>NZ_FNIY01000021.1 GCF_900104355.1 Phyllobacterium sp. OV277 | reverse complement strand
CAACAATCCGAAAACTTCCAGAGAGCTTCCTTTAGGGCGCATTCAGCAACCGCCAGCGGCGCCCCGCCCTCGTTGTGTCGGTATATAGACCCCCACCACCAAAACTGTCAACACGCCTTTCCCAAAAAAACGCACAAATCTAAACTTTCTCAAGCCAGCACAACCAACCCTGGGGATAACCAAAACCAACAAACAACCAAAACCCAATAAATACGGGGGGTGCACCGCACCGCCCGTCAAAAACAGATCCGTCATAAAGAGCGAGAAAGCTGACTTCAGGCCAGCGTGTAAGCCGTCTTTACGGTCGTATAGAATTCAGCAGCATATTTGCCCTGCTCGCGCGAACCATAGCTTGAGCCCTTGCGCCCACCGAACGGCACATGGAAATCCACACCGGCTGTCGGCAGATTGACCATCACCATGCCAGCCTCGGCATTGCGTTTGAAATGCGTTGCATGTTTGAGGCTTGTCGTGGCGATGCCCGATGACAGGCCGAACTGCGTATCATTGGCCGTATGCAATGCCTCTTCATAATCCTTGACCCGGATGACACTGGCCACGGGACCAAAGATTTCCTCGCGCGAAATCCGCATCTGGTTGGTGGCTTCGGTGAACAATGCTGGCTGCAGATAGAAGCCGGGATTATCACGGGTCAGCCGCTCGCCGCCAAAAGCAAGCTTCGCGCCTTCACTCTGGCCAATGGCAATATAGTCTTCATCCTGCTTCAGCTGGCTCTGATCAACCACCGGGCCGATATGAGTTCCAGCCTTCAGCGCATCGTCAACGATGACACCTTTCAGACGCTCGGTCGCCGCAGCAACGAAGCGGTCATGAATGCCTTCGGTGACAATAATACGCGAGGACGCGGTGCAGCGCTGACCTGTCGAGAAGAAGGCGCTGTTAACGGCTGCTTCGACGGCGACGTTCAAATCCGCATCGTCAAGCACAACGAATGGGTTCTTGCCGCCCATCTCCAGCTGGAACTTGCGCATATGTTCAATGGAGGCAGCGGCAACGCGTTTGCCCGTGCCAACCGAACCGGTGAAGGTGATGGCATTCACATCAGCACTATCGAGAATGGTCTGGCCAACCACCGACCCCTTGCCCATGACAAGGTTGAGCACACCTTTTGGCAGACCGGCGCGGTGCAATATGTCGACAATCGCCCAGGAGCAGCCCGGCACCAGATCAGCTGGCTTGAACACGACCGTATTGCCATAGGCCAATGCTGGAGCAATCTTCCAGGCGGGAATGGCGATGGGAAAATTCCATGGGGTGATAATGCCGACAACGCCGATTGGCTCGCGGGTAATTTCAACACCGATATTCGGGCGCGCGCTCGGCAGGACCTCACCCGCCAGACGCAGAACTTCTCCGGCGAAGAAATCAAAGATTTGAGCAGCGCGCACTGTCTCGCCGATACCTTCGGCCAATGTCTTGCCTTCTTCGCGTGACAACAGGCGACCGATTTCATCCTTGCGGGCGGTGATCTCGTCGGCGGTCTTGCGCAGGATCGCATGGCGCTCAAGAATGCCGGAGCGTGACCATGCCGGGAAAGCTGCCTTCGCCGCCGCTATGGCATTCAACGTGTCTTCGGCCGTTGCCCGTGCATATTCACCGACGATATCATTGGTATTGGAAGGATTGATGTTGGCAATGGCGTCGCCGCCGGTCCAAGCGCCATCGATCAGATTCTGGTGCAATGTCATGATTCTTTCTGTCCTTCCTGATGACGGCACAGGATCGCCGTCACGATGCGGCCCTTGTCAGGCCTTCTCCCGAAACTCTCGCTCCAAACAAACCCTCGGCGATACGCTCGAAAGCATCAACGCTCTATCAAAGGGGAAGTGTCGCCGGACCTTAGCATAGGCAAAAGCGGTTTCAACGAACATTTGGGAACATTTGCCTCATTCCGGACGCGAATGTCAGTCGAAGGCCAATTGCACCTTCATCGAACGGCTGCGATCCCCCGCCGTCTCAAATGCCTTGACCGCTTCATCGAGCTTGAAAATCCCCGTCAGCAGCGGCTTCACATCGACCACTTTCCGGCTGATGAGATCAACGGCCAGCGCAAACTCCTCATGGAAGCGGAAAGAACCACGCAGGTCGATTTCCTTGGAAACGATCATGTTCTGCGGAATGGAGATGTCACCGCCAAGACCAAGCTGCATGAGAATGCCGCGCGGCCGCAAGACTTCCAGCCCGGCGCGTAGCGCCCGTTCATTGCCGGATGCTTCGAACATTACATCAAATGAGCCTTTGTTGGCGGAATAGGCGGCAAGTTGTTCCGGATATTCGGCGACATTGATGGTTCGGTCGGCGCCAACTTCCCTCGCCTTCACCAGAACTGCATCCATGACATCGGTTGCAACAATCTCCTGTGCGCCGTGCGCCCGTGCAGCCAAAATGGTCAAAGCACCGATGGGACCACAGCCCGTAACAAGAACCCGCTTGCCCAGCAATGATCCGGCACGATTGACCGCATGGAGGGTCACGGCGAACGGCTCAGCAAATGCTGCTTCATTGATGGAGACACCGTCTGCCACCTTGTGACATTGCCATGCCTCGGCAATCAGCCGCTGGCGGAATGCGCCCTGAATATGCGGCATAGGCATCGCACTGCCGTAAAAGCGCATGTTAAGACAATGGTTCTGCAGCCCTTTAAGACAATAGTCGCAATGATTGCAGGGCCGGCTGGGCGATACGGCAACACGATCACCGATGGCAAGGCCGCTCACGCCGGCTCCCAAAGCCAGAATAGTTCCGGCAATTTCGTGGCCAAGAATCATCGGCTCACGCAGCCGGATCGCGCCGAACCCGCCATGATTGTAGTAATGCAGATCCGAGCCGCATATGCCGCCTGCCTCAATGGCAATATCCACCTGCCCGGCTTCAGGCGCACCCGGATCACGTTCTTCGATACGCAAATCCTTCGCGGCGTGGATGACGACGGCCTTCATGCATTCCTCCCTTGCGCATCCCGCACCCAGACGACATTGTCGCGGGTAGGCGAAGCGCTTTAACACACTGATACTTGCATATGTTATCGATAACATTTATGTCAAGCGGAGAAGAAGCGACAGCTTTCGCGAGTCGAATTTCCGCAAAACCGGAGGAAAGAAAGAATGGCCTATCCATTGTTCAGCCTTGAGGGGAAACGTGCCCTCATCACAGGATCAAGCCAGGGCATCGGCTTTGCCCTCGCAAAAGGTCTGGCTGAACATGGGGCGGAAATCATCATCAATGGCCGCGATGAAACCAAGGTGAATGCAGCCGTCACTGAGCTGAAAGCTGCCGGGCACAAAGCCCACGCAGCCGCGTTTGACGTGACCAATATTGACAGCGTCAAAGTCGGCGTGGACAAGATCGAAGCTGAGATTGGCGCTATCGATATTCTCTTTAACAATGCCGGGATGCAGTTTCGCGCCCCGCTCGAGGATTTCCCTGAGGACAAGTGGCAGCTGCTGTTGCAGACCAATATATCAAGTGTCTTCTATACGGGGCAAAGTGTGGCAAAGCATATGATCAAACGCGGACGGGGCAAGATTATCAATATTGCATCGGTGCAAAGCGAACTCGCGCGTCCGTCCATCGCGCCCTATACGGCAACCAAGGGCGCTGTCCGCAATCTCACCCGCGGCATGTGCACGGACTGGGCAAAATATGGTTTGCAGATCAACGCCATCGCACCCGGCTATTTCAAGACACCGCTCAATCAGGCCCTTATCGATAATCCTGAATTCTCCGGCTGGCTGGAAAAGCGCACGCCAGCGGGTCGCTGGGGCAATGTCGAAGAATTGGTGGGAGCAGCCGTATTCCTTGCCAGCGATGCCTCATCCTTCGTCAATGGCCAGGTCATCCACGTCGATGGCGGAATCACGGCGTCCGTATGATCCGGCTCATCGTCATGGGAGTGAGTGGCTCCGGCAAATCTTCGATCGGCGAAGGAATAGCGGCCGCATTGTCCCTGCCCTTCATTGAAGGCGACGTTCTGCATCCCGAAAGCAATGTGAAGAAAATGTCGGCGGGCATTCCGCTGACCGACGATGATCGCTGGCCATGGCTCGACAAAATTGGTGCGGAACTTGCCAAAGCCGAGAAGGGTGTCATCGTTTCCTGTTCGGCGCTAAAAAAGAGCTATCGTGACCGGTTGCGCCGGGAAGCTGGCGGAGCGCTCGCCTTTGTCTTTCTCGATGGCACCCTTGAGGTTCTGCGTGACCATATGGGGAAGCGCACCGGGCACTTCATGCCGCTGTCCATGCTGGACAGCCAGCTGGCGACGCTGGAATCACCGAAGGGCGAGCCACTGGTTTTCACGCAAGACGTCGCCCATCCAATCAAGCAGATTGTTGATGCCAGCGTGCAATGGCTGCAAGCACAGGATCTCTAACGCTCGTCGGAAAAACCATCCAGCAGCCGCATCATTTCGGCCGAATCGCGTGGACCCAATCCGGCTGCACAGAGCAGCCGGTGAATTTCGACCACCTGTCCGGTCATCGGCAAAGGCGTCTTTGTCTTCAAGGCAAAGGCCTGCAGAGAGTCGAGATCCTTCAGCATGTTATCGATGCGCCCGGTCGGCGTATAATCCCGGGCGGCAAATTTCGCCATAAACTCCTGCATGATCCGGTTGTCGGCGCGCCCGCCTGCCAACGCCTGTGGGATGATGGCGGGATCAACGCCGCCCGCTTCCGCAAGCTTGACCGCCTCGGCAACGGCCTGAAACGCCACGGCGCAAAACAGCTGGTTGATCAGCTTGGTGGTCTGCCCCGCGCCGCTTGGTCCCATCAATGTGTAGTTGGCGCAAAGGTGCTGCATCACGGTCCGTCCGCGTTCGAAATCGGCAGCATCACCGCCCGCCATAACCGTTAATCGCCCCGCAAGCGCACCGGGAACACCGCCGGATAGCGGGCAATCCAGCCATTTCATCCCGGTTTGCTCCGCAAGCTTTGCCGCCATCTCAGCGGTTTCCTTCGGGTCGATCGACGACATATCGATCAGCAATTTGTCGGCTGTGGCCGCAGCAGCCACCCCGGCCGAGCCGAAGACCACGGCGCGGACAATATCGGCATGATTCAGACTGAGAATAACAAAATTGCTCTTGGCAGTAGCATCCGCAACCGAACTTGCAGCAATTGCACCTTTGGCCAAAAGCGCCGCAACCTTTTGCGCATCAACATCAAACACAGTCACCGCGTGGCCGGTCTCGATTAGCCGCGTTGCAATTGCCGCGCCCATGAACCCGGCACCAATAACAGCAACTGTGGATGCGTCAGCCATTTTCTTTTCCTCGTGTGTCGGAACGTCAGTTAAACAACCGCTGCAGGCAGTGGCTTGCCAGAAAATTGCGCTTCCAGATTGGCCAGCACGAGATCGGCCATGGCGCGGCGCGTCTCGTGGGTCGCACTTGCGATATGCGGCGACACAACAACATTCTTCATGCCTATCAGGGCTTCCGGTACGCGCGGTTCGTCCTCGAACACATCAAGGCCCGCACCGGAAATCGTTCCGCCCTGCAGCGCAGCAATCAAAGCCGCTTCATCCACGAGAGAGCCACGGGCGATATTGATCAGGCTGCCATTGGGGCCAAGTGCCTTCAGCACATCCGTGTTGACCACATGCTTTGTCTCGGCAGAGGCCGCCGCCGCTATCACAAGCACATCGCAATTGGCTGCAAGCTCGTTGATATCAGGATAAAACGTGTAGGGAACATCGAGCTTCCGGCGGCCAGAATAGGAGATTTTCCCGTCAAAAGCTTGCAGTCGCGTGGCAATGGCCTGACCAATACGGCCAAGCCCGAAGATGCCATAGCGCCTTCCGGTTACCCGGTGCCCCAGACCAAGTTCGCCCTTTGGCCAATTGCCAGCCCGCACATGATTGTCGGCAAGCACAAGCTGGCGCGCCAAAGCAATGATCAGGCCAAGGGCCAGATCGGCAACATCAGCCGTCAGCACATCAGGCGTGTTGGCGACGCGATAGCCGCGCTTGCGCGCCTCGTTCAGATCAATCTTGTCATAGCCGACACCATTGATCGAAATGATTTCGAGTTTTGGCAATTGGGCCGCAAGTTCCATCGGAATCCCGATATGCCCGCCAGTGACCACGCCGCGAATCTTATCCGCATGGGATTTGAGAAATCCCGGCTGATCTTTCATCTCGAACCAACGATGAACGGTATAGCGCTTGGCCAAATCTGCTTCGAGGGCTGGCATAACAGGACAGAGTTGCAGAATATCAATCGACATGATTACGAGATTCCTGATTGGTTATTTCACTTAACATCGGCTTTGACGAACTGGCGCAGCTCTGGCGTTTGCGGATCGCTGAAGAGTTGCTTTGATAAGCCTTCTTCCCAGATCTTGCCCTGATGCATGAAGATGGTCTTTGTCGCGACCCGCCGGGCAAACGCCATTTCGTGGGTGACAAGAATCATCGTCATGCCGTCACGCGCAAGCTGTTCCATGACGTTGAGCACTTCTTCGGTCAATTCAGGATCAAGCGCCGATGTCACTTCATCAAACAGCATTACCTTTGGCTGCATGGCGAGCGAACGGGCAATGGCAACGCGCTGCTGTTGACCGCCGGAAAGCTCGTCTGGATAGGCATCGAATTTTTCCGATAGACCAACCAGTTTCAGCACCCTCTCCGCCGTTTCGCGGGTCTGCGCCTTGGCCACATTCTTCACGATCTTTGGCGCCAGCATGATGTTCTCGCCGACACTCAGATGCGGGAAAAGATTATAGCTCTGGAAAACAATGCCAACATCCGTCCGCAACGCCCGCAACTGTTTGGGATCGCTGCTCACCGTATGGCCAGCAATCTCGATACGGCCGGAATTGATTTTTTCCAGCCCGTTGATGCAGCGGAGCAGCGTGCTCTTGCCCGAACCCGACCGGCCAATCAGCGCGATGACCTCGCCGCGCTCGACGGTCAGCGAGACGCCTTTGAGGACTTCGACCATGCCGAAGCTTTTGTGGACATTTTCAACGATGACTTCTGGCATGGAGTCTCCTTTCCAGCCAACGTGATAGCTGGGACAGCGGATAACAGACGACGAAGTAAAGAGCCGCGACCGCGATGAAAACGCGGAATGGCTGGAATGTCGCGTTGTTGATGAGTTGGCCCGCACGGGCGAGTTCAACAAAACCAATGATCGAGGTGATCGAGGTGTTCTTGACCACCTGCACGGCAAAGCCAACGGTCGAGGGCAACGAGATGCGCAGTGCCTGCGGCAGAATCACATAGCGATATTGCTGCGTCCGCGTCATCGCCAGCGATTCTGACGCCTCCCATTGCTGCTTGGGCACCGACTGGATGCAACCACGCCAGATTTCGGCGAGATAGCCCGATGCATAGATCGTCATCGAAGCGCCCGCTGCCACCAGAGGTGGTAATTGCAGACCGGCAAGACTTAGACCGTAATAGGACAGGAACAGGATCATCAGCACCGGAATGCCCTGAATGATCTGGATATAGGTCGCCGCAACAATCCGCAGCCACTTATGCGTGGAGGTACGAGCGAGTGCGATGAAGAAGCCGACAATGCCGCCGCCGCTAAGCGCGATGATGGTAAGGACAACAGTCCATAGCAGTGCGGAAACAAGAAAGCCGAATTCGCTGAAACCAAAAGTACGGAGAATCATGTCTGCACCTCCGGAAGAGCGACAGCTGTTCGCCGCGCCACCCGGCGACCAAACAGCCACAATCCGATCATGGCGAGCATCCCGCGCAGGGCGAGCGCCAATGCCAGATAAATCAGTGTAACAACGATATAGACTTCGAACGAACGGAAGCTTTGCGACTCGACAAAGGCTGCCGATGCCGCAAGCTCATTGGTCGAAATGGCCGAGCAAACAGATGATGCCAGCATCATCAGCACGAACTGGCTGCACAGCGCCGGATAGACTTTCGCAATCGCTGGCATGATGATGACATGCCGGTAAATCTGCAACCGGGTGAAACCGAGCGCCTCGCCCGCTTCAATCTGCGACTTGTGAATCGATTCGATCCCGGCGCGAATGATTTCGGTCGAATAAGCAGCCAGATTGATTGTCATGCCGATCAAGGCCGCCGTCACCGCACTGACGCGAATTCCCAGCCCCGGCATACCGAAATAGACGATGAAAAGCTGCACCAGAAACGGTGTGTTACGAATGATCTCGACATAGGCATCAACAAGAATACGGCCGATGCCCGGCTTCATCGAGCGAACAGACGCCAGCACGATACCACAGGCGCAACCAAGGATGATCGAAGCAACAGACAGCTTGATCGTCATCCAAATGCCGGCAAGAATCTCATTCTGATATTGGGCGATCACGCCAAACTGGAAGGTGTAGGACATCTCCGGCCTCCGTGAGGGATTGCACCGGGCAGACTTTGCCCGGTGAATCGATTGAGCAGCGGATCAGAAGGATGGCAGCTGCGGCATTGGCTGACCGGTCCACTTGACCGAAATTGCATCAAGCTCGCCGGAGTTCTTCATGAGGTAAATGGCTGTGTTGAGCCATTGACGCATCTCGAAATCCTGCAGGGTGGTTGCCATGGAATTGCCCTGACGAAAGAACGTGAAGCCAACCTGCAAACCGGCGTCGGGCAGCTGTTTCAACACCGCATCCGCAACAGTGGAAGGCAAGGCAACCGCATCAACTTGCCCGGCAATCAGCGCCTGCGCCGTGGTCGAATCATCTTCGTAAACCACAAGTTCAAGCCCCGGCACGGCAACCTTCCGCAAAGCGGCTTCCTGTGACGAGCCGCGATTGACCGCGACGCGCTTGCCGCCGAGTTCTGACAACGCACCGAATTTCTGATCTTTGCCCGAAACAATCACCATGTTGAATGCACTATAAGGTTGGGTAAACATCACTGTTTTGGCCCGCTCACCCGTTGGCGCAAGCGTCGCGACAAGGAAATCGACCTTGCCTGTCTGCAGTGCCGGAATGCGCGACGGCGGCGTCAGCGGAACCAGTTCAGCCTTTACACCGAGGTAACCGGCAATCAGATTGGCGACGTCAACGTCATATCCGGTTGGATTACCCTTCTCGTCCACCATGCCCATGGGCGGCGCGCCTGTCAGCACGCCGATTCGCACAGTGCCGCGCGACGTGATGTCATTCAGTGTGACCGCATTGGCATCAACGGCTGAAAACAGACCCGCAGCGGCAACGCCGACAGCAGCGACCATCACCCGCAATGATTTTGAAATACCCATTATAGCCTCCTCCACTTGTATCAAGGTTCCGGCAGTACCTCCCGAGCACGCCACCTGAATTCAATTTCATTTGTTCTCGATAACACTCCCATCAGCGCCATGCTTTAGAAATGCTGTCGTCCGATTGCGGTACCAAAACTGGCATTAAATCGCCAAAGAAGCACTGCTTCAAACCAGTCTGCAACAGCCCACGAAATTTGCTGCTTGTGTTTCCAATGAAGCATGTTATCGATAACATTACAAGTGGCAACCCTACAATGCTGCGCTCTTATCACCTGAGGAGGATTGATGTTCACCCGTTCGGCCATCTTTGAAGGCAAGATTCACGCAGGTCAGGAAGAGGCGTTTTTCCGGATAGTCGAGGAGCAATTGCTGCCCATTTGGAAGCGCATGCCGAATGCCCAGGCAGTGCGTGTGATGCGTATGATTGATTCGGACCCCGATTCGCCTGACATCGCCATGGTGCAGGAAGTCGACTACCCGACGATGGAAGCCGTCAAAGAAGCATTGGCCTCACCCGTCCGGCTGGAAGGGCGTGTTATCACCGATGAAATGATGCGTATGTTCGATGGCCGTTTTTATCATGTGGTTTACAACAGGATCGCCCCGAAGTAACTGATTCGGAACAGACAGGACCGATACGTGCCGCCATCCTCGCAAAAAGCCACCATGCACGACGTCTCCCGCCTCGCCGGCGTGTCGAAGATGACTGTCTCGCGCGTGCTTGCGGACCCCGACCTTGTTTCCGAATCAACGCGAAACAAGGTGATGAAGGCTATCGAGCAGTTGAGCTACGTACCCGACCGGGTTGCAGGCAGCCTTTCATCCCGGCGCACCAATTTTATCACAGCGATTCTCCCTACCCTGACAAATTCCAATTTCGCCGATACGGCTCAGGGTCTTGCCGAGGCGATGCGGCCCGCCGATTACCAACTGCTTATCGGCTACACCATGTACCGGCTTGAGGAAGAAGAGCGAATCATCCGCGCCATGCTGGCCCGCCGCCCCGACGCGATCGTGGTTGCAGGAACGACCCACACCAAGGCAGCAAACGAAATGATGCTGCGAGCCGGAATTCCAATCGTCGAAATCTGGGATACGCCTGAACATCCGATTGACCATGCGGTTGGTTTTTCCAACTATGAGGTCGGGCGGGCGGCGGCGCTGCACCTTCTGGCCCTTGGGCACCGGCGAATCGGTGCGCTCGGTTCAAGAATGGATAGCGACGCCAAGGATTTGCGCGGCGAATCACGCCTTGCGGGCTTCACCTCCGTGTTGCGGGAAGCTGGCCTTGGCGATGAATTGGTGATTCGCGAGGGCCTGGCACCCGTTTCCTACGATCATGGCGCGCTTACACTTGGTGTTTTGCTCGAACGCGCACCTGATGTGGAAGCCGTTTTCGCCGTTTCCGATATTTCTGCCGTTGGCGCGTTGATGGAATGTCACCGCCGCGGCATTCAGGTGCCTGACGATCTGTCGCTGATGGGCTTTGGCGATTTCGATATCGCCCGGCAATGCGTTCCCGCCATCACAACGATTCGCATTGATGCGGAATTGATTGGCCGGAAAACCGGGGAATTGCTTCTGCAGGTTCTCGACCATAGTGCCGATGCAGACAATTCTCCCGCATCAGCCATCAATGTGGGCTTCGAACTGGTTACAAGGCAAACAACAGCTCTTTCAAAAAAGCAGTTGTAGACACGGAAACAGAATCCGAAAGGGATTTACTCTTGCCCTGTTCGCAAGGAATCACGCAGCAATTGAAAGCCGTTGATCAAGCTCAGCCAAATCACCGATGAACCAAAGGCTTCGGCCACGATTTGTCTCATAGACAAAATCCCGCAATGCCGTGCTTTCACTGATCCAAGCGGAGACGTCCCCGAGAATTGCCAGACGAACCTGATAGTTGACGAACTTCTGGATGACCTCCCCCGCGATGCGGGTTTTGAGATCAAGAAAATCTTCGCCCAATCGTTCAACCGGAATGACCGCAAGGGTTGCCTGCTGTGCCCAAACCGCACTCAAAAATGCATTCGCATCCCGCTCCCCGGCAAGCTTGTCGCCCTTAGCGTCAAATACAAAAACGCGAACGCCGTGAATCTCGATCACCTGATCAGTCATAAGTAGAGTTTCCTGTAAGAATGACATCTGCTCTAAGAAAAATGTAATTGGCAAGACAGCCAGTAATCAAATTGCAGGAGAAGAGAATGTGCAACTCCGAAACGATGGTTGATGATACCAATCAACACGCCGCCGGATTCGCAATCAGACGTTCGGAAGATTCTGATTTTGATCAGATCGCAGATACCCACGCATGTGATCCTAATCACCACCATATTGACTACTAATTAACACCATATATATTCCTGATTGCCACCAACCGGGGATTGATGCGGCAAGGTCTGACCCGGCCGGCTTCATCCGGGGATTGGACCGGGCAATCATCGATGAAATCCAACGCGCACCCGATCTGCTGCTTGCAATCAAGAAAACGGTAGATGACGATTACCGTCCCGGCCGTTTTCTGCTGACCGGCTCAGCCAATATCCTGACACTCCCCCGCGTTGCGGACAGTCTGGCCGGCCGAATGGAAACGCTTCAAATGCTGCCCTTGGCCCGCGCGGAGGTCCTTGGTCGAAAACCCACATTTCTGGACCGGCTGTTTGAAGGAAAACTGCGTGGTGATAAAACGGCAATTGTTGGAAATGATCTGGTCGATCTGGTGCTTCAGGGCGGTTTTCCCGAAGCCATTGTTCGCGATACCGAACGTCGGCGTCAGGATTGGGCGCGCTCCTATTTGACCTCCGTCATGACGAGGGATCTGCGCGATATCGCCGAGATCGAGAAACTGACTGACCTGCCCAAATTCGTTCGCCTGCTGGCAGAACATTCAGGGCAGTTGGTCAATTATTCGCAGTTTGCCGGCAGCATTGATGTCAACTACAAAACCGGCCAGCGTTATGTCGGGCTGTTGGAACAGGTCTTTCTCGTCTTTACGCTTCAGCCTTGGTACACCAACACACTGAAACGAATCATCAAGACACCGAAATTGCATTTCGTCGATTCTGGATTGCTTGCCGCCAGTCGTGGCTTAAGTTTCGATCGCGTCACAAAAGATCGCAGCATATTTGGCGCACTCTTGGAAAGTTTCGTGTTTTCTGAGGTTCGAAAGCTGATGACCGGCTCACAACTGCGCCTGACGCCTTATCACTTCCGTGACCAGAAAATGCATGAGGTCGATATCGTTCTCGAACGCGATGATGGCACGGTTGTCGGGATTGAGGTGAAAGCAAGCGCTACGGTCAAGGCATCTGATTTCGATGGACTGCGAATTCTTGCAGACGCCTGCGGCGATAGATTTGCCTATGGCGTCGTTTTATATGACAGCACGGATGTTGTGCCCTTTGCAGAGCGTCTTGCGGCGGCTCCATTGTCGTGCCTCTGGGCTTAAGACGGTGTGCTACCGGTTTATAATGTGTTTTGAGAAGCTTGTTGGTTTTCTATTTGGAAGGTTTGGTTGCGGGGACAGGATTTGAACCTGTGACCTTCAGGTTATGAGCCTGACGAGCT
>NZ_FNIY01000020.1 GCF_900104355.1 Phyllobacterium sp. OV277 | reverse complement strand
CTGCATCGTCCTCTACCTTTCAATAGGCAAAAGATCCACGCTCGCCCAAACGACGCCAATTACTCTTGACACTGATTCCCGGAAATGCGATTCTCAAGTTACCACACTGTGAGAAGGGCTTCCGCGACGGCAACGTTCGGGAGCTTTTTTCTTTTGCGGTGTCTAGTCTCCTGTTTCCTTCTGGAATTCTTCAAACAAAGTCAGCAGCTTGCGCTCAACGAAAGCGCCAAATTGCGAACCAATCCGCTTGTCGAATGCTATACTAAGTGCCGCATCGGTTTCCTTGATCTTCGCCGGAGATGTTCCATCTGGCGCAGTCCAGGCCGTTACCCGCGGTTTATCTTTGGTAATTTTCATCAGATCGAAGATGATTTGGAAGCGTGCATCGCTTTTCGCGGCAAGAAAATCCGCATCATCAATGTGTTTCAGCGCTCGTGCGCGCTTCGATTTATCTTCGAGCATGTCGGCGATCTCAGCCCAGCGCTGCCGCCCAAATGCGGGTGCTGGGCCAATCGCTTCAATCAATGGCGATGGGATGCGCTTAACAAGAGCAATCATGCGCGACAACGCCGCCTTATCCACGCCGAGCGATGACATGATCGTCTCACGGTTAAAACCCTTGGTCTCCAGCTTCGCTGCGAAATAGCAGCGCTCGACAAAAGACAGATCAGTGCGTGAGTTGTTTTCTTGGCCTTGCGAAACAATCAACTGCTCATCGGTAAGGTCACGTACAACTGCCTTGACCTTGCCACCGATCTCTTTAACGGCCGCCAGACGCCTATGCCCATAAGCAACCTGAAACCGCCCTTCCCTTTCAGGGTGCGGACGCACCAGAATGGGAACCTGTTGTCCATGTTCGCGGATCTGTACAACCAGGCCGGATTGATCTTCCGCATCAACACCAAGACGATCAACAACGAAAGAGGCGTCCACAAGTGAAGGATCCAGCTCAATAATAGCCTGCCCTTCCGCAAGACGTTTTTCAATTTCCTCAGCGCGCTGCGCCTTGGCAGAAATACCATCGAGCGACTGCGATATAGCCCCTACAGGGCTTGCAGGCCGCAAAGGACGATCGAGACCAAGCAGTGGTCGTCCCAACGTTGTCCTCACTGGTGTTGCAGATTCTGCTTCGTCGCTTTCCGGCGTCATTTCAAACAGGTTTTTACGCGCCATGGGTTATTTCCTTCCCCACGTTCTACGGAGCAATTCCTCAATTTCACCATTGACCAGCGTCAGGCTTTCCAAAGCCCGGTCATAGGTGCCGCGCGTAAACAGCGAACGGTCCACCTCATAAAGAGTTTGCTTGGTCAAACCGGCATCGGAAATCGCCGTGGATTTCAACATCTCACTCTCAAGAACACGATTACCAAAAATTGACCGCATAAAGCCGGCCATCTGATTTTGCGGGCCGTCATTGGGCTCGAAACGCGTAATTAAATAGCGCATCCAGTCATATTCAGTTTTGCCGCCTGCGTTTTCGACTACAGCAAGGAGATCGCTGGTCATGTGCAGGAACTGCGACATCGACATTACGTCAAGCATCTGTGGATGAACGGTGATCAAAATGGCCGTTGCCGCACAAAGTGCTGAAAGCGAAAGGAACCCCAACTGCGGCGGGCAATCCAGAATAACCACATCATAGGCGGATTCAATATCCGCAAGACATTCGCCGATACGCGAGAAAAACATCGTATCAGGACGCTTGTCAGCCAGAACCTTTGGTGTTTCGTGCTCAAACTCCATCAACTCAAGATTACCCGGAATGATGTGCAGGTTTGGCGTGTACGTTGCCCGAACGATTTCGGTGATATGCCGGCGTTCAGCACCATAGCGAATAGCGCCGTACAACGTCTCGTTCTGATCAACATCAAGTTCCGGCTGGTGGCCGAACATGGCCGAGAGCGAGGCCTGTGGATCAAGATCAATGGCAAGCACGCGATAACCGCGCAGTGCCAGATACTGGGCCAGATGCGCCGATGTCGTGGTCTTCGCGCTGCCACCCTTGAAGTTCATGATCGAAATGATTTGCAGCTTTTCGCCATCCCGACGATGCCGCACATATTTCGCAGCACTCTTGCCATTGGCGTCAAGCAAACGGCGCAACTCTTCCAGATCATTGACGGAATAAAGCCTGCGTCCGTTCGACTGTGGTGCCGGGCCATGACCATCGGCCACGATCTGGCGCAGATACCCTTCGTGAATACCGATAAAATCGGCGGCCTCTGCCGGCGTGAACATACGAATTGTTTTCTGCGCTGTCGGCGGGAAAATGCGCGATTGATGAGCTTGCAGCTGACGCGCCAAATCTTCAGCGTCAGATGCAATCAACGACCGCAACGTCGTTGCGGGCGCATCTGCCGGGTTCTGATCAAGCATCTCCAACCTCTCATCTGCGCATTTTCGTCCAAACTTTAAAAATATGCGCTGATTCCAATATGGAGAGATTCTCTTTTAGTGGCAAACTGTTTTAGGTTAACCAACAGTTAAGTGCAATTTTGCCAAATAAGGCTAATAACGGTTGTACGCGTACAACTTTGCTGCAGTCTGGTTTAGGCAACTTGGCCTCTCCGCCACCCAACCCCAATCATCCTGGTGAGCTTCACATACGTTGTACACGTACAACAACGATCTCCGATGATCACGTATGCACAAATCATATTCATCAAATCGAATCGCCCTCCAACGATAATATAGCGACTTCCATACCATTTCACCTCCGTTACGAAAGCAACGGAGGTGATACTGGCCCTATGTCCGAGGTGACGGAACTTTACGCGGCTCGCTTAGGCGGCTTTGTCCCAGACCGGAGCGAGACCGTTGGGGCTGACGATGCGACCATCGGTTCGAGCCAGAGCATGGACCGCCTTCATATCATCCGAACTAAGCACGAAATCAAAGATTGCAAGATTCTCGGCGGCTCGGGCCTCACCCACAGTCTTTGACAAAGCAATCACATTCTCCTGCTGTACCAGCCAGCGCAAAACAATCTGGGCAACGGCCTTGCCATTACGCACGGCTATCTCATTGAGAACCGCATCATCAAAAACCGCGCCGTCGGCCATGCCGTAATAGCCGGTAACTGACATACCTGCTTCTCGCGCTGCGTCAATCACCGGTTTCTGGTTTAGATAAGGATGGTACTCCACCTGATTGGTGACCAGCGGCGCATCGCTTAATGCAATGGCTTCGGCCATCAGTGCCGTGCTGAAGTTGCTCACGCCAATATGTCGTACCTTACCCGCCGCCTTGACTTCGTTCAACGCACCAATCTGCTCGGCAAGCGGCACCACAGTGTTCGGCCAATGCAATAGGAGCAGATCGACGTGATCTGTCTTCAGTTTCTTCAAGCTCTCATTGACCGAGGCGGCGAATGCATCCCGTCGATAATTCTCAACCCAGACCTTGGTCGTCAGGAAGACGTCACTACGCGCAACACCTGACTTGACGATGCCCTCGCCGACCTCAGCTTCATTGCCATAGATCTGGGCCGTATCGACGTGGCGGAAACCAAGTTTCAAAGCGTGCGGCACCATGCGCAACACATCCGCGCCCGGCATACGAAATGTACCAAAACCCAAAGCAGGAATAGAGCCTCCATTGGCTGTTACAAAATGCATAATATTCTCCTGTGTTATTCGGCCGCTGTCTGAAGGGCGGATGAGGATTGATTGAACTGTGGCAAGACCTCGCTCGCCAATTCATCGATAACTTCGTTCAAAGGGCGCTGCGATGGCCGCAGCAGCAATGCCAGATGGTCGACGCCAATGGCATTGAGGTTTTGCAAATGCTCAACGAATGCATTGCGGCCAAGCCGTGCGCCAAACCGGCGAGGCGTGGCGGGTTCATTGGCATTCTCCGCAAGATCCAGATGGAATGCGCTGATAAACGCACCGTCATAAATACTGTTTGCCGAGCGGGCGGCACGCCAATCACTCGCTTGAGCGGCAAGTCGTTCAACACCGTTCGGATAAACGAAGCGACCGTCCATTTGCTCTGCAATCCATTCCGGTGTCTGGCGTCCCTGTCCAGCAATGATCATTGGAATATTGCCACGCGGTGGCTTCGGCAGCAGATCAAATGCGGGCTCCAGTTGTCCACGTGCAACCGGCAAGCCGTTGGATTGCCAAGCTGCGCGCAAATAAGCGACTGCGTCACGAAAGGCGTCGCCGCGGCTTTCAAAGTCAAGCCCGAGCAGCGGATATTCGACTGGCCTGTCGCCGGAAGCAACGCCGAGGATCAAGCGCCCGCCGGAAAGTGCGTCAACAGAAGCTGCCGCCTTCGCAACCATCATTGGATGGCGCAGGGGCAGAACAACTGCCGCCGTTCCAAGTGCAACATTGTTGGTTATACCGGCGAGAAAACCCAGATTGACGAACGGATCATAGACTGATCCAGCATCGCCGAAATTATTCGGATCAAATACCGGGACATCGCGCATCCACACGGCTGCAAAGCCGGAGCGATCAACCTGCTGAACAAGTTCCGGGTACAAACGCAAATCAGGAACACCGAAGGGACGACCTTCGGCAGCTCGCCTTGCTTCACGTTCCGGTGCCCAGTCATTATCCAGGGGCAATTCTATGCCGAGTGTGATTGTGCCTGGCTTCCGGATAAGATCGAGGGACGAAAACTGCTTTAACATGGAGTGTTACTCCCGTTCTTGGATCGCGAGCGAACTGCTCTGTTGACGGAGGCGCCACCTGGACGCCCTGTTGATCGACATATGGCGCAAACCCATTGCTGTTATAATGCAGTAAAATAAACTAAGGTCTGTGAATTGAATTCATATAGTCAATCGAGGTGTTTCGCATGAACAACCGGGCAGGCGAGATGGAGGTCTTCGTGGAGGCCGTAGAACGCGGCAGTTTCACGGCTGCCGGTAAACGGCTCAACCTGTCACCTTCGGCAATCAGCAAGTTGATTACACGGATCGAAGAACGTCTCGGCACACGTTTGCTGGTTCGATCGACGCGGGCACTGCAATTGACGCCGGAAGGCGAGGCGTATCACCAGCGCGCGGTTCGTATCATCGCCGAAATCGACGAGACAGAACGGCTAATGACGTCAGGTGGCGCTGCAGTTCCGCGTGGCCTTCTTCGGGTGAACTCATCGGTTGGTTTCGGCACACGCTATATCGTTCCGCTCGTCCCGGCGTTCCTCGCACGCTATCCGGATGTGGAGCTTGATCTCTCACTGTCCGATGGCGTTATTGACATCATTGAAGAACGCGCCGACGTGGCCATCCGCACCGGTCCCATGCGGGATTCGGGGTTGAAGGCGCGCAAACTCGGCGAGAGTCGCCGTGTCGTTGTTGCTTCTCCTGACTATATTGCCCAGCATGGTGTACCGCAGACACCCGACGAACTGGCGCAGCATAACTGCCTGACATTCAATTTTCGCCGCAGCATGGATGAATGGGCTTTTCGCTATCCGGGTGAGGGACGTATTCGCCCAATAGCCGTAAAGGGTAATTTTAAAGCCAATAATGGTTCGAGCGTACGGCAACTGGCAATCGCCGGACTTGGGCTCGCACGCATTGGTCAATTCCACGTGCAAAGGGATATTGATGTAGGCGTGCTTGTTCCGGTTCTGGAGGATTATAATCCCGAGGATATCGAATTTATCCATGCAGTCTTTGCCGGACACGAACATATGGCTGCACGTATCCGTGCGTTCATTGACTTCCTAGTGGAAAGTAACCCAGCAGACATGACCGTATGAGACATATTATGATGTAAAATCAAATTGTTAATTGGTTAATACGATACTAACGCTTACCCGTCTACTCACCCGTGTGAGAGAATATTCACAACGTTTCCAAAGGGATCACGGACAAAGAAGCGGCGGACGCCCCATAGTTCGTCAGTGATATCGTAAGGGATTTCCAATCCAGCTACCTTTGCCCGTTGATAAACAGCATCAACATTATCCACCTCAATGGAAAGAGCGGGGAGGGGAGTGCCTGAGCCACCCTCGCTCGCCACACTTACCTCCGGTCTGCAAACAGCATCAGAAGCGAATGTCAGTATCCAGCCGTGATCCATGACGACCTTGAGATCAAGCAGGTCTTCATAAAACTTTCTGGCAAGCTCTGGATCGCTTGCCGCGAGATTTGGCACTATGCGTCGAACAGCCATTATTTCCTCCTGTAACCACTAGTCTCATTCTTAGCGCCTAAGGAAGGGTTGATCTATAGCCCCAGAAAGCGGAACCCCCTCAACCTCGGAGGAGGGGAGGGGGTTCGATGATTATTCGGCCGGGGCCGGAGTTGGTTGCGCATCGGGCAGGGACGACTTTTTCTTACCCGGGTCTTTCCAGGCGATAAGCCGGTAGAACATTGGAATGAAGAAAGTTGCAATAAATGTTGCAGCAAGCATACCACCGATAACACCAGTGCCGATGGCGTGACGGCTTGCCGAACCTGCGCCGGAGCTGATTGCAAGAGGTACAACACCAAGGATGAACGCAAGCGAAGTCATCACAATCGGCCGGAAACGCAGCCGCGCCGCCTCAATGGCAGCCTCCGCAGCCGAATAGCCTTCCTGACGTTTCAGCACCGCAAACTCGACGATCAAAATCGCGTTCTTCGCCGCAAGGCCTATCAGTGTCACCATACCGATCTGGAAGTACACGTCATTGGTCAGCCCGCGCAGCATCGTTGCAGCAAGAGCACCGAAGAGCGCAAAAGGCACCGCCATAATGACCGCGAGCGGCAAGCTCCACTTTTCGTACTGTGCAGCAAGGATCAGGAACACCATGATGATGCCGAAAATCATTGCCTGCGAACCGGTGCCGCTTGTCGCCAATTCCTGGAAGGATGACCCGGTCCACGCGATCTGGAAGCCCTCAGGCAGCGTTTCCTTGGCGACTTGCTGCATAGCCTTGATCGCATCGCCTGAAGTATAGCCCGGCGCCGGATTACCCGTCACCTTGGCGGCACTGAAGGCATTGAACCGCTCAAGCTGATCCGGGCCAACTATGCGCTTCACCGTTACGAGGGCACTGAGCGGAATCATGCTACCGGAATCGGCACGCACAAACACCTGCCGGAGATCATCGGGCGTGCGGCGGAAATCCGCTTCCGACTGCAGATTGACCTGATAGTTGCGGCCATAGAGTGTGAAGTCATTCACATAAAGGCTGCCGAAAGACGCCTGCATCGCATCGAAGACAGAATTGATGGGAACATTGAGAGCCTTGGCCTTGTCGCGATCGAGGTCCAGCTGATACTGCGGCACATTCGCGTCGAATGTTGTTCTCACACTGGTAAGCTCAGGCCGCTTGGACGCTGCTTCCACGATTTTGTTAGTGGCATCTGTCAGCTTGGCCACATCACTGCCCGCGCGGTTCTGCACGTATAATTCAAAGCCGCCTGTCGTGCTTAGGCCCTGAATAGGTGGTGGATTGAACGCAAGGATCATGGCGTCCTTGATCCCGGCATTCATGCCCATGATGGGACCGGCCATATTGCGGGAATCGAGTTCCGGTGTCTTGCGCTGGCTCCAGTCCTTGAGGGTAAGGAAGGTTGTACCAGCATTGGACTTCTGGCCACCGGAGAGAAGATCAAAGCCAGCAATGGCAAAGACGTTCTCGGCGGCAGGATGCTTGGCCAAATTCTGCGATGATTGTTCCATCGCAGCTTTGGTTCGCGTCAGCGAAGCCGCGGGCGGAAGCACCGCAACGCTCAAGAGCACACCCTGATCTTCATCAGGCACCAGCGAACCCGGTATTTTGTAAAACATGTAGGCTGTGCCGCCGATCAGGAAGGCAAACAGTGTCAGGCCAATGGCGACCCGCTTGATCAGAAACCGCACGCCAGAAGTATAGCCTGATGCTATGCGTTCAAAAGCCCGGTTAAAGATGCGGAAGGGGAGGGCCGGTTCGTGATGGCCGGGCTTCAGGATCAGGCCGCAGAGTGCGGGTGTCAGCGACAGCGCGACAATGCCGGAGATTGTCACCGACATGGCAATCGTGACAGCAAACTGCTTGTACATTGCGCCCGCTAGTCCGCCCATGAAGGAGACAGGTACGAACACGGCGCAAAGAACCAGCACGATGGCGACCACAGGACCGGTCACTTCGCTCATCGCCTTGATCGCTGCCTCGCGCGGCGGCAGTTTTTCCGTCGACATGATACGTTCGACGTTCTCCAGAACCACAATCGCGTCATCGACCACGATACCGATCGCCAGCACGAGACCGAAGAGCGTCAGGAGGTTGATCGAAAAGCCCAGGACATACATGCCTGCAAATGTGCCGATGATAGAGATCGGCACGGCAATAACGGGGATAAGTGTTGCTCGCCAGTTTTGCAGGAAGATGAAGACGACGAGAACAACGAGGATAATCGCCTCGATGAATGTCGTAACAACCTCATCAATCGACGCCTGAATGAATTTGGTCGTGTTATAGGGGATCGAATAATCCATGCCCGTGGGGAAGGCGGCTTTCAGCTCATCCATACGGGAGCGCACAGCATCCATCGTGTTGAGCGCATTGGCGCCCGGCTGCAGGTAGACCGCGATTGGTATGGCAGGCGTGCCGTTGAGCTTGCTGTCCACCGCATAGCTTTGCGCGCCCAGCTCTACCCGGGCAACGTCACCCAGCCGCAAGGTCGCTGCATTGGGAGAGGATCGCAGGATAATGTTCTCGAAAGCCTTGGCATCAGGCAGGCGGCCCATCGTTGTAGCGGAATAGGTGAACGCATTCGACTGTGGATCGGGCTGGTCACCGAATTTGCCGGCGGCAAACTGGGAATTCTGCTCACGAACGGCCGTGGCCACATCCGTCGGGGTCAAATTATATTGCGCCAGCTTGTCCGGGCGCAGCCAGATACGCATAGAGTAATTTGGATTGCCCAGAACCTGCGCATCACCAACGCCCGGAATACGTTTCAGATCATCAACCACGTTAAGCAGGGCATAGTTGCCGATATAGGTGCGGTCGAACTGACCGCCCTCGGAATACATAGCCACGAGGCCAAGAATCGACGTGGAGCGCTTGGCAACGGTCACGCCCTGTCGGGTCACATCTTGCGGCAGGGTCGATGTGGCGCGCTGCACGCGATTGTTGACGTTGATTGTCGCCTGATCAGCATTGGTGCCGAGCGCGAATGTCACCGTCAGCTGCATCTGGCCACTGGCCGAGTTGGTTGACTGCATATACAGCATGTTTTCAACACCGTTGATCTGCTGTTCAAGCGGCGATGCAACGGTCTGCGCGATTGTTTCGGCACTGGCGCCCGGATAGTTGGCGCTGACCACCACCTGCGGCGGCGTCAATTCAGGATATTGGGCGATCGGAAGGACCCGGATCGCGACAATACCCGCCAGAACGATGATAATCGAAATGACGGCCGCGAAGACCGGCCGATCAATGAAGAAACGGTTCATTGGGTCACCAGCGCCTGTTTGACAGTATCGGTCGCCGCAACGGCCTGTCCCGGCCTGACCTTGATGACGCCTTCTGTGACCACACGATCACCGGCATTAAGACCGGATAAGACAATCCAGCCTTTGGCGACTTGCTGACCAAGGTTGAGGGGGCGAACTTCCGCCTTGCCCTCATTGTTCACCACATAGACAAACTGACCTTTAGGCCCCTGCATCAGCGCAGCTTCAGGAATGACAATGGTGTCATTGACAGTCACACCAGTGACAGTCGCGCGGACAAACTGCCCGGGCAGGAGGCGCCGATCCGGATTGTCGATAATGGCCCGCACGCCCAGCGTACCCGTTTCCAGATCAAGGCTACTGGAGGTAAAGTCGATTGTACCGAAATGATTATAGACAGTTCCGTCGCCAAAGGAGAGTTTGACCGAAAGCTTGTTGGCTTCCAGCCCCTTGGCCTTGCGTTCGTCAAGCAGACGGCGGATTTCGGCGGCTTCCGTATCCGTGAAGGAGAAGTTGATATAAACAGGATCGGTCTGGGTAATGGAGGTCAGCAAGCTTGAAGAGGCATCCGTGCCAATAAGACTGCCTTCCGAAACCTGCTCGCGGCTCGTCACGCCATTGATGGGCGCGGTGACCTTCGTGTATTGCAGGTTGAGTTCAGCTGTTCTCACCTGCGCTTTAGCCGCCGCAACCGCAGCAGCATTGAGATCTCGTGTAGACATTGCCGTATCGCGTGCTGCTGTACTCTGGACTTTCTGATCCACCAGCGTCTGGGCACGATCCGCATCACGAACGGATTGTGCATATTGTGCCTGCGCCTGTTGCAACTGAGCCTGCACACGGGCGAGTTCTGCTTCGTATGGAGCAGGATCGATCTCGAAAAGCAGCTCCCCTGCCTTGACTTCCGAGCCTTCCACGAAATTGCGCTTCATAAGTATGCCGCCGACACGGGCGCGCACCTGCACATCGCGATAGGCTGTGATGCGCGCAGCATATTGGTAGGAAAGGTCCACTTCCTCCGGATGAACGGCAACTGCCGTTACCTGCGGCGGGGGAGGGGCCTTGCCACCAGCCTGCTGAGCATTAGCCGGCAAACTGAATGCCAGTGTCATGCTTGTAACAAGAAAAAGGGGAAGGAAACGGGTGCCGAGCAAAGTCATTGGGAGGATTCGCTTGTCCGAGGAATATCTGGGTGCATGTACAAACATACATCCGTGATTGTAAATATAAGAAAGCGTGATATTGTGTCCGAAAACAGACCGGACGCGATCACGTTTGGGTTATCGAACCGGCGGTACGACAAGGCCGCGGGATCATAACTGACGGACGATGTTCCGGCTTCCCCAGGAGGGATCACCCGAGCGAAGGAGGCGTTATGCGCAGGACCAAAGCCGAGGCCGGAGAAACGCGTGAATCCATTCTGGATTCTGCGGAGGCGGTCTTTTTGGAACATGGTGTCAATCAATCGACACTCAATCAGATTGCCGCGCACGCGGGTGTCACGCGTGGCGCTATTTATTTCCACTTCAAGGACAAGATCGAACTCTATCAGGAAGTGGTCGAGCGGGTACGGCTCCCGCAGGATGACCTGCTGACCAAGGCATTTCATTGCGAGGTCGGCAACCCTCTCGATATTGCCCTGGATGCCGGTATTTTCTGCCTTGAGAATTTTGCGGGAGATCAGCGCAAGCAGCGTGTTTTCACCATTATCACCCAACGCTGTGAATATGTGGGCGAGATGGCGCAGGTTCTGGAACGGCTTCGCACGCTTAACGAAGAGGTGCATCAGATGCTCTTGCGTTTGACAACGCTTGCCAAGAAACGCGGGATGCTTTCAAGCGAATGGCGGCCCGAAATTGCAGCACGCTCACTACAAAGTGCGATGAGTGGACTGCTGTCCGAATGGATGCGGCTTAATAAATCTTTTGATCTGGTCGCAGCTGGAACAATGACGCTGACAGCCATCGTCGACTCGTTTCGCAAGAAGGACATTCTGGCTCAGGCGCCTGCCGCAAAGGCGAAAAAGCTAATGGCCGTATCGTAGATATTCGCCGATGGTCTTATGCCGCTTCCCCAGATAAATCGGCCTCAAGCCTAGTATCCGTGGTTCATACGGGTTAAACAACAGCTCCCTTCCTGCGCTGGCGGCCTGCATCGGCAATCCCTATCGCTCATCAGGGCGAACATGAGAGGATTGAACCATGGCTATCAAGTTTACTGCCAAGGACCCTGCAACAAGCGAGCGTCCGGCACCGGCAAAGGCACCCAAGCCCGAGAAGATTGAACAGGACGCGGCAGGCTCAGATGCCGAGGCAGGCGATAGTGATCTGTTCAATGCAACATCCAAGACGCCTGCACGCAAACGCAAGGGCAAATAAAACGCATGGATGCAGGCGAGATTTATGATTGCCAGACCTGCGGCGCCTGTTGCTGCTATTCATCGCAGTGGCCGAGATTCTCCATCGAGGACGACGAGCAGCTTGCGCTTATTCCTGCCAAATATGTCGCTAGCGACGAGAGCGGCATGCGCTGCGTGGGTGTTCGCTGCTCCGCATTAACGGGCGAGATCGGCAAGACCACAGCTTGCGGAATTTACGATGTACGCCCTGACGTGTGCCGTTCCTGCATGCCCGGCGATCCGGAATGCCTCATGGCGCGCAAAGCGCACAATCTCCCGCTCTGACCCAAGAACAAGCACGACAATTTTCATCCGGGCTCCCAATTAGGCGGCCGAAAAGCCGTTAAAATTTACTCCATTATTCCAATCAATAAGAGTTGATTTTGATGTGTTCGCATCGGTCAAAAACTTGCCTCTATTGCGTCCGTATTTCTGGCGGCCATTCAAATCGAATGACCTGCATTCAACGCTTTAAAACTATCCGGAGATTCATCATGCATAGAAGCAATGTCGATCGTGAACCGGAATATGTAACAGAACGGACTGAAGGACCAAAGAATCTGGGGCGGATCTATCTGCTAAGCTTGGCGCTCTGTGCAGCGTTGGTTGCCACGACAGCGGTAGGTTATGAGTCCAACTGGCCGGATACCATGATGGTAACCGCCTCCACGACGCAGGCAGGAATCAACCAGCGGGTTGATGACAAATCCCTGCTGACTTTCTGCAACAACACTGAACGTTCTCCAGAGACGGCTCAAAAGACGTCCCTCTGGAAGAAGTTTGATATCTGATATCCAGCCCTAAAAGGCTGTGGCCTGACCAGATCAGGCAGTCCATTGCGGAATGTCGTCGCGCTCCCCAATGAGCGCCAATCCATGCGCGATTGAAAGCAGCTCGCCGCCGCTCTCGATTTTGTCCTGTGGAAAGCGTTCGGTGAATATGCGCCGAACCGCCGGGACGAAGGATGTGCCGCCGGTCAGGAAGACCTTGTCGATATCACCCACCGCCGTGTGGGTCTTCTCAAGAACATCGTCAAGCGCGCCTTCGATACGCGTCAGATCGGTCGCAATCCACTCTTCAAAGTCGCTGCGCTTGATCATCTTTCGGCCACCACGTCCCAATGGTTCAAAGTTGAACTCTGCCTCATCAGCTGTGGACAGCGCCATCTTGGTTGCCGAAACGGCCTGATAGAGCGGATAGCCTTCGTCATGATCGACGAGATCAACGAAAACCTCGAGCTTCTCCGGCTCAAGGCTGGAGCGAACCAGCTTCTTCAGCTCAGAAAACTCCCGTGTTGTCTTGAAAATGGAAAGCTGGTTCCAGCGGCTGAAATTGGCATAGTAGGAGGAGGGCACTTCGAGTGTCTTGTCGAAGCTCTTGAAATAGCTTCCCTTGCCGATTTGCGGTGCAACGATGCTGTCAATCATCCGCGAGTCGAAATGATCCCCGGCAATACCGACACCGGAATGACCGATTGGTGTTGCACTGAGTTTACCGGCCTTTTTCTCGAAGCGGATGAGCGAATAGTCGGTCGTCCCGCCGCCGAAATCCGCCACGAGAACGGTCGCATCAGCCTTGAGATTTTGGGCGAAATAGAACGCTGCGGCCACTGGTTCGTAGACATAGTGGATTTCAGGAAAGCCGAAACGGGTCAGCGCCTCGTTATAGCGCGCGGTTGCCAGCGCAGGATCGGGATTGGCACCGGCAAAATGCACTGGCCTGCCGGTGACAATACGTTTGACATCCCCTGGCCATTCATCGCCGGCATAGGTCTTTAACCGCCGCACGAAAATTTCCATCAGATCTTCAAATGTATGGCGCTTGGCAAAAATCAAAGTGCCTTGAAAGAGCGCACTTGCGGCAAATGTCTTGATGGACTGCAAAAAACGGCTTTCGCCGGGATTATCGATGAACTGGCGGATTGCGGCATGTCCCGCTTCAACCTTCAATGCCGCTGCACCGGCAACAGGGTCTTTCATGAAAGACAGCGCCGTGCGCATGCTGTCGGCCGTGCCGGTCGCATTGGTGAATGACAATGAGCGTGTCGTTGTTCCATCCGCCAATGCCAAAACCGTGTTGGTCGTGCCAAAGTCGAAACCCAGCGCCTGAGCCATTGCCGCGCTCCTTTATGCCATGAATGTCAGAAATCGGGACAAGGCCCGTCGAATGGACACCGCGCGCCCAAATCAAGGACGCGCGTCATGACATAGCGGCGGTGGAGACGCAAGAGCACCCGCGTCTTTTACTTTAAGAACTAGTCCGGCATGTCGCCATTGGCGAATGGCGCATTGTCCCGGTTATGCGAGAGAATTTCCCGCTTTCCCACATGGTTGGACGGTCCGACCAGCCCTTCCTTTTCCATGCGTTCCACCAGCGATGCAGCTCTGTTATAGCCGATCTGCAAGCGGCGCTGGATATAGGAGGTGGAGCATTTCTTGTCGCGCATGACCACTTTGACCGCCTGGTCATAAAGTTCATTGCCGTCTTCAGCCGCAACAGAGCCCTTATCGAAGACGGCTCCTCCGGTCTCCGCTTCAGGTTCTTCCTCTTCACTCTCATCGGCTGTGACCGTGTCGAGATAATCAGGGCGACCCTGTGCCTTCAGGTGCGCCACGACACGTTCAACTTCCTCATCAGACACAAACGGTCCGTGTACACGGGAAATCCGTCCGCCACCGGCCATGTGCAACATATCGCCCTGACCAAGCAATTGTTCCGCGCCCTGTTCACCGAGAATAGTGCGACTGTCGATCTTCGATGTCACCTGAAACGAGATGCGGGTCGGAAAATTCGCCTTGATTGTACCGGTGATAACATCGACCGACGGGCGCTGTGTTGCCATGATCAGATGGATACCGGCAGCGCGGGCCATCTGGGCCAAGCGCTGAATGGCGCCTTCAATGTCCTTGCCCGCCACCATCATCAAATCGGCCATTTCGTCGACAATCACAACGATATAAGGCATCGGTGTCAGATCGAGGGCTTCCTGTTCATGAATGGCCTCGCCAGTTCCCTTGTCAAAACCTGTTTGAACAGTGCACATCACCGTCTCGCCTTTTTCCTTGGCCTGTGCAGCACGGGCGTTAAAGCCGTCAATGTTGCGCACTCCAAGTTTTGACATCTTCCGGTAGCGGTCTTCCATCTCCCGAACTGCCCATTTCAAAGCCATAACCGCCTTTTTGGGGTCTGTTACGACAGGGGTCAGCAGGTGCGGAATGCCGTCATAAATCGACAGTTCCAACATTTTCGGATCGACCATGATCAAACGGCATTCTTCCGGTGTCAGCCGGTAGAGCAGCGAGAGGATCATCGTGTTGATGGCGACAGACTTGCCCGAACCGGTTGTACCGGCCACCAGCAGGTGAGGCATTTTTGCAAGCTCGGCAATGACAGGTTCACCGCCAATGGTCTTACCAAGGCAAAGCGCCAGCTTGAGTTTGGTACTCGTGAAATCTGCTGATGCGATCATCTCGCGGAAATATACCGTCTCGCGGATCGCGTTCGGCAATTCGATGCCAATGACATTGCGTCCCGGCACCACCGCAACACGAGCCGACAGGGCGGACATGGAACGGGCGATATCATCAGCAAGACCAATGACACGTGAAGACTTGATGCCGGGTGCGGGCTCGAATTCATAAAGTGTGACCACGGGGCCGGGGCGCACATGAATAATCTCGCCGCGTATGCCGAAATCCTCCAGTACACTCTCCAGAAGTCCGGCATTCTGTTCCAGCGCTTCCTGCGTAATGACCACTTCCGTACGCTCCGCCGGTTCCTGCAACAGGGATAGCGGCGGGCGCTCATAGGTTTCGCCATAGGACTGGACCGGTAGCGGTGTGAGACGTGCGGGAACGATAACGGGCTGCTCCTGACGAACCATTACCTGAAGGCGTGACGGCTTCTCTTCGACCGCTACTGCAAGCTGTGGAGCTGGCGCAGTTTCCACAACAGCCGCAACCACGGGTTCCGGTGCTACGATGATCGGTTTTACAATCACCGCTTTTTCAACGACGCGTTCTGGCTGATGCAAGGGCACAGCAGGCGCAACAACCTTCGGCGCGACCGGAACAAGGGGAGCGACAGGCAATGGCATGGGCGTTGCAGGCACCGCCGTTGCAGCGACCTGTTGATGCGGCTGCCGCAGTTCAACCACGCGGAACAAAGCTGTGATGGCATCTGGCGCAATTTTGCGCACGGCCTGCGATGCAGACGCAGCGGGGATCGGGGCAACACCGCCGGAAAATTCCATCGATTCCCAGAATGCAAAATCCGAAAGATAGTCAAGTGGTCCGGATTTGTGCGGCACAGACTGCGCGCCAGCCACCTGCAGGCTGGGCCGGCTCTCGCGAACAACCGGGGCATGGGTCACCACGGGCGTGGCGTAGCTTGCAGGAAATGCCGGGCCGCGAAGCAGGCTAGCCTCAATTGGGGCAGGGGCCTTTTCGTGAGCGACATTTGTGGTGGCGATCTTCTTTTCGGGCGAGACATTCACAGAGGCACGCGCTGGCTCCATTGGCGTTTTTGACACGGCGACGGATTTGTCAGGTTTGACGGCAGGTACAGGCGCTGCGTTTTCCGTTCCGCTGCGATGCTTGTTCAAAACAGCATCCGGTGTGCGCGTGAACCGTACATTGGCAGAAAGCGAGAACATGCGCTTGGAAATAGGTGCAGACGGGTCCGTATCGGGTTCAAGGGTAACGGCCGCCCGCACTGGCGCGCGCGTTACTGCACTTGGCGTGGCCAAGGCAGGCGCTTCAACGGAGCGTCTTGTGGATACCGGCTCGTAAGGTGACGGCGCCGCAGCGCGTGCGTTGGGAGCAGCTTGGCGTTGAACCGGTGCCGGTGCTGGCTCCGGCACGTAAGGTTTTGCGGCCATAGGTGCCGGTATAGACGCAGGCGATTCGTTCACATCGCCATACTCGTCTACGTAATCATCTGACTTCATTGAGAAATTTGTTCTTGGAATACGCATGATACCTGCAAGCGAAGCGATTGGATGTTGCTCGTAAACTTGCCTTATCGAATAGAAAATGAAGGTTAATAAGTTGCTACTGATGGCTGCAAACACACTGTCTGTTGCCACATCTTGACAGGGGGTTTCTTCAACTTGCTCGACACAAGCTGATTGTTGGCCCCATCACTTCAACACGCCTGCACAATTTCTGCACGAAACTGCTGAAATTCTCCTCCACCGCAACACAGGCCGTCCTTTGTTCGCAAGCACAAAGCCCGCATGCAAACGCCCTCAGAACCCACTCATCACATCAAACACTCTTTGCCTTCACGGCTTCTTGCCGATGGCTGGTGGCTTGTTGATCCGCCAACGCCACTCCCTGGCGCCACAATCCTCCCGTTCAGAGCTTCATCCAATCCGCCTGTTAACCGCAGCGACGCCAAGGGTCACAAAACATGATCACGTCCAAAACACTCCAACCGAGCTTTCCAACGCGAATAGGACTTGCTCTTTTCCTGACCGCCGCTGCTGATTTTCTGCTTTATGACCAATATGTCGGAGTGTCGCTGCTGATTCTGGCCGTGCTGCTGGCAATTGCAATCGTTGTAGCCAATCCTGCCCCAGCCAAGGGCTGGGTGCAGGCAATCAGATTTACGCTCCTGATCGCCGGGCTTGCTCCGCTCGTTGAAGACGTCACCGGGCTCTCTATTTCCATCGCCATTATCTCGCTTGGTCTTTTTGCACTGGCCACGGCAAAACGTTTGCGTACAGGCGTGGCTGCTATCGCCCGGCAGATGGCAATGTTTCTGCTTGTTGCACCTATCAGGTTCATCAGGGATTTCATTCGCTGGCGAACCGTCATCAGACGTGTTGGCAAGCGTGCAATCCGCTTTGCCAGTATTGCCGTATGGTTGATGCCACTCATTCTGGCGGGGGTTTTCATCACTTTGTTCGGCGTTGCCAATCCGGTGATCGAGCATTGGCTATCTCTCATTGATTTCTGGACAATCTTTGACCTCATCGGCATATGGCGCAGCCTGTTCTGGCTGCTATTCATTGCCGGAAGCTGGGCATTCCTGCGGCCACGGCTACAGATCCGGCGCACGCGAAATACGCGCAAATCACTGGTCAATCCCTTGGCGTCCGTACCATCGATGAAGATGGATGGCACCAACATCGAAGACATTGTCTTTGGCAAGGGAGCAATTCTGCGCGCGCTCCTGCTCTTCAACGCATTGTTTGCAATCCAGACAGCGCTCGATGCCACCTATCTTTGGGGCGGCGCTGCTTTGCCCGATGGTGTGACCTATGCCAGCTATGCCCATAGCGGTGCTTATCCGCTGATTGCAACGGCATTGCTTGCAGCCGGATTTGTCCTTGTGGCGATGCGGCCGGGCAGTGCGACATCGGCGGACCGCAGCATCCGTGCTCTGGTCTATCTGTGGACAGCCCAGAATGTCGTGCTTGTCATCTCATCCATCCTGCGTCTTGATCTTTATGTCAGTATCTACTCGCTGACCTATTGGCGTATGGCCGCATTCATCTGGATGCTTCTGGTGGCCGCCGGGCTTGTGTTGATCATGGTTCGCATTGCACTTGGAAAATCGAATGAATGGCTGTTTGCCGCCAATCTTCTGACGCTTTCTGCAACACTTTATGTGTGCTGCTTTATCAATTTCGCGGCTTTAATTGCCGAATATAACGTAAAACACAGCCGTGCGATGAATGGAGGAGAGTTCAATGTCGATATCAACTACCTTACATTGCTCGGTCCTGATGCTATTCCGGCTATGGATAGCATGATGGTGGCAATGCCTCCCGCAGACGTGCAAACGGCCCGTGTACTGGAAGAGGAACGGCAAGGGCTCGTCAGACAACAACGCCGGTATTTCGAGAACTGGCGTGCCTGGACCTTTCGCGGATGGCGTCTTTCCCGCTATCTAGAGGCGAATCCCACGTCACCCTCACGACCGGATTTCGTGCCGGGTGAACACTGAAAGACGAACCTATGGCTCAACGCATTCTTGTGGCAGATGACGACCCGCATATTCGCGAAGTGATCTGCTTTGCGTTGGAAAAAGCCGGTATGATAGCGGATGTCGCGGCAGATGGTATTGCCGCGCTGCGCATGGCCCAGCAAAAGGCACCTGATCTTCTGGTGCTGGATATTGGCATGCCAGAGATGGACGGGCTCGACGTCTGCCGTGAACTACGCAAGACGTCGACTGTCCCAATCCTGTTTCTCTCGGCCCGTGATGAAGAGATTGATCGCATTCTCGGGCTGGAGATGGGCGGCGATGACTATGTGACAAAGCCATTCAGCCCGCGTGAACTGGTTGCGCGGGTCAATGTCATCCTGCGGCGAGCCCGTCCAGTTGCGGCCGAAATCGGCCCGGACCCAAAACCCTTGATCCATGGTCTTCTGACACTTGATCCCGCTCGGCATTCCGTAAACTTTTCCGGGCATGACCTCGATTTGACCTCGATCGAATTCGCCATGATCAAAAGTTTGCTGAATAAACCGGCGCATGTTTTAAGCCGCGACCAGATCATGGGTGCCAGTCATGCGGTCAATATTCATGTGTCCGATCGAACGGTAGACAGCCATATCCGCAACATTCGTGCCAAATTTGCCGCTGTGGGCTGCACAGACGCCATTGAAACGGTTCATGGGGTTGGCTTCCGGCTTGGCCGGTGCGGCCCATGAGCGAGAAATGGCGACCGCGACTAGGACTGGTGGTACTCGTCATTCTGATGACGGTCATGGTTCTGCCCTTTGTCGGCCTGTTTTTCTTTCGCCTCTATGAAAACCAGCTCATCCGGCAAACGGAGGCTGAGCTTATCGCGCAAGGAGCCGCTATCGCTGCAATCTATGCGCGTGAAGTACGCGACGCCGATATTCCCCGTGAAAAGCTTGGCGAAATGCCTGTTCCTGCGGCTGGCAGCAGCGTGGACGAACGCTACCACCCCATCGAGCCACGCCTCGACCTTGCTATTGACCCTGTACTGCCACGCCGACCGGACTCTGTTCCAGCTACAGTTGATCCCGCCTTCGTTGCAATCGGCGCGCGCCTTACCGGAATTCTGACCGATACCCAGACAATCACACTTGCCGGTTTCCGGCTGCTTGATCCTTCCGGGGTCGTCATTGCCGGAAGCGGCGAAGCCGGCAAGTCGCTCGCGGATATCGAGGAGGTTCGCACTGCACTGTCCGGCACCTATGCCAGTGCATTGCGCACGCGCGTTCTGGATTCGCCGGTTCCGCCAATCTACTCGGTCAGCCGGGGTACGCGCGTGCGCGTCTTTGCGGCAATCCCCGTCATTCTTGGGGATCGCGTTGCCGGCGTTGTCTACGCGTCCAGAACACCCAATAACATTGTCAAACACCTCTACAGCGAACGCGGCAAGGTGATACTGGCCGCTCTTACCATATTCGGTGTCACGCTGATCATCGCCTTTGTCTTTATCCGCACCATCAGCCGGCCGATCTACGAGTTGATCGACCGGACAGCGCGAATTTCCGCCGGTGACAGGAGTGCCGTTGGCCCGCTGCATCGTCATGGGACGCGTGAAATGGCCGAGCTTTCAAATGCGTTCCTTGATATGGCCCACAAGCTACAGGCCCGGTCAGACACAATACGAACTTTTGCCACCCATGTTTCGCATGAACTCAAATCGCCTCTGACTGCAATTCAAGGTGCAGCTGAATTGCTCCGCGATGCCGGAGACGAGATGGGACAGGAAAAGCGGGTCCGGTTTTACAGCAATATCATTGCCGATACGGACAGGTTAAACCGGCTGGTCCGCCGATTGATCGAACTCGCCCGCGCCGAGAGCATGCATTCAACCGGCGAAACGACGTCTCTTGGCGAAGTGGTTGAAATGCTTGTTCCGGACAAGCGAATGTCAGTTCAGATTGGTGCTGGCCCAGACATCCGCTTTCGCATGTCTGCCGAGAACGCGGCTATCATCCTTTCCAATCTGGCCGATAATTCCGCGCGCCATGGCGCCACGCGCTTCACGCTTAATGCAGGGGCTGGGCCTGAAATTGTAACCCTTACGGCAAGTGACGATGGCAGCGGGATTTCACCCGGCAACAAGGGCCGTATCTTCGAACCTTTCTTTACCACGCGGCGCGAAAGCGGTGGCACCGGTCTCGGACTTGGTATTGCCGCGGCATTGGTCAGGGGGCATGACGGCACGATCGAGCTGCAGGACACCCCCGAGGGGGCCCGTTTTGCAATCAGGCTCCCCGCAGCATAGTCGATCTGCCGGAAAGGCTCTAGGCGGCCTCTTCAGCAATCAGTTTTCCAAGCCGGGAAATGCCCGTTTCAATTGCTTCCTTATTGGGCAGGGAGAAATTGAGCCGGATGGTGTTCTTACCCGTACCATCGGCAAAGAATGCAAAGCCGGGAACAAACGCCACCCGTACTTTCTGCAACGCCTGTGCGAGGAGGGCTGCACCGTCCATACCCTCAGGCAAGGTGACCCAGACGAACATACCGCCCTCAGGCTTTGTCCATGTCACACCTTCAGGCATGAAGCGGGCGAGGGCATCCAGCATATAATCCCGGCGCTTGCGGTAACTGTCGCGAACCTTCTCCACCTGTTTGTCGAATGACCGCTCAGCCACATGATGGATCGCCATCTGATTGATGGTCGGGCTGTGAAGATCAGCCGCCTGTTTGATCAGGACCAATTTGGCAACCACCGGCTTTGCGGCACAAATCCAGCCCACACGCAAACCGGGTGTGAGTGTCTTGGAGAAACTGCCGGAATAGATGACACGCGTACTCTCGATATTTCCTTCCCGCTCGCAGTCGAGGGCAAGCATTGAGGGGACAGGTTCGCCATCAAAGCGCAATGCCTGATAGGCGGCATCTTCAATCAGCGGTATGTCGAGTTCGTGTGCCAGTTCAATCAATCGGATGCGGCCATCGCGGCTGATCGTTTCGCCAGTCGGGTTGCAGAAATCAGCTGTGAGATAGGCGAGCCTGACATTACCGCCAGCAGCTTTGGCACCGTCGCGATAGGCAGCGGGCGTCATGTTCCCCAGTTCTGGGTTGAGACGGTCATAGCGGGGTTCGTAAGCGTTAAACGCCTGCAACGCGCCGAGATAGGTGGGCCATGTCGTCAGCACCGTATCGCCGGGCGATATGAACAGCTTGCCAAGATAATCGAGAGCCTGCTGTGAGCCTGTCGTGATGACGATATTGTCGATGCTGCAGGGCACACCGATTGACGCCATGTGCTGAACCAGCCATTCGCGCAGCGGGCGATAGCCTTCACTCACCGAGTATTGCAAAGCAACGTCCGCATTCTTGCTGATGATCGCGTCGTAGGCTTCCTTGATCGCTTCCTTGGGGAAGAGGGCAGGGTCCGGAATACCGCCAGCAAAGGATATGATATCAGGCTGATCAAGCAGTTTCAGCAGTTCACGTATCTCAGACGCACGCATGTTTTTTGTACGCGTAGCATAGAGAGCATCCCAATCGCCCATGTCTTCCTCCCGGCTGTTGTTAAGCCATAGCAACGCAAAACACCCGATATGTCAACAATACTGACATATCGGGTGTTGCTATTTTCAGATGGGTTGATTTCGCCGTCAGATGAACAAACGGAAAATTACATGGGTGGAACCACGCCTTTGGTGCCCACTACAACACGGCTTGTGGAAATGGCACCATCAGCCGCTTTTTCGCCGGGTACAAACACGACAGCGCCGGGGGTCAGATCCGCCGTTGTTGCGGGGGCGAAGGTAACGATTGGCGTGCCATCGGCAATGGAGATTTTCTTATCCTTGCCCTGATATTTGACCGTTACTGTACGCCCGTCAACTGATTTGACCGCGTCTGCCACCGTGGCGTTTGTCATCGAGCTGTTCGGTTTCAGATCCCACGAATAGCTTCCTTCGCCTGTGCCTTTCATGGCCGCCGGGAAGATTAGAACTTCGAGCGCACCATCGCCGCCATCGGCTTTGGGAAGCGATGCAATACCGACGAAGTCGCCGGGCTTGATATCATCAACCGATGCCTTGACGACGCCCGCCACCTGCCAGCCTGATTTAAGCGCGACCTTCGTTGTCGCACCTTCTCTGGTCTTCACGGTCAGTGTCGTCGCATCGATACTGCTGACCGTTCCGCGCACTCTCACACGTTGATCAGCCGATGTTTGCGCCTGCGCCGGCAGTGTTGCCATCGCGGCACCAAGCGCGAATAGCATCGCCACGGATATCCGATCCAAACCATACTTGAAGTGCATGCTCTTGCTCCTTTGTTTATCCGACGGCCGATGAGATGAATGAGCGAGACACGACATAGCCCTGCGTGCCAACCTCAGTGCTGGAACGCTTTATCGGGTAGAGAATAGTGGTTGAAACTCCATCGTGTCGTCAAAACGTCCGCTGGCTGTCGGGCTCTATCACTACCGGATGGGCCAGAGAGGCACCAATCAAGTTCAAGTGAGACGAGAGTGACCTGGCGTCATTCCGCCGGAGCCTTGGCTACGCCCTTCGTATGGCCACTAATGTCTGATCCTGCTGAGCGCGAAAAGCGCAGATTCCAGATCGTCGCCGTCAATGAGATCGCTGTCACAACGAGAAAAGCCGCGGAGAAATCACCAAGTTCGGGCGTTGCGTGGCTTCTGACCAGCATCGACCCGGATAGTGCCAATGCTCCAACGCAGATGCCAAGCGACAGCATGAGCTGCTGGAATGTCGTGTAGAAACTGGTCGCCGAGCTCATGCGTTCGCGTCCGATCTCATCATAGGCGACGGTGTTGTAGGCTGTGAACTGGAACGACATGAAAAATCCGCAGCACATCAAAATGCCGAAGATCAGCGGGAGCGGCCAATCCGGACGGAACGCGGCGCAAAGCGCATAGCCAAATGTTGCAACCAGACCATTGACGATAAGGCTCGCGCGAAAACCAAAATTCCTGAGAATTTTCGGTGCAACAGCCTTCATGATCATTGAGCCGAGTGCCGTGGCAACGATGATACCGCCCGCCCGCGCGGCGGATAGGCCAAAACCCAATTGCAGCATGAGAGGCAGCAGGAAAGGCTGCGCGCCCTGTGTGATACGCGTCAGCGAACCCGCGATAACCGATGTGCTGAAACTGCTGACACGCATGAGCGAGAAGTCGAGGATGGGAGAGGGGTGGCGCTTGGCATGTGCCAGATAACCGGCACCAAAGACGACGCCAATCACAACCAGCAGTGCGGCCACTTTGCCTTCACCCGGACGGCTTGCCATTTCGAAGCCGAAAAGAAGAGAGCCGAGCGAAATGCCTGAAAGGATAAGACCAAGGAAATCGAAAGGACCGGTGGCTTCGCCTTTCACATTTTCGATGAACCGTGTGACGAGGATAAAACCAAGGCATCCGATCGGCACGTTGATATAAAAGATCCAGCGCCAGTCGAAATAAGTCACGATCAGCCCGCCAACGGGCGGTCCCAGAATTGGACCGACGAGTGCAGGGACGAGCAACCACGACATGGCCGAGACAAGATCCTTACGCGCAACGCTGCGCATAAGCACGAGACGGCCAACCGGCATCATCATCGCACCGCCGAGCCCCTGAATAATTCGGGCAAGAACGAGAAAGCGCAAATCCGGCGCCTGCGCGCAAAGGATTGAGCCAAAGACAAAAACCAGTATGGCGACGCTGAAAACTGTCCGCGATCCAAACCGGTCCGCGATCTTGCCACTCGCCGGAATAAAGATCGCGAGGCTGAGCAGATAAGATGTGAGGGCGAGACTCATCGCTGGTGGCTGAACGCCGAAGTCGCGGGCCATGGTCGGCAATGCCGTTGCCAGCACCGTCGCATCGAGCTGTTCCATGAACATGGCACTGGCAACAATAAGCGCGATGGTGCGGAAGTTCGGACCTGTCTTCTGGATTTCAGGCGCTTGGGTCGTAATCGGCAGAGCCTGCGGGCTCTGGCAAGTTTGGTCCGACATGGTCGGGGTCGCTCTCAATAGCGCGTACATATCAGAAAGAGAATGTCGCGGATTTGCAAACGGCGGTCAGCCGTGGGGAAACGACCACCGATATAAACCTGAGATTATACGATATCCATATACAATCTCGTGATTCATTGTACCTGATACAAAATAATTGCCGCGAAAGCGGATATTACCCTTTGCCAATCCGCTTGGTCATATTGAACCCGGTCAGGCGAAATCCGGTGGATTCATAAACATGTTTGGCCCGTTCGTTATCGGCGGCCACGCGCAGACGCAGGTGTTGAATACCCATCGCATCCAATACGTCCTGAAGCGCGCTCAGGGTGGCCTTGCCATAACCTTTGTTCTGAAAATGGGGAAAGACATAAATATCATTGATGAAGGCCGAGCTTGATACGGGGTCCGCGCGAAACCAGAGATAACCGACAACCTGTTCATCGCTGCCTTGAACATCAAGGATACAGACTAGCGTCTGGCCTTCTGTTTCCGGGCCATTTGGCAAATCTTCTGCAATCTCGCGCTTGGCTTGAGCAATTGCCTCATCGCTTGAAAGATCATAATTCGACGAAATCTCAGCCGCATAGTCAGGGATAAAATAGCCCAGATAGTAAGCTTCAAACTCAGTTTTAAGCATGGGTCTGAATCTGATCATGATTGCCATCACCTATATGTCGCGGCCTTTGGTTGTCTGTCGCTGTGTTATCGCCAAACAAAGGGAATATCCAGTGCGACGCATCGCTGTCATAGCGGAGAGAGTATGCATCTTCCTGAAAACAAAGCGGGTTTAGCATCTGTTGCAGTTGAAAATAGAATGTGCCCCAAAGCGACACAATGTGGCAGCCAAGTTGAAATGTCGCGTTGTATGCAAAGTAGAAATGTCATCCCGAGAGATGCCGAGGTGCGTCGCCGGGCAGGGCGGAGACTTCACCATCGCAGCCCGGACCGGTGACAGTGAATAGAGCCGTGGCAGCTTGCTCCTGTAGTCTGCCTTCTCTTCGTTTCTCAATCCAACTGTCGCGCCGC
>NZ_FNIY01000016.1 GCF_900104355.1 Phyllobacterium sp. OV277 | reverse complement strand
TTAAAATGAATGGCTTCGATATCCATCCACTGTTTATGCGTTTCCTGGGTCGCATCACCCTTGATTCCGTCAATCTGCAAGTAAATCGGCATTGTCTAAGCTCCTTGAGTCAGTAGGACTTGCGGGATATACCCTCTCTCTGGAATTGCCCAAGTAGAACACGGGCAACATATTCACCCCCTACCATCCTTTTGTGACGGATGTTCAGGCGGATCCTGCAATAGTTTCACCGGGTCAATGGAAACAAGAAACCCCCCGGCATCATCTGTATCTACATGTACAACTTCCGGATGTAAATTCTCCAGTGTCAATTCCAATATATTGCGAGAAAGTTTTGGAAGCAACTCACGTGATATTGTTGATTCAATCGCTCTCGCACCAGTTTCCACAGCCTTGGAACGCGCAATGAGCGCCTCTGTCGCTTTGTCGGAAATGGAAAGCTCTGCCTTGTAAGAATCACGCAAGCGCTTGCGGACCTTGTTGATCTGCAATTTCGCAATCATGGCGAGAACTTTATCATCCAGAGGCTTATACGGCACGATTGTTACCCGGCCAAGAAATGCCGGCTTGAACTGCCCAAGTAACTCAGGCTGCAACATATCAACCAAAGCTTGGCCTTCCGGCATCGTATCGGGATCAGCGGCAAGAGCTGTCAAAGTATTCGTGCCTGTATTGGCTGTCATCAGGATGGTCGTATTCTTGAAATCGATGTCCCGGCCTTCACCGTCCTTCAACATACCCTTGTCGAAGACCTGATAGAAAATATCCTGAACACCCGGATGTGCCTTGTCGATCTCATCGAGAAGCAAGACACCATACGGCCGTTTGCGCACGGCTTCGGTGAGTATGCCGCCCTCTCCATAACCCACATAGCCGGGCGGCGAGCCAAGAAGAAGTGAAACTTTATGCTCTTCCTTGAACTCCGACATGTTGATGATCGTCAGATTCTGGTCACCGCCATAAAGCATCGTGGCAAGCGCAAGAGCTGTTTCAGTTTTACCAACACCTGACGTTCCGACCATCAGGAAGACACCTGGCGGGCGCCTGTCGTCACCAAGATTGGCGCGCGCTGTGATCATTGCATCCGAAATGAGGGCAATAGCCTGATCCTGCCCGACGACGCGCTCCTGAAGGCGCGCTTCAAGTGTCTGCACGGCTTCAACAAGACTGCGCACAAGGCGGCCCACGGGAATGCCGGTCCAACGGGCAGTCACGGCTGCAACCGTTTCGCGGTCAACCACGCGATGGATCAGCGGTGACTCTCCCTGCAGCAAGCGCAGTTCCTTCTCCAGCAACCCAAGCTTTGGCCTGTTTCCCGGCTCGTCAAAGGCATTTTCGACCTTGTCGGCGACATCAACGAGAGATTTTTCCTGCTCCAGCCGCGTGGTAAAGGCCTTGGCTGTGGCCTCCAATGTCGCAAGCTGGGTCTCAATCTCCACAAGACGTTCACGACCGGTCGTTGTTTCCGGTTCAAGCTCTAACCGCTGTTTCTCAAGATTCAGCAGATCAATCACCCGATTCGCGTCCTCGATCTGGGCTGGCACAGTGGCACGGGAGATAGAGACCGCTGCGGCAGCCGTATCGATCAAACTAACCGCTTTATCAGGCAACTGCCGCCCTTGAATATAACGCATGGACAGCGAAACAGCCGCCCTTATCGCCTCATCGCGGATTTTTACCTGATGGTGCTTTTCAAGCGCAGGTACGAGACTGCGGACCATGCGCACCGCCGTCTCTTCGTCAGGCTCATCAACCTTGACGACCTGAAACCGGCGGGTCAGCGCCGCATCGCGCTCGAAATACTTCTTGTATTCTGCCCATGTTGTTGCAGCGACAGTGCGAAGCTCGCCGCGTGCCAGCGCAGGTTTCAACAGGTTGGCAGCATCGCCCTGCCCTGCCTGACCGCCCGCACCAACCAGACTATGTGCCTCATCGATAAAGAGAATCACAGGAACAGGCGAGGACTTGACCTCTTCGATAACGCCCTTCAACCGGCGCTCAAACTCACCTTTGACACCGGCGCCCGCTTGCAGGAGACCGAGATCAAGCGTCAGCAATCGAATATCACGCAGCATTTCTGGAACGTTGCCAGCGACCACCTCAAGGGCGAATGCCTCAACGATTGCTGTCTTGCCCACACCTGCTTCGCCAACGAGAATGGGATTGTTCTGTCTGCGGCGAACCAGAATATCGATCAACTGGCGCAATTCTGCCTCGCGGCCAACAACCGCATCAATTTCGCCGTTGCGGGCCTGTTCCGTCAGATCAATGGTGAAGGCTGACAGGAACTCTTCGTCTCCACCACGCGCCTGTGCCGTGTCTCCGGACTGGGCTTTTGGTGCCAGCGGCTGCTCTGCGCCGCGCTCTTCCATCTGGCGTTCCAGCTCGCCAAGCCTGATATCTCGGGCCGAGGGCAAGGAATTGATGGTCGTGGCACGCAACGTGCTGTCGGACAGCAATGTGTGGAGAAGATCGAGTATCCCGATGCTCGTACGTCCGCTTTGCAGCGATGCGGCAATCCAGGCCTCCCGAATAACGTCAATAATGCTGGTGGAAATGGCAGGAGCAGCGGTGTTGTCTCGCGGATATCGCCCGAGAGCACGATGAGCCTCGGCTTCCAACGACGCCAGATCGCCTCCGCTACGCTGAACAACCTCGCGAAAACGATCGCTCTTGTCATTCAAGGCAAGCAGCCAATGTTCGATCTCGACATTGGAATGATTATTCCTGACCGCAATAGCAACGGCCTCTTCCAGCCCGACAACCATATCGCCATCGAGCTTTTGAACCAGCCGCCTCAGATCCAGTTTTGGCATGAATTACAACCCTGCTCCCGCTTTCGTCGCATGCACAATAGAAAAATCCACAGCAGGAAATCAATCGCCAAAGCGCGATAACTGGAAATGCCAACCATGAAATAACAATGCCCCACGATATATGACATATCCATATCACTAGTGCATTATTGTTCGCACATCGGCACTATGGGCCTTTGAAACCAGTGGCGATAGCTGTCATATGCCAATGTTCCATTTGACATATTCTTCCCTTAAGGTCCAAAACGACGTTACAGAGTTTGTGTATTTGGGTTTTGCGAATGAATAACTATGAAATTCTCGGCGTGGCGTTCGCAGGAGACAATCCTTGCGGAGTTAACTTAAGAACTGACAGTACACTTGTCTCTGTCTATCAAGCCATCCGGGATGCCCGCTCAACAGCCCGCTCCGAAGACAGGACAATCGAAAATCCCGCTATCATCAGCCAGGATGATGAGCGCAATGTGAGAAACGCTGCACCTTTTGTCCATAAGCCGTCGAGCCAATGGCGCAACGTCCATGACCTCTCTTTCGAAGCCTTATCCCTGCATACGAAAGATATCGAAGTATTCTCGTGGCTTATGGAGGCTGCTGTACGCGTCGAAGGGATCAACGCTGTCGCCGAAATACTTGTTGCATTCGACAGGGTGATCAAAGAGCATTTCAGCCAGATCCATTCGATTGACGATGAAGATATATCGGACAAACTCGCCCCATTGACCGGCCTCAACGGCAGTCAGGATGACGGAACGCTTGTGCGCCCGCTGCGGCTGGTTTCGCTGCTTCCAAACGAGAGTTACGGCAGACTCAGCCTTTGGGCATATGATCAGGCATTCCGCGATCTTTCGGGACCCGATTGGGGTGAATTCCGCGACGCGCTCGAACATGTGGATGTGCATGGCTTCAGCCGCAACAAGAACGATGTGCTGCGCTCGCTCGCAGCTCTGGCCTCGATTGATGAATTTCTGACGCAGGAAAGCGGCAGCAATGTCGGCGCATTTTCCGTTTCCAGGATACAGTCGGTTCTGGACTCTATCAGTGGAGCTTATCACGAGATGGAAAAGTTCATCACGCAAGCGATCCCAAGTACACCCGCGGTTCCAGAGGTCACGAATTCAGCGCAGCCGGTCAAATCCGGCGTACAAGCACAGGCTCCTGTCGCTGTCGGCGTCATTCAAAACCGCGAACAGGCTTTTGATCAGCTCTTGCAGATTGCTTCGTTCTTTCGCACGAGCGAGCCAAATTCAGCTATTCCGCTTGCCCTGGAGACACTCGTTCGCCGAGGACGGATGGACTTTCTGCGCCTTCTGGAGGAACTTATCCCCCAAGATGACCTGCGTCGCGATGTTCTTCTGCGCGCTGGCATAGACGCCAATCAAAGACGAGAAGGAAATTGATTGGTTAAGCTGTCAAAGTATAAGCCGCATCCATTGGTTGAGAAAATAGTTGCTAACTCGAAATGGTTTGCAATAATCCCCCCACTTCTTAAGAAGCACACATAGGCAGGAGGCATCAATTGGCCAGCGTTCACGACAAACTCGAAAGAGTCCGCAAGCCGAGGGTACACATCAAGTACGAAGTTGAAACCGAAGGTGCCGTTGTCGAAAAGGAACTGCCTTTCGTTGTTGGCGTTCTTGGCGATTTCTCGGGCAATCCATCGGAGCCGCTGAAACCATTCGGCGAGCGCAAATTCGTTCAGATCGATCGCGATAATTTTGACGATGTGATGCGCCGCATGACCCCGGGGCTGAATATCCGCGTGGAAAATACCATCGAAGGCACGGGCCGGGAGATGCCGATCTCGCTCAAGTTCGAAAAACTTGACGATTTTGAGCCCGCTTCCATTGTCGATCAGGTGCCCGCGCTCAAATCCTTGCTGGATGCGCGCAACCAGCTGCGCGATCTTCTGACCAAGGCTGACCGTTCGGAAAACCTGGAAGTTCTGCTTGAACGCATTCTGCAGAACCAGGCGGATCTGAAAAAACTTGCTGCAGAGCTCGACGAACGTAAGCCTGACAGCGAAAAAGGGGCGAAATAAATGGCGACCTCCAAGAGCGCACCGCAAGGGACGACAACGACCGTTGTGACGGAGAGCCTGCTTGACGAAGCAATCTCCGCAACCAAGCAGACGTCCGCAGATCGCACGGAGCAATTGCTGCGTACCCTGACGAGCGAAGCTTTGAAGGGTACGGTTTCCTACAACCGCAATCTTTCTGTTACGATCAATAACGCGATCAAAAAGATCGACGAACTGCTGTCAACGCAGGTCGCCGAGATCATGCACAATGAGGCTTTTCGCAAACTTGAGGGCAGCTGGCGTGGCTTGCGCTATCTCGTTTACAACAGCGAAACCAGTGCAAATCTCAAGATCCGCGTATTGAACGCCAGCAAGCGTGATCTGTCCCGTGATCTGTCCAAGGCGGTTGAATTTGATCAGAGCAAGATCTTCAAAACCATCTACGAAAGTGAATTCGGCATTGCCGGTGGTGAGCCGTTTGGCGCTCTCATTGGCGATTATGAGTTTGGCAATTCGTTTGAAGATATCGAAACACTGCAGAATATGAGTTCTGTTGCTGCGGCAGCATTTGCTCCGTTCATTGCGGCAGCTGGCCCGACACTTTTTGGCTTCGACGATTTCACGGAACTGTCCAAGCCACGCGATCTGGAAAAGATTTTCCAGACCAAGGAATATATCAAGTGGCGGTCATTCCGCGAGAGCAGCGATTCCCGCTTCGTCACGTTGACGATGCCGCGTGTTCTCACGCGCATGCCTTACGGCCCGGCAACATTGACCATTGATGAATTCGACTTCAACGAAGCCATCAAATTTGGTGACAATGCTATGGACCACGGCAGCTATTGCTGGTCGAACGCCTCCTATATCCTTGGCTCACGTCTTACCGATGCTTTTGCCAAAAATGGCTGGTGTACAGCTATCCGCGGCGCGGAAAATGGCGGCAAGGTCGAATCCCTGCCAGTTCATGTATTCCAAAGCGATGACGGCGACACGGACACAAAATGCCCGACGGAAATCGGCATCACCGACCGTCGTGACGCTGAACTCGGAAAGCTGGGCTTCCTGCCGCTTTGCCATTACAAGAACACTGATTATGCCGTTTTCTTCGGTGCGCAGACGACCCACAAGCCTGCAAAGTATGATCGTCCGGAAGCCACGGAAAATGCTGCGATTTCGGCTCGCCTGCCTTACATGATGGCGACGTCCCGGTTTGCGCATTATCTGAAGGTGATTGGTCGTGACAAGATCGGCTCCTTCATGGAAGCGGAAGATTGCCAGGCATGGCTCAATCGCTGGATCAACAACTACGTGAATGCGAACGACGATGCCGGCCCGGAAAATCGTGCGGCCTACCCGCTGCGTGACGCCCGTGTTGAGGTCAAGCCCGTTGCCGGCAGCCCCGGTTCTTACGAAGCAATCGCATGGCTTCGTCCATGGCTGCAGATGGAAGAGCTGACAACATCGCTGCGCATGGTCGCGCGTATCCCGAAGGCGCGCAACTAAGCAATATCCCGGCGCACACACATTCGCGCCGGGAACCATGGCATTGAATGAATCGGCCGCCTTGCACAAACGGTGTACAGGCGGTCTTTCTTCCCGCACATTTGGAAGAATTCAGGAGTGATGATTTCGTGATATCCGAGAGTCTGACACCGGATTCAAAACGATATGAGACTCGTCAACCATTTTCGGATGCCGCCGCGCCGGTTGCGACCGCTACACCTGATATTCGCTTTCAGATTGACAGCCTGATTGATGCCATCGATCAAACTTTGACCGCGCAGGTCAACCGGATCATCCACCACCCCGAATTTCAACGATTGGAAGCGCTTTGGCGCAACCTCTACCAATTGATTCAGCAGCCAATCGGTATAAGCCCGGTGCAAATCCGGGTTTTTTCCGCCAAATGGAAAGAACTTGCCCGCGATATTGAACGGGCTGCGGATTTTGATCAAAGCCGTTTGTTCGAACTGATCTATTCGCAGGAATTCGACATGCCGGGCGGCCAGCCTTACGGCCTCCTGATCGGGGATTATACGATTGCCGCAGGTATCAATCCAACAACCGGCACTGACGATATCGCCATTATCGAAGGTATTTCCAGTGTCGCCGCTGCCGCGTTTTCTCCATTCATTTGTGCGGCTGATCCATCGCTTCTCGAAATCGAGAGCTTTGCCGATCTCGACCGCCTGCCTGATCTCTCCTTCCTGCTCAAACCGCAACGATCCGCCCGCTGGAATAGGCTGCGCAACGCATCCGACACGCGATTTCTTGGGCTGACATTGCCCCGGATTTTGGTCCGCCGGCCTTATCGGACCAACGATATTACGCGTAAGGATGGGTTTTTCTTTCGTGAGGAGATTGACCCGAAAGGCAATAATCTGCTCTGGGGCAATTCCTCCTTTGCCTTCGCCTCGTTGGTCCTGAGAGAATATGCCTCCTCGGGCTGGTTCGCGGACCTGCGGGGGGTGCGGGAAGATGAGCTCAATGGCGGTCTGGTGGATTCGCTGCCCTACATTTCGTTCCCCACGGACAAGCATGATTTTGCCGCCCAGCCGCCGATCGAGCAGCGCCTCAATGCCGAGCAGGAGCAGATATTAAGTGAAGCCGGCTTCGTGCCGCTTGCCACCGTACCCTACACGCCGCATCTGGTGTTCAATTCCAATCAGTCCGTCCACAAGGCGGCAAGATATGAATCCGAAATTGCCAATCGCAATGCGCGCATAGCTTCCATGTTGCAATATGTGCTGTGTGCCTGCCGTTTCGCCCATTATCTGAAAATGATCATGCGCGAAAACGTCGGCCAGATTGCAACGTCCAACAGTTTGCGCGACACGCTTGAGAAATGGCTGTTTACCTATTGTATCGGCAACGACGATGCCGACAGTGTCGTCAAGGCGCGGCATCCGCTGCGATCAGCCTCCGTTGAAGTCCGGGAAATACCGGGGCGCCCGGGTGTTTACGGCTGCGTTATGCGGCTACAACCGCATTTTCAGCTCGACGACGTAACAGCAAGTTTCCAGCTTCTCGCCGATATGAACAGCAAATCTGACCAGTCCAGTAAGGGTAAAGCACAATGACGAACGCAACAGGAAGCGTTTCCAATCTCATCGAGTCCGGCGACCTTCAAGGCGCGATAAACGTAGCGCTGTCGATCGCCAAAATACGGCCGACGGATGATGCTGCCCGGCGACTTCTGATCGATCTTCTGATCGTAAGCGGCGACTTTGAACGCGCCGATAAGCAAGCTGACATTCTTTCAAAAACGATTCCTGATTTGGCAATGGGACTGGCCCTTCTGCGCGGCCGGCTGCGCGCATCCGATGCACGCGCCGCCTGGTTTGAAACCGGTGCTGTACCAGCGTTCCCCGATGGGCCAAGCGAACATGATCAGCTGGCAATGAAGAATGCACTGGTTCTCGAAAAAAGCATAACGGGGACAAATGGCGAGGCCACCACCCCCTTTCCGGAAAATGTCATCCATGGCTCGGTCAGGATCGATGGCCGCACTGCAACGTCCTTCCGGGACCTTGATGATCGCATTCCGCATGCCATCGAAATTCTCAACACGAACGGCACCTATATGTGGATCGATTTCAACCGGATCAACCGGATCGAATTTCAGCCGGTTCAGAGCGTGCGCGATCTGACGTGGCGACAGGCCTTGTTGACCCTTCGCGATGACTCTCAGTCCGAAGTCATCATGCCAGCAACGTATTTCTCACGCGATGTCAGCGATGCGATGAAGCTTGGACGGGAAACCGACTGGGTGGAAGCCGGGGGCGGCCTGTTTGCGGGCAAGGGTCAGAAATGCCTGCTTGTCGATGATGATGTCATTGGACTGCTTGATATCATGTCGATCGAATTCATTCCTGAGCCGGCGAACTAGAATATGGCCGTAAGCAGCAGGATATCCTTTGAATCTGTTCTCGATCGGCTTATGGATCACGACCCTGATATGACGGTCGATCAACCTTTGACGCCGCGCGAACAGATCAACCGCGTGCGGGAGAATATCCGCCGGGATATCGAAGCGCTGCTGAATGCCCAGCAATGGCCCCGCAGCATTGAAAAGGAATTCGAAGAGCTTCAGACCAGCCTTCTGCGTTTTGGCACGCCGGGATTCCATGGACTTATGCTGGCAACGACCCAGCAGCGTCTGCATCTTGCCGAAGCGATCAGAAAAGTCATCGTTGCTTTTGATCCGCGATTGGCGCGGGTGCGCGTCGGTCTCGGCAAGAGCCGCGGCGATCAGGATCGGGTTCTCGATTTGCGCATAGAAGCGGAGATGCTGCTTCCTGACGGTGTGGAAGCCATTGTTTTTGACACGTCGCTTGATCCGGCCACGCGGCATTTCCTGATTGGCGGCGCACATCATGGCTAACCGCTTTCTCAATTGGTACAACAGTGAACTTGGTTCCCTGCGCAAACGTGCAGCAAGATTTGCACAGCAACATCCAAAGGTGGCCGGCCGCCTGCGTCTCACACCCGAGGCTGTTGACGATCCGCATGTGGAACGCCTTATTCAAGGCTTTGCCTATACCGCAGCCCGTATCCGGCAGAAGATTGATGATGACTTTCCGGAACTGACCGAAACGCTGCTTGAAGCCCTGTATCCGCATTATCTGGCGCAGCTTCCTTCAATGTCGATTCTGAAATTTGACCCTTCCGCTCAACAGGATGAGTCAATTGTTCTGCCGCGGGCGATGGTCGTCGATTCTGAACCGGTTCGGGGGGATACCTGCCGCTTTTCCACGACACAGGAACTGACGCTGAGCCCCGTCGCAATAACCGATTGCAAGCTTGCGCAACCACCATATGTTGCACCGCCCGTGCAAGATCTGTCTCCCATGTCATGCCTGTCAATCAGCGTAGCGACAACGGGACCGGTGGATAGCGTTGCAAGCCTTGATCTGGACCGGCTGACATTCTTTATCCGGGCGCCTTTTGCGACGGGGGCCGCTCTTTACGAACTGTTGTTCAACCACACCATAGGCATAGCAGTCGGACGACATCGCGAAGACAAAGCAGCCTTGCGCCTACCTCCCAACGCTCTGAAGCCAATCAGCTTTGATTACGACAAACGGATGCTTCCCTATTCCAAACGAAGCTTTCCGGGTTTCCGATTGCTGGCCGAATTCTTTGCCCTGCCTGAGAAATTCCTGTTTTTTGAGCTGAGTGGATTGAAGTCTTTTCTCGGCAGTATACCGGGGAAAGAGTTTCACCTCTTTTTTTACCTCGATACATCGGCAAATACGCTTGTTAATGCGGTGGATTCGACGAGTTTTGATCTGCACTGCACACCCGTGATAAATCTGTTCGAGCAGCGTGCTGAACCAATTTCTGTCAACCATATGCTTGACGAATATGATGTGCTGCCTGACGCCCGCTACAATTCAACCCGCGAGATATACGCCATTGAGCGCGTTGACATTGCTGACCAGAAGGGCCAGCGCAAGGAGGTCCCCCCCTTCTTCGGCCGCAAGAAACAAACCAATGAAAGCCGGGCAGACATATTCTGGCAGTATAAACGCGACATTGGCGAGGACAATAAATCGTTCAAGGCAAAGCTGCGGTTTGTCGATATGAACCTCAACCCGGCTATGCCGGAGGATCATCTCGTCGCCTCCGTCGATACGCTGTGTATCAATCGCGGTTTGCCCGAGCTTCTGCCATTTGGCGGCGGACAACCCTATTTCAAGACGCAGGCAACAATCAGCGAAATCGGCAAGATCAATTGCCTGCTTCCTCCGACGCATACACACCGGTTTGAATCAGAGGGTGAATCCTACTGGAAACTCATATCGCATCTATCCCTCAATCATCTTCCGCTCACCAGCGGTGATCCGGAAATCCTGAAGAGCATGTTGCGGCTCTATGATTTCAGGCATGCCCCTGAAATGCGCTCGATGATCGAGGCGATATCCTCTGTGACCAGCCAGAAGGCAACCGCACGCCTGAAGGACGGGACCATTGCCAGCGGCGTCGACGTGACGATCGAATTCAACGAGGCCCTGATGGATCGCGGTGTCGCCTATCTTTTCGGATCAGTCCTGTCGCACTTTTTCGGGCTCTACGCATCAATCAACACATTTGCACGACTGACGGTGCGGCTCACCGGTCTTGCATTGCCTGTTGTTCGCTTCCCGCCCCGCACAGCCGATGAGGTGCTGTTGTGACAGACGCACAACCGGGATCTCTTCTTGATCGGCTGAAAGCAGATCCACATCTTTTTGACCCAGATGCGGCGCATCTGCTTCTCGAATTGGCGGGCGAGAAAGCCACGTCCACAATCTCGCTGACATCCCACGCAACCCATAATCATGCCGCAACGGCACTTTCGGGGGCTGAAAGCCGGGGCGAAACAGTGAGTATTCATGCAAACTATATCGGACTGGTTGGTCCGGTAGCAGCATTGCCATCGGTCTATACAGACCGGGCTCTTGACGAGAAGCGCCGACGCAGTTCGAGCTATTTCGATTTTCTCGAGGTTTTTGCGGCCGAGCTGCGCGGCATGTTCTTTGCCAGTTCGAGAAAATACCGGCTTTCCAGCCTGATCCAGCTCTTTGGTATCGGTTCGAAAAACAAGGTTACACGAAGCATTTACTCGCTTCTGGGGCTTGCAGCGCCAAAGCTGATCGAAGGGTTAAAGATTGAACCCGAAGTACCGCTATATTTCTCCGGTTTCTTTGCCAATCAGCGGCGAACAGCGGTCAATCTCAGACTTATGCTGTCCGAATTCCTTGGCTACGAAGTTGCCGTTCATCAATTTCAAAAGCGTTGGCTTGCAGTTGACCCCTCGGAGCAAACGCAATTAGGCAGCAACAGCCGGGATAATGCCCTGCTGGGCATCACAGCAATTGCTGGTTCTTCCTATGCGGACCGCAGAAGTGCGATCCGGATTTCCATTGGTCCGTTGCGATACGGCGAATATCTCTCGCTTATGCCAGCCCGGAAGAAGTTTGCCGAATTGACTGAATTGGTGCGCCTGTATTGCGGACCTTCCCTGTCATTCGAAATTCAGCTTATTCTGGCCAAAGAGGATATTCCCGAGGCACGCTTGCAAGACGGATCACCGGTTGGCCGGCTTGGATGGGATTTGTGGGTCAGACAGGCCCCGGCCGCCAAAGACAGCGCAGATGCAGTATTTGATCCTGATAAAACCCTCCAGGCATCAGCCTGATACGGCTCATCCCTGCTGGCGGAAATATTTTACAGTCACAGCAGGCTTTCCGGATTGTTGTTGCAACTTCGCCGCAAGCCCCTTGAACGTATCCTTGCCACCGATCAAGTCGAGCTTCTCATCGGATTGAATCGCAATGAGCATATAGGGAACGGAGGCGTCCTTTTGCGGCGCAGCGAGATTGAGATTGATGACCGTATTATCGCCGCGACGCGTTGTGTTGATTGTATCAACAGTACCGTCTTGGCGCACGAGAAGCACCTGAACGTTTTTCTGCTCGATTCCGCCAAGGGTTGCGGCTAACGGATCAGCAGGCCCCAGAACCTCGTTTTTAAGGACGAAGGCCGCTTTGCCCGCATTGACAGGCACGGCAGCCAGAAATGCCAAGGCATCACATTGTGCATCCGCAATCTGCCGCACATTGATTGTCGGCTCGTAACCAAACTTGCTGATGAAAGCGCGCTCCATCTCGACGAATGGACCAACCCTCTGAGCAAAACCTTCAATATTTATTGTTCGGGGTGCGGTAACTGTGCCGTGGGCAAAGAAGCAGGGGCCACCGGCAAACTGTTTTATCCAGTCCGCCTCCGTCATGGCGCGTTGCGGCTGCGAGCCACCGCTGTCTGGTGGTGGTTCGTCATGCTTTTGCTGCTCACCGGACGCCAAATTTTCTGGCTTTTGCCCCGCTTCAGGAAGCGTGTTAACTGGCTTTTCGTCGCCCGCATTCTTTACATCCGGCTTGGCTTCCACTGTAGCCGTTGGCGGTTTTTCCATCGTGGTTCCAATTGGAGCTTCCGGCTCTTTTACAGGTTTCACCTGATCGGCTTGTGGTTCCGGTTTAGGTTTGACGCTGTTTGGATCGGCATCAAGCTTGAATTCGGATTTGCCTGACGGCGTTGCAGGCTTGCTCGTCTTCTGCGCCGATAAATAGGCTTTGATTTTCTCCTGATAGACAAAGCTGTACCAGCCTGCGCCACCCAAGGCGACCAGCAGGCAAGCAAGAACAACCCATTTACCGGAGGTCCCTTTGGCACCGGACTGGCCGGATGGAGTTTGTCCACGTCCGTCTCTCAACGATGCTGAAATCTGTGAGCGCCGTGAGTAGGTATCTTTTGTTGTTGGAATCATCGGTCGCAACGCGTCGATGATTTCATCCTTCTTGGGTCTGAGCGCGGGGCTTGGCTGCAACATACGTTGAATGATGGACCGCGCCGCCGGGTGGATTGTCGAAAGATCCGGAACCGATTGACGTTTTCTGACCACATCGGCATGGGTACCGCTCATATCGAGCGGGGTGCCACGAAGGGCCGCAGCAAAGACCAGTCCCAGACTGTAGATATCACTCGGCTCGTGTACATCACCGCCGAACAATCCCAACTGCTCGGGCGAAACGTAATTGTACTTTCCGGCAAAGCTCCCGGCCAGAAGCGTGCGGTCTCCACCAATGCCGAGCCTGGCAATACCGAAATCGATGAGTTTGGCGCCCTCGACATTCCCGCCAGACAAAATGATGTTGTCGCAGGAGATATCGCGGTGAATGACGCCGCGTTCATGGGCAACTTTGAGGCCCGATGTGATCCGACTGATCAGCTTCGCAGCTTCAGCCAGGCTCAAGGGCCGATCCCTTATGCGCTCATACAGGGAGGGCCCCTCCACGAGTTCCATCGTGAGATAGGCGGTATTGGAAAGCCGATCAATCGAGAAAACGTGATAGCGAACAATTGCATCATGCCCCAGAGAATTGAGAATAGAGGCTTCCTGCTTGAAGAGCGAAATAACCTGCTCGTCACTGGCAAGGTGTGGCAGAATAACCTTGATGGCGACCTCGTCGAGTGTCTGGATGTTATGGCCTTTATAGACCTCTGACATGCCACCGACTGCGAGAAGTTCTGTCACCTCGTAGATATCATTCAGCCGCGTTCCGGGCTTGATGCTTCCGGATTTTTGACCGGATTCGGTTTGTTCACGCATTATGGCCGACCATCATGGGCTGGGGCTACGCGATAATTGACAACCACCACCGTAACATTGTCGCTCCCTCCCCGCTCGAGCGCACTGTTTATCAGTGAATTGCATGCAGTTTCTGGCTCTTGCGACAGGATGATGTCCTGAATTTCCAACGCGGAGAGATGCGCAGTAAGGCCGTCGCTGCAAAGGATGAATGTATCTCCATCCTTCAATTCACCACTGAGCAAATCAAGATGAGGAAGCTCGTGAACACCTATGGCATGCAGAATGACATTCTTGCGTTTGAAACTGGCAGCCGCCGCTGGATCAAGCGTACCATCGTCGATCATCTGTTGTACTTCCGTATGATCCTTGGAGATCTGGGTCATCCGGTTGCCGCGGTTGAGATAAAGACGGCTGTCACCTGACCATACGACCGAAAAATGCTGGCCCGTAACAAGCAATGCAACCAGCGTCGATCCCATGACACCCAGTCCATGCTCGCGTGCCAGATTGCGGATATCCTGATTGACACTAAAAATGTGATCGTGGAAATCCTGAACTTTTGCCTCGTGGACTGCATGATGCCCGACGCGTCCAGCCGCTTGCACGATCATTGACGCCGCGACATCGCCGTGGGAGTGGCCACCCATGCCGTCGGCAACAAGCCATACCCCGTTTAGTGGCTTTGAAAGAAAGCGATCTTCATTGACCGGCCGCACGCGACCCGTATGGGACATCGCATGGGAATCAAACCACCCGGCTGAATCCTTTGCTTTGGTCTTGTTGCGCGTTGGAATGGTCATGTCTCTCGCTTGATAGCAGGTCATGGGTTAAAGGGCATTCTACCAATAATTTCTTCTAGGGCCGGTCAGTCAGAAACAATGTCCAGTTATCAGATGATTGGGTATCAACTTCCTTGAATACGCCTCGCAAATGATTGCGCTGCCAGCAAGCGTCTTTACCGGTAATCTGAAACTTTTTCGTATCAACACACAGAGTAACGGCGCCGTCCAGAATGGGCCTGCCCTGAACATCAATGGCATGAACATAGATATAGCGGTTTGAAAGTTTTGACTTTATGACATCAGCACAGCGATTGGCGGCTATGGCCCACCAGCCTTCTGTCCGCATATCCCCGCCCACCTGCTCGCCGATTGCAACATTGGCAACGTCGGCAGTCTGGTTGCACACGGTGAAAGCCGCTTGCGCAGCTCTGGGGGCTGCGAGTAACAATGGGGCAGTCAAAAATACAACAAACCAACTCGTCATTCCGAGATTGAAACGATGTATTCCTTTGCTCTTGCCGCAACCACCGTATCGAATTTGGTCTATCATCAAAAAAGATCCGCATCCAAATCGCTATACTCTTGGTATCCAACACTTTATTTGAATAGTCTATGGCCAGACAACAAATGCCGGAGAAGCGGATGCGACTTGTGCTGAGGTTGGAGAATCGTTCCCTGCATGGAGACGATATTATTCCGGAGTTCATAACAGACCAGCGCTCCTTCATCATCGGTCGTTCGGAAGATGCTGACTGGTCCCTGCCTGACAGAAGCCGTTTCGTTTCGACGAAACATTGTCAGATCTTTTACGACGACAATGCGTACTGGGTAGAAGATCTGTCGGCGAACGGCCTTTTGGTCAATGGCGACGAGCTGCAGAAGGGTGCGCGGCGCATCCTGTTAGCGGGTGATCTTGTTGAAATCGGAGCCTACCAGCTCCGCGTATTTCTTGAGCAACCACGGCCTTCCGAGCCATTGCTTACAGCGGAACAAACCGTCTTTATTCCCCGGGGCGCCGAAAGTCCGCTGCGTGAGATGGAAGATCGAACCATGTTTCTTGGGGCTGTGCAAAGTCCACCCACACAGCCAACCCGTTCAGTTCAGGCCGTTCGCGAGCCTCCAGCCCCCGTCAAACCGCGACCATCCACCGGGCCCTCCCATTCGCGCGAACGGTTTATCGAACATTTTGCCATTGGAGCAGGAATTGATCCCGATGTGCTCGCAGGCCGCCATGATGACGAATTTGCCGAACAATTGGGCCAAATTTTCCGGGCTGTGGTACCCGGCCTCACCCAGTTGCTCACCGCTCGCGCCCAAATGCGTGCCTTGATCCGCAGCACCAAGCAGACCGTTCTGAAATCCGACGGCAACAATGCGCTGAAGTTCATTCCCGAAACGTCGGCCGCACTGGCCGCTTTGTTTGCAGCAAACAAACGTGAATATCTGGATGCAACGAATAGCTTCAGCGAGGCCGTTGACGATCTCAAGCAGCATGAACAGGCGGTATTCCAGGCCATGCAAACCGCGCTCTTCCGCTTGCTGAACGAGCTGTCACCCGACGCAATCGAAGCATCAGGGAAAAGCTCGTTTCTCTCAGGGAAAGGTGCCCGTTGGACCCGCTATGTCAACGCCTGGAACGAACGGAACGAGCCTTACGAGAATGGCATTCTCGATGTTTTCCTGCATTATTTCGGTGAGGCCTATGACGAGAAAATCGGCAAACAGAGAACAACCGACTGAATAGCGAATGCCATCTCAACCTTGCAGCTTGGCAAGCATCTCATTAATCCCTGAACTATAGGAACGGAAGCGCGATGCCTTGATCCGTGCTTCCCGATAAACTGGCGAAGCCTGTGCGCCTCCCTGGCCAGACATCTTCCGGTTGGACCACTCAACAATCCATCCAGCGGTCTTGCCATAAAGGAAGGGGTTGGCACCGAAAACCGATGTATCCAACAGGGAACTGAGCTGCGTGTCAGGCGAGGCTGACAGCACCGATACGGCACCGCCACCGCCAAGAAAGTGAGCGAGATAGAGATTACCGGCAGTACCGGCAATGCCTGAGGCTTTCAGCGTTGCTTCGTTCTCATTGGCAAGGTTCATCACCATTTCCGTTGCCAGAGTCGGGTCCGACTTCAGGGCCAGTAACTCACTTACGCTCATTTTCGAAACGAGATCCGCCCTGTAGGAACTCATCATGCGCAACCAGGTGCTATTGATGAACTGCCCCAGACCGCTGGCGGATGATAATGGGTTAGCAGCGTTGGGATTGCCGCCGCTTTCCACATGAATAATCCGCTGTACGAGTTTTTCCGCTTCGCCATCCAGACCGATTTCGCTGTAGCCATAGCCCAGCGGGTCTACAAGCCCGCCATTTGCCAGCAACTCGAAATGCAGATGCGGTCCGGTGCTGAGGCCCGTCGAGCCCACAAATCCGATGGTCTGCCCTGCTTTGACAGCCTTGCCGACGGCAATCCCATTCGCAAACCCCTGAAGATGCGCATAATGCGTCTCCCGATTTCCCGCATGGCTGATCTTGATGAAATTGCCAAAGTTTCCATTGGTACCGGCAAAACTGATTGTGCCGTCAAAGGAAGCGTAAACCGGCGTCCCTGCAGGCGCCGACCAATCCACGCCTTCGTGGAACTTGACCGATCCAAGGATGGGATGAACGCGTGGGCCAAAGCCCGAGCGGAAAACGCCCTTGACCGGCAGGATGAAACCTTCAGCACCTCCCAATCCGGACGTGGTATCGCCCTCGGTCATACAGGCGTAATCGCCACCGCGCTCCGGGCGCATCAAATAGCATTCCAGATTTTCGCCACCGCGTCGGACCGACACATACAAAACACGTCCGCTCTCGCTGGCCTTGTCACGCGGCGTTTCGGAATAAAGCAAGGATACTTTGTCCTCCGGAGAAATGAATTTCCCCAGATCATAGAGCCGTGACATCCGCATGATGGTCTCAGTGATGACATTGATCGGAATATCATTGCGGATACCAGCACTATAGATGCCGTCCATAATGCGGAAGTTTTGATCGAGCTTTGATCCGTCTCCACCATTGGTCAGATCGTTCCAGCTCTCACCCTTCCAAGGATCGTCGATCTTCACATAGTTGCCGTCATCGGCACGGGCTAGACTCCCGATCAACCCTTCGCTGCCATAAAGCGATATCTGGACTGGTGCTGTCGCTCCATTCAGTGAATCAACGAGCGCCGTTCGCCAGACCGCAAGATAACCCGGACGAAGCACCTGAATATTCAGCGATCTCGCTACCGCCTCGGCGACGCGCGCTGTTTCGGCTTGCGTTGTGTGCCCATCCGCAAGAACATCCTTCACATTGCGTTCCGCAAGGACCTTGATTACGAATTGCTGATTCTGCGGCGGGCGTTTCTTCTCGCTGATAATGTCGACGCTGTTTGAACTGCCCGGGGATGAAGCACCAATCTGGGCTGTCTCACTGGGTGAAACGCCGCCCTCCCACCCAGCGTCCGATGACGCGGTATCGCTTGAAGGAACGGGTTGTTCGGGAGCTTGCGGCACAACTGGCGGTGTCGTCGATATCTCGGGCGCGGATTGCATAAGAGCAAAGTCCTGCGGGGTGGCGGGTAGCGCCGTCATTAATCTTACGGAACTCGACAGCATTGTGTCCGATACAAAATAGACCGAACCGTCAATTTCAGAACCGCTATTGTTCTTCTGAAAACGTATTTCGCTTTTGTGCGGCCTTGGTTTTTCATTGTTCACAGACTGAAGCAGAAGCGCATCACGCCGGTCATCTGTCGCCGACAATTCAAACTCGCCATCCTTGCCGGGCAGTTGAACTTCACCCTCAGGGATAACCAATGTCTCGTTTGTCAGGTCATCGGGCATACCAAGAAACTTTGGCAGGTAAAGAAACGCTCCGACTGCCACCCCGGCGAAGGCGACAAGAGCAAGCCCTTGCCATATGCGGCGCCTATTGCGACGCTGCCGTGCCAGTTTCTTGGCGCGCTTGAAATCCTGACTTAGCGTATGGAGCTCTTCTCCACGCATGGATCAACAACAAACGGAACAGGGTACCCGATATGCGGGCTGGGCTCCCCGATCTTTGACGTCGAGTTCAAACATCAGCGATAGACACCACCAATAAGACTTCCACGCAGGCTTTTCTTAGGAGGAGCGGCAGGTTCGACAGGTTTAAAAACGCGTTGCGGCTCGGGATCAGAGTCCGCTACGACACGGGCTGCGCGCGGTTTGACCGGAATCCTTGGACCGGGCTTGGCCGGAGCGACAGCCTGACGCGGCGGCTCGTAGACACAGACGGACGATGGTTCGCGCTTCACGTTTTCATAGAGAAATTGAGTGGGGCCTGTATCGGCGGTCTTCATCTTTTTGGTTGCCCAATAGCGCTGCGCTGCTTCGCGTGAGCTTCCGCCCCACACGCCATCAGGATCAGACGTGTAGCAGCCTACCCGTTGCAATTCGTTCTGAAGCGTAAAAACAAAATCTTCCTGACCGAAGATTTCAACGGGCGCCTCCGGCATAATGATGATGGGATTCATACCGGTCTGCGGATTGATAGCGGACGGATATCCGGGATCAGGTGTAAGATTAGCTGCCGGGCCCCGTGTCGCATCGCCTAAATCGGTCCGGCGTGTCAATCCCTGATCAGCCTGCGAGCCTGACTGGTCCAATGCTGCAACTTGCTGTTGACCTTCACCTTTGACGCCGCCCGATGGCTCCGAAAAATAGAACTGCTGCTGCAGCGAAGACTGTTCCCAGGGAATTTGCTTATCAAGCGTTGCCATCTTCACATCATTTCGAACCTTGATCATAAGGTCGGAGATGCTAAGGCCTGGTGTCTTGATGTGATCAACCAGCGCCTTGGTAAATGGGCTGTATGAACTTTTGCCATCGTAACTGATGTTGCCGGGCTGGGTGGCAAAGGCCACATACACACCTGCACCCGCTGTAACCTGAGCCAGACCGGCATTCACCGATCCACCGTCGGGAAGAGGATTGTTGCGGCATGCGTCAAGGAAAACAAGTGTCTGGCGCGTGCGTTGCTGGATTTCACCAATCACTTTGTCCAAGCTGATTGTTTCATCCAGAATCCGGGATCTGTCATTCAGGCGAGCATCAACAGGCACCAGATAGTTGACGCCATTCAATTGAAACCCGTGTCCGGAGAAATACACAAGCGCGACATCCGCTGTTTCGGCCTGCGTCTTGAATTCATTGAATATCCGGTCAAATTCATCGCGCGTCGTGTCGTTTGCGGGAAAAACGTCAAACCCCTCATCGCGCAATGCAGCCGAAATTGCCTGAGAATCATTGGCCGGATTGACCAGCTTCTCGACATATTGATAGTTTGTATTACCGACAACGAGCGCGATGCGCTTGTGCCCGCTAACAGCGATTATCTCAGCGCGCGCAATCTGCGTAACGAAAAGAAACGCAAGGCAAGCCAAAACCACACGCAAAGCGTGCGGAAAAAAACTGCGTGGGGTTGGCGCATAAGGCGTCAATCGACTATCTCTTCAGCTCATTGGGCTTGACCGGACGGGCTTTGTCCAGCTTACTCCGGTTGCTGATCTGATCACTTGCAGATCGTTCTGGATACGCAAAAATAGCCTATTTCCTGCTATACTTGCAACTATGTTGTGTTGGAAACTAAAATTGCAAGGCTTCAATATTTGCTAGTGATCGGGCAAATAGAGCGAATACTGTGATGGCTACCTGCAGGAATAAACCATGCGAATTGAACTTCAAGCCCTGAGCAATCCCAACGATACGTCATTCAGCGGTTCAATGGTGGTTCAGGATGCGCGATTTACCATCGGCCGGGGTGAAAATTGCAGCTGGGTAATCAAGGACAGTCGCCGCGTCGTCTCCAAACATCATTGCACGCTGGAGCAGCGCGACGATGGTGTTTTTCTGATCGACAAGAGCACCAACGGGGTCAGTGTTGGCGGTATTGCCGTCGACCGCCAGTACGGACAGCGGCTTTCGGATGGCGACACCATTGAAATCGCCGATTATCGTTTTCGCATAGCAATCCAGAAGGCCGGGGCGGTTCGGCCCCAACAACAGACAAATAGTGCGGATCTCCTGTCCGGACCGAGCCTGACATCTATCCTGTCTGATATTGCGCCGGGCGGCGTTAGTGCCACGAGTAAACTCCCCGGCGAAAGTCACGACGAACTTTTTGATGGTCCGGCAAAACCAACGTCGCGCGAAGCGCTTGGCGCGGTCGACATAGGGTGGGATGGCCCTCCCGTTACCGAAGTCGACATTGTCAAGCCATATCGTGCTAGCCGTCCATCCGCGCTCGCGGATCGAATCGAACAGACGCCAACGGCCAATTCGCTGTTTGATCTGCCGATTGTTCGTCCGATCCTCCCCGATAATTGGGACAGTGATGACGAGGAGCCTCTTTCCACCGCACCCGTGACGCCTCCGGCTTCGCATACTGCACCTCAGCAACAATTCGTGCCTGCTCCCGTCGAGAAGCCGGTTTATGCGGTTCAAATCGAACCACAACCGATACCCTATTCCGATTCCAAACTTGTGACCGCGTTTCTTGAAGGTGCGGGGCTCGACACAGCCTCCCTGCCAGATATCGACCACGAGCAGCTGATGAGAAAAGCTGGTGCAGTGCTCAAGATAGCGTTTGTTGAGCTTTATGAGATGCATGTCGGGAAAAACGCCTCGGCGGCACGTCTGGAGCTGGAAGGCATTGTCGGGGAAACGCCATGGATTTTCTCATTGGCGGGACAAAAGAATGATCAGCTGATGGACGGTATTATCGAGTTTATCGGTGAAGCGGAGCCAGCCGATATGAAGCTCATCGAGCGGGATTTCCAATCGATTATCAATTATCAGACCGCCCTTTCAGCTGCAGTTCTCGACTTTATTGGCGAGATACAACAGGCCATCGATCCCGCGGCGCTTTCCACCAAAGCAAAGGCAAAAGCCATTCCAGCACTGCGCAAAGCCGCACTCTGGGACGAGTTTCTGGCATCTTCCACTCTTTTTGAGGGCCAGCAGTCAGGCAAGCCAAAGCCCGCCCTGATGAAACTTCTGCGTAAGTTCTTTCCCCAACCGTGAATCTTCACGATCAAGATTACGTTGACGTGATGCTGTGTTATCTGCAAGTTACAGCAGGTTCACAACCTTGGATTGGGCAAATGTCCAACTATAGAGCATTGGGAGATTAGTATGCGTTTTGAAGCGCTTGAGGCACTCACAAATTTCCGCAGTCACTCGATGTTTCAACGCCGTATTTTTCAGGCAGCAACCATAGGGATGGGCCTATTTCTGGCAGCCTGCACATCCACCCCCGAAGCAAGCGGGCCGAAATATCAGGACCCCATTTCGACGACCGTGTCGGCCAGCGCAACCGCAAATCCGTCTCCGTCAGGCTCGCCTACTCCGACAGCGGTCGAGATTTTCGTTTTGAAATCACCCGGACGCTTTCAATCCATGGATTACTTCCAGCTGAAGGGCGGTAGCGCACTTGGAGATGATCTGGTTGAACGCAAGACGGTTTCGGTGCGGCCGGGACAGTCGACGGAACTGACTGTCAATCCGGGCACTGAGGGTGCATATGTTGGGGTGATTGCCGGGTTCCGTGATATCGAGAACGCACGCTGGCGTGCGCTGACACCGATTTCCGGCGCAAGCCGATTGACTGTTTCGGTTGGCAAGCTCTCCGTCAGCGCGTCCGCAGGCCATTAACCAGTACGGTGTTTATTGATGGAACATGACAATCGCGTCGTCTGGTCGGAAGGCATGTTCCTTCGGGTACAGCATTTTCAACAGCAGGACCGCTGGACTGAAAGGCTTGTCAAATCGGTCGTTCGTGAACTCGTCAAATTCCCTTGGGGTATTTCGCGTATCACGATCAACGAGCAGCTCCTCGGCAATGGAATGTTCGCGCTGTCGAGCGTGCGCGGTGTCATGCCCGATGGAAGCGTGTTCGAAGCGCCCGGCCCCGTAGACCTTCCCCCGGCATTGAGACTGGAGGAAGGCACGAAGAATGTCTTCGTCTATCTTTGTCTGCCCATGCAGCAGCCGGGACTTGCTGAAATTGGTGGTGAAACCGCCCCCGGACGCAACGTCCGTTATGCGCGCCAGAAATACGAGGTGCAGGATACGAACGAGGGCAGCTCCATTGCGGCGCTTCTGGACGTCGGTCGTTTTCGTTTGAGTTTTCTTTTGTCCGATGAAGAACTGGCTGGATACGACCGTATCGCTGTCGCGCGGATCGTCGAGGTCCGGCAGGATCAATCCGTTGTCCTTGATGACACCTTTATCGCACCATCGATCAATTGCGCAGCGCAGCTTCAGCTTGAGAATATTGTTACCGAGCTTCTGGGCATTATGTCTCATAGGGCGGAAGCAATCGCCGACCGCATGGGCGATCCATCAATCCGCGGTACGGCAGAAGTCTCGGATTTCCAGTTTCTTCAGGTACTTAACCGGAACGAGGCAGTCTTTCGCCACCATCGCGAGAATTTGAGCTCCCTGCATCCCGAGACACTCTATGTACTATGTGCACAGCTTGCAGGTGAGCTTTCAACATTCACCAAAGAGCGGCGTCGCGGATCGGTGTTTCCGGGATATCGCCATCTCGACCTGCGCGGTTCATTTGATCCGGTTTTGTTTGATCTGCGTGAATCGCTTTCCTCTGTTCTGGAACGGTCAGCAATCGAAATTCCTCTCGACGAGCGCAAACACGGCGTGCGGGTCGGTACGATCACTGATCGCAGTCTTCTGGTCGGCAGCGGCTTCGTATTGGCGGTGCGTTGTGACATGCCATCGGAGGCTCTGCGCAGCACCCTGCCCCGGCAGATCAAGGTCGGCCCGGTTGAACGGATCGCAGAACTCGTCAATGTCGCCCTGCCGGGTATAGCGGTTCGCCCGCTGCCGGTTGCACCGCGCCAATTGCCCTATCGCCCCGGAACAAGCTATTTCGAACTCGACCGCGATGGCGCCTTGTGGAAGCAACTCAGCACGTCCGGCGCTATCGCAATGCATCTTGCCGGTGATTTTCCGGCCATTGAATTTGAACTCTGGGCAATAAAGTCGTGATGCCATGAGCGACGATAAATTCTGGCGCAGTGAGCCAACGATCATCAAACCCAAGCCGGGCGGTGAGCGTGGACGTGCGGCACAGGCTGGCTCGAGCGATGCTGACGGCAACGAAACAACGACACTCCAGTCAGCGCTGCGTGAAGGCGGCGTGGATACAATCGATACCAGCCCGAAAGGGTTGCCATTTCTTGTCGCTGCCGCTCGCCCGCAGCTTAACTTGCTTTACCACCTTCGCGGACTTCACGCAGAGCCTGATGCCGAACAGCTTCGCACGGCCGTGATCGACGAAATGCGGGCTTATGAGCGTAAGGTCGCAAATGCCAATGTGGACACGCAACATGCCCGCGTGGCGCACTACGCTCTCTGCGCCACCATTGATGACGTCGTTCTGAGCACACGCTGGGGCGGCGCCAGCAATTGGGCGAGCAACAGTATTGTCTCGACATTTCACCGCGACGTTCAGGGCGGTGAACGCTTTTTCGAATTGCTTGAGCATTTTCACAAGGACCCGGGTCGCAATCGCGATATCCTGTTGTTGCTCTATCTTTGCCTGTCTCTTGGTTTCAAAGGAAGGCTGCGCGTCAGTGCCCGCGGCGCTCTCGAACTCTCGCAGATAAGGGATAGTCTCTATCGTACCCTCCAGTCATCCATGGGTGACATTGAACGGGAAGTATCGCCGCATTGGCGTGGTATCAATGCGCGCTTCTCCAAGGCACGGTTCAAGAACCTTTATCCAGCACTGCTCGGAATGCTCGTTCTTCTTTGTGCCTTCGGCTATGTGGGCATCCTGCGCCTTCTCAATACGGAGTCGGACGGCATTATGATTGCGATGGCCGCCGCTCCGCCGCAAGGCAACCCATCAATCAAGGTTGAGCAACCCGCACCACAACCGGTTGAACAGGTGGACAGGCTGCGCGACTTCCTCACTTTCCTCCAGCCGGAGGTGGATCGGGGCCTATTAACCACAGCGCGAGACGGAAATCGCGTGCTTGTGCGGTTCCGCAATACCGGGTTTTTCGCGTCGGCAAGCGCGGACGTCAACCCGCAATTCCAGGGCCTGATTGATCGGATTGGCCGTGCCATCGCAGACGAAAAATTCTCTGCGCTTGTCGTGGGCCATACCGACAATCGTCCCATCCGCGGGATACGCTTTCCGTCGAACTATGATCTATCCCGGGCTCGCGCCGAATCGGTAGCCACCATTATCGGCAATTATGTGCCTGATAACCAGATTCGCTTCGAGGGGCGCGGCGAATCCGAACCAATCGACACCAACGATACCGAAGAGGGCCAGACCGCGAACAGGCGAACAGAGATTATCGTCACCGCAAATCCGCGGTCTGAAAAAGACACGACAACCGGCGCAGGCAATCAACAGTGAATATCCTCAACTGGATCTATACGATCCGCTCCTACATTGAGAGCTATCTGGGCTTCCTGAAGGGCGGCCGGTTCTGGTCATTGATCTGGGTCGTCGCTATCGCCGTGATGATCTGGTTCTATGGCGATAGCATCGCCTTTGGCAAATGGCGCCCGCTTGAGTCGCAGTACAACCGCATCATCGCAATCGGCGTGGTTGTTCTCGTCTGGCTGATCTATGCAATTGTTTCGGCTGTCCGCCGCCGCCGTGCCGAAGCTGCAATGATCGACGCGGTCGCCGAGGATGGCACCGATTCCGAAACAGAAGCAAAGGAAGAAGTTGCACTGCTCAGGCAGCGCCTGAAGGACGCTCTCCTGCGCTTGAAGTCGATCAGCAAAAAGCGGTTCGGCTATATCTATGATTTCCCCTGGTATATGATCATCGGAGCGCCTGGCTCCGGCAAAACGACTGCTCTCGTCAATTCCGGACTGTCGTTCCCCTTTGCTGAAGAGATGGACGAACACAGCATTCGTGGCGTCGGCGGTACCCGCAGTTGCGACTGGTGGTTTACCGACGAAGCCGTGCTGATCGACACGGCGGGCCGCTACACAACCCAAGACAGTGATGTTACCGTCGACAGCACGGCGTGGCAGAGTTTCCTTGGCCTGCTCAAACGGCATCGACCTTTGAAGCCGATCAATGGCGTGCTGGTCACCATCAGTATGGAAGACATACTGACCCAGAGCGCACAGGCCCGCTTCAAGGAAATCAGAATCATCAAGCAGCGCCTGCGTGATCTGGAAGACAATCTGAAGGTCCGGCTGCCGGTCTATCTGATCTTCACCAAGGTGGACATGCTTGCAGGTTTCGGCGAATTTTTCGACAACTTCAACAAGTTCGATCGCGAACAGGTTCTCGGTGTTACGTTCCCTCTCGGTGTCAGCCAGTCAAAAGGCAAGATTGCCGAAGCTTTTTCCGGCGAGGTCGATCTTCTTCTCGAACGCATGCACCGCATACTCCTCGAGCGCATGCAGCAGGAACCTGATGATCTCCGACGCAGCAGTGTGTTCAGGTTCCCTGCACAATTTGCGTCAATCAAGGGCGTTCTCGTCGAGCAAATCGGCGAGCTTACGGCAAGTTCCAAACTGGTCAGCGCGCCACTCCTGCGCGGTGTCTATTTCGTCTCGGCCACCCAGACCGGCGCTGTTTATGACAAGGTCGGGCGTTCGACATCCGAACGTTTCTCGTTTTTGCAGGAACCCAACACGACTGGCACAGTCTCGCAGAAGGCATTCTTCCTGTCGCGATTGTTCAATGAGGTGGTGTTTGGTGAAGCCAATCTTGTTACCACCGATATCAAGGTGCAGCGCCGCAAGCGCATCATGTCCACCATATTCTATCTTGTGCCATTGATCATTGCCGGCGGGCTTTTTGCAGGCTGGTCCCATGCCTATTTCACCAATCAGAGCACGATGAGCGCGGTCAATGAGCGCATCGCCTCCTATAATCGTGAAGCCACCTCGATTGCTATCGAAGACATTACAACCGATGATCTGAACCGGATACTCTCGCCGCTCAACACGTTGCGCAGTGCCATCACCGACGACATTGCCGGTAAAAGTCGCTGGTATCACTTCGGCACGGATCAGGAAGCCAAGCTAAGCGAAAGCATGCAGGCGACCTATGCCCGGGCGCTGAACGGTTTTCTTCTCCCTCGCCTGCTTGTCCATCTGCAGAACCGGATGAATGATCCCCAGATCACAACCGGACAGCTTTATGATACGCTAAAGCTCTATGCGATGCTTGGTGGTCTTGGACCGCTGGACGAGCAGTTTGCCGCACAAACCTTGAAGGCAAATTTCGATGCTTCCTTGCCCGGTGCAGGGCGCGCGCAGGCGCGGGAAAGCCTGCTTGCACACAGCCGTGCGCTCCTGTCCCGGCCATTGATTACGGTCAGCCTTGACGAAAATCTCATCAAGAAGGCACGCGCAAAAATCAATGCCATTCCGCGTTCGCAGCAACTCTTCGAACTACTGCTTACCTCTCCGGATGCCATGGCATTACCGGAGTGGCGGCCTGTAGACAAAGCGGGCTCGGGGGCGGAACTCCTGTTTGCCCGCGAAAGTGGCACGGATCTTCGCCAAGGCATACCGGGGGTTTTCACCCGGGATGGCTATTTCAACTATTTCCTGCCTCGCCTGGCCCAGATGTCGGAACAGTTCGCACAGGAGGGCTGGGTCATTGGTGAAGACAAGGCGCAGGCGGAATCCAGCGACAATCTGAAGACCGATGTCCTGCGCATATATTTCAACGCCAATCGCCAACGATGGGCAGCGCTGCTGAATGACATGGGCATACGTCCGGCTCCTGATCTCATTCAGGCTGCCGACATTGTCCGAATCCTGGCGTCTGCTGATAATCCACTGCGGACCTTTGCGACTGCCGTAGCCGAGGCTACCAATCTGGACCCCCAGCAGTTCTCCGCGCCAGCCGCCGCCGCCAAACCGTCCCAGAAGGAAGGCGACGTTGACGAGGCGCAACGCAAAGCGGCCGAGGAACTGGCCAAGGTGAATGCAGAGCGCGTTCAATCCATGCAGGCTTTGACCGACGGCTTTGAGACCACAATGCTTGACCCTTATGCCGCGCTGCGCAAATCCCTGCAGCCTCCGGAAGGGCAGAAGTCTCAGTTTACCGATCTTTCTCCCGTTCTTGAGGAACTGTCGCTGCAGCTCAGCCGCGCTGCCACCAATGCCGGTGAGGTCAACACGATTTTTGGCGTCGAGAGCAAGCTGGTATCGGCCAATCAGATGCTGGTAACACAAGCACAACGTTTGCCCGAGCCTGTCAGCCGTTGGATCGGACGTCTTGCCACCGACATCGCCCGATTATCTGCAACGGGAGCACGACGGTCCATTTCTGATTTGTGGCAGAGCAACAGCGGACGCTTCTGCAAGCTCGCCATTGCAGGACGTTATCCCTTTGACCCGAATGCCAATAATGACGTTGCCATCAATGACTTTATCCGGATGTTTAGCCCATCTGGTGATTTTGCAACGTTCTTCCAGTTTCAGCTCAAGCCATTCGTCGATATTTCGCAAACACCGTGGCGTCTGGTCGGTATGAATGGTGCTGAAGCGATTGCGAGCGACGCCCTTGTGCAGTTTGAGAATGCCCAAACCATCCAGACAGCTTTTTTCTCAAAAGGCGGCAACGACCTGAGCCTTGATCTCGATATCACGCCCAATGATCTCGACAGCAATTCGACCTCCGTAGCGCTCGATATCAACGGTGAAGCGATCAATTATGATCACGGGCCAGTTCAGACCAAATCATTCAAGTGGCCCGGCCAAGGCAATCGTTCCGCCCGCATCGCCTTCAATCCACCAGGCCCAAATTCAAGCGTCAGCAAGACGGGACCTTGGGCGATGTTCCGGCTGTTCGACCTTGCCCAGAAAAAAGTATCAAGTGAGGATCAGTTTACTGCCTCGTTCCGCATGGGCAGCCGTACCGCAAGCTTTGATGTTCGGGTTGGTTCCGTGCTCAATCCGTTCGCTTTGAAGGCACTGCGCTCGTTCCGCTGCCCTGAAGGGCTTTAGAGCATGAATTTCAAGGAACCATCGCAGCAACAGGATAGCATCCGTCACCGTTGGACATACGACCGGAAGGGATGAACCCGATGCAAGCAAGAGATACGGTTCTGGCCGGTTATTTCGGCAAGGTACCGTCCAAAGGGGATTTCATCAGCCGGCGGCTCGACCGGGATGTCCGCTTGCAACTCGACCAATGGCTGCAACCCGCACTTCAGTCGAGTCGCGAGATGTTGGCGGATGAGTGGATGGACCTCTATCTCAACGCTCCGATCTGGCGCTTCTACCTTGAAGCTAGCATTTGCGGCCCTTACCCCGTTGTCGGCATGATGATCCCGAGTGTTGACAAGGCCGGGCGCTATTTCCCTTTTCTTGTTGCCGCTCAGATACCGGACTTTCCCCTTTCCGTTGTGTCCATTGCTCGTGCCGATGAATGGCTGCACTCGCTGGAAGACGTTCTGCTGAGTGTTCTGGAAGACGAGTTCGATATCGATTATTTTGATCATCAACTGGCAAAGAAAGCGTTTGATCTTGAGGTTCTTCCTGCAAACCTGAACCCGCTGGGTGAACCGTCAGCGGACGCGGGAGCCTTTGCGCCCTTGGCGGCTGCTTTGGCTGGCAGAAATTCAAAACCGCAATCGGTGTGGTGGACATCGGGGTCGGACCGCCGCAAGCCGGGTATGTCCTTATACCCCGGTTGGCCTGCTGTGACGGCCTTCGCATCGTTCTTCAAGGACGACACGGCATCGTCTGCTTTCAATGATGAATTTGCCCGGGCACGGCAGAGCGGCCAGTCCCTGCACAATAACGGTATGTTCTCCGAAGCCCAGACCGTTGGAGATATTTCTGTAGCTGGTCGCTCCCATCGTGGCACGCTTGCTGAGCAAAACACGGAGAGTTTTGTCTTCAAACTTGATAAAGGTCTCATATCCGTCGCCGATGGCACATTTGGCCTGAGCCGCAGCGCCACCATTTCGCGCTTTCTGCTCGCCTCGCTCGACAGCATCCCGTTGCCCGACAATGTCGAAGATGCACTTGAGCTTTTGGCGGAGCGCCTTGAAGGAGCCAAGCGCGCCTTGACGGAACGTCTCGACATTGCCGTTGCGGGGCTTGCATTACAGGCTGGTTCGCTGAGCCTTGTCTTCCGTCAGAACAGGTTCGGCCTGCTTGTACAGGGAAACGTGCATTGCCTTTTGCTGCGCGATGGCACGTTTACGGAACTGACGGACACCGCCCTTAGCAAACGCTCCAGCTCGACACTCAAACTGCAATTGCGTGCAACATCGGTCATGATCACAGGCGATCTTGAGCCCGGAGACCGCTTTCTTCTAATGACAGCAAATATTGCGCAGGCGGCGCTCGAAAACAGCGTTGCAAGCTTTTTCAGCACCAATCGAGTTGAGGCCATCATTGACAGGCTCGTTGACGACAGCCTGATCAATGGCGCGCAAGATAATCTCACGGTTGTGGCCATGGCCGTCGATTAGAGCATCGCACAGACCAAGCAGATATTAGAACCGGATCATTTGCACGTCACAGCGCTACTAGTCAGCCGTTATTTCAAGCAAGCCCATCCTTGAAAAGGTCTCGTGAAGGCGCGGATCAATTTCCATATACGCCTTGAGGACAAGATTGAGCTTTTTCGCGACCAAGGGCACTTTGCTGGCCATATCCTTCATGCGCGCGGGATCAGAAAAAATGACCTCCGCATAGGTATTGAAATCATTCTCCGCCGTTGTCGCCCCGTAAGCCGACAAGAAGCCTGTTTCTATGGGTGGATTAACGCCCTGACCGCGCGCAACCTGATCAGCTGCATCGTTCTCAAATCGCCAATCAGCTGGCTCCTGTGCTTTGAAAGCAGCCTGAAGCGGCGAATTTCGCCACCACACGAATGAGCTTGTCTCGTGATGGACATCGAGTTCGGCGGTAAGCTGGCGCGTTTCATCAGGAAGATTGCGCGGCGATGCGACGAATATCCAATCCTGGCCATAGGTACCGCCAACCTCCGCACCGTTGATAACAATCTTTCCCGCAATAAAAATCGCCTTGATAATCCGGCCAAGGCACTTTTCCGGATAGGCCTCAAAAGCCTTGGCAAGGCCTTTCAATGACGCAGCGACCATAGCGCGATCAACGGGTTCAAAGGCAACACCCTGTATCTGCGCATCGGCAGCAATATAGGGAGGCATAAAAAAGGTATTGGGATCGCCAAAACCAATGGTCAATCCCTGCTGCTCGCCAAGCTTGCGTGCAAAGCCTTCAAGATCATCATTCTCGCTGCCGGTCGGCCTGTTGAGCAGATAGACCCCACCACCCGCCATCGCCAAAGCGGCGACCAGAACGACACGCCGCGAGAGTCTCAATGCGCAAGCTCGAAGGAGTTGCGCATCACAAAGCTGGCAGGTGCAACGGCGGGAAGCACCGCTGTTGCTCGGGAAAAGCCAGCCAGACCACGCGTAAATAAAGCGGCTGCGGCGGCAAATGACGCTGGATCATCGGCAATGCCCGCGCCCGCTGTAAAGAAATCCTCTACAACCGTGGCCACGACAATCACCCCGGCTGCGGTGATCAGACCAACCCCGACCACTTTCCCCCAGTTCGTACCGGATTCGGGTCGGGCCTGCGGAACCGGTGACGGCAATGGCAACATGCGTGGTGAAGGTCCCGTGGGCGGCTGGGGCTTCGGCGTGACGAGGATGACAAACTTGACGTCAACAGCGGTGTAGAGAAAGCCGTTGATGCGGCCGGTAAGTTTCGGCAGCCTCAATTCAAAGCGCAATTTAGGGACTGGATTGAGCGGGCTCAATTCGAAACCGACCGCCGTGGCGACAGTCGATACACCGGGTGAATTGCTCTGGCTGACAAGCATCGAGCGCACAGTGCATTCATTTTTCTTCGGGTCAAAAATGAAACGGTTATCACTGACGAGTTCACCGAAAGCGTGATGCATCGTGGATGTCATCTTGAGTTCGGTTTTCTGATCACTGATGTTGTAACTAAGCGCCGCATTTGTACTGGCCATCAGAAAAACATCACCGGTCAGCTGGAACTCAACCGTCGCAGTGGGCGTCTCAAGCGTTTGTTGCTGTTTCAATGTATATTTAAGAGCCGCTGGCAGTTTGATATCCTTCAACGTGCTCTTCAGATTTCCACCATCAGCCGATGAGGGCGCGGCCGGTGATGGAGTGGTCGGTGATGAATGCCTTGGGCTCTTAGGCGTTGGAACAGGCGGCGTTGATGGCAATACGGGATGTGCAGGCGCGGTTCGCGTGTCAGCAGTCCGCACAGGTCGTTGGCTTGGCAGAACCGGAATAAGAATGGTGCGCCCGGCATGAATGAGATCAGGATCAGGTATGCCATGACCGGTACTGCGAACCACTTCACGTCGGTTGTTATAACGCCAGATCCGCGGCCACTGCCCACCGCCACCTAACTGGTCGCGAGCAATAGACCACAATGTATCACCAGATTTAATTACGTATCGCGTGCCGATCATCTGCGTTCCCCCCGCCTTTTAAAGGCTGAAAAAGACTTGCCGTCCGGAGTAAAGAAGTCAACATGTTTTGACTACAAAGCTGTGACACTTTGGGAGAGTTGCAAACTAATTCTGACTTGGCCAGGAGAGTGCTTCCTTTTGGATATACTCTGATTGCCACGCGCCATCTTGAAAAGGTGGCATTCTGCGCACTATGATTTCCGGCTTGGCCGACTGAAGGGGCGTTCATGACCAAAATGACTATTATCACGATAATCGGGGTAGCATTTTCGGTTGCCGCCGCAATATCAACGGGAATGACGCTCCGTTTCATCAGGTCCAGCATTGTGGTTCCCGCCGATGTCGTGGCACTCAATGCAGGCGGAAGTCATCCGCAGATTGCCTTCGTCACCCGAAATGGGGAGCAGATTTCCTACCCGCAGGGCGGACTGGTTTTCGGCGCGAAAGTCGGAGATCATGTGGAGGTCCGCTATCTCGCAGACAGCCCCAAGCAAAGTGCCACGCTCAATCAATTTGGCGCGATCTGGTCATTGACCATCCTGCTTGCGGGTTTGGGAGTGGGGTTTGTCTTTACCGGTTTGTCGAACCTGCTGTCCTGATAATCCAATAAATGAGCGGGTGGCGGTCGTGATAGCCGTGCGTATGGCAGCGTTGCGCATCACCCGCGCATGCAAACGATACTGATCCACCATCTCAGGCGTTATTGATAATGCTGCATTCCCATGGCTGCGATCAGGAATATTGTCCCAGACTTTATCGCACTCAGCCCCCTCACTCGTCGCGTCCGCTGCGCTCGCAAAACGATCCGGCAGTGCAGCGGGCTCTTTCATCTGGCACCAGCCGTCTGCCCGGTGGATTGAACTGCCTTCGCTCGGCGAACGAACCGCTGTTCGGTGACTTCGCCGCCCCATTGCAGACCTACATATTCCTCTTTAAGTTCGAAACCAAATGCCTCATAAAGCCGCCGTGCTGCATCCAATCCCTTGAACGTCCAGAGCTGGATTTCGGAAAATCCTTCCCGGTCACAAAAGGAAACTGCTTCACCAAGCAATCTGCGTCCTACACCGCTGCCGCGTCGTCCATCTTCCACGATGAACCATCGCAAATGCGCACAATCGTCTCCAAGGTCTTCGCCGTCGATTGCAACAGTACCGACGATATTGCCTGCCTCAATTGCGGTCCATAATTGATTAGACGATCTATCAAGGCGTCCGGAGAATTCTGCCAATCCTGACGCAACCTTGCTTTCGAAGAATTGCCCGAAGCCGACCGTGCGTGCGTAATATCGCCCGTGCATTTCGGTGGCGCGGCCAATCACGCCCGGACGATAGCCGGTCTCAATGGTGATCGGATGAGCCACCAATGACTTGACACCCGTTCGACTGGATTCCAATGCATTGGCATAGAATGCAAGCCCATCCCGAACTGTCGCATGGCTATCCGGGGACAGATTGCTCAGCGCAGCATTGACTTGCTCTTGCGCGAAAGTGTCGATCGCCGCCAAAGTCTGCCGCCCTTTCGCGGTGAGCGACAAAGGTTTTATGCGGCTGTCAGCATCACTTACGCTTTCCATCAGCTCGCCTGCATCCACAAGTTTGCGCACGAGCCGGCTCACACTGGACTTTTCCAGATTGAGAACGTCACTCAGTTCACCTGATGTCAACGAACCCCTGCCGCCAATTTCAATCAACGTATGGACAGCGGAAGCAGAAAACTCGGTTCCAGCAAGAGTGGGCTTCATGAAACCCAGTTCGCGCACGAGCCTGCGCGATGCATCACGGATCGGTGTCACGGTGTCATCAAGCTTGGTCATTCAAGACAGGTCCATATAGTTGTATCATACAACAATATGGACCTGCATTGACGTTTTGACAACAGGTGGACAAGAATTTTCTCAACAACCGATGCAGTGAATTGAAAACAGTCAGCCGCGCCTGCGCCACGCCTGCGTTCGGGCAAGCACTGTCCGCGACAGACCTGCGTGAACAAGGCGCGCCAGAAGATTGGTGTAGAAGATCATCATGCCCATAGCCGCCGCTGGCGCGATGTCCCCGGCGTCATCCATATTCAGCACCGCAACGGAGGCGAGCGCCGTATCAGCCGAATAGATGAAAACCACGGCAGAAACCGTCGTCATCGCGTTGACGAAGAGGTAGATCGAGATGTCGAGAATAGCTGGAAGACAAACCGGCACGGTGACACGCGCGAATAGTTTGTAGAAGGGCTGCTTCAGGGAAGCGGCAACAGATTCAAACTCCTGATCGATCTGCTTGAGCGCCGTCAAAGCCGTGAGATGACCGACGGTGTAGAAGTGCGTGATGGTACAAACGACCAGAATGGCCATGGTGCCGTAGATCGAATGGAGCGGATTGGCCGGATTATTGAAGAAGAAGATATAGGCAAGACCGAGAACCAGACCCGGCACAGCCATCGGCAACATCGCCAAAAAATGAAACAGAGCCCTGCCCTTCTGGAACCCTTCCGTCTTTTCCACCATATAAGCGCCGGTGAAAACGATGATCGTGCCGAATATGGCCGTCAAAGCTGCCAGCTGGATCGAGTTTTTGTATGAACCCCATCCGCCGCCATCCATATGATTGAAGGCGAAATTCTTCAGGCTGAGACTGAGATCATAGGGCCAGAATTTCACCAGCGCCGCCATTTGGCAGACCAGCATGATACCGATAATAAAAGCTGCCACGAGGCTACACCATGCAAGGCACATCGTATCGAACCGCCGGTTCGGTTTGGGCTCGTAGGGCACGGAGCGGGCGGAAAGCAATGCCACCTGTTTCTTTTGCACCAGCCGGTCAACCACAAAGGCTGCGAGCGCCGGCACAAGCAGGATCACCGAGACAACCGCCCCCATTTCAAAATTCTGCTGACCGATGACCTGTTTATAAATATCGACGGCAAGCACATTGTATTGACCACCGATTACTTTCGGTAGGCCAAAGTCGGTGATCACAAGCGTAAAGACAACAAATGCCGCCGAAATCAGCCCGTAGCGGGCGCCGGGTACAGTGACAACCCAGAAAGTGCGCCAACGGCTGGCGCGCAAGGATGCAGCGGCTTCGTAATGACGCTGATCGGAAATGGCGAGTGCAGTGGAAATGATAATCAACGCATGGGGAAAGGTGAAAAACACCGAACCGATGATAATCCCCAGAGGTCCATAAATCGACGCTCCTAAAAGCACATCCCGGATCATTCCCTGATTGCCGAAAAGGTAGATCAGCGCAATGCCGGGCAAGAGCGATGGCACGAGAATGGGGGCCATCGCGATCATACGGAATGTGCCTTTGAATCGCATGCAACTCCGGCTGATCGCATAGGCAAAACCGAAGGCAATCGAGACGGTCAGAACAGTGCTGATAACGGCGATGAACAGCGAATTCTCGATCGAGCGGAACAGTGACGGCGTCGAGAAATAGCTGACATAATTATCAAGCCCCGTAGACGCTGTGGATCGCAGCATGACGCGCCGGAACGTATTGGAATCCACTTCCTGCCATGCGGTGCCACGATGCATGTCCGATCCGATCAAATAGACCGTGCCATCGGTTGTTCCGCGTATCCGGTATTTGACCAGACTGCGAAAACTGAACTCGGGAAAGAAACTTGTCGCCGCCAGCCTGCCATCGGCATTGGTTGCAAGCTTGTCTTTGGGAACCACCAACAGCCGGTCGTTAAGCACGGCGGCGCTGACCGTTTCGCCAAATTGCCCGGAGGGACCGCTGACCTGAAATTCGTAGGTACTCAAATCAAAGCTATATGTCGAAAAGGACTTTGACAGCATCACATAGAGTGGTGCAGCCAATGACACGATCAGATAAAGCGAGATAACGACCATGAGACCGCGCTTGATAATATCGTCGCGGTCGAGCCGTTGTCGCGGAATGCGGCCTGATGGCATCATCGTCTCAGTGACCGCTGCCATGATAGCCTCCCTGCGGAAACACCAGAAGGCGGTCAGCCGGTAGTTCCACAGTCAACGCACCACCTTCTGTCAGGCCAAGGCGGCGGGTGGCATTGATCGAGAAATCGGCAATCAGCACTTCATTGCCAAGTTTTTCGCCGCGCAGGCGGGTGCGCCAGAAAGATCCGAGAAACTCCATCTCGCCGATCACAACATCGAGCAAGTTGCGCGTATCGACGGACTTGGAACCTATTTCATGCGGGATCACATCTTCGGGCCGGATCGCGGCAATAACGGCTTCGCCAGAGCCAAAACTATGCGCCGCGCAGCGCAGTTCGCCCGTACCAAATGCCACACTGCTTTCACCTGTCACGCGGGCTTGCAGCTTGTTGGTTTCCCCGATGAAGTCGGCAACGAAAAGGGTCCGGGGATGCCGGTAAATTTCCGTGGGCGTGCCGACCTGCTCGATGACACCATGGTTCATAACGACGATACGATCCGCCATGGACAGCGCTTCTTCCTGATCGTGCGTGACCATAATCGTTGTGACACCAAGCTTGCGCTGCAATTCCTTGATTTCATGCCGCAGATGCACCCGTACTTTTGCGTCAAGCGCTGACAGCGGTTCATCAAGCAGCAACAGCCCGGGGGAGATCGCAATCGCCCGGGCAAGCGCGATACGCTGTTGCTGGCCACCGGAAAGTTGCGATGGATATTTGTCGGCCTGATCGGAGAGCCCGACGAGTGCCAGCAGCTCTTTTACACGCGCATCAATTTCGGCCCGTGGTCGCCTGATGTTCTCAAGCCCGAAAGCAATATTTCTGGCAATCGTCAGATTGGGGAACAGTGCATAGGACTGAAAGACGATACCATAATCACGCTTTGAAGGTGGCAAGGTGGAAATATCCCTGCCACCCTGACGAAGCGTGCCGCTGCTTTGCAGATCAAGCCCGGCAATGGCCCGCAGAAGGGTGGTTTTCCCGCAGCCGGATGGTCCGAGGAAACAGATGAACTCGCCCTGATTGATATCGAGAGAGACATCTTTCAATGCGTGGAACGCGCCAAATGCTTTCCACAAATTCGTGATCTGCAGATAGGCTGGGTCACTGGCTGATGGCATTGCGTGCACCTCAGTGGGCATTGCCGCAGAACGAGCAGGAATTTCGTGTCTCATCGGGGCACCTCGCAAGGGAGTGGTGAAAGGCACCGCCGAGGCGGTGCCCGGTTCAATTGCCAGTCGCCCTTAGCTCTTTGGTTCCGATTTGGAATCGTACCGCGTATTCCATTCCTTGAGGATGGCGTTGCGATGGGATGCCGCCCACTCGAAATCATTCTTGATCATCTTGGAGGCAACGTCGGCTGGCAGATTTTCCACCTGCTTTGCAACACCCGGCATTGCCACGACGGCATAGCCGACATTGTACATCTCATTGGCCTTTTTGCTGATCGACCAGTCCAGCAACACTTTTGCCGCATCGATCTTGGACGTTCCGGCCATGATCGCCGCAGCTTCCGCTTCCCAACCCGACCCCTCTTCAGGGAAAATAATATCGATGGGAGCACCGGCAGACTTGGCTTTGGCGCCGGGGAATTCGAAGGAAACCCCGATCACCGTCTCGCCAGCGCCAGCCATCTTACAGGGTTTGGAACCGGAATGGGTATAGCTGGAAATGTTCTGATGCAGTCCATCCATAAAGGACCAGGCGTCTTTTTCACCGAACATCTGCATCCATGCGGACACATCAAGGAAACCGGTGCCTGAAGAGGCCGGGTTCGGCATAACGATATGGCCCTTATATTCGGGCTTCGTTAGGTCTTTCCAGCTTTTCGGCGGCGTCAGTCCGAGCTTCTTGGCCTCGACGGTGTTGTAGCAAAGCGCCGCGACATAGGCGTCCATACCAACCCAGCTTGGCGGTGTGGAACTATCGACAAATTTCGGATCGAGCTTCTCGACACCAGCAGGTGCATAGGGCTCCAGCATCCCCTCACCCTTCAGCAGAAGCAGTGACGATGCGGCAACGCCCCAGACCACATCGGCCTGCGGATTGTTCTTCTCCGCAAGCAGTTTTGCGGTCATGACACCGGTGGAATCGCGCACCCAGTTGATCTTGATATCCGGGTGATCAGCGTTGAACGTATCCGCATAGCGCTGCAGGTCCACCGCCTCAAAGGCGGTATAGACGGTAAGCTGTGTCTCGGCATAGGCAGCCGATGAAAATAGCGTAAAGGCAAAGGCGGCCAGCGCCGCGGCTTTGTGCGTGTTCATGATTTTGGTTCCCATCTTTTGAGGTCGGCTTATGCGCTTTTTGCTTGGGAAAGGTTCGCCGCCGCCAATTGAGAATGCCTCAGCTTGGGGTCACACGCCCGGTCCATACTGCGATAGTGGGGAACGGCGATCGATAAGTAAAATCTATTTATCTTATATTATCATTGGAAAAGTCGATGATGTGACGAAGATGATTCACGCTGGAAATGCCCATTGAATATGAGAAAAGGGAGCCTTGAAGCTCCCTTTTTCAAGCAGCGTGATGCGTTTGTTCAGGACCAGGGAAGTGAATAGGTTTTCACATTCGTGTAGCTCTTCATGGCTTCGGATACACCCTCTTTGTAACCATTGCCGGAATCCTTGATCCCGCCGAAGGGCGACATTTCGATCCGGTAACCCGGCACTTCCCATATGTTGACCGTGCCAACCTGAAGACCGGCAATATATTTCTGCATGCGGCGAAAATCATTGGTGCACACACCGGATGAAAGGCCAAAGGCAGTAGAGTTGGAAAGCGCAATCAAAGCGTCGTCATCATCAGGCGCGCGGATGATCGGAATGATCGGCCCGAACGTTTCTTCCATAACCAGTTCCGATGCGTGCGGCACATGATCGATAACAATGGGCGGCAACAACGCGCCCTGACGACCGGGATTATAAAGAATATCAGCCCCCTGTTCTGCCGCCATATGCACGCGGGCTTCGAACAGGGTGGCGGCCTTCTCGTGTACCACCGTTCCAAGATCAGTTGAGCGATCCATCGGATCGCCAAACCGCAGCTTTTTGGCCCGCTCCAGCACCAGCGGCACGAAACGGTCGGCGACTTTTTCCTGACAGAGAATGCGTTTGACCGCCGTGCAGCGTTGGCCGGAATTCTTGGTGGCCCCGGCAACCGCCAGATCAGCCGCCTTGGCCAGATCGTCATCACTCAAATCATTGAGAATGATCAGGGGATCATTGCCGCCAAGTTCAAGCACGGCGCGCTTGTAACCGGCCGTATTGGCAATCATCTTGCCGACAGGCACACCACCGGTGAAGGTGATGAGCTCGATGTTCGGATTGGTGATCATTTCCATGCCGATATCCGCTGGCCAACCGGTGACAACCGACAACATCTCGGGCGGAAGGCCCGCCTCATAGAGAATGTCAGCCAGCACCAGCGCCGTCATCGGTGTCAATTCCGTCGGCTTGCAGACGACGCAATTGTTGGTGGCAATGGCAGGCGCAATCTTGTGCGACACCATGTTGAGCGGATGGTTGAACGGCGTGATTGCCGAGATCGCCCTTAGCGGTTCGCGCATGGTGAAAATCTTGCGCGCTTTGCCATGCGGGGTCAGATCGCAGGAGAAAATCTGGCCGTCATCCTGAATGCACATCTGCGCTGACAGGGTGAACACGTCATAGGCGCGGCCGACTTCATAAAGGGAATCGGCTTTGGAAATGCCAAGCTCCAGCGTGATCAGATCGGCGATCTCTTCCCGGCGGCTGGCAAGCGCTTCGGCAGTGCGGAACAATATCTGCTGACGCTCGTAGCGCGTCAGTTTCGGCTTGTAATTCGCTGCAATCTCAAAAGCCTGCCGCGCGTGTTCCGTGCGACCGGCTGGCACTGTCCCCACCACCGCGTTGGTATAGGGGTAATGAACGTCGATGACGTCATCCGCATCGACTTTCCGTCCTGCGATACGCATCGGCTCGTGCCGCACTTTGAATTCCGCTTCTGCCTTGACCATGACCCTGTTCTCCGCCGCCTAAACCAGCGCCGCGGCCATCGCCGCATAATGGAAGGCATCGAAATTGCGCAGTTCCGGCGCGTTGGGCAGATCAGGCAATTTTCTGTTGACGATGAATGGAACCACCTGTTCCGTCAGCCCGCCATGCGAGCGCAATGGCTCATTGAGCGCGGCCAGATCATGCCGGTGTTCACTGGTGCCAAGTGTCTTGTTTTCCGTGGAGAGGAAAACGATGTCGCCAATACGATCATTCGGCAGTTCGAAGCGCTCGCAGGCGGCGGCATTATCCAGAACCACGTCGATCCCTTCAATTTTTGCCAGCCGCGCCATGATATCAGCCTGATCCGCACCCTCTGGAAGATAAGCGGTTGCAAACGACCCAAGCGCACCGTGATGCACCACATAGGGGTCGGTGATCGGCAGGATGACACGGGCCGCATCCTTGCCCAGCCACTCATCAAGCAGGTCCTGAACATAGATCACATCGGGCGACCCATCGGCCTTGTGCTTGGGCTTCATGCCATGATCGGCGGTGACAACAATAGCTGCGCCCAGCGCATCAAGCTGTGCCAGATATTTGTCGAACATTTCATAGAATGCATTGGCCTCAGGAACACCCGGCGCATATTTGTGCTGCACATAATCGGTCGTGGTGAGGTACATCACATCCGGTCTGAACGTCTCAAGCAGCTTGACACCGGCAGCAAACACGAACTCCGACAGTTCAGCCGAATAGACTTCCGGCACCGGTCTGCCCAGCCAAGCGGACGCATTGTCGATGCCGTGCTCCGCTTTGGTTGACGTATCTGATTTCTCCGAGGAGAAGCAGATCGCGCGATCTTCATCGAATGACAGACCGTGGCCAAGCAAAGCGCGCAGCTTGTCCTTGGCTGTCACCACAGCGATGCGGGCGCCAGCATCGTAATAGGCCTTGAAGATGGTCGGTGCGCGCAGGAAGCGCGGATCGTTCATCATCACTTCCTTGCCTGTCTCGCGTTCATAGAGATAGTTGCCGCAAATGCCGTGAACTGACGGCGGGCGTCCTGTCGCAATCGACATATTGTTGGGATTGGTGAAGCTTGGAATAACACTATGCGCCATGCGCACCGTGCCCTTTTCCTTGATCTTCACCAGAGCGGGCATCAGACCAGCCTTGATCGCCTCATCGAGATAGGCTGGTTCGCAGCCGTCAAGGCAGATTGCAATGGCCGTCACGCGCGGCCAGGCATAATTGCGGCCATTGACGCTGACATTGACAGGAGACATCTGGTTCATCGGGGTATTCCTTGTTTACGGAGCGGCTCAAGCCGCAAGTTTGGCGCGTTCAGCGATGGCAGCAGCGGGAGGTGCAGCGGTATCGACACCCATCTCGCGCAGGGATTCTCCGGCCGCCTTGACCACACGGCGCATGACATGCTCGTCCATGCGGCCGATGCAGCCGACACGGAAACTGTCAACGACGGTCAATTTGCCGGGATAGATGATGAAACCCTTGTCCTTCATCAGCCCATAGAAGCGGTCGAATGCAAAGTTCGGATGAGCAGGGTTGAAGAAGGTGACGATGATGGGCGAAAGCCAGTGATCCTTGAGCAACGTTTCAAACCCAAGCTCACGCATTCCGGCGACCATGACATCGCGGTTATGGGCATAGCGCCCGCCCCGTCCGGCCACACCACCTTCGATTTCGTGCTGGCGCAGCGCGACAAGGAATGCCGCAACCACATGGGTTGGCGGCGTATAGCGCCATTGCCCTGTTTTGTTGAGATGCGCCCACTGGGCATGTACATCGAGGCTGAGCGAATGGCTGCGGCCCTTGGCGGCTTCCAGCTCACTCTTGCGCGCAATGATGAAACCAAAACCCGGCACGCCTTCAATGCATTTATTGGCCGATGACACCATGGCCTCATAGCGGATTTCGTTCACATCCAGCGATATGGCTCCGAAGGCACTCATGGAGTCGATCAGCAGCTTGCGACCCTTGGCATAAACTGCTTCCGAGATTTCGTGCACCGGATTGAGAATGCCTGAACTTGTCTCGCAGTGGACAATAATAACATGGGTAATCGCCGGATCAGCATCCAGCGCAGCGGCAACTTCCAACCCACGTGGCGGCATATAATCGCCCTTGTCGATGACCGAATGGGCTCGGCCAAGATAGTCAAGCGTCTGCACGATACGCTGACCATAGGCGCCGTTCACAAGAACCAGTGTCTTGCTGTCACGCGGCAGAAGGCTGCCCAGCATCGCCTCAACGGCAAAGGTGCCGCTGCCCTGCATCGGCACGCAATCGAATTCATCCTTTGTATCGCCTGTCAGGGAGAGAAGATGGCGGCGAAGCTCGGCAGTCATGGCGCGGAAATCACCATCCCATGAACCCCAGTCGCGCAGCATCGCTTCCTTGACTGCATAGGATGTAGTGAGAGGACCGGGTGTCAGGAGATAGGGTTCACCAAGCGCTGGTTCATCGAATGGCGCTGTCACAATCTGATTTCCGGCCAACATTGTCATTTCCTCCTGACTGGCATGGTCTGCTCTTGCCCGCCATTTCACACGCGTGCGATATATATGTAAAATCGTTATTTTGTATTGATCTATAAGCTGAGACGATACATTCTAAAGGAGTTCGGCAACCCTGATATGACAAGGCAGGCCGTCAAAGGAGATATTCATGCGCTACGTTCAGCTTCGCGCATTTCATCATGTGGCGGTTTGCGGCGGCTTTTCGCGGGCCGCGGAGATGCTTTTCCTGACCCAGCCCGCCATCTCGGATCAGGTCCGCAAGCTGGAAGAAGAATATGATATTCTGCTGTTCAACCGCCACAAGAAGCAGGTCACGTTGACGGAAGCCGGGCAGCGGCTGCTTGAAATAACCCACCGTATGTTCGATACCGAACAACAGGCTCTGGAACTGCTTTCGGAATCACGCGCTTTACGCGCGGGCACCCTGCGCATTGTCGCCGATGCGGCGCACCATCTCCTGCATATTCTGGGCACGTTCCGCGAAAAATATCCCGGCATTCAGGTGTCGGTGCGTGCAGGCAATACGGAAACCGTTATCAGCAGTCTCTACAGCTATGAGGCTGATATCGGCGTTCTCGGCGAAATTCCAACCGGACGTGATTTCGAGATATTGAAGCTCAATTCCACGCCGATTGTTGCCTTCGTTTCCAATGAGCACCCATTGGCAACAGCCCAATCTTTGACATTGGAAGAATTGACACGCCTTCCACTGGTCATGCGCGAACGCGGTTCGAAGACACGGCAAAAACTACAGGACCATGCCGCAAGTCAGGGCTTTGAACTCAAGTCGTCAATTGAAGCGGAAGGCCGCGAGGCTGTCCGTGAAATCGTCGCCTCGGGCGCCGGTGTCGGTTTCGTCTCATCCGCAGAATTCGGTCAGGACACACGACTTGTGCAAATTCCGATTGCCGGTCCTGAAGTGCTTATGGACGAAGCGCTGATCTGCCTGCGCGAGCGAAGCGCAGGCAAACTCGTGCGCGTGTTTCTGGACATCGCAAAATCAATGGCACCGGCAGGTTAAGCTGCCGCCTGCACCTTGATTGCATCGGCCTTCACGCGGTCCGACTTTGGATCATACGGACTGCGCAAATGGGCGGTTGCCGGATAAAGCGCGCCAGCCAGATCGATAGCAAAATCTCCGCTATCGATGAATTCCTTGCTCACGCCTTCCGCATTCTCGATCAGCGCCAGCGCAACCGAACGGCCAAGGGTGTGCCCATAGGCAGCCGAGCGCACCTCGCCCACCGGCTTGCCATTGCGCAGGATCAGTTCACCGCCCCACAGCATCGGCTCGCCATCATCAACGGTGAACTGCACAATCTTGCGATGCGGCACACCTGTTTGCTTCGCTTTAACGAGCGCTTCCTTGCCAATGAACGCACTCGATTTATCGAACGAAACCGCAAATGCCAGACCCGCTTCAAAAGGATTGATATCGGGGGTAAGCTCGCGGCTCCAGGCGCGGAACCCTTTTTCAAGACGCAGCGCCTCCAGCGCATAATATCCAGCATCGATAAGACCGAGATCGCGCCCCGCTTCATGCAGGGTCTCATAGACACCGACGGCAAATTCTGTCGGGACAATCAGTTCCCAGCCGAGTTCCCCCACATAGGTCATGCGGTTGGCGTAGGCTGTGGCATAGCCAATATCGATCTCGCGGATCGTTGCAAAAGGAAAGCCCTCATTCGACAAATCCGCCGAGGTAACCTTGCTCAGAATATCCCGCGAATTGGGACCCATCAGCGCGAGAACGGAATAGGCTGATGTCACATCGGTCAGCGAAGCGTGCCAATCAGCGGGCGTATTCTTGCGGATCCAGTCGGCATCATGCACCGCCTGCGCGGAACCTGTCACAATCAGGAACCTGTCGGCAGCAAGCCGCATGACGGTCAGATCGGTTTCATATCCACCACGCTCATTGAGCATACCTGTGTAGACGGAGCGGCCAATGCCCACATCCACATCCGTAGCGCAGAGACGGTTAAGCAGTGTGCAGGCGTCCTGCCCCTGAATGAGCAATTTTGCAAACGATGTCTGGTCGAAAAGCGCTGCGGTTTCACGCGTCGCTTTCATTTCGCGCTTCACCGCGTCGTGCCAGTTCTGCCGACCAAAGGCGTATTGCGTTTCCGGCTTTTCGCCAGATATTGCGAACCAGTTGGCACGCTCCCACCCCATTTTCGAGCCAAAGCATGCACCCTTGGCAGCGAGCCGGTCATAAAGCGGTGAACGGCGGAATGGACGTGCTGTGTCCAACTCGCGGTTGGGCCACGGCATGGCATAGTGCAGGCCAAGCGTTTCCTTCACACGATCATGCAGCCAGCGCGGATTATTGTTGAAGGAAGCAAAGCGTCTGATATCCACGGGCCAAAGATCCATGGTTGGTTCGCCGTTGACGATCCATTCGGCAAGCGCCCTGCCCGCACCGCCCGCACTGGCGATACCCATGGAATTGAATCCCGCTCCAACAAAGAAATTCTTCAGCTCGGGTGCCTCGCCCAGAATGAAATTGTTATCGGGTGTGAAGCTTTCGGGTCCATTATAAAACTTGCGCACTTCCGCATGTTCGAGCTGTGGAACACGGATAAGCGCATTCTGCATCAATATCTCGAACTGATCCCAATCGTCAGGCAGCAGTGCAAATTCGAAATTCTCCGGGATGCCCTTCATACCCCACGGCTTGGCCTCCGGCTCAAAACCGCCCATGACCAGACCACCGACTTCTTCCTTGAAATAAATATAGCCATCAGGATCACGTAAGACGGGAAGATCAGGATGAACACCCTCGATCTTTCCAGTCACGATATACATATGCTCCGCCGAATGCAGCGGAACGGACACGCCGCACATCAATCCGACTTGCCGCGCCCACTGCCCCGCACAATTGACGACAATCTCCGCAGTTATATTCCCTTGGTCGGTTTCAACACCGCAGGCCGCGCCGTTTTTGACGGTAATACCCGTCACCTTGACGCGCTCGATGACGCGGGCACCGCGATTGCGGGCACCCTTGGCCAGCGACTGTGTCAGATCAGTTGGATTGGCTTTGCCATCTCCCGGAAGCCAGACTGCGCCGACGAGATCGTCGGATGCCATTACCGGCCAGATATTCGCGGCCTCTTCAGGCGAGATCACATCAACATCAACGCCCTGCGCACGCGCTGACGCCGCTGTCCGCTTGAGAACTGTCATGCGATCTTGCGTGCGGGCAACAGCGAGAGAGCCGCAATTTTTCCAGCCTGTCGCCAGCCCGGTTTCAGCTTCAAGTTCGCTGTAAAGCTTGGTCGAGTATTTGATCAGCCCGGTCATGTTGGCATGGCTGCGAAGCTGGCCCACGAGACCCGCCGCATGCCATGTCGTACCACCGCTAAGCTGACCTTGTTCCAGAAGGACGACATCAGTCCAGCCGAGCTTGGTCAGATGATAGGCGACCGAGCAGCCAATTATGCCCCCGCCAATAATGACGACACGCGCCTGTGTTGGAAAAGCTTTTGCCATGACGATCCACCCATCTGTAAGAGATGGCCGCCACCATAATCGGCAAGTTGCAACAAATCAACAATAAATATCACATTATGCAACATTCAATAGGTCGGTATGAAGACCTCCATACCCTTGGCCGAGAGCACAGCGGTCAGAATATCATTGGGGTTCCGGTCCGTGATTATTCCCGTCGCATCGTGTGAATTTGGTATTTTGAGTGGCGTTGAGCGGCCAAATTTGGAACTATCGATGACAAAATACGCCGTTCGCGCCATGGAAATCATGCGGGACCGCAACAAAGTGCCGCCTTTGGTGAAATCGGTTATATCGCCTTCAGATGTAACAGCACCTGCGCCCAGAAACGCCACATCAATCCGGAAATCTTCTGCGGCCTGAAGCACATCCATACCGGAGGCGGCTTCTTCCTCGGGATTGATCTCACCGCCGAATACATGGGTGCGGACATTGGGCAGATGGCATGTGAAAAGTGCGATAGCCAGACTGGATGTACAGATTGTCAGGGTTTTGCGGGTTGCAGCCAGCGCGTGCGCTACAGCCAGGGTCGTGGTTCCCGAGTCGAGGAAAACAACCATTCCCTCCTCAACCATATCAGCCGCGAGTTTCCCGATAATGGCCTTGCCCTGCGCATTTTCGCGCGAACGCTCACTTAATCCCGGCTCCACCGCGTCGGATCGTGCAGCGCCGCCGTGGATAAGCTCGAACAGCCCTTTATCGGCAAGCACTTTTAGATCACGGCGGATGGTTTCGCGCGAGACATCAAAAAATCTCGCCAGTTCTGCAATGCTTACAGAACCATCAGCTGCGACGCGCTTGAGGATTTCATCATGCCGACGAGGAGCAAGAGCCCGCGCCGCTGGGGTGGTTGATTCAGACATGGGTTCAATGTGTCTGAGCGCGGCCAATGTTGCAAGATGTTGCATCAAGTACATCGACTAAAATGGTAGCAAGATGCCCGCTTACGGTAATCAGCTATCTTGCGCACCCCAATTATCACCGAATGGCAAGTTCCGTTTCAGCGTCGAACAGATGAACATTGTTTGGCGAGATATAGAAGATGATCTCGTTGTTTCTTCCAACACTGGGCCGACCACTATGGGCGGCAACAACCTGCTGCGATGCAACCGATGCAGTGACAAATGTCATGCTACCAGTGGACTCGACGGCTTCCACGACAACCTTGATCGCGAGATCTCCCGGTTCGCCCAAAAACGCAAGATGCTCGGGACGCAAACCGGCCAGCAACCGCGCACCGGGAACCAGCTTCCGGCCAAGCGGCAACGATTGGCTCTGATCCTTCTCAAGTACAAGTCTGTCACCCTCAGGACTGACGGTGACTGGTACGAAATTCATCGCGGGTGAACCGATGAAGCCGGCGACGAACTTGTTTGTAGGGCGGTCATAGAGTTCGAGCGGACTGCCCTGCTGTTCGATCACTCCGGCACGCATAACCACAATATGGTCGGCCATTGTCATGGCTTCGACCTGATCATGCGTCACGTAGACCGATGTCGCTTTCAAACGTTCATGCAGCTTGCGGATCTCGCTGCGCATATGAACCCGGAGCGCTGCGTCAAGGTTGGACAGAGGCTCATCAAAGAGGAATACTTTTGGATTGCGGACGATCGCACGGCCCATGGCAACACGCTGGCGCTGACCGCCGGACAGGGCTTTTGGCAACCTGCCGAGCAGCGCACCGAGACCAAGTGTTTCCGCCGCGACACGTGTTCTGTCCGCGATCTCCTGTTTGGGACGACGCTTCAGGCGCATCGAATAGTTCATATTATGCTCGACATCCATGTGTGGATAGAGCGCATAGGACTGGAAGACCATCGCCACATCCCGCTCGCGCGGCGGTTTGTTGACCACGCTTTCTCCGGCAATGCGCAAATCTCCCGAACTTGTCTTCTCAAGCCCGGCAAGGGTGCGCAGCAAAGTGGATTTGCCGCAGCCCGAGGGACCCACCAGCGCGACAAACGCGCCCTGCTCGATAGCAATGTTGATATCTTTCAGCGCGTGAAATCCGCCATAATGCTTGTTCAGGTGGTCGATTTCGATCTGAAGCATGGTTCACCTCATTTCAGCGCGCCAGCGGTAAGTCCGCTGACGATGCGCCGTTGCAGCAGCATGAATACGAAAAGGATGGGCGTTACGTAGATCGCCGCATAGGTCATGATCCCGTTCCAGTCGCTGGCATCTGGCCCCATGAATGTCTGCAAGCCGACCGTCGCTACCTGCAGCTCATTCTTGGCAATCAACGACCGGGCATAGACATACTCGCCAAAGGATTGCAGGAAGATCAGCACCGATGTGACAAGGATACCATTGCGCGCCAGAGGCAGCATGATGTTGAAGAACGCTCCGATGCGCGACGAGCCATCGACAAGCGCTGCATCTTCCAACTCGCGCGGGACCTGCACAAAGGTGGCCCGGCAAAGCACAATATAGAGCGGCAGCATCTTGGCGGTTTGCGCCAGAATGACCGCGACACGCGGGCTTGCCAGAAGACCGACTTGATTGAACATCACAAAGATTGGCGTCACCATCAGTGATGAAGGCAATACCTGCATCATGAGGATGGCAAAAAGAGCCATATCCATCCAGATATTGCGCACGCGGGACAAAACATAGGCGCATCCCGTTCCCATGAACGTGACGAGAATGGTAACGCCCACCGCAATCAGCAGCGAATTCCAGATATACCGCCCCATGCCACGGCTCTGCCACACATCGACAAAACTCCATTGCGGATCGGTTGGCCAGAATGTTGGCGGATACTGAAAAATCTCGGAGCTTCCTTTGAAGGCCGTGAGATACATCCAGTACAGTGGAAAGAGATAGACCGCCGTAAACACAAGGCCAATCGCGAGGAGAATGTAACGTTTCACCGGCTCTCTCCTCAGTAGCTGTGTTCATGACGGGTGGAACGGACATAGACGGCGGCAACAATGATCACGAAGAGGATCATCATGACCGAGACCGCACTCCCCAGCGATATTTCGTAGGTCTGGAAGGACAATTGCCATGACCAATATTGCGCGACATTCGAACTATCGGCCGGCCCGCCTTGGGTCAGCGCGGCGATGAGATCAAATTGCTGCAGGGTGAAGATCACCCCGAGCGAAATGACGGCGCCGAGTTGCGCGCGCATGAGAGGCAGCGTGATTGACCAGAAACGTTCGAAGGGTCCCGCGCCGTCAAGTTCCGCCGCCTCATAAACATCACGCGGAATACTTGCGAGCCCCACGGAAAGCAGGATCATGTTGAAGGGGATGCCGAGCCACACATTGGCAATGATCACCGCATAGAGCGCAACATTCGGATCTGACAACCAGAAGACACGCTCGTCGGCAACACCAAGCGACATCAATACGTAATTGATGACCCCGAAATCCCCGGCAAACAGCCACTTCCAGATCGCGCCCACCACAAGTGCAGGCATGATCCAGCCTGCCAGAAACAGGCCGCGCAGATAGGTAGCACCCGGAAAGTCCTGCTGGAAGAACAGCGCCAGCCCAAAGCCGATCGACAATTGAAAGACAATCGACAGAACCACGAATTTAACCGTGTTCCAAAACACAGCCATCGCAATCGGTTGTGACAGCACATCATAGTAATTCTGCAAGCCGACAAAGGGGCGGTTGAATGATGTCACCGTGAACATGTCTACCGTCTGCAACGACATGATGATGTTGTAGACGATTGGAAATGCGGAAAACGCAATGAGATAAAGCAGGGCCAGTCCGAGCAGCAGAATATCAAAGCCGCTTCCATCCCTGATGGTCCTGATAATGCCCTGCATAGTGCCCTCCCGCGCCATGTGGTTGTTGGCTGCCCTCGCCAACAGAAAGCGAGGGCAATGTGCGATCTACTTTTTCAGAACCACGTCGATCTGCTTCTGCGCCGTTGCCAGAGCCGTCTTTGGATCGCTCTTATGCGTCAGCGCCGACTGGATGGCGGTGTAGATAGCTTTGGAGATTTTCGGCCATTCCGGATGCGGGCCGCGATTGCGTGCATACTTCATGCTCTCTTCAAAGACAGCATAGATAGCCGGTATTTTGGGATTGTTGGACTGAATCTTGGATGCTGGAAGAAACCCAAAACGGTTCCAGACATCAGGCATTTTGCCATAGAGGAATTCGAGCAGGATGAAGGCTTCTTTCGGGTGCTTGCTCGTGGCAAGAATAACGTTATCACCCTCACCAAGAGCAGAAGCGCGTGTCGCACCTTCTTGCGGGATGGGCAGAAGTGCGGCGCGGAAATCGAACTTCGCTTCCTTGGTCATACGCGGTAATTCCCAAGGTCCCGAGATAGCCATGCCGGCATTGCCAGCATTGAACGTACCGGTTGAGTCATACTGACTACGGATGAGCGTATCGGGCGAAGCAAGCTTTTCGTCGAGCAACCTGCTCCAGAATTCGAGAACTTTCACACCGCCTTCCGTGTCAACCTTGTTGTAGTCGCCTCCCGCCATCTGCAACCATGGCAGGAACTGGAACGTCCCCTCCTCCGTTGCTACAGCGGAAAAGGCCATACCATAAACATTCTTCGCCGGATCATTCAGCTTTTTGGCGGCAGCGTAAAGCTCATCCCACGTCTTGGGTGGATTGTCAGGATCAAGGCCCTTTGCCTTGAACATATCCGCATTGTAGTAGAGTGCCAGCGTATTGGCGCCGCGCGGAACGCCGTAAATCTTGCCATCCCATGTCACTGATGAAAGCGGACCGGGGAAAATATCGTCCTTCTTGATGACCTTTGATTCCGCCAGCATTGGTGAAAGATCAAGGAGCAAACCGCGCGAGGCAAAGAGTGCCACCTCAGGATTGTCGATATAAGTGACATCAGGCGATTCACCTGTCGCTGTGGCGCGTGCAAGGTCATTGACCATATCGCGAAACTGAACGGTTTTGACATTCAGCTTGATATCAGGGTGCGCCTGTTCGAATTCATCCTTCAGAAGATAAATATACTGATCAGGCCGGTCGATGGTCCAGATATCAAGCGTTACCGGCTCGGCATGAGCCGCAGCACCAGACAGCATCAGCGTAGCGGCGGCAATCCAATGCGAAATGCGTTTCATAGGTTTCCTCCTCGTGTTGCTCGACACCCGCAGTGCGCTTCTTGGCGGCGCATATTGCGTGGTCGGTTGAATCTCCATCATCGCCGGAACTCCCGTCCGGAGGCGGGCCCATCAGGGGAAATCAGGGATTGGCGACGAAATCGCCGCCACGGCTTTGCTTCAGATAATTCAGGGAATGCACCTGCCCGGTCATCTCAAGATCATCGCGATAAACGGGGTCGTGCCAACCTTCGATATCGATGGATCCAGACCAGCCAGCGAGACGCAGTTCTGATATGATATCTGTCCAATTGGTATCGCCAAATCCCGGCGAGCGCATGAAGACGAACTTCTCCTTGCCGAAGACGCCATGCTCACGGATGACTTCCCAGCGGATCGTCGCGTCCTTGCCATGGACGTGGAAAATCTTCGGCGCCCATTTACGGATCTGCGGCAGCGGATCAATGAGATAAACCATCTGGTGGCAGGGTTCCCATTCAAGCCCGAGATTGTCAGCCGGAACCTCGTTGAACATCATTTCCCAGGCATCGGGTGTGTGGGCAATATTCCAGTCACCGGTCGCCCAGTTGCCATCCATGGCACAGTTCTCAAAGGCCAGCTTGACGCCCTTATCGGCCGCTCGCCGGGAAAGCTCACTCCAGACCTTTTTGAACTGGGGCAAACTGTCTTCAATCCGCTTGCCGCGAATACGGCCAGTGAAACCGGCAATGGTCGTCGCGCCAAAGAGATGCGCATTGTCGATCAATGCTTCCCAGCCCTTCAATGTCTCGCGATCGATTTCGGTATCTTCCAACGGATTGCCAAACATGCCGAGGGTCGAGATCGTGATGTCGGCGTCGCCGATCGCATCTTTCAACTGGGACGCCAGCGTTGGCAAATCCTTGTTCATTACCTGCCAGAAGAACGGCTCGATACTCTCAAAGCCATGCGGCTGGAGATTTTTGACATAGGTGGCCGGATCCGGAGCATTGGCTCGGATCATGGTGCCGATGCGGATCGATTTTGCCGGGTTGCTCATCTCGAATTCCCTCAGATCGTAATTTCAATGCGCCGGCCAGTTTCGGCGCTTTGGATTGCACCAAACACCATGGCGAGGCTCTTTATATTCTCGTTTCCAGCAGTCTCCGGTGCGGAGCCGCCGCGGGTAGCAGCAATAAAATCCTGCATCACTCCGAGGTGACCGCCAATGCGGTGGGACGCATCAAGGGGAGGTATCTCGACGGCGGTCACCCCGGAGAACAGGCCATCTTTGCCGGAGGTGACGGCTTCGGCCCGTATGTCATCATGTCCGTCCCAGACAATCGTTCCTTTGCTGCCGACAATGCGCCATGCACTTTCCCAGCTTGTACGCATGCCGTCAGCACACCAGCTGCCGCGATAGGTGAAAATCGCACCGTTGGAAAACTCAAAGATCGCCGCCGCCGACGAGCCTTGGCTGTACCAGGAATTGCCGGGCTCCCATTCCCGGGCATAAACGGCATTGGCAGCTTCCCCGGCGAGAAAGCGCGCAGCATCGAACGTATGAATAGCCATATCCAGAAACAGCACATGGCGCATATCTTCACGAAATCCGCCAAAATGCGGACCGAGAAAGAAGTCACAATGCAGACTGGTTACATCGCCAATGGCACCAGACGCGACAAGCTGACGAATACGCCGGATCTGGGCGAGATAGCGTCTGTTCTGCACCACCGCATGGATACGCCCTGCGGCTTTGGCACGCCCGACAAGATCCCTCGCCTCATCCATTGTTTCTGCCATCGGCTTTTCCGAAAGCACATGGCAACCGGCTGCAAGCCCCGCGGCAACAGTCGCATGGCGGGCCGCCGGAACGACGATATCGAACAGGATATCAGGACTTGTCTTTGAGAGAATGTCGGCAAGATTATCGGATGCGAGTGCCGAAACCAGACCAAATTCCGCAATGCGCGCCTCTGCACGTTCCTTTGCCAGATCGACAACGCCAACGATGTCAATTTCGCCAATGGTACGGGCTGCCTCAAACCATGCTTTGCTCATGGCTCCGCAGCCGACTAAAACGGCACGCTGCATTTCCTCTCCTCCCAACGAAATTCACCAGAAACCGCTTAAATCGGTTGCAAATGGCTTCCGTAAACGTTTACGATTTCATATCGGCAAATTATTTTTGTCAATCCCCCTTTCAATGTTTTAAGAACGAATGGGAGTAAGTGCCGAGTCGCACAGGGAGAAAACGCGTGAGCATTCGGGACCTTGCCCGCCATCTTGATATCTCGATCGGAACGGTTTCCCGTGCCCTTAACGGGAAGACTGACGTCAATCAGGAAACGCGCGAACGCGTACTCGAAGCGGCCAAACGTCTCGGCTATGTGCCCAACCAATCAGGTCGCAGTCTTCGGCAGGGCACCACCAATACGATCGGCTTCATGATCGAGTCGACCATTGAGACGGTTGACACCGGCGGTGGCTTTTTCATGCCAGTCTTCGAAGGCGTGCAATCCGTGTTCCGGCGCCATCACCTCGATCTTGTTGCCCTTCTATGCGGCACCGACGAAGAGCCCGCCGAATATCTCAATCGCGTGGTTGCACGCCGTTTTGTCGATGGGCTGATTATTTCGGCAACGACACGACACGATCCACGCATTGATTTTCTGCTGGAACGCAAAATTCCCTTCATTGCTCTTGGCCGTAGCGAGACGGCTGGCGACTATCCGTGGATTGATCTTGATTTTGAGGGTGTTGCGGCAACTGCGGTCAACCGGCTTGTCGGATTGGGCCATAGCCGTATCGCCATCGCAGTACCGGCGAGCGACATTAACCTCGGCTACGTTTTTCTCGACGGATATAAACGTGCGCTCGCCAATAAAGGGATTGCCTTCAATCCGGATTATGTATTCCGGTCCTATGCGAATGAAGAAGGCGGCTATCAGATTGCCAGCGCTGTCCTTGCCCAAAAGCCAACACCAACAGCCATTGTACTGGTCAATGAAAATATGGCCCTCGGCTTGTACAGGCGCTTCTACGAGTCAGATATCCGTCCAGGCCGTGACATTGCCGTGATAGGTTTCCGGGAAAGCACACAGAGCCGGTTTCTTTCGCCCACGCTGACCTGTTTCAGAATTTCCCTGCGCGATCTCGGTATCAAATTGGCCGAATCCTTGCTTTCAACCATGCCAGCCTTTGAGGATCACTACCCGCATGAGAAAGTGGAACTTATCTGGCCTATGGAGCTGGTCGCCGGCGAAAGCGATCAGGGCAAATTGTAGAATAGGCTCCTCATTTCATACTGGCCTTGAAATAGCCGCACAGCATGATCATATATGTATCAAGCCGATGAAAATATCTCGGCTGTCTTTGGAGCTCCCTGATGAGCTCGCGTTTTTCCCCATGAGAATGACAACATTTGCTGTGGCTGAATCTGCGGCTCGTTATGACAGTTTCCAAAAGACCTATTTTAACAGAAACGCTGCGCGACTTTATCGCGGCAGCCATGGACCAATATGCAAGAAATGATTCAAACGAAGGCCACAATCTTGCGGCCTGTACCAATGCACTTGATTAGCAACGATCAATCCGAAGGCAAAATCGCCAAACGCCGGGAAGTTACCACTTCAGGGCTCACGCGCGAGGAACTGCGCCGGATTGTAGCTGATCAAATCGATTGACCGGATTCCGGATTTATAGATCGAACAGGAGAGAGCCGCTTATGGCTCCAACACAACAATGAATATGAACCAAACAAAATCAAACCCATCGCGCGCTCGATCAGTACAAATGCCTAGGAACTCTGCTACTTCGCAGTCTGCAAATGACCAAAAGGCACAGCTCAGTTACGAGCGCTACCTCGTTCAAGCACGCGCAGCAGCGCTTGTTGGCAATCAGGTCGAGGCAGAAAACTACTATCAGCATGCCGAACACTATTTCCGTTCAATCCATGCGGACAGCAACTAGAAGCGCTCATAGGCCAAACAACCGCTGACAGATCGCTCTGTATAGCAATCATATAATAAACTCATCAACTAGGTGGAACTACGGATTTTCAAACCGTGAAAGCTTGATAAAGTGGCACTTGAAGATTTGATCTTCATGTAGTGCTCCTTTTTCAATGACCTATTGATTTAAGTTATTCAAACACCGGTCTGCTCCCAGACCGGTGTTTTTTATTGTCGATTTCTGATTGATCGATGCGCGGCGAGGTTCATTGCCGTCTGCCACATGACAGGTAACCGCTGCAGCTCAGCCCTCAACAGCCACGCGTCGGCTCTTCAATTTGACTAATTCTTGGAAATTTACCGCAAAACAAGAATATTTTTGAGTTTAGCAATAGCTAATATTCACTACACGAACTTCATTGACGCTGAGTTACTCCGTAATCTAGGGAAATAAAAGTATTAATTGCATATCGCAATCGGGGGAACTTATGAGAAATATAGTATTTATCAGCTGCATCGCTTTGATGCTGGCTGGGTGTCAGACTGCCCAGGAATCAGCCGTCGAAGCAAAAAACACATGCGACGCAGCAGGGTTAAAGCCCGGTTCAAAGGCGCATCGTCGCTGCGTTACAGCGAGCTATGACCAGAACCGGCGGCAGTCCAACGAGGCGGGCAACGCAGCCGCTCTCGGCGCTGCGGTGGGCGTTCTGGGCGGTGTCGCGCTGGGAGCCGCTGTCGAGCGAAACAATTATCCGGGATACTATCGGCGTTGCGGCCCCTGGGGGTGCTATTACTGAGAACGAATACTTTGAAAACCGAGTGCAACCACCATCGTTCAGTCAATCTGGATGACGGGGGTTGTACTTGCTGGACGATTTGGGCACAGCACAATCTGTGCGGGGTTAAAAAGTAAAATCCCGCACATTGTCATCACACCTTTTTTTATTTTAAATCTATACGCAATTCTCAGAAAACCACTTTTCGATAATCAAGATCGATATAAAGGGTCACCGGTTCTTATGGAAAGGAACGCCACTTTGGTAAACATACCCGCCAGATTCAGCGGGTTGTTTCAGCGTTATAAGCGGAAAGAGCAGGACACCGAACGCGCACAAGCTGTCGTTCGGCTTATCATCATCCCATTTTTTGTCAGTTATCTTGTGTATGTGGGACTATCTCAGGAGTTTTCCTCCCAATTCAGGGCGATATACGTGTCCTATTGGGTGTATTATGTGATTTCATCGGCAGTCCTGTTCTTGTGTATCGTTGCCTGGCCGGGGACGTACTTACTGCGCCGCATTTTTTCAATGTCGCATGACTATCTGGCGATGACATTTGCAATGTCCGCAGGCGGCGAGACTGCCCTACCAGTATATGCCATATTGTTATGGGTTACTGTCGGCAACGGGTTGCGGTATGGGCCGGGCTATCTGATAGCGGCCACTGCGGTTGCGCTGGTTGCCTTGGCAGCCACCACCTATTTCAACAGTTTCTGGCGCAGTGAACCCTATGTTGTCGTCACCCTTGTGATGACCGCCAT
>NZ_FNIY01000005.1 GCF_900104355.1 Phyllobacterium sp. OV277 | reverse complement strand
CCCGCAATCGTGGTGACGATTGCTCCCGAACTTACAAGAGCCGCTGAAATGGCGAGCGCCGACGCTGCACCAACGAATTTTGAACTTGCCGCCATCAGTATTCCAACTCTGTCTTCTTATTCCGGGAAAGGTACTCAACGATGACCGATGGCGGGCGGGCTACGCCTGGGCAAATCTGCTTTTCCGGAAACATCGTCCATGTATGCCGCCCCTTGTTCTTTGCATTGCTGGTCTCGACATTCCCTGCTGGGGATGTCCAAAATCAGTCCGTATTGTCTCGCAATTTTGCTGCAAGGCGCTGTTTTGTAATCGAACGTTGCTGGCCATTTTATTGACGCAAAAGTCGCGTGCAGCACTAGGGGCGGATAACACAACTCATCTTCTGGAATGCGGACTGAAAACCCTGCAGCTTGAACGGGAAATGCATATATTCGCCTGACTGTAGTACAATCGCGATATCGACTTGATTGCTCGTTTGCAGCAACGCCAATTGCTGCTGATTGAAACTGATGTCGGCAACACACCCTTCAGGCATGCACGACAGAAGAGGAAACTGAAGGGTGGTTTCGCCAATGCGGATGGTTACGCCTTCCCGCAGCAGGAAACCGGCTGGCAGCATCACATGTCCACGGGCGCCGTTTTCATCAATGCCATTGATCTGGAACAGCATTTTGCCGTCAGGCACCCTGTTATCAACAAGCGTTTGTGACACAAAGCAATCATTGCCCGTTTCCAGTGTTTGGCAAAGCAAAGACCAATTCTGAAATGTTTCCTCGCGCGGCTGCGTCAATAGTTTGACGGTCAGCGGGTCCTGCAAGCTCGCTTCGGTTCGAACGGGGGTGGATGCTTCCTTTCGGTCACTCATCAACTGATCAAGCAAGGGTTTGCTGTCGACCCCAGCGTGAGCCTGAGCAGAAAACATCACGGCAAATGAGACAAGAATGCACCGGCCCACCGTCAATGCCAGAATGTTCCAATATCGATTGCTTGGTGTCATGGCGTCCCGCACATCGTTTTGCGCTGCATTTCCAGCGGCCTGTTGACTGTGTTGGCGATAGCTGGAGTGTGTCCTTCCAGCCTCGACTAATCAGGCAAAATTTGCAGAACAGAATGTTTGGAATGCGTTCCAACGGTTTCAGAAGGTTTCTGACCGTGGGGATTTCGTTAACGAGTGTTTCTGGTCCGGCTCTATAGCTGTGGGAGTGCTTCGACGGTGAATGACACAGTCTGAAGAAGCCCTGACGGTGCTTTGTTGGTGATCGTAACGGTTCCCCCGAAGCGCTCGATAATCTCCTTGGCAATCGCCAAGCCAAGACCTGCGCCAAGCACGGTCTTGCGCCGGGAAATATCGGCGCGGAAAAACGGTTCAAACACCTTATCCAGAAGTTCAGGAGGAATTCCCGGACCATTATCCTTTATGGTGATGACAGCGGTTTGCAGTCTCTGCTCCATGACGACCTCCGCGCCATTGCCGTGGGTTGCACCATTGATGATGAGGTTTCGCAAAGCGCGTTTCAGTGCCAACGGGCTTGCAGCAATGGAGAGCGGTGCCAGACTTTGAACATTCACCTTCATGTCGAGACTGGAAAGTTCTTCGGCTATCTCCTTGATAGTGAGATCTAGCCGCGTGCTTCTAAATGTATCTTTGACAGTTTCTTCGCGAACAAGGCTGATGGCACTGTCAGCAATGTTGCTCAGTTCCTCAAGGTCATTGAGCCATTTCTGGCGATCGAGATCATCAGGCAGGAATTCCGCACGAAGCCGCATTCGGGTCATTGGTGTCCGCATGTCGTGACCCGCTGCAGCAATCAGTCTCATACGGCTTTCTGTGGCGGTTTTCAGCCGCTCGGATAGTCTGTTGATCGTTTGTGCCGTAGCGCGGACTTCCTGAGAACCCGTTTCCGGAACATGGGGCAAAGTCCCGTCGGCGCTGACTGCCGTAACTGCGTTATCCAACAGCAGAAGTGGTTTGGTTATTTTTGATGCTGCAAAGACTGATACTGCGGTGCTGCCGAGGGTGATAAGTGTGATCCAACCCGTCAATATCCACCATGTATGTGGTGTCATATCCGGAATATCGACGACCAGCCACATGCCCGTTTGCAATCTTATAGAGGCCGCAAGGCCTTGCCGCCCGGCGTTTCGGGTCACAAGAACTGTCCGGGCAAGTCCGTGTTCCCCAAGCTCCCGCATGAACATGCCGGATAGCCGTCTGTCGTCAAAGCCAGGGGCCTGCATTGGTTGCACAGCAAATTCCTGCGATGCGGCGCTCGCCGGATCTGCTTCAATCATGCTGATAACGGGGGTGATCCGCTGTATAACCGGGGACAGCACCGCTTCCGGTGGAGGCCCGCGAAGCACGGTAACGGCGGTAAGCGTGGCCAAGAGCACCACGGTTACGATTGCCAGAAACAGCAACAGGGCAATCCGGTTGCGCAGCGAATTCATGCTTCAGCGACAATCAGCTTGACGGGCACGGTCAGTTGATAACCACCGTTGCGCACGGTCTTGAAGAGGGGGCGCTCCTCGGAGTCGCCTAGCTTCTTGCGCAAGCGGCTCATCAGCACGTCAATAGAACGGTCGAGCGGGTCCCGGTCGCGTCCTTGCGTCAAGTCGAGTAGCTGGTCCCGGGACAAAAGTTTGCCAGCTCGCTCAAGGAAGACTTTCAGCAGGTCGAATTCCGCTCCGGTCAGATCAATCATCATGCCCGAGAGGCCAACGACCCGGCGCAATCGCGGCTCAACAATAAAGTCTGCGAACTCGAAAGTGCTGACTTCTTCGTCCGGTAATTTGTCCGCGTTCGAGCGTCGCAAAACGGCTTTGATCCGGGCGGTCAACTCGCGCGGGTTAAATGGCTTGCTCATGTAATCATCGGCACCGATTTCGAGGCCGATGATGCGATCGACATCTTCTTTAAGTGCGGTCAACAGGATGATGGGAACCTGTTGTCTTTGACTGCGCATAACCCGGCAGATGTCGAGACCCGACCCGTCAGGCAGCAGGACGTCAAGCACGAGCAGGTCCGGATTGCGCTCGGCAAAGAGAGCGTCAAACTCCCGCCGGTTGGCGGCCACACAAACGCGAAACCCTTGCTCTCGCAAATATCGTCCAAGAAGCGAACGGATTTCGGCATCGTCGTCGACAACCATTATGTTGGGTACAGTTTGCATGGCTCAACGCATTTCTAATCGCATGGCCGTTCCTAACGGTATTTCCAAAAGCCCGGCAGAGGAATTTTGTAACGAAACATTGCTGGCAATGAACCCGGCAATGTTTCGTTACAAAAATACTCCCATCAGCAAGTTTCTGAAATGATTGAGACGGATTTCAGACGCCGGCGCGTTTCATGTTCCCGAAGCAAATGTTTATTCCTGATGCGAGGTAAAAATGAAACGTGCACTCCTGTCTGCGGGGCTGATATCGACGGTCATCTTCGGTCTGACAATGACCCCAAGCCGGGCCGATCCCATCGAGCATCCTTTCGTTGCGACTTCAACGGAGAGGGTCTCGAACATATCATTCACTCAATTGGCTCAATCCTTTCTTGGTGAGGATGATGAGTACGATGAGGAGAATGCATGTCGTGAACAGCTGGAGAAAGCCGACGAAGCCAGGCACGTGCATGAAAGGCATTTTCCCCATCCCAAGGACGCGGCCTCTGCTCTGGCGGGCTGGCTGGCCGCTGAGGAGACGATGGTGGGGATTCGCAGCGAACAATTTGATACCTGGCGAACATACACGTCCGCATTGCTGGCATTTGCCGAGGGACCCCATCCTCATTTCAGGGATAACGCCGCGCCCGGCACTGTGAGCGATGATCCTGCCAAACCGCAGGAGAACGAGCCGCTGACGACCGAGCGTATGGCTGATATTGCGATAGAACGTGGGGCAAAAGCCCAGACGCTTAAGCAGGCCACCAAAGCCCTGTTTGAAGTATTGACGCCGGATCAGCAGGCGAAGTTTACCGAAGCTGATCGCAAAGGTCCGCCCGCGCCGCACAGGATGCCCGGCAGCAAGTGAGGCAGTGACGCCCCTCACATCTTCGATTTTTACGAGACAGTTTTGAAATGGATCGCACAAATGGACACTAATTTGATGTTCACATTTTGCAGCCTGACAGTTGCGTTCGTCAACGCTGTCTCACTCTCCTACATCCGGCAGGCGTTGCGTCTGCTGAATACACATTTCAGGTGCGGGAAACAAAAGGCGTTTGATCAGGACGTTCCTCCTAGCATTGGCCACCAGCCCCGATACGACCTTGCTAAGGATATTGCTCCCACCGAAGAGGACCGTATTTAAAGGTGGTCCTCAGGAAAAATTCCATCATTTTTTGAATCCGGTTGACAATAGCGATCAAGTGATATTGCTTTGTAAAGCGTTTTACTAAACCGCTTTACAAATGGGAAATGCGCCGTGATCAAGAAGACAACGCCAAGTCTGAAAGATGTTGCCGCTGCCGCCGGTGTGTCCGTGACCACCGTTTCCCGGCTTGTGAATGGCAGTCTCGATCTGCCGTATCACACCAAAAAGCGTATTGAAGACGCGATCAAGTCACTCAACTACATGCCTAATCCGCATGCCCGCCGTTTGAGCATGGGGCGTTCGGACACTATCGGTCTGGTTGTCCCGGAAATTGCCAATCCGTTTTTCTCGACACTGGTGGCAGCCGTCGAGCAGGCGGCTGACGAACGGAAGCTGGCGGTCTCTCTGCATGCCACGCTCAATCGTCCGGGTCGCGAGATTGAGTATCTGCAACTGATTGAGCGCAATCATGTGGATGGGCTGATCTTCATCACCAACCACCCCGATGATGGAGCACTCGCCAATCTTATCAATCGCTCCGGCAAGGTTATCATCGTCGACGAAGATGTTCCGGGTTCAAAGGCGCCAAAGCTTTTCTGCGATAACGAGAATGGCGGCTATCTTGCCGGTATTCATCTTGCCGAGCAGGGGCATAGCCATGTTCTCTTCATAGGCGGTGATGAGCGCATGATCAGCGCGCGCCGTCGTTTCGATGGTCTGATGCGCGCACTGCGCGAGCGGCATGGTAGTACGGCAAAGGTTGATCGCTATGCTGGCGAATACACCGTCAAATATGGGCGGGAAGCGGCCCTCAGGTTCCTTGAAGAGCGGCATGAAGCAACGGCCATCTTTGCCAGTTCTGATGAAATCGCCATTGGTCTGATCGAGGTTTTCAAGGATAGGAATATCTCGGTTCCTGATGATGTCTCGATCATTGGCTTCGACGATGTCGGGCCGCTTCACCTCTTTGCGCCGCCGCTGACGGTTGTTCGTCAGCCGGTCCGTCAACTCGGCCGCCGCGCACTGGAACTGCTTTTGGAAACAAACTGGCAAGAATGGAAACCTTCCGCCTCGGAAGAACTTCTGCCTGTTGAAATCGTCGTGCGGAACTCCGTTGCTCCGCCTGCGAAATAACAAATGTGACGGTAAAAAAACCAACAGAGGATGAGAACATGACTTTGAATTTGAGCAGGAGAACACTGATCGCATTGGCTGGCTTCACCGCATTGGGTTGTGCCAGTGCGTCAACGGCCATTGCACAGGAAAAAAAGACAATCGCGCTTGTGCAGATCAATCAGCAGGCGCTTTTCTTCAACCAGATGAATCAGGGTGCGCAGAAGGCTGCAGATGCTGCGGGCGTGAAGCTGGTTATCTTCAATTCCAACAACGAACCGACAGCACAGAACAGCGCTATCGAAACATATATTCAGGAGAAGGTTTCCGGCCTTGCTGTTGTTGCCATTGACGTCAATGGGCTGATGCCTGCCGTCAAGCAGGCTGCCGATGCAGGTATCCCGGTTGTTGCCATTGATGCGATCCTGCCTGATGGCCCGCAGAAGGCGCAGATCGGCGTGGACAATGCCAAAGCTGGCGCTGACATGGGCAAGTTCTTTCTTGATTATGTGAAAACCAATATGGGCGGCAAAGCCAAGATCGGCGTTGTCGGTGCGCTCAATTCCTACATTCAGAATGTCCGTCAGGATGGTTTTGAAAAGACGGTCAAGAGTGCCGAAGGGATTCAAATGACTGGCGTGGTCGATGGTCAGAACGTGCAGGACAATGCCTTGTCTGCCGCAGAAAACCTGATCACTGGCAATCCCGATCTGACCGCAATCTATGCAACGGGTGAACCTGCCTTGATGGGTGCGATTGCTGCCGTGCAAAGTCAGGGCAAGCAGGACACCATCAAGGTGTTTGGCTGGGATCTGACCGCGGAAGCCATTGCGGGTATTGATGCAGGATTTGTCGCCGCCGTTATCCAGCAGGACCCGTCGGCAATGGGCGGCGCCGCCGTCGATGCTTTGCTGAAAGCCTCGGCAGGCCAGACCGTTGAGAAGAACATTGCTGTTCCCGTAACGATCGTGACCAAGGCGAATGTCGATCCGTACCGGGCCGTTTTCAAATGATTCAGGACGGTCAGCAAAGATTGGCTGCCGCAAGCGCCGGAGGGGGAAACCTCTCCGGAAGCGCTAGCGGTACGCAACCCGCCCCGCGCATTTCACTGCGCGGTATACGCAAATCATTCGGCTCGCATCAGGCGCTGCGCGGCGTTGATCTCGATATCTTTCCCGGCGAATGTCTCGGCCTTGTTGGCGACAACGCGGCGGGCAAGTCGACGCTGACAAAGATCATCTCCGGTACTTACATTCCGGACGGCGGCACCATGACCATCGAGGGCGAAGAAGTTCGTTTGTCAGGACCAGCCGATGCGCGCAACAGGCATATTGAGATGGTTTTTCAGGATTTGAGCCTGTGTGATCAGATTGATGTTGTCGGCAATCTCTTTCTCGGGCGGGAGCTTAGCAAGGGCATATTCCTCGACAGCAAGACCATGCTGGCAGAAGCGCGCAAAATGCTGGATGCGCTGGAAATCCGTATCCCGAAACTAACCGGCAAGGTGGCCCAACTCTCCGGTGGACAGCGTCAGGCAATCGCCATTGCCCGTGCCGCATCCTTCAAGCCAAACGTGCTGATTATGGACGAACCCACATCCGCACTTGCCGTGGCCGAAGTCGAAGCGGTGCTTGCCCTGATCAATCGCGTCAAGGCCAACGGGGTTTCGGTGATCCTTATCACGCATCGTCTTCAGGATCTCTTCCGGGTCTGTGATCGTATTGCGGTCATGTATGAGGGCACGAAAGTTGCCGAACGCCAGATCGGCGGGACCAATCTGGAAGACCTCGTGAAACTGATTGTCGGCGAAGGAGCAAGGCAATGACCGTCTATACCGAACGCGGTCACGGATCGCGCGTTGCCGATTTCTTCGGCGAGCATGCACAGGTTCTGTCCATCGCGATTTTCTTTGCCGCTTGCATGATCTTTTTCTCTGTTGGCAGTGACACCTTTCTGACCGCGGGAAATATTCTGAATATTGTGCGGCAAGCCGCACCGATATTGATCGTTGCGATTGCAATGACTTTCGTAATCATCACCGGCGGTATTGACCTGTCGGTTGGCTCGCAGGTGGCCCTTATCAATGCCGTTGCCGCCGTCGTCATGGCGATGGGATATCCTTGGCCATTGGTGGTCATCGCAATGCTCATTCTGGGTGGTGGTCTCGGATTCGCTCAAGGCTGGTTTGTTGCCTATCAGGGGATTCCGGCATTCATCGTGACGCTTGCTGGTCTTTCTATCCTGCGCGGCTATGCGCTCTATCTGACACAAGGTTATTCGATACCCATTCAGGACGCGCCGGGGTTCTTTGCTCTTGGTCGCGGTGTTGTTGGCGGCATTCCCGTGCCCGCCATCATTGCCGCTGTCGTCGCTGTTCTCGGCTATGTGGCGATCACTGCGACGAAATATGGCCGTCAGGTCGTGGCTGTAGGTTCCAATATGGAGGCGGCTCGCCGTGTCGGTATGCCTGCCAAATGGATCATCGCATCTGTTTACATTATTTCAGGCGTTGCATGTGCAGTCGCCGGACTGCTGATCGCGGCGCGATTGGGATCAGGCTCTTCCAATGCGGCCGTGGGTTTCGAGCTTCAGGTTATCGCTGCGGTTGTTCTCGGCGGAACATCTCTTATGGGCGGCCGTGGCACCATTCTTGGAACAGTTCTCGGGACGCTGACTATTGCGGTCATCGGCAATGGTCTGATCCTCATGCACATCTCGCCATTCTTCACCCAGATCGTGACGGGCGCGATTATCCTGATCGCCATCTGGCTGAACACACGGATTTTCACTGCAAACTTCCGCTTCGGCGGTAAGAAGAGGTGACAGCCGTGAGCAATGAATTATCTGAAGGACATATTCGCTCCGGCAAGGTGATGACGGTCAATGGTCCCATCGCTGCGGATGCGCTCGGCATTACCTTGATGCACGAGCATATTCTCAACGATTGCCGGTGCTGGTGGCATGCGCCCAAAACACCCGAGCGGCAGTATCTTGCTGGTGGTTTCGTCTGCATCGAAATTCTCGGCGAATTGAAACAGGACCCCTTTGTCAACAAGCACAACATCACGCTTGATGATGAACCACTGGCGATTTCAGAATTGCGCGCCTTTGCTATTGAAGGCGGGCAGACGGTGGTGGAGCCGACATGCCGGGGCATTGGCCGTAATCCGCAGGCCCTGCGGCGGATCGCAAAGGCTGCAGGTCTCAACGTGGTGATGGGCGCGGGTTATTATCTTGGCTCATCCCACCCTCATGAAGTTGCTGCGATGACTGTTGAAGATATCGCAAATGAAATCGTGCGCGAAGCCGTCGAAGGTGTTGACGGGACCGATGTTAAAATCGGCCTCATAGGGGAGATTGGCGTTTCCTCGGACTTCACCACGGAGGAAGAAAAGTCACTGCGCGGCGCTGCGCAGGCACAGCTGCGTACGGGACTTCCACTCATGGTGCACTTGCCCGGTTGGTACCGGCTTGGCCACCGCGTTCTTGATATTGTGGAGCAGGAGGGGGCCGATATCAGGCACACGGTTCTCTGCCATATGAACCCCTCGCATGATGACTTTGCCTATCAGAGCGAACTTGCTTCGCGTGGGGCATTCATTGAATACGACATGATTGGCATGGATTACTTCTATGCGGACCAGCAGGTGCAATGTCCAAGCGATGAGGATGCAGCGCGAGCCATCGTGCGTCTGGCTGAGGCGGGTTATCTCGACCGGGTTCTTCTGTCTCACGATGTTTTCCTCAAGATGATGCTGACCCGCTATGGCGGCAATGGTTACGCCTATATCCTGCGCCATTTCCTGCCTCGTCTTGAAAGGCATGGCCTCAACAGGGCGGCTCTCGATCAGATGATGCGAGCAAACCCACGCGCCGTCTTTCACGCCGGAACCTGAAGCAAATCCCTATTTGAAATGAAAGAGTGATTACCCATGACAAAGAAAGTACTTCTCGTTGGCGAAAGCTGGGTCAGTTCGGCCACCCATTACAAAGGTTTTGACCAGTTTGGCAGTGTCACCTTTCATCTGGGTGCAGAGCCGCTGGTCAAGGCATTGGCAGGCAGCGAGTTTGACCTGACCTATATGCCCGCGCACGAAGCGGTCGAGAAATTCCCGTATGAAATGGCGGGTCTGGATGCCTATGACGTCATTATCCTGTCGGATATTGGCGCGAACTCGCTATTGCTGCCGCCTGAGGTCTGGCTGCATTCGCGCACTGTTCCGAACCGGCTCAAGCTCATCAAGGCCTGGGTTGAAAAGGGTGGGGCGCTCCTGATGGTCGGCGGCTATTTCTCGTTTCAGGGCATTGACGGCAAGGCGCGTTGGCGGCGGACAGCTGTCGAAGATGTGCTTCCGGTTACCTGTCTTCCCTATGATGACCGCGTTGAAATCCCCGAGGGTACGACGGCGAAAATTCTCATGGCCGATCATCCTGTCATGGCCGGTCTCAGCGGGGAATGGCCGGTGCTCCTCGGTGTGAATGAAGTCGAAGTGCGTGAGCACGCAGACGTCGAAGTCATCGCGACTTTGCCTGACGATCAGGGCGGCCACCCACTGCTGGTTCTTGGACGTTATGGCAAGGGTAACACAGCTGTCTGGACATCCGATATCGGACCACATTGGCTTTCCCCAGCCTTCTGCGAATGGGACGGCTACGGCAAGCTTTGGAAGAACATTCTGGCTTGGCTCACGCGCTGATTGCCCGCAAACGCCAACCACTTAAAAAGCATATGAAAGGGAACCACATGCAGGAAATATCGGATCGAAGCTCCAATGCCGTGCAGGAGATTTTCGGCACAAACAAGGTGCTGATAGGAATGATCCATTGCCCGGCTTTCCCCGGCGCGCCGCGGTATAACAGGGCAAGTATGGATTCAATCTACGATACCTGCATGCGGGATGCCGAAGCCTGTGTGGAAGGCGGTCTGCATGGGCTGGTTATCGAAAACCACGGTGATATCCCTTTCTCGAAGCCGGATGATATCGGCCCGGAAACAACGGGATTCATGTCCGTCGTCACAGATCGTATTGCCCGCGCTGTTGGTATTCCGCTGGGGATCAATGTGCTGGCCAATGCGCCAATCCCCGCCTTTGCCATCGCCATGGCTGGTGGTGCCAAGTTCATCCGTGTCAATCAGTGGGCCAATGCCTATGTGGCCAATGAAGGCTTTATGGAAGGCCGTGCGGCGGAAGCCATGCGCTATCGTTCGATGCTGCGGGCCGAACATATCAAGGTCTTCGCCGACAGCCACGTGAAGCATGGCAGTCACGCTATCGTCGCGGACCGTACGATTGAGGAACTGACGCGCGATCTCGCCTTCTTTGATGCTGATGGCGTCATCGCAACGGGCCAGCGCACGGGCAATGTCGCCACAATCGAGGAGATCGAAGAAATCGGTTCGGCAACGCATCTGCCGCTATTGGTTGGGTCAGGTGTCAACCGGGACAATATCGTGGAAATTCTCAGCCGCACCAATGGGGTGATCGTCGCCTCGTCATTGAAACATGGCGGTGTCTGGTGGAACCCGGTGGACGTTGAACGGGTCAAGGCATTCCGCACTGCCGCAGAGCCGGGGTTGGAGCATTGAGCGGATGACAAATGAAAGCCTCTCCGACCGCATCCTTCGGGAAAACGCCACTGTTCTCCAGGCGATGCTCGACCATCGTTTTGTCAGGGACATCAAAAACGATGCGTTGAGCAAGGACGTGTTTGATCGCTATCTTGTTTATGAGGGTGCCTTCGTCGATACGGCAATCTCCATCTTCGCCTATGCAGCGGCGACGGCGCAAACCATGGAGCAGAAGCGCTGGCTGATTGCTGTTCTCGATGCGCTTGCCAATGAGCAGATTGTTTATTTCGAACGAACTTTCGCACTGCGGTCTATCGATCCATCAGCATTCGACGTGAATATTCCCGCAGTCGATGCATTTTGCTCCGGTATGCTCTGTATTGCAGCCGAGGGCGGGTTTCTCGATATTGTTGCTGCGATGTTTGCGGCGGAATGGATGTACTGGTCGTGGTCCAAGGAGGCATCAGCCTGTCGCATCAGCGATCCCTTGCTTAAGGAGTGGGTTGATCTGCATGTAAGCCAAGGTTTTGCCGAGCAGGCATTATGGCTCAAGCGGCAGCTTGATCTGGCTGGCGTAGGCCTTTCCGAAGAGGCATGTTCCCGGTTGAGCAGTATTTTCAGCCATGCGATGCAGCTCGAAATTGATTTTCATGACGCGCCTTATCTTTAGCTTTCCGAGGGTTCCCCAATGCGCGCCTATGTAATCGGCAATGTTACCATTGATGAAACAATCGCTGTCGAGGCACTTCCAACGTCCGGTGCCTCTATCCTCGGTGAAATTGGAGCGCACGACCTCGGAGGCAAAGGCACCAATCAGGCCGTCGTCATGGCGCGCTGCGGTGTTCTGACAACATTGGTCGCTCCTGTCGGCAATGATGTTCGGGCAGCAGCAATCCGCGAGCGCCTGCTGGATGAGCCCCTCATTGCCGAGCTGGTGGAGCTAGAGGGAAAATCCAGCGACGTTTCCATTATCTTTCGCCTCCCTGATGGTGAGAATGCCATTGTCACAACAACCGGGTCTGCCCAAAGCCTGACTTCATCTGACGTGGCTTCAAAACTGCTAGCCGCTGAACCTGATGATCTTGCGATCCTGCAGGGAAACCTCTCGCACAGGGCGACGCGCGAAATCCTTGAACGGGCCAAAGCTCTTGAGATGGTCACAGCTTTCAATCCATCCCCGCTGCGCCCGTATTTCGCCGATCTCTGGCGCTTGATTGATGTGGTGTTTCTCAATCAGGGAGAGGCGTTGGCCCTGACGGGAGCGACTGGCGAGGCCGCAGCTAAATATCTGCTGCAACACGGTCTGCGCGAAGTTGTTCTGACCCTCGGCAATAAGGGCGCGATCCTCGCGAATGAGCAGGCCATGATTACGGTTCCGGCTCATCCCTCCGTCGTCGTCGATACAACCGGCGCGGGAGATACATTCATGTCCGTGGCCCTGGCGTCATCTGTAAAGCGCAATTGCCGTCTTGACCGGCTGGCGATTGAACATGCGGTAAAGGCCGCAGCCATCACGGTGTCAAGAAAGGGGACACAATCCGCTTTCCCAACATCCCAGGAACTGGAGATTCTGCTGGCATCGCACTGAGCAGTTTCTTGTAAATGCCACGACCCGTATTGGGTAAATCTGCTGCAGCACTGTAGCGGAAAAAAGAAATTATTGGGACGGGCACAGGAATAATCTGGCGTTCGGTTGCCAAAAAACCATAATTGTTCCAACAACATTAAATAACGAAACCTGAACGTCAAAAATCGGATCGAAGCTTTAATGCGTATGAAATATGGTTTGCTCTGTGTGTTCCTGGCAATTGCGCCCTCTGCCTATGCGCTGGAAGCCGGTACACCCCCGACCCTGACGCCGCTGCAGCAACAGGCGCAGGCCGCTCGTTTGAGCGCCCAGTTTCTGACGCGTTATCATTACAAGCCTGTTCCGTTGGACGATGCGCTCTCCGCCAAGATCATGGACCGGTTCCTCAAAGCACTCGATCCGGACAGGTTCCTCTTCGTGCAGGCCGACATTGACAAGTTCATGGCCGACAGCACGAAGATTGATGACGGCATCAATCAGGAAGATCTGCGGATTCCTTTTTCGATTTTTAATGTCTACGAGCAGCGCGTTGTCGAACGCCTGTCCTATGCGCGTTCACTGCTGAAGCAGGGTTTTGATTTCAGCGCCAAGGAAGATTACCCCTTTGTGCGCGACAAGGAGCCCTGGCCGCAGACAGAGGCTGATAGCAATGAACTCTGGCGCAAACGCGTCAAGAATGACTGGTTGCGCCTGAAGTTGGCCGGTAAGACTGATGCTGGCATTCGCGATACGCTCGACAAGCGTTACGAAAATTCGCAGGAGCGCGCTTACAAATATAAGAGCGACGACGTGTTCCAGATTTTCATGGACGCCTACACAACGTCGGTTGAACCACATACGGACTATTTCGGCGCAACGGCTTCGGCCGAGTTCGATATTTCGATGAAGCTGTCGCTGGTTGGTATCGGCGCCGTCTTGCAGGAGCGGGACGATTACACGACGATCCGTGAACTGATGGCCGGTGGTCCGGCGCAATTGTCAGGCAAGCTTACCGTTGGCGACCGTATCATTGGTGTTGGCCAGGGCGAGCGCGGTGCTATCAAGGAAGTTGTCGGCACGCGTCTTGATGAAGTTGTCAAGATGATCCGCGGCGCCAAGGATTCGGTTGTTCGGCTGGACATATTGCCTGCCGATGCCGGACCGGATGGCAAGCATCGCACGATCAGTCTTGTGCGTGACAAGATCACCCTGGACAAACAGGCGGCCAAGAAGACCATTCTGTCGGTCAAGGATGGCGATGCCACCCGCAAGATCGGTGTCATCACGCTGCCTGCCTTCTATGAAGATTTCGAGGCGCGCCGCAAGGGCGACAAGAACTACAGAAGTGCCAGCCGCGACGTGGCCAATCTTCTGGCTGAACTGAAGCAGGACAAGATTGATAGCGTCCTGATTGACCTGCGCAACAATGGCGGCGGTTCTCTCGCTGAGGCGATTGATCTGACGGGCCTGTTTGTGGGCAAAGGCCCTGTTGTACAGGAACGCAATGCCGGTGGTGAGGTTAATGTCGAGAGCGATAATCTGCCCGCACCCGCATGGACCGGTTCTGTTGGTGTATTAATCAATCGCGGGTCAGCGTCAGCGTCGGAGATTTTTGCCGCTGCGATACAGGATTATGGGCGCGGTGTGATTGTGGGTGAACCCAGCTTCGGCAAGGGCACAGTGCAGACCGTGGTCAATCTCGATCAGTTGGCGCACAACACCAAGCCAAAATTTGGCGAGCTGAAAATGACCGTTGCGCAGTTCTTCCGCGTCAATGGTGGTACGACACAGTTGCGTGGTGTGACGCCTGACATCAGCCTGCCGGGGTTCTCGGACACCAAGACTTTTGGCGAGTCGAGCTATGATAATGCTCTGCCTTGGACACAGGTTCCGCCAGCAAATTACACACCTTCGGCTGATCTGAAGGCAGTGTTTCCCGAGCTGCAAACCCGTCACGACGCGCGGGTACAGAAGGACCCGGATTTCCAGCGTTTCGTCGATGATATGGCCAATCTGAAAGCTCAGCGCGAAAAGCGGGTCATTTCGCTCAACGAAACCGACCGTCGCAATGAGATGAATGAACAGGCAAAGCGTCTCAAATCACGCGAGAAAGTTAACGATGGTGCGGGAACGGGCGACGATGAGGATTCAGCTGATCTGACAACACAGGATGACGGCTTGCAGGCCAATGAGCGTAGCCTCAGCGCTGACATCGCCATCGAAAAAGCCCGTAAGAGTGCGAAAGATGTGTTGTTGAATGAAGCTGCCAATATTGTTGCCGACGAAGCAACCCTTTTGACGGGTGTTCCGAAGGTGGCAGCACAGCAGCCGGGAGCCACTCCGGCAAAATAGTCAGAGCAGCGGGCTTGAACTAAACGCCTTCGGGCAGATGGTTCCAGTGGAGCATCCGTTGCCCTCGTTTCGGGCGGTTGGGTTGCCATATGGTAACGGCCGCCCGTTACCTTGGCATTCAATCGGTTTAGATTGATCGCCGCAAATCAGGCCATTTCACTTGGTTTTTTACGCGCACAAGTGTTCATCAACTTAGGTTTCAATAGGTCAATATTATTGACCTACAGCAGGCTCTCGCGTTCCCCGATCCATGTAATATCCCGCCGACTTTAGAGTCGCATCGACGATTGCACCATGACATCGGCCAGGAGGAGGGACCGCTATGACTATGTCGAGCCAATCAGAAAATCTGCCTGGAGACGGCGAACTGGCGCGCAAACTCAAGAGCCGTCATATTCATATGATTGCTATTGGCGGCGCTATTGGCGTCGGCCTGTTCCTTGGATCTGGTAAAGCCATTTCAATGGCTGGACCGGGACTGTTGCTGAGCTACGCCGTTGGCGGCATTGCTGTTTTCTTTATCATGCGTGCGCTGGGTGAACTGCTTCTGCACAAGCCGGTGGCGGGTTCTTTTGCAACCTATGCGGAAGAGTATGTTGGACCCTTTGCCGGTTTTGCCACGGGCTGGTCGTACTGGTTCATGTGGGTTGTGATCGGCATGGCCGAAATCACAGCCGTTGGCGTCTATATCCACTACTGGCTGCCGGATGTGCCGCAATGGGTGCCCGCTTTGGTGACTTTGGCGGTGCTTTATATCGTCAATGTCGTTGCCGTCAGGTTGTTCGGCGAGCTGGAATTCTGGTTCGCGCTCATAAAGGTCGTCACGATTGTGGCGCTGATCCTTGGCGGCCTTGCCGTCATTATCTTCCGCATCGGTGATCTCGGGCAGCAGGCGAGTTTCTCCAACCTTTGGACGCATGGCGGATTCCTGCCTTTCGGCGCTCTCGGCGCTGTTCTCGCGCTTCAAATGGTGATGTTTGCCTATCAGGGTGTGGAGCTGATCGGCGTCACGGCTGGCGAGGCTGAAAATCCAGAAGAAGTCCTGCCCCGCGCCACGAATGGCATTATCTGGCGTATTCTGATTTTCTATCTGGGCGCTCTGGCCGTTATCATGGCACTTTTGCCGTGGAACCAGCTTGATCCGAATACGAGTCCGTTTGTTTTCGTATTCGACAAGCTTGGCCTTAGCATCGCCGCTGATGTGATCAATTTTGTTGTTATCACAGCCGCCGCGTCATCCTGCAACAGTGGCATTTTCAGCAATGGCCGCATGTTGTTCACGTTGGCGCGCGCTGGACAGGCACCACGCATATTCGGCCGGGTCAACCGTAACCACATACCATTTGCTGGTATCACAGCATCAACGGCGGTGATGTCGTTGGGCGTGGTGCTGAACTATGTGGTGCCGGAGCAGGCCTTTATCTGGATCACCAGTATTTCGCTGGTTGGCAGCTTGTGGACCTGGTCGATTATCATGATTGCGCATCTTGGCTATCGCCGGGCGGTTGCGAGGGGCGAGGCCAAGGCCGTGCATTTCCGTATGCCCGGGGCCCCGGTTGCCAATTGGCTGGTCGTCGCTTTCCTTTTGATGGTCGCCGTATTCCTCAGTCTTGATCCGTCTACCCGGGTTGCACTGTACGTAGCCCCTATCTGGTTTGGACTTCTGGCAATTGCCTATCAGTTCATAAAGCGTCAGCGGGTTGCCGCATTCAATCCATCCTGATGGGTTTTGGAACTGCTACACAATGAAAAACGGCGAGCTTTGCGGCTCGCCGTTTCTGCAAAGGATTTGACTGGAGATCGTATCAACTTTGCCATCTGGCGATGCCGTTTCAATTGCGGCATCGCCAAATTTTTTGTCAGGTATTAGAAGTTGCGCTGGAAACGAATAACGCCGCCAAATGCGTCGTCATTGCCGCCATGAGCAATCGAGTAGTCCTTACGGGCGCCATCGAACTTCGTGTAGTTCACTTCAGGTGTAATCATGAAACCGGGGACGATTTCGTAGGCTACGTTCAAAGCAGCAGCAACAGTGCCTTCGGATTCGTATGCAACCTGTGCATTGACAGTTGCCTTGTCCGAAACCTTGGCAGCAACACCACCCCAAACGGCGTAGTCACCTTCCCAGGTGCCGAACCAGTTACGCTGCCCGAGAGCTGCATCGTTATAATTTGACTGATAGCCACCCATGACCCATGCAGAAACAGTGTCCGTGAACTTCACGTCCAGACGCAGCTTGCCGGCCCATTCTTCGATCTTGGAGTCGTAGCCGACGATGCCGGAAACCTTACCCCAGGATTGTTCGTACTTTGCACCGGCGAGTACATGCGGCATGTAATCGTCGATACGATAATCATAGTTGAAATAGCTGGCGGTCTGTACCTGGCCCTGTTCAGCACCGATGATGGCAGAGAAGCCATTGCCTGCATTGAATGTATAGCTGACCTGATTGCTGTAACCTGACTGGTAGTTGATCACGTCGTCATTGACGATGTTGCCAGCGTCGCCAGTCCATGTACCGAAGATTTCATCGACAACACCGATGCGGAAACCGCCTAGCTCAATGAAAGCCTGCGGGATCGTGCCGCCGCTGTTGGAACCGTTCGTGTAATCGAAACGTGTTTCGATGAAGGAACGCAGGGTGCCAAGTTCGGTTTCCGAACGGGCATCGACGCGGACCGTGGCGCGAGTCTTTTTCTGCCAGGTTCCGAATTCGCCGCCCTTGTAGACATCATCGCCGCCCTTGGCGTCGTAACGCAGATATCCACCGATTTTCAGGCATGTTTCCGTGCCTGGGATATAGAAAAAGCCTTTGCCGTAAGTGTCGCAAACGCGAACATATTCAACGGCTTCTGGTTCAGCAACGACAACTGCATCAGCAGCGCGTGCGCCAGTTACTGCAACGAGAGCTGCAGCAGAGCCGAGAAGTAAGCTCTTGATGGTCATGGGTGATCTCCACACAATCTATTGGAAAGTTGCTTGGCTGAATTGCTTCACAACGGACAGTAGGAATCGCTGTCTGCGTCGTCGGTAATGGAGTTATGTAACGGTTTTATCACGCAACTGATCCAGTTCGCGGATAGCGTGTGTTTTTGTTTGAAGCCCGGCGGTTGGTTGTGTCACTGTGGCATTTCGGCAATAGTTTGAGCCTGCAAATTCTGGGGGAAGGGGTGACGATCATGAAAGTATATCTGGCTGGCCCCGAGGTCTTTTTGAGCAATGCCAGAGAAGTTTTGGCACATAAAGCCGAATTGGCACGCGCCGCCGGATTTACGCCGCTCGCACCCGGCGATTTGGAAATTCCGCCTACAAACAGCAAGTATGAGCGCGGAATTGCGATCAGCGCTATCGACGAACGACTCATGCTGGCCTCGGACATAATCATCGCGAATCTGACGCCATTTCGCGGTATCAGCGCCGATGTCGGAACGGCTTTCGAGCTTGGCTTCATGTGCGCGCTGGGCCGCCATGTCTATGGTTACACAAACGTCGCTGAAAGCTATCTCGAGCGCACCAGCAGGGATTATTATGGCGGAGCGGTCATTTCGGGCGCCGATAGCAGGCTCACTGGACCCGATGGCCTGAGCATTGAAGATTTTGACATGGCCGATAACCTCATGCTCGAGGGCGGCATTATTTCGCGTGGTGGCGTGTTCATCAGAAAAGCCGTGCCAGATGCTGATATTCTTATTGACCTGACTGCATTTAAAGAATGCTTGGCGCTCGCCGCAGAAAAACATCTGCGATAATCAATGCCCCAAAAGCCCTCTCAAACCATTATTGGATGAATTGGCAACGTCATCTTTGAGGCCATAAAACGGGGATGCGAAAACCGTCTTGCAAGGTGATTCTCAGCGGTTTCTGATGAGCCATTTGGGTTGTCCTACCTCCATTTTTCCCGAAATCCGGCGTTGGATTGTGTGGCAAAATTGTGGCTGTTGACAAGCGCATATCTCCATGCCTAGCATTAAATCAAATTGATTGACCTAAAGGGAACAAAACGACGCCAATCATTTGAAAATGGGGATGAGACATGACCTTGAACAGGAATGCCGTAACACGCCGACTCTCGATGACTTCCCGACTAACGCACTTTCTTCCCGCTGCGGGCATCATTAGCCTCGCGCTTCTTGCCGCCAGCCCTTTGACAGGCACAACGCGTGCCTCCGCTGAAGCGCTTCTCACCATGCATATTGAAGAACAGACAAGCTGGGTGCGTAACTTCAACCCGTTTGACGTGGGCGGACGCCGCCAGAGTACGCTTGATTTCGTTTATGAACCGCTTGTTGTGTTCAACGAACTCGACAATGGCAAGCCTACTTATCGTTTAGCGACGGGCTTCAAATTTGCCGACGATCTGAAATCGATCACCTATACCATTCGCGAAGGGGTGAAGTGGTCAGACGGTAAGCCGCTGACCGCCGCCGACGTCAAGTTCACCATTGAACTTATGCGCAAAAACCCGGTTCTTGATTTTGTCGGGGTTGCGGACAGCGTCGCCTCTGTGGAAGCGCCATCGCCAACTGAGGTCAAGATCACCCTCAAGGATGTTGATACGCATTTCCCGGAATCACTGTCTGATCTGCCTGTCGTTCCAGAGCATATCTGGAAGGATATTGCCGATCCGCTTGCCTTTAAGAATGAGAATCCCGTCGGTTCCGGACCGATGACCGAGATCCGCCGCTTCACGCCGCAGGTCTATGAGCAATGCCGCAACCCGAATTATTGGGACACGGTTTCCCTCAAAATCGATTGCCTGAAACTGCCGCAAATCTCTGGTAACGACCAGATATTGGCCACATTGCCCGACGGGCAGATGGACTGGTTCGGATCGTTCATTCCCGAGATCGAGAAGACGTACGTTTCGCTGGACCCGAAGCACAATCATTACTGGCAGCCATCGGCAGAAACCGTTGCCTTCCAGATGAACCTCAAGACGACGAAGCCCGGCAATGCCGCCGCGTTCAATGATATCGCGTTCCGCCATGCGGTCAGCCTTGTGATGGACAGGACTGCAATGGTCGACATTGCGGGTTTCGGTTATCCGGTGGTCAATCTGCACGCCAGTGGTCTTCCCCCGCGCTTTGACAGTTGGCGCAATCCTGACGCTGAGAAAGCTCAGGATGAGTGGATGACCTACGACATCGAGAAGGCCAACAAAGCACTTGATGCTGCCGGATATGCGAAAGGTGCCGATGGTTTCCGCGCGACGCCAAAAGGCGAACCGATTGCCTTTTCAATCATGGTCCCCAATGGCTGGACGGACTGGATCGACGCGGTGCAAATCGCAGCCGAAGGTCTGCGCAAAGTCGGGATCAATGTCTCCGTTACTACACCGGAATATGAGCAATGGGGCAAACAGATCGTCGAGGGTAATTTCGATACTCTGATCAATTCACGCGCTGATGGTCCAACGCCTTTCCGCGGTTACTATCAATCGCTGGCAACAGCGTTTGGCGGCCGCATCACTGGCGCACCATCCCGCTATTCCAATCCTGACCTCGATAAGCTTTTCAGCGATTACAAGCGAGCAACGACGATCGAAGAACGCAAGTCGATCTTCAACCAGATTCAATTGGTCGTTGCCAATAACTTCCCGGTCGTTCCTCTCTTCAATGGCCCGACCTGGTATCAATTTTCCACAAAACGCTTCACCGGTTGGGTTTCAAAAGATGATCCAGCGTTGAACCCGGAAAATCACGAGAATAACAGGATGCGGCTCATCCATCTTTTGCGCCTGCATCCGATAGACGAAAAGGCTGGCGGAGATAACGGCTGATGCGGCTCCCTCTGCACCGGCTTGCTATTTATGGCGTAGCATTTCTCTTTGCCATTGTTGTCAATTTTCTCGTTCCCCGGCTGATGCCGGGGAGCCCCGTTGATGGAATGATCGCACAGCTTGGTCCGCGTGCCACGCCCGCCGCCATTGAGGCGATCAAGGCCCGGTTTGGTGCGGTTCAGCAGCCTCTGTGGGAGCAATTTCTCGACTATCTGAAAGGACTGGCCTCGCTCGATCTCGGGGTGTCGGTAAAATACTACCCGCAGACGGTGGTGGAAGTTCTTGGCCGTTCTGCTGGATGGACAGCCTTTTTCGTTGTTACAGCCATTATCTTTTCCCTTTGCATCGGGACAACATTGGGTGCGCTTGCCGCATGGCGGCGTGGGGGACGGTTTGATTCCATCGTCTCCCCGCTTTCCATCATGATGATTGCCGTGCCACCCGTCGTCATCGCCCTGGCCACACTTTTCACTTTCGGTGTTGCTCTGCGCTGGCTCCCGGTCGGCTATGCCTACAATCCCAATCTCGATCCCGGCTTGAACTTTACGTTCTTCGGCAGCGTCTTTCTTCATGCAATCATGCCGGTGCTGACACTCTCGCCTTATCTCATCGGCGAATTCCAGACGACCATGCGCACCAGCATGATTTCCGTGCTGGGCGAGGATTATGTCACCATGGGGCGTGCCAAAGGCCTGAGCGAAACCGCTGTTATGTTTGGTTATGCCGCCCGCAACGCCATGCTGCCCGTGCTGACCAATCTTGCCCTCATGCTTGGCGCGGTATTCGGTGGCTCCATCGTTACCGAAATTGTCTTCAACTATCCCGGTCTTGGCCTCACACTTTATACGGCAAGCGTGGCCCGTGATTATCCGGTTATTCAGGGACAGCTCCTGTTGATGACGCTGGCGACCCTTGGGGCAAACCTGCTGGTTGATCTCATCTACGGCGTTGTTGATCCGCGCATTGGGGAGGCGCGCACATGAACGCCGGAATGAAACTCTTATTGCGCCAGAAGAAGGCTGTCGTTGGTCTCACCATCGTCGTCGCGCTGTGTCTGATGGCTCTTTTCGCGCCGATCCTCGCCCCGAATGATCCAGCCGCGCGTGTCGGTCGCTCGCATCAGCCACCAAGCATTGAACATGTCATGGGCACCACAAAAATGGGCCGCGACGTTTTCAGTCAGTTTGTCTGGGGTGCACGGTCATCCCTGACCATTGGCTTTGCTACGGGAATATTCATCACCGTACTCGGTACATTGATTGGGCTCGCCGGTGGTTATTTTGGCGGACGCACCGACAATATTCTCGACCTCTTGACCAATGCGGTGCTCGTCATTCCCAATATTCCACTGTTGATCCTGCTGGCATCATTCGCTGGTACAGTGGGACCTGTTGCCATCATGGCTATCATAGCGCTGACATCGTGGCCGTGGGGGGCACGCATGACACGCTCGCAAACACTTGCCTTGCGCAACCGCGAATTTGTTGTCGCTGCGCGTATGGTGGGTGAGCCGAACTGGCGGATCGTATTTGTCGAGATCGTGCCTAATCTCCTGCCACTCATCGCGCTCAATCTCGTCGGCAGTATTATTTACGCCATCGTTGCCCAGACGACCTTGGAATATCTTGGCTTTGGCGATCCATTGAATGTGACGTGGGGAACCATGCTCTACAACGCGCAGAACTCGTCGGCGATTATCGTTGGTGCATGGTGGGATATCGCAGTACCCTGTGCTGGCATCGTTCTGGTCGGGCTTGGGCTTTCATTGCTAAACTTCACTTTTGACGAAATCGCCAATCCGCAATTGCGTTCTGGCCCGGCTCTCCGCCGCTGGTTGCGTCTCAATCGTCTGCGCACACGCGAGTTGGAGGCTGCACGATGAACAATGCACTTCTGCAAATTCGCGATCTCAGCGTTGATTATCTGCTCGACAAAGGCGTTTTCAATGCCGTGAAAAATGTGTCTTTCGACATTGGCCGCGGCGAACTCTTCGGTCTTGCCGGGGAATCGGGCTGCGGCAAGAGCACAATTGCCTATGCGATCACGCGTCTTGCCAAACCGCCGGCATGGGTGGCGGGCGGAGAGATACTGCTTGATGGACAGGATCTGCTCGGTATGACCGAGCGGGCACTGCAAGTTGTGCGGTGGAAACGCATTGGCATGGTGTTTCAAAGCGCCATGAACTCGCTCAATCCGTTGATGCGGGTGGAAGCGCAGTTTCATGACGTTCTCTATCGCCACACGGGCAGCAACCGCGAGAAGTCACGCGCACGGGCGGAAGAAATGTTTCGCCTCGTGGGTATCCCGGCAGACCGGCTTTCCAACTATCCACACCAGTTCAGCGGCGGCATGCGCCAGCGCATTGTGATAGCTATCTGCCTTGCTCTCAGCCCGGAGCTGATCATCATGGACGAGCCGACAACGGCGCTTGACGTTGTGGTGCAGCGGGAAATCCTTGAACAAGTGGTGGACCTGCAGAAGAGCCATGGTTTCTCGGTATTGTTCATCACGCATGATCTGCATTTGATGGCCCAGATTTGTCATCGGATCGGTGTGATGCTGAAGGGGGAACTGGTTGAGGTTGGCGATGTCAAGCAGGTCAGCCGTGCGCCTGTGCATGACTATACCAAACGATTATGGGGCGCGATTCCCAGCCTGCCAAGCATGAATGCCATGGAAAGGAGCCCCGCATGAACGCCCTTCCTGACATTAAGGGCGCGCAAATAACCGAGGCATCATCGGTGATTGCGCTTGAAGATATCACGCGATCCTTTGGTCTCGTTCATGCTTTGCGCGGTATATCCTTTTCATTGGTGCCGGGCAGGGCGCTGGCGCTTGTGGGTGAGTCCGGCTGCGGAAAGACAAGCTGCGCGCGCATCATTGCAAGGATGGACAACCCCACGTCGGGCACGATGCTTTTCCGCGGCAAAGATGTCACTGCTGTCGGCTCAGGAACTGAGGAAAAGTCTTACCGCCGTGCCGTGCAGATGGTCTTTCAGGACCCATTTGCCTCACTCAACCCTGTGTTCTCCGTCGGGCATCATCTGGTTCGACCGCTGAAACTGCATGGGCATGTGCAAGGCAGGAAGGGCGCAGCGGATGGTGTCGACGCCTTGCTCGAAAGCGTGGGGCTTGATCCCATTTTGACCGCACATAAGTTTCCGCACGAACTCTCCGGCGGGCAGCGCCAGCGCGTGAACATCGCACGCGCTCTGGCTGTGCAGCCGGAAGTTCTTGTGGCGGATGAGCCGACGTCGATGCTCGATGTCTCGATCCGGCTTGGTATCCTTGAACTGCTTTCAAGCATAAAGCGCCAGCGCAATCTTGCCTTGCTTTACATTACCCATGACATTGCAACGGCGGCGCATGTTGCCGAGGAAATCGTGGTGATGTTTGCCGGACAGATGGTCGAGTGGGGAGATACAATGTCTGTTATCACTGATCCTCGTCATCCCTATACCAAGCTGCTGCTTTCGGCCGTGCCCGATCCGTATCAGCCGTTCGTGCCGGGCGACAGTGCACAGTTTCTCCAGCATGCAGAAAAAATCCGTCAGATATCCCGGCCATCATCCGATGGGATAGACAAGGTTGGTCCGAACCATTTTGTCCGAACACTTGGCAAAATCGCCTGATTGAAGGGATATGTGATGGACCTTCTTGTCAGACTATATGCGCTTGAACCTATGCCGGAACTTGATCAGCGTCTGGCTGATGCAGGTATTGCGGTTCGCCGGGTGCTCGCTCCTGAACTCGGTCTTGTTTCAGACTGGATCAAACAGGAATTTGGTCCCGGCTGGGCAAGCGAAGCCACCATTGCCAGCAGCCGGCAACCATCGGCCTGTTTCATTGCGACCAAGGACGGCAAACTCATTGGCTTTGCCTGTTACGATGCCATTGCGCGCGGTTTTTTCGGACCAACCGGCGTCAGCGAAACGGCGAGAGGCGTAGGCATTGGCCACGGCCTTTTGCTTGCCTGCCTGCTCGATATGCGCGTGCAGGGCTATGGCTACGCGGCGATCGGCGATGTCGGTCCCGTCGACTTCTACGTCCGTGCAGTCGGAGCAACGCCGATTGCGGATTCCGAACCCGGCGTTTTTGCCGGACTGCTCAGATATCCAGATTAAATCCTGAAAGCTTACCCATGACATCACGATATGCATTCCGACTGGCAACCACGTGGCATCCTGCCAAGGACGATGAACCTCTTGCCTATTTGCTGACCCTTACCAATCTCTCAGATGAACCAATCAGGGACTTTCGCCTTTGTGTGAGTGGACCGGGCCGTATTGACCCGGCTGCTTCTGTGGAAGGTGCAACATTGACAGCCCGGCTTTCCAATCATTCGGAATTCGCACCGCCACTTGATTTTGTGCTTCAGCCCAAAACATCATGGACAATCACAGCGCGAGGATTGAGCTATCCTTTACGCCACTGGACCGATGGGGGCACCACCGCCTATCTCGTTCTTGCCGACGGAACGACCTCGCCCGTTGCAATCACACCCACCCGTGCCATCGGTGACAATGCACCATTGAAGCGTGGCGCCGAAATCTATCCTGTTCCTGTTCGTGTCGATGTTCCGCTTTCCATGGTGCCATGGCCGCAAGCGGTCTCGATTTCCGGCCGCCGTTCCGTGCCTTTGGGACTTGCTTTGCTGCCGCGAGATGATGAAGCCAAGCGTGCCGCTGATATTTTTGAAACCTTGGTACAGTCACTCTTTCCTGTTGAGGGTATTGTTCGTCCGCAGGCTGAGGGCGGTCTGCCCGTGACGCTTCGAATTGCAGAAGGATTCAAAGCGGAAGCCTATGCGATCCGTTTCGGCGATCAGACAGAAGTAACAGCCAGTACCCGTTCAGGTTTGCTCTATGGCCTCATCACTCTTGGCCAGATTGTGCGTGGTGCACGTCTCCATCCGGAAACCTTTGTGTTTCCGCTTGAAGGTGATATTCGCGACGAACCGGCCATGCGCTGGCGCGGCACGCATCTGGATGTTTCCAGACAATTCTATGGATCAGCCGAGATCAGCCAGTTCCTGAATATCCTTGCGTGGAACAAGCTCAATCGCTTTCACTGGCATCTTTCGGATGATGAAGCGTGGCGCGTCGAGATCGATGCCTATCCGGAACTTGTTTCCGTTGGCGCGTGGCGAGGCCATGGTCTGCCGATCCCGCCATTGTTAGGCTCTGGCCCGGAAGCAATGGGTGGCTATTACACCAAGGCTGCTATTCGCGAGATCATCCGTTTGGCCGATGATCTCGGTATTGATGTCGTACCCGAAATCGATATGCCGGGGCATTGCTATTCCGTTCTGCAATCGCTGCCATGGCTGCGCGATCCGCAGGAGACAGGAGAGTATTTTTCCATTCAGGGCTTCCCGAACAATTGCCTCAACCCCGCACGCGAGGAAACCTATCAGTTTGTCGAAACCATTCTGGACGAGTTGCTCGAACTTTTTCCCTCGAAGACAATTCATGTCGGAGCGGATGAGGTACCCGCCGACGCATGGACTGGCTCACCGCAGGCTAAGGTACGGCTTGCCGCGCTAAGCAGCGACAATGCTGCGGTGCTTCAGGCGGACTTCCTGAAGCGGGTGCAGGCATCGCTCACCAAACGGGGACGTATCACCGGCGCGTGGGAAGAGGCCGCCCATGGCGGCGGCATTGATAAGAACCACTGTTATCTCAATGGCTGGCACACGGTAGAAATCAGCGCAGAGCTTGCGGCGGAAGGTTATGAGATCGTGGTCTGTCCCGGCCCGGTCTACTATCTCGATATGGCCAATAGTCCTGACTGGTCGGAGCCCGGTGCCGGTTGGGCGGGTTGGTCAGAGCCGGAGAAGCTTTATAATTTTGATCCCGTTGAAGGTTGGAGCACATCGCAAAAGGAACGTTTCCTCGGTGTCCAGACCTGTATCTGGTCTGAACCGATGACGGATCGTGCGGTCTTTGACCGGCTGGTCTTCCCGCGTATTTCGGCGCTGGCTGAGACCGGGTGGACAAGGCCGGAGGCCAAATCCTGGACCCGCTTCAAAGCTTTGGCCGGGTTGATGCCGATTCTCTATGGCTTTCGATCGGAGGCATGATTTGCGCGACACGCCGGTATTACCGGAAAAAGTTCTAGTTGCGGACGTTGCGCATGATCATTTCGTAATGGGCGTTCACATAGTCGCCAAGCTCGGGAAGGTCGGTCTGACAGTCCAGTAGCTTGTCGATTGTCAATGTCAGCGCCGGGCTGAGAAGAATATAGCTCATTTGGCTGGCGGCCGCTTCCGGCCGGAAAATACCCTCCCGAACGCCTTTCTTAAGGATGTGTTGAAGCATTGTCAAAATTGGCCGGACAAACTCCTCGTAATGCGATGCCGTCAACTCCGGAAAGCTCCGGCCATCGGAAATCAGGAACCGGAGGATTTCGCGGGAGTAGGGGTTTACGGTCATATGTTCATAAACCGTATCCAGATACAGCCGCACGAGTTCATCGCTCGGGCGTTTCTGGTGCTCTTGCCAGAACTGTTCCTCGTTGAAAATTGGCTGTGACAGCTTGCGCACGACGTCCTGAAACAGCTCTTCCTTGTTCTGGAAATAGAGATAAATCGTGCCCTTGGTGACACCAGCCCGGTTGGCGACATCTTCGATGCGGGTTGCTGTATAACCGCGCTCCACGAACTCATCGAAAGCGGCATGCAGAATTTCCTGCGGACGTTGAGCCTTGCGGCGCGCCCTCACTCCCGGTGCAGTGGCAGCTACCTCGGCGCTTGACGCCTCTTTTATTTCAGCCATGATTTCTTCCAATGGAGCTTTGAAGTCGTTTGTATGAGATTATACATTGACTGAACAATCAGTCAATAATATACCCGTCACACCTTTTCATGGATTGGTAGAATGATGCGGCCTGACTTTTACTCCCCGAAATTGACGGTTGAGCGCCAATCATGGCGGCGCGATATCCCCCTCATGCGCAAAGCGATTATCATGGTTTTTGGGCTTGCCCTATTGGCGGGTTGTCAGCCTGAAAAGGCTGCAGAACAGAAACCACCGGCACAGGTCAATGCGGTCAAGGTAGAGTTCACCGACTATGCGCAAAGTGTTTCGGTGACCGGCGAAATACGTGCCAAGATCGACAGCAATCTATCGTTCCGGGTGAGTGGCAAGGTAACAGAACGGCTTGTTGATGTCGGTGATCATGTGGCAGCGGGTGACGTGCTTGCACGTATCGATCCAACGCAGCAAAAGGCTGATCTTGACGCCTCGGACGCTGCTGTGCGTTCCGCAGAGGCACAGGTCAGGCAGACCACATCGGCTTTTGACCGGCAGAAGGCGCTTCTTGCACAAGGGTTCACCACAAGGAGCGCCTATGACAGCGCCGAAGAAGCCCAGCGCACGGCGCAAGGATCGCTCGACGCAGCCAAGGCTCAACTCGATACATCGCGCGAAACACTTTCCTATACGGAGCTGAAAGCGGATGCCTCGGGTGTCGTGACCGCCCGCAATATCGAAGTAGGGCAGGTGACCCAGATCGCGTCAACTGCTTTTACAGTGGCGGTCGATGGGCCGCGCGACGCAATCTTCAATGTGTATGAAGGGCTGGTAACGCGAAACATCGGCAACCATCAGATTCAGATTACTCTGCTCGACGATCCCACTATCACAGCCACAGGCACGATCCGCGAGGTTTCGCCAACCGTTGATGATGCTTCTGGCACGGTACGTGTAAAAGTGGCTGTGCAAAACCCGCGGCCTGAAATGGCGCTCGGCTCTGTGGTGATCGGAACGGTGAAACTGGCCGCCGTCAAAGCGGCTGTTTTACCATCATCGGTAATGACATCGGATAATGGTAAGCCAGCCGTATGGGTGATTGATCCGCAGACAAAAGCGGTCAGCCTGCGCAGCGTGACGGTGACGGCCTATGAGTCCTTGAACGTCGCAATTGGCGGCGGCCTGCAGGCGGGCGATCAGGTCGTAACCTCAGGTGGAACCCGGTTGCGTCCGACCGAAATTGTAGCAGTCAAGAATGGTGATCCATCATGAGGCGTATTCTTGTTGCCGGTACAAGCCTTGTCTGTCTGAGCCTTGGTCTTGCTGCTTGCCAAAAAGAAGATGAGGCCGGAAAGCCCGAAGTTATCCGGCCAGTTCTTTCCACCATCCTTAAATCACAGTCCGTGCAGGTGCGCGGCTTTGCCGGGAAGGTCGAGCCGCGTTTTGAAACCAAACTTGGTTTCCGCACGCTCGGGCGTATTGTTCGCCGTGACGTTTCAGTGGGTGATCAGGTCTCGAACGGGCAGGAGATAGCGGCAATCGATCCGCTGGCGCTTGAGCTGGCGGTGCAGGCTGCGGAAGCAAGCCTGTCTTCAGCCAAAGCCCAGCTTGCCAATGCGGCGTCGACGGAAGATCGACAAAAAGCACTGCTTAGCCAGAGTTCGGCGACGGAAGCGACTTTTGATCAGGCACAGCAGGCACATGAAGCGGCACGGGCATCCGTCGTACGGGCCGAGGCTGACCTGACCAAGGCACGTGAAGAGCTTGGTTATGCGGTGCTGCGCTCTGATTTTGACGGTGTTGTGACGTCGCTGCAGGCGGATGTGGGACAGACAGTGACTGCGGGCCAACAGATTGCCGTGGTTGCGCGCCCCGATGTGCGGGAAGCTGTTGTTGATATACCGGAAGCCGTCGCCAACCCCATTAAAATCGGCAGCAAGTTCGGCGTTTCGCTCCAAACCGATCCGACAATCCAGACGTCGGGTGTTGTCCGGGAAATAGCCCCGCAGGCCGATGAAGCCACGCGCACGCGCCGTACACGCATTACCCTGGAACAGCCACCGGAAGGGTTTCGTCTGGGAACAACCGTGACAGCCTATCTGACGACGGCGGCTGACCCGAGAATACGCATTCCGGCCACCGCCATTCTCGACAAGGACGGCAAGACGTTTGTCTGGCTCATTGACAGCAAGCAGGCAACAGTTTCCGCCAAAGAGGTCAAACTGGAAAACCGCACCAACTTCGAGGCAATTGTCGCGGATGGGCTCACGGACGGCGACCGGATAGCAACGGCGGGCGCACACAGCCTTACCGATGGCCAAAAGATCAAGCTGACTGACGGGAATCCACTATGAAAAAGTTCAACCTTTCAGAATGGGCGCTCGATCACCGGTCTCTCGTCTGGTATTTCATGATCGTTTTTACGATTGCGGGGATTTTCTCCTACCTCAATCTTGGCCGTGAGGAAGATCCGAACTTCACCATCAAGACCATGGTGATCTCGGCGCAATGGCCGGGAGCCTCCGTTGAGGACACGACGACGCAGGTCACCGAGCGAATTGAAAAGAAGCTCGAAGAACTGGACACGCTGGACTATACCCGCAGTGTCAGTTCGCCGGGTTCGACAACGATTTTCCTTAATCTCAAGGATACGGTGCGCGGCGATGCGGTGACGCAAACCTGGATTCGCGTCCGCAACATGATCCGCGATATTTCACCGCAATTTCCGCAAGGTGTGGTCGGACCGTTCTTCAATGACCAGTTTGGCGATGTCTATGGCAATGTTTACGGCTTCACATCAGATGGACTCAGCCAGCGGCAATTGCGTGATTACGTTGAAGACGTCAGGCGGAAAATCCTGACTGTTCCCGATGTTGGCAAGGTCGAGCTGGTCGGGGCGCAGGACGAAGCGATCTATCTGGAGTTTTCGCCCAAACAGGTTGCCGCACTGGGGCTGGATCAACAGGCCATTATCAGCACCTTGCAGGCCCAGAATGCGATTACCCCATCGGGCGTTATCGAGACTGGACCCGAGCGGGTGATGATCCGGGTAAACGGCCAGTTCGTATCGGAAAAAAGCCTTCAGGCCATCAATCTGCGCGTCAATGACCGGTTTTTCCGTTTGAGCGATGTGGCGCGGGTTACCCGTGGTTATGCGGACCCGCCGACCAGCCTGTTCCGTGTGAACGGCAAGGAAGCGATCGGACTTGCCATTGGTATGAAGCCGAACGGCAATCTGCTTAAATTTGGCGAACATCTTAAGGCGCAGATGCAGCAGATCACGGCGGATTTGCCTGTTGGCGTTGGTGTTAATCTGGTTTCGGACCAGCCGCAGATCGTCGAAGAAGCGGTTTCGGGTTTCACCCGGGCTCTGTTCGAGGCGGTTGCTATCGTGTTGGCGGTCAGCTTTGTCAGTCTGGGAATGCGCGCTGGTTTTGTCGTTGCGCTGGCTATACCGCTTGTTCTGGCGATCACCTTCATGGTGATGGAGTATATGGGCATTTCGCTCCAGCGTATCTCGCTCGGTGCATTGATTATCGCGCTTGGGCTGCTTGTGGATGACGCCATGATCGCTGTCGAGATGATGGTGGCACGGCTAGAGTCGGGAGATGACTTACGAAAAGCCGCAACCTATGTTTATACCCACACGGCTTTTCCGATGCTCACAGGCACGTTGGTGACAGTATCAGGCTTCATTCCCGTTGGTCTCAATAGCAGTGCGGCGGGCGAATTCACCTATACGCTGTTCGTGGTGATTGCCGTATCGCTTGTTGTCTCGTGGATCGTGGCCGTGGTTTTCACGCCTCTGCTCGGTGTGACTTTGCTACCGAAAACAATGAAGAACAAGCACGAGAATCCCAGCCGGTTTGCCACCCTGTTTCAGCGCATTCTCTTGGCTTGCATGCGGTTTCGATGGGTGACAATCGCCGTTACAGTGGGCATTTTTGCCCTGTCAGTCTACGGTATGGGCCATGTGCAACAACAGTTCTTTCCCAATTCCGACCGTCACGAACTGATTGTCGACTGGAACCTGCCGCAGAATGCCTCGATCCTTGAAACCAAGGCGCAGATGGACAAGTTTGAGGCAGAGCAACTGGCCGGGAATGCCGATATTGATCATTGGAGTTCCTATGTCGGGCAGGGCGCAATCCGCTTCCTTCTGTCATTCGACGTGCAGCCATCAAATCCGTTCTTCGGCCAGACCGTTATCGTAACAAAGAGTCTCGAAGCGCGTGACCGGCTACGAACAAAACTACAGGCATGGCTGAAGAACGAGTTTCCAAGCACCGATGCCTTTGTGCATCTGCTTGATATCGGTCCGCCTGTAGGACGTCCGGTTCAGTACCGCGTCAGTGGGCCCGATGTTCAGAAGGTCCGCGATTATTCCCATGAGATGGCCAATCTGATTGCAGGCAATCCATCCATCGGGGACATTACATTCGACTGGAACGAGCCATCACGCGTCATCAAGGTCGACGTGCTGCAGGATAAGGCGCGGCAACTGGGGATCACCTCGGAATCAATTGCCTCGTCGCTCAACGCCGTTGTCGGTGGCTCGACGATCACGCAGGTCAGGGATTCCATCTATCTTATCGATGTGATCGTGCGCGCCCGTGCTGATGAGCGTGGATCAATCGATCAGCTGCGCAATATCCAGCTGACAACCGCCAACGGCCAGTCCGTACCGGCAGCCGCTGTGGCAAATTTCCGCTACGAACTTGAGCAGTCCGTCGTCTGGCGTCGTGCGCGCCAACCCACCATCACGCTGAAAGCCGGTGTTTTGGGTGATTTACAGCCAGCGACGGTTGTCTCACAGCTTGCCCCGAAAGTAGCGGAGTTTACGGAAAAGCTGCCACCCGGTTATGGGATTGTCGTTGGCGGCGCCGTTGAAGAAAGCGGCAAGGCCCAGGCTCCAATCGCTGCCGTCGCACCCTTGATGCTGTTTGCCATGGTGACGCTGCTGATGATCCAGTTGCAAAGCTTCCAGCGGCTGTTCCTGGTGTTTGCGGTCGCGCCTCTGGCAATCATCGGCGTTGTTGCCGCTCTGCTTTCCAGCAACTCACCACTTGGCTTTGTGGCATTGCTGGGCGTGCTGGCATTGATCGGCATTCTGATCCGAAACTCGGTCATCCTCGTCGTCCAGATCGAGGATTTGCGAAGTGAGGGTAAGGACCCATGGAGCGCTGTCGTCGAAGCGACGGAGCATCGAATGCGTCCCATTATGTTAACGGCTGCGGCTGCCAGTCTTGCGCTGATCCCGATTGCCCGCGAGATTTTCTGGGGGCCAATGGCCTATGCCATGATGGGTGGTATTATCGTTGGAACCGTGCTGACACTGCTGTTTTTGCCAGCGCTCTATATTGCGTGGTTCCGTATCAAGGCTCCCGATCATAATGCGCCGCCCGAGGAGCATCAGGAACCTCAAGGTGTCAACGCATGATGGATGATAAGGTGGGAGCCGGGTGCTCCCATCAGACAACAGGAATGTCATGAGCGAACAGGCACCGGAAAATCCCCTTCACACACTTCGGGTTATCGAGTTTGAGGGAATTGGCCCCGGACCACTTGCCGGGCTCATGCTTGCCAATCTTGGGGCGCAGGTGACAGTGATCACGCGTCCGACACCGCTAAAAATCATGCAGGAATTCGGTGGCGATGCGGGGAACAATCCCCTTCGCCAAAACAAACGGATTGTCGCTCTCGACCTTAAAACAGCTGCCGGTGTCGAGCAGGCGCTCGAGCTGGTGGCCGGTGCCGATGCATTGGTCGAAGCCAACAGGCCCGGCGTCATGGAACGCCTTGGCCTTGGACCGGCCGAATGTGCTGCCCGCAATCCGCGGCTGGTTTACGGCCGCATGACCGGTTGGGGTCAGACAGGCCCCCTGGCGCAGAGTGCTGGCCATGATCTGAATTATCTCGCTTTGACGGGGCTGCTTTCTCTCTCTGCGCGTTCAGGAGAAGCGCCCATAGCGGCGCCAACCGTGATGGGTGATGCGACCGGTTCTCTTGGTTTGTGTTTCGGTATCGTCAGCGCTGTGCTGGATGCGAGAATATCAGGTCAGGGAAGAGTGGTGGATGCGGCAATTGTCGATGTGGTGGCGATGCTTGGAACAATCGTGCAACTCGCGCGTGCGAGCGGGCAGATTGATGGGGCTGAGCCAAGCCCATTCCATGACTCGCCATTTTACGACAGCTATATCTGTGCCGACGGGCGTTTCATTACTGTTGGGGCACTTGAAACGCAGTTTTATGCGATATTGCTCGCCAAACTCGGACTTACAGATGTCGATCCAGCTTCGCAATATGATCGCAAACAATGGCCTGCTCTGAAGGCGCGTTTCGCTGAACTATTTGCCAGTCATCCACGCGATCACTGGTGTGAAATTCTGGAAGGAAGCGATGCCTGCTTTACACCGGTTCTGAGCATTGCTGAAGCGGTAAACCATGTACACAATAAGGCGCGCGGCATCTACAAAGAGACGCCCTCGGGCTTGATCAAGACCGCGCCTGCACCCCGGTTCTCGGCTCTCAATCCTACCAGATGATAAAAATCCGGGGCCTTTCGACCCCGGATTTCATGCCGTGATGGTTAGAAATTGCGCTGGAAGCGGATAATGCCGCCAAAGGCATCGTCGTTGCCGCCATGGGCTTCTGAGTAGTCCTTACGCGCACCGTCAAACTTGGTGTAGTTGATTTCCGGTGTGATCGTGAAGCCGGGAACAAGTTCGTAGGCCACGTTCAAAGCAGCAGCAATCGTGCCCTGTTCTTCGTAGGCAACCTGAGCGTTGACAGTTGCCTTGTCGGAAACCTTGGCTGCCAAACCGCCCCAGACAGCGTAGTCACCTTCCCACGTACCGAACCAGTTGCGGTTGACGTTGGTATTGAAGGAGTCTTCGTTGTAATTGGTCTGATAGGCACCCATGACCCAGGCGGACACTGTGTCAGTAAACTTCACGTCCAGACGAGCCTTGAAGCCCCATTCTTCGACGGCCGAGTCATAACCAGCGATACCGGAGATTGATCCCCAACCCTGTTCATACTTGGCACCGATAAGGGCATGGGGCATGTAGTCATCAATACGGTAATCGTAACTCTGACCATTCAAATTCTCAGCTTCACCCTGTTCAGCGGCGATGATAGCAGAGAAGCCGTTTCCGGCAGTGTACGTATAGCTCACCTGGTTGCTGGCAAAGCTGTTGTACTGGATCACGTCGTCGTTGATGATGTTACCAGCATAACCAACCCATGAGCCGAAGATTTCATCAGCAACACCGATGCGGAAACCGCCCAGCTCAATGAATGCCTGTGGAATGGACGCGCCGTCCTGATTGCCATCCGTGTACTGGAAACGTGTCTGGATATAGGAGCGGAGTGTGCCGAGTTCGGTTTCCGTACGTGCATCGAAACGGACTTCAGCACGGGCACGCTTGTACCAGGTATCATTTTTGCCGCCCATGTGACCGCCCAAATAGGGGTCGTCACCACCGCCGGCATCATAACGCATATAGCCGCCGATTTTCAGGCATGTTTCTGTACCGGGAATGTAGAAGAAGCCAGCGCCGTACGCGTCGCAGACGCGCACATATTCGACGGCCTCCGGTTCGGCCACGACGACTGCATCTGCAGCGCGCGCGCCCGACACCACAACAAGTGCAGCGGCGGTGCCGAGAAGAAGACTTTTGATATTCATGTCGATCTCCAGTTAAGGATAAATTGTTAGAGGCAAGCCAAAGACGCAGTGCCTCACTTATGTCTTACTTTGGCACCCTTTTCGTCAAAGGACATAACTGGTGGTATCATGCTACCAATGCTCCTGTTGCCGTTTTGCTACAATCTGTAGGTCTTAAAGCGCGGGGACTTACAACCAAGGGATGAAGCAGTGAGGAGGGTAAAGTGCCCAGCCGACTTACTGTTTTCGCGCAAAAATCAAGCTTGGCAAGACGCAAACCAAGGGGAGGCTCGCCGATGAGGATTTGTCGAATGGATCGGTTTTTCGGGTAAATATCTTTGCGAAACAGTTTGCCAGCGGAAAAATGGCTATCAAAATGGTAGCAAAATGCGACCAGTTATGTCCTTTGACTGCCTTGAAAATCGGATGCAACGTGACAATGCATATTCTCGTTGACGTAGAAGGACTGCGCTTCAACAAGAAGGCAATTGAGTTCAGTTGATCTCCAGTCAATGCTCAAAAGGCCCTGCTTTTAAAGGCAGGGCCATTTTATTTGGGCTTGTTAACGTGGAATTCTTGCTTTTCAGACGGCGTAATAGTCAGGCGTACGATCTATGGGCAATAGATCGTAATCTTTGTTGGCAAGATGAATATCGAACTGAGCGCGAGCGATATGCGCGGCAACCATATTCTCAAAAACATCATCGAGTGGAGGCAATATATCTATCCGTCGGCCTCCATCTTCCAGCAAGCGCACGAGGCCTTCTGCTTCCGCTCGCTTCATTAAACGGCGAATGTGTGTGCGGGAAACGCCGTAGAGATGACCGATATCATCATAGGGAAAGCAGACAGTATTTTCAGTAACTGTTGATGGCTGTCCCTTCATTGACATAAGTTTGCAAAGCAGGATGCCGCCCCCGTCGCTGATCGCGAACAGTTTCGAACTGTGCAGCTTGGAGATCATTGTGCTGATATTCAGCAGCGAGTGCAGGCTGGACGCGAAATAGCGTTCCACAAAATCATCCGACCCTTCAATCAGCTGTTTGTAATGCCGTGAGGGGAATAGTTTGTCCGCTGCGCTGAGGGCTATGCCGGTAATTCTTCTGATGCCGAATATCATCTTGTTGGTTGGTTGGATCAGGTGATTTCTGTGATCACTTTCGTCCAGCACACGGGTAACAAGTCCAATGTTTTCCAAAAGGTCGATCGTAGCGGCAGTGGTGTTTTTGCTGCATAGCTTCAAACCCGACGTTATGTTCTGGATGCCGGATATTGTTGCGCCGTGATTTCCATTGCTGCGTGTAAAATGCAACGCCAGAATAGACATACAGATCACTTGGCGAGCAACATTGGCCATGACTTTGTTGGCCATATATCGACCTTCGAAAATCCTGACGGCACCGTTTGCGTAGTCAGTGGCAGCGGCCCCGAAGTTGGGATTTCGTCTCAGGATAGCCACTCTTTGCAGCAGCCACTTTGAACGCGTTTCATGACTGATGCAGGGAAGAGTTTCCGGCACGCCGTCGTTCATAAATGCGATTCCCATGCGATTGACTCTCCGTCTGGGTTTTACCAGGACAAATACACCCTTTGCGGGCAGCTCATTTGGCGGGGTGTCGGGGAGCCCTCTCCTGATTGCGCAATCTACATGTTTTGGCTGAAGACACCGATAACAAGTGCGTGAATCCGGGAAGGGCTTTTCGTGATAGTAAGTAGGTAGCCGTTGATTGTTGATCACCACGATGAATGTCGTGCTGCTGGTTATTGGGTTTAATCCAGTAGGCTTTATTCTCTTTCGAGATAAGCAATTGGATCGGGAACCAATGATATGGGTGTAAATTAATCCGAGGCGTAGGCGGCTATCATTGCGTCGCAGGCGCGTTTCAATTGTTGTTGAGGGCCTTCTGCGCCAGCGCTTTGGCTGCATACCCGCGCACCCTCGACGAGCAGCATCAGTGCATCGGCCAATTGCTCGGCCTGTTTCACTCCAGCCTGCCGGCAAAGATCGGTCAGGCGGTCCATATGCGCTTTTTTGGCATCTACGATCACCTTGAAAGCCGGGTGATTGGCTTCTTTCAATTCGACAGCGGCATTTGCGAGATCGCAACCGCGCCGGTCATTGAATATGCATTCCGCAGCTTCTTCAATCCAGCCGCGTATCTGGGCAAGTGGATTGTCAGGGAAGGTTGTTTCCAGGTCGCGCCAAATTTGTTCCCGGCGTTCGGACACCTGTTTGAGGCATTCGCAGATCAGATCGTCCTTTGATCCGAAATGGCGATAAAGCGTCATCTTGTTGGAATCAGCAGCCTCTGCAATCGCGTCAACACCAACACCCTTGATGCCCTGTTGGCGAAACAAATCAATGGCGCTCGCCATAATACGCGCCCGTGGCGGCATTCGGCTGCCTTCGGATTCCACCGATATAACAGTCTCGTGAGGCTTTGATATTTCTTGCGTTGGTGCGCTTGACATGGATGTTACCGTCCAGTAACTATTGGCTTGTTACTTACCGGTAACACGCATTTGGTTCGTGTGTCAATTTTATTTGAAATTGGTATCCGGGCCGCCGCCACAGAAAAGTACGGATTGACGTTTCTATTTGAAAACGCGGCAACGACGCCGCTGAGAAGGAGTGCATCATGCCACAGACATATGCCGATCTTACCCTTGCTGAAGCCCTGTCAGATCCCCTGATCAACGCTGTCATGAGCGCTGATCATGTGACCCGCAGCGAGCTCGAACTCCTTATGAAGTCTGTGGCACGCAAAAATTTTGAAGCCACCGCTTCAACCAATTGGCAACGACCTTTTACAGTCGATGGACCTGCAGTGACCAAAAGTCTGGCTGCCATAGGCAACCGCATGGCATCGGCTTGTTGCGGAAGTGCAGTCTAGGGTTCGATCAACTATTCGATTGCTGTTTTGAAAAGACCGGCGGCCTCCATGAGGGCCGCCGGTTTTCTTTTGGCCAGCCTCGCCGTCAGACAATTTTCAGATAATCTTTCCAACGGGGATCGCGCATATAGCTGCGCGCGCGCATATGTTTCCACGCGCCATATTTATGGAAATCAAAGTCAAGCGCGGACACTTCCCTTTGGACCATGGCCCATGTGGACCATTTGATATCGGCAAGCGCTTTGTGGACGTAGAGCCGGGCATACATTTGCGGATCAAAATGACCGAAATACTCCTCGATCACTTCATTCTCTATGGTATTGGAGAAAAACATCTCGCCGCACCAGATACCAAGATCGTAGCATCGGTCATTATTCGACGCGTATTCGTAATCGATGAGCATGATCGTCTTGGCCTCGTCGACCATGAAATTGCCCGGCATGGGATCATTGAAGCAGGCGACAAGATCAATGCCCGATGCTTCAAGCGCCGATCGCGCCATGCGATATTGCGCGTACAGCCAGTCGAAATCTTGCGGAAAAAACCCATTCAGGGTGCGGGCCTGATCGATATGTTCCTCGATCATATCAAAAACGGTTTTGGTCAGCCCCAACTGACCGGCATTATGAAACTGCCTGTAAGCGCCAATGGCGGCATTGCGAATTTCAACATCGCGAAAATCCTTGTTGGTGCAGGAACGACGGTCCTCGATGAAATCCGTAATTTCGATGCCTTTATGGGCAAGGTAAGGATAGCCTTTGGGTCCGATTCCGATTTCCTCGGCTCGCCTGCTGGCCTCAAGTGCGGCTTGCCGGTCAATAAACATCTCCGTGCCTTGACCCGGCATTTTCAGGAAATAGGGAATCTTATGGCCGTTGATCCTGATCTGCCAATTGGTATTGCTGATGCCGCCGAGCACAGGCGCATAGGAGATATGTTCGCTTGGCCACTCGGAGATTTCCAATAGGACTGCTTCGAGCGCCCGTTCGGAGTCTGTTACCGCCTGACCCAGTAATTTACCCTGCATGCCAGTTCTCCAAGTCGGATTATCGGTCAAAGTTTGCGCAGCATGATCTCGAAGTGCGGGTCGAGAATGGCCATCCGACACCGCAATAATCGCCATTGTGCATATTTGAGATATTCAAGTCCGGTCCGTGGCGAAGTTGCGTCGAGTAAGATTCCCCACAGTCCCCACATCAGATCGTCAGCAATGCCATAGAGTTTGCAGCGGTGCATGGACGTCTCGTGACAGTGACCATCAAATATTTCCAGAGCCAGTTGCTTGCCGTCGTCGAACTGGAATGCCTCATTGAGAAAAACACCGAGGTCATAATAGGGGTCCGTGTCACAAGCCTGATCGAAATCGACGAGCTGCACTTCATTTGATCCATTGATCATGATGTTGGAAGAAAGCCCATCCGCGTGGGCGGGCTTTACATCAATCCCTGCTGCATCAAGCGCGGCTTTAATCGTCGCGACATTCTCCAGCATCCACCAGATATCGCCTTCCGGCACGGTGGATGCCGCTGCCAGATCAGCCCCAAACCTTTTGATCCCGTCGAAGACAGACCAAGGTTTTCCGAGGCGTGGCGTGGCGTGAAACATCTTCTTGGCCCTGACTACATTGGCAGTGATCAGAGCATTTCCGAAATCGTCCATCCGGCCTGTACGCCAGGACGAATCCAGCAGATCGGAGATATAGGCATTATGTTCAGGCAGAAAATGTCTTGGCTCTGGCGTTAGGCCAAGTCTGGCGGCATTTTCAGCCGCCTTGTGGGCGACGGTACCGGAACTATAGGGCAGGAAATCCGTATGCAGGATTTTGACGAAGACTTTTCGCTGATCTGCTCCGGCAGAAACGATCCAACAATCGCCGTCAACAGCCCGATGCACCGGCGAAACGACTGGCGGGACCAGTCGTTCGTAGGTGACCGGTTGGCCCTGCCATTCGGGGATGGCGAGGATCGCCCGTTCAAGTGCCTGTTCTTCGGGGCTGGATGCTTCGCCGGGCTTTTTCATGTTGTGCCTTCAGCTTTTCAGAACATTGCCATGCATGCAGAAATCCCAGAGCATAGCCGTGAGGATATGAGTGCCAATCGCCCGGTCTTCCGGCGTGGTGAATTCGGTCGGATGATGAATCACACCATCCACGCTGGGAACTGCAATGACGATGGCTGGACATTTATCGGCCAGAGCCACGCCATCATGACCGCCGATTGTATCGAGATAGAGGGTCGAATGGCCGAGGCTTTTGGCTGTCTTGGTTGCCAGATTGACAAGACCTTCATCCATCCGGCCCGCTTTGCGATAATCGACGAACCTTACCTCGTAGCCGACTCCTGCACGTTGTGCGCACGCTTCGATCTTGCTTTTGAACTCGTCTTCGGCGCTTTGGAGAATATCGGGAGAGCCGGAGCGCAGTTCGACGAACAAAACGGCTTCCGCAGGCACGACATTGGGAGAGTTCGGGAACACTTCGAGCCGCCCGACCGACGTGTGGAGATCAAGTCCACCCTTGTCGGCCATGGTCTTAAGTTCGGCGATAAGATAAGCGGCAGCAAGCAAGGCATCCTTGCGTTCTGCCATGGGTGTCGGACCGGTGTGAGCCTGCTTGCCGAGAAAGGCCAGCCGATACTTGGTTGCGCCCCAATACCGTGTGAACGCCGCGAATTTCAAATCCGCCTTTTCGAGCTTATCCGAGCCTTCAATGTGCAATTCTATATAGGCATCAGGCAGGGCAGGCGCAGCCTCACCGGCATAGCCGATATCAGTCAGGGCCTCGCGCACCGAAATATTGTCACCATCCCGGCGATCAAGGGCAAAATCCAGTGTCAAAGCACCGGTGTAAACAGAGCTTCCGAGGAGACTGGGCTGAAAGCGCGCGCCTTCCTCGTTGGTCCAGTTGACCACTGTCAGATTGACCTTGGGCGTAAGACCGTCTTTCTCGACGGCCTGTTTGATTGTATCGACCGCAGTGCAGGCAGCGATGACACCAAGCGCACCATCGAACCGACCGCCATTTGGCTGGCTGTCGAGGTGAGAACCGGTCATAACCATAGGTGCATCAGGTCCAGCCCAATCGAGAATTCCGAACATATTGCCGATACCATCGACCTCAAGCCGCAGGCCCCGGTCTCGTACCCAGGCTGCAAACCAATCGCGCGCCTGCCCGTCTTCTTTCGACAAGGTCAGACGATTCATTGATCCACCTTCGCCGCCACCAATGAGTGACACTTCATCCATCAAGCGATGGAGTTCGACCTCATCAATTGCCGGTACGGGAACGGCGACCCTGCCGATTTCATGCATAAATAACCTCAACCTGCGCTTCTTTCAGTTTTTCGGCAAAATCCGCCCGCGGTTGCGCATCTGTCACGAGCGTATCTATATCCTTGAGTTCGAGTGTCCGTATGTTTCCCGTTCGACCAAACTTGTTGCTGTCAGCCAGCATCACGTAATGGCGTGAGCGGGTGCGCAGTTCGCGGCGCACCGCGGCTTCGTCTTCGCCGTAATCCATAAAGCCGTAGGCATAGTCGACCGCTGCAATACTAACGAAGGCGGTATCGAACAGGTGTCCCTTGATGGCTTCGAGGGTGGAGGGCCCAAACAGCGCGCGATAGCTCGGATTGAGTGTGCCGCCCACCACGGTGACGCTGCCCGAATAACCCGCGTCGAAGAGCTGGGCGATATCAAGCGAGTTGGTGAAAATGTTTAGCCCTTCGATGTTGATCAGGTGCCGCGCAAACGCCAGCGTGGTTGTGCCGGAATCAACGAATATCTTGCTGCCACTCTTCACCAGTTTTGCTGCATGAACGGCAAGCCGCCCCTTTTCCCGTGCATTGATGCGCATGCGTTCTGCGGCGGGTTGATCCAGTCCGATAGCCTGCTTCACGCCGCCGCCATAGACGCAGCGCATATGTCCCTCCCGTTCAAGCACCTTCAGATCGCGGCGGATGGTCTCGCGACTGACATCAAGTCTTCGGGAAATATCCTTGACCGAAACACGTCCATGCTTGGCCAGTTCTGCAAGAATAACCTGCACTCTCATTTCAGGAAGAGCCATGTTGCCATCTCCAATGCCGTGCCAAAGTAAATCGTGGCTGAACTTACTGGCTAATGTTGCCGCCGAATGTCGGGCGGGATGATAAATCCGTACAGAACTGCGGCTATCCGGATAGGGGCCGCGTCGCCATTTTGACCGCACGCCCCACCGGTTTATCTGCTCAAGATCAAGAATGCCGATCTTCTGGGTCCTCATGCAACGACCCTCATATCCCGGTTTATGGGCTCATCAAGAAGGAAGCAGGCTGCCATGTCCTTCGATCCCCGGTCTGTCAGAACAGGGCTTTGCGTCAGGCACCGATCCATGACGTTCGGGCATCGCCCGGCAAAGCTGCATCCAACTGGCAGATCGATGGGGCTCGGCGGCTCGCCTTCCAGAAGATAATCCGCCTGATGATACCGCCGTTCTTCTAGCGTTGGAACCGCACTCATCAAGGTGCGGGTATAGGGATGGCCGGGATCAAAGAACAATCGCTGATTATGGGCAATTTCGACAATTTCACCGAGATACATGACTGCCACCCGGTTGCAAACGCGGCGTACCATGGCAAGGTCATGCGAGATGAAAACATAGGTCAGGCCGTATTGTGCCTGCAGCTTTTCGAACAGCTTCAGGAGTTTGAATTGCTCGGTCTGGTCGAGGGATGACAGCGTTTCATCCATGATCAGCACTTTGGGCTGAAGCACCATGGCCCGTGCCACATTGATGCGCTGGCGCTGTCCGGCGCTAAGGCCGATGGGCAGTTCCTCGTAGAGCGACGAGGGAAGACCGACTTCATCCATAACTGTCAGAGCCCGTTGTCGCAGCTCTTTCCTGTCAGGCACCCCATGCGTGCGCAGGGGCTCCTCCAGAATGGCGCCGATAGCAGTTCGCGGAGGAAGGGAACTGAACGGGTCCTGCAGGACAAGCTGAAAATTCCGTCTGAATTTCAGAAGGTCTTTTCCGGAAAGGCGGGAAATATCGTCACCATTGCAGAGAACCTGACCGCTATCGGGAAGTTCCAGTCTGCTTAGAAGCCGCATCATCGAAGATTTGCCACAGCCGGACTCGCCGACGACCCCGAAATTCTCACCGGCAAACACATCAAAGGTGACGTTGCGCACGGCACGTACCGTATTATGCGACGCGAAAGTGCCGCGCTTGCGCACGCTATAGGACCGGCTGACATCCCGCACGCTGATCACGACCTCCTTGCCTGTCGAAGCGGGGACATTGGCTGCCCCCTCCGCCCAGAGCTTGGGAATTTGCGCCATCAGTTCCGATGTATAGGGATGCTTGGGATGTTGCACCAAAGCAGTTGTTTCCTGCTGTTCGACAATCCTGCCTTCTTCCAGAACAAGAATGCGGGAAGCGACGTCGCTGACAACGGGAAGCGATGAGGAAACGAAAAAGACCGCCGTATCGAAGCGCTCTGTCAGTTCGCGCAGAAGCCGCAGCACCTGCGCTGCAACTGTCACATCCAGCGGTTGGGTAATATTGTCAGCCACCAGAAAGGCCGGATTGCTGACAAGAGCGTCAACAATCAGCGCCCGCTGCATCATACCGCCGCTGAACTGCGAGGGGTATTCGTGGAAGCGGTTCTTGGCTGAGGGTATCCGTACCGCATCGAGCAGGTCGACCACACGTTTCCTTGCTTCCGCAGTACCAATCTCAGGTGCAACAGCTTGGAGCTTTTCGACGATTTGATACCCGACAGGCAGGGTAGGGTCGAGCGCGCCCATGGGATCGCCGCCGACATAGGCGATTTCCCGTCGTAGCTTGCGCATGGGCCCGGATGCAACGGTGAGAATATTGTTGGACTTATATTCCACCCGTCCTGCTGCAATCTCCAGCGGTGGTTCGATCCAGTTGACCAAAGCCTTGGACAGAATGGTCTTGCCGGAACCACTGGCGCCGATCAGGCCGACAATCTCGCGCGGGGCAAGATCAAAACTGATATCACTCAACACCCGGCGTTTGCCTGATCCGGTGCGCAGGTCAATTGAAAGATCGCGAACGGAGAGAACCGGCGAGGTCTGTGTCATGACGCACCTCCATGGATGCGGTTTCTCGCCCGCTCAAGCACGGCACCCATCAGATTGATGCTTGTTAATGTCACGCACAGGAACACACCCGGCATGGTGGCAATCCACCACGCGTTGAGAAGATATTTGCGCCCGTCCGCGATGATATTGCCGAAGGTCGGGGTTGGCGGCTGCACGCCGAGCCCGATGAAGCCGAGGATGGATTCGAAAATCATCATGCGGGCTACATCAAGGACTGACACGAATATAATGGGTGGCAGAATGAGCGGTGCCAGCAGACGCACCATGATGCGGAAGTTCGAAGCGCCCATGACCTGTGCCGCCCTGACATATTCGCGCTTACGCTCGGTCATGACCACACTGCGGGTCACACGCGCATAGGTCGGCCAGCTTGAAAGCCCGAGGACAAGGATGATTGCCGGTATGGTCGGGCGTGAGACGCCAAGCACCGCAATGGCAAGGATGATCATCGGAATCGACAGCTGGGCATCGGTGATGCGCATGATCACCGTATCGATCTTGCCGCCGAAATAACCGGCAATCATGCCGAGGGAACAGCCGACGCAGAGCATAAGCGCGACGGTACTCACGCCAATGAGAAATGAATAGCGCAGTCCGACGAGCGAGCGCACCAGCATATCCCGGCCGATCTGGTCCGTGCCCAATGGATGCGCCCATGTCCAGCCCTGTTGCAGGAACAGCGGCGGAATCAGGCGATCTTTCACATTCATCTTGGTGGGGTCGATGCCGCTCCACTCAGGGTAGAATATTGCGGCAATAAGCAGGATGAGGCAGATGGCGAGGCCAAAGCGAAACTCGTTCGAGGACATGGCGAGACGCCAGATACGCCGCGAAATTGACGCCCCCCTGATTGATTCAGGCTCGACACTCTTGGCAGGGATGGCTTCAAGCACACTCATCAGTATTCGAGCCTCGGATCGATCATCGTCGCCACCAGGTCGACGGCAATATTGATGAAGACAAAGATGGCACTGGTGACAATCGCAATGCCCTGAATGAGCGGGAAATCACGCTGAAGAACGGCATTGATAGTCAGCAGCCCAAGCCCCGGATAATCGAAGATGAATTCGACAATCAGCACTCCGCCGAGCAGTCCGCTGAACTGGATACCCAGAAGATTAAGTAGAGGGACGGAGGCATTGCGCAGCGCATGACCGAAGACAATGCGTCGCCGACTGAGGCCGCGCACTTTGCCAACAGCCACGAAAGGTTCCATCATGATCCCCGCCATGGATGCGGTCAGCGTGCGGATCAAAACGGGTGATAGTTCAACGGCAAGAACAATCGCGGGGAGGATCGTATAGGCAAATCCCTGATAGCCGATCGCCGGAAGCCAGCCAAGTTTGACCGAAAGCAGCAGTGCGAGAATGATCCCGAGCCAAAAATTCGGCAGGGAAACGAATATGGACGATATGTAAAAGGCCAGCCTATCCGGCCATCGCCCTGGTGCAAGGCCACCGGGTATGCCCACGAGAAAAGAGAAAGCCAGCGCAATCACGATTGCAAGACCTGCCAATTGCAGCGTCATCGGCAAGGTTTCGAGAATGAGGTCGAGAACTTTGGCCCGCTCGCCGCGCGTTGAGTCATTAAAGTTTGCGCCACCTGTCGAAGCGCCATTGGCAGGCCGTACAAATGACTGCCCGAGATCACCCTGAACCACCCCGCTCATATAGCGGCCGAACTGCACGATAATCGGGTCGCGAAGGCCCATATCCTTGGCAATCTGTTCGATCAGAGCTTCCGGTGCCATGCCACCAGCCATCAACCGGACAGGATCGCCAGGAACGACACGCAGCAGGGTAAAAATCAACAGCGAAACAATGAACACAATCAGTGCTCCCTGCAACAACCGTCTGACCAGAAAACTCAGAACAAACATGAAGGCGGTCTCCGCATCATCGACCTGCAATCCGCTGTGCGGGATTGCGGGTCAGCGACATTCGCGTCACGCAAACGTGGTTTTCGAAGCGTCCATTGTCCCATCAGGATAGATGAAGAGCCCGGCCAGGTCCTTTTGCATGGCGTGGATCATCACCGAGGTGAACAGTGAGAGCGCTGGCACTTTTTCGGCCAGAAGCGGCATGGTTTCACCCTGCAGGATTTTCTTGCGCTCTTCCAGATTGGGGGCGTTGCGCTCCTTGTCGAGCGACGCGTCAATCTGCGGATCTTCGATGCCGGTGATGCGCTTGGAACTGGAGTGGAAGTGGGTGCGCAGCACCAGATCTGGTTCCGGCGAGCCAGTCGACCAGCCACAATCGATCATGTGGCCGGGGCCACCGCCCGGACGATCATAGAGCCGTTCATTCCACGCCACCGGTTCGAGCACTGTAAGGGTTACAGGAAAACCCTGTTCCTGCAGCATGGCGGTGATGACCTCGCCATATTCCTTGGTCTTTGGATAGAACCCGACTGACGTGATGTATTCGAGATCAGGCAGGCCCTTGCCCTTCGGGAAACCTGCCTCTGCCAGAAGTTTCTGGCAAGCTTCAGGATCATATTTCGGATAATTGGGCAGGTCCGTATAGCCGAATTTCACAGGTGATACGTAGTTGTAGGATTCATGCCCGGCGGAGCCCAGCACCTCGCGGATCATGGCAAGATCAATGGCGTGACAGGCGGCCATGCGCACCTTCGGGTCATTGAAGGGGGGCTTGGAACAACGGAACCAGAGATATTTGTTTTCAACAGAGACAACGCTGTTGATAGCAATGGCCTTGTTGCCTTCCAGTGTCGTTACCTGTTCGGGTTCAAGCCGCTCGACAATGGAAGCCTGACCATTCAGCAGTGACAGCATTCGGGTGGTGGCATCACCGACGAAGGTAAAATTGATGCCTGGAATTTTCGGTTCGCCACGAAAATAATCCTTGTTGGCTTCCAGCACGGTGTCATTGCCCTTCTGGGCGACGAAACGAAAAGGACCCGTACCATTCAATCTTTGGGTCAAAGGTCCAGATGGTCCGCCTGCAATGTCCGTTGCCGACATCATCGGCAAATAAGACGCGAGAAATACGAAGAGATGCGCAGGGTAGCCGCCCTTTGCCGTGTTGACGATGACGGTGTGATCATCTGGGGTGGTGATATCGAGGGTCTCAGTCGGACCGGGATACCATTGTGCCGGACGATCCTTGCGGGAGCCATATTCGAAAGTCGCCTTGACATCTTCAGCCTTGAACGGCTTGCCGTCGTGAAATTTCACATCATCGCGCAGCTTGATCTCAAGCGTATTGGCATCAAGCAGCTTGATGCTGGTTGCCAGTTCATAGACCGTTTCCTCCGGGTTATCGAGGCGCATTGGCGTGCGCGTCAGAAAGCCCATGACGAAAGCCTGGACGTTAATTTGCGAAAGTGTCGTATGGGATGTCGGGTCCCAGTTGCCCGTGATGTTCTCGGCCGAGAGAAAAACCATCGGCTTGCCGCTTTGGGCAAAGGCAGAAGAAAAGAAGAAGTCCGGATTCACATTCAAAAGAGCAGCACCGGCGCCCAGCGACGCCGCATGTGTCAAGAAATTACGCCTGCTGATAGTTGGCATTGAATTCCCCTTTTGTGGTTTTGTGGTTTTCATGAGGCTAACAAAGGATTTCGAATGTGACAATAGGGGTAGTTTCGGCTCTTCGGCAGTCAATGCTCTGAGAAACTATACAACGGTCAAAACATAGGCAGTATAGATAGATATCTGCCCAAATTTCGGTGTTATGCGCTCAAGGACAAGCCATCTTGCACTTGGATTCAGCAAAAATGGATAGAACGGCCGATTGTAAATATTTTAGAAGAAATCACAAAACCACATTTTCGGTGATTTATCCGGCAGTTGCGATGTGCGAAGAGAAGTATGACTGCGGAGTTTGAGAGATTCCGGCAGCAGTGCAAGTATGATGAGTTCGTTTGCCAAGCTGTATTTGCGTCATATGACACGCTTGCCACCAGCCTCGCATCTGCACAGGATTTTCGCAACTGCCCAAAATATCATCATGAAATGTTCAATTGTTGGGCTGGCAATCGTTTAGTACGCGTCGAGCAGATTGTTTTTTGACGCAATACGAGCCGGAAATTCGACGGAATAAAGCGTGCGCATTTGAACGCCTGTCAAAATCCTCTGCGGGTTAGTTCGTTGGCAAGCTAAAATTTCGTTTTTTGAACTTTTCCAACGCTGGCAATCCTCTTGATTGCAAAAGTGGCACGCAACTTGCTTTGCAGAAAATATCCGCAGGTGGCGGCGCACGATTGGGCGCTGGACCTGCAAGATTAGCGCGCACAACTAGGTAGTGAGAGAAGCCACAATGACAAAATACAAACTCGAATATATCTGGCTCGACGGTTACACACCGGTCCCAAATCTTCGCGGCAAGACGCAGGTCAAGGAATTTGACGCTTTTCCAAAGTTGGAACAGCTGCCGCTCTGGAACTTCGACGGAAGTTCGACTTTGCAGGCCGAAGGCCGCAGCTCCGATTGTGTTCTGAAGCCTGTTGCGATCTATCCAGATAGCGAGCGCAAGAACGGCGTTCTGGTCATGTGCGAAGTTATGATGCCCGATGGCAAGACACCGCACCCATCCAACAATCGCGCAACCATTCTTGACGATGAAGGCGCATGGTTCGGTTTTGAGCAGGAATATTTCTTCTACCAGAACGGTCGCCCGCTCGGCTTTCCTGATGCAGGCTATCCGGCGCCACAGGGTCCTTATTACACGGGTGTGGGTTACAGCAATGTTGGTAGCGTTGCCCGCCAGATTGTCGAAGAGCACCTTGATATCTGTCTCGCTGCCGGTTTGAACCATGAAGGCATTAATGCTGAGGTTGCCAAGGGTCAGTGGGAATTCCAGATTTTCGGCAAGGGCTCCAAGCGGGCTGCCGACGAAATCTGGATGGCACGTTATCTTCTGCAGCGTCTGTGCGAAAAGTACGGCATTGATGTTGAATACCATTGCAAGCCGCTCGGCGATACGGACTGGAACGGTTCCGGCATGCATGCCAATTTCTCGACTGCCTTTATGCGCGAAGTCGGCGGCAAGGACTATTTTGAACAGGTCATGGCTGCATTTGCCGATGCCTGCGATGATCATATTGCCGTGTATGGACCAGACAACCATCTGCGTTTGACTGGCAAGCACGAGACCCAGTCCATTCATCAGTTCAGCTATGGTGTTGCTGATCGCGGTGCGTCGATCCGCGTGCCACATAGCTTTGTGAACAGTGGCTACCGTGGTTATCTTGAAGATCGCCGTCCGAACTCGCAGGGCGATCCCTACCAGATCGCTTCGCAGATTCTGCGCACAATTGCTTCGGTTCCGGAGCCTGTTGCCGACACACTGGCTGCCTGACTTTAATGCTTCCGGCATGGCGCGGGTTTTCTGCGCCATGCCGTTTCTCTTTGGTAGGCCTTCCGGCCTTTGCACAATATGTGCGTACTTATCTGGTCCAGTTGTCGACGTAACTGAGCGCCGATACCAATCTCAAAACCAAATCGCCAATCACTCAACCTGCATACCCTCTCGGGTTTTGATGGTTGTTTCAGTCTACCTATGCGTACTCAGGGTGGAATGTGATCTCACTTGCAATCATTGGGCGAGAAGATCATGCTGTCTTTGCAATGCCATCGACTGCGACTCTGGGGTAAATTTGATGCGCAATTCACCTGCAAATATTCCTGAATTCGAGACATTTTCAGCCACAATCGAAGTGCAGATTCCGCGCGATGACTTCGAGTGATGCGTTGAACGCGTTTCATTCAATAGGGACGGGAGCCATCGAGGCATTGTTAAACCGGAACGCATGGTGCGTACCGGGGGAAACGCGAACCATACTCGCAAGGAACACATGAAAATGAACCAGTTTCTTACAAAGACGCTCGCCGCATCGGTGATTGTTGGCGCCGGAATGACCTTATTTGCCCTCCCGGCATCTGCAGCCAGCACCGCGGCCCAGTCCGTCACCAAAGAATGCAGCACTCAATATCAGGCAGCCAAGGATGGGAATAAGCTGAACGGCCAGACATGGCCACAGTTCCTCTCAACCTGTAGTGCCAATCTGAAGACAGATGCAGCAGCACCTGCTCCCGCTCCGGCGGTGAAGGCGAAGGACGCCATGAAACCGGCAAAGGCACAGACAACGGCGGCAGCACCCGCAGCTGCCGGCGCGATGTCCGGGAAGGCTGTAACCAAGGAATGCAGCACGCAGTATCAGGCAGCCAAAACAGCTGGTACGCTGAATGGCCAGAAGTGGCCGCAGTTCCTTTCGGCTTGCAGTGACAGCCTGAAGTCAGATCAATCCGATGCGACACCGCCGCCGGAACCAACTGTTGCGCCAACCAAAGCTGCGGCCAGTAAAGCTGCCACAGCACCGGAAACATCCGCCAATGGCAAACCCTTGTCCGCAGGCGAGATTGCGTTCCGTTCACGCATTCGCGAATGCGGCGACGATTGGCAGAAGGCGAAGGCTGCCAACAAGGTTGCCGGTCAAACATGGCCGCAATATTGGAGCGCTTGCAACACGCGCCTGAAGGCCGAATAACAGCGAACAGCCATCAGGCGTTTGCTCTTTGAAACTCTATAAACGCCCGGATAGGACGATCTCCTGTTCGGGCGTTTCTGCTTGCAACCTCTGGCCTTTTCTGGCGTCATCCAATTCCCATAGAGACTGGATAATGTTCAGTTCTGCACTCGCAAAAGGAGAACCCCATGCCGATACAGGATCTGGTCAACACGATAGCAACTGAAGCCAATCTTGATCCGCAGGTGGCGGAAAAGGCGGCGGGCACTGTTCTTTCCGTGCTTCAGCATGAAGCACCTGAGCAGACCGCAACTCTCTTTGCCAAGCTACCCGGCGCCGCGCAGCTGGCGCAGAGCTTCGATGTTATGGCTGCGGGCAATCAGGCGGGTGGTTTACTGTCCAGCATAACCGGGTTTCTCGGTGGCGCTGCGGGTGAAAAAGTCGGGGCAATCGTCAATGGTGTCGCGACGCTCAAGGCGAGCGGTTTGACAGTGGAACAAATTCAGCAGGCTGGTTCTGCGGTCGTTGCCCATGCCAAGGCTTCCGCTGACCCGGAACTGATCGATAAGATCGTAGCCTCTGTTCCCGGGTTAAAAGGCCATTTTGGCTTCTGAAATATATGGGCGGCAAGTGTACAGGCTGACATTTACAGCCTTTCCGGTTAAACCGCTGCTATGCCGTCGATGCGAGGCGGAGGAGCGGATGAAATGAACGGGACACGACGCGCGGTTTATTTTGCGCTTGGCTGGGTGATGGTCGCGCTCGGGTTTATCGGGGCGCTGCTTCCCGTCATGCCTACGACCATTTTCCTGATCATCGCCGCGTGGTGCTTTGGTCGCTCTTCCCCTCGCTTTGAGAAATGGCTGCTGGAACATCCTGTCTTTGGGCCGACATTGGTCCAGTGGCAGCGCCATGGTGCCATTCCGGTTCGGGTGAAATGCATTGCCTGTGGCGGCATGGCATTCGGCTATGGCTCGTTCTGGTATTTTGCCCGGCCGAGCCCGCTTCTCGGCGCGGTGGTCGCTTTATTCTTCATCGCCTGCGCCTGGTATGTCATGTCACGTCCAACTGTCTAGCAAAACGTCGGCGATAACCATATTGCCCCGAATCGAAGCAGCGGCCTCCATTTGGGGCAGTACTATTCCATACCGCTGATGATCAGGATCATTCAAAGCCCAGTAATTGCCGGAAACGGCGGGACGCCAAATGCTACTGGCAAAAACCAGTTGACAAGCCTATTCAAAAATCCAATTCTATTACATAAAAAGGGGATATATTCCATTATAATGGAGTTATTGAATGAGGAGCAGCGGTGGCTGATTTACTTGTAAGCTTGTACACGGACAAGCTGTCTGAGCTGAAAAGCAAAGCTGACAATGTCGCTGTCACCATCCGCCCTGTGCTTGCGCCAGAAGCGCAGCTGGTCACAGATTGGGTTCGTGAGCACTTCAGCGCCAACTGGGGCAGTGAAGTTGCCGTTGCCATCACGCGCCAACCCTCCGCCTGTCTCATCGCGATTGAAAACGGCGAGCTTGTCGGATTTGCCTGCTATGATGCAACCGCGCGCGGCTTTTTCGGCCCCACTGGCGTTCACCCTGACAAACAGGGAAAAGGCATTGGCCTTGCTCTGTTTTCGGCCACCCTGCAGACAATGAAAACGCTCGGTCATGCCTATGCCTTTATCGGCGATGCGGGGCCTGTGGATTTCTACGCCAAGGCAGCCGGTGCCATCGAAATCCCTGCCAAAGACAAAGGCGTTTATGAGGGCATGTTGCGCGCCAAGCGCACCTGACCTCGTTTCCAATCAGACCTTATGGAGTAAATACAGTGTCCAGCCAATTGCCTCTCGCCCTGTTTGTCGGCATTCCGAACACAACCTTGTCTTCAGACGAAATTGCGCTGTTTCGCGAGACTAACCCGCTTGGCCTCTTCGTTGGTCGCCGCAATCAACGCGAGCCGCAGCAGGTCAAGGCGCTGATCGAAAGCTTCCGCGAAGCGGTAGGCCGCGAGGACGCACCTGTCTTTACTGATCAGGAGGGCGGACGTGTGCAGCATCTCGACGCCGGCCCATGGCCGCTGTTCCGCAGCTTTGGTGAATTTGCAAAGCTGGCCCAGCATGACCTTGAACTGGCGCGCAAAGCCCTGCGCCTTTCCTCCCGCGCGATGGGCACCATGATGAGCGAGCTTGGTCTTTCCAGTGGTTGCTCACCGGTGCTTGATCTGGTGTTCGAGACGACAAGCGATGTCATCGGTGCGCGTTCGTTTGGTTCTGATCCCGCGCTTGTCACCATTCTTGGCCGTGAAGTTGTCGATGGTCTCCTCGAAACCGGCAACATGCCCGTGATCAAACACATTCCCGGCCATGGCCGTGCGACGCTCGATTCCCATAAGGAACGCCCGGTTGTTGACGCCAGCAAGGAAACTCTTCTGGCTACCGATTTCAAACCGTTTGTTGATCTGAAGGATACGCCATGGGCGATGGTGGCCCATGTGGTTTATTCCGCCTATGACAAGGAACAGCCCGCTTCCGTTTCGCCTGTCATGCTTGATGTGATCCGCAAGGATCTGGGTTATGAGGGCGTGCTTATCTCCGATTGCATTTTCATGAACTCGCTGACTGGCACGATGCCCGAACGCGTCGCGCAGGTTCTTGATGCGGGTTTTGACATTGCACTGCACAGCCATGGCGATCTTGCCGATAGTGAAGCGGCTGCAAAGGCTTCCCGCCCGCTGACTGAAGCGGCCGCCCGCCGTATCGCAGCAGCCAATGCGCGCCTTGGTTCGTTGAAAGTCGATGTCAAAGCAGTTCATGCGGAAGTTGAAGACATGTTTGCCAGTGCACTCGTCAGTTAAACGCGTTTAATCAATAATAAGAGGGGAATACGCATGTCGAGAAACCGTCTGTTTGCAGCAGCTTCTGCAATGATGTTTTTGTCAGCGCCTGCCATGGCGCAGAGTGTGCTGACCGTCAATATCGAGCCCGCCACCACCTGGGTGCGCAACTTTAATCCGTTCAACCAGACATCGGCTCGCCAGAGTACGCTCGATTTCATCTATGAGCCGCTCGTTATCTTCAACCGCTTTGACAATAACAAGCCGAACTTCCGTCTGGCTGAAAGTTTTAAGCTGGCGGATGACCTGAAGAGCATCGATTTCAAGCTGCGGCCTGATCTCAAATGGTCCGATGGCAAGCCGTTCACATCTGCTGATGTGAAGTTCACCTATGACTATCTGAAGAAATTCCCGGCGCTGGATTTTGTCAGTATCTGGAAATTCATTGATGGCGTCGAAGTTGTCGATGCACAGACCGTGCGCTTCACCTTGGTCAATCCAAGCTCGCTTGCGGCTGACCAGCTGGTGCAGGTGCCAATCATTCCGGAGCATGTCTGGAAGGATATTGCCGATCCTGTGACCTTTGCCAATGAAAGCCCCGTTGGTAGCGGCCCCATGACCGAGATTGTCAGGTTCACCGGCCAGACTTATGACCAGTGCCGCAATCCGAATTACTGGGATGCTGCTGACCTCAAGATTGACTGCATGCGGTTTCCGCAATTGGCTGACAACAATCAGATATTGACGGCGACCGCCAATGGCACGCTTGATTGGGGTGTCTCGTTCCTGCCCGACGTGGAAAATACCTACGTCGCCAAGGACCCCGCGCATTTCCATTACTGGTATACGCCCGGTAGTATGGTCGCGTTCCTGTTCAATCTGGAAACGGCCAATGAGAATAACCGCAAAGCGTTCAATGACGTGAAATTCCGCCGTGCCGTCAGCATGGCGCTTGACCGTCAGGGGATGATTGATGTGGCTGGTTATGGCTACCCGACCCTGAACGATGATCCATCAGGCATGGGTGAACTCTACAAGAACTGGTCCGATCCATCAGTCCTCGCGGACTTCGGCAAATACGGCAAATATGACACTGATGCTGCCAAGGCTCTGCTTGATGAAGCTGGTTATGCCGATAAGGATGGCGATGGTTTCCGCGACAATCCTGATGGGTCGAAGCTGTCATTCTCGCTGATCGTGCCCAACGCCTGGACCGACTGGATCGACACGGTTCAGATTGCCATTGAAGGCATGCAGGCGGCGGGCCTCGATGTGAAGATTGCCACACCGGAGGAGGCTGTCTGGTCCGGTAATCTCATCAATGGCTCATTCGACATGGCCATCAACAGTCTGCCGGCCGCCGCATCGCCCTATTACCCCTATCAGCGCGCCTTTAACGAGACCGACAAGGGCAAGACCCGCTTTACCGCGCAGCGCTGGTTCAATCCCGATCTCGCCAAACTGCTGGTTGATTTCACCCGCACCGCCGATCCGGCGGCCCAGAAGGATGTGATGAACAAGGCCCAGCGCATCGTGGCGGAAAATCTGCCTATGATGCCGGTGTTTAACAATCCGAACTGGTATCAGTATAACACCAAACGTTTCACCGGCTGGTCGACGAAGGAGCATCCATTCGTCAATCCTTCGATCACGCGCAACAATCCGGCGCGTCTCATTCACCTTCTGGCGCTTGAGCCGGTCAAATAGGCATCGCAACAGGCGAGGGCGGGTTATAACCGCCTTTGCCGCGATGGGGGATGCATATGGCTTTTTTGCTTCGACGCCTCGGATTCTATCTGGCTGCCTTCATCGCGGCGGCCACGATTAATTTCTTCCTGCCACGCCTCATGCCGGGAGATCCGATCCAGATCATGTTTTCCAGCACCGGCACCGAACTGTCGGCGGAGAATCTTGAGTCGTTGAAGCTGACATTCGGCTTTGTCGATGGGCCGCTTTGGCAGCAATATCTGACCTATCTGCAGAGTATTTTCACTGGCGATCTCGGTCGCTCGATCAAATATTTCCCGCTACCTGTAACCGAGGTTCTCGGCCATGCGCTGATCTGGACCGTTGCGCTCATGGGAACGGCAACGCTGATTAGTTTCACGCTTGGGACATTCCTTGGTATTCTCGCTGCATGGCGGCGCGGCAGTGCTTTCGATGTGGTTGTATCCGTTGGCGCGATCTTCGCTACGTCGGTTCCAGCAGTTGTTACATCGCTGATCGTACTGTTCTTCTTCGGTTTCACGCTTAACTGGTTTCCGACAGGCTATTCCGCCGATCCTGCGCTCGATCCGTCTTTTTCGTTCACCTATATCGCAAGTGTGCTCTATCACGGCATTCTGCCAATGGTGACGCTGTGCTCGGTGCTCACAGGCGGCTTTGCCGTGACCATGCGCAACAACATGATCAATCTCCTCGGTGAGGATTATATCGTCATGGGGCGGGCAAAAGGCCTTTCCGACAGCCGGGTGATGATCTGGTATGCGGCGCGCAATGCGCTTTTGCCAACCGTCAGCAGTCTTGCCATCGCCATTGGCACGGTGCTTGGGGGCTCACTGGTAACCGAGGTTGTGTTCAACTATCCCGGTCTTGGGAATATTCTCTATCAGGCGATCCTCGCCCGTGATTATCCCGTCATTCAGGGCCAGCTTCTGATCATGACCATCGCTATGCTTATCGCCAATTTCATCGTGGATATCAGTTATGTGCTGCTCGATCCACGCCTGCGGAGGACATGAGCCATGAAAACACTCATTGCCGGACTTGTCCGCAACCGCAAAGCACTTGTCGGCATGATCATCCTCCTGATCATCGTGCTGATTGCCCTCGCGGCACCACTTTTGACAGAATATAATCCGGCCGCGCGTGTTGGCAGGCCGCATCAGCCGCCATCAGCTGACCATTGGCTTGGCACGACGCGCATCGGGCAAGATGTGTTCGCCCGCCTGATTTACGGAGCAAGAACATCGCTCGCGGTCGGTTTCGGTGCCGGACTAATAATCACGGTGCTAGGCACTGCGCTTGGTATTATTGCCGGTTATCGCGGCGGTAAGACCGATGAAGTCATCAGCTTCTTCACCAATATGGTGCTGGTTGTTCCCAACCTGCCGCTCCTCCTCGTGCTTGCTTCATTCATCGGTCAGGCTAGTCCGCTGGTTATAGCCGTTATTCTTGGGCTTACGTCGTGGGCGTGGGGCGCACGCGTGACCCGTGCGGAGACGCTTTCCGTCAAGCAAAAGGATTTCGTCAAGTCCGCCGAGATGATGGGCGAGCCGCGCTGGCGCATCATGGCCTTCGAAATCTTCCCGAACCTGATTTCCATCGTTGGAATCAATTTCATTGGCAGCGTGATCTTCGCCATTATCACCGAGGCGACGCTGGAGTTCCTTGGTCTTGGCGATCCCAAGACCGTGTCATGGGGCATGATGCTTTATAATGCGCAGAAGGCATCCGCCCTGTCGGTTGGTGCGTGGTGGGATATTCTCACGCCCTGTTTCGCGCTCGCGCTTCTCGGCATCGGGCTTTCCCTGTTGAATTTTGCCGTGGATGAGATCGCCAATCCGCGTCTTCGGACAGGAAACAGCATGAGCCGCTGGTCGGCGCTCATCCGTTCCGGGGAGGGCCGCCTGTGACTACGCCTCTGCTTCAGGTGAAGAACCTCACTATCGATTATATTGGCGACAAGACAGATTTTCGCGCTGTGGATGATGTCAGTTTTGACGTGGCCCATGGTGAGACGTTTGGACTTGCCGGTGAATCCGGTTGCGGCAAAAGCACGATTGCCTTTGCCATCAGTCGCTTGCACAAACCTCCGGCGCTGATCCGCTCCGGCCAGATATTGCTGGAGGGCAGGGATGTCCTTGACCTCAATCCGGCGCAGCTGCGTGATTTTCGCTGGCGGGAAGTTGCCATGGTATTCCAGAGCGCAATGAATTCTCTCAATCCGGTGCTGCGTGTTGAAGCGCAGTTCTATGATGTGCTGCGTACGCACCAAGGGATGAGCAAGGCGCAAGCACGCGAGCGCACTGCGGAAATGCTCCGTCTTGTCGATATCCCGCCGGATCGTATGAAGGATTATCCGCACCAGTTTTCCGGTGGCATGCGTCAGCGTATCGTCATTGCCATCTGCCTTTCGCTGAACCCGAAGATCGTCGTCATGGACGAGCCGACAACGGCGCTCGACGTGGTGGTGCAACGGGAAATCCTGCAACGCATCAATGAGCTACGCCGCACCTTCGGCTTTTCGGTATTGTTCATCACCCATGATCTTGGTCTGATGGTCCAGTTCTGCGACCGTATCGGCATCATGCTGGCGGGCAAACTGGTTGAGCAGAATACCGCCGAGAAGATCTACGGTGATCCGCAGCACGACTATACAAAGAAACTCTGGGCTTCCTTCCCGTCGCTGCATGGTGAACCGGTTATGGAAAGGGTGCCGACATGAGCGAGCCGCATTCTGCTATCCTCGCGCTTGACCGGATATCAAAATCCTTTGGCCGCCCGCCGTTTCAGGTGAATGCCGCGCAGTCAGTCTCCTTTGAACTCCATGCAGGCAGAACCCTTGCGCTCGTAGGCGAATCCGGCAGCGGCAAGACCACCTGTGCACGGCTGGTGATGCGGGAATATACACCGAGCGACGGCCAGTTGCTGTTCAAGGGCAAGCCCGTTTCAACGGATAATGCCAAAGCGCTCGCCGCCTATCGCCGTTCGGTTCAGATGATCTTTCAGGACCCGTTTTCCTCGCTCAATCCGGCTCATACGATTGACTATCATTTGCGCCGTCCGTTGCAATTGCACCAGCGTGATCTCAGGGGCAAACAGGTCGATGCGGCGATTGAAGAACTGCTGACCCGGGTCAAGCTCGATCCAAGAATTGTTGCGCAGAAACATCCGCACGAACTTTCCGGCGGCCAGCGCCAGCGTGTCAACATTGCCCGTACTCTTGCGGTCGGTGCTGAAGTGATTGTTGCTGATGAGCCCACCTCCATGCTCGATGTTTCGGTGCGGCTAGGTGTGCTCAATCTGCTCAATGAGATGAAGCGTGATATGAAGCTGGCGCTGCTTTACATCACCCATGATATCGCCACGGCCCGCTATGTCGCGGAAGATATTGTCGTCATGTATGCAGGGCAGATCGTCGAGTGGGGTAATGTCAACAAGGTCATCGATAATCCGCAGCATCCCTATACCAAGCTTCTCCTGTCAGCCGTGCCAGACCCAGAAATGCGGTTCGATGATCCAAAGGCCCAATTGAAGGCTGCGGATGTCGAGGAGGTCAGGCGTTTGTCTGCGGTTCCGCAGGATCGTGTCATTGCCATTGATCAGGACCATTTCATCCGTCAGGTGGCGAGCACGCGTGCGGCGTAAAACGCCTCCTCGCGATTGACTGAAACTGCCGGATGATTGCACAATCCTCCAAATTGGACCAAAGCCGATGTTCCGGCTCTGGTTCGCGTGCGTGATAGTACCTAGATTGGGCGGGTGTTATCCGAGGAGACCTGCCGTGGACAAAATCACCGAACTCGCACAATTGATCGAAAAGCATACGGGCGCCGATGGCCTGTTTTCGACGGATATTCCGCGTTTGAATCTCGCGCGCGCCACGGCCCCGACTGAACCGAACCATGTTGTCCACGAACCTGCCGTCTGCGTCATCGCGCAAGGTCGCAAGCGGACAATGCTTGGCGATGAAGTCTATTACTACGACAAGGCAACCTACCTGACCGTATCCGTTGACCTTCCCATTGTTGGTCATGTCATCGAGGCATCGGAGGACGAGCCCTATCTCTCCATGAAACTTGATCTTGACCCCACCATGCTCAGCGCATTGCTGCTTGAAGCGCCGAAGGAAAGTTTCAGCAACCAGCTTCCAGACCGCGGGATGTCGCTCAATCCCATGGGACCGGAACTGCTTGACAATGTCGTGCGCCTCATTCGCCTTCTCGACTCGCCAAAAGACATTCCGATGCTGGCACCGCTCACCGAGCGGGAGTTGCTCTATCGGCTCCTGACCGGTGAACAGTCAGGGCGTTTGCGCCAGATTGCCCAGTCGGAAAGCCGTCTGCATCAGGTGAACAAGGCGATAGGGCTGATCAAACGCAATTTCCGCAAAACGCTGCGTATCGAACATGTGGCTTCCGAAGCCAATATGAGCCCGTCTTCGTTCCACCAGCATTTCAAGGCGGTAACGTCCATGAGCCCGCTGCAATATCAAAAGCAGCTTCGCTTGCAGGAAGCGCGCCGACTGATCCTCAGCCAGTCATTGGATGCGGCAACAGCCGGTCATACGGTTGGCTACGACAGTCCGTCACAGTTCAGCCGTGAATATGCGCGTCTCTTCGGTCAGCCACCACTGCGCGATATAGCCCGGTTGAAAGACATGCCGGACTATCTGCTCGAGGGTTAAAGCCGCTTGCCGGTTGCCTTGTCAAAAATATGCAGGGCACCGGCATCGATGGCGAAACGTTGGGCAGCCCCTGCCGTGATGCTGGATTTTGGCGGCAGGCTGGCGGTTAAGCGCTGATTGCCGATGGTTGAGGTAACAACCAGTTCCGGGCCTGTCAGTTCAACCACTTCCACCATCGCATCAATGCCCAGCGCAGTATCTCCTGATGCTGTCAGGCTGAGGCTTTCCGGGCGAATGCCGATCACCACATCACGCACCTGACCGGCCTTTTCCCTGATCTCTTCCGGCAAGACGAAACTGCCGATCGACCCGTCAATATGAGCCACTCCGTCAGCCACGGTTGCTTCCAGCATGTTCATTGGCGGCGACCCGACAAAGCTGGCCACATACCGTGTAGCGGGGCGGTTATAAACCTCATCCGGCGTTGCCAACTGTTCGATCTGGCCGTCGCGCATCACCGCGATCCGTGTTGCAAGGGTCATTGCCTCGATCTGATCGTGGGTCACATAGACAATCGTGGTTCCCAGCATCAGATGCAGACGTTTGAGTTCCGTGCGCATTTCCATGCGCAGTTTGGCATCAAGGTTGGAAAGCGGCTCGTCGAAGAGAAAGATTTGCGGGTTGCGCACCAAAGCCCGTCCGATGGCAACGCGCTGGCGTTGACCGCCCGAGAGTTCGGAGGGTTTGCGTTCAAGCAGATTCTCGATCTGTAGGATTTTGGCGGTCTTCTGGATCGCCTCCGTGCGCTCTTCCGCCGGAACCTTGCGCATTTCCAGCCCGAAACCGATGTTGCGTGCTACGGACATGTTTGGGTAGAGCGCGTAGGACTGGAACACCATGGCGATGTCGCGATCCTTCGGATGCACGCCCGTCACCGAGCGGTCGCCGATCCGCACATCACCTTCCGTTGCTTCGGCTAGTCCGGCGATGATATTGAGAAGCGTTGATTTCCCGCAGCCCGATGAGCCAAGCAGCACCAGAAACTCTCCGCTTGCCAATGAAAGGTCAATGCCTTTCAGGGTTTCAACAGTGCCGTAGCGCTTGCGGATGTCGATAAGGTCAAGGGCGCTCATAGCGCATTCTCCGGCATAGTATCGAGGTCATGGCTGTCATAGCGGCGCGGTACGGTTGAAATGGCTTTGGAAGCCACATGGACACCGGCGGCGATGCATTGCTGCAGCGGCATTTCTCTGGCGAGAGCTGCCAGAAAAGCGGCGTTGAAAACATCACCAGCACCTATCGTGTCCGCAACGAAAACCGGCGGCGCATCGGTTTTTACCAACTCATTATCCGAGCCAATGGCCAATGCCCCATCCGGTCCGCATTTGACCACGACAATCGCATTGTCCGGCATCAGCGCCTTGAGTTTGTGCGCGGCATCGGCAGGCTCAACACTATTGGCAAGGCGGGTTGTTTCCACCTCATTGAACAGGGCGCAATGGCAGCGCGATAGCCATTTGCGGGTTGCCGCGCGATTGGCCTCTGTCCAGCCGCCGATTGGCCAGCCCGTATCCAGTGCAATGCGAATATCGTTGGCATCAGCCCAATCGAACAGCGCATCGTAATCTGCAACCAGTGTGTCGGTCAGGAATGATCCGCACAGAAGGATGTAACCACCACGTAATTGCCTGACATCGAGCATATCAAGCACTTCCGGCCATGAAAGCGCACCGAGGTGCCCGCGTGTGGTGAAGAATGTGCGCTCACCATTGGGATGGGTGATGCCGACAGAAAGAGTGGTTCCGGTTGGAGCAATCGGCCAGCGCTTACCCCGTTCCCCAAATTCCTTGTGCAGCCATTCGCCGAACTGGTCAGTCCCGACATTGGCGGCGATCTGGAAATCGATGCCTAGTCCTTCCCAGGTCAGGGCGGAGTTACCGGCAGAACCACCAACGCGCAGTTCGTCATAATCAACCATGATCTCGGTTCCGGGCGTCGGCCAGGGATCGGCAGGCCCGAGGATCAGGTCAACATTCACATTTCCAATAACGGCCAGTGGACGCATGTCTCATTCGCTCCGTGTAATCTTGGTTGAGCGAACGGGCGTTCCGACATCGGCTACGCGCTCACCTGAGAAAGCGATCATGAAACGCTGAGCGGCAGGCAGAAGAGCGAAGATGGCTGCGATACCGGTGGCTTCACCGACATTTACAGTTGTCGCTCCATCAATCGGTGCTTCGCCTGATGCGTCAAACACGACGACAGGTGATCCAGCCTCGGATGCGGAGATTGCCATTCTTGCGACGAGTTCAGCCGTGGCATCCTTGGCGCGAAACAGCACCACGCCAATTTTTGGTCCGAGCATTTCCATTGGACCGTGACGCAGCTGCCCGCCTTCCAATGAGAAGCAGGGAATCCGTGACAACTCCGTCAGCCCCAGCGCAATGGCTTCGGCAACACCCTGCAAACGGCGACCTGATGTGACGACGGAGGAAACTCCACTCAGTGTCTTAACGGCAGCATCAATGTCGGGTTTGCTGCCTTCTTCAAGGAGCTTCAGCGCAGCCGACGGATCGTCGCCAAGCGCGGCCAGGACGGCAAGATGCAGCGCAAAGCTGACGGTGAGACTGCGGGTAGCAGCGAAAGCGTTTTCAGTTCCACCGGCACCAACCAGTGAAGGCACGGTACGGGCGAGCGTTGATCCGCCTTCAAGTGTCAGCCCAAACGTATCAGGGGCAATCCCGGCCTCATCAAACCAGCGCAGCACTTCAGCGCTTTCGCCTGATTGGGAGGTCACAAGAATTGTTTTACCGGCAATTGGCACGGGCTGGCCAAGCTGCTCCGACAAAGGCATGGCGACGGCATCAATACCCAAGCTGCGATAGAGCGGCTCAACGGCACGGTTAACAGCGTGAGAACCGCCCATGCCAAGCAGGAGAAGGCGGCCAGTCTTGCGCAGCGATTGGGCGATTGTTGCGGCAAGCGGTGCAGCGGCCTCGAAGGAGGCAATTGCATCGGCATTCTGCCGTGCCGTTTCCTTTTCGATTGCCACAAGGCCGGCAGGCCGGTTTGTATCAGAAGTCATACTTATCCTTTGACGCCGCCATTGGTCAGGCCTGAAATCAGGGCACGCTGCATAAAGAGACCGATGATCAGCGGCGGCAAGGCGGCCAGCACACCCGCTGTGGCTATCAGTCCATAATCGGAGACCCGCCCGCCCGCGAGATCGGCAATGGCGACGGTGAGGGTTTTTGCCCGCTGGTCAGAGGTGAACAGCAGGGCATAGAAGAATTCATCCCACGCAAGCAGAAAGGCAAAGAGCGCGGCGGTTGCCATAACAGGCGCTGCCAGCGGGAGGGTGATCAGGCGCAGGATCTGGTCAAGTCGCGCGCCGTCAACGGTGGCGGCGCTTTCGATTTCGCGCGGAATGGAATCGAAGCCGGATTTCATCAGCCATGTGGTGAAAGGGGCAAGGATGGTGAGATAAACCAATGCCAATCCGAAGACATTGTTCAGAAGCCCGAGCCACGACAGGGCCATGTAAAGCGGGACAGCCAAGGCGACGGGCGGCAGCATATAGGTGGCGATGACGGCATAAAGCGACCAGCCGACACTTGGTGTGCGCGATACCGCCCATGCGGAGGGGATAGCGACAAGAAGCGCCGCCGCTGTTGCCATGCCTGCCACCTCAAGGCTGTTGAACAGCGAGGCAACGAATGCTTCACCCGCGCTATTGGCGGCGCTCGACAGGAGAACACCATAACGCGACAAATCGATGGTCTCAGGCCACCAGCGCAGCGGCTTGGTAATGAGGTCGGTGGTCGAAGAAATGCTCATGATGAACAGCCAGACCACAGGCGCAAGAATAACTGCTGCCAGTAGCAGGGCCGCAATATAAACAAAAATAGTGGCTGTCAGGCTGCGGCGTTCCATCAGGAGGCTCCTGCACTTTTGCGGATGAGTGCCGCATAGGCCACGGCAAGAATGGTGACGAGAAGCGTGACAATCAATGCAAGCGATGCACCGGAACCTGCGCGTTGGAATGAAAAGGCTTCCTGATAGACGAGGATTGACAGGGTGCGGGTGCTATTGGCGGGACCGCCACGGGTCATCACCCAGATAATGTCAAAGACTTTGAAGGCTTCGATGGTGCGCAGAACCAGCGCAACCATCAGCGGGCCTGCGAGATAGGGCATGATGACAAAGCGGAAGCGCGACCATGCACCGGCACCGTCCACCATGGAGGCGGCGGTGATATCGCGAGGAACAGCCTGAAGCGCGGCAAGCGCAATCAGAGCTACCAGTGGAAAGTTCTTCCAGCAATCGGCAACGATCAATGCGGTCAAGGCAGTGCCGGGCTCCCCCAGCCACGACCGGTAGGTATCGAGAAGGCCGATCTGCGTCAGCGCAGCGTTGAGGGCACCATATTCAGGATTGTAGATCAGCCGCCACAAAGTCGCATTGACCACCGTAGGCAATGCCCATGGCAGGATCATCAACGCTCGCAGCACGGAGCGGCCATAAAACTGCTGGTTCAGGAGCAGGGCGGCGAGGACGCCGATCACCATTTCCGCCGCAACGGAGAGGACGGCGAACAGCGTGGTGGTGATCAATGTACGCTGGAAATTGGAGCCGGACAGGATTTTCACGTAATTGTCGATGCCGACGAAATTGCCTTCGGTGCCAACCAGTTTGGCATCGGTGAAGGACAGGCGCACCGTATCGACAAGCGGCCAGCCGATAATCGCGATCATGACGATGAGGAGTGGCAACATCAGAAGCCACGCGCGGGTCGTAATCCAATTGCTCGTCATAAAAATCAGCCTGCCACAATATCAATCATTGAGAAAGATACGGGCGGCAGCACTGTTTCTGCCGCCCGCATGGTTGCATCAAAGACCGCTGTTCTCAGCGGCGGTTTTCAGCGCATCCTCAGGCTTGCTCTGGCCGAGCAGCGATTCCTGAACAGCCTGTTGCAGGGCGGTCGACAGTTCCTGATACTTTGGCGTTGTCGGGCGTGGATACATGGCGGCAAGGCTTTGCTTGGCCGCTGCAATCAGTTCTTCCTGCCCCTTGGATACGGCCGGATCCGTATAGGACGATGCCCAGATCGGCAGGCTCAGCTTGGCATACTGGTTCTGCGTCTGCTGCGAAGTCATGAAGGTGATGTATTTCCATGCCTCGTCAGGGTGTTTGCTGGTCGAGGTGATGCCAAGACCCATGGAACCGTTGACGGCAGAGACCGTGCTCTTGCCATCAATGCCGGGAGCGGGCACGACACCGACCTTGCCCGCGACCTTGCTGTCCTTCGGGTCATTGGCCATATTGTACATGTAGGTCCAGTTGAGCGCGAAAGCGGCTTCGCCATTCTGGAATACCCGGCGCACATCCTCCTCAAGGAATTCCTTGGAATTGGGATTGGTCAGGCCAGACTTATAGCTGTCGACCATATAGTTGAGTGCATCAAGACCGCCACCTGTCTGGAACACAGGCTTGCCATCCTTGATGAAGCTGCCGCCATAGGCGCTGACCAGCGTGGTGTAATCGCAAATGGCCGCTTCCGCCTGCGACCAGCTCCAGGCGATCGGCGTTGCCAGCAAACCCTTGTCCTTGATGATTTTGGCCTGTTCGGCGAGTTCGCCCCAAGTCTTTGGCGGGTTCTTGATCCCTGCCTTTTCGAGGATTTCTTTGTTGTAGAACAGATATTTGGTATCGAGAATCCATGGCATGCCGTAGCGCTTGCCCTGATATTCGACGGTCGTCCATGCGCCGGGGAGAACGCCCGTTTTCATATCGCCGGTGATCTTGTCCGATACGTCAAGCAACACCTTGTTGGTGGCGTATTCCGCAGGCCAGATCACATCGAACAGAACAACGTCGTAACCGCCGCCGGAACCCTGCGCCAGAACGGTTTTGTCGTGCAGACCTTCGTAAGGAACGAATTCGAGATTGACGGTCACATCAGGATTGGCCTTGGTGAAGGCTTCCGTCATCGCGCGGACATCCGCCTCGCTATAGGCGGCCTGCGCCATGAACAGGGCGTTGATCTTGGTTTCCGCATGGGCAGGAGAGGCGAGCGCCGCTCCCAAAAGGGTTGCGCTTAGAAGCGCTGTCTGAATGGATTTCAACATGATACCTCCTATTGGCCTTGTAGCTCGCGCACCATCCATTATAGACGGCGCCGATTGGTCGTCACAGTCCGGGAGCTTTTCTTGTTCAGGATCTGCCCGTGACGTGTTACGCCCAGCCAGTGCTCACATTCCCCAAGACTCTTGTGGTCTTTTGCATTAAATCAATTGTCTTGACTTATTTCTTGATCAATATTGTTCTGGTGTCAAGAGGGGACAGAATGGACGCGAGAAAATCGATCCGGGCGAAGAGCGGAACCAATCTGGGTGGTGCCAGTGCACATAACCGGCGCATCATGATTGATGCTTTGCGGGTGAATGGTGCGCTGTCCCGTGCCGATCTTGCACGAGCGACCGGACTGACGCCGCAGACAGTCTCCAACATCATTGAAGAACTGGCCAGTGACGGGCTTGTGCAATCACAGGCGAGCGTCCGCAAAGGACGCGGCCAGCCAGCAACGCCTTACCAGCTTGTGCCTGAAGGGGCCTTTGCCATCGGCTTGCAGATTGACAGGCACATCACGCGAGCGGTGATTGTCAATCTTGTTGGCGATGTGCTGGTTCAGTTCGAGTCCAAGTTACCTGCTGGGGGCCCAGCCGAAGGTGTTGTCGTCATTCTTGATCTGGTTGAAAAGGCCCGTAAAGCGCTAACGGCGCAGTTCCCGCAGGCGGCAAGAAAGCTTGTTGGCCTTGGCCTCGCCATGCCGGGGCCATTCGGGATTAACGAGCTTTATGACGATCCATGGATGATGACGGCTTGGCAGAATTTCCCGCTGGTTGAGCGGATCGCTGAAGGCACGGGCCTTGAGGTTGCCTTGCAAAACGACGCCTCTGCGGCGGCAACCGCCGAGCGGTTGATGGGGGCTGCGCACGGCCTTGATCATGTGGTCTGCATCTATCTTGGCTATGGCCTCGGTGCCGGATTGATCCTCAACGGCGAAATCTATGGCGGTGCCTATTCCAATGCTGGTGAGATCGGCATGATGCTGGCGCTGGCACCGGGTGACGGTGCGGATGTGGAGCCGTTGGAGCATTACACATCCATGGCCTCGCTATGCAATGTGCTGGGGCTCGATCGATCTGATCCGAAGCTGTTCGAACTTGTCACCGATGCGGTGGTCAAGGGCGGACCCGTGGTGGAACGCTGGATCGACAATGCTGCGGATCGCCTGCGCCGCACGGTGCAGATGCTGGAATCCATTTTTGATCCCCAAACCACGATTTTGTGTGGAGGCGCGCCGAAGGTGTTGATCGACAGCCTTATCACGCGCATGGAACCCATCTTGCCGTCTATCGCCGACCGGGCGCTGCGTTACCCCGAGCCCCGTCTGCAGGCGGGGCTCGCTGATCCTTGGTCCGTTGCCTTGGGAGCGGCCGCGGAACCGATCGCGCGGGCTTTCGATCCGCGCTTCTCGGCAATCTTGAAGACCCCTTAAGCCGCGTCTTTGATCGCGTCACCCAGCATCGACACGATAGTATCCATCTGTTCTTTCTCGACGATCAGCGGCGGCGAAAGAGCGATGATGTCGCCGGTGACGCGCACCAGCAGACCCTTCTTGAAGCAGTCGGTGAAGACGTCGTAACCGCGCCCGCCGACGGCATCAGGACGTGAGGCAAGCTCGATACCGGCAACCAGACCAATCGTGCGGATATCAACGACGTTCGCAAGACCCTTCAGGCTATGGAGTGCATCCTGCCAGTGCTCAGCCATTTCGGCGGCGCGGGTGAGCAGGCCCTCCTCTTCATAGACTTCAAGCGTGGCCAGACCGGCGGCACAGGCAACGGGATGGCCGGAATAGGTATAGCCGTGGAAAAGCTCGATCTGATTTTCAGGGCCGTGCATCAGCGCATCGTGAATAGTTTCGCTGGCAAATACAGCACCCATCGGCACGGCACCATTGGTCAGCCCCTTGGCGGTGGTGACGAGATCAGGCACGACGCCGAAATAATCGACGGCAAAGGGTGTGCCAAGACGGCCAAAGCCGGTGATCACTTCATCAAAAATCAGGAGAATGCCGTGTTTCTGGCTGATCGCACGCAACCGTTCCAGATAACCCTTTGGCGGCAGGAGAACGCCGGTTGATCCGGCAACAGGCTCGACAATAACGGCGGCAATGGTCTCGGCGCCATGCAGCGCGACCAGCCGTTCCAGATCGTCAGCCAGATCAGCGCCATGCTCAGGTAGACCTTTGACGAAGGTATTGCGAACCGGATCATGCGTATGGCGGATATGGTCGGTGCCCGGCAGAAGCGGGAACACGCGGCGATTATTGACCAGCCCGCCGACGGAGATACCGCCAAAGCCGACGCCGTGGTAACCGCGTTCGCGGCCAATGACGCGCGTGCGTGTACCCTGACCGATGGCGCGCTGATAGGCGATGGCGATCTTGAGCGCGGTATCAACGGACTCTGAACCGGAACCGGTGAAGAACACTTTTGTCAGTCCAGCCTTCTTGCCACCGGGCGCGCGTGCTGCAAGCTTTTCAGCAAAGTCGAATGCGAGCGGATGTCCCATCTGGAAGGAGGGCGCATAGTCCATGGTCACCAGCTGGCGCGCCACCGCATCGGCGATCTTTTCGCGGCCATGGCCAGCATTGACACACCAGAGTCCCGCCGTGCCATCGAGTACCTGTCCGCCATCGACATCGATGTAATACATGCCCTTGGCGGAGGCGAGCAGGCGTGGTGCCGCCTTGAACTGCCGGTTCGCCGTAAAGGGCATCCAGTAATTTTCGAGTGACGGGGTATTGCTCATCAGCATGGTGGAGACTCCTCTTCTCCCGCCAGCAGGTCATGCTTTCTATTCACCAACAAGTCCTTTTCTTTGATTCTATAACCTATTGAATTTACTGATCTGATGTTTCATAAGTTCGCTATATCGAACATGGAGAACAGTCGAGGAGGCAGGGTGTGCAAATTGATCTGGGCGGACGGCTCCGTTATCTCCGGCAAAGACACAATCTGTCGCAGCGTGAACTTGCCAAGCGGGCCGGTGTGACCAATTCCACGATTTCGCTGATCGAGTCCAATCAGACCAATCCGTCGGTTGGAGCACTCAAACGCATCCTCGATGGCATTCCAATCGGCCTATCCGAGTTCTTTGCTATCGAGCCTGATCTCAAGCAAAAAGTGTTCTACGAGGCGGGTGAACTGGTCGAGATCGGCAAGGGCAATATCTCTTATCTCCAGATTGGCGAAAACCTGTTTGGCAGGGCGTTGCAAATCCTCAAAGAACGCTATGAACCGGGCGGCGATACCGGCCGTGTCATGCTTGTGCATGAGGGCGAGGAAGGTGGTGTTGTCATCAGCGGCAGAATTGAGGTCACAGTCGACGATCAACGGCGCATTCTCGGGCCCGGCGACGCCTATTATTTCGAGAGCCGCCAGCCGCACCGATTTCGTTGTGTCGGTCCAAATCCTTGCGAAGTCGTCAGCGCCTGTACGCCGCCGACGTTTTGATCAGCGTCCTACCGCAGCGACGAAAACCAGGCAATGAGTTCGGCACTATTGTGAAGCCCGAAGGCACGCATGATGCGGGCGCGGTGCGCTTCTATGGTTCGTTTTGACAGGCCAATTTCATGGGCGATCTGCGCATTGGTCTTGCCCTGTGAGACAAGGGTGAGCACCTGTCTCTGCCTGTCCGAGATCAGGTTGGCATTTCCAGCCACGGTGCGGTTCATCGGCTCAAAGCAATAAAGCGCTTCGGCGAACGGATCGGTATGATTACCGCTGCGCCCGCGTACGCGGCACCAGAAACTCGCCCCATCACGCCGCCGCATCACCCGCTCGTCATAATAGACACGCCCGCCAGCGAAATTTGTTCGCCACATTTCTCCGGTACGAACAAAGTCCGTAATTTTCGGATAGAGACGGCTAAAGCTCTGGTCGATCAATTCGCCGCGTTCATAGCCGAAGGTCTCGGCGAATTCGAAATTGCAATCGCGTATGATACGGTGCGTCGCATAGACCATCGGCACTGGCATGTCGGTTAAGATGAAGCGTTTTGCGCTTCCTGAAACGGCAATGTCGGAGATAGGAAACTCGGCTGCGGTCATGCAGTATTAATACGACTACCTGTGCCACCAAGACAAGCCATACCGTTGCGGCAACGGCAGCCTGCAAAACCTGCCGCAGAGGATGGAGAACAATGGGAGAGTGTTCTTGAAAAAAGTTCGTTCAGATGTAAGCGATGCGCTGGATGGCGTGCTGTTTGACGGCATGACCATTATGGCCGGAGGCTTTGGCCTCTGTGGTATTCCCGAAGCCCTGATCTACGCAATCCGCGATTCCGGTGTGAAGGACCTGACGGTCATTTCCAACAATGCAGGCGTTGACGGCATCGGCCTTGGTGTTCTCTTGGAAACCAAGCAGATCCGCAAGATGATCTCGTCCTATGTGGGTGAGAACAAACTGTTTGCCCAGCAATATCTGTCGGGCGAACTGGAATTGGAATTCAACCCGCAGGGCACGCTTGCCGAGCGCATTCGTGCCGGTGGCGCGGGCATTCCGGCATTCTTCACCAAGACCGGCGTTGGCACCATTATTGCCGACGGCAAGGATGTGCGCGAGTTTGACGGCGAATCCTATGTGATGGAGCGCGGCCTGTTTGCCGATCTTTCCATCGTTCACGCCTTCAAGGGCGATACGGAAGGCAATCTTGTCTATCGCAAGACTGCACGCAACTTTAACCCGATCATGGCCACAGCCGCCAAGGTCACGGTTGCCGAAGTTGAAAATCTGGTGGATGCGGGCAAGATCGATGGCGACCATGTCCATACACCCGGCATTTTCGTCAAACGCATCGTGCATGTGCCCAATCCCGTCAAACATATTGAACAACGGACGACCCGTCCGCGTCTTGTCGCTGCAAGTGAGGTGAACTGAGATGGCCTGGACACGTGATCAGATGGCCGAACGGGCCGCAAAGGAATTGCAGGACGGTTTTTACGTCAATCTGGGCATCGGTATTCCGACACTTGTTGCCAATTTTATTCCGACAGGCATGAGCGTTCAGCTGCAGAGCGAGAACGGCATGCTGGGCATGGGACCTTTCCCCTATGAGGGCGAAGAAGATGCCGACCTTATCAATGCCGGTAAGCAGACAATTACGGAGCTGCCGACAACGAGTTATTTTTCCGGTGCCGACAGTTTCGGTATGATCCGCGGGGGGCATATTGATCTATCGATCCTCGGTGCCATGCAGGTTGCCCGCAATGGCGATCTGGCCAACTGGATGGTTCCCGGCAAGATGGTGAAGGGCATGGGCGGTGCCATGGATCTGGTGGCCGGCGTGAAGAAGGTTGTCGTCGTCATGGAACACGAGGCCAAGGGTGAGGCCAAGCTTCTCGAGGAATGTACGTTGCCACTTACCGGACAGCGTGTCACCGATCTCGTCATTACTGATCTCGGTGTTTTCACAATCGAGCGGCGCGGCGAGCCGAAGATGACGCTGATCGAGATTGCGCCTGGCCTTACGGTGGAAGAAATCAAAGCCAAGACACAAGCGACTTTTGACGTTGCCCTGTAATATAATTTTGCATTATGCCTAATGGAAACCGGTAGAGGATAATCCTCCGCCGGTTTTTCTCGTTTTGAAGCTCACATCCTTATTTCCGCCCGTTTTACTGGCATTTCGTCTGCAATGCTGACGCAATCTCCTCCTGCAATGATCGGGCACTGGATTGAATTATACCCGTTCGCCTATATTAAGCGGTCGGTAGCGAAAGGGTCTATCGCATTGAAGTCTGATTTTTATGGGCTTATGTCACTCAAAGCGCTTTGGCGCATCATGCAACCGATAAAGCGAATGGCGTAACAGCGTGGACTCTTCGACAAACCAACCGGACCTGAGCAAAACACTGGCTTCCATTGTCGACAACAGGGGCAAGCGGAATGTTTTTCGCAGACACCCCTTCCTGTGGGGCGGCGGGCTTCTCATTGTCGCGATTCTGGCAGCCATGTCGTGGTATTCTCGTGGCACGCAATATAGCTATACCGAGAAGCCGCTGACCAAGGGTACGCTTTCCATCACCGTATCGGCAACGGGAACTGTGCAGCCCACCGAACAGGTGGATGTGTCCAGTGAGCTTTCCGGCACGGTTCGCACGGTGCTGGTCGATTACAATAGTTTCGTCGGCCAGGGCGATGTGCTGGCAACGCTCGATATTGACACGATCAACACCAATATCGAGAGCTCGAAATCAAAGCTTCTGGCATCGCGTGCCCGTGTTGTGCAGGCACAGGCAACTCTCGCGGCCAAAAAGAATGCGTTTGAACGCATGACGGCCCTGCAGGACAGCAGGGTTTCATCCGTGCGCGAGCTTGACGTTGCCAAGTCGGAATATGACTCAGCCGTTGCCGCGCTTGATGTGGCGAATGCCGAGGTGGCCGTTTCGGAAGCGGAACTGCAGGTCAATGAAACCTCCTTGCGCAAGTCCAAGATCATATCGCCGATTGATGGTGTCGTGCTGAGCCGTTCGGTTGATCCGGGTGCGACGGTTGCCGCTGCTTTTCAAGCGCCTGTTTTGTTCAAGCTCGCCGGTAATCTGAAAAGGATGGAGTTGCAGGTGAATGTTGATGAGGCTGATGTTGGTCTCGTCAAGCCGGAACAGGACGCGACCTTCAATGTGGATGCCTATCCGGACCGCACTTTCCCGGCAAAAATCGTCAATATCCGTTTTCAACCCGAAACAGTCTCGAATGTTGTCACTTACAAGGCCATGCTGGCCGTTGACAATGAAGACCTTGCCTTGCGTCCGGGTATGACCGCCACGGCTTACATTAATGTCAAGGAAGTCAAGGATGCGTTGCTTGTCCCCAATGCGGCATTGCGGTTTACACCACCCAATGAACCGGTAAAGGTTGAGGCAGCCAATCCTGCTGATCAGACACCAGCTATACCTGATCCAGTCAAGAAGGATGCCGGGGCACAGCGGAATGTCTGGGTGTTGCGTGGTGGCAAGCCAGAGAAGCTTGAACTGCGCACCGGCGCGACAGACGGGCGCAACACAATCGTTCTTTCCGGTGAGATCAAAGCGGGCGATCAGGTGATCGTGGCTGCAAGCACACCGCCAAAATGACCGCGCAGCCCATGCAAAAACCGGTGCCATTGATCGAGTTCCGTGGAGTCACCAAGAGTTACGGAGAAGGTGAGGCGGCCGTTCACGCTTTGGCGGGTGTCGACTTTGCCATTGAGCGGGGGGATTTCGTTGCAATCATGGGGCCATCGGGCTCCGGTAAGTCCACTGCCATGAACCTGATTGGCTGCCTCGATCGGCCAAGCACGGGGCAATATCTGTTTGGTGGCACTGGCATCGACCAACTTGACCGGCATCAACAGACAACGCTGCGGCGGGAACTGCTGGGCTTTGTCTTTCAGGGCTTTAATCTTCTGCGCCGTACATCTGCGGTTGAGAATGTCGAACTGCCGCTGATCTATCGTGGCATGGGCCGCGCGGAGCGTCGGGAGCGGGCTTTGGAGGCCCTGCGGCAGGTGGGTCTGGCAACCCGTGCCAGTCATGTGCCTTCCGAACTGTCAGGTGGCCAGCAGCAGCGTGTGGCCATAGCGCGCGCCATTGTCACCAATCCGCAGGTGTTGCTCGCCGATGAACCCACCGGCAATCTCGATACGAAAACCAGTGCCGAGATCATGGACGTTATCTCCGGTTTCAACAGGAATAATGGCATCACTGTCATCATGGTCACCCATGAACCCGATATTGCCGCCTATGCCCGGCGTATAATCCGCTTTGTCGATGGTCACATCCAGAGCGATGAACGCAGACAGGATTTATAACAATGCTGATCGAAGCGTTCCGGCTGGCACTGCATTCCATGTCACGCAATATGATGCGTTCGTTCCTGACGATGCTGGGCATAGTCATTGGCGTTGGTGCGGTAATTGCCATGGTCACCGTCGGCAATGGCACGCGGCAGCGGGTCACGGGTGAAATTTCAAAGCTTGGTACCAACCTGCTTTTCGTGTCGCCCGGCAACCCGGAGCGGCGTTCAACCCTTGCACCACGCACCTTTGATGTCCGGGATGTTGACGCGATCCGCGATCAGATTCCAGGCATTGCGGCCGTCGCCCCCTTCGGTCAGGTGTCCGGCACAGCCATCCGGGAGGGCAATAGCCGGACTGTATCGGTTATTGGCTCAACCAATGACTTTTTCACCACGATGAACTGGCAGCTGGCATCTGGACGCAACTTTCTGGAATCAGAAGAGCGCAGCGGTCGATCCGTCTGTATTATCGGTGGAACGGTGCGAAAGGTCCTGTTCGGAGATACTATTCCGGATGGGGACCGTATTCGCGTCAACCGCATTTCCTGCGAGGTCATAGGCACGCTGGTTTCCAAGGGCAAAGCCATTGACGGACAGGATCAGGACAACATGGTTCTTATCCCGTTCCGCATGTTCCAGCGCCGGATTGCCGGTTCAACCGATGTGTCGTTGATAACGGTTTCGGCCAAGGATGGCGCGACGGGCCCGGTCAAGGCTGCACTTGAGGACCTGTTCAAAGAGCGGCGCAAGATCCGTGAAACGGGTGACCGGGACTTTGAAGTCACTGATCTCAGTCAGATACTTGGAATTGTTTCCATGACGACGGTTATTCTGACTGGACTGCTTTCTTCTATTGCGGCGGTCAGCCTGCTTGTCGGCGGTATCGGCATTATGAACATCATGCTGGTTTCGGTGACGGAGCGAACGCGCGAAATCGGCGTACGTCTGGCCATTGGTGCGACGGAACGGCAGGTTCTGACCCAATTTCTGGTGGAGGCTATCGTCCTGTGCCTGATTGGCGGTCTGATCGGCATGATCATCGGTCTGGTGCTCGCCTATACAGCGGTCAGCCTGATGAGCGTGCCCTTCGTGGTTGATCCATCCATTGTGCTGATTGCTTTTGGCTTCTCCGCTCTGATCGGTGTAATTTTTGGTTATTTCCCGGCGCGTCGCGCCGCACGGATGAACCCGATCGATGCCCTGCGCTATGAATAATCAATTAAAGTGATGATGACCTAAATATTTACCTAAAATAAGGTGATCAAATACAGCCAAAAACATACGGTTAAAACAAAGTGGTTCAAATTTAATAGTAAAGACGAATGATAACAATTTATTAGTAAACAATTGCGCGTCTGATAATAATGATAGCGCTGACTTACTTAACCGGGAGGACATTTATATGTTCGGAGATCTTCTTAAGCACCTTCTTGAAGCTGTCGTTAACCTCATTGCAGGTTTACTCGGTAGTTTGCCTATCTAAGATATTTCACCCGGATGCTCGTTAAAGAGCATCCGGGTGTATATATATTTAAAGTTGCTTATACCGAAGTATAAATTTATACATAAATACATTAACAATAGAAAATTTTACTGACAAATATTCCAGCAAAAATTAGCATCAATGTGATGCGATATCTGAGCGATCCACTCCGTCTAATCTTTCTGACATCGTGGGGGAAATAGCCGGTCTGCACGGCCTTAGCCCAAGTGCGAACGGAGAGAAAACAGTCTTTAGGGCGGGCAGAGACTGATGGGCGGGATCGCCGCCGGCGCTGCAAACCATTTTCTCTCCGAACAGCGCCCATCACGGATAGGCACTTCTACACCGCAAGCATGTGAACGGGACTAGTATCCACATTCTCGCGCAGCGTAGTCCGGGTACGATCCCGGCAATATGTCTGCCGGGGTCGTGCTTGATTGCTAGAACCGGTAATTGAGACCGGCCTTGAGTTCATGGCTTCCAATGTCGGTTTCGCTGCGGCCAAGAGCCGTGGTCGCCTTCACATTGGGTGTGTGGATGTAGTTGTATTCAATCTTGGCTGAGAGGCCGCCGGCGAATGCCTGCTCGACACCGCCGCCCACGAGGTAACCGGTCTTCCAGCTGCTGGTGTCGCGCACCCTGTCACCGGCGTCGAATTTGGTCAGGGCCACACCGGCGGTACCAAAAACGAGTGTCTGATTGAATGTCAGACCGGCCTTGGCCTTTGCCGCAGCGCGCCATTTTTCTTCTATCTTGCCACCGCGCACCTTGTGTTCAGCGCCACCGAGATAGGAACCTTCAAGTTCAGCACCGAGAACAGCCGGTCCCATCTGGACGTTGTAGCCGCCCTGGATACCACCGCTCCAGCCATTTCTGTCGGCAAAGGGGTTTGGCATCTTGGTAAAGGCCGTACCGCCATGAGCACCGATATAGGCACCGCTCCAATCGAACGCGGGTGGATCGTTGTAGACAGGGGCCGGATTGTAATAATCGGCTGCCATCGCCGTACCGGTTGTAAAAGCTAGCAGCGCAAACACGCCAGCCAGCAAGACAGTCTTTCTTTGAGAGGACATTCGCATTACTCCAAACATACAAGCGCATGATCCACCGAACTGTCCGGCGACATGTTGCGCGGTTCAACTCCCGAGAGCCTGATACACTTGGGCTGATCACGCTCTGATACAGATGTCTTCCGGCGCGATGATCGCCTGATCTATGAGCTGGCCACCGAAACTGACGCAAAACCCTTGCAATCGACCACCCCACTTCCTGCGAAATCTATAGCGCCGGAAGACATGGTTTATTTTGCAGTCGAAGATTGCCCCCACATTGCACAAAACGGCAAAATGAGAGATTTTATTATATATTTCAATAATTTATAGTATTTTTGTTTACGGATTTTTAAGGAATTTGATCGGTCTGGCTTCACTGCGGGATTGTTATGCCGAAGCAGGTGCCACCACCCGCGTCCTTGCTTTGCATGATCTTAGTCGCGGGTGACAGATCACGCAAATTGGGGGAAGGCGAGCCGTTACTTGCTCTGTGCTTCATAAATATAGATCGTGGACTTGTCATCCTCAGGCATGAAGTAGGCTTTCAGCCCTTTGTCTACGGGTTCGATCCAGAAGGGGTTCTGGGTCATGGGCAGCCCTGCTTCCGTCCAGAGTTGTACGGGTACCTGATAGACGGGCTGATTGGAGGCAAGGTTGACGATCTCAAGCCCGCCCAGCGAAAATTTGGGACCGTCCTTCTTCGTCTGGTACGCAGTCAGCCCGCCGCACAGCATTTCGCTTGCGCCGAGATATTTGCAGTCCTGATAATCGATGTAGTGCGAGGGATTGAGCTTGGCCAGCTTTGTCCGCTCCACATCAGCGTTGGTGACATTGCCTGCGCTGTCGAGCGTGAACGCATAGAAGCGCCGTGATCCCCAACTGACCGCGTTGAGCGTCTTGTTCTCGGTGTCGTGAATAACCCCGCCGAGGTGATCCTTGTAACGGAACACTTCCTGCGGTTTCATGGTCTTTGGATCGACTTTATAGATAATGGCGGCGCTGTTCGGACGGTATTCCGCGACAGGAGCAAAGATCGAAGTACCGTCAAAGTCGATCCCACCGGGGTGATAGATCGATCCTTCACCCAATGCGAGGTCCTCAAGCAGATTGCCCTTGGCATCCGCTTTGAACAGATGCCCCTTGCCTTCACCCGTATCACGGTCATAGCCGTCGCGCGGTTGGTCATATTTGGTCGTGGGTTTGGTGATTTCGACGGAGGTTATGTAGAAGACGTCACCGATTTTTACCATTCCCTGCGGATGGAAGGTCGGGAAGTTCAAGGTGATCTGCTCAACCGGCTTCCAGACGGTATTCCTGTCGAATGTTTTGAGACGCTCGCTGATCGTACGTCCGGCTTGAATGATTTCAGCGTTTGCGGATGAACCGGCAATCACCGTGAATATGGTGATTGCTATGGGAAGTGTGTTTCGCAATGCAGACATGATGTCATCCTCCGGCAAGATTGTGCTTCAGGCCTAGCGCGTCACGATGACAGGGGCGTGAAGCACCTATCCCCGACCCATCACATAAAACTCATCGTTGGGGCGCATGTCTGTTGCATTGGCGAGGCGATTCGACAGGGCAAAGAAAGCGGAGATTGCCGCAATGTCCCACATATCGTCCTGAGAAAACCCGTGTGCTTTCAACTGCTCGTAATCGGCGCTCTCGACCTTGTAGGCTTCCACAGAGACCTTCATGGCAAAATCCAACATCCCTCTTTGCTTGGGCGTAATATCGGCTTTGCGGTAGTTGGTTGCGATCTGGTCGGCGATCAGCGGGTTCTTGGCGCGGATACGCAGGATCGCGCCATGGGCAATGACGCAGTATTGGCACTGGTTGGCGGCGCTCGTCGCCACCACGATCATTTCCCTTTCGGCCTTTGTCAGGCCGCCGGGCTTGTCCATAAGGGCATCATGATAGGCGAAAAAGGCGCGAAACTCGTCCGGACGATGTGCGAGCACCAAAAAGACATTCGGTACGAAACCGGACTTCTCCCGTACGGCGAGTATCCGGTCGGCGATGTCCTGCGGCAGTTCAGTAATGGAGGGTGTCGGGAAACGGCTGATGGATGGGGTTGACATCGTTGTGGCCTCTTCAGGGCTTAACGCGTCTTCCTTACCTCGCAAACCGGGCCCCTGTCCGGATGGCGTGCATCCGAGTCGGTGCAGGTCGCATCATACCGGAATGTGTCATAGTAGACACCGCCGGCACATCCTGTCAGCAGGGGAATTGTTACAATAAGAGGCAAAAATGCCGGTCTGAAATATTTCAAGGTGTGATGGTTCATTTTCGTCTCATCGCTCCTATATATACCCTGTCATATCTGACACAGTGGCGTAACAATCCACTGATATTCTTTAGGAATTGGTCGAGTTAACATTCCGCGAATTACAGTATTGTACAGAGATCTGGTGCCTAAATAAGGCATGTTCGGACGCAGCTTTACGATCACGTTTTATGTGATTGCAGATAAAAGGCTTGATCCAGCAGGATGGACGTATAAGTTCTGCCTTCCGATTTGTTAACCAACCATTCACGTTAGGAGCAAAGCGATGAGCACAACCGTCGGCGACTATTCATTGCCAGAAGCCATTTCCACGGCGATAGCCAATGGTACAAACATTGTTAGGGCGTTCCGCGAGCAATTCGGATATTCCGTAGAGGATCTGGCCGTTGCGTGCGGTCTTACGACCCTCGAAATTGATACAATTGAAAGCGGTCAGAATTCCGACCCGACTAAATTGGAACGCATTGCCCATGCCCTCGGGCTGCCGGCAAATGCTATGACGCCTGAAGTTTCAAAGCGTCTAAGTGCATGAGATAATTGATTTATTTAAATCAAAAAATCACAAAAGACTGCCAGAGCTATATCCCAACTCTGGCAGTCTTTTGATTCGTATCTATTGAATTTTACAGGCAGAGCAGCGTGCGTGTCAGCGCATGATCCGCATCGGCAAGGCCGTCGATCACGTTAAAATGGTGCTTCTCCGGCTCCACCACGGCATTCACATCACACTCGAAGCCTGACCAGATATTGGCCAGCAAAGTGCTCTGCCGGATGAACTCCGGCCGTTCTGCACCACCCACCCATGCCGTGATGTCAACGCCTTCCTGCGGCTCAAGCAGGGAAGGGCTTTCAAGACGCGCTTCTACAGCGTCGAGATGAAACGTTTCATTCATCCGCGTCTTCATGAGAGGGCGCAAATCGCCAAGGGTAGATATAGCCACCGTCTTGCGGATGCGGTGGCGAATCGGCTGGCCGAGCGGCGAGGTGAAACACGCCATGCGCGCCACCAGATGCCCGCCCGCCGAATGCCCTGTCAGATGAACAGGCCCCGGAACCTCCGCAGCGGCGTGGGTGATGGCAGTGGCGATCTGCACGGTAATCTCACTGATACGCGCCTGCGGACAAAGCACATAGGACGGGATGGCCACGGCAAATCCGTGCGCGAGCGGGCCCTTTGCCAGATGTGACCAGGTCGATTTGTCGAAACTCATCCAGTATCCGCCATGCACGAACACGACGAGGCCTTGGACTTCACCGCGCGGCATGAAGAGATCGAGAGTGTTGCGCTCATGCGGGCCGTAGCTGATATCCGCCCGCAGGCGGCCAGCGGCAGCTATTTCCGCTCGAAATTCGGCGGCCAGGCTCTTCCATCGGGGCGGGAAGTCATTTCCACCCGGAATATAGGCGCCATTGGAGTAAGCAGCATCCCAGTCGAATTTCTTCGTCATATCCGTAACAGTCCCCCTCCAATCCGGCCGTCGCGCGGATCAAGCCTGTTTGCTCCAGATTAGCAGAGGCCGGGCGCGGATCAAAATCTCCGTCCCGACAAATGCGGGCCTGTTATTCCCGCACCTTTTCGCGAATTTGCGTGCTTCCGCCGGATTTGCGCAGGTTCGGCAGAGCCAGCATGAGCAGAACGAATGCACCTGTGGCAAACTTCAGATCAGCAGGTGCCAATCCGAGGGTCAGACAGAAGGAAATCAGCTGATAATAGACAATCGAGCCGACTACGGGGGCCATCACCTGGCGCAGGATCGATTGCCGCCCGGTGACAGCCTCGCCAATGATCAGAGCTGCAAGGCCGTTGATCAGGATACCAAAACCCATATTGACGTCCACAAAGCCCTGAGTCTGGACCATGATACTGCCGCCGGTTGCTGAAAGCGCACTTGCGGCACCAACGCCCAGTATGGTGGCGATGCCAACATTGATGCCCTGTGCCTCGGCCATGTCAGGGCTTGCTCCAACCGCGCGCATAGACGTGCCTTTCTCCGACATGAAGAAATACAGCATGGCGCCGACGACCAGCGCAATCAAAGCACCGACGATCAGGATTTTAACCCAGGAAACATTGGCCGATGATCCTGCCAGAATGGTGAAGACCGTGTCATAGGTGAAAAGCGGGATATTGGTGCGGCCCATGATGCGCAGATTGATGCTGTAGAGCATCGTCATCACAAGAATACCGGCCAGCAATGTGTTGATCTTGAAGCGCAGATGGATGAAAGCCGTCGTACAGCCCGCGAGAAAGCCGCAGATCAACGCGACGCCGCAGGCAAGGAATGGATTGACACCCATTGTAATGAGCGTGCCACAAACGCACCCGCCTAGCGGAAAGGCACCTTCCGATGTCAGGTCGGGAAAATTCAGGATGCGAAATGGCAGCATGACGCCAAGCACCACGAAGGCAACGATGAGGCTCTGGGCGATGGTGACAGGAATGAGGGCGTAGAAGCTGGTGAGGGTGCCAAGAATATCCATAGTACTCAACTCCCCTGCAACGCGATGGCGTCGGACTTGGTGTGAAACCGGTCAATAAGATCAGGCACCGTGATGCCCCGCTTTTCTTCCGGTCCGATTTCAAGCAACACCTTGCCTGCGTCCATCATGACGATCTTGTTTCCATATTTGATCGCATGATCCATATTGTGCGTCACCATCAGCGTGGTGAGGTGTAATTCCTCGACGGCCCGCACTGTCGTATCCATCACCAGTTTGGCCGTGCGCGGGTCGAGCGCCGCCGTATGCTCATCAAGCAACAGAAGTTTCGGGCGCGTTGAAACCGCCATCACCAGTGACAATGATTGGCGCTGGCCGCCGGACAGGAGCCCAACCGGCATATCCAACCGGTTTTCAAGACCAAGATTGAGTTCCGACAACTGCTCGCGATATTTTGCCCGGCGGTTCGCCGTCAATCCGTAGGAGAACCCGCGCGGTTTGCCGCGCAGTTCCGCCAGAAGCATGTTCTCGCCAATCGTCATGGTGGGCGCGGTGCCGATCATCGGGTCCTGAAAGACGCGGGCGATGAACTGGGCGCGCCTGTGGGCGTTCAGCTTGGTAACATCCAGTCCGTCAATCTTGATGCGCCCGGAATCGAGTGGCAGCTTACCGGAGACCGCATTGAGGAAACTGGACTTTCCGGCGCCGTTGCTGCCGATGACAATGCAGAAATCGGCAGGTTTGAGCGCGATGTTCAACCCATCAAGCGCCCGGCGTTCATCCGGTGTGCCGCGATAAAAAATCTTTGTGCCGCCTGTGACGGCAAGCATGTCGGTAGTCATGTTTGAGCCCCTCAAACCGGAGCTTTTTGCTCCGTGTCAAAAGTTCCTGCGCCTTTTATGGCGCAGGAACTATATGTTTGCAGACGATAGGAGAAGGCTTATTTGACGAAACAGCCGCAATCTTTGAATGTATCCGGAACTTTTTGTCCGGTTTTCGCCAGAACCTTCTCGTTGATCAGCGCCGTATGATCCTCATAGGACGGCTTGATTGGAGCAAGGCTGGCAGGTGACTTTCCGGCAATGATTTCGGATGCAAGCTTGGCGGCGTTCTGTCCGACCTTGGTGTAGGACACTTCAAACGCCGCAGCGACAAGACCATCACGCACAGCCTGCGCCGATGCGTTGACGATCGGGATGTTGATGTTGAGCGCTGCAGCGGCAACAGCAGGAACAGCTGGCTGTACGAGGTTTGATGCCGGCACGTAAATGACATCGGCCTTGCCTGCGAGCGAGCTGACGCGGATTGGAATGTCGTTGGTGTTATCAAGGCCGACTTCGACAACCTGCAGGCCCTGTGCGGCGGCAGCTGTCTTGATCAGCTTCAAAACGGCAACGTCATTGTCTTCGCCGGGATTGTAGAGATAAGCGAGGCGCTTTGCGTCAGGCAGCAGCTTTTTGATGAACTTGACGACCGAATCCACATCCTGCAAATCGGATGCGCCTGTCATGTTCTTGTCGCCTGCTTCCCACGAAGGGGTGAGCTTGGCAACGACAGGGTCAGTCACAGCAGCGAATACAACCGGAGTCCCGGTGTTGCCGACGATCTGGCGCGCGCCCTGCGCCACTGGCGTGGTGACGGCAAGAATGAGTTTTGGATTGGCCGAGGTCAGCTTGGTGACCATTTGCGGGATGAGTGTTGCGTCGAAATTGACCTGCAACTCATCGAAAACCGCATCGGCGATGCCGAGCTTGACCAGCTCAGCCTTGAATGCCGTGACGGTTTCATCGAGCTGCGGATGCTTGCCGAACTGCGCAATGCCGATTTTTGTCTCTGCATAGGCTGCGCTCAGCCCAAGCGTCATTCCCAGTGCTGCAGCAAGCGCTGTCCGCACGACGTATTTTGCACCGATCATTTATTGTTCTCCACTTTTTGTTGGCTTTTTATTGGCCTCGCCTCCTCAGGCTTGAAAATAATATAACAAACGTGAAATGATATACAAATAGAAAATGGCAAAGGCCGAGGGAACACAATGGCCGAAAGCATCAAGTCTGAAAACCTTTATACAGCGTTGCGCTCGCGCATCCTGAACGGGGATTTGCAACCGGGGCAATCCCTGCGTCTGCGCGCACTCGCCGCGGAACTCGGTAGCAGCGCGACGCCGGTGCGGGAAGCGCTGAACCGCCTGCAGGCCGAAAGTTTTGTGACAACCGAGGCGAACAAGGGCTTTCGGGTGGCTATCGTCACGCTGGAGGAGTTGCAGGACCTTGAGGCGGCGCGCTCTGTCATTGAAACGCAATTGCTCGTCAGTTCCATCGAGAATGGCGATCGTAACTGGGAAGCCACTCTCGTCGGCGCGCATTACCGCCTGTCGAAATGCGATGTGCCCAATTCATTCTCGCAGTTCGAGGCGATTGATATCTGGGATGCAGCCCACACGGAATTTCACATGGCACTCATTGCGGGGGCCTCATCCAAGTGGCTTTTGAATTTTGCCCAGCAACTGCATGCGCAGCTGCATCGCTATCGCCGCCATATCATTCTGCGGATTGATCATCTGACCCGCGCCGCGCAGGAAAACAGCGACAAGTCGCTCGGTAATCTTTCCCGCGAAGCCTTGGGCATCGATGCGCATTCAGCCCTGATGGAAGCCGCGCTTGCCCGCGACAAGGTCAAGGCTGAGGCCTTGATGCTTGATCATGTCAGGCTTGCCAAGGATGCCTTTGTGAAACTCGCCAAAGCCAGCGGCATTGCCGGCTTTGATACCGCTGCCTGAAAACCAAAGAGACAATGACGATGACACGAATCGACGCGACGCATCAGGACGAAACGGACACTTTGCGGCATTTCCGGGAGCGGTTCGAACTGCCTGAAGGTGTCATCTACCTCGATGGCAACTCCCTCGGCGCTTTGCCCAAGACCGTAAAGGCCCGGGTTGCCAGGACCATCAGCGAAGAGTGGGGCGAGCAGCTTATCCGCAGCTGGAATACGGCGGGTTGGGTTCACCTGCCGCAACAGGTCGGCGGCAAGATTGGCCGTTTGATCGGTGCGCAGGACGGGAGCGTCGTATCGGCTGACAGTACTTCGATCAATCTGTTCAAGGTGCTGTCTGCGGCACTCGGCCTCAATCCAGGTCGGAGCAAAATTGTTTCGGAGCGGGAGAATTTCCCGACTGATCTTTATATTGCGCAAGGCGTGGCCAAGCAGATCGGAAAGGATCATCGGCTGGTGTTATCGGAAAAGCCCGCCGATATTCCGGCGATGCTTGATGAGGACGTGGCCGTGCTGATGCTGACCCATGTCAACTATCGCACCGGGTATCGGCACGATATGGCCGAAATGACCAAGGCGGCGCATGAGAAGGGCATTCTGGTCATATGGGATCTGGCGCATTCGGCTGGTGCCATGGCGATTGATCTGGCGGGAGCCGGTGCGGATTTCGCCATTGGCTGCGGCTATAAATATCTGAATGGCGGCCCCGGTGCCCCAGCATTCCTCTATGTCAATCCGCGTCATCAGGGCGGGTTCCGCCAGCCCTTGTCCGGCTGGTTCGGGCATCGTGCGCCCTTCGCATTCGAAGCGGCCTATGCGCCGTCGAACAGTATCGACCAGTATCTTTGCGGCACGCCGCAGGTGCTTGGCATGGTGGCGATGGATGAGGCACTTGCCCTGTGGGACGAGGTCGACATGGACGCATTGCGGGCAAAATCCATAGCGCTTTGCGATTTCTTCATTCAGGAGGTGGAAGGATTTGCCGGTGAGTTCGGCCTGAAACTGGTCACACCACGCAACCCCGACCAGCGCGGCAGTCAGGTTTCCTATTCATGCGATAATGGCTATGCCATCATGCAGGCACTGATTGCGCGCGGTGTTATCGGTGATTTCCGTGCCCCTGACATTATCCGCTTTGGTTTCACGCCGCTTTATCTGAGCTTTGCCGAAGTGTCCGCAGCGGTTGGTATCCTCAAGGAAATTCTGGCGACACGCGCATGGGATGCTCCAGAATATAAGGTGAGGGGAGCTGTAACATGAGCCGCACACCCTATAATCCTGAGACCGAGGGCGCGCAAATGTCGTTTGATGGGCGCATGTCCTATGGCGACTATCTGCGCCTCGACAAGATTCTCACGGCACAATCACCACTCTCCGATGCCCATGACGAAATGCTCTTCATCGTTCAGCATCAAGCCTCGGAAATCTGGATGCGGCTTGTGATCCATGAGCTGATGTCCGTTTGCGAACACCTTGCGAAGGACGATCTTGCGCCATCGTTCAAGATGCTGAGCCGGGTGTCGCGCATTCTCGATCAGTTGAATTCCGCCTGGGATGTGCTCAGAACCATGACCCCGAGCGAATATACGACGTTTCGTGAAGCGCTTGGCATGTCCTCGGGCTTTCAGTCATTCCAGTACCGTGCAATCGAATTTTTAGCGGGAAACAAGAACGCCGCCATGATGCGTCCGCATGCACACAAGCCCGATATTCATGCGTGGCTTGATGGTATTTTGCATGCACCCAGCATTTACGACCAGTCGATCCGCCTGCTGGCGCGCAAGGGCTTTGCCATCGACAAGGCTATGCTCGAACGGGACTGCTCTTTGCCCTATGAGGCCAATGACAGTGTGCGGGATGCCTGGCTTGCAGTCTACCGCTCACCTGAAACCCATTGGCCGCTCTATGAACTTGCGGAAAAGCTTGTTGATTTCGAGGATTACTTCCGGCGATGGCGGTTCAACCATGTCACCACGGTTGAACGCATCATCGGCTTCAAGACAGGCACCGGCGGCACATCTGGCGTCAACTATCTGCGCAAGATGCTGGATATCGTGCTGTTTCCTGAATTGTGGAGCATGCGGACCGAGCTCTAGGCCGGTCCGCCGGGCTTATGCGGCGTATTTGTCGATGGCAACGCAATCCATCGCCGACTTGGCGTGGATGTGGTTGCTGTGGGTAAAACCATGTTTGGCAATGGCAGCAAGATCATCATCAGGCATAATCGGCCGCGACCACCAGTTGTCGTTGAGAACCCAACCCTTGGCTGTAGCGCTTTCAACTTCCTGACTGTCGGGACGAACAACGCATGATTCATGCATAATCCGCGCATTGGGAGACCGCTTGTTCATCAACCTGCGGCCTTCGGCGAGCGCTGTTGCCTCGTCGTCGGCAATGACAAGCTGATGAAACAGATGGCGTGTCTGTTTATACTTGGTCAGATAGGCAAATTTGACTTGATACGCTGGCACTGCATTCTCCTGCACCAAAGACTCAGTCGTTAACCAATTATTAATATTGGCGCTTGACACGGTTTTTTCAAGGAGATGCAGGTTTTATACAGATTTATTTGCATGGGATTATTGTTGCCCACGCTTTCATCAAGTCTTTGTTTTGCAAAGAGAAAGTGAATTTATTCCATACTCGCAATAAAAAGCCGCCCTGATCTTGGACCAGAACGGCTCAATAGTGGCGTCATCTGGCTTGACCCGAATCAGCCATAAACAAGCTTGTCCTGCCGCTGTCTGAGTTCGACGATCTTTGAGCCCGCGATAGGCGCGGCATTGGCGCTGGTGATGAGTTCGCCTTTGGCAATCGGTGCTGTCACCGTACCGCCCTGCAGCAGGCCGCAGGGGATCGCCTTGGCATCACGCGCCTCCTGCGCCGTCATGATCCAGGCGCGGTAGCAATATTCGCCAATGGCATCGAGCGTCTCGCCAACCTTGAGGTCCTTTTTGGCAACCGCACAGACTTCCGCCACGGGCTTCGACAGCGGCACCATATCGGCCTTGCCATAGAGCACGACACGGGCGCAGGTCAGCGGCACTTCCAGCGAGGTCAGGTGATAGGGCCGGTGGAAGGTGAAGTAAGGACCCTTGCCCATCTTCAGATCTTCCATCCGTTCCGATATGCGCGGATGTGACATGTCGGCGACGACGAACACGCCGGGGGCAACGCCCTTGCCGATGGAATAGTCGACAACGCCGACGCGTGAGAGCAGCCCGCCATCCTTTTGCGGGATGAGTGTCTTGTTGAGCTGGTCGAGCGTTGCCGCCGGACCATGCATGCCCGCCTTGTCAGGCACCAGTCCGGTGGCATTGGCAATGGCTGCCATTTCCACCATGGTTTTCGACCCATCGACGAATTCCACCAGCATGCGCACATTCATGTGGCGGCGCGCTGCCTCTTCCTCATAATCGTCAGGAATGGCATCGATGTTGAGCGGGTTGTTCTTGCCCTTACCGGCAGCGACAATCGGATGGCCCATGGCCGAGACGAACTCGATCAGTTCCATGCAGGAGGAAGGCTCGTCGCCAGCGCCGAGCGAATAGGTCACGCCAAGCCGGTCAGCCTCGCTTTTAAGGTATGCGCCGATGGTCACATCAGCCTCGACATTCATCATGACGAGATGCTTGCCATGTTCCATGGCGCGAAGGCCGATCTCGGCACCGACAGCCGGAACACCTGTCGCGTCGATCACCACGTCGATGAGATCATTCTCAAGGATGAGATCCGCATTGCTGGTGACGGCAATCTTGCCGCTTTCCATGGCTGATGTCAGCGCCGAAGCCGTATTCACCTCGCGGGCATGGCCCGGTTCCTGATAGGCGATATCGACGGCCTTCAGGGCATTGGGCAGGTTCAATTCGGAAATCGCCCCGATTTCGACGCCGGGCATATGGGCGACGCGGGTGACGATATCCGTGCCCATCTCGCCTGATCCGATCAGACCAATGCGGATGGGACGCCCCGCATCCGCCCGCGCCTGCATGTCCCGCGCCAATCCCGTCAATGCTACATTGCTCGCCATACCTCAAACGCTCCTCATCTGGCTGCTTTGCTCCGGCATAGGACGGGAGAGGGCGCTTGGCAACAGCTGGCGATGCAGGAACCGGAATTCCGTATGCTGCCGGTAAGTCTCATCAGGGCGAAGCACCGCACTTGGAAAATCCGGCTGGTTTGGGCTGTCAGGAAAACGCTGCGCCTCAAGGCACAATCCGGCATGCGGGCCGTAGCGTTTGCCTTCAAGACCGATCAGCGAAGGGTCGATCATCCTGCCATCGTAGAATTGCAGACCGGGTTCGGTGGTGTGAACCTGCATTTCGAGACCCGTGCGGCCTCCCAGCGATGCGGCATGGCGCAAACCGTTCTTCGCATCACCGTTCAAAACCCAATTATGATCATATGTCGATGATGAGTGCGCGCCGATCAGACGCGGCTGACGAAAATCAAACGGTGTCTGATCCACAGGCAGGATTTCGCCTATGGGAATGAGATCGTCTGACACCGGCGTGTAGCTATCGGCAAAAATCTGCAACTCATGGCTGCGGATATCATCCGAACCATCCAGATTGAAGTAACTGTGCTGAGCGAAATTGGCGACGGTCAACGCATCGCTTGTCGCTTCAATGTCTATGCGCAGCGTTGATCCGGTGCTGAAACTGTAGGTGCAGCGCACATTCATTGCGCCGGGAAAACCCTGATCGCCGTCGGGCAGTTGCAGTTCGAGCGTGACTGAAGATGTGCTCCAGTCGGTAATTTCCCAGAGGCGTTGTGACACCCCTTTTGAACCGCCGTGGAGGGTCTGCTTTCCACCTTCGTTAAGGTCAAGCGCATAATCCTTGCCGTCGAGAGTAAACCGGCCATGGGCAATCCGGTTGGCGTAGCGCCCGACCAGTGCGCCGAAATAAGGTGACTGATGCGGATAAGGATCGAATTGATCGAAACCGAGGACAACCCGTTGCAATGTGCCATCCGTCAAAGGGATTTGCAGATCGCGGATCACCGCACCCCAGTTGAGGATATGCGCTATTGCACCCGATGCTGACTGGATTGTCGCCTGAAACACCGGTTCTCCGGCAAACATCCCGAATGGCTGGGGCCTCAGCACCGCATGCATGTTCAATGGTCCTTCACAGCATTGCCGCGCGAGGACAGCTTGGCCTGCAAGATGACCACTATGAGCAAGAACAGGCCACGAATGACCGATTGCCAATAGGCGGAAAGCGAAATCCAGCCTTTACCGTTCTCAAAATTCAGGACATTGAAGAGAATACCGAGCAGGAGCACACCCGCTAGCGTCGCACCGACGGAACCGACGCCGCCAGTCAGCAAAGTGCCGCCAACGACCACCGCAGCAATGGCAAACAGTTCCCAGCCTACGCCCTCAATCGGCTGACCAGCGCCGAACTGCGACGCGAGGATCACGCCCGCAAGGCCCGCAAGGCCGCCGCTGGCAAGATAGACGAGAAATTTGATCCGATTAACTGGCAGGCCCATCATCCGCGTTGCATCTTCATTACCACCGACAGCAAGCACACCGCGTCCTGTACTGGTGAAATTGAGCACAATCCAGCCAACAATATAGGCGCCAAGGGCAATCCATGCGGGGATGGGGAATCCGAGGAAATTGTCCTGCCCTATGGTGGTAAAGCCGCTGTCATAGGACACGGAAACCGACTGGTTGTCCGCGAGCAGCAAGGCGGTGCCACTGGCGGCAAGCATCATTGCCAGCGTGGCGATAAATGGCATGATTTTCAATCGGGTCACCAGTGTCGCATTGATAAGGCCAACGCAGAGCCCCGCGCCGACGCCTGCGCCGAGCCCGATCCACGCGCCTTGCGGGCTGAAAAGCGCTGCGACAACACTGCCAAGCGCGGCTGTCGAACCCACTGAAAGGTCGATACCGCCGGTCATGATGACAAAGCACATGCCAAGCGCCACCAGCGCAAACATCGAGTTATAGCGCAGGACGCTTGTGATGTTGAAAAAGCCGAGGAAATAGTCGTACCGCGCCCAGCCGAAGACGATGAGCAACAGGAGTGCCAGCACTACACCGTAACTGCCAAGCAAGGATATATATTTTGCCCTGGTCATGCGTGTGCCCTGCCTTGTTGCTGAATCCAGACGGCGAGCACGATGATTCCGGCCTTGACCACCAGCGCCGCCGCATCCGGCACGCCATTGGCGAGCAAGGTGTAACGCACCAGCTGGATTGTCATGGCGCCGATCAGTGTGCCGATGATGGTTGCCTTGCCGCCCGATAGAAGTGTGCCACCGACGGCGACGGCAGCGATGGCATCAAGTTCCATGCCAAGACCGACCTGATTGGCGTCGCTGGATGAATTGATGGCGATGACCACGAGCCCGGCTATACCGGCGCAAAGACCGCTAATGGCGTAGACGAGCAGTTTTACCTTGGCGACAGCAATGCCGGAGAGTTCAGCCGCCCGCTCATTACCGCCAATGGCGATAATCTGGCGGCCAAAAACAGTGCGTTTCAGCATCCATGCGGCGGCAAGCACAATGATCACCATCAGGATCACCTGTACGGGGATGCCGAATATCCGGCCAAGCCCGATGAACTGGAATTGCGGCACGCGAAATGTCTGAAGATTGCCGTTGGTCATGACCTGCGCAATGCCGCGCCCGGCGATGAAAAGCACCAGCGTGGCAACGATCGGCTGAATTCGAAATGCTGATATAAGCCAGCCATTGAACAAGCCAAACAGTCCGGCCACGGCGATGGAAATGATTATGGCGGTGGCAACAGCCAGATAGATATTGTCGATAGGAATAATCTTACCGAGAAAGATCATTGGCGCCAAAGCGCCTGAGATGGCCATGAGCGAGCCGACGGAGAGGTCAATGCCGCCAGTGGCAATAACCAGCGTCATACCAACTGCGACGATAACAATGGTGCAGACCTGCGTGAGATTCACATTCAGGGTCTGGATCGTTGCAAAATTACGGGTGAACGCCAGATTGAACAGGACGAGCAGAAGCAGGGCGATCAGCGTGCCATAACGTGCGAGAAACTCGAATGCATCGAAACGCTTGTTGGTGTGTGCGGTTTGCGGCGTGTCGGTCATGTCAGGGCTTTCTCGATGACAGGCGCATTGCCATGCGCCATGGCACCCATAAGTGCGTCTTCCGTTGCGGCTGATCGGTCAAATTCGGCAACACTGATGCCGTCGCGCAGAACAAACACCCGGTCAGCGCCTTCAATGACTTCTTCCAGCTCCGAAGAGATCATCAATACGGCCAAACCCTGATCCGCCAGAGATTTGATTAAAGACTGAATCTCGCCCTTGGCGCCGACATCGATCCCGCGTGTTGGTTCATCCAAAATAAGCAGGCGCGGGTTCATCGCCAGCCATCGACCAAGCAGAACCTTCTGCTGATTGCCACCAGAGAGTTCGCGCACCTTCTGATCTGGCCCCGAACATTTAATGCCAAGCTGCTTGATGAAACGCTCGACAATTTCCCGCTGGGCTTTCTCGTCGATAACACCCGACTTGCTGAGTTTGGGCATGAGCGCCAGCATCATGTTTTCAGCAACGCTCATATCGGGGACAATACCCTCGCTCTTGCGATCCTCGGTGCAAAAGCCCATGCCCGCCGCGATGGCATCGGCTGGTCGCTTCGGTTCGAATGTCTTGTCGCCATAGGTCATGGCGCCTTTTTTCACGCGGTCAATGCCAAAGACCAGCCGCGCCGTTTCCGTGCGGCCAGCACCGAGCAGTCCGGCAAAACCGGCGATCTCGCCGCTGCGAATATTGAATGAAACATCCTGAACGATCTGTCCCACGGCCAGATTGTCGGCGGAGAGCAGGATTTTGCCGATATTCTTTTCATCACGCGCGGTAAAAGCCGTGGCGTGGCCTTCTGTCTTTTCAATGCTGCGACCAAGCATGGACGAGACAAGATCGATTTTTTCGATTTCGTCCATACGGGCGGTTCTGATTGTCTTGCCATCGCGCATGATCGTGACGCGATCACACACCGCATAAAGCTCATCCAGCTTGTGGCTGACAAAGACAACCGAAACGCCTTCCTGTTTCAACTGCCTGATGACATTGAAGAGGACACCGACTTCGCGCTCGTCGAGCGATGAGGTCGGTTCATCCATGATCACGAGCTTGGCCGAAAAACCGATTGCCCGGGCAATAGCCACCATCTGCTGGGTTGCCGTGTTGAACTCCATCAGCGGCCGGCGCACGTCGACCCTGATATTGAAACGCTGCAATAGACCTTCGGCTTCGCGGTGCATGCTCGCCCAGTCAAGCAAACCGAAGCGGCGCTGTTCGCGTCCAAGGCAAATATTCTCGGTCAGGGACCGGTAAGGAACCAGATTGATTTCCTGATAGATGGTGCTGATGCCGCTCGCCTGTGCCTGCTGCGGCGAGAAGACCTCAAACGGTTTGCCATCGAACGTCACTTCGCCCGCGTCGCGCCGGTGATAGCCGGTCAGAACTTTGATCAGTGTTGATTTTCCCGCACCATTCTGGCCGATGAGCGCATGCACCTCGCCGCGCGCCACAGTGAACGAAGCAGCTGATAGGGCGGGGATTCCGGCAAAACGCTTGTCGATACCTGTCATCGATAGAAGAATATCGGTGTCCATTGCAAAGCCATTTCTGAAGTTATCGGAAGCTATTGCCAGTACTGGGATGCAGCGGGCAAAGAAAAAGCCAGCGCTCCATTGGAGCGCTGGCCTCGTCAGATATCAATAGGCGGAGCTTAACAATTTTGCCGCGTTGCTGGCATCGTAGAACTGATCTGGATTGATGATCAATGGAGCGATTTTCTCTCCAGCAGCGTAGGCAGCAGCGGTGTCATAGGCCTTGGGGCCGAAGCGGGGATTACATTCAACCACCGCGGCAATCTTGCCATCAACAACAGCCTGTACGGCTTCCTTGCCGCCATCGATTGACAGAACAAGAATGTCTTTTCCGGGCACCTTGCCAGCGGCTTCAATGGCCGAGATCGCACCAATGGCCATTTCGTCATTATGGGCATAGATCACATTGGCATCGGGGTGGGCCTGAAGCAGAGTTTCGGCAACCTGACGGCCCTTGTCGCGGGCGAAATCGCCTGTTTGCGAGGCAACAATCTTGAAGTCGGAGTGCTTGGCGATGACGTCGTCAAAACCCTTCTTGCGATCATTAGCCGGGGATGAACCGGTGGTGCCTTCCAGTTCGATGATCTTCGTCTTGCCCTTGGCATTTGCGACCAGCCATTCGCCGATACGCTGGCCTTCTTCAATGAAGTTGGAGCCGATGAAGGTCACATAATCATCGCCAGCCTTGGCAAGCGATGCATCGACACTGCGGTCAAGCAGGATAACCGGGATACCAGCATTTTTGGCGGCCTTGATCGCTGGGATCAGCGGCTTTTCTTCACGAGGTGCCAGGAAAATCAGGTCGACGCCCTGTGCGATCATCGAATTGACGTCAGCAACCTGCTTGGCTGCGGAACTTGCCGCATCCGTGTAAACAAGCTGCCAGCCGCGCTTCTTGGCTTCTTCCTGCATGCTGGCGGTCTGGGCGAGGCGCCACGGATTGTTGCTTTCGGTCTGGGCAAAGCCAACCTTGTAGGTATCTTTCTTCTTCAGCGGCGGCGAAGCGGCAAAAACACTGCCCGCTGCCAGCGCTGCAACGAGGCCAGCGGCGGATGTAAGCAAGAGAGTACGACGGGTAATAGACATACGAATTTTCCTCCCAGAAATTCAGAGCGTGGATATTCCACTGGCTTGATCATCTTCATTTATAAAAATTAGTCAATAATTATTTATGTTGATTAGTCGGTGGTTCGCTGCATAATCATCCGGATGCAGCTTCATCGATTCAGATGCGTCTGAGCATGGCAAAGGGCTATTTTCGACATGAACGACACAGTGGATGATACGACCACTGACAAGAAAAAGTCCGCCCGGATTACAGCCCGGCGCAAGCGCGTGAACAAGCGGGTGACAATGACGGATATTGCGCGCATCGCCGGGTGTTCGCAAGCGACGGTTTCTTTTGTTCTGAACAAAACACCGGGTATCAAGCTTGCCACCGAAACGCGGGAGCGGGTGATTGAAGCCGCGCGTTCGCTTGGTTACGCGGCGCCGAATTTTGCCCATCTTGATGCCAGTGACACCTATGTGCCCGCCGTTGATGGCAAAATCGGCTTTGTCGTCGATCAGCTGGCAACCAGTCCGGAAGCGGTAGTTGCGATTGAGGGAGCACGGCAGGCTTCATGGAATGCTGGCAACATCATTCTGGTTGCCCAGACCCTAAATGATCCAGAGATGGAACCGCGCACCATCCGCGCCCTGCGTGAACAGGGGATATCCGCGCTGATCTATATGGCGATTTTCACGCGTGAAGTGACCTTGCCTGATTATCTCTATGATCTCGATATCCCGCTTATTCTTTTGAACTGTTACACCTCGGACTATGCGTTTCCGGCTGTTATTCCGAGCGAGATTGCCGGTGGTCAGCATTCGACCCGCCATCTGATCCAGCATGGCCACAAACGTATCGGCATTATTACCGGCGAGCCATGGATGGAAGCAGCGCAAGACCGGCTACGCGGCTATCGCCGGGCATTGGCGACGGCGGATATTCCCTTTGATCCTGATTTGGTCATGGAGGGCGATTGGTCAGCAAGCGCGGGGTACAAGGCTACCCGGTCGCTTCTTGCGCTGAAAGACAGGCCTACTGCCATTTTCTGCCAGAATGACCGATCCGCCATCGGTTGCTATGAAGCGTTGAAAGAGGCGGGTATCCGTATCCCGGAAGATATTTCCGTCATTGGCTATGACGATGAAGAAATCTCACGGCACCTGCACCCGCAATTGACCACTTCGGTTCTGCCGCACCGCGCTATGGGCCGCTGGGCCATAGAGCAATTGGATACCTATATTCCGGGCAGCGGCACACGCTACCCCATTACCAAGCTGGAATGTCCATTGGTGGAGCGCCTCTCGGTGACGGATTGTGTCGAACAACATCCGTATCAATCTAATCTTGGGCAGCCTTTGCCTTGATATAGTTGGCGCGATCAATGCCATGACGCTGCAATTTGTCATAAAACGTCTTGCGCGGAATCCCCAGCGCCTCAATCGTTGTGCGCACATCGCCATTATTGCCTGATAGCGCGTCACGAATGAGCTTGGCTTCGTACTGTTCCATAGCCTCGGGCAGATTAACGGGCGTTACGGTATGCGAGGCAACGCGTTCGCCGCCCATTTCCCCCAGTCCAAGGGCGACCCGTTCGGCGAAATGCGCCAGTTCGCGCACATTGCCGGGCCAGTCATGCTCCATCAGTCGCGCCCGCATGGCTGAGGTCATTTCCTGCGGTTCCGTCTTGAAGCGAATGGCTGCGCGGTGCAGGAAATGCGTGAATAATAGCGGAATATCCTCCTTGCGCTCACGCAAAGGCGGTATTGATACCGTGACGACATTCAGGCGATAGAACAGGTCCTCGCGGAAATTGGCGCGCTGTTCCGGGCTGCCAAGGTCGACCTTCGCGGCGGCGACCACACGTAGATCAACGGGGCGATGCTCATTGGTGCCAAGCGGCGTGATCTCGCGCATTTCCAGCACGCGCAGGAGTTTCACCTGCGTCGCCAGCGGCATGCTCTCAATTTCATCGAGAAAGAGCGTGCCGCCGCTGGCATATTCTATCCGGCCGATGCGCTTTTTCTGAGCGCCTGTGAAGGCTCCAGCCTCATGGCCGAACAACTCGCTTTCGATCACAGACTCCGGTAATGCCCCGCAATTCAGCGCAACAAAATTCCCCTGTTTGCGCCGGCTCCATTCATGCAGGAGCCCGGCGGCAACATCCTTGCCGCTGCCGGTCTCACCGGCAATCAGCACATCCACGTCCGCAGTGGCCACATGACGTAAAGTCTTGCGCAGGTTTTGCATGACAGGCGTCTGGCCAATCAGCGGCACAGCCTCATCCGAAGCTTCCATGATTTGCCGCAGCTGGCGGTTCTCCATAACGAGGTGACGCTTGTCGGCAGCACGGCGAATACTTTGGACAAGTCGTTCGGCGGGATAGGGCTTTGCAATGAAATCGTAAGCACCTTCCTGCATGGCCTGAACGGCCATCTCAATGTCGCCGTGCCCTGTGATCAGGATGACGGGCAGGTCCGAATCCATCTCGCGCAAGCGCCGGAAAAACTCCACGCCATCAATATGCGGCATGCGTACATCGCTGACGACCACTCCGGCAAAATCCGGTGTCAGAAATCGCAGTGCGCTCATCGCGTCGGCAAAGGGCACCACACTGAAACCGGCCAGCTCCAATGTTTGCCGGTTGGCATTGCGCAGGTCGTCATCATCATCGACAAACGCAATGTGAGGTTGAAAATCCATGATCAAACAACCCTCTTGAGATGAACGGTAAATTTGGTTCCTGCGTTGCTGCTCTCCACTTCAATGCGTCCGCCATACTCGGCGACGATGTCGTGGCAGATCACCAGTCCAAGTCCGAGGCCACGGTCTTTGGACGTATTGAAAGGGGTAAACAAAGCCTGCATGATTTCGGGGGGGATGCCGGGACCATTATCAGCCACGGTCAGCAGCACCTCCGCATCGGCAAGCGCATAGCCAACGCTGATCCGGCTCGACGGCCCACCCTCCGTTGCCTCAAGTGCATTTTGCATCAGATTGATCAGAACCTGTTCCAGCCGGATACGATTGCCGTGGACTTTCACGTCTACAGGCGGTGTCTCGGTGGTGATCTTGCCAACGGTCTGCCGGAAGCGGCTGCCAAGGAGGAGCAACGCACCTTCGATAACGTCGCTGACCGCCGTCGGGCCTGCATCGCTGGTGCCCTTGCGGGAGAAGGTGCGCAACTCGTCAGTGATGCTGCCGATGCGTTCTGTGAGACCTGCAATTGCTGACAGGTTTTCCTTCACCGGCTCCATTTGATTGCGTGACAGAAAGGTCTTGGCATTATCAGCATAGGAGCGAATGGCGGCCACTGGCTGGTTGATCTCGTGGGCCACACCTGCTGTCACCTGCCCAAGAATGGCCAGACGGTTGGCCTGCACGAGTTCCTGTTGCACGGTTTGCAGTTTGTTTTCTGTCTTCTGCCGCTCTTCAGCCTGCATCACCAGTTCGGCATGAGCCGTACTCAGCGCTTCCGTACGTTCCGCCACGCGGCGCTCAAGCTCAAGGCGTGCTTGTTCCTGATAGTGTAGGCGCCGCAATGCACGGCCCCGGCGATACAGGAAAAAGGCAGTGAAGCCGAGGACGGGTGCAAGAACGGCCAAAGCGGCGAGTTGTGCTGAACGTATGGATTCGGTCACTGCCGCTCCGGCGGGAGCCAGCAACTGCAATGACCAGCTTGTGGTCGGCACAGGGACGCGAACACGGATGAATTCCGCATCCTGATTGGAACCGGGCAGTTGCGCCGTTACCCGGTCGGGGCTTGATTGCGTCAATGCCGGAGTGACACTCAAGGGAGCAAGCGGCGCAGCGCCAAATTGCAGGCTTTCGCGAATGGGCCCGACCTGATCAGCCGGTATTGCAGCCTGCGCCATGAACCGCCATTCGGGAAAGCTGGTGATCAACACAATACCGCGAGGATCGATCACATAGGATGGGTCGCTGCTTTTGCGCCAGTCGGCTTCAAGTTCATCAAATTCGACTTTCACGACGATCACACCAAGCAAGCCTGAAGGTCCATCAATTCGCCGTGAAATATAAAGACCCGGCCGCTTGCTGATCGTCCCAAGCGCATAATGTTCAGCGCTTCCGCTTGCCAGGGCGCGCAGATAATAGGGGCGGAAACTATAGTCTATCCCGACAAAGCTCGTCGGTTCTTGCCAATTGCTGGCCGACAGTGCCGTGCCTTTGGCATCGAGAAGATAGATAACCGACGCGTGTGTTCCTTCGATCAGGCTTTCCAGCTTGCGATCGACAAGATGCAGCATGCTTTCACTGCGGGAAGTCAGCGCGCTGATGAGATCCCGGTCCTGTGAAAGTACAAATGGAAGGGAACGCTGCTTTTCCAGCACTGTCCGCAGGAGAACAGCGTTAAGTTCCGCAGCGCTTGTCGCTCTCGTTTCAAGTGTCTGGTAAGCACGATTGCGGCCATAATCATTGGCCGCCAGCAATGCGCCAAGGATCAGGAACACCGCCAGCGCCCCATAGATCAATTTGGATATGGCGCTCGACCCTGCCACCATAGGCAGTGTATCGGCGTCTTTCTCAAGCGAACTTTCCATATCTGATTTGTGCATATATCCGCACGATTGACAATAATTTTGTGCGTAATTTCGCACATGTGTAGGTTGAAGATTTCTTCGTCTAAAATAATATTATTAAAAATCAGATAGTTGACAAATAATTTCCGGTTGGCACGGCCCTTGCTAATGAGACTGAAGAGAATGCGTAGGTTGTTCTCGAGAACAAGGGCCCGGGAGGCTGACAGGGTTTCTGCCAGACGCGGCTCGCACCATGGAGGAAGATATGAGTCCTGTGACCATCAGCGCAGCGCCGCAGCCGCGCGTCAAGAAACCAATCTATACCCATCTGTATTTTCAGGTCATCGTTGCCATCACCATCGGCATCGCGCTTGGCCATTACTATCCAGATATCGGCACGAGCATGAAGCCGCTCGGCGATGCCTTCATCAAACTGGTGAAGATGATTATTGCCCCGGTAATCTTCCTGACCGTGACAACCGGCATCGCCGGAATGAGCGATCTGCAAAAGGTCGGCCGTGTTGCCGGCAAGGCAATGATCTACTTCCTGACCTTCTCAACACTGGCGCTTATCGTTGGCCTTATCGTGGCCAATGTCATTCAGCCCGGCGCGGGCATGAACATCAATCCGTCAACACTTGATCCAGCAGCCGTTGCCACCTACACGCAGCAGGCGCATGAACAGAGCGTTATCGGCTTCCTGCAAAACATTATTCCAACAACCATTGTCGGTGCGTTCGCATCCGGCGATATCCTGCAGGTCCTGTTCTTCTCGGTTCTCTTCGGTATTTCGCTGGCCATGGTTGGCGAGCGCGCCGAGCCTGTCACCAACTTCCTGCAAACATTGTCAGCACCGGTTTTCAAGCTGGTTGCCATTTTGATGAAGGCTGCCCCGATCGGTGCTTTCGGTGCCATGGCTTTCACCATCGGCAAATACGGCATTGCATCGGTTGCCAATCTGCTGATGCTCATCGGTACATTCTACCTGACGTCGATCCTGTTCGTGGTGATCATTCTGGGTGCCGTTGCCAAGTATAACGGCTTCTCGATCTTCGCCCTGGTCCGTTACATCAAGGAAGAATTGCTCCTCGTTCTCGGCACCAGCTCTTCGGAAGCTGCCCTGCCGACCCTGATGGCGAAAATGGAAAAGGCGGGCTGCAAGAAGTCTGTCGTCGGTCTTGTTATTCCAACAGGCTATTCCTTCAATCTGGATGGCACCAATATCTATATGACACTGGCTGCCCTCTTCATCGCGCAGGCAACCAACACGCCGCTGACCCTCACCGATCAGGTTCTGCTGCTGCTGGTTGCCATGCTCAGCTCAAAGGGTGCCGCTGGCATCACCGGTGCTGGTTTCATCACCCTTGCCGCAACGCTATCAGTTGTTCCTGCGGTTCCGGTCGCCGGTATGGCGCTGATCCTCGGCATCGACCGCTTCATGTCTGAATGCCGCGCCCTGACCAATCTGGTCGGCAATGCGGTCGCGACCATCGTTGTGGCCCGCTGGGAAGGCGAACTCGATAAAGGCATGCTTGATCGCGCGCTGCATGGCGGCGTCAGCGAAGAAGAGGCTCTTGCCTTCGCCGGTTGACGGGTTGGTAAAGAATGAAATGGCAAGGCGGGCTCAGGCCCGCCTTTTTCATGCGAGATGGTCTCGCCATGCCTTCGCATATGTATCGAAGGCGGCGTCGAGAGGTTGCACATTTCCGGTGTTCGTCGGTGCGGGGATTGTCGCGCCCGCGAGCAGGGCAGCCCCAAGGCTGGTTCCCGTCGAACCCGGCAGCGACATTACCTCCCGTTGTGTCAGGTTGCGCAACGCTGACAAATAGAGTGCGTTGCGGGAGAACGGGCCTTCGATGATTGTAGCTCCCGCCGACCCGATCAGCTCCAGACTGATCGCGGTCATCATCGCCGCATAGAGCGAAGCGGCGGCGGTTCGTTCTGCCGGGTTGCCTGGCTCGCCATTGGGCCAGTTTGCCGCCCGGTTCGGATACGGGCCGGTGCCTTTGGCAAAACCTGGCAGGATCATCACCTGATCGCGAATAACGCGCTCAAGCGTTTCCGCGTCGGGAGCAACAGCATTCCCGCCAGTCAAAAGATCAAATTCACGCCCACCCATAAACCGGGCTGATGGCACTGCCTTGCCATAGGCGTCGACATTGGCAAGCGTATCGCGTTGCTGATCGAGTTGATCCAGATGGCCGCCCACGGCAAACAGAACAACCCATGTCCCCGTTGAGACGACGGAAAATGGCGAGGTGCGTGTCATCAGATGCGGCAGCAGGGATGCATTTGAATCATGGATGCCGCAGAACACCGGTACGGGCCTGTTGATACCGATCTGAGTTGTCAGGGGTGCGAGCAAATCTCCGATATGATCAAATGCCGAGCGGACGGGAGGCAGAAGCGGGCGCAGTTCCAGCTTGTCGACAAGGCTGGAATATTCACCGTCTCGCGGATTCCATAGATCCGTATGACAGCCAAGAGATGTCACTTCGTTCACTGCGGTTCCGGTTAACCGCCAGACCCAATATTGGGCATAGGTCAGGACAGTTTTTACGCCTGCGAACAATGCTGGAAATTGTGTTTTCTGATAGTGAATCTGCGCACCGACATTCAGCCCGCCAGCCAGATAAGGAGAGCCGGTCTCGGCAAAATCAGGCCGCAGCTGCGCATAGTCCTGACGTACTGCATCGGGATAGATATGCTCATAATCAATGACAGGCATGGCCAGTCCGTTTTCGCCAAGCAGAGCCGCCGCAGCGCCATGGGCGGTAACCGATATGGCATCAAAACCGGGTGTTTCGGCAAACTCTGTCAGCGAGTTCAGAAAGAAGTGCCACAGCACGTCAACATCATAATGCGGGTAGGGGCCATTGCTGACCACGCGATTGGGTGTGCTGCGTACGGCCAGTTCCACACCGCTTTCTGCATCAACCACGACGAGCTTGGCATTGGTCTTGCCAACGTCAATGACAGCAATATGGCGCGGCCTGGTCATATCAGGCCAGATGAAACAGACAGACCAGATCGGACTGTACGGGTGAATGATCAGGGTTGGTCGCCATGATATCGGCCATATGCACCCACCATTTCTTCATCACAGGATGGTCAGGAAGATCAGCCATGGTGTGCCCGGCAGGGCGGGTGAGTACGCCGAAAAGCGTATTGGTTTCGCGATCAAGATGAATGGAATAATCCTGCACACCCGCGTCGCGCAGGAGGTCGACAAGCTCCGGCCAGATTGCATCATGCCGCCGCCGGTATTCCTCTTCCATGCCGGGATTGAGCATCATCTTGAACGCATATTTCTCTTGAGTGTTCATGCGTGCTTCCTGTGCCTGATGCGGTGGATGATGATCGGCAATGTTATGGTGATAATCAGAAGCAGGCCGATGAAGATCGACATGACAATGCCCGGTACATTCAGCAGTCCTAGGCCAAATGTAACCAGTCCCATCACGAAAGCCGCGATGACCACACCGCCAATGGTGCCCGAACCGCCAAGAATGGAGATGCCACCCAATACGACCATGGTGACGATTTCGAGTTCCCAGCCTTGCGCGATGGAGGGGCGGGTGGAACCCAGACGCGAGGTAAGGCAAACCGCAGCAATGCCCGACATCAGCCCGGTCATCAGGAACAGGGTGAACTTGATCCTTTCTACGCGGATACCGGAGAAGCGCGCCGCAAACTCATTATTGCCGATGGCATAGATGCGCCTGCCAAAATTGGTGGCGTGCAGCAGAATTGCGAAGAGAACTGCAAGAACGGCAAAGAGCACGAATTCGAAGGAAAAGACCCAGAAGACGTAGCCTTGTCCGAAATAGGCAAAGGATGAGGGATAACCGCCATAGGCTTTGTCGCCAAGGACAATATAGGCGATGCCGCGAAACAGGCTCATTGTGCCAATGGTCACGACAATGGAGGGAAGCCGCAGTCCAGCGACCAGAATGCCGTTGATTATACCGCATCCCACGCCAACCGCGATACCGATGACGACGAGCCCCGGAGTTCCAACACCCGCCTGTGCCGCAGCACCCATAGCCGTTGCGGCAAGGGCGATGATAGCGGCGACGGAAAGATCAATTTCTCCCGCAATGATCAGCAAGGCCATGGCAAAAGCCACCATCGCTTTTTCGGTGAAATTGAACGTGGCGTCCGAGAGGTTCCAGGCATTCAAGAAGTAGGGTGAGGCAAAGGAGTTGGCGATAAAAATCAGGATCGCGACAACCAGAAGCAGCGCTTCCCAACTGGCAAACAATCGCGTCGCAGATGTACCCAAACGATCCGGGATATGACGTTTTTCGCTTGTTATACTCATGCGATACCCTCGATCTTTTCCGATGCCCCACGATCCCGCAGAATGATGCGGCCGCGCCGTTGTTCCTGCCGCGCATTGAAAATCACGGCTGCAATGATGACGCCGCCGGAGATCGCCATTTGCGAGAACGGCGAAATATTGATGACGGGCAGGGCGTTCTTGATGACACCAAGGAACAGCGAGCCAAGCAGGGCTCCCGCAACTGAGCCAATGCCTCCAAGCGTCGAGATACCGCCGATGACGCATGCGGCAACGCTATCAAGTTCGAACCCCGCCGCGATATCGACGTAAGCCACCGCGTAGCGCGACACCCAGAGATAGCCGCACAGACCGGCAAGCGTGCCAGATATGACGAAGGCGAAAAACCGGGTGCGGCCCACATCAATGCCCGCATATACAGCCGCTGTCGGATTGCCGCCGGAAGCGTAGATCGCGCGGCCGAGGAAGGTGCGCGACATGACGATATAAATGACAGCGACAATGATGATGGCTGTCCATCCGAGGACAGGCAGACCAAGAAAGACATGACGAGGCGTTTGCAGGAATGGCTCGGTCATCTGATGCGCATTGACCCAGCCACCACCTGACAGAACGAAGGCCATACCACGATAAATGGTAAGAGTGCCAAGCGTGACAACAATGGAAGGAATGCCAAGCTTCCATACGAACAGACCGTTGATTGCGCCGAGGATCGCGCCAATGCCAAGCGCGATGACGACAATCAGCGCCAATGGCAAATCCGGGTGAGCTGCGTTGAGCATCGCAACTGCCATGCCAGTAAAAGCGACATTGGCGGCAACGGAAAGATCAATCGATTTCGTCAGGATCACGGTCATCTGGCCAAGCGCCAGAATGATCAGGATCGACGTGTCATTGAAAATATTGGAGAGGTTCGAAGGGCTGGCAAAGCCCGATGAGCGCGAGGAGAAAACGCCAAGCAGGACGGCGATGATTATCACCAGCAGCATCTCGCGAAATCTGAAAAGCTTTTTGATCATTTCGCCCCTTACGCGTTGCCGGTTGCGGCCCGAACCAGTATCTCGGCATTCATATATGCACGCTCGAAAAGACCGGCGGACAGACCCTCCCGCATCACCAGAACGCGGTCAGACATACCCAGAATCTCAGGCAGTTCGGATGAAACCATGATAATGCTGAGACCTTCGCCTGCGAGCTCGCTGATAAAGGCGTGGACGGCAGCTTTCGAGCCGATATCGATGCCTTTGGTGGGTTCATCGAGAATGAGTATTTTCGGCTGCGTGGCCAGCCATTTGCCGATGACGACCTTCTGCTGATTACCACCGGACAGCGTACCAACAGGTACGGAAAGCGCAGCGGCGCGCAGGTCAAAACGTTCAGCATATTTGCGGGCTAGCGCCAGTTCTTCCGCTGCACGCAAGAAACCAGAGCGTGAGGTTTTCCCAAGCGAAGGCAGCGAGATATTCTGGTAGATCGGCAATTGCAGCACGGCGCCGTGGCGCCCACGCTCCTCAGGCACATAGACAATGCCCGCATGAACTGCCTCACCGGGCGAGCGTATCTGGATTTCCTTGCCGTCCAGTTCCAGCCTGCCGTGCGATGGCCGGGTGACGCCGAACAGGGACTGGCAAATCTCCGAACGACCGGCGCCGACCAGTCCATAGATGCCAAGGATTTCGCCTTTGCGCAGCTCGAAGGAGATATCGCGGAACTCGGTCGGATGGCTGTAATTCTCGACTTTCAGAACCGTTTTGCCGAGTGGGATATCCACTTTCGGAAAGGCATGTTCGATGGAGCGGCCAACCATCAAGCGGACAATATCGTTCTGGTTGATGTCGGCGAGCGCCCCGCTACCCACAGCTTTGCCGTCGCGAAACACCGCATAATTATCCGCGATCTCATAAACCTCATCGAATTTGTGGCTGATGAAGAGAATTGCTTTGCCTTGAGCCTTCAGCCGTCTGACGATCTGGAAGAGATCATCGACTTCCTTGCGTGACAGGGCAGCCGTCGGTTCATCCATGATGACGATACGCGCGTCAACCGAGAGCGCACGGGCGATGGCAACGAGATGGCGCTGGGCGATGGAAAGATCCTTCAGCCGGGCACGCGGGTCGATATTGCTTTCGAGCGAATGAAGCAGGGCGAGCGCTCTCGCATTGACACCCTTCCAGTTGACGAGACCTAAGGATGTCTTCGGCGCATGGCCGATAAAGATGTTTTCGGCGACGGACAATTCGTCAAACAGCACGGTTTCCTGATGAATGGCCGTCACGCCATGATTGATTGCGTCCTGCGCATTACCGAAGGCGACAGCTTTGCCATCAATGTGAATTTCGCCTTCGTCGGATTCGTAGATACCGGTCAGAATCTTGACGAGGGTAGACTTCCCCGCGCCGTTTTCGCCGATCAGCGCCGTCACTGTACCCGGATAAAGGGAAATATTGACGTCGTTCAGTGCTTTCACACCGGGAAACGACTTGGAGATGGCCCGCATTTCCAGAATGGGGACAATGGGTGATGGCTCGGCAAGGGCGGCGTTCATCATGGACATACCACTGGGTTGAAAAATGCCCGGCAGAAAATCTGCCGGGCTTCTGCGGCGCGGTTGCCGGATCAGAAAATCTTCGAGAACTGATCGATGTTCTTCGCGTCATAGACGAAGGGATCAGCCATGGCGGCTTCACCATTGTCGCCGATCTTGATCTTGCCCATGCGTCCGGCTTCAATCTCGCTGCCAGGTTTGCCGTCCGTGTCGCCCTTGACGAGACGGTAGGCGATCTGCGTGGCGGAATAACCAAGATCAATCGGGTTCCAGATGGCAAATTCCTTGGTAGCACCGGATTTGATCGCACCGGCCATTTCCGAAGGCAGGCCAAGGCCGGTTACATAGACGGAGCCGATCTTCTTGGCATCAGCCACCGCCTGCGACGCGGCGAGAACACCAACCGTCGTCGGAGCCACGATAACTTTCACATTTGGCTGCGAGGTCAGAAGGCCCTGTGCTTCGCGATAGCTCTTATCAGCAAGGTCATCGCCATAAACGGTTGTCACCAGATTGAGGCCGGGGAAACTTGGCAACTGCTTTTTCATTTCGGCAATCCAGGTGTTCTGGTTTGTCGATGTGGTTGTTGCCGAAAGAATCGCAAAGTCGCCCTTGCCATCGGGCAGATGGGCTGCGGCGAGTTGCAGGCACATCTTGCCGATCAACTCGTTCGATGATGGGTTGAGGTGGACGATACGGCCTTCCTTGGCCACGGCAGAATCCCACGAGATAACCTTGATGCCGCGCGCCATGGCTTTCTTGAGCGCTGGTACAACCGCATCCGGATCATTGGCGGAAATGGCGATTGCATTGACGTTCTGGGCGATCAGCGCATTGATGACCTCAATCTGGCCCTCAGCTGTGGTTGATGTCGGTCCCGTATAGATGACCTCGACGCCGCCCAGTTCCTTTGCCGCTTCCTGCGCGCCCTTGTTGGCCGCTTCAAAGAAGCCGTTACCGAGCGATTTTGCCACCAGACCAATCTTGATGGTTTCTGCCTGTGCCTGTGATGCCAGCATGGCAAGTGCCAGAGCCGACCCCAGTGCAAGTTTCTTCAGTACGTTCATTTTTCTTCCTCCCTAGATTGAAAATACGCCACTCCGGCGCTGGTTTTTATGCGATCGAAGCGGAATCCCTTGATTTGTCCTGTGCATTCACCTTTGCGATGATCAACTCGACTCCGGCGTCCTCCACCATATTTCGGTCCGCGTCCAAAATGCCGTCGTCGGTTATAATTGTCGCAACGCGCTGCAGCGGGCAAAGGATCAGGCTTGAACGGCGCCCAAATTTGGTCGAATCCACCAGCAGCACCAGCTCATCCGCCTGTGTGATCAGTTTCTGTTCGCCTTGAATGATCAGCGGATCAGATTCCATAGCCCCGAACGGGCCGACACCAACTGCACCCATGAACATGCGCTTGCCGTAGAAATTGCGGGTTACGTCATTGTCGAAAGGCGAGAGGATCATGCTCTGCTCGCGGTAAATCATGCCGCCGGGTATGATCACTGTGCTCTTGGAGTTCTTCACCAGATGTTCAGCGATGGCGAAGGAGTTGGTCATGATCTGCAAACGACGTGCGGCGAGATAATGCACCATCTGGAACGTCGTCGTGCCGCCATTGAGAATGATCGCATCGCCTTCATTGCAAAGGTTTACGGCTTCGCGGGCGATTGCTCGCTTCTTATCAATGTTCTCGGCTTCGGATACCCGAAATGGTCGGCCGGCAAGCGCTGTCTGTTGTGGCGGGTGAATGGCTTCCGCGCCGCCACGAACCCGGCGCAGCTTGCCCTGTACATGCATGGAAGCGATATCGCGACGGATCGTTGCTTCCGACGCTTCCGTCAGTTCGGCAATGTCCTGAATGGTGATGAACGGTTTTTCCTGAACAGCACTCAGGATAATACGTTGGCGCTCACGTTCGTGCATTTTTCCCTCCACTGTCGCAAGCATTGCGCAAAATAACGTGCAGTGTCAATCAATATCAGTCAAATATATTCATATTGCACTGCACAGTTGCAATTTTATGATTGAATATGATCATTTATGATTGACACGAAATCACACTCTGCTCCATAGCTAGAGAAAATTCACATGGCTGTGGCGCGATGTCCGGCCATCATATGATCGATCGGGAGGCAAGTATGGCAGGCAAGCTCCAACTTCTGGATAATCGTTGGGATGAACAAAAGGCTGCCAAGCTGGATGAACCGGGAAAGCTGCTTTATCGCTCCAATCTGCTGGGTGCTGACAAGCGCATTACCAATTACGGCGGGGGCAATACCTCGGCCAAAGTGCTGGAAACCGACCCGCTGACCGGTAAATCAGTTGAAGTGCTTTGGGTGAAGGGATCAGGCGGCGATGTTGGCACGATCAAGCTCGACGGCTTCGCCACGCTTTATATGGAAAAGCTGGAATCGCTGAAATCCATATACAAAGGCGTTGCTGACGAAGACCGTATGGTGGGCTTCCTGCCGCACTGCACGTTCAATCTCAACAGCCGTGCCGCATCGATTGATACGCCCTTGCATGGTTTCGTACCGTTCAAGCATGTCGACCATATGCACCCCGATGCAATCATTGCCATTGCGGCTTCAAAGAATTCGCGCGAGTTGACCAAGGAAGTCTTCGGGAACGATATCGGTTGGCTGCCGTGGCGTCGCCCGGGTTTTCAGCTTGGTCTCGATCTCGGCGCCTATGTGGCTGCCAACCCAAGCTCGAAAGGCGTGGTGCTAGAGAGCCATGGTCTGTTCACTTGGGCCGATGATGCCAAGGACTGTTATGAGTTGACGCTTGATATCATCAACAAGGCGATTGTCTGGTTCGATGGCAAGACCGCTGGCAAAGCGGCTTTTGGCGGCGAGGTGACGAAAAGCCTTGATGCTTCCGCACGTCGTGCCGTGGCCGCTCGGCTTATGCCTGAGATTCGCGGTAAGATCGGTGTATCCGAGCGCAAGCTTGGTGATTTCGATGACCAGCCAGCGGTTCTGGAGTTCGTTAATTCCAAAAACCTGCGTCCCCTCGCGTCTCTCGGCACCAGTTGCCCGGATCATTTTCTGCGCACGAAAATTCGCCCGCTGGTGCTTGATATCGATCCGGCCAATCTTGATGCTGCCGTTGACGCGCTTGATACTGCGCTTGAAGCCTACCGTGTTGACTATGCCCGCTATTATAATGCCTGCAAGCACGCCAATTCCCCTGCCATGCGCGATCCTAACCCGGTGATTTTCCTCATTCCCGGTGTTGGCATGCTGTCCTTTGCCAAGGATAAGGCGACGGCACGCATCGCCGGTGAGTTCTACGTCAACGCCATCAATGTCATGCGTGGCGCTTCATCGGTTTCCGAATATCAGGGGTTGCCGGAACAGGAAGCTTTCGACATCGAATACTGGCTGCTTGAGGAAGCCAAGCTGCAGCGGATGCCAAAGCCCAAATCATTGGCGGGTCGTGTGGCATTCGTAACAGGTGGTGCCGGTGGCATTGGCCGTGCGACGGCCGAGCGACTGCTCGAGCAGGGTGCCTGCGTTGTTCTTGCGGATATTGATGCGGAGGCGTTGAAGGCTGCCCATCAGGATTTTGCCGGGCGTTACAGCCCCGATGCGGTTCGCGGTGTACAGCTTAATGTGACAGACGAGGCGGGTGTGATTGCAAGCTTTGCCGAAGCCGCGATCGAATTCGGCGGCATCGATATTCTTGTCTCCAATGCGGGCATCGCGTCGTCAGCCCCGATTGAAGTCACGGAACTTGCCATGTGGAACCGCAATATGGACATTCTGGCGACAGGGTATTTCCTCGTGTCGCGCGAAGCTTTCCGTCTGTTCCGGCGCCAGAAAATCGGCGGCAATGTGGTGTTTGTTGCATCCAAGAACGGGCTTGCTGCGTCCCCCAATGCCAGTGCCTATTGTGCTGCCAAGGCGGCGGAAATTCATTTGGCGCGCTGCCTTGCGCTGGAAGGGGCAGAGGCCGGTATTCGTGTGAACACTGTTAATCCGGACGCTGTGCTGCGCGGCTCGAAAATCTGGAATGGCGAATGGCGCGAACAACGGGCGGCATCGTCCAATCTGCAGGTCGATGAGCTTGAAGAGCATTATCGCAAGCGCTCGCTTCTTAAGCTCAATGTGCTGCCTGAGGATATTGCCGAGGCGATCTATTTCCTCGCTTCTGATGCTTCCGCCAAATCCACGGGCAATATTATCAATGTTGACGCTGGCAACGTGCAAAGCTTCACGCGATAAAAGCAGTCTGGGAGGACATCATGGCTGAACTGCAAATTTCCGGCGACCTTATTGCGTCCGAAAATGACAAGCGCGCTGCGGCACAAAAGAGCGATTTTGAAGCGCTGGGAGCCTATCTCTCCCGCCGCAACATCGATATCGAGGCAATCACCGCGAAGGTGGCGGATTTCTTCGTCGCTGTTCCATCGTGGGGTGTTGGCACTGGCGGAACCCGCTTTGCCCGGTTTCCGGGGCAGGGTGAGCCACGCGGCATTTTTGACAAGCTTGAGGATTGTTCGGTCATTCACCAACTGAGCCGCGCGACACCCACTGTCTCGTTGCACATCCCATGGGACAAGACCGACCCGAAGCAATTGAAGGCTCATGGCGATGCACTCGGCCTCGGTTTCGACGCGATGAACTCCAACACCTTTTCCGACGCACCGGATCAGACCCATTCCTATAAGTATGGCTCATTGAGCCATGTGGATGCGGCAACGCGCAAACAGGCGATTGAACACAATATCGAGTGTATCGAAATTGGTGATGCGATTGGTTCGAAAGCCTTGACCGTCTGGGTTGGCGATGGATCGAATTTCCCTGGCCAGAGTAATTTTGCCCGGTCATTCGAGCGCTATCTCGATGCCATGGCCGAAATCTACAAGGCGTTGCCGGATGACTGGCGCATCTTCTCCGAACACAAAATGTTTGAACCGGCCTTCTATTCCACTGTGGTGCAGGACTGGGGCACCAATTATCTGATCGCGCAGACGCTGGGACCGAAAGCGTTCTGTCTGGTTGATCTTGGCCACCACGCCCCGAACACCAATATTGAGATGATCGTTTCGCGATTGATCCAGTTCAAGAAACTTGGCGGTTTCCACTTCAACGATTCCAAATATGGCGATGATGATCTCGATGCGGGTTCGATTGATCCTTACCGGCTGTTCCTCGTGTTCAATGAGCTTGTTGATGCGCAAGAGCGCGGCGCCGAGAATTTCCATCCGGCGCATATGATCGATCAGTCGCACAATGTGACTGACCCGATTGAGAGCCTGATTTCCAGTGCCAATGAGATCCGCCGTGCCTATGCGCAGGCATTATTGGTGGATCGTGAGGCACTGGGTGGCTATCAGGACAGCAATGATGCGCTGATGGCGTCGGATACTCTTAAGCGCGCCTACCGGACGGATGTGGAGCCCATTCTGGCAGAAGCACGCCGCCGGGCAGGGGGTGCCATCGACCCAATCGCGGCGTATCGAGCCAGCGGCTACCGGCAGAAGGTCGGGAAAATAAGACCCGTCAGCACAGGCGGCAGCGGCGGCATTATCTGACCAATCCGTCCTTCAACAGCATTTGCAAGGCAGCGCCCTCAACGCTGCCTTTTTCTTTTTCGTTTGACAGCGCCCGATACATTTGGTCTTATTCTACTATAACACACTATATAACATAATAGTGGAATAACAAAGGGGACTGTCATGAAATCACTGAAACTCGCACTCCTATTGGGTTCGGCGCTGGTTGCCTTCAGCCCTGCTGCCTTTGCCCAGACCAAGGGCGGCGTTATCAACGTCGCCACCATTGGCGAGCCGCCGACACTTGATGCCATGGCATCGACAGCCGATCTGGTGGGTATTGTTTCACAGCATATTTTCGAGACGCTCTATACATTTGACAAAAACTGGAACCCGACACCGCTTCTCGCCTCCAGCCTCCCCGAGATTTCGGCCGATGGCAAAATCTACACGATCAAGCTGCGCACAGGCGTCAAGTTCCACGATGGCACCGATATGGATTCCACCGATGTGGTTGCCTCGCTAAAGCGCTGGACGCAGATTGCCTCGCGCGGCAAACAGGTCGCACCCCTCATCACATCCATTGATGCTGTTGATGCCTCGACAGTTCGCATTACGCTCAATGCACCCCATGCCCCGCTGTTGTCGCTGCTGGCATTCAACAATGCCGCCGCGATCATCCTCCCAAGTGAAAAACAACAGAACCCGATGACCGAACCGGTTGGCACGGGACCTTATAAGCTGAAGGAACGCAAGGCAGATCAGTATATTCAGCTTGTTCGCTTCGATGGCTATAAATCTCCTGAAGGAAACGAGAACGGCTATGGCGGCGCCCGCCATCAATATCTCGATGAAATCCGTTTCGTGCCGGTGCCTGATGCCAATACCCGCGTTGAAGGGGCAATATCCGGCCAGTTCGATTATGCGGACAGCCTGCCTGTCGAGGCCTATGACCGTGTGAAGGGCCAGAAGGCAACCGAGCCTGTTCTGTTGAAACCCTTTGGCTGGCCGGTCTTTGTGCTGAACACTGCGCAGGGATTGACCAAGAACCAGGATATGCGTCTGGCTATCCGTGCCGCGCTCAACATGGAAGACATGCTGGCTGCCGCCTTTGGTAGCACGGATTTCTATTCGCTCAATGGATCGTTCTATCCAGCCTCCTATAGCTGGGCGACGGATGCAGGCGTCAAGGATGGCTATAATATTGGCGATCCTGAAAAGGCCGCAGCGCTTTTGAAAAAGGCCAATTACGACGGCAAGCCCGTCCGTATTCTCACCAGCCGCCAGTATGAATTCCACTACAAGATGGCGCAGGTTGCCGCTGAATATCTGAAGGCAGCAGGGATCAATGTCGAATTGCAGGTAGTCGACTGGGCAACGCTGACGCAGCGCCGTGCTGACCCCGCCCTATGGGATATCTACATCAGCCATAGCCCGTTCCTGCCGGAACCCGCCCTGATCGGGGCTCTCTCGACCAGTGCGCCCGGCAATTGGGATACGCCAGCTCGTAAAGTGGCTGTTGATGCCTTCAATTCCGAAACCGACCCGAAGAAGCGTATCGCACTGTGGGCGGACGTTCAGAAGGTGATTTACGCGGAAGCGCCCATCATCAAGATTGGTGATTTCAATGCGCTTTCGGCCAAGTCACCCAAGGTGGAGGGTTTTACGCCGGCGCCGTGGCCATATTTCTGGAACGTGTCACTCAAACAGTAATCGGAACAACGCGTAGCGCGGACAGATCGTCACTGTCCGCGCCACATCGTCTACCCCCTGTCAACAGGATTGAACCGACCTGATGCTCCGTTACATATTCCAACGCTTTATCGGCATGATTGTCGTGATGTTTCTGGTGGTGACCATCGTGTTCATCATTGTGCGCGTCACGCCGGGTGATCCGGCTGCCGTCATGCTCGGGCCGGAAGCAACCGCTGCCGATATCGCGCAGTTGCGGGCGGCGCTCGGGCTCGACCGGTCCATCCTCGTGCAATATATCTATTTCATCGGCCAGTTGTTGCAGGGCGATCTCGGGCGGTCCATCTTTCTCGATCAGCCGGTGCTGACGGCTTTGACGCAGCGCGCCGAGCCCACCTTCTTTCTCACCATTTTCTCGATCCTGATCGCCAGCGTCATTGCCATTCCCATTGGCGTCTATGCTGCCTACAGACGTGGATCGATTTTCGATCAGGCGGCCACGGCGCTTGCCATGCTCGCCGCCAGTATTCCAAGCTTCTGGCTGGGGCTCATTTTGATGCAGGTTTTTGCGGTGCGGTTCGGCATATTTCCGGTTTCCGGCTATGGCGGTCCGGATACAACCCTCGGCGAGCGGCTGTATCATCTTGTATTGCCCGCTTTTGCCCTGGGAATCGTTTCATCGGCGCTGATTATGCGCTTTACCCGTGCTTCCATGCTGGATGTGCTGGGTGATGACTATATTCGTACCGCCCGTGCCAAGGGTGTTGTCGAGCGCAGCGTCGTGCTCAAACATGCGTTCAAGAATGCGTTGATCCCGATCATTACCGTCGTTGGATTAACCGCCGCTGTGCTCATTTCCGGCGCGGTGGTCACCGAAACGGTGTTTGGCCTTCCCGGTGTAGGCAATCTGGTGGTGTCGGCGGTGTTGCGCCGCGATTACCCGGTCATTCAGGGTGCGCTGCTCGTCATCGCCGGGCTTTATGTCCTCATCAATTTTGCCATCGACATGCTTTACCTCGTCGTTGATCCAAGGGTGCGCTACTGATGACCGATATTGCTTCAACAGCCCCCGTCAGTGAGCGGAGCAAGTTCCTTCGCGTGCTCATCCGCCGCAAGACCGTGCTTTTTGGTCTGATTGTTCTGGCAATCTTCATCGCGCTTGCGGTTCTCGCGCCGCTGATTGCGCCTTATGCGCCAAACAAGCTTTCTATCGTCAATCGGCTGAAGCCGCCAAGCGCCCATTGGATTTTCGGTACGGATGAATTCGGGCGCGATGTGTTCTCGCGCACGATCTATTCGGCCCGATTGTCATTGCTGGTTGGTTTTGCCGTGGTGGTTCTGGCGTCGCTCATCGGCGTCACGCTTGGTATTCTTGCCGGGTTCTTCCACAGGCTCGATGCGCCGATCACCCGCCTGATCGATGCGATGATGGCATTTCCGGATATCCTCCTTGCTATTGCGCTGGTTGCAGCGCTTGGGCCATCGCTCACCACCGTGATCATTGCGCTCAGCATCGTCTATGCACCGCGACTTGCCCGTGTGGTGCGTGCCTCAACGCTTGTCATTCGTGAGTTGCCCTATGTGGAAGCCGCCCATGCGCTTGGCATATCGACACCGCATATTCTGACGCGGCATATCCTGCGCAATCTTCTCTCGCCTATCCTCGTTCAGGGAACCTTCCTGTTTGCCCATGCCATGCTGGCAGAGGCAGGATTGTCGTTCCTTGGTCTTGGCGTCAGCCCTGAAGTGCCCACCTGGGGCACCATGATTGCCGCCGGCCGTCAGTATGTTGGTCAAGCTGACTGGATGACCCTCTTTCCCGGTATTGCCATCGTCCTCTCCGTTCTCTCGCTGCAAATGGTGGGTGATGGCTTCCGTGACCTCCTCGACCCACGCCTCAGAAAGGATCTCTGATCATGCCCGCCTCCTCTGCAACCGACGGTCGCCTGTTGCTGACCAATGTCAAAGCGGTTGCCTTTGGCCCGAATACCCCTTCCGGCACCATTGACATTCTCATTGGTGCTGACGGAAAAATTGCCGAATTTGGCCCTTCGTTAAACGTTGCCGGAGATATCAGGCGTGTCGACATGAAGGGCGCGTGGATCTCGCCCGGCTGGACCGATCTGCATGCCCATGTCTGGCATGGCGGCACTGATATCTCCGTCCGCCCGCAAATCTGCGGTGTGGAACGCGGGGTAACGACAATCGTCGATGCGGGTTCGGCGGGTGAAGCGAATTTCCATGGTTTGCGCGAGTACATCATCGAACCGGCGAAGGAACGCATCAAAGCCTTCCTCAATCTCGGTTCGATCGGCCTTGTTGCCTGCAACCGCGTCAGCGAACTCAGCGATATCCGCTCGATTGATCTTGACCGCACCGTTGCTTGCGTCAACGAAAACCGCGATCACATTGTTGGCCTGAAAGTACGTGCCAGCCACGTCATAACAGGGTCGTGGGGTGTAACGCCTGTCAAGGTTGGCAAGAAGGTCGCGAAAATCCTCAAGCTTCCGATGATGGTGCATGTGGGTGAACCACCAGCGCTTTATGACGAAGTGCTGGAGATTTTGGGACCGGGCGACATCATCACCCATTGCTTCAACGGCAAGGTCGGCAGCAGCATTATCGAAGACGATGATCTGTTTGAACTGGCGGAACGCTGTGCCGGTGAAGGCATTCGGCTCGATATTGGCCATGGCGGTGCATCATTCTCGTTCCGCGTGGCGGAAGTCGCGATCAGCCGTGGACTTTTGCCATTCTCCATCTCGACGGACATTCACCTGCACAGCCTGAACTATTCCGTGTGGGATTTGGGAACCACCATGTCGAAGCTTCTGAGTGTCGGCATGCCATTCGAGAAGGTCGTGGAAGCCGTCACGCTTTCGCCGGCATCGGCCATCGGCCTGCCGACGGACAATCTTCTGGAGGTCGGCAAGCCAGCCGAATTTACGATCTTTGAACTTGTGGATTCAGACCTCAGCGTTATCGATTCACTGGGCTACAAGGCGACGCTTCACAAACTGTTCGAGCCGCGCATGGTTGTTCTGGGAACAGAGACCATCGCGGCCAGCCGCTATCAACCGGTGAACCCTGAACTGGTCAATCACCGTCATACCTATTCATACCGCTAAGGAGCTCGCGTGAACCATTCATCCAGTCCAGCCATTGAAGCTGGCACATCTCCTTACGACAGGCTGAAAGCGCTGGGTATTGTATTGCCTCCAGCGCCACGTCCGATTGCCAATTTCGTCACCCATATTCAGGAAGGCAATATGCTTTACCTGTCGGGCCAGGGCCCGCGTGAGGATGATGGCTTTATGCACACCGGCAAGGTTGGCGATACCGTCAGCGTCGATGATGCTTATGCCCATGCAAGGCTGACAGGGATCAACCTGCTGGCGGTTCTGCATACGGCTTTGGGTGATCTTGGCCGGGTCAAACAGGTGGTCAAACTGCTCGGCATGGTCAATGCCGTTCCCGATTTTGCGGATCATCCACTTGTCATCAACGGATGTTCCGATCTGCTGATCGATGTGTTCGGCGATGCGGGACAGCATGCCCGCTCGGCTGTGGGCTTTGGCTCGCTACCGGGCAACATCACTGTGGAGATCGAGGCGATCATCGCCTTGAAAGCATAGGATCAGGAATGACTGCGCCAGCCCATCACGGTTTCGATCCGTTCAGCAGATGCCTTGACCTCGGCCGTATAGCGCACGGGGTTATCGGCAATCTTCTGTTCGGGCAGAACGATGGAAATGGTGGCAACGCAGATGCCCTTGTCGTCGCAAACCGGCGAGGCAACACAGGCGACGGCGTAGTCGGATTCACCCGCCTGAATGGAGATGCGCGATTGCAGCGCTTCTCCAGCGGCTTTCGACAACGCCGCCGGTTCGATGACGGCACGGCCAGTGGGCGAGGATTTGGCGCAGCGCTTGAAAAGCTCCAGCCGTTCCGCTTCAGGCAGATGGCCGACAAGCAAACGGCCCGAAGCGGTCCAGTTGAGTGGAACGCGGGTGCCGACGCGCGAGGTGACATGGAAATGACCGGGGCCGTCGGCCATGGCCAGAACCATCATATGATCGCCATCGCGGCCGCAAACCTGCACGGTTTCGCCCGAAACACGGCTGAGATTGTGCATCTCGTGATTGGCCACATCCAGAAAATCCAGCGAACGGGCATAGGCGAGGCCATAATGATAAAGCCGTGCGCCGAGCCAGACGGAACCGTCATTGTTGCGCGAGAGAAGGTTTTTTTCGACCAGATCATCAATGATGACGTAAACCGTGGAAAGCGGCGCGCCGATGGCCTTGGCGATCCCGTAAACACCAGCCGGGCTACCGGTTTCATACAGATGATCCAGAACCTGCAAGGCTCGATCAATGCCGCTGACACGCGAACGGCGAGCGGTGGCATCAGGTTTTTCGTTTTTTTCAAAATCGCGGGTGGCATCCATGTCTGATGTCTTTGCGTCCACGTTCAGGCTCCTGGCAGGATCGATTGGTCTTCAAACAGTCTATTACATTATAGTGGCATATATGCCTGACAAATGGAATGCGTTGCAAGCGGCAACATTTCGAGGAGAACAGCATGACCGACTCTCATAACCCTGATGATATCCGTGAAACGTTGGGGTTGCGACCCGTTATCAACGTTTCGGGAACGATGACATCGCTGGGTGCTTCGATTGTGGTGCCGGAGGCTGTTGCCGCCATGACGGCAATCCTGCCGCAATTTGTCGAGGTCAATGATCTGCAGAAAAGGTCGAGCCCGGTGATTGCCCGCCTGACGGGCGGCGAGGCGGGCTTTGTTACTGCGTCCTGTTCGGCTGGTATCAGTCTCGCAGTGGCAGCCGCCATGACAGGCAATGATCTTGCCGCCATCGAACGCTTGCCTGATACGACGGGTTTAAAGGACGAAGTTATTATCCAGATGGGCCATGTGGTCAGCTACGGTGCGCCTGTAGATCAGGGTATCCGGCTTGCCGGTGCCAAGGCAGTTCTGGTCGGTCAGGCAACATCCTGCTACCCCTACCATCTTGACGGAGCGATCAACGAGCGCACGGCGGCAGCTGTCTTTGTTGTATCGCATCATACCGTTCAGTATGGCCTCGTTGCCCTGAAGAAATTTGCGGAAGTCTGCCACGCACGCGGTGTGCCTGTCATCGTTGACGCAGCTTCTGAATATGATCTCAAAATCTTTCTGGAACAGGGTGCGGATATCGCGCTCTATTCCGCGCACAAATTTCTTGGTGGCCCAACAGGCGGAATCGTTGCCGGTGCCAAGGATTTCGTCCGCAACACTTTTCTGCAGAACATGGGCATTGGCCGTGGCATGAAGGTGGGCAAGGAAAGCATTCTTGGAACCATCGCTGCGCTGGAAGCATGGGAAAAACGCGACCATGCGGGTATTCGCGAACGGGAAACCGGCTATCTCAATCTCTGGCAGCAGACGCTTGCGGGCAAGCCCGGTGTGACAACAATCATCGAACCCGATCCAACAAACAATCCGCTCGACCGCATCCGCGTTATCATCGAGCCGCAGGCTGCGCATATCAGTGCGTGGGACTTGGCCGACGCACTGGCGCAGGGTTCGCGCCCGGTAATCGTTCGCGATCATGAGGTCGAGCATGGCTATTTCTACATGGACCCCTGCAATCTGCACCCCGGCGAAGAAACCATTGTGGCAACCCGTCTGGTCGAGGAACTCGGCAAGGCGCGCGCGTCCAACGAGATCATCTCGACACCTGTTGAAAACCGGTACACGCGCCGCATGGCCGGTCTCATGCGCTGGCCCGATTGATCAGCGCACCGTCATCTGCCAGCGGAAAGGATTAGTATTTATGGAAAATCGTCAGCCTTCATATCCGGATAACAGGGGAAATTCACTGGCCCCTGTATTGTCCGTCTCCAATCTGACGACATCCTTCCAGTCCGATGGCAAATGGCGGCCTGTCGTGCGTAATGTCTCGTTTGACGTGGCGCCGGGAGAGACGGTGGCTATTGTTGGCGAATCCGGTTCGGGCAAGAGCGTGACATCTCTGTCGATCATGCGGCTTTTGCAAAAGGACAAGAGCCGCATCGAAGGCAAGATCATGCTTGGTGGCAAGGACATCCTTGCACTTCCTGAAAACCAGATGCGGGCTGTACGTGGCAATGACGTTGCCATGATTTTTCAGGAGCCAATGACCAGCCTCAATCCGCTGTTCACGGTCGGGCAGCAGATCAGCGAAGCCCTGCTTTGTCATTCCTCCATGTCGCGGGCGGACGCAAAAGCTGCGACTATCCGGCTTCTCGAAAAGGTGCGCATCCCCGCAGCGAAATCGCGTTTTGACGAATATCCGCACCGGTTTTCTGGCGGCATGCGCCAGCGCGTGATGATTGCCATGGCTCTGGCCAGCAAGCCAAAGCTGTTGATTGCCGACGAGCCGACCACGGCGCTCGATGTGACCATTCAGGGCCAGATTCTTGATCTTATCAAACTGTTGCAGGAGGAGGAGGGAACGTCGGTTCTCTTCATCACCCATGATATGGGCGTGGTCGCTGAAATCGCCGACCGCACTGTCGTCATGTATAATGGCGAAGCGGTGGAAACAGGGAAAACCGAAGATATATTTGCCCGCCCCGAACATCCCTATACACGTTCGCTTCTCTCGGCCGTTCCCATTCTTGGATCGATGAAAGGGCTTAAGCGTCCTTTGCGCTTTCCCGTTGTTGATCGTGCAACCGGCACCTCGGACATTCCCGTTGAGGCAGCGGATACCGTCAAGACTGAAGTCAAACCGTTGCTCGAAGTGAAGAACCTCACCACCCGTTTCAATATTCATTCTGGGATGTTCGGGCAGTTGGAAGGCCGCGTTCATGCGGTAGAGAACTTGTCGTTTACCCTGCAACCGGGTGAGACGCTGTCGCTGGTTGGCGAATCCGGATGCGGCAAGTCCACCACCGGGCGTTCCATCATGCGGCTGGTGCAGCCGCAAAGCGGTGAGGTTCTGCTCAACGGAGAAGATGTTCTAACCATGGAACCGAAGCGGCTGCGTGATATGCGTCGCAGCATGCAGATGATCTTTCAGGACCCGTTTGCCAGCCTCAATCCGCGTATCCCGGTTGGTGCTGCGATTGCCGAACCCTACCTTGAGCATAGGCTCGGAACGCGTGCGCAGGCGCGGGATCGTGTCGCCGATCTTCTGGAGCGCGTCGGTCTGCATGCTGACATGGCAAGCCGTTATCCGCACGAGTTTTCCGGTGGCCAGAGACAGCGCGTGTGCATTGCCCGGGCGTTGGCACTTGATCCCAAGCTGATCGTGGCTGATGAATCGGTGTCGGCGCTGGATGTCTCGATCAAGGCGCAGGTGATCAATCTACTGCTCGACCTGCAGGCAAGCCTGAACCTCGCTTATCTCTTTATCTCGCATGATATAGCCGTGGTGGAACGGGTCAGCCATCGTATTGCCGTCATGTATCTTGGTGAGATCGTCGAGATTGGTTCGCGCGAAGCCATCTTTGAGAACCCGCAGCATCCCTATACGAAAAAGCTGATATCTGCTGTGCCTGTACCTGATCCATCCCGGCGGGGTATCAAGCGGCCTGTCTCCAATGACGAGATCAAAAGCCCGGTGCGCACACCCGATTTTGTTGTGCCTGTCCGGCAATACAATGAGGTCTCGGCTGGACATCTGGTACAGGTGCAATAGGGATCACGGCAGTTGCCCGCCATGATCCCGTGGCGTTTACTTCGATTTCTTTGATCCGACCAGTTCGTCCCATTTGCGGAACGCGACGACCATCTTGTCTGGTTTCAACGGCAGTTCGATGGGGTTGTTGGCGATCAGCCCGGCATATTCTTCCCGGCCAAACTGCTTGATGACATCCTGACTGTGTTGCGGGGCCATCGACAGGGGTACGTTTTTCACGGCGGGACCCGGATAGAGATAACCTTCGTCATAGGAATAAGCCTGCGCCTTTGGCGTGAGCAGGAAGGCCATAAGGTCAAGCACAACTGCAGCCTTGTCGTCCGCTATGCCCTTGGGTATGCACATGAAGAAGGCGTCCGAGACCCAATGGAAACCCTTGAGGGTTCCGATCTTGGCAGTTTCAGGCACAATGCCGAGCGCTCGCGGGTTGATGTCCCAACCGGTGGTGCTGATGATGATATCGCGCGATCCTTCGCCGAATTCCTTCATCGTGGCGCCAGTGCCCGCAGGGTAATAATCGATATACTGGCCAAGATCGGCGAGATAAGCCCATGTCTTGTCCCAGCCATTAACGGGATCCTGCGGGTCCTTGTCGCCAAGAATATAGGGCAGACCCATCATGAATGTGCGACCCGGACCAGAATTGGTCGGGCGCGCATACATGAAACGTCCGGGGTTTTCCTTGGCATATGCAAGCAATTCTTCTGCGCTGGTCGGCACCTTTTTCACGCGCTCTGGATCATATTCAATCAATGGCCCGGAGGGATAATAATTGACGACCACTCCAAATCCGTCCCCTTGCGCCTTATGCAGGGCGAGCGCTGCCGGTTCGTAGTTTTCCTCGATGCCCGGAAATTTGTCGGCAAAATCCGGCAGGATCTTCAGCCATGTCTCATTGGCAAGCCCTGCGGCCAAGCCATCGCTGCCCGTGAGCACGATATCAATATCGACGCGACCCGCGCTCTGCTGCGCCTTGAGCTTGCCAGCAAGCTCCGTGACGGGCGCTTTGGTGAAGATGATCCGTGATGCCCGCTCCGGATAGGTCTTGGCGTATTCTTCGAAGGCTGGCTGCATCAGCGCGAGCGCACCGCCCACATCCATCACCGTAATCACAACGGGCGCTGCGGGCAGGGTGGGCGACTTTGCCCACGCCGGTATTGCGCCTGCCATTGCGGATGCGGTCATGCCGCCGAGCAATATCCGGCGGTTTATTCGAAACTGATCATTTCCCATTTGCATTCCCCTTTATTGTTCTTGGATATTTCAGTTGTAGTGCTTGACCTCCGCGCCAATACGGACACTGCGAACGGTCATTGTTTCGGACCATTCAATCTCCGTATGCGGGAGGGTGATGTTGCGGGCGCGCAAGACTGGCTTCAGTGCATCCAGCAATCGTTTTGAAGCCATCTCGACCGCCTGTTCGAAGCTTGCTATGCCCCAATGCACGAGATTACGGACTGCATCATCGAGACGGAGAGACGACCCGGCGAGACCCACCGTGCCGGGCAAACGGACGGTGCCATCTTCGGCGCGCTCAATGCGCATGCCCGCGAAATCATAGATACCGGCGGGGACAGCGGCGGCGGCAACGGCGTCAGTCACCAAAGCGCAGCGTTCAAAGCCTTTGGCGCGCATCAGCGATTTCAGCGCTTTGGGCGGAAGATGAATGCCATCGGCGATGAAAGTGGCCAGAAGCCGGTCTTCGCCAAGTTGTGCAAAAAGAGGATTGTTAAGCTTTGCCATTGTCTGTGGCAGACCGTTGCCCAGATGGGTGGACATGGTTGCACCCGCTGTTGCCGCCGCATCAACCATGGCGAAATCAGCCGACGAATGGCCAATCGCAATCAGAATATTTTGCGCCGTCATAGCCCTGATAAAGTCGAGGCCGCCGGATATTTCAGGTGCGACGGTGACGAGAAGGATTGGCCTTTCGATCTTGCTTTGAAGGTGAGCAACCAGCGCCGGGTCCGCTGATGTCATGGCGCCAGCCGGATGACACCCGGAAAAACCCTGCGCCGGATTAAGGAACGGACCTTCAAGGTGATATCCCGGACACATTGAAGGTCCGAGTTGGCTTGAATTCACACAATGATCCAGCGCGGAAAACCGGGCTTCCAGTTCATCGGGATAGGCGGTGATAATCGTTGGCAGGCATGTGATTACACCCGTTGCCCGCATTGCCTCCAATGCATGGTCGAGTGCTTCAGGTGTGAGGCCCGTGGAGTTGAAATCCACGCCGGCGAAACCATTCACCTGAATATCGACAAGGCCGCCTGTGATCATGCCAGTCTCGACGCTGAATCTGGATCGAGCAGCAAAACTGTGTTCGGATGGCTCTGGATGATTGAAGCCGGGAAACGTGGATCAACCGGGCCTTCAAGCGCATCCTTCACAGCCCGTGATTTGCGCTCATCAGGTACAGAAAGGATGATCAAGCGGCTTTTAAGAATTTGCCTGATGCTCATGGAGATTGCCTGCTGCGGCACTGATTCCAGAGACGGAAACCAGCCTTCACCCATCTGCTGCTTGCGGCAGGCTTCATCCAGCGTCACGACGATATAGGGCTCATCCGTATCGAAATCCGCAGGCGGATCGTTGAACGCCAGATGACAGTTCTCGCCGATACCGGCGAAACACACATCGATATCATGCTCGGCAATGATTTTGCTCAACCGCTGCGCCTCTGCCTGTGGATCAATCTCGGCATTTACTGGATAAAACGTAACCTTACCGCCCAAGGGGGCAATAAATCGCACCTGCAGATATTTGCGAAAACTCGCAGGATGGGTGATGTCCATGCCGACATATTCATCGAGATGGAATGCCGTGACTTTTGACCAGTCAATATCCTCAGCCGCCACAAGGTTTTGCAGGAGTTCGAACTGGCTGGCACCTGTGGCGACAATGATTGAAGCTTTACCCTTTTGCGCAATCGCCTGACGGATGGCAGCTGCACCCAGCTCAGCCCCCGTCGCGCCAAGTTTCTGCTTGTCCGATAAAATGCGCGTATCAACCATGGGCTTTACCAACCTTCTTGCATATGCTTTTCAGCGTGTTGGCCATTGTAAGCATAGCTATCCCTGGCATCGCAAGCTATTTTAGAATAATATTATTCAAAAATAAGATCGAGGCTGTTTCCGCATGATTTTAACGATAGACGAAACGCACTATGACGACGCTCACCAGCGCGATTGTGCACGCGTCATTGCTTTGATTTCGGACGGCAACCAGCACTCCCGCCCCGGCATTGCCGAAACGCTCGACATGACTTCGACCACCACATCGAAAGTGGTGGGTGATCTGATTGCGCGCGGCTTGCTTCTGGAGACAGCGGGCGAGAAAAGCGGGCGGGGAAGACCTGCCGTGCAGATCGGTCTCAACGTCAAACGTTTTGGGGCAACGGTCATTCACGTATCCAGCCGATCACTGCGTGGCACACTTGTTGATTTTGGCGGGCAGACGCTCGCACGCGAAAGTCTTGATATTCCATCCGATGTGGACCGTGACCGGATGGCAGCCGCAATGCAGGAACTGGTCCAATTATTGGCCAGCAAGTGCCCATTGGGGATGCAGCACATCGGTACATCCGTGTCCGTATCCGGCGTTGTCGATGTGAAAGCCAAGACTTGGCTGCTGACGTCGCGCTGGCCGGACCTCAGAGATTTTGACATTGCAGCGGCGCTCGCGCCTGTGACACCTGTGGTTCTCGTCTGTCGTCACCTCGATGCGGAACTCAATGCGCGCGTATTGCAGGACCCTGTTTATGGCACAGACAATACTTTGCTGCTGCATTGGGGCTGGGGCATTGGTCTGGCCTATAGCGTCAATGGTGATCCGTTCATCCGTGCTGGCGGCCCATTCGGAGAAATTGGCCACTGGCGTTTTAATCTGCTGGATGACCGGCCTTGCGGTTGCGGCAATCATGGATGTCTGGAAACCGCGGCGGCCCTGTGGGCCCTTTTGCCCCAGATGCGCGCAATCTGGCCTGATCTTGCAGAAGATGAAGAGACATTATCGGGGCAATTGTCGGAACGCTCGTTGCTCGACATGCCTGATATACGAACAGCGCTGCAGCTGATGGCCCGGTCATTGGCCAATGTCTGCCGCCTGCTCTTCCCGAAACGGGTCATCGTGACAGGTCCGTTCATTGCCAATGCGGATGTTTGGCAAGCATTCGAGAGTGCCTTTCAGGCGGAAGGGCTGATCGGAACACTCGAACTGCCTATACTGGTGGCCGACAAATCGAGTGAGGATTTTGCTATTCTTGGTGCGGTTCGACCGCTGTTCAATCTGGGGCTTGAGACATTCATCCGATCGTGAGATGACACTGCCTGCGAATATCCGAATACGCACAACCGCCACGGCCCGTTGCCGGAAGAACCAAGCAGGACACCATACGGATCATGACACAGCAATTCATTGATCACCTTACGACCGAGCTGAAGGGCTTGAAGGAATCAGGACTTTACAAGTCCGAGCGCGTCATCACCTCCAAGCAGGCCGGACAAATCCAGGTTTCCAGTGGTGCGAAGGTTCTGAATTTCTGTGCCAACAACTATCTTGGCCTTGCCAACAATGAAGAGCTGGCAGAGGCCGGAAAGGCAGCGCTTGACCGTTACGGTTATGGCATGGCTTCGGTTCGTTTCATCTGCGGCACGCAGGAAGAGCACAAGCAGCTCGAAGCGCGCATCTCCAGCTTTCTCGGTCTTGAAGATACGATCCTTTATTCCAGCTGTTTCGATGCCAATGGCGGTCTGTTTGAAACGCTGCTGGGCGAAGAAGATGCGATCATTTCCGATGCGCTCAACCATGCCTCCATTATCGATGGCGTCCGCCTGTCAAAAGCAAAGCGCTTCCGCTACGCCAATAATGATATGGCGGCGCTTGAAGAAGAGTTGAAGAAAGCCGAAGGCAGCCGATTCAAGTTGATTGCCACGGATGGCGTCTTCTCCATGGATGGCATTATCGCCAATCTTCAGGGCGTTTGCGATCTCGCAGAAAAATACGGCGCGATGGTCATGGTCGATGACAGCCATGCGGTTGGCTTCGTCGGTAAGAATGGCCGTGGTTCGGCTGAATATTGCGGCGTGGAAGGCCGGGTCGATATCATCACGGGCACGCTGGGCAAAGCTCTGGGCGGTGCTTCGGGTGGTTATACGTCAGGTAAGGCAGAGGTGGTGGATTGGCTGCGTCAACGCTCGCGGCCCTATCTCTTCTCCAATACGCTTGCACCGGTTATTGCCGCTGCATCGCTGAAAGTATTCGATCTGATCGATCAGGGTGCCGAATTGCGCGCGCGTCTCAGCGCCAATGCCGCACATTTCCGCAAGGATATGACCAAGCTTGGCTTTACGCTTGCCGGTGCCGATCATCCGATCATTCCCGTGATGCTTGGCGATGCATCACTGGCACAGGAAATGGCATCGCGCATGCTTGATAAAGGCGTCTATGTCGTCGGCTTTGCCTTCCCGGTCGTGCCGAAAGGTCAGGCGCGTATTCGCACGCAAATGTCTGCTGCCCACACAACCGAAGATGTCGCCCGCGCTATAGACGTCTTTGCGGAAGTCGGGCGTGATCTCGGCATCATCAAATAGGAAAAAAACCATGTCGAATATGATGAAGGCACTGGTAAAGGCAAAAGCCGAACCTGGCATCTGGATGGAACATGTTCCTGTGCCGGAGCCGGGTCCCAATGATGTGCTTATCCGCGTGAAGAAATCCGCAATCTGCGGTACGGACGTTCATATCTATAATTGGGATCAGTGGGCGCAGGCAACGATACCCGTGCCCATGGTTGTCGGGCATGAATTTTGCGGTGAGATTGCCGATATTGGCTCGGCTGTCACGAAATACAAGGTTGGACAGCGGGTTTCCGGTGAAGGCCATATCGTTTGTGGTACGTGCCGCAATTGCCGGGCGGGCAGGGGGCATCTTTGCCGCAACACGCTTGGTGTTGGTGTGCATCGGCCCGGTTCATTCGGCGAATATGTTTGCATTCCCGAATATAATGTCGTGCCAATCCCCGATGATATTTCTGACGAGATCGCCGCAATTTTCGATCCGTTCGGCAATGCCGTTCATACGGCGCTGAGTTTTGATCTGGTTGGCGAAGATGTTCTTGTCACTGGTGCTGGACCGATCGGCATCATGGGCGCACTGGTTGCGAAGCGCTCCGGAGCGCGCAAGGTTGTCATAACCGATATCAATCCGGTTCGCCTTGCACTCGCCAAGAAGCTTGGTATCGACTACGTCGTTGATGCTTCGTCGCAGAACCTTACGGATGTGATGCGCCAGATCGGCATGACGGAAGGTTTCGATGTGGGACTTGAAATGTCCGGTGCTGCCCCGGCGTTCCGCGATATGATCGACAAGATGAACAATGGAGGCAAGATTGCCATCCTTGGTATCGCACCAACAGGCTTTGAGATCGACTGGAACAAGGTCATCTTCAAGATGCTCAATCTGAAGGGTATCTACGGACGTGAGATGTTCGAAACCTGGTACAAGATGATTGCTTTTGTGCAAGGCGGGCTCGATCTCAGCGAGATCATTACGCACCGCCTGCCGATTGATGATTTTCAGACCGGGTTCGATGCCATGCGTTCGGGAAATTCAGGCAAGGTTGTCCTGAGCTGGCACTGAAATAAGCGCAATGTTTCGCAATGACGCCATTTCATGGCGTCATGATCGGCGCAACAATGCGCCGATGTATGTAGTTCATGGTGCATCCGGAGGTTTTTGCCCATGACCAAGATGCTCGTGACCATTCATAGTTTTGAAGAGGCTGAGATTGTCCTTCAATGCGGTGCCGACGTGATTGATGTGCCGGTATCTGATCCGGAGGCATTGCGACTCTATGCAGATGCGATTGGAGATAAGGCTCTCCTGTGCACAACACTGGCATGGGCAGCGCTCACATCGCATGCGGCTGAACTGCGGGCGCTTGATATCGATTTCATCAAGCTTCCCATAGAAGTTTCAGCTCCTCCCGGCTCATTGCCTGATTTTGGCAAAACGAAGTGGATTGCCGTTGTTCATACGGATATCACTGATGATCTGCCGGATGTTTCCGGGCTGGTGGCGCAGGGTTTCCATGCTGTCATGCTCGACACCGGCAATGGATCGCGACTGCTCAACCATCTGCCTCTTTCAACTATCGATGCTTTTGTGCGTGAGTGTCACGTGCATTCGATGCTGGTTGGCGTAGCCGGAGCGCTCGAGACCCCTGACATTCCCAGATTATTGAGTTTTCAACTCGATATTCTGGGTTTTCGTGAAGCGCTTCTTGACCCGGCGAACTCACGCGCAATCAGTGCGCAGGCGGCAACCAGAATACGCGAACTCATTCCGGAAGAACGCCAGACCAATCTTGCTCCCGGTGTTGATTATCAACTGCTGGCAGCCCGTGGCTATTTCCCCGATCCGGCAGAAGAAGGGCTTGGTACCGACAAGATTTTTGTCCGCGATTTCGTCTTGCCCGTTCATATCGGTGCCTACAGTTTCGAGCATGGCATCGCTCAGAAGGTGCGGTTCGATGTGACTGCCGAAGTCTTGCGGGTGACACGCAATCCTGAAGATATGCGTCACATCGTTTCCTATGATCTTATCATGGACGGTATTCGCACGATTGTTGCGCGTGGGCATATTGAGCTATCGGAAACTCTTGCGGAGCGCGTGGCGGCATTCATTCTGGAAAATCCGCGTGTGACCCGTGTCATCGTTCGCGCTGAAAAGCTTGAACTTGGACCCGGCGGTGTTGGCGTAGAGATCGAGCGAAAACGCGAGGCACAGATCGCTCCCGTCAAACCCGCATTGCCAACGGTACCCGCATCGCCGCGTCGCCGCGATCATCAATAGACTGCCTCAGCGAGCCGCTGCCAGCGTTTCCGCAGCGGTTGGATGACCCGACACTGCCCGTTGGATGGCTTCCCTGGTTGCCTGATAATTATAGTCGTGGATCTTGGCGTCATCCCGTGCTTGCCAATGGATGAAAACGCCAACGCAGATGAAAAGGTTGTCTGCTTCGTTCTGCGGAATGATGCCGTCCGCGACGGAATCGCGAACTGCCTTGGCAATGCCGGATTGCGCCGGGCCGAATAGCTGGACGGCCTGTCCTGCGCCCCGGATCGTCACTTTATTATACATCACAGTGTTTGGTTTGCAGGGCAGATTCGGTGCGATCACCGCCAGAACAGAAGTGAAACCGTCCTTGTTGTTGGTGAGGGCATTGCAAAAAGCCGTCTCCACCGCACTGCCACGCGGGCCGATCAACAGGTCGATATGGGCAACTTCGTTGCCTTCGCCAACCAGAGATTCTCCAACCATGACCCTGTTAATGATTTGCATGCCGATTCCTCCATCTTGCGCAGCTATAGCCCAAGATGGAGAGATCAGGAAAGAAATGTATCAGGTGGTTTTGGCTGTCAGAGCGTGAGGTTGAGTGTCTTGAGCCGTTCAGCGACGTCGTGTTTGCGATCGGGATGAATAGCCAGAATGTTCGCAACACGTCCTGCCGGGAAAGCCGTGTCGATAGCCTGAGCTGTTGGCAATTGCCGCACAGAATCCTCCAGCACTTCCCAGACCTCGTAACCCCAGCCTGCCAACCGGTCAAAAATCCTGCCGGGGGTGGTCTTGGAGAGCGTGGCAAGCACTTCCCGGTTGACCTCGACAAGCATTGTCGGGTTCGATGCAGGAATGGTTTTGACAGCGCCAGCGAAAAACAGGCCTTCCGCACCTTCAATATCGATCTTGATGGAATCAGGCTTCAAACCTTTGGCCATCGCATCCAGTGTTTCCACTTTCGTGCTGCGCTCGGATTTTGTGTTTCCGGAACCGGCGATAAGACTGGTCGCTCCGGCATTGACCGTATGCTCGGCTGTGTTCAGTTCCATGGTTCCCGGTGCATCGGCAAGTGCCAGTTTGTGTACCGTGACGATTTTCGAAAGTTTGTTTTCGACGATTGACTTGCTGAACAGATTCCAGAGATGCGGCAAGGGCTCAAATGAAACGATCTTGCCGGAGAAATTGGGTTTGGTCGCAACGGAAAGCGAATAATATCCGACATTGCCGCCCACATCGAAGAACACACCCTTGTCGGGGGTCACAGCCTTGATGATGTCGATATCGAATTTTTCGTACTGGCCGTTAAAGATGCCAAACGTCATGTGATACTGGCGTAAATCCAGATAAATCTTGAAGTTGTCCTTTGTTTCGTAGAGCACCTCAATGCTCTTGCGAACGAAGTTATTAAAAATAACCTCTGCATGCCTTTGGTGGAACTCCGTAGAAGACAGGAATCTCCTTCGATGTTCGCCAAACGGGATATCCGAGATATTAAGCAGGTTCTCGGATATTATTTTTTGTTCTTCAGGGTTTGCTTCACGTCCAAGGATAAATTTGTAGCAATTTAAAATATCATTGTAACTCGTCATGACGCCTTCACATTCATTGGAATTCATCTGCTACATCAAGTGAAACTCAGTCTGTTACCGTGAAGTTTGCACGGCATCCGCTAACAATTCATCCAATACTTTAAAATGTCCATTCCAATCTTGTGATGTATGGCGCGATTTGTTGCGATATTCACTGGTATGGGCATCAACCGCAGCGCGCCAACCAAGGCCATCGCTGGGATCGAGCAGTATGGCCAGATCGCCCAGGATTTCCCTGTGGGACGGGATGTCGGATGCGATGACCGGTGTGCCAGTTGCCATGGCTTCTGCTACAGGCATGCCGTACCCTTCGACAAAGGAAGGTGCCAGCAGGGCAGCGGCTCCGGACATCAGATCGGCCAATGCAGCGTCCCCGAGGTCCGATACCTCAATCACCATATTGCGCAGCTGCGGGCATCGATCCAATGTCGCGAATACCTGTGCATTTTCCCATCCGCGTTTGCCCGCGATCACCAGACGCGGCGCGTCTGCTCCATCCCGCTCGACGAGCCAGCGCCACAATTGCAGCAGCAGGATGTGATTCTTGCGGGGTTCGATTGTGCCAACAATGACAAAATAGGGGTTTCTTGTGCGCGGCGTTGCTGTTCGGCTCGCATAGCGAAAGCTATTTTCGATACCCGGCGGGAGAATGGCGATGGGTGGTGCGGTGCGCCCCCGTTCTTCGGCAAATGAACGCAGTGAGCGGGCGGTTGTCTGGGAATTACAAAGCACCAGACCCGCATGACGCAAGACCGTATCCATCCTTCGCAGGTGCCGTTGCGGTTCTCTTGCGCGGACAAATTCCGGATGGGTAACAGGAATAAGGTCGTGGACGTAGAAGACACCGCTTTGCCGTTTCGCATCGAGCCAGGAAAAGGCTGCGGGCCTATCGAGATTTGTATGTGAGACATGCACAAATGGGGCATTCCGTTCCATCGGGCCTGCTGGAAGAAATGTTCGCAAAGCCTTGCCCGCTGCAAGTCTCCACTGCTTTACCTTGGTCGGCTGCGCGCTATTGGACGCGCATTTGATATCACACCAGGATATATGCCCATCGATGGCCGCATAAATCTTCTCAAGCTCCGTCGATTGCTTCGGGCTCAACGCCGTTCCTGACCACCGCGCACTGAGATCGGTGATAAGCCCTGTTGCGCGGCCCTGATTAATCGCTATTGGTTTGTTGCGCCCCATTTCAACAAAGAAGGAACTGCGCGCCTTGGCCCAATGGGCATATTGCAGCTCAAAGCGATCAATACCCGTTGGTGTCGAGTAATGTGATCGACCGATTAGCCGGGAAATGTCCATTGAAATTGCGTTCATCATGCCCACCCCATCCGGTGCAATGACCGGCGTATAAGACTGCGTTTTTTGTTGCGCATTGCGTGAATTTCATCGATGACGTCTTCGACCTCGCAGGGCAGTCCGGTTTCGCCGGACAGATAATGCGGGTAGAGAATGAGTACCCCTGCAATCAGCTCATCGAGCGAAAGCGTACGGCGCGGGCGAAGCGGGGTTACACCGTCATGGGTCAGGCCCCAGCCCGCATAGAACGGCAATCCGTAACACCAGACCTGACGTCTCCGGATCAAGGCTTCAAACCCCAGCTGTGATGTGGCTACGTGCACTTCATCACTGGCGTCCAGAAGACGATCGACGGCCACGTCACCGACAACCAGATCTGCAGTTTTGGCAAGAACAGTTGCATCGGAGAGCCCCTTGCGCTTCCCGGCAAGGAGATCCGGGTGTTCCTTGTAGACAAGGAAGGCATCCGGGCGTCGTTTTCTCACGATCTTCAGCAATTCAATATTTGAAACGCCGTTGGTAAGGCCGAACTGCAACGAGGCGTCATCGGGCACCTGTCCCGCGACCGTAATGATGGGGCGGCCTGCCGCCAGCGCATGATAGTCGGGTGATACGGTGGACCGCAGATTGTATTTGGTGATTCCGTGCTCGATGATCCGCTGGCGCAGACGGGCGGCTCTATCCAGCAATGGCTGATCAAATTGCGCTGTCCGGAGCAATTTTTCCAACCCGCTCTGGCGGGTTGCATCGTAATAGACGGCCTCCCGGTCGATACACACCGACGAGGCCGGTGTCAGGGCCGAGCCAAGACCGGCAGATCTGATAAAGCCATCTTCCATGCGAAGAACTGGTATCGCAGCGGATAGCTTTTCTTCCGATGCAAGCAGGTTTGCATTTTGGCCCCAGCGCACAAGGTAATCAGCTTTTGCCAGCTGTTTCTTGCCCGGATTGCTGCTGCAAAAGGTTACGCTTGACCAAGGGCCTGTGAGCATGTGGCGAACGGTCGTCCGTTTGTGACGTGAGAACCCTGCACAGAGATAATTCCCCTGCCGCTCCAGCGCGTGGCGACGCCAAGCCACAAGCCGATCAACGGCTTTTTCAGCGGTTGTTGGCCGTTTCGTCACCGGGTCCACATAGAGTGGGTATTGCAACAGGGTTGCCGCAACAAAGGCATCAAGGCCGATTTTGCGCTTGCGACGATGCAATGCCCTGGTTGCAATCTCTCCCTCTGCCCAATCCCGCGTAAGACCCCAACCCGCATAGAAGGGCACGCCAAACGTGGTCACTGGCACAGAGCGCAATATCGCATCGAAGCCGAACTGGCTTGAAACCGTCCAGACTTCGTCCACCACATCGAGCAGCGCGTGCGGTGAAACGTTCTCATTGATAAAGTGAACGTTCGGTTGACCGGGAAGGTGGCTGAGATAGCCTTTGGAATAGCCTGCAACAATGTCCGGATGGCTTTTGACGAGGACGGTTGCGCCGGGCACGGCACGGGCCTCGTTCCACATGCGCTGAAAGGCGTGTTCGTCAGCACCAGCTCCCGGCACCGAGTAATCGCCCGCAACCTGATCAATGAGGAGAATGCGTCTGCCACGGCTTGCAGGCAGAGAAATCTTGTAGTCCAACAGATGATTGTATTTCGTAAGCCGGTGTTCGACGATCAGTGCGTGCAGATTGCGTGCCCGCTCCAAATCCGGTTTCTCTGCGCCGCGCTGGAGTAATTCTTCCAGACGTGATGGCTTTGCCGCATCGAAATAGACGCCGAGATCGTCAGCGACCATGGAGACCGGCGGTGCGCCCGCTTTGCCGAGGCCGACGGACCGGAGAAAGCCATCTTCCAACGACCAATAGGGAATATTGCGCATAAAAGCCAGTCGCTGGGCCATGCGTGCGAGAGGCTTTACACCCCAGCCCACAATACCGTCCGCCCGATTCCACACCAGCTCCGCCGATTTGATGGCAACCGCATCAAGAGCTGGTCCGATGAGGGGGAAACGAAGCCGTGTCGGTAGAAATGCCAGAAGTTCTGACCCTTGCGGCGGCAACCAGCCGGTCTGCTTTGCTTTCTCGGCTAAAACACCGTCAAGGTTGACCTGAACTGTCTGGGGAAGCGGGAACGTTCTTGCAAAATTCATGGCAGTCAATTCGGAAGGTCAGGGGACAATGAGGAAAGTATGTCCTGTTGTTGCACCGCTCCTTTTTTCCCAATGGGACTTTCCGCCAGATGTTCAGATTCTGTCGAAGGGATATCGACAGAGATGACCTTCAAATCAGACTGAATGCGTCGCACGACGCGTTTGGTCGTGATGTCGATCAAGTTGCGTAGATAGAAGCTGCCATTGACAAGGCTTTCTTCATGCATCCGCTTGTTGAAGGCTTTGACTGCTTCGCGCTTGGGCGGCATTGGCGAAAGCCAGAAATCGTCGATCCCGGCTGTGGCGTCCAAATCATTGCTATATCTGCCCCAGACGAGATCACGTCTGTTATAAATCGCTTCGCCGAGGGAAAGCACCGGCTTGCCGTGGTTCAGCGCGAGCAGGCCAGATGTGCTGTTGACCGTCACCAGTCCGAGGGAATGGCGTATCAGTAGCCCGATTGAACCATCATCGACGATATGCACCCGGTCAGCACATCCGGCAATACGGGCCAGTTCCATTGCAAATGGGCGGTAGCTTTTGTGTCCGCGATCCATTGGATGGACTTTGATCACGAGATGATGCGCCGGTGATGCAAATCGCTTGAATGAGCGAATGCTTTCGGTAATGAGCCTTTCCATTGTCCAGCCGCGGCCATGCCGCAACAATTGCTGGTCGTCATGAACTTGCAGCGCAACTACGAAATACTGGTTTTCAAGGTTCTCGATCAGATTCAGCATCATCTCGTTGTTTGCCGGATAATGACGAATCTTGCGGTAAAAGTTCCGGGTCCAGAGAATGGACTCGGACAGGATTCCGCGGCTTCGATGATGCACATTGCCGCGAAAGAAGACGGCCCCTGCGGTCTTGGCCAGATAGTAGCGAATTGCGAACAGAGTCATGGCCCGAAACAGGTTGCCCTTTACCGGCTCTACAATTTCTGGTTCAGGAATTTCGTGGTGTGCAGGCTGCGGCCTGCGCAGGGGTGAAAGCGCATTGTTTCCATCCCATTCGCAGGTAATGAAATTGGGACGCACATAGCCTTCTTCAAAAGATGAAACAGGCACTCCGGCGCGCAAGGCAACCATGATTGCCTGGCGGTGATAGGGGCGGCTGTCACCGAAAAGCACGATAGCTTCGGGCCGCCTGCTGCGAATGAACGTATCAAGCCAATCCGACCAGGCATCCATTGAGCCGCAGAAATTAAGCGTGCCGGGGCCATGGGAAAACAGCCAATCACCGCCGTTGAAGTTGATCTTGAGGACGTCAAAACCCTCAGATTCAAATGAACCAGCAAGCGTACGGAAAAACGGTCCAACAGGACCCTGTAATAAAAGAACAAGTGGTTTTTCTGAAGTAAAGCAGCGAATTGCACGTCCGCGGATCGGAAAAGGAACGATTATACCAGATTGCCCGGATTTCTCCCTCACAGGTCGTCAAGCCCCTTCGCAATCGGTTCCTGTTTGACGTTACGCCACCAGAACCCAAAACAAACGCAATTTCAGATAGTTATTTCATCCGGTTTTTTATGGCGCTATACTAAATCCGCCAGAACAAGTATATTTACGACAATAAGATATGTATTTGTTTTTGTATGGTTGCTAACGTACATTTGTATTGCGATAACTTTAATTATATCAATAGTTCCATACGGTTATAATTGCGGAATGTTTAGTTTCACTATATCTTGTGGCGTAGTAGACATCTCTGATGCGGTTGTGGAGATCAGTATGAGATTGGCATTGCCAAGCAAACATTGCAGAATCTGCCCTTCAACCTATGAGCGCGTGATTGCATGACGCGACTCAGTCCCAACGAAGAATTCCTCGACTACATGACGCTTGTTGACCTTGGCCAGTCCGAGGTTGGCGACGCACACAAAGGCAAACGGCGCGATCGTTTGATTGCATTGCTGCGCAGGCATGTGCTGCTTATCCTGATGGTCGTTCTTCCGACGACTCTTTCCACCATTTACTATGGCGTCATCGCATCACCTCAATATGCATCCGAGACGCGCTTCGTCGTGCGCAGTCCAAACAGAAATGCAGCTGGTATGCTCAGCGGATTTCTGCAAAGCACGGGCTTTGTTCGTGCGCAGGACGATAGCTATGTGGTGATGGAATATATTGAATCGCGCGCGGCCGTCGCCACGTTGGAAGAAAGGAGCGATTTGAGGGAGTTACTCGCCCGGCCCGAAGCGGATTTCCTTACCCGGTTTCCCCGTCCGTGGAGCGACGCGACCGAAGAGGCTCTTTATAGGCACTATCGCAGGATCATGACTATTGATACGGACTCGAGCGGCGGCGTCACGACATTGGAAGTGCGTGCATCCCGTCCTGAAGACGCGCAGAAACTCACTGAAGCGCTGCTTGTAGGCGCCGAAACGCTGATAAACCAACTCAATGAGCGCGCACGTCAGGATGCGATTCGTTATGCGAAGCTTGAGATGACTGACAGTGAAAGCCGCATGACAGACGTTCAGAAGTCATTGACCGGCTTCCGCAACAAGGTGGCGATGATCGATCCGAGCAAACAATCCGCTGTGATGCTCGATATGATTGCCAAATTGTCGGATGATGTGGCCAAGAGCAAGGCTCAATATACTGCACTCATTCAACAGGCTCCCCAAAGCCCGCAGATTCAGTCACTTCGCAGCAGCATTGACGCGATGGAAACGCAGATCAGCGCGGAGCGGGCGCGCATTGTTGGTGGTGATGCGTCCATGGCTCCTCTCATCGCTCAGTATGAGCAATTGCTTCTGCAACGTGAACTCGGGATGAGAATGCTGGAATCCTCAGCCACATCGCTGGAGAATGCAAAGATTGAAGCGCAAAGGCAGCAGCTTTATCTGGAACGAATCGTCAATCCAAATCGACCGGATTACGCGCTTTATCCAAAACGCCTCTATTCAATTCTGCTGATCTTTGCACTGTGCTTTTCGGCATTCTGGATTGTTCGGTTCCTGATCAACCAGATTTATGATCACGCTGAAACATGACCAATCCCGGAACCATTGTTTTCAAAGACTCTGACGGGGTGCCGCAACAATTCACCACCAATGTTCCGGCCCAGGAAGGACTGTCGAAAAACGGTGTTGTCGGCGCTTACAATCTGGTTAAGGAATACCCAATTCATGGCGGAACCCGGCGGGTTCTGGATAATATCAATTTTGAAGTGCGCGCCGGTGAAAAAATCGCCATCCTTGGTCACAATGGCGCGGGCAAATCTACATTGGTAAGATTGATCGCCGGAATTGAAATGCCGACATCAGGTCACGTCGCACGGTCCATGTCCTTGTCATGGCCAATCGCATTGAGTGGCGGCTTTGGTGGCTCGATGACCGGCTTTGATTGCATGCGGTTTCTATCGCGAATCTATAACAGGCCGTTTGACGAAATCCGCGATTGTGTGGAGACGTTCAGCGATCTCGGCAAATATCTTCAAATGCCGATCAAGACCTATTCCTCCGGTATGCGCGCACGCTTATCCTTTGGCCTGTCTCTCGCAATCGATTTTGACTGCTACCTGATCGACGAAGTGATTGCCGTTGGCGACCAGCGCTTTCAGCGCCGGTCGTTCGATGAATTGTTTGTAAAACGGAAAAACCGGGCGATGATCATCGTTGGACATACCCTCGATATCATCGCCGACCAGTGCAAATCTGCCCTTGTGCTCAAAAATGGCCGGGGGCGCGTCTTCGACGACGTCAAATTTGCCTTTGATATTTACGCCTCGCTATAAGTCGAGCAACACTCAACCTCAGTCACGCCGTGCAATGAAGTGGTAAGCGTGAATGCCCGTGGTTGATCGATCATGCAAAAGGTGGACATTGGTCATCTGGTTCTTGTGAAACAGGGCCATGACCGTATTGGCATCATAATCATACATTTGGATATCGGGATGACCGTAATTGTCCCTGTCAATAAATACGGTTTCATTTTTGTAGTAGTCGTTGCGGAAGTACATCATCCGGTCGTTATAATATTCTGCACGGTTTGCCGTTTTGAAAAGCGGGATGTGCAATGACGCAATGCCGCCGCTCTTAACGCATTGCAAGAGATCGTTGATGATGAAGTAGCCACGGCGCGGTTCAATGTGCTGCAAGACGATATAGCTGTTGAGCCAATCGACCTTAACCCCTTCCTTGACGAGAATTTCCGGGGTTTCCACGCAGCGGACATTGTTGAGCCCGTGACTGGCAACATTTTTCAACGCAATGGCGCGCATCGTTTCCGATATGTCGATGCCGATGGCGGTGGTAGCTTGCTCGGCGAGGGGTATCAGCAGTCGCCCGACACCACAGCCGAAATCAATGACCGATTCCACCGGCGTCGAAAAGTCAGGAATAAGGCCTTTGATTTTTGTAGTAAGGTTTGCAATGTCTGCGCGGCCAGTCGCAAAAAATGCATTCATATGTTTCTTTGTGAGTTTCTTCGGCTTGAATTCATCTTCAGTCAGAACAGCCCAATAGGCATTGTCTTGCGCCAATTTTTCCCAATCTTCATTCGTGTCGCGCATAGGTATCCTCCACTGGCACTGTTTGGATTAGTTCACTAAAGACAAGCTCCCTTGAGCCTATTCGAATTTGATATGTTTTCTAACGTGCTCAACAAGGTAAAGGCCAACTGCCGTGGTAATCAGGCAGCAGGTGAAAATGTATGAGACGTCATAATGAGCCTTGATGGCATTACCAAATGTACCCGCGCGGAACATTTCGAAACAATGAACCGTTGGAACGTAAAGCGCGAGTTTCTGTACGCCGTGCGGCAGCCAGGAAACCATGAAAAACATGCCTGAAATGGGCAGCATCAGATATTGGAAAGGTGGCACCAGTTTTTCGACAACCTCAAATATTTCCGAAAGAGCCGCCAGAATGAGGCCTGCCGCAAACGAAAACCAGGCCATGAACAGCCAGCCAGCCAGATTGAGGCCGATATCCTCAAATGGATCGATGAATCCAGCCAGATATGCGCCAGAATAGACGACAAGCAGTGCGAAGGTCGTACCGCCAATTTCAAGCAGTGCGCGCGCAATCAACGCATCTGCCAAACGGATCTGCCGATGATACATCAGAGGAATGTTGTGACGCAGACAGGACACCATGTGTGAGGAAATATGACGCCATAGGGTGAGGGGCATATACCCGCTCAGCACGAAGGCGATGACCGTTAGGCCATGTGCCTCGTGCTTCATCAGAGTCCACAATAGCATGACACCGCATGTCAGAATCATGGGCTCCAGAATCAGCCATAGGAAGCCAATATTTTCACGTCCGTACCGCGTTATCATCTCACGCATGACCAATGCGCCTAAAACACGCGTTTGTGCGCGCAGGCCTGTCATAAAAACTGAGTTCTTATTAGATTTCGACGGAACAGCTTCCATTGAATGTCTTCTTTAAATTATAGTCACTAAGCGACAAAATGAACAATATACGTTCTTTTGATCAACGCAAGGATGATCCAAGTACTTCACAACTCATATATTTTAGACCTATACTCTTTTTGCTTCTCTTGGAATGAGAATGATGCGTTGTCTGCTTTCGTATCAATTCCATAAAGGATTAAGATCATAAATAGTCTGGCTCCCAATTCTTTCGTTCCGGCCGCAAAGAAGACTAGACGAGGATTGATATCCAAGCTTTGGCGAATGCGCTTTGCTTTGATCATCATTGTCATTCCGGTTCTCTCTGTCAGCATTTATTATTTGTTTATCGCCGCGCCGATTTATGTTTCTCAGTCTTCCTTTGTTGTGCGCGTTTCTGCGCCGCCTTCATCATCCAGTTTTGGCAATCTATTGCAGAACAGTGGGATTACACGGTCGCAGGATGACACGTTTTCTGCACAGGAATATATCCGCTCCCGTGACGCCTTGCTGCGAATGAGTGATGATCTGCCGATACGGGGCTATTTCGATCGGCCTGAGGCAGACATCTTCGCGCGGTTTCCCGCCCCCTGGCAGACAGGTTTGTTCGAAGAACTCTATCGATATTATTCGCAGCGGGTCCAGGTCATTCACAATGACACAACCGGTATAACAGTTCTCAAAACATCGGCTTTCCGGGCAGAAGATGCCTATGCGATGAATGTGAAACTGCTTGAACTTGGCAGCGACCGGCTTTCCAAAATGAACGAGCGGGCGAGGGGAGATGCAATCCGCTTCGCCACCGCTGAAGTTGCGAATGCCGAGCAACGAATGATCGATGCGCAGAAGGCAATTACCCTGTTCCGCAACAAGGAGCTGATGATCGACCCGGGGCAAAATTCGGTTTCGCTTGTCGAACTGATGAGCCGGTTGAGTGCCGAATTGGCGGCGTCGCGTGCGAATCTTGCCGAAACAAAGGAAACTGCACCTAATTCCAGTTCCATTCCCTTCATCACCAGCCGGATCAGCGCCCTCGAAGAGCAATTGAAGCTTGAGCAAGGAAAAATGGCTGGAACAGATGGCTCCATCGCTCCGCGAATTGCCGATTATGAAGCGTTGATATTGCAACGGGAGTTTTCCAATAAAGCACTTCTTTCTGCGCTCGACTCTCTCAAGACGGCAAGGGCTGATGCCAGGCGGCAGCAGCTCTATCTCGAGGTGGTGGTCCCAGCCAACCATCCTGACAAGGCGGAACTCCCAACGGAATTGAAGAACATCACCATCGTTCTGCTCGTTACGTCTATTGGATACCTGCTCGCCTGGTTGCTGCTTACAGCAATCCGTGACCACAGCAATTAGAGCCTTTCGGCAAAACGATCCTATGGAAGCCGGAAAGGCCGGAGCTGCTTGTATCAAGTGCCAGTCAAGACAGTTGCCAGATCCGTTCATTCAATAGAACATTGCCCTAGAAGCAGGTGTAAATCTCGCTGATGCATCCCTGAATTTCGCGCTCATATGGCGAGGTCGAGTCAACATACCCCATACGTTCAAACTGGAGATTTCGCGCCCTGATATAGAAGGCCAGCGCCGATCGGTAATCGCCCGCTATTTTGTGCAGATGGCCCAGCTGAACTTCTACATCTTCCAAACTGTCGGGATTGAAAGCCGTGGCATAGTCGCGATACTGACCATAAAGCTTCGATGCCTCGTCAAAATCCCCGTCTTCTTTCGTGACATTGGCATAAACGGCAATCATGTCGATCTGGCCATTGTCGACCACCAGTTCACGCAAGGCAGCTCGGGCTTTTGACCAATTGTTTTCTTCAACAAGGCGCATGGCATCGCGCCGGTTCTGTTCAAGACCGGGCTGGCTGGAACCGTTGCGTGCGATGTTCACATGCCGCGCGATCTCCAGATCGTCTGGTGAAAGTTTGAGAGCCTTGTCATACCAGGTGAAGGCTGTCTTCAGATCACCTTTTCGATTGAACAAATGACCAAGTTGCACATGTATATCCACATCGCGCGGATGGAGACCCTGATATTTGCGATAGGCCGTCTCGGCCTGATCGTAATTCCCCGCCTCTTTTTCGCTATGTCCAAGCTGGACCAGCAGGTCTGTTCTGGCAGGATTGTCAGCAACAGCACGCCTGTAAAACGTGGCTGCGGTTTGCCAGTCGCCGCGGTTGCGCGCTGCGTCCGCTTGAGCCACGGCCGTCCGTTTTGGTTCCAAGCTGCTTTCCGCTAGTTTAAGTGCCTGCTTTGCCACCTGTCCGGAAAATGGTAGCCGGATCATGATTTCACCTCGCGGACCATTGAAATATCCCGAATACGAACCCAGGACACTTCATTGCCGGTATCGATGACTTTCACACGCAATTCAACAAAGCGGTGTTCTGCGCGGATGTCGGTGGAAAGATTGCCAGCGAATGCTCCTGCTATCGTGACTTCCTGCAGGATATCCAGACCGGAATTGGCAACCAGCTGTATCGCAAGCTTAGCATTTAATTCCTGAATAAGGTCGATCTGAACGCGCCATGATCCGGCTTGCAAACTGCGTTTGGGACCGGCAAAAAGCCAGCCTGGGCTTACTTTCCAGCCATCGTCCACAACGTTGATCGGTTGGCGCAACAAATCGGGACCGATCATCCAACCTGAGCCGGAAACTTCGCGAACGAAAATCAATGTTTCCTGGCCATTCAGATCGTAGGAAAGGCCAGCAGGTATGGTACGCGCTTCGCTGTTGTCCACTTCACCGGGCAAATGGTCTGTCTCGTCAAGCGTATCCCAAAGTGAGATGCGCCCGTCACGTCGGGCAATGCTGACTATCTGCTTTACCGCTTGTTCCCGCGTTCGCGTGCCGCGTCTCAGATCAAACTCAAAAGCCAGACGTTCTTTATCCGTTGGTTCGCGTCCAAGAATCTTGGAGAAACTGTACCGGAGGAATGCCACGTCACTATCAGGAGCGAAACGGGTGAAGTTCTCGATCAGTGCAAACTGATCGGCTGGACGACGCACGACCTGTGCCGAGAAATCACCAATCTTCTCATTTGTCTGGGGGGATGCAGCCCGCAGTGCATCAATAACTTTCATTCTGTTGGTTCCATCACGGATGGCCTGTGCCAGATTATGTCTTTGGTCGGCGTTCAGATCAGTCTCGGCGAGATTGAACGCCGATGCCCAAGCGTCAACAAATGCGTCAGCCGGCAAGGAAAAGACATCCTTTGGCAAGGCTTGAAGAGGGATCTTATGCAGCTCGGCGATTGTCATATTTGCGCCCTAACATCTGTTCGATAATCACAACATGTCGCGCAGCCACGCGCGGATACGAATTCCACTGTGTTGCTTGACGGCGATCGGCATCACGCAGACCAAGAAGGTCAGGATTCTGTGCAAGGCTTACGAGCGCCTCAGCAACGCAATCCACGTCGACGGACCGCACAACGTGACTGATGGGCCACATGTCCCGCAGTACTTGCGAGCGGGAGCACAGCAAGGGGCGGTCCGCAGTCATGGCTATCCGCGCTGCACCCGTCGCTGTTTCGGTTGACGCGCCGTAGAGGAAGCCGAGCAGATCGCATTGGGAGAGTTCATTGCTCAGCTCCGTTTCGTCGATGAAATCAAATCTGGCCGTCGCAACATTGTGCAGGTCGAAATGGTTCAACAGATTTTCAATCAGAGCTCGCGACGCTCGCGATTCGTCGTTGGGAACCATGCAATTAAGGAGTTTGAGGCGCAGCCGCGGTTCAAAGAGGCGCGCCTTTGCGAAACCTTGCACGAGAACGTCAATATTCTTGTGTGGCATCAGAAAGCCGAATGAGCCTATCGTGAATGTTGATGGATCGGGCTGCAGTGCGGCTTCAGATGCTTCGCGCACGCCATGAGGCACAACAACCGGATTCGGATGGCCTGCCTTGGCCAGAAGGCCAGCATCTTCTGCGGAATGAACAAACACGACATCAAAGCCTTTTGTCCATTCCAGATTCCCGCCACGAAGGGTTTCCTTGACACTGTGCATGGTAATGACGCGAAGTTTATGATTGACCTGTTGAAGCGTCTTCAGCAGCAATTCCATATCCGGCGTAGAAAAATGTCCCGGATGATGCTGCATCCACAGCACATCTCCCTTCGCATTCTCGATTTCCGCGATAAACCGCGTCAATGAAGCAAGATCATAGCCCCAAGGCCGCGTTGTAATGGCAGCCGTTTCGGCGATCTGGCCAGCAGCGCTTTCCGGTAGCTCGTCGTCAACAAATCGACGCGCATAGATATGCGAAAAACGACCAGCGAGTGCCGGGGTTGAGTAGAGGTGTCCCGAATAGGTCGCCAAGCCGCATTGCTGCTGCCAGGACGAGACAAGATCAATTGTCCATGGCTGCTTGGAAGCAACCAGCAGTTTCACAGGTTTGGCTATAGCCGCTAGGACCCTGCCGGCAACCGAGTTCCATCCGGTATGCTCGTCCAGAAACCTTTGCGCATTTTTGCTGCGCATGCGTGCCTCCTCCTCATTTGTAAGTGCCGCCCGCAATTGCGTTCCAAGATGTGCAACGGATGGTTCGGCCCACAGACTTAATGAGCCCGATACGTGTGCCACTGATGGCGCCATGTGATAGTCAACCAGCCATGCGGTCTCGGGTGTGCAAAAATCCACCTGACCGCTATAGCCGGTCGTCACCACGGGTATTCCCAGCCGCATTGCCTCAGCCAGTGGTAATCCAAATCCTTCACCTCTGCTCGGTGCCACAACGAGCGAGGCCGTGCGATACAAGCCAAGCAATTGCTCTGGGCTGCAATATTCCTCCATAAGAACAACGGGCGGCGCACTCTTTAACTGCTCGTCGAATTTGGCCATGACCGTTTTGAGGATATTGTCAGGGTTGGGAAAGGTCTTGATGACCAATTCGACCGGTTCATCTCTGCTAAACGTTTGGGCATACGCCTCGATAAGCACGTCAACACCCTTGCGGGGAAAGCATGAAGAGACATGGAGAATGCGAGCCCTGTCACTGGGGGCCAAAGGAGAATCGGTAGCAAGCCCGGCATGAGATTTTATATGGTCCGTTCCGTTACCGACGACTTCGACCGGAATTGTAAGTCCCGATTGAACAAAGGCCTGTTTGACGAAGTTTGATGTGACCATCACGAGGTCAAGATCGCGGTTAAAGCGCGAAATCAGGTATTGCGGAACTTCAAGTTCTTCCCAAGCGAAATTGACGTAGGCATTGAATCTTCCGAGCATGTCATGCGTAGCCGGAGGCCAGGTATTGCGCAGATGGACGTCGTAAGTCTCACCAGCCGGATACTGAGCGAGCAGCCGGCGCTTGACTTCTGGTACAGCATCGAGCCGTGCATCGGTCTGCCAGTCTGACTCGGGTGTATAGAGGGAAATTTCAATGCCAGTGGCGATCAATGCCTGTGCGAGGAGGCGGTTGACGATGGCAAGGCTATAGTCACCCTTGAAAACACCATCAAAAAAAATGCGCTTGCCCGCGAATTTTCCAAGCAAACTTCTCAAATCATACTTGTTTTCATCGAGCGTATAAGGTGAAGCCAATAGTTCACTACGCATTCATTGCTCTCCAAAGTATTTATGAAAATGATTTCATACTGAAAAGGGTGATTTGTAAATGGAATATATATTGTCTTAACGAGAGATTATTATTATCAATGGTTAAAATTATAGGCCGCGCCTGGATATTCAGGCGCGGCCTATACTATGTTTCAATATTAAGACGCTTTTGCTTCGTCTGCATTATATCCAAGAGCAACTTCGCGTTCTGCGACAATTGCGCGTGCGCTGTCGACCGCAGGACCCCAGTAAGCAAGAGGATAGCAAGCTTTGGCTTCCTTCGCCTTTACCGAAGTAAACTGCAGAACACCCGGCTCTAGGAATACACTCTTGTTTCCAAGATCGAGATAGGTTTCGGCCTGTGCACCTTCTGCCCAGATCACGTCATGTGCTTCGAGTTCGACGTGATAGTAGTCGATCAGATTAAGCGTAATATCCTGGGTTACTGTTGTACCATTAATCAGCAGCTTGGCCGGAACAAGCGCGCCGCCGATGAACATGCAATGGTCTGGCGAAACGGAAAGATCCCGTGACGGAACATTTTCCGCAAGGGCACCAGCGCGAATGCGCACAGGCAAATCATTGCGAGGCTTATCAAGTGTTTTCGGATCGATCGTCCGGTTCCCGATCCACGTCACAGGTACGGGACCGTTGTTCAAGCTAAGGACGATATCGCCAACCTTGAGCCATTCAACGGGTACCTGGCCTTCCGGTGTAGCTACCAGTGTACCTCGAACGAAACAGGGTGTAACGAACGTCAGAGTATCGGTACTATCAACGTAGTTGTATGTAGCGCCGGCTGGAATTGTATATGTTGCCAGTGTCAGGAGACCGAGCGGACCGCCATGGAATGTAATGACATTTCCCGATTGAGTGACCGAACTTGAGTTGTTCACTGTAACGCGATCGCCTGCGCTTGCATTGATAATGCTTGGCGTAGAACTCAAGGAGAGAGCGATAGTCGGTGGAATATATGTGAAATGTCCTGTCCCTGTTGATCCACCAAAATCAACAACAGTTGTCTGCAGAACATCCACCCCGAGCAGAGCAGAGTTGATTGTTAAAGAACTGCCTGCGCCGATATTGTAGTGGAAAGTGGAGCCCGCGCCAATGGATGCAAGTTGCGCATCAACGGTTAGGTTGGCCCCATTGACAACTTGGAACGTGGTGCTGGTAACGCCTGACACGCCGGCAAAGGCAGTGATGTCAACGTTAACGCCACTGACGATCAGCGTGGCGTTGGAGACAAGACCAAGACTAACAGTGTCGCCATTACTGGCATTGGACGAGTCAATTGTAGTTGTTGTGTTCTGGAGTAGCTGAACATTTAGCAAGGCCATAGCAAATCCCTCTCTGTTAAGAGCTGAGTGTTTATTCTTGTATCTTTAGAATACGTTATCAGAACTTGTAGTTCAGGCCGACGCGAACGCTGTGGAAGTCAGACGTTGCCTCGGTAGACAGTACATTGTCTCCAACAGTGCGGCTGCCCAGATTAATGTACTGATATTCAAGCTTGGCGGTCAGGTGATCCGTAAAGGCATGCTCCACGCCAGCGCCAGCAACCCAGCCTGCCCGTGTCTTGCTTTCATCGATGTAGTTCACGCCATCGACATCGACCGAATATTTGACGTTGCCAAATGCAAGACCGCCTGTGCCATAGATCATCGTGCGATCCCATGCGTAGCCAAGGCGCGGCCGAACTGTACCAAACCAGTTAATCTTTGAATGAGCGTCAACGTCAGATCCCAGGAATCGCGTCGACAGATCATCGTTGATATCAGCACCCTGGAAATCTGCTTCGAGGCCGAGAACGAAATTGTTCATCTGGTAGTTGTAGCCGATCTGAGCGCCGCCAAGAAAACCGCTGTTTTCCAGCTTGCCGATTTTACCAAGGAATACGCCACCGGTGCGCAAGCCAACGTCGTCGTCACCAGCGAAGCCATAGCCAGCATTCACACCCGCATAAAAACCTGTCCAGGTAAAAGCGGGTTCAGTGAACACTGCCTCCGGAGGAGCGGTATCGCTGACAGCATCCGCAGCGTAGGCATTGCCCGCCAACACTGTAGCTGCGAGGAACAAACCGATAGCACCAAATTTCTGCATGACTTCCACCTTAAAAAGACCAACTTTCAAAGGGAAGAGTGACATAGAATATATATACTGGATATACTTTAATTATCAAGAAATACCTAAATATAGTCGCCGAATGTCTATGTGTGGCGTATTATGTATTGCATTGCCGAAAGCTACATCATTCTGGGTAGTTAACGGTTTCTTCAGACGTTGCTATCGCATCTTGATCGTGTTCCAAAGCCACATCCGTGGCGGCGTGTTCAGAATCAGGTGCGCTCAAATCGATAGGGCTCAATTCGGCAAACCAGTAGGCAATCGAACCTTCGATAGAGCCGCTATCCGTGAAGAGGCGGATTTCGATTGGGGTCTTCGGACTATCAATACGGAAGGCGGCTTCAGCGGCAAAGGAACCCGTTCCTGACGGTCGCACGCGAATTTTGCTCAACAGCCCATCGCTATGGACCTCGATCGTAAAGATCTGTCCATAAACATTATGCTCGATGCCGAGGGAAAACTTGGCGTTCCATTCGCCTGAAGGAAGGTGGAAATAGGGGCCGTAGACCAGGCAGCGCGCTCGGCCGACAAGCTCAATCTCGCCTTCGGAAGGCTCACCCCCTTTGTCCGCCAGCAGGAAGCTCTCCTGGGGCCATGTCAGTGACGAAACCTGATCCTTTATCAATTTGCCATCGAACGGTTGAACGACACTCCGGGCAATCTCCAGTAGATTTTCCGATACATTTGTCGGATTTGCTCCGGGAGCCGCATAAAAAGGATTGATCTGGGCCGATTTTTCCAGGGTCGGTATCTGGTCAACTTGCGTTGCGGAATCGACATTGTCCATGCCCAGTTGCTTCAAACACCGCACCATAGCTGAAGACGTCAGGGAAATACGAAGCTGGCGGCATATCTGGGCTATTATACGATGGATTGGAACCGCACCGAGCTTCTCGCGATCCAAATTAATCAGGAAGGGATGTGCCCGTACTTGGGAGATGCATGCAATGCTCGCGGATACGGAGCGGATAAGTCCAATGTCCTCGCGCGCAAGCTGGCGGGCGAGATAGGAAACGGAATCCACCGCATTTTCGCGGAAAACCACATAAGGGGCATTTGTTTTCAGTAAAAATGCTGACAATCCGGCATCCGGATAGTGAGATGTTACAATGACATTCTCACTGGTCCGGTTCTTCCATGCATTTTGGATGTCTTCCAGCGTTTCCACATGGAACATGCAATGATCGTCGAATACTTCGCTTGCGATGACGCCGAGGGCAAAATTGCCCCAGAACGACATAATACCTGGCATCCCCAACGCGACCAGAAGAGTCATCGATATATTCACACTCCTCCATTGAAGAGGCTGTCATAGAGAGAATTGACAGCCTGAGAGTAGCGCGCCGGCGAAAAAAGTTCGGCCTGTTTCGGTCCTAATGTAGCGAGATGGTCACAAAGATCGCTGTCGCGGGCAAGTGCTTTGACGGCATTGCGCAAAGAATCTGTGTCATATGGATCAATCAGCAGCGCAGCATCGCCTGCAATTTCGGGGACAGATCCTTCCGTGGACGTCAGAACCGGCGTTCCGAGCTGCATCGATTCAAGGACGGGAAGCCCGAAGCCTTCATACAGGGAAGGAAAGAGAACCGCACGCGCGCCGCGTACCAGACTGATGAGAAGAGAATAGGATACAAAATCAAAGCGATGAATGCGGCGCCCGGGGACAATCCGGTTTTCAGTTTGTGCATAGAAGCGAAACCGCTCGTCATCGATCAAAAGCTGTGTCTGATCGCCCTTCCAGCCAGGCGCGCCAACGATGATCAACGGCAGATCAACTTTGGCTGAAAGATAAGCCTCTACCAGTCTGGAGAGATTTTTCTTTGGTTCAAAAGCTCCAAAAAACAGAAAATATTTCTTCCAGTCGAGATTGAAAATACCTGCAATCTCATCCGCTGCCACATCCTGAGGCTTATCACGTAAATCAAGCGGCACGTGGACGGCTTGATATGTATTGGTGACACGTTTTTCATCGACACCAAGAATCTTGACGATATCCCGTTTGGACGTTTCGGAGACCGTAACGATGTGATCTGCCGATTTTGTCAGATGCCGCAGAAGCTTGTAATGATATCGTTTGTTGTCTTCCGTCAGGTATGGCAGACGCAGCGGTACCAGATCGTGAATGGTGCAGATATTCAGACCCTTGCGTGCCCTGAGTGGCAATGGATAGGTACAATGAAGAAGATCCGGGGCCTTGTCGAACGAAAGCGGCAGGCTTTTCCCGAAGGCTTTGAAGTGATGGCGGGCGAGGGCAAAAAGGTCGTTATTTGCATAGAGAAATTCTGACCCCATCAGATTTCCCTGCAATGATTTTACAATCACCGTGCCCGTTAGCGGGATGGGCGTTGGGGTGACGCCCATTGGCGCGGCAATGCGCCGCCGCATCCAGCGTCGCCCAAGTGCAACAGGCGTAAGTTTCCGGTTTGAATTGTCATCAAAGAGGACCACTTCCCTAAGCGCCGGGTCTTTCGGGAGTTTCCCCTGAACGGAATGAACAATGCCGGTTTTGTATTCAAGTTCGCGTGCGGTTTGAATCAGGCCGCGGGTGTAAGTGGCAACGCCGGTTCCCTTTTGCATGGATAGATTCAGACCATCATACAATATGGTTTTTACCAACGGGCTTCCTTTCGGGATAAGGGCATTAAGTCGTTCAAGTGTTAAATTCCCAGCTCACGCCGGCTCCTGGGCCGACACCACAAGCAGCCAGTCCTCTCCAACGTTTTTTGTAAGAAGCTCCTGAGGTGACACGATATGCGCTTTCCCCTTGAAGTCCAGTCGGCGCAATGTGCCATATACAGCTGTCAGCCGACGGATAAATTCCTCACCGTTTGTATATCTCTCGACATTGAACTCCACCACGATCATCGGTTTGTGGCGGGCTATGGTTTCTTCCATTGCACCGAAAATGCGCTGTTCGGCACCTTCCGCATCAATCTTGATGAAGTCGACGCGATCATATGATTTACAGAGCTGGTCGACTGTCGTCACCGGAACATCAATGATGGAACCAATCAATGGGTTCGCGACAAAGTGAGGTTCCACAACCGTTGCATTTTTTGGCTCGTGATGCGGCACGAACAAAGGTGCGGTACCTGTTGTTTCATCGCTGAGAATGCTTTGCTCGAAATGTGTCCGGCGTAAGAAGCCATTGAGATCGATGCTACGTTTCAAAAAGTCCATGGCATGCGGGTTAGGCTCCACCGCTATGAGCTTTCCCGTAGCGCCAACAAGCTCCGCGAGCAGGACGGAATAATAACCGAAATTGGCGCCCACATCGACAACGACCATTCCCGCCTGAATGTTACGTGCGCAAAATTGCGTCAGCCAGATTTCCCAGTAGCCGTCCAGAAGGAGATGTGATCCGAAACCGCGATCGCGGGTATCAATGTAAAACTTGTAACGTCCCAGGATACGTACAATCGCTGTGTAATCGCCCAGATATGCACTGCGTGCGAGATTTTGAACCGCTATTTCCAGGTCCTGGCGCTTGAAATTTGCAATCTCGTGGAGATGGAGCAACGACTGGGATGGCATGATGCATTCTCACTAGAGCTGTACCTAAACGGGAAGCGTAGGACAGTGATAGTTTCAGTTATATTAGTATCCCACAAGACGGATGCTTAGAATGTAGTCTCCTTAATTATGGTTACTTCCCTACAGCTGCTGCGCTTATACCAATTGACGTGGCAGACATGGCCGGTGAAGCGATGCCCTGGAAGATTGCCATAACCTTTTGCCATTCGGCGCCGGAAGCATTGGCGATATAAATGACATCCCGAGGTTGCATCTCGAAGCGTTGCATGGCCAGCAACGTGCTCGTATCCTTCATGTTGAAGCGATAAACGACAGGAACATACTCACCGGAGTTGAGAAGTGGATTGCCGGCAGCAAGGAACCTGCGCGCGACAGATGAGAGTTCATAGCGCAAGACGAAAACGCCATTGGCGTCGGCGCGATTGTCATTGAGGCCTGCCGCTTTTGCAAGTGCATCGGCCATCGAGATACGGGACGCTTCAAATGGAATTTCAGCATTGCGACCGGCTGCACCCAACACGAGGATGGTACGCGGTTCACGCACAACTGTAATGAGGTCCCCGGATTTTAGCCTGATATTCTCCGCAGGGTTTTCGATAAGCACGTCAAAGGGAATGCGGGCTGTGGTACCATTGCGCGTCAACCTGATGATGCTCTCACTCGCCGCCGCCCTGATGCCGCCGGAAGAGGCGATGGCATCAAGCACACGCTCTCCTGCGCCTGATAGGGAAATACGTGCGCCAGAAGCAACCTCTCCAGTTACAGTTACTGAGTTTGCCGTGCTTCTCTGGATCGTCACGAGAGCCTGAGGCTGGACCGCTTTGCCTTCAAGCGCAGCTGCGATCTGGCGCTCCACTTCTGAAGGTGTCCGGCCTGCTACTGTAATGCGTCCAGCGTAGGGAACGGCAATGGTGCGGTCCCCCGAAACCGTTTGCGGCGGGATGGCCGTTGATCCACCGGTCGACTGCTGCAGGCCAGATGACGTGATACTGCCACCAAAGAGACTGCCGGGAGGGGCTTCCCAAAGATTGACACCAACCACGTCACCGACCGCAATGCGTAAATCACTTGTGCGTGGTCCTGCACCAAAGCGATTGATCAGACTCTCGCGTGGACGCGTCGCCGCATACGAAAGAACGGCATTGTTGACATCGACCATCGCATAGTTGGTGCGGGTCTCAGTTTTCCGTTGCTCAATAACCTGCTTTGCAGAAGGGCCGGAACTGGGGAGAGCGCAGCCTGACAGTGATAATGCAATCGCCGTGGAAATAAGCAACCCTGCCGATACTGGTCTCTTTGGTCCAATATGCCGGAAAAGGAGATGCTGTGGCATCACGTCTATCGGGAGTGAAAGTCCAACTCGCATTCTCAGCATGTCTTACGCGCTCTTTTCATGGAATCTCATCATTGCCGATGGACTCATTCCATATGCATTCCGGTACAGGGACGAGAAGCGCCCGGGATTTGAAAACTGAAGATGCATGGCCAGATCAGTTACGTTCCGGGCACTCCCGCTGACGATTGCATCATGTGCTGCCGACAATCTGTATTCGCACAGAATATGCATGGGGCTGGTGTCGCGATATTCCTTGAACATTCGTTGCAGGGCACGCGAACTGCATCCGGCAGCGGCTGCAATGTCATCAAGCGTTATCGAATTATGAATGTTTTCCCGCATGAATGCTTCCGCACTCTGCAGATAGCGGGGCGAAATTCTGCGTGAGGATTGATTGTTCAACGCGCTGACATTGTCAGGCTTGGTCATGAACAGTTTGGCAAGCAACAACCGTTCATACACGCCAGCGAGGACTTCCCGCCCGGAACTGGTAGCCGCTGCAATGTCTTCACTGACATAGCAAAGCGTCTGATAGAGCGCAGAAGCGCTACCGGTACGGAAATCGTGCAACGGCGAGAATGCCAGTTCCTGAAAGTAAGGCCGCCGCATCAACCGTTCAAAATGTTCACGCAGGGTTGGTACCGGCACAAGATAGGTCACCCAGGTGCTGCCGGGATAAAATTTTGCCTTGACGCCGGGACGATCAAAAACACTGGTTGCGCTTCCGGCAGCGATGTTTTGTATTTTCCGGTTTTTTGTATCGATAAGATCAATCGCGCCTTTGAGCATGAAAACGAAGCTCAATGTTGCGCCTACACCATTTGAAACGACTTCAAGACGGCCGCTTGTCTCGCCATATACAATAGATGTCTGCTGCAAGGTGCATATTTGGCGTTTAAATCCATAGCGGCCTTGGTCGTCCGGGAAACTAGACCAGCGCCAGTTATCATCAATCTTCTCAATGTTACTGGATATGTCGTCACTTGAACTCGAAAGAGATCTGTATTCAGAACGTTCCATAGGATTTTTATACATTTCTCCCCCGAAAAAACCCAAATACCTTCAAGCAACTTCTAGAACGAAAGTCCATGATAAACTTTAGACATTCAAGGAATTCCAGATTACGAGAAACTTTACAGAAATAGCAACTAAAGAAATTTGCCTTACAAGTTTTTTAGCTTATTTGATTAATGTGAAATTTAAAGACAAATTTATCTATCCCATACAATACAAAACAATTGTTTCACAAATGAGAGGTTTGAACATTATTTTCAACATGTATATTGACGAAAACGTTAGAAAACTGGCGTTTATAATAACGATTTGTCGTGATGTGTATATTTTTACAGAAATGAACGAAATGCACGACAGATAAAAGCCCCCCATCTTGTATGGATCGCATGTTAATCAGCGAAAGCCATAAAGAGGACAGGCCTTGGCAACCATGTGGCTGCGTTGGGGATGAATCTGCTTTTCAGCAAGAGCATGTGCTGCATCGCAACACTGATTCTCTCGATTGCTGCGATTTAGAGCTTGCCGTTCGGATTGAGAGGTGAGGCATCAACGGCGGCCTGAATAGTTCTTGATGTCACAGACGGCCGGGCTCGGTTAGCGGCATCGATCATCTCGTTGGTGGGGTCCCGCATAACGCTATACACTATGGGCAGCGCGGCTTTCGCATATTCCCGATACGTTTGGCGGACGAAATCCGGAATACTGTCCCAGCTCTGGCTGCCAGTATACTTCTGCGTATGGATCGCCTTTGCGATGGATTCTATAAGTTTTTCATGTGTATTCATAAATCGCATCTCACTTCGTTCGATCATTCCAAGGCAAAACCATTAGTTACTATGTAAACCATATATATAATTGAAGAGAGAAGGTTTTCAAATCAGAGTAAACATCTGAAATTAACTGCTTTGCTGCAAGAGATTTCCAGAATCGTTTTATAGGAAACGAATATATGGTTAGCGGGACTGTTTTTCATAGCAAATCTTAGGCTCTCGGGGCATTTAACAATAGTGTGATCGCAAACCGGTTCGTAATCGGTGATTGCTGCGAACACAGCTGTTGAATCATAAGCGATTGTGTCAGCCATGTTCCGTTGAAAAGTGACGTTCAACGGCGCAGAATAAATATTGACCATTATGTTCATGTTTAATAACAGGATAACCAACCAAAGCGTTCTGCGCCGTTAAGCGGTGGAAGACCCGTCCTTCGATCTTCGCAAGATATGGAATAATGACAGCATTTCCCAATTCATCATTGGTCACGATTGGCGATACCACCTTTCACGACGTGGTTTCGAATCACAATGGCCAGACTTACCGTATATTCGTCTACCGCCCGGGCGGAGAGCCGCCAAAGGATGGATGGCCAATACTCTATATGACCGACGGCAATGCGGTCATCGGTACTGCTGTTGATGCGATGCGGGCACAGGCGTGTTATCCCACTGGGACCAATGTGTGTTACGGTGTCATTGTTACGATCGGTTATCCGGTTGATGGGGCCTATGACCCGCTGAGGCGTTCATGGGACCTCGGGCCGCCACCTGGACAGAGCTATCCACCATTTTATGAGAACAGCCCGGAAGTCAGAACCGGAGGTTCAGAAGAGTTTTTGACGTTTGTTGAAGACCAGATAAAGCCCATGATTGAGGCTGATATTCCCATTGATCGTAATCGCCAGGCGATTTTCGGCCATTCCTTTGGCGGGCTCTTCGTACTCTACAGTCTCTTTACACGCCCTGCGGCCTTTACGACCTGGATTGCGGCAAGTGCTTCCATCTATTGGGAGAATTGCGCGATTAACGAATTTTTGCCGCGATTTGAAGCAACGCCTGCAACCCGGCCCGGTGCCGAACTTTTTCTTTCGTGCGGGGAGTATGAAACGGACAAACTGGCACCGTTCCAGCGCGGCGCTGCTGATGAGGCAGATCGGTTGACGCAAAAGAAGATCACGCGAAACAATGATTATTCCGTCGAACTTATGAACCGCTTGAACCGTTTGCCGGACCGGCCAATTCGGACAGAATTCGAGATTTATGCGGGTGAGAATCACATGTCGCTGCTGCCGGTCGCGGTCAATCGTGCGGTTCAGACGGCCTTTGCAATTGTGAAACCACACCTGATATCGTAGTGCTACCAAGGGAAGGATGCAGGCGAGATGCTGCCATATGATCTTCTCTTGGATATGCCCGAAGCGAGCGCAACGCCCACTCGAGAACACCATCCAGCAATCGATATCTGGTGGTGGCCCCATACGGTTGGCCAGACCGATTGGGTCAAGATCAAGTCGCGTTTAACGCGTGAAGAACAGGATCGTGCGACGGCCTTTCGATTTGAGAAAGATAGTATCGGTTTTATGGCCGGGCGCTATCTGCAGCGCACCATATTGTCGTCTTACGCAGGAATAGCCGCCGAGGATTTGCGTATCGCGGTTGGAGAGCACGGCAAACCATACCTTGCAGACAAAACTGCATTGACGTTCAATCTGAGTAATACGGAAGATCTATCAATCCTTGCGATCAGTCGAGATTGTACCGTTGTTGGTATAGATGCAGAACTACATTCTTCGTTACTTGAAGAAGAGACGGCGCAACTCATCTGTTCGGCCAGCGAGCTTGCAACGTTATCCGCGCTCCAGGGAGCAGAGCGTCAATCATTGCTGTTGACGTACTGGACCCTGAAGGAGAGTTTTTTGAAAGCTACGGGAGACGGGCTAACCGTTGACCCGAACCGCCTGAATGTACGGCTCGAACGCGATACAAAGACCATTCGCATTGAACAGAATCTATCAAACGATGACGCCGGTTGGCATCATCGTCTTTTTCGTTCACCGGGCGGCCACGTGATCGCCGTTTCCGCACAATCGGAGCGGGCAGCGCTGGTGTTTCGCCAGCACCGTTTTCCCGATCAGATTTGACGAACTAGTAATCTACGGCGATGGACTGACCGAGTGTTTCATGACCACTCGACAGCCAGTTGACCTGCGAGTCATGCGGCTCCAGATCAAAATGCTCTTGTCCGGTCAGCGAATTGATGATGTGGGCGCTGCGCCATGCCATCAGGCTGAGCTGTGAATCGGCAATACCGTGGCTATAGCGTCCGGCATTTTGGGCAAAAATGCGGTTCTGCTTCGGCCCATTCCAGTTGAGGCAATACTCGTCATTGAGTGCTGGCCGGCTGTTCCTGTCGAACTGAATACGGTCCTGCAATCCAGACAGCGCTTCTGGCAGCTTGAACTGATAACCCGTCGCAAGAATGATCGCATCAGCGTGAGCAACCTCGACGCCGCCATCGAAGCGGTTACGTACGATCAGACGGTAGCCGTCTTTGTCCGCCTCGACCTGAATGACGTCACGATTGGGCGAGAGCTTGGCCTCGATGTCACGGCCTTCGAGATAGCGCAGGCTGTAGAGTCGGCGATAGATCGAATTGATGGTAGAATGCGAAAGACCGTCGCTGGTGAGGATCGACGCTTTAAGCGCTTCCAATTTCTGGTCATTGTTCAAATTGAGATAGGCGTAGACATACTCAGGCGAAAACACCTGATTGGAAAACGCGGTATCATTGATCGGTTCAAAGTTATGCCGACGGCTGAACCAATTCAGTTCCTTCAATCCCGCTTTCGCATTAAGCAGAGACTCGACCACTTCACCACCGCTCTGGCCACCACCAATAACGGCGACCCGCTTGACATCAAGGTCCGGCAGACGGAATTTGGCCTCGGAATTGTGGAAGCACCGCTCGCCAAGGAATGGTGTTGCCCAAGACGGTACGAATGGGCTTGTTCCTGTTCCCAGAACAATGTTCTTGGCGGCGACGCTGCCATTGTCGAACTGCACAACAAACCGGTCCTTCTCGTGTTTGACCTCGCGAACAGTGGCATCGAAGGAAACATTGTCGAGCTGTCCCGCCACCCATGCCAGATACTGCGCGAATTCACGTCGGGGTACAGCGTCGTAATGGGCATTCAGAAAAGCGTAGAGACGCTTATGTGCCACGAGATAAGCCACAAAAGACCAGGGATTGGTCGGCATGACGGGGGTGACAAGATCTTTGAGGTAAGATGATTGCAGCTCGACATCGGGCAGCATCATGCCGGGGTGCCAGTCAAAACTGGCCCGGCGTTCGTAAAAATGTGCCTTTACCTGTTCTACACTGTCGAGCAGGGCAGCAAGGCTCAGGTTGGAAGGTCCGACACCGATACCCGCCAGATCGAGGGTTTCGTTCGGCTGACGCAGATGATCATTGTTCGCAAACATGGCAGTCATCAGAATTCCTTTCCGTGATCTTGATTCCAAAGGGCCCTATCGGGCCTCGTCCAGCCGGTGGGAGAGACGGCTGTGGAATGCCTGTGATCCGATTACGTGCAGATGGTTGGTGCCAGAGATAATTTCCGCCGGATTTGCCCGCGGGGAGTAGCGCCGCCAGTCGATCAGGTTGAGACCCCGATTGAGGCTGTCATCGGCCGCCCATGAATGGATCGGCACATCATGCGGCTTTAGTTCGTGACGCCTGAAAATCAGTGCGTTGTCGATAAGAATCCAGAACGTATGTTCACGGCTGCTGATATCAGGACCATCTGTCGGCAGCTCATCCTTTTCGTCACCGACAAAGCGCAGGAACTGCTCGTAGGTATCCTCATCCATGACGTTGAGCAGGCGGTCCCATTCACCGCGCATGGCTGTTCGTGACAACCATTCCTGCACGGTCGCGTGCAGCTGATCGCGTTCGCCCGGCTTGAATCGCGGCTTGGCGCCGATGGCGAATTCCGTGCCGAGATCGCATACATCAACCATTGTGATCAGACGCAGATCTATCTCATCGCCAAGCTTGCGCGCTGTTTCATAGGCAAGCAGACCGCCCCACGACCAACCGAGGAAATAGCAGGGCTGGCCTTTGCTTTCGCGGCGGATGTAATCCACATAGCCCTGAATGATATCGTCAACCGACGAGCCGATTTCCTTCTGTTCGGAGAGCGAATAGCAGATGAAACCGGTGGCGGGCTGATCAGCGCCGAGATAGTCGACAAGCTTGACATATTCGCGCGTGCTGACGAGCAGTCCGGGGAAGCAATAAAGAACCGGCTTGGTTCCTGATGCACGCAGCACGATCACTTCACTGCCCGCCTGATCATTACCGTTTTCAACAATTTGGGCAAACGAGCGGATTGTCGGATTGTTGAAGAGATCGGCAATCGTGGTCCGGTTCTGCGGCTTGCGCTGACGCAATGTCGAGAGAATACGGATGGCACCCAGCGAGTTACCGCCAATGGCGAAGAAATTATCTTCGACGCTGATCGGACTGATCTTGAGAATTTCCTGCCAGATATCCCGGATTTCCTCTTCGGACGCATTTTCCGGCTCGACAATGTTCCGCTGCATCGGTGTCGGTGCTGGTAGTGCAAACCGGTCAAGCTTGCTGTTCGGGTTGATTGGCATCGCCTTAAGCGGAACAATGGCTGAAGGCACCATATAGGCGGGAAGCATGCGTTCCAGCGCTGAATGCATGTCAACGATATCCAGCTCGATACTCTGCTTTGGCACTACATAAGCAACCAGCATTTTCTGTTTGGTTGCATCGTCGTCCCGCAGGACAACCAGAGCTTCGCCAACGCCATCCAATTGAAGCAGGGCAGCTTCGATTTCGCCAAGCTCAATGCGATAGCCGCGCAGTTTGACCTGATGGTCAACACGGCCAACGAATTCGACTGTCCCGTCTTCGCGCCAGCGTGTCAGATCGCCGGAACGGTAGAGACGGCCACCTTCTTTGGAAAAGGGATCGGGGATGAAACGGTCAGCCGTCGTATCGGCCTTGCCGATATAGCCGCGCGCCATGCCTTCGCCCGCAATGAAGAGTTCACCTGTTACGCCGATGGGGCAGGGGTTGAGATCAGGATCAACAACATAAACGCGGCGATTGCCAACAGCCCGTCCGATTGGTGCATAGGTGCCTTCGAACTTCTGTCCGGCGCGCACCTTCCACACCATCGGCGTCATGATGGTTTCTGTTGGCCCATAGCCATTGATCAGCCATTCGGATTTCAATGCCGTGGACAGAAGATCAAACGTCTGCTGGGCAAGGCCCTCGCCACCGAAGGAATAGAGGCGCATCGGTGGGGCACTGTCGGTCAGATCAGCCCATTCCGCCAATTGCTGGAGATAGGTTGTCGGAATGCTGGCATTGTTGGCCCCATGCTTGCGCATGGCGGTCAGGGTTTCTTCGGGTGTCCACAATGGCTGATCAGGCAGAATGATGCTGCCACCTTCCATCAGCGGATTCATCCAGCGTTCGTGTCCGCCATCGGAGCTGAAAGGCAGGAAGGGCAGTTCGCGCGATTCTTCGCTCATGCCGTAAACGCGCGACGTGTTCTGCATGTGATGGGTCAAAGGACCATGTTCGACGGCAACGCCCTTTGGCAGGCCGGTGGAACCGGATGTGTACATGATGTAGGCAAGCTGATCCTTGTGAACTTTCACATCCGGAACGCTGTCCGGTTCTTCCGAAAGATCAAGCTTGTCCAGCTCCAGAATAACCGCATCAAGCCCTTCCGGAATGCGATCAAGCAGCCAGCTATGGGTCAGAATGACTTTTACGCCGCCATCGCGCAGGATGTGATGGTTGCGGCTGGTCGGATGATCAGGCTCGACAGGAATATAGGCACCACCAGCCTTGAGCGTGGCAAGAATGCCAACGATTGCTTCAGGAGAGCGTTTGACGGCAATCGCAACGCTGATATCAGCGCCAACGCCAAGTTTGATCAGCCGGTGTGCCAGTTTATTGGCGCTGCGGTCAAGCTTGCTATGGCTCCAGATTTCATCAGCAAAGATGACGGCTGTTTTGTCAGGCGTCCGCTGTGCATGGGCAGCGATATGTTCATGCACGGCGCGATCATCGTTAATGCCGTCATCATCATAGGGGGCCGAGAGAACAAGGAGTTCGTCATCGGTAATGAGTTCGATATCCTTGATGCGAACCCGTTCGCCGGTAATGGCCTGAGAGAGGATGCGGCCGAAATGAATGGCTGCGCGCTCGATCAGTGAGGGTTCGTAGATATCTTCGGCATAGTCGAACAGACCGGCAAGTCCGCCCTGTGCGCTTGGCGTGAGAACCAATGCCAGTTCCGCGTCCGAGCGTGGGGCAATTGATGGCGCATGATGGTCAGCCAAAGCCGAATGCAGCACCGGTTGGCGGAATTCGAACAGGGACTTGACGATAGCATCCTGTTCCCGTTCTTCATGCGTCTGAATTTCCTGAACAAGCCGTTCGAATGGAACAAGATGGTCTGTTCCGGCGGCGATGGATGAGACCAACGCTTTGCACACATCAAGAAATGCGGTCCTTGAGGTGAATTCAAATTTGAGCGGCAGAATCTGTTCTGTGCGTGCAATCGTTGACCGGTCGATCTCATTGCCGGAGCCAAGCAATGTGCCAAATTGCAGGGCATAGTTACCGCTGTAGCGCGCCAGGAGAACGGCAAAGGCTGCAGAAAGCAGGTGTTCAGCTTTGAAGCCTTTCAATTGGGCATAGGACGCAATGTTGGTCCACAGTTCAGCATCCAAAGCGAAAGAGGCATGCTTGCGCTTGGCACCGGCATACCCTGTTGCATTGAAACGGGTGGGCAGTGTCGTGGCGTTGTATTCTTCACCAATCAGATCACGCCAATGGGTGAGTGCTGCCGAGAATTCCGGCTTATCCAGCCACTCCTCTTCGCGCACGCCGCGCTGAAGAGTGTCCTCGGAAAGCGCCGGCAATTCTTTGCCTTCGACCAGCGCAATGAGATCATTGCGCAGGATCGCGAGCCCCGCTTCGTCACAGACAATCGGATGCAAGACGGTAGTTGACACCAACTGGCCCTTGCTTCCAACAATCAGTTGATTGCGGGCGGAAACTCCATTCAGGAGATCGAAAGGACGGGCAACAAAGCCGCCTTTAGCGTCTTCGATTTCCGTCTGGGTCAAAGGATTGCCGTCGCTGCCGACACTCTCATTTGATGGAAGATCACCCGGAATGGAGAACTGTTCGATGCGGCCACCGGCAAAACGGCGGAAGCGCGTGCGCAGGGCACTGTGGCGGTGTGCCAAAGCATTCAATGCGGTCTGCAACTGATCCAGATCAACCGTTTCATTCCATTGCAAGGAAAGAATCTGAAACGGGAAGACCGTGCTGTTGCCGATCTGCTCAAGTGACCAGATGCGCTTTTGTGCCAGCGTCAGCGGAAAGCTTTCGACAGCGCTATTGGCAATGTCATCCATGGAAACAGGCTCATTGGTATCAGGTTGAGCGAATAGTTTGTTCATATCGTCACCGATCTGTTGTCTGAAAAGGTTATCCGGCAATCACGCCATCGCCTGCCGCAAGGCGAGCGGCCGCGGGTCAACCCAGATTTTCTTGATTTCGCTCAGGCATTCCTCGCGGGTGCCGCTAAAGCTTTCCTTGCTCCAGCCAACCGGCAGAGCCTTGTCATTGGACCAGACGGAATAGCGGTGTTCCTGATCGCGAACGATGCTCCAGGTCTCTGGTGACGTGTCGACATCCGACATCATGCGGGCTCCTTGCAGAATAAAGACATGACCAAGAGACGGATGAGCCCGTGTCCGATTTAAGCGGAATAGGAGAAAAATTTTTCAAAGTTTTGGCTAAATCGAAAAGCGCCTCAGCCGTCTCTATGGAAATCACTTTGTCAAACGATGGCAGCGAACATGCTGTGGAGTGCGCCATGACTCTTGTTTCCAATATTTCCAAAGAGGCCAATGTTTCACGGCTTTCAACACCCGGCTCCTCGTGTTTTCTGAAATCAGCGGAGATGAAAACGCCAAATCAGCTTGTAATCGCCACCGGGGCCGGTCGCTATCTCGTTGACGTAGATTCCAAGGAGGACAGTGTCCGGGTTCGCTTGCCGGACTTGAATGCCGGTGAAACCATACCCGTGCTGGCCTCAGCCATCGAGTTCCTGTCGGCGCAGTCGCGTAATATCAATCTGGTTGAAATCGACAATGTGCAACCATCGGATTTCCCGCTTGGCTTATACAACGGGAATTCGTTGGCCGTTGATACGCGGGAGTTCTGGCAGTGGCCAATGCCGTGGATTGCCAATCCGCCCTATCCGCATCCGCAAGTGCATACACTCACCAATGGCCAATATCATCCCAAGCGGCCGCGCAAAGCTGTTGGCGTTGTTTATGAGCGTTACATTCCCTGGCTCGATCAGACGCTTTCCTTCCGCGCCGCTGATCCAGAAACTGATCTCGATCATTTCCACCGTTGGATGAACGACGAGCAGGTCAATGTGATCTGGGAAGATGGCGGCGACAGAGATAAGCATGCTGCCATTCTCGAAGAGCGGCTGCATGACCCGCATATTCTCGCCCTGATCGGTTGCTTTAACGGCGTTCCGTTTGGCTATTTTGAAGTCTATTGGGCCAAGGAAAATCGTCTCGGACCTTACTACGATGCGCAAGATTACGACCGGGGCTGGCATGTGGCGATCGGCGAGCCTGATTATCGCGGCAAGCAGTGGATTACCGCTTGGCTACCGTCGCTGATGCACTTCATGTTCCTCGATGATCCGCGCACACAGCGCATCGTCGGTGAGCCGCGCGCGAGCCACGAACAGCAGATCCGCAATCTCGACCGTTCCGGTTTTTCCAAGGTGAAGCACTTCGATTTTCCGCATAAGCGCGCCATGCTGGTGATGCTGTTGCGCGAGCGCTTCTTTGACGACAGGCTCTGGGTTCCTGCACCATGAAGCCCGATGCAGTCGGGCCTTCAAAGCCCAAGCGCGCTTATTTTGCCCCGGATGATCTAAACGATCCGGCGCTCACGCGTTTGATCTTCAGGTTAGGTATGCCAGCAGTGGCTGGTCTGTCTATCAATGCTGTTCATCACACCATTAACATGGTCTTTGTCGGGATGATCGGCAGTCATGAAATCGCTGCCATCACAGTTGTCTTGCCGATCCTGATGATGATTGGTGCTATCGGTGAGGGGCTTGGCGTAGGTGTTGCCACCGCCGTTGGGCGTGCGCTTGGCAGTAACAGCCCACAGCGTGCCAATGTGACGGCCTCGACATTCATGGTTTCAGCTGTGCCGCTCGGAATTCTCCTGACGGTCGGTATTTTCTTCTTCCGGCGCGAGCTTCTCGGTCTTTTCGGCGCCAGCGAGGCCATCATGCCGCTTGCCGAGCACTATCTGATGATCGTTGCCTTCTCGGTAACGCTGACAATGCTGCAAATCCTGTCCGATTTCATTGCCATATCGGAAGGCAATACGCGCTTCAGCATGTGGACGCTGCTTGGGTGTTTTGCGCTCAATATTGTTCTCGATCCGATCATGATCTTTGGTTTCGGCTTCGGACTTGCTGGCGCAGCCTTGGCAACCATCCTGTCGCAGATTGCAGCACTTGGGGCCTATGCACTCTACTTCCGCAAACGGGTTGGCACATTGCATTTGTCGGCGCGATTTGCAGCGTTCCGGGCTGATATCCTGAAGCCTGTATTCTCAATTGGCCTGCCCACAACCCTGACCAGTATGCTGAGCAGTATCAGCTTTGCCGTTCTGTTTACCTATGCGGGCTTTTACCGGGGTGATAGCGGCATTGCTGGCGTTGGTATTGCGCTGCGTGTTCTCACCTTGGGCATGTTGCCCATCATTGGCTTGTCGCTTGGTGGTCAGGCGGTGCTAAGCTTCGCTTGGGGTGCCAAAAACACGCCGCGACTCCTGTCAGCCTCGACCATGCTTCTGGTGCTGACTTCGGCTTTTGCAGTGATTTACGGACTTGGTGCTGTTGTCTTGCGATATCCCATCGCCGCCGTGTTTACGAACGATATCGAAATCGCGCAAACGGCGGCACTGACCATTATCGTCACCCACGTCCCTTTTGTCTTTTTCGGCATACGTCAGATTCTCGTTGTGCTCCTGCAAGCACAAAGCAGGGCACGGCTGGCTGCCACTATCAGCATTGCACAGAATGGTTATTTCCTGCTGCCACTGCTGTTTGTCCTGCCGCACCTGTTCGGTTTCAGCGGGCTTCTTGCGAGCTTGTTTCTGGCTCCGGCACTAACAGCGCTCCTGTCGGCAATTATCCTTTTCACCACGCTGCGCCAGCTGCGCGGCACCGCTACTGCATCATCTCTTCCCATCACAACTTTCAACAACACAGTGTCTGAGAGGGCATCATGAACAAATCCATGCCACCCCACGAATTCGGCCCGATGGAAATGCCGGATGATCTGTTTTCACCTGTAGATACCGCCGCATTTAATGCGGTTTCCCCACCCATCTTCCAGACATCACTCTTCACTTATGACACCTATGAAGCGATGGAAGACGTATTTGCCGGTCGTTCGCGCAATTACATCTATTCGCGTGGCGATAACCCCACCGTGCGCGAGTTTGAGCTGCTGACAGCGCGGCTTGAAGGCGCGGAGGATGGCCGTGGTTTCTCCAGTGGTACTGCGGCAATCACCGCAACGATCCTTAGCCTTGTCGAAGCTGGTGATCGTGTGGTTGCGGTTCAGCACCTTTACAATGATATTTATCGTCTCTTCGTAAAAATGCTCGCCCGGTTTGGAGTGACGGTGGATTTTGTTGATCCGTCCAATCTTGACGAAGTGCGGGCTGCCTTGCCAGGCGCGAAGCTGCTTTATCTGGAAAATCCGACATCGATGGTTTTCGAGTTGCAGGACATCGAAGCCTTGACGACGATGGCCAAGGAATATGGCGTGACAACGGTCATCGACAATTCCTGGGCAACGCCTCTGTTCCAGAAACCGATCCAGCACGGTGTCGATATCGTCATCCACGCCGCTTCGAAATATCTGGGTGGTCACAGCGATACGGTGGCGGGCGTTGTTGTCGGTCCGCGCGATCTGATCGCCAAGATCAACAGCTCGACCTATCCCTATATCGGCGCAAAGCTCTCACCCTTTGAGGCATGGCTGCTGTTGCGCGGCATGCGTACATTGAAGGTCCGGCTGAAGGAGCACATGCACAATGGTCTGGTGCTCGCCAAGCACCTGCAACAGCACAACGATATTGAACTTGTCCGCCATCCGGCTTTTTCGGATCATCCGGGCAAGAAGACGCTGACGGGTTTCTCTGGCCTCTTTGCCTTTGACCTGAACCCGGACATTGATGTTGCGCGCTTCGTCAATGCGCTTCGCCATATTCGCCTCGGCGTCAGCTGGGGTGGTCCGGAAACACTTGTTGTTCCTGCCAAGGCCGCTCTGCAGATTCCTGACCGGATGACGTCGTTTGTTCGCTTCGGTGTTAACCCTCAGACGATCCGTTTCGCTGTCGGTTTGGAAGAGCCTGAAGTCATCTGGAACGATATCCAGCAGGCGCTCCACACCGCCAAGTTGTAAATGGCAAGCGGCCAAAACAAAGTTGGTTGAGGGCGGAAAAAAGACGGATATTTCGTCAAATCCGCCTTGACTCTACTAAGATGACAAATGTAGTCATGTTTTCAATATGAGAACAATACTCATATTAAATATCAAATAGTCTCAGGGTTTTAGCAGGGGTGTGGTTCATGCGGGGTTGCAGGACAATGATTTGGAACGCGGTCAATTCAGCGGCACGCAAGCGCCAATATCGTATCGGTTTGCTGATGACCACATCGCTGGCAACATTATTGGCCACCAATCTCGCTTTTGCACAGCAGGCACCAGTCATTGAGCTGAACCCGATCATCATTAACAGTGGTGACGACGCTACCGGTCCCGGCAATGGCTACCTTGCGAGCACCACAACAACCGGAACAAAAGTCAGCACGCCGCTGCGTGAGCTTCCTCGTTCCGTTTCGGTCATCACACGCGAGCAATTGGATGATCGACCTTCACAACGTATTGAAGATGCGCTCGCCTATACGGCAGGTGTAACCAGTTCGCCCTGGGGTGTGGACGAGCGGTACAACCAGTTCATGATCCGTGGTTTTGATGTGGGTCCCTACGCCGTATTCCGCGATGGTTTACCACAAAGAACCATTGATTTCTCGGGCTTCAAGGCAGAACCTTATGGTCTTGAGCGCATTGAGGTGATGAAGGGTGCAGCATCGGTGCTCTACGGCCAGAATGGTGCGGATGGTGTCGTCAATCTGACGACCAAGCGCCCGACCAAGGACCCGCTTTACAGTGCCTATGCCGGTTATGGTTCGCATAATACCTATGAAGTTGGTATCGATGCCGGTGGTCCGCTCGACAAGGAAGGCGTTTGGACCTATCGCTTGACCGGCCTTTTCCGTGAAGGGCACGAGGCGATTGATTTCTCAAAGAACAATCGCGTGTTTATAGCCCCGGCAATAACGTGGTCTCCCAGCGCCGATACCTCACTGACAGTATTTGCCAATTATCAGTGGGATAAGTTGCCGCCGAACACATTCCTGCCCGTCGCAAGTCCATTGCATCCCAATTTACCGAAGTTCTCGCGCAGCTTCACCACGTCCGATCCCGACTTCGACCGTTTCAATGCAAATCATGGTTCGATCGGTTATTCCTTTGAACATCGCTTCAATGATGCCTGGACGATCCGCCAGAATCTTCGCTACACGTCGCAGGATACGGATTATCGCCATCTTTATTACACCCAGTTGCGTGATGAGCAGACTTTGGGCAGAGCTGCCTTTACCGTTGATGAGAAAGCTTCGATCTTCAGTGTCGATAACAGCGCTCAGTACGACTATCAGTCCGATCACATCAAGAACACATTGGTGATGGGCCTCGATTACAGCCGCTATACGGTTGATGGCCATAATGGATACGCCACAGGGCCGGATCTCAATTTCGAAAACCCCGTCTATGGTATCGATGTTCCAATGCCTGGAATCATTGTGGACCGGAAGACCACAACCGATCAGGTTGGCATCTACGCGCAGACGCAGACCAAGATCAATGATCACTGGTTGCTCAATCTCGGCGGGCGGCAGTCGTGGTTTGAAGAGAAGACGAATGATCGTCTGAGCAATACAACAACAGATACATCAGACAATGCGTTCACCGGCAATGTGGGACTAGGGTATCTCTTCGACAACGGTATAACGCCTTATGCAAGCTACTCCACATCATTCGTGACCAATATTGGCCAAAGTGTAACGGGTGGCTCTTTCGCACCTTCCAAGGCGCATCAATATGAAGTTGGCGTCAAATATGATCCCGATTTTATGCCTGCTCATTTCACGGCAGCGCTGTTCGATATTACCAAGACCAATATTTTGGCATTCGTCAGTGATGGCGCGTACAGGCAGATTGATGAGGTGCATCATCGTGGGCTTGAACTCGAATCGACCGTGAATCTTTTCCACAATGTCAGTTTGACGGGTAGTTACACCTATCTCGACGCGGAAATCACGGAAAGCTCACTACCGGAGGTGGGTAATCGCACGCCGATGGTACCGAAGAATCAAGCCTCGCTCTGGGCAAAATACACCTTCGATTCAGGTATCCTTCAGGGGCTGAATGTCGGCTCAGGTATAAGGTATATCGGCAGTAGTGTTGGCAGTGGTCCCAATGGCACGCAGGTGAATATTCCCGATTATACATTGGTCGACGCAGCCATCAGCTACGAGAAGAATGGGTGGAAGGGTGCGCTTAAAGTCAGCAATCTGTTTGATAAGGGCTACTATTCGACCTGCTCCACTGACTACGATAACGCCCCAATGTGCATCTATGGCGAGGGCCGCACAGTCAAAGGCACCTTGTCGGTCAAATTCTAAGGTCAGCGATAAAATGAACGGAACATCCTTTTCTCTCAGCGGTGTCGGTTTCGATATTGACGGACGAACTTTGCTTCATCCGCTGACTCTGGATGTTCCCAAGGGCGAAGTCGTCGGCATTCTGGGACATAATGGTTCCGGAAAGTCGACGCTTCTGAAAATCCTCGCGCGTTTTCAGGCGCCGACACATGGGCAGGCTGACTATCAAGGTCAGCCTCTCGCATCGTTCCGCCCGAAAGATTATGCCAAAAAAGTCGCTTATCTGCCGCAACAGACGCCCGATACGGATGGTATGACAGTGCGGGAGGTGGTGTCGCTGGGCAGGTACCCATGGCATGGCGCACTGGGGCGGTTTTCTCTCACTGACCGGACCAAGGTAAGCGAAGCGCTGGAACTTACCGGCCTGACGCCGTTTGCAGATCGTATCGTCGACACTTTGTCAGGCGGCGAGCGTCAGCGTGCCTTTTTGGCCATGCTCATTGCGCAGGATACGGAATGTCTTCTGCTCGACGAGCCGATCTCGGCCCTCGACATCAATCATCAGATCGAGGTGATGAGTCTCATCCAGACGCTTGCGCATGAGCACAACCGTTCGGTTCTGATTGTCTTGCATGATATCAACATGGCCGCGCGCTACTGCGACCGGCTGATCGCCTTGTCGGGTGGCAAGCTCGTGGCACATGATGCTACGGATGCGCTGATTACAGCCGACAAGCTCAATGCCATTTATGGTGTTCGCATGGGCATTTTCCGGCATCCGGAAACGCAATCGCCCATCAGCTACGTTCTCTGAGATTGGAATTCTTGTAATGACTGCGCTGCGTCGACGTGATTTTCTATTCGGCTCGACCGTCGCGCTTGCATCATTCATGTCGGTCAGATCAGGAAAGGCAGCCGAACCGCGGGTCGTGTCGCTGGATTATGGTCTGGCACAGACATTGATTGAATTTGGTGCTCCGCCCGTTGGCCTGATCGATACACAGGGCTGGTATGACTGGGTGATGGAGCCGCCGCTGCCGGCGGGCATTGCCAATGTCGGTTCCAATTATGAAATCAACATGGAGATGCTGCAGCTTCTGCAGCCTGACCTGATTATTTCAACGCCTTACCTTGAGTGGATCAGGCCCCAGCTTGAGACGATCGCACCGGTTAAATCCTTTCCCATCCATGCGCTTGGATCCTCGCCATACCCGCATATCCTGAGTGCGACGCGGGAGCTTGGCCAGATTGTGGGTCGACCTCAGCAAGCGCAGGATCTGATCGACCGAACCGAACGTGGGCTCGATGCGGCCAAAATAGCGACCCGACCTCTCGCCGCACAAAAACTGGCTATCATAACCTTTCTCGATGCACGCAATATCCGTGTTTATGGTCCCGGCGGCATTTTTCAGGATGTTTTTGACCGGCTTGAGTTGCAGAACGCCTGGACAAGGCGCACCAATGAATGGGGTTTCGGTGATGCCAGCCTGGCTGACCTGATTACCCTGGGTGACAGCCGCGTTTTTTACATGGACCCGGTTCCCCCAGACGTGCTTGCCGGTTTGACGGGCAGCCCTTTATGGCAAGCCATGCCCTTTGTTCAAACAGGACATGCGCAGCGCATGGCAAGTGTGCTGATGTTCGGCGCGCTGCCGTCAGTCTCGCGCTTCGCGCGTCTTCTGGCCGAGGTTAAAGTGTAATGCTGCGTACATCCTCATCACAACGCCTGATCTGGACCAGCATTCTTTGGTTGCTTGCATTTGGCACCGCCGCTCTCAATCTATGGCCGATGATCAGCAGGCTCGGGGTTGAAGCCGTTTTTCTGCCGCCTTCGGCCAGCGATGGTCAGGCGGTCCTTCTGCATTATAGCCTTCTGCCGCGCCTTGCCATGTCAGTTGTCTGCGGCTTTGCGCTTGGGCTTTCCGGCACACTCTTCCAGCATATATTGCGCAATCCGCTGGCGTCGCCCTCGACATTGGGGATTGAAGCTGGAGCCCAACTGGCACTTGGGGTTGCGATATTGTGGTTTCCGGCACTCCTTGGCTGGAATCGTGATCTAACCACGGCGATTGGCGGTTTCACTGCAATGGCAATTGTTTTTGCCGTGGCATGGCGTTTTCAGTTTCAGCCAGTGACTGTCATTCTGACCGGCCTTGTCATGGGCCTCTATTGTACGGCGATCGTGACAATTCTGGTTCTGATGAATGATCATTATCTTGCAGGTTTGTTTGTCTGGGGTGGCGGTTCGCTCAATCAGAACGACTGGCGCGATGTAAGCGCACTTTGGCCCAAAATTGCTGTCTTTACGTTCGTTGCCTTCCTTCTGACGCGGCAATTGAATGTATTGACGCTTGGCGATGCGGCGCAAGGGTTGGGCATGAAATTGCATACAACCCGAGCGTTTACCCTCGCGGTTGCCGTTGCATTGACGACGTTCACAGTCAGTGTCGTCGGCATTATCGGCTTTCTTGGTCTCGCATCACCGGCTATTGCCCGTGCGATTGGTGCGCGGCGCATCAAGGACCGGCTCATCATAGCTCCACTTGTCGGTGCCGGTCTTCTTGTACTCATCGACCAACTCTTGCAGTTGCAGTCGGCAATCACAGGCATTGTGCTGCCAACCGGTGCCGTGACCGCGCTGATCGGCGTACCGGCATTGTTGATCGTCATGTTGCGCCGCAAGGCTATTGGTCAACCCACCACAGCATCGCCATCGATCCGCAAGAGCCAGCACCCGGTATTGCTGTTATCCACGCTCGCCGCGCTTTTGCTCCTTGCCTGTGTCGCCGCAATCTTTATCGGGCGAGGCATCGATTCTTCATGGGCTGTTCACACCGGCAAGGTGTTGGAATCCGTGTTGCCATGGCGGTTACCAAGACTGGTTGCTGCACTTTCGGCGGGAATAATGCTCGCTCTTGCGGGCAGTCTCCTGCAGCGGTTAACAGGCAATTCCATGGCCAGCCCTGAAGTGCTTGGCGTCAGTGCCGGTACTGCCTTTGGATTGCTTTGTGTCCTGTTTGTTGTTGCCCAGCCTGATTATGGTCACAGGTTACTTGGCGGTTTTCTTGGTGCAGCCGCAGTCCTTGTCGCGCTGTTTGCCATGAGTTGGCACAAAGCGCAGTCGGGCAACCAGTTCCTCATTATTGGCGTCTCGTTGAGCGCATTTCTCACCGCACTTGTTTCGGTCATTCTCGCATCCGGTGATCCAAAAGCCATGTCGCTGATCAGTTGGATGACAGGCTCCACCTACAGTGTCAGTAGTTCTATGGCGATCATCTCACTCATCTGCGCCCTAGTCGCCATGACCACGGTTTCAGTCTTTCTCCGACCCTTGCAGCATTTTGCCTTGGGTGAAGCGTCGGCGCATTCGCACGGGGTCAACGTTCGGACATTCCGAATACTCATTCTTGGTTTTGCGGCTCTTCTGACGGCCATCGCCACGCTCGTCGTCGGGCCCTTGAGCTTTGTCGGCCTTATGGCGCCACATCTGGCACAGCGTATGGGACTGACACGCGGCTTTCCGCATCTTCTTGGTACGGCTCTGGTTGGCGCTCTGCTGATGGCCGTTGCGGATTTTATCGGCCGCACCGCCTATTTCCCGTGGCAATTGCCAACGGGGCTGATCGCCACGCTTTTGGGTGGTCCGGTGTTTGCGCTACTGCTTCTGCGACCGCGAAAAACTGCTAGGCAGCTTTAAGTGATTGCTCGCAGTAGCGGTGCGCATCCTTGATCATGAAATTGACGAGGGTGCGCGAGACGCCCAGTTCTTCCGCGATATCTTTCTGCGGAACACCCTCAATACGATGACGGATGAATGCGTCATGGGTACGCTTCGGCAAGTCCTTGAGCGAGGCCATCACTTTGTTCAACGCTTCCGCCATAACGATACAGTCGAGAGCGTTGACACATGGAGCCGGCACTGAATCCACGCCATCCATCGGCATAAGATTGTTCTTCTCGTATTGCCGTTTGCGCGCCTCATCAAGCGCAAGATTATACACCATACGACAGGCATATCCGACAGGGCAGTGGATGCAATTCGTCTGCATCGTGCAAGCTTTCACAATGGCATCGTGAAATATATCTTCGGCTTGCGCGTGAGAATGCAATACACTTTCGGCAATAACTATCAGTTTATTTTTGTATTTAACCAATGCATCGATAAGAACATTTCCATCATGAAGACCTTGTTCTTTTGGCATGATCTTTATTCTTTTTGATATTGGATTTTATTTGCTTTTGAGCGAGCGACAACACGGCCAGATTTATTTCAAATATTGAAATAAACAGCCATGCAACCATCGCGCGAACAGCTATACAAGAACATGAGAAAAAGAGTCAAGTTAAAGAAAGCACGATTTATAACAGCACACGCAAAGCGACTGAAAATGATCAAAGGGAAATGGTTCCAGTGCGTCTGATCAAAAAGAATCTACCGGATATGTCGTTGCCTATGGTCGACCCGATTGCGACAGCCTGATAAGCCGGGCTGGCATAAAACTGACAATATGGACACATGATAATCATGAGCCGCCTAGACAGCTTCATTCGCCGCATGACGGCCCAGCGCGATATCCTCAATCATATTTCGGACAGTATCAGGGAATTGCCGGGGCCTTTGCTCGAACTTGGATTGGGTAATGGTCGCACATATGACCATTTGCGTGAGCGCTTTCCTGACAGGCGAATCATCGCGTTTGACAGAGCCTCCCATGCTTACAAAAGCTCCACTCCTGATCCGGAAAATATGGTGATTGGAGAAATCAAGGAAACGGCTCAAAGTTTTATCGGGATTGATGCGGCGCTGGTTCATGCGGATATTGGCACGGGTTATCCGGATGTTGATGCGATCACACTGACATGGTTGCCGCAACTGGCGGCAGGTTTGCTGGCGCGTCACGGTATTGTTGCCAGTGGGCTGGCACTTGATCATCAGGAACTCGAACTTCTGCCTCTGCCGCGCAGCGTCAAGCCGGGGCGCTACTTCCTGTATCGCCGCAGATAATCAAGCGAAGAGCAGCACGTCAAATTGCCCCTGATCGATTGGAAGGGCGCTGACTTTCATCGCCAAAGGCTTGTCATTCAGAAAGGCGAGACAGTCGTCGTAGAACCCAGCCAGATAGCGGATGAAGGCTGCCGCCTCATCCTGCCCATAAAAGTTTGGTGAAAACTCGAGGTAGAGTGGAACCTTGCGCATCATCAATGCTTCCATCGAGCGGCAGGCCACCGGTTCATAGCCTTCAATATCCATCCATATCAGCCCGATCTGATCGGGTGTAACGGCTGCCTCTGCGAGAATATTGTCAACACGGCGCACCGGAACAACGATTTTGGTGTCCGTCTTGCTCTGGCGGCTTGTGCTGCTTTTCCCGTGATTGCTGCAATGCTGAAAGAATTCGATTTCGCCGTCGTGATCACCTGCTGCGCAATGGACAGATGTCACCCGGTCTTCAATCGAATTCTGCGCAATGTTCGACTTCAACAACTGGAAATTACGCGGGTCGGGTTCCACGCTGATAATATGTGCGAAAGAACCGCTCAGGCTGAAATAGACCGTTTGGGTGCCGATATTGCCGCCGAGTTCAAGCAATGTGGTGCCTTCGCGCAGAAGTTGCTTCTCCTTGAGGACCGATAGCAAACGACTGACGTGATGCCGCTCGAAATGGCCCTTCCGGAAGATTTTCTTCCCGATATAGTCGTTCGGCGAGAACGTCATGACATGATCACCACAATCAACGGTCATGGTGAGTACACGCGCATCCATTGCACTGATCATCAGTTCGCGGCCGTAGCGCGTATCGAAAAATTGTCCTGCCGCGCGGTTTCTGGCTTTTTGGAAGCCCCGCCGCCATGCCTTGATATCTATCACCGTCCGCCCCAAACTCTTGTGATATAGCCACTCTCCGGTGGGGAGAATATCAGGCTCTGTCACACGAAGCGAACACTGCTTTCCTGTGGGACGATATAAACGCGCAGAGGCAGGGCGCGCCCGCGAATTGCTACCTCCCGAACTTCAAGGCCCGTGGTATCGGAACCGGCAAGGATAATCGCAGGTTCCGAGACCACCAGTGTTACATTAAATTCCTTGGCAACAGTCTCCAGCCGGCTCGCAACGTTGACCGTATCGCCTATGGCCGTCAGGCTTTTGACTGCGCCATAACCCATCGCCCCGACAATAGCAGGACCGGTATGGATGCCGATGGCAACGCGCAGCGGAATGCTGAGTTCACCTGCCAGTTCGTCATTGAGCCGCTCGATTTCCTTGACGATGATTGTCGCGGCCTTCAGCGCATTGCTACAGGCGTCCGCTGCTGAACCGTTCAAACCGAACAGAGCCATGGCACCGTCACCAATGAACTTGTCAAGCCGCCCGCCGGAGCGCTCGACGGCCTGACCGACAACAGCAAAATACCGGTTGAGCAGAAAAACGATATCATAAGGCAGCCGTGCTTCGGTTAGCATGGTGAAGCTGCGTATATCGCAAAACAGGATCGCGATTTCACGTTCTCGTCCCGGACTTGTCTGCTGGCTTCCTGCCGGAACGATGCTTTCGAGGCTCGGCACAAGCAGTGGAACAACGCTGATACTGCTGGTAGGATGTAGCTGGCACGCCAGCCGCACGCCATGGTCGGCGCCAATACGGGTTAGCGTGGCCTGCTCGATCGGTTCTGCTGGAGGAAGCGTTTCAGCACCTTCCAGAACCTGAATGCGGCACGTCGAGCATCGCCCTTTGCCGCCGCATACCGCGTAATGCGGTACGCCGCCGAGGCGGCTTGCTTCCAGCACACTGAAGCCAAGCGGTACGCGGACACTTTGGCCATCGGCGTAACGGATCTCGATCTGGCTGGCCCGCTCGCGCCAGCGCCTGTACACACGCAGAACAAGAACCAGTGCGAGCCCACCTGCAAAGGCACCGTACAGGCCAAGTTTGACGAGGAATTCATCCTCTTTGACTTCGGTGCGCTCGGCTGGCGAAGAATAGCGCGTGGAATTGTAGTTCTTGTGGCCCTGATAACCCGATGACGGGTATTCACCGTAACCGGAAGCTGGGGACATATTGGCAATTGTCCGGCCGGTATTGGCAAAACCAAGCAGTGCAAGCACCGGCAGGAGTATGGCAACCGTCAGCAACACGGGCGCCGCACGTTGATACCATTGCCGGTAGCGCAACCAGAAATGAATGCCGATACAACCATGACACCAGATGACGATCAGGGCGACGGTCTGTTTGATGCCATTGAAAGGGGAGGTAATCCAGAAGCCGCGAATGACGGTTTCATAGCTGTCATAGTAATTGGATATTTCATAGCGGATGCGGGTGCCAACCACATGTTCGATGATCAGAACGGGGATCAGCAATCCGAGTATGATCTGCAGTGCCTCGCCGAGCGGCATATGCAATGTGCGACGCATATAGAGCGATCGCATCACGAGAATGACGTGTGTGATCGCTGCGCCGTAGAAAATCAGGGTTCCAACGGGATTGCGCCAGATGAAAAGAAACCAGCGACGACCTTCTTCAGCAGCGGAAAGTGAAATGAGATTGAGTGAATGATTGGCGAGATGCAAAGTCAGGAATGTGAGCATGATCAGGCCTGATGCCAGACGTGCCCGGCGCAAGAACCGCTCGGAAAGCATGGGTGCAGTCGCTGCTATTGTCATGAATGCTGGATCAATCCCCGCCCTTTAAACATGGGACTTCCCATGCCATTCCCATCTTCATCTGAATCTTATTCGAGCCCAGCTGATTTGGCGAGCCATAGGTGCGGGATCAAGCGCAATGATGGCTTTTTGACAAACGGTTCTGTGATAGCCGATCAAAAGATTGTTAGTGTCGGGAGGCAAGAACCGGCTATAGATTTGCAGGACTCGGCGAGTTTTTGCCGAAATGATTGAAACCATTGTGAAATACTGGATTGCTTGCGCATGCAGGTTGCCTTTTACGCCCCCTTGAAATCACCCGATCATCCCGTTCCATCGGGTGACCGGCAGATGGCTCGCCTGCTGATTGCGGCGCTGCGCATGGCAGGCCATTCCGTCGATGTGGTATCGGAACTGCGCAGCTTTACGAAACTGCCGAATTTTGAAGACCGGGAGCGTGTCGCGGCGTCCGCACGGCAGGAGGTTGAGCGTCTTTCCAGTCTTTGGCAGGCAGGCAGGAGACCTGATCTCTGGTTCTGTTATCATCCTTATTACAAAGCACCGGATTTGATTGGCCCAGTTTTAGCCGCCGCATTGGATATTCCCTATGTGACGGCGGAGGCATCCTATTCACCGCGCCGCAATGCTACCGGATGGGCGGAAACCCAGATATTGGTGGCTGAGGCAGTTCGCAATGCAGCGGTCAATATATGTTTTACGCAGCGCGATATGACTGGACTTGCAACGAACATCCCGAGCGCCCGGCTGGAGCAGTTGAAGCCATTCATCGATATCGCATCGTTTCATCCAGACCCCATTGCGCACAATCCCCATCGCCTTGTCACCGTGGCGATGATGCGGCCGGGCGACAAGCTTCATAGTTATGAGATGCTCGCGGCGGCCCTTGCGCTGCTCGATAAAAGGCCGTGGACCTTGACGATTGTCGGTGATGGCCCGGTGGAGAATGAAGTACGGGCGCTGTTTTCGGCATTTGGCAACCGGATAAGCTGGCTTGGACAAAGGAACGCGGATGAGATTTCCGCGTTGTTGAGTGAGGGAGGTATTTATGTCTGGCCCGGTTGTGGAGAGGCTTATGGTATCGCTTATCTGGAGGCGCAGGCGGCGGGTTTGCCTGTTATTGCGCAGGCAACGGCGGGTGTTCCCGAAGTAGTACAGAACGGTGTCACCGGTTTTCTGACACCGGAGGGAAATGTACAGGCCTACGCCGATGCTATCGCCAGCCTGCTCGATGATAATGACTTGCTGGTCTCAATGGGCTCTGCAGCCCGGCGTTTTGTATTGGAAGAAAGATCGCTCGAGATCGCTGCAAGACAGCTGGATGCGCTGCTGAGAAATTCAATGGGAGGAAGCCGATGACGGAAGATCCAATCTGGCAACCCCTGCAAGCCGAGCTTGCACGCTGGATTCATGCCAACCGCAGCGCCAGGTTCTGGTTGCGTGATGATGACGCCGTTGAGCCAACGGCAGCGCTGGATCGGCTTCTCCAACTCGCTAATGATTTCAAAGTGCCCACGGCCCTTGCCGTGATTCCTGTTCATACCGGGGAACCATTGGTCAAACGCCTTGAAACCGAACGCTGGATATCTGTGGTAGCGCACGGCTGGTCGCATGAAAATCACGCGGCAAAGGACAAGAAGAAACAGGAACTGGGTCCTGATCGACCGCGCGCGTTGATTCTTGAACAATTGCGCGATGGTTGCACGCGTCTTGCGAAGCTGCATTCAGCACGATTTGTGCCAGTGCTTGTGCCGCCATGGAACCGGATTGACCCGGCGCTCCTGCCTTATCTCGGTGATTGCGGATTCGAGGCGCTTTCGGTGTTTGGCGCAGCAAATCCGGCGGCAAATTCGCTGCCTTCAATCAATACGCATGTTGATCTGATGGACTGGCACGGATCAAAGGGGTGTCGAGACCATGCGGAACTCGTGGCCGCAATCGTGACGGAGCTACGGCAACGATTTGACGGAAGTGCAGAGCCAATCGGGATTTTGACGCACCATCTTGTTCATGATGAGTCGGCATGGATTTTCCTGAAGAAGCTTTTTCAGGTTGTGGCGAAGACGCCGGGCGGACGCTGGCTCTCCATAAGTGAACTGATGAAGAGCCAGAAGTCTAGAGATCGATGACCTGACTGTCGCGAGCCGCAAAAGTCCCGGCGAAGTGTTTTTTTGCCAGGGCCTCAAAGCGGTCAATCTCGTCATCCGTACGCGATGGCGCATGGTGGAACAGTGCGAGCTTGCCAATTTTACCCGCTGCCGCCAGCTTCACGCCCTGCTGCCAGGTGGAATGCCCGTAGCCGAAGCGCCGTGGCATTTCATCTTCCGTATAGGTGCAGTCATAAACAACGAGATCAGCGCCCTCGATCAGTCGCAGCACCACAGGATCAAGAACACCGGCTTCGTGTTCCGTATCGTAAATGAGCGCAAGCACTTTGCCTGCCCATTCAATGCGATATCCAATACAACCGCCGGGGTGGTTCAGACTATCTGTGCGGATCGTCATGCCTTCGCGCGGTGTCAGGACATCGCCTGATTTAAAATCACGGAAGCCAAGACTTGCCTTGCAGATATCTGGCTCAACGGGAAACCATGGTGGTCGCATGAACTGCTTGACCATTTCGCGCGTGGTCATGATACCAGCAAGATGGCCGGACCAGAGGCGCACATTCATCATCGGATTGTAGAGTGGGGCGAAATAGGGCAGGCCGATAATGTGGTCATAATGGCAATGGGTGAAGATAATATCGATCTTGTCGATACCTTCACCGGACAGCGCATCACCTGCCTGACGCAGGCCGGAGCCTCCGTCAAAGATCAATCTGTGTTCGCCGCAGCGTACTTCTATACATGACGTGTTTCCGCCATAACGTTCAAATTCGGGGCCGGATACTGGTACGCTGCCACGCGTTCCCCAGAATTTCACCCGAAATACATCTTCGCTCATACGTTTCTCACACCCAAGTCCCCGTTTTTTTGGTCATCGTAACCAAACTGCAGACGTTATGCGAGGCTTGGATTTTGTTTTATTGGCTAAGTGCGCAATAAAAGTCTGCCATTCTGTATATGTAGGCGATAGCGATTTGTTTTTTAAGCTTTATGACAATCGCTGATACAAATGTATAAAATCATCGGAACATCTGATTCATGTCCTCGGCCCAATTTCCGTCCTTAGCAGTTATCGCAGACGCCCATTTTCATGATCTTTACGGCGATTACGACTTTGCCGGCGTGGAGGTTAGTGGCCTGCGCATGACTGCCCGGCGCCTGACGGATACAGTGCGCTCGACCCGTGTTTTTAACGAAAGCTATTTTGCCCTGCGGACCGCGTTGGACAAGGTAGTGCAGCGCGGTATCCAGCATGTCATCTTACTTGGTGATTATTCCGATGACGGACAAGTCTCCACGCTTGGTGCGCTTGGGCGGTTGCTTGATGGATACTCCGAAAAACATGGGCTTGTATTTACAGCGGTGCCGGGAAACCACGACATTTTTGGCCCAAAGGGCAGGCATCATGCCAAGCGGCTGCTGAACCCCGACGGCACTTACACAATCGTGGCGAGCGACAGTGCATTCATCGACGAGGATGCCGATGGCATGGTCGTGACAGACAAGATGTATTGTGAGGGATATCCGCAAGGATTGCAGATGCTGCCTGATCTTGGTTTTTTCCGGCGATCCAGCGACATCCATTGGGAGACACCCTTCGGTCAAGATGATGCTCCCGGCAAGCGAGTTTATCCCGTTCGATCCGCCGATGGTACAAATGATTATCAGCTTATGGACGCGTCATATCTGGTTGAACCGGTCCCTGGTCTCTGGCTGCTGATGATCGATGCCAATGTCTTCGTGCCCCGGGATGGTGATTTCGAGCGCGGCGATTCCGGTGCATTCGTTGACAGCACCAATGCTGGCTGGAATGGCATGCTGGACCACAAGCGTTTTGTCATCGACTGGATGCAGGATGTTGCGACGCGGGCAAAAAATAAAGGTAAGATGCTGCTTACCTTCTCGCATTATCCCATGCTCGATGCTCTGGATGGTACGCATGGTGATGAAGGGCATTTGATTGGCAATACCAGCGCCGTCAAACGGACGCCCTCGTCCGAAGTCGCCGCGACCATGATGGATGCTGGTATACGGATACACTTTAGCGGTCATCTTCATGTCAATGACACGGCAAGGGTAGAGAAGGGCTCATCCTGGTTGATCAATATCGCGGTGCCTTCGCTCGTGGCTTTCCCGCCAGCCTTCAAGGTTGTGAGTTTTGAAGAGCGAGGTCTGCAAGTTGAAACAATCGGTATCGATGAGCAGATTATTGATCAAACCTTGAATGACCAGTATCGCACCGAAATCAGCCTGACTGGCAAGATGGTGGGGACCATGCTGGATGCGGCGGATTACGGAGCATTCATCTCAGAACATGTCGATCAGTTGGTCGTGCATCGCTATTTGCGGCGCGAATGGCCGAAGGACATTGCCCGCATACTGCCAATGCTTACCCTCGGCGATCTGCTTACGCTCAGCCTCATCGAGCAGCCTGTTGATATCGACGCGACAATCATTCTTGTCCACGCCGAACGCGGGCGGCCGGAAACCATCGTCAAAATACAGGCACTCCTTGCGGATACTGATGCCGGACTTGAGCAGTTCGACAAGATGACGGTGCAGGAGCTTCTGGGCGATTGGTATCGCCTGCGAATGGGAAGTGAAATGGCGCTGGATCGCATATCGGCGGCACGGTTGAAAATCTATCGGGTGTTAATCGATATTTTCGCTGGTTCAAATGCAATGACAACTGGTGGCGCGCAGGCGCAGTTTGCTCTGATGTTGCGAATGATGGAACGCTACCTCTCAGGGCTGCCATCACGCAATTTCATGATCGATCCTGAAACCGGCAGGATTGAGAAAGTTTAATGGATTAGCAAGTTCGGATCAGTGTTTGCTGCGCTCTTCCGAAAGTTCCGCGGTCGTGTGGCTTAGCCTGCTCGCCAAAACGCGCATGATTTCGATGGTCATCTCCGGATAGTCGCTCAGCAGCTTGAGGAAATGTTCCTTGCTGATACGCAAGGCCTCGAGAGGTGTGGATGCGGTAACAGTCGCTGTGCGCTGCACGTCGCAGAGAATTGCGATCTCGCCCACGATGGAATCATGTTCGACTTCAGCCACCTTGATCAGCCCGTTGGGCGTATCAACGCTGACATCAGCCGTGCCTGAAAGTATGACATAGGCCGCATCGGCCATATCGCCTTGACGGAACAGAGCCTGTTCAGCGCGGTAGCTGACACGATCCGACGTAAACGCCAGAAGCTTCAGCTTTGCTGGCGCCACACCCGAAAACAGCGGAATCCGCCGCAACATTTCGACTTCGTCTTTCAGAAGCATGAACGTCCATTACCCCCAAAGTGCTACTCTACCCAGAACGCAGAGTATTACGATACTAGTTCTTTGAATATACCGTTTTTCTCCAAAAGAGTCGCGTGTGTTCCGTCTTCAACCAAAGTACCACGGTCGAACACGAGGACGCGATCAAACAAGTTTGCCAGAGAAGAATTAGCCAACACCCAGATGATTGCAGGTGCATGGCCCTCGACATGCAGGTCTTGCAGGATATTACGCATGATTTGATCCTGCACACGCTGATCAAGGGCAGGCAATGGACGGTTGAAGATCACATAATCAGCGCGCTTGAGCAGGGCTCTGGCGACGTTCAGCTTCTGTCGTTGCACATTGGTGATCCGTTTGCCGCCCGAGCCGACATCGAAATCCAGACCGATCGATAGCACGCTGTCATAAAGACCGAGCTTATCGAAAAGATCACGCAGGATAACGCGTATGCGTTCCGGCCCGTCTGCCTGGGTAAATCCAATTCTGCCAAAGAGAACATTGTCCATCAGGTTGGCCGATGTGATGAACTTCTTGGCATCATAGCGTTCGACCACAGCTTTAAGATCATCCGGCAGGTTTTTGTGGAAACGAAGCCGCGCATCGACAATCTTAGCCATGAGCTCATCGGTCAGAAGACCAAAACGGTGTCTTGGCTCAATATAGGCAAAACTCAGGCGGATGATGCTTGACCGTTCATCCGGTGAAGCCGCATCGAAATCGCGTCCCTGCAGCTTTTGCAACAGCAATTGATACGTCGGAATGTCATCCGCAGTCATGAACGTCAATTGCTGGAAGAACGGATGATCTGGGGGCAAATCCTCGAACAGTTCAATCGCGTTGGCTGCGATTTCGAGACCCATATTGTACAGATCGATGTTCAAACCGCTGTCCCGCAATACGGAACGGAAGTACGGATGGGCGGCAAGCTTCAGGTTGGTCATCATCGGGCGTTTCACCGTGCCGAAAAGCAGGTTCTCGCCGATGGTTGCCTGTGGGTTGTAGGCCTTCGGTTCAAACGGCACCACGAGCCCGTCGAGGTCCTCATCCTTGAGGCTTTTGCGCAAGGCCTGGCGCAATTCCACGATGCGGCTTGTAAGATCGGCATGCGTTGCAGTATCCACCTGCGAGCGAAGTGCCAGATCGACAATATCCTGCGAGATCATCACCGCTTCCAGCACGGGTCTTACCACGGTGAAGAGATCATGTGGACCTGTGACACCTGCGGACTGGTAATCCACCCAATCACTGTTGAGATCAAGATCGGGATTGCCCGCAAGGCGAGCCTCATTGATGTTCCACTTGTACTTGGTTGCCTTCGCGCCCTCATACTCAACCTTCGTCAACGGAGCGTGTTTGAGACCATAAAGAAGATTGTCGCGCAGTGTTCCATGGAAGAAATAAGCGTCCGAGGCAGCATAGGCGATACGGCGGCCGGTGATGGATTCCGGCAGTTCGAGAATATCCTTGCCATCAATGGTGATGCGGCCGGAATCGGGCCACAGGAGGCGGGCAAACGCCTCGGCAATTGCCTCACCACCGCTGCCGCTGGTACCAACGATGGCAACTGTCTCGCCAAGCTTGATTTCAAGTGAAACATGTTCGACCAGACGAGCGCCACTATCGTCAGAAAGCGTAAGGTTCACTGCGTTCAGAGAATGTTCCAGCTTGCCCACGGGGTCGTGAACAACTGCCTGGATACGCGGGTCAACAAGCATATCGACATTGAACTGCTCGACAACCTGCGCATATTTGATCTGAACGTCCTGACGCGACTGATCCCAGTCGATCAGTTCCTTTAACGGGCCGGGCAGGTCCTTATAGGCATTGATAACCGCAACGAGCTGGCCGATATCGAGACGGCCCTGCAATGCCAGTACGCCGCCGATGGAGTAAAACAGGAAGGGCGTAACCTGCGCGAGGAAGTTGTTGATGAATTTAACCAGGAATTTCCACTGATAAAGATCATAGCGGATCGAGAAGATCAGTCCGAGACGTGCTGCAATATCAGCGCGCTCGTAATTGGAGGTATCATTGCCGTGAATGGTGCCGATACCGTCGACAATTTCACCAACACGGCCCGATAGTTCGCGCGCCGTTAACTGGCGCTGACGCCCAAGCTCAAGCAGTTTTTTGCGCATGCGCGGAATGACAACGCCTTGCACGGCGACAATGCCTGCTGCGATCATTCCAAGCCAGAAATTCTGCAGGATAATGAAAACAAGCGCCGTAATGGCTTGTCCCCCGAGAAGGGCCGGCTGGACAAAAGCATCGCCCGTGAAGCCACCCATCGGCTCCACCTCGTCCTTGATCATCGTGGCAATTTCGGCTGATTTCACCCGTTTGAACTGGCTGGGCGGAAACCGCAAAACGCGATCAATCAATTCAAAGCGAATGCGGCGCAACATGCGTTCGCCAAGCCGGCCCTTATATGTGTTGATATAGAGCTTGAAGAGACCGTTGATGACAACGAGCAACAGAAATACGAGGCTCAGGGCCATCAGCATCTGGAAGCGCGTCAGTTGCAGCCCTTCGAAAAACATCACTTTGCCGAAATAGGGCAGGGTGTACTGGATGCGCATGAAGGTCTGGGTCGCACCCTCAGCTTCAAATCCGGTGCCCTGTATGGGGCCGTTGACAATCTGTTTCGGCAAATCGAACGACAGGAAATACGGGACCATAGAGGCCGCAACGACCGTCAATATCCATATTTGCTGGAACCGTGTGTTCGACCAGATGTAGCGTGTTAGACTTTTTTCCATGGGTAACCGTAAGCTGTCAAATAAGCTGAATTCTGAACAATTCTAATAGGTTGTGTTTCGGTGAGATCCTCCTTTTGAAACCATTAGGTGCAATGAATTGGAGGGCAAAAATGGATGGCAGCTGGTAAATTTTATGGGACTGGCAGGAATCCCCCGAACCTTTCAGCTACCCAGTTTACAACACAGGGTAGCTGAACGCTATATGCTTGCTCCCAATTGTATGGGGGCAAATTTGGTCATGGGTGTCGAACCTTCGGATCAGGCGCTGCTTTGAACAGGGTCTGTTGCCGGAGTTGCCCGCGCTTCTGCTGCGCTGTCATCCACAGGTAAGAGGAGACTGGATATAAAACTCGCTCCCGCAATGAATATGAACAGGAATGCCAGGGGTGCCCATTGAACCCCGTATTTGTGCACGAGCCAGACACCGATGACGGGGGTCAATCCGCTGAAAATGGCACCGCTCAGGGAAGAACACAGCGAAATACCCGTGTAACGCAGATGTACGGGAAAGGCGCGCGTCAGGAATGGCGCCATGACAGCGTAGTGGGCTGCGAGAAAGACAGTCGCTCCGAGGATAGCGATATAGATGTTGGTCAGATTGCCGGAAACGATCAGCATCATCATGGGAATGGCAAAGAGCAGAGCCGCACCGGCCATTGCAACCAGCAGGAAGCGTTCACCATATCGCGTGGCGATGTAGGAACCGGCGGGAAAGGCGAACAGTTCGACCACACCAACCCAGGAAATCAACACCAGCATATCAGAACGATTGATGCCGAGTGATGTGGTTGTGAATGTCATCATCAAGGTGGTGATGAAATAGAAGCCAGCGACACCCAGCAGGCACAACCCCATGCCAAGCAGCAAGGACATTTTCTTTGTACGGAATATTTCCTTGGCCGGGATAACGCTTTGAACCGATTTCTCCTTTAGCCGCTCCAGAAGTTCCGGACTTTCATTGATACCTGCGCGAATGATGAAAGCGAAGATGATCAGAACGCCGCTCAGGAGGAACGGCACGCGCCAACCCCAGCTTAGAAAATCCTCCTGAGGCAGGTCGGAAACTGTACGGAAGGCGAGGGTGGCCAGAATAAGGCCGACGGGACTGCCATATTGCGGGGCAGATGCCAGAAAGGTCCGCCAGCGCGGCGGGGCATGTTCTGCGGCAATGAGAACCGCGCCGCCCCATTCCCCGCCCACCGCAACGCCTTGCACCAGACGCAGCACCACGAGAAGAACTGCAGCCGTCAGGCCAATAGAATGAAAGCTTGGCAAGAGACCAATCAGAACTGTTGCAACGCCCATCAACAGCAGAGTGATAATCAGGGATTTCTTGCGGCCAACCTTGTCACCGAAATGACCGAAGAGCAAAGCGCCGAAAGGCCGGGCAACGAAGCCAATCGCAAACGTGCCGAGAGATGCGAGGATACCCATGATCGGGTCGGTGGATGCAAAGAACACATCGCCGAAAACCAGCGCCGCCGCTGTTCCGTAGATATAGAAATCGTACCATTCGATCATGGTGCCGACGAAGGCTCCCAAGGCAGCCCGGATCGGTTGCCTCTCAATGGTTGCTTGTGTCATTCCCTCGTCCCCCGCTCTTCCAAATGGTTTCGTCTACGACCTGTCCCGTGATTCCTGATAGGCAGCCATGAAACGGGGCGCTGCTTCGGCAACGGCGCTCAGTGAATAGCCGCCTTCCTGAACAATCACGGTTGGCAGATCGACCGCGCCCCATATATTCCCGATTTCCGCATAGGCCTCCGTGGTAACCTTGAGTTTTGACAGAGGGTCGTTGTGGTGTGCGTCCCAGCCTGCCGATATCACCAATGCGGTCGATCCATGTCTGGCAACCGCATCGGCCAGTTTCCGGTTGGCCTCGATAAATGCATCATCGCCGCTGCCTTCGGACAAAGGCAGATTAAGATTGGCGCCTTGGCCCGCACCGGCACCTGTCTCGTCCGCATAGCCGCTGTAATGCGGATAGTAGTTTGATGGATCGGTGTGAGTGGAACCAAAAAACACATCGTCGCGGGTATAGAAAATGGCCTGTGTGCCATCACCATGATGCGTATCAAAATCGATGATCGCCACGCGGTCATGTTGCTGGCGCAGGCGTTGGGCGATAATTGCCGCGTTGTTGAAATAGCAAAAGCCCGCTGCGCGATCCGCATAGGCGTGATGGCCGGGTGGGCGGCAAAGCGCAAATGACGCCCGCGCACCATTCAAGACGGCATCGGCTGCGGCAATTGCTGTCTGTGCAGATGCATAGGCCGCCGCATAGGTGTGTTCCATCATCGCGCAGGAGAGCCCATTGATGTACCAGCCAGCCTGACCCAAAACGCCTGTTGGTCGCGGGCGTGAACGTGCGGCCAAATCTTGGCCAGCGCCCTGATATGCACTGACATTCGGCAGCACTTCGGGCCCATGGTTTGGCAACTGCATGAACCTGTCATAGGCGGTTCGCAGGAAAGCGACGTAGTGATCAGCGTGCACGGCGTGGATGGGATCAAGCCCCGCATCGCCCGGCTCTTCCTGCGAAAATCCCAGTTTCGTCAGGGCATCGATCAGCGTGTGGGCGCGTGCCGGATTTTCAAGTGGATCGGTAATCCGGCCATTGATCATATATTGTTTGGGCTGGTGCGCCATTTGCTGGCTGGCAAAGAACAGTTTCATGAATTCCGCTTCTTGATCAGGTTGCGGTGAGTCGTGTTCAAAGCTTATTCGCTGTTGCGCGCAATGCAATCTGGAAGGTTCAGTGCACCCTCAGCGTCACCAGTCCTGATGGCAAATGCTGTGGGCCCAGCCCGCATTTTTACGCTTCATTTCGGATAATTCCGGATCGTGTTGCACAGCGCAAAACATCGCTTTGTAGTGCGATCGGGAGTGGAAGGAACTGTATCCAATCAGCCAGGTGCAGGCAAAAACAAACAAAGCTATGGGGGCAAGCCAGAGAAAGGTGCGGAAGGGATCGCGCGGCGTCATGCTCACCAATTGCTGGATGGCCTGTCGGAAATGACACTCCCAATTTATTGTGGTTTTTGACGTTCCGTCAATCGAAGATTCCATAATTATGGAAGAATATGGCTGCAAGAACGGCCGAGCCACATGACCAACGGCACCATTACAAAAAAGCCGACGAGATATGGCACCAAACTGGTGAGGTATGGCGCATATTCACTCATATTGTCCTGCTCGTCGTCGTGCATGAGGCATCACCTGCAGACACAAATCCAACCAGTGATTGATATACCAATTACACCTCCAAATCCAGTTGGTGTGCCAGGCATTTGCTTTTCAAATTATGCTTAACCAGAACTTAACGGGCTCAACCTAAAGTATAGACAACGGAAGTTTACCTCTCTGACGATCATCTCGGGATTTCACGATGCGTTTGAACATAACAGTCCTTTCTGCTGCCTCCTTATTCTCATTCTTTGGAGGACCTGTTCTTGCTGCCGATCTTGGACAAGCCTATCCACCGGAGGTCCCTGTATATGCGCCGCTTGAACAAGCGTCAGGCTGGTATCTGCGCGGCGACGTGGCTTACAATTTTAAGTCCGACGTAAAAGCCAAAGTCGACTTTGTCGGCGGCAGTTCTCCGAGTGACTATGAAATGAAACGCGGATTTTCGCCGTTTATCGGCATTGGCTATCAGTTCAATGATTATCTGCGTGGCGATGTCACCGTCGGCTACAGCCAGCGCGATACAACTTATTTTGAAACCACTGCCGACCTCTGGGAAGCCATGGCGAACGCCTATGTGGATCTCGGCAAATATTATGGCATTACGCCCTATGTCGGTGGTGGCGTCGGCTTTGCCAATGTCAACTACGACTTTCAGGGCCCTGTCTATCCGGGTCTCAAATCCGGTGACACCAATCGTTTTGAATGGGCGCTCATGGCGGGTGTTGCCATTGATGTGACGCCGAGGCTAAAATTGGACCTCGGCTATCGCTACGCGAACATTAACGGCGCCGACCTGTACAAAAACGGAGACGTGACTGTCAGCGATGACGGGATCAAAACGCATCAAATTCGCGCGGGTGTTCGCTTCAATACGTGGTAGGCAGTCAATAAATATTGCTTGAGCGTGCCAGAGGAATGACAAGCCAAGTCATATGCATGGCATTGGCCAGCACACATAGGAATAGCCATGTTTTCACGCTTTCACCACGTCGCAGTCATTTGCAGCGATTATGATCGGTCCAAGGCGTTCTATATTGAGAAGCTCGGTTACGAGATTATTGGTGAAAACTGGCGATCAGATAGTCAGTCTTGGAAGTGTGATTTAAGGTCTGGCGATGCCCAGATTGAGTTGTTTCATTTCCCGCACTCTCCGGCACGTCCGTCGCGGCCTGAAGCGTGTGGTCTTCGGCATCTCGCATTTGCCGTTGAGTCCGTCGCCGATACTCTGGCTTTGTTGCAGGAGAGGGGTGTCGAGACTGAGGCTGTACGGATTGACCCCTATACCAAACGCGCCTTCACATTCTTTGCTGATCCTGATGGTCTTCCCATCGAGATTTACGAAGTGGGTTAGTGCTGCGGAACCCCGACAATTGCCTGACCGTCCACTTCTGCCGCTGCGGCCTTTCGGCTGGCAAATTCCTGCGATATCCAATCAATGAACACTCGCACGCGCGGCGAAAGCTGGCGATTGCGCGGATAGAGCAGGGATACCGGGGTTGGTGAAAGCGGAAAGCCCGGAAGAATGTGAACAAGCGTGCCAGCAGCAAGGTCAGCTTCCGCGTGATAGCGGGGGATCTGGATTAATCCGAGCCCAAGTCGAGCCACGGTGACGAAGCTTTCCGCTGCATTCACCCAGACGGGTGCAGGCAGAGTGACATTGCGGACGTGGCCATTCACAAGGAATTCAAGCGGTAGAATTCCCCCTGTCGCGGTCGAGCGGAAGCCAATCATCTGATGCCCGTCGAGTCTGTCCGGATGCTCGGGCATGCCGAATTTCTCAATATAGCCTGATGAGGCCAGAGTTATCTCTTCAAGCATCCCTACGCGTTTCGCTATCATATCACTGTCGGACAGATCGCCGACGCGCAGCACGCAGTCGACACCTTCGCGCACGAGATCCACCAGCCGATCACCTTCGCTCATATAGAATTGTATCTCGGGATATTTTTGCAGGAATGCGGGCAGTCCGGGCAACAGGAAGTGCCGGGCAAGTGTTCCATGCACATCCACCCGCAGTGGCCCTTTTGGTTTTGCACCGGCAAATGCACCCTCGGCATCCTCAATATCGGCCAGAATGACCAGACAGCGCTGGTAGTAGGCTTCGCCATCCAGCGTCGGACTGACGTGCCGTGTGGTCCGTTGCAAAAGGCCAATGCCCAGCCGCGCTTCCAGCTGTTGTACCGCATTCGTCACCGTTGAACGAGGCAAGCCAACATCTTCTGCCGCCAGCGTGAAGCTGCGACGTTCTACAACGCGGGCGAAAACCCGCATGGCGTCCAATGTATCCATTGTTTGTATATCCCGAATAGTGATGCCAGTTATTGCATGATTATCCGGAAATATAAATAGTGCATGGTGCCTTCATCAACAGCGCTGCGGCGCAGACATGAAGGAGAAAGACCATGACACAACCACAAAAGAAGATCGCAATCGTGACTGGTGCATCGCGCGGTATCGGTGCCGCAATTGCGCAGCGCCTCGCTTCCGATGGTTTCACAGTCGTCATCAACTATTCGGGCGATGCTGCACCAGCTGAGGCATTGGCGCGTCAGATCGAAGACAATGGCGGCAGTGCTTTGACTGCCAAGGCAGATGTGAGTGATGCGGATGCCGTTGCCCGTATGTTTGATGCGGCCGAAGCTGCCTTCGGCGGGGTGGATGTTCTCGTCAACAATGCCGGTATCCTGAAGGCGATCCCATTGGCCGAAACCAGTGACGCCGAATTTGACCGCCATTTTGCTATCAATGTCAAAGGCACGTTCAACACGCTGCGTGAAGCCGCCAAGCGCCTGAGGGATGGTGGCCGGATCGTCAATTTCTCCAGCACGACCCTTGCGCTGAACATGCCGGGTTACGCGATTTATAACGGTACCAAGGCTGCAGTCGAAGCCTTCACCCATGTCTTCGCCAAGGAATTGCGCGGTCGCAATATCACCGTCAATGCGGTGGCTCCCGGTCCTGTTGCAACGGAGCTGTTCTTCACGGGCAAGAGTGATGAGCTTGTCGCCCAGTTTGCCAAGATGCCGCCACTCGAGCGCTTGGGCCAGCCTGACGATATTGCCCGTGCTGTTGCCTTCCTCGTCGGCCCCGATGCCGGCTGGATCAATGGCCAGATCGTTCGCGCCAATGGCGGTGTTGCCTGACTGAGCTTTTCTAACAAACAACATCAAGCAATTCAGAAGGAATATTATCATGAGCAAGCAAGTTATTGTTGTTACTGGCGCTTCCAGCGGTTTTGGTGCTCTTACAGCCCGCGCTTTGGCGCAGGCAGGCCACACGGTTTATGCCGGAATGCGTGCCACGGAGGGGCGCAATGCGCCGCAGGTTGCAGAAGCAGCCGCCTTTGCTGCGGAACACAGCGTCGATCTGCGCTCGGTTGAGTTGGATGTTGCTTCCGACGCTTCCGTCGAAGCAGGCATCGCCAAGATCATTGCTGATGCGGGTCGTCTCGATGTGATCATGCACAATGCGGGCCATATGTCCTTTGGCCCGGCAGAGGCTTTCACGCCGGAACAGTTCGCTGAACTTTATGACATCAATGTGCTATCCACACAGCGCGTCAATCGTGCCGCGCTGCCCTATCTGCGCAAGCAGGGGAAGGGACTTGTTGTCTGGGTCTCCTCGTCAAGCACCCGTGGCGGCACACCGCCATATCTGTCGCCCTATTTTGCCGCCAAGGCAGCGATGGATTCCCTTGCCGTATCCTATGCGGCGGAACTCACCCGCTGGGGCATTGAGACGGCGATTATCGTTCCGGGCGCTTTTACAAAGGGCACCAACCATTTTGCCCATTCCGGTTCGCCCGCCGACAAGGAGCGCGCCGCTGAGTACAATGAAGGTCCCTATGCCGGTGTGCCTGACATGGCACTAAAAGGCCTCGCTGCTCTGGAACCCGCCGATGCGGACGCCGGTGCTGTCGCCACGGCGATTGTCGATGTGATTGGCATGCCGTTCGGAACGCGTCCATTCCGCACCCATATCGATCCATCGCAGGACGGAGCTGAGATCGTCAACGGTGTTGCTGATCGTGTCCGGGCCGAAATGTTCCGTCGTATTGGTCTCGAAGACCTGCTGAAGCCAGCAAATACCAACACGTAAATCCAATTCACCGCTATCGGCCAGCCCTCAAAGGGTTGGCTGTCAGCCGGCAACCTTCAAAGGAGAACATCATGACTTCGCAACCAAAAGCCACACTGGCGCCTACCTCCATGCAGTTCAACATTCTCACTCTGGCTGCTGCCATTACAGCTGCCGTCGCCGCCACCACTGCCGCCAGCGTCGGCTGGCCAGTCTGGGCCATGTTTATGGGCTGGGTCGCATTCTTCACCCGGGGTCACTCGGCGAAAGAAGCGCTGTTCAGCTATCTCTGTCTCGCCATCGGTGTGGCATTCGGCATGGGCGCTGCGCTGGCAGTAGGCCAATTGATGCCGCTGATCGGACCATTTGCATTTGGCCCCGTGGTCTTTGTGGTTGCCATCGTCGTCGTGTCGCTGCGCGCCGTTCCACATCTGAACAACGTGCCGAGCTATTTCCTCGGGCTGATTACGTTCTTTGCCGCGCACCTTGAACCCGGTGTTCTTGCCTTCTCTGAACTGGCTGCAGTCAGCGGGCTTGGTTCTTTTGCCGCATGGCTCGCCCACACATGGCAAACGAAGATCGCGCGCCGGTAACGTTCATCAACAGAAGGATGGAAAGCCGGGGCAATGCTCCGGCTTTTGCCTGCCGGGTGCTGTTAGGCCCGGATATGATCTTCGTCTCGCCCGATGTGATTTTGGGCTTTGTTCCATGCAATCTAACTTGTATGGGTTGAAGTCGGGCCAGCCTTGTCTGGTCTGAGTGGAAAATCATCAAAAAGAACAAAAGGGCGGACGTGCATCACGAAGTTTCTTTAATAGCCACGGTGGCGGTCAGTTTTGTCTTTGCAGCCGTGTTTGGATATCTAGCGGATCGTCTGCGCCTGCCTCCGCTGGTTGGATATCTGGTTGCCGGAATTCTGATGGGACCGTTTACGCCGGGTTTCATTGCGGATGGCGCTTTAGCATCACAGCTCGCGGAAATGGGCGTCATTCTTCTGATGTTCGGGGTCGGATTGCATTTCTCCGCCAAGGAGCTGCTGGCGGTTCGAGGCATCGCGGTTCCCGGTGCCATTGCCCAGATTGTGCTCGCTACACTGCTCGGTGTTGGCTTGAGTGAACTATGGGGGTGGGGGATTGGTGCCGGTTTGGTTTTTGGCCTCAGTCTCTCCGTTGCCAGCACCGTTGTTTTGCTGAAAGCGCTGGAAGAGCGCAATCTGGTGAACTCAGCAAACGGCCGTGTAGCGGTTGGTTGGCTCATCGTTGAAGACTTGGCGATGGTACTTGCTTTGGTGCTCCTGCCTGCATTGGCACAGATTCTTGGAGCTCAGGGATCTGGCGCTGCTGCAAGTGCTGCCGGTGGAATGCCACTCGTGCTGACAATCGCGATAACCTTGCTGAAGGTCGGAGCTTTCGCCGTCATGGCGATCTTCCTTGGGCCGAAAGTGGTTCCCTGGTTGCTTACTCTGGTCGCACGGACTGGCTCGCAAGAGCTGTTCACCCTTTCCGTTCTTGCTATCGCGCTTGGTATTGCGTTCGGGGCGACAGAGATTTTTGGTGTATCATTCGCGCTGGGTGCTTTTTTTGCCGGTGTCGTCATGAGTGAGTCGAACCTCAGTCACAGGGCCGCCGCAGATTCGCTACCTCTGCAGAATGCATTCTCGGTCCTGTTCTTTATTTCAGTCGGAATGCTGTTTGATCCGTCCATTCTCCTGCGGGAGCCTATGGCTGTGATAGCTGCGCTCGCGCTCATCATCTTCGGTAAATCGCTGATCGCGTTTTGCATCGTGCTTTTGCTGCGCTTTCCGGTCGGGATGGGACTGACCGTGGCAGCCAGCCTCGCGCAGATCGGAGAATTCTCGTTCATTCTGGCTGGTCTCGGTGTCACGCTGGGGCTTTTACCGCGAGAAGGTCAGGACATTATTCTGGCCGGAGCAATCCTCTCGATCACGATCAATCCACTTGTGTTTTGGGGCGCCGAGGTTTTGGAGAAAGGTTTCCACTACAAATGGCCGTCATTCTTTGCCAGTTATGGCAAGAAAAGGCATGACGTTCTTGCTCGCGAACTCGGTGATATCAGGGCATTGAGCGATGAAAGAAACAGGCAGCATCAACTCAAGATGCAGCAGCTGATCGATACTTTCCCGTTGTTCGCGCAGGTGGATGAACATTCACAGGAAGAATTGCTGCTGCTGTTCAAACCCAAATCGGCATCGCCGGGTGAGCGTATCATTCGCATCGGCGACAGGGGTGACGGGATGTATTTTATCGCGTCCGGAGCGGTGGAGGTCCAGCTTGACAGCGACCCCGTGCGCTTGGAGCCTGGAGCATTTTTCGGCGAGATGGCACTCCTCAGCGGCGGGCGGCGCACGGCAGATGTTGTCGCCATCGATTTTTGCGAATTTCTGGTGCTTGATCGCCGCGACTTCAACATGTTCATGTCGCGGCATCCGGCATTACGCACAGCCGTCAGCAATATGGCGCGTGAAAGGGCAGAGATGAACACTTTGCGCCGTAATCCGGATAAAACTGGGACAGATTGATCGATCAAACCGGTGCAGCCTGAGGTCCGCGAGCAAGGCTATTGCAAAGCGCATGCCCGGAAAGTAAGCCTGTTTGAAACGGTGTGCATCGGGCGAAGGTCAGCCCGGTGTCCACGCCAAAAGTCGTACTTATTTGCAGATATTGATAGGCCCGCCACGCATCTGAACCGGCATGACGGGACTATCTTTATAGGTTTATGACGATTGCCATCAAGCGCCGCCAAGACCCAGGGCTGCACGCAGTTCGGCTTTTGCAGGTTCGTATTCAGCCTTGAAGTCATCATGCTTCATGATCGTCGCGGCAATGATGCTGCCCGAGATTCGGCCCATCTCCACGTCAGAGCGATAGTGTATGCCGCCAATGATGCGGTTGTTACCATATTCCCAGGCGCGCGCCATGATCTCGGCCTTCTTCTCGGGAACCATGTTGGACAATTCAATGCCCATCAGAGTGCCAAGCGTCGTGTGACCGGATGGCCAAGCGCCCGAGTTGGAGAGTTTTACTGCCGGTTTAACAAGGTCGCTCAACTGATGCGGGCGAGGACGCTTGAAAACATCCTTTGCCGGATCAACCACCGCGCCCTCAGTCTCGACAATGCGGTCGAAGAACGCTGCCAGTTTCGGCAATTTGTCCTTATTGAAATCCGGGCCCATTACATCTGCAAAACGCCAGACATTTTCTTCCGCATCGGCTTGCGCGCGCGCAACCATTTCCGGAGTCCGGGTCACCTGCAATGTCAGGACTTCACCCAGTTCCGCCTTGGTCTGCGGCGAGTCATTGGCGGGCGGGGGTGGCAAAATCGTCAGGAGATCAATCTCCTTATTGTCGGCGAAAGGCTTTGCGTCGCCAGCATACGCAGCGGTAAGGCCAACAAAAACAAATGCTGTCAGCAGGCTGAGAAATCTACGCATGAAATAGTCCTCGTTAGGGTGATTGCGGGAGGTCGATCATGCGCTTGCCGGATGTCATGCCTGTGACACAATGGGGCGATCTGTGGCACATCCGGGTGGCAAGAAGACGCATGGAGAGACAAGCTGTTTCCGTTGTGCGGTCCGCCCACGAAAGATAATGAGAGGCGCTAGCTGTCAGATCGGACGCCATGATTCAATACATTGAAAAGTTTGTTGAACATCCCGCTTGGCCCGGTAGGACGGCTTGGGTATTTGCGCTCAGAACCAATGCTGCAGCGCTTGTTGCGCTCATGGCAGCCTTTGCATTGAACCTGCAGCAACCGCAATGGGCAATGATGACGGTCTTTATCGTGTCGCAACCCATTGCCGGCATGGTTATCAGCAAGGGCCTGTTTCGTCTTGCCGGAACCTTGATCGGTGCGCTGGCGGCGATCGGGATAACGGCGGCGACGGGCGATATACAATGGCTGTTTGTGGTGTCAATTGCGCTCTGGGTGGCGCTGTGCACCTTTGCAGCGTCGATGCTGCGCAATCCGGAATCCTATGGTGCTGCACTTGCGGGCTATACCGCCGTCATTATTGCGTTGCCCGCCTTTGGCCAGTCCCATCTCCTGGTTGACGTTGCCTATGCCCGCTGCGCGGAAATCATGCTCGGTATTGTCTGTGCCGGTATTGCCAGCCGTTTCTTTCAGCCGCAACTTGCCCGAACCGCGCTGGTTGAAGGGTTGGAAAATTGTATTGCGGATCTCGCGCGATATACCAGTGACGCTATTGCCGGTGGCGATTCGGTCCAATTGAAAACTGCCCATAGAAAGCTGATTGCCGATACGCAGGCACTGGCGGCAATGCGTGCCCATGCGCGGCTCGAAGCGCCAAGCCTCGTTACCCACGGGCGGCACTCGCGGCATACGGTGGGCCATCTTATGTCCTGTCTGTCCATTGTGAATATTCTCGTGGCCCATCGTGTCTCATCCGATGAGACATGGCGCAATTTGCGCGACAAGCTTGGCAAGCTGCTCGATGTTATGGCTGATGATTTCAAGCCTGACGCAACAGGGCCCTGGCTCGGCAAACTTGACGTCTTCGCAGCAGAGATTGCGGAATTGAAAAGCAAGCCGTGGGGCGATGACCGGATTGGCATGATGGCCCGCTTGACATTGCTTGGGGAATTTATTGACAGTCTGAAGGCAACTCTGGACGGACTTTCAGCATTGGGAAGCCGTTCGCAATATATGGCTGGAAGCAGGAAGCCACCGGCCTTGCCTGTTTATCGCGACCACAATACGGCTCTTGTCAATGCCATCAGGGCAATCGTCGCAACAGCCTTGATGACCGCCTATTGGATGCAAACCAAGCACTCGGATGCTGCCGCGGCAGCAATCATCGTGGCGGTGGTGTGCAGCCTTTTCGCATCAATGCCCAACCCGCTTCAAACGAGTTGGGGTTTTTTCAGGGGCACCCTCTACGCCGTGCCATTTGCGTTTATTCTCAGCCAGTTGGTCCTGCCACATTTTCCGGGGCTGTTCTGGTTCGCTGTATTCATCATTCCGGTTCTGGTGCCAGCTGCGATCCTGATGGCTGATCCACGCCATGCCGGCCCAGCCACTGCTTTTTCCATCAATTTCATCGTCTTCCTGAAACCCCATGAAAAAATGGCGTTCGAACCTGCCATATTCATGGAAACCTCCCTTTCGGTTCTGGTTGGTGTTCTGATCGGGATTCTGGTTTTCATTGTCGTTTTGCCGAAGCGGCCCCTTGTGACCGTGAACCGGATGATGAATGCGCTGCGGACGGATATCGTTCGCCTTTGTCTGCGCGACCGCGTGCCAAATGCCTCTGCATTCAACAGCCTTGCTTATGATCGGATCAACCAGCTGATGCCGATCCTGCAAGCAATGCGGGAGACAGGCGAGACATTGATGGACGATGCCCTCTCTTCGGTAACATTAGGGGCAGAGATCATCCGGTTGCGTCGATTGTTGTTGTGGGGGCGGCTGGAACACGGCATAGCCGACCGCGTATCGGAGAACCTGGCGCAACTGGCAAAAATCATAAGCCTGCAGACACAGGACCCCGGCCTTGTGGCAGAATATGTTGCATCAGCGCGATCGCTTGCGGCAGATACTGCTGAGGTCTCAGATCGGCCGCTGGTATTGCAGGCTGCTGCATCGTTGCGTTTGATTGCGGTTATGATCGAGGATCACCCGTCTCTGGCTTTGGGAATGAAGCCGAGCGAAAGCAAAAAAGGCTTCTTCCGGTTACCATCGCTCTGATACCTGTGTTTGCAGGTATCCATTTATCTCAAGGCAATAGCTTCACTTTCACTATTCGCCTAACATGATTTCAATGACTTATGATTCTGCAAATTACTCCCTGAAAGAGCTGCTTCGCCCTATTGTGGCTGCAGAAGATGCCTTGGCGCGGCTGGACGAGCGGGTCGCGCGCAAGGGTGACTTTGGTGAATTGAGTAGCCGTCAGTCAAAGGACGGATTGCTGCGTGAGAACGAAGGCTGGATTGCACGCTCACATTTCATGGAGGCCTGCAACGCGCTCTGGCTGGCAGGCGAACTCGTTCATGTGGAGGATCTGGTTCTCCATGATGCGCGAATGGATATCAGAACACCAACGCATGAACTGACCCGCGCCCATGCGATATTGCGAACACGGCGCCAGATCGCCGCGAGCCCGGCGCAATGGGCATTGAGCCCCAAGGGCATAGCCAGCTTGCGTGGCCGCTGGGGCGCGGACGCACTTCTTGCGCCTGTGCCAAGCGAACCGGTGAGGCGACCTGAACTCGAAACTGCCCCAGAAGCTGGATCAGAGGCGGAAAATGCCTTTGAAGAAGAATTGGCGCGGCTGGATGCGTTGCTCAACCGTTCCGAACGCCTGTTGAACCAGCCTGCCGAGAAACCTTCGCCGGAGGCAGATAGCAAGCAGCAGGTCAGGCGGAGGGCTTCTTCCGCCGGGGATTTGACGCCGGATGGTGATCCCCTGGTTTATGATCCGGACTGGGATGAAGATGGCCGCATGGATCAATGGTTCGCAGTCATGGACCGGACCCGTGATCTGCCTCCCATGCTGGCAGCAGCCTTGCTCTGGGATGCGTGGGAAGAGATTGAACCCTTGCAACACCAGCATTGGCTCGGTCCCATGCTGGTCGCCTCGATGCTGCGCGAGCGTTTGAAGACACGGGCGCATTTGGCGGCATTCAATGCGGGTTTGCGCGCGATACCACGCGATCGCCGCCGTGCCCGTAATCCCAACACGCGTCTTACTGCTTTTCTCGAGGCTGCACAAACATCGGCCATGGCCAGTTTGAAAGAGATTGACCGTTTGAGCCTTGCCCGTGTCCAGATGGAGCGGAAGCTGAAGGACCGGCGCTCCACATCCAGTCTACCGGGTATGATCGATCTGATCCTGTCGCGACCTATGGTTTCGACATCATTGGTAGCAAAAGAGCTAAAGGTCTCGCCGCGCGGTGCTCTAAATCTGATTACCGAATTGGGCGTTCGCGAGATGACAGGTAGAGGACGTTACCGCGCCTGGGGTATCGTCTGACATCCCGTTTTTGTGATCGGTGCAAGAGCAGAAATTCCTCGTATTAATACTTGACTAAATTGATCATATTTTATTAGGGTCCCGGCGACCTGTCCTGCGATCCTCTTTATGGACGACTGGCAGGAAGAAAGTGCCAGGAGAATACCGATGTCCGCCACGCCGAATGTTCTAAGCAGCTCTGCTACGGTTAAACTCTTGGCGCCCGGTGTCATGCTCGACAAGCTTTGCAATGTATTTGCCGAACATGCACATGTTGAGCGGGACGATCTGGAAGGGCGCATTCAGACACCCTATGGCAAAGCGCATCTGACAATCGTTGGCGACGTACTTTCCCTTGACGTTGAGGCCGATGACGAGACCTCCCTTGCTTACGTACGCATGGTGCTGGCCGATAATATTCTGGACATTGCCGGCAATGAGAAGCCGCAATTATTCTGGGTGGGCGATGGCCTGACCAGCTCGGAGCTTCCTTACTTCCGCGAAATGCGTGTGGTGAGTGCCCAGGACCTTACCCCGCATATGCGACGTATAAGATTGCGGGGTGAGAATTTGGCTCGTTTTGCTATCGGCGGTCTGCATATCCGGCTCCTGTTCGTACCCGAGGGCAGGGCTCCGAAATGGCCAACCATGGGCCGCGATGGCCGACCCGTGTGGGCGGGCGGTGAAGATGCGCTGATCGCCCGTGTTTATACGATCCGCAATATCGACGTGGACCGGGGCGAAGTCGATATCGATATGGTCGTTCATCCCGGTGAGAATACGCCGGGTGCAACATGGGCACTGAACGCCAAATCCGGTGATATCGTCGGTATGACAGGACCGGGCGGAGGCGGCATATTGGGCGCACCGCAACAATTGCTGATCGGTGACGAAACCGCTTTGCCAGCCATTGGCCGTATTCTGCAGAACTTGCACGCCCAGACAAAAGCAACGGTTATTCTTGAGATTGACGGTCCCGATGACCGGCAGCCATTGCAATCGCCTGCGCAGGTTGATGTTCGCTGGTTGTATCGTCATGGTTCACCGGCGGGAACAACTGGCAAGCTGGCTGATATTGTTGAGGAACTGGATGCCTCCGCTCTTTCAGCTGATACCTTCGTGTGGGCCGGCTGTGAATTTAACGACTTCAAACGAATTCGCGCCCATCTGCGTAAAAAACTCAAACATGATCGCGAAAAACACCATGTGGTCGCCTATTGGCGGCGAGGCTTTGATGGCGACAACGCCCGGCGGAGCGATTGAAAAGCTCAAAAATGCAAAGCATTTAAAACCCGGGGTTGCAGAAGTTAATAGTTGATTATTATACTCAGGAATATTACAGCCGCTCCAACAGACCATGCGCCACGCATCGGAGCCTTGGATAATGGATGCATTATCGCGACGAGATGACCGGGGCGGCGGAAGAAGCGAAAGACAAAAGCCATGCGGAAAAATACAGACAGGTTTTCACCAATGCAGAATGTTTCTGTAAGGATCAGGGCAGCGGCGCTTACCTCCGCACTTCTGTTGTCTTTGATTTCCCCTGTGATGGCACAGGAAACCGCTTCTCAGGCACCGCAACCTGCACAACAGAGCCCTGTTGAAGCCGCACCTGCGCCTCAAGCTTCTGGTTCTGCGCCCGCTGTAAGCCCTGCACCCTCACCGATTGCCTCCGCACCAGCAGCGCCCGCGGCAGCGAACAAGGCGAACCTGCCACACAACCTGTCACCATGGGGCATGTTCATGGCTGCAGACTGGGTGGTGAAGGGTGTCATGATCGGCCTCGCCTTTGCTTCGCTTATCACCTGGACTGTCTGGCTCGCCAAGACGTTGGAACTTGCTGGTGCGCGTGTTCGCGCTTATCGCGCCCTCAATGCAATTGGCAATGCCCGTACGCTGCGCGATGCGGAGCAGGCGCTTGAAGGGCGGGGTGGACCGGGTGTGCAATTGGTTAATGCGGCGCGCGAGGAAGTGCGGATGTCGCAGGAAGCGCGCAATTATGCCGGTGCGGATGGCCTGAAAGAACGCGTTGCCTCGCGTCTGTCGCGTATCGAGGCACAGGCTGGGCGCCGCATGAGCCGTGGCACAGGTGTGCTTGCAACAATCGGTTCAACCGCTCCCTTCGTTGGTCTTTTCGGCACGGTGTGGGGCATCATGAACTCGTTCATCGGTATCTCAGAATCGCAGACAACCAATCTCGCCATCGTGGCTCCCGGGATCGCGGAAGCTCTTCTGGCCACGGCTATCGGCCTCGTCGCAGCCATCCCCGCAGTTGTGATCTACAACGTGTTTGCCCGGTCGATTACTGGTTACCGGCAATTGCTGGCTGACGCGTCGGCGGGCGTTGAACGTCTTGTCAGCCGTGATGTGGATTTTGCGCTTGTACCTCAGGTGCATCAGGCACGCCCTGCAGCGGCAGAATAAAGGTACAGATCATGGCTGGCGGTATCAGACACAACGTTTCTGACGACGATTTGCAGGAAAACCACGAGATTAACGTGACACCGTTTATCGATGTCATGCTGGTTCTGCTAATCATTTTCATGGTGGCAGCGCCATTGGCGACCGTCGATATCAATGTCGATCTGCCGGCATCGACGGCAGTACCCGCTAACCGTCCTGACAAACCGCTTTATCTCACTTTGAAAGAAGATCACACCATCGCAATCGTCAATGACATGGTGACAAAGGAAACGCTTGGTGCGTTCCTTGATCAGAAGACGCAGGGCGACAAGGAGACACGCGTGTTCCTGCGCGCCGACCGCGCTGTGGATTATGGCGCGCTGATGGATCTGATGAATACCTTGCGCGCCAGTGGGTATCTCAAGATCGCGCTTGTCGGGCTTGAAAGCGCACCGTTGGCTCCGGCCACGCCTGCACCAACGGGAAGCGCGCAATAATGCCAGACAGGCCAGTAGCACCCATGGCAGGCCGGTTTCAAACGAACTGGCGTGAAATTGGCTTGTGGTCCGCAGCGGCCGTCGTGGCGATTGGTGTTCATGCGGGCGCTGGCTGGTACGGATATAGCTACCAGTCAGACGCAAATGGCGGTGAAGTTGCCGCTGCCGTGATGATCGATATGGAGCCGTTGCCAGCGCCAATCGTGCCTGAGGCTGTTGCTGAACTGCCGCCTGTTGAACCGGAAAAGGTAACGCCGGAGCCCGTTCAACAGGAAGCCGCTGCTCCCGAAATCCAACCGGAAAAGCCAGTTGAGCCGGAACCTCAACCAACGCCGGAGGAACAGGTTGTGCCAGAGAAAGTGCAGCCGGAGGAAACGGTTGAACTGCCAAAGGTTGAAGTGCCGCTTCCTGTTGTCAAACCGGAACCGAAGAAAGAGGTTCCGAAGAAAGTTGTCCGTAAGCCAGTAAAGACAGTGGTGGCGGACATTAAGAGCGATACTGTGGTGGAAGCAAAGCAGCAGCCGAGCATATCGCGTGCGGCTTCAGCCCGTGCAGCACAAAGCTGGGGCCAAAAAATCAATTCTTATCTCGCCCGTTATGCGCGTCGTCCGGGAGGTCGTAATCATGGAGCGGGTAGTGCTAGGGTTGCTCTTACTTTTACAAGAAGCGGTGATATCACCTCATCTAGAATAGCAGTCAGTTCGGGAAAGCCTGAACTGGATCAATATATTCTTGATGTGGTTCGTCGTGCATCGCCAGTTCCCTCCGCACCGGATGATTTTACTGGTGGGAGTCAGTCGACGGCTGTGACAATTACAATCCAGTGATTTCGGGCTTGATCAAGTCGTCTTGTTAATTTGATCAAGCGATACGCAGAGTGAACTAAGTTCTTTCGCGGCCTTTTGTTGAATGACACGCCGGAGTCTTTCATCAGCCGTGACAAAGCGGCACTGTCGTTGTTTGGCCAGCGCCAGATAGATGCAGTCATAGGCTGGGTGGCCGAGCAATATCGCGAGCATTGCTGCTTCTTCCAGTAGCCCACGCATGGAGATCAGTTCAATATCCGCGCGTTGAAGCAGGCGCGCTGCAAGCCGTGCTTCGTCTGGTACAAGCTCGTTTCGCTGTACTTTCTTCCAAAGAATGTTTGCACATTCGGCAACCAGCAGATCCGGAGCCGCAAACTTATAGCGTCCACGCAGTTTGACGGCTTCCTCTGTACCCTCTTCTTCGACGACCCATTTGATGGCAATGCTGGCGTCGATAATAAGAGTGTCCATTAGCGTTCGTCGCGCCCTTCGCGCAGCAACACTTCAGAGGGCGTTTGTTGCCGTTTCGTTGTGAGTTTACGCAATTGTGCCGCTAATTCATCGAACGAAGGTTCAACTTCTGTTTCCAAAGCCTGGCGCAAAATTTCGCGATGTTCCGCCTCCGTCGAGCGCCCGTGCCGCGCCGCGCGCAGTTTGAGCCTCGTGATCAGGTCGTCGTCGAGATTTCTGACGTGCAAATTTCCGGTCATTAATGCCTCCATTGATCTCAATGATAGCAAAGAGATCAATTGGGCTCAAGCGCTGATAATCATCTCGGCCGCCTTTTCGGCAATCATGATTGTCGGGGAGTTGGTATTGCCTGACGTGATAGATGGCATGATCGAAGCATCTGATATACGCAGGCCTTTAATGCCGCGTACGCGCAATTGCGGATCGACCACGGACTCCTGATCGGCGCCCATACGGCAAGTGCCGACAGGATGGAAGATCGTCGTGCCAATGGCTCCTGCCGCTTCAATCAGTTCCGCCTCGTTTTGATATTGCGGGCCCGGTTTGAATTCTTCCGGCCGATAGCGTTGCAACGGTTCCTGCGCCACAATGTTTCGAGTGATGCGAATTGAATCCGCAGCCACGCGGCGGTCGCTGTCCGTTGCAAGATAATTCGGACGGATAGCCGGATGCGCGCGGTAATCAGGCGATTTGACGTGAACCGAACCGCGACTATCGGGCCTAAGATTACAGACACTGGCGGTAAAGGCAGGGAAGGGGTGAACATTTTCACCGAACTTTTCCAGCGAAAGCGGCTGTACGTGATATTGCAGATTCGCAGTGGCGAAAGACGGGTCCGAGCGGGTGAATACACCCAGTTGGCTTGGTGCCATCGACATAGGGCCGGATTGGTTGAAGAGATATTCAAGGGCAATCGATGCTTTGCCAAGCAGGCGATTGGCTTTTTCGTTGAGTGTCGGAATACCAGTTACCTTATAGGCGCACCGCAGTTGCAGGTGGTCCTGAAGATTTTCGCCGACTGAGCGCCGCTCGAGAACAGGTGTAATTCCTGCGTTCTGCATGATCTCGCCGCGTCCGATGCCCGACAATTCAAGAATTTGTGGTGAGCCCACGGCTCCAGCTGCAAGGATGACCTCCCGTCTGCAATCGATCCTGTGGATCGTTCCCGCCTGTTCAATTTCCACGCCCTTGGCAGTCAGGTCATCGATAATAAGCTTGCGCACATGGGCACCGGTCTCGACCCTGAGATTGGGGCGTTTCATAGCCGGACGAAGAAATGCCTTTGCCGTGTTCCAGCGAATGCCGCGCTTCTGATTCACCTTGAAATAGGAACTGCCTTCATTGTCGCCGCGATTGAAATCGTCGGTGCGCGGAATACCGGCTGCCTCGGCGGCATCACGAAAGGCATCGAGAATATCCCAGTGGAGCCGCGCTTCTTCCACGCGCCATTCGCCGCCCGATCCATGGAAATCGTCGGCACCCAGATAATAATCCTCCGATTTACGAAAGTAGGGCAGAACATCGTCCCAGCCCCAACCGGTGCAACCGTCCTGCCGCCATAAATCGTAGTCGCGCGCCTGACCGCGCATATAGATCATGCCGTTGATCGATGAACAGCCGCCCAGCACTTTTCCGCGCGGATAGTTCAGGATACGGCCATTGAGGCCCGGTTCAGCTTCCGTTGAAAAGCACCAATCCGTGCGCGGATTGGAAATGCAGTAGAGATAGCCGACCGGAATGTGAATCCAGGGATAGTTGTCCTTACCACCCGCTTCAAGCAGCAGAACCGACACATTCGGGTCTTTCGACAAACGGTTGGCCAAGGTGCAGCCTGCCGTGCCCGCCCCGACGATGATGTAGTCATAGCTGGCTGTCATGTCAGTGCCCGGAGTTGCTCTCGAGTTTCTTGCCAAGGCGTGAAGCGTAGAGTTCACCGATCACGCCGCGCCGGAATACAAGCACGCAGACCATGAAAATGATGCCTGTGATGACGGTGACCGGAAATTCCGAGGTGGCGAGATAGTTTTCCAGCGCGGAGACAAATCCTGCACCGACGATCGGACCAACCAGCGTGCCGATACCGCCTAGCAGGGTCATCAGAACGACTTCACCGGACATCTGCCAACTGACGTCGGTCAATGTCGCGAACTGAAAGACGATGGCTTTCAAACCGCCCGCCAGACCTGTAAGGGCGGCTGACATGACGAAAGCTGCAAGCTTGTAGCGGGCAACCGAATAACCCAGCGATATGGCGCGGTTCTCATTTTCCCGGACGGATTTCAGGATCATGCCGAATGGCGAGTTGATGATGCGCCAGATGATGAATATGCCGATCAGGAACACCGCCAGCACGAAGAAATACATGTTGAGCGGATCATTGAGATTGATGAAGCCCAGCAGTTTGCCGCGTGGCACGCCCTGAATGCCGTCCTCGCCTTTGGTGAAAGATGCCTGCAGGCAGAAGAAGAAAAACATCTGCGAGAGGGCAAGCGTGATCATCGTTGAATAGATGCCCTGACGGCGAATGGCGAAGAAACCGATGATCAGGCCCAAAAAGGCCGCGCCGAAGACGCCGAGCAGGATGCCAAGTTCAGGCGGAAAGCCCCACTCTTTGACCGAATGGGCGGTGAAATAGGCGGCTCCACCGAAGAAAGCCGCATGGCCGAAGGAAAGAATACCCGTATAGCCAAGCAGAAGGTTGAACGCGCAGGCAAAAAGCGCAAAGCACAACACCTTCATCAGGAAGACCGGATAGAAATGGAACGGTGCCAGAATAAGCAACCCAACGCCGATAAGGATCAGCACCATTTCAAGCGTAAAGAACTTGTTTTTCTGAACGGAAGAAATTGTTGTATCGGTCATAATCAGACCTCCTTGCCGAACAGGCCTGCCGGACGGACAAGCAGGACAATCGCCATGATGACGAAGATCACGATATTCGAGGCTTCCGGATAGAACACCTTGGTCAAACCTTCGAAAATACCGAGCATATAGCCGGTGACGATGGCGCCAAGAATGGAGCCCATGCCACCCACCACGACGACAGCGAACACGACGATGATCAGGTTCGACCCCATCAATGGGCTCACCTGATAGATCGGTGCTGCCATAATACCGGCAAGACCGGCAAGGCCTGCGCCCAGACCATAGGTAAAGGTCAGAAGCAGTGGCACATTGATGCCAAAAGCCCGCACGAGGGTTGGATTTTCTGTGGCAGCGCGCAGATACGAGCCCAGCCGTGTTTTCTCGATCAGCAGCCATGTGCCGATGCAGACGGCAAGGGACGCAATCACCACCCAGGCACGATATTTCGGCAGGAACATGAAACCGAGATTGTAACCACCGGCAAGCGCTGATGGCACCGCATAGGGTTGACCCGCTGCACCGTAGTAATAACGGAACGTGCCTTCAATCACGAGCGCAAGGCCGAAGGTGAAGAGCAGCCCATAGAGATGGTCAAGATTATAGAGGCGCGAAAGTGCCACGCGCTCGACGATTGCACCTGCAACGCCGACCACAATCGGCGCGAGGAGCAGGGCAGGCCAATAGCCGATACCCAGTTGTGCCAACAGAAGATAACCGATGAAGGCCCCCAGCATGTACTGGGCGCCATGGGCGAAATTGATCACGCGCAGCAGACCGAAGATGATCGCAAGGCCAAGGCTGAGCATGGCATAAAAGGAGCCGTTGATCAGACCGATGAGCAACTGTCCAAGAAAGGCCTGAAGTGGAACGCCGAAGATCATTGTCATGGATCAGACTCCCAGCGCTTCATTGAGCATGGTCATGCGGTCCGGCAGTTCCCGGACATGGAAATTGTCGATAATCTTGCCGTGGTCCACCACATAGAACCGGTCTGCGACCTTGCTGGCGAAACGGAAATTCTGCTCGACGAGCAGGATGGTCATGCCGCGTTGTTTCAGGGTGACAAGTACTTCGCCGATGCGCTGGACGATAACAGGCGCGAGACCTTCAGTTGGCTCGTCAAGCAGCAAGAGTTTGACGCCGGTGCGCAGGATGCGGGCAATCGCCAGCATCTGCTGTTCACCGCCGGAAAGTTTTGTGCCCGGACTGTTGCGCCGCTCTTTCAGATTGGGGAACAGGTCGTAAATCTCGGCAATGGACATGCCGCCCTTGGCAACAATAGGGGGCAGGTTGAGATTTTCGTCGACGGACAGCGTTGCGAAGATGCCGCGTTCTTCTGGCACAAAACCAATGCCCGCATGGGCCGTGCGGTGCAGCGGCACGCGCATCATGTCTTTGCCGTTAAATGTGATGCTGCCGGTACGCTTGCGAATGATGCCCATGATGGAACGCAGGGTCGTGGTCTTGCCAACACCGTTGCGGCCAAGAAGTGTCACGGTTTCGCCCTCGTGAATATCAAGATTGATACCATGCAGCGCGTGGCCTTCGCCGTACCATGCGTGGAGATCGCGAACGGCGAGAAGAGGTTTGGTTTCACTCATGTTCGGTCCCCATATAGGCGACACGCACCCGTTCATCCTGGCTGACAGTCTGGTAGTCGCCGGAGATGAGGATTTCGCCGCGCTGCAAAACGGTGACCTTGTCGCAAAGGTCCGCAACGACCTTCAGATTGTGTTCCACCATGAGAATAGCCCGGTCGCGGGCAACTTCGCGGATAATGTCGGAAACGATGTGCACGTCCTCGTGGCCCATACCGGCCATGGGTTCATCCAGCAGCAGCACCTTGGGGTCGAGCGCCAGCGTTGTTGCAATTTCCAATACGCGCTTGCGGCCATAGGAAAGGTCAGCGGCAAGTTTGTTGCGCGCATCCTGTAAGCCGACAGCGCTGATCAGTTCCATGGCGCGGTCATTCAGACGGTTGAGCGCACTGGTTGGCAGCCAGAATTGGGTGGACAGTCCACCGGGGCGCTGCAGGGCAACGCGCACATTGTCGAGGACTGTCAGATGCGGGAAAACCGCAGAGATCTGGAACGAGCGCACCAGTCCCATCCGGGCAACCTTGGCCGGGTCGGTTCTGGTGATGTCGTGATCAAGCAGGGTGATTGTACCGCTCGATGGTTGCAGAAATTTCGTCAACAGATTGAAAACAGTGGTCTTTCCCGCCCCGTTCGGGCCGATCAGCGCATGCACTTGTGCATGCTGAACATCCAGATCCACATTGTTGACAGCAATGAAGCCGCCAAAGTCCCGGCGCAGGCCACGGGCGGAGAGAACCACCCGGGACTCAGCGTTGTCGGCGTTGCCGGGAGAGGTCTGTCCTCCCCCGAAAGCCGTGCCTGTTAGCGAAGCCGTCATACGGATTACTTGGCCAGATCGCAGCCGCTTTCGGCTGGCTTCATGTAAGCTTCGTCACCGGGAACCGTGGCGAGAACCTTGTAATAGTCCCATGGCTCCTTGCTTTCCGAGGGCTTCTTGACTTCCATCAGATAGACATCGCTGATCAGGCGGCCATTGGCACCAACCTTGGCACCCCGTCCGAAGACGTCATCAACGGGCATTTCATGCATCGCTGCGGCAACCTTTACCGTATCGTCAGTTCCGGCTTTCTGAATAGCCTTCAGATATTGCATGACGCCGGAATAGGTCGCAGCCTGAATCATGTTTGGCATACGGCCTGTGCGCTTGAAGAACTTGCGCCCGAACTCACGGGACTGGTCATCGCGATCCCAGTAGAAGCTTTCCGTCAGCGTCAATCCCTGAGCCGCTTCAAGGCCAAGACCGTGCACTTCGGCCAGTGTAAAGAGCAGGGCGGCCAGACGCTGGCCACCGGCTACGATACCGAATTCGGCTGCCTGCTTGATAGCATTCGCCGTATCAAGTCCGGCATTGGCAAGGCCGATGACCTTTGCGCCCGATGATTGTGCCTGTAGCAGGAACGAGGAATAGTCGCTGTTTGCAAGCGGATGGCGCACGGAGCCAACAATCTTACCGCCTTTGGAGGTGACATACTTGCTTGTCTGCTCTTCCAAAGAATAGCCGAAGGCATAATCGGCAGTCAGGAAAAACCATGTATCGCCGCCCTGCTTGACGAGCGCGCCGCCGGTACCAACGGCGAGAGCATGGGTGTCATAAGCCCAATGGAAACCATAGGGCGAGCACTGCTTGCCGGTCAGTTCAGCTGTCGCCGCACCGGTTACAAGATCGATCTTCTTCTTTTCCTTGGAGATGCCCTGCACGGCAAGCGCAACGGATGATGTGGTCAACTCCATGATCGAGTCGACCTGTTCGGTATCATACCATTGGCGGGCGATATTGGAGGCAATATCAGGCTTGTTCTGATGGTCGGCGGTGATGATCTCGATCGGTGCATCCAGCACCTTGCCGCCAAAATCCTCGGCAGCCATCTTTGCCGCTTCATAGGACCACTTGCCACCGAAATCCGCATAGACGCCAGACTGATCGTTCAGGATACCAATCTTCACCTTGCCGTCGGAAATCTCTGCACTTGCCGCAGGCATGACGGTTGCCGCCATAAGGGCTGCGGTTGCTATTGCCAATAATTTCATTCTGTTCTCCTCCCAAAGAAATGCCGCTCACAGGATCATCGTATGATGGACCGTCGCGGGCTTGATCGTCTCGATTGAAAATGACCCGGAGACATGACGCAGATATGTCTGCGCGCAACCGGTTCGGTTCTCCCTCCCTCAATCCGGTCAGTCATTCTCTCTGCCGGATAATTCTTGCCCCTATGATTGTCCCGTTTCTTCTGACGGGCAACCACTCTGTTGAAAAAACTGTAGCATTGACAAATAAGTACACAAACACCTATTTTCGAACAGAATAAGTACAAAAATGTACATTAAGGTGGGGCCGTGCGGCAATATACGTGGGATGATCTTCAGTATTTTCTGGCCGTGGCGCGCACTGGCCAGCTTACGACGGCCGCCCGCCGTTTGCGCACCAATCACGTCACCGTCTCCCGCCGCATAGACCGGCTGGAAGAGGCACTTTCCGCGCGGCTGTTCGAACGCAACCCGCGTGGCTATATCCTCACGGCGCTGGGCGAAAAGCTGATCGAATCCGCTGAAATCATGGAACGCGAAGCGGAACGCTTTCAAAATGAGGCATCCGGCGGCACGATTTCGCTGAGCGGTGTTGTGCGTCTGAGCATTCTCGAGGGCATCGCCAATTTCTTTCTGGCGGACCGGCTGCCGCGGATGGCGCAGGCCTATCCCAGCCTTTCCGTGGAGATGGTGACGATCCAGCAGATTGTTTCGCTTTCGCGTCGCGAGGCTGATTTATCGATAACATTGAATGCGACGCGCACCGGCCCCTACCATCAGGAAAAGCTGATGCCGTATCGCCTCTTCATTTATGGTGCGAAGGACTATCTGGCGAAACATCCGGCAATCCGCCAGCGGTCAGATCTCTCTGGCCACCGGTTCATTGGTTACATTGAGGATATGATTTTCACGCCGGGGCTCGATTATATGCGCGAGATTCTGCCGGGCTTGCGGCCTGCCTATCAAAGCTCAAGTATCTTTGCCCAATTGAGCGCTGCGCGTTCCGGCTTCGGTCTTTGTATCCTGCCCTATTTCATCGCCTGCAATTATCCTGAGCTGGTGCCCGTTTTGGCAAAAGAGATGCACCTCAACCGCGATTACTGGCTGATCTGCCATGAGGATATCGTCAATACGCCGCGCATTCGTGTGCTCAGCGATTTTATCAGGTCAGAAGTGGGCAGCCAGACGGAAATCTTCGGGGGCTACCCATTGTTCGGCTGAAAACGGGTAGCAGAAAGGCGCGGGGCGATTTGTGCCAGCGCATCCGGCAGCGATTGCTGGCGAATAAGCGTTGCAGTGAATTGCGAGAGGGCCGGTGCCGTCTGGATACCATAGCCGCCCTGTCCGGCGAGCCAGAAGAACCCATCAAGTTCAGCGTCAAAGCCCGCAACGGGGGTACGGTCAGGCGCAAAAGTGCGGAGACCTGCCCAGCTCCGTTCAACACGATTAACGGGCACCGTAACCGCCTGCTCATAGCGATAGAGACCCTCAGCCAGTACCATGTCATCGACATAGGCATCGTGCGGCTCAACCGGGGTTTCATCGCAAGGCGAGACGAACAGCCTCCCGCCGTCGGGCTTGAGATACCATGCTTCATTGGCGTCATCGACCAGCGGCCAGCCTCGGGTGTCATAGCCTTCAGGTACGGGGAGAACTGCGATACTGCGGCGCAACGGCGTAAGGCCAAGCGGCTTGCCGCCGAAAATACCCGCTATGACATCAGCCCAGGCACCCGCAGCATTGACGACGATTTGAGCGCGGAATATTTGATCAGGTGTTTCGACGAGCCACAAACCATTTACACGCGTGGCACTGATAACCTCCGCGTTTGTGCGAAGGTCTACGCCGAGGCCAGTGGCCTTGCGCAGCCAACCCTGATGCAGGGCGTTCACATCGATGTCCTGTGCCTCGGCCTGATAACAGGCCGCCTTGATGTATTCGCGATTGAGGATCGGAACCATTTCAACCGCGCGATCGGCGCTGATTTCATCGACATTGACACCGTTCTTGAGCAGGTCTTCGCAGCGTTCGATGCCGGTATCGTCAGCAACAGTCAGCGAACCGCGCAGTGTCAGCAGCGGCTCGGGAAACAGCTTTGTATCGCGCTGCATGAACATTGGCGCACTGGCCCGATTGAGCGCACGAATGACGTCATTGCCGTAATTGGGCAGGAAGATTGCTGCCGAACGTCCTGTCGAATGATAGGCTGGCTGGCTCTCCCGTTCGAGAATGATGACCTTGTGGGTACTGGCCAGCTCGGCGGCGGCTCCAACACCGGCAATGCCAGCGCCGATTATGAGAACGTCGGTATCAATTATGTCGGTCATAACAGTGCGAGGTCTTTCAGATAGGGATTGTTTTCGATGGAAGCGGCAAACATGTGCCTGTTAATATCGGCAAACAGCAGTTGCTCTTTCGTATCGGTAGAGGCGGCAATCAAGCTGCCATCAGGTGCCGCAATGCGTGACAGACCGGCAAAACTAAAGCGCCCGTCATTATCAGCATGATTGACATAGGCGACAAATATCTGGTTCTCGAAGGCGCGCACCTGAATCATATGGCCAGCAATGAACGTGCCGGATGGACCCGCAGGAAGAGCTGTTGGCACAATGACCATCTGGGCGCCAGCCTGTGCAAGGCGACGTACATTTTCCGGAAATTCCACATCGTAGCAGATGAGTATCCCGAGCTTTAATCCGGCTATCTGGACGATGCAGCTTGCAGGTTTTTCCGGGCTGAACAGGGCTCGCTCATAATCGCCATAGAGATGTGATTTGCGGTAAACCACTGGCTGCGCATCGCCGCAGACATAAGCTGCACTGTTATAAACATGGTAGCCGTCACGCTCGGCAAAGCCAGCGATGATGGCTATGGCATTTGCTTTGGATATTGCCTGTAGCTGGCTAATCTGACTGCCATTTGCAGGTTCTGCCAATGCCGTGATTGCGTCGCCCGCACCATAGCCTGTCAGGGCAAGCTCCGGTACGACCAGAAGGTCGGCACCAGCTTTTGCTGCATCCACGGCGGCCTGTTCTATACGCGCAAGATTTGCGCCGACATCGCCACAAACCGCCTGCATTTGAAGCGCTGCAATCCGCATCATTTATCGTCCGTAGCCATGGCACCGAGAAGTTTTGGCAGATCGCCGAATTTGGCAACCAGCGAGAAAATCACTGCCGCAGTCGCGACAAACAGGATCGTGACCGATGCCATGGTTGGCGTGTAGCCATAACGCAGGGCATTGAAAATTTTGATAGGCAGGGTTTCCAGCGTAAAGCCTACGGTCATATAGGCAACGATATATTCGTTGAGCGACAACACGAAAGCAAAGGCATAGCCCGACACCAGATAGGGCAGGATTAACGGCAGGATCACCGTGCGAAAGATGGTGCGGTCATTGGCGCCCATCGTGGCAGCAGCTTCAACGAAAGAGCGATCAATAGCGGAGAAGCCAAGCGACAGGGTAACGAGCGGCAAGGTGACGAAGAAGATTGCGTGACCGATAACAGCGGTCCATGGCTGGCCATAGAAACCTGTGGTGGCCCAGAACGTGAGAAGGCCAAGCGCGGTGATGACGGGCGGCAGCGTGAACGGCGCGATGCCAAGGACCTGGAAGATGTTGGCCCATGGCGCAATCCGCCGCCAAAGAAACCATGAAAGCGGTAGCGCGATCAGCACGGCCAAAGCCGCCGAAGTGGTGGCAAGCAGGACAGAGGCGAAAAGCGCGCTGCGCCATTCCGGGTTGAGAAAGATTTCGCCATACCATGCCAGTGAAAAGCCTTGCGGCGGAAATGCAAGGGTCTGCTTGGCATTGACTGACACCCCGGCTACCACCATCAATGGAAGCGCGAGAAAGAGGCCAATCGCAAAGAAGTAAAGACGCCGGAGCCAGGTGGTCATGCCTTTTCTCCCTTGCGTCCGATGAGCAGAGTAAGAGCCACAAGACCGAGTGTGACGAGCACCAGAAATACGGCCATGGCAGCTGCGAATGGCATATTGGACTGATAAATCGCTTGATCGGTGATGAGGACCGAAAGCGTCCAGTGCTGCGGCCTGCCAAGAATCTGCGGCAACAGATAGGAACCGAGCGCAAAAATGAACACCATAATGAGCGTTGCCATGATCGTATTGCGCAGCGCCGGTACAAGCACGTTGAAGAAGGCGCGTAGCGGCGATGAACCCAACGTTCGCGCCGCCTCCATCAGGGTCGGATCAAGCCTGACAAGAGCGGGGTAAAGCACCAGCACCGTATAGGGCAGGGCCTGATAGACCATACCTGTCAGCACCGCACCGAAGCTGGGCGAAAGCGCAACGGCCTGTTTCATCAAACCAAGCTGCACGAGAATATTGGTGATCCCGGCCGTACGCGAGAACAGCGTAGACCACGCAAAGCCGATAATGACTTCCGATAGGGACAGCACGGAAAGCAGGGCGACGAGCCAGATTACCTGTAAGCGGCGTGGCAGCTTTGACAAAAGATAGGTGAAGGGCAGCGCAAGCACGACGCAACATATGGCGACCGTAATTGCCAGCATCAGGGAGAAGCCAAGAACACCGCCAAAGAAGACGCTGAGAAAGCGCTCGTAATTGGAAAAGACGAAGGCTGGTGTATAGAAGCCGCCTTGCTGACGCTGGAAAAAGCTGACGGCGATCATCGTACCAAACGGCACGACAAAGAAGACGAGCAGCATACCGGCTGGGAAAAACAGCGGACCGTAATCGGCTACGGATTGCGGGGCTTCGCGCTTCATTGCTTGAGCACCACGCAAACGTCAGGCGCAAGCACGATGCCCACCTGCTGTCCGGCGGTGACTTCAGGCCGCGCACGCGGTGTTGAAACGGCAACGATCTGTTTGCCACCAGCTTCGACAAAAGTTTCAATTGTGCCGCCGAGATCGCGCACGAAGGTCACGATGCCGTTGATAGCGCCATTACCGGGCGCGGTCAGATGAACATCTTCGGGGCGAACGGAAATCGTTGCCTTCTGCATACCGGCTGGCAGGATGAGGCCGGGGACCTTGTTTCCGAAAACGGTCGCTGCGCCGGAACTGTCAGCTGTGGTTTCGATGAGATTTGTTGAGCCGATAAAATCAGCAACAAACGTATCGGCAGGCTTGCGGTAAATTTCGATCGGCGAGGCGGCCTGCCGGATGTGGCCGCCATTCATCACGACCACCGTATCGGCCATGGTCATCGCTTCGCGCTGGTCGTGGGTGACGACAATGGTGGTAATGCCGAGCTTCTGCTGCAACTGCCGCAGTTCCACCTGCATTGCCTCGCGCAACTTTGCATCAAGCGCTGAGAGTGGTTCGTCCAGCAGGAAAAGTTTGGGGGAAAGCGCAAGGGCGCGGGCTATGGCCACACGCTGGCGTTGCCCGCCCGATAGTTTGGAAACGGGCCGGTCGCCATAGCCGGGAAGGTGAATGAGGGCGAGAAGCTCATCAACACGCTTCTTCTGTTCTTCGCGGCTTTTGCCGCGAATGCGCAAGGGGTAGGCGATATTCTCACCAACGCTCAAATGAGGAAACAGGGCCAGCGACTGGAACACCATGCCAAGATTGCGCTTGTGCGTCGGGACTTTGGTTATGTCTTCGCCATCAAGCAGAATGGAACCGCCTGTGGGATCATCAAGGCCCGCAATCATGCGCAGCAACGTAGTCTTGCCGCAGCCCGATGGTCCGAGCATGCAGACAAACGTTCCGTGCGGCACGGAAAGCTGCACGTTTTCTACGGCGGTAAATGAACCAAATTGCTTGGTTACATTGTTGAGAACCAGTCCGGACATCAAGCCCCCATTTCATTGGTCTTATTCAAGGGGAAACCCGGTTTGGAATAATCCGGGTTTCCCGCCGATACAGTCTCGCAATCTGCAGCCACCGGCCGCCAGTTGCAATCAACCGACAATCAGCTCGGTCCATTTCTGGTTGAGGAAATCGGCCTTGGTCGTCAAAAGATCGTAGCGCGGCAGGATCGGTTCGATATCCGATGAGACCGCTGCGAATTCCTTGTCATTCAGATCAAGCAGTTCGCGCTTGACCGTTGGCGCTGTTCCGACTTTACGTGACAATGTCGCCTGAATGGCTGGCTGGCTCATATAATCGATGAAGATATGGGCTTCGTCGACCTTCTTCGACGCGCGCGACAGTGCCCAGCAACCGGAGTCCTGAATGCCGCCTTCTTTCGGGAAAGTCGAGCGAACAGGATGCCCTTCGGATGCAGCAAGACCCGTTACATCGTGATAATACTGGCCCATTGGAATTTCGCCTGACTTCAGCGCCTGTTCAAATTGCGCTTCATCGCGATACCAGAGGCGGACATTCGGCTTCACTTCAGCGAGCTTGTCGAAGACCTTGAGGATACCTTCTTCGGTATCGAGGGCATTGGTGCCACCGAAGAAAGTCTTGGCGGTGACTTCCAGAAGGAACGAGTTTGAAACAAGCGCCAGCAGACCAAGCTTGTCAGCGTTCGCCGGGTCCCAAAGTGCCTGCCATGAGGTCGGTGCTTCCTTGTAGACATCGGTATTGGTGACAAGGGTGATGTACCATGCAACGGCACCGATACCGGCGACACGTCCGTCAGGGTATTTGTTGATGAAACGGTCAATCAGGTTTTTGGAGTTCGGCAGCTTCGACACGTCAAGCGGTGTCCACAGATTGGTCGACTGTCCCTTAATCATGGCGACCTGTGACATCATCGAAATGTCGGCAGGGGCAGCACCAGCCTTGGCGGCCTGTTCCAGCTGAACCAGCCACGCTTCGCCTGTTGGTTCGGCGACGGATTCAACGGCGATTCCGGTTGCCTTGGTGAATTCAGGGAAAATGTTCTTGTCGAACGAATTCTTGAAATAGCCGCCATAGACGCCAATCTTCAGCGACTTGTCCTGCGCGCGCAGTATTGATGGCATGGCGAGCATTGCAACGCCGAGGGCACCCGCACCAAGCACAGTCCGCCGACTGACGTGTTTCTTGAGAATTGTATCCATAGTCCGATCTCCTTTTCCTGCCAGTTTCTGGCTGATTCCCACTCTTTTTGCCAACAGCCGCGCAAGCCCTAACGCTGCACGGCACGAAGTTCCAATTTCTTAGTGTAGCGCGTCAGCGGATAGCACAGAACAAAATAGATCAGCGCGACCAGTCCGTAGACGGTGAAGGGTTCGAATGTTGCATTGTTGATGGCGTTCGAGGTTCTGACCAGTTCCTCAAATCCGATGATCGAAGTCAATGCCGTGCTCTTGATCAGCTGGACCAGAAAACCCACCGTCGGCGCGCGTGTGATCGCGAAAGCCTGCGGTAGGATAATCAGGCGCAACTGTGCGACATAATGCAGGCCGAGACTGCTCCCGGCGTCCCACTGTCCGTTTGGCAGGGATTGCACGCCGCCGCGCCAGATTTCGGCAAGGAAGGCACTGGCACAGAGCGTCAGGCCAAGCACGGCTGCCGTCCATGCCTCAATGCGAAAACCAAGGAGGGGCAGGCCGAAAAACAGCAGAAACAGCTGCATGAGCAAAGGCGTTCCCTGAAACAGGCCGATATAATATTCGGCGCTACGCCTTAGCCATTTCCGTTTTGAGATACGAGCCAGGAGGATCGCCACGCCGACAATAGCACCTCCAGTAAAGGCAACGACGGAAAGCAGAACCGTCCAGCGGGCGGCCAGAAGCAGATTGCGCGCTATGTCCCAGAAGGTGAACTCGATCATGCCATACCTCCGGCAATCGACCGGCGTCCAACCGCATAAAGCAGTCTGCGCAGTCCGATACTAAGCCCGAGATAAACGAGGGTCACGATAAAGTAGGTCTCGAAGGCACGGAATGTGCGCGCCTGAAGCATATCTGCCTCATAGGTCAATTCCCGCACGGCGATCTGCGACACCACTGCGGATTCGAGCATCATGATGATGATCTGGCTGGTCAGAGCGGGGAAGATGACCTTGAGCGCCTGCGGCAGGATGACTTTGATGAAGATGATTCTTGGATGGAGACCGAGTGCCTTCGCCGCTTCGGTCTGCCCTTTCGGCACGGCGTCCAGACCAGCACCAACGATCTCGGTGCTGTAAGCCGCCATATTCAGGGTCATGGCAAGGATCGCCGCCGTCACCGGATCAAGGCGGATGCCGAAACGCGGCAGCCCGAAGAAGATGAAGAACAGCTGCACCAGAAATGGCGTGTTGCGGATCAGTTCGACATAACCCGCAACGAGCTTACGCAGGATCGCATGACGGCTGCGGCGCCCGATGGCACCGAAGATGCTCAGCACCGTGCCAGCAACGGAGGTCACGACGATCAGGAAAACCGTCATGCCCGCGCCGCTGGCGATCATGCCGATCGCATCATTCAGCCAGCCGAAATCGAGCGCATAGCCCACCTGTTAATCCTTGAGGTTTGCGGGATTGAGCGGTGTCTTGAGCCATGCTTCGGAGCTTTTGTTCAAAGAACCATCGCTAAGCATCTTGGCAACGGCATCGTTGATCGCCTGCTTGAGCCGGTCTTCTTTCTTGTTGAGGGCGATATGCGATGGCGAGGTCAGAAGCTGGAATTTCTGCTCCGGCGCAAGTGCTTCCTGACGGGCAAGAACCTGCGCGCCCACATCGTTGCCGACCACCATGAGCTGGGTCTGGCCCGAGATAAAGGCCTGAATGACGGCGTTATAATTGTCAAAGCGTTTTACATCGGCGGAGGCCGGAGCAGCAGCCGTCAAGGACGTGTCTTCGAGTGTGCCGCGATTGACTGCGATGCTCTTGCCTGCAAGGTCATCCTTGCCTTTCACTGCAAGCGCCTTTGGGCCAATGACCGCGATGTAATAGGGCGCATAGCGTGCAGCAAAATCAATGACCTGTTCGCGTTCCTTGCTATAACCGACGCTCATCAGCAGATCGACGCGATGTTCGGTAAGATACGGAATACGGTTCTGGCCGGTGACGCTGACGGTCTTGAGCTTCACCTTCAATGCATCAGCAAGAGCCTGCGCCACATCGATATCATAACCCTTGAGGCTCATATCGGCGCTGGCCGAGGAAAAGGGTGGAAAGTCAGCGAAGACGCCAACATTGAGAACCCCCGCCTTGGTGATGTCGTCGATGGCATCGGCGCGGGCGCCGACGGTGGCTCCGCCCAATAGCAGAAGTGCGGCAACGGATAATTTGAGCGTAGTTCTGAATGTCATGTCGGTCCCCATTTGTTATTGTTTGACGGTGCAGGGTGTTCTCGCCGCACCGTTTGTCAGGTGTAAGGATCAGTCGCGTTTGCCTGTTACAAACGGGCTGAATACCATCAGGCTCAGGATCTCGAAGAGCACCTGTGCGCCCGCATGGGCTGTGTTGGCCGTTGCATCATATTGCGGGGCAACTTCCACCACATCGCCGCCGACAATGTTGATACCCTTGAGACCACGGATCAGTTCCAGCACTTCGCGCGTGGTCAGACCGCCTACTTCGGGCGTACCGGTGCCCGGCGCAAAGCTTGGATCAACACTGTCGATATCAAAGGACAGATATGTCGGGCCATCCCCGATAATCTTGCGGGCTTTCTCAATGATTGCGGGCATGCCGAGGCCAGTGACCTCTTCGGCATGGATGACGGTCATGCCGGACTCGTATGAGAACTCCCACAGATATTCCGCCGACCCACGGATGCCGATCTGGATTGTGCGGGTAGGGTCAAGAACGCCGTCGAGTACCGCATTACGGAACGGTCCGCCGTGGTGGAACTTTGTCTGGTCGAAGGCACCGCCGGTATCGCAATGGGCATCGATGTGGATCATGCCAACCGGACGCTTTTTACCGACCGCCTTGAGAATTGGATGGGTGATCGAATGATCGCCGCCAACGGCAAGGGGTACAACGCCCGCGTCGACGATCTGGTTGAAACGGCGCTCGATATCGTCATGGCTTTGTTCCAGTCGGTAACGGCTGGCAAAGGGTACATCGCCAATATCGGCAACACGCAGATCGAAGACAGGCGCGCATTCAAGTACGTGATTGTAGGGGCCAATGCGCTCAATGGTGCGCAGCGCCCGTGGGCCAAAACGCGAGCCGGGGCGGTTGGTAACGCCGAGATCCATCGGTACGCCGACAATAGCAACCTGCAGATTTCCAAAATCGGGAGCCGCCGCATCAACCGGCATGTAAGGCGCAGTCAGAAACGTCGGCACGCCCGCATAGGGAGCAAGTCGTGTGCCGCTCTTGGAGAAAATCTTGTCTGCGACTTTGCGAAAGGTCGGGTCAAACAATTCGCCGCCATGGCTTTCGCCGTATTTGGCGCGAAGATCACTCAGCTTTTTCTCATCCCATGGTACCATGACGCTATCCCGCTATCTGAAAGCCGAGGGGACATAAGGTGCGGATTGGCCCATTCGAGCTTTCCAATCTGCTCCGCGTCTGTCTGTTCCCCTGGGCTTTTCGCCTCTGCTCCCGGCATTATCGATACAAAAGCGATAGAAAAGCAATTGACATTGTTATAGGGTTTTGTGTGAGAAAATCTCACATGACAAATGGGCGTTTGATGTCTATTGGAGTCTCCTATGACACTTGGCCGGTTGCCTCCGCTGAATCCCTTGCGCGCCTTCGAAGCGACGGCGCGGCATGGCTCCGTGACTGCGGCAGCCCGGGAACTCAATGTCACCCACGGCGCCATCAGCCACCAGATCAAGGCACTGGAAACAACGCTTGACGTGCAACTGTTCGAACGTGGTGCGCAGCGGTTGAAACTGACGGCGCAGGGGGCTTTGCTCTTGCCAACAGTATCCAAGGCGTTTGAGGATATTGCGACAGCAACGGCCTTGATGAAGCGCCCGACGACGAAGGGCGAACTGACTGTTACCTGCGTGCCCGCGCTGCTTTCGCTGTGGCTCATTCCCCGTTTGAACCAGTTCACCGAGCAATATCCGGATATCAGATTGACGTTGAACGCCACGAACGAGGCGCATCATCTCCAATCGCCGGATGTAGATGTCTGCGTGCTCTATGGCGATGGCAAATGGACCGATTGCTGGTCGCGTCTGTGGAGCACACTGAAACTCTTTCCAGTGGCCAGTCCCACACTGCTTAACAGCCGGCCACTGCGCTCGGTGCGTGACCTGCGCAATCATGTTCTCCTGCATGGTGATGACGGGCGCGAGTGGAATACATGGCTGGCGGCTGCCGATGCCACTGATCTCGCGCGCGGTGCCCAGCATTTCATGAGCGATGCGCGGCTGTCCACGGAAGCAGCGCTATATGGTCAGGGTGTTTCGCTTGGCGATACGATCACCGCGAGCAATCTGATTGCCAAAGGTGAACTCATCGTTCCCTTCGATCTGACCGTTCCCGCTAATGATGCTTTCTATGTCGCCTGTCGTAACGAGGTGCGCAACGCGCCCATCGTCAGGGTGTTTATCGACTGGCTCTTTGCCTCACTTGAGTCCGAAACGATCACTGAACCGCAGACCTCGGCGCGCCGTATCATCCGTCGGCGCAACGGCAAAATAAGCGCGCCCGAACGGTTGACGGCGCCACCATCCATTCCCACAACACGGCCCAAACGGCTTGACCGCACGCAAAAGCGCCGGGCCAAGACCGATATCCGATAGGACCATCATCCATGACCGCTGCTCTGCTGAACTCGCTCGTAACCCGCTTGTCGCCGCCGCCGATTCCGGCCGTGCAGGCATGGGGCAAGTCCTATACGGGCGGCCATGGACCATTGATCGACCTGTCGCAGGCGGTTCCCGGCTATCCGCCGCATCCCGACATGTTGCGCTGGCTGGGTGAGGCGGCGTCCTCGGTTGCTTTCGCCAATTACGGGCCGATCGAGGGTGAAACGGTTCTGCGTGATGCCTATGCTACGCACATGTCGGAGCTTTATGGCTCGAAAATTGGTGGCCAGAACGTCCACATCACGTCAGGCTGCAATCAGGCCTTTATCTGCGCTGCGATGGTCGTGGCGGAAGCGGGTGAGACGGTGCTTGTCACGGATCCATTCTACTTCAATCATGAGACGACGCTATCGATGCTTGGCATCAAAACAGGCTTTGTCGGCTGCGGTTCGGAACATGGCTTCGTGCCAACAGTGGAAGCCGTGGAAGAAGCATTGGTGCCGGGCGTGCGGGCTTTGGCCCTGGTAACACCCAACAATCCAACAGGCGCGGTGTATTCCCCCGAGCGGCTCAAGGCGATTTTCGACGTCTGCACGAAGCGTGGCATCTGGCTCATTCTGGATGAAACCTATCGCGACTTTCTGGCTGAGGGCACGGGTGCGCCGCACGGTCTTTTCAATGTATCAGGCTGGGAAGACAATCTGATCCAGCTTTACAGCTTTTCCAAATCCTTCTGCATTCCCGGACATAGGCTCGGAGCAATAACGGCTGGCGAAGCTGTTGTCACCGAGATCGCCAAGATCATGGACAATCTGCAAATCTGTGCACCACGCGCACCGCAAATCGCTGTGGCGCGGGCACTTCCGGCGTTGACTGATTGGCGCGCTGGCAATCGGCTCGAAATCGAGACACGGGCCAATGCCCTGCGCGAAACGATGACCGATCTCGGTGGTTGGCAGTTGGCCGCTATTGGCGCTTACTTTGCTTTCGTCCGCCATCCTTTTGCGGATAAAACGTCGGTGGAAGTGGCCGAACAACTGGCCAAAAAAGCGGGCATTCTGGCAATTCCCGGCGAATATTTCGGCGCTGGTCATACGCGGTTTCTGCGCTTTGCTTTTGCCAATGCGGATGCAGCGACGATCCGTCAGTTGCGCAGCCGGATGGCCATTTTCAGTCTGTGAAAAAGAGAGGCTGGCAACAATGCCAGCCTCTTCAATTATTTTAGTAGCCTTTTGCCTCGCCTGAGCTGGCGCGGCTGTCGATGGCACCGTTGTAACGGGAGCCGTCACCCTTAGCGATCTCGGAAAGACTTTCGCCGCCAACGAGTATGCCTGCGGCCTGACCCCAGATCGACCAATCCTTGTCGATCTGCACGTCGTGTCCCATCTCAGTCAAAACCTTCTGCGTATCGGCTGATAGCGCATAGGGTTCCATATAGACTTTGTCTGGCAACCACTGATGATGAACGCGTGGTGCATCAATGGCTTCCTGAATGTTCATGCCATGATCGATCACATTGAGGATCGCTTCCAGCGTGATGGTGATGATACGCGAGCCGCCGGGGCTGCCGATGACCATGAATGGCTTGCCGTCCTTGGAAATGATCGTCGGGCTCATCGAAGAAAGCGGCGTCTTCTTGGGCGCAATGGCATTGGCTTCACCTTGGACAAGACCGTAGAGATTGGGAACGCCGGGCTTTGAGGTGAAATCATCCATCTCATTGTTGAGAAGGATACCGGTTCCGGGAGCGACAACACCGGCACCGAACGAGCCGTTCAGCGTGTAAGTGACAGCAACGGCATTGCCGTCATTGTCGATAATCGAATAGTGGGTGGTTTCGTGGCTTTCGCCGAGGCCCTTGGGCATCAGGTCTTTCGAAACCCCAGCCTTGAACGGGCTGATCTTGTCACGGATTTCCTTGGCATAGGCCTTGTCGAGCAATTTCGTGACCGGATTGTTGACGAAGTCCGGATCGCCAAGGGCTGAGTTGCGATCGACATAGGCATAGCGCATGGCTTCAACCATGGCATGCACCGTTTCGGCTGATCCATAACCAAGATAGGAAAGCGGATAGCCTTCCAGAACGTTCAGGATTTCACAGATGATCACGCCGCCGGAGCTGGGTGGGGGCGAGGAGACGATGTCATAACCGCGGTAGTTGCACTTCACCGGCTCCAGTTCGCGCACCGAATACTGCTCTAAATCCTGTTTGGTGAGGATGCCGCCCTTGTCCTGACTGGCCTTGGCAATGGCATCCGCCGTCGCGCCTTTGTAGAATGAATCCGGCCCCTTGTCGGAGATACCGGAAAGTGTAGCGGCGAGATCGGTCTGGACGAGCGTTTCACCAACCACATAGGGCTTGCCATCGGGTTTGAGGAAGATGGCGGCGGCAGCAGGGTCCTTGGCCAGCTTCTTATTGCCAGATTTCAACGAATTGATATCGCCTTGAACGAGTTCGAAGCCATCCCGCGCCAGACGAATGGCGGGGCCTATCAGTTCTTCGCGTGATTTCGTTCCATATTCTGTTCGGGCCAGCTCAAACCCGGCAACGGAGCCGGGTACGCCGACAGCAAGATAGCCATCCGTGCTCAGACCTTTGACGATATTGCCCTTGTCATCGAGATACATTGTCTTGGTGGATGCGAGCGGTGCCCGCTCGCGGAAATCGAGGAAGGTGGTCTTGCCGTCCTTGAGGCGGATGGTCATGAAGCCACCGCCGCCGACATTGCCGGCTGTTGGATAGACAACCGCAAGGGCATAGCCAACAGCCACGGCGGCATCGACTGCGTTGCCGCCATTCTTCAGAACGTCCACACCAGCCTGGGTGGCAAGGTGCTGGGCCGTGACAACCATTCCATGCTCAGCTTTTGCCGGTTCGGGCGAGGCTGCCATGACAATACTGGGTGAGATGGTGCTCAGGGCGAGCGAAACGGTGAAAGAAACCACCGTTGTGAAACGGGTCTTCATACTCTTCCTCCTACTGGCAATTTATGAATCGCTAGAGGAACCGGTCTGACGCTGCATGTCCAGCCAGAAATGCGACATGTCCCGCAAATTTACAATGTTCGCGCAGTTCGCTATGAACCTGAAGTAATATTGAGGTTAAGGTGGGAGCCATGACAATCAAACCGAGTGAGCGACACAGACAGCTGACGGTCGGCGAGGTAGCTGCGCGCAGCGGGGTTGCGGTTTCGACACTGCATTTCTATGAAAACAAGGGGTTAATCCAAAGCGAACGCAATCGCGGCAATCAGCGCCGCTATTCGCGTGAGGTCTTGCGCCGGGTTGCTATTATTAAGGTGGCGCAGCGGACAGGCATACCACTCGCTTCGATAGCCGAAGCCCTATCGACATTGCCACAAGGACGCACGCCCACTGCTGCTGACTGGCGGCGGCTTTCGGCTGGCTGGAAAGAAGATCTGGACGACCGGATTAACAAACTGATTGGTCTTCGTGATCAATTGAATACGTGTATCGGTTGTGGCTGCCTGTCGATGCAGGACTGTCCACTGCGTAATCCGTGGGATGAATTGTCAGAGCAAGGGCCGGGACCGAGATTGCTCGACCCCGTGGCGGATGCGGATTGAAATTCGAGCCAAGCCCCTCTGCCGCCCGGGCAGAGGGGGTGAACAGCCTTGGGAGGCTATTTCTTCCTGAGCAAGGATTTGGCTTCCTTGATCCCAAGCGCTTCGGGCCGCGTACAACTGCTCTTGATATCGATGAACTTCTTTTCCTCACCGGAGCGCAGGATTGAAACCATCACATCGACACCGTGCAGCGCCCGGTCGATGGAGCAGCGGATATCACGGCCCTCAAGTATCGCCGCTGCCATATCCGCAAGACCAGCTGTGCGGTAATTGGCCATCATGCCAACCGAATGCTTCTGGTTCGGAATGCCAAAAGGATGCGACCAGCTCTTGAGCGATTTTGCCTTCTTGCCGGGCTTTGCCAGTTTGACATCGCCGCCAAAGAAGTTTGGATCTGGAAGGAACAATGAACCTTCCGTCCCGTAAAGCTCCATATTGGGATGATGATGAGCCCAGACATCCCAGCTTGCCGAAAGCGTGATCGAAGCGCCGCTGTCGAATTCGAGCAGAGCCTGAATAGTAGTCGGCGTTGTCACCGCAATGGTTTCACCTTTGCGCGGTTCACTGGAAATGGTCCGCGTCGGTGTCGCCATCGAAGTCAGCGCAGCAACCCGTCTTACCGGCCCTATGAGATTGACCAGATTGGCAATGTAATAGGGTCCAAGATCAAGGATCGGGCCGCCGCCCGGACGGAAGAAGAAGTCCGGGTTTGGGTGCCAGTGTTCCATGCCATGGCTCATGACATGGGCTGTTCCAGATGTGATTGTGCCGATCTGGCCGTCATCAACCGCTTTGCGTGCCAGCTGATGCGCACCGCCGAGATAGGTGTCCGGCGCACAGCCCGCCTTCAAGCCCTTCTTGTTGGCGAGCTTCTGCAACTCAAGGCCATCCTTGAGCGACAGGGTAAGCGGCTTCTCCGAATAGAGATGCTTACCTGCTGAAAGGATCTGCTGCGAGACATCGAAATGCGCGTCCGGCACAGTCAAGTTGACGATGATGTCGATGTCATCGCTTGCCAGCAGCTTATCGATGCTGCGGGCCTCGACGCCAAATTCCTTGGCGCGTGCCTCTGCCGCCTTCTTGTTCAGATCAGCCACCGCCCGCATTTCGATGCCCTTGAAGAGCGGGCCGAGCCTTAAGTAAGTGGCGGAAATATTGCCGGCACCGATAATGCCGATACCAAGTGTTTTAGCCATGATACTGTCTTTCTTCAAAATGCCTTGACCGTCGCGATGGAGCGGCGGGCAAACCGCTCATCATCCGACGGGTTGTCGTGTTCCATGACGAAAAACTGGACTGGTGTGCCTTTCAGCGCGGCAAACAATGCTTTCCAGTCGACGGTGCCGTAACCGACGTCTGACCAGCCATCTTCATTGGTGTTTTCACCCTTGGGTGCGATGTCCTTCACATGAACCGCGCTGATGCGGGAGCCGTAATCCTTGATCCACTGGAACGGGTCTGCACCGCCGCGAATAACCCAGGCGATATCCGCTTCCCATGAGATGCTGGGTGCTGCATCGAGGATGAGTTTCTGTGGAATTGAGCCATCGGCGAGCGCCTTGAACTCGAAATCATGGTTGTGCCAGCCGAAAATATATCCGGCCTTGCTATAGGTCGCATGGACGGCTTCCAGTCGCTTGCCAAAATCCGACCATCCCGAGGCGTCGGATGGGCGCTGCTCGACCGCCAGATGCGGGCAATAGATGGCCTTCAGGCCAAGTGTACCTGCTATATCGAGCACCTTGTTTGGCTCGTTTTCCAGAACATCGATGCTGAAATGGCCCGATGCCATGGTAAGTCTATGGGCGTCGAGGGCCGCCCGCGTTGCTGCCGCATCCGTGTAGACACCGCCATATCCTTCGACCTGCGCATAGCCATTCTTTTGCAGGATCGGAAGTATCTTTTCGAGCGGCGGAAAGTTGCGGGAACTGTAGAGCTGGTAGGAAAAATCAGTCACGGTCATTACTCCATAGGGTTTTGGGAGGACTAAATTCGCTCTTCGGTCTGGGAGTCGAAGAGGGAGGCGAGGGCGGGGTCAAAGGTCAGATGCACGGTTTCGCCGTTCTGGTAGCGACGACCGGAATCCACGCGGACTGAGACGGCTTTGCCAGCGACTTTCAACCAGACAAGGCTATCGGCGCCCATGGGTTCATCAAGATCAACGGTGGCCTGACAGGAACGGCCAGCCGGGCCCGGTTGATCACTGAGGGCAATATGTTCCGGGCGGAAACCGAAAATGACCGAACGACCAGCCTTTAAGGGTTCCTGCGCGCCATAAGTATCCAGAGATACATCAAGATCGGCGACACGGAAAAACGGCTTGCCACCTTTCTCCGCAATCTCACCCTTCAAGAAATTCATCGAGGGTGAGCCGATGAAGCTGGCAACGAACAGATTGCGCGGCTTGTTGTAGATGGTCAGCGGCTCGTCCAGTTGCTGGATCAGTCCGCCCTTCATGACTGCGATGCGATCCGCAAGGGTCAAGGCTTCGATCTGGTCATGCGTGACGTAGATCATCGTATTGGCGAGTTTCTGGTGCAGCCGCTTGATTTCAACACGCAGTTCGGAACGAAGCTTTGCGTCGAGATTGGACAGGGGTTCATCAAACAGAAACACGTCGACGTCACGCACCAATGCGCGGCCGATGGCGACGCGCTGGCGTTGACCGCCGGAAAGCGCGCCGGGTTTGCGCTGCAAAAGCGGGCCGATCTGCAGGATATCAGCGGCGTTGGCGATGCGCTTTTCGATCTCGGCTTTTGGCAAGCCCGCAACCCGCAGACCAAAGGAGAGATTCCTTTCCACCGTCATCTGCGGATAGAGCGCATAGGACTGGAACACCATGCCGATGCCGCGGTCCTTTGGTTCCTTCCATGTGACGTTCTTGTCTTTTATAAAGATCTGTCCATCCGAAATTTCGAGCAGACCGGCAATGCAGTTCAGCAAAGTCGACTTGCCACAGCCTGATGGTCCGAGCAGTACAAGGAATTCACCATCGGCCACGTCGATATTCAGCTCTTTGAGCACGCTCACCGAACCATAGTTGAGCGAAAGATCCTTGATCGAAACGCTGGGGCTTTGCTGGGCCATACTGATCCGTTCCCTCGTGGCTGATGGTGACAATCCTTGCATACGCAATCATCCTTTGACGGCGCCAGCGGCGATGCCCCTGACGAAATATTTGCCTGAAAAGAAATAGACGAGCAGCGGTACCAGACCAGTGAGAATGGTCGCTGCCATGTTGACGTTGTATTCCTTGACGCCCTGCGTCGAGTTGACGATGTTGTTGAGCTGCACCGTCATCGGCACGTTTTTGGTACCGGCGAAGACGACGCCGAAGAGGAAATCATTCCAGATGCCAGTGACCTGTAGAATGATGGCGACAACGAAGATTGGCGCAGACATCGGCACCATGATCTGGAAAAAGATGCGCCAGAATCCTGCACCATCGACGCGGGCAGCCTTGAACAGTTCCACCGGCAGCGAAGCGAAATAATTGCGGAACAGCAGCGTCAGTATCGGCATGCCGAAAATGGTATGGATGACGATGATACCCGGCAATGTTCCAAAGATACCGAGATCGCGCGTGATGATCACAAGGGGATACAGCATCACCTGATAGGGAATGAACGCACCAAACAGAAGAATGCTGAAGAAAACTTCCGATCCCTTGAAGCGCCAGTTTGCCAGCGCATAGCCATTCACCGAGGCGATGAGGATCGAGATGATCACGCTGGGAATGGTGATCTTCACCGAATTCATGAAGCCGACTTTCAGGCCTTCGCAGTACAGGCCTGTGCAGGCCGTGTCCCAGGCGGTGCTCCATGACTGGAAGGTTATCTCCACGGGCGGCGAGAAGATATTGCCAAGGCGGATTTCCGGCATGCCTTTCAGCGATGTGACAATCATCACGTAGAGTGGCAACAGGTAATAGACCGCAGCCACGAACAGAATGCCGTAGATCATGATCGTTGCAGGCGAAAAAACCCGTGTCGGACGTTTACCGCGTGGTTCGATTGTCGTCTGGCTTACAACGGTCATTTGCGTTTACCCTCGCGGAATTCCATCAAGGCCCACGGAATGAGAATGATGAGAACGGTGGTCAGCATGATGGTGGATGCGGCAAGGCCCTGTCCGAGATTGGCGCGCCGGAACATAAATTCGTAGACATACTTGGCCGGGACTTCGCTGGCATTGCCGGGGCCACCATCAGTGAGGGCGACAACCAGATCGTAGACACGGACGATGCCTGCGGCAGTCAGGACGATTGTGGTGATGAAGACCGGTCGCATCATCGGGATGATGATGAAGAGGTAGGTCTTCCATGTGGGAATGCCGTCGACCCGGGCGGCCTTCCAGATTTCCTCATCAATGTTGCGCAGGCCTGCCAGCATCAGCGCCATGACAAGGCCAGTGCCATGCCACAGACCGGCAATGACGATCGCATAGATGGCGTACCGCTGATCATTCAGGATTGAGAAGGTGAAGTTCTCAAAACCGAGATCGCGAACCACTTTCTGAATGCCAAAGGTCGGTGTGAGTATCCACTGCCAGATAAGCCCGGTGACGATGAAAGACAGGGCATAGGGGTAGAGGAAGATAGTGCGGAACGTATTCTCAAAGCGGATTTTCTGATCCATCAGCGCAGCGAGAATGAAGCCAATGACGGATGAAAAGCACAATAGACACACACCGAAGATTGCCAGGTTTCGCGCGGATATGTTCCACCGGGGCGTATTGAAAAGCCGGGCATATTGGTCGAACCCGACAAATGTCAGTTCCGGCAATGCCCGCGATGCCGTGAAGGAATAAACAACGGTCCACAATGTGCATCCGATGAAAACCACGAGAACTGTCACGATCATCGGCAGGGCCGCAACCTTGGCATTGAGGTTCTTGAAAAGCGTGTTGGGCCGCGCCGTGGAACTCATTCTGTTCTCCGTCAATCCTCGGTTGGCCGCCGATTGCCTGTGCAACCGGCGGTCCCGAGGGTGATGTCAGTGGGCTACTGGGCTTGCTTGATGATTTCGACGAAGCGCGCCTGCGCGTCATCGACAGTCATGTTGGGATCGGCGAAGAATTCCTTCGTCAAATCCTCAATTTGCCCCTTGGTGTCGGCAGTCAGATTCTGGTTGAGCGAAGGCAGAATATTCTCGGGGCTTTTGAGAATTTCGATACCCTTCTTCATGCAGGCATTGGCTGCCTCAAGATCAACGTCCCCGCGCACCGGCAAAGAACCTTTGGCGAGATTGAACGCCACTTGCGTTTCTTTGGAAAGCAGAAGGCTTGCCAGCTTCAGCTGTGCCTTGGTTATCTCAGGGTTCTGGTTCTTTGGGAAATAGAAGGCATCGCCACCCGTATCGAGGATGGCATTGCCACCAAGTCCGGGTAGGCAATCATAATCAGTCCCTGCCACCTTTTTGGCGAGGCCAAATTCTCCCTGTGCCCAGTCGCCCATGACCTGTGCTCCGGCCTTGCCGGTGATCACCAGATTGGTTGCTTCATTCCATGATCGACCGACATAGCCGGGGTCAACGAGGGTGCGTGCCTGTGCGAAAGAGTCCCAAACGGCCTTCATTTCCGGGCTTGCTGCCGCTTCGGGGTCCTTGAGCTCATAAACCTTGCGGAACAATTCCTTGCCGCCAAGCGAAGGGATCATGACATTGAAAATAGTATTGACCTGCCAGGCTTCGCCTGTGGCGAGCGGGATGATGCCCTTTTCTTTCAGCGTGGGTGCTGCGGCGACGAATTCTTTCCAATTCGTAGGAACTGCCACACCGGCGTCCTTGAAAGCGTTGGGATTGATCCACATCCATTGTGCCGAATGAATGTTCACAGGCACGCAATAGATTTTGCCTTCATATTTGCATGCATCGAGCAGCTTTTTGGGACGGATGAAATCGGCCCAGCCTTCCTTGGCTGCGAGGTCGGAGAGGTCGGTCATCATTCCGGCCTTCACAAGGTCTTCGGCATCACGTCCCGTATTGAGCTGCGTTGCACCCATGGGGTTGCCGCCAAGAATACGGCTGACGATGATAGGGGTTGCTGTTGAGCCGCTGCCAGCAATGGCGCCGTCGACCCACTTGTCACCGCCCTGCTTGTCAAAGGAATCGGCGAGGACCTTGACCGCAGCAGCTTCGCCGCCGGATGTCCACCAATGGGTGACTTCAAGGTCCACAGCGCTGGCAGAGCCAGCAGTCCATAGCAATGTTGACGCAGCCAAAATGGCCAATGATGTCCGGTAACGCATCGTATCCTCCCAAATCTGAAACGTTACAGGTAGCGTAGTCGAAAACTTTTAACGACGCAATTCCCGATGGCGGATTTTTTTCGATGGCCGATATAATGTTGTGGAGCACGTATTTTACCCAATAATATCAAATAAGTAATGCGATTATTGTGTGTAGTCACGGACGTGAAGGCTTGGGTTTTCCGCTTTTGATGATTGAAATACCGCTCCAATCCATCCTTGTAACATCACCGTCGGGGAATGCTTTTCGATATAATCTGAAACGTTACAGAAAATTATAACGTCTATCTTGAAGATATGCGTCGGCGGGTCCATACAGGGGGAAGCACCTGCAATCGGTTGAACTGGCATGAACGATAAACGGCATATTCCTCTTGATGGGGAAAAGGCGGCGCCTCTCAGCGAAGGCGAGCGGCCAACGTTGAAAACCATAGCTTTTATGGCCGGGCTCGGTGTGACCACCGTCTCGCGCGCACTCAAGGACGCTCCGGAGATCGGGCAGGCGACGAAAAACCGCGTGCAGCTGATTGCCAGGCAGATTGGCTACCGGCCCAACCGGGCGGGCGTGCGTTTGCGGACAGGCAAGACAAATGTCATCAGCCTTGTGCTCAATTCACAGAGCGAAATCATGGGGCTGACATCCAACCTCGTTTACGGCATCTCGGAAATTCTGGCCGAAACGCCTTATCATCTCATTGTCACGCCATATTCGCCTGAAAATGATCCGATGCAGCCCATCCGTTACATCTTCGAAACCGGATCGGCTGACGGAATTATCATGTCGCAGACCGAGCCTTCCGATCCGCGTGTTCGCTACCTCACGGATCACAACTTTCCGTTCGCCACCCATGGTCGCACGAGAATGGGTATCGAACATCCATTCCATGATTTCGACAATGAGGCCTATGCCTATGCCGCAGTGAAAAGCCTTGCGGAACGGGGGCGTCGCCGGATTGCTATGGTTGCGGGGCCTAGTCCCGCTCATACCTATTATTGGCACCTCGATGATGGTTTCCGGCGCGGCCTGCAGGAAAGCGGCGCCGCCGCAGTTCCGCTTGATCACTGGAATGGCACGCTCTCACTCACCGATGTGCGCAACCTGACAGAAATATTCATGCGTGAACCCAATCCGCCGGATGGTATCATCTGTTGCACGGGTGGTTTGGCAGTGGCTGTTGTTGCCGGTATCGAGGCAACTGGCTTAAAGCTTGGCCGGGACGTTGATCTGGTGTCGAAACAGACGACGAATTTCTTGCAATGGTTCCGGCCTGAAGTTATCGTTTATAATGAAGACATCCGGCATGCCGGGCGTGAACTTGCCCGTGCCGTCTTGCGCCGGATTGAGGGTGTCGACCCGACACAGTTGCAGAGCCTGAGCTATCCGGAAGCTGATCAGGGCGAGCGCATCGGGATTTCTAGCCGATAAGGCCACCAGCGGTGAAACCACCATCGACGGCGAGCGTCTGGCCCGTCACATAGCTTGAGCGGTTCTCATCCAGAAGAAAGGCGATTGTGCTGGCAATTTCTTCGGGCTGGCCGTAGCGCCGCTGTGGCACTGTCCGGCTCCAGCCCTCGCGAATTTCGGGCGTGTGGAGGGCGGCGGCCATGGGTGTTTCAACAGGGCCGGGAGCAATCGCATTGACGCGGATGTTGTAGGGAGCAAGTTCAACGGCCATCACCTTTGTCAGGTTGATGATCGCACCCTTCGAAGCGCCGTAGGCTGATCGACCGATATTGCCGCGCATGCCTGAGATCGAAGCGAGATTGACCACGGCGCCACCACCATTGGCGGCCATCATGCGTGCACCGGATTGGGCAACTAGAAATGTGCCGACCACATTGATTTCGTAGATTTGTCGGAACATGTCTGCGGTGGTATCAAAGAATGGCGTATCGCGGCCAATCCCTGCGGAGCAGACTATGCCCCTGATGGGACCGAACTCCGCTTCTGTTTCCGCTGTCAGGGCTTCGACCGCGTGTTCGTCGGTGACATCAAGTTGCGCGAACCGTACGCGGCCCGGATAGGCTTGGTTAAGTTCGACCTTCACCGCTTCCTTGACATCACGATCAGCGACAACAACCTTCCAGCCGTCACCTGCCAAAGCGTGAACCGTGGCAAGACCGATCCCCGATGCGCCGCCGGTAACAAGGGCTGTCCGCTCGTCAGTATCGAATGTCGTCATGATGCTGGTCCTCTCTGTTATGAGGGAAGAGGATGGTCAGGCCTCTTCCAGACAAAGTTCGAAGGTGATGCAAACAGGGTTGTCGCCGCGCACGAGGGTGCCGCTGGTGATGCTGCCCCTGGTATCGACCATGGTGATTTCCAACCGGGTTGCGCTGGAGTCCGCCGAGATGAAACCGCCGGTGATGAACACTTCGGTCGCAATATCGTCAACGCGGGTACCGTCCAGATACCGCGCACCGATCAGGCTGCCGACACCGCCGCGAAAGTGTGCGCCCGCAAAGCCGTGCTTGCGGCAGATCGCTTCCACAGCGTCAATAATGTCTTCGTTTGGTCTGACGCGGGCGATGATTGTGCGCGGACCAGTGGCGATGCTCGATGGCTGTTTGAACGGCACAGGATGAAAAATAGTGAACGCTGTTTCGGCATCCGGCTCGGAAACCATCCTGATCTCTTCGACACCCCATACGGTGGCGCGGATGGGCTGGCTGATGATTGTTTCGTGCGGCAGGATATGACCGGCACAGCGTCTGCCATCCGGCTCAATCCATGTGGCATGGCAATGGATGAATGGAGCACCGTCCCGCTCGCCGAATGTAACGTTGCCGCGTTCCAGCCGCGTTTCACCAGCGGGAGAGAATGTGTCGCTATACCATGCGGCATGAAGGTTATCCGCAGACAGCGCGGGCATAAGATAGTGAAAAGGCGCGAACGCACCACCTTCAATGACGAATGCTGCGGCGCGCATATTGGCCGCAACGAGCGGTCTGGTGATTGCCTCGTTGATGCTGAGACCCGGCTCCAGGTCAAAGCTGAACGTGCGGCCAATCCCGGCGAAACTCTCGAACCGTTTGGCCTCCGCCGGACCGGGCTGCTGTAAGCGACGCTCAGGCACCGACCACCGCCGAACAGCTTTGGCCGCCATCCACGGGGAGGCAAACGCCGGTTATGAACTTCGCTTCATCGGAGGCAAGGAACACTGCGGCATTGGCCACATCCAATGCACTGCCCATCTGGCCCAAGGGCACAAGGCGATTGCGCGCTGCGACCATTTCCTCATTGGATTTATAATTGCCCGATATCTGCTTGTAGATCAGCGGCGTGTCAATCATCCCCGGCATGATACAATTGGCGCGGATACCATGTGGTGCATATTGCAGGGCAAGCGCCACGGTGGCCTGATTAACCGCGCCTTTGGCAGCGTAATAGGCGAAATAGGGATAGCCAGTCCAACGGATGGCCGCGAGCGATGAGATGTTGATAATCGCGCCCGACTTTCGCACCTTCATATGGGGTAAAACCGCCTTGGCCGTGCGGAAAACCGAGCCGACATTGATATCAAGCGAGATGCGGAATTTCTCGTCATCGAGTTCTTCCGGTCCACCTGATGTAGCAACGCCCACATTGTTGTGCAGAATATCGATATGGCCGTAGCACTTGATCGTGGCGTCGACTGTTTCCGTGACGGATGTGCTGCTCGTGACATCCGATTTAATGGCAATCGCCGAAAAACCTTCCGATACGATAATCCCGGCTGTTTCCTCGGCGGCTTCCTGTTGCAGGTCAACGCATATGACCGTCGCGCCCTCCCTTGCATAGGCAACAGCGGCGGCCTTGCCATTGCTCCAGCCGGGGCCGGAAGAGCCTGCCCCGAAAACGATGGCGATTTTGTCTTTCAGTCTGTCAGTCATTACAGGAAGCCAATCGAAATCCACGGAACGGCAGCCACAAGAATGATGCCGAGAATAAGAGCTGCAAGGTAGCCCCATATGGGTCGCATACCCTCATCCGGGTTGACCCGGCCAATGGCGCAGGCGGCATAATAGCCGACGCCAAAAGGCGGCGCGAAAAGACCGATACCCATCGAGAGGATCACGACCATGGCGTAATGCACCTCATGCACGCCGACCTGCCGGGCGATGGGGAAAAGCAATGGTCCGAACAGAACAATGGCGGGAATGCCTTCAAGCACACTGCCAAGAATGATGAAGGCCACAATCGAGACTGCAAGGAAGGTTATAGGCCCACCGGGCAGACCGGTCATTGCGGCGGCAAGGTCGCGCGAAAACCCGGATTGCGTCAACGCCCATGCCATGCCGGTTGCAGCGCCGATGATGAGCAGGATTGCGCCGGAAAGTGAGGCGGTATCAACGAGCATCGGTTTCAACCGCGCCCAATCAAACTGCCTGTAGATGAAAAGCCCTGCCAATACCGAATAGACAATACCGATGGTTGATACTTCAGTGGCTGTCGCCACGCCTTCAACCACGGAAGCGCGGATGATGAAGGGCAATGCAAGGGCGGGCAGGGCAATGATAAATGCCCGTCCAATCTGCCGTCCCGTCGCGCGGGTCACATGCGACAGGTCTTCGTGGCGATATCGCCGCCAGACGACGAAGCACAGCATGACAGCCAGAACCACGCCGGGCAAAAGGCCGCCCGTGAAGAGTGCCGCGATGGAAACGCCTGTCACCGAGCCAATGGTGATGAGCACAAGGCTGGGCGGAATGGTTTCGGTCTGCGCGCCGGTGGCCGATAGCAGCGCAACGAGATCGCCCGGCTTCGCACCGCGCGCTTTCATTTCGGGAAAGAGGACGGGCGCAACGGCCGCCATATCGGCAGCTTTAGCGCCTGAAATACCTGACACCAGATACATCGCACCGATGAGTACATAGGAGAGGCCGCCACGCACATGCCCGAGCAGGCTTGCCAGAAATTGCACCATGGCGCGTGCCATGCCGGTCATTTCGATGAGCACACCCAGAAACACGAAGAGTGGCACAGCCAAAAGGATAAGGTGCGACATGCCTTCATCCATGCGTCCGATGACGACAATCATCGGTACATTGGTGGTCAGGGCAAGATAACCGAACGTGGCGAGGCCAAAGGAAAAGGCGATGGGCACGCCGCTGAGAACAAGCGCTGCAACCACGCCAACAAAGAAGATCAACAGATTGATGTTGCCGAGCGGTTTGAAGAAGGGCCCAATCAGCCAAAACGCCAGCGTCAGACCGCCTATAAGCGCAATTGCCGCCACAACATTGCGCAGGTTCGAGACCTGAAAGAGCTTGATCAGAGCCGAGATAATCATGAGGCCAGCACCCACAGGCAATGCTGCCGCGCGCCACGCATTGGTTATCTCCAGTGCCGGGGTGGTGATGTAGGTTTCCTCATGGGCGTAGTCATAGGCGGGGTAAACAATCAGCAGCAGAAATGCCATCGCGCCGACAATGGCAATCACATCAAAAAAGGCGCGGCGCTGCGGGCTCATCATGCCGACAAGTGCCGTCATGCGCATATGTTCGCCGCGCCGGAATGCGACGACTGCACCAAGCATGGCGAGCCAGAGAAACAGGATTGAAGCCAGTTCATCCGACCAGATCAGCGGTTGGTGCACGACATAACGGGCGATGATACCGGCGAAGAGAATGACCACTTCGGCAATGACGAGAATAGCCACCGGAAACTCGACAAGATGGCCAAGCAGCCGGTCGAGTTTGGAGGCTATTGAGTGATCATTGCGCGGCGGTGGCGAAAGAATGCTTTCACCTTCCGCCGCAACGGCGCCTTCGGTCAGTCTGATCCCTGTCATCGGGTTCGCCCCTATGCCAGCTGGCCGACGACTTTTTCCAGAAGGCCCCAGGCCTCTTCGCCATATTTGCCCTTCCATTCAGAATAGAAGCCCGCCTTGCGCAGGGCGTCACGGAAAGGAGCGGAATCGGGTGTATTGAATGTAAGCCCTTTTGATTTCAGGTCGGCCTGCAAGGTTTCCGTTAGTTTTGCGACATCATCGCGTTCCGCAAGACCGGCAGCATTGATATGTTTGGCAACGACAGTCCTGATATCATCGGGCAGTGCTTCCCAAGCACGACGGTTCGAAAGGAACCAGAAACCATCCCACATATGGCTGGTCAGCGAGCAATATTTCTGCACTTCGTAGAGTTTGGCTGTGGAGATGATCGCGAGCGGGTTTTCCTGGCCCTCGACAACTTTGGTCTGCAGCGAGGAATAGACCTCATTGAAATTGATGCTGGCTGGTGAAGACTGGAAGGCCGTAAACATCGATGTCCAGAGCGGGCTGACCGGAACGCGGATCTTAAAATTCTTCAGATCGTCAGGCGTTACAATCGGCTTGGTGCTCGATGTGATGTGACGGAAGCCATTGTCCCAGATTTTTTCCATGGCAACGAGATTGGATTTCTCGATCTGCTTGCGCACATGGGCGCCCAGTTCGCCATCCATCGCTTTCCAGACGGTGGCGCTGTCAGGGAAGGCGAAGCCAATACCATTGATGGAAGCGGCTGGAACCAGTGTGGACAGGATCAGGCCTGATAGCGTGAAGAATTCAACCGCGCCGGAGCGAAGCTGGCTCAGCGTGTCCGTATCCGAGCCGAGTTGGCTTGACGGGAAGATCGACAGCTCAAAGCGTCCGCCGGTTTCTTCCTTGATCTTATCAGCGGCTTCCTGCGCGCGCAGGTTCATCGGATGCGTAACCGGCAGGTTATTGGCATATTTATAAGAGAATTCGGCTGCAGCAGCCGGACGCCTGAGGATGAAGGGGCTGGCAACGAGCGTTGCGGCAGTACCGATCAATACCTTGCGGCGTGACAGATTATTCATGTGATTTCCTCCCGAACAGCGTGATGCATTCTCGCGGAACTCATTGAGCGGGTGCAACCTCCATTGCATCAGCTCAACTCATAGGTCCATATTGTAGAATGCAATTCCTCTTTGAACTGGATAAAACCATAAACAAATGCTGACATCTTGCAATATTTTTTATGTCATTGTTCAATAGTTCGACAAAATGATCCACAATATGGATCGAGAAACATGTGGGGGAGCATGGAGGAACGGATCACGGCACCAGCCAGTCTCAGTGGATCGCAAAGCGTCGACAGGGCGCTGGGCCTCCTCAGCCTTGTCAGCTATTTCGGTGATCAGGGTGGATCGCTGAGCGAGATTGTCGAGCAGAGCGGTCTGAACAAACCGACGACGCGCCGGTTGTTGCTGGCTCTCATCCGGTCCGGTCTGGTTGAGCAGGACGTGCAAACCCGTCGATATTACCTCGGACAGGAAGCCTATGTGCTTGGCACGCTGGCAACCCGCCGGTATGGATTGCTGCAGATCGCTCGCGACAGTTTGAGCATTCTTTCGGCCAAGACGCAGGACACAAGCTTTCTATCCATCCAGCGCGAAACCTATACCGTGTGCCTGCATCGGGAGGAAGGGACCTATCCGATCCGCACCCATGCGCTACAGGCGGGTTATCGCCATCCTCTTGGTGTCGGCGGTGGTTCTCTGGCTATTCTTTCCACAATGCCCGATGACGAGATTGATATTATTCTGGCGGCCAATGAGACAGTGCTTCTGGCTGATTATCCCAATCTTTCGCCACGACAGATCAGGGAAGATATCGCAACGGCACGGGAGCAGGGTTTTGCGCTTAATCCCGGGCGCATTCTTGCCAATTCTTGGGGTATCGGCCTTGCGATCCATTTCCCTGATGGCAGAGCTGCCGGTGCGCTGAGCATAGCGGCCATTGACAGTCGAATGCAGCCCGAACGTCAGCTGGAACTGGCGGCGCTTATGCGTATTGAAGCGAAAAAGATCGAGGCGCGGCTGGCGCATTTGCAGCCGCTGAGCGACCGGCCAAAACGCCCGGTAACACCAGCAATGAAATCCAGAAGACCGGAACGGATGAAGGTATGAGCAGCAAGGATGCGGCCCTGATTACGGCCATGTCAAAACGCGTGATGAACCTGTCGGGCTTTCTGGCGCAAACCGCGCGCCGCCTGCCTGAGGAAATCGGATTCGTCTGGGGCGAAAAGTGCTGGAGCTGGGGGACGTTGCAGCGACGTGTTGATGCGATGGCTGCGGCGCTGCAAAGCGAATTCGGCGTGGTCAAAGGCGACCGTATTCTGATCCAGTCGCAGAATTGCAATCAGATGTTTGAATCCATGTTCGCCTGCTTCCAGCTGGGCGCGGTTTGGGTGCCGACAAATTTTCGCCAGACGCCGGATGAGGTGGCCTATCTTGCCAAGGCGAGCGGTGCCAAGGGGATGATCTGCGGTCATCTTTTCCCCGAGCATGTGGTCGCAAGCCGGAATATGAACTCTGATCTTGGCTTTGTGATTGTTATCGGCAAGGCGGACTTCGGCGAGGATTACGATAACATTGTTGCGCGCTTTGACGGTCAAAGAATTGCGACTGCTGCGGTTGATCACGATGATCCCTGCTGGTTCTTTTTCACCTCAGGCACGACAGGACGGCCCAAGGCTGCGGTCCTGACTCATGGCCAGATGGCGTTCGTCATCACCAATCACCTGTGTGATCTCATGCCGGGCACAACGGAAAAAGATGCCTCGCTTGTCGTGGCCCCTCTTTCCCATGGCGCAGGCGTCCATCAACTGACGCAGGTCGCACGCGGTTCGAAAACGATCCTGCTGCCGACGGAAAAGTTCGATATCGCCGAAGCGTGGCGGTTGGTTGAGAGATGGCGGGTGAGCAATATGTTCACCGTGCCGACAATCCTCAAAATGCTGACGGAACATCCGGCTGTGCATGAGCGCGACCACTCATCGTTGCGCTACGTGATCTATGCCGGAGCGCCCATGTATCGGACCGATCAGATTCATGCCTTGAACACATTGGGTCCCGTGATTGTCCAGTATTTCGGTCTTGGCGAGGTAACAGGCAATATTACCGTCCTGCCACCCACCTATCACAACGTAGAAGATGGACCTGACGCACGCATCGGCACCTGCGGCTTTGCGCGGACAGGTATGCAGATTGCGATTCAAGATGAGACCGGGCAGGAGGTCAAGGCCGGTGAAACCGGCGAGATTTGCGTTATCGGTCCAGCGGTGTTTGCCGGTTACTACGACAATCCGGAAGCCAATGCGAAAGCCTTTCGCGATGGCTGGTTCCGCACCGGTGATCTCGGCCATATGGATGAGGCCGGTTTCGTCTACATCACGGGCCGGGCGTCGGACATGTATATCTCAGGCGGTTCCAACGTTTATCCGCGGGAGATTGAGGAGAAGATCCTGACCCACCCGGATATTAGTGAAGTGGCTGTTCTCGGTATTCCTGATCCGGTTTGGGGCGAAGTTGGACTGGCCGTATGCGTAGCGCGATCCGGCAGTGCTCCGGATGGCGATGCGATCATGGCGTGGCTCAATGGCAAGATGGCGCGTTATAAACTGCCGAAGCGTTTTGTCTTCTGGCCGGAGATGCCGAAATCCGCCTATGGCAAGATCGCGAAAAAGCTGATCAAGGAAGAGCTGATCCGCCACAATGAGTGGGATGGGTAGTCATTCCGCAATCTGTGCTTTTACCAGATAGCGCATTGGACCCGAGGTCGTGGCATTGAACGGCCAGCAGGTGGCGAGAACCAGATTCTTGCCGTCGGCATTGCTATCAATGCCTGACTGGTCCCAGTGCACAACGGATGTTTCCGTAACCTGATAGGTGAAAGCTTTGCCGTCACGCCGGGTAATCTTGATCGTATCTCCGATCTGGACATTCTTCAGAAAGGCAAAATGCGTGTCGCGGTGTGCTGCGTAAACAGCTGTACCATTCTCACCGGCCTCGGCACTGCGATCCACATGACCGGGGCCAAAAGCCAATGCCTGCCCGCTTGCGCCACGCAAAGCGATAGACGTCTCACCAATACGTGGAAATTCAATACGGGCAACCGGCCATGTATCGGCCCATGACCAGGGCTTTACCGGCTGACCGGTCTCGATGCTTTGGGTGAAGGCGCGATCAAGAAGCACCTGCGCCAGAATGGCTTTCGCATGAATCCATATCCCTTGGCTGAACAACAGAAGGCCAAACAAAGCCATCGCAATCATTCCGGCCCGGAGAGCAGGGCGGATAACCGCCCTGCCTTTCTGCTTTGAACCATTATTGATTGTTACGGTCGCACTCATGATGCTTTCCCAGTTGTCTTGCGGGTGAAGAAAAACAGTCCGGCGCTTGCCAGCAACATCATCAGGCCAGCGATTATGCGCAGTTCCGCATCTGTAGCTGTCTGTGGCAGAGGGAGTTCGTCGGCAGGTGCCTGTTTGGTCACTGGCTTGTTGCCTTGAACCAGCTTGGCCAACTGGATGTTCGAGTCGCTCTCAAGACCGGCCTTGCGTGTGGTCTGTTCACCAAACACCTTGTCGAAATCCCAGCCTGCAGGCAGGTTGATTGGAACATCGGCGCGGGTCAGCGGCTTATCCTGCGACCGGGTTACGGTCTTGTCGACGGCAACCAGACTGGTCAGGCGCGAGACGAGGCTGTTTTCAAGGGCGAGTTTGAGGATGCGCTTGTCGGCTTCTTCGCGGCTGATTTTGCCGAGCGTGCTTTCGACTTCCGCATCGGAAATCTTGCGGCGTGCCCAGAGTTTTGACAGGCCTTCGCCTTCAGCAGCCTTGGCAACTGGCAGGGTAACTTCCCATGGCTGTTTGCCGATCATGCCCTTGATTGTCAGCGTACCAGACAACGAACCAAGCTTGGCCGCAATAACCAGCGGCTCGCCACGATAAAGGTCCGGCAGGATGGCTGGCGTTACGTCCGCATTGCCGGCAGAGAATGTTGCAACGAGGTTGGTGATCACAGGGCTTTCCAGCTTGGCAAACAGGTTGCGCATACGCTCATCCACCTGATCGGTCGAGCCGATGGAAGTGAACGTGCCACGGCCAAGTTCGGCAGCGCGGTTCATCAGGTAGTTGTTGGGTGCAGAGCCAATGCCGACCATGAAGACCCGCGAACGGCCAAGCTTGGCAGCAATCGTATCGAGCAACTGTTGTTCATTGCCGATCGCGCCGTCGGTCAGGAATACGATCTGGCGAACAAAAGCCTGATCATTGGGGCGTTTGTCATTCAAAGCTGCTTCGAGCGGTGCGAGCATTTCAGTGCCGCCGGATGCTTCGAGGTCGCCGACAAATTCGCGGGCAGTGGAGACGTTATCGCGATTGGCAGTGACTGTATCTTGAAACAGCGCGGTCATGGTGTCGTCAAAGCGGATGACGTTGAACCGGTCGGCTGGTTTGAGGCGGCTCAAGGCATAATCAAGGCTGGCTTTGGCCTGATCCATGGATGTGCCACCCATCGAGCCTGAGTTATCGATGACAAAGACAATCTCACGCGGACGTTCTTCCTGCTTCTGCTCGACAACAGGCGGTGTGACATAGGCGAGGGCGTAATCGTTCTTGCCTATGGTTTCGCGAAACAGGCCAACAGCAGGGGCTTTGGAATTTTGTGGCTTCCAGGTCAGTTCAAAGTCACGATCCGCATGGTTTTCACCGGTCAGCGCAATGATTTGCGTCTGTGCGTCAACGGTTTCGGTCCTGATGGAATGGTGGGGGCTTTTGACTTCACCCAAGGCAAAACCGGCCTGCAAGCGTACTTTGATGGTAACTGGATTGACTGGTGCATTGATGCGGGGGTCAAGCGCGGGCGAGGTGATCTTGTCACGATCCGGAACAGGATCAGCTGTTGTGCCCCAGCCGGAACCATCCGCAGCAAGATCGGCAGTTTGTGTTATCGGCGCGGGATTGTAACGGGGTGCTACAACGAGCGGCACGCGCAGGGAGAATTCATCGCCGGAGAGGCGGACGGGTTCCTGATAGTCGATCTGAACCACAACCTGCTCATGCGGACCGATATTGGCAACGGAGTTGGTGAAGAGGTTGGGGCGTTCCTGCTCGACAAGGCTGGCTTTCTGGCCCGCGGCCTTAGCCGTTTCGTAAATTGCCTTGGCTTCCTTTTTCTCTTTGATATCGCCAATGATCACACGCTTGCCGATGACCATTTTAAGGGCATGGACAGCACTTTCTTCCGGCAGGGGATAGGCATAAACAGCCTCTACCCAGCCATTGGAAGGGTTAGTAAAAATCTGGGTGATGCGGGCGCGCGCAGTCGGGCCGCTGACGATGATATCAACGTCGGTGGCAACGCGCGGGGCCTCGATATAGCGGCCAGCTTCGGAGCTTTTTAGCAGCAGCGTACCGGATTTGACCTCATCCATGGTGACGAGGGGAGATTGGGCTGTTTCGGCGCGGGCGGGTCCGGCAAGGAAGACAGCCAGAAGCGCCACGAGCGGCAAGACCACAATGTTGATGAGCCAGACGGCCTGGCAAGTGTAGCGCAGCCAGCTTGGCAGGGGTTGCGGGGAAGGTGAATGGGTTACAATTTTCATCGGGAAAGCTCCTGTTGGTGCTCCCATCGGGAAGCTTTCCCCATTTCATACATGGGCCTTTTCCGCGCCAGCGTAAGCTTCGGGAATGTTCCGCACGGCTGCGTCACATCATGTCTTGCTCCTGATGGACTTGTGTGGATATGTGAAGGAATGTACGTGATTGGGAAAGCAGGGGCATCATGGCCGGGGATATAGACAGCCAGTTATCAGAACGGCAGAACGATACGGTCGCCGCGAAAATCCGCGAGGAAATGGCGCGCCGGCGCATTTCGCGGCAGTATCTGGCCGATCAGGCGAAAATCAGCCTTTCCACGCTGGAGAAGGCTCTGTCAGGCCATCGTCCATTCACGCTGGCAACAACGATCAGGCTTGAAGAGGCGCTTGGCATGCGTCTGCGCGGCGCTGACAGTCATGATAACCCACCGCTGCCAAGCCACGGTCACGCCAGCGAGGATTTTGGTGCCTACTCCCGCGCCGCCGTCGGATGGATTGAAGGCCGGTATCTGACCTTGCGCCCCTCGTTTGGTGATCCGAAAGCCATTTTTGCCTATTGCACCGAAATCGGCTGGAACGATGCCTCGTCCAACCTGCGTTTCATCGAAAAGGAACGGCTGGATGCTGCCTTTACCCAGCAGGGTACAGTGGCCATTCCAAACCTTTCCGGCCATATCTACCTTGCGACCAATACATCAGGGCAGCATCGCCTGATCATCATCTCGCGCCCGTCCATCACAGGGGAGATGTATGGCATCCTTACCACATTGCAGGCCGGGCGCGGTGCACAACTGACACCGGTTTCGGCGCCAATTGTGCTCATTCCGATGGGGTCGGCACCGGATGCACAGTTCGGGCGTATCGCCCCTGATCACGCCAGCTACGCGTCTTATCTCGCTTATCTCAAGCGCACGGTGGAGGAACCCTTTGCCGTGTTCCTGCCCGGACCGGCTGCAGTCGATTAAGCGCGCATCGACTTGCTGCGCACATCGAGCCAGACAGCAAAGAGAATAACGATACCCTTGAAGATGAGCTGGTAGAAATACGGAACGGCCAGCATATTCATGCCGTTGTTGATAACGCCGATAATCAGCGCGCCAAGGATGGTCCCAACCATTGTGCCGACACCGCCTGCAAGACTGGTGCCGCCAAGCACAACAGCGGCAATCGCATCCAGCTCATAGCCCATGCCCGCATTGGTTTGTGCCGAGGAAAGCCGCGACGACAGCAGGATTCCGCTGATAGCTGCCATCACGCCGGAGATCATGAAAATGATGATCTTCAAGCGGTCAACGCGAATGCCGGAATAGATTGCAGCCTCGCGATTGCCACCAGCAAGATAGGCACGGCGGCCGAAGATCGTGCGGGACAGGACAATGTGATTGATCGCGAAGAGCGCAATGACGATCCAGATGATGATAGGCAGACCAAGCCAGCTTTCGCTACCAATCGCCAGCCAGGTTTCATTGTCGATGGAAGCCGGCGCGCCATTGGTCGGCAGGCTGACGGCTCCGCGATAGATACCCATCGTGGCGACCGTGACGATGAACGAAGGCAGCATGAGTTTTGCCGAGAGAACACCGTTAAGCCCGCCCATGATCGCACCAGCTGCAAGCGTTATGAACACTGTTGGGACAAAACCAAAACCCATGGAAAAGGCTTGCGCAGCGACCATGCCCGCCACGGCAATGATCGAGCCGACAGAGAGGTCAATATCGCCAAGCAGGATCACATAGGTCATGCCATAGGCAGCAACAGCAATCACAGCCACTTGCTGCATGATATTCATGAAATTGTTGAAGGCAAGGAAGCGCGGGCTGATCGTTGAAAAGACCAGACACAGGATGATCAGCGAGATGACAATGCCACCATATTGCCGGATGAGGGGGGAAGCCAGAAGCGCCTGCTTCGTCTCGGTAGAATTGGTCATTGGTGTATTCCTGCTGCGTAGGTCATAACGGTTTCGGGGCTGAGGCCCTGCGCATCCAGCATTTTTGCCACGCGCTTGTTGTGCATGATGACGAGCCGGTCGCTGAGGCCAAGCACTTCGGGCAATTCTGAGGATACCATCAGGATGGCGGTGCCAGCGGCGGCAAGCTCGCGGATAATACGGTAGATCTCGAACTTGGCACCGACATCGACACCACGCGTTGGCTCGTCAAGGATCAGTATTTTGGGTCGGGTCTGCAGCCATTTGGCGATGACGATTTTCTGCTGATTGCCACCGCTGAGCGACCCGGCTGGCGTTTCCATCGATGCGGTCTTGATGGCAAGGCGCAGGATTTCAGTCTTCGCTGCGGCGCGTTCACGGGCAGGGCGGGTGAATCCGAACTGTCCGGCGAGTTGACCCAATGCGACCATGTTGATGTTGCGCTCGACACTGTGCTGCAGCACGAGCCCTTCTTCCTTGCGGTTTTCGGTTACGAAGGCAATTCCGTGCCGGATCGCATCGGCCGGGGAGCGCAAATGCACCGGATTACCATTCAGGCGAATGGTGCCGGTTGGTTGTCCGAACCCGAAGAGTGCCTTCATCACGTCGGAGCGGCCTGAGCCGATCAGGCCGAACAGTCCAACAACTTCCCCGGGGCGGACATCGAGCGAAACATTTTCAAACCTGCCTGCTTCCGAGAGATTCTCAACCGCAAGGACAGGCGCGATTGCAGACGAGGGACGCTCGACCAAACGTGGCGGATAGATATCCTTCATCTCGCGTCCGACCATCAGGGCGATCAGGCCTTCAATGCTGGTGTTCTGCTTTTCTGTCGTCGCTACAAAGGAACCATCGCGGATGACTGTAATATCATCGGAAATACGCATGATTTCTTCCATGCGGTGGGAGATATAGATGATCGCGGTACCCTTGGCCTTCAGCCGGTCGATGATGGTGAAAAGGATTTCCGCTTCGCTGTCCGACAGCGAGGATGTCGGTTCGTCAAGGATGACCACATCGGCGGGACGGCTAAGCCCCTTTGCAATTTCGACGAGCTGACGCTGGGCAATGGAAAGGTCACCCACCTTGGTCCTCACATTGACCGGCAAGCCAAGCTCACTGACAATCTGCGCCGCCTGCGCATTGAGATCGCGCTCTTTGATGAAGCCAAAACTATTGGGCTCATGCGTGGCCAGAATGTTCTCGGCAACTGACAGATTGCGGCAAAGGCTGAGTTCCTGAAACACGATGCTCAACCCCAGTGCTTTTGCCTCGATGGGGTTTTTCGGTGCATAGGGTTTGCCGCGCAGGGTGATCGATCCGGAAGTCGGCTGGAACAGACCGACAAGAATTTTCATCAGCGTGGATTTGCCCGCGCCGTTCTCGCCGAGCAGCGTGTGAACACGTCCGCTGCGGACGGAAAGATTCATGCGCTTGAGCGCGGTCACCGGACCAAAAGTCTTGGCAACATCCTTGATTTCAAGCACGGGGGCATTGGGTGAAGCGATCATGAACGACAATCCTACCGGAGGTCTTTCCATACGGCCACCCGCGAAGATGTATTCGCGCGGGTGGCATTATTGAGTGGAGACCTTTGCGAGGTTACTTTTCTTCGCCAGCCTTGGTGACGACACCAGGAACGATTGGCTGCTTGGCTTCAACCGTCTCGCCCTTGATGATCTTGCCCGCGGTCTCGACCGCGACTTTGCCCATCTGGTCCGGATACTGCGCAATAACGCCAACCATAACAGGGTCGTTTTTCACCGCATTGCGGGCTTCTTCCATACCGTCAAAGCCGATGACCTTGACCTGTTCCTGAAGCTTTGCCGACTTGACTGCAGAAGCAGCGGCCAGCGCCGCATCATCGCCAAAGCCGAAAATGCCGACCACATCAGGATTTGCCTGCAGAATGTTCTGGGCAGCGGCTAGCGCCTCCGGCCGGGTAATGCCGGTCTGGATGGAGACGATCTTGATATCAGGATGTGCAGCAATTGCCTTCTTGAAGCCTTCGACGCGATCCACGACGGATTGCACCGTCGGGTAGTCGATAACCGCAACATTGCCCTTGTCGCCGATCTGCTTGGCCATCAACTCGCCCGCCTTGACGCCGCCGGTGTAATTGTCGGTGCCGACATGCGAAGTCACTTCAACGCCCTTGGCGGGAACATCCACGGTGATGACCTTGATGCCTGCCTTCTGGGCTTTGGTGATGGCGGATTTTACGCCTGTGCTATCTACAGGCGAAATGATGATGACACTGACGCCCTTGGTGATGAAATCTTCCACATCGGCGAGCTGCTTGTTCAGATCCTGATTGGCAATCGCAATTTCAAGCGGCACGTTTTCCGCCTTGGCTTCTGCGGTCATGGCGGAAGCAAGCGAGATGTAGAATGGATGCTGCTGCGTGAGCAGGGAAGCGCCGATGCCTTCAGCATAGGCACCTGTAGCCATGAGCGCTACCGCGCCGGCAAGAAGCAGTTTGGTAAAATGGGTGCGGATCATTGTTCCCTCCAGAACAGTTGTTTTCTCGAAATCCGGCGGTTGGGCATTAGCGAAATATTGCCGGACATTGCGCAGCCTGTTTGCCGTGCTCAAGTCCATTGGCGATGGCCATGCTCCTCCCACCTTCGTCCACTGCATGGATGTGCAATTTATATTGCTATGTCAATATAAAAATTGTCGCGCGTAAAGTTTTGCGCAAGAATGTGGCTTACTCGTTTGATGATGGCTGCTTCATGTCGACGCCGTCATTCCGGGGTGGATGATCGCGAAACAGATAGTGGGAGATGAGCAGGACCGGCTCAAGAATAACCACACCAAACAGGATGCCAGCAAGGCGCTCCATGCCGGGTTCAAGCGCCGCATTGGTATAGGTATCAGGCACAAGCACAACAAGAAAAGCCAGAACAAATTGCGTGCCGATATAGCTGATCGACGAGTTGCTGTTTTCGATATGCCGTCCGACAAGAACACCGATACAGACACCCATTGTCATGAGAATGGGCGACTGATGACTGCTCAGCAGAATTGCGGTGGCGATCAACCCACCCACGCTGCAACCGACGAAGCGCAGGATCAGCCGCGATGTGATCGGGTTCAGCACACTGGTTGATAGGCTGGTCACGGGGATCATCATCACAGCCATGATTGTGATGCTCGACTGGCTCAGTGAAGTGATGCCGGTCCATACCCATATCCATGGAATGAGCCCGAGAGCGATTGCCGCCTGTACCGAATGCTTTGCTGCGCCCTTATGCCAGACGACGGAGTGTCTTATGGCCGCCTGAACGGGCGTTTCCTTTGATTGTCGCGGTAATCTGCGCCTGATTGTGAAGGTCGAGACAGCACTGACTAGAATGCAGGCGAGGGTTCCCGCAAGGATTTCGACAAGACGCGATTGGGCAAAGGGTAAAACTGACCCTGATGGGTGCTTCATGCCATCGATCAGTACCATGCAGAATGTCAGCCCTGTAAACAGCCAGGCGTAGCTGCGTTTTCCAACAAGTGCGAAGTAGAGTGTGACCCCACCAAAAATGACAAGGGATAGGCATAAAAGTAATGGATTACCGATAACCAAAGGCGCCAAACCCAGAGCCGCGCCTGCGCCTGCTGACGTTCCGATGATGCGCAAAATCCCTCGGGTGAGACTTTCCGATACATGGGACCGCATGACCATATAGCCACTGAAGGCAGCCCAGCCGACATTCTGTGCGCCAAGAATATGCGCGAAGATGATGGCGAGGAGAACGGATACAACGCATTCGAATTCATCGACCATTCTTGGTCCGGGCTTTGCCAGTGACCGGAGTTCCCATACGCTTGTCGTCGCGAAAATGGTAAGGCTGGCTATGGCTTGCCTGACATAGTTCATTGTTTGCTTCTAACAGAATGTGGATTGGTTTGTGCAGATGGGACCATTTTCTTTCCGCTGTTCTAAAGGTCTTGCATACGGGTGTCGATACGTTCACTCCGCAGCATGGGCGTCACACGCCTTTCATGGCGACCTCACTGTTGCTACCCTATCCCAATCTTTCTTGATGGAGCATTGCCATGAGCCAGTCTTTTGACGCGATCATTATCGGTGCCGGACAGGCGGGTCCATCGCTGGCGGGCCGGCTGACCACTTCGGGTATGAAGGTATTGATGGTCGAGCGAAAATTGTTCGGCGGCACCTGCGTCAACACCGGCTGCATGCCGACAAAGACGATGGTCGCCAGCGCCTATGCGGCGCATCTCGCCCGCCGGGGTGGGGACTACGGCGTTGTCATCGAGCAACCCATTCGGGTTGATATGCAACGGGTGCGGCAAAGAGCCGATACCGTTACTCTTAACGCCCGCACAGGTGTCGAGAACTGGCTGCGCGGCATGAAGAATTGCACTGTTATTGAAGGTCATGCCCGGTTTACTGGCCCGCATACGATCAGCATTGACGGGGTGCTCTTTGATGCTCCGCGCATTTTCCTGAATGTGGGCGGGCGCGCCAATATCCCTGACATGCCGGGTATCGGTGATATCGACTATCTTACCAACACTGGCATGATGCAGCTTGATGTTCTGCCGAAACATCTGGTGGTGATCGGTGGCAGTTACATCGGCCTCGAATTTGCGCAGATGTACCGGCGTTTTGGATCGCAGGTGACCATTGTCGAAAAAGGTCCTCGCTTGGTCGGGCGCGAAGACGAGGATGTATCCGAAGCCATAAAGGATATTCTGGAAAACGAAGGTATTTCCTGCCGTCTCAACGCAAACTGTATCGCTTTCAAACCGCATGAAGGCGGTACGGAAGTTCACCTTGATTGCGACTCTGACGAGCGCAGTGCTGTCGGTTCGCATGTGCTTCTGGCGATTGGTCGCCGTCCCAATACTGACGATCTTGATCTGGACAAGGCGGGTATTGCCACCGACGAGCGGGGCTACATCAAGGTCGACGATTATCTCGCAACAAGCGTTGAAGGCATCTGGGCTCTTGGAGATTGCAATGGCAAGGGTGCTTTCACCCACACGGCCTATAATGATTTCGAGATTGTCGCGGCCAATCTTCTGGACGGGGAAGACCGCAGGGTTAGCGAGCGCGTGCAGGGCTATGCCCTTTATATCGATCCGCCACTTGGCCGGGTGGGAATGAGCGAGACGCAGGCCAAGGCAACGGGTCGCCCTATTCTTATATCCAAACGACCGATGACGCGTGTTGGCCGCGCTGTGGAGAAGGGCGAAACACAGGGCTTCATGAAGATCGTTGCTGATGCTCAGACAAAGCAGATATTGGGCGCGGCTATTCTGGGAACAAGCGGTGATGAGGCGATCCACGGGATACTCGATGCCATGAGCGCGAAGATGGACTATCCAACGCTCAAATGGGCAGTGCCAATACACCCGACAGTCTCCGAGCTTATTCCGACCGTCTTGGGCGATCTGGCGCCTTTGGATCATTCATAGCAAGGTGTCTGACCGCTGATTGACGAATGCTCACATGAAATTGACTTGACAGTCTGATATTATATCTATAAATCCAGATATATGGAAAAAGATCAAACCATTGAGGCTTTTTCGGCCCTTGCCCAATCATCGCGCATGGATGCATTCAAGCTGATTGTGATGCGTGAACCGGAAGGAATAGCGGCGGGAGAGATATCGCGACTGCTGGATATTCCGCAAAACACGATGTCGGCGCATCTGGCGATATTGTCGCGCGCGGGACTGATCTCTTCTGTCCGCCACAGCCGTTCCATTATTTATCGCGCGAGGTTCGAGAATCTTCGCGCTGCGATCAGTTATCTGCTGAAGGATTGCTGCGCAGGTCATCCGGACATTTGCACTCCGCTCATCACTGATATCGTTCCATGTTGCCCGCCCAAGGAGAAGTTCAATGACTGATCGCGTCTATGATGTCCTGTTCCTGTGTAGAGGCAATTCTGTACGATTCAACAGCGGATGCCGTGCCGTTTGACATTCTGCCAATGCTGCAAGTCCTGGGCTGTATCCGGCCCCAATATCCATTTTGACGCGATCCGTTTTCTATAGGAAAGCCAATGTCTGTCTTTGAACGCTACCTCACTCTGTGGGTTGCCCTATGCATTGTTGCTGGGATTGCGCTTGGCCATTTTATTCCGGGCGTGTTTCAGGCTATCGGCGCTGCTGAATACGCCCAAGTGAACATTCCGATGGCTGTTCTCATATGGTTGATGATCATTCCGATGTTGCTGCGTATCGACTTTGCGTCGCTGCGTACGGTCGGCGCTTATTGGCGTGGAATTGGTGTAACCCTGTTTATCAATTGGGCTATAAAACCATTCTCCATGGCGTTGCTTGGCTGGGTATTTGTCGGTTGGCTCTTTCGACCATATTTGCCTGCTATACAGATCGATTCCTATATTGCTGGGCTGATCATTCTAGCCGCTGCGCCTTGCACAGCCATGGTTTTTGTCTGGTCTAACCTCACGAAGGGCGAACCACATTTCACCTTGTCTCAGGTGGCTTTGAACGATGCGATTATGGTCGTTGCGTTTGCCCCTATTGTGGGCCTGCTTCTTGGTCTTTCGGCAATCACCGTGCCATGGGATACGCTTATCATATCGGTGGTTCTATACATCATTGTTCCGGTCATCATCGCCCAGATCATTCGCCGGTGGTTGCTGGCAAATGGAGGCAAGGCGGCCTTTGATCGATTAGTCGGTATTCTTCAACCGCTATCGCTTGTGGCATTGCTGACAACATTGGTGATGCTCTTCGGCTTTCAGGGGAAGCAGATTATCGCTCAACCGCTGGTGATTGCGCTTCTAGCCGTACCGATCTTGATACAGGTCTATTTCAATTCAGGCCTTGCCTATCTCCTTAATCGTATCAGTGGTGAACAGCATTGTGTCGCCGGGCCGTCTGCATTGATCGGGGCAAGTAACTTCTTCGAACTGGCGGTGGCCGCTGCGATTAGTTTGTTTGGTTTTAACTCCGGTGCCGCACTCGCTACTGTCGTCGGTGTGTTGATTGAAGTGCCAGTCATGTTGTCGGTGGTGTGGATCGTCAACCGAAGCAAGAATTGGTACGAGCGCGGAGCCGCCGTCCAGAACGTTCAAAAAGCGGAAAGGGCCATCTAATGACTGTCACCATTTATCATAATCCTGCCTGTGGCACGTCGCGCAATGTGCTCGCAATGATCCGGAATGCAGGTATTGAGCCAACCATAATCCAGTATCTGAAGACACCTCCAGCACGTCAGGAGCTGAAAGATATCATTCGAAGAGCAGGGTTGACGGTGCGCGAAGCCATTCGCGAAAAGGGCACGCCCTATGCGGAGCTTGGGCTCGATGACCCGGATTTGACAGATGAACAATTGCTGGATGCGATGGAAGCCCATCCGATCCTGATTAACCGCCCGTTTGTGGTGACTGAAAAAGGCGTACGCCTAAGCCGACCGTCTGAGCTTGTCCTTGACATACTCCCGAGCCCACCAAAGCGAGCTTTCACCAAGGAAGATGGTGAAGTGGTCATTGATGCTAAAGGAAAGCGCATTGTCTGATTTAGCCAATACTCTATCCGAGGCCCTGCAGATTCCTGATCCTGAAAAGTTATCTGTTCAGCTCTCGACACACCGGCCGCGTATCCTGTTGCTTTACGGCTCCATCCGGAAGGTGTCCTACAGCCGCTTTCTAACGCAAGAAGCAGCGCGCCTGTTGGAGTATTTTGGTGCGGAGACTCGCGTCTATGATCCAGCAGGATTGCCTTTGCCGGATGACGCGCCCGTTGATCATCCAAAGGTGCAGGAACTGCGCGACCTTTCACTCTGGTCCGAAGGGCAGGTCTGGACCAGTCCCGAGCGGCATGGTGCCATGACAGGTGTCATGAAATCACAGATCGACTGGATACCACTTGCCATGGGTGCGATTCGTCCTACTCAGGGGCGAACGCTTGCGGTTATGCAGGTTTCTGGCGGGTCACAGTCGTTTAATGCAGTCAACCAGATGCGGGTTCTCGGACGCTGGATGCGTATGGTCACAATCCCGAACCAGTCGTCGGTTGCCAAAGCCTATCAGGAGTTTGACGAAAACGGCCACATGAAACCATCCGCCTATTACGATCGCGTTGTGGATGTCATGGAGGAGCTTATGAAGTTCACGCTGCTGACACGCGACGTGTCGGATTATCTCACCAACCGTTATAGCGAGCGTAAGGAAAGCGCCGTGGCTCTTGCACGGCGCGTTAATCTCACGGGTGTCATATGAACTCTGTTTCCGCCGCCGCATCCTGTGAGAAACGGCCGTCTCTAGTGGATAGAACGAGGTCTGGGAGTATCGAAGGATGAAGTTCCACGATGGCTCGACCAGACCTCTGACGAAAGCAAGAGCTCTCCCAAAACTCACTCTCGGTACTATAGAAACCCTTGAATAGGTCAAATGTTCCCGAATAACGCCTATCTTCGCCTGCGGCGCAGCTGATCGAAGTACACAATAACAATGATCAGGACGCCTGTTATAACCCGCTGCCAGAAGGAATTAACATTGAGCAGGTTAGCGCCATTGTTGATGGTCGCAAGAATGAAAGCGCCCAGCAGCGGCCCATGAATAGAGCCGACCGCGCCGAAAAGACTGGTGCCGCCGATAACCGAGGAAGCGATGGCTTGCAGTTCCCATCCTTCGGCCTGCATTGCATTGCCAACGCCGATGCGGGAGGCAAGCAGCAATCCTACGAATGATGCGCAGACGGCTGATAATGTGTAGGCGAGATAGATCGTCCCTTTGACATTGACGCCGGACAGACGCGAGGCTTCCGCATTCGATCCCACGGAAAATAGATAACGTCCCCAGCGACTATGACTTAGAAAGATGTAGGCGGGAATGCCGACGAGGACCACCATCAGGAACAGGTTGGGTACTCCGGCAAAATCATTGCGGGAGAATTCGGTAAATGGGTCATTGTCGATTGAGATCGTGTTGCCATTGGTGATCAACAGGCCGATGCCGCGCAGAGACGTGAGCGTTGCGAGTGTGATGATGAACGGGGGAAGCCCGAGACGCACAATGCCGAAACCGTGGAAAAGCCCGATACACACACCGATGCCCAGCGTAATCAGGATCGCTGCCCAGACCGGAAAACCATGGGCTAAAAGCCAGGCAACGATAACACTGGTGAAGCCAACAATCGCGCCGACAGACAGATCAATGCCGCCGGTAATGATGACGAAGGTCTGGCCAATGGCGAGGATTGCAATCATCGAGCCTTGCCGCAGCAGATTGGAAATGTTGTTTCCGGTCCAAAAACTATCTGTCGCAAGGCTAAGGACCAGCCACAGCACCAGCAACAGGGCAAAAAGCGTCAGTCCGAACAGGACATTGAAGCGCCGCTTCGGGGTGGTGCCGGTGTCTTTGGTTTCAAGGCTCATCGGGACAAATCTCCAGATAGTCGAAGCGAATAATCGCGGCGGAACAGATCAATTGCGTGTGCTGGCGTCGGTTGATGCTGAGCCGAGCGCTTGGGTCAGGATATCTTCATGCGTGACGGATTTGTGGGGATGGCTTGCCACCAGATGTCCACGCCTGAAGACGTGCAGTGTATCGGCAAGCTCATAAACTTCGGGAAGATAGGACGAGATCAGAATGATACCGGCGCCGTTTTCAAGAAGGGTCGAGAACAGCCGGTAGATTTCGGCCTTTGTGCCCACATCGACACCCACCGTAGGTTCGTCAAAAATGAAAAGCTTGGCACCGTGGTTGAGCCATTTGCCGATGACAATTTTCTGCTGGTTGCCGCCGGAAAGGCTGGCAGCGCTGGCACTGCGCGAGGACGTCTTGATGCGAAGGTCCGAGATCTGATTGTCGGCATGTCTGGCTTCTTCGCGATGGGAAATCAGAACGTTCCTGCTGAGCTGCTTGTAGATCGGCAGATTGAGATTGAGTGACACGGGCAAGGACAGGCATAGGCCCTGATCGCGGCGGCTCTCCGGTGCCAGAGCGATGCCAAGTTTGATCGCATCGCGCTCGCGCTCGATACGCACCTCTTTGCCGTCCCAGAGAATTTTGCCTGAAGATTTCGGATGGCGTCCAAAGATGGTTGTAACGAACTCACTGCGACCAGCGCCAATCAAGCCGTAGAGCCCGACAATTTCGCCCTCACGCACGCTAAGACTGATATCTTCAAAGCCATTGCCGGTGAGATTTTTTGTCTCAAGGATTGTCTTGCCAAAGGTAAATGGCACCTTGTGATAAATCTGCTCGATTGAACGATTGATCATCAGGCCGATCAATTCATTCTCGTTGGTTTCCCCGATATTGCGCGTGCCAACCAACCGTCCGTCGCGCAGAATGGAAACCCGGTCGGCGAGTTCAAACACTTCCTCCATGCGGTGGCTGATATAGACGATGGTGACGCCGCTTTTCTGCAGGCGTCGGATCAGTGCAAAGAGCTGCGCCGCTTCTTCGCGTGTCAGATAGGCGGTCGGTTCGTCGAAGATGAGGAAACGTGCGCCGCGTGTTGCTGCGCGCGCCGTTGCGATCAATTGCTGCTGCCCGATGGTCAGGTCGCTTAGCAGCGCATGGGCCGGTAGTGCAAAGCCAAGATCATCAAGGATTTTCTGTGCTTCCCGGATCATATGGCGATGCTGCAGGAGACCGAAACGGCGCTGTTCCTCACCCAGAAAGATATTGGCGGCAACGGTCAAATGCGGGCAGAGCACGACCTCCTGATGCACGGCATTGATCCCATGCTGGATCGCTTCCAGCGGTGTCGTCAGCGCTACGGGTTCGCCCCGAAACAATATTTCACCGGCAGTGCGGGGAATGACGCCGGTCAAAAGCTTGATCAGCGTCGATTTTCCTGCGCCGTTCTCACCGACAATGGCGTGAATTTCTCCAGCCTTGAAAGCGAGATCGGCAGGTTTTAACGCATGGGTTCCAAGATATTGTTTCTCAAGCCCACGCAATTCCAGAATAGGCAGGTGGGCCGCCGCTGCGGATACATCTTCACTTTGCCCGCTGCTGGAGCGATGCGAAATATCATGATCTGTCATGGCGACCCCACTGACTGTTGAGCAAATCTGGATCAGTCAAGCTTGGGGTTGAGCAACTCCTGCGCGCGTTTGTCGTTCATATTGGCTTTGGTGATCAGGTTTGCACCGGTATCGACATTGGCCTCTGTCTTTTCGCCTTTTGAGGCAGCCAAAGCGGTCTTGATGCCATCATAGCCCATGCGGTAGGGATCCTGAACGATTAGCCCGGCCAATGTCCCGTTTGACAGGAATTTGACCAGCTTTTCATCGCTGTCGAAGCCGATAACCTTGATCTTGTCCTGCGCCTTGTTTTCGGCAATGGCCTGACCCGCACCCTGAGCCATGATCAGATTGGATGTGAAGATACCGCGCAGGTTTGGATTGGCGGTGATCAGATCGGTCGTGATGTTGAGACCCGTCGTGGCCTGACCGTCAGCAACCTTGTCGGCAATCAGCTTGAGACCGGGATATTTGGCTGCAAGCTGTTCTTTGAAACCTTTGGCGCGCTGGTCGAGTGAACCGACGCCGGGAAGGGCCGTGATGAGAGCCACTTCGCCTTCAGCCTTGCCATATTTTTCTGTGATTGCTGCGGCGAGACCGTCGGCTGCCACACGTCCACCCTGTACATTGTCCGTTGTCAGGAATGACGTGAATGCCTTGGAATCCGCAGCGGAGTCGATGCCAATGATTTTGACGGATTTCGCCGCTTCATCAATGGGCTTGCCGAGTGCTTTGAACTCGGTGGGGGAGATGACGATGGCAGCCGGTTTGCCGGAGACGGCATTTTCAAGAATGGAAATCTGGCCGTTAATATCAGATTCAGCCTGGGCCCCAAGCTCGGGTACTTTGACACCGAGATCCTTGCCCGCCTTGCGCGCGCCGGCAAGGACGATCTGCCAATAGAAAGACGTCGTGTCCTTGACGATAATAGGGATGGTTACATCCGCGGCACGGACCGGTGCGACGGATATCATTCCTGCCAGCAGAGCCAGAGCGGCGGTACCAAGAACGGTTCTGCGATTGATGCACTTTCCTGTAGAAATCATGGTTGTGTTCCTCTCGTAGCGCCGGTTTTATTTGCTTATGTCCGGATTGAGAGGGCGCTTTTCAATCCGCTCTTTATCGATAAAAAACATCGATCATGCGAAGCTAATTTAAATGCGTATTCTTTGCAAGCATCTCAGCGGATCGTGAAGGGTTCACATTCTGCGTAGACGCTTTCAGGGACTTCTGTTGAAAGAAGCTCGATATTTCGGGTGAGACTCGACGGTTTTGCGGTACCGATCAGCACATTCGCCACCACCGGCTCGCGGAACGGAAACTGAAGTGCCGCTGCCGCCAACGGTACATGATGGTTCGTTGCAACTGCCTGCATGGAGCGCACGCGATCCAGAATGTCCTGTGATGCGGGCCCATAGTCAAAATTTGCACCGGGAACCGGGCCGGTTGCCAGAATGCCTGAGTTAAAGACGCCGCCAATCACCAGAGATATTTGCTGTTTCCGGCAGATATCCAGCAAGCCGCGTTCGGCGGAACGGTCGAGCAGGGAATAGCGCCCCGCGAGCAGAATGCAGTCAATCGGGTGTCTGGCGGCGACCTCAAGGCAAACTTCGACCTCGTTGACGCCGAGGCCATAGGCTGAGATCGCACCCGAAGATTTGAGCTCCTCCAACGCCTTCAGTCCGCCTCCAAGCAGCTGGGCCATGTAGACGGCGTTCTTGTCGGCACCATGGGTGTAGGCGCCAATATCATGCACGTAAAGTATATCGATCCTGTTCAGGCCCAGCCGCGCAAAGCTGAACTCGAAGGACCGCATGATACCGTCATAACTGTAGTCATAGTCGACAGCGAAGGGCAGGGGATTGATGTAGGAGTGATCGGGGACCTGCTCTTCCGGAACAGGTCGCAGAAACCGGCCAACCTTCGTTGAAAGAACATAGGTTTCACGCGGTTTGTCGCGCAGAAAATCACCCGTTCGCCGTTCTGAAAGGCCGAAGCCATAAAAGGGCGCCGTATCAAAATAGCGTAATCCAGCATCCCACGCGGCCTGCAATGTTTCCATCGCTGCGTCACGCGTGCACTCGCGATAGAGCCCGCCAATAGCTGCCCCACCAAAGCCGATCGTTGTCACGGCCAGCGGCGTTTTACCAATCTTCCGGATATCCAACTGTTCCTCCCAGAACAAACCAATGGTGCGAGCACTGAGCTAACATGTCAATATCTGCACAATTCGTCTTTTATCGACAAAATACATTTTGCCGTCAACGCCTCTTACGGATAAAACACAAATCAGCTCGAACTATAGGCGGAACTGCAAGTCCCGGTCGGACTGGGTCGGTTCTGGATCATGAAAGAATAGAATGTCGAAGCAGAATACGGTGTTCAAGGAGGGCTACAACAGGTGTCTTCGCCTTCTCAAAGATATTGAGGAGCTTCCATCAGAACCCGAGCTTGGAACACGCCTTGGCATCAGCCGGACCACGGTTCGCGCCATTCTTGGTGCCCTGGAGGAAAAAGGCCTGATCGAATGGACAAAGCGCAGCAAGACAGTCCTGCGTAAGCCTGTCAAATCAGACTATTTTCCCGATGAGGAAACGGACTCGTTGTCGGAGATCATCGAGCGTAGTTTCATGCAGCGCATTCTGGCTGGCGGAGCCCAGCCCGGAATGCAGATCAACGAGCTTGAACTTGCCCGCGATATTGGTGTCGGCACGTCAAGCGTGCGCGAATTTCTGATCCGGTTCAGCCGGTTCGGACTGATTGAAAAACGCAAGAACAGCCATTGGGTGTTAAAGGGGTTTACCCGCTCATTCGCCCTCGAACTCTTTGAAATCCGGGAGATTTTTGAGCTGCGTTCCGCCGTTGCTTTTCTGAACTTGCCCGATGATCATCCTGCCATTCAGGAACTGGATGTTCTGGAGGCTGACCACCTTGCGCTGCTAAGCGATATCGATACGCGCTATATGGATTTTTCCGCACTCGATGAGCGGTTTCATCGCATGATCCATTCCGCTTCGCGCAATCGCTTTGTCATTGATTTCTATGACGTCATCGCCATCGTGTTTCACTACCATTATCAATGGAGAAAGGTGAACGAACGGGCTCGCAACGCCAAAGCCCTGGAAGAGCATCTGGCTTATATCGATGCCTTGCGTTCGCGCGATGCGGGGAAAGTTGACATTGCCTGCCGTAATCATCTGCGCTCGGCTCGCGAAACCCTGCTCCAGTCCATGCCTGCCGATGAGGCGGTATCGGACATCATGGAGTCCTAGCCATTGCGAGGGCTCTCATCGCGTTGGGCTGTACTCTTGTCACGAGCACCCCACCGCAATCCGTCCATCAGCAGCTTCACCAGGCGGCGCGAACGCTCATGCCAATCGGGAGCGTCGGGGATGGAATAGATTGTAAACAGGGCGTGCAGCAGGTCAGTGCTGTCAATATCCCGGCGGATAAGATCGTCATTGGCCGCTGCTTCGACGAGCTTTCGAAGCGAGACGGCGACCATACCCGAACTTCCGGCAAACAATTCCGAATTGCTGGTAACGAGTATGCGCAGACTGTTTGCCATGCCACGCTTTGCAGCGATATATCCGACAAAGCGATGCATCCATTCTTCAAGCGCAACATCCGGCGGGTGATGCAGCGATAATTCCCCCGCTGCCGCACAAAGATTCTCAACCTCGCGTTTGTAGACGACCTCCACAAGATGTTCGCGGGTCGGAAAATGCCGGTAAAGCGTGCCAATGCCAACGCCCGCCCGCCGGGCAATATCTTCAAGAGAGCCTTCCACGCCATGTTCGGAGAAAACCACGGCGGCCACTTCGAGCAGCTTTTCCCGGTTGCGACGCGCATCGGCGCGCATACCTTTCACACTCAAAGGCGGTGGCTCGGCATTCTCTGATGGCTTGGCGACCAAATTCTGCTCCACGCTCATGGGGGCTTGACCATGAGCAACAAGTTCTTAAGATAAGCGGAGGCCCCTCCGTTTAAGTGGAGTCCTTTTGCCTTCTTATCGCAGAATGGGTCCCAATGTCATGTCTCTAAACACAGGTAACCTCGATTCGACCCATCTGACAGGTAGGTAAAGCGCACAGCGATGTGAACTTCTCCTGACGCTTGGCGTTTGGGTATCGGGCTGTCGAATGAATCTGCATCCGCAAAGCAGGAGCGATATAATGACCGGAACAATCAACTTGAAGCTGGATATAAATGGCAGGAGTCGAGAGCTTGCCGTTGAACCGCGCGTCACTCTGCTGGATGCGCTGCGCGAGCATCTTGACCTTACTGGAACCAAAAAGGGCTGCGATCAGGGCCAGTGTGGTGCCTGTACTGTTCACGTTGATGGCAAGCGGGTGCTTGCCTGCCTGACCCTTGCGGCACAGGTTGAAGGGCGGGCAATCACAACGATTGAAGGTCTTGCCGATGGCGATGGTGGCTTGCATCCCGTTCAATCTGCATTTCTGGAGCACGACGCCTTTCAGTGCGGCTATTGTACCCCCGGCCAGATCATGTCGGCGGTTGCCTGTATCCGCGAAGGGCACACGAAATCCGACAACGAAATTCGCGAATATATGTCCGGCAATCTCTGCCGGTGCGGTGCCTACTCGCACATCGTGGCCGCGGTACGCGAAGCTGCGGAGGCAGCATCATGAAGAATTTTTCCTATCTTCGCGCCCATTCTGCCGATGAAGCCCGCAAGGCCGCCGCGCTGGCGGGCAATATGGTGCTCGCTGGCGGCACGACGCTGCTCGATCTGGCAAAATGCGGGATTGCCGAACCTGACACCGTTGTCGATATCACCCATCTTGCTGGCCTTGACGGCATAGAGGTTGACGAAACGCAGGCATCCATCGGGGCGCTTGCCCGCATGAGCGCGGTGGCTGATCACCCCGCCATTCAAAAGGCCTTTCCGGCTGTAGCGGAATCCCTGGCGTTGGCCGCCTCGGCACAAATCCGCAATATGGCAACTATCGGCGGTAATCTGTTGCAGCGGACGCGTTGTTCCTATTTCCGCGATGCGGCGGTGTTTCCCGCATGCAACAAGCGTCATCCGGGCTCCGGCTGCTCTGCTCTCGGGGGCGTCACCCGCAATCATGCGGTTCTAGGGACGAGCGATGCGTGCATTGCTGGCTATCCCGGCGATCTGGCCGTTGCGCTGGTGGCTTTCGATGCAATTGTGCATCTGGGCGAAAGACAAGTGGCGGTGGATGATTTCTTCCAGCTTCCCGGAAATACACCGGATCGCGAGCATGCGTTTGAGCGCGGCGAAATCATTACGGCAGTGACAATACCCGCCTCGGCTGCTGCGAGGCGCTCGACCTATATCAAGGTGCGCGACCGGCAATCCTACGAGTTCGCCGCTGCCAGTGCAGCGGTAGGACTTGAGCTTGAAGCCGATGGCACGACTGTCCGCGACATACGCATAGCCCTTGGCGGCGTTGCAACCAAACCTTGGCGAGCCCGCACGGTTGAGGCGGCGTTGATCGGCAAAGTGCTGGAGCCGGAATTGGTCCGCAAGGCCAGTCTGCTTGTCATGGAGGGGGCGATTGATCACGGTGCAAACCACTACAAAATTGATCTTGCTCCGCGTGTTATCACGCGTGCTGTCCTGAAAATGGGAGGTCTGGCATGACTTTCGTAACGCCTAAATCCAAACATGGTGATGCGTCCGATGGCAATCTCGGCGGGCGTCTGTCACGCATTGATGGCCCGGAAAAAATTACGGGACGCGCCACCTACGCGATCGAACATCAGATCGAAGGGCTGGTTTACGCCGTCACCGTGCAGAGCACGATTGCTGCCGGGACAGTGAAATCAGTCGATAGCAAGGCTGCGGAAGCATCGCCCGGCGTCCTGTTGGTCTTGACACCTGATAATATCACCCACCTGAAATCAGCAACGACATGGGCCGGCACACCGGGACCCGAAGGTCCGTTTCTGGCACTGCCGAAGACTGTCAGATTCAATGGTCAGCATGTAGTGGCCGTTGTGGCGGAAACGCTGGAGCAGGCCACGGCCGCTGCTGCCCTCATCAAGGTAAGCTATGAGGAAACGGAGCATGTCTATGGTCTTGAGGACCCCAAGGCCGGTGAGGGCGTACCAATTGATCCCATGACCAAGTCGTGGGGGGATGCGGAGACGGCATTCGCCGAAGCACCCGTGCGTATTGAACAGGAATACAAAACCCCGCGCGAATACAATGTTGCTATCGAACCGCATGGCATTATTGCGCAATGGGAGGGTGACAAGCTGACCCTTTGGGAGCCAAGCCAGTGGGTGGACGGCATGGCCCGCTCCTATGCTGAATGGTTCGGTATACCCTTTGAAAATGTGCGGATGATTTCGCCCTATATTGGCGGGGGTTTTGGTTCCAAAGCATTGTCGCTGCCGCATGGGGCCGTGGCAGCAATTGCTGCGCGCATGCTCGGCAAGCCGGTCAAACTTGCGGTCACGCGGCCGCAGACATTTACTGCGTATGGTGGTCGTCCGGCCACCCGTCAGACATTGGCACTTGGCGCGACAAAGGAGGGGAAACTCCTTTCCATTATCCAACACGGGGTCAATGAGACATCCAAGCTTGGAATGGCAGTCGAGCCGCTGGGATCAGTGACCGCGATCATGTATGCGGTGCCCAACTTCAGCTCCCGCCAGAATGTCATTCCACTGAACACGGTTACTCCGGGGGCCTTGCGGGCACCCGGCGAAAACCCGAGTGCTTTCGGCATTGAATCGGCAATCGACGAGCTTGCCTATGAAATCGGCATGGACCCTTTAGAAATCCGGTTGCTGAACTATGCTGAAGAGGACCCGCACGCAAAAATACCGTGGTCCACACGGCAATTGCGGGAAGCTTTTGCCGAAGGTGCAAAAGCCTTTGGCTGGTCGAAACGCACACCGGCGCCAAGATCAATGCGGGATGGAAACCAGCTCATCGGCTGGGGTGTTGCGGCTGGCACCTATCCGGTGCGGCGCACACCGGGCGAGGCTCTGGTGCGCATTCTCGCAGACGGTACGGCGGAGGTGGCAAGCAGCAGCATCGATATGGGGCAGGGAACCTACACAATCCTCGCCCAGACAGCAGCCGAAGTTCTGGGTATCCCGGTTGACCGGATCCGTGTGAAGCTTGGAGATTCTGCATTGCCACGGGCGCCGGTGGCGGGCGGCTCGCAACTTGCCAACCTTATGACCGGCGCGGTGCATAAGGCAGCGCTTGCCGCACGCGAGGAATTGATTGGCCTCGCGCTCAATCATCCCAACTCGCCGTTCCTCGATCTCCAGTTGAATACGCTCACTATCGCGGATGGTACGATCTCGACACCGCGCGGCGAACGGGCAGATATTTCAATCGCCGATTTCATGCAGCATATCGGACAGGAAAAGATTGAGACCCTGCGCGATACCCTGCCGGAGGAGAAAAAGAACACCGTAGATCGCTATAATAACTTTACGACCATGATGGCGATGAAGTCACCAACGGAAGGTGGCTACTCGCTTCACAGCTGGTGCGCGCACTTTGTCGAAGTGCGGGTTGATGAGGACTTTGGCACGGTCCGGGTCTCGCGCATGGTATCGGCACTTGATTCAGGCCGCCTGTACAACCCCAAACTTGCCGAAAGCCAATGGCGGGGCGGTATCATCATGGGTATCGGGCAGGCTCTGCTTGAGGAAGGAATTATTGATCCGCGCAACGCCCGGGTGATCAATAATAATCTGGGCGATTATCTGGTGGCGACGAACGCGGACATTCCCGACCTTCAGGTGATCTCTGTCGGCATTCCGGATCATCATGCTTCGGTGCTCGGGGGCAAAGCCGTCGGTGAATTGCCCATTGTTGGTGTGGCGCCAGCCATTGCCAACGCGGTCTTCCACGCGACAGGAAAACGCATCCGCGATCTGCCGATCACGCTCGATAAAATCCTCTAAACCTGGCTCAGCGCTCGATGCTTCGTATCCTTGCGAAGTGTCGGGCGTTGACAGGAAATCTGAGTGCGTGAGAACTTCATTTTGAGCATGTTTCCACTGAAATAATCATTTATTCGCAAAAAGATGCCTCCCTTCACGATGGTTCTGCTCTACCTTCCGGCAGTGGGGAGAAAGAGGTACGATTGGAAGTGCCTGCGCACGACCTTGCATACTGATACAGCTGCGCAATCGTCCATTCGTGAAGAGGTACCCATTCAATGCCCGGCCCCTATGTTGTGCGTGTTCACGGTGATGAAGAAATCCCGGAAAAGGTGGATGTTGTTGTTATCGGCGGTGGTATTATCGGGGCGTCGACAGCACTGGAACTGGCAGAACGCGGCCTGAAGGTCGCCCTTTGCGAGAAGGGTGGTATCGGTCAGGAACAATCGAGCCGCAATTGGGGCTGGGTGCGCATCTCTCGCCGCGATCCGCGCGAAGTGCCGCTTATGGCGGAAGCACTGCGTCTATGGTCGGGCTTTGACAAGCGCCTTGGCCGCGATACGGGTTACAAGCGTGCGGGCATTCTGTTCACATCCCCTGACGATAAATCCTATGAGGACAATGAGCGCTGGCTGCAAAACCTTGAGGGATATCAGCTGGAAAGCCGTATGGTCAGCGGCAAGGAACTCGATGATCTGCTGCCCGGCGGCAGGATGAACCTCAAAGGCGCGCTCTATACGCCTGTGGATGGTCGTGCCGAGCCGCAAAAGGCCGCGCCTGCCATTGCCGAGGCGGCGCGCGACAAGGGTGCTTCCATTCTTACTGAATGTGCGGTGCGCGGCATCGAAACGTCAGGCGGCAAGATCTCCGGTGTGGTCACAGAGCGCGGAAGCATTGGCTGTGATGCTGTCGTGCTTGCGGGCGGTGCCTGGTCCAACCTGTTTTGCGGTCTTTACGGGATTGATCTGCCACAGCTTAAAGTGCTGAACACGGTCATCCGCACCAAACCGCTGGAAGGCGGGCCTGAATCGGCGCTCTGGTCCAAAGATTTTGCCATCCGCAAACGGCAGGATGGCGGTTACACCATCGCGTCAGGTGATGAGAACATTGTCGATATTGTACCGAAATCATTCCGCTACGCGTTCAAATTCCTGCCTGCCCTGAAACTGGAATGGAGTTCGCTGTCTTTTCGCCTTGGTGGACGCTTTTTCGATGAAGCGCGTATTCCGACAAAGTGGAAAATGGACGAGGCAAGCCCGTTCGAATATAACCGCGTGCTTGATCCCAAGCCGTCGCTCAATCTGTCAGACAGATTTTTCGATAGTCTGAAGGCCGCATTTCCTGTGTTCAACCAAGCCGAGATCGCACAGCGCTGGGCCGGATATATTGATGTCACTCCGGATGCTATTCCTGTTATCTCCGCTGTTGACGCCGTGCCCGGCTTTCATATTGCCACTGGCTTTTCCGGGCATGGTTTCGGAATTGGGCCTGCTGCGGGTCGTTTGATGGCCGATATCGTAACGGGACGCTCGCCTGTGGTTGATCCAAAGGATTTTCGATTTTCGCGTTTCAGTGATGGCTCAAAGATCACGCCACTCACCGGGTTTTAAGGTGCAACATGACCAATGCAGCAGCGACGTCAAAAAGCCGATCCCTGTGGTCGCGTATCCTCTCCGAGGCGCTTGCAACGAGTGAACGTGAGCCGACACTGGCTCCGGTCCTCCAGCATTCGGTGATACGCTTTGACAGGCTGGAACACGCTTTGTGTTTTCAGTTGGCAGAGGTCTTGGCCGGCCAATTGGTGACGAGCGAAAAATTATTCGATCTTTTCAGCGATCTGCTGCAACAGGACCCTACGGTGCTCGCCGGTGCAGAGAGAGATATCAATGCGGTTCTGGAGCGGGACCCGGCGACCAAAAGCGCGCTGCATGTGCTGCTCTATCTGAAGGGTTTTCACGCCATCCAGATCCATCGGTTTGCTCATCTCTTGTGGGGAACAGGCCGCGAGGACCTTGCCGCCTATTTGCAATCGAGATCATCGCGCGTTCTGCAGGTCGATATTCATCCGGCTGTACAGCTGGGAAAGGGCGTCTTTTTTGATCATGCCACCGGTATTGTCATTGGGGAAACGGCTGTTATCGAAGACAATGTTTCCATTCTGCAGGGCGTCACATTGGGCGGCACCGGAAAAGATACCGGCGACCGGCACCCCAAGGTAAGGCATGGTGTTCTCATTGGTGCCAATGCCACCGTGCTTGGAAATATCGAGATCGGCGTCAATTCAAAGATTGGTGCCGGATCGGTCGTGCTCAAATCCGTTGAGAACAGGAAAACAGTTGCGGGCGTTCCCGCCAAGGTCATTGGCGGCGTACAGGAAAGAGAGCCTGCCCGTTCGATGAACCAAATTCTCTATGATGTCGGGCTTTGAGACCGGCAAAGGCAAGCGAAACTATTTGATATCGGAATGCCCGGCCGGATTGTCGTTGGCTGTCCCACGATTATCGGGTTCTTTCAACCGCGCCATCGAGAACTTCAGAACGTTTTGTATGACATCGAGTTCATGGCGCCCGGTGGATGTAGCACCCCGCGCATTTTCGGTGAGCTTCAGCATTTTTCTGAACAGCTCGCGAATTTCCAATTCGGACAATGTCGCCGTCGATTGAATGTCTTTTATATGCATCATCCTGCCGTAACAGTCGTCAAACACTTCGACGCCATTGAAATACTTTTAGGCGTGCATGTCTGGATATGAGATTCCCTAACTTGCTCAAGAACTGGAAATTTTATCTTTCGGGAGCGATTAGACCAGATGACAGCGGCGTCGATTGTCTTGACCAGAACGTCAACTAGCTTAACGTAAGGGAACGCATGAAGGGCGCCTGGACTTTGGGAGGAGACCAATGGCTACGCGACATGATGGACAGCATGCCGAACAAATTCAGGCCGCGCTTACCGGAAGTGCCGCTGCGCAATCCGCGCTCGTGGCATCCTGGGGGCGTTCCATGCGCCTTTATGGCTTGAATCCGGAAGAGGGCGCACCGCCTGATTTTCTCGGTGAACGTGAGCTTGCTGATGCCCGCGAGCGCTTGGGATCGTTGATCACGACTGCGCAAGCAACGCTGGACCGGCTTTATTCCGCCGTTGGCGGTGCCGGGTGCTGCGTGCTTCTGGCGGATAAGGATGGCGTTCCGGTTGATCGCCGCGGCAGCGTGTCTGACGATGACACCTTCTGCAAGATCGGCCTTTGGACAGGGGCTGTCTGGAGTGAAGAGCGTGAGGGCACGAACGGCATCGGTACTGCGCTTGCCGAGCAACGCGCCCTGACGATCCATAGGGATCAGCATTTCCGCAGCCGCAATACGGCGCTATCCTGCACCGTTGCTCCCATATTTGACCATTGCGGACGCCTGATGGCAGCAATCGATGTTTCGTCGGCGCGCCGGGATCTCACCGAAGACTTTGTCAAACTGATTGCTGTTGCTGTTGTCGATGCGGCGCGCCGGGTGGAGGCGGAGAATTTCCGTGTGGCTTTCCCAAAGGCACGGATCATGCTGGCAAAGCTTGGGCCGGATGTGAGCTACGAACGCAGCGCAAGCGCGCTGATTGCCGTGGATGAGGATGATCTCGTTATCGGCGCGTCCCGGACTGTCCGGCATTATCTTGGTCTCACGGATGAAACCTTGAGCAAGCCGCTGCCTGCCGCCAATCTTCTCGGGCAGAACATGGGAATAGATCAGGGGTTTGCCGCAGCCGAGCGCAGCGTCATCCAGCGTGCCCTTGCCAATGCGGGCGGCAACATATCGACCGCCGCCGCCATGATGGGAATGGGCCGTGCCACGCTGCACCGCAAGCTGAAAAAGCTCGGGATCAACTGAAGCCCAAGCTGCCTGCGGAATACAATCCGGCATTGTCTCAAAAGTGAGACAACGGGCAATGCCCGGTCATTGGCGCAGGGTGACACATGTCTATCCGCGCGCGATCCTTCCTCAGCCGCAGGAGGCGGCATCAATCAGTGCGCACAGGCAAGTGGAGCTTTTGCTTTGCAAGCCTCTGCGCCAGGGAGGAACACAATGAACAAGGTAGAATTCAACCGCACAGTTCGCCCCAATTTCAAGAAGCGCTACGGCAATTTCATCGGCGGCAAGTTTGTCGAACCAAAGTCCGGGCGTTATTTTGACAATACCTCGCCAATCAACGGTCAGGTCCTCTGCGAAATCGCGCGGTCCGATGCGAGCGATGTTGAGGCCGCACTTGATGCTGCCCATGCCGCCAAGGATGCCTGGGGCCGCACAAGCGTTGCCGAGCGCAGTGTTATCCTGAACAAGATCGCGCAGGTGATGGAAGACAATCTGACCCTGCTGGCACAGGCCGAGACATGGGACAATGGCAAGCCGATCCGCGAGACAACCGCCGCCGACCTGCCTTTGGCCATTGATCACTTCCGTTATTTTGCCGGCGTTATCAGGGCACAGGAAGGCGGAATCTCGGAAGTCGACCATGACACGGTGGCCTATCATTTCCATGAACCGCTGGGTGTTGTTGGCCAGATTATTCCGTGGAATTTTCCCCTGCTGATGGCAATCTGGAAGCTTGCCCCGGCACTCGCCGCCGGAAACTGCGTCGTCTTGAAACCGGCGGAACAGACGCCCGCTTCAATTCTGGTACTGGCTGAACTCATCGGCGATCTTTTGCCGCCGGGCGTTCTGAACATCGTCAACGGATTTGGCCTTGAGGCAGGCAAGCCACTCGCATCCAGCCCACGCATCGCCAAGATTGCTTTTACCGGCGAAACGACAACCGGCCGTCTGATCATGCAATATGCCAGCCAGAATCTCATTCCGGTGACGTTGGAACTGGGCGGCAAATCCCCCAACATCTTCTTCAAGGATGTGACATCAGAAGATGATGATTTCTTTGACAAGGCGATTGAAGGTTTTGTCATGTTCGCGCTCAATCAAGGCGAGGTATGCACTTGCCCGAGCCGCGCTCTGATCCACGAATCCATCTATGACGAGTTTATGGAGCGTGCGCTCAAGCGCGTTGAGGCGATCGTTCAGGGTGACCCGCTTGATCCTGCCACCATGGTCGGCGCACAGGCTTCCAGTGAGCAGCTGGAGAAGATCCTTTCCTATATCGATATCGGCAAGCAGGAAGGCGCCGAGATTTTGACCGGCGGTGAACGCAATATGCTGGCGGGTGATCTGGCCGGAGGCTTCTATGTAAAGCCGACCGTGTTCAAGGGCCACAATCGTATGCGGGTCTTTCAGGAAGAGATTTTCGGCCCCGTCGTTTCAGTCACCACCTTCAGGGACAATGACGAAGCGCTGTCGATTGCCAATGACACACTTTATGGCCTCGGCGCGGGCATCTGGAGCCGGGATGCAAATACCTGTTACCGCTTTGGCCGGGCCATTCAGGCCGGTCGTGTCTGGACAAATTGCTACCATGCTTATCCAGCCCATGCGGCGTTTGGCGGGTATAAGCAGTCAGGCATCGGGCGGGAAAACCATCTGAAGATGCTGGATCACTATCAACAGACCAAAAACATGCTGGTAAGCTACAGCCCGAAGAAGCTTGGCTTCTTCTGAGTATTGTAGAGTTATAAAGCTGGTGGCGCTCGTGTGGCGCCGCCAGCTCCATCTTGGAGGGCATCATGAAAAATCAGGTCAGCGCCACAAATGCTGCTCTCGATCTCATCAAGACACTGCAGGCTGAGTATGGAACGATCATGTTTCATCAGTCCGGTGGCTGCTGTGATGGCTCTTCACCCATGTGCTACGCGCAGGGCGATTTTATTGTTGGCGATAATGATGTCTGTCTTGGCGAGATTGGTGGCGCGCCTGTCTATATCAGTGCATTGCAATATGACGTCTGGAAGCACACCGAACTGATTATTGACGTCGTTCCGGGCCGGGGCGGTATGTTCTCGCTCGACAATGGCCGGGAAGTGCGGTTTTTGACGCGATCAAAAGTCTGCACTGTTGATACGGGTATCTCAGCAGCAAAATAGCAATCGCTTTGATTGCCGATGATCCAAGAAAACCAAATGCTGTGTGGCGCCCGGGAAACAGGTGTGCGCCAGCCCCCACATAAGACAATGAAACGTTTCATCACTGCATTCCTTTGAAAGAGGAGGGTATGCCTTATCTCACGATGAATTACCCAAAATTATTTACAAATCGATTTGCAAATGCATTCAAAGCGCGATATTTTGCAATTATGAGCACAATAGCGGAAGTTGCAGAACGCGCGGGTGTATCAAAGACAACGGTTTCGCATGTCATCAACCATGCGGATCGGGTGTCGAAATCTCTGCGGGAACGCGTTCACCGTGCAATCGATGAATTGGGCTATGCGCCAAACCCGCAAGCACGCAGCTTGAGGACCGGGCGCACAAACATCATCGCCATGCTCATTCCTGACATACGCAACCCGTTTTATCCGGAGCTGGTAAAAACCGCGCAATCGGAGCTTGAGGCAATCGGCTTTGACATGCTGATTTTCAACACGGATGTGCCCGGTGGGCGGTCGCAGGACCATGGCCGGGAATATCTCAGCCAGATCAGCAACAAGCGCGTCGACGGACTTATCGTCGGTGATTTCGCTTTGCATGGCATGCACGACGCCTTGCTGAAGATCGATATTCCGTCCGTCTTCATTGGGCATCTTCCAAATCAGGCAGTCGACAGCGTCAAAATCGACGACCACGGGGGTGGTTATCAGATGGGGGAATATCTTGCGAAAAAAGGCCATCGCCGTATTGCTCATGTTACCGGTCCGTCCTTCTTCAAGGAAGCAATGCAGCGGGCGGAAGGGTTCGAGCAAGGCTTGCACGATTATGGAGTTCCCCTCATCGAAGGGATGCGTTACGAGGGTACGTATCTCACACCCTCCGGCAAAGACGCTGCCCAGTGGCTACTGGCCCGTCATGCGGCAAACCTTCCTTCGGCTGTTTTTTTCGGCAACTACCTGATGGCGGCGGGCGCGCTGGCTGAGTTCTATGATCGCGGCGTTCGCGTGCCTGAAGATATCGCGGTTGCCGTTTTCGGCGACCAGCCGCAGCTTGAATATATCAGGCCCAAACTGACCCGCGTGGGCAATAGTCCGGCGGTTCTTGCGCGCCGCGCCACCGAAATGCTGATCGACCGTCTCAATGGAACCTATGACGCAGAACCGCGCACGGAGGTTGTCCCCTGTATCCTGCATCCTTTTGATACGGCTTGATCTGACAAAACACGGGCGAACACCGGTGGAGGAGCATCGGCGTTACGTCTGACAAGGAAGAGGGAGGAAATCATGAGCAATGAATTCAAGGGACACGATAAACGGTCGCGGACTGATCTTTCGCGCCGCAAGATATTGACCAATGCCTCGGCTTTTGCCGCTGCCGGGCTGATCGGTGGCGTCACGGGTTTCCCGTTTATCAACACAATGGCTGTCCGGGCGCAGGACGCCCCGCTCAAGTTCTGGCAGTTCTATGCGCCCGGTGGTCAGGTTCCATCCCAGATTGCCTGGTTTGAAAAGACGGTGGCCGACTGGAACGCCAGTCACCCGCAGAAGGTTGAACTCGAATTTGTTCCCAATTCCGAATATATCAACGGCACCAAACTGGCGACGTCGTTTGCCTCGGGAGATGGACCGGATATTTTTCTGATCTCGCCCGGTGATTTCCTGCGCTATTACAATGGCGGTGTACTGCAGGATTTGACGCCGCATATCGATGCTGCGGCTCAGGCAGACTTCCCGGACAGTGTTCTTGCGAGCCGAAAGGTCGATGGCAAAATCTACGGTATCCCGATGGAAGTCGAGCCGATGGCCATGTACTATTCCGTCAGCGCCTTTGAAAAAGCCGGGCTCAACGAAAATGATGTTCCCAAGACATGGGATGAACTGCTTGAACTCGGCAAAAAGCTGACAACGCCGGAACGCTTCGGCGTCCTGTTTGAGACCAATCCCGGCTATTACCAGAACTTCACCTGGTATCCGTTCCTGTGGCAGGGCGGTGGTGCCTTTCAGGGTGCAGATGGCAAGAGTGCCTTTGACTCTCCAGCGACTGTTCAGGCGCTGAAATTCTGGCAGGATGCAATCAATCTCGGTGTAGCTCCAAGGCAGGTGCTCGGCTACGGCGCCAATGATGTTGTTGCCAATCTCGGCTCCGGCTATGCGGCGATGCAGAATGTCGGCATCTGGGCCATTTCTGCCATGCAGAACAACGCCAAGGATGTTCCCTATGGCATTTTCCGGTTGCCAACGCCCGCCAACGGCAAATACGTGACCGTTGGTGGTGGGTGGGCGTTTGTCGCCAATGCCAAGGGCAAGAACCCCGACGCTGCCGCTGCGTTTTGTGCATGGGCACTGGCTTCCATGGATCAGGGTTCGATTGATCGTGTGGTCAATTGGTGCACGGTCGGAAAATCGGACATGCCGCCCCGCAATAGCGCGCTCAAGTCAGGGGCCGAGGTTTACAGCAAAGGCGGCATGGGCATCTTTGCCAAAGACATCCATCCGGGCACTCGAGCCGAACCGCGACTTCCGCCTGAGGTCTACAAGATCATCTCTGATGCCATTCAGCAAACCCAGTTGAACGGTGCCGACCCGCAGGCCACCGCAACGGCGGCGTCGCAGCAGATTGATGCGTTCCTTGCTTCCTATAAGGGCGCGCCGATCCTTTGACGCACTGCCAGAAGGGGACCTGTATCGATGAATGACCGGCCTCTCGTTATCAACAGGCGTCGCGGTCTGTCGGCAAAGCATCGCGAGTGGATTGCAGGCTACCTGTTCGTCTTGCCGGATGCGCTGGGTCTTCTCATCTTTCTGGGCTTGCCGATGGTCTTGTCATTTGTCATCGGCTTTTTTGAAGTCGATGGCTTTGGTGCATACACGTTTGCAGGGTTCGGAAACTATGCCCGCATGATCAGGGACCCGTTTTTTTGGTCGGCAGCAAAAGCCACTGCACTTTATGCGCTTATGCTGGTGCCCTCGCTTTATGTCTGTGGGTTGGGTCTGGCCCTACTGATCCAGAAACCCGGGCGTTTCAATGCCGTCATCCGCGCGATGTTCTTTGCCCCGCACATGGTCAGTCTGGTTGTCGTCGCGCTTGTCTGGCAATTTATGGTTGTCGACAAGATTGGTGTGATCAGCCGATTGCTGCCCAAATTCGGATTGCCTGCCATCTCGTTTCTTGGCGATCCCAGTTTTGCCCTTGTGGCGGTTGTGGTCGTCAGTGTCTGGTTCCTGATGGGCTTTTACATGCTCATTTTTCTGGGCGGATTGCAGGATATTCCGGCAGAGTTTTATGAGGCTGCGGAAATAGATGGGGCAGGGTCGATTGCCCGGTTCTGGTACATAACGCTGCCACTTCTCAAGCCGACAAGCTTCTTTGTTCTGCTGGTCTCGATGGTGGCTGCTGTTGCGGGGGCTCAGGCCTTTGACATCATCTATGTGATGACGCGGGGCGGCCCGGCCAATTCCACCTCTGTGCTGATTGTCTATATCTATCAGCAGGCCTTCAGCCTCGGTGCTTTTGGTTATGCCGCAGCCATGGCCTCAACGCTGATCCTGTTGTTGATGCTGTTTACGCTGCTGCTCTTCCTGTTCACGCGCGGAGGACGGTTTGATCATGAGTAGTCCGCATCAAGGTTCAGCCTATTTTGCCCGCTCCCAGATCACCCTTGTTCGTATCATCTGGATGGCCGTCGCAGCGGTTCTGGCACTCATGACGATCTTTCCACTGCTGTGGATGGTGTCGATCGCTTTCAAACCCGCCGCAGAAACGTTCTCATCCAATCTCATTCCCGGCGCACCCACCTTCGACAACTTTATCTATGTGCTGACCGGCGTGCCATTTCTGCGCTTCATGTTCAACAGCCTCTTCGTCTCTGTGGCTGTTACCATCATCGCACTGTTCTTTCACTCCATGGCCGGATATGCACTGGCGCGGCTGCGGTTTCCGGGACGGGAACTGATTTTTCTGACGATTTTCTCGACGTTTCTGGTGTCGCTGCCCGTCATTATCGTTCCGTTGTTCATCATTGTGAAATGGCTCGGTATGCTCAATTCCTATGCGGGGCTGATCATCCCCGCCATTTTCAATGCCTTCGGTATTTTCCTTTTGCGCCAGTATTATCTCTCGATCCCGCGCGAGATGGAGGAGGCAGCGCTGATGGATGGCGCCAGCTATTGGCGGATTTATTGGAATATCATTCTGCCGCTCAGCCGCCCGATCCTGTCAGCTCTGGCAATTCTGTTCTTTCTTGCCAACTGGAACTCATTTCTTTGGCCGCTGACCATCACCTCGGATAGCAAGCTCTGGATGGTGCAGGTCGGCATTGCCAACTTCAAAAGCCAGTACGCCGCGGCCTGGAACTACATGATGGCTGCCTCGACCATCGTCGCCATTCCGACGCTTGCCCTGTTCGTGATTTTCCAACGGCAAATCATCAATTCCATCAAGACCAGTGGCCTGAAATGACCGCGTACCATTCCACAGGAGAACCAGCATGACCGATGCCGCACTTTCACCGCTTCGCGGTCTGGCAAAACTGCGCAAGGCAAAAACCCGCCGGTTCTCGAGTTTTGACCGCACGGGAGGAAATGATGATCGTCTGCATATTGAACCCGGCGAGACAGTGGTGATTGCTGAACATGCCGGGGCCGGTATTGTGACCCACATCTGGGCGACCCTTGCCTGCGAAAGCGAGAGTTTCCTGCGCAAAATCGTCCTGCGTGCCTGGTGGGATGGCGAAGCGGAACCGAGCATCGAAACCCCGATCGGAGATTTTTTCGGTATGGGCCATGCGCAAACCCGCAATTATGCGAGCTTGCCGATGCAGGCCAGTCCCGAGGATGGCAAGGCCTTCAACTGCTATTTTCCGATGCCGTTTGCTTCCCACATGAAGTTCACGATCACCAATGAGGCGGAGCACGATCTCCTGTTCTATTACTATGTCGATCTTGAACTGCACGAGACGCTTGACGAGGATATGGGACGTTTCCATGCCCAGTACCGGCAGGACCGGCCGCATGCCCCTGATGAAGAAGGGCGCACGAACGAGCAGGTTTTATTCGGCAGCGAGAATGTCGATGGCAAGGAGAATTACACCATCCTGAATGCAGCAGGGCACGGTCACTATGTCGGTGTTCTCTTCAGCGTTTATTCACGCAGGCGGTCCGCCGTCTGGGACTGGTACGGCGAGGGTGATGACATGATCTTCATCGATGGCGAACCCGGTATCTCGGTTCCCGATACGATCCGCAAACCTGATCCGCGTATTGGTCCCCAAGCGGAGCTGATTGCAGATCGCGCTGAATCTGTGCCGGGCGCGAATGATGCCTGGCCGCCGACCCTGCATGGAACTGGTACCGAGGACTATTTCAATACGGCGTGGTGCCCGACCCAAACCTATAGCGGTCCTTATCATGGCATCATTGCTGCGGGCGGTCCCAATTGGACAGAGCCGGTCACGCTCTATCGCTGGCATATTGAAGACCCGGTTATCTTCCACAAAAACATCCGCGTTACGATTGAACATGGTCATGCCAATGGCCGTTCGGATGACATTTCTTCGGTGGCTTTCTGGTATCAATCGGAACCGCACCAAAGCTTTGACAAACTGCCGGAGGTTGCTGAACGCGTGCCAACATTTCGGTCGCCATACCGGAATTGGTCTGCCGTGGTGAACAAGACAAGAAGCTGATCACGCAGCCCTTACCGGCATTCGGCTATTCGTCTGCTTGAACACCCGCATCATTGGCGGCCAGCCGTTGCGACCGGCGGTGGCTGGCGCGGGGCAGAAATTCCACCGGATGGATTTCCTGCAGGGCTTCCGGCGCTTCTCCGTCAATGGCCCGTAGCAACAGGGAGGCTATGCGAACGCCGATATCGTCGCCCGTCACACGCATGGTGGAGAGCGGCGGATCGGTAAACGCACTCATCGGCAAATCATCATGGCCGATAATGCTGACAGTGTTTCCGGAAGCGATTTCACGCAAGGCACGTAAGGTGCCAACGGCCATCTCATCGGTCGCACAAAGGATAGCTGTTGGTTTGACTGAACCGCTCATCAGGGTTTTTGCGGCGGCATAACCGCCTTGCTCGGTTGGATCACCCTCTGCCAGAAGCGCCGATGACAATCCGGTCTGGCCAAGGGCAGCTTCCCAACCCATGCGGCGGTGGTGGGCAAACGAAAATGCCTGTGGCCCTGCAACATGCCCGATATGAATATGGCCATCGGCGATGAACCGCAGTGTCGCATCGCGGAAGCCAGCAAAGCCGTCGCCATCAAGGAAAGCGTGGGGTTTGGCAGATTCTGTCCGGCCAAGCGTAACAAACGGGATACCGCGCGACTGAAGCAATTCCACCCGTTCGTCATTGCGTTTGGTGCGCACCAGCAGCATGGCGTCGACACGCTGGCCATCGACAAAGCGCTGGCACATTTCCAGCTCGCTTTGGCCGCGCGGGACAGGAGCAATGACAAGATTAAGGCCGGATAGCGCCAGATGTTCTGCACATGCCGAAAGGATATCGAGGAAATGCGGTGGTCCGATATGACCGGGAGCTGTTGGGAGCGTAACGGCGACAAGTTCGGCGCGCTGACGGCGCAAACGGCGGGCGGCTACGTTGGGCTGGTATCCCGTCTTGGCCGCGGCTTCCAGAACCCGCGCCTTCGTTTTTGCCGATACGTCCGAATAGCCGTCCAGAGCCCGAGAAACCGTGGTAATGGATAAACCAAGCGATTGCGCCAGTTGTTTAAGATTGGACATGCTCCCTCCCGGAAACGCTCATTTTATAGTTTTCCGAAACGTTTTGGAAGTCAACTACCAAAGCCATGCTAGCAATTTCAGGGGAACGGATGGGAGTCGCAGGTCTTCCGCAATCACTCAATACTGCGGAAAACCTGCGAAAAAGGGTAATCAGGCGCGCTCTTCCCAGATCTTCGCCACCTCGACGAGTGTCTTGACGGCTCTTTCCATATCCTGCCTGCTGACCCATTCGAGTGGTGAGTGAAAGGCATGGCCGCCAGCAAAGATGTTGGGGCAGGGCAAACCCATGAAGGACAGCCGGGAGCCGTCTGTGCCGCCCCGGATACTGCCGCGCACCGGTTCCATTCCTGCACGGCGTACCGCTTCAAGTGCGTTCTCGACTATCTCCGGATGCTGGTCGAGAATGACTTTCATATTGCGATATTGCTGCGTGACCTTGAACGTGTAGGAAGACCCGGGATATTCAGCAATGACCTCTTTCACGATCGCCTCAACCAGGGCTTCCTTGGTGGCAAGCCCATCATCATTGAAATCCCTGATGATGAAACTGAGAGCGGCCTTTTCCATCGAACCGGTCACACCGGTCGGGTGAATAAAACCGTCTCTGCCGGATGTCGCCTCTGGTGCAATATCTTTAGGCAAGCGATTGATGATCGCACCAGCAATCTTGATCGCGTTCTCCATTTTATCCTTGGCAAAGCCGGGGTGGATGGCAACACCTTGAATGGTGACGTCTACACCGTCGGCCGAGAATGTCTCGTCTTCAATATGCCCGGCGGTTTCACCATCGACCGTATAGGCGAACTGTGCGCCAAGCTTTTCAAGGTCGACTTTATCCGCACCGCGCCCGACTTCTTCATCGGGCGTGAAGAGCAGCTTGATGGTCCCGTGTTTGATATCAGGATTATCAATCAGGAATTGGGCCATGCTCATGATCTCGGCAAGTCCTGCCTTATCGTCGGCACCAAGCAGCGTTGTCCCATCGGTAGTAATAATGTCATTGCCGATCTGATCATGCAGCACCGGATTGTTTGCGACACGAATAACCTGTTGCGGATCGCCTGAAAGCTGAATGTCGCCGCCAGCGTAATTGCGCAGGATTTGCGGTTTGACATTTGTGCCAGTGAAATCAGGCGCAGTGTCCATATGCGAGCAGAAGCAAATGACCGGCACCGGCTTGTCAACGTTCGAGGGAATCGTCGCGTAGACGTAGCCATGCTCGTCAAGATGCGCATCGGACAAGCCGATTGCCAGCAATTCATCGACCAGAAGCCGTCCCAGATTCTTCTGTTTTTCAGTGGTGGGCTGCGCGGATGACTTGGGGTCCGATTGAGTATCGATAATCACATAGCGGAGGAAGCGATCAAGGACAGTGTCAGTCATAGGCAGATCCAATCTTTGCACGAGAATGATGCGCTGATGTAGCGTCTATCGCCGTCGCCGTGAATAGATTTTCATTCGTTGGCGGGTTTTCCACCGGGCAATATATAGCCGAATTGCGCGTGGCATCTCCCGGCTCTGCACGGAATGTCGCAACGGAGTTTATTCCAGAGAGTTTTTATGGTTAATGCCTTGTTCAGGTATGGCAGGTTAGCTTTTATGGACTGGCCTCCGCCGAGGCCTGCTAAAGGTCGGGTCCACTTTGGTATTGAGTATCGGGTGAACAGGACTATAGATTTTACTTTTACGGTTCAGTCCATAGCCTCCATGGCACGGGCCGATGCGGTATATGGGAGGGGATAACACGATGACCATCGCATCTGACACTATTGATGAAGCTGTTATTGAACAATGCGAGGAACGTCTGCGGCTTGCCATGCTTGCTGGCGATGTCGAGGCGTTGAACACGCTGCTGGCTGACGATCTTATTTTCATTGATCATCAGGGTCGCCGTGCCAGCAAGGCAGACGATCTTCAAGTCTACCGCAGTGGTGTTCTGGAACTTGTACAGATCGAGATTCTTGACCGTATCATCAAGCCGCTCGACAATGCGGCACTGGTTTCATTGAGAGCGCGGGTCGCCGGAGCCTATTACGGTGAAAAGTTCTCGGAGAAATTGGCCTATACGCGCGTCTGGAGCCGCACAGCGGGCGCTTGGACCATCATTGCAGCCCATTGCTCTCGTATAACCATGTGACAAGCCAGACGGATTGCCGTTGTGGCTCTTCAAAAAATAAGCCCACGATATTTAAATCGTGGGCTTGTTCGTCTCATGACAATCAACGGTTGGTTATGCCGCAGGCTTCTTGACGAAGAAGGATGCCAGAACCGCGCCAAGCGAAATGATCGCTCCGCAAAGAAACGCCGTTTTGATGCCGCCGGTTGTTGCGGCGAGGATATCGCCCCCGCCAGCGCTGACACTCGCCGCACGCAAAGTCATGATGGCAACAAACAGTGCTGTACCAGCGGCACCGGCAACCTGTTGGGTGGTGCCGATCATGGCACTCCCATGGGAATAAAGTCTGGGTGGCAGTGATCCCAGGCTGACGGTGAACAATGGTGTAAACATCAAAGCAAGACCAATGCTCAACACGATATGCGCGATTAGCAACATCCAGTACGGCGTATCCTGCTGCACGAAGATCAGTCCCCACATTACCAGGCTGAGCAGAATTGCACCCGGAATAACCAATGGCTTTGGACCGTATTTATCAAACAGGCTCCCGACCTTTGGCGCACAAAGACCCATGATCAACCCACCCGGCAACAAGAGAAGCCCGGTTTGCAGAGTGGTAAGCCCCAGTACATTTTGCAGATAGATCGGCAGAAGAATGAAGACGCCAAACATCGACATCATCAAGATGGCCATCATGACCACCGCGATCGTGAATGTTGTTGTGGTCAGCGTGCGCAGGTCAAGAAGTGCCCGATCCTGCTTTTGCAGCTGCAGCTGACGCAAAACAAAAATTGCGATCACGGCGGCACCGATCAGGAGCGGAATCCACGGCGAGACGACCGGAGGATGAAGCGCAGCTTCACCCAGTCCACTGAGACCATAGACAAAACTGCCAAAGCCGATGGCAGAGAGGAATATGGAGAGGACATCGATTGGTGCCGTCGTGGGTACTGTAACGTTCTTTATCCGTGACGCACCCAGTGCCAGCGCGCCAAGTGCGATGGGCAGCACCAGAAGGAACAGCCAACGCCAGTCGAGTGCTGACAGGATCAAACCTGAGATTGTCGGCCCGATTGCCGGTGCAACCGAGATGACAATCGAGATGTTTCCCATGGTTTTGCCGCGCGTCTCCGGCGGTACAAGGTTCATCACCGTTGTCATAAGCAGCGGCATCATGATCGCTGTGCCTGATGCTTGAACAATACGCCCGACGACAAGCTCGGCGAAACCCGGCGCAAGCGCTGAAATCAGCGTGCCGGCACTGAACAAGGACATGGCAAGAATGAACACAGGACGTGTATTGAGGCGTTGCAGCAGATAGCCGGTAACAGGGATGACAACAGCCATTGTGAGCATGAAAGCTGTCGTGAGCCATTGGGCGGCGCTGGCGGTAATGCCAAGGTCGGACATCAGGTGTGGTAGTGCGACACCCATGATCGTTTCGTTGAGAATAACGACAAACGCCGATACTAAAAGTAGAGCGATGACGAGCTTGTTACGCGCACTATGATCTTCCACAGCAGGTGTATCCGACGATGTGCCGGAATAAGTCGAGGATTCATCTGTCATGATCTTGCCTTAGCTGGAATTTGAACAGGGATAGTTTCAATAGCCGAAATCGCCAAGCGACGGATATATTTCCCCAATGATGAATTGTCATATGTGATTATGACAGATGTGATGAACTATTATAACATCGTCACATGAAAAGGGAGTGGGCATGCTGACACATGCTGCCACCCCATATCCTGGATAAGATGGAAGGAAGCTGCGCTAACTAGCGTAGACAACCGACCAGGGCGGCGATGCCAGCCCCGGCTTGTGGACCCAGATTGACGCCTGCCATGACAAGGACCGCCGGTGCGTTCCGGATGGCATCTTCCCCTAAAAATCCCGCCAACGGATTAACAATGCTATTGATCATAGGCAGCGCTTCCATACCCAGTATCATCATCGTTCCGCCGATGCCTACCCCCAACCCGAATCCAGCATCAAAATAAAGAGTACCGCCCTTAATGTCGGACTCTGCCAATTCGCTACCTCTGAACGCATCTGTCATGTAGATTTTTCCGCCACTCGGAAAGGCTTTTATCGATCCAGCTCCTGCGACCGCAGTTTTTTTAATCAACAATGGCGGCACCCTGTGCTTGCCAAATCTGGCTCCCACGCCGATGCCAGCACCCAGACCACCATACCAAAAGTCTTTTTGTGTTCCTGAGGGATCGTTCAGGACGACAGTCCCGCCCGAGATAGCCAATTCGGCTATACCGATGCCGCCAGTAGCACCTGTTTCATAACTCCAGCCACTTGGTCTCAAGAACATGAATTTATCCCTTTCGCATGACAGCCGTTAGAACCGCCTATTCAAACCCCGGCAAACCACTCTTTCAGACTTGACTGACTTATGGCCGGGTTGAACTCCATTATCTTGTTGAGCGCATCATCTTTGCTTTGGTGAATTGCTCATCGGAAAGAAACTGTTCCAGCTCGGGCAGGGTCTTTGCCCGCGCTACTAAAATGCCGCCGCGAGCTGCAATATCGGGACCAGAGAATAGCAAAAAGCCATCATCATGCCCTTTCTGCAGAAACTCGATATGTTGCGGGAGCAAAGAAAAAAGCTCTTCAGAGGCGATGAGGTGTTCACCTTCGACCAGAAAATGCCTCATGTTCGAACCTCTTTGCTAGAGCCTGAGCTTGATCTCAAACAATGCCAAGCTAACGTTTTAGGTAAATCAAAGATTCTGAACAGTTGTCATATGACAATGCTGAAAAAAATTACCGTATCGGAACGGGACCCTTGTGGTTGAGTCTATCCTATAGGCCAAGCCGAATAATCATATGGATGGCATATGCCAACTGTTCAGAACTCGCCGCAATCGTAAAAAGTTAGCCATTCTCGCTGCGCCGTCGAAAGAGCGCGGATGACGAAATGGTTGCCGGGCAAAACCTTGCCAGATCAGCCAATTATTAACATTGAATCTGGAGTTCAAGATGAAGACGTCATTACTGTCGGGTGTTGCGGTCGCCGCAATGTTGGTGTTGGGCGGAACGGCATATGCGGATCTTTTGGTCGGTATCGGTGCTCCTCTGACTGGTCCAAATGCTGCTGTCGGTGCGCAGATCCAAAAAGGGGCCGAAGCCGCTATTGCCGAGATCAATGCTGCTGGAGGCATCAACGGCGAAAAGGTCAAGCTTGTGCTCGGCGATGATGTTTCCGATGCAAAACAGGGTGTCTCGGTAGCCAACAAGTTTGTTGCTGACGGCGTCAAGTATGTGATTGGCCACTATAATTCCGGTGTTTCCATTCCGGCATCCGAAGTCTAGGCGGAAAATGGCATTGTTGAAATCACGCCCGGCGCAACCAACCCTGTGTTCACCGAGCGCGGCCTTTGGAACACATTCCGCACCTGCGGGCGTGATGATCAGCAGGGTGGTATCGCTGGCGAATATATTGCCAAGCATTTCAAGAATTCGAAAATTGCTGTTATCCACGACAAGACGCCCTATGGTCAGGGGCTTGCCGATGAAACCCGGAAGATGCTGGAAGGCAAAGGGATCAAGACAACCCTTTATGAAGGTGTGAATGTTGGCGACAAGGATTTTTCTGCGCTTATCTCCAAAGCCAAACAGGCGGGGGTCAGTGTCCTTTACTGGGGTGGGCTGCATACGGAAGGCGGTTTGATCATTCGCCAATTGGCTGATCAGGGCCTGAAGGTTACGTTTATATCAGGTGATGGCATTGCAAACACCGAACTGGCTGCGATTGCGGGCGATGCGGTGGCGGGAACACTGAACACATTCGGCCCTGATCCGCGCACCAATCCTGCCAATAAGAAGATTGTCGAAAAGTTCCGTACCTCTGGCTTTGAACCTGAAGCCTATACCCTGTATTCTTATGCGGCGGCTCAGGTTCTTGCTGCAGCCGCAACAACTGCCAAGTCCAATGATCCAGAAGCTGTTGCCAAGACCCTGAAGACCAAAGGACCGTTCAAGTCGGTTTTGGGAGAGATTGCCTTTGATGACAAGGGTGATCCAAAGCTGCCGGGTTACATCATGTATGAATGGAAAAAGAACAAGGACGGGGCTTACACCTACGTTCCACAATAAGCGGCGATCTTCCCAAGCGACGCGAGGTGATGCCCGGTCGATTGACCGGGCATCTTTTTTCCGCAAGCCGTTAAATTCCTGTTCTAATGCCCATTCTTCAGCAGGACGGGCGCAGCATTCTTGAGCAAGGCCACCAGCTGACTTTGCTGATGGGTGCCGGTCTTGTGGAACAGGCGCTCGAGATAAGCGCGAGCCGTACTGTTCTTCAGGCCTGTTTCTATCGCGGCGTCCTTCAGGGAAAAGCCGCTGGCGAGCAGCGCAGCCAATCGGGATTCCGACGGTGTCAGTTTAAAGATTGCCCTGATCTGCTCATCGAAACCATCAGGATTACCCATGTCGATCTTCTTGATGATGACAATGGCGCAGCGACCGCTCGTCAATCCGGCAAAGGGTGAATCAAACACGGGTGCAATTTCCAGCACATAATCGGCCACCTGCCCGGCATCCGTGGAGGATTCAATAATGACACGGCCACCTGAGCCGACCACGCCGTTCATGTGAAGGCCACATGCTTCAGCAACCAGCTTTTTCAACTGACGCAATGACTGGGATTGGACCGTCAGAAAGCCATTACGCCGCGTCAGCTCAGCATGGCCCGTATCAAGCAGCACTCCGGCCGGGTCATTCATTTCGAGAATACGCAGATCCGCATCCACCACCACCGCGCCAAAGGGCAGGCGGGAGAAGGTTGCCGTCAAGGCATTGGCAAGCCGCATCTGTTCGTTGATCTGGCTTGCCCGTTCGAAGTGTGGAGTAAGAAGCGCAAAAAGTTCGGCTTCGCTGTTTTCGAAAGATGGCTGGTTGGGGCCACGCCTGATGTCGACGAATGTAAGGCCCGTCGCCGTGTGGTTAAGTTTGCAGCATAAGCCATCATACATATCCTGCGGCTTCATCCATTCGTTCCAGAAGGTGCTGCGCCGGAACGTATCCACATCGAAAAGATTTCTGTCGGCGACGATGCGATGCAATGGTCCTGCCGATAGCGAGGTCACGTAGGGATTTGTCTGGGTGTGTTCTTCGACGTATTTGCGAAAGTATCCCTCATCTTGATCGGTATTGAACGACCAGGTTGCTGTTCCGTTGTTGGCGTGATTGGTGAGGCATACGGCCGAACTGTTGAGCAGTTGGCGTGTTGACTGAATGGCTGGCGTCCATTGCGTTGGATCGAAGGCGGCCAGATAAATCTGGCCAATCAGCCCAGTAATCTGCGCTAGGGATGTTTCAATCATTCTCAATTCCTTCTGATCCCGACCGCACGCTGCGTCATGAATTTCGCAAATGCTGGAAGCTACGAATTCGCTGAACAGGGCGGCGAATGGTCAAATCTATTGTGAATATGGATACCGAGATTCTCGATCCGCCCAGTCCTCGCGATCTTTTCGGGTCGCGATGGTTTGAACGAGCGAGGTGACATGCTTGAACCTTTTAAGTCTGCGAAATCAGCATTGATGGAGATGAAACTTGAATGGCCCGGAGGGACAAGGCCGTCTGGAGTTCCGTCATTTTCTGTACCGGCTTAATTTGGGATACTCGTATACAAGTTCGTGAGTTGACATTCAATAGCCCTCTCAGGCATGTCCAGATGAAAAGTATAAGGGGGTGAAATGAGTCCGTTGGACAAGCTGTTCGGCAGTGAGATGAAGAAGCCGCAGACGGCGGCAGACCAAGTTGCCAACACTTTGCGCGAAGCTATCGTCAAAGGTACGATTTCATCAGGTGCGGCTCTGCGGCAGGACGATCTGGCATCACGATTTGGTGTCAGCCGTATGCCTGTTCGTGATGCATTGCGATTGCTGGAGGCGGAGGGATTGGTTTCCATTCATCCGACTCGTGGTGCTTTCGTCGCGCAGATGGATGCGGTGGAAATAAGCGAGATTTTTACGGTGCGGGAGTTGCTTGAAAGCGCAGCATTGCGTCTGGCCTTTCCCTTTTTGACCACAGAGATTTTGGATCAAGCGGAGCGCATACAGGACCAGATTGACGAAGAGCCCAGTATCAGCCTTTGGGGCACGTTGAATCTGGCGTTTCACATGACGCTGTACAATCCATGCCACAACACACGGCTGCTGTCGCTTATTGAAGCCCAGCATGGTGCCGCTGACCGCTATGTTCGCATCTTCATGTCAAATATCGATTTTCGAAGTATTTCGAACACTGGACATAGGGGAATTATAACGGCGTGCCGTCAGGGCGATGAATTGCTCGCAGTACAGAAATTGACGGAACACCTTCAGGACGGGCGCCACAAACTCATTGGTTCCGTCAAGAACCTGTCAGAAGCGGCGGCCCGATGACGGCGAGTTTCAAATCTCTCTCCGTTTGATCTCCGATACCGCGATCCAAGCAAACAGGCTTATTTGCCGCGCAACTGGCTGGCAAATGACAACTGTTCACACCCCGACTCTCTCGGGCAAAGACAGCACATATGACGAAGAGGCGCATCATATTTCCTGAGGGAAGAGGGATGCATTGCCTCGGTCAACAAAACAGGCTCGCCACCCGCGATATCATTGTCGCGGTGCGGCAGCACAACAAGAGAGCGCATCATGCCACGGATTTCACACCTCTATTTCAAGACCGCAACGATCCTCTTTCTGGCTGGCATCATCATGGGCCTGCATATGGGCATATCGGGTGATCATAGCGCCTATCCGGCCCATGCTCATCTCAACCTGCTTGGCTGGGTCAGTTGCGCCATATTCGGGAGTTATTTTGCGCTCAATCCGGCAAAGGCAGGTGGCAGACTGCCGATAATACAATTTGCCATCTACACGATTGGCGTTGTTGTCATGATTGTCGGACTCTATTTGATGGCGCTGGGTAACCCTGCAATGGACGCGTTGGTTGGCATCGGGTCATTCATCGTGCTTGCCGGGGTTCTGCTTTTCACGGCAATCGTATTTTCCCGGGACGCGTGACCCCGCAGTGCAGCCATGCTTGCATGGCTGCACGCATCCTGTTCGTGCTATAGCTATTTACCGGCTCTTTGATCGCAGAGACGCCGGACTTCCTCTATAAGAGACAGCACTTCCTTTTCTCTTAGAAAATCGATCTTCTGGTGCAGAAGCTCCATCTTCTCGTGCAGCAATTCGATCTCAAGTTCAGCTTTGATATTGATCTTGTAATCGTTTTCCGCATCTCTCCGATCTATATCCTGTTGGCGGTTCTGGCTCATCATGATGAACGGCGCCGCATAGGCTGCCTGAAAGGAAAGGGCGAGGTTGAGGAGAATGAACGGGTAGGGGTCCCACCGCTGTACATAGGCGGTGACGTTCAACACAACCCAGACAAACAATATTACCGTCTGAATGATGATGAAGGGCCAGGACCCCATGGTTGCGGCAACCTGATCGGCTATCCTCTGACCCGGAGTTAGATTGGGTGCCAGTTTGGCAGGCTTGAGATCGCGGTTTTTTCGCCGGTGTATTCTCAAGTGACTCAAGAGCTTTCGATCGCTGTCGCCGAGGGCTCGTTTTTCCGGTTCGGTTTCTGTCATTACATCACACCTCTTAGACCGTCCTGACGGAGCGGATCAAATAATCTTGCTGCAATGGGATTTAGCACAAAGGGATAAAGTTTAACTAAAGCGTGAAGGGCGGTAAGACGCGGGACCAGTTTGCCTTGCGCGCCGTTATCACGCGGGGCCGGGATCACCGGTCGCAATTGCCGCGATCTTCTCCCGCAGCCAGCGTTGCACGGGATGCGTCGTCGTCCTGTCGTGCCAGACCATCGCTATATTGAAGCCCGGAACGATCAGGGGCGGCTCCAATATTTGCAGCCGCTGCGAGCGATCCCGCGCTATTCGGTAGGGAACCAGCGCGATCATATCCGACCGCTCAATCAGTTCCGGCACCATAAGAAACCCCGGCGTGGACAGGACAACACGCCGGTTGCGCCCGACAGCTTCAAGTGCCTCATCCGTCGGTCCGGTGAAGCCGCCGCCCTGCGGCGAGACAATGACATGATCAAGTGCGCAAAAAATATCCAGATCGATGCTTCCCCGCACGATTGGATGGTCAGTGCGGACAATGGCAACATAGCGTTCGCGATAGAGTTTTCTCATGCGTAGCTGTTCCGGCGCGAAATCGGGCGTGATGAGCGCCAGATCAACTTCGCCGCGTTCCATCGGCGGTATAAGTTGCGACGCTTCAATGGATCGCCAGGCGATCCTCACTCCCGGCGCTTCCGTGCGTAATGCGTCGGCAAGAAGCATCAATATGGAATATTGCACGTAATCGCTGGCGACGATGGATATCGTGGCGACGGCGGTAGATGGTTCAAACGAAGCGCCTTCCGCAACAACCCGCCGAACACTTTCCAGTGCCTCATGCAATGGCGTCTGCAACTCCAGCGCACGCTGGGTCGGCACCATGCCGCGCTGAACCGGTAATAACAGCTGGTCCCCCAGAATATCCCGCAACCGGGCAAGTCGCGCCGATAGAGCCGGTTGGCTGAGGTTCAGCCGCTTGGCTGCACGGGTGACGTTCCGCTCGGCAAGCAGCGTATCCAGAGTAACGAGCAGGTTCAGGTCGAGGCGGTTGATATCCATGTAAATTATACCAGCACATTAAAACTTCGATTTCAAGAATGGCAGAGTCTGGGCCACATAAAGTTCATTGAAATCAGGAGTAAGCCAATGAGCAATGTTCTAATTATTCACGCGCATCCCGAACCGAAATCGCTGACCAGCGCTCTGAAAGATCTGGCTGTCGAAACCCTCATCGCACAGGGGCACGAAGTGCAGGTCTCCGATCTCTATGCCATGGGCTGGAAGGCTATCGCGGACCGGCAGGATTTTCTTGAGGAGGCCAAGCCTGATCGCCTGAACTATATCGCGGAGTCTCGCCATGCTCTTGCATCAGGCACCCAGTCTCCTGACATCGCTGCCGAGCAGCAAAAGCTGTTATGGGCGGACGCCGTGCTGTTCAGTTTCCCGCTATGGTGGTTTGGTATGCCCGCCATTTTGAAAGGCTGGGTTGATCGGGTTTTCGCTTATGGCTTCGCCTATGGCATCGGCGCACATGGTGGTGAACGGTGGGGAGATCGTTACGGCGAAGGCACTCTTAGCGGGCGACGGGCCATGCTTGCCGTCACGATTGGGGGCCGGGAACCGCACTATAGCGAGCGCGGTGTAAACGGACGGATTGAGGATATTCTCTGGCCTATCCAGCACGGAATGCTTTTCTATCCGGGTATGGACGTGCTGCCGCCCTTTACAATTTACCAGAGCAACAGGCTCTCCGAAGCCGATTGGCCAGTGATAGCCGAAGCATATAAGCTCCGCATTGCGAACCTGTTCAACGAGCAACCTATCCCGTTCCGCACCCAGAATGGTGGGCATTATGATGGTCAGCAGGTTCTGAAACCGGGATTGGGCGCGGGAACAAGTGGTGCGAACATCCACCTGGTGCAGCCGGGAGATCCCGAGCAGGTTCTCGACAGCACCGTGCCGGAACTAGAACAGGCATAAGCCTATAGTAAGTTCGTACTATTCGGGCAGATTGACTTCGCTCACCGGTCGCGGCGGCCAACGTTTGAGAGCTTCGATACCCAGCTCTGTCAATGCGTAAACGCCGCGATCGACGCGCTCGAACCAGCCGTAAACATTCGTCAGCAGAATCTTTGCCGCATCGGGCGCCGTGTCACGCAAATCGCGTGGGCGCAGTTGACCTTGCTGCAAAGCCTGAGCGCAGGCGAGGGCGCGCTGACGATAGGCCGTCATAATGGGTTTGCGCGTTCCGCCGCCTAACGTCGGATCTCCCTTGCGTCGCTGATGTTCCCTGACAAGACGTGATCGTTTACGCGCATTCTTTCGAGGCATCGGCGCTTCGGGGCTCACAATGACGCTGACGACGTCGTTATCGGCAACGCCAAGCATGCCAAAGCCGAGGCGGCGGCAGAGGTTACGAAAACGGCGATCACTTTCGCGTCCTTTCCCCTTGGCTGAAACCCGAGCTGCAATCCAGACTTCATCGCTTGCCGTGGCGCGGTCGACAGCCTGTAAAATAAGTTCAAGATTGAAACTGAGTTTTAGTTCGCAAATGACAACGAGCGGCGGCTCGCCGTCGGAAAGGGCAACGATGTCACAGCCAACGATCTCGCCCTTTACGTCATAGCCTGCTTCTTCGAGGAAGCCTTTGATGGGAAGGTAAAGCGCCGTTTCCAAATCATGTCCTTTGTCTTGGTCGGCAGTTTACAGTTATTCGCGGGAGATTGTCTCTATGTCCCAATTCTTCACAGACAAATTTTGACGCTTTCAGCGCCGTTCCAGAATAAGATCGGCAGCCTTTTCTGCGATCATGATGACAGGCGAGTTTGTGTTGCCGGAGACAATTGTCGGCATGATGGAGGCATCGACAACGCGCAATCCTTCCAGCCCATGCACCCGCAAGTCATGGCCAACGACAGACCTGTTGTCATTGCCCATCTTGCATGTCCCAACGGGATGAAAGATCGTTGTGGCAATATCTCCGGCGCGGTGGATCAACTCGTCATCGCTTTGGTATTGCGTACCCGGTAGCATCTCAATCGGCTGATATTTCTCCAGAGTCCTAGTCGCCATGAGATTGCGCGCGTGGCGGATCGATCCGGCAGCGAGCAGCCTATCACCGGTAGTGGACAGATAGTTTGGCCTGATATGAGGTTGCTCACCTGCATCTCGTCCGCAGATATGTACCGTACCGCGGCTTTCCGGGCGCAGATTGCAAACGGAAACCGTCACAGCGGGATAGCGGTGCAGCGGTTCACCAAGCCGATCGGTGCTAAGTGGCTGGACATGATATTCAAGATCTGGCGTCAGCAATGCTGGGTCGCTCTTGGCAAAAATACCGAGCTGGCTCGGTGCCATGGAGAGGGGACCGGATCGACGGAGAATATACTCCAATCCCATACCTGCTCGTGTGAAAAGGTTATGGTAAAGCTGATTCAGTGTCTTCGCACCTTCGATGCGGAAAACCGTGCGTATCTGCAGGTGATCCTGCAAATTCTCGCCAACACCGGGAAGGTCGTGGAGGGGCTCAATTCCCGCTTCCTTTATTATTTCAGGACTCCCGATTCCCGAGAGTTCAAGGATTTTGGGTGAGTTGATCGCACCAGCGGATAGGATGATTTCCCCGGTAGCCGTTACCTTGCAAAGCCGCCCGTCCTTTTGGTAGCGGATAGCTGTTGCGCGCTTGCCGGTGAATACGAGCTTTTGGACCTCCGCACCCGTCAATACGCGAAGATTTGGCCGCTTCAGAGCCGGGCGAAGGAACGCCTTTGTCGTGTTCCAACGAACACCGCCACGCTGATTGACCTCGAAATACCCTGATCCTTCATTATCGCCTGAGTTGAAATCGTCGGTCTTCTTGATCCCAAGCTCTTCCGCTGCATCGCGGAACGCATCAAGAATGGGCCATGAAAGGCGTTGCTGTTCCACGCGCCACTCACCGCCCCCGCCGTGCATGGAAGACGAGCCACGATAATTGTCTTCGGATTTCACGAAGTAGGGAAGTACATCATCCCAACCCCAGCCGGTATTACCGGCCTGCCGCCAGCCATCATAATCGGCTGCCTGTCCGCGCATGTAGATCATGCCATTGATGGACGAACAGCCGCCAAGCACCTTGCCGCGCGGGTAGGGAAGCGAGCGTCCGTTGAGGCCGGTTTCCGCGTTGGTTTTCATCATCCAGTCGGTTCGAGGATTACCCATGCAATAGAGATAACCGATAGGCACATGAATCCAGTGATATCGATCACTGCCACCTGCTTCGAGCAGGAGAACGCGGTTCTTCGGGCTCCAATAATGATAAAGTCATAGACGCCTTCATCTACTGCCGTTTGACTGTGCCTCCCGTTCACGCGGCTACTCCGGTCGCTGCAGGTTCATGCGCCGCCATACGCTTCCAGATTGGGGCCATAGCATCGGCAATATCCCGGTAGAGCTGATAGCGGCGGGCATAATGAACCGCCCTTGTTGCGTCGGGTCGATAATGGCGATCGGCGCTAACCATCGCACTGGCACCAGCCTCAAAGTCAGCGAATATGCCAACGGCCGTGCCCGCCGCTATCGCTGCACCGAGTGCCCCAGTCTGGCTCGAACGCGCGACTGTGACGGGGACACCGAGCACATCCGCGAAAATCTGTGGCCAGAACAGGCTGCGTGAACCGCCGCCCGACAGTACAGCTTCGTCAAAATTGGCACCGGCCGCTCGCAATGTCTCGATATGCTGGCGATGGCCAAATGCCACGCCTTCCAGCAAAGCGCGGATCAAGTGGCCTTTCGTATGCCATCCGGCAACACCATAAAAACCTGCCCGGGCATTGCCGTCCTGCTGGGCTCCATAAAGGAATGGATGATAGATCGGGTCGTTCGCGGCTGGTTCTATCGTTGATGCCAGCTCACAGCAGACATCGAATGGCGAGCGCCCGTCCGGCTGTTCGCCATGGAAAAACTCGCGCACGAGCCATTCAAGGTTGGCCGCCGATGTCGCGCTCGACTCGATTGCCATATAACGCTCGCGATCAAAGGTCGATGACATGAAGAACGGTTCTTCAAGGCGAGGCGTATCGACAACCACCTGATTGATGCTCCATGTACCGGCGATGATTGAGGCTGCACCTGTTCGGGTTACGCCCGAGCCAATCGCCGAAGCGATCACATCGAAAAGCCCGCCAATAACTGGCGTTCCGGCGGCGAGACCCGTCGCTTCCGCTGCTTCCTGCGTTACTGTTCCGGCTATATCGGCGCTTTCAATGAGCTTTGGCAAAAGATCCATGCACTCACCAAGCCCGAATGCGGTCATGAGTTCCTGATCATAACGGCGCTCTGCGACGTTCAAGAGACCACATCCCGCCATATCGGACATCTCGCTCACCCGCTTGCCGGTCAATCGGTTGACGATGAAATCCTTGCAGAGAAAGACGGTGCCGATCTTGCCAAATGTTTCGGGCCGGTGGCGCTTGATCCAGGCGAGGAGCGTCGGCGTCTGCGATGGCCATGGGCGCTGCAAGCCAATCGGATAGGTGCGGTCGCCAACGCCCTGCGCCTGCCATTCTTCCACCAGATCGGCTGCGCGTGTGTCGAGAGACTGGATGGCGAGCAGGGGTTTGCCCGCGCGGTCGAGTGTGTACAGTCCATTGCCATGTCCGGCACAGCCGATTGCAGCAATCTGCTCCGGATCTATTCCGGCCTCGTTGATGCATCTTTGAATGACCGTTCGGGCATTGGTCCAGAGTTCGTCCAGCCCGCGCTCAACATGGCCGGGGTAGGGCATGTTGCTGTGCCCTTCCTCAGCCGCCGATGCAATTTCATTGCCTTGCCGGTCGAAGATGATCGCCTTGATGATGGTGTTGCCAGCATCAAGACCCAATAGATACTCTCCCATACGGAACCCCTCCTCAGGTTCTTGTTTTATTATCAGCTCTGCTGATAGAGCGCGTAGGCTTGCTCGCCGCTGGCATTGTCATGGATAATGGCCATCAACCCGCGTACCACGGCGCTCGGGTTGGCGTGCTGATAGATGTTCCGCCCATAAACCATGCCAACGGCACCCTGCTGCATCAAAGCTGCCGACTTTTCAAAAACAAGGCGCAGATCCTCCTTCCCGCCACCCCGTACGAGTACCGGACAGCGTGCGGCCTCCACCACCCGATGAAAATCTTCCGCTGATGTCGTAGGGTCCGCCTTGATGATATCAGCGCCCATCTCGCGGGCAAGGCGGGTCAGCGTGACGATCTTGTCCGCATCACCATCCACCATATAGCCGCCGCGTTCTGTCACCGGCTGCATGACAAGCGGTTCGATCATCAGCGGCATACCGTATTTGTCGCAATCGGCCCGCACGCGGGCAATGTTTTGGACGCACTGGCGGAACAGGTCTGGCTCATCGGGAAGCATGAAGAGATTGACGACAACGCAGGCCGCATCCATTGCAATTGCGCCGATCAGCGGCTCGGCCTCATTTTGCAGGACGGCCCACATATCGCGATGACGGATGGCATTATAAGGATTTCCCATGTCGATACGCATGACAAGGGCGGGCTTATCCTTGCCGGGCACATTCTGCAAAAGATCAGCCTGACCATAATTCATCTGAATGGCATCTGGGCCAGCCGCTACCAGTGCACGCACCACGCCTTCCATATCCTCAAGGCCGTTCAAAAAGGATGGTTCGTTGCAAACACCATGATCGATTGCCACATCGAGGCAGCGTCCGGCACCAAATAGGCGGTTCATACGAACCTTATGATTGTTTCGCATAGTGTATTCCTTGTTCATTGCGTGCGGTGAGTGTGTCGAGGCCGATGCCATGGCGTTCGGCGAGAAGCTTGAGGAAGCGGTTCAGCTCCGCCGTTCGGCGTGCTGGCGCCCAATCTCTTTCGTGTGCAAGCAGATCGAGCGCCGCTTGCGCCATGTCGAGCGACAGTTGGCCGCTAATGGCCAAAGTGGTGCGCCTCAGTAAAAGGTCGTCAAGGTGTTCGACGGCTTCATTGAGGATGAGAAACAGCATTTCCCGAACCGAATATCCGGCGTGGGGCATAGCTTTATCGGGACTCTCGGCAATAAAGCGCGCCACTGCCTCGGCATCGGTGCCATAGCGTTCAAACAGTTCGATCATCCGCTTCGGGGAAACGCCCGTGGCAGATGACAGGCGAGCAATCCATTCACTTATATTATCCGGGAATTCCCGTCCGCCACCGATGGCGCGCGCTGTGGTTGTTACTTGCCGCATCCGCTTCAGACGTTCCAATGTCATATCGGCAGCGAGTTCACCGAAGGAGCGAAAGGTTGTCCATTTGCCACCGATCATGCACAGCACCGGCGGTTCATTTTCGCCGGCTTCAACAATCGTGCAATAGTGGTCGCGCGGGATGCGCCCTGTGAAATTATCCTTGCTTGCGGGGAGTGGACGAACGCCCGAAAACTGGAAAACGATTTCCTCCGGATGAATGCGAATATCAGGCAGCACGAAGGCAAGCGATTGCAGGATGTAATCCCGTTCATCAGGTTCGCAATAAACGCTCTCCGGATCATCGACGCGGATATCGGTCGAACCAACCAGAACTTTGCCAAGGTAGGGAAAGAGGATGCAGATACGCCCGTCCTCATTCTCGTAATAGATCATGTGACCGTCTAGGGCGGCGGCGAGTTCGGCATTATCGATGATCAGATGCGAGCCTTTCGTGCCTCCCATCAATGGGTTGGACGGTGCCGCTTTGGGGAGCAGGGCGGTATTTGCGATGTCGATCCAGCCACCCGTCGCATTGATGATGAAAGCGGGATCGATTGACATCATCGTACCTGCGATATGGTCTTGCACGACAAAACCGCCCTGGTCGGTTCGCCTAAGTTCGGTATAATTCAGCGCATATGCATGGTTCCCGGCTGACAGCCCATCCTGCAGCAGCTCAATCCCGATACGCTCAGGATGTTTGACCCAGGCGTCGTGATAGGTGGCCGAACTTTTGATAGCAGGATTAAGCGCTGGCCATTTGGCAAGTGTTGCCTGCCGTCCGCGAAACCTATGGCGCGGCATCAATGCGCGCTTGCGCGTCAGAAAGTCGTAGATACTCAAGCCAGCTTTGACTGCAATAGCGCCGCGCCGGCTTGGTCTGCGGCTCAAGCCCAGAAACCGGACAATGCCATTGGCAAGACCGGAGAAAATATCAAAGACCGGAACCGTTGTCGGCAATGGCGCAACAAGGTGAGGCGCGTTGCGCAACAAGCGATCCCGCTCAACGAGAGACTCGCGCACCAGACTGAATTCGCCATTTTCGAGATAACGCAGGCCGCCATGCACCATACGTGACAGGGCTGCGCTCGCGCCGGAGCAATAGTCATGTTTCTCCACAAGCAGCACGTTGACGCCCTGCAAGGCCAGTTCGCGGAACACGCTGATGCCGTTGATACCGCCACCGACAACGCACACGTCCACCTTCGGACTCCGACGAAGTCCGTCAAATATCTCTTCACGGTTCATGATACAGCCTGTTTACCTGTCCATATCTGCCAGTTTCACTGCGATGGCCGCGTCAATGGCCGATAGGTCTCCGGTATCGAGCCGGATTGTTCCAGCCCGCGCATTGTCAAGCGCCTGATCGGGATTGCGCGCCCCGCACAGCGCAAAGGTCACGCCCGGTTGGGCCAGTGTCCAGGCAATCACAATCTGGGCGATACTGGCACCATGCTTGTCCGCAACAGAACGGATGGCATCGGCAAATTGCTTTGCCTTCAATCTGTTGCCGACGGAAAAGCGCGGATTGCCTCTTCGCTGATCATCACCAGAGAAAACACGGTCCGGATCAATGGTCCCGGAGAGTAGCCCCAGTGCCAGTGATGAATAGCTCAGCGTTGCAACACCAGCTTTTCGCGTTGTTGGTAACAAGTCGGTCTCGAGTTCGCGGTCAATCATGCTGAACCGCTCCTGTATCGCGTCCAGAGATCCGGTTCCGATATAGGCGTTCAATTCGGCAAGATTGACATTGCTTGCACCAATGGCCCGGATTTTTCCGGCCTTGCGCAAATCTTCCAGCGCCCGCACGGTTTCCTCGATTGGTGTGGTCGGGTCCTGCCAATGGGTGATGTAGAGATCGATATAGTCAGTGCCAAGACGCTTCAGGCTCTCCTCGATTTCATGAAAGATGGCATCGCGACCGAGATACCGATGAACCGGCTTGCCGTCCTGATCGAAAAAGTGCGTGCCTTTTTGGGTATGCCAGACAAGGCCGCATTTGGTGGCAATGACTGCCTTGTCGCGGCGACCTTTTAGCGCCTTGCCAACAATCTCCTCTGATCGTCCAAGCCCGTAGGCGGGGGCCGTGTCGATGAGTGTCACGCCAGCATCCAGTGAAGCCTGAATGGCGGCAATCGACTCCTGCTCGTCCGTGCCGCCCCACATCCAGCCGCCGATGGCCCAGGTTCCGAGCCCAACGGCCGATGCCTGCACGCCTGACTTGCCAATGGCCCGCGTCAGTTGTTCGTTGCTCATATCCGTCCTCCTTCAGCGGCAATATCAAGAATGCGTTGCCCCGTCGCTTCGTCTGTCACCAGCGTATCCAAGTGATTGCCCCGCATAATACTCAGGATTGGCCGCGCCTTGTTTTGCCCGCTTGCCACGCCAATTTTGGTTGGAATGGATGCAAATTCCTCAAGCGTCAGCGAAACCAGCGACCCGTTCAGGCTGTAGTCGCAAACCTGTCCCCGATCATCGAGCAGGTGGGCGAGCAATTCACTGCGCGCACCGGAATGCTCGATAGCCTTGCGATCCGTGCTGGAAGAAGGATGCAGGTCATAATAGCTTGAGTCATCGGACAGGATGGAACCAATACCCACCACGGCGATTTTCGCTTCGCGTGCCCGTTTAAAAACATCAGCAACCGAACGCATATTGATCAGCATGGCACGCTCGGCGGAACTGTCGGCAAAGAGCGGCGCATGAATCTGGTAAGCGCGCCCGCCGAGCTTGTCAGCCATCAGGGTCGAGACATGATTCACGTCGGTATAGTGCTTGCCCTGAACACAGCCAGTTGCCGGGATTACCTCGACATCAAAACGGCGCGGCGCCTGCAACCCGGCAACCACGGCGCTGACGCCCTTGCCACCGGTAATGCAGATCGTATCACCATCGGTGATCTCTTCGAGCAGCAGCCGTGCAGCGGCTTCACCCACCGCCTGAAGGGCCGTTTGTGGATTGTCTGATACGGTTGGTACAACAATTGCCCGGCTGATGCCGCCAAGTGCCAGCAATTGCTCTTCCATATCAACAAGAGGTTCAACTGGCGATTTGACCTTGATCTCGACAAGGCCAAGCTGACGGCCGCGCTTGATAAGACGATTGACGGTTGGCTGTGAAATCCCGAGCTGCTCGGCAATCTGCGCTTGCGTCAGTCCTTCCAGAAAATGCAGGACGAGTGCCTGATGCATCTGCCGCGCAATGACGATTTCCTCGCGTGGTGCCACATGTTTCTGGTTGAGTTTGATAAGTGCCATGATCAGGAGGCCTTCCGCTTATGCAGGAAATGGTCGATGGAGACTGCGGCCAAAAGAATGCAGCCTTTTATCATGTCCTGCCAGTAGACGGAGACATCAAGCAGAACCAGAGAGCTGGTGACGAGGGACAGCAAAGCTATGCCAAGGATGGCGCCGAGAATTGTGCCAGATCCGCCGTTGAGCGAGGCACCGCCGATGACTGCCGCGGCAATGATATTTAGCTCCATGCCAACCCCGAATGTGGGCGTCGCTGCTCCAAAGCGCGACATGTAGATAACACCGGCAAAACCAGCGAGCGTCGAGCAAAGAACCGTCACCCAGAACTTCACCTGTTTTGTCCGGATGCCGGAATAGAGAGCAGCCTTTTCATTGCTGCCCGTATAGAAAACCTTACGCAGAGCAGTCGCGCGCCGAAGCAGAAAATCGAAGAGGACAACAACCGCAAAGAAGATGAGAATGACATAGGGCACGCCATGGAAGGAACCTTGACCCACGGCTTTGAATGCTGGTGGCAATGTGAAGAGCGAAAGCGGCGTTCCCTTAGTGATGATCAGGCAGAGGCCGCGCACGATCACCATGCCCGCCAGCGAGGTGATAAAGTGATTGAGCCCCACCACCGTTACAAAGAATCCCATGACACCGCCAATCAGCCCGCTGGCAAAAATACCAATGAGCGAGGCTATCCATGGGTCAAGCCCGGCGAGGAACAGCGTGCCTGACAGCACCATGGCGAAGCAGACAACCGACCCAACGGCAAGATCGATGCCGCCGACGATCAGAAGGATGGTCATACCGACAACGACAATACCCTCCACCGAAAAGCTCATCAGCATGGCGCGGAAGTTGCCGAGTGTCAGAAAGTGCGGAGAGACGAAACTCATGGCAATGCAAAGGGCGAGGATGATGGCGATCAGGCCTGCTTCGCGCATCGATCCCAATTTCTTCCAGGGCGAACCCCGCATATCCTTTGCCATCATCGTATCGACTGCCATTGGTGTATCTCCCACTGTCTTCTCTTCAGGCTGCATGTTCTGATGCATGCGTTGTTTGCCCGTCTTGTGTCTGTTTCAGGCCCGATGCGAGCCGGATAATTGCTTCTTCGCTCATCTCCTCGCTGCCAAGCTCGCCTGCTACGGCGCCCTCGCGAATGACCAGCACCCGGTCACACAGGCCAAGCAATTCGGGAAGTTCGGAGGAAATAACGATGATGCCGATGCCTGAACGCGCAAGCTCGCGCAGCAGAAGATGGATTTCCGATTTTGCGCCAACGTCAATGCCGCGCGTCGGTTCATCCATCAGGATGACCTTGGGCTGCACCGCAAGCTGCTTGGCAATGGCGACTTTCTGCTGATTGCCACCGCTGAGCGATGATACCGGCATGTCTACATGGCTCATGCGCACGCCAAGCCGCTGCGCGAAATCGCGAGCAAGCTGCCCCTCGGCCTTTGCATCGATCAGGCCCAGATGACCGGTTACGGCTTTCAGATTGAGGACTGAAATGTTCTGGGCAATCGACAAATCAAGGAAAACGCCTGAACCCTTCCGGTCCTCCGAGAGATAGGCAATTCCCGCTTTTACCGCGTCCGCATAGTTTCGAATGCTTTGCGGCTGATTGTGCAGGCGTACCTCACCCTCGGCAATCGTGCGCAGCCCGCAAATGCCCTCGGCGATCTCCGTGCGTCCAGAGCCGATCAACCCGCCAATGCCAAGGATTTCACCCTTAGCCAGATCGAAGGACACATTGCCAAACCGGTTTCTGTCGCCAAGATTGCGAACCGACAAGATTGTCTCATCCGAGCGCGCGGCTTTCTCCTGTTTTGGCGGATAAAGCTGCGTGATCTCGCGCCCAACCATGCGGCGCACCACATCATCCGGTGTTACGTCAGCGATATTTTCAGTGGAGACATAGCGCCCATCGCGCAGCACCGTTACCCGGTCGCACAGGCTGAAGATTTCTGCCATCCGGTGACTGATATAGATGATGGAAATACCATGTGCCTTCAACTCGCGGATGATCTCAAAGAGTATGCGCGTTTCTGCCTCGGTTAATGCAGCCGTCGGCTCGTCAAAGATCAGCACGCGGCAATCGAGTGTGAGTGCCTTGGCAATCTCCACCAATTGCTGGCTGGAAATTGTCAGATCACCGACCTTCTGGCGAACATCGATGGATGCAAGCCTGTTCATGACCTTTTGTGCGTCGCGTTCCAGCTTGCGGTAATTCATCAGAAAAGACCGGCGGCGACTGGTTGTCGCCATAAAAATGTTTTCGGCAACGCTTGCATCGGGGCAAAGTGCGATCTCCTGATGCACAAGCCCAATGCCAAGGGATTGTGCCACAGAAGGGGACGAAATCTTCTGAGGCTTGCCGTCAAGCAGGATTTCCCCGTCATCAGGCTGAAGCACTCCGGCCAGAATATTCATAAGGGTGGATTTGCCAGCGCCATTCTCGCCGCAAAGCGCGTGAATCTCGCCTTTCGCCAAAGCAAAATCGACATTTGTCAGCGCTTTCACCGCACCAAAATGCTTGGTGATATCGCGGATACTCAAAACCGGTTCCTGTGACATCGCGCTTTCCCCCGTTGTTTCCAAGGCTACCCAGACCTTGCCGGTCTGGATAGCTGACGACGAACCTTACTCGTCAATACCCTTGGTGCCGCGGCGCTTCAGGTACTTGTCCCAGAAGAAGTCATCCGCATTGTCGGCTGTCACAATGGACAGACCATTGTCGACGAAGGGGATGCTCATCGGGTTGGAACCAGCACGCTTCGCATCGTTCATCGGATCGATCAGTTCCGGATGCTTGGCGAACCACAGAAGCATGAAGCCCATATAGCCCTGCATGCCCTGATTTGGGTTGATCGAGCCAAAGACCTGACCGGCCTTGATCATATCCAGAATATTGGCGTTGACGTCGGCGCACATGACGAGAATCTTGCCGCCGCTTTCCTTGTTGGCTTGCGCCGCCCCAATGGCCGAGTTTGCCTCTGGCATGAAGACAGCAGCCAGATTGGGGTTGGCCTGAGCAATGCTCATCAACCCCTGGTAAGCTTTGGTCGGGTCTTGATTGGACGCTGCGCGACCAACCAGTTTCATGTCAGGCCATTTCTCCTTCATACGATCGACGAAGGCTGTGACACGCCGGTCATGATTATCCTGTCCCGGATTTTCAAGAACGGCATATTCGCCCTTTCCGCCCAGCTTGGTGGCAATCGCGTCGGCGGCATAAATGCCTTCGCGCTTGTTGTCTGATGTGATGAAGGAAATCCGCTTGGAAAGCGGCGAGTCCGCAGCAAAGGTGACAACGGCTGTACCCTGATCAACGGCACGGTTGATCGGCTCGATGAAAGGATCGGAATTCATTGGATGAACAAGAATACCAGCCGGGTTCTGCGCCAGTGCCTGATCGAAGCTGGCGATCTGCTTATTGACGTCATACTCAGGTGTGCCGGTGTAAGCTGTCTCACAGCCAAGCTGCTTGCCCGCCTGTTTGAACATTTCATAGACGGGGAACCAGTATTCAACGCCGGAAACCATTACGTTCATGACGTATTTTTCGCCGGGTTTGCAGCGAAAAGGATTTTCCGTTTCCGCGCTGGATGGTGATGCAAAAAGTGTGGTCGCAAGGACCGCCATGGCGGTCGTGCCCAAAAAAGTGCGCAAGTGTCCTCCTCGAGGCCGAAGCCCCTCCCATTGGTGTGTGGCGCCTTGAACGGCGACCGCTGTTCCTTATGAAGGCCAGCAATCCTCCTCGAGTGCTGGCAGGGGTAACTAAGCGCATTGCGATGGGACTGTCAATATAATTCAGTCAATGAATTATAATTCACGATACTCCGCCATTGTCCTGTTTATGCTGCTCCATATCGCTTGCGGATATGCCCGATGAAATGGTCCGCGTTGAGCTTTTCGCCGGTGGCGCGCCGGAGCAGTTCCGGCGTGGACCAGCGCGAGCCTTGCGACCAGATATTATCGCGGCGCCAGTGATTGACAGCTGTAAAGTCACCTCTGGCAATATCATCATCGGCTGCGGGATGCTCTTTTGTCAGCGCCGCCCATTGCTGTGCAGCCATCATTGCGCCGAGTGTGTAGGAAGGGAAATAGCCGAATGCACCACCAGCCCAATGCACATCCTGCATGGGCCCATCGGCAGGATTATCTATCGTGGAAAGACCAAGATATTCGCGCATCTTTGCGTCCCACGCTTCCGGCAAATCAACCGCCTCAAGCCGGCCCTGAATCAGATCCTGCTCCAGTTCGTAACGCAGGATCACATGCAGCGGGTAGGTGACTTCATCGGCATCAACTCGAATGAGCCCACGCTCTACCCGATGCACATGGGGAATGATGTCATCGATCGACCATGTTTCACCCAGATGCTTTTCGACAATAGGCAGTGCCCAATGCCAAAATGCTGGATTGCGCCCAAGCTGCTTTTCGACAAACAGGCTCTGGCTTTCATGCACCGCCATGCCGCGGGCTTTTCCCACGGGCCAATGGGCCCATTGCTTGGGAAGGTTCTGTTCATAGAGCGCATGGCCTGTTTCATGCAGCACACCCATGAGTGAGGAGAGGAACTCCGTCGTCCGGTAACGGGTCGTGATACGAACATCACTCGGTACGCCGCCACAGAACGGATGGTGCGATATGGACAGGCTGCCGTGTGAAAGGTCGAACCCGACGGCAGCCATCATGGCAAGGCCAAGCTCGCGCTGCTTGTCGATGGAATAAACGCCCGACAGTGGTTTGAGCGGATGTTTTGCCAGACGTTCCTCCTGCACGGCAAGCGCTTCGGGAACGAAATCCTTCAGGAAGTTTTTCAGTTCGGCAAATACCGGCGAGATCTCGGCCGTCCGATTGCCCGGATCGTGCTGTTCAATCATCGCGTCATAGAGACCAAGACCAAGCACTTCGGATCGCATGGCTGCTTCTTCGCGCGCCAGTGTAACGACGCCCTCAAGTGCCGGTAGAAATCCCGACCAATCATTCTTGGCGCGCAGATCGCGCCACAACTGCTCACAGCGAATTCGTGTATTCATCTGCCGCTCGACAAACTCGGCCGGTAGGCAGGTCAGATTGGTATAGTTCCGCTTGAACTCTTTGACAGCCGTCTCCTGCTCCTCGCTGAGCGGTTCAGCTTCTGCAGCAGCAACCCAGTCTGCAATCTCGGGCGCTGACGCCTGACGATGGTACATGCCGGCAAGTGTGCTCATGGCTTCAGCACGCTTCTCGCCCCCACCAACGGCCATATGAGTCGCCTCATCAGCGCCAAGAATCGCAAGTGCGTGTTCCAAAGCCTCAAGTTTGTGGCCAAGTTCATCGATTTTCTGGAAGGACATTCTATTCCCCTCTGGGCGATTCCCGATTCAAAGCAGGGCCAGAGAGGACTTCAATTCGTCGGGGAGCGCAAGATTGAATCGGGCAGCAAGGCAATGACCGATTCCTCTGAGAATTTGCAAACAACGCCATTATACGAAAGGTGAAGGCAGGGAATGTATATAAATTATGCGACCAATATATTAGGTATATATGATTGAAATTTACTTCAAAATTTGAATCGTTTTTCGATAAAAGTGAGAGTTTTCAGCCTATTTCCGCCAGCAATATTTGTTGTTCATTCCAATCAACTGTTTGTCACGCGTCCAGTGATTTTATACTGACATAATTAGTTACGATTGTTGATAGTTGCAGATATTGACTGTTGGTTTTTTCGACCATGAATTGCCGGTCAGGTAAAGTTACCTCGGGCGGAATGGGTCAACTTCCGTTCGTTCACAGTTACGACAGGTGATTACAAAAGCGTACTCCAAATGAACAAGGGGATTCGTTACAATGTGCATTTTGTGTCAAAATGGTATGCCTCAAAAACATGCGCCTACCAGCACTCAGCAGTTCTCTGCGAGTGAAGTAATATCCAGCGCCGCGAGTGTGCCCGGCGATAAATCATGGCAGAACATCGATCAAACTCCACTCAACACATTCGGCAAGAGCACCGATTACGAGGCATTCCTCGATTATCTTGGCGCGCTGCAACGGGATCTCACGCCCGAGATGGCGCAGCAGCCTATCAAAGTGAATCTGGAGGAACTTAACAATCACCCGGATTATAAAGCAGCGGCAATGGCAGCGCTGCAGCAGTGGTCCACGGTCACGCCGCTCAAGTTCGAGTTCGTCACATCGGGCGAATATTTGAAGGTTGTCAGCCCTGAAGTCGGGGAGAAGGATGACGGGAGCGCCTATTCCAGCGGCCATTATGTCAGTGTCGGGCAACGATTCCACGATACAGAGGTGGATAAGACCGCGCCGGGCGGATATATTTTCAACACGTTCATCCATGAATTCGGCCATGAATGGGGACTGAATCACCCCGGTGTCTATAATTATGGCGGACCCGGCGGCGAACAGATCACCTATCTGGCCGGTGCCACATGGGTATATGATCAGCAGCGTTACAGCGTCATGTCCTATTTTGACGGTATTGACGTCGGCGAAACCACGGCATGGTCGGCAACCACCCCGATGATCGGTGATATTGAGGCGGTCATTCGCCACTATTATTCCACGGTCACAAATGGAGTGCGGACATATCAGGACGTTCAGCTGAATACCGGCAACGACGTCTACGGGTTTGGCAGCACCAAGCTTGGATATGAACTAAAGACGACTGGAAACGGTCATGATATCGGCTTTGTCATCCATGACACAGGCGGTTTTGATACGGTGGATTTCTCCGGATCAACAGCAGGTACAACGCTTGATCTACGGGCAGGCCGCTGGTCCAGCGTCAATGGCCATAACAACAATGTTGTTATTTATCAGGGCCATAATGCCGATGCCACAGACTACTACATCGAAAAGGGTGTCGGCAGCGCGTTCAACGACATCATTCTGGGTAATGATGGCAATAACGAGCTGATTGGCGGCGCCGGTGATGACAAAATCGCTGGCTTTGCGGGCAATGACCGGCTTTCGGGTGATGCAGGAAATGATGAGCTTGACGGCGGCGCCGGTAATGACCTGCTGCTCGGTGGTGCAGGGAATGATTATCTGGATGGCGGCGACGGTGCCGATTCCATTCGTGGCGGCAATGGTGATGATCACATCATCGGTGGTCGGGATTCTCTCGCCAGCCGTGATATCAACAATACCATTCCGATTTCGCAGTTGCCTGATCAGACTGAAAGTCTTGACGGTGATGACAAGCTCTATGGCGAAGGCGGCAACGATATCATCGAGGGCGGACAGGGTAACGATATTCTGGACGGCGGCGCAGGCGATGACATTCTGCGTGGTCAGGATGGTGTGGATGTCTTCATCGGTGGTGCCGGTTCTGACACTGTCGATTATAGCCATGAAAGCCCGTTCCAGTTGCTCGTCAATCTGGAAACAAATGTTGCAAGCGGCGGTACAGCCACCGGCGATACGTTCTACAGCATTGAAAACCTGATCGGTTCGGATGATCGCATTGATCGGTTTATTGGCAACAGTGCGGACAACCATTTCCAGGGCCTTGGCGGCGGCGACGTCTTCAACGGCGGTGATGGAAATGACATACTCGATGGTGCCCGCGATGCCGATATTCTCTACGGCGATGCCGGTGATGATATTCTGATCGGCGGTGCCGGTTTCGATTATCTCAACGGTGGTGAAGGCAATGACACCGCAGTTTATACAATCGGTGCCGACTCCCGGAGCAAGCAGGGCGTTAACGTCAATCTTGCTACAGGTGTTGCCAGTGGCGGCGACGCTGAAGGTAATGCCACCGGTGGCGTCAAAGGCGATATACTCGTGTCGATCGAAAATCTCGTCGGCTCGGCCTATGACGACAACCTCTTCGGTGATGCCGGTGTAAACAGGCTCAGCGGCGGCGGCGGTAACGACACAATCGGTGGCGGCGCTGGCAAGGATTATATCGATGGCGGCGAAGGCCTTGATATGGTTGCCTTCTACGACAGTACTCAGGCCGTAAACATCGATCTGGCTGGTAATACCGGCGAGGACACTCTTGTGTCGATCGAAGGCATTGCCGGATCGAGTTTTGATGACACTTTGTCTGGAACCGCTGGCGATAATCGACTGGTTGGACAGGGCGGTAACGATACCCTGAACGGCGGTGACGGCAACGATATCCTCGACGGCGATTTCGAACCTTTCCCGGTTTCCGGAATTGGTCTTGGTGATAGTTATGCCACCTTGGGAGCCGATGCGACGAACACTTCGTTTGCCAACGCTTTCGACCTCACCAGCAAGTTCTCGACATTGGCCGATGCAGACATCGCCAATGCTGAAACAAAGCCGCACTCAACCATTAACGCGGTTGGTAATGGCGCTGCCGGTTATTATAAGGTAACGCTGAATGCCGGGTCTATCATCACTGTTGATATCGACCACACCGTTGGTGCGTTCGACAGCTATATCAGGCTGATGCAGGACAATGGCGGAGCTGGTATCGAAGTTGCCAACAATGATGACGGTGGTGGCGATCCCGGCTCGGTTGGTCGCAGCACAGATTCGGCGCTGACATATACCGTCACGACAACAGGGTCTTACTACATCGTTGTCGGAAATTACGACAATCCGAACTCCGTTCCGTCGCAAGTTCCATACGAAGTCAACGTATCGGTGGCTCCGCCCGTTCCATCCATGCCGCATATCGGCGTTGCCGGTAACGACACGCTCAATGGTGGAAAAGGCAACGACACCCTTTTCGGACGGGAAGGCAATGACAAGCTCAATGGTGGTGTGGGTAATGACACATTATCAGGTGGGTTTGGCAACGACACCTTCTCTTTCAATGCCGTCGGGTTCGGTAACGATGTCATCAGTGACTTCAACATCTATGCTGGTGAACAGGATGTGCTTGAGTTCAGCTCGTCCATCTTCGGCAATCTGGATGAAGTATTGAACAGCGCAGTGCTTCAGGACGGGAGTGTCTTGCTCAAGGACGGCAATAGCAGCATCCAGTTGGCGGGATGGAACGACGTAAACGCGTTCAAGCAGTTCGCCAGCTCTCACACGGATAGCTTCCACTTCGTCAGTCAGCCTGCATCCAATTCCAGGGCTCTTGCTGCTTGATTTGAAGCTGTTATCGCATTGGGGCCCAGGGGTGTTGACGCACTTCCTGGGCCTCGTTAAAGCTCTGAAGACAATTTTTAGCGACATGGTAATGTCGGCAAACGTTTTTGGATATACGACGCGCCTTTGTGCGCGGGGGGCATGGATTTTGTTGCCGTTGAGGTAACGGATTGTGGGGGAGACAATCATGATCACAAGCACGCGACGGCTTCATCATGGATAATGTGAGCCCAGGGACAGAGTCCAAGGATGCAAACGTCTTTGGTGGACAAGCACCTGACAGTGGCCTCTCGGCGCTGGCAGCAATCGCAGGATATTACCGGATTGCCACGCGGCCCGAGACGCTCGCACGGGAATATGCACTGAAGGGGGCTGCGGGGGCTGAGGATATTCTCCGGGCCGCCGGTTCCATTGGTCTGAAGGCGCGCATTGTCAAAGCAAGCGATGCCAAACGGCTTGCAACGCTGCCGGTTCCGGCCATGGCCTGCCTTGATGACGGAACATTTGCCATCTTCGGCGGCGTGAATGCCGAAGGCAGATGCCGGCTCGTCAATCCATTGGGATTCACATCCCGTGAGATACCGGTTGCCGAATTGCTGCAATTGACGGCAGGCAAGTTCATTCTGGTGCAGCGGCGATTTGCCGGAGCAGGTGCTTCACGCGAGAGCTTTGGTTTTCGCTGGTTTCTGCCATCACTCTGGCGTTACCGGCGCGTTTTTGGCCATGTGTTGCTGGCCTCGCTGTTTGTGCAGCTGTTTGCCCTTGTTACACCGCTGTTCTTTCAGGTGGTGGTGGACAAGGTGCTCGCGCACCGCAGCTATTCAACGCTGATCGTTCTGGTGATCGGCCTTGCTGCTATCGGATTATTCGATGTGGTGCTGCAATATTTGCGCACCTACGCTCTGTCACACACGACCAACCGCATCGACGTGGAACTGGGCCGACGCCTGTTTCGTCATCTCCTCAACCTGCCGCTGAGTTATTTCGAAACGCGGGCCGCGGGCCAGACGGTAGCGCGTGTGCGCGAGCTTGAAACGATCCGCAATTTTCTGACTGGGCAGGGGTTGTTCTCGGGGCTCGATCTCATTTTTACGATTGTCTTCATCATCGTGCTCTTTGCCTATTCGGCAAAGCTCGCATGGATCGTCGTTGCTTCCATTCCCTTCTATCTTGCCATCGGCTTTCTCATTCGTCCGTTCCTCAAAGAACGCATTGACGAGAAGTTTGATCGCGGTGCCTATAGCCAGCAGCTGCTGGTGGAGACGGTGGTAGGCGCGCAGACACTGAAGGCTGCTGCCGTGGAGCCGGTTGTTGCGGCGCAGTGGGAAGAGCGGCTTGCCGCCTATGTCCGCTCCTCGTTTGCTGCAACCATGCTTGCAGCCAAGGGGCAGAATGCCATTCAATATGTCAGCAAGGTCACCAGTGCAGCGCTCCTTCTCTTTGGGGCGCAGGCTGTGATCAATGGCGAACTGTCAGTTGGCGCGCTCGTCGCCTTCAATATGATTGCGGGTCAGGTGGCACAGCCGATCCTGCGTCTGTCGCAGCTATGGCAAGATTTCCAGCAGGTGCAGGTATCCATCTCGCGATTGGCTGACATTCTGAACGCGCCGCAGGAGCCGCGTCCGGCGATTGCCGTCAGCCTGCCTGTGCCCAAAGGCGCCATTGAATTCAAGTCGGTCAATTTCCGCTATTCGCCCGACGCGCAGGATGTGCTGAAAGATATCAACCTTTCGGTTCGCCCCGGCGAAGTAATTGGCATTGTCGGGCCATCGGGCTCGGGCAAGTCGACGCTGACCAAGCTCGTACAGCGGTTCTATATTCCCAACAATGGACAGGTGTTTGTTGACGGGCAGGATATCGCACAGGTTGATCCGGCCTGGCTGCGCGCCAGTATTGGCGTGGTGTTGCAGGAGAACATGCTGTTCAACCGCACCATCCATGACAATATCGTGCTTGCAGCCCCGGCCATGCCGCGGGAAGGCGCCATGCGCATGGCAAAGCTTTCGGGTGCAGAAGAGTTTATCTCGAAACTGCCCCGAGGCTATGACACGCTGATCGAAGAGCGCGGCGCCAACCTTTCCGGCGGGCAGCGTCAGCGGCTTGCCATTGCCCGGGCACTCGCCACCAATCCGCCCATTCTCATCCTCGACGAAGCGACAAGCGCGCTCGACTATGAGAGCGAACGGATCATTCTTGCCAATATGCGCGAGATCGTGCGCGGACGAACTGTTATCATTATCGCTCACCGGCTTGCCACTGTGCGCTACTGCAACCGTATTATCGGCATGAAAGACGGCCGTATTGTCGAAGAAGGCACGCACGACACGCTCATTGCCAAAAAGGATGGTCTCTACGCGCATCTGTGGCAACTCCAGTCCGGGAGCAACAACGCATGAATGCGCCCATGAAGCCTGAGCAGGCGAAGTCGGAAAAGATCACGAAGGACGCGCTGAAGAGGCTCAAGCGCCAGCGCGAAGACAACCAGTTTCTACCGGCAGCGCTGGAGATACTGGAAACGCCGCCGTCGCCGATCAGGACAGCCTTTATCTGGTTTATCTGTGTCCTTGCAGCAAGTGCCATCCTGTGGGCCTATTTTGGCACCTTCGACATTGTGGCAACGGCGCAAGGCAAGGTGCAGCCGACAGGCCGTGTGAAGATCATCCAATCGATCGAGCTGGGTCGAACCAAGGCTGTCCCCGTTACCAATGGCATGGCAGTCAAGGCCGGTGATGTGCTTGTCGAACTTGATGACATACAGATCAAATCCGAAGAAACGGCGCTCGCAGTCAGTCTTCAGGCATATCGTGCTGAAGTTGCCCGCCGCGAAGCGGTGCTTGGCACGGTTGCCGACTGGCAGAAGAACGGGTTGCGCAATGCGGAACCGGTGACGGAGCAGTCGGTTACTTTTCCTGAGGGAATTTCCGAGGCCATTCGCCGCCGTGAACAGTTGATCTACCGGGCTGATACATCGCAGCTGCGTTCTTCGCTGGACAATCTTGGCGCTACGGCCAAACAGCGCCAGACCGAGATTGAAAGCCTGACAGAAACCATCACGGCCCAGCAGGCTCTGGTCAAAACCCTGACAGAGCGCGTGTCCATGCGCACTGATTTGATCCCGACAGCCGCGGGTTCGCGCGCGCAGGTCATTGATGCCTTGCAATCGCAACAGGAGGCGGAAGCAAGCCTCGTTACCCAGACGGGCCAGCTTGCAGCAGCGCGTGCTGCTCTCACTGTTGCCCTGAGCGAGGCAGCAAAACTGGTGAACGGATTTATCGCAGACAATGTGCAGAAGCAGTCCGAAGCTTCGCGCAAAGTGGATGAACTGGAACAGCAGCTGATCAAGGCAAGCAAGCGGTCGCAGGCCATGACGATCATCAGTCCGATTGATGGTGTTGTTCAGGCTTCGGCCATCACGACGGTCGGTCAGGTTGTTTCTGCCGGGACCGAGCTGATGCGCATTGTACCCAGCAATTCAATGCTCGAAATCGAAGCCTATCTTCCCAACCGCGATATCGGTTTTGTCTCGGCAGGACAGTCTGCCGTCATCAAGGTCGAGGCCTTTCCGTTCACCCGGTTTGGTGTTCTTGAAGGCAAGGTCACACGCGTTGCCACCGACGCTATTCCTGAGCCCGATGCACAGGCGCTGGAAGGCGCAGCGGCCAAGGAACTGCAGAGCACCATTCCGATCGGCAACGTGCAGCGCGTGCAGAACCTTGTATTTCCTGTCACCATCCAGCCTGACGTCACCACCATCAAGGTTGACGGCAAACAGATGCCACTCTCGCCGGGCATGTCCGTCACCGTCGAAGTCAAGACAGGCAAGCGCCGCATCATCGAATATCTCTTCTCACCTCTTGCGGAAGTTTCATCACAAGCCATGCAGGAGCGGTGATTGTGTTCGACCTGATTACGATAGCTGCTGACCAACAGCAGCTATAATTTTCCAAATGCAACGGGGCGCCAACGCCATCCGTGATTGGAAACAATGTCTTGCAATGGTGACTTTAGCTCCTTTGTCGAGAAGCGATACTTGTAGACTTGGCCGTATTGCAACTCTTCTGTGAACGCATAGCCCGCACCAAATTCGATCGAGGTCTGCTGGCCGCGAAAATATTCGCCTGAGGCACTGAGATTGGGCACACCTGCATGCCATTCGATGGACCATATTTCGTCGCATGACCTTACTTCTTTTTGTACCTCGTCAAGGCGCATCAAAACCCGTGCAACCTTGGTCAAATGCGCACGGCCGAATATTTCGTACCAGCCTGCATCCACGATCTTCCATTCGGCAATCAGGTCTGCCGAACCAGTATTCTCCTCACGAACAATGAAGGGCGCTGAACTGCGGTTGATGGCAAGCAATGCGCTGTGCAGGTCTGTCGCAACCGTAGGGGTAACACCCTTCTTTGGTGCCTTGGCGCCACTCATCCAATCAAGCAATCCCATGATCTTCTCCCCTTAACTGCATCTGTTCAGTTGGCAGCCTTGCTTTGACGCTGGACCTCCTGCTCGTCGGCTGCTGCTTCGGTGTGGTGCCCCAATTGTCTGTGGCACTCGGCGCGGTGCTGATACGCCTCGGCGTTCTGTGCCGGTTTAAGTTCGATTGTGCGGGTGAAATCCTCAATGGCCTCATCTGGCTGCTTTGAACCCTGATAGGCGAGCCCCCGATAGTAAAAGAAGTCGGGGTTGCTGCCGTCAAGCGCAATAGCTTTGTCGAACATGCCAACCGCCGGAATGGGGGCATTTTGCTGGAGGAAGGCGTAGCCAAGATTATACCATCCCAGCGTGAGCTTTGGATCGAGCGAGACGGCAATGCCGAGATCATTGATGGCTTGATCGAGCTTGCCTGCCTGTCCATAGGTCATGCCCCTGGCAGCATAGGCAGTCGGCTTTTGCTTATCCAACGAGGTATCGACGGCTTGGGTACAGCTGGCGATGCGTGTGTCAAAACCGAGGGCATCGTTTTGGCAATTTGCCAGCGTATCGCTGAAGCCGTCAGCCAGAACAGGGCCTGACGAAAAAGCGCCCAATGCCATCGCGGCCAAGACTATTCGAGTGAACATGCAGAGTCTCCATTCTCTTGTTCTGGGTATGAGAGTTCGATTTCAGAGATTCTCGCTTTTATCGTGTCGCTTTTCAGGCCATCTCTCCCAAAAGCCGGGACTTCTCTTGGGCTGACGCCCGTTACAATCTCAACAGGAGACAACATGCCAAAGATCGATGATGGAAACGGTAGAGTGTTCTTCGCCCCTACTCAGTTGCTTCGAGAAATGACATGGTGATCGTGGTTCCGATATCGACTTTTGACGTCAGCGTTATTTCGCCGCCCGCCTGGCGTACAAAACCATAGACGATCGCCAGTCCAAGGCCCGTCCCGCCTGATGATCTTCGCGTGGTGAAATAGGGTTCGAACACGCGGTCGACGAGTTCTGGCGGGATGCCGTTACCCGTATCAACAACAATGACGCGGACGCGATCCGCGATCCGTTCGAGTGTTATCCTGATGTCACCGCCCTCAGGCATGGCTGCCGCCGAGTTACGGCAGATATTGACGACTGCCTGCTCAAACAGGGCAGGATCAAGCGATACCTCCGGCAAGTTTTCGGGCACGGAAATTGTCAGCTTGATGTTTGATCCCACGATGACGTGCAAAACATCTTCAATGCCGCGCAGGGTTTTGCGCAGATCGCAGCGGACAGGGCTATTGTGCTGCTTACTGGCAAAGGAGAGCATTCCTTCAACGAGTTCCTTGCCCCGTTCAGAGGCTTTCCTGATGCGTGCAACATTGCGCATCTCGGCATTCGAAAGTGTCCCCATCTTTTCCAGCATACCCACGCTGCCGACCACAATACCGATCATGTTGCCAAGTTCGTGGCTGAGCTGATGGCTAAAGCGCACCATACCATCGAGCCGCTTGGCCCTTTGAATTTCCCGCTCCTGCGTTTCCTGTTCGGTAATATCGCGTACAACAAGGATAGAGCGATCACCCGGCTGGTCCGTGCGTGAAACTTCAAGAATCCTGTTGTTCTTGCTGATCCGCGTTACGCTGGCAGCGCTATTATTGTCCGAAGGATCAGCATTGGCGGGTATCGTGAACGCTGAAGCCAGTTGTTGCAGGCTCCAGGTGCGAACCGTTGCTCCGGCGCCAGCAAATTCGACGATGCGCCGGTTCATGGCCATAGCTTTTCCATTTGCATCAAACAGGGCGATACCCTCATTCATACTGCGAAATGTCCAGCGTATGGTCCGAGCAGCCCGCGTGGCTCTGATATGCAGGTGATTGAAACGCTCGACGCTGCTTTTAAAGGCATTAAATGCCCGGATAAGATCCTGCAACTCCGTCTCATTCGTGCCGACAAGAGGAAGGCGGACATCTCTTTCGCCTCTGGCCAATCGGTTCAGCGCATCGGAAATCCGGGCTATCCCCGCTGAAACCCGGCTGATGGAATAATAAACAGTAACAACACAAAGTATGATCACAAGCAGTACCGTTGCGAGAACAAAGGTTCGTATACTGTCCAGATTGTTGGACACTGCCGCAATGCCGGCGTTAAAATCACTGCGGAGCAATTGGCTCTGCTGTTCAAGCCCGGCTGTGAGCTTCTGTGATGCCTTGCGCATTTCGCTCAATATGCTGCGCACCTCGATGAAACGGCGCAGATAGATCTCGCGCATTTGAAAGATTTGGTCGTAGATGCTGTATTGAACCGATGATAATTGCTGTCCACCGGTGGCAGCCGTCTGCATCGACGCGGAACGGCGAAGATAGGACCGGCGCATTTCGCCGAGGCTGAACAGACTATCGGCTGAAGCCGCATTCAGCGCGAATTGCCTCAATTGCAGGTCTGGCTCAGGGCCTTTACCCTCGAAGTGGCGAATTGTTTCGACGCTGCGGGCAATCTTGTCCTTGTAGAGCTGCGCCTCTTCTGCGGCTGCAGCAAGCTTCAGGGTGGTTTCACGAACCAATCGCAGTGCATCGACCAGTTCACTTGTACCCGGTGTAGGGCTTGCTCCGGATTCTGCACCGTTGCGGGCGATATATCCGCTAAGGGAATCGATCTGTTCGGCAATGGACAGGCTTTCGTCAGAGAGCCGGTACGGTGATGTCGTGTTGAGTATAAAGGGCGCTGAGGAAAGAAGGGCCGATGCCTGCCGTGAAATGTTGGAAGCCACCGCAAGATCCGCATAGGTCTGCACGCCATAGGACGTCATTTGGGTCTTGGCATCCGTCAGGCTTTTCACTGCCATGAGAGACAGAAGGAGCACAAGTGTACAGATGAAGCCGATGGCGAGGGGAATGCGGAAAGCAATGGAATTGAGGAACCTGTCCGCCGTCACGGTGCAGCCTGCTCTGGCGCATCAAGAACGAGCATATAGCCTTTTCCGCGATTGGTTTTGATGTGCTTTGGCATGGATGGATTGCGCTCAATCTTGCGTCTTAGCCGCAAGACCAGGACGTCGATGTTGCGGTCGATATAGAGCCGCCCATCAGAGCCAAGACGATGCAGGATTTCAACGCGATCAATAGGCACCCCAGGTTTTGCCGCCAGAATTTCCAGCAGAGAAAATTCAGAGTTTGTGAGCGTCGCAACAGGATTGCTGGTGGAGTAGGCCAGACGCGCGTCAAGATCGATCAGCCAGTCGCCAATTTTAATGGCTTTGGCATTTTCATTTCTTTCCGGTTGGTCCGAAATGCGGCTCGTCATTGTGGACCGCCGCAGAACTGCTTTAATACGTGCAGCCAGCTCAATCGGCTCAAATGGTTTTACCACATAATCGTCAGCGGCTGTTTCCAGCCCCAGCACGCGGTCAACCGAGCTGCCCGCTGCGGTCACCATGATAATGCCTTTGTCGGTGTCACGGCGAAACCGTTGTGCCAGCGAACGGCCTGAAATGCCGGGCAGGTTATGATCCACCAGAAGCAGGGAGATTGACGTGTCGTCGATCCTTTCGAGCGCTTCCTCTGCAGAGAAGACGCGGATGGCCTCCCAGCCTTCCGATTCCACCAGATCAGCGATGACCTCGGACATATCAGGATCGTCTTCGACAATCAGAATTCGAACCGGTGAAATATTCAAAACAGGTCCTCCCTCCTGAGTCATAATCACAGTCTGTGTTCTAATATGAATAATGAGCTTTGTCAGCAAGCCAATGACAACGGTATGTGACTAAGTATTGTAATAATTGAAAGGAAATACCTCCCGGGATGTCATGCAGGCAATGAAATGAAGATTGCGGATGCCCTCATTACTCTCTTATGTGAGAACATGTGAACGCTTTGACGTTTGCGGATTTTCGGGGAGGACTAAGATGAAAAAGCTTCTTTTCACAGCCGCGATCTTTTTTGTGGCCACGGGTAGTGCGCTGTCAGCCGAACGGTTGAGTGTGCTATGCGGCGCGGATGAACGCTGGTGCGCTGAAATGAAGACGAGTTTTGAAGAAAAGTCCGGTATCCGGGTTGCGATGGTCAGAAAAAGCACTGGCGAGATATTGGCTCAGCTCCGCGCGGAAAAAGACAATCCCAAGGTCGATGTTTGGTGGGGCGGCACTGGAGATTTACAGCTGCAGGCGGCTGAAGAGGATCTGCTGGAAAAATATGTCTCGCCAAACAAGGCTGATCTCCTGGGCTGGGCCAACAATTTCGAAGAGATATCCAAGGGACGCGCTTCAGGCATTTACGCGGGCGCACTTGGTTTTGCGTATAATGCGGATATCCTGAAGAAGAAGGGATTGCCGGCGCCAAGCTGCTGGAAGGATTTGACGAACGCGGCCTATCGCGGTGAAATCCAGATCGCCAATCCTGCTTCTTCAGGCACGGCCTACACAGCACTTGCGACTTTGGTGCAGCTTTTCGGTGAGGACGAAAGCTTCAAATATTTCAAGGCACTTGATGCCAATATCAATAGCTACACAAAATCTGGATCGGCACCTGTCAAAGCGGCATCACGCGGCGAAACCCTGATTGGCATTGCCTTCATGCATGATGCAGTGACCTTGAAACAGGCGGGTTTTCCGCTGGAGATTGTCGCTCCATGCGAGGGAACCGGCTATGAAATCGGTGGCGTCAGCATCGTCAAAGGCGCGCGAAATCTCGAAAGCGCAAAAGCCTTTGTTGATTATGCTTTAAGTCCGGAAGGGCAGGCGACAGGAAAGAAATCGGGTCAAAATCAGGTGCCCTCCAATGCCAAATCCGAGGTTCCCGATGGTGCGCCTGACATCTCGTCCCTGAAGCTGATTGACTATGATTTTGCCATTTACGGCGCGTCAGACACACGCAATCGATTACTCTCGCGCTTTGCCACCGAGATCAAGGCCGCAGACTCGCAATAGGCTAATCACCCGGCATCATTGACAACTGTGATCCTCACTGCGGTGAGGCTCCGATTTCAAGACAGACATCATGAATCGCTCACTTCAACTCATCGCAATGTTGGGTCTGGCGGCCTATTGCCTGCTCCCTTGGTACGGCGTTGACTACGGTATATTCGAACTGGACTGGATCGAGGCCGGTGGTCTTCTGTCGGAAGCAGGAGCATCGGGATTGCTTCGCCTGTTCCTGTTCTCCGATGGGGCAATGGCAATTCCGGCAATTGCGCTCCTGTTGCTTGTTGCCGTGGGGTCAACACCCCAGCTGTCGCGCCGCCTATCCATGTTTTCTATGGCTGCAACGATCTTTGCGTTGTGTGCGATTATCATTCACGCCATGGCAGGCGCTGGCCCGATGCGTTCATTCGGATACGGCTCGACGATTATCCTTACAGTGCTCTTCCTGTCGGGAACCAATCTCTGGTCCCGCCTCGGCAAGGGAAATCGTGATGCATTTGTCGTCTCGTCGATTGCCTTTGTATGCGCGCTGATCCTGCTGTTTGTATTCTATCCGATTGCGCAGATTTTGGTTCAGGCATTTGTCAACAAGCAGGGCATATTCAATGTGCTTGGCGCTCTGAATATTGCAACCGGTGGTGATATCTGGAGCATTGGTTGCCTTGTCGGAAGATCAAGGTGCGGCGTCGCCGTGAATTCGATCATTCTGGGACTTCTCACAGCAACAAGCACGACCATTCTTGGCCTGGCCTTTGCGCTCCTGATGAGCCGCACGCGCTTTCCCGGAAAACCGCTTTTGCGTGCGCTGGCTGTTCTACCGATCATCACGCCGCCATTCGTGATTGGCCTTGCCCTGATTCTGCTGTTTGGTCGCGCCGGCTTTGTCACCGATACGATTTCCAACCTTCTGGGGCTTGAAGCGAGCCGCTGGCTGTATGGCCTGTGGGGCATCTGGCTTGGCCAGACACTGGCCTTCACGCCAATCGCATTTCTTGTGCTGACAGGCGTTGTGCAGGGTATCAGTCCCTCGCTCGAGGAAGCATCGCAGACATTGCGTGCCGATCTGTCAGCAACATTGCGCACTGTATCTCTACCACTGATGAAGCCGGGAATAGCCAATGCATTTCTATTGGCATTTATCGAAAGTTTGGCAGATTTCGGCAATCCCGTGGTGCTTGGCGGGGGCGATAACGTGCTGTCGACGGAGATTTACTTCGCCATTGTCGGCGCTCAAGCCAATATGATGCGCGCGGCCGTTTTGTCACTCATCCTTCTGGCACTCACATTGACTGTCTTCATAGTCCAGAAAAGATGGCTCGGGCGTACTGATTTCACGACCATTACAGGCAAGGCCGATAATGGCGCAAACAGCATGTTGTCGCGCGGGCATAAGGTCATTGTCTATGGTCTGACGCTGCCATGGATGCTCTTCACGACCCTCATCTATGTCATGGTTTTCTATGGCAGCGTGGTCAAGCTCTGGGGGCAGGATCACACCCTCACACTGGCTCACTATAAAGAGGCGTTTGAAGTCAGCTGGTCCGATGGGGGTATCTGGTGGAAGGGTGCGGCCTGGGATTCGTTCTGGACAACCATCAGTATTTCCGCCATCGCCGCTCCGTTGACGGCTGGTCTTGGTCTCCTCACAGCGTGGCTTCTGGTAAGGCAGAAATTTGCCGGACGAAGCACATTTGAATTCCTGACAATGCTCAGTTTTGCCGTTCCCGGAACAGTGGTCGGCGTCAGCTATATTCTGGCGTTCAACAACGCACCGATAGAGCTGACGGGCACCGGCACGATATTGGTTCTGTGCTTCATATTCCGCAATATGCCTGTTGGCGTTCGTGGCGGTGTTGCCGCCATGAAGCAGCTCGACAACAGTCTGGATGAGGCATCGCTGACGCTGGGTGCGAACAGCTTCAAGACCTTGCGGCATGTGGTGTTACCCTTAATGCGTCCGGCGATCGTCTCCGCCATTGCCTATAGCTTCATCCGCGCAATCACCTCGGTCAGTGCGGTGATCTTTCTGGTGGGTGCGGATCACAACATGGCAACGGCCTACATCATTGGGCTGGTTGAGAACGGCAGCTATGGCTTGGCAATTGCCTATTCCACAGTGCTCATCATGGTCATGCTGGTGGTGGTCACAGTTCTTCAAGTCGCATTCGGAAAACGGCGTTTACGCCGGGAAGACAGGATCGGACAGCAACTGTCCCGTCCTGTTGTCGCCTGATTGAACGGAACGAGGATAGAAAATGAAATTGGACACAAATTGGCAAGCCTCCGAACAGACCAGCATCAATCTGAATGATGCGCGCGGCAGCATTGTCTTCAGGAATGTCGTCAAAAAATACGGCACGGTACAGGCCGTCAATGGGCTCGATCTTGAGATTGATCGCGGAGAACTGGTGACGCTGCTTGGTCCGAGCGGTTGCGGCAAAACAACAACCTTGCGCATGATTGCCGGGCTGGAATTGCCAAGCACGGGAACGATAGCCATCGGCGGAACGGATGTTTCGAGGCTTCCAGCAACATACCGCAACGTCTCCATGGTGTTCCAGTCCTATGCATTGTTTCCGCATCTAACTGTGCTGGACAATGTAGCCTACGGCTTACGCATGGGCGGGCTGAAAACACCATTGGCAAGGGAAAAAGCCGAGGATGCGCTTTCAACTGTCGGACTTGCAGGTTTTGGGAGCCGTCTTCCGAGTGAATTGTCCGGGGGACAGCAACAACGCGTCGCCCTTGCCCGTGCTATCGTGCTCGAACCTGAGGTTTTGCTGCTTGATGAGCCATTGTCCAATCTGGATGCAAAGCTGAGACGATATGTGCGCGAGGAAATCCGCACACTGCAGCAAAGGATTGGCGTCACAACGGTTTACGTGACGCATGATCAGGAAGAAGCGATGGCGGTGTCTGACCGCATCATCGTCATGGAGCAGGGCAAGATTGCGCAGGCAGGTTCCCCGGCAGACCTTTATCACAGCCCCCAATCGGCGTTCATTGCCAGTTTCATCGGTGAAGCCAATTTGATTTCCTGTATCGCCAGCACGGTTGCGAACGGGGATAGGGTCGCCAAGATCGGTGAGTACAGGTTTACGGTGCCGGGGAGCAATGTATCGGAAGGCCAAGCAACATTGGTCATTCGTCCGGCTGCGATCTCATTTTCAACCAACGCTGATGAAGGCATGCCGAGCATGATCACTTCAGCAGCTTTTCTGGGGGACCGTGTGTTGTACAGCATCGAAACGCCCATCGGACGCCTGTTCTATGTCGAGTACACGTCATCAATCCGGCATCCTGACAGAACCGAGATCAACATCACTCTTGATCCTGCGAAGTTGCATCTTGTTTGAGATGGCCAGTTCCAGACCAGGCATTGATCTTGAGAATCCGGAGGAAGCGCCGGTGCGGGCGATAAAGCGTGGGACAGCTGTTTTTGAGAGACGTCTGGGCATCTCGGCACAGGCGGCGTTCGGCGAATGGTCCCGTCCTGTTGATCTGCATCTGAGGCGGGACCGAGCCGGAAATCTGTTTTCCTATGTCAGCTTTGACTTTCGTATAGATAGCGAAACGGTCTTCGGCTTCGGCACCCCTGATGGCAAATGGTACCGTGCAAAAATGCGTTACGAAGAAATCGCCGAGGGGCAGCGCATCACATATGTGCTCACAATAAAGCGCCGTCACAGGCTCATCTATCTCAGTACGGTAACGATTTCATTCAGAGAAACCGCGAATGGATGCGTGCAGACCTATTCGGAGCAGGGCACAAGTTTTGACGGTGAACCCGTTCCGGATCACCTGCAATGGTATGCACAGAGGTTGTTTGGCAAGAATTTCACGGGTTGAGCGTGGGCAGGCAGCTTTTGTGAGAGGCTCTCCATAATGTGGAAGTTGTAAGTTTTGTAATCAAAAACCTGCTGGATTTTTTCACAAAATACTCACAATAATTTATCACATGTTGTATGAGTTGTGATGAGTATCCTGGGCCGGCGTTTCGATGGCCGCAAAGCAGAGCAACTGGGCTTTGCCTGAGACAAAGGTGATTTCATGTTTGGTCCCGACGGTATTTCGTTTGCAAAGTTCTTTCGTGACATTGAAATCCTGCGGCAGAATGCGATTGCCGCCGCGGCAGCTGCCGCAAAACCCACTTATACTGCCAGTAAGGGGCAAACGCCGCAGGTGATTGCCAAGGCACTGGGGCATACGGATGGCGGGCAGGCTATCGCCAAGGCCAATAAGTTGCGCGTCGATCAGGTAATTGAACCGGGCGTTGTTCTCGTCATTCCGAAAATCGAACCCATTGCTGATCCTGCAGAAACCAATTTCAAAAATGTGGTGGCAACGAAAAAGGATGTTCCGCCTCCCGTTGATCCCAAATTGCTGGCAGCTGATGTGAAGGGCGGAAAAACGATCGAGCAGATTGCTGCGGAACGCAAATTGAAGACTGCGGACGTGACATCAGGGCTGGAGACGGCTGGCCTGCAGATCAAGACCACCGATCCAACCAGCAATAATGGTGATGTCAAAACGACGGAGATCATCGATAAGGCAACCAGCAAGGTTGTCGCCACGCATTATGAAGATTTCCAGCATGGTGGCACCACATCGAAAATTACAGATGCCGATGGCAGAGAAGTAACGCAGAGCCAGTATGGCGATGGCACGAGCAGTCGCACGGTCAACGACCAGAAAAAGGGGGAAACCACCACCCGCGTCGAAGATCCCAAAACCGGCAAGGTTACCGAGACTGTTGTCGATAAGGAAAAGCGGGTCAAGGAAACCACGACCGAGAAGGTTGGCAATGAAACCCGCAAGACTGAAAAGCTTTCGTTCAACGGCTATACGCTGACCACAGCGCCAGATGGTACCGCGACCCTTGTGCGGGAGGCCGATGGCATTCAGATTGCCATAAAACCCAAAACGCCCGAAGCGTCGCTCGCCAAAACCTTGTTTGACGTCAATCCAAACAGCACTGATCCGGCAAAAGCGAAAGAGGGTGCGGTTGTCAAAACCAGCATTGATGCCATGCTGCTGGGGCAGAACTATCAGGAGCTTGATGCGGCGGCCCAAGCCAGGGCAAAAGATACGAAAGCGGCGATTGACAAGTACGGAGCAGGGCAGTCAACGACCCCTGCACAGCCCTTGGCTCCATCTGGCAAGCCCTGGGTTCAGGTTGGCGAACTTTGGGTTGATCCTGAGGTTGCCAAGGCTATGGCTGCGGAAAACACGGCTGGCGCCAAGCTGATCGAGACCTCGGCAAAGATCAAGCAGGCCGACGATCAGTTGAATATCTATGCCCTTGATCCGGCTTATAAGTCAGCGATGAATGGGGCGGCGAAGATTCTCGACAAATCTCTGGCCCCGCACAAATTGAGCTGGGTCAGGCCGGAGGGCACAGGCACTCTTGATGAAGCGCGGCAACAGCTTGCCGCCACCGACAAGCAGGTAACGACATCAAGCACGACCGCGAAGGAATATGCCGAAGCCGAGCGGCTTACGGGCGAGGCAATTACCAAGCAGGGACAATTGCCACCGCCGGTAAGAAAAGACGCTACCGTAGCGACGTCCTCATCATCTCATTACGATCCTGAAACGGCAACGATCGAGTGGAACGCCAAAAATGCCGAAGTGAATGACCTGTTTGCCAAGGCTAATACACATACGGCCAATGGTGACAAAGCCTTTGCTGATTATCTGGTTGGCATGAGACAGGAAAATTTCGCTGCCACAAAGCCGGGCACGAAGGAAAATACTGAAGCCAAGCAACTGCTTGATCAGGCACTGTCCCAACAGGACAAGGCGGGAAAAAATGTGGATGCCGCAGGCATCTATGAAAACTATCATAATGCCAACAAGACCGCAGCCGATCTACAGGTAAAAGGCCAGGGAATAAAGCAGCAGATCATAGCGGAAGACCGCCGGAAGAATCCCGATCGTTATGACTGGAGCATAGAGAACAGCACCTATGGTGGCGATTATCTCGGCAAGATAACGGATCAGAAAGTTGTCGAGGACGCAAAAAACAATCAGCTTTATGTCGAGACAACCTATGAGCATGGTGGTACGAAACGCATCCAGCTTACATTCGCCCGCAGTGACAAGAATGTACGCGGGGAAGTCAAGGACCGCGAGCTGAACAAACAGTGGCAATCGCTTGTCGATGGCCCAGAGGGACAATGCGGTCTGGGTGGTCTCAGGAGCGCTCAAAGTGCGGTTATTACGGGTGGCGACCAAATCAAAAAGCTCCAGATCAATGATCTCGGTCTTCAGATCAAGGATCTGGAAAAAACCATTCCGGAACTGAAAAAAGCCCGTGACGACGCCATCACGAAATATGGTCCAGGTACACCAGACGCACCGGCTGGCAACAAGACCAATGGGTCCAATGTGGTCAATGCCGGTTACACCACGCCGCTCGGCAAAGGTACGGAAAATGCTCCGGCGAATGGCGAGTCGGTTCGCATCCAGATGGATGGGCAATGGATGTGGGTGCATCCGGAGGTGGCTAATGCGCAGCTTGCACTGGACACCGCTACGAACCAGAAGCAGTCAGCCGAACGCGCCCGCGACGAGGCCAATGTCGCACGCAATCGCTTGAACTTTGCCTTGACGCAACCGATCAAACTCATGGTCGATGAAGGCTCCGACGATTATGCCAAGAATATGGAATATGCCTATCTTGAAAAGCACCAGGATGAGGCTCTCGGCGAATATCAGCTCAAATTCAATGACCTTAACAAAGCTGGTTACACCAATGATTTCAAATCCATAAAAACCGGAAACGAGCTTGACACCACGGTTGCGAAGGCGTTGGGCCTGAATGCAAGTCAAGACGCCGAAACTCTTGGAAAAATCACCGGGGAAATTCATGACATTGCCGGTGACAACGTCCAGTACAAAATCGTTCCGATGTTCCATGTCAGCGAGGATCAGGGTTCCCAGCAGACGGCGCTTGTTGCGGTAAAAGAAGGCGGCGGCAAGGTTTATTATGTCGACGTAACAGGCAAGCGCTTTGAGAATCTGAAAGATTTTCAGGACAACAATACCCAATTTGGCGAGGGCGGACGCCTCGTGGTGCCGCGCAGTCTCGACATGCGAAAAGGCCCTGATTCAACTATTCCGCTCGAAGTTGTCAGCGCACGGAATTTCACTGTTGCGGAAAAAATTATCGATCCAGTGGTTGGGACGATCACTACGGTTGCAACAGTTGCATCCTTCATTCCACCGTTTGCGCCGGTTGCTGCACCCATTGCCATGACCGGCGGTGCCTATCTCGGCGGCCGGGCGATTGCACGGCAGGTCAACCACCTCCAGCATGGCGGCGAATGGGGTGACTCGGAATCCTGGATGAACATGGGATCGGTGGCAAGCTCGTTCATTCCCATGGCAGCCGGCGGATTGCGCACACTCGGCATGTTCCGCGCGGTTGATGACATGTCGGCATTGCAGGCGGCCAGAGGCAGTATCGGCGCCCTCAAGGTGGATTCACCAATGGCTCTGAAAGCCGCCGAATATATGAGCAATGGCGGTAAACTCAATCGCACCGCAAGAGGACTGGACTGGTCATCGCTTAGTATCGGCGTTCCGATGGTGGGTGTATCAGTGCATGATATTGCTTCGGGCAACCTTAAGGGGCTTGATCTTTTCAATACAATTGCCGGCGTTGCCACAGGTGCCGTTGGAACGGGGTTCGGCATACGCGGATTGTTGATGACGCGGCCAAACAAAGGCGCGTCGGAGGAGGGCGGTGCCTCGAACCCGGCATTCATCCAACCAGTGCTTCCGGAACTCAAGACCAATAAATTCAATTCCCAGAGCTTTGATGATGCTCAAGTGGTCAACAATGTAAAAGATTTCGTTGATTTTGCGCAGTCAAAGCAACCACGCAACTTGTCTGCTGCCGGACGCGAAAAGGACTGGGGCGAGCTATGGAGCGATTATCAACGGCATCTGGGCAAAGACCCCAATGCTGGACCACGTCCCGAGCCTTTTGATATCCCTGGATTGGCAAATCCCCTGCATGCGGGAACCGATCCAAACAAAGGTATTGGTCCAATCACCTATAACAAGCCTGAGATCACAGCAAACACTACGCCCGAGCAGATCGGCTCGATGCTGCCGGGTCAACTTGCGCGGCTTGAGCCGAGAGAGTTCGAAAATTTCACTCCTGTGCAAGCCGAGAGTGTCAGAAAGGCGGCCCGACAGAGCCTGAGTGACGAGCAGCTGGCAGCGCTCGAAACCGCCAGAAAGCGACGCAATCCAAGTACATCAGGGCCCAGACAAACGGTGCAGACCGCCGTGGCAAGCAGCGAAAGCACGCCTGTGGGCGTGACAAATGTTGCTGCGCCAGATGGACCTTCCAAACCAGTCATTACGCTGACGACCAAGCCCAAGGAAATTAAGAAGCTGTCTGATGAAGAGATCGCTCTGTTAAGCCCGGAGGATTTGCAAGCGCTACGCAGAAAGCAGGCAAAGGCTGTTAATCCGGATAAATTGGAGACGGACGAACATCTTTCGGCTTTGCTTTATGCCCAGAGGCGGCGCGGCGCAAACGAGAAGAGGCATGAACTTCTTGATGTGATGAGCGAGCGCAGTCCTCCGAAACTAAGAACGGGTTGGATCAAGGGAGGCGTTGCTGGCGCGAACATCGGTGCTGAAGCGCTCAAACGTTCATTGGGGATATCTGAGGTGTCCAACACGCTTGGCGGGCCTTACTCGGCTGTTTTTCTCTCTGTTCGCTCCAATGTTTCAAAATATGCCTGGTGGTCAAACAATCATGGCGTCCAGCGTGCCTTCGGGTATGCCATGGTTGGAAACGAGAAACGCGCAGTCGAGAGAGCCGAGCAGCTGTTGGCACGCGCTGGAACAAAGGGTGCTGCAAAACCATCGGCAGAACAAAAAGAATTCCTTATTGCAACCCTCAAGGAGGTAGCTTCGTTGGGGAAGGCATATCGCGACGCGCGCAATGGCGTCTCAAAAGCGGACCAGCCGATTCTACCCAAAATTGATACCGACAAATTGAAACATCCCAGCGTCTCAGAAGAGAAGACCCTCAATGCCATGAACAAGCGGGTCAACTACAAGGTTGACAAGAGTGTTGATCCAAATGATGTCGCAACAGCACAGCAGCGAATAGAAGATTTAGGGGCTTTGAACCCGGATAAGTTCGGCCCTGCCTATGATCGGTATTCGCGCACTGAAGATGCCCGCAAAGCCTATGATGATCTTCATGGTTATCTCCTCGACAAGTTCGAGCATGAACAGGGTGAGTTCAAGGGCACAATCGACTGGAAGAGGGCCGAAAAGCTTGTCGGCAGTTCCATGTCTCCCGAAACGCATTTGGGCTTTGCCTTGAAAGCTGGCGCCTTGGCTGCCCCGGCCAATGCGCTTGCGGCAATCATGCTAAGCTCACATTCAAGCCATATGAATATTGCGCAATGGCTTGCTCAGGATACGGGTAACGTTTTGCGCGCACTTCCGGCTGTCCTGATCCAGACGGCCTATCTGAAAGCTGTGCAGAACGCCGCGGATATCAAGATGGACAAAAGTCCAATGACGCCTGAAAAGCAGGAAAATATAAAGCAGCTGGACCAGAAAAAAGACGATATGAACAAGGCGAGCGATGAAACCGCCTGGAAATTCAGTCTGCCCGGTTTTGCATTGCTTGGTGGTGTCGCCGCATCAATGCCAGAGGGTGGTTTGAAATCTGCCTTGTACGGTGCGCAGGCTATCGGAGGACTCGCATGGTATGCTGCCCAGCGGCCGCCAAAATGGATGCCGACCTTGCCCGGCCGCGTCAATGAAGGGATGCGTTTTTTCGGGATTGCAACCAGTGTGGCGGTACCATTTTATATATTGATTGACTCCTTCTTTGCCGAGAGCAAGGACAAGAGCAACGATAAATCCAATCTGGACAAGTTGATTGAATTGTCGACTTGGGTATTCAGCGATAAGCAGCCACTGGCTCCCGGCCCCGCGATCAAAAGCCCCTTGCCCCCACGGCCGACAACAATAATCCCGCCTTCAACGGCGCCTGTGATTACCCCGACGGCACGCGCAGGACTGAAGCCAATCAACTTCAATATGCCAACAGGAACGGGCAGTGTTGAGGACGAACTGAGTTTTCACCTGCAGCGCGCAAAGGTGATGCTCGATCCAGCCTATGCCGGTACGAAGGAGCGAGCCCAGTACGAAGCGGCCGGACCGAGCAGTTCGGTGTTTGCCTGGGAGAACATGCGCAATTCGGCCGCGGATATGGTGACGCTGCTGGACGTGGATGCCAGAAGGATGGATATACCGCTCTCTGCCTGATCGGATATTTCCGCAATTTACAGGTTCAAGCAGATTTATCCTGCTTGAACCTTGTTATCAGGAACTGGCGGGCAGTTTGCATAGATAATCTCACGGGTTTTCTGGTCATCGGCAAACCACAATTCGGCCCGCGGGGATGATATTGTGACATCCTGAGGCAAACCGGGGACGGTCTGTATTGTGAAGAACGACAAAGGACCAAACCGGCTGTTGAAGCGCAATACGAGATGCGTATCCACCGCTTCGCTCACACGGGATTGGGTCGAGATGTTGAATCGCTTCCATAGGCTTTTTTCAAAACGATCGATCCGAGGGCGTAAATCCGGTGTCACCCATTCCTCCACGCGAAGCTGGTTCAGGAAGGCCAGAGCCACACAGACCGGGTCCAGCAATTGTGACAGCAGGCCGTCATCGGCAGTCAGGCAATCGATCATGTCAATGTGCGCTGCAGCCCCGCCCAAGCGGTTCATATAGTCAGGCATCAGTTCGCTACATAACCACTTCCCGCCATGATTGATTTCCATGATGTGCCATTCTGGACAGAATATATGCGCAGGCATTGGACTATGCGCTTCGATTGCACCGCGCATGCCTCTCAAGGAAGGCGATTTCATTACCTGTGTATAGTGCAGCGCGGTATATCCGGCTAAGAGCAGCATCGCGTTTGTTACAGAAACCGGCGCATTGAGTTCGGTCAACCATTTGGTCAATAGAGCCTGGCTCGGCCGGGAGCGGTCCCTTTCTATAAAGCTCACATGTCGCTGTGAAATTCCCAGACGCAGTGCCAATTCCAATTGTGTAACATTGCTGGTGACGCGTAGTCGCCTCAGTTTATCGCCCAAGTTCATAATGATGTCCCCTGCGATTAGTCATTCAGATGCCATTGCTCACAACGCTGTTCTGGATCGAAGGTGGTGCAACCGATGAAACGCCTTATTTTCCCCATCGTTTGAGAGATATGACTTTTTGTGAACGGTCCCATGCACCGGAAGCATTGGCTTATTAACTAATATGTTTTATGTTAATCTCAAACACTTGGGGTAGCTGGTATATCGAAATGTCGAACGCGAAAGTACTAATTAACACACAATCACTCACAATCGAGCTTGAAGGGGAAGATGAGTTCGTCAGAACCTATCTCGACAAGCTTATGCCTATTTTGGAGCGATCAAAATTCGGCGAAGACGGTCATGCTGACGGCGAGGCAGGATTGCAGGAAAATCTGCGGGCGGTTGCCTCTGCAAAGTCTGTCGGCACAGCCGGAGCCCGAAAGCGCGTAAGATCGACTATGGCCTCAGGCGGCTCTTGCCGCGAACGTGTTAAAAAGCTTCGTGAAGACGGTTTCTTTGATAAGCCGCATGGCATCGGCGAAATCGTTAAAGCATTGAACGATCATGGCTATCCACACAGCATCAATCAGGTTGGTGCAGCACTGTCGACGATGTTTGGCCGTAATGAAATCGAACGCAGCAAGGTCGACAAGAAGTATTCCTATTTCTGGAGTTCGAGCCAGATCAAGGCTGCCTGATATAATTTGAGCAGACGTTTGCTTAGTAAAGCATCCAAGTTTCGACCGGGTTCAAACGCACACTGAACCCGGTTGTTCTGTTATTCCAGTGTCATATCTATATCTTTTAACGCCTATGCACATGCTGAAGGCGTATATGTGTATTCCATAATAATTGTGATTCGAGAGCGCATGCAGCATTTGCACGGCTGCAACAGCAATCTTTCATATTCAAAAAAATTGAACGTGTATCATTTCATGACAGTTTTATGGTTGAATACGTTCAAAGATGTCTCACAAATGTTAAGAGAAATTGTTTTGACCTAGACGTGGAGCAACACTATCGTCTAATGGCCAAATCGTTTTGGAGAGTTTGTCTGGAATTTTTGTTCTCTTGAAAAATGTATCTCACACATAACCTCGCAGGTAATCGCCAAACGGCAACTGCGATGTCATGTTGCCCCTCCCCAAAGGGTGCCACCCTACGAATTAGGTGGCATTCCTCGTTGCAGTCACCCTGAAACAGGATCCCAGCCAAATGCGGTCACTTGCCCGAGAATGGATAGACGAAATTCTATTGAGGACACCTTTTGCACGCAGTCTTGGAATCATGTTCCTTTCTGCTCATGGTGATACGGTAAAGATGAGACTCCCGGTTCAGGGAGATGTAACCCAAATACCAAACAATGTTCATAGCGGTGCAATTGCTGCTTTGATCGAAGTTGCCGGATCGGCGGCGGCGGTATTGGGGGCAGGGAATCTTTCTATCGCCGGTTGCGCGACAACACAGCTGAACATCACGTTTCTATCGCTGGGTGATAGCCGCTATCTTGATGCTAACGCGACCATAGTGCATCGCACGGGCACTCAGGCTGTTGTGGATGTAACCATAACAAGTGATGACGGCCGTCCGATTGCCAAAGCCACAACCGTTTGCCGCATCTTCGAAAAACGCGCTGTGGTACCTGCACCGCCGGTCTCGTTTTTCAGGCCCTTCGTCGTCAAGAACTCGGCTGATCAACAAAACGCCCGGTAGAGCTTCTGCATCTATCGCGTGTTCTCAGGCTTGATCTCAAAAAAAGTGTCGACGTTTTGACGTAGCCGGCCAAGTTCGGTTTGCATCTGCGGGATGAGAAAAACGGCGTATAGTGCGATCAGCAGCGCAAATATCAGGTTCTTGACTGCCATTGACAGATCGAAAACATGAAGCTGCGGTGCCATGCGCGAGAGAAAGGCCAACATCAGATCCGCGATCAGTAGGGCGAGGACGATGGGCCCAATCTGAACGAGCGCCATCTGCATCATGCCATTCACGGTTCCGATAAAAAGCGGCAAGGTCGCCCCTGTGAGAACAGGCACGAAGTCGGTCACCGGCCATATCCGGTAACTATTATAGAAACTGTCCAGCAGGACCAGAAAACCACCCGATGAAAAGAACAGAACAATCACAGCAAGAGCAAAGAATGTTCCGGTGATACTGGTTTCTGTTACCGCCTGCGGGTCGAGAAGCTGAGCGGCGGTGGACCCGCGTTGCAAATCGATGAGATCACCGGCAATTTCTGCCGCCCAGAACGGAATGCTGAACAGGAAGCCGATGGCAAAACCGATGACGAATTCCTTGAGCATCATCGCGCCCAACCACGGGATGGTCATTGGGGGCCGGCTGGCGAGAGTCCGCATCACCTCAGGAATAACCGGCACGCAAATGGCTAGCGCAACACCGGATCGTATTGGCCCTGTGATGCCTAGCCGTACAAATATGGGTGAAATAGTCATGAGGCCAAAACCGCGCGCCATCGCAATCGACGTCGCCAGAAGTATGGCGTAGCCAGCTTCGAACAATGGCAGCGTGATCATCTGCTGTTCCATCAGCGCACTCAACGCGTCATGGCGGGGAACTCATCAAGCACGCGGCTGGCCAGGGACGTGACCTGCACCCCGAGCGCTGGACCAGCCAAGATCAGAACCAGCATGACCGCCACGAGTTTAACCGTTTGCGGCAGCGTCTGATCCTGAATTTGCGTCAATGCCTGAAGCAAGCCAACGCTGATGCCAATGACGATAGCCACGATCAATGCCGGCGCTGAAACCATGAGAACGGTGAGCAGCGCAGTTTGCATCTGTGCGAGAAAGGCAGTCTGCATATTTTCACCTGTAACTGAGAATGAGTCCGTGCATGAGCCGCGACCAGCCATCGACGGAAACGAAAAGGAATATCTTGAGCGGGATGGAGATCAGGGTGGGGGACACCATCATCATACCCATTGCCATGAGAACATTTGACACGATGAGGTCGATGACCAGAAAGGGGATGTAAAGCAGGAACCCGATCTGGAACGCGCGGGACAATTCCGAGCTTACAAATGAGGGTACAAGAACGACCAGATCGTCAGGCTTTACGTTCGCCCGTGCTTCCTCCGACCAGATGCCTTCCGTGGATTGCAGGAAGAACTGTCGCTCGCTGTCTGTGGAATAACGCGCGAGATGTTCCTGCAGCGGGCCGCGCACAACGTTGGCGGCGCGGGTTATGCCCTCAACATTGCTGAGATCGATCGATTGCGTTTCCGCTGCCCGGTAAATATTTCCCACCAGCGGCGCCGTGACATAGACGGTCAGAATAAGCGCAATGCCATACAGCACCAGATTGGGTGGCGATTGCTGGATGCCCAGCGCGTTGCGCACGAGAAAAAGGACAATGGAGATTTTAAGAAAACCGGTCATTGTCACAATGGCGAGAGGAATGAATCCAATCGATGTAACGAGCAGCAGAATTGGTAGGATATTGCCCTGAAGGTCAGTCATTTGCGCCGAGCTGCAAGATGCGAACGCCGAGACCTTCACCCAGCCGTACAATGTCGCCCCGGCCGATCTTGCTGCCATTGGCGAGGATTGAGACCGCGCCCTCGCTGATCGCTGCTACGGGCACAATGCTGCCTTCGGCAAGCTCCTTCACCTCGCGCAGCGACATATCAGTGCGCGCGAGTTCGAATATGACGCGAACAGAAAGATTATCGATTGCCCCTTCGTCCATTGCCGTTCCCCTTTCAACGAAAATTTCATTGTCATCTGGCCGCGAGATTGTGGTCGTGCTCCAGCCACTGTTCAGCATGGCCCCTTGTTCCGATTGGATGCAGCGGGCCTGAAGCTGGCCTGCACAAAGTGCATATAGCTCCCCCGGTGGGCCGCCCTCGCTCATGATTGTATCGCCCGGCTGCAGGGCGGAGATTTCTGCAACACTCAAGGTCTGGGCACCTGCCAACAACTGGATGGGAACCGGCAGGTCGTTCAAATCGAGTGGCGCGTGCGGGGAGACTCCATCCCAGGCCCTGCTGATGAGTTTGCTTGCCTCTGAATTCACTCCAAGCCGTACAATTCCTTCGAACGAAGAAAATGCGACATTAAGATCAAGCTTGATGTCCGCCGCATGCAGATTTGCATCCGCAACGAACTGGATTGGCTTCAACACGGCGGCTTCAAACGGAGAAAGCAGGTCCTCAAGAACTGCTTCGATCAGAATCGCCTGCTGAAGGCTCGACAGCCCATGGAACGAGCCCGGTTTGCACAGTCCACCCATCAACTGTTCGACAAAGCTTCCGGGCAAATCCAGTTGAAAATTCCAGATTCCTGCGGAAACGATAAAGCTGCGCGCCGTGTCACTCGTCACCCAGGGTCGGCCCGATAGCCCGACGGATAGTGGTCTGCCACGCACTTCAGTCATTAGCGGCTGACGGCGCCGATAAAGTGCGTTGTGTGCGAGCAACGCTGCGGGCGAAACAGCCGGAAACGGCTGGTGCTCAACCGTCAGATCGGGCTGTTGTGCTGTGTTTCTTTTGCTGCGCGGCATGATCAGGCCCGCCCTGCGTTGAGAGGAGAGCTGTGGAAATCGTCGCGATCCTCATCTTCCATTTCTGCCCGTAAAAGCGCCTCCGCGCTCATCTCCTGCTGAAATGCCGCCTCCAATTGTTCGAGCGATTTCTGCCGGGCAAGATATTCCGCTGACCTTTTTTCAAGGTCGACCCGCATTTGATCGAGATAGGCGCTTGCCCGTGAATGGGCATTGGCGCTCGCGGCAAGTTGGCGGTCTATGTCCTGAATGTCCTGGTGATATCGTTCAAGCGTCGCCTGACTGACCGTATTACCTGTCATATTGCGCCTGTTTTCATCATCGCGCGCATTCAACTCTGCTGCGAGTTCGAGCATATTGTTATGAGCCTTGAGCTTCAGTGATTCAGCGTCGTTGACATGTCTCTGTTGGACGGACAGAGCATTGATGGCGATCTGCAGGCGCATTTTTCGCAACCGGACAAGTTTTTCAAATCTTTGCCGGTTTTTCAATTTGCAAGCTCCCACATCCTGTCCAAGGTGTCATTGAACGTTGAATGCTCATGGCTTTCCTGCCGCAGGAAATTTGTAATGGCCTGATGTTTCTCAACGGCCTTATCCGTGACCGGGTCTGATCCTGCCTTATATTCATTGACGCGAAGCAGCAGTTCAACTTCTTCGTAGCGGGCCATCATTTCACGAATTGCTGTAGCGCTGGCCTTGTGCGTTTCACCAGCGACAGCGTCCATCAATCGGCTGCGGCTGCGCAAAATATCGATTGCAGGAAAATGGTTTTTCTCAGCCAGTTGGCTGCTCAATGATATGTGGCCATCGAGAATGGCTTTCACCTCTTCCGCAACCGGGTCGAGTGTCTCATCGCCCTCGGTCAGCACCGTATAAAGTCCGGTGATCGATCCGCCAACGCCAGGCCCTGAACGTTCCAGCAGGCGGGGAAGGGCGGCGAACAGTGATGGAGGATAGGCGCGTCTCGTGCCCGGTTCGCCCGCGGCAAGCCCGATTTCGCGCTGTGCACGGGCAAAACGTGTAACGCTGTCCATGAGCAGCAGCACGTCCTTGCCTTCATCGCGAAAATATTCAGCAATGGCGGTAGCGCAATGCGCAGCCTTGACGCGCTCAATTGCGGGCCGGTCGGATGTGGCAACGACAGTCACCGCGCGTTTTCTGCCTTCAACACCCAACTGGACGTCGATAAATTCACGCACTTCCCGACCACGTTCGCCAATCAGTGCGATGACCACGACATCAGCCTTTGTCCCCCTGACGATGCTTGAGATCAGGGACGATTTTCCGGCACCCGGTGCGCCAAAAATACCGATGCGTTGACCGCGTGCGACCGTCAGAAGTCCGTCTATCGCCCGTATTCCGAGTTGCAGCGGATCGCGAACCAGATCCCGATGCAGAGCATTCACCGGCTCAGCGAGGGTTGGATAGAGCGCTAGAATGTCTGTATCTGCTTCGGGGTCGTGGCTGTTGTCGCTGACGATCTCGCCAAGCGCATTGACCACACAGCCCAACAGGCCGGGTCCGACAGGCACCTGCATGATGCTACCGGTAGGGATGACTTCGGCACGCGTGGACATGCCCGCCATATCGCCAATGGGACTGAGAACGGCCTCATCATTATCGAAACCGATGACCTCGGCGGGAATGGTTCGACCGGATACGGGATCACGTATCTCGCATAATTCGCCAATCCGTACCATTGGCAATGACGCATGGATGATGACACCCGTTATCCGGCGCACGCGTCCGTGAACCTGCAGCGGATGCGCACTGATCGCTGCCTTCTGAAAGCGGTTCATGAGTCGGCTGAGATCACTTTGCATGAATGTCAGACCGCTCCGAATTCGGCTTCGTCGCGTGCTGCGATCAAAGCCTGACGAATGATGGACAATTGCGCATCGAGACCGGCATTAACCACGGCACTTGGAGAGACAATCAGGCAGCTTTTATTGTCCAGCCGGGGATCGCCGGTAATTCTGACAGGCAAGCCTTTTTCAAGACCGGTCGATATCTCATGCAGAATTCTTCCCACGTCCTTCTCAAGTTCAGGCGCGACATAGATGGTGAGGGAGCGTTCGTAGCGCAGAAGCTCAATGGCATTGCTTGCAAGCTTGGCAATAACAGCCGGATTGTCGATCTCGCCAATCAACTGCTCAACCACGGACAGGCTGAGATCGATAACCTGTTCCTGCAGTGCTTCAAGATCACGGTCGACTTTGGTTGTAGTCTCGGCCACGAGGATTGCAGCATCCAGTTCACCCTGATGCAGGCCCTGCCGGTAACCTTCTGCCTTGCTTTCATCGAAGGCAGCCTGTGCCGCGCTGCGGATTGCAGCCGCTTCCTTTCGCGCTGCTTCAAGCATTTCCTGCGCGTCAGTCCACAGTGCCGTGTCGCGCGCTGATACAATCCGAGCCACTGGGGTTCTGGGTGAATCCATCATGCGGCCGCCTTATCGGTGACCGAGTTCGATGGATGCCGCACTATAGCGAGCGCGCGCTTCCCGGCATCGCCACGATGTGCCGGTTGTATCTCTTCATCGGAGGGATATTTCAGGCGGAACCATTCATTGATGGATGCAGGCATGCTTTCACGCCAGGTAGAGAGACAGGCTTGGCCATCTCGCCGCATGGCAGCGAGCAAGGCGTCTGGATCGGTTATGACGTCCCCCGAAATTGCCAGATGCCGATTTGCGAGTGCAAGGCTGTAAACCTCTTGTCCCAAAGTCTCCCGTAATCTGTGAACCGCTGCCGACTGAATGATCTGGGCGAGTGAGTTTGCCAGAAACATCGCGCCGAAGCGCAGCTCATAGCCTTTGACGTCCTCGATGGGCATCAGCAATAGCTGCAGGTCCGGTCCTTCCATGGTGAGTTCAACAGGTAAGGCAGGCAATCCAAAATGCTCGCGGATCAGGCGCTGCGTATTGTGACCGATACGTTGCGCGCTGCGCAGAAACTCAATGCCTTCAGGCAAGAGGATACCGTCAAAACATTCCAGCAAGCGGCTGGGATGAATAAATCTGACTGTATGGTTGAAATAGGTGTCCCAAACGGGCGCGGTTTCCTGACTGCCGGGCTTAGACACTGTCATTGTGTCTTTCCATTTCTGACAATATCGGCAGGTTCAAGGGCGTAGGTTACCGGTACCCGGCGCTGCCAGAGAAGAAATCCGATCGCGCCCAGCAGAGCCAGAACAAGCGCCCCAATGGCCGCAGCAATCCAGAACACACGGCTTTCGCTGTCTTTCGTCAACCACAGACCCATATATTCCCGAACCTCAAGTGCAGGCGGAACTTCGCGTGTCTTTTGCGGCGCCGCGACCGGGATGACCGAGACTTTTTCGTAACTGAGGCCGGCAATGCCATTTGCCACAAGCGTTTTGATCTGGGGGATCAATGCATTGATATTGAGCGACGGCTCATGCCGGATGAAAACAGATGCCGATGCTGGTGCCGCAAAACGATTGAGCGGATCATTATCAGCCAAAACGACATGAACACGAGCGGAAAGAACCCCGTCAATTTCCGAAACCGTGCGGGACAGCTCTTCACTCAGGGCATAGATCATCTGCGCCCGTTCCTGAACCGGCGAGGCGACAAGACCTTCCTTTTTAAACACGCTGCCTATGGTGGCGAACTCGGCCTTTGGCAGACCATTTTCGGCGAGCAGCGTCACCGCTTCGGCAAACTGGTCCTCATCGACGACGACGGTCAGTTTCCCATCCTTCTGCGACTTGCGGGTTGCGGAAATCCCATGCGTCAACAGCGTGGCCACAATCTGATTGGCCTCACGCTGATCAAGATTGGTATAGAGATCCGATTTACAGGCCTGCAGGAAACATACGGCGACGAGCGCCAGAACCATGCGTTGGAACTTATGCATCATGGGATTGCTATTGACCTCAACCACCGCCGCGTGTCGTTTCACGAACACTTGTGGTCAACTGAACAGGCACATTTGCGATCATGTGTTGGCGCTGCATCAGATCAAACGACATGGTGAGCCCCTGTATGAGGTTTCCCATTTTGTCCTTGCTCAGCGAAGACTGATCTTTGGGCTGACCAGCGGTTGCTGCAGTTCCGTCACCTGATGCGAAGAAGCGTTGAACTTCAAGTCGTCCACTTTCAAGCCGGTCTGCAACTGTCTTGAATGCAGTGCCGAGACTGCGGCCAACATCGACAGGGCTGGCACCATGGGGCATTGATTGAATAGTCGTTGCGACATGCTCGTAGATATTCTGCTGATTGGCCGAGATCGGCTCGACAAGCTGGTGCTGCGAAACGCCGCTGACCGGAGCAATTTGAGTGACCATTGGAGAGTACCTCGTTGATGGGTTACGGCTGATACTTACTCAGACGAATTGGCTTCGCTCATTTGATCACCCGCAATATCCATGATGAACTGGGTGAACATCGACGTGGCGCCGGAAAGCATTGAGTTCTGCAACTCCTCTTCGAATCGCTTCTGTGCCGCATCATCCGCCGGTGATGTTGCCTGCTGCGGGGTAACCGCTGTTGTCCGTTCTACAGTCATGCTTGAATCTCCTCAGTTTGTCGTTTTGGGCGACGCGTTGGCGGGTTTTGATCCCTGGCTATCCACGCGTTTGCGGGCGGACTGCAATTCAACGGTTTCATCAACGGTTGAACCGCGACCACGAAACACGCGTACTCTGGGATCGTCGTCAGCTGCCGGGGGAGGCTGGATGGTTGAGATAACCTCCCTTGTCACTTCGATATAGGACGGCGGCCCGGAGACGCGCAGCGCCGCGGCATTCTTGCTGTAGTTGATAGAGAAACGCTCGTCGTACAGCTTCATACGTTTCATTTCACTCAGCACGACATCGCCAGTGAGTCGCCCCAGCTCGATAACCTGCGTCTTGAATTCGTCACTGGGGCTGACGTGAAGAATCGCGCCGTCGAAATACCAGTTCAGGCCATTGCCTTCTGCGAGTTCATCGAGAAATTGCCCAGCCGTTTGCGCTTTGATCTGTCCGCGGATTTGGCCACGCACCTGACCATCAAGCACCACGGGAAATCCAAGATTTCGGCCGAATTCCTTCATGGCTCCTGGCAAGTCCTGATTGATCAACACATAATTATAAGGTCTGTTCGTCCATTCCGGCAGCGCGGCTGCGGCTGACGCGCCTGCTATTACCACCACTGCGGCGAGTGCCGTCAGGAAAGCGGAATAACCCAAATAGGCGATATTTTCTCCCACGCTTTCACATCCCGGTTCAGCAAACTCACCGTTGAAGGATTACAATTGTGAGTATTCGCTGTCAATGTTATTGTGATATAGATGTGAGCGGATAAAACCTCATATGCGTGACGAAATATTATCAATCCTTTATGGAAAAAACATTATAAAACAGTATGTTACTCATAAATTATTCCAATTTCCCAAAGTGGGGTTGTAATATTTGTAAGACAAAAGAGTGATTGGTAAGTGCGATCTCCTTTCTGTAATATTGCCAACATATGAGTATGCTGTTAGTTGTGAGTTAGCACTGATTTGTGCTTTAACAAGGCTCGCAGTGTCGAGCTGATAGTTAATTGAAACGCAAAAGGGATTCATCATGGCTCAGTCAGGTTCCGTAAACGCTTCCTCATCATCCACCAACTTCGACAGCAATCTTGCTTCCCTGAAGGAAGCATTTGATCGCATCCAGAAAGAAGCAACGCAGACAAAGCTTGCAACAATGGATGGTCAGAGCGTGCTGGATATTGCCAAAGCAAAAATTGGCTAATTTCTACCGGAGAGCGGGTGGCCCCAAGCCATCCGCTCTCTTTTTTCTTTGCGCGCGCCATGGGGCGCGAATGCTGGCGACCACAACAAATGCAGGTTTCACATGATGTTGATGAAGCAAATTTCTGGCGCCACAAGTGAATTGACGTTGAATGTTCTTGATGGTGTCCATCGCGGTGTAACCGTTCCTATTTCGGGCGACGATTGCGAGATCGGCTCGTCAACGGACTGTGACCTGTTTCTAAGCGACAGCTCGATAGAGGGTCGGCACTTTTCAATTCGCCGTGCCGGAGCAATGGTGGTTATTGGCGCCCATGGCGGCGAAGTGATCATTAATGACCGCACAAGACTTGATATCGGTAAGGGAATGCGCACCAAGCTGCCCGTGAAAATCTCGGCTGGCGGTGTCTCCATGGTTCTGGATGGTCCAGCCAATGCGCGGCATAGTCTGCAATCTTATCTTCAGCCTTTGCGCAAAGCCGGGTTGTTCGGTGGTTGCGTCGCGCTATTGGGCTTGTCCATCGCACTTGTTCAGGCCGGTGTTGCCAGCAATCTTGATGGTCGTCGTACCGATTCGACAATCGCTGCTGCGTCGCAGGTTGTTCCCGATGTTTCGGCTGCGGCTGATCCCCAGCAAGTGCTCAACCAGATGCTGGCGGATAATGGCCTTGGTGCCCTTGATGTTCAGTGGGATGGCTCGCGTGTCCATGTTGATGGCGCAGTCGATCCAGCGCAGATGAAGAAATGGGCTGATGTCCAGTACAGATTTGATAGCCAGTATGGCAGCCACAACGTCGTGTCGAGCAGCGTGCATGAAGTGGCAAAGAAGATTCAACCAAAGTTCAAATTGCAGGCGATCTGGTTCGGAGAAAAACCCTACGCAATTGCAGCTGACGGTTCGCGTCTCTACACAGGCGCCGCGCTGGAGGATGGCTGGATCATCAAGGAGATCGGGGCTGACAGGCTTGTCGTCAAGCGCAACGTCGAAGAATTCACATTGACATTCTAACGGGCGGGGAGAGAGGCCAATGGCGCTTGATCTGCGTCGTACAGAAGGGCGGGAGCGGGCGGAACGGCTGTTGCCGACCGTTGGTGATCGTTCTGGCGCGAATGCAGCAACGGATGTTCAGTCTTTTGAAGCTGCGTTGCGCAGCACCAAGCTTTTCAACGAACGCGGGAAGAATGCAAACCGCAAGCGTACGGACAAATTTTCGCGGGTTGACACATCTGCAATCGGCAAGCTGAAGGGCTTCCATAGCGAAGAAATGCTTCTGCACATTCTGGAACATGTCTTGCCTGTTCTCGAACTTGGACCGGAAATTGCCGCCATCGCCGCAGAATTGATGCAGGAAGAAATCGATAAATGCCGGGATGTGAACGGTCGAATTGCAGAGGTAAAGTCCGTTGAACTTCAGCGAGCGTGAAAGCGCCGAATATCTTCATACATTAGGTCGGCTCTATTGGCGGGCAGGAAATCTGGATCGTGGTCTGGTATTCCTGCTGCTTGCAGCGCGTGTTGCGCCAGATGATGTGGCCATTCTCAAGACGCTCGCCGTGGTGTTCATCGAACAGGGCGCGGCCGCCCGCGCCCTCACGACCATAGATCGCATTGCGGGATTGGGTGAGGAGTTTGAGCTGGAATTGGCGGCGCTGGAGAGCCGTGCCTTGTGGACGGCAGGACAGTATCAGGAAGCCCGTGAGACGTTCTCTGACTTCATGACCAAAAGATCCGCATCCCCGACAACTGCTCCGGCGGGATCGTGACGATGAAGATACTTTTGCAGCTTAACCAACTGGCCCGAATGGCGGCGAAACGTACTGATCTGATCGTCGCGGTCATGGTGCTGCTGGCAATCGCCATGATGATCCTGCCTTTGCCCACGGTGATGGTGGATGTGTTGATCGGTATCAACCTCGCTTTCAGCCTGATGGTCTTGATTGTATCCTTCTATATTTCCAAGCCTGTGGAGTTCTCGGCGCTGCCCTCTGTGGTCTTGCTGGGAACATTGTTTCGCCTGTCTCTTACCATCACGACAACGCGTCTTATCCTGCTGCAGGCAGACGCGGGCGATGTGGTCAATACATTCGGGAATTTTGTCGTGGGCGGCGAGATCGTCGTTGGCCTCGTTGTCTTCCTCGTGATTACCGTCGCCCAGTTTGTGGTCATCACTAAAGGTGCGGAACGTGTGGCTGAGGTGGCAGCGCGCTTCACACTTGACGCACTGCCGGGCAAACAGATCAGCATCGACAACGAAGTGCGCAATGGCGACATAGACGCCGCTGAAGCCAAGGTTAAACGGCAGAATCTCGAACGGGAAAACCAATTTTATGGCGCCATGGACGGCGCTATGAAATTCATCAAGGGCGATGCCATTGCCGGTATTATCATTATCGGTATCAATTTGATCGGTGGCCTCAGCATTGGTATCTGGCAGCGTGGATTGTCCTTTGGCGAGGCGGCTCATACCTATTCGCTGCTGACAGTCGGTGACGGTCTGATTGCCCAGATACCGGCGTTGCTTGTCTCTGTTGCTTCGGGTGCAGTCGTAACACGCGTTGCCTCACACGGTAATCAGGATCTGGGAACCGAAATCATTGGCCAGCTTGGCGCCGATCCGCGCGCGATCTCTCTGGCTGCTGTCATCCTTTTCCTGCTTGCCTTTGTTCCAGGCATGCCCGTGACTGTATTCCTGTCGCTAGCAGCCGTGGCTGGTGGCCTTGCATTCATGCGCAAGCGTCAGATCAAGGCTGAGAATGCAGTCTTTGCGCTGGAAAATGAAAGCAAGGAAGTTGAACTTGCGGCACCGGAACCATCGCGTGAAACCATGTCGCGACTTGCAGTCTGGCTTGGTGAGGACCTTGGTAAAGCGATTTCGGCTGAAAAATTTGCCACGGGCGCCGATACAATCAAACGCCGTATATTCATTGATCTTGGCATCAATATTCCGCAGGCCCAGCTCTGGCCAACCGAAGACGGCGACAAGAACGATTTCCGCATTGATCTTGAGGGTGTGCCGATTGTCGAGGGTGCGATTGAACCCGAGCATCTGCTTGTTCTGGATTCGGCGACAGATCTGGATTTGATGAGCATAGACTATGAGGATGCGGGATCGCTCATAGGCCGCAGATCGACCTATTGGGTTCACAAACAGCACGAGCAGCAGCTCATTGATGCGGGCATAACGTTCCACGCTCCTGATGCTGTTCTTCTTGAAATCATGTTCCACGCCTTGCGGCGTTACGCTTCGCATTTTGCCGGCATTCAGGAAACAAAAGCCCTGCTTGCCGCTTGCGAAAGCCAATACGGGGAACTGGTGAAGGAAGCGGTTGAAGTCTCTTCTGTGCAGAAGATTTCCGAGGTTTTGCGCCGTCTCGTTGAGGAAGATGTGCCCATCACCAACATGCGGGCGATCCTTGAAACGATCGTGGAAAATGCACCGCAAGTCGAAAATGCCCATCAGATGGCCGAACTCGTTCGGGGCGGTCTGGCGCGGCAGATCAGCCATCGCCGTGCGGAGAAGAACCGGATCATTCCGGTGTTCATTCTGACACGGCAGATTGAAGAAGCGATCCGGACCGCTTTGAGGCAAGGCAATTATATACAGGACGACGTGTTGAAGCCGCTCATTGATCAGATAAGCGCGCTCCTGAATTCCGGCGACCCGATGTTGAAGCGCTCGGTGCTGACATCGATTGATATCCGCAGGCAGATTTACAGCGTTCTTGCTGGCCAGAATGTCGATATTCCGGTGCTTTCCTATCAAGAAATCGCCTCTGAATTCAACGTGCAATCACTGGCAACTATTGCACTGCCTGCACCGGAAAAACCTTCATCGCTGAAGGCCGAACGCAATGACCAGACGGAAACAGCCGGATAGTCCGGCATGCAAGGTCGGGGGACCCAGAATAGTGAAATACCTGATACTCAATATGAAACGGTCCTTTGGCTTGCGGCGCGGCATGATGCTGTGTGCTCTGCTTCTGGGCGCAATATCGATGATCTTCATGGACGGAACTGCGTTCTCGCAAACAATCAGCGTGGATGCGATGACCGGTCAGCCGTTGAAACTGATACAGGGGCAGGGCGTCATTATCCGCTTTGACCAGCCTGTTGAGTCAGTCTTCGTTGCCGACACCCAGATAGCCGATGTTCGCGTCGTCTCCCCCGGAGCGATCTATGTGTTCGGTTCGGCTGTTGGTACCACAAACCTCATCGCGCTCAATGCGGATCAGACTTTGCGCGGGACAATGAAGCTTATTATTTCCGGCAATACCGACCCTGCAAAACAGTCGATGAAGACGTTGCAGCCCAACACGGTCATCGATGTAAAGCTGTTTGGTGAAAAGACGGTTGCGACGGGTAAAGCCCGGTCTGTCGGCGAAGCTGTCGATACGGAATCGGTCATCCAGTCCTATGCAAAACCCGGCAACCCTCCCGTCAACAATACCACGATACAGGGTGCCAATCAGGTCAATATTCGTGTGCGATTTGCCGAAGTTTCGCGCAATTCGCTCGAACGCTATGGATTGAACTGGAGCGCCTTGATTGATAGTGGCTCATTTTCATTTGGCATCGTAAAGGGTAGCCCTCTTGCGACAGTTCCCGGTGGTATCAATGCGCATCTTGGGACGGGGAATGTGAATGTCGATGTTCTGCTGGACGCTCTGCAGAACAATGGCATTTTGACGGTTCTTGCGGAGCCGAATATCACAGCCGTAACCGGCCAAACCGCCAGTTTCCTTGCCGGTGGCGAAGTTCCGATTCCGGTCCCAGCTGGCGACCGGCAAATCGGTATTGAGTACAAGCAATTTGGTGTCTCGCTGCAATTCACACCGGCGCTTCTTCCCAACAACCGCATTTCGCTGCAGGTCAAGCCGGAAGTAAGCACAATCTCGGCTGCCACGGGTGTCTCCATCGGCGGTATCAGTGTGCCGGGTTTCAAGGTTCGCAGGGCCGATACAACTGTTGAAATTGGCAGTGGTCAGACATTTGCCATAGCGGGTCTGTTCCAACGGGAAGAGACGCGAGAACTGGAGAAAACTCCTATTCTTGGCGACGTTCCGATCCTTGGAAGCCTGTTCAAATCGAAAAAGTTTCAACGCAATGAGACCGAGCTTGTCATTCTCATAACGCCCTATCTGGTTCAGCCACGATCCGACAGGTCGCTGAAAACGCCGCTGGACAGTCCAAGTGGTGCACTATCTGCGCCGGTTGCCAAGAAACGGCAGGTAGCGAAAAAGGGATACGGGTTCTATGTGGGAGATTAAGAATATGAAAATGAGCCCACGCCAGATTCTTCATTTTGCCGGGTTGTGCGCCCTCTTGGGTGTGGGCGGCTGCCAGACCCAGCCTGAACCCTATTCCCCCAATTATCACTATGTTTCCACCGGCCCTGTTGCGGCAGGCAGCAAAGGCAAGATCGTGCGCAAGGGGTATGACAGGCCGGGTGAGAGAGGTTATGCCGCTGAGGGCCGAATGCTTGTTCCAGACGCGTGCACCACCCCTGACAATACGCCGGATGCGCTGTATCTGTCTTCAGGTTGCGCCAACAATCTCAATCTGCAACTGATGGCGGAAAAAGAGGGCGACCTGGTACGCGGTCGAGACATGGGTCCGGCCATGGCAGCGCCCGTTGCGCGTGCAGCCAAGCGCATAATCGAGGGTGACGAGCGCGTTGGAAGCAAGCCAGCGGAGTCCACCACCAATCTTGGGGGAAACTGATTTCAAGCAGGTTCCGCTTTATGCAGAACTTGCTGTGCGTATCAGCCGGAAGCGATCACACCGATCGCTTTGGCGCGGGACGCAGGATCTTTGATTGTCACAGCATTGGCAGCCTGGCGAAGAATGGTTTCCTTGCCTGCTGCTGTCATCTCAGGGACATTGACCGCGCGGGCTTCGTCGGTACGGCCTGACATACGCAAGATAACCGCGTAATTGATAAGCTGGCGTCTTTCCACCAATGGTGAATTGACCACTTCCTGCATTGTCGAGGTGGCAACGGGGAATTTTCCGCCAATTGCCTGTGCCAATGCAAGATTTGTACGGGTGTCAAGCTTGCCGGGTTCGATTGCGAGCGCCTTGTTGAAAGCGTTTTCCGCATTTTCTGTTTGCCCGAGCAGGATATAGGCTGTGCCCAGCTTGTTATAGATTCTGCCTGTTGGCTTCTGCGTTGCAGCTGCGCTGAGCGAGCGAATGGCACCCTGCGCATCGCCGCTTTGCAACTGTATTGAACCCAATCCTGTCAATGCGTCACTGTTATTGGGGTTTGCGGTCAGGATGCTGCGATAAACCGTTTCGGCGCCTTCGAGATCATCCGCAGCCTCACGCGCCTTTGCCAAGCGCAGTTGGATGGCCGGATCTGTCGAGGATGTTGCTGCGCGCTCGTAAAGCGCAAGCGCTGTTCCCTTGTCGCCACGTTTCTCGACATCGGCAGCAAGTTTCATCAGCCGGGCTTGATCGGTCATTTGCGGAGTTGGCTTTTCGGGTGTGGTGTTACAACCGGACAGCGCGAGCAGCACCCCGCCATATGCCAAAGCATTCGCCCAACGTAGTGCCATGCAACTCTCCCCCGCGAATATTCACAGCTAACTCAATAGCGCATATGATATCAGTTTCACAAGTTTCATAATTCGTTTTGTGAGTGTTGCCGTTTGTGGCACAAATGACGGACTGAAATGCGGATATGAGCAGTGACAGACACCAGTGAAGAAAAAAACCTACCGGCGTCAGACAAGAAAATTGATGATGCGCGCGAGAAGGGACAGGTAGCGCATAGCACAGACATGGTATCGGGAGCGACATTGCTGGGAGGAATCGTGTTTCTTTCCAGCATATTGGCATCGCTGCAATTTCGCGCTGAATCAATGTTCGAGGAAGCCGCGCGATTTTACGAACAACCGTTTGCAGATGTGTTGTACCGCATGACCCGGATAGCCATTGGCGGCTTCCTTACATCTGTACTGCCTATCCTCATCATCACAATTGCCATCATCATAGTCACAAATGCGGCCATTACCGGAGGCTTTGTGTTCTCGACAGACCCGTTGAAGCCGGATTTCAGCCGGATCAGTCCTACGACGGGGTTCAAGCGGATATTCTCCCTGAAAAGCGTCGTGGAATTTCTGAAGGGCATCGTGAAGATATCATGCCTCGGCGTGGCTTTTATCATTGTGTTCCGGTCGGGGCTGGAAGCTCTGTTTCAATCGCCTTCCTGTGGCGGCGCGTGCACGCAGGAAACTTTTTGGGCGATGGTTCGCCCGCTGGCGATAACGACGATCATAGCCTTTTTGATCGTTGGTGCCGTTGATGTCGTGCTGCAACGCTGGTTGTTCATGCGTGAAATGCAGATGACGCAAAGTGAGCTTAAGCGCGAGCGCAAGGATATTGAAGGCGATCCGGCAGTGCAACGTGAGCGGCTGGCAGAGCGGCGCGCCACAAGTGCGGTGAGAGTTGGTCTCAAACACAGTTCACTTCTTATCATAAGCCGCGATCGCCTCATCATAGGTGTGCGCTATGTCGCGGGAGAGACGCCTGTGCCAGTACTGACCTGCCGTTCTACGGCAGACAATTATCACGTCATGCTTGCCCGGGCTCAGGCGCTGACCATTCCGATGTATGAGGACGAAGAACTCGCACAGGATCTTGAAGCTGTCAGCATCGGAACCCCTGTTCCTGAACGCAGATTTAGTGCCGTTGCCAATTATCTGGTGGCAGCCAAGGTGATTTGAATTAACGACCGCCGGAGACATCTCTTGTTATCATTCAGATATTTTGCAGTTCTTGCCGCCCCCATGCTTCTGTTTGTGGTGCAGTCTACGTATGCACAGAACCAACCGGTGGATGCTATTTCACCTGAATACCGAGATTTTCTGTTTGGCGAATCCGGATCGAACTCCCCGCAGCGGACGCATCGTCCGACCCGGATAGCAGATCCGAGATACGTCACATATACGGGCAATGAAGCTGCTGGAACGATCATTATCGACACACGGAAGATGTCACTTCTGTTTGTGCTTGGAGACCGGGCGCTGCTCTATCCGATTGGTGTTGGCCGCGAGGGTTTCGCATGGCACGGTGTTGAACAGGTGAGCCGCAAGGCAGAATGGCCAAGTTGGACTCCACCAGCCGATATGCTGAAAAGACGCCCGGATTTGCCCGTTTCAATGTCGGGAGGACCTGACAATCCGCTTGGATCACGGGCGATTTATCTCGGTCAAACTCTTTATCGAATTCACGGTACGAACGAGCCGGAAACCATTGGAACAACATCGTCATCAGGATGTTTCCGGATGCTGAACAGCCACGTCAATGATTTGTATGGGCGGGTCAAAATTGGCGCGAAAGTTGTTGTGATGTGAAGCTGAGACAGAGCCCATACCGTCGTTGATCTAAACAGTTTTACCGACACGGAATGAACCCGGCACGGTTGATCTGATACCTCTTTGCTCAACGGTTGGCTGGCGCGTTCATCTTGCATGAAAGCAAAATATAGGGTAGGGGGGTATATTATGAGTCATACAATCGCAGAAAAGACCAAACTGATCGCTCGCATCCGTCGCCTGAAAGGGCAGATGGAGGCTGTTGAACGTGGCCTGGAAGCGGAGGTGCCGTGCGGCGAAATCCTGAACCTGGTCGCTTCCGTGCGGGGTGCAGTGAATGGCCTGATGGGCGAACTCATTGAAGATCACATTCGGATGCATGTGGTCGATCCGGACAAAGACGAGGATGCCGAGAGGGCGCAAGGGGCGGCAGAGCTCATTGATGTTGTAAGGAAATATCTCAAATGACGCAGAACCAATCGACGCATTTAGAGTCAGGTTCGCACGATCATGTGTTCCTTGGTGACAATCATGCCCGTAACGAGCGCCGGACATGGCTCGTCATCATCCTGACGACTGTGATGATGGTTGCCGAAATTATTGCAGGCACGGTCTATGGCTCGATGGCATTGGTCGCTGATGGCTGGCATATGTCCACTCACGCAGCAGCTATGCTCATTGCGGCTCTGGCCTATCTCTACGCAAGGAAACATGCCCGTAATCCGCGTTTTACCTTTGGAACCGGGAAATTCGGCGATCTGGCTGCGTTTGCCAGCGCCGTGGTTCTTGCCCTTATCGCCATACTGATCGGCTGGGAGAGTTTTCTGCGCCTGACCAATCCGATCCCGATCAATTTTCCGCAGGCGATATCCATCGCCGTCGTTGGTCTTGCCGTTAATCTGATCTGTGCCTGGCTTTTGCGGGATGATCATGCGCATCACGGGCACCACGACCATGATCACCACCACACTCATGCACATGATAACAATCTGCAGGCGGCATATGTGCATGTGCTGGCTGACGCGCTGACCTCTGTATTGGCAATCGGCGCGCTCACGGCGGGAAGCCTCTATGGATGGCTCTGGCTTGATCCGGCAATTGGTATTGTTGGTGCGCTGGTCATCGCCAACTGGTCGTGGGGCCTTATCCGCAACGCTGGTGGTGTTCTGCTTGATTATGTTCCGTCAAACGAGGATTTGCCGGAAGAAATTCGCACTGCCATTGAACTGGAAGGCGATGTCATTACGGACCTTCACGTGTGGCAGCTTGGACCGGGTCATCACGGGGCGATTGTATCAATCATAAGCGATCATCCGGAAGCGCCTTCTTCCTATCGTGCAAAACTGTCGCATATCCATGACCTGTCGCATGTGACGGTCGAAGTTGAGCAGAAAGCGGCTTGATTAGCGCCGGTTGAAGTGATTTCGGATCAACTGATACTTATCCAGACAAGCCACATAATAACGACGTCAAACATGGTCAGGTCACGAGCCCAAAGCGTGTTTCATAGCGTGCAGCCGTTATAGTGCAATCTACTTGCGCCAAGCTGCCAAAATTGTCTTCCCCATATTCCCTGTCATTCCAGAGGGTTGGTTTGTTCGACGCTGTTTGTGTTGATCAAATGACGGGAAAGCAAGACTCTCCGCAAGAAATGTTGTTAAACTGACATATGCATCGTCTAATGTTGGAAAAATAACATTTTGAATTCGTCAATTTGATATTGATCGTAAGGCGGGGGCTACATCATGCAAAAGCAGCAGAAGCGGAATAGCACACTGACAGCATTGAGGATTGGAATGGCTAGCAGTGCCATTGCAGTCCTTGCCTGCGGGGTTTCATCCCCGGCAATGGCACAGGATGCGAACACAAAAAACTACTCTGTGAAGTTCATGGCCTTTAATATCTGGAATCTTGGGGCCAACTCGAAAATCTGGGACCCGGCGCAAAAACTGGCCGGTAATCTTGTCTACACCGATGCAATGAAGCAATTGCTTCGCAGCGTGGCACCGGATGTACTGGTGCTCCCGGAATTGAACAATAACGGAAGCGCTACTTTCAAAGGTACAAGTGTCGCTGATTGGTTCGCGCAGAACACGCTTGATGTGATGAACAGCGGACCACGAAAGCAAGATAGCTTCGTCACCGCACAGAAAAACCCGGATGAAGGCGCGAAGGGCAGCGGCAGCCTCTTTTCATCCGTTGCCTTTCAAAATTTACCCGGAGACTCAGTCAGGATTAATCCGGGTAACGGCTTTCCCACCGCGATCGTCAACAGCGTCCATCTGAACTACTACGACGAGTCGACAAACCGGATAAGGCAATCAAAGGAACTCAACATTGCCGCTGCGGCCAACCCCGTTCCAACAGTCATCCTCGGTGATTTCAATGCGGGCGATATATCCGAGCGCGGGCTGAACAGGAAAGAGCAGCAGCTGCTGGTCATCAAAGCGGCTGGCGGAAACAGCTTTTATAAAAAGCTCGCTAACGAATATCTGGCGCTAGCCGATACGGCAAAATATCGGCAGACAATTCAGGATGCATTTCCCGGTCAAAACATCGATTCATTATCGTGGACGCAGTGGGGAACAGCTCTGGAGACAGCCATGAAGGCTGGAAAGGATACCGGCCTGCAGGATGAAACCTATCCCGTTGCCGACAATCTGCCGGTGACGATGAATATTCTGAAAAAGCAGTATCAGCTTTTCCAGTTGGAGCGAAACAGGGAGCAGTTTCAGCCAAGCCGGGTGGGTGATGAACGTGCCACCTGGACCAGCGATGGCGAAGATGCAACCAACACATGGGCCAGCTGGGATCGCGTCACCATTGATCATATCATGATGTCGCGGCCGTTCGCGAAATGGACCGAGATTGGCGATACGGGTAAATCTACAGGCAATCTTTCCGGTAGCGCCCGTCTGCCATCGGGGGGGTCTTTGTCCGATCACGAACCCGTGGCACAGGATTTGCGCTGGATTGGGCCGCAGCTTGAAAATTATACCGAGGGTGCAGGAGAAAAGACCCGGCTCGTCTGGGGCTCTGGTGCTTATAATTTCGCCGGGCAAAACAAGGAATTTTATCTAACCCGCAACAATAACCGCAACGATGTTTATCTCGGCCAGATTGCCGATGCTGATGGCAATCCTATCCTCACTGGTCTGACACTTGCCGAAAAGAAGACCCTGCTGAATTGCAAAAGCACAGACGCCCGTTTCCAGCAGGCGATCAAGGACTATTGCATCGACGATCATTCATTCATTGGCGAAACGCTCGTAACCGATGGTGGCACTGTTATTGTTGATGAAGATGCGGCTTTGGGGGGACGTCAGGCCAAACTCAGGCTCGCCTATGGTGGCCTTCGAGTCGTTGGTCAATCCATGCACAATCTCGACCGCGCTGTGTCTTTGGAACAACCGGGCTGGATTGATATATCCGATGCCGGCAATACTGTATCTGTGGATCAGGGCGTGACGGGTGCCGGCAGCCTGACAAAGCTCGGCGATGGTACCCTCGTCTTTGCCAGTGCCAACAGCTACATGGGCGGAACCTTTGTCGAGAAAGGCACGCTGAAATCAGGCATTGCCGGTGGTTTTGTCGATGGTACCAACTATCAGGTCAATGGCGGCAGTCTTGACCTCAATAATTACAGCCTGTCGATGTCGTCGCTATCGGGTCAGGGCGGAAGCATCAAGCTTGGCAGCGCGTCACTCGGTGTGAATCAGGCGATCAACACTCGCTATAATGGCAATATTGACGGCACCGGCAATCTGACCAAATCGGGTGCTGGCTGGCTGATCCTCAACGGACAGAGCAGCTATAGCGGCTCAACCTTGATCAACGGTGGCGGATTGGTCATTGGTGACGCTGACCATCCGGGCGCCAAGCTTATGGGCGATGTAACCGTTGGTGCAGGTTCGACCCTTGGCGGCAGTGGGACAATCGGCGGTTTGACCGTAGCAAGCGGCGGTACGATTGCTCCCGGAAATTCGATTGGCACGCTATCTGTGGCTGGCAATGTCAGCCTCGGCGCTGGCTCAACCTATCGTGTCGAGATTGATCCTGCTGGATCAAGCGACAGGATTGCGGCAAGCGGATCGGCTGTTATCGCGGGTGCCAATGTGGATGTGGTCAAAGTCTTGGGCAACTACATGCCGGGACGTCGTTATACCATTTTGAGTGCAGATGGCGGCATCACCGGCGCCTTCGGAAACCTCAGCCAGAATATGCCGTTTGTTGACCTTGGTCTCACCTATGATCCGCGTACCGTCTATCTTGATATTGCCCGCAATAAAGTCTTGTTTCCTTCCGTTGGCGTGACAGGCAATCAGCGGATGACGGCAGCAGCGGTTGAAACATTGGGTGGTGGCAACGCTGTTTATGACGCTGTTGTTCTACAGGTGGGCGCCGATGAAGCGCGTGCTGCGTTTGGCCGGTTGTCGGGTGAGGCACATGCCTCGGCCAAGACAGCACTGGTCAATAGCAGCCAGTTGTTGCGCAATGCGGCCAATGACCGGATCAGGGCAGCCTTTGGCGATGTGGCGGCTGTTGATGTGCCTGTCATGGGTTATGGCCCGGATGCCAAGGCGCTGGTTCCGTCTGACGCACCTGTCATGGCCGCCTGGGGTCAG
>NZ_FNIY01000004.1 GCF_900104355.1 Phyllobacterium sp. OV277 | reverse complement strand
AGCCGCAAAAGGCGAATTCTCCGTCTGGCCCATGCTCCTTGCCCAACTGCGCGCAAATGGACAACACGTCAGGCTCGTCAAAGGAAGGTGAGGAAATCTCGATTTCTCGTTGCCAAACCGAATGTTGAAATATGGTGCATTGCATGGTAAATAGTCATAATAGTCACTATAGTCAAAGGAGCGTGTCATGCCGCAACAAAGCAAAACTCCAGTTTGGACTGTAGCCAGTGCTAAAGCGCATCTTTCAGAGGTGATGGAGCGAGCACATCAAGAACCGCAGACAATCACCCGAAACGGTAAGCCAAGCGTTGTTATCGTTTCTGTAGAGGAATGGAGCCGGAAGAGTACTCGAAAGGGTAATCTCGCGGAATTTCTGTTGTCTTCACCGTTGCGTGGTTCAGATATTCAAACCGATCGTGAGCATGATCAACCGCGGGATGTGATCCTGTGAACATCTTACTTGATACGAATATTCTCTCGGAAGTGCGCCGCCCGGAGCCTGAACTTGCTGTTTTGGATTGGCTTGCCCAACTTGATGAAGACCGTGCCTTTATAAGCGTGATTTCCGTGGCAGAGATCAGACGGGGAATTGCCTTGTTGGATGAGGGCCGGAGACGGACAGCCTTGGCTGATTGGCTTGCAAATGAGCTAACGGAGCGGTTTTCGGGGCGCATACTTCCAGTTGATCCGCAGGTGGCAATTAGTTGGGGCGATCTGATGGCTGTATCCAAACGAAAAGGAATGAGTATAGCGTCAATGGATGGGTTGATCGCGGCCACGGCAGTTACCCATAATCTGACGCTCGCTACTCGCAACGTAAAGGACTTTCAGTTCCTGGATCTACAGATCATTAACCCGTGGATAGGTTCCTGAACATAATGGTTTGCCTCGGTTCGGCTAGTGATTTGAATCGCTTGTGCAAACTCGAAAGTCGCTAGAAAACGAACAGTTGTATATGCCGATAAGAAGAAAACAAGGTGAGCGAGCCGATGAGGTGTTAACGTGGAGTGGACGGGGGAGCCGCGGAAAACCCAATAAAAGCAGTGCTGTAGCGTCGGGCAAAGGCGGGAAAGTGGCCAGATTTATCTTCTGCACGGCCACAGAACGAAATCATCCTTATGAGACAGCGTGGCAACGCGGGTAACTCATAATTAGTGAGTATTTTTAGTCCAGAATGAGGAAGTTAAAACCCTAATAAATGCTTTATAAGTGAAATATAATAATAAAAACAAAGCGAAATGTCCAGAAGCCGAGATTGGAGCCGTTTCGGATTGAGATAACCGAGGCAGGAGTTGCAACGTGTTATGGTTCTTTCCGGCCAAGGGAATTGAAGTACAGCTTACGATCATCCATCGAAGCTTGAGAAGCGGGCAAAAATCTCCGCCTGACTGGTGATGCCAAGCTTTTCATAGAGGTTGCGCCGATGAACTTTGGCAGTTTCCGGGGAAATACCCATATGCGCTGCAATTCCTTTGGTGCTCTGGCCGGAAAGGAGCAGCTGAGCTGTTTGTATTTCTCGTTCGGTCAAACGTGGCTCAACTAACTCACGCAGCTTTTTTTCTATATTGGAGCGGGTCGATTGATCCGCAGGCATGCGTATGTCGCCCAGAGTGTAACGCGTCGCAAGTCGAAGCAGCGGCAGGACCCAAGGGCTGATGATTGTAAGCAGGCCATAATCGCGAGCCGAAAAACGTTGGCGCGATCCGAGTGACAAAGACAACACTCCACGGCTCTCATTACCTTCCTTGAACGAGGTGAGAAGCTGTATTTCGTCTCCTACTACATTATGCCGGAAATAGTCGTGAAAGTAGGTCGACAACCGAAACTGCGGATAAGCGACCTCGTCCAATCGATAAACTCCCGATGAAAAGGGTCTCATTGCAAATCGATAGAACGGATCATCAGTAAAGAAGGTACGCAGATAGTTGCCGAAAAGCTCGTCTTCGATATCGTCCGTGTCGCCTTCTTGCACAAGAAGAGGGGAATGGGCCTTGCGAAATATCAATACCACCCAGGATTCAAACCCCACACTCTCACGCAAAAAAGCGGCAAAGGCCGGCCAAAAGCCTTCGCTCTCGGTTAGCTCAAGCAGATGGCCGAGACGTTGATGGAACGCGAGATCTTCTTCGGTGAAATGCATTGTCCTAACCCTCTGAGGGTATCGCACGGTGTGTAAAATACCACATTCGGGGAATGGCAATCCGCATCGATCAAGTCATTATCACAAAAACTATAATGCAGGCTTAAGCCGGCACACTAAGAAATGGAGAGGGTGCATGAGCACAGTGCCGGACCACGACCCCATTGTCGTGTCACCGAATGGACGCAAGCGAGCACGCGGACTTGGATTGCCGTTGAAGGGCAATACGGGGCCGCTCAATGCCATCACTGATGTTCCCGGTATCAGCGTCGGAATGACAACGCTGATACAAGGCGACGGCGAACATGCCGTGCGCACGGGTGTCACGGCCATCCTGCCGCGAGAACGCTCGCATCTACTTCATCCTTGCTGGGCAGGGACCTTCGCCATGAATGGCAACGGCGAGTTGACAGGTTGTCATTGGATCAACGAAGCGGGCTGGTTCAATGGACCCATACTCATTACGAACACATGCTCGCTAGGCATGGCGCATCACGGCGCGGTGTGTTGGCTTATCCGCGAGTTTCCTGAAAAGATGGGCGAATCGCAATGGCCTCTTCCTGTCATTGGCGAGACGTTCGACGGCTGGCTCAACGACATAGCAGGCTTGCACGTTACTGAGCAGAATGTCCTGGATGCGATCGACAACGCGGTTGGGGGGCCCGTTCCCGAGGGAAATGTTGGCGGCGGTACAGGAATGATCTGCTACGAATTCAAAGGCGGCACAGGCACTTCTTCTCGCATTGTCGAAACGCGAGTGGGTCAGTTCACTGTTGGTGTGATTGTACAGGCCAACCATGGGCTTCGGCCGTGGCTCGAGGTGTGCGGCGTTCCAGTCGGACTGGCAATGCCCGAAGATCGGGCTTACGAGAGAGAACAGGGCTCTATCATCATCATTCTGGCGACCGACGCGCCACTGACGCCCACTCAGTTAAACCGTATCGCCAAACGTATCAGTATTGGCATGGGACGCTCAGGAACACCGTCCGGCAACGGTTCAGGCGATATTTTTCTGGCTCTGTCCACGGCGAATGATCCCGGTGAAGTTCCCATGGCGGCCGAAATCAGCTTGCGAGCGTTGGGTGACGCCGAAATGGATGCGTTCTTTCTGGCGACAGTTTCCTGCGTCGATGAGGCTATATTAAACGCTTTATGTGCGGCAGAGACGATGACTGGCAAGCGCGGCCGGGTCGTCAACGCTATGGACACGGATCAGCTCAAACAACTGATAGCTGCCCGCTCGTTCGTCTGACGCAACAGGAAACCATTAGATCACATAAGGCTGGCAAATAGATAAGGAGTTAAGAATGACGACCCCCATGTCATCCCTTCAAGTCTCACAGAAAAAAAGCGAACATTCGTTGCAAGGCAATCTGGGAGTGGGCGCCATTGTATTCATGGTGTTGGCCGCTGCCGCCCCCTTGACCGTGATCGGCGGAAATGTACCCTTGGCCATCGGTCTGGGTAACGGTGCTGGGGCACCCGTCGGCTTCCTGATTGCCGCAGCTGTCCTATTGCTTTTCTCGGTCGGGTTCGTTGCAATGACGCCTCACGTCAAAGAGGCTGGGGCCTTCTTTTCTTATGTGACTGACGGTTTGGGTGATCGTTGCGGCATGGGAATAGCTGCTGTTGCACTTCTTGCCTACACAGCAATTCAGGTTGGCATTTACGGCTATCTCGGTTGGGCAGCAAATGACACAATGCGCTTCTATGGTGGACCCGATGTTCCGTGGCCTGTCTATTCATTTGTGGCCTTGGGCTGTGTTGCTCTACTCGGATACAGGCACATTCACCTCAGCGCAAAGGTCCTCGGGCTGGCATTGGTCCTTGAAGTCGCCATTGTAGTGTTGATGGACCTGATGATTGTGGTCAACGGCGGCAATGCCGGACTGAACATCACATCGTTTACTCCGGATGCCATAATGTCAGGATCTTTGGGGATTGCAGTGCTGTTCGCCTTAACTGGTTTTATCGGTTTTGAGGCTACGGCAATCTTTCGCGATGAAGCGCGGAGCCCAGAGATCACTATTCCCCGTGCTACCTATTTGTCAGTTATAATCATCGGAGGATTCTATGCGCTGTCCGCTTGGGCGCTTGTAGTGGGCGTGGGCGTTGACAATGTAAAAGCCGTGGCGGAAGCTACCCTCGCCGGAAAAGCAAATTTGCTACTCGACCAGACGCTCCATTCTTTGGGACACATTGGACGCGATGTGGTCAATGCATTGTTGTTGAGTAGTCTGTTCGCCTGTGTGCTATCGTTTCATAACGTCATTGCGCGTTATCAGCACGTCCTGGCACGAAAAGGCCTGCTACCGACCAGGCTCGGGATCGTTCATGCAAAGCATAAATCTCCCTCATTCTCATCATTGATACAAACAGTAACCGCAATTATTATCGTGGCGATTTTCGCGCTGCTCAAGCTTGATCCATTGGTTGGAGTGTTCGGCTCGATGGCCGGAGTGGCTACGATGGGCATGATCATTTTGATGCTTACGACATCAGTCGCGGTTCTTATGTTCTTCAACGGGCGACAAGAGCTGATTATTGGTAGATTTTGGTCAACCCGCATCGCGCCGGTCATGGCTGTATTTGGATTGATTGGCTGCCTTTGGCTGGTCGTATCCAACTTTACCCTCATCACCGGCGGCAGTCTGGGAGTGAGCATTGTATTAGCCATTACCCCAGTTATGGCATTTGCTGTTGGATTTGTACGTGGCCAACACTCGCTTACCTAGAGCACAAGCTCTGAACTTTGAGGGACGAACGATAACCGCGGGAAAATCGCACCTGTTGTTTAGGCATTATGTGAATGGGATGGCTGTTCAGCGGTCTAGCCGGTCGATAATTACGCACCCGTACAGTCAGGCATGTCCTGAAACATGCGCATGGCTGGAGACGATGTTCTGTGCGAGCGCGTTATCAAGCAGGAACATAGCAGACGTTATGTCGAGACTTCATGAATACATAGCAGGATCACGGACACACTCGTTGAAATCGATTGTCATAAATCTCTGATGACACTTCGCAGCACATCTGCAAAAGACTTAATCGTCTCGTTCCCACGGCTGTTATGACGCAAGAAAAATTCAACATGTCCGGCGTCCGGGAGAAGTTTTTGTGCAAGATCCGTTGCAAGTGCTTCGTCGCCCGAAAGTAGAACGCGATTGAATAAAGATATGCCCCAGCCAGACTGAACGGCCGCTCGGGCAGCCATTACATCATCGCTTTCAAAAAATACGGTCCAACGCATGTCTGCATTATCCAGAAGCTGGAATATATGATCGCGAAGAAAGGTTGGACGGGGCAACATCACCAAGGGAACCGGCGTGTTCTCTCGTAAAATCTGCTCTGCATTTCCCACCCAAAGCAGTTTCTCTCTCAGAAGAGTCTCTCCCCGTTTATTTCCTTCCTGTTGAGCACCAATGATCACATCAAGAGTGCCGGCATCCAGCTTTGATATCAGATTGATTGTTCTACCCGTTTCACAAAGTAGCTCGAGTCTTGGATGTACACGCCTGATTTCCGTTAGCAGAGGAAAGAGCATAGGGAGGCCAAAACCGGGGGTGAAACCAAAACGTACTGAGCCTTCCAATTTGACCGCTGAGAATTGTCGGCGAATTCGCTCTGCGATTCCCAGAACTTGCCTCGCATAGATAAGCAATGTCTCTCCTGATGTGGTGAGGCAAATATCTTGATGCGATCGCGTGACGATTTGCTGACCCACCAGTCCTTCAAGGCGCTTAACCTGTGCACTTATTGCCTGCTGGGAAAGATGCATCCGTTCCGCTGCGCCAGTAAAGCTACCTTCTTCTGCCAGGCACACCAACATGTCCATCAGGACTGGATCAATAGCTCGATTTAACACGTTTGAACTCTCCCTTGCATTCCATCGTTGCGCATAAGCGCGATGCTGCCCGCTACGATAATTATAAGTTGGAAAACAACGCAATCACCAACATCCAGCGCCCTCCAAGGTGAGATTAGTTTCAATTTCTGGGATGTCCCACAAATTTTGTTTGTGAGATTGACAAAGGATTTTTGTTTCCCACCGCCATCATTCGGATTGCATAACTACCATGAACCAAATGGTGGGATGAATTTGCGGGCGACGCATTTTGGTGGGGCTTTTAGCCCTTGGATTGACGAAGCGCTTTTGAAGCCGTTGCTGAAGGAAAAACTATGCAGGATCAGAACAGCCGGGAATATCTGCATGCAAGCGGCGTGCAGAAGGCAACCATCATCGGCGGCGGAGTGATTGGAGCGTCCTGGGCTGCATTGTTTCTTGCACACGGTGTGGCTGTAATAATCAATGATCCAGATCCTGACATAGCTGATAAGGTCAAGGTATTGATAGATGGTGCCGTGCCGGCCCTTTCCGAATTGGGCTGCTGCACGGATGGAATGATGGAAAAATTATCATTCGAACAAGATCTGACAAAAGCTGTTGCAGGGGTGGATCTCGTGCAGGAATGTGGTCCGGAGCGGATCGACTTCAAGAAAGATCTTTGGCGCAGAATTGAAGCTGCTTCGGCGAATAATACACTGTTCCTATCGTCCAGCTCGAGCATCCCTGCTTCCGCACAAAGTGGCAGCATGCAGCAGCCGGAACGGCTCGTAATTGGCCATCCCTTCAATCCACCTCATCTGATGCCATTGGTCGAAGTTGTACCTGTTGCAAAAAGCGACCGCACGATGATTGCGCGCGTCATGGATTTCTACAGGGGAGTTGGCAAGGTTCCGCTGGAACTGAAAAAGGAAATACCTGGCTTTGTTGCCAATAGGCTCCAGGCCGCAATCTTTCGGGAATGTATGTATTTGGTTCGTGAGGGTATCGTTTCGATACGCGACCTTGATGATATTGTCACCAACTCCCTCGGCATTAGGTGGGCGTCGAATGGTCCTTTCCTTTCGTTTCATCTCGGCGGTGGATCGGGTGGAATGGCACATTTTGTCGAGCATCTTGGCAAGGGTGGAATGGAGCAACTCTGGGCCACTTTTGAGTCCGTATCCTTTGATTTTAGAACTAGTCGGCTTCTCATTGATCAAGCGCAGCAGTTTTATGGCGATCATTCGATCGTGGAACTCGCGGAGAACAGAGACAGGAAGCAGGTTGCCATCCTCAAAGCGCTCGATGACGTCTCGTCTGTTGATGGGGCCTGATCGTAACACAACCACTGTCGTGCAGTCCAAGGCATTGTGGACGTGGCTGTGAACGGGTTGACCAATTTGAACGAATTGTGAGGGGCCATGCTGAACTATCCCATCGTTAAAAATCACCCTGATTTGGCACGGGTTGTCGATCTCATCCTGAACGAAGCAGGATTGGATAGGGCCGATCAGGGCGGCAATCTTACGTTTACAGGTCTGGATCCCATTCGCAGAACCCATCTTAAAGTGGGGGCAATCTCAGCGGCTGTTATTGCAGCAAATTCGATTGCGACTTCGATTCTATGGCGTGAACGCACCGGAGAAGGGCAAGATATCCACGTGGATCTTAGAAAATCATACGTGACTCAAAGTCCTTGGCAGGCAAACCTTGCCCAATATACGACAATGAATGGAACGTCCCAAATGACGGGAGGGAACATTGGTCAATTGGGTGCGCTGCTGCTTCCGACGCGCGATAATCGTTGGGTTATCCTGACATCACTCTATGCCGCCAATACCGAAAGAGTTTGTAAGCTGTTGAATTGCGGCATTCTGCCTGAACAGCTCGAAAAAGCGACGCGTCAATGGGATGCAGCCAGTCTCGAAACAGCGGCGCAAGATGCAGGAGTGCCCTTGGCAGTCTGCCGGACAAGTGACGAATACAAAGCGACGGAACAATACAAATACAACGTCGCCACGCCTCTTATCCATATCGAGAAAATCGGAGAAAGCCCTGCAGAGCCGCTGCCAAGCGGGGAACGTCCTCTATCAGGATTGCGAGTGTTGGGGATGACCCACGTTGTGGCAGGCCCGACAGTTCTGCGTCAGTTGGCTGCGCAAGGTGCTGATTGCCTTAATCTGAATTCCGCGCATTGGGTGGAACTGCCAGCCATATATTGGCAATGTTATGCCGGAATCAGGCAGGCGTTCAAAGACGTCAGGAACGATGCGAACATTAGCGATATTTACGCACTCGCGCGGCAAACAGACGTATTTGTTCAAAACCTGCGGCCCCATATGGCCGCCCGACGGGGCTTTTCCGCTCAAACCTTAGCAGAACACAGACCCGGAATTATCTGTGTCGACATTGGTCTCAACGCGTCGAAAGGCCCATGGGCTGACTGGATCGGATATGACTTCATCGCAGGAGGCCTGACAGGCCTTTTCTGCGATATCGGTTCAGCGGATCAACCCCGATTGCCAAATGATGTCAATGTCGTTTGCGACTTTATGACCGGATATCTGGCGGCCATTGGTGTGCAAGCTGCGCTGCTGCGAAGGGCACGCGAAGGTGGCAGCTATCGTGTATCGGTCAATCTCGCCCAGACGATTATGCTGGAGCAGGCAATAGGCCTCATTGATACCGACACCTTGATGAAGCTTGATACACTTGGAGACGACCACAAGCCACTTCCTCCGCACCTGCAGATGGGCCAGACGGCATTTGGAGAGTTTACCCGGATGGGCTCTCAGGTTGATATGTCGAAGACGCCGGAATATTGGGCGGACCCGATCATCAATCCAATCGGCTCGAGCCGAGCGGAATGGCTCCGTTAGGATTTGACGATGAGCAATCACACAAACACTCCCCAAGGCGGACGTTTATATATCCTCCAGATAGAGCCGCCCGCAATTCTTTCGCTCGACCCGGATCGAGGCGATATCAAGTCTGTAATCACTAATCTCACCGGGATTCCAGATGGCATCCAGGTGGATGGCCCAGGCCGTACTATCTATTGGACGAACATGGGGCGCAAACCGTTGATAGAGGAGGATTTCCCGAATGCTGATGGATTGATTGAGTGTTGCGATCTCTACGGCAGTAAACATGAAGTATTGGTTGATGTGGGCGCCATCGTTACGCCGAAGCAACTTCAACTCGATGCGGCCAACGGCTTGCTCTATTGGTGTGATCGTGAGGGTATGGCGGTGATACGTTGCCGCATTGATGGTAGTGAGCTAACTCCAATTCTGCGTACCGGCAATTGGCCAGAGGATACACCCGACAGATTACGTCATTGCGTTGGCATTGCACTCGACACACGCAATAGGCACATTTACTGGACTCAGAAAGGGCCGCCTGATGGTGGACGTGGCCGTATTTTTCGCATGGGACTTACCCTGCCTTCAGGTGCTAAGCCAAATACACGCAGCGACATCAAACTCATGCTTGATGAGCTGCCTGAACCAATAGATCTCGAAATTGATCATCTCTCTGGCCATCTCTACTGGACAGATCGAGGTAATCTACCGGGTGGAAACAGTTTAAATCGGGCCAAGATCACGCGCGAGGGGTTGGAGGACCATCAAGTACTGGCTACCGGATTGTTGGAGGGTATTGGCCTCGCATTGGATATGGAGAGACGGCGTATCTTTTTGAGCGATTTGAGCGGAGCTATACGCGTTTTAGCCTTGGATAGCGGGAATTTGACAACAATTCACCAATGTTCTGGGGGCGCAACTGGTCTCGCCTACTTGAAGGAACAAAGCAAGAATTGGTTCTAGATCGAAAGGCGTGGTAAAGAACGTGACAAACAAAACTGAAAAAAGTTCACGATATCGGAAACGTCCAGATATCCACCAAGATTTCCGAAATAAGACGTTTATCCGATTTAAATCAACTTGATGATCTTAGCCAACATGTAATGGAGATCTATCGGTGACAGCTGCTTCCAAGAAGTCATCCGTCTTTCGAGCCCTTATCGGCGTTGCGGCCCTCATAGCTCTCGGTGTTGTATTGTGGTTTGCAATAAGGCCTCCGCCGCTTTCCGTGCAAGGAGAGGTGACCGCCAACCGTGTTGATTTGAGCCCAAGAGTGGGTGGCCGTATTGCCAAACTTGCCGTCAATGTTGGTGACAATGTCAAGCAGAACGATGTAGTTGCCGAACTTGAAAGCCCGGAGCTGGCCGCCGGTTTACTGGCAGCCAGAGCAGCTTTGAATGTTGCAAAGGCTGATTTTGATCGTGTGAACAGCACGCGGCCGGAAACCATTGACGCGCGAAAAGCGGATGTCGCGGCGGCACAAGCAGATGTGATCCTGTATCAGGAAATATACAGACGGCAGGCACAACTGGTGAAAACCGGTAATTCGCCTCAACAGATGTTTGACGAGGCGACACGCAATCTAGAGGCCGCCACCCGCAAGTTGGAGGCGGCCCAAGCTCAGGTGCGATTGGTTGAAAAAGGCGCAAGCGACGAAGAGAAAGCGTTGTCGGCAGCGCAGGTCAAGCAGGCGGAAGCAACGCTTGGTCAACGCATCACTGATGTTGAAGAACTGACAATTCGCGCTCCGATCTCCGGACAGGTCACTACACGTGTTGCCGAGTTGGGGGAAAACTTTAGCGCCGGAGCTCCGCTTTATTCGCTTATCGATCTCAACGATCTCTGGTTCACCTTCAATTTGAGGGAAGATCTGCTTGCCGGGCTCAAAGTTGGTGACACGTTCGAGGTCTCCGTGCCAGCCCTCGGTTCAAAGGCCTTTACCGTCAGTGTTTCGACAATTAGCGTCCAGGGACAATTTGCGACATGGCGCGCCACCCGCGCAACCGGCGATTTTGATCTGCGTACTTTCGAAGTGAGAGCCAAACCGGTAGAGCGTGTGGAAGGATTGCGCCCGGGTATGAGTGTCATTACCGCATGGAATCGGCAGGCCAGCTGACATGACTGGCGTGGGCAGCATCACACCGGGCTTTTGGCTGGTATTTTGCAGAGAATTTGCCTGGCTGCGGCGTCGGCCCTTTCTGTTGTGTCTGACAACATTCGTCCCGCTCGTCCTTATGGGAATATTGACGCTTACATTCAGCGCGGGGCTTGTGACGCGCCTGCCTATTGCGGTGCTTGATCTTGATGGCACAGAATTGTCCCGTCAGGTGATCCGTACCGTCGATGCGACGCCCGATTCAGCTATCGCGATGCGCGTTACCGACCTTGCAGAAGGCAAGCACGCAATCTTGTCCGGAAAAATCTATGGGCTGCTTCTATTACCCCGCAATCTGGAGCGGGACGTTTTTGCGGGCCGTCGCCCTGAAGTTGTGTTCTTTTACAACAACCAACTGATGACTCCGGGAAGTCTTGCCGCGCGCGGTATCAACAATGCTGTTCCAGCGGTGGAAGGTGCAGTAAAGGTATCTTTACGAACAAGCCGTGGTATTGCCCCAGAAGCAGCACAACAGGCAATCACACCGATACCCGTTCAGATGCAGACGCTGTTCAATCCGACCCAGAATTACGCGCATTTCCTTTTGGCAAGTGTCGTGCCAGCCGTGTTGCAGATTGTGATCGTGTTGTCATCTGCATACGCTGCCGGTCTCGATACAGAAACAACGCATCGCCTGCGCATCTTACGCCGCCTCGGTCATGGTCTGTGGCCAGCAATGGCTGGCAAAATTCTGCCCTATACGCTGTTGTTTTTGGGAGTGTTGGGCGTCGCCGATGCTCTATTGTTCGGTGTTTTGGAACTGCCGTTACGCGGCAACCCATTTCTCTTGCTTGCCGCTGGGACACTTTTTATCCTGGCTTGCCAATTCTATGGCTTAGTGCTTGCCCTGTTTTTCAAACCGGTGGCATCCGCAATCAGCCTGGCGACATTGATTGTCTCTCCGGCGTTCGGTTTTATGGGTATTGGGTTTCCTCGCCTTGGCATGAATGCATTTGCCTATTGGTGGGGAGCTACATTGCCAGGCACCTGGTATCTGACGGCCCGTGTTGATCAGACGGTAAGGGGAACTCCCTTTGATCTTTCGCTTCATCCCATTCTGGTGCTGTTGGCATTCGTAATTGGTCTCGCGCTAGTGGCTGGAGTGAAGCTTGAGTTTGTGCGCCGGGAAACCGAGCGCCACAAGCGAGATGTACGTGCGGTGGGGATCGGGACATGAGCGGGGTAGTCGGTGTCTATCGCCATGAACTGAAGCGGATATTTGAGCTCAAGGCGATCTTCTCAACACTCTTTGTAGCAGCATTGATTTATGCTGTTTATTATCCGCAACCGTATCGAAACGAAGCATTGCGCGACGTACCTGTCGCGATCATCGATCTCGATGGTACAACGTCCAGCCGCGAGCTCGCGCGACGCATCGATGCCTCATCTGACGTGGCCGTGGCCATGGTTCTACCCGATTTGGCAACTGCCGAACGAGAAGTCTTCAAACGTACTCTTTCCGGCGCCGTTGTCATCCCGCTTAATTTCGAGCGTGATCTTTTGCATGGTCGTTCCTCGCCAATCTCGCTCTATGCAGACTCCAGCTATTTCCTGATCTACTCACGGGTGGCTGGTGCTGTGACAGGCGTAGCGCGCGCCTACGGCGCGGAGGTTGAAACAGCACGTCTGATAGGATTTGGAATTAACCCGGCAGTTGCCGCATCGGCGGTAGGTCCCATGCCGCTTGTCTCTATTCCACTCTTCAATCCGCAGAGCGGCTATGCGACGTATCTACTACCAGGCGCTTTTGCAATTATCATGCAGCAAACGTTGCTGATTGCAGTATGCCTGCTTGCGACAATGTCCAATAAACCAAGCGCTGCAAATCTTCACATATCCTATGCCGGGGCGATATCCTCTGTGCTTGGCAAGCTTGCTGCCTATCTGACGATTGCAGCAGTGATCGTGCCGTTTTATTTCATTCTTCTTCCTTATTTCTATAACATCCCGCGATTGGGTTCGATCGTCGTCATTCTTGTTGCGGCGATACCCTTCGTTCTTTCAGTCAGTGCACTCGGTCTGGTTCTCGGATCGCTGTTTCGCTCACCTCTCGCTGTGCAACTCACTGCGGCCGCCCTTGGTATGCCTCTGTTTTTTCTCTCTGGTTTTTCATGGCCAATTGAGGCAGTCCCGCCGTTCCTCCGCGCTTTGTCGCAACTTATCCCCGGCAGTATCGCTATCGCTGCCATGACCCAGGTTGTGGAAATGGGCGCGTCGATTGCCGACATTCGCAATCAATTTCTGGGGCTATGGGCGCTCGCTCTCGGCTACACGATACTGGCCGCTTTGTTGGAGTGGCGCGGGAGTAACAAGCCGAAATCCATGCCGTAATTTTACAGAGATGGTACGATGAATAAGGCGTGTGACAACGGTCTCGGTTGAAGAAGTTGGAGTTTCTGCATCTCGATCATCTTCAGAGATATTTCGTTTAACAAATTTCTCACGGAGTAATTTGGGGCGGAACAAGCCGCTCATGCGGCGAGAAACTCACGCCGTGCGCAGCGTTCGGCCCTCGAACAATCCATATATATTCGCGTCGGCACTTATGGATGGCGATCGAAGGACTGCTTTGGAGCCGGTCGTGGATCGAGCGAATGACTGATATGGGGGCGCAAAGCGGCCATTGAGCGTTAAAACTTGAATATGGGCTCAGCTACAACGCCTGACGAGTGATCTCTACCAAAAAGATCAATCTGCGCCCCTTTTGCCTGACCGAGCGTATGCCAACAATCTCGGAAATCTATAATGAGGCCAAACGCTTGGTGCATGAGCAGACGCCGGCTAGCCCACCAACGGCGGTCAATATCCCATGCCGAACCAAGCTTCAGCGCGAACTGTAGCAGTCATGTTACCATTTTCTAAAATTGAAGATGCGGATTTCGCTCTCAAAGAAGGTCAACTTCGAAGACGAAATTATCGAGCGCGATTCCAACCAGTCCACAAATTCCCGATTTTCTGAAGTGTTGGCTATGGTTGGCTGCCGCCATCCTGGTTCGATATCAGAAAATGGCTTCGGTAACTGGTGAATCACCGCTTTGACTTGCTCGTCTGACATCAGATTCTGACACTTATTAAACAATGAGATTTGAACGGCGACTGGTTCAACGTATATAATCACCGCGTGAGCGGCTTCTGGCGTCAGATGACTCACATCCGCGTTGGAGCGATGGAATACCCTACCGACGATGGAGGTGCGATGTGATATGCGTGCCAGCACAGTCAGGTCCATCTTTTCAATGATTTTGAGCTTCCGATCATCTTCGATGTTTGACGCTAGTAGCTTCTCACGAAAGTCGTCGTTTACGGAGAATTTGTCTTCACTAGCGAGATATTCGTCAATATTCTTAGCTAAGAACCGAACCTGCGGCGCCTCGTTTCCTGCCAAAAACGAAAATGCCTTTTCGGAGAAAGTGATCGCCGCCGCTTCAACGAGTATACGCAATTTGTCCGAGCCCAAATTCTCAGGAAACTGTATAAACTCCTTTTGCAACGCGCCAAGATACACTCGATAGGCATCATCGTCGAAATCACTGTTGTTGATCAGGAATTGACGTAGTGGAAGAGCCTCTTTTCGATCGTCGATGGTGACACCTGAGAGTAGGGACTGCACTTCAGGAAGTTGAAGGTACGCTGTAAGTGTTTGCGCATCGAAATCGTCACTCGATATAAATGTTAGACAATTTTCCCACGATGCTTCGATCCTGCGCAATCGAAACACTGACGATCGAAGTCGAGCCGGAACCTGCTCTAGCGTGGGCAGCATAGCCGTTTGCTGCTCCAGGAACTGTTCCAGATATTCAACTTTAATCTCATCGTGGTTGATAACATTCATGATAACCGCCTATCCAGCGGGCACGTCATTGGTTCGCCGTGGCGGAAGATTAATTGTTAGCATTCTACTGCCTTGGTAATTTGCACAAACGCTGTCCCGGCGTTTTCTTGATGCCAGACAGATGCTCAAAAAATAGGATAAGTATCCGGCATCAAGTTCTGACTTCGCAGATATTCAGTCAGTTCTACCAGAGGTATGACACTCATGAAAAAAATGCTGTCCCTAAAGGTGGCACCGAGTGCTTTTGGATGAAACCGAGCAATGCCGCTATCAACATAAAGACTGAAATTGGGCAAAAAAAACGGAACGCGACGGGCGTATTCATCGTACATTGACCCGAATTTGGATTGAAGAAACTCCGCTTCGCGTTGAGCCGTTCGGTAGAGAATTGCGCAAGTCGCAACACCTAAAATAGTGGCGAGTATCAAGCTGCCAAACAACAATCCAATCGCCGCCGCTCCTAGAACTGAAAAGAGATAAAGGGGATTTCTGGTTATCGAGTACGGGCCAGAGGTGACAAGAACGATATTCTTGTTTCCACCTGCATAAAGAATTGACCACAGACGTCCAAAAACGCATCCCAAGAGCAGCATCAGTCCGGCAAGTTTCAAAACTTCTCTTACAACTGACCCCTCAACCCAAATTGGATAGGTACCAATGAATAAGGGAATGAGAGCGATGCAGGTCAATTGCATAACGCGTAATCGAAGACGTTGATTAAAAGGGGTGATGTTGCGATGCAGAGGCACGTGTGAGTTCCATAGTTTGAATGTTTGCGGCAATCTGCGCAGATAAGAGCAGCTTAATCATTGTTGCGGGGCCAAGCTGCCTTGCGTTTTGCCGGACTTGTCAGTCCAAGATGGTGGAGCACCGAGCTTGGAACCAACCGCACCCATCAAACCGGGGGCCCGACCGAACATCTCGCAAGCCGCATATTTCGGCTTGCCGCCAAACATCGAATTCATCTTCTGCCCAGAAGGCAGTGCGAACTGCACACCCGATGGTTCCTTGCCTGTGACAATCATCCGGGAAAAGTAGTTTCCAAAGTTGGAAGCAAGACTATAGGCGTCACCCACGTCTGAAACTCGGGCACTGTTGGTAATCGAGTTCGCGCCCTTGGACCATACAACTGCAGCGCGCTGTGTACCATTATGATCAATAGCCTCCGCTTCAACGGCAAGACCGCCAAGCCCGGCCGGAAGTCGGGGAACACCGATTGGTAAAACAGCACTGCTGCCGAGTGAAACGGCGGTCGATACCCCCGCTATCGTTTTGTTTGTTGGAACGATGTCTGTAACCACCGTTCGAACGGTCAAGTCTGCAGGTTGGTTTAATCCAACCACTTGGTATTTGTCACTCAATGCAACACAAACAGCCCGGTCCAGCGCATTTGCAACCAACGCGCGATCTTCAGCTCGGCTAACCCGCGATGATGCCCCGAAAGCATAGGCGGTAGGTACGATCTTGACTGTTTTCATGCCTGCAAGACTTGCTCCGTCTATGAACGAACGCGATTTTGTAAACTTGCCCTTCGCTGTGCCAAGGCGGTCGTAGGATGTCAGTGTTCCGGCTTCCTTTAGAGGTACGGATGTACAACCGCCAACTACAAGGACAACAGGCAGGGCCAGACAAGCCAGATTATACCTTTGCAGCGATATCCGTGTTTTACCAATCCCCTTCACCCTTACATGGAACCGATTTATCGGCGATTTAGGCAGGCTTGATGGCGGGTATCGAAGGAAAAAATACATCGTGGGGAAACTCCTGGCCGAGGTTATTGCAAACGGACACGACTTTGCTGTGATCGTGCTTTGTTTATTCACGAAACCGCGTTGCCTGGTGTTTTTAAATGTTAAGATTCATTGCGAGACTGGTGCGAAAAGATGGCACGGCTCTTTAAGTATCAATGACCGCTTCCCGTTGGTCGTCGGGTGTCTCTTCAATCGACCGGATTGTCAGACGGGCGATAAGGCCATGCGGTTCACGGTCGAGAAGGCTCAGACTTCCGCCGTGGTGTTTTGCAATCCCGTGCGCTATTGGCAGGCCGAGCCCAAAGCCGCCACGCGTTAGAGCGGGACGAGCTATATCAGCTTTAAAGAATGGTTCGAACACCTTCTTCTTCAGCTCATCGGACAATCCCGGTCCATCATCGCAGACATCAATCAAGACCTCGTCCGCCGTTTTTCCCTGCTGCAGGACGACTTCTACATGCTTGCCATAACGTGACGCGTTATCGAGAAGATTGGTTACCGCGCGCGCAAGCAGACGAGGCTTGCATGTGAGTGGTAGTCGCGGTGGCCCGCTGAATGTTACTGGCACACCCGTATCCGAAAAGTCTGTCACCAGCGTCTGAAGCAGGCTGGTAAGGTCGGCCTTGCGCGAAACGTCGGCGTTTGAACTCATGTTCTTCAAATACACCATTGCGTCGCTGATCATGTTGGAGAGCATTGCAATATCACGCAGCATCTGGCGCTGAAGCTCTGGATCGGTGCAACATTCCGCCCGCATGCGCAAACGGGTGAGCGGTGTCCTTAAATCGTGTCCGAGGGCACGCAGCATATTGGCGCGGCGATCAACCATGCCTCTGATCCTTATTCTCATTGCATTGAGGGACTCGCTCAGGCTTCTTATTTCCGAGACGTTTCCTGATGAGAACGCCTCCTTGTCACTGTCCTGAAGGCTAACACGCTGCGCCATTTCCGTAAAACGCGTGAGTGGTCGCGTTATCCGGTGACTAAGATAGAGGGACAGTGCAAGGACAGGCAGTGCCAAAGCCAAAAACTGTGAGAGGTCGAATAGGAAGTCTTGACTCAAAGTTGGAAGGTTCTGCGGAACCCTGAGACTGAAGGTCAGAACACTATTCTGGTTTACTTGTACCGCCAGAACCTTCGTGTCATCCGTCATGTCAGTCAAAGCAGCAACGAGACTGGTTCGAGCAGAGCCCACGCGTTCTGTCGCGCTGGTTACTGAATTCAGATTGTCCAGCTTTACAGAAAATCCGGCTTGAGATGCGGCATTGAGGATGAGCGCCTGTTCCGAGCTGCCGGAAGCATTGCGAATTTGATCCACCACCATCAACAGTCGACCTGCGTTGAAATTGGCCCATTCCCGGTGGGTGTGCCTGACGTCGATCACTGACTGCATAAAGGCAAGAAAAGCAGCCAGAACAAGGATGGGTACGGATGATAGCAGAAAAATTTGCTTCGTCATTGATGATGAAAACAACGCGTTCAACACGATAGTTTCTCGACTTTAGGGGTAAATATGTAGCCGCCAAGACGCACAGTCTTGATGAAAGACGGCTCCTGACCCGGCTCAATCTTTTGGCGGACGCGACTGATATGCACATCGATGCTCCGGTGTACCGGACCAGCCGAACCCGCATGCGTGAGCGCAAGAATTTGCTTGCGCGTCATGACTTTGCCGGGGTTGTTGCAAAAGGCGATCAGAATATCCAGTTCGGCAGTTGTCATGGAAACCTCAACACCTTCCGGGTCGCGGACTTGCCGCTTGGCAAGGTCGATACGCCAGCCGGAAAAAACCAGCGTTACCGTTTCATCAGGTGAATGCTTTCCGTAATCTGCCCTTCGCAATAGGCCTTTCACGCGGGCAAACAATTCCCTCGAATTGAACGGCTTGGTGACATAATCGTCGGCGCCCAACTCAATCCCAAGAATGCGATCGATATCTTCGCCAAGAGCAGTCAGCATCAGGATGGGAATTGTCATGGACGCACGGAGCCGTTTGCAGATGCTAAAACCATCTTCGCCGGGGAGCATTGCGTCGAGAATGATAAGATCGAAGCTCGTTTCGCTCAGTTGTTGATCCAATTCCCAGCCAGAGATAACAAATGTTGCGTCAAAACCTGCGCCTGACAGCAAAGTCACCAGCATGTTTGCAATTTCCGGGTCGTCTTCAACAACCAGAATCCGTGCTGCAGAACCCGGTAGCGATGCCTGCTGTGACAAAATATTCTCCCAACTTTCCAAAGACTGAATCTGCAAAAAAATCATAGCATATTTCGAGACTCTCTCATCCAGAGCGCGCAATGGCTCCCGTCGTGATCAATCTCTTATGGGCAACGCAAGGATTATTTGGGTTTTTTAATGTTAAGAAATGTTTCTAATCATCGGACCATTTAAGAACTGGCGAGAATGTGTCCTCCAGAGCAAGGTCAGTTTGTCTTGCTTGCGACTGATCTGTAACTCAAAGATCAGCAGGCATAAGCCAGCATAACACCGATTGCGCAGACTCAGTGCAATTCCCTTCAAGGTGATCATTGCAAGGTAATGGTTTTGAATGGACAAATTAACAATTACGGATTTTTTGTCTCTAATCCAAATTATCCAAGATAGCCTCTTAGCCGCATTTACAAAGGAAGCTTACTTATAGCCTTTATGGCATTTCTGGTGTGTTAGCTTTTCAAAGGCTTTCTGTAATGCGGAAGAGTTGGAAAACGTGTCGACCTTCTGTTGTCCTCTTGTGCCAATTCTCCCCCAATTGCGCACGAGCGATATCTCACCAAAAAGGGTTGGCTGCATGGTCAGGCTATAATATCGCGCCATGTTGCGATCGGGATCACAATGCGTGACATGGAATGATTGTGGGCTGTCAGACATGCCCTCAAGGATCCTGATTTCAGAAGCAATCGTCCAATGACAAATTTGAATCTGTACAACTCCGTCGATTCAAATCTTTGATGGGAATGCCGTGCTGCGAGGCAACGATCGGCAAGTCAAACCGAACATTTTTACATCACTTCCGATTTTGTACAGACGAGGGATAAGTTTCAACGTCCGTCTCTTGTAACAAACGATCAAGTGTAAGCAGGGGTTGGCGCATGGCCTTTGCATAGGCATAGTGAAAGCAATCGAAATTACTTAAAGCGCGCTTTCCAATTCCGTGCTTTTCAGCGACTGCGACTGCATAGGACAATACTCGCCGCGGAGAGGGCGCATCGCGAAGCTGAATACTTCTTGCATCCAACCATTCAATCACAGCACCTTCCGCTTCACTATAGCGGCAATTGAGCTGGTCCGGTCGAGAGAGGACGATGATCGCCTCCCAGGCCGCGAGGGATGACGTTATCGGATTGGTGGCTTCAAGTAATGCATCTTCGTACTCTGCCGCCGTAGTTTCTCCAGCCATTATAGAGACGATCGCACAGGCATCGACGAACATTATTCGTCACCTGCTAGATCGTGGTCGAGATCGTGATAGGCGTCCGTTGGGACAGGCTCGCGCCCCATTGCAAAAGCCAGACCGCGCTTTTCGAGAATGCGACGCGCAGTTTCGCTCGGAGCTTCTTTCCGTCGGCGTGCCTGGATCGTTTCTTTCAATGCAACAATCACCGCATCGGTGATGCTACTGCCATCTATATCAGCGAGCTTTCGTGCTAGTGTGTCTGCCTGAGAGTTGCGAATATTTAACACCATTATGTGTAGCTCCTTCTGCGTAGTCAGACTATGATATATGTGTAGCTTTGGCAAGCGCAATGCTGGAAACTGACATTAAAAGTGAAACCGGAAGGTGGGGGAAAGCCAAGATGCATACTTGTTGATTTCCACTGATGGGTTGGATGCCTTCTCCTTTGTTGGTGACGTAAAGCATCACCGTATGGCGCACTGCGATGCCGGTAGGAGGGGCATCCAACCCATCAGTGGAAATCAACACCGTATACTTTATTGGTGCCAATAATGAAGAAAATTGTCGACAATATAGTTGACAAAGCAGAATCCTTGTGGCCTATGGGAGGAAATAAAAGTCGCGGGCATGCTTAGCGACAGCGCTCACGGGAGGAGGAAATACCGATGACGCGACTGCGAAAATCCGTCTTGGTGGCAATGACATCGTTGCTATTGTTTGGAACGGCAGCGGAGGCCGCGACACTGAAGTGGGCCGGGCAGCGGGACATATTCTCTCTCGATCCCTATTCCTACGGTTCGACATCCAATCTGGCGTTCTTGAATCATATCTACGAAGGGCTGGTGCGTTACACGCCTGAGTTTAAGGTCGTTCCGGCACTGGCCACTGAATGGCAGCTGATCGATAATAAGTATTGGCGTTTTAAACTCCGCCAAGGTGTGAAGTTCCACAATGGTGCGGATTTCACTGCTGATGACGTCATTGCATCGCTCAAGCGTGTAAGTGATCCGGGCTCACCGCTCAGGGGCAATATCCCTCTCTATGTTGGATCGAAGAAGGTCGATAATTATACGGTCGATATCGAGGTCTCGGCGCCATCGCCGCTCTTCCTCAACGACCTGACGAATATCTTCATGTTTAATGCTCAATGGCTCATCGACAATAAGAGTGAAAAGCCGACCGACGTTGGCGCGCAGGTCGAGGGCTATGCAACCTACCACGCGAACGGTACCGGGCCCTTTAAGCTTGAGAGCCGTGTTCCGGACAGCAAAACCATTCTCGTTGTGAACGGCGGTTGGTGGGATGAAAAGAAGCATAATATCGATCGCATTGAGTTTACGCCGATTACATCCGCGGCAACGCGGGTAGCTGCTCTATTGTCAGGAGAGGTTGATCTGGTTGACGCGGCCCCTATTCAGGACATCAGCCGCCTCGAATCTACGCCGGGTGTCAAGGTCGATAAACGCTCGGATTTGCGAACGATTTCCATTGCATTCAATCGTCGGGAAAAACTTGCGGATGGACGTGACAATCCATTCAACGATTTGCGGGTGCGACAGGCGTTCGACCATGCAATTGACCGGGATCTGATCAACAAGAAGGTCATGCGCGGACTGGCACATCCCGCCGGTGTTTTGGTTGCTCCGGAAATACCGGGTTATAGCGCCGATCTGGACAAGCCTGCGACCTATGATCCGCAATTGTCGCGCAAGCTCCTGGCTGAAGCAGGGCAGAGTGGTCTCGCCTTTACCTATCTTTGCATGAACGATGAAAGCGTAAACGAGGAGGACGTTTGCTCTGGTGTGGTCAACATGCTGACGCGTGCCGGCTTCAAGCCAACCCTCGACATCGGCCCGCGTGCCGTGCAGACACCAAAACGCTCAAGCGGCAAATCTGATGTGTATATGGTTGGCTGGGCTAACGAGCCCACGCTTGATGCCTATTCGATTCTGGTTCAGGTGCTTTCCACCCGTCATGGTGCAGACGGTGTTGCGAACTATGGCGGCTGGTCTTATCCCGAACTCGACAAGATGGTCAAAGATGCTGCCCTGGAACAGGATCGTGACAAACGTCTGGCGATTGAAACTGCAGCGCTGAAATTCGCTAAGGATCAAACGATCATGATCCCGTTGCATCAGCAGCCGATGGCCTGGGCCATGACCAGCAAGATTGAAAATGTCGTGATCAGAGCTGACAACAAACCAAGGCATTGGCTGACACGCATAACTGACTGATCTGCAGCGCCTTTGGCGCTGTCTGATAACCAAAGCAAGACCTCCGTTCAAGGAGGCGGCAAACGTCCAGAAGCGGAGCATACCATAATGTTGAAGCAACTTGGTCTCGCGGCCACGGTGGCGATGAGCCTGATTTTTCCGGCCCAAGCCGCAACACTCAAATGGGGTGCGCCCCATGATATATATTCGCTCGATCCTTATTCTTATGGGGACAGCTATACGCTTGCTTTCCTGAACCACGTCTATGAAGGCCTGGTTCGATATGACGCCAAGCTGAAGATTGAACCGGCCCTTGCCACATCGTGGGAGACAGTGTCGGACACGGTCTGGCGGTTTCATCTGCGCAAGGGAGTGAAGTTCCACAACAGTGCGGGTTTTACCGCCGATGACGTCTTGGCCTCGCTCACCCGCGTCAGCGACAAGACCTCGCCCCTGCGTGGAAATCTGCCCGCCTACAAATCGGCAAAAAAGGTTGATGACTATACCATCGACATCGAGCTGACGGGGCCGTATCCGCTTCTGCTCAACGATTTGACCAACATTCACATCTTCAATGCGGCTTGGCTCGCCGACAACAATTCGCTGAAGCCGACCGACGTCGGCGCAAAGCTTGAGGGCTATGCGACTTATCATGCCAATGGCACCGGCCCTTTCGTTATTGAAAGCCGGGTACCGGACAGCAAGACGGTTCTCGTCAAGAATCCGAATTGGTGGGACAAGTCCGAAACCAATGTCGATCGTATTGAATTCACGCCGATAACATCGGCAGCCACCCGTGTTGCGGCTCTCCTGTCAGGCGAGATCAACTTCACCGATAACGCCCCCTCCCAGGACCTGCCCCGCCTCTCGGCCCAGCCTGAACTCAAGGTCATGGAGCGGACTGATCTGAGGACGGTCATGATGGGGTTCAATCGCAAGCCGAAGCTCACCAACGGTGATGACAACAAGTTCAACGATCTACGTGTGCGGCAGGCATTCGCCCATGCACTCGACCCGCAATTGATCCAGAAACGCATCATGCGCGGTAAATCGCGCACGGCGGGTGCGATCATTGCCCCCGAAATTCCGGGTTACATCGAGGCGCTCGACAAGCCGGTGTCCTACGATCCTGAACTCTCCAAGAAACTGTTGGCAGAGGCTGGAGCAAAAGATTTCGCTTTCACGCTCGTGTGCACGACAGACGCTTATGTCAACGAAGAAGAGCTCTGCCAGGGTATAGTCAACATGCTGAGCCGTGCCGGCTTCAAACCGCAGCTCGATATTGCACCGGTGGCTGCTCAAACGCCCAAACGCACCAATGGCAAGGCTGATGTCTATCTCATCGGTTGGGCGAACGAGCCGATGCTCGACAGCTATTCCATCCTGCTTCAGATGATTCAGACGAAGACGGACAAAGCCGGTGTCTTCAACTGGGGAGGCTGGAGCTATCCTGAAATCGACAAGCTGGTCATACAGGCCTCGACGGAGATGGACAGGAGCAAGCGGCTGGCGCTGCAGACCAAGGCCCTGCAGATGGTCAAGGATGAGATCATCATGCTTCCCTTGCACCAGCAGCCCATGGCTTGGGTGATGACGGACAAGATCGACCATATCGTTCAACTGCCCGACAACAAACCCCGTCACTGGTTGACGCATTTTGCCAAGTAGAAGTGGCGGTTTGCCGCGACGGGTTCAAGGCAGACAGAATTAAGGGAGGCGACAGATGCTGGTTTTTATTGTGAGGCGCTTGGCAAACGCAATCCTGGTGATGCTCGCAGTCGCCATGCTCGCCTTCCTGATTTTCCGGCTTGCCGGCGACCCGGTTGAGCTTATGGCGAATGAACAGATGACGCAGGCGGATCGCGACAATCTGCGGGAACGTCTGGGTCTCAACGACGACCTGCCCACCCAGTACATCCGCTTTGTTGTCCATGCGGCTGAGGGCAATTTTGGTATCTCCTATCGCAATGGCCAGGATGTGCTGACGCTCATCGCCGACCGGTTTCCCGCAACCCTGGAACTGGTGCTGGTGGCAACGCTCATTTCACTGGTGTTCGGCATTCCTCTAGGCGTTCTGACGGCAATCAAGCGCGGCAAGTGGTATACGGAGGGCCTCCAGTTCCTCTCCATTGTCGGCGTGTCCTTGCCCAGCTTCGTCGTCGGTATTCTGCTGATCCTGGTGTTCTCGGTCAGCATGGGGTGGCTGCCGGCATTCGGACGAGGCGACGTCGTCAAACTTGGCTGGTGGTCAACGGGGTTGCTGACATCGTCGGGACGGGCTGCTCTCATTCTTCCATCGATCGCGCTATCGCTTTACCAGATCACGCTGATCATGCGGCTGGTGCGGGCAGAGATGCTGGAAGTGCTCCGGTCCGATTACATTAAATTCGCGCGGGCGAGGGGTATTCCCCGCGGGCGCATCTATTTCCGCCATGCCCTGAGAAACTGCCTCATGCCTGTTGTCACTATGACGGCGATGAATGTCGGCTCATTGATCGCCTTCGCGCTTATCACGGAAACCGTCTTTCAGTGGCCGGGCATGGGTATGCTGTTCATCCAGGCGGTGACATTCATCGATATCCCCGTGATGGCGGCATATCTGTGCATCATCTCCTTCATTTTCGTTGTTCTGAACATGCTCGTGGATATCGCCTATGCGGTCATCGATCCGCGTTTGCGCAGCACACGCTAGCCCCGGAGTTAGGGACCTGTCCGATGGCAACAGATGTATCGAAGACACCGAAAGTACCAAGGCCTGCGCGAGCGCCGCTTCTCAGGCGTATACGCAACAGCGACCTCTGGTGGTCGTTCACCCACAGCAAGGTGGCAATAGCAGGCGCCGTCATTCTGGCAATTCTGATCCTCTCGGCAGTGTTTGCGCCGTTGATCGCGGCGCAAAACCCCTATGACGGGGCACAGCTGGACATGTGGAAAGCGGAGCTGCCGCCCATCTGGGAGCAGGGCGGTGAATGGCCCTATTTGCTCGGAACCGACACGCAGGGCCGCGATATGCTCTCGGCTATCCTTTACGGGACACGTATTTCCATTTTCATCGGCATAGCGTCGGTTGCCCTGTCCCTGCTGATCGGCATGAGTGCCGGTCTGGTGGCGGGCTATTTCGGCGGCTTTGTCGACAATCTTCTGATGCGTATCGGCGATGTCACCTTGTCGATCCCCACCATTCTCGTGGCCATCCTGGTTTCGACGGTCGTTCGGCAAATGCTTCCCGCAGAACTCCGGGAAATGGGTGCGTCGGCCGTGCTGGTGTTTGCAATCGCACTGTCCGCATGGGTTCAGTATGCACGCACGGTCCGTGCCCAGACGATCGTGGAGTGCGGCAAGGACTATGTGCACGCAGCCAGGCTCATCAGAGTGCCGGCCCACCGGATCATGGCCAACCACATCCTGCCAAACACGCTCACACCGGTCCTGGTGGCGGCGACACTGAACTTCGGCATGGCTATTCTGACCGAGGCGACGCTGTCTTTCCTCGGCATAGGCATGCCACCCAGCCAGCCGTCGCTCGGAACCTTGATCCGCATCGGCAACCAGTTCCTGTTTTCCGGCTCGTGGTGGATCGTGCTGTTTCCCGTGCTCCAGCTTTGCCTTCTTGTTGTTGCGGTGAACCTGCTCGGCGACTGGCTGCGCGACGCCCTAAACCCGAAATTGAGGTAGACGACACATGACCAATCTATTGCTCCGTAACGTACGGCCCATGGCTGGCGACAGCTGTGATATCCTCATCAAGGATGGGAAGATTGCTGCTTTCGGTCAATTTGCGCCGGAGCCTGGCATGCCGGTCGAGGACGGAGGCAACTCCATTGTCATTCCGGGTCTTATCGACGCTCATACACATCTCGACAAGACGACATGGGGTATGCCGTGGCACGAGAACAACCGGGCGGCAGTGCTGCGTGAGCGCATTGATTTCGAACGTGAGAACCGCAGTGCGATCGGCATTGATCCGCACCGGCAGTCCATGCGCCACGCGATCGGGCTGGCGGCGCATGGTGCAACCCATATCCGCAGCCATGTTGACATTGACCCGACCCACGGCCTATCCATCGTGGAAGGCATCTGGGAAACCCGTGAGAAACTGCGCGGTATCATCGACATCGAAATCGTAGCCTTCCCCCAATCCGGTGTCGTGGTCATGCCGGGTACCGCCGAACTGCTGGACGAGGCTCTCCGGCAAGGTTGTGAGGTGCTGGGAGGCATCGATCCCTGCGGTATAGATCGCGACCCGAAGGGCCAGCTCGACACGATATTTGCGCTTGCCGTCAAACATCAACGGCCCATAGATATCCATCTGCACGAAATTGGTGATCTCGGCGCATTCACCATGGAACTCATTTTTGAGCGTATCCGTGCAAACGGCATGCGAGGTAAGGTCGCCATAAGCCATGCGTTCGCGCTTGGAATGAACGACTATCTGCGGGTTGGAAAGCTGATCGATGAACTCGCAGCGCTTGACGTGGCGATCCTTACCACGGGGGCTCCGTCTGCCACTGTTCCATCGGTCATGAGACTGAAAGAGGCGGGCATACGGGTGGGTGGCGGCTGTGATGGTATTCGCGATACCTGGGGGCCGTGGGGTCAGCCTGATATGCTCGACCGCGCCAAGATTATCGGCTTGAAGAATGGCCTGCGGAAAGACCGCGAACTTGAACATGTTCTTCATATCGTCTCGCAGGGCGGTGCTGACGTGATGCAGATTGAAGGATATGGCCTGCAAACGGGATGCACGGCTGACCTGACACTTCTGACAGGCGAAACTCTGGCCCACGCAGTTGTTGACGTTGCTCCGCGTCCACTGGTTATCAAGGGTGGACGTGTCACCGCCCGGCAAGGCCAAGCCGTTATGGACATGCCATGATCAAGCCCGGATTTGAAACGTTGAAGCTTGGCCGCAAACCCGAGGGGCGGACGCTGCTGACTGCCGATTGGGTGCTGGGTCATCATGACGGGTCTCATCGTCTTGTTCCCAGGGGAGAGGTTGTATTCGACAACGGAGAAATTCTGTTCGTCGGGCAGCACTTTCCGGGAGAGGTTGCACGCCGTGTCGATTTCGGGAAATCATTGATCAGTCCAGGCTTCATTGATCTTGATGCGCTCTCTGATCTCGACACCACAATTCTGGGCATCGACACGCATCCAGGTTGGTCCAAGGGGCGCGTGTGGCCGCGCTCCTATGTCGACGCTGGTCCCTATGAAATGTATATGCCAGAAGAACTCGCTCTCCAGAAGCGGTTTGCCTTTGGTCAACTTTTGCTAAATGGCATAACCACCGCGGCGCCGATCGCTTCACTGTTCTATCGCGAGTGGGGTGAGACTATTGCAGAGTTCGACGCCGCGGCGGATGCGGCGGGAGAACTCGGTTTGCGGGTCTATCTCAGTCCCGCCTACCGGTCGGGCGGCATGGTCCTTGAGAAACCGGGTCAAATCCTTCCGGTCTTTGACGAACAACGCGGCTTGCGTGGCTTGGAAGATGCCGTAGGCTTCATTGAGAGGCAGAGCGGACGCCACGGAGATCTTGTGCGAGGTATGCTTGCTCCGGACCGTGTCGAGACTTGTACAATCGGATTGCTTCAGCGCACCAATGCCGCAGCGCGCGCGCTTGGTTGCAAGATCCGTCTGCACATGGCGCAAGGCATCATGGAGGTTGAAACGGTCCGTGCGCTGCACGGTTCGACAGCGCCCGTCTGGCTCGCGACCAACGGACTCTTGAGTGAGCGGCTGATTGCACCCCATGCAACCAACGCAACTGACGAAGATCTCAGGCTCTACGCAGCAAACGGCGTGTCGATCGTGCATTGCCCGCTTGTGTCTGCCCGTGGCGGTAACACGCTGAATTCGTTTTCCGCATGCAGAACCCGTGGGATCAACATTGCAATGGGCACCGATACGGCGCCGGCTGACATGCTGATGAACCTGCTTGTTGGTCTAATGACCTCACGCATCAATGACGGCGCACCCGATCGGATACGCTGTGCCGATCTTTTTGATGCTGCAACGCTTGGCGGCGCGAGAGCGCTTGGTAGGACTGACCTTGGCCACCTTTCATCGGGGGCACGCGCTGACATTGCGGTGTTCGGCCTTGATGATGTGATAATGGCGCCGTCGATCGATCCGATAACAACCCTTGTTGCAGGCGGTTCGGGCAGGGTAACGCGGGCGACCTTTGTCGACGGGCGTCCCTCCATGTTGTTTGGTGAGGTTGCTGGCGTCAATATGAGGTCCGCGCGGGACCGGGTTCAGCAACAGTTCGATGGACTTGTTGCCAAATATCCCGAGCGAAGCTGGGCGCATCCGCCGGTCGCAGAAATATTCCCTCCAAGTTATCCAATAGAGAGCAGCGCACATGGGTGAAACAATAGATCAACCCATCCTTGAGGTTCGCAATCTCACGGTGGAATTTCCCGGCCGCCACGGGACGGTGGCCGCGCTTTCGGATGTGAGCCTCGGCATCCGAGCGGGCGAGATTCTCGGTGTGGTCGGTGAATCCGGCGCTGGAAAGTCGATGACCGGCCTGGCCATCCAGGGGCTGCTTGAGCGCCCCGGCCATATCAGCGGCGGCGAAATCTGGCTGGAAAAACGACGGATCGACACGCTTGATGACTATGAAATGGAAAAAATCCGCGGCCGTAAAATTGGCGCGATCTTCCAGGATCCGCTGACCTCGCTCAATCCGCTGTTTAGCGTCGGGGCCCAGCTGGGCGAGACGATCCGCCAGCATCTCAACATGAGCAAATCGCAGGCGAAGGCTCGGGCGATCGAATTGCTTGGAGAGGTCGGCATTCCTTCCCCGGACGAACGGGTCAACCACTACCCGCACCAGTTTTCCGGTGGAATGCGGCAGAGAGTGGTCATAGCCCTGGCACTCGCGGCGGCGCCCAAGCTGGTGATCGCCGACGAACCGACCACGGCGCTGGACGTGTCCATTCAGGCGCAGATCATTTCGCTGCTGCGCAGGCTGTGCAAGGAGAAGCGCACGGCCGTCATGCTGGTCACCCATGACATGGGTGTCATTGCAGAAGCAGCCGACAGGGTGGCGGTCATGTATGCCGGCCGGCTCATCGAGGTTGGCCCGGTCAAGCAGGTTCTGCACGCGTCGTCACATCCCTACACCCGTGGTCTCATGGCCTCCATTCCGGCACTTGCTGCCCGTGTGGAGCGGCTTAACCAGATCGACGGATCCATGCCCCGGCTCGACGCGATTCCAGATGGGTGCGCCTTCAATCCGCGCTGCAAATCGGTCGGGCCGCGCTGCATTCGAGAGCAACCTGAACTCAGGCCGGCGGGCGATGGCGCAAGCGCCTGCTGGCTCAACGCGGGAGGAACCGCATGACCGGGACCGGACAAAAAAAGCCAGCTTTTACAGCCGAACGTCTTGTCAAGACATTCGATCTCTCGGCACCATGGCTGAGCCGGGTTATCGAGCGCAAACCGCGGCAGCTTCTGCAGGCCGTCAATGATATCAGCTTTACCGTACCCGCCGGTGGATGCCTGAGCATCGTCGGAGAAAGCGGCTGCGGCAAATCAACGGTTGCGCGTCTTGTAACCGGACTGCACAAGCCCAGCAGCGGTCAACTTCGCTTCGCGCTGGGGCGCAACGGGGCACCGCTTTCGGTGCAGATGATCTTTCAGGACCCCTATGCCTCCCTCAATCCCCGCTGGCGTGTGAAGAACATTGTTGCCGAGCCGTTGCGCGAGATGAAACTGCTCAAAACCTCGGTTGAAATTACCGAACGCGTTGAGGAACTGCTCGAAACCGTCGGGTTGTCGGCTTCGGATGGCGAAAAATATCCCCATGAGTTTTCGGGCGGCCAGCGCCAGCGCATCTCAATCGCACGGGCGCTCGCCAGCGAACCTGAATTCCTCGTGTGCGATGAGCCGACATCTGCGCTCGATGTGTCGGTGCAGGCGCAGGTTCTCAATCTCATGCGCAAACTGCAGGACGAACTCGGCCTTACCTATCTCTTCATCAGCCATGACATGAGTGTTGTCAGGCACATGTCGGATCGCATTGCGGTCATGTATCTCGGGCGCATCGTTGAAGAAGGGGATACGGAAGAGCTGTTTGCCAATCCACGTCATCCCTATACGCGGCTTCTGCTGCAGACGATCCCCAACGTGCAGCAGCCGAACAGGGACCGGGTCGTTGGCGGCGGTGAGGTGCCGAGCCCGCTCAAACCGCCATCCGGTTGTACTTTCCACCCGCGCTGCCCGGTTGCAATCGGGCGTTGCTCGGCCGAGGTGCCCGAGGTCCGCACCCTTTCGGGCGGCACGCGTGTGGCATGCCACCTGGTCGAAGAACAGGCTGCACATGCGGCACGGTGATGGTCAGCGGTTCAGGCGAGCGCCGAGCGCAGATCGTGCGGAAGATCACGGATTTCGCTCAGATCGAGCTCAGACTCCACATGCTCAAGGTGGTGTTCCATGAGCCCTGTTGCTTTGGAAAGATCGCCGTTTGCGATTGCGTCGACGATTTCGGCGTGCTCGTCCGGCCCGCAATTGAAGCGGTTGGTGTTGCGGTAGACCGCCGTGATGAGGGAACTTCTTGCGATCAGATCGCGCATCGTGGCGAAAAGAAAGTCCGAATTCGCGACCTCTGCAAGCAAGAGATGGAAGCCGCCTGACAACTTGATGATATCGGTTGTGCTATCCTGCGCATTGGCAGTTCGTTCCTTGGAAACATGGGTTCGCAGCCGCGTGACATTGACCTTGGAGATTGATTTGCAAAGCCGCTCAACAATGCAGCGTTCGACCGCACGGCGCACAAAAAAGACATCCCGGGCTTCGTCCACCGAAGGCTGGCAGACAAATGCGCCGCGGTTCGGGATGATTGTGACAAGTCCATCCCGTTCAAGTGCAGCCAGTGCCTGGCGGATGCGGGCGCGGCTGACGTCGAAGATCGCTGCCAGTTGCCCTTCCTTGAGTTGCACGCCGGGTCGAAGCTTGCGCTCGGCAATAGAAAGCCATACCCGTTCAACAATCTGCTGTGTTGAAGCCCCTGCTTGTTCAGTCATCTACATGTCTCCCGATCATGACAGACAATCGCGATCAAACGGAAAATGTCAACTCGTTTTGTCTGCATTATTGTAGACAATAATTCTATTAATTGTATACTATATATAGCGAAACGGGAGAGTCGGAATGCAGTTTGATTTTACAGAGCTTGAGCCGGAGAGCCGATATCGTCTGCTGACGAATTTTATCGGCCCGCGGCCGATCGCCTTGGTAACCACCAGATCAAGCGCCGGTCGTAGCAATGCGGCTCCCATGAGCTTCTTCAATGTGTTCTCGCATGATCCGCCGATTCTGATCCTCGGCGTACAGCCACGGCCGTCCGGGGAAGAGAAAGACACGATCGCCAATATCCGCCGCACGGGTGAGTTTGCCGTCAACATGGTCGACATGAGTATGGCGCAGCAGATGCTTATTTGCGGGTTGGGTTTCGACAGTGAGGTGGACGAGCTGGAAATGGCCGGTCTGGAGGCTGCCGCATGCAACCAGATCGATGCCACCTATGCCGCCACGGCTCCCTGCGCCCTGGAATGCCGTGTCGAGCGCCTGATCGAATTTCCGAAGCGGGTGCTTGTCCTTGGCGAAGTCGTCCACATGCATGTGCGCCGTGATTGCCTCGATGCGGAGGGGCGCTACGTCAATCCGGACGTTTATCAACCCATCGCCCGTCTCCACGCCGATAATTACATCACCTCCGATCGACAGTTCGTTCTGGCGCCTCCGCCAATTGCCGATTTTATCAAATCCCGCCGCGACTGAGTGGCGCTGAAGGAACTCGACCGTGCATATTCTTCTCATCAATCCAAATTCCACCGCGTCCATGACTTCCCAGGTTCTGGAAAGCGCAATCCGAGTTGCCTACCCGACAACGCACATTACAGCGGTTAATCCTCTGGATACCCCGGTGAGCATTGAAGGTGGGGCCGATGAGGCTATGGCTGTTCCGTCAATGCTTTCCGAAATACGAAAAGGGCAGGCACAGGGCGTGGATGCCTATGTCATTGCCTGCTTTGATGATCCCGGTTTGCATGCGGCGCGTGAGATTGCGAGCGGGCCTGTTATCGGTATCTGCCAGGCGGCCATACAGATTGCGATGACGATCAGCCGGCGTTTCACGGTAATCACCACATTGCCTCGTTCCATCCCGATCATCGAAGATCTCGTAAGCGCCTACGGAGCGAATCACCATTGCCGCAATGTGCGCGCCATCAATCTGCCGGTGCTGGGACTGGATGAAGACCCGGTCGAGGCAGAGCGTCTGCTTGTGATGGAGATCGACAAGGCGAAGCAGGAAGACCGCGCAGAAGCGATCGTTCTTGGCTGTGCCGGTATGTCTCTGTTGTGTGACCGGCTCAGCGCTGCGACCGGTATTCCCGTCATTGACGGCGTCACGGCAGCCGTCAAGGTTGCCGAAGCGCTGGTCGGGGCGGGATATATGACATCCAAGGTAAATGGTTATGATTTCCCTCGGATTAAACCGCTTCCAGCAGCTTCCAGTGCGAAGCAGGCAAGCAATTCGGCCTAAGATCGGGCAGCTTAAAAGTACGTGTAAAAAATTCACACATCCGTTTGTTGGGAGCGTGGCGCGTAGCGGTCTCTTAGGGGGCCGTATAAAGTTGTGGGGCATCACGCGGCCGCTCTGCGACGGCGGTTCTGATCGGTGTGGTTTGCCATACCCGGATACCAACCCTCGAGGGTCGATCTAAGCGATCCGTCCAGTGTCTTTGTCCGCGTCTGCAATAGCAGATGCGCACCCTGCTTGGTCCATTGCATCTATTGTTTTTTGGCGAAACGCTTGCTGATAACGGTGTTCACCGTCGCTTCGACAAAGGCAGAGGATATCCGCTCCAACAGAGCCTTAGTCGCGCGATCTCCCCACGCTTGCCAATTAATATGGCCGGTGTAATTGTCCGCGGATCAAAGCCACAGGGTAAAAGTATGAAACTTTCATCTCGAATGATTAAAGACTATCCAAATTTATCAAAATGGATATCCGAAAATATTCCGAAGACAAAGTATAACACAAAGATATTCAAGGCGTTCATGCGGCACTCTCAGCTAAGCGAGGTGGCCGCCAACTCTGCTCTGACACTCGGCAGCCTGCCCACGATAGACTGCCGGGCTATGGTTCAAACACCCCAGAAACGAAAACCTGGCCACATGTTGAAAGGCCAGTTTGATCATAGGTACAAGAATACCGTTTTTATCGCATTGAGTGTTTGTGACAGTATCGAGAAGTCGGGCATATATGAAGACCCCGAAACAATGCGTCTTATGATTGAACGCACGGTTCTGCATGAGATGGTTCATTGGGGAGATTTCAAGGATGGCACGTCTCTCCCGGGGGAAGCAGGTGCTGAATTCGAGAAGGAGGCCTATGGAGGACGGTTAGTCCCCATATTTTGACCCTGCGAATGGCACATTGATGCCGTCGGGATATCGCGCGCCGAACATGTCTATTCGCGCCGCGTACCTCGTCTGGTCTTTCAAATGGCCAAGATCGCACGTTCGGGCCTATTGGTGTTGAGTTTCACCAGCTCCTAATGTGCTCAAGCCCAGTCAAATGTGGGCTCGAAAGAAAGCAAAGTGCAAGGGCAGTAGACATTTACGCAATTCGCTGAGTTCCATAAATTCCGTACTGCGATCCGTGGCATCGGATTTGGCGAAGCCTTTTGTTAATTGCATGGCTTTCGGTTCGAATCCTCTCAAGGCGTAGCATTTCAAGGGAGATTTCAGGTGAGGCATGGGTATGCATCGTCTATGCGTCGTTGTGGTAGCTGAACTAATGCCGACAATGACCGCTTTGAGGGATGAGATCCGACGGTCCGCTGCTACAACACTTAAGCAGTAGAATATCGTTGAACCCCGTCAGTCTCACTCTGACACCCGTACTCCAAACGGACTGGCTTGCCGTACAGCGGCCGACGTGATTGGCCGCAGACTTCGGCTACACCAAAGTGCATTAAATGCTTCAATTGATAAGCCATTGCCCGGGCGCAGAGAACAATTAGGTCAATGAAATGACATTTGTTCCCATTGATAGTGATCTTTTATAATTGATTGAACTATAGCGGATTTAACACTCGACGTAGCTTTCCCGACAACCTAAAAACAATCGAAAGAGTGTTGACCTAGACTTGAACTATGTTGAGGTGTGCATGGAATATGAGTTCTCGGACGCTGGTTTGATTCAGGCTGATCGCATTCTTCGCATCTCGACGTCGCTTGGTACAGATGTTCTTCTTGCTGAAAAGATGGATATTCACGAAGAGATCAACGGCTTGTTCGTGATCGGAATTGACGTCAAATCCAAGCAAACCGACATCAGGCCCGAAGAACTCGTTGGCACGTTGGCTGATGTTTCCATTGAGATCGCCTATGGCGAGCGCCGACCATGGAACGGACTTATAACGGGGTTTCGGGAAGGCCCGCCTGTTTCCCGAGGACTTCGCTCCTACAAACTGACCATCCGCCCGCAATTTTGGCTGCTGTCCCAGCGCTCGGACTGCCGCATCTGGATGGATATGACGACACTTCAGGTCGCTGAAACTCTCCTGTCCGAACATGGGATTAAGGCAGCCGTTACCGGCGGTGTTGTGACGCCTCCGGTCCCAATCCATTATTCCGTGCAATGGAATGAAACGGACCTTGCTTACCTAACCCGGCGTTTGGAATATGATGGTCTGTTCTACTGGTTTGAGCACAAGGATGGTGAACATACCCTTCACATGGCCAGTCATCCCTATGGCTATACGAAAGGGCCAGAAACCGATGTCAGGTTTGCGGCAGGCTCAACCGACAGGAATCACATCAGCGAGTTTGCCAGAGATTATCAATTCACGCCGGGAAAGCGCGCCGGAGGTGATTGGAATTTTGAAATGCCCAAGGGCCCGCAAGGGGCAACGACTCCCTCCCTTGTGTCACTGCCGAAGAATGCCGAGTACGAGCTTTTTCACTATCCATCAAAGGCCCTAGACCAATCCACCAATGATCAAGCCTCAAAATTGCGCATGCAGGCGGTCGAAGCAGACCACGAGAAGATCGAAGGACATTCGACCGTCAGAACACTGGCTGCAGGACGGCGTTTCAAGCCCTATGAAGTAGCACACGCCGATCATGTCTTTGAAGAGTATGTGGTCACCGCAATTGTCCATCATATAGTCGATCATTCCTACGAGACGGTGCAGGACGGTGAACTGGATTACAGCAATTCATTCATCGCGCTTCCCAGCCGGCTGCCCGCAACGCCGCATCGTCATACGCCCAACCCACGCGTTGATGGTTCGCAAGTTGCCATCGTTGCAGGCCCCCCGGGAGAGGAAATCCATCCGGACGAATACGGGCGGATCAAGGTCTGGTTCCCGTGGCAGCGCAACCGCACCAAAAAAGACGGTTCCGACACCTGCTGGATCCGCGTCATGCAATCATGGGCTGGAAGCACCTTCGGATCACAAATCATTCCACGCGTCGGCATGGAAGTCATGGTTACCTATCTCGAAGGCGATCCCGACCGCCCCGTCGTGACAGGTATAGTGCCCAATCCGAGCACCAAGGTACCGTATACGCTACCGGAGCATAAGACAAAGTCCGTATTCCGTACCAACACTCACAAGGGACAAGGTTTCAACGAGCTTTCATTTGAGGATGAAAAGGAAAAGGAAGAAATCTACATTCACGGTCAGAAGGACATGAACATAGACATTCTGCATGACCGTTCAAAAAATGTGGGGAACGACCAATCGGAAGATGTCGGGCGCAACAAGTCGATCAGTGTTGGCAGCAATCACACCGAGACGATCGGCATCAACAAAACGCTTTCGGTTGGCTCAGGCTTTTCGCGTACGGTGGGCCAGGTTTCGAGTGAACAGGTGGGCGTTTTTAAATCCACCTTTGTGGGTATGGATCAACTGGTAGTCGTTGGCGCTAATAAGCAGGAGAATATTGGTAGGAACTTGAATTATCTGGCGGGCGAAAACATTTCCATCGAGGCAGGCAAGGTGTTTGAAATCAAGGCAGGCGATACCTTCCGCGTAAAGGTGGGCGATGCGCGCCTTGAAATGGACAAGGGTGGCACTATCATTATCTCTGCTCCGCAAATGACGATTGCCAAGGGTGGTGGAGCACAATTGACCATAGGGCCAGGGCCGGTTCTCTATTCCCCGGCGCTTGTTCCGGGGAAGGCTCCAGTGCCACCCTCGCAGTGCCTGAAGAAGATGTCGGCGCAGGGTCCAGCCTTCGTCAAGGCAGGTTCGGATGAATAGCGATACTGTGGCGAGAGGCACTATTGAGAGTACCGAAGACAGTGAGTCCGCCGGGACAGCGACGTTTGAAGAAAGGCCCTTGCCGGCGCAGCTGAAGCAGCTGTTCAGCGATGTTCTCGACATACCAAAACCAATCTTTGCGGTTGTCGATGGCGGTCGTTATGGAGATTTGCCAAGGCAGTTAGACCATATGGGCTTATCCGGTCGTTCGCTATTCCTGGAACATGCAGATGTGGAAGTCGAGCGGGCAGGTGGCTGGCTTGTACCTGTTGATGGGAAAGAAGACCTTTACTGTCTTTACAGTCTGTCGGGCGAGATGGATTCCATGGTTTTCTGGTCATGTCCCTCCGGCGAAGATGCGCTACACCGGCATTTGCGGACTATCAACATGGTTATGATCCCATCGGATGCGATTCCAGGCTATGAACCGCTGCCCGCAAAAGAGGATGGTGTGTCACTAGCAGCCAGTGAGGAAAGCGTTCTGTTCCGGCATTGGGATCCGAGTGTTCTGGTCGCACTGTTGCCGCTCCTCGATGAAGCTCAGTTTGCCCGTCTGTTCGGTCCTGCCAGTCACATCATGATGTATGCACCCGATTATGGAGGTTCCCGTTCTGCACCACGACCGGCAGCGCTACCGATTGCGCCGCGCGGTCCGTTGCGGATCGATCCCCTGCAAATTGCCGAACTTCAACAGGTTCGCAGTGATGCTTCGCATATGCGGATCGCCCAATTCCTGCGAGACAATGATCCACAGGCTACAGCCGGTATGAATGACCGCGAACTGTTGCAGTTCGTGACAGCCAGCGAGAAGAACGGTGAAAGTTTTGGGCTGAAGGACGAGCGGGCCATTGGTTACTGGGCATGGCTGATGCTTAACAGCGAGAGTGAAATCGCAAGACGACCGTTCACCCGTGAATATCTGCAAGGTCACCCGGAGGACGGAACTCCGGATGATAAGATTTACAAATTAATGGATAATCTGTCCGACATGACCAACAAGACGGCAAAGTGAATAATCAGTCCACCATAGAAGCGAGTCGATGAATGACCGATAAGCCCCCTTCTGTTCCTGGCTATACACAGGCATCCATGCGCCCGGATTTTCTTATGGGTCAACCGGATGTATTCTCTGGAGCGGGCGGGCTTGGAGGAAATGCTGCTTATCCCAGTCCATCGCTGTTCTTCGCCAAGAATGCCAGCGAGGCCGGGAGTTTTACGCCCCAACAAGCGAGGGGCATCGTTGTGGCAGGCCAGCAGAGTCTGAAAACAGGCACGGCCAAGCCTTGTGCAACGTGTGATAAAAACCAGCCGTATAGCGTCGCTTTTGAAGTCAAGGACGCCAACGGCAATCTTTGCAACAAAGGGACCGGCAATAAATCCAAGGGGATGTATTACACGGTCAAATACAAGTTGTCCGGCGATATTTATGCAGGTGCAACCGACGAGAATGGGCTGACCGAGCGGTATTTCACAGCCAATCCCGCTGAGACGATTTATCTTTATTTAGGGCATCGAAACAAGAGCGATGGCTATCCAGAAGACCAGTCTGAAGCCGAAAACGCATATGACGAAGCACCTTTAGGGAATATCCCCTATGCCATTGCGCCGATTGCCGTGGAAAAGATTGAGAAAGTCACCACTAAACGCCTATGGAAGCCATGGGCGATTACAAAGGATGGCGAGGACTTTACCGCATCCAGAGAAGCTTTGCGGCGCAATGAGTATGATAGTGACGGTGCTGCTACAGGAAACGTCACGATAGGTATTGGTAAACTGGTACACGAAAAAGCGTTCGTCATGGATCAAACGAAGGTTGATCAGACAGTCCAGTATTTAAGAGATAACGGTCAACCGGTGACGGTTGATAACATTGTATCTGCTGTTGGCCCCGCGACAGGGCTTAAGGGCAAGGATCTGACTAATGCAATGGAAGAAATGAAATATGTCAACGGTATAACTGATCAAGATGCGATCGATTTATTCAAGAACAAGACGTATCCAGAGCATCGGAAAAATGTAGAAAAAGTTATTCATGTACCGCTTTATAAGAACGAATACGATGCGTTATCAGATGTTGCTTATAATAGAGGTCCAGGAATTATTGATAAAACCGGGAAAAAGAAAAACGGACAAGAATGGAATCCGGGTGGGAATTACGCTGAATGGCTTAATCGCGGGAGATACCATTATACTGGCGACGATCGGATTCGTAATCTTGCTCGCACAGCTGTTCCCAACAGGCGAGATGACGAAGCCGATGTATTTCTAAACGGCAATTACGCACCGCAGAAAATGAGTATCAGGGACTATCAGCCACAAAACCGGACGCCGTGGGAGCATGTTGATCTTGATTAGGAGACATAAATAAATGTCACGGAATCGATGGACACTATGTCTGCCGTTAGCGATGATTGTCATGGCATTTTCCCTTTCGATCTCAGCTGTTTTGGCATTTGAGATTAGCGAAGTTGGAAAATTTGACAGCGGGAACCTAAGCGAGGTGCAACTACGTGCCAAGCAGGGAGATGCGGGTGCCCAACTGGAGTTGGGAACACGATTGTATTCTGGTAACGGCGTTCCGGAAGATTACGTGCAGGCACTTGAATGGTATGAGAAGGCGGCAGAGCAAGGCAATCCAACGGCACAGTACTATGTCGGTGTATTTTTTTCTCAGGGCACAGGCACATCTAAAGATGATGCCATGGCCTTTAAATGGTTTCTTAAGGCTGCCAACCTCGGTAATCTCAAAGCACAAAAGGCAATCGGGGAAATGTATCATGAAGGACAAGGTGTCGATATTAGTTTGGAAGAATCCGCAAAGTGGTATCTGAAAGCTGCTTCTCAAGGAGATGCTGAGTCACAGTATTACTTGGGCGTGATGTATCTTGATGGTGAAGGTGTACCGAAAGACGCAGCGGAGGCTGCGAAATGGATTCTAAAAGCGGCAGAACAGGGCCGTGTCGACGCTCAGACAACAATTGCTGGTATGTATAAAGACGGGAATGGCATTAAAAAAAGTAAGGGAGAAGCAGATAAGTGGCTGCAAAGAGCGAAGGACTCTGCTGACGATAATGAAAAGGCAGAGTGAAGTAGTCGTCGTTTGTTTAGCCGTTTTCATTCTTATTTTGCCAAATCAAATATTTATTCGGAACGAGAGGAAATAACGAGCGGGTCTGTAGTCCGCAGTCTGTCCAAGATATATTATCGAATAGGCAAGACAAAACAGGTCTTTAATCGGGATTGTAGACATTTGGGCTACAATCAAAATGCCCAAGATTTGCCTGTTATCAGCATTTTTAAAGAAAGCTTACTTATAGCCTTTATGGCACTTCTGTTGCGTTAGCTTTTCAAAGGCTTTCTGTAATGCGGAAGAGTTGGAAAAAGTGTCGACCTTCTGTTGTCCTCTTGTGCCAATTATCCCCCAATTGCGCACGAGCGATATCTCACCAAAAAGGGTTGGCTGTATGGTCAGGCTATAATATCGCGCCATGTTGCGATCAGGATCACAACGCGTGACATGGAATGACTGGGGGCTGTCTGACATGCCCTCAAGGCTCCTGTTTTCAGAAGCAATCGTCCAATGACAAATTTGAATCTGTAGGACACCATCGATTCAAATCTTTGATGGGAACGCCGTGCTGCGAGGCAATTATCGGCAACTCAAACGACCATTTTGTCATGACTTGCGGAATTGTACATACCAATTAGTGCTGCAAAGCGAAAAATGATTTAGTGAAACATCTCCCCCACTTGCAATTTCCAAAAGCATACTTCTAATGACTCTAAATTAGTGGAATATTGTATTTCGTAATGGATTTTAGATTGCTGCATCTTCAGCCTATTATCAACTTTTTGGTTCTATCTCAGCAGCGCTACAGGGCAAAAGCGCAATTACGAAACTACGACGATCAGGGGAGGCATTGTAGTTACGATGACAGTCGGGGAAAATCCAGACGATGAATACAATGATCGGAGGCAGGGAGGGAAGCCGACGTTCAATGCAAAAAAGTTAGAAAAAGATATTAGCCCTGATCTCGCTGAACGTATCAAACAACTTGGACTACCCGATTGGCCAGCACTCACTCCGTCGCAGGAGCAGCAACGCGTATATTGGGTAGAGAACACTAAAACTTCTCTTTGTTCTGTTTTTATACCGTTAATATTTATTGTTGCAGCTTGGCTACTTTATCTTGGTCCTCTTCGGGAGTTATCTTTTTTATCGTAGATGAGCCCCTTCTGCTGAACATGTGGCCCGTTAATCCTGCAATACAAGCAAGTTTAGCGAATTCAGGCTTCTCTTTTTATGACAAACAATTCTTTTTAGCGATGACTTCAACTACTAGTTTGATTTGGGCTTTTTGGTTTGTCTGGCGCATCATTCGTGAATTAAAGAGAAAAGACACATTTTATATGCGTCGATGGCTTCCGGGATTTGCGATAATCGCTCCCTTGTGTGTGCTAGGGGCATTGAATTTATCATTTGTGGCGGACGGTAGTTTTTATGCGCCAAGTTTAAAGCAAGCCGATTTCAATCGGAACAGTAAAATTCATCTTCTGCATATCAATCGCATATTACATATCTGCTGGATTGATCGAACAGATGCTCTTATTTGGCCCTACGCCCACAAAATTGGTCAACCTCAGTTAACGTGACAAGCCCACTTCTATGCCCGCAATTTGCGCCATTGTGTTGTTTCATTGAACAACCATCCGGTGACGTGAGGACTGGAAGTTGTTCCTTTTTCCGGTGGAACTGGTTCAAGCAGGGCATTGAGCATTTCAAGTGCATCGTCCCGTTTGACATTGCGGAAAAAAGGTTTCAAGCGCTCAGCTGCACGCTCGATGTCAAAAGACACCACACCGAAGATGCGATCCCAGGTTCGCTCTTTAAAAAATATCGCGTTGGCTTTGCCCCGGATCAGGGAGTATTCGTCTGCCGAAATTGCCGACTTGGCCAGTGCGGCATCAAGGGTCGCATCTATGGTGACCATGGCTTCGGAGAAGGCGGTATAACCAAACTCGGCCGGGGCGTGCACTTGCGCGACAGCGGCGTCGTCTTCCAATCCCCCAAACGCATAACGCGTGAATATTTCTCCAACACCAATCATTCCAAACGGATAGCATTCGGCAGCGCGTAGTGCGCCCATGCTGGCGGCACCAAGGACAGCCACCCCTCGCGATAGCGCATAGAGTATTTCTTTGTGCCAAACGGCTGCGACGTCTTCAAATCGTCCGTCAATGAGGCCCACCATGCGGTATCCTTCATCCACAGCACGGGTGATATCACCACATTGTGCGGGGCCTCGACACGTCAATGAATGGCGAGTCAGTACGCGATCTTCGCCTGTGCGTGTAGGTACGAATTCTGTCCCGGCAAGACTTGGACCTGCAAACAGAATCTTCATTGCAATAACATGGCGTTCAGCGCCCGCCCGCCAAAGCGGTGTTTGCGGATGCCGGCCGGATTTTCGAGTTCATTAACCAACACCCGGCAAACAGATATGCCGCAATCCTCGCCGCCCAGTGGAACAACTACCACACTGGTTATGCCGCGTTGGCGCAGTGGTTCGAGATAACTGTCGAGAATCGCGCGCCTATGGAGCGCAGGTTCGTTGAACTGCCAATGATCACTTGGATGTGCGTTTGGATAAATCTCGAGATCAGAAGCGATCCGCTGCGCATATTCCGAAGGGTCGAAATCATCTCGCGCACCTGAAATATTGGTCAGACGTGTCTGTGCTGCCTCGGTTATTGCCCGTATGGCGGCTATGCGAGGTGACAGATGACAACCGTAGCCGGCCGTCAGATCAAAATGCAGATAAATGCTTCGTCGTATGGCTGAGCTGATTGTTGCCATGAATACGGGAAGCTCAATATCGGAACGTATATTGAATAGACGCAGCTCAAAACCTGCTTGGGCAATCCGCTCAGACAGCCAAGTGATGTCTCTATCGGAAAATACGCCAGGATCTACACATTGAGCACACACGAACGCGTCGCTCTTGAAACGCCACAGCTCCGTAGCGTCACGCTCAACTCGTTCGCATAAACCATGAATAACAGCTTCCAGCAGGCAATTCCCGGAGGCAAGTCCATCGGTAGACTGGCAATAGTGATGGAACTCTCGCTGGGATGTAAAATCCATTGCCACAAGTTCTTTTGGTACAAAAACTGTCTTTTTCTTTAGGAGATCAAAACCCTCCAACCAATCGAGAATTGTACCGTCGGCAGGCTCCTCGGCGCCTCGCATCACGAACATCCTGGCATCAAACACTGCTCGCCCCGCTTGAAGCAGTTCTTGGCGGCTAGCTGCGATTGATGGGAGTGGTATGTTCTCCGCGATAGCGATTTCGGCGGCTTCCATGGCGGCCGACGCACGGGCATGTGCCGAATTTATTCCTTTGCCTTGGCTCACAGCCAGCGTTTTGCTGTTGGGGCGAATTGCCATCCAGACAGGAATTCCGATCCGATCAAGCCCTGTTGTCTCGGCGAGGCGGACAATACCGAGCTGAGGAAAATACGGACGCAACCGTTGTACAGTCTGCTCGGCATCCAGCAGCCTCGTTGAAGACGATTGTTCCAGGCAAGCGGCGGAATGAAGGTTCTCCTCATCCGCCGCCAGCCGGTCTTCAACTGAGATACTGTCCAGTGTTATCATTATTGCCCCAACGAACTCTGTTCAAAGCAAACTTACCTATCGCTTTGAAAAAGGCCGCGCTCATTGGAATTAATGTCCGGGGCTGGCCGATGACAATCTTTCGGACGGCCCATTTCGATATGCCTCAGTCATTATTATGTTTCCTGATCGAGAATTCATCGATTGAATGAACTCATGGCCAGATTTTCCGGAGCACTCGATCAAATCCCGATCAAGGCTTTCAATAGTCTTATTCTCTAAATCTACGAGCCAAATACTATCAGTATCTGGCTCATCAATGATGTAAAACTTTGCCATGCGAATAACCTTTCTATGAAGGAGAGCCACATCGCAAAAGTAATTTGATTCGATTCTATATCAATCAACTATTGCTGCTAATTCACGTTATCCAATGACATTATTTTTATATTTTTTCCGCCCCGGGATCATTAATCGACATTTTTACATCCGCGCCATTTCTTCTGTGTGTGACGATGGCGATGCTGATCCCTTTGGTTACGGTGATACCACTTTTCCGTGCCGTGTTGATGGTCTCGATAACCGGACTTTCGGAAACGTTCTCAAATTTTTCAATGCTCTTTTTTTCAATATCAATAAGCCAAAGCTCATCAGTTCCCGATTCACCAATGATATAATATTTTGTCATTCCCATTTTCCCCTTTTTGTACTGGCAATTGGGTCACTGAAATCCTGCTTCACGTAGGGACGCTTCATACATTCTACGGTGTTCCGGCTTTTTGAGACTCATTGATTTCACCCATTCATCAATCCGAAATAATGGATTGTCTTCCAGCGCATAAGTCCGGTACTCGGCTGCCCGTTCCTTTTCGCCCAATCGTGCCCAACATGCCGCCATCAGGCGAGATGCCGCGCGCGGATTGTTCATTTTCTCTAGAAATCCGACGGCCTCGGCATACCGCCCAAGATAGTGGAAAGTTCCCGCCCCCACCCAATAATAGTAGTCCGGGGCCAAAGGATTTAACGCCATCGCGCGTTGAATTTTTCCAAGAGCCAAATCAAGCTCGCCGGAATGCGTTAGGGCATCTGCATAATCTGCAAGGAGATCGGCGTGTTGCGGGTTAAGGGTCTCGCTCTGATCAAAATAGTCCAAACTTTCATCATATTTACCAAGATACATATTAATTGTGCCAAGTTCTCGCAAAGGCCTCTCATCTTCTGGATCATTTGGCGCCGCTTTTTTTGCAATCTGTTCCCCTTCAATCAGAATGTCCTTCTCATTGCGTGCCAGGACAAGCCATTCCCGCTGCATTGTTCTGGCAACACCGCTAAGGGCGGGGACGAAATCTGGCGCAGCTATCAAGGCATTCTTGAAAGCCTCGCGTGCCATGCGTACTTTCGAAAGATTCAAGCTGTCGATTTCTCTCTTCCCAATGAGATACCAATAATAAGCGTTTGGGTCTTGAAGCAGCTTATGATAACGATCCAACTCAACTTTTTCGATCGTGGAGACGACCGAGAGAACAATGCGGATCGAGAGTTGACGGTATTGTTGTTCGGATAAAACATAGTCGAACTTCTGCTTTTCAGCCCAGACAATCTCCCGAGAGCGGGTATTGATCAGTTTGACCGACAGGAAGCAACTCCCATCGCGTCGCACCACCTTGCTATCAAAAACGAAGTCAACGCCCAATTGGGTATGCAGATCGGAGAAGCTATTGATGTTTGTTTCAGTTACCACCCTGTATGAGGTATAGGGTGCAATAACGGACAGAGTGCGCAGGCGGCATAAACCGATGGTTATATCGTCGACCAATGAACCTGCCAGTTGTTCCATGGGATCGGTGGAACTATTTGGTACAAAAAGGACGATGATCTTTGGCAGCGCGAGCTGTTTTGATACGTCAAATTCTGCTTGGGACTGAATAAAATGCGAAGGTTGAATTTCGAAGCTATTGTCGTTGGATGACCGATGGGACTGCGAAATGAGTAGAGACTGCTGTCTACGAAACGGCCCCTTCGTCATAAGCCGTTGATAAAGCTCTATAGTTTCCGCCTCTGGCTCAACATCAAGATCATCATGTAACTTCTTGGCGCACTCTCTGAAAGACTGCTCGATCTTTGCGATCATTCCAAGTTCAGAAGCCGTTTGCATCAGCTTGCGATAGCCCATCTCCTGATAAGGATCGACATCAATCAGCTTGCGCGCGCATAGTCGTTTCTCATCGATACTGTAATCTGGCTGTTCAAGGCTTGCCATCAAAGCGGCGATGAAGTCATCGCGAAGGTTGACGCGCTTAATGTCAAGCCATGCATCGAAATCGGAATTACATGGTTCATTTTGCGCCAGCAGATCCCCGCGATAAAGTTCTGAAACCTTTAGAACCGAGCCGACGCTGCCATGGGCACAACAATCAATGAAATCGAGCAAATCAATTTTTGCGAAACCAGTTTCGACGGAGGCAAGGTTCAGGCTGACATGGGTCGTATCGCTCTCAACCAGAGAAATATCATACTGCTCCTGAAATTTGCGGATGCGCACCAGGCTTTGGCGCAAGTTCATGCAGGCATGGGCTTGATCAGTGTCCGACCAGAGCATTTGCGCTATCTTGTTACGGGAGACAGACAGGCCGCTGTTTTCCAGAAGAAGGTAGACGATAATCCGCAAGAAATTCGTGGGTATGCGTGGGACAAGCACCCCGCCAAAACTAACTGTCGCCTCTCCGAAAACTGTCAACTTCATGATGACAGAAGCCCCCGCCCGTCGTCGTTATATGGGTTTAAAAATGCATGTTTTTTCGTTTTACTTTCGCATCAGTAATCAAATTTACTATAAGTTGCTTCTGTTCCCTATAGTCCTTATCTGATAAAATTGTAATGAATTTGATTTAGAATTAGACCAATTAGTCAGTGTGCTTATATTTTGGTACGCGTGGTCTGAAAATTGTGCCGCATTTTGCCGGAAATCAATTGCACACTGGAGCGCCGTCTTGCGGTACAGGCCACAGCAGCTTACTTATACGCAAGTGAGACTATCCATTCCAAATTTTAACGGTATTGCCCCACTCATAGGTCTCGAGAGGCAGCCTCCGATTTTTCCCCTTCACAGTCACGTTGCGCCGCTAATTCGGCTTCCTGTAGTGCTACGACCTTTGCATAATGCACGGCAAGTTTTCGACATCGAGCAGCTTCAACTTTCAGATTATCGGTACAAAAAATATAGTCCAAGTCATATTCAAGTCGACTTGAAATAATATCAATTTCATTGGCAGTATTCTCATATTTAAGTGCGACCTGCTTAAGGCGCTCTATAAATTTTTCTCTCAAGTCTACTTTGGTATCCATGTGAGCAGTCTCTTGTATTTTATAATTACTTACTTTGTAGTCTGTGTTATGTTTGGATGTTTCCCGAAACAGAATTTATCATGTTGGCTATTGAGCGCAATAGAGTGTCTAATATCAAACCAATATTATTTCATTTTTTTGTTATGCGCGTCAGATATAGCGCAAGGGTAAAAAATCCCCAAGGCGCGTATCCTTTAACAGTTGACTGTCAACTTTGAGCGGTGGTGCACTGGCTAGCATAGAGCCGATCCGCAATTCTTCCAATGATCCTGATGATTACTTGTGTCACACCAGTGTACTCGATGATTCTGTGTTTGATAGCAGGTGAACAATATCAAATGTCTGATTTAGAAGCGCTTATAGAGAATTTATGTACTCACAGACAAAGAACGGGATTTCAAGATAAAGACTTAATATGTAGAAAAATTATAATGATCCCAATCCATAGAGCAGTGGAATTCATGTTTCCACCATCAAGGTTGGAGTCAATAATTAGAATGAGGATAAGGCTTTTTGGTGATTCAAGTATTACTTTAGGTGGGGTGCCGGTAACATGGGTTCCCACTAACTTCTTTCGTATTTTAGCATATTTACTACTAGAGGAAAGCTCTCAATCTATTTCCTGTTCGAAGTTGGCGCAAATTTTTTGGTCGGATAGTGACCAGTCCCATGCACTCATAAATCTGCGTCAAAGCCTTGCGCGTATTCGCAGGTTTCAAGATCAGTATGCGCTGAATCTGATCCGTGCCGACGCAATGTTTGTTTCACTCAATCTGGAGCAAGTCGAGGCTGGACTAGTCTGGATCGACGCATTGGACTTGCTCAAAGTGTTCCAGGATGGAGATATCAAATCTGTCCTTGAATACTCTGAAGAATGCCGCGGCAGCCTTTTAGCGCAATATTTACCTCAGCAATCCGACTTTGATAATTGGCTTGACGTCAAGCGCGCCAAGTTACACGAGGTTCTTACATCGCCGCGGTAACGCTGCCTTAATAGGAACCTTTCATGACGGGACTTTTGCTCGGCAAAAGATTCCTGACGTAGCGCAAATGCACGGAAAGCCGGAGATACAGCCACCCAGCGTGACTGATGATTTCGGCCGGAAAACGATGGTGTTTGTAAAGTTTATGGATAGGGGGCAGTGCGATGTGTAATCGTAGCACTGCAAATACCCCAACAAAATCCAAATCATGCTAAGGCAAAGTCAGGTGTATCTGCCTGGTTTGCGAACAATACTGGCATTGCACGCGCTTTTCCCTTAAGCGCATGCGCTTGAGTTTAACTCAAATACCACAGTTCTTAAGCGGGTTTTCAGGCGTTAGTGATCGATTCCATCATTTCCCTGGTGCGACTGACTGCGCGCTGCGTGTTCCAACTGACTGCAGATTGCAGTGATGATTGCTCAAGATGGTTACGATAGATAGCTGCAGCTTGAGTCCGGTTATGCACTTTGAGTTTCCGGATAAGGTTATGAACATGCACTTTGACGGTGTGACCGGAGAGATTAAGCCGGTCGGCGATGGTTTTGTTTTGTAGACCCTCTGAAAGAAATTCCAGAATTTGACGCTCGCGCAATGTCAAAGTGTCCACAGGCTTGCTCTCTCCAATTCGTCCCGTGATGCCATTTGTAATAACCGTGTGACGGCTGCGCACGTGACTATCTCTTGCTATCTGTTCCAAGGACTGCATGATCCCATAGGGATAATATTCTCCGCCGTTAAGCAGAAGCCAGATAGCTGCCAGCCAAATATCCAGTTTCAGAGTGAATGGAAGGAGGCCTTGAATTCTCTTGTCGCCAAACAGCCTGCTCAGAACATGAGAACCGGCGCCATCACCGTTGATCATTAATGTAATGGAAGCGTTTGGGAAACAAATCCGGCATCGCTCAATACATTCCGATAGATCATCGACAATATCTGCATGTAGAAGCACCAATCCCACATTCAGATCCTGGTTCTGATTGTCAGGAAGATGATTTGCGAGATTTATCTGTATGTCGGCGAACGTCCTTTCTAATGAATGTACCAGCCCTTGAAAAACAACTCCCGTTTCGGCGTAAATGAAAATGCTGTTGGTACGCTTGTGATCACGATCGATTCTAAAATCATAATGAATATAGTCACTTGCGTTATGAGACGTAGTTCCACTCATGTTTACCCCTATTTTTCTGTTGAACAGAATAATCGCTGTCCATTTTTTTGGAGATTCCGCATTTCAATATTCGTGATGGCCGGAAAACTTGTTTGCCGTAATATTTGAACCATCCTTGATAAGTAGGTTAAATGGTTGAGAGTGACGAGGGCGTGACTTGCGCATTATGGTCGATGCTTTTGAGGAATTTCACTAATACTGGATGCGCTGCATAATCCGGTTTAGGCCCTGGAGCTAACTATCGCCGCGATCGGAGCGTCTACACTTGATAAAAGACGGTTGCATAAACCGTTCTGTGTAAATCCCCGCAGCATTCTGATGGCAAGATAATCCGATGTGAGGCGTGGCTTCTTATCCCGCTGTCACACCTAGTCAAAAGGTGAAGATCGCCTCATCCTTCAAGTTGAACTAGTTCTCAATTCTCCTAAATGGAGCTCCCTTCCACACGCCGATACCTTTTTGAAAAAGCGTTTACGTCGATGATGAAAGGTGGTGACACTTTGGATCGGCGAACGCCTCATAAACGGGGGTAGGCCGTGTCGCTCTGGTTCACCAATTCAATAGTAGCCCTGTCGGTGACTGTGCTGCTCGTCCTGTTTCTCAAGAAGGTTTCCTATTCTTTAGCTCTTGTTGATCACCCGGACGATCGAAAGCGGCATGAATGTGTGGTTCCGCTGTGCGGTGGGATCGCGATTTTTTCCGCATTTTCTTTTGTTATGTTGTCCAAAGGTACGACGGTTCTACCTGTCAGCTTTTGGGCTGGCGGTTTTTTGATCCTCTGTATTGGGGTAATGGATGATCGAAGCGAACTGTCAGCAATTGCCCGGCTTGTCGGGCAACTGCTTGCCGCTGGCATTCTCATCGTACCTCTGGCCGGATCAAGCATCTACGTGGCGAATATGCTGCCCTTGGCTCTTGTGGCTACGGCCGCGCCTATACTCATGATCATCGCGATCTTGTTCGTTGTTGGCCTGATTAATTCGTGGAACATGATTGATGGCGTTGACGGACTTGCAGGCGGCTGTGCCGCGACTGCAATTTTCTGGGTAACCTTGATATCAAGCTGGAAGGGCCTTGAAGATCTGGGCCTGTCCAGCTTTGTCCTTCTCGCTGCCGTGTGTGGCTTTCTTCTGTTCAACATGCGCAGCCGTTGGTTGTCACGCGCCAATATATTCCTTGGTGATGCCGGCAGTACTGTGCTTGGCGCTACTATTGCCTATCTGTTGATCACACTCTCGCGTCAAGGCGAGATTGCCTTTCCTGTTCTGCTGTGGATCGTTATTGTACCAGTCACCGATACAATAAGCCTCATAGTTCGCCGGCTGTACGCTGGGCGCAATCCGTTGACGGCGGATCGTTGGCATTTGCATCATTTGCTGTTGGATCAGTCATACTCACAGTCAACCACCACGAACATCATCGTCGCTTCATCCGCACTGTGTGGTAGTCTGGGGTTTATTGGTTTGGTCGTTGGCGTCTCAAACTATGCAATGACATTCGGGTTGATATTCCCGATTGCTATTCACTCAGCCTTTGTTTTCGCGGCAAGCGCCACTGCCAGCAACAACAAGCCACGTTCGGTTACCGTTTCCCAGTTCAATGTCGTTGCTCCCGTGTTGCTTCGCCCGGAGCCAACCAAGAGCTTTGGTCCAAGCCAGCAACCAACCCAGCCAAGTCCGGCTATTTTGTCCGACGCTGTTTAGCGCGCCTAAGAATGGAGTACTCACTTGTCGGTATCTGTTTTGATTATGACCTTGAATGAGGAAGAAAGCCTTCCAGCTTGCCTGGCTTCTTTATCCTGGTGCGACGACATCGTTATTTTGGACTCCTTCAGCACGGATCGAACAGTTGAGATCGCGAGGGAGGCTGGCGCGCGAATCTATCAGCACAAATATGAAACGGAAACCAAGCAGCGCATGTACGGCCTGAAGGAGATAGAGTTCAAACACTCATGGGTCTACATGCCCGATGCTGACGAAATTACGCCTGATGACCTGCGTGACGAAATGCTGGCCATTGCAAACGATCCCGAACGGCCGGAAGCGCTGTTTCGCGTTCGCTATAAAAATATGTTCATGGGGCGTTGGGTCAAACATAGCAGCCTTTATCCGACGTGGATCACACGTCTTTGCCGACCGGAGCGGGTCGTGTATGAGCGCGAGTGCCATTCACGTTGTGTCGGCGATGGTCCGACCGGGCGCCTTAAATCCCACTTTATCCACTACAGTTTCAGCAAGGGCTTAACCGCCTGGTTTGACAAGCATAATCGTTATTCCGGGTTCGAGGCGAAGGAGTCGCTCCAGATATTGCGCGGCAAAGGTATCCCGTGGAAGGGCTTTTTCAGTCGACTTCCTGAAGCGCGCCGCAGCGCGCTCAAGGAGTTGTCTTACAGGATACCGTTTCGACCAGCAGCTCGTTTTGCTTACATGTATCTATTGCGGTGCGGTTTTCTCGATGGTTGGCAAGGCTATCATTATTGTCGGCTTATTGCTGCCTACGAATACATGATTGTTATCAAGATCGAAGAACAGCGCCGCCGCGAACACGGTCTTTCAATATGACGACGATACCGGCATCGCACGCGAACCATGGTGGTGAACGCGTGATGCGTCGCTGGTGGTTCGCCATATTTCTGGCTTTGGGTGCATTTGCCTTGTCCAGCTATCCTTTGGCAATTGTGCTTGCCGATACTGTCTTGAGCGTACGCACACCAGCGACTAAGGCAGACATCATTGTCGTTTTGGGTGGCGATGGGCCCTCGCGTGCGGCGCAGGCCGCCCTTTTATGGCACGCTGGAATGGCGCCGAAAATACTGATCAGCGGAGATGGAGATTGTAACTGGATACGCAAAAGTCTTGTCGAACTTGGCGTTGACAGCGGATTGATCACCACCGAATGCCAATCGGCGAACACATGGGAGAACGCTCTTTTTTCCAGTCCCATTTTGTACCGCATGCACGTGCGTAGAGCCATTCTCGTAACCAGCTGGTTTCATTCCCGCCGTGCGATGGGCAGTTTTGAAAGGATTTCCTCGGGTATCCACTGGGTTTCACTTCCGGTTGAGCCACACGTTTCCAACTGGCAGATAGCTTTTGGGCCGGACGGCATTCAGATTTTCAAAGAGTATCCAAAGAGCCTCTGGTACATGCTGCGTTCCCGATTATGGAAAGACCGCGGGGCGAGAGACAGCCAGATCTTTGCTACGGGAATGCTCGCATGAACTGGTTGTTCACGTGGCTGATGCTGATCACCGTTCTCTTACTCATCGGCTGGGGTCTTATACGGCGCGAGAGGATATACCAGTTTCCATTTCTGGTGGGAGTCATCACCTTTAGTTTCATCATGCCACAGATTCCAGCACTGGCTGATGATCATTTTCTGCCCGGTGGCGCCTACGTCAAAACAATTGCATTCTCAATTCTTTGCCTAACCATGTGTTGGTTAGGCTGGTCGTCCAATGCCCGCCCTTTCCGTTTCTTGCAGCAGAACTTTGACGAAAAGCGCTTGCTGATTGTTTCATTGTTTCTGTCCGTCACCGGTGCTTATTTCTATTATAGACTAAGTCGATTGCCCGGCGAGGTCTCCGTCGGGGTGCAGATGAGTGGAGCACCAGTTGCGTGGCTGTTTTTTGCCCGTTTTTTAACCTATGGCCTCGCCATCGCCACCCTGTGTTTTGCCCGGCGTTTTTCTTGGACTGCGGCACTTATTATCGGCGTGGATCTTGTATTCTATCTCGATCGAATTGTTGTGACAGGCAAACGAGCCGAAGCCGTTGAATTGATCGCCATATTTGTTCTGGCGTTCTGGTTTCAAAGAGGTTGGATTGTGCCGCGTGCGTTCGCCGTGACGGGCATTGTAGTGGGTATGTTGTTGATGAGTTCGATGAGCGATTATCGAGATATAACAAGGGCAAATTCGGGACCGCTATGGGAAGATATCAGCCGGATCGACATCGCGGCTAATTTCGATAACCTGCTGAAAGACGGCGGACCAGAAATGCACAATGCCGTCTTGCGCATCTACAATACAGACACGTCACTCGAATTCGACTTCGGCATGTTCCACTGGAACCGCCTTGTGTTTAATTATGTTCCTGCGCAACTTGTTGGCGAGAAATTCAAGAGCGCCCTGATGGCGAAGCTGCCAGCATTGGGACGAGAATATAGTCCTCTGACAGGAACGACCGAAACAGGAATGGCTGATGCTTTTCAGTCTTTCTGGTATTTTGGTGCGTTGAAATTTCTTCTTTTGTCTTACCTCGTTCGAAGATTATGGGTGTCTGCAAATGCCGGTGCGACGACGGCTCAGATCGTTTACATGCTATCGATCGTCCCTGCCATGCATGCCATTTCACATCAAACCGACTGGGCGCTGATTGTGTGGGTACACATGCTCATTTTTCTTGTGCCTGCTCTAGGGTGGGCGCGTCGTCCGCCACAGCATACGTGGCACGAACAGTCTTTTGTCGTGACGCCGTCTTTGCGTTCTCATCTCACCGCAACGCCTTGAAAACATACTGCAGAAACGGCGAGATAATACGTTAACAGGGATATACTTTCATGCGATCTCGTTTTGCCGATACGGTATTGGACACAGCAGGGGAGCAATTACCTCGCTTTGGTGGTGCAACTTTTACTCTCAGATTTCGGCTCATGCGATTGACTTGGGTGATCTGCTGGTTCGTTCTCGCTGCTTGGACACCTTCTCCTTGTAATCATTGGCGGGTTTGGCTGCTCAGGTGTTTTGGAGCACGGGTTCACTCAACGGCAGTTATCCGTGGCAGCGCGCGTATTTGGTGGCCCGCAAATCTTGCCATGGGTCAGCATACGTCCATGGGTCCCGGTGTGCTTTGTTATAATGTCGCTGATGTCACGCTTGGAGATTTTTCGATTGTGTCGCAGCGTGCTCATCTATGCACGGGCACACACGACGTCGATGATAAGGATTTTCCGCTTGTCAGTTTACCGATCACTATACAGGCCAATGCCTGGATTGCTGCCGAGGCATTTGTTGGCCCTGGTGTTCTTGTAGGTGAGGGCGCTGTACTTGGCGCCCGTGCCGTGGCAGCGCGCGCTCTGGCGCCCTGGACAATTTATGTAGGCAATCCGGCCAAGCCCATCAGACGCCGTCGTGGTGGAGAATTTGCCTAAGTTATTGGCCCTAAGTCGCCGGCATTGTCATATTGGAGATCCCTACATATCCTTTGATCGTAGATGAGGCGATCCGCGGCCAGGTGTATTGCTCGTAGACGAGCCGTTGTCCATTTCCACCCATTTCAGAAGCCATCGCAGTATCGTCAAGAATGGCGCTGAGACCAGAGGCCACATCCTCCGGTGCGAGTGTAACTACAGCTCCGGCATGCGCGGCCCTGACTTCCGGAAAGTGACACGCGTCGCTGATCACAACGGGTAATCCACACGCTAGCGCCTCAAGAATGGCGATGCTGAAGCCTTCCTGGCGGCTTGGAAGACAAAAACAGGTCGCATCCACCAGTGCACGTAGCTTGTCTTGCCCGTAAAGCGCGCCAATCAGATGCACGCGGTCATTCAGGTTCAACTGTGCTACCGCACTGACAAGAGCGCCACGCGCTCCTCCATCGGGGCCTGCCACTACAAGATCCACATCCGCATAACTACCAGCGATATGGGCATACGCTTTCACCAAGATATCCAATCCCTTCTTGGAGTGAAGCCGTGATAGAAACAGTATGATACGCTTGTTGCCTACTAACGGAAGGCGCTCCTTGAAGAACCCGCTTGAGGGCAGGTTTTCAAACTCTTCGAGAAACACCCCATTGGGAATTATCAGGTGAGGCGATGCCAGATTGAGAGGCTCCAGTAATCGAGCTTCGTCCGCATTCAACGCCAAAATGAACTTGGCATTGTCCAGCATTTTCCTGTAACCGAAACGTAAGGCGAGCCGCTTTTTGAAAGCTTTCTGCTTCAGACTCCACTCATCAAGCATGCCATGCGGCTGCACGCAGTAGGCGATCTGTTTTTCCAAGGCGATAGTTGCTGCGGTCCGGAGCAAAGTCTCCCAGACACCGTGGATATGTACAAACGAGCCCGCCGTCAAAATGGCACGTAATGTTTTGCGGCCTTGCAAGCAAAAAATGGATTCTTTTACATTCGGGTCTGCGAGCAAGTGCCACGTGATGCCCTTAAAATGAGGAACGGCACTTGCCGCTTCAAAAGCACGCTTCCGTATGTTTCCGCTGCCATAGCTCACGATATGTATGTCATGGCCCAAGTTTGATTGAGCTGCTGCCAAACGAATACAACCTCCCTGTGGTCCTCCTTGCGCAGGATCTATGGAAGAAATGACATGAATTATACGCATGTCGAACTCCGCCTGTTTGTTTCTTGAGCCAACGGCGGGGGGTACGCGTATATCATGACTGATTTAGAGTCCCAGCCGGTGCTTGCTTTCGGGATAGGGGCGTCAGGACTTGCATAAGTCGTTCGCCGTAACGTTTGACTGTGAAGTCCGCGGCGCGTTCTCTGGCATTCGTTGACATTGCGATGCGAGTTGCTGCATTTCTTGAAAGTTCGAAGAGCGCTTCAGCAATCGCTTGACTGTCCCTGACGGGAACGACGAAGCCGTCTATTCCATGCCTGACGACACTGCCGGCATTCTCAGTACAGATAATAGGTAGCCCCGCTGCCAGCGCCTCATAGATCGCCGTAGCTGAGCCTTCACAAACCGAGGGAAGGAGAAATACATCCGCCCATTGATATTCCTTTGCCATTTCCGATCGAGGTACGATTCCACGCAACTCGACCAGTGCAGCCACATTTTTCTTGATTTCTGAAGGTAAGATAGTTGGCCCAGCCATGCGGAATTGCGCCGCCGATCCCATGATACGTGCTGCCTCCACCACATAGGGCGAGCCTTTGCGCAATCCCACCTCGCCCACGGTCAGCACACGTAGCGGACCGTTGGTGCGGGTTGGCTTGCGATCATTAGACTGGGAGTCGATACCATACGGGACCACAACGCAGCGGTGGGGAGGTCCACCGCAGGCGATGACATTGCGGCGGACGAATTCCGACGGACAAATAACGACGTCGGCAAGTTCCCATTCGGCTTTTTCCCGTTCGGCAAAGGTTTGCGCATAACGGTTTTCTTCGTATTTTCCAGCCCAGTCCGGAAAACTCCGCTGTTCCGTTTGAACCAGTTCTTCGACGACTTCACGCGGAGCTATCATCTGCTCCAAGGCCGTCCACATGCCCAGTGCTTTTGCCGCGCGCATTTGCTCCAGCGCGTCTCCGCTAAAAGCGTAAAGACCGGCTGCACCGTGAAATCCGCTGGAGGCGACCAACTCAGAGAAATGCGAGCCAGCCCAAACGGCGTGCCTTGTCTGTTCAACCACATTTTTGAGCCTGAGCCGACATATCGCTGATGTCACGCCGAAAGCGGGAAATGTCGATGTAAGGCTGGGTGCCACGCCTTTGGGTACTCGGCCGATCAGCCGCTTTAACGACGATGGAAGAACCGTGCTGGGTAGCGCGTTAATCAAGCGGGGCCAGCTATTTGTGGCGCAGATGTCAGTGTAGAAATGAGCAAGTTGCCCTTCGGATGCAAGGATACGCGGTACGGCATAATGCATTCGCGCTCCGAGCTGGCTGACGACGACCGTTCCGCTCATTACGCAGACCTATAAATAGAGGATTGCAGAGGGTCAGAGGCCCGCTGCTGGAGTCCAGACATGAGGTCCACCCAAGATTGCACTGCATTGTCACGAGAATAAACAGTATCAAGCACGTCTCGGGCATTACGTCCCATACTTGCACACCGTTCAGGTGAATTTTTCAACTGAACAATAATATCCGCCAAATTTTGACTTTCGCCTATTTCTACAGCCTCTCCGCAACGGGTTGAGGCAATAACACTTGCCACTTCACCCTCCGGTGATCCGACAAAAAGGGTGGGTCGACCAGCTGCCAGAATTCCATAAAACTTGCTTGGAACGATACAGTGTTCAAGTCTGGGTACGAGTGAAACGATATGTGCATCCGCAGCACTCAAGCTTTCGGATATATTTTCCGGCGGCTGCAACGGTTTGAACGTAATATTCTTCAGTTGCTGTGTTTGGACAACTTCCTCAACGTGCGCGCGCTGCTGTCCACCGCCGATCAATAGGAAGTGTATGTCGTTATCATCCCTCAAAAGAGCGGCTGCCTCAAGCAGGGTTGCAAAGTCGTGAGCCCTGCCAAAATTACCGGAGTAGCCAATCACAAATTTGTTCTGTAGCCCCCAGTGCCGTCTCAGATCATTGGTTGAGCGCGGAACCGGACGGATTTCATTACCATCCGACCAATGATGCATGACGCGGATGCGGTCTCGGGAAAAGCCGCTCTCCAGCAAATAAGACGCCATGATCGCGGTGGGACAGACAATCACGGTCGACTTTCGTAGCGACCAATTGCGTAATGCCCTGCTGAGTTTCCCCGGAATGCCGGTTTTCGAAAGCATTTCCAGCTCAATAGCAACTTCAGGAAAAAGATCCATAACCCAGTTTATTGTCCTGGCTTTCCGCCATCGCACCGGGAGAGCGGTTGTAACCGATAGCAATGGAGGATCGGTGCAGACGACGAACAGATCGCCAGCTCGAAGATTTCTGAAGCACCACAAGAAAGACGATATATGAAACGTCAGATAATCCATCATCCTACCGATGAGATGATGACGTCCAAATCGTGTTGCCCATAGTCTTTTGATCCTGACACCCGCAATCATCTCTTCTGCAGGAAGAGCGACATTCGAATGGTCGTGCAGCGTTCGACTGGCTATCGCCGTGACATCGAAACCCTGGTGTGCAAGTGCCGAAGTCAGGCTGGAGACCATACGGCTTGTGGCCGATTGATCAGGCAGGAAATAGCGGTTCGCAAAAACGATTCTCATTCCCAATCCTTCGTGTACCTGGCGCAGCCAAGTGATTGCGGGAAAAACTGAAAACAGAGTTTCGCAGGTTGCCGGGCTTGGGCAAGACCGACAAACGCATTATCGGGGATCTCGTGACATCTAAGCCACCTACTCCTTCCGGTGAAGGACGAACGTTTTGACACCTATTTAAGTATCCGGTTGCTGGTCCGGATGTACTGATACCGTTGCGGCTGTTCTGGAATCTTATCCCTATTGCCAAAGTGTCTATTCGCCACCGCTGCCTATACTCGCTCAATATTCATTGTCGATGAGATCGCCTCAACGACCGAAATTGGCCAGGCAGTGCGCGTGTTATTGAACGCCTTGCGCAGAAGATGGAAAATTGCGAATGGCTGCAAAAACCGCATTGATCATCGGCGTGACTGGGCAAGATGGTGCTTATCTGAGCGAATTTCTACTGAACAAAGGTTACATTGTTCATGGTCTTAAACGTCGTTCGTCGTCGTTCAATACTGCCCGTATCGACCATCTTTATCAGGACCCGCACGATGACGACGTTCGATTTCATTTGCACTTCGGTGATTTGACCGACGCTACAAATCTTTGCCGCGTGGTTCAGGAAATCCAGCCTGATGAAATCTATAATCTTGGGGCGCAAAGCCATGTGCAGGTAAGTTTCGAAACACCGGAATATACAGCGAACGCTGATGCGATGGGTACTTTGCGTCTGTTGGAAGCGATGCGTATCATGAAGATCGAAAAGACCTGTCGCTTCTATCAAGCTTCGACATCCGAGCTGTTCGGCAAAAGCGCTGAAGCGCCACAACATGAGGGTACGCCGTTTCACCCGCGCAGCCCCTATGCGGTAGCCAAACTCTATGCCTATTGGATCACAGTCAATTATCGCGAGGCCTATGGCTTTCACGCGTCAAACGGCATCCTGTTCAATCACGAGAGCCCGATACGTGGTGAAACATTTGTGACCAGAAAGATCACCCGGGCTGTGGCTGCTATCGAGCGTGGATTGCAGGATAAGCTTCGCCTGGGAAATCTTGAAGCGAAAAGGGATTGGGGGCATGCACGTGATTACGTGGATGGCATGTGGCGCATCATGCAGCAAGACAGTCCTGATGATTATGTGCTGGCCACCGGCGAAACACATACGGTGCGGGAATTCGTGGAGAAGGCATTTGCGACAGTCGGGACAACGATTGAGTGGAGCGGTTCAGGTGTCGATGAAATCGGCTATGATCGCAAAAGCGGCAAGGAGATCATAGAGATCGATCCCCGCCATTTCAGACCCACAGAAGTTGATCTGCTGCTTGGCAATCCCGAGAAGGCACGGATCAAACTAGGTTGGAGCCATACAACAGCATTTGAAGATCTCGTTGCCGAAATGGTTGAGTCTGACATGAAGACCATCATGCGCGAAGAAAGTCGGAACGATGTCTATGGCTGAGATTGTGCGGCATAGATTTGATCTGCGTAACAAAAGGATATGGGTTGCGGGGCATACCGGCATGGTTGGTTCTGCTCTGGTGCGTCGCCTGCATGGTGAGGGATGTCATCTGCTCAAGGTTGATCATGCAGACCTTGATCTGACACGCCAGCGCGAGACGGAAGAGTGGATGGCGTTGATGCGACCAGACGTCATATTCATCGCAGCCGCACGTGTTGGTGGAATTCTGGCCAATTCCCTTTATCCGGCAGATTTTCTTTATGACAACACAATGATCGCTATGAATATCATGCGCGCTGCACATGGGCTTGATGTGACAAAACTGCTGTGGCTCGGTTCTAGCTGCATCTATCCGAAATATGCCGAGCAACCCATCGAGGAACAGGCGTTGCTGACAGGAAGCCTGGAGCAGACGAATGAAGCCTATGCTGTTGCCAAGATTGCAGGCCTCAAGCTCGCCGAAGCTTATGCCCGTCAGTATCGTCAGTGCTTTATTACGGCGATGCCGACCAATCTTTACGGCCCAAATGATAATTTTGATCTCCAACAAGCGCATGTTCTGCCGGCACTGATACGAAAGATGCATGAGGCTAAGGTGTCAGAGAGTCCAACCGCCCCCGTATGGGGGACAGGTACTCCGCGCCGCGAGTTTCTCCATGTGGATGATCTCGCCGATGCGTGTGTTTTCCTTATGAAAAATTATAGCTCTGTCGCCCATGTAAATATCGGTTCTGGAAGAGAGATTTCCATCCACGATCTTGCCTTACTCGTTGCCAGGAGTGTGGATTATCGTGGGTCCATCATATTTGATGCATCAAAGCCGGACGGCGCGCCCAGAAAGCTACTCGACTCGTCGGCGATGCAAGACATGGGATGGCGTCCGCGTATAGAACTTGAGACAGGTATTCGGGACCTCTACATCCGTTGGCAGACTGAGGACGCTCTTTTGCGCGCGTTAGATAATACCGTATCTGCTTAAGAAACTGCCGTTCCGGCAGGTCGGGCAAGATTTTCAGAAAGAACGATCCTTATTTTGCAAATGGTTCGGCATGCCTGCGCTGCAGGATGGCGCCGGAACAGAGCCCACTCGTCAGTTTACGGTCTTGGTAGCGACTTCTTTGGGCAATTCAAGCTGGGCGCGCAATATATCACCGGCTTTGATCATGTCGTGCTCGGACAGGATCGTTTCCTGATACGTACCATCAATAACCCGAACGACAGTAAAGGCGAGTTTGACGGTTTCTTCGCGTGAACTGACGCGTTGTGCAGCTGCACCTATCTCGCCCATCGTTTGCGCGATAAAGGCCATTTTCTTGCGCAGGCGCAGAATGTCGATCTCGATATCTCTCAGATCTTTTGCAGCATCATTCGAGCGGGAATCGCGCAAGGCGAGCAGACGCTGCTCAATCACGTTTTCATTCTGTTTGGCGCGGGCCAGAAAGGAGCCGAACTCAAGCGCGTCTCTGCGCATGGCCGAGAGTTGGCGCTGTGTATCACGTAATGTCGATTGTGCTGTAAGGCCTTTGTCCACAAGACTCTGCGATGCTTTCACATTCTGTTCGAGTAGAGAAATCTCGTCGTTACGCAGTTGGGTACTTTCTTTCAGAGTGGTTATTTCCTCCTCGTAGTTCTTCTTTTGCGCTTGAAGCGCATTCGCCTCGCTTTCGAGAGCTGAGAGCCGAAGATCAAAAAGCTTGCGTTCGGAATCCACGGCTTGCTGTCGCGCAGGCTTATCTTCGATAACATCTATGCCAGCGGCCAGATTGTACTCAAATGGCTTTTGATTAAGCTCGGCTTGGAGACGGGCGCGTTTCACATCCTGTGCAAAGAGCTGCAATGATGTATCCGCATATTCCTGACGTGCTGTAACCAGCTGAATGCCCGCGGTATCAAGTTTATCTGAGGCCTGTCGTAGTCCTCCGCTCAGCGCGAAAAGCTCTAAGGCAATCATCCCGGGCCGGTACTCATACTTTCCAGGTTTCTGCACATCGCCGATGACAAATACCGGAGCGTACTCTTTCACCGCAACAGACACAGAAAGGCCGGGTATGTGCTGCAAAAGTGATTGTGTAATGGTTTCTCCAATCTCGGCGATCGTATGGTTGTAAACGGATATGTTTCCGAGGATCGGATAGGCAATCGTTCCATCCACGCTCACCGGGAAAGTGCCCGTCAATCCCGCATCGCCGTAAACCGTGATGAGCAAGACGTCGCCGGACGCAATCTTGTACGGTGCCTCGGCTGCGTGAGCTGGTGGCGTTGCGAAGGAAAATAGCAGCATTGATGAAAAAGCGCCTGCCACAAGAAGATTGCGTATACGTGGATGTGACTGTACGCGGCGGCTTCTGTGCATTTTGAACATTTCCGGCCTCATGCCTTGACTACTGAAGAGCGGGACCTTGCATAGCTGGCTATTTCCTTGACGAAGCGTTTAGCTATAGCATTTGCCGGGGGTAACTGATCTGTTTGGGAAATATCCCGCACGCTTTGATCGCTGTTTATGACGATGCCGCTTAATTTGCGTCCCTCGGACGTGAGCATTTTGACGGCGCTGATGATGTCGTCGGTGTTGGCCTTGTCGCATCTGGCCACCAATAGGGTAGTATCGGCTAATGATGCGACCCGGATTGCATCCGCGCTCAAACAAACCGCCGGCGTGTCAATGAGAACGATGTCATATTGTTGTTTGAGCGTATTGATCAATTTGGCAAATTGTTGATGCCCTAGAAGAAACTCAGCTGGGACAGAACAGGCTTGGGTTGCTACGAAGTCGATTGACGAGAATAGGTCATGTTGAATGGCGGCTTCGAGCGTTTTCCTGCCCCGGATTACGTCCTCCAGATATGGGCCGAACTGATCGCCAAACTCTTGTGCAACCATTGGTGCTCTGAAATTGGCATCAATTATAATGGTGCGCACTCCTGTGGCGGCCAGCGATCTGGCCAGACCGGCAACGACCAGCGTCTTGCCTTCCTGGGTGCCGGCTGACGTGACTGCAATGGCACGAGCGATTTTTTGCGGAGAGGACAAGAGAAGATGGGCCTGGAGATCTGCAATGGCGCGAGCGAAACGGTAACGTCCCTCGCCGACAATATGCGCGACATTCTTCTGTTCGCCGCTGGACAGTCGCGGAATACGACCGATGATGGGTGTTCTGGCGGCGCTTTCCAATGCTTTCACGGAACGAATGGACTTATCCTTTAAGTCAAGAATAAGAGATAGGCAGAAACCGGAAAAAACCCCGCCGATTGCGCCGATTGCAAGCCATGTTGAGAAGTGTGGGCTCGCCTTTGATCGAGCTGGAACAGCGCGTGAAATCATGCGCGCTTCCGCCGTGGCAATGCCATCCTGTTCGATTGTTTGTTTGTATCTGGTCAAATAGCTTTCATAGATAGCGCGATTTGCACTTGCTTCACGGTCAAGCTGGTCGGCGTGGACGAGAGCTTGGTTGGCCGCCGACATGCCGTCCTGCATTTCCTTGAGATTAGCCTCCACAGCGCCTTGCTGGCGGTGGGTGACATTGATCTCGTTCCTGAGGCTGTCAATAACCTGTTGCACTTCTCCGGCAATCTGGCTCTTCAGCGATGCGAGCTGCGAGTTCAGCTGTGGCAGTTGCACGCTCTGCGATGCGCCACTCTGGCTGATTTCCTGGAGAGAGCGTTCGACACGGGATTGCTCGGCGCGTAGTTGCTGAATTGCGGGCGAACCAAGAATCTCGGATAATGCTACACCGGATTTGTTGTTCGATGCATCGATCGCCGTTGAGAGCCGCGCCTCTGCTCCAGCGAGCTTAGCGCGCAGGTTTGCCAACTCGGCATTGAGCGCGGCAATTTGTTGTGATTGAAGCGTCATACCATTGGCTTTTACAAGGCCGGATTTTTCGCGAAAGTCCGCAGCTGCACGTTCGGACTGTTCCAACGTCGCTCTCAAGTTGATTAACTTGCCGCCGAGCCATTCACTGACACGTCGTGTGGCTGATGTTTGTAGATCAATCTGATAATCAAGATAGGATTCGCCAAAAGCGTTGGCCACTGCCGCTGAATATTGAGGACTGTCAGCCTTGTAGCTGATGTAGATGGTATAGGATCTGCCATCGTTCATGACACTGACATTAGAGAGCAATTTATCGATTCGGCTGCGGTTGCGATCTTCGTCCATTTGTTCTGATAATGGACTGAGCGACTCAGGAATATTGATGTTTGCAGACAGATGCTGATCCGCTGGATTGATCCGTCCATCAGCATCAAAACCCAATCCATCGAGTCGGGTCAAGACCTTTCCAGCCATCATCCGAGAGCTGATAATATCCAGCTCCGTTCGCAATACCGGGCTTTCTTGCGGTAATGGTGAAACGACAGATTCGGTCGGCAAAGCCTGTAGTTTGCGGACATCGAGAGCAAGGATCGCCTCGGATACGTATTGGGCAGGTGTTGTCGAATAGCCAACGATTGCAAGAAGGAGAAACGCCATCAGTGCGGTGAGCATTGTTTTCCTTCGTTTGATAACGATGGAAAGAAGGCGATGTATTGCTGTTCCTGATGAATTAGGAGTGCTGTCGGAGAAAATCATTGCGAGAATCCCTGCGGAATCGGATGCTGACTGGTCTGTTAGGTAACCATCACAATCTGGATTCGTGGGGTATCATGTCGCTGATCTTGTAGGCCACCTCAGTGCGATTTGTTGCGCCCAGCTTCTTCATGATATTACGTATATGGACCTTAACCGTACTCTCGCAGAGGTTCAGTTCATACGCGATGATCTTGTTGGCCTTGCCACGGCGCAGCCCTTCAGCAACAGCCGTCTGCCGTGCGGTGAACGAGGTTGTTATATGCCGGAATTCGTCGCTTCGGCCGCCGCCGAGTTTCCTCAGTGCAAGCACGCTGCTTGCAGGAACGAACTTTCCACCTGCAATTGCAAGCTCGATAGCCTGCATGCAAACCTCTACCCCAACCGTTGTTGGAATATATCCCTGCACCCCAAGCTCCAGTGCCTTGAGAACGGATGTAAGATCATCATTGTCCGCAACCATTACAACAGCGATACTCTGGAAAGCAGCGACAAGTTGGCATATTTCCGTCGATAGCTCTTCGTCGTCTAAATTACGGTTACCCGTATTGACCAAGACGGCGCGTAGTCCGGGGACATGTTTGTCGGAGGCGTTCCATTCTTGTAACGAACCACAGGTCCTTACCTTCAGGCCGATATGATGGGTTGTTAGGGCCTGTGCCAGACATTCCCTGTCAAGTGCGCGTTTGTCCATAATGACTAAATAGTCGTCTATTGAATATCTGCTGAACTTGTTCTCGTTTGTACTTCTTAGAAGATGTGAACTTTCTTTGTTTGCATCATTTCGACCAGAATTGTCTTCTAATACTGAATTGGTATTAACCGGCACATGAATAACATCCATAATAGTTCCCCAAGCCTTAAGTTTTCCGCGAACCTTTATTATTTTCGTTCGCACTTTATTTATAAATTCAATTTACAATGGTCTTTCGGGAAAGTCTTTAAACCGAGCTATAGTTACTTTGATATCAAATAATTATCCAAATGCGGCGTGATTAGTCCGTTAGTGTAATGTAGCTAGCTCCCATTGAGTCCAATGGATTGATCTGAGGTGTAGTACTTATTGCAACGCACGGAGTCTGGACGTGGTTGAATGGCGAATTCGCGCCGTTACGATGTGGGCTGAGTTCCAACGCTAGCGAATGAATCACTGTTGGTGGAAGCTTGTAACCCGCTCAATGCGATTCCAGGCCGGATCTGCGCACACATCTTGATGAATGCCCGTTTCTACAGCTTCAACCGATTTCGAGTGTCAGTTTTCGAGTCGTGAACGCTTCTGCAAACCTGCTCGGCGAGCGACATTCCATGCCTCTGAGACGGGCCAGACTACTAAACGTTTCCTCATCGAACCAGTCTTTGGACCGTTGTGAACCGAAGTGCTTCATGAGAAGTTCGATTTTGCGTTGCATTACTGCCGTGGCGAGCGGCACGTAGACGTTATGCTGCATCAGGTCACCGTCCCATTTGGGAATTTCGTATTCCAGCACGAGATGATCCCGGAAAACATTCGTGGTGAGTTGATTGACTTCGCGATGGTCCTGATGTGCATCACTGCGGGCATGGGTGAAGATCACGTCGGGCGAAACGCGTTCTCGCAACTCATTGAGCCATACCTTGAGTTCGCGCGATTGACTGGGGAAGTAACTGTCTTCGAACTCCGCAATTTCGATTTGCTTTGACGATGCGCCGGCAAGAAAATCAAGCGCGGATGCATGCGCTTCAGTTGCCCGGTTGCCCGAACCGCTGAGCACACACCAATGAATATCGAGCAAGGCACCTTCTGCAATCATATGGAGGATTGTTCCACCTGCACCAATCTCGATGTCGTCTGAATGGGCACCAAGACACAGGATCGAAAGACGTTGCCCGCGAACAACAACAGGCAATGATCTCATCGCGCCTTGACCATCGGCATGCTAGTATTGCTACGCGTGGTTGAGTGGATCATCCATGGCATTTCTCCGCGTTCCACCATCTCCTGCAGAGCTTGCCAGTCACGAAGGGTATCCATTGAACGCCAGAAACCCTCGTGCTTGTAGGCCATCAACATGTCCTCTTTAATTAGCCTGCTAAATGGCTCAAGCACGAGCTCCTCGGATTCCCGCATGTAGTCAAATATCTCGCCACGCATGAGGAAGTATCCACCATTAATCCAGATATCGGATCTGTCAGAGGAGCGAAATTCGCAAACGCGGCCATCCTCGGCGATATCCGCCAGATGGTAGGTGAGGGGTGGTCGAACTGCAAGGAAGCACGCAATTTTGCCGCTTGCTTCGAACTTTTCGATCATGTCGTTGAGATCAACGTTTGTAAGCCCGTCACTGTAATTGGCAAGAAAGATGCGCTCTCCGCGCACCTGCTCGCGGACGGCCCAGAGACGTTCTCCGATATTGCGCCATATGCCGGTGTCAATCAGGGATATACGCCAATCCTTCTGCGACTCGCCTAGGACCTCTACTGTTCCGTCGCCGTTGACAACACAGTCGGCAAATGTCTGAGGGCGGCTATTGAGAAAGAAGTCCTTGATAACATTTGCCTTGTAGCCCAGGCACAGGATGAAATCCTCGTGACCATAATCGGCATAATACTGCATGACGTGACGCAGTATGGGTTGTGAGCCGAGTGGAATCATTGGTTTGGGAACATTTTCTGAGTATTCGCGAATCCGTGTTCCCATACCACCGCAGAACAGAACCACTTTCATAACTCATCACCTCTCGGATCGATAACCTCTACACCTGGAATGGGTACGATGAATTTGGCGCCCCACTCGCGGACGTGATGCATCTGCTTGATGATCTCGTCCTTGAGATTCCAGGGCAAAATAAGGATGTAGTCAGGTTTGATACGGTCGATTGCCTCTACAGGTTCGATTGAAATGTGCATTCCCGGTGTATAGCGACCGTGCTTATAGGGATTGCGGTCAACGGTAAAATCTAGAAAATCGGGTCCGATGCCACAGTAGTTAAGGAGAGTATTGCCTTTGCCTGGTGCGCCATAGCCGCAAATCGTCTTTCCTGCCGATTTGGCAGCGATAAGAAATGACAGCAAATCACGTTTGACCTTGCGTGCTCGGTGGGTGAAAGCGGTATAGGTAGAAATCTGTTCGAGCCCAGCCTTCACTTCCTGCTCACGGATATGAGTGACGCTTTTTTGTATCGGCCTCGCACTCGTCACATGGGCCAGATGAACTCTGAGCGATCCGCCATGGGTCACCAGTTCTTCCACATCGATAACCTTGAGCTGATGTTTTTTTGCCAGATGTTCGATGGTCAGCAGAGAAAAATAGGAAAAATGCTCATGGTAGATGGTGTCGAACTGGCCCTGTGATATCAGCTTTTCAAGGTGTGGGAACTCCAGTGTTATGACGCCTTCTGGCTTCAGAAGAACGACCATTCCCGCGACAAAATCATTGAGATCCGGAACCTGAGCCAGCACATTATTGCCCACGATCAGATCAGCGAGCAGACCTTCCGTAGCCAGTTGACCAGCATAGGTTTTTCCAAAGAATTTTATACGGGTAGCCACGCCCTTTTCGATCGCTACTCTGGCTACGTTTGCAGCAGGCTCGATTCCCAATGCAGGGATGTTCATCGGAATGAAATGCTGAAGGAGATAACCATCATTGCTGGCAAGTTCGACGACAAGACTTTTCTGATCGAGATGCAATTGCTCTGCCATCTGTTGGCAGTAGTTTTTGGCATGTTCGACCCAGCTCGTTGAATACGAAGAGAAGTACGCATATTCCTCGAATATTGCTTGCGGACTTATATATTCGCCCAATTGCACGAGAAGGCACTCTTCGCAGACAAAGGCATGTAGTGGATAATAGGGCTCCACTCCATCAAGCTGCTCGCGGGAAACGAAGCTTTCGCATGGTGGTGACATCCCAAGGTCGACAAATGTATGTCTGAGGCTGGCACTGCACAGACGGCAAACATGCATTCTGTCACTCGCTTTGTGCGCCAATGAAAGCGTGCTGGCCTGTAGGTTCATGCCTTCGCTCCTGATCAATCGGCCATGTTCCGATATGGAACCTGTCGGGTTTCCTTATACCGACCCTACGGCCTTGCGATCGGACAGACGACATATCAATGCGATCAAGGGGATCATCCGAACGGAGGACCTGCGTGGAACATTTCCATCAAACGGTGTGGTAAGAATTGGTAATGTTGAACCGTGCGAATGGTATCGGCGTATTCAGCTTCAAGCACTGTTCTCGCTACCTCTTATGGAGAAATTCCATTTGCACCAAAGCTCTGACAGGATTGTTGCCTCGATCCATTATGCTGGTCAGGGAAACAAGCGGGGCCCGATGCATTTCACCGAAACAGAATTAAGCGGAGCATGGCTGATCGAAACGCGCCCCCACGCTGACGAAAGGGGATCATTTGCTCGAACCTTTTGCGCCCAGGAATTTATTGAGCGCGGGCTGGAAACGCGCTTCGTACAGCACAGCTCATCCCGTTCGCTCAAGATGCACACGTTGCGGGGCATGCATTTTCAAACGACCGCATATGCCGAGGTCAAAGTTGTTTCCTGTACAAAGGGCGCAATATGGGACGTCATCATCGATCTGCGCAAAGATTCAACGAATTACGGGCACTACGCCGGGTTTGAGTTATCGGAAGGCAATAACCGCCAGATCTATATTCCCAAGGGCTTCGCTCACGGTTTCCAGACCTTGAGTGATAATGCGGTGGTGTCGTACCTCATTTCAGAGTTCTATTATCCACCAGCCGCAAGCGGGGTGCGCTTTGACGATCCTGCCTTTGCAATTGACTGGCCGGCACTGCCTTCGGTCATATCGGACAAGGATTTATCCTGGCCGCTCATCGGTGTTTGATATTCTGGCAATTTCGGTGGCTCTCAATGTTTGGCATTTGCATATGATCCGCTACGCAGAAGCCCTTCTGCCTGCAACAATTGTGCGGCGTGAAAGATATCGGGGTAGGGCAAGCGCGAGCGCAAGGATATGTCGAGAAGGCTGTGGGTTCCATCTGCAAGATTAAGAACCCAAAGGAATGCCATCGAGGTCTGTCCGGTTGATTTGTCGCCGCCGAGTGATGCGTAAAGTCCGCGGCGGCCGAGTTGTGGCTCGCCTTTGGGGAAAAGGTTTACCGGCGTCCAGTTGGTTTCGAGAATATCGATTACTTCGGTGATCATCCGGAAGGACAGTGCAAGGTTCTCGGGCGTGATAAACGTCATATTGTCTGCTGATGTGTGGTATTCCGGAAATGTACCAAAGCCGCTGCGCTGGAAAAGACCGACAGGAAGATTGAAGCCTGGCGAGCAATATTGGCGCTCGTCGTATCCATAGGGACTGAAGTCCTGCATGATCGCCTGCCGGCCTCCAGAGCACAGAACACTTTCCATCGCACGATCAATGATGGCATTGCCCTGACGGCTGCGCTTATAAGTTGGTCCACCACCGTCTCCGACGCATGACACGATTAGGCCGTGTTTGATGCGTTCGACCCTGTCTTCGTTTCTGGCAAGCCAGGTGAGTGCACCGATCGTTCCCGGAGCAAACAGGAAGCGGTAGCTATAGTGCGTTTTACGCGATCGCATGGCCACGGCAAGGAGAGTGAGCAAAGCGAGACCCGAGCAATTATCATTTGCGAGGGAAGGGTGGCAGATATGGGCTGACAGCAACACTTCCTTGTCGGTGGCACCCTCGTGTAGATATTCGCCATAGGTGAGATGGCCGTCTGCTTTTTCGGCGTCGATCAGAACTTCATAATCGCCATCTGCGAGAGCGAGAAACGCATTGTGGCTCATGCACAGTCCCCATTGCTCGCTGTAGTATGAGGTTCTGTACGGTATGAGATCCGGTTGATCGGGCAGTGTATGAATATGCGCTTTGAGTTCACTCAAGGGCATGATGCGATGGATCGGGTTGCTATAGCTGACGATATGCAGGTTGGATTCCGCCAGACTGATGATCTTGCGTCCAGACCCATCCTTTACATAGGCATCACATATGTTCCACTCGGATGGAACAACCCAATCGAACACTTGCGTTCCCGTGGGTATTTCGTGGCGCGTGATATCGATGTGTTGCCCGAGAACGCCTAGCGTTTCGCGAACTCCGCTACCCGTTATGCTACGGCATACCGGAAACAAACGGGCAGCAAGTTTAAAAATACGCGTGCCGATGTCAGTCTCTGAATTGGCAGGTGCTCCGACCCAGTTCGGCGTGCTCAAGATGCCACTCATATCAGATGCCGGGCAGTCACGTGACCGCATCTGCCAACGCAGGGCACCGCTCTGCGGCGGAAAGATGGCGCAGGCTGGTAGTGAGCTTGTTCTCGTCAATCTGCTGGCGAATATGGCTTATGCGCTGATAGCGTGGTCCTTCAAATTCCGCGAATGTCAAATGAGCGCTCACATACGCGGCATGCAGTTGTTCAGCTCCGGCGTTGGCATCCCAAACGGGTTTGAAATCAGGCAGTGTTCGTTTGATCTTGTCAAAACTGACCCGATAAGATCGTGTATCGGGGCCTGCGCCAGGCGCAAATTCCAATCGGCAACCGGGAACTACATCAGCTACGATTTTGGCAATATCGCGGATACGGTAATTGTGCTCCGATTGACCAACATTGAAAGCCTGATTGTGCACGATGTCTCGAGGTGCCTGCAACACGGCCAGAAAAGCACGCGAGATGTCTTCAATATGAACGATTGGTCTCCATGGCGTTCCATCCGACTTCAGCAGGATGACGCCATCCGTAACAGCCCACGCCACAAGATTATTCAGCACAATGTCGAAACGCAGCATCGGTGAAAGCCCATAGGCGGTTGCCGGACGCAGATATGTTGGGCTGAAGCTATCGTCCGCCAGCTCTGCAATATCCCTCTCGGCGAGTACCTTGGAGCATCCGTAGGCTGTCAATGGATTGAGATCCCCGGTTTCATCAATTGTTTCGCTACCTGATTGACCGTAATTGCTGCATGAGGAGGCAAAAAGAAAACGTGGAATGCCGGCTTGCTTCGCAGTCTTCGCCATTTGGACGCTTGCGCTATAATTGATGTCGTAGGTGATATTCGGGTTGAGATTGCCGAGCGGATCATTGGAAAGTGCCGCAAGATGAATGACGGCGTCGTATCCCTGAAGGTCACTCACAGTCACATCGCGTACGTCCTTGCGCAGGTCGGGGACATCGGGCATGGCGCCTCCGGGCGCGTAATGGCATTCTCGATACAGTTCGCTGTCAAAACCATGAACATCATGTCCAGCTTTTTGTAAGAATGGGACCATGACCGACCCGATGTAACCGCGATGCCCCGTCACAAGTACCTTCATTGTTCCAACCCTCTTCAAAGATTTCCCGTTTGTAGTCACCTTACTTCTGCAGGCATTGCGGAACGAGAGAGGAGTTTGGAGGATCAAGAATGCTATTGGCTGAACCTTCGTAGAGGCTCTTACCTCTTTTGCTCTAGTCGCCTTGTGTAAGGACCAGTAACCAGTCCCCGTAGCCAGATGCATTCCGGATATTTGGAACGGTATATTCCAGATTTCCGGCAGTCGTCACCATCGGCTTTTTGGCCGGGATATACTTTCCCGAAGACGGGTCAAACCACTTGGCGTTCGTGGTCGATTGCTTGCTTACATCCGCCCTGAGGGTCAGGCTACGCATTCCGGATAAATAGACCGCGATGAGTTTTCCATCGCGAGAGCGGCCAGCTACTGCAATGCCGGAGGTCGATGTGTTTTCCGATGTGAGTGTTTTGCCCTGATCGGGTTCGAGGTTCCACCAAGGAATTGTGTTGAAGAAGTCCTTCAGATAAGTCATGCTTTGGGCACCACGGCTTGAAAGCGCCATTGGCCATGGTACGGTTTCCCCATGTAAGCCCGGGCCTGAAAAATGCCACACGGGATTGTTGCCGAAAACCTGCCCCGCTGCACCGGTTAGAAGTGCACTGTAGGCACTTGTTCGAACTGTTTCCTCGGTTGCGCCGTTTTCGCCCTCGTAAACACCTTCGATGAGGAAGAAAGGGCGCGTTGGCCGCGCGAGATATTGCTGAAGGGTTGCAGCGGCAACGTTTCCGTAGGTGTACACCGTATCAAGTTGTTTCCAATGCGCCTCTGGCCAGACAAAATCGGTGCGCGCATCACGACCGCCGTGGACACTTTGAATGGTGCCGGGGTTAGCTATGGCAATCGCCGTTGCCAATGATTCCACCAGGTCTCTGTCCGGGGGATCATAGTCGCCACCTTGTATCCAGATAATATTACTGAATTTGGCAAATCGTTTTCCAATGTAGTCTCCATAGGTTTTCAGCGCCCCGGCCCCGGCAATCTGCATCTCGCGGTACCATCCCTCATTGCCTCCGTTCACTCCGAGATAGGCAGGTACCAGCAGTACGAGAAAGCGATCATCACTTGCGCGGCGCAAAAACCATTCGACATTGTCAAAATAGGCCTCGTTGGGAGCAGCAAAGTTCCCGTTCTCTTTGAATGGCGATTGCTGGTAGAAATTGCGTGGCGCATTTCGGCTGAAGTGATGTTCAATCAGGGAAACAAGAATTGTGTTGAAACCACGCTTCTTTCGATCGGCCAGATAGCTGTCGATTTCCTCACGCGAGAGGTCACCTATCAATGACCACGCCGTGTCGGCGACCATGAGAAAGGGTTGCCCTGCTGCATCTTCCAGATAGCGCTGATTGGCTGAAATGTGCAACGGAAAGACTGTTTGCCGTGCACCTGCAGCGGTCAGGGAATAAAGTGCGAGAAAAGAACAAACTGCCCACAATAATATGCCGCGCAGGTGCAAGTCAGGCATGGCCCACCCGCTCCGGTTTGCCAGTGTGCGTCATCGCATTGTTAAAGCGCCGGAAAACCGGTTGCGAGGTACGCCCAACGAGATAGTTGCTCACCCCATGCCGAAGCGCTTGATGGTATATGCCGAGTGCGCCATCTACTGCATCTATGGTACGATCGATGTCTTCAGTCGAATGCACGTAACTAACCACAAGCGAAGGCATGAGAATCCCTCGCCGTATCGTTTCCTGCAAGAATAACGTCCTGAAGGCCTGAGAGGGTAATCGCTCAGCATCCAGCGTGGCATAGGTCAGGCAGCAATCTCGTCCGATGGTACGCACGTGATTGCCGAGGCCATGCCTGTCGATCGCTTGTTGAATACCATCCCTGAGCCGTTGCCCTTGTGCATGAAGATGTTCGATTACTGGTTCATTCTGATAGACGCGCATGGTGGCAATTGCAGCTGCAAGAGCATGTGTCTCCGCCCCATGCGTCGTCGATAACAGGAACACTCTGGGTTTAAATGGCTGGCTCAAGCCACCGAGATTCATGAACTCGCGTTTGCCTGCAAGAGCCGAAACTGAAAAGCCGTTACCGAGCGCTTTACCGAAACATGACAGATCAGGCTCTATGCCATAGGCTTGCTGTGCACCACCACTGTGCCAGCGAAAACCTGTGATCATTTCATCGAGAATAAGTAAGGCACCATTGTCATGGCAGAGCTTCAGCAAACCATGCAAAAAAGGCCGAGGAGAGCCTTCTCCCCTTGAAGGTTCAAGGATCAGCGCAGCAATCTTGCGGGGATATCGCACAAAAAGCTCTCGGGCGCTTTCAAGGTTGTTGTATCTGAACCCGACGGTCAACTCCTGAATGGCGGCCGGCACGCCGGCACTCATTTCCGTGGAACCGATAAACCAGTCATCGGTCGAAAAAAATGGATGATCGGCACAGATACCGATCATGTCCCGTCCCGTAACCGCGCGCGCCAGCCTTACCGCGGCAGAGGTTGCATCAGACCCATTTTTACAGAATTTGACCATTTCCGCTGAAGGAACGGTCTCCAGAAAGGTTGCCGCACATTCTACTTCTATTTCAGCCGGGCGTGTGAAGTTGCAACCAAGCTTGAGCTGGCGCATTGCGGCTTCGAGGACAGGCGGATATGCGTGGCCGAGGCCGACGGCGCGATTTCCCATCCCATATTCGATGTACTCGTTACCGTCGATATCCCACACGTGGCTGCCATGGCCCCTTGCGATAAAGCCGGGTGACAGAACAGGGTATTGATCATCCCCCTTTGCATAGGTATGGGCACCCCCTGGAATGAGATGATGCGCGAGCTCACGCAGGTGGTTGGATTTCTCAAAATCTGTAACTGATTTGACCATATGCCAAGTCTCCTATGTTACCCGGGGAGGTATTCAAATCCGTTCGCGCACCACACGCAGCCAATTCTTCAAAGGTCGTGGTACCAGCGTTCGCAACCCGGAACGCAGGCCTCTCGGCATTGCCCACTTCTCAATTTTGAGCGGAGCTGCAATATCGCCCCTGTCTGTCGTAAGGTTGCGAATGACGTTCAAGTAACGTTCAGCCATGATCTCAATAGTAAATGTGACATCCGCCTTGTACCGGGCTGCGTCGGACAACCATTGAGCCGTTTTCGGATTGGAATGAATATCGGAAATGATCTGTGCTGCTTCCCGGCTGTGTCCAATGCGGAAGAGAAATCCATTCGTGCCATCGTCGATTATTGTATCCGTGACACCTCGGATACGTGAGACGACGGGAATGCAGCCAGCCGACATCGCTTCGGTGATTGTGAGCCCAAATCCCTCGTAGCGGGATGGCATAATGAGCACATCATGTTGGAGAAGAAGATCGAAAACCTGATCGGGGTGAACTGCACCAGCAAACGTGATACGGTTACGGTGGGGTGAGAGTCTGTTTTTCAAATTCTCAAGATCTGGCCCGTCGCCAGCGACCGTCAAATGAATCGCTTTGGAGAGATGACTCATAATTTCAGGAAGCCAGAACACACCTTTTGATGCATCTTCTATGCGGCCAAGAAAAATGAGGCGTAGAGTTTCACTGCCGTTTGCTTCGCGCCGGAATTCCCGGTTGGACGAACCGGCAGCATGTGGGATGACAAAAGTACGATGCGCGGGAAAGCTCAGTTTTCTGACCAGATCGCTACGAATGCGTTCGGAGACCCCGATGGTCGCATGGACGTGATTTTTTATGGCCTTCGCCGCGCTATAGGTTCCCGCAGTAATGTTGTGCACGATCATAATCCGCAAGAATTTTTCCGGGAGATAGCGCGCGATATTGGTTAGAATTCTCTCACTGAGAACATTAATGAAAATACCATCAAACCCACCGTCTTCCAGGGCTTTCACGAGTGTCTCCGCCTGATCTCGCTCGGTCATACCCCCGTGAATTTCCACCAAAGATCCATAGTCAAACTCAGGAAGCCATTGGGCGTCGTGGACTGTACCGGGGGAGTTTATGCTCATCCAACGAACATCCACGCCCTTTGCAGCCAGCCCGGCCCGCAACTGTTTGAATACGGAATAAGTGCCTCCGATATGAGGGCGGACAAAATATGCGAACTTCATGAAGTTCTGACCTTGAGTTTACTAAACAGACAAAAATCAACATGAACCGCGGCGCGATAGAAATGAATGCTTCATGGCGGGTAAGGGCCATAGTCCATTGGGATGAGGTCTCTGCTCATTCGGGTGGTCGGACTGTTCCAATGTCCATGTATTTTTTGCACGCGCGCCCCAGCAAACTCCGTCTACGAGAGGACTGATAAACGATGCCTCGTCGAGGGATTCTGTATGAAAATCTGTTTATTGGGGCAGTTTGGTAGCGGTAATACAGGGAATGACGGTTCTCTTGAGGCGATGCTGAACTTTCTGCGTTCTCTTCCGCAAACCACAGAACTCACGTGCATCTGTTCCAACCCAGAATTTGTCGAGAAAAAATATAAGATCAAATCGATCGGGATCAGCGGAATTGTTTTGCGAACCAGGTGGCTCATCCGCATTAATGCCTTGCTTGCTGATATCCCACGACGAATCGCGAGTCTTTACATGCTTCTTGCGTGTCTTGGGGGAGTGGATCTTCTGATTATTCCGGGCACTGGAATACTGGATGACTTTCAGGAGACTCCATTTGGCTGGCCGTTTGTCCTTTTCCGCTGGTGTCTGGCAGCCAGATTGCGCAGCACCAAGATTGCTTTTGTGAGTATCGGTGCAGGGCCGATCGAACACCAACTGAGCCGTTGGTTTCTCCGGTCCGCTGCAAGAATGGCGCATTATCGATCCTATCGGGATGGCTATTCTCTGACCTATATGAAAAAGGCTGGCCTTCCTGTGGAGCAAGATTACCAGTTTCCGGATATTGCGTTTCGACTTCCGGTGCCATCGTCGTCCCGCCCAGAAGATGATGGAGTGTTGACGATTGGTGTCGGTGTTATGGACTATAGGGGATGGTCAAAGGAAGCCATGTTTGGAGAGGCTATTTATCGTCTGTACATTGGCAAACTTGCATCTTTCGTCAGCTGGCTGCTTGAGGAGGGGCACAATGTTCGCTTGTTGACCGGTGATGAACGAGATTGGTGTGCGGTGCGCGATATTATCGCGAAAGTTTCCGGTACGATCGATGAACATGCAATAAACCGGATGACTGTAGGACAAGGTGCAACCTTGCACGAACTGATGCATGAGATGAGTAGCGCTGATATCGTGATCGCAACGCGCTATCACAATATTGTCTGCGCTTTGAAGCTCGCCCGTCCAACCATCTCTCTTGGATACGCGCAAAAAAATGACGAGTTGCTGGCCCAGTTCGACCAGTACTATTGCCAACACATTGAGACATTCAACGTGGAAATTTTGAAGAAGCAGACCACGGAAATATTGGCAAGCCTTGATGATGTGCGCATGCAATTGGCTACAAGAAACATAAAGGTTCAACAGGAACTTTGCATCCAGGAAAAATTGTTGAACGAGAAGGTGATTGGTCCGCTTCGCACCCTTTAGCCGGCATTTTTAACGTGGTGAGCGAGTAGGCAAGACGGAGGCTCTTAATCTGCTGCCAAGGTTCTTTACACTGCTCCTTATCAGGCTTGCTGCTTCGGCTCTCTTCAGCAGGTAACTGCAGGGGGGCAGAAATGCCGTTGAGGGTCGCAGGTCAATGGCATGGCGCAACAAATCCCATGCGCCTTGCTCTCCTCGGCAAAATTGCGCGATTGCAGACCAGTATGCTCTTTCGCTTATCGCATGGCGCGCCTGCCGAAAGAGTTGTTCGGTATTGGCAAGGTGCTTCCCTTCGTCTTCGAAGAACGTTCTAAACGCTGCTTCGAATTCGATGCTCCACTGTTTCAAGTTGCTGACGGATGCGGACTGGCTGAAGTCATGAACCCGGGCAATTGCCTGAACGGTTGGTGTTTGCGCAACAGATCCATGGAGTGCAAACCGCAGCCACATCTCCAGATCATCAGTATGCGTCAGGCTTGGCTTGTAATGACCGACCTTCTTTTGGATTGCAGTGCGGACGACTGCCGTTGGGCCGCTGATGGAATTTCTTCCGCTTTGGCAGACAGTCGCCAGAAATGACATTCCATCTTGTATTGCCCAGTCTGCCGCTGACGAATTCATAATCTGTTCGCGGTGAATCTCGGACTCGGTTAGAAACAGTGCCTTTCCATGTGTTAGGTGCACGTCAGGATTACTATCCATCACGGCCATCGCTCGCGAGAGGGCTTCCGGCGCTAGATAGTCGTCTGAACAGAGGATCAAGAAATAATCCGATTGGGCCCAATCGATTCCCTCGTTGAACGAAGCATGCCCGCCAAGGTTTTTAGAGCGCAGAAGCAGTTCAATTCTTGGATCCGCATGAGCCAAGTCTTTGGCTATCGATACGCTTTCATCCGTGGAGGCGTTGTCGATTATCAGGATGCGTAGCACTGCATCCGCTTGATTGCGTATGCTGTCGACACAACCGCGGAGGTATCGGCCATAATTGTAGTTTGGTATGACAACGTCGATGGATTCCATTGTCAGCAATCCACTTTGTAGCTTGAGACCGGCCGACCTGTCATTTGATCACCACAGTGCTCTTCTTGGCTACGAGTGTAGACATCGCAATTCTTGCGATGCCATTAAGTTCGTTAAGGAAGGGGTGCTTGATAAGCCATAACCCTGACAGCCAGCCAACGGCAGAGAAGCAGGCAGCGACGCAGGCCTGCATGATGGACAGATCGAATTGAAAACCGTTCGTCGCAAGGATTATCAGCGGGCCGCAGATGGCCCAAGCCGTGACCAAGGCGCTTCCATACAAAACTTGGAACAACTCGAGCCAAGCGAAAGGTACGTGTCGCCGCACGTAGATCAGCGAAAGATACATCTGAAATGGTAAAACAATGAACTGGCTTCCAGCCAAGGCGTATAGGCCGAAAAAGCTGGCAGCACAGATTACAAACATGGATAACCCCCTGCCTATGAAATTGGCTTCGAATGCTTCCCTGTTTGCTCCCATTGAGACCAGTACGGGGAATGTCAGAATGTTCGGAAACCAGAAAAGGGCGGCGAGTGAAAATATCTGCACAAGAGGAGCTGCATTGATCCAGGAGGACCCGAGCGCGACGTGCACAATTGGATAAGCCAGAATTGTCATTGCCAATGCTGCTGGCCAATAGAGGACCGTAATATAGCTTATGATCTGAAGATAGGCTTTCTTGACGTTGCGGTTGGCTCTGACTTCGGCTGCAAAAGCCGGAAAGGCTACCGCGAATATTGCGGAGAGAAGAATTTTGTCCGGTAATCCGCAAACGAGATTTGCGCGGTTGTATAGACCGACGGCTGTCAGTGGCATGATCCTGCCGAGCACAAGTTGGGGTAGGGCTTCATACGAGCGGTCAAGCAAGGTTGACGCTCCTTTATAAGAGCCGAAAGCAAAAGCGAAACGCCAGCTTTTTAGGCAAGGATTCAACATCCAGAAAATGGGTTTTGCGTGAAAGGTGGCAAGGACTCGAACAATTGCCGATGCAAGTGTACCCCAAGCGAAACCTGTATATCCAAAGTCCAGTAAGACAAAAAGGATCGTTACCATAGCGTTTGTGATGCTTCCAATCGCATTGATACGTGTCACAACGCCAAATGTCAGATCGCGCCGCAGTAGCGCAATTATCGGGCAGGCTGCGCAATCAATCACGCCAGCGAGCGCTAGTATTTTTATGAAGGTAACAAGCTCCGGCTGGCCATAGAATTTGGATAGGAACGTGGAAGAGAAATACAGAAAACATCCAATAACGGCGGAGAAGCCAAAAGTGAGTGTGAAGCTGGTTCTTACATCTTCGTTTGTCAGTGTTTCACGCTGAATCAAGTACTCGGACGTCACAAACTCCCGGAATGTCAACGCAATCGTGCCAATTCCCAAGCCGATCACGGCTACACCAATCTCGCTGCTGTTAAGCAGGCGCGACAAGATGGTAATCATTGCAATACTGACAATTACTTGCGAATATTGCTCCAATATTGCCATGAAGAATGCCCGGCGGACAGCGCTCACTCTTTGACCTCTTTGTCGTATCGCGCTGGTTGGTTGAGCGCCTTCTTATAGATTGAGTATCTACCCATCTGGCGAACACGCGGGCAGTATCAACTCTAGTCTTTTGCAAGCACGAGTTTAAGCTGAACATTCAGTGGGGTTGCCGCTAAGCCATTTGAAGTAGGCAAGGTTTATGAAACGGTACGTCGGCGAACCGATTGGGGAATTGTCGATGCTTGAACCTGTATGAAAGGTAACGTGACAGTATCGTTTTTATTGTCTTCAGGATGAGCTTATCTGCTTTAGGATGCATCTTGTATCCGTCCGTCCAATTATCAATCCGGTTCGTAACAATGTTAATGAAGCGGCTCTGACGGATGTACACGTTCCAGGGCTTCCATGATTGAAGATGAACAGATACGAACGGAAATGATGGCGATGCAGTTTTGGCTTCGCGCACTCTTCGTGCACGCAGCTACTGGAACTCCGCCCACATCGCATTCCGTCCAGGAGCTTCTTAACGAGTTAAAGAACTTAGCACCGCAAGACGGCGGCAATGATCTGGCACCTGCTGATTGGGATGAGGAGCATCTTGTGCACTATCCCAGCTTCGAGAGAGTTGGAATGAAGATAATCGAGACTTTGCTCAGTTTGGAGAAGAAGTTAAGTTCTTAATCGCTGGAAACGTAGGGTTGAATCTGTGGAACAAGTGGGATGTGTTGTTGCCGGCGGGGGTGTCATCGGAATTGCAATAGCCCGTGAGCTCGCAAGACGAGGCATCGAAACTCTCATTGTTGAGGAGCTTGGTTCTATAGGAACCGGTATAAGCTCACGCAATTCTGGAGTCATCCACGCAGGCCTTTACTATCCGGAATGCAGTTTGAAAGCGCGGTTTTGTGTCGAAGGCAATGCGGCACTCTACAAATTTGCCAGAGATTACGGGGTTCCATACAAACAGTGTGGCAAACTCATCGTTGCTACTGACAGCGACCAGCTCCAGATTCTTACTGAGATCGTCGGTCGTTCACGCAATTGCGGTGTCAACGATCTGCAACTCCTCTCGGGGAAAGAGGCTCGCCTGGTTGAGCCTGAGCTCATGTGCTCAGCTGCTATCATGTCTCCCTCAACCGGAATTATCGATTGCCACGCACTGATGTTGGCATTGCTGGGAGATGCACAGGCTCACGGCGCCATGATTGCCATTAATACTCAGGTAACATCCGTAACAGCGGAACGTACTGGATTTGTCGTGCAGACAATTGAAGAGCAAAGCGGTCACCAGTACGAATTTCAAACAGCCATATTTGTCAATGCCTGTGGGCTGAATGCACCCGCGTTGGCGATGAACATCGACGCACTACCAATGGATTGTGTGCCGAAGTCTCACTATGCCAAAGGCAACTATTTCTTTGTTCCAGGGCCGGCACAGTTCCAACATCTGATTTACCCGGTTCCGGAAGTCGGTGGGCTCGGTATTCATCTAACTCTCGATCTGGCGGGCAGCATGAGATTTGGTCCCGATCTGGAATGGGTGGAAGCTATCGACTATACGGTGAACCCGGAGCGGGCAGATGTTTTCTATGAAGTGATCCGGAGATACTGGCCGTCGTTACCGGAGGGGTGTCTCGAACCGGCATATTGTGGTATCCGGCCGAAATTGAGCTTTGCCGGTAACCCCGTCACTGATTTCGTGATTGATGGCCCGGCGTCTCACCATATCAAGGGTCTGGTCAACCTCTTTGGCATCGAAAGCCCCGGCCTCACATCCTGTCTGCCGATCGCGCAATATGTATCTACGTTAGTCTGAGCGTAATGAAAGCATTATACCGACCGGAATCCACCATACGGCTAACGTGCGCGGTATCTTAAGCCGTAAGTATATCTTTCATCCAATGTGCGTGTATTCCATTGTTAAGTCGTGATAAATTGCTTTCATATTAAAACTATAGCAATTTCATGCAGCCGGACCGAAAGCAAACTGGCTCTATTCGATAAAGTCGAATGATCTCAACCTATGCAGCGCGCATTAGCTGAGTTTTGTTGTCGAGGCCATTATGTTTTGGAAAACATGCCGCCTGATCATTCTGGAACGGATAATCAGGCATCATCCCGATAGCTATCTGTTTAAATGAAGGAGGCTCATCAGTGCCTTTTGAGTTTCATCAAAATGATCGATCCAAATGTTGTTTCAATTGCTCTGAGCTGCAAAGTTCTTATTACTTCTCGATTGTTTTCGTCAGTTCTCCGTGCGGGTGCGCAACAAGTATTTTGTGAGGAGCACAGCGATGAGCGACTTTAAAGACAAGGATAATGAAGCGCCTGCAACAATGAATACTACATTTGAGCCCGAGCGCCGTCGTTGGCCGCGCCAACTTCTTCCCCAGGAGCAGCTTAATTCATTTGAGGCGCCGGCACTAAGGCCCCTGCGCTTTTCCACGCTAGAGTTTCCGCTTGCAGATCAGTTTGATGCATGGCGGGAATATGTTTCGGGTGTGGTCGATGTTCGACTACCTGATCATCAATCGCCTTCAGTGGGCTTCTTAGCGGAACATACGGCTTGGAATCTCGGAGGAATGTTAATCGCGCAGCAGCGTGTTCCGAGCCATAGCTATGTTCGTTCCGAGGCCCGGCATCGAACAAGTTCTATCGATCACTGGGTGATTGCAATCATGCGTAGTGGCCGCAGTTGGACGGAGATGAACGGTGTTGTTGTTGAAAATGAACCGGGCAAAGCGGTTATGCGGTCCCTCGGTTTTCCTTTTCGCGGGAGAGCCATCGATGCTGAAAGCCTGCAGCTTTATCTCCCAAGGGACCTATTTGCAGAAACCTTCACCAGTCATAATATCAGGAACAATACGCTGCTTTCCGGCAACCTGACCAGTCTTCTAATCGATTACACAATCGCGCTGGAAGAGCGGCTTCACACACTGCGATCCAGTGAACTTCCTGGCGTGGTTCGTATCGTGCAGTCGATGGTGACGACCTGTCTTCTGGCTCTGACAGAGCAAACGCCTGTACCAAACCGCCTGTTGGGAGCGGCATTGATTGAGCGGGCCCGTCACCATATCCAGCTTAATCTTTATTCGTCTGATTTGTCGCCGGAAACATTGGCCCGGGTTCTTGGAATATCACGGACACACTTATATCAATTGTTCGAGCCGAGTGGAGGCGTTCTCCATTACATTCAAAAGCGGCGTCTGTTATCCGCCCATGCAGCGCTTTGTGTTCCAAACAACAATCAGCAGATTTCCAACGTTGGACAAATGGCCGGATTCCGTTCCGCTGCTAGTTTCAGCAGGGCGTTCACCAAGGAATTCGGTTATAGTCCAAGCGCAGCCCGTCGTACGGCGACGTCTGAAATTCCTGTCACAGCCAGCTTATTTAAAGACAAACAGGAAGGTACATTTGGAGACTGGCTCAAGGCGCTCGGTACGTAACGGTATCTGGACGGACTTCGCCTTTGTCATGGCCGGGACAATGACGACGACAATATTTTTGTCGTCGTCTGTTTGGTTATGCACGAAGCTCTCGACTGGCTGTGAAGCCATTTGTCTGCCCATCAACCGAAGGAAGCGCGCACCTTCTCGGGTACCGATCTGAATTTGAGAAATAAGATTTTAGCTCATCCACTTTTTTAAACAGAACTGGAACAGCGATTTTAATCCAGGGTCCTTCTCAAATGCAGCCCCGGTATTCGTCTTCATTTACTTCCATTACCGGGCCTCTGCTGAATACCTTCGCAAGGTGGCACAAAATCGGAGACCATATCGCTGATCTCAAGCGTTGGTCCGTCTGGCGCGCGCTGCAAATCTGTTGCAGGCGTCCCGGATAGGATCTTCCTTGTGAATAAATCGAGGTATGGCGAGGCGAAGAAGGGCGCCCAGATGTTCCCGGCCGCCCTCATACCCTACGATTGGAGCGAAAGGTACCATCGCAGAACGGCATTCAGCAGGATAAAGGCGGGAAAATTCAACAAAGTTTGTGAAATTCTCGTGATTGCTGCTGCGGAGCAAGAATGTTTCGGCGGGCGCACCCTCGGCAAAGATCACTTCATGAGTATCGAGCACAATGTGGAGATAGTCGATGATCTCTCGTTCAGCAGGAAGGGAAGGCACAATTGAGAGCCCATTGACCAGATCTTTTGCGCGGATGAGGAAACCGTCGATGAACAACGCATGATTGGGAGAGAGATATAGATCTGCATGGGGTGTTTTTTGATCCAGAGCTTGACGTGAAATACGGATTGGCATCACGCTATCGGACCAGGAGGGACCGTTCTTCTTGTAAGCTTGGCGTCCGATCCATTTGACCGGCATGGCTTGACCCCGCATGGTTTCAACAAGGTCGCCGATTTGAAGATCCTCAATGCGGACCGAACCTGCTGGTGTCATGATCAGGGTGCCGGCAAGAAAACAGTTTTGTCCGCTATCGCCGGGACTATGACCGGGGTCGTTGTTGTCGTTCCACCATTTGGTTCCCATGGATCGCGCTGGCAAAGAAAATATGGTTGAGACAAGAGCACTCATCGCCGCTACCTTGACACCCGTAGAAAAAACGACGCCAAGAAAGTGACGTCTTGCCCGGTTAAGTGGCCGGTGCTGCTCTGTGTTTGGTGACATAGTCTCCTCCATGTTTTTGCTGTGCGTTTTCCAATCCAAACTTACTTGTGAATAGCCTACACCAAGGTGTGGCCAACAACGCCTTGGTTTTGGGCGTCTACGAATGCTGAAATAGACGTATCAGCTCCAGCAAAGATTAGGCGATGAGAGTAAGGTCTATCCTTTTGGAGAAAGACCTATACGTCTTAAGCCGATACGCAAATAACATGAATGATCGGCTATTGAGTGGTAGGCCAATAAACAAAGCAGAGATTTTCTTGCCACCTATTGCGCCAGCGAAATTATTTGAAGGCACCCAGTTTTTCCGAAATCTGGTTTGCGAGGACGACCAATGTGCGACCCGCTTCAGCTTTGATCGTATCAGAAGCTTGGCGACCGGGTTGTCCGTGAAATCACGGATGGGAGCGCCTATGCAAATCATTCCTTCTCGTATCTGACCGTCGTCGATCGAGTATCCCCGCAGTCTGCTCAATTCAGCTTCGTGCAGAAACTCATCCAAGCGGCTTACGCCTCGCGGTGTGAGGCGCTCAGAGGTGGCTCGGTTTGTCTGAACAGTTTCGAGCGTTTCGCTAAGTGGATTTCCGCCTCGATTATGCCGCCACCATCATTGGTGCCAGCGCGTTGAAGTAGGCCTGATCCGGTGTCTGCCGGTCAAGAGATGAATGTGGGCGTCGGCTATTGTAAAGGTCAGATATCGGCCGATGCCGACGCGGGCCTCGGACACGGTCTTGTAGGCGTGGAGGTAGACTTCCTCGTATTTGATCGAACGCCAGAGCCGTTCGACGAACACGTTGTCCCGCCACGCACCCTTGCCATCCATCGAGATGGCGATTTTCGCCTTCTTCAGCACCGCCGTGAAGTCCATCGAGGTGAACTGCGAGCCCTGGTCAGTATTGAATATGTCGGGTTTGTCATAACGGGCCAGCGCTTCCTCGACTGCTTCGATGCAGAAGGCTGCTTCCATCGTGATCGACAGCCGCCACGACAGAACTCTCCGGCTGCACCAGTCCACGACGGCGCAGAGGTAGACGAAGCCGCGAGCCATCGGAATATATGTCAGGTCCATCGCCCAGACCTGGTTGGGTCTGGTGACCGTCAGCTTTTGCAGGAGGTAAGGATAAATTTTGCGACCTGGTGCTGGTTTGGAGGTGTTCGGGCGACAATAGATCGCCTCGATGCCCATCCTCTTCATTAGCGTGGCGACGTGCAGCTGCCCAGCTTCCAGCCCTTCTCCTCTCAAGAGCCCTTGCAACATCCGACTTCCGGCAAAAGGGTAGTCGAGATGCAGTTCGTCGATCCGGCGCATCAGGGCAAGATCGCTCTCTGGCACCGGACGAGGCAGATAATAGACACTGCCACGGCTGAAGCCGAGAAGCTTCGCCGGGCGCACGACGGTTACGCGACGCTTCAGTTACCAGGTGCGCTACACGTCAACAGCGTGCAGACCTACGAAGCTGCTGCCCTTGCCGGCCTTGGCCTGATTCAGGCGCCGCTGTTGGGGATTGGCCGATACCTAGAGAATGGAACGCTTGTGGAGATCATACCCGATTTTCGGCGCCTGGCGCTCGCCGTGTCCCTCGTCGTAGCGCATCGAAGTAATCTGTCGCGCCGAGTCCGCGCATTCATGAAATGGATCGAAGGTGTGCTGACACCGTATCTCGAATAGGTGGCCGCTTTCGGGGCGACTCACTTTGCCCGGGAACGGCGAGGATGAAGGCGCAAGGCGGCCATTGCGTAACCGCGTGTGCTTAGACAGTTTGTACAAAATGATGAGATACAGCGTGAGTTGCGGCAGATTTTTTGGCGCGCAGTCCCCCATGCAGTACAATACGTTAATGGGTATTGTATACATCTGCGCTACAATGGAAATCGATGAAAATTAGCCTATTATCGGCGTTTTCAAACGAAGCTTACTTATAGCCTTTATGGCATTTCTGTTGTGCTAGCTTTCAAAGGCTTTCTGTAATGCGGAAGAGTTGGAAAACGTGTCGACCTTTTGTTGTCCTCTTGTGCCAATTCTCCCCCAATTGCGCACGAGCGATATCTCACCAAAAACGGTTGGCTGCATTGTCAGGCTATAATATCGCGCCATGTTGCGATCGGGATCACAACGCGTGACATGGAATGACTGGGGCTGCCCGACATGCTCTCAAAGATCCTGCTTTCAGAAGCAATCGTCCAATGACAAATTGGAATCTGTTGAGCTTCATCGATTCACATCTTTGATGGGAATGCCGTGCTGCAAGGCAACTATCAACAAGTCCGATCGACCTTTTTGATGACTTACGGGTTTGTACAAAGCGTGAGAGTTTGTAATCTTGTCGTCGCCCCAACGTACTATCGGCTGAAATGCGCTCGTGGATATCGACATCAGACGGGCAGTCCCAGCTGCTTTCGCAAGCTCTTGTCAAATGCGAATGCGGGGGCGAAGCGGCGCAGAAAACTGACCTGGCGCGCCGTTTTTCCTGCCGCATAGCGCCTCTTCGGAGCGGGATCGGTCGCAGCCGCCAAAACGGCTTTGGCTACCACATCGGGAGAGTCGCCTTTTTCCATCGCTTTTCGCACGACTACGTTCATGCCAGCACGCGCAGAGTCGTAGATATCAAGCAACTGGTCTGGCTTGGCGAGATTATTTTCGAATAGCGTACGGGTGTAGGCGGGCTCGACCAATACAACGCGCATTCCGAATGGGCGCAGTTCATGATCAAGCGATTCGGAATAGCCTTCGATGGCATGTTTGGTCGATGAGTAAAGTGCGAAATAAGGAGCAGGAATGATCCCTTGCACCGAACTCAAATTAACGATTCTGCCCTTTTCTTGGCGTCGCATCGCCGGCAGCACCGCGTTGGTTACGCGCAAAACGCCGAAGACGTTCACGTCGAATAGTGCCTGAGCCTGGGTCATCGAGGACTCCTCCGCGCCACCAAGTAAACCCATGCCGGCATTATTGACCAGCAGATCGATGCGCCCGGCTTCGGCCAGCACGTCGTCAACCAGTTTCGCCACGGACGCATCGTCCGTCACGTCGCAAAGCAGCATGGTAACGCCGTCGCTCCTCTGGGCAACGGCACGACGGCTGGAAGAAATTCGCAAAATAGCCGAAATGGAATTGTGAGAAGTGGAGACTAGTGCATCCGCAGTTCATATACCTTCAGGGAGTGTCAAAACTCTCGGTATCTTAAATAGTGGATTTAATTGGAAACATATCTTCCCCATAGTGATGAAGGCTAGTGTGATGACGCCGACATAGCCAACGAACTTGCAGTGGCTTCTCGTATCGATCGTGATGTGCATCGACAGCTTCAATACCGCAGACTTCACAGGCGCATTTTTCCAACTGCCCACTTTTTAGTGCTCTTTGCACGGCCAAATGGGCATCGTATTTTTTCGGGTTCGCGCGGCGCCAATCTGCCTGCCTAGTGGCACTCTCGATCATTATATTGGATCCAAATCATGTGCTTTGGGTTCGGCAACGAAGGTAAGATATAACATCAAACCGGATCGCAAGATATTCCAGCCAAAATGGCTTTATATTCTGACGCGCGAATAACTGAACATTTTCTCATGACTTACCTGTTTGTACAAAAGGCGGCCATGTAGTGCAAAATGGACCACTTCACCACCGCCGTTTGGCATCTTGCGCGGTATGGTTTTTTCAAGGATACTGCAAAACTGCGGGCAATTTGTTGGTAGTTTTACTTTAAAGGGAGGGCGCATGCCGATTTACTTGCAGCTTGATGATATCAAGGGTGATGCAACCCAGGAACAGCATAAACAGTGGATGGATATCGAAGCCATTCATTGGAATGTAGGCCGTAAAATGAACACTTCCGCCGGTTCGGCAGCGAACCGCGAAGCATCTGAACCGACAATCAGTGAGATCGTCCTGACCAAGGTCAGTGATTCATCTTCGACGAAGTTGTTCAAGGAAGCAGTTTCCGGTAGTTCGGGCAAGCTTACCACCATTCATCTGGTGACCACAGGCAATCCCGGCCAGACCTATATCGAATACAAGCTGACCAACACGCTGATCGCCGACTATTCGGTTGATTCCAATGGTGATCGTCCGGTTGAGACGCTGCGTTTGAACTTCACCAAGATGGAAGTGAAGTACACACCATATGATGAGAACCAGAAGCCGCAGTCGCCAATGATTGCTTCTTACGACCTCGCCACAACGCGCGCCGCGTAAAGACAGGCACGAGAAAGCGGAGCGGACCGCTTCGTTTGTTCCAAATTGACATTCATCCAATTCAGCCAGTCGACCTAGTTCAATCTAAAATATTGGATCAAAATGGAATTTGACTTCACCGATGCAGGCCTGATCCAGGCGGACCGTATTCTTCGCATCTCGACATCGCTCGGGGTGGATGTTCTTCTTGCCGAGAAGGTTGATATCAGGGAAGAGGTCAACGGCCTTTTCGAAGTCCATGTCCACGTTAAATCCAAGCGTGTTGATATCAAGCCGGAAGAGCTTGTCGGCACGATGGCCGATGTTTCCCTTGAGATTGCTTATGGGCAGCGCCGCCCGTGGAACGGGCTGATATCGGGATTTCGGGAAGGCCCGCCTGTTTCACGCGGTTTGCGATCCTATCGTCTGGTTATCCGCCCGCAATTGTGGTTGCTGTCGCAGCGCTCGGACTGCCGTATCTGGATGGACATGACCACGTTGCAGATTGTCGAAACCCTGTTGTCCGAGCATGGGATCAAGGCAGCTGTGACGGGCGGTGTGATCAAACCACCGGAGCCAATCCATTATTCAGTTCAATGGAATGAAACGGACCTTGCCTATCTCACAAGGCGTTTGGAATATGATGGGCTGTTCTACTGGTTTGAACATGAAGATGGTCAGCATACGTTGCATGTAGCCAGCCATCCCTTTGGCTATACGGAAGGACCGGACACGGACGTGCGATTTGCAGCAGGTTCCACCGATAGAAATCATATCAGTGAATTTACAAGGGATTACCAATTCACACCGGGAAAGCGCGCCGGGGGTGATTGGAACTTTGAAAAACCGCAAGGACCGCAAGGCGCGGTGACACCCTCGCTCGTGTCTCTGCCGAAGAATGCCGAATATGAGTTGTTCCACTACCCCGCCAAAGCCCTTGATCAGTCGTCAAATGAACAGGCATCAAAACTGCGCATGCAGGCGGTTGAAGCGGATCATGAGAAGATTGAGGGCAGCTCAACGGTCAGAACTCTTGCGGCTGGCCGAAAGTTTAAACCCTATGAAGTCGCCCATGCCGACCACGTGTTTGAAGAATATGTGGTCACGGCTATTGTTCACCATATTGTCGATCATTCCTACGAGACGGTGGAAGACGGTACGCTTGACTACTCAAACAGTTTTATCGCCCTTCCCTCAAGGCTCCCGGCAACACCGCACCGGACAACACCGCAGCCGCGTATAGATGGCTCGCAGGTTGCCATTGTCGCCGGGCCACCTGGCGAAGAAATCCATCCGGACGAATTTGGGAGGATAAAAGTTTGGTACCCATGGCAACGGACACGCGCCAAGAAGGACGGTTCCGACACCTGTTGGATACGCGTGATGCAATCCTGGGCGGGCGGCGGTTTCGGCGCACAGGTCATCCCGCGCATCGGTATGGAAGTGATGGTTACCTATCTCGAAGGCGATCCTGACCGGCCTGTCGTGACGGGCATCGTGCCCAATCCGAGCACCAAGGTTCCGTATGCGCTGCCCGAGAACAAGACACGTACTGTTTTAAGGTCCAATACACACAAGGGCCAAGGCTTTAACGAAGTCTCCTTCGAAGACGAGAAAGGCAAGGAGAACCAGTTCTTCCATGCCCAAAAGGACCAGACAACACGGGTTCTGAACAACCGCACAAAGCGCGTTGATGCCAATGAAGTTTCGTCCGTAGGCGCCAATCGTGCTGTTGAAGTTGCAGGCAACCAGAAACACGAAATCGGCGGCTCGATGAACATGGTGGTCGGCGGGACAGGTGCTGGCGCGTTGGGTCTTGTTGCACAGGTGGCTGGGCTCGCTGGGCAGACCGCCGGATTGATGCAGCAAGCAGGGCAAATTGCTGGCGGCGCACCCAACCTTGTCAACTTCGCCATGTCACTGGGCCAATCTGCACTTGGCTTTCTCTCGGCGACTGGCCTTGGCGCACGCGACGGCGTTGTCTCTGGACCAAGCCCACGCTCAGACCAGGGCACAGCCCTTGCGGCCTCCGGCGACGGCATGGGTCAAGCCACCGGAGCGCTGTTCCAACTGCCCGGCATCATGAATACCATCGTCGGCAATTTCAAATCCGACACCATCGGCGTTGCCCGAGCCGAGCAGATCGGCGTGAGCAAGGTAACGAATATTGGATCAACCCACTTCACTCAGATTGGCAAAGAGCAAAACACCAAGGTCGGCGAAACAATCAAAGTCGAAGTTGGTCAGCTTTACAATATTGTCTCGGGTGAGAAATATCATGGCGAGGCCAAGACTTGGGAAATCTATGCTGATGACGAGATACGCCTTTCTACTCCCGGCGGATATATCACCCTCAACAAGAAGGGTATCAAGCTCTACGCACTTAAAATCGATATCGAAGGCAACGCGATCAACTTCAAAAAGGGTGGTCCGGGCAAAGGCGCATCGTGCCTGAAAAACATGTCCCAGTCCAAGACAACTTTTGTGCGTACGTGAGGTCGCCGATGGAAAAGCCTCTGCTCGAAACGCCAGATTCAGAAACCAAAGCACATGTTTTTCGTGCTGTGCTCGATGGACTGCCAAGGCCGTTGTTTGCCGTGCTGGATGGCGGGCATTTTGATGATCTCGAAGATGAACTAGCTGACGTGGGGATTACAAGCCGTTCATTGTTTCTGAGAGGTGGTGAAGAAGCCATGCGCCGGGACGGTCCCTTGCTCGTTGCTCTGAATGATCGCAAAACGCGTGAACACATAGAAGAATTGGTACTTGAAAAACCATGCGCTGTGTTCTGGTCCTGTCCGGAGGGTGAGCAGGCATTATGGCGGCACTTGAGGACTATCAACGAGGTTTTAATCCCCGATACCCGTTTTCCGAACAATGATGGTCGGTCCGGCAAATCCGGCAAATACGAACGCGTGCTGTTCCGGCATTGGGACCCCAACGTCTTCGCTCCTATACTACGACTGCTTGATGTCCAACAGTTCGCGCGTCTGTTTGGCCCTGCACAGTCGATCTTCATGAATGCTATTGGTGATAGCGGGCTCACACGAGTGCCAAGGCCCGAAAATCTACCCAAAATGCCAAAAGGCATGCTGACGATTGATGCAGATCAGCTTAAAGCGGTCGAAACACGCCACCAAACAGCATATTGCCGCCGGATGTCTGCAATTCTAAGGGAAATGGCACCGCATGAAACGGCGGGCATGAGCGAACAGGAGCTGAATGACAGGGTTCTGCGATACGAGGCGTCTGGGAACAAACTGGGCTTGACGCAGGAGCGCTCCCTCAGCATCTGGGGTTTTATGATGATTGCCAGCGGGGACCGGATCGAGAATCAACCGGAGATTCAAAAATACCTGCGATCAGGACCAGACACTCCAGACCAGAATGTGGAAACCCTGCTTTATCAGATGACGCGTCTCACAAGTTCAATTGAAGAGGTGATCTGATGCCTTTTCTAGGTTTGGCCGCTCTTCCCGAATTAGCTTTAGCAGGTGGTGGCGGTGCTCTTGCTACAACGGCCACTGTTGCAGGCACAGGTGCTACGGTGAGTACCGGTACTCTGTTAACTGGTGCCGCCGTCGTCGGCACAGGCCTCATTCTTAGCGGTGATACACCTGTCAATTCAGTTGCAGCCGGGGTCGCTTCTCCAGCCTTGACACCGGAGCAGCAAGCCGAGCGACTTAAAAAGGTCCAAGAACTTGCGAAAACACTAGCAAAAGCCGCCGCGGCTTCTTGTGCCACAGGGAATTGCTGTCAACGGTTTGTTGTTATTTCCAAGTCCAAATCACCTTTGTCAGCCCAACACATTGAAGAGGCCCAAGCAGCTGGCTATCCTAACACATTGACAATAGATAGAGCAGGAACGGATGCTAGGCGTGCGGCGTCATTGAGTGGTATCCCAACACGCTTCCCTCCCTACGATCGCGATGAATATCCACCAGCCACCTTTATAGAAAATGCAGGCGCGGCTAGTGTACGCTATGTGCCCTTCAGTGACAATCGAAGCGCAGGGCAGCAGATAAAAATGGGTATTGCCGGGGCTCCCGAAGGATGCAGAGTAACAATAACGACAGGACCTTAAGATGATTGCCGAATTTGCAGTAACCGTTGTCTACACTCAGATCGTCGTTTTTGATCCGAGCATCACACAAACCGAACTTGAATGGTCGGAAGACCATATAGCGCAGGGCTTTACGTGGATGCCGGGGAACGTAGCCTTTGGCGCTCCCGACCATGATGGCAGTTGTCTTTTGCAAGTCGACACGACCGAGCAATTTCAAATAGACCCACAAGCCTTATGGGCTGTTTGCGTTCCATTTGATGTCGCTTCGACGCCGTTATCAATTGGGTCGATTTTTAATCCGCAGACCGTATCAATACCAGCGGGGAAATACAATTTGGTATTTGAAGCATTGCCAGGTAGTGCAAGCTTAGATGTGGAATATGCATTTGTATTCCGTCTTAATTTCATAAAATCTGATAGCCAGAAATTCGCGATTATTAAGCAAGGCAATATGCTTACTACCGATAAAGTTCTGCGCAAAGGTCCCTGACCGATGATGAAGGTCCAAGAGAAATGACCGACCGTTTTCCTCTCACCATAAGCTATGCGCAGATCGCCGTGTTTGATCCCGATCTGGAGATCCCTTTCAATGACTGGAACGATCGGCAATATACGCAAGGGTTTTCCTGCGCGAAGGTAGTGTTTCCTTTGCTGTGCCAGACGGTAATGCTGTTTTTGTTGAAGTGCTTACGAAAAACGAGACCAGTCACCTTTCCGGGGAACCTAAGCGTGTGATTTTGATACCTTTCGATATATCGGGAGACAAAGTGGTTATCGGCTCCATCATGGACGAGCGGACCACGATACTTGGTGCTGGAAAATATCAGCTAACATTTGAGTTGCTCGATGGAGGTATCGAAGATGGCGAGACCTACGAAAAATTTATAAGACTGACTTTTGCCAAAAGTGTTGCACCCCTGTTTGAGATCAAACTAGCGGATGCGGAGATGAACGTGGATCTTCCTCTGGAGACGAATGCAGTTCCAGCGAGGTAGTGCAATGCCTAAAGGCCGGACTCTGCTCATGGATATGAAGTCGGCGGAGAGAAGTATGTCCAAGGAAAATAACCTGTTTCGTTAGGTAGTGGTTAAATGACTCAAGAAACACAGACTTCGATATTTTCCAGCCATGGCGATCCGGAACGGATTGAAACTCCGCGTTTGATTTTGCGCCAGCCAGTCTATTCCGATGCACCGGAGTTACACGCACTTTTATCGGATCCCATTACCTGTCACTTCAGTCCATTTCGACCTTTCACTTATGCCGACACCCATTTCGCGATTGTTGAATGGCGTGAGGCCCGTGATCGGGGGCTTCGGACTTACGTGGGAGCAAACCGATCCGATCCACGTGTCCCTGTCGGGTTTATTCAAGTTGGCCCCGATGAGGAATTAGGTGGGCTCATATCTCCCAAACGAAGTGGTGGGGGTCTTGCCACCGAGGCTATTCAGGCGGTCATTACGGCGCTGGAACTACGCCACGCCTGGACGATCATCGACGCGGAGCATGCAGCACTTATCCATACGCTTGAGAAGGTAAATATCAAGCAGCAGAGGATACTGCCCGCACATCGAGTTCACCCGCAGATTTCGTTTGAAAAGAGGGATTGCGTGTTACTCCGACAGGAACAACGTCCTGACGGCGAAACCTTACTATCAATCGGCTAAATGTTCGAAATCAAATGAAGACGTATTGCTGTTCCTGTTGGATGAGACCTTTTTCCAAGGTATAACCATGTCCTGGCCTGAATTTGAAATAAGAGCGAAATGAAACTGTTCGCAATTGATGAATGAGGAAGTGAAATGCCAGCAATGCCCGTAACACTCAAAGGTCATATGCATACATGCCCGATGGTTGATCCGGGGCCGAGGCAGCATGTTGGTGGCCCCGTAATTTCAACGCCCCAGAACTTCGTCAAGGTCAACGGCCTCCCAATTGCAACCGTTGGCTCAAAGTGTCTGTGTAGTGGCGTACCGACAACAGCAGCCATTACCGAGGGCTCGTCCGTTGCAAAGATCAGTGGCCAAAAAATAGCACGAGTCAATGATGGCTGTGAGCATGGCGGAAAGCTAGTGCAGGGTATCAGTTGGCTAACGTTCGAATAGCCCATTGGGATCCCCAGGGGTTAAAGTTGCAGGCCGTCCAGTATTAGGCCCAGCCTACGTGCCCTTGCTGCATTTTCTTTAAGAACAGGTCGATCCAGCCCCGATACTCGGGGTCGTTGATATCAACATACGGCCTCTGAACATTCAAGGGGCACAGATATACGGTAGCAAGCTAGCTACTTGATGCGCCACCTCGCCCCCGCATCTTTAAGATGTCTGCTTCTACATCTGTCATTTACCGTTTGCCCTTTAAGGGAAAGGAAAATAACAGCATGGAGGCGCGATGCCGCGTCAATTAATACTCACGGACAAAGAGCGAGATGATTTTCTGGCTCTCCCTACAGACGATGATACGCTTATCCGGTATTGGACTCTGGATGAAGCCGATCATCGGTTACTTCTTTCCCGGCGACGCCCCGATACGAGGCTCGGACTAGCCTTGCAATTATGCGGTCTTCGTTATCCCGGCCGCCTCATCCAACGCGGTGAAATGATTCCCTCAAATGCTCTGTCATTTCTTGCAGATCAGCTAAAACTTGACGCTGAAGTCCTTGTGAATTTTGCACGTCGAATAGCGACGCGATATGATCAGATCGCAATGCTTCGGCACGTTTACGGCTTCGTTGATCTAACGGTGCCTATCCGCGACGAACTGCTGGTATGGGCGCGAGGGGTGGCTATCGCCGCGCCCAAGGATAAGCATGTCATTCGGGCGCTAGCCGATCAAATGCGCCGTCGGAGAGTCATAATCCCAGGCCTTACAGTTCTGGAGCGCCTTGCCGCAAAGGCCTGCACTGAAGCGGAAGAAATCATCCACGAGAGCTAGCAGTCAGACTAAAGCCCGATATCATTGTGAGAATGGAGACCCTCATTGGTTCATCACCTCGGGCACGTCAAAGCGGTGTATCGTGGTTAAGGGAGCCACCCGGTAAAGTCGGCACTACTGGTATGAGTAGAGTGATCGAACGTCTTGAAGCAGTCCGACACGTTGGCGTTAACCCGGAAATACTTGAACCCGTGCCAGCACATCGCATCAGGCGTATGGCTCAGGAAGGCCGGCGTCTCACCGCTCAAAATCTTGAGCAAATGCGCTCTGGACGCCGCCACGCTATCCTTGCCGCCTTTCTGCTCGAAATGGAAATGGCTCTGACTGATGCTGCCATCGCTATGTTTGAAGCATTAGTTGGCAGGGCAGTTCGACGTGCGCAATCCGCCCGTGATATTCGCATGCAGGAAGATGCTGGATCTGCCGCCAAAGTATTGGGCATCTGTAGGTGCCGCTCTCGGCAAAGCTAAGGAACAAAATGGTTCACTCGAAGAGGCGGTTACAACATTGACGTCGTGGGATGAGCTGGCGCGTGCGTCCGCATCTGCGCTGGAGCTTTCGGGTGCCAGTAACAGCGATAGCTGGCTGCCATTTCTTCGCGATGATTATGCTCGTATTCGCAAGTTTTCGGCCCAGTTTCTTTCTGCTGTACTTCTTGAAGCCAGCAACCAAGGCACGAGTCTTATTGAGGCTATTTAGGAACTTCGAAGGGCTTGGGAAAACAAACGACGCTCGCCAAATCAATCATGGATGAAAAAAGCACTTCGGCTTGCTGACCGGCGTTGGCGTAAACTGATACTCGGAAGCGGCGCAACAATTGATCGCAAATTCCTGGAAATCTTCTTGATCCTTGAAACTAAAAACCGTTTGGCAGCAGGCGAGATATGGATCCGTGGTTCGCGTGCCTATCGCGCGATAGACGAGCATATGATTTCCAAGGAAACGTTTGCGATCATAAAGGCAGATGCTCAGATTCCGGTCGCGATACCGACTGACGTGGAAGCTTATCTAGCAGAACGCTCCGCACTCCTGGATTGCAAACTACGCGAAGCTGCTAACAGGCTTATGGCGGATCAGAGTGATACCCGTATCGGAGCAAAAGGATTGCGTGTGCCTGCGGTTTCAACAACCGAAACGGCTGCAGCACTGGCTTTTGCAAAGCGGCTTGCGGGAATCATGCCCCATATTCGGCTGACCGATCTTGTCGCAGACGTTGATCGTTATACCGGTTTCAGTTCTCAGTTCGAACATCTACAGACCGGACGCACCCCTTCAGATCTGCGGATATTCTATGCTGCACTTATTGCCGAAGCCACGAACCTTGGGCTTTCCAAAATGGCCCAAGCGTGCCCAGGGATAACCCGGCGTCAGTTGCAGCAGATGGCTATCTGGCATTTCCGGGAAGATAGTTTTTGCGCCCGGTGTGGTTCATCAATTGGTTATTATGACGAAGGCATACCGGATGAGTACTATATTACGATAGGTTTTTTTGATCATCCGGAGCGATTTCAGCCTCATGCTCACGGCTACTGGAAGCTGCGGCTCCCGTGGATTGAGTTTGCAGATAAGCTTCCACGTTTTGATGAATATACCCGTAAACGTGATCCCAAATTAGGCAACCCCAACCGGCGTTAGAGAAGAGCCCCACGGCAATTTTATCCGACCTTGAGGAGGTTTCAACAATGTTGGTTTCCTGGATTGTTCTAAAGGCTGTCGCCGCAGTGAACCCGGCCCAGCTTCGCCTCATTCCACATCGCTTTGATCTCGTATTGAGGAAGCCTTGAATACTTCGCATCGTTGTAATTTTTTGATTTCTTCGGCAGTTGAAAGCATAATCCGGCTGATTTCCTCAGACGGCGTAATACTGATGAACATCGCGCATTGCCTGGTATCATCAAGCAGTTTGCTTGGACTTCGGATTGGTGTTTTCTGTTTGCCGGCCGATTGCTGCATTTGCTGAAGGGCCCGTGCTGCCTGTTGCAATAAGATGCGTTGTTCGATCCGACGAAAGTTTGGCAGCAGGTTTGCTGCTTTAATTAATCTTGGAACAAGATCAACGCGCTTGTCATCGTTTACGCCACATATGACGTCCATAGCACATCCTCCCGAATTCCTCGGTCAAAGCCTGTTGCTCGGCAACGCAGCCGCAGCGTTTGAAGTTCATGCCAAGGTGCGTACGGCCGGTTCGCGAGCCCAGTATCGTTTGGCGGCCGCTTCAACAAAACCGTTGGACACGTCTAAAACGCCCTCGTCAGGCGTGATGCCAGCCTTATCAAGCAGTGGTTTGGAGTCGCGAGTGTACCCAATGGCTTTCAAGTGGCCAAAAGCATCCATCACCCATTGGACAGCTGCTCCTTCTTTCAATAGAGATTCCGTTGCAGCTTTCGCCGTTAAGACCGCGACCGCGTCAAACAGCTGTGAGGGCGAACCCAGCAACTGTCCGTCAGCTTTGACTTTCTTACCATCGGACAGGGTTGCTCCGCCGATCTTTGGAGAGACGAATACACATTTGGCGCCGGCTTTCTCGATTGATTTTTGAAGCCTGGCCAAGTCGCTGGCGTCGGTTCCGTCTGCCACCAGTACGGCAATCGTGCGGCCCGCCAAAATCGTCTTCATATTGGCGTGGATGCTGAGGGCAGGTGAGGGAGGCATGTCGAGCGGTGCTTTCGCGGCTGCATTCTTTTTTGGAAGTTCTATGCCCAGCCCGTTCGCCACGCGTTTCGCCAAATCCTCGTCGACATTGCGCAAATTAGCGACCATACGCGGGGGGACCTGCTCAAGAACCACCTTTGACAACTCAAAGACAAATGACGATGCAATATGCGCTTGTTCTGCGGGTTGCTGGGAATTCCAGAACAGACGTGCCTGACTATAATGATCGGCGAACAGTTCGGCGCGAATTCGCAGTTTGTCGCCCTGTTCGTTGTACTCGGATCGCCCTTCGAACGTACTGAACCCCGTTGCCGGACATTCGCGCGGCCCGCCTTCCTCATTGTGGTCAGCCAGACTGTTCGGCTCGTAATTGGCCCGCCCCTTTGGAACGTTCATTTGCATCTGCCCGTCCCGCTGAAAATTCATGACCGGGCACTTGGGTGCATTGATTGGCAGCTGATGAAAGTTTGCAGTCCCAAGACGCGACTTTTGGGTGTCGAGATAGCTGAAGAGCCTTCCTTGCAGCAGAGGATCGTTAGAGAAATCGATGCCTGGAACAATATTCGCCGGGCAATACGCAGCTTGCTCAGTCTCCGCGAAGAAATTATCGGGGTTGCGGTCAAGAACCATTCTCCCGACCAGCCTGATGGGAATCACTTCTTCCGGGATCAGTTTTGTCGCATCCAGCACGTCATATGGCTGGGCATCGGCAAATTCCTGATCAAACAGCTGGAGACCCAGTTCCCATTCCGGGTAGTTGCCGGAATGGATAGCCTCCCACAAGTCGCGGCGGTGATAGTCATTGTCCGCCGCCTGCAGTTTGAGCGCTTCATCCCAGATTGTCGACTGCAGGCCAAGCTTCGGCTTCCAATGGAATTTGACAAAAGTGGATTTGCCCTTCGCGTTGATGAGCCGGAACGTATGAATACCAAACCCCTCCATCATGCGCAGGGAACGGGGGATGGTGCGATCCGACATGGCCCACATCAGCATGTGGGTCGTTTCGGGCATCAGGGAAGCCCAATCCCAGAATGTATCATGGGCGCTGCCAGCTTGCGGGAAGGCACGATCTGCCTCCATCTTTACCGCATGAACCAGATCTGGAAACTTTATGGCGTCCTGAATGAAGAACACAGGAATATTGTTGCCAACGAGATCCCAATTGCCCTCCTTGGTGTAAAATTTGACTGCGAAGCCCCGGACATCACGGGGCGTGTCCACGGAACCCGCGCCGCCTGCAACTGTGGAAAACCGCGTAAACAGCGGTGTCTTTTCGCCTGCCCGTTGGAACAAATCTGCTTTCGTAATGTCAGCCAAGGATTCGTAAAGTTCGAAATATCCGTGTGCTGCCGACCCTCGTGCGTGGACAATGCGTTCGGGAATGCGTTCATGATCGAAATGAAAGATTTTTTCGCGAAGAACAAAGTCTTCCAGCAAGGTTGGTCCACGCTCGCCGGATTTTAGACTGTTCTGGTTGTCGGTGACGCGAATGCCTTGGTTAGTCGTCAGATGATCTTCCGAACTATGAGAGCCTTTCTCGGGTACGTGTTGATGTGTCTCGCCGCCATTACCTCGGTCCGTGTCGAATGAGCTGGACATGAAAAATCCTCCACATTGTTCCAAGTCATTCTAACGGCGGAAGGGAGGGGATAGTTCCGCAATCGCTGTGTTTTGGGAACCATCTCCCCTTCGCAGGGTTATCTACAAAACTGGAGGCACAAATGCGTATAGGACCAATACTCATTGGAATTGCCATTCTCTTCATCGGTGCGGCAACATTCTTTTGGCTGGTACCTGCTGACGATGCATCCCAAGGAAAGCCAGCTCCGCATGCGCTTGACCAGTCAGCCGGGAAAGGAGCGCAGTGATGGAAGATTTTCTCTGGGTGCTTGCTCTTGTTGGCACTCCAATTTTGCTGGGTGCAGTGATCGCCTTTGTAATGCAGCTGCGCACTAAACTCACACAGCGGCCGATGGGCAACCGCGTCATCCGCCGCAACCAGTAAAAAGGATGTTCTATGTCAAGTGGACATAAAAAAGAATCCTCTGCGACCAAACCCGGTGCGGATGAAATTGGAACGGAAATCGAGGCGAATGATGTAATTGCAGATGATGATCTGGCAATTCAAGGCACACATCAGGTGGAGTCGGAGGATGCTGGCGATCTTTCTGAGGATGATGACGATAACCCGTATCAGGAAAGTGACGAGGCTTTGCCGGATGATGAAGAGGAGCGTGAAATCGCTCGTGATCCCGAGCGTGAAGGCCGACGATTCAACGATTAATACGCAACGAAGTTCGTCGCTGTAATTAATTCGGTTTATGGACTTCTATCCAGACCGGAGCGTGGTCACTTGAATGCTCCCAGCTGCGCACACTTTTGTCGACTTTCGCTTGCTTAAGGCCGGACGCGAGGGAAGGCGTTAAAAGGAAGTGATCAATACGCAGACCAGCATCGCGTGCAAATGCGTTTCTAAAATATTTCCAGAATGTGTAAATGCGCTCGTCTGGATGCAATAGTCGTACTGCATCAATCCATCCTTGAGCGACTAACTCATGAAACGCCGTTCGGACTTCCGGACGAAAAAGCGCGTCATCTCTCCATCGCTCCGGCGCATACACGTCCAAATCCGTCGGCATGACGTTATAGTCGCCTGCAAGCACCACTGGAACATCCAAGGACAGTAACTCGGCTGCATAGGAGGAGAGCCGTTCGAACCACCGTAGTTTGTAATCAAATTTCGCTCCCGGAACCGGGTTGCCATTCGGAAGGTATAAGCAGCCTATCAAGATGCCGTCGATCGCAGCTTCAATATAACGGCTTTGACTGTCTTTTTCGTCACCCGGCAATCCGCGACGGGTTTCTATAGGAACCATATCGCGAGCAAGTATAGCCACGCCGTTCCAACTTTTTTGTCCATTCCAGATAGATCCGTAGCCAGCCTTTTCGAGGGCGTGTTCGGGAAATTTCTCGTTTGGCGCTTTTAATTCCTGCAGGCACACGACGTCCGGTTCACATTGATTAAGCCACCGCAGCAACACGGGAAGCCTGCCATTGATGCCGTTGACGTTAAAAGTTGCGATTTTCACATGTTCTCCCTCCAGTTGTGCTCTTGCTAATGTCCAGCAACCCGAAACGTTCCTGCGGCCACGAAATCTCGGTAAACATCACGAACAAATCACCCTGCGCACATTCTTATAGCCGGGCATCTTTTCGCCCACGGGAACAACTTCAGAGTTCAGGCATTTTGCGGTTATGGATAAGTTGATGTTTGAGCATGTCAGCGTGAAATCGCCTCGTACAGGACGCATTCTGGTGGTGCGTGATGTGCACGCCGCTTTGACGTTGCTTACCGAACAGTGGTCAAAAAACCGAACCGAAAAACACGCCGCGGCATGTGAAGCATGTCGTAGTGCTATTGCAGGAACAATATCTAACCCTAAAGCGCGGATTGCCTTTGTGGAAGCCGCGCAAGAAGTTCATATTTTGGTAGAAGAACGGACAGGTCCGCAAATGATCGCGCAGGCGATTGAGCACAAAATATCTTCCCATGAACCCAATAAGCAACCCTGACACAATTTGAATAATTCACTCGGTCGAAACACAAGCAATAACTGATGGATTTGATTTCGTGCCAAACCGATGTTCCCCAGACATCTCGAGCTTGATGGAACTTCGGAAGCGCTCTTTCGTTCAAGGCGAGCGGAGGCTTGCACATGAAAGAAATTTACTTTGCAATGGCCGTAGGCGAGCTGATTGGGGTGTCAATTGGAGGAGGATTAGGGATTGCCGGACTGGCAACTATTCCTTTGGGAATAGGAGCTGGAATAGTGATCGGTGCCGGAATCGGAGCCGCCTTTGTTGTTGCCAATGAACGTGAATAGCTGATTTTATGCTATCTATCAGTGTGGGCATTTTATATGGGCCTAAACGGATGCCATAAAATCGCTGCACAATTCCTCTGAAGAACGTCAATGAGGCTCGTTAAACCCACGCTCCAACTTAATTTTCCTCAATTTCAGTGATTTGGCCGTGGTCCATTTTGAATACGCCGCTCTGTCCCCCCTGATTGGCAAATTCTGTTTCAATTTCGAACCAACGGCCCATGTATTCACCGCATCGGCTGCAATGAATTGGCGTGTCCGAGTTTACGTCCTTCGGTATGTTGAGATATGTCGTACCGCAGTCGCGGCACCTGAGTATGTGGTCCAGTTCCTTTGTCATAACGCTGCTCGCTATAAAGGCAAAACCGGGCGGAATTTTATCCGCAAATTTTCAGTTGGCAATACGAATTACGAACTAAACTCTGTCACTTGAGGCCACATTGTGCTCCGCAAATTGATAACATCGGTTCTCGACTACCAATTCGGCTCTAATGGGTAAATGTTTGAAAGCTCAGGAGGCCCAAATTTGAAATGAGCGTTACACTTAGTTCTCGTTCTATCGTTCCGATACAAGGTTGGATCATAAGTGTATCATCGCTGATCCACTCCGGCATCCCAATCTAGACACGCGTCGTTCGAATCCAGTTAATTTCTCCTGACTGGGTGGTTTTTACAAACTTGCCGCGATAGCATTTTAGACTGTTAATCCACTTTTTTGTCCATTTATGATTTGCCCATGTTTCATGAATTATTTTACTATCAAATCTGCCTGTACAAACTTCTATCAGGTTTTACGAATAGGACGTAGAAATTCCGGATCACGTGTTATTTCAGCAACACGTACCTCGACAATACAAAGGTATTTCGAAGATTATTTATGTTCAAAATATCTATAATAGAATAAATTCGGGTGTAGTATCCAAATAATTGATTTAATTGAATTATCTTCAGAAGCATACGGCAAGATAACAGACAGGGATTTGGTGTACTCCGAATGATGTCCAGGTGAATAGCTCCAAATTATGAGTGAACACTAATTTTCAGCTTCCGTATGCGGCCGGAAAAGCCCGATTTGTGTGTTGACCCCAACTTATTGGGGTGCATACAAGAAGAGTGCGATCTGATGATTGCGCAGTGTGGGGCTGGGGGTTTTTCGTTTTTGCGTTCTGTTGCGCTTTCCAGCGCCTTGAACGCTGTATCCGGTTAAACTACCCAAGGTTGAGCATAATAAGATGTTCAATTTAAAATTGAATGGGGTGGGCTAATTGAGACACAGTGGCGCAAACATCATCAGGAAATTCCATTCGCCTCTCTCACTTCTCTTTGTCCTCATATTAGCCCTCTTCAGTACTGCATTGCCGGGCATTGCCTTCGCGCAGGTTCAGCGCAGTTTCGTCAATCAGGGTTTTGAGAGCCCAAATCTCGGCAGCACAAACTGTCTTGCATTTCTGTCGGATAGTCAGGTTCCAGGCTGGAGTACGTCGCACCCCACCGCCGCGACGAGCAGTGGTTGTACTCTTCAGCCCAACACGACGAGTGGCCCGCTTATCGAAATGTGGACGACTGGCTTTCAGGGTGTTCCTGCTGCACAGGGATCGCAGTTCGTTGAATTGAACGCGAACGTGCAATCGCGTCTTTACCAGAACATCTGCCTCGTCAAGGGCGAACAGTTCAGTTGGCAGTTTTCGCACCGCCGTCGGGCAACGAGTGGCACAGAAACAGCAATATTCAACATTGCTCCCACGCCTGAACTGAATGCTCCAAACACGAGTGTAATTTTCACCTCCGTGGCGAATGCTTCTTCCTGGTTCAATCGCAGTGGCACCTACACCTATAACGGAAACTCCGGTGTCCAGACGCTTGGCTTTGCGTCTGGTAACGCGGGTAGTGTCGGTAACTTCCTTGATAACATTCAGATCACCTTGTCGCCTTACGTGGAGTTCCAGCCCGGCAGTGCGTCAGGTGCTGAAAGCATTGCGACTGCAAATTTGCCAGCCTTCCGCATCGCAGGGACGCTGACCTCGGCAATAACTGTACAGGTAGCACTGAGCGGCACAGCCACGCTCGGTACAGATTATACAACACCAAACGGTACGAACACGTTTAATGTCACCATTCCCGCCGGTGACTATGACGGAACGCAGAGCATTGCGACCGGTGTTTCGATCGTAAACGATACGGTCATTGAGGCGAACAAGACCATTCAGTTTACCATGACGGCCAATCCGGGGTCGTACACCATCGCCAGCGCGACAACCTGTGGTGCAGCTGCCAATGGTACCTCGACCTATACGATCCTTGATGACGATGTCCGCATTACTGTCAAGAAAGCACTGACCGGCACACGCGTCGCGGCAACTGACCAGTTTGCCTTGACGATCGCTGGCGCCAACGGCCCGATTAGCGCGACAACTACGGGAGCCGGTGCAGCGGCGAACGGCCAGGCGCAGCTTTCCAATATCACCGTCGGCACCTCCTATACCCTGTCGGAAGCTATGGCCAGCGGCAGTTCCAGCCCAATCGCGCTTTACGGTGGCGTGATAGCCTGTGCAAACGCCAAAACTGGTGCAACCACCACATTGCCATCGGGGGGGGGAACAAGCTTCTCGGTAACCCCGACGGCTGGCGACGATATTACCTGTACCTTCACCAATACGCCAAAGCGACCATCGATGACGATGGTAAAAAGCGCCGGAACTCCGTCGGGGACAACCGCCGGATCGACAATCCAGTATAGCTTCACCATTACCAATACCGGTGATGTAGCGCTGTCACCCCTCTCGATCACAGACCCGAAGTTGAATGCTCCTGCTACATGTCCGAGCACAGTGGCTCCCGGCGCGACTGCGGTTTGCACCGGTACACACACAATCACACAAGCGGAGGTGGATGCTGGGGTTGTCATCAACAGTGCGACTGCGACAGGAACGCCGCCTGGTGGTGCTACGCCGATCACGACGCCGCCTAGTGGGACGAGCACCCCTATTGCTGCTGCTGGCGCTCTGACGGTCGTCAAGGCGGCAGGGACGCCGACAGGCAGCACGGCTGGGTCGACGATTGCGTACACATTTACCGTGAGGAACACGGGTAATGTGACGTTGAGTTCCATTGTCGTTACGGATCCAAAAATCCCTGCGCCGGGTCCAACGTGTCCTGTTACGCAGCTTGCGCCGAATGTGAGTACGATCTGCACAGGAACGCATACGATCACGCAGCTTGAAGTTGATGCGGGTAAGGTCGACAACAGTGCGACGGCAACCGGCACGCCGCCTGCGGGTACCCCCATCACCAGTGCGCCAAGCCCGACGTCTACACCGTTGACACGCACGGGCTCTGTTTCGGTCACCAAGACGGCCGGCGCTCCGTCCGGCAATTCGGTCGGGTCGACGATTGGCTATTCCTTCAGCGTCAGGAATACCGGCAACGTTACGTTGACCAATCTTGTCATCAACGATGCAAAGCTTGATGCGGCCGCGACCTGTGCCCAGACGACACTTGCGCCCAACGCTGTGACCACCTGTACGGGTACGCACACGATCACGCAGGCTGAAGTTGATGCGGGAACGTCGAACAATACGGCGCAGGCAACCACCAAAGGACCGGATGGCAATCCTGTTAACAGTGCCAATTCGACGGCCATTACACCTCTTACGCGGTCAGCCTCTCTGAGCGTTACCAAGGTTGCGGGCACGCCAACGGCCGCTACGGCGGGTTCAACGATACCCTACACGTTCACGGTCAGAAACACCGGCAATGTTACGTTGACGGCTGTGGTCATCAACGATGCCAAGCTGAATGCTGCAGCGGTGTGCGATGTAACGAGCATTGCTCCAAACGCAAGTGCAACCTGTACTGGCACGCATACGATTACACAGGCTGAGGTCAATGCCGGGACATCCAACAACAGCGCGACCGCAAGCGGTACGCCGCCAACCGGTGGCGCCATCACGAGTTCGCCCAGCACAACCGCAACACCACTTGCCAGTGCACCGGCACTGACGATCGACAAGTCCGCTGGCACCCCAACCAGCAATGCTGTGGGTGGAACAATTGCCTATACGTTTGTCGTCAAGAACACCGGCAATGTGACACTGACAACCGTGGGCATCAATGATGCGCGGCTGAGCAGCCCGGCCACATGTCCGGTAACAACATTGCAGCCCGGCGACAACACAACCTGCACAGGCTCCCATACGATCACGCAGGATGAAGTCAATGCGGGAACCGCCGACAACATAGCAACAGCCAATGGCGCGCCACCGACCGGTCCCAGAACGATCAGCAGCCCAGATGGAACGTCGACCCCTCTAACCCGCACGTCGTCGATTACAATCGACAAGTCGGCCGGTGCGCCAAGCGGCAATATTCCCGGCTCGACGATCACCTATTCGTTCCGCGTTGAGAACACGGGCAATACGACGCTCGTGAATATCGGCGTGAATGATTCCAAGCTGACCACAGCCCCGGTCTGCGCCACGACAACACTGCTGCCCGGCACAAACACGACCTGCACAGGCACCTACACGATAGCCCAGACGGACGTCGATGCCGGACAGGTTGTCAACAGTGCGACCTCGACCGGTACATCGCCAACGGGTCCTGTAACCAGCACGCCATCAGCCAAGACCACGCCGATCACGCAGTCAAAGTCCATCACGATCAACAAGGTTGCGGGCACTCCTACTGGTAATGCGGCCGGTCAGACCATTCCGTATACGTTCACGGTGAAGAATACCGGTAACATCACATTGACGGCAATTGTCATCACCGATGTGAAGCTGGATGCAGCCGCGGTCTGCACGACCACGACACTGGCTCCCGGAGCAGATACGACCTGTACGGGTACCCACACCATCACGCAGGCCGAGGTGAATGCCGGCAGGGTGACGAACTCCGCGATTGTCAGCGGAACGCCGCCATCGGGTCCGGTTATCACCGGTGGACCATCAACCACCGATACACCGCTGACGCGTTCCCCCGCCCTGACCGTTGACAAGCAGGCGGGTACTCCCACGGGCAACAGCGCGGGAGCAACGATCAGCTATACGTTCAAGGTCGTCAACACAGGCAATGTGACCCTTACCGGCCTCGTGATCAACGATCCAAAGCTGAATGCAGCGGCGGTATGCCCTGTCACGACGCTCGCCCCCGGTGCCGACACCACCTGTACCGGCACCCACACGGTTACGCAGGATGAAGTCAATGGCGGAACGGTAAACAACAGCGCCACGGCAACAGGTACATCGCCAACTGGATCCGGCGTAACCAGCCCGCCGGACACAACCGCAACGCCAATCACGCGTACGCCCAATCTGACTATCCTCAAGACAGCCAGCCCCGTAACGGGCAATCGGGTTGGCGACACTATTACTTATTCCTTCAGGGTGGAGAATACCGGCAACGTTACCCTGACGAATGTCAAAGTGACCGATCTTCTGCCGAACATTATTCTGGCAGGTGGTCCCATCGCGACTTTTGTGCCCGGCGCCGTTGATACGACCACGTTCACGGCTACCTATACGCTTGTTCAGGCGGATATTGAGGCGGGTGTCGTCAACAACAGTGCGACTGCAAAGGGCACGCCGCAAGGTGGTGGAGCGGAGCTGAGCAGTGCGCCATCAACAACGTCCACACCCATCACAGCGGCATCGGCCCTTTCCCTCGTCAAGCGGGCAGGCGCGCCGTCGGGGAACACGGAAAATTCAACAATTGTCTACACGTTCCAGATTACCAATACGGGGAATGTGCTGGTCACCAATATTGCCGTCAATGATCCGAAGCTGACAAATATCACCTGCAATGCAACCTCGCTCGCACCGGAGGCTGTGACGACCTGCACAGGCACTTATTTGATCACGCAGGGGGAAGTGAACGCCGGTAGGGTTGACAATACAGCAACAGCGAGCGGGACACCCTCGCGCGGTACATCGCCGGTTGTCAGCAATCCATCGCAGACGACTACCCCTATCGCGGCGGCACCAGCTATCAACCTTGTCAAGACTGCCGGTACGCCATCGGGCAACAGTGCAGGTTCGACCATCGTCTATACCTTTACCGTTAAAAACACTGGCAATCTTCCATTGACCGCTGTCAATGTTACCGATCCGCTTCTCGCCGTTCCTGGCGGGCCGGTTTCGCTTGCGCCCAACGCGACGCATGTATTCACGGCTACCTACACGATCACCCAGGCGGATGTGAACAGGGGTGAGGTCGTCAATACGGCGCAGGCCACTGGAACATCCGGAAGCGCGACTGTTAAGGACGATGACAGCGCCGTCGTCAGCATCAGACAGGCTCCAGAACTCAGCCTGGTTAAAACCCATGGAACACCAACCGGCAGTGTTGTGGGGTCGACCATCCCTTACACTTTCACCTTGCAGAATACCGGCAATCTTCCGCTGACAAATGTGACGGTAACGGAATCCCTTGCGGGCGTTGTCCTGACCGGTAATCCCATCGCCACGCTTGCTGTCAATGAAACCAAGACGGTTACCGGTGTCTATACGATCACCCAGGCAGACATTGACCGCGGGCACGTCACCAACAGTGCGACGGCGTCGGGAACCGATAGCAATGGAGTTGCTGTTCCAAGCTTGCAGAGTTCCACGGATACGCCGATTGAGCAAAAGCCGTCGCTTGTTATTGTCAAGGATGTCGTTGCCGGAACGCCTGCGCAAAACAGGGCCGGTTCAAAGATCGATTACACTTTTGTTGTAACGAATAACGGCAATCTGCCGCTGACAAATATCTCTGTGAGTGACGGCAAATTGGATGCCGCCGCAACGTGCCCAGTGACGGCGCTTGCTCCCGGTGCGCAGACGACCTGTACCGGCTCGCATACCCTGACCCAGGCCGACGTGAATGCTGGCAAGGTGACAAACACGGCAACGGCGGCCGGTCAAACAGCAGGTGGCAAATCCGTCGTCAGCCCGCCCTCAACAAAAGAAAAGACCATTCCTGAAGAGGGCGCACTGGTCATCGTCAAGTCGGCTACGCCTCCGACAGGAAACACTGCAGGATCGATTGTCCACTACACCTTTGTGGTGACCAACACCGGCAATATACCGCTTACGCTCGTCGACGTTGCCGATAACAGGATCGATGTTGATGTCAGCGGTGGCCCATACACGATGCAGCCGGGGGAAACCAAAACCTTTATCGCGGACTATACCCTGAAACAGGACGATATTGAGAACGGAACCATTCTCAATTCAGCAACTGCGTCGGGTAGAACGCCGACCGACAAAGTTATCACGAGCCCGCCTGATAAGTTCACCACGACTGTTCCTGCTGCTGCCGCGCTGACCATTGTCAAGAATGCAGGAACCCTGTCAGGTCAGTCGCAAGGTTCGACGCTTCCCTACACATTTACCGTCACGAATACGGGTAATGTGAAGGTCACCGGTATTGTCGTCCACGATGCAAAGATTGCGACGATCACATGTGACAAGACCGCGCTTGATCCGAAGGAAGTGGCTCAGTGTACGGGTACCTATACGATCACGCAGGGTGATGTGAATGCCGGCTTTGTCAACAACACTGCCAATGCAACCGGTACGCCATCGCGTGGTTCGCCATCCATCACCAGTAACGACTCACAGACCTCAACGCCCATAAAATCTGCGGCGGCGATCTCGTTGCAGAAGGTTGCTGGTACACCTACGGGGAACAAGAAGGGTTCGACTGTACCTTACACATTCACGGTTGAGAATATCGGGAATGTGACACTGAGCGCAATTGCGATCAGCGATAACAAGTTGCTCACTGCACCCGTCTGCGTCCTGACATTGCTGGACCCTGGTAAAAGCACAACCTGTACAGGGACTTATACGCTGACACAGGATGACGTTAACATTGGTACCGTTGTTAACGAGGCCACTGTCAGCGGCACTCCGCCGACCGGTTCTGTAGTCACCGCGACTGATGATGCAACTGTCAACATCACCGCTTCACCGTCCCTGAAAGTTGAAAAGTTTGCCGGCACGCCATCAGGCAACACTGTAGGTTCGACGATAAGCTACACTTTCCGGGTCGAGAACACCGGCAATGTGACCCTGAAAGATGTTGCGCTCTCGGATCAATTGGCTGACGTCGTTCTCTCCGGCGGTTCGATTGCCACGTTTGAACCAGGTACCGTGAACACAACGACGTTCACTGCTGTCTACACACTTAAGCAGGAAGACGTCGACAAAGGCTCGGTCGTAAACACCGTGACCGGATCCGGCACAGCTCCCAATGGCACAGTGGTCAAGGGCGATGGCACTGTAACATCACCGATCACATCGGCGGCGAGCATTACCGTCGACAAAAAGGCATCGGCGCCCACTGGCAACACGAAAGACTCGACAATCACCTATACATTTACGGTTAAGAATACCGGCAATGTAACGCTGGCTGCCATTGCGATCACCGACACCAAGCTGCTCTCGCCACCGGTTTGCGCCGCGACACAATTAGCACCAAATACATCGACGACCTGTACCGGGACGTACACGCTGACGCAAGACGATGTGAACACAGGTAGGGTAGTTAATAGTGCCGACGTGAAGGGCACGCCTCCAACAGGCCCCGATGTCAAGGGCACAAGTGGTGTATCGACGGTCATTCCCGCTGCGGCCGCTATTACGCTAGAAAAGAAGGCAGGAACGCCTTCCGGAAATGCGGTTGGGTCCACTATTGACTACACATTTACAGTCAAGAATACAGGCAATGTAACGCTGAGAGGCATAACACTGACCGATATACTGCCTGGCATTGTGCTGACCGGTGGTCCGATTGATCTTGACCCGGGCAAAGAAGACGCAACAACCTTCACGGCTGTCTATAAGCTGATACAGCCCGACCTCGATGCTGGCAAGGTTGACAACAAGGCTACCGTATCAGGCAAGCCTGACAACAGCCCGGCGGTGACGGGCGAAAGCGCGACGGTATCGACACCAATAACGTCGGCACCTGCCATGACTGTCGAGAAGACAGCTGGCGCACCGTCGGGCAACACTGTAGGTTCGACGATTGCTTATACCTTCAAGATCACGAATACCGGCAATGTGACATTGAGCAACATTACGCTCGCTGATCAGATGGCCGGTGTTGTATTGACCGGTGGATCGATTGCCACGCTCAATCCGGCTAGTGTCGATACAACAACCTTCACGGCTGTCTATAAGCTGACACAGGCGGACATCGACAACGGCTCTGTCACCAACAAAGTTATCGCAAACGGCCTCACTCGTGATAACAAACCGGTCACTGCCAATGGTCAGGTGATCACAAACATTACCGCAGCGCCTGCAATCACGCTTGTCAAGACGGCAGGTGTGCCTTCGGGCAATACGGTAGATGCAACGGTAGATTATACCTTCACGGTAAAGAACACCGGTAACGTAACCCTCAAGAATATCACGCTCGCCGACCCGCTTACCGGCATTGTATTGACCGGCGGCCCGATCAAGGAGCTAGTGCCAAATGCCGAAGATACGACAACCTTCACGGCGCAATACAAACTCAAGCAAGCGGATATCGACGCGGGTAAAGTCGTAAACACAGCGACCGTCACCGGCAACCCGCCAACAGGTGCGGCTGTGTCCGGGTCAGGCACGGCAACCGCCTTGATCAAGGCAACGCCATCCCTCAGTTTGGTCAAGAAAGCAACCTCTGGTGATCCGTACACCGCAGTGGGTGGCAAGGTCACATATGATTACGTCGTGACCAACAGCGGCAACGTAACGATCACGCAAGCCCTTGCCGTGATGGACGACAAGATTGCGGCAGTGTCCTGCCCGGCGCTGCCAGCGGGTGGGCTTGCACCAAAGGCAACGCTGACCTGCACGGGTACATATACAATCGTGCAAACCGATCTGGATGTCGGCTCTGTGACTAACAACGCAAAGGCTACAGACGGGACGACGACGTCGCCGGTTGCAACGGTAACCGTCAAGGCGACGTTGAGCCCCGGGCTGAGCGTCGAAAAGAAGGCGGGAACACCATCGGGTAATACAGTCGGCTCGACGATTGACTATACGTTCACCGTAAAGAATACCGGCAATGTTACCATAAAGGGCATTGCGCTGGCTGATAGTCTTCCCGGCGTTGTGCTGACGGGCGGACCTATTGATCTTGCGCCCGGTGCGCAGGATACGGCGACGTTCAAGGCACGCTATACATTGACCCAGGCCGATCTGAATACCGGAAAAGTTGTCAACACCGCGACAGTATCCGGCACGCCGGCAACTGGCGGCAATACCGTTACCAGCCCGCCCAGTCAGGTAACGACGCCTGTTACGCCGATTGCCGCGTTGACTGTTGTCAAGACCGCCGGACAGCCATCGGGCAACACCGTTGGCTCGACGATCAACTATACATTCACAATTACCAATACAGGCAATGTGGACCTGACGAATGTCACCGTAGCGGACGCCTTGCCGAATGTGGTTCTTTCCGGTGGACCGATCGCGCTGCTCACGCCAGGTCAGGCGGACAGCACAACGATTACCGCCCGCTATACGCTTGTTCAGGCGGATCTCGATGCTGGACAAGTCGTCAATTCTGCGACCGCATCGGGCACACCGTCAAGCGGGGGAACGCCTGTTGCCAGTGCGCCAAGTGCGACAACGACGCCGATCCAGCAGGATCCGAAGATTGAGGTTACGAAGGCAGGGAAGATCACGGATGTGAACGGCAACGGGTTTGTCGATGCCGATGATACGATCACCTACAGCTTCGTGGTGAAGAATACGGGCAATGTGGTTGTCAATGACATTGCGCCTGTCGATGCGGGTCCGACGTTCAACGGGAAGCCTGCAGCAGGTAAGCTCAGCGCATTCTCGCCGGGACCTACAGCCATTGCACCGGGTCAGACACATACATTCACGGCGACCTACAAGCTGGCGCAGTCGGATGTGGATGACGCAGCTGGTGTCAAGGATGGTGTTCTCAACAAGGCGACGGCGCGCGGTTATTACCGGGGCGGGGCTACCGGCGGGACTGCCGTGGATGCTGCGGAGGCAAAAGCGGTTCTGGATCTGCCTGCGGCGCAACCTTCCGACGTGACGATCACGAAGCAGGCAGGGTTGCGTCAGATCAGGCGCGGTGAGAAGGCACCGTTCACCATCAAGGTGACGAACAAGACGAACAGCAATGTTGGCGGGGTCAATGTGATTGACCGGATGCCGTCAGGGTTCCGCTATGTGGATGGTTCGGCGACGATCAACGGGGTTGCGGCGACGCCTGTGATCAACGGGTTGAGTGTGCTGTTCGAGAATATTGCGCTTGGGCCGAAGGCTGAAGTTGTGATCCGGCTGCAGATGCTCGCGTTGAGCTCCGCAGGTCCGGGCAAACATGTCAACCGGGCGCAGGTGACGGGTCCGGGCGGCAATAGGCTTGCGCCGGATGCAAGTGCCGCGGTGGAGATCGTGGTCGAGCCGGTGTTCGATTGCGGTGATATCGTCGGCAAGGTTTTTGATGATCTGAACAGCAATGGCTATCAGGATCAGGGTGAGCCGGGGCTGCCGGGCGTGCGGGTTGTCACGGTGCGTGGTCTGTTGATCACCACGGACAAGTTCGGGCGCTTCCATGTGGCCTGTGCCGATCTTCCCGACAGCCGTATCGGTTCGAACTTCATCATGAAGCTTGACCCACGCACATTGCCGACGGGATACCGGCTGACGACGGAGAACCCGCGGGTGATCCGGTTGACGGCGGGCAAGATGTCCTCATTGAACTTTGGTGCTTCGCTGGGACGTGTGGTGCGGCTTGATCTGAAGGACGAAGCCTTTGAGGCTGGCGGCAACACACTGAAAGAGCAGTGGGACAAGGGCATCGACCAATTGATCATGGTGTTGAAGGAGAAGCCGTCAACGCTGCGCATCAGCTATGTCGCCGGTTCTGCCACGCCGCTTACCCAAGAACGCATGGATGCCATTCAGGAGGAAATAGCCAAACGATGGAAATCGGCCGGAGGTGAGTACGAACTGAACATTGAGACACGCGTGGAGGCAGGCAAATGAGAACGATCCGCGCCAACTCACCCTATAAGAATACTGGCCATAAGAATGGCGACCATAAGAACAGTGGCCTGTCGTCAAAGCTGCGCTACCGCTTGTTACTTGCCGGTTGTGCATTCATCGGCACAGGTTTTGGCCCAGCCGTTGCGCAGGAACAGACGCCCAAGCCGGAATGTCTGGATACAGCTTGCACCAGTGCGCTGCGGGGGCAGGTTCTTGATAACAGCACAGCCGTCAAAGGCGCGCGTATTGCGCCCAATGTCGAACAGGAAAAGCCCGGTGATGCCGGAAACATTCCCTTTTCGATCAGCGTCGACGGCGAGCCTGTTGTGGAAAGCAAAAAGCCGGCAAAGCCAGCCACCGAGGCGGTAAAATCAACGCCGGCGGTTGCGCAAAAAGCCCCCGATCTTCAACGCAAGGCCGATGTCGGCTTGAGTGCCGTCGACATTCAGGTCAAGTTCGACGGCCTTGATACAAAGCCGCTGCTGAATGTGTCGACAACACCGGTGCGGCGCTCCTACCGTGTGGGAGAACCGGTCCGCTTTCTTGCGACGTCAAATTATCCTGCTTTCATCACGCGTTCGGAAATCCGCATTTTTGAAGCAAAGGATTCGGTGACCGAAACGCCTGTGGCGGTCATTCCGGTTGCGGTCAATGGCGAGGCGGGCTGGGTGATGCCGCCGACAAAGAACGATGAGACACGGTTCAAATATGTCCTGCGCGTCTATGACGACAAGGCGCGCTATGACGAGACGACGCCGCTGTCGCTGGCCCGCACGGACCGGGAACTGCCTCCTGAAAATCAGGGCAAGGTAACGGACGCGGTTGCGCCTGGCATGGGCGATGACAATACGGCCTTACGCAACATTCAGGTCTATGGCGGTGCTGTCACCGTCTATGGGCGCAATGTGCCTGAGGGCTACCGGGTGCGGGCATTGGGCGACACGATCCCGACTGATCCTGATCATGCCTTTGTCATGCAGCGCATTCTGCCGCCCGGCGATCATGATGTGGATGTGGCAGTTCTCGGCTCCTTGAAGGGCAGCGCGCTTGACTTCAAGCGGCAGATCAACATCCCGAAGAATGACTGGTTCTACGTGGCCATTGCGGACCTTACCGTCGGCAAGCGTTTTGGTGACAAGAACATCGAAACGGTGCGCGAGGGCGAATATGACAGTGTCTATACCAAGGGTCGGCTGGCCTTTTATGTGAAAGGCAAGATCAAGGGAAAGTATCTTTTGACGGCCGCTGGCGATACCGGTGAGGACAAGCTGGAGAACATGTTCCGCGGGCTTGATTCAAAGGACCCACGGCAATTGTTGCGCCGGATCGATCCCAATCAGTTCTATCCGATCTATGGCGATGACTCGACCGTGATCGACGATGCACCGACCAATGGCAAGTTCTTTGTCCGGCTTGATCGCGGCGACAGCCATGTGATGTGGGGCAATTACAAGGCGATCATCAAGGGCACGGAGTTCATGCGCTCCGAGCGCGCGCTTTATGGTGCAAGCGGCGTCTACCGCTCGGAGGCGACCACACCGTTTGGCGAGCGCGAGACAGAGGTCACGCTCTATGCCGCCCAGCCTGATACGCTGCCGCAGCGCGACGAGTTTCTGGGAACCGGCGGTTCCGCCTACTTCATGCGCCGTCAGGACATTACGGTCGGTTCGGAAACGGTGACCGTGGAGATCCGCGATTCCACCACCAATCAGGTGATCGAGCGACGCACGCTGCGCTATGGCGAAGACTATTCATTCGACTATCTGCAGGGCGTGGTGATCTTGAAGCGCCCATTGTCCTCGTCGACGGGAACAACAGGTCCGGTGCGCGAGGGCGCACTTGGCGGCAACAAGGTCTACCTGATCTCGCAATATGAGTTCACGCCGGTGGCGGGTGATCTTGATGGCTATGTCTATGGCGGACGCGCGCAAAAATGGTTCGATGACAAGGTGCGCATCGGCGTAACCGGCATGAACGAGAATACCGGGCTCGCCAACCAGCAGGCTTATGGCGCCGATATCCAGATACGGCATTCGGAAAAGACGTTTCTTGAGGCAGAGGTCTCGCACTCCAAAGGTCCGGGATTCGGCTCATCGCGTTCGACCGATGGCGGTCTGACGCTCAGCGATGTCGACACCACAGGCACCCGTGATCGGGCGGCCATGGCCTGGCGGGCCAAGGGTCAGGTCGATCTTGAAGATTTGACCAAGAGCGGGGTCAAGGGAACTGTCGGTGCTTACTACGAGCAGAAGCAGGCCGGGTTCTCCACGCTTTCCGACCAGATATCGGTTGATCAGCGCATCTGGGGCGCGCATGCGGATGTGGAGATTACCAAGAATACCAAGTTCAACCTTGCCTATGATGACTTTACCGAATCCAATGCCCGCAGCGAATTTGATGGCAGGGAGCTTGGCGGGCGCACCAAACGCAAGGGCAGCGCCGCCATTACGCAGCAGCTGGATGAATACTGGAAGGTCGCCTTCGGTGTCACCTATACGGATCTGTCAAACCCGCGGGCCTCGTCGGTACGCAAATCGGGCTATAATGGATCGCGTCTTGATGCGGGCGTGCGTGTGGAATATGCGCCCGATGCCGATCACACCTATTATGCCTTTGGTCAGGGGACGCTGTCGCACTCCGGCGACATCGATCGCGGTGATCGCATCGGCGTCGGGTCAAAGTACAAGCTGACCGACAAGATCGATCTGGAAGGCGAGGTCTCCTACGGCACCAATGGTCTGGGTGGGCTGGCAGGCATTGTCTATAACCCGACAGCCGATGACAGCTACTATATCGGTTACCGGCTTGATCCCGACCGTGCCTATGATCTGGAACGCTCCTATGATCTGTCCGGCGTCGACAAGGGTTCCATCGTCATCGGCGCACGGCGCAAGTTCGATGAATACTGGTCTGCCTATGCGGAGAACAATTACGACCTTTTTGGCCGGCGGGATTCGCTGACCAAGTCCTATGGCGTGGTCTATACACCGGACAAGCAATGGACAATCGATGGCGGCTTTGAAGCTGGAACCATCGAAGATGATACTGTTGATCCTGACACCGGACTTGATCGCTCCGACTTCGACCGCAAGGCTGTCTCCCTGTCCATTGGCTACAAGGACAATGACAAGATCACCGCGCGCATTCGTGGTGAAGCACGCTTTGAGGATTCAGACGACAACACCCGCGACCGCAATACCTATCTGTTTGCTACAGGTGTGAACTGGAAAACCAACGACAATTGGCGCATCCTGTTCAATGTCGATGCGGTGCTATCGGATTCAAACTCCGAGGGCTCGTTCCGCGATGGCAATTATGTCGAGGCTTCACTCGGTTACGCCTACCGGCCTGTCGAGAATGACCGGCTGAACGCCCTGTTCAAATATACCTGGCTTTACGACTCGCCCGGTCAGAACCAGGTCAGTGCCGTAACCGGTGATGAATATGGCCCCTCGCAGCGCAGCCATATCCTGTCGGCGGATTTTAACTATGATCTCTTCCCGTGGCTGTCCGTCGGCGGCAAATACGGCTTCCGCTACGGCGAGGTGCGCCAGCGGCTGCTCGAAGGTGACCGCGAGAAGTACGACGACTGGCAGACCTCATCGGCGCATCTTGGCATCATCCGTACCGATCTGCACATCGTCAAGAACTGGGATGGCCTTCTGGAAGGGCGGGTCATGTACATGCCTGAAGCTCAGACTACCGACTTCGGCGCCCTCGTTGCCCTCTACCGCCATGTCGGCGAGAACTTCAAGGTTGGCGTCGGCTATAACTTCGGCAACTTCTCCGATGACCTCAGAGACCTGACCCTCAACGATCAGGGCGTCTTCCTTAATGTCATCGGAAAGTTCTAGGGAATATGCAATGCGGAAAACCAAGTGCCTTAAATCAAGCCGTAGCCGGATCATCGATAAGGTGAATCATCCTTGCGACGATGTGTATTCGATGGGAGAGATATCATATCTGTTGCAGCGCCGTGACTGGCTAACGGACATCCTGATCGACGCATTGAGCTGGAATACGCAATGTACGAAAGGTTTTTGGCCGTTATTCCTTCAATCACTCTCATCCAACTTTACAATGATGCAATATCGGCCGGGCGAGAAGATACCGGGATAAGGCAGGGGATGCACGGTTTAGTAATATTGGTTCTCGCCTACCAATTCGGCTCCAAATAGGGGAGAGCATCTCATTGATTATATGAGGAACACTATAATAAGCCAACAATCTTCGTTTACATGCCGATATGATTGAGTGGCTTTCGGTTCAACGATCTTAACGACGATCTCGCCGCCGCAATCGCAATGAACGATTTTGCCACGCCATATTAATAACAATGGACAATGAATATGCCGCCGAAGGTTGAGTATCCTCGGAGCTGTCGCCGTGGCCAAATCGTAAACCTGGATTAAAACAATCAGTTCTTACTTTTGGGCGCCCGCATGTTGGAGCCAACGCCAGGGCAAGCATTCCACGGTGGAACGCCTGCTCCATGAATTGCTCAAAAATCTGTAGTAGCTTCGAAATCCTCCGTTGAAGGAGACCAACTTCGATGAACAGCTACGCCCCATCGTCGATGACAACTATAAAGGGTCATGCTCCGTAGAACCAACCCATCCTCCCACCTCGCTTGCGAAATGCCGTGCTGAATGCACTGGCTGACTCGTACCCGATATCGTCTGCAATTCTGTCTGGGATCTTTGCGCCTTGTAAAAGCGAATCCTTCGTCAAAACCATACGCCACCGGGCAAGATGCTCGATTGCTCCACATCCAAGTACCGATCCGAAACGGGCTGCAAATGCTGAGCGCGACATGCCAGCGATTTGCGCGAGACCCGCGACAATCCGGTTCCCGCGAACATCTGAATGCATCGCACCCCGCACTCTGGCAAGCATCGGGTCGCGCATTCCCCGGTGATCAATTTGAACCGCCCCGGGTTTGCCGGAGGCCATTTCGTTTAAGTTACGTGGCCATGGCTGCTTCGTCCAGCACGGCGTAATACCGCTCTTCAGCTTCGGCTGGCGGTATATTCCCGATGGGCTCCAGAAGTCGTCGGTGGTTAAACCAGTCGACCCATTCCAGGGTGGTGAATTCTACCGTCTCGAAGCTCTTCCAAGGTCCTCGCCGATGTATGACCTCGGCCTTGTAGAGACCGTTGATCGTTTCTGCGAGGGCATTGTCGTAGTTGTCGCCGACGCTTCCGACAGATGGCTCGATGCCAGCTTCTGCCAACCGCTCGGAATACCGAATGGACACGTATTGAACGCCCCTGTCCGAGTGATGAACGAGGCCGCCATCATGAAGGGCCGCCGATCATGAAGCGCCTGGTCCAGGGCATCGAGGACGAAGCTTGTGTGTGCCGTCCGGCTTGCCCGCCAGCCAACGATGCAACGAGCGAAGACGTCGATGACATGATAGCTCCACTTTCTCAGAAGTTGGAGCCTCCGGCAAACCCGGGGCGGTTCATTTACGACATCCAAGGGAGTTTATTCGGTCCACTGTGTAAGGGTTTATTGTTTCGAAAAAGGCTGCGCAGTGATGCTGCCTTTGACGAGTCAAATTGACCGTTTCGTCATGACTAACGATGTTGTAAGCACTCTTTATAATCATCGCACAGTGCGTCGGGCATGCAGCAAACGAAGCAACGGTAACCAAACCCACGAACCGAAGGTGACCAGATTTGTTTGGGCATTGATACCGTTTCAATATTCGAAACGTGTATCCTATACTTTTTTCAAATGGTCGTTTCGGCTGGATCAGAATTCGACTGTGTCACCCCGCCTGCGGATGGCATGATAAATGGGCAACCGTCATTTACGAATCTTTCGTAGGTCTTATCTGCATGCCACCGGCAGTTGGCCAAATTTCACAACACATCCCTATTGAATATCTGTGACCTCTTTGTATACGGTGTATACTTATAACCGAGAGAGCGTCGATGAGTCCAAAGCAACGCATCCTTGACAGTGCACTGAATGAACTGGTCCGCGTCGGTGCGCAGGGGTTTAGTTTACGCGCCGTCGCGGTTGCCGTCGGCATCACGCCGATGGCCATCTATCGCTATTTTAGCAACCGGGAAGAACTTCTTTTCGCAGCAGGCGAAGCCGCCTTCGCAACATGGTTGCGACGTGTCGAAGCTCTCAAGGAGCAAGGGGCGCTGGATTGGCTGCGAAGAGTGGGACAGGCCTACATCGAGTTTGCGCTCGACGAGCCAGCCCACTTCGATGCCTGCTTTGTCATACGGACCCGCGTGGAAAGGCTCTACCCCAAGGACTTTGAAGCAGGGCTATCGCCGGTTATCACAATGGTCACGGAGCGCATCGCAATTGCGCAGGCCGAAAGCAGATTGAGGGCAGGTAACCCCCTGGAGTTTGCACTCTTCTATTGGGCAGAATTGCATGGGCTCGCTTTGTTGCACCGTTCGGGGCGTTTTGCCATGGAACGCCCTGCCTTTTTGGCTCTTACAAACCGGTCCGTTGATCGCATCCTCAACGATGCGACGGCGGGCGAGGGAACGCCGGCAAGCTCATCATGATCAGAAAAGACCATCCATATCTTGGCATTGTCGCAGCCACGACAACAGGATTGCTGTTTTGGGCTTCGCGCGATACGGGATCGTTTGGCCCTCTTGTGCTGATAGCGCCCATTCCATGGCTAGCTTACGCTTTGACGGCAGAGCGTGTCGTGTGGATCGCTGCCTTGTCCTTTTTGGCGGGCACACTTGGTCGGCTTGGATTGATCCTAGCTTATATTGCTGTGATTCCACCGGCTGTGCTCATTCTTTGGATAATCTTCCTGCCGCTTTGGTTTATGGGCACTGTGCTGCTGACACGCTGGCTCTACCGCTCCGCTTCGCTGTGGATGGCTCTGTTGGCTTATCCGGTATTCTCTACGGCAAGCGAGTTCCTGTTCAATCTTATCTCGCCTCACGGCAGCTTCGGATCGCTCGGTTATGCCTTGATTGATCTTCCTATCCTCGTACAGGTTGCCAGCATCGGGGGTGTTGCCGCCCTAACCTTCATCGGCTCGCTTGTGCCAATAGCCGGGACCCTATTCATTATCTCTCCGCGTTCCCGCAGACATACGGCATTCTTTGTTGGGTCACCGTTGATTGTCATCTTGATATGTGGCGCGATCCGGATGGAACAGGGCTTTGACCGGCAAGTGGCTGTCTCTTTAATAGCTATTGACGCATTGCAGGATGACGACGTCAAAGACGAACCAACGGCCCAACGGAACGCGAAGGCCTATGCGGACCTGATCGATACCCTCGCCGGTACGCGCCCCGACATTATCGTCCTTCCCGAGAAAAGCCTGATCCGCAAACCTGGCTGGAGTGACACAGGCACTCTGATACGGAACGCGGCAGAACGACATGGTATCTCCATCGTCGCAGGTTTCAATGAGACCCTGGGAGATGAATCTCATGCCAATACCGCTGAGTTCTATCATCCAATGCAGCAAAACCAGCGCTATCTCAAGCGCAGGCTCATACCAGGTCTTGAGAGCGAGTTCATATCTGGAACGGAGAACCTCATCATCGGGAGCACCGGTATCGCAATCTGCAAGGACATGGATTTTGCCCCGGCTATTCGGGATTATGGCCGGCGCGGCGTTCAATTGATGCTGGTTCCGGCATGGGATTTCAGCGCCGATGCACGATTGCACGCCCGCATGGCAGTCGTGCGCGGTGTGGAAAATGGCTTTGCGGTCGTACGCGCGGCAGCCAATGGCATGCTCACTGTCAGTAATGCATATGGCCAGATAATAGCAGAGAAAGCCACAACCAAAGATTCTGCTGTGATCTTGTCTGCTAACGTTGGATTACGGGACGGTCCAACGCTCTATGTGCTGTTCGGTGATGTCTTTGGCTGGCTTACGGTTGTCGGCAGTGTGCTTTTGATCATCCGTGGATTTGGATTAACGCGAAAGAATTTGGATTGAGTAAACCCCTAGGTGTCATTTCGCCCTCCCGCAAGCAACTTTACAACGAGCCCGTGAAACGAGTGGATGCGTAAGGCGCTGGATCTGTAAACGTATTCTCGCCCGTGATCATCTCGGCCAGTAATCGTCCCGTCACCGGACCGAGCGTGAAGCCATGATGATTGTGGCCAAACGCAAACCAAAGTCCCTTATGTCGTGCGCCGCGGCCAATGACAGGACGCATGTCCGGAAGACACGGACGTGAACCCATCCAAGGCGTAGTTTCAATGCGATGTCCGAGTGGAAGAATTTGCCTTGCGAATGGTTCAGTTCGATCAAGCTGGATTGGCGTTGGTAGGCTGTCGCGCCGAGCAAATTCGATGCCCGTCGTCAATCGAATTCCCTGACTCATCGGTGCAAGCAGAAAGCCACCGTCAACGTCAACGAGAGGGTGGTTGAGTGAAATATTGGCCTTGGTATCAAAATGAACATGGTAGCCGCGTTTCATGAGAAGTGGAATCTTATAGCCGAGTGGCCGGAACACCGTATCAGACCACGGTCCCAACGCGACCACGACTTCAGGCGCCTCCACTTTGCCGCTGGCTGTGGGCATACTCCACCCACTGCCTGTTTGTTTGAGATCGCCAGCGTCGCCATTTAGAAACAAACCGCCGCGGTTTATGAACAGGGTGGCAAAAGCTTTCACGATACCACCAGGGTCGGGCACGGTGGCTGCGTCAAGCCAATGTATGGCGCCGGTAAGAACGTTGGAAAAATGAGGTTCGCGTTGCTGAAGTGCCTTCGTGTCAAGTACGTCATAGTTTAGGCCAAACCGATGGAGCGTCTCAGCAACGTTGCGCGCCCGTTCGAATGTTCTTTTATCGCGATAAGCTTCAATCCAGCCGGTTTTACGCAACTGCTGCAACACACCTGCCTGGGACATCAGTATCTCGTGCTCGGTGACTGAGCGTTCGATCAGAGGCCACATATCAACTGCCGCACGTGCTAGCGGATTTGGAGCGGATTCGCGCCAGAAGCGCCAAAGCCAAGGCGCAATGCGCGGCAGGCCGCGCCAATCGAAATGTACATCTGCAGAACGGTTCAACCCATATCGCAGCAGAGTCGAAAGGTCGCGTGGGACACCGTAGGGGATGACGCTCGACCGCTCGATCAAGCCCGCATTGCCATAGCTGGTTTCTTCGCCGGCGCCCCGTCGGTCTACCAACATCACCGTCCGTCCACGCTGCTGCAGGTGTAACGCCACCGAGACGCCGACAATGCCGGCGCCCAGAACGATCACTTCTTCGTTTTTTTCAACCTGAGACATCACGTATCCTGACAGGTCAGATCGTCATGTCGCGGTCGAGCGGAAAGATCGGGCGAGGAACGTTGCGATACGGCATTTTTCCGTAGTCCATTGTGCACAGAGCACCGCTGTCGCAGACAATAATTTTGCCAGCTATGGGTTCGAAGGCTGCCCGGAAATGCTGCATTGATTTTAAGCCCACCACACGATGAGCGCTGGGATCGATACCGAAAGCGCGAAATTGCTGCAGATCACGCATCTGGGAGGGCTCAGTGACGACAAGGACGCTGATACCGTTGATCTGGACGACAGCGGTTAGGCCGAAGGTGAAGGCCAGGCCGCCCAGTTGTGGTCCATCGCCAATCAGTCTGCCATCACTGAGGTGAAGCAATTTGGCTTTCACTTGCAGGGGACCGCCACCAAAGCGCGGGTCCGTCTTGCCTCCGAGTGAAATCTGAACGGTATCGCCAACTGTTGCGTTGTGGAGCAGGCGAACGGTTTCAGGATCAACGATCGGGCCGAAACATGCTTCGCCAACGCCAACCTTCAGAAGGCTGCCAAGCAATGTTGTTGCGTCGCCATAACCGCCCGCGCCGGGATTATCAGCATAGTCGGCGATAATCATTGGACGGTCGCCGCGATAGTGCAGGGCAATTTCAGCGGCCTCATCCACGGTATAAAAGGTATTCAATACGTCGAAACGGTTTTCCCATATCTGGTCAGCAATGCTCTCGGCGAAACGCTGATGTGGAGCAAGTTCGCCATGATATGTAACAAGCACTGTCGGGCCAACTTCAGGGATGTCCGCGTTGGGGAAAGCGCCGTTGATGCTGACCGCAAGCGCGCCGGGTGTCTGTTCATGAGCGCGGGCTGCGTCAATCCAGTCAACCATTGGTCCGACGTCTGTTCGTCCCGCATTGGCTTCCTCAAGCATCGGCCGGCGGACGAGAAATGTCTTAGGCTGGATTTCGCCCATCATGGTGCGATGAAGCAAATCCCCCGCATGCTGGGCAATATCGCGCATGTCGATATGCGGATAGGTCTTGAACGAAATCAGAATGTTGGCATGCTCGCACATCTTTGCCGTGACGTTGGCATGGGGATCCAGGGTAACGGCGATAGGCAAATCCGGTCCGACCACAGCGCGCAACCGGGCCAATAGTTCCCCCTCGCCATCAGGTGCGAAATCAGTCACCATAGCGCCATGCAGGCCGAGTAAAATGCCGTCCAGATTGTCTTTTCTTGCCATGGCAGCTCGCACTATAGCACCGCCGATGCGGTCGAAAGCATCGCGCGTCACCGGTCCCGCGGGTTCGGCTGAAGCACTTACAACGTGCTCCGTCTTCCAGTGGAATTTGCGAGCGATATCCATAAAGCCTGCAATCTCCGTATTGGCTTCGCCCCGCGCAAGAATGGCGGCTTCACCGAAAAGAACACCTTCTACCTCGAAGGCCTCATAATCGGTTTTTCGAACGTTGAAAGTGTTAGTCTCGTGCGCGAATTCGGCAGTCAGGACGCGAAAGGTCATAGGGTCTCCTCCAAGAGTTGTTTGGTGTTGAGTTCAAAATGGTAAGATGGTCAGATGGCTGGCGCGCGAATGTGCGTGCCAATTACGTTCTGCTAAAGCGCATTTCACTTACCCGTCCATCGTCATCGCGGCGAACAAACCAATGCATATGATAGGCGTATTCGGTTGGTAGGCTGTAATGGCGGACGCTTTCGCGAGGGTCGCAACCATGCTCGATCAATTGAAGTGAACTGTTCGTGCAGCTCACGCCCCCGCTTGCAATAAGCTGGTCGAACCATCCATTGCCTGACCAGGAATCCCAAGCTTCCGCCGTGAAGGCTTCTGGCGCGGCGCGGCCGGTCAGTATCGTGCGCAGCAGGATGCGATCGGTAATCGTTGACGCCTGATTGGTATCTTCTATCGGTGCATAGGGAGCCAAGGTTGGATCAACATACCCGGCAATGGTCTGGGCAATATGAGCGACACGAGCTTCCTGAAGGTTTGCCAAAACAGCGACTGAAACACCCTGCGCTGGAAAGCGGGCAATCTCTGCCCGAAACCCGTCCCAAGTGCCGCCGTGTCTGATTTTGTGATGGCCGCGAATTTCAGCATTTTCCCAACCCAGGGCATAATTGTTGAAGGCGGTATGACCATTTTTCAACAGGCTCGCTTCGAACATGATTGATAAGAGTTCAGGAGACAGAACGCGTGGCGACTCCAGTTCGATCAACCAATGGGCAATATCGCGTGGTGAAAAATAGAGCCCACCGTCCGCTGTGCGAAGAAGCGTTGGCGCAGTCCAATGTCTGCTAGTTAGTTCACCGGTTTCGATACTATGACCAGCCGCGCGGTTTGGTACAATATTGAACCAACTGGCTTCGCGAGCAGTGGTCATGCCAATTGGCCGGAACACGCGATCCTTTAACAACTCGTAGTACGGCTGGCCGGTGATGCGCTCAATAATGATCCCCGCCAAGACGTAACCGATATTACTGTACTGATAACTTTCGCCGGGCTGAAAGATGAGAGGCGACAAGGCCGCCAGTGCAATCAACTGATCACTGTTGTAATCCTGCCATATATTGATTGGAACGACACCGTCATCAATAGGGGTTGGTGCGAAGACTTCCCGGAAGTTGCCCAAGCCGCTCATCATCGAAAGCATCTGGCGAATGGTAATATCGGCCCAAGTGGCGGGTCCTTCAGGGATATAGCGGGTGAGCGGATGGTCAAGATCAATACGGCCATCTTGGGACAACAGCAAAATTGCAGTGGCGGTAAACATCTTGGCGGTTGATCCCGACTGGAAAATGGTATCGGGCGTAACAGGGACCTTGTGTTCGATATTCGCCAGGCCGTAGCCCGAAAGGCGCACGATCTGTCCGTGATGGACAACCGCGACCCCAAGGCCCGGAATCTGCTGGCGATCAATCTCCGAAACAAGGTAATCATTCAACGCGGTAACGAAACTCACAGCACTTTCCTCCATAAAATATGCAACAGCTCGGGTGGACCTGACTACGGAACAGCAATCTCGTGTGGGTGCGCCCGTTGCGCGACCCCGGTTGCCATATCTTCCAACAGCGGGTGGTGGCAGGCCGCTTGATGATGAGATGTGATCACTTCAAGCGATGGCAGAGATGAGCGGCAAAGGTCGGAGACGCGGGGGCAACGCGCGGCGAAAGCGCACCCGGCTGGCGGGTTGTAACCACTGGGGATTTCCCCTGAAAGCCGCGTGATCGTACGTCGTTGACGCGGGTCCGGCTCAAAGGTGCTGTCAAGCAATGCGCGCGTATAGGGATGCGCGGGCAACGCGTCACTCGGCATGATTTCAACAATGCGGCCAAGATACATCACCAGGATTTTGTCGCAAAAGTACCGTACCAGACCAAGATCGTGCGAAATGAACAGATAGGTCAGGCCAAGCGACTCGCGTAGACGGTTGAGCAACGCAATAATTTGCGCCTGCACCGAGACGTCAAGTGATGCAGTAGGCTCATCAAGGACGACCAGAGAGGGGTTAAGCGCAAGGGCACGTGCGATGCCGATGCGCTGTTTTTGTCCACCAGATAATTGGTGAGGGTAGCTATTCGTCAATGTCGGGTTTAACCCTACCATCTCAAGCAGTGATGCTACTGTTGCATCCGCGGATTTGAGTTTTATCCCCTGAACTTTGAATGGCTCCAGAAGTGCATCGCGTACCCGGTATCGCGGGTCGATGGCGGAATAGGGATCCTGAAACACAAGCTGCATACGTTGCCGCAAGCGGCGCAAATCTCGCCGCGACAGTGTTGCCATATCCAAACCATCGAATTGAACCGATCCTTCGCTTGATTGGATCAATCTCAAAACCAGACGCGCCAACGTGGACTTGCCGCAGCCGGATTCGCCTACAACGCCAACGATCTGCCCGCGCGCAAGGGTGAAGGAAACGTCACTGACGGCATGAAAAACTTGACGTTTTTGAAACAGTCCCGCATTCGTGAAGCGTCGGCTGAGGTGATCAACAACAAGAAGGTCGCTCATGCTACATCCGCCATGTGACAGGCAACGCCATGATCGCCGGTGTCGATACGAAGTCCGGGAATTTCTGTAAGGCAGTTATCTGCAACGCGCGGACAACGCGGATTGTAGCGGCAGCCGATGGGTTGATCTGCCACGTTGGGGACCATGCCGGGAATGGGTTGCATGCTGCCGCGTGTCATGGTCCGACGGGGGATACAGCGGATCAACGCTTGGGTATAAGGGTGGCGGGCGTCTTCGAAAATTGCATTGACTTGTGCTTGTTCGATGACACGGCCGCAATACATCACCGCAACCCGATCGCAAGTCTGGGCAACGACGCCCATATCGTGGGTAATGAGGATCATGGCTAATCCTCTACGCTTTACCAACTCGACAAGGATTTGAATAATCTGTGCCTGAACCGTTACATCAAGTGCGGTGGTTGGTTCGTCTGCAACCAGAAGTTCGGGATCTCCTGCCAAAGCCATGGCAATCACGATCCGCTGTTTCATGCCGCCGGAGAGCTGGTGTGGGTAGAGGCCGTAGACCAAAGCCGGGTCGGGAATCCGAAGATCAGCCATCAGTTCCAGGCTTCGTGTTCGTGCGGCGCAGCGATCGAGTCCCAGATGCAGTCGTGCTGCTTGATCGATCTGCGGTCCGACCCGCATCATCGCATCAAGTGATGTCATCGGATTTTGAGTGATGAGTGCGATACGCCCGCCGCGATACCGTCGCAACTGTCGCTCTGGCAGTGCTACGAGCTCAGCGCCGTCGAAGCAGATACGGCCCGCTACGATCTGCCCGCCGATGCGTGATAGAAGCCCCATAATGGCTGTCGCTGTCAACGACTTGCCCGAGCCCGATTCTCCGACAATGCCGAGGATTTCCCCCCGGTCAATACTGAAGGTGACATCGTCGACCGGAGAAAACACTCCGAACGCGATCTCAAGCTTTTCCACAGTCAAAAGCATAATCAGGCCTCCCTTAATTTTGTGCGGATATCCAGCGCGGTGATGATCGCGTCGCCGAACAGGTTGAGGAAGATGACTGTCAGAGCCACGGCAAGACCGGGCAGCAATATCACCCAAGGCGCAATGAAGAGTTGAGCTGTGCCCGAACTCATCATTGCCCCCCAACTTGGTGTGGGCGGTTGAGCTCCCAGACCAAAGAAGCCCAAAGTCGCTTCGAGGATAATGGCATCGCCTGTGGCCAGCATTGCGGCAACCAATACCGGCGCCAGCGCATTCGGCAAGAGGTGCGCAAACAGGATATGGGTATGGCCAGCGCCCAGATTGACGGTCGCCTCGATAAAGGTCTCGCCTTTCAACACCATGACCTGCGTACGCGTCAGCCGGGTGAACTGCGCAAGGTAGGCGATGGCGATAGCGAGCACGACCCCCTGTAATCCTGGCCCAATGATCGCAACAAGCATCAGCGCGATCAGGATTTCCGGAAAAGACCATGTCAAGTCGACAGCAATCATGACGGTGCGGTCAAGGACACCGCCGAAGTAGCCGCACGCTGCACCCAGGATAAGGCCGGAGAGCACGGAAACGCCTATAGCCGTCACGCTGACGGACAGCGAAGTGCGGGCACCGGTGATCATGCGCGACAGCACATCGCGTCCAAATTCATCCGTCCCCATGAGATGGGTGAGCGAAGGCGGCTGGTTCATGATGGTCAGATCTTGCTGGTCGTAGGGGTAGGGTGACAACCACGGCGCGAAGAGAGCGCTACCTATGAGAAACAGAAGATAGAATCCGGCAACACTGCCTTTGACCGAGGTCATCGCCTTGAGGATTGGCATTGCGCGCACTGTTCTCATGACCGTGCCTGACGCTGGCGCGGGTCCATTGCGGCTTGAACGATGTCGCCGATGAGAGTGCCGAGAATAACAGCCATGGCGAGCATCAGAAGACATGCTTGCACCAATGGATAATCACGCTGGTTCAGTGCGCGAATGAGCAGGGATCCCAGGCCAGGGCGTGCGAAGACATATTCAATGGTCACTGTTCCTCCAAGGATCCAACCGATCCGTAGAGCAAGGATTGTGACAACAGGCACCAAGGCGTGGCGCAGGACATGGCGCAACTGGATAACCAAAGGCGAAAGCCCCTTGGCGTGCAGCAGCATCACGAAATCCTGTCTTGCTGTCTCGATCATGGCAATGCGCGTCACCCTTGCCACCAATGCAATACCGCCAACACCTGCGGCGATGACCGGCAAGATCAGCGAGGTCCACCCTCGTGCACCCGATATTGGTACCCAGCCAAGCCACACGGCAAAGATCAGGATGAGTAGCAAGCCGAGCCAAAAACTCGGTACCGTAGAGCCAAGCAAGATAAGGCCACTGATACCATCATCAAGCCGCGTACCGTGAAAACTCGCGGCAACGACTCCGGCCGTGATGCCGGTCAGCGCCGAGAAGAGCAGAGCTGCGCCGCCCAATTGCAGACTATATGGCAGATTCTGGGCGATGAGAGCGCCAACCGGACGGCCCTGAATGATCGATGTGCCAAGATCCCCGGTCACAAGTCGGCTCATCCATACGAAATACTGCTCGGCGAGGCTGCGATCGAGGCCGTATTTTGCAGCAATCTGAACCCGCTGTGCCGAGGAGGATCCCGCCCGCATGAGATTGTCGATAGGGTTGCCCGGAACAAGATGGATAATCAGGAATACAACCACAGAGACCACAAAAAAGACGGGCACAAGCAAAATGAGCCGCTTCAGAATGAACAGAAACATATCACGTCCTCGCTTGGCGTCGCTATTGCATGGTTTTCATGTCAAGAATGGTCGGCTGACCTAATTGTGGACCGCGAATTCTCTCTGGGACTTCAAGCAAGTCTTTGTTGTAGGCAGTGTTCTGCGCCGGTTCATGCAGAGGCGTGAACGCGAATTGGCTCAGCAGATATTCCTGATACTTTTTGAAATTGGCCACCCGCTCATCCCAATTTTTCGACTGGAGCATGGCGATGTCGTGCAATTCCTCGGATTTCACGTCGTTCCACATAGCTGAGTTTGGAAAGGGGATGTTCTTGGCGCTGTAAAACCAGTCGAGGATATCAGCATTGTTCCAATCATAATGGCTCACAACCAGTTCGTGCTCACCCTTACGGAGCTGGTCACGCAGCGTGGTGTTGTCAAAGGTCACGATCTCGGTTTCCATGCCCAAGGCTTTGAGTTGGGCTTGAACAATTTCAGCTGTGCGTTTGAACTCCGTTTCGGATCTCGTCCAAAGTTTGATGCTCAGCCGTTTCTTGTCCTTTGTCCGGACGCCGTCGCTGCCACCGGTCCAACCCGCCTGATCGAGCAATTTTTTGGCCTTATCCAGATCATGGCGAATTTCGAACTGGGGATCGACTTTCGACTCTGCCAAAGAACTGATGAGGAACTGATGTGCTTCCTGTCCCGCGCCGGTGTAAACGCTTTTGAGAACAGCGCTTTGGTCGATGGCCAGCGCCGTTGCCTGACGCATGATGACATCGGTGAAGGGGCCGGACTGGCTGTTGAAGTTGAGATAGGTAACGCCAATTCCCGGCAGGTTGCGAAAGCCGACTTGTTTTTCCTTTTGCAACTGCGGCAGGAACTCGTTGGGGACACTCGAGAGCATCCCGACGCCTCCGGTCTTCAGTTCCAGAAAGGCTGTTGACGAATCGGGAATTTCGCGCAGCGTCAATCGCTTGATGTGCGGTGCTCCACGGTTTTCGGAAAGATCGCTGCCCCAGGCATAATCTTCATTGGCGACAAGCACTGTCTCTTGGCCCACAACGAAGCTCTCCAGTTTGTACGGACCAGTTCCGATTGCTTCTGTCACCCCGTAACTGTCACCCGCCGCCTCGTAAGACGTCGGTGATGGAATTCCCATGAACTGTTGCGCTAGGTTGAAGATTAGATTTGGTTCTGGCCGCTTCATCACAAAGCGGACCGTGTAATCGTCAACAATCTCCACGTGATCGATTGCGGCGGTCATGTACTCGTTTGCGCTGCCTTTATATTTGCCTATCCACCAGACAACGGTGGTCGCATTGAAGGGTTCGCCGTCGTGGAATGTAACTCCCTGGCGCAACTTAAACGTCCAGTTCATGCCATCCGTAGTTGTCTCCCAGGATTCTGCGAGATGCGGGTGATAGGACTGGTCATCGTCCTGCTCGACGAGGCGATCGTAAATCAAATTTGATACAAGACTGAGCAAAGTGGCGCGAATAGGATCCTGGTTTGGTGCTCCAGCTTCCGAGCTGCTAAGCACAATGACAGCCTCCGATTCCGCGGCCCGCGCGGGTAAGCCTGACCCCAAGCCGAGGCCGATACCCAAAGTTACGATGGATGAGGTTGCAAGAAATTCGCGACGGTTCATGTTTAATTCCCCTTCTATTTTTTTGTTTCCACCCCTGCCGCATCAGTTACGATCGTGAAGCATGGAGAGGGACTAACTGGTGAATCGGATCTGACATCGGCAGTCGGTAACATGCTGTTGGCTGCTTGTGGTGATACCTGTAATGGGGGCCCGGAAATGCGTCGCGGCACCCATTTTTCACCATGCCTCCCAACATGGTTGAATAAAGCTAGGATGAAAGAAAACAAACGTCAATTGCTATTTTGTTAGAAAACTGTCAATTCATACCATAGGATACCCAAGGGGAAAAAATGACGGAATCAGTTCGGGCGAGGTTGAGCGAGAGCCTTTTAACTGCCACCAACGCAGAAAAGGCAATCGCTAACTACATGCTGGCAAATCTAAACGGCTTGCCATTCGAAACATCAGCAACGCTGGCCGCCAAGGTTGGTGTCAGTGAACCTACAGTTGGGCGGTTTTGTCGGTCTCTGGGTTACGCGCGCTTTAAAGACCTCAAATCAGATCTGAGGGATAATATAGGGGATCGGCCTTGGCTGGTCGGTGATCGCCTCAAGCAATTCCGCGATCGCAATCTTGAAGGGGATATGCTTGCGCGCAGTCTGGATCTGGAAATAGCTGCGTTGGTTCGAATCTACGAAATTGCACATACGAAAGAATGGAAACACACCATCAAGCGCTTGGCCACAATACCAAGGGTATTTGTCGCCGGCTTCCAGACTGAGCGCGGCATAGCTCAGTATTTTGCCAATCAGTTGCAATATCTGCGTCCGAACGTATCTTTGGCTGACGTCGCAGGTGGCAATTTCCATGAAATTCTTATGGAGCCACCAAAATCCGCCTGTCTCGTCCTTTTCGAAGCGCGTCGCTACTCCCAGCTGGCAATATCATTGGCGCGCGAGGCCCGAAGTGCAAAAATCCCCATTACGCTCGTCACAGATGCATTCTGTGATTGGGGTCATGATTTGGTCGACGAAATGTTCGTCGTTCCAACAGAGTTTGATATGTTTTGGGAATCAACGGCGCAGATGGCCAGTCTGGGTAATTTGCTGCTAAACGGTGTCTTCAACGAACTGGGTGTTTCGGTTGAAAAGCGCATGAACAAAGTCTCGGAACTTCACGCCAAATTCACGGGATATGTGGGTGAATGATGCTGCCAGAGTTCAGAAAAACGTCTTGAACACTTCCTGTACGTTATAATCGTCGTCTACCAGATAGATGATTTCCCATTTATCGAACGTGGTACAGGGATGCGAAATCCCGAGGCCAATGCGGTCGCCGAATGCGAGGTTCAAACCGGGATCGAACCGCATGAAACTATGCTGGTCGTTGATGTCGATGATCTTGCACTCTGGCGGAAGATAGTTTGGCCGGCGCGAGGAATTGGCCAGCAGCAATGGCACTGGCAGCCCCGCATCGGTCCCACAATCGCGACGTCCGGCGGTCAGCAGCGCAAGCCCGGGCTCCGGGATTGACTGTACATAGGTCCAGATCTCGAGTGCACGCCTCAAACCATCCTGCTCACCAACCGCAGATTTCAAACGGTCGTGATGGGTGTGATAAATACCTGAATCATGAGTAACGTAGCAGCCGCTGCGTGTTACCACACGCAATCCGGTTTTGGACAGTTGTTCAAGGACGATATCATAATACGAAGATCCTCCAGCCGAGATGATGGGATCAGCGGTCTCGAATAGGCTCTGACGATGAAAGGACTGCGCGAGAGCCGCAATGTCACCGACGAACGCTGCAACCGCATCTTCCTGAGAGCCTGTTTTCGCTTTGATCAATCCCTCGAAGGCTTCAATTCCTATCAGTCGTACCTCGGGAGTGGACCGGATTTGGATGGCCAGTTCTGTTGCAAGCTCATTGGTCCGGCAACCGGTACGTCCGCCTTTGTATCCGCGTTCGATAAGCAATTGAACAGGATGCTGTAAATGATTACGGCGAGCCGCGTCCGCGACGGCTCTCACCCCTTCAACGCTATCAACGATCATCATGAAATCGAGTTCAGGCGACTGCACCATTGCAATAATCGCATCAAGCTCTGCGGCCCCCACCGCCTGATTAGCAAGGATGATCCTGTCTGCGCCGAAGCTGTGGCAAACACGCATCTGGTGAACTGTCGCAACGGTCAATCCCCACGCACCATCGGCAATCTGACGGGCCATTATCTGCGGACACATTGTCGTTTTGACATGAGGAGCAATCAGTGCACCCCGTTCGGCAACGAACCGCTTCATCCAGCGTGAATTATGCATAAGAGCATCCGAGCGGATGATTGCTGCAGGGAGGGGGATATCACCGTTCAGCACGTTCCAGTGTTTTTGGCCAACCTCAGCCAAGGCCATGCGCTGTCCAAATGGAAAGCTCTTGATCGTGTCGTCCAGAACCATCGAAGCAAGGGCATCCGTATTGAATGGCATAGGCTCGTCCTCTTGATAATCTAGATGTCAGTCTTGTCTGATACCGGCGATGTGAGCTGAACGCGAGAAGGCGAAACGGCGCTGGCGTCGAAGCCTTCGTCAAGGATTGCACTTGGTACAACCTCACCGCAGGCCAGCGAAGCAGCTACTTTTGCAAGTGCCGGTGCCGTCTGGATGCCATAGCCGCCCTGGCCGGCAAGCCAGAAGAAGCTTGGGAGATGGGGATCGTAGCCCACGACAGGACTTCTATCCGCTGCAAATGTGCGCAAGCCAGCCCAATGTCTTGATATGGTTCTAACAGGTAAATCAGCCGCCTGTTGTATGCGATCAATCGCGATTGCCAGGTCCATTTCATCTGCCTGTGCATCGCAGGGCACGCTTGGCGTTTCGTCAGCCGGAGAAGCCAGCAGCTTACCTGCTTCCGGTTTGAAATAGAATTCTTCATCAATATCAAGCACGAGAGGCCAGGAAGACACATCTACACCTTCAGGGGCATTCAGTATCATCGCTGTCCGGCGAAGAGGAGTAAGGCCAACAGTGGAAGCTCCGGCGGCGGTTGCCAGACTATCGGCCCAGGCCCCCGCCGCGTTGATCACTACCGCACCTTGAAAGGTTGTCTTTGGTGTTGTGATCTCCCAGCCCGCTGAATTTCTCATCAGGCTGAGAACATCTTCTGATGTTGCAATCTGTGCTCCTCTTGAACGGGCGCCTCGCAGGTAACCCTGATGCAAGGCATGGACGTCAATATCCATGGAGCTTTCGTCGAGTAATGCGCAGGCAACATAATCAGGTCGCATAATGGATACGCGGCTGCATACATCCTCAGTGGTCAGGAGACGAGACTTTTTCCCACCACTTTCGAATATGTCCGACATTGCTGCAACACTGGCCATCTGGTCTTTTCTGGCAATGAACATGACATCGCGCGGGGTAAGGAGTGCATTCTGCGTAAAATTCTCAGGCGGAGTTTCATATGTGTTGCGGCTGGCACGAGTGAGGGCACGGATTGTCGCGTTGCCATAATTCTCCGAAAAAAGCGCTGCAGACCTTCCGGTGGTGTGATAACCGCAGTGCGCTTCCCGCTCGATAAGGAGCACGGATGAACAGGCAGCCAACTCGTAAGCGACGGACGCTCCCGCAATACCACCACCGATAATCACAAAATCAAACATAATCACTCCTGAATTTAGCGTATAAGAAACATAATTTTATTATTGATCAAGTAAATTTTCCTTATCGCGTCGATCCATACGCTGTAGTACCGTTCATTTGAAAAATTGCAGGATGATAAAATTACAATGACTGATCAGAAAACTGGATTGGGTGATTTTCTCCGGGACATTCGTATCCGTAAGCACTGGACTCTGCTTGAAGTCAGCGAGATGACGGGACTGGCAGTGTCTACGCTCTCCAAAGTTGAAAATAACCAGATGTCCCTGACCTATGATCGCCTGGTTCAATTGGCGGCGGGCCTTGGGGTCGACATCGTGGAACTTTTCGGCACCAGATCGACAGACGCAACGCCCAGTTTTTTGGGGCGCAGGGCAATAAGCCGGCAAGGCGAGGGGCGGCTTATTCAAACTGGCAACTATGACTATCTCTATCTATGTACAGAGATTTCCAAGAAATCCATGGTGCCCATTCTTGCCGTTCTGCATGCCCGCTCGATGGAGGAGTTTGGCGAGTTTATCCATCACGATGGTCAGGAGTACACTTATGTTATCGAGGGATCGCTGGAGCTGCATACGGAGCATTATGAGCCGGTAACCCTGAAGGCTGGAGACTCTGTCTATTTCGATGCGTCAATGGGGCATGCTTATCTCTCGATCAGCGATGCGCCCGCCAGAATCCTGTGTGTCTGCTCGACATCCGAAAAGGAACTCATCAACTCATTGGTCGGTGCTGATGGTGAAGTTTCCAGCATGAAAAAGAAATCTAAGAATACGAGTAAAACAAGTACGATAAGAAAATAAGTTGCGCTTAGGAAAATCATTACCTATTCTGATTTTGCGGATTAATTGCCGGAAACAAGGCACCGTTCGTGTCCGCCGAACCTCAGAGGGTATAAAATGGTTTTCTCAAATTGGAAGAAAGTGGGGCTTGCCCTGTTGCTCGCCGCATCGGTTAGCGGCAGTGCGATGGCTGCGACTGATGTTCTGGTTCTTGCGCGGGCTGAAGATCCGCCCACGGCAGATCCGGGCGTAGAAATCAGCAACAGCGGCTATACCCTCATCTACGCCGCTTACGAACATCTGGTTGCCTACAAGGGCGCGACCACCGAAGTTGAACCTGAACTTGCCGAAAGTTGGTCGGTTGATGCCACCAACCTTGTGTGGACAATCAAACTCGCGGCGGGGCATAAATTTGACGATGGTTCGCCAGTCGATGCTGCTGCAGTTAAATTCAGTTTTGATCGCCTGCTCAAGCTGAAGGCTGGACCATCCGATTCATTTCCCGTGCTGCAGGAAGTTCAGGTCATCGATCCAATGACCGTGAAGTTCGTTCTGTCTGCACCTTTCGCTCCATTTTTGTCGACTCTGGCTGTGTCAGGGGCGGCTATTGTCAACCCAAAGGTAATGGAGCATGAGGTTGATGGTGACATGGCCAAGGCATGGCTCGCCGAACACACGGCAGGCAGTGGTCCATACAAAATTGCAAGCTGGGAACGTAACCAAAGTATCGTGCTCGATCGGAACGCCCATTTTTCCGGACCGGCACCTTCGTTACGGCAGGTCATAATACGGGTGATGGGTGAGGTGTCCGCCCGGCGCCTGCAACTCGTCAATGGTGATGCGGATATTATTGAACAGGTGCCGGTTGATCAGGCCGAGGCGCTGAAGAAGGAGCCCGCAATTGTCGTCGAAAGCAATCCCAGTCTCTATGTGAGCTATGTCTATCTCAACAATAAACGACCGCCATTGGACGATGTACGCGTGCGGCAGGCCATTGCCTACGCGGTCGATTACAAAGGTATTGTCGACGGTATCATGCAAGGGCAGGCGGAACAGATGCGTGGCGCGGTGCCTGACGGAATGTGGGGGCATGATCCGTCCGGTTTCCAGTACAGCTACGACATTGAAAAAGCCAAATCGCTTCTGAAAGAAGCGGGACAATCGAACATCCATCTCACCTATACGTTTTCGCAAGCTGATACATCGTGGGAGCCCGTTGGCCTTGCTTTGCAAGCCAGTCTGGCAGAAATAGGTATCAAACTGGATTTGCAGGCCGTTGCCGATACCACAAAGCGCGAAATGGCCGCCAAAGGCAATTATGACCTTGCGCCCGGTGCCTGGACCCCTGACTTTGCCGACCCTTACATGTTCATGAATTACTGGTTTGATCCGGCAAGGATGGGGGGGCCAGGAAACCGTGCATTCTACGAGAATGCGAAGGTGACCGATCTGGTTCGCGAGGCGGCGAGCATCGTCGATCAACCCAAACGCGAAAAGCTCTATCTGGAAGCACAGACGCTTTCCACACAGGATGCACCTTATCTCTATCTCATTCAAAAGAATGATATTTTTGCCAGGCGCGCCGCAGTCGAAGGTTATGTTTATAACCCGATGCTGATCCAGGTCTACAACTTCGCAAAGATGTCGAAGAAGGATTAGTCAGGGCCGCAGCACCCTTACCTCCTGCCGACACGCTGATTGGCAGGAGGTAACGTAAAATTCTGTTCCAAAAGGACGGAAGCGGAATGCGTACATTTAATGATGTGAAGAATACAAAATCTGCACGAAATGAGGACTGATGTTTATGACAATCGCCCGAATTATCGTACCGCGCTTTATATTATTGTTCTTTGTCGTTTTCGGCGTTGCCATCATTACATTCACCATTTCACATCTGATCCCGGGTGATCCTGCCCGCATGATCGCTGGCGACCGCGCAAGTGCAGAGACGCTGGAGAACGTGCGCCGCGACCTTGGTCTTGATCGGCCTGTGACCGATCAGTTCGTCATCTATGTGCGTAATCTGGTGCATGGGGACCTTGGGACGTCGTTGCGGACGCGCCGGCCGGTCGCTTCCGATATTGCCACATTTCTACCGGCAACACTGGAGCTTGGATGTATTTCTCTCGTGTTGGCAGTCCTCATCGGTATACCGCTTGGGGTTTTTTCCGCGATCTACAAGGATGGCCCGATTGATCAGATAGCCCGTACGATCTCCGTTTGCGGGATTTCAATGCCGGTGTTCTGGTTCGGCATGGTCGTCATTTTGCTGTTCTATGCCAAGCTTCAGATACTGCCTGGCAGTGGCCGGCTTGCCATGCAATTTGCCTCGCCTCAGCGGGTAACAGGTTTTTTTCTGATCGATACGCTGCTCGAGGGCAGGTTTGACGCCTTTCTGAGCGCCGTACGTCATCTCATCCTGCCGACCTTTGTCTTGGCGTTTGCCAATCTTGGCGTTATCACCCGGCAAATCCGTGCTTCAATGCTCGACGTTCTGCAGGAGGATTATATTCGAACGGCCCGTGCCAGTGGTCTACGTCGTAGGGCCATCATTTTCAATCACGCGCTGCGCAATGCGCTCATACCCTCGATTACACTGCTGGGGCTGGCAATGGGTGATCTCTTATACGGAGCGGTGCTCACTGAGACCATATTCGCGTGGCCGGGAATGGGCACCTACGTTGTCACCTCGATTCAAACACTCGATTTTCCTGCCATCATGGGTTTTACCGTGGTGGCCTCGATCGGTTACGTTCTCATCAATCTCTTGATTGACCTGGCATATATGCTTGCTGATCCGCAGATCCGGGAGGTTGGATAATGACGACGATAAATCCTGAGAAGCGTACCCATACGGCTCTTGCGATGCCTCGTTCGCGCTTGCACTTCCTGTGGTATCTGACGCGGCGTAGCCCTTTGACGATAATTGGCTTCTTGATCATATTACTCGTCATCATCATGGTGATTGGCGCGCCTTTCATCGCTCCCTACGATCCGAACAAGGTCATGCTCTCGTCACGGCTGTTACCGCCGAGTTCCATTCATTGGTTCGGGACTGATGAAGTTGGCAGGGATCTGTTTTCGCGTGTTGTCTACGGCTCGCGTGCATCCTGTGGTGCTGCCTTCATGATCGTATTCATTTCAATGAGTGCGGGCGTCTTTCTCGGTTGCCTGTCCGGAGTGGTCGGCGGTGTTTTCGATAGCGCGATGATGCGGACCATGGATGTCGTTCTCGCTCTGCCCGCACTCGTACTCGCCATGGCCCTGGCCGCTGCATTGGGCCCGAGCCTGTTCAACTCGATGCTTGCTGTCGCGATTGTCCGCATACCAGCCTATGTAAGACTATCCCGAGGTCAGACCCTCTCATTGCGGGAGCGCATCTTTGTAAAGGCGTCGCGTACGTTCGGCGCATCCAATCTTTATATCCTGCGTTGGCATTTGCTGCCGAACGCGCTTTCGCCGCTCATTGTGCAGGCGACGCTCGATCTCGGGGGCATTGTGCTCATAGCAGCTGCCCTCAGCTTCATCGGCCTTGGTGCCCAACCGCCGACGGCGGAATGGGGAGCTCTTGTCAGCAGTGGCCGAAGCTTCATTCTCGACCAATGGTGGTATGGCACGTTTCCGGGGCTCGCTATCCTCGTGACTGCCATGGGATGCAATCTTTTGGGTGATGGTATTCGTGACATGCTGGATCCACGATTGGGGCCGAACGAATGACAGATACCGCAATGAAGCCGCATGCGTTGAGCATCGAAAATCTTTCGCTCGAATTTCCGACTTATGGCGGTGCAGTCAAAGCGCTTGATGGCGTGACAATACAGGTCGGTAATGCGGAAATAGTCGGTCTTGTGGGCGAGTCAGGTTGTGGAAAGTCTGTAAGCACAATGGCAGCAACGCGCCTTTTGCCAGAAGGCCGCTATAGGATCACGCAAGGCTCAATCAGGCTATTCGGGCGTGATCCGACCGTAATGAGCGATGAGGAGCTGCAACAGGTTCGCGGCAAGCTGGTGTCGACGATTTTTCAGGAACCGATGAATGCACTCAATCCTACCATTCGCATTGGCAAGCAACTTGTTGGAGTGATACGGCGTCATGAGGCAATCAGCAGGAGGGCCGCTGAAACTGTCGCGTCTAATATCCTGTCGGATATGCTGATACCGCAACCTTCACGCATCATGCAGGCCTATCCCTTTGAACTTTCGGGAGGAATGCGTCAGCGCGTGCTTATTGCGATGGCCTTCTCGTGCAACCCCGGCTTGATCATTGCTGACGAGCCGACAACAGCGCTCGACGTCACGGTTCAGGCTGCGATTCTTCGCCTTATTCAGGGCCGTGCGCGCAGGACCGGTACCTCTGTGGTTTTCATTTCCCACAATATTGCCGTGGTGTCCCAGATATGTGATCGACTTTACATCATGTATGCAGGCCGCATCGTCGAGTCGGGTCCAACCCGCGCCGTCCTTGACACTCCCCAGCACCCCTACACCCGCGCGCTTTTGCGATGTTTGCCGGAGCGTGTGCAACCCAAGGCGCAACTTGAATCCATTCCGGGCACTGTCCCAAATCTTATCGATCCGCCCGCGGGGTGTTTCTATCGCCCCCGCTGTCAGGAAGCGGATGAGCGTTGCTATGCAAAACCTCAGTCCACGACACTTGCGGGTGGACAGGCAGTTGCCTGCTGGCAGCGGTTGAAATCTCAAACCCCTGTATCGAGTGAGGCTTGACCATGAACGCAGCTCCTCTTCTTCGCGTGGAAAATCTTACAGTTCGTTTTCCAGGTGCAAGAAATTGGTTTGGCCGCGCCATGTCCGAGGTGCACGCAGTCAACAACGTTGATCTTGTCGTATTGCCTGGCGAGAGTCTGGGTATCGTCGGCGAATCCGGATGCGGGAAAAGCACGCTTGTGCAGGCGGTGATAGGCCTCATCGCTCCCACAAGCGGGAGGATTGTGGTTGAGGGGCATGATTTTGCGGCAATAAGCGGTCGGCAGAAGACGGAAATCCGTCAGAAGATGCAGATCGTCTTTCAAGATCCTCAATCATCGCTTGATCCAAGGCTGCCGGTCTGGCGTCTCATCACAGAACCACTGCACATCAGGGGAGGCATGTCGACGGCGGCTTTACGGGTTCGGGCGCGGGAGCTCGCAGTGTCAGTCGGCTTGAGGGTTGAACATCTCGACCGTTTGGCACATGAATTCTCGGGTGGGCAGCGGCAGCGCATAGCTATCGCACGGGCACTCAGTACCGATCCGGAGCTTCTTATTCTTGATGAGCCGACGTCAGCCCTTGATGTGTCGGTACAAGCCCAAATTATAAATCTGCTGCTGAAGTTACAGCGTGAATTGGGCCTGTCCTATTTATTCATCTCGCATGATGTTTCGCTCATCCGGCATTTCTGCGACCGCGTGGCGGTGATGTATCTCGGTCAGATAGTAGAAACAGGAGCATCGGCAGCAGTATTTGATCATCCTGCACATCCGTACACCAAGACCTTACTCGCCAGTGTTCCTAGCCTTCAGAACTCTCTTCAGGAAGTGGACGCTAGTCTTACTGGCGAACTTCCCAACAATCGGCGTCTGCCGACAGGCTGCTATTACCGCGACCGCTGTCTGATTTCTTCTGCCGAATGTGAAAAGCCGCAAGACCTTGCGACAGTGGCAGCTATCAAGCCGAATTTCGAAATCTCACGTGAGGCCAGAATATCCGATCACAAAGTTCGCTGCATATTGGCGTAACGGCTGCACTCAAACTTGAATACGTGGCTTGAGTGCGCCGCCGATTGCTCTTACGCCGATGCATCCGCGAAGGGGTTTTCCACTTTTGGCCAGTATGATTTTTTCAGTTTCGTGTAAGGCACATCCTCAAAATGAGGCTGTAACGCGCCTGGAGCAGAAATATACAGGATCTTGCTTGCTATGGGTTCAAAACCGGCCCGAAAATGATTGCTTGATTTCACGATTACTATTTTCCGTTTTGTCGGGTCAAGTCCAAGCGCGGTCATGCATTCGGGATGAAACGTCTGTGTACGCAGGCTGTTGAGAACAATGTCCACTCCCTCGAAACTTACCCATGCGGCGTCGCCGATTGAGAGAGGAACGATCCCAAAGCGTTGTGTTATCCCGGAGGCGAGTTTGCGCACGGTAACAGTCAGATCAAGCGGCTGACCAGACGCCGGGCCGATTTTGCCTCCGATTCTCAGTGGCAGGACAGCGCCTTCTCCTGCTTCATGACAAAGTCTGACGGCAATGGGATCCCAATAAAGACATGCTGCGACGTCCTTTATACCTCGTTCGATTACTCGCCTGAGTACAAATGTTGAATCTCCCGGAGCACCACCACCGGCATTGTCTGATACGTCGGCAAGCACAACAGTGCCATGCGGCACTTCCAATGCCTGGTCAAGCGCATCATCGATGCTGCTATGGCTCGGTTTCAGCGTTTCGCGCAGGTTGAATATTTCCTGTCCAAATGACGCGGCGAGCTGCTGAGCCTTGGCGATATCGCGATCAGCAACAACCAGCATTTTCGCGCCGACATCGGTTACATCCCCCCATGGGAAACCGTGGCAAAAGGAAACGGACAATATGCCGTTCAGCCCTTCCATGGCCTTCATTCGATCCACCAGGCCGCGCAGAGGCTGTTCGTGCACCCGGAACGTACCGATCATGCGGCAATCAAATTCTGCCATCACTGGTTGGCACGTGCCCTCCAAAACTTGAACCAGAAGCTCGAAAATATGATCCGCGCGTTCTTCGATATCGGTGTGTGGATACTCTTTGTAGGCAACCAGCATGGTGGCGTTATCGAGCATTGACCTTGTCAAATGGCAGTGCAGATCAAGTTCTGCACCGACCGGAACATCCGGGCCCACGATCTTGCGAACATGGGACAACAGATCGCCTTCCACATCGTCGTAACCCTCAGCAACACAGGCGCCGTGCAGTGCGAGTAACACGCCATTGACTGGCATTGCTGCACGCAGGTCGTTAAGAATTTCATCGCGAAAGGTTTCATATGTTGTCCGGGTTGTTGTCCCGCCCGGTTCAGCTACTGCACATAAACTTTCGACGACGTCCCATCCGCGGGCGTGTGCTGCGTTTAACCAGATATGCAATTGAGACGAGCAGCAGTTGAGCGGCCTTGAGGTTGCGTCGCCATGCGCAATCTGGTTCTCCCGAAATGCCTCGTAACCCGTAGGGATTGGAGAAAATGTGTTTGTCTCCGTATCCAAACCCGCAATGAATAATTTCAAGGTATCCTCCGAAAACTGGGAAACATAATTTTCCTATAGATAAATTATGTTTATTGTACGAAAGTCAATCTCGTATTAATCCTAAGCTCTGCAACGGGGAGAAGAAAGCATGCGTCTTTACATTTCTGCTGACATTGAGGGTATTGTCGGTGTTGTTAGCCGGGATCATCTGACTCCCGAGGGCTTCGAATACGAACGCGCACGGGACTGGATGACCGATACTGTTGTCGCCGCCTGCGAAGCTGCCCATGAAAACGGTGTCGAAGAAATCGTGCTGAGTGACTCCCATGGCAATGGACAAAGCATAAAGATCGAGCAGTTGCCCGATTATGTTCAGATTGTCCGTAGTTGGCCACGCCCGCTTATGATGATGCAGGGCATTGAAGTCGGAACATTTGCCGGGGCGATGCTGATTGGTTATCACTCAGGAGCCAGCCATATGGGTGGCGTTCTCTCGCATACAATAGGCGGGACAGCCTTCCACGAAATTCGGATTAACGGCAAAGTCGTCCCTGAAGCAGGTATCAATGCCGCCGTTGCCGGTGACTTCGGAGTTCCAGTTATTCTGGCATCTGGGGATGATGTTGCAATGGAGGAAATCAGCCAGAACCTTGGTGATATCGTCACAGTGCCAGTGAAATGGGCGTATGGGACACGTTCCGCGCGATCACTTACCCCTGTCGTTGCACATGAAAAGGTGCGGTCTGGGGTAAAGACGGCGCTTACCCGACTTGGCTCGATGCGTCCGCTTGTCGTGAAAAAACCGGTTCTGGAAATTACATTCCGCAATCGTCTTCCTGCGGAATATCTCTCCTATCTGAAGTTTGTCGAACGCACTGACGGCTACACCATTCGCTATCAGGGAGATGACATGATCGATATTTCCAAGTTCATCATGTTCGTTCTGGGCTTCAATTCACAATTAACATTCTAACAGTTGCGAGCCGGTTCCGGTCGTTTTTCGAGGAGCATTTGATCGATGACAACAGAAGTTGAGTGGGCGCGGTTAACTGCCCCGGAATTGAAAGTGCGGGCGGGGCAATCCAATTCGCTTGTCATATTGCCTGTGGGGTCGCTTGAACAGCATGGGCCACATCTACCTGTGATTACAGATACCGCGAGCGCCTTTGCCGTATCGGTTCTGGCGGCAAAAAGCGTCGCTGTGGATACTTCGGTAACTGTGCTGCCCGGTCTCTGGCTTGGTATGAGCGAACATCATCTTCCATTTGGCGGAACCGTGAGTCTCGACTACTCGGCTTATCGGGGTGTTTTGCAAAGCATTGTCCGGTCCCTCAAAGTTCTCGGATTCCAGAGACTGCTTATCGTCAACGGGCACGGCGGCAATATCGATCCCTTGGCTGTTGCGGTCCGGGAGCTGGCGGTTGAGTACGAAATGCCCATCGTTGCAACAACCCCGTGGATGCTTGCTCCTGACAAACTGGCTGCGATTTTCGAGGTTGACGCAGGTCCCACGCATGCGTGTGAAGGCGAGTCGTCTGTCATGTTGGCCATCGCAGGCGATGCGGTAAGGGTGGAAAGATTTGCCGAAGCTGCAGAAAAACATGATGGCGCAGTTGTGGTGCCATCGGGGATTTCGCGGTTCTATGCCTTTCCAGAGCGGGCACCTGTCACTGGAACGATGGGCGATCCGCGATCAGCCACTGCAGAAAAGGGCGAGCAATTTCTCAAAGTACAAGCCGATGAGCTGGTTATGCTTATCTGCTCCGAGCAAATTTGGACAAAGCCGCAAGCCGTTTGGGGAAAATGGTGATCCCTTGGGATGATACCCGGTGAGATTGATGCCGGTCATAAAAACGAAGAGGAGAACATCAAATGTATTTCGGCAACGTCCGACATTCTGCAAAATTTGTCAGCACAGCTTTATCCGTGCTTTTTAGTCTGGCATTTATAACTTCTGTGCAGGCAAAAACGCTTGTCTATTGTTCAGAGGCGTCGCCTGAAGGGTTTGATCCAGCTCTTTATTCAGCCAATAGCACTTGGGATGCTTCATCGAAGCCGGTTTATAATCGTCTTGTGGAGTTTCGAAACGGGACGACGACAGTCATACCTGGGTTGGCTGAAAGCTGGACGATATCGGAAGATCATCTCACATATACATTCAAGCTTCGAAGCAATGTAAAATTCCATACGACCGAATATTTTACACCAACCCGAAATTTGAACGCCGACGATGTGGTGTTCTCGTTCAAGCGTCAGCTTGACAATAATGATCCTTGGCACGCCTACATCCAGGGGGTCACTTGGGACATGTCGAGTGGGATGGGTTTCACAGAACTCATTAAAGATATAAGTAAAGTCGACGATTTGACTGTAAAGATCGTTTTGACTGCACCAAGTGCGCCGGTCCTTGCGAATCTTGCAATGGATTTCGCATCAATCGTTTCAAAAGAGTATGCTGATCAGTTGCGGGCAGAGGCAAAAATGTCCCAATTCAACGAATTGCCTATTGGAACCGGGCCGTTCCAGTTCGTCAACTACCAGCCGGACGCAACAATACGATATATTGCCAATAGCGATTATTGGGGCGGAAAGCCGCCGATTGATAATCTGATCTTTTCCATAACACTGGATCAATCGACACGGTTACAAAAGCTTCGAGCAGGTGAATGTCAGATTGCATCTTATCCTGCTCCCGCTGACGTGGAAATGTTAAAAGCCGACAAAGACCTAACAGTGCTTGAAGAGCCAGGGTTGAATGTCGCCTATCTCGCATACAACACGCTCGTTTCGCCTTTCGATAAGGTCGAAGTACGTCGAGCACTCAACATGGCCATCAATAAAAAAGCCATTGTAGATGCGATCTTTCAGGGGATGGGGCAGGTTGCAAAAAATCCATTGCCACCAGCTGTCTGGGGGTACAACGACGCCATTAAGGACGACGTTTATGATCCGGTTCAGGCCAAACTGATACTGCAGAAAGCAGGCGTGAAAAATCTGGCTATGAAAGTTTGGGCCATGCCCGTCAGCCGGCCCTACATGCCCAATGCCCGCCGTACTGCAGAATTGATCCAGGCAGATTTCGCGCAAGTGGGGGTCTCCGTCGAAATTGTATCCTATGAATGGGGAGAGTATCTCAAAAAAGCACGCGACAGAGATCGCGATGGTGCTGTTATTCTGGGTGGAACGAGCGACAATGGTGATCCGGATAACCTTCTCAGCTACTTCTTCAGTTGTTCCAGTGTCGGTGGCAGTAACTTTTCCAATTGGTGTTATCAGCCTCTGGATACCCTTTTGCAGATGGCGCGGACGCTTTCAGATCAAGATGAACGGGCCAAACTGTATGAGAAGGCTCAAGTTATTATCAAGGAACAAGCCCCAATTGCATCGATTGACCATTCGATGGTGGTAATGCCGATGTCGAAAAAAATCTCCGGGTATGTCTTGGATCCGCTGGGGTCCCATCGTTTTGACGGCGTGGATATCGCCGAATGAGTTCAATTGGCTTTCGCCATTAACTGGACCTGTTTAAGCAGGTCCAGTTCTATTAAAGCTGTTTCAAGACTAATCGTGTGTAGCAGCGAAGTTAGAAACATTCCTTTGTCAAACAACTGGGCCAGATTGACCGGTTTCTTCTACCCCTAAAAGCATCCGATAAAAATTCTCGTAGCGTGCGCCCCCGCGGTGAAAACACATTCGGAGAGTGTCTGGCCTGAAATTCAATATCTGAATCTTCTTCAGAGATCATCATTCTGGATGAGTGCTGTGCAACCAATACCATAGCAGCGAGAAACTTTTCACTACTAGCAGCACAGTTCCATAATATGTTGGTCGGAGATGTATAGTCCATCACTATTACCTCTCCTGAAACATCCAGAACTAGCATGTCTGTATCAACGTTTCCGATGATATATTGACCATTGACTGGCTTTGGATCGTCGTAGAAAGACACCATACCAATCTTTGGGCCTTCTGGTTAATAGATAGAAAACAGATCATTCAACGTAGCATCATCTATATCAGTTATTTTATGCCCGGATCTGATGGGCAACTTAAATGTTGACGTCAAATCTTCGGCTTCCGATTGCGAAAGCCCTAGACGTATCAATGAATCAAAAGGCGGCGCAGCTTCTTCGAGTTGCTTCTTGAATTCGGGGCATTCATATTGGCCTCTGCAGGTTAGAGTGAAGAGCTTTGAACCACCTTTGGTCCGAGGGTAACTCCGGTGGGTATGTTTTGATGGATGAAATGGGTTTGTCATCCATCAGTCGACCAAGGAAAACATCCTCTGACCAAAAGTCAGATTAAGTCCAGCCATTCGCCTGGTGACGCCGTGTGGTCATCCGGGCAGGACCGCAAATGGCAGCATCGGGCCGTTTTCTAGCCACTCCCGAATTTGTATTTTGCGCACGATGAGAGCTTCTTTGTAAGATTTTTAGCACTTGTGGATTCACATAACCCAACACAAAAATTCTTAGGTATTTTTATGATATACCAAGTCCTACCATACGGCAGTTGACAGACGCCGAAACTCCGATGAAGCTGCGCAATCGGAGGGTGTGTCCTATTACACCGATGCCGAATGGCCATAAATCTTTATAGAAATGGTAACGCCCAACTGCCGGCGTTGAGGTCGGTTGATCACGCAACGTGGCGTGCCCGGGGATCCGGGACCGGCACAGCCGCCATCAGCGTTTTGGTGTAATCGTCTTGCGGATTTTCGAACACTGCACGCCGGGTTCCCATCTCGACGATGCGTCCGCCACGCATGACGGCAACATTGTGTGACATGCGCTCAACCACGGCCATATCATGTGAGATGAAGAGGTAGGCGATCCCCATCGTCTCCTGCAATTCCAGCATAAGATCAAGCACGCGTGCCCGCACTGAGACATCAAGTGCTGCAACACTTTCATCAGCAACAATCAGTTTCGGCTGCAGGGTAAGCGCCCGTGCAATACAGATACGCTGCCGCTGACCACCGGAAAACTCGTGCGGATAGCGTGTTGCCGCGTCGGGCTGCAAGCCAACGCGCCGCAACAGTTCGGCTACGCGGTCGTCGCGCTCGCTCCGCCCGCCAAGGCCGTGAATGATCAACGGTTCGGCAATGGCAGCACCCACCGCCATGCGTGGATCGAGCGAGGCATAGGGGTCCTGAAAAATCATCTGTGCCGAACGGCGCACCGGTTGCATCTGGCGTGCGTTCAGTCCGGCAATGTTCTTGTTATCGATGACAACATCACCGGTGAAGGGGATCAGGCCCAGAACCGCCTTACCTGTAGTTGATTTGCCGGAACCACTTTCACCCACAAGCCCCAATGTCTCGCCGGCGCGCAACTCAAACGAGACATTATTGACAGCGGTAAGTTGTGGTTTGCCTTTGAACAGCCACCGGGGGCTGCCATAGGTCACATTCAGATTGCGCACATGCAGGATTGGCGAGGGCGGTGTGGGAATAGCGGTTGTTACCTGCGGGCTGACGCGGGGCGGGCCATCGGTGCCTGTGTGTGCACCAAGACGTGGGACAGCCGCCAGCAATTCCTGTGTATAGGCCTGGGTGGGTTTTTCGAAGACCGACAGCACGTCACCCTGTTCAATGATGCGCCCGTTCTGCATGACCGCAACGCGGTCGGCCATTTCGGCAACAACGCCCATATCGTGGGTGATCAGAATAATCGATGCGCCGAATTCCTGTTTCAACTCACGCATCAGTTTGAGGATTTGCGCCTGCACTGTGACATCAAGCGCCGTGGTTGGCTCATCGGCAATCAGCACTTTCGGACGGCAGGACAACGCCATGGCAATCATGACGCGCTGGCGCATGCCCCCGGAAAGCTCATGCGGGTACTGGGTCAGACGACGTGCCGGGTCGGTAATATGCACGGCGTCCAGCATCTGACGTGCAATAGTCTGCGCCGTGCCGCCTTCGCTGCCCTGATGTTCGGAAATAGCCTCGGTTAGTTGTGCTCCAATCGACATGACAGGGTTTAGCGAGGTCATCGGCTCTTGAAACACCATGGCCACGTCGCCGCCCCGCACACTGCGCATGGCACGATTTGACAGGGCCACCAGATTCTTCTCGCCAAGGTGAATATTGCCCGATGCCACCTGCAGCGACGCTTTCGGCAGCAACCCCATGATGGAAAGAGACGTTACCGATTTGCCTGAACCGGATTCGCCCGCGATGCACAGCGTTTCCCCGAGATTAAGGTCAAAACTGATATCATCAAGAACCCGTCGCCGCCCTTCCGGCGTACGGGCATCGACGCAGAGGTTGCGGACAGTCAGAACAGGCATGGGAACAGGCACAATCACGCGAACACGATCCTCGGGAAATAGAAGGAAACCACCCAGTTGGGCGCATCGACGATTTCGCTGATGCGCAGATCCCCGCAGACGGAGCAGAGCAGATAGGCATCAATCGCGCTCATGCCATGTTCTGCACCCAGCAGATCGATCATACGCATCAGAGCTTCGCGGGCGCCGGTCATCAGGTCCGGACCGATGCCGGTCGTCACCTCATAACCCGCACCATCCAGATGCCGTGTTACCGGTTCGGTCGTGGTGAACCTTGGGCTTTTCAGCCGCGCATCCTTCACCAGCTCGATTGTGGCTTCCACTTCCATCTGACTTTCAATGGCCGTGCCGCAGACTTCTCCGTCACCCTGCGCCGCATGGGTATCACCGATGGAGAAAAGTGCGCCGTCGACTTCCACCGGAAGATAGAGTGTCACCCCTGAGGTCAGATCGCGTATGTCGAGGTTGCCGCCAACCCGGCGGGGCGGAACAACGGAATGCAGCCCCGCTTCAGCCGGTGCAACACCAATCGTTCCGGCGAAAGGTTTGAGCGGTACGCGGCCACCGGGCCCGTAAAGTGCCGGTGCCATGCTGATGGGATCATAATTCCACATGTGCAGTGCGGGCTCCTGAAACTGGTCGGCCAGCAGACCGAAGCCCGGAATATTGGCCGTCCAGCCGACACCGGATGGCACAAAGCGGCGGATTGTCACCTTCAGTGCGTCGCCCGGCTTGGCGCCCTCGACATAGACAGGGCCAGTAACGGGGTTGATCTTGCTGAAATCGAGGCTATCGAGTGCTTCCAGCGTCGATCCTTTGCCAAGCTGGCCGCCGGATGAGTCAAGACACTCGAAATGAATCGTTTCACCGGCCCTGGCAATCACCGCTGGTTCGAAATCGTGGTTCCAGCCGAAATGATGTTTTGCGCGATGAATGGTGTGGGTGCAGACGATGCACATGTCAGATCTCCCGGGAAAATGATGCGAGCCCTCGGGGCGTGTTCCCCGAGGGTGTAGAAGACAAGAACAGTGCTATTGCTTCACGTAGATCGCGTCGTAATTGATAACGCGGGTCGGATCGACATAGATCTTGTCGGAACCACCCATGCGCGGCGACTTTGCAACAACACGGCGTTCGTTGATCACAGGAATCCACGGTGCATCGGCCATGATATCGGTGAATATCTTGCCCCAGACCGCGGCCCGCTCGGTTGCCTTGGCCGGATCGGACATGGAGTCCGCCGCGACCGCACGCTTGTCGAGATCGGCATTGCAATACCAGGACCAGTTCCAGCCACCGGCAACCGCGCCGGAGCAACCAAGGATCGGGCCGTAGAAATTCGATGGATCGGGAAAGTCAGCAATCCACGCCATGCCGCCGGACCAGATCATCGGCGCTTCGCCTTCCGTACCGCCTGCGGCAATCACATTGGACTGGGCCAGCGCGCGCACTTCGGCCTTGACGCCAATTGCCGCCAGATCCTGCTGGATTGCCTGGGCAATACGCGGCTGCGGGTCGGTATTGGTGGAATAGAGGACTGTCTGGAACCCATCGGGGAAACCAGCCTCAGTCAAAAGTGCCTTGGCTTTCGCCACATCATAGGCATAGCCGGTATAGCTCTTGTCATAGCCGGGCATTGCGGGCGGCAGGGGCTGATTGGCCGGTGTGGCGCGGCCATTGAGAATGCGGGTAATGCGTTCCTTGTTGACGGCCATGTTCACCGCCTGACGCACTTTCACATTGTCGAATGGCTTGATCTTGGTGTTCAGCGAGACATAGCCGGTGTGCAGCTGTTCGCCGTCCACGATCATCCCGGCTCCGGCAGGAGAATTCTTGATCTCCAGGAACTTTGCCGGAGGAATGCCATCACCGGCGATATCGACCTCACCCTTTTGCAGGCGCAGCAGAGCAACAAGCGGCTCCTGGCCAACCTCGACCGTAAACGTGTTGATATGCGGCATGTCCTTGACGAAATAATCGGGATTGCGCTCAAACACGAGACGCTGGCCGATGGTCCACTCCTTCAGCACGAATGTGCCGGAGCCAACGGGCTTCTTGCCGAAATCACCACCGGCGGCCTCAACAGCCTCCTGCGGAACGACGGAAGCGAAATTGATAGCCAGAACGTGCAGGAACGTCGCATCCGGTCGTGACAGATGGAAGATCACCGTGGTGGCATCGGGAGCCTCGATACCCTCAAGGGTCGTGGCCTTGCCACCGGACACGTCCTCATAACCCTTGATCGCACTGAAGAAACCGGCGCCGGGGCCTTGGGTCTTCGGATTGACCGCGCGTTCGATCGAATATTTCACATCCGACGCCACGAGTTCGCGGCCATTGGTGAACTTCACACCGGTGCGCAGCTTGAATGTATAGGTCAGGCCATCCGGCGAGACATCGAAAGTCTGGGCAAGAGATGGAACAAGATCAGGCGTTCCCGGCGTGTAGTCCATGAGCCTGGAATAAAGGCTCTTGATCATCGACCAGTTCACCCAGTCATAACCCACGGCTGGGTCGAGTGTTGCAATGTCATCCTTGTAGGTGATGAGGACATCGCCGCCCTGTTTCGGCGTTTCCTGTGCCCAAGCGGGCAGCGGCGCCAATGCGAGCACCGTTGCCATGGTGGTGTTGCGAAGCCAGCGTTTTAACATTCTGTTCCCTTTTCTTGTTTTGGTTGAAATTCAGCGCGCATGGATGCGCGGATCAATCAGCGGCGCAATGATGTCGGCAAGCAGATTGCCCAGAACGATCGCGAGCGCGGAAACGAGGGTGACACCCATGATGATCGGGATATCGACCTGTTGAATGGCCTGCCACGCCAGCTGGCCGATGCCGGGCCAGCCATAAACAGCCTCAACCACCACGACACCGCCCATGAACTGGCCGATGTCGATACCGATCATCGCAATGATGGGAAGAAGAGCGTTGGGCAGCGCATGGCGCAGGACAATGCGAGCCGATGAAAGCCCCTTGGCGCGGGCAGTGCGTACATAATCCTGATTGAGCACATCAATCATGGCGGAGCGGACCATGCGGGCATACCAGCCCGCACCGAGAATGCCGAGGGTCGCAGCAGGCAGCACCACATGGGCAGCAGTGCCAAAACCGCTCATCGGGAACCAGCCGAGCGTGACGGCAAACACATAGAGAAGCAGCAGCGCGACAACGAATTGCGGTGCTGAAACACCAACAAACGAGGCCATCATCACCATGCGGTCAATGGCACCGCCACGGCGCAAAGCGGCTATGATACCAAGGATCAAGCCAAGAACGACCTCAACGAAAATGCCAGCTGCCATCAAAATCAAGGTTGCGGGAAGTCGGGCGAGGATCAGCGCGCCCACATCGGTCTTTTGCGCGTAGGAGCGCCCAAGATTGCCCTGGAGTATGCCTTGCAGATAGGTCCAGAACTGCACGAGCAACGGCTGGTCGAGGCCGAGTTCCCGGCGGATATTGGCAACCGTCTGTGCCGTGGCGCTTCGCCCGGCAATCATGCGGGCGGGATCAGCAGGCAAGGCATAAAGGAGCAGGAAGGTAATGGCAGCGACGCCAAGAAGGATCAGCGCGGTTTGCACGAGACGGCGCACAATGAGCAGGGCCATATCAACCCCTCCCGCGCTGAGTGGGATCAAGAATATCGCGCAGCGCATCCCCGACCAGATTGAATGACAGTGCTGTCAGAAGGATGACCGCGCCGGGGAAGAACACCAGCCATGGCGCCGCCTGAAAATAGCTCTGGCTTTCAAAGATGATGTTTCCCCAGGACGGTTGTGGTGGCTGGACACCGATGCCAAGGAAAGAGAGCGTGGCCTCGAGCAGAACAGTTGTAGCAATGCCAAGTGTCCCCCAGACGATGGCTGTCGGCATCAGATGCGGCAGGATATGCACGAACAGAATGCGCAGGTGCCCGGCACCGAGGGACCGTTCGGCGAGAATAAAATCCCGCTCCACCAATCCGCGCGTTTCAGTATAGACAATGCGGGCCACCTGCACCCAGTTGACCAGTGCAATAACCATTGCGACGATCCAAAGGCTCGGATGCAACAGTGCGGCCAGAACAATGGCCAGCAACAGGGCGGGAAACGCCATCATCAGATCGGTGAACCGCATCAGCAGGCCACCGACGGCACCGCGCAGGTAGCCGGACAGAATACCAACCAGCAGGCCAATCGCAACTGCAATGCCGTTGGCGACAAGGCCGATAACCAGCGATGTACGAGCACCAAACAACAGGCGCGAGAATAGATCACGCCCGAGTGTATCGGTGCCGAGCAGGAACTGGGCGCTGGGCGGAAGAGGTGCGCCTTCTATCGACAGCCCGTCAAACATCTGATTGTCAGGACTATAGGGCGCAATCAATGGAGCGCCCAATGCCATGAGCACAACCAGCGCAACAATAATCAGACCGAACAGCGCCGATGGCTGACGCAGCATGGTTTTCAAAACACGCATCAGCCAGCCTCCGGCAGAGGTTCAGCACCGGCAAGAATGAGGGCCGCAACCTGTTCCATGGGCATGCGCCTTTGCATCGCGCAATTGCGCAGGATGCTGTAGGCATGTTCCTCATCGACATTATGGGCGGTCATGATTTTCTGGACAGCCGCGTGCACCAATGGCCGAAGCCGCACGCGTTCTTCAAGGTGTTGCAATTGCCGGGTTGCCGCCATGCGTTCCGCATGAATTGCAACGGCCATCACAAGGGTGGGGTAAACAGCAGATGTTGCAACGGGCTTGGCAATAATGGCCCCGGCACCCTGTTGCATCGCCCAGGCGATACGCCCGGGCGCCTCCGAGCCGAGTAATGCGACAACAGGCAGTGGAGCTTTGCCTTCTGGCCACGGCAACAAATCATCCCAGCCTTGATCCGCATCGACCAAAACAATATCGGGTAGATCCGTGGGCGCTAATGGCTCCCACTGCACGGTGACGTAAAGTCCAAGCAGCTTGAGCTGGCGTGTCAGGCGTTCCGTGGTTATATCCGATCGATGCAGGATGGTTACGCGCCGACCGGTGAAATTGGGGGTCTCTTTCATGAAACGATCCGCAATCTGACAGGCATTTTCGTCCGGCGCCTGGTGAGATAGGGATCAGCGGTAATTGCTGGCCGTGAATTCACAATGCTAAAGCCGTTATCGTCATTGATGCGGCCAAGATGGAAAGGCAGCGCCATGTGATTGGTATCTGGATCAATCTGTACCTCACCGAAGACAGTCGACAGCGGTACACCGGATAAGTGGCGGCGAACGGTTTGCGGATCATCGGTTCCGGCCGCAATTATCGTCTCGCCGCAGAGTTTGACGGCGGTATAGGCACTTGCAAAAATATTGGAAAGATGCCGCTGCGAACCGAAGCGCTTGGAAGCGTCTATCTTGAAAGCCAGATTTTCCGGCGAAACAAGACTGTCAAAATAGGCCGCCACGGAAAAATGCCCGGTTGCCACGCCACTACCAATCTCGTCCAATTCGCATTCCGAAAGATCGCAACTGACAACAGGGCAATTTTCCGGCAGAAAGGCTGGGTCACGATCACCAAGGACCTTGAAGGCCTGCAGAAAGGCATAGCTTGCCGGACCAATCAGATTGTTCAGGACAAAACTTGGCCGCCGCTGTTCAATATCAAGGATAATACGCTCAACGGCGGTTTCTTCCAGCGGCAGATAGCGTTCTCCCAGTACCTCCCCGCCAGCCTGGTGGATCAGCTCCCGCGCAAGCCGGTTCATCTCCCATCCCCACACATAGTTCGCACCGACCAGATAGGGTCGCCGACCATAGCGTGGCAGCATATAATCGAACAGCGGTAGCAAGTGCTGATTGGGGCAGGCGCCAGTATAGATCACATTCTCATTGGCTTCGAACCCCTCATAGGGGCACATATACCAGAGTAAGCCATCATGCTTTTCGACGAGTGGGATCACTTCCTTGCGGGCAATCGAGGTGATGGTTCCAACAATATGACGGCACCCATATTCACGCAGCATGGAACGCGCACCATCGAGGTAGCCGGGCATATGTCCCTGCGGGTCGATGAACACAGGTTCGATGGCACCGGGGTGCTTCGTCGTTATTTCGTCCATGGCAAATTCAGCACCGTCGCGGCTGTCCCGACCAATAGCTCCGTAGGGACCTATCGTCGAAAATAGAATGCCAACTTTTATTGCTCTTCCCATTTGTAACCGCCAAAACCAAAAGCCCCACGACGCGATTCCCATACAGGATGGGGCGTCATGGGGCGAAACTGCCCATCGACTGTTGAAGTCATGTGAGTGCAACAAAGGTTGCGCAATCAATAGGCATGATTAAAATACGTGCATCCAAAGCTTGTCAAGCAACTTGTTTGGCACTGCATGACGACGCACACTGAACTGTGTTTCAATAATGAAGGGCGGGTATGGCGATGGGTAGACCTTGGACGCCTCAGTTGTTATCTGGGCGGCGACAAGAACTGTTCCAAATCATATGCTAAGGAAGAACGAAAAAAGAACGCGCTACACAACCGGCGTCTAGCGCACTTTGAAGTTTCACCGCCATATCATTTTATAGCTGTTAGGGACGCCCGTTAATATAAATCCAGACAAGATGTGAACAGACGGAAAGGGAACTGTACAAAGACACCCGGGTCCGGACAAGACAAAGCGCTCCTTAGCGAGCAACCGATAAATGCTTTGTTGGAGTGATTAATGGGATGCCGAAGACTTCTCAAACCCGAAGAGCGAGACGCGCTTCTCGGCATCCCGGATGACGAAAACAGCTTAATACTGCATTACACTCTCACGGCAGCCGATCTATTGGATAGTCGAACTTCGGCGCCGTACACATAACAAACTTGGCTTTGCGCTGCAGCTTTGCATAATGCGATATCCCGGTAGAGTTCTCGGCTCGGACGAATGTCTTCCAGCTCCTTTTGTGGCTTACGTTGCTGAGCAATTGGCTGTCGGGGTTGGTAATTTCGAGCGTTATGCACATCGGGAACCAACCCGGGTTGAGCATGTTTCCCGACTACTTGCCCACCTTGGAGAGCACAACGCAACCGCTGCAGATCGACGCGCCGCACTACTTGCGGCTATGGATGCCGCTATCGAAACCGACGACGGTCTGCACATTGCCACCGCGGTGGTCAAAGCCTTCCGAAGTCGCAATGCATTGTTACCGTCAGATTCCCGTATTGAAAAGATTGGATTGGCAGCAAGAGCAATTGCGAGACGGCGTGCCGAAGCAGCGCTGCTTTCGAACTTCTCCCAGAGACGACTTGAAGAGTTGGATGATCTTCTCAAAGTAGATACTATCATCGGTCAGACTCGCTTCAGCTGGTTACGCACAGCGCCTGATGCGCCGGGGGCAGATAATTTAGTCGGTCTCATTGAACGGTTATCATTCGTACGCTCCATTGCGATCGATCCCCATTTGCAAAACCATATCCATTCGAAGCGCTGGACCCAGATGGTCAAAGAAGGGGATGTAACACCCGCTTGGCTAGCCGCCGATTTCAATGCCGGGCGGCGCCGGGCCACCATTGTTGTACAGCTCATTACCCTCGCCCAGAACTCACAGACACGGCAGTCACAATGTTCGGCAAACTGATCGACCGGCTGTTCTCCCAGACGAAGAACAAGAAGAAGCAACGGCTCGGAGAGAGCCGAAAAGAAACCACCAATGCGCTTCGAATGTTCCGCGACACATTACGGGCTCTGGTCATGGCCAACGATACTGACCAGGATGCTCTCGAGCTGATTGACCAAGAAGTCGGCTGGTACAGACTGTTACGAGCAAAGCCGGTGATCGAAGCCATGGTGTCCGAAGCCGATCCAGATCCTTTGCTTCTGGCGGTCGAACGTCATTACAACCTGCGCAAATATTCGGTTCGGTTTTTGCAGACCTTCGTGTTTCGCTCTTCCCGCCGACACGATCCGCTGATTTCGGCCATCGAAACGCTTAAGACATTAAACAATGACCGTCGACGATCACTACCTGACAATGTGCCGGTTGCTCACCCTTCCGAGCAATCTCGCAAACTGATCTTCGGACAAGATAGACCTGATCACCGCCTCTATGAAATAGCGACGCTGGCAGTACTGCGCGAACGGCTCCGGTCTGGAGACATCTGGGTAGAGGGGAGCCGCGCTTTCCGGCCCATGGACGAACATCTGATGCCACGTCCCACTTTTGTTGACCTCAAATCCACGGGTAAACTCGGTCTTGGTGTACAATGTGATGGCATTGAATACCTCAGCGAGATCCGGCAAGCTCTTGACTTCAATCTGAAACGACTTGCCCATCGCGCGCGCAATGGCAAACTTGAAGGCGTCAGGCTCGAAGGCGAGAAGCTCATTGTCTCGCCCCTGGCAAGTGAGGTGCCTGCAGCTGCCGAAGATCTAGACTGGGAACTGAGTGAAATGTATCCGTTGATCGAGGTGCCTGATCTTCTGACAGATGTGCACCGCTGGACCAACTTCGGAGATCAATTTACCCATGTTCGAACTGGTGAGCCACCGCAGCAACGCTGCCATGCTGGCAGGTGTTCTTGCCGATGCCACCAATCTTGGCCCGAAGCGGATGGCTGCGGCGTCGAAAGGAGTCAGTCCGCACCAGATCAGTTGGGTGCGAATGTTCCACGCGCGCGCGGAAACGTATCGACTGGCGCAGGCATGCGTGACTGACCATCACTCTAAAAATCCGCATGCGCGATTATGGAGGTGACGGGACGTCAGCCTCGTCTGACGGTCAGTTCTTTCGCGCCAGCGACAGAGCGGCGGGCCTCGGTGATATCAACTTGCATTATGGCAGCGAACCGGGCTCAAAGTTCTATAGTCACCTTTCCGATCAGTATGGCTATTTCAGCATTCTACCGATCAGCCCAACAGAAAGCGAAGCTCCTTACCTTCTCGACGGTCTCTTCGATCATGAAACTACTCTCGACATCCGGGAGCACTTTACTGACACGGGCGGGTCCAGCGATCACGTCTTTGGATTATTTGCACTTATCGGAAAGCGGTTCGCGCCGAGGTTGCGCAATTTGAAGGATCGGAAATTCCATACATTTGAAAAAGCGGACGCCTATCCGGCGCTTAATGATCACATTGGAGCTCCCATTAATTCTGACCTTATCCTGCAATATTGGGATGATCTGCTTCACCTTGCTGCATCGATCAAAACCAAAACGGTTGCACCCTCCACCATTCTCAAACGACTGGCCGCCTCCCCCAATCCCAGCCAACTCGCCAAAGCATCGCGGGAACTTGGTTGCCTCGAACGCACCTTATTCATGATTGAATGGTACTCGAGCGCTGCCTTGCGACGGCGATGCCAAGCTGGACTTAACAAGGGCGAAGCAGCCCACAAACTAAAACGTGCCGTATTCTTCCATGAACGTGGGGAAATTCGTGACCGCTCTTTCGACAGTCAGGCATTCCGCGCCTCCGGTCTCAATCTGGTGGTCAGTGCCATCGTTCACTGGAACACAGTCTATCTCGACCGCTCCGTCGAGCAACTTCGCAAGCAGGGGCGGCAGATCCCGGATGAAGTGCTGAAACATATTTCTCCACTGTGTTGGGAGCACATAAATCTTACCGGCATTTATTCCTGGGACGAACGGCCGGATCTGATTGGTGGATTCAGACCGCTGCGTATCCAAAAGAGCATGGTCCGCGCAGCGTAAGGAGACGTCCTCTGCATATTCACTGTGTGTTCTACCTTAGCGTATGATTTGGAACAGTTCTTGTCGCCACCCCGCCTGGAGACGCTCGTCTCGCTGGTCGACCGCGATATCTATCCCGCCGAAGAGTATCCCGATGGCCAGTGGGATTATGCCCGCTACTATAATACGCATTTCGACCAGGCGGTCGCCGACCTCGATACTGACAAGGCCGCATATCTGGCATCGGCTTATCGATCCGGCAGTCCTGCTTCCGTCGGCACGGTTTCACCGATGGCTAAAGTCACGCGCAACGGAGGCCGCTTCGGAGCTGCCCACCGTGCCCCGCCGACGCGGCCCGATGCAGCTCTATGGCCAGTGGCAGACTTCGAGGCGCTGGTAAAGTCGTTCGACACGCACGGTTTCCATCCGCCTTGCTCCTGGTATGTGAATGACAAAGCCAACATTGCCTATGCGCGGGAAGCGCCCGATGAAGGTCGATTGTCGATGCCGGTGCTGTTCGTCAACGGCGACTATGACCAGATCTGCAGCATCCTCGGCAATCGCCAGGGGGATCCAATGCGCGCCGCCTGCGGTGACCTGAGTTTTGTGAGCTTGCCCAGCGGCCATTGGCTGCCGTTGGAACGTAAGGCTGGGCACATACAGGCGATCCGCGATTGGCTCGACAGAAAAAACTTGTAGCAGTGGTGTCGATCTCATCTCTGGTACGGAAACCAGATCGGCTCAGCACGATGAGTAACCCGGCAGCCAACTCAAGGCGTAGGAAGCAAAGTGGGTCCAAGAGCAAGCATTGAGGTTCACTTGAACGGCCGAGATGGGGCCGAAAGCGGAATGACGGCTTTCAGGATTGGATATCGATTTCCGTCCCATTCGGGGCCGCAGCCTGTCAGGCACTTGCATGTAAGGAGCGGCACGTAGCGTTAGTGTTGGTATCGGTCATGGTTTCCAGCATAGATAAGCTTCGCGACCTTTTGTTTGATCACACCCTTAATCTCAATCAGATCCGATCAATCACTGGAACACGGCTCATCAGGCGGCAAAGCTTACATATGCCTGCTCTCATTGAGCAGGCTGCTCATCTTCGCTTTCGTGCGACGTTTCGTCGATTGCCGCCGGCTCGCGATCAGGCCTTTGCACGTTCGCATCATTATTGTCGGAAGGCTCGATGACCTGCTCTTTTTTCGTGGAGGGGGATTGTTCATCCTGATCAATGATTATCGCCTCTTCCGAGGTGCTGACGGATGGTTCAGGCTGCGCGCTACTCTTTTTTTCCTCCGGTTCGCTACCCGGGACGATAGGCTCAACTACCGGTTCTTCTGCGGTCGACGGCACTCGTGTATTTGAATCGCCCGTTAGAGTTTCATCGGCAGTATTGTCATTGGGTTCGATCTGGCTGCCTGTCTCAATCGGAGCGGTTATCGTTTCTGGAGAGTCCAATGAGGATCTGGCGGCTTCTTTGTCCAATTCATAAGCGGGTGTGGAAGGTGTGTAGTCCACCTGCTTCATGTCGATGTCAGTTTCTGCAATTGGCAGGTTCTCGAAATAATTTTCGGTTTGATGACTCTCGTCAATCATGACGCTGACGTTCTGTTCAGCGTAGTTGTTGACCACCACTTGTGTCGATGCGTCGATATTGATGTTAATGTTAACAGTGGGCGTAAACGGATCGTCGTAGTAGCCCCAGTCTGTATAGGTGTAATAAGGCTCGTAATAGTCGGACCAGCAGGTCTGCCAATATTCATAGGTAACCCGTTCCACTACGAAGTAGCGGGTATAAGCCGGGTAGTAGGTCGTCGTGACGACCCGATAGCCGTCCATCCAGCCCATAAACGAACCGAGGAGAAAGACGGTTCGCTGATAGTTTGCGTCATCAATACGGTCCTGTTCGACCTGATCCAATTGGGACGACAGTCTTCTGACATTGGCTGCGAGCTGGGTATTTGACCTTGTTTCGATTTGCAGCCTGTTCACCTGTGAGCGAAGCTTAGTTACCTGCGCCTTAAGTTCTTTTACCTGCTCGAAACTTGCCTTCACGGGTTTTGATTTGACTGGTTCGTTAAGCGCATAGCGCGTCCCATAGGCGGCCCAGTTGGCGGAAAGAGCCCTGACGCCTTCGCGCACCGTCGGATTGGCAATCCTGGCAGAATCCGAAATTGCTTCAATGCGGCCAACTGCAACAGAGAGACTGCTTGTAGCAGTCGTCATTTTCTTTGGGTCGCGGGAGTTAAGACCTTTTTCAAGGCCCCCAAGTGCCTGCAGTGCTTCGTTTGTCGCTTTCATAAGCATCGCATCTACCCGCGAGCCTTTTTTGGGTTCGTTTTTGTAAGCAACAAGAATGGTTGAAAGAGACCGGCGCATATTGAGTTGCAATTGGGCTGCATCGATCTTTGTAGATGATGCAGCTATAGCCTGACTGATCTCAAACAAAGGAACGGTGATTGATCCAGTCATGGCCAAAAGAAGGGCGCTGCTCAACATCATCGCTACACGGCGTGTTTTTCTGATCGAGTTCATTCTTGTCCTCTTGTGTATTGGGTAGGCGCGGGCAAGTCGCACGCGCAGCGTTGTCAGGTTCGGGTGCGGGTGCGGCTTTCGAGCCGCTTCGGTTTGTCGTGATCACCGTTGGGGTTGGTCTGCGCGCTTGCTTTTGTGCTGAACGTTCATCCGCACTGCCCCTGTATGCTCCCCCGGCCCTCTACACCGTGCCGTCAATCTCAGGGCACCAATCTGCAATCGGAGTATTTCTCATACTGGCAATGTAGGTTGAATGATCTGCCGACATGCGATGGCCGAACGATCAACGTCGATGAGATGATTGCAAATAGAGCGGCCATATAGATGGCAGCTGGCATAACGCGAAATAGCATTTGCATTTTGTATTCCTTTTGGAGGCTATCAAACGTCGAAAATGTGTGACCTTGGAGACTTTAATCGAGGCGATCCTGAAGGTTGGGACCCTGCGATCTAGCGTATTGGGAATTCGCCCCGGTCGGGCACATCGAAGACTGGCGAAGACGCGTTACCAGTTTATTGTTTTGACATAAGGGCCGCCGGTTTGCCCGATACTGTATGAAAATCTGAAACGTCCCGGAGGCATGTCGGGCCAGGCAACCAGCATCGTAAAGAACATTCCGGATAGCGCAGCCACATAAATGAAGACTGGTACAAAACGAAACAGCACGCTCATGTTGAAGCTCCTGGTTTTTGCTCGGATCTCGAAGAAACGTGCCATCATGTGCGATCGCCTAATGTCTGCTCGGTTGCATGGTTTTGACCTCGTTGCCAATTCACTTGTTATGCTTTGACGGTGGCGGGTATACTTTATTGCGCCTGAAAAACCCGTGAGTGCGTTGTCAGCGAATTGTCAGCTTCATTGAACTAAGCTATCTCCTTGACGGGCGTAGATGGTTTTAGGAGGATGCGAGTGCGTTTTCGGCCCCTGAGAGCCGTGTTGCGGTGGGCGATTGTTGTCTTGGCACTACACCTTCCCAAGGCGGTGCAGGCACATGAATGGGCAAGTGACGTAGAGGGTGTCCATTACATCCAAATCTCCGACGATGGAGATTCGGATGGTTCACCGAGTGACGGTGGCACTGTGGGTGGATCGGACTCGGACGACGGGGTCTCCGATTCTGATGATTCCCAAGGCGATCAGCAATCTTACCCCAACGGTCCTGGCGGCAACCGGCCCGACGAGAAATTTGTCGGACCAAATGGCGCTTTAAGAGCCGTCCAGGCCAATAGAGCGCTCCCACTGGATGACATTGTAACCATTGCCCGCAACCTTACCAACGGCCAGATCATTGACGCGCGGTTACGCTCCGTGGGGGGTGTTCTCCAATATGAGTTAAAGGTGCTTGAGACCAACAGCGAAGTCAGCCGCTATTCTTTCAATGCCCGTACAGGCAAACTCATAAGAGTGAGGTAAACATGCGCATACTTGTTGCCGAAGATGATCGCCGCATAGCAGAGTCGCTTGGCGCAGCACTATCGGCCGCCGGTTTCCTCGCGGAATATGCTAGGGATGGAGAAGACGCCTGGTTTCGTGGTGACACTGAGACATTCGATGCCGTGATCCTTGATCTGGGCCTTCCAACACTGGATGGCTTGACGATCCTGAAGCGCTGGCGCCGCGCAGGACGTAACGTTCCCGTATTGATTCTCACCGCGCGCGGACAATGGGACGAAAGAGTGGAAGGAATCGAGTCCGGCGCTGACGATTATGTTGTTAAACCTTTCCGGATGGAGGAGGTTGTGGCACGCATACGTGCGATCGTGCGCCGGGCAGGTGGCTTTGCATCATCTCAGATTGAAATTGGCGAACTGGTTCTCGATACACGGATGAGACAGGTCTCGCGCGCAGGCGTTCCAATTGTATTGACCCCACAAGAATACCGGCTGCTCGCTTTCATGGCACATCAGGGCGGACGTGTCGTTTCACAGATCGAGATTACCGAACACCTCTACACGCAAGACTTCGAGGGCGGTTCAAATGCCGTTGAAGTCCTGGTCGGTCGCCTGCGCAAGAGATTAGGTGCCGATATCATCGCAACGCGTCGTGGTTTTGGGTATATTCTCGGTGGGGATGCCCCTTGAGAATCCGGTCTTTACGGGTTCGTCTTATACTGGGAGCTGGTATTTGGATTGCCATTGCCCTCGTATTGGCGGGTGTAACTATCGGATATCTATTTACCAATAATGTGGAGCGGGGCGCATCTGCAGATTTATCGGCGACAATGTCACGCCTTGTCGCCTTGATCAATCCGGACGCGCCCGGTGCCTCACCTTTGCTTACTGGCGCTTTGCCTGATCCACGCTATCAAACACCGGTCAGCGGTCTCTATTGGCAGATAACAGATCTTGGTACCCAGCAAAACATCCGATCACGATCGCTATGGGATCATGTTCTCAAGGTTAGCCCGTCAAATGAACGAGGACAGCTTTCTACCGTTCAAGGGCCGGTGGGCCAATCATTGCTTGCATTGTCCCTTACGGCACGCTTTGCAAAAACTAAAGATGAACGGCGCTTTCAGATCATCGTCGCTCAAGACAGGTCTATCCTCGATGAAGCGATCACCCGATTTGGGCGGGAACTGGCCCTAGCACTTCTGGTCCTCGGCCTCGTCCTTGTCGTTGCCGTCATCTTGCAGGTGCAGTTCGGTCTTTTTCCGTTTAAGAAATTGCGTAAGGATATTGAAAGTATCCGCAATGGTGTTACTTCTTCAATCGATGCCATCTATCCGCTGGAAGTTGCAGCTGTGGTCGGCGAAGTAAATGCCCTCCTTGCCATGCAACAGAAATCTATGGATTTTGCGCGATCCCGTGCGTCCGATCTTGCTCACGGGCTTAAAACTCCGCTCACCGTGTTGGGCACGATCGCCTATGAGCTCGAAAAAGGCGGCAACACGCGCAGCGCAGCCTCAATCGTCGATCTGACGAACGAGATGCGTGACCGGATAGATTATCAGTTAAGACTGGTCCGACTGCGTCAACGCGTTCGGATGCATGCACTCAGCGCGTCATTAAGCAGCGTTGTTCCCCGCACGATTGCGGTGTTGAAAAGAACACCCAAAGGCGAACAGCTGGTCTGGGTCGTTAATGTCATGGATGGTCTGAACGTCGACATCGACGTAAACGACCTTGTGGAGCTTGTCGGTGTGATACTGGAGAACGCTGCGCAATGGGCGAACACGCAAATTCACATCAATGCTAAGCTGGATGGCGCGTTTGTCGAATGGCAAATATCCGACGATGGTCCGGGCATTCAGGTTTCAGATCCCAGTAAGATTGGTCTACGTGACAGGCGGTTGGATGAGACAGGGACGGGCACTGGCCTTGGCCTGGCCATTGCTTCTGAGATTGTCTCCCTCAACAACGGAACGATTGCGTTTACATGTTCTAGTCATGGTGGACTTGAAGTCATTATCCGTTTGCCAAGTGTGGCAGCCAATTAGAAATGTCGCGTTGTGTGTAAAGCTAAAATGTCATCCTGACAGATGCCGAGTCTCATCGACGGGCAGGGTTCAGCCCTCAACATTGCAGGCCGGCCAGTCGCCGAGCGGGCAGCCGCTTGATGCGTTTATTCAGTTAGGCGTTGAGGGACGGATCGGAAAAGACCAGTTATACGATTCCGGTTCGTGTCCGCTCGCGGCATTCGATCATCATTTGATATGGTTTTAAGAAGAATCGACGAGCGTTTATGGAATTTTTGTCTCTTATCAAAATTATTCAAAACTTGCGCTTGGCGACATTCATAAAGGAGCTTGCCGGTATCCTTTGCCGTACTCTGTTGGCCTCTTGTGCCAATTCTTCCCGAGTTGGCCACAATCAATATCTCACCAAAGAGGGTTGGTTGTGTGGTTAGGTTAAACCGACCTCAAATACGGGGAACTTCCGGTGCAACTCGGCGAAGGGCAGTGACGGGGCCCGACACGCGATCTGCTTCCATTGCAGTCCATCGCGCCATACACCCGTCATCCGCCGGGATCAGCCAGCTACTGGCGTGTTGAGAAGCTGCTGCTCCCAGAAATAGGCGATGCCGCTGCCCGCCGAGTGCGGACCGATGACCTTGTTCAATTTCTCGGCGGACTCGGCGCGGGCCCAATCGCGTTGCCACTCGGCGGCCACCGCCACCCAGGTCATCACGTTCGCGCCAGCTGCGATCATCCGCTGGATGCCGACCTGATGTGCTTCAAGTGACGTGCCGCCCGACGCATCGGTGACGACGGTCACGTCCCAGCCTTCGCCCAGTGCCTGGATCGCAGGCATCGCGACGCAGATCTCGGTCCAAAGGCCAGCGATGATCAGCTGCTTACGGCCGGTCGCCTTGACCGCGTCCACGACCTTCTTGTCTTCCCAGGTGTTGATGAAGGTACGGTCGATCACCTCCTGGCCCGGGAATACTTCGGTAATCGACGGGAACAGAAGACCGCCGCGCGCTGCGATCACGCTGGTCAGGATGGTCGGGACGCCAAACACCTTGGCTGCCTTGGCGAGGCCGGTTGTATTGTTGACGACCATCTGGGGGTCATGGCTGTTCAGATTGGCAAGTTGATAGGGCTGGTGGTCGATCAGGACGAGGACCGAATCTTCAGGACGAAGAAGTGAATCGAGGCCGTTGCGAAATGTCATAATAATTCCTTTGCTGCCGTTGAGTTGAATGGGTTGCTTGAGACAATTGCGAAGCGGCGTCTCTGACAAAGGATTGCCATTCCTGTTTTCGATGCGGTAGCGTCGATTCATGATGTGCTGTGTCGCAGATTGGGGAACGCTGAATGGATATCGAAGAGTTGCGTACGTTCGTCGAAGTTGCCGACGCGGGTGGGGTGTCGCCTGCCGCGCGACGACTGGGCGTGTCCAAATCGATCGTCAGTCGACGGCTTGCACGACTTGAAGCGGACTTGGGTGTCCAGCTTCTAGCCCGCACAACGCGAGGGGCGGCGCTCACCGAAGCCGGGATCACGTTTCGAGACTATGCAGCGCGTGTATGTGGCGAAATCGATATAGCCAGGGAGACGATCCTGCCGGCGGGCGAGTTGCGAGGCCGCCTGCGCATTGCAGCGCCGCACTCGTTCGGTTCTACACATTTTGCACCGGTGATCGCGGAGTTGGCGCGCCGTCACACGGCGTTGCAGGTTCAAGCCTGCTATACTGACCGGTTCGTCGATTTGCTCGCCGAAGGGTTCGACTGTGCGATACGGGTTGGCACGCTTCCGGATTCCAGCCTTGTCGCCAGGCGGGTTGGGACGATATCCGCAAAGTATGTCGCGAGCCCGGCATACATCGAAAAGCACGGGGCGCCCGCGACGCCGGAGGAATTCATCACCCACCAAGCTGTGATGCAAGGAAATGAAACCTGGCCGGTGATGGATGGAGACACGCTCATCGCAATGAAAGTGCAAGGGCGGTTTAAGGCCGACAATGGCGTTGCTCTGGTCTCGGCAGCACTTGCCGGGATCGGTATCGCTGGACTGCCTGAAGACCTGATCTGCGAACATCTAGTCTCTGGGGCGCTCGTTCCGGTTATGACAAGCTTTCCAGCACCAGAGCTCGGCATCTTTGTCGTTCGCCCACCGGGCCAGCACCCGGCGCGCAAGATGCGAGTGCTTACCGAGATGCTGATCGAGTGCTTCAGGAACCCATCACATGTTGCGGACAACACCTCCGGGTGACCTAGCGCGCGGATATGTTGAAGAGGTGCTCTCATTCCAGCGGACCTGCATTCGGGTCACGCCATGAGTTAAAGGAAGGCACCATAGTTTGCGTCGTTGGATTTTTGTTCAATCTAAAGTGTCAAAAAGGTGCTATTGTCATTTGTATTACTATATTATAATAATACGGTGAGGTCTGGGAGGATCTTGAAAATTTGACCAATTTCGGGAGGAGAAATCATGATTTCCATGAAGAGAATTCTGCTTGCCAGTACGATTGCCATGGCATTCGCTGGAACAGCGAGTGCTGCTGATTTGACGGTGGGTTTTTCGCAAATCGGCTCGGAGTCCGGCTGGCGTGCCGCTGAAACATCCGTGTCCAAGATTGAAGCCAAAAAACGGGGTGTGGAACTTAAGATTGCTGATGCGCAGCAGAAGCAGGAAAACCAGATCAAAGCGATCCGCGGCTTCGTTGCTCAGGGCGTCGACGCTATTTTCATTGCACCTGTCGTGGCGACGGGTTGGGATACGGTTCTGGCAGAGGCCAAGGAAGCCAAGATCCCGGTTATCCTTTTGGATCGTACAATCGAAACGACAAATGATGGCCTTTATCTGACTGCGGTAACGTCTGATACGGTGCATGAAGGAAAGGTGGCCGGCGAATGGCTCGCCAAAACCGTTGCTGGCAAGGACTGCAAGGTTGTTGAACTTCAGGGCACGGTTGGCTCCAGCCCAGCAATCAACCGCAAGAAAGGTTTTGAACAGGGCATCGCATCTGCCTCCAACATCAAGATTGTCCGAAGCCAGACAGGCGACTTTACCCGATCAAAAGGTAAGGAAGTGATGGAAGGTTTCCTCAAGGCGGAGAATGGCGGCAAGAATATCTGCGCCCTTTACGCACATAATGACGATATGGCGGTAGGCGCAATTCAGGCCATCAAAGAGGCTGGTTTGAAGCCGGGCAAGGATATCCTCGTCGTATCGGTTGATGCCGTTCCTGATATCTTCAAGGCAATGTCCGAGGGTGAAGCGAATGCTACCGTTGAGCTTACACCCAACATGGCTGGCCCTGCGTTTGATGCTCTGAAGGCATTCAAGGACAGCGGCAAGGCTCCTGCAAAGTGGATACAAACGGAATCGAAACTGTACACGCAGGCCGACGATCCGAAGAAAGTTTATGAGGAGAAAAAGGGTCTGGGATACTGATTAAGCCCGTCGTGCCAGTCGCTTTATTTTAAGCGGCTGGCCACTGATCGACATTTGGCTCACCGGAGAGCGCAATGACGGACAACCCCAGTCTTCTGGCCGCTGAACATATTGGCAAGTCATTCATCGGAATGAAAGCACTTGATGATGTCAGTTTTGATGTAAGAGCCGGTGAAATTCATGCGCTTCTTGGTGAAAACGGCGCGGGGAAATCTACACTTATCAAGGTTTTGACAGGTGTGTATCGACCAGATGCGGGTGTGATCAAACTTGATGGGCAGGCCGTGAACGTGCGTGACACGCAGCATGCCCAGAAACTCGGGATCGGCACTGTCTATCAGGAAGTAAACCTGCTCCCCAATATGTCCGTTGCCGATAATCTCTTTATCGGCCGCCAGCCAATGCGATTTGGTTTTACCGATCGGCGATTGATGGAAAAACGTTCCCGGGAAATATTAGCTCAATACGACCTTGATCTCGATGTTACGTCGGATTTGTCCCGTTATTCAGTCGCCGTCCAACAACTCGTCGCTATCGCGCGTGCTGTCGATATGTCCGGCCGCATTCTCATTCTGGATGAGCCGACAGCCAGCCTTGATAGCCACGAAACCGAGATCCTGTTTGCCATATTACGCCAGCTGAAGGCTCGTGGTCTCGGTATTGTCTTCATTACGCATTTTCTAGATCAGGTTTATGAAATCTGTGATCGGGTCACGGTGCTGCGCAACGGCAAGCTGGCAGGCAGCGCAACGACGGAAGTATTGCCAAAAATCGAGCTCGTTTCATTGATGTTGGGGCGAACTCTTGCGGTTGCCACGCACAATGTGCGCCGTGCCCGACCTGCGCCAAAGGTCAGGCAATTTTCCTTCAAGGGGCTCGGACGCAGCCGTAGCATAGCGCCGTTCGATCTCGATATCGGCCAAGGAGAAGTAATCGGTATGGCGGGTCTGTTAGGGTCTGGCCGCACCGAAACAGCCAGACTTTTGTTCGGAATCGATGCCGCCGATAAGGGACAGGCATCCATAGAAGGTAAACCAGTTCACATTCGAACGCCGCGGGAGGCTGTCGCACTAGGCTTTGGACTATGTCCGGAAGATCGCAAGTCCGATGGAATTATAGGCGATCTTTCTGTGCGGGAGAATATTTCGTTGGCACTGCAGGCGCAACGAGGCTGGTTCAACCGTTTGTCGCGCCGCGAGCAGATCGCCTTGGCTGACAAGTTCGTGCGGGCACTCGATATCCGAACCACCGACATTGAAAAGCCGGTCAAACTTTTGTCAGGCGGAAACCAGCAAAAGGTCATTCTGGCCCGGTGGCTTGCAACCAGTCCGCGCTTTCTCATTCTCGATGAACCAACCCGCGGCATTGATGTGGGTGCGCACGCCGAGATCATCGCGCTGATCAATCAGCTGTGTGATGACGGCATGGCGCTCCTCGTCATTTCTTCGGAGATTGATGAGATCGTTGCTTACAGCACACGGGTTGTCGTCCTGCGGGACCGCGTGCATCGGGGTGAGCTTTCCGGTGATGACATCACAACTTCAAATATCATGCAGATGATCGCGGCTGATCCGGAAGGGGCGACAGCATGAACCGCCTGAGTAAAGCTGCATTGACGAAAGCAGCACCACAGCTCCTGTCGCTCGCTCTGATCCTTTTTCTCAACTATCTGGCATTTCCCGGTTTTTTTGAAATACGCCTTCAAGACGGACGACTGTTCGGCAGTCTGATTGACGTTCTAAACCGTGGTGCGCCCGTCATTATCCTTGCGATAGGGATGACCACTGTGATCGCCAGTCGTGGCGTCGACCTCTCCGTTGGAGCTGTTATGGCTGTTTCAGGAGCACTCGCCGCCACAATGACTGTGGCCGGTTATCCGGTGCCTGTCGTTATTCTCGCCGCGCTCGGTACAGGTTTGTTGTGCGGCTTATGGAACGGCATTCTTGTTGCTTATTTCGATTTGCAACCGATCGTAGCGACACTGATCCTCATGGTTGCAGGGCGCGGTATCGCACAGTTGATTACAGAAGGCTCCATTGTGACCTTCAATGAGCCTGGACTGATCTTCTTCGGAACCGGGTCATTTGCCGGTATTCCTATGCCCATCCTGATTGCCGCATTTCTTTTATTCGTAGCAATTACAGTCGTGCGGCGGACGGCACTTGGACTATTGATCGAGTCTATCGGTATCAACAGGAGTGCCAGCAGTTATGCCGGGCTGAACAGCAAACTTTTGCTGCTTGTTATCTATAGTTTTTGCGGATTTTGCGCTGCACTCGCCGGGATCATTATTGCCGCTGATATCCGGGGAGCCGATGCCAATAATGCTGGCCTCTGGCTGGAGTTGGACGCAATTCTGGCTGTCGTTATCGGTGGTACATCGCTCTTCGGTGGCCGGTTCTCAATTCTGATGTCGGCGCTTGGCGCCATTATTATTCAGGCGATGAACACCGGTATTCTGTTGTCCGGCTTCCCGCCGGAATACAACCTTATCCTGAAAGCCTTGGTCATCATCGTCATCTTGCTGGCACAATCGTTTTCATCTCTGGGCGGATGGGCGTTTCTCAAGGCAGAGTTCCGCTCGAAGGGGGCAAAGCGATAATGAGCACGCGACTTCTACCCTTCTATGCGACACTACTGATTTGTGCGCTCGCTTACGCTGCGTGTGTGTTTCAATTCCCGGCGATGCTCTCATTCCGCGTTGCAGGTAATCTGCTGACGGACAATGCATTTCTGGGTATCGCCGCTGTCGGTATGACTTTCGTCATTCTTTCTGGCGGGATTGATCTTTCCGTGGGGTCAGTGATCGCTTTTACAGGCGTGTTGCTCGCAGTCCTTATTACGCATTATGGCGTTCATCCGCTGATTGCTTTTGCAATCGCGCTGTCGATAACCACAGTCTTCGGCGCAAGTATGGGTGCCATTATCCATTATCTCGAAGTGCCTGCCTTTATCGTAACATTGGCGGGCATGTTTCTGGCGCGCGGCATGTGCTTTGTGATGACAACGGATTCAATACCGATTGATCACCAATTCTATACAGCTTTGCAGGGTCTTTTTTATCGACTTCCTGGCGGTGGCAGACTGACCTTCATTGGTTGCCTTATGATCATCGTATTCGTCGCTGGCATCCTGATGGCGCATTTCAGCAAGTTCGGTTCTTATATTTACGCAGTCGGTGGCAACCGGACATCGGCTGAGCTGATGGGCGTACCGGTGGCCAGAACCACGATTGGAATTTATGCAATGTCGGGCTTCCTCTCGGGGCTCGCAGGTATTGTTTTTTCCCTTTACACCTCTGCCGGCTATTCACTGGCAGCCGTCGGTGTCGAGCTTGATACGATCGCTGCTGTTGTCATCGGGGGAACGTTGCTGACAGGAGGGGTCGGCTATGTCGCAGGTACATTCATCGGTGTGATTATCCAAGGTATTATTCAAACCTACATCGTCTTCGACGGTACATTGTCCAGTTGGTGGACAAAGATTGTTGTGGGTGTCCTGCTTTTCTCGTTCATTGCCATGCAGCGTATATTGGTGTTCCTATCGTCGAAAAGAACAACGGCTATCGGTGGGGGATGAATTGCCACGCAACGACCTTTCAAACTATGATTTCCGCACAGCTGGTTATTCGCATACCCATCATGGTCATGTCATGCGCGCGCTTGGCTTGCGCATTATCAACGGTGATTATGCTGAAAACAGTATTTTGCCCGGTGATGCAGAATTGTTCGAAAAGTTTGGCGTGTCCAGAACTGTGGTACGCGAGGCCCTTAAGACATTGGCAGCCAAGGGGTTAATTCAGCCTCGAGCCAAGATTGGCACGCGTGTACTCGAGCGTTCCCATTGGAATCTGTTCGACCCTGATATTCTGGTTTGGCATTTCGAGGCAGGCCCCACTCCGCAGTTCCTTTCAAGCCTTCTTGAAATGCGGTTGGCATTGGAGCCAGAAGCCGCAGGCCTCGCTGCCCTGCGTAGAACCAATGTACAATTGGAAAATCTCTATCATTGGGTGGAGAAAATGGGAGAGGCAGGCCAATCGGCGTCCAGCTTTGTTGATAGTGATCTTCAGTTTCATATCGCGATTGCTGATGCGTCCCATAATCCATTCATGCGTTCGATCAGCGCTCTCATTGAAGTGGCTTTAGTGACTACATTCACGATCAGCTCGCCCATACCTAATCCCGAGAGACACAGCTATTCGGTGGCACGGCATAGAGCCATTGCTGACGCAATCAAGGATCGTAATGTCGGAGCTGCCAAGGAAGCCATGCGCGGTGTCATTGACGATGGCGCAGAACGCGTGCTGGCCGCGACGACGAGCGAGACACACTAGTTGGGGGGGAAGTAGGCTTTAGCCCGCTACTTGTCGATGTAGGCAGCCAGTTCGTCGGGCGTTCCATTCGGGAAGGCCTGTTTCAGAAAATCCAGAAATGCAGACACGCGAGCGCTCAACAGACGGCGCGATGGGTAGAGCGCCCACAACGCAATGTCGGACCCATCGATATCGCCCCAATGCAGTAATGTGCCGTCGGCCATATCGTGGCTCACCAAGGAGATCGGCAAACGGGCTGCGCCAACGCCTGCCCGTACCGCATCCCGAACCATGATTATGGATGAAAGGGCGAGGATTGGCTCAATGCTGATCGTCAAATGTCCGTCCGGGGTTGTGACATCCCAAGTCTGCAGATTGCCAACACCGCGCACAATGCCTGGAACTGGGCGGCCTGCAGCGGCTCGGGGAAAATTGGGGCTTGCCACCACGACGAGGCGATCATGCAGAAACGCTCGGCCCACAAGGCTTTCGTCCGGATCCGGGTTGACCCGGATAACCAGATCATAGCCTTCCTCGATCATATCAACCGCTCGGTCCTCAGTCGTGATTTCCAGTCTCACATCCGGATAATTCAGTGCAAAACCGGCCGCGATCTTGCCCATGGCGGTCTGTGACAAAAGGAGCGGCGCGCTGATCCGCAATCGGCCACGTGGCTTCTCCGCCCCTGAGGCAATGGTGGCTGCCGTTTCGTCCAGCTCTGTCAGGAGAGCGGCTGTACGTTCATGAAGGGCGCGCCCTTCCTCGGTGAGCTTCAGGTTGCGCGCACCCCGTTCAAACAGCCGCAGGCCAAGTGCAACCTCCAGTTCCGCAACACGCCGGGAAAGGGTTGCCTTGGGACGCCCGCCCGCACGGGCGGCTTTGCCGAAGCCACCGTGACGAGCCACGAGATTAAAATCGGCAAGTGCGACGAGATCCATGAGTGTTCCATGTGTGAGACGTCGTGACTAAATTAATGGTCTATTGGATCAATGATGAACCAGCCATATTCGAGGTGTCAAGAACTTCCAACCCGGAGATACTCTCATGAATACGATTGCAACAGAAACAGGTTTAGTCGCTGCACCGAAGATCGTGGTTCTCGGTGCTACCGGGCCGACCGGCCGCCACATTGTCAGCCAGGCCGTAGGTCGCGGCTATGACGTCACCGTGCTGGTGCGTTCGCCGGAAAAAGCCCAGGATATCAAGGGAGCAAAACTTGTAGTCGGAGATGCCCGCGATGAAAAAGCCCTGCGACAGGCAGTCAAGGGTCAGGACATCGTGATCAGCGCACTCGGCACACCCGCAAGCCCACTTCGTGAGGTCACTCTTCTTTCGATCGCGACCCAAGCCCTTGCAAGCGCCATGAAGGCAGAGAAGGTCTCGCGTCTTATCGCCATCACCGGTATGGGCGCGGGCGACAGCGCAGGGCACGGCGGTTATCTCTTCGACAAGCTGATCTTCCCCCTGCTACTGCGCAAGGTATACGCCGATAAAGACCGCCAGGAAGCCATCATCACAAGCAGCGACCTCGATTGGACAATCGTTCGTCCCTCGATCCTCAACAACAAGCCCGCGCGCAACAAGATCCGGACGCTCACCGATTTGAGCCATTTCCACGGCGGCAACATCTCGCGGGAAGATGTTGCGACGTTCATTCTAGATCAAGTCGCCTCTGATGAATGGCTGAGAAAAATACCGTTTATCACCTGGTAGTGGAAAAGGGGAAAACCCGCCTATTGAGGAATAACCTCTAGCGGGTTTTCAATCTTAGTCTACAAAGACCGCTGTGCTGATCACTGCAGCGAAACCCAGGCGAAACACGTCTGGGCACAGTATCGCCCAAGATCAAGCCGTTGCCTCAATCGAACAACGAGGGATGGCCTATCCGCTTTCCATAGAACTCCTGACGGCTGTGTGCCAAACAGCCAGCCAAGCCGACAACGTTGTGTCGTAGGCGGCAAAGCCTGTGAAAACGCAGGATGGGCGATAGCCTTTCAAGTGTCTGGCGCTCAGCGCTGACCGTTTCACTTCCATACCATCCGCTTCGACCTGCTCTGCTTCCCCAAGTGTCTGACTCATAGGAAACGTTTCGGCGTCGCGGCTGAAGCGACAACGCTGCGATTGCTTGATAAGCCGCACGCGGACATTCCCCGCTGGCGTGAAAGCCTTGTCGCTTTCCGCGCGTTAAGATCAACTTGCCCGCGCTTGCCTCCAGAGACTAGATATTAGATGCGGCTGATTCAATTGGTCGTGCCCTTTGTTCAGTGGCAACGAGGATGTGCATTTCGACTGCCGCGAAAGCATACTCTTTTGCCATTAAAAACGTCCCGCTTGCCAAGAGAAATTGCTGCTGCTGATCGCAGCCCGGGCATCCATGGCCTCAGCGTATTTAACTGTGATCCATTCTCAGCGTTTGGTGGTTTTCGCGCCGTTGGCCCTTCAATGTTGGCGTGGAGAGAGATCATACCGTCTCACCTGTGAGACGCTGTGTCTAAATCGATGGTCTATTGGATCAATAACGAACCATCCATATTCGGGGTGTCAAGAAATTCTAACCCGGAGAAAATCCAATGACTATTCTCGTTACTGGTGCCACAGGCAATATTGGTTCCCAAGTCATCGAACAGCTCGTCAACCGTGGCGCTGATGTCCGTGCTCTCGTTCGCGATCCTTCGAAAGCCGACTTCCCGGCAGGCGTTACTGTTGTGAAAGGTGACTTTCTCGATGTCGACTCGCTCCGCAGTGCCTTTGATGGTGTGTCCACACTGTTCCTGCTGAATGCCGTCGTGCCGGATGAATTCACCCAGGCTTTGATCGCCCTCAATGTCGCCCGCTCGGTTGGCATCGAACGGATCGTCTATCTGTCGGTGATCCATCCCGACGTCTACGTGAACGTGCCGCATTTCGCCGGCAAGTTCGGCGTCGAGCGGATGATCGAGCAGATGGGCTTGCACGCGACGATCCTTCGCCCGGCTTATTTCATTCAAAACGATCTGACGATCAAGGATGCCATCACCGGCTACGGCGTCTACCCGATGCCCATCGGCGACAAGGGGCTTGCAATGATCGACACTCGCGATATCGCGGAGATCGCTGCCCTTGAACTGCTACGCCGCGAGCAGGCTACCCAACCGCTTCCGATCCATCGTATGAACCTGGTCGGTCCCGATATACTGACCGGTACGGATATCGCCGCCATCTGGTCAGACGTGCTCCACCGCCCGATCGTCTACGGCGGTGGCGATACACAGGCTTTCGAGCAGAACCTCAAGCAGTTCATGCCGGCCTGGATGGCCTACGATATGCGCATGATGAGCGAGCGGTTCCTGACTGACGGCATGCTGCCTGAGGGTGGTGACATCAAGCGCCTGACGACACTTTTGGGTCGGCCGCTGCACTCCTATCGCAACTTTGCATCGGAAAGCGCTGCCTCTGCCTGAGGCGGCCACTCCCCGATCCCAATACCGAGGACTTGACTGGACACGACGCACGGATCGGATCATGCTCGATCCCGATCCGTGCGTCGTGTTCCTGCCGGTGGGAACGTCGTGTTCATCAGTCGAACTTGATCAAGTCCTTAAAGATCAGATGACCCCAGTTATTTCCGTGCGCCTGGATTAGCAGTCCGCCCTCTGAAAGCCCGCCAAGTTTGACCGGCGAGAAGCCGAGATTTTCCGCAAGCGCACCAATCTCTGTTACGGCAGCGTCATCGTCGCTCGCCAGGAACACGGCTCTCCTGCCACCATGTACGGCTGGGTCTTGGTCAAGGGTGGCAGCGACCAAATGGTTGAAGCCCTTAACCAGTCTACTGCCAGTGAAAGCCTGCGCGACGGCCTTGGAAGAAGGTTGTCCCCCCAGTTCCTCAGGGGGCACGCCGTAGGCATTGGTCACATCGACGATTGTCTTCCCCTGCCAGGTGGGCAGCACCTTCGCGACATCCTGGTGCGACTCGAAACGGACAGCCAAAAAGACGATGTCTGCTTTGACCGCTTCCGCCAGCTTTTTGGGAACGATCGTGGGTCCGATTGCGGCTGCGGCGGATACAAAGCTTTCCGGGTCGCGCGTGGTTGCAATGGATACTTCGATGCCGTTGCGGGCGAACGCCTTAGCCAAAGCCTGGCCGATATTGCCAAAGCCGATAATTGCATAGTTCATAATATTCTCCTTTGGTTTACTAAGCCCTGCGGGCTCCGGATATCGAATGGAGCGACCGCCGGGCGTGGCGCGTCAGAGTTGTGCCAGGCCGCCATCGACAGCGACTTCGCTGGCGGTCATGAAGCTGCTATCCGACGACGCGAGAAAGGCAGCTGCCGCCCCGATCTCCGCCGGATCGGCCATGCGCTGGAGCGGAGTCATTGCGCCGTAGGCCTTCTGGCCTTCCTCGCCCAGCGCTTCCTTCGCGAGTTCGGTCGCCGTCGCCCCGGGTGACAGTACGTTTACCCGGATGCCAGTGCCCTTCAGGTCCTCCGCCCAGGTGCGCGCGAGATTGCGCACTGCCGCCTTGCTCGCGCTGTAGGCGGTGAATGCCGGGGCGCCCGTGGTGCCGGCGCTCGATCCGGTCAGGATGATCGAACTGCCTTGGTCCATTAGCGGCAACGCCTTCTGGACCGTGAAGATCGTACCCTTCACATTGGTGTCGAACGTCTCATCAATGTGCTCTGCAGTGATTTTGCCGAGTGCAAGCTGGCTTCCCACCCCGGCATTGGCGAAGACGATGTCCAGCGTTCCGCGCTCGGCCTTCACCGCCGCGTAAAGCCGGTCGAGGTCGCCCTCATCGCAGACCGAGCCCTTCACCGCGCGGGCGTTGTGCCCAAGCTTGGCCAGAGCCGCGTCGAGCGCTTCCTGCCGGCGGCCGAAGATGAAGACGAAGGCGCCTTCCTCAATGAAGCGCTTGGCAGCGGCGAGGCCGATGCCGGTAGCGCCGCCGGTGATCACGGCAGTCTTTCCATTCAGTCTAGTCATGTTCTGCATCCTTTGTTGAAGTTGTATGGAAACCTGTGATCGTTGAAGTAGGTGCAAAGTTCGGCGCGTATCAGGGCGCAAGCGTGCACATCGGTGGTGCAAAAACGATCCAGCCAGATAACTGACGTCAGCCTCGGCGATCGATGTCCACCATTCAGAATTGGGTCGCGCTCGTTGAGGCAGCTATTATGACTGCCCGTACTGCTGTACGATGTGGTCGATACGGAGTTTAGAAGGCGCACCGCGCGGTGCCAAATTACACCATGATCGACTTACACCATGATCGACTGGGATGACGTTCGTTACTTTCTAGCCGTGGCGCGCGGAGGCTCACTGCGAGCCGGCGCCGAGCGCCTGGGGGTGAATCACTCGACCGCGCTGCGACGCATCGCGCAACTCGAGGAACGCCTCGGGGCGGAAATGTTCGAGAAGCTGCCTTCAGGCTACCGTCTGACGCCTGCAGGCGAGGAGGTCCTCGAGCTCGCAAACCAAATGGAAGCATCGTCGCACCAGCTGGAAACGCGCGTCCTCGGTCGTGACCAGAGCGTGCGCGGGCTTCTGCGGGTTACGTTGACACCGATTCTGGCGACACACCTGCTCATGCCGGACTTCGCCGATTTCGCGCGTCTGCATCCGGACATCGAGATGGAAATCTTATCGTCCGGCGAGCTGGCAAATCTGACCAACCGAGAGGCCGACGTAGCGATCCGTGTCGTCTACGACCGCAAGACCCTGCCGCTCAATCTTTACGGCTTGAAGGGACCAGAGCTGCTTGGCGGGGTCTACATGTCCTGTGATCGACTAGCCAAATGGCGTGCGGGTGTGGCTGATCCCCTCCGGTGGATCGTCATAAGTCTGCATGGCATTCCGGAGTGGGCCAGCGAGGGTGAGGTTCGCACCACGGGCGTTCCATTCAGAACCACGGACGCCGCGGCGCAGATTGCGGCCGTACGGCAGGGGCTCGGGATCACGACACTGCCGTGCTTTATCGGAGATGCCGACCCCCTGCTGGCGAGGGTGCCGGGTACCGACCTGCACATGTACGGAACGCTCTGGCTTCTCACACAGGGGGAGACACGCAAGACGAAGCGCGTGCGGCTCTTTACGGAGTTCGTATCGCGCAGGCTCGCCGCATACACTCCACTTCTCGCGGGACTGTCCATATCGCGCGACTGACGCCCGGCAGGTAGCAGGTAGCAGGTGATGCTTGCAGTGGATAAGAAATGACTTGCCCACAGTCGCTTCATAAACCTGTCAGTGAGGACGTTACGTCGGTGTGCGGCCATCAACGTTCAAGGCGATGTCCCCCACGTCGCGCCCTGGGTCCATGAATAGGTCCCTTGCTCCACCGGCTGAAGCCGACGCTTAAATCACAGTGGCATCAGAATGCGTTGCATCTGGTTGAAGTCGGGCTCGAGACGCCAAGAGTTGTCGCCATTGCAGTCGCCGCCGGCCAGATGACCAAATGGCTGCTTTCAGGAGCAAAGAATTTTGGCACGCATGGCCGAATGGGGCGCGCGTTGCGGATCGGCGGTACCGACCCCATTGCGCTTTGCGCTCCCCTTAAATCAGTCACTTCGGCACAATGGAAGGTCTGTGGTCTGCACGCATCGGATGAGCAATGCTCAATTGCTAAGCATGTCGTCAATAATCTGCGCAAGCAGAGAACATTCCGAAAAGAAATATAAAGTAAAATCAATGCCATACCGTTTGGCATGCTTCTTGCTTTCTTCATAGCAGAGTTGGTGGCTAGGGTTCCGGCGCTTAAAAAGCGTGCTGGTCCGAGAGCTGCCACCGGTAGGGGAAACATCCCGCCGGATGCACGGCGGGATAAAAGCCCGGGAGACCTCGTTGGCCAAGGGATTGGCGGCGCGATGGTCTATGCCAATCCCTTTTTTGAAAAGAAGCAAAAGGGGAATTTTAATGCATATTCTTTCAAAAATGCTCTCGATTACCGTTTTGGGCGTCTCGTTGGCGTTGGGGATCTCCGCTGTTGCCGACGCTGCACCAAAGAATGATTTCAAAGTTGCATGGTCGATTTACGTCGGCTGGATGCCGTGGGGTTATGCGGCCGATCATGGGATCGTCAAGAAATGGGCGGATAAATACGGCATCAAAATCGAGGTCACCCAGTTTAACGATTACGTGGAGTCGATGAACCAGTACACGGCGGGAGCCTTCGATGCGGTAACGCTCACCAACATGGACGGTCTTTCCATTCCGGCCGCTGGTGGTGTTGATACAACAGCCGTAATTGTCGGCGACTTCTCCAGCGGCAATGATGCTGTGATCCTTAAGAACAAGACCACGCTCGCAGATATCAAAAATCAAAACGTTAATCTTGTCGAATATTCGGTATCGCATTACCTGCTGGCCCGAGCGCTGGAAAGTATCAAACTGACTGAGCGCGACGTGAAAGTCGTCAACACCTCCGACGCCGACATGGTTGCTGCCTACAAGGCCACCGATGTGAATGCGGTCGTTACATGGAATCCGCTCGTTTCGACCATTCTTGAAGAGCCAACTGCCAGGAGAGTGTTCGACAGTTCACAGATACCCGGCGAAATCATTGATCTGATGGTGGCGAATTCGGGTGTTCTCAAAGAGAATCCCAATTTCGGCAAGGCCCTCGCAGGTATCTGGTTTGAAACCGCGGCGCTGCTGACAGCAAGCAGCGATGACGGCAGGGCGGCCCGAGAGGCGATGGGGTCTGCCTCCGGGACGGATCTGAAGGGCTTCGAAGCCCAACTTGCTGCCACGAAGCTCTTCAGCAAGCCGGCTGACGCGGTTGAATTCATAACCTCCAAAAACCTGCCGAAGACGATGAACCTCGTGCGCACGTTCCTTTTCGAGAAGGGGCTGCTCGGCAGTGGTGCAGCGTCCCCCGATGTTATCGGCATCGAAATGCCAGACGGGCAGATTCTCGGTGACAGCAGCAACGTAAAACTGCGTTTCACCGAGACTTACATGAGGGCAGCGGCCGATGGCTCGCTCTGAGCGATAGTCTGGCGCGGCTCAGTTCGCGCCGCTTCCGTTTCTCATCTGAGGATTTAGTCCATGCGCTGGATCAACATAAAACCGAGCCGGGGTACGCAGGTCATCTTATTGCTGTTGCCATTCGTATTGATCATTGTTGCCTATACAATGGGATCGGTCGCACGGCTGACGGAAAATCCAAATGACAAGCTGTTGCCCAGTCTTGCGGGTTTTGCCGATGCCATCAATCGTGTGGCCTTCCTGCCGGACCCGCGGACCGGCGAATATCTGCTCTGGTCCGACACCGCAGCGAGCTTGATCCGCCTTTTCGCGGGATTGGGCATTTCGACGTTAACGGCATTACTTCTCGGCATGGCCATTGGCATGCTGCCTTATCTCAGGGCGTTGCTCTCGCCCTTCGTTGCCGTCATTTCCATGGTGCCACCCTTGGCACTCTTGCCGATCCTCTTCATCGTGATGGGCCTAGGCGAAGTCTCCAAGATCGCACTGATCGTCATCGGTGTAGCGCCAACTATGATCCGCGATCTTACTCTCAAAGCCCTCGAACTGCCCCGGGAGCAAATTATCAAAGCTGAAACACTCGGTGGTTCGTCGTGGCAGATCGCGCTGCGCGTCGTGCTGCCGCAGGTATTGCCGCGGATTATCACGTGTCTGAGGTTGCAGCTCGGTCCTGCCTGGCTTTTCCTTATCGCTGCCGAGGCCATATCATCGGACTCGGGGCTTGGTTACCGCATCTTCCTTGTCCGCCGCTATCTCTCCATGGACATCATTTTTCCCTATGTTGTCTGGATCACGTTACTTGCGGTTGTCACCAATTACATTCTCGACCGCGTTCGCATTGCTGTCTTCCCGTGGTCAGAGTTGGAGAAGCAGGCATGAGCGAACTCATTATCCGGAATGTCTGGAAGGAATATGGCGACCAGATCGTCCTCGAGAGCGTGTCGTTGACAGTCGAATCCCGCGCTTTTGTCGCCCTTGTCGGGCCATCGGGCTGCGGCAAGACTACCTTTCTGCGCATATTGCTCGGCCAGGAACAACCCACCCGGGGCACGATACTGGTTGACGGTGATCCGATACCGACAGAGCCAGGGCGGGACCGTGGGGTCGTGTTTCAGCGTTATTCTGTGTTTCCGCATCTGACAGTGTTGGGGAACGTTCTACTAGGAAAGGAATTCTCCAACTCACGCCGCATAGCCAAGCTCTTTGGAGTTGCGCGGCGCAATGCTGTCGAAGAAGCTCGCGAGCTCATAGCGGAAGTCGGCCTTTCGGGCGCTGAACAGAAGTACCCCGCTCAGCTGTCGGGCGGCATGCAGCAACGTCTGGCGCTTGCTCAGGCGTTGTTCATGAAACCGAAAGTCCTGCTACTCGATGAACCGTTTGGAGCGCTTGATCCCGGTATCCGCTCAGAGATTCACACGTTGATGAAGCGGTTGTGGCACGAAACACAAATGACCGTAGTCATGGTTACGCACGATATCCGCGAAGCCTTCACTCTTGCCAGCCGCGTCGTCGCCTTCGAACGCCGGCGGGACCGCCCCGAAGAAAAGCAGCGTTACGGCGCGACCATCACCAAGGATATTTCCATCTGGCCACCTCGTCTTGCAGGCGTGCCATCGAAGTTCAGCCCCGATCGGGACGGCCCGATCAATTCTCTAGGGTATCACCGGGACGACCCGGCATTGTCAGGAGAATAACCATTATGCATATCAGACGTTCTGCAGAAGAGATCGCCGCAAACCGTCGGCGCTACGAGGAGCATCAGCGCAAAGGACTGGAGTTCGCACCGAAGGTATTGCCAGCACCAAGCGCACTGTCTGCACCTGTGATTGAGAAGGCTTCTATAATCCACGCCGAAACCATTCCAGGCGGTTGGTATTGGTCGACAGCACTGAAGTGCGGGGAGACTATCCGTATAGAGCAAAAGGGCGCGCCTTCGACCGTCGCCTTGGTGGCCTGGAATGCAAACGACACCAGCGAAAAGTTGAGCCTTGTGGATACAGTCAAGATGCAATGGACAATCGCTCTCGGCAAGGGCCGCGTCATCTTCTCGGATATGGGCCGGGTTATGCTCTCGATCGTGGAAGACAGTTCGGGGGCCCACGATTGCTTGCTGGGTGGATCCACGGCAGCATCGAATTCCGCCAAATATCCAGGTGCAAAGACGCGCAACACGCGGGATAATCTGGTGCTTTTAGCCGGAAAGCTCGGCCTTGAGCGCCCTGATATTCCCGTTGTACTCAATCTGTTTGCTCCTGTCCGTGTTGACGACGAAGGGCGCTTTCAGTGGCAAAGCCAGCTTGCGAACAATGGAGACTATGTTGAGCTGCGCGCCGAGATGGATCAGATTATCGGCCTCTCGAATTGCCCCCATCCTTTAGATCCCGACCCCATCTATGCGCCGGATGCGCTGAACGTGACACGCTTCCGTTCCGCGGCACCTACAGCAGATGATTTATCCCGCACTGCCACCGCCGAAGCTGTTCGCGGCTTTGAAAACAATGCGCTGATGTTGGCCTAAGGAGTAAACGACAATGACAGATTTCACTCCAACAGCTGCATCAAACAACCTTGATGAATTTGTCCAGGAATATTTCATTCCCGCAGAAGCGCCGTGGTCCGGTATCGTGCGCAAGGGGCAGAGAATCCGTATCGAGGATAGTTATGGCCAGCAAGCAATCGACACGCTGTTCTACCGTGCCGATGATTATTCCGAGCGTTATTCCAATCAGGACACAATGCGGGAGCAGGGCGCCGCCTACATAGGTATAGGCACAAGAATTATATCGAACGAAGGCAATGTCATGTTGAAGATGACGGCTGACAGCTGTGGCCGTCACGATACATCCGCTGGTGCATGTTCCTGCGAAAGCAATACGGTGCGTTTCGGCCATAGCGCCAGATACCTACATTCCTGCCGGGACAATTTCGTGCTTGAAGTGATGAAGCATGGCATGAGCAAACGAGACATCGTGCCGAACATCAACTTCTTCATGAACGTACCTATCAAGCCGAATGGTGAGATGACGATTGTTGATGGTATTTCCTCACCGGGTGACTACGTCGAACTGGTCGCAGAGATGGATGTGCTTTGCGTCATTTCCAATTGTCCGCAGATCAACAATCCATGCAACGGCTTTGATCCGACGCCGATACGAGTCCTTATTGGGGACACGGCATCCCTTGCCGGGGCCTGAGATATGTTCAAGAAGATTCTCATCGCCAATCGGGGCGAAATCGCAGTGCGTGTTATACGGACATTGAAAAAGATGGGCATTGCCTCTGTGGCCGTCTATTCCGATGCAGACCGTTTTACCAAGCATGCGCTACTCGCTGACGAGGCAATCCATCTCGGGTCTGCGCCCGCCAGCGACAGCTATCTGAACGTCGATGCGGTCATTGCAGCCTGCAAGTTGACCGGGGCGGAAGCCGTGCATCCCGGGTATGGGTTCCTGTCCGAGAACATCGGTTTTGCTGAGCGGCTAGCGGTTGAAGGTATTGCCTTCATCGGTCCGCGACCGGAACATCTTTCGGCATTCAGCTTGAAACATACGGCCCGCGAGCTCGCGGAGGCAGGCGGTGTGCCTCTGCTCCCGGGCAGCGGCCTTCTGGAAGATATCGACGACGCACTTACCGCTGCAGAAAAGATCGGCTATCCGGTCATGTTGAAGAGCACCGCCGGCGGCGGCGGTATCGGCATGCAGCTTTGTGACGGCATTGCGAACCTGCGTGCCGCGTTCGAAAGCGTACAGCGAATCGCGCGTGCCAGTTTCGGCGATGCCCGGGTCTACATCGAACGCTTCGTGGCCGATGCCCGGCACGTTGAAGTCCAGATTTTTGGGGACGGCAAGGGCAAGGTTGTGGCTCTCGGGGAGCGGGACTGTTCCCTGCAACGCCGAAATCAGAAAGTCTTGGAGGAGACGCCTGCGCCCGGTCTTTCCTCAACGACGCGCGCGCGGCTCCACAAGGCTGCGACAGATCTTGGTTCTTCGGTTTGCTATGAATCGGCTGGTACGGTCGAGTTTATTTACGACCCCATCCGGGAAGAATTCTATTTCCTCGAAGTCAACACAAGGTTACAGGTCGAGCATCCCGTTACTGAAGTCGTATTTGGTATCGATCTTGTCGAATGGATGATCCGCCAGGCTGCAGGCGAAGCCATCCTTTCCAGTGTCGATTTGCTCACACCGAAAGGTGCTGCGATTGAAGTTCGTGTTTATGCGGAAATGCCGCATGCGGATTTTCGGCCGAGCGCGGGTCTTCTGACAGAAGTTGTCTTTCCTGAAGGCGTTCGTGTCGATAGCTGGATCGAAACCGGGACCGAGGTGACCGCCTTCTATGATCCGATGCTCGCCAAACTGATAGTCGCAGCTGAGGATCGCCCTGCCGCGATCAAAAAGTTGAAGGCAGCATTAGCCAATACCGCGATCTCCGGTATCGAGACCAATCTGGATTATCTGCGGGCGATCTCAGATTCGGAGTTCCTTGCAAGTGGCAGGGTCGCTACCACGGCTCTGCGCGATTTCTTGTTCGTTCCGGATATTGTCGAAGTTCTGGCTTCCGGTGCTCAGTCCAGCATTCAGGAACTGCCAGGCCGTCTTGGTCTCTGGAATGTCGGCGTACCACCGAGCGGCCCGATGGACGAGAGGTCTTTCCGCAACGCCAACCGCCTCGTTGGCAACGACGACGCTACGACCGGGCTTGAACTAACGGTATCCGGACCAACACTGCGCTTTTATAGGGATGCCGAGGTGGCCCTGACGGGAGCGCGAATGACCATGACTTGCGATGGTGAAGTGCTGGAGCACGGCAAGGCGATCACAATACGTGCCGGCCAACTGCTTTCGATAGGAGCTATCGAGGGTGCTGGTCAGCGCGCCTATCTTGCTATCAGGGGCGGATTTTCCGCGCCGGTTGTGCTCGGTTCACGTGCCACCTTTGGGCTTGGCCAATTCGGCGGCAACGCTACCGGTACACTCAAGACGGGCCACGTGCTGCATCTAGCGCGCAATAAGCCCGTTGGGGCCTTGAAGCTCGCATTGGAGCCCGCCGAAATCACACAGGAATGGCAGGTGGGCGTGCTCTACGGGCCGCACGGCGCATCGGATTTTTTTCAGCAGGAAGACATTGATGTCTTTTTTTCTAGCGCTTACGAGGTGCATTTCAACAGTGCGCGCACCGGCGTCCGGTTGATTGGTCCGGCACCAAAATGGGCGCGCAGCGACGGAGGCGAAGCGGGTCTTCACCCATCAAACCTGCATGACAATGCCTATGCCGTTGGCGCAATTGATTTCACCGGCGACATGCCGATCATCCTCGGTCCCGACGGGCCGAGCCTTGGCGGCTTTGTTTGCCCTGCCGTGATTGCCCGGGACGAACAGTGGAAAATGGGACAGTTCAAACCCGGAGACAGCATCCGGTTCCATCCGGTTATCCGGCCGGACGATCCCATAGTCGGGCCTGCCATCCGCCGGAAGAGTTCCGATGTCGGATCAGCCATAGTCGGTGAGCGGAATAATGGCCCGGTTTCTGTGGTTTACCGCCGTCAGGGCGATGACAATCTGCTCGTCGAATATGGGCCGATGGCGCTCGATATCGCACTTAGACTGCGTGTGCATTTGCTGATGACAGCCACCTCGAAGGCCGGGCTTCCCGGACTGATTGACCTTACTCCGGGCATCCGTTCGCTGCAGATTCATTATGACGGCACCACGCTGACACGTAAGCGGCTTCTACAGTTTCTGGCGGAAATCGAGGCGGACCTGCCGTCAGCGGAGGAGGTGACCGTGCCCAGCCGGATCGTCCATTTGCCGCTATCATGGAATGATGCGGATGCGGAACTTGCCATGCGCAAGTATCAAGAACTTGTTCGGCCGAACGCCCCATGGTGCCCTTCCAATATTGAGTTCATACGGCGCATTAACGGACTTCCCGATGAACAGGCGGTGAAAGACATCGTCTTTGACGCCAGTTATCTTGTGCTTGGATTGGGGGATGTCTATCTCGGCGCTCCGGTTGCAACCCCCATCGATCCGCGCCATCGCCTTGTCACCACAAAATACAATCCCGCCCGGACCTGGACGCCGGAAAACGCCGTTGGCATCGGCGGTGCCTATATGTGCATCTACGGCATGGAAGGACCGGGCGGTTATCAGCTTTTCGGCCGCACCATTCAGATATGGAACACCTGGCGGCAGACGCCGGCTTTCGCAAACGGCAACCCATGGCTGCTGAATTTCTTCGATCAGATACGCTTTTTCCCAGTCAGCCATCAGGAGCTGCAGAAAGCGCGTGCTGCCTTTCCGCATGGTGGCTATCCAGTCAAAATCGAAGAGACGGAGTTTTCCTATGCCGCTTACGCGGAGGAATTGAAGCGGAATTCGCAATCCATCGTGCAGTTCAAGGACAGGCAGCAAGCCGCTTTCGATGCAGAACGGAACCGCTGGAAGCAAGCGGGGCTAGATAGTTTCGTGAGTGAGGACGCTGCGTGGGAGCCACCGGTCTCTAATATTCCGGCTGGCTGCTTCGGCGTTGCGAGCAGCATTCAGGGGAATATCTGGAAACTGCTTGTCGAGCCAGGCGCATCCGTGGCTGCGGGTGATGCGCTTGCCATTATCGAATCCATGAAAATGGAGTTTCAAGTCAATTCTCATGCGGCTGGCCGTGTCCGCGAACTGCGCGTCGCACCCGGACGAAACGTCAAGGTCGGCGACATTATTGTCATTCTGGAGGACTGTTAACATGCTGCCGACGATTCTCGATCTCTCAAGCCTTCGCGTCGCCTACCAAGCTGGCCTGACACCACTTGATCTGGTTGAAGCAGTGATCACCCGCCGTACCGCGGCGGCAGATCCCGCGATCTTTATTACCCCTACACCCTCCGAGGAGTTACGGGCAGCGGCGCGCGATCTGATGGCACGAGCACCCGAGGCAAACAGCCTGCCGCTTTGGGGTGTTCCATTCGCCGTAAAGGATAATATAGATGTTGCGGGCTTGCCAACTACGGCCGGATGTCCCGCCTATGCCTATGATCCGATTGCAGATGCGACTGTTGTCGCCCGTCTCAGGGCAGCGGGCGCCATTGTTATCGGCAAGACAAATCTTGATCAGTTTGCCACTGGCCTTAACGGCACACGCTCTCCACATGGTGCGCCGCGTTCTGTTTTTGATGCCGGTTATATTTCGGGCGGATCGAGCAGCGGATCTGCAGTCGCCGTTGCATCTGGTCTCGCCTGTTTCGCGCTTGGTACCGATACAGCGGGATCGGGGCGCGTTCCTGCCGCTTTCAACAATCTTGTCGGAATAAAACCGACGCCGGGGCTCTTGCCAAACACCGGCGTGGTTCCCGCCTGCAGAAGTGTCGATTGCGTTACCATTTTCGTGCCGACGGTTGGCGACGGGGTCGCCATTCGAAAAATCGCTGAGGGCTTTGATGCTGCTGACGCATTTTCGCGTCAGGCAAGCCATGCTTCGCTACCGCGCGTGGGGCTTCGTGTCGGAGTACTTCCTAAAGAGGAGCGGGAGTTCTTCGGCGATAAGGCGGTCGAGCGACAATACGAGGTGGCCATTGAGCGGGTGAGGGCACTTGGCGCAACTATAGTATTATTTGACTACGCTCCTTTTCGCGAAGTGGCCGCTTTGTTGTACGAGGGCCCATGGGTGGCTGAACGTCTCGCCGCTGTCGAGGATTTTCTCGCCACGAATGCGGCGGATTTTGAACCCACTGTGAGAACAATAATCGAAGGTGCAAAGGGCAAGACGGCCATCGATGCTTTCAATGGCCGTTACAGGCTTGAGGAGCTGCGCCGGAAAACAGACCTTGAATGGCAAAAAGCAGACGTTCTCCTTCTGCCAACCGCACCCACAACCTATACAGTTGCCGCAATGAAGGCTGATCCGATTGTCCTCAACGGTCGCCTTGGGCGCTACACCAACTTTGTCAACTTACTCGATTGTGCAGCAATCGCGGTGCCGGCAGGATTTGACGGCGAAAGTCATCTACCGGTCGGTGTCACGCTTGTCGCGCCAGCCTTTACCGACGACGCACTGGCACCTTTAGCGGACGCACTGCACCGTGCTGCCGGATCTGGCATGGGGATCGACCTTGAAGCGTCGATACCCTTGGGGAGCGCTATATTGCCAGTGGATGATGGTCTCGTACCAATCGTTGTGGTTGGGGCGCATCTTTCAGGAATGCCGCTTAATCATCAACTCACGACGGCGGGCGGGCGTCTGCTGAAGACCTGCCGGACGGCGGCAGATTACAGGCTGTTTGCGCTTTCCGGGACAGTGCCGCCTAAACCCGGTCTCATCCGCGAACGCGGTTTCAAGGGTTTGGGGTTAGAGGCTGAGGTCTGGCTCATGCCTCCCGATGCATTTGGCCATTTCGTACAACAGATTCCGGAACCGCTCGGTATTGGCAAAATTAAACTCGATGATGGATCCAGCGTCCCCGGCTTTCTCTGCGAGGCCTATGCGGTTAATGGGGCTGAAGATATTAGTCATCTCGGTAGCTGGCGCATGTATGTGAGCTCAAGGCAATGAGATATTTGCAGAGTAAAGGAGAAAGTATGTCGCTTGCCCGGATTATCGTCAGACTGCTCCTCGATGGGATAAAAGCTCGAGCTGAAGCAATAAATCTCCCCTCCCGGGATCGGCACGAAGGCGCTCTCAGGAGAGGTAAAGGTGACCAGTCATAGGTGATCGCGTTCTAGCTGTGATGTCAGATGGAAGGTGGGATCTGGCCCTTCCGCGTTGACACAAACACCAAGCTGCAACCTCATTGGCTCGACCTACTGCCCTCAATGACACCCAGGTGCCGCAGCGAAATGGCAGCGAGAATAGCGAGGATGGTGACGCTTACCGCACTGAATATTGCTGCGCTGTTGAATCCTGCAGTAAACGCGACCTGGGCTTCTTCGATAAGGCCGGGAGGCAATTCTGACGCCATTGAAGATGCCGCCCACAAGCTATCGCCAACGGCCTCACGTGCTGCATGACCGAGACTTTCCGGTATACGGTCAAGCATCGCCTTGCGATACATGGCGGTCGCGAGGCTTCCAAGCACGGCGATGCCGAGCGATACGCCCAGGTCTTGCACCGTTTCTGACATAGCTGATGCCGAACCTGCTTTTTCGGGGGGCGCCGATCCAACCACGAGGTCCGTACCAAGAGCTGCAATCGTACCAAGTCCGAGATAGGCTAACGAGAAGCCGGTGACGACGACCATCACACCGGAAGCGCTGTTGTCCAATTGGGTCAACATAAGATAACCCACCACCGATAACCCCAGAGCACCAGCCACCACGAAGCCGGGGCGAACACGCTGAGCAATCAACGGCGCCGTGACGCCTGCCACGACCATGGCAAGCGCGGGTGGCCCCATCCAGAGACCCGCGACAAGCGGAGAAAAACCGGCCACGAGTTGCAGATATTGTGTGACCAGCAGCATTGTGCCGCCTACAGCGACGAGGCCAAAGAGAAGCAGTATCAACGCCACACTAAAAGCCCTGTTGGCAAATAATGACATATCGAGCAGCGGATAGGCGAGTTGCTGCTGTCGGCGCACAAACAACACCGCGAAGACAAGTCCCACTGCAATTGCGCCAACCGGATGGGGTCCAAAACTGTTCTTGGCGATCTGCTTGATGCCATAGACCATAGGCAGCATGGCGGCGAGCGAAAGGCCAACGCTGGTGAAATCCAACGTGCTGTCTTGTGATGTGCGATGTTCCGGCAGCAAGACAGGTGCCAGAAGAAGCAGAAGCCCCACAACCGGCACGGCTATGAGAAAAGCCGCGCCCCACCAGAAGTGTTCCAGCAGCACGCCGCCCACAACCGGCCCCAGCGCCATACCAAGCGCGAACATGGTTGCCCATATTCCAAAGCCAAGTGCACGCTGCCTTGGATCAGCAAACATGTTCGTGATGAGCGCCAGCGTTGAAGGCATCAGGGTTGCACCGGCAATCCCAAGCAGTGCCCGGGCAGCAATCAGCATGATGGCGCTTGTGGAGAAGGCGGCGAACGCCGATGCGATCGCGAAAGCCGCCGCGCCAATCATCAGTAACTTCCGGCGACCGATACGATCACCGAGCGTACCCATGGTAATCAGGAACCCCGCAATCATGAAGCCGTACGCATCCATGATCCACAACGCTTGCGTGCTGGTCGGTTGCAAATCGGCGGCTAGCGCCGGAAGTGCCAGATGTAGAAGCGTTAGATCAAGGCCGAGCAAAACAGTGGGCAGCGCAAGGAGTGCCAGCCCCAGCCATTCGCGCGCTCCTGCCACCGCAACTGATGAAGGGGGTACATCAGCCGCCTTGCTGGAAAGTAAGTAATCAAATTTATCCTGAGAGTTCATGGTGCCTCCTTGTTGAGAGAAGACTTTCAAGGCAGCTATATCCTGTTACAATATAAGAAATTATCCCATTACTAGAGGTAACAGTCTTGGCCGACCGCACTCTCGCGCGCACGCGAAAGGATCTCTCCGAGTTTCTAACGCGTCATAGGAGAAAACTTGCACCAGTCGATGCGGGTTTGCCTTCGTCCGGCCATCGCCGCACCCCTGGGCTCCGTCGAGAAGAAGTGGCCGCGCTCGCGAGTGTCGGCCTTACCTGGTACACATGGTTCGAGCAGGGTCGAGACATCCAGGTTTCGGAAAGCTTTCTGCTCAAAGTGGCGAAAGCGTTGAAGCTGGACGATGCCGAGTGCAGTCATCTTTTTCTTCTGGCACACAGACGACCACCGCCACCTGAGGCCTATCATTGGCCATCCGTTAGCCCGCTCATTCAGCAACTGCTGGACGATATCGTGGCGCGGCCGGCATATGTTGTGAATTTACGTTGGGACGTTGTTGCATGGAATGTGGCCGCAAACGATTTATTCGGCTTCAAAAATCGGGAGCGACCGGACCGAAATATCATTCGCCTGATTTTCGCCAATCCAGAGTTCCGCCGCCGCATTCCCCAATGGCATGACGAAGCGCCAAAGTTGCTTACGCGATTTCGCTCCGATATGGCAACCGCTCCCAACGATCCGGCAATGCTTGCTCTGGTCGACGAACTGAAGAATCTGTCCCCGGATTTCCGTTTATGGTTCGAGAAACCAGGCGTGGAATGCCCCACTCGCGGCATCGGCAATATCCTTGATCCAGAAGGCAGACAACTCAGCTTCATACACGAAATGCTGACAGTTGATGAATACAAGCACCTCAAGTTGGTTGTGTATTTTCGACAGTAAAGTCGGCGTAACAATCCTATGCCGACCGGGGTCGTTGCCGCACGATCTTTCTGATCCTGTGGCAAGGCGGGCTGCGACCGAGCCTTGATCGAACGGCGGGTTTCGAAACCTTGCGGGGATTTCCCTGCGAGATCGAAACGAACCAGCTTTTTCCGATCCTGCCCAATGTGCTTATCAGTAAGCTTCAAGATAACTTCGATTTCTACATTTGGGAGCCCCATGAGGAGCCCTCGTCCATTATCCGTCTCGTCACATCATGGGCAACACAGGAAATGCAAGTTGATGCATTTGCAGCCACGATCGGGGAATACGCAGTCTGATGTTCATGGTGTACGGCCTAACTCCCATCAACCCGGATTATTTGTGGCCCCCTTACATGCGGACAGACATTCCGCCGTCGACTGTTAAAACATGTCCATTGACGAAAGACGCTGCATCACTGGCAAGGAACAATGCGGCACCTGCGATTTCTTCCGGCCGTCCCCAGCGTTGCAGGGGAACACGCTGGCGGGCGAAGGTAAGCATGTCTGGATTTTCGGCCAGCGCCGCGTTTGTCTCGGTTGCGAACATTCCAGGCGCAATGGCATTGCTCGTCAAACCGGAAGCGCCATATTCGACAGCCATACTGCGCACAAGAGCGGTTAATCCTTGTTTGGCGACGGGGTAGATGGCATCGTTGGGAAGGACGATACTCCCGATGATCGAGGTCACAGCAATCAGCCTCCCATAGCCGTGATATTTCATGATTTGAGCGGCATCACGTGAGAGCGAGATTGCCGAAACCAGATCGGTCTGGATGAGACGAAGAATATCATCGTCACTGAACGCAGCGAGGGGTCTTCGGTCACGTGCGCCGACATTGTTGACAAGGATATCAAGCCGCCCAAAGTCTCTGTTGATTTCGGCGATCGCAGCCCGGCTCGCGCCCGTATCCGCAACGTCAAAGACCGTAGCCTGCGCACTGCCTCCATTCTTGACGATGGCAGCTACTGCTCTTTCCAATGTTTCGCTGGTACGTCCGGTTATGATCACATGAGCGCCCGCGTCAGCAAAGGCGCACGCAATCTCGAAGCCAAGACCGCGGCCGCCTCCCGTGATAAGTGCTACACGATCCCGCAAGGAAAATTTCTCGAGAATATTCATGGTACGCCCCGCGGCTTAGCAGCGTCATCTCATATGCCAGTGGTCCTTCACCAATCTTGCCAAGTGATGTCTTTCAGAGTCCAGACAATTCTCTTGGTTATCTGTCCGGGAGCATTGCGAGCAACACTTCCGGCAAGGCCTGCGCGACGAAATGAACGAGCGAATTCGGGAAGGCCATGGTATGGAGTTTTCCATCGATTGCCAGATGTGCAAATCCATGGACCGTGGACCATGCTCCCAACAACAGCGGTTGTAGGCGGCTTTCGTCGGCGGATAGGCCTGTAGTGAGATAATCCCGAATACTCGTTTCAAGCTCAGCCAGCGCCGCTTGCCCTGCAGCTTCAAGGCGCTCATCATTTTCAAGCAGCAGGTCATGGCGGAACATCAGTTGAAACCGTCCCGGAGCGCCGATAGCAAAGCTGACGTAGCTCTCGCCCTGTGAGCGGAGCTGGCTTCCCGGGCTGGAACTGGCTGTGCGAGCTCGGCGCAGGGCTTCGGTAAGTTCGACGAACCCGTTGATCGCAACTTCCGTTAAAAGTCCGGCGACACTGCCAAAATGATGGGCAGGCGCGCCAGGAGAAACCCCAGCGCGGCGCGCAGCTTCGCGCAATGAGAAACCTTCAGGTCCGTTTTCGCGCAAAATATCAGTGGCTGCCTGCAGCAAAGCGCTGCGTAAAGCACCGTGATGGTAAGTGTCACGGCCTTCGTCTTTTTCAGCCGGCAGATGTGATTTCGATGACATCGTGGTCATATCTATACAGTGATCAAATTATGTGTCATTCTGCAACTATACACTGTTTACATGCCGAGCAAAGCCCACAGTCCGCAACTATGCGGCAGTGCGGAAATGAGAGGTGCGCCATGGCTCTATGGACAGTCAACGACATACCTGATCAATCAGGACGAACTTTTTTGGTGACGGGAGCCAACAGTGGTCTCGGCTATATCACAAGCCTTGAATTGGCTCGCCGGGGCGCGCGTGTCCTAATGACAGCGCGCGATGAAACGAAGGGGCGGGCAGCCGTTGCGCGGATTCGGTCGATCGTTCCCCGCGCGCAACTGGAATTGCATATCTTTGATATGGCGGATCTTGAACAGGTCAAACAGTTTGCACTTGAGCTCATCACCAACGAAACCGCCATCGATGTCCTGATCAACAATGCTGGCATCATGATGCCGCCGCGAACACTGACGCCACAGGGTTTTGAGTTGCAATTTGGCGTCAACCATCTGGCTCATTTCGCGCTGACAGGATTGTTGATTGAACGATTGAGCAAGGGACAAGATCCGCGAGTGGTTACGGTCACCTCTGATCTTCACAAACGTGGAACTATTCATTTTGACGATCTGACAGGTGCGAAGACATATGGCCGGGTTGCATTCTACGCGCAGTCGAAATTCGCAAATGCTGTTTTTGGACTGGAATTGGATCGCCGCCTCCGGGCACATCAATCACCGGTCCGCAGTTTGCTTGCACATCCCGGATATTCTGCCACCAATCTGCAGTTGAGCGGACCGACGGGGTTTCTCAATCTCTTTATGCGGATAGGCAATCGGTTCATGGCACAAACTGCTGAGATGGGTGCCCTTAACCTGTTGTACGCCGCTTGCGCTGCAGACGTTGAGGGCGGCCAGTTCTTCGGGCCAGATGGGCGCAATGAGATGAAGGGTTATCCAACCTTGGTCGAAGCAGTTTCCTCTGCCAAAGATCCGGTGCTTGCCGACCGCCTTTGGCAATTGTCGGTTGAGTTAACCGGCGTACGTTCGTTCTAGGATATGGGCTCTTGACCAGGAGGAGGCAAAGCTACGCAGACCGCTGCGAGGGAATTCAAGGCGTTTCGATTTTCGTACGCTGATGGACATGGTGAAGTATTGTCAGGAGGCAGGATCCCTATGACACATAGAATTACAATGGCCGAGCCGTTGCCGACCACCGCTGTTGTTCGCGTCTCGCGCGCCAGTTTCGACCCCAGCCGGTTCGCCGAAGTTGACGCCGCAAGCAAGAAGACATCGGAGTTTATAATCCCGGCCATCAGACGGCTGCCGGGGCTCCTTCACTTTTATGCAGGCGTCTCGCCGAAGGGCTCGATCGTGCAAATTAGCATCTGGGATACGGACGAGCATGCGGCAGCATTAGATCGACTGAAGGAGATGGTCGTTGACGGTCGCAGGGAAATGGAGGCGGTCGGCGTGACGTTCACCCCGATTTTCAACTATCCGATCGACTGGACCTGGACGGTATAACCGGGGGTCCAAAGTCATAAATTTGGGAGACAGCGGTCGACAGGAGCCTGATTTTTGCGTCCGGCATGTGCGACAAGAAGGGGTCGGAACAAGAGCTGTTTCCCCCGAGTGTATAAGCAGACCTGGTGATTGCTCACACAGCGTGGTTCTGCGATATGCCATTGCCGGCGGCCTTGGCGGCTGCAGCAGTCCGTGAATCGACTTCGAGATAGTGCATGACCGCCGACACATGGATGCTCACAGTGAATGGAGAAATCTTAAGTGCGCGCGCAATCTCTTTGTTCGACATACCTTTTACCAGCAGGTCCAACACGTCTCGCTGACGCGGGGTCAAACCCCAGCGACCGTTTTCCTCTAAAACCAAAGCAGAGGAACCGACCTTTGTTTCAAGCAATATTTGTGTCAGCTCCGCATTCGAGACAAACTTGCTAACGTGACAATCAATTCCGCTTTCAAGTAGCGCATCTATGATCTTACGATCTTGCAGAGCAGCGAGCAAAATAATGAAGGCCGATGGAAACTCACCCCGCAACCATTTCGCCGTCGTAACGGGATCGTAGTCCGGGCAATAGAAATCGATAATGATCAGATCAGGATCAAACTCGCGGCTGCCTGTTAAAGTCTCAAAGCCAACCGCCTCCCTGATTTCTGCATCTGGAAATATCTGCTCAATAAACCGGTGCAAACCTTCTCTATAGAGATGTTGCCCGTCGGCAAGGAGTATTCTTTCTGGTGCTGAGTTCTCATTCTCCATGCGGATCTCCTTGGCCAAGCTTTTATACGTTCATTTTCCTCACGCTGTTTGCCGTACACGGTCTCAACCACGCAATCAAAACAATCCATTCGTGCTAGTGCATCTGCACTATACAGGACTCGGTGGGGTGCACTATCTGTCCTAAATATATCGTTGGGACGAACGGTGGCCTCTAAAAAATGCAAGGTCGACACCTAGATCGGCAAAGGATAAAAGCTTGGCAATCAAGTATTCCTATACCATCAACTACGATGTTACTTATGGCTTTCTCAAGCTGATTGATATCAATAAAGTCCGCGCCGAGGTGCCGGAGGGCGGGTGAATCAGGCACTTGCTCGACACACGCGAGCAGACGAAGCTTATGGGTGTAATATTCCGTCGTGGTGATACTGCTCAGAGCTGACATGGCCAGCCAAGGCGGGCAGCCTGGCGTAGGCTTGCCTGCACCACTAGGCGATGAAACGGCGCGATTAGAAAAATATAAATACGCCCCAGGCGGTTGTGACAGCGAACAACGGAGGTGAAAACCAGACTTTGCTCATCTTGCGTTGCCGCTGGACTGGTGCAAAGAACAGATAGACGAAAGTCTAAATGTTTGTCGTCCTCTCCGAATACGATTTCCAGACTGCTTTTGCCATAGATCTTGAATATTCCAAGACGATTGGTCTGGTCGTGTTCGCCAATGGACTCGAGATGACGGGCTGTCTTGAGACCTAGTCCAGCAACGAGAGCATCTCGCATTTTCATAAGGCCGCCAATCCAGCGCGGTTGCTGGGAGAAGAGGAATCTTGCCAGCAACTCCGGGTCAGTAAGGGTGCCACTTGGAAGTTGAACCGAATAGGCGTCAGCCAAATGTACTAATTCGTAGGTGTGGCCCACCACTGCCTCTGCAGGTATGGGCACAGATGTGACAAGTTCGTATTTTGTTGGCATCATGTTTACCCTAAATTTTCTGCGCCCCTCCGCCAGTTGGTGTTGTCTCAGAAAACGGAAAGAATCGCACGCTAAGCTCTGCCCTGCGGCGCATGTCTCCTACATCTTACCCCACCCAAACGTGGGTGAGCAATTGGTCACAATGACCGTTACTGACGCGGCACCATCCATCCCCTTACGGTATTTTTGGGGTGGCGATCCGCCATATCTGGGTCGGTGTATCGTCATCACCTTTATGGGATTCGAAATAAATCCAGCGACCATCCGGACTCATAGCGGGAGCGCGGTCTTCCGTGTTGGGATTGTTGGTGACGCGTATGATGGTTGGGGTGTCATCGGTCGAAACCAGAAAGATATTTTCTTCGGAAACGGTGCGCTGGACGCCATCATTCAAACCTTCGGCAGGATTGTTATGAACGGGACCGCGGACGATGACACACTGCGTCAGACTGGACAATCGGTCGGTGTCTTGCAGCTAACGCGTTTGAGTAACTGTTCGATGGCTAACGACTTTCGAGTTTTTTGCAAAGATCTTCGGCACGGCATGGGTTGGCGTGACCTGCCAAGCTTAGAACTTTGAGGGTACCACCCTCATTTTACCGTAATGACAACCTTGCCTTTCGCCCGACCTGTCTCGACATACGCCAGCGCTTCATTGGTCTGCTCGAACGGGAATACCCGATCCACTATCGGCCGTATCACTCCTGTCTCGATCAGTGAGGCAATCTGGCGGAGCTGTTCACCACTTGGTGCCATGAAAAGGAACGAATAGCTGACCTGACGGCGTTTTGCTTTCCTTCGGATGCGAAAGCTGAGCAGACGCATGGCCTGCTGAAGCAGCCAGCCAGAACTGTTCTCCTTGGCGAAAGCCGGATCAGGCGGTCCGGAGATCGATATAAGTTTGCCGCCCGGTTTCAGCACACGGAGCGATTTCTCCAGCGTATCTGTGCCGAGACTGTTCAGCACGACATCATAGCCGTGCAGGACCTTTTCGAAATCCTCTTTCTTGTAGTCGATGACGACATCTGCACCGAGATTTCGCACAAGGTCGACATTGGCTGTGCTCGTTGTCGTCGCCACGGTTGCTCCCAGATGCTTGGCAAGCTGGATTGCAATCATCCCGACGCCGCCGGAACCAGCATGGATGAGGACCTTCTGGCCACTCTTCAAGTTCGCACGCTCGACAAGCACCTGCCACGCCGTCAACGCGACGAGTGGAATTGACGCGGCCTCTTCCATTGTCAGGTTCTTTGGCTTCATAGCCACGTCGGCCTCATCCATCGTAATGAACTCGGCGAACGTGCCGATGCGATCCTTGCTCGGGCGCGCATAGACCTCATCGCCCGGCTTGAAGCGGCTGACCTTGGACCCGACCCTGATCACTATACCCGCCGCATCATTGCCGAGGATCAGTGGCAGGCGGTATGGCAGGATGAGCTTGAACTCACCATCCCTGATCTTGGCATCAAGGGGGTTCACGCTGGTGGCGTGGATCTGAACCATCACATCGGTTTCCCGCAGCTCCGGCTCAGGAACTTCGCCAATCCGCAACGCGCCACCTTTTGTTTAGCGGTCAATCAGAAAAGCCTTCATGAGAGTTAACTTTCGTATCTGAGTTGGCGAACTGCCGAAAAACCGGCAGTAGACGCTTAGGCCGGGAGCCTGCTGAATTTGCGAAGGTTTTTGTCGACAAACGACTCCGGCAGGAAGCGGCGCATGAAGCGCACTTGCCCTGCTGCCTTTCCGGCTGTGTAGCGCCTCTTGGGTGAAACTGCATTTGCCGCCTTCACGACTATATCGGCGACCACCTCAGGTGCATCTCCTGCCTCGACAAGCTCACGCGTCAGCGTCTCCGCACCGGCACGAGCGGTATCATACAAAGGAATCGGTTGATCTGCTCTCGTAAGGTTCTCCTCGAAGGCAGTACGGGTGACGCCGGGCTCTACGAGCACAACACGGATGCCTTGCGTGCGCACTTCGTGGTCCAAGGATTCAGAATAGCCCTCGATTGCGTGTTTTGTTGACGCGTAAAGCGCGTTATAGGGTGCAGGGATCAGCCCGAGGATCGAGCTCATGTTGATAATCCTGCCCTTTTGCTGACGCCTCATGACCGGCAGGACGGCATTCGTCACCCGCAGAACCCCGAATACATTCACATCGAAGAGAGCCTTGGCCTGTTTAGCCGAGGATTCCTCCGCACCGCCAAGCAACCCAATCCCCGCATTGTTGACGAGAAGGTCAATCCGTCCAGTAAGACGTATAACCTCGTCAACCGCTTTCTGTACGGATTGTTCATCGGTGACGTCGCAGATCAGCGATGTAATTCCATCCGAGACATCAATTATAGCCTTACGGCTGGTTCCGAACACCCGGTAGCCATCGCGTTGCAATGCCCGTGCGGTTGCCAGCCCTATGCCGGAGAACGCCCCCGTAACCAGGGCAATACCCTTGTATTTCTCGTTCATTTCATTGTCTTTCTTTTGGTATGGATTATTGCCTGAAGATTAGATACTATCATTTCGATATTAAGTCACTATCAAAAAGATATTAACATGGAAAAACTTTCAGACCAGCCATGCCTCATCGCCCGCAGCCTTGCACTTGTAGGCGACGCATGGAGCATGCTCATCATGCGGGATGCCCATGCAGGGCTCACGCGCTTTGACGATTTCCGCAAGAGCCTTGGCATCGCACCGACGATCCTGACGCGCCGTCTGGCTGCCTTGACAGAAGATGGGTTGCTGGAGAAACGCCGCTACTTGGAGCGGCCCCCACGGGACGAGTACGTCCTGACGGCGGCTGGGCAGGACTTTTTGCCTGTACTGTTCGCAATAGGGGCGTGGGGGCGCAAGCACCGCGGCGGCGGAGCTGAGGTGACGAGGTTCTTCGACGCTGAAACCGGAACAGAGATCGATCCTGTCACTATCGATCGCGCGACCGGCGCTGAGATCGGAACACGCCCCATTCGCATTGCTGAGCCGGAATAAATCCTCTCACTAGCAAGTAAGTATGAGGGGAGTGGCGGATTCACGACCGCACCCGCTAGCCGGTACCGACCACCAGGGTCAAAAATTGGATAGGCCTCCAGCATCAGTTCCTGGCATTACGTCGCAAGGCTCTGAAGCCTTCCGGCATGGAAGCAGTCATTGCGCAACAAGCCAAATATCCCAGCTTGGCGGTTACCGGCAGAAAAATTTGCTGCATATTGCTCTCAGTTTGAACCGCAACCTCCTTCTTGAATTCAATGGATTTGATAAGATTTTTCAAGTCATGAAGGGCAGGAATTGCCGTTTGTGACGGTTCAAGACCAGTAACTTACCGGCAAACGACCGCAAGCCTCAAAGGCAATCATCTTGGTTCTGCTTGAATGCGCAGACCAAGCGCTGATGCGTTTTGCCTGAACGCAGGAGATTTTACCATGTCATGGTCAGCAGCAGTGAATACTTCGAATGGCGTGCGGAAAATGGCGGCGCGCTTTTTGCCTGTCACCGGATTTGTGCTGGCAGTTTTGTTGACATCTGGATCGCCTGCGCACGCAGTTACTCCTGTCGATACCCTTGTGGAGGCATGGGCGTTAGATGAGTTGATTACGCTTGATCCGGCTGAGGCATTTGAGCTGACAAGTGGTGAAATCAACGGCAATACCTATGACAAGCTGGTGCGCCTTGATATTAACGACTCCTCCAGGATTACCCCCGATATTGCCGAAAGCTGGACGGTTTCCGATGATGGTCTGACCTATACGTTCAAGCTGAAGCAGGGCCTCAAATTCGCCTCCGGCAATCCGCTGACCGCTGAAGATGTGGCCTATTCCTTCGAGCGTGCCATCAAGATCGACAAGAGCCCGGCCTTCATTCTCACCCAGTTTGGCCTGAAGCCTGACAATGTGACCGAGAAGGCCAAGGCAACCAATCCGAACACGTTCGTGTTCACCGTCGATCAGCCCTATGCGCCAAGCTTCGTCTTGAACTGTTTAACGTCAGGTGTCGTATCAGTTGTCGATAAGCAACTCATCTCCGAACACATCGTTGACAATGATTACGGCAATGTTTGGTTGAAGACCAACTATGCCGGGTCCGGTCCGATGAAAATCCGCGACTGGCGTGCCAACGAAATCCTCGTTCTGGAGCGCAATGACAATTATTACGGCACCAAGGCGCTGCTCAACCGCGTGATCTATCGCCACGTCAAAGAAAGCGCCACGCAGCGCCTGCTACTGGAGAAGGGCGACATTGACGTTGCCCGCAATCTGGAGCCTAACGATCTGGAACAGGTCGTTAAAAACAGTGACATCAAAACGACAAGTGCAGCCAAGGGTACCATCTACTACTTCAGTCTTAACCAGAAGAACCCGAATCTGGCCAAGCCGGAGGTGCGCGAAGCGCTGAAGTATCTCGTTGATTACGATGCCATCGGCGAAAAGCTGATCAAGGGTATCGGCGAGATCCACCAGACCTTCCTGCCCAAGGGCATTCTGGGTGAACTCAACGAGAATCCCTATTCGCTCGATGTTTCCAAAGCCAAGGAGCTTCTGGCCAAGGCGGGGCTTAAAGATGGTTTCACAGTCACCATAGACGTGCGCAACGGCCAGCCAATTACAGGTATCGCCGAATCTTTGCAGCAGACATTTGCGCAGGGTGGTGTGAAGCTGGAGATTATCCCCGGCGACGGCAAACAGACATTGACCAAATACAGGGCACGGGCGCATGACATTTTCATTGGTCCGTGGGGGACCGATTACTGGGATCCGAATTCCAACGCGGAAACCTTCACGAGCAATCCTGATAATGCCGATACGGGCACCAACAAGACGCTTGCATGGCGCAATGCCTGGGATGTGCCTGAGCTGACCAAGGCAACCAAGGCAGCGCTTGTCGAATTTAACACGGAAAAACGCACGCAGGATTACCGGGATTTGCAGAAGAAAGTACTGGCAACCAGCCCCTTCGTCATATTGTTTCAACAAATTGAAGCTGCCGGAGTTCGGGCGAATACCAAAGGATATGCGCTTTCGTCCTTTGGTCCCAACAGGGTTTATACGGTTTACAAATGAGGTTTGTAACTTGATCTGCTTTGTTCATGACACAGACCTGCTTTGGCTATATCGCAAACAGAGATTGCAGATCTTGCTAAGTGCGCGTTAGAGCGCGGGTCGGGCGATACCCAGATGATCGCGTAATGTTGAACCCTCATATTCTGTGCGAAACAGGCCGCGCTGTTGCAGAATCGGGACTACGTGCTCGTTGAATTCTTCAAGCCCTGTCGGGAAAAAGGGCGGCATGATATTGAAGCCATCAGCAGCCCCATTTTCAAACCATTCCTGCATCCGATCGGCGATTTGTTCACCTGTTCCCATGACTATATGATGACCGCGCCCTGCGGCCACCCGCAAGGCAAGTTCCCGGATCGTGAGATTTTCCCGTCGCGCAAGCTGGGTCAGAAGTTCGGCACGGCTGCGTAGCTGGTCGGAAATGGGCAGGCTCGGCAAAGGACCATCCAGATCATATGGAGCAAGGCTGTGCCCAATACGTTCCTCAAGGAGCGGCATTGCGCTGGCAATGTCGGTCCAGTGATCCAATTCCTTGAGCTTTTCGCTGGCTTCTTCGAATGTCTTGCCGATGACCGGCATGAACCCCGGCATAACTGCCACGCTTGCAGGATCGCGCCCAAATGCAGCCACGCGTTCTTTCAGGCTTTTATAAAAAGTCTGGGCTTCAACAATGCTTTGCTGGGCAGTGAAAACAATGTCTGCTGTTCGGGCTGCGAGATCCTGCCCCGGTCCGGATGAACCCGCCTGAATGAGCACTGGATGACCTTGGGGAGGGCGTGGGATGTTCAATGGACCCTTCACCGAGAAATATTTGCCCTTATGTTCAAGCACATGCACTTTCTCGGGATCGGCGTAAACACCACGTTCCTTATCCTTGGTGAATGCGTCGTCGGCCCAACTGTCCCAGAGGCCGCACACGACATTCACAAACTCTTCGGCAACCGCATAGCGTTCGTCATGTTCAGGATGGCTTTTGGAAAAATTATTGGCCGTCCGGGCGTAAGATGTCGTTACAATGTTCCAGGCGGCACGCCCATGGCTCAAATGGTCGATTGAGGCGAAGGCGCGCGCCGTATGATAAGGTTCGCCGTAGGTGGTAGAAGAGGTGGCAGCAAGTCCCACCTTGCTTGTCACCATGGCGAGCGCCGAGAGCAGCGTCAGCGGCTCGAATCGGGCGATCATCGAAGGATGAGCATCGACAGCGCTGGTCAGGCCATCGGCAAGAAACACCATATCGAATTTCGCGTCTTCCGCCATTTGCGTGACGCGACGCAGAAGGCCAAAATTCTCGCTGCCAGCCTCCGCTTGCGGGTGCCGCCAACCGGATACATGGTGTCCAGCTCCCTGCAGGAAGAGGCCAAGGTGGATCTGCTTTTTATCGGTCATGTCGGCAAGCCTTTAGCACGTTAACTCAGTTTGTGTTCTGATTGAGAAGGTGAGCAAGTGTCTGCAGGTCTTCGGAACTTGTCATTGTACGAACGAGCACCGGTATCCCGGCAAATTTCGGATTTCCGCTTGTCGCATCAGCGAATTTTTCCGATGGGTCAGAAATCCCGGGAAGACCTTCGACCCGGTGGGAAATCCTTTGCCCATTGTTGAGTGTCACGTCGATAACCACGAACCTCGTGGTGGGGTCGGGTGATAGTCTGCGCGCTGTCTCATCATGACTGCGTGTTACCTTTATTGCCAGTTCCAGGAGGTCGCTGCGCACCGGGCGCTCGTCGAAATGACCGATGCTCAATTCACCATCAATCAGGGCTGTAGCAAAAACATATTCTGCGCTGAACCGTGCATCAATCCCGGTATTGGGTGATGTGCCCGCAACAAGCGCTGCGTCACCGCCCGGAGGGAAAGTAATATTGACAGCCCGAATTGATCCCGGCTCAAACTTCCTTGTTTCACGCAATTGCAGCGCGCCAACAGCGACTGGGTGGCTTGCAGTACAACATGGGAAAGCCTTGAGTGTCAGCCCCGGTGATACAATCTGCCAGGGTTTCCCCCAGTTCTCCAGCACGTGATGAGGTTGCTCATCACCAAAAGAAAAAGCTGAAAAAAAGCCGATCCGGTTATCAAGGAAATCCGGTGCTCCCTGAAAGCCCGCTTGTGCAAGCCGTGCTGCCATCAGGCCCGCACGCGAAGCAAGCCCCGCATGGAGAGGCTTTGCATCATATCCGAATTGCAAACGAAGTCCTGCCGACTGGGTAGCAGCCAAGCCGAGAGCGACAGCAGTTGTCTGTTCTGAGAACTTGAGCAAATAAGCGATTGCAGCTGCTGCACCGATTGTCCCGAGGGTCGCCGTTGCATGGAAGCCATTTTCATAATGCTTGGTTCCAATTGCAAGCCCGATCCGGGCCATAGTTTCCAGTCCAACCACATAGGCGCCGATGAAGTCAGAAGCGCTTTTTTTATCCTGTACTGCGACTGACAAAAGTGCAGGAATGATCGCAATAGTCGGATGGCCACGTACGCTTGCGTGTACATCATCATAATCGAGAACGTGGCCCGAATGACCATTGATGAGCGTTGCAGTGAAGAGGTCGAACCGCTTGGCGTGACCGATGACAATGGCTTCGCCGGAGCTCCCGCTGGCTAGCACTTCCATCAGGATCTTTGTACTCCGATCGTCGGCGCCACCAAGTGCGCAGGCGAAAAAATCAATAAGGGCAGTACGTGCTGCTTTGATAGCTTCCGCATCATCAAGCGGCAGGGATGACAGTATGGCTTTTGAAAGAGCGACGGTTATTGGGATATGTGTCTCCTGCATGGAACGCCTCTCAAATTCCTTCGCCATCGTGTAGCGGGGTCGCGCGTCCGCCAAGGCCATTGACGAAGCTGTTGATGCGTGGATTGGTGGATTTGCTGAATATCTCATCTGGCGTTCCGTGTTCGACAATCAGCCCGTTCTCGGTGAAAACCACAGTATCGCTGATCTCTTCTGCAAAGCGCATCTCGTGGGTTACGAGAATGCTGGTCATACCCTCGCGGACAAGATCGCGAATAACAGCCAGCACTTCGCCAACGGTCTCTGGGTCAAGCGCCGAAGTCACTTCATCAAAGAGCACAAGTTCCGGACGCATGGCGAGTGCACGGGCGATAGCAACCCGCTGCTGCTGACCGCCGGAAAGTTGCCCCGGATAGGCATTGGCCTTCTGCTCCAGACGAACCTTTTCCAGAAGGTCACGCGCATGTCGATTGGCTTCTGCCTCGGAGATGCCCAGGATTTTTCGCGGAGCAATGGTGATGTTTTCCAATACGGTCAGATGCGGGAAGAGATTGAATTGCTGGAACACAATGCCGATACGCTTTCGCAATGCTATTCGCTCGGTTTCGGTCTTCAGTTCGTCGACCCTTGTTCTACCAACTGTGATCTTTCCCGATTGCGGGATCAGCAGGCCGTTGATGCACCGCAGAATGGTTGATTTTCCAGACCCAGACGGTCCTATAATCGAGACGGCATCGCCCTTGTTTACCTTGAGGTCGATCCCTTTCAAAACCTCATTTGATCCGAAAGAAAGGTGAACATCCTGGAGTTCAACAAGAGTTGTTGACGTTGGTACAGTTAAAGACATGGGAACTTCCGGGTTAACGCGAGGCAAGGCGCCGCTCAAGATATTGCGTGAAACGGGAAACCGGATAGCAAAACAGAAAGAATGCTATCAGGACGGTGAGATAAACCACAACCGTAAAGTCGGTGCGCTGTACGGCTGTGCTGGCGTCATTTGCCGAATGCAATAATTCATGCACACCCACGAGCGATGCAAGCGCTGTCCCCATGGTGATGGAGGCATAAAGGTTCATCCATGGCGGCAGCGAGCGCTTGATACATTGCGGTAGAATAATCCAGCGAAGCGATTGGCTGCGCGAAAAGCCAAGACCTTGTGCCGCGTCCCATTGAGCTGTCGGGATGGATTGAATAGCGCCCCTGGTGATCTCAGCGATGTGCGCGCTGGCGGGTATGGCAAGCCCAACCACAGCTTTTACCCAATCGGGGAAGGGAACATAATTGCCAAAAATCACCAGTTCGAACGGGAAGATATAGGTGGCAGCGAAAATCAGAACGAGATGTGGTGCGTTGCGGAAAATCTGTACATAAACCAGTGCCGGCGCGCGGACTACGGCGAAAGGCGCAAGCTCCATCACGCCAAGCACAATACCGATGAGTGTGCCGATGGCGATTGCCAGAATGCTGATAAGTACATTCATGGTGAAACCCTTGGCAAGATAGGGCAACCACTCGAGGAGAACTTGGCCCAACGACTGGTTCAGAAACAACCATGCTATGACTGTCAGTCCCAGAACGGCTGCAAAGATCCCACCGAAGGGTAATTGTTTGGCGCGCTCTTGCTTTAATACTATGCTCATTGGCCAAACCCCGGCACTGCAAGGCGTTTTTCGAGCCAGAAGCCAATTCGGGCTACCACAAGGTTGATGAGACTGAAGAACAGAAGAATAACCAGCATCAGTTCGACCACATTGTCGCGCTGCGTCCAGATCATGATGGACGCGTAGGTAATTTCACCCACCGCAATTGCCGAACCGACGGTGGTCAGTTTTACAAGGTTCACGAGATTATTGATGATCGAGGGCAGGGCAGAGCGGACGGCCAACGGTAATTCCACATAGCGCAGGATTTGAAGAGAGTTAAAACCAATCGCCCGGGCCGCTTCGATCGTCGTTGATGGCACTGCTTCAATGCCGCCGCGCAAGGCTTCCGCGTGGAATGCCGCTACATGCAGGCCGGTGATGGCCACGACCCAGAAAAAAGGCGTGAGAGGATTATTCTGGGCACCGCCCAGTGCGTTTGAAATCAGCATATTCAGCACAAGGAAGCCGCACATCAGCTGCACGAGTGTCGGCGTATTTCTGGTCAGTTCGACGTAGGCCCGCACTGGTACTGCAAGCCATTTCTTACCAGAAGTCAGGGCCGCTGCAAAAAGTACACCGAAAATAAGGCTGATCGGAATGGTGATGACCACGAGAACCAGCGTGGTCACCATTCCATCCAGCCACATCCGGACTTCGTAACCACTGGTAAGAAACTCGAAATTGAGCCCGACGGTTTTCATCAAATCGATGAAGTGTGTGGTGAAACCGTCCAGCATTCATATATCCATTCGATTCAGAGCTCTCCGGCGCATTTCGGCAAACTGCGGGGTTGTCCTTTGTCTGCAGAAATTTTCCAATTGCCGCGACGACACGATTTTACTGCGAGCCGTCCTTCAGCTTTTTCTGCTGCTCTTCCAGATAGGCAATGCTCGGTAGACGATTTGTTCTTGCGAATTCGATAAGCTTGCCCGAGACATGCAGCGACTTGACGATGTTGTCGAGAGCGGCCTGCGTATCGCCTTCACCCTTGCGCAACCAGATGACCGAGTCAGAAGGAATAAGATCGGATGGAATAATGATGGCGTAGTCTTTCCATTCGTCAGCGCGGTCTTCAAGCATCAGACTAACTGTTCCGCTGACATGCACCGCGACATCACAATTTCCGCCCTTGAGGGCGAGAAGTGATTCCGGCTGGCTTGGAAGCGCCTTTACTTGTGCGCCATATTCTTCAATCAAAGGCTGGGTATAGTTTGAGCCCTGCGATACACAGGCGGTCTTGCCCTTTAAATCGGTCCAATCCTTAATGCCGCTGTCCTTACGCCCCACGGCAGCGCCACCAACGCGGTCATACGGGGTAGGCACGTAACCAAGCGTTTTGGCGCGCTCTTCGGTATATTGCATATTGGCAATGAGAATATCGACCTTGCCCTGCTGCAAGAACTGAATACGGTTGGGCGGCGTCACGGTCTGCGTTTCAAGTTCAACACCCAGACCGGCCGCCAGCGCCTTGGCCACATCGATGTTCAACCCCTTCTGTTCCTGAGTCTTCGGGTCGATGTAGCCGAACGGAGCACCTGACAGGATCACACCGACGGTCAGCTTGCCACGAGCTTTGATCCTGTCGAGCGTGGCATCCGCGTGCGCAGAACTGGCACCGATGAGAAATGCAGCAAGAATGCCAACATCCAGAAGTTTTTTCGCGACTTGTCCAGCATTTGGCAACATAGGCCTACCCTCATTGAATATGCGAGAAATCTACGAAAGGACGCACTCTTTTGCGAGAAATGTGTTTTCGTGAAACGGGCCTCTTGGAAACTTTAATTACACGAATGTGGAAATTACCAAATCATTTGTGCCAATTACCAAAAATATTAGAATGCCCTTCCATCAAGTTTCTGTCCAAACACTATTGTTTTTTGGGCTTTGTGGAGCAAATGAAGCCAGAATTCCCATATAGGGTTTGGCAAGGGGGGTGGCATAGGCACCGCGTTTGCTGGTCCGCAACCCTAGTGCAACAAGGCCCTCCGCAAGTTTGACGGCAGCACTGACCCCATCGACAACCGGCACGCCGTATTCATCCTGTAACTGACGGGCGAGATCAGCCATCCCGGCACAGCCAAGGACAATCGCTTCAGCCTGATCGTCCGTTAAAGCCCTTTCGATTTCGATGCGTAGTTTTGTCAATGCCCCGGATGATGGATCATCAAGGGACAAGACGGGAATATCCGCCGCACGCACCGTCGCGCGATCCGACATTCCATAACGGTGCATCAGACCTTTCACCGGCATAATGGAACGCTCGAGCGTAGTCACAACTGAAAAACGCTGGGCTACGGTTGCAGCAGTCGCAACGGCCGCCTCACAAATACCGAGCACCGGGATTGAGGCCATCGCGCGCGCGGCATCAAGACCGGTGTCATCGAAACAGGCGATGATAGCGGCATCAGCTCCCGCCCGTTCACCCTCGGCGATTTCTATCAGCATGCCGGGAACCGCAAATACCTCATCGTAGTAACCTTCAATGGACACCGGGCCCATGCGAGATGTCCGTGCGCTGATAGTCGTTGCAGGACCAGCCACAGACTGCGCAGCACTCTCTATCAAAGTAGTCATGCTGGCGGTTGTATTGGGATTGACGAGAAGAATGCGCATATGCCGTTTATCCAATGCGTGCCCGACGTCGGCCGACGATGATGATCGCGGTCAAGGCAATAATGATGATCAGGAAGGAAAAGGCTGATGTAACGGTACCGAGTGCGTAGAGCACCGGAGTCGTCACATTCGTGGTCATTCCGTAAATCTCAAGTGGCAGGGTGTTAAAGGTACCTGCCGCCATCAAGGTACGGGCAAATTCATCATAGGAAAGTGTAAAGCCAAAGAGCCCGACGCCTATCAGGCTCGGCGCAATCATCGGCAGGACCACATAACGAAAGGTTTGCCACGCATTGGCACCGAGATCCCGCGCCGCTTCTTCGTAAACAGGTGAAAAACGATTGAAGACGGCAAACATGATGAGCACGCCAAACGGCAGCGTCCAGGTCAGATGTGCACCGAGGCCGGATGACCACCATGCGGGCCTTATGCCAAGAACCTGAAAGAACAGACCGATGCCGAGGCTGATCAGGATGGAAGGCACGACGAGACTGGAAATCGCGAGATAGAAAAGAAATGTTGATCCCTTGAACCTGCGCCGAAACGCCAGACCGGCCAGCAGGGATACAACAACCGTGATTGTAGTTGTCATCAACCCCAGGATCATGGATCGCCGGAACGATCCGCCAAAATCCCCGACGGCCTGTTGTTCGAAAAGGTTGCTGAACCAGTGTAGCGACGCTCCGTTCATCGGAAAGGTCAATCCACCGGATGGCCCCTGAAATGAAAGGATAAAGATCGTCGAGAGCGGCCCGTAGAGGAACAGCACGAACAACGTAAAGAAGAAAGCGAGGATGTAGAATTCGCGAGAGCGCTTTTCCGAATGCATCTCAAAGCTCCTTGCGAATATCAACGACGCGCAGGATTGCGGCTACAATCAGAAGAACGACAATCAGAAGAATGACTGCATTGGCGGCGGCGGCAGGATATTGCAGGAGTGAAATTTGGTTCGCCATCATCAGTCCCACCGAGGCGCTCTGCCCGCCTGACATGAAGCGTACAGTAATGAAATCGCCCATAACCAGCGTCACGACAAAAATCGAACCGATAGCAATGCCGGGTTTAGCCAAGGGTATGATCACATTCGTCAGTATCTGAAATCCGGAGGCTCCCGCATCGCGGGCCGCTTCAATCAGCGAACGGTCAATGCGCATCAGCGTATTGAAGATCGGCGTGACCATGAAGAGCGTGTAGAGATGCACCATGGCGAGAACAACGGCGAACTCTGAAAACAATAGAAATTCTATTGGCTTGGGTACTATGCCCAACTCGATCAGAGACGAATTAATCAGGCCGTTGCGCCCCAGAAACGGCACCCACGAAATCATCCGAATAATGTTGGATGTGAGAAACGGTACGGTGCAGACAAGGAACAGCACCATCTGCATGGTGACTGATCGGATATGAAAGGCAAGGAAATAAGCCACCCAGAAGCCGATGAATAAAGTGAGCAACCAGACGATCAGGGTGAACTTGAATGTATTCAGGTAGATCTTCCACGTCACCCATGAGCCAAGTGTCTCGGTATAATTGAATGTGACAAAATCCGGGTAAATGCGCACGGAGTCGTAGTCCCAGAAGCTAACCATACCGATCGTAAGGATCGGCAAGAGCAGGAACAGGCCAAGAATGAGTGCCAGCGGCATCGCCTGAAGATACGAAACCAGCGGGAGGTTTGACCAACGCCATATCTTGCGAGGCGGCCGCATGGGTTTGCTCACTTTGTTCAAGGCGGCATGGCCTGCTGTGGATGCTGTCATGGGATATTCCTCTGGAAAATATGACCGCCCTTTCCCGGGGAAAGGACGGTCAAAGCGGCGTATCAAGCAGCTATGAATTCATTCCATTTGCGGACCATATAGCGATCCTCGTCCATGACGGAATTCCAGCAGGCAACGGCACCCATGCGAGCCTCGAACGCTCCGCCGTCGCGCACTGCACCGGCCTTTTCCATAACTTTTCCATCGGGCGCAACGATGTCGCCAACGGCCGCCTTGCCTTCCATCCAGTAGCCCCATTCATCTGCTGTCATAAATGTCTTGGCGGTTTCTGGTGCGGCGGAATAATAGCCTTGGCGGTTGAGATACGCGCCCACCCAGCCCGAGAGATACCAGTTGATATATTCATAAGCGGCGTCGAGCTCGATGCCGCTCAGGTGCTTGGCTAGACCAAGACCGCCACCCCACGCACGATAGCCTTCCTTCAGAGGCTGATATTTGCAGGCAATACCTTTGGAGCGGACGGCAGCAACGGCTGGTGACCACATGGACTGAATGACTACCTCGCCGGAAGCCATGAGATTGACGCTTTCATCAAAGGTTTTCCAGAACGAGCGGAACTGGCCGTCTGTTTTTGCCTTGATCAGGAAGCCCACTGTCTGGTCGATTTCGGCTTTCGTCATGTTGCCCTTGTCACCATATTTGATGGTGCCCAAGGACTCGCAGATCATCGCTGCGTCCATGATCCCAATCGATGGAATGTTGATGATCGAAGCTTTGCCCTTGAAGGCCGGGTCCATAATGTCGGCCCAACTGGTGATGTCGCGACCGACCAGATCGGGCCGGATACCGAGTGTATCGGCATTGTAGATGGTCGGGATCAGTGTCATCCATTTGGTCGGCTCAGATGCGAATTTGGTTGCATCGGCGCTCTCCACAAAGCCGACCGTATGCGGTGCTGTACCCTGCGCAATCTTGCTCTCTGGCGTCAGCTTGCCTGTTATGAAGAGCGGAGCGATCTTGTCGAAGTATTTCATCTTGGACACATCCATGGGCTGCATCACACCAGCTGGGAAAACCTTCTTGGCGATCCAGTATTCAATGTCGGCAATATCATAACTGTCGGGCTGGGTAACAGCGCGCTGGGTAACAGCATCGGAATCCAGCGCTGTCATCTGCAGCGTAAAACCCAGATCTTCCTTCACCTTGTTGGCCACATCATTGAGATTGGATACGCCCGTTCCGAACTGGCGCAGCGTTACATTCTTGATGTTCTGCGCCCAGATGGTTGGAAAGCCGGTGATGGCACCTGAACCGGCGGCAAGGCCCGCTGCGGCAGCGCCCGTTTTCAGAAACGTGCGACGATTCAATCCTGTCTTGTTTTTAATTGCTTCTGTCATGTTCAGTTCCCCTTTTTGTTGATTGTTTGGTTCAGGAGTCCAGACGGCCAAGAATGATGGCGTCATCGATGTCCCAGGCGAGCGGAATGGCTTCGCCCACGGAAACAGGATTTTCAAAGAAAGCCTGATCGCTGTTGATTACTGTGAAATCATCAATGCCCGCGCCGGTAACCGAGAGTTTTACCGATGCGCCGCGATATTCGATGTTGGAAACAATGCCAGTAAACCCGAAGCCAGCAGCTGGCATGTCGCTGATGCGGACACGATCGGTGCGAATGCCAATATCAATCGGCGCTCCGATTTCGGCCTTACCTGCAGCACTCAAGGAAATTCCGCCGGAAATATCGAAACTCACCAAACCGTTCGCGCTTTTCACTACACGTCCGGCAATGACATTATGGTCGCCCATGAAGCGCGCGACAAACGCTGTCGCCGGGCGCTCGAAAACAGTTCGCGGATGCGCGGCTTGCTCGATCCTGCCATCGTTCATCACAACGATTAGATCAGCAAGCGCCATCGCTTCTTCCTGACTGTGCGTAACATGGACAAAGGTAATGCCAAGACTGGTCTGCAGCTTCTTCAGTTCCGCGCGCATGCGTATCTTTAAAAAGGGATCCAGCGCCGAAAGCGGTTCATCCAGCAGAAGTGCTTCAGGGTCGGTGATCAAGGCGCGAGCGAGAGCAACGCGTTGTTGTTGCCCACCCGAGAGCTGCGCTGGCCGACGGCTTGCATAACCGTCCATCTGCATCAACTTGAGCATTGCCAGTGCCTTGGCGCGGCGTTCGTCCTTGCCAACGCCCTTCATTTTCAGGCTGAAGCCAACATTGTCGATCAGATCGAGATGTGGAAACAGGGCATAGGACTGGAACATCATCGCCGTGCCGCGTTTGGCTGGCGGGAAATCTGTGACCACAATGTTGCCGAGGCGAATATCACCGCTGGAGATCGTTTCGTGGCCAGCAATCATTCGTAGCGTCGATGTCTTGCCGCAACCGGATGGGCCCAGTAGACAGCAATAGGTCCCCGCCGGGATTTTCAAGCTGATCGTATCGACAGCCGTTGTCGTACCGTAGATTTTGGAAACGGAGACGATATCAATTTCGGCGGCTTTACTCATGCTGAGTTCCCTTTTGTGCCCTATGAGCTCTGCATGTACCGTGCCAATTCGGTGGCTTTCTTCTAAGTCTTTGGAATCTTTACTCCAATGTAGGGCTGTCAAATCTCGTTTCCTGCGCACTGATATTGCGCTGCACAATTTATAGACATGTTTTCAATGGGCGATCAAATTGTATGCAATCTGAATTTCTATCGCATGCAATATTGAAGGCTGGCCTTAATCAGAAATCGCGCTAAAAAGAGTTTGGAAGGCAGGAAACGATGAAGCCAGCAACTGACGCATTCCCGGTACACCATGATGGGCAAGATGACCGTTCGCAACTTATTCGCGAGGCGCTTTACAATGCTATTGTTGAGCGAAGGCTTGCTCCGGGAACGAAGCTTGTCGAGACCGAGGTAGGCAAGTTGTTCGATGTCAGCCGCACGGTGGTGCGCGCTGCACTACAAATGCTCGCTTTTGAGGGGCTGGTAAAGATAGAGCGCAATCGTGGCGCATTTGTTGCATACCCTACACCGGATGAGGCTCGGCAAATCTTTGAGTCCCGCCGTGTTATCGAGCCGGAGATTGCTGAACGTGCAGCCGAACGGATCACAAGCGCTGATATCAAATTGTTTCAAGCGCATCTGAAGGAAGAAGAACGGTTGCTCGTCGAACGCGGACCGAATGCACGCCGGGCCGCGATCAAGGCATCCGGTGATTATCATTTGATGTTGGCATCCGTTGCTGGGAATCTGATCCTTGAACGTTTTATGCGCGAATTGATCGCGCGTTCGTCCCTCGTGATCGCACTCTATGGACAGTCCGGCGCTTCAAGTTGCGCCCGATCTGAACATGCGGATATCCTCGATGCTCTCATGGCTCGTGATAGCAAGAAGGCAGCCGATGCCATCCGTCATCATATCGACCATATCGAGGAAGATCTCGACTACAAGGTTGTAAGTAACTCACCGTTGCGAGATGCTCTGCGTGTCTAAGTTGGTCCTGCAGAACCGGCTAGAATAAATCGTTAAGACTGCAAACCTACGCATTTGATAAGTCAATGCCGATGCCGAGTGTAGGATGCTGCCGTATTTTAGGCACCCATCAAAACGGCACATGAGCTATATTTACAAGAAAAGTAATCAGCCAGTCAGCCCGACCAGGTGCCAATCAACATGTTCAAAAATCGCTCAGCAGCGGGTGACAATGTTCCTGCGCGCCGTCTCACAATACCGATGGTTCGCGAAATCTCCGGGTTACGGATTGGCCGGGTTACGAGGAATGGATGATCCTCCTGTGGCGTTGCCAATTTGGGCAATACGGAAATACCCAAACCTGCTTCGACCAGGCCAAGCGACGTCGATAGATGTGTCACCTCATAAAACCAGCGAAGTTTGAGGTTTGATTTTGCCAACGCTGCATCCAAAAGGGTTCGATTACCACTGGATCGGTGAACGGTAATGAGCGGGTAAGGTGTCAGATCTTCCCAACCTAGTTCGATTTTTGCTGCGAGCGGATGATCCTTACGCACCGCAAGCACAAAGGGATCCTCAATCAGCCTGTCAAATGTGAGATCTGGGTCTGCTGCTCCCATAATGTTGATGCCGAATTCCACTTCGCCGCGCGCAACCGCTAAAAGCCCGTCGGTCGCAGGAAGATCAAGAATACGGAAGCGGATATTGGGATACTCGGCATTGAACTGCTTGATCACTGTGGGCAAAAAATAGAAGGCAGCAGTAGGCAGGCAGGCAATTGTCACGAGACCGCTGCGCTGGGCTCCAATGTCCCGCACGGCAAAAAGCGAGCCGTCAAATTCCTCCAGCATGCGTTGAACGAGCGGAATGAGCTCACTCCCCACCGCCGTTGCCGATACGTGGCGCGTCGTCCTTTCCAGAAGTGGCGCACCGATTGTTGCCTCGAGCTTCTGTATGCGTCGGCTTAAGGCCGGTTGCGACAGATTCAGTGCCTCTGCGGCCCGGTGAAAGCTTTCGAGCTCCACCACCGAGAGAAATGCACGCAGGTCCAAGATCTCACAATTAATGCTCATTACACATCAATCCTCGCAAAATTTGCATTTCACATATCAATCATTTTTCTGCAAAGTGCAAGAAACCAATAGATTGTTCTATTACACGCATGAATTGAAGAGCAATGCGCCATGAATGACCTCATTCGCATACCCTGTGTCCTCATGAGGGGTGGCACGTCCAAAGGGCCGTTTTTTCTTGCATCGGACATTCCTTCCGATCCGCATCAACGCGATCAGATTCTGCTGTCCGTGATGGGTTCGGGCCATCCCCTGCAAATCGATGGCATTGGCGGCGGCAACCCTGTCACGAGCAAGGTTGCCATAGTCGGCCCGGCAACGGTACCCGGTGCAGACGTAGATTATCTTTTCGCCCAAGTCCGCATCGACCAGCAAATGGTCGACACGTCCCCCAATTGCGGCAACATGCTTGCGGCTGTCGGCCCCTTTGCCATCGAAGCCGGTCTCGTCAGGGCGACCGGACCGGTAACACGTGTGCGGATACACAATGTCAATACCGGTAAGCTCATTGAGGCGGAGGTACCGACTCCAGACGGATGTGTGGCCTATCTGGGTGACGCATCCATTGACGGGGTGCCTGGATACGCAGCGCCAATTGCACTGACATTCATGGACGCTGCCGGAGCACGGACAGGCAGATTGTTTCCAACAGGCCATCCTCGCGAGATCATCGATGGTATCGACGTCACCTGTATCGATTGTGCCATGCCCATGATGATACTCGAGGCGGCGGCTATCGGGGCAACCGGGTATGAGACAGCAGCAGAACTCAATGCCAACCGCGCCCTGCTGGAGCGGCTGGAAAATTTGCGGCTCCAAGCGGGCCAGCGCATGGGGATGGGTGATGTGCAAACACAGGTCACGCCCAAACCGGTCCTGATCTCGAAGCCCAAAGCGGGCGGTGATCTGCATGTGCGCTATTTCATGCCGCACCAGTGTCATCCCTCACTGGCAACAACGGGGGCCGTCGGCATTGCTACAGCCTGCATCAGCGACGGCACTGTGGCATCACGTCTGATCGGTGGGCGCAAACTTCCGATCAATCTGGTTCTTGAACATCCAAGCGGCACTCTGGAAGTAAAGCTGGAATCCCGGAATGGGAAAACGGCTGCCGGTATTCTGCGGACCGCGCGCCGCCTGTTCGAGGGCCAGGTCTTTGCCAAACCTGTAGCGCAAATGGTTTGCGCAGCATAATTGAACGCGGTTGCCGGGAGGGCATCGCACATCTGGGAGGAAATACCATGCGTAAACTTATACTCGCTCTGGCGGCGACTGTTGCATTTACAGGGTCAGCGTTTGCCGAGCCTGTCCGCATCAGCGTCGGCTCTTATAATCTCAACAATCTGCCATTTCCGGTAGCATCCGGCTTGGGCCTTTACGAAAAGGAGGGGCTTGAAGTCACCGTCGAGAATTTTGCCTCAGGCGGCTCCAAAACGCTGCAGGCGCTTGTGGCCGGCTCCACAGATATAGCCGTCGGCTTCTACGATCATACGATCCAGATGCAGGCACAAAAGAAAGACGTCGTTGGTATTGTGCTGCTGGCACGCAATTCGGGTCTGGTGCTTGCAGGCGGCAAGAATTCAACATTCGACCCGGCAAAACCTGAAACCATCAAGGGTGCAAAGATCGGCATCACTGCGCCTGGCTCCTCGTCGGATTTCTTCGTTCGGTATTATCTGCAGCGCCACAAGCTTTCGGCCAACGACGTCTCGCTCATTGGCGTCGGTTCCGGCTCGGCTGCCGTTGCCGCCCTTGAACAGGGAAAGGTTGACCTGCTGGTGAATTATGATCCCGCAGCCACCTTCATTGAAGCCAAAGGTGTTGGCAAAATCCTGATCGACGCGCGTAGCGACGACGGTGCCAAGGAGATTTACGGTGGCATCTATCCAACCTCCGTTCTCTATGCCACGCAGTCCTATATCGACAAGCATCCCGAAACGATCCAGAAGGTTGTCAATGCGACCGTCAAGGCACTGGAATGGATGAACAAAAGTGCACCTGAAGAAATCGTTCAAAAGCTGCCTGAAGCGTTCATTTCCGGTGATAAGGAAACCTACATAAAAGCCGTGGCGAACGCCAAGCCGATCTTCTCAATTGATGGGCGCTTCAACGATGCCGAAGTCGAAACTCCGTTGGCGGTTCTCAAGAGCTTCAATGACAAAGTCGCGGCAACGGAGATCGACCTGAAGAAGACTTACACCAACAATTTTGTCGACAAAGCGCCCCGCGATGGCACGAACTAAGGGAGAGAACGATGGCCTTGGCAATGTTAAAGCCGGATGTGCGTGTAACTATTCCGCAACCACGAAAAGCGATGGTATCCATTGATTCCCTGACGATGTCATTTGGTACATTCGTTGCGGTAGAGAACGTCAATCTAACAATAACCGATGGGGAGTTCCTCGCCATCGTTGGGCCTACGGGGTGTGGCAAAAGCACGATATTGAATGCGATTGCCGGACTGCTCAAGCCATCCAACGGCTGTGTTTCGATCGATGACAATCAAGTATCGGGCATTCAAAACGATATCGGATACTTGTTTCAACAGGATGCGCTGTTGCCGTGGAAAACCGCCATCGAGAATGTTGAACTCGGACTTTTGTTCAAAGGGGTTGCGACAGCAGAGCGTCGCGAACGATCTTTGATGTGGCTTGCCAAAGTTGGCTTGAAGGGCTTCGAACATCGATACCCGCATCAACTTTCGGGCGGCCAAAGAAAACGCGTGCAGATGGCGCAGGCTTTGATCAGCGGCCCAAAGGTCATTCTGATGGACGAGCCATTTTCGGCGCTTGATATCCATACCCGGCATTTGATGCAGAACGAGCTCTTGCGCCTGTGGCAGGAGGAGCGCCGCGCTGTGGTGATGATCACGCATGATCTGGAAGAAGCAATAGCACTCGGTGATCGGGTGGCAGTGCTCGCTGCCGGGCCACGCAGCCGTGTCATCAACAGTTTCGACGTCGATCTCGAACGACCTCGCGACGTTGCCGAAATCAAATTGGATCCACGCTTCATGGATCTCTACCGTAACATCTGGGCGTCGCTGCGCGGCGAAGTGGAGAAGAGCTATGAACGTCACGACTGAACGCTTTATTCAACTGGGCTTGCTTGTTGCCATTCTCGGCGGCTGGCAGATCGGAGTATCGACCGGCGTCATCGACGTCTTCTTTTTCCCGGCACCCATAGACATTTTCAACCAAATCATCAGTTGGGTCATTGATCCCAATTTTTATCGTCATGTGACAATCACATTAACCGAAACCGTACTGGGTTATGTTATCGGAACAGGTCTGGGCGTTGCCGCAGGTGTATGGCTTGGCCTAAGCCGTAGTGCCGCACGTATTCTGGATCCCTTCATCAAAGGGCTCAATGCTATCCCTCGCGTTGTGCTTGCGCCGATCTTCGTTCTTTGGCTGGGGCTCGGCCTTTGGTCAAAGGTTGCGCTTGCCGTAACGCTTGTCTTCTTCATCACATTCTTCAATGCGATGCAGGGAGTGCGTGAAGTCAACCCCGTGGTATTGGCCAATGCACGTATTCTCGGTGCGAAACGCTCCGAACTTCTGCGCCACGTTTATTTCCCAGCTGCAGCAAGTTGGATTCTGTCCTCTTTGCGCACCTCTGTCGGTTTTGCAGTCGTCGGTGCCATTATTGGTGAATATCTGGGTGCGTCTGCCGGCCTCGGTTATCTTATTGCCCAAGCCGAAGGCAATTTCGATGCCGTCGGTGTCTTTGCCGGTATCATAATTCTGGCCATCTTCGTCCTCGTAATCGATCGCGTCCTTGACGTGGTGGAAAACCGGCTGATCAAGTGGCGTCCCAATACCACTGAAGAACGGGCAACATGATATGAACGAAGATTATGTAGGCGGATATGCCTGTGTCTGGATCTGGTCGTAGGGCCAATAACGCATGTGCACTATCCGCTACTCATTTGGGCCTTCGGATTACTGAGCTAATGACACCGAATGTCCGAGATCGGGCCCGAAGCGGTCATTGATTGAAGCACATGAATCCATTTGCCTATCGCTCGGCTCGGAATTCGACGGTCGCGCCTAAAGCTTCAAGTTGGTCGCTCAACCGGCGCAATTGCAATCTCACACCGCTTCCGGCTTCGAATTGAGGGGCTTCGGTGAGTGCCAGCGCATCTTTCAACGACAGTCCGCGACATTTGCTGACTATCTGGACAACTTTGAGCTTCTGGGAGCCTACGTCGGTCACGATCAAGTCGCCTCTCTCGAAATCGGCCGGGCTATAGTGACCGACATCAGATGGCACATTCTCGGACCTTGCGGCCTGCTGATGTTCGTCGAGAACCTTTCGCCAATATCTATTCGGAGGGCCGATCTCGGTCACGACGATGCGCTCGAATTGGAGGATATCCTTTTTCACCTCCGCCAATACCTCCAGCAGGCGGCCAAAAGCCGCGAGGCTCGGCGCTATTCGCATCGCGTCCCACCGTCCGGCACCATGGACCGCGGTATAGACTGGATAACCGTCTTCACCCTCAGCCTTGTCAATAAAAACGGGATCATCCAATCCAGTCATTGCGATAACATACCATCCAGGCCTCCACTCACCGTCAATTTCAGAAACAAGGTTTTCGCCAGTATGGCCATGCCTGCGGAAGCCAACCTGAAAATCATCGAGGCGTTCAAATTCGGCATAGTGCGTGGGTAAAGCCAGATTGCCAACGACAATGCCGTTGGCAAGGAAGTCTCGAATGCTTTCGTCGAACGGGTCCTTACGTTGGTAGATTCTCATACAGGGTCTCGTGGGTCATATTAACGGCCGCACCATTGATCTTGCAATGTCCGCTCAATTTGGCGCAAAGCAGTCGTCGAACAAAACGTCGACCTTCTGTTATCCTCTTGTGCCAGTTCTTCCTCAGTCGCGCACGAGCGATATCTCACCGAAGAGAGTCGGCTGCATGGTCAGGCTGTAATATCGCGCCATGTTGCGATTAGGATCACAACGCGTGAGATGAGATGATTTTAAGCCCATTAGACACGATCCGAAGAATTTGGAAGCCGATCGTCCAATGAATTGGCCGGAATATCATCCCCAAGCCATGCAGAAAACCTGAGCGGAGAGGTTTGTATTTGTCAAAATGGGGCAAGGGTGCCATAAAAATACATATGTCGAATTACATTAATAAAATCTTTGTAACGCTAATTCAATAGACGTTTTCTTTTGTATTAATTATTCTATTTTGAATTTTTCATTAGAAATTACTAAGCAAAAAGATATTAGTAATTTTATAGATATATATAGTATGTGTAATATTATTTATTTCTTACAGTCAGAGGAAAGCCATCGATTTTTCAAAAAAATGTGCGATCTTTTATCCATATTGTAGCGCTTTTGTCACAAAATATTATTATCTATCATTATTAATGCGAACATTAATTATTAGATCACATGCATGTTGACTTATTTTTATAGCGCGTCATTCAATATTTTTGCGTTGAGATATCAGTTTTATTTGATATTTCTCCGTTAATAATTAGGCCTGATCTCAGCTTACTTTAAGCCTGATCAAATTCTCTGCTGGGGGGCGAGATGGGGAATGTGGGGGAAATGTCAGCTTTTGGTGGCCGGATCAGTCGTGTTCCGGACAACCTCCTTGCGATCTGTATGGGCTTTTTCCTGTTTATCGGCGCGAGCTTGTTGTTTTCAAATCCGGCCTCGGCGCAAAATTGCGGTCCCTATAACATTTCGGTCGTTCACGGAGGCTCTACACAGCTCACAGTGACCTGTGATCCGTTCGGCCTGAATAGCCCCTCGGTCACGACACAACCGCAACACGGAACGATCACAGTTCTGAATATAAACTCGGGCCTTATTGAGTATTCGCACAATGGCGGAGCTGATGTCGCTACGACTGACAGTTTTGTGCTTGCTGGCGCTTCTGCGCAATCGATTCTCGTCAACGTCACGATCGGCCCGGCCTCGACAATGACCATTTCGCCCGGCGCAATTGGCTCCATGCGGGTTGGGGTGCCCTTCAGCCAGAGTCTGTCTGCCAGTGGCGGGGTTGCGCCCTATACGTTCTCGCTTGTGTCAGGCGGCGTGCCGGGAATAAACCTCAGTGGCAGCACTCTGTCGGGTACACCAACGGAGCGAGGGGCGCATACACTGGTCGTTCAGGCCACCGATAATGTGGGCGCAACGGCTCAGAAATCCTACGGCGCTACGGTCGCCAATCCGATTTTGACAACGTCACCTCTGACACACACGCTGGCTGTCGGTCAGCCTAGTACGGCTTCGCTTACAACCAATGGCGGCATTGCGCCTTATATTTACACCGTCAATAGCGGTACTTTGCCTCCCGGCATAAGCCTTGCTTCCAATGGCAGCCTCACCGGGACACCAAGTGCAACTGGAACCTATACGTTCGATATCGTGGCGACGGAGAGCAGCACCAGTTCAGATTGTAACTGCCCGTTCTGGAAAATAGACACTGTCACGGTCACCGTGACCAATGTGGCGCCGCCGGTTGCCAATGCGGTCTCGGCTGTTGTCGCTTATAATTCGAGCGCCAATCCGATCACCCTTAATCTTACGGGTGGCGCCGCCACTTCGGTTGCCGTTGGCAGTCAGGCGACGCATGGTACAGCCACCGCTTCGGGAACGTCGATAAGCTACACCCCAACAGCCGGATATGCCGGACCTGATAGCTTTACCTATACGGCGACAAATGCGGGCGGCACCTCGGTGCCCGCCACGGTGTCGATCACGATCAGTCCGCCTGCACTGACGATGTCCCCGGCGTCTGGCGCCTTGCCCACTGCGACTGTTGGCATTGCCTATACACAGTCGTTCACACCATCTGGCGGCAAGGTTCCCTATAGCTATGCCGTCACGGCTGGCGCCTTGCCTGCGGGTCTCAATCTGAATCTGTCAAACGGTACGCTCAGCGGCACGCCATCGACAGCTGGTCCGTTTAGTTTCTCAATCACGGCAACCGACAGCTCAACGGGAACTGGGCCATTCACAGTCACTCGAAACTATTCCCTGGCTGTCAATCCGCCAGCGCCGATTGCAAACCCAGTCTCGGCAACGGTCGCTTATAATTCGTCTGCCAATCCGATCACGCTGAACATCACAGGCGGCGTAGCGACCTCGGTTGCGGTTGGCACCCAAGGCACAAATGGTACCGCTACCGCATCGGGGACATCCATAACCTATACGCCGATAGCTGGACGCGCCGGACCTGACAGTTTCACCTATACAGCGACGAATGCTACCGGCACGTCGGCGCCGGCCACGGTTACGATTACCATCAGCCCGCCCACATTGGCTTTGGCTCCGGCGTCAGGCGCGTTGCCTGGTGCAACGGTCGGTGCAGCTTATAGCCAGACATTCACCGCATCTGGGGGCACAGCCGCCTATAGCTATGCCGTCACTGCCGGCGCCTTGCCAGCCGGTCTTATCCTGTCAGGCGGTGTCCTCAGTGGCACGCCGACGACAGCTGGTCCGTTCAGTTTCTCTGTCACGGTCACCGACAGCTCGACCGGAAGTGGTCCGTTCAGCGTTACGCAAAACTATTCACTGACCGTTCATCCAGATGCGCTTATCTTGCCTGCCACCACTCTCGCAAACGGTCAAGTCGGTGTGGGCTATTCCGCCTCTATCAACCCTGCGACAGGCGGCACTGCGCCTTATACATATGCACTGACAGCCGGGGCACTGCCCACTGGTATCTCTGTCTCATCAAGCGGCGGCATCTCGGGAACACCGACGGCAGCCGGTACGTTCAACTTCACGCTCACGGCCACCGACAGCGCTTCTATGACGGCCGGCCGAAGCTATTCGTTGACTATCGCTGCGCCTACGCTCTCAATGACACCGCCAGCGGGAACGCTTGTACTGTCTTATGGCCAGGCTTACTCGCAAGCATTTGTCACATCCGGAGGAACGGCACCCTACAGCTATAGCCTTTCGTCGGGTGCCCTACCGGTGGGGATAAGCTTAAACTCAGCTGGCACGTTGTCGGGTACGCCGACGCAACCCGGATTATATGCTGTCAGCATTCGCGCAACCGATAGTTCGACAGGCACAGGTGCGCCCTTCGCTCGAACCCAGAACTACGTATTGTCGGTATCTGCACCCACGATTACAGTGGCGCCCGCAACGCTGCCCAATGGCACTGCTGGCGTGTCCTATGCTGCCACGCTCTCTGCCTCCGGAGGCGTTGGCCCCTATAGCTTCGCATTGGCCAGCGGCAGTTTACCAGTCGGAGTTTCGTTCAACTCGGCCGGTGAATTCTCTGGCACGCCAACCGTATCGGGAACGTTTTCAACGACAATCATTGTGACCGACGCCAACGGACAGACCGGCACACGGGCCTATACCTGGGACATTGCAGCACCAACAATTGCCATAACACCCGCGACACTGCCCAATGGCACAGCCGGTACGCCCTATGCTGCCACTGTGTCAGCCACGGGTGGTGCAGCGCCCTATAGCTTCTCCTTGACGTCTGGCAGTTTGCCGATCGGAGTTTCGTTTAACTCGGCCGGTCAATTCTCTGGAACACCAACAGCATCCGGATCATTTTCAACCACGATTAGGGCGACCGATGCCAACGGCTTTACTGCCGTGCAGGTCTATAATTGGGTTATCAATGCACCGACGATCATCGTGGCGCCTGCTGCACTACCCAATGGTGCAACTGGTACGCCCTACGCTGCTGCTGCGTCAGCCACTGGTGGAGCGGCGCCTTATAGCTTCTCTTTGACCGCGGGCAGTTTACCGATCGGGATTTCATTTAATTCGGCCGGTCAGTTTTCTGGAACACCAACATCATCGGGGACATTTTCAACCACTATTACCGCGACTGATGCCAACGGTTTTACCGGTAGCCAGGCTTATACCTGGGCCATCAATACAGGGACTGTCGTTGTCAGTCCCGAAACATTGGTTGCGGGAACGGTGGCGGTTCCCTATTCGCAAACAGTCAGCGCGAGTGCAGGCATTGCTCCCTATACGTTCGCAATTACCGCTGGCAGCCTGCCAGCAGGTATTACGCTGAACCCGGGAACAGGTGTTCTCAGCGGAACGCCAACGGCACAGATCAATGCCAACTTCACCGTTACAGCGACCGATAGCAGTACAGGTAGTGGACCCGCGACGGGTAGCCGGTCGTATACGCTCATCATCAACGCACCAACCATCACCTTGCCGCCGACGACGTTTGCGGGCGGTGTTGTTGGTACAGCCTATTCGGCTACGCTCAATGGGGCGAGTGGCGGTACGGCTCCCTTTAGCTATGCCGTCACAACCGGCACCTTGCCGGCTGGTCTTAGCCTGTCGGCGGCGGGAGTCATAAGTGGAACACCGACGGCGATTGGCAACGTTAATTTCACTGTCACAGCAACGGATAGCAGCGGTGCCCCGGGGCCATATACGGCAAGCCAGACGTATTCATTGGCAGTTGTCGTGGCACCTCCAGTTGCAAACGCAGTCTCCGCGACGGTTGCCTATAACTCGAGCGCCAATCCGATCACGCTCAACATTACCGGTGGCGCGGCGGCTTCGGTTACAGTGGCCAGTTCACCGACGTTTGGCACCGCGACAGCTTCGGGGACGGCGATCACCTACACCCCGACAGCCGGACATGCCGGAACTGACAGTTTCACCTATACGGCGACGAATGCGTCAGGCACTTCGGCACCAGCCACGGTTACGATAATGATTGGTGCGCCAACGCTCACTTTGACACCGGCTGCAGGTGCCTTGCCAGGCGCGACTGTCGGTACGGCCTATAGCCAAACGTTTGCGGCATCAGGTGGTACGGCGGCCTATACTTATGCTGTCTCGACCGGTGCCTTGCCAACGGGTCTGTCTCTGTCGACGGGCGGCGCCCTGAGTGGAACACCTACCGCGACGGGCAATACCAACTTTGCCATTACCGCAACCGACAGTTCGACGGGAACTGGGCCATTCACGCTCACGCAAAACTATTCGGTGACCGTTGTTGACGCCATACCCGTGGCAAATCCTGTTGCTGCGACAGTACCTTTCAACAGCGGTGCCAATCCGATCACGCTCAACATCACAGGCAATGCCACATCGGTGGCCATTGCAACGACACCGTCTTCCGGTACAGCCGTGGCCAGCGGCGCTGCAATAACGTATCAACCGGCCACGGGCTTCTCCGGCACGACTTCATTCAGCTATACCGCAACCAATGCGACCGGCACGTCAGCGCCGGCTCTTGTGACCATAACGGTCAATGTGGCACCGCCGGTGGCTCAGCCACAAACCGTCGCTGTCGCTTTCAATCAGGCAAAAGCCTTTACGGTCACGGCGACGGGTGCAGGTCCGTTGACCTATTCTCTCGTAACAGCACCGTCCAATGGTACGGCTGTGGTGGGCGAGAGCGGAAGCGCCACCTATACACCTAACAGCACGTTCAGCGGGACCGATAGTCTGGTCTTTGCGGCAACCGGTCCGGGCGGTGCAAACAATGCAACAGTGACATTCAACGTGGCTGCGCCCGTGGCGATTGCGGATCTTTCGGCTCTATCGCCAAGTTCGGGGACGCTGCAGCCCGGGTTCTCATCCTCGGTCACCAGCTATACGGTCGAAGTGCCCAATACCACCGAGACCATGTCGCTGACACCAACGGCGACCGCACCCAGTGCGACCATCACCGTTCAGGGCCAAACTGTCGGTTCCGGTTCATCCAGTGCCGCGATACAGCTGCCTGTCGGACAGACCCGCATCGCAGTTATCGTCACGGCACAGGACAACACAACGACGAAGACCTATGAGGTCACGGTGCGCCGTCTGCCGCCAGCGCCAGTGGCGGCATCGCGTACGGTGGAAGTGCTGGCGGGACAGACAGTCCATGTTGACCTGACACAGGGATCGACGGGCGGGCCCTTCTCAAATGCGCGCATCGTCGGCATTTCCAGCAGTTCAGCTGGTCCGGTGAGCATTGCCGCAAGCCAGCCGGCCTTTGACATGGTTTATGCATCTGATCCCAACTATGCCGGTAATCTGCTGGTGCAGTACACGCTGTCGAACCCCTATGGTACGTCGAGCCCAGCGACGATCACCTTTATTGTCACAGCTCGCCCGGACCCATCGAAGGACCCAGAGGTCATCGGTTTGCTGACGGCACAGGCGGACAGTGCCAAACGCTTTGCTGCCAACCAGATCCAGAACTTCAATTCGCGCCTTGAGCAATTGCACGATGAAGGTGACCGGCGCAATAACAGCATGGCCATAAGGCTCGGCTATGCGCAGGAGAACGGGCCGGATGAAATGGACGAACCGTTCCGCAAGCTGATGGAATCAAATTCCACTCCGGGACTGTCGAATGGTGCGCCTGATTTCTCCATGCATTCGTTCGCCGAAGAGAACCGTAAGAAGCAGCAGAAACAGAACCAGCCGGCCCCGGACTTGAACCTTGGTCGACTGGCAGTGTGGACGGGCGGCTTCGTGAATTTCGGTGATCGCAATGATCGCGATCTGGATTTCGATTATACGACGATCGGTGTGAGTGCCGGTATGGACTACAGGTTCTCCAAAAAGTTCGTCGCCGGTTTTGGTTTCGGTTATGGCCGCGATGCATCCGATATTGGTGACAACGGTACGGAAAGCCGCGCTCATGCCTATAGTGCTGCAATCTATGGCAGCTACTCCCCGGTTAAATCGGTCTTCATCGACGGTTTGATCGGCGGAAGCTGGCTGGATTTCAGCAGTCAGCGCTATATCACGTCCACCGGCGATTTTGCCTCCGGTGAACGTGACGGCCAGCAGATATTTGGATCGCTTACCGCAAGTTACGAGCACCGCAAGGATGGCTGGCTGGTGTCGCCTTACGGCCGGTTTGATTTCTCCCGGTCATGGCTGAATGGCTTCACCGAAAAAAGCGGTGGTGCATATGCGCTGAAATATGGCGACCAGACTGTCGATACACTGTCGGGTATCCTCGGCCTGCGCATGGAATACACCATTCCGATGGAGTGGGGTGCGTTGAAGCCGGGTGCCCGTGCCGAGTATACGCACGACTTCGAGGGATCAAGCCAGATCAGGCTCGGTTATGCCGATACGGCAGGACTTCCCTACGACCTGAATACCGAGAGCAGCGGCAGTGACTATGTCACGCTCGGTCTTTCGCTCGATGCACAACTTGATACCGACTGGAACGCGAATTTTGACTACCGAACAACCGTCGGCGCAGACAATCAGAACCATGCATTCGGGCTGCGTGTCGGTAAGAAGTTCTAACGGATGATGAGGCGTGGAAGATCTTGGGGAGGAGCTGTTTGCTTCTCCCCAATTTCTCGATAGCGTTCGGTTCAAACGCAGAGAATGAAATGCTGCAATAAAGGTTCGCGCAAGCAATTGGGGTTGGGATGGAGATTGTAACGCTGGATTTTTTCGCCCGCTGTGTCGGCGAAGGGTTTGAGATCGATATGGGGAACGGCTCTCTTGTTTTCACGCTGACCGAGGCGCGGCCTTTGCCTGAACGCGGCTTTACCGGAATGAGACGATCACCGTTTTCTCTGTTGTTCCGCAGCGAGTCAAAGGTTCTGCTGCCGCAAAAGATCTACAGGTTGAAGAACGCTGCGCTTGGAATTCTCGATATCTTTCTGGTACCCGTCGCCCGTGACAAGGACGGCATCATCTATCAGGCCATCTTCAATTGACGGCTGACGATACATCCGTTGGTTCTGACGGATGTTGAGGCGAAAGCCATTCCATCCGTATGTGGGTATCGCTGGTATCGGCGGCCTTGAATCCCAAAGCCTCATAAAGGCCGCGCGCGCGTCTGTTGTTTTGATCGACATGCAGGACAATACCACCGGCGTTCCCGGCGATTGCCGCATCCTGAATGCTGGACAACATGGCAGATCCCATCCCCCGATTGCGCCATTCGGGTAAGAACCCGATATCGATGATATGCCAATTGTGCGCAGCCATCTGGATATAGAGGCGGCCGATCGGGGTGCCGTCCTTCTCGATGATCAGGAAATCCGTTTGCGGAAATGCGGCAATGTAATAGCGGTGCTGCAGATCAAATTGCTGGTTCAGAAATGCGTCCTTGTGTTCCTGTGGCCATGGTATGTGAGCCAGCTCATCCTTGCGGAACGAATGATAAAGCCGACGTAGAAATGGCAGGTCATTAAACGCCGCAGGGCGCAGGACACACGCCGGAATAGCGAGCCTGTCATTCCACAGTCGAACCGGAAATTCCGGCAGCTGGCCTGTCCCTGCTTCTGTCATCAGCTGAAGGATGGAAATATGCCAGCCAGTGCGATGCTAAAGTTAATTGCCAGATAAGGCTGACGGTTTTCATGCGGTTGACTGTTGCCCGCAACGCCGATGACATTTTGTGCGAACTGCGTGTTCGGTTGCGCATTAGGCAGAAACGGACTGCTCGAATTCGGCACGCTCAAACCGTTGCCCGAACTGGGCGATGGCGCGCGCTTGCTGGGTTCGCTTTGATTATAGATCGTCAGAGAATGTGCGTGTGCCGGCATCGCCGCTTGCGTCAGCGCTATATTATTACTGCCGAAGGTTTCGCCAATGGTTCGCCGGGTCAGACCTGCGCCTTGGCCCTGGTTGCAGCCCGCGCGATTGGTAAAATTGGGCAGCTGGAATGTGGTTGTGCCATTGCCGCCATACTGGACGCCGAGCAGAGCGAACAATGCGCTGTTCTGCTGGATACTGAGCGTCGCGCCATTGCAGCTTGCCCAGCCCCGGGGAGCAAAGTTGAAACCGAACAGTTGGATCTCACCGATGAAAGGTTCTGTCATAGCAGTGTCCTTGATGTGTGTGGCACGGGTCAGTTCTGTGAGGGAAAGATGCCTGCATAGGCGATGCAATATTGCACCGTCAGGGTCGGCATCGTATTGTCATGCATGACGGTCGATCCGCTCATCTGGGTTGACGCTGGTGATGTTCGGATTCCGGTGGCCCCGCTCAGATCGGTAGCATACATCGTGTCACCGACGATTGCGCCGAGCTCGCCTGTTGGTCCAATTGAGGCAGTGTTGGCGAGGCCGGTGGTGGCAAGGTAGGGATGCGTGTGCGTCGGCATTTGTGTGGGCAAAAGTGTGACATTCTCGCTGCCGGCGGACTGGCCGATCACATATGTCGACAGGCTCGGGCCGGTACCTTGATGGATCGGCACGCGTCCGCAAAGATTGGGCATGGCAAACGTCGTCTGTCCATCGCCGCCATAGGTCGTGCCAATCAGAACGAACAACGTCTCGTATTCCGAGATGGGCTGCAATGAGTTATTGCAGGGCAGCCACCCGTTGGGCACTCGGGAAAAGCCAAAAAGCCGGATTTCTCCGACATAGGGAGTGCTCATCGTTGGTCCTCCGTACGATGGTTTTATGAGAGATCGTTAATTGCGGGACGGATAAATTCCCGATAGTGCAATGCAATAGTTGATAACGTCATAGGGCTGTATGTTGGCATGTGGCTGGCCATTACCGGCGGGGGTAACAGTCTGGCTCGACAGCACAACCTGGGCTCCGTTGGACGGGCTGTAGATATTGGCACTGTTGGTGCCATAGAGCGCATTGCTGGGATTGCGCAATGTGCCGCTGCTGGTCGTCCCGGTTGCCAAGTGAGTATGTGCGGGCAATTGCTGCTGAAGCAGGGTCACGTTTTCGGCGCCGCCAGTTTCGCCAATCTGATAGGGCGAGGGCTGCCACGAGGAATCAACGGATGATCCAAATCCGACTGGTGTGCGGCTTTGCATATTTGGCAAAGCAAAGGTCGTCGTCCCATTGCCACCATAGTAAGTGCCCAAAAGAGAGAACAACGCCTGATTCTGACTAATGGCCAACAGTTGCCCGTTGCTCAAAGCAAAACCCTTTGGAGCAAACTGAAACCCTGCAAGCATAATCTGGCCTAGAAAGACTTCGGACATACCACACCCCTCAAATATTCTAATATTTATTGATATCATCGCTCTAACAGCACATAAAATGCAAGAACAATTTCTTTGAGAACATGTATAGAAATTCAAAGATATTTTTATATTTACGACAGGGGACTATTCCTATTTGCGAAACAGGATTTTTCAAAGGTATTAGTTCTCTCGAACTATGGTCTCGTTGACGAAAGTCACATTTATCGCTGCGATCGCGCCCACGATCTTGGAAACGCTGCTATCGGAGAAAGGGTTGTCTATATCAGACGGCGGGCAATGTGGATTGTCGGGTTCAGCGAATTTGCTTGCCAAGAGCTGTCCGAAACACCGCCATTAATTGAAGTGCCGGTGGAGACGAAGCCTTGCCATGCATCGCTCATGGGAACGTTCAAAATGCTTCTGTTAAATTCATAAACTTGACAGTTAGGGGTGGCACCCTTCTTTGTTTCTGTGGTTGTTGGGTGCAGCCATCATTGATCAATTTGGTGGATTCGGCATCACGATAAGTAATGTTACTTGGCTTCGTGTAGCAGGCATTGTTCTGGTTTTTTTTGGAGAGGCACTCACTCAAATCAGCTCTTGGCGTTAGCTGTGCCTTCGAATGATATATGTCCGGAATCGTTCTACCGCTCTCTATTTATTCAACTTAATCACGTTGAAATAAGAACGCCTTGTTAATGATGGCCTCTGAACACCCAAGGGGTGCAGAGGCCATTAATGCGATGCTCGGCGTCAAAGCAATGACACTGACATAGATGCTAAATCCAATTTGGGCATCATTAGAGTTGGTTGCGTTACTTCGTTGTGTATCCGCCGTTGACCAGAATGGTTTGACCAGTCATCCACCATCCCTCCGAAACCATGAACCGTATGTAGGGAACGATATCCTGAATATCGGTCAGACCCGTTTTTGTGAACTTTGACAATGCCGCGGCTGACTTATGGTAGGCGACGGCGTCCGCGCCCTCCGCAGGGTAGAAGAATGGTGTGTCCATCGGGCCTGGTCCGATTGCCGTCACTGAAATCCCACGCTCCCCGAACTCCTTGGACGCAGCGCGGGTAAAGTGTTCTACGGGTGCCTTTGTCCCCGCATAAGCGGCATAAAACGGTGTAAACGCACCCAGGAGTGACGTTACGAGTGTACAGATCTTACCATTGTCATTGACGTGTTTTCCTGCCTCTTTGAGAAAAAAGAAGGCCGCTTTTGCATTCACCGCGCTCGATTGATCATATTCTGCTTCCGATATCTCAATGAGTGGCTTTTTCAGGACCTTGCCAACGGTGTTGATGGCAATATCCGGACGGCCAATAGCAGCCACTATATCGCCAAAGAGCTTTTCCACGGCATCTGCAGTGGTCAGATCTGCCTGAAATGCAACGGCTTCAGCACCGGCTGCCTTCACTGCCGCCAATGTTTCTTGGGCATCAGCTTTCGTCGCTGCACTGTTGTAATGAATGGCTATTGCCTTTGCGCCGTGCTTGGCAAGGTCACGTGCGATAAGCCCACCGAGATTCTTTGCTCCTCCGGCGATGATTACGGTTTTACCTTTAATACTGTGATCGGCCATGGATAAAGCTCCTTGTTTTGCAGCGCCTACATTATGCAGTCGCTTCTCGCAGACAACGATATCGCTTAGATTGATGGGATAAAGTCGACAAATCTGACATCACTTGTCAGTGTAAGCATACAATCGGAGGTGTTTATCAATTGGATCGCATTGATTTGTTCCGCATCTTTTGCAGGGTCGTCGAGTGTTCGAGCTTCACCCGCGCTTCTGATACACTCAATATGCCACGCTCTTCTGTTTCGGCTGCCGTGTTGGAACTCGAGGGGCGCGTCGACGCCAGACTTCTCTATCGAACAACTCGCAAGGTTTCGCCCACTCAAGAAGGGCTGGCCTTCTATGCACGTTGCCAACAGTTGATTGCCGACATGGACGCGACGGAGAATCTCTTTCGACACGCCTCCACCCAACCGACCGGTAGACTTAGGATCGATGTTCCAGGGCGGATTGGCCGATTAATTATCGCTCCTGCGCTCCCACGGTTTCTCGATCAATATCCGCAGATTGACATTGATCTTGGCGTCAGTGATCGCACTGTTGATCTTATAGGAGACAACGTCGATTGCGTTCTACGGGTTGGATTTCTGCCTGACTCAAACTTCATTGCTCGCAACTTCGGAGAATTACCACTCATGAATGTTGCGAGCCCCGAATATCTGGCGCGCTATGGTGTCCCAGCTTCACCTGATGAGCTCAGCACTCATTGGGCCGTAAACTACGCTTCCCCTTCGACAGGCCGTACAACAGAGTGGGAATGGGAAGATGAAGGAAAGCTGCACACCTTTTCCATGCGCAGCCGCGTTACCGTCAATAACGCTGAAGCTTACATTGCGTGTTGCCTGGCCGGTTCCGGATTGATCCAAATACCGGCCTTCGATGTAAAGGCTCATATTGATGCAGGCGAGCTTGTTGAGGTCATGCCAATATATCGCGCCCGGTCCATGCCAATGACCCTACTTTATCCACATCGCCATTTTCTGACGCGTCGCCTCGAAGTGTTTGCTGATTGGCTCGAGACACTTCTTGGGACCAATTAAATAAGCGAATAGGTTATGTCGCCGGGCCTCTGCGCTAAGTCGATCACCTAACCAAGCGATGGAGGGATATGATCGGTTTGATCAGCTATTTTCCAGAGAGCTGTTGTTAGGTTTTCGCCACCAAACCCGAAGGCACATGACGCACCGAGGTGGCTTGCCACAACCAACAATGTGATCAGAACGACCACGGCAATGCAAATTGTGATGATAGTGAGAAGAGGAAAGGGGGGACCTCATTCTACCCTAAAGTTTTCTGACTTTGTCGCCCAGTAATTTGCGCGCCTGCTCGTAGCGGTCGCGCGCTGCCTTGATGTCATTGTCCAGCCGGTCGAGAGCATTCTCCTGGGCCAGCATCTTTTGCGAATACAGGCGCGAGAGATCAGATCCCTGCGGTGCCGATGCCAGATTTTCGCGCAGGCGAGTCTGGTCGTTGATAATGGTGTCGCGCCGCTCTTCAAGCTGGGACATTTCAGCCATTGCCTCATCGCTGGCTTTGGCGGCTTCCGCCAGAGTGGTCAGGCGGGCTTTGGTTTCGACATCGAGTTCGGGCGCAATCATAAGGGCCTGGATGCGGGCGCCGGTAACTTCTCCAATATCGACGGCTTCGACTTCAGGGCGTTCCAGTACGACCTTGTACTGTTTAGATTTCCCGGCTTCAACATCAAAGCGAATGCGGTAAGCCTGACCGGCAATGGTCGCATCCTCCGGTTTGGGTTCGACCAGCTTCCAATCAGCCATGCGAGGGTGCTCAATCACCATATGGCGCAAATCAGTCGAACCGTTTTTGAGCCGGTAAGTGGTCGTTTGCCGCATGCGGCTTTCGATCTGAAGAGTACCATCGACAGATTTGATTTTGGTAATCGTCGATTCAGACCCAGCCTCGGTATCGACTAGAACTTTCTGGTCTGTACCGAAGCCAATCAACCGGAAATCACCCATTGGAAGGAGGGGAAACTGAGCTTCACCTGAAAACATGGGCCCGGCCTCAGTTGCATCGTAGATCGTGGCAGATCCCGCAGGCAGGGATACGGCGCCGTTATTCTTCAAAGTCAACGCCCGCCATGGATTGCGTGTTCTACCCTGATACCAGGCAACCGATTGCGACGGTATATTAAGATCAACAAATGGGGTCGTGAGGCTTTCGCCAGCACCAACACTGACCAGCGAGGAAAGCGTAAAGCTCGCGCCAGCGGGATTTTCTTCCGCAGTGCTGCCGGATTCTTGCGGGCCGGTCAGCGTATCGCCGCCGCCATTGTAGTCTTTCCCCGGAATTGGTTCGATCGCAGCCTGTTCAGCTACGGCTTGCGCTGGTGAGGGAGCAGCTCGATACTTCGCGTTACCGTCGGGCGCCTGCTGCTTAGTGTCCGCAAAAATCTGTCCTTGGTCCGCGCGCGGCAGAGCGGAGCGGCTCACCGGCGGAGCAACCAGCTGGCGTGTTACATAGTAGGGATCATATAGCGCCTGTCTGAAAGTCACCGGTGCAGCAGAGGACAATGTCACCTCTACATCCTTCCAGGCATTGCCAGTCATGTTCTCCAGAACAACCCAGCCCTGCAGTCGGGCTTGATCCTCGCCCGGCTTCGGCAATGTCAGCCGATAGGCTGCTTTCCACACTGGTGTTTCGGCTACATAGCCGATGCGCACCGTACGTTTCGCTCCTGCAGCAAGCTTGATAGCGATATCGCGTCCTGTGCGGTCTTGAGCGGTTCTCAGTGCCACAAGCGCCGTACTGACCTGTTCCCCAAGCCGGGCGTCCTTGAATTCCAGCCCTTCGGCTTCTTCAAGAATGAACTGTTCAATCGATGCGCCCGAGAAAACCGAAACACGCGTGCGCGTTGCCACCCCACCATCCTTGCCACTAACCGTCTCACTCTGCACGCTGGCTATGCGCCCCTCGATTTGCCGAGGGCCTGCCAGTTTGATTTCCGCCCCTTTGAGCGCGGAGAACAGGGCCGGCATTGTATCAAGGTCAGACTTGGCGAAAGGCAGTGAGGCAAAGGCATCGTCGATGCGAGCCTTGCCGGGGAGTGTAGCAGAGCCGGGACCGGCGGGGTCCAGGATTAGTATGCTCTTGAGGATATCATCGACCTGATCAAGGCGCGCACGCAACAGGAGAGGTTCATTGCCATCCACCTCGGCAGTATATTCAAAATAGCCAACACCGCCTGTACCAAGCACGGCGCGTTTCAGTACGAGTTCGGCAGCCTGAGCGGCGCTGGTCATCATTGTTGTGACCATCAAAAGGGCAAGAATGGGGGAGCGCATGTGGAACCTTTGTGAGGAAAATAGGGCAAAGTGTTATGCAGCTTTAGCCAATTCATGCCTGTTGTCTACTGGCACACAGCAGGTGGCGCCTCATGTCGTTTGGCAATTAGCGAGTATTCACTAAAGGGGAGTGGAGATGCGCCAGCAGATCATCGCGACTCCAGCTAGATAGGAGATGGCTAGACAATAGCCTTGGGTGCAGGTGATCTGTAACCCAAGGATGAGTGAGGTCGGATGGTATTGTAATGCCGTCTCCAATTCTCGATGACGATCTGGTTCCGCGGGCAATCGATCCACCGGATCGATTGCTTTTCTGCTACAACCTTCAATGTGTAGAAGATTTCTCCGTTGAGCAGTTCGTTCCGGAGCTTAATGTCCTTTATCGGCTCAAAAGCCATACTTCATAAAGGATCACTTACAAGGGGCAGACCAATTTCGCTCCCTCCCGCAAACTACCCCACCATTGGGTAAAGGCGATCTATAGATGGCAGACACTGCGCACCCTTGCGGTTGAGGAAGTCCTGAAATGCCCGCATGGCTGGCGACGACGTCCTGTCCGTGCGCATCACGGAGAACCACTGACGGCGGATGGGCATGCCTATCACATCAAGTATCACCAGCTTACCGACTTCAAGCTCCAGTGCGATCGTGTGTGCCGAGATGAACGCAATGCCGAGTCCGGCCATAACGGCCTGTTTGATCGTCTCATTGGAAGACATTTCCGTGCCGAGATCATCTATACGTCCGGGCAACTCGCTGAGGAAAATCTCCAGAGATATACGGGTGCCGGAACCTGGCTCACGGATAAGAAAATGTTCCAGTGCAATACGTTCTTTCGTTATATCCCGGCAATCGGCGAGCGGGTGATCCGGCGCGGCAATCATGACCAGTGGATGATCGCCAAAAACTGCAGATCGCAGCGGAATCTCCTTGGGTGGTCGGCCCATCAGAGCAAGATCCACAGCATGACTTTTCAAACTGTTGATGATCTCCGCACGGTTTCCGATCATCAGCTTGATTGCAATATCAGGATGTTCCTTACCAAAAGTCGCCATGAGCTGAGGAGCAAAATATTTGGCCGTCGATACAACTCCAAGAGATAATGTGCCGACCCGCAGACCTTTGATTGCGTCAATCTCGTCATGGAGAAGGCGCAGCCTTTCCTCGATCATCTGGGCTGCATCCAAAAATGCAAGTCCGGCAGCGGTTGGACGTAGACCCACATTGGTGCGATCAAACAGGACAATATCGGCTTCCTCCTCAACAAGCTTGAGCTGAATTGTTACCGCAGGAGGTGTCAGCCCTAATGTATTGGCTGCAGCGACAATGGTTCCATGCTGCTTGATCGCCTGTATTGCCCGTAACTGTTTGAGATTCAAATTGCGCATCACCCACACTTAATGAATTTTATCTATAAGGTAAATATAATAAATTTTACTTAGTACACCGTTGATGGTCCCATGGTCCTGAAGTCTGGCGCGAAAGACGACCAGGTACGGGAGGACGACCATGACCACGGCGACGCTAGACGCCTTTCTTGGATCCTATGCGGAACATAGTAACCCTTTGCGCACGTCGGTTGCAGCGGTGCTGCGCCAACTGGCTTTAACTGCAGTCAAGATTCGCAGTGTCATTAATCAGGGGGCACTCGGAAAAGCTTTTTCCGGCGGCACTGGTGGCAAGAATGCTGACGGTGATCCGCAGAAGGCGCTCGACGTCTTCGCAGACGACATGTTTCTTGAAGCAATGCGGCAGGCGCCGGTCGCTTTATACGGCTCTGAAGAGTTGATGCATCCGGCGCTGTTGAATCCTCTTGCTCCATTGGCGTTGGCTATCGATCCACTCGATGGGTCATCCAATATCGACACCAATGTATCAATAGGGACTATTTTCTCCATCCTCCCAGTGGCTGGTGATCCGAGCAGCGAGCCAGTCGCCTCGTTCTTTCAGAAGGGCGATCGCCAGCTCGCAGCAGGGTTCTTCATTTACGGTCCGCAACTGGCTCTTGTTCTAACACTTGGCAACGGGACGCATGCCTTTGTCTTCTCGAGTCGACTTGGCACATTTGTACAAGCCTATGACAGCATTGTCATTGCCAGCCAGGCGCATGAGTTTGCCGTCAACGCGGCTAATTACCGGCATTGGGACGAGGCGGTTCAGCTCTATATGGATGACTGTCTGAAAGGCAGCGAAGGACCACGCGAACGCGATTTCAACATGCGTTGGATCGCATCACTGGTTGCCGAGGCCTATCGCATTCTTATGCGAGGGGGTGTGTTTCTCTATCCGGGCGATAAGCGCAAAGGCTATGGCGATGGTCGTATCCGTCTCATCTATGAGGCGAACCCCATAGCGTTTCTCATCGAACAGGCTGGTGGGGGAGCGACAGATACTTCGGCCCGTATTCTCGATCTCACGCCCAAGGCCATGCATCAGCGGGTTCCCTTCGTCTTCGGCTCGGTGCGGGAAGTAGCCCGGATCAGTCGCTACCATAGCGAACCCAGCAATATTGGTGAGCGTGCACCACTGTTCAGTAATCGTGGCCTGTTCAGGGCTTGAGGGAGGGAGATCGATCATGTCGGCAAAACATCCAATTATCTCCATCACAGGCTCATCTGGCGCTGGAACAACGTCGGTCAAGCGGATCTTCGAACAGATTTTTCGTCGGGAGAATATTGAAGCAGCTTTTATCGAAGGGGATGCATTCCACAAATATGATCGCAACACCATGAAGGCAAAAGTTGCGGAAGAGGAAAAGAAGGGAAATCCCAATTTCACGCATTTTCATGTCGATGCGAATGAACTCTCCAAGCTTGACGAGGTCTTTGAACAATATGGCCGCAAAGGAACCGGCCAAACCCGGACCTATATTCATGATGATGATGAAGCTCAGCAATATGGTGCGCCCGCTGGTACATTTACCGAATGGCGCGACTTTCCGCCGAGCACACTGCTGTTCTATGAAGGACTGCATGGCTGTGCTGTAGCAGACGGCATCAATCTTGCCCGTCACGCGGACCTCAAGATTGGCGTCGTGCCAGTCATCAATCTCGAATGGATTCAGAAGATCCATCGCGACCGCTCAACGCGTGGATATTCCACTGAAGCGGTTATGGATGTCATCCTGCGCCGAATGCCGGACTATGTGCGTTATATCACGCCGCAATTCACGTTGACGGATATCAACTTCCAGCGTGTGCCGATCGTCGACACGTCCAACCCGTTCATTGCCCGTTGGATACCAACACCGGATGAATCGATGCTGGTTATCCGGTTTGCGCGACCGCGCGGGATCGACTTCCCGTACCTGCTTTCAATGATTCACGACTCCTTCATGTCGCGAGCCAATTCGATCGTTGTGCCGGGCAACAAACTCGACCTGGCAATGCAACTCATCCTGACACCGCTGATCATGCAGTTGATTGAGCGCAAAAACCGAGCCTCGTGAGGAGAAGACGATGAACACTCAAGTTTTGCTTCAGGAAGCCCCGGATACCGAAGTTGTCTCAGATCGGGATATGGCGAACGCAATCCGGGCCCTGGTCATGGATAGTGTCCAGAAGGCCAATTCGGGCCATCCTGGCATGCCTATGGGGATGGCCGATGTTGCCACAGTTCTTTTCAAGCGGTTTATCAAGCTTGATCCGTTACATCCGCAATGGCCGGATCGTGACCGATTTGTCCTTTCCGCCGGTCATGGCTCCATGCTGCAATACGCGCTGCATTACCTGATCGGGTACCCTGATATGCCCGTTGAAGAGTTGCAGCGTTTCCGTCAGATCGGGGCAAAGACGGCGGGCCATCCGGAATACGGTCACGCGCAGGGCATTGAAATGACGACAGGGCCGCTTGGACAGGGCATAGCCACGGCTGTCGGCATGGCACTGGCCGAACGCATGCTGGCGGCACGATTTGGGCCGGATATCGTTGATCACTACACCTATGTCATCGCTGGAGACGGCTGTCTGCAAGAAGGCCTCAGCCACGAGGCTATCGACCTTGCAGGGCATTTAAAGCTTTCGAAGCTGATTGTGTTTTGGGACAACAATTCGATCTCTATTGACGGGCCGACATCGCTTTCAACGTCCACAGATCAATTGGCCCGTTTTACGGCGGCCGGTTTCGATGTGCAGGATATTGACGGCCATGATTACGATGAGATTGCAAAGGCAATCGCCCATGCCAGGGAATCGAATTCTCCATCGTTGATTTCATGCCGTACGATTATCGGTAAAGGAGCGCCCAATCTGCAGGGAACTGAAAAGACACACGGCGCTCCACTTGGTGCGTCGGAAATTGCCGCTGCACGGCTCACAATAGATTGGCCATATGAACCCTTCGTCGTTCCGCAAGATATTCTTGAGACGTGGCGCGATGTTGCACGTCGAGGCGCTGACGAGCGGCGTGAATGGTGCGTGCGGATAGCAGCATCATCAAAGGGCGAGGACCTCAAGCAAGCTGTGCAGAAACAGATACCAGCAGCGGTATTTGAGGAACTCGCAGCTTTTCGCCGCGAGCATGTGGAGAAGGCGACAAAGGTTGCGACGCGCAAGGCCTCGGAAATGGTGCTTGGCGTCATCAATACCGCCACCAATCTCACAATTGGCGGGTCCGCTGATCTGACACACTCGAACCTGACCGTCACGCCGGGGATGCTCGACGTTACGCCTGGTGATTTCTCCGGCCGTTACATTCACTACGGCATTCGCGAGCATGGCATGGCTGCCGCGATGAACGGTCTGGCGCTGCATGGCGGCTTTGTCCCTTACGGAGGAACATTCCTGGTATTTGCAGATTATGCGCGGGGCGCCATGCGTCTTTCAGCGCTGATGGGACAGCAGGTGATCTATGTCATGACGCATGACTCGATTGGCCTCGGAGAAGATGGGCCGACCCACCAGCCGATCGAACATCTGGCCATGCTGCGGGCCACACCCGGTATGAATGTGTTCCGTCCGGCGGACATCATCGAGACAGCTGAATGCTGGGAACTTGCACTCAAAAATACGGACAGGCCGAGCGTCATCGTTCTCTCGCGTCAGAATCTGTCAATGCTGCGTCATGCTCATATCGAGGAGAACCGTTCGGCGCGCGGTGCTTATGTGCTGCGGGAAACAGCTGAACCCCGTGCTGTGACATTGCTGGCCACAGGTTCTGAAGTCGAGATTGCCTGTACTGCCGCTGATATTCTGCGAGGTCAGCACAAGATTGCCGCGGCCGTTGTTTCCATGCCGTCGTGGGAACTGTTCGAGGCGCAAACTCCAGCCTATCGCCGGTCTGTGCTGGCGGCTGCACCGCGTATCGGTATTGAGGCGGCGGCCCGTCTGGGTTGGGATCGCTGGGTCGGTGAGAAGGGTGCTTTCATCGGCATGCAGGGGTTTGGTGCCAGCGCGCCTGCGCCGGATCTATACCGCCATTTCGGCATTACACCCGAAAACATTGTTGCCACTGCGCGCAAACTCATCAGCGAAAAGGAGTATTGATCATGGCCAGAATTACACTGCGGCAATTGCTCGATCATGCAGCCGAGTACGGTTACGGCGTTCCGGCCTTCAACATCAATAATATGGAACAGGGTCTTGCTGTGATGGAAGCGGCTGCGGCTTGCGAGGCGCCTGTTATCCTCCAGGCATCACGAGGCGCGCGGTCCTATGCCAAGGATATCATGCTGGCGCGAATGATTGATGCGCTGGTGGAGATGTACCCGACCATTCCCGTGTGCATGCATCAGGACCATGGCAATGACGAGGCCACCTGCATGACGGCCGTTCGGCATGGCTTTACTTCGGTGATGATGGATGGGTCGCTCGAAGCGGATGCGGCGACACCGGCTTCCTACGAGTACAATGTCGGGATTACCAAGCGGGTGACCTCGATAGCACACTGGCTTGGTGTCTCGGTTGAGGGCGAGCTTGGTGTCCTTGGCTCGCTGGAAAGCGGCGAGGCGGAAGCCGAAGACGGGCATGGCGCGACCGGTACGCTAAGCCATGATCAGCTGTTGACTGACCCGGATCAGGCGGTTGATTTTGTGCTGCGCACCAAAGTTGATGCACTCGCTATTGCCTGCGGGACGTCCCACGGCGCTTACAAATTTACCCGGGCACCCGACGGCGACATTCTGGCGATGGGCGTGATCGAGGAAATTCATCGCAAACTGCCGAACACGCATCTGGTTATGCATGGTTCGTCATCGGTACCGCAACCCTTGCAGGATATCATTAACCGGTTTGGCGGGGAGATGCCGCAAACCTATGGGGTGCCCGTGGAAGAGATAGAGCGGGGCATCCGCCATGGGGTGCGCAAAGTGAATATCGACACCGATTGCCGCATGGCGATGAGCGGCCAATTCCGCAAGATCGCCATCGAAAATCCGGCCGAATTCGATCCACGCAAATTCCTGAAACCGGCAATGGATGCCATGCGCGACCTTTGCCGGGATCGCTTCGAGCGTTTCGGTACGGCAGGCCATGGCGTGAAAATCAAGGTCATTGGTCTCGATGACATGGCCAAGCGCTATGCCGCTGGCAAGCTCGATCCACAAATCGCCGCAGCCCAGGCTGCTTAAGCCTAGAACGAAACGGAAAGGACCTATCATGTCGAACAAGTCAGAAACGGTCACAGGGAAGGACCGCTACAGATCCGGTGTCATGGAATACAAGAAGATGGGCTATTGGGAGCCTGACTATGAGCCGAAGGACACCGATATCATCGCGCTCTTCCGTATCACGCCGCAGGACGGTGTTGATCCGATCGAAGCAGCGGCGGCCGTTGCCGGTGAATCATCGACGGCAACCTGGACCGTGGTCTGGACCGACCGGCTGACCGCGACTGAGAAGTACCGTGCAAAGGCCTACCGCGTTGATCCGGTTCCAAATGGTGAAGGGCAGTATTTTGCCTATATTGCCTATGATCTTGATCTGTTTGAGCCGGGCTCCATCTCAAACCTGACCGCGTCGATTATTGGCAACGTCTTCGGCTTCAAGCCGCTAAAGGCATTGCGCCTTGAGGACATGCGTCTGCCGGTTGCATATGTAAAAACCTTTCAAGGTCCACCGACGGGTATTGTCGTTGAACGCGAACGCCTTGACAAGTTCGGGCGACCGCTGCTCGGCGCAACCGTGAAGCCTAAACTCGGGTTATCGGGCCGCAACTATGGACGCGTTGTCTACGAAGCGCTGAAGGGTGGTTTGGACTTCACCAAGGACGACGAAAACATCAATTCGCAGCCCTTCATGCATTGGCGCGAACGATTTCTCTACTGCATGGAGGCCGTCAACAAGGCACAGGCTGCAACAGGCGAGATCAAAGGTAGTTATCTCAACGTGACTGCGGCGACAATGGAGGACATGTACGAACGCGCAGACTTCGCCAAGGAGCTAGGCTCGAACATTGTCATGATCGATCTTGTCATTGGTTATACGGCGATCCAGTCGATGGCCAAGTGGGCGCGTCGCAACGACATGATCCTGCATCTGCATCGTGCTGGCCATTCTACCTATACGCGGCAGAAGTCCCATGGTGTTTCATTTCGCGTTATTGCCAAATGGATGCGGCTTGCAGGTGTGGACCACATTCACGCCGGGACGGTTGTCGGCAAGCTCGAAGGCGATCCGGCAACCACCCGCGGTTACTACGATATCTGCCGTGAGGACTTTAACCCGACGCGACTCGAAAACGGTGTGTTCTTCGATCAGCATTGGGCCTCTCTCAACAAAATGATGCCAGTGGCATCAGGTGGTATCCATGCTGGCCAGATGCACCAGCTTCTCGATCTTCTGGGCGAGGATGTTGTTCTGCAGTTTGGTGGTGGCACGATCGGTCATCCGCTCGGGATCGCTGCCGGTGCCACGGCTAACCGCGTTGCGCTTGAATGCATGGTGCTCGCACGCAATGAAGGTCGCGACATCTTGCGTGAAGGCCCTGAAATTCTGCGAATGGCAGCACGTAACTGTCAGCCGCTGCAGCAGGCACTCGAAATCTGGAAAGACGTTTCCTTCAACTACACCTCAACCGATTCACCCGATTTTGTTCCGACCGCAACAGCAGCCGAATAGGAGAAACGACATGCGTATTACTCAGGGAGCATTCTCGTTCCTGCCCGATCTGACAGACGAACAGATTTCCCGGCAAGTGCAGTATTGCATCGATAAGGGCTGGGCTGTCAGTCTCGAGTTCACCGATGACCCGCACCCGCGCAACACCTATTGGGATATGTGGGGGCATCCGATGTTTGACAATCCGGATGCGGCCGCATTGATGATGGAATTAAAAGAATGCCGCAAGGCTTATGGCGATAGCTATATCCGTTTGATTGCCTTTGACAATTCCCATGGATGGGAGTCGGTGAAGCTGTCCTTCCTCGTCAATCGCCCGCAGGAGGAACCGGGTTTCCATCTTGCGCGTCAGGAAGGGGAAGGCCGTGTGGTCCGTTACACGACGAGGTCCTATGCGACGGACAAACCGGCGGGTCAACGTTATGGCTGACATCGTAAACATGGAGCTTCCGGATACTGACAGGGAAATTCTTGCGGCGGTTGATCTGCGTGCTGAATATGTGGAATCGGGTGTCAAGGATGTGCTGGATGAGCTTGATCGCGATTTGATTGGCCTAAAGCCGGTTAAGCAACGGATCAAGGAAACAGCCGCCTTGCTGCTGGTGGAGCGGGCGCGGCGACGCATGGGTCTCGCCCACGAGACGCCAACCCTGCATATGAGCTTCAGTGGCAATCCCGGCACTGGTAAAACCACTGTGGCGCTGCGTATGGCAGATCTCCTGCATCGCCTCGGCTATATTCGCAAAGGCCATCTCGTCTCGGTTACGCGCGACGATCTCGTGGGCCAATATATTGGTCATACGGCGCCTAAGACCAAGGAGATATTGAAGAGAGCCATGGGCGGCGTGCTGTTCATTGACGAAGCCTATTATCTGCACCGGCAGGAGAATGAGCGGGATTACGGTCAGGAAGCTATTGAGATACTGCTTCAGGTGATGGAGAACCAGCGCGATGATCTTGTGGTCATTCTTGCAGGCTATGCTGATAGGATGGACAAGTTCTTCGAAAGCAATCCGGGTTTTCGTTCGCGCATCGCGCATCATATAGATTTTCCCGACTATAGCTCCGATGAGCTCCTGAGCATTGCTGAAACCATGCTGGCCAAACAGAACTACAATTTCGATGAGGAAGGCCGCACCATCATGGCCGATTATATAAAACGGCGCCGGCAGCAGCCGCATTTTGCCAATGCCCGCTCCATCCGCAATGCCTTGGACCGGGCTCGGCTGCGTCATGCCAACCGGCTATTCGAAGCATCCCGTGGACCAACCGATGCCATGACACTCTCAACGATCACGGCTGCGGATATCAGGAGTAGCCGCGTATTTGCAAAGGCTGCTGCGGAGGATCAAACACCATGAACCGCAAGACACTCATAGCACCATCCGTTCTCTCCGCCGATTTTTCCCGGCTCGGAGAAGAAGTGGAAGACATCGTGGGGGCCGGAGCGGACTGGGTACATCTCGATGTAATGGATGGGCATTTCGTTCCGAACATCACTTTTGGTCCGCAGGTCATAAAGTCGATCCGCAATCGAACCGAAGCCATATTCGATTGTCATCTCATGATCGCACCTGCAGATGATTATCTTGGTGCTTTTGCTGACGCTGGCTGTGACTTCATCACAGTTCATGCGGAAGCTGGCCCACATCTGGATCGCTCTCTGCAGACCATTCGCAATCTTGGCAAAAAGGCAGGTGTCTCTCTCAATCCCTCCACACCCGAAACCGTCATCGAATATGTATTGGATCGGCTTGATCTCGTACTCCTGATGACCGTCAATCCGGGGTTTGGTGGGCAGGCATTCATTCCATCGGTCGTTGAGAAAACACGGCGTTTGAAAGCTCTGATCGGGAATCGCCCCATCCTTATCGAGATTGACGGCGGTGTCACGCCGGAGACAGCGCCTTTGGTTGCCGCAGCCGGAGCTGATGTGCTTGTCGCAGGGTCTGCAATCTTTAGGGGAAACGGCAAGGTGGCCTATGCTCATAACATAGCTGCCATCCGGAGCGCCGCCGACAATGCAAGGCAATACGAGGCAGCATGACAGGAGTGAGCAAAAATGGCCGCGATACCGCCACTTTGTGATTTCGGCTGGAAGGCTTTAGATGCAAACTTGATGGGTGCAGATGGCCAAAGACATTCCATTCTGGCTCAGGCCGGGCAAAGTGGACTTGTCGTCGCCTTCATCTGCAATCACTGCCCTTATGTTAGGGCTGTCATGCAGCGTATGGTGCGTGACGCAAGCGATCTCAAGAAACTTGGCGTTGGTTTCGTAGCCATCAATGCCAATGACGCTGCGGCCTATCCCGCCGATTCCTTTGAGAATATGCAGCTCTTCTCGCGGGAAAATGCGTTTCCCTTTCATTATTTGCATGATGCGGACCAGATGGTTGCGCGGGCCTATGGTGCCGTGTGCACACCTGACTTTTTCGGGTTCAACGCCGATGCAGAGTTGCAATATCGCGGGCGTCTGGATGGATCGCGTAAACAGGAAGCCATAGCTGATCTGCGCCGGGATTTGTTCGAGGCCATGCAGCAAGTTGCTCTGTCTGGACAAGGACCGCGTGAGCAGCTTGCCTCAGTCGGCTGTTCGATCAAATGGCGCGAGAACGTCTGAATGGATTGCCGCCGGATATCAAACCGGCGGCAACTTTGTTACTTTGAATATTGTTTGAGATAAGCTTCGAGGTTGGAAATTTCCGTGTCATCTTTCAGACCGGGGAAAGCCATTTTTGTACCGGGTACTTTGGCCTTCGGGTCATGCAAATAGTCACGCAAGCTTGCAGTATCCCATACCAGACCACCTGTACCGGCGGCCTTCATTGCCGATGAATAGTTAAAGCTGGGATGTGTACCGGCGGTTCTGCCAAATAGACCATTAAGAGAGGGTCCAACCTTGTTTTTGTCAGTGTCTGCCACATGACAGGCCGCACATTTCTTGAAAACTGTTGCTCCAGCCGTGGCATCTCCCGCATCCTGAGCGCGGGCTTGAATAACGGACAGAACTGCAACTGACAGACCAATCAGTAGTACAGGATATCGCATGGCATTTCCTCATTTTCGCCAAGGGTGCCCTAGACGAAGACTGGTGCCAATTTCCATGCATTGGCGCCACCATTTCAGCTTGATCTTTTTATTTACGAATTCGCGATCATAGCATTTCAAAACGTTACCTGTGACATTGCATAAGTCAATCGTTGTGCTGCGGAAATAACGCCGCAGCATCACGATTGCGTTTTCCTTCCGGCGCGTGATTGACGGCAACGAGCAGGAACCGTAATTTGAAAACATATTTCTCATTGGGCACCTTGAGAAATCCGACGAACGGCTTCAGGTCCCGTCAATACACCTCGAATGATCGGGGGCATTGCGGGAATAGGAGTGGGGTGAGAGGTGCCGAATGGATATTATCGAGCTCATCTTAACTGTCTGTCTTGTGTCGAACCCGACTAATTGTCGGGAAGAGCGCCTGCATTTTGAGAACAGAGGGAATCTTCTCAATTGCATGTTTCTGGCACCGGCCGAAATGGCCAAATGGACGCAAGAGCATCCGAAATATCGCGTTTCCCGTTGGAAGTGTGCATATCCCACCAATGAGATGACGCTGTGATCGGAGATGCTGATGGCTAAATGGCACCCTTCTTTCCTCGTGTGCTTGCTGCTCATGTTCATTGTTGGCAGCGTCTTTGCCGTTGAAAGCCATGCTGCGGAAACCGTGCGTGTCGGTGTGCTGAAATTCGGTACAGTGAACTGGGAGCTCGACACGATCAAACACCATAAGCTTGATGAGAAATATGGCGTGAATGTTGATGTTCATTTCTTCGCCAGCGAAGACGCGACCAATGTCGCGATGATGGCGGGAGATGTGGACATCATCGTATCGGATTGGCTTTGGGTTTCGCGTCAGCGCGCGTCGGGCGAGGATTTGGCTTTCGCACCCTATTCCAGTTCGGTAGGCTCTCTCATGGTGCGGGACGGGTCCCCGATCAAAAGTCTGGCTGATCTCAAGGACAAGAAAATCGGCGTTGCCGGTGGACCTCTCGACAAGAGCTGGCTTCTCATTCAGGGACTTGCCAAACGGCAGTCTCTGGATTTGGCGGGTCAGAACACGATTGTCTACGGTGCCCCGCCATTGCTGACAGAAAAGGCGCAACAGAACGAACTCGATGCCATTTTAACTTTCTGGAATTTTTGTGCCAGATTGGAGGCAAACGGCTTTCACAGGCTGATCAGTACCAGTGATGCCGCGAAGTCCCTCGGGGCCACGGGTACCGTGTCGGCTCTCGGTTACATATTTCATGGAAACTGGGCAAATGCCCACCCCAAAGCCATTGCTGGATTTATAAGCGCCAGTCGTGATGCGAAGGCGCTTCTTGGCAATTCGGATGTGGAATGGCAGAGGCTTGCACCAGTGATAAAGGCAGAAGGGCACGAACTCGAGATTTTGCGCGATCGCTATCGCGAAGGCATTCCCGCTCGCCCTGTCAATGACGAGCAAGCCGATGCGGAAAAGCTCTATGCGGTTCTTGCCGAACTCGGCGGCCCTCGGCTTGTTGGTTCAGCCATAGTGCTGGCCGAGGGCACTTTCTGGAGGGCACAATAGATGACAGTGATTTCCACCGGACAGGGTGAGGGATCAAAAACAGTTCATCCGCCACGCTCGTGGCAATGGACATCACCTATCATGGTGTTGTTGTCTTTTGCCGCTCTTATAGTCGTCTGGCATATTGGCGCTACGCTATGGCCAAGCCGCTCTTTTCCCGCGCCATTACTCGTTCTGCAAAGGTTCATGAGTGAGACCTTGAGTGGCGATCTGCCGTATCATTTGGCGATCACGCTGTGGCGTGTCGCGGCCTCGTTCTTCCTTGCCATGATAATCGGATCGGTGATTGGTGTTCTCCTGGGCAGCTACCGGCGTGCCGACCAGTTCTTCAATCCTTGGCTTATCCTTTTTCTGAATATTCCGGCGCTCGTCGTGATCGTCCTGGCCTATATCTGGTTTGGCCTGAACGAGGCGGCTGCAATCGGCGCTGTTGCTTTGAACAAGATCCCCAATGTGGTTGTGACGATGCGCGAGGGAACGCGCGCGCTTGACCCGCGTTATACCGAGATGGCGCAGGTCTACCGCTTCCGGTCACTGGATCGCATACGTCATATCCTGTTACCCCAATTGCAACCCTATATCGCTGCAGCCTCGCGTTCCGGTGTCTCCCTGATCTGGAAGATCGTGCTGGTTGTTGAGCTTTTAGGCCGGTCGAACGGTATCGGCTTCCAGATCAATCTGTTTTTTCAACTCTTCGATGTCGCGGCGATTCTGGCCTATACGCTGGCATTTGTTGCGGTGATGCTTTTCATTGAACTTGTGGTGGTACAACCCCTTGAACACACATCAACACGTTGGCGCCGCCGAACGGCTTAAGGTCGATATTCAGGGAAAGTCATTTCGCACATCAAACGGTGAAGCGATTGATGTGCTGCGCGATCTGCATTTCGAGGTGGAACAGAATGAATTTGCCTGCATTCTTGGACCCTCCGGATGCGGTAAGACGACAACGTTACGCATCTTGCTTGGGCTTGAAGGTGATTATCAGGGGGTGGTTCAACTGCCCGGATCGTCAGAGCCTCGCATTGGTGCGGTATTTCAAGAGCCTACATTACTGCCTTGGCGGTCAGTAGAGCAAAATGTGAGGCTGGCTCTGCCAAAGCACTTGAAGAACACTCGTCTCGATAATCTGTTCAGAGTGTTGGGACTGTCTAAGATGCAGATGTTTTATCCCGGCGAACTTTCTCTGGGTCTTGCGCGGCGGGTGGCCATTGCACGGGCACTGGCAATTGAGCCGGATATATTGCTCCTCGACGAGCCCTTTGTTTCGCTGGACGAGGCAACAGCCCAGCAGCTTCGCAATCTGCTCTTGGCTGTCTGGTCAGAACAACCGACCACGGCACTTATGGTGACACACAATCTACAAGAGGCACTCATGCTGTCGGACCGCATTATTGTGTTTTCCGATAGACCGGCGCACGTCGTTGGAACCTTCGATATAAGAGTGCCACGGCACAGCCGCAATGCGCAGGTCAGAGCAGATCTACTACGCTCGTTCAATGAGAAATTCGCTGGCAGAGGTTTCGGGTCATGAGCTACGCGACCCGGCGCGACGTCCTTAAAACGGGAGTGCTCTTTGCCTGTTGCGGTGTGTCCCATGCCCGATTGGCGATGGCACAACCAGGACATAGTGGTCCATTGCCGGTCAAGCAGATTGCTGACGGTGTATTCGCCTTTGCCGGTACGCCTGCCATGATGACTGATCAGAATGATGGTGAGATTTGCAATGTTGGGTTTATCATTGGTGATGAGGCTGTGGCTGTCATCGATAGCGGCGGCAGTGTGGTCGAGGGCAAGGCATTAATTGCTGCTATTCGAACCCAAACGGACAGGCCTATCCGGTATTTAATCAACACCCATATGCATCCTGATCACCTGTTCGGTAATGCTGCATTTGAAAGTACCGGAGCAATCATCGTCGGTCATCATAATCTGCCGCGGGCTTTGGAAAGTCGCGGCAGCTATTACTTGCAGAGTTATCACGATGCCATGGGCAGTGATCTCATGGCAGATATCAGAATAGTTCCTCCCGCCAAGATCATAACTGGCGAGGAAGAGCTTGATCTTGGCAATCGCAAACTCAGTTTGAAGGCTTGGAAACCAGCGCATACGGATAATGATCTTTCGGTGTTTGACCAGCACACCAAGACGTTCTTTACAGGAGATCTGTGTTTTATTGGCCATCTGCCAACGATGGATGGATCTTTGCTTGGATGGATTGCGCTACTGGCGACCCTGAGCGGGATCAAGGCAGAAGTTGCAGTGCCAGGGCATGGGCCAGTATCGTCGCCATGGCCGCAGGCGCTGGAAGCGGAAAGTCAATATTTTGATGTGCTGGCACGCGATATACGCAAAGCCATTGCTGATGGTGTGCCGATGTCAGATGCGGTCAAATCGGCGGGAGAAAGTGAACGTCCAAACTGGAAACTGTTTGATGAGTACAATCAGCGCAATGCTACTGCTGCTTTCGCTGAACTTGAATGGGAATGATCCGGTAATGTTGGCATTTGCCAGATCGTTCAGGAAGATGGTATAGTCTGTACCAGCCGGGCACCGCCAAAGTTATCCTTGGTGGAGGCAGAACACGATGTTTGCAACAATTGAGCTGCGTAACCCGCTGGTTGCCATTGTCCTTTTTGCGTTTTTTGGTTCGGCATTGCCTTTTCCTGTTTGGGCGCAAAATGCGGGCCCTCCCGAAAGCACCACCTGGAACAGCTTGAAGGGCGACGTCTTCGAACAGAAGTCTATTGAGGCTGCGAATGGTATTGTGACAATCGACGCGCCCAAGCGCGCCGAAGATGCGGCAATAGTACCAGTCGACCTGCATTTTAAAACCGACGCCACTTCCGGTCGTATAAAAGCCGTGACCCTGATCGTCGACGAAAACCCATCGCCAGTTGCCGCTGTATTCAAATTCGGTCCTGATGCTGGCGTGACCCATCTGGCTACACGGCTGCGGGTCAATGCTTATTCCTATGTGCGAGCCATCGCGGAGACGGAGGATGGCAAACTTCACATGACCGAAACCTATGTGAAGGCGTCCGGCGGATGCTCCGCTCCTGCCATGAAAAACACTGATGAGGCGCTTGCCAATCTCGGTAAGATGAAACTGCGTGTGTTTCCTGCAAAGACAACGGGTCTGGCATCGATGACCCGTGCAACCGAAATGCAGCTGATGATCCGTCATCCCAACAATTCAGGACTACAGATGGACCAGGTGACGCGATATTACATACCTGCACACTTCATTCAGGGGCTGACCGTGTCGCAGGGCGACCGGTTGATCATGTCTATGGAAGGAGGGATTTCAATTTCGGAAGATCCGAATTTTCGTTTCGAGTTTGATGCGAAGCCGGGGGAGGATATCAAAGTTGAAGCAGCCGATACTGAGGGCAAGAAATTTCGGGACGAATGGCCGCTCGAATCATCGGGTTTGCAGGAGTCCAAGCCAAGGATTTAGAAACAGCGAATGTCGGCTTCCGCCTGAGCCCTTTTCAGTTCTGTGATGGAGGCTTTGGCCGGAGCGCTTTCGCGAAAGAGCGCACCATTCTCGCCGGGAACCAGTCCCATCGATTTGTAGGTCTCGGCGGCAACATAGTGATCATAGGAAATGACGGAGGCGATAACGTCGATCGAGCAGGAGCATCGTTGGAGCCAATCCCGGTTTTCTCCATTGGCTTTCATGCAGCCGTAAACGTATTCGGCAAGGGTTGACGTGGGATAATCCGTCGCTGATTTTGCCGGCAAAGAATATGCAATTGCTGCGATTGCTAACAGGCATGATTGCAGGGTTTTTGATGCTGACATTGTCATTTTGCCTTCACGCTGGTGAAACGTAAATTTTTCAAATAGATAGCAAATAATAATATTGATTAGTAAGAATTGTCCAGTATTAAAGTATCAAATTATGTTGTTCATGTAGCATTCAGAATAAAATCCAAAAATACGAAATGTGTTGCACCGCAAAATGCATATATTGCAGTGCAGAAAATATAAATTTATAAACATGCTTGCCTAATGCAATTCTTTCTCCTATCGTCATCTTGTTTCCGGCTTCAAGGACGTTACCGTCAAGGGAGTGGTGACAGTCTTCGTAGGCCAAGCGGGGTGGGCAGTAACGGTGCCCTCTGCGCGCCTGGCTTAGGTCGTGACACGCTGCCGGAAATACTTCCCCATTTGCGTGAGCTAATGGCGCGGACCGCTAGAATTAACGGCTCCGTCCGATGGTTCATAAATGTGAACTTAGGGAGGACTCAAAATGCGTGTACACAAGAATTTATTACGATTATTGGCTACTTTTTCTCTATCGCTTTCATTGGCTGGAGGAGCATTAGCCAATGATGACTTGCAAGCTTTGATTTCCAATTCCAAGGACTGGGCAATCCAGACCGGCGATTATGCAAATACCCGATATTCAAAACTCAATAAAATCAACAAGGATAACGTCAAGAACCTTCAGGTCGCCTGGACGTTTTCGACAGGCGTGCTGCGCGGCCACGAAGGTGGTCCGCTCATCATTGGGGATGTCATGTATGTCCATGCCCCCTATCCCAATACCGTCTATGCGCTTGACCTGAACAATGACGGCAAGATCCTATGGAAGTATGAACCCAAACAGGATCCAAATGTTATTCCCATCATGTGCTGCGATACCGTTAATCGCGGCGTAGCCTATGGTGACGGCAAGATCTTCCTTTATCAGGCAGACACAACACTTGTGGCTCTCGATGCAAAAACCGGAAAACCTGAATGGTCCGTGAAAAACGGCGAAGCAGCCGACGGCAGCAAAGGTGAATCCGGTACATCGGCTCCAATGGTGGTGAAAGATAAGGTCATCGTCGGTATTTCCGGTGGTGAATTTGGTGTTCGCGGTGCTTTGACTGCCTATAATATCAAGGATGGCAAGCAAGCCTGGCGTGCGTGGTCAATTGGTTCTGATAAAGACACGTTGATCGATCCGGAAAAGACAACACAGCTCGGTAAACCGGTGGGCGCAGATTCCAGCACAAAAACCTGGGAAGGCGATCAGTGGAAGATCGGTGGTGGAACAACTTGGGGTTGGTACTCTTATGATCCCAAATTGAACCTCATCTATTATGGCACGGGTAACCCATCCACATGGAATCCAAGCCAGCGTCCGGGTGATAACAAATGGTCCATGACCATTATGGCTCGCGATGCCGATACGGGCATGGCGAAATGGCTCTACCAGATGACCCCACATGATGAGTGGGATTATGACGGCGTCAATGAGATGATTCTGGCAGACGGTATCAAGATCGACGGCAAGGATCGTAATGTTCTCGTGCATTTCGACCGCAATGGCTTTGCCTATACGCTGGACCGGGCGACCGGTGAACTTCTGGTTGCCAAGAAGTACGATCCGGCTGTTAATTGGGCTACTGAAGTCGTTATGGACAAGAACAGCAAGGACTATGGCCGTCCTATCGTTGTTGATAAGTACTCAACGGCAAAACAGGGTGAAGACGTCAACACAACAGGTATTTGCCCTGCTGCTCTCGGTACAAAGGATCAGCAGCCCGCTGCTTATTCCCCGAAGACGAAACTCTTCTATGTTCCGACCAACCACGTCTGCATGGATTACGAGCCTTACAAGGTCAGCTATACCGCCGGTCAACCTTATATCGGTGCAACGCTTTCAATGTATCCTGCTCCAAACAGCCATGGCGGCATGGGTAACTTCATTGCCTGGGATGCGGCAAAGGGTGAAATCGTTTGGTCCAAGCCCGAGCAATTTTCGGTCTGGTCAGGCGCTCTTGCAACCGATGGCGATGTGGTCTTCTACGGTACACTTGAAGGCTATCTGAAGGCAGTCGATAAGACCGGCAAGGAACTCTACAAATTCAAGACTCCTTCCGGCATTATCGGCAACGTCACTACCTATGAACATAAGGGCAAACAATATGTTGCCGTTCTGTCCGGTGTTGGTGGCTGGGCTGGTATCGGTCTTGCGGCCGGCCTGACAAAAGGCACGGATGGTCTGGGTGCGGTCGGCGGTTATGCTGGTCTCTCCGACTATACGGCTTTGGGCGGTCAGCTGACCGTCTTTGCGGTCCCCGAATAATAGGGGCGAATTGACACCAAAACAGGGTGCCCGGTTTTAACGAGGCCGGGCCCCTCGTGTCACCTGACCGACAATTAATGATCAATCATAGCCGTTGAGCCGACACTGCGAGGTGTTGCTCTGATGGAGTGAATGCGAGGTTACCGGATGCAGATTCGAACAACACTTCTGACTGTTACAGCTGCTCTTGCTCTCCTGATGGGACAAGGTAGCAGCTACGCCGACGACAAGGCAGCTGCCGCGGTTGCTTCTGAAGACAATGGTAAATATGCCGACAAAGACGGGAATCCCACATTCAAGATACAACCGGATGGAACTGTCGATTGGTATACCTACAGTGGTTATCGCCGCTTCAATTCAGAATGTAATGTCTGCCATGGAGCGGATGGGGCTGGGTCATCTTTTGCGCCGGTTCTCGCCAATTCACTCAAGACGATGTCCTATGCCGATTTTATGGGAATAGTTGCGGGCGGTCGTAAAAACCTGAGCAATGGCAATGACAAAGTGATGCCTGCTTTCGGCGATAACAAGAATGTCTACTGCTACATGGATGATCTTTACGTCTATCTACGCTCGCGTGCTGTGGGCGACCTTCCGCGAGGACGGCCCGCAAAGCATGAAGACAAGCCCGCCGCCGCCAAGCAGGCGGAAGATTCATGTATGGGTGGGTGAGATGACGCAGCATACAAGGCCTCTCCGGCAGTGGTTTGTCGCGTTGCTGATAGTAGCGGGCATCGCCATACCCTCGGGTGCTCTGGCACAGGGGGCGGGGTTAGGAGCCGCTGGTGAACTTGTTGATTCGGACGTACTGCGTGTGTGTGCCGATCCTTCAAATATGCCGTTTTCCGATCAAAGCGGCAAAGGATTTGAAAACAAATTAGCGGAACTGGTCGCTGCCAAAACCGGACGGAAGTCGGTGGCCTATACATGGTACCCCACGGCGACCGGCTTTGTTCGCAATACACTGCGATCCAATCATTGCGATATCATCATGGGCTATGCACAGGGCGATGAACTTGTACAGAATACCAACGCTTACTATCGCTCGACCTATGTCATGCTCTTCAAGAAGGGTGCTGGACTTGATGATGTAATGTCGATTGAAGACACAAAGCTGGCGGGCAAGAAGATCGGTGTTGTTGCCGGAACACCCCCAGCGGCCAATCTCGCCAAGGTTGGTTATATGCGCAATGTGCTTCCCTATCCCCTGATGGTGGATACAAGGCTCGCGCCATCCATGGCGGATGTCATGATCAAGGATCTCATGAAGGGTACGATAGATGTGGCGATCCTTTGGGGGCCGATGGCTGGTTATTATGCGAACGAGATCAATCCTGATCTGGCGGTGGTCTCGCTGGCAAAGGAAAAGTCCGGGCATATGGCGTACCGGATCACGATGGGTGTGCGCCCTTCCGATCAGGAATGGAAGCGCACGTTAAACAAGGTCATCAAGGAGAACCAGCCGGAGATCAATCGGATATTACTTGAATACCATGTTCCGTTGATGGACGAAAATGACAAGCCGATCATGCAATAGCCCGTTGGGCAAAGCGATATGGAACTGTTTTGCCGCGGCGATCATTTTGATCAATGCAGCTGTCGGTCGGGCTGGTGCTGAACAGGGTGCACCAGAGCCAGAAGAGTACCGGACTGAGGACTACCGCGCACCGGTTCCGGTGACGTTAAAGGGAGCGACGGTCGTAACGACGGATGAGGTAATTGCTCTATGGAAAGACAAGTCGACGATTTTTGTCGATGTTCTACCGCGTGATCCTAAACCGGCGAACCTTCCGGCCGGGACCGTGTGGAGAGATAAGGTTCGGGAAGATATTCCGGGGAGCATCTGGCTGGCAAATGTAGGCTACGGAATTTTGAACAAGGAGACCGAAATCTATTTCCGCAAGGGGCTGGAATCGCGTCTCGGTCAGGACAAGAAAAGAAGGGTGCTTTTTTACTGTATGGAGAACTGCTGGATGTCGTGGAATGCCGCCAAAAGGGCAGTCGAATGGGGATACCAGTCCGTGTTTTGGTATCCGCTTGGCACTGATGGCTGGATTGCGGCAGGGCAGGTTACACAAAAAAATGAACCCCATTAATTTCAATCTTGCGCCATGATGGCGTACGATGGCGGCGGAGGATCACCTTGGTGGTCTTCGAATAAAAGGAGACTAGCATGAAGAAAACTTGGACAAAACCGACCATGTGTCAGGTTGCAGCTGGTATGGAACTTACACGTTACATGCCCGCTGAACTGAAGACCAAGAAGTAATCTCCAGTCTTCGCCCTGCGTGATCAATCGCGCAGGGCGAGTTCCCGATTTCATGCAATACTCTGGAAAGTGATTTCCGGCTGTTTGGGGATTTGCCTGCCATGCGATTGAAAATAATCGGCTCCGCGGCCGGAGGCGGGTTTCCCCAATGGAATTGCAATTATCGATTAAGCCGCGGTGCGTGGAATGGTCAAACGAACTTTCGTACCCGAACCCAGTCCAGTCTTGCTGCCAGTGTGAACAACGTAGACTGGGTGCTGTTTAATGCCTCACCCGATATACGTCAGCAGATCGCGGCGACACCCGAACTTCAGCCGCCAGAAAACGGACCTTTTCGCGCAACACCGATACGAGCGGTGGTTCTGACCAATGCTGATGTTGACCACATCGCCGGGCTGCTTAGTTTGCGCGAACGTGAACCATTCGCACTCTATGCAACAGGGCGTGTTCTTGAGGTGCTTGAAGCCAATTCCATCTTCAACGTCCTTGACCGGTCAATCGTTGATCGCCGCGAACTGAAGATTGGTGCGCAAACGGATATTCTCGATGCAACGGGGAAATCCACAGGCATCGCCGTCGATACTTTTACGGTGCCCGGCAAGGTGGCACTGTTCCTTGAAGATCAGACCAAAGCGACGGACGGCTTTGGTACGCAGGACGGCGATACAATAGGGCTCCGCCTTTCCTCAAAAGGCGATGTACGGTCGGCATTCTATATTCCTGGCTGTGCGCGTATTGATATAGCACTCAAGTCAAAGCTGGAGCGGGCAGATTGCCTGCTCTTTGACGGTACCCTTTATACCGACGATGAGATGATCACCACAGGCATTGGCACAAAGACTGGTGCCCGGATGGGGCACATATCCATTTCAGGGGAAGATGGCTCACTGGCGGCTTTGATGGATCTTGGCATCCGCAACAGGATTTATGTTCACATCAACAACACCAATCCCATTCTAGACGCCGCGTCAACGGAACATGCAGCTGTCGTCGCCGCGGGTTGGAAAATAGCATTCGATGGTATGGAGGTCAGATTTTGAGTGAATTTGACGACGCTGCACGCAACGGATTGTCCCCGGCACAGCTTGAAGAGGTTCTGCGTGCTGTGGGTGCCGCACGCTATCACAATCGTCATCCTCTGCATCACCAGATGACCAGCGGAGCCCTGACCAAGGGGCAAATGCAGGCCTGGGCACTTAACCGTTATTCCTACCAGTCGGTCATTCCGCGCAAGGATGCTGCCATCATCATGCGCTCGGAGGACCCGGAGTTTCGCGCCGAATGGCGCAAGCGTATAGAAGATCATGACGGTGACGATGGCTGGAACGGCGGCATCGCACGCTGGCTCAAGCTGGCCACCGGTCTGGGCCTTGATGCCGATATGGTGAAAAGCGAAAAGCTCGTACTGCCAGCCACTCGCTTTGCCGTTGGCGCTTACCTCACCTATTGCACAAACCGTACATTGCTCGAAGCGGTTGCATCATCGCTGACCGAGCTATTCTCACCGGTTATTATCAGCGAACGTGTTCCCGCGATGCTGGCGAAATATGAGTACGTGACCAAGGATATACTTGCCTATTTCGACAAACGACCGGCACTCGCCTCTCGCGATTCCGATTTCGCCCTCGCCTATGTGATGAAACACGCCAATAATGCCGAAAAGCAGCAGGCGGTGATCGACTCACTCGTCTTCAAATGTGACGTGCTCTGGGCCATGCTTGATGCGCTGGCTCATGCTTACGGGGAAAAGGGCAATATTCCGCCCGGTGCCTTCGTGCCGGAGCCCGCATGACTGAAACAATCCGCTCCCGTGCCATCGTGTCGATGCAATCGCAGCCCATGCTAAGGCCACATGTGCGATTGCAATATGATGGAGTGCGCGAGGCCTGGGCATTGTTATCGCCGGAAAAAGTATTCTGGCCAAATGAAGTCAGCCTCGACATTTTACGGCTCTGTGACGGCCGCCTTACGGTTGCGCAGCTGGTCACATTTCTCGCCGATCAATATGCGGCGGATCAGGAAGAAATTGCACCCGACGTTAGCGCCTTCCTGCAAGAATGGTCCGACAAGTTTCTGGTGACGCTATGACAGACCCTGTACTTCCTCCGATTGGCATGCTGGCAGAATTGACGCACCGCTGCCCGCTACAATGTGCCTATTGCTCGAACCCTGTTGAACTCCTGAAGGCCAATCGGGAAATGGATACTGCGGCCTGGATCGCGCTGTTCGAACAGGCTGCGGACCTCGGCGTGCTTCAGGTGCACCTGTCTGGCGGTGAACCAACCTTACGGACGGATTTGAACGAGCTGGTTGCCAGTCTCGCCAGGCGCGGTGTCTATACCAATCTCATTACTGCCGGGATCGGGATTGCCGAAGGACGTATTGAGGCACTCGCCGATGCGGGGCTTGATCATATCCAGTTGAGTTTTCAGGGCGCTGTTGCCGCGACCACAGAGAAAATCGGTCATGCGCGCGGGGCACACGAAAAGAAGCTGGAAACGGCCAGACGAGTTCGCGCAGCGGGTTTGCCGCTGACAATCAATGCACCGATCCACCGGCACAATATGGAGGAGGTTCCTGATTTTATCGAATTGGCGCTCTCTCTCGGTGCAGAGCGCCTTGAGATCGCCAATGTACAATATGCCGGCTGGGCGCTGCTCAATCGTAAGGCTTTGATGCCGGAACGCGAAGCGGTGGAGCGTCAAGTGCAGATTGTCGGGGAGGCGCAGGAGCGTCTGCGGGGCATTATGGCGATCGATTTCGTCACACCCGATTATTTCGCTGTCTATCCCAAGCCTTGCATGGGCGGATGGGCGAGGGATGCCTTCATGGTTGCACCCGATGGAACAGTTTTGCCATGCCATGCCGCTGCGACGATCAAATCGCTGCACTTTGAACGTTTTGGAGATTGGAATCTCAGTCGCATATGGCATGAATCTTCCGCGTTCAATGCGTTTCGCGGCACAGACTGGATGCGGGAACCATGCCGCAGTTGCGACCGGCAGGAGATCGATTGGGGTGGCTGCCGATGTCAGGCGATGGCAATTGCGGGTGACGCAGCCGCGACTGATCCAGCCTGTATCAAATCGCCCTTGCATGAACGGATGGCCGCGCTGATTGGTGAAGCAATAGAGACGGCTACTTCGGATGCATTCGTCTATCGTCGTATTGGTAAGGAGGTAGAGACCTCCGTTTGAACGCTATTTCTTAGGCATTGATTGGCCGATGGTCTTCGATAGACCATAAAGCCTCTGTTCGATGATTGTCGGTACTTCACAAACATAAGTCAGTGACTGTACTCTTTCTTCAAAGACGCGGGTTTCCCAGGTCAGCCGTTCGTTGGCCCGGTCGAGATCATCCGGATCGGTATCCGCTTTGGCGCGCATTGCATCGACCCTGGAAGCTTCCTTGCGCAGATCATCGGCCATTTGACGTTGCTTGCCGGCATAACGTGCAATTCCTGAAATCACCTGTTCGCGTTCGCGGTTCAGCGTATCAAACAAGCCTTGGAACAGCAGCAGCATCTTGTCATTCAACTGGTCCTTCGGCAGGCTACCGGCAAACGCCACGATTTTCTTTTGCGCAACGTCCAATGGATTACGCCGTGCCGCCAATTCATCGACCAGAGCATGGATTACTGTATCGTCATTCCAGCTTTTTGCGGTTTCAGGAATATCCGGACCGCTCCAAACCTGGCCAACCGACAATTCGGGCACTTTGCGCTGCACGCATGGCCAGGTTGGATCATTTTGTGCTGCGCTGAACGACGTTGCGACCGAAGCGGCATAGAGGAGAATACTGGTGGCGATAATCCGGGACCGTCTCAATTGTTTCCTCCCTCTTGCTTCTTGATGACGAGGCCTCTCGACGGATCATAAGCGATAATAGCACCGGTAATGAAAACCAGAGTGAACCCACAGACGACGATGAAGGACATCCACTCGATCTTCCCGTAAAAGGCAAACCGCACCAGTTCGACAGCGTAGGTAAAGGGATTGAGCAGACATATCTTGTAGAGCAGGGGGCTTGCTTCTTGCACGCGCCAGAGTGGGTAAAGCGCGGAGGAGGCAAAATACATCGGGAAGATCACGAAATTCATGATTCCGGCAAAGTTTTCCAATTGTTTGATCATGGAGGAAAGCAACATGCCGAGAGCCCCCAGCATCATACCTGCAAGGAAAAGTGCGGGCAGCGTCAAGAGATAACCGGCTGGCGGCGCTTTTACTCCCCAGAACCACGCGATGAACAAGAATGCGTAGACCTGGACAATCGAGACGGCGACACCGGCAAGCAGCTTGGATATGAGCAGGAACCAGCGTGGAAACGGGCTCACCAGCAGCGTGCGCATATTGCCCATTTCCCGATCGTAAACCATGGAGAGGGAGGATTGCATGCCGCTGAACAACAGGATCATTCCGCATAGTCCCGGCGTGATGTAAACCTCATAGAGCACATAGGTCTGATAAGGCGGAATGATCGAGACGCCAAGAACCTGACGAAAACCCGCTGCGAAGATGAAGAGCCAGAGCAGTGGCCTTACAAGGGATGAGATGAAGCGCTCACGCTGGTGGAGATAACGAAGTCCTTCCCGAATAAGAATACCTTTGAGGCAAACGAGATACTGCATTAGGCCAAAGCGGCTATATCCGGTGGGGATCGAGATGTTGCCCGAAATCTCTGTCATAGATGACCTCCGACGTTCAGGGAAATTATGCCCGTGAGCCGTGAGAACGCTTCATTGATAGTATCCGCACCTGCATCTTTGACGACATCGTGGGTGGTGCCGTTGGCGACGAGTTTGCCTTGATTGATGACAATGACTTGATCGGCATGATTGACTTCGTCAATCAGATGCGTTGCCCACAGGACACTAATCCCTTTCTGCTCCACCAATTTACGGATATCGCCGAGGATCGTCGCCCGCGACTTGATATCAAGGCCGACCGTTGCCTCATCCAACAACAGCAACGAAGGCTGATGCAACAGGGCGCGAACGATTTCAACGCGTCTGATTTGACCGCCCGAGAGGCTTCGGGCTTTTTCGTGCAGGCGGTCGCTCATGTCGATTGATTGCATCAAGTCGTGGATACGCGTATTGGCTTCGCGTGATCCAATTCCGTGAAGCGACGCGTGGTAGGACAAATTTTGATGTACCGACAGATCGAGATCAAGAGTCCGGGCCTGAAAGACAATGCCAAGGCGCCGCAATGCCTCTCCGGATTTCCGGTCTATGTCATTGCCAAATACATGGATATGACCATTGCGGGTCGCGAACAGATGGCTGATCAAGGAAAACAGCGTTGTCTTGCCTGCGCCGTTTAAACCCAAGAGCACCGCAAAACGGCCGGGCGCTATTGAGAACGAAATGTTGTCCAGCGCTTGGCGCCTGCCATAGGAATAGCTTACTGAAGTAAGCTCCAGCGCCGGTACATTCGCGTCGGGCAATGATCTGTCGTGAACAGTCTTCAATCCGGCATTTGGACCCATCAAGCTCCACCCTTGCTATCCTATTCTCTTGTCAGTTTAGCAGACACTGACACCTATTTGATCGTAATCGTTCCCTTCATACCCTTGTCGGCCAGATCCGGTACAGACCAGGTATACTTGCCGGGCCGTACCGTAGTGAACTGGACATTGATTGTGCCGGGAGAATCAAATTCCAGCCATGCCGGGGCACCATTCATATGCACTTCAAGATCGTTGATGACGATCTGGTTCATCCAGACATTGCGGAAGAGGTCAGTGGCAAACTTGTATTCCAGACCCGCTGCTGAGGTAATCTTCCAGCGATATCCCTGTCCTGCAACCAGCTCGAAATCTTTCTGGTTTACGGTGAATTCATCATCTTTGGAGCCAAGGATCAGTTCCGGCACGTTCTTGCTGGCGCGCGTGACTGCGGGTGTCTTGGCTTCGGCTGAAGCTTTTGCTTCAGGGGCTGCTTTATCATCGTCATCATCCGCCTGTGCGAAAGCAAAGGACGGGACGAGCGCCAGACTCAGAAATCCGGCAAGTGCAAATGCTCTAAAAGTCGACATGTGGTTCCTCCCTTTTGTCGATTGTTCTGGTTAGTTTGGCGAGACCGCTACACCCCATGGCAACTGGCCAACGGTCACCGATTTGATTGGTTCATCCGTTTCCGTGTCGATGAATGTGATATCGTTGGAAAGACCGTTGGTGCTGATGATACTTTTGCCATCGGGCATGAAGGCAAGTTGCCAGACCCGTTGTCCCACCAGAACATATTTTTCAACTGTGTAGGTTTCTGTGTTGACGACGGCGACGCGGTTGGCAGGCCCAAGTGCAATATAAGCTTTCTTGCCGTCAGCACTGATGCGTATACCGACAGGCTGGATTTGCTCGGAACGCAGGCCCTGAATTTCGAAGGTGATCTTGTGCGTGACCGTACGGGTCTTGTTGTCGATGACCGAGACGGTGCCGCCTATCTCTGCGGACACCCATACTTCCGAGCCATCCGGTTTGAACTGCGCGTAACGCGGGCGTGAATCAACGAGCACATTATCGGTGATCTCGTGTGTGGACGTATCGATGAAATGCGCCATATTTGTCGTCTCGGAGGTATTGACGATCGTTTTGCCGTCAGGGCTCACTCCCATGCCCTCCGGCTCCACGCCAACAGGGATTTCAGCAATGACCCCTTTTGATTCCACATCGATCACGGTAACCAGATTATCGTCCTCGTTGGCGATGTAGAGGGTCTTTCCATCGGGAGATAATGTGAAAAGCTCGGGATCTGGGCCCGAGGGCAATGAGCCTATGATTTCGCCCGTGCTGGTATCGATCATCTGCACGGTATCGTCGTCACTGGCGCAAACGTAAACTATTTTTCCGTCAGGGGAGATCGTAATGCCGCGGGGTCTTTGCCCGACATCGATGGTCTTGACCACTTCCATGGTCTGCGAGTCTACAACAGTTACCGAATTGCCTTTTTCGTTGGAAACATAGACCATATTCGCCCAGCTGGGTTGCGCAAGAAACGGCAGCGCTACGGTCGCAGCAAGCAGGCACATGTGGTGTCGCATCTTATTCCTCCCATTTATCCATATTTATTTGAGCTTGCACTTGGTCTCCGGTCTGTCGACACCCAAAGTATCGAGTTCCGAGAACTGATGCAGAAAGCCTGTTTGTGGTGATGTCGAAACGACGCTGTGTCCATCACCGATCAGGATCGGCTGCCGCAACTGCCAGTTCCAATTGCGGAAACTGAGCTTTTGACCCTTAAAGGCGGCGATCGAAAACTCATCCGATTTGATATAATCCTCGACCTGTTTCGTCTCGGCACTCTTCGCCCGGGTAACCGCTTCCCCGAGGATACGCACGGCCGTCCATGCCTGCATGTCCTTCGATAGCATCCGCCGGCCGGTGGTTTTGGCAAAACGATTCTGGATTTGTACGCCGCCCCACTGTTCGCTTGCCGGGTGCCAGCTGGAGGCTACCAGACCAGCCGTTCCCGCTACCGGGCGGGGAGTCCATGTCCTGTAGGGAACATAGCTGCCGAACACTTCGCTTTCATCGGCAACAATGACGACATCGTGTTCAGGCAGGTTCTGGGTAAAGACCGGCATCTGCTGCTGGACGAGAACCACACCACTGTCAGTCCTTCGTGCCGTACCGTTGTCTTCATATAGACGCTCTTCTACGATTGTAGCTCCAAAGCGTGTTGCGGCACGTCTGATGGCGTCGGCGTAGAGCTTGTCGTTATCATGGGAACCATAAAGCAACACCCATTTGCGCCATTGTTTCCAAACGAGGTACTGCGCCAGGCCGTCGGCCAGCATGCTGCGTGTGGGCGCCGTGTGAAAGATATTCGACCGGCATTCCTCTTCACGCAAAATATCGTCAGTCGAACCAACGTTAAAAAGCAGCACTCCGGCATCCTTTGCCAGATCCGCTATTGCCAGCAATTGTTTGGCAGAAACATCTGTCAGGATGAACCGGTCGCCGCGTGCAACCATTTCCTTGAAAGCCGACGTCAAATCAGCGTTGAACTTTGTTTCCGTGATGTCCAGCGTGAATTGCTGACCAAGAAATTTTCCTGTCGTGTTGTTGTCGTTTATCGCGACATTTGCACCGGCAACGCCTTCGTCGCGCGGAGGGATATCCAGAACGGAAAGTGCCAATTGGGGTTCGTAGGCACGGAGATAGCCGATTCTGATATCGACAATTGGCTTTGCTGTTTGATTTGTCGTGGATTGCTGCGCCGATAGCTCAGACACGTTGACGAACAGCAAAAAAAAGCCGAATAAAAACGTGAGAGTATTTGGCACCGTACTCTTCATGACCAAACCATTCATACTGCCGCCATTCAAGTAATGGCGGTGGGTTAAGAACAGAGGTGCCCATAGTGTTTTTAAACAAACGCTCCATAATCTCAACCCTCCGGCTCAGCTTTTCTTGCGTGCAAGGCAAGGTTTCTGTTTTTTGTTCGGGGGCAAGCCAATGACAAAAATGTTGGCAAGTGTCCGGAACCGTGAGGAAGCGGAAATCGTTTTCCAAAACGGCGCAGATATCATTGACATGAAAGATCCTGACAACGGAGCGCTAGGAGCCGTTGATCTGTCTAAAGTATTGGAAGTCAAGGACTTTATAGCGGGAAGGCGCCCCATCAGTGCAGCTTGCGGTGATCTTCCGATGCATCCGGAGACCATCCTTAAAAGAGTAGAACAATTTGCTTCGGCTGGTCTGGATTACATCAAGATTGGCTTATTCCCATCAGAGCAGTTGGATGTTTGTATAGAGGCACTCAGGCCGCTTGCTTCACACAATAAATTGATTGCAGTTATCTTTGCCGATAACTGGAATTCTTACGACGAAACTCTGTTTGAACGCTTGTCGGTTTGCGGGTTTTTCGGCCTTATGATCGACACGGCAGATAAATCCAAAGGCCGATTGCTCAATCATATGTCTCCCGATCAAATCGGAAAGTTTATCGGGAGTGGCCAGTCCCATGGGTTAATGGTCGGCGTTGCCGGATCGCTCGAAGCGCCGGATGTTTCGCGACTACTGACCTATGATCCGGATTTTATGGGTTTTCGTGGAGCGCTTTGTGTTGATCTTAACCGAAGAGCATCCATTGATGCGCAAGCAACGGCAAAGATACGCGGTCTCATTCCCGAAATGCTGGAAGAGGGGGGAGCGGCAAGCGTTGATTATAAATTGCTTGCCGCGAGGGGTTATTTTCCGGAACCGGAAGAAGCGGGACTGGGTACAGACAAGATTTTTGTCCGCGATTTTGTTCTCCCCGTCTACATAGGGGCTTATAGTTTTGAACATGGCAAAACCCAGAAGGTGCGTTTCGACGTTGTCGCTGAGGTTTTGCGGGTGACACGCAATCCCGAAGATATGCGGCATGTGGTTTCCTACGATCTGATAATGGATGGCATTCGCGCCATCGTTGCCGAGGGCCATGTCGAGCTTGCAGAAACGTTGGCGGAACAAGTAGCCGCTTTCGTACTGAAAAATCCGCGGGTGATCCGCGTTTTCGTTCGCGCTGAGAAACTGGAGATAGGTCCCGGTGGCGTGGGTGTTGAGATCGAGCGAACACGCGAAGTCAAGAACTCTGCCAAGCTCCGCTTCACGCAGGTGCATGGAGGCCGAAAGTCTTCATGAAACCGCTTGTCGTAAAGCTTGGAGGAAGTACGGCGGGTCACGGAGAAATGCATCGCTGGATCAATGTGCTGGTCAGCGCAACGTTCCCTCTGATCATCGTACCCGGAGGTGGGCCCTTTGCGGACCAGATCCGGATTTCACAGGGTCGGCTTGGCTATTCAGACGAAGCTGCACATGCAATGGCAATCCTTGCCATGGATCAGTTTGGCATTGCCATTGCCGAACATCACGAATGCTTACAGGTCGTGCGGTCGATTGCGGAAATCAGCAATGCGCTTGACGCAGGTTCTCTCCCCGTTTGGTTGCCGTCATTGATGACCATAGGTGCGCCTGATATTCCTATGTCATGGGATATTACTTCGGATAGTTTAAGCGCGTGGCTTGCCAAACACCTGCAGAGTCAGGCTGTATTGCTGATAAAGCAGACCGATGAGTACCAGTTCTATTCGTCGGTCACAGAGCTGGTTGATGCGGGTATTGTCGACAGAATGCTGCCGGACATGCTGGCAACTGACACGAGTCTTCACATGGCGGGTCCAGCTATGTTGAATGTGCTGGATTTACCATTAGCAGCCATTCCGGGACGCGTGATGATGGGCACGAGACATTTCGAAGCAATGGGTGGGCAATGACACGACTGCATACGCCGCGATGGGCTTGGGCATTGACTGGCTCCGGTCATTTTTTTGTGGAAAGTTTTGAGTTGATAAGAACGCTCGAACATTGCGATGTGTTTGTTTCAAAAGCCGCTAACGAAGTACTGCGCATGTATGGATTGAAGCTCGATTTCCTTGAGACGACACGGGTTTTGCACGACAAGACTGCAAGCTCTGTGCCTGTGGGAGGCTTTTATAACGGCGTGTATCACACGGCGGTTATTGCCCCCGCAACATCGAACACGGTTGCAAAATGCGTTGTCGGAATTTCAGATTCACTTCCTACAAATGTTTATGCTCAAGCTGGCAAATGCCTCGTTCCATCCATCGTTTTTGCCTGCGATACGGCGCCTGAGCTTGAAACAATGGCTCCGGGTGGCATGGTGAAGGTCTATCCCCGGCCAATCGATCTCGCCAATACGGCGCGTCTAAAAACCTATGAGCGGACTGAGGTTGTCGAATCATTGGCCGAGTTGAAGACGGCTATCGCGCGCCGTTCGAACGAAGTTGCCCGACATGACTGAACATCTCCTGTTCTTGACCGGGCATCTGGCCCGCTCACGGCTGGAACGGATACTTTCCGATCTCAAGGATACCACCTTCACCTATGAAATCGTTGATATAGGTGTGAAGGTCGCTGCACTGATGAGTGAAGAGATTATCGCACGGCGATTGAAGCCTCCGGTTGTAGCGGATCGCATCATATTACCTGGCCGTTATCGTGGCGATCTTGACCGCTTGAGCACACGCTTCGACATTCCCTTCCTACGCGGCCCAGACGAGGTTGCTGACCTGCCGGTATTTCTCGGGCGCGTTGGCAAGTCGATTGATCTTTCCAAACACAATATGCGCATCTTCGCGGAAATAGTTGATGCTTCAGCCCTGTCCTTGGACGCATTGGTGGAGCGTGCTTCGAAACTTGCTGCTGCGGGCGCGGATGTCATCGATCTTGGCTGCTTGCCGGACACGCCGTTTCCACATCTTGCCGACGCTATCCGTCGTCTTAAGGCCCATGGCCTCTCCGTCAGCGTGGATTCAGCCAACCGCAATGAGCTTGAAACCGGTGCTGCTGCCGGTGCTGATTATCTTCTTAGCCTCACCGAGGAGACTATAGGTCTGGCGGTGAAATATAACGCCGTTCCAATCCTTATTCCTTCAGTTGCAGGTGATCTCGATTCACTTGGCCGTGCGATTGTGGCTGCACAGAATGCAAATATCTCCTTCATTGCCGATCCGGTACTCGATCCGATCCATTTCGGTTTTGCCGCTTCGCTCGGGCGATTTCTGGAAGCCCGCCGCCGATGGCCCGATATCCCGATGATGATGGGCACCGGTAATCTCACGGAACTCACGGATGCGGACACGTCCGGTATTACTGCGCTTCTCTCAGGGATTTGTTCGGAACTATCGATAGACAACGTCCTTGTCGTTAATGTCAGTCCCCACACCATTCGTACTGTCGAGGAGCATGATCGGGCTCGCCGCATCATGTTTGCAGCCAAACGGGATCATGCTCTGCCACGCGGCTATGATGCTGGACTGTTGCAGATCCATGACCGTAAGCCCTATCCGAACAGCGTAGAGGATATCGCCGTGCTTGCCAGTGATGTGCGCGACGCCAATTTCCGCATTATGACCGCGCCTGATGGCGTCCACATCTTCAATGTCAAAGGTCATGCAATTGCACAGGATGCATTTGAACTTTTCCCGAAGCTCAACGTTGAATCGGATGGTGCCCACGCCTTCTATCTGGGCGCCGAGCTGACGAAAGCCGAAATAGCCTGGAAGCTGGGCAAGCGGTACACGCAGGATGAAACACTTGCATGGGGTGCCGCCACTCCGGAAGAAAAAATGGATCGTCAACGATTAAAAGAAGCGGGCCATACGTTACGAGCGAAGAAGGATACGACGACTTGACCTATATCAGGGAAACCATCGTCACGACGGTTGATGTTGCCGGAATTGTCCACGTCGCGCCGCTTGGTATCATCCAGCAGGAGGATGGGTGGGTTATCGCGCCGTTCCGTCCATCGAAGACGCTCGATAATCTTAGCGCTGTCCCCTTTGCAATTGCCAATTATACGGATGATATGCTGGTGTTTGCTGGCTGTCTCACGGGGCGCAAAGAGTGGCCCACAGTCGCAGTTGAGGGCTTTCCCGTGCCGCGCCTGCAAACAGCACTCAGTCATTCAGCGCTTCAGGTGGTGTCCGTCGACGATGACGGGTTGCGCCCACGCCATTTCTGCAAAGTTGTTTCTGAGGCAATGCACGCGCCTTTCACCGGGCTCAATCGAGGCAAAGCCGCAGTGCTCGAATTGGCCATTCTGGTCAGCCGTCTGCATATGCTACCACAAGAAAAGATCGATGCGGAAATTGGCTATCTCACGATTGCGATCGAGAAGACTGCAGGGCCGAATGAACTGCTTGCGTGGTCATGGTTGATGCAGCGCGTGAAGGAGCATCAGGAAGCCGCCGATTCCAAGGGCAAGAGTGCAGCGCGTCATCCCGGTACTGCCTGAATTATCCTGCCAAGGACATTGACGCGAGCAGTGCGACTGCGGCCGCAGGCGCAGCTTTGCTTGCATCGTCCCGCGCATCTGGCGTTGCTGGTATCAACATGCCGAAATCTACATAGGGTCGGTCCATACGCCGGGCCAGTTGTTTGATTTGAGGTCTGCCTATACCTGCACCAACAATGGGCGCGGTCTGCTCGGGCGAGAGGTGGCGTGCCACCCGGAAAGCTCCATCATGGATCATGCGTATTTGGTGCTCGCTGAACCACCGTGCAATATCGATCCATTCCGCCTCGTGCAGGTCACCACTATCCCGCCCCACCATTCTTGCCAGCCTTTGAATGGACCCGGCAAGGGTTTTCGGTTGACGGTCGGCAGATGGATATTTGTCATCGGCCTCATCCAACGTTCCGAGAATACGGCCCAGATCGGCGGTGTTGGCGAAATATTCGTTCATAAGCGGCGTCATGTGGCCACGTATGGGGACAAGAGCCGCGATACCGATCAGCGCTGAGCGGGCAAATCCCGTATAAACCAGTTCGCCTGTCGACAGCCGCTCCGCATCGGAGTAACCGTCATGGACCAATTCACCGTTCCTGAAGGCAAGTATATCCGTAGTGGTCGATCCCATGTCGATAAACAGGCCGGTACCCGCCAGTTTCGCACTTAATGAAGCTGTGGCGTGCCAATTGGCGGATGCGATGTCCCCACCCAGATTGCGTGCCATATCAATATCACAGAGGCCTGCACGGCCGGCATAGATGAGCGTGTTCTTGTCCCCGAATTGCTCTGCGATAAAATCAAGCAGCCCTGCAATTCCTGCGTCGCGTGAGGTGAACGTATCCGAGAGTTCTCCGGTCATCGTGAACACATTGAGATGACCATCTGCCCGCAATGGCGCAATTTCGATCAGGACCTCGCGCACCTGATCGACACCGAGCCAGAGTGGGGTTTTGAAAATTTTTGCCGAGACGATCTCGCCATTCTGGCATTGCGCCATCTTGAGATGGGCTCCCCCAACATCCCAGCCGGTAATCAGGGGCTTTCCTTCAGCAGCAAATCGGCGTTTCATGAGCATAACATTCCTTGGATTCTACAAGTGCATATCATTCCGGTACTCGACATAAAAGATGGACTCGTTGTTCGCGCCTATATGGGCAAGCGCGAGACGTATCGTCCTATCGAAACACCCCTCAGCCCTACGGCTGAAGTACTTGATGTGGCCGAAGGTTTGCGCAAACTCTATCCTTTTCCAGCCTTCTATATTGCTGAACTCGACGCAATACAGCGCGGCCCTTCTGACGATACATTGAAAAGATTGAGGCCATTATTGGCCACAGCCGATGTCTGGCTGGACGCTGGTTTCTCGACCCTTAGCCAGCTGGAACAAGCCTTGAATATGGATGGCATATCACCTGTATTGGGTTCGGAGTCTCAATCTGATGCTTCCGTGCTTGAGAAATTACGCGAAAATCTACGGCTGGTTCTATCCCTGGATTTCAAGGAGGATGAATTTGTCGGGCCGCCGTCTATTCTTGAAAATGCTGATAACTGGCCATCCCGGATCATCGCCATGACGCTTGGCCGTGTCGGCGCCAATTCGGGCCCCGATTTGAAACGGCTGACCGAAATCAAGCGACGGGCCGGCAATCGTGCAGTTATTGCTGCGGGCGGCGTTCGCCATGTCCATGATCTGGAGCAACTGGAAGCAATCGGCATCTCAGCAGTACTTGTCGCTACCTCGCTGCACAATGGATCACTGACATCGGAGACAATCTCGTCTCTGATGAAAAACACCCAACAAGGCAGGTTTGAGCAAGGGGATTGATTGCTTTCCCCTTGCTCAATTCTAGAAGCCCAAACGTTTTGCCAACCGGCGCAACAGACCATCCGATGCAACAGAGGGCGTACTCTGTGCGGGGTTGTCTCGTGTCTAAGCGCTGAACGGATGCTTTACAGTATCACGCTGAGCTGTTGCTTCGGCGGCAGTCGGCTTGCCCGATACTGCACGTTCCAGAGCTTCCTTGGTTGCTCGATAATTGAAGTCCTGAATCTTCGCGTCGTCCTCAGCCTCCCAATGGATGAAAACACCAACGCAAATAAACAGATCATCGGCTTCATCAGCTGGAATAGTGCCATCGGCTACACTGTCCTGGACCGCCTTGGCTACCGCATGCTGTGCGGGACCAAACATCTGGACAGCCTGTTTGGCTCCCTTGATGGTAACCTTGTTGAACAGAATAGTGTTTGGCTTACATGCCAAATTCGGCGCGATTACCGCAAGGAGAGAGGTGAACCCATCCTTGTTATTTGTCAAAGCGTTGCAGAATGCTGTTTCAACTGCACTGCCGCGCGGTCCGATCAACAGATCGATATGCGCAACTTCATTACCATCGCCAACCAGCGATTCGCCAACCATTACCTTGTTGATTTTAGCCACGGCCAAATACCTCCCTAAACCGTTTCCAAGTGTTTGTCCAAAGACGCCGTACCTCTCGAGACACGACTCTCGATGGACAGCTATCCTTGTTCACAGCACCCTCAGTCCGGGGTCGGTTGGCCAGATAGCAGCGGACAAATCCGCTGGGGAAATTCAAGCATTTACCTCGCCATTATGCAAGAGCCAGATGAGTTTTGAAGCAAAAAGGCTTGCAACTGTAAGGTCTGCAGAAGTGCCGGGATTGATACTTTTTGCTTTGAGTTGAGCATCGAAAGCAAGGAGTATTTTTTCACGTTCCTTGCCATCGTGCACTTGAATAACCCGGGCAAGGATTTTCTCCGCCGCCAACCGCGTTTCTTCGGCAATAGTGGCACCATGTTTACGCACGATGTGGCTATCCGGAAAATTTGAAAGGAAATAGAGATAGACGAATATGCTTGGCCACATCGCAGGTTCGCTGCGTCCAACAGCCGAACTATAGGCGGACAGACCGCCGGCAAAAACGTCGGAAAAGCCTGTCACATATTGCCGAGCAATCATATCACGGTCTGACGCCGCGCGCATCGCGTCCAGAAGTGGGACATCCGGTTCATTAGCAACGTCATGTTCCGATGTCGTCCCAAGGCCACCCGGCTGTGCAAATGTGATTGCTGTAAATACATCCCGCGCATCGGCCATATCGAGCATCTCAAGTGTTTTGGCGAGACCAGATTGCAGATCGGAAGTGGTCTCGGCTGCTGCTTGGGCAAGCGGAACACAGAGAAGAAGTATACCGAGATTTGTATTGGTCCCAACTTCAGATCGGGTAGCCGCTACTGCAGCAAGAATGCGTCCACCAACGGAAAGGGCAGGATCAGTCACTGGACCGGATGAAACCTGTGCACTGTCGAAAAACTGCTGTGCATTCATGCGATGCCCATCCGCAAAAATATGCACGTTGCCCGGTTTCAGCGCCTCAATCTCCTGGTAGCAGGCATCGATATAGGCGCGGCGGATCTGTTCACGCGTCAAGGTCAAGCGGCAGGTCTTTCGTCCAGTTCGGTTTCAATTTGCGCGACAAGAGCACCGGCAATGCAGTCAGCAATCCGGACAGGAACAACCGATTGCAGTCCCGACCAGGCGGGCATGCTATTGACCTCGAGAACAAGGAGTTTTCCATCTGCTGCAGGAATGATGTCGATTCCGGCAAAATCGGTGCCGATGGCGGCGGAAGCTGCAAGCGCAAGCTCTTCCAGTTTATTCCGCAATGGCCCAATGATGGGCTCCGCCTTTGCGCCCTTGGCAATATTGGTGATCCATCCTTCGGCGCGCCGTGCCATCATACCTAGGACCTCGCCCGCACAGGTGAAGACCCGATAATCGCAGTAAGGCGGGCCTGGTCTGGCCACAAAGCGCTGCAGATAATAAACGTCATCCATTTCTTCCGGCTCGGGCAAATCCTCGACGCTGCGGATCAACCTGATGCCGCGGCCTTGCGACCCAAACAGGGGTTTCAGCACCAGTGGCCCGTGCACGAGTTCCCGCTCCGCGATCATTCTGGCGTTCACAAGACTTTCAACGGCAAAGGTTTCTGGTGTGGGCAAACCGGCCTGCACGAGAAAGAACGTCGTTGTGGACTTGTCGACACAGCGTTCGATGGCCTTGGCGGAATTCCATACGGGAACGCCGAGGTGGGCAAAGGCATGCAGAACCCCGAGGCGACGGGTGATTGCCTCGAATGTGCCCGAAGAGATTGATCGCACGATAACGGCAGCGGGCAAAGTACCGTTCATGCGGGGAATGGCTATGCCGGAGGGATAGCGTGTATCGAAACCGATATCGGCTAATGGTAATGTCTGAACATTAAGCCCATGGGTTTTTAGTGCGGCACGAAGCTGTTTCACCTGACGGTCGGGTCGGTCGGAAAGGATCAATACGGTTTCTGTCATTTTGTCATTCAGCCCAGAGATTGTTCGAGCATTGCTTCGTGGACTCCGCCGTTGCGAAAGGTATCACCAGTCTCAATGGCTGTAACGATTACTTCCGCAGGGCTGAACAGGTGTGGGTCAATGGCATAGAAATCTCCTTTGAATTTCTTGAATATATCGGCGAAAGGCTGGCCATGATCGCGTGATGTATGGCTGGGAAGCTGTTCAGCCAGCTTGCGTGCCGCTGCCGAACTACCGCGTACGAAAAGTTGAACCGTACCGCCATAAATGATCGCATCATTGGTTCTGCCCATGGCTTTGAGAAAATCCGGGTGCGGGGCAGGGATTGGCGCGCGTCCGGCACCATCCACAATGTCACCCAGTGGAAATTTTAGATCATGCGCCTTGTGCATTGCGACCTCGAGCACACGTCCGACAATCTGTACTGCCCCCGTAAGACTTTGCGTCGGCGCATAAATGAACGTCAGCTTCTCAGGTGCGAAACCCGTCGCCTTGGACACTTTTTCAACAATAGCTTGAGGCGGCGGTGTCGCAGTTTCAAGAATAACGACAGCAGATTCCGCGGCGGGTTCGCGATAGAGGATTTCCTCAAACAATGGTTCCACCCGTGCCAGTGTGCGTGCTGGTCCAGATCCCATGGCGAAGTATTTCTCATGCGAGAGATTCCAGCCAGCATACTGACTGGCAAGACAGGCCAGAACCGGCTGGGAGGAACGCACATTCACAATAAAAGGCCATTTGCCTACGCCGAGTGAAGCGGAGGCCGTGCCGAGCCCGCCCATGCAGATTTCAATAATGCGAAGCCCGGCGTCCACACCACCCCGACAATTAGCGCCCGCGTCGATGACGTGTTCGCCTATGCTGCCACGGCTATAGTTGATACCAAGCCTGCTCGCATCCTCAATCATCTTGTCGGCCAGGTGTTGAGCGCTTCGGTTGAGATAGGCATGACCGTCTCTCATGAAAACTCCTCCCTCCAGTTAACCGCGAGTTTTTCGACGCGGCTCTTCACGGCTTTCATCGCTGCTGAGGCGGAGGGAGCCGTGGCGAATACAGTACAGACAGGATCGCCTGCCTGAAGCGCGGTGCCTGCCCTTTGATGATCTGCGGTCATCGTCGGCCAGATAATTTCGGGAAAGGCGCTGATGGCTTTGGCGGTATAGGCGATTGCCGAAGCAGTTGAGCCCATATAGCTGGGTATGGAGATGTCGCACCCTGTCAGGGCCTGTAAATGTTGACGCAAAAGAGGTGCTTCTTCAGTATCGAAAATATCGAGCGTCGCACCCGGCCGCGGGTTGATTTCGATCAGATAGAGACCAGCGGCACCAACAATAAAGTCAGCACTGCACAATCCGACCAGATTAGTGCGCCGGGTCAATGCTGTCAGCCAGTCCTCTATATCTTTCGCTTTTTTCTTATTGAAGCGGCGTAGACGAACCGCGCCGCCATAGCGATAGGGGCTGATCTTTGACGGAGCAGACCACTGTTGACTGAACCCGATAATATGCGCCTTTTCCCGGTCGGCAAGAAAGAGCGCCGATAAATTTCGGCCAGAGATAAAGCGCTGAAAATAGTGCTTCAGGCCCGCAGTTCCACCGTTTAGAGGCTTTACGTGCGAGCCACCTGCGCCTCCAGCCAATTTACTCAGCCAACCCTTAGAATTGTTTGGGGGATCAAACTGTATTTCAGGATGACTTATGCCAAACTCATTACATAGCTGTGCCAGATATGCAGGATCTTTGATGAGCCGAACTGTCTCGGTGTTGTTTCCAGCGACCGTGAACTTTTGCGAGAGTGCCTCTATCATTTCCGGATTGCGCTCGAAACCGGAGCCGTAAATGACAGCTATGGGTTTGTCGTCACCGGCAAGTTCTTGAAGTGTTTCTACCAGATATCGTTCGTTGATGCCCTCGTGCAGACTCCCCGAAAGTTTCACGGCACGCTCTGCCAGTGCGAGCGTGTCAGCGTCGTTGAAAAGATCCGCAACCAATGGCCGAAAGCCTGCACGGCGCGCAGCCGCAGCTAGCGAGCGTCCTGAAACTGCGGCGATCAAGACCGCGTTATTTAACGAGTTCGCGAGCAAGGGCAAATGCGTCCCGAAAATCAAAGATGACTGGCTTTTTGGCTCTGATCATCTGTTCAAACAAACCGGCTTGAGTCTTGTATTTGACATTACCGATGGAAAGCGGGCCAATGCCGACAGCCTCTGTCGCATCGAGCGGCTCACCATTGGCATTGACTTTCAATCCCTCAATACCGGCTGGTGGAACAGCGTTGACATCAGCGGCGACGAGAAGCTTGCCGGCTTTACCCAGCTGTGCCGTCGATAAGACCTGCACACCCGCTTTTGCCGCCGCCAGCACCACTTCCGTGTTCTGAAGAATGGCGGACTTTTTCTCCTCGGTTGCCCCGTCAGCAGGCTCAACGGAAAGATTGAATCTTTGCCTGATTGAGGTTGCAACAGCCTTCACCCGTTCAATGCCGTCGTGACCGACAATCGTCACATTTGCGCCCTGTTGCGCGGTAATCACTGCTGTGCAATAGCCGACGACGCCAGTAGCGCCAAAGATCACTACACTGGCACCCTCCAGCTTGCGATCGTGACGTTTCCACAATGCCTTTTCTACCTTGGCAACCATGGCAGCGGCGGTTGTAAAGGACCCGGCAGGGTCGGCAAAGACCGAGATTTCAAAGGGCGGAACCATGGCATTCTTTGCAGCGTTGAGCATGTCGAGCGCGATTGGGGCATCCTTTCCGGCAATGAAAATGCCGGTCGCCACACCCGCGTCCGGCGGTCGCGAGAATATGGCGTCTTGAACAAGATTGCCCACATCTGAAAGAGCGACATCGGTGTAGGGCACAACCGCGTCGTAACCGGCATCAAGTGCCATGTTGACATCAAATGGGCTCATTTGCCGAAGCGGGGTTAGCATATGCAGGATTGTTTTGCGGCTCATAATATCCGCTCCTTTTTGATGAAGGCGCCCATGGTACAAGCTCTGGCAAGATTCAAAGCGGCATGCGTGATATCCGCCCCGGCATTGCGGCCCGCAACAATCTGGATGGTGGTGCCGTACGCATTCTGGTCTATCGTATCGACGATCCGCTCGGCATCCATTTGCGATGCTGCAAAAGCAAAACCGGTAGGTCCCCAAGAACTCTGGCCGATACCAACGGCACCAGCCCGGACAAGTTGACTGATAGTCGCCGCAACCCGCTTACTGGTGAAAATACCGCCCTGTGCCGGTGCAAAATAGTTGCCGATCTCGCTCTGGATGGCAGCAATTGCCTGCCCGAACAACGGTAGGTTGTTTTCGATAAGGCCCGGCATAATACCCATCAAAACATGACGATTGATCGCGGCCGATGTTGCCAGCGGGAATGGGGGCAATGCTTTGAAAGCTTCAATCTCGGCATCACCATGAATGCCTTGTGTGGATGTATCGAAGACAAGGATGATGCGCCAGTCCTCGGGAAAGGGTATCCGTGCGACAATCGTCGGCGCTGCACTGTTTGGCCCCTTGCCGGCATCAACAATGACACCGCCCTTTTCAAACGCTGCTATGCCTATGCCGGAGCGTGTCCCGCGTCCGAGCAGGGAGGCGTCATTGACGATATCAAGCGGCAGGGAGTGCAGAGAGCGAAGAGCTGCTGCAATGGCGAGGGCAATCTGGGTGCCGGAGCCGAGGCCGATATGCTGCGGGATGGTTTGATGAACGACAATCCTATGTTGCGCCTTGATACCAAGATGACGGGAGAGCGTCGCAACATGCTGCGCGACGCGTTCCTGCTCATCGCCTTCCACATGGGCCTTCGCAGCACGTGAGATCGTCAGGACGGTTGCAACATCCTGTATAGGCAGGCCAACACTGCCGAACCTGTTATGACCAGGTTCAGGGACGTGGCGTGGTATATCAAGGAAGCCAAGGTGAATACGGGCCGGGACTTCAATAGTGACGGATTCCGACATTTGCTTAATTTACACAATCTCGAAAATCGGGCCCTGCAGTATGATATCGTCTTTCGAGCGAGGTGCAAGCACCATACGCAAAGAAGTGGAGGATTGGTGAATGGCTGAGGAATCAAAGGGGACGAAGCCTACGGAAAAAGTTTATTCCGAAAGCGAAGTGATCGCAAAACTCAAGAAAGATTTGCCCCAGTGGCGATACGAGAACGGCTGGATTCGCCGGAAATACAAGACCCACAGCTGGAAAGCGACGCTCATGGTTATCAATACCGTTGGGCATCTCGCCGAGGCCGCCTGGCATCATCCGGATCTCAAAGCATCCTATGCGTGGGTTGAGGTCTTGCTGATGAACCATGCGGCAAAAGGCATCACCGACAAGGACTTCGAGCTTGCGGCAAAGATAGAAAGTGTTGTCCAGTGGCAGCCCGGCGAAGAGGCGGGATCGCTTGAAGGGACACCGCAAACGGACCAGCGTTTTGCCTATATCAAGTACGACAGTTGATCTTGTAAATTTTGCATCCCGACAGGGTTCACATTCGAGAAAAAATGGCTAAGCTCAAATTGGCACCAGAAAGTTGCGGAATATGTCGGTTGCATGGATTGGCAGCCAGCCTGTATCTTTAACGGATGCAATTCAGAATGCTGTGAAGCTTCTGGCATCAAGCCGTTGTCCGGTTTTCTCCTTGGATACGGATGTGCATGGTACGCGCAGTGCCATTGCTCTGGCGACGATATTGGGCGGTGCTTACGATCACACGATGGGTCGGTTACTTGCCAATGAAATTGCGCTGATCACAGATCATGGCGGCATGTTCACGACACCGGGTGAGGTGCGCCGCCGTTCCAGCCTGATTGTTCTTGTTGGCGAAGTTCCCGTCTTCCATCACGAACTGCTGCAAACATGGGCGAACTCGAAACCCGACCTTGGCGACAAGCACAGCCGTCATTGGTTCCATGTTGCCGGTGCGGAAACAAATTCATTAGACAGCAAATTGCTGCGCCCAATGAAAGCCGTGCCAGTCGGTGGCGAGAATTTATCGCTGAATGCAACATTGGCGGTTCTCCGCGCGCAATTGCAAAACCGCCAGACAGTATCAACATTGAGCAATATCGACCGGTTTAAAAGCGCGCTTACTGCAGCGCAGTTTCCGGTATTTGTTTTTTCCGGCGGTTCGGTTGAAACAGCTGGTCTCGTGATGTTGCAGGATTTGATCGCCGATTTGAACAAAAAAGGGCGCGCCAGTAGTCTATTCCTACCGGCAGATGATGATGCATGGGGTTCCGCTCTCACCTCGCTTTGGATGACCGGATTTCCACCCCGAACAGGATTTATCAATAGCCTCCCAAGCTATGACCCGGTGCGTTGGGATGTTCAACGCATGCTCCGCGAGAAGGAAGCGGACCTGCATGTCTGGGTGTCTACCCGTGAGGGCGAAACGTCCCCCAAAGGGGGAAAGGCCAGATTGATTTCCCTGTCCCGAACCGACGCCCCAACCGCTGGCGCTATGATAACGATTGCTGTCGGTAAAGCCGGGATTGATCACGATGGCGTTGCCTATTCGAGTCGGATTGGCACGTTCGGATTTGTACAAGCGATGGCGCCATCGCATTTGCCAAGCGTTTCGAACATCATACGTCAATTGGCCGATGCATTGCCCGGAAAAAAGGAGTTCGCATGCTGATCCGTTTGTCAGGCGGCGAAGTCATCGATCCCGTTAATGGCAAAACCAGCCAGCGCGACGTGTGGATCAGAGATGGCGTATTGATCGACATACCAGAGGGTGAAACAGCCGATCAGACGCATAATGTTTCGGGTTGCATCGTCATGGCAGGCGCCATTGATATTCATTCTCACATTGGTGGCGGCAATGTGAATACCGCACGTTTGCTTTTGCCGGAATACCATGCGGCGCACCAGCCGCGACCAACCAACACGCCCTTATCCAATGCCGGTTGGTCTACGTTCCGGACCGGTTGTCTTTATGCGCAAATGGGATTCACGACAGTGGTGGAACCTGCAATGGCGCCTTACACCGCCCTGCACACGCATCTGGAACTGGCTGACATACCAATCATCGACAAGGCGACACTGGCCATTCTAGGCAATGATGATTTCACGCTGTCCTTGCTGCGCGACGGCAAATCTTCGGCGATGATCGATGATTACGTGGCGTGGGTCGTGGGTTCGACGCGTGCGCTTGGTGTCAAAGTCATCAATGCTGGCGCCGCTGCGGCATTCAAAGAGAATGTCCGATCCTTTTCGCTGGATGATGTGGTGCCGGAATATGGCGTCAGCTCGCGCAAGATTGTGAAATCGATGCAGGCATCTGTTACCCGGCTGGGTATTCCCCATCCGCTGCATGTCCATGCCAATAATCTTGGCATTGCTGGCAGTGCCAATACGGCCGCTGCCACCATCGCCGCAACCGAAGGGGTACCGCTGCATCTGGCCCATCTTCAATTCTATGGTTACGGCACCGAAGGGAAACGCAAATTCTCGTCTGAAGCGGCGCGACTGGCTGAAGCAGTTAACAGCAATCCCGATGTCACCATAGACATCGGTCAGGTCATGTTTGGCCAGACAGTAACGATTTCTTCTGACGTGATGCGCCAATTCGCAGCCCTCGGCAATGCCAGTCCGAAAAAAACGGTGATTTTTGACGGCGACGGCAATGGTGGTGGTGGAATTGTGCCCTACCGTTACAAGCAGGATTACTACGGTTCGATACAATGGGCTGTTGGGCTTGAGCTTTTCCTGCTCGTTACCGATCCATGGCGCGTGTTCTTCACCACCGATCATCCCAATGGTGCGCCGTTTACGGCCTATCCTGAATTGTTTGAGCTTTTGATGAGCAGTGCTGCCCGGGATGCAAAATGCACGGAACTGAATGCATCCGCACTGGAGCTTACGACACTCGCGTCCATTCGTCGTGAATACAATCTGGAAGAGATTGCGATTATGACGCGCGCCGCGCCCGCAAAACTGCTTGGTCTCAAGGACCGCGGTCATCTTGGGGCAGGGGCAATAGCTGATGTCGCGGTATACCGTAAGGGCAAGGATATCGCGAAGATGTTTCGCGAGGCGGCGCTGGTTTTCAAGAATGGCGATCTGGTGGTCAAAAACGGCAAGGTAATGCACTATCGGTGGGGCAAAACGCTCAGGCTTAATCCGCCACCGGATAAGGCAATGGCCAAGCGTATGAACGCTTATCATGAAGAGCGCTATGGCCTGTCACTCGACTGGTTCACCTTCCCGGACTCGGCGATCCAACGCGACGAGCCGTTTGCGGAGGTATCATGCAACAGCTAAGCCGCAATGGTATCCTCATCGACGACACTTTTGCCGAAGCTTTCGGTATGCGTGCGACAGCAATAGTCATCACCGCGCCCACGCTGAAATGGGCCCGTCAGGCGGCCATTACCATGACGGGCTATGCAACATCGGTTATAGGTTGCGGCTGCGAAGCGGCGATCGATGTTGATCTGCCGGCTTCAAAGACACCGGATGGGCGTCCGGGGTGCCGCGTCATGATTTTTGCCATGGGTACGGATGAACTACAGAAGCAATTGAAGAGCCGGCTCGGCCAATGCGTGCTGACGTCGCCCGGGAGTGCCTGTTTCGCTGGTCTTGAAGGAACGGCACCGCTGGATCTCGGCAATTCACTGCGCTATTTTGGTGATGGCTGGCAAATATCAAAGAAGTTTGGTGGAAAGCACTATTGGCGCGTACCCGTCATGGATGGTGAATTCCTGTGCGAAGCCACAACGGGGTTGACCAAACTGGCCGTTGGCGGCGGTAACCTTCTGTTTCTTGCAGCTGATAACACCAAAGCCTTGAACGCGGCCGAACGAGCCGTTGCTGCCATCGAAAAAATACCGGGCGCGATTATGCCATTTCCAGGTGGCATCGTTCGCTCAGGTTCGAAAGTTGGTGGAAAGTATAAGGGAATGTTGGCCTCTACGAATGATGCTTTTGCGCCCACATTGCGCGGTGTCGTTGGCACGGCCTTGACACCTGACATCAACGCGGTGCTCGAAATCGTTATCGATGGTGAAACCAGTGATGCAGTTGCCGCCGCTATGCGGGCAGGATTGAAGGCTGTTATCGATTTCGGTCCCAAGAAAGGTGCGTTACGGATAAGCGCTGGCAATTATGGCGGCAAGCTAGGCAAATTTCATTATCATCTCAAGGATTTGCTGCCATGAAAGCGTTGACGTTCACACTGATTGACCAACCTGACGAGCGTTTGGATTTATCCGGATTAACGCCCGTCGCTCTGGCCGGATTATCGGAGGTCCAGGTCTCCAGGCTGCGTATTGGAACGAGCCGCAATCCAGCCTCCGTTGGTGATGTGTTCAAGGTCGCTGGCAAAGATGTAAACAACATTGTTTTCGAAGGCGGCAGCGCGCGTTTCGATAAAGTCGGAACAGGATTGAACTCCGGATCAATGCGTATCATCGGTGACGTCGGTGACCAGGCCGGCAGGCGAATATCCGGTGGATCATTGTATATTGAAGGCAGCGCCGGTGACCACACGGGATCGTGTATGGCTGGCGGACGGCTGGAGATCAAAGGGAATGCCGGAAACTATCTGGGTGGACCGCTGGCAGGCGAAATGACCGGCATGGAAGGCGGCATATTGATCGTTCGCGGCAAGGCCGGAGATTATACAGGAGATCGTCTGCGTCGCGGTGTTATTGCTGCATTGAAGGGTTGTGGCGATTATGCGGGGTATCGCATGATTGCCGGAACGATTGTGGTCTGCGGCCGTACCGGTGCTATGCCGGGTTACCTCATGAAACGCGGCTCGTTGCTGTTTGATCGGCGGCCGGAAAATCCGTCGCCGACTTTTATGCCATGTGGCGAACCCGATATTGCCTTTTCTAGTCTGTTTGATCGTTTTCTTATGGATGAGAACATTGTGAACAAGCCGCTGCTCGGCCCGAAGCCGGGAAAATATGGTGGCGACAACGCTGTATCAGGCAAAGGTGAAATATTGTTTCGACAACGCGATCGATTACGCAGTGATTGACGATAGCGTGCGGTGCTTATCCCGCTAAAGGCGCCGCAGATCAGATAGTGCTTACTTTTGCAAATAAGCCCTTATTGGGTGGGGGGCTTGATGATGACGATTACTTCGACAGTGGCATCAGGAAGCAAACTGGCAAAATATTCGGATTGCTCCTGTGTGCTGGAACCGTCCGTCAATTGGATTTTTCCGGTGGCGTTTTCGTCTTTCAGGACCATTGAGCCCATCACCTGGGAATTAACGCGCAGTTCGATTGCCCGACCGACCGCTTGCCTTGTAAAATCTTTGTAAAGCGCGGCACTTTGTGGAGTGAGAACGATATTCACCGCCACACCACCGGAATCGAGCTTTGACGCCGTTGCATTTTCCACCTGAAGTGGAAGCGCCTCTGGTATCGCTTGTACCTCAATATGAGCGTCAGGCGATAATAAGTGACGTGCCATGGCATCCAGCGTGTCTTTGTCGTCACCCGAAATCTGTACTGTCCCGTCCACGATAGGTGACATCACCACCGGCTCCGAAATTGTCTCGCCATCAATCCGCAATTGTGTTTTCTGTCCGATTGCAGCTTTTGTGAAAGCGCCAAATAAAGCGCTACTCTCTGGTTGAAGGATGATTTTCAGCTCATATCCATAAGAGATCGGTGATTTCATTACCGCCGCGCTCGATATTTTGAGTGCCACCGGCTCGGAATACTTCACTTTCTCTGGAAGGGTTGTCAGCAGTATTTTATCGGGTTTTGCGGGGACGGTTGCGCTACCGAGCAGTTGTTCAACGCCGGCCTGCTTTCCTTGGGTGTCTTTATCATTGCTCTTCAGCTCTTTGAGCGTTTGTTCAAGATTGGAAGCGTTTTGCCAATTTGGTGATACCGGCTGAATTGCACCAGATACCGGATTACGCGGGCTTTTAGCTGCCAAGTCAGACGATATGCCATCTTCACGTTTGACATGCGTTACAGTGGTGGTTTTGAGACCACCCAGCTGAGTAGTCAGCGTTTCAGTCACCTCTATTGTAGAACCATCAACCAACGAAACCACGGAACGACCGAGGCGGCGACTGCTGGCGCTCTTGATGACAGCTAGTTGATCAGTGGTCAGTTTTGCTGCACGCTCCTTCGATGCTGCAATCATCGCATCAATTCCCGGCTGAGATGCCTTTGTTAGCGCTTCCTTATCGGATATTTCGTCCCACGTGATAACGGCCGTCTGAGTTGAGTGATCGACACTTTCGAGCAACGATGTTGTGACAATATTGACAGCGGTTCCATTGATGTCGTCATCGCGAGATGCCTGCCATTGATCCCCCACCTTGAGTGACGCGCTCTTATACCACTGGCCACGTGCCAAAAGCCCAGCCTCGGGCACAAGAATATCAGTCAGAACCGAGGGATTATTATCCAGTTTTTTAACAAGGCTTGATAGTACGGACCCTTCAGGCACTGGCCTATTGCCAAAAGAACTTGCGATCTTGTCTTGCATATTCTGTCGAATAGAATCGAATCCGATCAAAGAAAACGGGAATCCATTCAAATCTGTCTCAAATTCCAGTTGCTCAACACCATAAAGGTCCAGTGTGGTCTTGTATTGTGAATTGAGATCATAATTTCCCGTTGCCTTTGCAGGGACATCAGAACTCAACGACCAGCGCATGCGCACCGCTTGCTCATCCTTGGATACAACCATCATTTGCTGGAGAAAGTCACCGCGCATGATGCTGCTTGGCTTTTCCAGCCAGATAGACATATCCGTTTCAATGCTCTTTTCTGTTCGGAATGTGCTGATGGCACCAATAGTCGGCGTGTAGGAAGGAATGGTCACCACTTCTTGAGCCATGGCAGAATGAGCCGCCAGGCCGAGAAATAAACCCAAAATCATCTTCGCTATGCCGCGCGACATCCCGTTATACATCTTCGTGGTTTCCTTTTTATACGACAGCAGGAAAACTGAGCATCTTCAGCTTTGCATTATCCCTAAGCAGTCTGATCAAAATGACGACCGTGAACATGGGAGATGTCATATCTGCCGGAATTTCTATGCGGGATAAATGACTGACTATCGGTTGTGACGGAACGGAGGCATTAGCTTTCACGCCTGCGATAGTGGGTTTTGCGAAACTAGAGCACAAGATATTTGAACTCTTCTTGTCAGATGTGTATCAAAGTGCGCTCGTCATTTGCGCATTGTGACTTCTTTCGGAAGTACATCAAACTGTCTTACCACCTAATTGGCAGGAAACGACAATGGCTGATCTTTCTGGATATGCGAGCCGCTGTTTCCTGAAATTCTCCGCGGTAAGTGTCATGCTTTCAGGCCTAGCTGTCTCAGCCAAAGCAGAACCAAAAATACCGGCGGTTTCGCTTGAGCAATAAGAACGTCAACATTTTAGTGATATTGAGTGGGCCTTTATTCTTGCTGCGACAGCCAGACTGATCCCGTCGGAGGATGAAGGTCCCCGGGGGCCATCGAAACCCGAGTTCCCGTATTTATCGATCTTCAGATCACCGGCGACTATGGCAGGACTGACGACTGGTAAATGCTCGGTCCTCACGACCCGTCCGCCGACCCGGCAAACCCCGCTCAATCCTGCGCAAATCTATCGCCAGGGCATTCCGGCCTTCAATGCTTGGTATGAACAGAAATACAGCGCGCGGCCTTTGCCGCTCTCTCGGCAGAACAGCAAGACGCAGCGCTGACCACTTTGCAAAAAGGAGAGGTCGGTCTGCAGCCGGAGCTGCGAGATTTCTTCACTGTTCTTCTGCAAACCACCAGAGAAGGCTACTTCGCCAATCCGATGCATGGCGGCAACCACAGCATGCAGGCATGGAGCTATATATGCTTTCCGGGTGCTCGTAGCAGCTATAAAGAATGGGTTGAACGATACAATGTTCGCTATCCACTCGGTTCTGTTTCGATCAAGGGGGAGAGGGCATAAAAATGGCACGTCAGGACAGTACGGCGAAATGATAACGAGGTTGCGTTGCCCCCTATCGCAGCTTCGGCTCCTTTCTGCCAGGTATTGGCATTGGCGGCGCGAGCACACACTGGAACGGCCTGAACTGGCGTCCGCAACCGGAAGAAATGGCTCTGCGCTCCATGTGCGCGAACGTCTGGGGGAGCAGATCATCCCATAAGACATGAATCTGCAATCTGGAGGGAGGATTCCAAGACGGATAGATGACCTGAATTGACGCAGATTGACGTCAGAGAACGAGCATTCAGGCACCGGCTCGCAGGGCATCGATGAAAACCCGCAGGGCGGGTGCCATATGGCGCTGCTTGGGATAGCATAAAAACAGTCCGGGAAACGGAGCACACCATGGATCGAGAAGGCTGATGAGCCTTCCGCTAGCGAGGTGGTCTTCAACCGTGTCTTCGATTGGAAATCCGATCCCGATTCCTTTGAGCGTTGCGGTCAGCGCCATTTCCTTATCACTGAAAATCAACGGACCTTCGACAGAGACACTGAACCAGTTTTCATTCTCGAAGAATTCCCAGGCATACGGTGTCGCCCGGCCCGGCCAGCGCCAGCGTATGCAGCGATGGCGAACGAGGTCTCGTGGGTGCTCCGGATATCCATGACGGGCGAGATAATCAGGTGTCGCCACCACCACCTGCCGGAGTTCTGATCCCAGACGAACGGCAATCATGTCGCGCTCGATCACCTCTCCTATACGCAGGCCCACATCGAAGCCTCCTGCAACGATATCAATCACTTCATCATCAAGCGTAATATCGAGCAGCACCTCAGGGTAGCGTTCGGTGAAGCTGGCAAGAATGGGTTCGATATGCTTTCGGGCCGCAGATCGAAACGAATGTACCTTTACCGTTCCAGCAGGATTTTCTCCTGAGCGACGGGCCTGCGCGACAGCGCTTCCAAGTTCGAATGCCGCGGGCTTCACCCGTTGAAGCAAATTTTCACCAGCCTCCGTCAGTGACACATTTCGTGTCGTCCGGTGGAGGAGGCGCATCTCCAACCGTTCCTCTAGACTTCGCACCATCTGGCTTAAAGCTGAAGGGGAAACGCCGAGGCTATCGGCAGCTCGGGTGAAGCTTAGAAATTCAGCTACGGCAATAAAGGCGCGAAGCTGGTTGTAGTCATGAGCGGCGAGCAAGCTATCCATTCTGGGCACTATATATTGCTTAGATCAACTAACAAGTTCTATAATTTTTGAATGTATTATAAATACAAGGCCTTTCTGTCATTTTCTCTTTGGTTCATTGAAGAGGATAGAAAAATGACAACTTGGTTTATCACAGGGATTTCGCGTGGTCTTGGCAAGGCACTCGCCTCGGCAGCACTGGCAGAAGGGGACACTGTGATTGGGACAGTTCGAGCTGGGCAATTCCAACTTGATCATGATCGCGGCACCTTGCATATCTTGAATGTTGATCTGGTCGATGGCAACGCGGCGGCGGCCAGCGTAATGAAGGCGTTCGAGATAGCGGGCCAGATCGATGTCATCGTAAACAATGCCGGATACGGGTTGCTTGGTGCATTGGAGAAAGCGTCAGATGCAGATGTCGAGCGGCTGTTTGCTGTCGATGTCTTTGCGCCATTCCAGATCATTCGAGCGGCATTGCCTTACCTTCGCACACAAGGCCACGGTCACATTATCAATGTCACGTCGATCGCCGGGCGCGCGCCAACCACCGGATCGGCAGTCTATGCTGCCGCCAAATACGCGCTTGAAGGGCTTTCATCAGGATTGGCTTTGGAAGTTGCACCACTTGGAATCAAAGTAACAGCGGTTGCCCCAGGTGCATTCCGGACGGATTTCCTTTCGTCTCACTCGATACGCAAAAGTGACGCTGAAGATGCTGCCTACGCTGAGACCATCGGACGGAGTTCTACCGCCTTCGATACCGCTGCAGGTCGACAGCTGGGCAATCCGGATCTCGCGGCGCAAGCGATCATCGCCCTGGTTCGCTCCGATAAGCCGCCTCTTCATTTGCTGCTTGGCAGCGACGCGCTGCGCCGTGCACGCAGCAAACTGGATCAGATTGCCGATGAGATCGATGCTTGGGAAACCGTTACCCGCAGCACTGATTTCGAAAAAGCTGAATAGGCAAATCCCCCAAGAAGGGGGATCTATTGGGTAAAATGGCGGTGGCGGCCAGCGTGACTATTCAAGCGGATCTGACCAATCCTGATCCGTGGCAAGCAGGCGATTGGCGATATCGCGTTCCAAACAGTCGGACCATCTTCCACTGATATCATTTGGGTGCCGACGCAATGCTGTTCGTTCCCTCTCTGCTCCTCGGTAATCCGTGATCGACGGCTTGCTCATGAGGCTTCCTTCGGCAGAGCGTACAGACCGTGGCGTACGCGCAGCAGCGCCACGGCCAACTCAGCAATCGCGAACGCCAATATGGCACCAAGTAAGCCATTCGTGCCGAAATTGACGATCATCCAGCCACCAAACAGGGGAAATCCGAATATGCCGACGAAATAAGCGATTACAAACCACGTCATTGCAGCGTTACGTTGATCGATGGGACCATCATTCACCGCTTGTGTCTGGATCACTGCGTAAACCAAGCCATAACCAAGGCCAATCAGAACAGCACTGGTGATCTGGACCAAGACGCCATAGTGAAATCCGAAGCTTACCACCACGCCGAGGATCATCAACGACAGGAGAACAATGGCGACATGATCACCATTGGCTCGGTTGACCACCGGTGCCAATACAAAACGGGATGCCACCACGGTTAAGGCGTAGACGCTAAAGAACGTGCTGGCCTGAAGGCCGGTGCCTCGCACGAGCGACGTCTGAAACGTCAAAATACCACTAAAGACACAAGCGCCAAGCCCCACCATCAGGATTGGGTAGATGGCTCGCGTCCGGGCGATATCAGGCAATTTGCGCACCCAGCCTTCACTGAAAGAGGCCCGTGCAACGGCAGCGCCTTTTGGGGCCAGTCTGTCAAAAGCCCACAGAAGCACGGCCGCAAGAACACAGGCCGCCGCAACCAGGCAAAATGCAGCGGGAGTGGAAAATCCAAGGCTTCCCGTCAGCGTGCCTGCAATAACCGGGCTGCCGCCAATTCCCGCCATCAGGAACGCTCCGTAGCGTGCGAACCAGAAGCCACGCTCCGTATCTGTGACGCGCTCGGACAACGCCATTGGTGCAGCGAGATAGAATATTCCCCACCCAAGTCCAATGAGAAAGCCAGCTCCACCGATCAGCGGCGACAGGGTCTTCAAGGAAGCAAGAACGAGGTACCCGGCACAGACAGCCAGCGCCCCCAGTGCTCCCATGCGAGCCGCGCCGAAGCGGCCAGCAAACCAGCCGACCAAAGGCACTCCAATCAAAGTGCCGAACATTGCGCCGCCAAGCGTAATGCCGGTGTCGATCTCGCTACCGCCAAAAGCGCGGAAATGCTCGGTAAGGAGGAATGTGGCTCCATAGCCAGCGGCAGTTAGAAGGCTTCCCATAAACAGGCAGTTGGCGTGTGATGTGCGCATGATCTCTTGACTCAAATGAATAATTGGTTCGATTATCTTGCCATTCCACATACAATAACAGGACCACTTGAAGCCGCTCTCGGGAACCACTTTGGGGTATAAAACGTGACAGTTGAAGGCTCGCGCCGGCGCGAGGGAACAGCGCATCTGGTTACTATCGCCATCGACAGGGTGTCTCCCGTGCCGCTTGTCCGACAGCTTTATCTTGCTTTGCGTGCGGTGATCATCACCGGGGTGATGCAGCCCGGGACACGGCTTCCCTCGTCGCGTGCGGGCGCGCAATTTTGGGGTGTGTCCCGTGGCCTGGTCATAGAGGCCTATGAAACACTCCTGAGCGAAGGTTATGCCGTCGGCCGCATCGGCTCGGGTACTTTCGTTTCATCTGATGTGCCTGAACGCTCCGGACGTCCGGGTGGAGAGGGATGGTCGGGGCCGGAACGTGATCGCCTTCTTTCCCGCGCTGCCCGTACTGTCATCATGACGGCTCATCAACCCGATCCGCCACCGCAGGTCCCGTTTGCCACGGGACGCACGCCACCGGATGAAAAGACGCGCGCGATCCTCAATCGCATTGCTCATCGCCATGTCGGTACCTTGTCGGACCATTACCGCAATCCACAGGGGGAAGCGTGGTTGCGGGAAGCGGTGGCCGCCTATCTTCTCGCCGCGCGTGGTGTGCGCTGCGTACCGGACCGCATCTTCATCACTGCGGGGTCCCAGCAAGCGATCGATCTTGCAATCCGTTCTTTACTTGATCCAGGCGATGTCGTTGCGGTGGAGGACCCTTGTTATCCGCCCGCCCGGCATGCCTTGATCGCGCATGGGGCAACGCTTGCGCCTGTACCGATTGACGACAATGGCATTGACGTTTCCGCCCTCGCAGCACTCGCTGTCAGGCCACGGGCTGTCTATGTCACTCCATCGCATCAATATCCCACAGGCGTGGTGCTTCCCATGGCGCGCCGGCTGGCGCTTCTTGATTGGGCTGCAACCGCCGGGGCCTGGGTCATTGAAGATGATTACGACAGCGAGTTCCGTTATGACGGGCCGCCACTTGCCGCCCTGCAAGGAATTGATGAGCACCACTGTGTCATCTATGTCGGCACTTTCAGCAAGGCTCTGCTGCCGGGATTTCGTCTTGGCTATCTGGTGGTGCCGGACGATTTGGTTCCGGCGTTTCGCAGCATGCGCGCACTTCTTGATCGTTTCCCCGCTCCATTTCAACAATTGGTGGTCGCTGACTTTTTGGCTGAAGGACATTTCTCGAGCCATTTACGCCGATTGCGCGATGCCTACCGGCAGTCGCGGGATGTGTTGGTGTCACTGTTGCATGAGCGCCTCTTCGAACATCTAAAAGTCAGTCCGCCCCAACAGGGAGTCCATCTTCTGGCGCGCGTTCGTGCGGAAAATGATGACACAGCGTTAGCGCGTGGCGCACGCGACCATGGCGTTTCTGTACTGCCGATTTCGCCAATGCACATCGCGCCTACTTCCGATTATGGTTTGTTATTGGGTTTCTCGGCCTTAACAGATGCCGAGGCCGATATCGGAACAAAACGTTTGGCCGCCGTCTTTGCGGATTTCAAACCATGATGATTGCGAATTCCCACCGAGATGTCGGGCCAGTTGAGGTTTGATGACGCGCTACCGTGGCCTGTCGCCAAATAGTTCGTTTTCTATCTGAATGAACCGTGTCCGCCTCACAGACCGTCAGGTACACGGCGTGTCAACCAAGCGCCCCAAAACAGGCTGGAAAAGAAGCGGCATGGAGTATCAAACCCCGCCTCGGAGAGTAAAATGGCAATAGCTTCTTCCGATCTAGGTGGTTCGGCTCCTTGCAATATCTTGCCCATCTTGGCTTCGATTTCCTCGGGACCGGCGCCGTTCATCCGCCAACGGGTGGCCCAAGCCTTCATCAGGAGCGGCTGCGAAGCATAGGTTCTATAATTTCCGGCGAGAACCAATGGCGCGCCCGGTCTAAGACGTGTTGCAATCTGCTTGAGGATTTCGCTTTTTGCTTCGTCATCTTTCAGGTGATGCAGGACACCAATCATGATCGCTGCGTCAAAAGATGGTGTTATGGAGATTTCGGCAAGGTGACCCAGAACCGGCTCCACACGCTGCTCCAATCCGGCTGCGGCCAATTCGGCCTTCGCCAGCTCCAGCATCGGTGGTGACGGGTCAACGGCGACAAATGACCAATCTGGTTCGAGTGTTGCGGCGGCTATGATCTCACCGGCTGTTCCACCGGCTCCAACGACCAATAACCTCGCCTTTGTTCCAGCACCAAGCACTGCCGAAAGCATGCAGGCCGAAAGCTCGTGGCAAGCATCGTAGCCGGCCAGAGCAATCCGGCTTTGCCGCGCGTACTCCGCAGCTCGGGAGCTATCAAATTTGGCAGCGGAATCTTTGGACATAGTATTTTTCCTTCGCGAGCATTCCCAGCCTAGATGGGGGCGGGACAAGAGCTGTTTGAAAATATATAGGAGATGACGTCGGAACCCGAATGCGAGCATCTCGGCCTATATCGCAAGGGATGGTGATTTTATCGAGCGCAAGCATTCATTGATGAACCATGATCTGAAAGCCGATACCACCGTTTTCCGGGCGCTTCGTTGAGGTATTGTCAGGCAGTAAGGCTGTCCGAGTTCAAGTACGCGTTTTACTGGTCTGATTAGCAGGCCCGTTTCAATTAGGTCAGCAGAATAAATGCCTTGCCCCAGAGCGACTCCCAATCCTCCAAGCGCAAGATCAAGAGCAGCCTTTGACGAGTTTGCGGTCAGGCCCCGTTGAATGTCGCGGCCGGGTGTCAGAAGTGCTGTTTCAAACCAGTTACGCCATGAGGGAAACGAAGACGCAGCCGGTCCCCAATCGGTATGAATCAATGGCAAGGTCAGTAGATCCGCGGTGGTATTCACGGGGCCGTGCTGTGCCAGAAAACCCGGTGTGCAGACGGGAAAAACCGCGTCAACGGCAATTTCTTCTGTGCTGTGTTCGCGATAGTGGAAGCGCCCATAGGATAGTCGAATGTCAATCAGATCGCGCTCAAATGAAACAGGGTCGCCTTCACCCCTCAAAGAGATATCTACCGGGCCATGTACGGTGATGAAATCAGGTAAACGGCGCGAGAGCCAACCCATTGCCATCGAAGGCGGTACCGATATGACGAGTGAAGATCGTCGTTGACCACCGGACAGTTCACTCGAAGCACTTCTCAACTCGTCGAAAGCCAATGAAAGCCGGGGCAGAATTTCTCGGCCTGCTTCCGTGAGTATGGCTCGCCGGTTGATCCTTTGGAACAGTTTGCGTGCTACTTGTGCTTCGAGAGCACGAATAAGCTGACTGACTGCCGCAGGCGAAATTGAAAGCTCTTTGGCTGCAGACATAAAACTGCCAGTTCGCGCGGCTGCCTCGAATGCCTGCAATCCACGTAAGGATGGAAACAAGATTATTCACCTAAAATAGATAAGCTTATCTTTCTAATATGGCAGGAATTCTCGTTTTAAAAAAGATTAAATATTGAATACTCTCATTCATCTGAAACCAACTGTTTGAGGGCATCCATGGATCACCGGACTATTATCGCATCACTGACATCTGAGCAGCGTGACCATCTGACTGGCAAATCAAACCGAGCGGGCGTGATTCAGCTCGCCGCTCATTGGGGCGCGATCGTTTTTCTCGGGTCGTTGATCGCAATGCGTATAACTTTGTGGCCGCTCTTGATGTTGCCGCAAGGTATCCTGCTCGTGTTTTTATTCACCCTGCTGCATGAGTCGGTGCATCGTACCCCGTTCAGAACCCAGTGGCTGAATGATTGTGTTGCCCGTACATGCAGTTTCATCCTCGTGCTGCCGACGGACTGGTTTCGGTATTTCCATTTTGCCCATCACCGCTTTACCCAAGACCCTGAAAACGATCCTGAATTGGCATCTCCGAAACCAGAATTTTTACGACAATATATTGTACACGTCTCGGGTTTTCCAGTTTGGGTAAGTCATCTGAAAACGCTGGTCAGGAATGCTTCTGGCCACTGCTACGACACGTTTGTTCCCGAAAAAGGGTGCTCAAAAGTGCGGGCTGAAGCGCGGATGATGATGATTGTTTATGCCATCATGCTTGCACTTTCGCTTTATCTGCACACGGCGCTTCTTCTCTATGTATGGGTACTGCCAGCTCTACTTGGGCAGCCGTTCTTGCGTCTCTATCTTCTTGCCGAGCATGGTCGCTGTCCATTTGTTGCAAATATGCTGGAAAATAGCAGGACCACCACGACGACTTGGCTCGTTCGCAAGCTTGCATGGAATATGCCATATCATGCCGAACACCACTCATATCCTGGTGTGCCTTTTCACCGACTGCCGGAATTCCACGAGCTGATAGAGGCCCAGCTCAAGGAAACGGAGGCTGGCTATATCAATTTTAACATTAAGTACATTGAGACGATGCGGTAAATGCTGCCCTTGAATGCCATGAATTCTACATGATTTAGTTGGTCGACAGCGATGACGATGCTGAAATGCGGTGCCAACTATGTTCGGAAAGTGCCCCACAACAAATACAACGGGGCTGGCTCGACAGGGGATCAGAAGCAAAATATCTATAGAACATGACCGCAGCCAACGAAGACACCATTGCCAACCGCATCAGCCGCATCCTTGCAGACAGGATTGTAACGGGCCAGCTGGAGCCGGGTGCCAAATTGCGGCAGGACCATGTTGCCGAAGAGTTTGGAGCAAGCCACGTTCCTGTGAGAGAGGCATTTCGCAAGCTTGAGGCCCAGGGATTGGCCGTCAGCGAACCGCGACGGGGTGTGCGGGTGGCCTCCTTTGATCTGAAAGAGGTTCGCGAAGTGGCGCTGATGCGTGCCGAGCTTGAGGGACTTGCACTTCGCCATGCGGTACCGCATTTGACGGCGTCAATTCTTGAGCAGGCCGAAGAGGCAACCTTCGCGGGCGATAATTCGCGGGATGTGCGCTCTTGGGAAGAGGCCAATCGGCGGTTTCATAGGCTGATCCTGACCCCATGCGAAATGCCGCGTCTGTTGGCGGCAATCGACGATCTTCATGCGGTGAGTGCCCGTTTCCTGTTTTCAGCTTGGCGCTCGGAATGGGAAGTTCGGACCGATCACGATCATCGTGCAATCCTCGGGTTTCTGCGGCAGCGCAATACTGACAACGCTGTTGCCGTGCTTGAACGCCACGTTCAATGGATCGGGCAAAAACCGGTTAAAGGCCCGACAGGCTCAACGCGCGACGCCTTTGCCATTGTTGGCTAATTGCCGCTGTCGTTCATCTCGCGAGGCATTTTTAGACAGCCATAGCTCGATTTAAATTTCCGACCGTTCGAAGCGGCTTGCGTTTTTCCATGTCGTGAATAAAATTATAGATAATTTGTGATTCTATCTATAATTATGCATGTAAGCCCGAAAGGTTATCAATGTCAGTATCTGCGATACAGGAATGCGAAGGTTTGAGTGCATCTGTAATCCCCGCTGAACGCTGGGATTTCGATGAGGCAAAAAAAATCTATAATTTGCCGTTCAATGATCTGCTATTCCAGGCGCATGGTGTGCATAGGGCACAGTTTGACCCCAATGCCATCCAGCTCAGCAAATTGTTGTCGATCAAAACGGGTGGATGCCCTGAGGATTGTGGCTATTGCAGCCAGTCCGCACATTACCCCACCGGGCTCAAGGCATCGAAGCTGCTGCAAGTCGAGAAGGTCCTTGAAGAGGCAAGCAAGGCTCGCGACAGTGGTGCAACACGATACTGCATGGGGGCAGCGTGGCGCGGTCCCAAAGATCGTGACATGGACATGGTTGTTGCCATGGTCGAGGGCGTTCGGGCGCTGGGCATGGAGACCTGCATGACGCTTGGTATGCTGTCTTCAGGACAGGCGAACCGGCTCGCAGAGGCGGGCCTTGATTACTACAATCACAACATTGATACGTCCGAGCGTTTTTACAGCGAGATCATCAGTACCCGCAGTTTTGCGGATCGTCTGGAAACACTGGGAAATGTGCGGGAGGCAGGGATCAAGGTCTGTGCCGGTGGCATTCTCGGCATGGGCGAGACGACGGATGACCATATCTCAATGCTCGTTACCCTTGCCAACCTTCCGGTACAGCCGGAGAGTGTGCCGATCAATATGCTGATCCCGATCCCCGGGTCAAAGCTGGCCAACGCAATTCCCGTTGATCCCATTGCATTTGTGCGGGCCACAGCGCTTGCCCGCATTCTCATGCCTCAAACGCATGTTCGTCTGTCCGCCGGGCGTACGGAAATGAGCGACGAGATGCAGGCGCTGTGTTTCTTCGCCGGTGCGAATTCGATCTTTGTCGGTGACACGCTGCTCACTGCGGAAAATCCCGGCGATGATCACGATACCGGACTGTTCCGGCGATTGGGGCTGAAGGCAATGCTTCCGCGTATTGCCGAATGACGTCCCATTATCTTGCTCGTTATGACAGGACGTTGAACGGATTAGAACGCAAGGGAAGATTGCGGACGTTGGTGCCATGCAACGGTGTTGATTTTACATCGAATGACTATCTCGGCTTTGCCGGTTCCCCGCGTATTGCAGCAGCGATAGCTGCTGCTTTGGAGCGCGGCGTCCCGGCTGGTTCGGGCGGGTCTCGTTTGCTTCGCGGCAACCACCCCGAGCATGAGGCGCTTGAATATGAAGCATCTGCCTTTTTCGGTGTGGAGAAGATGCTCTATTTCTCAAGCGGTTATGCCGCCAATGCCGCGCTGTTTTCGACGCTGCCGCAACGCGATGATCTCATTGTCTATGATGCGTTTATACACACCAGCGCTCGCGAAGGTGTCACAGCCAGCCGGGCGCAATCGGTCATGATCAGGCATAATGATCTCGGGAATTTCGAGAGCGCATTGAGGCAGTGGCGCATGGCGGGCGGCAAGGGGCATGCGTGGATTGCAGTCGAGAGCCTCTATTCCATGGATGGTGATCGTGCGCCGTTAGCCGATCTGATGGCGCTTGCGGACAGATATGAGAGTTTTCTCGTCGTCGACGAGGCACACGCGACCGGAGTATTTGGTAGCGAGGGGCGTGGGCTTGCGAGGGGCCTTGAGGGGCGGGATAACATTATCCTGTTGCACACTTGCGGCAAGGCACTTGGCGTTTCAGGTGCGCTTGTAGGGGGGAGCAAGGTCCTTTGCGATTATCTTGTCAATCGCGCCCGCGCCTTCATTTATTCCACCGCGCCGTCGCCACTTATGGCGACGGGAGTTCGCGAGGCACTGAAGATGCTTGCAGACGAACCTCAGCGCAGACTGGGTCTGCAGAAACTTTTCACGTTCGCCAACACACAACTTGCGGCGACGTTTGGGATGGAAGGGAGCGGGTCACAAATTCTGCCCATCCTGATTGGCGATAATGCGCGTGCAACGCGTGTTGCGAGGCGACTGCAAGCGGGTGGTTTCGATATCCGTGCAATCCGCCCGCCCACGGTTCCCGAGGGAACAGCGCGCCTGCGAATAGCCATCACACTGAATGTCGACCAGTACGAAATCGAGCGGATGCTCAATCATCTTAAAGTTGCATTGGCCGAGGAAGTCATATGAGTTTGCGTTTTGTCGTTACGGGTACCGATACGAATATTGGCAAGACAATATTTTCAGCGGCGCTAGTCAGTGCACTCGGTGCCTCTTACTGGAAACCTGTCCAGGCTGGCCTTGAGGAAGAAACTGATAGCGAAGCCGTTGCCCGCCTCGGTCAGATTCCGCCCGATAGGATTATTGCCGAGACCTGGCGGCTTCAGACGCCTGCTTCGCCACATCTTGCTGCGCGGTTGGACAATGTTCGAATACGACCGGAGTTGCTCAATCCGCCTTCCATAGACGGTCCGCTCATTATTGAGGGCGCTGGTGGTGTGATGGTTCCGCTGACGGAAACCGAAATATTTGCCGATCTTTTCGCCCGCTGGCAAATCCCCGTGATTCTATGCGCTCGCACGGGTCTTGGAACGATCAATCACACATTGCTCTCCTTGGAAGCTTTGCGCCAACGTTCTGTACCGGTGTTCGGCGTTGTCTTCATCGGCGATGAACATATGGATACGCAGCACATTATCGGGACGTTGGGTCGCGTTCGCTGCCTTGGCCGGTTGCCATTGCTTAAGCCGTTGACATCCGATGCGTTGCACAAAGCCTTTCAGGAAAATTTTGATACAGCGCATTTTCAGATGGTGAACCCGTGACCTATTCTCTTGCATCATCGCCTGTTTGGCATCCGTTCACCCAACACGCGCTGGAGCCCGCGATGAGGCGCATCCTCAGAACGGAAGGCGCATGGCTTCATGACGACGAGGGGTCAGCCATTCTCGATGCGATTTCCTCCTGGTGGGTTATCACACACGGACATCGCCATCCGCTTATCATGAAGGCGATCCGCGAGGCTTGCGACAGCTTTGATCAGATCATCTTTGCTGAGTTTACCCACGAGCCCGCCGAAGAACTTGCAAAGGGGTTGCTCGCCATCGCTCCGGAAGGCCTTGCACACGTCTTTTATTCGGACAGCGGGTCAACCTGCGTGGAAGTCGCACTGAAGATGGCATTGGGCTATTTCCATAATATGGGAGAACCACGGTCGCGCATCGTCGTTATGGAACACAGCTATCACGGCGATACAATCGGGACCATGTCTGCGGGGGAGCGCGGGGTTTTCAACGCGGCCTACCAGTCCTTGCTTTTCAGTGTCGATCAGGTGCCGTTTCCTCTACCTGGACATGAGCAGAATACGCTTGATGCTTTCGAACAGGTATGCCGGGGCGGGCAGGTCGCTGCATTGCTGGTCGAACCGCTTGTGTTGGGGGCAGGGGGAATGCGGATGTATCCCGCATCGCTCTTGACCGAACTGAAGCGCATCGCTGAAAAATATGGCACCTTGCTGATCGCTGACGAGGTGATGACCGGCTGGGGGCGAACCGGAACATTGTTTGCCTGCGATCAGGCGGGCATTACGCCGGATATATTATGCACATCGAAAGGACTGACCGGTGGTGCTTTGCCGCTGGCTGCAACCCTGTGTTCTCCAAAAATATTTGAGGCGCATCTATCCACCGATCGCACCAAGACTTTCTTTCATTCGAGTTCTTACACTGCCAATCCGATTGCTTGTGCAGCGGGGCTCGCCAATCTTGAAGTGTGGAAGAAAGAGCCAGTGCATGCGCGCATTCGATCGCTGGAAGCCATGCATCGTGAAAGGTTGAAACGGTTCGCGGCAGACCCACGATTCAGCAATATACGCCAGACCGGGACGATCGCTGCACTAGACCTCAATACTTCGATATCAGGTTATCTTTCCGACGCTGGACCAAAACTACGCGCTTTCTTCCGATCCAGAAATCTCCTGATCCGCCCTCTTGGCAATGTCATTTATCTGATGACACCCTATTGCGTCGATGAAACTGATCTGGACCGTGCCTATGATGCTATTGATGAGGCGGCGGATATGCTTGCCGTGGGGAGGCGATGAGCCGGATAGCGGCAAGTCGAATTGCCGGATTTGGTCACTACGTGCCGGCGCGCCGCGTGGAAAATGCAGAGATAGAAAGCAAACTCGGGCTGGAGCCCGGCTGGATTGAGCGCAGAACCGGTATTCGCACCCGGCATTGGGTCGAAGACGGCGAATTCCTCACGGATATTGCCGAAAAGGCAGGGGCATCGGCTTTGGACGACGCCGATCTCTTGCCTGATGACATCGCCCTGACGATCCTTGCCACATCAACCCCTGACCATCTTTTACCACCTTCAGCTCCATTGCTGGCGCATCGTCTCAGGCTCATTAATTCCGGTGCTATTGATCTTGCCGGTGCATGTTCGGGGTTCCTTTACGCGTTAACGCTTGCTGATGGTTTCGTCCGTGCGCAAGGGCGTCCGGTTCTTGTCGTGGCCGCCAATATTTTGAGCAGGCGCATCAATCCGGCCGAACGCGCAAGTGCCGTTCTCTTTGCCGATGCGGCGGGTGCTGTCGTTCTGGTGCCATCAAGCGATTCAGATGCTGGCTTGCTTGGTATGAACCTAGCGTCGGACGGCAGCCATTATGATCTGATCTCAATTCCCGCAGGAGGTTCCACAAAGCCGTTTGTTTCAGGCATGGCAAATGAGGAATGCCTGATGACGATGCGTAGCGGCAAGGAAATGTTCACGCAGGCTGTCCAGATGATGACCACATGCGCACAGCGAGCGATGGCAGATGCGAATCTCTGTTCGGCAGACATAGACAGGTTTGTGCCACATCAGGCCAATGCACGCATTTTCGACGTGGTATCGGATAATCTTGGCATTGATGCTTCCCGAACCGTGCGCACCATAGCAGAGTATGGCAATTCCTCTGCCGCAACCATTCCGCTCTCACTATGTCTTACGCATCGCAACCGACCCTTGGTGCCGGGCGAAAAACTGCTGCTAACCGCAGCTGGCGCTGGCTTGACAGGTGGCGCCGTCGTCTGGGGCATTTAATGCCATACCGGTAACATTGGACTGGCCTAGGTATAATAACCAGCTCAATTGAACCATGTTCTGTGATTTTGCCCGTCTGCTCTCAAGCCAAGAAATTGCAAATTCGTATTAGTTTTGTGAAAATTTGCCGCTATCGAGATTGTTTCACCCCTGTCAATTTTCATTCAGGATTGGACAGGTAAGAGGAGAAATGCCTGCCATATCCCCAATAATGGTGACCTTGGGAGGACAACCAATGATCGACAGACTATATCGCACTGCCCTGTTTGGGAGTGCCGCTCTACTCATTTTTGCAAATAGCGCGAATGCACAAATCTGCAACAGTACAGTCCGGGTTCTGGCGCAACCCCGCGACAGTCTTACCCTGCTTGAAAACTACAAGGACGAATTCAAGAAGCTTTCGGGTGCTTCGTTCGAGTTTGACTACCTGAATGAAAATGATCGGCGCGCCAAATCGCGTGCGGAGGCAGCAACAACGGGTAAGTACAATGTCTATTATATTGACGAGGCCAATGTCGCGCTTTTTGCCGAGTCAAATTGGATCGTGCCTTTGCTCGATTACTACCCGGCGGACGCCAGTTATGATGATTTCGATGCGGGGCGAAAGAAAGTTGCCAGCTACAACGGCATCGCCTATTTCGCCCCCATTCAGGGCGGCGGTGATCTGCTTTACTATCGTAAGGATGTCCTGGAAAAGGCCGGGATCACGCCGCCCAAGACCTTGGAGGAATACGAAGCCGCACTTGCCAAACTGAATGATCCGGCCAAGGGTTTCTACGGCACGGCCCTACGCGGCGGTCGCGGGTCTGGCGCAAATGTCTGGCGGTGGATGACCTATTTCAAGGCATTCGGCGGCGAGTGGTTTGTCGATGGCAAACCGGCCTTTAATTCCGATGCGGCCGTTAAAGCGACAGAGACCTATCTGCGTCTTTTCAAATATTCGGCCCCGGGTACGCAGACCGGCAGCTGGACTGAGGTCACCGAAGCCTTCAACTCTGGCAATGTCGCGATGATCATCGAATCAAGTCCGCTTGCTGGCCAGACGGAAGACCCCAAACAATCATCGGTGGCGGGCAAGGTCGGTTACACCGTTCCACCACGTCCGCTCGTCGGAGGCGGCTACGGCCATGGCCTTGCCATCGGCGCAAAGGCAAATGCCGACGATGCCGCAAAGAAATGCGCTGGTGCTTTTATCGCATGGGCCACATCGAAACAAAATGAAGAACGACGGCTTGAACAGGGCATTTTTGGTGACATCAATCGAACCAGTGTCATCAACAGTGATGCTTTTAAAAAGAAATATGGTGCGGAGATTGGCAATGCGCTTAACGAGACGGCGCAGTACACCGATGTCAATTTCTGGGTCAACGCCGATTGGCCTGATCTCGGCGACCGCTGGGGCATCATCCTCGAAGAGCTGATTACCGGCAGCCGGACAGATATCAAAGGCGGCCTTGATGAGCTTGAGGCCTACGCCAACAAGTTGATCGCACGCCGCTGATCCGCAGCGACATTCCTTCGTGTCGCTGTCCGGGGCTTCACAACGCTCCCCATGTGAAGCCCCGTTCCTCACTTATCTTTGATGATTTTGCCGGATTACCGAAATGAACAGGAAAACAAGCCTACCTCTGCTTTTTCTCATACCACCGCTCGTGGTTCTTGCGATCCTTGCGTTTGTCCCGACCATTGCGGCCGTCAATATTGCACTGCAGAACCGGGAGCTGAGTTTCCCTAACAGTAGCTATGTCTGGTTTGCCAATTTTATAGATTTGTTCAATGACCGACGTTTTCTCAATGCGATCCGGATCTCGCTGATCTGGGAGGTGGTGACTGTAACTGCAACGATGCTGGTCGCCATTCTTCTGGCAATCTTTCTCTACGAGACTGCCTCGCTCCGCATGCGAAACCTGGTCACGGTGCTCTTTATCATCCCCGTGATGTTGCCCCGCGTCTCTGCGGCCTTTGTGTGGAAGTTCATGTTCAATCCGCTTTTTGGTCTCATCAACTATCCGATCAAATTGCTGACCGGTGCTCCTGTTGATTTTCTTTCCCTGCCGTCGACGGCATTGGCATCAGTCGCCATCGTCGATGTCTGGCAGTGGGGATTGTTCTTCTCGGTCATCATTCTGAAACTGCTTGAGACATTACCGCCCCAGCCATTTGAAGCTGCGCGCCTCGATAATGCCAGGACATGGGAAGTGCATTTCTATATCGGCATCCCCATGCTTGCCGCGCCTTTGCTAAGTCTCGTCTTTGTCAAGATGGTGGAATCTCTGCGCGCCTTCGACCTGATCTATGTCATGACCCGTGGTGGTCCGGGTATCGCGACCGAAACGCTTGATATGTATGCGTTTTCTCAAGGGTTCGTGGAAGCTGGCAAAATCTCTTATGCGTCCAGTATGGCCGTCCTGATGATGTTTGCCACTATCATCGCTTTCACAGTTCTTTGGAAGTGGGTACGCAAATGGCAGTAAAATCAAAATCCGTCGCCTCAAAAATTGTGCTTACAGCACTCGTCTTGGTAGCGATTTTTCCGATCTTCTGGGTGTTTCTGAATTCGTTCAAGCAGTTGGTCGACATCGTTTCGACAACACCGAAATTCATCTTTACGCCGACGCTTGATAATTACATCTACGTGCTCGGACGCGATAATGTGCAGCACGGATTGTTCAATTCAATCATCATTGCCGGCCTGTCCGTATTGATCGGTGCCGTTCTTGGAATCCCCGCTGCCTATGCCGTCGCGCGTTATCCGAACCGCTTTTCCGACGATATCCAGTTCTTCGTCCTATCGCTGCGTTTCCTCCCACCGGTTGCTGTGGCAATTCCATTGATTGCCATCTGGCTGGATCTTGGCCTGTACGATACCCGCACGGCCCTCGTTATCACCTACACGCTGTTGACCATGTCAACGATCATCTGGTTGGCAATTCCGGCTTTCAGTCGCGTGCCCCGAGAAATCGAGGAGGCAGCAATTGTTGATGGTTATGGTCCCTATGCGGTGTTCTTTAAGGTTGCTCTGCCGGTGGCTGCGAAATCACTGATCGGTGCCGTCATCTTCAGTTTCATTCTTGTCTGGAATGAGTTCCTCATTGCACTGATGCTGACCACATCTGACGCCAAGACGCTGCCCATCATCGCCTCGGAGTTTACCCTTCTCGGACGCAATGTTCCGTGGGGCATCCTCAATGCCTCGGTCATCGTTCTTTCCCTGCCGCCTTTGATCTTTGTTGGTGTCATGAGCGGTTTCATCAATTCAGCACTCAAGAAAAAGGACTAATGGAGCATGCAGGCTCTTGTTCTGGAGAAAACCCGCCACCTGTCGTTGCGTGACATGGATCTTCCACTCGATCTTGGTCCCGATGACGTCAAAATTGCTATTGATACCGTCGGTATCTGTGGCAGCGATGTGCATTATTATACCCATGGCCGCATTGGACCTTATATTGTCGACAAGCCGATGGTCCTGGGGCACGAAGCGTCGGGGACTGTCATCGAGGTTGGTCCCAACGTTCGAAGCTTACGCAAGGGTGACCGGGTCTGCATGGAACCCGGCATTGCAAATGACAAATCCCGGGCGACCCGGCTTGGACTTTATAACCTTGATCCCGATGTGGTATTTTGGGCGACACCGCCGGTGCATGGCTGCCTCACACCATTTGTTATTCATCCCGCTAATCTGACATTTCGATTACCTGAGAATGTTTCATTTGCTGAAGGCGCAATGATCGAGCCATTTGCTGTCGGTATGCAGGCAGTCACAAAGGCGCGCGTGACACCCGGCGATACTGCACTCGTCATCGGTGCGGGTCCAATCGGCATCATGGTTGCTCTTGCGGCGCTTGCGGGTGGCTGCAGCCGCGTCATCATATCGGATATTCAGGACCCAAAGCTGGCCATTGCAGCCCGCTACGATGGAATCATTGCCGTGAACAGCCGCCACGACAACCTTTCTGCTCTTGTCAGAAAAGAGACTGACAATTGGGGTGTGGATATTGTGTTCGAAGCGAGCGGTCATCCAAGTGCATTTAAAGGCATCTTTGATTTTGTGCGGCCGGGCGGCACCACTGTTTTCGTCGGTATGCCGGTTGAACCGGTCAGCCTCGATCTTGTCGCAGCACAATCCAAGGAAGTGCGCATGGAAACTGTGTTCCGTTACGCGAATGTCTACGACCGGGCGCTCGCCCTCATCGCCTCCGGCAAGGTTGATCTGAAGCCGCTTATCGCGGGCACCTACGCTTTCAAGGACAGCATTGCAGCTTTTGAACGTGCCGCGGAAGGCCGACCTGCTGACGTCAAGTTACAGATACATTTGGGAGAGGATACATACTGATGGCCGCTATAGTCTGCAATGAGATAACCAAGCGCTATGGTACACATCAGGTTGTACACAAATTCGATCTTTCCGTTGAAGAGAATGAATTTGTGGTGTTCCTCGGCCCATCCGGTTGCGGCAAGTCTACGATATTGCGCATGCTGGCTGGCCTCGAGGAGATCTCGGATGGCGAGCTCACTATTGCTGGCAAGGTAGTCAATGATCTGCCGCCGCGTGATCGTGACATTGCCATGGTCTTTCAGAACTATGCGCTCTATCCGCATATGAGTGTCTTCGGCAACATCGCCTTTGGGCTCAAACGTCTGAAAGTTTCAAAACCCGAAATCGAGCGGCGTGTGCGGGAAGTAGCTTCACTGCTTGGTCTTGATCCCTATCTGGAGCGCAAGCCCGCCGCTCTATCAGGTGGACAGCAGCAGCGCGTTGCAATTGCCCGGGCCATGATCAAGACGCCGGCGGTCTTTCTCTTTGATGAGCCACTTTCCAATCTCGATGCAAAATTGCGCAATCATATGCGTGTCGAAATTGCGCGCCTGCATCAGTCGTTAAAGACCACTACAGTTTACGTTACCCATGATCAGTTGGAAGCCATGACACTGGCAGACCGAATTGTTCTGTTGAAGGATGGACGTATTGAACAATTGGGTACACCGAGAGAGATTTACGAAAATCCCCTCACCAAATTTGTCGCCAGCTTCATTGGTACGCCTCCGATGAATTTCATCGACATGACCGTATCATCAGGCGGTTCGAAATACATATTGTCCAATGGCGATACAAAGCTGGAGGTCAGCAGGAAGCGATATACCCTTGAAGACGGCAAGACCGTTACTGTTGGGATACGACCTGCTCATCTGGAGGCAGCCGCTTCAACAGACAATACGAATATCCTTTCCGGAACTGTCGATCTGATTGAATATCTTGGCAATGAGGCCCTGATAAACTTCAGTCTGGGGACGGTGGAAATGGGCGCACTGCTTGATTCCGGCGCGTGTCCGCAGCTCGGGCAGCCCTGCCGGTTGACCGTGGATGAAAAGCATATTCATATCTTCGACAAGGAGACGGAGCGGACATTGATCCGCCACGCACTCCAGGCGTGACGCGAGGTGACAATGGCGATCGGCGTTGCAAAAAACGCAGAACTCGAACACATATTTTGTGATCCCGGCCAATCGTTCCGGTGGTTTACGCATGACTATCCGTACCGGCTTGCATGCTGGAACTATCATCCTGAATACGAAATTCACCTGATCACTCAATCAAGTGGAACAGCTTTTGTCGGTGATTATATCGGTGATTTTCAGCCGGGAAACCTGTGCCTTGTTGGCTCCAATTTGCCGCACGAATGGGTAAGCACCAATTTCGGAAATGAGGTGCTCAAGGACCGGGATATGGTTCTGCAATTCGATCCGCAGATTTTCGCACGCACCGCCGAAATCATGCCAGAAATGGCAACGCCCCGTATTCTGCTTGATCAGGCTTTGCGGGGTCTGCAATTTTACGGGACAGCCGAAGAACAGGGTATCGACCTGATGCGCAGGATCGGCAAGGTTCATGGGTTACAGAGACTTGCTTTATTCTTTGAGCTTATATCATTGATGGCCGAAAGCGATGAGAAGATCATTCTTTCAAGTCGTGACTACGCTCCCAATCTGGATGCTGACAGCGCAGCAATTATGCAGCGCGTGACATCCTATATTCTTGGCAACCTTTACAATGATGTGCGGATGTCCGTTGCCGCAGATATGGCGGGGATGACACCTTCCACGTTCTCCCGCTACTTCAAGAAAACCACGGGCAAAAACTTCGTGGACTATATCCATAAGCTCCGGATTAGTCGGGCCTGCAATATGATCAATGAGCAGGCAGAGCCGATTACGTCGATTTGTTTTAATGTCGGCTACAAGAACATTTCAAACTTTAACCGCCATTTCAAAAGAGAGTGCGGGTTAACCCCGTCAGATTACAGAAAGCTCGCTGCAGCGCCTCGCACGAAACAATTCTAACAGCGGGCAACTGCGGTGTCAGGGTCAAACGCGGCCGGAAATTTGGAGGCATGACTAAGACAATGGTCCAATTACCGGCAAATGCCAGCAGAACAGATTTTTGAGTTCCTTTAAGCATTGTCCACGAGCTTGCAAAAGCTTTGTTATAATCTCAGTCCGTTTCTGGTGAAACAGTTTGGCACCTACCGGGGAACCGATGTCACTGTCTACAGCTTCGATCCTTGCTTGCGATAAAGCCGAACGAATGCGCTTGATAATCATCATGGCAATCGGTCTTCCACTGGTCTGGATTTCCCCGACCGGAGCCAAAACCCAGTTCGGGCCGGGCGCTGTGACGTGTGAGACTTTCCTGAAAAACCTCCGCAAGCACCATGCTACGGGTCAAGATTATCGTAATTGGATCGCTGGCTTTTTGAGTGGGTTCAATGAGACCTTGCCTGGGCCGGACGCCTTGAAGGAAGGCCAACAAGATCAATATTTCAGGGCGGTCGAAAACAAATGTAAAGCGATGCCCAGTCAACCCTTGTCGGATGCGATCATAGATTTGGAGATGGAACTCAGGACCAAGCTTGGGGAGTAGAAGCCATCAAATAGGCATTTATACTCGACTGTGCCGACCCGGATCAAAACTGACGAAGGCCATTTCCCGTCCTCGATTTCAAAGGTTTCTCATGTCAACTTTACCCATGCGATTAACAGGTATCGCAATCTGTCTTTTCTTGAGCGGAACCTCAGTCTCAACCCGCGCAGCGCCAGCGGAACCCCATGTGGAGGTTTCGTCCGGATTCCAAAAGACCTTCACCGTCTCAGGAAATACGATTTTATCGCTCGGCGCGCAGCGGCGATCGCGGATCGGCCCCGATACCACAGGTGCCGGTGAGATTACCATCGGCCTTGCGCCAGCTGGCGGTGCCGTTGGCGTCGCAAAACTCCATGTCTTTGAGCGAACGGCCATCGCCGTGGGTTTTACAGCGACAGCCTTTAAGGGGGCCGAAGTCATTAACACCGTGCAGGTTTGCGGTCGTCTCGATATGGATGCGTGGGTCGGTCTGTCGGCCGAGACAACAAGTGTGCGTGTGTTTGCCTTCGTTCCTGTCAAAGGCGATTGCTCATAAGTCTTTGTCAATCGCTCTGCTTCAGGCTTGACCGAACCACCGCGATACAGCTTGGACAAGGTCTTCGGAGTTTGAAGGACCGTCGCTGGCCCAAGCGACAAAACCATCGGGGCGCACGAGCACTGCACGCAGGCCCATTCGGTCTTTGACGTCACTCGCGACATACGTGATCCGGTTGCCCCAGCGGCCCCCGAGCGCCCGAAGTAAGGTATCAGCATCAAAGTCCAGCAGCAGGCCCTTTCCGTCACTGAGAAGCTCGCCGAGCTTCGTTCCGTCGGCCAACTCGAAGTCGGGAGCGCTGCGGCCCTCCAGTGGATGGCTGCCGCCAAGATCGTAGCGGAGAGAAACACCCCACACACGTTCGGCGAAGTAGGTCGCGCCGTCGCGTGTGTCGATGAGATCGCGAATGATGGCTTCGAGAGCGCGCGTACTCCGGCTTGGCCGCATGAGAGCGACCTGGGCGCGTGACCAGTCAAGAACCTGCGCGCCCACCGGATGCCGTTCACTGAAATAAGTGTCAAGCAGATCCGTCGGTGCATCGCCACGAATTGTCGAAACCAGTTTCCAACCGAGGTTCATCGCGTCACCAAGCCCGAGGTTGAGCCCTTGGCCGCCCAAGGGGGAATGGATATGTGCTGCGTCACCGGCGAGGAGCACCCGCCCTTTGCGGTAATCGGTCGCCTGATACGCGCGATCGGTCCAGGTCGTGGCAAGCTTTAGAGCCGTCAAGGTGACGTCGACGCCGGAGACACGGCGCAATACTGCCTGTACGTGCTCAAGCGTTATTGGTCGGGCTCTATGGAAGTCGCCCCCGTCGAACTCAACCATCGCGATGGTTCCGGGGCGTGAGTATGTATACATGCCCGTCGGAGTGTAATGGCGGCCCAGGCTGAGCTTATCTGGATCGACCATCTCGACTTCAACGGAATAGCCGGTGAATTCCGGATCAGTGCCGACGAATTCAAAGTCACCTGCCTTGCGCACGGCGCTGCGGCCGCCGTCACAACCGACGAGCCAGCGTCCGCGAAAAGTCCCAACTCCGGCACGAATAGTTACGTCGTCATCCGACTGTTCGAAGTCTTCGACGCTGAAGCCACGTCTGATCTCCACCCCCATCGCACTTGCGCGGGCGGCCAGAGTGGATTCGAGATGCTCCATTTCGACTGCCATGCTGGTGCCAGCAGGACTTGGCAGGCGGTATTGCCACTTCGAAGTGTCAATGTTGTCGGCGTAGAACTGGATACCTGCAAAATGCCCTCCCGGACGGCGCGGCTGTTGCATCCAATGTGCGGCACCCGAGGAGTTGCTGCTAGAGCCATCTTTCGCACGATGTGGCGACGCGATGCTATCCAGTAATCCGCGGCGGTAGAAAGCTTCGATAGTAGGCAGCGAAAGCCCGCGCATACCGAACGGAAGGCGCTTTAAGGGAGATTGCGGGTCTTCGGCTTGCTCCAGCACCAATACCGAGATGTCTGCAAGGCGCAGCTCACAGGCGAGAAACAGGCCAACGGGGCCAGCGCCAGCGATTACGACATCATAGATCATGGATAAATTCCTTAGTCAGCTTCACCGATACGTCATCGAACGTACCTGAAATCTCAAGTTGAGCCGGGGATTGATGTTCATCGCTGCACAGTAGTTCTTTCGTAATTATCGATCCAATGATATATCTTCATCATGTCCATGCATCAAATCGATTTATCGCGCGCCGATCTCAATCTGCTGGTTGTTTTTGAGGTTCTGATGGAAGAGCGGCATGTCGGCCGGGCCGCCAAACGGCTTTGCTTGTCTCAATCTGCCACCAGTCATGCGCTGGGTCGTCTACGGGGTATGTTCAACGATCCGCTTTTCGTCCGTAACCCTCGAGGCATCGAGCCAACGCCGCGATCCAGGGAATTGTCGCGATCAATAAGCGAGACGCTCACGCAGATCAGGGGTTTCTTAAACCCCGTTGCTGCGTTTGATCCGGCCAAGCTGCAGCGTACATTTCGTATCGCCACTCACGACTATGCCATTGCTGTGCTTGTCGCGCCGCTTATGGCCTCTTTGAGAACGGAAGCACCCGGGGTGGACTTGCGGTGTATCAATATCCATCCAGAAAGGGTTCTGGAAGAGCTCGATCGCGGGACGGTGGATTGTGCTTTGGGCGGCCTTCACGGGCTGAAGGCAGAGCGGGTGACACGCCGTGTCCTCTTTTCAGACCGGTTTGTAGGCGTTGCGCGACGAGATCATCCCCGTCTTCGCAATGGAGCCATGACGCTCGAAGATTTTGTCGACACGCCACAGGTCTTGATATCGCCGGGCGGCGAGGCTCGCGGTGACATCGATGAAACGCTCAAGCTTCTTGGCCGGGAACGGCGGATCGCGATTACCGTGCCGAATTTCCTCACCATGCCATTGATCGTGCAAAACACCGACCTTATCGGAGTCCTACCTGAACGTTTGGCGGTTCAAATCGCCGGGGCCGGCTCATTGATGATTTTTGATCTGCCCTTAAAAATCGAGCCTATCATCTGCAACATGTTGGCTTTGGCTCCTCTTGCTGCTCAGTCTGAGATGCAATGGTTGCATAAACTTTTTGAACGCGCGGCCGGGAGTGCAATCTGCGGATAGCGAGCCGTGCTCCATAGCTTCTACGAGAGGAGGATGGAATTGCGATCTTATAATTAATTGCGAGATTGAAGTAATTAATTATAAAATTATATAAATACAAGTATTTAACATACTAACGGCTCAGATAGTTCTATGTTAAAATTGATTTCTGACATAAATCGAAAATATTTTATGAGTATAACTGTTAATATTTCCAATAAAAATTTTTACAGAAATAAATACAAATTTTCAAATTGCGAACTTGAATATTTATACGTAGAATATTAAAAATTTAGTTATCCATATCAAGACATTAAACGATACTTCTGGTTGATTGACCTCAGTCGATCATGTATCACTGCGATGGGTTGCAGTAAGTTTTCTTTCAGTTGATCACGCTGGTCTTGTATAAGGGGCGAACGAACATGTCAGAAGTCTTTGAACCGTTTATCGCTAGAGAGAGAATTGTTGGGCCACATAAGTTTGACGTCCATATTGAGGACAAGTTAGCTAGTCAGTGGTATAACTATCCTAATCAATGGCAGGTCGAGCGACAATGGTGGATCGACACCATCAAGCCGGGCTCGACAGTCCTTGATTGTGGTGCCCATCAGGGCGTGACCACTGTTCTCTTAGCCCTATGCACGGGGCCAACAGGTGTGGTTCACGCTTGGGAGGCGTCCCCGAGCAACGCGGCCATGATTGAGCGCAATGCAAAGCTGAACAATCTTAAGAACATCATTGTTCATCCTCGCGCGGCTGGGGATCGGAAGGGTATGTTGCCGGTTCTGGACAATTCAGGTGCATTTGTGGTTCTCCCCTCGGATCAGGATCCAAGAATGTCGACGAAAGTCGAAGTCGTCAGGCTCGATGATGATTATGATCGCTCCAGAAAGGTCGATTTTCTGAAAATCGACGTGGATGGTGCCGAACTGGAAGTGATGCTCGGGGCACCAAAGATTTTGTCCGATCGGCCTTATATCAACCTCGAAATACACAATTATCTCTTCGATGATCCGGCTAAAACGATGTCGAAGATCATCAGAATATTTCAGGATCTGGAATACAGCTTCACAGTGGATGGTTATGACGGGAAGGAAGTTGTCGACGCTGGTATGTCCCCGGACATTGCTTGGTTGACGAGTTTCAAATTCGCGCAGCTTTTCTGCACGCCAGTGTAAACCACCGCTGTGCAATTGGCGTACTCGCCGCTCTTTGGCGGCGAGCTGTTCAAAAGGCCAACGCTGGTGACATGCGAGGAGCAGAAATTAGCTGGTCATGCTCCAAGCACCTTTACTCCGTCGCCTATGGCGGCGGAAAGATCAAATGCAGGTTGCATTAATACTGCAGAATCTTATTGAGAAATTCACGCGTGCGGGGCTGGCGATCTTCGATTTTGCCAAAAAACTCATCCTTGGTCGTATCTTCAAGGATACGGCCACCGACATCCATGAAAATGACCCGGTTTGATACCTTCCGGGCAAAGCCCATTTCGTGTGTCACTACCATCATGGTCATGCCTTCGGAGGCAAGACCCACCATGACGTCAAGCACTTCGCCCACCATTTCTGGATCTAGCGCCGACGTGGGTTCGTCAAACAGCATGATGATGGGGTCCATCGACAGGGCGCGTGCGATAGCCACGCGCTGTTGCTGGCCACCCGAGAGCTGACCCGGAAACTTGTTCTGGTGATCGATGAGGCCGACGCGTTCCAGCATTTGCAGGCCGCGCTTCCTGGCTTCGTCCTTGCGGCGGCCAAGCACTTTCATTTGAGCAATGGTGAGATTGTCAGTCACTGACAGATGCGGGAACAACTCGAAATGCTGAAAGACCATCCCGACGCGGCTTCGCAGCTTGGGCAGGTCCGTCGCCTTGTCGTGGACGGCGACGCCGTCGATCCAGATCTCGCCTTTCTGGATGGGTTCCAGGGCATTGATAGTCTTGATCAGGGTGGACTTGCCGGAACCGGACGGCCCACAGACAACAACGACTTCACCCTTGTTGATTTTAACGGAGCAGTCGTTGAGAACCTGGGTCGCGCCGTACCATTTTGAAACGCTTTTCATCTCGATCATTTTGATTGGCGTCCTTCAGTTCAGCGCACAATGCGGATTTTTTGGTTCAGTCTCTTGACGAGCATGGATAGGAAAAAAGAGATAGCAAAATAGACCACGGCGGCAAGAAGATATGTTTCAATTCTCCGGCCAAACGTGTTCCCCATGATCTCGAATCCCTTGAGAATGTCATAGGCGCCGATGGCATAGACCAGCGACGTGTCCTGAAACAGCACGATTGTCTGGGTCAGGAAAACCGGGAGCATGTTCCGGATCGCCTGGGGCAGGATAATGTAACGCATATTCTGTCCATAGGTCATCCCAAGGGCTTGACCTGCGGAACTTTGACCCCGGGGCAGGGATTGAATACCAGCGCGTACGATCTCGCTGAAGAATGCAGCTTCGAACACAATAAAGGTGATCAGGGCGCAAATCTCGGCCCTGTATTTCTGGCCGCTACCGCCGGGAAACAGATCATAAAAGCTTGATGGGACCAGCAGGAAGAACCAGAGGAGCACCATGACAAGCGGAACACTGCGAAACACGTTAACATACCAGGTCGAAAGATATACCAGTGGTTTGATACCGGACAGACGCAGCAGGGCAATGATTGTTCCCAGCGCAATACCACCAATCGTGGCTGCGATGGTGAGGGAAATACTGAAGTACAAGCCACTGATCAAATAGTTGCTGATATTGGCCCAGGTATAAAAAGAAAAATCAAGCGTAGTCATCAGTGTCCCCCCTGTGCCTGCGGCGTGAGGCCGGGTATGGACGTTCGCCGTTCGATGAGGGACATAACCCGATTAACTGCCAGTGCGGTGATGGCATAGAGCAAAGTCGCCGCCAGATAGACTTCCACACCACGCGAGGTCTCTTCCTGCGTCTGCATGGCAAAGCTGATCAATTCCGGTATCGATACCGCGAAGGCCACCGACGAGTTCTTGACGATATTCATCGCTTCGCTGGTCAGCGGAGGAATAATGATGCGAAACGTCTGCGGTAAAATCACATAGCGATAGGTTTGCAACTGGGTGAAGCCAACCGCAAGGCCGGCATTACGCTGGCCGGCGGGCAAAGCCTGAATGCCCGCCCGAATCTGCTCGGCGATCCGAGCCGAAGTGAAAAATCCAAGGGCGCAGCATGCCAGTACGAAGCCGGGCACGCTTCTCATTCCCGGTACAAGCTCCGAGATCACGAAGAACCAGATAAAGAGCTGGACGAGGATCGGGATGTTACGGAACAGCTCAACCCATGTTGCGGCAAAGGTGGAGATGATCCTGTGTCCGGTAATCGTCCGCAAGGTGCCAATGATGATGCCGAACACCAGAGCAATCACGAGAGAGCAAAATGCAACCGCGACTGTATATCCCCACGCAGACATCATCCATTGAAAGTAGGTTACACCGTCACCCCGGTCGTCCCAGAGAAACTGCCAGTGGTCCCACACGTTCTGCCAATATGCCATCATACTTTGCCCACTCGTCCCTAAATCAATCCCCGATCGATCAGCCTGAACAGAAGAACGGTGAGGACAAGACTAACCGGCTGCCACACTTGTTCCAACTGCCATGCGAACGAAGGATATTGCCTCAGATCGCTTTGGACGCGCTACACGATCAGTGAGGGCGCGTCCAGATACTTCCGATCAAACCTGGCAATGACCGTGGGACTATTGACCGGGTTGCTTATATTCTTCAGTCGGCTTGTCGTTCGGATTAGCCCAAGCTTCCTTGGTTGCTTCTGAAGCAGGCATGTTCAGCGAAACATTGTTCGGTGGAATCGGCTGCATAAACCACTTGTCATAAAGCTTGGCTATGGCACCCGATTTGATCTGCTCCACAATGCTTTCGTCGACTGCCTTCTTGAACTCGGGATCATCCTTGCGGATCATGATCGCGATAGGCTCAACAGATAGAACCTCTGGCAAGATCTTAAAATCACTTGGATTTTGCGCCCTTGCAATATTCGCAGCAAGGATCGAAACGTCCATGACAAAGGCATCAGCCCGGCCGCTTTGCAGCAGGAGGAAGCTGTCGGCATGGTCTTTGCCATAAACTTCGCCGAACGTTACGTCTTTGGCGCGCTTGTTTTTCCGCAGAGTCTGTACGGAGGTCGTGCCGGTTGTGGTCGCAACGTTCTTGCCGTTCAGATCCTCCAGCTTGTTGATGCTGGAGTTCGCACGAACAGCGATCTTAATTTCCTCGACATAGACAGTGTCGGCAAATGCAACATCTTTTGCACGGGCAGTATTGTTTGTCGTCGAACCACACTCGAGATCGACAGTGCCGTTTTGAACCAGAGGCACACGATTCTGCGATGTCACAGGTTGGTATCGAATATCGAGCTTTTCAAGCCCGAGCTTCTTCTTAACATCTGCAATAATATTCTGACAGACATCATAATGGTAACCGGTATAGACGCCGTTACCAAGTGTATAGGCCAATCCCGAAGATTCTCTCACACCTTGCGTGATGGAACCAGTAGACTTGATTTTGTCCAAAGTGCCATCGGCATGGGCGACAGAACCAAGAGCGGCAAACATTACTGTTGCCGCGATCAGAATTTTTTTCATTTTTTCCTCCAGTTCGAATGCCGCGACTATGGCCGCATTCGAAGCATTTGAAAAGCGCTTACAACTCGGATTTGCCCGATGTCAGGTCAAGTCTGCAAGTACGAAGCCTAGTTTTATGTCGGAAATTATGCTGCGCCAGTGGCAGATTGCCGGTGCGAAGGGGCTCTGAGTGATTGTCGCCACCAATTCGGGCTTCTATGAATTATTCTCGGTCGAGTGGCCTGATGTAGCCCGTCATGCTCTCGAATGATCGGATGCCTCGGCATTTAAAATATCGGTATTCACCACATTGATGGGACGTCCGATGGCATAGGCAACGATCTGATCGAAAATATCAGAGAACTGAATCTCATACTCGTCTTCTGTGACGTAACCAATATGCGGTGTACAGACAACATTTGACATGTGCAGCAGTGGATGCTGCGGATCACTTAAGGGTTCTTCATCATAGACATCCACTGCTGCCATCCCGGGTCGTCCAGCAACAAGTGCTCGTTCGAGAGCGCCCTGTTCAATTAAGCCTGAGCGACTGGTGTTGACCAGTAGAGCACTGGTTTTCATTCGGCTTAGATCTTCCGCTGTCACAATTTCACGTGTATCGGGGACCAGCCGCATATGCAGCGAGAGTACATCGCATGTCTCGAAGAATGCGCGCTTATTTGGCGCTGTGTTCCAGCCATCTTTGCGTGCCTTCTCGAGCGAAGTCTCTCTGGCCCAAACCAGCACATTCATACCGAAGGCCGCGCCGTATCGCGCCACTTCGGCGCCTATGCGCCCATACCCGTAGATACCCAGCGTGCGCCCGCGCAGGCTGCGGCCCACGCCAATCTGCCAGTGACCGGACTGAAGCGAGCGCATTTGCTGCGGAATTTGACGCATTGCTGCGATCACGAGCCCCCAGGTTAATTCTGCCGCTGCGTAGGATGGGCTACCGGAATGCTGGTTCGAGGACACAATCACCCCGTGTTTAGTACAGGCATTGATATCAATGTGCGGATAAACACTGCGCTGGCTAATCAATCGCAGCTTGGGCAATCGGGCGATGAGCTGTGCGGTGATCTGCGTGCGTTCTCGAATGAGAACCAGCGCTTCGGTATCTCTCAAGCGCTCTGCTAGTGCATCCACATCTTGAACGTGGTCATTCCATATGGTTACGCTGTGTTCTTTAAGCTTTTGGAAGCAGGGCAGGCCGCGCAAGGTATCAAAATAATCATCCAGAATGGTGACGTTCATGATGAGTTTATCCCTTGAAGGAGCCACGATCCTAATTGTCACCTTATAGAGAGGAAAATGAAATCATTTCATCCTCAATTCACTTCCTCGTTATGTTGTAAACCAGTTCAAGGCGGAATGGAGCCGTTATTGGCCAGCCTGCCATAAAGGCAGGATTTTTGGTGTTTCGCGGATACCGCTCGTCAGATCACCATTGGCGTAACTGCCTCCTCAAGATCATTGAGGCTCGTGATGGTTGGGCGAGCATTCGGGGCTGCAGCCTTAACCGCAGTTGCGCGGCGGCGTGGGCAGAATCGTTAAACCGCGGGAGTGCTTCGCCATAAATTGCTGCCGGAAGCCTATGCGGCATCCGGCTGCATTGATCGGTAGCTATTCGTGCGACACGCCAAATGTCTGACGCATACTAGCCAAGAACGCCTCCTCACTCAGTTCGGCATGCTTCTTCGCAATAGCTACTGAATCTGCCCCGCCCGGGAATCGAAGAGTCGAACTGGTGTCGTTCGCAGCTCGAAATACGGCGGCGGCGGCATCTTCGAGAGTCGTTGAGACTTCGGGAAGACTGCTCATCAGGGCGTTTAGCTGCGGTTGGTAAGAAGGTGGAAACGAGTTCTCATCGTTGAGCGCCATCATGTTCGATTCGAACTTCGTGTCTCGTCCGTAACCGGGCTCCATCAATTTCACATGGATGCCAAGTGGTGCCAGTTCGTAATACAACGCCTCCGAGAAACCCTCAACGGCTGTTTTGGTGGCCGTATACGCCGAGACCATTGGTGCAGGATTGAAGATCACGCTGGACGTGACATTGACGATCGTACCCGACCCACGCTCACGCATGTGGGGCACGATTGCACGGACCATAGCCATCACACCAAAAGTATTGGTCTCAAACATTCGCCGGATGGTTTCATCCGATGTTGTTTCGATGGGCGAAAATCCACCTATTCCGGCATTGTTGACGAGAACGTCTACGCCCCCGAAGAGACCAATTGCCTCGTTGACGCCGGCTTTGATGCTCTCTGCCTTTGTTACGTCAAGAGCCACGATCTGTAAGCGATCGGCAGGCCCTTTGATGCTGTTGTCACTTGGACGACGCATCGTGGCGATGACGTTCCAGCCCCTGTCGAGGAAGAGTTGTGCGGTCGCCTTGCCATAGCCAGACGAGGAACCGGTAATAAGAACAGTTTTCATGAATATACATCCTTCAGGTCATTCACGATGAATACTACCCAATCAGGCCAGTACGTACTATAATCAGACGTACGTAATTCTTTATAGATCGTTCAAAATGGACCCTTTATCTTCTCTTGTCGCACTGATGCGCCCTCAAACGGTGGTATCGAAGGTTGTCAGCGGTTCGGGTCGTTGGGGCGTCCGCTATCCCGGTTCCACTAACGCTGGCTTCGGTGTGGTGATGGCGGGCAAATGCCATTTGCTGGTTGAAAATTGTGACCCGATCGAGTTGGCCGAAGGCGATTTCATATTACTGCCCACGGGTCCGGGCTTCACCATGGTCAGTGATTTAGGCGTTGAACCAATCGGGGGCGATATCCGTCCGACGCCCGTCCGTCTTGTGAAAACTCACTTTGGGCAAATCGCGGGCGAACCAGATTTCCAGCTTCTGGGAGGATATTTCTTGTTCGGTGCACCCAATGTGGAGATGCTTGCGCAAGTCGTGCCGACACTGATCCATATCAAATGTACTGACAATGCCACGCGCAGGATTACCAATGCGATCAACTCGCTGAGAGAGGAGGCACTCGATCAGCGCCCCGGACGCGACCTCATCCTACAGCGCCTGATCGATGTCATGCTGATCGAAGCTCTGCGCTACAAGTCCGAGAAGACCGGAGTATCAGTCCGCCCTGGTCTGTTAAATGCTTTGGCTGATGATCGCATCGGACGAGCGCTGACAAGCTTCCACGCCGACGTTGCTCGCGTCTGGACCGTTGGCTCATTGGCACAAGAGGCACATCTTTCACGCACCGCCTTTAGCGAGCGCTTCACTCGTCTTGTCGGTACCCCGCCGATGACCTATTTGATCAAATGGAGGATGGCGGTCGCCAAGGATATGCTCCACTATGAACAGCTGCCCCAAGATGCCGTCGCGGCAGCAGTGGGTTACAAATCTGCCAGTGCGTTCAGTACGGCCTTTCGCCGTGAGGTCGGTCGAGCACCGGGCGAATATGCGCGTATCAGCCAAGCACTCGCGATCTAGGTGACAAGTAAGCGACCGGTATTGTGTCTCGGCAGTCGGTTGTTGTCGCGCCCAGCAAGCGCCGACTTAATAGTTCTTGAGAAGGTCTGAAATACTATCGCTTATGGAGCTGGCGTTCATCGTGCTGTCAGTTCAAGTGCAATGTATGGAAACCTGTACGGAGCGCCCGTTAGCCAACGGCTTTAACAGGGAGATTGCTTTTGTCTTTCGCTGGCTCGGCCAAAGCCTCAGCGGCTTTTTTCTTCTTCCTCGCGTCAGCATATCTCTGCGCAATGACGGCACAGGTCATAAGCTGGATCTGATGGAACAGCATCAGCGGCAGGACAATGCTGCCGATGCTCTGCCCGGCAAAGATCACGGTTGCGATTGGCACGCCGCTGGCAAGGCTTTTCTTCGAACCGCAGAATGTGATGGCAATTTCGTCCTCTTTCGAAAAGCCGAGCACACGGCTTCCATACATGGTCGTTGTCAGAACCAGTGCAAGGATGACGATATCAACACCAATGATTACTGCGAGATCGCGCAATGATGTCGTTTGCCACAGGCCTTCGTTCACCGAGTCACTGAAGGCAAGATAGACCACCATCAGGATGGAGCCGCGATCAACCGGCATCAGAATCTTCTTCTGACGGCGGATAAATTCGCCAATCAGTGGCTGCAGAATTTGGCCAAGAACAAATGGCGCGAGCAATTGCAGAAGGATGGACAATAGGGCGTCAAGCGAGAATCCGACATGGCCGCTGGCCGAGAACAATATGCCCGCCAGAAGCGGCGTCAAAAACATGCCGAAGATATTTGAGGCGGACGCCGCACAAATGGCGGCCGGAACATTTCCCCCGGCAATTGAGGTGAAGGCAATGGAGGATTGCACGGTGGAGGGGAGCACGCAGAGAAACAGGATACCCGTATAGAAGGAAGCCGGCAGAATGGTGGGAACTAGCGATCCGGCCGCAAGTCCGAAAATCGGGAACAGCACAAATGTAGCTGCGAGGATTGTCAGGTGCAGCCGCCAATGCAGGAACCCGGCAATCACCACGCTGCGGGACAAGCGTGCGCCATGCAGGAAAAACAACAGTCCAATCGCCACTTTCGTTGCCAAGCCGAAATAATCAGCGGCAATACCACTCACAGGAAAGAGAGATGCCAACGCGATCATCGCAACGAGCATCAACGTGAAATTGTCAGGCAAAAAGCGGCGCATGATAGATTAGTCCAGCACGATATGTTTGCGGTAGCATCTACTATCATGATACAAGATGCAAGAAATAACACTTATCATGTTTCTGGATTTCAGGATCATCTATGCTTGATCTCACGCAATTACGCAGTTTTGTTGCCCTTGAACAAATGGGGAGCTTTTCGCTTGCAGCCAAAAAGCTTGGGCTGGGGCAATCCACGGTCAGCCAGCATATCCAGAGGCTCGAGGCGCAGCTTGGACGCAATCTTGTCCAGCGTGATACCCATCATCTGGCCCTTACGTCCGATGGCGAAGCGCTGCTCGCCCATGCACGCAATATGCTCAGCATTAATGGCGAAGTGCAGGCGCTGTTCGCGGAAAGCAGTTTGCGTGGGCATTTTCGCCTCGGCGTTTCGGAAGATTTCGTGACCAGCCGGCTCCCCGGCGTCCTCGAAGATTTTGCTCGCGCACATCCCTCAGTAGACCTCGAACTCACGGTAGCGATAAGCGGTGTTCTCTACGAAATGCTGGACCGAGGTGAAATCGACCTTCTGCTCGCCAAGCGCAAGCCGGGCGATGCGCGTGGCGAAGTTGCTTTTCGCGAACCGCGCGTCTGGCTTGCGCGTGATCCCGATCGCATATTGGCGGGACACAAGGCATTGCCATTGATCGCGTTCCCGCCACCCAGCCTTACACGCAGCGCTGTGCTCCAAGCTTTGGAAAGACATCAAATCCCATGGCGGATTGTCTGCACATGCGGCAGTCTAAGTGGCCTTATTGCAGCGGCACGAGCAGGCATGGGTATTCTCGTGCAGTCGAAAAGTATGATGCCATCGGGCTTGCAGGAATTTCCCGCCGGACGTTTGCCGCCGCTCGAAGATGTCGAGTTCGTGCTTGTTCCGCGAGAAGGCACGGACCGGAACCTGATCTCTGCCTTGTCCAAGGAAATTCTCTGGAATGTCAGGAATTTCACGGTGGCCACGTAAACGCTCGGCAATTCTTCTACCACACTTAAGTATCCGGAAATCAACGCATCCTTGAACCATCAGGGAGGTCCGGTTGCGTCCAGTTTTCCGCCCATATCTTGGTGAGATGGGTTTGGGTTTCGCCATTTTGTTGAAAGTGTTTATTTCCATAATATGAAAATTAATTCCATTTAATGTTGATATAGAAATTTTATGGATTATTATCTCACCAAATTGGAGGAATGATCATGACCAAAATGCGTGCTGTTGATGCTGCAGTTCTTATCCTTGAAAAAGAGGGGATTGATTGCGCCTTTGGAGTGCCCGGTGCTGCCATCAATCCATTTTACTCAGCGCTTAGGGCGCGGGGTTCTGTTCGCCACATTCTGGCACGCCACGTGGAAGGTGCGTCGCATATGGCGGAAGGCTATACCCGTGCCAATCACGGTAATATCGGTGTTTGCATTGGTACATCAGGGCCTGCGGGAACGGATATGATCACCGGTCTTTATTCCGCATCGGCCGATTCAATCCCGATCCTTTGCATCACTGGGCAAGCGCCACGTGCGCGCCTTGATAAGGAAGATTTTCAGGCGGTTGACATTGCCTCGATTGCCAAGCCGGTAACCAAATGGGCGGTGACAGTGATGGAGCCCGGCCTTGTTCCTTATGTTTTCCAGAAGGCCTTTCATATCATGCGCTCGGGCCGTCCGGGTCCGGTGCTGATCGATCTGCCCGTTGATGTTCAGTTGGCGGAAATCGAATTTGACGCTGACACCTATGAGCCATTGGAGCCCTATAAGCCGGTAGCGACACGCGCGCAGGCGGAAAAGGCGCTTGCGATGCTCAATGCATCGGAACGTCCCGTGATCATTGCAGGTGGCGGAATCATCAATGCCGATGCGTCCGATCTTCTGGTTGAGTTCGCCGAAATAACAGGCGTTCCGGTTATTCCTACATTGATGGGTTGGGGGACCATCCCGGATGATCACGCACTGATGGCTGGTATGTGCGGCCTGCAGACCTCACATCGCTACGGCAACGCGACATTGCTTGCATCGGATTTTGTCCTTGGTGTCGGCAATCGCTGGGCCAACCGCCACACCGGTAATGTTTCCACCTATACGGAAGGGCGCAAATTCGTCCATGTCGATATCGAACCGACCCAGATCGGACGTGTCTTTGCGCCTGACTTTGGCATCGTCTCCGATGCAGGCGAGGCGCTGAAACTCTTCCTCGACATTGCCACGGAGTGGAAAACTGCGGGAAAGCTGCGCGACTGGTCGCAGTGGGCGCATGAATGTGGCGAACGCAAGCGGACCATGCTGCGCAAGACGCATTTCGACCAGATACCGCTGAAGCCTCAGCGGGTTTACGAGGAGATGAACAAGGCATTTGGCAGGGATACCTGTTACGTGACCACCATCGGTCTGAGCCAGATTGCCGGAGCGCAGTTCCTGCATGTGTACCGTCCACGCAACTGGATCAATTGCGGTCAGGCTGGACCACTTGGCTGGACATTACCCGCAGCCCTTGGGGTGCGTGCCGCCGATCCACAGCGGACTATTGTGGCATTGTCTGGTGACTATGACTTCCAGTTCATGATTGAAGAGCTGGCCGTTGGTGCCCAGCACAAGCTGCCGTACCTGCATGTGGTTGTGAACAATTCCTACCTCGGTCTTATCCGTCAGGCGCAGCGCGGCTTCAACATGGATTTCGAAGTGTCGCTTGCCTTTGACAATATCAATGCGTCGGGTGATGCGGAGAAGGGTTACGGCGTCGATCATGTCGCGGTTGCCGAAGGACTGGGCTGCAAGGCTATTCGGGTGCGCAGCCCCAACCAGTTCACTGAAGCTTTCGAGCAGGCAAAGGCGCTGATGGAAGAACATCAGGTTCCGGTTGTTGTCGAAGTCATCTTGGAACGGGTCACCAACATCGCAATGGGTCTGGATATCAATTCCGTTGTCGAGTTCGAAGAACTGGCCGCACAGCCCGAGGATGCACCAGCCACAGTTGGTGCTTTCAACTGAACCAGTGAATGCCAATTCCACGCATATCCATCCCGGCAGGGTGCAATGAGCTACCCTGCCGAGACCCCAACGATGGAGGAACCCATGCCGAAATTTGCTGCCAATCTGACAATGCTGTTCAACGAGGTTCCGTTTCTGGAACGCTTCGATGCCGCGGCCAAAGCGGGGTTTGAGGGAGTGGAATTCCTCTTCCCCTATGACTTTGGCAAACAGGAGTTGCGCGCCGCCCTTGATCGCAATGATCTGACGCAGGTTTTGCACAATCTGCCTGCGGGTGACTGGGGCAGAGGCGAGCGCGGTATAGCCGTACTACCGGATCGTATTGACGAGTTCCGCCGTGGTGTCATTCAAGCAATCGACTATGCAACAGCGCTTGGCTGTAACAGGATCAATTGTCTTTCCGGTATCGCACCTGCCGGTTTGGCCGATGATGTTCTGCGTACCACATTCATAAGCAATCTGCGGCTTGCAGCCAATGAACTGGCCAAACATGACATTCGCCTGCTGATTGAACCGATCAATCATTATGATATTCCCGGCTTTTATCTGAACACTGTTGAACAGGCGGGGTCGATTATCGAAGAGGTTGGCAGCAACAATCTCTTTATCCAGTACGATCTTTACCATCAGCAACGTACACGTGGCGAACTGATCGCGACCTATGAGCGTTACAAGAACCTCATTGCCCATGTGCAGCTTGCAGACAATCCCGGAAGGCACGAACCGGGCACGGGCGAGATCAATTATCCCTTCGTTTTCGAAGCGCTGGATCAGGCCGGTTACGACGGCTGGATCGGCTGTGAGTACAAACCAAAAGCAGAAACGCACCGCGGGCTTGGCTGGCTGAACGATGTTTCAGCGGCACAGAAGTCCGCCGATATTTTGAGAATGAGGAGCTGAGCGAATGGCTGACATAGGTTTCATCGGGTTGGGGATCATGGGAACACCCATGGCACGTCATCTTCAGGATGCCGGACACAGTCTCTATACGTCGAAGTTCTTCATCGAACCGCGCCCGGAGCTTGTCGAAAACGGACTGAAAATCGTTGAAAGCCCGAAGGCTCTGGCTGAGAAGACAGACATCATTATCCTGATGTTGCCTGATACGCCCGAGGTAAAGGACGTTCTCTTTGGCGAGAACGGCGTGGTCTTCGGATTGAAGCCGGGCAAACTCGTTATTGATATGAGTTCGATCTCGCCGATAGAGACCAAGGAATTCGCCAAAAAAGTTCGGGAAACCGGAAGCGAATATATCGATGCGCCGGTCTCCGGCGGTGAGGTAGGCGCAAAGAACGCTACCCTGAGCATCATGGCGGGTGGCGCACAAAGTGCGTTTGATCGGGCTTTGCCGCTGTTCAAGCTGATGGGCAAGAATATCACGCTGGTCGGTGATTGTGGCGATGGTCAGGTGACCAAAGTGGCCAACCAGATTATTGTTGCCCTGACCATCGAGGCTATATCGGAAGCACTGGTTTTGGCGTCAAAAGCCGGAGCAGACCCTGCGCGGGTACGCGAGGCGTTGATGGGTGGGTTTGCGTCATCACGCATTCTCGAACTGCATGGAGAGCGCATGATCAAGCGGACGTTTGAGCCTGGCTTTCGCATCTCGCTGCACCAGAAAGACCTCAACCTTGCGCTGCAGAGCGCAAAGACGCTTGGCGTATCATTGCCGAACACAGCATCGACACAGGAACTGTTCAACAGCTGCGCGGCGAATGGCGATAGTGGTCTCGATCATTCTGGACTGGTCAAGGCGCTCGAACGCATCGCCAATCACGAAGTTGCCTGAACAGAACATTTGACATCATGGGGGCGGTTTTCAGAATGATGGCCGACCCCAGAACCTTCCTTACGTGGCTCTTTGATGCCGCTGGTTTTGGGGATCGTTCCGACGTATTCTACTTCTTGAATTGTGCCAGATAAGCCAGCAGATTGGTGATGTCTGCGTCGTCCTTCAAGCCGACAAATGCCATTTTTGTGCCCTTAACCTTTGCCTTTGGGTCATGCAGATAGTCACGCAAAGTGGCTTCGTCCCAGACCAACCCGCCTTTTCCTGCATCAGTCATCGCTGTGGAATAACTGAAGTCCGGATGTGTGCCAGCCGTTCTGCCAATCAGCCCATTGAGCGACGGACCAACCTTGTTCTTATCCGTGTCGGCTATATGGCATATCGCGCATTTCTTGAACACCGTTGCGCCAGCTGTTGCATCACCCTCTTGGGCATTGGCACCGGCAATGGAAGAAATTACACAGAGTGAGCCTATCACTAACGTCGTGTATCGCATGGCATTTCCTCATTCTTTCAAAGGGTGCCGCCGGCGAAGTTTGTCGCCAATTCCGTCCATTGGCAGCCACTGTTTTTTGGGATCGCTGCTTGGATTGCTCATGCGGCGACCGGCATTCATACACACTGAATCGTGATCTCCTGCATTCTATAAGTCAATCGCAGTTGCAAATAATCCACCTCGGAGTAACGGCCGCATAATTCCTTCAGGCTTCAAGTAATCTTTGGGGGAGGATGGCCAATCGTGAAAGTTGATCTCTGGCAATGTGTCAATAAACAGGGTATGATTTCTGCAGTGCAGGTTTAGGTCCCATGGTCCGGTTCTTTGCATGGTGCCACTGGTGCCTTCCCGCTCCAAACGAGATTGGGAGATTTCTTCATGACGCAATTCCATGTGATAGCCGGTGCAAACGAAACGAACGTCTATCCTGACGTGCGTCGAATAAGTGTGGCAGACGTCTTTGCTTCACTTCGCGAAGGGCTCGCTGATTTCTGGGACAAACCTTCACACTACGTTTTTCTTTGCTTGATCTACCCGATTGCCGGATTGGTTCTCATACGGTGGACTTCCGGTGCCAATTTACTCCCGCTGCTCTTCCCGCTGATGTCCGGCTTCGCCTTGATCGGACCTTTTGCCGCTCTTGGTCTTTATGAGATCAGCAGAAGGCGCGAACAGCATCTCGACACATCATGGTGGCATGCTTTGGAGGTGAAGCGCTCTCCAGCGATACCATCAATAGTGGCGATGGGTATCCTGCTTCTTGCTCTTTTCGTTGCGTGGATTCTTACGGCACAGGCCCTTTACGTGAATCTTTTTGGTCCGGAGGCGCCGGAGTCGGTCAGCACGTTCATCAATCAGGTTTTCGGTACGCCTGAAGGCAGGCAAATGATCCTTCTTGGCAACGCGATCGGTTTTGTCTTTGCAGTCGTTGTTCTTTGTACGAGCGTCATCGCCTTTCCGCTTTTGCTGGACCGGGATGTTGGTGCACTTTCGGCGATTGTCACATCAGTGAAGGCGGTATTGGTCAATCCGCTCCAGATGGCCCTGTGGGGGATAATCGTCGCTGCACTTCTTCTGGTCGGTTTTTTGACCCTGTTTGTCGGACTTGCAATCTTCATACCGGTACTGGGGCATGCGACCTGGCATCTCTATCGCAAGGTCGTGGTCTCTCCACCCAGCGCAAAAGTTGAAATGCCGGCAAAACGACGGTCTCGCAAATAGGCTGAACACTACAGAAAGAACGCGGCACTGGGTGCCGCGTTTTTGTTTCTAGGGGCCCGTGCCGAAGAACGTCAATCGGCTGAAGAGCACGTAGTGCGCTTCGGAAACCATCATCGCAACGAAGACCAGCACCAATATGGGTGGAAGCAGGACGGCATAAAGAAGAGCTAGGCGTTCCCAAGCCATGTGCATGAAAATTGCAACGATGAGTCCGGCTTTCAGGACCATAAAAAGCAGGATCAACGACCATCTGAGATAGCCGTGAATGCCAATATAGTCGACCATGTAAGAGCAGATGCTCAGGACAAAAAGTAATCCCCAGACCACGAGATAGAGCTTGATCGGGTGCTCCTGATGCGCCTCGTTATGAATTGCTGGTCCTGTTGTGTTGGTTGAAGGTTGTGTCATCGTGCTGACCTCACCACAGATAGAAAAAAGCAAAGATGAATACCCAGACCAGATCGACGAAATGCCAGTAGAGACCGGTGATTTCGACGATCTCGTAATGGCCTTTTCTGCTGGTGAAAAACCCACGTTTTTCGGTGTCGAAATCTCCCCGCCAGACCTTGCGGGCAATGATAACAAGGAAGATGACGCCAATCGTGACGTGGGTTCCATGGAATCCTGTAATCATGAAAAAGGTTGAGCCGAATTGCGCCGCTCCCCATGGATTCTCCCATGGGCGCACGCCTTCCGTGATGAGCTTTGTCCATTCGAACGCCTGCATGCCGACGAACATGACTCCGAACAGAGCCGTCAGCAGCATCAGGATTGCCGTTTTGCGCCGGTCGCGCCGATATCCGTAGTTGACGGCCATCGCCATGGTTCCGCTGCTGCTGATAAGCACAAAAGTCATGATGGCGATCAGGATAAGGGGGACTTCCTGCCCGCCGATGTTCAGGGCAAAGACTTCGCTGGGATTGGGCCAGGCAACGGGCGTGGACATGCGCGCCGTCATATAGGCAAGCAGAAAGCATCCGAAGACAAAAGTATCACTGAGCAGAAATATCCACATCATGGCTTTGCCCCAGGAAACATTCTTGAACGTTCGCTGGTCTGAAGCCCAGTCCGAAGCAAAACCGCGCACACCCTCTGGTAATGGAAGCGGCGCTTTGGTTTCAGTCTGTGTGACTTGAGACATCATTGATCTCCTAGGTCAGCAGTTGTCGGCAGATATCGACAAAATCATTCGCCCAACCCGCGAACAGGGCAAAAAGAACAAGCCAGACCAAAAGCATGAAATGCCAGTACATTGCGCACAGCTCGATACTGAGGTGGACCTGTTGCGCCGTCTTGCCTTGCAATACTTTGCCAGTTGTCCGACCGAGAACCAGAAGTCCGCCGAGAATGTGTAGGCCATGCATGCCGGTAATCATGTAGAAGAAGCTGTTGGCAGGATTGTCGGCGAGCAGGTAACCCGCAAATACAAGTTCCCGCCAGGCGAAAACCTGTCCGACAAGAAAGCCGATACCAGTGATTAAACTCGCCAGAAGCGCGAATTTCATCGTCTCGTCATCGCCTTGTTGCGCCAGTGATTTTGCCAGCTCCAGCGTAATGCTGCTGACCACGAGTGCAGCCGTATTGACCCAGAGCACCCTTGGTATGGGGATAGCCCACCAATCATCGGACCCCATGCGTATGAAATAGGCGCTGATGAAGAGGGTGAATAATGCACCCACGACAGCGAGAAATACACCGAGACCAATCTTTTCAGTCGCTATCGATGACCGGGTGAAGTGGGAAAAGCTACTGACCTTTTCCGCTTCAAGCCAAGGTTTTGATGTCAGGCGCTGCTGTGCCATCCACCAGATGATGATGGACGCAAGCAAAGCAAGAAAGATCAGGACCGCACTCATGTCGAATGCTCTTTGGACCGTCTTTCAGGATCCGGCTGGTTCTGCGGGATGAAATCCTCCGGCGCACCGGGAACACTGTAGTCGTAGGCCCAACGATAGACGACCGGCAGATCCTTGCCCCAGTTTCCGTGTGGTGGCGGGGTTGTTGGCGTCTGCCATTCGAGCGTTGTCGCCCGCCAAGGATTACCGCCCGATTCTTTGCCCCTACGAAGGCTCCAGGCTGCGTTGAACAGGAACAGGATTTGAGCTGCACCAACGGTCCACGCCATCAGCGTGATGAAAATATTCAGATCGTGCGCCGATGTTGGATTAACAACGGTTTCTCCCAATTCGTAATAGCGCCGCGGCGCTCCCAGCAAGCCGAGATAGTGCATGGGGAAGAAAATCAGATAGGCACCAAGGAAGGTCACCCAGAAGTGTATCCTGCCCATGGTCTCATCCAGCATTCGCCCGGTGATCTTGGGATACCAGTGATAAATGGCGCCGAAGATCACCATGATCGGTGCAACGCCCATCACCATGTGAAAATGCGCAACCACGAACATCGTATCAGAGAGCGGAACGTCCACGACAACGTTGCCGAGGAACAAGCCGGTCAGGCCGCCATTCACGAACGTGACGATAAAGCCGAGTGCAAACAGCATCGGGATCGTCAGATGGATATCGCCGCGCCAAAGTGTGAGCACCCAATTATAGACTTTGATTGCGGTAGGCACCGCAATGATGAGGGTTGTCGTGGCAAAGAAGAAGCCGAACTTCGGGTTCATGCCACTCACATACATATGGTGCGCCCATACGACAAAGCTCAAGGCACCGATTACCACGATTGCCCAGACCATCATGCGATAGCCAAAAATGTTCTTCCGGGCGTGGGTACTGATCAGATCTGACACGATACCGAAGGCCGGTAGCGCCACGATATAGACTTCGGGGTGGCCAAAGAACCAGAACAGGTGCTGGAAGAGAATGGGACTGCCTCCGCCATGTTTGAGCTGCTCGCCCATTTCCACGATTGCAGGCATGAAGAAGCTGGTTCCGAGAATGCGGTCAAACAACATCATGACTGAGGCAACGAAGAGGGCAGGGAAGGCCAGCAATGCCATAACGGTTGCAGTAAAAATGCCCCAGATCGTCAGGGGCATGCGCATTAACGTCATCCCGCGCGCGCGGCCCTGCAGTACGGTGACCACATAGTTCAATCCACCCATGGTGAAGCCGATGATGAATAGAATGAGTGAGGTCAGCATCAATATGATGCCCCAATCATTGCCGCCCGGGGTGCCTGAGAGCACGGCCTGAGGCGGATAGAGTGTCCAGCCAGCGCCGGTTGGACCGCCCGGCGCGAAGAACCCCGCAACGAGAACAAGTACGGCGAGCAGATAGAGCCAGTAACTCAACATGTTTGCATAGGGGAACACCATATCCCTTGCACCGAGCATTAACGGGATCAGGTAATTACCGAAGCCTCCCAGAAACAGTGCAGTCAGCAGATAGATCACCATGATCATGCCGTGCATGGTGATGAACTGATAATAGTGTTCCGCATCGATGAAGGCGAAATAGCCGGGGAAGGCGAGTTGCAATCGCATCAGCCATGAGAGCACCAGTGCGACCAGACCGATCGATATGGCGGTCAATGAATATTGGATGGCTATGACCTTGGCGTCCTGGCTGAAGACATAGGTCGTCCACCAGCTATGCGAGTGGTAAAGCTCGACATCTTCGACTTCCGCTGCCGGAATGGTGTCGTCAATGCTGGATGGGATATTGACCATCGAATGCCCTCCCTGTGGTTACTCTCCTCCCGAAGAGTTACGCCGCCTCACTGTGTCGTCTTAACTTCTCCCGACGCCATCATCTGCGTGAATGTGTGTTGTTGCTCCAGCCACGTCTGATAGTCGGCCTCGGTGTCGACCACGACGGTCCCGCGCATCTGGGGATGTCCGACGCCGCACAATTCCGCGCAAAGGACTTCGAAGGTACCGGTCCGTGTGGGGGTAAACCAGAAATAGGTGACCATGCCGGGAACCATGTCCATCTTTGCCCGGAATTCAGGGACGTAAAAGTCGTGCAGGACGTCGACGGAGCGTAGAAGCATCTTCACCGGTTTGCCTATTGGCACATGCAACTCGCCGCCTTCAACAATGATGTCGTCCAGACCCGCCGCATCGTTCTTCTTTACACCCAAAGGGTTGTCACTGCTGACGTCGCGGGTGTCTGATGTGCCAAGCTGACCATTAGCGCCCGGGAGGCGAAAGCTCCATTGCCACTGCTGGCCAACGACCTCAACATTGGTGGCGTCCTGCGGAACGGTGACGAATTGATTCCAGACAAACAGGCCCGGAGCCAGCATGGCCACGACCCCGATAGTGGTAACTGTGGCGAGCCAGAATTCCAGTTTTCTATTTTCGGGCTCGTAGTGAGCACGATTTCCCGGCTTGTGCCGAAAGCGGAAAACGCAATAGGCAACAAACAGCACCACCGCGACAAATACAAAACCGGTAATCCAGAATGTAATGATGATTGTATTGTCGATGTAGTTCCAGTTGGACGCAATTGGCGTCCACCACCAAGGACTCAACAGATGAAAGAGAACTGAAGCAACCGCAATGACAACCAGAACAAGTACGACCGCCATTTCTTGTCCCCTCCCTGCCAGAATTGGCTGTGGACATGAATTCGCAACGCGCAGTGTTTTTAGAATAGCATTTCGTGCAGGAGAAATACAGGCAATCTAATTTTGGTGAACAGCTATCAGCAAGAACGACGGATTCACATGGCCAGTTTATACTGGTTGCTGGAGGATTTGATCCTTTCGGGGCAGATATGGACGCCCCGCTTCCTGAAATCTAACACCGGTTGCTAGGCCTTGGAGGGGCGCGCCGCCAGACGCAGGACGGCGGCAATGGCACCTTCAAGAATGTCATCAGACAGTGCGGGATCATCGACAGCGCGCGCTAGCTGAAGCGATCCCACGACCAGTGCAAACATAGCGCGAGCCGTTTGATGAGCATCGTCGGGGTCATGCCCGGGCAACTGCTGTGCAATCACTTCGATCACCGCATTGAATCGCGCGGTGTAAGCATGCCTGATTTCGGGAGATTGCCTGCTAATCTCTGGTAGAAGAGCGGCGGATGGGCAGCCATGCCCCCGATCATCGCGATGGCTTGGGCTTAGATACTGCCGCAGCACTGCTTCAAGCCCGTGTTCGCTGATATTTCGCGATATGGCTTGGAGCTGTGCATCAAGAGTTTGTTCAACACATTCCCTCACCAAATCATTCTTCGACGAGAAATGCGTGTAGAACGCCCCGTTTGTCAGACCGGCATCGGCCATGATCGCTGCGAGCCCAACTGCGGATACTCCCTGATCTCTGAACTGCTTCGACGCCACCTCGGTGATCTGCTGCCGGGTGCTTTCCTTATGTCCTTTTTCATAGCGCATGCCGATCTCCCAATCCGGTTGTTTTAGCTTATTGCATTATGATCGTAATGTGATATTATAGTCGTAATGCAATCGCAGTTCAAGCAGCTTTACCCATTGCTGCGTTTTGACCCCAAAAGGAGGGTTTTATCATGACACGTCTACTTCTCGTTACAGCCGTTGCGGTTACTCTTGCTGCCTGCTCTACATCAGGCGGACCATCACACTTAGCAAGTTACAAGGCGAACACCGGGTACGCTTTTAAGACAGACATCGACAATGGGAAAGTTTCGTCGACGAGCAAAGCGCCAGCAAATGGCCCCCGCCTCGGTTTTACCGGTTTCTCGGGCACGCAGATAATTGGTGGTATAAACTGAGCGAGTGAGCGATGTCCTGTAAACGAAAGACTCTGTACATTCCCAACTAACGATCGAGAGGTGAACAGATTAGGCATGAAAGCGGCGGACTCCCTGATTGCCTCGAAGTTTGAAGGCTGAGCGCTCATGTATTTTCAATACAAATTTGAAAATGTTTGACGTGAAAATATATGTCGTTCAGTTGACTTAAGCAGGTAGAACCGGGACAGAAATAGGCAACGGTTAGACATTTATTGAACAAGCTGAGGAGTCACGCATGTCCCGAAATACATATTATGCACCCCATGGCGGACATCCCCAGCAAAACCAGCTGCTTACAGGGCGGGCTGTTTTCACCGAGGCATATGCGGTCATTCCTGGTGGCGTGATGCAGGATATCGTCACCAGCGCTTTGCCATTTTGGGACAAAACCCGTTGCTGGATCATCGCCCGGCCTCTGTCCGGCTTTGCCGAGACTTTCTCACAATACATTATGGAAGTTGCGCCCGGGGGAGGCAGCACCCGTCCTGAGCTGGATAAAGGTGCCGAGGGTGTACTCTTCATTGTGGAAGGCGAGTTGCAGTTGACGCTCGCCGGTGAGATTCACGTCATGCGGCCGGGAGGCTATGCATTTATTCCTCCGGCGACGGATTGGTCAGTTCTGAACGTGACCAGTGCCTTCGTGCGCTTTCATTGGATTCGCAAATCCTACGAGGCTGTCGATGGCATCGATATTCCAACACCACTGGTTCTTAATGAACACGATATCGAGCCTTCTGTAATGCCTGATACGGAAGGCCGGTGGGCAACCACCCGCTTTGTGGACCCGGCGGACATGCGCCACGATATGCACGTCACCATTGTCACGCTTCAACCAGGAGCCGTCATTCCGTTTGCTGAGACACATGTGATGGAACATGGTCTCTATGTGCTTGAAGGTAAGGCGGTTTATCGCCTCAATCAGGATTGGGTTGAGGTCGAAGCCGGTGACTTCATGTGGCTGCGTGCCTTCTGCCCACAGGCGTGCTATGCAGGAGGCCCTAACCCATTCCGCTATCTGCTCTATAAGGACGTCAACCGTCACATGAAACTTACGTTTCATCGGAACGCTTGAAGCGGCTCTGCATCAATAAAATATTGAAGCTGTTTCGCCCATGCTTGCGGAAATCAGAGCCTAGCATCGCCGCGGCGGAAGACGCACAATCAATGTGGCAGTGGCAACACTGAGGAGGGACTGGCCGTGGAGGAGTATGCGCCAGTTTTCTCTTGATTACAGACATTTGTAAACTCAAAACAGGCAGCCACGCGACTCGCCAAATCGGGCAGTCATGCAGCAACCGGAGACTCGGCGTGAGCCAGGGGAGGAATTATGCTCGAAAAGCTTTTCAAGCTGAGAGAACACAACACAACGGCGCGCATCGAGATGCTCGCCGGACTGACGACATTCCTGACGATGTCGTACATCATCTTTGTCAATCCAGAAATCCTGTCATCGACGGGTATGGACCGCAATGCGATCTTCGTTGCGACCTGTATCGCAGCGGCTCTCGGGTCGCTGGTCATGGCGCTCGTGGCCAACTGGCCCATCGGCATGGCGCCGGGGATGGGGCTCAACGCCTTCTTCGCCTTCACCGTGGTGGCTGCGATGGGCTTCACCTGGCAGCAGGCGCTGGGTGCTGTTTTCATTTCAGGATGTATTTTCCTCGTGCTCACCGTCACGGGCGTGCGCAGCTGGCTTGTCGCCGGAATTCCCAAATCGCTGCGCAGTTCCATTGCGGCGGGCATCGGGCTTTTCCTTGCATTCATTGCACTGAAAAACTCAGGGATCATTGTCGCAAACCCTGCAACATTTATCGGATTGGGTCATCTGGGCAGCACGCCTGCCTTGTTCGCAATTCTGGGTTTCTTCATCATCGCTGTTCTTGATGCGCTTAAAATACGCGGTGCAATCCTGATCGGAATTCTAGTTGTCACCGTCCTGTCCATGCTGGTTGGCGCAAGCGAGTTCAAGGGCGTATTCTCTGCACCGCCAAGTCTCGCTCCGACATTCCTGCAGCTCGATATTATGGGCGCGCTACACACGGGTCTGTTGCAGGTCATTCTGGTGTTTGTCCTTGTCGAGGTGTTCGATGCGACGGGTACGCTGATCGGTGTGAGCAAACGGGCTGGCCTCATTGAAGAGGGTAAACCCAATCGTCTGGGCCGCGCTCTATTTGCCGACAGTACGGCTATCGTTGCAGGTTCGCTACTCGGTACCAGCAGCACGACGGCCTATGTGGAAAGCGCATCCGGCGTTCAGGCTGGAGGACGAACAGGATTGACAGCACTCACCATCGCCATCCTGTTTCTGGCTGCGCTCTTCATCGCACCGCTGGCTGGTTCTGTTCCGGGTTATGCCACGGCACCAGCCTTGCTGTATGTTGCCGGTCTCATGATGCGCGAACTTATCGACATCGAATGGGCTGACATTACGGAGTCGACTCCGGCAGCGCTGACTGCGCTGATGATCCCGTTCACCTATTCGATCGCCAATGGTCTGGCTTTTGGTTTCATCAGTTATGTGGTGCTGAAAACCTTCACCGGACGGGTCAAGGACGTGCATCTGGCAACCTGGCTTGTCGCGATCCTCTTTGTCGTTCGCTACACGCTGTTTCCTGTGTGAAAATCGGGCCTGGATGCATCGCGCATCCGGGCCCTTCTGTTTCCAAACCGGAGTAAAGGACCCATCAATGACTGAGGAAAGCTCGACAGCCGGAATTATCGACGCATTGCTCGATGCCATGGAACATCAGATTATTCCAATGACCGAAGAGGGTGTGGCGGCAGGCAACAAGATCTTCGGCGCCGCAGTGCTGCGAAAATCAGACCTGTCGGTTGTGCTGGCCGAAACCAACAATGAAACGGAGAACCCACTCTGGCATGGTGAGGTTCATACGTTGAAACGCTTCTATGAGGTGAATGAAGACAAGCGGCCTGATCCCAAGGAGTTGATCTTTCTGTCGACCCACGAGCCTTGTTCCATGTGCCTTTCAGCCATTACTTGGGCTGGGTTCGACAATTTCTATTACTTTTTCAGCCATGAGGATTCGCGCGACGCTTTCGCCATCCCGCATGATCTGAAGATATTGAAGGAAGTCTTTACGCTGGAACCGGGCGGCTATAACAAGGAGAACGCATTCTGGAAGAGCTATGCCATCCACGCGTTGATTGAGGCGGAAGCTGAACCGGAGCGGAGCAGATTGCAGGCTCGCGCTGCCAAGATCAGCAAAAAATATGCTGATCTCTCCGACCAGTATCAGTCCAGCAAGGACCAGAACTCAATCCCCTTGAACTGATGAATCTGGCTGACGCTTGCTTGAAGCGTCAGCCATCAATTTTCAACGGATAATGAATGGTTCGCTGTAGAAATATTCCTGCAGATTGACGCCATCGCCACCGCGATCCACGACGACAAAATCAGAGATGCCGCCAAGCGGTGTCAGGATTCCGTGCCAGATATTGCGATGGATATTCACGCCCTGTCCCGGCTGGGTTACAAAGGCGATGGGGTTTCCGGCGCCTGCCGCCTCATCGGGAGCTACTACAACCAGAAATGGATGGGTCGACAGGGGCATGAAGGCCTGACTGCCAAGGGGATGCCGTTCTACCATGGCGAGCTTCAACGGCAATTCATAAGGCTTGCCGCGCAGGAGGCTGATCATGACGCGGGCATTTTCACCCGATGTTTCGACCTTCGCCAGATCATGATAGCGGTCGCACATGCCGTGGTTGATGGGGAAACTCGATGATCCCGGTGCCTCAATCACGTCCCCGAACGGCGCGAAAACCTCGCGGGACAGGGGTTGAACCAAAATCTCGCGCATGGGCTGTGACATGTTCACTCCTCAATTTGGCAGCAAAGCTTGCAGACGAAGCAGGGCAATCCTCTCCACCTGTTGGCAGGCTGTGTTGAATTCGGTCTGTTGGTCGTTCTTGATCCGCGTCCGGAAGGCATCAAGGATTGCATCCTTGCTGTGATCCTTGACGGCGATGATGAAGGGGAAGCCAAAGGTCTCGACATAGAGCCCATTCAATGCTTCGAACTGCGCGCGTTCCGTATCGGTCAGCGCATCGAGACCAGCGGATGCCTGTTCCTGCGTCGAGCTTTCGGTAAGTCTTTTTGCTTGCGCCAGTTTTCCGGCCAGATCAGGGTGGGCCTTGAGCACCGCAAGTCGTTCATTCGGCGATGCGCTGCGGAATATACTGGTCAACATGCCGTGAAGCCCCGGAGCATTGTCGTGGCCATGGGAAAGTTCGCAGGCAAAGGCACGCTGTGCAATCCATTGCGAATGTTCGAATATGCCGCCGAAGCGATCGACAAATGCAGCTTCCATCAGAGCCGACGGGCGGAGCTCGGATGCCCGATAGGGATGGGTTTTTGCCCAGTGCCGGGCAATATCGATACGGCGGGCCAGCCAGACATGGCTATGGCTCTGCACATAATCGATAAAGCGGGCAATAGCGGCTGTTCGTCCCGGTCTGCCGGCAAGACGGCAATGCAGGCCGATGCTCATCAATTTTGGAAATCCCGCTTCGCCTTCGGCATAAAGCGTATCGAAACTGTCTTTGAGGTAGGCGAAGAATTGCTCGCCGGAATTGAAGCCCTGCGGCGTGGCAAAGCGCATATCATTGGCGTCAAGCGTATAGGGGATGATCAACTGGTGTCGGTCACCCATTTCGTGCCAATAGGGCAGATCGTCGGCATAGGAATCGGAAACATAATCAAATCCGCCTTCCTCGGTGGCAAGGTTTACAGTGTTGACGGAGCAGCGGCCAGTATACCAGCCTCTTGGGCGTTCGCCTGTGATGGCCGTATGTATACGGATGGCCTCGCGCATATGCTCACGCTCGGCGTCTTTTGTGTAGTCCTTGTATTCGATCCATTTGAGCCCGTGCGATGCGATCTCCCAGTTGGCATCCAGCATGGCTCGAACCTGCGCTGGCGAGCGCTGCAAAGCGGTGGCCACACCATAGACTGTCAGGGGGACATTCTTCCCGGTAAACAGGCGATGCAAGCGCCAGAAACCGGCACGGGCGCCATATTCGTAAATCGACTCCATGTTCCAGTGCCGCTGACCTTCCCAGGCCTGCGCCCCGACGATCTCCGAGAGGAAGGCTTCGGAAGCGGCATCGCCGTGCAGCATGCAATTCTCGCCGCCCTCCTCATAGTTGAGAACGAACTGGATGGCGATTTTCGCATTGTCAGGCCAATCGGCCTGTGGCGGGATTTCTCCGTATCCATGCAAGTCCCGGGGATATCTCATGGCAGCCACCTGTCCTCCACTATGCTGGTTCGATCCCCTGAATAATCAAATAAGCGGCAATTCATTCCCCCAGAAAATTTTGAAAGTCCTGTAATCAAGCGCCGCCTACTCCGCAGCGTCCGGGGCGGGCAAACTAAGCGATGCAAAAGTGGAAAGTCCGCCTTGGGAGGGAGGAACGCTCATGAGTCTTCAGAACGAAACATCAGGCCGTCTGACGACGCATGTGCTTGATACGGCAAGCGGAAAGCCTGCCGCTAATCTGCAAATCGATCTTCTTCGCCTTGAAAGTGACCGGTTTTCGACGCTGCTTAGCACACGTACCAATCAGGATGGACGCTGTGATGCGCCGCTTCTGGCCGGAGCAGAGATGCGTTCCGGCACTTATGAGTTGCGTTTCCATGTCGGCGCCTATCTCGGGGAACAGCAATCTGGGGATCGGGAGCCGTTTCTCGATGTGGTGCCGATCCGCTTTGGCATCAGCGACGAGGAGGCCCACTACCACGTGCCCCTGCTCGTTGCGCCTTATGGCTACTCAACCTATCGCGGGAGCTGATCAGTTATGGAAGTCCAGACCCGTAATAGCGTCCGTTTTCTGCTCAATGACAAGTTCGTTGAACTCAGCGACTTGCCTGCGACCCAAACGCTGCTTGATTTCCTGCGGATTGAGCGCCGACTGCGTGGGACAAAGGAAGGATGTGCCGAGGGCGATTGCGGCGCCTGCACGGTTCTCGTCGGGCGCTTGACCAATGGCCAGCTCACCTATGAATCGGTCAATGCCTGTATCCGTTTTGTCGGATCGCTCGATGCCTGCCACGTCGTAACCGTCGAGGCGCTTGCCGGAGCCGATGGCACCTTGCACCCGGTGCAGAAGGCGATGGTCGATACCCATGCCTCGCAATGTGGTTTTTGCACGCCGGGTTTTGTCATGTCTCTTTATGGACTGTGGATGCATAATCCCAATCCGGCTGTGCGAGACATTGAAAAGGCACTGCAGGGCAATCTCTGCCGCTGCACCGGCTATGCTGCAATCATCCGGGCGGCTGAAAGTGTATCGGCGCGGGGGAATGCGAACAATGATCCTCTGGTTGCCGAGCGCGCACGGATCATTGAACAGCTTCAAATGTTGAAGGACGGCAAGCGCGTTGAGGTGGGTGTCGGCAAAGAGCGGCTCGTTCTTCCCGCTAATGTCGATGATTTTGCCAGCTTTATGGAAGCCAATCCCGGCGCAACCATTGTTGCCGGTTCCACCGATGTCGGGCTCTGGGTGACCAAGTTCATGCGGGAGATTGGACCCGTTGTCTTCACCTCTCATCTGGACGAATTGCGCCTCATCACGATGGATGATGAAGGTCTGAAGTTAGGGGCAGGCGTTAGCTATACCGATGCCTATTCCGTGATTACAACAATCTTTCCCGATCTGACCGAATTGTGGAATCGCATCGGCGGCGAACAGGTGCGCAATATGGGAACTATTGGCGGCAATGTTGCCAACGGGTCACCCATCGGCGATACGCCGCCCGCGCTGATCGGGCTTGGCGCAAACGTCCTTCTGCGCAAGGGGCAGAACCGCCGTTCCGTGCCGATCGAAAAGTTCTTTATCGAATACGGCAAACAGGACCGCACGCCGGGAGAGTTCGTCGAGGCGATCCATATTCCGTATCTCAAGCAGGGTGAACTATTTGCCGTTTACAAAATATCGAAGCGGTTGGATGAGGATATTTCATCGGTTTGCGGTGCTTTCAAAGTTACCTTGGATTCACACGGCATAGTCGAGGCAGCAGTGATTGCCTTTGGCGGCATGGCGGGCACGCCAAAACGTGCCGCTACGGTCGAGCAGACGCTGATTGGTTCCCCATGGAACGACGAGACAATTGAACAGGCCATGGCGGCGTTTGCCACGGATTTCACCCCGTTGACTGATTGGCGCGCTTCGGCGGATTACCGGCTGCTGTCAGCAAGAAACCTATTGCGCCGCTTCTATCTGGAAACCACTGGCGAAGAGAATGTCAGGCTGAACCGCTACACAGCGGCTGTCGGCTAGGAGGGTATCATGAACTCAATCCAGCCGATTGCACGGATTAAAGGCGGTGTCCATGAGCATCAGCCGCATGAATCCGGGCACAAACACGTCTCAGGTTCTGCCGAGTATATCGACGATATGCCAGAACCTGCCGATACGTTGCATGCCGATCTCGGCCTGTCGCAACGCGCCCACGCGGAAATCGTATCGATTGATTTCGAAGCGGTCAGGGCATGTGAGGGGGTTATCGATGTTCTGACGGTCGATGATATTCCCGGCCATAATGATGTGAGCCCGGCGGGCAAGCATGACGATCCGGTCTTTGCAGTGGGCAAAGTGGAATTTCACGGCCAGCCAATGTTCGCTGTGATTGCCGAGACGCGGCAGGCGGCGCGTTATGCCGCTTCAAAGGTCAAGGTGGAATATCGCGATCTCGAGCACGCCATTGACGTGCTTGAGGCGGAAAAAGCGGGATATCCGCTGGTTGTTGACCCGCTCAAACTTGAACGCGGTGATATTACCATCGGACTCGCGCAGGCAAAGAACCGCCTGAGTGGTGAAATGCGCATTGGCGGTCAGGATCACTTCTATCTCGAAGGTCACATTGCCTTTGCCATACCGGGAGAAGATGATGAGATAACGGTCTTCTCCTCCACCCAACATCCAAGCGAAACCCAACATATGGTTGGCCATGTGCTGGGCGTTCCCTCCAATGCAGTCACGGTGAATGTGCGGCGCATGGGCGGCGGCTTTGGTGGCAAGGAAACGCAAGCCAATCTCTTTGCAGCCGTTGCGGCGGTTGCTGCCAAAAAATACCGGCGGGCAGTAAAAATCAGACCGGACCGCGACGATGATATGATTGCTACGGGCAAACGGCATGATTTCCATGTGGCTTATGATCTCGGCTTTGATGATGAAGGCAGGATTGAAGCGGTAGACGCAACTTTTTCAGCGCGCTGCGGGTTTTCCGCCGACCTCTCCGGTCCTGTAACAGACCGGGCGCTGTTCCATGCCGACAATTGCTATTTCTATCCCAATGTCCGGCTGCGCTCGCGCCCGCTGAAAACCAATACCGTATCCAACACGGCATTCCGTGGTTTTGGTGGGCCGCAGGGAATGGTTGGTGGTGAACGGATGATTGAGGACATTGCCTATGCGCTGGGCAAGGATCCGCTGGATATCCGCAAAGCCAATTTCTATGGCGATGAAGGCCGGAACCTCACGCCCTACCATCAGACCGTTGAAGACAATATCATTCCTCAAATCGTGGCAGAGCTTGAGGCCTCGTCTGATTATGCGGCGCGGCGGGAAGCTGTTCTGGCGTTCAATCGGAAAAGCCGGATTATCAAGCGGGGCATCGCACTGACGCCGGTGAAATTCGGCATCTCCTTCACCAAGACCGAATATAATCAGGCCGGTGCGCTGGTCCATGTCTATACGGATGGATCGATCCACTTGAACCACGGTGGCACTGAAATGGGGCAGGGGCTCTACACCAAGGTGGCGCAGGTGGTCGCCGATGAATTTCAAGTCGATCTCGACCGCATCAAGGTCACTGCCACAACGACCGCGAAAGTACCCAACACTTCGGCGACTGCGGCGTCGTCGGGTTCCGATCTCAACGGAATGGCGGCAGCCAATGCGGCACAGCAGATCAAAGCGCGGCTGGTGGATTTCGCCGTTGAACACTATGGCGTTGCCAAGGATGAAGTGCTCTTCGAACCAAACACGGTTCGGGTTGGCAACCTGCTGGTGCCATTCCCCGACTTCATCAAGGCCGCCTATGGTGCACGCGTGCAGCTTTCGGCCGCAGGATTTTACAAGACGCCTAAAATTCACTGGAACCGTTCCGAGGGCCGGGGGCGACCATTTTACTATTTTGCCTATGGTGCCTCGGTGTCTGAGGTCAGCATCGACACGCTGACCGGCGAATATCAGGTTGATCGAACCGATATCCTGCATGATGTCGGCAAGTCGCTTAACCCATCGCTTGACCTCGGTCAGGTCGAAGGCGCGTTCGTCCAAGGCATGGGGTGGCTCACCACCGAGGAACTCTGGTGGGATGCCAAGGGGCGCCTGCGCACCCATGCACCATCCACCTACAAAATCCCGTTGGCTTCCGATCGCCCGCGTCAATTCAATGTGAATCTGGCAAGCTGGTCGGTTAATCGGGAGGAGACAATCCGCCGCTCCAAGGCGGTTGGCGAGCCGCCATTCATGCTGGCCATTTCGGTGCTTGAGGCGATCTCCATGGCCGTTGCCAGTGTTGCGGATTACAAGATTGCGCCGAGGCTGGATGCACCGGCAACGCCAGAGCGTGTGCTGATGGCTGTCGAGCGGCTGCGTGTCGCCCGAAACGGGAAGTGATTGTCCCATGCCGTCGAACCGCGATGATATCAGGGACTTTCTCAACCGGCGCAAACATGTGGTGTTGGTCGAGGTAAAAGCAGCAAGCGGTTCCACGCCGCGCGAGGCGGGTGCGTGGATGCTGGTTGCGGTCGACTGCATTTTCGGCACGATCGGCGGCGGTCAACTCGAATTTATGGCCATTGACCATGCCCGCAAATTGCTCAATGAGGGCGAGGCAGATGGTGACGATATTTCCATCCCGCTTGGGCCTGAGATCGGGCAGTGCTGTGGTGGGCGAGTTGCCCTTGGCTTCAAGCGGCTGGACCGGCAATTGCGGGCGACGCTTGTTGAGAAGGTCGATCTTGAGATCGCACAACGTCCGCATGTCTATGTCTTCGGCGCCGGTCATGTCGGTGACGCCTTGGCCATGGCCTTATCGCTGGCACCGCTGCGCATTGTTCTTGTGGACACGCGCGAGATCGAGCTTTCCGCCACGCGGGTTCCGGGTATCGAGACCTGTCTGACGGCCATGCCCGAGATGGTTGTGCGCGATGCCCCGGCAGGCAGTTCCTTTGTTGTCCTCACTCACGACCATGCACTTGATTTTCTGATCACCGCCGAAGCATTGGCGCGGGGTGATGCCGCCTATGTCGGCATGATCGGCTCGAAGACCAAAAAGGCTACATTCCGCAATTGGCTTGAGCGCGAGGTTGGCCGCCCGGAAATCTTTGACAGGCTGGTTTGTCCCGTGGGAGGAACTGCGGTCAAGGACAAACGCCCGGCGGTTATCGCTACGCTTGCTGCTGCTGAGATCATGACCTCAGCGCTCAACCATCAGTTTGGCCAGGACAACCTTTCAAAGCAAAAACTACGACTTCACGCCTGATCTACCATTTACTCAAGCATGGCGCTGATCAGGCGCTGGCATCGCTCGGTCATGAAATCGATCATCAGGCGAACCTTGGGGTCCTGAAACCGCTTGTGCGGATAGATCGCCGCAAGCTGAATACTGACGGGCGGTGTGTTTTGTAAAATCGGCACCAACGTCCCGTCATTCACATGGCTTTTAACCTCGAACAGCGGCTTGTTGATGATACCCCTGCCATCAAGCGCCCAGCGGGTCAGTACATCGCCGTCATCGGAATCATATGGGCCGCTGACCTCAAGCTTGCGCGGACCGTCAGGCGTTTGCAGCGTCCAGTAATATTCTTTGGAGCCGGGATAGCGTAGAAGCAGACAATCATGATGGGCCGATATCAGCTCATCCGGTGTTTCCGGGACACCGCGCTTTGCCAGATAATCAGGCGATGCACAGATCACCCGCTCGCAATTCATGATACCGCGCATGCGCAGATTGGAGTCTTCGAGGATACCGAGCTTGAAGGCCACATCGACGCCCTCGCTCATAATATCGATATTGTGATCCGACAGCCGCAATCGCACTTCGATATCAGGATATTTGTCATGAAATTCCGGGACACCCGATGCAATCAGCCGTCGTCCTATCCCGAGTGGTGCTGTGATGCGGATTGCACCTTTCGGCTTTTGCGAAAGGTCGGCAATAGCCGCTTCAGCTTCGTTGATTGCCTCGATGATCTTGACCGCCCCCTCGTAGAAGACGCGGCCATGTTCCGTGGGGGTCAGTTTGCGGGTTGTGCGATTGAAAAGGCGGACGCCGAGATAACGCTCGAGTTCCTTGATGCGATTGCTGGCGACAGCCGGGGACGCCCGCTGGTCCCGGCCGGCGGCAGAAAGGTTTCCCAGTTCGACCACGCGAACGAAAACACGAAGATTATCGAAATATGACATGGTTCCCACCACTGTCTTACACTGTTCACTCGTCTAGCATTTTATAGTTTTTTTTGAAAGAGATGGGCGATTTATGGCGTTTTCCTGCGGCTGAAGCTTTGGCACATACTCTTTTACATAAAAGGGAGAGCCGCATGTATGAATATGCCATAGCCTGGGAGTGGCTGAATTTCGCCGTCCGCTGGTTGCACGTTATCACTGGCATCGCGTGGATTGGCTCGTCATTCTATTTTGTGGCCCTTGATCTGGGGCTGCGGCAACGTCCTGATCTTCCCGTCGGCGCCCATGGCGAGGAATGGCAGGTCCATGGCGGTGGTTTCTATCATATCCAGAAATATCTGGTTGCCCCGGAACAGATGCCAGAACATCTCACATGGTTCAAATGGGAATCCTATGCGACATGGCTGTCCGGCTTTGCCATGCTTTGGATTGTCTATTATGCCGGCGCAGATCTCTATCTGATCGATCCGCATGTGCTTGACGTTTCGCGGCCCGTGGCAATTGCTATTTCGCTTGCCTCGATTTTCGGCGGATGGGTGGTCTATGACACAATCTGCAAGTCGCCGTTGGGGCGCAATGATACGCGACTGATGGTGCTGCTCTATTGCATCCTTGTCGGCATGGCTTGGGGTTACACTCAGCTTTTTACAGGACGTGCTGCCTTCCTGCATCTGGGTGCGTTCACGGCAACGATCATGTCGGCCAACGTGTTCATGATCATCATTCCCAACCAGAAGAAAGTGGTTGCAGATTTGATTGCGGGCAAGACGCCTGATCCGAAACTGGGCAAACAGGCCAAGCAACGCTCCACCCACAATAATTATCTGACATTGCCCGTGCTGTTCCTGATGTTGTCAAACCACTATCCGCTTGCGTTTGGTACTCAGTACAACTGGATCATCGCATCGCTGGTGTTCCTGATGGGCGTTACGATCCGTCATTGGTTCAACACCCGCCATGCCCGCAAAGGTGATCCGACATGGACATGGCTGGTCACGGCAATCCTGTTCATTGTCATCATGTGGCTGTCGACGGTGCCGAAAATCCTGTCTGGCAATCCGGTGGAAAAAGTATCGGCTGTGCAGCAGCCCTTCATCGCTTCGGCGGAGTTTCCGAAAGTCCGCGATACAGTGCTGGGGCGTTGCTCCATGTGTCACGCGAAGGAGCCGGGCTGGGAAGGCCTCATCGCACCGCCCAAGGGCGTGATGCTGGAGACAGATAGCCAGATCGCGGCCCATGCCCGCGAAATCTATCTTCAGGCAGGACGCTCCCATGCCATGCCGCCCGCCAATGTTACTGCGATTTCTGACGAAGAACGGCAATTGCTTGCCAAATGGTACGAAACCACAGTCAAGGGAGGAACAATCCAATGAGCCAATTGCTGTTACGCGGCCGCGTGCTGACCTTTACCGATGAACCAAAGAGCATCGATGATCATGCGGCCTATTCCTATTTCGAGGATGGCGCCATTCTCGTCAAGGATGGTAAAATTGTCGATGTGGGCGACTATGTGGAGCTTGCGCGTGGTGCCGGTGCCGGACCGCAGGTGGAAATCGTTGATCATCGTCCGCATTTGATCCTCCCAGGCTTTATCGATACGCATCTGCACTTTCCGCAGACGCAGGCAATTGCCTCCTATGGCGCGCAGCTGCTGGAATGGCTCAACACCTATATCTTTGTTGAAGAGCAGAAATTCTCATCCACAGCCCATGCGGATTTCATTGCCGGACGGTTTATGGATGAGCTTTTGCGCAATGGTACGACATCGGCCATGGCCTATTGCTCAGTGCATCGCGAAAGCGTGGATGCCTATTTCTCGGCGGCCGAAAAACGCAATATGCTGATGATCGGCGGCAAGGTCATGATGGACCGCAATGCGCCTGAGGGGCTGCGCGACACACCGCAATCGGGTTATGACGACACCAAAGATTTGATCGCCAAATGGCATGGCCGTGGCCGCGCGCACTATGCAATCAGCCCGCGCTTCGCCATCACGTCAACACCGGAGCAGATGGAGATCAGCCGGACTTTGGTACGTGAACATCCTGATTGTTATGTGCAGACGCATCTGTCGGAAAATCGCGATGAAGTCACCTATGCGACCTCACTCTATCCGTCAGCCAAGGACTATACGGACATCTATGCGAACTATGATCTGCTGGGTTCCAAGATGCTGCTCGGGCATTGCATTTTTCTTTCGGATCGGGAAATTTCGGCACTCGCAGAGACCAGATCCGTGGCGGTTTTCTGCCCGACTTCCAATCTCTTCCTCGGCAGCGGTCTGTTTGACCGTGACCGCTTCAAGAAGCTCGGAGCCCGTTTTTCCGTAGCGACGGATGTGGGCGGTGGGACGAGTTTTTCCATGCTGGAAACAATGGCCGAAGCCTACAAGGTTCTGCATGTACAGGGACAGCGCCTCTCACCATTTGCATCCTATTACATGATGACCCTCGGCAATGCGCGGGCGCTTGGCCTTGAAGACCGGATTGGTTCGCTGCATGTGGGAGCCGATGCCGATATCACCATTCTTGATAGCCGGGCGAAACCCGCCATGGAATTGCGCATGCAAACGGCAACAACCCTTGCAGAAGAATTATTCATTCTTCAAACGATGGGGGACGATCGCTCGGTGAGTGAAGTTTATGTGGCGGGCAAACCTATGAAGAGCGGCCTTAACACGGCTGTAGCGCCCAATGCTGCAACGAGGTCCGTTGCCGACTTACAGCCCGCCTGACGATAGGTATTCAAGAGAGCCAGTCGTCGCCGATTGTGAGGATGACCTTGCCGATATTGGCATTCGCTTCCATCAATGCATGGGCGCGGCTGGCCTCAACCAATGGAAACCGGGCGTGGATAAGCGGGCGACATTGGCCACTGGCGAGAAGCGGCCAAACATTGGCTTCAAGTGCCGCAGCAATTCGAGCCTTTGCTTCGAGTGACTGAGCGCGCAGGGTTGACCCCGTATGGGTCAGGCGCTTCATCATCAGGCGCATGAAGTCAACCTCGACCTTGGAGCCTTGCAGGAATGCAATGTTGACAATGCGTCCGCCGATGGCCGCGGCTTGATAGTTCTGTTCGATGTAAGCGCCGCCGACCATATCAAGAATGACGTTAGCGCCTTTGCTATCGGTCACCTTCTTGATCTCTGTCACCCAATCGGTGCTGCGATAATTAATGGCCTTATCTGCTCCAAGGTCGCGGCAGGCCGCGCATTTTTCATCCGTTCCAGCAGTCACGATCACATTGGCCCCAAATGCCTTGGCAAGCATGATTGCAGTGGTTCCGATACCTGAAGCGCCGCCATGGACCAGCAAGGTTTCACCCTGCTTTAGCCCTCCAAGTTCGAAAACATTGTGCCAGACGGTGAAGAATGTTTCCGGCAAAGCAGCCGCGTCAACGGGTGAAAACCCTTCGGGGGCAGGGAGTGTGCTGTTTCCGTCAACAGTCACATATTCAGCATAGCCACCACCCGGGGCCAGCGCACAGACCCTGTCTCCGATTTTCCACCTGTTGACGCCGCTTCCCAGCGCTGCGACCGTGCCGGAAACCTCAAGACCGGGCAGATCAGTGGCACCCTTCGGAGGCGGATAGGCACCGAGGCGTTGAAATATATCGGGCCGGTTGACCCCGGCCGCAGCGACGCGAATGAGGATTTCATTTCCCGCAGGGGCGGGAACGGGACGCTGTTCGGGCTTGAGGACTTCAGGGCCGCCCGGTTGGCTGATAGCGATGACCGTCATGTTTTGAGGTAGGTTCGTCATCGCATCTCCGGATTAGAACAGGAAATAGGCCCGAGGCACTTTGTTAGTCGAAGATGCCTTCGCTGTGCTTCTCCACATAGGCCGCAAGGCCAAGCGTATGATCACGGCAGAGCTTTTCAGCCAACTCCGTATCACGCTTTTCCAGCGCGGTGATAATCGCCAGATGGTCCTTGATCGACTGGGATGCCCGGTCATCGCGACCGATAGTGATTTTCCGGATTCCGCGCACATGCAGGAGAATGTTCTCGGTTGTTTCCCGTAGAATCTTTGAATCAGTCATCTGGATCAAAGTCTGGTGAAACTGCAGGTTGGCTTCGGAATATTCGCCAGGATAGTCTGCAGGTTTGTGGTCTTCGTGAAAATCCTCAAAGAGCTTGCGCAACCGGGCAATTTCCTTGCCGCTGGCATTGAGTGAAACGAGCCGGGCAGCCATGCCCTCAAGGGCAGCCCACATCTGGATCATTTCGATCACTTCACGCTTGGTCTTACGCAGGACCATAATGCCGCGACGGGGGATGGATTTAACAAAACCCTGTTGCTCAAGCATGGCGATTGCTTCACGGATCGGCGTGCGGCTGACACCAAGCCGGTCAGCAAGCTGGCGCTCGTCAAGCCATTTGTCTTCCGTCGTGCCGTAGATATCCATATTCGCGATGGCCTGCTTCAGCGCACCATATATCCGCGTTTTGAAGTTCGGCTCTGCAGCGAACGGTTCAAGGACGAGATTGGGGGTGGCTTCATCGGCCATTGGCCAACGCATCTGGGTTCTAGGGCTCACGTCGGGTGATCTCCATGTTCATTTGGAATGTATAATACCATATCTAGTTCTTTGAAGTCATTTTACGAATTTTTGCAACCATTACTCGTCGGAAACACTGTTTGGAGCCGGGTTTGGTACTGGAATAATAATCTGCCGCCATACATGCGCGGATTGGTCGTGCCGCGCATGTTCACTTTAGATCGAACCGTTTATCTGGCGTTCGAGGCGCGTTGATAACGCTGATCGCCATTCAGAAGTTCAACCAATGTGGTTCCGAGACGCGCCGGAGTGGAAGCGATCCAGAGGCCAGCCGCTTCCATAGCGGCGAGTTTGTCTTCAGCACCGCCCTTGCCCCCGGAGATGATAGCGCCCGCATGGCCCATGCGTCGGCCGGGAGGAGCCGTCCGGCCCGCGATAAATCCCACTGTTGGTTTCGATCGCCCTCGTTTTGCCTCATCGGCAAGAAACTGCGCAGCGTCCTCCTCGGCGGTGCCGCCAATTTCACCGATCATCACAATGGATTCCGTTGCAGGATCGGCGAGGAACATCTCCAGCACGTCGATAAATTCGGTACCCTTGATGGGATCACCGCCAATGCCCACAGCGGTTGTCTGGCCAAGGCCCTGTTGCGAGGTCTGGAATACGGCTTCGTAAGTCAGCGTGCCCGAACGTGACACGATACCAACAGATCCTTTGCGGAAGATGGACCCCGGCATGATGCCGATCTTGCATTCGTCAACGGTCATGATGCCGGGGCAGTTCGGACCAATCAAGCGTGATTTTGAACCAGATAAGGCGCGTTTGACGCGTTGCATGTCGAGAACCGGAATCCCCTCGGTGATGCAAACGATCAGCGGGATTTCCGCCTGAATGGCCTCGCAGATTGCATCCGCCGCACCAAAGGGCGGCACGTAGATCACCGATGCATCGGCGCCTGTCGCCTCGCGTGCTTCTGCCACCGTGTCGAATACAGGCAGGCCGAGATGCGATGTACCACCCTTGCCGGGGGAAGTGCCCCCAACCATTTTGGTGCCGTACTTGATTGCCTGCTCGCTGTGGAAGGTACCGGTTTTTCCGGTAAAGCCCTGGCAGAGGAGGCGGGTGTCCTTGTTGATCAAAATAGACATTAGTTTGAACCTCCAACAGCATTGACGATCTTCTGCGCAGCATCGTCGAGATCGTCGGCAGAGATCACATTCAGCCCTGACGTCGCGATGATTTTCTTGCCTTCATTGACGTTGGTGCCTTCGAGGCGGACAACGAGCGGAACCTTCAGACCCACTTCCTTGACAGCGGTGATCACCCCTTCCGCGATGACATCGCAGCGCATGATGCCGCCGAAGATGTTGATGAGGATGCCTTTCACATTGGGATCGGCGGTTATGATCTTGAACGCAGCCGCCACCTTTTCAGTCGTCGCGCCACCCCCGACATCAAGAAAATTGGCAGGTTCCGCACCGTAGAACTTGATGATGTCCATGGTTGCCATGGCAAGTCCGGCGCCATTGACCATACAACCGATGCTGCCATCCAGCGTGATATAAGAGAGGTCATATTTCGATGCTTCGATCTCCTTGGCGTCCTCTTCGCTTTCGTCGCGCATCGCGGCAATGTCGAGATGACGGGCGAGGGCATTGGAATCGAAGCTGACCTTTGCGTCGAGACATTTCAGCTGTCCGTCTTTCGAGACGATCAGCGGATTGATCTCGAGCATCTCCATATCCTTGGCGATGAATGCTCCGTAAAGCTTGGCAATGAGCGACTGCGCCTGCTTGGCAAGATCGCCGTCCAGTTCCAGCGCCTTGGCGACAGCACGGCCATGATGGGGCATGATGCCTGTCGCCGGGTCTACTGAAAAGGTCAGGATCTTTTCGGGTGTATCGTGAGCGATGGTTTCGATGTCCATCCCGCCTTCGGTGGAGACCACAAAGGAGACGCGGCTGGTCGCGCGGTCAACAAGAAGCGAGAGGTAAAACTCCTTCTCGATCTGCGACCCGTCTTCGACATAGAGACGGTTGACCTGCTTGCCTGCAGGACCTGTCTGGACTGTCACCAATGTATTGCCAAGCATTTCGGCAGCGTATTCGCGCACCTCCGCGATGGAACGCGCTAGACGAACGCCGCCCTTGGCACCATCACCGAGTTCCTTGAATGAACCTTTGCCACGGCCGCCAGCGTGAATTTGCGATTTGACGACGAAAACAGGTCCGGGAAGTTTTGCGGCCATCTCACCGGCCTCGTCGATATCGGTGACCAGATAGCCCTCAGGTACGGGTACGCCGAAGGATTTGAGCACGTCCTTGGCCTGATACTCATGAATATGCATTGAGGAAACCTCCCCTTGAAAACGCCTGAATTTTGAGTGGATGCCAGACCCCGGTTTATGCCGGTGCCTGGCGCGGGGAGGACTTAGAGAAGACCTGCGCCTCTCGCCCATTTGTACTTAGCCCCCAGCACTTCGACTGGAAGTTCAGTTGAATAGGCATAGGCAGGAATGCCATGCAGATAGAGATACTCGGCGGCTTCTTCGACTTCGACGTCGCCGGCAAGTGATGCAACCATCGGCTTTTCTATGCCTTTGGCAGCCATTTCTTCCTTCACCTCAACCATCAGTTTGGCAAAGACCATCGGCGGGGTGACGATGGTGTGCCAATAACCGAGGATCAGTGAATGGATGCGGTCATCCTCTAGGCCGAGCTTGACCGTGTTCTTGTAGGTGAGGGGCGGTTCGCCGCCCGTGATGTCGACAGGATTTCCCGCCGCACCGAAGGGCGGAATGAATTTGCGGAATGCTGCGTCAAGATCATCGGGCATTGCCATCAGGTTCAGACCGTTATCAACGCAGGCATCGGAAAGCAGCACGCCCGAACCACCGGCGCCGGTGATGATGACAACATTTTCTCCCTTTGGTGTGGGCATGACAGGAATGCCGCGGGCGAATTCGAGAAGTTGGCGTAGTGAGCGTGCGCGGATGACGCCGACCTGTTTGAAAACGTCTTCATAAATCTTGTCGTTACCGGCAAGAGCGCCCGTATGGGATGATGCTGCCTTGGCACCAGCGGATGTGCGTCCTGCCTTGAGCACGACGATCGGCTTTTTCTTCGAGACGCGTTTCGCTGCTTCGGCAAAGGCCCGGCCGTCTTTCAGATCCTCGAGGTGCTGGGCGATGATCCGTGTATTGTCGTCCTGTTCGAAGAATGTGAGCAGATCGTCTTCGTCGATATCAGACTTGTTGCCGAGGCCGACAATTGCCGATACGCCCATTTTGGCCGAGCGTGAGAAACCGATGATCGCCATGCCGATACCACCTGACTGTGACGACAATGCCGCCGAGCCCTTGACGTCATAGGCCGTGCAGAAGGTGGCGCATAGATTTTCGGGCGTGTAGTAGAAGCCGTAAATGTTCGGGCCCATGAGGCGGATATTGTATTTGCGGCCGATCTTGACGATTTCGTCCTGCAGTTCAGGTTCGCCCGCTTCGGCAAAGCCCGAGGGGATGAGGACAGCACCGGGGATTTTCTTTTCGCCGCATTCTGTTAGCGCTCCTGCGACAAACTTGGCTGGAATGGCAAAGACTGCCGTATCGATATCGCCGGGTACATCCTTGACGCTTTTATACGTCTTGTAGCCAAGTATTTCTTCGGCTTTCGGATGGATGGGATAGATGTGCCCCTTATAGCCACCGTTGATGAGGTTCTTCATCACGGAGTTGCCGATCTTGCCATCCTCTGCCGATGCACCGATCACAGCGACGGCTTTCGGGCGCATGATGCGGTTCATGGATTTCAGGATTTCTTCCTGGCTTGGCCGGTGGCGTGGCTTTGTCTGGTTGTAGTCGATGACGATACGCACGTCTGCGGCGATAGCCCCTTCCTTCGTGGCAAAAACCGGATTGAGATCGAGCTCGGAAATCTCGGGATAGTCGTCGACAAGCTTGGAAACGCGCACGATCAAGTCAGCGAGCGCTTCGCGGTTGACGGGTTCACCGCCGCGCACGCCCTTCAGCATTTCTGCTGCCTGAATGCTGTCGAGCATCGACAGAGCTTCGTCATTTGTCACTGGTGCCAGACGGAAGGTAATGTCCTTTAGAACTTCCACCAGAACGCCGCCGAGACCAAAGGCAACAAGCTTGCCGAAACTGTCGTCCGAGACTGCGCCGATAATGACCTCAAGACCGCCAGTCAGCATTTGCTGAACCTGTACACCGATGATTTCAGCATCGGCCTTATAGGCTTTGGCATTGGCAATGATCTTGTCGAAGGCAGCCTTTGCTTCTTCGGCGGATTTGACGCCGACGACAACGCCGCCAGCTTCCGTTTTGTGCAGGATATCAGGGGAAACGATTTTCATCACCACTGGATAGCCCATGCCCGTTGCAAGCGAGACAGCTTCCTCGGCGCTTCCGGCAACGCCTTCCTGCGGAACAGCAATGCCGTAGGCATCGCAAATAAGTTTGCCTTCTGGTGCGGTAAGCGCCTGACGGCCCTCGGCCCGCGCCGTTTCGAGTACGTTTCGGACAACGGTTTTGTCGAGCATGATTTCCTCCCTGGTGCTGCCTGCACTCCCCGTGCTGGCGGCGTTGATGTGGCTTGGATGACCAGCGGCGCGGCCGGTTGATTATCGTGCCCGCCATACTGGTATAATGTATTCCAGTAAAAATGCTGTCAAGTCCTGCTCGTGCTGCACATGGCTGTTCGCATTCGATAGGACTGATTATTCTGGTGTCAGTTGTTCGACCCTTTGGCCGGTAATCGACCTGCCCGCAGCGCGTTGAGATTCTCAATCGCGATACCGGGGCAGATAGGTGTTGCCGGGCTTTTGAATCCGATGCCGACAATGTCTTGTAGTTTGAGATGAGTGTCCGGGCTGGGTGATTTCCAGCCCGGAGCTTCGTTGTGTACTACTGTGCTGGCTGCAGAGCGCTCTCTTGCGTCTTGCGAATAATACCTGCACGCCACGGCTTGAGTATGAACAGCGCCGCGAGCGCCGCTCCGGCATTCAGGACGACGCCGATGATGAACACCGAGTTCCAGTTGCCGTTGACGGCCAGAGCCGTACCGAAGGGCACAAGGAGTGCCGCTGTACCTTTCGCCGTGTAAAGTAGGCCGGCATTGGTTGCAGCGAATTTCGAACCGAACGTATCGGTGCACGTTGACGGAAAGAGAGAGTAGATCTCGCCCCAGGCAAAGAACACCAGGCCGCTCAGAATAACAAACATCACCGGATTACCGGCGTAGAGGTAGAGCAGATATATGCCGATTGCTTCCACACCGAAGGCGATGAACATGGTGTTCTCGCGTCCGATTTTATCTGAAACCCAACCACAGAAGGGCCGAGTCACGCCGTTGAGCAGGCGGTCCAGTGTCGCTGCCAGCGTGAGAGCCGGTATACCCAACCACATGGGAATGTCGGCAACGCCGTAATCCTTGGCCATCGGCGCAAGGTTTGCCGTTACAACGAGACCACCGGCGCCCACAGCGACGAACATGACATACATGAGCCAGAAAATCGGGTGCTTCAGCACTTCAGAAGGTGAATACTGACGCCGACTCTGGATGATCGGCCCTTTGTTGGTTACCTCAGCCACCTGACCGGGCTTTGGCGCCAACAGGAAGAAGGAAAGCAAAACAATAATAATGCCCTGTCCTAAACCGAAGGTCAGGAAGGCATTTTGGAAGCCGTAATTCGCGATTGTGGCCTGGATTGGCCAAACTGTCAGTGCTGAACCCGCACCAAAACCGGCTGCCGTGATGCCGGAGGCAAGTCCGCGCCGGTCCGGAAACCATTTCAATGCGTTGCCGACACACGTTCCGTACACCGCACCTGCACCAATACCGGCAACGGCCTGCCCGATGCAGAACAGAAGCATCGTGTCAGCATAGGAATTGATAACCCAGCCGATACCGCACAATACGCCGCCGAAAAGGATGACGATTTTCGGTCCGTATTTGTCAACGAACCAGCCCTCGATCGGAACGAGCCAAGTTTCGAAGAGAACGAAGATCGTAAATGCCCATTGAATTTCGCTCCGTCCCCAACCGAACTGCTTCGTGATTTCAGGAACGAAGAATGTCCAACCATATTGGAGGTTGGCAATCATGACCATACAGACCACACCAACAGCCAATTGTCCCCATCTGAATCCATCGCTTACAGGTTGCGATTGGAAACCCTCTTTCACCGCTTGAGTCATTTCCTTCCCTTTCTGACGCTTTTTGTTAGCTAAAATGCCATGCGCTGATAGGGGACATACTGGTATCAGTTATACCAAAAGACAAGACCCAAGCTTATCTGATATGCAAGTTTAGAAAAAACCTCGTGACTTCAAAACGTTAAGCGGCCGCCGGAGGGGAATCCGGCGGCCGCTTGAACGGAACGAATCGAAAGTCTCGGGTGTTAAAGGCCGAAAGGTTCGTAGTTTTTATTGCGTGCGTTGGTCTCTGCAACCCGGTCAAGGAAGGCCAGAATCGTCTCGATGAGGCCGCGGGGGGCGGTACGGGTGGTTACTGAAGCAATTTCTGCGCGTGCCGGCATGGTTGACACTCCTGTTTTCGATTAATGTTGGCGCTTATCTGGCATACCATATCCCAGTTCACAATCTCCGCTGACGCATATCAGCATCCCATTTTTGCATGGGTTGTGCAGTGCACACAAGAAGAATTGTGCATTGCACCCTTATAGAACGCGGTAAACGCCGAATTGTTTCGATATTTTCGTGTTTTTAATGTGCGCCATAAATTGCGGGTTTTCACAGATTTTGGTTGTTTGACTTTTGGTATTTATTATGCCAGAACTTTTTTACGGGCACTTTGAGCGCCATACGCAGGCGAACAAGCGTCTTAAAACTTGTGAATTCCGGTTCGGCTTCGGCCTCCCGGCTGCGCCCGCTGGCTTCGCCCTCGGGGGTGGAAGGCGAGGCTCTCGACACCAACGAGCGTTATCGCATGCAAAATCTCGATGTAGCTGAGCCTGTTGGCTCCCGCCCTGACCCGCACCTTGCAGGTAGTGCGGTTTTGCATCCGGCCTTTGTGTTCGGCATCAGTCAGGCGAGCAGCCGCCAACGATAAAAGACGACAAGGTTCAATAGGAGGAAAGACGTCAATGACTATCGTCACGAAAGTTGAGAAAGCCACATCAACGGCTGAAGATACATTAAAGCGGAAGGTGCGCGACGGGAGCGTGGTGTCTGGCGGACATCTGGTGGCGAAGGCGCTGAAGAACGAGGGCGTCGATACCATCTTCACACTGTGCGGCGGTCACATCATCGATATCTATGACGGCTGCATTGATGAAGGCATTCGTATCATCGACGTGCGCCATGAGCAGGTCGCCGCACATGCCGCGGATGGCTATGCCCGGCAGACAGGCAAACTTGGCTGCGTCGTTACCACTGCCGGTCCCGGCTGCACCAATGCAGTCACAGGTATCGCAACGGCGTTCCGCTCGGAAAGCCCCGTGTTGCATATTGGCGGACAGGGAGCCCTTACTCAGCACAAGATGGGTTCGCTGCAGGATTTGCCCCATGTCGACATGATGACCCCTATCACCAAGTTTGCTGCCGGCGTCTCATCGACAGAACGCATTGCCGATATGATTTCCATGGCGGCGCGCGAATGCTTTTCAGGCGCATCCGGGCCTTCCTATCTCGAAATTCCCCGCGATGTTCTGGATCGTGAAATACCCCTGGAGAAAGCTGTCATTCCGCAGCCGGGCAGATACAGAGCCTCAACCTATTCAATCGGCGATCCGGCTGATATCGAGAGACTGGCCGACGTTCTGGTGAATGCCGAACGTCCGGCGATCCTGTTCGGTCAGCAGGTTTTCACATCGGGCAGCACCGACGCTGCCGTGGAACTGTTGCGCGGTCTGGATATTCCCGGATATTTCAATGGAGCCAGCCGTGGCACATTGCCGATCGGCGATCCGCACCACTTCGACCGCACGCGTGGCTTCGCTTTCAGCAACGCCGATGTGATTGTTGTCATTGGCACGCCATTCGATTTCCGCATGGGCTACGGCAAGCGGATTTCCAAGGACTTGACACTTGTGCAGATCGATCAGGATTATCGCACTGTCGGCAAGAACCGCGATATCAATCTCGGCCTCGTCGGCCATCCCGGTGCTATTCTTTCTGCTGTTTTGCAGGCTGCTTCGAGCCGGATCGACAAGGGCAAGCGTCAGGCGCGTCAACAGTGGATGAAGACGCTGGAGGAGCAGGAAGCGATTGCCTATGAGAAGGTCCTGCCGCTTTTGAAATCGGATCAGAGCCCGATTCATCCTTACCGCGTCGCCTACGAACTCAATGAGTTTCTTGGCGAAGACACGATCTACATCGGCGACGGTGGTGACGTGGTGACGATCTCGGCTCAGGCGGTGCGTCCGCGCAATCCGGGCCAGTGGATGGATCCGGGTGCGCTTGGCTCGCTGGGTGTAGGGACAGGCTTCGCACTTGGCGCAAAGCTCGCTCATCCAAACAAGGAAGTGCTTTGCTACTACGGCGATGGCGCCTTCTCGATGACGGCATTCGACATGGAAACCTGCGACCGCTTCCACGCTCCATATCTTGCGGTTATCGGCAACAACTCTTCGATGAACCAGATCCGTTATGGTCAGGTGGCAAAATATGGCGAAGAACGTGGCAATGTCGGCAACAAGCTTGGCGACGTCGAGTTCTCCAAATTCGCGCATATGCTCGGCAATCATGGCGAGGAGGTTCGTGAAGCTTCGCAGATTCAGCCTGCTCTCCAGCGGGCTCGTGAAGCGATTGCCAGGACCGGTCGGTCAGCTGTCGTCAATATCTGGGTCGATCCGAACGAATACGCGCCGGGGACCAAGAACCAGACAATGTACAAATAACGATAACAACCGGCGGCTGCCTAAGGCCGCCGGTTCAAATCGACATAAGCAGAACAATCTGTACTGAAGAAGGGAAGGAACTATGACAAAAGCTTTGGAGGGTGTTCGCATCCTAGACTTCACCCACGTCCAGTCTGGACCAACATGCACACAGCTTCTTGCCTGGTTTGGTGCCGATGTCATTAAGGTCGAGCGCCCCGGTGTCGGCGACATTACGCGCGGCCAGCTTCGCGATGTTCCCGATGCTGACAGCCTGTATTTCACCATGCTCAATCATAACAAGCGTTCGATCACGCTCGATACAAAGAACGAGAGCGGAAAGACGGTTCTGGAAGAGCTGATCAGGAATTGCGACGTTCTGGTGGAGAATTTTGCTCCCGGTGCGCTTGATCGCATGGGGTTTACGTGGGAGCGTGTTCAGGAACTCAATCCCGCAATGATCGTCGCTTCGATCAAGGGCTTTGGTCCGGGGCCTTATCAGGATTGCAAGGTGTATGAGAATGTTGCGCAATGCACCGGCGGTGCTGCCTCAACAACAGGCTTTCGCGATGGATTGCCCCTCGTGACCGGCGCCCAGATCGGCGATTCCGGTACAGGGTTGCATCTTTGCCTCGGTATCGTGACTGCGCTTTTCCAGCGTACGAAAACCGGACGCGGCCAGAAAGTCTCTGCAGCCATGCAGGATGGCGTACTCAATCTATGCCGGGTCAAATTGCGCGACCAGCAGCGCCTTGCCCATGGTCCACTGAATGAATACAGTCAGTATGGCGAGGGTATTGAATTCGGTGAAAGCGTACCGCGTGCTGGTAATGATTCCGGCGGTGGTCAACCGGGCCGTATCCTGAAATGCAAGGGCTGGGAAGTTGATCCCAATGCCTACATCTATTTCATTACTCAGGCGCCTGTCTGGGAGGCGATCTGCGATGTAATTGGCGAGCCGGAATGGAAAACCCATCCTGACTATGCCAAGCCCGGCGCCCGGCTGCCCCGCCTCAATGCAATTTTCGCCCGCATCGAGGAGTGGACCATGACCAAGGACAAATTCGAGGCAATGGCCCTCCTCAACGATCGGGACATCCCTTGCGGCCCGATCCTTTCCATGAAGGAAATTGCCGAAGATCAATCGTTGCGTGCGACGGGTACAATTGTCGAGGTCGAACACCCGGTGCGTGGCAATTACCTTTCGGTCGGCAATCCGATCAAGCTCTCCGACAGTCCAACGGATGTGACCCGTTCACCGCTTCTGGGCGAGCACACCGAAGAAATCCTGCGTGATGTGCTCAAATTCGACAACCGGTTTATCGATGATCTGCAAAAGAGCGGTGCGCTTGGCGATCCTCAAAAGATCGCGGCGGAATGATCGCCCGTTTGTAAGAAATAAAGCGGCGGCATCGATCAGGTGCCGCCCTGCGCGAATGCTCAATCAGTCTTGGGGAGGCCATGGCTATGAAGCTTCATGAGTTCCAGTCAAAAGCACTGCTATCAGCCGGAGGCATCGGTGTGCCCGAAGGTCGAGTGGCACTGACTGCCGCTGAGGCGCGTGATGCTGCTGCGGCATTGGGTGCGACCAAAATTGCCGTAAAATCTCAAATTCTTGCGGGTGGGCGCGGCTTGGCAGGCGGCGTCCAGCTTGTCTCCACGCCGGAGCAGGCAGGCGTCGCGGCAGCAGCAATGCTGGGGCGAACGCTTGTCACCGAACAGACGGGCCCGGCAGGCAGCCGCGTCAATCGGGTGTTGATTGAAACCGCTGTTCGTCCCGTCCGCAACCTTTATCTGTCGCTGTCCATCGATGTGGCGAGCGCCGAGATCATGGTTCTCGCTGGCGCTGAAGGCAGCGAGGATATTGAAAGGCGGCTTCAATCTGGCGAAACTCGCCTCGAACGAATTTCGATGGGAACCGGGAATGCTTTGGCGGAAGATGTTGCGATCAATCTGGCCAAACGTATAGGTCTAGTCTCTTCCGATCTGCCATCTGCCTTCGCCCAGCTTCTTGACCAGTTGCGCCGGATTTTCGTGGAACTGGATGCAACGCTGCTCGAAATCAATCCGCTTGCTGTAACGGAGGAGGGTGGGTTTGTTGCGGTCGATGCCAAGATGATTATTGATGACAACGCTCTATTTCGGCACCCTGAACTGGTGGCATTGCGTGACGAGCATGATGATGATGCGGTGGAGCTTGTCGCCCAGAACCGTCAGCTCAATTATCTGCGCATGGACGGCAATATTGGTCTGGCCGTTAATGGTGCCGGGCTCGGGCTGGCAACGCTTGACATGGTTTACGCCGCCAACGGCAAGCCTGCAAATTTCATGGATATACGCACAACCGCTACAAGCCTTGATGTCGCCCATGGCTTCACCCTTCTTCTCAATAATCCGGCGGTGCGCTCGATCCTCGTCAATGTACACGGTGGCGGCATGCAGCCGTGCGATACCATCGCCGACGGTCTCGGCATTGCCATGCGGCGAACCGGCCGCACTTGTCCCGTCATTGTACGCCTGGCTGGTAACAATGCCGAATATGCCCGGTTTCGCTTCGCCAATTTCGGCTGCAAGGTAATCGACTGTCCTGATATGTGGACGGCCGTGACCCGCGCGACATCGGCTGCACAGTCGAACGGAGAAAGACTATGACCATTCTCGTTGACCAGAATACGCGTGTAATCTGCCAGGGCATGACCGGCTGGGCAGGGACGCACTACTCTGCGGCAATGCTCGAATACGGAACCCGGATTGTTGGTGGTGTCACGCCCGGCAAAGGCGGGACCTATCATCTGAATCTTCCTGTTTTCAACGAGGTTGCCGATGCGATGCGAGAAACAGGTGCAAATGCCAGCATGGTTTTCGTCCCTCCGGAAAACGCCGCCGCAGCGATGATCGAAGCTATCGAGGCCGGTATGCCGCTTGTCGTTGCCCTGACCGAGCGGGTGCCGGTGCAGGATATGTTGCGTGTGCGTGCGGCGCTCAAGCAAAGTTCGACGGTTCTTGTCGGACCAAATTCTCAAGGGGTTCTTTCACCGGGTGTCTGCAAGATTGGCGTCATGGCAACCGGCAGCGAGCGAAAGGGCCAGATTGGTATTCTGTCGCGTTCGGCCTCGCTGACAAGCGAAGTCATTGCGCAGGTCAGCGCCGTCGGATTGGGCCAGTCCACTACCGTTGGCATTGGCGGCGATGCTATCCATGGGCTGAGCATGCGTGACTGCATGCAATTGTTTCTTGCTGACCGCGATACGCATGGTGTCATTGTTATCGGTGAGATTGGTGGATCAGAGGAACAGGAACTCGCGGAATTGCTGACGGAAATCAAGCCCGATATTCCGATTGTCGGACTGGTGGTCGGTCGCCATGCACCAACGGAGCGCCGCATGGGTCACGCCGGTGCTTTTGCGCAAAGTGCGGCGAATGATGCACAGAGCAAGATCAATGCTCTTGAAGAGGCTGGTGTCATCATTGCCAAAAGCCCGCATCTTGTTGGTCAGGCCATTCGCGAGGCTATGGCTGTTTCTGTTTAATGGGAACCCTGATCTACAGTTCTTCCGGCCGCCGCCCGCCCATGGCACGCGTCAGCTCGTTTGCTGTGTCACGCACGACTGGACCCAAGACATCAACCTTGTCCCGGGGCAAACGCACGGTCGGGCCGGAAATCGATATGCCGCCGACAGCCTCGCCATGTTCGTTGAAGATCGGCGCAGCAATACAGCGCATGCCAAGTGTGTGTTCCTCGTCATCGATTGACCAGCCGCGCGAGCGGATTTCTTGGATGTTTTTCAAAAGTGCAGGAAGCGTGTCCAGCGTATGGTCGGTAAAGTGGGCGAGCTGCTTTCTGCTTACTGTCCGGCCGATTTCAGAATCCGACCAGGTGGACAGAATTGCCTTGCCAATGCCTGAGGCATGGATCGGCCCGCGCCGTCCTGGCCGAAAGAAAGCGCGCATCGGAGCGTGGCTTTCGACCTGGGAAATGAACACAACATCGCCATCGTCCTCGATGCCGATATTGGCGGTCTCGCCGCACTCCTCCATCAACCGTTTCAGGAAGCGGCGGCTGATTGGGCCAAGTTTGCGCGATCGCAGGAAACCATTGCCGATGGCAAAGGCGCCGACGCCGATAGACCAGTCGCCGGTTTCCGGGTCATGCGAAACCATGTCGTGTTTTTGCAATGAGGTCAGCAGGCGATGAACAGTGGAGGGCGCAAGGCCAGTCTTGTCGGCAAGCTCTGTCAAGGCTGAACCGTCGTGATCAGCAATGATCGTTAAAAGATTCAGGCTCCTGTCGAGGACCTGTACCGATGATGGCGATGCATCCGCAGCGGCCTTTCGGCCTCGCTTGCCCTTTGCCGGTTGGATAACAGCCACCATGGCTCCTTGCTCTGCTGTTGCGTTATCCCAGCCATAGACCGATCACCCGGGCTTTTCCAGTTTTATTGGATGGATTAATTTCCATATTGTGGGAATAACTACCATTTAATGTTGATATAGAAAATTTTTAGAGTATGATTTCAAATAGATAATATCGTTTCCGCCATATCCACAATCGTCAAAAAGCTCAGGTTTCGGTCGAGTTTGGACGGGCGCTGAAATGTCCAGTCTCGGTCCGTTGGAAGAATGCCCGGAATGCATGGTTCCGGGCATTCTTTTGTGATTTTCTATTGAACGAACGTGTTCGACAGCGTGCCAATTCCGTCAATTGTAACCGAGACAATGTTCGACGGGTCTTTGATTGAGCCGACGCCAAGCGATGTACCGCAGCAGATCAGATCTCCCGGCTCAAGCGTCATATCTTTCGAAAGCGCACTGACGAGCCGGGCTGGTGGAAAGATCATATCGCTCAGGGGATAATTCTGGCGCTCGACGCCATTGAGAACAGTTTTGACATGGAGTTTAGCCGGATCGAGATCGGTGGTGATTACGGGCCCGAAGGGACCGAAACCATCGAAGCTTTTAGCGCGAGCCCATTGGGCAAAAGTTTTGTCGCGGGCAATGATGTTGCTCGCTGTCAGGTCGTTGACACATGTATAGCCGAAGATTGCCGCAGCGGCTTCCTCCTCTGAAGCATCGGCACAGCGTTTGCCGATCACAATACCGAGTTCGCCCTCATAAGCCACAGCTTCCGTATAGGAGGAGGGGCGGGTAACAATGGCGTCCGGATGAGTGACGCACGAGGTTGCCTTGAACAGATAAAGCGGCTCATCGGGTACTGCTACATCAAGTTTGGCCGCCAGCTGGTGGAAATTGTTCCACAGCGCGATGATCTTGGAAGGTGAGCAGGGTGCCAGCAAGCGAACCGAAGCAACGGCACGACGCATCCCCGTAGCCGTCGGTTTTTCGAACATGTTGCCCTGATATACGGCGATCTCATTGCCTAGTAGCAGGCCGAACCGCTCCACGCCGCCATCGTCAAATCGCGTCCACTGAACCATTTTCCATGTCCTCCCGTTTCAAAGTGCGGATCTTTTCATTTGCCCGTCACTGGCTGGCAAAGCCGGTCAAGATGCCATGGCTGGCTTGACCGGCACCGCTTCGGGGAATGTTGGGTAAAGGCCCTTCACACGTCCCATTTGCTGCGCAAGCGCCAACACGCTGTCTATGAAAGGTGTTTCCACTTTGGAAAGTCGGCCCATTTCCTGCACGGATGTCAGAAGCGCATCGAGCTCGATGGCCCGGCCCTTATCGACGTCCTGCAACATGGACGTGCGGTGCGCGCCGACACCAGCCGCGCCATCGATGCGCCGCTCAACGTCGACGCGGAAGGTCGCGCCGAACTTCTTGCCGATGGCTTGTGCTTCAACCATCATATTGCGCGCAAGATTGCGTGTGCCCGGATCTGTCGCCACAATGTCGAGCGTTGCGCCCGTCAATGCTGAAATCGGATTGAAACAAAGATTGCCCCAAAGCTTGATCCAGATATCGTCGCGGATGTCCTCATAAAAGCGGGTCTTTAAGCCACCCGTATCCATCGCCGCCGCCAGTTGGTGGACGCGTTCACTGTTGCTGCGATCAGGCTCACCGAGACCAAACTGATTGCCGTAGATGTGCTTGATCACGCCGGGTTCAATGATCTCGGTAGCGGGATAGACCGTGGCTCCGATAACCCGCTGGGGTCCGATCGTATTCCACTGGCGGTTATCAGGGTCGACACTCTGCAGCCGGAGGTTGGCAACGCTCGGCCCAAGGCCATGGAAATACCACCAGGGAAGCCCGTTTTGGGCTGTTACTACAGCAGTCTTTTCGCCTAGAAGCGGTACCATGTCCTCAACCGATTGCCATGCCTGATGCGCTTTCAGCGTGACGATCACATAATCCTGGGGCCCTAGTTCATGTGCATTGCTGGTAGCCGGCATGCGTTCGACGATTTCGTCCCCATCTACCAGCAGTTTCATGCCATTTTTCTTGATTGCGCCGAGATGAGCGCCTCTGGCGACAAGGGAGACGTCAGCGCCCCCGCGCTTGAGCATGACTGCCATATAACCGCCGATCGCGCCGGCACCATAAATACAGATTTTCATTTGTTTCCCCTCCTGTCTATTTTTGTGGACATTCCAAATGCTTGATTTGCATGGCTAAGCCGGCATCACACAATCGGCATTGTCAGGGAAATGCGTATAACAACGATGCCTCTTCGCGGTACGTCGCCCACACAGCACCTCACTGAGGGGGACTCTCCCTGATACCACTTCGCCCTGTTTGTATCTGTGGTATACATAATCCCAGAAAATGATGTGATGTCAACCCTCATTGCCAATGTGGGACGAAGCAATGGCGCATGAAATGATATGTCGCGAACAGAACGGCCAATGCTTGAATTCAGCCTATGGTTGAGTTGCTTTCGTCACCATCACGGCGAACAGCGCCATGCCAATAGGCGTGAGTACTGACGAGGAATTCGGTCTTCCGTCCGGAAGGCCGTTGTTTGCACCAGAATCCATGGGAGGAGTTCGCAATGAGCAAAAACAGAGGCGTCGTCTATGTGGGGCCGGGTAAGGTCGAAGTACAGGACATCTTTGATCCAAAACTTGAAGCGCCAGATGGTCGCCGAATTGAACATGCGGTTGTTCTCAAGGTCATCTCTACGAACATTTGCGGGTCAGATCAGCATATGGTGCGCGGTCGTACCACTGCAGAGCCTGGACTCGTCCTTGGTCATGAAATCACTGGCGAGATCATTGAAAAGGGCCGCGACGTCGAAATGCTCTGCGTGGGAGATATTGTCTCTGTCCCATTCAACGTTGCATGCGGGCGGTGCCGCACATGCAAGTCTCAAGACACAGGTGTTTGCCTGACGGTCAATCCTGCACGGGCAGGGGGTGCTTATGGTTATGTGGACATGGGTGGCTGGATCGGTGGTCAGGCGCGTTATGTGACAGTCCCCTATGCGGACTTCAACCTTCTGAAAATTCCTGATCGTGATCGCGCGATGGCTAAGATGCGGGATCTCACGATGCTTTCCGATATTTTGCCTACGGGATTTCATGGAGCGGTGAAAGCGGGTGTCGGTGTTGGCTCGGTTGTCTATGTTGCCGGAGCGGGACCAGTTGGGCTGGCTGCCGCTGCTTCAGCCCGCATTCTTGGTGCTGCCGTGGTGATGATTGGTGACTTCAACAAAGAGCGCCTTGCACATGCCGCGAAAGTTGGGTTTGAACCGATCGATCTGTCCGCCAGCGACCGTCTTGGTGATATGATCGCACAGGTGACGGGTAGCAACGAAGTTGACAGTGCCATTGACGCTGTGGGTTTCGAGGCACGCGGTCACAGCGGCGGCGAACAGCCAGCTGTTGTGTTGAACCAGATGATGGAGATCACGCGCGCCGCCGGGTCCATTGGTATTCCCGGTCTTTATGTCACTGAAGATCCGGGTGCGGTCGACAACGCAGCCAAGCAAGGCAACCTGTCTTTGCGTTTTGGCCTCGGTTGGGCAAAGGCACAATCTTTCCATACGGGTCAGACGCCAGTGTTGAAGTACAATCGTCAACTCATGCAGGCGATCCTTTATGACCGCTTGCCAATTGCCGATATCGTCAATGCCAGAATCATATCGCTGGAGGATGCGGCCCAAGGCTATGAGAGCTTCGACAAGGGGGCAGCGCAGAAATTTGTGCTCGATCCGCATGGCGAACTTGCCAAGGCTGCATAAAGACTTCATCGGTTGCAACGCATAATGACAACGCTCGGTTGGGGAACCAGTCCGAGCGTTGTCTATAAGATTACTGCCAGAACTGGTGGTGAGCGCGTTGGAGAGAAGCCCACTCGGCCCTACAGCGCCGTTCAGCAGGATCGGCAGTGGTCATCCCTGATGACTGCCGCAGCAATGTTGCCATCGGCCTTGGCCTTCCGGTTGAAATTCTCTTCCAGCTTTTTGTGGAATGTCCTGCAGTATGATGCGTGTGCGGTCTTGCCAACACTGATCAGGAGGGGTTACCTGCCTTGGCTGATTGTCATCAAAGTCATCTTGTCTGAAGGATACTCCATGTATGCGATGCCGCACCATCGGGCAGAAACGTGACTGATCACTCTGCCGCTCTTGCTCGTCTGGGATGGTCTGAATTTTTCAGCGATCAGCTTGAATCCGCAGATGTCGATCTGGTCCCAATGCGCATCTCTACGGTTCATCGCGCCCGCTTGGGCGCAATTTCCCCAACCGGACATGTCAAATTGATACTTTCGGCGCAGGTCAATACCGGCGATTTTGCAGTGGGCGACTGGGTGCTGGTCGATCCACAAACGCACGAGTTGCGCCGCCTTCTCGCTCGAAAAACCTTGCTGATGCGTCGCAGAGCAGGGCATGGAGCGACCCAGCTTGCTGCGGCCAATGTCGATACGCTGTTCATCGTCACGTCCTGCAATGCCGATTTTAACTCTGCACGGTTGGAGCGCTATCTGGCTCTGGCAAACGAAACCGGAACCAATCCGGTCATTGTCTTGACCAAGGCTGATACCGCCCCGGATGCCAAGGAGTATGAACGTCAGGCCGCTGCGTTGCAGCGTGGATTAATTGTGGTTGTACTCAATGCCCGTTCCGCCGATGCCGCAGCGGCATTATCGCCTTGGTGTGGGGTGGGGCAAACAGTGGCGCTGGTCGGTTCATCCGGTGTCGGCAAATCGACGCTGGTCAATACGCTTGCAGGTTCCGAACAGGAAATGCCTCAACTGACAGGTGGTATCCGCGAACATGATGCCAAAGGTCGTCATACCACCACCTCGCGTTCACTGCATGCCATTTTGGGCGGCGGCTGGATAATCGATACGCCGGGGATCCGTACCTTGCATGTCAGTGATGTCGGACATGGTATTGAGACGCTATTTGCTGAAATCACGGAGCTTGCGCCCCTTTGCAGGTTTCGCGACTGCACCCACGCCCACGAACCGGGCTGCGCCGTGTTGGCGGCAGTGGCTGCAGGTTCGCTGGATCCTGATCGGCTGACCCGCTGGCGAAAATTGCAGGCGGAAAACCACGAGAATACGCCAGCGCAAAGTCGACCGCGAAGTGGCAATTCGATGCCCAATCGTAGAAAAAAATAAACCGAAAGTTGAGCTGGCCGCTCGCTACCTTGGAGCTGTTTACCTCAAGTTGCGAGCTGAAATTGGTGAGTGCAGGAGCTGAGATTACATTTTCGTAAAGTCATCTAAATGCCACGAATCTGGATCGAGATCAGGTTTTCCTAAAACAAGGTGAACAAAAATGAATGCCGATGAACAGAAACTTCTCAGTGGCCTCTTCGATCGTACAAAGCAAGCAGCAGGCACTCCAAGGGACCCCGACGCTGAACGCTTTATTTTGGAGCAGGTCAAAAGCCAGCCTTCGGCTCCCTATCTTTTGGCTCAGGCCGTGATTGTGCAGGAACAGGCGCTGAATGCGTGCCATGAGCGCATTCAGCTATTGGAAGCGCAGGTCAGTGACTTGCAGAATGCGCAGCCTGCGCAACAACAATCCGGTGGTTTGTTCGGATCGATCTTTGGCAGCGCATCGGCAGGACAAGCTCCTCAACCGGCCTCAAGCCGTTCAAACGGACCGTGGGGTGGGGCGCCCACACCTCAGGACGGATATGTGCCACAAGGCCAAACTCAGCAAGCCGGACGGTGGTCTGTGCCACAGCAACCACAATCCCAAGGGGGTGGTTTTCTACAAGGTGCGCTGAGCACTGCGGCAGGCGTAGCTGGTGGCGCGCTCCTCTTCGAAGGCGTCAAGAACATGATAGGTGGTCATTCAATGTTCGGTGGCTCGAATATTGGTGCCGGAACCACACCGCCAGCTGTTTCTGGCGAGACTGTCATCAACAACTATTACAACGATGACAATAACAATGGCACGCAACTCAGCGATGCCGAACAAGACCGTTTGGACGATGCTGCCGATGACTCATTTGACACCGATACGGACGATGACAATTTAGCATAGGGCAGAAGCGACGGGGCACCGCGCTGATGATTTCACTGTAAGCGACAAGAATGGCCCGGTACTTGGTGCCGGGCCATTCTGCTCGATTGACTGACCGTATAATGGATCAGTTTTATCGCAGTGAGCGGAACGCTGCACGAAGCTCGGCGCTGAAAAGTTCGGGCTCTTCCCACGCCGCGAAGTGACCACCCTTGTCTACTTCGTTAAAGTAAATGAGCTTGTGATAGCTTTTCTCCGCCCAACTGCGAGGTGCACGATAGATTTCGCCAGGGAAGACAGTCACGGCAGCCGGTATCGAAATATCCACCGCGTTGAAATTGTTCGCGTTGTTCTCCCAATAAAGCTGGGCTGATGAGATCGCGCTGTTCGTGAGCCAATAGAGCGTGATGTCATCAAGCATCTCGTCCTTGGTCAATGATTTCTCCGGATCACCGCCGCTATAGGTCCACTGGGCAAATTTATCGTACATCCAGGCAGCAAGGCCAACCGGTGAATCCGATAGTCCATAGCCAACCGTCTGCGGGCGCGTGGTCATCATGACACCATAAGCACCGTTCTTGGAGAAGAATGTGCTCAGCGATTCATAAGCTGCCTTCTCGACGTCTGTAAGTCCAGTTGGTGCCGGGTCGCCATCACTCATGGCTTTGGCGACATCTGCCGGAACCGTTGCTGGCATATTGACGTGAATACCGAGCAGTCCTTCCGGCGCCTGACGCGCCATCTTGTCTGAGACAACAGAGCCCCAGTCTCCGCCCTGAGAGACATAGCGTTTGTATCCGAGACGCTTCATCAGTACGTCCCATGCAAGCCCGATGCGGTCAGCATTCCAGCCTGTTTCGGTGGGTTGGTCCGAGAAGCCGTAGCCGGGCATTGAAGGTATCACAACGTCAAAGGCGTCATCAGCACTTCCGCTATGAGCCGTCGGATTGGTAAGAGGATCAATCACCTTCAACAGTTCCAGAATTGAACCGGGCCAGCCGTGGGTAATGATGACAGGCAGCGCATTGGGATGTTTCGAGCGGACATGGATGAACTGGATGTTAAGCCCGTCGATTTCTGTCACGAACATCGGCAAAGCATTGAGTTTCTTCTCCACTTTGCGCCAGTCGTAATCTGTTCCCCAGTAGCGGATGAGTTCCTTGAGCTTGGCCAGTTGAACGCCTTGCGACTGATCATTGACAGTTTCCTTGGCGGGCCAACGCGTGGCGAGAACACGTTTGCGAAGGTCAACCAGATCCGCTTCCGGAACGTTTACCTGGAAAGGGCGGATTGCCGTGGTTTCAGCGGCAGAAGCGAGTTGTCCGGGCAGCAGGCCGAAGGCACCGGAGGCCGTCGCACCGACAATCAGCGCTGTTGCTGACGTGGCAAGAAAGCTGCGCCTTGTTGTGGGTGGTAATAAGGGAGGCATATTTATTCTCCGTGATTGGCGGGCGAAAGCGTCTGATGCCGGGTCGTTACGGCAATGAAGACGGCTCTGCCGTAGAGGAAAACCAGCGTTGGAACGCAATGGCAGAACATCTGCCATCCATCGCATAGGGCGGCAGGCGCGTATCCGGGATGTGTTCTGAATGAGCGGAATTTGTAACGGATCGTATGGGAGCGGTTGGCTCTTACATTGAGATACAAAGAACGGCCCAACCACCTGCGACCACCCTTGAAGCGGACGCGCCGATGATCCTGTTATTCCTTTGTGTGGATGGGTTGGGGCAGGTATATCTCTGCCGCCAAACCGCCACCGGGTCGGTTTTTCAGGTTAAGGATTCCATCAATTGCGAGCGTCAATTGCTGGGCGATTGACAATCCGAGTCCGGTGCCGCCTGTGCCGCGATTGCGGGATTGTTCGAGGCGATAGAATGGCTGGAAGACTGCTTCAAGCTCATCTTCAGGAATGCCGGGGCCGCGATCCAGCACCTTTATGATAACGGCTCCATGGATGTCTCTTTCCAGATTAACTTCAGCGCTTCCGCCGAATTTCAGAGCGTTGTCGACAAGGTTTGTAAGGATGCGGCGCAGGGCGTGAGGCCGTGTCACGATTGCCGCTTCAATGCTTCCACTGAGCGTCGCAGCTTTGCCTGTGTCCTGATAATCATAGACCAGACTTTCCATGAACGATCCGACGTCAATGCGCGATGGCTTTTCGGTATTGCCATGCGCGCTGCGCGCATAGGCTATCCCCTCGTGTACGAGACGTTCGATCTCGGCCAAATCCTGCACGAGTTTTTCCTTTTCAACGGACTCTTCAGCAAATTCGGCGCGCAGTTTCATGCGCGTGATCGGTGTTTGCAGATCATGTGAGATTGCTGCAAGGATTTGGACCCGCTCTTGCAGATAATGTGCGATGCGATCACGCATCGCGTTAAAGGCTGCCGCGGCATAGGCGACTTCGCTTGGTCCTGTTTCACTCAAGCGCGGAGCATTCTTGTTTGGATCAAGGGCATCGGCGGCATTGGCAAGATTTACGAGAGGTCGGATCGCCTGTCGGACCGCAAGCCAACTGCAAAGAATAAGCAGAACAAGCTGGGTGACAAGGACGTAAGGCAGCCATTCGGCCAGCGGCATGACCGCCGGGTTTACATCGATCGTGAGAGGCATACCATCACTAAGGGTTACATGACCTTGAAGGCGCTTGCGATCTCCGGGAATGGATTCGATGGTGAGAGGAAAACGTTTCCCAACGGCCTCGTTGATTTTCCCTGCAATCTCCCGTCCCGCATCCGTGGAAATGGGCACACCTGCCAAGCCAGTGCCCAGCATGTATCGCGATGTCCCGCGGTCGAGTTGATCCAGCCATCCGGCTCTCTCATCTGCTGGCAAACGATCCAGTATGGCGACGGATGTTGCAATGTCCTGTTCGAAGTTGTTGAACATGACCATCTTGGCCGTCATGTACCGTTCCATAAACAGGACAGCGAACGCCAGACCATAGGCAATCGTCAAACCGGCCAGGAAAAGCAGGAAGAGCCGCGATCCCAATGTGCGGGGCCAGGGCCGGAAAGATTGAACAGCGGTCAAGCCTTTCATTGGCGGATCTCGGAAATTTCAACCGGCATGGAAAAGACATAGCCCTCGCTACGAACCGTCTTGATATAGGAAGAGTCGCGAGGATCATCGCAGAGGCGCTGGCGAAGTCGGCTCACCAGCAAGTCAATAGACCGGTCGAAAAGTTCGGCCTCTCGCCCTTGTGTGAGATTGAGCAATTGATCGCGGTTGAGGACGCGCTGCGGGTGATCCATGAACACGCGAAGCAGGCGATATTCAGCCCCACTGAGTGCTACCGCCGTACCATTGCGGTCAAGCAGATGGCGGCCCGTAGTGTCCAGTTGCCATTCGCCGAAACTCAATAGCTGCCCGACTTCCGTCACCTGAAGATTGGGAGGAAGCATGCGTGTGCGGCGCAGAACAGCCTTGATCCGTGCCAATAACTCGCGGGCGGAAAATGGTTTCGCCAGATAGTCATCGGCTCCCATCTCAAGGCCGACAATTCGATCTGTTTCATCGGTTCGTGCGGTCAGCATGAGGACCGGAATCACCTTATGCTTGCCAGCCCGCAATTCGCGGCAGAGAACGAGACCGTCATCACCAGGCATCATGACATCGAGCACAATGAGATCAACAGAATCTGTTTCAAGAAACGACCGCATGTGCCGCCCGTCTGCCGCTACAGTAACGCGCAAGCCATTCTTCTTCAGATAACCTGAAACCAGTTCCCGGATTTCGCGGTCATCATCCACGATCAGAATGTGGTCTATATGGTCCATCGTAAATCACCTCAACCCATATTGCCAAATAGCATTAGCCTAATTCCGAAGGGTAGGAGGGCGGCGCTTTGCGATAATTGTAAGCGACTGTATCGATCTGCCGACTGGATACAGTGTCAAACAAAATTGTGCGGCGCACTCCCCTGCTGCTTCTGGACAAGTTCCAAAAGGCATTCTAATATTTAGTTATCACAATAATTAATATGATACAACTAATTACTGGAAAAGGGTATCTACCATGATCAGACATTCCATCTCTCTTGCCGTCGCGGGCCTAATCTTGTCTGCTGGTTCACTGTCGGTCGCTTCGGCAGCCGATGTTAAAAACATTGTCATCGTTCATGGTGCTTTCGTTGACGGCGCAGGCTGGCGACCGGTTTCTGACATTCTGACAAAGCAGGGATATAAGGTGACGATCGCTCAGCAGTCACTGATATCCCCTGCTGATGACGTTGCCGCCACCAAACGTATCCTCGACCTTCAGGACGGCCCGAGTATTCTGGTTGGACATAGCGCAGGTGGCATGATCATCAGCGAAGCTGGAAAAGCCGACAATGTTGCGGGTCTGGTCTACATCGCTGCGTTTCAGCCGGAGAAAGGCGAAAGCATTGTGAAGCTCGCGACCAGCGACCTTTCTAGCTCCATGAAGGAGAGCAAGGTCAAGACCTTGAAGGATGGATACTCCTATATCGAGCCGGATGCCTTCGCCGAGGCCTTTGCGGCGGATCTGCCGAAGGAGACAACTGATTTTCTCGCACATTCGCAGGTCTTTGCTTCCAAAGCTATATTCAGCACAGAAGCTGGCGAACCGGCATGGAAGTCCAAAAAGAGCTGGGCATTGGTCGCCACCGACGACAAGTCGATTGATCCCGAAATTGAGCGCAGTATGGCCAAGCGGGCAGGCAGCACAGTGGTTGAAGTAAAGGCAAGCCATGCCGTTTACGCTTCGCAACCACAGGAGGTTGCAAAACTGATCGCGGAAGCGGCCCAAGCGGTCTCAAAGTAATATTGTCTGCAGAAATGTGGAGGACATCCGGTCAGCCATGGCATTGTACCGCAGCGTATAGCGCCTTGGCTCTTCCACACTTCGTTACAGTTTCAACCTCATCAGGACACATGCGGGATACGTCTGCGCTGTTTGATGCGGATACCGATACCGCCGGGAATGGAACCGTCACACAGACGCAGCTTTATCAGATGCGGGCAAGCGGGTGAGGACACCATCATGCAAGACACAATAGGATTGAAAAAACTAAGGCCAATCTCAAGTCTGCGCCCCCTTCTGGCGATGGCGGGATTACTGGGTCTGCTGGGTACGCTACTGCTTGGCTATGCGCCATCCGCAGCGGAAGAGCCAAGGCTCGTGCCGACTGCACTTCATGATGTCGCCGATACCGGCGGAATGCAAACAGCGGTCTTTGCGGGTGGCTGCTTCTGGGGTGTCCAGGGTGTATTTCAGCACGTCGATGGTGTTGTCAGTGCGATCTCGGGCTATGCTGGTGGCGCCCCTGAAACTGCAACTTACGAATTGGTTGAAACCAGCAGGACAGGTCATGCCGAAGCGGTGCAAATCGTTTTCGATCCGAAAAAAATCAGCTACGCCAAACTTCTCCAAATCTACTTTTCTGCCGCCCATGATCCGACACAGCTCAATCGTCAGGGACCGGACAGAGGGACACAATATCGCTCTGCAATCTTTCCGGCGAATAATGAGCAAGCCAGTGTTGCTTCAGACTATATTGAGCAACTCGGGACAGCGGGTGTGTTCAAAAAACAGATCGCAACCACTGTCGAACCCGGCAAAACCTTCTACAAAGCGGAAGCCTATCATCAGGACTTCATGACCAGAAACCCTGAGAATCCATATATCGTCTTTCACGAGCAACCTAAGGTGGAAAACCTGAAAGGTTTCTTCCCGGACTATTACCGTGCAGAACCTGTTCTGGTTTCGGGCAATCAAGGCTGATCGAAACTTAGAGCTCGCCTTTGCTAGCCTTCACAAGATTGTCCCTGAGCTTGGCGATGGCCTTTTGCAAGACAGGAAATTCCTCGGGTGTAAGGCCCGAGGCCTTGACTGTAATCTCGCCAAAACCAAAGCCTTTTTCACGCAGGCTGCGCCCCGCATCCGTCAGTGAAATACGTACGTTGCGTTCGTCTTCGCTGTCTCGGGTGCGCGTGAGATATCCCATGGCTTCCAACCGTTTCAGCATGGGAGTCATGGTGCTCGATTCGAGAAACAGCTTTTCGCTCAATCCCTTGACCGTTTGCTGGTCCTCTTCCCATAAGCTGATGATCGTTATGTATTGCGGGTAGGTGAGGCCAAGCTCGTCAAGGACAGGCTTGTAAACCCGGGAATAGGCGAGATTGGCCGAATAGATCGAAAAGCACATGAAGTCGGCCAGTTTTGCCGTCTTGCTGCGGACGGGTGTCTTTTGAGTCATTGAGGCTCCGGAAATAAGAATCGCGATGTGAATGATTATCATCATTCGTAAGGCCGATATGACCCAACACAGCTATTATAATATTAGTTATTATAATAATCAATTGAAGGTGTCTCATTCAGGGCGACATCTGAACAAAGCTCATTTGTACAGCAATGTATCAAGCCGGTTTCCCGCCACACTGCGTTACATCTTCGATCAATCCCGATACACGAGAGATACGTCATGACCGCTTCATGCGGTCAACGGCTGGTCTTTGGCCGTTACGCCTCAATTCTTGTTCACTGCAAAGGAAACCACATCATGACTCAATCTCAAAACGTACTCTACACCGGTAAAACACGCACTTCGGGCGGCCGTGATGGCACATCCCATAGCGCCGATGATCGTTTGGACATCAAGCTCTCGTCTCCCGGCTCAACGGGTACTGGCACCAATCCCGAGCAGCTGTTCGCGGCCGGTTGGTCGGCCTGTTTCATTGGCGCGATGGGACTTGCGGCCCGCAAAATGCACGTGACCATTCCTGCTGATGCAGCAATCGATGCTGAGGTGGATTTGTGTTTGGTTGATGGTGCGTACTTTCTTCAGGCCCGTCTCAACGTCAGTCTGCCCGGTCTCGAACGTGACGTCGCTCAGGCGCTTACGGATGCCGCTCATCAGACCTGTCCCTATTCCAAGGCCACACGCGGCAATATCGACGTCACGATCAATCTGATCTGAGCAACGCGGTTTCCTGCGCTGGCTTGCCGGAGATCCAGGCAACCAGCCGCTGGCAGACTCTGCGCCCAACGCTAATTATTCGGAAGAAAATATCATGAGAATACAGTTTCTGGGCATCCTGTTCGCATTTGGATGCATCACAACCTCAGCTTTTGCTGCAACTGACCTCACAATCAGCGTACCAAAAACAATTGAGCGGATTTTGAGTGTTGAAGCGAAACCGGGTGACCAAGCGCGATCCCGAAGCAACCCGTATATATCGTATCGCGTTCTCGAGAACGGCACGATCGAAATGACCAACTCGCAGACTGGGGTTCGAAAATTCTTTAAGCCGCAATGGCCCCAAACAGTCAATCCGCGGGGAAGCCGATGGTAGGCATTTGGCGTTACGGCAAATTCAGCGGTAGGCTTCTTGCAAAGCAACAAGTCTGCCGTACTCCATGAACAAGGGTGTAGTGATCACGAGCGGGCAGTACCGCTTCGGCGATGGGCGATCAACCTGATCCAGGGCGCCGAATGGAAGACACTCATCAGCAGATACATGATGGTCATTCCGTTGATCGGTAAAGTTTCGTGTGCAGTAGAGCAGATCATGGTTGCATCGTCGGCGAAGGCCGTGAGCAATGCCATGATCAGGAATATCGGCGCGGCTACCAGACACAGCCAATCGGTGACGCTTCGGGCGGCATCGTGATCGTCTTGGCGTGTTCCGGTCACATGTGCTGTCATCGTTCTTCTCCTTCGGATATCTGTCGTCTACCATTGCTGGTGCGACGTGTTGCGTACTGGTCCTGAACAGATTAGGGCCGGATGCCGAAATCATGGGAGTTACAAGTGTGACGGGATTGCCATGGACTCGCTGATTACGGCTGCGGCTCATGCACTTGCGGCAGGTGATCTGCTGGGCGCGCTGAAGCGGGTCGCCCTGCGGGAAGATCCGCCAGCGCTCGCTCTTAGAGGTATCATCATGGCGCAGCTTGGCGATTTCGGTCGAGCAAAAGCCCTGTTGAAAGGTGCTGCACGAGCGTTTGGCCCGCGAGAGGCAGTGGCACGGGCGCGGTGTGTCGTCGCCGAAGCTGAGATCGCACTTGTCTCCCGCGACCTATCTTGGCCTGCCAAATCGCTCAATACCGCACGAAACACGCTGGAAGCACACGGTGACCACGTCAATGCCGCGCATGCACGGCATCTCGAAGTTCGGCGTCTACTGCTGATCGGACGTCTTGACGACGCTGAGCGTTCGCTCGCTGTGCTTGACACAACTCTGCTCCCATCGGCTTCAAGGGCTGCCCACGCACTCGTGGTTGCGGGCATCGCTATCCGGCGCCTTGATATGAAAGCAGCCCGCACTGCGTTTGCACAGGCGGCGGCGGCGGCTCACCAGGCTGATATCCCTGCTCTGACAACGGAGGTCGAAAATGCGCATCTCATTCTCGATGCACCCACAGCACGGTTGATCGCGCGTGGCGACGAGCGGCCTCTCTTACTGGAAGATGTGGAAGAGCTGCTGGCGTCACGGGCGTTCGTTGTCGACGCATGCCGTTATATTGCGCGGGAACCGGGCAAAACAATTCCATTGGCGACGCGTCCGGTCTTGTTCGCACTGGTTCGCGCACTGGCTGAAGCATGGCCGGAAGATGTGACGAGAAGCACGCTGATTGCGCGCGCCTTTGGCGGCAAACATGCTGACGAATCGCATCGCGCGCGGTTGCGGGTAGAGGTCGGGCGGCTGCGCGCCGAGCTTGGAGCGCTTGCAGATGTTAGGGCGACACCGCGCGGCTTTTTGCTGGAGCCGTGCCGTGCAAGCGACGTCGTCGTGCTCGCCCCGCTTATTGAAGGGCAGCATGGCGATGTGCTCGCCCTTCTTGCCGATGGCGAGGCATGGTCAAGCTCTGCTCTGGCGATTGCGCTTGGCGCCAGCCCCCGTACCGTACAACGGGCGCTCGAGCAACTTGCAACAACAGGCAGGGTGCAGTCGTTTGGTCGCGGAAGAGCGCTCCGGTGGATGACGCCGCCAGTTCTGGGTTTCCCGACTATCTTGTTACTCCCTGGGCCGCTGCCGAGCGACTAGTATGGGTGTATTGGAAATGATGAGGAGACGATCATGAAACGCTCTGCTGCTGAAATAGTTCGTGAGTACGGACCTTTCCCGGGAACTGACCAGGTACATGGGGTCACGTTTGACGGTCAGAACGTCTGGTTTGCCTCAGGCGACAAGCTTAGCGCCTTTGATCCGGCGAGCGGCAGCACGGTTCAGTCGATTGATGTCGCCGCCCATGCCGGGACGGCCTTCGACGGTCAGTATCTCTATCAGATCGCTGAAGACCGCATCCAGAAAATTGATCCCAAGACGGGCCTCGTCCTCAATACAATTCCGGCCCCGGGCAATGGTGGTGATTCAGGGCTTGCCTGGGCCGAGGGTACACTCTGGGTAGGAGAGTATCGGGGCCGGAAGATTCACCAGATCGATCCGCAGACCGGGACTATTCTTCGCTCTATCGAGTCCAAGCGTGTCGTCACGGGCGTAAGCTGGGTTGACGGCCAACTCTGGCATGGGACGTGGGAAGGTGATGATAGCGACGTGAGGCGCATCGACCCTGAAACGGGAGAGGTACTGGAGAGGCTGGATATGCCCGCGGGAACCGGTGTATCGGGGCTTGAGTCCGATGGCGCGGATAGGTTCTTTTGCGGAGGCGGAAACAGTGGCAAGGTACGCGCTATCCGCCGACCCAAATAGATCTGGTTAGCACTGGCATCGGACGGGCGTGGTACAGGGATCTAATTTGCCTGTGCTGGTGAACAAGGCGCGGTGGGTGTAGTGACCGGCTCGCCATTATCGAGGACCGGTTCGGCGTCCGTCCTGCTGCGTTGTGGCTCAGTGGTTTGACTGCTCGTGCTCAAAGCGTCGGCGACAGGCTGGTCGGCAGAGATCAACTGAAACAGTTTCCTGGCTGGTCTTTCTCGCCACTCGACCCGGCCGGGATAGGCCGTGGAATAGCGCCAGGGCGTGATAACAAAGTGGATCGTATCGGTTGACAAGGCGGTGAGCGCGAGATCCCGCATGACACCTGCGGTGAGGCCGGGGTCGGTGATAACGGATTTGGTTACGGCGTCGAGGAAGCTGAAGAGCAGGATCGGATTGGCCAGAATCTTCCTGCTCATCGACTTTTTCGCAATGGCAGCAACGAAATCCTGCTGGCGTTGAATGCGCCCGATATCAGACCCGTCGCCAATGCTGTGGCGCGCCCTGACATATCCGAGTGCCTGTTCCCCCAGTAGTGTTTGCCAGCCAGCAGGCAAGGTGAGCGGGACGTATTCGTCGTGAATCGGTTCCGGGATGCAGAGATCTACCCCACCGATCGCGTCCACCATGTTTTTGAAACCGGCGAAATCAACCATGATGAAGTGGTCGATCCGAATGCCGGTAAGTGTTTCGATGGTCTTCCAGGTGCAGCCGATGCCTCCGAAGCTAAATGACGAATTGATAATTCCGAGATGCCTTTTCTGTCCCGGAAATTCCTCCCGCACGCGGCAAGCGGGAAGCTGAACCATTGAGTCACGTGGAAAGCTGATCACCACCGCATCATTCCGTTCGGGAGACAGATGAGCGAGCATGATTGTGTCGGTACGGTCGCCGATATGTTGGGAATTTTCGCTGGCGCTCTGGTCCAATCCGACCACAAGAATGTTCAGCCCGGCACTCGTTACTTTGGCGGGGCGGACATCACCCAGATCCTCGCGGCTCACCTCTATGTATCGGAGATTACCAGTCAGCTTTGCATAAACAACGTACCCTGTGACCAGCACAATGACGGCAGCGCTGATGAGCAACCAAAGCAGCCAACGACGGTACCGCTTGGGCGGGACTTTGTCCGCAGATGCCGACGGCTCGTCGATCAACTCACTGTTCACGTGACTCTCCGGGAGAGGGCGGACAACCGCAGTCGGCGGCGTTCACCCAAACCAACGTATCCTGCAGGATAGGATTCTAGTCATACGTATTTAAAACGCAAGCGACCACACACGCCGTGCTGCGTAATGGCTAATCCCGGTGCCGGCCAAGTGACGCAAGACAATTAGAACAATGCCATGGCCGGAAACGCGCTCGCGATCAACTGGGCTTAATTTTTCCACGTTTGCTCAAGGACGCGTATCCAGTTCGCATGGCAAATTTTCCTCAATGCCTCATCATCATATCCGGATTGACGCAAAGCACTAACGAGTAACTGCAAATCACCCGCATCGCGCATGGCAGCAGGGATGGTTGTTCCATCAAAATCAGAACCAAGGGCGATATGATCTATACCGATGCGGTCAACGATATAGTCGATGTGTTTTACCAATACGCTCAGATCAGTGTCGGGGTTTCTCGTACCGTCCTGTCGTAGAAACAAAACGCCGAAATTCAGACCGGCCAGTCCGCCTGTATCGCGGATTGCATCGAGTTGGCGGTCGGTCAAATTACGGCTATGCGGGCTCAATGCGTGAGCGTTCGAGTGAGATGCGACAAGTGGAGCATCGGATATTGCGGCAATATCCCAGAAACCTTGTTCGTTCATATGGGACAGGTCAACCATGATACGCAGTTCATTGCAGGTCTGGACCAATTTCTTTCCATGATCGCTGAGACCCGGTCCAATATCCGGTGAACTGGGAAAGCGGAACGGTACGCCGTAAGCAAATATGTTCGGGCGACTCCATACGGGACCGAGAGTGCGTAAACCTGCCTGATGGAGCACATACAGCGCATCAAGATCCGGACCTATCGCTTCGGCTCCTTCTATGTGGAGCACGGAGGCAAACGCACCGTGCTGCATAGCTTCGCGAATGTCATCGGCTGTGCGACAGATACGCAGTCTGCCTTCCGCCTGTCGCTCGATGCGAGCGAGAAGGGCGGCCATGGCCAAAGTGGTCGTCAGCGCACTTGCCATCTCAGGCGTCGTGTAATCGCCATTTGCATCTTTCTGCTGTGATGGGGTCGGAACATACATCGCACATAGCCCGCCCGCCAATCCGCCCTTGCGTGCTTTCGGCAGATCGATATGCCCGGCTTTTTCGCCCTCGATAAACCGCGTTTCCGGCGAAGGCTCGCTCGACAGCAAGAGACGAAGAAGGACATCATTGTGCCCGTCGAAAACAGGAACGATTGGATCGGTGGTCATAGGTCAGGAAGCCTTGGTGCATTTCAGAATGGTGGGAATGAGTCCCGATGATGCCACCAGCTTTGAACCGAATGATCGCAAATGGCAAATGCGTTTTCTCTGTTCGCTGCGTACCCAAACGCAAAGATCACATGCCGCGACCCCTTGCCTGAATATGGACTTCCGGATAACGAAGCGGGATGCCTATTATTCCAAATTGGGTGGCCGCTTCCCAGTGCGCCGAGAGTTTTGCAAGCCAATGGCCTGATACTGAGCCGGGTGGAGCAATCATTGGCTTTGACACGCAAGGCATTCGTTTTGCTCATTGTGGCGGGCTGGAAAGCCTCTCGACTTGCAAGAAATTTTCAGCCGACAGTGTGGTCCGTTTTGCATCCGTGACCAAGCATGTATTTGCCGCAATGGTACTTCGTAACACTGATCTCATCTCGCTGAATGACCGGCTTGGTGTTCATCTTCCTGAACTGCAGAGCCCCCTTGCCGATGTTACCGTGGGCCGCGCCTTGGACATGAGCGGCGGACTGCCCGATGTGCGCGAGTGTCTGACGCTTTTGGGATTATCAGTCTATACGGAGACAAAGAAGGGACCACTTCTGGACTTTCTTTTCTCGTTAACCCGGTTGAATTTCGATGCGGGTACGGACGTTTCTTATTCCAATACCGGCTATCGCCTTGTTGAAGCAGTGCTCGAGCGCAAGGGATTAACCTTCGATGCTTTCGTACAGAGTGAGATCGCACAGCCGCTTGGGATTTTCCTGAAAGCGCCCGAGGTCTGGATTGACCCGGTTAAAGGCCTTGTGCCGGGTTATTTCAAGGATGACGAAAACTGGCAACTCAGTGCTGCAGGCTTGCATATCTCCGCGGCGGGCAGTCTCGCAGGTTCTGGCAACGACCTGGCCGTGTGGCTGCAGCATTTGCTTGCCAACAATGATCGTGACACGGGCTTGCTCGCAGCACTATCTGCCACCCGTTATATGGCCGATGGTCGGCCATCCGGCTACGGACTGGGATTGCGTTGGTCAGATTTGGCCGGTCGCAATTTCGTCGGGCATGGTGGCTCACACCCCGGCTACAAGTCCTATTTTCTTCTTGATCCGGAAGCTGGAACCGGAGTTGTCGTCGTCTCCAATCGTGATGACACCAACAGTTACAAGCTTGCTTTCAATACCATGAGCGCCTTGACAGGGCTGCCATTGCCAGAAACCAACTGCACGCTTCCCGATGGCCTTTACGCAACGGAAACGGGCCCCTACTGGATTGAACTCAAGAACGGAATTGCCACTTATCTGGATGCCGAGGACACGCTTTATGATGACGGCGATGGCTGGTTTTCGTCGCGCTCTGCCTCGTCTCCCTTGCGATTGCATTGGACAGGCTCGGCACTTGAAGGTGAGGCAGGTTATGTGCAGCGTTGTTTCCTGCCAGTGAACCCGGAGACTGTTCCAGATGACCTGAACGGTCATTGGGTAGCCGGTCAGTATGGTGCTCAGTTTGAAATCAAAGATGGAATGGTGATTATGGGTATCGGGCCCACACGCCGTTCGATGCCATTGATGGCACTTGGCAATGACCGTTTTCTTTTTACCCTCAATGACGGGCCTTGGCGCAAGCGCATCTGTCTCCATCGTCTTGCGAGGGGGAAAATGGAGCTTGTTCTGAGCCGCAGCCGGATCATGGAATATATGTTGGCGAGCTGATTTGGCTCGAAAATGTAACAGCTTCACGCTCGCTGGTGAGCGGGATAAAGAGCAGTGTCAGTCACTTAGGGCGTCTTTTCGTGTGATTTGAGTGGCCCCGGATAAAACGCTGTATCAAACCGGCATGGTTCATCATAAGCAGGAGCTTTTTGCTGGCAGATTGCATCGATCGAGACCGGCGTTGGTTTAGCGCGCTTGTCGATCCAGTCAACCATGGATTGAAAGATAGCCGCATATTGCGGGGTTGAGAGCTTGCTGTGCTCGTGCTCGTCAGTGAATGTCTGAACCAGAAGATCACTGTTTCCAGCCTTGGCAACCATATCCCGATAAACCGTTTCGAACTCGACAGGGGCGGTCGGGTCATCCTTGGCATGCATGGTCAAGGTGGGAAGGACAATCTGACCGGTAAGATCACTGTCATAGGCAAGCAGGCGTACGCCCTCAGGATCGGCGGTAAAACGTTCTACGCCCTTGTTCAATGCGTCATCATCGCTGGAGCCGGTATAGCGCGTTGTCTGATTGTCGAATGGGTTATGGCCCTCGAGGCGCCGCCATATCATATCTTTGAATGTCAATGTCGCCCAGGCGAGATGAGCAGCAAGCGTCCTTTCGGGAACAGGAATAACAGCCAGTATATTGGCAAGGTTTTGTTTCTGTTCGGTCGATCGCTGATCGGCAGGCAAGTCGACTCCAGTGCAGTCGTTTACACGGGCATCCAGTTCTTTCCGTGAGAGTTTTGCGTCCTGTGGCAGTCCCTGCCAAAGCGGATATTGCTCTTCATCGGATTTGGGGTTGTTGTGGCAATAGTATTGATAGACGACACGCAGATCGGCGCGGACATCATAGGCACGCGTGCCTCCGGCCAGAACGCCGCTTGTCAAAACCACGCCGTTGTAGACCCGGTCGCCAGCACCGTCGATGGAATAAAGCTCTGCTGCTTTTGCGGCAACGTTCCCACCCCATGACTGGCCGTGGAGAATAGTGAGGCGAGGGCGCCCCAGCTTGTCCCAAGTAATCCGGCGCAAGTTTTCTGTATCTTCGGCGGCCATACGCACGCCATAGCCTTCCCGTCGATAACTCGATCCAGCCCATGCGTAACCTTCGCTAACGGTGACAGCAAAGCGTTCCAGATCCTCAACCGGATCGTCAATCTTCGGACGCGACAGGCGTGGTCCGCCGTGAGCATGGAGGACAAGGATGCCGTTCCAGTTTTTCGGGCGAGCGATCCAGTAGAACGCCCCGTTGCGGTCCTGTCCCGAGTAGCAGTCCGTATCCGCGGGTAATTTGGCCGGACATTGGGTTGCTTCCTGTGCCCATGAAGGGGTGTCGAACAAGCTGAAAGTACAGGCAGCGGCGGCCAGCAGAACCAAGCGACGGAACATTATACCTCCCCGTTATTGATTGCATGCAAACTTGCACGCCTGTTTCATCATTGCTGACGGACGCATAAATTTCAACACCAAGAGGCACTTTCGCATCGGCCTTGTCAGTTCGGAAGCCTGTGCAGAGGAAAGATGGTTCCTTGGCCACGAGCTACTCAATACAAGCATGCAGAATGATTATGATAAAAATTATTATCATCGCTTGTAAATAGGTTCTGGGTGCGGTAAAGATATCGAAATAATGATTATTATCATAATTAACTTGAAGGACATCGGCAATGCAGCTCGCAATCAAATGCCTCATCGGAGTTGCAATATTTGCGGCGCCCTGTGCCTACGATGCCGCTTCCCGCGAGCCGTCGGCAATCGCTGGGCTGGTCGCTGCAGTGTCAACGATTGAAGCCCGATCGGAAAGAGCTGTTTTTTCGTTCGAAGCAATGCGCCCGCCGCGCTGAAATGAGAATCCCGCCTGTCGATCAAGCTGTTTAACAGTCATCAAACAGGATTTGTAACTTTCCCCACATTCCAGAGGAAGAAGACAATGACAGAAGCAATCAATCACGGTCGCCGCCGCTTGTTCGGAACTGCTGCGGCAGCACTTGCAGTCGCTCAGATCGGAATGATCGGCTCGGCAACTGCACAGTCTGACAAGACCAAGCCTGGGCGTTTGCCTGCAATTACACCGGGCACGAATAACTCGTTTGATCAGCTTAAACAGATCAATGCGGGTGTTCTTAATATTGGTTATGCCGAGGCCGGTCCTGCCGATGGCCCCATTGTTATCTGCCTGCATGGCTGGCCTTATGACATTTACAGTTTTGTCGATGTCGCGCCTTTGCTTGCATCGGCGGGCTACAGGGTCATTATTCCCTATCTTCGCGGTTATGGCACAACGCGCTTTCTTTCGGACAGCACGCCTCGCAATGGCCAACAGGCAGTTGTTGCCGTCGATATCATAGCATTGATGGATGCGCTGAAAATAGACAAGGCGATCATGGCCGGTTTTGATTGGGGCGCGCGGACGGTCAATATTCTGGCAGCCCTGTGGCCGGAGCGTTGCAAGGCAATGGTTTCCGTAAGCGGCTATCTGATTGGTAGCCGCGAAGCCAACAAAACACCTCTGCCACCTAAAGCAGAGCTTGCATGGTGGTATCAGTTCTATTTTGCGACAGAACGGGGTCAGGCGGGGTACGAGATGTACCGGCACGATTTCAACAAGTTGATCTGGCAACTCGCATCACCCAAGTGGAATTTCGATGATGCCACGTTCGACCGCAGTGCCAAAGCTTTCGGCAATCCGGACCACGTCAGCGTCGTCATTCATAATTATCGCTGGCGGATCGGACTGGCTGAAGGTGAAAAGCAGTATGATGATCTGGAGAAACGCCTCGCCGAAGGTCCGCTCATCAGTGTCCCCACGATTACCATGGAAGGCGACGCCAACGGTGCTGCGCATCCGGACAGCAGCGCTTATGCCAAGAAGTTTACGGGTAAATATGCGCATCGGCTTATAGAGGGTGGTATCGGGCATAATTTACCTCAGGAAGCGCCCGCAGCATTTGCTCAGGCTGTCATAGACGTGGACGGCTTTTAATCCGGAGATTATCGCCAATCGGCCCGATACTTGAAGATATCGGGCCGAAAACTGCTCTACCGCCAATCCCTTGGACTTAAGCAGCTTGCACCTTCCGGGGACCACGAGCCCATGCCGGGAGCCAATCACCGTGCGCGGTAAGAAGGTCGTCCACGAGCGACCAAATCTGATCGAGATCGAGCTCCGCGGCCGTATGCGGGTCCATCATGGCCGCGTGGTAGATATGATCGCGGTTTTCGGTCATCAGCGCCTGAACGGTCAATTCCTGTACATTGATATTGGTGCGGATGAGCGCCGTGAGTTGCGGTGGCAGAGCGCCTATGTAGGTCGGCTGAATGCCTGAGGCATCAACGAGGCAGGGAACTTCCGCAGCACAATTGGCTGGCAGCGAGGTGATACAGCCATTGTTGCGCACATTGCCGTAAATGACCGATGGTTCGCCGGTCCATACGGAGTTCATGATGGATGACGCATATTCGCGGCTTTCAGTCACCTCAATCTTGTCGGCTTTTGCAAAGGTCTCTGCCTGACCTTTCCAACGTTCGATCTGCTCGATACAGCGCTTTGGGTACTCATCCAGCGGAATGCCGAACTTCTCAATGAGATCGTCGCGTCCTTCCTTGATGAAATAGGGTGTATATTCCGCAAAATGTTCGGAGCTTTCCGTGACGAAATAGCCAAGCCGGGTCAGCATCTCGTAACGCACCTTATTGGGGCAGCGCGGGTTCCAATGGCTGGGTTTTGGAAAACGTCCTTCACGGTAACCGCGAACGAGATCCGGATAGAGGTTGCGATAGCTGCCATCGGGCTGCTGATGCTCGAACTGGAGGTAAAAGGCCATGTGATTGATACCAGCGGCGCGATAGCGAATTTCCTCGATTGGAATATCAAGATCGCGCGCAAGTTCGCCTGCGGTACCTTGCACGGAATGGCAAAGGCCAACCTGGCGGATTGTCGGATATTTCTCGGAAATTGCCCAGGTGTTGATCGCCATGGGATTCACGTATTGAAGCAGAATGGCTTGCGGGCAGACGGCAAGCATATCCTCGCAGATGTTCCAAAGATGCGGAACGGTCCGCAGGCCGCGCATGATGCCACCAACACCAAGCGTGTCGGCAATGGTCTGGCGAAGGCCGTATTGTTTGGGAACTTCGAAATCCGTGACGGTGCAGGGTTCATACCCGCCGATCTGAAAGGCAACCACGACAAAGTCGGCTTTCTCAAGCGCGCGCCGACGGTCCGTATGGGTTTCAATGACGGCCTTGGCGTTGAGTGTTTTTGCCAGTTTGCCGGCAACGATTTCGCTCTCGGCCAGACGTTGCGGATTAATATCCATAAGCGCGATCTTCGCATCCGATAGTGCCGGGCGCTGCAGAATATCGCCGATGATGTTTTTCATGAAGACGGTGGAACCGGCTCCGATAAAGGTGACTTTGGGTTGTTTTGACATGGCAAACTCCGGGAGGATTATGCGGCTACCTCGAAGGCGGCTTTGACAAGCCGTTCAGTGTAGGCGGTCTTGGGATGGAATAAAACGTCGTTGACAGGGCCTTCTTCGACGATCTTGCCGTGCTGCATCACCATGACGCGGTGGCAAAGGGCACGGACCACTTTCAGATCGTGAGAAATGAAGAGATAACTCAGCCCGCAATCATCCTGCAGCTTGCGCAGGAGATCGATGATCTGTGCCTGCACCGACAGATCGAGCGCCGATGTCGGTTCGTCCAAAAGAATGAATTCCGGTTCGAGCGCTATGGCACGCGCAATGGCTATGCGCTGGCGCTGGCCGCCGGAAAATTCGTGCGGGAAGCGGGAAAGGATATTGTGCGGCATCCCTGAGCATTTCAGGGCTTCCTGCACACGGTCGAGGCGATCAGCGCGGTTCTCGCCGATCCCGTTGATGATCAGCCCTTCTTCGATAATCTGTCCGATCGACATGCGTGGATTGAGTGAGGAAAACGGATCCTGGAAGACAATTTGCATGCGCGATCGCAAAGGGCGCATTTCTGCCCGGGACTTGTTGTGAATTGGCTGCCGGTCGAAATAAATCTCGCCGCTATCCGTGTGCACGAGCCGGACAAGTGCCTGTCCAAAAGTCGTCTTTCCTGAGCCGGATTCGCCGACAATCCCCAGCGTCTCATGCTTGTGAAGTTTCAGATTGAGACTGTCGACAGCAACAAGCTCGTGCAACTGCGGCTTGAAGAAGCCGCCGCGTTTCAGCATATAGGTAACGCGTACCGATTTGCCTTCGAGAATGGCTTCGCAATTCGCGGGCATCGGATTAGCTTCCCCCTTGGGTTCAGATCCGAGCAAATGGCACGTATAGGGATGACGAGGGTTCGCAAAGAGCGCTGCGGTCGTGTTGTGCTCTTTCACCTCGCCATGCTGCATGACGTAGACATAATCCGAAAATTGCCTGACAACGGTCAGGTCGTGGGTGATGAGAATGACAGCCATTCCAAGCCGCTTCTGCAGATCGCGGATAAGGTTGAGAATCTGGGCCTGAACCGTCACATCGAGCGCGGTAGTCGGCTCATCGGCGATCAAGACATCAGGGTTGTTGGCGAGCGCCATAGCAATCATGACGCGCTGGCGCTGGCCACCGGAGAGCTGGTGCGGATACTGATTGAGCCGGGATTCCGGATCGGGGATCTGAACCTGTATCAACAGGTCAAGCGCACGCTTTTGTGCTTCGCGTCTGCTGATGCGCTGGTGCACGCGAATGGCCTCGATGATCTGACTGCCAATCGTATAGATCGGATTGAGCGAACTCATGGGTTCCTGAAAGATCATGGACATGCGGTTGCCGCGCAACGCACGCCGCGCACGGTTTGAGAATTTCAGGATGTCCTTGCCGTCATAGATAATCTTCGCCCCTTCGGAGATGACGGCGCGCTTGGTTAAAAGCCCCATGATCGTACGCGCAGTGACGGATTTTCCAGAACCGGATTCGCCGACGATCGCAATGGTTTCCCCGCGATAGAGCTGAAAGGAAACATCCTTGACGGCATCGACTATGCCGTCTTCTACCTTGAAACGAACCGCAACGTTGCGTGCGTCAATAACAGGGCTTTCCGGATGCGCTGCGCTATCCAGCCGCTGTTCAGGTGCCATGGTGCTTGTTTCATTTATCGGCATTGCATCCAGCCTCAATAGGGGTCAACTGCATCGCGCAAACCATCGCCAAGCGCATTGAACGCAAAGACGGTGACAAGCACGAAAGCAACGGGTGTGAGTATCCATGGGTAGGACCCAATGACGGAATAGGTTGCCGTGTCCTGCAACATCAAACCCCAGGAGATGAGTGGGGGTTTCACGGCAAACCCGAGAAAACCCAGAAAGGATTCCAGAAGGACGATGTGAGGAATTGCTATGGTGACGGCAACGATCACATGGCTCATGACGTTTGGAAAAATGTGTTGAAAAATGATGCGGCGGTCCGATGCACCCACGGCAAGAGCTGCCCGCACATATTCGATACGCGCCAGCGCCAGCGTCTTGCCGCGCACTTCGCGTGACATTTGGGCCCAGCCAAGCGCTGACATGACAATGATGACAAAGCCGAGGAAGATATTGGTCGGTGCCGTAACCGGTATGAGCGAGCTGAGTGCGAGATAGAGTGGTAACTGGGGAAATGCCAGCACCAGTTCGACAAAGCGTTGCGTCCACGCGTCAAACCTTCCGCCGAAATAGCCGGAGACCAGCCCTACCGTCGTGCCAACAACCGTAACGATGGAGACGACAATCAAAGCAATCATCAACGAGATACGAGAACCGTAAATGGCCCGGGAAAGAACATCGCGCCCGAACTTGTCCGTTCCGAGGAAATGCACTGGCTGCCCATCTGAAGTGCCAAAGAAATGCCGGTTCGTCGGGATGATACCAAGAAGCTTGTAGTCGAAGCCTTTAACGAAGAAACCCAAGAGGCGAGGGTTGTCATAGTCTGGCCCGACCACGGGTTGAAATGTCACCGGGTCAAGTTCTTCTGTCTCGGCAATAGGATAGGTGCGCGGCCGAAGAGAAAAATTGCCGTCCTTGTCAAAGAACCGGATAGCTTCAGGCGGTGCGAAGCCAATGTCTGTCTGCATGGGATCAACCGGCGCGAAGAAACCGGCAAAGATGGCCATCACAAGCAACAGGCAGACCAGAACGAGGCCGATCATGCCGGTCCAGGAGCGTTTCAAACGTCGCCAGACAAGAGCGATATAGCGTTCATTGCCGCGTTTGCCATTAACCGTTTCGATGACCAGAGGTGGTTGTTGAATTTGCATATGCATCACTTCATCTCCCCATATTGCCGCACCCGTGGGTCGATGAGGGCGAGCAGAAGGTCTGCGATGATGTTGCCGACGATCAATGTGGCTGAAAGCACCAGCATGAAGGTGGCAGTGACGTAGACATCGCCAACCCACATGGATCCGACGATGGCGGGACCGACGGTCGGCAGTGCAAAGATGATCGCAGTCTCGATCTCTCCGGTCAGCATATAGGGCAACACGACACCCTGATACATAATCAATGGGTGGAGTGCATTCGGTACCGCATGGCGCATGATGACAGCGCCCTCACTCAGACCTTTGGCGCGTGCTGTTTCCACATATTGGGCGTTGAGCGTATCGAGCAGGTTGCCGCGCATCACGCGCATATTGTAGGCGAGGCCACCAAATGTTGCGATGGCGACGACGGGCCAGACATGCCGGACGAGATCGACAAATTTGTCCCAGGACCAGGGCGCACCGCCATAACGCGGTGAATTGAAACTGCCGATCTCCGATACGTTGAAATGAAATACCATGATGTAGACAATGATGAGCGCCATCAGGAAGCGCGGCACGGTCATGCCAAGGAATGATATGCCGGAGAGCAGGCTGTCGACCCATGAATACTGCCGGGTGGCGGCCAATATGCCAAAACTGATGCCAATAATTGATGCGAGGATATGGCAGGTGAGTGCCAGCAACAGAGTTCGTGGTAATCGTTCACCGACCACGTCGGCAACCGGCTTGTTGTAGAACAGGCTGTGACCAAAATCGCCGCGCGTCACCATGCCGACCACCCAGTTGACGTATTGAACGGGTAGAGGCTTGTCGAGACCGTTGGCGACCCGGTAGGCCTGCGCTTGCGCGTCCGCAGCTTCGAAGGAAGCTCCGCCCTGATTCATCAATTGCGATCGGATGTAATCGGAATAATCGCCGGGAGGCGCCTGAATAATGGCGAAGGTAACCACGCTCAGCACAAACAACACCGGAATGGCAGAGGCGATACGCACAAGCAGGAATCGTAACATGGGCCGGTTCACTTCTCTTGTGTTGGTTTCAAAACGGGTATGAATGTACTCACACCATCGACTTGTTCGGTTGATGAGCCGGCCGCACATCAGTGCGACCGGCCAGCCAGAGTCCTTGGGAGGCTCAGTTCATCGGGCCGGGACCGCCCGGCTTTCCGGGTAATTGCTGTGGGTAAAGTTCAAAATCACCCTGCTTGTCCGCCTTGACGAACACGCGCTCGCGGATGATGGCGTCCTCGGCCCAGTTGAACATGAATATCGGCGCGCCGGACGGAATGTTGGAGAAGCGCTTGTTGATAACGAGAGCACCTGCGAATTCCGTTAATCCGACCGTATTCACGTTTGTCGTGTAGACCTTCTGGTACTGTTTCATCAGCTCGGTTCGTTCGGTGTTATCCTGGCTTGAGATGAACTTGTTGACGATCTTCACCATCTCTTCTTCGAAAGGCATCAGATCCAGCTGACCATTTTCCGGAGCGCGATGGTTCCAGCTGGTGCGGGGTCCCACCGGAGCCAATTGTTCGGTGTTCTGTACGACAGAGGCGAGTTCCGAATTGTTGCGCCAGATCATCCAGTCGAACCGTCCACCAAAATTGGCGGCATCGCGCTGGTTGGCATCCACGGCATTGAGAATGACGCGCAGGCCAAGCTTTTGCAGCTGACCGATCACGCCTTCCGCAAGGTTCTTGTCGGTGCTGTAGGCATTGTTCACCAGAAGGGTGATTTCCACATCCTTGCCGCCTGCTTTGTCAGGCGGAAAGTTGACAATGCCATTGCCGTCGGTGTCCTTCAGACCGGCCTTTGCCAGCTCTGCCTTTGCGCCTTCCAAATCAAATGGATAATAGACGGTGGATTGCCTGTCATAGAAGCTCGTTGCCGATGACAGCCCGCCGGGATAGATCGCGGTGAACGGACCTTTGACAAGCGCTTCGCCTAATTTCTTCCGGTCGATCGCCATGGTCACCGCCTTGCGGAAGTGCTCGTCACGATTGAGTTCACGAACGGCTTGACCGCGCGCATCGGGTGCGCCCCAGCCATTGGCCGAAAAGTTCATATCGAGATTGTAACCAATGAGGCGCGGGCCGAAAGCAAGCCGGGCAGGCGCGTTGTCCTGCGCGGCACGTTTCAGCGACTCCACAAAGTTTTCCGGCTGTTCGAGATTGGAGAAATCAGCTGAACCTGCAACCGTCTGGACATCGCGATCGGCCCAGGTTGAGAGCTTATAATGCATCTCGTTGACATAGGGTAGCTGATTGCCAGCCTCGTCCACCTTCCAGTAATAAGGGTTGCGGCGAAGCACGATGATATCGTCAGGCCTGTACTCGACTGGAACCCAAGCCCCCATAACCGGCATGTTCATATACTCAGGCGGGAAACCGTTTTTGTATTGATCATAGGTTGTTGCAGCGTATTTTGGGTGCTTCGTCTTGAGGATATGCGCTGGACCCGGGCAAAATGTTCCATAGGCCATGGCGTAAAGATACTGGCGCGGGAAAGCATTCTTGAATGTCCATTCAACGGTATAGGCATCAATTTTCTTCAGCGTCGTGCCAACACCAAACGTCTCCTGGGTTGCGCCATTGAGTGGTGAAACATTGGGATCAATGACATTGTCATCCCAATAGAACATCACATCATCCGCATCGAATGGCGCGCCATCGGACCATTTCGCACCCTCAATGAGATGCATGGTCAGGGTGTGGCCATCCGCTGACCATTCCCATCCCTTAGCCAGATTTGGCAAGGGCTCGACATCCGTTGCTTCAACCTGAAACAGCGGTGCGGTTCGCGTCAGACATTCAGACAGGCCAATGTCGATACCCCCATAGCCTTGCGATTGGCCGCCGATATAGTTCCAGCCTTCCGGCCGTCCGCCAATGACATGGCGCAATGTATCACCATAGACACCGATACCATCGGGCATATTTCCTGTTTTATAGACAAGCGGTTCTTTGGGTAGCCGGTCTTTGACCGCTGGAAGCTTACCCGCTTTTACAAATTTTTCGGTGACCCAATCAGGTTCGTGATAGGCGGGAAGGGCTTTGAATTCGAGAATTGCATCTCTGGAGACATATGAGATTTTTGCCTGCGCTTTGAAGGATGGCGGTTCCGGCGGAACTGTCGGCTCGGACGCCAATACCGGCAAAGCCAGCATTGAAACACCTATGGCGAGTGAACTCAAATAGCGAAAATGGCTCATCGTCTCTCCCTCTTCAATCTGGCCCGGCTCATGTCGCTACCCCGTCTCCTCCAAGAGGGGAAAGCAGCCGGAAAAATTAATTCACGCCTGTTTCATCAATGCTTTTTCTGCTCTCAGCTCTTCAATAGAGCGTACTGAACGGCTGGCGACGCCCTTCCATTCGCGCGTCGCTACCGTCTTGTGGCGCAGGCGCTCTTTCGCATCGTCAATGGCATGGGCATATTGCGGCAACCATTGCGCTTGGGCGACAATCATTTCATCGACCATCTGCCAGACTTCCTCAGGTGTGCACACAGCGCCGACCAACGGATCGTGCAGAACGGCAAGTTTCAAAAGATCAATATCGCCGCTGATTGCGGCATGGACGGCCATGCGCTGCACATTGATCGATGAAATGCATGTGGCCGCACACGCCTCCGGTAATGTAATGCCGGAGACCATATTGATACCAAACCGGTCGACAAATCCCGGCGATTCAATAATCGCGTCGGCGGGGAGATTCGTGATGATCCCGGTATTGCGCGTGTTGAAATGGCCTCGATAGACACGCCCGGTTTCCAGCGCTTCAAGAATATGGCTGGCGTGCTCGTTGGAGCGGCGGGCCGGATCAATGGGCTTTGCTGCGGCCTCCAGAAACTGCGGAAACTCGGTTTCGAACCAGTTCCGCGTTTCCGTCGAATAACGCAGATAGCCGCCAGTCTCACCATGAATCCAGTCGGACATGTCGATCCATTTGGCGATCTCTTCAGGACGTTTGCGATACCAGGGCAGGTATTCCGAGAGGTGGCCGTTGCTTTCAGTGGAATAGACGCCGAAACGCTTGAGAACATCAATGCGCAGCTTTTCCTGTTGTGAGAAAACGGGATGGGCTTCGAACGCGGCAATAAGTTCATCCTTGCCAATCTTGCGGCCGCGCAGGCGAATATCGACAAACCATGTCTGGTGGTTGATGCCCGAGCAGATGTAGTCAAGCTCATCCTTGGATTTGGCACCCAGAATTTCTGCGATCTGTTCCGCACCATGCTGAACGCCATGGCAAAGCCCTATCGTATCGACTTTGCCATATTCGATAGCAGCCCAGGTATTCATGGCCATGGGATTGGCATAGTTCAGGAATTTCGCACCGGGTTCCGCAAGCTCGCGGATGTCCTCGCAGAAATCGAGAATGACGGGAATATTGCGCTGTCCATAGAGGATGCCGCCTGCGCAGATTGTATCGCCCACACACTGATCTATGCCATATTTCAGGGGAATGCGGATATCGTCCGCATAGGCCTCAAGTCCACCGACCCGTACACAGCTTATAACATAGCGAGCGCCTTCGATGGCCTTGCGTCGGTCTGTCGTGGCTGTCACGCGCGTCGGAAGATTATTGGCCTCAACAACACGATCCAGAATTGCCTTGATCATCTTGAGGTTATGTTCACTGACGTCGGTCAGAGCGAATTCAATATCCTTGAATTCCGGCACGCAGAGAATGTCGGTGAAGAGCTTTTTTGTGAACCCCACGCTGCCAGCGCCAATGATAGCGATTTTGAAACTGCTCATGTCGACCTCGATCATTCGGAACGGATAAGAACAATACGGCGGAGCCCGGCTTTCAAGCGCGCTCCAAAGATCAGGTTTTTCCTGTCTTTCCCTCTTTCAACATTGGTCGCAAACAGTTCATCTGCTGTTCTTACCCAGCATTATGCGTATATTCATGGGAGCGACTAGAGAGGGATTATGCTTTTGAGGGTAATTTTGTGCTGCAAAAACTGATCGATACCGGGCATAGCATGAAGACGGTTTCCCTGCCGCGGGGGCGCCATACGCTTCATACCATGCCAACCAGCACCGGTTATGAAGTGCGCCGTGATGAAATCTATGATTGGGATGGCCGCAAGCGGGGGCAGACCCCCTTTACTGTCCTGCAGCATACGATCAGCGGAACGGGCACGCTGCGCTATGAAAACCGGAACTATAAAGTGCGGGAGGGTGAAACTCTGCTCGTGCTTGTGCCGCATAACCACCGCTATTGGCTGGAGAAGGGCGATCACTGGGAGTATTTCTGGATCTCGATGAATGGTGAGGAAGCGTTGCGCATTCATCGTTCGATTCTCGCGGCGCAAGGGCCAGTTTTGAGGCTACCAAATGAGACGATCCAGCATCTTGCCGATTGTAGCATGCGCCTGATCATGGATGCGGAAACCGCTGGCCGCGCGTCGGCCATTGCCTATGAGGCTGCCATGGCACTCTACGATGGCGTGTTCGGCTCGCACCCTGTTGACCAGCATGAGAAGACGGTCATGCAGCCGGTCATCGATCACATTAGTGCCAATCTCGACAAACCACTTCCCGTTGAAGAACTGGCAAATGTTTCCGGTCTGAGCCGTGCGCATTTCTCGCGCGTCTTCGCCGAGTGTGAAGGTCTGCCACCTGCGGAGTTTGTCCTGCAGAAGCGGATGCAGCGCGCAACGAAGCTTCTGACAAACGCAGCCTTCCTGCCGGTTAAGGAGGTTGCGATCATGACCGGTTTTGACGACGCTAATTATTTTTCAAAGGTGTTCAGGCGAATATATGGGGCAAGCCCGACTGAATTCCGCACGACTGGAATGTATGCCAGCATTCTGACCCGCATTTCTGACGTGGACGCAGAATAGTACTCAACCCACGAAGCGTGCCTCGTGACATGGCAGGTGGCGTTTATCGCCGGGCGGCGCTGGTTTTAAACGCCTTTAAACAGGCTACCGGCTGCAAGCACGATAAAAGCAACAAGCAGCAACCAATAGCTGTAGGCGCCAAGAACTCCCACTGCAATTCCAACCACCGGAAGCAGCGATAGCACGGCCAGTATCACCGCGATAATAAACACAATTTTCGTAGGTGCGCTCAGTTGCATAAAGTTTCTCCTTTTTGAAACCGTTACCTCGCAGATTATACCATAGGTTGTGGAAACGTGGGAGAAAACACAAAGAGCGTCAAAACATGAATGATTGCGACCATCCATTTCGATGCGATTTAACGACTTTTGCGATTGTGTAGGGAGCCATAAAGCAAAAGGCCCAACGCGGGAGGAGGTGCGCTGGGCCTTGATTGTAAATGCAGCAGGGAGGAGGTTGCTGCATTCGGCGTTAGGATTTCTGGGAGGAAAGAACCTAACATCTCCAAAATAGCATCGCTCAAATTTGGAGCAACATACAAAGTTGCATATTAGCTATGCAAATTGTCGCGTTGCGATTTGACGGGAATCAAAATGCGGCGTGTCCTTATGGAGTGTCGTGCTCATAATTTGATCATTCGCGTATTTGTGCCGATATAAAGAGCAGCGCGCTTTTCAGTTATGAGCGCGACTCCCTGATCAATTGATCGGATGTAAGCTACCTGTACAGTCCCAGTCAAATTCTATGGTTCTTGGCACGACAATTGCTTTGGCATTCCTGATATTGACCAATTGGGAAGCTTGCAAATGAACAGCAGATCACTATTCAAAATTCTTGGTGCGGCAATCCTGATGATTGGATCGCTTTGCCCAATAGGTACGGCGTCTGCCGATGCTTTGGCGGATATTGCATCCCGCGGAGTGCTTCGTGTGGCCGTCCCGCAGGATTTCCCGCCATTTGGCAGCGTTGGCACTGATATGACGCCGATGGGCTATGACATTGATGTAGCCAATCTGATTGCCGAAAAACTGGGGGTGAAGACGGAACTCGTCCCGGTGACAAGCGCCAACCGAATTCCCTATTTGCAGACAAACAAGGTTGATCTGGTAATTTCCAGTCTTGGCAAGAATGCCGAACGCGAAGCGGTGATCGATTTTTCGGCGCCTTACGTCCCATTCTTCAATGGTGTGTTTGGACCTGCAACGGTAGCAATCTCCAAAGCTGAAGATTTGGCTGGAAAAACGATCGGCGTCACGCGCGGTGCGATCGAAGATCTGGAGCTTACCAAGATCGCACCCGGCGACAGCGTCATCAAGCGCTACGAAGACAATAATGGCACAATCTCGGCATTCCTGTCTGGCCAGGTCGAGGTTATCGCCACGGGCAATGTTGTTGCTGCAGCGATTCTTGCCAAGAACCCGCCAAAACGGCCGGAGCTAAAGTTCCTGATCAAGAATTCACCCTGTTCTATCGGCCTGAACAAGAACGAGCCAAAGCTTCTGGAGAAAATCAACAGCATCATCTCTTCAGCCAAAACCGATGGCACGTTGACAGCAATCTCCCAGAAATGGCTGGGCGCACCTATCCCTGCCGACCTCTAAACCACGGTGTGCGCCATCATGCTTTTGCAGGATGGCGTTTCATTCATTCCACCGAGCGGGGTTCCGTTTTGAAATATGTATTTGATTATAGCTGGCTGGCGCAATATTGGCCGGTTTTTCTCAAGGGGCTCACTATCACTGTTGAGCTGATTGCCGTTGGTGCAGTCATTGGCATAGCGCTTGGCATCCTTTGCGCCTGGATCAGGAGCTTGGGTCCTCAATGGTTGCGGCCGCCCGTAACCTTATATGTCGAACTGATCCGCAACACGCCTTTCCTGATCCAGTTGTTTTTCATTTTCTTTGGCCTGCCGTCGCTCGGTGTGCAGATGAGTGAATTGCAGGCGGCCAATCTGGCGATGATCATCAATCTTGGCGCTTACAGCTGTGAAATCATCCGGGCTGGCATTCAGGCGACTCCGCGCGGACAGTTCGAAGCCGGGTCCAGTCTCGCCATGTCGCCCTTCGAGACCTTTCGTCATGTGGTTCTCGTGCCTTCGCTGCAGCGGATATGGCCGGCGCTCACGTCGCAAATCATCATCGTCATGCTTGGCTCGTCAGTCGTTTCGCAAATTGCTGCCGAGGACCTGACTTTCGCAGCCAATTTTATCCAGTCACGAACGTTCAGGGCCTTCGAGGCTTACTTCGTTTCGACTGCCATCTATCTGCTGCTGGCCATTCTCCTGCGACAGTTACTCGTTGTCACGGGCCGGTTGATTTTCCCAAGGAGGTCCGTCCGATGACCGAATTCACGCTTTGGGATATTGTGCGCAATCTTCTGCTTGCCATGCGCTGGACGGTTCTGCTTTCGCTCGTTTCGTTCATTGGTGGCGGGCTTGTTGCGACATTGCTTTTGTTCATGCGCATTGGCCGCGGGCGTTTCCTGCGGTTTGTAGCCAAATACTATGTCGAACTGTTCCAGGGGACACCGCTGCTGATGCAGCTGTTCCTCGCTTTCTTTGGCCTTGGTCTCTTTGGCATCAATGTTCCTGCGTGGCTGGCCGCCGGTTTCGCATTGATCCTCTGGTCTGCGGCATTCCTCACCGAGATTTGGCGGGGCTGTGTGGAATCGGTTTTCAAAGGGCAGTGGGAAGCGTCAGCCAGTTTGGGCATGGGTTACGTCCAACAGATGCGTTACGTGATCATTCCGCAGGCGCTGAAGATCGCGATACCGCCGACGGTCGGCTTCTCCGTGCAAGTTATAAAAGGTACGGCGCTCACCTCAATCATTGGCTTCGTTGAGCTGTCCAAGGCTGGCACCATTGTTACCAATGCCACTTTCCAGCCTTTCACCGTCTATGGGCTTGTCGCCCTGTTTTATTTTGCCCTCTGCTGGCCACTGTCGAAGAGCAGCCAGATTCTGGAAAGGAAACTCAATGTCGCTCATCGAAGTCACTGAAGTCCGCAAGAGCTTCGGATCGAACGAGGTGCTCAAAGGCATCAATATCGATGTTGATCCCGGTGAAGTCATTGCGATTATTGGCAAAAGTGGTTCAGGTAAATCCACGCTGCTTCGTTGCATCAACGGTTTGGAACTGATCGACGATGGCTCCATAGCGGTTGCGGGTGCGCAATTGCTTCCAGATGAGCTGCATCTCAAGGCGTTGCGGCTCAAGGTCGGGATGATTTTTCAGCAATTCAATCTGTTCCCGCATTTGACTGCGGGCGGCAATGTCATGCTGTCTCAGATGGTGGTCAAGAAGACGCCGAAGGCGGACGCGGAGGCTATGGCTCGCAAGATGCTTGACCGGGTTGGTCTGGCACACAAATACGACGCGTTTCCCGATGAATTATCAGGCGGTCAACAACAGCGCGTGGCCATCGCCCGCGCATTGGCTATGCAGCCCATCGCTCTGTTGTGTGATGAAATCACGTCGGCGCTTGACCCGGAACTGGTGGCCGAAGTGCTGGCCGTCGTGCGCGAACTGGCGGCTGAGGGTATGACACTTTTGATGGTAACGCATGAAATGAAGTTTGCCCGCGACGTCTGTAGCCGGGTCGTCTTTATGCATCAGGGCCGGGTACATGAAATCGGCAAGCCGGAAGAGGTCTTTGCCAATCCACAGACACCTGAGCTAAAGCAATTCCTCGGTTTTTCAGCAGAACATTGAGCGAGCTGGAATCTGGTATCAATGGCGCAGAATCTTGCTGAGGAAGGCACGGCTGCGGTCAGTCTTTGGATTGGAGAAAAATTCTTCCGGTGTGCCGCTTTCAACAATAGCGCCGGCATCCATGAAAACCACCCGCTGGGCAACTTTGCGGGCAAAACCCATTTCATGGGTGACGACCATCATGGTCATGCCTTCTTCGGCAACACTGACCATAACGTCAAGCACTTCGCTGATCATCTCAGGGTCGAGTGCAGATGTCGGTTCATCAAACAACATGATCTTGGGCCGCATGCAAAGACAGCGCGCAATCGCGACGCGCTGCTGCTGACCACCTGAGAGTTCCGATGGGTAGGCGTTGAATTTGTCGGCGAGTCCAACTCTTGCAAGCATTTCGCGTCCGGCTGCTTCCGCGGCGGAACGAGCGATTTTGCGCACATGGATCGGTGCGAGAGTGACGTTCTCCAAGGCCGTCTTGTGCGGGTAGAGATTGAAGGATTGAAAGACAAAACCAACCTCGGCCCGAAGTTCGGTCATGTCGGTCGCGGGGTCACCGACACGATGTCCGTCAACGACAAGATCGCCGTCCTTGGTGCTCTCGAGGCCGTTGACGCAGCGGATCAGAGTGCTTTTGCCGGAACCGCTTGGTCCACAAACCACCACCACTTCACGCGGTTCCACGTTGAGTGTGATGTCCTTGAGCACATGCAGCGCTCCGAACCATTTATTGACGCCGCGAAACTCAATCATGCCTGATACCTTCCTTGATGAAGTGTCGGCCAATTCTCACAATTGTACCTCGCCATGCGCAGCGCCCATGCGGCTTTCGAGCCTGCGGGCGAGCAGTATGAGTGGATAGCAGACGACAAAATAGCCAATGCCAACAATGGCGAACACAAGAAGGCCATTCGGCACCCGTTGCACGACAAGCCAGCCAACCCGGGTCAGGTCGGTCAAGCCGATTGCCGAGACAACCGACGAATCCTTGATAAGAAGCACATATTGCCCCACTAGCGGCGGTAGCGACATCCGCATGGCCTGAGGCAGCACAACTTGTCGCATTCTTTGCCAGCGTGCCAGGCCCGATGCAAGCGCCGCCTCGACCTGCCCGGTCGGAACAGCACGAATACCGGCGGCAACGATTTCGCAGATGAAGCAGGCAGCCAGATTGGATAGAGCGATGATACCGGCTGTGAACGCGTCAAGCTCAATGCCCAATTCAGGCAGAATGAAGAAGATCAGGAAAATCTGCACAAGGAACGGTGTGCCGCGTATCAGATCGACCCAGACACCAATGGCCCGGCTGATCAATTGATTACCGCCTGTCCTCAATATGCCGAGGGCAAAGCCGACAAGCGTGCCAACGACAAGGCTGATGAGTGATAGTGCCACGGTCATGCCTAGACCCCGCAGAGCCAGCGGATAGCTGCCGATAAGACTTTGGAATTGCTGCCAGATCATGTGCGGCTCCTGACTGACTGTTGGCCAAGCCACCGGCCTGACAGGGCTGCGAGGCCCTTCAATCCATAATAGAGGATGAGATAACAGGCAGCGGTTGTAATAAAACCTTCAGCCGGCATGAAGCGGTCTGAAGCCAGGAGCTGCCCGGCGCGGGTCAGTTCCGAGACCGATATCAGGGAGAGCAGCGCAGAGTCCTTCACCAGCACAATCGCTTGGCCAAGGAGCGGAGGAATTGTTACGCGGAACGCTTGCGGCAATACCACGAGGCGCATGCGTTGCATGTAGGTCATCCCCGATGCAATACCTGCCTCCACTTGTCCGCGTGAGATGGACAGGATACCCGCCCGAATAATCTCGGCGATATAGGCGCCGCTGTTCAACGATAGAGCGAGGATACCGACAACGAGTTCCGGCAATACAATGCCAAGTCGTGGCAGGCCAAAGTAGAGGAAATAAAGCTGTGCCAGCAGAGGCGTTGCGCGAATGGCATCGATATAAATCTTTGCGGGGACATTGGCTAAGCGCGAGCGCTGCAAATTCATGGCGCAAAGAATTATTCCGACAGCAAGAGCACCGGCGAAGGAAACAATCGACAGCCAAAGCGTCGCGAGGAAGCCGTGGCCGAACAGCGGCAGGTATTCGACGATGGTGCGAAAGCTGAAATTTTCAAGCATGTCCGGGATGATCCCTCAGGCGACCGTGCGAATAGTGATCCGGCAGGTGGGTGACCGTAGGCGGCTTTAACGAACCGGCTACGACCACCCAAACCTATCCATGCCTAGTGATCTTTTTTCCAGGCATCGGATTCGACCCAATAATCCAGGTTTTTCTGGAGACGGCCATCGATTGCTACCTGATCGAGAAACAGGTTCATCCAGATAAGAAGGTCCTGTTCATCGTAGCGGGTGGCAAATGCCAGCGGCTCTTTCGACAGCAGTTCCGGCATCACGGTGAACGTTCCGGCCGGATAGGCGGCGGATTGGCCCTTTACAGCTGAGACGTCGTTGACGCCGCAATCGGCCTGACCATTGTTAACCGCATCGAGCAGGAGCGGACCGCCACCCTTGTAGCTTTTGATGTCAGCATCCGGGAAGGTCGCCTTGGCTACCTTTTCGCCGGTAGCGCCGAGCAGAACGGCGATTTTGGTGCCTGCTGCCTTGCAGGAGTCGATCGTCGTGAACTTGCTCCCCGCCTTTGCGAAGACGGTGCTGCCCGTGAACATGAAGGGTTTGGTAAAAGCGACTTTCATGGCGCGCGGCAGGGTCGGGGTCATGTCTGCGACAAGCAGATCGGCCTTCCCTGACAGAAGCGCCGGAATAAGACCATCCCAATCAAAGTCGAGAAAGCTGATCTTTACGCCCATTTCCTTTGCCATCAGCTCGGCAAGCTCCACGGAACTGCCGGTGCGCTTGCCTGCCTGATCAACCATGGAAAAGGGAGGGCCCTGCGTCTGTACCGCAACACGCAATTCCCCGCGCTTGACGATATCATCCAGCGTTCCGGCATTTGCAGTGCTGGCCGCAGTGAGCATCGCAAGACCTGCGATAACCAGTTTGGCAACCTTCATTCTCTGTTCCTCCTCGTTATATGCCCCGCCTATTTTTAGGCGTTATTGGTATAGTCCGACCTCCTCGGACGGGATCTTCCAACTCAATCATTCAACAGGCGTTGGGTCGGGACCTTCCGACCAGCAGCCTTCCGGCAAGGTCACCCATTTATTGCATGACGCCATGACCACGAAGGTTTCGGTGCGAACGATCTCTCCCAGATCGCCGACCGCGGGAATCAATTCACTTGTGACGCGGTAAAGATCAGCGACATCCCCGGCAACGACAACCTCGACAATGATATCGAACCGTCCTGTCACCACGGATGCGGAACTCACAAAGGGTAATTCCGCAATGCGCCGCGCAATCTCGCGGGCTCGGCCACGCCCTTGTGCATTGACGCCGACAATCGCCGAGATCAATTCCGGCCGCTCGGTCAGATTGAGCGACCCTGTAATCTTGAGAAGATCCCGGTCAAGCAGGTTGCGCAGACGGGTCCGCACCGTGGGTACGGATATCTCCATCATCTCGGCAAGCCGCGTAATGGCGAGCTGCCCATCCTGTGAAAGCAGTTTGACGAGCCGACGATCGGTCTGGTCGAGATGATCCCGCAAATGGGCTGACTTTCATGAGTGGAAAAAAATGAAGAAAATTCTTTCTGATATAAAACATCCTATGCGTGATGAATTCACAATACAAGTGTTCTGATAGATTTACATTCGTTCGTGCGAGTAGCTTTGTGCTGACGGATAAACGCACCCAGGTCCACCGTGAGAACGCCTCCGCCAACATGATTTACATTGGCGTCCTAGGAATGGCGCAGATGGCCTCCCGGAACACCTGACGGTGAAAGGACTGTTTGCCAAAGCTGTATCTGGCGAGCCCGGAAACATCCTGCCATGCACAGGAGATAGTATCGCCACATCCGATAGAACCGCTCGCCGTACTTCAACGCGAATTGCGGCCATGCCGCTTCAAATCGAGCATGCCACGCCATCAGCGTCTTGTCGTAGTCGGCGCCAAAATTGTGAACGTCTTCGATGACAAACCGGCCATCCACACTGGTGGATATTTCATTCAAGGATGGCAGTTCACCATTCGGGAAAATATAGCGATCGAACCACGGGTCTATGACGTTCCGGGTGCGTTTTCTTCCAATCGTGTGCAGCAGAAACAATCCGTCTGCGACCAGACTGCGTTTGCTGGTATCGAAAAAAGCACCATAATTTTTGTGGCCAACATGCTCGAACATGCCGATTGATGCGATACGGTCGAATTTCTCCTGCCCGTCTACATTGAACGAGCGATAATCGGCCAGACGAAACTCCACGGGCAGTCCGCTTAGCTTTTGACGCGCGAACTCTGCCTGCTCCTTGGATATCGTCAAGCCAATACAGGAAACGCCGTAGTTTTCTGCAGCAAATTGCATAAGGCTGCCCCAGCCGCAACCAATGTCCAGAAGCCGCATTCCGGGCTGAAGGCCGAGTTTACGGCAAACGAGATCGAGCTTTGCTGCCTGCGCATCTTCGAGATTGTCGGCCTCTCTCCAATATCCGCAGGAATAGGTCAGGCGGCTATCGAGCATTGCAGAAAAAAGGTCATTGCCAACATCGTAATGCGCCTTGCCGACCTGCCATGACCGCCTGCTATTCTGCAGGTTGAGCAAACGTGCCTTCAATGTCTGCACAATGTCTTTTGCCGTGACATGCTCTGTCAGATTGGCCTGAAATATCCGTTCAAAGAAGATATCCAGAGATGCGCAATCCCACCAGCCATCCATGTAGCTTTCGCCAAGTCCCAAGCTACCCTGAGCCAGTATGCGGGTGGGGGCTCTTTCATCCTTGATCTGAATATCCCATGGAGCGTCGCCATTAATCCGGATACCGGCGCGACCGAGAAGATTACCCAGCGTTCCGATAGCGGAGGCCTTCGTGCCGCTGGGTGTCGTTGGTTGCGGTGCTGTTTTCCTTGTCGATCCATTATCAAAATCAAGGTCCATGCTAGCTCCCGCGTTGGCATTTTTGACTGTACCGTCAAAACATCAGTGGGCGCTATATGAGCAGTATGGATAGTGAAATGTCAAAACCTTCATGGAACTGCATATTTACCAGATATGCAGTCGAAGAGATTAATTGTTGGGTGGGAAACCAGCATGACGTTTCACCGAAAATCCTGACGAATCTCTGTAACGATCCTTGTCGTCCAAGCTATTTCGCCCGGTGTGCGATCGGGGCACATACGTAGTATTACCTATTGCGAGTGATTTGTTGCTTTGTCATTCTTCATTCAAATGAACACACGTTTGCAGAGCCCGTTGCCTTTTTCGTCAGAAAAAGCCTGCTACAATGATTTATTCATTGCGTGGGTCTTGGGCGTAAAGGACCGCGTAATTGGCCACTCGCACCTGTCGATTGTTGACGCAATGGATTGCTTGAGGAAGGCTGATCGCCCGTCAGCTTGGCCGTAGTTGCATTCCAGCGCCGTTACTCCGACGTTGCGCAAGTTTCTGCACTTTGCTCGACCTCATTTGCGCTTTCACTGGGATTGCTTTGTTTGAGTTTGGGAGCGGCTAAGGAGACACGGGAGGCTCGTGCCTGGGTGACGTGTGCCATCTTTGCGCGGCGGATTTGCCTTCTCGTAGATTTTTGTTCCTGGTCCGCACGCTGCGCGTGGATGAGCAGGGTGATAATCGCGTTCACCGCATCATCGGCAACGATTGATTTGAGGACTGCAGGATTCATCTTGTTTCGATAAAGCGCTATCATCAGAACATCTTGAGCTGCACGCTTAAAGCGGTATAACTCTCGCGGTTTGATCGAGTGTGCCGTCTGGAAATCATTCATGCCTTGTCCATTATACGGTAGATGACATTTGCCATTATTTCCAACGTGTGTCCGAAGAGCCTCTCAGTTGAGGCAACTCAGGGCAGTGTAGTACGCGGCCAGATCAGAATAAATATGTATGGCTACCTAGGGTTGGGTATTCCTTGCGGCATCCCGAGCCGGTTCGATGGCGTGTTCGATGAATTTAAGGCTTGGCGCTCGATCTGGGTAACTGGACATGCAAAATGTTGCTGTCCGGGTTGAACGCCAAAGGTTTCAGGGAACGAATTTGACATCATGCACAACATACAATGTCAGAATCGTACCGCTAGGTACAAATACGAATGTATTATCCGCATGCGCTATGATCCTATTGCACTAGTGCAACATTGTTTTTGAATGAGTTCGTATTTTATGGAGATTTATACAGGGGTTTCATAATGCCGAATTGCCAAGCCATCTACGGTTAAATCGTTGAAGCCTATTCTTGTGGCAGTATTTCATCGACGTATTTTTTAGTTTCGTATCCGTGCGTAATTGGTGCCGGCGCGATCTGGGGGATGAAGAACTATGCCCTAAGCATTGTTCTCCTCCCTCATGGGCATGAAAATTGGGAGAATTGGCTTCATTTGTCCGCTTGAGTGTTCCAGTAACACTATCCCCAATGATGGGGTTAATACCTGTAAGTGGTGGCGCTTGCCACCAATCGGCGGGTCGTCACTTGGAAGACTGCAAGTTCGAGTTCGTTCTCGATGTTGAAAGTTCGGTATGATCGGCAACAAAGTTAATGTCTTGAATGACCGAGGTGCCCAATTTACACTGGGTCTGTCACAACTGGACAAGGTGATGCTTTGATGCGCTATCCGGTCTACCTCGTTGATGATGATTCTGCGGTCAGGGAAGGGCTTTGCCTGCTCTTCGAAGCGTACAAGATAGATGTTGTGACCTTCAGCGATCCTGTAGACTTTCTCCAAAACGTCGATCCGCTACCGCCCGGTTATTTGCTTCTGGATTTGCAGATGCCCGAACTGTCGGGACTGGAATTGCAGAGGGAACTGATATCGAGAGATATTATATGGCCGATCATAATCATTACCGGACATGGCGATTTGAACAGTTGCCGGGATGCATTCAAATCCGGTGTTGTGGACTTTCTTTCAAAGCCCGTTGATCAGGAGCAATTGTTCGAGGCCTTGACCAAGGCAGATCGAGCGCTCGTGGTTGCGTTGGAAAAACGGGAAACAGAGGCGTTGCTTGCGACATTAACTCGCCGTGAAAATGAAATCCTTAGCCTCGTCTGCAGGGGATGGGGCTCGAAGGAAATTGCCGGCGCCCTAAACATTTCGCTGCGAACGGTCGATGCACATAGAGCCAATATTTCTGAAAAGCTGGGCACCTCGTCGGTGGCGGAATTTGTTCAGATGAAAATAGCCGTTCAATAAAACGTTCTTCCGCGTCACGTCGTCAGCATCCGGTTCGGTATCGGATGGAAATCGGCAACTGAGCAAGTTAGCCCTTGCTCAGTTGCGTGTCTTTCCTATTCTTCTATATCAACATCTTCGAAGAGGTTGCCGCCAAATGGATCAACCCGGAAGTCTTTGACCTTGGCACTGATGGGCTGTTGCACGACCTGATGGGCAATCGTCATCCATGGTGCCTGTTCTTTGAACACAACTTGCGCTTGTTCGTATAGCTTGGTTCTCTCGGCCTGATCCGTCGTGAGTTTCGCAGCTTGAATAAGCTTCTCAAAATCCTCATTGCACCAGTTGGCGCGATTACCACTGCCTATAGCCTGACAGCCGAGAAGAGCTGCAAGGAAATTGTCCGGATCGGCAATTCCGCCGGTCCAACCAACGATGACAGCGCCATCCCGATCCTTTTCCAACGATCTTTTCAGATATTCGGTCCAATCATAGGAAATGATTTCGACCTTGATCCCTACCTTCGCCAAATCGGCTTGCATCATCTCGGCCGCGCGGCGCGCATTCGGCATATAAGGACGTTGAACCGGCATTGCCCAGATCTTCATGGAAAGATCGTTCACGCCTGCTTCGGCCAGCAATTTTTTCGATTGCTCCGGATCGTATGGATCGTCCTTAATCGTCTTGTTGTAAGACCAGACGCCGGGCGGGATTGCATTGACGGCGACAATGCCGGTCGAACCATAAATTGCGTCGATAATCGCCTGCTTATTGACAGCCATATTGATGGCTTTGCGCACGCGAACGTCGTTAAATGGAACAGCCAATGTGTTATACGCCAGAAAACCAACATTAAGGCCCTCTTTTTGCAGCACATTGATCGAAGGATTGGCTTTCATCTCTGGAATATCCGCCGGATTAGGATAGGCCATAACATGGCATTCACCCGCTTTCAGTTTCTGATACCGGACAGAGGCATCAGGCGTGACGGCGAAGATCAGATCATCGATCTTTTGTTTGCCTCCCCAATAATCAGGATTAGCCTGCAGGCGAATGACCGTATCCGGCTGATAATCGACAAACTGGTAGGGTCCTGTCCCGACAGGGAACAGACCAAATTGATCCTGCTTACCCTCAGCCAGAAGCTTGTCCGCATATTCCTTTGACTGGATCACCGCAAATGTGAGGGACAAGGAGGCAATCATCGTTGCCTCTGGCCGGGTGAGGATGAACTTGACGGTATTGTCGTCAAGTTTTTCGATTTTTTCGATCAAGCTTGGAAATGAATAGGAATTGTACTGTGGCCAAACGCCTTTGCCATTGTAGGGATTGGCTTTGTTGCCCTGCCGATCAAAGGTAAATATGACATCGTCGGCATTGAAATCCCGTGTTGGGGTAAAATAACTGGTGGTCTGAAACTTTACGCCCTTACGAAGGTGGAATGTATATTCTTTGCCATCTGCGGAAATAGCCCAGCTCTCGGCAAGTCCGGGCTCAAGTTCGGTTGAACCGCGTTTTATCTTGATAAGACCATTGGAAACGTTGCGCGCGGAGGCGTCATAGGTTGCACCTGATGTGGTGGCAGCAGCATCGAAGCCATCCGGGGAGGCTTCCGAGCAATAGATCAATGTTTTTGCCGAGGCAGCGGTTAATGCCGGTCCACTCAATGCGATTGCTAGAATGGTCGCTGAAAAAATCTTTTCGGGGAGTTTCATATCGTCCTGTCTCTTCTAGGAATCAACTTGCCGCAGTTGTTGGGATTAGAATTTATCACCGAGGGTTTGAAACAATGCAATACAAATGTATCAATCAATAAACACTTGTCGCAAGAGGGGGAATCATTGAAATCAGCCCCTCGGTCAGATGTAAGGAACCCCGATGGACGTTGTTGAACGATTTCTGAATTACACCCGCATCAACAGCACCACAGTGCCGGGGGCGGGGCATCTGCCCTCCAGTTCGGGGCAGACGGTTCTGGCGCGTTTGCTGGCCGGCGAATTGCGTGCGTTGGGTCTGAGCGTTGAGGAAAGAGACCATTCAATCGTAGTGGGTACGCTTCCATCCAACGTGATGGATAAAGGCCGCAAAATTCCGACCGTTGCATGGGTAGCCCATCTGGATACCAGCCACGAGTATAACACGGATACGCATGCTCAAATCATAGATTACAACGGTGGTGACATCGTGCTGAGCGAAGCGCTCGGTGTCGTCATGCGGGCAGGCGAGTTCCCTGAACTTGAGCGTTATGTCGGTGACCGCATCATCGTCACAGATGGAACGAGCCTGCTCGGCGCAGACAACAAATCGGCCATCGCCGAGATCATGCATGCAATGCAGACCCTTCAGTTAAATCCGCAGATCGAGCATGGCGACGTGAAGGTTGTCTTTGTTCCGGATGAAGAAATCGGTCTTCTGGGCGCCAAGGCGCTGGATGTAGCATCTCTTAACGCAGACTTCGCCTACACACTGGATTGTTGTGCGATCGGCGAGATTGTCTATGAGAACTGGAACGCGGGCGAGTTCCATATAACGGTGCGGGGCCAGACGGCTCACCCGATGTCCGCCAAAGGAAAGCTGCGCAATGCGGTTCTATTTGCCCAGCAGTTCATATCGATGCTTCCGGCAGGGGAGCGTCCTGAATATACGGAAAACCGGGAAGGCTATTATTGGGTAAAATCCCTCCATGGCACCGTTGCCGAGGCTCGAATTGTCCTCGATATCCGCGATTTTACACAGGCCGGTTTTGAGCATCGGCGTCACTTCGTGCAGACCCTTGTTGAAAGTTTCAACCAGCTCCATGGTGCCCAGACTGTAGTTTCCACTTATACGCCCATGTATCGCAACGTTGCCGAAAGCCTGCAGGGCGCTAATCGCTATCCGGTCGATCTGGCACTGGAAGCAATGCGGGCAATTGGCGTGGAGCCCAAGTCCATTCCGATGCGCGGTGGTTATGATGGAGCCGTACTCTCGGAAAAAGGTTTGCCATGCCCCAATCTCTTTTGTGGGGCTCACAACTTCCACTCGCTCTATGAGTTTCTTCCGGTTGGGTCGCTCATCAAAGCTTCCGAAATGGTTGTTGAGATTCTGCGTCGTGCGGCTAATCCGGATAGGGGATAGGTTTTCACAATCAGCCATCCAATCAGCGTATCGCTGGTGCATATTTTGAAGTTTGAGTAAGCAAAATATCAAAAAAGTATCAGTGTGGCGCTGAAAACGAGGTAGCTGAATTGCTATCGCGCGTTTAGTGTTTTGTTCAAGAGCCAGAGAATGGCCGGTGAACTTGGAGGAGGATCAACACCACAAGCAAACCGGCTCGTTATCCGAATTAACAACGCAGACGGCTCAGTGCGTTTCATTGCCGGAGGAGGGCCAATGAGACCAGATCTTGAAGTTGTACAGATTTGTCGCGGTGAGGCCTTCAAAGCTTGGTCGCACGGTTATCCTTATCATACAGTTCGTTGGCATTTTCACCCTGAATATGAAATCCATTTGATTGTAGAAACATCCGGTCGTTATTTCGTCGGTGATTTCATCGGTGAATTTGAACCAGGTAACCTTATTCTGACCGGACCAAATCTGCCCCACAATTGGGTTAGCAATGTGCCCGAAGGTCAGGTCATCGAGAGGCGTGGCCTGATCGTCCAGTTCACTGAACGGTTTATTGAAAATACGATGGACGTATTTCCGGAACTTGCTGTTTTCAAGACGATCCTGCAGGAGAGCCCGCGCGGATTGCTCTTTGATCCGGAGACAGCGAAAGCCGTAAAACCCAATTTGAGTGAGCTTGTCGATGCGCATGGTGCACGCCGTATCGCTCTTTTCATGCAGATCATTCATCAATTGGTCAATGCACCGGAGCGCAAGCCGCTGGCAAGCCACAACTACATGCCAGACCCGTCGGGTTATATGTCCGTGTCGATGAACAAGGTTTTGTCCTACATCGCCGAAAACCTTACATCGCCGAAGAAGGAAAGCAGCCTGGCGGCGATTGCGGGTCAGAGCGCAAGTGCATTTTCCCGCTCCTTTCACAAGCACACGGGTATGACGCCCGTGCAATATATCAACCGGTTGCGCATCAATCTCGCCTGTCAGCTGCTGATGAGCGAGGAGGGTATGTCCGTTACGGATATTTGCTACGAGGTGGGCTTCAATAATCTTTCGAATTTCAATCGCCAGTTTTTGGCACTGAAAGCAATGGCACCCTCGAGATTCCGCGTGCTGCACGCAGAACAGTTCGCGAGGAAGGCAGCTGCCTGACCGGCAGCAAACACGACCACCATTGACTGAGTACTGACGTAGAAACGCGAAAACCGTTCCTGCGAAAGGGAGAGATTTATCTGTAGCGCAAACAACAAGTGGAGGAGACACAATGTTGCGTTCATTCATCAAGGCGGCATCAGTCGCGGCAATTCTGATTGGCGGCAGCCAGGCTGTGGCTTTCGCCCAAAGCAAGCCGCTTAAAATCGGCATGACTTTTCAGGAGCTCAACAACCCTTATTTCGTCAGCATGCAGGATGCGTTGAACGCGGCAGCAAAATCGCTCGGAGCCGAAGTTGTCGTTACGGATGCTCGACACGACGTGGCCAAGCAGATCGCCGATGTTGAAGACATGATCCAGCAAGGCATCAATATCCTTCTCGTCAATCCAACTGATTCCAGTGGTATCGAAGCTGCGGTGCAAGCGGCCCATGACGCCGGTATTATCGTTGTTGCGGTGGATGCCAATGCTTCTGGTCCGGTGGACAGTTTCGTAGGCTCAAAAAACCGCGATGCCGGTTATATGTCCTGCAAGTATCTCGCGCAGGCACTTGGTGGTTCCGGAGAGGTCGCCATACTGGACGGCATTCCTGTTGTTCCCATTCTGCAGCGTGTTGAAGGATGCAAGGCAGCATTGGGCGAAGTGCCTGGTATCAAGATCGTAGAAGTGCAGAACGGCAAGCAGGAACGCGACACAGCCCTGAGTGTCACCGAAAACATGATCCAGGCGCATCCCAATCTGAAGGGTATTTTCTCGGTCAATGATGGTGGTTCGATGGGGGTGCTCTCGGCAATCGAAGCCAGTGGCAAGGATATCAAACTCACCTCCGTGGATGGTGCGCCTGAGGCTGTTGAAGCCATCGGCAAAGGCGGAGCCTTCATCGAAACGACAGCCCAGTTTCCCCGTGATCAGGTGCGCATTGGTCTCGCCTTGGCTTTGGCAAAGCACTGGGGTGCAAAGGTCGTTCCGCAAGCGTTACCGATCGATGTGGTCGTGGTCGATGCAAAGAACGCATCTGGTTTCAGCTGGTAACCAGCATGAGGTTTCCCGCCAGACGCGGGAAACCTCATTGCGGAGGAACGCAACGATGAGCCCACTTTTGCAAGTCGAGAATATTTCAAAGAGCTTTGTCGGCATCAAGGCGTTGACCGATGTCAGCATGATCGTCAAGGCCGGTGAAATCCACGCGCTGCTGGGTGAAAATGGTGCTGGAAAATCGACGCTGATGAAAATTCTATGCGGTGTCCACAGGACGGATGCGGGCAGAATTCTGATTGAAGGACAGGATTGTGTCTTTGCCCGCTATGAGGATGCAGTCAAGGCAGGCGTTGGTATCGTTTTTCAGGAATTCAGCCTGATCCCCTATCTCAACGCGGTTGAAAACATATTTCTCGGGCGAGAGCTGCGCTCTGCTTTCGGCATGCTGCAGCGCGGACGCATGCGCCAGCGGTCGAGAGAACTGCTCGACAGGCTCGGCATTACTATTCCGCTGGATGAGCCGGTGCAGAATTTGAGCATCGCGCAGCAGCAGTTCATTGAGATTGCCAAGGCACTGGCGCTTGATGCACGCATTCTCATTCTCGATGAGCCCACCGCAACATTAACACCAAGCGAAGCCGAGCATCTCTTTGCCATCATGCGGGAACTGCGGCGTCAGGGTGTTGCAATGATTTTCATTTCACATCACCTCGATGAGATTTTTGAAATCTGTGACCGGATCACTGTTTTGCGGGATGGCAGTTTTGTTGGTGAACGGGCTGTAGGCTCGACAAATATCGATGAACTGGTCGAACTGATGGTTGGCCGGAAGATCGAAAAGAGCTTTCCGTCAAAGCCGTTTAATCCGCCGAGAAACGAGATCGCACTCGATGTCATTGAGTTGCAGTTGGCGGGTGGTGACCCGGTCAATAGTTTCAGTCTCTACAAGGGCGAAATTCTGGGATTTGCCGGACTTGTGGGCTCAGGTCGAACGGAAACCGCACTTGGGATCATCGGAGCAATCTCGACGATCCGTAAAAAGGTCAGGGTGCATGGAAAAGATGCCAAGCTTTCCAGCCCAAGCGATGCGCTGCTGCAAGGGATCGGACTGTTGCCGGAAGATCGGAAAGGCGAGGGCCTGATTGCGTCCTCCAGCGTGCGCAACAATATGACGCTCAACAATCTGGGCAAATACAAACAATGGCATTTTTTCATCGACGGAAAGGCCGAGCACGACAGTGCCCTCGACATGATGAAAAAGGTGAAGCTGAAGGCCAGCGGCCCGGAAAGTCGTGTCGATAGTCTGTCTGGAGGCAATCAGCAAAAGGTTGTCATCGCCCGATGGCTCAATCACCATGCCGATATCCTGTTCTTTGACGAACCCACGCGCGGCATCGATGTGGGCGCCAAGGCGGAAATCTACCAGCTCATGCGCGAACTGACTGAACGTGGTTTTTCCATTGTCATGATCTCTTCGGAACTGCCTGAGATCGTCGGTATGTCTGACCGGGTGGCTGTGTTCAAACAGGGCAGGATTGCCACCATTCTTGAACCGCCGCAGATCACGCCTGAGGACATCATGCGTTACGCAACGGCAGGTGAAACCAACCACAATGCAGGTATCCATCATGACTTCGTCTGATCAAACACAGATGGCGACTGGTATGGCATTGAAGCAGCAGAATCTGCTGCGGGTGCTCAGGCAGTCCCCGATTTTTTATCCATTGCTAGGGCTTCTGGCCGTATCCATCATCATGGTTTTTGCCAGCGACAGCTTTCTGTCCGTGGCAAACATCACCAATATCATGCGGCAGGTATCGATCATTGCCATCATCGCCGCTGGCATGACGTTCGTCATTCTGACTGGCGGGATTGATCTATCGGTCGGTGCTGTCATGGCGCTTGCCGGGACCATTGCCGCGGGGCTCATGGTTGCTGGTCTCAACGCATCGCTGGCTCTTCTGGCAGGTATTGGTATCGGCATCGGTATTGGTGTCTTTAATGGCGGGCTGGTCGCGTTTGCGGGAATGCCGTCAATCATCGTCACCCTTGCCACGATGGGCATAGCGCGCGGATTTGGCCTCATGTATTCAGGCGGCTATCCCATCAGCGGCCTGCCATCATGGATCAAGTTCTTTGGCGGCGGTACGGTTCTGGGCGTTCAGATGCCGATTCTCATCATGCTTGTTGTTTATGTGCTGGCATGGGTGCTGCTGGAACGAACGCCGTTCGGGCGGCATGTTTATGCAATCGGTGGCAATGAAACTGCGACGCGCCTTTCCGGCGTACGCGTTAGCCGTACCAAACTGTTTGTGTACGTTCTCAGCGGCTTCACCGCATCGATTGCAGCCATCGTTCTGACCTCCCGTCTCATGAGCGGACAGCCCAATGCCGGCACCGGTTTTGAACTTGATGCCATCGCGGCAGTTGTTCTCGGAGGGACTTCGATAGCGGGCGGGCGTGGCTCTGTTATTGGCACGCTCATCGGAGCCTTGCTGTTGGGTGTGCTGAATAACGGTCTGAACATGATGGGTGTCGACCCTTACGTCCAGAATGTGATCAAGGGCGGGATCATTCTTCTTGCCATTTACATCGGCCGCGAACGGCGCAGCTGAATCTTTCCAATCAACCAACTTGCAGAGTATGAAAAATGACTGACACAATGACTGCCATCGTTTGCCACGGGCCCAAAGACTACCGGGTCGAGATGATCGCCAAACCCGTTGCTGGGCCAAATGAACTGGTCATCCGGATCGGAGCCTGCGGTATCTGCGCATCGGACAGAAAGTGCTGGTCCGGCGCTGATATGTTCTGGAAGGACCCATGGGTCAAAGCGCCGGTTGTCGCGGGCCATGAATTCTTCGGCTACGTGGCCGAAATGGGACCGGGCGCTGATCTGCATTTCGGCGTCGCCCTTGGGGATACTGTCATTGCTGAACAGATCGTTCCTTGCGGCAAATGCCGCTATTGCCAATCCGGTTCTTACTGGATGTGCGAGAAGCACGACATTTTCGGTTTCCAGCAGGATGTGGCCGATGGCGGGTTGGCTGAATACATGCGCATCCCATCCAACGCCCGTGTACACAAAATTCCATCCAATATGCCTTTGGAAGACGCTGCGATTGTCGAACCTCTTGCCTGTGCCATCCATACGGTCAACCGGGGTGATGTCCAACTCGACGATGTCGTGGTCATTGCTGGCGCCGGCCCATTGGGATTGATGATGACGCAAATTGCCCATCTGAAGACACCAAAGAAACTTATCGTCATTGATCCTGTCGATGAGCGGTTGCAACTGGCCAAGAAGTTCGGAGCCGATATCGTGATCAATCCAAAAAATGAGGATGCGGTTGGCCGCATCAAGGCGCTGACCGAGGACTATGGCTGCGATGTTTATATCGAGGCAACAGGTGCGCCGATCGGCGTGACGCAAGGGCTGCAAATGATCCGCAAGCTGGGGCGGTTCGTGGAGTTTTCGGTCTTTGGTCATGAGACCACAGCCGATTGGTCCATTATCGGCGACCGCAAGGAACTCGATCTGCGTGGTGCGCATCTAGGCCCCTATTGTTATCCCGTTGCTATCGATCTTCTTGATCGCAAGCTTGTCACCTCGAAAGGGATCGTCACCCACCACTATGACATGAATGACTGGGATGAGGCCTTGGAAGTTTCCGCGCGGCCGGATGCTGTCAAAGTCTTGATGGTTCCGCGCTTGCGCCAGGCTGCCGAGTAAAAAGCGTGAGCAGCAGCGTGTTTCTTGGGATTGATGTCGGTACCGGCAGCGCGCGTGCAGGGTTGTTTGACAAACAGGGAGTGCTGCTTGCTTCCGCCAAACACCCTGTTCGCACGTGGTATGAGGCTGGCGAAATTGTCGAACAATCAACGGATGATATATGGGCTGCCGTCGCAAAATCCGTAAAAGCCGCCATTGGGTCGGCCGGTATTGTTGCGTCTGATATTGCCGGTGTTGGCGTCGATGCCACCTGCTCACTTGCAGTGGTAGACCAAAACGGTTTGCCAGTGCCGGTGGGCCCATCCAATGATGCGCAACGTAACGTCATCGTCTGGATGGACCACCGGGCAACCGAGCAGGCGGAACGTATCAATGCAACGGGTCATCCGGTTTTGCATTATGTCGGTGGCAAGCTCTCGCCGGAAATGCAAACGCCGAAATTGCTTTGGCTTAAGGAAAACAAGCCGGATAGTTTTGCATCTGCCGCCCATTTCTTTGATCTTTCCGATTATCTGACATGGCGGATGACAGGCAGTCTTGCTCGATCTGTTTGCACGGTCACATGCAAGTGGACCTACCTTGCTCATGAAAGGCGGTGGGATGAGAGCTATTTTCATAGCATTGGCTTGGGCGAACTTACAGAAAACGCCTTTGAGCAAATTGGCTCGAAGGTCGTTGCGGCGGGAACACCATTGGCTGGTGGACTGACTTCGCAAGCCGCTCTCGATTTCGGAATGAATGCGGGCACGCCCGTCGGTGCTGGACTCATTGATGCCCATGCTGGCGGAATTGGCACTGTCGGAGCGAGCGGACTGGGCCCGTTGGAAAATTCAATTGCCTACATCTTTGGTACCTCCGCCTGTGCCATGGCAACGACACGCGAGCCAACTTACGTGAAAGGTATTTGGGGTCCGTATTATTCGGCCATGGTCCCGGATTTGTGGCTCAATGAAGCTGGTCAATCGGCGGCGGGTGCGGCCATTGATCAGTTGATACACATGCATCCGGCCTCTCCAGAGGCAGACATACTCGCTGCGGAAGGCGGCATGTCACTTGTAGCATGGCTTGAACAACAGGCCGTGATAGGTGGCTCAAACCTGAGTGAACCTGCACTCCGCGCGCGAAGTGTGCATGTCCTGCCGGATTTCCTGGGCAATCGCTCTCCCAATGCTGATCCCGATGCCAGGGCTATTATTGCCGGAGCTGATGCAAACCGGGACGTATCGGGATTGGTTGATCTGTATGTTGCAGGGCTGTGCGGTCTTGGTTATGGCTGCCGCCAGATCATCGATGCCCTGAAAGAACAAGGCATCGACATTGCGATAGTTGTTGCCAGCGGCGGAGCGGCACAGTCAGAACTGGTCCGTCAAATTCTCGCCGATACGACGGGCGTTCCCGTTGCAGTTCCGACGAGCAGTGAGCCCGTATTGCTGGGCGCTGCCATTCTGGGAGCGATGGCCGCCGGGGCATTTTCGTCAACCAGTGAAGCGATGGGCGTAATGTCCCATATCGATAAAGTTTATCACCCCGGTGGTAATGACATAGCTCAATACCATCACAGCAAAATGCAGGTCTATCGGCTCCTGCAGATCGCTGATTGGGAAATACGGCAGCTGATGAAACCGCTCTAGCCTCCCAAGGCTCGGATCATAGGCTCAAGGGCCTGTGATCCATCACTTGTGTCGATGCTCAATACCTATAGATTTGGCGGTCATGACAGGCACTATCATCATCAGCGTGATTGTGATTGCCGGTCGATGCAATTTTGACCAACGCTAAACTGGTGTATCCCCCCAATGGCCAATACCGAGCTTTACGAAATTCACGATCAACGTTTTCGGTCTCTCATTGTCGGAAGTGCAGCGCTTGAGGAACTGTATTCTTCCTGCCGTTGGGCCGAGGGACCGGTGTGGTTCAATGACAGCAATTGCCTTTTGTGGAGCGATATTCCCAACCAGCGCATGTTGCGCTGGGTGCCGGATGGGGGTGTTTCCGTCTTCCGGTCACCTTCCAATTTTGCCAATGGTCATACACGGGATCGGCAAGGCCGCCTCGTATCATGCGAGCACGGTGCGCGCCGGGTCACCCGAACCGAAGTGGATGGAACCATAACTGTTCTGGCGGATCAATATCTTGGCAGGAAGCTTAATTCTCCCAACGATGTCGTCGTCCATTCGAATGGCTCGGTTTGGTTTACTGATCCAACCTATGGAATTCTCTCTGATTATGAGGGGTATAAATCGGATCCTGAACAGCCGTCACGCAATGTCTATCGGCTTGATCCCGAGAACGGCGACATTTCAGCTGTTGTAACCGATTTCCTTCAGCCCAATGGCCTTGTTTTTTCACCGGATGAAAGCCTGCTTTACATTGCAGATTCCGGTGCAAGCCATACGGAAGGCGCGCCAAGGCATATCCGCGTATTTGATGTTGTCAATGGAAGGACATTGAACAATAGTCGTGTATTCGCCCATATTGATAACGGGATTCCAGACGGTATGCGGGTCGATACGGATGGCAATCTGTGGTCAAGTGCGGCCGATGGCATTCACTGTTTTGGTCCCGACGGCGTATTGCTTGGTAAGATCAAAGTCCCCCAGGGCGTTTCCAACCTGACTTTTGGAGGCCCCCGTCGCAACCGGTTGTTCATCACGGCGACGAAATCGCTTTACGCGATCTATGTGACAACAACCGGCGCGCAGCAACCTTGAGGGTTAGATCTAGATCAGTCGTGAGACCTGTTGCTTGTGCCATACGAAGTGAAAGAACAGCGACTGGAAGAGCAAGATCGAGACAAACGTCGTGGCATAGGCGAACCAAATCCCGGGCAGGCCAAGCCGGGCATTCAGCCCGTACGCCAAAGGTATCTCGATTGCGAGAATAGCCAGAATTGATAGAGCTGTCGGGCCAAAAACTGTTCCGTTGGCACGCATGACGCCAGTCAGGACGCTTGTTGCCCCAACGAGAAGCAGGCTCCACAGAACAATGTGCAGAAGGTGGGTTGCCGAAGCCACGACGTCGCGGTCGGTGATGAACAGACCGATAATGGGTTTGGCAAGGGTGTAGCCAAGCAGGACAAAACTGCCGGTGGTGACGATATTGAGCATGAGTCCCGTCCGTAAGATCTTACTGATCCGCTCCGGTCGTCCCGCCCCGATGGCATGGGATGTAAGGATCGAAGTCGTGATGCCGAGCGACATGACCGGAAACTGCACCCAGTTCAATATTTGGTTGATTGCTCCATAGGCGGCTGTTGCTTGTGCACCGTGCTGGTTTACCAGACCAAGCAGCACAATCTCGGCAATCGCCATAGTGAGTATCTGTACAGCCATCGGCACACCGATACGCAGGATGACTTTGGCCATGATAGGATTGATGCGTATTTTCAGCAACTGCCGAAAGTCAGGGGCAAGGGGATGGTTCTTGCGCCGCCAATGCTGGCCGAGCCAAAGCAAGGCGGCGATGGACGCAATAATCGTTGAAACCGGCGCACTGGCGACGCCGAGTTGAGGCAGACCAAACCAGCCGAGGATCAGGGCGGGTGTGAAAATCAGGGAGATAATCGTGGCAACCAACAATGCCCATAACGGTGTCACCGCATCAGATACGCCACGGCTCATTGATGTTACCAGCCAGAGTATGAAGATAAACGGCATCCCGATCAGCAATGTTCTTGCATAGGTCGTGGCTTCAGTCTGAATGCCCACGGGCGTTCCCAGCAGCGATATAATCTTTGGAGCCAGCAAGCCGCCGACGATGCTCACGGCAAGACCTGCAACGATCATCATGGCAAGCGCTGTGACGGCCACGGTTCGAGCCTTGCTATGGTCACCCGCACCCCATGCCTGACCGATGAGAACAGTCGCGCCACTGCTAACGCCAATGACAATCGCAAAGAGCAAGAGGATGACGGGAAAGAATGCGGATACAGCAGCAACGGCATTGATCCCGAGAAGCTGACCCAGAAATATCCCGTCAACCGTACTGGATGCCGACTGCAGAATATTCGTCAGCATCATAGGGAGCAGGATAGCAAGGTAGATCTGCCAGAGAGGTCTTGAGGCAACCGGTGTGGTCGTTTGTTGGTTCATCTTGATTGTCAGGCACAAGCCTGCCTTTCCGGAGCGGTAGGCCACTCCAGTTCTGAGGATTTGATTGTGGGTAGTTGGAAGAGGCTAGCTGTCAGATTATGGGGAGAGGGCAGCGTCTCCGTAGGCTAGCTTTGTTGCATATCTGCTTATGTCTTCAGGCCAATCAGCAATGTGTTCAATGAATGCTTCCCGATCACCCGCAAACAAGGCGCGGATCGCCTCTTCGAAGTGTGGTAAGTTACCTGCCATGGCGGACATGAAATGATAAGCGGCTTCCCGCGCCGCACGTATTTTTTGTTCGCTGCCACCGGCCTTTCTGGCTTCGTCTATCAGCCTTCTCAGAACAACCGATGCGCCTCCATTTTGTGCTGCGAGCCATTCCCAATGGCGCGGCAACAGCGTGACCTCGCGTGCAATCACTCCCAGTTTTGGCCTGCCTCGTCCACGCGGAGCGGTTTCGATGGTGTCAGTCGCGGACTCCGCAACTGATTGAGGCACTTTCGGTTGATTGCTCGCAGCCACCGAAGATTGCACCAGTCTGGCGATGATATCCGCCTTGGTTCCGCGTAAATCAAAATCCATCGCGCGACCCGTGGCGTCGTCAAAGACAAGAAGCGGCTCAGTTGCGCGCTTTTCTTCAGATGCATTCTTTACGGCCAGCGCCACCTCAATCAAAGGGCCTGATGACAGGATGCGATTGCCTTCGAAGGCGGTGCAAGGTTTGGAAAGATGGTCGGTCATGGAATTGGCTCGCTGTTAATGCGATGTTTTATATCCGGGCTTTAATACTATAGTCAATATCATCCGGGTAATAAATTGACCGAAGTCGAATTGCTTGTTATTTGGTCTGCAGCTCGAAATGTCTGAAATGATTGGAATGATGGATGAAAACTGAAAACAGGAAAGCTGCGACGACCGCCTACAAGGAAAGAAAGTTGATTATGGGGATTTATGCCATTCGCTGCCTCATGTCCGGCACTGCGTGGATTGGCCAAAGCACAACTCTCGACACGATCCAGAACCGTCTATGGTTCACACTTCGTCTCGGCAATCATCCGTGCCGGGAATTGCAGCAGGCATGGAATGATAACGGAGCCGAGAATTTCACATTCGAAGAACTTGAACGGTTGGACAATGAAGATCTGGTCTATGTGCGCGATGCGCGGCTCAAGGAGCGGGCTCTATACTGGCGCTCATTGCTTGGTGGATTGGCAATTTGATCGGCGACGATTTCCGCGAAACCTTCAAATGAAGGGCCCGACGTGGAATGGGCACGTCAGCGCCCTTCCAAAACAAATAATCTGTTTGAGCTGTAAAAAATAATAGGATGCAGCGGGAATAAAACCGCGCGGGCTCCGTATACTCATTATGAAAACGCCGAAACCACGCTTTGATGTTGTTGGACAGCTTGGGTCTCTTCGTCGTTATGCCCGTTCCCTGACCCGGAACGATGCTGACGCCGAGGACCTTGTTCAGGATACGCTTCTGCGCGCCTATGAGCGGCGAGGCGGGTTTCGTCACGGCAAAACGTTGCGTGGCTGGCTGCTGTCGATCCTCCATAACCGGTTCATCGACGTCAAGCGTTCAAGCGCGACAGAAGCCCGAACTCTGGAAACCGCCTATTTCTTGAATGAGACGAGCATCGATGCGCCGCAGGAGCATTCCGTGCGGCTTGGCCAGATAAGAGAAGCGTTTTTTGCGCTGCCCGAGGAGCAGAGGTCTGCCCTCCATCTCGTGGCTATTGAGGGGCTTTCTTATGAGGAAGCGGCAGGGACGTTGAACATTCCTGTCGGGACCTTGATGTCGCGGATCAGCCGCGCTCGCGCAACGCTTCGTTCGCAGGAAACAGAAAAGCAGCCAGACAAATCTGGTCACTTGAAAATTGTAGGAGGTCGCGATGACCGAAACGATTGATCCCGTGGTCGAAGCTGATCTTGATGCTTACATTGACGATCAACTTGATGCGCTGCGGCGGATTGAGGTTGCACGCTACTTGTCACAGCACCCGGAACAGGCGGCTCGCGTTATGTCCGATTTGCAGTCGCGAGATGAACTGCGACTCGCTTTAGTGCAGGGCCACACGACGGGTTCTCCGGAAACTTCGGAGCTTGCTCATCGTCTGGAACGAGGCCTCGGACGCGATCGGCTGTTTGGCGGATTGCAGCGTGTGGCAGCGGTTGGTGTTTTGCTCGCTTTGGGATGGATGGCGCATGCGGGATTTGGCCCTTTGACAGTCTCAAAGGTGGTGGCTGCGACGCCTCCACCGGCCTATGTCTCCGATGCCATCATGGCCCACAAGACCTCTTCGGTCCGTGCCGGTATGGCATCGCAACCGCAAACGCGCAGTTATGACCCTGCCGAGATACGCGCATCGACCGGGATCGTCATACCTACCATGCCAGACAAGTGGAGCGTTCGCGATGTTCAGCTGTTCCCATCCAATTTCGGGCCGAGCGTCGAAATGGAAGTCCGGTCTGATAATCTTGGTCCGGTTTCACTCTTTGCCGTCCGCCCCGGCACGTTTGACGTCGTCAAACCCAAGGCTGTGCGCGTGAATGACACTTCGGCGGCCTATTTCCAGATTGGCGATGTCGCCTATGCGCTCGTTTCGGATGCTGCAACAGCAGATCTCGAAAACGCTGCGATAAGCCTTGCCAAAACCCTTTACTGATCCAATGAACCGAAAGGAACCATGTTTATGAATACCCCTCTTCGCTATGGGATGGACACGGCTCGCGGCCAGTCTTCCGCGGCCTTCGATGAAGGTCTGCGCCGGCATATGCTGCGCATCTACAATTATATGGGTCTTGGTCTTGTCCTGACCGGTGTTGTTGCGTTTGTTGTTGCGTCAACACCAGCTCTTTATGTACCCATCTTTTCGACACCCCTGAAATGGGTCGTAATGCTGGCTCCGCTGGCATTTGTCATGTTCTTCTCTTTCAAGATGCAGTCCATGTCCGCGTCTTCGGCGCAGGCCATGTTCTGGGCGTTCTGTGCGGTGATGGGATTGTCGTTGGCATCGGTGTTCCTCGTTTTCACCGGAACCAGCATCGCCCGTACGTTCTTCATCGCAGCGACCATGTTTGGTGCAACCAGCCTCTATGGTTACACAACCAAACGTGACCTTTCCCAGTTCAGTGCATTCCTGATGATGGGCCTGATCGGTGTTGTTGTTGCCAGTGTCGTCAACCTTTTCCTCGGTTCATCAATGCTGCAGTTCGTGGTGTCGGTTGCCGGTGTGCTGGTATTCATCGGTTTGACGGCCTGGGACACGCAGTCGATCAAGGAACAGTATGCGGAAAGCTTCGATTCTGAATCGCAACAGAAGCTTGCTGTTTTTGGCGCATTCTCGCTCTATCTGAACTTTGTCAATATCTTCCAGTTGCTGCTCCAGCTGACAGGTCAGCGCGAAGAGTAATCCGGTCAGATCACTGATTGCGCAAATCAAACCCGTGCTGTGAGCCCAGCACGGGTTTTTGCTGCCCTAACTTTCCTTGGTAATAATGAGATGGGTAGCATTGGGAGTGGCTACACTGCGGCCAAAAACGTATCCGAGGCTGCGAAGATCAATATCGGAAAACAGGTTTTCACCTTGGCCCAGAAACACCGGTGATACGGCGAGATGCAACTCGTCGATAAGACGCGCCCGCAGGTATTGTTTGACCGTATCAACGCCGCCGCCAACCCGCACATCCTTTCCGCCAGCCGCAGCCTTGGCCTGTGTCAGCGCGCTTTGGATACCATCTGTCACAAAATGAAATGTTGTTCCACCTTCCATCACGATAGACGGACGCTCATGATGCGTCAGAACGAAAACGGGAGCGTGGTAGGACGGATTATCACCCCACCATCCTTTCCAGCTATCATCGGGCCAGGGCCCTCTCACCGGACCGAACATGTTGCGTCCAAGGATCCACGCTCCGATGTTGTCGAAGCCGAGTTTAGCGAAGTCATCATCGATCCCAGTTACGCCGCCATCCTGACCAAACATCTTTTGAAACGTGCGTGTGGTAAAGGCCCACTGGTGCAGGGACATTCCGTTCACGCCAAGTGGATTATCTAAGCTTTGATCAGGGCCTGCGCCATAACCATCCAAGGATAAAGAGAAGCTGCGAACGTAAAGTTTCGACATGGATCATTCCTCTTGTTTCAACTGGCGGTCGAAACTAAGCGGCTCCCAAATAGAAGTGCAAGAAAAATGAGCAATAGGTGGATGTCAGAATAGCTGTTTTAAGACGAGTTCCAGCCCCAGCAGCAGGAGGCAGATCAGGAACCAGCGGCGGAATGATGTGGGGCTGATCGCATTGCGTACCTTCTGGCCGCACCACATACCCAATAGTGCCGGTGCCAGAGCAAGCGTGGATGTGCTCAAACTGTCGAGCTGCAAGGCTCCGCCTGATGTCAATCCGACGCCAAGGGCTATGGTTGAAACAGTAAAGGATAGGCCAAGAGCCTGTATCAAATCATCCTTGGTCAAACCGAGCGATTGCAGGTAGGGGACGGCAGGAATGACAAACACACCTGTTGCGCCGGTTACAACGCCCGTGATGACGCCGATGAGCGGTGACAGGAGAGGCTCCAGATTTCGCGGGACCGATAGTTGCCGCGCCATAAGACTGTAGCCGGCATAGATCATCAGCGCAGCGCCTAAACCCATTGTGGTCCAGCCTGCGGTATCATTGGCCATGAGCCAGGACCCGGCGATAGTTCCCAATAAAATGGCAAGCATCATTGCCCATAGGCGCAATGCGAGAGCGGCAAAGCTTGGTCCGGACAATAATTGCAGCACGTTGGTCACGAAGGATGGCACGAGCAGAAGGGCGGCGGCACCGGCCGGTGGCATAATCGTGCCGAGAATGCCCATGGCAACAGTCGGTAAGCCCATGCCGGTGACGCCCTTGACGATCCCGGCAAGAAAGAATGTGAGCGCAATGATAAGAAGGGAGGCGAGGGGCAAATCAAACATGCTCTTAGATTGCCTGCCGTCGCGCCTTTCACAATGCGGAAGAAACATACTCTGCCTAAGGCTATGACGAAGGCAGATTGAATGTTACTAGCAATGTATGCGCTTTGACCTCACAGATTTACGCCTCTTTCTTCTGGTTGTGGAAGCTGGAAGTATCACCCATGGTGCCGCGCAAGCCAACATGACACTTCCGTCCGCGAGCGCACGTCTGCGCGGCATGGAAGAGGTGATCGGTCTTCCCTTGCTTGAACGGGGCAGACGCGGTGTTGAACCGACGCCAGCGGGTGATGCGGTTGCCCATCATGCCCGCATTGTCCTGCAACAGATCGAGCAGATGCGCGGCGAACTGGGCGAATTTTCAAAGGGATTGAAAAGCCATATTCGCCTGCTGGCGAATACGGCTGCAATGAAGGAATTCCTGCCGGAGAAACTCGCAATCTTTCTCGCTGGCCGACCGAATGTCGATATTGATCTGAAGGAACGTCTCAGCACGGAAATCGTCAAGGCAGTGGCTGGTGGTTCAGCCGATGTCGGTATCATCACCAATGCGGTTGACCCCGGAAAACTCGAACTGCGATCCTTTGCCATTGATCGACTTGTCCTGGTTGTCGCCCGGTCAAGCAAATGGGCCGGCCATCGCCATATCGCGTTTCAGGATGTGGCCGGACAGGAATTTGTCGGGCTCAGCGCGGGGAGTCCGCTGCAGGATTATCTGGGGGATCATGCGGCGCGCGCTGGACATCCCCTCTCTTTTCGCATCCGCATGCGGACTTTTGAAAGCATTTGCCGCATGGTTGCGCATGGTGTCGGTGTGGGAATCGTTCCGGAAACAGCCGCCAAAAGATATCGCCGCTCAATGACAATTCATTCGATCCGTTTGACTGACATATGGGCCACCCGGCATCTCGCAATTTGTGCGCGCAGATTTGATGATTTGCATCCTCACGCACGGGAACTGGTCGAGCACCTATCTCGCGTCAATTAGCTTGTTGATTCTGTCCAACCTTCTCGGTGGCCACCGCGTTTAATATGTCCTGCAAATCTACTGCGGCGGGAGAAAGGTTGCTTGCAGTCAGCATCCGCAACTCAATCCGGGGAAGTTCAGGCAGATCAAACTCTTTGCCTATGTCGCGTATACCCGCCGGGACCCCATGTGCCGTTCTGGGCGAAAGGCCATGTCCCGACCGGACTGCAGCCCATATGCCCGGCAGACTTGGCGTTGTCAGCGATAAACGCCAACGCAACCCTTTGCTTTCCAGTGTCTGCAAAGCCGTTTGCCTGAAGAGGCACGGATGGTCATTCAGGACAAGCGCAAGCGAATCCCCATTCAGCGGCTTGGTTAAATGCTCGTTGGCGAACCACAATATTTGTTGCGAGGCTATCAATGTTCCATGCGTATCCGAGCCCGCAGGAAAGAATGCAAGGGCTACATCAAGCCGACCCGTGCGAACCTCTTCCTCAAGTGCATAATTGCGACCAGCTGCTACCTCCACATGAACATTTGGCCTGAGAAGGGCAAAACGGGTGATGATTTCGGGCATCACGTCATCAAAGAAATCCTGGGGCAATCCGATGCGCACCGCCGCTGACGCGGCCATTGTGCCAAGAGATGCGGTGGCTTCATCGTTCAGCGCAATGATCCGCCGGGCGTAAGCCAGCAGCGATTCACCGGCCTCAGTCAGAACAAGCCCGCGACCACTGCGACGAAACAAGGTTTGCCCCGTCTGCTGCTCAAGCTTCTTTAATTGCATGCTGATGGCCGATTGCGAACGGCCGAGCTGAGATGCCGCGCGGGCGAAGCTCTTCATATCCGTGCCGACAACCATTGTTCGCAGGGCATCCATATCGAGAGTTGTGTTCATACTTATGGTTTCCTGAAGTATCACTTCATATCTATTTGATAGTCGAATGTGTCATCGATTGCTAGCGTACGAAGAAAATTCGGAACTCGTGCTGGAGGTTTAAATGGATGTTGGTTTTATCGGTCTTGGTCTGATGGGCCAGCCTATGGCGCTCAATCTGGTCAAAGCTGGGATATCGCTTGTCGCGTGGAACCGGTCTTCCGATAAAATTGAACCTTTACGCGCCGCAGGAGCGCGCGTGGCCGATAGTCCGGCAGGGGTGTTTTCTCGGGCGCGCATTGTCATTTTGATGATGGTCGATAGCGATGCCAACGATTTGGTGCTGGGGCGGGGTACACCGGATTTCGCCATCAATGTTGCGCAGCACATCGTCGTCAGTATGGGTACGAATTCGGCTGAATATTCACGCGGGCTTGAAGCTGATATCCGGGCGGCAGGAGGTAGTTATGTCGAAGCGCCGGTTTCAGGGTCCCGCAAACCGGCCGAGGCCGGCTTACTCGTGGCAATGCTGGCCGGCGATCCCGTGAGCGTCGATGAAGTACGACCATTGATGCAACCGATGTGTCATCAGGTGGTGGAGTGCGGTAAGGTTCCTTCCGCCCTTCTGATGAAGCTGTCGATCAATCTCTTTCTGATCACAATGGTCACTGGCCTCGCCGAATCGTTTCATTTTGCCGAGCGTCATCAGCTTGATCTGCAACAATTTCTCGCTGTGCTCGACGCAGGGCCGATGGCAAGCAGCGTATCGCGCCTCCGCGCCCATAAGCTGGTTGATGGGGATTTTGCGGCGTTAACTTCGATCAGCGATGTTTTAAAGAACAACCGGCTGATCGCAGCGGCAGCAAGACAGTCAAACATTGCTTCACCCTTGCTCGATATTTGTTATTCGCTTTACGGGGAGACCGTGGCCCTTGGACATGGTCAGGACGACATGGCAGCCGTTGTTCGCGCCATTGAGGCCCGAACGGATATGGGCAACAGTTGAGGGCTGGGCACTTGAATTCGTCTGGATCAAACTTATGATTGGGTATGCCTTCAGATAATATGCTTTTTCCCCCAACTGAGCGAAAAACAGACAACGCGTCAGAGCGGAACGACGTCCGCACTTTGCTGAAGGCGGATATAATCGTCATTGGTGCCGGACAGGCAGGGCTTTCCTCGGCATACCATCTGCAGCAACTTGGTCTCAAATCGTGGAAGAATTATCTGGTTCTGGACAAATCACCGGGCGCTGGCGGGGCGTGGCAATATCGCTGGCCATCCCTGACTTTGACGACTGTCAACCGCGTTCATGATCTGCCCGGTTTGCGGTTTTCCGATGCAGTGGATGTCGGTGACGAGGTAAAGGCGTCGGTGGCCGTACCGCAATATTATGCGGCCTATGAACGAAAGTTTGAACTGCCGGTGATCAGGCCGCAGACAGTGACCGTGGTCTGCGAACGATCTGGCCGTTTTCGCGTCGAAACGGAGCAGGGAGGTTTTTCCGCCCGGGGCATCATCAACGCGACCGGGACGTGGGAAACACCCTATATCCCGACCTATCCGGGTGCCGAAAGTTTCAAGGGCCGCCAGCTTCATACCCATGACTATAAGACAGCCGATGAGTTCGCCGGAAAGCACGTCATTGTTGTTGGTGGGGGTATTTCCGCTTTGCAATTACTGGACGAGATTTCGCGCGTCACGTCGACAACCTGGGTGACAAGGCAGGAGCCGCAGTTTCGCGATCAGCCATTCACGTCTGAGGATGGGCGCGCGGCCGTTGCCATTGTGGAAGATCGTGTAAGGCGCGGACTGGTGCCGGGTTCTGTTGTTTCAGTAACGGGCATTCCATGGACGCCAGCCTTGCGGGCCGCCCAAGCACGCGGTGTGCTCAATCGGTTGCCCATGTTCACGAATATCACTGAAAACGGTGTTCGTTGGGCAGATGGTACAGAACAGAGAGCGGACGTCATTCTCTGGTGTACCGGATTCCGCAGCTCTCTGGACCACCTCGCGCCACTGCAAATCCGTGAAGAGAATGGCGGCATCATCATATCAGGCAGGCTGGCGACGCAGGTAGCCAAAGATCCGCGTATTCATCTGGTTGGATATGGACCTTCCGCCTCTACAATAGGCGCAAACCGCGCGGGCGGGGCTGCGGCGCGCGAGCTTGCGACCCATTTAGGATTGCTGGAGGGATAGGCTATTTGGCAGGGTTCGTACTGCATCCTTCCAGAAACAGTGTCGCAGCCATGGCAACGCGTGCCTCAATTTCCCGGTCTTCCGGAACACCTGCAAGACCCAGTGTTGCCATGCGAAACGGTTCTGCAGTCACCATGCTCAACAACATGGAAGCTGCAACCTTTGTGTCTTCAAGCTTGATCAGCCCACGTTTTTGCTGCTGTTCCAGAAAACGGGCAACCATTGCAGAACTTCTGGACGGCCCCTCCCGGTAAAAGGCAGTTGCCACCTCTGGAAAATTCAAGGCTTCCGCAGTTACGAGACGATAGAAAGCCACGGTTTGATCCGACAGGATGATATGGGCAAACTCGCTCAATATGTGTTCGAGTGCGCTTTTCAGCCCCAGCTTATCGAGGGATTCCGGATGAATTGTCTGAAGGAATTTATCCACCTTCGCGACGATTTCTTCCCCTCGTTCGGCAGTAATTGCAGCCAGTAGATCGGATTTCGTTGTCCAGAAGCGATAGATCGTTCGTTTGGCGACGCCAGCTTCGCGCGCGACCGTTTCCATCCGGGTTGCCGTATAGCCGTTCTTTAATAGGACCTGCGTTGCGACCTGCAGGATCAGATGTTTGGTTTCCGCATCGGATCGATTCTGAGGCCGCCCTCGTGGACGTTTGATCTCTTCCGTGTTTTCGCCGGGATCATCAGGGTCGATTTCAAGAGTAACTGTCAGGTTTGTCACCAGTGTTCTGCTTTCGGTCTTCAAAAATAGTTGCTCGTGCATTTTCTGTCTTGCAATCGGAATTGTCCAGACATAATTAGGGAACTGATTAGTTCCTTATTTATCTCCCCGACCCGAGTTCCCCCAACCCGTGCCGATCTAGTTTCTCAACCTAGGGCATTCACCATGACCAAAAACACGCAACCACTCGAGCTGAAGATTGAAAAGACACTGAGTGCTGACGAGGCAATGCCGGCACCACAGGGAACTGTTACGGAGCCGCCGAAGCCGCGTCCACGGAATGTTCGCCGCCTGCTTATGATTGGCGCTGCCGTGGTTGTTGTCGGGTTGGCTGCTGAGTTCGGCTGGCATTACTGGACAGTCGGCCGGTTTCAGGAATCAACCGATGATGCCTATGTAAAGGCCGATTCCACGATCGTTGCGCCGAAAGTCTCGGGTTATCTGCGTGAGGTGCTCGTCGCAGACAACCAGCCGGTTCATGCCAATGAGCCTTTGGCCAAAATTGATGATCGTGATTATGTCGTTGCGCTCGATCAGGCCAAGGCTGATGTAGCTGCCGCACAGGCCGATATAGAAAATACCATGGCAAGTATTGATCAGCAGCAGGCAGCGATTGCGCAGGCGCAGTCCACCGTGTCTGTTGATCAGGCCAGCCTGAAGTTCGCCCAGCAGGACAATGACCGTTACGGCGCCCTTGCAACGCAAGGCGCTGGCAGTGTGCAGAACGCGCAGCAGGCGGTGTCCAAACTTGATATTGCCAAGGCAACCCTGCAGCGCGACGAGGGAGCTGTTATCTCGGCGCAAAAGCAGATCGGCGTGTTGCAAGCGCAGTTGGCGAAAGCCAATGCCGCACTCGCTCATGACAAGGCAGTACAGGATCAAGCTGAACTTAATCTGAGCTACACCACGATTGTCTCACCTGTTGATGGGGTTGTCGGCAACCGTACGCTACGCGTCGGACAATATGTGCAGTCCGGCACCCAGCTTATGGCAGTGGTTCCAGTCGACAATGTCTATGTCATCGCGAACTTCAAGGAAACGCAGCTGACCGATGTGAAAAAGGGACAGCCTGTCGATATCGCTGTCGATACATATCCGGGTGTCGCGCTGAAGGGCGTTGTTGACAGTATTGCGCCCGCGAGCGGTCAGGAATTTGCCTTGCTGCCGCCCGACAATGCCACTGGCAACTTCACCAAGATCGTTCAGCGTATCCCGGTCAAGGTTGTGCTTGATAATGACAGCAAGCTGACTGGCCTGTTGCGTCCCGGCATGTCGGTCACTCCCACTATCAATCTCAAGAATGCGGATAGCGCGGCCAATTGTGGTGCGACTGCCTGCTACAAGGCCAGCAACTAAAGATCCAAATAGGACGAAGAAAATGTCCGCTGCCGCCACACCCGCTGCCGATCTGGAACAGCCCGCAAGCATGAAGACATGGATTACTGTCTTTGCGGGCCTGATCGGCGCCTTCATGGCCGTGTTGAATATCCAGATTACCAATGCGTCACTGCTTAATATCGAGGGCGGTATTGGTACAGGTGTCGATAATGGCGCCTGGATATCAACAGCCTATCTCATTGGCGAAATCATTGTCATCCCTCTGACGGATTATCTCAGCCGGGTGTTCTCTTTCCGGCGGTTTCTGCTGGTTAACGCACTTCTGTTTCTGGCGTTCTCGGTAGCCTGTGCATTTGCGCGCAATCTTGAAGAGATGATTATCCTGCGGGCAATTCAAGGCTTTACGGGCGGCGTGCTGATTCCCATGGCGTTCACGCTGATCCTGACGAAGCTGCCACGCTCCCAGCATTCAATCGGTATGGCTCTCTTTGCCATAACGGCCACGTTTGCTCCGGCCATCGGTCCGACGATTGGTGGATATCTGACCGAGAATTATGGTTGGCAGTACATTTTCTTTATCAATCTCGTACCCGGCGCCTTCATGGTCACTGCGCTCTACCTTAATCTTGAGCGCCAACCCATGAACCTTGGTTTGCTGAAGGAAGGGGATTGGTTCGGCATATTGGCTATGGCCATCGGTCTGGGTGCGCTTCAGACTGTCCTTGAAGAAGGCAATAAAAACGACTGGCTGGGTTCACCGTTCATCGTTCGCCTCACCATCATCGCCGTTGTCTTTCTGGCTCTGTTTGTCTGGATCGAGCTGACGGTGAAGAACCCGGCTGTAAACTTGCGTCTGTTAAAGCGGCGCAATTTCGGTCTTGGCACTGCCGCCAACATGCTTGTCGGCTTCGGCCTCTATGGCTCAGTATATCTGTTGCCGCAATATCTGGGACAGGTTCAGGGGTACAATTCCGAACAGATCGGCTCTGTCATGGCATGGACCGGTTTGCCGCAGCTTTTGATCATTCCGTTTGTTCCCATGCTGATGGGCAGGTTCGATACGCGGATTATTGTATTTCTCGGATTGTGTGTGTTCGGCGGCAGTTGCTTCATGAACGTTCACATGTCGGCCAACTATTCCGGTGATCAGCTCTGGGTTCCCAATATTGTGCGTGCCATCGGGCAAGCGGTCGTCATGGCTCCGTTGACGGCCATTGCAATGGTGGGTGTAGCGCGCAATGAGTCCGCTGCCGCATCTGGTGTCTTCAATATGCTGAGGAATCTCGGCGGTGCATTTGGCACGGCAATGCTTGCAACGATCGTCACCAAACGGGAGCAGTTTCACTCCAACACCATCGGCACCTCGGTCAATCTGTTCAGCGAGACAGTGCGTGGCAGGCTTGATCAGATGACGGCTTATTTTATGGCGCATGGTGTCAGTGATCCCGTCGCAGCGCGCGAGCAGGCTATTATTGCGCTCGGGCAGACGGTCAAGAAGCAATCGCTGATCATGGGTTACAGCGATACATTCGTTGTTCTCGGGGCCATGCTGATTATTGCTGCATTCTTTGTGCTTCTGACCAAGAAGGGGCAGTCGAGCGGCGCACCTGCTCATTAGAGGTTTGTCATGGATCGTCAGTAGCTTTCATATTGTGCAAGAAACGGGTTGAATCAAAAGCCTGTCGGCATGATGTTCATAACAAGTGAAAGATGGAGGCCATGTTATGGGTCAGACAGTGCACAATTATCTTGTTTTTGAAACCGAGGGCGGCTTTTGCGGAATTGCCTGGAACAGCCAAGGTGTCACGCGTTTTCAACTCCCGACAAAGAGCGCTGAATCAACCGAGCGGCTTTTGTTAAGGCGTTTGCCGGTCGCGGAACCTGCCGCTCCCACGCCGGAAATTTCTGAAGCCGTAGCCGCCGTAAAACGCTATTTCAAAGGCGAGGAGACGGACTTTTCTGACATAAAGCTGGATCTTGATGGACAGGATGAGTTCTTCAAACGCATCTATGATGCCGTCCGGCGTGTTGGCTGGGGCCATACAGTCACTTATGGTGGTTTGGCGAAGGAACTTGGTGCCGGACCGGAAGCCGCGCGGGACGTTGGGCAGGCTATGGCGAAGAATCCGGTCGCGTTGATTATTCCATGTCACCGGGTACTGGCTGCAGGCGGCAAGGTCGGCGGTTTCTCCGCACCGGGTGGCTCGTCATCCAAAATTCGGATGCTTGAACTGGAAGGTGTCCACGTCGGGCCAACGGAGCCGGGACAGCAATCTCTGGGACTTTAGCGAACCTTTCAGAGGGTTGCCAAAGACACGATGAAGTGATGCGGTTCATTGGATAACACCGGCAAAAAGCACCTGAAAAAGCTGAGTTGGCTTCTCAATTATTGCTGCGAGCCCTAGAAACTCCACATAGATTGTATAATCTAAAGTCTACACGCGTGCCGGGCTCTTTGAAGATATTGAGTCCGGCACGCGCGGGTAAAGCCAATGAATGATTGGGATAGAAATCGTGACTGACGGAACTTTGAAAGAATCTGATTCAGGAAAACTGCAGACGGGAAATGCGAAGCAGTCTTTTGAAACGGTCGGAATTGCACCGATGGAGCGCGCCAGCCGGGTCACGCGCTTTTTCATGAGCATCGTATCCTGGGCTGAGGGCCTCAATCTGAAATATGCCAAATTCGGCAATCCTCCGGTTTATGACAATGCCACCTTTCCGTGGTCGAGCGAGATAGAAAAAGCCTGGCCGGAAATCCGCTCGGAACTTGACAAGGTTCTTGTTCGGCAGAGCGAATTGCCCGCATTTCAGGACATTTCCACCGATGTTAAAACCATTTCGACGGACAAGAGCTGGAAGACGTTCTTCCTGATCGGGTTTGGCGTGAAATCTGAACAGAATATTCTTGCCTGCCCGAAGACTTGGGCGGCCGTGCAAAAGATTCCAAATCTGAAAACGGCAATGTTTTCGATCTTCGAACCCGGAAAGCATCTGCCACCGCATCGCGGGCCATATAATGGTGTGCTCCGTCTCCATTTGGGCATGATTGTTCCTGAACAGTCAGACAGGCTGGCAATTCGCGTCAAAGACCAGATTTGTCACTGGCAGGAGGGCAAGGCGCTCATTTTCGATGATGCCTATGAGCACGAAGCCTGGAATCATACGGATAAAACCCGCGTTGTTCTTTTCGTCGATTTCGTAAAGCCCACGAGGTTCCCAGCCAATTTCGTCAATTGGCTGCTCATGAATCTGGCCGTATTCACCCCATTCATTCGGGAAGGGCTCGATAACCACAAGGAATGGGAAAAGCGCTTTTATGCGGAAGCGGAAAAGCTGCGCAATCAACCTGGTCGGTAAGCGAAGAAATGCGCCGGGCTAATTCACCCGGCGTTTTTCAAGTTTGCGGGCGAGGGTGCGGCGGTGCATGCCAAGCCGTCTCGCCGTCTCTGATATGTTGAAGTCCGTCTCTACCAACATCTGATGGATACGTTCCCATTCCAGCGTCTTGATAGACGTCGGGCGTGCGGTCAGATCAATCTGTGTATTACCTGCTGCCTTGCTGAATGCTGCTTCGATATCGTCGGAATTGGATGGCTTGGCCAGATAGTGACACGCACCAAGCTTGATTGCTTCCACGGCCGTTGCAATGCTGGCGAAACCCGTCAGCACGACAATGAGCATTTCCGGGTCATGGGCATGCAGTGCCTCGACGCAGGTGAGGCCCGAAGCGCCGGCAAGTTTCAGATCGACGATTGCATAGTGTGGCGATTGGGTCTTCAGAATCTCCTGAACTTCCTCAAGTCCGCTCGCCAACACGACACTGTATTCGCGCCGCTCAAAGGAGCGTTTCAGAGTCCGGGCAAACGCGGTGTCGTCTTCAACAATAACCAGCAGCCGTTCACTTGTCATGGTCACGCACTCCAATGGCGAGCGATGCAAGCGGCAACTCCAATGTCACAGAAGCGCCACCCTGCGGCAGATTGCGTGCATTCACGGCGCCCCCAAGTTTGCGCACCGCATTGACGACCAGAAAAAGCCCGAGACCACCACCGAGGCGACCCTTGCTTGACTGATAAGGCTTGCCAAACTTTGCCAATATATCGGGCTGAAAGCCGGGACCTGCATCATTGACACGGAGCACCAGCATATCGCCCTCGCGCTCCGCCAGAAAACCGACCCAACCGGGCGATGCATCGAATGCATTGTCGAGCACGTTGAATATGACCTGTTTCAGGGCTGAATCCGAGACGATTGTAAGATTGAGTCCAAAAGCATTCCCATAGGAAAGGGTTGTCGCAGACCGCGCGGCGCGCCATTCAGCGACAAGTTCGTCAAGGAAAGCATTGACGGTGGTGATAGCAGGAGCTTCTCCGCGCGCTTCACCGGCCGCGAGCAAAATGCCGGTCACAATCGCTTTGCAGCGCTGCACCTCTGCCTGCATTTCGTCGATTTCCTGCACAAGATCGGGGTTTTTGGCAAGGGCGGGAACGCGCCGCCAGTCCCCAAGAATGACCGAGAGTGAAGAAAGCGGTGTACCAAGCTCATGTGCAGCACCGGATGCAAGCAGTCCCATACGGACAATATGATCCTCTTCTGCCGCATGCTGTTTCAAGGCAGCAAGGTTCGCATCGCGCTCGCGCAGATTGCGATTGATCCGCGCCACAAACACGACAAGGAGAGCAGCGTCCAGAACGAAGCAGATGAGCATGCCGATAATGTGGAGGCGAAAAAGCTCATCGAAGCCTTGGCCGGGCAGGATAATGGGTTCGTAGAATACCGTAAGGCCAGCAAAGCTTGTGCAGGCTATGGCGACGATCGCTGAAGTCAGTCGCGCGTCCAGCAGCACCGCACTGAGCGTCACCTGCAAGAGATACAGGAAAATAAAGGGATTGGTTGCGCCGCCACTCAAATAGAGCTGCGCGGTGAGAGCAGCCACGTCGAACACAAGAACGATAAACAGAGAGGCCTGTGTGGTAATCTTGTCATTGCGCAGCCAGACAATGCTGGCGAGATTGAGCCCAATAATCCCAGCGAGAACCAGAAACATCGGAAGCAGTGGCAATTCAATATTGAACCATTCGTGCACAACGGCAATCGTCACGATTTGTCCGACGACCGCGATCCAGCGAAGCTGGATCAGAAGGCTCATATTTTTCCAATTGGCGGTGTAATCGGCTGGCGGTGCCACGGGTCCAAGCCCGGTCATCAGACTATTTTCAGCTGCGCTGATCTGTTTCGACTCCACGCGTTCCGCCTCTGGGTTCAGCACTTGGCTCAATATGTCAGGACCGATTCAATCGTATGATTTTGCGAATTTGCCATTCATTCCGTCCAACGTAAATCGTAGCTGCGGCAAGCATAAGGGCCAGTACAAACCATGTTATGGCATAAACCAGATGATTGTTGGCAAAACGAATGACCGTCAATCCTCCGATGGGAGGTTGTTGCGATTTGGCATTGGCATCTGCATCAATAAAATAGGGGGCGATGACACCAAGGGATTTTGCTGTCGCGATTGCGTCAACATCGCGCGAATACCATCGATCGACAGAGGCATCGTTCCGCCTGAGGAAACCTCCTTTGGGTTCAGTCATGCGCATAAGGCCCGTGATCTGCGTGTCCGCGGTTTCCTGCCATGAGCCCTCTGCTGTTCCTTCCGGTACAAAACCCCGGTTAATCAGCACAGTAAAACCATTGTCTGTCTGGAAAGGGCTCATAAGCCAGTATCCGCTGCCGCGCTCTGTAACGGCTTTGACAAGCGTATCACGGTTTTGCAGAAAACGTCCGCTCACACGGATATGACGATAGGTATCCTGATCACCAATCGCGGGCCAAGTATCTGGTCCCGGCGCAGGCGTTGTAGGTGCGCCAACACGTTGCTCGACACGCTCGATCAGATCCAGTTTCCAGACGCGTCGCTCCATCTGCCAGATACCAAGGCCGCACAGCAGAACGACCCCCAACAACGCGACAAGCCCAAACATGCCAAGCCGCCACAGAGATGTCGGTCGTGGGTTTGCAGGGTCGCCGCTGTCGTCAACATTGCCATCCATTGGCTATGCCATCAGGGGATCTGGCTCATATCGTGGCCGGGCATCATGTTGGTGTTCAGATGATACATGACCCATAGGGACCCGGTGAGCGTTATGACCACGAGGACGAGCGTGAAGATCAGTGCCATCATCGTCCAGCCATTTTCCGAACGAACGTTCATGTGCAGGAAAAACACCATATGCACAACGATCTGGATCACGGCCAATGCCATGATTGCGAGTGCCGTCCCCTGTTTGGAGTCCAGGGCTCCGGTCATAATGAGCCAGAAGGGGATTGCTGTCAGGACAACCGAGAGGCCAAAACCGATCAGATAGGATCGAAGCGAGCCGTGTGCGTGCCCGTCATCGTCCGGGTGGCTGTGATCATCAGTGCGCGCTGTTGTCATCGCAACATTCCCATCAGGTAAACGAAAGTGAAAACGCCAATCCAGATGACGTCAAGGAAGTGCCAGAACATGCTGAGGCACATCAAGCGGCGCTTGTTTGCCGCGATAAGCCCATAACGTTTGACCTGTATCATCAGGGTTGTCAGCCAGACCAGACCAACGGTGACGTGCAGCCCGTGCGTTCCAACCAGTGTAAAGAAGGACGACAGGAAGGCGCTTCTCTGCGGCGTGGCGCCTTCATGGATCATATGCGAGAACTCGTAAAGTTCGATGCCAATGAACGCCAGGCCGAAGAGGCCGGTCAAGCCAAGCCAAGCCTGCGTTGCGCCAATCCGTCCCTTGTCCATCGTCAGCATGGCAAAGCCATAGGTGATGGACGAAAAGAGCAGCATCGACGTATTGATCGCCACAAGCGGCAGATCGAAAAGATCTTTTGGCGATGGTCCGGCTGCATAATTGCCGCCAAGCACGCCATAGGTTGCGAACAGCACCGCAAAGATGAGGCAATCGCTCATCAGATAAATCCAGAAGCCGAACATGGTGCTGCCGCCTTCGGGATGATCGTGCTCATCAACCACGTAGAAAGTTGGTGTTGCGCTGTTCTCGTGAACCACGGAAGAACTCATTGTGCGGCTCCTGCGAGGAGAGCTGTCCGCTCACCTTCCGTGCGAATAACTTCATCTGCCGGTATGTGGAAGTCGCGTTTGTAGTTGAAGGTATGGCCGATCGTTACGGCGAGCATAGCCACGAAACCGAAGGCAGCCAACCACCAGATGTACCAGATCATGGCAAAGCCAAAGATGATGCTCAGAACCGCAAGGATAATACCCGTGCCGGTGTTTTTGGGCATGTGGATCGCCTTGAAGCCTTCGAGCGGACGTGTGTAGCCGCGTCTTTTCATGTCGTGCCAAGCGTCGAGATCATGAACCACCGGCGTGAAGGCAAAGTTGTAAGCGGGTGGTGGTGATGATGTTGACCATTCGAGCGTCCGACCATCCCAGGGATCGCCTGTAAAGTCCGCCAGCTTCTCACGGTTGCGGATGCTGACATAAATCTGGATGAGGAAGGACAGGATGCCGATAGCGATCAGGACAGCACCGAAAGCAGCGATGACAAACCAGATCTGCAGCGACGGATCATTGAACACCCGCAGACGTCTTGTTACGCCCATCAGGCCCAATACGTAGAGCGGCATGAAGGCGAAGTAGAAGCCGATGACCCAGAACCAGAACGACATTTTGCCCCAGAACGGATCAAGCTTGAAGCCAAATGCCTTCGGGAACCAGTAGCTGATGCCGGCAAAGAGGCCGAACAGCACGCCGCCAATGATGACATTATGGAAATGCGCCACGAGGAACAGGCTGTTATGCAACACAAAGTCTGCCGGTGGTACGGCGAGTAGTACACCTGTCATGCCGCCGATAACGAAGGTCAACATGAAGGCAATCGTCCACATCATCGGCAATTCAAACCGGATGCGGCCACGATACATGGTGAAGAGCCAGTTGAATATTTTGGCGCCTGTGGGGATCGAAATGATCATCGTCGTGATGCCGAAGAAAGAATTCACGCTTGCACCGGAACCCATGGTGAAGAAGTGGTGCAGCCAGACGAGATAGGCGAGAATGGTGATAACGACGGTCGCATAGACCATCGATGTATAACCGAAGAGGCGCTTGCCGGAGAATGTGGAGGTGACTTCGGAGAAGATGCCGAAAGCGGGCAAAATGAGAATGTAGACTTCCGGATGGCCCCAGATCCAGATGAGGTTCACATACATCATGGGGTTGCCACCAAAATCATTGGTGAAGAAGTTCGTGCCGACGTAGCGGTCAAGGCTGAGCAGAGCGAGAACCGCTGTCAGAACGGGGAAGGCGGCCACGATCAGGACGTTGGTGCAAAGGGCTGTCCAGGTAAAGACCGGCAGCTTCATCATTGTCATGCCGGGCGCCCGCATCTTGACGATGGTCGCAACCAGATTGACGCCCGATAGCAATGTGCCGATACCCGCTATTTGTAGCGCCCAAATATAGTAGTCCACCCCGACATCCGGACTGTAGCCGATATTGGAAAGCGGTGGATAGGCGAGCCAGCCGGTCTTGGCAAACTCCCCGACGAACAGGGACATCATGACCAGTATGGCGCCAGCGGTTGTCATCCAGAAGCTGAAATTGTTCAGGAACGGAAAGGACACGTCACGCGCGCCGATTTGCAGCGGAACGACAAAGTTCATGAGGCCCGTGACGAGCGGCATGGCGACGAAGAAGATCATGATCACGCCGTGGGCGGTGAACACCTGATCGTAGTGATGCGCCGGGAGGTAACCTTCCGATCCGCCGAAAGCGATGGCCTGTTGCAGGCGCATCATGATGGCATCGGAAAAGCCGCGCAGCAGCATGACGATACCCAGGACCATATACATGATGCCAATGCGCTTGTGGTCGATGCTGGTGAACCATTCGCGCCAGAGATAACCCCATAGGCGGTAATAGGTCAGTATTCCCACCAGTGCCAAGCCGCCAAGGGCCACCATTGCGAAAGTGCCGACAAGAATCGGCTCATGATACGGAAACGATTCCAGCGTCAGGCGGCCGAAGACTGCTTTGAGAAGAGCGGGATTATCAAACATATCGGACTCAATCCGTTCAGGAATTCGACGGGCGGCGCGGTGCGCCGAACAATGGGGCTGATACCGGGCGCGGCAGACCCGCGCCAAGGACAGGAGAAATGTCACGCGGTGACAGAAGCGGCTGGCTCACACGCATTCTCGCCTCTTCTTCAGTGGTGCATATCCGCGCGACATAGGTCGCTGGTGGAGCAAATATCGCACCGCGCCGTGTGTATTTATCATATTCAAGTGGATGCAGATTGTTGATGCCCGCAAGGCCAAGACCGCCCTTGGCATCGATGGAACTCATTTCATCCATGCACATCTTACCGAGTTCGACGCAGCGGTTGAGCACGGCGGTAAAGAGCTGTGCATCGACGCTCCCGTAGCGGCGCACGGGGTCATTTTCGCTGGGACGTTCAAGTTCGAGATAAGCATTGCGATCCAGCGAACCGCTTTGCGCCTTCACACCGGCCATCCACTTGTCAAAATCGGCATCGGACAGGCCGAGGAACGCAAACTTCATACCGGAGAATCCAGCGCCGCTATAATTTGCCGAAAAGCCTTCAAATGTACCGGGATGGTTGATCACGGCACTAAGCTTCGTCGCCATGCCAGGCATGGTGTAGATCTGACCGGCAAGGGCGGGAATATAGAATGAATTCATGACCGCCGATGAGGTCAGCCGGAAATTGATGGGTCTGTCTACCGGAGCGGCCAGCTCGTTGACGGTTGCCACGCCATATTCCGGATAGATGAACAACCATTTCCAATCGAGCGCGACAACTTCCACTTGCAGGGGCTTGGTCTGTTTATCGACCAGTTTGCCGGGAGCGATACGATCCAGCGGGCGATAGGGATCGAGCAGGTGTGTACCCATCCACGTCAATGCGCCAAGGCAAATGATAATGAGCAAGGGGGCCGCCCAGATGATCAGCTCAAGCTGCGTCGAGTGGTCCCAATCGGGCTCATACCGGGCTTCCGTATTAGACTGGCGATAGCGCCATGCAAAAAATACCGTCAGCAGCATGACGGGCACAATGATGATCAGCATCAGAATGGTCGAGATAACAATGAGGTCGCGCTGCTGTGCGGCCACGTCACCAGACGGACTCATGACGACAGCATTGCATGCGGTCAGCATGGTAAGAAACGGAAGTATGGTGACGGCAAGAAAACGTTTCAAGGTCGTTCCTGACATGATAGCAGCGGTAATTTACGCCATCCGTAGCGGCACCCCATTCAAAGTGACATTGGACAATTTGCCCAATCCTTCCGTAATGTGTCACAATGATAAAGGAGATGCTAGCATAAGCCGTGAGAGCGGCTTGAAGAAAGCAGCTGCCAATTCAGGATTGAGGAGCGCAACCAGATATGAGCGCGGAAATAGGGGTGCCCTCATCGACGCACGGACGTGACGTGAAAGGCCTGCATGGCAGTCACGACGACGTCAACGTGGGCGAAATCGCCATTGGCGTTATTATTGGCCGTACGTCGGAGTTCTTCGACTTTTTCGTTTATGCCATTGCTTCCGTGCTGGTTTTCCCCAAACTCGTTTTCCCCTATGTCGATCCGCTGACGGGCACGCTCTATTCTTTCGCAATTTTTGCACTGGCCTTTATTGCACGACCGCTCGGTACTGTAATCTTCATGGCCATTGACCGCACCTATGGCCGTGGAGTTAAGCTCACCATCACTCTGTTCCTGCTGGGCAGCTCGACAGTGGCAATTGCTTTTCTTCCCGGCTATGAGCAAGTGGGCTGGGTATCGGCGCTGCTTCTTGCGCTTTTCCGGCTCGGTCAAGGTTTGGCGCTCGGCGGTGAATGGGATGGGCTTGCCTCACTCCTTGCCCTGAATGCACCGGAACGTCGCCGTGGCTGGTATGCCATGATCCCGCAGCTTGGTGCCCCGCTCGGATTGATGGTTGCAGCCAGCCTCTTTGCGTTCTTCGTTGCACATCTGTCCGCACAGGACTTTCTGGAATGGGGTTGGCGTTATCCTTTCTTTGTTGCTTTTGCGATCAATGTGGTGGCGCTCTTTGCCCGTCTGCGCATGGTTGTCACCGAGCAATACGCCGAACTTTTCGAGCGCCGGGAACTACAGCCAACCACTGTCAGCGATACATTGCAGGCAGAAGGACGGCATGTTGTTATCGGTGCATTTGCTCCTTTGGCCAGCTTCGCCCTGTTTCATATGGTCACCGTGTTTCCTCTCTCCTGGGTATTCCTTTTCACGGATCAGGGGCCAGCACGCTTTCTCATGATTGAGACGATTGGTGCGGCAGTGGGTGTTCTGGCAATTCTAGCTTCCGGAAATATCGCCGATCGTGTGGGACGGAGCCGATTGCTTATAGCCACGGCCATTGCCATTGCTGTCTTCAGCGGCTTTGCGCCTCAACTTCTTGATGGTGGTGATGTCGGCGAGATCATCTTCATGGTTTTCGGCTTCCTGCTTCTCGGCTTGTCCTTCGGCCAGTCATCCGGCTCGGTTGCGTCGAATTTTTCAAGAAGATACCGCTATACCGGGTCTGCATTGACAACAGATCTTGCGTGGTTGTTCGGTGCCGGTTTTGCTCCGCTTGTTGCTTTGGCGTTGTCAAGCCGCTTCGGTCTTATTGCGAGTGGTGCTTATCTCCTGTCTGGCGCTGCATGCACGTTGATTGCTCTGGCAATTAATCGGCAGATTGATGGCCGCGACAAATAAAGAGGTCTTCGCGGCGTCTCAGACGACGGATTAGAAAAGCTTCATTGGATAGGTCGTGTAGAATATGAACGCGGAGCGGGCAAACTGCCTGATGTGCCAGAGGCCTTTGCTGGCGGCGTGACCACCTTCGTGGACGATTTTGACTGCCGGGACATAGGCAATACGCGTTATTTTGCCGGTGCGCAGTGAAATATCGAAATCTTCGAAATAGAGCAGATAGCGCGGATCAAAACCACCCAACTGTTTGTATACGTCGCCGCGGAAGAACATGAAACATCCGCTGACAATGGGGGGGTCCCAGAACGGCGTATCTGCAATCTGATCCCGCATTTCGTACCGCTGTAACCGCTTGCGAAACAGCTTTTTGATGCCGTTTGGGGCGAAGCCGCGAAGAAGCAGGTCGAAGATTGCGGGATATCGTTTGCAAAGATACTGCGTGCTTCCGTCTGGATTAAACGCCTTTGGTGTGATCAGGCCACCGGCTGGGTTTTCTGTCATGAATGCCAGCGCCTGTTTCAAGGCATCTGGTTGCATTTCCACGTCTGGGTTCAAAACAAGGTGGAATTTACCCGCTCTGTCCAGAACCATATTATTGGCTGCACCAAAACCAATGTTGCCGTGCCCCGCGATGATCTCAAGTGGCAGGCCAGGCGACAATACTCTCAGCCAATTGTGGTCCGAAACATCAGGGGTGTTGTCGATGACGTAGAGCTTGGCGCGAAGCGGAGTTGTCTCTTCAAGTGCCCTTTGCAGGCTTTTGAGTGTATTGCCGAGCACTACGCGATCTGGTTTGAAAATCACGACGCTGATCGTGATCTCATAATCTGGATTTGCGACGGGGACATTGTGTTCAACCATTGCCGGGCCTCTTTCCCATACGCCCGATAAGGCCGTGAAATACGCCGGTTGTCATCATCCAGGCATGTTCGAGCCGAGGTGCGGTAAAGAGGCTGTAGAAAACGAATTTTCGTGCGAGACGTGCCGCATCGACAACTTTCCAGTTGGTCCGTAGCCATGATTGCCGGTAAAGCCAGACAGCGTTGCGGAAATGATAATAGTGCCTCAAGGGACTATGGACAGGAATATATCGTCCACGGAATTTGACGGGATTGTCACCGAGGTCGTGCTGCATTTGCGCGGCACAAACGCCAAAAGAACGGTAGCCCTTCTGTTGCGCGCGCAAACCCCACTCGATATCCACATAGTCGATGAACAGTTCCTCTTTCATATCACCAACATCGTCAATGGTTGTCATGGGAATGAGACAGCCCGAAGCAATGAGATAATCCACGTCCACAACTGAATTCGCCGAAGCACAGGTTTGACGCTGAAGGCGGAGCCCCTCTATTTTTACAAAAGGAGGAGGATTGTTCTGGCGCGAATCCTCATACCGCGGACCAACGCACCCAAGCTTGATACCTTCGGCGATCTGGGCTTTCGCTGCCGATAATAATATGGCCACCATGTTCGGGGCTGGCACACTGTCCTGATCAAGCAGAAGAATGAAGTTTGAACCCCTTGTTCGGGCCTGATCAATGCCGACATTTTGTGCTTTTGCAATGCCACGATTGGTGCCGAGAGGTATGAGTTTTGCCTTGATGGGCTGATTTGCAAGCCACTGATTCAAATCGGTTTTCGAACCATTGTCCACCACAATGACATCAGCAACTTGGGGACCTATCGCGTTCAGAAGTTTCGCAAGAGCTGCAACATCCGGATTATAGGTCACGATAATCGCGCTGACTTCAGATTGGTACTCAGTTCGCATTCAAAAATCCGTTTTACTTGGCATTGCGTATATAGTTATCGATGATAATTATGTCGTAAAATCATCAACTTGTTGGAGAATAGACATTTAGTCTTGCCATTTTTCCATTTCGTCTCGGTTGACTCGTGGTTCTGTTCTCGCCAAATGTCTGCCACAATGATAGGCGAACCGCATTTCGCCATTTTTAAATGAAATTACCGGCGGCTATTGCAGGCGCATGTCACGACTCGACTTTAGCATTGACATAAGGAAGTGATCGAATGAAGGGAATTATACTAGCTGGCGGAAGCGGTACACGTCTTTACCCATTGACGATCGCAGTGTCGAAGCAAATTCTCCCCATCTATGACAAACCCATGATCTATTACCCATTGAGTGTTCTCATGCTCGCGGGAATCCGTGATATTCTGATCATCTCAACACCACACGATTTGCCGCTTTTTCAGAAACTGCTTGGAGATGGTTCGGATTTCGGCGTCAACTTTTCCTATGCTGAACAACCGCAGCCAAACGGCTTGGCTGAAGCGTTTATCATAGGGCGCGAATTTATCGGCCAAGATAGTGTCGCCATGATTCTGGGCGATAACATCTATTTCGGCGATGGCCTTTCCAAATTGTGTCAGCTTGCTTCATCGATTACGACGGGTGGGACAGTCTTTGCTTATCATGTTGACGATCCGCAACGTTATGGCGTCGTTGAATTCGATAAAGTCACAGGTCAGGCAATATCCATCGAGGAAAAGCCGGCGAAACCCAAATCCAACTGGGCTGTGACGGGGCTCTATTTTTACAGCAATGATGTTGTGGACATTGCAGCGTCCATTGAACCATCGTCCCGTGGCGAGTTGGAAATCACCACCGTCAACAATGTCTATCTTGAGCGCGGGGATTTGCAGGTCCAGCAGCTCGGACGTGGCTATGCTTGGCTTGATACTGGTACGCACGACAGTTTGCATGAGGCTTCATCGTTTGTTCGGACAATCGAACATCGGCAAGGCATCAAGATCGCATGCCCGGAAGAGATCGGTCTGGAATGGGGTTGGTTGAACTCCGATCAGGTGCTCGAACGGGCAGCAAAGATGGGGAAGACGGAATATGCAGCCTATTTGCGGCGGCGTGCTGAGGAGATTGGGAACGAATGATTGAAGTTAGACCTCTCGCCCTTGAAGGCGTACTTGAGATATTGCCGCCCAAGTTTGGTGATGACAGAGGCTTTTTCTCCGAAACCTACAATGCCGATAGTTTTGCCGCGGCGGGGATTAAGCTGCAGTTTGTGCAGGATAATCATTCGTTTTCGGCTGCCAAAGGTGTTTTGCGCGGATTGCATTATCAGTTGCCGCCGCGTGCTCAGGATAAATTGGTGCGCGTCGTCAAGGGCTCTATTCTTGATGTGGTCGTCGATATTCGCCGGGGCTCTCCGACGTTCAGAAGGTGGGTTTCGCTAGAAGTATCAGCGGCAAAGTGGAACCAGATTCTTGTTCCAAAAGGTTTTGCCCATGGCTTTGTAACTTTGGAGGAAAATACCGAGGTTATTTACAAGGTTACGGATTATTATTCGCCCCAACATGACCGTGGTATTCGCTTCGATGACCCCTCTATCGGGATTGAGTGGCCACTGGATGCTTCAACGCTCCAGCTTTCTGACAAGGACCGGAAAGCACCTTTGCTTGACGGCACCGAAGTTTTCCCCTGAGAGAGAGTTCTTTTCATGAAAATCCTAGTTACGGGTGGTGCGGGTTTTATCGGGTCGGCGGTTTGCCGTCAGCTTGCGGCAAATCCCCAAAACCAAGTCTTCAACCTCGACAAGCTTACTTACGCGGGTAATCTCGCATCGCTTCGACAGATCGAGAATTATCCGAATTACAGCTTCGTTGAGGCTGACATTTGTGATGACACCACGATTCTGGATATTCTTCGCAATGAGAAGATCGATGCGATTATGCATTTGGCCGCCGAGAGTCACGTGGATCGCTCGATTGACGGTCCGGCAGCCTTCATTGAAACAAACATTGTCGGAACATTCCGCATGCTTAATGCTGCGCTGACATATTGGCGAGACCTGCCGGAACCGGCAAAATCCAATTTCCGCTTCCATCATATTTCTACGGATGAAGTGTTTGGCGATCTGCCTTTCGACAGCGGCATCTTCACGGAAGAGACGCCCTATGCTCCCTCATCCCCTTACTCAGCGTCAAAAGCGGCCTCGGATCATTTGGTTCGTGCATGGCATGAGACTTATGGTCTGCCGGTAGTCCTATCGAATTGCTCGAACAATTATGGTCCATTCCATTTTCCCGAAAAGCTGATCCCGCTGGTTATTCTCAACGCTTTGGATGAGAAGCCGTTGCCGGTCTATGGGGCCGGTGCAAATGTTCGCGACTGGCTTTTTGTTGAGGATCACGCTCGGGCATTGGAATTGGTTGTAACCAAAGGCAAGCCGGGCGAAAGCTATAATATTGGCGGTCGTGCCGAGCGCACCAATCTCAGCGTTGTCGAAACCATATGCGATATTCTTGACAGCAAACGCCCGCGCAAAGGCGGAGCACGCTACCGGGATCTCATCACCTTCGTTACCGATCGACCCGGCCATGATCGCCGTTATGCCATCGACGCCTCCAAGATCGAACGGGAACTTGGCTGGAAGCCAGCAGAGACGTTTGACACTGGTCTGGAGCGGACGGTGCAATGGTATCTCGACAACAAGTGGTGGTGGGAGCCGATCCGTAGTGGAAGTTATGCAGGGGAGCGGCTCGGTTCGGTATCCCTGAAAAAAGGAACAGCATGAGAGTTGTTGTAACAGGACGGGAAGGGCAGGTTGTCCGCAGTTTGATCGAACGCGCCGTGCTTCATCCGTCGGTGGAACTGTTGACGCTCGGACGCCCAGACTTTGATTTGGCAAAGCCGGATACAATTTTCGATGCGATAAAGACTGCAAAGCCTGATCTCGTTGTTTCAGCTGCTGCCTATACGGCTGTCGATCAGGCGGAGGATGAACCTGAGTTATCATATGCTATTAATGCAGTTGGCGCAGGTGCGGTAGCCGAGGCTGCCGCGCGGGCTGGCGTTCCTGTTATTCATCTTTCAACGGATTATGTCTTCGCTGGAGAAGGTGAAAAGCCCTATACCGAAGCTGACCCCACCGGACCGCACGGCGTCTATGGGCGAACCAAACTGGCGGGTGAAGCATTGGTCGCTGCAGCCAACAGCAAGCACCTGATCCTGCGCACTGCATGGGTCTATAGTCCGTTCGGCAAGAACTTCGTCAAAACCATGCTGCATCTGGCTGGGAGCCGTGACAGTCTGTCAGTAGTATCGGATCAATGGGGTAACCCGACATCGGCGATTGATATTGCGGATGGTATTCTTTGCGTGGCTGAGCGTCTACATGTCGATCCGCAATTTGACGCTTTCGGCATATATCATCTTGCCGGGACAGGCAGCACGAGCTGGAGCAATTTTGCGCGGGCGATTTTTCAGGCCAGTCAAGACGCGCAAGGACCATTTGCTGACGTCAAGGATATTCTGACGTCAGAATATCCTACAAAAGCCCGGCGGCCCTTGAATTCACGTCTTAACACCGAAAAATTCCATGAGGTGTTTGGCTGGAAAGCGCCCGCTTGGGAACAGTCGACCAAGTCAACGGTCAAAAGACTTCTGCAATTGAGCTAATGCCTTAAGCAGAGATCAAGAAGGCGAGCTCAAGACATCTTGAGCTCGCTTCAATCCCCATTGAAGCAGTTCTTCAGCGCGGCTGTCGTTGGATGCCTCTGCGTAACAGCGCAGTTCCGGTGCATTGCCCGACGCGCGATAATGGACCACTTCGCCGCTCGAGAGCACAACACGCACGCCATCAATCGCGTCGCTTGCTCTAATCGTGCCAACCTGCGCGAAGAAAGCATCGCGGCGCGCACTATCAAGCAAACCTTGCAGAAACGGATCGCTAGCCGTTGATGGGATATGTTCCAGACGACCACTGCGGGTAAAGCGGGACGGCAGGCCTTGTAGCAGCGCGGATATCGCAACGTCTTCACTGGCCGCCATCCCGAGAACGCTCAAGATGGGAAGCATTGCGTCGCGCGTTGGCAATGCACTCAATGTTCCCCCTTCGGTGGTCACGGGAGAGCCCAACAGAACTCCGCCATTGGCTTCAAAGCCAACAATTCGCTTCAATCCGTCCGCCCGGGCCTGTTCCATGGCCTCTATCACGTAGGGTGATCCGACGCGCGTCCGATAGACTTTTGCAAAGAGACCGCTGAGTTCAATGGCGGTATTCGAGGTTACCGGTGTAACGACGGCATCTGCGTTGAGAAAATGTGCGGTCAACAGGCCAACACTGTCACCGCGGATGAAAACGCCATTCTCATCAGCGATAAGCGGCCGATCGGCATCGCCATCAGTCGAAACCAGCGCATCAAGCTTGTACTTTTTGCACGCATCTTCGGCGAAGGCGACATCCTCTGGACGAAGAGCTTCGGTATCGACAGGCACGAATATGTCGGAGTGACCGAGTGCGATAGCATCAGCTCCCAAGCTCTGCAGAATAGTGACGATCAAATCGCCAGCAACGGAGCTATGCTGATAAACGCCAATCCTCTTTCCGGCCAGCGCCCTTGGCTTGAGCACGGCAATGCTTCGATTGATATAATTTTGCAAGGCATCCGGCATGATCATTGTCGGTTCATCCGGCGCAATCGAATGTTCCATGGCGAGATCAAGAACCGCCAGAATACCGGCTTCATCAATCTTGTCGATTTCGCCATCCGGTCGATAGAATTTCAAGCCATTTCGATCTGCAGGAATATGGCTGCCTGTGACCATAATTGCTGGCACCTTCAAGGTAAGGGCCCTCAATGCCAGCGCCGGTGTTGGCAAAGGGCCGCAATTTTCCACCTTCATGCCGAAAGCTTGCGCAGCGGAAATACAAGCTGCGGCTATGCGCGGACTGCTTGAACGCAGATCGTAACCGATGAGCAAAGTGCTGTCCGATGTAACACCGGTGACCTTCTGCATGTGTGTGAGGAATGCGAGAGTATAAGCTTTGCAAACCGCGTCGGGTAGTTCCGTTACCAGACCACGCAGGCCACTTGTTCCGAATTTCAAACTGCTCATTGCAATGTTACAACCACTGAAGCTGGTGCCACGAAATACTCTCGTAAGGTGTCAGCCGCGCAAGGTCGAAAGTCAATAACGATCAAACTAAGGACGTTAAATGAGATGGTTTGCTGATGTGAAAAAGTGGCTGGGGAACCTGGATTCGAACCAGGACTAACGGAGTCAGAGTCCGTGGGTCTACCGTTAACCTATTCCCCAACAACCGCTTTGAAATGCGGTGGCTGATTAAGCCGGTGGGGGGTCATATAGTCCAATTCATTCAGGAAGAAAACCCCTGTTCGGACGGTTTTTGCACTGCACCCCATTTTATCTTCCAGCGATCATTTGAATGCGCGCAAATGACCGATCATTGCCGGAATTTGTTACCAGGCTATCGAAAATGCGTTTCAAAGCTATTTGACCGCTGGCAATCCGATCTGCCAAGCCTATAAATGTTCAGAGCAGTGATTTGCACTTCACGCCAAAGAGAAAGTAGACGCGGTGGCGGATCGATCATCACCACTGGCCCCGTTCAGGCACGACATATTCCGCACCATCTGGATCGCGAGTCTTGTATCCAACTTCGGATCGCTGATTCAGGCGGTTGGTGCTGCCTGGATGATGACGTCAATTACCGATTCGGTAAATATGGTGGCTCTCGTTCAGGCTTCCACTGCTCTGCCCATCATGATTTTTTCGCTTGTATCCGGTGCACTTGCCGACAATTTTGATCGACGCAAAGTCATGCTCGTGGCGCAATGGTTCATGCTGATTGTTTCAGCGCTGCTGACGGTATTTGCCTATCTCGGCCTTATTACGCCATGGCTTCTGCTGGCCTTTACATTTCTTCTGGGCTGCGGAACGGCATTGAACAACCCATCCTGGCAAGCCTCCGTCGGTGATATGGTCCCCCGCGAGGACCTTCCCAATGCCGTAGCGCTGAACAGTATGGGGTTCAACATTACGCGCAGCGTCGGTCCGGCCATCGGCGGTCTTATCGTTGCCATAGCCGGTGCAGCTGCAACCTTTGCGGTGAATGCGATCAGCTATTTTGCAGTTATCTACGCATTGATGCGGTGGCAGCCGAAGATTGACCCTAGCCCCTTGCCGCGCGAATCGCTGGGACGAGCCATCTCGGCGGGTCTGCGTTATGTGGCGATGTCCCCCAATATCGGCAAGGTGGTGATTCGTGGTTTTGTGTTCGGTCTTTCAGCAAGCGCCATTCTGGCACTGTTGCCGCTTGTCGCGCGTGATCTCGTTCACGGCGGACCTTTGACGTATGGCGTCATGCTCGGCTCATTCGGTATTGGCGCTATTGGCGGTGCTTTGCTTAGTGCACGCTTGCGCGAATTTCTCTCAAGTGAAGCCATTGTGCGTGTTGCATTTGCAGGATTTGCCGTGAGTGCTGTCATTACAGCGATAAGCACGTCTGTCTGGCCAACCAATATCGCTCTGTTGCTGGCGGGGGCGTGCTGGGTGCTCGCCCTTTCCCTGTTCAATGTAACGGTGCAACTGTCGACGCCGCGCTGGGTAGTGGGACGCGCCCTGTCGCTCTATCAGACGACGACATTTGCAGGTATCGCCGTAGGAAGCTGGGTCTGGGGTGCGGCAGCGGAGCAATATGGAGCGGACAGAGCACTGATCGCGTCCGGTGCCTTGATGCTTGTGGGGGCTGTGATTGGATTTCGCTATGCCTTGCCTGAATTCAAATCGCTCAATCTTGATCCGCTCAACCGGTTCAGCGAGCCGCTTCTGGCACTTGATCTGAAGCCACGCAGCGGTCCGATTGTCATCATGATTGATTATGTGATTGCCGAAGAAGACATTCCCGAATTCCTCTCATTGATGTCAGACCGTCGCCGTGTGCGAATTCGCGATGGAGCAGGGCAGTGGGCGCTGATGCGCGATCTGGAAAAACCGGAAATCTGGACGGAAAGTTATCACACGCCCACTTGGATTGAATATGTTCGCCATAATCAACGGCGAACACAGGCCGATGCCGCGATTGGTGACCGCATTCGTGAGCTACATCGCGGTGGCGAAATCCAAGTTCATCGCATGATCGAGCGGCAAACAATTTTGCCGCACGATATTGCTGCCCACAAGACGCCGCTGGATATGCATTAAAGCCGTTACTTCTTGCGCAAGGCATCCGCGAGTGCGGCACCAAAAGCGCCCTGCGGTGATGAAGTCTGCGGCTTGTTCGGTACGGCTGGCTTTGGTCTGTAGCTGTTATTGTCAGCCTTTTGCTCTTTTGGCACAGGTGCGGCGCCATCCTTGCGCATGGTCAGGCTGATGCGGTTGCGTTTTACGTCGATATCAACGACGCGAACCTTCACCACATCCCCCGCCTTGACGACTTCGTGCGCGTCCTTGACGAAACGATCTGCCAGCTGTGAGAGATGGACCAGACCGTCCTGATGGACGCCGATATCGACAAAGGCGCCGAAGGCCGCCACGTTGGTGACAGTTCCTTCAAGCATCATTCCCGGTTTCAGATCCTTGATATTGTCGATGCCGTCGGCAAAGGCTGCCGTCTTGAACTGCGGGCGAGGATCGCGACCGGGTTTTTCAAGCTCTGCAATGATGTCGCGAACCGTTGGTAGACCGAAACGCTCGTCAACGAAAAGGCGTGGATCGAGCGCCTTCAAAGCAGAACCGTCATTCATCAGCGAGCGGACATCGCGACCACAAGCACTGACGATCTTCTTGGCGACGCCATAAGCTTCCGGATGGACGGCTGATGCGTCCAGCGGCTCTGTGCCGTCAGGAATACGCAGGAATCCTGCGCATTGTTCGAAGGCACGCGGCCCTAGCCGGGCGACTTTCAGAAGATCACGCCGGGTTTTGAACGGACCAACCTCGTTGCGGTAAGCGATTACCGCTTCGGCCAGTGAGGTGCCCAGGCCTGAAATGCGAGCGAGTAGCGGTGCCGAGGCGGTGTTGAGATCAACGCCCACCGCATTCACAGCATCTTCGACAACACCGTCGAGTGAGCGGGCCAAGCGATACTGGTCAACATCATGCTGGTACTGGCCAACGCCAATGGATTTAGGCTCGATCTTGACCAGTTCTGCCAGCGGGTCCTGCAAGCGCCGGGCTATGGAAACAGCGCCTCTAAGCGAAACGTCAAGATCGGGGAATTCCGCAGCTGCTGTTGCAGATGCCGAGTAAACCGACGCACCGGCTTCGCTAACGATCACCTTTAACGGCTTTGGCGATGGCATATCGCCAAGCATATCAGCGACAAGGCGCTCGGTCTCGCGACTGCCGGTCCCGTTGCCGATCGCGATCAGCTCAATCTTGTGTTTGACAATCAGGCGGGCCAGTTCGGCTTGCGTCCCGCGGACATCATTGCGCGGCGGGAAGGGATAGACCGTTGTGGTGTCGAGTACCTTGCCTGTGCCATCGATAATAGCGACTTTGACGCCGGTACGAATGCCCGGATCAAGTCCCATCGTTGCGCGCGATCCCGCCGGTGCTGCCAAAAGCAAATCCTTAAGGTTGCGGGCGAAAACGTGAATGGCCTCTTCTTCGGCTTTTTCGCGCATCTGCGTCATCAGATCGATGGACAGGTTGAGAGACAGTCGCGCACGCCAGGCCCAGCGGACAACCTCCATCAACCAGCTATCGGCGGCTGTTCCGTTCGGGGAGATTGAATAAGCGCTGGCGACCATGCGCTCAACAGGTTTGACGGGCGACGTATCGTCGGCATCGACCTCAATGTCGAGCGACAGCACATCTTCATTGCGCCCGCGCAACATTGCGAGTGCACGGTGGCCGGGGATCGTTGCCCAACGCTCGAAATGGTTGAAATAGTCGGAGAATTTTGCGCCCGCTTCCTGTTTGCCATCGGCAACCTTGGCCCGCAGAACGGCCTTATCCTTCATATGGTTGCGCAGACGGCCGACAAGATCGGCATTTTCCGAGAACGTCTCGACCAGAATATCGCGTGCGCCATCGAGAGCCGTTTTTACGTCAGGTACATCTGCGGTCAGAAAGGTCTGAGCAAGTTCGGATGGAACTGTGCGGCGGTCAGACAGAACTGTTTCGGCGAGTGGGCCCAATCCACGCTCGCGGGCAATTTCAGCCCGTGTTCGCCGCTTGGGTTTGTAGGGCAGATAGATGTCTTCAAGTTCAGCTTTGGTGACTGATGACAGGATTTTGTTTTCCAACTCATCGGTCAGTTTACCCTGACTGCGGATCGACTCGATGATCGTATCGCGTCGCGCATCGAGTTCACGCAGGTACACCAGCCGCTCATCCAAAAGCCGCAACTGTGTATCATCAAGCCCACCGGTCACCTCCTTGCGGTAGCGGGCAATGAACGGAACGGTTGCGCCGCCATCCAGTAGGTCAATGGCAGCATTGGCCTGTTCAGGTCTGGCGTTAATCTCGGTGGCAATGATACGCGCAATACGGGCAGTTGTGGCAGTCATACTGGTCTCATCAATCATAATCGGAGGGTGACCATAGGGCTGCCAGTGGCAATCGGCAATCATTTGATCCTGCCGCGCACAAAGCGTTCCACGGAAAATTGGAGGACCTGCCCTTGGCTTGACGGATCAGATGAAACGTTTCCTTATCGCTGCACATCTCTGCTGATTCAGCCAAAATGGGTAATATGACTATGCAGGCAAATACGAAGCCAAGGATTTTGTGCGTTGGTGCGCTGACGATGGACACGATCTTCCGGTTGGATAGGTTGCCGCCCGGTCCCGGTAAATTCATCCCGCAGGAGGCTGTTGAGATTGCGGCGGGCATGGCCTCAAGTCAGGCGGCCAGCATTGCGAGACTCGGTGGTGACGCATTTCTCTGGGCCTCAGCCGGGCTGGACCATATTGGTGATCGGGTGGTTGCCGAATTGACAGACGAAGGTGTCAACTGCTCGTTCGTCCGCCGCATTGATGGCGCTCGCTCGGCCTTCTCGTCGATCTTCGTCGACAGATCGGGCGAGCGTATGATCGTGCCGTTTTATGACAAAACCCTTTTGAGCGCGCCGGAGGAAATTCCGTCGGTTAAAGACGGCGCATTCGATGTGGTGATGACGGATGTCCGCTGGCCGTTGGCGGCAGCAACTGCGCTCAAGGCGGCGCGGGAGGCAGGCGTTCCCGGCGTTCTCGATGCGGATGTTGCGCCGCTTGAGACACTTGAACGACTGTTGCCTTTAGCCTCGCACATTGTCGCCTCCGAACCCGCGGCGGAAATCGTCACCGGTGAAACGGATATCGAGCATGCGGTGATTGCCCTGGCGGCACGCTATCGCGGTTTTGTCGCTGTAACCGGTGGGAATAAGGGCTGTTTCTGGTCGGAAGGCGAAGCGGGTATAGTGAACCATATGCCGGCTTTTCCAGTGGATGTCGTGGACACGCTTGCGGCTGGAGATGTCTTTCACGGAGCCTTTGCGCTTGGGTTGGCTGAGGGGCAGGCCATGGAAGAGATCATGCGGTTTGCCAGCGCTGCCGCCGCTATCAAGTGCGCACGGTTTGGTGGACGCGCCGGTGCGCCAACACGAAACGAAGTTGAACAGTTCCTCCTAGTCTAGCAACATCTGTATTCATAATGATAAAAAAGTGCGTGACAACTTATTGACTCATAACTAACATGTTAGTAGTCTTTATTCATTGAGAGAGTGGGAGGAAAATCATTGTCTCGGGTTGAACGGTTTGGACTTTCTGCGGCGTTGACGATGCCGTTTGATGCGGCGTTGGCAATTGATCTGCGTGCCGCGATCGATCATGCAAAGTCCTGTTTGCAGCGTGGTTGCAGCAGTGTGACGTTGTTTGGAACAACGGGTGAGGGCTCGTCTATCGGTGCTTTGGAGCGTCAGACTGTTATCAAGGAATTCATTGCGGCGGGAATTGAACCATCGCAAATCGTTGTCGGCATCATGGCAAATTCCCACGTCGATGCTGCTGAGCAGGCGCGGTTTGCGCTTGATACGGGATGCAAGGGCATTCTCCTTGCACCGCCATCTTACTTCAAGAATGTCAGTGATGACGGATTGTTTGACTGGCATTCGGCAACATTCAGGGCAATCGGACCAGATGTTCGTGGAGTTATTCTTTATAATCTCCCGTCTGTTACGGCGGTTGAGATTTCCATTGATCTTGTCACGCGCTTGCGGGAGGCCTTTCCCAACGCCATTGCAGGGGTAAAGGACTCCTCCGGCAACTGGAACTATACGGAAAAAATGCTGGCGCGGCACAATGATCTTGCCATTCTGATTGGTGACGAGCGAAGCCTTGCAGGCGGCGTGCGGCTTGGCGGGCAGGGCGCGATTTCAGGGCTGGCCAATCTTTACCCCGAACGTCTTCTGCGCATGATTGATGAAGGGCGTGATGACGAAGAGGTGGTTGCGGCTGTCAACGAACTGGTGAAGTATCCAGTGATTCCTGCGGTCAAGGCAATGGTTGCGCATCATCGTGGTGAAGACGGTTGGCGGCGCACGCGCGGCCCGCTGGACACTTTGCCAGAGGGTGATTTCAAGCATCTGACGACGATCTTTGATCGTTTGTTCGTAGCGGCGGCAGCCTGACGGGGAATCGTAAAAGCGCCCCGAGGAGGAACAGGCATGGATGATAGTGGCGAGCCGGTAAGACTGCGTGAAAAAGCCTATGCCAGTTTCACAGAGCATCTTCTGGCCCGTGATTTTCATCCGGGACAGTTCGTATCGCAGCGCCAGCTTGTGGCCATGACGGGGATGCCGCTTGGCGCGATCCGCGAAGTTGTCCCGAGGCTTGAAGCCGAGGGGCTGGTGAAGACGGTTCCGCAGCGCGGGATACAGATTGCACATATCGATATCAACCTTATCCGGGAGGCGTTTCAGTTTCGTGTGTTCATGGAGAAGGAGGCCATCGCGCTATTCTGCGTTTCCGCATCCGACGATCTGTTGGCAAAGCTGCGCCGCGAACATGAAGAGACATTGGAAATGGCATTGAGGGATGGTGAAACGCCGGAGCTTGAGCTGCACGCACAGGCGATTGACTGGTCCCTGCACGATACGATCATTGATTCCCTTGGTAACGGGATCATTTCGAAAGCCTATCGTATCAATGCCATCAAGATGCGGTTGATCAACCAGGAGCGGTTTCGCATCACGGGTCGGGTCATTCCGGTGATGCGCGAGCATCTGGCGGTAATATCAGCCATCGAGTCACGCGAACCCCAGGCGGCGATGGATGCCATCGCTGAACACATAAACAATGCAAGGAACCTTGCTCTGAAAGTCTGAATGCACCGGTGCCGGAAATGGGAGTTACGGCACTGAAATAATCATGGGAGGATGATAAGCATGAAACGGATTCAACCGACACGCCGGCAATTTCTGGCCGGATCAGCAGCACTAGGCGCTGCCAGCTTTGCCGGACTAAAACCGGCATTCGCCAATGTCGACTGGAAGAAATATGCGGGCACGACGCTTGAGGTGAACCTGATCAAGAGTCCGCGTGGCGATATTCTGCAAAAGTATCAGAAAGAATTCGAAGAACTGACCGGGATCAAAGTGAATTCTGAGCAGACACCGGAACAGCAGCAGCGCCAGAAAGCCGTGATTGAACTGACATCCGGCAAGCCGAGCTTTGACGTCATCCATATCAGCTATCACGTGCAGAAACGGCAGTTCGAAAAGGGCGGCTGGCTTGCCGACCTGACACCATTCCTGAAGGACCCCAGCCTTACCGAACCTTCACTCGTCGAAAGCGATTTCGCTGAAGCCGGGTTGGCTTTTGCCAAGGACAAAAACGGTCGTTTCGGCGGTCTTCCGTTCTCAGTGGATTACTGGATTCTCTATTGGAACAAGGAACTCTTTGCCGCCAAAGGGGTCGAATATCCAAAATCCTTTGATGAGCTGGTGAGTGCAGCAGAGAAGCTTACCGATACGAGCAAGGGCACTTACGGCTTCGTCGCGCGGGGCATGAAGAACGCCAATACGCCTGTCTGGGCCAGTCTCATGCTTGGTTATGGCAAGAGCACGATTGATGATGGCAATCTCCAGACCGACACGCCTGAAGCTATCGAAGCGGCAACGCTCTACCAGCGGCTGATGACGAAATCCGCACCTCCCGGTGTGACTGGCTTCAATTGGGCCGAATGCCAATCAAACTTCTTGCAGGGCAAGGTTGCCATGTGGCTTGACGGTATCGGTTTTGCGCCGCCACTGGAAAACCCGGAGAAATCGCGGGTCGTTGGCAAGGTCGGCTATGGCGTTATGCCGAAGGGACCAGTCACGCAGGCCGCGCCAACATTTGGTGACGGTATCGGGGTGACGGAAGGGTCATCGAAGAAGGAAGCAGCCTATCTTTATTGCCAGTGGGCAATCTCGAAGGAGATGGGCGCACGCCTGCTGCAAACCGGTTCCGGTGTACCGTTCCGCAATTCGATTCTCAATGATCCCGAGGTTCGCAAGGGTGTAACCATGCCGTCCGAATGGGTTGATGTGTTGACGGCATCGGCCAAGGTCAGCCAGCTTTGCCTGCCCGTTATCGTCCCGGTCACAGAGTTCCGCGATGTGATGGGTGTCGGGCTGACCAACCTTCTCGGTGGTGCTGACCCTGCAACGGAAATGAAACGGGCAACCGAAGAGTTCCGGCCGATCCTTGCGCGCAGTGAGGGCAAATGACAATCGCCGCTCCGACCATGACCAGTGAGGCACAAAACACCAAGGCCAGAACAGGCAAACGCCGGCTCAAGCCGAGCTATTGGCCGTTTGTTATTCCGGCGCTGGTTATTGTCGGGGCGGTCATTCTATTCCCGTGGGCGTTCACGCTGTGGATGAGTGTCAATGAATGGCATCTTGGCGGCGAACAAAGCTTTGTCGGCTTTGCCAATTTTACCCGGTTGGCCAGTGATGTCCGCTTCTGGCAATCCATGGGGCACACGGTGCTCTATACGCTTCTCTCCGTCATTGCCCCTTTATTTTTCGGAACCATTGCGGCCCTGATCTTTGACAGCAAACTGCCGATGCGTGGTCTCTTACGCGGTATATTCGTCATGCCGATGATGGCAACGCCCGTGGCGATCGCACTGGTCTGGACCATGATGTACCACCCGCAGCTTGGGGTTCTCAATTACTTGTTGTCACTGGTTGGGATTGGTCCGCAGGAATGGATATTCAATCAGAAGACAGTGATTCCGTCACTTGTGCTTGTTGAGACATGGCAATGGACGCCGCTGGTCATGCTGATTGTGCTCGGGGGGCTCGCTTCCATGCCGCGCGATCCCTTTGAAAGCGCGGAGATTGACGGCGCCAATGGTTGGCAGAAATTCCGCTACATCACACTGCCGATGATCCTGCCGTTCATGATGGTCGCAGTGATCATCCGTTCAATCGATGCCCTGAAAAGCTTCGACATCATTTTTGCCATGACGCAAGGCGGCCCGGGAACGGCATCCGAAACGATCAATATCTATCTCTATAACGTTGCGTTCTCCTATTACGACATAGGCTATGGCTCGGCGATTGCCGTGGTCTTCTTCATCGTCATCATCACCATGTCTCTGGCGCTGCTTTACCTGCGCCAGCGGACCAAATGGAATAGCTGAGGGAGACGCCGATGGCCCGCCGTAGTCCGCTGAAATCACTGGGCACAGCCTTTGTCGTGTTCGTGATTGTTTCGCCCGCCATTTTCTTCTTTCTCTGGATGTTGTCGCTGTCGTTGAAATATGAGATCGACAACGGCGCCTATCCGCCCATCTTCATTCCGGAACGCATCGCGTGGTCAAATTACACGCAGATCTTTGCGACCAACGATTTCCTCCACTACTTCTGGAACAGTCTCGTCGTAACTGGCATATCGACATTGCTTGCGCTGCTTGTCGGGGTTCCAGCGGGTTATGGTATTGCACGTTTGCGCGCCGACAAGGCGGCCATCGTCGTCATGATCGCGCGTATGACGCCGGGCCTTTCCTATCTCATCCCCTTGTTTCTGCTTTTCCAGACAATGGGGTTGCTGGGGACACTGTGGCCGCAGATCATCATCCATCTGGTTGTGACAGTGCCCATCGTGATCTGGATCATGATCGGCTATTTCGAAACAACGCCGATGGAACTGGAAGAGGCTGCCATGATTGACGGCGCAACCTCGTGGCAGGTTTTTGTCAAGGTAGCGCTGCCGATTGCCAAACCCGGTATTGTGGTTTCGTTGATATTGGCGGTGATCTTTTCCTGGAACAATTTCGTCTTTGGCATTGTGCTTGCCAGTCGCGAGACCCGGACGCTGCCTGTCGCAGTCTACAATATGCTGTCCTTTGAACAGGTCAGTTGGGGCCCATTGGCCGCTGCGGCGCTGGTCGTTACGCTGCCTGTGCTGTTGCTGACAATTTTTGCGCAACGCCAGATCATTGCGGGTCTTACCGCCGGTGCCGTCAAGGGCGGCTAGTATAATATTAGGGAACAGGGAGAACGCGATGGCTTCGGTCTCGATCAAGGATGTCACCAAGAAATACGGTACTGTCAATGTAATGCACGGTGTCTCCGTCGATATTGAAGATGGCGAATTCGTTATTCTCGTTGGGCCATCAGGCTGCGGAAAATCGACGTTGCTGCGTATGATCGCAGGGCTTGAAGAGATCACCACGGGCGAGATTGCGATTGGCAGTCGTGTGGTCAATGATCTGCCTGCCAAGGAACGCGACATTGCCATGGTGTTCCAGAACTATGCGCTCTATCCCCATATGACTGTTGCCGACAATATGGGCTTTGCGCTCATGCTGAAGAATGCGCCGAAGCAGGAAAAGGAAAGTCGTGTTGGCCGGGCTGCCGAAATCCTTGGTCTGGAAAAACTGCTCGACCGGTTTCCCCGGCAATTGTCAGGCGGTCAACGGCAGCGTGTTGCCATGGGCCGCGCCATTGTCCGCGATCCGCAGGTGTTCCTGTTTGATGAGCCACTTTCTAATCTCGATGCCAAATTGCGGGTGCAGATGCGCAGCGAAATCAAGGGGCTACACCAGCGGCTCGGGACAACTATTGTCTATGTAACTCACGATCAGATCGAGGCCATGACCATGGCGGACAAGATCGTTGTGATGAAGGATGGTCTGGTTGAGCAGATCGGTACGCCGCTCGACCTCTATGACTATCCGGCCAATCTATTTGTCGCCGGGTTTATCGGATCACCGTCGATGAATTTCATCCGGGGCAGTCTGGCGGGAGTTGGTTCGTTTCAAACGGCGGAGGGGATCAAACTGCCTGTACCGCAGACGATTGCATCGGCAGGATCAGGTGAGGTAATTTATGGCGTGCGCCCGGAACATATAAGGATTGCGGAGGGCGGCATTCCGGTCGACGTCAGTGTTGTCGAACCAACGGGATCGGAAATCATGGTGGTTGGCAAATTGGGTGATCAGGAGATCATGTGCCTCTTCCGTGAGCGGCTCTCCATTAAATCAGGCGATAGAATTCACATAGGGATTGATCCTGCTCACAGCCATCTGTTTGATGGTGCTAGTGGAATGCGTCTTGGCAGTAAAACTGCCACGCATTGATCGCCATAATATCAAGACTTCCAGGAGCATTGCCCGTGACCATATCGACAGAGACTTTCAAGACCGGAACATTTGCTGGCCGTGTCTGGCGCCCTGATGTGCAAGGTCCCGCAATCGTTGTGATCCGCGACGGAGTTTTGTTCGACATCACATCCAAGGAGATCGCAACCATGCGCGATCTTCTGGAACTGGAAGACCCGGCTGCTTATGCGAAAGCACAGGGCGGCGCGAAGCTGGGCTCGCTGGACGAGATTTTCGGGGCATCTGTCGAAAGCGAGGGGGACGCGTCGCAGCTTCGGCTGCTCGCGCCGTGCGATCTTCAGGCAGTGAAAGCCTGCGGTGTTACCTTTGCCCGCTCCATGATCGAACGCGTTATTGAGGAAAAGGCGGCAGGCAATCCCACGCTTGCGCTCAAGATCCGCGAACGGGTGATGCCTATTATTGGTGATAGCCTGCGCGACCTCAAAGCCGGTTCGCCGGAGGCGGCAAAGGTCAAGGCTGCGCTGATAGAAGAAGGCGTCTGGTCGCAATATCTGGAAGTCGGTATCGGCCCGGATGCGGAAGTGTTCTCCAAGGCGCAAGTGCTCTCATCGGTCGGCTGGGGCGCAGCGGTAGGCCTGCATCCCATATCGAGCTGGAACAATCCGGAGCCGGAAATCGTCCTCGCCGTCAACAGCAAAGGCGTGGTGAAAGGCGCAACGCTCGGCAATGACGTGAATCTACGCGATGTCGAAGGCCGTTCTGCACTTCTTCTTGGGAAGGCCAAGGACAACAACGCCTCATCGTCAATCGGCCCGTTCATTCGGCTCTTTGACGCGACCTATTCCATTGATGATGTGCGCAATGCCGACCTTGACCTCATGGTTGAGGGCAAGGATGGCTACGTTCTCAGGGGCAGCAGCACTATGCGGGAGATCAGTCGCGATCCGCTGGATCTGGTTGCCCAGACTACCGGCAGGCATCACCAGTATCCCGATGGGTTCATGCTGTTCATGGGAACGCTCTTTGCGCCAGTGGAAGACCGCGATACGCCCGGGCAGGGGTTCACCCATAAGATCGGCGATGTCGTGACTATATCAAATCCGCAATTGGGTGCGCTTGCGAATACGGTGCGGTTGTCGACGGAATGCCCCGAATGGACCTTTGGCACGTCGGCACTTATGCGCAATCTTGCCGCGCGGGGCTTGCTGTAGTCACCGATCTTCTCGCCGCCATTCAGTCTGGCTCACACGGCCAGATTGAACAATTGTCATAATAGTTTCGTCTAAGTTCGATCAAACTTTCACACAGCCCGTCCAGAGTTGAATGCGAGCGAGGCAGCTGGAATTGTCCAGAACTGCCTCGAGATCATTTTCTCAATTGCCGTATTCAGGGGGCTTTAATGCAGGGTTTTGGTGTGAAAATAGGTTTGGCCGCGGGGCTGTTGGTCGCTGGCTTTGGCGCGACGCCAGCCATGGCCGAAAAGGTCAAGTTTGAATTCTGGTATGGCCTCAGCGGTGATCTTGGCGAACGCGTGCAGGACGCCTGCAAGAAGTTCAACGACTCGCAGGCCAATTTTGAAATCGTCTGCACCAGCCAGAACGGCTATCCTGAAACTGTCCAGAACGCTATTGCCGCCTACCGCGCCAAAAAGCACCCAGCTGTCGTACAGGTATTTGATGGCGGCACGCTCGACCTGATGCTCTCAGGCGCTTTCGTTCCAGCCAAAAAGTTGATGGAAGACAATGGCTACAAGATCGACTGGAGCAACTATTTCCCGGGCATCGCCAATTATTACGCCACTGCAAAGGGCGAACTGAACTCATTCCCGTTCAATTCCTCCACCGCAATGTTCTATTACAATGTTGACGCCTTCACCAAAGCAGGCATCCAGAATGCGCCTGAAACGTGGGAAGATGTTGAAGCCGCTGCACGCAAGTTGAAAGCTGCCGGTTATGCCTGCCCATTCGGCTTCAGCTTTGACAGCTGGGCAACCGTCGAACAGTTCTCCGCCATTCACAATCAGCCTATTGCCACCAAGAACAATGGCTATGACGGGCTTGATACTGAGCTTACGCTCAATAAGACCAAGCTGGTCGACCAGCTGACATTCTTCAAGAAGATGACGGATGAAGGCCTGTTCGTGGTCAAGACCAAGCAGCTCGGCATGGATGTTGTTCCAGCATTCACCTCCGAAACCTGCCAGATGATCCAGTCCTCGATTGCTGATCACGGCACAATCGGCAAGACCATCAAGCAGGGTGCAAAGTGGGATGTGACCATGCTTCCGGTCTGGAAGGGCACGGCCCGCCAGAACTCAATGGTTGGCGGTGCATCCCTTTGGGTTCTGAACAACCGTCCGGAAGCTGAATATAAGGGCGCGGCTGCGTTCCTGAACTTTATCGCCCAGCCCGATATGGTTGAGTGGTGGTCGACAGTAACGGGCTATATCCCTGTTACCAAGACAGGCTTTGAAGCCATGAAAGCCAAGGGCTTTTACGATCAGCCGGCCTTCAAGGGCCGTGAAAAGGCAATCGCCAGCCTGACATTCACGCCAACATCAGCCAATACCCGCGGCATCCGTCTTGGTGGTTTCCCGCAGATCCGCAAGGAAATCTCTGATGCAATGGAAGGCATCTTCTTTGGCAAGCTGACCGTTCAGGCTGGTCTTGATCAGGCTGTTGAGCGCGGTAATGTTATCCTGCGCCGTTTTGAAAAGACCTATGCCGGTAAAGCACTGAACTAATTACAGGCTTTCAAATGGCCCGGAGCATCGCTGCACCGGGCCATTTCATTTTCGCCCATAGGCAGAATTGATTAATCTCATGAACAAGCGCGCTGTTTTCAAAAGCTGGTGGTTGCCCGTCCTTTTTGCCTTGCCGCAACTCCTGCTCATTTTGTTCTTTTTTTACTGGCCGGCCATATCGGTTTTCAACTGGGCTTTTACGCTGGAACCTGCCTTTGGTGGTGCTGGCGAACGTCTCTTTGTCGGCCTCGACAACTTTCGCGATGTTTTTGCCGATAGGGAATATTGGCGTTCCGTTTCACTCAGCCTGTTCTTTGCATTCACCGCAACCGGATTGTCGATGCTGATTGCCTTTGTTCTGGCGATCTGCGTTGACCGCCAGTTGAAGGGATCAGGTCTTTTTCGCTTTTTCTACATCTGGCCCTATGCAATTGCCGCGCCCGCCGTGGGTTTGGCTTTCCGCTTCATCTTTGCGCCGGAGAGCGGACTGATTGCCGTGGTGAATACATGGTCGCCTGATCTTTGGAATCCCGCCAAATATGGCAGCCACGCGATGATTCTCATCATCATCTGTTTCGCGTGGAAATGGATCGGCTACAATTTCATTTTCATGACTGCCGGTCTGCAATCCATACCGCGCAGCCTGCTCGAAGCCTCGTCCATGGATGGCTCAGGACCGGTTCGCCGCGCGCTTGATATCCAGATTCCGCTTCTGGCCCCGACCCTGTTCTTCCTTCTGGTCCTTAATCTGACGGAAAGTTTCGTTGGCCCCGATACGTTCGGTATTGTCGATCTGACCACGGAAGGCGGGCCGAACAAGGCGACCGACGTCATGGTCTACCGCATCGTCAGTGAAGCTTTCCGAGGCCTGAACTATTCGGGTGCAGCAGCGCAAAGTCTCGTCCTGATCGCGCTCATCATGGTGTTTACGTTCATCCAGTTCCGCTTCGTCGAGCGGCGCGTGCATTACAAGTAGGATTACGGCGATGATCGAACGCACTCCAATACTCAACGCCATCACCTACCTCATCATGATCCTGGGATTAATCCTTATTCTCGGGCCATTCTGGATGATCTTCACGGCCGCGACCCAGTCTCTGCAAGAGGTCACTGCTGTACCCTTCAACATGACGCCCGGCGGAGACTTTTTCAAAAATGTTCACGCGGCCTGGGATCGTGCCAATCTCGGTCCGGCATTGCTCAACAGCCTTATCACCTCGCTGCTCGTTATGACCGGCAAGATCGTATTGGCAGCGCTAAGCGCCTTTGCCATCGTTTACTTCAAGAGCCCGCTGCGTCATGTCTTCTTCTGGATGGTTTTCATGACGTTGATGCTGCCTCTCGAAGTACGCGTGATCCCAACCTACAACATCGCTGCTGATGTGTTTGAACCGGTTCGTTGGATCATCCAGACGCTTACCGGAATTGAACTGTCGTTGCAGTGGAATCTCCTGAACTCCTATTCCGGTCTGGTCCTGCCGCTGATTGCAACTGCGACAGGCACATTCCTCTATCGGCAGTTCTACATGACGCTTCCCGATGAGCTGGCGGAAGCCGCCAAGATGGATGGAGCGCGACCGCTGCGCTTCTTCATCGATATTCTGCTGCCGCTCTCGCGCACCAATATGCTGGCGCTGGCAACGATCATGTTTGTCTATGCGTGGAACCAGTATCTCTGGCCCAAGCTGATGACCACCGATGCCAGTTACCAGACGGCCATGGTTGCCATGCGTGCGCTTGTACCATCCGTCAACGCCTTGCCCGAATGGAATGTCTCCATGGCAGGCGCTCTCATCATCATGCTGCCACCCCTTATCGTCGTTGCAGTCCTGCAGCGCTGGTTTGTCCGTGGCCTGGTCTCGACCGAGAAATAAAGGAAAAAGCAATGGCTGAAATTGGCATCAAAGATGTGCGCAAGACCTATGGAAGCACGCCGATTTTGCACGGCGTCGACCTGAACTTCAAATCCGGTGAGTTCGTTGTCATTCTCGGACCATCGGGTTGCGGTAAGTCAACGCTGCTCCGTATGATCGCTGGTCTCGAAGAGATTACCTCAGGCGAGATTTCCATCGATGGCAAAGTGGTCAACAATCTTGAGCCGAGAGACCGTGGCTGTTCGATGGTTTTCCAGAATTATGCGCTCTACCCGCACATGAACGTTGCTGCCAATATCGGCTATGCGTTGAAAGTTGCGGGCGTTCCGCGTGCCGAACGCGACCGGCGCATTGCCGAGACAGCCAAGATTGTCGGCCTTGAAGAACTGCTTGATCGCAAACCGGCGCAACTGTCAGGCGGCCAGCGCCAGCGCGTTGCCATGGGTCGCGCTATCATTCGCGAGCCGAAAGTATTTTTGTTCGATGAACCGTTGTCCAATCTTGATGCAAAGCTGCGCGTTCAGATGCGGGTGGAAATCCGCCGGCTGCACAAGCGGCTTTCGGCGACATCAGTCTTTGTTACGCACGATCAGGTGGAGGCCATGACACTTGCCGACAAACTGATCGTCATGAACAAGGGCCATGTGGAACAGGTGGGCACACCGCTTGAAATCTATCATCGGCCACGCACGCGCTTTGTCGGAACGTTTATCGGTTCGCCTGCCATGAATTTCTTCAACACAACAATCGCGCCGAGTGGCGATCACGTGCTGCTTGATGGCATCAAGCAGGCAATTGATCCGGTTCTGGGCGGCAAGAATGTTGGTGCCACCGTTTCTGTCGGTATCCGTCCTGAGCATTGCCGCCTTGTCCCAGCGGGGACAGTCAACAGCGTTCCCGCCAATGTCGATTTTGTCGAGGAGCTTGGCTCCGGCCGTATCGTGCATGTCGAGATTGACGGAATGAGCTTTGCGGTCTCTGTTGAGGAAGACCAATTCTTCGAGCAAGGCGCAGTTGCTGGCCTGCAATTGCCCGCTGAACATATTCATCTGTTTTCGCTGCAAAGCGGTTTGCGCCTTGACGATGCTCCTGTCGCAACGCGCCAACCTGCAACGAAGACAGTGGCCGCATAACCCGTTTTGAAAGGATCAAACATGAGCACGGATTCAACCATTTCTGCCGTCGGTTTTTGTACTTACACCGGCAAAGGTAATTTTGACACGCTGGAAAATGCCTTGCGCACGATCGCTGATCTGGGCGCCAATGCTGCCGAACTGTCGCTTTATGGCGAAGAGATCATTTCCGGTGGCCGGATCATTCCGGGCCGTGTCGAACGTCTGACTGAAATCACAAGCAAGTTCGACTTGCGCTACAGCGTGCATGGCCAGATCGTGTCCAACTTCATGGACCGCGAGCATCTGGAGTACCAGAAGGCCGTTGTTCGCGCGATGCTGGAACTTTGCAACCGTGTTGAAGCCGGAATCCTCGTACAGCACAGCGGCAATGCCAAAATGCCGGCCCAGTCGCGGATCGCCGATCTCGACAAGATGGAGCGCGATGCGCTTGTTGAGATGGCGGAAATTGCCAAGGGTTATGGTGTGCGGATCGCACTCGAAAACATCTTTGCTGTCACCGATGCGGAATATCGCCAGACGCCCGCACAGGTCGGTGAAACGGTGCGAGCAATTGACAGTGCCAATGTCTGCGGCCTGATCGATTTTAGCCATGCCTATATTGAAAGCACACGGCTTGGACTCAACTGGCGCGAACAGATCAAAGCCATGGCGCCGGTTACGGGCCATCTGCATGTGCATGACAGCTTTGGTCGTCCCTACAGCATGACAAAGTTCTATCATCCGGCTGAAGCAACGGCGCTGGGTATCGGCGATCTGCATCTGCCGATTGGTTGGGGTGACATTCCGTGGGAAGAAATCTTTGAAGAGCTGACTTTCCTGCCGGATACGATGCTGATCATGGAAATCACTGGAGAACGGTTTGCAAGTGAACAGGCCGAGTGCCTCGAACGCGCATTGAAACTCGCCGAGATCGCCAATAACCGCCGCCTGGCGGCATGATAAGAGAGGCGCGGTCGACCCGCTTGACCGCGCCGCTTCCCTCCGTTCACAATGTCGACTAAACCGAGATACGACTTTGGTCGACATGTTGATATTGGGAACTATGTAAATGGCTGACGATATTCTGTTTGTTTCAAAAGATGCTTCTGAATGGACGAAGACTGAGCCCGGTGTCAGTCGCCGGATCATGGCCTATCTGCCTGAGATGATGCTGGTTGAAGTGCAGTTCGAAAAGGACGCTGTAGGGTCGCTGCATTCCCATCCGCATATTCAGGCGAGCTATGTTGCCGAAGGGCGCTTTGAAGTCACCATTGACGGTGTCAGTCAGGTACTGGAGCAGGGTGGCAGCTTTATTGTACCCTCCAACCTTGTTCATGGTGTCAAGGCGCTGGAAAAAGGCCGTTTGATTGATAGTTTCTCGCCACACCGCGCCGAGTTTCTCTCCTAATAATCAATCCTTTTATTGATGTCATATCCGCTTGACAGACTTCCTCTGTTGGGCAAAACTGAAACCGGTTTCACTTTGCGCTGGACTGATGTTTGACCTTTGATCTGACCATACTGGCTCCGCATATTCCTTTTCTGCTGAAAGGTGCGGTTCTGACAGCCGAGGCCTGCGTTCTGGCGCTTGTCGGTAGCCTGTGCATTGGCATGATCGTTGCCGCGCTGGTTACATCAGCTTCGCCGATCCTTTCCCGCATCGCCTACATCTACGTGGATCTGTTCCGGAACATTCCGTTCATCGTCCAGTTGTTCTTTTTCTTCTACGGCCTGCCGGAAATTGGCATTTATCTTGATGCGTTTGCTACTGGCGTCATTGCCCTCTCCATAGCGGGCGGTGCCTTCACATCGGATGTGATCCGTTCGGGTATTCTTTCGATTGATACGGGCATTCTGGAAGCCGCCGAGGTGAGCGGGCTTTCAAAACCGACCATCTTCCGCAAGATCGTGATGCCGATTGCGTTGAGAACATCAGTACGTCCGCTTGGATCGGTCTTTATCAACCTCATCCTGACATCATCGATCCTCTCAACCATCACGCTCAACGAATTGACGGGTTCAGCAAAGATCGTCGCATCGGACACATTCAGGCCCTTTGAAATATACGCGGTGCTGCTCGTCGCCTATGCCAGCCTGACTTATCTGGTTTCGCTCGCCATCGGTGCCTTGCATCGCTACCTCAATCGTGATCAGAGCGGGGTCGCCTGATGCGTTATACGTCGTTCACCTCTTACGACATTGTTCTGCTTGCGCAGGGTCTTGGTGTTTCCCTCGCGCTCTTTCTGGCAACGACGATCATCGGTCTTTTACTCGGTTCTCTCTGGGCAGTTATCCGGTTCTACCGTGTGCCTGTACTCACACAGATCGTTACCGTATTCGCTGAGCTTTTGAAAAACTCACCGGTTCTGGTCCAGCTGTTTCTCGTGTTCTTTGGCCTGCCTGCCTTTGCCAAGCTCAACGTCACACCGGTCGAGGCTGCCGTCATTACGCTCTCCGGCAATACCGCCGCATTCGTCTATGTGATTGCCGTGTCCGCGATAGAATCCATCGGCCGCGACCAGATCGAGGCTGCCCGGGTCTTTGGCCTGTCCCGCTGGCAAGTGCTTCGCCATATCATTGCACCGCAGGCCATGGCTTTTGCCATCGGGCCGCTCACAGGCCTTCTGGTCAATCAGTTGCAGGTGACATCGCTGATATCGGTGATTGGCGTGGTTGACCTCACAAAGATTGGCAACATCCTCAATCTGCGCACACTCAAGCCTTTCGTCGTCTGGGCGATGGTGGGCGCGCTTTACTATGTCATGGCCAAGCTCATCGCCTACGGTGGAGCAACACTGGAAAAGCGGCTGAGGGCCCATACCGCATGGAAAGGTTTGTGACATGATCAGCGTGAGAGGTGTACGCAAAGCTTTCGGCGCTGCTACCGTACTCGATGGAATAGACCTTGATGTCCATAGTGGTGAAGTCGTGTCGATCCTCGGTTCCAGCGGTTCGGGCAAATCGACCCTGATCCGTTGCATGAACGGGCTGGAAAAGCTCGATGCCGGGTGCATTACCATCGATGATTTTGATGTTTCCCGTCCGAAGGAACTGACCGAAGCGCGCAAGCGGTCAGCAACTGTCTTCCAGCTTTTCAACCTTTACCCGCACATGACCGCCGTGCAGAACATTGCGCTGGCACCGGTTGAGGTGTTGAAAATCCCGCCTAAGCAGGCGGAAGCCGATGCACGCGCGCTTTTGGAATCCGTGGGTCTGAGCGCGCGGGCTGACGCGTTTCCGTCGCAATTGTCCGGCGGCCAGCGCCAGCGCGTCGGTATCTGCCGGGCGCTTGCCATGAAGCCGCGCTATCTGTTGCTCGATGAAATCACCAGCGCGCTTGATCCGGAGATGACATCGGATGTGCTGGCCATTCTCGCCAAACTTGCCAGTGACGGAACGACCATGGTTTTCGTGACCCACGAAATCGAATTTGCCCGAACGATTTCATCGCGGGTTGTGTTTCTCGACAAGGGACAACTTGTCGTCGATCTGCCAACAGCTGAGTTCTTTGCCGCCGATGGCGGCATGGCCAAGCCGCGTATCGCCCAGTTCCTCTCCAAAATGCGTAAAGACTGACAATGATCCTGATTGCAAATACGGAAGCCTGGCCGGGTTTTGCCAGGAGCGTCGAACTCCTCAAGCAGCAAGCGCATGGCATTGACGCCATGGTGGCCGGCATCAGCGAGGTTGAGCGCGAAGTGAAGGTCCGTAGCGTCGGCTATGGCGGCTGGCCGAATATGCTTGGGCGTATGGAATTTGACGCTGGTGTGATGGATGGCACGACGCGGGATGTTGGAGCCGTCGGCGCTGTTCCCGATACACTCCCCGTGGCGGCTTTGGCCCATGAGGTGATGAAACGATTACCGCACGTGATGCTGACGGGCGAGGGTGCCCGCCGCTTTGCCACGGAAATCGGGTTTCCCATTGATGAAACGTTATATGAAGACAGCAAGCGGGTTTGGTGGGAGCGTCTTCAAAAGGAATTGACGCCGGAAGAACTGACGGCTTTTCCCGATATTCCATTGGCCCCTCTCAGCCGCACCATTACCGACCCGGAACGGGTGCGCGATACGACGGTGTTCCTGTCGAAGGATTCTGCAAATGGTATTCATGCGGTAACTTCCACTTCCGGTTGGGCGTGGAAATATCCGGGGCGTTTGGGCGACTCGCCTATCGCAGGGGCAGGGTTTTATGCGGACAGCCGTTATGGCGCGGCCGCTTGCACGCATACGGGTGAAATGACGATCCGCTGTGGTACCGCACGCAGTATCGTGCTTGCCATGCGCTTCGGTCATTCATTGCGCGAAGCCGTCGATATTGCGATGGAGGACCTTGCACAATTGACCACCGGGTTTCTGGCAGGTGTGGTCATTCATGCGATTGACGCCCAGGGCAATCATGAAGTGGCCAGTTTCCGTTGCCATGGAGAAATCAAATACTGGTTCTGGCAAGCTGGAATGAGTGCGCCCGAGCACCGGGTAGCAAGACAATTTGAGACGCAATAAACAACATAAAGGGGAAATTCATGAGAGTACAAATCGGAAAATTAGCGGCACTGGCGCTGACTGCCGCACTTGCCTTTACCGGCGCAGCCCATGCCGGGAAGATTGACGACATTCGCGCTGCTGGAACAGTCCGCATTGGTGTTTCACTTGGCGGCGAACCCATCGGTTTCCGCGACGACAAGAATAATCCCGTTGGCTATGACGTCGATGTGGCAACGATGCTGGCGGCCAAGCTCGGTGTTCCCGTTGAATTTACTGATGTCTCCGGTGACGCTCGTGTGTCTATGCTTGTTTCCGGACAGCTTGACATTGTGGTCGCCAATACGTCGGCGACGCTTGAACGTGCCAAGACCGTCAATTTCTCGATCCCTTACAACCGTGCTGGCCTGCGGGTCATCGTGCAAAAGGATGCCGGCATTGCCAAGCTCGAAGATCTCGCAGGCAAAAAAGTGGTCGTCGGACGTGGCACGACAGGCGAGAGCTTTTTGAAGAAGAGCGTGCCAACGGCCGAGCTTGTTTATACCGACAATTTCTCGCCGGATGGCGTGTTGCTTTTGCAGCAGAAGCGCGTTGATGCGGCTATCGAAGATTCTTCGCTGCTCGATTATCTCGCAACCAAGAACGATAGCCTTGTCACTTTACCGGGCCTTTACTCAAACGATCCGATTGGCATCGCAGTTGCCAAGGGCGATCCAGAGTTCGTCCGTTGGCTGGATATGTTCGTCTCAGACTATATTCAGTCAGGCGCTTACGATGCGAACTACAAGAAATGGTGGGGTGAAAAGTCCAATCCACCGGCACTAACGCCGCTTTGGTAATTTGACTTGATAAGGCCGGGTATCTCCCGGCCTTTTCTCTTTCGGTCAGGAACTGGACCGCGAAACGAAATAGGTTGGCACCTGTATCAGTTTCTCTCCTGAACTGAACAAAGCAGGTTCCCGCAAAAACTTCAGGATTTCATTGATGTAAGTGGCCTTGTCGTAGCCTATCGAGGAGATGGGATAGGCCTCATATTCGGCTAGGGTTACGTCATCGAAGCCATACAGCCGAAATGATTCAGACTTGTTGGCCGGGAAGTCTCGTCGATGGATATCGAGGATACCCATAGCCATGGCGTCGGATGTGCAGAAAACGGCTTCGGCTGCTTGCCAGTTGGTTGAGGATGCGACCTGACGTCCACTTTGATAGGAATAGTCGCCCGGCAGTTCTGCGACCAGCTTAATTTCTTGGCGCATCAGCTCCGATTTATAGATTGCAATGCGGGCTTGTTCGACAGGAGAAGCTGCGCGACCGGTAACAAGGATCGCACTGCGCACGCCTTTGCGGGCGGCATCCGCTACCGCCGCAGCAATGCCGATCCGTTCATCGGGTATGATGGCAGGAGAATTTGCGTCGCGCATGCCATTGAGCATTAAAACGCTGTCGTTACGGAACATTTTCCGTACTGTCTCTGCATCGGCGAAGTCTGAAAATACAAGGGCTGCGTCGACGTGATAGGCGATACCATTGCGCAGGAATTCATCTATGCGTTCGGCGGAGCCAACACGAACAAAAATCACCTGCTTGCCGATGGATTGTATCTGACTGATCAGGAGATCAAACAGGTCTAGATCGGAAAGATCGTGGATGTGGTTGACGATGACAGCGACGAGATTGACAGTTTTGGTGGTCAGGCTTCGCGCGAGAAGATTGGGTTTGAAGCCAAGTTTTGCCGCTGCTGCCAGCACCCGTTCGCGCTTGTCAGCCGACACTGGCCGCGGTTCAGTTGAGAGGGCCCGCGATGCGATAGCGCGGGAAACGCCGGCGAGTTCAGCGACATCCGCAATGGTCGGCAGGGTCTGGCGTTTGCGGGGCTCGGTCATGGATATCGGCATCCTTCATGTCTGATCCGCTATCCCGCCTTGTTGCACATGAATGATTGCGACGTAGTGACGTGAAGTGCGGATCACGTCCTGCTTACCTGCTTAACCATTGATACTTCAATAGCAAAACGCCGTTCCAGAGCCTTTCCGGCAGAACGATTCTATTTAAGCCGGAAAGGTTTTAGCGTGAGCCGAGCGCCCGGAATGTCGTCTCAAGACTGGATTTGGTGCCAGCCGTTGGCCTGTATTCCAATCCGACAAAGCCATCATAGCCATTATCGAACAACCAGTTCAAAGACTTTGACAGTTCCAGTGTCCTACTGCCCGGCTCATTGCGGCCCGGATGATCGGCAACATGGACGTGCGCAACCCGATCAACCCGGCCGTCGAGCACTTTTGCGGTCTCTTCTCCCATCACGAGGGAATGATAGATATCGTAGACAATCCGGATTTCTGGCCTGTTCACTTCATCGATAATATCAAGGCCTTCAACCGTTGAATGAAGGAAATAGCCCTTGTGGTCGATCAGTGTGTTGAGTGGTTCGAGACCCAGAACGACGCCTGTTCCCGCAAGCACATCGGCAGCCTGCGTCATGCAATCGACCAAAGCCTGATGCTGCTCGGCGCGGGTACGGCCGGGAAGATCATCCCCGGCCTGCGCGATGAGCACCTTGGCACCCAGCCGGTTTGCCATATGAGCGCTGGCCCGCAGGCCTATCAGAAAGGCGTCATGGTTGGCAGGATCAGTCAGCGGAATCATGGGTTCCGCAACGAGGCTGGACAGAGCGAGCTTTGTTTCAGCCAACGCCTTCTCGACCGCAGGAATATCCTTCTCGGTCCATTTCCAGAACTCAACTGCATCCAGACCCGCATCTCCGGCCAAGCGGATACGGTTGGCGAAATCCGGCGATTCTTCAGCAAACAACCACTCGATACATGCCGAATACTTCATCGCTTCATCCTCGCCAAACCGGTATCCCTGCTTGCCACATCCAAGCCTAGCCTTCCAGCCATTTCACCTGATCTGGCGTGAGATTGATGTCGAGTGCCGAAAGGCTATCCTCAAGCTCGCCAAGTGTGCGTGGTCCAATCAGCGGAATGACGGGAGAGGGTTGGGCCAGCACATAGGCCAGAGCTACATGAATAGGATTGCGACCAAGTTTCCCTGCAAGCTCTATGGCCCGGTCACGACGTCCGAAATTCTTCTCCGAATACCAGACCCGTACCAATTCTTCATCGTCCCGCTTGTCGCGGCCCGCGCGATCCGTAAAGAAGCCGCGGCCTTGACTGGACCATGCGAAGTTGGGCATTTGCTTTTTATTGAGCCATGTTTTCCACGCATCGTCAGACGCAGCAACGCAACCCGCCCAGATTGGGTCCAGCATCTCAGCCAATGAGAAATTGTTCGACAGGGCGCCGGGTGCCGTCTTGCCATTCTTCTCCGCATAGGCAATAGCCTCGTCCATCCGCTCCCGTGTCCAGTTTGATCCGCCAAATGGACCACGAATGCGACCAGCTTTGACCTCAGCATCCATCGCGTCGACGAATTCACCCACGGGAATGTCGGGATTGTCACGATGCATGAAATAGATATCGACATAATCGGTTTTCAAGCGCTCCAGCGACCGTGAGAGCTGCTTGGCGATGACATCAGGGTAGCAAAGCGGGGAGTGGGCACCTTTGCCAATCAGGACCACATCGTCACGCGGAACATTGCGGCTCGTATGCCAGTCACCGAATATCTCTTCGGTTTTCCCGTTTGCATAGATATAGGCCGTGTCGAACAGATTGCCGCCCGCCTCATAATAGGCATCGAGTGTCAGGGAAGCAGCAGCGAAGTTTGGAAAGAATTCAAAGCCGAGTGCAACGGATGAAGTCTGCTTTGCAAGACCGGGGATCGCCCGTCTTGGTACGTTCTTGCCCGGCACTGGCTTGGCGCCGGAAATCGTCGTCCGCTTTGCGGCGGCCTCGATGCTGTATTCAAGCCCTATTGCGGCACGCCACTGATCAAGTACCCGCAAATTGCCGATAGAGTCAGCCCAGCTCATGCCTGGCGCGGCAAACTCCTGCCGTTTATTATGGATGGCTTCGCCTGCTGCATCCACTTCGAAGGAATAGAGCCAACGGCTTTCCTCAAATTCGATTGTTTCTTGCGGTTTGTTGTGCCGGTGAATCTCGATCTTGCCGATGCCGCCCTGTTGACCCGAAGCGTACCAGAAATCCTTGACCTCGATACGGCCTGTTGAGCCGATGATGCGCAGGGTATTATCCTGATCTACCATGATCGAGCAGGATACTTCAGCGATAATTCCGTTTGGGAATTTCAACAGGGCAGAAGCCCATTGATCAACGCCGGTTTCGCCGAGATGACCGGCGCCCGACACGAATTCAGGATCAAGGAACGGCTTGCCCTCGACACTGCCTGCGATCAATCGTGTCATCGATACGGGATAGCAGCCGACATCGAGGATACCGCCGCCTGCTGTTTCATTGGCAAACAGGCGGTGCTCGGGTTTGACGCTGCCCATGTTGAAGCCGAAGCTTGATCTGATAATACGTACATCGCCTATGGTTCCGCTTTTGACCAATTCGATGAGTTTGATGGTTTGCGGGTGAACGCGATACATGAATGCTTCACCTGCGAAGACACCGGCCTTGCGGGCCTCGTGGAAGATTGCATCGGCATCGTAAGCACTGAGGGCTATCGGTTTTTCCACCAGCACATGTTTTCCCGCGCGAATGGCCTTGATTGCCCACTCGGCATGTCCGGTATGGGGCGTTGAGACATAAATGGCGTCAACCTCAGGGTCATCAAGCAAGGCGTCATAGCCGTTGACAATGCGCGCGCCGGGAAAATGGCTTGCCAGTTCCGGCCTATCCGGATTGCGCGAAGCAATGGCGACGAGCTTGCCTGTCGTGGAATGGGCAACGCCGCCAGCAAAGGTGCGGGCAATTGTGCCGGGGCCGATAATGCCCCAACGGATTGATGCTGTGTCAGTCATGCTATGTCCTCTTTGGATTAGTTTTGCCACCGGGAGTATGGCGGGGAGATCGAAATTCGGTTTATCGAAGTCTGTTTCCTGCACTGTCGAACAACAGGGCATGGCTGGATTTGATGGCAACGGTCAGTGTGTCGGTCTTGAGTTCTGTGCGGGATTCTTCACGTTCGATGATCAGCTGTTCGCCGCCCGCAACATTGGCGTAGATGTAACTGGTGTTGCCGAGGTGTTCGGCAACATCCACTGTGATTGTAAGGTCAGCATCACCGTGGCCTGCCTTGACGAAATGTTCTGGACGCACGCCCAGCGTGACCCTTTCGCCAATAGCAGGCGGCGGGTTTTTTATGGGCAGGGTGAGATGGACCTTGCCCTGATTCAAGAGCGCAATGGTGACGCTTGCGCTATCTGCAGCAACAATCTCTGTGCTCATGAAGTTCATCTTGGGAGAGCCGACAAAACCGGCAACAAACTGGTTGGCTGGATTGTCATAGAGATCAAGCGGCGCGCCGATCTGTTCGATATTGCCGCCTCGAAGTACCACGATCTTGTCTGCAAGTGTCATGGCTTCTGTCTGGTCATGGGTGACATAAATCATGGTGGTACCCAGCTCCTTGTGCAGCCGGGAAATTTCGACGCGCATCTGTACCCGCAGTTCTGCGTCCAGATTGGAAAGAGGTTCGTCAAACAGGAAAACCTGCGGCTCGCGCACAATGGCGCGGCCAATGGCAACACGCTGCCGCTGCCCGCCCGAAAGCTGTTTCGGACGACGTTGCATCAGCTCCTTGATCTGAAGGATATCCGCGACGCGCTGAACCCGGCGATCCGTATCGGCTTTCGGATTGCCGGTCATGCGCAGGCCGAATGCCAGATTCTCTTCGACGGTCATGTGGGGATAAAGAGCATAGGACTGGAACACCATGGCGATACCGCGATCTGCCGGTTCGATGTCATTGACGAGTTTATTGCCGATGTGGATTTCGCCGTCGGTTATGTGTTCAAGTCCGGCAATCATCCGGAGCAGGGTGGATTTGCCACAACCGGATGGGCCGACAAAAACCACGAATTCACCATCGGCCACATCAAGGCTGGCATTGCGGATGATCTCGTAGGAGCCGAAGCGTTTGATGACATTCTTGAGTGAAAGTTCAGCCATGCGGCGGTTTCCTATTTGATTGCACCAGCGGCGATGCCGGCGATGAAGTGGCGCTGCAACAGAATGAAAATGATGAGGATTGGAGCTGTGAGCATCACAGCGCCTGCCATGATCCCACCCCACGATACTTTGGTGAGGCCGATCAATGTTCCCAGCGCAACAGGAGCAGTCAGCATGCCGGGCCGTGAATTGATCAGCAGCGGCCAGAGATAGTTGTTCCAGGAGGCGAGAAAGAGAATGATCGCCAGTGCCGCCATGGTTGGTCGTGCAAGCGGCAGGGCAATGCGCAGGAATATCTGCCATTCCTTGACACCTTCGACCCGTGCTGCATCGAAGAGTTCAGCGGGCATCATCGAAAAGGCCTGACGCATGAACAGGACGCCAAGCGAATTAAAGAGAGGCGGCACAATGAGCGCGATCCACGTGTTGGCCATCTTGAATTCACGCGCCACCATGATGAATTGCGGGATCACCACAACAAAATAGGGGAGGGTAATCGTGCCGAGGATAATCGCCACGACAAGCGACTTGCCAATGAAATGGTAACGCGCCAGCGCCCAGCCAGCCATTGAGGTGAGCAGAACCGATAGGATCGTGTAAACAATCGCAACGCTGATCGAAATCATCAAAGCCCGGATGAAATCCGTATCCGCCTGCAGATTGCTCAGGTTTTCGAAGAAATGGGTTGATGGCAGGAGTTCGATCTGCGGGCTGAAAATGCCGTAATCCGGCATGGTCGCGAAGACGAACATCATCCACAGCGGAAACAGCCAGACAATCGCCAGCGGTATCAGAACAGCGTGCAGGGACAGCGAACGGATCAGTGTTGAGCGCGATTGGGAACTCATTTCTCGTCCCTCCCGACCCAGAGATTGAGCAGTGAAATCAGGATTGCCAGCGCAGCCATGGTGTAGGCGATGGCTGAGGCGTAACCGAAGTTGAGCGAGGTAAAGCCTTGCCGGTACAGAAACAGACCAAGAGTTTCCGTTCCGCCGCCGGGCCCGCCACGATTGGTGATCAGGAATGGTTCGGTGAAGAGCTGCATGGACCCGATGATCGACAGGATCACACAGAAAAGGATAATCGGTTTGAGAAGCGGCAGCGTGATGTAGATGAATTGCCTGATTTTGCTGACGCGATCCAGCGTTGCCGCCTCGTAAACGTCACCGGGAATGGACTGAAGCCCGGCCAGAATGATGATCGCATTGTACCCGGCCCACCGCCAGGTCACGGCAATGATCAGCAGCGCCATAGCTGCCGGAGCTTCGGCAAACCAGGATATGGACGCGATGCCAATGCCGTTCAGCAGTTTGTTGATAATGCCGAAATCAAGATTGAACATGAGGCGAAACACGGCGGCATAGGCGACCTCGCCAACCACGACGGGTGCAAAGAAGGCAAAGCGGAAGAGGCCGCGCGCTTTCAAAAGCGGGGAATTGAGCAGCACAGCCATAATTGTTGCCAGCGTGATCATCACCGGGACCTGAATGATCAGGATGATCATGGTGTTCTTCAGTGCATTGTAGAATGCAGGGTCGTTAAAGAGCCGGCCCCAATTGGCCCCGAAGCTGAAGACCCACGGGTTCACGCGGGTATTCTGGAACGACATTAGAAACGAACTGATGATCGGCCATATCCAGAACGCCGCGAAGATCAGAAGGTAAGGGGCGAGAAACCCATAGGCGGCCCGGTTGCGCAGTTGCATCAATTATCCTCCACGACGATCAAGCCAGTCAGGTCTTCCACCTGAATGCCGGATATGCGCTCCCACGCCTATCCGGCATTGAGCTTATTGAGCGATTGGCAGTCCTGTCGCCGATGCGATCTGGTTTGCCGCGTCGTCGAGTGCCGCTTTGGCGTCTGGATATCCTCCGGCGAAATACTTGGTTTGGGTCGCCTTGTAGATACCGTCAGCGTCGCTCTGAAATGCAGTGCCACGGCTTGCCACAACCTTTGGCAATGTGCCGAGAATGTCAGCCCAAACCGCCTGACCATCCCAATAGGGCTGTGGTTCAGAAACGAAGGGTTGTTTCTCCGCACTGAGTAGCGATGGTACCAGACCGAAACTCTTGAGCATCGCGATCTGCCCTTCATCCGTACCGAGTGTGTAATTCAGATAGGTCCAGGCCGCTTCCTTGTGCTGGGAGCCATTGCTGATTGCCAGTGATGAGCCACCAAGATTGGCCGCGTGCGGACCATCGGCGGTGAGACTTGGCATAAGATAGACGCCCCATTTGCCCGTAAGCTTGGGAGAATTGGTGCGGACAGTACCTTCATACCAGCCACCATAAACCTGACTAGCAACCGTGCCCGCTGTGTTGGACTGTACCTTTTCGTCCCAGTTGGCCGCCGTCAGGGTTCCGGCATCTTTCATCTGCTTGATCTTATCCAGCGTGGCGACGCACGCGGGGTGGTTGATTGTGATGGTCTGGCCATCGGTCGAAAAGTATCCGCATCCCTGTTCATTGGAGATCATGCGGAACCATTCGCTGTCACCGTTGAAATCTGCCTGCGCCATGACAACGCCCGGATTGGCGGCTGCGATTTTCTTGCCGGCAGCTATGAAATCATCCCATGATTTTACGCTTTTAGGATCAACGCCCGCCTTCTCGTAAAAGTCACGCCGGTAGAAAACGGCAACGGGGCCTGAGTCCCACGGCATGGCATAGGCAACATCGCCAACCTCAAGTTCAGTGCGTTTGAACTCCGGGAATTTGGCTTGTATCTCACTGGTGTAGCCAAGGTCTTTCAGATTGGCGAAACAATCGGGAAAACGGTTCCAGAAAATCTCAGCTTCGAAGTTCTCGATTGTCACGATATCGGGCAAACCGTCACCGCCAGCTGCACAGGCTGCAAGCGTCTTGTCAAAGACCTGCTGATTGCCAAGATCTTGAACCGTTACCTTTATGTCAGGAAATTGCTTGTTGAAGCCTTCCAATGTCGACTTCAGCGAAGACGCCGCAACATTCCAGCTCCAGATGGTGATTTCGGTAGGCTGGGCCAGTGCCGGTGCAGAACCCAAAGCCAATGCTGCGACAAGTGCTGTCGCGCCAAGAAATTTACAGCCCATTGAAAATCCTCCCTTTTCAATTGCCCGTTCTTTGCGAACATGGCTACACTAGCGACAAGGGAGCGTGTGTCTCCCATAAAGGGAATATGAATTGGGCGGAAAGTAAGATGGGAGACAGGCCGATCTATCAGCCGGGCGCAAGCAGTGTCGAAGGTCTGCCGACTGCTCTGCAAATGTTTCACAATCACCCGCCTGTTATGGCGATGCCCCATTGGCATGCACAGGTCGAAGTCAACTATATCATACGCGGTTCAGTACATTATCGGATGAACGATCACGCAATCCAACTTAATGCGGGAGATATGTGCCTGTTCTGGGGCGGTCAGCCGCACCAGATGGATGATTCATCTGACGATTCAATTTATGCAGGCGCGCATCTGCCCCTCGTGCATTTCTTTCGTATGCGTTTGCCGGAAAGCGTTCCGAGCCAATTGATGCAGGGGGCAACATTGGTGACATCTGCGACCGACGCTGCAGACAAGGAGAACTTTGCGCGTTGGTATAGCTATGCCCGGTCAGGCGATCCGGTGAAGGCGGAACACGCGGTCAACGAATTATTGTTGCGGATCGAACGGGTGGGATTCGAACCATATAAGATGATGCCGGATTGCCGGGCGCATTCTTCTGGCGAACAATCGAGCCAGCAGTCGTCCCGGGTGGTTGCACGGATGTGTGATTTCATTGCCGGTAACTTCCTGCACGATATTGACTCAGTCAATATCGCCACTTCGGCGGGCGTTCATCCCAAATATGCGATGAATGTTTTCAAAAAATCCACAGGGATGACACTGAACAATTATGTCAGCTTGCTACGGCTGTCTTATGCGCAGGCGATGCTGCTACGGGACGGGGCGAATGTCCTGCAGGTCGCGATGGATAGCGGATTTGGCTCGCTCAGCGCCTTCAACAAATCCTTCCGTAATATTGCAGGTATGTCTCCATCAGACTTCCGTCGTGATATGCGCAGTGGAGGACAGTTGAGCAGTGCCTCATCCGGAATGCAGAATTTGCCATAAGGCCAGCCGGAACCGCGACTAGTTAATAATGAGAATTGTTATTGATCATATAATATTATAAATGATGTGAAGGGAGGGACTGGCGAAGTAGATTGCGTCCGCATATTGAGTGGATTGATCAATATTTGCTTCTGCAATGAGAAGCAACCACCAGTCGCAGGGATACACTTGGTAGAAAACAAACTCAGTAATTATGATTTTCGCACTGCGGGCCATTCGCGCACGCATCACGGTCATGTCATGCGTGATCTTGGCTTGCGGATCGTCAATGGTTCTTATCCCGAGAACAGCATTCTGCCGGGGGATGCGGAACTGCTTGAACGCTTCGGCGTATCCAGAACGGTCCTGCGCGAGGCGTTAAAAACATTGGCGGCGAAAGGGCTCATTCAACCCAAGGCCAAGATTGGCACACGGGTATTGGAGCGGTCAAACTGGAACCTCTTTGACCCAGATATTCTTGTCTGGCATTTTGAAGCTGGAGCCAGTGCCAATTTCCTGTCGAGTATTGTCGAAATGCGGCTGGCGCTGGAGCCCGAGGCCGCCGGTCTTGCCTGTTTACGGCGAACCGATACGCAGCTCCAAAAACTCTACGAATGGGTTGATGAAATGGGCAGCGCACGGGAAACGCCTGCTCATTTCGTCCATAGCGATCTGCAGTTTCATATTGCCATTGCGGAAGCCTCCGGCAATCCGTTCATGCGGTCTATCAGTGCTTTGATCGAAGTGGCTCTGGTGACAACGTTCACGATCAGCTCACCCATACCCAATTCCGAGCGCCACATGCATTCCGTTGCCCGGCACAAAGCCATAGCAGACGCCATCAGGGACCGGAATGTTGTGGCTGCCAAAGAAGCTATGCGCGGCGTTATTCAGGATGGTGCCGAGCGTGTACTAGCTGCTTCAAGCCCGGATTGATCTGAGATCAGACCCAGCCACCATCGACGATAAAATTCTGCGCCGAGCACATTTTTGAATCATCCGAGGCAAGGAAGAGAGCCATGCGGGCTATGTCTTCAGGCAGGACGCGTCCAGCAAGACACTGGCTGCGGTCGATCAATTCATTCGCTGCATCATCAACCCATAGATCAAGCTGACGCTTGGTCATCACCCAGCCCGGCACCAACGTATTGACCCGGATACCGTGTTTGCCCAAGTCACGGGCGAAGGAGCGGGTCAAGCCGTGGACGGCCGACTTGGCTGAGGCATAACCGGGATATCCGCCGGAGGCCATCATCCAGCCCACGGAACCGAAATTGATGATCGAACCGCCACCAGCCTCAATCATTGCCGGTGCAACTGCCTGAATGGCAAAGAACATATGGCGCAGGTTTACAGCGATACGTTGATCGAAATAATCCGGTGTTACCTCCCGCCAGTCATGGCGCGTATCGTTGGCCGCATTGTTGATAAGCACGGTCGCTGCGCCCTGTATCTTCTCGATTTCCCGGATGATCTTTTGGTAGGTGCTGATATCCGTAATGTCAGCCGCACGAAACGTCACCTTGCCTCCGGCTGTGTTCAGCTCCTCCGCCAGCGTCTTGCCCGCCGCCTCGGCAAGATCGACAAATCCCACCTTGGCACCTTCCGCCGCAAAGGCGCGCACAATCATCTCGCCAATTCCTGTCGCGCCGCCTGATATAAAGACGGGCTTGTCGACAAGGCCGGGATAGCGCGCGAAAACGGGTGATGTGTTTGTCATGGCGACACCATTGTTGCGGTGGTAAAAAAGGGGAATTGGCTGGCAGCTTGATCGCCTAAAGTGTTGTCACCTTTACCTTGACTGGCTTTTCCACCTTCAGCGGATTGCGCAAAGGCAAACCAAACGCGGGCGCTTCGATTTCAAAAACATCGCCATTCTCGGTCTTGATACCGTCGGCGAAAGACAGTGTAGCAGTCCCGAACATGTGGACATGGACATCACCGGGCTGCCGGAATAGCGAATATTTGAAATGATGATGCTCGAGATTGGCTATCGTATGGGACATGTTGTCTTCACCCGATAGAAATGGCTTTTCCCAGATCGCTTTGCCCTTGCGTAGAATACGTGAACTGCCACGGATATCCGCAGGCAAATCACCCACAATCAATTCCGGTCCAAGCGCGCAGGGACGTAGTTTGGAATGGGCGAGAAAGAGATAATTGACGCGTTCGGTGACATGGTCGGAGAATTCATTGGCCAGCGCAAAGCCAATGCGGAAAGGCGAGCCGTCAGGACCGATAACATAGACGCCGGCAATCTCAGGTTCTTCACCGGCATCCTCGGCAAAGGCTGGAGATAAAAGCGGCTGGCCGGGACCCGTGAGCATTGTGCCATTGCCCTTGTAGAACCATTCAGGCTGCACACCGGTCTGACCTTTTTTGGGTTTGCCGCCTTCAAGGCCCATACGGAACATCTTCATCGAGTCCGTCAGGGCCTCTTCCTTGGCATCGTCGATCGTGCGATGCATGGCATCGCGCGTTGCAGCCGACCCAAGATGAGTGAGACCTGTTCCCGTTAAATGGATGTGTGCTGGGTCGTGCGTATCAATGGGTGAAAGCAGGCGTCCTTCGGCATAGGCAGCCTCAACGTCGATTACCTTGCCCAGTCCGCGTTCTTCGACGATGTTGGCGAGACTGGATTTCGCTTCGATTGCGGCGTGAGCCAATTCCAGAATGGATTTCGTCCGCTTTACGTGCCGGAATGGGCCATCTACGCGCGCGGCAACCTGCCTCTTTCCATTGGCATTGAGCAACTGAACCAGATTCACGTCTATCCTCCCGGGAAACATCGAGTGAAGCACAGGCAGCTTCACTTCATTCTTGACCTTTAGCCAATAATTTCTAAAAATAGTATAATAATATTATATTGATGTAAACGGTGGAAAATGACGTTTTAGCTGTGCCACCAATCACTGGAAAAAAGACTTTTCAGCTCGTCTTGAAAGAGCTATTCCAAAAGTCATACTTTTCAGTTAAGTGTTGTAAGGATCGTGCTCTGGGAGGAGCTGGCGGCATAAGCAAAAAAGATTCCGCCCGGAAAACATGCTCGAATAACGTTGCGTCCATTAGGGAAATTGGGAGGATACCAGTGAAAATGCTTAAAGTAGTTGCTGCAGGCCTGATCGCGCTTTGCGCGATGGGTACGCAAGGGTTTGCCCAGGACAAGGGCTCTGTTGGTATTTCGATGCCAACAAAATCCTCCGCACGCTGGATTGCTGACGGAGACAATATGGTGAAGGCGCTGAAAGAACGCGGCTACACCACTGATCTGCAATATGCGGAAGATGACATTCCAAACCAGCTTGCTCAGATCGAGAACATGGTCACCAAGGGTGTAAAGGTTCTGGTCATTGCAGCGATTGACGGCACCACGCTATCCAATGTGCTGCAGCAGGCGCATGATGCCAATATCAAGGTCATTTCCTATGATCGTCTCATCCGCGATTCCGGCAATGTCGACTATTATACGACATTCGACAACTTCCAGGTTGGCGTTCTGCAGGCCGGATCACTCGTAAAGGCTCTTGGCCTTCCCGAGGCAAAGGGACCATTCAATATCGAGCTTTTCGGTGGTTCGCCTGACGATAACAATGCGTTCTTCTTCTATAATGGCGCAATGTCCGTGCTTCAGCCTTTGATTGACAGTGGCAAGCTCGTTGTCCAATCCGGCCAGACCGGCATGGACAAGGTTGGTACATTGCGTTGGGACGGTGCTGTGGCTCAGTCTCGTATGGATAACCTTCTTTCCGCTTATTATACGGACAAGAAGGTCAATGCGGTTCTCTCACCCTATGACGGTCTGTCGATCGGCATCCTGTCATCACTGCGTGGCGTCGGATACGGTACAAAGGATCAGCCATTCCCGTTCGTTTCCGGACAGGATGCGGAGGTTCCTTCGGTGAAGTCGATCATTGCAGGCGAGCAGTACTCGACGATCTACAAGGATACGCGCGAACTGGCGAAGGTTACATCCAATCTCATCGATAAGGTGCTGAAGGGTGAACAGCCTGAAATCAATGACACCAAAACCTACAATAACGGTGTCAAGATTGTTCCGTCCTATCTTCTGAAGCCGGTTGAAGTGGACAAGACCAACTGGAAAGAAATCCTGATCGGTGGCGGTTATTATACCGAAGCGCAGATCAAGTAGGCCCCTTTTAAGCCTGGCAAACCCTGCGCCTGATCGCGCGGGGTTTGTTTTGTATCGACAGAGGCGCCTGCGGATGAACATTCCGGTAGTACCAGACCGCGGCGCCATTTATAAATTGCAAAGAGAAACGCCATGAGGCGTCGATGAGGGTCCCGATGGAAACCATCCTCGAAATGCGCGGTATCACCAAGACCTTTCCCGGGGTGAAAGCGCTTGATAATGTCAATCTCAACGTGCGCAAGGGTGAAATTCACGCGCTTGTTGGCGAGAATGGCGCCGGAAAATCAACCCTGATGAAAGTGCTGAGCGGCGTCTATCCGCATGGCAGCTATGACGGCGAGATTCACTATAACGGGGAAGAGCAGCATTTTCGCGATATCAGTGACAGCGAAGAAAAGGGCATCATTATCATTCATCAGGAGCTGGCACTGGTTCCGCTCCTGTCAATTGCCGAGAACATCTTTCTGGGCAATGAGCCAGCACGGTTCGGGATCATCGATTGGCATGTTGCGGAAACCCGCACACGCGAACTTCTGGCCAAAGTTGGCCTGAAGGAAGATCCGCAAACCTTGATCACTAACCTCGGTGTCGGCAAACAGCAGTTGGTGGAGATTGCCAAGGCATTGTCGAAAGAGGTCGAGCTTCTCATCCTCGATGAGCCGACAGCAAGCCTCAACGAAAAAGACAGTGACGCATTGCTTGAGCTCCTACTCGAGTTCAAAGCCCAGGGCATTTCATCTATTTTGATTTCCCACAAGCTCAACGAGGTTGGCAAAGTTGCCGATCGCATCACGGTCCTGCGTGACGGGGCGACCATTGAAACGCTCGACAAGGAAGCAATTTCCGAAGATCGGATTGTGACGTCCATGGTCGGTCGTCAACTCGCCGATCGCTTTCCGCAGCGCGAGCCGAACATTGGCGAAGTTGTCTTTGAAGTGAAGGACTGGGTCGTCCACCATCACGTTCATAGTGACAGAACAGTCATCAATGGCATTAATCTGAATGTCCGCAAGGGCGAGGTCGTTGGTATTGCCGGTCTGATGGGCGCGGGGCGAACGGAATTTGCCATGAGTGTCTTTGGCAAGGCCTATGGCCGCAAGATCAGCGGCGAGGTTTTCATCAATGGCAAGAAGGTCGATGTCTCGACCATTGGCAAAGCTGTCGATAACGGCATTGCCTATGTCACGGAAGATCGCAAGACCTATGGGCTCAATCTGATCGACCACATCAAGCACAATACGACAATCGTCAATCTCGAAGGCGTATCCCATGGCGGTGTGCTGGATGATATGGCCGAATTGAAAGTGGCCAATGAATACCGTCGCAAGACCAATATTCGTTCGTCCAGCATCTACCAGAAAACCGGCAATCTTTCCGGCGGCAACCAGCAGAAGGTCGTCCTGTCAAAGTGGTTGTTTGCCAACCCTGATCTCTTGATACTCGATGAGCCAACGCGCGGTATCGATGTCGGCGCAAAATATGAAATCTATTCGATCATCAACCAGTTGGTGAGTGAAGGCAAAAGTGTGCTGATGATCTCATCGGAAATGCCAGAACTGCTCGGCGTCTGTGATCGGATTTATGTGATGAACCAGGGCAGGATCGTCGGTGAAATGCCCGCTAAAGAAGCGAGCCAGGACAAAATCATGCGCGCCATTATTCGTGCTGAAGGGAAAGCATCATGACTATAGAAAACACGGCGACCCCGGCCAAGACCGAAGCTAAGACGGACGGATCGCCGATGAAGGGTAATCTGCGCGAATACGGGCTGGTGTTGGCGTTGATCCTGATCATGTTGTTCTTTCAGTTCACCACCAATGGGACATTGTTCAAACCGGTTAACCTGACCAACCTCGTGCTGCAGAACAGTTATATTATCGTCATGGCGCTTGGCATGTTGTTGGTCATCGTTGCTGGCCATATCGATCTTTCCGTTGGGTCAGTGTCGGGTTTCATCGGCGGATTGGCCGCAGTGATGATGGTTCAATGGCATATCCATTATATTCCAGCGACGATTCTCTGTCTGATCATGGGCGGGATCATTGGTGCGGCGCAGGGGTATTGGGTCGCCTATCACAAAATCCCGTCCTTCATCGTTACTCTTGCAGGCATGCTCGTATTCCGTGGATTGACGTTGTGGCTTCTGGGCGGTCAGTCGATTGGTCCGTTCCCACCGCAATTCCAGCTTTTGAGTTCGGGTTTTATCCCGGATGTGCTCGGCACGGGTGGCTTCAATGTCACGTCCATGCTTGTTGGTATCGCTATTGTTGCACTGATGATCTATTTCAGCATCCGTGGACGGGCGAAGCGCGAGAGCCACGGGTATCAGGGGGAACCTTTTGTACTCTTCGTGGCAAAGAACCTCATCATTGGCGGCATCATCCTCTTCCTTACCTATCTTCTTTCTTCCTATAAGGGCTTGCCGAACGTTCTGGTCGTTATGTCCCTGCTGATTGCGCTCTTTGTTTTCGCAACCAAACGCATGACCATTGGACGGCGCATTTACGCCATGGGGGGTAATGAGAAAGCGGCAAAGCTATCGGGCATCAAGACCGAACGGCTGACATTCTTCACCTTTGTCAATATGGGTGTGTTGGCCGCTCTTGCTGGTCTGATTTTCGCCGCTCGTCTCAATACAGCGCAGCCAAAGGCGGGGCAGGGCTTCGAACTTGATGTGATTGCGGCTGTCTTTATCGGTGGAGCATCGGCGATGGGCGGCGTGGGTCAGGTGATGGGAGCTGTCATCGGCGCTTTCATCATGGGCGTCATGAACAATGGCATGTCGATCATGGGGATCAATATTGACTGGCAGCAGGTGATCAAGGGTCTCGTCCTGCTCGCAGCTGTGGTGTTCGACGTTTACAACAAAAACAAGGGCTAAATCAGCCGCCTCTTTTAAAACCTTATCAGCCCGGCTTTTAAGCCGGGCTGATTGCTTCCGGGGGTATGAGTCGCTCATTTGGTTAGCCGAGGCAGCATTAATCGCCGAAAAATGCGATGCTTCCGGTCAGTGATAACCGGGATATTGCTTATGGTTAACGATTTATAACTGTCATGATTTTCAGATTTGTCGGCAAAACCCCCGTATTTATTGGGTTCTGGTTGTTTGTTGGTTTTGGTTATCCCCAGGGTTGGTTGTGCTGGCTTGAGAAAGTTTAGATTTGTGCGTTTTTTTGGGAAAGGCGTGTTGACAGTTTTGATGGTGGGGGTCTATATACCGACACAACGAGGGCGGGGCGCCGCTGGCGGTTGCTGAATGCGCCCTAAAGGAAGCTCTCTGGAAGTTTTCGGATTGTTG
>NZ_FNIY01000019.1 GCF_900104355.1 Phyllobacterium sp. OV277 | reverse complement strand
AACATCTCTGTTGATGTGACGCTGATCGTGCCGATCGCAATGGAAGAGAAGCTCCGCTTCGCTATCCGTGAAGGTGGCCGCACCGTCGGTGCAGGGATTGTTGCTTCGATCATCGAGTGATCGAAACAATCCCGTTGCGACCAACCGCACTTTATAACTGCGAGGCAAAGCCTCGCGGTCGGTGCAGGCATCGTCGCTTCGATCATTGAATAATTGTCGTAAGACAGTTTGCATAAAAAAGGCGGCCAACTGGCCGCCTTTTTCTTTGTCCGTAGGAAAGCCTGATTGTCTCAAACAGCTTTCGGTTTGCCGTGGGCACGATGATAGGCCGTCACGATCTCAAGGAGGCGGTCAAAATCTATCGTCAGGACCCGGCCATCGATATAAAGACCTTTGGGCATGCGGAAGAGGGATGACCGGACAATCCTCGATTTGATACCCCGGCCCAACTGATCCACCTGATGGGGATCAATGCCAAGCACGATTGTCTGTTCGCGATTGTCATTCCAGGATGCCACATCGTTGATGTTTTTCCAGGGAATGAGTTCATTCGCCAGACGTTTGTCACACAGACCTTCCGGTGAAATGGTGATGGCATCACGGGTTTTCAAAAGACGCCAGATCAGCCGGAAGGTGAGCAGCGGGAAAACCACTGAACCGACGCAGGCTATATACTCAATCAGGCTCTCAGGCTCGCTATCGAGCAATTCATAGATGACCAAGCCGATGGAATAGAATGACAGCATAGCGGACATGGCAATATATTGCAGTGGCCTCGAGAACGAGGACTTAATTTTGATGGTTTGAAGCGCATCCATTTTGGGCTCTTTTCGTCCATCCACGCGATGGTCCGTTAATGACGGCGGCGGGAAGGAATTAATTAAATTCACGGAAATGTGATGACTTATATTCATGACGCGAGCATGACGCAAATGTGATGTGCTTCATCAACTTTGATTTCAGCCCTTCCAAAGGGAACAGTGAGTTTTCGCCCGCCCTTCGTTCATATGATTACCCTTCGTTCATGTGATTATCCTGCGGCGATAGGGCTGCTGCTTTCTATTTACCCTCTGAAACCCTTCGTCTATCCTTATTCCGCAATGGATCGCGCAGCGGTCTGGCAACGGCCAATTGGTTTCAATCAGGATTGATATGCGTTTTCATTGTTTGGCCGTATGGGGCGCCTTTTCAAGCAAGCTCATTTGCGCGCTTGCCACAATTCTTCTTTCCTTATCGCTGGCCGCACCTGTTCTGGCGGCAAAGAAACCTGCAAAAGCGCCTGATGTACAATCCATGCGGTTTGCCATCGTGCGCACCGCCGTTCCGACCTGTGAACCGGGATGTCCCGAGTGGATTTCGGCGTCTGGTACGATTTTGGGAGATACGCCCGCGAAGCTGCGCAAGATTTTGAAGGTTATGGGCAAGCGTCACCTGCCTATTATCATGGAATCAAATGGTGGCAATGTGGATGCGGCGATGGAGATGGGGCGGATGATCCGCAAACGCGGCCTTGATGTTGCCGTTGGTAATACGCGCTTTGATGGATGCAGCCCGGATCAGAAGTGCAAGCCTGATCGTTATGCCGACGGAGCCTATGCCGGTTTTCCATATCCTGCCGGAACCTATTGTCTCTCGGCCTGTCCCTATATTCTGGCCGCAGGCGAAAAGCGTTTTGTTGGCCCCTGGGCACTGGTTGGCGTGCATCAGATCACACAGGTCTATACGCAGACGCGCATTACTTATGAGACGCGCTACCGCATGGTGAACGGCAAGAAAAAGATTCTGGACACACGGATAGTGGGCCGCAAGCCTGCCGGTTCCTACGAGCGCACCGACCTCAGCAAGGGTTATCGCAAGAAACTGCTGGCCTATTTTACGCAGATGGGGGTTGATCCCGCTATTGTCGACCGGATGTTGGCCATACCGGCCAAGGATATCTCAGTTCTGACGCAGGACGAACTGGTGCAATACAAGCTCGTAACCGGGGCAGGGGATGTCGGTGATCTGACGTCCGCGCGCCTATGCGAACAGGAATCCAAGCCCGCCAACTGCGTCGAGCTTAAACCGGTTGACCAAAAAGTTTCGTCTGCAGCCGCCTCCAGAATAGATTGATGCTCCATTGAAGGCATTCCTATTCCCTATATAAATACTCTAGGGAATCTGCGTGGGGAAAATATGGGGAAGTTCGCGTCAACTGTCAGCCGCATGAGGCAAATATGTGCGCCGTTCAACGGCGCGTTATTCTTTATGGTCACGGCAGCTTTGGTGTTCATTGCTTCGACAGGAACTGTCGACGCACAGCAGAATGCCAATCAATCATGTGACCTGGCTTGCCCCGCGTGGACGTCGGCTGGCGCGTCAGTTTGCATTCCAAAATATAGATGCGTTGGTGTGCCAGCATATGAAAAGGTCATGTTGCCTGCGGTACCGGCGTCTCCACAACCTGACCTAATCCAGCCCGACACGCCTCGAACATCCTGGACGATTGTGGACGAGCCGATGTCATTCAACATTGTTCGCGCGGATGTTCAGGTATGCCGGCCAAATTGCCCGGAATGGATATCCGCGTCGGGTACGATAAAGCCAAACACACCGTCAAAACTCCGTAAAATCCTAAAACAAATGGGGAAAAGGCGTCTCCCCATTATCCTCGATTCGCGCGGTGGCGCTGTAAACGCAGCTATCGAGATGGGAAGAATCATTCGAAAGCGCGGTCTTGATGTCGCTATCGGTAAGACCATGTATTTTGGCTGCAACCCCAGCGAAAAGGGATGTAAACCTGATTTTGCTGATGGTGCCTATGCAGGGTATGCCTATCCGGAGGGAAGTATCTGTATGTCTGCATGCCCGTTCTTTGCTGCCGGTGGCGTAAAGAGGCTTGTAGGCTTCCAAGCTCAGGTGGGCATACATCAGATTACGACGACGGTTACCAACCAAAGGATCATGTATGAAACCCGATACCGGATCGTTCGTGGCAAAAAGAAAATCATTGACCGCAAGATCCTAAGCCGGGAAGCGACGGGAACTTATGAAACCACCGAGCTTCGCAAAGGTTATCGTAAGACGTTGAATGCCTACTTCTCCGAGATGGGGGTTGATTCAGCTATTGTTGACCGGATGCTTGCCGTTTCAGCCAGCGATATCTACGTCTTGCGGTCGGACGATCTGTTAAAATACAGGTTTACGACACAGGATGGTGATTCTCGAGTATTTACTCCCGGCAATATATGCGCCGGTGACACGAAGCCAGCCAACTGCGTACAGTTGGCGTATGCTGCTATTCAGAAGACAAAAGATGCCGTGCCCGACAAACTGCAGGAAGTTCCCTATCCATCAATGAATTTTGAAATCGTTCGAAGTGGCAATTCACTTTGTGAGCCGGTTTGTCCGCAGTGGATTGTCGCATCGGGATACATAACGTCCGATTCCCCGTCGCAGTTGCGCAAGGTTTTTGATCGCATCGATGGCAGACGATTTCCCATTGTGCTCGACTCTTCCGGGGGTGATGTGAAAGCGGCAATGGAACTCGGCATTATGATTCGGCAACGATCCCTGGATGTTGTGATTGGAAGTACTCGTATTGATCGCTGTCTACCTGACCCAAAAGAATGCCAGGAAGGTGCGCCTGAGAATCGGCTCGCGATCCATGCTGGTTACGCGACCTCTTTCGGCGCTTGTGATGCGGCCTGCGTTTATATGATGGCTGGGGGCGTTAAGCGACTTATGGGTTATTCGGGGCGCATTGGCGTGCATGAGGCCGGAGTTACGGTGCCTCCCATGCGCGCGGAATATAAGAAGCAGAAGGCATCTGTTGATCAGCAGCCTAGGAAGCTTGAGCCATGGTTCTATGATACTTATGCCGAATATTTGAAAGATATGGGTATAAAACCTGTTTTGCTCGACTGGGGACAGGCAGTTCCAGCGCAAGAATTGTCAATCCTGACAACCGAGCAGGCAGCGGATGTGAGATTGATAACGGCCCAGGGCAGTGTCGACGATCTAACGGCCATAAAAATCTGCAGGACAGAACCTCGGGCCGCTAATTGCGTTGAACGGGTGGCTGGTGATGCGGTTTCTACCAGTAGTTCGGAAGCTGTTAAATAATCCACCGATGATTGATGGAGTTAAATTGCCGTAAAGCAGCGCGCTGCAGGAATAGGGGCTTGAAAAGCGCTGCGCTTTGTGGAATGTACGCCCCGGACTGTAGGGGAGTAGCTCAGTTGGTAGAGCGGCGGTCTCCAAAACCGTAGGTCGCAGGTTCGAATCCTGTCTCCCCTGCCAATACATAGTCTGCCCGCACACGATTGGATGGTGTGCTGACAGATGTTTGGAAAGAAACGAACCCGGGGACTTGTGTTTTACCGGAATCGGTTCTATGTAACATCAACAGACACGCGGTGCGTGGAGCTGAACGATCAGCTTTACGGGCCGTAATGGTGTGAACAAAGCGTGTTGCAGATATTGTAACGCATTGAGTTTACAGCAAAATGACACGCACGAGCGGTAAATGGCATCCAAAACGAATCCGATATCTTTTTTTCAGCAAGTGCGCGCGGAAACGGCAAAGGTCACCTGGCCTTCACGCCGCGAGACGCTTATCTCCACCGCTATGGTGATGGTAATGGCGTTTTTTGCTGCGATTTTCTTCTTCGCAGCTGATCAGTTGATGGCCTTCGGGATTGATCTCGTTCTCGGTCTTGGTCGTTAACGCAGGCTGACAAGGAAATTTGAATGACCGCGCGCTGGTATATTGTTCACGCCTATTCGAACTTTGAGAAGAAGGTCGCCGAGTCGATCGAAGAAAAGGCAAGGCAGAAGGGTCTGTCGCATCTTTTCGAGCGAATCCTCGTGCCGACTGAAAAAGTGGTTGAAGTGCGCCGTGGCCGCAAGGTTGATGCTGAGCGCAAATTCTTCCCGGGATATGTCCTGGTTCGCGCTGACCTGACGGATGATGCATATCATCTGATCAAGAACACGCCAAAGGTTACGGGCTTTCTCGGTTCGGACAACAAGCCGGTCGCGATTTCCGACAAGGAAGCCGAGCGGATCCTGATGCAGGTTCAGGAGGGTGTTGAACGTCCGAAGGCTTCGATCTCGTTCGAGATTGGCGAAAGTGTTCGCGTTGCCGACGGTCCGTTTGCTTCGTTCAACGGTGTTGTCCAGGAAGTCGACGAAGAGCGTTCGCGCCTCAAGGTGGAAGTTTCGATTTTCGGCCGTGCTACGCCGGTTGATCTGGAATTTGGTCAGGTCGAAAAGATCTGATCACTTGGCCGCCCATCGGGCGGCCGGTCGCGTAAGCGGCTGATGGTGGGAGGTGAGGCGGCCTTTAGCCGGGTCTTCAATCCGTACCACCAAACTGCAACCGCCGGTTTTCCGGCATAATGATAAGGCAGAGAAGTTATGGCTAAGAAAATTGCAGGCCAGCTCAAGCTGCAGGTCTCGGCAGGATCGGCAACGCCGTCCCCGCCCATCGGACCGGCACTTGGTCAGCGTGGCATCAACATCATGGAATTCTGCAAGGCCTTTAATGCGGCTACGCAGGAACTGGAAAAGGGTTCGCCCATTCCGGTCGTGATCACATACTATCAGGACAAGTCCTTCACTTTTGTGATGAAGACACCGCCGGTGTCTTATTTCCTCAAGAAGGCTGCAAACCTGAAGTCCGGTTCGAAAGAGCCAGGCAAGGTAGTTGCTGGCAAGATCTCGCGCGACAAGGTCCGTGAAATCGCTCAAGCAAAGATGAAAGATCTGAATGCGGCTGACGTTGAGTCCGCTATGCGCATGATCGAAGGTTCTGCCCGTTCTATGGGCCTGGAAGTGGTGGGCTGAAACGATGGCAAAAGTATCAAAGCGTGTAGCCAAGGTTCGTGAAGGCGTTGACCGTGACCGGCTCTATGATCTGACTGCGGCTGTTGCCATGGTCAAGGAACGTGCCGTTGCCAAGTTTGACGAGACAATCGAAGTTTCGATGAACCTCGGCGTTGATCCCCGCCATGCGGACCAGATGGTTCGCGGCGTTGTCAACCTGCCAAACGGCACAGGCCGTACGGTTCGCGTTGCAGTATTTGCTCGCGGCGACAAGGCTGAAGAAGCCAAGAAGGCCGGTGCGGATATCGTTGGTGCGGAAGATCTGTTCGAGATCGTCAATGGCGGCAAGATCGATTTCGATCGCTGCATTGCGACCCCTGACATGATGCCGCTTGTTGGTCGTCTCGGTAAGGTACTCGGCCCGCGCGGCATGATGCCAAACCCGAAGGTCGGCACTGTAACGACTGACGTTACAGCAGCGGTCAAGGCTTCCAAGGGCGGTGCCGTTGAGTTCCGCGTCGAGAAGGCCGGTATTGTTCACGCTGGCGTTGGCAAGGCATCGTTTGATGTCAAGGCGCTGGAAGAGAACATCAAGGCATTCACCGATGCCGTCACCAAGGCAAAGCCAGCTGGCGCCAAGGGTGAATATGTCAAGCGCGTCGCGATTTCTTCGACGATGGGCGTTGGCATCAAGGTTGATCCATCGACAGTACGCCCTGCGTAACATCGATGTGAAGTCCCGGGCCTAACGGTCCGGGTGTTAAAGAATTCCAGGCCTTTCGGGGCCTGGATAACCGGATGAAAGTCCGGTTATCCTGTCCGAGATTGCAGGTGGCTCGCCTTAATTGTCATGAGCCTGCATGAGACGTGGAACAGCTTTGTTAGGATGGAAAGATCCATCGAGACAAGGTTCGAACCGTAGTTGCCTTTCGCTTGCAGCCGGATTTCCGGCGAAGCAGGGGGGACAGGATCCTCAACGTTGTTTGGTTTCAGTTTTCGGATTGAAGCTTTGCAACAAAGGCAACCCGGCAGGAGCGCATCGTGCGTTTCTGTCAAATGGAGAGAGACAGTGGAAAAAGCGGAAAAGCGCGAATTCGTCGCGTGGCTGAATGGGGTCTTTACTGACTCTGGTTCAGTTGTCGTGGCCCACTATACCGGTCTCACCGTTGCGCAGCTGAGCGATCTTCGCTCCAAGATGCGTGATGCTGGTGGCACCGTTAAAGTCGCGAAGAACCGCCTTGCCAAGATCGCTCTTCAGGGCACGGAATCGGAAGGCATCTCTGACCTGTTCACAGGCCAGACACTTGTTGCCTATTCGAATGATCCGATTACGGCACCAAAGATCGCCGTTGAATTTGCCAAGGGTAACGACAAGCTCGTCATCCTCGGTGGTTCGATGGGAGCAACAACTCTCAATGCAGATGGCGTAAAGGCTCTTGCCGTACTCCCATCGCTCGACGAGTTGCGCGCAAAGCTGCTGGGCATGATCCAGACACCAGCAACGCGCATCGCTCAGATCGTAAACGCACCGGCAGGTCAGCTTGCCCGCGTTTTTGGCGCCTATGCCCGGAAGGACGAAGCGGCATAAGGCCGTTCTCGCTGTCAATATATCGAACCTTGTAAAGGAAAACCAAAATGACTGATCTCGCAAAGATCGTAGACGACCTGTCCAACCTGACAGTTCTGGAAGCAGCTGAACTTTCGAAGCTTCTGGAAGAGAAGTGGGGCGTTTCTGCTGCTGCTCCTGTTGCTGCTGCTGCTGCCGCTGGCGGCGGTGCAGCTGCTGCTGTAGTTGAAGAAAAGACCGAATTCGACGTTATCCTGACCGAAGCCGGCGCTAACAAGATCAACGTGATCAAGGAAGTGCGCGCTATCACCGGTCTCGGCCTCAAGGAAGCCAAGGACCTCGTTGAAGCTGCTCCTAAGGCAGTCAAGGAAGCCGCTACCAAGGACGAAGCTGACAAGATCAAGGCACAGCTCGAAGCTGCTGGCGCCAAGGTTGAACTCAAGTAAGTCTGACATTTTTGGCGGGCAGGGCGATGAGCCCTGTCCGCTGATCTGCCCTTCGGGGCAACCCGGTACTGAACCCTTTTCCTGACGGCAATTCCGATGCTTTCAGGAAACGGGTTTTGTCCCGTTCACGGGGCCGCAAAAGCGGTTTTAAGAAACATGCCAGTTTCCGCTGGCGCAAAGACGAGGAGCGACGATGGCTCAGACCCATACTTTTAACGGTCGTAGGCGCGTACGCAAGTTTTTCGGTAAGATACCTGAAGTCGCAGAGATGCCGAACCTCATTGAGGTTCAGAAGGCTTCCTACGATCAGTTCCTTATGGTTGAGGAGCCGAAAGGCGGGCGTCTTGATGAAGGTCTGCAGGCTGTATTCAAGTCTGTATTCCCTATCCAGGATTTCTCCGGCGCTTCCATGCTTGAATTCGTCAAGTATGAATTTGAAGCTCCAAAATTCGACGTTGACGAATGCCGTCAGCGCGATCTGACCTATGCTGCACCGCTGAAAGTCACACTGCGTCTGATCGTGTTCGATATTGACGAGGATACGGGCGCGAAGTCGATCAAAGACATCAAGGAACAGGACGTTTACATGGGCGACATGCCGCTCATGACCGATAACGGCACGTTCATTGTCAATGGTACCGAGCGCGTTATCGTTTCGCAGATGCACCGTTCGCCTGGTGTTTTCTTCGATCACGACAAGGGCAAGACCCATTCTTCGGGCAAGCTCCTGTTCGCTGCACGCGTCATTCCTTACCGTGGTTCATGGCTTGACATCGAATTCGATGCCAAGGACGTGGTCTATGCGCGTATCGATCGCCGCCGCAAGATTCCTGCGACATCGCTTCTGATGGCGCTGGGCATGGACAGCGAAGAAATCCTGTCGACCTTCTACAATTCGCTGATGTTCAGCCGTGATGGCGATACGTGGCGGATTCCTTTCGCCGTGGATCGTTTCCGCGGTTTCAAGGCAACAACCGACGTTATCGATGCCGATACCGGTGAAGTCATTCTCGAATCCGGCAAGAAGCTGACAGCACGCGCTGCCAAGCAGCTTGCTGAAAAGGGTCTGAAGTTCATCAAGGCAACGGAAGACGATCTGTTCGGCATGTATCTTGCTGAAGACATTGTCAATCTTGAAACCGGTGAAGTCTATCTTGAAGCCGGCGACGAACTTGATGAAAAGACGCTGAAGGTTCTGCTCGACACGGGCGTTGCCGAGATCAACGTTCTCGATATCGATCATGTCAATATCGGACCGTATATCCGCAACACGCTTGCTGTTGACAAGAACGAGAGCCGTCAGGACGCATTGTTCGACATTTACCGTGTTATGCGTCCCGGTGAGCCGCCGACAATTGACTCGGCTGAAGCCATGTTCAAGTCGCTGTTCTTTGACTCAGAGCGTTATGATCTGTCGGCTGTTGGCCGCGTGAAGATGAACATGCGTCTCGACCTGAATGCGGAAGATACCGTTCGCATTCTGCGCAAGGAAGACATTCTTGCCGTGGTCAAGATGCTGGTTGATCTGCGCGATGGTCGCGGTGAGATCGACGACATCGACAATCTCGGCAACCGCCGTGTGCGTTCGGTCGGCGAATTGATGGAAAACCAGTACCGTGTTGGTCTGCTCCGCATGGAGCGCGCCATCAAGGAACGTATGTCGTCCATCGAAATCGACACCGTTATGCCGCAGGACCTGATCAATGCGAAGCCGGCAGCTGCCGCCGTTCGCGAGTTCTTCGGTTCCTCGCAGCTGTCGCAGTTCATGGATCAGACCAATCCGCTTTCGGAAATCACCCACAAGCGCCGTCTTTCGGCACTTGGACCCGGTGGTCTGACCCGTGAGCGTGCTGGCTTTGAAGTGCGCGACGTGCATCCGACCCACTATGGCCGTATCTGCCCGATTGAAACGCCTGAAGGCCCGAATATCGGTCTGATCAACTCGCTCGCAACCTTTGCCCGGGTCAACAAGTATGGCTTCATCGAAAGCCCCTACCGCCGGATCGTTGATGGCAAGGTAACGGACGACGTTGTCTATCTGTCGGCTATGGAAGAAGCCAAGTATCACGTGGCGCAGGCCAATGTGGAAATGGACGCTTCCGGTGCCTTCACGGATGAATTCGTTGTTTGCCGCCATGCGGGTGAAGTTCTGATGGCTCCGCGTGAAAACGTGGATCTGATGGACGTTTCGCCGAAGCAGCTCGTATCGGTTGCCGCAGCGCTTATTCCGTTCCTGGAAAACGACGACGCCAACCGCGCTCTGATGGGCTCGAACATGCAGCGTCAGGCCGTTCCACTGGTTCGTGCTGAAGCGCCGTTCGTCGGTACAGGCATGGAGCCGATCGTTGCCCGTGACTCTGGTGCGGCTATCGGTGCACGCCGTACAGGTATCGTCGATCAGGTTGACGCGACGCGTATCGTTATCCGTGCAACGGAAGACCTCGTACCGGGCAAGTCAGGCGTTGATATCTATCGCCTGATGAAGTTCCAGCGTTCGAACCAGAACACCTGCATCAATCAGCGTCCGCTGGTTCGTGTTGGCGACCGGATCGAAAAGGGCGACATCATTGCTGACGGTCCTTCGACGGATCTGGGTGATCTGGCGCTCGGCCGCAACGTGCTCGTCGCATTCATGCCTTGGAATGGCTACAACTACGAAGATTCCATCCTTCTGTCTGAAAAGATTGTTTCGGATGACGTCTTCACCTCGATCCATATCGAGGAGTTCGAAGTCATGGCTCGCGATACGAAGCTTGGACCGGAAGAAATCACGCGCGACATTCCGAACGTTTCGGAAGAAGCACTGAAGAATCTGGACGAAGCCGGTATCGTGTACATCGGTGCGGAAGTTCAGCCGGGCGATATTCTCGTCGGCAAGATCACACCGAAGGGCGAAAGCCCGATGACGCCGGAAGAGAAGCTTCTACGCGCCATCTTCGGTGAAAAGGCTTCCGATGTCCGTGACACCTCGATGCGCATGCCGCCCGGGACTTACGGTACGGTTGTGGAAGTTCGCGTTTTCAATCGCCACGGCGTTGAAAAGGACGAACGTGCCATGGCTATCGAACGCGAGGAAATCGAGCGTTTGGCCAAGGATCGCGACGACGAACAGGCTATTCTTGACCGCAACGTCTATGGCCGTCTGGCTGACGTTCTCAATGGCAAGCCTGCGGTTGCCGGACCGAAGTCGTTCAAGAAGGGCGCAATTGTTACTTCGGAAGTCATGGGTGAACACCCGCGCTCCCAGTGGTGGCAGTTTGCTGTCGAGGACGAAAAGCTTCAGGGCGAAATCGAAGCTCTGCGCAACCAGTATGACGACTCCAAGAAGCTGCTTGAACAGCGCTTCATGGACAAGGTCGAAAAGGTACAGCGCGGCGACGAGATGCCTCCGGGTGTCATGAAGATGGTCAAGGTCTTTGTTGCTGTGAAGCGCAAAATCCAGCCAGGCGACAAGATGGCCGGCCGTCACGGCAACAAGGGTGTTGTCTCGCGTATTGCTGCCGTTGAAGATATGCCGTTCCTTGAAGACGGAACGCATGTTGACATCGTGCTCAATCCGCTTGGCGTGCCAAGCCGCATGAACGTTGGCCAGATTCTTGAAACGCATCTGGGCTGGGCCTGCGCCGGAATGGGCAAGAAGATCGGTGATCTGATCGAAGCCTACAAGGCACAGTATGCTGCAAGTGGTGAAGGCGATATTCAGCCGCTGCGGGCGACGATCGAGTCGATCATCCCCGACAACGACCGGAATGAGCCAGTCCGCAACTACGACGACGAGAGCATCGTTCGTCTTGGTGAGCAGATGAAGCGTGGCGTGTCGATTGCAACGCCGGTGTTTGACGGTGCGCATGAGCCAGACATCAATGTGATGCTGGAGCAGGCGGGTCTGAAGGCCTCCGGTCAGTCGACGCTCTATGACGGACGTACGGGTGAAACTTTCGATCGTCAGGTTACTGTCGGCTACATCTACATGCTGAAGCTGCACCACCTGGTTGACGACAAGATCCACGCCCGTTCGATCGGACCATACTCGCTCGTTACGCAGCAGCCACTGGGTGGTAAAGCCCAGTTCGGCGGTCAGCGCTTCGGTGAAATGGAGGTCTGGGCACTGGAAGCATACGGTGCGGCTTACACGCTGCAGGAAATGCTCACGGTCAAGTCCGATGACGTTGCCGGTCGTACCAAGGTCTATGAAGCGATCGTCCGTGGTGACGATACTTTCGAGGCCGGTATTCCCGAGAGCTTCAACGTTCTCGTCAAGGAAATGCGTTCGCTCGGTCTCAATGTCGAGCTGGACGATACACGCCAGCAAGACCAGCAGCAGGCCTTGCCTGACGCGGCAGAGTAAAAAAGGTTGGGGTGCGCGGTTCGCCGCGCACCCGACCAGTTTGTTTCGAGCCGCTGAGGAAGCGGCATTTGATCTAGATGGACCCGCGACGGCGGACCATTCCATCGCAAGGAGAGGGCAAATTTTGCCCCATGGAGAAACGGCATGAACCAAGAGGTCATGAATCTCTTCAATCCTCAGGTACCTGTGCAGGCATTCGATTCCATCCGGATTTCGATCGCCAGCCCTGAGAAGATTCTGTCCTGGTCATACGGTGAGATCAAGAAGCCGGAGACGATCAACTACCGCACATTCAAGCCTGAGCGGGATGGTCTCTTCTGTGCTCGGATCTTCGGGCCGATCAAGGACTATGAATGCTTGTGCGGCAAGTACAAGCGCATGAAATACAAGGGCATCATCTGCGAAAAGTGCGGTGTGGAAGTCACGCTGTCACGCGTTCGCCGTGAGCGCATGGGCCATATCGAACTCGCAGCTCCGGTTGCGCATATCTGGTTCCTGAAGTCCCTGCCAAGCCGTATCGGCACTTTGCTCGACATGACCCTCAAGGGTATCGAGCGCGTTCTCTATTTCGAGAACTACATTGTGACCGAGCCCGGCCTGACTGCCCTGAAAGAACATCAGCTTCTTTCCGAAGAAGAATACATGATCGCTGTCGATGAGTATGGTGAAGATTCCTTCACTGCGCTGATCGGTGCGGAAGCTATTCATGAGCTTCTGGCTTCCATGGATCTGGAGAAGATTGCCGGCGATCTGCGTGCAGAACTTGCCGAGACAACGTCCGATCTGAAGCAGAAGAAGCTGATGAAGCGTCTGAAGATCGTCGAAAACTTTCTGGAATCGGGTAACCGTCCGGAATGGATGATCATGAAGATCGTTCCGGTCATTCCGCCGGATTTGCGTCCGCTTGTTCCGCTGGATGGCGGCCGTTTTGCGACCTCCGATCTGAACGATCTCTATCGTCGTGTGATCAACCGTAACAACCGTCTGAAGCGCCTGATCGAACTGCGTGCACCCGGCATCATCATCCGCAACGAGAAGCGCATGCTTCAGGAATCGGTTGATGCTCTGTTTGACAACGGCCGTCGTGGCCGCGTCATCACCGGTGCCAACAAGCGTCCGCTGAAGTCGCTGTCCGATATGCTTAAGGGCAAGCAGGGCCGCTTCCGTCAGAATCTGCTCGGCAAGCGCGTCGATTACTCAGGCCGTTCGGTTATCGTGACCGGTCCGGAGCTGAAGCTGCACCAGTGCGGTCTGCCGAAGAAGATGGCGCTCGAACTGTTCAAGCCATTCATCTACGCCCGTCTCGACGCCAAGGGTTATTCCTCGACCGTCAAGCAGGCGAAGAAGCTGGTTGAAAAGGAAAAGCCAGAAGTCTGGGATATCCTTGACGAAGTCATCCGCGAGCACCCGGTTCTTCTGAACCGTGCGCCGACGCTGCACCGTCTTGGCATTCAGGCATTCGAACCCATCCTGATCGAAGGCAAGGCAATCCAGCTGCATCCGCTCGTCTGTACCGCTTTCAACGCGGACTTTGACGGTGACCAGATGGCTGTTCACGTTCCGCTTTCTCTGGAAGCGCAGCTTGAAGCCCGCGTTCTGATGATGTCGACGAACAACATCCTGCACCCTGCAAACGGTCTGCCGGTTATCGTTCCGTCGCAGGACATGGTTCTCGGCCTGTACTATCTGTCGATCGTTGCGGCCAAAGAGCCGGGCGAAGGCATGGCCTTTGCCGATATCGGTGAATTGCATCACGCCATTGGCAGCGGTGCAGTGACCCTGCATACGAAGATCAAGGGCCGCTTCAAGAGCATTGATGCGGATGGCAAGCCGACATCGAAGATTTTCGATACGACCCCCGGCCGTATGATCATCGGTGAATTGCTGCCGAAGCACCACAATGTGCCTTTCGACATCTGCAATCAGGAAATGACCAAGAAGAACATCTCCAAGATGATCGACACGGTTTATCGCCATTGCGGACAGAAAGAGACGGTCATTTTCTGCGATCGTATCATGCAGCTGGGCTTCTCCCATGCCTGCCGCGCCGGTATTTCCTTCGGCAAGGACGACATGGTCATTCCGGACACCAAGGCGAAGCTGGTTGCTGAAACCGAAGCTTTGGCGACCGAATATGAGCAGCAGTACAATGACGGCCTGATCACTCAGGGCGAGAAGTACAACAAGGTTGTTGACGCTTGGGGCAAGTGCACCGAGAAGGTCGCTGACGAAATGATGGCCCGCATTAAGGCTGTCGAGTTCGATCCTGTCACTGGTCGCCAGAAGCAGATGAACTCGATCTATATGATGTCGCACTCGGGTGCTCGTGGTTCGCCGAACCAGATGCGCCAGCTGGGCGGTATGCGCGGACTGATGGCCAAGCCTTCGGGCGAAATCATCGAAACGCCAATCATTTCGAACTTCAAGGAAGGCCTGACCGTGAACGAGTACTTCAACTCGACCCACGGTGCCCGTAAGGGTCTTGCCGATACCGCCTTGAAGACGGCCAACTCCGGTTACCTGACACGTCGTCTGGTTGACGTCGCGCAGGATTGCATTGTCATCTCGGTGGATTGCGGCACGACAACGGGCCTCACCATGCAGCCGATCGTTGATGCCGGTCAGGTTGTTGCGACCATTGGCCAGCGTGTTCTCGGCCGTACGGCGCTTGAAGACATCCTGCATCCGGTTTCGGGTGACGTTCTGGTTACCGGCGGCAACATCATCGACGAGTTCGATATTGATGCCATCGAAAAGGCAGGCGTTCAGTCCATCCGCATCCGTTCGGCTCTCACCTGTGAGACCCGTGGCGGCATCTGCGCCAAGTGCTACGGCCGCGATCTGGCCCGTGGTACGCCTGTCAATCAGGGTGAAGCTGTCGGCGTTATCGCTGCTCAGTCGATCGGTGAGCCAGGCACACAGCTGACCATGCGTACATTCCACCTTGGTGGTACGGCGCAGGTTGTGGATCAGTCGTTCCTCGAAGCCAGCTATGAAGGCACAGTGCAGATCCGTAACCGCAATGTGGTGCGTAACTCCGATGGCCATCTGGTCGTCATGGGTCGTAACATGGCTGTCGTCATTCTTGATGCGACAGGCAAGGAACGCGCAACACACCGCGTCACCTACGGTTCGCGCATCTATGTCGACGATGGCGATACGGTTAAGCGCGGCCAGCGTGTTGCCGAGTGGGATCCATACACCCGTCCGGTCATGACGGAAGTCGAAGGTCATGTCGAATTCGAAGACATGGTCGACGGTCTTTCCGTTTCGGAAACGACGGACGAATCCACCGGTATCACCAAGCGCGTGGTTATCGACTGGCGTTCGACCCCTCGCGGTTCGGATCTGAAGCCTTGCATCGTTGTCAAGGACAAGGCCGGCAAGGTTCTGAAACTGGCAAAGGGTGGCGATGCTCGCTTCCAGCTGTCGGTTGAATCGATCCTTTCGGTTGAGCCCGGTTCCCATGTGAAGGCGGGTGACGTTCTTGCCCGTATTCCGATGGAAAGCGCCAAGACCAAGGACATCACCGGTGGTCTGCCGCGCGTTGCGGAACTGTTCGAAGCACGTCGTCCGAAGGACCATGCGATCATCGCCGAAATCGATGGTACGGTTCGTTTTGGCCGCGACTACAAGAACAAGCGCCGCATCGTCATCGAACCGAACGACGAGACGCTTGAGCCTGTTGAGTATCTGATCCCCAAGGGCAAGCCTTTCCATCTTCAGGATGGCGATGCGATCGAAAAGGGCGATTACATCCTCGACGGCAATCCAGCGCCGCACGACATTCTGGCTATCAAGGGCGTGGAAGCACTTGCTTCGTACCTCGTCAATGAAATCCAGGAAGTCTATCGTCTGCAGGGCGTTCTGATCAACGACAAGCACATTGAAGTGATTGTCCGTCAGATGCTCCAGAAGGTCGAAATCACCGAATCCGGTGACACTGGCTTCATCGCCGGTGACCATGTCGACCGGATCGAGCTTGATGAGATCAACGAACGTCTTGAGGAAGATGGCAAGAAGTCAGGCTATGGTACTCCGGTTCTGCTGGGTATCACCAAGGCTTCGCTGCAGACACCGTCGTTCATCTCGGCTGCGTCCTTCCAGGAAACAACACGCGTCCTCACGGAAGCTGCTGTTGCCGGCAAGATGGATGCGTTGCAGGGCCTGAAGGAAAACGTGATTGTTGGTCGTCTGATCCCGGCTGGTACGGGTGGCACGGTCAAGCAGATCCGCCGCATTGCCGGTGCCCGCGACGAGCTGATCATCGACGAGCGCCGCAAGGAAAGCGGAGCCGGTGCTGCAAAGGTCGACGCCATGTTGACCGACATGACAGGCACCCCGGCCGAATAAGCCGGTTGCTCACGAACAGATTGAAAAGGCCGCCTTTCGGGGCGGCCTTTTTGTTTGCGCAGCAATGGGCTGTGGCTGATCACACCCCCATCACAAATAAGCGAAGCGGCTGAAAGCTGGTTGAAAGCTTGGATATAGTACCAAGCATTACCGATTGAGGAATCGGGAAGGCGCAAGCGCCTTTTCTGGAGGAGGGCCCGGAGGAGATAATCGGGCCAGGAGGAGATTCAATGACGTATTCTTTGGCCGTTTATCGCCGTTCGCTGAGCGCTGCCGTGTTTGCCGGTGTCATGGCGGCGAGTGTTGTTTTTGCTTCGTCGGCGCAGGCGGAAAAGCTCACCATTATCGTGGGCGGCATGGAGAAGCAGATTTATCTGCCTGCTGTGCTTACCGAACGACTTGGCTATTTCAAGGATGAAGGTCTCGATGTTGAGCTGATCAACAGCCGTGCCGGTGTTGATGCGGAGAACGAGCTTCTTGCCGGTAGTGCGCAGGGCGTCGTCGGCTTTTACGACCACACGATTGATCTTCAGTCCAAAGGCAAGTTTATTCAGTCCATTGTTCAGTTCAGTCAGGCACCGGGCGAGGTTGAACTCGTATCGTCCAAATATGCCGATACGGTGAAATCACCTGCTGATTTCAAGGGCCGTACACTTGGCGTGACCGGGCTTGGCTCTTCCACTGATTTCCTGACGCAGTATCTGGCCATTCGCAACGGCTTGAAGCAGGGTGATTACACGCTTTTGCCCGTTGGCGCAGGCAATACTTTTATTGCAGCGATCAAACAAGATGCTATTCAGGCGGGAATGACGACCGAGCCGACCATTGCCGCGACGCTGAAGAGTGGCGATGCGAAAATTCTGGTTGATATGCGCACGCCGGAAAAGACTGCCGCCGCATTGGGTGGACCCTATCCGGCTGCCTCCTTCTATGTGCAGACAGCATGGCTTGAAACCCACAAAGAGGATGCGCAGAAGCTTGCCAATGCCATGGTGAAAACCATGCGTTTCATTGCCTCCCATAGCGCCGAGGAAATCGCCGATAAATTGCCGAAAGACTATTATGTCGGCGACAAGGACCTTTATGTGAAGGGACTTGCCGAGGGCAAGGCACAGTATACGCCGGATGGTCGTATGCCGAAGGATGGCCCAACAACCGTGTTGCAGGTTCTCTCGTCCTTTTCCAAAACGGTAAAGGGAAAAGACATCGACCTGGCGAAGACCTTTACGACTGATTTTGTCGACAAGGCCAACAGCACGCTCGACGCCGCCAAGTAATCCGCGACAAAGCGCTGCGCGGAACAGTTCCGGCAGCGCTTTCACTTTCAATTGTTCGCCTTTTCAGCTGGGAGCCATGCTTCCCGGCAGGGATGGCGCATGTTCGTGAGGAACCCCATGCTGATGGAAGCCCCGAAAACTCAAAACAGATCTGATGTTCCCGCCATTGTGCTTGACAATGCGACCCGCCGGTTTGTGACACCCGACGGCAAGATGATGACGGCCTTGCGCGATTTTTCCATGACGGTTGCTCAGGGAGAATTTGCCTGCGTGGTTGGACCTACCGGATGCGGGAAATCAACGACCCTCAATCTTGTGACCGGCCTTGCCCGCCCCAGCGCCGGTGAAGTCCGGTTGATGGGAAAGCCCATTGATGGCGTCAGCCCGGATATTGGCTTTGTGTTTCAGGCCGATGCGCTGTTTCCGTGGCGCAATGTGATTGATAATGTCAGCGCCGGTCCGCGTTATCGTGGCGCGAGCAAGGAAGAGGCCTATGAAAAGGCCCGTTTATGGATTGCCAAGGTGGGGCTCGCGCGCTTTGAAAGGCACTATCCGCACCAGCTTTCCGGCGGTATGCGCAAGCGCGTGGCACTGGCACAGACTTTTATCAACGAGCCAAAAATTCTGCTGATGGATGAACCATTCAGTGCGCTTGACGTGCAGACGCGCACGCTGATGCAGGGCGAACTTCTTGATCTCTGGCAGCAGTCGGGCGCATCGGTGATTTTTGTTACGCATGATCTGGAGGAAGCCATCGCGCTTGCGGACAAGGTGTATGTGCTGACTGCTGGTCCAGCCACGGTAAAGAGCGTTTATCACATCGATATTCCGCGCCCGCGCGTGATGGAAGATATTCGCTATGACGAGAAATTTGTCGAGATCGCCAAGGTGATCTGGAACGATTTGCGCGAGGAAGTGCAGATCGGCCAGCAGCGCGCCCTGCAAAGCGGTCAATAAGGATCATCACCATGAGCACCAACGAAATCTTATCCCCATCGGGAACATCAGCCGCCAGTGCAGCCGGTATCGCCAGGACTGAAGCCGTGTTCAAGGCGAAGGCGCGCAGGCGCTACGCAACTGTGATTTTTGTACGGCTGGCTATTCTTGTCGTCTTTCTTGGCGGCTGGGAATGGGGCACCCGCGCCAATGTGATCGATCCGTTCTTCTTTGCCAGCCCGTCAGGCATTGCTGATCAGATATGGGTGTGGATCACGGAAGGCACGTCGCAAGGTCCGCTGTCCGAGCAGATTATTGTCACACTGGAAGAAACTCTTCTCGGCTTTCTGATCGGCGCAATCGGCGGCGTCATTTGCGGCATCATTCTTGGCCGCAACAAGTTTCTTGCCGATGTGTTCAGTATCTACATCAAGATTGCCAATTCGGTTCCGCGTGTTGTTCTCGGATCGATTTTCATCATCGCGCTCGGGCTCGGCATGGCGTCCAAGGTGGCACTGGCTGTGGTGATGGTGTTCTTCGTCGTGTTTGCCAATGCTTTTCAGGGCGTGCGTGAAGCTGATCGTGCCCTGATTGCCAATGCCCAGATCCTTGGTGCTTCGCCCACCCAGATCACCCGTACCGTCATTCTCCCATCGGCCATGAGCTGGATTCTTGCCAGCCTGCATGTCAGCTTCGGCTTCGCCCTGGTTGGTGCGGTTGTGGGTGAATTTCTTGGCGCGAAAAAGGGCGTTGGCCTCATGATCTCCACCGCACAGGGTGCATTCAATGCCAATGGCGTGTTTGCAGCGATGGTTATTCTCGCCGTGCTGGCACTGGTTGTTGAATACGCCATTACTCTGGTGGAAAACCATCTGGTAAAGTGGCGCCCGCAAGCCTTGTCTGATCAGGCAGGCTGATTTGCGATCGTTGAATTGGCGGGCAGCGTAACAGTAACGAGCAGCCCGCCGGTTCTTGCTTCCGACAGTGTCACAGTTCCTTCTGCGCCTTCGGTGACTTCGCGGACAATGGCAAGGCCGAGACCACTGCCATCGGCTTTAACGCCCGCTATCCGGTAAAACCGTTCAAAGACATGCTCGCGCTCATTTTCCGGAATGCCGGGGCCGGTATCTTCAACTGTCAAATGGATAAGGTCGCCGTCCCGCGCGATGCCCAATGTGACGGATCCGCCTTCGGGTGTGTAGGTGAGGGCGTTATCGACAAGATTGACGATCATCTCGCGCAGCATCGTACCATCGCCCGTGACGATTGCAGCGGCGGTACTCGCTTCAAACCCAAGATCAATGCGGCGATCAAAAGCTTTTCCCGCAAGGCTTTCCAGCACCAGCTGTCCAGCCTCTATGAGATCAACCCGGTCGGCGCGTGGCCGTCTGCTGCCCGGTTCCGCGCGGGAGAGTGTCAGAAGCTGCGCCGCCAGACGTGCCAGCAACATGGCGCTTGTCTTGATACTTGTCAGAACCTCAGCCTGTTCGTCCTTGTCCTTTGTCCGGAGCGCAAAGCTTGCTTGTGTTGTCAGGGTGGCAATCGGCGTGCGCAATTGATGGGCGGCATTCTGGATAAAGCGGCGCTGTGCCGCCATCTGTTTGCGTACCCGGTCCATATATTGGTTCAAGGCGGCGACAAGAGGTTGCAGTTCCGTCTGGACAGCGGCCTGATCAAAAGGTTCGAGATCGCGGCCGCGCCGTAGGACATTGTCGCGCAGTTTCATCAGCGGCCGTAATCCATAGCGCAATCCGAGCAGCGACAGGGCGGCGGCGAAAGCGATCAGAACCAGTTGCTGGCTGACACTATCCAGCCAGAGGCCACGGGCGATGTTGGTGTGACCCGCCAGTGTAACACCGACAATAACGTCGACCGATTGCGATAGCTCCGCCGATGCTGCGACAATCGGATGGCGCAGGGCAACAAGCCGAACAGGCTGGTTGCGGTAGCTGCCGTAGAAGTAGACGGGGTCGAAATCCTTCAGCACTGGCGGTGCTGGCAGATCGGGGTATCCCGTCAGCAATTGATGATCCGATGTGGCGACGCTGTAATAGACATGGTCGCCGTCACCCGTTGAAAACATCTCGATGGCAACAGGCGGAACGATAGCATCCAGCGTATTACCAGATGCGGCGGTCGCTTCGCCGATGGCGCGCGCGGAAGCGGTAAGCATCCTGTCCGTGACAAGATCGGCCATCTTTTCCGATGTATTCCAGCTTACCCACAAATTGATGGCCGCGATGATGATCAACGGAATGACAATCCAGGATACAAGCTGGACTCTGAGGCTGCCGGGCAGGCGGGAGATCAGCCGCATTGATTCACACCCCGTCGCGCAGGAGATAACCGAGGCCGCGCAGGGTGACGATCTCCGCTCTGCTGCCCTCAAGTTTCTTGCGCAGGCGATGGATATAAATCTCGATAGCGTTCTCGTCGGTCTCGCTGTCAAAACTATAGATGCTTTGGGACAGCGCCGTCTTGCTGACGGTGCGCCCAATCTTGTGCAGGAGTTGCTCCAGCACCGCATGTTCCTTCGGTGCAAGCGCCAGTGGTTCGCCGTTGATTGAAAACAACCGGGTGTTTGTATCGAAACTCAGAGCACCACAGGTGATGACAGGTGCTGTCTTCTGGCTCGCCCGGCGTAGCTGCGCGCGAATGCGGGCTTCCAGCTCTGTTAGCTCGAAGGGCTTGGCAAGGTAATCATCAGCCCCGGCATCAAGGCCGCTAATGCGTCCATCAAGACTGGCATTGGCGGTCAGCACGATCACCGGAACTTCGTTACCCGCGCGGCGCAGATGACGCAGCACTTCCAGCCCACCCTTGTCAGGCAGACCAAGGTCAAGAATGACAAGATTGTATGACGTCACCGCAAGCGCATGTTCGGCGTCCGCGCCGTCATGAACAACATCGATAGTGTATTGAGATTGCCGAAGGCTTTTGGCCAGCCAATTCGCCAGTGTGTTGTTGTCTTCGACAAGAAGTATACGCATGACCAAAGATGCCAATGATCCTGCTCATCCGTCAAGCGCGGCAGGATCAGTATTGACTACGTGGCAATCTGCTATTCGTTGAATTCAATAAGAGCGACCTGACCGGTGAGGGCGGTCTTCCACGCGGAAAGATGTGGCTCTTCTTCCGGCTCGGTTGTGAGCGTACCGATTTCCAGCAACTCGGCTTCTTCATAGCCTTCATTGGCCAGTATCTGCAGCGCTGTCTGCACCAGTCCATCCGTATCGTCATTCATGAGGAGCACATGCACCTGCCGCGAGTCTTCCTCACCTTTCTTCCATACGTCGGCAATGATGAGGTGGACCGGTTTCGAGTCGGCTTGAGGCGTAGACATTGTTAATGATTCCCGAATCTGTGTGTTTCAAGCGGTCAGATTAGCCAAAATGGCCGCCCGCGTCTTGTGGATGCCATAAATCCCTGTGCATGATGCGAAAGATTGCTTGAATTCGCCCGCATCAGGCGAAACAATCTTACGATCAGGCCCCAAAGTGCCCCCAAACGCTCCAAACCTTAATAATATTTGGAGTTCAGGCTTGACGTAGAGCAGGGGACAAAGTATCAGCAGCACATCTGAGCCGATGTGAGATTGGCTGTTTCGGAGCGACACGCTCTGGAGTTCATCTCAAACAGGGTTCGTTTTACGATCGAAATGCAATTTGCCGCTCGCATGAAGCTTCTAAGGCTTCCTCTGCTTTTATTCGGGCAACTACCCATTGGGTGGTTTATTTGCCCGAATTCGTGCATGAGCATGGCGCTGAAACGGCCCTGACGGGCGAAGATACGAGATTTGTGCCGGAGCGCTCGCGCTTTGATACGCATTACAAAGAGGGAAGGTTGAATGCCTACCGTAAACCAGTTGATCCGCAAGCCGCGCACTGCGCCGGTAAAGCGCAATAAAGTTCCTGCTCTGCAGGAAAACCCACAGAAGCGCGGTGTTTGCACTCGCGTCTATACGACGACCCCGAAGAAGCCAAACTCGGCTCTGCGTAAGGTTGCCAAGGTCCGTCTGACGAATGGCTTCGAAGTTATCGGATACATTCCGGGTGAAGGTCACAACCTTCAGGAACACTCTGTCGTGATGATCCGCGGCGGTCGTGTAAAGGATTTGCCGGGCGTTCGTTATCACATCATTCGTGGTGTTCTCGATACGCAGGGCGTCAAGAACCGTAAGCAGCGCCGTTCGAAGTACGGTGCGAAGCGTCCGAAGTAAGATTTTCCGGGAATTTGGCCACTTGGTAGGTCAACCCGATGTAGTTAAGAGACGAAGAATATGTCCAGACGCCATAGTGCAGAAAAGCGTGAGATCAACCCGGATCCAAAGTTCGGTGATCTCGTTCTGACAAAGTTCATGAATGCAGTTATGCATCATGGCAAGAAGTCAATTGCCGAACGTATCGTTTACGGTGCGCTTGAGTCGGTTGAAGCCAAGAGCAAGCAGGAGCCGGTTGCCCTGTTCCATCAGGCGCTCGACAATGTAGCGCCGCACGTTGAAGTGCGTTCGCGCCGTGTTGGTGGTGCAACATATCAGGTTCCGGTTGATGTTCGTCCAGAGCGTCGTCAGGCTCTTGCAATCCGTTGGCTGATCAATGCCGCTCGCGGTCGCAATGAGACCACGATGGTTGATCGTCTTTCCGGCGAACTCCTGGATGCTGCAAACAACCGCGGCTCCGCTGTGAAGAAGCGTGAAGACACGCATCGCATGGCAGAAGCCAACCGCGCATTCTCGCATTACCGCTGGTAATCGTCGAAACCCTATTCTTGAAGGCACCATACTATGGCCCGCGAATATAAAATCGAAGACTACCGTAATTTCGGTATTATGGCGCACATCGACGCCGGCAAGACCACGACCACCGAGCGTATTCTTTATTACACCGGCAAGTCGCACAAGATCGGTGAAGTTCATGATGGCGCCGCAACCATGGACTGGATGGAGCAGGAGCAGGAGCGTGGTATCACGATCACTTCCGCTGCAACCACGACTTACTGGACTGGCCGTGATGGCAAGAAGCGTCGCTTCAACATCATTGATACGCCTGGTCACGTTGACTTCACGATTGAAGTTGAGCGCTCGCTGCGCGTTCTCGACGGTGCGATTGCACTGCTCGATGCCAATGCCGGTGTAGAGCCGCAGACTGAAACCGTTTGGCGTCAGGCTGAGAAGTATCATGTTCCACGCATGATCTTCGTCAACAAGATGGACAAGACTGGCGCGGATTTCTATCGCTGCGTTGAGATGGTCAAGACCCGTCTTGGTGCCAAGGCTCTCGTTATGCAGCTGCCAATCGGCGCTGAAACAGAATTCAAGGGCGTTGTCGATCTGATCGAAATGAAGGCCCTGGTCTGGCGTGATGAACAGCTCGGCGCTGAATGGGATGTTGTTGAAATTCCTGCTGATCTTAAGGATCGTGCAGAAGAATATCGCGAAAAGCTGATTGAAGCTGCTGTCGAAGTCGACGAAGCTGCGACCGAAGCTTATCTCGAAGGCAACATGCCAGATAATGACGCACTTCGCGCTCTTATCCGCGTTGGCACATGCCGCGTTGAATTCCATCCGGTATTCTGCGGTTCAGCATTCAAGAACAAGGGCGTACAGCCACTTCTTGATGGTGTTGTTGAATTCCTGCCTTCGCCTGTTGATGTTCCTTCGATCAAGGGTATCGACCCTAAGACCGAAGCAGAAACAGTTCGCAAGTCTTCCGACGAAGAGCCTTTGTCGATGCTTGCATTCAAGATCATGAACGATCCGTTCGTTGGTTCGCTGACATTCTGCCGTATCTATTCCGGCAAGCTGACCAAGGGCATTTCGCTCGACAACACAGTTAAGCTCAAGCGCGAACGCATCGGCCGTATGCTGCAGATGCATTCCAACTCGCGTGAAGACATTGAAGAAGCGTTTGCCGGTGACATCGTTGCCCTGGCAGGCCTCAAGGAAACCACAACAGGTGATACGCTCTGCGATCCTCTGAAGCCGGTTATTCTTGAACGCATGATTTTCCCTGAGCCGGTCATCGAGATCTCGATTGAACCGAAGACCAAAGCGGATCAGGAAAAGATGGGCCTCGCGCTTAATCGTCTTGCTGCTGAAGATCCTTCTTTCCGCGTCAAGTCGGATGAAGAGTCGGGTCAGACAATCATCGCCGGCATGGGCGAACTTCATCTCGACATTCTCGTTGACCGTATGCGTCGCGAGTTCAAGGTTGAGGCGAATGTTGGTCAGCCACAGGTTGCCTATCGTGAATCGATCACACGCAAGGCAGAAATTGACTATACCCACAAGAAGCAGTCGGGTGGTTCGGGCCAGTTCGCTCGTATCAAGGTGATCTTCGAGCCACATGATGGCGATGATTTCATCTTTGAATCGAAGATCGTTGGTGGTTCCATTCCTAAGGAATACATTCCGGGCGTTCAAAAGGGTATCGAAAGCGTTATGGGTGCGGGTCCGCTCGCAGGCTTCCCGATGCTTGGCGTGAAAGCCACGCTGATCGACGGTGCCTACCATGATGTCGACTCCTCGGTTCTTGCCTTCGAAATCGCAGCTCGCGCTGCATTCCGCGAAGGTGCGCAGAAGGCTGGTGCCCAGCTGCTCGAGCCGATCATGAAGGTCGAGGTTGTTACACCTGAGGATTACGTCGGTGACGTGATTGGTGATCTGAATTCACGTCGTGGTCAGATTTCGGGTACGGAAGCGCGTGGTATTGCGACTGTCGTCAACGCAAATGTGCCGCTGGCCAACATGTTTGGTTATGTGAGCAATCTGCGGTCGATGAGCCAGGGTCGTGCACAGTACACCATGCAGTTTGATCACTACGAACCTGTACCGGCAGCGGTAGCACAGGAAATTCAGAAGAAGTTTGCGTAACCAACCGGTTGCGCTTGACAGTTGAGTTAAGCCTGAGCAGGCGAACATATAACGGAGAGCTCAGATGGCTAAGAGCAAGTTTGAACGTAACAAGCCGCACGTCAACATCGGCACGATTGGTCACGTTGACCATGGCAAGACGTCGTTGACAGCAGCGATTACGAAGTATTTTGGTGAGTACAAGCCTTACGACCAGATCGATGCAGCGCCTGAAGAAAAGGCCCGCGGTATCACGATCTCGACGGCACACGTTGAGTATGAGACGCCAGCGCGTCACTATGCACACGTTGATTGCCCCGGCCACGCGGACTATGTGAAGAACATGATCACCGGCGCTGCGCAGATGGACGGCGCGATCCTGGTTGTGTCTGCCGCTGACGGCCCGATGCCACAGACCCGCGAGCACATCCTGCTTGCCCGTCAGGTTGGTGTTCCTGCGATCGTCGTGTTCCTGAACAAGGTTGATCAGGTTGACGATGCTGAACTGCTCGAACTGGTTGAACTGGAAGTCCGCGAGCTTCTGTC
>NZ_FNIY01000012.1 GCF_900104355.1 Phyllobacterium sp. OV277 | reverse complement strand
ACGCTTGCCTTTGCCACCGGCAATGGCTTCTCGGTGGCGGGTGTGCCGATTGCCGAGGATACGGCGATGGTTGAAGCTGGCGTTGACGTCAAGCTCAGCCGCCGGGCAACACTGGGTCTCACCTATACGGGCCAGTATGGCTCGGGCCTTACGCAAAATGCCGTCGATGCGAAGCTTGGCGTGAAATTCTGATGCGTCTGCAGAATGTGATCTATGGTGTGGTGGCAAGCTTGCTTGCCACCACACCGCTTTATGCCCAGACCGAAGCCAAACCGGTTGCCACCCCCTCCTCCCTTTCCGAAACCTACGAGGATTGGAGCGTAAATTGTGCAGTTCAGGAGAGCGGCACACGTCGTTGTGCCCTGTCCCAGCAACAGATGCACAAGGGCGGGCAGCGCGTATTGACAATAGAGTTCGTGCCTGACGGTGATACGGGATTGAAAGGCAACCTTGCCATGCCCTTTGGCCTTTACCTTGAGAAAGGTGTCACGTTCCGCATCGACGACAATCCGGCAGGAAAACCTTCACGATTCCGGACCTGTATGCCCTCAGGCTGTATTGTTCCACTGACTTTCACCGATGCAACCACCAAAGTCTTGCGTAAGGGAAAAGCCCTGAATCTCGGAGCCTTCGCCAGTGACACCGAAAAGGACGTTACGTTCTCCATATCTCTCAAGGGTTTCGAGCCCGCACTCAACAGAACGATAGAACTTCTGAGGTAACGAACAGATAAACCCTCCCCGCAAAGCTTATCAACTAACTATGCAGATAAGTCAGGACTTCGAGGGTTCCGCGATAGACCATTTCCAAAGCGACATAAAGAATGATCGCAAGGCCAATGTAAGCAATCCAGCGATATCTCTGCAGCAGGCGCGCAATGAAACTTGCGGCCAGCCCCATAAGGGCAATGGACAATATCAGGCCAAACACCAGAACGGCCAGATGCTCGCGTGCAGCGCCCGCTACCGCCAGCACATTGTCCAGTGACATCGACACATCTGCAATGACTATCTGCCACGCTGCCTGAGCAAATGTTTTACGCCCGGTCTTTTCACCTGAGGTGGTATCTTCATCCAGTGTGCCGTCAATATCCACGTCGTCTGCATTGCCATTGTGCAATTCACGCCACATTTTCCAGCACACCCACAGCAGGAGAATGCCGCCGGCAAGAAGAAGACCAATGATCTGCAGCATCTGGCTGGCGACGGTGGCAAAAAGAATCCGCAGTACCGTGGCAGCAATAATCCCGACAAGAATGGCCTTGTTTCGCTGCTCGCGTGGTAAACCGGCAGCCGCCAGACCAATGACCACCGCATTGTCTCCGGCCAGAACCAGATCCATCATAACAACTTGAAAAAGGGTTGAAAGTGCCTCGGGAGTAAGGAGTTCTGTCATACTGCCATGCCTATCGTTTCTGCGCCTGCGGTTTTTCACACTCAGTCATGCGAATCTCGCAAAATTGAGCGATCCTTGAAACGAGGAGAATCCTATCTCATAGAAATAATCAGGGACACCCCTGATCGATTCAGCATGCATTTGACATGACTTTGGTCAGCCTTTTACGGCTCCGGATGTCAGTCCCGCGACGATCTTCCGCTGGAAGATAAGAACGAGAATGAGCAGGGGTAACGTGACAGTCACAGATGCCGCCATAATTTGCCCGAACGGGTACTCATAACGGCTGCTGCCGGTCAGCAAACCGATGGCAACCGGAACCGTTCTGTTCTCATCAGTCAGGATGAATGTCAGCGCAAACAGGAACTCATTCCAGGCAAGAATGAATGCAAGCAGACCGGTGCTTGCAATGGCCGGACCCATTAGCGGCAACAGGACGTGCGTCAATATCCGCATCCGCGAACATCCATCAATCAACGCAGCCTCTTCAAGCTCAACAGGCAGATCGCGAATGAAACTCGTCAGAACCCAGGTCGTAAAGGGCAGGATCAGCAACAGATAGGAAAAGATGAGAGCCGCAGGTCGATTGTAGAATCCGAGCCAGCCAATGACCTCGAACATGCCGGAAAGAACCACCACTTGTGGAAATACTGAAATCATCAGAACGCAGATGAGAATGATCCGGCTGAGCTTGAAATGCAGACGCCCAAGCGCGTAAGCCGCCAAAAGACTGATAACCAGCGATAAAACGCTGCTGGAAATGGCAATGATCGCCGAATTGACGATCGCACCCATGAAGATGGGATTGTTGAACAGGCTGATATAGTTGCTGAAATCAAGCGACGGCACCAGACTGAAACTATAGAGGCTCTCACGGGTTTTTGTGGAGGAAATGATCGCCCAATAATATGGAAACAGCATATAGATGAGAACGAGCGTGACGCCAGCATAAAGACCGATACGCTTGAGGGCCTTCAATCTGCGATATGTTCTATTCGAGTAACGGTCAGATGTTTGGGTCACTATGCCGTGCTCCGGTCAAGCCGCAACAGGCTGACAATCAGGATGGCAATCAGCCCGACAATCAGAAACACCCATGTCGAAGCCGCAGAACCGACGCCAAGATCCTGAAACCCGATAAGCTGGTCACGCGCATAGATCGACATCGTCATGGCTTTTTCGTTATTGGCGGCGATCACATAGCTCAGATCAAACATGCGCAGTGCATCGAGCGTGCGGAAGAGAACGGCGACACCGATTGCAGGGGCCGCCAATGGCAGGGTTATCGACCATAATCGTTTCCAGGCCGGCACGCCGGACACTTCGGCAGCCTCATAGATTTCCTCCGGGATAAGTTGCAATCCGGCAAGAATGAGAAGCACCATAAACGGTGTCGTAACCCAGATATCGATGAAGATGACTGTACCGAGGATGAGAGATGAATCTGCCGTCCAGGCGATACCTTTGTCCAGAAAGCCCAGCCAGATAAGCGCCTTGTTGATCAGGCCGAATTGATCATTGAGCATCCATTCCCAGATCTTGGCCGACACAACCATCGGCATCGCCCAAGGCACCAGAATGGCGGCGCGCACCAGACCACGTCCAGCAAAGGCGCGGTGCAAGAGAAGCGCGATGCCGAACCCGAGCACCGTTTCGAAGCTGACGGATATCAGTGTGAAGATCATGGTATTCGTCACAGCACCCCAGAAAACCGGATCTTCCATGACGGTTATGAAATTTTGCAGACCAACAAAGCTGTACTCAGACGGATTGTCCAGAAAGGCATTGGTGAAGGAAAAATACACATTGCGTACAAGCGGCCAAACCGCGACAGCCGCCAGTGCAACGAGAAGCGGCAGAAGAAAAAGCCATGCTGTCCTCGTTTCCCGATTGCGCATTGGAATGCCCATCCTCAACTTTGCACAGCCACGACGGGACCGCGTGCCGCTTCAACGTCGACACGTATCCCAGCCTCATTGAAGAGATAAAGATCTTTGATCTGCCAACCCAATCCGACGGCTTGCCCCCGCGCATGTCCCGAAAGAGGCTCCGTCGAACGAATTGTCCACACCAGATCATCAGACAAACGAACATAGGCGATGTGTTCGTAGCCTAGGTCTTCCGCTCTTTCAAAGGTGCCACTAATGGATTGAGCTGTTCCGGCTTCGACAATTTCCAACGCTTCCGGTCGCAGCCCGAGTGTCACAGGCTGGGAACTTCCGGTGCCGCTTGTTGCAAAAACAAAGCCCGAGGGCCCATGCAAAAGACCGGAAGACGTATCAGTATGTACGGGTGCAAAGTTCATGCGCGGACTTCCAAGGAAACCGGCAACAAACCGATTTGCGGGGCGGTCATAAAGCTCGCGCGGCGTTCCAACCTGCTCGATACGTCCATGATTGAGAATAACGATCCGGTCGGCCAGTGTCATGGCCTCGGTCTGATCGTGCGTGACATAAATCATCGTGGTGCCGATCTCGGCGTGCAGCTTGGCAATCTCGAACCGCATCTCCATTCGCAAATCGGCGTCAAGATTTGACAGTGGCTCGTCGAATAGGAACAGTTGCGGTTGACTGACAAGAGCCCGCCCGATGGCGACACGCTGGCGTTGCCCACCGGAAAGCTGCTTCGGCCGCCGATCCAGGAGGTGGCCGATCTTCAACATGTCTGCCACTCTCGTCAGGCGCTGGCGGATTTCAGCCTTGGCCATACGCGCAGTTTCGAGGGCAAAGCTGATGTTTCGCGCCACATTCATATGCGGATAGAGCGCATAGGACTGAAAGACGAAGGCGATACCGCGTTTTGACGCGGGAACATCAGTAACCTGCTCACCACCGATAAAGACATCGCCTTTGGAAACAGGCACAAGGCCCGCAATCGCCCGCAACAGGGTCGATTTTCCACAGCCGGAAGGACCAACGAAGACAATAAACTCGCCGTCTTCAATTGTCAGATCGATCGACTGCAAGACATCGAATGCGCCAAAGCTTTTGCTTACTTCCTTCAGAGTGACGGATGCCATTTCACTGTCCCTGGATATTCTTCGGCCACTGTTTGCGATGATTGCCAACCCGCCGGAGAGACAGGCTGGCAATATCTGCGATTCCGAAACTTAGTTGGCCTTCACATCGCGTTTCAGCCGCTTCTCCAGCTGCGCCAGTTCCGCACCAATGTCCCCGGTTCCCGAAATGATATCATGCACCGAGCGGTAGAAAGAACGTGAGACACGATTGTAATCCTTCCCCGTAACCGCCGATGGACGCGCGACAGATTCTTCAAATGCGCTTTTTGCCATTGGGAGGAAAGGAATTTTCGCAAGCACATCCGCATCGCTGTAGAGGGCTTCGACCGTCGGGTTATAGCCGCCCTTTATGGCGCGCATCTTCTGATCTTCCAGACCAACCATATAACGCAAGAGATCAGCGGCCTTTTCCTTCTTCTTCGAATATTTGGAAACGGCAAGATAGGCTGTCCCCAGTGTACCACTGGACTTCTGGCCTTCAGCGCCGACAGGAAGCGCCGACACACCGACCTTGCCTACAAGCTTGCCGCCATCAGCCTGCGACGTACCCCAGACATAGGGCCAGTTTCGATGAAACACCGCATTGCCACTTTCGAAGAGTGCCCGGGAGCTCTCCTCGTCATAGTTGAGGACGCCCTTCGGTGAAATCGTGTCGATCCATCCCCTCGCCCGTGTCAATGCGGCAAGTGTCTGAGGGTTGTTGACCGTAACAACGCCCTTGTCGGAAAGAATTGTTCCGCCACCGCCCGAAGCCATCCATTCAATGGCATCACAGGTAAGCCCTTCATAGCTGCGTCCCTGCCATGAATAACCCCACATATCGGCATTGCCTGCCTTGCGTTCGCTATCCTGAATTTCCTTGGCAGTTGCTGTCAGCTCATCCCAGGTCTTTGGCGCTTGTTTGCCGTATTTTTCCAGAAGATCCTTCCTGTAAAACATCAATCCGGTATCAATGTAAAAAGGCATGGCAAGCAGCTTGCCATCGATGCGCGCCGCCTCGACAGCAGATGCAAAATGCGCCTTTACTTCGGCTTCTGGAACCAGCTTGCTGATATTCTCGAAATGATCTTTCATCATGCCGAGCCAGATGACATCCACATAGAGGAGATCGACATCCGGGGAATTAGACGCAAACAATTGCTGGTAGATCGGAATGGCATCGTCAAGGTTTTGTGGCGTCCGGTTAATCTTGACTTCATTGCCCGATGACTTTGCCCATTTCTGTGCGCCCTCCTCGCAGAGTTCATAATCGGTCGCTGAGCAGAACATGGAGATTGTTTCAGCTTTTGCGGGTAATGCCGCCGCCATTGCCAAAACTGCGAGACCTGCAAGTGCCTTCAATTTATGTTTCATGATCGTTCCCTGCTTTTCTTGTTTATTGAAGCGAATTAGATCGCGGCTCTGCGCCGTCGATATTGGTCGAGATCGGAATGAAAGGGTAAATTGCGACCGCCATAACCGGTGACCGCCAGCGAGCCGCAAATAACCGCGACTTCGAGCGCCGAATAAAAATCCGGTTCATGCAACATCCCATGCACAAAGCCGGCATTGAAACTATCTCCAGCCCCTGTGGTATCGAATACGTCTACAGCCAGAGCAGGAACATGGTAGATCTGCCCGTTTTCCGAAGCGATTGCACCATCGGCACCGCATTTGATGACAACAGTCGGACAATAGTGCGCGAGAATCTTCAGCACGGCGTTGATATCGCTCTCACCCGTCAGCGCCTTCGCCTCGCTCTCATTAGGCAGGAACACATCGATCTGCCGAAGGGCTCCAATCAAACCCGGTGCAGACAAATCCATTTCAATGTGCTGACAATCGGAACAGACCTTGATGCCAAGCCGCCGGGCGGCATCCACGAGTGCGAGACGCTCCGGCGCTAGTGAAAAGCCCTGTAGGAGCAGAATTTGAGGCCGTATACGCTCCAGGTCCGCAGGAAGGGGGCTCGGATCGCGATCTTCGCTGTAGCTGATGAAGCCACGGTCATGGGTGAACGAGAAAGCAGAACTGAGACGACGCCACGGTTTCTGGAAATGTATGAAAAGCCCTTCGTCGATACTCTCACGCCGCGCCTCCTCGATAATCATCTGGCTGAACACATCATTGCCGAATGCACACCACCAGCCTGCCTCTGTGCCGAGCCTCGTCAGGGCAAGGGCTGTCGAAAATGCAGCGCCGGGCACCCATTCAAATTCCTTTGCCCAAAGATCAGCACCAATTTTCGGCACATCAGGCAAACCGCGAAAGATCAGGTCGAAGTAGTATTCGCCGACCACCATCACGTCATAGAGCGATTGAGAGGCCTTTGCGGTCACTTCCACTCTCCTGCGTACTGTGCATGCGCGGCGAGATACTCATTCACGAGCGGTACCGCCCGGGAATAGGATAGGACCAGCGGATGGGCCATCAAGGCTTCTACCGCGACATCGCGACTGCGTTCCCTTATCGCCCGCACCGCAAGACGCTCGTAGCGCTTTACATTCTGAACGAGCTGGAACTGCGCTTCCGGCATTGCCCCCATCTTCAAGGGCCTTATTCCATCCTTTTCGACCACACAGCTAACCTCCACCACATCATCCGCACGCAATCCATCGATAGCGCCCTCATTGCGAACGTTCAGCCCGCTATAGCAAGGTTTTCCTGTTTGCAGGGCATCTATGAGATTGAGCGCTACCCCCGCATAACCTTCCCCCTCCTCGCCATGATCCCCCGCTGCAGGAACGTTGGCCAGATGATCGGCTTCTTCCATGGTTGGCGCATCGTCGAGCGCATAATGCATATAGGTGGCGCTGCGCCGGCGTTCATAGGCGTAATATCGTGCCAGTGCCTCATCCGCACTGGTGTCGAGATTGATCGTACCCAGTGTCGCCATCAGTGCCTTATTGAGGTCCTTGACCTCTTCGCCGCGCGTGCGTTCATCCGAATTCAAGGCCTCCACTGCCTTTTCGGCATAATAGTAATAATAAAGATATTCATTGATCCAGTTGCGCTGATGACGGATCAGTTTTGCATCGAACATGCGCTGCGATGTTGCACTCAAGAAGCTGTCGTCATCGAGAAGCGGCTGCAGCACCTCTTTACCGTTGATTTTGGCGCTGCGTGTGAAGGAAAGATGGTTCAGCCCGGCCACCTCCGCGTGTACATCGTTTTGGGGAACCTTGAACCAACGCGCCAGCGCTTCCTGGGCACCATTTGCACCATCACAGATGCCGATTGTACGATGATAGCCTTCGTCCTGCAGCGCTTGGGCGACCAGACCAGCGGGATTGGTAAAGTTGAAAAGCCATGCATCCGGGCTGACCTTCTTCAATAGTTCCGCATATTTCAAGATCACGGGGATACTGCGCAAAGCCATGGCAAAGCCGCCGGGCCCTGTGGTTTCCTGCCCGAGTACACCATGGGACAAGGCAATGCGCTCATCCTTGATGCGGCCCTCTTCGTCGCCCGGTCGCACCGTCGTCACCACATAGCTTGCGCCTTCAAGTGCCCTCTCGGCATCACTTGTCGTGGAAATCTTGACCGGCGACTGGCTGCGGCGCGCAAGTTCCTGACTGATCCGGCCAAACAGTTCGAGCTTCGTTTCGTTGATATCCTGCAGGCAGATTTCCGTCAGGCCGCTTCTTTCCGCACGCCTTAGCGCTGACCCTACAAACAACGGCGCGCGGACACCGCCACCACCAACCAACGCAAGCTTCATCGATTGCTCCAATGCTCCAACTGTGTTATCGGTACTGGTTATAACCAGTTATGTCAATCAATCGAAACCAACAATCTTCGAACTTGGAATTCCAGGCTTCAGGGCGGCATTCACAGGCAAATTTTCCAGCAGCTTGTATTGAATTGGCGAAGGTGCAATCTGAACGATGGATACCGAAATCCAAGAAAGCAAAGAGTTGAGATGGCCATGACAGCGCCGCCCGGTGGCACCTTGATAGATCGCAATCATCCGGAGCCGCTTTACGTTCAATTGCGCATCATCCTGAAATCCATGATCGATGCCAGGCAACTGCAACTCAATGACAAACTCCCGTCCGAGCGTGAACTCGTTCAGCTATATGGGGTGAGCCGAATTACCGTACGACAGGCGATAAAGGACTTGGAGAATCTCGGGTTTCTTCAGACGCGCGCAGGAAAAGGCATTTACGTCACAGAACCAAAGCCCACATACGAAATCGAAATCGTCCGCAGTTTTACGGAGACCGCTGAAGCAAATAACCGCAAGCCGGGGATGCAATTGCTGACGGGCGCGGTCATTCAGGCCGATCTGGATATTACACGACCGCTTTCTCTGCCCGCCGGCTCGAATGTTGTTTTCATCGAGCGGTTACGCTTTCTGGACGATTTGCCTGTTGTGGTGCAGCGGGACTGGTTTGCCGAAGCGATCGCGCCAGGAATTCTTGATATTGACTGGAACAATGGAAACAGATCGCTCTATGCAGAATTCAACACCCGTTACGGCGTCGTTCCAACGCGGGGTCAATCGACCCTGAGTGCGCGGCTTGCATCCGAACAGGAGGCAAAGCTGTTGCAACTGGATCTCCCAGCGGCTGTCCTTACACTTGATCAAATCGCCTACGACAATGAATATCGACCTGTTAACGTCAGCTCCATGGCATATCACCCCGTGCGTTATCCGTTGTCGCTGACTCAATCCCGGCGACGGATGTGAGACCCTTATCTGCAAAAGCGCGATGGGCGTGTTAGGCTAAAGCTTACGATATTTGCGGATGTAATCGACCAGTGCCCGAAGTTTCAAAGGCTGCCGCTGTCGCTTGGGATAATAGAGGTAAAAACCCTGAAATGGCGGACCAAAGTCTTCCAGCAAGGGCTTCAACTCTCCTCGAGCGATATATGGCTGGAACGTCTCCGCCATGCCGAAGGTGATACCCGCGCCAGCACATGCCATGCGGATCATTACTCCCATATCGTTGGTGGTTATTGCAGGATCAACTGCAACATCAAAATCACGGCCATTCTCCGCAAACTCCCAGCGATAGGGTGCTGTATCAGGGCGCGGCCGCCATCCAATACATGTGTGGGAGGAAAGATCGCGCGGGTGCTCCGGACTGCCACGGCGTGTCAGATATTCGCGAGAAGCAACAGCACACTGCTTCTGTTCCGATGAAACAGGCACTGCAATCATATCCTGCTCGATAACTTCACCGAGCCGGACACCCGCATCAAAACCCGCTTCAACAATGTCGAATTCATCATCAGTGATCGTGATGTCTAATCTTACGTCCGGATAGGCTTCCAGAAATCCAGCGAGGAGTGGGCCTGACAAAAAATTCTCTGCAATGGAGGATGCGGTGATCCTCAACATTCCACTCGGGCGGCTCTGCATCTCGCGTAGGGCCTGCAAGGCGCTGCCGACCTGCGTCACCGAAGGTCGAACTGTCTCGTAAAATATTTCACCCGCTTCAGTCAGGCGAACACTGCGGGTCGTGCGCTGAACCAGAGCCACTCCCACCCTATCTTCGAGACGCTGCAACGCTTGGCTCACCGCGGATCGCGTAACGCCGAGCCTCTCGCCCGCAATACGAAAATTCCGCGCTTCGGCCACTGCGAGAAATACCGAAATACCTTCGAGATCATCGATCATTGGTTATATTTACTAACCAAACTCTTCTGGATTAGCAACTCGATCTCACCAGAGGGGAGCGGTATTTCATATTTATCAGCAACGGGAGACGCGGAGCCACCTCGCTCCCATGATCCCAACCACTGGAGTATAACAATGGTTGCACAGCCTTCCACCAATGCAGCGCTCGGTCTCCTGGTCGCCTTCACAACGATTGGTGCGGTCGTCATGCCCGCATCGGGAGAAACCACGAGCACAGCGCTACCGAGACATCACCAGACAAGCGGGAAGACAATGCCAGAACACCCTTATATTGGACTATGGATCACTGATGACGGCCATGTGCGCCACGAGCTTCTGCCGAATGGACGCTATGACGAAGCACGGGGTGGCCGTGAAAGTGCCTATCAGGGCCGTTATGAAGTATCCGGCAATCACATTGAGTATTGGGACGATACCGGCTTTACCGCCGATGGTGACTTCGTTGATGCCCACACCCTCCAGCATGGCGGCATGATCCTCCACCGCAAATGACGCAAGCCACAACCTCAAGCAATCCAAAACAAGTGGAGTATAAAATGTCGAATATTAAAGGAAAAGTTGTTGCCATAACCGGGGCAAGCAGCGGCATCGGCGAAGCCACCGCAAAGATACTCGCTGCGGCGGGTGCTCATGTCGTCATCGGCGCTCGTCGTGTTGATCGCCTGCAGCAGCTTGCCAGAGAAATCTCCGAAGCTGGCGGGACAGTTCGCACAAGTCGGCTGGATGTTACCGATCAATCAGATGTGCAGGGCTTTGTGGATTTCGCCAAATCGGAGTTTGGCCGGTTGGACGTTATTATCAACAATGCGGGTGTTATGCCCCTCTCCCCACTTGAAGCACTCAAGGTCAATGAATGGGACCAGATGATCGATGTTAACATCAAAGGCGTGCTGTACGGGATAGCGGCCGCTTTACCCCATATGAAAAGGCAAGGCTCTGGCCATGTCATCAACGTCGCTTCCATCGGTGGTCACAGCGTATCTCCAACAGCGGCAGTCTATTGCGCGACCAAATTCGCAGTCCGCGCGATCTCTGATGGGCTGCGACAGGAAACGGATCAATTGCGAGTAACGATCATCTCGCCGGGCACGACGACATCGGAACTTGCCGACAACATCAGCGATCCTTTGGCCCGCGACGCCATGAAAGCCTGGCGCGCAATTACGATCAGCTCCGAGGCCGTTGCTAACGCTATCCTCTATGCGATCAGTCAGCCGGAAGACGTTGATGTAAGTGAAATCATTATCCGGCCAACAGCCAGTCCCCATTGAGTATAAGTAATAATCAGATGGATTGAACCGCCAGATGCGGCTCGATCCATCGATTTTGTTCGGCAAGCTTACCAATAGCGGCATAATAAACGACGATTTCTGTACGGCGCGTCATTTGGAATTGATCTCCTTTGTCGCAAGCAGAGCTTCGGCTCTTGCGGTCAAGGGACACCCTTTGCCTTTCAATATTGCGAGAGCTTCCATGGCATTTCGGCGGCTGGCTGTATTGGCAGCAAATGTACGGATGGATGCCCGAAACTCAAAAACAATATTCACTGTGCCGATGGTGGTGCGCAGATCCACAGCAGACACATCCGTGTAAGGCTGCCGCTTCAGACGGATCACCCTGTATTCCAGATCGCTCTCATGCAATACCAGCAAGGGTGCAATGGACGAACTGGTCCTGGCGATCCAGATTACATATTTCCATCCACCAAAGGCAGCGACCAGAGGCACATTTGTCCCGCCATCCGGTAGCTTCGTGAGACCCTCGCGTTCCACTCGCCGTTGCTTGGCGCGAAACATTGTGATTATGAGCCAGAAAGTCAGACCGACACCACAAGCGACCAGACAAAAAAACACAACAAACAAATAGGGTTGGGCATTCATTTATTCATCCTGCCCTTTCGCACCAAAGATCACGCTCGATACTATGTATCATAAAGCGATTCAGCTTTGGCACTGCAAGTCCTTGGAGTTTGTTTGGGAATGAAATGATTACCAAAAATGAACTGGGATCGAGCAACCGTCAGCAAATCTCAGGTAAATTATGCGCGACTGTCGAATCCCGCAAGGACTGCCTTTGCCGCAGCTGCTGATCTTGAACTTACACTCAGAACACGCAAGAGAGCGGAAACATGGATACTGACGGTATAAGGCGAAATATCGAGTTTCCGGGCAATTTCCTTGTTGGTCTTTCCTTCGGTGATCAAGCGTAAAACCTCGCGTTGCCGCGCCGTCAGGAAAGAGATGTCGGTCCGGCGGCCAGCGGGAGGCGGCATTACTGATGACGACCGCTTGATAACAAACTCACCATCTTCAATGCTGCGTATGGCGGCACTCACTTCGTCAGGCATAACAGCTTTGTTGATAAAGCCATTCGCACCCATGCCCGCAATCCGATCAATTGTGGCCGCATCATCCAGCATTGACAGAATGATGATGGAGGAATGTTTGAATTCCTGCCGCAGCTCTGTGATTGATCTGGTTGGGTCAAGACCGGGAAAAACCCAATCAAGAATAAATGTGCGTGGCGCCGGTCCGGTGCGCGCCAGTGCAAGCATCTCCTCCATGGTTCCCGCTTCCTGTATCTCGGCAAATGGATACAGACGCTGAACAATCCGGCGCAATCCTTCGCGGAACAAGGGATGATCGTCAGCTATGATCGTTCGTTTTTTTTCTGATCGGTCCGTCACATTTATTCCACAAGCAATGAAGCTTCGACCAAGAGCGGGGGATGCCCTTCGTATTGGCTCCGGCGAGCACCTATCTGCGGCGCTATAGCAAACCCAAAACCGGTAAGAATTCAGCTTTCTACGAACGGCGACACCACCGGACGAAGCGCGCGGCTTTTCTACGAACGGCTGATTTTGATCGACGAGCGGTTCTCGACAGAAAGGACGCGTTGGAAGATAAAGACATATGGAACAGGCGAACAGTGCGACATTGCCAAATGGTAGCTATTACAGCGACACCGTACGCCGTGCCACGCTTTGGTTGGGCATTTGCTATTGGGCAACCGAATTTATCATCAGCAGCATCATGTGGGGAATTCTCGGCGTAGATCCAATGGAGGCCGCTCCGGGTAAATTCGTTTTAATGCTGTATGGAATCGGCATGACGCTGGCCATTTCATTCGTTATTTACAAGCTACACAATGTGCATCTGGCAGTTAAAATAGTGACCTGTTTTGCACTGGCTCTGGTTGCGGCGGCAATCGGCGCAGTTGTTGATTTCATTATATATTTGGTGTGTATTCTGCCTCAGGTGGCGGTGTTCAACTGGACCAATTTTGGCTATACACTTGTTTATGGCATGTCCCTTTTTCTGGGATGGTCCTGCCTCTTCGTTGCACTTCTCTACAGCTTTGAGATACGTGAGAATGAACGGCGGCTGGCGGCATCGCGTGAAGAGGCCCTGTCAGCTCAAATGCGTGCTCTGCGCTACCAGGTGAATCCACATTTCCTTTTCAACACGTTGAATTCTATCGCGGGTCTGGTTGAGGAAGGAAACAACGTTGGAGCAGGTCGCATGGTCTTGTCGCTCTCTTCATTTTTACGCACCACTCTCGAACTTGACCCGCTTAACGATGTGAGGCTGGCGGAAGAACTGACATTGCAAACCGGATATCTCAACATCGAAGGGGAACGCTTCTCAGACCGCATGAAAGTGCGTGTCGATGTGGCACAAGAACTGGAGAACGCCCTCGTGCCAAGCCTCATTCTCCAACCACTTATCGAAAATGCCGTCAAGCATGGGGTCAGTGACAAGCCCGGCATGGTCGAGATTCTGATCAGCGCTGGTCGTGTCGGTGAGGTCTTGAACCTTTCGGTGGAAAATGATGTTTCAGAGACCCCAAGGCAGAGCCGTATGCAAGGTATGGGGATCGGATTGAAAAATGTGGCCCATCGCATTGAAACACGCTTTCCGGGCGCGGGTTCGTGCGTCGCAGGATATGTGGCGCCAAGCCGGTTCAGGGCCTCATTGACCATGCCTTTGAGGCTCGCATGAAAGAGCTTTCCGTCCTGATTGTAGATGATGAACCTTTGGCGCGCCGACGACTAATGCGCATGCTGGAGACGATCCAGGGGTTCCGGAAAATAGGTGAGGCTGGCGACGTTCGTCAGGCCTATGAGCGTGCCGTCGAATTATCACCGGATATTATGCTGCTCGATATTCAGATGCCAGGCGGCAGCGGCTTTGATGTGCTTGAACAATTGGGAACAAACGTGCCTGTTGTGATCTTCGTGACAGCGTTTGATCACCATGCCCTTCGGGCTTTTGATGCATGCGCCGTCGACTATGTCACCAAACCCATTGAGCCTTCCCGATTGCATTCCGCTTTGGTCCGTGCCCGCTTGGCTGTCGAAGCACGCAGCAGCGTGGAACATGTCGAAGAGCTGCAGGAAACTATTGCGGCGTTGCGACAAGCTTTGCGTAAGGACGAACCGCGAAATACTGATCTTTGGATCAAGCATCACGGCGATTCCATCCGGCTTCCGCTGGAGAAGATAAACTGGATAGAAGCGGAACGCGATTATGTCCGCATCCACACCAGCGACAGGCATTTTCTTCACCACGAAAGCCTTGCATCCATGGAGAGGCGGCTTGATATCTCCGAGTTTATTCGAATCCACCGGAGCGCAATTGTTCGCCGGAGCTGCATTGCCAAATTGAAACAGGCACCTTTTTCAGCGTTGATTGCAGTTCTGGCCGACGGCAGTGAAATCCGCGTCGGCCGGACTTATTCAAAAACGGTACGTGTATTTACCGGTGCGTGATCATACGATCATGCGGCGTTAAATGCCGGTTCGTTTTTCGCTGGCAATGCCGGGAACGCAAGTGCGATAGCGGCAGCTCCCAGTCCAACCAGTGCCGAGCCAATGAAAAGCCAGGAATAATTGTTGAAGTTGTCGAGTATCCAGCCGCCGATAAGTGGTCCAAATGCCATGCCGATGCTTGAGAGCATCGTCGCAGCGCCGAAGACCGTCCCAATGATACGCGGGCCGAAATATTCCCGGGCAAGTACGGCATAGAGCGGCATCACGCCGCCATAGGCGCTGCCGAAAATCACTGCGAGCGCATAGAATTCACCTAGCTGACTGACAAAGAGATATGCGGCCAGCACAACCGCCTGCACCAGCAGCCCGGCAATCAGGACAGGCTTCACCCCGATCCGGTCGGCCAGTCCGCCATAAAGGAGACGGCCGCCAAGGCCGGCCAATCCCTCCACACTATAGATGCTGACCGCCGCCATCGGCGCGATACCGCAGATAGTGGCATAATTCACCATGTGGAAGATCGGCCCTGAATGGGCAGCGCAGCAAGCAAAGAAAGTAAAGCCGAGCACAAGAAACTGTGGCGACTTGAATACTTTTGACAGTGATGGTGCAGCACTCTGAGCAGACAAAATGGTATCGGAATCGCTGGGCTCGGCCGGTGCCCGGCGGACGAGTAACGCTGCTGGCAAGAGCAGAACCCAGGCTGAAATACCGATAATCAGCATGGCAGTTCGCCAATCATAGGCTGTAATGAGCCAGCGCGCGAACGGCGATATGGTCATTGGCGCAACACCCATGCCGGCAGACACCAGCGAGACGGCAAGGCTTCTATTCGTATCGAACCATGCGGTCGTGGCTGCAATCATTGGTGCAAAAAATGTGCTGGCGGCGAGACCAACGAGAATGCCGTAGATCAGCTGAAACTGGAGAAGCGACCCCGCACGGCTTGCAAGCACAAGCGCCAGCCCCAGAAGTACAGCCCCGATGAGGACAACAATGCGCGGACCAAAGCGATCACTTGCTGCACCCCACAAGAAACCGCCAATTCCCATGACGATGAAATTGAGTGTCATCGCGCTGGAAATACCGACATGCGACCAGCCGGTATCCGATGCGATGGGTTCCTGAAAAATTGCCAGCGAGAACATTGCTCCGAGAGCAACGCATGTCATCAATGCGCCTGAAGCGACGATGACCCAACGATAGGAAGTATTCATGTTCATGTAACTCCTCATTGCGATCAAGAGAAGCGCCATGGATTTGATGGACTATGCGCTCCTTAAAGCCAAGGACGTTTGAACTGACGAGATTTCGACAATGATACTGCAATTTTTTGCAAAGGCAGCAAATATAACATTTGGTTGTTCATAGGTGTCGGCGGAAAGCACCAACCCCAAGCCCGCAAATGCGACCTCGGGGTTGTGTTATGAACACTGCCGTTACTTCAGAAACAATCCAACACCCGGCGCCAATGGTAGACCGACCTCGATCCAAAACACCAGGAAGGCTGTCCATGCAACGAGAAAGCCGACCGAGATCGGCAGTGTCATTGCCGCAAGAGTCCCGATGCCAGCTTCTTTCCGGTAACGCTGCAAAAAGGCGAGACACACGGCAAAATAAGGGCTCATTGGCGAGATCACATTGGTAGCCGAATCCGAGATACGGAAGGCTGCCTGCACCAGTGCCGGCTCCATTCCGACAAGCATCATCATAGGCACGAAGATCGGCGCCATGAGTGACCACTGGGCCGAACCTGACGTAATAAAGATGCTCATGACTGTCGCCAGCAGGATGAAGGCAAGGACAAGCGGCGTGCCGCCAAACCCGCTGGCATCCAGCAAATGCGAGCCGCTGATCGCAATCCACTCGCCAAGATTGGTCCATTTGAACCATGCCAGGAACTGCGAGATAGCAAAGAACAACACCAATGTCGGCGCCAGTTCCTTCACCGCGTCAACCATGAACCCGACACCATCCCGGGCACTTTTGATCTTGCCGACAGCCACGCCATAGATCCAACCAAGCAACAGAAAGAACACCGCAAGGATGGCCACGACACTTTCGATCAATGGCGAAGGTACAAACCCACCCGTTTCATTGCGCAATGGTGATCCCGCAGGCAGGATTGCCGCCAGGATGACCACAGCAAAAGCCAAAGCCGCCCAACCGGCACGTTTCAGGCCTTGCATTTCCAACGCGCCGATTGGTTGAAGATCCAACGCGACATCGCCCGTATATTTACCGGCCATCGGCTCAACAATACGCTCGATGACAAATGTTCCGACAACCGACAGGAGCAATGCAGAACAAGCGATGAAGTAGTAATTATCCAGCGGTGAGACATAGGCCTTCGGGTCAATTGTATGAGCCGCGCTGGTGGTGATGCCGGAAAGGATGACATCCACCGGAGTGATCAACAGGCTGGCATCATAACCGGCACCCACAGCGACATAACCCGTGACCGCGCCGACCAGTGGATTTCGGCCAACCGCCTGAAAGATCATCGCTGAAAGCGGGATCAGGACGATATAGGCAGCATCGGAAGCTACGTGGCTGCACATCCCCACCAGAAAGATGACGAAGGTTGTCAGATGCCTCGGCGCCTTCATGACGCTGACCTGCATCAAGCTGGCGATCAAGCCCGCACGATCAGCAACACCAATAGCCAGCATGATGACAAGGACCACACCAAGCGGTGGAAAGTTGATATAATTTTTGGCTAGTGACGTCAGAGCAAAGACAAGTCCATCGCCTGATATCAGGCTCTGAACGTAGATTTCCTTACCGGTTTTCGGATTAACCCCGGCTGCACCATTGAGTGCCATCAGCCAGGACACGATGGCGACAACCAGACACAGTATCAGAAACAGAATGAAGGGATGGGGAAGCCGGTTTCCGGCGCGTTCAATCACATTAAGCAAACGTTGCATGGACCTGGGTATCCTTAAAACGACACGTTGGAAACAGCTTGACCCGAACTGGCGAGACGGCGCTCGGCGATAGCGAGAAACATTCCCGCAGCAACCGGCAAAATCTCATCGCGATAGTTGTAAAGCGGGTGATGCAGATAGGCACCGTCTTCACCATTGCCGACAAAGAAAAAGCAGCCAGGCACACGCTCCAGATAGAAGGCGAAGTCCTCGGCGCCCATCGTCGGCAATGTATCAATCCGGCCTGCCTTATCAGGACCATAGGTTGCGATCGCCGTGGCAACGGTGAAGTCGGTCTCATCAGCATCATTGACCACAGGCGGAATGCGCATCTGCTGTTCGACCGTTGCAACGGCACCGTGTGCGTCGCAAATCTGTGTCACGACGTGGCGCAACTCCCGGTCGATGAGTTCATAAGCGGCGGGCGAACCATCTCGGGTATTGATTGATAGCTTTACCGCAACCGGAATGATGTTGTGGCTATTGCCGCCGTGGAACTGGGTAACGGTAACAACGCCGGATTCCAACGGTGACAGACGCCGGGAAATGACACTCTGCAGCCCTTGCACCACCGCAGTGCCAACAAAGATCGGATCAACCGCCAGATCCGGCCGTGAGGCATGGCCCCCCTTGCCGGAAATCGTTACATCATACAGCGTGCTACCGCCCATGGCAGGGCCTGTTTTGGCAAACACACGGCCGAGCGGATATCCCGGACGGTTATGGTAGCCGTAAATGGCGTCGACACCTTTCAACGCCCCGGCCTCAATCATGCGAGCGGCGCCAAGGCCACCCTCTTCAGCTGGCTGAAACAGCAGCTTGATTTTACCGCTCAGGCGATCATGCAGTCCGGCAAGTCCGTTGGCTGCCAGCAAAAGCGATGCGGTGTGCCCATCGTGCCCGCAGGCGTGCATCTTTCCCGGATTGCGCGAGGCATAAGCCAGACCAGTCTCTTCAATAATGGGCAATGCATCCATGTCGGCGCGAAATGCAATGGTCGGGCCGGGACGACCCGTATCGAGGATTGCAACCACCCCGGTTTCCGCAAGACCGGTGGAAACATCATAGCCCAACCCGCGCAGACGTGACGCCACCAGCTCAGCAGTTGCGTGTTCTTCGTATTTGAGTTCGGGATTGGCGTGCAAGTGCTGACGTGTCGCTATTGCCTCTGCAATAGCCTCGGTCGAAAAGACGGTCATGGCCCCCTCCTGTTTTCAATCGATAGTTCCCTGCCGGATGCGTGCAGCTCCGGTTTTTTTCGTTGATACCAACAGCATTTTGATGCCACAATCGCTTTAATTCGCATAAATCATTGCCGAAACGGCAAGGCAAAAGGTTCTCATGCAAAGCACTGGACTGCGTTATTTTCTGGAGGTTGCCCGATCGGGATCTATTGCCGACGCGTCGGCTCGCCTGAACGTTGCCGGATCAGCTATCAGCAGGCAAATCGCCAAGCTGGAACGTGAGCTGGGTGTCGAACTGTTCGAGCGCCGGCCAAGAGGAATGGTGCCAAGCGCGGCAGGGGAAGTGCTCGCTGCCCATGCCCGCAGAACAACATTGGACGCAGAACGGGTGATCGCGGATATCCGCGATCTGCAGGGACCGCATCGCGGCTTTGTACGTCTTGCGAGCTATGAGGGTTTTGCAGTCGATATTTTGCCCGAAGCTATGGCCAGATTCCGGCGAGACTATCCAAGCGTGCGTTTTCATCTTTGGGTTGGCAATTCCATCGAGATTGCGCGCCTCATCCATGATGGTGAGGCGGATATTGGCATGACGTTCAACTACGCCCCGCCGCGTGGTGTTAAGATCGAGCAGATCATCCGCCGGCCAATGCATGCACTCATCCCGCGTAATCATCCGCTGGCCGACCACCAGAGCATTACAATGGCCGATACCCTCCCCTATCCTGTCGCTCTGCCTGACAAGGACAGAACGCAACGTCATCTGATTGATACGGCCTTTGCCATGCAGGGGCTCACGATTGATCCCGTGCTATCGACCAATTCCATTTCTGCGCTGCGGCGTTTTGCGGACACTGAAGGTTGCATCCACTTTAGCAGCGCCCTACGCATCCCCGGCAGGATAGCAATTGGAGAATACGTCGCTATCCCCGTTTCAGACGATGTTATGACCGATAGTGTTCTGCAAATTCTGACCATGGAGGGGCGCACATTGCCTGTTGTTGTTCAGGCTTTCCTCAATGACTTACTCGCAGAGATATCAATCGTTCCTGAGGAATGATCCGAAGTGCCTGATCACGTTTCAAGTCATGAACTTTGGCAGCGCCGCCGCCAGTGCATCAACAGCCAGACGGATCTTCAACGGCAAGTGCGGTGTCTGTAACCACAGCGCGTAGACATCGTAAGGAAATTCCGGCTCATCCGGCAGGAGTTGGACAAGTGCGCCCGCTTGAATACGTTCGCGAACGAGCCAATATGGAAGCCAGGCAAGCCCCATTCCGGTGGTCGCGGCGTCAGCGATTGCGTCGAGGTCATCGAGCCTTAACCGGCCAACTGGCATGATCTCTACAGGAGGTTGATCCTTTTGGGGAAATAGCCAGGGCCGAACACGTCCGGACCGGTGGTAAATGATGGTTTGATGCCTGCTGAGTTCATCTATCTGCCGCGGCTCGCCCTGCCGCTCAATATAGGAGGGTGACGCACAGACGACCATACGTTGACGTGCAACGCGGCGGGCAATCACACCGGCCTTATCCTCCAGATCGCCGGTTCGAATGGCAAGGTCATAGTCATCGTCCGCAAGATCGGCAAAACGATCATTCAACGACAGATCAAGTTCCAGCGATGGATATTGTTGCACGAGCTCAAGCAAAACAGGGGCAACGCAGCACCGCCCGAAGTGCACAGGCATGGTGACACGCAGCTTCCCGTGGGGCTGAGACAGTTGATCGGCTGCAAGTGCATCTGCTGCCTCGGCTTCGGCCAGAATCACCCGGCAGCGCTCATAATAGGCGCGCCCGAAATCTGTAAGACTTTGGCGACGCGTGGTGCGATTGATGAGACGTACGCCAAGCCGCTCTTCAAGAAATCTTATATGTTTGCCCACCATCGGGCCAGAGAGTTCAAGCGCGTCAGCGGCAGCCGCAAATGATCCCAGATCAATGGCTTTGACGAAGACAGCCATGCTTGTAAGGCGATCCATATTCAAAACTCCTGGTTTCTACTGTTCTTCCTCTCGTCCTATTTATCCACTCTATAGCCACTGGCATAGCTTATTCAGTTCAATTGTTTTGGAGTTATAGCTATGGCGCGCGTTGTTCGCTTTCACGAGCATGGTGGTCCCGAAGTCCTGCGTATCGAAGATATCAATGTTCCGAAGCCCGACCGGGGGGAGGTTCGCATCCATGTCAAGGCGCTGGGTCTCAACCGGGCCGAAGCACTCTTGCGTTCCGGGAATTATATCGAAACACCTGCCTTCCCGTCCGGACTTGGTCTCGAAGCGGCTGGTATCGTCGAAACGGTCGGCGAAGGCGTACGGAATCTCGTGCCTGGCGACGCGGTCAGCATCGTGCCACCAGTATCGATGGTCCGCTGGCCAGCCTACGGCGAACTTGTCACATTTCCTGCTGCGTTTGTCGTCAAGCACCCACCGTCCCTTAGCTGGGAAGCTGCCGCAGCCATATGGATGCAATATCTCACGGCTTACGGCGCCCTGATAGACATCGCCAAACTGCACCGGGACGATTTTGTTGTCATTACAGCTGCATCAAGCAGTGTCGGCCTTGCGGCAATCCAGATCGCCAACATGGTTGGTGCCACCCCGATCGCAGTCACGCGGACATCCGGTAAGAAGAACGCCTTGCTCAGCCATGGCGCTGCGCATGTTATCGCGTCAGCTGAAGAAGATCTGGAAACAAGGCTGAAGGACATTACCGGCCCGGATGGGGTGCGGGTCGTACTCGATCCGATCGGTGGCCCAATATTCGAGCCTCTCACTGCCGCGATGTCGCGCGGTGGCATTCTCATTGAATATGGCGGCTTGAGCCCTGATCCGACGCCTTTTCCGCTGTTTGCCGTGCTAAGCAAGGTGCTGACGCTTCGTGGCTATCTGGTTCATGAGGTTATTAGCGACCCTGCACGGTTGGAAGCCGCCAAGGCGTTCATCCTTGATGGGCTGATGTCGGGGGCGCTCAAACCTGTAATCGCCAAAACATTTACTTTCGACCAAATTGTCGAGGCGCATCGGTTTCTCGAGTCGAACGAGCAATTCGGCAAGATTGTCGTGACAGTTTGAACGGCTACGCTTTATGCCGATTCAATCGCTATTTTGCGAGTACCGAAACACGATCCTGCGCTTCAGCAAACCCGTTCAGTGATACGTTGAGGACGACTGGCTTATTATCGGCACTTGCAACCGCGTTTACTTTCAGGACTTTGCCTTTTCTTATTCCGGCCAATTTTTCAGCACTGAAAGACAGAGGAACGACACATCCAACAGGAAAACATGTTCTGAACGGCATAGTTGTATCTGGCTTACCCTCATCCACCTGCAATGTTGCACCCGAAGCCAGCGCGAGACCGAAAGGCAATACAAGATTGCCAGTAACGCTTTTGGCATCATTCGTCGTCAATTCGATACTCAGAATGACCTGACCATTTTGCTGGGTTTGTTGCTGTGAGAACGAACAACTTTTTCCAGCCTGCTGCTGAACACAGGAAACCCGCCAATCCTGATACGTCTCTTGGATGGAAGAAGCTCCGCCAGGAAGCGTTGAGGGCGCTGGTGCTTGAGCAAAGCTCTGGGTAGACATGAGGAATGGGATTACAAATACGAAACCGAAACGCCACATCATACTGTTACCACCTGACCCCATTTGCTGAATGCTCATTACTGTCTTGATTATAGCCATGGCCCGAAACAATGCCATCCCGGAATCGCTCATACTATAGTCGCCCACCATCCCAAAAAAGAGCCGGACCAAATGGCCCGGCTAAGTTGTGAAGGCCAAAGCCTTCCCTTGGGGTGGGTGTCAGCACAATTGGAGTAAATTGCGCCAACGTTTTCGATGTAATCCCGCTGTCTGACACATGCAACAAGAATGTCAGCCAAACTGCCATATTAGAATTATGAATACGTACGCGATTGCATTCCTTATTAGAGATTATCCCGGAAGAAACTCCCAACTTTGCTCTCAACTTCCTTATGAACAGCTGCGCGATCAATACCTTTTGCATCTTCGCATATGTCAGAAGCTTCGGCCTTCAAAGCAGGCGGACAGATGTCTGTGAAAACAAAATGTCCCCCAGCCACATATTGAAGTGGCGGCGAAACGGGCAAATTTTTCACAAGCGCGCGCGTATTCTCTTCACCCAGCTTGCTCTGCCTTGGCCGGAACAGAAAAACCGGTGCGCTTACGTTTTTCAAGCCCTCTCGATTAAACGGGATGCTGAACGGATCGAGCAAGACGAGCGCCTTCAAAGCAATGTTTGATGCCGCTTGTCGCGTCTCGTGGAGGGAAGTTTTGCCCTTATCGCCGCCGGGACCAGCACTGCATGACTGAACATCATCCGGATGCGCAGCACAATAACTGGCAAGGTGCTTGAAGTCAGGCACGCCACCCGCAAGGCCAAGCGAGACCGCACCGCCAAGTGAGAACCCAAGCATGCCGACCTTGTCTGACGCGGCGTGCGCATGGAACCGGGGATCAGCCAGAACAGCGTTAAACGCTTTGTCGACCTGAACCATCCGACCAGAAAGATCGGTTTTGCCATGCATCGGTGCGACAACGATAAACCCCTGACGTGCAAGGGATATTGAAAGATCACGCAGAGTGAGCGGACTGCCCCCGGTCTTGCCTCCCCCATGCGAGATCAAAACGATGGGAAAGGGCCCGGCGGCAATCGGTGCATCGCGGCTTGCCGCAATCGGAAACGGGCCGATCTGCCACGCCACTTCCTCAGCCTGAGTTGGATACCAGACCAAAGTATCGAAAGGTGTGCTTGCTGAAACCGTAATCCTGGCGATACCGGCGCGAAACGGCGCGGCCTTCGCCCAAACCGTCGATATGGAACACGTGGCCAAAATAGTGAAGGCCAGGAAGAGTGCACGCATAGTCGCTCCTAATCGTGGAGTCCCACTGAGCCCGTCGAATGGGTGAGACGAGAAGGTGTCAAACGATGCAGAAGCAGCATTTGCTCACTCGCGTTGTTTTTAACACCAACTCCGAAGGACGCCAAGTAGTCGAAGCCACCCTGTTGATCGAGACAGACCAAGCATTGGAAAATATCTGGTCAGCCGATCGCTTTGCAGTCATTGTAAGGTAAGATTCATTGAATTGTTCTCGCGACTGATCATCCGATATAGCGTTAATGAGGTAAGTTGAATGCTTCGTCCCATTGTTATCTGCATCTGTCTGCTTCTCGCAAACCTGCCCTCCGCCTTCGCCAAAGACATGCTGCCGGTTTCCCGATTAGATACCATCCTTGAAACGGGCGTTCTGAAGGTTGGCTCTACCGGCGATTACAAACCATTCAGCTTCAAGGACCCCACGAGTGGTGCATTTTCCGGCTTCGACATCGATCAGGCAGAGAGCCTAGCCAGTGCATTGGGTGTAAAACTGGAAATCGTACCGACGTCTTGGCCACAGATGCTGCAGGACTTCGAGGCGGGGAAATTTGATGTTGCTATGGGCGGCGTGTCGATCACATTCGACCGGCAGAAGAAGGGTCTGTTCTCTATTCCCTATATGCGCGAGGGGAAGACACCGATTGCCCGCTGCACGGACAAGGATAAATTCAAGACATTGGCCGATATCGACAAACCGGAAACAACGGTCATCGCCAATCCGGGTGGCACCAATGAGAAATTTGCCCGTACCAGTCTGAAACAAGCAAAGATTGTCATTTTCCCCGACAATACGAAGATATTTGACGAAGTCGCTGCAGGCCGGGCGGACCTCATGATGACCGACGCTTCGGAAACCCGTTATCAGGAGAAACTGCACTCGGGTGTCCTGTGTGCAATACATCCTGACGAACCCTTCAACTTTGCCGAGAAGGCGTATTGGGTACAACGCGATATCGCTCTTAAGGCCTTTGTCGATCAGTGGCTGCATCAATCCATTGAAACCGGCGCCTATAATGAGATCTACAACAAATGGTTCAAATGAAATGTAGCCTGACGCGTAGTGCAATTCGGATGACCATCGCAAACGGCATTTGTCAGCGAAACTTTGCCCGCATCGCATCAATCCCCGGAATTTTTGCCATCAGTGGCCGGTGTTTCTCTTCAAAGTTCTGGACGAGCGAACGCTGCGTTTTTCCAACGAGAATGGTGAAAATATAGGATGCATGGCCCGGCGACGTCGCCGTCGGATGATAGCCGGTTGAAAAGGCAAATGTATCGCCGTGACGGGTGATGTGAGCATGGGGCTCCTGCCCCTCTTCATACCAAAGCTGAGTACCAAATCCCGTCGGCGGGTCAAAACGCCAATGATAAAGTTCCTCGTGAGCAGTCTCGCCCGGCTGGTCAGTATCATGCTTGTGCGGTGGATAACCGGACCAGCACCCTTCATCGGCATAAAGCTCGCTGACGAGCAAACGTCCTACCCGATCAGCCTGTTTATTGCCGAGAATGTGGAAGATGCGGCGGCGGGATTTTGTCTCGTTTGAGCCGACATCAACCATATCGACGTCATCAGGCACAATGCGAAATGGTTCCATTGGCTTGTCCCAGCGCCCGCCCGCAACGGCAACTTCGCAATCATCAAGCGCTATGATGGCAACGGTGGCATCGGGGCCCGCATAAACAGAATCCGCCAATCCGCCCCACACGCCTGCACGTCCGCCAACTGCCTCAAACTTCGTTGCATCAATCTTGATATCACAGCGACCCGACAGCGGAACAACCGCCGTTTCAAAACCCGGCAAGCGATAGGTATGGGAATTCCCGGCCGCAAGTTTGACGAGATTAAAATGAATGAGTTTTGCTGCCTCGTCACCTTCAACTATAGGCTTGTTGCCATTGTCGTGAGCCCGGATCATTTGCGAAGACATACTCAATTTCCCCTGCTGCCAAGCACCTGTAGAAGCGCTGCAATATATCCGTAGCTGAACGCAAAGGCGGTATTCTCAGGATCGCGACCGGATAGTTGCGGCACATGATCAGGCATGATCATGTATTGATAACCGACCTCCGCATAGGTCTGCAGCGATTTCCACATATTCATATCACCCTCCTCGGGGAAGGTTTCCATGAACGAAAGTTTGCCGCCGCGAATATTGCGGAAATGGACATTGAAGAGCTTGCCGCGCGTACCGAACCAGCGAATAATATCCAAGATTTCATCAGCCGGATTATCCAGCATTTCACCAATAGTCCCCTGACAGAAATTCAACCCATGATAGGGATTTTCACGCAGCAGAACGAATTTCTTCAGACCTTCGACTGTACCGAGAACCCGCGTCACACCGCGATACCCCGGTGGGGTATAGGGATCATGTGGGTGACACGCCAACCTTACCTTGTTGGCTTCCGCTACCGGAATGACCCGCTCCAGAAAATAATCAATCCGTTCCCAGTTTTCATCCTCATCGAGAACACCCGCCAGAGTTGGCGGAGCATCGTGGTTTGCCTTATCCCAACGGAATGCCTCATTGCGCGATCCGCCGCGGCCTTTTTCCATTTCCGTGCGTGGAATGCCGATAATATTCAGATTGTATTTTACTGCTGGAATTCCCGCCTGTGCGGTGCGCTCGATCAGACGGCAAATTGAATCAATCTGCCGGTCACGTTCCGGACCTGCCGAGAGGATATCGGGACTGTACTGCTTTTCGATCACATGGGAACTCAGCGGCAGTTGGATCATATCCAGTGTCAGACCGAAGCCTGTGAGATGATCGCGGTGCCGCTTGAGGATATCAAGTGTCCAGTCATGCGGATTTCCGGCTGGGTCTGCACAGATGTGCTCAATACCTAGCTGGGCCATGATGCGATAATCATCATCGTCTCGCGCCCGAAACTGCGTTCCAAGAAACATACCTTACTCCTGTTGAGCCAACACCGGAACGAGATCGCGCGGGTCTTCCCCGTAGGCTTCACTCGCTGCGATCAAACGTTTCGTATATTCCTGCGTCGCTCCACCATTGACGAGCGCATCGACGCCAAGTGTTTCAACAATGACCCCAGCCTGCATGACTGCAGTACGCCTGCACATATGTGCAACCACACCAAGATCATGCGTGACCATAAGATAGGTCAGGCCGCGCTCATCCTGCAGGTCGCAGAGAAGATTGAGAATTTCCGCCTGTACCGACACATCGAGCGCCGATGTCGGTTCATCCAGAAGCAGGATATCCGGCTCGGACATCAGCGCCCGCGCAATCGCTACACGTTGCCTCTGCCCGCCGGAAAGTTGATGCGGATAGCGCCACAACAGGCTGCGGCTGAGACCCACAGCGTCAAGCGCCGCATGACCGCGCGCCTCGGCGCCTTGAAGCTTTTGGATACGCGCCGGTTCCATCAATTGCCGCCAAACGGTATGGCGTGGGTGCAAGGCTTCATAGGGATCCTGAAAAACCATCTGCACTTTACGATAGAAATCCTTGCCGCGTGTTTTGCGGATGTCAGTGCCCGCAACGCGGAGGACACTGGCCTCGTTGGCGACAAGTCCTGTGATCGCCCGCAGGATCGTTGATTTGCCGGAGCCGGATTCGCCGACAAGTCCGAATGTCTCGCCGCGATCGACCGAAAAACTAACGCTATCCACGGCGCGGCGTTCATCGCCATATTCGCCGAAAGTGACGGACAGGTTATCAATTTCAATGATTGGTACAGCTTCCTTCATACCATTCACCATGCCGTATCGCGCGTAAGAACAGGCAGACGCTTGCGTGGCGTATGAATACGCGGCATCGCATCCAACAGTCCCTTGGTATAGGGATGCGTTGCCTGATCGAGTTCACTTGCCTTCAAAGCTTCGACCACCCTGCCCCGATACATAATCAGCACACGGTCACAGAAGCGGCGCACCAGATTGAGATCATGGCTGATGAAGATCAGGCCAAGGCCGCGCTTTCGCACGAGATCATTGAGAAGGTTGAGAATCTCCAGCCGCACCGTCACATCGAGTGCCGAGGTTGCCTCGTCGGCGATAAGAATTTCCGGTTCTGAAACCAGCATCATGGCAATCATGATGCGTTGTCCCATACCGCCTGACATTTCATGCGGATACATGCGATAGACCCGTTCGGGTTCCCGGATTTGCACCGCGCCAAGCATGGCCACAGCCCTTTTCCGTGCCTCAGACGATGACGAGTGTGTGTGAATACGATAGGCCTCGGCGATCTGTTCGCCGACGGTTACGACAGGATTGAGCGAATATTTCGGGTCCTGCATGATAAGCCCTATACGGCGACCACGAATATCATTCATGGTTGCTTCCGAGGCACCAAGAATATTCACATCGCCAAGCTGTATGTGTTCGGCGCTGACCTTGGCAGCGGGCGGCGTCAAACGCATGATTGCCCGCCCCGTCATGCTTTTGCCTGAGCCGGACTCGCCAACAATGCCAAGTTTCTCGCGGCCAAGATCGAAGGATACACCGCGAACAGCGTCGAATATCCCAGCCGCACCATGGAAGCTGATTTTCAGATCACGTACAGAAAGAAGCGTGTCAGTCATCGCATTCACTCCTGCCTCGGATCAAGCGCATCGCGCAGGGCATCGCCGACCAGATTAAAGGCAAGGCTGACAAAGAGGATCGACAGACCGGGCATGGTACCGACCCACCAGCTATCCAACATAAAACGTCGTCCGGTTGAAACCATGGCACCCCATTCCGGGCTTGGTGGCTGCGCACCGAGGCCAAGAAAGCCAAGACCCGCTGCGGTCAGAATGATACCGGCCATGTTGAGCGTGATACGCACGATGACCGAGGGGATGCACAACGGCGCTATATGGGCGATGACGATGTGCAGACTGGAAGCGCCCATCAGCCGCACCGCAGAAATATGGTCGCGGTTGCGCAGGCTCAATGACTCTGCACGTGCAAGCCGGGCGATTGGCGGCCACTGAGTGAGCGCAATGGCAATGATTGCATTGTTCAGATTTGGTCCGAGCGCCGCAACAAAGGCCAGTGCAAGAATGAGGCTCGGGAAGGACAGGAACAATTCGGTGACGCGCATCAGGATCGTATCGAGCCAGCCACCGTAATAACCCGCAAGGCACCCGACAATCAGGCCAATTGGCGCAACTATGACACTGACAATTGCAACAATCGAAAGGGTAATACGGCTGCCCCAGAGAATACGGCTGAGAATATCGCGACCAAGCTCATCGGTGCCGAGAAGATGCTGTGCGTTTGGCGCTACCAGCGTTTCGCGCAGATTCTGGTCGAATGGCGAATACGGCGCAAGCCATGGTACAAAGACAGCAATGAACACCAGAAGCAAAATAATGGCGAGACCGGCGATCCCCAGCGGATTAGAGGCAAACCGCATCCATACGCGCCAGATATTCTGCAACGCCGCGTGTCTGGCACTGCTCGGCTCTTCCGTCGTCAGCCAGGCAGTCAGCCCTTTGCTTGCGGTACTCATTTGATCCTCGGGTCGAAAAATTTGTAGAGCAGATCGGAAATCACATTGAGCGCGATGAAGACGCAGCCAATGATCAGCGTGCAGGCGACGACGACATTCATGTCGCCGATAACAAGCGCATTGGTCAGATACTGACCGAAACCCGGCCAGCCAAAGACAGTTTCGATAAGTACGGCGCCTTCCAACATGCCGCCATAGGAAAGAGCCACGACGGTGACGAGTTGAACGCGAATGTTTTTGAATGCGTGCAGCCAGATCACACCCCGTCGCGATACGCCTTTTGCCCGGGCGGTGATGACATATTCCTGGCTGAGTTGCTCCAGCATAAAACTGCGTGTGATGCGGCTGATATAGGCAATGGACGCATAGGCAAGGACAGATGCGGGTAAGATGATGTGCGTCACTGCGCTCCAGAAGACGTCCATATCGCCAGCAAGCAGAGAATCGATCAACAGAAAGCCGGTAACACCGGGAACAACGTCCTCATAGAACAGATCAAGCCTTCCTGAACCGCCAACCCAGCCGAGCTTTGCATAAAACAGCATCAAGCCAACCATGCCGATCCAGAAAATCGGGGTCGAGTGGCCAAGCAAAGCAATCAACCGCACCGCGTGATCGGCAAACCGTCCACGATTAACAGCCGCATAAACACCGAGCGGAATTCCGATGCCAGCGCCCAGAATAATGGTTACGGTTGCCAGTTCGACCGTTGCCGGCAGAACACGGGCGATGTCTTCCATAACAGGCCGACCGGTCAGCAGCGTTGTCCCAAAATCGCCGTGCAGGAGGTTTTTCAGGAATATCCAGAACTGCTGCATAACAGGCAGATCAAGCCCAAGCTCCTGCTTGACCTTGAGATAGGTTGCCTGATCCGCATCAGGCCCCACAACTGCGATAACAGGATCCACAGGCATCAGGCGCCCAATGACAAATGTCAGAAGCACCAAAAGAAACAGCGTTGTCAGGACGCTGAAAAGCGAACCGCCAAGTCGACTGTATTTTCGCAATCCCGACCGCCTTTTTGACGATGAGATTGCCGTTTCCACTTGATTGACCATGCGCTGGCGACCTGACTTCCTGCCTTAGTCCTGCTTTTCGACCTGATCCCAGCGGGTCATCCAGCCAATGTCGCCCACATAGTTCTTCAGCCGGGCGCTCTTTGCGTAAGGGTCGACCCGCTGTGAAATCGGGATGATGGGCGGTGCGGACTCTTCGAACAATTTCAACGCTTGCTTGTAGAGTTCGACGCGCTTCGCCTCGTTATCGGTGATGGCCTGTGCCTCATCCATCAGCTTGTTGACTTCAGGCAACTCAAACGACGCACGCCAGGCTTGAAGATTGGTAAGATTGGCATCGTCCTTATTGTCAGGATTATAGACGTGGGTCCGTAACCAGCCATCTGCATCCGTTTGCGCCGAAGACGCTGTGCGCCCGACGCCCAACTGGAATTTGCGATCGCGCATCGGCCCGTATGTCTGATCGCCATTACCCGTGAGGATATCGACCTTAACACCGGCTACGGCAAGGTTCTGTTGGATTGCGGTTGCCATGTCGGCATAGGGAGTGGAATTCAACGAGAGCAATTGCTTGCTGAAACCATCGCCATAACCCGCTGCCGCCAGACCCTGTTTACACTTGGCAGGATCGTAGACATTGCCAATATCAGGAATATAACCCGGGATATCGGCAGGAATGAACGTCGTGGCGCTTGTGCCATAGTTTTTCATCACGACATCGTTGATGTCCTTGTAATTGATGCAATAGCGCAAAGCCTGACGCACTTCCGGTTTGGCAAATTCCGGATCTTTCGTGCTCATGATCAGATAGTAAAAGCCTGATCCGACGAGGCGATCGATTACAATGGCAGGGTTCTTTGCCAAACCATCGATATCTGCCGACACCAATTGGAAACCAACATCCAGATCGCCCTTTTCCAATTGAAGCCGCTCCGTCTGTGACTCAGGTAAATGCCGAACGAGCACACGCTTCATCTTCGGCTCGCCGCCCCAATAAGCATCAAAGCGGGTGAGCACGACGATGTCGTTTGGATTCCAGCGATTAAGAGTGAACGGCCCGGAGCCGGCAGCATTTGATGCCAGCCAGCCCCTACCCATATCACCATCTTTTTCGTGCTTGGCGATAACTTCCTTATCGAGAACTGCACCATAGACCCGTGTCAGCGCGTTCAGCTTGAGCGACGGCGCCACGGGTGTCGCCACTTCCATCACGAAGGTTTTGTCATCCTTTGCCCGAAATTTCTGCTCCACGTTGGCGGCATCGTAGCCCCAATTGGCATAATAGGCTCTGGCAAGAAGACCCAGCTTCACCGCACGCTGGAATGAATAGGCCACATCCGCAGCTGTTATCTTGCGGCCGCTCTGAAAGGTGGCCTTGTCATCAAGCACAAATTCAAGAGTGCCATCGGGGAGCACAGTCCATGACTTGGCAAGACCGGGAATGACTTTACCTGGGGTATTGGGATCGCTGCGTATGAGCGTGTCATACAGATTGGCAATAACGTGATAAGATTCGTAAGAATTGGCATTGTGCGGATCAAGAGTGGTGAGGTTCACCATATTCATCCCGATAACCAGCTGGTCCTTCGGCGTCTTTGCTTCGGCTACGTTGACGGCCAAGGCCGCAACTACCGCGGTTGCCCCAATGAAACAGGCACGAAAATGCGGCATGGTTTCCTCCCCTACAGCCATCTTCTTCTATGTTGTATGACATCGTAGTATTGTTTTTTCAGGCAGGCAAGGCTAAATTTATGCGGAACATGTCGTGTTGCAGGACAATAGTCACCACATGGCACTGTTTTCTGTCCGGGTTTCGGCCTGACAGCGTGCAAATGCCCTGATGCAGACGAGGGTTGAATATATGATATCTTATGCTGCAAATGAGTTTCTGTTGATCGTCTCGCCCCGGCTTCCAAACCAGAGCGATAATTTCAAAGCAGCCCGGCCTCTTCCCCAAGAGCCCGAGCAGAATGCGGAGTAACCGATGTCAGGTATTGGCAAGCGAGAAACCCTTACGGGTCAATTGGTTAAGGCTGTTGCCGACCGCATAACCTCCGGCCATTACAAGCGCGGGGAACGCCTGCCGACCGAGCAGGAGATGATCGCAGAGTTCAACGTCAGCCGCACGGTCGTTCGCGAGGCGATCGCCAATTTGAAGGCAAAAGGACTTGTTCACACCCAGCAAGGCATCGGCGCTTTTGTTCTGAAAGACCTGCAGACTGCACCATTCAGGATCGAAGAAGACAATCTTGAACTGGTCGAAGAAATCATCAGCGTCATGGAATTGCGTATCAGCATCGAGTTGGAAGCAGCAGCTCTGGCAGCTGTGCGCCGCGATGAGGCCGAGCTTGCCGGCATCAAAAATGCACTCGATATGATGAAGGTAGCAATTGAACAGGGCGAAAGCTCCGTTCAGGCCGATCTGGAATTTCACCGCGCCATAGCGATCGCGACCAAGAATAGACATTTTCTTAGTATGTTCAATTACTTGGGTGAAATGCTGATCCCCCGGACGCGGCTTCAGACACATAAAATCAATGGCCTGCCGCAACGGGAATATCTGGAACGGGTCAATCGCGAACATGACCAGATCTACCAGTCCATCAAGGCGCAGGACGTGGAAGGTGCGCGCGCGGCCATGCGTCTCCATCTCGGCAGCAGCCGTGACCGGCTTCGCACCAACGCACCGCCTATGAGTAAGAAGAGAGCCTGACCACGATTCACCGCATGGAAGCAGTAAAAGCGCGCGTCATAATTTTACTAGTTGTATGATGACATATGAGATGATACGCCTAATCGACTTTTGATCTCCGGCGAGGCTTTCATGGATTACCAGACGCTTAAGAAGACAATCAGTTCCGGTCTTCTCTCCTTCCCTGTCACCGACTTTGACCAGAATGACGATTTCGCACCTTCGGCCTATACAAAGCGCCTGGAATGGCTTGCACCTTATGGCGCATCTGCACTGTTCGTCGGCGGCGGGACTGGAGAAGGTTTCTCGCTGACACCCGGCGAACATGAAGATGTCGTGCGTACGGCTGTTGCAGCGTGTGGAAAGGCTGTCCCCATTCTCGCGACCGCAGCTTACGGAACACGTATCGCCGCGCAAATGGCACGCAATGCGGAGAAGAATGGTGCAGCGGGTCTGTTGCTGCTTCCCCATTATCTCACGGAAACCAGTGCCGAGGGCATTTGCCGTCACGTCGAAGCCGTCTGTGCTGCGACCGGTCTTGGCGTCATCGTCTACAATCGTAATGTCTGCAAGCTGAACGCTGATGCGCTGGAACGACTTGGGGAAAAATGCCCGAATCTGATCGGCTTCAAGGATGGTATTGGCGAGATCGAGAATATGGTTTCGATCCGCAGGCGGCTTGGTGATCGTTTTGCTTATCTCGGCGGTCTACCAACGGCTGAAGTTTACGCGGAAGCCTATAAGGCCATGGGCGTGAGTGTCTATTCATCGGCGGTATTCAACTTCATTCCCCGCACTGCGCTTGATTTTTACAAGGCTGTTTCGGCCAATGATCACGAAACGACATCGCGACTGCTCAGCGATTTCTTCCTGCCTTACATTGCCATCCGCAATCGCGTCCCCGGCTATGCCGTCAGCATCGTCAAGGCAGGCGCGGCCATCGTTGGCCGCTCAGCTGGCCGCGTGCGCACGCCATTGGTGGATTGTGGCGAGCGCGATATTTCTGATCTTAGAGTGCTGATTGAAAGACTCGGTTCGCAAGAATAGATATTCGAAACAATCCAACACTCCGCCTAGAGACTTGGATTGTTCCTCATAATCGCGATGGGAACCCCTTTTTCCGCCACAAGCTTTTGCAGCGCCGCAACGTCAGGACGTTGCGGCAGGGAAGCCAATACATTCTCCACCTGACGACCATCCGCCTGAGCAATAAACGCCGCCATCAACACGCTTTCGCCTGATGGAATCTCGCAAAGAAGTTGCGGGACCGTTGTCTTTGCGGAGATGAGATTGGTATTGGGCGGCGCAAGATGAAGTCGGGCAGAACGAACAGCCGTCGAGCCTATATCCACTATCGCCGATATATTACTCGCCGTTCTGATAGAAGCGTGACCGCCTTCGACTTTGGTCTGGTCTTGATCAGGGTCACCACGGGCAATTGAAAACCCGCCTTCTATCGTTTTAAGCGGCCGTGGTGTTTCAATCTGGTGGACGCGCACATGAAACTGGCCATCCCAATAGAGCCAAGTGTGAACAACCACATCTGGATATGGCCGCCACCTTGCATAAATAGTTTGATCCGCAATGATGGCAGTTTCATTGGTCTCTCGAACACGGAAATGTTTCCCGTCGTCTGAGAAGCCAATCATCCCGTCAAACACCGCATCATCAAAACGGACCTGATCGCTTTCGACGCTGAAGCCATAACGTGCAGAATATGCAAACTTTGCGTATTTCTCTGCGCCATGACGCATGTGAAGGCACTGTTGCCCGGACGAAAGCGCAATCGCGTCGCCTGATGGATTGGCAATAACAAATCCAGGGTGCTTTTGAACCGAAGGAGTCTTGTCCACCGGGTAAGCCATTTCTTCAGCCAACCAGAATGGATGATCTTCCGGGAGTGCTAGCGGCAGGAATGCCTTCAAAGCCCAATAGGGCGATTGAGGGGAGTTGTAACTCTCCGACATCAGAAGATTGGGGTAGGCATAACCAATGGAAAGTATGCCATCGCTATGGGCCATAGGCTGACTAGACCACCAGCGAAGATGGCGCAGATACAATCCCTTCAATACGCCCCAAGGCAAAACTTCTTCGCCTGCAAATGCCAGTGCGCCAAAGAAACCAGCTTGCGCAAACCTGTAAGTCAGCGAGCGCCCGAAAACGATCCCTGCCCCATCATCCGCGAGCCAGCGACCGATATCTGAAGCGATCAAGCGTGCACGCTCCCGATATCGCTCATAGGCAGGCTTCTGACCAATTGTCGCAAGGATCAACCCATAAAAATGGAACGCGAAAGGAATGTAGTAATCAACACGCCTTATCGGGCCATCACTGTACCAGCCATCTCCGAGATAAAACGCTTCGAGTTCAGCTTCGTACTCGTCGTCAAGTGTATGGTCATAGTCAGCGCCGATTGAGCGTAACCCCATTCCCATCAGCAGACGAAAGAACTTCCAGTTGTTGTCATGGCAGTGGCGACTATGCGCCGTAACCAGATAGTTCGTAACGTTGCGTTTTGCTTTGTCATCGAGTGGTTCCCATAGCTTTGACGGGACCAGTTTCAATGCAAATCCGATTGCCGCCAATTCAACGAGACGCTGATTGCGATCAGGCACAGCGCCCCAATATTCCGGATGCTGCGGGTCTGTTCCGGCGGCGAGGCCGCGGGCAATGGGTTCCCAGTCGATCCAGTCAGCACCACCCACTTGTGCCGGGACAAGTCCCCACAACAGTCTGGAAAAACCTTCGAGATCCGCAGCCGCCTGATCGAAATGCGCCGCCGCGATTCCGCATCTTATGCGGGCACCGCCTTCTGACCGAAAGCTCTCCATAGGGCGGGCAAGTGTAGCAAGTGCCTGTTCTACGTCTGCCCTCGTCAAAAATGGATTGTTCTGCAGCGGACGGAAGGAATTTGCCGGAAAAGCGATGTCAGGCATGCTGGACTCCAATAATTATTCTGGAAGAACGCGGCCGTCGCAGCCGCGTTCTTAATGGAAAGTCAGGACCGCAGGAATCTCATCCCTTTAATATGCGCTTGCCTTGCGCGATCAATTCTTTCCCAGCCTCCGCAGGTGTCAGATTGCCAAATGCAAGTTTCTGCGCGACGGGCATGAAAGCCCTTGTGTCGAACTCTGCCGCTCCCAGCGGGATGGGAGGCGGATAGGAACCAACGCGGCCAGCAATCGCGTTGATGAAATCGACCGTTTTCTTCGCTATTGCATTGATATCAGGCGTTATAGCCTGCTGGACATCAAGATTGATGGGAACGCCACGTTCAATGCCGAGCGTCTTTCCCGCATCTCTATCATTGATGAAAAAATCGAGGAATTCGGCCGCAAGATCAGGATTTTTGCTGGTACTTGCAATGCTCCATATAAGGGCGGGCCGATAAAACAGGCCGGTGGGAGATTTCGCATCCTTGATCGGCGGCGCAACGATCTCCAGAGGTCCCTTGTAGACAGCTTGGTAGGCTGGAAGCAGGTTCGAATAGGTCAGGGCAATGGCAGCATTGCCTGTGGTCAGCGGATTGGTTTCCACCAGGCGTTTGTCCATAGCCTGTATTTCCGCCGGTGTGCAACCACCTTGCGTGGCCAATGCGTTCCAGTATTCGTACCACTCCGTGGCATCTTCCGCAGTGAAGCCGAGATGACCTTCTTCCGTAAACATGGCCTTGTCACGCTGCTTGAGCCATGCGGTGAACACCGAATTGTAGTGAGAACAGTTGCCCACAGCCCAGACATTGTCCTTGCCGATAAATTTCGTCAATTCGACGCAGGTTTTTGCAAACTCATCCCATGTCGTATCGTCGGATGGCGGCTTTAGCCCGGATTTTGCAAAGACATCCGTATCATAAAGCATGGCGCAGGCGTTCACCGCAATCGGCACCCCCCGCACCTTTCCATCAACGAGAACCAGATCCAGAGCACCCGGTGCCAGCCGGTCCGTGCGGATGGTTTTACCCAGATACTGGTCAAGCGGCATTGCGGCGTTGCGCCGTCCGTAGTCCGCAAAAGTGCCGGGCTCCAACTGAAAGATATCGGGCAGATTTCCGCCCGCCATCATTGTCGTCAGTTTGGTCCAGTAGTCTGAACCCGCTGTTTCGGCATTGACGGTAACGCCCGCATGCTTTTGCGAGAAGAGTTCCGAGACACCCTGCGTTCGCTTCAGGCGATCAGGCGTTCCCCACCAGTAGAGGCGCAGCCGCGCCTCTTGTGCCGCAGCAGCTGTAAGACCTGAGAGCGATGCAATGGCACCTGCTCCCAACATGGCTCCGTTCAATAATATCTGGCGTCTGTTGATCACTTGCTCCTCCATCATTGCGATCAAAATGCTTTGATTACTGCGGCCTCCCTATCCGATCTCAATCGTTCAAGCGGTTGCCGTCCTCCCCGAAAAGATGGCAATGCTCGTGAGCGATACCGACATCCAAGGTATCATTCGCGGCGATTGCCCTTTGACCTTCGAGCACGATAGTCAAATTTTGGTCGTCTCCGAGCCGGCCATAGGCCAATGTCTGGCCACCCAGTTGCTCCACATGGCTTACGGTTAGTGTTCCGAGCTTCACATCAGCTTCCCTGCCCGTCGTGATGTGTTCTGGCCGGACACCGAGAACAGCTTTTGTCCCCGAACGAATGTCCTCCGATGTCTTCAAGACGATTTCTGCAGCCGCAAGCGCAAAGGCCGACCCTTGGGGGCGGCGCTCTGAGAACGTGACGTCAAGAAAGTTCATTTTCGGACTACCGATAAAGCCCGCTATGAATCGGTTTGCAGGCTTGTTGTAGAGATCAAGCGGCCGTCCGCATTGTTCGATGTTGCCACTCCGCAAGACAACGATGCGATCCGCCAAGGTCATGGCTTCAACCTGATCATGCGTCACGTAGATCATTGTGGCACCGATCTCCTTGTGAAGCTTTGCGATTTCGACGCGCGTCTGCACACGAAGTTCCGCATCAAGGTTGGACAGGGGTTCGTCGAACAGAAAAATGTTTGGCTCGCGAACGATGGCGCGCCCAATTGCAACGCGCTGGCGCTGCCCGCCCGACAGGGCCTTGGGTTTGCGATCAAGGAGATGGCCGATCTGAAGAATATCGGCGGCCTTTTCTACGCGCACCTTTATATCTTTGCGCGGCAGACCAGCTGTCTCCAATCCAAATGCCATGTTCTTGTAGACACTCATATGCGGATAGAGCGCATAGGACTGGAAAACCATCGCAATGCCACGCTCGGATGGCGGGACGTTGTTCACGACGGCATCATCAATGACAAGCTCACCGCCACTGATGGGTTCCAGACCAGCTATCATGCGGAGCAAGGTGGATTTGCCGCATCCGGAAGGCCCGACAAACACAACAAACTCGCCTTTGTTGATTTCAAGATTGACACCGTTGATGACTTCGATTGCTCCGAAGCGCTTGACGACATCTTTGAGTGCGAGATTTATCATTTTGAACTCCCTGAAATACAACGCACAGGGGCGAATGGTGCTGGATCGATATGCATCATCGTTTCATTCCTGTTGTGGCAATGCCTTCGATCAACAACCGCTGAAAAGCGATGAAGAGAATGAAAATGGGAAAGACTGTCAAAGTGGACATGGCGAAGAGCGCACTCCAGTCCGATTGCGCCGTTGAATCGACAAAGGAACGCAAACCGAGCTGAACCGTGTAGTTCTGGATGTCATTAAGATAGATAAGAGGCGCAAAGAAATCGTCCCACGTCCAGATGAACGAAAACACGGCCGCCGTAGCCAAGACAGGGCCCGATAGCGGCAGGATGATTTTGAAGTAAATCCGCCAAGGGCCACAACCATCCATAATGGCAGCCTCATCCAATTCCCTCGGCAATCCGCGAAAAAACTGCACCATGAGGAAGATAAAAAACGCGTCGATTGCCAGAAACTTCGGCACGACGAGCGGCAGGATCGTATTGACCCAGCCCAGCTTCAGAAACAGCACATATTGCGGTATCAGCACTGCATGCTGCGGCATGATCAGCGTGCCGAGCATCAGGGCAAACCAGAAGTCGCGCCCGAAAAAGCGGAGCCGGGTAAAGGCATAGGCTGCCAGTGAACAGGAGACGAGGTTTCCAATAACAGCCAGAACGGAAATAAGCAGAGAATTGAAGAAAAGCCTGCCGAAACCGCCGCTCAACCCATTCCATCCACGCACATAGGCATCGAGTGTGATCTTGTCAGGCAGCAGGGAAACCGATGTGAAAATCTCATCATTCGGTTTGAATGAACTCGAGACCATCCACAGCAATGGATAAAGCATAACAAGGCTCGCCGCTGTCAGCAGGCAGTACGAGAAAACGCGCTTGGAGCTATGGACCAAGCCCTGTTGGCGACTGCGAGACAAACTTGCTTCAGTCATCGTAATGCACCCAATATCTGGCGGACAGGAAGGACAAGGCCGTGAAGAACGCGATGATGATGACGAGGATCCAGGCGAGCGCCGAGGCGTAGCCAATATGCAGATTGACGAAGGCTTCCTGAAACAAATAGAGCGTGTAAAATAGCGTGCTGTCGATCGGCCCCCCATCGCCGCCGCTTATGACAAATGCTGACGTAAACGCTTTGAAGGCATCGATTGTCTGGATCACAGCATTGAAAAAGATAACAGGCGTCAGCAAAGGCAAGGTAATCTTGAAGAACTGCCGAGCCCGGCTTGCACCATCAATGCTTGCAGCCTCGTACATGTCCTGAGGGATCTGCCGCAGTCCGGCCAGAAAGATGATCATGGACGATCCAAACTGCCAGATTGCGAGCAAAACCAGAGTATAGAGCGCAGTTGATGGGCTCGAAACCCAGCCTGGCCCATCATATCCAAAGAGATATTCGAGACCTCGGTTCAAAAGACCATCGCGGGAAAAAATCTGCCGCCACATGAAAGCTATGGCAACAGTACCGCCCAACAGCGATGGCAGGTAGAAAATTGCGCGGAACACCGCAAGGCCACGCAGGCCTTTGTTCAGGGCCACAGCCACAGCCAGCGCGAAAGCCAGTTTCAGCGGGACAGATAAAAGCACGAATGTGAAAGTGACGTTCATCGCTGTCCAGAAGCGCGGGTCATCGGAAGCGATGCGGATATAGTTCTCCATGCCGATCCACTGGGGCGGAGCCATGAGGCCATAATCGGTGAAGGACAGGTAGATTGAGGTGGCAATCGGTCCCACGGTAAGCGCGAAGAACCCGATCAACCAGGGGATCAGGAAGCTGTAACTCGCAACCTGCCTGCGAAATCCCGATCCGGCTAGACCGCGTCCCATCATTGGGTACAGCCCGCCAACCAGAGATAGGAACACGAAAGTTTTAGGAAAAACTTTCGTTGTTTTTTCGCCAACTCCACGTCATCCTCCCCATACGCATTGCGAAACTCCCGTTTCCGCGCTTCAACACTGTATGTTTCACGAAAAAATGTCAAACGAAAAAATGTAATTGACGAAACTTACGCTTAATGCGAAAAATAAATCATATTAGAAAGGAACAGCCATGAAGATGCCCACGGACAATTATTTCGCAAATGCCTTACGCCCAGCGAGCCTTAATCGCGCAGAGCATCAGATCGCTCTGGAGCGGTGCATTGGCAAAGTTCGCGAAATTTTGCCTGTGATCGGGGTACGCAATCCCAAGATTGGGATTGATAATCTCAAATGGTCCTATTGCGCACCCGGAGATTGGGTTATCAGTTTCATGTCGGGACAGCTCTGGTTGGCGCTTCAACTGACTGGTGATCCGATTTTCCTCAACGCTGCACGCGCCCGACGCCCGGCTTTCCGCGACATATTGCGCAACCGCCGATCACAAAACCATGATCTTGGATTTCAATTTTCTCTGAGCTGCGTTGCGGACTGGCGCATGACTGGTTCAGGAGAGGCGCATGATATGGCTCTGGACGCTGCACGCGGGCTTGTTTCACGCTATTGTCCACGTGGACGCTACATTCAGGCGTGGAATGCTCTCGCCAAACAGGATATGACCCGCGCAAAATTCGTTGCCGGTCGTATGATCGCCGATACCATGCAGAATCTGGCGCTCCTGTACTGGGCATGGGGTGAAACAGGAAATGCGGATTTTCGCGACGCGGCAGATGGCCATGCGGAAACGACAGCTCAGTATCTGGTTCGGCCTGATGATACGAGCTTCCATACGTTTTTATTTGATGTTGTCACCGGTGAACCAATCCGCGGCGAGACCCATCAAGGTTTCGCCAACGACTCCTGCTGGTCACGGGGTCAGGCATGGATGATCCATGGCTTTGCACAATCCGCACGCACAACAGGAAACAGCGCCTATCTGGATATTGCAAAGCGGTTGGCCATAAAGGCCGGAGCGCTGATGGGCAATGACGATGTGCCCGTCTGGGATTTTTCTGTAACGGACGCAAATGCACCTCGAGATAGTTCAGCGGCCGCGATTATGGCCGCCGGTATCTATATAATAGCCGGTCTGAGTGATGAGACCGAGTCCATTCGCTGGAAATCGCAAGCCGATCGTCTCATGAGCGGCCTATTGCGCACCTGCGATATCAGTGGAAACCCCGAAGCTGAAGGGCTTCTTGCTCACGGCGCGGCGCACGTCACAGCTGGCTATTCGGATACGATGCTTCCTTATGGCGACTACTATTTCATGGAAGCTTTGATGCGTTCGCTTGGCCATGCAGACTTCTTCTGGTAGTCGGGATAGATCGAGTTAAGACGCTTTCGCCGCCCAAGTGGGTTTGGATACCACAATATGACAGATAAAACGGAAGCTGCCGTCACACTTCAGGATATAGCGAATGCGGCCGACGTGTCGGTCGCTTCCGTCTCCAAGGTGCTGAACAATCGGCCCGGCGTGGGCGAAGAAAGCCGACGGCGCATCATCGGCATCGCAGACGAAATGGGCTATCAATCCCGTGCTTCACGCGGGCACTCTGCTGCCAAATCCAGAGACATCACAATTGTCACACCGGGAGAGTATTACTCGAACTCCCAGTTTTATGGCGACGTCATCCGAGGCGTACTCGACGAAGCAAAATCCCAAGGCGTTGAAGCCAATGTCAGGCTGATTGCTCGTGATTTACCCGAAGCTGAGTCCGATATTGCCAAAATTCTGGGAGATACAGTTACCAGCGCCATTCTGCTTGTTGGGCTCGACTATCCCGAGATTATCGAGCGTATTGTTCAAAGCGGATTTCCGACTGTCATCGTCAATGGTACTGATCGCTCGATGCGATTGAGCAGCATAACACCGGACAACAGGTCCGCCGGTTGGCTGGCCACATGCCATTTGCTTGATGCGGGACATCGCAACATTGTGCACGTTACTTTTCCGCATCGCTCATCATTGATCAGGCGCATGGACGGCTTCAGGGACGCGCTGGAGGAAGCAGGAGTCCAGTTCGACCCCGCGCGTCATGTTCTGGATCTGAACAAAGAAGGTGTCCGTGACTTTGAAGCGGCACTTGCCATAAAGCAGGCATTGAAAGCCGGGCGGCTTGCCGACACCACCGCTTTTTTCTGCAGCACCGATCTGGTCGCTCTTGGCGTCATGGAGGGCTTGAAGGAGTCTGGCTATTCAGTGCCGGGTTCTTATTCGGTCGTCGGTCTCGATGACGTGCCAATCGCACTGTACAGCCGCCCTCCCCTCACAACCATTCGAATAGACCGAATGGAACTGGGGCGGGTTGGTTTCGCCATGCTTCAGGAAAGAATTTCCAACCCATCCTTGAGCGTAAGGCACGTTGACCTTGGGGTCACTCTGATAGAGCGCCATACCGTAAGTTCGCTAATCTGACTGCCAGTACTCCGCGTGTTGTTTCAGGACTCAAGTGAAAATTAGCGACTGATGCGCAGCAACGCCTGCCAGTACGCCTGATGCAGATGCGAGCGTCGCGTTCGGCATCGGACTTGCAACATCGCCAGCGGCGTAAACACCTTTCACGGAGGTCAGCTTGAAATCATCCACCTTGATATAAGGTCCCTTGGGGCCATTTTCCAAAGCGCAGCCGAGTTGATGCGGCAGGTCACTGACTATATGCGTTTGCGGCGCGATAAACAGGGCTGAAAGCGGGACCACACGACCATCGGCCAATCGCATTGCTTCCAGAGTTGGCACCGGCCCAAGCAATTCGACCACGGGAGAGCGTTCGATGCGAACACCTCGGGCCGAAAGTGCAGCGAGCCCATCAGCGTCTGGCTCATGAAGCGCTTGTGTAAAGTAGGTTGTTGGTCCCCAATCCGATACGAGCATTGCCTGATGCACCGAGAGTGGTCCCGCAGCCAGAACACCCAAAGCCATGTCGCCATATTCGTAACCATCGCAATAGGGGCAAACGAAAACGGAGCGGCCCCAGCGCAAGTCCAAGCCGGGCACATTTGGCAATTCGTCCCGCATGCCTGTCGCCAGCACCAAACGCGCACTTTGCAAGACTTCCCCACTGTTTAACGTCACGTTGAATGCACCACCCTCAGCAGCGGCCGAAACAGCTTCACCGTTGATGAGTTTTACCGTGGGGTAGCGACCAAGTTCACTACGACCAGTAGCTACGATCTCGCGCGGGCTCTTGCCGTCCTGCCCCAGAAATCCATGCGACGCTTTCGTGAAGCGGTTACGGGGCGCTGCTGCATCAATCAGCGCAACGCTGCGCCGCGCCCGCGCCAACTGCAGGTTGCCGACAATCCGGCAAAACTACCTCCGACGACAATAACATCGAACTTCATTTATCTGCTCCACTGATATCTCTGAGCCAGCCGCATTGGAAAATGCTCGCTTCATGACCATGCTGACGCAAGATTTCCTGTGCCTCTGGGAATGACACGCTCATCCGTTTCTTGGCTCTCGTCACTTTATATGTTACGATTTAAATCAGATCAAGACCCGTAACTTCTTTTGTTCCGGATGGTATAGCTAAACACAAGGGAGTGCAGCGATTGAGACGCGACAGCCGCCTATCGAGAATGCTTCATGTGCTCATACACATGGATCGGCACACGAAACGCATGACGTCCGAGACCATCGCACAGATGCTTGGAACAAATGCCGTCGTCATTCGTCGAACGATGGCTGGCCTCAAAAAGCAGGGCTATGTCCGCTCCGAAAATGGCCATGGCGGCGGCTGGGAGTTAACGCGAGGTCTCGCCGATATCTCGCTATTGGACGTTTATGTGGCAATCGGAGCGCCACCCCTGTTTGCCATCGGCCCCTCTTCCGATCACCCGACATGTCTTGTAGAGCAAGCGGTTGACGCGGCGCTTGACGACACCTTGCGCAATGCCGAATTGCTATTACGAGATCGGCTCGCCGCAATCACTATTGCCGACCTGGCGTCAGATTTTGATCGGCGATTTGCTACACTTCGTCTGCCTGACGGGATCTGTGCGGCGAAAGCCTGACAGGAAGTTTGGATGACGAAAGTTGCATCGCGTTCGTGTCAGAGCTTCCGAAGAATTTCAGGTTGGCGGTGGTGTACTTTAGTAGATTACAATTTTCCCGTTCGGAATTTTGCCTTTATAACCGCAAGGAAAATGCCCCGTATAATAGTGGTAGGAAAGCGACGAGAAGAATCCCGGCTCAACAATGTCGGAATACTCAGCCTCTACACATAAATGAAGAATATCCCATTCGACACAATCCGAAACTGCCTTCGGCAGATTTTCCGAGGTAAGAATACCGCCAATCTTATCCTTGACCAGGGCTTCGGAAAAAGGCTTTACCGTATCGATCACATCGTTCCACAGCTCAAAGCGCTTGGGATCCGCCTTCAACACTCGAACACTCAGATTATTTGCTGCCTCCTGGGTAAAATTTTCCCATGCCGTTGAAGAGCAGCTCTTTATTGCCGCTTTCCAGGAGGCAACATATTCCACAAACTCATTGTCTTTTTGTCCAACGCTCCGGAACCACTCGACCGAGTCGAGCTTATCCAATGTTGCAATAGTTACTGAGCTAGGTTCACGCACGTCTTTACTTTCTTTGATTAATTCGCCCCGGAACTCTCGGTACAGGACTACTGTTACTCAATCCATGTGCCACGCGGTTTTGCTCGGCAACAGATGCGAGATGGTTAACATCGGAGCTTGAATAACCAGAGGATGTCAGCGCATCACGAAGAGCCGTATCGTACTGACCAACCGTCGGCTTCTTGCCATAATCGGAACCACCCTTGCGATATTTATCCCAGAACCCCTCAAGGGATTTGTGGAATTCATAGTGTGGCGTTCCAATATCCTTGAACGCATTGCCCTGCATCGCATTTGCAGCACCTGCACTATGTGGGATGACATCGCGGAATGCTGCATCCTGATTCAAGTGATTTGCCTGCTGGTTTGTACCTTTCAGATTCTTCCGCAAATCGCGATAAGAACCTGTCTGCGGAACACAGGGGACAAGGCCCAATGGGTCAACCCAAGTGCCGGGATTGGCTACATATCCTTGCAGGCGGGAGCCACCAGAAAGTCCGATTGGGTCGGGTGACAAATATTGTGCGGAATCTGGATCATAGTAACGCTGATGGTTGTAGTAGAGGCCACTTTCCGCGTCTTCCCATTGACCTTGAAAGCGGATGGGACAATCAATGTCTTCCGTTGGTTGATTGTCATTTGCCCCGGGATCATCAGGCCAGAATTGTTGCTGATCAACCTGACCCCAGGTCTGGAACTGGGCGGTCCAGACAACCTTACCACCATCTTCGCTAACAAGTTCACGGGGTGTCCCGGCGTGATCGGTCACCACAAAGTGCAGACTGTCATCCGCTCCCAGCCTTGCCAGCGGCTTGGAGGTACCAGGTTCATAAATCCAGTTTCTGGCCTTCTCCCATGCTACCGTTCCATCCGCATAGACCGGTGCTTCAGCAATCATCTGATTGCAGTCCCATTGGAATGCCGAACCAACGCGATCATGAGGCTCTCTCGTCCCATCGGATTTAAAGCGCCCCTTACTGGTGCCCTTGCCACCTTCAAGCACACGCAGCCGTCTTATCCGCCGTCCCAATGCGTCATAGCCATAGCGCCAGATTTCACCGTCCGGCGTCTCGAGTTGAACGAGCCTGTTCTGGCTTTCCCATTCATAGCGCCAGATTTTAGGCCGAAAGCCATCTTCCTCGTAGCGTTTCTCGATGACCCGTCCACGCAGATCGTAGGCATATCGGAAGTGCCCGCGTTTACGCACGCGGCCTCCAGCACCCTGTTCGACCGTCTGACCGGGGAGCGCTTCCTTCACCGATCGCGCCGGATCTTTCCCGCTCGTATAGTCTGCCACCGAAAGATTGTTGCAGGCATCATAACCGAAGCGCTCCATGAACGACGCACCTGCAAAACGGCTTTGATGGGTCGTCTGGATGATCTGGTTTCGATCGTCATGGCCATAGCGCGTCTCACCCCACCGCCCATCAACAATGCCAACAAGATTGGCTGCTGGATCCCATTGATAATGGCGGTTGACCTTGAGAGCGCCTATGATCGTATGCCGCCCCGGCAATCGTTCACGGCCGGGCATACCAGACAACTGGCCCGACACATCTTTAAATGATCCGGCGATCTGTGCCTCAAGCAAACCAGTAGATGAATAGGACTGGGCCTGGGCAAATCCAGCTCCGCTCCGGCGCAGTACCTCAAAACCGCGGGCATCTCTGGAGAATGCCACGGGGTCATGTCCGGCGATCGACAAGGATTGTACCGCACCGGTGCGATCATAAGACAGTTGGAAGCTGGCGGAATCCCCCTCACGAGCTACCCGGCTCAATACCCCTGCTGTGTATCCCGACATAACGGTTCGGCCATTCATTTCTTCTCTGGTCGCCCGCCCCAATGCATCATACTCAAACTTAATGAGGGAATCGAAGTTCTGGGCAGAAATGAGCAAACCCCGTTTGTCATAAGCGTAGTGAGTGCTGATCTTTTTACTGTCCCGAACAACGCTTACAGCCAGAAGCTCATTGCGGACGTTGTAATCATACAACGTCTCTACGCCATCAGCCGTAAATCGGGATACCGTTCGACCATCCGCATCACGCGAATAGTCTGTCGCAATCCCGCCAAACTCCTTTTCCCTCACAATGCGGCCGGCAGCGTCGATCGTAAGCTCATAGCGTTCCGACTTTGCGTTGACCACGGCGGTCATGCGACCTTCACCATCATATTCGTAACGCAGGCGGTTGCCAAAAGAGTCGGTCGTCACAAGCGGCAGATCAAAAGGCCCGAAGGAAAAATCACGCGCATTCCCGTTGGCGTCGATAAAGCGCGCTGGATTGCCTTCGCTGTCATATTCAAACTGTTCACGGCTGCCATCGGCGAGCAAAACTTCACGCAATGCACCTTTTGGATTGAGGGCATCGCGGGTGTAGTCAAACCTGGTCTGGTTACCAAGTGCGTCAGTCGCCCAAAGCAATCGACCCTCAATATCATACTGCATGGTCCGTGTATTACCCGCAGCATCCGTAACCGCGCGTGGCCGCATGAAATGATCATAAAAGACACGGCTTTGTCCGCCATTGGGCTGATCAATACGCAGCAATTCACCGCGTTCACCAACCCGCAGAGACGTGGTTTCTCCCACCTCATTGACCATCGCAATCATATTGCCACGATTGTCATAGTGGTACTCACGACTGTTACCTTCTGCATCCGATGCGGATGAGAGCAAGCCATCTGACCCGTACGACCAAGACATTGTCGCACCATCAGCATCCCTCAACGTGACCACATTGCCGATCTCGTCATATTGAAAGGTGGATTTCAGGCCCAGCGGTGTTGTGGTGGAAATAATATTGAACGATACGCCCCATTCGGTGAGCCATTCGTTCCCAAGCGGATCGATTTCTTTCCAGACAAGACCATCTTCATCATAGAAATAGACGGAGGTTGCCCCGAGGCTGTCGGTGAAGCGGGTTATCCGGTTTTTGGCATCATATGCGAAATCACCGGACATATATCCTGATGTGCTGACGATGCTGCTGACGCGGTCTTCTTTGTTCCAGACATAGCTGACATCGCTTGCCTTGCTGTCATGCCAGCGAATGATACGATCATGCTCATCATAGTAATAGCGCAGATACCCACTCTGCGCAGAGCGTACTTCCTCGAGGCATCCATGCGTGGTGTAAGACCACTCGACCATTTGCCTGGTGTCATCAGCAACGCCGGTGAAAACCGATTTCAGCAGCCAGTTCTCGGAATGAACACCAAGTTCAAACCCATCCGAATGTATGACACGAGCAAGGCCATCAGGATCGTAAGTGAACTCCACCGTGTTGCCATTGCGGTCTTCGATGCGCGACAGCCACACACGTCCGAGATTGGCTTCTGCGAAAATGTAGTAGAGCTGCTGCCTGCTGTTCCAGATTGTAAAGGACCGCCGGTCCTCGGAAAAAAGCCGCAAGTGCGGGAAGCGGACATTTTCAGCGTCGATCTGCTCATAGGGAGCATGAAAACTGATAATGACGCCTTCGGGATCGTGGAACTGGACGACACCGCCATCGACATGAAGATGTTGTGTCCAGTTGGACATCCAGCCCTTGCCAAGCAGGCCTGCGGCATTGCGCTGACATACCCGCTGAAACACGATCGGAATTGTACCGGGTAAATAAAGGTCAGTGCGCACATCGAAGAACTGGCCAGAGGCCACGTCGGCCGGACAGCCTCTGGTGGTGCAAACACCTGCCGGTTTGTTCTCGACCGGATGCGCACGGCTTTGACCCGGCTTTCGTTTGCCACTTGGCAGTGGCAGAAAGTTGAGAATGGCCAAACCCGTCCGGGTGATCCGTTTCATCCAACCGACATCGATGTCGAGCTGCTGCGGATTGGTGTCGAGATCGATTACAATCGTCTTGCAACCATCATTGATAGTACCGTCGCAGGTTGTCTTGTGACCGATATGGGCAATTGCAAGACCATTGGCAAACACGGTCATGTTGCCCTGCGCGATCTTCTGGATGCCGTGATCTTCGCACACAACCTCGTCGGTGATGCGCGCTACAGGTTTTCCCTCGAAAGAGACGTTGGGTGACCCATTGGATATAACCCCTTTATTGGTCCCATATTGTCCAGCAGCCGATGCGAAGCCGGCACCCAATCCCGCTAATGCACCCCCAACGGCAGCGGCAGCAGCGAGAACAACAAGTCCTGTGCCGAACGTGGCAACGACAAATATTCCGGCTGCCAGCCCTGCGACTGCACCGAGGACAAGTGCGCCAAGCCCCCAACTGCTCTCATGAGCAATCGGATGCTGTTTATGGGCTGGCATCTCGCCATTCTGGGCAATTTTCTGGTAGCCCATGGCATCCATCGCCCAGTTTCCGAGTTTCTCACCGGCCCAAGCACCAACCATCGCACCGGCCAAGCCCGCTGCAACCGGAACGAGCGCCGTCCCCATCGCTGTCGCGCCACCAGCCAATGTCCCTGTCGCCATTGCTCCGGTAACACCGGCATAGCCAACCATGCCCCCTGTGACGGCATAATTGAAGGCGTCGCTCTCGACAAAGTCGAGTGTTGAGTCCCACCCCTTGACTGCATCAGATCGTGCTGTGGGATCGTCGAGTGGCCCCATGTCATAAGTGGGGGTACCAGCTTGTGGCGTATTCGAATTTGGCACACTGGTATAGGAACCGTGCCTGCGACCGGCAGCGACTGCTCCTCCCGTAGCGATGTTGTTAAGGAGAGACACGTTGGCTCTTAATCCTTGCGGTCAACAAAACGAAATGTATGCACCGTAGCAACAAGCTGCTTTTTCTGCGTTTCGGACATCTTCACCGGGCTGGACGCAGTGACAACAATAGCCTTGTTACGCTGCGATATCGTGGTGATGATCTGATGCATCAGCCCCTGCTTGGCCACCCAGGTGCATTCGACCTGATGGGCCGGATTGCCGGATATCTGCACCGGAACTTTCTCGACGATAGTGAACTCGTTCAGGGCCTTGGCAGCCTTGCCAAGTTCAGCGTCCACATATTCATCAAACTGCATACCCCACGGCATTTCCTCGCGGGTAATGGTGAAGGTTAAACCAGCCTCAGAAGTGCCCGTACTTGAAATAATATTGATGGTCTGGTCTTTCCAGCCATCCGGGATTGACATGTATCCCTCGTCGAAATGAAACATCATTCCGCTTATGCTCCGCCCTTGTCTTTGTTCAGATGAATATTGCCGGCAATCTGGTCAATGATGAGTGCATCCAACGTGATAACCGAGCCTGCGTGCTTGATGATGATGTTATTTTTCGTCAGGGTTATTTCGCTGACGCCCACCTTCAGGGTGATCTGGTCATCGGCTGTATATGTGATAAGCCCAGGTCCAGCCTTGCCAGCTATTGCATTCGCCCCAATGGTATTGGCTTCGGTCTTGCGGGCCAGAGCTATCTTTTCGGAAAGATTACCCTGACCGATGGTTTTGGTTTCGTCACCTGTTTTGACGCTAACCGTCCGGTTGCCCTGTTCCAGTGTCTTGTGTTCATCACCTTGCTGAAGGGTGGTCGTCCTGTTGCCTTTTTCGACAGTGGTCGATTCATTGTCTTTGATAATCCGGCTCAGATCCTTCTGGGCATGGACAAAAATCTTCTCATTTCCATTGTCGTCATCAAACGACAGCTCATTAAAGCCCTGCCCCTTATGGGTCTGCGTCTTGAACCCGGATTTGGTTTTGGCGGCAGGAAGACCATAGGGCACTTTTTGCCGCTTGTTTGGCACCAGACCTGCTATCACCGGTCGATCCGGATCGCCATCGATATAGGTGACCATGGCTTCCATGCCGATACGCGGTATGGTTTGCGCGCCCCAGCCAACACCGGCCCAGCTCTGCATCACGCGCATCCAGCATGTATCGGACCCATCTCTTTTGGCGCGCCTGTCCCACGGGAACCAGACTTTCACCCGTCCATATTCATCGGGATGGATCTCTTCGCCAGATGGTCCTGCGATAATAGCAACCTGGGTACCGTCAATGCGCGGACGCGCTGTAGTGCGGTGCGGTGTTGCCGGAAGCCGCGCGGGAAGTGCGGTGAAACTATTGGTATAGTCCAGTGACCCATCCTGAACCGTTTCATAGGAATGATCGACCATTTGATGGATAATGGCCGTCACCACATATTCTTCAAACTGGTCGTCAGCGTGGGCGACTTCGTAGGGCTTGAACTTGCGACCGGCGGCAAGGGTTCTGACCGTCGATTCAGCCTCAATCTGCTCATGATCAGATTCCGCTGCCTGCATGCGCAATTTCACTGCCGCTTCGTTGGCAGCGCCGTCCATCGCCTTGGCCGGATATTCATATAATTCGTACTCGGTATTCTTCGGCAGCGAGACCAGCGAGGATGTCTTGCCACCTTGCGGGTCACTCGGCATTTCAAAGTTCCAGTCACCGCCGGCTCTTTTACCCGGAATGAACTGGAAGTGCTTTTCGAAGCGGGTGATATGGTTCCGGTCACTGGAGCCTGCCGCAAGCCGCACGTCCGTGTCCTGACCTTCCGTATATCCATAGGAATGGCTGGCAATGTGCAGCGTATGCTGACCCTTCTCATGCTCGAACCAGTAAAAAAGACCGTCCTGTTCAAGCCGCCGTGTCAGATAGGCGAGATCGGTTTCATTCCATTGCACCGAATAATGGATGGGAGCCGGGGGAGCAAACACCCCGCCCGTAACCGGCGCCTTGATGCCGTGTTCGGAAAGCAAGGTTTCCGCAACTTGCAAAGTCGTCTTGTCCAACCAGATGCGGCAATCGGAGCGCTGCGAGAGCAGCCATAGTTCAGGACGGATTGTCAGCCTGTATGCGCGAAGTCCGCGCGACACGGGAGGACCCTCCATCAGTCCGGTCACCAGACCGTTCCAGTACCGGCGTTCCCCATAAGCAATTTCAACGGACAGATCAGCCGTCTTGCCGACGATCTCGTCTGGTTTGACATCCAGCCGTTTAGACTTAACGACAACTTCGATTTCGAACAGGCCGTTGATCTTTTCCTGTATCTGCGACTTTTCGGGAAGAAGTACATCCTCACCCAACGGCGTAGACAACCGCAAGAGTCGATCAGCCTGCTCCAACCCTGCTTCTACGAACTGATATGCCTCTCCAGACATCGGATTGCTACCCCCGTTTAACTGGCAGGCTGGAACATAGCCGCATCTTCCCGTTGTGCCAAGCATGCGGTTGCATTTCTTTCCGCCGCCCTTGGCAATCAAAAAAGACGCCCATTCTGGAACACTAAGATGCTTTTTTCAAACCGATCAACGGTGAGGAAAATGCCAATAAAGTTTGACGGGCACTAGCTCGCAAACCGGATATAGATGTCAGAACTTCATTCTGATGATTACGGCCAAAACCGCGCTTTGGCAGACATCGACGTCGGATCATGAGTTAAGACAAGGATTGCATCGCGCTTACTGGATAATTGATAGCCCCTCAGCGTCCAATTCGGCCAACCAAAGACCGCCGCATAGTGCGTTTACACTATAGCTCCCGCTTTTGAAGTCGAGTGAACTCTTGATACAATGTGAGTTCTGACCTGCAGCGGGGATTATCCTATGAAACGCGTGTGTGCAGCCGGTTTCGGAATAATTGTGCTTTTGTCCACAATTGCGCTGGCGGACGAAAAAAAGCTTCCGGGCGATCCAGCGCAGGACATCTACGAATTGAACACGATTATCCGTGTTGATCCTGCAAATGCCCTCGCCTACGGCCACCGTGGTAATGCCTATCTGGAGATGGGAAAATATGATGAGGCGATCGCCGACTTCAATCAGGCAATCAAGCTCAACCCCAATTTAGTCATAGCTTACCACAATCGCGGGATGGCCAGCTTCCGCAAAGGCGACATGGATGCCGCACTGAAGGACTTCGACAAAGCAATAGCGTTCGATCCCAATCACGCCATCGGCTATAATAGCCGGGGCGGAGTTTATATGAAGTTGAATAATCTGGATAAAGCACTTTTAGACTTCAATCAGGCAATCAAACTCGACGGAAAATATACAGTGGCCTACAGCAATCGCGGACTGACGCGATTTAAGAAGGGTGAAGTTGATGCTGCGATTGCTGACTATGACCATGCGATTGAAATCGATCCGTCACAGTCATCCCTCTATAATGATCGAGGAGCTGCCCGATTTTATAAAGGTGAAGTTGATAAAGCTCTTGTAGATTACAATCAGTCGATCAAACTCGATCCCAAAATCGCGGAAACATATGGCAATCGAGGAACAGCCCGGATTAATAAGAAAGATTTTTCGGGTGCAATGGAAGACTTTGATATCGCAATCAAACTCAATCCAACCCTTGCGAGCGCTTATGCCGGCCGGGGTTTTGTTTTTACTGAACGCGGAGTTCTGGACAAAGCGGCTTCCGATCTAGATCAAGCAATCAAACTTGATCCGAAATCTGTTGCCGCTTACAGGCATAGAGGAACTCTCCGGATAAAACTGGGTGATTTTAACGGTGCCCTGGATGACCTCAATGAGGCAATCAAGAGCAACCCCAACGATGCGGTGCTCCACAATAACCGCTGTCTGGGTCTTTGGGAGCAAGGCAAACTGGACGATGCTTTGAAGGATTGCGATCAAGCAATCAAGATTAACCCAGAATATGCCGGTGCATACAACAATCGTGGACTGATCCATATCAAACGCGGGAAACTTGATAAGGCGATTGATGATTTCGATCTGGCAATCAAATTCGATTCACAAGATTCCAATACCTATTACAACCGGGGTGCCGCTCATAAATCAAAAGGGGATCTGAACAGGGCCTTAGCCGACTATGATCGGGCCATCAAACTCGATTCCAAAAACGTGAAGGCTTATAAAAATCGCGGAATTGTTCACATCGAAAAGAAGGATTTTACTGGCGCTATTGCCGATTACGATAATGTAATCCAACTCGAAACGACCGACTCCAACGCATATGTTGGTCGCGGGTTTGCTTATGCACAAGTCCGGAATCTAGACAGGGCGCTTTCAGATCTGGATCAGGCCGTCCAACTGAACCCACAATCTGCGGTAGCTTACAAGAACAGAGGATTTGTTCGAATTAGACTGGGTGATTTCGACGAGGCACTGATTGACCTCAACGAGGCAATTGCACTCGATCCAACGGATGGCACATCCTATTACTATCGCGGTAAGGCTGGTTTCGAAAAAGGAACCATCGACGAGGCCAAGAGAGATTATGACCAGGCCATCAAGCTCGATCCTCAGCTCGCGGACGCTTATAGGAGTCGCGGGCTGATCCGATTTAAAGGCGGCGATGTCGATGGATCAATCGACGATTATAATCAGGCCATCAAGCTCGACCCGAAGAATTCAGATTCATATGGCTTTCGTGGCGATTCTCGCCTTGTCCTGCGCGATATTGACGGCGCGATTGCCGATTATGGGCAGTTGATAGAACTTCGCCCTGATTATCAAACAGCTTACAACAACCGTGGATTCGCTTTCTTAAAGAAAGGAAATGCGGACGCTGCAATAGTGGATTTCACAAAAGCCATCAAACTTGATCCAAATTACGTGGAGGCATACAGCGGTCGTGCTCATGTTCGGCTAAGCAAGGGCGCATTCACCGACGCATTCGCTGATCTGATTGAGGTCGTCAGACTCAATCTTGGAAGCGTGCCCACAGAACTCTCGCTCGCTGCCGAAAGCATTAAGACTGACGACGCCGACCACGATATCGCTGAATTGAACGCATTGCTGGAAGCAGACCCGCAGAATGTTTCCCTCTATTTCAGGCGGGCAATTTTACAAGGCGTGAAGGGAAATCTCAACGGAGCCCTGTTTGATCTCGATGCGGCGCTCAAGATCAAACCGGAATACAAGCCCGCACTATCCTTGCGCGATCACCTTTGGGGTACAAGGAGCAACTAAAGGACCTTTGGGACGTTCGAGCAAATCTTTCATGCTTAACCGTGAGCCGGAAAATCAACCCCATCAGGATCATGATGGGGTTGTTCAATGCTGGTTCGTTCGTAAAGCTATTTGCAGTGGAACAGACCCTGTTTAAGCACAGTCGGCCTTAGTTCAAACTGAAGGAAAATACGTTTTTTACTATGGTCTCAGAGCTGCCAGGAACCAGATCCAGCGGTAATTCTCATCCGTGTTGGTTGATTTTGGCAGTTGATCGTAGGGCCAAACGACATAGAAAGGGCCACGATCCGCATCGGTCAGCACTCTGAATTCCTGATCTTTTGTACACGTGGCTGCCAGCCTGTCAGCGTCCACACAATCGACCTCAGTCGCCACGATAGGATCGAAGGATTTGATTTCCTTCGTCTCCAGCTTGGCTTCGAAGCCATCAAGTGCAACACCTGTAACGGTCGCGGCATCTGCTGAACCATACTTGGAGAGGATATCCTTCAACGGAGCGCCACGATAGCGGCGTTTCTCGCCATTGGTCCATGGAGTAACTGTTTCCAGGGTCTTGGACGGGAATGCCTTACCCAGCTCTTCAACGGTAAAGGTCGCTATAGGTTTCCCCGCTTCCTTCTCAATGGTTAATACGCTCGGCGTGTTTTGCGCGGCGTTTACCAGGGTGATACCCGAGATGAGCATGAGGGAGGTAGCAATCGGAATTGTATAATTACGCATGGACGTTCCTTTTGGTCAGTTAGAAGGAGTGATCCAAACTCCCGATAAAGGAGTGGATATCGCCAAAGCATCGTTCGCTACATGGAACTTGCGTCCTCTTTAAATGGACGATGCTTTGGCTGAAGCGCAGATGTTGATGACCTCTTCCCCAGATGATTCATTCGCCGCCAGTTATCCCGGTCTTATCCAATCTATTCAACCCCAACTTTATATATGACCCGGAGTAGACGAGAGACGTAGGTGAAACTGTCATTTCCGAATGGGCGTGGGGGCGAGAAGATTTTGCTCAATCGGTCTCAAAATGGGTACAGTTCACTTTGTACATATAATCTGTCGACCTATGCTCCCCTGATCAATTTGAGGGTGACATATGAGATTTTTCACAATGGGACTAGTCGCGCAACAGTTCGGATTTAACGCACCGGTTGAGGCTGTTCATACTGATGAACACCTCCGGTTGACTTTCATTTCGCGGGTGGGCAGGTTCCACCTTCCCGTCATGAAGGATATCGCTATGCGCTTCCATGATCTGATCCCGGTCCGCCGTCGCCAAACCAGCCTTGTTTCCCTCGCATTGATCATTGGCGCCCTTGCTTTCAGCCCGTCCGCCCAAGCGGATGATGTGCTCCCGGATGGCACCACCCCCGCCACGGAACTTTCATTGATCCCTGCCGTCGCCAAAACACGCAAGGATACTGTAGTGGGAGCGATCAGTTCGCCGCAGGGCATATTCAACCCCTATTTCTTCACCAATGGCTGGGATGAGAATGTCACCGATGTCATCTTCGGTCGGCTGATCAACTATGACAGTCATGGCAAGCTCATCGCCGAACAGGCTGACTCGTGGACTGTCAGTCCGGATGGTCTGGTATATACGTTAAAGCTTCGCCCCGATCTGGTTTTCAGCGATGGCTCGCCTCTGACAGCGGAGGACGTGGCTTTTACCCTGACTGTACTACATGATCCAACCTATGAGGGAGAGACCGATATAACCCCCGCCGCCATAGCTGGTGGAGCCGAATATAAAGCCGGAAAAGCTGATAGTATCTCTGGCCTCAAGGTGATCGACCCGCAGACGCTGCAGGTTACCGCCACACAACCGGGCGCTAAGACGCCGTATCTGATCGGTGGACCCGTGCTTTCCAAGGCGCATTACGGCAATGGCTTCGCGCGTGGCAAGCTGGATGGTATCCGTGCTTTGGGTAATAATCCGCTTGGTGCCGGTTCATATGTTTTCGACAAGTATATTCCGGGACAAGAAGTGCGGTTTCACGCCAACCCGCATTATTTCCGCGGCAAGCCTGGCGTTGAAAACTTCATCTACCGTATCACCTCGGATGCCACCAAGCTGCAGTTGTTTCAGACAGGTGAGACCGATTATGACGGCTTTTCGGTCAATCAGGACAACATTGATACGCTGAAGAGCCTCGGCTTCGCTGCTATCAATCTTTACGGCTCCAGCGACTACAGCATGATTGAATTCAACCAGAAGAAACCGGCACTGCAGGACGCCAAGGTGCGCCACGCCCTGACATATGGGCTTGATCGGCAAACACTGGTCAGCGTGGTCTATCAGGGCTACGGACAGGTCGCGACTATACCCGTCGCTCCTATTTCATGGGCCTATGATCCGTCCGGCATCGAACCCTATGCTTATGACCCGGCCAAGGCTGCTGCCCTTCTCGATGAAGCCGGATGGAAAGCTGGACCAGACGGCATCCGCACCAAGGACGGCCAGCGCCTGTCGTTGACGTTGCTGGCAACCAAATCGCTGATCAACGATGCTTTGATCCCGATTGCCAAAGAAAACTTCAAAGCGATCGGTGTCGATCTGGTGCCCGAAGTATCCGATTTCAATGCCATGCTGGCCAAGATGAAATCCGGTAATTTTGATCTGGCGACCTACCGCACGTCAGGCATCAACGACCCGCATGACGGCGTTGAAGACTTTATATCGGCGACTGGAGAAATTGGCCGCCGCGGCTATCATAATGCAGACGTCGATCGGCTTGTTGATGCGGGCAATGCCACCACGGATATCGACAAGCGCAAGGCGATCTACCATGAGCTTTACAAGGTTTTGGCTGAAGATCCGCCAGTGATTTATCTGGCCTATCGCAAGATCCTGTCTGCTGCAGATGGCCGGGTCAGCGGCTTCAACCCTGATATTTACAATGGCATAATCTCCAGCCTGCCAAACCTGAAGATCGCGCAGTAACGTCACATGGCGTGCTGCCGAACATGAAAAACTTCATTATTCGCAGGCTGTTGCTGTCGGTGCCGATGCTCCTTGGAGCCTCGGCATTGATTTTCTTTATTTTCGCCCTGACACCGGGCGATTTCATCGACGGCAACATCAATCTGACCGCCGAACGGGCGGCGGAGCTGAAGGCACTCTACGGCCTCGACCGGCCTGTTTTTGACCGGTATTTCGATTGGCTGGGGCATTTGCTGACGGGTGATCTCGGTTATTCCATGCAGTATCAGATTCCAGTTGCCAAACTTCTCAACCAATACATCTGGAATTCCTTCCTGTTGGGTGGAACGGCACTACTTCTCTACTGGTTTGTCTCGCTGCTCGCCGGAATTACCGCAGCGGTGTGGCCCTATTCCTGGTACGACCGCATTGTGACGCTGGCGATCTTTGGCGCCATGTCCTTTCCGGTCTTCTTCCTTTGCCTGCTATTGATCAAATGGTTTGCGGTTGACCTGCGCTGGCTACCGGTTGGCGGGATGATAAGCACCGGTAGCCAGACAACAGGTTTCGCGTGGGTCATGGAGGTCGCAGCACATATGGTGCTGCCGGTTCTGGTGCTGACTGCGCTGCAGGCCGGAAGCCTGACGCGCTACATCCGCGCCAGCATGCTTGAGGCTCTCTCGATGGACTTTGTACGCACCGCACGGGCCAAGGGATTGAAAGAACGAACCGTCATTTTCAAACATGCCTTGCGCAATGCGATGTTGCCGATGATCACGCTTCTGGGCTTCGAACTGCCCGGCCTGTTCTCCGGGGCCATCGTCACCGAGAAGATTTTTAATTGGCCCGGCGCCGGACACATTCAGATCGACACACTGGCAGCGCGTGACTATCCGGTGCTTATGGGCTTCACAATGGTTCTGGCCGCTATGACCATACTTGGCAATTTGCTGGCTGATATTGCCTATGCTGCCGCCGATCCTCGAATCCGGCTACGGCGAGGTTAGAATGGTTTCCTTCAATCCTTTTCGCCGAAACCGAACACGTCAGGTCGAACTGCTCGCACTGACCGGGCATCTCGGCTCGACGCGCTCACCGCTTGGTGACGCATTATGGCGGATGCGCCGCAACGCCACTGCCATGACGGCACTGGCTATACTATTGTTGATCGTTCTCATCTGTGTGGTTGGACCATTCGTCAGCCGCTGGGATCTGAACGCCACCGATGCGCTCAGCGTCAACCGTCCGCCAAGCATGAAGCATTGGCTTGGAACGGATTTCCTTGGACGCGATATCATGGCAAGATTGATGTCAGCCGGTCGTATCTCACTGACGGTTGGCCTCGCTTCGGTATTCTTGTCGGTGGTCATCGGCTACATTGCGGGCGCGGTTGCCGGTTACCTCGGGGGCCTGATCGACGCCGTGATTATGCGTGGGGCCGATCTCGTGATGACCATCCCGACGCTGCCCCTTCTCATTATCATTGGTGCCGTGCTGTCCGAGTTGAAGGTGCCACCCGATCAGCGCATCTATCTCGTCATCCTCATGCTCAGCCTGCCAAACTGGGTAACGGTGGCGCGCCTTGTGCGGTCCCAGATCCTGTCACTGCGTGAGCGTGACTTCATGATAGCGACGGAGGTTCTAGGCCTGCCATTGCACCGGCGGCTGTTCCACCATCTGCTGCCCAACACGGTACCAATCCTGATCGTGGCAGCGACCATAGGCGTTGCCAGTGCCATCCTGAATGAGGCCTATCTCAGCTATCTCGGTCTTGGCGTGGTTCCTCCAACGCCGTCCTGGGGCAATATGATGGATACCGCCAACAGCTTTGTCGACTTCCAGCGCCGACCCTGGTTGTGGATGCCGCCGGGCGTTGCAATCTTCCTGACTGTGGTTGCCATCAACATAGTGGGCGACGGGCTGCGCGATGCACTCGACCCGAAGATGAAACGGTAAGCCGAACATGCCCCCGCTTGTCGAATTCCAGAACCTGTCAACCCATTTTAAAACCGATGAGGGCATCGCCCGCGCGGTGCAGGATGTCAGCTTCAGCATTGGCGAGGGCGAAACTGTTGGCGTGGTTGGTGAATCCGGCTGCGGCAAGAGCGTGACAGCACTGTCGCTGATGGGTCTGGTCTCCCGTCCGGCCGGATATATCGCTGGCGGTCAGATCTTATATCGCGGCAAGGATCTTCTCACCCTGAAACCGGAAGCCATGCGGACGATGCGCGGCAACGAGATTGCCATGATTTTTCAGGAACCAATGAGTTCGCTCAATCCAGTCCTGACTATCGGAGAGCAGATCGTTGAACCGTTGATCGAGCATCGCAAGATGCCACCAAAAGCGGCATGGGCAGAGGCAATTGCTCTCTTGACGCGTGTCGGCATTGCTCGGCCCGAGCGGATTGTCGAAGGCTATCCGCACCAACTTTCCGGCGGCATGTTGCAGCGCGTGATGATTGCCATCGCCCTCAGCTGTAAACCAAAATTGCTGATCGCCGACGAACCAACGACAGCGCTCGATGTTACTATTCAGGCTCAAATCCTCGACCTGCTCAATCGGCTGAAACAGGATGAAGGCACAGCTCTGATGCTCATCACCCATGACCTTGGGCTGGTAGCAGAACTGGCCGACCGGGTTATCGTGATGTATGCTGGCCGGGTGGTTGAAACTGGCACGGTTCGTGACGTCCTGCGACACCCCAAGCATCCCTACACGCGCGGCCTCTTGGCCTCGCGGCCAGTCCCCGGCCAACGGTTGCGCCGTCTGGTTTCCATTCCGGGTCAAGTACCCAGTCCCGCGCGGCTCCCTGCCTATTGTGCTTTTGCCGAACGCTGCTTTGCTGCGGTCGATATCTGCCGCTCAGGCATTCCATCGCTGGGCCTAGCGGACGCACCACATCGTGCCGCATGTTTCCTGGCTCAGTCGGGGGCGATATGACAGACGTTTCCGCGTTGCTTGAAGTCGAGAACCTCAAGATCCATTTCCCGATCCGTGACGGGCTGTTCGGTCAGGTCTCAGGTCATGTCAGGGCCGTCGATGGAGTGAACATTCGTATCCGCCGCGGTACCACTTTCGGACTTGTCGGCGAATCCGGTAGTGGCAAGTCAACACTCGGTCGCGCCATGCTGGGGCTCTACAAGCCGACAACCGGCACCGTACGCTTTGATGGCAAAGACATTCAGGCTGGCGGCCGCAAGGCGCTGGCGGCACTGCGACCGAAAATGCAGCTGGTGTTCCAGGACCCTTACGGATCGCTCAATCCACGGGTGCGGGCTGGCGATGCGATCGGCGAAGCACTTCTGGCGCATGGTCTGGTTCGTAAAGCAGAGTTACGCGAGACAGTGCTGGAGGTAATGCGCATCTGCGGCCTTGCGCCCTACCAATACGCACGCTACCCGCATGAATTCTCCGGCGGTCAACGCCAGCGTATAGGTATCGCCCGAGCATTGGCATTGAAGCCCGAATTGATCATAGCCGACGAACCCGTCTCGGCGCTTGACGTTTCGATCCAGGCCCAGATCATCAATCTGTTTTCCGACCTCAAGGAGCAACAGGGACTGACCTTCCTGTTCATCTCGCACGATCTGGCTGTTGTCGAGCATCTCTGCGATGAAATCGCAGTCATGTATCTCGGCGTGATCGTTGAGACGGCGAGCCGCAACGCACTTTTCGACCATCCACGCCATCCCTATACCAAGGCCCTTCTGTCAGCCATCCCCGTGGCTGACCCAGACGCGGGCCGCAACCGTGTTGTGCTGCAAGGTGAGTTGCCAAGCCCCGCCGCACCGCCGGCCGGATGCCGCTTTCACACCCGTTGTCCATTGGCCGTCGACCGTTGCAGGATTGAGGTGCCGGAACTGCGGACGCTCGATAACGGTCATCACGTTGCCTGCCACCTCGCCTGACGTTGCAATAATTATGATCAGGTGGCGTGCATCGTCTTCAGGCTGACGAGCCAGATATCAGATCATATTGTCGCAAAGATTGTCTGACGGGCACGGCTGCTAAAATTCACTCCGGAATCCCAATAATTGAAAAAAGTATCAGTCTGGCTTTAAACGCAATGTAGCGATCATTGTGATAGAACACTAATCTGCAATCATCCTTTGTAGAAGAAGGTAGATTACAGACGTTACCCACGAATGACTGCGATTTCAGCGTTTGAGCCAAGACATTCGCTTAGGTGCCCGCGTTGATCGAAGACCGCTACTCCGATAGTCGAATAGGCTCCAATAGCCGAATTGGGTAGAACGTTACACAGCTGAAGATCTTAGCTTGACCGCGCCTGGTTCCATAACCTCGCAAGGGGGAGGAATCTGTTGTGCGGAGTAAATGCCCGTCAATGACGTGCAAACCACGCACGAAATTTGTCTCAAATCAAATACGCAAAATCGCTCTGCGATTGTTTTGTCACGTAACCCAACTGGATGAATGGAAAATTGCGAAAAGCCTTGAAACCATCCCTGATTATTGCGGCGTCGATCTGGTTTTTGGCGCAGGTGATGTATGTTTCAATTTCCGGGTTCATGACCTTTCAGGACAAGTCACACGCGTTCTCGGCAAAAGCCAATGAAATCGCCGATTGCCTCGACCGCCGCATTACCCAGAATTTTGCTTTCGTCAGATCCTTCGAGATTTTCGCTACTCTATCCGACCTGGAAGCCATGAAAATATTCGGCTCATTGGTGCAGCATACAATGAAACAATACCCACGAATCCGCACGGTGAACTTGTATGAGCTCCCAAAGGACGACAATCCCTTATATGCCAGACGGATGGCAAACTTCCCCGCGGACCAGAACGATGCGGCGATACAGACAATTCTGCCGAAAGTTGTCAACCAGCCCCATGGCACGCTCCGCGCCTTTGCAGATATCAATTTTCCCGGGCAATATATTACGACCGCGCATGCTGAGAATGCCAATTTTCACTATGCTATTGTCATGCTTGTCGATGCGGAGGAAATGATCAAGCCGCTGCTTCAGGATGGCTCTCCCAAAATGGAGTGGGATATCGGCGACACCCCCATCATTCGACTGAATGATCGACAGAACGCCCCATTCTCCTTCGAGCTTCAATCCAACAGAACAATCGTTTCAAGCGCGCCCAATATTATGCCGGATGACTCGACAAGATTTTCGGAAAAGACAGTCTTTCACCTGAGTGAAACCGTCAAACTGTATGAACTCTTCACTCTAATAGATTTGATTGTGTATTGCGGCCTCTCCACAATCGCGGTGGTAGCCAGCTATTATGCCCTGCATCAGCACCAGCTTTCGCGACGGTTGCAACGATCCGAAGACAATGCACTCAAGCGTGCCGCAAGGTTGGAAAAGGAAACCCGGTTGGAGCATGCAGCCCGTGTTAACGCGGTCGGTGAGCTTGCAGCCGGTATCATTCATGAGCTGGCCCAGCCGCTTTCCTCATTGCTCAATCAGAGTCAGGCCAGCCTCAAGACTCTCGAGGAAGGTGAAGCTATTCCCCAGACTGATTTTCTGCGGCGAACAATGACCGCTAATATTCGCGAGGCGAAGAGGGCAAGTCTGATACTTGGAAGAATCCGAGACTATATTGTCTACAAAAGCGCCTCCCCGGAAGCCACCGAACTCAACAGTTCAATCTTGGACATTGTTGAAATACTCAATCCGGAAATCAAGCGCCAAGGGGTTTCATTGATGCTTGATCTTGCTGAACCATCACCCACTGCGAGCATCAATAAAATAGAACTTGAGCAGGTTATCCATAATCTCGTCCGCAATGCAATTGACGCACTGAGCGCATCGCATCAGACAGTAAAACGCATCACAATTGAAACCCTCATCGATCAGAACAACAGTATCATCCGTATATCCGACAACGGCTCCGGTTTGAGTGAGGAGACACTTGAGCAGCTATTCCAACCTTTCTTCACGACCAAAGACAGCGGAATGGGCTTGGGACTTTCTCTGTCGCAGAGAATAGTAGAACGCGTCAATGGAGTGCTCTCGGCGTCGAACAAGAACGGCGCGGTGTTCACGGTAACACTGCCAAAATTAGACATCGCGCCTATGTTGACCTTCCCTACAACGAAGGCCGCATGAGCGCGACGAGTGTCTCGTCTTGTCGCAAGTGATCCCCAGAAGCAAATACGGAAATGACATCAACATCATCCAGTCAGGAGATTACCTCATTCTGACGTTGTCATAACATTTTGCCGTTCACTGCAATTCTTACAATTTGCGATAGGCCATAGGCTCTGCCTCAACAGACAAATCAGTTTGGACGCTGAGCGGTATACAATTGTACAAGCGGCTCAACTCTGCGGATAATGACTTATTGGTTGGCCGTCTTTCTTGCAAATTGCACCGCGTGCAATGAACGGAACCGAGAAGGTGGCATGCCCTTCAGCGTCAGAAACTGGCGATTAAAATTCGAAAGGTTATTGAAGCCAACTTCGTAGCAAATGTCCGTCACCGTCATGTGCTCCTCGCTCGTCAATAGCTGGCAAGCCAGATTAATCCTCAAGCGATTTACATAATGCACCGGAGTCATGCCTGTGTGCCGGCGAAAAGCCATCGAGAACGCACTGGCACTCTGCTCAGCAATAGCCGCGAGGCTAATTTCTTTGCCAAACGTCGTCAGATTTTCAGAGATATAGGACAGCACCTTGTTCATTGAGCTGGACATATAGCCGGAAGGATCTGGCATGTACGCATGACTTGCCAATTGCCTTCGCTCCCGAGCATTGATCAATTTGTCAATAATGCTCATAAATTGCGCAATACGGCGTGCTCCACTTGCATCGAGCAGTTCCAGGAGCAAGGGCCCAACAGCGACTCCAGTTTCAGTATCAAACAACAGGCCGCGCGGACTTTCATCCAACAATACCTTGAAAACAGATAGCTCCGGCATCAATTCTATCGTGTTTTCCATAAACTTCTGAGTAAATTGAACAACTAAATCACGCGTGTCGATAATTTGATCGTCTGGAATATTGCTTATCCAGTTGTGTGGCAAGTTCGGTCCCGTCAACACCAGGTTGCCCGGTTCAAATTCACCGATAAAATCCCCGACGAAATAGTAACCCGTTGTCTCTGTTATCAGATGGATTTCATATTGAGGATGGAAGTGCCATCTGACTGTATGATAGGGGTAGCCGTGTGACAAAGTCCTGAATGCTTCGCCGCGATTCATCTGCACGACTTCAAGATCCGGTCGCATCGACCTTCCTCCCAATCCAAAGTCTATTGATTAAAGCACATTGCCAGATAAGGCCATCAACCAAAAGACCTTTCCCGTCACAGAAGAGCTAACCTGACATCCCTCAGTGGATATCCCTGATGGCCTGATTGGCGACTGGACCAAGCGCTCAGTGTTCTGAATCATGGTTATTATGTAATATCATTCAGCCTTCATGTAGTGCAATTGGAGTTTATAGTATTGACCACCTGGAGTTCCGGGCTTTTCTTTTATGGAAGCTTGGGGTATTCCGCATCCATGACGGAGAGGTCATTTCAGCCACGGCGCATAGCCAGCCGATAGACAATGCTTTGTGAAGAGATGGCATGATGCCCTGCGCGAACATATGCGCGGCGATGCTTGGGCTATGACTAGAAAGTATGGAAATGGAACACGGGGTTGACGGTGCCGGACTCAATATGGGCGCGGCGAAGAATGCAAGTGATCAGTCCGGAACAACGGCTGGTTTCGGAAGTGCTGATGCGACTGTGAAAAACACCCCCGCTTCCGGAATTGCCGCACACCCTCAGATTCTGACGGGTGCCGATTTTGCGCATGAAGGACGGCCGGGCGAGCGCCTTGACAAGTTCTTCGAACAGCTCGCTGTGGCATATGATTTGTCACCGGCCGTGATCTCTGAGGGCCGTGTCTGGTCGTATCGTGAACTGAACAAACGCGCCAACCAGTTTGCCCGCATCCTCGTTGACCGGGGTGTGCGACCGGGCGACCGGGTGGGCCTCCTTCTCGACCGATCCGCCGAGACCTACGTTACCTTGCTCGCTGTGATGAAGGCGGGAGCAGCCTTCGTTCCGCTTGCTACGGCTTTTCCTGAAGAGCGCATGAAGCTCATCATCGAAGACGCCGGTGTTGGGCTGCTTGTTTCCATCGCGGCCTATTCGTCCCGGGTCGAACAGCTGCCTGTACCCAACGTACTGATCGATAGCGTTGCCGCGGAAATCACGGCAATGTCTGACAAGCCATTGCCATCAACGGCTGTGACCTCCACATCCGACGATGTCTGCTACATTCTCTACACTTCAGGAACCACTGGCAGACCCAAGGGCGTGGTCATCACGCATCAGAGTATTTGCAATTTTGTGCGGGTCGCTGCGGCATCCTATGGGTACCGGCCAGAAGACCGCGTTTACCAGGGCATGACCATTGCCTTCGATTTCTCGGCGGAAGAAATCTGGGTGCCGTTTGTCGCCGGTGCAACGGTGGTGCCTGCACCGGGCCCGCTGACACTGGTGGGCGAGGAGCTTGCCGATTTTCTTCGGACGAATGACGTTACCTGCATGGCCTGCAGCCCGACACTGCTTTCCTCCATAGAGAGCGACGTACCGACTTTGCGGGCGCTACTGGTGGGCGGTGAGGCGTGCTCCCACAACCTGGTGGTGCGCTGGTCGAAGCCCGGCCGCCAAATCCTCAACACCTATGGCCCGACTGAAGCCACTGTTACAGCAACAATGGGTATGCTCACGCCGGATAGGCCCGTGACGATCGGCGCTCCACTACCCACCTACTCTATTGTCGTCCTTGATCCGACGATACCGGCACTTGCCGAGCCCGGAGAATTGGGTGAAATCTGCATTGCCGGCATCGGACTTGCCGTGGGCTATCTCAACAGGCCTGATCTGACCGAACAGAAGTTCATCCCCGATTTCATTGGCCTGCCGAACAACCCATCGAAGCGCATTTATCGGACGGGCGACCTTGGCCGGATCAATGACGGCCAAGAGATTGAATATCACGGCCGTATAGACACGCAGGTAAAAATTCGCGGCTATCGCATCGAACTCGGAGAGATCGAAGCGGTATTGCTGGATCAGCCAGAGATTGCACAGGCGGCTGTCACAACCTGGGAAATTGAACCGGGTCGCGTGGAACTCGTGGCTTATTATGCACCCAAGACGGGGTTGCCAACAATCTCCCGTGCTGACATTGCCCGGGAGCTGAAACGGCGCTTGCCCGATTATATGGTGCCTTCCTATCTGGAAGAACTGTCAGCAATTCCGATGACAGTTGCCAACAAGACAGATACGCGTCAGCTTCCGAAACCAACAAGCGTTCGACTTTCGGCCGAGCGAACGATCGTACCACCCGGCAATGACGACGAACGTTTTCTGGGTGTGGCGCTGGCCGAAGTGCTAAAATTCGATGAGGTGTCCATGGAGGACAACTTCTTCGACGATCTTGGTGCCAATTCTCTGCTCATGGCCCGCTTCTGTGCGCGTGTGCGTACCAGAAAAGAATGGGCGACGGCGTCCATGCGGGATATCTACCTCTACCCGACGGTGGCGCGCCTCGCGCAACATCTGCGTATCCCGGAGGAAATGACGACTGCCACCAATGAGCGCGTTCTTACGCACCGGGCGTCGAACATTGCCTATTGGATCTGCGGAATGGCGCAGCTGCTATTTTACGGGCTCTATAGTTATATAGGCTTGTGGGCATTCAATCGTGGGCTCAACTGGACCTACGACAAACTCGACGAACCGCTGCAACTGTACCTGCGTTGCGTGCTGCTCTCAGGGGGCGTCTTCTTCGGAATGTCGGGCGTTGCAATCATCGCGAAATGGGCCCTCGTGGGCCGGTGGAAGCCGGAAGCGTTTCCCATCTGGGGCTTGCGTTACTACCGGTTTTGGGTCGTTCAAACGTTGATCCGCACGGCGCCTGTTGTTCTGTTCCGCGGCAGCCCCCTTTACAGCATCTATCTGCGTCTCCTTGGAGCCAAGCTCGGGCGAAACACTGTCATTGAATGCCGCACCGTGCCCGTTTGCACGGATCTCATATCCATTGGCGACAACACGATCCTGCGCAAGGAATCGATGATACTCGGCTATCGCGCTCAAGCCGGCTATATCCATACGGGCCCGCTGACCATCGGCCACGATGCGTTCGTCGGTGTGGGATCGACGCTCGACATCAACACCAAAATGGGCGACCGCGCCCAGCTTGGCCATGCATCCTCGCTTCAGCAGGGACAGAACATTCCTGATGGCGCGCACTGGCATGGATCACCAGCCGTGCCAACGACGGCAGAATATTGCAAAGTCCGCAATGTGAATTCCTCCAATGTCAGGCGCGTCCTTTATGAAGCGGTTCAACTTGTGGGCCTGTTTGCTTTTGTTACACCTGTACCGCTCCTGTTCCACAGCTATTGGCAGAATGTCAGCGACGATTATCAGGAGACAATAGGTATTGTTGCTATCGGGACCACCGTCACGCTATTTGGATATATCGCGATAGCCCTGTTCTCGGCACTTGTGGTGCCTCGCTTGTTCAGTGTGGTTTTGAAATCTGGCCGGGCCTACACCCTTTACGGCTTCCGTTACTGGCTGCAGACTGTTGTCGAGTTCAGTAGTAATTCCCGCGTCCTTAATATCCTGTTCGGCGACAGCTCCGCGATCGTCCACTACATCCATGCCATTGGCTGGAACCTCAACAAGGTTGTGCAAACAGGTTCCAATTTTGGCAGCAATCAACAACACGAAAATCCTCTCCTGTGCGAGATAGGCAGCCAAACCATGGTGTCGGACGGCCTGTTTATGATCAACATGCACAAATCCGCCTCAGCATTCCGGCTTGAACATACAAAGATTGGCGAGCGCAACTATCTGGGCAACAATATCTATTATCCGTCAGACGGTCGAACCGGCGACAACTGCCTGCTCGGCACCAAAGTGATGATTCCCATTGACGGACCGATCCGCGAAAATGTGGGCCTTCTGGGCTCACCTTCCTTCGAAATCCCGCGTATGGTGAACCGGGACAAGGAACTTATCGCTGGCATCAGTGAGGATGAACGCCGTAGTCGCCTGATATTCAAGAACCGCTACAATGCAGTGACTGCACTTCTGTTTCTGGCGGCTCAATGGGTCATGCTATTTGCCACATTGGTTATTTGGGATCGGGCGCTGAACTATTATACCGAATGGGCAGAGGTCGCGCTTTTCGTCGCCGTACTCCTGACGTCGGCGATCACCATTCCTTTCTATGTTCTGCTTGAGCGGGCAAGTCTTGGTTTTGGCAAGCTGAAACCACAGATGACGACGATCTATGATGCTCCTTTCTGGCACCATGAACGCCATTGGAAGCTGTCGGATTCGCCCATTACCCGCCTGTTTGGAGGCACTCCATTCCGGCCAATGATCTTGCGTCTGTTGGGCGTCAAGGTCGGCAAGAGGGTTTATGATGGCGGCAGCAACCTGACCGAGCGCTCACTGGTGGAAATAGGCGATGACACCACTCTCAATGAAGGTTGCGTCATTCAGGCCCATTCGCTGGAAGAAGGTGCGTTCAAGTCCGACTTCATCCGCATCGGCAAGGGTTGTACGCTGGGGCCTGCCGCTTTTGTTCACTACGGTGTCGTAATGGGCGAGGGATCGATGGTCGACGTCGACTCATTCGTAATGAAGGGTGAAGTACTGGAACCAAACTCCATATGGCGGGGCAACCCGGCCAAGCTGCATCGGTTCGTCACTCCAGTTTTTAATAGCGGCTCCAAGACATCCGCTTGACTGGAAAGCTGGTCGTGTATGTAGATCAATGAACCGAGAAATTGGATCGGAGATTGCACCTTGGCAGACCAGCAGAAAACCGCGGAAGTCCATCTAGAGCCTGTGACCGAGGCCAATCGTGCCTTGGTTACGTCTCTGACGCTTGGTCCCGACCAGTTGAGTTTCGTTGCAACTAATTCGGATTCGCTGGACGAGGCTGCGCTTGACGAAGATGCACGACCACGCGTTGTGATAACGGAAAATCGCGTGATCGGTTTCCTGATGTACGAAGCGCCCGAAGACGATGATGAGGCACGGATATATCGTTTCATGATCGATCGTGCACATCAGGGCAGAGGCTATGGCAAAGCTGCCCTGAGAGAAGCGCTGGCGGAAATTCGAAGCCTCGGCCATGTGCGGCATGTTTCGATTTGCTATGCTCCCGAGAATGAAGGCGCGCGGCAGCTCTATCGCGCCGCTGGCTTTATAGAAGAAGGGCTGGACGAGGACGGCGAAATGATTGCCGATCTGGTCCTGCCCGCATAATGGACAATCAATCACACGGGACGGTCGACGCCGGGCTTGACCGTTACTGTACCCTTAGTCTTATGCCCCCGCAGGCTTATCCGGCCCCGGGTCGCCACCAGCTGCGGCCACGGTCAGACGGCTCAGATAATGATTCCAGCCCTTTTCGTGGTTTGCGCGTTCCGTCTCGTTGGGTAGTCCGCTATGGGTGAACCGCACCAAAGTTCCCCCGTCTTTCTCGATAAGATCGATCTCGACCAGGCTCGAACCCGGCGGCACATCCTGGCTTCCCTCCCAACCGAAGCTGTAGGCGAGGCGATGAACCGGGATTACCTCGGTGAACTGGCCGCGCGCTGTCATGGCGTCACGCATGCTAAGCAGATAGATGCCCCCAGGGTGCGGCTCAATGGTTGCTTTCGTGCCCATCCAGCGCAAAATCTTGTCGGGATCAGTGAGGAAGGCAAAGACTGTTGCCTGTGGGGCTGCTATCTCGATTTCATTGCGAAGCGGCTCGGTCATCGGCGGTCTCCTCCCAACAGGACGCAATGCCATTCAAGTACGAGGGCAATGTAAGCCAATCGAGATTTAGCGCAACAAACAAAACCTCGTGACAGGTGCCCGTCACCGCTGCATGATGACAGCCATGCAGCTGCCATCCGCTCTCTCCTTCCTGATCGATAACGCGGTTGATATGCCTGACGGCGACGCCTTTCTGACGGCGCTCGCCGTGCGGCTCATGGCCGAGGATATGCCGCTGGTCGGCGGTGCGCTCACTCAAGCAGCGCCCCACCCCGTCATCGAGCAGCGCACCTGGCTGTGGCGAGCCGACACAGGGACAGTCATCGAGGCGCTGGGCTTGGCCAGATCTGCCAACCCTGACCAAAACCATATCGCCCGCAACTGGCTTGAGAGCCTTGGCACCGGCGTCGTACAGGAGGATTTTGCCGGAGGAGCGGGAGCGTCTGATGGTACCATGCTTGGCTGGACTGCGAGCCGACCGTTTACCACAGCTGAATCAGAACTGCTGCGTGAGGTTGCACGCTTTGCCGCAGCACCGCTTGCTTTGCTGGCTACGCGCTCGACATTGTCAGCGCTGTTAACGGCTTATCTTGGTCGGCGCAGCGCCACTCAGGTACTGGCCGGTCGCTCCCGGCGCGAACCGGGTGAAACCATTCGGGCCGCCCTGCTTTTTGCTGACCTTCGTGGTTTTACCGAGCTATCGGAATCAACAGAAGCAAAGGAAGTGATCACCGCACTCGATGCCTGGTTCGACCGCATTGCCGGTGCCGTTCATGCCTTCGGCGGTGAAGTCCTGAAGTTCATCGGCGATGGTGTGCTGGCGATCTTTCCAATCGGAGAGCGCGACGCTGCTGCTGCATGCGAAGCGGCGCTGCGCGCCGTTGCCGCCGCCCGTGCCGGAATGGACCATCTCAATCGCACCCGTGCCGCGCAGAACGTGCCGCCACTGTCATTCGGCACCGCGCTGCATCTTGGCGAGATGCTATGGGGCAATATTGGCACCGCCGACCGGCTGGATTTCACAGCGATCGGCTCTGCGGTGAATCTGGTGAGCCGGCTCGAAGGTCTGTGCAAGCCACTTGGCCATTCGGCGTTGCTATCGGGTAGTTTTGCGGTGCAAATCAGACAACCATTGATCCCGCTGGGCGAGCACTCATTGCGAGGCATTGCTGCGCCTTGTGCGGTGTTTGCGCTGCAATAGCACGGTTAAACTGAACGCCGGTCGCTTAGTATTTCCGTGAGAAAGTTTTGAACATAATCAAGCACCTGCATTCGATCATGCGAGATACCGGGTACCAGATCAAACCGCACTGAGACACCGGCATCTTCGAAGGAGCGCCGCAAGGCTGACAACCGTTCCGGGCGGGTACGCCCGGCATCGTTGGCTCCCGGCATCCAGTTCGCGCTGTTTTCAGGGATCGTGATTTCCCATGTTTCCAGATCGGCATCGCCGACGACCATGTGAACGGGAATACGAGCCAGTTTCTCCCGGTCAAAAGTAACACCAAACCGATCCTCAAGATTGCGAATACCCACCCACCAGTCCTTCGAAGGATCAAGGAGGGTAACTGATCCCGGCGCTCCAATGGAAGCCGCCCAGAGCCGTTGCGGATGCAATATGGCAAAACGATGGGTAAAGTGACCGCCACCAGAAAATCCGAACATGGCAAATGTATTCCAGTCCTGTTGATACTTGGCAGCAACCTCCGCCACCATTTCAAGCAGAACCAGATCATAGCGAATCTCGCCTTCAATCATGAATTTGTATCCGCTTCGTGCACCATCTCCCCTCACCCCAACCGGGAAAATGGGACAAAGGATGGCGCAGCGGTTCCATCGACCGAATTCGGCAAAACCATCGCGGAAATCCAGAAAGGACGTTCGACCAGTGCCGTGGACAGCCACCAGAAGATCGACTTTCTCGCCATTGCCGACAATGGGAGGAACATACAGGCAATAGTGAAAGCGCGGGTCGGACTTGAGGGCAAAAATCGCCGTACGGCCAAGATCGTAGATTGCCTGAGCCCGGCCTTCAAATGAAGATGACATGAGATTCCTCGCTATAACAAAACATGGTTTCAGTTCCCGCCATGGGCTGATTTCCTGCCGACTTCGTCAAAACGCCATCCCAGTTCCACGCCGCCATTTTCTGTTCCAAAAAGAGCTGGAATAGCCTGAAGCAGTTTGCGGGTGTAATCGTGCTGCGGATTGTCGAAGATGGCATCGCGGCTCCCTTGCTCCACGATCATGCCATTGTTCATGACAATAACCCGATCGGCGATCTGCTCGACAACCGCCAGATCATGGCTGATGAACAGGCACGAGAACCCATGCTTTCGTTGCAACTCGGCAAACAGCTTGAGCACCTGCGCACGAACGGTTACATCCAGCGCAGACACCGGCTCATCGGCAATCACGAATTGCGGCCGCCTCACAACCGCGCGGGCGATCGCAACGCGCTGACGCTGGCCACCGGAGAGCTGGTGCGGGAAACGGGAAGCAAACTCTGCAGACAACCCGACTTCATCAAGAACTTCTGCAACGCGCGAGTTCCTCTCTCTGGCGGTTAGATCAGTCGAGCGGCGCAGTGCCTCTCCCACCAGACTGCCAATTGTCATGCGCGGATCGAGTGACGAATAGGGGTCCTGGAACACCATCTGGCAGTTGAGCCTGTAGTCAGCATAGTCGCTCGTCGACGTTTGGATGGACTTCCCATTGAACAGAATTTCCCCGCCGCTTGGCTTGATAAGCCCGGCAATTGTCCGCCCCAATGTCGTCTTGCCAGAACCCGATCCGCCAACAACAGCGACGACCTCTCCCGGCATGACATTCAAAGTAACCCCGTTGAGCGCGCGTTTTGGATGCCCTTTGCGCAGGAGACTTCGGCGAGCCGCAAAATCCACAACGAGATTGTCGACATTTATCCGTGCAACAGGTGAAACCTCCATGGACCGCGCCGGTATGCGGTGTGGCAAGGCAGACAGCAATTTGCGGGTATAGGGATGCTGCGGCGCGCGAAGCAGATCTTTCGTATCGCCCTGTTCGACGATTTCGCCTTGCGACATTACCACGACACGGTCCGAGTACTTGGCCACCATTGCCAGATCATGGCTGATCATTAGGACAGCCGTGTTGTTCTCCCGCGTCAAATCAACCATCAACTCGAGCACATCACGCTGGACCACCGCATCCAGCGCAGTCGTTGGCTCATCAGCAATGAGTAATGCGGGCTTGAGCAGCATCACCGCTGCCAGCATGATACGTTGGCGCATGCCACCGGAGAAATGGTGCGGCATGGCTGCAAGCGCCGTTTGCGGATCATTCAGGCCAACGCGGGCAAGCATCTCGACAATCAGCCGATGGCGCTCGCGGCTTGTCAGCCGCCGGTGCAACCGCAACCCCTCTTCCAGCTGACGGCCGATCGTCATTGAAGGATTGAGCGAAGTCATCGGCTCCTGGAAAACCATGCCGACCCGCGCACCACGCAAAGCCTGTAAATCGCGCTTGTGCATGGAGCCCGTATCCCGTCCTTCGAAACTTATCGTTCCGGCGGTGCGCTGTACCGCGGGTGGGTTAAGGGCAATGATCGCACGGGCAGCCATGGATTTTCCGGATCCGGATTCTCCGACTATTCCAACGATCTCACCCGCCTTTACATTGAAGCTGATGGCTTTGAGGATTTTGATGCCTGTTCGCGTTACTTCTAAAGAGAGTCCGCGCACGTCAAGAAGCGGTGACTTTTCCTGCATCATCATCCCCTCATCCTTGGATCGAGTCTGTCGCGAAGTGCGTCGCCAAGCAGATTGATCCCGAGGAGGGTCAGCGAAATGCAAAGGCCGGGGAAAATGGCAAGCCAGACTGCCTGGGAAATGAATGGCCGCCCACTGGCCAGCATATTGCCCCATGTCGGCGCGGGAGGCGGTACACCAAGACCGAGGAAGCTCAACGCGCTTTCAGCAAGCAGCACCCAACCGAACATGGACGTCGCAAGAACCGTAAGCGGCGCGATACAGTTGGGCAGAATATGTCGGAACATGGTGTAGGCATTCGAATTACCCATGACGCGGGAGGCTTCGATGAATTCCCGTTCCCGCAACGACAGGACATTGCCACGGACAATACGAACAACTGTCGGTGTATAGGCTAATCCAAGCGCCAGAATGATGCCGTATTTATTGGCGCCCACCACCGCGAGCAATCCAAGCGCCAATAGGATACCGGGAAAGGCGAGCAAAGCATCGTTGAATGTCATGATGATACGATCGACCCAGCCACGAAAATAGCCCGTCAGCATTCCGATCAATGTGCCAGCGGTCACCGCCAGAACAACGGTCAGCAGGCTTATCCAGAAGCTGGTTGCAGCACCGGCGAGCAACCGGCTGAGCACATCACGGCCAAACTCATCCGTCCCCAACCAATGGGCTGCACTTGGCCCAGCAAGTCTGAGTTTGAAATTCAGACCAAGCGGATCGTAGGGCGTCCAGACCGCACCCATAAATGCTCCGGTCAGAAGCGTTCCGACAAGGGCGCTGCCCAGAAGCGCATTGGGAGCAAGATTTCTCATTCTGCGGTCACCCTCGGATCGAATATGGGATAGAGCAGATCGACAACGAGGTTTACCAGCACGTAAACAGTTGCGATGAGCAGGAGACAGCCTTGGATCACCGGATAGTCCCGGGCGAAAATTGCATCGACAAGCAGCCGCCCGAGACCGGGGATCGTGAATACCGTTTCAACCACGGCAATGCCGCCAAGCAGGTTTCCCAGAACAATACCAATAAGGGTCCATGTCGGACCAAAAGCGTTCTTGAAGGCATGACGCCAGAGGACAGCGGATTCCGAGAGGCCCTTGGCTCGGGCATGGGTAATATATTCAAGCTGCATGACCTCAAGTGTCGAAGCACGCGCCATGCGCAAAATAACACCGATCTCGTGCAGGAAGAGTGTCACCACGGGCAGGATGATATAGAGCAATCCTTGTGGAAGATTCTGGGACATGGAGACGTAGCCGAGCACAGGCAGCCAGCCCAGTTTCAATCCGAAGAACAACAGCAGAAGCAGGCCCATCCAGAATGCCGGGATGGAGAGCAGAAGCGTTGCCCCGCCCACCAAAGCCACATCTGTGAGGCTGTTCTGTCGCCATGCGGCGATCATGCCTGCCGGAACGGCAACAATGCTGGCAAGAAATACAGCAATCAGAACGATCTCCGCACTGATGCGCAATCGCGCCAGTATAAGAGGCAAAACCTCCTGCTGGTTGGTGATCGACCGGCCAAAATCTCCGTGCAATATATTGCCGAGCCAGATTGCAAACTGGGTCGGAATGCTTTGATCAAGCCCCAACCGCGCTCGCAAATCTGCAAGACTGGCCGGGTCGGCAAGATCACCCAGCATCAATGCAGCTGGATCGCCGGGAATAAGCCGGATGAGAAAGAAAACGGACACCGCCACAATAAACAATGTCGGGATAGCCGTACCAACTCGGGTGAGCGCGAACTTCAACATGCTGGCCTCTCAGACGTATCGAACCAGAGTGACTATTGCTCGACACTGAGTTCCCAAAGACGAAGCTTCGCCTGCCAGGCGGGTGTGCCCTTCAAACGCTTGCTGCTGACGGTTTCACCGGTTCCATTGCAGTAGATGATCAAAGGGACATCATGCAGGAGCTGTTTGTGAAGCTGGTCAAATATGCCTTGCCGTTGCGTTTGATCGGATATCTCCATGGCTTTGGCGATAAGCCCGAGTGCCTCCGGATTGTCCCAGACTTTTCGTGGCTGTTTGTCTTTCGGGCCAGAGAACTGTTCAAAGCTCAGCGCCGGATCGAGACGCGCCGAGTATGAGAAAGACATCATCTGGTATTTGCCGGAATTGTACCGGTCGAGCTGCGTTGACCAATCCAGAACCTCAATTCGGACATTGATGCCAACAGCCTGAAGCATTGCTTGTGCAACGACCGCCGCATCAAAGCTTGGTGCTGTGGGGCGTTTATTGGCGATGATGGTGATTTCTTCGCCCTTATATCCGGCCTTGGCAAGCAGTTCTGCTACTTTCGCTGGATCAGGGGTAAAAGCCTCTTTCTGGGTATCGCTATAATATCGCGATCCCGGAAAGATCGCAGAATTATTAGGCCGACCACTTCCATTGGTGGCCTGTGCGACCAAGGTTGGAAGATCCAGTGCCGCAGCAATAGCCTGTCGCAGTTCCACTTTTGAAAGCAGCGGATCTTTGGTCTGCATCAGGAATGTGTGCTTGGAGGCCTCTGCTCCTGCAGTCACCACAAAGTTCGGGTTGGCTGAGAATTCCGGAATGTCCGTACTCAGAACCGACGCGATATCCAGCGCGCCGGACAACAGGCCCGCTTTCACCGTTGCAGGGTCAGGCACGACGAGAAACTTGATTTCCTTGATCAAAGGTCGCTTTGCGCCGATATAGCCATCAGCCTTTTCTCCCGCAGGCGAGGTGTAGTTCTCAAATGCATCAAGGGTGATGTATTCGCCACGCTTCCAGTCCCCGAACTTATACGGCCCGGTGCCGATGGGTTTGTCCCAGCTTCCATCAGCTTTCACTGAAGCCTTCTGCAAAATGGCTGTCATTCCACAGTCAGTGCGTGCCAGTGTATCCAGGAAAATGGCGCTGGGGTGATTGATTTTCATGACAATCGTTTGCGGATCAGACGCAGTCACGGACTCGACCTTGAGCCCGTTGCGGCCGTCAAACTCCGGCAAACACCGCCACTCTGTTTTGGGGTCCATGTAGCGGGACCAGCTCCAGAGCACGTCATCAGCGGTGAGCGCTTCTCCATTATGGAACGTCACGCCAGATCTCAGTTTGAACGTATAGGTCAGCCCATCAGGCGACAGCTGGTAATCCTGCGCAAGAAGTGGACCGACGGTACCGTCTTCCTTGTATCCGACCAACCCTTCGACCGTATGCAGGACCACAGCGTCAGTATAGTCGTCACGGTTTACCCCGGGATTGGAGCTGCGAATATCAGCCGGAATTGCAGCTGTGATTGATTGGGCGGCGGCAGGCGCCGCGGACAGCCCCAACAATAGAGAAACCAAAATAGCATTCTTCATGTTCTGAACCCCATTATTCATCCGGACTTAGTGCCCGGTGGTTGAAGAAAGAAAACCTTGATCGGCTACGCGGCAGCGATTTGAACCGGGTCCACCGTGAGGCTGTAACGCGTGAAATTGCGGTTGATAGCCGGCAGACAGGCGACCTCCATCGTGCCACTTGCCGGGTGCATGATGACCATTGCGACCGTGGCTGAAAGATTGCCCTCGGTGTTCAATCTTGGTGGTCTGCACACGGCGTAGGGCGTTAGGAAGTCATCGAAAAACGCACGCTTCAAATCAGCGATGCCAAGCTTCGGTCCCGCATCCTCCAGAATCTTGCGCACGCGCCAATCGCGGTAGGGGCTTTCCGGTACATGGGGCAAGCCTGTGTCCTTGAGTTTCGAGAGCGCGACTGGGCTGGTCCAATGGTTTGCATGAACGACAAGACCGTCCGTCGGCAATATCTGGAAAACCTCGTCGGGTGCACATTCCAGATCAATCGCAAAACCTGCGCTTGTAGAAAGGATCATATTGTTGGAACAGGCCTTCGGAGTGCCTGCAACCGCGCGCATCGCAAGAGCGAAATGTTCCTGTTCCAATGCCTTGCGGCGGATCAGCGCCAGAGGAACACCCTGCTGCCTGTAGTCGCGATCCGATTCAAGATAGTTTGCAGTGATGCAAATGCCTGAACTATTCATGCCGTTTCGGGCAAGTCCGCCCGCTTCAACGAATGTCAGAAAATCCGGCCCGTCATCCTGCAGCACGCGAAGGACAATGGCAGTCTCGGCGCATTCGGTCTTCCAGTCCCAATTCTGACCATGAATGAGCGTACCGTCCGCACTTCGCTCGGGCAAAATGACCGCCCCTGTGCAGCCGTCATCAATCTCATCTTCCTCATCGAGTGGAGCGTTCTTTTCCAGACGCGCCTTCGCGATCACTTCGGTGCGGGCATTGATCATGACAATGTCCTCAAAATCCACACCGGCACCTTCGGCTATACCGCGCATCTCTTCGACATAATGCGCGCCGAAATTTGCAATCTCCCCGGCAAACTCCTGGATAAGCCGCGTCTTTTCGGCTGAGCTGTAACCCAGCTTGGCAAGCTGATCGCCATACAGCGCAACGCTGATCTTCACACGTTCCGGCACCGCAGCGCCATACTGACGGCCGCGCTCAAACGGCGTTCCGGAAACGGTTACAAATGGAAAGGATGTTGGATAAGAACTCATCATTCAACCTTGTACTGTATTTTGGTTTAATTACGTACAGTCTAATACAGGATGATTGCGTGTCAATTGGCTTTTGTGCAAAAATAAGCCTGTGATGAAATGGAGCCCATGTTGACAGCAAGTGATCTGCAGATAGAAATCGCCCGTCAGATCGTTTCCTTGGCTTCGTCGGAGCGTTGGCCAGTGGGAGAGCGTGTATCCGACTTTGCGTTGGCCAAAAGGCTGGGCGTCTCGCGATCGCCGATAAGATCAGCTCTAGCGCTGCTGGCGAGCCGCGGGGTTCTGGCTCATGCAGCTGGCCGGGGATATATTCTGGCCCTGTTGCCGGATGGAAACGGCGGTATCGACGGTATCGCTCCACCATCGGAACTGGAAGATATTCACAAACGGCTTATGGCCGATCGTGCAACGGGCGCAATCCCCGTTGAAGTATCGGAAACACTGCTTGCCGAGCGCTACAACTCCACGCGGGGAACCATTCGCAAGGTGCTTTTGCGATTTGCGGCAGAAGGTCTGGTGCAGCGTCAAAGGGGACATGGCTGGGCTTTTGCCGAAAGCCTAGATACTGATCAGGTCGAAGAAGAAAGCTATCAGTTCCGCATGATTCTGGAATGCGGCGCTTTACGACATCCCGGATTTAAAGCGGACAAGGAGCAACTGGCATCAATCCGGGCTGCGCAGGCTGAAATCATGCGCATTCCCGCCGCATCGGTCCAGCGGGATCAATGGTTCAATGTCAATGCATCGTTTCATGAGGCACTGGCAATCTGGTCAGGCAACCGCTTTCTCGTACAGGCCGTTCGCCAGCAAAACAGCCTCCGGCGGATTACCGAATATGCCTATTTTGAACGGCTGGCTTATGACCGCATTCGCCAAGTCTGCGTCGAGCACATTGCAATCCTCGACGCTCTTTCTGAAAACGACGTGGTCTTTGCCGAGGCTCTCTTGCGCCGTCACATCGAAGGCGCAAGCCGCTATGAAGTGGAGTGAGCGCAATTCCGGGCAGTCTCAATGGCCGGGATGAAGCGCATCGTTCAAATACATGCATGCGAGCATGGCAAAGACGTAGGCCTGAATAAACGACATCAGGAGTTCGAGGCCGGTTAAAGCGACGGTCATTGCCAATGGCAATATGGCAGCGAGAATTCCCAGTCCGCCCATCCCTACAAGCTCCGCCACAAAGCCCGAGAACACTTTCAACGTGATGTGCCCGGCAAGCATTACCGCAAAGAGGCGAACAGAATGGCTGAGTGGGCGCGACAGGTAAGAGATAATTTCAATAGGGATAATGATTGGAGCGAGTGCGATTGGCACACCATCCGGCATGAATAGCCGCAAGAACTTCAGACCATGGCGTAAAAATCCGAAAATTGTAACCGTCAGGAAAACAAGAACCGCCAATGCAAAAGTGACGATGATCTGGCTGGTCACCGTAAATGCATAGGGAAACATCCCAATGAGATTGGCCACCAGAATGAACATGAACAAAGAGAAAATGAACGGGAAAAAGCGCATGCCCTGCTCACCAGCATTCTGCCGAAGCAGACCAGAGACAAATTCGTAAAGCAGCTCGGCGGACGATTGCCAACGACCCGGTACGAGCTTTCGCCTGACCGTTGAAATCATCAGAAATGCACAGGAAATTGTCACGGTCAAAACCATATAGGCTGCCGAATTGGTAAAGCTGAACTCGTAACCCGCAATATCCACGAGACGTACAAGCGGCTTTATCTCGAATTGTTCGATTGGGCCCGCCATTATGACGCCCTCCAGATGAAAGGGCATTCGACGGTGGTATTAGGGAAAGTATGAGGTTGGTCGTACGACACCATCATCTCCTTCAATTGAGATAACGGGGCCGTCCCCAAACGAAACTGCGATACAGGTCGTCCTGTATGGAGGCTTCCTAACTGCCATCCAAAAACAATTCAAGTGCTCAAAAGCGCGCCAACGCAAATGGTGAAAAGAAATCGTCCTTGTCGCTTAAAACCGCTAAACTTAATAAGTTGACCCACCGAAAACTTCACATATGGCCTACGCTATACACAGGAATAACCCAATTTGGTCTGAATAACCTACAACCGAATGTATACTTAAAGTATATGTCACATACCAAAACTTAAAATATTTCACCAAACGAATGTAGTTCAAAATTAATTGCAATATAATTCTGATATTATGGATAATAACTTGATGTATTATACAGTTATCTCATGTCATTTGCCTTCTTAAAAAACCTCACACAATTTGGCGCGAAAATCGCATCGAATACGGACGCACTGGGGAGTGTTAAAAATGATCCTTGGAAATGATCCGGCTGCATGGGCGCTTATTATCACTCAATTGGCAACAACTCAGACGGCGGCAACATTGCCTGTTAACCCTGAGCGACCGTTGAATCCTGTCACCTGCGAGGAGGCACAGAAGCGGGTTCAGGAAGCAAGGGACGGCAGCCCACTCCTCTCGCCTGAGGAGAACAAACGGGTACTGCATGAGGCCATCAAGAGAGCCGAACAATTATGTAAGTGAGCCCCTTCATCCAAGGTAGCAATGAACGCAACTAGATATCCTCTTTGTTCCTCAGAAAGGACTGGATCACTATGTGTAAGTATTGTTCATACCTCGATAACAAAAAGAAGCATTTGAGTACCAATTTCAAGGCATCTGACACGTCAGCAACGCAGCAAAGCAGCTGGTTGTTGTCGGGGCAGTCAATCCAGCCAGCGGCCGTTATTGTCCCGCAGGCAATTGGAGCGGCATCGCCATCACGTCTCACTGAAACAACCGATGCCGCAGGAAGCATATCCACGACCTACACACTCGCTATCGGCAAAACAGCGCAGGGCCAGGTTAGCACAACGGGCGACCATGACTGGTTCAAGGTCAATCTCGTTGCTGGACAGACCTATACATTTGCCATGGTTGCGACCGGTGTAACCACCGTCCGTCTGGATGACACCTATCTCGTTCTGCGCAATAGCGGCGGCACACAAATCGCTGTTGATGATGATGCAGGACCAGGAACAAATTCAACCATCACTTTCACCGCGACCACATCAGGTACCTATTATCTTGATGCAGGGTCCTACAACAATGGCGGCACCGGGCAATATGGCTTGTCGACCACAACAGGGACCAAGGCCAGCTATGATGAGTTGATGGGTGCAGGTGCCCTGATCAGGCCAGGCGTTTCATGGAGCACACCCGGCACTGCCGCAAATGTTACGTGGGGCGTACGTACAAGCAATTCCGGACAGACCGACGCCTCCGGCAATGCAACCCCCTTTATCGGTCTGACAGCGACGCAAATTACAGCCGTCAAGGCGGCGCTTGCGCAATATTCGGAGGTCGGCAATATCACCTTCACGCAGGTTAATCCCGGCGGGACCACCAACAATGCAACCATGCTGTTTGGTGCTTACAGTTCGAACAGCGATGGCGCCGGCGCCTACGCCAATTATCCGGGAACAACAGCCATTTCCGGCGACGTAAGTCTCAACAACACAAGCGTGTCGACAACATCCATTCCAACCGGAAGCTACAGCGCCTTTGCCATTCTGCATGAGACCGGCCATGCGGTAGGTCTGGCTCATCCGGGAGATTACAATGCGGCGCCAGGACAATCGCTAACCTACGATGCCAATGCCCAGTTCTCGCAAGATGATCAGCAATATTCGGTGATGAGCTATTTTGATGAATCGAACACCACGAGTTCATACAACAGCTATCCCGATACACTGATGCTGTATGATATCCTTGCCGTGCAGCAGCTCTACGGTGCCAATATGACGACCCGTTCGGGCGACACGGTTTATGGGTTCAACACAAATGCTGGCACGATCTATAATTTCAGCGGCAACACCACGCCTGCATTCAGCATATGGGATGGCGGAGGTAACGATACGATCGATGCCTCCGGCTACAGCCAAAATCAGGTCATCAACCTGCATGACGGCACATTCTCTGATATCGGTGGATTGAAAGGCAATGTGTCCATTGCATTCAATGCGACCATCGAAAACGCCATTGGTGGAAGCGGAGCTGACAGCATCGCCGGCAATGCCGTCAGCAACACCCTGACTGGCGGTGCGGGTGCTGACAATTTCTACTTCAAGGACCCGCTCAGCGCTGCTCTCAATGTCGATACCATCACGGATTTCTCCGTGGCCGACGACACAATATGGCTGGACCCGGCAATATTTGCAGCGCTTTCGCCCGGTGGGCCACTCTCGGCAGATGCTTTCCGCATCGGTGCGTCGGCCTTGGATGCCTCCGACCGCATCCTGTATGACAGCAGCAACGGATCACTCTCATACGACAGTGATGGTACCGGCAGTGCCGCTGCCATTCGCTTTGCCAATGTATCCAGCGGACTGGCCATGACGAGTGCGGATTTCCGCGTCGCGGCCTAAGCAGATAGAAGAACCCCGGCGCAAGCCGGGGCTCTTCATACGCTTCCTAAGGCAATGCAGGATAGTCGGTGTAGCCTTTTGCACCACCGCCATAAAAGGTGGCGTTATCTGGCTTGTTAAGATCCGCTTGTTCCCGCAGGCGTTTAACGAGATCGGGGTTGGCGAGAAGCAGCTTTCCAAAGGCAACAAGATCAGCCTCACCTTTTGCAATAACCGTTTCAGCCAGGGCCGGATCGTAAGCATTATTGACCATCCAGGCTGCATGCCCTCCAGCATCCCTGTACGCGGCGCGGAGAGCGATATAATCGAAGGGTTTATCGCCCTGCTGGAAATCCCGTGGGCCGCCTGTAGCACCTTCGATGATGTGGACGTAAGCAAGTTTGTAGGCGGCAAGCTTTTCCACCACATAGGTGAAGAGTGGCTGAGGTTCCGGGTCCGATGAATCATTGGCTGGTGTTACCGGCGATATCCGAATGCCCGTGCGTCCCGCACCAATTTCTTTTGTGATGACGTCAAGCACTTCGAACAGGAAGCGTGCGCGATTTTCGATGGACCCACCATAGGCATCAGTGCGGTGATTGCTGCCGGATCGCAAGAACTGATCAAGAAGATATCCGTTAGCGGCATGAAGTTCCACACCGTCAAAACCCGCATCAACTGCCGCTCTGGCCGCTTTCCGATAGTCTTCAACAATCCCCGGAAGCTCGGCGAGATCAAGCGCACGCGGCTGCGAGGTTTCGGCAAAGGTTCCGCTGCCATCCGCATTGATCAGAAATGTCTTGGATTTCGCTGTAATTGCAGAAGGCGCAACAGGCGCCGCGCCATCGGGCTGAAGAGTATTGTGGGAAATACGGCCCACATGCCACATCTGGACGACGATCTTACCGCCAGCTGCATGCACTGCATCCGTCACCTTTTTCCAGCCTGCCAGCTGATCAGGTGCATAAAGGCCCGGAACATCGGCGTAACCCTGTCCCTGATGACTGATTGCCGTTGCCTCGGTGATCAACAACCCAGCTGTTGCACGCTGGGAATAATAAGTTGCAGCAAGCGCGGTTGGCACGGCATTGGGCGATCGGTTACGCGTGAGCGGAGCCATAACAACACGATTGGCGAGTTCAATATCACCAACTTTGATAGGATCAAAAAGAGTAGGCATGGAAGACCTTTCATTTCAGGGCGAAACTTCTGGGAGGAGCTTTGTCACCGGCGCCCTGACCGATGCAACAAGATCAGATGGAGGCATGCTGGCTAGATTATCTCGGTCATATCGCGCAGGAAGGACGCGATCGTGTCTTCGTTGCGCTTGTAATAGACCCATTGTCCAACGCGCCGGATTGTAACCAGTTCCGCCCGCTGCAAGACAGCAAGGTGCGCAGACACCGCCGACTGGGACAGACCACAGCGTGAGAACTGGCTGGCACACACGCCCAGATCAAGAGGGTGTTCCTGACTGGAGAAATAATGCTCAGGATTCTTCAACCAGTGCACAATCTGCAGTCGGACCGGATGGGCAAGAGCTTTGAGGATCTCATCGTTTTTCATTCCTGATAGATATGAATGAATCGCGATAAGGCAATATATATATCGTAGATACACGATATATTGATGGACCGCTTATTCTATTCGTAGGTCCGGTAAATCACCACGTCAGCTTGTGAACGATGCAGAAGCAGAACAGCTTCTGACATTTCAGGTTGGACTGATCGCCAGATGTTCAAACAATCGAGCCACGGCCTCAGCACCCGGATCAATATGTCCCTCGAGTTGCTTGGCATTGATATAAACCGCGCGCCCCGCTTTGGCACGAACGAGTGTCGCCGTTAGAGTGGCCCCTGTCCGCGCCGCATGGGCGGCAGATTGCAAACTTGCTCCAAGGGCATCCAGCGCAGGAGCAAGGGCATCCACCATAGTCCGGTCGCCAAGGTGTGCCCCACCAATTTCCTGCATGCGGAGCAATCCGGCTTTCAGTGCTTCATGCATGGGTAAACCGTTTGATGCACCGTCACCCGCCGCTGTGAAGAAAATGGCAAGAAGAACACCCGATGAGCCACCCATCGTCTGGCTAAGTTCCAGACCAATCGCGCGCAACAATTGCGCATGATCCGATAGGGATAAACGATCAACCGCTTTGACCAATGCCCTTGCTGCCCCCGCCAGCGTGGAACCGGTATCTCCGTCGCCAGACTTGGCATCCAAGGCATTCAGATCGTGCTCCGCTGAAATGAGCACATTGCAGCAACTGATGAGCAATTCCCGTGTCTCTTTATGATCGGACGGAAGCGGGGCCAATGGCATCAGGCCATCCGGCAGTGCCGCAATAGCAATTGGCTTAACCCGCGAAAGACCCGGCCATGCGGTTAACGATACCAGTTCAGCCAAGGCCTCGAGATCTGACTTATCCGCAGGAAAAACGGAAACAGAAAAACCGTGCATGTCGAGAGAGGTCATCATGGCTGCCGGGCCAACAACATGTGAAATGTTCTTGCCAATTGATGAATTGACCAGTTCATGAACCAGTACCGACATTTCAAGGACAGAGGTACCACCGAGATTATTGATGAGAGCAACATGTGGTGCGTCGTCCATACGGGCCGCAAGCTTGCTGGCAACTGCGCCCATCGCCGTTTTGGCGTCGGTGTAATCTATCTGCTCTACGCCCGCTTCACCATGTATGCCCAAACCGAGTTCCGCCATTCCCGCAGGGATACGGTTCTCTTTGGGTGATCCGGGAACCGTGCAGGTATCAAGCGACATGCCTATGCTTTTTATACCGGAAATGACCCTCTTGGCGGCATGCGTGATGGCCTCCAAAGTTGCACCGCTTTCTGCCATCGCACCGGCAATCTTATGTACAAACAGCGTACCGGCTATTCCGCGCGGCTGCGGCAAGTCTGGCAGCGCAATATCGTCATTGACGATCACCATGTTCACCTTCAGCCCGAAGCTGCGCGCACGTTCTGCCGCAAGGCCGAAATTGAGCCGGTCGCCGGTATAATTCTTCACGATGAGAAGACAACCTGCCGATCCCGTCACTGCCAATATGCCAGCCAGAACCGCATCCGCACTCGGGGACGCAAATACATCACCGCAGACTGCGGCCGTTAACATGCCAGCTCCGACAAAGCCTGCGTGAGCGGGCTCATGACCAGAACCTCCACCCGAAACCAAGGCAACCCTGGATTTGTCCCAGTCGCTGCGAATGACGACGCGAATATGCGGAAAGCCATCAAGGCGGGTAAGTTTACCCTGCGAGGTTGCCAAAATGCCATCAATCGCTTGCGTGACGACATCTTCTCTCTTATTGATAAACTGTGCCATTGAAACTCCCTTAAGCGAGGCGCACGTCGCCAGCATCCTTCGTACAATTTCGTCCCTATATCGGTTATATCCCTTAAAGGCTTTCGTCCGGATTTTCCACGGAGCTTGCGGTCCGGTAACGAAATACCAAGGAAGCCCTGTCAGTTTGATAACAACGCGATTCGGCGCTCGCGAATATTATCAAAACGACTTTGACCTAGCTCGACCACCACCGGGCTCAAAAGGGCAGGATCCATATGGCCACGAGAAAGCGCAGCACCCGTTCATCGTCACGTTCACCGAAGCGGTCATCCTCACGATCTTCGTCGCGGACGTCTTCCACCGGTTCATTATTGGCTCTGGCAGTGATCGTTGGAGTTGGCGCTTTGAGCATCTGGGTAGCGACGCAGCCCAAAAAATCGCAAACAACATTCTCCAGCCTATTCGAGCGTATAGCTACACGTACTGGACAATCGACAGTTGCAAAGCCTGAGACAACAGGAAAACAGCCTGCAAAAAGCGACGCTCAACAAGAAAACAGTCGTGCACTCACGTTGGCGGCTCCTGTGCCACGACCTTCCGTTGCTGTTGGCGTGCAGCCCGTAACGACAAAGCCCATACAGCGGGCAGAACTGCAGCCACTGCAGCCGGAGCAACGTCCACATCTGTCCATCGGCCCTGCAGAAAAGGCAGTCATCCAGACGCCACGCGGCATCAATATGCCCAACATGATGCCATCAGTCGTTTATGCCCGCGAAAGACTGACCTTGCGGAGCAAGGCATGGGATAAGTCCGCCCCTGCGGGCACCGTCGAAAAGGGACGCGAAATGCGCTCTTATAGCAAGACCGGCAAGTGGCATCGTATTGTGGTTCCCGCCACCGATATGATCGGTTGGGTGCATGAAGATATGCTGATCACCGGAAAATCCCACGCTGGCATTTCAAATATGGCAACAGGCGCGATATTTGCCACGCCCAAATCGGCGCCCGTGCAGGCGGTCTATCCACCCCGCCCGGTAGGCCCACAGTAAGAGCCCGGATCGTCGCTGCCTTTGCCACGTTTGATTGACTCTGCAACTCTATGGGTTTGTTTATTTCAGTGCCGACTTGCGACACTCACGCGGAGTACTCGCGAAGCGGCGGCGAAACATCCGGCTGAAATGCGACGAGTCGGAGAAGCCGCATTCAACCGCAATAGTGGTGAATGATTTATCGGTATTTTCAATCAGTTGACGCGCCAGCGACAATCGCATGTCTATGAAGGCCGCCTGCGGAGATGTCCCGAGTACCCGTTTAAAATGCCGTTCGAGGCGGCGCTTGCTGATGCCCAGATGCGTGGCAATCTGGCTAACAGAGATCGGCGCATCCAAGCTTTGCTGTAGCAACAAAAGTGCTTTCCTTACAAAGGGATCGCTGGTGTTGAAATCAAGTGCAGGACTTGGCTGCGGCGATTCTTCCACCTCAGCCTCGTTGATCATCATGATGTGCAGGCTTTTGGTGGCAGGCGCCTTGCCGATATGCTTTTCCACCAGGAATGCGGCCAAATGCGCGGCACTTGCACCGCCGGGGCAGGTAAGTCGGTCACGGTCGACAATGAATATCTGGTTGGACACCGGTCGGAGACCGTCAAATTGCTCCAGGAAATCGGCGTGGTGAAACCAGCTGACGCAACAACGATAACCATCCATCAGCCCGGCATGATGTAGAATGAAGGCACCGGTACAGACGCCGATAAGCGGTACTTTTGCCGCCGCAGCCCGTTGAAGATATCGCAAATATTCTGAATTTAGATTGGGAATCTCGTCAATCAGCCCGCCTATCACTGCGATGTAGTCAAACTTGCCGGGATCACCGAGCCGCTCATTCGGTTCGACCATCACACCGCTGCTCGAAGCTACCGGGTGCATCGTGTTGGACAATACACTCCACGCGCAACGGATTGGCCGACTGCGATCACCTTCGTCGGCCGCCAGCCGCAAAACGTCAATGAAGTTGGCAAAAGCATTTAGCGTGAAGTGCCGCGCTAAAATGAAACCAACCGACAGTTGCAAAGCCTCACCATTTGGGCGGCCCGGCCCTGTTATCCAGCGCTCACGCATGAATACCCTTCCTTCAAGCCAAGTGTCGCATACATAACATGTAATTGACGCATCTATTCTGTTCGAGCGCGCCAGATCCAGCAATAGAATTCAGGAGACAATTTTCAGGCGCCCTCAGAACTACTGGATTGCCCCTATGATACTTACCTATGCTGCGTTCATATCGCTCGGACTAATCTGGGGTTCCAATTTCATCTATATGAAATGGGCTGCCGCCCTTATCAGCCCTGAACAAATCGTCCTTCTGCGAGTATTTTTCGGCTTTCTGCCGCTGGCATTCACGGCTTGGCATAAAGGTATGATCGATCGCAGCCAGTTGCGCCATCTGCCGCATTTCTTCGTCATGTCCGTTGCGGCAACCGCCTTTTACTATTTTGCGATTGTGAAAGGTACACAGTTGCTCCCCTCGGGCATCGCTGGCGTGCTGGGCGGGTCGATAGCCTTGTTCACTTCGATCTCCTCGCTCTTGTTTCTGCAGACTGAGAAATTCAACAGATTAATGGCGATAGGAGTCGTTTTAGGCTTTGTCGGTATTGTTCTGATTACAAGACCCTGGGAGGGAGAAAACAACCCCGTCAACCTGGTAGGTGTTATATGGATGCTGTCAGGTGCGATCGTCCTTGGATTGTCGTATGTTTACGTCCGCCGCTTTCTGTCACCACTCAGCTTGCGGCCTCTGGCGCTTGTCACCTGGCAAATGGGGTTGGCCTTGATTATCCTTCTCCCGCTGACTGATTTCTCCGGGATCGGGCGAATACTAGAGAATTCTCATGCGGCTATCGGCCTTGTGGTTGGACTTGGCGTTCTAGGAACCGGAACTGCCTTTTTGCTTTACTATTTTTTACTGGAAAAACTCGGTGCTATTGCCTCGTCAGGCTCGACCTATATCACACCGGTTGTCGCGTTGCTCATCGGCTGGATCGCCGGTGAGAAAGTGGGCTGGCTGGAATTGGCAGCTGTTATCCTCATTCTCACCGGCATCGCGATGTTGCAGATTGGACGACAACAAGCGGCTCACCAGATACCACCATCTCAAAAACCGTGAGAGGCATCTGGCACTGGTCGCAACTCAGGCATGAGCCGTTGCAGAACTGTATTACCGTCTGCGGGAGGGCCCGACTACGGATTCAACTGATCGTCCGACAGCCAGGATGTGCTGGTCCTGATTCTGAATTCCAGCGATCATAAGTCCAACCGGTGCGTTTCCAGCCTCATGGCATGGGACCGACAAGGCGCAGCCGTCGAAGATGTTAACCGCGGATGGATTGCGCAGCATGCGTCCATTGATCCGGTAATAGGTCTCGTCGTCCTTGATGACTTCAGCGATGGGCGGCGCGATATCTGGCGTCGTCGGCATCAGCATGGCGTCATAACCCGCAGCAGCAGCATTAACGTTGCGTATGAACTGGCGCCTCAATGTTTGCAGATCAACATAATCGGCGGCCAGTATGATTTCACCAGTCTTGATCCGCGCAAGAACGCGAGGGTCGTACTTGTCTGCTCCGTCCTTCAGGAATTTGCGATGCCAGGCATAGGCTTCCGAGGCCGTTATCATTCCTTTGGGATTGATTGTGGGCGTCATCTCAAATTCAGCCATCGGCAGCTCGACGATTTTTGCGCCTGCGGCTGACAATTTCGATAGCGCTGCATGAAAAGCATTTGCCACTTCAGGCGAAAGGTCATTCTGAAAATAAACCTGCGGCACAGCAAACCGCAAATTTTTCAAAGCCAGACTTTTGGGGGCTGCCAGTTTTTGATCCGCGATGCCGCTGTCCAGCAGGATGCAATCTTCTACGGTCCATCCAATTGGACCTGCGGAGTCAAAAGACGTTGAAAGCGGCATGACGCCATCGAGTGTTACCCGCCGCTGTGTCGGCTTGAAGCCGACAAGGCCATTGAGAGCAGCGGGGATGCGCAGTGATCCGCCTGTATCCGTACCAATCGCACCGGCCGCCATTCCGTCCGTTACGGAAATGGCGCCCCCTGACGTCGAACCCCCGGGAATGCGTCCGGTTGCACGATCGAAGATATTTTTGGGAGTGCCGTAATGTGGATTGATGCCAAGACCTGTGTAGGCAAATTCGACCGTATTGGTACGGCCAATTATAATAGCCCCCGCCTCTCTCAAACGCTGGACAACAACGGAATCCTTCGTCGCAGCAGGCTGACCAATCAACACCGTTGATCCGCCAAGTGTCGTTTCTCCAGCTTCGTCAAACAAATCCTTCACGGATATGGGGATACCGGCAAGAACTGGCAGCTTGTGACCTTGCTTGCGCTTTGCATCGATTGCGTCAGCCGCGAGCTTCGCCTTCTCGGCATGAACCTTGATGAATGAAGGCTTGCCTTCACCGTTAGGGTCATTGATCGCGGCCAACGCTTCGTCAACCAATTGCCGGCTTGTGATTTTGCCCTCTGAAAGGCTGCGTGAAAGGTCCGTAATCGATCGATCGTGCATGGAGTTTCCTGATGTAGAAGCATTGTGCGCGAGCGCATGGGGAAGGAAAGAATTGACGCCAGCCATGGCTGCGCCAATAGCACTTGCCTGAAGGATCGCGCGCCGTTCTTTATCCATCATGTGCCCCTCGTGTTGGTGGTGGGAGTATAAGCTCGGCTAATTGTTTCAGCTTATTGGGTAGGGGAGAAGAGAGCTAGGCAGGAGCCTCTCACAATATCGTCTTCAAGCGACCATAGGTAAGACGTGCGCATTGTATGTGTGCCTGATTGTCCGCTTCAACACGGGATCATTCAGTTCCATTTCGAACCGATCTGATGACCTTATTCCCCCGATCGCTGCCAAGGTGCCGCAGAACATCGCTGTTCCGGACGCCAGGGGTGCGTTTTCGGTATGACGGCGGATCAATTCCCCGGGATTCAACAGCGATGCCACGCTACCTTCCTGATAGAGAACGCGTTCACCAGAAACCGTAATCCATGATCGAAGCTGTAATTCGTCCCAGTGCTTTTCCACCTCTTCAAATCGCCACAACGCGCGTGCCACAGGCTTGGTACAAAGTTGTTTCGAGACTGCGACGGAATAAGTTTCCACCTTGCGATCCGTATGGTCTGATCCAAGACCAACGAAGAGTTCTCCGTCCAACGACAAAATCATGATCTCTGCCTCCCCCGAACTTTCAGGCCCGAGGACCTCAACTTCAGAGGCGGTCGTCAACTGATCTGCCGCGACCCGATAATAGAGTGGCACGGTGCTGGGCCGGGGAACACCCAGCACCGCGAGTTCTTCGATATGGTGCTCGACGGCCGCAACATTGCGTCCCGCCCAGCCCGCAATGACGAGAGAGTTGATTGGAGCACGCAACTCTCGGCCGTCAGGTAGTACAAAGGAAAGGACATTCATGACAAAGCTCCTGTTTATTGGATCATCCGGTTGAAAGGGCAATTAGTCTTCCAGTGGCCTGCGTGCTGTTTCACGGGCAAACAACAGGGCAAGACCCGTTACGCACAAAGCGCCAGCCACGTAGAGAGAGATTGCGACGGTGTGGTTATAATTTTGGAACAATGCCGCGATGATCAAGGGCGCAAAACCACCACCGACAATCCCCGCAAATGTATAGGCGAGGGATGAACCACTGTAGCGAACTCTGGTCGGAAATTGCTCAATCACGAAGGAGGCCTGTGGCCCGTACATGGCGGCGTGTAGAAGTAATCCGACAACGACAGCTAAAACGATCATCAGCGGTTGCGCCGTGTCGAGAAGCATAAAAAACACAAACGCCCAAACAATAGCGCCAGCTGTACCAAGACCATAAACCGTGCGCCGTCCCCAACGGTCCGACAAGGCTCCAAAGAAAGGCACGGCTATGGCGTTGCAGGCAGTGCCAATGAGCACAGCAACGAGGGCCGTTGAGCGCGGCAGATGCAATACGGTCGTAACGTAAGTCAGCGTAAAGACGACAATCAAACCATACAGGACATCAGACCCGATACGGGACCCGCCGGCAAGAAGCAGACGACGCCAGTGAAGACTCAGGACTTCCTTGATGGGTGCTTTTGCTTTGGCCGCTGACTCCTCTAGGCTCTTAAACATTGGGGACTCACCTACCCCACTCCTCACCCAAAGGCCGAACGTGACCAGAGCAAGGCTGACGATGAAAGGAATGCGCCAGCCCCAGGCCAGGAATGCCTCGTCAGACATCGTCGCTGTAATCGCTGCAATCAAACCTGTGCCAAGCAATGTCCCAAATGACGGACCTACCTGAGTCCATGATGCATTGAGCCCCCGCCGATCCTGCCTGCCATGCTCCACCGAGAGCAGAACAGCCCCTGCCCATTCGCCGCCGAGAGCGACGCCCTGCAGGAAGCGCAGTGCAACCAGAAGCAGCGGCGCGAGTGCTCCAATTGATGCATAGGTTGGAAGCAGACCCATCAGAGCGGTTGTCAGGCCCATTGCGATCAATGTTGCCACCAGTACCGCACGGCGGCCCAGCTTATCGCCAAGATGACCAAATATAATGCCGCCCAAGGGCCTCGACACATAACCAACTGCATAGGTCGAAAAGGCGAGGATGGTTCCTGCCAACGGATCGAAATTGGGAAAGAACAGGTGGCTGAATACCAGCGCCGCCATAGTGTTATAAATGGTGAAATCATACCACTCAAGCGTGGTACCCACCATGCTGGCTGTGGCCAGCCGTTTGGTTTGATTTTGGGAATGAGCGGGTGCTTGGATGTGGTCGACAGTGCTTACAGTTTGCATGAGTAACCCCTCTATTGTTTTTCTTGTAGGTAAGATTGTTCGTCGGAGGGCACGCCCTTGCGAAGATGGGCGTGCGAGGCATTTCAGTTTTAGTCCTTCTTGGTTGGTCCAGAGCCAAAGTGAGCGGTTTAAGCGGCGACGGTCTGCGTGTCGCTCAAATGTGACGACAAGTCGGATGCCTGCAGTCGCCACAGCAACTCAAGGAACGCCGTTTGCAAGGATGTGCCAGGTGAGATGAAATTGCTCGCCTTGGCGGCAGCTTCGCGAACCGCGTTTTCACTGCTGGCCTCAATCAACAGGATGGGATCGAGAACACGTCCATCTCTCGCTTCATTGGGCAATGGCGTGGATTTGATCGTGTCCGGAATAAGAAGCGACGTGGAAATAACACCCGGCAGCTCCTGAACAATTGCCCCTGCCCCACGAAGCGCCACGGTTTCCATTTCAGTTGGCAACCGATCAAGCCGCAGAACCGCCAGATATGCTCCGGTTCCAAATCCTGTCTCGGCAGTCACAGAACAGACGCGGCGCATCGGATCAATCATCCGGCCCAGATTGGTTACAGACCATGGGGTCTGACGTGTGAAGGCTTTCTCGTAGGCGGGGCTGGCGAAAACATCGAGGGACGTTGTTCTGTAGAGACCGAGGTAACGGCGACCCGCACCAATAATCTGATACCGTGTGCCGGAACTGAAACCCGGAATGCGCACGCGTTCTTCCACATGCTCCCGGTCATACCATCGATTATAATCATCTTCGCCCGAAGGGTCGACATCAGACCAGACAAACAGCATACCCGACGGTGCTGGAACTGCCTCTTCCTGCGTTGCGGTGTTTGGTCCTGTCATTTGATCAATGCCTCCATAATGATGAGGTAAAGAACAACGAACAAGTGAGTTTGGGTCAAACGCGTTTTTCCGATCACGAGTGATCGATAAAACTGTTTGAAGCCGGGCAATCAATTTTCGGCTCCCACAAACCATCTTTTAAAGCCAAGAAAACAGCTAAGCTTATGAATTATATAGCTTCTATCTGCTTTCCTCGGGTCCGGGGATAGCGAAGTCAGGGCCTACACTGAGCGCATACTGCGCAGCCTCCTGCCGCGCCATGGCGCCGATGACCTCGACTGTCTGACTACTCGGGTCTGTCATAAGGCTGGCCATAAGATGCAGTTGAACCATGCGGGTGGCGCATGGGATAACAACCAATCGTCCTGCAGACAGTTCGTCACGGAAAGGCGCCAAAGGCACAAGTGCCGCACCGAAACCTGCACTCACCAAACGCGATATTGCAGCAAGTGAGCTTACGCAATGCACGCGTTTGGGTTGAATCCCGGCATCCCGGCAAGCCTGCAAAAGTGCGTCGTGAGGCTGCGATCCCCGTGACATTGTTATGGCTGGCCGTTGGACAAATCGTGCAATAGGCAATGGACTTCCGTCGCCCCAATCGTCATCGGGCCTGCCGATCCACGCCATCGGCATCGTTCCCATCCGCTGATTGAGAATTCCGTCACCCAGAATGGCATTGGTCTGCAAGGCAATATCAAGCTGCCCTCGCCGCAACTGTTCGTGCAGCCGGATCGTCGGCTCCGCAGTCAGTTCGATTTCCAGTTCCCCATGCGCCTGACGTACACGCTCCAGAAATGGGATGAGCCAAGTGTAGAGAATGGTTTCGACAGCACCAATGCGTACGGTACCGGTTAGCTTGGCACCGGGCGCCAATGCCCCATTCATCTCACGGGAGAGATCCAAGATGCGCTCCGCATAGTCGAGCAACATGCGTCCTGCGGTTGTAATGCGAACTTCGCGAACTTCGCGGTCGAACAGGCGTTTTCCGAACTCGCTTTCGAGTGAGGCGATACGGCTGGAAATGGCGCTTTGTGTCATATTGAGCCGGTCAGCCGCACTACGGAAACTGCCCAGTCGCGCCACCCACACGAATGCTTCCAGAAATCGCGTGTTCATACCGATAGTCTCCAATTTGGGTAGCTAAGCCCTGGTAGAAAAAGACGCGGCACACCTCATATCAGCAAAGGGAGACGACCAACGGACTGCCAACAGGTTTCGCTCAATCACCTCTGTTCAATGCGCCTGAGTACGGATTCAAGAGCGAGTGTCAGAGCCTTTGTTCCACCATTGTCGGTAAATTCGGTGAACACCTGCTCGTTGAGACCGCCCTTTGTCGAAAACTCAGACGCCATTTCCTCGAATGATTGCGCCTGCGATGCGCCCGTTACATGGGACAGTCCGCCAAACAGCTGTCTTAAATAGCTGCTCGCCTCATCATAGGACATTCCTTCCGCTTCAAGCCAACGGGCGCTTGTTTCCAACAACCCAAAATACGTGGCCATCAGCGCACTCGCTGCCCCAAAAAGATTGTACTGCTTGAGGTCTTTTGCTTGAACTGCAACGCCAAGCGGGGAAAACAGGTCAGCGATCAGGTCGTTGGGCGGATAGATTGCCGTCGCGCCCTGTAACTCAGCCACGAATGGCAGCGGGATTGTCCGGGTAATCGTGACTGGTACCTTGATCCAGCTGGCGAGTGTCTCGATTTGGACGGCAGCAATAAAGCTCACGACCTGCATATGTTCGCGAAATCTAAGCTCGGCTATCACTTCTTCGGCAATTTGCGGTCTTATTGCAAGAAACACGATATCAGCGCTGTCAATCACATCCTGATTGTCCATTCCCATGCGCACGATGGGAAATTTCGCTGCCAGCCGGGATGCGATGTGCGCACTGCGCGGCGAAACCACGACAGCACTGATATCCGATCTTGATTTCATCAAGCCAGTGATAACTGCCTCGGTGATCGCACCAGATCCTACAAAACCTAACTTCATCATTCCCCGCAGTGTTGACGTATCCCATCTATCATAATGCAATCCAGTCGCCGAGCTTTGCAAACGCTTTGAAACAGGTAGGCAGATGCCAACTCAACCGGTCAAGCCAGCGCGAATATACTTCGCCATTTCTGATACGGGCGACGTTACACTGCCTTTCGCTATATGCAGACCGATAGAAAACTGGGGCAGATCAGGAAGGCCGTCATCGACTGTCAATATGCGAAGATCCGCCGGAACCGTACTGGTCAACAATGCTGTGATAGCAAGGTCAGCCCGCACCATGGCCATGGTCGCCTCAATATTACCGTTCTCGAAGACTGTTCTCCACGGTCGCGCCTGATACCCGAGTGCAGAAAGAACCGCGGGGCGGAACGCACAGGTTTCAGCGACCATCGATACAGGCAGGGGTGTCTTCAAATGCGCTCCGCCATTTCTGGCACCGATCCAGACAAGCTGCTCCACACGCGAGTATTCAGCCTGATCTGAATCGACTTCCTCTTCGAGAAGGACAAGATCGACCTCCCGCCTGTCCAGCGCAGTCGTTAATTCAGGTGAAGACGCGCACATCAAAGACACTTCGACGAGCGGATAAGCTTCGGCATAAGCTTTCAGAACCGGCACGGTGATGACGCTGACGAGATCATAGGGCAAACCAAGCCTGACTTTTCCCTGCAGAGCATCCGCTGTCATCTCCGACCAGATATCATCATTAAGCGCCAGAATACGCCGTGCCTTGGTAAGCAGTCGTTCGCCTGGGGGTGTCAGTCGAAGACCACGGCGATTCCGTTCAAAAAGGGGCGATCCGAGCATATCCTCAAATCGCTTGATCTGCTGACTGACAGCACTCTGCGTTAGGTAACGTGCATTTGCAGCGGCCGTCATGCTGCCATGATCAGCAACCGCCATAAATGTTCTGAGAAGGTCGATATCCAGATTTCGCGACATCCAAGCATTATGAACGATAATGTCAGATACCTTCAACATTAATTTTCTTGATCTGAAATTTCAGCTTAAGTTCCAACCTCTCTGGATGTCAAAGTTGGGTGCGCTTTTCCAACGGATGCCAGCAGGTTTAGCGCACCAAACAGAATTAGCCGTCAGAAGGATTTGGCATGATAGAACCGACGCTTGCGCAGGTTACTGAACTGATTGGCCTGATTTATCAGGCTGCCCACAATCCTGAACAATGGAATCCTGCGGTCAAGACGATACGCGAATTTCTGGACAGCCCCAGCATACCAGTCACCAATCACTCCATTTACAAGCTGGCAAGCAATGCATTTTCAGCCAATCCGGGCCATGGCTATTTCCCGAATTACGGCGATGGTCTGGATCAGTCTCAAGCCGCCAGCAATTTTTCTTTCGCCAGAGGCTCCGAGAAACTCTCCTCCGGCACGAACATCTTTGATATCAGCCAATATAGCCGCCGCGACTTTGGCAAGACGCGGGTAAAATCGCACAATCCCCATGATAGATCATACGATGACCGTACAACTGACAATGCAATGCTGATTGATATAAAGCGTAATGCCAAACCCAACACATGCAACTACAAGGATGTTGAAATTTTTGAGCTGCTGGTTCCGCATTTCGAACGGGCAAGCCTGATTAACAAGCAGATAAAAGTCGCGAACGCATTGCGTTCTACATTTTCACGTCTGTCTTTCGGCATAATGCTGGTTACTCCAGACCTGCGCATTCTTGAAATCAATGATATTGCCAAAGCCTGGCTCACAACCGACGAGACAGCCTTGACGCTACGAGATGGATTTCTTGCAGCCAAGCCCGATATTCTTCGTCCACTGCGAAAACTGATTGCTGAAGCCTGTGGGTACGGCGTGGGTGGCGGGACAACCGGCTCAGAAGGACGAATCGTATTGGAAAAAAGCTCGGAAACCGCGGCGGGAGCAGACTGTGTTCTGGAAGTTGCGCCAGCGTTCGATGCGTCCTTCCCAACGGGCACTAGGGGATACTGCGCGACTGTCGTCATGAAGAAAATACATATGGCGAATTCGGAAGGTCTGAACGAACATATCCGCGCTGTTTTCAAGCTGACCCCATCCGAAGCCAGATTGGCTTGTCTGATTGCGTCAGGTCTTTCGCTGAAAGACGCAGCAAAGATGACAAACCTAAAGAACTCCACGGCGCGCGCTTATGTGGAGCGGCTGTTTCACAAGACCGGCACGCATCAGCAAAGCCAATTGGTTGCGTTACTCAAGAATACCGCGCCTGCTCTTATCAGGTCCGAGTTGCCGGACTAAGTTTATGAAAGCATCATTGTAGCCGCTTCCGCCTCTGTTGGCGCTGCCGCCTGTGCGCCAATAAACTTGCAGAACAACTCACCCTGAGAGGAAATTTTCAGTTTGGCGTAGATGCGTTTGCGATGAACCTTGATCGTTTCCGGGCTGTTGCCGAGCAAACGAGCAATGGATTTTGTTGAATGTCCTTTCAGCATCAACCGAACGATCTCAGCTTCGCGGGTACTTAATCTCGTGGTGCCAAAGCGGTCAAACACCAGTCCCATATCGGGAGAAGCCTGATTGCCAGGAACATCGAGATTGGGCCAATGTTTGTGGCACAGTGCCGCGATAACGGGCAACAACGCATCCAGTTGCGCAGTTGCCTCTGGAGGACAATGCACGTCGGAGTAGCGTTGCCCAAGAGATAGAGCAATGCTGGTGCCGTTCCCGGCACCAACAAAAATGGTCACTTCATCACGCAGGCCAATCTCAGAATAAAAGATTTTGTAATATTCGGTTGTTTTAAAATCATCGGGCGCACATTCCTCGAGGCTGACGACACGATTGCCGATATCGGACTTGAAGAGCCCATAAAACGGGTCAAGCAAATAGGCGTGGCTTAGATAAGGACCAACTGTGCGCCGCGTCGCTTCGGCATCCAGATTGGAATAGAGCTGACGCGGTGGCAAATCTTGCGAGAACACCGAAATAAAAATACTGTCAAAGTTGAACACGCTCAGACATAGATTGCCAAGCATCTCCGGAAAGCCGCCACTACCGACCGCTGTCACTGCATTGGCTATATAGGTCATCTGGCTGGTCGTGGAATGGTCCATTCGATTACTCCAGTTGATGCTTTCCTGTCGGGCAAGCGCACTCATGCGGGTTCTTGTTGCGTAATACAGTGAATGCCGCCACCGCCAATGGCAATGGAGTCGATCCGCACTTCGCGCACGCGGCGTTCCGGGAAGAGTGAACGGAAGATGCCGCGCACCAGCGTGTCGGAGGCAACACCGTAAACGGGCATGACCACACCGCCATTGACCAGATAGGAATTGACATAAGAACGGCAGAACTTCGGATGATCGGAAGGCGCTTCGACAGCTTCGGGCACGGTCACGATCCTGATCCGCCGTCCTTTGGCATCCGTCTGACCTTCCATCGCATCAAGGTTCTTCTGGATATAATCATTCCATTCGTTCGGCTCGGTACCGGGGCTTTCCATCAGAACAACACCGGGAGCGACGAAAACGGCAATACCATCAACATGGCCATCAGTTTCGTTTTCCAGAGGATTGCCGGGCAACCAGATTACCTTCTCGCCGCCAAGCATCTCCATCAACTCATTCTCGATTGCCTCCTTGGTCCAACCGGGATTGCGGTTGATATTGGGAAAGCAAGTCTCGGTCGTGATGATTGTCCCCTCGCCGTCAACACTGACGCCGCCGCCCTCAGCGACGAGGTTCGACGTAAATGACTTCACATCGGCTGTGTCGCAAACAATTGCAGAAAATCCAGCGTCCCCATCATGCGGATGATATTTTCCACCCCAGGCATTGAAGCGGAATTGCGTGCCGGCCCGCTGGCCATCCGCATTGCGCAGAAAGCACGGACCAGCATCGCGCGCCCAACTGTCATTAATGTCGGCCTTGATGATATCAATATTGTCGTCAAGCATAGCCCGCGCCCCGGCAAAATCTTCCGGACGAACAGACATTGTCACCGGCTCGAATTCACGGATTGCATGGGCCACCGCCGCATAGTCGCGTCTGGTGGCATCAATATCAGTCCATATCTCTGCGCGGCATGGCCACATCATCCAGGTACGTTTGTGTGCGGCCCATTCCGGGGGCATTTTAAAGCCTGCCTGGCGTGGCGTCTGGTTGGTCACTGGCGCTTCCTTTGAATAGAAATTTCTCATCAATTAAATTGGTCTTGATGCTCTATCTCTAGTTAATCCGAGGATTTTCTGTTATTCAAACGCGAAATTCTCAGCTATTCCATGAGAGATATTCATGCATTCCACCTATCGAAATCTACCTCTCGGTGCATTGGTCGGCTTTGAAGCGGCAGCCAGACTGGAGAGTTTTTCACTGGCGGCCATCGAACTGAATATGACTCAATCGGCGGTGAGCCATCAGATCAAAGCGCTCGAAAATCAGTTGGGACAGCTGCTGTTTCACAGAATTAACCGCAAGGTAGAACTGACAGATGCCGGACGGGATCTGCGAGGAACTGCAGCTTCAGCATTGGAAACACTTCGCCTTGGCATCAGACGATTGGATTTCTACACCAAGCCCGGGTCGATCGTGATCATGATGCCCCATGCTTTTGCAACCGGCTGGTACATGCCGCGCGTTGCGACCCTTATTCACGACTTGCCGAATATCGAGCCGTGGCTGGTGACCTCGGACTCTGAACCCGATGTCACGCATTCCGAGATCGACTTTGCGATTGCACGCGGACGCGGCAGTTGGGATGGACTGGTTGCTATCAGGCTATTCGGCGATGAACTGAGGCCAATGTGCTCCCCGGAGTTGCGGCGGCGTTTGCCTGATACCGTTACCCCGCGCACCTTGCAGGACTTCCCATTGCTGCATCACGAGGAGGAGGAAGACTGGCAGAACTGGTTCGTTGCCGCCGGTGTCATAAGGCCCGGCTTCGTCAAAGGGCTCAATTTCTCAGATTCCGGCATGGTGCTGGATGCCGCCGCCCGGGGTCTTGGAATTTGTCTCGGCAGCATGCGTCTTGCAGCCGAGCGGCTTAAGAACGGCGATCTGGTGACCCTTGGCAATGCAGTACCTTCCAGCCGCTCCTACTATCTCCTCGCACACCCGCGCAACCTGAAACGCCCCGGAGTTACCGAATTGTGGGACTGGTTCATAACGCAGGCAGATGCACCTGACCTTTAGCGTTCGATGATGCTTTGCCCGTCCAGGGTCCGCAGCGCGGTGTACATTTCCGGTCGGCGATCCCGAAACACACCCCAGGCACGGCGATAGGCCTCGATCTCATCCAGATCGAATTTGGCTGTGAGGTAAGTCTCATCGACTTTATTCGTTTCGGCGATCTTTTCCCCAGTATGATCGGCTATAAACGAACTGCCGTAAAACGTCGTCGAGGTCTCCCCCTCTGCCTCCGTCCCGATTCTGTTGGATGCAACCAGTGGCACGATATTTGCTGCTGCGTGACCCTGCATGGTCCGCTGCCAATGGCCAGATGAATCAAGCATTGCATTTAACGGCTCGCTGCCGATGGCGGTCGGAAAAAGCAGAAGTTCAGCACCCTTCAGGACAAGCGATCTGGCCGTCTCGGGAAACCATTGATCCCAGCATATGCCGCATCCAATACGCGCAAACTTGGTCTGGATGGCGCGAAAACCCGTATCACCAGGGCTGAAATAGAACTTTTCCTGATATCCGAGTGCCTGTGGAATATGTGTCTTGCGATAGTTCCACAATAACGCGCCGTCAGCATCAATGATTGCCAGCGAATTATAATAAGCCGCCCCTGACCGTTCAAAGTAGGAAATCGGCAGTACGACCCCAAGCTGCTTCGCCAGGGCGCGAAAATGGGCAACCCCCTGATTATCCGCCAAAGGTCGCGCAAGATCAAAATGATCAAGCCGCTGTTCAAGGCAAAAATACGGGGTCTGAAAAAGCTCCTGAAGCAGGATGATCTGCGCCCCGTCCTCGGCGGCCAGCCGAACAAGGTCTTCGGCCCGTTGGATGTTATCATCGATATCGTCACTGCATGCCATCTGGGTCGCAGCAACCGTCAGCTTTCGCATCTGTCTCTCCTTTAACGATTAACGTGCTGCCATGAAATCTTTGATTGCATCTGCTATCGCCGCAACGATCACATCGCACTGCGCGCTATCAATGATCAGCGGCGGTGATACAATGATGCGACTACCGACCGGGCGCACAATGACGCCGCGTTCAATGCATCCCATGAAAATGAGCTCGGCTGCGTTTTCAGATGCCGGAAGTGGGGCTTTGGTTGCCTTATCGGTAACCAGATCGATCCCCAACATCAGACCGCGACCGCGCACGTCCCCGACAATGTCCAAATCCAGAAGCTTCTTCGCAGCTTCCTGCAGATGAGCGCCCGTGTTCGCTGCATTCGCAAGCAGTCCCTCACGCTCCATGATCTCGATGTTCTTCAGCGCCGCAGCACAGGCAACTGGGTGGCCAAAATAGGTCAGCCCCATGGAGAACACCCCGCCCTCACACTGCGGACGGCTGATCACGTCGTAAATCTCATCGGAAATCAGCGTGGCCCCAAGCGGAATGTAACCCGACGTGATCCCCTTGGCGCATACGATGATGTCAGGCTGATAGTTATAGACCGATGCGGAGGCGAACCACTCGCCCAGACGGCCAAATGCCGTGACGACCTCATCAGCGATGTAGAGAACCTCGTAGCGATCGCAAACCTCACGCATTCGCGCGTGATATCCCACGGGCGCCACAAGAACCCCGCCCGCCCCCATAATTGGCTCCGCGATAAACGCGGCTACGTTGTTGGGACCAAGCTGTAAAATCCTGTTTTCGAACTCGTTGACAAGGAAGTCGCAATAGGCCCCGTCTGTCATACTTGATGGTTTGGCATAAAGATCAGCGGCGGAAACATGATGGATGAAATCCTCACCAACCTGATTGAAACCATACTTCGTTCCATGAATACCGGTCAGACTGGCCGCAATATACGTACCGCCATGGTAGCCATTGTTGCGGGAAATGATCTTGCGCTTGAAGGGCATGCCCTTCATGGCAAAATAATATTGCGCAATGCGCACGGCCATCTCGTTGGCTGTCGAGCCGCCACAGGAATAATAGACATGATTGAGCGAGCCCGGAGCAAGTTCCGCCAAGCGCGCACCAAGTTCGGCCGCCGGTATATTTGAGGATGCACCAAAGGGATTGTAATACTGCATATCGATGATCTGGCGCGACACGGCATCGGCCATTTCCGCCCGTCCGTGGCCAATGTTTACGCACCAGAGCCCGGCAATACCGTCAAGGAATTTACGACCTTGAGTATCGGTCACATACATTCCTTGCGCTTTTTCGATGATCTGGCTACCGCTTTCGGCAAAGGTGGAAAAGTCGGTATAGGGATGCAAAACGTGATCCCGGTCTTTCTCCCACGACGTTCTGTCATTTGAGCGGCTAAGGTTTGATACAGCAGTCATTTGTTTCTCCAGAAGTCGGGGCCAATATGACCCCGGAGAGTGGGTCAGATCAGTTCAGCAGCTTGGTCCAGACGCGATCATAAAGTTTGGTCGAGGCTGGGCTGCAATTCGGAATGAACTCAGGCGCAGGCGTTCCCGCTGGGGGCGCCAACTCCGGCGCAGTTGCCAGTTTCGGGTCCACAAATTTTTCGGAACCCTTGATACCGTTGGAATAGCGGGCATAGGTACTGACCATCGCCGCATTTTCCGGGTTCATCATGAAGTTGATGAATGTCTTTGCATTCTCAATATCCGGTGCGCCTTTGGGGACGGCCAGATTATCCATCCAACCGGTGAACCCTTCCTTGGGATAGACATAGACAAGCGACGGCTTTTCATCTCTCGCACGCATGGCATAACCATTCCACGCCATTGAAGCGACGGCTTCACCGGAAACCAGCGGTTCCTTGAACTCCGAATTATAGCTTTTCACCCACTGCTTTTGTGTCTCAAGCAGCTCAAGCACCTTCTTCATGTCTTCAGGGTTTTCGTTACAACGCGGCAGGTTCAGATAACGAAGCGCAATGTTGATCACTTCGTTGACGTCGCGCATCATGTTGATCCTGCCCTTGACCTCAGCAGGAGGATTGAACAGCACGCCCAGAGTGTTGATATCGCCTTTGACAACCGCGCTGTCGACCATGAAGCTCGTCGACCCCCACGCCCACGGCGCAGAATATTGACGCCCGCTATCCCAATATACATCCCGCCAGCGTTCATCGACATTGACGTAATTCGGCATCGCATTGACGTCGATCTTTTCGAGCATGTTCTCGCTGATCATCAGCTGTATGTTTGGGTCACCAGCCACAACAATATCATAGCCACCTGCCCCAGCGCGAAGCTTGGCGAGCATAGTCTCCATGGAGTCGAACGTGTCGACATGGACCTTGACGTCGAATGCTTTTTCGAATTTGGCCACCAGATCCGGCGGTGTGTATTCACCATAGGTGTAGATGAACAAATCTCCGGCTGCGAACGCTGGCGAGGCCCATGCGATTGCTGCCGTTGTGAGTAAAATGGAATTCAATTTCATGGCATTTGTTCTCCCTTTTTATGAAGCTCATGAATTCTTGCTGGAGCGCCCAAGGACACCCGCGATTGCCAAAAGCACGATCGAACCGACAAGCATCATCGTGGAAATGGCGTTCACCTCGGGCGTAATGCCCAGCCGCAACATGCCGTAAATATGCAGCGGTAGAGTGGTTGAGCCGGGCCCAGCAACCAGCGCGGTGATGATGAAATCATCAAGCGAGATAATGAAGGCCAGCAACCAGCCAGACATGAGACCTGGCGCAAGAAGTGGCAATGTTATGCGCCAGAACGCACGGATTGGGGACGCGTAGAGATCGGCAGCCGCAGCGTTGAGCGTTGCATCCATGCCTTCCAACCGAGCCCGTATCGGCAGGTAGGCAAACGGAATACAGAAGACGATATGGGCGATGAGAATTGTACTGAACCCAAGGCGGACACCTAACGATACAAAGAACACGAGAGATGCGACTGCTGTTACAATTTCAGGCACCATCAGCGGAAATGTCAGTGTGGCATAGGCAAGCGTCTCACCTTTAAACCTTCTGTTGACGGTGGCCATTGCAGCGCCGAGCGCAAGCACCGTCGAAACCGATGCGGCTATGGTCGCGATGGTGAGCGAATTCATGGCGGCAGCCTTGATGCCGCTATTGCCGAATACCGTGATGTACCAACGAAATGAAAATCCACTCCACTGGCTCACCGAGCGTCCATCGTTGAAGGAATAGACACAGAGAAAAAGGATTGGCAAATAGAGGAAAAGAACGCCAGCAACCGCAATTGAACCAAAGCCGGAAAATGCGCGGATGTCTTTCATACGAGCGTTAGCCATCGCTTAGTACCCCGTATTCTTGCGCGCGGAGCGCCGCGCCATCCAGATCAGTACAATCAGGGTGACTGTAAGCAGGATCATTGAAAGTGCAGCGCCGAAGGGCCAATTGTGAGCGCCCTGAAACTGCGTTCCGATCAGATTGCCGATCATCAGTGTCTTGCCACCGCCGAGAATATCGGGCGCGAGATAAGAGCCAATCGATGGAATGAAAACGAGCAGACTTCCGGCGATCAAACCGGGGCGCATCACTGGCAAAACGATTTTAAAGAAGGCCACCCGGCGCGAGGCATAAAGATCGTAAGCGGCTTCCAGCAATCGGAAATCAAATCGCTCAAATGCCGAATAGAGCGGCAGAACCATGAAAGGCAAAAAGCTGTAGACCAGCCCCAAGCCTATGGCAAAATTGTTATAGCTTAGCGGCAACGGACTGGTTGTGAGCCCGGTCATCATGATAGCCTTGTTGAGTGGACCGTCGTCTCGCAGAATGAAAAGCAGCGCAATCGTCCGGATCAAAAGGTTCACCCAATAGGGCACCGTAATCAGAAATATCCATATCGGCTTCGTGCGCTCGGATCGTGTGGCGATGAAATAAGCCGTCGGCACGCTGATCATGAGGCACAGGACAGTGCAGATTGCCGCCTGAAACACCGACCGCCACAGGATCACCAGATAATCGGCCGAGAATTGAAGACTTCCGTCCACGAAATCCCGTTCGAACAGGATTTGAAGATATCCCTCAACCGAGAAATTCCAGACTACTCCGCCGTAGCGAGCGGGCTCGAGAAACGAATAGACGAACACAATCGCGACCGGGGCAATCATGAATATGGTGATGACGCCGACTGCAGGCAGCAAAAGACCAGTAAAAGCCAGTCGCTTTGAAACACGAAATGGGGATCGCAACTCGGCTTGTGCTGTCATGTTGTCAGCACCTTTGGTGCATTTGGCTCAAATGCCAAAAACACGCTGTCCCCCGGCGCAAAATCCTGAAGGCCACGCAGCCCTCCGCGCGGCGAACGCACGGTCAATGTTTGCTCGCCCGCACGCAGATGATACTCGACTGCATTGCCAAGATAGGTACGATCAAAAATAACAGCCGGACCAAGACCACACTGCCCGCGCACCGCTGAAAGCGCTATACGCTCAGGGCGTATGGAGAGCGTCACTTCTTGACCGACCTGCAGAATCTCACTGCAATTCAGATTCACAGAGCCAAGCCCCGCAAGTCGAAACTCGACCAATGCACCGTCGATGCGATTGACTGTTGCGCAGAGCAAATTGGACTCACCAATGAAATCAGCCACAAAGCGGCTTTGTGGCTGTTCGTAGATTTCTTCCGGAGTACCGACCTGTTGGAGACGGCCATCACTGAGCACCGCTACGCGATCACTCATTGCAAGAGCCTCTTCCTGATCGTGGGTCACGAAAATGAAAGTGATCCCGGTTTCGCGCTGAAGTGCTTTCAGCTCCAACCGCATTTTCTGCCGCAGTTTCAAATCAAGCGCGGAAAGCGGTTCATCAAGCAGCAGCAATTTAGGTTGTGGCGCCAAGGCACGGGCCAATGCAACGCGCTGACGCTGACCACCCGAGAGATGATCCGGCTTACGATCCGCATAATCAGTCATGCTTACCAAGGCCAGCATCCTATCAACGACGCTGGCAACCTCGGATTTTGGCCGACCAAGCATTTCCAGCCCAAAAGCAATATTGCGCCGCACGGTCATATGAGGGAACAGGGCATATTGCTGGAAAACGGTGTTCACCGGCCGAGCCTCGGGCGGCAACAAACTCACATCCTGACCAAAGATCCTGCACGTTCCCTCGGTCATGGCTTCAAAGCCGCCAAGGATGCGCAGAAGTGTTGTTTTCCCACACCCTGATGGCCCCAACAAAGTGAAGAACTCATTGGAGCGAATTGTCAGGTTGATATCTTTCAGTGCCTGAAAAGCTTGTGGTGTTGATGGATTGTAGATTTTCTGAAGGCCCGTTACCTCGGCTGCAATCTGAATTGCAGGTGCGGTCTCACCGCTGCTTCGCTCTACACGTACCTGTTCATCCGACCCCAGCGCCGTATTACGACGGAAAGCGGCTATTACCATCAGGAACATACCTCCTCGAAGTAGACGCCTTCCCCATTATTATTGATGGCGTCTTGAGTAGTATGCGACCGACCTCACTGCGACGTGAGTCACCCAGTTGGGGTATGCCGTCCTGTCCCTCATATAATCGAGCAAGTTGGGTCCGGTATCCTCCCATGCGAAAAGATACCGAAACCCGATTTCAGCCAAAACGAATGGAGTGACGTATCAGACCTTACGCAGGCTGTTGCTGTGTCGTGCAGTGAATGCCGCCGCCCCCAGCCGCAATCGCATCAATGTTCAACTGAACGATCTCGCGGTTGGGCAGTGCATCTTTCAATGCATCACGGCAGTAACGATCAGCCTTTGCATCACCAAATTCGGGCACGATGACTGCGCCGTTGCACAGATAGAAATTGATGTAACCCGCAGCGAACTCCTTGTTCTCATATTGAGAGCGCACGCTGCCTGGTCCCGGTATGACAATGATCTTGAGCTTCTGCCCAGTGCCATCAGTGGCATCCTTGAGGATTTCGAGATGCCGTTTGGTGACCGCGTGATCATAGGAGGACGGATCATTATCAAGTCCGGCAACAACCACACCGGGACTGATGAAACGGGCGTAGAAATCCGTATGACCATCCGTAATGTCTTTACCTTTAATCCCCGGCAACCAGATGATCTTCTTGAGCCCCAGAAGGCGGCTCAGTTCAGCCTCGCACTGTTCCTTGCTGACATCAGGATTACGGTTCTTGTTCAGCACACAGCTCTCCGTGATAATGGCTGTTCCCTTACCATCCACTTCGATACCGCCACCTTCCAGGATGAGCTTGGTGCGCAGCGTTTCCACGTTCGCCTTGCCTGTGACGAACTCCGCCACTTCAGCGTCGCCGTCGTGTTCCTGTTTGTTGCCCCAGCCATTAAAGTTGAAATCAACGCCAGCCAGTTTGCCTGCGCTGTTCTTGACGAACACCGGGCCAGTGTCGCGCATCCACAAATCATCAATCTCGTGCACGAACAATTTAACCGCAGAACCACACAGGCGCTCCGCTGTTTCATGGTCCTCTTCGCGCACGAGCATATTCACTTGCTCATGGGCAGAAATGGCTTTTGCAATCAACGCCAGATTGTTCTGTGCGCCGCGCATGAGTTTCTTGCCCCAGACGTCTTCACTGGGCCCAAATGCCATCCATGTCGCCGTATGCGGATCACCCTCATCAGGCATGTGCCAATCACTATCAGCGGCGAATGCCATCGTTGCGCTCCTACCAATTGCACTGGCAAGCATGATACCAGATGTTGCTTTGAGAATATTGCGGCGGGTTATCATGAGTGACCTCGATTTACGTGTACTGAGAATTGGAATGAATCGGACTTATGCCGATCCAATTGTCCACAAATGCGCAGGCTGCTATCGTCAATACTGACCGATGGCTGTTCTTTGGCAACACGATCTAATCTTTCTTCTGATAGCATATCGCGATACGTATTGCCTATTAGGCTTCCGCTATTGACTGAGCTCCGGCTCAGCTTCCGTATTAATGTGATAAAAGCGCGTTGAACTAAAACGCGTTGCCTTTGGTATAAACATCCAGTCAACATCGTGCGAACAATTTCCTGCTAGATACAGCTGGTGGCGCAATGTTGTTAGTACCCCAAACGCGTTACTGCCGTTTTCGACAATCGCCATCACCTGCACATGAACTGGCCCGGAAGATTGTCTCGCGCATGAAGTGTCGGAATTTCGTTTAGCCATTCGTCTTCAAGACAGACAAGCAATGGAGAACAGCGATGACTATCACAATAACCGCGTTCGAACGCTCGCCCGACAGGGGCCAAGGTCTGGCGCGTGACATGCGTGTCCGCTGGGCCCTTGAGGAAGTGGGCCAGCCTTATGACGTCCGTCTTGTTTCATTCAAGGCGATGAAAGAGCCCGCGCATCTGGCACTGCATCCGTTCGGGCAGATTCCAACCTATGAAGAAGGCGATCTTGCTCTGTTCGAGTCTGGAGCAATCGTGTTCCATATCGCGCAGCGCTATCCGGGCCTCTTGCCTGATGATCCCAATGGCCGGGCACGCGCAATCGCGTGGATGTTTGCTGCTGTTGGCACGGTGGAGGCACCGATTATTGAGCGTCAAGTTGCCAAGTTTGCAGAGGGCAACAGGAATTGGAGCGCACAGCGCATGCCCCTCATTGATGATCGTATTCGTGAGCGGTTGGCAGAGCTTTCCGCACGGCTTGGCAATGCCGAGTGGCTTGATGGCCCGTTCAGCGCGGGCGACCTGATGATGGTGCATGTGCTGCTCAGGTTGAGAATATCAGGGATACTAGACGAGTATTCAAATCTATCAGCCTATGTCGCGCGCGGCGAAGCACGCCCCGCATACAAGCGTGCTTTCGCCGCTCAGCTGACGGTATTCACCGCCCTATCAACCGGATGAATAATAACGCCGCCAGCACTTCACGCCCCTCCCGCATCAATGCGCGGGAGCCGGCTCTGCTTCAGATGCATCCTGTTTGCGGTGGTCCTCGGCTAGCAGCATATAAACCGCAGGCACCACGAAGAGTGTGAACAATGTGCCGATGGCCAGTCCGGTGGCGATCACCAACCCCATGTTAAAGCGAGCAGCTGCGCCCGCTCCGCTTGCCAGAATCAGCGGCACCACACCCAGAACCATAGCGCCGGTTGTCATCAGAATCGGACGCAACCGGATACCACAGGCACCTTCGACCGCCTCGCGTTTGGATTTTCCGGATGCTTGCAGCGTGTTAGCGACCTCAACGATGAGAATGCCGTGCTTGCTGATCAGCCCCATCAGGGTGACCAATCCAACCTGAGTATAGATGTTCATCGTTGCGCCACCAATGCCAAGACTAATGAAGGCGAGAGCGCCTGCAATCGACATGGGCACTGACACGAGAATGATCAGCGGATCGCGGAAACTGTTGAACTGTGCCGACAGCGCCAGAAAAACGATAATCAGCGCGAGGGCGAACGTGGTGGCCATACCACTGGATTCCTGCACGAACTGGCGCGACTGGCCTCCATAGTCGACCGTGTAGCCCTGTGGCAATGTGCGTGCCGCAATCGACTTGAGAGTGTCCAGAGCGTCACCGACGGCAACGCCTGGCGCCGGCACACCAGCGATGGTGGCAGAGTTCAATTGCTGGAAATGCGCGACCGAGCGCGGGGTCGCTTGGAGTTTCACCGTTGCTATCGCCGAGAGCGGGATCTTCGCGCCATTCACGCTTGCAATCGGATAGTTCATGATCTGATCAATGGTTTGGCGTGACCGCTGCTCCACCTGCGGAATAACCTGGTAGGAGCGGTTATCGATGCTGAAATAATTGACATAGCCACCGCCCAGCATGGATGCGAGCGCTGCACCCACACTGCTCATGGACAGGCCAAGTGACGATGCCTTGCTGCGGTCGATCTGGATCGAATATTGCGGATTGTCGATGTTAAGATCCTTTGTCAGGAAGACGAACAATCCGGACTTCTGTGCCTCCTGCAGAAATGTATTGGACACATCGTTAAGCTGATCGAAGCTTCCTGTACTACCGATGGCGAACTGTACAGGCAGGCCACTGGCACCGGGCAGTGGCGGTATCTGGAAGACCACCGCTTGGCCTCCGGCGATTTTCGCCATTTCAGCCTGCACAAGGGGCTGGAGATCGTTCGCCGTCCTTTTGCGTTGGTCCCATGGCTTCAGCACCATGCCCTCAAACGAGGTTCCCGGCGCTTCAACCTGCAGAGTCTTGTCAGTTTCTGGAAAACTGCGGAAGATCTTGGAGACTTGATCCGAATTGAGCACTTTCTGCTCAAGCGTTGCATTGGGCGCATTGGTCACCTGCGCACCAAGGAAGCCCTGATCTTCATTTGGAGCAAGCTCATTCTTGGCGCTGGCATAAAGGAAGTAGATGCTGCCGAGGATGATCGCCGCGAATAGCAGCGTCACCGGTACCGTATTCAGACTACCATGCAGGATGCGCACATAGGGCCGATGGATCTCCGAGAAACGGCGATCGATGAAATCCGAGATACGCTCCTCCCAACCACTGCGGTCAGTCAGATGCGGCTTCAGAATACGGGAGCACATCATCGGCGTCAGGGTCAGCGCAATGATCATGGAGACGGTGACAGCGCCGACCAGGGTGAATGCGAATTCTGTAAAAAGGGCACCAGTCAGGCCGCCCTGGAAGCCGATCGGCACATAGACGGCGATCAGCACGACGGTCATGGCAAGGATCGGCCCAACCAACTCGTGCGCGGCAGCCAACGCCGCCTGCATCGGCGGCGAACCTTCCTCGATGTGACGGTTGACGTTTTCCACCACAATGATGGCGTCGTCGACCACAAGGCCGATGGCCAGCACCAAAGCAAGCAATGTCAGAAGGTTTATGGAAAAGCCGAAGACCAGCATCATGGCGAAGGTACCGACCAGCGACAGCGGTATGGCGACGATAGGAATTGCAACCGAGCGCGGCGAGCCGAGAAACGCGAACACCACGAAGATGACGATCACCAGGGCCTCGACCAGACTTTTCACAACCTCGTCAATCGACGTTGTAACGAAGGTGCTGGAATCGTAGACGATGTAGCCCTCTAGCCCCTGCGGCAGCTGCGCCTGAATGCCGGGAAACACCGCACGCACACCCGCGATCACATCGAGCAGATTTGCAGTCGGCGCGATCTGGATGCCGATGAAGACACCCGTCTGTGCATCGAATCCAACCTGAACGTCGGGGTTCTGCGACCCGAGCGCAACAGTCGCAACATCCTTCAAACGTACGATTGTACTGCCAATCTGCTTGACCACCATTTCATTGAATTCGTCGGCCGAATGCAGATCGGTCTGTGCAGTTAGCACCGTCTGGGTCATCTGGCTGCGCGTGGTGCCGATACCGGAGATGTAGTTGTTATCAGAAAGTGCGGTGCGAACATCGCCAGCTGTCAGCCCATAGGCAGCCAGCTTGTCGGGTTTCAGCCAAGCCCTCAACGCGAACGTTCTGCCGCCGAGGATTTCGGCCGTCTGAACGCCGGTGACTGTTTGCAATTTGGGTTGGACCACGCGCGACAGATAGTCGGTGATCTGGTTACTGGCCAGAACATCGCTGCGGAAACCGATATACATCGCATCGATCGTCTGGCCGACAGAAACCGACATTGTCGGTTGCTGCGTGCCCGACGGCAGTTGATTGATGACCGAAGACACCTTCGCGTTTATTTCCGTCATTGCCGCGTCCGCCTCATAATTCAGGCGCAGGTTCACGGTGATGACTGACGTACCGCTGGTACTGGTCGAAGTCATGTAGTCGATGCCATTGGCCTGGGCGATGGCGTTTTCGAGTGGCGTGGTGATGAAGCCGGCAATGACGTCGGGTGCGGCGCCCGAATATACCGTGGTCACCGTGACGACGGCATTCTGGGTTTGGGGGTATTGGCGCACCGTCAGGGAGCGGAACGACTGGTAGCCGATCACGATAATTAACGCACTCACCACCAGGGCCAGAACGGGGCGCCGAATGAAGATGTCGGTGATATTCATCGCCACGCCTCAGTTAGGGTTTGCAGGGTCTGCATCGGGATTGTTCGACGGCTGTACCGCGTTATTGATGATTACCGGCGAACCATTGCTCAGTTTCAGCTGGCCGGAGGTCACTATGACCTCACCCGCGCTTACCCCCTTGGTCACTGCGATCTGATCGCCGCGCGCCAGTCCAGTGGTGACAAACTTCTGATCGGCTACCAATTGCGGCTTACCATCTGGACCATTGCCCTTGTCGGTCACCACATAGACGACGTTGCCATAGGGATTAATGGTGACGGCTGTTTGCGGCAGGGCGATATAGTTTTGCGGCTCACCGACCACCACCGATACATTGCCAAACATACCGGGCAAAAGCTTGTGATCGGGATTGGCGAAGCTTGCCCGGAGCGTGAGATTGCGGCTCTGGCTGTCCACCAGAGGGCTGATTGCCGTAATCTTTCCGGAGAAGGTTTGACTGGCATAAGCGTCGACTGTTGCGGTCACCGCCTGGCCAACCTTCACCTGTGAAAGAGCCTGCTGCGGCATCGAGAAATCAAACTGGATCGGGTCGAGCGACTGCAAGGTTACGACGGCGGTGCCCGCAGCCAGATATTGGCCGAGGCTAACCAGCTTGACGCCGAGACGCCCATCGAAAGGCGCGCGTATGGAATATTGATCGATCAATGCCTGCTGCGCTGCGGCCTGTGCCTGCGCAGCCTTCAGGGTCGCCAAATCGCCGTCGACCTGACTTTGGGGAATGGTCCTCGTCTTGATCAACTGGGAGTCGCGATCATAGGTGATCTGCGCATTGGCTGCGGACGCTTGGTATTGTTGCAGCGTAGCGATCTGCTGGTCAGCAAGCAGTTGCACCACCAGATCGCCCTTCTTGGCGTCCTGCCCGTCCTGAAAACCAATCGCCTGTACGATGCCTTGCACCTGAGCGGAAAGACTGGCGCCCTCGACAGCATTGAAGCTACCGACAGATTGCAAGGTCGTCTGCCATGGGCTCATCGCCGCCGTCATTGTGGAAACAGTCTGTGGTGGCGCCTTGAGGTTAGCCAGGTACGCCGCGATCATACGGTTTTTGAATGCCTGAAAGCCAAAAATCCCGCCCAGGATCAGGCCTATGACGATCAGCATGATCACCATGCGTTTTATCATGACTACAAACTCCACTCTTCAGGCACGGGCCGGTAGCCGATCGGAATGATATTGGTACTGGCGCGTCTCGCAGAAAACGTCGTCCCGCAGGCGCGGCCGCGAGTGAACCGCCGCTTGCATGGCAATCGATTGGCATATGGATTGACTGGGTCGAGTAGGCAGATATTCGTGTAAAGAAAGACACAGCAGAGCGACATCTCACATCAGCCAAAGATGACATAGGCTCCGTAGCGATTGAAGCCGGCAGTGCCCAGGACCAGTTGAACGTCATTGGCAGGCCTCGTGTCTGATCGAGCACAATTGAGCTCCACCGTCCTCACGATAACTTAATTGCCGTGCCCGGTCCATATTGAAGAATCTTAAATAACCGTAACAATGGTATCGAAGCAGATGAGGGTCAAAACAGGATTCGCTCCCCGCATACGATATCGCTACCTGCCAGAGACTGATGGATCACGTAGCAAAAGAGATGTGAAAAATAATCTAACTATACAAAATGCCGCGTATGTGAGCCTCGGTCATATCGAGTTTCAAGCCGATTTCCTTCAGAAGATCGTTCCGCTCCATTTCATCGCCCGCTCCTGTTTCCAATACATCTCGTGCCAGTGTTAAGAAACTTTCACTGCCGATATGATTAAGATAGGGCTGTAGGCTCGAAATGCGGTTCATTACCTCATTAGTCTCCATGCCTGTCGAAGGTGCCGCACGACAATCGGACAGGATATCACTGATCTCCGATGGCTCATTCCAGGCGTTTATAAAACCCTCATTTATAACTTTGGCCTGCGCCATATTTGCAGGCCCAAATGCACAAGCCACTGCTATTAAAGCAGTCCGCCAGAGCCCGGCTACCAAGGCTTTGGTGGTGGCCTCTTCAACCGCGGGATCGTACTCCAATACTTTGGTGGTGTAGGTATTTTCACAAGCGTTACAGGCAATATGCTCGCCAAGGGTTTGCGTGGGAAATACGGGGACAAAATACAGGGTGAACCAACGTTGAACTTTTTTGTGTTCATACTGACGCGGCGCTTTGCAAGCAGGACAATTAAAGTTACCCGCCCCTACCGTTCTTACTCGCCCTTTTGAACCCCAAATAATCATCGGCTTCCCCACCCTCAAAACAAACCGTTTTTACGACTGTAATATGAAACAAATCAGATGATCAATTGGCAATCTATTACCTTGGAAAGCATTGAAAGACGCAAATCATCCTCGGAATAAATAATCACATCTTAACCCCATAGTTGAACTGTACGCATTTCACATTCGCAAATGTTCACACTCCGCCTAACCCGGTCTTTAAACGGCAAAGTCTGGTGCGCCATAGACAAGCAAACCGATTTAACTTGGCGAGTAGAATGCTTTGAAAATACGTGCTAACCAAATTGTTGATAGCTATTTCTAGGGAGCAATGATTGCCCCTACAAACCATATCGGTGCACAGGCTTTGGAGGAGATCAACAATGCCGATTTACTTGCAGATTGACGGAATCAAGGGTGATGCGACCCAGGAAACGCATAAACAGTGGATGGATATCGAAGCCATTCATTTTAA
>NZ_FNIY01000011.1 GCF_900104355.1 Phyllobacterium sp. OV277 | reverse complement strand
GCATCCCATATCTCGTTGCACTCAACAAGAAGGTGACACAGCGACGTTTCTACTTTGCAGAAACAGGACACTTTAACTTTGCGGCTACACACAAAAATCGCATAAGAGTTGTTATGGAACTAGATACCGCTACCAATATCCGGCTATTGCTGGCGTAAGGTCATCCATATCAGCGTGGCTCGTTCTCTGGCTTGTTGTTGCGCCAGCCGCTTTCAATGGTTGAGTAGCGCAGGCGTTTGTCCTGATACATCAACAGATCGGCGCGCTTGGCAACGGCTTCCAGCTTTTCCCCGGCGGCGCTTGTGGCCCAGCCAATCGAGAAGCTCAAAGGGATATTCGAATAGTACTGGTTGTTGATTTCGATCAGGCTCGAAATCTCCTCGACAACTGCCACCGCACCGGTCTCATCAACCGCAGGCAGCAGCACTGCGAATTCATCGCCGCCAATGCGCGCGGCATAATGCGGAGGTTTCACCGCTTCGCTGAGGATTTCACCGGCGCGGCGAAGCAAACCGTCACCAACACCATGGCCCCATTGATCATTGGTGGTCTTTAGTCCGTTCAGGTCCAGAATAATGATGGAAACCGGGAAAAACTCTCTGCGCTCCAGCCGGTTGAGTTCATCCACATAGAAGGCGCGATTGTGCAGGCGTGTCAGAACATCATGCTTGCCGAGATATTCCAGATAGGCTTCGGCTTTCTTGCGGGCGGTAATATCGGTCAGCGATATCTGGACCAATGACCAGTCATTCTCATGTCCGGGCAATACCGAGAACTGCAACAGCACATGCCGCTCGGACCCATCAAGGGCGTAATTGACCGTCTCGCGCTGATGGAACAGCTTGCCGTTCCACAGGTCAATCAGTTGCTCGCGGAAATGGATGTTCATTTCATCGCGAAAAACATCGGGCAGACGTCGCAACAGCGTCAGTGCATCGGGCGCCTGGAAGAGCTTCAGCGTTTCGCGATTAACGTCAATGACGCGGATTTCGCTGGCGCATTGCTGGACGAACTCCGGGTGAACATCGGTAAAGACCCGGAAATCTTCGATACCGCGTTCGCGAAGACCATCGAGCAGCTTCTTGATCTTGCTGAAATCTTCCACCCATAGCGAGACGGGAGAGTGTTCAAAAAGTCCCTCGGCATATTGCTGGCTTGCGGCGTGCTGTCTTCTGGCATCTTCCCGGTCGGTGACATCCTCGATCGAAATCAGGACCTTTTCCCATGACGCTTCATATCCTGGCAGTATTTTGCCGCGTAGCTGGATGTCCAGCCGCTTGCCGGACAGCGTATAATTGACCGTATCGCTGGAGAACTCACCCTTGCCGGACCAGAGCTGCCCCAGTTCCTGAACATGCGTTTGCAGCATGTCATCGCGGAAAATAGCGCCGAGATTGGCAACCAATTCGGCAAAATCGGCAGCTTCAAAAAGCGAGAGTGTCCTCTTGTTGACCTTCTGTACCTGGATCAGCTTGGCACATTCGCGGATACGGGCTTCGTCTTCCCGCAGATAGGCAACGATGTCATCAACCCCTGCCCTGCGCAAGGAATCAAAGAGTTTTCGCACCGCGCTGAAATCTTCTAGCCATAGCGAAATCGGGGCAAGATCAAATGCGTCTATTTCGTCCTGATGCAAACTGAACTTGTCCATGGGGATGAAATCTCTCGGTCGGGAGGAACATGGTTAATATTCCCGTCTGATTGGCAGCTTTGCGGTTATTGTCAACTACCCTAGGTTGAGTTCCGTATGAATTCGCAAGGGTTGCCACGCGGTTCGTGCCGGGTGTTGCATGATGGACATCAATACACGCGTGTTTTGGCATCGGGGCGGGTTCGTCGCCACCCGATACCGATAGAGAAACATCGGTACGTCTCATCCGTTAGTCTAATTTTCAGGCATATGAATTTGATGTACGTTTTATATGCAAGGCAATCCAATGGAGATTTACCATGACAGATCTAGCATATGCAGTTGCTACGACCGCTGTAGAAGATCTCGTGCCGATGACCGCTACCTGCAATGCAGTATCTTGGTCACCGGAAGTAATCTCGCTCTATGGCGATTCTAACGATTTTACGCAAACTGAGTAAATTTGATCTTGGACTTGATGATCGTCGCGTCTTCATTCTGACTGTTGAAACGGGTGGAGAGGCGCAGATTAGCTTTTATGAAAAGACCTCACCACATCAACTAACTGTCAAGAAGTGGAGAGGTGCCTCTGAGGGCAACATTTCCGCAAAACTTGAATCGTCCATAATTAAAAACAAAGGCGTACATTGCGTTGGCGAGCAGTCGAAAGCGATTTTAGACTCCTTTCCGAATGTGAAAGAAGATACGGATGTGCCCATTCCAGTAAACGCGAAGGCCGCATTTTCACACGCGATACGTGCCTTCGATGATAGATACCTGAAGGCTACTGTCTATCTAATGTGTTGAACGAAGCTATCTGCTTCGCCTTTGAAATTCTGTCCAGCCGCATCGGCTGGACAGAATTTGGCTTTACTTACGAGTAATCGCTGCTGGAGATATCAACCGCAATGACAGACCTTTCCCAGCCGGAGCGTCAATTGAAGCGTGATGGATGGCTCTCACAATTTTTGCCTGAAGACCGGACGGTCCGTGTGCTCGCCATTGCACAAACGATGGGGGCTGTCGCAGCAGGCCTCTATTTCTCCAGTTCTGCTTTATTCTTCTCCCGATCTTCCGGCTTGGCACCACTTGAAATAGGCCTTGGCCTGACGATATCAGGGGTAGTCGGCCTGCTGGTGCCATTGCCCTTTGGCATTTTGGCCGATCGCTGGAGCGCACGGAATATTGCCGGTTGGCTGACAGTCGGCGTTGGTCTCAGCTACTGGTTTTTCCTGTTGGTCAACGGATTTACAGCTTTTGTTATCGCCACCTGTTGTTTTGCCGCCTGCATGCGCGGTGCCATGACCGCGCGCATGACGATGATTGCGTCCCTGATTGACAGCAGCCAGCGCACGCAAACGAGTGCGTATCTGCGTGCGCTTGGGAATGGCGGCATGTCGGTGGGCGCCATGATCGGCGGTCTGGCCTTGTATTTCGACAGTTTGACGGCCCATCGGCTGGCCTTTGCCGTTGGAGGCGCAATTTTCCTCGTCGCGGCTCTGGTTTACCGCTCTCTGCCAGCCAAGGCGCCAGAACTTGCCCCTATCAGACCAGGCCCAACTCTCGCGGTGCTGAGAGACCGGACCTATCTGGCTCTGATGCTGCTCAATACGGTTATTCTACTCTATATTCCGTTGCTCAATATGGCACTTCCCCTGTGGATTGCTCTGCATACAAAAGCTCCACTATGGATAAGCTCGCTCCTCTTTTGGGTGAACGCGGTATGTGTCATGTTGCTGCAAGTTCGATTGGGGCGGCGTGTCGCGACAGCCAAGGACGCGCGCAGGTCGATTTTTTCAGCGACACTTCTATTATCCGCCGCTTGTCTCGCATTCGCTGCGATGGCCCTATCATCGACGGTGTGGCTCGCGGTGCTGCTCGCCATCTTCGGTGCGCTGCTCCACGTGTTTGGTGAGATGATGCATATGGCGGGAGCATGGGATCTCAGTTTCCGTCTGGCGCCGCCGGGGCGGCAGGGTGAGTATCAAGGTTTTTTCAACACCAGTTCTGCAACCGCTGAAATGCTCGGGCCGTTTCTGCTGACTGCTTTGCTGGTGAGTTGGGGCGCGCCGGGCTGGCTGGTTCTGGCACTTGTCTTTCCCGCCGCTGGCTTTGCCATCATTGCCTTGTTCGGTCGTCAAGCTTACCTTGAACGCGACCTTTCGGGTTAATGTAGAGCAAGCGGGAACGGGGAAGCGGCTGATGAAAGGGTTTATACTTTCCCGCCGCCGTCCCGATATGGTTGAGGATAAGGGATGACTGGGGAGAAGACGAGGTTCAGCACCGTTGAGGAATATCTGCAATCACTGCCTGATAAAGCGCGTGCCGTTCTGGAGAAACTGAGAGAAACGATCCACGAAACGGCACCTGAAGCCGAGGAATTGATCAGCTACCAGATACCCGCTTTCAGGTTTCATGGCATGTTGATCTATTATTCCGCCTATACACAGCATGTGTCGCTGTCTTTCCCCGCCTTTAAGGTCTTCGAGGTTTTCAAAGAAGAGTTTACGCCCTACGAATTGAGCAAATCGACTGTTCGGTTCAGGCTTGATGAACCGCTGCCGCTTGATCTTGTGCGCGAGATTGTCAAATTCCGGATGAAGGAAAATCTGGAAAAGCAAGCGGCCAAGTCGAAGGGTAAGAAATCACAGCCTGATGGCGTGATCGCCCCGCCCCTTCCATGCCCTTCGATCAAAAAAGTATCACCGCATTGGGGACGGAGTGGTGTCCGGTCTCGCTTCCAGCATGATAGGTTGCCGCCACCGACAAGAGCGTCGCTCTTCCGATGGATGATGTGATGCCGGGCAAGGATGGACCGTTGCCATACGGCTTGAATATATCCCGCTTTGCGCAGTCGGAATTCTTGTGAACGTTTCGGTCTTCGAACCGGCGTTGATCAGAAACTTCTAACTTTGGTCGCGTCGATCCCGTGGCGGTCGATGCGCATCGGTTCGTGTTTTCGACCGGATAATGGTCGAGCGGATTTAAGGAGATTTGACATGGAATTCGCGGGGAAGAGGGTCATCATTACCGGTGCGGGTAAGGGGATCGGCCGTGTGCTCACGCAGATGCTAAGCGCCCGTGGGGCAGCCGTCATTGCGCTTACCAGAAGCGCCGGAGATGTTGAAGCACTGCGCGATGTGCCCGGATGCACGGCAATCGAAGTTGATCTGAGCAATGCGCAGGCGACGCGGCTGGCTGCATGCCAAGCCCTGCCGGCTGATCTGCTCGTAAATTGTGCAGGCACCACCGATCTGCAGTCATTCGTCGAGACCTCGGTCGAATCCTTTGATCATCTGATTGCGGTGAACACGCGGGCACCCATGATCGTTGCGCAGGAATATGCCCGTGATCTCATTGCGAAAGGGCAGAAGGGGGCCATTGTCAATGTTTCCTCGGTAGCCTCCTTTGTCGGCATAGCCGACCATGCCGCCTATTGTGCTTCAAAAAGCGGGCTCGATGGGTTGACGCGGGTGATGGCTCTGGAGCTTGCCCCCCACGGTATCCGGGTGAACGCGGTCAACCCGACGGTGACTTTGACGCCAATGGCGGTGAAAGCCTGGAGCGATCCAAAAAAATCGGCGGGAATGCTCAATCGCATTCCGGTCGGCCGTTTTGCAGAACCTGCCGATGTGGCCGAGGTGATCCTGTTCCTTCTGTCTGATGAAGCCGCAATGGTCAATGGAATCGCGATGCCCGTAGATGGCGGGTACATGATTACCTGAGCATCGACTTGGTCTGTCGCTTCAGCTTCAACTCATAGGCGGACGGGTGGATCAAACCGCCCCTTCCCGGCCACCTCGATTAAAAAGGTCTTGCCAGCATTGGGGTCAGAGCGGCGCTGGGTCTCGCTCATATCGTGATAGGCTGTCGTTACCACCATGGCTGCGGAGTCCTCATCGATGAAGGCCGGGCATGAAGGTTGCCGCGCCGGAGTTGCGATGGATCGAATGCGCTTTCCATCGGGCGAATAGACATCGATATGCGCGCGACCCCAGCACGCATTCCAGAGGTTGCCATCACGATCAACGATGGAGCCATCAATGCCACCGGCATCCTTGTGCTCATAGAACACAGCGGGTTCGCCAAGCGGCAAACCGGTTTCAGAATCCGTATCGACACGCCAGATGATGTTCTTCCGGGTATCGGCGAAATAGCCAATGCGCCCATCGGGAGAAAAGCAGATCGAATTCGTAATGGTAATATTGGTGAAGAGCGTGCGCAGCTGTCCTTCCCTGTACCAATAAATCGAGCCCGCACCCTGTTGTGATTTCTTGCCCATAGTGCCGATCCAGAACGCACCGGCTGGATGCACGCGGGCGTCATTCGACCGGGTGATGGGGTTATCCGCCTCAATGGGCTGGTGCATAACCGTGTGGCCGGTCGTGCGGTCGCGGATGAACAGGCCCGTTTCCGTCGAGATCAACTGGCGGTTCGCATCAACAACCGCAAGGGCGCTTGCCATCTGGCCCAGCGGGTGGACATCGACCACACCGCCGGCACGGGGTTTTTCAAACAGGCGGCCCGTAACAATATCAAACCACCACACTGTTTTTGTCAGCGGATCATAACCCGGCCCTTCACCCAGTTCGCAGGGCACATCATGAAAGACGCGAATATTTGGTTTATCCATAATCAGGCTCCGGCAGAAAATATCCGGTCATAGGCCTCGACGGTTGCCCTTGCCCGCTCGCCGACATAGGCAGCAGATGCGCCGACCTTGTAAAGGCTTGAGCCCAAACCGAACGTGCGAACGCCAACCTTGGAATGGGCAGCAAAGCTGTTTTCATCCACGCCGCCAACGGCCCCGATAATCGTACCCTTTGGGAGGATTGCGCTGATCGCCTTGATGCCATCGGGACCCAGCACGCTGGCAGGAAAAAACTTGAGGCCCGAAGCGCCCGCTTTCAATGCGGCCAAAGCCTCTGTTGGCGTGAAAACGCCGGGCATTGTCACCATCTTTGCTTCTGCTGCGGCGGCAAGTACGGCAGCATCGACATTCGGGCTGATCATCAGACGGCCGCCTGCCGCGTCAAGGCGTGTGACGTCGGCAGGATCGAGCACCGTGCCAGCGCCAATCAACACATGCGATGGCAAGCTTTTCGCCAAGAGTTCAATAGACTGGAACGGCTCGGGCGAGTTGAGCGGAACTTCAATCACATCGATACCGGATTTCACCAGTTCTTCGCCAATCGCAAGCACTTCGTCAGGCTTGACGCCACGCAATATGGCGATCAGATCGCGCTTGAGCTTGGGCCAGGGAGCGGAAGATTGTGTCATTGTAAGTGTCCTTATGCTTCGGCTGGCCAGAGTTTGGATGCGGCAACAAACAGCCCCTTGCGTACAGCTTCATCTGCATCAACGATGTCGAAGGTAAGTCCCGCAACGGTCAGTGCTTTGGCATAAAGCGCAGCCATTGCACCCGATGCGACGAGTGCGATTTTGTTTGCTGTGCCATATTTTTCCTTGGCACCTGCGATCTCAGTGCCGATAAGCAGACCTGATAACCGCGATGCCGCCGCATCTGGCGTAAGATTTTCCAGCAGCATGGCAGCGCGAATACCAAAAAGTTCGCCCAGCATGCGCCGGTTGCCAGCAAGCATCAGTTCAAGCCCTGCAATAAATTGCGGATGTTCTGGTGTGGCCGCATCGGCGGCATTGCCAATGGAATGGCGCAGGATCGAATGCCCGGCCAGCAACGCATAGAGTTCACCGGTCAGATAGGTCGAGAAAGATTTTGCCCTGCCCTCTTCCAGTTCCACCCATTTTGAATGTGTGCCGGGCATGGCCACCAGACCGCTGCGCAGATTGCGGGCCAGCATGGCGCCAAGCAGCTGGGTTTCCTCCCCCCGCATGACATTGGGCGCGCTGCCCGATTGCGACAGGCCCGGGATGATCCTGACATCGCGGGTGATACCAGCAATTTTGACCGCTCCGGAAAGTATCGCCGTGAGATCCGCCGGTACTGGTACGTAATTGGCCTCGACCCAACCCTGCCGCGAACCGGCCATACCGCAGATGATAACAGGCAAATCTATCGGTGCGCGAAGACCGGTCAGATGATCTTCGAGCGTTTCGGCAAAACCACGGGCGCGCGATGTATCCAGACCATCATCCGAACGACGCTCGGCGACGACATTGCCTTTCTCGTCCAAAAGCCAGAGACGGAAGCGGCTCGTTCCCCAATCGGCGACCGCATAGGTTGCTGTCCCGCTCACAGATAGCCTCCATCGACAATCAATGTCTGGGCGGTGAGCATCCGGGCCGCGTCCGAAGCGAGGAACAGGCAAGGCCCGACCATATCGCCGGGCTGAATTTCCTCCTTCAGCACCTGTTTGTCGATATGAGCCTTGAGGCTGTCATCAGTCACCCAGAGTTCGCGTTGACGTTCCGTAATGACCCAGCCCGGCGCTATTGCATTGACGCGGATGTTCTCCGGCCCGAGACGTCCGGCAAGCCCTTTGGTAAGGCCAATAATTCCAGCCTTTGCAGCCGTATAGGAGGGAAAGTTGCCCTGATTGATCATGAAAGATGTGGAGGTAAAATTGACGATCGAACCGCCGCCCGATTGCCGCATACCCGGCGCAACCGCCTGCGCGGCGAAGAACTGCGGACGCAGGTTGATGGACTGGTTTTTGTCCCAATATTCGACCGTGACATCGTCAATATCGTGCCTGTCATCCCAGGCCGCATTGTTGACGAGCACAGTTACTGGACCGTGAGCCACAATAGCCTTGGCCACAGCGGCGCGGAGCGCTTCGATGTCGCGCAAGTCCGTGTTCAGGTAAAGCGGCTTGTTGCCATATTCCTTGTCCAGACGCTCGACGAGTGCGTGGGAGGCATCATCGGCAATATCAACGAAAGCAACGCGCGAACCTTGCCGGACGAACCCTTCGGTCAAGGCCGCGCCAATGCCGGACCCTCCCCCGGTGATAAGTATGGAACGGTTTTTCAGATCGGGGAAAATAGCAGAGGGCATCATGGTCAGAATCTCGCTGTGAGTTCCATTATTTGGAACGCAATTTGACTATATAGAATAGTCATCCTAGAGTGCTGAAAGTCAAGAGGTGGATGTCATTCAATGGACAAGACGCAGGAAAACTCAACGGGAACCCTAGGGAAAGCTCTGGAGGTTTTGAACATTGTCGCTTCTTCGCCGGTGCCGCTCCGTTTCACCGACGTGCTCAAACTGTCCGATCAGCCGCGCGGCACACTGCACCGGCAAATATCAAATCTGATCGAGGAAGGTCTGCTCGCCATGAATCGCGACCATTCCTATGGCCTTGGTCTTCGCCTGCTGCAGTTTGCCTCGAAAGCCTGGTCCAGCAACGAGTTTCGCACAATTGCCGAGCCTCACCTGCAGATATTGCACGAACAAACCGGTGAAACGGTTCATTTGGGCGTCTTACGCGGTATCGAAGTGATTTACCTCGACAAGGTGGAAAGCCGCCAGAGTGTTCGCATGTATTCGCAGATCGGCAATACGGCGCCGGTTTATTGCACAGGCGTCGGCAAAGCCGCGCTATCCGCCCTTTCAGACGATGAACTTAATGCGCGCATTGGCCTGATTGAGTTTCGACGTTTTACTGCAAGCACCTTGCCTGATGCAAAGGCGCTGCTGAAGGAAATCGATCACATCAGGGTGGAGGGCAATGCCTATGACCGTGAGGAGCACGAAACGGATATCTGCTGTGTTGCCGCACCTATATATTCCCATAACCGACATTTCGTTGCGGGCATTTCCGTGACCGGTCCCGCCTATCGTATTACGCCCGAGATTCTCACATCCTGGGCGGGTATTACCCGCGCTGCGGCAGCGGCAATTATGGCAAATATGGCAACGCAACTTTCGCCGCGTGCATAACCATTTGTTTTTACTTCGGAATAAATGTTGCATCTAACCGATTGAATTTTGGTTCCTGCCTTAGTTTTCAAGAAATCAACACAAATAATTCATAATTCGCTCTGTGAGCGCTTGACCTCACACATATAAAAATTTCAGTCTCCCCCAACTTTCGTATTAGTTGGTCTCAATACTGGAGGATTTTATATGTCTTTTCGCGACATCAGCGCGGCTCATTCCGTGCGTAATTGTCACCTCTCCCGGTTCCGCAAACATCTCAAAACAACTGTTTTTACAACAATACTCATCTCTACAGCTGCACTCACAACGGGCGCACTGGCACAGGAACTCCCCAAATATTTCAACGCTGATGGCACGCGAACGAATGATTTCGAGGCGGCAAGGAAAACATGGCGCGCCGACAAGGAATTCAATGGAAATGTTGGTCTGAAGGCAATTAACGCCGACGCGGCCTACGCCATGGGGTACACCGGCAAAGGTGCAAAACTTGGCGTGATCGACCAGCCTGTCTGGGCAGGTCATCCAGAATTTGCTGGCGCTGGCAAACTGACATTCCTTACCAATACGGGTATTCGCCTTTACACCGATCCCAACATCCCGGTTAAGGCTGGTGATCCATTCGTCGCTGATGGCAAGCAGTTCATTGATGGCTTGGGCGGCATTTCGGAACATGGAACGCACGTTGCGGGCATTGCCGCGGCGAACCGCGATGGCAAGGAAATGATGGGTGTCGCGTTTGACGCCCATATTTTTGCCGCCAACAATTATGACGCGGGCCCTGAAGACGGTATCGTGCTTGGCAATGATGGCGCTGTCTACGGCAAGGCCTGGGACTCCATGATCAATAGCGGTGTTGATATCATCACCGACAGCTGGGGTATCGGTCTTTCCAGTTCCTCCTGGTCCTATCAGCAGGCTTATGGACAATTTCAGGAGATCAAGGCGATTCTCGACAAGCCGGAAGGTGGCGCTTACAGCGGCGCTCTCAAGGCTGCGCGCAGCGGCATTGTTGTCGAATTTTCGGCAGGCAATGATGGCGGGCTCGAACCGGACGCGATGGCGGGGCTTGCCGCCTTTGCACCGGATGTAGAGAAACATTGGCTGACGACAATGAGCGTCGTTGCGGACCCCGAGAATCCGCAGGGATATTCAAGAAGCAGCTTTTCCAGCAATTGCGGCTATTCCAAATATTTCTGCGTGGGTGCCCCCGGAACGCAGATCTACAGCAGCATTCCAACCGGCGATATTACCGGTTTCAAGATCGGTGATGTCTTCACCGGGGAGTTGAAACCCGGCTATGCCAAGTTCAACGGCACCTCCATGGCTGGCCCCTTTGCCACCGGCGCTTTTGCCGTGTTGAAGCAACGCTATTCCTATCTCGCCAATGGTGAGGTCAATGAGATTCTCAAAACGACATCCACCGATCTCGGTGAAGCCGGTGTCGACAGTGTTTACGGTTGGGGCCTGATCAATCTCGACAAGGCACTCAAAGGCCCCGGTCAGTTCATGAGTCAGTTTACGGCCAATCTGCCCGGCACCTATGTTGGCAAGAATGAAGAGGTCTGGAGCAATAATATCTCTCAGGATGCGTTGAACCAACGCAAGACCGAGGATGCCAAGACAATAGCAGACTGGGAAGCAAAGAAGGTTACGGAAGGCTGGCAAAACGGTGTAACCGAAGCCAGCAAGGCGAAGATCAAGGATCAGGTCGCGGTTGATTTCCCGACTGCCACTTATCCGGCTGCCATCGATCTTGTGACAAAGCGGTATGCAGCGCTGGATAAAATCACTCTTGCGCAGGTGCCTCCATTGACGGAGGCAGAAGCAGAGGCTGCCAGTGCAGCGTTTGATAAGGCCGATGCGGATATGCGCAAGGATGCAACCGCAACAGCGCTGTGGAACGCCTTCGTGGCGACTAACCCCGACACGAGCAAACCGCGAGAGAAACAATTTGTAACCTTCTCGACGACGCCTGCTTCCAGTCTGGATACCATTCGCGGTACGATCACCAATGATCGCATTGCCAGTGCTTTGGCGGAGTTTACCGCGTATGAAGCGCTGATTCCAACCTTGCAGACCAAGCTTGGCGACCCCAATAATTATGTGGGCGGGTTGACCAAAGGCGGCGCGGGTACACTGCGATTGACGGGCAACAACACCTATACAGGCGACACTGTAATCAATGGCGGCTTGTTGGCTGTTGATGGGTCGTTGACCTCCAAAGCTGTGGTCAATAGCAACGGTACATTGGGTGGTAGTGGCTCTGTCGGTGGAATCGTCGCCAATGCAGGTGGTACCGTTGCGCCGGGTAATTCCGTCGGCACGTTGACATCGAATGGCAATGTCATCCTGAACAATGGCAGCGCTCTGCAGATCGAAGTCAACGGTACAGCGGCTGATCAACTCAAAGTCAATGGAACGACAAGCCTGTTGGGCGGCGTGGTCTTGGTCATTCCTGAAAATAACCAGAATCTGACACCGCAGCAGAAGCTGGCTGCGCTGGCCAACAACACCTATACGATCCTTAATTCATCTGGGGGAATTTCAGGTACTTTCAAGAACGATCAGCTCTACAGGTTTATCGATACGACTCTGGCCTATACGCAAAATGATGTGAAGGTGACGCTCAAGCAAAACGATACCGGGTTTGCAAGTGCAGCCAGTACCGGAAACCAGAAGGCGGTTGCTAACGCAATTCAAGCGCTTGGTCGTGGAAATGCACTCCATGATACTGTTGCAACATCAACAGTGTTCGACAATCTCGCCGGAGGGTATCAATCTCTGACTGGCGAAATCCATGCCACGCTGAACGGGGTCCTCCTTCAGGATGGTCAGTTCATCAGTCAGGCGGCAACCGATCGTGTTCGGGCAGCATTTGACGGCGTTGCCGTGAAGCCGCAGCCGACAATGGCGCCGTTGGCCTATGGTCCGGATTCCAAGTCGAAAAGCGGCGAGGCCTTTGCCGCGGTTGAGCCGGTCCCGGCTTCAACGGCGCTATGGGGACAGGCCTATGGAGCCTGGGCTCATGCGGATGGCAGCGGCAATGCCTCCGGTTACAATCGAGATACCGGTGGTTTTGTCACCGGTCTTGATGGTGTGATTGCCGATGTATGGCGGTTTGGTCTGCTGGCAGGCTATGGCAATACATCGTTGTACAGTGGCGGCGACAAAGCTTCGGTCGATAGTTATCAGGTCGGTGTCTATGGTGGACGGCAATGGGATGCGCTTGGGCTGCGCCTTGGCGCCACGCTTGCCCATCATGAGATTGATACCAACCGGCGTGATACTTTCGGTGGTTCTGCCGGTGCGGCGGATGTTTCCTACACGGCCCAGACCGTGCAGGTCTTTGGTGAACTTGGCTACCGTATCGATACGTCTTACGCTGCTTTTGAACCCTTTGCCGGGGTACGATATGCGCATCTGAAATCTGACGGGTTTCAGGAAAATGGCGGGATAGGCAATGTATCGGTTCATTCGAACTCAAGTGACGTGACCACGACGACACTTGGCCTTCGTGCCTCGCATGACTTTGCACTTGGCGAAAGCACCATTCTCACCGCGCGCGGTATGCTTGGCTGGAACCACGCCTTTGGCGATGTTACTCCAGAGCAGACTCTGGCCTTTGCCGGTGGCCGGCCCTTCACCATTGAGGGGCTACCGATTGCCGAGGACGCGCTTGCTTTAGAAGCTGGCTTTGATGTCGGCATTGGCAAGAACGCGTCGCTCGGCCTGACCTATAACGGTCAGTTCTCCAGCGAGAACAATGACAATGCCGTCAAGGCGGATCTGACGGTCAAGTTCTGAAATTGACGATGGGGTTGGCGCCATGCCAACCCCATTTCACATTTGGAGTCTGCGGGCAAATCTGTCTGTTGCTGCAACAATAGCTTCGCTCATGCCAGTCGCGGTTGGTGAATGCCCGGCATTGGGTACAATAACCAACGTACCATCCGGCCAGACCTGCGACAGCTCCCATGCCGTCACGAGCGGGGCTTCCAAATCGAAACGACCCTGAACCATTACACCAGATATTCCATTTAAGGCCCTGGCCTCCCGCAATAAAATTCCATCTTCCAGCCACGCATTATGATGGAAATAATGCGTGATGATCCGGGCGCGTGCCAGAATATAGCGATCATCAGACCATTTTGACGATAGCGTTGCCGCAGGATTGATAAGGATCGATGCCGCCTCCCATTCATGCCAATCACGGGCAGCTTTCAGACGAATATTCGGGTCTATATCATTTAACAGGCGGTAATACGCGCTGACGAGATCTCGGTCCCGCTCTCCGTGGTTCGACAAGCTCACCATGAGGGAGATTGGTGATGAAAGGGAGCTAAATTCTGCACCCTTTGTGCTGCAATCTTTGTGATTAGCATTGCATCCCCACTCTCCCTCATGGTGAGCTTGTCGAACCACGCACCCCGCACCAGATGCCCCAGCTCGGAATTTTGCCCATTCTTCCGGGAACAGAGGCGCGATACCACGATAGAGCCAGTCAATCTCCGAACGCCGCGTGGTGGTCACACCCGCGAGGACCAAAGCAAGCGCCCGGTCAGGGTGTTTCTCGGCATAGGCAAGCCCCAATGTGCATCCCCATGACATGCCGAATACAAGCCAGCGGCTGACATCAAGGTGCTGGCGTAACCATTCGATATCATCAAGCAAATGTGCTGTTGTATTAACCGACATATCGGTGTTCGCATCACTGGCATGGGGTGTGCTGCGACCACAACCACGCTGGTCGAACAGAATGATTCGATAGCGATCAGGGTCAAAGAAACGACGTGCGTTTGTGGAACAGCCGGAACCCGGACCACCGTGAAGGACAAGCGCCGGGATTCCTTGCGGATTGCCGCACATTTCCCAGTAAATGCTGTTGCCGTCGCCAACGGCAAGCACGCCGTGGCTGTAGGGCTCAATCTCCGGATAAAGGTTTTGCATTGTCCTGCCTGTAAATGCCGAGACTGGCGTCGTTCGAGCCCATCGCCTTTTCCTGTTACATCAGAATGACAGTGGCTGCGCGTTCATAGCCGTATAGGCAGCGGGATGTGAATTGCGCGCGGGGTTCGGCATAACAACCATGGCGGAGAGTGAGGATGCAACGCTAATCGCAAAGATTGCAGAACTTGACTGTCAACAGCCCCCCCTCCGTCATCCTCGGGCTTGACCCGAGGACCCACAATTCAAAAGTGCTGAAAGTTCGGGTCCATCTAATCTCCCTAGCCATGGGTCCTCGGGTCAAGCCCGAGGATGACGGAGGGGGTAGGCTGTTGACAGTCAAGTTCTGCAATCTTTGCGATTAGCGTTGCACCCTCACTCTCCCTCATGGTTGTTATGTCGAACCACGAACAATAATTGTGCCGAGCGATCGTGCTAGTTCATCACCGTATAATCGGCGGGACGTGATCCGGACAAGACGAGATCAGCATTGGGGATATCATTGGAAAGGGCGCGCTGCTGCGCCGAACCGACATTGTAGCCAAAGCCGAGCCACCGCTGAACAAGGCGGTTTTCCATTTCGACGCGGTCCACCTGCAGGAACACCGTGATATCAAAAAGTGGTGCCAGTCTGTTCCAAGGCGCTTCATCAAGCAGAAGATAATTGCCTTCCACCAAAAGAATGCGCTGATCCCCACTCACCACAGCCGCACCCGCGCGCGCCAGATCGAGCTTGCGGTCAAAAAGGGGAATGACGACACCGTTCTCCCCTGCCCGCAGCCGCTTCAACAGGACTTCAAACCCGGCACAGTCGAAGGTGGGTGGGGAGCCCTTCCGTTTGCGCTGGTCACGGGCATCGAGAATAGCATTGTCGAGATGAAAGCCATCCATGGGAACGACCACAGCTGCGTCATTCTCCTTGGCGTTGATGGCCGCGCAGATTGCTGCGGAAACGGTGGATTTGCCGGCCCCGGGAGGGCCGGCAATGGCAACGATCAGACGGTTGGTTTCTGTGGCGCGGGCCAGAATGGCCGTCACCAGATCATCGATTGTTACAATCATCGAATACCGCCTGTTGCCAAAACCGCTTGATGGTTCAGGCAAGCCATTTGTCATAATCGGAAACAAGGAGATGTACTGGCGCCTCATCCTCTTCGATGGAGGAGAAACGGCCAATTGGCTCGCGGAAGATATTGTCGGTCAGATCGTCATTAACCGTTGAGACTTCGCCGATCAGCACATCGCCGCCTTCGCCCCAAAATGCATGCCAGTTTCCCGGCAGCAGCGTGACACTCTCGCCCGGCTGCAATTTCAACAGGCCACCGGCCTTCAGCTTGACGATACGCCCGTCCGTTGCCACTTCCACATCGGTCTTCTCATCGACACTGCCATCGGCATTCGAGTTGAAAAGCTCAAGCACAAGTGTGCCGCCGCCGCGATTGATGATGTCCTCGGCTTTGACGATATGGCGATGCATCGGCGAGAGCTGCTTTTCGCGTGAGATCATGATCTTTTCCGCATAAAGCATGCCGCCGCCCTTTTGCAGGTCGTCGGCATTGCCGTTGCGGGTGGTGAAGAGGAACAGGCCGAGTTCATCGAACTTGCCCTGTCCATAGTCGGTGATATCCCAGCCTAGCCGCGCCTTGAGAATAGCTTTTGTGTCGCTTGACGTACGGGCCTTCAGCTCTTCCGGCGACCAATAGGCAAAGGGCGGCATGACATAGCCGAAGGAGCGGATGAACTTATCGCTTTCACGGATGATCGCGTTGACTTCTGAGCGTTTCATTTTTGCAATTTGTCCTTCATGCAACAAGACTGGCGGGTGGCTCTTTGGCTCCCGTCATGAATGCCACGGCATCCGACATGGTGTATTCCTTTGGGTTGATGACACAAAGGCGTTTGCCAAGCCGGTGAATGTGGATACGATCAGCCACTTCAAAAACATGTGGCATATTGTGGGAGATCAGCACAATCGGTAGTCCGCGCTTTTTCACATCCTGAATGAGTTCCAGAACGCGGCGGGACTCTTTTACGCCAAGTGCTGCCGTTGGTTCGTCCATGATCACGACCTTGGAGCCGAAAGCAGCCGCACGCGCCACGGCGACGCCTTGCCGTTGACCGCCCGAGAGCGTTTCAACCGCCTGACTGATGTTCTGAATGGTCATCAGGCCAAGCTCGGTCAGCTTGTCGCGCGCCTGCTTTTCCATGGTCTTGCGATCGAGCATACGCAGCCAACTGCCAAGAATGCCCGGCTTTCTGATTTCGCGGCCAAGAAACATGTTGTCGGCAATCGACAGTGCGGGGGACAGTGCAAGGTTCTGGTAAACGGTTTCAATGCCGGCATCGCGCGCTTCCATTGGAGAGCGGAAATTGATCACCTTGCCATCGAGCTTGATTTCGCCCTCATCAGGATGAACGGCACCCGATATCGCCTTGATAAGAGAGGATTTTCCGGCGCCGTTGTCGCCGATGACGGCGAGGACTTCGCCGGCATAAAGATCAAAATCCGCATGATCGAGAGCCGTAACGCGGCCATAACGTTTGACCAGACCACGGGCTGTAAGAAGGGGTTCCTGTGTCATCAGCCTGCTACCTTTCTGATCCACTGATCGATTGCCACAGCCGTTATGATCAAAACGCCGATCATCAAATAGGTCCATTGGACATCGGTGCCGTACATGCGCATGCCGAAGGAGAAAACACCGACAATCAGTGCGCCGAAGAGCATGCCGAGGATTGATCCGCGTCCACCGAAGAGCGACATGCCGCCGATCACCACAGCGGTGATGGATTCAATATTGGCGAACTGGCCAACCTGTGGCGATACGGAGCCGTTGCGGCCGATCTGCGCCCAACCGGCCAATGCACAGATGAAACCGGCCAATACGTAGACGGAAATCAGGACGCGCTTGGTGCGCACACCCGCAAGTTCGGCCGCTTCCGGGTCATCACCGATTGCGTAGAGATGGCGGCCCCATGCCGTGTGTTGGAGCACATACCAGAGAATGGCGATCAACAGGATCATGGCAAACACGCCATAGGTGAAGGTGGCGGTACCGATCTGGATTTTTTCGCCGAAGAATTGAAGCATCCGTGCGTTGGTTTCGATGTCCTGCGCCCGGATCGTTTCATTGGCAGAGTAGATATAGGTCGTTGCCAGAAAAATCTGCCACGTGCCGAGTGTGACGATAAATGGCGGCAGCTTCACATAGGCAATCAGTATGCCGTTGATCAGGCCGCACAATCCGCCCAGAGCGACGCCGCACAGAATGGAAAGCTCGACCGGCAATCCGTAGCGGAACGTGAACTGACCCATGACGACCGAGGTCAGAACCATGATTGCACCAACGGAAAGGTCGATACCGGCGGTCAGAATAACCAGTGTCTGCGCCGCGCCGACAATACCGACAATCGCTACCTGTTGCAGGATCAGCGAGAGGGCAAAGGGTGTGAAGAAACGCGAACCGACGATGACGGCGAATACCACCAGAGACAACACAAGCACGATCAGCGGAACAGCTGCCGGGCTCGAATGAAGAAAGTGGCGCGTCCGTTCAACAAGGCTTTTCTGCTCACTGTCGAAATTGGCAACGGCTGTCGCGCTCTGCGTAAGAACGCTCTCGAATTCCTGCTTGGGTTGTGATCCCGGATTGGTTTCGGTCATGAGTTGGCTCCCCGAAATTTGCGCAGTTTGGAGAGGACGGTTTACACCGTCCCCTCCTTGCCTGCTTGCTTTTCTGTCAGATCAGGCGGCGATCAGCCCCAGCACTTGGCAAGGCCGCTCTTCACATCGATGGACTCGACGCCCTTGACCGGCTTATCGGTGACAAGCGAAACGCCTGTGTCGAAGAAGTTTTTGCCTGCTGTCGGCTTCGGCTTTTCTCCGGTGTCAGCAAACTTCTTGATGGCCTCAATGCCGAGCGAAGCCATCATCAAAGGATACTGCTGCGATGTCGCGCCGATAACACCGGCTTCAACATTCTTCACGCCGGGGCAACCGCCATCGATGGAAACGATCAGCACGTCTTTCTCCTTGCCGAATGCTTTCAGCGCCTCATAGGCACCGGCAGCAGCAGGTTCGTTGATCGTGTGAACGACATTGATGCCCGGGTCCTTCTGCAGAAGGTTTTCCATGGCCTTGCGGCCACCTTCTTCATTGCCATTGGTAATGTCGTGACCAACAATGCGCGGGTCTTTTTCGTCACCGATCTTGTTGATGTCAACAACATCAATGCCAAAACCCTTCATGAAGCCCTGATCGCGCAGAACGTCGACCGATGGCTGCGACGGGGTCAGATCAAGGAAGGCAACCTTTGCGTCCTTGGCCTTGTCGCCCAAAGTTCCGGCGGCCCACTTGCCGATGAGTTCACCCGCCAGAAGGTTATCGGTTGCAAAAGTGGCGTCAGCCGCGTCAACCGGATCAAGCGGTGTGTCGAGTGCGATGACCAGAACACCGGCATCGCGTGCCTGCTTAACCGACGAAACAATGCCTGCTGTGTCTGATGCCGTGATCAGAATACCCTTGGCGCCATCGGCGATGCAGGTTTCGATAGCCGCGACCTGGCTTTCGCTGTCGCCGTCGATCTTGCCCGCATAGGTCTTGAGGTCAACGCCGAGTTCCTTTGCCTTGGCAACGGCACCTTCCTTCATCTTGACGAAGAACGGATTGGTGTCCGTTTTGGTGATAAGGCAGGCGCCGACGCCTGCAGCCTGTGCCGGAGCGGCGAAGGCGGCGATGGCCACAACAGCAGCGCCGAGAATGGTTGATTTGAGATAAATGCTCTTACGCATGTCACTTCCTCCCAGAGTTTAATCATAATGCGACGTGCCGCCGATGGGCAGCATTCGTTCGCTTGAACACCTCGGACAGTTATCCTCCCGGCCAAGTGCTGCCCTTAGAAAATACCAGCCTCGCCAAGCTGTCAACATTAATAAATCACTCTTATTTATTATTGACAGCTTTGCCCGATGGTTCCATTGTCGCGCCTATATCAGGGAGGACGTCCTTTTGGGCATCAGACTATCGGAGCGCCACGGTCCGGGAGGAACACGGCCGCCGCTCCATCAGGGAACAAACCAGAGCGGTATGCGCGACCACAATGAGCGGGTCGTGCTTTCGTTATTGCGCCAGCATGGCAGTCTGGCGAAAACCGCCATTGCGCGGCTGACAGGTCTTTCCGCGCAGACAATCTCGATCATCATGCGGATGCTGGAAGCCGATGAGCTGCTTTCGCGCGAAGAACCATTGCGCGGTCGCATCGGCCAGCCATTGATTCCCATGTCGCTCAATCCGGAAGGCGCTTTTTTCCTTGGCCTCAAGATTGGCCGCCGCAGCGCAGATCTTGTACTGATTGATTTCGTCGGACGCATCCGGTCGATGCTGCATATGCCCTATGCCTATCCAACGCCTGATTCCGTGATGACCTTCACCAAAGACGGCATCAGGAAAATGCTGGATAGGCTTGATGACAAACAGCGTTCAAAGGTGGCTGGCCTTGGCATCGCAGCGCCGTTCGAGCTATGGAAGTGGGCCGATACGGTTGGTGCGCCACAGGAAATTCTCGACCAGTGGCGCCGGTCTGACATCAAAGCGTCGATTGCCGCGATCTGTGATTTTCCGGTTTATCTGCAGAATGATATCACCGCTGCCTGTGGTGCCGAACTCGTCTTTGGCGGAACCAAAGACCTTAATGATTTTGTTTATTTCTATATCGGTTCGTTTATTGGCGGCGGCATTGTTATCAATGGCAGTCTCTATGCCGGTCGTTCAGGCAATGCCGGGGCGCTTGGTTCCATGCCCGTGCCCGGACCGGATGGCACTACACAACAGCTGATCGATATTGCATCGATCACCGCTCTGGAGCGCATCGTCACGGGTCTTGGCCGCGACCCCTCCCCCTTATGGACCTCGCCTGAAGATTGGGGCGAGATGGGCGACGAACTGGACGGATGGATTGATCGTTCGGCCAAAGCCATTGCACAGGCGGTGGTTGCTGCATCCTCAGTGGTTGATTTTGAAGCTGCGGTTATTGATGGCTGGGTCCCTGCTGCGGTGCGCACGCGGATCGTCGACGCGGTGCGCGATCATGTTGGAACGTTTGATCTGGAGGGTATCGAATTGCCCGTTATCGTCGAAGGCACGGTGGGGATTCATGCCCGCGCTTTGGGCGCTGCCAGTCTTGCTCTCTCAGACCGGTTTCTTATCGGACAGAAAATATTCAGAAAGGTTGATTGAGCGTGCTGATTGGTATTCCGCCCATCTTGGGCCCGGAGCTTCTGGCAACACTGCGTGCCATGGGGCACGGTGACGAGATCGCATTGGTTGATGGAAATTATCCTGCATTGGAACATGCCCGCAGGCTCATCCGTGCCGATGGCTTGCCGTTGATCCCTATCCTTGATGCGATCCTGCAAGTGATGCCGGTGGATGATTTTGTTCCGGCGGCGTTGTTCCGCGCGACGGTCAAGGGTAATCCGGATCTGCTCGATCCCGTGCACGAGGAAATGGTCGAAGTCTGCGCCCGCCGGGCATCTGGATTTTCGCTCTTGCCGCTGGTTGGCGATGCATTCTACACACGGGTAAAGAATGCCCATACCATCATCGCGACGAGCGAACCCAGACTTTACGGCAATATTATCGTCCGCAAGGGCGTCATCTATCCATCGAAAGAAACTGACAAATGATCCTATGTTGTGGTGAAGCACTGATCGACATGTTGCCGCGCACGAGCGAGGCGGGCGAACCGGCTTTCGCGCCCTATGTTGGCGGTGCGGTTTTCAATACGGCGATTGCTTTGGGCCGCCTCGGTGTGCCGACGGAATTTTACTCCGGTGTTTCCTCGGATTTCTTCGGGCAGATGTTGCGTGATAGCCTTGCCGCCAACCATGTCGGTACGCGCTATGCCCATATTTCGCCCCAGCCGACCACGCTTGCCTTCGTGCGGCTGACCGATGGACAGGCGAGCTATATCTTCTACGACGAGAACAGCGCGGGCCGTTCTCTGGCGATCACTGATCTGCCTGAACTGGATGAGAATGTCACGACGCTGCAATTCGGTGCGATCAGCCTCATTCCAGAGCCTTGCGGGGCTACCTATGAGGCGCTGATGGCGCGCGAGCACGAAAAGCGTGTCATTGTTCTTGATCCTAATATCCGGCCCGGTTTCATCCCCGATAAGGAAAGGCATCTGGCACGCATGCGCCGCATGATCGCCATGACCGATATCGTCAAAATTTCCGATGAGGATATGCGCTGGTTCGGTGAAAGCGGTTCGATGGAAGAGATCGCCCGCCGCTGGATTGTCCCCGCATCCCAGCACGGGCCAAAACTCATTCTCGTCACGCGCGGTGCCGAGGGCGTCACCGGCTATACCAAAGATCTAACCGTGCATGTTGCCGCACAAAAAGTATCCGTGGTCGATACGGTCGGCGCTGGCGATACGTTTACGGCGGGTGTGCTGACGTCGTTGCAGGAAGCGGGCCTGTTGGTAAAAGACGCCCTCACCTCGATAACCGAAGAGCAAATCCGCGATGCCCTGCAGCTTGGTGCCAAGGCCGCGGCGGTGACTGTCTCGCGCGCAGGTGCAAACCCGCCATGGCGCTCGGAACTTTAGGCGGAGCGTTTCAGGCCACTTGGCGTAGACGTCACTAAGCATCAGATGTCGTTAGAGACACCATCGAAAAATGTCTTGTCGGCGTCCAACCCGGTTTCGGGATAAGATTGATAACGCTTTGACAGCGCTTCAAGTCGCTCCTGCAACGGGATGCAATTATATTCATTCTCGACAGCCTCACGAATAGCATCCGTGAGGCTGGTATTTTTCATTTTCGCCAGCCGCCTGACCGCGGCATCTGTTGTCTCGTCCTTGATGGAAAAGGCCATTCTAAAGCTCCGCGTTTACATAGATTTACGCATTGTCTACAGAATAGCCTCACCAGACGCGAGAAGTCATCAATCCAGATCGAAGGCAGCCCCGATCAGTGTCTTGGTATAATCATGCTGGGGCGCGTCAAAAATATCGTCTGTCTGGCCTTCTTCGACGATCTTTCCGCTTTTCATCACGATGACATAATCGGACATCGCCTTGATAACGGCGAGGTCGTGGCTGATGAAAATGTAGGACAGATCATGCTTGGCCTGCAGATCCCGCAAGAGTTCGATGACCTGCCCCTGCACGGACCGGTCGAGCGCGGACGTCGGTTCATCGAGAATAACGACTTTCGGCTTCAGGATCATCGCGCGTGCAATGGCGACACGCTGGCGTTGCCCGCCGGAGAATTCATGCGGATAACGGTTGCGCGCGGTTGGATCGAGCCCCACTTCCTTGAGTGCTGCAATCGCTCGCTTGTCGCGGTCAGCCCGCGACAATTGCGGCTCGTGAATGAGCAGGCCCTCGGTGATAATCTCGCCCACAGTCTGGCGTGGCGACAATGATCCATAAGGGTCCTGAAACACCAGCTGCAATTCCCGGCGCAAGGGACGCATCGCCGAGCGATCGAAGTTGGAAATGTTCTTTTTCTCAAAATGATACTGGCCGCTGCTCGGCAACAGACGCAGCAGCGCCCGGCCGAGGGTTGACTTGCCGGAACCGGATTCACCGACAATACCGATGGTTTGCCGCGCCTTGAGCTTCACCGTCACGCCGTCCACGGCGCGGAAATGCGTGTGTGCGCTGGAGAAGAAGCCGCCGCCAATGGCAAAATCGACCGTCACATTGCGCCCTTCCAGCATGATCGGCGCTTTGTCTTCGGGGGGCGATTTGCTGCCGCTGGGCTCGGAAGCCAGCAGCATTTTGGTGTAGTCTTCCTTCGGGTTTCCGAAAATGTCCTTGATCGTACCCTTTTCCACCACTTCGCCGCGCCGCATGACAACGACACGTTCGGCAAAGTGTTTGACCACGCCAAGATCATGGGTGATCAGCACGATGGCCATGCCGAAACGCTTCTGCAAGTCACGCAGCAAATCAAGAATTTGCGCCTGAATGGTCACGTCAAGAGCTGTGGTTGGCTCGTCCGCGATCAGAAGATCAGGCTCATTGGCAAGTGCCATGGCAATCATGACACGCTGGCGTTGTCCCCCCGACATTTCATGCGGATAGCTGTTGATGCGTCGCTCCGGCTCGGGAATGCCGACAAGTTTCAACAGTTCCAGTACACGAACCTTGGCCTGTTTGAAGCTGACGCCCTTATGATGAACGATGGGTTCAGCGATCTGCCGGCCAATCGTGTAGAGCGGATCAAGCGAGGTCATCGGCTCCTGAAAGATCATGGTGATCTTTGAGCCGCGCACCTCATTGAGCGCCTTGGTTGGCAGGCCGACCAATTCCTTGCCGCGATATTTGGCCGAGCCGGTCACGCGGCCATTCTGGGCGAGCAGGCCCATAATGCCCATCATGGTCTGGCTCTTGCCGGAGCCGGATTCACCGACAACGGCGAGTGTTTCGCCCGGCCGGACATCGAGATCGATGCCTTTGACGGCGTTCACATCGCCGTCCGGGGTGGTGAAGTCAACTTTCAGTCCGCGTACGGACAATACAGTATCTTTGTTGTCCGTCATTTTAGCGGTCCTTCGGGTCGAGAGCATCACGCAGGCCATCACCGATGAAGTTCAGCGAGAACAGGGTGATAACAAAGAAAATGGCAGGGAAAATCAGCAACCAGGGTGCGGACTGCATCTTGTTTGCGCCTTCGGAAATCAGTGCGCCCCAACTGGTCAGGGGTGCCTGAACACCAAGACCGAGGAAGGACAGAAAACTTTCCAGAAGAATGACTTTCGGCACCACGACCGTAACGAACACGATAACCGGACCAATTGTATTGGGGATGATATGACGGCGGATAATCTGCCAGTCTGTTAACCCCAAGGCCTGCGCCGCTCCGATGAATTCCCGGCGTTTGAGTGCAAGGGTCTGACCGCGCACAATACGTGCCATATCAAGCCATTCCACCGCACCGATCACCAGAAAGATCAGGATAAAACTTCGCCCGAAGAAGACGACGAGAACCACGACGAGAAACACGAAGGGCAGTGAATAAAGAATTTCGATAAGGCGCATCATCACATTGTCGACGCGGCCGCCGAGATAACCCGAGATCGCCCCATAGGTGACGCCCACAGCAAGTGAGACAAGACTGGCGAGAAAGCCAACAGCCAGCGAGATTTGTCCGCCGAGCATGACACGAGCCAGCATATCGCGGCCATTGGCGTCGGTGCCGAAGAAGAAGTATTCGCGGTTGACGTTGCCTGAGAGTTTCAGGGTCTTGCCATCATCTTCCGTGGCGGCAACCTGCGTATCGTCGAACTCGTTTGCACGATCAAAATAGCGCGTCGTGCGCGGATCAATGGTCTGATCCGAATGGATGGTCGCCGTGAATGTATTGCCGCTGACGGCAAACTCCCTCAGCTCCACCTTGGCGCGGCTTGCGACGCCCTTCATGACATCGCCGAGCGTATCTGCCTTTGGAAGCGGCTCGACGCTTGGCGGGATCGTGACATAGGACGAGAAAACCTGATCATAGGTGTGGGTCAGGAAATACGGTCCGAAGAACGAAAAGATGGTGATGAAGAACAGCATGACGCAACCAGCCATCGCTGCTCGGTTGCGGCGGAAGCGGAGTGTCGCCAGCTGAAACAGGCTGCGTCCCTTGGATTCTTCCTCTGGGATGATTGTTGTGGACACATCAGTCATGGCGAACCCTCGGATCAAGAAGGCCGTACAGAATATCGACCACGAGATTGAAAACGATAACGAAAATCGCCACGAGAACCACGGTTCCCATCACAAGCGTATAATCGCGATTGATAGCGCCCAGCACGAAGTAGCGACCGACGCCGGGAATGGTGAAAATGGTTTCGACCACGGCAGAACCGGTCAGCAAGGCAGCAGCGCAGGGCGCGAGATAAGAGACAACAGGCAGCAGCGCGCCGCGCATCGCATGGGTGATCACGACTGTCCTTGGCGGCAAGCCGTAGGCGCGTGCCGTGCGGATGTGATCCGTGTGCAGACCTTCAATCATCGAGCCACGCGTGAGGCGGGCAAACACCGCAAGCTGCGGCAATGCTAGAGCGATCATCGGTAGAATGAGGAAGCGCCATGAGCCATCGCCCCAACCGCCCGCAGGCAAGAGAGACAAAAGCACGGCAAAGATCAATGTCAGCACCGGACCGACAACGAAGTTAGGAACGGTCACGCCGATGGTTGCGACGGACATGATCAGGAAATCGAGAATGCTGTTCTGCCGCAAAGCGGCGATCGTTCCAACAATAACGCCGCCGAAGAGCGCGAGCAGCAGGGCATAAAAGCCGAGTTCCACCGAGTAAGGCAGACCCTTGCCGATCAGCTCGGCAATCGTATTGTCCTTATAGATATAGCTCGGTCCAAAATCGCCGGTCACTGCATTTTTGAGATATTGCAGATACTGGTTCCAGAGCGGCTGATCCAGATGGTAAGCCTTCATCAGGTTTTCCATCGTCGCTGGCGGCAGCGGTCTTTCAAGGTTGAAGGGACCGCCCGGTGCAAACCGCATCAGGAAGAACGAAATGGTGACGACTATAAACAATGTCGGCACCGCACTCGCCAGTCGGCGAAGGACGAAATGAAACATGGAGATATACTCTCTCTTCTGTGCAGCTTCCGCAGTAGCTGCACCTACTCACTCTATTGGACCCGGCTCATTATTCCGCAAGGCTCAGATATTTGCTCAGGTGTTCGTTGGTTGGATTGTCGCCCCAGCCTTTGACCTTTTTGGAAATCAGCCAGAGATTGGCACTGTTCATCAGCGATGCGATGGGCTCATCGCGGGTCAGCAGGGCTTCCGCCTCATGCATGATTTTTGACCTGACATCAGGATCGCGCTCGTCATAGGACTTTTTCATCAGCGCGTCATATTCCGGATTGTTGTAGTGGCCATAGTTGAATGTCTTGTTGCTGCTGACATTCAGGGCAAGGAAGTTTTCAGCGTCGGCATAATCCGCGAACCAGCTGGCCCGGGCGACGTTGAACTTGCCGCCCTCCTGCAGGTAGGCATAATGCGATGACACATCGAGGTTCATCAGAGTGACCTTCGCGCCGAATGCCTTTTTCCACATATCGGCAACAGCCGTGGCAACCCGCTCATGATTGGCATTGGTATTATAGCGGATTTCGATATTGAGCGGCTTGCCGCCTTCGCCGTAGCCAGCCTCTTTCATCAGGGAGGCGGCCTTGTCGTCGCGGTCCAGCTGCGACATGTCGGCGTAAGCAGCTTTGGATGGTTCGCCATAGGTGGCAAGCCCCGGAGGGACGAGCGAATAGGTTGGCAATTGCGCGCCGCTATAGATTTCCTTGGTAAGGAAATCGCGATCAATAGACATGGAAAGCGCGTTGCGTACACGAACATCGTTGAACGGTTCGGTGCGGCTGTCGAACGCATAGTAATACGTCGCCAGCGCTGGTGTGACGTGAACCTGATCACCCCATGATTTGCGTAACCGTTCGATCTGGTCAGCCGAGAAATTATAGACTGTATCCAATTCGCCCGCCTCGAAGCGCCGGACTGCCGCCGCATCATCCTCCAGCGGATAGAAGATGACCTTGTCCAGTTTGACGTTGGCCGCATCCCAGTAATCGGGGTTCTTTGCGACAGTCAGATGGTCGTTCAGCACATGGTCGACAAGTTCAAACGCGCCGTTTGAAACCATCTTGCCGGGCTTGACGAAATCAGGACCATTCTTTTCGTAACTGGCCTTGCTGATGGGCAGCGCCGTCTGGTGCGCCATCAACTGGATAAAGAAGGGCGTCGCACGTTCCAGTGTGATCTCGACGGTCTTGGCGTCGACAGCTTTCACGCCGAGCTGGTCAGTGGGTAGTTCACCCTTGTTGATCTTTTCAGCATTTTTGATCGGATAGAGAATGTTGGCGTATTTCGCCGCTGTTTTCGGGTCTTCGATACGGCGGTAGGAGAACACGAAATCTTCTGCGGTCACCGGCGTGCCATCGGACCAGTTGGCATTGGCGCGCAATTTGAACGTATAGACGGTGCCATCGTCGGAGACTTTCCAGCTTTCCGCCGCACCCGGTATGATAGCGCCGTGGGCGTCATAAACGGTCAGACCTTCATAAAGGTCCTTCACCACAAAGGCTTCAATATCGATGGATGTCTGCGCCTGATCAAGCGTGTTGGGCTCGCCCGCATTGCCGCGATGCAGAACCGCTTCAGCCAGGGCCGGACTGGCCGTCAGCATAAGCCCGCCCAAGAGCGCCGCGACACGTAAATTGAACTTCACAGACATCGTCTACCGTCCTTTCTCTTCTCTATCTGAACACGCTGCCTAAGGCACGGCGTGCAGCGGTTGCTATTCAAGGCTCAGAAATTTGCTCAGATGTTCGTTTGGCGCATTATCAATCCAGCCTTTGACTTTGCTGGCGATAAGCCAGAGGTTGGCACTGTTCATCAGTGTGGTGGTTGGTTGGTCGCGCGCCAGCAGGGCTTCCGCCTCGTGCATGATTTTGGAACGGGCCACCGGATCGCGCTCGTCGTAGGATTTCTTCATCAGCGCGTCATATTCCGGATTGTTGTAATGTCCGTAATTGAAGGTTTTGTTGGTGCTCATGTGGAGCGCGAGGAAGGTTTCAGCATCGGCGTAATCAGCAATCCATCCGGCCCGCGCGACGTTGAACTTGCCGCCCTCCTGCAGGTAGGCGTAGTGGGATGACACATCGAGGTTCATCAGGGTGACGTTGGCGCCGAAGGTTTTCTTCCAATTATCAGCAACCGCAGTGGCGATACGCTCGTGGTTGGCATTGGTGTTGTAGCGGATTTCAATGTTCAGCGGTTTGCCACCTTGACCATACCCGGCTTCCTTCATCAGAGCGACTGCCTTGTCGTCACGATCCAACTGGGACATGCCGGCAAAAGCCGGCTTTTCCGGCTCGCCATAACTGGCGATACCCGGAGCGACAACGGAATAGGCTGGCAGCTGTGCACCGCTGTAAATTTCATTGGCTAGGAAATCGCGGTCGATTGCCATGGACAGCGCATTGCGCACACGAACATCATTGAATGGCTCGGTGCGCGAGTCAAAGGCGTAATAATAGGTTCCAAGACGCGGTGAAATATGAACCTGCTCACCCCATGATTTGCGCAGGCGTGCGATCTGATCCGCCGAGAAATTGAAGACGATATCCATTTCCTTGGCTTCAAAACGCCGAAGCGCCGCCGCATCATCCTCGGTTGGATAGAAAACCACCTTGTCGAGCTTGACGCTGGCAGCGTCCCAATATTCGGGGTTCTTTCCAGCAGTCAGATGGTCATTCGGCACGTGCTCAAGCAGCTTGAAAGCGCCATTGCTGACCAGCTTGCCCGGTTTGACGAAATCAGCACCGTTCTTTTCGAAACTCGCCTTATTGATCGGGAGCGCAGTCTGGTGTGCCAGCAGTTCCAGAAAGAAGGGTGTTGACCGCTCCAATGTGACTTCGAGCGTCTTCGCATCAACAGCCTTCACGCCAAGCTGATCAATGGGCATTTCACCCTTGTTGATCTTTTCGGCATTTTTGATCGGGTAGAGAATATTGGCGTATTTGGCCGCTGTCTTCGGGTCTTCGATGCGGTGATAGGAGAAGACGAAATCCTCAGCCGTAACCGGCGTGCCGTCAGACCAGTTGGCCCTGTCGCGCAGCTTGAAGGTGTAAACAGTGCCATCGTCAGAGACTTTCCAGCTTTCCGCTGCACCGGGAACAATCTTGCCGCTGGCGTCGTAGATTGTCAGCCCTTCATAAAGGTCCTTGACGATGAAAGCTTCAATATCGATGGATGTCTGTGCCTGATCGAGCGTATTGGGCTCACCGCTATTACCACGATGCAGAACCACTTCGGCAAGGGCGGGACTTGCAGCGAGCATCAACGTGCCCAACAGCGCCGCAACACGTAAATTGAATTTCACAGACATCGTCGACCGTCCTTTCACTCTTTATCCAAACACGTTGCGCATAGCGCAGCGGCCAAGCGGTTACTGTTCAAGGCTAAGGTATTTGCTGAGGTGATCGTTGGTGCCGTTATCTGCCCAACCCTTCACCCGGTTGGAGACAAGCCAGAGCTGGCCAAAATTCATCATCGGCGCGACGGGCTGTTCGCGCAGTACCAAGGCTTCGGCTTCATGCAGGATTTTGGAGCGGGCAGCCGGGTCTTTTTCGTCATAGGACTTTTTGACAAGGGCATCGAATTCCGGGTTGTTCCAGCGGCCATAATTGAACGTGGTATTGGTGCTCAGATTAATGACCATGAAGTTCTCTGCATCGGCATAATCAGCCGTCCAGCCGGCGCGGGCCACGTTGAATTTGCCGCCCTCTTTCAGGTAAGCGTAGTGGGCGCTGACGTCGTTCTGCAGCAGGGTGACAGTGGCACCGAATGCCTTTTTCCACATATCCGCAACCGCGATGGCAACGCGTTCATGGTTGGGATTTGTGTTGTAGCGGATTTCGATATTGAGCGGCTTGCCGCCCTCGCCATAACCTGCCTCTTTCATCAGCTCCAGTGCCTTATCTTCGCGATCAAGCTGCGACATGTCGGCAAAATCGGATTTGGCCGGTTCGCCGTAACTGGCAATGCCGAGCGGTACGAGGGAATAGGCGGGAAGCTGGGCACCCTTGTAGATTTCCTTCGACAGGAAATCGCGATCGATGGTCATGGACAGTGCGCGGCGCACACGCACATCGCTGAAGGGTTCAACGCGGGTGTCAAATGAATAGAAATAGGTCGACAGCGCCGGAGTGATACGAACCTGATCACCCATGGATGCGCGCAGCCGTTCGATCTGGTCGGCGGAGAAATTGTAGACAAGGTCCAGTTCCTTGGCTTCGAAGCGCCGCACGGCTGCTGCCTGATCTTCGGTCGGATTGAAGATCACCTTGTCGAGTTTCACATCCGCCGCACCCCAATAATGCGGGTTCTTGGCTGCGGTCAGGTGATCATTCTGTACGTGTTCAGCGAGCTGGAACGCTCCATTGGAGACGAGTTTGCCTGGTTTGATGAATTCGGCGCCGTTCTTTTCAAGACTGGCCTTGTTAACCGGCAGCGCGGTCTGGTGCGCCAGCAATTCGACGAAGAACGGTGTTGACCGTTCCAGCGTGATCTCAAGGGTTTTGGCATCGATTGCCTTCATGCCCATCTGGTCGATGGGAAGTTCGCCCTTGTTGATCTTTTCGGCATTTTTGATCGGATAAAGCATATTGGCGTAGCCAGCAGCCGTCTTTGGCTCTTCGACGCGTTTGAACGAGAAAATGAAATCATCCGCGGTGACGGGCGATCCGTCGGACCAGTTGGCATTGGCTCTGATCTTGAACGTGTAAACAGTACCGTCATCAGAGACGGTCCAGCTTTCGGCAGCGCCCGGAACGATCTTGCCAGCGGGATCATAGCTTGTCAGACCCTCATAGAGGTCTTTCAGGATGAACGCCTCGATTTCAAGCGATGTTTGCGACGGGTCGAGCGTTTGCGGTTCACCGCTATTGCCACGGTGCAGAACAGCTTCGGCAAGCGCCGGGCTGGCAGCCAGAAGAAGCGATCCGGCAAGCAATGCGGCGGTAAAATTGAACTTTACAAACGTCATCTGGCTGTCTCCTCACCAATGATTGGTCAGTGATCGGTATGAAATGGCAATGTTTTCCCGTTCACTATCCGGTGAAAGAATAGCGGCGGGTCGATCAGGTTTTTGATTTTGCGGTCGGAAAAGTGGCACATAACGAGCCGGGCAAATGAAAGACGCGCAACCTGCGAGTGCAGATTGCGCGTCAGACTTTGCTATTCAACGCTGAGGTATTTGCTCAGATGTTCGTTGTTGGGGTTATCGCCCCAGCCCTTGACCTTGTCGGCCACGAGCCAAAGGTTGGCGTCATTCATCAAAGGCGCAATCGGCTGGTCGCGCATGATCAACGCTTCTGCTGCATGCAGAATCTTCGAGCGTTCTGCCGGATTGCGCTCTTCATAGGATTTCTTCATCAGCGCATCGAATTCCGGATTGGAATAATGGCCATAGTTGAAAGTCTTGTTGCTGCTGACATTGAGGTTGAGGAAGTTTTCCGGGTCCGCATAGTCGGCTGTCCAGCCTGCACGGGCAACGTTGAATTTGCCGCCTTCCTGCAGATAGGCGTAGTGCGATGAGATATCGAGATTCATCAGCGTCACATTGGCGCCCAATGTCTTCTTCCACATATCAGCAACCGCCGTTGCCACACGCTCGTGGTTCGGGTTGGTGTTGTAACGGATTTCGATGTTGAGCGGCTTGCCGCCTTCGCCAAAGCCCGCTTCCTTCAACAACTTGACGGCCTGATCATCGCGATCAAGCTGTGACAGGTCGGCAAAATCGGCCTTGGATGGCTCGCCGTAATTTTCCATGCCCGGAGGAACCAGAGAATAGACAGGCAGTTTGGTGCCGTTATAGATGTCCTTGGCGAGGAAGTCGCGGTCAACGGCCATGGAAAGAGCGCGGCGAACGCGAACATCATCGAATGGCGCGGTACGTGTATCGAAGGGGTAGTAATAGGTCGCCATCGCCGGGGTCACGTGGACCTGCTTGGCATTGGCAGCGCGCATGCGCTCGATCTGGTCAGAAGAGAAGTTGTAAACGAGGTCGAGTTCACCTGCTTCGTATCGTCGGACGGCTGCCGCCTGATCTTCCAGAGGATAGAAAATCACCTTGTCCAATTTGACGTTTGCCGCGTCCCAATAATTCTCGTTCTTGGCAGCGGTCAGATGGTCGTTCGGTACATGCTCAAGCAGCTTGAATGCGCCATTGCCAACCAGCTTGCCCGGTTTGACGAAATCAGCACCATTCTTTTCAAAGCTTGCCTTGTTGATTGGCAGTGCGGTCTGGTGCGAAAGCAGCTCGATAAAGAACGGGGTTGGACGTTCGAGCGTGATTTCAAGAGTCTTGGCATCAATTGCCTTTACGCCAAGTTCTTCAAGCTTTGCATTACCCTTGTTGACCTTTTCGGCATTCTTGATCGGATAAAGAATGTTGGCATAACCGGCAGCGGTCTTGGGGTCTTCGACGCGGCGCATCGAGAAGACAAAATCTTCGGCTGTTACAGGGGTGCCATCGGACCAGTTGGCCTTGTCGCGCAGCTTGAAGGTGTAAACTGTGCCATCATCGGAAACTTTCCAGCTTTCGGCTGTGCCCGGAACAATCTTGCCGTTGGCATCATAAATCGTCAGGCCTTCATAGAGGTCCTTGACGATGAATGCCTCGATATCAATCGAGGTCTGTGCCTGATCAAGCGTCTGCGGTTCACCGCTGTTGCCGCGATGCAGCACGGTCTCAGCCAGTGCCGGGCTTGCGCCTATCATCAGCGATCCAAGCAGCAGTGCCGCACGGAGATTGAGTTTCATAAATGACATTTTTTTAGTCCTTCCCCTTTGAAGAATTATGAAGGCATGAACAAAAGCCAAAATTTGGCCAAACGCAAGCCGTCGATTTTCCGAATTATGCGAATTGTGCGAGTCGTCGAAATGACCTAAATCGAGTTAAGAGCGGGAATAAGCAGCATTTTCAGGCTGTTTGGCGTAGAAGCCAATTTTACGAAAACGTCAAAAAAAATGTGCATGATGTGGACCGCCGGGCCAATTCTCGCCTTTTTCTGATCAAAAATCGTCGTTCATGCGCTATCGCACCACCTGTTTCGAGATTTTTCATCAAAATTGAAATTTGGTTATCGAAGCGTTTCGGATGCTGTTCAGATTTTAGCACTAGTGAGCAGAGCTGGCTGTCTTGCTATCTGATATAAGACTAAAAGATAAGGAAACTGTCGGCTCGAAAGACCGCTTCAAGACACTGCAAACTTTGTTTCGGGGCTACGGACAAAAATGGGTCCATTCCTTGTTGTGATTTGCCGATTGGAAAAATCCTGTATGTTATGTTGTCCCGCCTTTTTGAACATCAGCCAAACTCCATCGTGAATAACAGGTCAAATGCATGACAGCTCCGGTCATTCTCATCATTGCAGCTGTCGCCCTTTGCGTTGTCATGGCCTGCGCGTTCCTCGCGCAGCGTATGACCGGCAATAGCGGGTGGGCTGACACTTTCTGGTCGTTCGGTGTGGGCGCAATTGGCATTCTCTCGATTTTGTTTTCAAACGATATGGTCTCGTCATCGCGAAAATGGCTGGTGATCATTCTGCTCGCGCTCTGGTCGTTGCGGTTGGGTGGACATATTCTGCTTCGCACGCTCAACAGCGAGGACGATCCGCGTTATGCACGCTTGCGCCGGGAGTGGGGTTCCGCTGCCAATTCGCGCATGTTCTTTTTTCTGCAAAGCCAGGCGTTCGCCGGAATTTTGCTTGTCATCAGCGTCTATATAGCCGCCGCCCGGCCTGACATAGATCTCGAATTTCCGGATTATCTTGGGCTTGTCGTTATGCTTATTGCCCTTGCGGGTGAAGCGATTGCCGATTGGCAGCTCAAGCGGTTTTCCCGCAATCCCGCCAATCGCGGCAAGATATGTGACACCGGCCTCTGGCGCTGGTCGCGTCATCCAAACTATTTTTTTGAATGGCTTGGCTGGGTGTCCTATGTGCTGATTGCGGCGGATTTCGATGGTGATTATGTGCATGGCTGGCTGACGCTCGCCGCGCCTGTACTGATGTACATACTGCTGCGTCATACGTCAGGTGTGCCACCGCTGGAGGAACATATGCTGGCGACACGCGGTCAGGCTTTCCGGGATTATCAGCAGCGCACCAGCATCTTTTTCCCCATGCCTCCGCAGAAATGACCGGAGCCGAAATGCTCAGGGGCAAGTCAGATCAATCCACAGGATCGGCATTGCGCAGCAAGGATTCCAGTGTTTCCAGCCGGTCCGCCTCAATCGGCGGCTTGTCCCAGCGCAGGCGCGAAATACGCGGAAACCGCATGGCAACACCTGACTTGTGACGTTTCGACCGGTTCAGTCCCTCAAAGGCTATTTCCAGCACGAGCCCATGATCCGGCTCCGCCCGCACTGATCGCACCGGGCCAAAACGCTCCGTGGTATTATTGCGCACATAGGCGTCGAGTTGTTTCAATTCTTCGTCGGTAAAGCCGAAATAGGCCTTTCCGACGGGCACGAGATGTGGGTTCTCTTCGGGGCCGGTCCAGACGGCGAAAGTATAATCCGAGTAGAAGCTGGATCGCTTGCCATGGCCGCGCTGCGCATAGACGAGCACGGCGTCAATGATGAAGGGATCGCGTTTCCATTTGAACCAGGGTCCTTTCGGACGTCCGGGCACGTAAGTGGAGTCGCGCCGCTTCAGCATCAATCCTTCGATGATGGGGTGCGGAGGGTTTTTTCGCAGCTCCACCAGATCATGAAACGTTTCATAGGGTACGAGCGGTGACAAATCGAAACGCGTAGCGTCGAGTGTGGTGACAAAACGCTCAAGTTTTTCGCGTCGTTCAGCGAAGGGCAAGGCCCGGATATCTTCTGCGCCATCAAACAGCAGATCGTAGAGCCGCACGAAAGCCGGATGACTTTCCATCTGCTTGGCCGTGACAATTTTGCGGTTGAGCCGTTGCTGCAGATCACCGAAGGCACCGATCTCTATGGTGTCGGTGCTACTGCGTGCAACGAGCAGTTCGCCGTCAAGTGTGCCCTCGAAATTCATGGCATCGGCAATATCCGGAAAGGCGTGGGAGATATCGTCGCCCGTGCGCGAATAAATGCGGCGCTGCCCCGCCTCCGCGGTCAATTGCACGCGGATGCCGTCCCATTTCCATTCCGCCGCATAATCCTCTGCGATGATTTTCGCGTAGTCAGGCTCTTCAAGCGGGGTTGAGAGCATAACCGGGCGGAATGGCGCGGCAGCAATGCTTGCCGGCTTTTCCGCTTTTCCTTCAAGCCAAGCGAAGAGAGATTGATAGGGTGGCTTCAGCCCGTGCCAGAGTTCTTCAATCTCGCCGACATCCACTTTGCCGAAATCCGCCAGTGCCTGCTTGGCCAACCTTGCCGAAACGCCAATGCGCAGACCACCGGTGACCAGCTTCAAAAGGGCATAGCGGGCGGATGCATCGAGCTGATCAAGCCATTTTTCCACCAGCCTTATCGCATCGCTGCGTGAGGCGCGCGCCAGTGAAGCGACGACATCACCAAGGGTCGGAATGGCGTTGACCCGCGATGGCTCTTTGGCTGCCCAGGCAAGGGAAATGGTTTCGGCAAGATCGCCGACATAATCATAGGAATAGGCAAAAAGCTGCTCATCCATGCGCTCGGCAATGAGCCCGCGCAGCATGGCGGGTTTGACATTGGCGATGTCAAGATCACGCGTAATCGCAGCAAGGGCAAGGCCCCGGTCCGGGTCCGGTGTCTGCCTGAAATAGTCGACGAGCAGCGTGATCTTGCCATTGCGCTGCGGCGTCAGCACCAGCCGGTCAAGCAGCGCGGCAAATTCCTTCATCCATCTCCCTCGTCCTCATAGCCGACAAGATTGAGCGGCCGTGCGGCAAAACCATTAAGCTCGCACCATCTGACAAGCGCCTCTTCGCGTCCATGGGTGACCCAGATCTGCGACGGCGCCAACTCCTTGATTGTACCGGTAAGTTCATCCCAATCACAATGGTCTGACAGGATGATCGGCAACTCGACGCCCTGCTGGCGCGCCCGCTGGCGAATGCTCATCCAGCCCGATGCAAAGCACGATACGGGATCAGGAAAACGGCGCGCCCACCGGTCAAGGAAAGCCGATGGTGGCCCGACGACAACGCTACCGGCGAAATCCTGCGGTGTGCCCGTTTCCACGGTGGCGGAGGATAATGGTCCCAAATCAATGCCCTGCGACTGGTAATAGTCGCAAAGCTTTGTCATTGCGCCGTGAATGTAGATTGTCCTGTCATAGCCCGCATCCCGCATCATGCGGATAACGCGCTGTGCCTTGCCAAGCGCATAGGCACCCACAAGGTGCGACCGCTCGGGAAACTGTGCAATCGATTTCAGAAGCTTGGCGATTTCGTCCCTGGCATTGGGGTGACGGAACACCGGTAGGGCGAATGTGGCTTCGGTGATGAACACATCGCAGGGCACCAGCTCGAAGCCAAGACAGGTTGGATCAGCCGCCCGCTTGTAGTCGCCCGAACAGACAATACGCATGCCATCTTTCTCAACCGCAATCTGGGCGGAGCCGAGCACATGGCCAGCCGGATGAAAGCTGACTTTTACGCCGTTGATTTCGGTGACAACGCCAAGTTCGGCTGTCTGCGTGGACCCGGCAAAATCATCGCCATAGCGTATGCCCATAATATCAAGGGTCTGACGGGTGGCCATGACCTTCTGGTGGCCCGATCTCGCATGATCCGCATGGCCATGGGTGATCAAGGCGCGTTCAACCGGGCTGACCGGATCGATATAAAAATCCCCCGCTGGTGAATAGAGACCTTCCGGCGTGGATCGCAAAAGTTCTTCTGGGCGGGTCAGCATGGGGGAACACTCGATGCAGCGGTGTCACACCCCCCTCTGCCCTGTCGGACTCCGGGGCGAGCCACGGGTCTCGCCCGTCCTTCGGACCCCCCACAAGGGGGGAGATCACATTGACACGAGCGCTTTCCCACAACCGGAAGCATTGCAGATTGTGCAAAGGCAGTAATACAGCTGATCTCGCCCCTTGTGGGGGAGATGTCCGACAGGACAGAGGGGGGTGAAACCGACAACATTTCCTCCATGCTCTTTCATTAACGAAGACAGGCGAAAGAAAACTTGGCGCTTTTCCCGCGCATCATTACATTCGCTCTTGTGAGCACCAAGACAAAGCCCCTTTTTGCTGAAGACAGCACACTCCTGCCAAAACCTTTCCTGGACTGGTTTCAGGCCAAGGGTTGGTCGCCCCGCGCGCATCAGCTGGAATTGCTGGAGGAAGCGCAATCTGGCCATTCCGCGCTGCTCATTGCACCGACGGGCGCTGGCAAGACGCTGGCGGGCTTTTTGCCTGCACTGGTTGATCTTTCAACGCGCGGCAAAAGCAATACCACCAGCCGCGGCGTCCACACACTCTACATCTCGCCGCTCAAGGCGCTGGCGGTTGATATCGAGCGCAATCTGGCCCGACCCATCGAAGAGATAGGTCTTGATATCACCATCGAAACCCGCACCGGCGATACGCCTGCCCATAAGCGGCAACGCCAGAAGCTTGTTCCACCCGATATTCTCCTGACCACACCGGAACAGCTTGCTTTGCTGATTGCCAACAAGGATGCGGGGCGATTCTTTTCCGATTTGCGCTATGTGATCTTTGACGAGCTGCATTCACTGGTCACATCCAAACGTGGCCACCTCTTGTCCCTCGGTTTGGCCCGGTTGCGAAAACTGCAACCGGGACTACAAACGATCGGGCTTTCGGCAACGGTTGCGGACCCTGACGCTTTGCGGCGCTGGTTGTTGCCGCAGGTGAACGGCATGCCCATGGCGAGCCTCGTCAAGGTCGAAGGCGGAGCCAAACCCCATATCACCATTCTTGAATCCACGGATCGTATTCCCTGGGCCGGTCATTCGGCTGTCTATGCACTGCCGGGCGTCTATGAGGCGATCAAACGGCACAAGACGACGCTGATTTTTGTCAATACCCGCAGTCAGGCTGAGCGTCTGTTCCATGATCTCTGGATGGCCAATGACGACAATTTGCCGATAGCACTGCACCACGGCTCGCTTGATGTCAGCAAGCGCCGCAAGGTGGAAGAGGCCATGGCCAACAATGCGCTGCGCGCTGTTGTTGCCACGTCGACGCTGGATCTCGGTATTGACTGGGGCGATGTCGATCTGGTCATCCATGTGGGCGCACCAAAGGGCGCAAGCCGCCTCGCCCAGCGCATAGGACGGTCCAATCACCGCATGGATGAACCCTCGCGCGCCATCCTCGTTCCGGCCAATCGGTTCGAGGTAATGGAATGTCAGGCGGCACTCGACGCAAATTATCTCGGGGCGCAGGACACACCGCCGCTTGGCGATGGTTCGCTTGATGTGCTTGCCCAGCATGTGCTGGGGATGGCCTGTGCTGAACCGTTTCATGAACAGGCACTTTTCGACGAGATTACCACGGCCCTGCCCTATGCGACCCTGCCATATGAAACGTTTCATCGGATTGTCGACTTTGTGGCAACCGGCGGCTACGCGCTGAAAAGCTATGAGCGCTTTGCCAAGATACGCCAGACTGCTGATGGCACATGGCGCGTCACCCACCCCCGTTTTGCCCAGCAATACCGGCTGAATGTCGGCACGATCATCGAAGCCCCGAGCCTCAATGTGCGCCTTACCCGCCAGCGCGGTAAGGGCGGCAATGCGCGTGGCGGCCCGGTGCTTGGCAAAGTCGAGGAGTCGTTCCTCGAGGCACTGTCGCCTGGTGATACGTTCTTCTTTTCCGGGCGCGTGCTGCGCTTTGAGGGCATCCGCGAGAACGAATGTATCGTTTCAAACGCCGAAGGATTTGACGCCAAAATCCCCGCCTATGCGGGTGGCAAATTCCCGCTGACCACCTATCTCGCCGATCAGGTCCGCTCCATGCTTGCGGACCCTGATCGCTGGGGCGCCCTGCCCGATCAGGTCAGCGACTGGCTGCGCATCCAGAAGGAAAAATCCGTGCTGCCAGATCCCGGCAGTTTGCTGGTTGAAACCTTTCCGCGCGGCGAGCGCTATTACATGGTGGTCTACCCCTTTGAAGGTCGGCTTGCGCATCAGACCCTCGGCATGCTGCTGACACGGCGGCTTGAACGGGCAAAGGCCCGGCCGCTTGGCTTTGTCGCGACGGATTACGCCCTCTCGATCTGGGGACTGCGCGATATGGGCCGCATGTTCAAGAATGGCGAGTTGCCGCTTTCTGAGTTTTTCGATGAGGATATGCTGGGCGATGATCTTGAAGCATGGCTGTCCGAAAGCTGGATGCTGAAGCGCACCTTCCGCAACTGCGCGTTGATTTCGGGGTTGGTGGAAAAGCGCCATCCGGGTCAGGAGAAAACCGGGCGGCAGGTCACGGTCTCGACGGATCTCATCTATGACGTCCTGCGCACGCATGAGCCTGACCATATCCTCATTCAGGCCACGCGCGCGGATGCGGCTACCGGGCTTCTCGACATTCGCCGCCTTGCCGATATGCTGGGACGAATCAAGGGTCACATCATTCATAAGGATCTCGACCGGATATCACCGCTCGCTGTTCCCGTGATGATGGAAATCGGCAAGGAACGCGTTCCGGGTGAAGCCCACGAAACGCTTCTGGAAGAGATAGCAGACGAGTTGACCCGCGAGATGATGGAAGGCAAATGAATCTGGCGGTTCACACAACACGGACAATGCTGCACGGCGCGGTTGAGATCGATATCGCCGGGCACACGGCCATCTGTGATCCATCAGGGGCGCTTTATCTCGAGGCCGACCGTATCCTCATCGTCTCGGACCTGCATTTCGAAAAAGGTTCGTCCTTTGCCCGGCGCGGCATGATGCTGCCGCCCTATGACACCGCCTCCACACTGAAAGTGCTGGCGGCATGCATTGCCCGTTATCATCCCACCTGCGTTATCAGCCTTGGCGATAGTTTCCACGATGGCGATGCCGCCGCCCGCCTGCCCGAGATTTACGCGCAGCAGCTTGCAGCACTGATGCAAGGCCGCGACTGGATATGGATTACAGGCAATCACGATCCTGACCATCCTGCTGATCTTCCCGGTGATACCTATCGGGAACTTGCCTTCGGCTCGCTGGTGTTTCGCCATGAACCTTCAAAAGGCTCCCCCTTGGGCGAAATCGCCGGACATCTGCATCCCGCGGCAAAAGTCGTCAGGCGTGGCCAGGCGGTGCAAAGGCGCTGTTTTGTCAGCGATCACACGCGCATGATTATGCCTGCTTTTGGCGCCTATACCGGCGGCTTGAATGTTCTTGGCCGGGCCTTTCACGGCCTCTTTGACGGTACCAACCTCAAGGCCTATATGCTCGGCCACAACAGGGTCTATCCCATGCTGCGCAAGGCCTTGTACCCCTGATTAATGTTCGTAACGCACTTGTATGGGGTAAGGAAATTCCTTACATTGCGCGATAAGGAGCCCCATTATGATCACGAGCAAAATGACGAGCAAGGCACAGACGACGATACCGCAGGCGGTGCGTACGGCGCTCAAACTGAAACCCGGCGATGAGATTGCCTATCAGATTGAGGATGGTCGTGTGATTCTCATGCGAACGGAAACCGGGGCGGTAAGTGACGACCCATTCGCAACCTTCTCGGAATGGGACAGTGATGCGGACAGAAATGCCTATGCAGACCTTTAAAGCAGGAGATATTGTTCGCGTGCCGTTCCCGTATACGGATCGGAACACGCGGCAGCACAGGCCAGCACTCGTGATTTCCAACAGCGCTATCGGCGAGAACAAAGAGTTCCTTTGGGTGCTCATGATTACGAGCGCTGATAACAAGCGATGGGACAATGATGTTTCAATCCCATTACACCTTGAGGCGGGATTGCCCGCTCCATCGGTTATTCGACCATCAAAAATAGCCACTATAGAAACCGCTCACGCTGATCATTTGGGCCAGGTCAGCGAAGTGGTTTTCGAACAAGTGAAGCAAAAGATAGCAGCGATCCTCAAATTATAGTCGATTTGCTTCCACGCCGTCCCCACTTAGCGCTTTCTCGCGAGGTTATAGACCTCGCTGCGTTCCCGTTTCCCTACGGCCACGACGAGCACCGTTATGGTTTCGTCATGGACCCGATAAACCAGCCGGTAGCCCGCCTGCCGAAGCTTGATCTTGTAATGATCAGGCATGCCATGCAGGGCGGCACTGGGGACGCGAGGCATCTCCAGCCGCTCTCTTAGCTTCTTGATGAGTTGCTGGCGGATCGTAGCGCCAAGCTTGTCCCATTCCTTGCGGGCGGATGGAAGGAACTCAAGCTTGAAGGTCATTAATATTGACCGGAACGCCCTTTTCATCCGACCGGGATTTGATGATTTCAGCCAGATGAATATCATCAAGTCGATCAAGCATGGCTTCGTAAACATCAGCGGGAACCATATAAGCCATGACGCGGTTGTGGTTGAGTACGGCCACCGCTTCGCCCTGCGCCTCATTCATGATTGCGGTCGGACTCTTCTTGAGGTCTGATACGGTCACCGCCACCGAGGCTTCGACACGTTGCATGGCAATCTCCATTAAGTGCGAAATTTAGTATTTATATCAGTATAATAATTCGATCTTTTTATAAAGCCATAAATCGAGGCGGTCAAATCGGCAACCGCCCATCCTCCTTAAGCGTATCCAGCACGATGGCGGTTTTGACGTTTTGCACGGATTCATGCGGTAGCAGCACCTCATTGACGAAGGCGGAAAGTGCGCGCAGATCAGGTGTGACCACCTTGATGAAATAATCCATCTCGCCGGTGAGCGCATGGGCCTCCATCACCTGTGGCAGCTTTGAAATCAACTCGGAAAACCGGCGGGAGTTGTCCCGATTATGGGTCGCCAATGTCACTGAGATGATGTTGACGATGCCAAGGCCAAGCTTCTCCCGGTCAATCTCCGCCCTGTAACCGCGGATAAATCCCTCCTCCTCCAGCCTTGAACGGCGGCGGGAGCACTGGGAGGCCGACAGGTTGATCCGTTCGGAAAGTTCGTTATTCGTGAGTCGTCCGTCCTCCTGCAGGGAAGACAGTATTTTGCGGTCAAATGCATCAAGGTGTTCCATTCATGCATTCCTTATCAATAATATGCACGATACATGCATATTATGCCTCTTGGGAGCGTCGATATGCAAGCACTTTGCATGTGCTTTGCGCGATAATGACGCAAGCCAGAGGAGGATGTTATGGGCCCATTTCCGCACGACGCACCTGTTGCCACGATCAGCAAGGATAATCCTGCTGGAACCGATGGCTTTGAGTTTGTCGAATTCGCGCATCCTGAGCCAGAAAAGCTGGAAGAACTTTTTACCCGCATGGGCTACAAGCCCGTTGCCCGGCATCGTTCGAAAAACATAACGCTGTGGCGTCAGGGCGATATCAATTACATCCTCAATGCTGAACCGGGTTCCCATGCGACGAAATTCGTTGGGGAGCACGGTCCCTGTGCCCCATCCATGGCCTGGCGCGTGGTTGATGCCAAGCACGCCTTTGATCATGCGGTTGCCAAGGGTGCGACGCCCTATACCGGCGATGACAAGACCCTAGATGTTCCCGCTATTGTCGGCATTGGTGGCTCGATGCTGTATTTCATCGAAAAATATGGTGAGAAGGGCTCTGTTTATGAGGGCGAGTTCGAGTGGTTGGGCGAGCGCGATCCGAAGCCTGAAGGCGTTGGCTTCTACTACCTTGATCACCTCACCCATAATGTCTATCGCGGCAATATGGACAAGTGGTGGGCGTTTTACCGCGAATTGTTTGGCTTCAAGCAGATTCACTTTTTCGATATTGCCGGTAAGCTGACGGGCCTTGTCTCCCGGGCGATCACCTCGCCCTGCGGCAAGATCCGTATTCCCTTGAATGAATCGACTGACGATAAGAGCCAGATCGAGGAATATCTGCGTAAGTACAAGGGCGAAGGCATCCAGCACATCGCTGTCGGCACCGAAGGTATTTATGACGCGACGGATAAGCTTGACGAAAATGGTCTCAAGTTCATGCCGGGTCCGCCCGAAACCTATTACGACATGTCGCATGACCGTGTGCATGGCCATGACGAGCCGATTGAACGGATGAAGAAGCACGGCATTCTTATCGATGGCGAAGGTGTCATCGATGGGGGCATGACAAAAATCCTGTTGCAGATTTTCTCCAAGACGGTCATCGGACCGATCTTCTTCGAGTTCATCCAGCGCAAGGGTGACGAAGGCTTTGGCGAGGGCAATTTCCGTGCCCTGTTCGAGTCAATCGAAGAAGACCAGATTCGCCGCGGCGTCATTAAGGTTGATGCAGCGGAGTAAGCTAGCGTTTACCAATCAGTGCGGCGGCTTTATTGCGAATTTCGGCGAGTTCACTCGCGGAAACCTTGCCTTTGTAAGTGGCACGACGGACACGCCAATCTAGACTCTTGACCTGATCGGCAAGCACAGCGCTGGGTCGATCACTCGCAATTGCTACCTCGAATGGATACCCCTTGATCTGTGTGGTCATGGGGCAGCAAAGCATCAAACCGATCCTGCCGTTGTAGCTGGCAGGACTGAGTACAACTGCGGGGCGATGCCCGGCTTGTTCGTGACCTGCTTGTGGATTGAAATGCAGCCAAACAACATCGCCGGCATCCGGCACGTAGGCTGGCATTAAAGTGCTTCCTTGCCGACAGGATCGCCGAAATCGGCCTCAGAATGTATATTTTCAGGTGTTATGCCTTCGATCAACTGATCCAGATCATATTCGACCTGCCGGACTGGCTCGATAATAATCAGCCCTTCTTCTTCGCGCACATCAACCAACGTGTCGAGCTCCAGTCGAGCTGCCGCCATGACGGCAGCCGGTATGCGTACAGAAGCACTGTTGCCCCATTTTTTAACCGTTACACGCATAACACGCTCCATGTATCATCATTGTTGATACATTAGCCATTGCGCTTTGTTGTGTCAACAATGTCTATACGTTCGATTTGGCCTTATCCGGGTGTGCAGCAGCAAAAGCCTTCAGCTTTTCGCAGCGTTTGGTGATGGCGTTCACGCGCTTCAGCCCTGAAATATCCGCGCCCCAGCGGCGGGCATTATAAACCTGTGGTACAAGGCAGAAATCCGCCATTCCTGGCTTATCGCCATGGCAGAATTTGCCGGTATCCGGACTATCAAGCAGCCTTTCGAATGCCGCCAATCCTTCCGCGATAAATTTCTGCATCCATGCACTGCGTGCAGCATCGCCGCCGCCGGTGATCTCCATCACGTGCGCAATGACCCCGGTGTTGCAGACGGGATGGGTTTCCATTGCTATGGCATAGGACAACGCGCGCACCCGCTGTCTGCCTGCGGGATCAGGCGGCAGGAATCCAGCATCTGGGTAAATCTCGTCAAGATATTCGATGATCGCCAGTGACTGGGTCATCATCCGCCCGTCCATCGCCAACGTCGGAACGAGGCCCTGCGGGTTGCGGCTGAGATTATCAGGGTCCTTGTGCTCGCCCTTGAGCAAATTCACGGGAACACTCTCATAATCAAGCTTGAGGCTCTGGAGTGCTATGCGCACCCGGTAGCTTGCCGATGACCGCCAATATTCAAAGAGGATGAGCCCGCTCATTCCTCAGTTCCCCGCGTCGTAGCGAGCGACCTGCTGCTCGATAGCCCCGAAGACGGAATGACCGTCTTTGTCTTTCATTTCGATGCGCACCGTATCGCCAAACGCCATGAATGGAGTCTTGGGTACGCCGTGACTGATCGTCTCTATCATCCGGATTTCCGCGATGCAGGAATAGCCCGCTCCGCCTTCCGCAACAGGCTTACCCGGCCCGCCATCAAGCTTGTTGGAAACCGTGCCCGAGCCGATGATCGTGCCTGCGGCAAGTGGCCGGGTTTTCGCTGCATGGGCAATGAGAACAGGGAAATCAAAGGTCATATCGATGCCCGCATTGGCTCGCCCGAATGGCTTGCCGTTATAATCAACACTCAGCGGCAGATGTACCTTGCCGCCGTCCCAGGCCTCGCCGAGTTCATCGGGTGTCACAGCCACAGGCGAGAAAGCGGAGGAAGGCTTTGACTGAAAGAAGCCAAAACCTTTTGCCAGTTCAGCCGGGATCAGTCCGCGAAGGCTGACATCATTGACCAGCATGATGAGGCGGATGGCACCCCGTGCCTGATCTGGCGTTGCCCCCATCGGCACATCATCGACAATAACGGCCACTTCGCCTTCCATGTCGATGCCGTAGGCTTCATCAGCCATCACAATAGGTGCGCGCGGTGCGAGAAAACTGTCGGAGCCGCCCTGATAGATCAGCGGATCGGTCCAGAAGCTGTCGGGCATTTCTGCGCCGCGTGCCTTGCGCACCAGTTCGACATGGTTGACGTAAGCTGAGCCATCGGCCCACTGAAAAGCGCGGGGCAGCGGCGAAAGCGCCTCATGTTCATGAAAACGCTCCGATGGCACCGAGCCGTGGTCGAGGCTCTCGGCGAGCGCTTCCAGATGCGGTGCAATCCGCGCCCAGTTGTCGAGTGCCGATTGCAATGTTGGGGTCAGAAACGATGCGTCGGTAAAACCAGTCAAATCCCTGGACACGATGACGAGCCTGCCGTCGCGGGTTCCATTGTTCAGTGATGCGAGTTTCATTCGGACCAGTCTCCCTCGGGTGTTCCATTGAACCGCTTTTTCAGGTCCGTCCAGCAATCGGCATAATTATCCTGCAGCGATTCCAGTTCCGCCGCAAAGCGGGTCAGATGCTGCGGAAAACGCGTTTCGAACATGAAGGCCAAGGTGTTTTCCAGCTTGTGTGGCTTGAGTTCCACCATTGATGCCTTGTTGAATCCCATTGTATCCGGTCCATGTGGCAGCATCATATTGTGCAGGCTCATGCCACCGGGAACGAACCCCTCTTCCTTGGCGTCGTACTGACCATAAACCAATCCCATGAATTCCGACATGATATTGCGATGGTACCATGGCGGGCGGAAACTATGCTCGGCAACAAGCCAGCGCGGCGGGAAAATAACGAAATCGACATTCGCGGTCCCCTCCTCGCCTGATGGAGCGGTGAGCACCGTGAAGATCGACGGATCGGGATGATCGAAGAGGATGGCACCGACGGGTGAGAAGGTGCGCAGATCATATTTATAGGGCGCGTAATTGCCGTGCCATGCCACTACATCGAGCGGCGAATGGCCAAGGCCTGTTTCATAGAACTTGCCGCACCATTTCACATGCAGGCGGCACGGTGTTTCCTTGTCCTCATAGGCGGCAACCGGCGTCTTGAAATCGCGCGGGTTGGCGAGGCAATTGGCCCCGATTGGGCCGCGATCCGGCAGAGCGAACTTTGCACCGTAATTTTCGCAGATATAGCCGCGGGCTTCGCCGTCAAGCGCGGCGACCTTGAACACCATGCCGCGCGGGATGATGCAGATTTCCGATGGTTCGATCTGGATGATGCCCATTTCGGTGAACACGCGCAGACGCCCCTTTTCCGGCACCAGCAGCATCTCGCCGTCGGCATTGAAAAAATATTCATCGTCCATGTCGCGATTGAATGCATAGACATGCGCCGCCATGCCAACCTGACCATGTACATCGCCAGCGGTGGTCATGGTGCGGATGCCGTCGATGAAATTGACAGGTTCCTTCGGCATGGGTGTCGGGTTCCAGCGCAACTGCCCGATGGGAAGTTCGTGATCATCGAGATTGGGCGCAGTCTTCCAGTCTTTGCGCGTGGTAGGCGTAAATCGCCCTGAATGTTTCACCGACGGGCGAATACGGTAAAGCCATGAGCGTTCATTGATACCGCGCGGTGCGGTGAACGGTGAGCCGGACAGCTGTTCGGCATAAAGCCCATAGGCACAGCGCTGCGGCGAGTTTTGCCCCTGCGGCAGGGCGCCCGGAAGAGACTCGGTTTCGAAATCATTGCCGAAGCCCGGCATGTAGTGAAGGGTCATGATCAGTGCTCCCGATCTGAGATATTGGCGGCAGAACGCGGCCAATCTATTTAGTTGCATTTGTGACGATCTATTTTGTAACTATCAACGGCAAAGGAGATCAGATGACAATTAAAGAGAACGAGGTGGGGCTGGCGCCGCTTATTCTGGAGGATTTCATACCCTACCGGTTGAACAAGGCGGCTGAAGCGATAAGCCAGCGATTTGCCGGCCAGTACCGGGATGAATATGGACTGACGCGGCCGGAGTGGCGCACGCTGGCGACACTTGGCCAGTTCGGTGCAATGTCGGCTACGGCGATTGGCGCGCATTCTTCGATGCATAAGACGAAAGTCAGCCGTGCAGTGTTTTCACTGGAGCAGCGCCATTGGCTCAAGCGCAAGCGCGATGAGGCGGATAGACGCACGGAACATCTCGAACTGACACCTGCCGGACGCAAGGCGTATCAACGCCTGACGACGCTCGCGCATGATTACGAGACGGAACTTTTTGCCCAGCTTGGTGAACGGGGCGCAAAGGATTTGAAGGCCGGGCTTGCGGCACTTGAGGCCTATTACCGGCAGGGCCGGTAACAGGTCTCCGCCCTATCAGAATGGCATCTCAACGCGCGGCCAGATTTCACGCGACAGTTTGCGGTAGTCGGTTTTCTTCGGGTTGGATGGATAGGGCGCGCCCGCGTCGATATAGATGATCTCCGCCGCGACCGGCTCAAAACCCGCATGGAAATGGTTGGTGGATTTGACCAGCAGGATGTCTTTCGAGGCAGGTTCGATGCCAAGATTGGAAAAAATATCGGGCTCAAAAGTCTGGGTGCGGTTTGTGTTGAGGATGACCTCTATGTTGGTGCCCTCAAGCCGGATTACAGCCGCTGGCCCCAGCGTGACGCGGCTCTTGCCAAAGCTCTGCCAGCCCTCCTGTACGGCTTTCAGCACTTCAACGCGTGCATCGAGCGGCGCGCCGCCATCCGGTCCCGCCTTGCCGCCAAAGCGGAGTTGAATCTTCGCGCCCTCACCTGCTGCCAGACAGAAGGTAACGGCAATCGGGTCCCAGATTGTGGCGACGGCAACATTGTCAATGCCGCGCTCGATCATGCGGCGCAGGATCAATGTGCCGTCGCCCGCAACGCCGCCACCCGGATTGTCCCAGACGTCTGCAACAACAACTGGTTTACCGCTTTTCGTAGCCGCAAGTTCGACGGCTTTGTCGAGGCCAGCTTCCGTATCAAGCATCGGCATCGCCGTCCGACCGCGCATTCCGAAAATTTCCATACCGAGCGATTCCGCCAATGCCGCACCGCGCGGCGCATCATTGTCGGTGACGACCATCACCTGCGTGCCAAGCTCAGGCACATCACCGGCCATGAAACCGTGAATCAGGGAAATCGAGAGAATATTGTGGTGGCCCTGCAGGGCCTGAATGCGGTCAACGAAGGAACGCATCGGCTCGCGGCTTGTCGGAAAGACACCGATCATGCGGCAATCGAAGGTGGAAATGATGGGTTTGATCTCACCGCGCAGCGTACGAAGGGCTAGATCGACCACATGCTCGCCGCGCTCGTAAAAATCCGTATGCGGAAATTCGAGGAAGGCGGCGAGAATGTTGGAATTCTCCACCCGCTTGCGGGTCAAATGGCTGTGTGGATCAAGTTCAGATGCTATCAGCACATCACGCCCGACGATTGAGCGAATGCGCTCCAGAAGATCGCCTTCACAATCATCATAGCCCTGCGCAACCATAGCGCCATGCAGGCCGAGGATCACACCGTCGACGGGCAAAGCGGCTTTCAACTGATCAAGAATTTCATCGCGCAGCCCTTCATAGGCCTGCTGTTGCAACAGGCCGCCGGGTTCCGCCCATGTTGCGGTGCCTTCGATGAGTTCAAAACCTTCTTCCCGCGCACGGCGGCGCAGCACCACCATGGGTGCGGAGCAGAGCGTCGGCGTATCAGGATGTTCGCCGGGTCCCGCATAGAACGCCATTTCAAAACTGGCGCGGTCCGTCGGGACGGGTGAAAACGTGTTGGTTTCCGTGGCGAGGGACGCGGTGAAGATGCGCATGGTCACTTTCTCTGGGCAGACTGCAGCTTTGCTACTGCGATATTCGGTTTGCATCCCTATGGTTCGTGGTTCGACAAGCTCACCATGAGGGAGAGGGATGGGTTGCGGGGAGCTTTATTCTGTAACGGTCGTGATTATCGTTACATCAACTCTCTCCCTCATGGTGAGCTTGTCGAACCACGAACCCGTCACATTCACAGCGGCTTGTATGCGATGGCTTCGATCTCGATTTTGATGTCGATCATCAGGCGCGATTCAATCGTTGTGCGTGCTGGCGGGTTTTCGGTGAAATAGGTGGCATAGGTTTTGTTGAACGCTGCGAACTCGCGCGCATCTTCCAGAATGACGAAGGTTTTCACCACATCGGAAAGTTCTGCACCCGCTAATGCCAGCGCTGCCTTGATGTTTTCCATCACCTGTTTGGTCTGGGCTTCAATACCGCCAATGATGACGGTGCCATCGGCTCCAACAGGAACCTGACCGGAAATGTAGATGAAATCTCCGGCGCGAACGGCTGGCGACAGCGGTACATGCGATGATCCGAAATGCTGTTTTGTCATGATATTCAGGTCCTATATTTAATTATTTGACGGCGCCGATGGAAAGACCGCGCACCAGATAGCGCTGTAGCCAGGCAAAGAGAATGGCCACGGGAACCGATGCTACAAATGCCGCAGCCATGACGTAGTGCCAGTCGACGGTGTAACGCCCGGCAACAAGCGAAAGCACGCGGATGGGCAGCGTATAATTCTCTTCCTTGCGCAGCATGGTGAGTGCGATGACGAACTCGTTCCACGCATTGATGAATGTGAAGATGGCAGTAACGACCATCGCCGGAACGGCAAGCGGCAGGAAGACGCTGCGCAAGGTGCGCCAGCGATTGGCGCCTTCCATCCATGCGGCTTCCTCAAGATCACGCGGGATGGTGGAAAAATAGCTTTGCAGCATCCACACGCAGAAGGCGATGTTGAAGCCCGTATATATAATGACAAGCACATTCAGATTGTCGATCATCCCGGCATTGGCCACCAGCCTGAACAGGCCGATGACCAAAACGATCGGCGACAGCATCTGTGAGACAAGCAGAAATTGCCGGTAGGCATTGCGGCCCGCAAATTCGTAGCGGCTTAGCGCATAGGCTGCCGGAATGGAAACGATGATCGTCAGGGCCGTTGAAAGCGTGGAGACATAGAGCGAATTGGCGAGAGCTGAACCCACGCCTGATGTTTGCCACATCTCGGAAAAATTCTGCCAGTGCAGCTCTTCCGGCCACCATGTGGGGTTCAATACCTCTGTTGCTGATTTGAGCGAGGTGATGGTCATGACCGCGTAAGGGAACAGGATCACCACAATGATGGGCGAAAGGCACAGCCAGAAAAGCAGCGAGCGTTTGAGTTTCCTGTTCATCATGCCTTCTCCTCGCGCATGGCAAGCCGCACATAGATCAGGGTGAAGACGAGAAGGATCGCGAACATGATCAATGAGATGGCCGCAGCATCGCCAAGTCGGCCAAGGCGGAACCCAAGCTCGTAGAGGTAGGTCACCAGAATATGGGTTGAATTCGCCGGACCGCCCTGTGTGGTTACCCAGATGATGGGGAACGAATTGAAGACATAGATGGTGTTCAACACGAAGGCGATGTTGATGAATGGACGCAGCAGCGGCAGCGTAATCAGGCGAAACTGGTCCCAGCGCCCTGCCCCTTCGGTGGCAGCGGCTTCGTAGAGGTCTTCGGGAACCGATGAAAGACCGCCCAGAAAGATGGTGACGGTAAACGGGACCGAGACGAGAATGCCGATCAGGATCTGCATTGGAAAAGCCGTGGAAGCTTCGGCCAGCCACTGAATATTGCTGCCAATGACACCAAGATCGCGCAGTGCTGAATTCAGCATGCCGCTTTCGCCATTCAGAGCCCAACGCCAGACAACGGCGGTCATGGTCAGCGAAATCGCCCAAGGCAGCATGATCAGGATGCGGGCAATGCCGCGACCGTAGAAATCCTCATTGAGGATCAGTGCGATGGGTACCGATACGATGAGCGTACCAAGCACAACACAGGCGGTCCAGATCAGCGTGCGCCATGTGGCGGCGATAAAGTCAGGGTCTGCAAAAAGAACACGGAAATGCTCAAGCCCGACGAAATCGCGAAGGATACCGAAACGGTTCACGTCATGCAGTGAGAGCGACACAATCTCTTTCAGCGGCCAGAGGATAATGGCGGCTGCCAGAAGAAAGCTCGGCAGGATGAGAAAATAGGGGGCTGTTGCCCGTTGCATAAGCGTGCGTTCCTTCGATCAGGTTTCTTGGTGTGATCCGTGAAGACTCCGACACCGTCGCTTCGCTCCGACCCTCCCCACGATGGGGAGGGTAAGGCAGCGGCAAACTCGGTGATTGTCTTCACCCTCCCCTTGTGGAGAGGGTCGGAGCGAAGCGACGGTGGGGGTAAAACAACACACCGCCCCTATCGCCATCTCACATTATTTCAGCGTTGCGTTGATCTTGGCTGCCGCCTCTTTCAACGTCGCTTCAGCTTCACCCTGTCCGAGATAAATCTTCTGCACGGCATTGGAGGTTGTCTTGGCAATATCCTCCCAGCCCGGAATAACCGGGGCAAAGCGGGCATTGGGCAGAAGCGATGTGAACACTTTCAGATCGGCATTATCGGCAAAGTATGGGTCTTTGGCTTCTTCCGCATTAACTGGCAGGAAGCCTTCGATCTTATCGAACTTGGTACGCTGTTCGGCGGTGAAAATGAAATCAAGGAATTTCCACGCGGCTTCCTTGTTCTTGGAGTTTTCGAACAGGACGATGGAATCGGTCACACCATAGGTACCCTTGTCACCGTTTGGACCGGCTGGAATTGGCGCTACGCCATAATTCAGCTTCGGCGCTTCCGTTTTGATCTGGCCTGACAGGAAAGGAGCCGTGATAACAGTTGCCACCTTGCCCTGCTTGAACAGGTTCTGCACGTCTTCACGCGAATAGGAAGTTACACCCGGCTGGGTCAGGCCCCCATCGATAAAGCTCTTGTAAAGCTTGGCCGTTTCGATGGCTGCCTTGGAATCCAGCCCGGATTTGCCGTCCTTGACGATCTCGCCGCCATTGGACCACATGCCGTAATAGAAATAGACGTCGGTCTCGATTTCCTTGCCCTGCAGGCCGAAACCATAGGTCTCGCTGCCAAGCTTCTTGATCTTTTCCGCATCGGTCTTGAAATCAGCCCATGTTGCTGGCGGCGCACTGATGCCAGCCTTGGCGAAAATATCCTTGTTGTAATACATGGCGCGGGCCGAGGCGGCGATTGGCAGGCCGTAGACTTTGCCGTTCATGACTGACGGCGTAAGGAATGTATCGATAAAGCGGGCCTTGAACTCGGGCTTGATGTGCTCATCAAGCGGCGCAACGATGCCCTCGGACACATAATCGAGCAGCCAGCGTGTGCCGATAATGGAAAGATCGGCATTGGCACCGGCTGAGATATCGGTGGTCAGCTTCTGCTGCAGGCTGTCCCATGGCACAACTTCGATCTGGATTTTGACGTCAGGATTAGCCGCTTCAAATGCCTTGGCAGCTTCCTGGAAATAGGGTCCTGTGCCCTTGCTGTATTCGGCGATGGTCACGCGCACGGTGCTGTCAGCAAAGGCGCTGCTGCTGAAAGCAACGATGCTTGCTCCGGCAAGAAGGCCAAGTTTCTGTCTGAATGTCATTGTCATTCCCCTTGTTATCACCGCGTTCGGGCGGTGTTTGTTTTCTCATGAACCGTCTGTAGCGGATGCGTCGCTGCGCTTCCCGAAAAGACGGTTCTCTCCAACCAGCCCATCTATCTTCAAATGTAATTTAATTTCATGCAAGCGAATTTTTAGGTTTGTTTCGTGTATTTTTATGTTGCTTTTTTTCATGTCTGGCCGTTAGCTTGATGACAAGCGGGCAGAATCCGCAAAAAATCGCCCGTCAAAGCGGGCCAATAATACGGGAACAGACGAACGGACGATGACCTCACCTCATTTGCATGATTTCTATGGCCTCAAGGGCAAGCAGGTACTGATCACCGGCGCTGGCGGTGGCATTGGTCAGGCGCTGATATCAGCGTTTGATGCAGCTGGAGCGATTGTTTCCGGTGCGGACCAGACCATTGAAGCGTTGGAAGCGTTGCCGCTCGCTCACCGGCTGGTTTTTGAGCTGACAGACCGCGCCGGAACAGAAAAGGCTATTGGCGACTTTATCAGGACAAATGGCGCGCCGGATGTGTTGATCAACAATGCCGGATTTACCCGCGGGGAAACGCTGGATCAGGTGGACGGCGATGTCTGGGATCGCGAGATTGCGATCAATCTGAATGGCGCATTTCATGTAACCACACCCATTGTCGAGGCCATGGCCAAGCGCGGTGGCGGCAATATCGTGTTTATCTCATCGGTGAATGCCCTCTCGCATTTTGGCAATCCTGCCTATTCGGCGGCCAAGGCCGGTTTGATTTCCTATGTGAAGGCGCTGGCAGTGGAGCGCGGCGCTTACGGCATTCGTGCCAATGCGGTCTGCCCCGGTTCAGTACGCACACCCGCATGGGATCACCGTCTTGCCGGCCATCCCGAGCTTCTGGCAAAGGTCCTGCCGCACTATCCGCTCGGGCGTATGGTGACACCGGAAGAAGTGGCGAGTGCCACGCTTTTTCTGGCCTCTTCGGCGGCATCGGGCATAACGGGTACAGCGCTCGCCGTGGATGCCGGATTGACAGCAGGCAATCTGCGTTTCATCAACGAAGTTCTTGCAGGGAAAAACTGATATGGCCGGATTGCAGATCAAACAACTTGTCAAATCCTACGGTGCCATGAGTGTCCTGCACGGTATCGATCTTGACGTACACGATGGCGAGTTTCTTGTGCTGATCGGCCCCTCGGGCTGCGGCAAGTCTACGCTTCTGCGGATGATTGCCGGTCTCGACGATATTTCCTCCGGGGAACTGTGGATTGGCAATCGCCTGACCAATGGCCTTGCGCCGCAGCAGCGCAATATTTCCATGGTTTTCCAGAGCTATGCGCTGTTTCCGCATATGACGACGCGCAAGAACATCGGTTTCGGTCCGAAAATCCGCCGGGAGGCGGGCAGCATTATCGATGCCAAGGTGAACAAGGCAGCGGAAACACTCAACCTGCATGATTATCTCGACCGCCTGCCCCGTCAGCTTTCCGGTGGTCAGCGCCAGCGCGTTGCCATGGGGCGGACCATTGTGCGCGAACCAGACCTCTTCCTTTTCGACGAGCCGCTTTCCAATCTTGACGCCAAACTGCGTGTTCAAATGCGCACGGAAATCAAGGCGTTGCACCAGCAGCTTAAAACCACCATTGTCTATGTCACCCATGACCAGATTGAAGCCATGACCATGGCTGACCGGATTGTCGTCATGAACGGTGGCCGTATCGAACAGATTGGCTCGCCGCTGGAACTTTATGACCGGCCTGCCAATAAATTTGTTGCCGGATTCCTCGGCTCGCCCGCGATGAGCTTCATTCCGGGTACATTGGAGCGCGGCGATGGCGTAGTGCGTATGCGGACCGCTGAAGGCTTTACCATTCCCGTCGGGGATACAACTGCGGCTTCAGGACAGCCGATTGAAGTCGGTATCCGGCCTGAACATTACCGCCTCGCTGCAAGTGGTCAGGGCTTCCCCTATAAGGTTGCAGTGATCGAACCGACCGGCTCGGAAACACACCTCTTCGGCACGATTGCCGGTGTTGGCGTTCGTGCAGTCTTCCGTGATCGCGTCGCGCCTGAACCGGGTAGCCAGATGATGCTGACAGTCAATCCTGATAAAGTTCATGTCTTTGACGGGAAAACCGGAAACCGGATTTAGAGCACATGGCCTCGCCGCATTTCGACATCGTTGCGCGGTTGCGGGAAATCGCTGAAAACGGTCAGCGATCCGATCAAAGAGTGGCGGCCGCTGTTCTGGCCGATGCGGATTTTGCCACGCATGCTTCGATAGAGCGGCTGGCGGAAAAGGCGGGGGTAAGCGAGCCGACGATTACCCGCTTCTGCCGCATGCTTGGCTTTGAAGGCACCCGAGACTTCAAGGTCGGGTTGGCACAATCGCTGGCGATCGCCGGGCGGTTCATTTCCGTCAATCCCGCCGATAGTTCTACCGGTAATGGTGTGCCTTCCATCATTGCAAGCAGCGCCATGAATGCAATCGAGACTGTGACGGGCCTGATCAATCGTGCCGATCTTGACAGTGCTGCGGCAATCGTTGCCGGAGCTGGCATGGTTCGCGCCTATGGGTCAGGCGGTGCATCCTCGATGGCGGCAACAGAACTTGAAAACCGGCTGTTCCGGTTGGGGCTTCTGGCGTCGTCACATATTGACGGTGAGATGCAGCAGATGACGGCCGCCACCAGCAACAAGGATACGGTTATTGTCGCCTATTCGCTTTCCGGCGAGGTGAAACCTGTTATCGACGCGGTGACCATTGCTGGACGCTATGGCGCAAAAACGATTGCCTTTACAGCGGCGAATTCCTCGCTGGCTGCGGCGGCGCAACTGGTCTTGCCCTTTCACATTGAAGAGGGCACGAATATCTACCGGCCCTCGCCCGCCCGCTACGCGCTGCTTGCCCTCACTGACATGCTTGCGATGAGCGTGGCGGAAAAGATCGGTGCACCGGCGGTGGAACGTATGCGCCGGATCAAGAACCTTCAGGGCATGCAAAAAAGCGATGCGCCGAACCTTCCGCTTGGAGATTGAGAATTGAAACTGTCCGAACTTGATACACCTGCCGTCCTTATCGATGTGAACAGGGCAGATGCCAATTTGCAGCGCTTCCAGACCTATGCGGACAAGCATGGGTTGGCCGTGCGCCCACATATCAAGACACATAAACTGCCGCGTTTTGCCAAGCGTCAGGTGGAACTCGGTGCTGTCGGGATCACCTGTCAGAAACTCGGTGAAGTCGAGGTCATGGCCGATGCTGGTCTCACCGATATCTTTATTCCCTATAATATTATCGGCAAAGCCAAGCTCGACCGGCTTGTGGCGCTGCATTACCGTATCAAGATTGCTGTGACAGCCGACAGTGCGGCAACGGTGAGTGGCCTCGCCGCTGCGTTCGCCAATTCGGCAAAACCGCTCGAAGTTCTCGTTGAATGCGATACGGGCATGGGCCGCTGCGGTGTGCAAACGCCCGATGAGGCCGTGGCATTGGCGAAGACAATCGATGCTGCCAACAGTCTCACCTTTGCGGGTTTCATGACCTATCCGAAAGCGGGCGCTGTTGCAGAAAATCAGGCTTGGCTGGCATCAGCAAAGCAGAAAGCCATTGATGCGGGTCTTAATCCCGGCATTATCTCGAATGGCGGCTCACCCGATATGTGGCAGGCCCATGAGGTGACAACTGCCACGGAACATCGGCCCGGCACCTATATCTATATGGACCGGTTTCAGGTGGCAAAGAATGCGGGCACCTGGGACGATTGTGCTTTGACTGTCCTTGCAACCGTTGTCAGCCGCCCGACGGAAAACCGTGTGGTTATCGACGCGGGATCAAAGTCGCTGTCGAGCGATACATTTGGAATGGAAGGTTTTGGGCGGATCGTGGAGTTCCCGGAAGCGGTGATTACATCGCTGAGCGAGGAACATGGGACAATCGATGTATCAGGTTGCAAATCCAAGCCTGAGATTGGCGATCGGGTGCGGATTATCCCCAATCATGCCTGCGTGGTGTCGAACCTGTTTGACAGCGTGGTGCTGATTTCAGGCGACGAGGTGGTCGAAATTGCCCCCGTCGCCGCGCGTGGCCGGGTCGATTAATTGCCGTAAATTGCTGTGCGCATTTTCTTCTGCGCTTGGGACATGGCCTGTCCCTTGGCATTGACCTGTTCAAGCAGAGTGTTCAGTTGCGCTTGAACAGTGGGATCGGACACCTCAAACATTGAGCCTGAAATCGTGATCTTGTCCTTATGCTGGTCAACGAAATCGACAACCTTCAGGAGAATGTCAAAGGTCTCGCTCGTGGCCGGAAAGATTTCCTTATAGGTATTGGCAAGATTGCTGACGGTCTTGTCATAGGCCTTGTCAAAAACGGGTTTGAGGTCCTCCGGCTGCTTCAATGCCGCATGAGCCTTATCCGCGGTGGCCTGCTCTTCATCCATGGCGGTGCGCAGGGTGCTCAGGCCAGCAAAGGCGGCCTTGATGTCTTCCTTGCGATTCATGGCATCATTGATGGATGTAATTGCGCCCTTGGCAGTAAGGGCTTCCATCGGCTTGCTGATCTTTTCATTCATGGCCGCGTGAAAATCAGTGATGACCTTGTACTGAGCAGCATAGGAACCCAGCGATTTGGTCTCTTCTGCGGTGAGTTGCGGGACGCTCACACCCTTCTTGTCGACAATGCGTGTCTGCAGAAAATCGATGAATGCCTTGCGCTGGGTGACCTCGCTGTCCGAGCAAGCTGAGATTGTCAGGGCCATGAACAGGGTCATGACAGCCGCAATGGCAAAACGGAATTCTGGCATTTTGTTACTTTCCTTTTCTTTTCTTAATTCCACTCAGGCAAAAGCAGCCCGAGCAGTTGGGCCTGTCGGCCATTATTGCTTTCCACGCTGGTGCTGCAGAATTTGGGCATCAGCGCGGGCAAAGCATTATATTTCCCCCAAGAGAGTGCGTGTGTTCGCGGTTAGCACCTAGTGCAGAACAGGGGGTAGTACAACCGTAGAGGAGCCCCAAAGTGTGTTTTCCAGAAGCAATGGCAAAGCGGGACATTCAGGGGGCGGATATTTTTTCCTGCTGAACCTGCTCGATAAGCGCCTTGCGAAACAGCCGCGAAGCGGGCCCTAACGGCTCATCGGAACGGTGGGCAATATAGGCGCGCAGCACCGTTTCGCCCTTCTGGCCATACTCGGCCGTGGGCACCCGCACCAGCTTTCCCTCGCTCAAATCCTTCTCAACCAGCCAGATTGGCAGGTTGCCCCAACCAATGGCTTTCAGGATGAGAACCCGCTTGGTGTCATTGTCGCTGACCCGCCAGGTTCGCGGCGACAGAACGTGAAAATCGCGGCCCTCTGTCAGGTGCGAGGGGTCCTCACCAACAATCTGGACATGATCGGCAAGCTCTGCTGCAGTGACTGCAGGTCCAAGGGCAGCACGTAGCGCCAGCGGGTGGTGCGGCGAGACAACGGCCACGCGCCAGAGAAAGGCAAGCTCTTCCAGCTCTATCATCGGATCCGGCATGTCCAACGCCATAATGGCCATCGTGCATCGGCGTTCGCGCAAGGCAGCGATGGGCGTTCCCATGGGGGCGATGGTCAGCCGTACACCAACGGAGGGATAGGCATCCTGCACCGCTTTCAAGGCACTCGCCGCAAGTTCAACGGGAAATTGCGGGTCAAGCGCGATGGATATGCCAAGTTCGAGCCCCTCCCCCAAACCCCGCGCCCGGGCCCGCATCGTATCCACCTTCAACAGGATGGCTCTGATATCGGCAAGCAGTGCTTGCCCCTCCGATGTCAGAACTGGCCGATGGCCCGAACGGTCAAACAGCGCAACACCGAGTTGGGTTTCCATGCCTGCAATTGAGTGGCTGATGGCAGACTGTACGCGCGACAGCTGTGTTGCCGCCGCGCGAAAGCTGCCGGTCTCGGTGACGGCAACAAACATGCGCACCTGATCAAGCGTGAGTGCATCCAACATGATCTATTTAATCGATCATATTGAGCCATATTTTGTCAATATCATCGATGGAATTGGCATGCGATGATCAAAGCAGTGCAATTCTCCCGGATACCTGTCGTGACTGATATCAGTAGCCTGCCCACCCTCAAAACCGATCGTCTCTCCACAATCCTTGTTATAGCAAGCGGCGTCGTAGCCGCGCTTCAAGTGGGCAAGGCCGCTATTGCCATTCCCGCATTGCGCAATGATTTTCACCTGAACCTTGGTCAGGCTGGATGGGTAATGTCGATCTTCGCCTTGCTTGCGGTGGTGGGCGGTATTCCCGCAGGAGCGGCCACAACGCGCTTTGGCGACAGAAATCTGATTGTCGCGGGTCTTCTTGGCATTGCATTGGGTAGCGCAATTGGCGCATCGACCGAAACCTTCAACATCCTGCTTGCGGCGCGTGTTCTGGAGGGAACGGGTTTGCTGTTCGTGGTCATTGCCGGGTCTGCCATCCTCAACCGCATTGCCACGGCACGGGATCGTGATCTCGTTTTCGCGTTCTGGAGTTGCTATATGCCGGCTGGAATCGCGCTGGCAATTCTGCTTGGTCTTGCCATTGATGGCTGGCGCGTCTTCTGGTTCGCCAATGCGATTATTGCCTGCCTGTTCGCTCTCCTGTTGCAAATCCTTGTTCCGAAAGAGAAATCACCGCAGGCAAAGCCTTCACTGAACACGATAGCGAAGAATGCAGGCAAGACAGTTACGTCAGCTGGTCCGCTGCTTCTGGCCATGATGTTCGCCATGTATGGCCTGCAGTTTTTTGCACTGTTCAGCTTTCTGCCTGTCCTTCTGGCCGAACGGATGGGTGTATCAAGTACGGCTGCGGGCATGATGACTGCCTTTGCCATTGTGACCAATATTGTTGGCAATATTGGCGCTGGCATCGCGCTGCGTCATGGTGTGCCGCGCTGGTTACTGCTTGCCGTGGCAAGCGCCATCATGACGATGACAGGTATCGCCGTGTTCACTCTTTCCGGACCGACATGGCTGATTTTCAGTCTCTGCGTTGTTTTCTCAGGCGTTGGCGGTTGTCTGCCCTCAGCGATGATGGGGGCTGCACCACGGGCGGTGCCGGAGGCGCAACTTGGAGCGATGTCAGTCGGACTTGTGATGCAGGGCAGCAATCTTGGCCAGATGATTGGTCCAGTCGTTGTCGGCAGTCTTGTTGATGCCGTTGGCTGGAAAGCCGCAGCCATACCTGTTGCAATCGCGGGGGTTATTGCGATTGGAACTGCCCTTACGCTGAAAAAGGTCTTCCGGCGCTTTGCCCTATAAGATCAAAGCCCTAACGCCAGTTCCTGAAAAACGCTTTGAACGATGCTCCGCAATATTCTGATTGTGGGTGGTCCCATATGATCATAAAATGAGTGGGCACAGGCTATAATATCAAAGGCCTGGGAAAGGACTGCCATGGAGGAAGATGCTGCCGAGTTTGCTCATCATTTGAGGCAGCGCGCCATAACCTATGGCGTCCTTACCTGCATACTTATGGTCGGCACCTCCATTATCGCTGACAAGGGTGGCGCTCTGTTTGCCGGGCTTTGGCCCCTCATGATGATTGGCGGCTTGGTCACCCTGTTTTTAACAGGCTATCTGCTTTTCGACGCGGCGTTGTTCCGGTTCATTGCCTCACATGAGGATGAGTTGGACGGCTGCAAGGCGCTGGATGATATATTGGCGCGGATGCGCCTGCGTACGCGCCCGGAGAAAACCCGGCCACTGAATGCGCGTATATCGGGAACCAAAAGTGTTCTGGTAAAACTGCATATTGCTTTCGCAGCTTTCGTTACATTGTTCGTGGCTTTGGTCCTCTATGGACTCTGGAGCCGCTGAAGGGACTCGACTCTCAGCGGCTTTTGCCTGCATCATACACGTCGTGGGTAGTGCGTACGATTTTAAGTACGGGGAACGCTTATGGGTCCGACAGTGAAAATCTTGTTCAAACCATCCACGCCAGAGCGCGGCGTCGCCTATGGCGCTGTGTCTGATCAGGATGGCCGCCTGTTGCTGAAATCCGAAGAGATTTCAGCTGACTTCCTCAGCAGCGAGGAGCGCAATCATACGACTGATGATCGCGATCCATCGCAGCGTTGGGAAGAATAGGCTTAGCTTTTCAGCCTGTATCCCGTCTTGAACATCCAGCGCACAATCAGAATACAGACGACGAGGAACACTGCCGTCATCCCAAGGCTTGTTCCGATATGCACGTCAGACACTCCGTAGAAGCTCCAGCGAAACCCGCTAATCAGGTAGACCACCGGATTGAACAGGGTAACGGTCCGCCAGAATGGTGGCAGCATATCAATGGAGTAGAAGCTGCCGCCCAGAAAAGTCAGCGGCGTGACAATCATCAGCGGCACCAGCTGCAGTTTTTCAAAGCCATCCGCCCAGATACCGATAATGAAGCCGAACAGGCTGAAGGTCACCGCCGTCAGCACCAGAAACAGCACCATGACAAAGGGGTGGTCGATTCGCATCGGCACGAACAGCGCGGCCGTTGCCAGAATGATCACTCCAAGGATAATCGATTTCGAGGCCGCCGCTCCGACATAGGCGATGACAATCTCGAAATAAGAGACCGGCGCGGATAACAACTCGTAGATCGTCCCGGTGAATTTGGGAAAGTAGATGCCGAAGGAAGCATTGGAGATGCTTTGTGTCAGCAGCGACAGCATGACCAGCCCCGGCACGATGAATGCACCATAGCTGACACCATTGATCTCAGGGATACGGCCCCCGATCGCCGAACCGAAGACAACAAAATACAGGCTTGTGGAAATAACGGGCGAGATGATGCTCTGCATGATCGTGCGCCATGTGCGATGCATTTCAAACAGATAGATCGCGCGGATCGCATAAAGGTTCATTTGCGTTCTCTCACCAGATTGACGAAGATTTCCTCAAGCGAACTTTGCTTCGTCTGAATGTCGTTGAACCCTACCCCCGCCTTGTCCAGATCCTTGAGCAAGGCGGCGATGCCCGTTTTGTCCTCATGGGCGTCATAGCTGTAGATCAGCTCGCAGCCGCTTGGCGTCAGTTCAAGGCCATATTTGGCCAAAGCCGCTGGTATGGTCTTATGCTCTTCCTGCAATTGCAGCCGGAGCTGCTTTTTGCCGAGCGAGCGCATCAGCTCGTTTTTTTCTTCGATCAGGATGATCTCGCCTTTGCTGATGACACCGATGCGGTCTGCCATCTGCTCGGCTTCTTCAATATAATGGGTTGTCAGGATGATGGTGACGCCGGACTCGCGCAGCGCCCGAACCACGTTCCACATATCGCGGCGCAATTCCACATCGACACCTGCCGTCGGCTCGTCGAGAAACAGAATTTCCGGTTCGTGCGACAATGCCTTGGCGATCATCACGCGGCGCTTCATGCCGCCTGACAGGGTGATGATCTTGTTGTCTTTCTTGTCCCACAGAGTGAGTTCTTTCAGGATTTTCTCGATATGAGCAGGATTGGATGGTTTCCCGAACAGGCCCCGGCTGAAACTGACAGTGTTCCACACGGTCTCGAAAGCATCCGTTGTCAGTTCCTGCGGGACGAGGCCGATTTTCGTGCGCGCCGCGCGATAGTCTTTCAGGATGTCGTGGCCATCGGCAAGGATCGTTCCCGATGTCGGATTGACGATACCACAGATCGTGCTGATCAGCGTCGTCTTGCCAGCACCATTCGGTCCGAGCAGTGCAAAGATCTCGCCGTGATGGATATCGAGGTTGATGTTCTTCAATGCTTCAAAACCTGAACCATAGGTCTTGTACAGGTTGGAAACAGATATGGCTGATGACATGAGACTATCCGAACGGAATTTTCGGCCGCGGCGTCTCCAGACGAACGAACTGGAGATGCGAACCATCATTGGAAGAATTGTTTTCCTTATATGGTGATCAGAACAGGTTTTCAAACCACCTCCTGACAAATCGAGTCAGGAGCACCTGCAAAGGAAAACACCCGCCATGCATTTGCATCGCGGGTGTCCAGATTCGTCAGTTTTGTAAATGGTGTTTTCGCGCTACCACTTGGTATGGGCGGATAGCGTAAACGTCCGGCCATCGCCATAACCGCACACTGCCTCACCGTCGCAACCCTTCACATAGGCTTTGTCGAAAAGGTTGGTGACATTAAGAGCCACGCCCCAGCTATCCTTTTCATAGCGGATCGCCGCATCAAACAGCGTTGCGCCGGGCACTTTGAGGGTATTGCTCTTATTGGCATAGGATTCACCCTGATAGCGAACGCCTGCACCGAGGTTTACGCCTTCCAGTGGCCCTTGATCGACTGTGTAATCCAGCCAGAAAGCAGCCGTCACTTTGGGGACGATTGTCGGCCAGTTGCCAATCAGTTTTGCATCTTCATCCTTGGTGATTTCCATGTCGAGGACGGTCAGTGATGCGAGAGCCTTCCAGTTCTGGTCGATATTGACTTTGCCTTCCAGCTCAAGCCCCGTTGATGTGACCTCGCCCAATTGCGTGTCGATGAATGTACCCGGAATACGCGACAGAGCATTTTGTTTGGTGATCTGGAACACCGATGCAGTCAGCAGGCCATCAACAAAGTCAGGTACATATTTGACGCCAGCCTCAAACTGATAGCCCTCCTCCGGCTTTAAAGGATCGCCCAATGTTACGCCGATCACCGGATTGAAGAATGTAGCGGCACTGACATAGGGCGTCACGCCGTTGGGAAATTCATAGCCCAGGCCAACACGCCCGCTGACAGCGCTCTTGTTGTATTCATAGGTTGGGCCCAACGGGAAAAAGGGACCTTCAGCTGAATCCGATTGGATTTTCACATAATCGTAGCGGCCATTCAACGTGACCAGCCAGCCATCGCCAAAGCGCACCTGATCCTGCGCATAGACGCCAATCTGGTTCATCTTCAGAACCTGATCGAGATAGACGCTGGTTGGGCCCTGCGGCGCCCCATAGACCGGGTTATTGGCACTGATCGGCGTTGCGCCGCCTGATGCCTGTACCTGATCGATCTTGTAATATTTATAGTCAACACCAAACAGGAACTTGTGTTCGAGTGGTCCGGTCGAGAATTCCTTCTCGGCGCGGTTGTCCATCAGGAATGTATCGACCCTGGTGTCGTGATTGAAGCCAATGCGATACAGCAGATTATCCGGCGTTGTCGGGTTCGGACCACCACCATAAGGATAGGCCGGGTCAACATAACCGTAAGGATAAGGGCTGGTTTCCTGCTTCGTCATGTGGCCGTAGCGGACATTCTGGCTGAGCTTCCAGCCACTGTCGAATGTGTGCTCGACTTCGTAGCCGATCATGGCCTGTTTGTATTTGCCATTGTCGATGCCGGGTTCAGTAAAATTCGCATCGCGGCTGATCTTGCCGAATGGCGCATCAACAACCGTGCCCACATAGGGAAGGAAGCTGCCGCCGGAATGGGTCTGGTCGAGCGCCGAGAAGTAGCCATGCAGCGTGATCTTGGTGTCTGCCGATGGCTCATAGGTCAGCTGCGGCGCGATAATGCCGCGCAGGTCCTCGGCAAAATCCGTCTGCTGGTCGCCGCCCGCAACGCGGCCAGTGAAACGATAGGTCCACACGCCGTTTTCGTCGATCTTGTCACCGACATCAACACCGAGATAAGCATTGCCATACTGGTTGATGCCGGTTTCAATACGGCCAAAGCGGTCCTTCTGCGGACGCTTGCTCACCATATTGACGATGCCACCGGGATTGGCGCCGCCATAAAGCACGGATGCCGGGCCTTTGAGGACTTCAACGCGCTCAAGCATGAATGGATCAATCTGGAAGCCGCCAAAGCCATAGCCAAAGAGCGGCAAGCCATCGAGGAATATGCCTGTCTGTGTAGCCTGAAAACCGCGAATGAAAATCCAGTCCGTATCGGGGTCTTCACCGAAGGGCGATGCGGTGACACCAGCCGTGTAGCGCAGCGCTTCATCAACCTTCTTGACGCCGCGGTCCTGCAATTCCTGTTGGCCAACGACCGAAACGGACTGCGGGATAGCAGTGATCGGCATATCTGACTTGGAGCCAGCCTCGGTTTTCTTGGCTACATATCCATTCACGGGACCGGTTGCCGAGCCATTGCCACCATCAATGACGATTTCCTTCAGGACGATGGGCTCTTGAGCATTGGCAGCATTCGGCATGATCGAAATGCCCAGTGTCGTGCTGGCAAGCAAAAGGCTCGCCCAGCGGGTCCGGTTGTTTCTTGTCATTGTGTCGCCCCAAAATACAATGATCCCGCACGCCGCTGCACCCGCGCTGGTATCATCATGTGCCTGAAAGATATTATGAATATTTAACTCAACTATATAGTGGGGTCTTGTCTGAAATCGCGGATTCTTGAACGTTTTTGGGCTAAAGTCCGCCGGTTACTTCTGTGCGCGCTGCCATGCGGCTGGTGTGACGCCGGTGTGTTGGCGAAATACGCGTGTGAAGTGAGCCTGATCGGCAAAGCCCGCGAGTTCCGCAATATGATTGAGACTATGGTTCGAGCGCAGCAACATCTCCTCGATGCGCCGCACACGGACGCTCATTTGCCATTGGTGTGGCGGCATGCCGGTTGAAGCTTTGAAGGCGTGGCTGAAATGCGATTGCGATAACCCGGTCAACTCCGCCAACTCCTGCAGACGGATCGAATGCATCCAGTTTTCTTCGAGATAATCGGTCACACGGCGCAACTGCCAAGGCGCAAGTTTGCTGCGCTTGCGCTCCACCTTGGCCTTGATGTCGAACAGCACCGAGAAAACGGAGATTGCCAGACTCTCCCCGTAGAGCTGGTGCAATGGTTCCGGATTGGTGCATTCCCCTGCGAGGAGATTGGCGAGCGCCAGAATGCGGGCATCGGAAAACATCAGACGTGGCTGGGCCATCACATCCAGATCAACATCTTCGCCGAAGCGTTTAACCAATGCTTTGATATCGAAATGCAGGTCGATATGCCTGATATGTTTGATCGCATCAAGACGGGACCAGAGCGGCATTCCCGCCGGAACATAGCACATGGGATTGGCAACGCCCTCGCTGCCGAGATCTTTGCTTTTCGGGTCCAGTTTCACATTGAAGGTGCCGGTCTTCAGCCCATCAAGGATGATGAAAAGCCTGGGATCCTGGGCTTGGTATTGGCCACTCGCATCGGGGGCACAATCGACACTGAAAAGATCGGCGACAATACCGTCCCAGGAACGCCTCTGCAGGCCTCCCACGACTGTAAAGCCATTGATCTTGGTGTTCATGCGCGGTTGAAACGTCATACTTTTGGATAATATGATGTGAAATAGCGCGCAACAACAATGATTTAGAACGCTTCCAGAAGGTTTTGCACTAAGTATAAAAATGTGAATAAAGAAATCATGTTTAGCTGTTGAAATCATTCATCCAATTGAAATCAGGCCCGAAACATGACTGTTCCGGACCTGACGTCGTCGTGATCTGTTATTTCAACGACTGTCGCCCTAGGGCAACAATAGCGCTGCCTGTTACGCCGATGCGAGCACCGACTCTCCCTTCAACTCACGCATGCTCGGCAGGAAGATGGTGAGGAGGCCAAGGAACGGCAGGTAGGAGCAGATCATATAGACAAAGTCGATGCCTTTGCTGTCGGCAACAACACCGAGAACCGCAGCCGCAATCCCGGCCATGCCGAACGCGAAGCCGAAGAAGATACCGGCAATCATGCCGACGCGTCCCGGCACCAGTTCCTGTGCAAACACCACGATAGCGGGGAAGGCAGAAGACAGGATGAGGCCGATGAATACGGTCAGTACCCCCGTCCAGAACAGGTTTGCATAGGGCATCAGCAGCGTGAACGGCAGGACGCCAAGGATCGAAAACCAGATCACGGTCTTGACGCCGATCTTGTCACCGACCAGCCCGCCGCCAATGATGCCGACAGCCGCTGCACCAAGGAACAGGAAGAGCATCAGCTGCGACTGTTGCACGGTGATACCGAATTTATGGATCACGTAGAACGTGTAGTAGCTCGATATGCTGGCCAGATAGATGTTCTTGCTGAAAACAAGCAATGTCAGAATGATCAGCGACATTGTCACCTTGCGGCGCGGCAGTTTCAGGGCGCGGCTTGCGGGCGGCTTTTTCGAGTTGGCAGCGCGATAACGCTGATACCAGTTGCCGACCTGATAAAGGATGATCATGCCGATCAGCGCAGCAGCCGAAAACCAGGCAATGCTCTGCTGGCCGTGCGGCAGGATGATGAATGCTGCCAGCAATGGGCCAAGTGCCGTGCCGAAATTGCCGCCAACCTGAAACAGCGACTGGGCAAGGCCATGGCGTCCACCGGAAGCAAGACGAGCAACGCGCGACGATTCCGGATGGAAGATGGACGAGCCAATGCCGATAAAGGCAGCACCAATGAGCAGCATCGAATAGTGCGTGGCAATCGACAGAAGGCCAAGGCCGACAAGCGAAAAGCCCATGCCAACAGGCAGGGAATAGGGCATGGGGCGTTTGTCGGTGTAAGTGCCGACAATGGGTTGCAGCAGCGATGCAGTGACCTGAAACGTCAGGGTAAGAAGACCGATCTGTTTGAAGTCGAGCCCATAATTGGTCTTGAGCATCGGGTAGATAGCCGAAAGCATCGACTGCATCATATCATTGAGCAGGTGGCAGAAGCTGACGGCGAAAATGATCGCGAAGGCGGTGGTTTCAGCGCTTGAGCGCTGCAAAGGCAAGGACGTATCGGTCATATCGGGCGTTCCATCGGAGAATGAGGGGGTGAATCGCGACCGCCGCGTCCCCCTTCACCTCTCTGATATACTTGTTGCATGCAACCCGCCTTCGTGGTTTGGTCTATTTCTTTCGCAAGTGGGCCAAGTCTGATGCTCTATCTGAAATTTCCTGAAGCAAGCTTCTTTGCAAAAGATTTTCTGCGGCTTCATCTTCAACGGCTTGAATGGCTTGAGCAATCCAAGGGCGATGTTGTTGCGGGCTTGGCGCACTATCCTTCCGGCTGCCATATCCCTGAACATCGCCATAGCCTGTCGCAGCTTCTGCACGCGATGACAGGTGTTGCGATGGTGACAACGAAGTTTGGCCGCTGGATGGTTCCGCCGCATCACGCTTTATGGCTTCCGGCCGGAATAGGACATGCGGTGGATATGCATGGTGATGTGGCCATGCATTCCATCTATGTGCGGCCTGATGCTGTTGAGGGGCTGAAGAGCCACCTGCACGTAACCAGCCTGACACCTCTCATGGACACGCTCATTCGCGAAATGGTTGCTTCACCGGAGCAGGAACAGGTAAGCCCGCGCGCCACCTACATGATGGGATTGCTGCTGCATGAAATTCCCATGCTGGAAGAGCAGCCGCTCGGTCTGCCCTTTCCTGATGATACGAGACTTGCAGCGCTCTGCCGGAGTTTTCTGAAAGACCCTTCACCGCGCACCAATATAGACGATTGGGCCGATCGTTTGGGTATGAGCCGCCGCACCTTTACGCGGTTTTTCCGGCGCGAGACGGGATTAAGCCTCTCGACATGGCGGCAGCAGGCCTGTCTTCTATCCGCCTTGCCGCGCTTGACGGAAGGCGAGCCGGTGACAAGCGTTGCGCTTGATCTCGGCTATAATAGTGTTCCGGCCTTTACCACCATGTTCAAGCGCATGCTGGGAGCACCTCCCCGCAATTACCTTCACTCGGCCGCTTGAGCCCTTGGCGCAGGAACATAATTGAGGATCGGACCAAGCCACCGCTCGACTTCCTCGACAGGCATGGCCTTGCGCTCGGAATAATCCTCAACCTGATCGCGCTCCACCTTGGCGACGCCAAAATAATAGGATTCCGGATGGGCGAGATAGATCCCCGACACCGATGAGCCCGGCCACATGGCATAACTCTCGGTCAGGCGTACATTAATCTGTTTTTCCGCATCGAGCAGACGGAACAGCGTGTCTTTTTCCGTATGATCAGGCTGGGCCGGATAGCCGGGTGCCGGACGGATACCGCGATAAGGCTCGCCGATCAGTTCTGTCGGTTGCAGGCTTTCATCAGGCGCATAGCCCCAGAATTCCTTGCGCACCTTCTCATGCATCAATTCGGCGAAGGCTTCGGCAAAGCGATCTGCCAGAGCCTTGACCAGAATGGAGGAGTAATCATCATTGGCCCGCTCGAAACGTTCGGCGATGGCGATCTCTTCTATACCCGCCGTGACAACGAAGCCGCCAATATAGTCCTGCTTGCCACTGTCTACCGGTGCGACGAAATCGGAGAGGGCAACATTCGGACGACCATCGCGCTTCGAGAGCTGCTGGCGCAATGTATAGAGCGTGGCAAGGTCTTTCGCGCGCGTCTCATCGGTGAACAGACGGATATCGTCGCCGACCGTGCCCGCTGGCCAGAAGCCGATGACGGCTTTCGGATTGAACCACTTTTCGTCAATGATCTTGGTCAGCATGGCCTGCGCATCGGCAAACAACTGCCGCGCCGCTGCGCCCTGATGTTCATCTTCGAGAATGGCGGGATAACGTCCCTTCAATTCCCAAGTCTGGAAGAAAGGTGTCCAATCGATATAGCGTGATAACTCCGCAAGATCGTAATTCTGAAACACCTGCGTTCCGAGGAAAGATGGCTTTGGCGGTTCATAGCCAGACCAGTCGATCTTGTGCGCATTGGCACGGGCCTTGGCGAGTGGCAGCCGCTGCTTATCGGCTTCGTTGCGGGCATGGGTCTCGGCAACCTTGGTGTACTCTTTGCGAATATTGTCGACGAAGCCGCCTTTCGCATCTGGCGAGAGCAGGTTTGAAACCACACCGACGGCGCGACTTGCGTCGGTGACATAGACAGTCTGGCCGCTATGATAGCGCGGATTGATCTTGACCGCCGTATGGACGCGGCTTGTCGTTGCGCCGCCGATCAGCAGCGGAATGTTAAAGCCTTCCCGCTCCATCTCGGAAGCCACATGCACCATCTCGTCAAGCGAGGGCGTGATCAGCCCTGATAGCCCGATAATATCGACATTCAGCTCTTTCGCTGTCTGCAGAATCTTGGTGGCAGGCACCATAACGCCAAGATCGATGATCTCGTAATTGTTGCAAGCGAGCACGACGCCGACAATGTTCTTGCCGATATCGTGGACGTCACCCTTGACTGTTGCCATCAGCACTTTGCCCGCGCTTTCACGTTCACCTGTGCCGCCATTGGCAAGCTTTTCCGCTTCCATATGGGGCAGAAGCAGCGCCACGGCCTGTTTCATCACACGGGCGGATTTCACCACCTGCGGCAGGAACATCTTTCCTGCACCGAAAAGGTCGCCGACAACATTCATGCCCGCCATCAACGGGCCTTCGATCACATGCAGCGGCCGCTCGGAACCAAGCCGTGCTTCTTCGGTGTCGACATCGATAAACTCGGTGATGCCATTGACGAGGGCATGGGAAATACGATCAGCCACGCTCCATTCGCGCCAGGCGAGATCGCGCTCGCGGGCTTCCTTGCCCGCCGAACCCTTGTAGCGTTCGGCAAGATCAAGCAGCCGTTCCGTTCCATCATCGCGCCGGTTGAGCACGACATCTTCACACGCGTCGCGCAATTCCCTGTCGATGGATTCATAGACTGCCAGCTGTCCGGCATTGACGATGCCCATATCCATGCCGACCTGAATGGCATGGTAGAGGAACACGGCATGCATGGCTTCGCGCACCGGCTCATTGCCACGGAACGAGAATGACAGGTTGGAAATACCTCCTGAGATATGCACATGCGGCAGTGTTTCGGTGATCTGGCGTGTGGCTTCGATGAAGGCGACGCCATAGCCATTGTGCTCCTCGATACCGGTGGCAACGGCGAACACATTCGGATCAAAGATAATATCCTCAGGCGGAAAACCGGCTTCCTTGGTCAGGAGTTCATAGGCGCGGGTACAAATTTCAACCTTGCGCTCCAGCGTATCGGCTTGACCTTCCGTATCGAAGGCCATGACCACGACGGCAGCACCATAGGCACGCACGCGTTTTGCATAATGCAGGAACGCTTCCTCGCCTTCTTTCATGGAGATCGAATTGACGAGCGGCTTGCCTTGAACACATTTTAACCCGGCCTCGATGACGTCCCATTTGGAACTGTCGATCATGACGGGAACACGGGCAATGTCAGGCTCGGCGGCAATCAGGTTGAGGAATTCGACCATCGCCTTTTCGCTGTCGATCAGGCCTTCATCCATATTGACGTCGATGATCTGCGCACCATTGGCGACCTGATCGCGCGCCACATCCAGCGCCGCTGCGAAATCGCCCGCGGTGATCAGCTTACGGAACTTGGCGGAACCGGTGATGTTTGTGCGCTCGCCCACATTGACGAAGGGGATATCCTTGGTCAGCGTGAACGGCTCAAGGCCGGATAACCGCATATGAACCGATATATCGGGGATCTGACGCGGCGGATATTTGCCAACAGCCTCGGCAATCGCGCGGATATGTTCAGGCGTCGAACCGCAACAGCCGCCGACGATATTCAGCAGCCCGTCCTGAGCGAAGCCTTCAAGCTGGGCCGCCATCGCCTCCGGGCTCTCGTCGTACTGGCCGAATTCGTTCGGCAGACCGGCATTGGGGTAGGCGCAGACAAAGGTATCGGCAACGCTGGAGATTTCTGCCAGATGAGCGCGCATCGCATTGGCACCAAGGGCACAATTCAAGCCTATCGTGAAAGGTTCCGCATGGCGGACGGAATGCCAGAAAGCGGTTGGTGTCTGGCCGGACAATGTGCGCCCTGACAGATCGGTGATCGTGCCAGAGATCATCACAGGCAGGGTAATGCCCTTTTCCTCAAAAACTTCCTGTGTTGCGAAAATTGCGGCCTTGGCGTTCAATGTATCGAAAATCGTTTCGATCAGGATGATATCCGCGCCGCCATCCATCAATCCGCGCACCTGATCCGCATAGGCAATGCGCAAGTCGTCAAAAGTAACAGCGCGATAGCCCGGGTTGTTCACGTCGGGCGACATGGATGCAGTACGGTTTGTCGGTCCAAGCGCACCGGCAACGAAGCGGCGCTTGCCATCCTTCTGTTCAGCCTTGATGGCGGCACGGCGCGCAAGGCGCGCGCCATCGCGGTTAAGCTCATAAACCACCTCTTCCATGCTGTAGTCAGCCTGGGCGATGGTCGTGGACGAAAAGGTGTTGGTTTCAAGAATATCAGCGCCAGCCATGGCGTAGGCGTAGTGAATATCCTCGATTGCCTGTGGCTGGGTCAGAATCAGAAGGTCATTATTGCCCTGCAGGTGGCAGGAGCAATCGGTAAAGCGGTCACCGCGAAAATCATCCTCGTTAAGGCTCAGCCCCTGAATCTGCGTGCCCATAGCACCATCGAGAATCAGGATGCGTTCCTGCGCCGCCTTGGTCAGCGCTTCAAACACTTCCGAGCCGTCCCGCGGAGCGCCCATGGGACCAAACAGATTATCGACTGCAATATTCATCGTACAAACGCCTCTTGGCCATCTTGGGATGGGAGGCATAAACTCACATAAAGATATCTTTATGTCAACAAATCAATTCTATTGGCGGCAAATTCTGTCGCACCTGTGTCGCCTTGTCATGCTGATGCAAAACCGTCCCTAACGGCTATTTTTCACCCGTTCGTTTCAGCAGATACGTATCCATGATCCAGCCTTTTCGTTCACGCGCCACGTTGCGCAATCGTTCGATCTCATCGACCACATCGCGCAACCGGCCCGATAGAAGAATCTCGTCCTCCGTTCCGACATAGGCACCCCAATAAATATCGACGTCTTCCTTGATATTCCTGAAAGCGCCCTCGCCGTCGAGCATGACCACAATGCTTTCGGAGTTGTTGGGAAACCCCTCCTCCAGCTTGCGGCCTGTCGTAATAGTGATGGATTCGCCGATACGATTGAGCACAACCTTGTGCTTGGCCGTCAGCGCCTGAATGCTTGATATGCCGGGGATCACATCATATTCGAGTTCAAAGCCACCTTTGGCATTGAGGCGATCCAGAATCCGCAATGTGCTGTCATAAAGAGATGGATCACCCCAGACGAGAAACGCCCCGCACTCATCATCGCCAAGCTCCTCCATCAGCAAATGCGCATAGGTTGCCTCCACCTTGTCGTGCCAATCCTCGACACTGGAGCGATAGGTCGATGATGGCTTGTGGCGGACGGGCGTTTCAAAATCCACCATGCGATACTCATGATCCCTGATGAAACGCTCGCAGATCTCGCGGCGAATGCGTGATAACTGTTCCTTCTCGACGCCCTTGTCTGGGATAAAGAAGACATCGACCTGATTGAGCGCGTTCACAGCCTGAATGGTGACATAATCGGGGTTGCCTGCCCCGATGCCGATAATGAGGACTTTTCGCTTCATTGCCGTAACTGCGATGTTTTTGGCCGGAGCCCTGCTTCCTTTGCGCTGATCAGAGCACAAAAGAGATCATGCAACCGTTTGACACCCGGATGGCCCGCGTGGCGGCGCAAACGCGCCACCTCCAGAGCAGCGGCTGCCGCCAGATCGGTGTTCCGGGGTTGCTGAATGAGCCAAGAAACGAAAACATCCTCTGGCTTTGGCATCGCGCTGATCAGTCCCATGCCAGTGCTCCGCCGCTCTGATACTCGATGACGCGCGTTTCGAAAAAATTCTTTTCCTTCTTCAGATCCATCGCCTCCGACATCCACGGGAACGGATTATCCGTATCGGCAAAGACCTGTGCGAGGCCAAGCTGGGCGCAGCGGCGGTTGGCGATGAAATGCATATAGGTTTCGCACAAGGCAGCATTCAGCCCGAGGAAACCGCGCGGCATGGTATCACGGCTATAGGAGGCCTCGAGTTCAGCCGCATCCCTGATCATTCCGCGCAGCTCTTCCGTAAAGGCTTTCGTCCACAGATGCGGGTTTTCGTGACGGATCTGGTTGATCACGTCGATGCCGAAATTCATGTGAATGCTCTCGTCGCGCAGGATGTACTGATACTGCTCGGCAATGCCGACCATCTTGTTGCGCCGTCCGAGCGACAGAATCTGGGCAAAACCGGTATAGAACCACATGCCTTCGAAAATCACATAGAAGGCGACGAGATCGCGCAAGAATGCCTGATCCATCTCCGGTGTGCCGGTTTTGAAGTCCGGATTGTCGAGGTTCTGCGTGTGCTTGAGCGCCCATGCCGCCTTGTCGGTAATGGAAGGCACTTCACGGTACATATTGAACAGTTCGCCCTCATCCAGCCCAAGACTTTCAACGATATATTGGAACGTATGGGTATGAACCGCTTCCTCAAAAGCTTGACGCAGCAAATATTGGCGGCATTCCGGGTTGGTCAGGTGGCGATAGATGGCGAGCACGATGTTGTTGGCGACAAGCGACTCCGATGCGGCAAAGAAGCCGAGATTGCGCTTGATCATGCGCCGTTCGTCATCGGTGAGGCCATCCTTGGATTTCCAGAGCGCAATGTCAGCCTGCATCGAGACTTCTGTCGGCATCCAGTGATTGTTGCAGCCGTTGAGATACTTTTCCCAGGCCCAATGATATTTGAGCGGCAGGAGCTGGTTCACATCGGCGCGCGCGTTGATCATCGCCTTGTCATCGACACGCACCCGCCCCCCACCGCGGACGATATCGCCAAGACCCGTGGCGTCGGTGGCAGGCGCCTGATCGGGCGCAAGGGCGGGATGGATAGCGCGGGCCGCATTGGCGGCAGCTTCGGTATTGGTCCAGTCAAGCATGGTTGTCTCCTTCAATTCATTGCAAAGCATGGGTTGGCAGGCGCATGAGCGCTTACTGGCAGGCTTCACAGTCAGGATCGTTGATGGAACAGGCATTTCCAGCTGGTTCCGAAAGAATGATCGGTTCGGCAATCGGCTTGGCAGCAACGGCGTTGAGCTTGCCATCCGTGCCTTTCAGCGTGGACTTTTCCACATGCGAGGCAGATCGCGAGCGCAGGTAATAGGTGGTCTTCAAACCACTGTTCCAGGCGAGGCGATAAAGCTCATCCAGTTTCCTGCCGCTTGGGTTGGCAATGTAGAGATTGAGTGACTGAGCCTGATCGATCCATTTTTGCCTGCGCGAGGCCGCTGCGATCAGCCATGCACTGTCGATTTCAAAGGCGGTGGCATAGAGCGCCTTGAGATCATCGGGAATGCGGTCAATCTCGCCGACCGAACCATCGAAATATTTGAGGTCCGAGATCATCACTTCGTCCCAAAGGCCACGTGCCTTGAGATCATGCACAAGCGCGGCATTCACAACGGTGAAGTCACCGGACATGTTGGATTTGACGAACAGGTTCTGGTAGGCGGGCTCAATGGATTGAGCAACGCCGCAGATGTTTGAGATCGTGGCAGTTGGTGCAATCGCCATGGTGTTGGAATTGCGCATGCCTGTCTTCTTCACCCGCTTGCGCAGGGCTTCCCAATCAAGGGTTGTGCTGCGATCCATGGAAAGCTTGGCACCGGCTGCCGTGCGGGCCTGATCGAGCAGTTCGATGGAGTCGATGGGAAGAATACCCTTTGACCAGAGAGAGCCGCTGAAGCTTGGATAGCTGCCGCGTTCGCCGGCGAGATCAACCGAAGCCGAAATGGCATGGTAGGAGATTGCTTCCATGCTCAGATCAGCGAAAGCCACCGCCTCGTTGGATGCATAGGGAATGCGCAGGGCCTGCAGGGCATCCTGAAAACCCATCAGCCCAAGCCCAACCGGACGGTGACGCAGATTGGAATGGCGCGCTTCGGGAATGGTGTAGAAATTGATGTCGATCACATTGTCGAGCATCCGCATGGCTGTTGCGACCGTGCGGGCCAAACGTTCCAGATCAAGGCCCTGACTGCCAATGTGATTGGCAAGATTGATGGAGCCCAGATTGCAGACCGCAACTTCGTCCTTGGATGTATTAAGCGTGATCTCCGTGCACAGGTTCGAAGAATGTACGACGCCGACATGGCCCTGCGGCGAGCGGATATTGCAAGGGTCCTTGAAAGTCACCCATGGATGGCCTGTTTCGAACAGCATGGTCAGGATACGGCGCCACAGGTCCAATGCCCTGATGGTGCGGAACACACGAATTTCACCGCGCGCAGCCTTGGCTTCATAGGCCTCATAGGCGGATTTGAATGCCGCGCCATAGAGATCGTGCAGATCAGGCGTGTCATCCGGCGAGAACAGGGTCCATTGCGCATCCGCTTCAACACGGCTCATGAACAGATCAGGCACCCAGTTGGCGGTGTTCATATCATGGGTGCGGCGGCGGTCATCGCCGGTGTTCTTGCGCAGATCGAGAAATTCTTCGATATCCACATGCCATGTTTCAAGATAGGCGCAGACGGCACCCTTGCGCTTGCCACCCTGATTGACCGCGATGGCCGTGTCATTGGCGACTTTGAGGAATGGCACCACACCCTGACTTTCGCCATTGGTGCCTTTGATGTGGGCGCCAAGGCCGCGCACCGGCGTCCAGTCATTGCCAAGACCGCCTGAGTATTTCGCCAGCAGGGCATTGTCCTTCACGGCTTTGAAGATGCCGTCGAGATCATCAGCGACGGTGGTCAGGAAACAGGAGGATAGCTGCGGGCGCAAGGTGCCCGAGTTGAACAATGTTGGCGTGGACGCCATGAAGTCGAAGGACGACAACAGATCGTAGAATTCGATGGCGCGCGCTTCGCGGTCGATCTCGCGGATCGCAAGACCCATGGCAACGCGCATCAGGAACGCTTGCGGCAATTCAAACCGGATGCCGCGTGTCTGCTGGAGATAGCGATCATAAAGCGTCTGCAAGCCGAGATACTGGAATTGCAGGTCGCGTTCCGGTTTCAAGGCAGCGGCAATCTTCTTGAGATCGAAACGAGCCAGTTCCGGGTCGAGCAATTCGGCTTCGATGCCAGCCTTCACATAGGCCGGGAAATAATCTGCGTAGCGTTCCGCCATTTCATGCTGGGTTGCCTGTTCAGACCTGCCGAAAACAAAACTCAATGCTTCGCGGCGCAGCTTGTCGAGGAGCAGACGGGCGGTAACGAAGGAGTAATTCGGCTCGGTTTCAACCAGCGTGCGCGCTGCCAGAATAGGCGCAAGCGACAGCTCATCGAGCGTGATACCATCGTATAGATTGCGCTGGGTCTCGCTGAGAATGGGTGTGGCACTGACCCCTTCCAGACCTTCACAGGCTTCATTGATGATGCGGGCGAGACGGATGTCATCGAGCGGAGCCTTGGTGCCGTCGAGCAGGGTGACATTGAGTGACGGGCCGGTCTCAGCCACGGGCTCAACCAGTTTGGCGCGTTCCCGCGTGCGCTCTTCCCGGTAGAGAACATAGGCGCGTGCAACCTTGTGGTTCTCGCTGCGCATAAGGGCAAGCTCAACCTGATCCTGCACATCCTCAATATGAAACAGACGGCCCTCGCTGCTGCGGCGCTTCAATGTTGTCACGATGTCGGAGGTCAAACCTTCAACCACATCATGCACACGGCGCGAGCCAGCGGCGATATTGCCCTCAACAGCGATGAAGGCTTTGGTCAGCGCGACAGTGATTTTCAGGGGATCAAACGGTGTCACCGAACCATTGCGGCGGATGACGCGGTAGCCGGGTTCTGTCGAGGATGATGGCGTTTCGCCAGCGCGAACAGGTGCATGACCATCGATACGGGTGGTTTCAAGAGAAAGAGACATGTGCTTATACCCCAAATGTTGGGGGCAAAGGTCGAGCGCACGCGTGCAAATGAGAGGTCAGGGACTGACCATTGCAAGCGACACACCGGGACACCCCGCCCGTGGACGTTCATCATGTTAGGGCAGGTCTCCTGGCTCACAGGTCGGTGCTGGTGTCGGCCTTCCCGAAGCGATTGCACCTTGATGGCGCGGCTTCAGTGGCATTATCGACAACAACTCGCTGTTTACAGTTGCGGGGGCAGCGCCGGCATCAATGTCAACGACACCTCACCGGCTTCCCTCTTAGCTCCCGGTCTTGCGACTCGGCAGAACCATAACATCTATATTTAGTATCAAATCGCCATCTGCAGTCAATAGGTAGATGGCGATATCTTCGCTAACTCAGAGGATCGCAGATTGAGGCAAAACAAATGGTACGGATTTGCCGGGTAGACCACCCACTTTGAGCGCGCATTCATAAACACGCAAGATGCGGTCATCCGTCAAGACTTGCGTCGGTGTTCCCACACAATCAGCTCGGCCCTCATGCATAACCACAATGCGGTCGGCAAACATCGACGTAAGGTTGAGATCGTGCAGGATGGCAATGACGCCGCCACCACGATCAGCAAAATCGCGGGCAATCTGCATGATAATGAGCTGGTGTTTAATATCGAGGCTGGAAACCGGTTCATCGAGGAAGAGGAAGCGAGGCTGGCCATCAAGCACCGGTTGCCAGACTTGGCAGAGAACCCGGGCCAGTTGCACCCGCTGTTGTTCGCCGCCTGAGAGTTCCTGATAAAAACGTCCGCCAAAACCTGCAAGGTCGACCCGTACGAGTGCTTCATCCGGCAGGGTATCCACGGCATGACGCGCCGCGCCGGAGCGGCCACTGGTCATTCCGAGCTTGACGATTTCCCGCACGGTGAACGGGAAAGACAGCGAGGTTGATTGCGGCAGGATCGCCCGCATAGCCGCCATCTGCCAGAGTTTCAACTGGCTGATCAGGGTGCCATTGATGCTGATTGTGCCCTCATAGGGCAGATCACCGGAGAGAGCACGCATCAATGTCGTTTTCCCCGAACCATTGGGGCCGACGATAACGGTGAACTCACCTGCCCCTGCATCAAAGGATACGTCTTCGACAATCTTGCTTCGGCCAAGCGACACGGAGACATTGGAAACGCGGATCATGGTCATAGGTCCAGAATGCCGCGACGACGCAGCAATATCCATAGGAAGAAGGGAGCGCCAACGGCAGCGGTGACAATGCCGATGGGCAGTTCTGATGGGGCAACGATTGTGCGGCTCACTGCATCGGCAATCAGCAGCAGGCTTGCGCCAAGTAGCGCAGCCGCTGGCAGCAGGTAACGATGATCCGGACCGATTACGAGGCGCAGAAGATGCGGGACAACAACGCCGACAAAGCCGATGCCACCGCTGACGGCAACCGATGCGCCTGTGGCCGCCGCAACTGTGACAATGGCAATGCGTTTGAAACGCTGGACGGGAATGCCGAGATGGCTGGCTGATGCCTCTCCCAATGCCAGACCATTGAGGCCACGGGCAAGGAAAGGTGAAATAACAAGTGCGAACGCAATCAACGGCCCTGATGCAAGAATCTTGATCCAGCTGGCACCGGCAAGCGAACCAAGGCTCCAGAATGTCAGGTCACGCAATTGCTTGTCATCGGCGACATAAACAAGAACCCCGATATAGGCAGCGGCCATGGCACCAAGCGCAATCCCCGCCAGCAGCATGGTGGCGATGGATGTTTGTCCCCGCCGCGTTGCCACACGGTACAGAATAAGGGTGAAGGCCAAGGCGCCGAAAAAAGCAGCAAGCGGCAGTGCGTAAAGCCCAAACAAAGCAACAACAGGCGCAAAAATGGTTCCACCCAATACGATCACGCTGACTGCCCCCAGACCCGCACCCGCCGATACGCCAACAATGCCGGGATCTGCCAGTGGATTGCGAAACAGCCCCTGCATAACTGCACCGGACACGGCAAGCGAAGCGCCGATCAATGCGCCGAGAATAATGCGCGGCAGCCGGATATCATAGATAATGATGCGATCTCTGACAGAAAGTGCGCTTTCCGTGCCCTCAGCCCCTGAAATCAGGGACTTTACGACAGCGATAACAGACGCATCGGAGGCGCCGAAGGCAAGGCTGAAAATGATAGTGGCGATGAGCACCACGCCGAGACAGGCAATGACTGCACGCGCAAGCGCAGATCTGTCACCATCCGGACGCAGTTTTTTGCCGCCCCGCGCGGAGGCAAGGACGGCAGATTTTCTCAAAATTGCCTCGCTCATTGGCTTAGTTCGTTGCCGTATATAGCTTCTGCCAGCTCATGGATTGCCTTGGGCGCACGCGGGCCAAAACCCAGCAGATATTGACCGCCCATGCGAATGATCTTCTTGTCCTTGCCAGCCGGTGTGGCTGATATCGCCGCATTGGCAAGAAGGTCGGCATTGTCGGATGAGTGATCGCCGCCGCGGTCCATGACCAGAATGACATCGGGCTTGGCGGTGATGATTGCTTCATCGGTCAGCGGCTTGTAACCCGGATATTCCGTGATCGCATTGTCAGCGCCTGCGAGTGCTATAATACCATTGGCCGCCGTCTTGGTGCCTGAAGCCATGATCTTGCCGCCTTGCGCACTCAGCACAAACAAAACGCGCTTGCGGTTTTTGATGTTCTTCGTCGCGTCTTCGGATGCTTGCAAATCCTTTTCGACCTGCGCGGCCAGTTTTTCGGCCTTGTCATCGACGCCAAGCGCCGCGCCCACGACGCGGATTTTCGCAGTAATGCTTTTCCCCGTATAGTCCTCAGGTACGAAAACAAAAGGAACGCTGGCCTTTTTGAGGACGTCGATCGTCTCTTTCGGGCCACTGCCCTCGACGGCAATAATGGCCGTCGGGTTGATGGAGAGCACGCCTTCGGGCGAAAGCGCACGCATGTAGCCCACGTCGGGCAATTTTCGTGCTGCTTCCGGATAGGTGCTTGTCTGATCGCGCCCGACCAGATGGCCTTCTTCACCCAACGCATAAACGATTTCAGTAATGGAATCGCCGATGGAAACCACGCGGCTTGCATCGGGAAGGCGTCCGGTTACTTCTTCTGCTGAAGCGATGCCGTGGGACAAAGACAATGTTAGCAACCCGGCAAACGAAGCAGCAAGGTGCAGTTTTCGGTTTCTGGAAAACATGTTCATTTCCTTATGCCGCCGAGCGCATGATGCGGGGAAGGGTTTCAACGAGCTGGCGCCAGTCGGCACGCTCACCGGAGCCCTCATGCCGCTTGCCAAAGAACTGGATGATCATCTCACCTTCGGCACCATAGGCTTCGAGCGAGGTTACATGACCGTCCTTGGTCGGTTTGCGAACGGCCCAAACTTCCGCGATGTGATCAAGCCGCAGATGCATATGAAACGTTTCATCAAGGATATTGAGCCAGGGACCCATTGGTTTGATGTTTTCAATCGGCCCGGAGTGAATCTGAATGCAGCCACGATTGCCGACAAAGCACATGATCGGTATCTGCTCCTGTACCGCATGATGCATCATGGCACCCAGGGCATCGCGGTCGAGAGCCCAGGCGAAATCTTGCCCGATCACCTGCACCGCCTGATGGCGCGTCATTTTCAGCGAGCGCAGGATGCCGAAGAACTCATGCACATCCTTCATCTGGGTCCAGCGATCCCGCAGGCCATCCGCGTCAAGCTCATGAATTTCGGCGGTTTTCTCTTCCGGCTTTGGCAAGGCCTTGACTTCGATGCTCTGTGACTGGTCATCAAGGCGCAGCTTGGCGACAAGCGCGTGATAGGCTTCAAGATCAGAGGCCGGGCGCAGATGAATTTTGTGGATCGCTTCGCCAGCCGCATCGAAGAACTGCAGGCTGCGGCGGGTAAATTCGCCATCCTGTTTTTCCACCGCGAAGCCATGGGCCCAGCTATCAGGAAAGAGACGCATGTCGATCTGCTCGCCGAGAAGCATTGAGGCATGTTTCCCGACAACAGGCTTGTCGTAAACACCGATCTTCTCGTGGACGGCGCTTTCATTGCGCGTCAGCGCCATGACCTCACCCAAGGTCTGGATTTCGGTGAGAAAAGTCTCGATGCGAGGCGTGATGCGAATGACATTGATACCGCAGAATGCAGCAACCAGATCAGCCTCGGTAATGCCAAGTTGCTGGGCAAGATCGCGCTCGCGCATTTTTGGATTATCAGCCCGTGCCTGGCGAATCTGCTGGGGTGTCGGCTTTTGGATATCGGTCATGGTCTCTGGATGCCTATCAATGCGTTACTTGTTGAGAATGAGCTTGCCCTGGCGGGTGATTTTGAGACGGTAAAGTGACCCGGCATGCTCGATACCTACCTCAGTGGTGCCGTCGAACAGGATTTCGCTGCCGTAGACACGCATATCGGACTGGGAGATCGGCATGATTTCCCGCGCTATGGGTGCAAGCCTCGGAAGCCGGACTTGCAGGTCGATGATTTGGCGTCGTGACATTGTGGCCAGCCTTTTCGTGCTGTCGCTCCCGGAACAGTCCGGACGCGGATAATAAAACTTGACTCGTATGGTCATATTTATTACTCAACATAAAGAGGAGTCAACGAGTCAAGTTAGTTGACGCTTGAAAAATTTGATAAAAATTGCGTGTGCGTTGCTCGGGAACCGGGAAATCCACGCAAGGAATGAGATTTTTGCAGCAGGAACTGGCCGTAGCATGACCGCTGCTTCCGCCATACATACTCTTGCCGCAACAGGGTCGGCGTCGGGGCAAGAGTCCTCCCCGGCGCCAACCCTGACGTACAAAAGAAAAAGGCCCTTGCGGGCCTTTATCCATTGTCATGCCGTTCAGATCAGAATGGCGAATCCGGGAAGTAGAATTCCTTGGCATTCTCCTTGGTGACCAATGTCGCATCAAGGATGTACTTGCCGCGCACCGGAACCTGATCGTAGAAATTGGCGACCGTCAATTCGAGGGCCGTTGCGATCATGGATGGTGGATAGAGAACATTGATTGGTGTCATGGCGTCGCCATCACCAACACGCTTGATCATGTCCTTCATGCCTGCGCCGCCGATGACCATCTTGATATCCGTACGCTTGGCTTGACTGATGGCTTCGAGCACGCCAACCGCCATGTCGTCATCCTGACACCAGACCGCATCGATCTTCGGGAACTTGGTCAGATAGTCCTGCATGACCTTGAAGGCGTCATCGCGTGACCAGTTACCAAACTGCTTGTCGAGGACCTTGATGCCGCTTCCGGCAATGGCTTCGTCAAAGCCCTTCTGGCGCTCTTCATCGATGACGATTGGCAGACCGCGAATGACGACAACATCGGCGGTGCCGAGCTTGTCCTTCAGATATTTACCGGCAACGCGGCCAAGTTCCGGATTGTTACCGGCAACGTAAAGGTCCTGAATAGTCGGATCAGACAAAGCACGGTCGACGACAGTGACGAAAACGCCCTTTGATTTGACCTGACGGATCGGGTCAGTCAGCTCGTCGGAATTGTGCGGTAGCGTGACCAAGGCATTGATGCCCTGTGTGGTCAGGTCTTCAAGCGCATTGGCCTGCGATGCACCATCAGGCGAGGTCTTGATAATGATCTTGAGGCCCGGATGGTTGGCTTCAAGAATCTTTGCCGCCCGTTCGGCGTGATAGACAACGCCGCCGGTCCAGCCATGATCGGCGGCCGGAATGGAAACGGCGATGGTGACCTTCTTGTCCTCGGCGTGAGCCAAGGTCATGCTTGACGCAAGCAGTGCGCCGGCAAGTCCCAGTATGAGTTTACGCATATCTCTCTCCCAAATATTCTACGGGCCTTTCCTTCGAGGTCGGCGGGTGGCCCATTCTCCCCCTCCCAAACTGTATTCTATCCCTTGCGCTGCAACGTCCTCTGCACAAGCATGGCGATGATGATGATAACGCCCTGTACGGCGCCGATCAGGTACTCGCTGACGAAGTTCGAAAGCACCATGATGTTGCCGACGATCTCCAGCATGAACGCACCGCAGATTGTTCCCCATATGCGCCCGACGCCGCCTTTCAGCGCGGTGCCACCAATGACAACGGCGGTGATGGCCTGCAACTCCCAGAGCATACCGGTTGTGGTGGTCGCAGCACCCAGTCTTGGCACATAAACGACAACCGCGATGGCCACACAGATGCCCTGTATGACATAGGTCATAGCGCGGACACGGTTGACGTGAATACCGGAATAACGCGCCACATCCTCATTGGAACCGACCGCGATGACATGCCGTCCAAAGGACGTTTTGTAGAGAATGAAGGCGCCGAGCAGACCGACGGCAATGATAATCCACACGGGAATGGGCAATCCAATGAATGTTCCCGTGTAAACAGGGCGGAACAGATTACGCATGTCGTTGGATTTCATGGCGATTGAACCGCCATTGGCCAGCCAGACGGTGACAGACCGATAGATGGCCATGGTGCCAAGCGTGACGATAAATGGCTCGATCCGCCCGATTGTTGTTACTGCCCCATTGATCAGACCGGCGCCGGCTCCAACACCAATGGCGACAACGACGCCGACAGCCAGCATAGTAAGATTGCCGTCGATTGCTGCCGAGTTCAGGAAGAGGATCATGATACCCGCGACAAGCGCCGCCATTGATCCCACGGAGAGATCAAGCCCGCCTGCCGAAATGACGAAGGTCGCACCCACCGCAATGATCGCAATGAAGGACGAGCGGGTCAGCACGTTCAGGATATTATCGACACCGATGAAGCTTGGATTGACCAAAGCGCCCAGAATGAACAGCACAGCCAGCGCGAGGAACGGCGCAACCGCAGTCATGTCAATATCTGCAAGCTTGCGGGCGAAGCCGCGCGCGTCGGTGGTTGGTTGTGTATCGGTCATGCGGACCCCGCTGCGTAAAGTTCTGCTTCGTTTGTTTTGACGCCGGTGGCGTAGACGACGATTTCATCTTCGGTCATCGCCTCACCCGTGACCTCGCCGACAATGCGCGATGAACGCATGACGAGGATGCGGTGGCAGATGCCGATCAGCTCCTGCATCTCGGATGAGATGACGATGACCGATTTCCCTGACTTGGCGAGATCGGCGATAAATTTGTAGATCTGTTCCTTGGTGCCGATATCGATGCCGCGTGTCGGCTCGTCGATGATGACGATGCTCGGATCAAGCAGCATCATCTTGGCAAGCAACAGTTTTTGCTGGTTGCCTCCGGAGAGTTGGCCCGCAAGCAAATCGCGGCGACGGGCGCGAATGTCGAATTCGGCGATTGCCTTGTCCAGCCCCTGCTCCTCGCGCTTGCGCTCGATCAGCGGGCCTTTGGTGAATTTCTCAAGCGAGGCAAGCGTCAGATTGGTACGCAGGTTCTGCGCCAGAAGCAGGCCTTTGCCCTTGCGGTCTTCGCTCAGATAAACAATCCCGGCCGCCATGCTGTCACGCACCCCGTGAAAGCGAACCGGCTTGCCATTCAGCTTGACCTGGCCTTGGCCCGCTCGCAGCCCGACAATGCCCTCAAGCAATTCCGTGCGCCCTGCACCGATCAGCCCGGCGAAGCCAAGGATTTCACCTTTGCGTAGGGAAAACGACGCTCCGCGCGCATAATCAGGAACATCAAAATTGGTGACTTCAAGAATGGTCTCGCGCGTCGCCGTCTCTTCCCGCTCGGGGTAAAGCTTCGACATATCGCGCCCGACCATCAGCTTTGCCATATCAACAGGCTGCAATTCTGAAGCATTGCGCGTTGCAATCAACTTGCCATCGCGCAGCACGGTGATGCGGTCGGCTATGGCGGCGACTTCAGGCAAGCGGTGCGAAATGTAGAGAACGGCGACATTCTGGTCGCGCAGATTGCGGATGACCTTGAGAAGCGCTTCCGTTTCAATCGGCGTGAGGGATGCTGTGGGTTCATCAAATATCACGACACGATGCGGCACTTGCAGCGCGCGGGCAATCTGCACAAGCTGCCGCCGTGCAATGGAAAGCCGCGATACAGGTGTGGTGGGATCAATATCGGCACCAAGTTTGCGCACGGCTTCAGCGGCCAGCCTGTTCATCTCGCGATCATTGACCATGAGGCCACGTTTCAGCTCACGGCCCATGAAAATGTTCTGCGCAACGGTCAGATGCGGTGCGAGCAGAATTTCCTGATGCACCAGCACGAGACCGCGATGCTCCGCATCAACAGGGCCAGCAAGGTGCACATCTTCGCCGTCCATCGCAACAGAACCGCGTGTCGGTTGCAAATGGCCGCTCAGAAGCTTCATCAGCGTGGATTTTCCCGCACCGTTCTCGCCGATAATCGCATGCACCTCACCGGGTTGAATGGTGAGACTGATATCAGTGAGCACCTCCACCGGCCCGAAAGCCTTGGCAATGCTGCGCGCTTCGAGGACGGGCGGCTGGTGTTGTTGTGGGTTGGGATGCGTGGACATTGATGTACTCACCCCCCTCTGCCCTGTCGGGCATCTCCCCCACAAGGGGGGAGATCAGCCTGTATAACCGTTTCGACCAACCTTCGATTGTGCAGTTTACGCGAAAGCAGATATGTCGATGTGATCTCCCCCCTTGTGGGGGAGATGTCCGACAGGACAGAGGGGGGTGAGGAAAGGTACATCATTTAAACCATCACACCTTGGTCCACACACCACCGGCCTTGGATGATTTCACCGCGGCCTCGATGAACTCCATACCTGCAAGACCATCCTCAACGGTTGGATAGATGACATCCTTTGGCGTCTTCTTGCCTGTACGGGCAGCGATGATGGCCTGTGCGGCCTCGGTGTAGATATTGGCAAAACCTTCGAGATAGCCCTCAGGGTGGCCACCGGGGATGCGGGTCACGCGGGCGGCTTCGGGATAGGCTCCTGCCCCGCCACGGGTTAACAACTGCTTGGGCTTGCCGAACGGCGTGTACCAGAGATAGTTCGGGTCGGCCTGCGTCCATTCCAATCCGCCTTTCGTGCCATAGACACGCAGCTTCAGACCATTCTCATGGCCGGGTGCAACCTGACTTGCCCAGAGCATGCCCTTTGCGCCGCCATCGAAACGCATCAGAATCTGCACATCATCATCAAGCTTGCGACCTTCGACAAAACTTGTCAGCTCGGCACAGAGTTGCTTCAGCGTGAGGCCGGAGACGAAACAGGCAAGATTATAGGCATGGGTACCAATATCGCCGATGGCACCGCCAGCGCCTGAGCGTTTTGGATCGGTGCGCCATTCCGCCTGTTTTGATCCGCTGTCTTCGGCTTTCTCGGTCAGCCAATCCTGTGGGTATTCGGCCTGCACCAGACGGATCGTACCAAGCACACCCTTTTCCACCATGGCGCGCGCCTGCCGGATCATCGGATAGCCGGTGTAATTGTGGGTGACGGCAAAAATCTTGCCTGATTTTTTCACCAAAGCTACAAGTTCTTTTGCGTCCTTGACCGTCGTCGTCAGGGGCTTGTCGCAGATCACATGGATGCCAGCTTTCAAAAAAGCCTTTGCGGCGGGTGCATGCATATGGTTCGGCGTAACGATAGCCACCGCCTCAATGCCATCGGGGCGCTTGGCTTCCGCTTTCGCCATTTCCTCGAAAGAACCATAGGCACGGTCTTCCGCGATCCCAAGTTCCTTCGCCGAAGCCTTGGCTCGATCAGGATCGGAGGAGAGCGCCCCGGCAACGAGTTCGTACTGGTCGTCGATGCGCATGGCGATACGGTGCACGGCGCCGATGAAGGCACCCTGCCCTCCTCCGACCATGCCGATGCGAATACGCCGGGTTGCTGCCTTTTGCTTGCTTGCTTCAATAGCCATTGCCGCTTCCTTCCGTTCTTATACCAGACCAAGGATACGGCGGTTGGCCGCGTCGTCGGTTCCTGCGCCAGCGAAGTCATCGAATGCTCTCTCCGTTACGCGGATCAGATGTGCGCTGATAAACTCTGCGCCTTCCCGTGCGCCGTCCTCGGGATGTTTGAGTGCGCATTCCCATTCCAGCACGGCCCAGCCATCGAAATCATATGCGGTCAGCTTGGAAAAGACGGCACCGAAATCCACCTGCCCGTCGCCGAGCGAACGGAAACGGCCAGCACGATTGACCCAGGACTGGAATCCGCCATAGACGCCCTGCCGTCCAGTCGGGTTGAATTCGGCGTCCTTGACGTGAAACGCTTTGATACGCTCATGATAAATATCGATGTAGTCGAGATAATCGAGCTGCTGCAGCACGAAATGCGAGGGATCGTAAAGCAGATTGGCACGCGGATGGTTGTTCACGCGCTCAAGGAACATCTCATAGGTCACGCCGTCATGCAGGTCTTCGCCCGGATGGATTTCATAGGCCGCGTCAACCCCCTGCTCATCGAGATAGTTGAGGATCGGTGTCCAGCGCTTGGCCAGTTCATCGAATGCCGCTTCCACCAGACCGGCAGGCCGCTGCGGGAAGGGATAAAGGAATGGCCAGGCCAATGCGCCGGAGAAGGTCGGCATGACTTTCAGACCGAGGTGTTTTGAGGCGCGCGCTGCCCGCTTGACCTGATCAACCGCCCATTCCTGCCGCGCTTTCGGATTGCCATGCACTTCAGGCACGGCAAACCCGTCCATCAACTCGTCATAGACAGGGTGAACGGCAACAAGCTGGCCCTGCAAGTGTGTTGAAAGTTCGGTGATGGTGAGCCCGTGTGAACTGGCAATGCCTGCCACTTCATCGCAATAGGTCTTGGAGTCAGAAGCCTTTTTGAGATCAAACAGCCGCGCATCCCAGGTGGGGATCTGAACACCTTGATAGCCCAGCGATGCCGCCCATTTGCAGATCGCATCGAAAGAATTGAACGGTGCCGCATCTCCCGCAAATTGCGCGAGGAAAATGGCTGGTCCCTTGATCGTCTTCATGTCTCGTCTCCTCCAATTCATTGGGTGCCTCGGGTAGGCACCGCTCGGGTCCTCAGGGCATATTGTCCCTGAGAAAAATATCGATACGAATGTGCTCCTGCCCCTGCACAATGGGACGGCCTTCACGCAGGGCTGTCAGAATACGCGCCGTGCTGCGTGCCATATGACCGACATCCTGATTGATCAGCGCATCCACGGTGCCGCGCACCAGATGACGGCGGGTCGAGGCTGTCAGTTCATGTGCCACGAAAATCACATCGGATACGTGGCCGGTTGCTTCAAGCGCCTTCACGACACCTGCCTGACCGCCACCGGCATTGTAGATGGCGACCAGATCAGCGTGATCGCGCAGGAGCGAGCGGGTGACAGCCTCGACGCGTGCATTCTCATCGCGTGCTTCGCGCACAGGCAAAACTTCAAGGTCAGGATATTCGCGGGAAATGACCTGCTCGAAACCGAATTGCCGCTCCACATGGTCGCGTAGTGCAAGAGAGCCGGCAATCATGCCAACCTTCCCCTTGCGCGGTCCAACAAAGCGGCCGATCAGCGATGCAGCGGTGCGGCCAGCCGCATAATTGTCGATGCCGACAAAATGGGCGCGGCGCGAATTGGGCACATCGGAGACCAGTGTCAGAACCACAACACCGGCATCGGCAAGAGTGTTGATGGCTTCGGTTACGGCAGGATGGTCGAGCGCCACGACAGCCACACCATCAATGCCAGAGGGCAGTTGCTCAAGCGCCAATGCCAGAGCTTCGCCGTCAAAAGTATCGACATAGTGAATGGAGAGACGCACCCGCTCCAGCAACTGGCGTTCACGGGTCGCGCGGAATTCCGCGTCGAGCGCCTGCATGAATTCGTTTTCGCCTGTAGGCAGGATAATGCGGAAATCATAGTCGCGTCCGCGCGCAAGCCGCGAAGCGTGCTGGTCCGGGTGAAATCCAAGCAGTTTAATAGCCGCGTTGACGCGCTCGATGGTGCGCGCATGCACACCATTCCTGCCGTTCACAACACGATCAACCGTTGCAAGACTGACACCGGCTTCTCGGGCGACGTCTTCAAGCGTCATCTTTACCACGAGAATTCTCCTCCACCTGATATGCTAGATCAGGGAAATGAGGTGTGCAACTCTTTTTGAGTGGTTTTGATGGGAATTTTGACGGCACCCCTCAAAGGCCTTATCCGGCAAAAGATTTCCGAGACATTCGCCAGCGCGTCACATGGTTGTAACGCGGCTGGCGCATAGGCCGTGTCAAAGATCAAAAAGCATTGTAAAAGCGGCGCATGACAGACATTCACATCCAGAATCTGACAAAGCGTTTCGGCGAGACGATTGCGCTCAAGGATATCTCCATTGATTTTCCTGCAGCCTCGTTCACCTCGCTGCTTGGGCCATCCGGGTGCGGCAAGACAACACTGCTGCGGCTCATTGCCGGGTTTGAAGCGCCGGATGATGGTTCCATAGCCTTCGGCGATGAGCGGGTGGCGGATACCCACCGCCAGAAAACGCCCGAGGAACGCGGCGTCGGCGTGGTCTTTCAGTCCTACGCCCTGTGGCCGCATATGAATGTTGCCGAGAATGTTGCCTATCCGCTGAAGACCCGCAAGATCGCCAGGGCCGAAATTGCAAGTCGCGTCAAAGCTGTGCTGGACAGTGTCAGCCTTGATGGTTTTGCCGATCGCCGCATCGAAGAACTCTCGGGCGGTCAACGGCAGCGGGTTGCGTTGGCACGCTGTCTGGTGGCCGATACAAAAATCATTCTCTTTGATGAGCCATTGGCCAATCTGGACATGCATCTGCGCGCTTCGATGATTGAGGCATTTCGCGATATTCACAGACGTACCCGCGCCACCATCGTCTATGTCACACATGATCAGGCTGAAGCATTGGCTCTGTCTGATCGAATTGCGGTGATGAGTGCCGGGAACATCCTGCAGATTGCATCGCCAACGGAAGTATACCACTCGCCTGCGGATCAGCGGGTCGCCGGTTTCATTGGACGGGGTATGCCGATTTCGGCCACCGTTGTCGAACGGCAGGAAGCATCGGTGATCGTTGAGGTAGCAGGTTTCCGTCTGTCGGCTCGCGGAGTCGCGAATGGCTCCGATGCCGTCAAATTGCTGTTGCGTCCGGAATCTCTCAGCCTTGCGGAAAAGGGAATTGCAGTACGCGTACAGGAAAGCACCTATCGTGGCGCCGTTTATGAAACCCGGCTTGAACTTCCCAATGGCCAGCGCCTGACACTCGACAGTGCCTCGGCCCTGCGCCTTGGCGACACCGTGCATATTGCCATTACCGATGCGTGGATTATTCCCGGCTGAGCTAGCGCCAGGGCAACACACCTAATGGAAGCTTTTTACCAAGACGATCAAGCACGGCCAGAAGCCCCACGACAATGATGATGGTTGTCACGGCAATGGCCGCTGCATGGGTGCCGAGCCCGGCTTCTTCCAGACTGAACAGGACAACGCCAAGCGTTTCATGGCCGCTTGACCAGAGCAGTGCCGAAACCGTCAATTCATTAAAGGCACTCATGAACACAAGCAACGCGCCAGCGACGGCAGCGGGTGCTGTCAACGGTCCGGTGATTGTCATGAGACGGCGCAGTGGCCCGGCACCTGAGACCGCAGCAGCTTCATTAAGATCGCGCGACAATTGCCCAATCGCCGTTGTGACGGGTTTCATTGCCAAGGCGAAGAACCGCATGAGATAGGCAATGAGGATAATCCATGCCGTGCCGTAAAGACTACCGATGAGTGGCAGCGGACGCAGGAACAGCAGGATGCAGGCAATGGCAAGGACAATCCCCGGCAAGGCATAAGGCAGTTCGATTGCGCCATGCAGGATACGCTGCGACAGACGCGAGAAACGTTCCAGTCCGACGGCAACGGGAATCGATCCGATGGCGAGGATCAAAGCAGCGGCTCCAGCCAGTGTTGCCGAATTCCAGAAAGCGCGACTGGTTGATGCCTGCCGGTAGAGAACTTCCTCGAAATTAGCGAATGTCAGGGTTGACCAGTTGAGCGGCACGCCAAAAGACGGGATCAGCGCAGTGGTCACCAGAGCGAGTACCGGCAGAATGAGCATGAACAGGATCGCAAGCCAGCCGAGCGCTGCAAATGGCCAGCGATAACTGCCGAGAGTGAACCGCGCTGGTGTTCCTGCTGTAAAGCGATGGCTGACTTTCTTCAGTGCCAGCGCCTGAAGAACAACGCCGAGCAAAGCGAGTATGGCAATGAGAACTGAAAGCGCGGCGACCTGTGGCAGTACGCTCGGGCCAAAACTGGCAATGCGCTGGTAGATCATCGTGGTCAGGGTGAGGTAATTGACCGGCATGCCAAGCAGAGCAGGAATGCCGAAATTGCCGACGCCCGAAACAAAGGCGAGAGCGGTTGCGGCGACGAGATAGGGGCGTACCATCGGCAGTACAATCGTCAGAAGAACGCGCATTGGCGATGAGCCGGAGGAGCGTGCCGCCTCAACCAGATCGCGCGGCACGCGGGTCAGCCCAGCGCGCAGTGTTATAAACACTATGGGTGCGTGCTGGATCGCATAAAGCAGGATGATGCCGTTGCGGCCAAGCAATGGATTGGATGTGCCCGGCGGTGGTGCGAGACCAAAAGCACCGAGCAGTGTGCTCGACGGTCCGAACAGATGCAGCCATGATAGTGCCATGACCTGAGGGGCAATCATCAACGGCAATAGAAGCAGGAAGCCGAGACTTTTGCGTCCCGGCAGATCGGTCATTGCAATGCCTATTGCAAAGGGCGCGCCAATCAGCAACGCCAACAACGCGCCGAAGAATGCTGTATCCAGCGTGTTGAGCGTGGCGCGCATGACAGAGACGGTGGAAAGCCGTGCCGCGAATGCCGCAAGATCAATCTCGCCGCCCGGTGCAATAGCTGTCACCAGCAGCCGTAACATCGGCAGGAAGCTGAGAACAAAGATAGCGGCCAGTACCAGCAGGGCGGACAGCCGACCGTTTTGCCTGATAGTACGCATCAAACCATGGAAAGAACCCGCAGCAACTGACGCGGGTTTTCCGGATTTGTGTATGGATTGGATAACAGCCAAGAGTCTTTACTGTCCCATCACTTCGCTGAACTTTTCCTTGTTTTTGGTCTCGTTGGCAAGAGCTGCTGCAGCATCAAACTTCATGGCCTTGATTGAGGCGCGATCAGGATAGCCAGCGGGCAGAGCGACATCGGCACTTGCAGGTATATAGCCCATCTTGGCGGCCAGTTCCTGACCGTCCTTGGATAGCAGGAAGTCGATGAAGGCTTTCGCGGCTTCCGGGTTCTTGGCTGTTGACAGAATACCGACTGGCTCGGTAACGGCTGAAACACCTTCCTTCGGGAAGACGAATTCGACCGGAGCGCCCTTGGCCTTTTCACGGATCGGCATGTAATCAACGATCATGCCATAAAGCTTGTCGCCGCCACTGACTGCCTTCAGGATATCGCCATTACCACCTGCCGCCTGCGCACCATTCTTGGCCAGCTCCGCATAATAGTCCCAGCCCTGCGTAAGGTTTTCGGTGAGGGTCACGGTGTGGATGAGTGCAGCACCTGAGGTCAGCGGGCTCGGCATGGTGACAAGGCCCTTGGCTTCCGGCTTGGCAAGATCGGCCCAGCTTGTCGGTACAAAAGGCGCTTTGGTGTTGTAGACAATGCCCGTGGTGATCAGCTTGGTGGAGAAATAGGTTCCGTCCTTGTCGAAAAGGGCAGCGTCAATGCCTGACGTTTTAGCATCCTTGAAGGGCAGCAAACGGCCTTCCTTCTTCAAGCCTTCCATGGTGACCACATCAGCGATCAGCAAAACGTCGGGCTGGGGTTGGCCCGCTTCGATTTCAGCGCGCAGCTTGGCCATGATTTTTGGCGTTCCGTCGCGTACCCACTCAACCTTGATGCCGGGGTTTTTCGCCATGAATGCATCGGCGGTCTGCTGGGCATCGGTGTTGGGCTGACTGGTATAGAGAACCAGTTTGCCATCGGCGGCAAACACCGGTTGGAGCCCGGCGGCGAGCAGGACGGAAGCTACGAGAAGTTGGCGCATGATAACCCCTATTGTTTCTGGACGAAACGAGCCCTCTTTGATTTATGCTGGCTCATGATGATCGGCTACCCCTATACAAGCCGGATAACGGTTCGATGACATCTATACAAAAGTTGTCATGTATAGGTCGAGTTCTCATTCAGCGGTTGCGTTTGGAATTTCAGGATTTTGAATATGAAATCTAACCTCCTGCCGGACGTTTTTCATGGGATGAATTGATCTGTTGAACGTGTCAAAACTTTTCACTTGTCATCCCGTTGTTATAAACCGACAGTACAAAGAAAAAAATTGCACAGCTGCGCAATGGGGTGGAAAATGACTGGACAAGCTTTCCTCAAAGTCGAGAGAATGAGCGTCGGCTATGGCCAGACGACAGTACTCGACAATCTGGACCTCGATATTCACAAGGGTGAATTCGTGGCGCTTCTTGGCTCGTCCGGTTGTGGCAAGACAACATTGCTGCGCACAATTGCTGGCTTCTCCAAACCTTTCAGCGGTTCCATTCAAGTTGCGGATCGGGATGTCACACAAATGCCGCCGGACAAACGCGGCATGGCACTGGTCTTCCAGTCCTATGCGCTTTGGCCGCACATGACCGTTGCACAGAATATTGGCTATGGCCTGAAGCTGCAGAAGCATTCGAAGGATATCATCGAGGCTCGCGTCAATGAGATGCAGAATCTGCTCGGGCTCGGCGGTCTTGGCGCACGCAAGCCGGCTCAGCTTTCAGGCGGGCAGCGCCAGCGTGTGGCATTGGGCCGGGCACTGGCGATTGACCCGGAAATTCTGCTTCTCGACGAGCCTCTTTCCAACCTCGATGCCCGTATCCGCCTGACGGTGCGTCACGAGATACGCTCGTTGCAGAAGCGGCTTGGGATCACAGCGATTCATGTCACCCATGATCGTGAGGAAGCCATGGTGATGGCTGACCGCATCGTCATCATGAATGCCGGGCGGATCGAGCAGCAGGGCACGCCTGAGGATGTTTACAACAAGCCCGCCTCCCCTTTCGTTGCTGCGTTCATGGGCGCGGAGAATCTTCTGTCAATGCAAGCGCGTGTCAACGGCGAACAAGTCGAACTGGCAGAAGGTGCGTTCAATCCATCAACGATCACTGCACGGTCCGGCCGCCCACTTTCCACTGGTCCAGTGCAGTTGCGGTTTCGCGCTGAAGCAGCCCGCCTTACCGGGAGCCGCGACGCGGTTTCGGCTGAGCCGGGTGCACTTGAACTTCGGGGACAGGTTGCCAGCGTCAGTTATCCCGGCGGCCATTGGCGCCATGCGGTGCGGCTTGGAGATGACGAGATACTCGTCGATGCGGATAGAGCCTTCGCCGAGGGAGAAACCGTGAAGGTGCATATCCCCGCGCAATCCCTTTTCATTTTTAACGCACCGCAGGCTTCTGCCGCTGCGTTTACCCATTGAGGACAGACGGCCTGAAGGCCGCTGCCCATAGACTGCCAAAACAAAACATCCATGCTCAACGGGAGTTCACGATGAAAACAATATTACAGGCTTCTCTTATTCTCGGGCTTGCAGCGACACCTGCCGCTGCCGGTGATCTAACAGTATTGACGGCGGGCGACCAGAACATGGTCGACTACGTCAATGATTACCTCGCACCCATCTTCGAAAAGGAAAATCCGGGCACCAAGGTGCGCGTGGTTGGTACAGGCCCCGGCGACGCCGGTTCGCAGAAGATTGTCGAGCGTTTCGATGCGCAGTCCAAGGCCAACACGGAAAAGTGGGACGCGGATGTGGCCGTCGTCCATGAAAAATTTGCCGGTCCTATGGTCAAGGAAGGCTATCTCGAATCCTACCGCGCAAAAATTCCTTCAGGCGCAATGGTAACAAGTGACAAGGCCAAAATGGCACTCGGCGCCAATGTTGACGGTTACGTCATGCCGATGTTCTCCAGCCAGACAGCGATCGCCTACAATCCTGCGCTGATCCCCAATCCACCAAAGAGCTATGAAGAGCTGGTTGCATGGGCGAAAAAGAACCCGAAGCAGTTCGGCTATAATGGCATTAAAGGTGGCGCTTCCGGTGTCAGCTTCGTCATGGGCTGGATTTATGCCTTTGGTGATGGCGATGCCAAGAAGTTGATGAACGGTCCGTTCGAAGAAGCCGAAACCAAGAAATGGGACAAGGCTTTCGCGGGCCTGAAGGATTTCACCACCAATGCCACGCTGACACCCGGCAATGCGGGGACGTTGGATATGCTGAGCCGCGGTGAAATCGCCATGGGCCCGGTCTGGGTTGATATGTTCTATTCGTGGAAGGCCGATGGCAAGTTGCCGCCTGAAATGAAGCTGTTTTTGCCTGCGCCCGGTATGCCAGGTCAGCCCATGCACTATGTCATTCCAGCAAAAAGCCCAAACACGGAACTGGCCGAGAAGTTTGTCGCTCTTGCCACCAGCCCGAAAGTTCAGGCCGAAGGCATCGTCAAGCGCTTCAACTGGTATCCGGGCATTGATGCAAAGTATGTGCAACCGGAACTCGACAAAGCCAGCTGGGACAAGCTGTTCGTCGACATTTCGCCTGATGATCTGGCCACCAAGGCAAAGCCTTTCCCGATTGCCAAGTACAATTCGGCAATTCTCGAAGCATATGAGAAAAATGTAGCCAATTAATAGCGTGTGCTCTTCTGGACCACTGGCTTTCGTCAGTGGTCCCCTCCCCTTCTCTGGAATATCCCGATGCAGAAACGCCTTCTCGCTATCCTTCTTGTGATCCCGGCACTGATTATGATCGTGCTGTTTTTCATTGTGCCGCTTGGCGCATCGATCGTCGGTGCTTTCGTGGTCGGAGATAGCTATGGCTTCGGGAATTTCACCAAATCCTTCGAACTTTATTCCAGCGACATGATCTTCACATTGCTGATTGTCGGCCTATCCACCTTGCTCATCGGGCTGTTCTCTATCGCTATTGGCGGTTATCTCACGCTGGGCGAAAACCCCCGCGCTGTTGCGATACTACGCTGGCTCTATCGCTGGCCCATGTTCATTCCATTTATTGTTGTCGGTCAGGTCCTGCGTACTTTCCTTGCCAAGAATGGCCTGATGAATAACATCCTTGTCAGTCTTGGCGTGCTGACGCCGTTGCAAACTGTCGGCTTTCTTGACTGGCGCGGTATCGTGATTGCCTTCGTCTGGAAGCAAACGCCCTTTGTTACGCTGCTGGTTGCGGGAGCCATGGCCTCGCTCGACCGCAGCACCATCGAAGCGGCGCGCAATCTCGGCGCATCACGCCTGCGCATCCTGATCGAGATCGTCGTGCCGCAAATCGCTGGCACCCTGCTCGTCGGTCTTATCCTCTCATTCGTCACCATGATGTCGGTGCTTTCGGTGCCGCTGATGATCAATGCCCAATCACCCACCATGTTGACGGCGGATATTGCCTTCCGCATCAATGCCCATGGCGATTACGGCGTTGCCAATGCGCTTGGTATGATATCGCTGCTGCTAACCGCCGGTGTTGCGCTCATCTATCTGCGCCAGTCGGTGAAGGAGCGCTCATAATGGCCCGTATTGATTTCTGGTGGCTGCCGCGCGCGCTTGTCCTTGGTTTGCTGGCCTTTGTGATTTTCGGGCCCCTGACCAATCTGCTGCTGTGGACCGTGGCAGAGAAATGGTATTTTCCGCATATGTTGCCGCTGGAATATGGTTTCAGCTTCTGGCAGCGGGTGTTTTCGCCGCGCGGCAACGCCATGGAGTCGCTATTGACCAGCATTGTGGTGGCCAGCCTGACGGTGGTGGTAGCGCTGGCGCTGGCCGTACCCGCCGGTTACGCCCTATCCCGCCTGAAACTGCCGTTCCGCAGCCTGATCCTGCTTGCCTTCCTCATTCCGCAGGCTTTTCCCAATCTGCCCGTTTACGTGAATATCGCCCGTTTCTTCTACCAGATTGGCCTGAACGGTACGATCATGGGTGTTGTGCTTGTTCATGTTACCCATGGTCTCGTCTATGCGGTCTGGATTGCGACGGCGGCGTTCTCCGCCGTGCAGGTTGATCTGGAGGAAGCGGCGCGTTCCATCGGCGCAGGTCCCATGCGGGCTTTTCGCGACGTGACGCTTCCCCTCGCCGCGCCCGGACTGCTCGCCAGCGCGATTTTTGTGTTTCTGGAATCTCTCGACGAGTTCACGGGGAGCTATTTCGTCGGTGCCCCTGATGTGAATACTTTGCCTTTGCTGCTTTATACGGCGGGGTCGGGCGGCAACTATCAGATTGCTTCGATCACCGCCCTGCTGCTACTCATCCCGTCTATCGGCTTTATGCTGGTGGTGGAACGATTCTTGCGGGCCGATGTATTGTCCAAAGTTGGTCACTAAAGGAATGAGCATGGATTCGAACGGCGACGAACCATCGAAAAAAACGCAGCATTATGTCAGTGCTGTCGAGGTGGCGAAAAAAGCTGGTGTTTCCCGTTCGGCGGTGTCGCGGGCGTTTACACCAGGCGCCAGCGTTTCGGCCAAGAAGCGTGAAAAGATTATGGCTGCCGCTGAAGAGCTTGGCTATCAGGTCAATGATCTGGCGCGGGGCCTGCTGGCGCGAACAAGCCGTCTGGTCGGGCTCGTTGTTACCAACCCCGAACTCGGCTATCGCTCACATCTCGTCGCGGCTTTGACCAAGGCGCTGATCCATCGCGGCAGTGTACCGATTGTTATCAATACCGGCCGTACGGAAGAAGAACTGGTGGCAGCACAGAAAACGCTGTTCGGCTACCGTGCTGAGGCGACGATTATTCTGTCGGGCTCGCCGCCCTCATCTTTCGTCGAACTTGCCCGGCGTAACGGTCAACCGCTCATTGTGCTTGGGCGGTCCGAAACCGGCGCCGATGACGTCAATATCGACAATGAAGGTGCTGGCCGTGAGGCCGCCCGGGTTTTTCTTGCCAATGGGTTCAGGACGTTGGGTTTTGCCGGAACAGTTTCCCGCACACCCACCACCGTTGAACGTGAGAACGGTTTTTGCCGGGAAGCAACAGCCCATGGCGCAAAAGTGATCATGGGACATGGTGGCAATTCGGATTATGCTGGAGGGCAGGAAGCGGCCCGGCAACTCTTTGCTGGCAATGAGCATCCGCAGGCTGTGTTCTGTGTCAACGATCTGGTGGCCTTTGGTCTCATTGACCATGTGCGACGGCATACCAATCTGAACATACCTGACGATCTTTCCGTCATCGGTTTCGACGACATACCAGAGGCCGCATGGGATACCTATAATCTTACAACCTTCCGTCAGGACCCGGCTCTCATGGCCGAACATGCCGTGGCACTTCTGGATCAGCGGCAGTCTGAACCGGATCGTCCGCCCGTACATGATCGTCTGAGCACACATATCGTTCTGCGTGGCAGCGCCCGCATTTCTGCATCAACCAAACCCTGAGCTTCTCCCCATGAAAATCATACAGGTTACCGATCTCCATCTTGTTACGCCCGGTGATATGCTGTGCGAGCTTGATCCCCTGAAAAATCTTCAGGCCTGCATTGCCAACATCAATGAGAACCATGCGGACGCTGAATTGGTGATCTTCACGGGGGATCTCAGCGATACGGGTGGTGATGACACGTATCGGGCATTGGCAGGCGAATTGGAAAAGCTCATTCCGCCATACAAGCTGCTTCTTGGCAATCACGACAATCGCAGTGCTTTTCTCCGGGTCTTTAATTCAATCACACCGGAAGATGGTTTCGTCCAAAGTGTTGTCGATACCGCAGAAGGTCGTCTGATATTCCTTGATACGCTGTCAGAAGGCTTTGTCGAAGGGCGTTTGGACGAAGCGCGGCAGGCATGGTTGAAGCAGCGTTTGCAGGAAGCGGCTGAACGACCGGTGTTTCTCTTCCTGCACCATCCCCCCTTCCCTATTTTCATGCCTTTACTGGATAGTCTGGGACTTATTGAAGCTAAAGCGCTTTACGCGTTGCTTCGTGCGCATGGCAATATCAGGCATATCTTTGTCGGTCATGCTCACAGGCCGGTGGCTGGCAGTTGGCGTGGCATCCCGGTGAGCGTAATACGCGGAACGAACCACCAGACGGCGCTGGATTTTTCGCCTGACAGGATCATGACGACGCTCGAACCACCTGCTTATGCCGTTGTTTTCATCGACCGGGACACTGTGATCTCTCATTTTCATGATTTCCTCGATCGCACTGCCGCCTATCGCTAGAGATGGGTGGCAGCAGGAGCCCCGATCTATATCGACCTCTCTATCTCATTGTATTTGCTTATAAAATGGAAATACATTGGTTATTGATGCTTGGGATATTTCCTTTCTATCCTTGAAGTAGCCGAGTTCGCCTGCACGCTGCTCCAATGTTTTCTGGATACTATCGAGGATTGAACCGGAATAAACCGGAGGATAGCAGTGGACCGCCTTTCTGGGGTTAGCAGGTCCGGTAAACATCAGCGTTCCCGGTTCCAGAAACATCACTTTGTTGCCAAGGTCGAGATAACTTTCAACATAGGCGCCCTCTGCGATCAGCACGTCATGTCGTTCAAGTTCGATGTGATGATAGGTGAAGGGCTCGAGTATTGCGGTCTGGGTTATGGACCTGCCATTGACGAGGAATTTCGCGGGGATCAGTGTTCCGTTCAAAAACAGGCAATGGTCAGGCGATACATAGAGATCGCGGTTCGGTGTACCGTGATCCAGTGCTCCGGGGCGAATGCGAATGGGCACATGCTCGCGCAATCTGTCGATGGCTTTGGGATTGATGGTACGCCGTCCAGCCCAGATGACCGGAACGGCATTGCCATTCATCGTATAGACAAGATCACCTTTTCCAAGCTTTTCTACCGGCACCTCCCCCAAAGGTGTTGCTATGAGTGTACCCGAGAGAAAGCAGGGCGTTTTAATGGTGATTTCACCGTCCTTGCCATCCCGGACAAATGCAAAAGTTGCATCCGGATCGATAGCAAACTTGACCGTTCCTCCAAGACCGAGCAGCCCTGGGGTGCGAAAAACGAGATCTTTGCCGTCAAGCTTGGCTGAAGTTGCGCCATCAACCTTGATTGTGTCACCTTCATGAAGATTGATGAGCTTAATAGGGCTGGCCGCTTTTAACGTCAGTACGTCACTGGGCTTATATTCCAGAAATCCAGTGCCTTCAGATTTGCTGAAATCGATAGTTGTTGCGTGTGAAATTTCGACATTTATACTTGGCTCCTTTAGTACGAGTTGGCAGTGTTCACCTACCCCATAGGTGATGTTTGTAAGCGCCTTGATGCCAAGAGCCGTCGAATTTACCGTAAGTTGCGCTCCGTTGATCAAATCAACCCTCGCGCTGTGAAGCGCGCCAACATTAATCAGCCCATTTGAAGTGACGTGCTCGCCATCAATCGTAAGAGTGCCTCTTCCGCCCAAATCCAGCTTAATCGGCTGTATTTTTGGTTCCTTCGCCATGGTCGTATTCCTTCTGAAAATGATTTGGTTATTGAAAAATGGTGGATGCTGCGCAGTTGAAGGCAGTTATCGAAATATCCCGTGCGGAACTAACTCATCGGTTGATCTTGAAAGCTTGCTCAGCACGCCCGTTGGATTTCATTGTGCGTTGTAAAATCTGATGACAGTTGAGGGCTTTTGACCGTAGGCTTCGCGGTACATGACGGCAAAGCGCGCCGGATTTGAAAATTGTAGATTGGCCGCCACATCAGTCACCGTTCTCGCCTTGCCGCTGAGCATGAGGTCGTGCGCTGCTGCAATTCGATAACGGCATAGAATTTGGATGGGGGTCGCATCGCGAAAGTGTCTGAATATGCGTTGCAAGGTTCTCGTGCTGCAACCTGCTGCGCGGGCTATGTCGTTAATTGCTATTGAGACATAGAGATTGTTGCGCATGAAATCCTCGGCATAACGGAGTTGCCGCGGACAAGGGGGCTGAAAGCTGGCATTTCCGCCATTAAGATTATGCGGAGCCATTGCATAGAGCTGTGCCATGAGCAGTTGCTCATAGCTCGCATCCAACAGGGGTTTCTCCCCCTCCCCTCTTTTGACAAGCAGAAGTTCCAGTGTTTGATAAAGACCGGACACCGGATGATCGTGGAAGTCAGGAACAGTAGAAAATTTGGGGGTCTGAAAGCAGAACTTTCTCGACCATATCCCAAACTGGCTTCGCAGGAGCGAAAGCGGCACCCGGAACGCCAGCCAACGACACCCTCGTCCCAGTTTGAGTATTGTAGACGCATGGTTGGTAATGACCCCAGCCGCCCCCGCTCGTAGCACGGTTGATATATGGGTCTGGGTATTGTGGCTTTCGACAAGACCACTCATGACAAAGATGTAGGAAAGCTGGTCCGCCAAGCCATTCGATTTAACGTCGATTGGATTGTAGGTCGAACCACAGATGACTTGAGTTTCTTTGAGATTATGCACCCTATCCAGGGGGAGATGGAAGAATTCAGCGCTGCGAAATTGCGGCAGCGGTTCTATGGTCGCAGGCTGTGTCGGACCGTGTAGAACAGATTTGCGGAGCGGATAGCTATCCGTAAATTTATCGAACATTGCTTCAATTCCAGGCTAAAAATTGAGACGTGATTGAAATTGGCGTACAGGGCAAAATTGCAAGGTATGATAGAAAAATATTGGTATGTAAGCTTAGGTTGTATTGCTACTTGAACATTCCCGACGCGTAAATACGACTTTAGTACGGAGGCATTCCTGTGCTTGCGATGACAGAATTCTGAAAAGAAATAGTTGAATAGCAATAGAACTCGGGAATTGGTTGTTCTTGGCGATCTATTGTTGGTGGTAGGCTGGCTGTCTTCTGACGAGTCGCGGGCGCGGCTGTTTTCAAAGTGTTTCCCTCAGCGAGATTATCGAAATGACCAAAACATCGCCTGGTTCTTCATCCGCCAACCCAAAACCATTCTATCGTTCGTTCGGGTTTCAGGTAACGCTTGCCATGATTGCCGGGCTTGTTCTGGGCCTTATCGCGCGTGATATAGGGAAAGATGTTGCCGGCAATGCGAACTGGCTCGCCGTCACGCTGCAAACGGTTGGCTCCATATTCGTGCAATTGCTGCGGGCTCTCGTGCCGCCTTTAATCTTTACCGCCATTGTTGCGAGCATCAGCAATCTGCGTGCCCTGAACAATGCGGCCGCGCTCGTCTGGCAGACTTTGCTATGGTTCGCGATAACGGCGCTTGTCGCAGTGGTTATCGGCATCGGCCTTGGGCTCATTATTCAGCCGGGAATCAATTCCGCAGTGCTTGCTACTGCGGCTGCGGTTCCTTCCTCGACGGGCTCGTGGCTGGACTTTTTGAAGGGGCTTGTGCCGTCCAATATGCTGGGCCTTCAGGCGTCAACAAAAGTCTCCGATGGGAGCGCGAGCACATCCCTGTCTTTCAACGTGCTGCAAATTGTCATCATTTCGATTGTCGTGGGCGTTGCCGCGCTGCGCGTTGGCGCCGTGGCCGAACCGTTTCTGGAGTTCAACAAGGCGCTGCTGGCGGTCGTGCGAAAGATCCTGTGGTGGGTTATTCGCTTGACGCCGATTGGCACTGTCGGACTTTTGGGAAACGCGGTTGCACAATATGGTTGGGAAACGCTGGCCCAACTTGGATGGTTTTCTGCAGCGGTTTACATCGGGCTGGGTCTGGTCCTCTTCATTGTCTATCCGATCGTGCTTTTGGCGAACGGTCTTAACCCGGCAAGATTTTTCGCCGGTGCCTGGCCCGCAATACAGCTTGGTTTTGTATCGCGTTCATCCATCGGAACACTGCCCGTGACGGAAGCAGTCACTGAGGGCAATTTGGGTGTTCCGCGTGAATACGCTGCTTTTGCGGTTCCACTGGGTGCTACGACAAAGATGGATGGCTGCGCTGCAATCTATCCGGCTATCGCGGCAATTTTTGTTGCGCAGTTCTATAACGTGCCGCTGGGCATGCAGGAATATGTTCTGATTGCTTTCGTCTCGGTAATTGGTTCAGCCGCAACTGCGGGTCTCACTGGCGCTATCGTTATGCTGACACTGACACTCTCGACATTGGGTCTGCCTTTGCAGGGTGTTGGTCTTTTGCTTGCTGTTGATCCAATCCTCGACATGGGTCGCACGGCGGTGAATGTTGCAGGGCAGGCTTTGATCCCGACGATTGTTGCCAAGCGTCAGGGCATTCTTGATCAAAGCCGCTATGACAGCACGACAACGATAGATATCATTGTTCCGTCTGCGGTTGCTTCGGCTGCTTGACGGGGTGATGAGGATATTGAGGCGCGGTGGAGAAGCCGCATCTCATTTTTTATAAAGTTGACAGCTGTCAACTCGGATGTCGGGAAGAGCCAGAGCTGGCCTTTTAAGGCGGGTGCTGTAGTTCAATCTATCGGGGTCGCTGGTCGAACAATTTTGATGACCGCGTGACGATCAGCGCGGAACTTGGATTCCTGTCTCACGAGCAATTCATCCTACAATTCGAGCGGCGCTGACATGTCGAGTAAATTGCGATTCCAATGCGAGTTGACAGCTGTCAACTGCGCGCATGATTCCATCACAAGCATTATGGTTAAAATGGTCCGGTTCCGATTCACTCTTTATAAACCACATTTCCATAGAGTTTTATCCAATTGCCACAGTTGTAAGCGAGTACCGAGTTGTCCAAGCGTAATCAGGCAGTCATCAACAGTCTGCAGACCCCAGCCATTTCCCGCCGTCATCTTTTGCTAGGCGCAGGTTCACTTGCCGTCCTTGGCGTATCGGGCTGTTCACAGACATTCGAACTTCCGGATATGGGTGTCGACACTACGTCAACAGGTAGTATTCGTCCGCAAATCAGTATTGATAAATCCGTGACGGTCCCTGACGTAATGTATGCGGCAGTGCAGGAGGGGCCTTATTCGCTTCCAGCCATTCCATATCAAAAAGTACCGGCCCAATTCCGTCGTCAGATCGTCGTTGATCCGACGGGCGAGCAGCCGGGCACAATCGTTGTGCGGTTGCAGGAACGCTTCCTCTATCTGGTGCAACCGGGTGGTGATGCTATTCGTTATGGCGTCGGCATCGGCAAGGCCGGCTTCCTATGGAGTGGCCGCGCCAACATCCAGTATAAGAAGGAATGGCCGCGTTGGACGCCGCCACGCGAAATGATCCAGCGCAAGCCTGAACTCGTGCAGTATCAGAATGGTATGGAGCCGGGACCGCAGAATCCGCTGGGAGCACGCGCGCTCTATATCTACAAGGATGGCGCTGATACGGGCTATCGTATTCATGGCTCACCCGAATGGTGGTCGATTGGTCAGTCGATGTCGTCTGGCTGCGTGCGGTTGATCAATCAGGACATTATTGACCTGTACAGTCGCGTGTCAGGCAAGGCGACCGTCGTGGTTGGCTAGGGCAGGGCACAGCGTCTATCGTTCTTGCCGAGATTAACATCAAACCGGAGCGGTGGACCGTCTCCGGTTTATCTTTGTCGTCAATTTGTTTTCTGCCTAGACGAGCGATGACGCCACAGCATTTCAAGAAGAAACAAGCCCAAGTTTTCTGGCTCTGTCCAGAAGGTTCTTGACGGATGACGCGGCCCACCGCGAAGCGCCGCGTGAGGTGCGCTCATGCATGGCTTCAAGCTGGCTGGCGATTTCCCGAAGCGTCAAATCCGGGTTGGCATTTGCGATACCGGTTACAAGCATCAGCAATCGGTCTTCTGGTGTGCGGCGAGGGGAGGGGGTTATCAATCTGGTATCGGCAAGCCCTTCACTCACCAGCAGCCTCACGGACCGGCGCAGGCGATCAACATTCCACTTCTGTCCCGTCTGGTGCTGTATGCTACGCGCAACGTCCTCCCATGGATGTTCGGGGCGCATGCGTTGTACGATGGGAAGCCAGGACGGCATAGCGGCGACAAGATCCGCCAGATGTCCGCGCCTTCGCGCCTTTGAAAGCTTGGCAAGCGCCTCGGGGTGCTTCTCACGCAAGCCGGGATTGCCCGGAAGTTTGCCGCGTGCGCGGGCAGCGTTAATGCCAGCTTTGGTGCGTTCCGAGATCAGCGCGCGTTCCAGCTGAGCCACGGCGCCAAGCACCTGCAGGGAAAACATGCCTTGCGGTGTCGAGGTGTCGATCGGATCGTGCAGTGAACGAAAATGAGCGCCCTTTTCTTCGAGCTGTTCGATGACCGCGAGCAGGTGGCTCACTGAACGAGCCAGCCGGTCGAGCCGAACAACGATTAGAACATCACCCGGTCCGATCTCGCGCAGGAGGCGGGCAAGAACCGGGCGAGCCCGCGATGTACCGGAGCCGTGCTCCTCAAAGATCGTGGTGCAACCCGCAGCCTTCAATTCGATCATCTGGGCATCGTTAGCCTGATCTTCTGTCGATACACGCGCATAGCCAAGCAAGCTGGTTTTAGATGATTTGATCATGGTGGGAGTCTAGCAATCGCAGGCGGACTTACAATGGTGATAACGTGGCCTGTCCGCCTTTACCGAGCCACTATGGGAAGAGGGGAGGGGTGCGAATTGGGTTAGATCAACGAAACAATACGAAGATCGGTTTAAGCGCAGGCATTTTATCCACACAACAGCATAAATATGCTATGATATTCCTGTATTTAAGCACCTCAAATCGTGGATAAAGTCCATGCTGTGGTATCTAAACCAATATTCATTGCCGAATTGATAAAATTACTCAATAAAAACAATAAAGTATCTTAGGGATATCCTTTTCAAGCATTCAGCTGCTAAAGGTCCACGCTCCGAAATGGGTGGCGGCAATGATTGCCAATGAATTACTGCGTTGAACATAGATTATATTAAAACATGGCCGACAATAATTAGCGGGCGGCGATGAGAGGTTAATTGATGCAAAAGAAGGCCATGGTGCTTGATCGTGACCAATGGGCTGAGGAGCCAGATGTATGGCAGGGCGAATTTGAAGGGATGCGCTTTGGCACTGGTGTGTCGGTGATGTTCTACACCACCGATAAAATTGGCCACGGTCCGAAACTCCATCGGCATCCATATGATGAAGTTTTCATCGTTCGGGAGGGGCGTGCATTGTTTACAATTGGCGAGCAGCAGATAGAAGCGAAAGCCGGTCAGATTTTGTTCGGTCCTGCTCATGTTCCTCACAAGTTCGTAAACCTCGGCCCAGGTCGTCTGGAAACGACAGACCTTCACGTTACAGAAGCCTTCAGCCAGGAAGATTTGGAGTAGGCGAAGATTGGGGCAGGTGTTTAGCGGGTTGGGGTTCGACACCGCGCGCCGGCCATGATTATCTCTGAACAAAGTGTCCTTTCGTCACCTCCAGATATTCGCGCTGCGGCGATTCATACCCCACGGGTCGCACCGGGCTTTTCAATTCATTGATTGTGGCATTGCGCCTGATTGCCCGGCGCGCCGGGTCGGGCACAGGAACGGCATTCATCAGGGTTTTCGTATAGGCATGTTGCGGATTATCGAAAACCGCGGCGCGCGGACCGATCTCGACGATTTCGCCAAGATACATGACGGCCACACGATGGCTCACCCGTTCGACAACGGCCATATCATGCGAGATGAACAGAAATGACAGATTGAAATTCTGCTGGAGGTCGAGGAGTAGGTTGACCACCTGCGCCTTGATCGACACGTCGAGCGCTGAAACGGACTCATCTGCGACGATGACCTTGGGATCAAGGGAGAGGGCGCGGGCAATGGCAATGCGCTGGCGCTGGCCGCCGGAAAACTCATGCGGATAGCGGGTGAACATATCGGCCGTCAGACCAACCCGTTCAAGTAAGTCTATAGCCTTTTCGCGAGCCTGCTTCTGTGTCCCGAGACGGTGAGCGATGAACGGCTCTGCAATCGTTGCGCCGACACTCATACGCGGGTTGAGGCTGGCAAAAGGGTCCTGAAAAATCATCTGGATACTTTTCCGCATATTGCGCAGGGCAATCGGATCAAGGGCAAGGACATTATATCCGTCCAGAAGAACCTCCCCGCTATTGGGCTGCACGAGACGGGTGATAGATCGGCCTGTGGTCGATTTCCCGCAGCCGGACTCGCCGACCAGCGATAGGGTTTCACCCTGGAACAGGTCAAACGATACGTTTTCCACCGCATGGATGGCGCCCGTTTTCCGCGAGAACAGACCCGAACGAATATCGAATCGCGTGGTCAGGTTCTTGACTTCGAGGATCGGCGTTTTTCGCTTGTCGACCGTATCGGCTACCTCGACCGGAACGGTCGATTGCCCGGTTTTGATATCGACAATCGGAAAGCGCAACGGCCAGTGCCGATCCTTCATTGAGCCGAGGCGGGGCACGGCTGCAAGCAGCGCTCTCGTATAGGGATGCTTGCCGTGATGGAAAATATCGGCAGTAGGGCCACTTTCGACGGCCTCACCGCGATACATCACAATAGTACGATCCGAGACCTCGGCGACCACGCCCATGTCGTGGGTAATGAAAAGGACGGCCATGCCTTCCTCTTCCTGCAGGACCTTGATCAGATCAAGAATCTGTCCCTGAATGGTGACATCCAATGCAGTTGTTGGTTCATCGGCAATCAAAAGCTTCGGCCGGCTTGCAAGCGCCATTGCTATCATAACGCGCTGGCGCATACCGCCGGAGAATTGGTGCGGATATTCATCGAAGCGTGCTGCTGCATTGGGTATGCGCACTTTCTCCAAGAGGCGTATTGTCTCGGCGCGCGCTTCCGTTTGTGAAATGGTGCTGTGACAGGTCAATGCCTCGGATATCTGCCGTCCGATGGTGAAAATCGGATTGAGGCTGGTCATCGGCTCCTGAAAGATCATTGCAATATCATTGCCGCGAACATCCCGCATCTGCCTGTCAGACAGCGCAAGAAGGTCCTTGCCGTTGAGCACAACGCTGCCTTCAATGCGACTGGATGCTTTTGCCAGAAGGCGCATGACAGAAAGTGACGTGACGCTCTTGCCCGAACCGGATTCGCCAACAATAGCGACGGTTTCTCCCGGCATGACTTTGAAAGAGACATCGCGCACCACGCTTTTCCACGTGCCGTCAACGAGAAAGGACGTGGTCAGCCCTTCGACAGACAGCACCGGATTGGCAGCGGTGGCTATTGATGCGTGGTCCGTTTCGGGAGCTGTCACAGCGTTCACCTTCATTTGGCTATCGCCCTATCGCATAGGCTTGCATCAGGCGTGGTGTTGCCGCTGCCCGTAGCAACCCGTCAGCGTCGCGTTTTGCTGCCGTCAGACGACCAACGGACCATGGGTCGGCGGCGGTGATTACATGTCCTTTCTGGCGCAGTGCGTTTAACACCTCTATGCCGATGCTGGTTTCGATGGTGATGTTTCCCGGCTCTCCTGTCCTTGGATAGAAAGAACTTGGAAAGTGCGTTGTATGGAACAATGGCTGGTCGATTGCTTCCTGCAGGTTCAGGCCGTGATGAACGTGGCGCAGGAAAAACGGCAATTGCCATTGGTCCTGCTGGTCGCCGCCGGGCGTGCCGAAGGCCATTGTTGGTCGCCCTTCAAAAAGCGCGATAGTCGGGGTCAGTGTCGTGCGCGGGCGCTTGCCCGGAGCGAGCGATGTCGGCAATCCCTCCTGCAACCAGAACATCTGCGCGCGCGAATTGAGACAGAAGCCAAGCTCGGGAATGATTGGTGATGACTGGAGCCAGCCGCCTGATGGAGTGACCGACACCATATTGCCGTCACGGTCGATCACATCGATATGAACTGTGTCACCACGTTTCTCCGAAAGGTGCGACATGGTTGGCTCATAGACCGCGCCGTCTCCCATGCCCTTCAACATCTGCATGGTGAGATCATACTGCGTCTCAAAGCCGGAGATTTTCCCCGGTCGAAGCTCGTGGGAAGCCTGCGCTGTTATCAATTTGCGGCGTTCGTGGGCATAGGTGTCAGACAGAAGATGCTCTATCGGCACATTGCAATGATTTGGATCACCGTAATAGACCTCGCGATCCGCATAGGCGAGTTTCAGGGCTTCGACCACCGTGTGAACGAATTCTGCGCTGTTCGGGTCCATCGCGGCGATATCAAAGCCCTTCAAGAGGGCAAGCGATTGCAGCAGCACGGGCCCTTGACCCCATGGCCCCGTTTTAGCGACTGTCCAGCCATGATAATCATAGGTTTGCGGTGCTTCCACTGTCGCGTGCCAGTTTGCCAAATCGTCAGCGGTCAGTACGCCTTTGTGGCGGTTGCCGCTGGCATCCATGACCTCGGCGCTTTGCAGATAGTCAGCAATCTTCTCGGCAACAAAACCGCGATAGAATGCATCGCGCGCCGCCTCGATCTGGTTCTCGCGGCCGTTCTTGCTTTCAGCCTCAGCGATTATGCGTTTCCACGTTGCGGCAAGCACAGGATTTTTGAAGTTTGAATGCGGTGCGGGGGCACTGCCGCCGGGCAGCCATGTTGCGAAGGATGTGGGCCACTCCTTGCGGAAGAATTCGGCCAACCCGCTGATGGTATCCGAGACGCGCGGCAAAACGGGATGGCCATTCTCGGCGTAATAGATTGCGGGTTCCAGTACATCGCGGACCGACATCGTGCCATAGTCTCGAAGCATGAGCATCCAGCCATCAAATGCGCCGGGTATCACCGTTGCCAGAAGGCCATCGCCGGGGATCAGATCCAACCCCTCGCGCTTGTAATGTTCAATCGTCGCACGCGCCGGTGCAGGACCCTGCGCACAAATGACCTCTACCTTGTCCTTCTTCTTTGAGTAGAAGATCGCAGGCATATCGCCGCCTGCGCCATTCAGATGCGGTTCCACCACCTGCAAGACCATGCCTGTTGCGACGGCCGCGTCAAAGGCATTGCCGCCCTTTTCAAGAATGCTCATACCGACTGCTGTGGCGATCCAGTGTGTCGACGCGACAACCCCAAAAGTTCCTAGAATTTCGGGCCGGGTGGTAAAACGGGTCATTGAATTGTCCTTTCAGAATTATGCTTCGCGCGGGTCGAGGGCGTCGCGCAATCCATCGCCAAGTAGGTTGAAGCCGATAACGACAAGAAAAATGGCAGCGCCCGGCCACATGGCCATCCATGGAGCCTGGGACAGGAAGTTCTTTGCCACATTGAGCATCGAGCCCCAGCTGGGAGCGGGAGGCTGCTGACCGAGCCCAAGGAAGGAGAGACTGGCCTCGGCGATAATTGCAGTGGCTATAGTAAGGCTGGCCTGGACGAGCAGGGGGGAGAACACGTTCGGCAGAACGTAACGGGTGATGATCCTGTAGTGGCTGAGCCCGACGGAGCGCGCGCCTTCCACATAATCCTCGGTTTTTACAGTCAGCACCTGCCCGCGCGTCAAACGTACAAAAAGCGGCATGGCGGAAAAGCCAATGGCAATCATCGCATTGCCAAGGCTTGGCCCAAGAAAGGCAGCCAAGGCAATGGCCGTGATGAGGAATGGCATGGCCAGAAATGCCTCGGTAATGCGCGAAATGACAATGTCGATCCAGCCACCGAAATAACCGGCAATGAGCCCGAGCGGAACGCCGACAGCAACAGCTATTCCCACGGAAAACACACCGGCCATCAGCGAGGCGCGTGCGCCCCAGATCATGCGAGAGAGAATATCCCGGCCGATATCATCGGTGCCTAGCCAATGCGCAGCGGAGGGAGCCTTGCGAATTGCAGACCAACTCGTAGCGACGGGATCGGCTATCGGCAACAGAGGTGCGGCGAGCGCAAGGATCAGGAAGATGCTGATGATGATGAGACCGGCAAGAGCGCTTTTGTTGGCCTTCAGTTTTTTCCATGCCCGGTTGTTTGAGCGGCTTTGCTGTGGTGCCATCGGCATTGTTTGCGGCATGGTCATAGCGCTGCCCTCATTCTTGGGTTGAGGAGGAGGGAGAGCACATCCGCAACGAGGTTCATCAGGATAAAGCCTGCCCCCGTGCACAGCACGACGCCTTGCACAACCGCGTAGTCACGGTTGAAAACAGCGTCGACGATGAGTTTGCCGAAGCCGGGAATGGTGAAAATCTGTTCTGTCAGCACGGCGCCCGCCAGAAGTTCGCCAAAGAGCAGAGCAGTCATTGTGATGATCGGAAGAAGCGCATTACGGAACGTGTGGCTGAGAATGACCGAGCGCTCCGAAACGCCTTTGGCGCGGGCTGTGCGGATGTAATCGGCACCCAGCACGGTCAGCATGGACGATCGCGTATGGCGCATGAGTGTCGCTGCCAGTGCCAGTCCGAGAACGAAGGCTGGCATGATCATGGTTTGCAGGGATCGCACGGGGTCCCTGAAGAACGGTTCGTAACCCGATGCCGGAAGCCAGCCAAGTTTCACCGAGACGAGCAGAATGAGCATAATACCCATCCAGAAATTGGGGACGGAGAGACCGGATAAAGCAACGATGTTGGCGATGTAATCGACGACGGTGTTCTTCTTGACCGCAGCCAATATTCCGATGGGAACGCCGATGGCGAAGGCAAAACTCATGGCCATGATGGCCAGTTGAACGGTCACAGGAAGTTTTTCGGCAATGAGTGACAGAACCGGCTGATTGGTGCGCAGTGATATGCCGAAATCACCCTGGAGGACAGAACCGATCCAATAGAAATACTGGAAGATGACAGGGTCATTCAGACGATATTTGTCGCGCAGGAATTCCAGTACCTGCGGATCGCGCTCCTCTCCTGCCATGGCAAGGATCGGATCCCCCGGCAACAGCTTTTGCAGGGAGAACGCAAAGATCGAAATGATGATCAGTGTCGGTATGGCCAGCAATAGCCGCTTCCCGATGTAAGTATACATGGCCTGAAAATCCTGACGTGTCGCGTTGCGGCAAAGCTGCAAAACCCGCAGCTTTGCCCATCGCTGTTTCGTTAGCTCTTCTTGACACCCTGCAGGCGGATCATGCCGTCGGGGGAGGGCACAAAGCCCGTCACATTCTTCTTGAGTGCCCAGATCCAAGCCTGATGGCCAAGATAGATGATGGGCAGGTCATCATTGAGAATCTGTGCCGCTGCATCGTACTTCTGCTTGCGCACCGCATTATCAGTTGAGGCGCGGGCATCGTTGAGAAGCGTGTCCACTTCGGGGTTGCAGTATTTGGTATCATTGATACCGCCCTTGCATGTGACAAACTGATGTAGATTGCCATCAGGGTCGACGCGACCCGACCAGTCGGAGCGGCCAAGCTGATAATTGCCCGCTGTCTGCTCGGACAGAAGCGTTGCGAACTCCGTCGTCCTCAATTTGACGTTGAATCCGGCTTCGGCAACCATCGACTGGATGATCTGCATCATCTGCATTTGTACGGGGTTGTTTGCAATCTGCAGATCGATATCGAGTGTCTCAAAGCCAGCCTCCTTCATCAAGGCTTTGGCTTTCTCTACATCCCGGGCAGGTACAGGAATGTCCTTGTCGTACCAGGGGCTGTTGGGGGGAAAGGGCTGGTTACCGGCGACGGATGTGCCTTCATAAACAACCTGATTGACCGCGTCGCGATCAATGGCCAGAGAGAAGGCTTGGCGCAGCCGCTTGTCCTTGCCGAATGGATTGTCGGCACGCGGGCCATTGGCGATATTGGTATAGAGGGCTAGATATCCAACGCCAATTGCATCGGCATAGGTCAGATTTGAATTCGCTTTCACGGCTGCGGCATCCGTGGCGGCAAGCCGTTCCAGCATATCAAGGTCACCCGACTGCAGGTTAGCAAGCCTGACAGTCGAGTCGGGGATCGGCAGGAAAGTTACCTTGTCGATGAATATATTGGCCGCATTCCAGTAATGCGCGAATTTCTCCAGCACGATACGATCCTGCTGGACCCGCTCGACAAATTTGAACGGACCTGAGCAAACCGGCTTATTGCCGAAATTGGCTCCGAGTTCCTTGGCCGCTGTCGGCGAAACCATCATGCCGCTGCGATCCGTCAGCTGCGCGAGCAGCGAGGCGTCCGGACTTTTCAGCGTGAATTTGACCTGATAATCACCTGTTGCCTCGACGCTCTTTACTGAAGAGAGTTCGCTCTTGCGGCGAGACTCCGGCAAGGTCTGTGATCGCTGGATATTGGCAACGACAGCCGCTGCATTGAACGGCGTCTCATCATGAAAGACCACATCCTTTCGCAGGTTCATGGTCAATTCAGAACCATCATCCGACCATTTCCAATCCGTTGCCAGTTGCGGCACGATCTCAAGCGTGGGGCTTACATCCACCAGCTTGTCGCACAATGCCGTATAGACAATGCGCCCAACGAAGGTGCGCGACTGCGCGGGGTCGAGCACATCGGCATCGTCCTGAAGGCCGATACGCAAGTCAGCGGCGCTAGCGGGGGCAGCGATAAGAATGCCAGCGACCAGGGTTGCAAGAAGCCTTGCCTTTTTCATCGAAGTTCTCCTCTTTTGTCAGAGCGGTGAAATCCGCTTGTTTGTTCCGTATTGATGGCCGGTTATGCTCCGGTCCTTATCGTAACGTCGTAATGATATGCGTTAGGGCGCTTCGCTGGTTTGGCCCGTTTCAGCTCCATCCATTGAAGTCAACCGGATCAGCCACTCCTGCAGCATCAACAAATGCTGACGCATCGCTTCACCGGCTTTCAGCGGGTCGCGGGCTTCAATGGCGTCAATGATGATTAAATGCTGGGCGTAAGACTTTGATCCGGAGTTGTTTCCGCTGCGCGCCCGTTCACGGATGACTTGCCATGCTTCATCAGAACGCACCCGGTTGATCACATCAAAGATAGTCAGGAAAAACTGATTGCCAGCGCTCTGGGCGATTTGCCGGTGTAATGCGCCGTCCCATAGCTCATGCGAGTCTGGGTCCTGACTTTCGCTTGATTTCAGCGCCAGCTCCCGCATACGAGCGATTTCAGAAGCCTTGGCGCGCATTGCGGCCAGCTGTGCCAATTGAGGTTCTATCCTCAGCCGAACTTCCATGATTTCCATGAAATCGGTACCGGCGATAATTGTGCCGACATGTTCTCCCCAGCCATCGGGTTTGCGCCCGGCAAACGTCCCATGACCCTGACGGCGCCATATCTGGCCTTCGGCTTCCAATACCTCAAGCGCGCGGCGGACTGAACGACGGCTGACGCCAAGGGACTCAGAAAGCGCCCGCTCTGTCGGTAGTTTGCCATCTTTTTCGAATGCTTCCGACATCAGAAGATGGCGCAGTCGATCAAGCGCGTAGTTGGAATTCTCCTGGGATTGATTGCTTGCCATGTGTGATTGGTTCGGACCAATTGTTGGATTGGTTCAATCGACGGTATTTTTGAAACGACGTCAAGACGGTATTTTGAGCAATTATGTTATTGCTCAAAATCTGTGCACAAGATTTATTGGCGGTTCTTTCGATTCAGAAGTGTTTTCGGAGAAACATTTGTTTGCAGACTGCCACTTTCAGGCCATGTTTTTTACATGGGCCTGACATGAGTAACTGGTACGAATCTCTCACCGAAGCGAAACTGAATCGGTTATGGAAAATGCACTCGACAGCAGATCAATGGAACCCGCATTGGGCCGTACATCCCGGCGAGCATCTCGCCGTTTGCATCAGTGCGCACGGGCTATCCCGCGAGAATTTTGCCCGGCTCGCGGAAATCCCGGTGGAGACCATTGAGGCGATCATCGGCGGACAGCATCCGATAACGCTCGATATTGCCGTGCGTATAGAGCACGCGCTGGGGATCATGCCGGATCTGTGGTTTATCCTGCAATCAAAGTGGCATCGGCTTCAGAAAAGTTTCTAGCTCTGTCGAGCCAGACGTTTGCGGCGCAGGCTGAAAAACAGAATGACCGAACCTTCAGCAACGAACAGAATTATCGACGCCCAGAATCCAACGTGAATTGGATCATAGGGGGTGCCCCGCAGTGCATAACCCAGGCACAGGAATGGCGTATTCCAAAGGAAAGTGCCAACCGTCGTTGCCACGGTGAATGAACGGGGATCAAGCCGAAGGACTCCGGCGGGCAGCGCAAGATAGATCCGGACTGTTGGGATAATCTGTCCCGTCAGCGTTACCCAGAAATGATTGCTGCGATAGGAGTTTGTCAGACGTTCGTAGAAGGCGGGCTTCAGGAAAACATATTTGCCGTAGCGCGCGACAATCCCTTCGGCCCTTGTTGGCCCAAGCAGCCAGCCAAGGGAAAACCAGCCCAACGCACCGACCGCAGACCCGATTGTGGTAACGAGAATAGCCAGTCCCAGCCCACCGCTATCCGGCACGGTCATGCCCAAAAGCATGAAGAGCACGTAAGATGGGATAACCGGGATGAATTTTTCAAGGAGTGCCAGTGATCCAAAGCCGACGAGACCAAAGCTCAGAAGTGTTGCAATGGCTCCGGGCGCTTCGGCGGCTATGTTGGCTGCAGGCATTCAAGTTCACGATCTTTTATGCCGAGGTGGGGCGATATAATAATCTTGCCTCCAACAAGGCCTTCGGGCCTCGTTGCGCCAGAACCTCTACGGCAAATATGCCATAACTTCCAGAGCAATGTGATAGCTGCCGTCAGAGGTTACTGGGTGTAACTGGCTAGATAGTCATGGCTTGCGGTAAAGTCTAGGGTCTACCGATCTTTGGGCCTATATGCGCTGGAATAGGGCATTGATAGGGGCGACCCTCGGTTTTTTCCCGCCATTCTGCCTTTGCCTGAGCCAGAAGATCGGGATTGAGAATGAGATCAAGACCCGTAGCGGCCAGAGATTTTGCGGCATGAACAAAAGCCTTGTGGGCCGCTGGGCTCTTGCCTTGAGCGACCACCTGCCATGTGTGTGGTGCGGTACCGATTGCCCATGCCGGAGCCCAGCACTGGGCCGTTGGCGTGATCCAGCTTACATCGCCGACATCGGTTGAACCGGCGCGGAAATGCGATTCGCCTTCGAAGTCGCGCAAGCCGAGATGCAGCGGGCTTGATCCATCGACCTTGCCATTGAGGAACACGTCGTTTTTGATCTGGTAAAGCCTGACACTGCTTTTAACCGCTTCTGGCGTCAGTGTGTTCTGTATCTCCTGCGCGAAGGCAATGTCTGCATTGTCAAATGGTACTGGACCCAGATCAATCATATTGGCGTGGATAGCGCTCTCAAGCGCGATGTTGGGCAGAAGATTTGTAGCTGCCCGGTCAAACACGATTTCAACCTCTGTATCCGTCATCATCGCTGCACCCTTGGCAATCCGGTCAACGCGGGCGGCAAGGTCGAGGGCGATCGGCAATTCCGGCGCACGAACGAGGTAAAGCGCTTCGGTGCGCGACTGAACCACATTGGCGGCTTTGCCGCCGGCATCGGTGATGGCGTAATGGACACGGCAATCCTGCGGCATGTGTTCACGCAGGAAATTGACGCCGACATTCATCAGTTCGAGTGCGTCAAGCGCACTACGGCCAAGATGCGCGCCATTTGATGCATGGGCGGCGATGCCCTTGAAACGGTAATAAATCTCCAGCACCGCCAGATTGTTGGTGGACCGCACGCCGTTGAACGGGGCAGGGTGCCAGGTCAGCGCCGTATCCACATCATCAAAAGCTCCGGCGCGGGCCATGAATGTCTTGCCCGATCCACCCTCTTCGCCGGGACAGCCATAATAGCGGATGGTGCCTGACAGATTATTTGCCTTCAGATGTTTCGCGAGGGCGACAGCGGCCAGCATTGAACCCGTGCCAAGCAGATTGTGCCCGCATCCATGACCGGTGCCGCCGGTTTTTTCCTGCTGTTCGATGGCAATGCCTGCCTTCTGGTTCAGCCCTGCAAGTGCATCGAACTCTCCGAGGAAGGCAATGATCGGCTTGCCCTCGCCCGACTCGCCGATAAAGGCGGTTTCAATATCGGCGATTTCGCGCTCAATGCGAAAGCCGTGTTTTTCCAGCATGGAAATCTGCGTCTGTGCCGATTGGTGCTCTGAAAAGCTCAGCTCCGCATAATCCCAGATAGCATCGCTCATGGCTGCAAATTCAGGCTGCAACTGGTCGACAGCTGCGGCTATGGCCGCAACAGTTTGCTTGGTCGTCATCATTTCTTCCTTCTGGTTCTTCAATGCCCGAACACGGATGCCCGGCAATAAACCTTCGAATTAATCGTCGAGCGATACTTCCCAAACGCGTGCATTCGACTGCCATACGGGTGTGCCGTGCAGTTTTTTCGATGCGCCCCACAGATCCATGAGATCATAAAGAAAGATGCCGGGAACCTCCTGCAGCATGAGTTCATGAAACTGATCGAATATGGCCTGACGTTTGGTCTGGTCCGCTTCCTTGTAAGCTGCATCCATGAGTTCGATCGCCTTGGGATTATCCCACATGAGCGAAGCGTTCTTGTCCTTGTTGCCCACATAGAAACTATACATCAGCGCCGGATCGAGACGCGGCGTGACGGACTGGGAGATAATCTGATAATTGCCGCTGCGGCGCCGGTCGACCTGCGTGGCATAATCGAGAACTTCGATCTGCACATTGAGGCCGACCTGTGCCATCATGGCCTGAGCAACAACAGCCACCGGATAGCTTGGAACATTGCCGCGCTTGTTCGCGATGATCTTGATTGGTTCGCCCTTGTAGCCGGAATCCGCGAGTTCTTTCTTCGCTGCTTCGAGATCTGTGGCAATCCGCTTTTTCTGAACACCGGAATAGTAGATTGAGTCCAGCGAAACCATGGAAGCATTCGCGGTCCCTGTGCCATTGGAAACAGCTCCGACCAGATCATCCAGATCAAGCGCAGCAGCCATGGCACGGCGCACGCCGACCTTGCTCAGAACGGGATCGCGGGTCTGGATATAGAGAAGGTTTTTGCCGTTGTTGCGCTTCATGATCAGCTGTATCGCGCTGTCCTTCAGTTCCGGGACGAGGTCGGCGGGTACCTCAGCCGCATCAAGCGCACCTGCGAGCAATCCGGCCTTAACCGTTGAAGCATCGGGAACTGCTGTGAATTTTACCCCATCCACCAGTGGCCGCTTGGAGCCGACCATGCCATCGGGTTTGCCATCGTTTGGTGGTGAGACATAGGCGTCGAATTTTGCCAGCCGCACATATTCGCCGCGCTTCCATTCACCCCATTTGAATGGTCCTGTGCCAATAGGCGCCACAAAACTGCCATCAGCTGCTATCGATTTGGGGCTGATAATCCCGGTATAACCGCATTCGGGCCGTGCCATGAGCCCGAGAAATACAGCGGAGGGTGCTGCAATCGTCATGGCAACGGTATGGGGATCGACAGCTTCAATACCAGTGACCTTAACGGTCCTGCTGCCATCGAAATCCGCACGGCAAGTCCACTTTGTGTCCTCCGCCATATAGCGGTTCCAGTTCCACACGACATCTTCAGCCGTCAGTGGATCGCCATTGTGGAATTTCACATTGTCGCGCAGAGGGAATGTATAGGTCAGGCCATCGGCTGATACGTTGACGGACTGCGCGAGAAGCGGTTTTACGTCACCGTTTTCCGTATAGCCAACCAGTCCTTCGACCAGATGGAAGATGACCGAGTCCGTATTGCCGTCGCGATTAACGCCGGGGATGTTGCTGCGAATATCCGAACTTTGCGCGATATTGATGTCCCGTGCCTGAGCCAGACCAACAGTCGTTATCAGGATTGTTCCTGCGAGAAGTATTTTCTTCATGTTCCACCCTTTTTCATTGGTTCAGGCGTCGAGCCGCCATTTGAGTTTGACGCCGCCATTGTCGTTGAGGTCCAGCGCGGGAATGGCCGAAAGCAGCTTGCGGGTATAGGCTTCCCTTGGCGTATCGAAGATTGCGTTCCGGTCGCCCTGCTCGATGATCTCACCGTCCTGCATGACGATGACACGATCGGCGATCTGCTCGACGACACCCAGATCATGGCTGATGAACAAACAGGAAAAGCCATACCGTTTTTGCAGGTTTGAAAAGAGGTCGAGAACCTGCGCACGCACGGTGACATCAAGTGCTGAGACGGGCTCGTCCGCAATCAGGAATTTGGGGCGGCGTGCAATCGCCCGCGCAATGGCAACACGTTGCCGCTGGCCACCGGAAAGCTGGTGCGGATAACGATCAGCAAATGCTTTATCGAGACCAACCTCTTCAAGTGTCTCGGCGGCGCGTTGTCTCTTCTCGGCCGTTGTCAGATCGGGGATGAGCCTGAGCGCTTCTTCGACCAGAGCCATGATCGTCATGCGCGGGTCGAGCGATGAGTAGGGGTCCTGAAAGACCATCTGGCAATTCATGCGGTAATCAAACCAGTCACTTCGGCGACTCTTGCCCTGAAACAGGATTTCGCCGCTTGTCTCCTTGACCAGTCCCGCAATCGTGCGGCCGAGAGTGGTTTTTCCCGAACCCGAGCCACCGACCAAGGCCACCACCTCGCCGGGATGAATATCTATGCTGATGCCGTGCAGGGCGCGCTTTGCAATGCCTTTCTTGAACAGGCTTTTGCGCCCCGGATAATCGACGACGATATCGCGCGCGGAAACTATGGGCCCCGCAGTGGTGTCAATCGAGCGGACATCTCCCCGGAATGGCAGGGAAGACAGAAGCTTGCGTGTATAGGGATGTTTCGGAGCCGACAGGATTTCCTCCGTCGTGCCTTGTTCGACAACGACACCGCGTTCCATCACGACAAAACGATTGGTGTATCGCGCGACCATCGGCAGATCGTGGCTGATCAAAAGCACTGCGGTGCCCTGTTCTTTCGTCAGTTCCACCATGAGTTCCATGACGTCGCGCTGAACAACGGCATCCAGTGCCGTTGTGGGTTCATCGGCAATCAGCAGGGCAGGCTTCAGAAGCATGACCGAGGCAAGCATGATGCGCTGACGCATGCCGCCGGAAAACTCATGCGGATAGGCCGTCAATGCGCCCGACGGGTCTTTCAGGCCAACACGGGTCAGCATGTGGAGGATATTAGTGCGGCGCTGCTCGGATGTTTGTTTGGTGTGGAGAATAAGTCCTTCTTCCAGCTGGCGACCAATGGTCATCGAGGGATTGAGGGAAGTCATCGGTTCTTGAAAGACGACACCGATTTCACCACCACGCAAGCGCCGCAGCGCGCGATCACCGGCCTTGAGGATATCCTGACCCTTATAGAGGATTGAACCGCTGGTATGGCGGATACCGGGCGCAATCAATCCAATAATGGAGCGAGTCGCGAGGGTTTTTCCCGATCCGGATTCACCGACAATACCAACGATCTCACCGGATGAAACGTCGAAGCTGACATTTTTGACGACCGCGCCATTATTGTGGATGACTTCAAGGGTCAGCCCGCGAACGCTGAGAAGGGTGTTCTGACTGCTCATTTCAAACCTCTCATGCGGGGATCAAGCTTGTCGCGCAGGGCATCGCCAAGCAGGTTGATGCCAAGAAGGGTGAATGCGATGCACAGTCCCGGGAAGAAGCCGAGCCATGCGGCTTGCTCAATGAACGGACGACCGGCTGCAAGCATATTGCCCCAGGTTGGCGCGGGTGGCGGCACACCAAGACCGAGGAAGCTGAGGGCGCTTTCGGAAAGGATCGCCCAGCCGAACATGGATGTGGCAAGAACGGTGATCGGTGCGAGACAATTGGGAAGGATGTGGCGAAGGATCGTGTAGATCTCGCTGTTGCCCATAACCTTCGAGGCTTCAATGAATTCCCGCTCACGCAGGGATAAAACTGCACCACGGACAATACGTGCCATGGAGGGGGTGTAGGCAATACCCAGCGCAAAGATGATGCCATACTGGTTGGCACCGAAAACCGCGAGGAGACCGAGCGCCAGCAAAATGCCGGGAAATGCCAGAAGGGCATTGTTGAATGCCATGATGATCCCGTCCACCCAGCCACGCAGATATCCGCTGGTCAGACCGATTAAAGTACCGAACAATACCGCAAAACAGACCGTTGCGAGGCCGATCCAGACGCTGGCCTGCGCACCAATTATCAACCGGCTCAGAACATCGCGTCCGAACTCGTCTGTTCCCAAAAGATGCAACCCATTTGGGGCTGCAAGGCGCGCGGAAAAACTGAGCTTCATCGGATCAAATGGCGTCCAGACCATTCCGATAGCGGCAACCACAAACAGCAGGGCAATAATAGTCCCGCCGATAACGCCGTTGAATGTAAACTTTTTCATTCTGCCACCACCCGCGGGTCGAAGAGTGGATAGAGAAGATCAATGACGAGATTGACCAGCACATAGGCGAGGGCGACGAGGAGAAGACAGCCTTGAATGACGGGGTAGTCGCGCTGGAAAATACTGTCGACCAGCAAGCGGCCAAGGCCGGGTATCGAGAAGACAGTTTCGATCACTGCAATACCGCCCAGCAGGTTCCCGAGGATCAGGCCAATCATTGTCCATGTGGGACCAAAAGCGTTTTTGAAGGCATGACGCCAGAGAACAGCCTGTTCGGAAAGCCCTTTGGCGCGCGCATGGGTGATATAGTCGAGACGCAGGACCTCAAGGGTTGAGGCGCGAGCCATGCGGATGATGACGCCCATCTCGTGGATAAAAAGCGTGGCAACCGGAAGCGCCATGTAGATGAGCCCGGCTTTCCAGTCGGTTGTCACGGAGACGTAGCCCAGTACCGGCACCCAGCCGAGTTTCAGACCAAAGAAGAGCAGCAGCAAAAGCCCAAGCCAGAAAGTCGGAATGGACAAAAGAACCGTTGCCGTACCGACGAGGGCAAGATCAGTGAGGCTGTTCTGTTTCCATGCCGCAATAACACCCGCCGGAACGGCGATCACACTTGCAATGAAAACAGCAAGAACAACGATCTGGGCACTGATGAAAAACCGGGACAAGACGAGATGCAGGACAGGTTCGCCTGTAACAATGGATTTACCAAAATCGCCTTGGAACAGATGGCCGACCCATATCATGAACTGCACGGGGATGCTCTGGTCGAGACCCAATGTTGAACGTAATGCTGCGATCTGTTGCGGGTCAGCGAGGTCCCCCAGCATAAGGGCGGCCGGATCGCCGGGTATGAAGCGTATAAGGGTGAATACTGCAACTGCCACAATGATAATCGTGGGCACAGCCATCAGCATTCGGCTGAGTATAAATTTGATCACGTTGTTCCCATTCTGCTCTTTTGACCGATGGCATGTATCCAGCGGTTGTCTGGCCATTGAGTGCTGGACTATGAGCATATGTGGAAAGTATGCGCAATATTATGAGTAAACGTCATAGTGTTATGCATGAAGATGCGGATGTTCAGCGGGAGATCATGAGTGCTGTCGAATAGCGCCCGCAGGCTTAGATTTTGACGTCTTGCACCGCAAGAAGCATTTCCTTCATCCGATTGTTCAACGCTTCAGCGGCAATGGAAAGCGGAACGCCTGCTGCCTTGGCGAGGCCGAAGCTTTGCCGCAGCGCCGGCTCAAACGGGCGGATCACGACTCTTGGGTCCTTGGTGAGATTGGCGAAGAAACTGCTGATGATCGTAACACCAAGACCATGGGCCGCATAGGCAAATGCAGAGTTGTTGCTGTGTGTTTCGATTTTGACCGTTTGCGTGACGCTGGCGCGCCGGAAAATTTCATCAAGTTTCATGCGATTGGGCCGGTTACGACCTGTCAGGATCAATGGAATATTCCGCAGATCTTTTGGGGTAATCACCTCCAGATCAGCCAAGGGGTGACCAGCTGGAATGACACACACTTTGCGGCCACTGACGATCACGTCCAGCTCAACACCAGCACTTTGTTGCCCCTCATAGCGAAGGAAACCAAAATCCACGATGCGCTGTTCGATAAGCCGCGTGATAGCCATTGATGTATCAAAGAAAGTCTCAATGCGTACGCGTGGAAAATCCTTGTCGAAGGCTGCCAGAAGATCGGGGGTGAACTGATCTGCAAGGCTGTTGGGCAGAGCTATGCGCACGGATTCCGGCCCGACCGCACCGCTGCGCAAATCCTGCGCAAGATTGGTGAACCGGTCTATTCCCGCAAGGACAAGTTCCGCATCATAAGCAAGCTTTTCAGCCTCCGGGGTTGGGATCAACCGGCCTTTGTCCCGCGCAAAAAGCTGCATCGACAGATCGGATTCAAGTTGTTGCAATAACCGGCTGATACCTGACTGACTGAGACCCATGGCTCGCGCCGTTGCTGTCGTGGAGCCCGTGACAAGCAATGTGCGAAGAACTTCAAGCTGCCGAAAATTCATTGGATTCCCATAGTTCCGGTTGTTATGCCCATCTTGGATGGTCGTATCAACTGCAGCTTCTGGGATGAAAATTGTCAATCGATTAAGTGACGGCTCTCTTCTGACGCACGACGGGTAGAGCATTCGTACTGGATTGCACCCGGGCTCGATATTGTCAGCTGGACAGGCATGTAACGAATACAATAACGGCAAATAGAGCAGCGAAGATGGCGGCCTGAGCTGCCTTTGCATTCGCCAAACTCTGTGCAAGGGCGATGTCGAGCACGTCATCGAGTACATTTCGCCCGTCAGACAGGCCCGCGACTTCGTCCCTCGTCAATATCTCGGTAGAGGCGTGCCAGTGCCAGGCGGCTTTCAAGGCACTGAGGCTGGCGCCTATGGTGGCCAGAATCACAAACCAATCGCGGGCAGATAGTGCAAAAAGCATTGAGTATATTCTCCGGATAACCGCTCAGCAGACGCGTTTCCCGGTTGATTGCTCCTGCCCGCACAGGAGAATTCGAACCAGATACATCACAGCTTTTATCAGAGATGGCTGAGTGGAGAATTATATGAGGCTGAGGCGAAACTGAAATCAGCATGTGAGCATTTGGCAGCCGTCAATTTCAGCCTTCCCAAGGGCAAATAAAAAATCCCGGCGCTGGAAACGCCGGGATTTTGATGGGTTATGATTATCTCAGATTGGTTTGAAATCGGGATCGATTTTCAAGGCTTCTTTACGCCAGACATCGCCATATTCGACGTCCTGCCAGTCTTTAAACCAAGGTCCGCCATTGGTGAAATGAACCGCATTCGGCGTTCCGCTTGCGGGCTTTTCGTTCCAGCCCTCAAGCCAGTTCCAAGCTGTTGGAATTTCTCCGATCTCATCATCGGCAGCCCATTGCATCCGGTGAAGATAGGCGCCGCTTTCCCGGTTGATAAGCTCAGGCGTGAGTTTGCGAACGGAAGGATGCTCGCAATTGAAAAGCATGAATGATGACCAGTTTTTGCGGGGATAGCTGGTCTGGACCTTTCCGTCCATTTTCGTGCCTTCCTTGGGCGTGTAATCATGTTTTACGCAGTAAACGGCCTTCTTCGGATCGCGATATTGCAGCAGATCGGCAACATCGGAAAAGAACAGGAAATCGCAATCACAAAACAGCGCCCAACCCTTATAGTCAGCGAGCCATGGCGTGAAAAAACGCGAATAGGTGAACTCGGTCGATGCAAGCGGATCGATGTCACGCGTGTAGGCATTTTTGCTCACCAGATTCTCAAGCACAATAGGTTCGACGCCAACGGGAATCGATGCATGTTTCAATATTGTGCTTTTCGCCACTTCATAGGCTATCGGTTCGCGTGAATCCCACCCTACGTAGATGTCGAGTTGTTCCGTCATGTTGCATTCCTTCCGAGAGACGTCACTTTTATTAGTCGATGACAGATAACAATTTTCTATCGACCTTGTTCCTTACCCATTCCTGCTCATTCGCCCAGGCATGACGTTTCCATCCCTGCCAGCTGAAGCCGCAGACTGATATGTCCCAGCCCGCATAATCAGGATGGTTGAGAATATAATAGATGCCGAAGAAACCGGTGCTTGGGAAAACCTCGGCCATTTTGGATTCCGGCAGTCCAAGTTCCCGGCAGCCATCGAGATAGAACTGCTCCGGCAGAACAATGTTTGTCTTGCCTACCCCGCCCAATGATCTGATCGTTGCCATTGTCCAGTCAGAACGGCGACCTTTCAGGCGCGATAGGATATTCGGCTTCGGGAAATAACGGTCGATAATGAATGGATGATAGGCCAAGACAATCTGGCTGGCCGCGCGGACGATCGGGGAATCAATAAAGCGCGGGTCGTTCAGCCGCCGCTGCATCGGCTTACCCGCATTGCACATGAAAAGTATGTCCGTCTTGGTGCCGGACATCCCAATGGAACTCTTGGGTTCGTTGAAGCGTACAACAAAGTCAGACCCGTCGATATCGGCGGACAAATCCTCTTTTATTGGTCCATTACCGACAATGTACATTTTCTTCGTCATAAAGGGCAGCCTTGGTATCCACGAAACGGACCGAAACAGAATGTATAGGGAAAACCGGTTGAACGGAAAATACAACTGTGTCGTTGCAAATCGTGGCGAAGAGATCAATCTAAAATTGCAATTTCGTCCAGTCTGGATGACGTTGGACAATGAAATATCCGTTACCGCAGACGATATTCACAGCTTTGCGCCTGCCGTGGCAAAGGCGCAACGGTCACAGGAATAACTCCTGACAGCCAAGGCTAAACTGTTAATTTTGTGTAAACATTTTCCGTGATGCCTTCAAAATGTCCCATTATGAGGCGAACTGTAACCCGTCTGTCACTTGCGCATTCCGGCACGCCTCAACATGTGCTGCGTCAGTTGCGTCGATTAAAATCGCTCTGCGATATCGTCCGTAATCTGGTGCTGAATTTGTTGGCTGGAGGATCGATAGCGGTGCACCGGTCACAATTTTGAAGGAGAGAATGATGAAGAAGACACTTGCTATGGCACTCGCGACCACAGCTTTGGCAATTGCTGGCGTAACGGCTGCCACTGCAGCTGATATGCAGACGCGTTACCAGGAAGAAGACGCACGCAACGGTGTGCGGATCGGATATCTGACGTGCGATATCGATGGCGGCGTTGGCTATGTTCTTGGCTCGGCCAAGGAAGTTGATTGTGTCTTCCGGTCGACTGTCGGCCGTGAGCGTTCGGATCACTACACCGGCGCGATCAAGAAGCTCGGTGTTGATCTTGGCTTCACAACACGCAGCCGTCTTGTCTGGGCAGTATTTGCGCCGACAGCAGGTTACCATCAGGGTTCCTTGAGCGGCGTTTATCGCGGTGCGACAGCTGAAGCCACACTCGGCGCTGGCATTGGTACCAACGTTCTGTTTGGCGGCACTGCTGGTTCGGTTCACCTGCAGGCAATCAGTGTAACTGGCCAGATCGGCCTGAACATTGCTGCTACAGGTACATCGATGACACTTGCATCGGCAAACTAAGATAAGCTTTTTGCTTGTTTGCATGGGCACCACCGAATGCGTTTCGGTGGTGCCCATTTCTTTTTATACGAGAATGCTTTTTGGCATTTGTCCGCCCGCGTGCACCTGTGCCGGAGCGACAGAATTTCATGCATGATTTCCGGTCTATTTTGCAGGCCTATACCAAGGTATAGGGTCGCCGAAACCAACATCCGATATCCCGGTTGAACAACGCGGCATAGGCTCGGATTTGTGTAAGTCGATCGCTTTTTACGCGAATTGTGATTTCGCAAGGAAACCATCATGTACGAAGACACCATCAGCAGGCTTGCAGAGGCAGGTCACTCCAAATCCGTCACATTGAAATACAATTCGCTCGCATTCATCGTGGGCTCGGCCATGGCCGGTGCTTATATCGGGTTCGGTGACATCATCATGTTCACGGTCGGTGCCCATGCCGACCCTGCATGGGCACATCTGGTGATGGGTGCCGTCTTTGCCGCGGCTTTAACAATCGTCATCTTTGCGGGCTCTGAACTTTTCACCGGAACGGCCATGTATATGCCGCTCGCGCTGCTGAGCAGGCAGGTAAGTTTTATGGACACGCTGAGAGTTTGGGCGGTCTGTTGGCTCGGCAATCTGCTTGGCGCTTTCATGCTTGCGTGGCTTTTCAAGCTTGGCGGCGGCGGCGTCCTGCTCGGCGATGGAAACGCAGCATTTATTTCAGCAGTTGCCGCCAAAATGAATGCACCTGCATCGGAGTTGTTCGCACGCGGGCTGATCTGTAACTGGCTTGTCTGCCTCGCCATCTGGATGACCTATCGCACGCAGAATGACGCGGCCAAAGCCATCCTTATTTTCTGGCCGATCATGATCTTTGTCGCTGCGGGCTTTGAACATTGCGTGGCCAATATGTTCGCTTTTTCATTGGCACTTTTAAGCACGCATCCCGTAAACATTACCGTAGGTGGCGCTTTCTACAATCTTGCTTTCGTGACATTGGGAAATCTGTGCGGTGGCGCGGTGATGATCGCTCTGGGATATTGGGTGCAGACCTCCGCGTCTCGGCAAAATGCAACATCGTCAGACGACACACAGCACTCAAAAGCTCTATTATCTGCTACAACGAAACCCAACATATCTGCCAATCGTTGATTAAGTTCCGAGGAGTTTGAAATGGCCAAAAAGAGACCCGAAGGTATTGAGCGCTATAATGCACCGGCGGGTGGCTGGGGGGCGTTGAAAGCGGTTGCGGAAAGTCTCGCCCAGCAGCAGATTGTCGCCCAAGGCACGGCAACCTTGCTCAAGGCCAACCAACCCGATGGTTTCGATTGTCCGGGCTGCGCGTGGCCCGACCCGAAACATACCTCTTCTTTCGAATTCTGCGAAAATGGCGCAAAGGCTGTAACGTGGGAGTCGACAGCCAAACGTGTCGGGCCCTCCTTCTTTGCATCGCACACTGTTACGGAGCTATGGGATTGGTCGGATCACGACCTCGAAGATCAGGGCCGCCTGACCGATCCGCTGATTTATGATGCGGCAACGGACACTTATATTCCCATTGGATGGGAGAGAGCTTTCGAGACTATCGGCGCGGCATTGAATGCATTGCCTGATCCGAATATGGCCGAATTCTACACATCGGGGCGAGCTTCGAACGAGGCTGCGTTCCTGTATCAATTGTTTGTCAGAGCCTACGGAACCAACAATTTTCCCGATTGTTCGAATATGTGCCATGAAGCGACAAGTGTCGGTCTGCCGCATTCAATCGGGGTCGGCAAGGGGACGGTGACGCTGGAAGATTTTGACCATGCCGATGCCATTTTCAGCTTTGGGCATAATCCCGGCACGAACCATCCCCGCATGATGACAACATTGCGCGAAGCAGCAAAGCGCGGTGCTCCCATTATCGTTTTCAATCCGTTGAAAGAACGCGCGCTTGAACGCTTTGCTTCGCCGCAAAGTCCCGTAGAAATGGTCACGCTCGGCTCAACGGATATTGCTTCGGCCTATCATCAGGTTCGTATCGGCGGCGATGTCGCGGTGCTCAAAGGCATGATGAAGCGTGTGTTCGAGCTCGACAGGCTTGATCTGGAACGCGGCGGAAACGGAGTACTTGATCGCGATTTCATCGTTGAGCATACGGACGGCATTGAGGCTTTGAGGGATGATATCGAGGCGACCAGCTGGGATGATATTGAACTCATGTCCGGCCTTACCCGTGCTGCTATCGAGAGCGCCGGCGATGTCTATGCCAAATCGAAGAATGTCATTCTCTGCTATGGCATGGGCATCACCCAACACAGGAACGGGACCGCAAACGTCCAGCAGATTGCCAACTTTCTGATGCTGCGCGGTAATATCGGACGGGAAGGCGCCGGTATCTGTCCTTTGCGCGGCCATTCCAACGTTCAGGGCGACCGCACGGTTGGCATCACCGAAATTCCCAACGCCGCTTTGATTGACGGCATGGAACGGGCTTTCGGCTTCAAGCCCTCCGCCGATAGGGGCCACAATGCCATCGAAGCCATTGAGGCAATTATTGATGGCCGGTCCAAGGCGCTGGTCTGCCTCGGCGGAAATCTGGCTGTTGCCATGTCGGACCCTGATGCCACTTTTGCCGGAATGCGCAAGCTCGACTTTGCCGTGCATATGACGACCAAGTTCAACCGTTCACATCTGCTGACGGCCAAGACCTCTATCGTCTTACCAGTTCTCGGCCGTACCGATGCCGATATGCAGGAAACCGGCAGGCAATCGGTTACGGTGGAAGACTCCATGTCGATGGTGCATGCCTCGCGCGGTTTTCTTAACCCGCCAAGTGGTGATATTCGCTCCGAACCAGCCGTGATTGCAGGGATGGCCAAAGCGACTTTGGGTGATCGTTACGGTATCGAATGGGACGCCATGATCGCAGACTACAGCCGTATCCGCGACAAGATCGAAGTTGTTTTTCCCGATTTCAAGGATTTCAACGCGCGCATCAAAGAGCCGGGTGGCTTTCGCCTGAGTGTCCCCGCATCGCATCGCGAGTGGAAAACGCCAAACCAGAAGGCATGTTTTCTGGTGGTCAATGGGCTGAATGAAGACCCGCGCATTCTGGAACCCAATGTGCTGACGCTCACAACCATCCGCAGTCATGACCAGTACAACACGACGATCTATGGCATGGATGACCGCTATCGCGGTGTTTTCGGGCGGCGCGACGTGATCTTTCTGAACGCAGATGATCTGGCCGACCGAGGATTATCGGATGGCGATATGATCGATATCGAAGCGGCCCGAAATCCTGGCGAACCCGATGACCGGCCACGCCGCGTCAAGCGTGTGACAGCCGTGATGTACAATATTCCGCGCGGTTCCGCTGCTGGTTATTATCCGGAGATGAACACGCTGGTCGCCTTGTCGCATTATGACAAGCGATCGGGAACACCGTCGTTCAAGTCGGTCCCGATACGCATCACGCGCGCCGCCTGAAACTGAGCGTCAATGGTTTCAGCGGTGTTGTTGCGCCGCTGAAACATCGACCTTTGCAAGCCAGGTGGCGAAATAATCCGGCCACACGCCGGTTGGCGTCCCTATTTCCCCCATTCCGAAGCCATGCCCTCCGCTTGCCAGTTGATGAAGTTCAACTGGAATATCGGCTTGTTTGCAGGCGTCCGCCATGATGCGGGTGTTTGCCGGGTCGGAAATGGGATCATCCTTCGCTTGAACCAGAAACATGGGTGGACATTGGCTGCGGACATGGGTTTGAACCGACCATTCCGCGCTTTCCGCAGGACTTGGATGTTTGCCGATTAGAATACGGCGGGTGGACGTATGATCGTAAGGTGCCTCCAGCGTGATAATCGGATAGATCAGGCCTGCAAATATCGGCCGTGCTGAAAGGCTGTCTGTCATATCGACAGCATTATAGGACGAGAAGGCTGAACGCGTGGAAGCCAGTCCGAGCAGATGGCCACCGGCGGAAAATCCGAGTATGCCAATACGTTCCGGATCGATCTGGAAACGACTGGCATTCTGACGGATCAGCCGCAATGCGCGTTGCGCGTCCTGTAATGGCGCAAGTGGCCCATCCCTCCAACCTTCTCCCGGCAACCGGTAGGTGAGGACAAAAGCCGTGAAACCCCTGTCTGTCAGCCACTTCGCTGCGGGAAGGGCTTCCTTTTTCATTTCAATCCGCTTGTAACCGCCGCCTGCTGCAACGAGCACCGCAACGCCATTCGGCTTTGCGGGTTGGAACACTTCTATCGACGGTGCAGCGATGTTGCTGAGAGCGCCCTTGGCACTTTCACTGGCAGGACCCGCTGGGCCACCGCCACCAGGCGGTATCGCTGGCCAAAGTGGAAGCACGGTATCAGCAGTGCTGGCAAAAAGTCTGGTGGGGAGGGCGGTCATGCCGATTGCAGCCAATATCATTCGACGGGTCAACATCGCCTGCTTCCTTCGTATCCAAAGGTTCATTTTGCGCAAACCCTAGAAACGCTTTACGCTGGTTTCAAGATGCAAAGTTCAAGGGTTCTTGGAGATCAAGTTCAACGAGAATGCCGTAGACCAATAGTTCACCTCGTCCCCGGCGTTCGCCAGTGGCGGGGTGTACATTGCCTTGGGGCTCGACCTATTTTACCGACTGTTGTGCAGCCTGTTCGATCAAGGCTGCGACTTCCTTAGGGTGGGTTTCATAAACCGAGTGGCTTGCACCTGCTATTTCGATTGTGTGGCTGCCAGCACGCTTGGCGTACATGCGTTCCAGATCAGGATTGATGATCCGATCACTCTTTGCCACCACGTACCAGCTCGGCTTATGCTTCCATGCGGGGTCTGTAGCTGGTGTCGAAAATACCGCAGCGGCAGTCCACATCTGGGAGTGTGCCGCGAAATCCGCCTGCTTGGCCGGAAGATCAGCTGCAAAGTCGGCATGAAAATGGTCCGGGTCAATATAGGTAAAACCATCAGGCGTTTTCACGAGAGACTTGTAAGCGGGAGGAAAGAGCTTGCCATTGCCGACTTCGGTTTCGCCTTGATCAAGCGCATGCGCTGCGACATAAACCAGCCCGGCAACTTTGGGATCGTTTCCAGCTTCGGTTATGATGGCCCCGCCATAACTATGGGCAACGAGAATGCACGGACCTTGCTGAAGGTCGAGCACGCGTTTGGTTGCAGCGACATCATCTGCAACTGAAGTGAGAGGTTGCTGGACAACGCTGACATTGTAGCCCTTTTTGTTGAGAATATCATACACGGGCTTCCAGCCTGATCCATCGACAAACGCACCGTGCACGAGAACGACGCATTTCAGTGGCGCGCTGAATGCGGCACTGGAAACACCGATAGAAAGAAAGCCAGCAACCAGGGCTGGAGCGAGGATTTTGCTAAACGTCACGATGCGTCTCCTGTCGATAGGTACGGGGTGTACTCACCAATTGTTACATCCGGCGGTTCGTCTAGGTAATCATACTTAGGTGTTGGTCGGATCATACAGATATCGGAAAGACCAAGCGCGTGGGCAGCGCTCAGTTGGTCAGCGCACGCTCGATGCAATCAATCAGGGATTTGCTTTCGAATGGCTTGCCCAGAAAGCCAATGGCACCCGCCGCCATGACACGGTTGCGTATCCGTTCATCGGGAAACGCGGTGATAAAGATTATCGGCGTTTTGACCCCGCTCTCCCACAGGATTTGCGACAGCTCGACGCCACTGATCCCGTCCATTTGTACGTCGGTTATGAGGCAATCGATTTCGATGTCTCCGACGGAAGCAAGGTAGGATTCAGCAGAAGTAAACTTGCTGACTTTGAAACCATAGGAGCGCACCAGATTCTCGGTAGCATCCAGCACCGACGCGTCATCGTCTATAATGGCTATGGATTTTACTTCAGACACGGCCCGTCCTTTTGATGGGATGCGCAATGCAGCTCACGCACGCCGAAGATGCGCTTTTCAGACGCCGAATCATATCATACAGAGGTTTAGGTCGCGGCTTTATTTGCCCAGAACAGGCCGGAGCGCCTCGTAAATCTTGACCAGTTCAGCAAGCGTTCTGACGCCCATTTTTTCCATCAGGTGGCCGCGATGGATCTTTACGGTAATCTCGCTTACGCCCAGTTTTCCGGCAACTTGCTTGTTCATCAACCCGGTGGTTACCAAGGCAATAACATCCCGTTCGCGCGCCGTCAGGCTCTCATACCGTGACTTCAGATTGGAAAGTTCGCCATCCGTCGCGCGGCGCTCCCGATCAAGCGCGAGAGCGTTCGAGACGGCATCGAGCATATCCTGATCACGGAATGGCTTGATAAGAAAATCGAGTGCTCCCGCTTTCATCGCGCGTACGGACATCGGAATATCGCCATGACCGGTCATGAAAATAATTGGAATATTATTGCCAAGTTTCGCAAGCTGGTTCTGGAAATCCAGCCCGCTTACGCCGGGGAGGCGGATGTCCAGTACAAGACAACTTTCGCCTGCCGCTACGGGACCGCGTTCCAGAAATTCTGACGGCGAGCCAAACAGCTCGACCTGCATACCGACTGATCTGAAAAGGCTGCCCAATGCCTCGCGCAAGGAAGCATCGTCATCAACGACAAACACCAATGGCGGCGTGTTCTGGATCATGACACAGCTTCCTCTTGCAACGGAATGGTGAACTCAAAGATGGCACCTTTGCCAGGTTCAGAGCTTGCATTGATCCGCCCGCCATGCGCAACGACAATCGACCGGCAAATCGATAGTCCCATGCCCATGCCGTTTGACTTGGTCGTATAAAAGGCATCGAACAGGCTTGCAGCTTTCTCAGCGGCAAAACCCGGTCCGGTGTCGCGAACTTTCGTCACAACCACGCCACCGGCAACGGCGGTTTGCACCAGAAGTTTACGGGTCCTGATTGCCGGATCAGACATCGCCTGAACGGCATTGAGGATAAGATTGATGATGACCTGCTGGAGTTGTATGGGATCGCCGGAAATCGATGGGGAGTCAGCTACGAGTTCCAGTTGCAGATCTATCCGCTGGTTGCTCAATTCCCGTTGAACCAGCACTACGGTTTCCCTGATGACCTCGTTGAGATTAACAGGGATTGTCTGCGAGGTCGCTTTACTCGACAGCGCTCGCAAACGTTTGATAACTTCGCTGGCCCTGCCCGCGTCGGCGATCATGCGCTGCATTGATGTTTCGACCTCGTCAAGGTCAGGCTCACTTCGTTTGAGCCAGCGCAAACCTGCTCCCCCATTGGTAACAATAGCCGCGAGCGGCTGGTTGACTTCATGGGCGATAGACACCGTGAGTTCCCCCAGCGTGGCAACACGGGTGACGTGAGCCAGTTCCGCATGGGCCTGGTGCAATTCATTTTCAGCCTCATGCCGCGCTGTTACGTCCACGATACTCACTAGCACCATGTCAAGCGATGGACGGTCATGCGGCATGGCAACATTGTAAAGGATAGAGATACGGTTGCCATCGAGATCGTTCATCATCGTTTCGGATTCGAATGATGTGTTGGAGTCCCATATTGCCTCGAGCAATGCCCAGATTGATCCCTCCATTTCCTTGCCGATAAGTTTTGGCAAAGCGGTCCTGAAAGCATCAAGGTCCTTTGCCTTGAAAGTGGTCAGGGTGGTGTTGTTGACGTTGGTCAGCCTCATCATCCCGATTGCAGTGCGTGCAAAGTCGGGATTGACCTCTGCGGCTGTCCGCATATCAGGGAAGCCATCGGCTTTGAGCCGTTCAATTGCAGCTTTAACGGCGGTAAAATCCATTTCAAGGATAGCAACGCCCGTTGCGAGAAAGATGGTCCGGTATCTTTGTTCACTCTCGCCAAGGACAGCGATAGCCGTTTTGACCCTGTATGCCAGCAACGTGGTGATGCCGATGGCGGCAAGGCTTACAAAACACCGGGCGGTAGAATCCGACGTGGGATTTTCGCCGTGGGAAACGGCAAAGCTGAGCAGTGTCAGGCCTATACAAACAGCGCCGATAAACAGAAGTCCCTTTCTCGTGGCAAATGAGAGGGAAAGGAGCACGACCGTGACGTAGAGCACGGCGATGGCCATATCAAAGCTCGTCAGCGTATCCAGCGCAAATATCACAACCGCAATCAGTATTGCGGCGAGTGGCGAAAATCGCGACATGCCGTTCCCCGTAAAAGAGATATTGTGAAACTGGCAATAGCAGATCAATCCGGTCTCTTGCGAGAAATAATGCGAAACATCACGACGATGGCTACGCCCGTTCACTCAATCAAAGTGGAAAGGTCAACCGAACACAAAATGCACCCGGTGCATTGCTGAAAGTAAGTTCTCCACCATGTGCTTTTGCTACTTCGACAGCAATTGCAAGGCCCAGACCGGAACCGGATGTATGGCCAAGCCCTGTTTCGAATGGTTCCAGCACCCGCTCTTGTTCTGATGGTGCAATACCTGGTCCATCATCGCAAACATTGATCCAAGCCTTACTGGCATCGTGGTTGAGTTCCACCGACAATCGGGTCAATGCTCCATGAATCAAGGCATTCTGGATGAGATTTGTCAGCGCCTCCCGGATACTGATCACATCGCCTTGAATATGAAGTTCTGCCGGGCTGGGCGTGAACGCAATCGTGACCTCGCGTTCGAGAGAAAGCGGCACCGACTGCGCCAAAGTGGTTTTGGCCAAGCCATTCAACTCAATCGAAGTAAATGCAACAGTACCGGCGCGGTGGATGACCATGGCGTGGTCCAGAAGCTGGCTGGTGAGATTGCCGAGTTCGGTTACTTTGGCGCCAAGCCTGCCAATCTGGTTCTGCAGTTTGGGGTCTGCATCATTCGAGAGGATTTCGACTTGCGCGTTAAGCTCTGCCAAAGGCGTGCGCATCTGATGGGCTGCATCGGCAATGAAACGTTGCATCAAGGCAATACGGTCTGCGAGACGGCGCATGAAGTCGTCAAGAACACCAACCAATGCGCGGATTTCATGGGGAGGTGTAACGCGGATCGCGCGCAGATCATCAGGTTTGCGTGCTGCAATTTCCCGTTCGATACGCGTGAGTGGTTTCAATGCGATGCGAACGGAAATGGCTCCGGCTATCAAGGCAAGCAGGCTCATGATGGCAATCATTCCAACAGCCTTGCCGGTCAGATCCCATGCAAGTGACTGCCGTGCCCGCAATGTCTGTGCCAATACGATTTCCACCCAACCGCTCCCCGAGGGCGTATCGATCTGTTTGCCAATGGCCGCAATGCGAACCGGTTGCCCCTGATAGGTATCATCGGTGAGAACCACGCCCTTACGGATTTCCTCTGACGGAATTTTCGGGGCGAGATCGCCATAACCGGCCACAACCACCCCACGCGGATCGGTGACGCGATAGAAGACAAGATCATAGGCGGAAAGTGTGGCGAAAGCAGCCGCAGGAGGGTCGAGCGTTACAACCCCGCCCTGAACATAGACGTTTTCAGCAACCTGTATTGTGCCGCCGATCAATAGCTTGTCATAGGCATCGCGCGCCGCGATTCCTGCATATTGCCAGGCGGCAAAAGCGAGGACGATCGCGCCCACACCCAGAATGAGCGCGATGAACACAATGATCCGGACGTGGAGCGAATAACGGATATCACTTGATTGCAAGCTGGTAGCCCAATCCTCGCGTGGTGCGAATTTCGATTGTTGTATCCGCCAGTTTACGCCGCAGGCGCGTTACATATTGCTCAACCGCATTGGCGCTTGGCTCCTGATCAAAGTTGAAAAGCTGTTCCACCAACTCCTCCTTAGAGATGAAGCGCTTTGGCCGTGCCGCCAGAATCTCCAGCACGATCAGCTCGCGGCGGGTGAGGTCAAGAGCCGTACCGGCAATGCTTGCCGTGCGTCCGGCCTGATCGATGACAAGATCACCAAATCGCAGCGCATTGTCAGACATCCCCGCGCTTCGGCGCAGAAGCGCGCGGGCCCGCGCTTCCAACTCGCGAAAATCGAACGGCTTGGTCAGATAATCATCGGCTCCGAGATCAAGAACATCCACGCGGTCATCGACAGCAGAGCGCGCAGTCAACACCAGAACCGGCGTTTTGTCTTTGCGAGCACGCAGTCCTTTGAGAATTTCAAAGCCGTCTGCTCCGGGAAGCATCATGTCGAGGATGATAAGGTCATAGTCCTGCACCAGCAGCACTTCACTGGCGGTGCGGCCATTGGTTTCGCAATCAACCGCATGCCCGATTTTTTCAAAACGCTGGGCAATTGCCTTGGCGATGTCGGGCATGTCTTCCACGACAAGAATGCGCAAATCGTGCCCCCGAAACTTGAGTCAGGTATGTGTCAGTTACCGCAAGTACAGTCGGCTTGGGAGTTTTGTCAACGTTACAGCGTTGCGCAAAAGAGAAGACGCACTGGGAGGAAGTATGACTTTGCATCAGTCGATTGATGCTCGCGGCGCATTGCTGAGCGTTGAGGGCGTCACATTGCAATATAAGACCGAAGACACGCTGGTTACGGCCACGCACCGTGTCGATTTTCAGGTTTTTCAATCCGATCGCTTTGTCCTGCTTGGACCGTCAGGTTGCGGCAAGTCCACCTTGCTCAAGGCAATTGGCGGCTATCTCACGCCGACCGAAGGCCAGATCAAGCTCAAGGGCAAGGAAGTCACGGAACCCGGCCCTGATCGCATGATGGTGTTTCAGGAATTCGACCAACTTCTGCCCTGGAAAACGGTTGGCGAGAACGTTGTCTTCGCACTCACTTCAAGCGGTCGCGCAAAACCGGCAGAAGCCCGCGAGCGTGCACGCAGTTATATCGACAAGGTCGGGCTCACAAAATTCATCGACAGCTATCCTCACATGTTATCAGGCGGGATGAAGCAGCGCGTCGCCATCGCGCGCGGCATGGCTATGGAGCCGGATGTACTGCTCATGGACGAACCGTTTGCTGCGCTTGACGCGCTGACGCGCCGCAAGATGCAGGATGAACTGCTGCAGCTTTGGGATGACACGCATTTTACGGTTCTGTTCGTCACACACTCCATCGAAGAGGCAATCCGCATTGGTACACGCATTTTGCTGCTTTCGCCCCATCCGGGACAGGTCAAGGCTGAGCTGAACAGCATACCTCCCAGCGAACTTGGAACCGGTACGCAGGCAGCTCTCGAAACCCGCATCAACGACATGCTGTTTGCCAGCTGAGATCGGATAAAATGATGACCGAAGTTCTCTACACACGACCGGAAATTCTGCGTGGCGACAGCAAGAAGGATTTTCTGCAGGTCGAAAAGACGCTTTCCGGCTTTGAACGCATCTACCGTATCGGTGCTGTGCGAAAGGCGTTTATCCTGCTCGTTCTGGCTGTTGTCTGGGAGATGTACGGGCGCTGGCTGGGTAACCCCTTGCTGTTTCCGAGTTTTACCCAAACGTTCTCTGCCTTTGTCTCCAATATCGCCGACGGAACCATTCCGGCCAGAACGCTGGCATCCCTGAAAACCCTGCTCATCGGGTATGGCATCGGCATTGTGCTTGCTTCACTTTTGACCACGCTGGCGATTGGGTCGCGCATTGGCGCTGATCTGCTCGAAACCTTGACGTCCATGTTCAATCCTCTTCCGGCGATTGCATTGCTGCCATTGGCGCTGATCTGGTTTGGCCTCGGACAGGGAAGCGTGATCTTTGTTCTGGTGCACTCGGTGCTCTGGGCGATTGCTTTGAATACCCATGCCGGTTTCAAATCCGTATCCAACACGATGCGGATGGTGGGTCTCAATTATGGCCTGCGCGGCCTCAAGCTCGTCCGCTACATCCTGATACCCGCCGCGTTCCCGTCGATCCTGACAGGTCTGAAGGTGGGGTGGGCTTTCGCATGGCGCACGTTGATTGCAGCCGAACTCGTATTCGGGGTGTCCTCGGGTTCGGGTGGTCTTGGCTGGTTCATTTTTGAAAACCGCAACCAGCTTGAAACCGCCAACGTCTTTGCGGGCCTGTTCACCGTTATCCTGATTGGCCTTGCCGTTGAAAACCTGATCTTTGCCACGATTGAAAAGAAGACCATTCGCCGCTGGGGAATGCAGGCTTGACTCTAAACCGCCGGGAGCCGGTATCTATAAAGGGAGGAATATGATGAACATCTTGAAACAACTATGTGCCGCTGCGCTGGGCGTCGGACTTGGATTGGCAGGCGCAGTTGCACCCGTCCAGGCTGAGGTCAACGAGGTAAGGATTTCCAAAGGCTACGGCATTCTCTACCTGCCGCTGATCGTTATGGAAAATCAGAAGCTGATGGAAAAGCAGGCAGCCAAGGCAGGCCTCGGCGACGTTAAAGTCACATGGCTGATGCTGGACGGCGGAAATGTGATCAATGACGCCATGATGGCGGGTTCGCTCGATTTCGCAGGAACTGGAGCGCCCGGTTTTGTTACCCTGTGGGCAAAAGCCAAGGGTATTCCCAATGTTGAAGTTGTTGGCATCAGCGGGCTAAGCGCCACATCGCTCTGGCTCAATTCGAATAATCCTGAAGTCAAAACGCTGAAGGATCTGACGCCCAAGGACAAGATTGCCTTGCCGGGGATCAAGACGTCGCTTTCGGCTGTTGTTCTGCAGATGATGGCAGCCCACGAATTTGGGCGTGAGAATTATGCAAAGCTCGACCCGTTGACGGTCAGCCTGCCGCATCCGGAAGCCTTGGCAGCGGTGACGAGTGGCCAGACCGAGATCACATCGCACTTCACTTCGCCTCCCTTCTCCTATCTGGAGTTGAAAGACCCGAAAATGCATCGTGTGGTCAATTCCGTCGATGTTATCGGCAATATCACGCTTGATGTTACCTTCGCGCCCAAGAAATTTGTCGATGCCAATCCGAAAACCACGGAGGCATTTCTGGCCGCGCTGGATGAGGCCAATGCTTTCATCGCCGGTAACAAGCAGGCTGCGGCAGAAATCTTTGCCAAGAGTTCAAAGGTAAAGGTTTCCGTCGAAGAAGTTCTTGAAATGTTGAACGACAAGGACTCCAAATTCTCCACAACACCAAATGGCGTGATGCAGTTTGCCGAGTTCATGAACCTTGCCGGTACGATCAAGGTCAAACCCGCAAGCTGGACGGATCTGTTCATTCCGCAGCTTCATTCCCGTAGCGGTAGCTAGTTACGCAGCGCTATTACCGACAGAAAATCGAAAGCCGGTCGTTACCATGTGTGACAACCGGCTTTCTCTTATTGCTTGACCCTGTTTCGAAGGGGAGATTCAATAACAGGTGCTGGAATGCATCGGTCGCGCAAATGTTTGGCAAGCCATTGAGGGCCAGAGGCAATTTGTTTTGGGTTGTGCTTGCCAGAACCGCACAGGCGGGGGATAAAGCAGCCTGCTTGTTCGAACAGCAAATTCAAAAATCGAAAGTATTTCGGCCATGGTTGATGCGACACACGAATCCGGCGTTTCTGGGCAGCCCCTCAACGTTAGTTTCAGTGCCGAGAATGACCAGGCAACAGTTGTGCTGGCAGGTTCCTGGATCACCCGCTACGTCGGGCGCGTCAACGCGCAGATGCACAAGATCGAGCACCGGAAAGAGTTCTCAAGTGCCGTCATTGATCTGTCGGATGTGGACGCCCTGGATACAGCGGGTGCCTGGCTGGTGGACCGGTTGCGTGTGTCCCTTGAGGGTGCGGGTAAACAGGTGGAAATCCGGGGCTTGAAGAAGCACTGGGAAACTTTGTTTGATGCAGTCGGCAAAACCGCATCCGCGCCTGCAGATGCCTATGCGGCCCCGCACAAGATGAATATCGGTATTCAGCTTCTCGATACAATTGGCAGAACAGTTGTCAATTTCGGGGACGATTTTATCAAATCAATGCATGTGTTGGGTGCCGTGGTGACAGGCTCCCAAGTGCGGGCAGGCAAGGGCGGCCCGATCAGGTATCCCGCATTCTTTCATCAGATCGACCGGCTGGGTGTTGGTGCAATTCCGGTCGTGGTCCTTATCTCGTTCATTATGGGCGCGATCGTTGCGCAGCAGGGCGCTTACATGCTCAGCACCTATGGAGCCGAAGCCTATGCGGTCAACCTTGTTGGCGTGCTGGTGCTGCGTGAAACGGGTGTTCTTCTCACCGCAATTATGATCGCCGGTCGCTCGGGGAGTGCAATTACAGCGGAGCTTGGGTCCATGAAGATGCGTGAGGAAGTTGATGCTCTTCACGTCATCGGCCTCAATCCCATCAGCGTGCTGGTGTTTCCCCGTCTGGTCGCGTTGAGCATCTCCTTGCCACTTCTGACGATTATTGCAGATTTCGCCGGCCTTGCAGGCGGTGCTGTTGCCCTATGGCTTTATTCGGACGTGTCACCGGGTATCTACATAGCCAATCTGCGTGATGCCATCAGCGTCCAGTATTTTCTGGCCGGTCTGATCAAGGCCCCTTTTATGGCCATGATCATCGGGACGATTGCAGCGGTTGAAGGGATGAAGGTTGGCGGCAGCGCTGAATCGCTGGGCCTGCGCGTGACTGCATCTGTGGTGAAATCGATTTTCATCGTTATCGTGCTGGACGGTGTTTTTGCGATCTTCTACGCATCCATCGACTTCTGATTTCGCTGTTCTTGGATGACTAGAACTTGCTCGACATATTGAAGTTGAAGTTCTGCACCTGATCGCCGTCGACCTTCAGCACGGGTACTGCATAATCAAAGCGTATCGGCCCGAATGGTGATGCCCACATAATGCTTGCGCCCACTGAAGCGCGCCACTGCATGTCCGTGTTGGCGGCATAGGAACTGTCATTGCCGAACAGCGTGGCGACATCGCTGAATACAGCGCCTCTAATTCCAACACTATCGGGTATCAGCGGTATCGGAAACTGGGTCTCGGCCGTCGCATTGAGATAGGTTGTACCCCCGATGAAACTGCCATCACTGTCCGTAACGCGGGTGTCGCGCGGACCGATACCAGCTGAACTGAAGCCGCGGATCATATCGGTGTTATTCTGGAACGTATCAAAGACACTCAGGCCGTTACTTCCCAATTCCTTGATATAGCCACCGCCAACACGCACCAGCCCGACGATATCCTGCTCCTCAGACAGCGTCTTGTAGACGCTGCTTTTGAACGTGGTCTTGAGGAAGCTGGCATCGCCGCCAAGACCGGCGGCTTCCTGCTCGAACTTTGCGTAAATCCCGTCATGCGGATTCTTGACGTCATCGATGGTGTTGTAGATGAGGGACCAGCTCACAGATGATTTTACCCATGCGCCTTGCGCAGCAGCATCGATATAGGCTTGCGAGACCTGCGTCGGATCGGGAATGCCAGCTGCGGTCAATGCAGCGTCGTCGATCGTTATGGTTTGCTGCGACAGATTATAGGCCACTCCCGCCGTCAGATCATTACCGATGGGGAGTCCGAAACGGATCGACCCGCCTGTGGTATCTGTCTGGTATTTGTCGGTTACCCCTGATTGGCGTTTGTAAAGGTCAAAGCCTGCGGAGATGCGTTCGCCGAGAAAGTAAGGCTCCGTGAAAGACAGACCATAGGATTGATAATTCTGATCGTTGAACAGGGTTGTTCCCGCCGACAAGCGGAGATATTGGCCGCGTCCAAGAAAATTCTTCTCGGTGATTGAACCTTCTACTGAAGGACCTGACTCATCCCCACTTGTGGTGTAGCCGCCACCAATCGAGAAATCGCCGGATGATTTTTCAACGACGTCCACAATAAGCACGACTTGATCAGGCTGCGAGCCTGGAGCAGTCGAGATGTTGACGGTCTGGAAGAATTCAAGGTTTTCCAGACGCTTCTTGGCACGCTGGATCAGAACCTG
>NZ_FNIY01000013.1 GCF_900104355.1 Phyllobacterium sp. OV277 | reverse complement strand
CAGGTTCTGATCCAGCGTGCCAAGAAGCGTCTGGAAAACCTTGAATTCTTCCAGACCGTCAACATCTCGACTGCTCCAGGCTCGCAGCCTGATCAGGTTGTGCTCGTCGTGGACGTCGTTGAGAAATCAACGGGTGAATTCTCCATCGGTGGTGGTTATACGACCGGTGGTGAAAGCCCCGGACCAACAGTTGAAGGCTCGATCACCGAGCGCAACTTCCTTGGTCGTGGTCAGTATATTCGTATCGGCGCCGGCGGCGGTCTGAACAACAACCGTACCTATTCGCTGTCCTTCACCGAGCCTTATTTCCTCGGTCAGCGTATTTCTGCTGGTTTTGATCTGTTCAAGCGTCAGTCTGGCGTTAACAACAAGTACGAAACCGATTTGACCGGTGGTACGATCCGCTTTGGCTTGCCAATCACTGAAACTTTGACTGCTGGTGTTGCGTATAACCTCTCGCAGGAAAAGTATAAGATTGATAGCGATGCCAAGATTCCGGGAACGGATATCCCGGATCCGTCGCAGATTTCACAAGCCTTCATCGATGCGGCTGAACATGGGTCTTGGATTAAATCATCGGTCAGTTGGTCATTGGTTTATGATACGATTGATGATCGTAAAAATCCGCATGACGGCTTGTATGCCAAATTCAATCAGGAATATGCCGGTGTTGGTGGCGATGCCAACTTCCTGAAGACAACGTTCAAGGGTAGCTATTACAAGACGCTTTCCCAGGAAATGGACATTGTCGGTCTGGTTGGCGTAGGCGCCGGACACATTGAAGGATTTGGTGACGATCTGCGCGTGTTTGACTTGTTCAAGAACAATCAGGAAATGATCCGCGGCTTCAAATATGCGGGTATTGGTCCACGGGACACCAGTGTTAGAGATAACGATGGTAGCTTCCTCGGTGGCACAACATACTTCAATGCGAGCGTGGAAACCCAGTTCCCATTGCCGATCGTTCCTGAGAGCCTTGGTATTCGTGGTGCCTTGTTCGCCGATGCTGCGACGCTGTATGGCAACGAGCTCAAGAACCGGGATGGGAAGCGGTATGTTTCCGACGACGGCATGGAATGGCGTGCTTCTGCAGGTGTAAGTATCATGTGGGCGTCGCCGTTCGGACCACTGCGCTTCGACTACGCTTTCCCAGTCAAGAAAGTGGACGGCGATCAGGTGCAGAACTTCAACTTCGGCATGTCGAGCAAATTCTGATAGATTGCTGACCTCCCGGGGGAGCATACTTCCCCGGGGGAGAAAGTTAGTCGATGGCCGATCCGATCTTTTATGAGCCACTATTGAACGTGACTGTTGGTCAGATCGCCGATCTGGCCAATGGCGTTCTTGTGGACAGTTCTCTGGCCAACAGGCCAGTGACGCGTCTTGCTTCTCTGGCAGACGCAGGACCAGATGCCCTTGTTTTCATCGATGGCAAGAAGAATGCGCAAAACCTTGAAGGTTTGAAGGCGGCAGGCGTTCTCTGTACCGACGAAGTCAAGCCAAGCATCCCAAAAAACGTTGCCATTATCGTTACCCGCCATCCACAGCAGGATTTTGCTGCCATTGGCCGCGCACTCTACCCACGGGCGGTAAATGCGCATCTTTGGAGCGGCGACGAGACTGGCATTTCGCCCCATGCGATCATTGATCCGACCGCTGAGATCGAAGCGGGTGTTACCATCGAGCCCGGCGTCATCATTGGCAAGGCTGTTTCCATTGGTGCAGGAACGGTCATTGCCGCCAATGTGGTGATTGGCAATGGCTGCAAGATTGGCCGCGATTGCTATATCGCACCAAGCTGCTCGGTTCAGTATGCCTTTCTCGGTAATCGCGTTCTCCTTCATCCCGGAGTGCGTATCGGGCAGGACGGCTTTGGCTATGTTCCGGGTAAAGCCGGACTCGACAAGATGCCCCAGCTTGGCCGCGTTATTATTCAGGATAATGTCGAGATCGGTGCCAACACCACGGTTGATCGCGGCGCTTTGGCGGATACGGTTATCGGTGAAGGTACGAAAATCGACAATCTCGTGCAAATTGCCCACAATGTTCGTATTGGACGCCATTGCGTGATTGCTGCGCAATGTGGCATTTCCGGCAGTGTCGTCCTCGGTGATATGACAATGCTCGGTGGCAGTGTCGGTATCAAGGATCACGTCAATATCGGTTCACGCGTTGAAATTGCTGCTGCAAGCGGTGTTATGAATGATATTCCGGATGGCGAGCGGTGGGCCGGTGCGCCCGCCCAGCCGTTCAAGCAATGGTTCCGCGAGATTGCGAGTGTTCGCGCGATGTCCCGAACCAAGAAGGAGAGCAGTTCAGATGAATGAAAATGTACAGGCGAGCACTCTTGGCGTCGCGGACATCCAGAAGCTTCTGGCAAACCTGCCGCATCGCTATCCCTTTCTGTTGATTGATCGCATTGTTGATATTGATCGCGATGAGTCAGCAACGGGCATCAAGAATGTCAGCATCAATGAGCCGCATTTCGCCGGACACTTTCCCGAATTGCCAATCATGCCCGGTGTTCTGATCATTGAAGCTATGGCCCAGACTGCTGGCGCAATCGTGTTGTTCCATAATGGCAGCGGTAAGCCCGGCAAGGTCTTCTTCATGACCATTGATGGTGCCAAGTTCCGCAAGCCTGTGGTACCCGGTGATCAGCTCAAGCTGCGCGTGACCAAGGTCAAGCAGCGTGGCAATATCCACAAATACAGCTGCGTGGCCGAAGTTGATGGCGTCAAGGTTGCAGAGGCCGAAGTTGCAGCCATGGTCAGCTTTCCTGATGACGACGAGACCGGCGCTTGATGTCCAATTCCAGCATTCATCCCACTTCGATTATTGAAGCGGGCGCAAAGATTGGCGACAGGGTAAATATCGGTCCATTCTGCCATATTGGCGCGGAAGCTGTCATCGGCAACGATGTCAGCATATTAAGTCATGCGGTCATTATGGGCGCGACGACGCTTGGCGATGGTTCCAAAGTCTATCCAAATGCAATTTTGGGCGGGGACCCGCAAAACACCAAGCACAAGGGCGGACATACGACGCTCACCATCGGCAGGAACTGCACCATTCGCGAAGGTGTCACCATGCATCGCGGCACGGATAGCAGCCGTGGATATACGACCGTTGGCGACAATTGCATGTTTTTGGCCTATTCGCATGTGGCGCATGATTGCGACATTGGCGATAACGTGACCTTTTCCAACAATGTGATGATTGGCGGTCATGTCACGGTTGGTAATAATGTCATTATCGGCGGTGGGGCAGCGCTGCATCAGTTTGTGCGTGTTGGTCATCATGCTTTCATTGGCGGCCTTGCGGCCGTTGCCAAAGACGTGGTGCCCTACGGCATGGCTATCGGCAATCACGCCTATCTTGCCGGTCTGAATATTGTCGGCATGAAACGCTCGGGGATGGCGCGCCCGGAGATTCACAATCTTCGTCACGCGGTGCGTATGCTGTTTGACCGCAGCAAACCGGTTTACAAACGGGCGGAAGATGTGCGGCTTGAGTTTTCTCAGTCGCCAGCGGTTATCGATCTGATCGATTTCATTCTCGCTGATACCAAACGTCACTACTGCACGCCGCCCCTCGGTTCCGGAATCGAGACCAGCGACAGTGACGACAACAGCTAAACCCACCGATCCAGCGTTGCCAGCGGCCATAACAGGCCGTACAGCGATTGTTGCCGGCAATGGGCTTCTTCCCATTGCAATAGCCGAAAGCTTGCACAGGCAGGGTGCTGATCCCTTGATCATAGCGATCAAAGGGGAAGCCTCGCCTGAAATCAACGCGCGCAAACATGCGGAGATTTCGATAGTCGAGCTTGGTGGCTTGATGAAGATTCTGAAATCATCAGATATTTCCAATGTGGTTCTGGCAGGCGGCATACGCCACAGGCCGGAATTCGCAGCAGCCCTGCGTCCCGGCAACGGTAATCTCGTCGCGCTCTATCGTTTCATGCGCGCGTTCCGGCTTGGCGATGACGGATTGCTCAAAGCGGTGATTTCGACCATCGAATCCTATGGTTTCAGGGTCGTTGGCGCCCACGAAATTGTTCCGGATATTCTTGCGCCTGATGTGGGAACCATCACCCGGAAGAAAGCCGACAAGGAGAGCATCGCCGATATGCAGGCGGCCCGTAAAGCAGCTGTTATGATCGGTTCACTCGATATCGGGCAGGCTGCAATTGCCGTTGGCCGGCGTGTGGTGGCACTTGAGGGCGTGGAGGGTACTGACGCAATGCTGCAACGGGTGGCTGATCTGCGTATCGCCAAGCGGATCAACCGCAAGGGCGGGGTGCTGGTGAAATGCGCCAAGCCGCAGCAGGAAGTGCGGGCAGATTTACCCGCCATTGGCATCAGCACCGTTGAAAATGCAGTCAAAGCTGGTTTGAAGGGCATTGCCATCGAAGCCCGGCGAACGCTGATCCTTGGTTATTCCGAAACAATTGCCGCAGCCAATGAAGCCGGTATTTTTATCGAGACCTTCGCGCAGGAGGCCGAATAATGGCCACGTCAAAGCCGCTACGCCTTGCCATCGTTACGGGTGAAGAGTCTGGCGACCTGCTTGGTGCCGATCTGGTTCAGGCCTTGCGGCGGCAATATCCCGGCGAAGTGACGCTGATGGGTGTCGGCGGCGAACATCTTCAGGCCCTTGGTCTCAACTCATTGTTTGATCAGCATGAAATTGCCTTGGTGGGGTTGACGGCAATCGTCACGAAACTGCCGCAGCTCATCCGCCGCATATCGCAGGTGGCTGGCGCAATCGTTGCGGCAAAACCCGATTGCCTTATTATTATAGATAGTCCTGACTTCACCCACCGGGTGGCGCGCAAGGTGAGGGCTGCCGACCCGGCTATTCCCATTATCAATTACATCAGCCCATCGGTCTGGGCGTGGCGGCCGGAGCGCGCCAAAGCCATGCGCGGTTACATCGATCATGTTCTGGCGATTTTGCCGTTCGAAGTGCAGGCGCTGAAAGACCTTGACGGACCGCTCGCCACCTATGTCGGCCACCGTCTCGTGACGCATGCGCCCTTGCTGGAGGCTGCGAAAAAGAATCGCGCGCGGGAAGGGAAATTGGGTGACAGGGCGCAACACAGCATTATCGTGCTGCCGGGTTCGCGCAAAGCGGAAATTACCAGTCTTTCCAAACCCTTCGGCGAAGCTATTGAACTATTGGCGAGCCGTGGAAACCGCTTCACACTGACCTTGCCGACACTTCCCAAAGTTGAGCCACTCGTGCGGCAATTGACTGCGGACTGGAAAGTCCAGCCCAACATTGTGGTGGGCGAAGCGGAACGATTGAAAGCTTTTGCCGAAGCCGATGCCGCTTTGGCAGCTTCAGGCACCGTATCGCTAGAACTCGCATTGGCGCGCATTCCGACGGTTTTATCCTATAGGCCCGACTGGTTGGCGCGGATGTTCATTGCGCCGCGCATCAAGGTCTGGAGCGCGGCCCTGCCGAATATCATTGCCGATAAACGTGTCGTTCAGGAATATTTCAATCAGTTTGTTCGTCCCGGTCCACTCGCGCGGGAAATCGAACAGTTGCTGCGGCCTGGCTACGCCCGTTCGCTACAACTCGACGGTTTTGACGAGATTGCTAAGTTGATGCGAACAGAAAGGCCTTCCGGCGATATTGCTGCTGAAAAAGTGCTCGAATACATCAAACACCAATCGTGATGGAGAATACAAAAAAGGCGCCAATCGGCGCCTTTTTCATGAGTTTCGACTGCGCTTACTTGCGGTTGCCGACTGGCACGTAATCGCGCTGGGTCGCACCGGTATAAAGCTGGCGCGGGCGGCCAATCTTCTGATGCGGGTCCTCGATCATTTCCTTCCACTGGGCGATCCAGCCAACCGTGCGGGCAACGGCGAACAGAACCGTGAACATGGTGGTGGGGAAGCCAAGTGCCTTCAAGGTGATGCCGGAGTAGAAATCGACATTCGGATAGAGCTTCTTCTCGATGAAATATTCATCGGTGAGTGCAATGCGCTCCAGTTCCATCGCAACATCGAGCAATGGATCGTCCTTGATGCCGAGTTCGGCCAGAACTTCCTTCGTTGTCTGCTGCATGATCTTGGCGCGTGGATCGTAATTCTTGTAAACGCGGTGACCAAAGCCCATCAGGCGGAATGGATCGTTCTTGTCCTTGGCGCGGTTGATGAACTCGGGAATGCGGTCAACCGTACCGATTTCGCCAAGCATGTTCAGCGCTGCTTCATTGGCGCCGCCATGGGCAGGGCCCCAGAGGCAGGCAATACCGGCCGCGATGCAGGCGAACGGATTGGCGCCGGATGATCCGGCAAGGCGGACCGTTGATGTCGATGCATTCTGCTCGTGATCAGCGTGCAAAATGAAAATCCGGTCCATTGCGCGGGCAAGAACCGGATTTGGCACGTAATCTTCGCATGGCACAGCAAAGCACATGTGCAGGAAGTTGGTTGCGAAATCGAGATTGTTCTTCGGATAAACGAAGGGCTGACCGATGTGGTACTTGTAGGCCATCGCAGCCAGGGTCGGAATCTTCGCGATCATGCGGATCGACGCGACCATGCGCTGATGCGGATCGGAAATGTCGGTTGAGTCGTGATAGAAGGCGGACAGGGCGCCAACACAGCCAACCATGACAGCCATGGGATGGGCGTCACGGCGGAAGCCGCTGAAGAAGCGCGACATCTGTTCATGCACCATGGTGTGGTGCGTCACACGGTAATCGAAATCATGCTTCTGGCTCTTTGTCGGCAGTTCGCCGTAAAGCAGCAGATAGCAGGTTTCGAGAAAATCGCCTTTTTCAGCGAGTTGTTCGATTGGATAGCCGCGATGCAGCAAAATGCCTTCATCACCGTCAATATAGGTGATCTGCGACTCGCAGGAGGCTGTGGATGTAAAACCCGGATCGTAAGTGAACGCACCGGTGTTCTTGTAGAGTGTTCCAATGTCCACGACATCAGGTCCGATGGTGCCTTGTTTTATCGGTAACGCAAACTCGTGACCATTCAGATCGATGTTGACGCTATTCTCAGACATTGCCGTTCCTTTCTTGCTTCAGCTCCCGCTGACATCCCGTGTACCAATTCCAAAACCCGCTGCTTGAGCAATAGGCTCTCGTTGAGCTTCGGAAACGAAAGGACACGAGTTACTTCAAATTCCAGTATGCTTCACACTGGCCCAAAGCACTGACCCTCTTTACGAGGTATTTCTCCTGATTGTCTCAGGCACGTCACCGTACCCGAACGGCGCAATGTTGCAATGCAAAAAATGCACCGTCGGGGCTATGGATTAACCTTTTATCTGGTCTTCAATACGGCCCAATGACTCTTCACGGCCGAGCACCGCCAAAACGTCAAAAACACCGGGAGATGTTGCTCTTCCGGTCAATGCGGCACGCAGCGGCTGGGCGATTTTTCCAAGTTTCAGGCCGGTATTTTCCGCATGAACACGCACTGCAGCATCCAGAGCCTCGGCAGTCCAGTCATTAACCCCGGAAAGTGCCGGAAAAACGCCCGATAGTACGCTTCGGCCCTCGTCATTGAGCAGGCCAGCCGCTTTTTCATCCAGACCAAGCGGGCGTTGCGCAAAAAGATATTTTGCACTGTCCGCCAGTTCCACAAGGGTCTTGGCGCGCTCTTTCAGGCCGGGCATCGCTGCCAGCAACTGCTGCTTGGTCCGGTCATTAAGCCGCGCCAAAATCTCCGCGCCGCCTTCGATCTCGGGCAGGATATCGATCATGGCTTTGACCAGATCGGCATCATCGGAGAAACGCATATAGTGGCCGTTGATCGCTTCCAGCTTCTGGAAGTCGAAACGCGAAGCACCGCGGTTGATATCGGAGATTTCGAACCATTCGATCATCTGGGCGTCAGACATGATTTCATCATCGCCATGGCTCCAGCCAAGACGCACGAGATAGTTGCGCAAGGCGGCAGGCAGGTAGCCCATCGCACGATAGGCCTCGACGCCGAGCGCCCCGTGACGCTTGGACAGCTTTGCACCATCCGCACCATGGATCAGTGGAATATGGCCCATCACAGGCACATCCCAGCCCATGGCATCATAAATAACCGTCTGACGTGCGGCATTGGTCAGGTGATCGTCACCACGGATAATGTGGGTGACGCCCATGTCATGATCATCAACCACAACCGCATGCATATACGTCGGATTGCCATCGGAGCGCAGGATGATGAAATCATCGAGATCCTTGTTGGGAAAGCGCACATCGCCCTGTACGAGGTCGCGCACGAGGGTTTCGCCCTCTTGCGGTGCCTTGATGCGGATAACCGGCTTGACGCCTTCAGGTGCTTCCTTTGGGTCGCGATCGCGCCAGCGGCCATCATAGCGGGGCGGGCGGCCTTCAGCGCGGGCCTTTTCGCGCATTTCCTCAAGCTCTGCCTGTGAAGCATAGCAATAATAGGCTTTGCCCTTGGCAACCAGCTCTTCAGCGACTTCGCGGTGGCGCGGCGCACGCTCATATTGCGAGATCGCATCGCCATCCCATTCGAGACCGAGCCACTTCAGGCCATCGAGAATAGCTGTCACCGCCGCTTCCGATGAGCGTTCGCGATCCGTATCCTCGATGCGCAGCAGCATCTTGCCGCCCGTATGCTTGGCATAGAGCCAGTTAAACAGGGCCGTGCGGGCACCACCAATATGGAGGTAACCGGTCGGGGAGGGTGCAAAACGGGTAACAACGGGTGATGACATAAGTACTCCAGCGGAGGCTTTGGCTATTAGCCTAACATCCAATCGATTTGATCTGGCGTTGATGTAGCATAGGAGCGCTGCTGTGCAAGGGCATTGGCAGATTTGGAGGCAAATGCGGCGCCCTGTCACCAGTACACAAACGAGTGAACGGCATTTTTTTGATCGCCCAGCGGTCGATGAGCCCGATTTTGCGACTCAAATACCTCAAGACGAACCTGATTTTCCCGAACGGAGCAATCTTGTTGCAAAGATACGCCGCGCTGTGGCTGCCGGATGGCATTGGGTTCGGCAAATACCATCGCGCGTTCCTCTGGCATTCAGCCGGGAATATGATCGGGGCAATTTCTTTCTGTTTGTACCTGTCTTTGCCGGTGGCGGCGCTGTTCTCTATTTCAGCCTGCCAACAGAACCGAGACTGAGTGCCATTCTCTTTGGATTGACCGCATTGACGGGGCTGAAATTGCTGGCTGTTAACCGGCGCCTGATCAGTCTCTGCCTGACCATCGTACTGTGCATCATCGCCGGCATGCTGTGCGCCAAGTTTGAAACCATGCGCCTTGATACAACTATGCTTGGCTCAAGCATTACCACCCGTTTGACGGGCCGCATTGTGGCCATCAGTCGGCCCGAGCGTGGCGGCTGGCGGCTGACTATGGATGTCATTGCAACCGAACGCCCGCAGCTTCTCTACAGGCCCGAAAGGCTTGTTATATCAGCCCGTTCATTGCCAGCCGATGCCGGGCCGGGCACCAGCCTGCAAGGTCTGGTGCATCTGCGTCCGCAATCGGGGCCTGTACGGCCGGGCAATTATGATTTCGCATTCCATAATTATTACCATGGTGTCGGCGGTAACGGGTTCTTTCTGGGTAAGCCGGAAATTGTATCGCTTACGGAACCTGCCGGGATCGCCGACAAGATATTGCTGATGGTGGCGGGCATGCGCCAGCAACTCACCAACCATATTCAGCATCAGATCAAGGGCGAGCCGGGCGCAATTGCTGCATCGCAGATCACCGGACAGCGTGACGGCATCAGTGAGGCGACGAACAATGCCATGCGGCTCAGCGGCTTGTCGCATGTCCTGTCTATATCCGGGTTCCATATGGCGCTTGTTGCGGCCATTGTCATGGGGTCTTTGCGTGCCTCCTTGGCCTTCTTCCCGGAATTCGCCGCACGATATCCGATCAAGAAGTTTTCAGCCTTTGTCGCGCTGCTGGCCTGCGCGTTTTATCTGCTGCTCTCTGGTCTCGATGTCGCCGCCCAGCGCAGCTTCGTCATGCTGGCGGTGATACTTATTGCGATGATCGCAGACCGCGCCGCGCTTTCATTGCGCAATGTTGCCTTGGCGGCACTCGTTACAATCGCCATCGCACCACATGAAATCCTGGGACCAAGTTTTCAGATGTCCTATTCGGCCACCGCGGCGCTGATCGCATTCTATGGTTGGTGGTCACCCCGCAAAGCAACCCGGAACAATCGACGCAAACGCCGCAATGGTTTGCTTCTGCAATTGCCGGACAAGATCATCGATCATATCAATGGCATCGCCATGACGTCTTTGGTCGCCGGTTCAGCCAGTGCGATCTTTGCCGTCTATCATTTCAACAATACGGCACCACTTGGTTTGATTGGCAATGCGCTGGCTCTGCCTGTCGTATCCATCCTAGTGATGCCCTTCGCCGTTCTGGCGTTGCTGCTCATGCCTTTCGATATGGACTGGCTACCCTTCCGTGTCATGGAGCGCGGGATTGAACTCTTCACTGTTATTGCCAATCATGTCGCGGCTCTTTCGCCCAGCGGCCATCTCGGTCCAATGCCGCAAGCGAGCCTGCTGTTCCTGAGTGCGGGATTGATTGTCCTCCTGTTCCTGTCGTCATGGCTGCGCCTGTGCAGCCTGCCACTATTGGCCATCGGCGCGCTCGTCATGATGCGCACCGTACCGCCGGATATTGTCATATCGGAGGATGGCAGACTGGTCGGACTGCGTAATGGCGAAACATTGATGATCAATCGGTCGCAAGGCGGCGCATTCATCCTGAACAACTGGCAGCAGGGTTATGGGCTTGCGCAGATCATCAAACCAGTCAAGGCCAATGCACAAGCCGCAGACGGCATGTTTGAATGCGCAGACAAGCTTTGTACGGCGCGCGAACCCGGCGGGCTCATCATCGCCTATACGGACAAACCGATGCAAAAGAATGCAGCCTGCAGTGAAGGAAATATTGTCGTGCTGGCCTTTGCGGGGAGGGATGCGGCTTGCACAAATCCCGGCACATTGGTGGTCACATTGCACGATCTTGCTTTGAATGGCGCCGCGGAAATCCGCTTGGGCCCGGTCACACAGGGGCCGATCACACAGGGGCCGGTCACGCAGGGGCATGGGGAAGCGATGAATGCTTCCAGGATCGAACAAACATTCGATCAAAGGTTGATCTCAGCCAGCCTGACCTATGCCATTGGACCGCCAGACCGGCCATGGAACACTTACCGTGTTCACTCAAGAGCGGCACGCAATATGCCGGAACGTGTACATAAGCCAAAAACAAAAGCGAGCATCCCGAACAGCGGCGAACGGGATGCCGATCCGGATCAGTAACGCCTGATGAGTCCGACGAGTTTACCCTGTACCTGCACGCGATCCGGTCCAAAAATCCGGGTTTCATAGGCAGGATTCGCTGCTTCAAGGGCAATCGATGCTCCTTTGCGACGGAACCGCTTGAGCGTTGCCTCTTCATCATCGACAAGCGCCACGATGATTTCACCGGGGTTGGCCGTATCACCGCGCTTGATAACGACGGTATCGCCATCAAAAATACCCGCTTCGATCATCGAGTCGCCTTTAACTTCAAGCGCATAATGCTCGCCGCTGCCGATCATATCCGGCGGAAGGCTCAGCATATGGGTCTGGTTCTGGATGGCGGAAATGGGCACACCGGCAGCGATCCGGCCCATGACAGGAATGCTGACATTGGCAGGCATATCCATGTCGTTGGAGGCGCGCGGCTGCGGCTTTGGCGGCGCAACATTGCGCCCGAGACTGCCCTCGATGACGCTTGGCTCGAACTTTCTCTGGGCGTTGAGACCTGGAGCAATGGAGTCTGGCAGGCGCAGGACTTCCAGCGCGCGTGCCCTGTTGGCAAGCCGGCGAATGAAGCCGCGTTCTTCGAGCGCAGTGATCAACCGGTGAATGCCGGATTTGGAAGCCAGATCCAGCGCATCCTTCATTTCGTCGAAGGATGGCGGAATACCCGTCTCCTTCAGACGCTCATGAATGAAGAGAAGAAGTTCATGTTGTTTACGCGTGAGCATCGGCGATCCTTTAGCAGGGAATCGGAAAAACAAAACCAGAACAAACACTATCTGTTCCAGCATTGTTCTACAAGTGCTTAATATTCCGTTGCATGAGATTGCAAATAGCTGGCGCGTGCTTTCCAGCCGGTTGGGCTGATGACGGAAGAGCGACAGGCAACTTTATCCAAACCACGGGAAACAATGGCAATTTCACCAATTGCAGTCTACCGGGTTCGCCAATATGAATAGGGTGGAGTATGTCATAAGTTCCTTGCGCACTCGCGTATTTTCAGGTGCGATGGAAAGCTTTTCCATCGCAATTCTACCATTGTATCCCATTTATTGCGGAATCACTTCAATGCTCAAAGCTGAACGAGAAGATAGAAATGGCGGTATGCCGCCTGAACCCAGCGGAATAGTTGGGTTTGTTGTCAAGATTATTCTGGTTTGTTTTGTTATTGTCAGTGCTCTGGCGGCATATATCGAGAAAGACCGCATTCAAGGTTATGTCGACAGCTTTTCCGCAGTTCCACCCGATGCTGCTATGCTTGCGCTTTACGCGCAAATGGATATTCAACCATTACCCGCGGTTGTTGCCAGCAGGAAACCTCTGGCAACGCATTTGGATACACTGCGTCGTGAACCCTGCGACTGGGACGCGCTCTATGCTTTTGCGGGAGATTTGCAAACAGCTGGATATAAGCGCGAAGCAGCGAAGGTCTTGGTCGCATTTTCCAATAAATGCCAACCTTCCAATGTCGCGCTCAATTGGGCGGCAGATATTCTATATGGTTTGAGTGATCTGGATGGGGCATTGAAGACATCCGACGAGTTGTTGAAAATGTCGGGAGATAATGCCCAATTCCATTTCAACAGGGGGCAAATGCTGCATAGCGCCCATCGTTATCCAGAGGCCATCAACGAATATTACTCAACGATCGGTCTGACCGACGATCAGCGCAGTTTGAACAGCATCGTTTTCAGCCGAATGGCTGCCAGTTACGTCGCGCTGGAGAATTACTGTGAAGCGATAACACCTCTGCAAAGCTGGATAGCCATCAATCCGTCAAAGAATGACACTCGGCAGGTGCAGACAATGATCGAGGAGTACAGCTCGAAGGGGCGCTGCGAACGGGCCTATGCGACCGGCAGTGAACGCCTGCCAACACAGGGAAAAGATGTGATCCTTGCGAAAATCAGCGTAAACGGCGTCTCCGGCACATTTATCGTTGATACGGGCGCGAGCTTTGTTTCCTTGACCAAGGAGTTTGCCGAGCGGGCAAAGCTGCCATTATCCAATGATTATTCCGTGCTCATGCAAACAGCCAATGGCGTTTCCTATGCCCAGCGCAGCACGGCGTCACAGATCAAATTGGGCAAAGTCGCTGCAAATGATGTGGCGACGGTGGTGCTGTCAGAAAGTGGAAAATCGCTCGGCAATGGTGTTGACGGGCTGCTTGGACGCTCTTTCCTGTCACGTTTTGACGTGACATTCGGCGCAAATGAATGGCGGGTTGAAGCGAAAAAATAACCGCCGGATCACTTTAACGGCGCGGGGCGATGGGCGGTCCGCTGGATTGGCGCAGGACAAGCTCGACGGGCCATATCTCGTGGATGTTTTCCACCGGCTCGCCATCCAGCACCCGTACCAGCAATTCGGCAATGCGCGAACCGGCGGAGCGGATCGAGGAGCGGGTTGTCGTCATGGCCGGGACCATGTTGCTGGCGTTGAGATAGGGAAAAACGTCATCATGGGCGATGACAGAGACTTCCTTGCCCAATTCATAACCCTTGGAGCGAATGGCGCGGAAGACACCAAGTGCCGTCATCATGGAACCGGCAAGGATAGCCGTTGGATGCGGGGCGTAGGATAAAAGCCGCTGCGCCTCATGAAAGCCTGTTTCATCGGAGAAGCGCTCATGCACGATGAAACGCGGATCAACGGGAAGGCCGCGTTCCACCAGCGCCTCGCGATACCCCATTTCGCGGTGCTCGGAAAATGTATGTCCCTTGAGGCCGTCGATCATCGCGACATGACGGTGACCAAGATCAAGCAGATGCGATGTTGCCTGGCGGAATGCACCGGCATTGTCGATATCGAGCCAGGCATGCGGCGCTGCTATGTTGGTGCGTCCATGCAGAACAAAGGGAAACTTCGCCTCGGTGAGCATGGCAACCCGTTCATCCATCAGGGTAGGGCCGGTTACGATAATGCCATCGACACGTTTGCTGGAAATCAGTCGCCTGTAGGCTGCCAGTTCATCATTGTTGATGCTCGGGCTCATCAGCAAATCCATCTCATGCAGGGAAAGCTGCTCGGCCAGACCGGAGAAAAACTCGCTCGTGTGCGGGCCAAAACGTTCGCTGCGGTCGCGCGGCATTAAAATGCCGATAGCACCGATGCGACCAATGGCAAGGCGGCGTGCATTGGCATTGGCACTGTAACCGAATTTGAGAGCGGCCTCACTGACCCGTTCACGCGTTGCCTTGTTAACCTCAGGATAGCCGTTCAGGGCGCGACTGACTGTTGTCTGCGAAAGTCCCAATTGGTCGGCCAGTTCCTTAAGTTTCATGGCAGCAATCCAGTATTCAATACGATCAGGCAAGGCAGCCAAACATTCCGGTGACCGGAACGCTATGTCCGCAGCGCAGATATGACTGCAAATAATAAACACAACCAGAGCAAAAATTCAAAGCGCTTTGAGTAATTTCTCGCAACATTGTGATCTACGGTTATCAGCCCCGAGTTTCGACAAGGCAAATACCAGCTTTTTATAATGTGAGCATCGCAACACAATACATTGTTATTCAATAATAATATTGGAAAATGATCAATCTGGGAATGTAAGGCTCCAAGGCAATAGCCAATTTGCGGCTTGACAGTTCAAAACAGCTTTGCCATTTTTCATTCAAAGCGCTTTGGATTTATGATTTGAAAGAGTTTACCAAAGCGCTTCAGGAGGAGTTTTACGAGGGGAAACTGGCGTCACCACGATGCAAGTGATCCGATTCCATCAGATTTTTGGGAGGAAATCATGAAAGCCAAATCATTTATTGCAACCCTTTTGACCACCACTTTGCTGGCTTCGGGTGCATTTGCTGCAAATCTTGCCATCGTCTCGGGTGATACGGGCAATGGACGCGAGTTTCTGCGCAGCCAGCTCGACCAGTTTGAAAAGGCAACGGGCAACAAGGTTTCAATTGTTGCCATGCCTGCCAATAGTTCTGATAATTTCGGCCAGTATCGCCTTTGGCTCGCTGCGGGGAACACCGACATTGACGTTTACCGCACCGACGTGATCTGGGCACCGCAATTGGCCGACCAGTTTCTCGATCTGAAGCCCGCAGCCAAAGACGTCATCGATCAGCATATTCCCTCGATCATCGAAAGCCAGACCGTGGATGGCAAGCTGGTAGCATTGCCGATGTTCACGGATGCTCCGGCGCTCTATTATCGCAAGGACCTTCTGGAAAAATACAAGAAGCCTGTGCCAAAGACCTGGGATGAGATGGCGGCAACCGCCAAGGAAATTCAGGATGGCGAGCGCGCTGCCGGTAACAAGAGCATTTATGGCTTTGTGTTTCAGGCCAATGCCTATGAAGGCCTGACCTGCAATGCGCTTGAATGGGTGAAATCATCAGGCGGCGGACAGATCGTTGAGGCGGATGGTACCATCTCCATCAACAATCCCGACGCGGCTGCTGCCATAGACCGTGCCAAGGGCTGGGTCGATTCCATTTCGCCAAAGGGTGTGCTCGCCTATACGGAAGAAGAAGCACGCGGTGTCTGGCAAACGGGCAATTCGGTATTCATGCGCAATTGGCCTTATGCCTATGCGCTTGGCGGTGCCGATGGCAGCACGATCAAGGGCAAATTCGATGTGGCACCTTTGCCAAGCGGCAAGGACGGTCAAAATTCTGCGGCAACCCTCGGCGGCTGGAATCTCGCGGTTTCCAAATATTCGAAATCACCCGAGGAGGCGATCAAGCTTGCCATGTTCCTCGGCTCGCCCGAACAGCAGAAGGCGCGGGCGATTGCTCTTGCCAGTATGCCAACCATCAAGGCGCTGTACGATGACAAGGATGTCGCAGCAGCCCAACCGCTGATCCCAAACTGGAAAGCCGTGTTTGAAAACTCGGTTCCGCGTCCTTCGGCACCAACGAAGGTGAAGTATAACGAAGTGTCCAACATGTTCTGGAGCGCCGTGCACGACACATTGTCGGGCAATGGCACCGCTGCGGAAAACCTTGAGGTTCTGGAAGCCAAGCTGACCGAACTCAAAGGAGACAGCTGGTAGATATCTGCCGGCAGAAGGGCACGGTGCGGATGGTATTCATCACCTCCCGAACCCCGTTCGCACCGTTTGCCTGACGTTTTCGTTTCAACCAGAACCTTACGGGCCAGAACCATACGGGTAGGAATACGATTATGACGCCTTCCACCGCACGTTCAGAACTTATGCGACAGCGCGCCCGTTCAGCGCAGCTGTTTCTCATCCCGATGATCATTGCGCTTGCCATTGTTGCCGGCTGGCCATTGCTTCGGACGATCTATTTCTCGTTCACCGACGCTTCGCTCACCAATATGAGCGCGGCGAAATGGGTTGGGTTCAAGAATTATCTCTCATGGATACAGCTGAAAAGCGGTCGCACGATCTTTTCCGGCCTGCTGGTTGATCCAACATGGTGGAACGCGGTGTGGAATACCGTGCGCTTCAGCATCATCTCCGTGGCGCTCGAAGCCTTCTTCGGCATGATCGTTGCGCTTGTGCTGAATGCCGAGTTTAAGGGCAGGGGCATTGTCCGTGCTGCTATTCTCATCCCATGGGCAATCCCGACCATTGTGTCTGCCCGCCTCTGGGGCTGGATGCTCAACGACCAGTTCGGCATTCTCAATGATCTGTTCCTGCGCCTCGGCTTTATCAGCCAGCCCATTGCCTGGACAGCAAGCGCCGATACGGCGATGACCGCAGTGCTGATTGTCGATGTCTGGAAAACCACACCATTCATGGCGCTGCTCATTCTAGCGGGCCTGCAAATGGTGCCCAAGGACATTTATGAAGCCGCGCACATCGATGGTGTTCATCCGATCCGCCAGTTCTTCCGCATTACGCTGCCATTGATCAGGCCGGCACTAATGGTCGCCATCATTTTCCGCCTGCTCGATGCCATGCGCATTTTCGATCTGATCTATGTGCTCACGCCCAACAGTTCACAGACAAAAACCATGTCGGTGCTGGCGCGTGAAAATCTGATCGAGTTTGACAAATTCGCCTATGGCTCGGCGCAATCGACGTTGTTGTTCCTGACGATTGCCCTGATGACCGTGCTGGCGATCTGGCTTGGCCGTGTACGCCTCGATGGAGGAGACCGCTGATGATCTGGAATCTCACCAAAAACACGGCGTTTTATGCGCTCGTCACCCTGATTGTCGTATTGGCGGTCTTTCCGTTCTATTACGCAATCATCACCAGCTTCAAAACCGGCAGTGCGCTTTTCACCGTCGAGTATTTCCCGACATCGTTCTCTCTGGAGAACTATGTTTCGGTCATCAACGCCGGTAGCTTTACCCGCAATCTGCTGAACTCGCTTATCGTTGCCACTCTGGTGGTGCTGCTTGCCCTGCTGATTGCCGTCACCGCATCTTTTGCACTGGCGCGTGTTCGGTTTCGTGGCCGCTCGCTGCTACTGCTGACAATCCTGTCCGTATCGATGTTTCCGCAGATTGCGGTGCTGGCGGGCCTCTTCGAAGTGGTGCGGTTTCTCGGCCTCTACAACACGCTGTGGAGCCTCGTCTTCTCCTATACGATTTTCACATTGCCGTTCACCGTCTGGGTGCTGACCACCTTCATGCGGGACCTGCCAATTGAAATTGAGGAGGCAGCGATTGTCGATGGGGCAACGCCATGGGTCATCATCACCAAGGTCTTTCTGCCGCTGATGTGGCCCGCCATGGTGACGACAGGCTTGCTTGCCTTTATCGCGGCGTGGAACGAGTTCCTGTTTGCACTCACATTCACCTCCTCGACAGAGGTGCGCACGGTGCCTGTCACCATCGCGCTTCTCTCCGGAGCCAGTTCACACGAAATCCCGTGGGGCACGATCATGGCCGCCTCCGTCATTGTGACGGTGCCGCTTGTTGTTCTCGTCCTGATTTTCCAACGCAAGATTATTTCCGGTCTCACCGCCGGTGGCGTGAAGGGGTAATTCAAATGACAGCTATTCATCTCAATAATGTTCGCAAGTCCTTCGGTACATTCGATGTCATCAAGGGCGTTGATCTCGAAATCAGCCCAAGCGAATTCATGGTGTTCGTCGGCCCATCAGGCTGCGGAAAGTCAACTCTGCTGCGCCTGATTGCAGGGCTTGAGGATATCACCGCCGGAACGCTCGCCTTTGATGACAAGGTGGTCAACAGCCTGACCCCGTCCCAGCGCGGGATTGCCATGGTGTTCCAGTCCTATGCGCTTTATCCGCATATGACCGTGTTCGACAACATGGCTTTCGGTTTGAAGCTCGCCAAAGGCGGTGCCGACGAGATCAAGCGGCGGGTGAACGAAGCGGCAGAAATGCTGCAGATCACCCCCTATCTCGACCGCCTGCCAAAGCAGCTTTCCGGCGGTCAGCGTCAGCGTGTGGCCATTGGCCGGGCCATCGTGCGCGATCCGAAAGTCTTCCTGTTCGACGAACCGCTCTCCAACCTTGACGCGGCACTGCGCGTGCAGACAAGGCTTGAGATCGCCAAACTCCATGCAAAGATGCACGAAACCACAATGATCTACGTTACCCACGATCAGGTGGAGGCAATGACGCTTGCCGACCGCATCTGCGTGCTGCGTGACGGTATCGTAGAGCAGGTCGGTACACCGCTTGAGCTTTATGAAAAGCCGCAATCGATCTTCGTTGCCGGTTTCATCGGATCGCCGAAAATGAACTTCCTGACGGAAAAGCACGCGGATACTTATCGTGCCCATACGCTCGGCGTGCGGCCTGAGCATCTTGAAATCAAGCCGAAGGATGGCGCCTGGAACGGCAAGCTGATCCTTTCCGAGAATCTCGGCTCCGAAACCTATCTCTACATCGATATTGGCGCGAAGGACCCGCTTGTCGTCAGGCAAGACGGGACTGCAAGCCAGCAGCCCGGCGAACTGCTCCATATTTCGCCGATCAACGACAATGTCCACCGCTTCGATCAATCGGGCAGGCCGGCGGCGTCAAACTAAGACTGAACCAAAGCATCCTCCCAACCACGCATACGCAATGAATAGGAAGACAAAATGACTATCCGCACGCTCGTTTGGGGCGAAAATGTTCATGAGAAGATGAACAAGACCGTCGCCGAAATCTATCCTGAAGGCATGCACAACCAGATTGCCAAGCTGCTGAAGTCCGATGGCAATATCTCTGTCAAGACAACCACTTTGCAGGAACCGGAACACGGCTTGACCGAGAAGGCACTGGATGAAACCGACGTCCTGATCTGGTGGGGTCATCGCGCTCACGGCGATGTTGCCGATGAGATCGTTGAACGCGTTGCCAAGCGCGTTTGGGAAGGCATGGGCATCATCGTCCTGCACTCCGGCCATTTCTCCAAGATTTTCAAACGCCTGATGGGCTCGCCATGCGCGTTGCATTGGCGCGAAGCTGGCGAACGTGAACGGCTCTGGGTGGTTAATCCCGGCCATCCTATCGCCAAGGGTCTTCCACGCTATTTCGAGCTGGAAAACGAGGAAATGTACGGCGAGCCATTCTCTGTGCCGGAACCGCTTGAAACGGTGTTCGTGTCATGGTTCCAGGGCGGCGAAGTGTTCCGTTCCGGCCTTACCTATCGCAAGGGTGCGGGCAATGTATTTTACTTCCGCCCCGGCCATGAAACCTATCCAACCTATCACGATGCGAATGTCGGGCTGGTGCTGCGCAATGCGGTGAACTGGGCATACAACACCAATCGCTATCCGCTGCTCAACACCGCGCCCAATGTGCCGGTTGAACAGGCTATCGAGCCGATCACCGCACGCGGCGGCAGCCTGCATGAAGCGGGTGAGGAAGGTTTCCGCTAGGATTTTGATCCGATCGTGGTGGCCGTTTGCGCGGCCACCTCAAACAGCTGTCATATCAATGCCTGCGCCTGTCTTCAGTGCGCGGCACATTCATTTGAAGGACTGGACCAATGCGTCTTTTGATCTTGGGTACCGGCAGTATGGCCAATTCCCACGCGAAGGCTTTCGCTGCTATCGAAGGGGTAACACTGGCTGGCGCGGTTGACGTCGATCCCGGCCGTGCCGAAGCATTCCGCGCCGAATACAATATCGAACGGGCTTTCACCTCGCTCGAAGAAGCACTTGCATGGGGCGAGTTTGATGCGGTCGCCAATGTGACGCCCGACAGTATCCATCACGCCACAACCTTGCAGTGCATCGCGGCAGGAAAGCATGTGTTTTGCGAAAAACCGCTTGCAGCCAATTACGAAGATGCCAAGGAAATGGCCGACAAGATCGAGGCGGCCAACCTCGTCGGCATGGTCAACCTGACCTATCGCAATGTCGCCCAGTTGCAGGCCGCCCGCGAGTTGGTGACAAGCGGCCAGATCGGCAAGGTCAAGCATGTCGAAGCGTCTTATCTGCAAAGCTGGCTTGTCGCCAAAATGTGGGGCGACTGGCAGACGGAAAGCCGCTGGCTCTGGCGTCTGTCGAAAAAGCACGGCTCCAATGGCACGCTCGGCGATGTTGGTGTTCACATTCTCGATTTCGTTGTCTATGGCACCGATACGGAAATCGACGAGGTCTTTTGCCGTCTCAAAGCCTTCGACAAGGCGCCCAACAACCGCATTGGCGAATATGAACTCGATGCCAATGACAGCTTTACCATGACGGTGAGCTTCACCAATGGCGCACTTGGCGTGGTGCATTCAAGCCGCTGGGCCACGGGGCATGTCAACGAACTGCGTCTGCGCGTCTATGGCGACAAGGGTGCGTTCGAGGTAGTGCATCGTCATGACGGTTCGAAACTGCTTGTCTGCCTTGGCGAGGACATCGAAACGGCAACGTGGAAAGAGGTCGAGGTTGAGCCGGTTGCGACGAACTATCAGCGGTTTGTTGAGGCGGTCAAACAGGGCAAAACCCTTGAGCCATCATTTAGACATGCGGCTAAGTTGCAAAAGGCGATCGATCTTGCCAATGTAACGGAAAGCGACCGGAAAGAGCACCGGATAACCGCCTGATTCTCGTACCAAAATTGCCTTGGGTTGCTCTCAGGCAATGCCGCTCTGGAGTTGTGGACTGACCCATGACTCCAGAGGTCTGGTCTATCGCAGCATCAGGATGGTGCAGGGCGAACCCGCCGCTAAGGCAGTTGCATGCGGTTCGCGAATGATCAGGCCATTGGCGTCGGCGAGAAATTTCAGCATGGACGAATCCTGCAGCGGAAACGGTGTCGCGGTCAGTGTGCCATCAGCGCCGGTGACGATGCGGGCGCGGATATAATCCTGTCTCTGGTCATTAACAGGCATGTCGATGCCCAGAATTGCAGCGCGAAGATCAGGCGCATGTGGCAATCCCATGAACGCGCGGATAAGCGGCGTCAGAAAAATATGCGCGCAGATCAGGCTCGAAACCGGATTGCCGGGAAGCCCGAGAATGCGCATGCCCTGCAGATGGCCGAACATCAGCGGCTTGCCGGGTCGCAGGGCAATCTTCCAGAAATCCAGTTCCATGCCGCGCGCCGCCAATGCTGGCTGCACCAGATCATGATCACCGACGGAAGCGCCGCCCAGTGTCACCAGAATATCGGCCTTGGCGGCAATGGCACGATCAAGCGCATCGCTCAACGCTTCCAGACGATCCTCGGCAATGCCAAGATCAATGGCGATGCCGCCCGCATTGCGCACGATTTCAGCCAGACCAAAACTGTTGGATGCGATGATCTGGTCAGGGCGATAGGGTTCACCAGGGCTGACGAGTTCGTCACCCGTCGCCAATATCGCCACACGCGGACGCCTGATAACGGACAATTGCGGATGATCCGCCGATGCGGCGAGGGCAAGCGCGGACGAGTCAAGCTGGCGGCCAGCGTCGAGCAGCACGTCGCCACTGTTAAAATCGAGACCCGCCTTGCGGATGTTGCGGCCAAAGGCGATCGTCTCGGAAATTTCGACTTCATCGCCATGAGCAATGGTGTTTTCCTGAATGACCACGCTGTCAGCACCATCAGGTACTGGCGCGCCGGTAAAGATGCGCACCGCTTCGCCAGTATTCAGCGAGCCCTGAAACGCGTGTCCGGCGGCGGACTGGCCAACAAGTTTCAATCTGACGGGCACGTTGGCCACATCATCAGCACGCACGGCATAACCATCCATAGCCGAAGCGGCAAAAGGTGGTTGCTGGCGTTTGGCATGCAGATCAGCAGCGAGAACGCGGCCGCCCGCTTCACCAAGCGCGACAGTCTCGGAGTCCAGCAGATCGACATTGGCAAGGATGCGCCGCAGCGCTTCGTCAACGGGAAGAAGGCCTGCCATGTTCAATTCCCGTCCGCTGACCAGTCGCCGGATTTGCCACCGGATTTTTCCAAAAGGCGAATACTTTGGATTATCATGCCCTTATCGGCAGCCTTTGCCATGTCATAGATTGTCAGACAGGCAATGGAAACAGCTGTCAGTGCTTCCATTTCAACGCCGGTTTTCCCTGATAGTTTGACCGTCGCGCGCACATGCAGGCCCGGCAAGGAACTATCCGCGTCGATATCAACAGTGATCTTGCTCAACAGCAGCGGATGGCAGAGCGGTATGAGGTCATGGGTCTTTTTGGCGGCCATGATCCCGGCAATACGGGCCGTGCCGACCACATCGCCTTTTTTGGCATTGCCGGAAAGGATGAGATCAAGCGTTTCGCGCCGCATCCGCACATAACCTTCGGCGACAGCAACCCGCTCGGTCTCGGCCTTGTCACCGACATCGACCATATGGGCGGCACCAGAACTGTCGAGATGGGTCAGCCTTGTCGTGTTCATGCGGCGCTTGTCTGTTGTTCCGATGAGCCATGCAGAAGCGCACGGGTTGCAGCGGCCACATCGCTCTGACGCATCAGGCTTTCACCCACCAGGAAGGTGCCGATATCGGATTTCGCCAGACGCTGGCAGTCCGCATGGGTGAACACACCGCTTTCGCTGACGAGCAGCTTGTCGGCGGGCACCATTTTGGCAAGCCGTTCCGATACGGCAAGATCAACATTGAACGTGCGCAGATCGCGATTGTTGATTCCAAGAAGCGTCGAGGTGAGCTTAAGCGCCCGTTCCATCTCGGCTTCATCATGTACCTCAACGAGCACATCCATATCCAATGAAAAGGCGGTCTCTTCCAGAGCTTTTGCCAATGCATCATCGACACTGGCCATGATGATCAGGATACAGTCGGCACCCCAACTGCGGGCTTCAAACACCTGATAAGTGTCGAAGAGAAAATCCTTGCGCAGCGCAGGCAAACTTACCGCCGCACGGGCATTGGTCAAAAACTCCGGTGCCCCCTGAAACGAAGGCGCGTCGGTGAGCACGGAAAGACAGGCGGCACCACCTTCTTCATAGGCTTTTGCCAATGCAGGTGGATTGAAATCCGGACGAATCAAGCCTTTGGAAGGACTGGCCTTCTTGATTTCAGCAATCAGACCGAACTCATTGGCCGCACGCTTTGCCAGCAGGGCCTTGTGAAAACCGCGTGGCGCTTCCTGATCCTTGATCCGCGCCTTCAGCTCATCGACGGTGAACTGCGCCTTGGCGGCGGCAATTTCCTCGCGCTTGTAAGCTTCGATCTTGCGAAGAATATCGACCATGATCAGACTGCCTCGCTGTTGGATACGTGGACCAGCTTCTTTAGCACATTTCGCGCTGCACCGCTGTCGATTGAATGGGCAGCCATGCTGATACCGGTTTTCAGATCTTCTGCGGCACCCGCAATAACCAGTCCGGCACCGGCATTGAACAGGGTGATATCGCGATAGGCGCCATGCGCACCATCAAGAACGGAAAGCAGCGAAACCGCGTTTTCGTCAGCAGTTCCACCTTTGAGATCCTGTGGATCAACTCGGCGCAATCCAAAGGTCTCCGGTTCAATCTCAAATGTGCGGATAACACCGTTTTCAAGCGCCGCAACCTTGGTCACACCTGCGGTAGTGATTTCATCAAGACCATCACCATGCACAACCCACACGGATTCAGAACCGAGATTCTTCAGCACCTGCGCGATGGGCTCTACCCATTCGGGCGCATAAACACCAACCAACTGGCGCGTAACACCGGCAGGATTGGTCAAGGGGCCGAGCAGATTGAAAATCGTGCGGGTTCCAAGCTCAACGCGGGCAGGGCCCACATGCTTCATCGCCGGGTGGTGCGAAGGTGCAAACATGAAGCCAATACCCGCTTCCTTGATGCAGGTGGAGATCAGATCCGGACCGATTTCGATATTAATCCCAAGCGCAGCCAACGTGTCAGCCGCACCGGAGCGTGATGACAGCGCCCGATTGCCGTGCTTGGCAACCGGCACACCGGCACCGGCAGCCACAAAGGCGGCGCAGGTTGAAACATTATAGGAGCCGGACTGGTCGCCACCCGTACCGACAATATCGATAGCGCCGGGCACCGCCTTTACGGTGAGCATTTTCGAGCGCATGGCGGAGACGGCGCCTGCAATCTCGTCAACCTGTTCACCGCGCACCCGCAGGGCCATCAACAGGGCGCCGATCTGTGCAGGGGTGGCCTGTCCGGACATCATGATATCGAAAGCCTCGACAGCCTCCTCGCGGGAAAGAACCTTTCCCGCCGCCGCAATACCGATGAAACGTTTCAGTTCAGCCATTTCTCGATCTCACAGCAATCATTGGCGGGCGAGCGCCTGATCAATAACAGTCTTGTTGATGGACACAGGGTAGACAGTCTGCAACTGCATGACCAACTGGTCGAGCAGATCATCGGAGAGCCGCGAGGTGAACGAATCTTTCTCGGCTTTACTCAGTGAATCCGCACCGACATTCATCGGTTCAATTGATTCCGTAACCTTGAAGATCAGCTTCGACTGATCCGCCGCAGATTCGGTTACACCTACCAGACCATCCGCGCCATCAAACACCGAGGCAACGCCGCCTTCACCCAGATCCGTATCCTTGGACTGGCGCGTAATGCCACGCTTGGTTTCCTTGGTGAACTTGAGTTCGGCAGCGATATCGTCAAGCGAGGTACCCGCAGCAACGCGCTTGCGCACTTCCTCGGCTTTTTCGTTCAGACGCTTTTCAAGCTCGGCAGTGCGCCAGTTTTCCGTCACACGCGCCTTCACTTCCTCAAGTGTGCGATCCCGCGCTGGCGTAATACCTGCAACGTCATACCAAAGGAAACTGTTCGGTCCGACATTGAGCGGTTCATTGTCAAAACCCTGATCGGCAAGGAAAGCGGCGGTCAGCAGGTTTTCTCCGAACGGAATATTGGGAATTTCCTTTTCATCCGGTCCGCGGCCCGACTGATCAATGGCGTCAATCGTCACCATTTTCAGATTCTGCTTGGCCGCAGCATCCGCCATGGTTGCGCCATCAGCCCGGGCATTTTCATAGGCGTCATGCACGGACATGACCGATGTAGCGGCGAGGGTCAGGGCAATCGTTTCGCGAATGTCCTTTTCGACGTCAGCCAGCGGCTTGACCACTTCGGGTGTCGCAGCGGTTACGCGAACAATGACCGGGCCAAAAGCACCGGTAATCACATCGCTGACATTGCCAGCCTGCATTTTGAAGATTGGATCAGCAATGGTCTGGTCGGGCAGGGCGTTACGCTGGAAGGTGCCAAGGCCCACATCGTTCATGGTCTTGCCTTCAGCTTTTACCTCGTCCTCGAACGATGTTCCGGCGGCAAGCCGGTCATGCGCTGCCTTGGCCGCTTCGGCATTGGCAAAGGTCAGTTGCTCGATGGTGCGGGTTTCCGGCGAGGTATAGCGGGCGATGTTCTTGTCGTATTCAGCCTTGATTTCCTCAGGCGAAACCGACGCCTCGTCAGCAATATCCTTTGGTTCAAGCTTTACATAGGTGATCTTGCGGTACTGCGGAGCACCGTAAGCTTCCTTGTTTGCATCGAAATAGGTCTTCAGATCCGCATCGCTTGGCGCGGGAATGTCGGTGATGAATGATTTCGGCATCGAGATATAATCGATGGTGCGCGATTCACCCTTATAGGTCGCAACGGCCTTGAGCAGCGTATCGGGCACGGTAATACCGTCAGCCACGGCTTCGACGATCTGCTGGCGGCGCGCAATCTTGCTGCGGCTATCGAGATAACCCTGCGGGGTCATGCCGGCATTGCGCAATATGGCATCAAACTGTGCAGGATTGAAACGACCGTCGGGGCCCTGAAAGGCAGGGTCTTCAGCGGCAAGCTGTGCCAGACGATCTTTGGAAAGACCCAGCGACATCTTGCGGGCCTCTTCATCAAGGACAACACCAGCAACCAGTTGCGACTGCACCTGATTGCTCACACCAATGGCATCAGCCTGTTCACGGGTGAACCGCTGGCCAAACCGCTGTTGCAGCGATGCGAGCTGACGATCATAGGCAAGGCGATACTCGACCGGGGAAACTTTCGAGCTACCGGCACTAATGGCTGAACCATTGCCGACGGCACTGAGAATTGTATTGGACACGCCCCAGCCAACAAAACTGATGCCAAGAAGACCAAGAAGTACCTTGGCTACCCAGGTCTGGGCCACGTCGCGCAGGGAATCGAGCATAGAAAGTCACCGTAACAAGTATGAGGCTCAAAAGAATTGCATAGGGGAATAGCGTCATGGAGGGCTTGTGTCGATTGCTTTATCAAGTGAATTTGCTAGTCAGACAATCAAATAACCGAGAAATCATCAAATCTATCGTCTTGAGGAACGCCGAATGACCCCTGATGTCCGTCCACTCGTCGCTGGTAACTGGAAAATGAACGGGACGGGAGAGTCTCTGGATGAACTGCGCATGATCGTCAACAGGCCGAATTCGGCAATCGGCGATAAGATCGACGGGCTGATCTGTGTGCCCGCGACACTTGTCTTTCGCGCGGCTCAGTCCGTTGAAGGCGAGGCGCTGGCCATTGGCGGCGAGGACTGCCATGCGAAAAAGTCCGGTGCGCATACGGGCGATGTGTCTGCCGATATGCTGAAAGACGCTGGCGCATCGCACGTGATCGTCGGCCACTCGGAACGCCGTACCGACCATGGCGAGACCGATGCAATGGTCAATGCCAAGGCCGTTGCTGCCTGGGGTGCGGGGCTCGTCGCCATTATCTGTATTGGTGAAACCGAGGCGCAGCGCAAATCCGGTGCGACACTTGATGTGATCGCGACACAGCTTGCAGGCTCCATTCCTGATGGGGCCGTGGCCCAAAATACCGTTATTGCCTATGAACCCGTATGGGCCATCGGCACGGGTCTGACGCCAACTGCTGACGATGTACGCGAGGTTCACGCATCAATCCGCGCGGCTTTGATCACGCGTTTTGGCGAAGAAGGTGCGAAGCTGCGCATCCTTTATGGTGGCTCGGTCAAACCATCCAATGCGGTTGAACTTCTCGGTATTGAGAACGTCGATGGCGCCCTTGTTGGCGGCGCAAGCTTGAAAGCTGCGGACTTCCTGGCCATCTGTGAAGCATATCATTCGCTCTAAAAGGCCCCAACAGCCGAGAAAACTGTCAATTCACGGGCTTGGTTTATTACGAGATACGGTGTAAAGAGCCGCGTCCGACACCTAGAAAGCAGAAAATACCCCATGCAAACCGTCGTTATCGTCATTCATCTTCTGATTGTACTTGCCCTCGTTGGAGTTGTGCTCATGCAGCGCTCTGAAGGCGGCGGTCTTGGAATTGGCGGTGGCTCAGGTTTCATGAGCGCGCGCGGTGCAGCCAATGTGCTCACACGGGCAACGGCTATCCTTGCAACGGGCTTTTTCATCACGTCTTTGGCGCTCGGCATCATGTCGCGTTATGCCGAAAGCCCAACGGATATTCTGAACCGTATCCCGACAACAACCGGTGGCCAGCCCGCAACGGGCGGACAGCCAGCAGGTTCCGGCGGTATTCTCAATCAGCTTCCGGGTGCTGCGACAACGACGACACCACCGGCATCGGATGCAAATGCACCGGCTTCGGGCGCTCCTGCGCCAGCAACGCCAGCAACGCCGGCACCTGCCGAATCAACGACGCCTGCACCAACGGCCCCGGTTACTCCGGCACAACCTGCCAATCCTGTTCCAAATTCCCAGTAACGGGCTGAAAAAGTGAATCTTTGCGGACGCGCAGCAAATGTGTTGCGCTTCCGCAACCCTTGCGGGTGAAGAATCAGTCTGCCTCATTCTTCACGGTGATTTGCATTGAGAAGAATGCGCTCTTCAGGTACGCCATAATCAGGTTTGGCCTAGAGGGCCTGGCAAGCGCCGCTGATGGCGCATGCATACTATCCGGGAACTAACACTATGATTTCACGTCGCTCTCTGCTTATTGGAATCTCTGCTCTGGCATTGGCCGGACCAGCATCCGCGCAAACTGTAATCAACGAGACAGCCGCGCCTGCTGTCGATGCAACACCAACAGCGTCCACGGCAAAGCCCACCAAGGTTTCGCAGGCTCGCAAGCCAGCGCGTGTTGCTGCCAAGCGCAACTATTCGCTTGATCCCAAATATTTGCCGCAGGATGTTGCCTTCACCGGGTACAAGCCAGGCACGATCGTGATCGATCCGAAGGAAAAGTTCCTGTATCTGGTTGAATCTTCAAGCACGGCGCGCCGTTATGGTATTGCTGTCGGCAAGGAAGGTCTTGAGTTCAAGGGCACTGCCGAAATCCGCACCAAGCGCGAATGGCCCCGTTGGATTCCGACCAAGGAAATGATCCAGCGTGAACCAAAGCATTATGCCCAGTATGAGAACGGCATGGATGGCGGTCCGGGCAATCCTCTGGGCGCTCGCGCGCTGTACCTTTCACAGGGCAACAAGGATACCTATATTCGTATTCACGGTACCGTGCAGCCTTGGACTATCGGCAGCTCCGCTTCCAACGGTTGCTTCCGCATGGTCAATGATCACGTGATCGATCTTTACAACCGCGTCAGTGTTGGCACGGAAGTCGTTGTTCTGTAAGAATTAATTACCGCCAGATTGAAACGGCCAGACATCGCGTCTGGCCGTTTTGTTTGTTTTGAAAAAATATTTGGACGGGAAAAACGGCTTTCATGCCGATTTTTTTGTGGCCAAATCACTCACAAAGGACTAACGAGATAAGCCCATGGCCCGATATGTTTTCATCACTGGCGGCGTGGTTTCTTCCCTCGGAAAAGGCATCGCCGCAGCTGCTTTGGCAGCCCTCCTTCAGGCTCGTGGATACCGTGTACGGATTCGCAAGCTTGATCCTTATCTCAACGTCGACCCCGGCACGATGTCGCCGTATCAGCATGGCGAGGTCTTTGTGACCGACGATGGTGCTGAAACTGACCTCGATCTTGGTCATTACGAGCGCTTTACGGGGCGTCCTGCCAACAAGCAGGATAACATCACCACCGGACGCATTTACCGGAACATCATCGAGAAGGAACGTCGGGGTGATTACCTCGGTGCGACTGTTCAGGTGATTCCGCACGTGACCGATGAGATCAAGAATTTCATCGTTGACGGCAATCAGGACTATGATTTCGTCCTGTGCGAAATCGGTGGAACCGTTGGTGACATCGAAGCGATGCCGTTTCTGGAAGCAATCCGTCAGCTCGGCAATGATCTGCCACGCGGCAGCGCTGTCTATATCCACCTGACCCTGATGCCCTATATCCCCGCAGCGGGCGAACTGAAAACCAAACCAACCCAGCATTCCGTCAAGGAACTGCGTTCCATCGGCATTGCGCCCGATATTCTGCTCATCCGTGCGGATCGTGAGATTCCTGAATCTGAACGCCGCAAGCTTTCGCTGTTCTGTAATGTCCGCTCATCGGCGGTAATTCAGGCGCTGGATGTCGATACGATTTATGATGTTCCAATGGCCTATCACAAGGAAGGTCTTGATTCGGAAGTTCTGGCAGCCTTCGGCATTGATCCCGCACCAAAGCCCCGTATGGAGCGTTGGAACGAAGTCAGCAGCCGTATTCACAATCCGGAAGGTGAGGTCACTATTGCCGTTGTCGGCAAATATACCGGCCTGAAAGATGCCTACAAGTCGCTGATTGAAGCGCTTCACCATGGCGGCATGGCCAACAAGGTAAAAGTCAATCTCGACTGGATCGAATCGGAAATTTTCGAACAGGAAGACCCGACACCCTATCTGCAGAAGGTGCATGGCATTCTGGTGCCTGGCGGCTTTGGCGAACGCGGTTCGGAAGGCAAGATTCTGGCGGCAAAATTTGCCCGTGAGAAAAAAGTTCCGTATTTCGGTATCTGCTTCGGTATGCAGATGGCGGTGATCGAAGCGGCCCGTTCATTGGCTGGCGTCGAAAAAGCGTCATCAAGCGAGTTCGGCCCGACCACGGAGCCCGTCGTCGGTCTGATGACCGAGTGGTTAAAGGGCAATATGCTGGAAAAACGCACGCAGGCTGGCGATCTCGGTGGCACCATGCGTCTGGGCGCCTATGAAGCCATGCTGAAATCCGGAACGCGCATTGCCGATATTTATGGGTCGACGGATATTTTCGAGCGGCATCGTCATCGCTACGAAGTGAATATCGACTATAAGGACCGTCTGGAAGAGTGTGGTCTGGTATTCTCGGGCATGTCGCCAGACGGTGTTCTGCCTGAAACCATCGAATATCCTGACCATCCGTGGTTTATCGGCGTTCAGTACCATCCGGAACTCAAATCACGCCCGTTCGAACCGCACCCGCTGTTTGCTTCCTTCATTCAGGCGGCAATGGATCAGAGCCGGTTGGTTTGATCAGAAGAAGGGTGTGGCTTGAATTGCAATCCGCATTGAGGCACACCCTTTACCCATGACCACAATCTCTCCCCGCACATCTCGTCCCGTTGATCATCTGGTTCTGCCCGTGGTGGAACTGGATACCGCTCGTGCCCGGCTTGAAGCGCTGGGCTTTACGGTTGCGCCGGTTGGCGTGCATCCGTTTGGCACTGAAAATGCCTGCGTGTACTTCAACGATAATACGTTTCTCGAACCGCTTGCTATTGGCCAGCGGGAGACGTGCGAACTTGAAGCGCGCAAGGGCAATGTCTTCGTTGCCCGGGATCAAGCCTATCGTTTCCGCAATGGGCAGGATGGTTTTTCTGGACTGGTGCTGGGCACGGAAGATGCGAAAGCGGATCACAGGGAATTTGTGAAGTCAGGTATTTCAGCTGGCGAGGTTCTTGATTTTTCAAGAGCTTTCAAAACGCCAGAGGGCAAGGAAGATACCGCCAGTTTCCGTCTGGCCTTTGCCTCGGATTTGCGGGCACCGGATGTCTTTTTCTTTACGATCCAGCGCATCAATACGCCAAAAGTAGATCGGACCACGCTGCAGACCCATAAGAATGGCGCATTGGGATTGCGCGAGATTGTGCTGTCAGAGATCAATCCGACGGATTTCCAGTATCTGTTGCAGGAGCTAGTCAATCAGCGCGATGTGAATGCGCACTCTTTCGGCATGGATATTCGTGCTGCAAATGCCAATATCACCGTGCTGACGCCTGCGGGTTTGCGTTCATTCCTTGGCCTTAATGCCTCTGAGAACGAGCGCGGTCTGCGCCTGCAGGCTTTTGTGGTCGGCGTGCGCGATCTGGCTGCGGTTGAAACTTTGCTTGCCAACAACAATATCTCCACCGAAAAGCGCGGCTCCCGCCTGATTGTGCATAAGGCACCGGGACAGGGCGCTGCCATTATATTTGAGGCTGCCTGATGTCCCTGAATTCCACCGTATCCGCCGGCCCGGTTGCCTTTTCCAATACCGGTCAGTTTTCGCTGATCGCCGGTCCATGCCAGATGGAAAGCCGCCAGCACGCCTTCGATATGGCTGGCGCTCTGAAAGAGATGACCGGCAAGCTCGGCATCGGACTGGTTTATAAATCAAGCTTCGATAAGGCGAACCGCACATCGCTAACAGGCAAGCGCGGCTTTGGCCTTGAAAACTCGCTGCCGGTTTTCGCCGATATCCGCAAGGAATTCGGCCTGCCGACACTGACCGACGTTCACACGGAAGAGCAGTGCGCCATTCTGGGTGAAGTGGTGGATGTGTTGCAGATTCCGGCATTTCTTTGCCGCCAGACCGATCTGCTGATCGCTGCTGCCAAGACAGGCAAGATTGTCAACATCAAGAAGGGTCAGTTTCTCGCGCCTTGGGACATGAAGAATGTCATCGCCAAAGTGACGGAAAGTGGCAATCCGAATGTCATGGTCACCGAGCGCGGTGCGTCTTTCGGCTATAATACGCTTGTCTCCGATATGCGCTCGCTGCCGATCATGGCAGGTTTTGGCGCACCGGTTATTTTCGACGCGACTCATTCGGTACAGCAGCCAGGCGGGCAGGGTGGTTCGACCGGTGGTCAGCGCGAATTTGTGGAAACATTGTCCCGCGCGGCTGTGGCCGTTGGCGTTGCAGGTGTCTTCATTGAAACGCATCAGGACCCTGATAATGCGCCTTCCGATGGCCCCAACATGGTGCCGCTCGACCAGATGCCGCGTCTTCTGGAAACACTGTTGAAATTCGACCGTATCGCCAAGGGCCTCTGAAAGGTTCCGGGCAAAAAACCTGAATTTTTATGCAACCATGGGCGGCTTTGTTCATTCCCCTTTCAGTGACAACAGAAAAGGAGTGAGCAAATGCCAACCAATTCAGGTCATACAACAGCGATCCGTGCCACACGCGTTATTGGTACGAATGTCTACAATACAACCGGTGAAAAGATCGGCGAAATTGAAGACGTGATGCTGGACAAATCAGCCGATGGAATCATGTTTGCCGTTGTTGGCTTCGGCGGTTTCCTTGGAATTGGCGAAAAATATCATGCTGTTCCATGGTCCATGCTGGATTATGATACCAATAATGATGGATACGTCGTGCCATTCACGCGGCCCCAGCTGGAACAGGCGCCGACCCACACAATCAAGGAATTGACGGAGAATGACGGGCGCAAGGCGCGCGATCTCTCTGTTTCCTATTACAAAGCAGCGTAAGCAGTTTTTGTGACGGCTGTACCGTCTATTCTGGAAAAAGGTCGTCTCTGACGGCCTTTTTTCTGTTTTGATCGACAAATCGTCTCAATGGGGATTTTCCTTGTCATCTTCATTCGCTATTCCAGTTGCGAATGCTGCCCAATGTAAATTGAAGGAAAAGCCTTATGACTGCTATTGTCGATATTATTGGCCGTGAAATTCTGGATAGTCGCGGGAACCCGACTGTTGAGGTCGATGTCATTCTCGAAGACGGCTCTCTCGGCCGCGCTGCCGTACCATCAGGCGCATCGACAGGTGCACATGAGGCGGTTGAACTGCGCGATGGCGGCACACGCTATCTCGGCAAGGGCGTTCAGAAGGCCATTGATGCGGTCAATGGCGAAATTTTTGATGCCATTGGTGGCCTCGACGCTGAAAACCAGATCCATATCGACAAGACCATGATTGATCTGGATGGCACACCGAATAAGGGCCGTCTCGGCGCCAATGCCATCCTGGGCGTATCGCTTGCTGTTGCCAAGGCTGCTGCCGAAGCATCCGGCCAGCCACTCTATCGCTATCTCGGCGGACCAAACGCCCACGTCCTGCCCGTTCCGATGATGAACATTATCAATGGCGGTGCGCATGCTGATAATCCGATCGATTTTCAGGAATTCATGATCCTTCCCGTTGGCGCATCGTCCATTGCCGAAGCCGTGCGTTATGGTTCGGAAGTGTTCCACACGCTGAAGAAGCGTCTGAAGGATGCCGGTCATAACACCAATGTCGGCGACGAGGGCGGTTTCGCTCCAAATCTCAAGACCGCGCAGGCTGCGCTCGACTTCATCGTTGAGTCGATTGAAAAGGCCGGTTTCAAGCCGGGTGAAGAAATCGCCATTGGTTTGGATTGTGCTGCCACCGAATTCTTCAAGGACGGTAATTATGTCTATGAGGGGGAAAAGAAGACCCGTGATCCGAAGACACAGGCAAAATATCTTGCCAAGCTGGTTGCCGATTACCCGATCATCACCATCGAAGATGGCATGTCCGAAGATGACTGGGAAGGCTGGAAATATCTGACGGATCTGGTTGGTGACAAATGCCAGCTGGTTGGCGATGATCTGTTCGTTACCAACTCGGCGCGTCTGCGCGATGGTATCAAGATGGGTGTGGCCAATTCGATCCTCGTCAAGGTCAACCAGATCGGCACGCTGTCGGAGACGTTTGATGCCGTGGATACCGCGCACCGTGCGGCCTATACCGCTGTCATGTCGCACCGCTCGGGTGAAACGGAAGATTCAACGATTGCCGATCTCGCCGTTGCCACCAATTGCGGACAGATCAAGACCGGCTCGCTTGCCCGTTCGGACCGGGTCGCCAAGTACAATCAGCTGATCCGTATCGAGCAGGAACTTGGACCGCAGGCCCGTTATGCGGGTCGCAGCATCTTCCGCAGCATCTGATAAGGATTTGCTTTTGCATCAGGGCGCCAGAGATGGCGCCCTTTTTGTTTGATGTGAGGTTTGTGGTCCGCCCTTCGACAGGCTCAGGATGAGGGGTGCTAAATTCTGCGGCCTTTATGATCTGCAATTTTGGCGATTATCGTTACATCCACCCAAGCCCCTCATGGTGAGCTTGTCGAACCACGAACCACGCAGCGGCGGCGCTCACCCCCCTCTGCCTTGTCAGGCATCTCCCCCACAAGGGGGGAGATCACATTGACATCAACGCCTTTGCACAACAGGAATCGTTGCAGATTGTGCAAGATAGTATTGAAGGCTGATCTCCCCCCTTGTGGGGGAGATGTCCGACAGGACAGAGAGGGGTGAATACATCCTCAACATTGCAGTCACGGAATGTACCTCCTCATCACCACACCCGCTTTCGCGTCTGGCTATTGAAAAGGTGGGAAAGACGGGCGATCCAAAAGGGAACGCGGGTGTCTTTATGGGTAGTGTAGTTGGTGCGTTCCCCAGAGATTTTCCTGTTTCAACCAAGAAAACTCCCGGATCGCCCGTCCCGATGACTGGTTTTACCCTTGTGAGATAAAACCGCTTCCCCTGCGGTTGGGTTCTCCCCGCAGACGAAATCACCGATCCTTTCCTGACTTCAGAAAGTTTCCGGAGCATTCCCGCCGGAAAGGACACCATCAGAATAAGCGAGGTGGGATGGTGTTGGATAAGTTGGTGTGATTTTTTTTAAATTGATGGCTGCATGGATTTGGTTCGTGGTTCGACAAGCTCACCATGAGGGAGAGTGAGGTCTGCAACGATAATCGCCAACGTTGCAGAAAATGACTCCCGTTCATCACCTCGCTCCCTCATGGTGAGCTTGTTGAACCACCAACCACGAACCACATTCATGCAGCCCCTCCGCAGCCTCCCATCACCTCAATCAAAACCCGAATTTAATCGCCTGTTAAGCAAAACATTGTTTTATGGCCGTGTGATTAATCAGGCCATGATGACCTGATTCCGCATTCCTTCGGGTCATTGCCATGTGGACAAAACAGAGACGGAAAACCAATCGCGGACGGCTTGTCGTGCCGATCCTTGCAACCATGTTTTTCGCCTATTTCGGTTTCCACGCCTATCACGGCGAATATGGTCTTTACTCCACGATCAAGCTGCAGGAGCAAACGCAGCTGCTGCGTGCGCAATACGATGCCGTCAAGACTTCGCGCATAGAGCTTGAACGGGAGGTGCAACTTATGCATGATGGGACAATTGAGCGGGATATGCTGGATGAACAAGCCCGCAAAGCGCTGAATGTTTCGCGGCCGGATGAAGTCACAATCATGCGTGGCTCCGGCGATTTGACTATTAACTGATATCCGGTTAATTCACCTTTTATTGTGCATTTTGAACATCTTATTTGCATAGCTCTTATTCAAATCTGCATATTGTAAGTTCTGCTCCTGCTGCTATTGTCACCAGACAAAATAACAGGGAGTGAGATATGGCTACGAGGGCGAAAAAAAGCCCTGCGCGTCCCGCGCAGACCTCTGCTGTCAAAGCACCAAAACCAATCCAGTTCACAAAAGAGCAAGAGCTCGAAGCCTACCGCGAGATGCTGCTGATACGGCGTTTCGAAGAAAAAGCCGGTCAGCTTTACGGTATGGGTTTTATCGGTGGTTTCTGCCATCTCTATATCGGTCAGGAAGCTGTTGTCACCGGTATGCAGGCAGCGCTGATCGAGGGTGATCAGGTGATTACCGGTTATCGCGACCATGGCCATATGCTGGCCTGCGGCATGAGTGCCCGGGGTGTGATGGCTGAGTTGACCGGACGCCGCGGCGGCCTTTCCAAGGGCAAGGGCGGCTCCATGCATATGTTCTCGAAAGAGAAGAACTTCTACGGCGGTCACGGTATCGTCGGTGCGCAGGTCTCGCTCGGTACTGGCCTCGCTTTTGCCAATCGCTATCGCGAAAACGGCAATGTATCTCTGGCTTATTTCGGTGATGGCGCTGCCAACCAGGGTCAGGTTTACGAAAGCTTCAATATGGCGGCGTTGTGGAAGCTGCCTGTCATCTACATCATCGAAAACAATCGCTACGCCATGGGCACCTCGGTTTCCCGCGCTTCGGCCGAAACTGATTTCTCCCGTCGCGGCATTTCTTTCAACATTCCCGGTATTCAGGTTGACGGCATGGATGTCCGTGCGGTTCAGGCAGCTGGCGAGGAAGCCACGGCATGGGCGCGCTCTGGCAAAGGCCCGATGATCCTGGAAATGCAGACTTACCGGTATCGCGGTCACTCCATGTCTGATCCGGCGAAATACCGTTCCAAGGACGAAGTGCAGAAAATGCGCTCCGAACACGATCCCATTGAGCAGGTGAAGAACCGGTTGATCGAAAAAGGTTGGTCCACCGAGGACGACCTGAAGAACATCGATAAGGATGTGCGCGATATCGTTGCTGATGCAGCGGATTTCGCCCAGTCCGATCCGGAGCCGGATGCATCCGAGCTCTACACCGACATTCTGCTCTAAGGGAGGCGCGATCATGCCTGTAGATATTCTGATGCCAGCGCTCTCGCCGACCATGGAAGAGGGCAAACTGTCGAAATGGCTTGTTAAGGAAGGTGACAAGGTCACTTCCGGCGACGTTCTCGCAGAAATCGAAACCGACAAGGCGACGATGGAAGTGGAAGCTGTCGATGAAGGCACAATCGGCAAAATTCTCGTTGCCGAAGGCACCGACAATGTGAAGGTCAACACGGTCATTGCCGTTCTGCTTGGCGAAGGCGAAAGCGCCGATGCTGCCAGCGCGCCAAAGGCTGCTGCTGCCGAAGCGCCTGCCAAGACGGAAGAAGCACCAAAGCAGGAAGCCGCAGCTGAAAAGCCTGCTGCAACCGTTCCGGCTGCACCAAAGGCTGAAGTTGCCGCTGATCCGGATATTCCGGCAGGCACTGAAATGGTTTCGACCACTGTGCGCGAAGCACTGCGCGACGCCATGGCCGAAGAAATGCGCCGTGATCCCAACGTCTTTGTTATGGGTGAAGAAGTCGCCGAATATCAGGGCGCCTACAAGATCACGCAAGGATTGCTCGACGAATTTGGTCCAAAGCGCGTTGTCGATACACCGATTACCGAACACGGCTTTGCCGGTGTGGGTGTGGGTGCTGCGATGACCGGCCTGCGTCCGATTGTTGAGTTCATGACCTTCAACTTTGCCATGCAGGCAATCGACCAGATCATCAATTCGGCAGCCAAGACACTTTATATGTCGGGTGGCCAGATGGGTGCACCGATGGTGTTCCGTGGTCCAAGTGGTGCGGCTGCCCGCGTTGGTGCTCAGCACTCCCAGTGCTATGCCGCATGGTACAGCCAGATTCCGGGCTTGAAAGTCGTCATGCCCTATACGGCTGCCGACGCGAAAGGTCTGCTCAAGGCTGCAATCCGCGATCCGAACCCGGTTATCTTCCTCGAAAACGAAATCCTCTACGGTCATTCCTTCGATGTGCCGAAGCTTGATGATTTCGTCCTGCCGATCGGCAAGGCCCGCATCCACAAGAAGGGCACGGATGTTACGCTCGTCTCCTTCGGCATTGGCATGAACTATACGGTCAAAGCCGCGGAAGAGCTGACAAAGCTTGGCATCGATGCGGAGATCATCGATCTGCGCACGATCCGCCCGATGGATATTCCAACTGTGGTGGAATCGGTGAAGAAAACCGGCCGTTGCGTGACCATCGAGGAAGGCTATCCGCAGTCTTCGGTCGGTACGGAAATTGCCACCCGCGTCATGCAGCAGGCATTCGATTATCTCGATGCGCCAATCCTGACGATTGCCGGTAAGGATGTTCCGATGCCCTATGCCGCCAATCTGGAAAAGCTGGCATTGCCGAACATTGCTGAAATCGTCGAGGCCGTCAAAGCTGTGACATACACAGCGTAAAGGGGAGGAAATCGATATGCCGATCAATATCACCATGCCGGCGCTTTCTCCCACGATGGAAGAGGGCAATCTCGCCAAATGGCTTGTCAAGGAAGGCGATAAGGTTGGTCCCGGCGATGTGATTGCCGAGATCGAAACCGACAAGGCAACGATGGAAGTCGAAGCTGTCGATGAGGGCACTGTTGCCAAGATCGTCGTTCCTGCCGGTACTGAAGGCGTCAAGGTCAATGCGTTGATCGCCATTCTGGCAGGCGAGGGCGAAGATGTTGCTGCTGCTGCCAAGGGTGGCGGTGACGCTGCTCCCGCCAAGGCAGAGGCTGCAACTGCTCCAGCGACAGCCGAAGCGCCCAAGGAAGAAAAGAAGCCAGAAGCCGCTCCAGCACCTGCAGCAGCCCCGGCTGCTGCTGCTCCAGCAAAGTCTGGCGACCGCAGTTTCTCGTCACCGCTGGCACGCCGCATAGCCAAGGATGCCGGGATTGATCTGGCTGCCGTTACGGGTTCCGGCCCCCATGGCCGCGTGATCAAGAAGGACGTTGAAGCAGCAATCTCTGGCGGTGGCGCCAAGGCAGCCGCGCCTGCCGCCGCAGCATCCGCTGCACCGGCAGCAGCGCCGAAGCCTATGTCTGATGACACGGTGCTAAAACTGTTTGAGGCAGGTTCCTACGAGCTGGTGCCGCATGACGGCATGCGCAAGACGATTGCCAAGCGCCTGCTCGAAGCAAAATCAACCGTTCCGCATTTCTATTTGACAGTTGATTGTGAACTCGATGCGCTTCTGGCGCTGCGTGCGCAGATCAATGCGGCATCGCCAATGCGCAAGACCGAAAAGGGCGATGTCCCAGCCTACAAGCTGTCGGTCAATGACATGATCATCAAGGCGATGGCTCTGGCCCTGCGCGACGTGCCGGATGCAAACGTATCCTGGACCGAAGCCAACATGGTCAAGCACAAGCATTCCGATGTGGGTGTTGCCGTTTCGATCCCCGGCGGACTGATCACACCGATCATCCGCAAGGCCGAAGAAAAGACCCTGTCCACCATCTCTAACGAGATGAAGGATCTGGCCAAGCGCGCGCGTGATCGCAAGTTGAAGCCTGAGGAATATCAGGGCGGTACAACGGCTGTTTCCAACCTCGGTATGTTTGGCGTCAAGGATTTTGCCGCCATCATCAACCCGCCACATGCCACCATTCTGGCAATCGGTGCGGGTGAGGAGCGGGCCGTCGTCAAGAAGGGTGAGATCAAGGTTGCCACGGTCATGTCCGTGACGCTGTCGACCGATCACCGCGCCGTCGATGGAGCCTTGGGTGCCGAGCTTGCGCAGGCCTTCAAGCGCCACATCGAAAACCCGATGGGCATGCTGGTCTGAGGCCGCCGATGAAAACGGTTCTCTGCTATGGCGATTCTCTGACCTGGGGGTATATCCCTGACGGGTCAGGGCGTCATGCGCTGGAGGACCGCTGGCCGCAGGTATTGCAGGCGGAGCTTGGCAGCAACGTGAATATTGTTGCCGATGGTCTGAACGGGCGGACAACCGCCTTCGATGATCATCTTTCAGGATTTGAGCGCAATGCTGCCAAGACGCTAACCACGGCGCTTGGCACGCATTTCCCGCTTGATCTGGTCATCATCATGCTCGGCACCAACGACATGAAGACATTTATCTGCGGCAATGCATTGGGCACCAAGCGCGGTATGCAGCGGCTGATCGAAATTGTGCGCACTGCGCCTTACCAGCTTGGTGTGAAAGCACCTGATATCCTGATCATGTCGCCGCCAGCACTGGGTGAGGCAGGCGGGCCGGAATTCAGGCTGGTGTTCGAGCAGGGTATAGAGCAGTCGCGCCTGCTCTCAGCCTATTATGACGATGCCGCCAAAGAGGCCGCTTGCGGCTTTTTCGATGCGGGATCGGTGGCAAAAACATCGCCTGTCGATGGCGTGCATCTGGATAGAGACAATACACGGGCAATCGGCAAAGCCATTGCACCAATCGTTCGAGGCATACTCGATATTTAGTTCAGTCTTAGGAGGACCCGAGTCTTGGCCAATAATTACGACGTGATCATCATTGGTTCCGGTCCGGGCGGCTATATCGCTGCCATCCGTTCCGCGCAGCTGGGATTGAAAACCGCCATTGTGGAGCGCGAGCATCTTGCCGGTATCTGCTCCAACTGGGGCTGTATCCCCACCAAGGCGCTGCTTCGCTCGGCCGAAATCTTTCACTATGCCGAACATGCCAAGAATTACGGCCTGAAGATCGAAGGCAGCGTAACAGCTGACCTCAAGGCAATCGTCGCGCGCTCGCGCGGCATTGCCGAGCGGATGAATGGCGGCGTCGGCTTCCTGATGAAGAAGAACAAGGTCGATGTCATCTGGGGCGAAGCCAAGCTGACCAAGCCGGGTGAAATCATCGTTTCCAAGACCACCAAGAAGCCGATGGAGCCGCAGGCACCATTGCCCAAGAACGCCTTGGGCGAGGGCACCTACACGGCAAAACACATTATCATTGCAACCGGCGCCCGTCCCCGCGCGCTGCCGGGTATCGAGCCGGATGGCAAGCTGATCTGGACCTATTTCGAGGCGATGAAGCCGGAAGAAATGCCAAAGTCGCTGCTGGTCATGGGCTCGGGCGCTATCGGTATCGAATTCGCCTCGTTCTATCGCACCATGGGTGTTGATGTGACTGTGGTCGAAGTGATGTCGCAGGTCATGCCTGTCGAAGATACGGAGATTTCCAACTTCGCCCGCAAGCAGTTTGAAAAGCAGGGCATGAAGATCATCCTTGATGCCAAGGTCACCAAGGTTGAAAAATCAGCCAACTCGATCACCGCCCATGTGGAAAAGAAGGATGGCAAGGTCGAAAAGATCACCGCTGACCGTATGGTTTCGGCTGTCGGCGTTCAGGGCAATATTGAAAATATTGGCCTTGAAGCGCTTGGGATCAAGACGGATCGCGGCTGCATTGTCATCGATCCCTATGGCAAGACCAATGTTCCCGGCGTTTATGCCATTGGCGATGTGGCTGGTCCGCCCATGCTGGCGCACAAGGCCGAGCACGAGGCTGTCATCTGCGTGGAAAAAATCGCCGGATTGCCGAATGTCCATCCGATGGACAAGGCCAAGATCCCGGGCTGCACCTATTGCAACCCGCAGGTTGCTTCCGTTGGTCTGACAGAAGCCAAGGCCAAAGCCGAAGGCTACGATATCCGCGTCGGCCGCTTCCCCTTCGTTGCCAATGGCAAGGCGATTGCGCTTGGTGAAGATCAGGGCATGGTGAAAACGGTTTTCGACAAGAAAACGGGTCAGCTTTTGGGCGCGCATCTGGTTGGTGCGGAAGTCACTGAACTCATTCAGGGCTTTGTCGTCGCGATGAACCTTGAAACCACCGAAGAAGAACTGATGCATACGATCTTCCCGCATCCGACATTGTCGGAGACGATGAAGGAAAGCGTGCTGGATGCCTATGGACGCGTTTTGAACGCCTGATATGTGAAAGGATTACCGGCCCGTTGGTCACCATCAAGGATAGCAAACCCTGGATTCGCCTGTCATGGGCAATCCTCAAATGGTCGACACTGATCGGCTTTGGGCTGGGGTTTGCCGCATCCGCCTTGAGTCTGCTTTCCGGCAACACCATATCCATCAATGGCACGGCCATTGGCGGTTGGGCCGGTGTCTGGACAGTGACTGTGGCCTGCGGGTTGGGCGGTTTTCTTTTCGGTGTTATATGGGCTCTGGTGTTTCGTGCCATTGCAATTGCGTCAGGACGATAGAGCGAGCAGAGATGACAGATCAACCAGTCAGTATCATGAGCATGCCAGGGGTCGGTTTCTTCGGAATGCTGCTCATCGGTTTCATCGCAGGATATATCGCTGAGAAAGCGATGAACCGAAATCACGGCTTGTTCACCAATATTCTTGTTGGTATTGCCGGGTCTTTCGTCGGTGGCACACTTGCCGGATTGTTGAATTTCAACTTTTACGGCTTTTTTGGAAATCTGATCGTTGCGACTGCTGGTGCAATTATCATTCTGTGGATTTTTGGCAAAGCCAGATCCTCAAACTAGGACATTGTGATGGTAACGGTTCTCGATACGATCGATCAAAAACGGCGCCTGCGGCATCCTGAAAAGGCGCATCGACCGGATACGGAGCTTCTGAAGAAGCCGGATTGGATTCGCGTCAAGGCGCCTGTTTCCAAGGGCTATTCGGAAACGCGCGATATCGTCCGTTCGCACAATCTCGTGACGGTTTGCGAAGAGGCTGGCTGCCCCAATATTGGTGAATGCTGGGACAAGAAGCACGCGACCTTCATGATCATGGGCGAGATTTGCACACGCGCCTGCGCGTTCTGCAATGTTGCAACAGGCTTGCCGACGGCGCTTGATCCGAACGAGCCTAAAAATGTCGGAAAGGCCGTCAAGAAGATGGGTCTGACCCACGTTGTTATCACCTCCGTTGATCGTGATGATCTGCCCGATGGTGGTGCCCAGCATTTTGCCGACGTCATCAACGCAATCCGCGAGATTTCACCCGGCACCACTGTAGAAATCCTGACACCGGATTTCCTGCGCAAGGATGGCGCTCTGGAGATCGTTGTTGCTGCGCGTCCTGATGTGTTCAACCACAATCTCGAAACCGTGCCGTCCAATTATCTCAAAGTGCGCCCGGGTGCCCGTTACTTCCACTCTATCCGCCTGTTGCAGCGGGTGAAGGAACTTGATCCGACAATTTTCACCAAATCCGGCATCATGGTCGGTCTTGGCGAAGAGCGGAACGAAGTTCTGCAGCTTATGGATGATCTGCGTTCTGCCAATGTGGATTTCATGACCATTGGCCAGTATCTGCAGCCAACGCGCAAGCATCACCCGGTTCTCAACTATGTCACGCCGGATGAATTCAAATCCTACGCGACGATTGCCAAGACCAAGGGTTTCCTTGTGGTTGCATCGAGCCCGCTGACCCGTTCATCGCACCATGCGGGTGACGATTTTGCCAAGCTGAAGGCTGCACGCGAGGCGCTGCACGCCAACAGAAGCTAACTGAATGCCGAAATTCGATACGACACGCCCCGTGGTGCATCGGGCCGAGCAGATGTTTGATCTGGTCGCCGATGTGGAAAGCTATCCGCAGTTTCTGCCCATGTGCGAGAGCCTGAAAGTACGCTCGCGCAAGGAGCGGGATGGCAAGACCCTGCTGATTGCCGATATGACTGTTGGCTACAAACTTATCCGCGAGACATTTACCAGCCAGGTTCTGCTCAAGCCGGATGAGAAGGTCATCGAGACCAAATATATCGATGGCCCCTTCCGTTATCTCGACAATAAATGGCAGTTCGTGCCATTGGGCAATCCTGAGCATTCCGAGGTAAAATTCTATATCGATTATGAATTCAAAAGCCGCACACTCGGTTTTTTGATGGGATCGATGTTCGATATTGCCTTTAGGAAATTCACCGAAGCCTTTGAAAAACGCGCTGACCAGATTTATGGGCGGGGGCCTTAGAGCCCATGTTTGATTTATTTCTCCGGCTAAGTATATGCTGCTGATTGCCTATTCTCATGGGGGCAACGTTGTTATCTGCAAAAGTTGCAAACCAATCGCGCGTGGTTCGACAAGCTCACCATGAGGGAGAGGGGTGGGTTGCAAAGATGGTGACCAATGTAGCAAATCTTGGCTCCCTTTCATCATCACTCTCCCTCATGGTGAGCTTGTCGAACCACGAACCTGCAATATTTTTGGCACATCAAGCGATTGATCGCGTCTGGCCGATTCAGCTAAAGCAAGAGCGCAATCAGCATGGGAGACAATGATGCGCCGCAGTGAGTCCGATTTTTCAGTTCATATGGAAACGCCATCCATTGACGATTACTGCCGGTTGCGTCTGATCTCGGGCCTGAGCCCAAAGAGCAGGGAAGCGGCGGCTATAGGCTTGCCGAATACGATTTGCGGTGTGACCATCAAACTGGATGGCATGGCTGTCGGCATGGGCCGTATCGTCGGCGATCGCGGCTGTTTTTATCAGGTGGTGGATATTGCCGTTGACCCTGATCATCAGGCACGCGGGCTTGGCAAAAAGATCATGACAGCGTTAAAGGCATATCTGGATGCGGAAGCGCAGGAGGGGGCTTATGTCAGTCTCGTCGCTGACGGTCCGGCAAAATATCTCTATGCAAAATTCGGCTTTGAGCCTGTGACACCGGAAGCAATTGGTATGGCTTACCGGGTAACGCGCAGCTGATTTCAGGCAAGTATTTTGAGCACCAGATCGAGCGCCGTATTAACCGCGGCGTGACGGATGCTTGCGCGGCCATGATCCGGGAAAATATGGCGCACAGCCTGTGGTGCCTGTCCTTTGAGGACGACGCCAAACCAGACAAGCCCAACCGGTTTTGCGGCGGAACCGCCGCCGGGACCGGCAACACCTGTAACTGACACTGCAATTCCCGCACGGGAATGCTTCAACGCACCCGCCGCCATGGCAAGCGCCACTTCCTCGGAGACAGCGCCATGTGTGTCTATGAGTTCCGAGGAGACACCAAGCATGTCGTGCTTGGCTTCATTGGAGTACGTGACGAAGCCGCGATCCACCACGTCGGACGAACCTGATATATCGGTAAGGGAGGCCGCAATCAGGCCGCCCGTGCAGGATTCCGCTGTCGCCAGCAAAATGCCTTTGGGACGGCACGCTTCCAGAACCGCGATGGCCTTTACCTCCGCAATCAGCCCGCTCATTCCGGTAAACCACCGGGATAGATCACCGACGCAGTGGCGATGGCGGCAATGCCTTCCTTGCGGCCGATAAAGCCCAGTTTCTCGTTGGTTGTCGCCTTGACCGAAACGCGGTCGGGCGTAATTCCAAGCATTTTTGACAGAGCTGCGGTCATTGCCGCGCGATGAGGACCAACTTTCGGTTCTTCGCAGATCAGGGTGATATCCGCATTGGCAATCCGTCCGCCCGCTGCTTTGACGATCTTTACCGCATGTTCGACAAAAATATGTGAGGCAGCGCCTTTCCATTGTGGATCGGATGGCGGGAAATGCGTGCCGATATCGCCAGCGCCGCGTGTGGCCAGCAGGGCATCGGTCAAAGCATGCAATGCCACATCCGCATCGGAATGGCCGTTGAGCTTGCGGTCATGTTCGATGAACACACCGGCAAGCGTCACACCATTGCCGGGTTCGAAGGAGTGGACATCGTAGCCATTGCCGGTGCGCACATCCGGAAAGGCGGCATGTCTCTCGGACAGGCGGTCATCAGCCATATCAATATCCTTTGCCCAGGTGAGTTTCGTGTTGTCAGCCGAGCCCTCGACAATGCGCACCGGCAGACCCTGCCATTCGGCAATGGCGGAATCATCGGTGAAATCAGAGCGGCCAATGGCGAATGCTGCATCATGCGCCGCCATGATCGGCTCATAGGGGAAAGCCTGCGGCGTTTGGGCGGCATAAAGCCCGGCACGCGGAACCGTGGCGCTGACCATGGCATCATGGCCCGCTGCCTTCAGCGTATCGGAAACGGCAAGTACCGGCAGAACACCAATATGTGGTGTCAGATTGAAGATCACCCGTTCAAGCAGATCAGCGGAGATGAAAGGGCGCACGCCATCATGGATAAGCACGTGATCCGGAGCGTTGTCTTTGAGGGCAAGCAGTCCAAGCCGGGTTGATTCCTGCCGTGTCGGTCCGCCCGTGACTTTCGTCACCTGCAGGGCATAATCACCGGCTGCCTGCGCAAAAAGCGTTTCGTCTTCCTTGTGGATGACCACAACGACATGATCGATGAACGGACAGCCGAGAAAAGCACGCAGCGTATGCGCCAGAACCGCTTCACCGCCGATCTTGCGATATTGCTTTGGTCCTTCAACGCTTTGGCCCGCGCGTTCTCCGCGACCAGCCGCCACAATGACGGCTGCTACCCGCATCTGTCTGTCGTCTGTACCTGCCGCCACACTTCTCTCCGTAACTTCCAACTGCGTTACCTGTTGCCGAAGCGAAAGACCAGAGGTTTAAACGAAAACTAGTCACTTCCAGGTGCTCTTTGCCTTGCCTAACCAGGTGTTCCTGTCTAAAGGATAGGCGATTGGAAAATTGCATACGAAACAGGCAACAGTGACGTGACTGATCTGCATCAACCACTCAACATAGGCGGCGTTGTCCTGCGTAACCGGGTGTTCCTTGCGCCAATGTCCGGGGTTTCCGACCTGCCGTTCCGCCAACTGGCGTGGAAGGCAGGAGCGGGCATGGTTGTATCTGAAATGGTTGCAAGCGCGGAACTTTGTACGCGTGAGCGCGGTAATCTGCTGCGGCTGCGCGGTGATGGTCTTGGCACGCATGTGGTGCAGATCGCTGGACGCGAGACAAAGTGGATGGCGGAAGCCGCGCGTATTGCCGAAGGCGAGGGCGCGCATGTTATCGATATCAATATGGGCTGCCCGGCTAAGAAAGTGACGGGCGGTTTTTCCGGCTCGGCGCTGATGCGCGATCTCGATCACGCTTTGACGCTTATCGAAGCGACTATCGGTGCAGTCAAGGTTCCTGTGACGCTGAAAATGCGGCTGGGCTGGGACGATGACACCATCAATGCACCTGAACTTGCTAGCCGCGCCGAACAGGCCGGTATCCAGATGGTGACGGTGCATGGGCGCACACGCTGCCAGTTCTATGAGGGCAAAGCCGATTGGCGCGCAATCCGCGCCGTGAAAGATGCGGTTTCGATACCGCTTGTTGCCAATGGCGATGTGCTGAACCGTGATGACGCAGCCGGTATTCTTGAAGCTTCCGGTGCTGATGCCGTCATGGTCGGACGGGGTTCCTATGGGCAGCCATGGCTTCCCGGACTGATCGTGCATGGCAGTAAGAGTGGCCAAAACACTGATATGATTGCGGATTACGCTGTCGCCCATTACGAGGCGATGCTGGCCCATTATGGCGAGCAGACAGGCATTCGCCATTCCCGCAAACATCTTGGCTGGTATCTGGAAAAGCACGGTGTTGATATCAGCGCCGCTGAACGCGCCGGGATTATGACCGAGACAAACCCGCGTCTGGTTGCTGGACGCCTGCATGCCGCGCTCTCGCGGTCTGACGAACACGACATGAAGAAGGTTGCATGATGACGTCGGCAGACAATGTTACGATGGACGACAAGTTGGCAGGCACTGTTCTCAATGCCATCCGCCATCCGGTGATCATGCTCGATGAGACGGGGCATATTTCCTATGCCAATGCCGATGCGGAAGCCTTTTTCCGCTCCAGCGCCAGCATATTGAGCCGCAATACGCTTGAAATGCTGTTGCCATTCGGCAGCCCATTGCTGGCTCTGGTCAAACAGGTGCGCGAAAGCCCATCGCCGATCAATGAGTATCGTGTCGATGTCTCTTCGCCGCGTCTTGGACAGGACCGGATCGTTGATCTCTATGTGACACCCGTCAGCGAAGCGCCGGGCTCGATCGTTATCCTGTTCAAGGAGCGATCCATGGCTGAGAAGCTCGACCGCCAGATGACCCATCGCGGTGCGGCACGCTCGGTGACGGGCCTTGCATCCATGCTGGCACACGAGATCAAAAACCCGCTATCGGGAATTCGCGGTGCGGCGCAGCTATTGGAAACCGGGCTCAATGATGATGACCGTGCGCTGACACGGCTGATCACCGATGAGACTGACCGGATCGTCTCGCTTGTCGACCGCATGGAAGTCTTTTCGGACGAGCGACCAATCGAGCGTGAAGCCGTTAATATTCATGTTGTGCTTGATCATGTGAAAGCCATTGCCAAGAACGGCTTTGCCAGTCACATCAAATTCCACGAGGATTATGACCCGTCACTGCCCTATGTCTTCGCCAATCGCGACCAGTTGGTGCAGGTCTTTTTGAATCTGGTGAAGAACGCCGCCGAATCCATCGGGACAAACGAACCGGGCGAAATCACCCTATCGACGGCCTTCCGGCCCGGTATTCGCCTGTCTATTCCGGGTATTCGCAACCGCGTGTCACTGCCATTGGAATTCTGCGTGCAGGATACTGGAGCAGGTGTTTCGCCTGATATCATGCCGCATCTCTTCGATCCGTTTATCACAACCAAGCCCAATGGCTCCGGTCTCGGCCTTGCACTTGTTGCCAAGATTGTGGGCGATCATGGCGGCGTGATCGAGTGTGATTCCGTGCCGCGCAAAACCACGTTCCGCATTCTGATGCCCGCATGGCAAAGCGATCCTTCGGTCGAGGATCATGCGGATGAAATGATTATTACGAAAAAGGCAGGGTTCTGATCATGAGCTTGGGAAGCATTCTCGTCGCGGATGACGACGCAGCAATCAGAACAGTCCTCAATCAGGCACTTTCGCGTGCCGGTTATGATGTGCGCATCACATCCAATGCCGCCACCCTGTGGCGCTGGATTTCTGCTGGCGATGGTGATCTTGTTATCACCGACGTGGTAATGCCGGATGAAAACGCCTTCGACCTGCTGCCACGTATCAAAAAATCGCGTCCAGATTTGCCCGTCATCGTCATGAGTGCGCAGAACACTTTTATGACCGCAATCCGCGCTTCGGAGGCGGGTGCCTATGAATATCTGCCAAAGCCCTTCGATCTGACCGAACTGGTCAGCATCGTTGGCCGCGCTTTGAAGGAACCGAAGAAAAAGCCGGAAAAGTGGGCCAATGAGGAACAGCCCGACACGATGCCTCTGGTTGGTCGTTCGCCAGCCATGCAGGATATATATCGTGTTCTCGCCCGCATGATGCAGACCGACCTCACAGTGATGATTTCAGGTGAGTCCGGCACAGGTAAGGAACTCGTAGCGAGTGCGCTGCATGAGTATGGCCGCCGTCGTAAAGGTCCGTTCGTTGCCATCAATATGGCGGCTATTCCGCGCGATCTGATTGAATCCGAGCTTTTCGGCCATGAGCGGGGTGCCTTCACCGGCGCGCAGAACCGCTCAAGCGGCCGGTTTGAACAGGCCGATGGCGGCACGCTGTTCCTCGATGAAATCGGCGATATGCCGATGGAAGCGCAGACGCGGCTGCTGCGGGTGCTGCAACAGGGCGAATATATGACCGTTGGCGGTCGCACACCGATCAAAACCGATGTGCGTATCGTGGCCGCGACCAACAAGGATCTGCGCACACTGATCAATCAGGGCATGTTCCGCGAAGATCTCTATTATCGCCTGAATGTCGTGCCGCTACGACTTCCGCCGCTGCGCGAGCGCGGCGAGGATATTCCTGATCTGGTCAGGCATTTCTTCAAGATGGCGGCAAAAGACGGTCTGCCGGAAAAACGCATCACTGCCGATGGTCTCGATCTGATGCGCCGCTATCCGTGGGCGGGCAATGTGCGCGAACTGGAAAATCTGGTGCGCCGTCTGGCTGCGCTTTATCCGCAGGAAGAAATCAATGCGGATGTGATCGAAGCGGAACTCAAAGCCGATCTTCGCCCGACCGAACCTTCCTCCAATTCAATGTCCAACGAGGATATCACTATCGCCCAGGCGGTGGAACTGAACATGCAGCGCTATTTCCTCTCCTATGGTGATGATCTTCCGCCGGTCGGGCTTTATCAGCGTGTGCTTGAGGAAGTGGAATATCCGCTCATTCTCTCATGCCTGACAGCCACCCATGGCAACCAGATCAAGGCAGCGGAACTGCTCGGGCTCAACCGCAACACGCTGCGCAAGAAAATCCGCGAGCTTGGCGTGAACATCTACAAGAACACCAAGAGCGACATGGGCCGGTAACGCCGCGTTTCAGAAATCCAGCGGTGCATTATCGATCACTTCTTTCATGACGAAAAAAGTTCGGGTCTGGCGAACGCCGGGCAGGGCGATGAGCTGGCTGCCGTGAATGCGGTTGAAGTCGGCCATGTCCTTGACGCGGATTTTGAGAAAATAGTCGAAATCGCCAGCGACAAGATTGCAGTCGAGAACAAAACTCAGTTTTGTCACCGCTTGCTCGAATTGGGCGAAACTCTCAGGGGTTGAGCGGTCCAGCACCACGCCGACCATGACAAGCGCACCGCGGTCGACTTTTTGCGGCTGCACCATTGCCCGCACGGTCTTGATATACCCGTCTTCAAACAATCGCTGTGTCCGTCTGTGGCAGGTGGCGGGACTGACATCCACAAGCGTTGCCAGTTCCGCATTGGTCAACCGCCCATTCTTTTGCAGATACCGCAACATCTTCATATCGATACGATCGAGATCACCAGTCATGAAAGAATCTTCCATTGTTCAACCAAGATATAAGAGATTATCGTATCAAGCGAAATTTTGAAGATCAGTTTCGGAAATTTTAAGCTTAACTATGAGAGCACCTTTCTCTTGATGGGTGGTAGCGTTTTGCCAGCAACAATGTTCCATCAAGGGGAAAACTATGCTGGAAAAATTCGAACGCTATCCACTGACATTCGGACCGACGCCTATCGAGAAACTAAGCCGACTGTCGCAACATCTGGGCGGCAAGGTGGAGCTTTACGCCAAGCGCGACGATTGCAATTCCGGGCTGGCATTTGGTGGCAACAAGCTGCGCAAGCTTGAATATATCGTGCCGGACGCGATTGCTTCGGGTGCTGATACACTTGTTTCCATTGGGGGCGTGCAGTCAAACCACACCCGCATGGTTGCGGCGACGGCTGCAAAGATCGGTTTCAAATGCCGTCTCGTACAGGAAAGCTGGGTCCCGCATGAGGATGCTGTTTATGATCGCGTGGGAAACATCCTTTTGAGCCGCATCATGGGCGCTGATGTGGAAATGGTTGATGAAGGCTTTGATATCGGTATTCGCGAAAGCTGGGAAAATGCCATTGAGGATGTGAAGGCCAAAGGCGGCAAGCCCTATCCGATTCCTGCTGGTGCTTCAGTGCATAAATATGGCGGGCTGGGTTATGTCGGCTTTGCTGAGGAGGTGCGGGCACAGGAAGCGCAACTTGGTTTCAAGTTTGACTATATCATCGTCTGCACGGTAACGGGATCAACCCATGCGGGCATGCTGGTTGGTTTCGCCAAGGATGGGCGTGAACGCAATGTCATCGGCATTGACGCCTCGGCAACACCTGCACAGACCAAAGCGCAGGTGCTGGAGATCGCACAGCGCACGGCAGAGCTGGTCGAGCTGGGTAAGGATCTGACCGAAGCAGACGTAATCCTGAACGAGGATTATGCCTATCCGATCTACGGCGTACCGTCCGAGGAAACCAAGGCGGCCATACGACTTTGCGCGCGGCTTGAAGGTATGATCACCGATCCTGTCTACGAGGGTAAGTCCATGCAAGGCATGATTGATCTGGTCAGCAAAGGGTTTTTTCCTGAAGGATCAAAGGTGCTCTACGCCCATCTCGGCGGTGCCCCGGCGCTCAATGGCTACGCCTATACATTCCGTAATGGTTAGCTAATTGCGGCAAAGTCGTTGTGTGGCTGGGAGGCGAAAGAAACATGTCTCCCAGCTGTATTATTAATTTAATCGACTAACTAGTTTTCCGAGGCTTATCTTGATCAGGCTGTCAAGTAGAATCCATAGATTCTGTAGGATACCCACATGATTCTCATATTGCGTTTTTTAAGATAATAATGCAATAGGCCAAAGCATTGGGAGCTTTGTTACTATGGGAATCTTTGCTATTATCTGACTTTCAAAGTGGTCCTTTGAACACGAAAAATGCACCGGCGCAGATCATGGCAAAACCCACGAGATGATTGATAGTGATTTTCTCGCCCAGATACATCACCGAGAAACCGGCGAAAACCAGAAGGGTAATTACCTCCTGAATCGTCTTCAACTGGGCTGCGGAATAGATTTCGTGGCCATAACGGTTTGCTGGCACAGCAAGGCAATACTCGGCAAAGGCAATCATCCAGCTGACGAGGATAACCAGAAAAAGTGGCCGGTTTTCAAACTTGAGGTGCCCGTACCAGGCAAATGTCATGAAAACATTGGAGCCAAGCAACAGGAGAATGGGGCGAATATAATCAAAGGATGGCATGAGGTGTCCTTGGCTGTGACGAGGTGTAGCGAAAGGCAGTAACGTTCAATCGATCAAAACGATCCAGACATATGGCTTTTGCGCACATCATAGGAAATGTGACGTATTGCCCATAGGCTGACGTAATGTAGCGCAGCTATGAAAGGAATGAAGATTGAACGGGAGATATGAATCAATGAGATTTTTCATGGGCGGCCATTTGGTTGCCCGCAGCATACAAGGTGCATTCAGTCTCATTCTTTTTCCGACCCTTCTGACATAGAGTAATTGCTCGCTTTGCGGCCTCTTCCTGGGTTCGTGCCCATGTTGTCCAACCCCAGGCACCCTCGACGTTTGTTGCAAACGCCTTTTCGTAGGACTGCATCGCCAGATATTCCTTAAATGCATCGTATCCTCGCAAGGACATATTGTCCGGTGGCAACAAATTGGCGTTTGACAGAGTAACCAGTTCTTCATTGGAAAGTTTGTTCTTCTTCAGGAAGAGGGCGACCCGTTGCCACCAGAAGCTTTCCGGAGCGGATATTAAAATGGTGTGGCCATCGTCCTCGAAGGCAGCCGTTTGAAAAAACTCTGCCACACCACCTGCTTGCCGGTAATTATCAAACATTTTCCGGCCAAGAGTTGGCGAGAATGACATGTCGTTAGCGGAATATATCCAAAGAGTTGGGATATGGGCTGTCTGTCCGTAAGATTTGATCGCATTCATGAGACCATTCTGGTCGCAAAACCGCCCTTTCTCCGGAGCGCCGCGTCCGCCGTCAAAGTTGATGACAGCCTGCACACCCGGCGGATTCAAGGCAGCCGTTGCAAGCACTCCGAAGCCGCCAGAGGACATTCCAATAAGAAGTGTCTGGTCGCTTGATGCCCAGGGTTGGTCCCGTATCGCTTTCAATGCGGCAATGAGATTGTCACGCGCAACTTTACCCGCCCTCGCATGCCTAGGGGACTTGCAGGTGCCGCCGCCATATTCATTATCGCCAGTTGATTTGCCGTATCCCTGCCGCAGGACGACAACGGCGGCATAGCCATGCCGGGCAAATGCGATGGCCGGAGAAGAGAAGCGATTTGGGTTAAGTTTGCGATCGCTCGCATCTCCGTTGGTACCGTGTGTAATCAAGGCAATGGGAAACCGTCCAGACTTGTTCGGGCGCGTTACAAAAGCATCGAGAGTTGCCTGCCGGCCATCCTGCAAAGTCACCTTCAGTGAAAGAGGTTCTCTTACCAAACCATCCAGTTGCTCATTGACTTGCCGCGTTCGATTTTCATCCGCAACGCTGGCGGACATTGCGCCAAGCAGGATCGCAGCAAACACCAAGGTGCCGTTGCGCAATGCGATGAAGAGCTGACGCATCGTCCGATTTTCCAAAATTGAAATGAGACGCTTCAAAGACACCCCACTTGTCACCCAGCAACCGATAAATTCGTTCTACGAGGCGGTAAGCGGGCGTTGAGGCGCGCGTGTAAATTGCATGAAGATAAAGCCCGCGGCAAGAAACGTAACTGCAAAACTCAGGAACGATAGCAGACTGGTCAGATGGCGGGGAATATCACTCCAGCGCGGACGAATAATATTGGCGGTATTATAAGGATCGCCGCTGTACTGGCACATGACAAACGACCCGCCATTGCGCACAAGTTCGGCATCAATATCGGAGACCAGTGCGTCAACAGTGGTCCTGTGCTCAGGCATGTCGCGCATATAGACCAGCACCGCCTTCACTGCAGCCAGATAGGCATGCGAGCACGCGTTGAAAGGGCTCTCCTCGTCGGTAACACTGCCGGGAACGATGCCCCAGAGACAGTAGCTGTACTGAATATTGGTGTAATTGACGAGCCGCCGGAATGTTTCATCCGTGCGGGTCATCCGTGCCGCAAGGTCAAGGATCGACTTGCGATAATTGGCAATGATGGCCATTTCACCGTGGGATAGACTTGGAATGGAAATACCTGATGTATCGGTGCCTGCGCTGCTGCGATGTGCCCAAGCAACCGAGTTTGGTGATAAAAACAACAGTATGCAGGTGATGATGGCTCCGGCAAGCGGACCAATTGCGCGTCGCCGATATTTTCCTGATGTTTCCGATCTCATAACAATCCAATCGGCGGCGGGAGACGCGTCTATAAGAGTCGGGCCTGAACGCCGCAATGCAGGCGTTCAGGCAAGTCGATCAGCGAGCGGTTTGCAAGCGGTAGCTTGGACGGTGCGAAGCCAAAACCCGTTCAGCCAGAACGCCGAAGACAAGGCCGATGGTCGTCCAGATGACCACGTGCAAGCCAAGCGAGGCAACGCGGAAGTTCCATAGAACGGTCGGTGAAAACTGTTCCGGAACTTCGTTGATTGCCGGCAGAAGATACTGCACGAGAGCAATGAAAACGACATAGGCGGCACCGGCAATCAACGCCGAATTCCACGCACCATGCTGGGCACGCAGGCGGCTTGCCAGTCCCGTAGCTGCAGCAAGGGCAGCGACAGATACCACCAGCATAACAAAGAACAGTTCCGTTCTGGCGGCAATCGTATCAGGACTACCGACTGCGGGCGGGTTCATGGGATATTTGATGGCGGGCACCAGCACAATCGCAATGAAACCAGCCAAGGCGAGCAGCGCCGCCGTTGCACGCGGGCTGAATGAACTGACCCGGCCATGGGCAAAAGCGAAGACCAGAGAAAACAATCCACCAAGAGCCGTGCTGAAAACAACAACGCCGGTGAAAAGGCCAAGGCCAGCCTGCGTTTCGCGGGAGACGATCTCAGGTTCGGCGACTTCACCGGCGGCCTGGCTCATCTTTTCCTCGAAAGCAATGGCATGATCGACCTGTGGTTCACCGAAAACCCGGGCAAAACCAAAGGCCAGCAAACCAGCCAGCAAACCCGCGATCATGCCGCGGATCAAAAGGTTTCTAGTCATTGACCGATCTCCTTAATGGCAGGGGAAGCCGAGGAGATGGCGGCCGTCATGCACGAATTCATGCACATACATGCCCGAGAAGAGTGACATTGCGCCTTCTTCCGCGCCGATAAAATAGATCGCAAGCAGCAGAAGCAGGCCGCCAAAAATGGCCCACGGCAGAACTTCACCAAGAGGAATTGGTGTGACGCCGGCTGCAGGTGCTAGAGTGATATCGGACATAAACTTTCTCCCAGAATGACGCGTTCGATAACGGAATGAATGATGCTACGGTTAGGGTCTGGCTTACAACCAGCATATGAACAGCTGACTGAATTACAGTGGCGCGACCGCTCCGGAATTTCACCGGCTTCCAAACCCGCAACTCCACGTTTATATCTGTGCGCGCTGCACGCTGTCAATGAACGGCCATGGGGCTGTTTTCGTATTTTTCTCAAGAGTTTGCAGGGGATATTTTGACAAAAGCCACGCGTTTGACATTTGTTTGTCACGGAGCGACATCAGCGACGCATGCGGGTGCATTTCCGCTTGATGAAGCGCTTGCTCCGGGAGAGACACAGCGCGCGGCTGGATTCGCCGGTCAATTGCGCCATGCGCACCATTTTTTGACCAGCCCTGCGCTGCGTGCGCGGCAGACCGCCGAAGCCTTAGGGCTGGAAGCCACAGTCGATGCAGCCATGGCAGATATGGATTATGGACGCTGGGCAGGAAGACCGCTCAGCGATATTCATGCGTCAGATCCTGATAATGCCGGGAACTGGATGGCTGATCCAGATTCGGCGCCACATGGGGGCGAATCCTTCAATGATCTTCTTCAAAGGGTTTCGGACTGGATGGAGGCGCATTTGGATGATGGCGGTCATACTATCGTCGTGAGCCATGCCTTGGTCGTCCGTGCTGCCATTCTCTATACTTTGCAGGCACCCGTTTCCGCATTCTGGCGTATTGATGTTGAGCCGTTGAGTTTCACCGAACTGCGCAGCGATGGGCGTAGATGGATGTTGCGGGTCTGTGCCAATTTGCCATCGCCAATAGAAGGCAACACGACATGAACGGGCCAAAATCCGGCTTAGTTTCCACTGCAACTGTGCAACAGCGCCTTCTCAACCATCGCCTCAAGGAGTTCCCATGTCCAAGCTGCCCCATATTCTCACCCTTGCCGCCATTCTCAGCATCGGCATAGCGGGCGAGGCACTTGCGCACGCACATCTGAAAAGCGCAACACCCGCCGAAAACGCAGTTGTAACCACATCGCCGAGCGAGCTTGATCTGACATTTTCGGAAGGGCTTAATCTGAAATTCTCGTCGGCAACTTTGACCGGAACAGACAAAACCGCCGTTGCGACTGATAAGGCGAAGTTGGCAACGGGCGATAACAAAACAATGGTGATACCAATCTCCAAACCTCTTGCGGCGGGTGGATACACGGTCAACTGGCAGGTGCTTTCAACCGATGGCCATAAGACTAAGGGCAGCTACACCTTCACCGTTAAGCCCTGATGGAAGCGGAAACCGCGCTCATTCTTTGCAGGCTCGTTCGCAACCTATCTGCGATGTTCCTGTGGGGTGCGTTTGCCTATCTGGCGTTGCTTGTACCTCAAGCTCTTAGATTGGACATCGGGCAACGCCTTCGCACTGCGCGTGTCAGCGCCATTATTCTGGCTATTGCATCGACATTCCTGGCGCTTCCGTTTCAGGCGGGAGCCATCGGGCAGGGCTGGAGCGACGCTGTTGATCTATCGACGATCCGGGACGTTTTGCTCGAAACCAGCGTTGGTAACGCCTGGCTCATTCAGGCAATTGCCGCATCGCTGCTCACGCCCGCGCTCGTCTTGCCAATGCGAAAAGCAATTGCTGTCACCGTGGCTGGATCTGGATTGCTCCTGATAAGCTTGGCTTTGTCAGGCCACGCAACAATGCAAGATGGTTGGGTTGGCTTGGCCCATCGTCTCAACGACATGGTGCATGTCCTATCGGGCGGCGCGTGGATCGGAGCGCTGATCCCGGTCATGTTGGTTCTTCGCCTGTTGCGCCAGCCCGGATATCATCAGTCTGCGCAATTGGCGCTGATGCGATTTTCCACGGCAGGTCATATTGCTGTTGCGCTTGTGATCATATCCGGTGTGATCAACACTTTTCTTACTCTTGGACATATTCCAAAGGACTTTTCCTCGCCCTATCAGGCATTGCTGGCGTTGAAGATCATCCTCGTAATCCTCCTGACGGCGCTGGCCATTGTGAACCGCTATATCTTTGTGCCGCGCATGAGAACCCACAATGTAAATTCGATACAGGCGATATGGTATGGAACGCTTATGGAGATTGTTTTAGGGGTTGGCGTGCTCGGGCTTGTGGCATGGTTTGGTATGCTCGAACCCGTGTAAAACTGCTTACATGCGATGGTTGCAGGCCGCCCGTCATCCCGAAAAAGCCGGAATATGATTCTTGAGGCGCGAGCCTCCCAAAGAGTTGGGAGGCTGGCAAAACGCAATCTGGTTCTAGCAAGAGAGACAGAACCGGAATCCGGTGCCTGTTTTTGCCGATGTTTTAACCGCGCTTTCGTTTCAGCCCAGGGACCGATGCCCTATGCTCAGGCCAATCGTAAGAGAATGGCCCATGAAAAGCATATCCGACTTGAACAGCAGATCTTCCGGGCGAGCCGGGAACAGCACTCCGGTAGAGCAGGGCCATCAGGTATTGCTCTCCGGTGTCGTCGGACGTTCACCAAAATCGGCAAAGCGCACAATGAGCCAGTATTTCAAGACGTTGTCGGATGTGGATGCGGCGCGTAATCAGGTCGATAAAGCAAGACGCGCAGCTGATGAGAGTTTGAACAAGGCCAAGGCGGCACCAAAACCGCATGAAATCACCAACCCGGCCTTCGTCGCTCTTTTCGAAGCACACCAGCATGACCGGGAAGTGCTTTTCGCTGCCATGCGCACACTGGATCGTATGCAGGAAGTCTTGCGATCAGAGTCTGAAAAGGCAGGTCAATTTACACAGGACGATAAGTTTTCGCTTTAAAAACACGAAAGCTAAAAGTGTATAACTGACCAGCTTGATTGTATTTTGCAGACTTTTGCGTTTCTCCAGACTATCAATCCGTTGTTTGATGTCATCAACAACGGAAAATCTGCGTGAAAAAACTCATTTCCCTGATCGTCGTGGCAAGCTTTGCCTGTTTTAACCTGTCGGCGGCAGCGCGGGCAGAAAGTGCCGCAACTGAATTGTTCCAGAAATATCTGGCCAATGGCCGGATCGGTGAAGCCGATGAGCAAATGATTGCTCTGGCTGCCAAAGCCACTGACAACGCCGATGCGCAGCTCGGTCTCGGACTCGTACGCTCGGCCCGGGCATTCGAAAAGCTGTCACAATCGCTCTATCGTTATGGATTTGGCTCAAAGTCCGATGGTTATGAGATGTTTCTCGGACGTGGTTCCAGCGAGATTGCCAGAAATTATAATCCGGAGCCCATCACCTACGACCAGTTTCGCGGGATTCTTGCAGCATTCATTGCTGATCTCGATTCCGCCGACAAGGCGCTTGCCGCCGTTGGCAACAAGCCGGCAAAGCTGAAAGTCGATCTTTCCGTTGCGCGGTTTGACTGGAACGGTGACGGGACAGTCGGCCCGGAGGATCACATTGGCCGCGCCTTTTCCGATACGGACGAGAAGGGCGAGCCTGTACCATTCATCGTTGGTTTTGACACTGCCGATGCGAAATGGCTGCAAGGTTATGATAACCTTCTGATGGCTGTCGCCAAAGCATGGCTTTCCCACGATTTTTCCGAAAGCTGGAACAGCAGCTTCAGTGTTGTCTTTCCGCGGGCCGTCTCGACCATGTCAGAGGCCAACGGCAAGGGCGGCGAAGATGAGACGATGTTCGGTGTCAGAAAAGCGCAAGCTGATGATATCGCCGATTTTGTTACACTCATCCACACAATCCGCTGGCCGGTTGCTGACAAAGCCATGTGGAGCGAGGTGCGCGATCACCTGAAAAAGGTCATTGTGCTCAATCGCGAAACCTGGGCGTTGATCGACAAGGAAACTGACGACGATCACGAATGGCTGCCAGGACCAAAACAGAAGAGCGGTGTTCTGCCGTCCTTTGATGTGACGCCTGAACGTATTCAGGCCTGGCTTGCCGTGCTCTCACAGTTTGAAGCGGCCCTTGATGGCAAGATCCTCGTTCCTCACTGGCGCTTTGATAAAGGCATCAACCTTGCAAAGGTTTTCGACGATCCAAAACCCTTTGACTTGGTGCTTTGGGTAACTGGCCCGGCAGCCGTACCGTATCTGCAGGATGGTCCGGCCATGACCAGCGGTGAATGGAGCCAGATTACCAATATCTTCGAAGGAAACTTTGCGTCCTACGCCTTTTACTTCAACTAGAGTAAAAAGCATAAAAGACCGGCGAGATACGAGCTGTCGCAATAGGATGCGTGATTTCTGATCACGTTGCTCCATTGCGGCAACCGCTCGGGCAGCCAGCAATGCTGCCGGACACAAATGATCGGTCTGGGGTTGGAAACGAACAGATTATGCAGGGAAAACGTGAGAATGAGTCCGTCGGATTTTATGCGCGATTCTGGAGTTTCGTTGTGCGCAACCGTGTGAGCATACAGGATTTGGGTATTCTGCTGGCGATTTTGCTGGTGCTTGCCTATGTGGCTTTTCAGATCGATATTTTCGAAACCGAAGGAAGCGTCAGTTCTGGCGAATTGCTGATCGAACTGGATGAGACGCTACTGCTCGGGTCCGTCCTTGCACTTGGCTTGCTCGGCTTTGCCATAAGGCGTTATCTAGAGCAGAAACGTGAAATCGCGCGCCGGATTGAAGCGGAGAAACAGGCCCGTATTCTGGCCTATCAGGACCCTTTGACTGGCCTTGCCAATCGCCGGCAATTCGAGGAAGCGTTGCGGATGGCAGTTGCGTCTCCGCCACGCACCGGCGCCGTCCATGCTGTGATCATTCTTGATCTTAATGGCTTCAAACAGATCAATGATGCCTATGGTCATGGTGTCGGCGACGATGTGCTTGTTGTGATTGGCCAAAGGCTGCAGCGTACCATTCGCGATGGCGATCTTCTTGCACGGCTTGGCGGCGACGAATTCATTATTCTGGCCCAGCATTTGGCTGGAGCAGAATCTGCCGCCAATATCGCTTTGCGCATCGTCGATGAATTGCGCGACCCCATCATTGTCGGGTCCATTCATTATGATGCAGGCGCAGGTATTGGTATCGCATTGTTGCCAACGGATGCTCACTCGGGCGAAGATGCTGTTCGTAAGGCTGACGTGGCACTCTACCGTGCCAAGGCAGAACGCCGTTCCACTTTCCGCTTCTTTGAACAGGATATGGACAGGCTCGTACAGGAGCGCGAACAGCTTGAGCGTGATTTGCGCGCCGCTGTTGCCAATGATGGCATCAATGTCCGCTTTCGACCGTCATTTGACCTGCGTTCCGGCAAGGTGATCGGCTTTGAAGCTGTGCCAAGCTGGATTGCTGGTGATGGCAAGGAAGTGCCACCTGAACGGTTTCTGCCGATAGCGGAAGAAACAGGGCTGATTTACGCTCTTGGTCAGCGTATTTTTGAAAAAGCGTTCATGGCGGCCAGACAGTGGCCATCCAATGTTACCCTGTCGATCGATGTGCTTCCCGGACAGCTTAGAGACCGGGAGTTCGGCAAGACAATCCTGCAATTGCTTCAATCAACCGGATTCGCCGCGCAGCAGCTGGATATAGAAATCACCGAAAGCCTCGTCGTGCATGATCTGGAGGCAGCCAAGCTGGCACTCGGGCCGCTGCGCGCAGCCGGGGTGCGGTTAACCCTCGACAATTTCGGCACGGGCTATTCCAACCTCTACCACATACAGGAATTCAAGCTCGACAAGATCAAGATTGACCGCCGTTTCATTGAGAATATGAACGAGGAAGAAACTGCGAAAATGGTGCGCGCGCTTGCCGGTCTTGGGCAAGGGCTGGGATTGGTGGTCAGTGCAGATGGGCTGGAAGGGCGTGCAAACAATGAAACGCTGCTGCGATCCGGTGTCGATCAGTGGCAATCATCAGGGGATCTCGTGACAATTGAAGAAACAGAGCGCTTCTTTAAACCCTAGTCAGCCAGTGATAGCGACTTATTCAGCCTGTTCCGGACAATAAACTTTCGCATAAATCTTGATAAGAACAGCCTGATTTTTCGAGGTCTTTTCTTTCATTCATTGTATTGAAGCTCACGTCGTCTAAAGTGCGGCAAACAACAGGAGAAACACCATGAAAATCAGTGCGCGCAATCGCTTGAAGGGCACCATCGTCGAAGTCACCAAGGGAGCCACGACGGCCCATGTGCGTATCGATGTGGGCGGATCAATCGTCACTGCATCCATCACCAATGAGGCAGTTGATGAATTGCAGCTCAAGGTCGGCAACAGCGCCTACGCGGTTGTGAAAGCGTCTGATGTTATGGTCGCTGTCGACTGATCACCGCTGAGCGCCGCGTCGAAACACGCGGCGTTACTTTTTCGTGCGGCGCAAAAGCTCGATTGCTATGTGCAGCACATCTTTTTCCTTGATGCCGACGGTCACATCTTCGACATCATCAATCGTTTCGCCATCAACAAGACGGATCGGGTTGTGTCCCTTGGCAACAATCATAGTCCTGACACGGCGCGGAATTGCCGGAAGCAGAAAGCGTTTGACGCATTCCACCAGAACCTCGCGCTTGTTGGGAGCTAGCTTGCCAAGCTTTTCGCGCAGCAAAGACCCAAACATGTTACCATCAGCAAAACCAAATTTGCTATCAAGATCAAAGGCATGCAGCTGGTATTCAATGTGAGCCATTTTGCTCTCCCCTAGGCACCTGTCCAGAGTGACAGATTTTCTATGCCTCGATACATCAGAGATATGGTGATCGCCCCTTGGGTTTTCACGTTCTTTTTTGTGTTGTTGACACCAGATGTTACATTGAGCCTGAAAATTTGATAATTCAATTGCGCTTTGCGACGAGCTTTCATTGTCACAGCGCGCCGGGTAGGTTACAGGATGCATATCTGCGGTGCTGCACGATGCGGCGCACTGTAGCGCAACCGGTAATATTGCCGAGGGCGCCTCCAGCAGATATCCAGATGACACATACAAGGACTACCCCGGATTGAAACACCTTAATGAATTTGCCGATCGCCGCAAAGCGGCGGCCGAGGCTAAGCAACTGCTTCTCAAAAAGTTCGAAAAAGCACCAAAGCCGACAGACCCTGAAATGTTGGCCAAGCGTGCGGAACGGGAAGCAATCGCCGCTGCGCGCGCAGCCCGGCAGGAAGAACGCGAACGGATGAAGCAGGAAGAGCGGGACCGCAAACTTGCGGAAGCCGCCGCCATTGCCGAAGCAGCAGCGGCTGCAGCAAATGCGATTCAGGCTGAATCCAGCAACCGCATTGCCCGCGTTGTTGCTGATGAAGCCGAACGCAAGGCCGAACGTGATCGCCGCTACGCTGCCCGTAAAGCCAGGCAGCGCTAGTTGCTCTGACGCCTACATTGAGTTGCTGTAAGCACCAAGATAATCCAGCTTGCCAATGGGAACACCATTGTGCCGGAGGATGTCGTGTGCCGTGGTGATGTGGAAAAAGAAGTTCGGTAAAGCGAACTTCAACATGTAGCCATGTCCGTCGAGATGTGCCTTGTTTTCGCCGAAACTCAAGGTCACTTCGCGCTGATCGCTGGTATCCAGCGCTGATGCATCAAGGCCTTCCAGAAACGCCACCGTATTGGCAATGCGTGTTTTCAGATCGGCGAAACTTGTCTCGGTATCAGGAAAGCTTGGTGTTTTGACATCGGTCAGGCGGCCAATCGTTGCTTTGGATGTGTCGCTGGCACGCTGGACCTGACCTGAGAACGGCAGCATATCAGGTGCAAGACGGGCATTGACGAGTACGTTGGGGTCGATCTTCTTTTCAGCGGCATAGGCCTCGGCTTTGGCAATGAGTGCCGAGAGAATTGAAAAGCCACGAATAAAGACCGGGACTGAAATCTGGTACATTGAAAGCGACATGGAGCGTTCCTTCCGGGAGCATGCTTGTTTGGCATACTGCTCTTCCGACCAATCGGAACAGCAATCGCCTCAGGCAAATATATGCGGCTCGCCAAGGACTTCAATGCGTACGTGATCGTCAATTGAAGGCAAATTGACAGCAGAACATTTGATCTGCACTGGCGCAGGTGTCCCACCGTTGAAAACGCTCTGATTATCAAGGATCGCAACCATCAACGTGCATACGGCGCCGCCGAATTCAATATCAACCACCTTGCCATAGCGAACGGTATTTTCAAGCGTCTTCACGGCTTCGTTTTCGGGCACGGTGACGAGTCTCAACTGTTCCGGGCGCAGCATGATCTGCGCAGAGCCAAGACGCTTGTTGGTCTTGGCCGCAAGGCGCCCAAAGGCGCAATCAACCCACCCATCGCCAAGTTCGGCCGGCAACAGAATGGCATCGCCGAGAAAGGATGCTGTCGTAGGGTCTGTCGGGTTGAGATACAATGTGCGCGGCGGGCCTGCCTGAACCAGTTTTCCCTGTCGCATCACAGCAACATGATCGGCAAAGGACAGGGCTTCCGCCTGATCATGCGTCACCAAAATGGTCGTAATACCAGCTCTCTTCAGCACCTCAGCAACCACTTTGCGCATGCTCTCACGCAAGCCCGTATCGAGAGCCGAGAATGGTTCATCGAGCAGCATCAATTGGGGTTGCCGTGCCAGTGCGCGGGCGAGGGACACCCGCTGCTGCTGTCCTCCCGACAGTTGATGCGGCCGACGGTGAAGCATGACGCGGTCAAGTTCCACCATGTCCATAAGTTCCAGAACGCGCCGATCACGATCCGGGCTGCGTTTGTCCAACCCGAACCCGATATTGGCGGCAACGGTCAGATGTGGGAACAACGAACCGTCCTGTGTGACAAAGCCCACGCTGCGACGATGCGCAGGAACAATCGAGAGGCCTTCCGCCAGAATCTCGCTGTTAAGCGTTATCCGGCCATCATCGGGCGCTTCAAAGCCGCCAATAAGACGGAGCAATGTTGTCTTGCCTGACCCTGACGGACCCACAATGGCGGTGCGGCTGCCCGCTTCAATGGAGAGCGTCACATCATCAACAGCTGTGGTCACGCCATAGCGTTTTGTTACGCCCTGAATGTCGAGAAAACTCATCGTCCAACAATCCGTTTTGATTGGGCGTGCAGCAGAAGTGTCAACGGGAGTGACAGCACGACCATCATCAGTGCATAGGGTGCCGCCGCCGCATAATCAATCTCACTGGTCAGCGCCCAGAATTCCGTGGCCAGCGTGCGTGTGCCATTGGGCGCGAGCATCAGTGTTGCCGTCAGCTCATTTGTAATGCCAAGTGCGACAAGTGCAATACTGGCGGCAGCGCCTGGTGTCGCCAGTCGCATGGTAATCTGCATGACGGCCTGTGCGGGTGTTCGTCCAAGGGCCATGGCCGCCCGTTCAAGTTCGACCGGTGCCTGGGCAATGCTCGCACGCAGGCCCACCAATGCACGCGGCAGGAAAAGCAGGGCATAGGCCAGAAGCAGCGTCGCTGCGGTCTGATACAGCGGCAGGACAACGCGTACCGTGATCGTTACAAGCGCCAGTGCAACAACAACCCCGGGCAGCGAGCCAACATAGTAGTGGCAGGCCTCAAGCACACGTTGAACGCGGCCCGGCGCTCTGACGGAAAGCCATGCCATGGGGATGACCGCAACCGTGGCCAGAAGTGCCCCGGCAACAGCCAGAAAAAGTGTAGTGGAAAATGCCGTGCTGATGGCATCAAGATTCCAGACAGCCGTTCCTCCGGCAATAAGCCAGCGGGTCAGTGTCACAAAGGGAACACCGAGCGCCAGTGCTGAGGTAATCAAGGGAATCAGCAGACAGGGAAGGGTAAACCAGCCGAGCCGATGTTTGGTGATCGGACGCGCTGAACCCGAGCCCACACGTGCATAACGTTCATTGCCGCGGATCAGGACTTCAAGCCCCAGCAAGCCCGCGCAGCACAACACAAGTACGCCCGCCAGCATATTGGCAGCAGGGCCGTTGAACGTGGACTGGAATTGGTCGACGATTGCCGTCGCAAAAGTATCGAACCGGATCATAACAAAAAGGCCGTATTCCGCCAGAAGATGCAGGCCGATCAGCAGCGAACCGCCGCAAATGGCAAAGCGCAGCTGTGGCAGCAATACGCGGAAAAAAACGCGCCACGGACCAAGCCCAAGCGATGCGCCGACATCTTCCATGGCCGGATCAACGCGCCGCATCTGGGCAGCAACCGGGAGATAAAGAAACGGGAAATAGGCAAGCACGGAAACGAGAACCCCGCCGGACAGGCCATGCAGGCTTGGCGCAATGCTGATCCAGGCATAGCTGTGGACAAATGCCGGCACGGCAAGCGGCGCAACGGCCAGCCACGCCCAAAGCCGCGCGCCGGGCAGATCAGTGCGCTCCGTCAGCCATGCGAGGCTGACTGCGAGAATGATCGACAGCGGGATTGTCCAGACTTCCAGCAAGACCGTATTGATCAGAAGTTCCCCGACACGGCCGCGAAACACCAATGCAATGACCGTATCCCAGCCGGTCTGAACAGTAACCCAGATAACAAACCCGAGTGGAAGCAGGCTAAAAGCCGCGACAATGCCCGCAAGGCCAAAAACAGACAGGAACGGCAAGCGGCGCCTGACTTTCAGTGGCACCGGCGGCAGCGGCGAAGCGGCTGTGCTGCTTATTGATCCTGATGATACCAATTCACATTTGCTTTCATGGGCATGGGCGCTTCGCAGCGGCCTGTTTGGCCTTCTTATCTGAAGGAAAATAGAAGAACACCCCCCGCAGGACCAAATGTCGCTGCAGGGGTGCCCGTAGGTTTTTTCAGTACCTGATTGTCGGCGTCGGGATTACAGCAGGCCCGCAGCAGTCATCAGATCAGTGACCTTCTTGCTGTTGAGCTTGGAAGGTTCAACCTTCGGGGCCTGCAGATCAGCCAAGGGAACGAGTGCCGCATTGGATGCAGCATCCTTGCCAACAGCATACTCGAAGGAATCGCCGTCCTTCAGGATTGCCTGACCAGCCTTGCCCGTAACCCACTTCAGAAATGCCTGCGCGTCTTCCTTATGCTTGCTTGAAGCGAGGACACCGCCACCGGAAATGCTGACAAATGCACCCGGATCTTCATGCTTGAAGTAGTGCAGGGAAACATTCTTGGTGTTTTCGCCTGTCTTGGCCTTATCGCCGAAATAGTAGTAATGATAAATGACCGCGCCTTCGATTTCGCCTGCGTTAACGGCTTTCATGGCGACGCTGTTGCCCTTATAGGCTTTTGAATTTTCTTTCAGTGCCTTCAACCATTTGGCTGTGGTTTCTTCACCTTTCAGTTCCAGAAGCGCACTGACGATGGCCTGAAAGTCAGCGCCGGCTGGTGCTGCACCCCAGCGGCCTTTCCAGCTGGTATCAGCAAGGTCGAGCAGGGACTTTGGCAGCTTGTCTTCAGTCAGCTTGGTCTTGTCATAGGCAAACACTGTTGAACGGGCAGCAACGCCGGTCCAGCGGCCATGTTCGGGGCGGAAATTCGCGGGAACCTGTTCAAGCACGGCCTTATCAAGCGGCGCGAACAGCTTGGCATTGTCAACGAGAACCATGCCGGGGGAGTTTTCCGTGAGGAATGCATCGGCCGGTGAGGCGGCGCCTTCCTGAACGATCTGGTTGGCCAGTTCCATGTCTTTACCGTTACGGATCGTGACTTTGATGCCTGTTTCTTTGGTGAAGCCATCAGCCCATTCCTTGGTCAGGCTTTCGTGCTGGGCGTTATACACAACGATGCCATCGGCATTCTGCGCCATAGCGGGTGTGGCAATGATGGCGACCGCGAGCGCGGCAACGCTTGCAATAGTCGAAAAGTTGATCTTCATAAAAACTCCTTTGATTTGTATGGCTTACAGAGCAAATTTCAGGTTGCTCCAGCAACTGACCAGAACCATTCAGCCATACAAAACATGAAATATTTAGTCAACAATAATGGGTGCATTTTTGATCCCAGAATTACGATCACGAAGATGTTATATGTCCTGTGAAAGAGTGTGATTTGCCATACCAGTCAAAGAGGAATCTACTAAATTTCTGCCCGTGAATTTTGTCTGCCAGTCTTTGACGACAAAAGCGGCACAGCAAAAAACTTAGCCATATCAGGGAGTGTGTCATGCCTTTTTCAAGCAGAGACCAACGCATCCACTCCACCACGGATTGGGACATCATGCAGCACGCCCATGACCGGGCATCAAAGATGCTTGATCGCTGTCCGAAAACCCATGTGCGTTGCAACCAACTCGCCAAGATCGTGATCGCCATCTATGAAAGCGGTGTCCACGATATTGATGAACTGGCGGTGATGGCGGCGAACCGCGAACTCAATGTTCTGGCGGAGAAGGGGCTTTTTCAGCAACCCTTTCGTTTTACACCAACCGATAAACGCCCTGAAACGCTCCACTCATAAAACGCCTGTTTAAAAACAGGATTGCACCGCTGGCGGCACGGTTTTTGCACGCGTGACAATCTGTTATTACCCGTTTGCGCCATATCCCGATTGGATTCGCTTGCGGAGAGACATTCATGACTATGCAATTCCACTGGCTGAACGAGCCAGCATCCTTTCGGGGCGATGCCCACGAACTTACGCTTTCAACGGGTGAAAATACCGATTTCTGGCAGCGGACATTCTACGGTTTCGAGCGCGACAATGGCCACGCCTACCTCACTCCCGTCAGCGGCGATTTCAGCGCGAGCGTCACTGTACGCGGTGATTACAGGGAGCTTTATGATCAGGCGGGACTGATGCTTCGCATTGATCATCAGAACTGGATCAAGACTGGCATCGAATATACAGATGGCCTGATGCATTTCAGTGTCGTCGTGACCAACCGGATTTCTGACTGGTCGGTTATTCCACTGCATGGCGCTCGTACCGACGATGATGTGCATATAAGGCTTACCCGCCATGACGACGCCGTACGTGTTCAGTTTGCGATTAATGATGCGCCATGGCAGCTTGCGCGCCTTGCCCCATTTTCCAATGCAGATGCGTCGGTTGGTATCATGGCATGTTCACCGCAGCGGGCAGGCTTTGAAGCGACCTTTCGGGATTTGCAGGTCGGCCCGGCAATCGCGCGGGATCTCCATGCGGAGTAGGGCAGGTTTCTAGCTGGCGAACAGTTCCGGCCGCTTGGTCTGCAACTGCAGAAGCATTTTCCCCATTTTGGAAATATGATCTTCCATTGTAGCCACCGCGCGTTCAACGCTCTTATCAGCAATGGCAGCGACAATCGCCTCATGTTCTTTGAGCGTCTCAACCATGCGCGTTTCGTAATGGAGGAGGAGGCGACGCACCCGATCGATCTGGCTGCGCTCCTTCGAGGCGATCTCGCGCAAGCCAACCAGACCTGCAGCATCGCAGATCATATCGTGAAGCTCCTCATCAAGCGCATAGAAGCCTTCAAAATCTCTGGAATCGGCTGCCTTACGCTGTTGCGCCAGATTGTTCTGAAGACGTATGACCGTCTCCGATGAGCTTCGCTCTGCTGCTCGCCGGATCGCAGCCGTTTCCAGCGCAATACGCACAAACTGGGCGGTCTCGATCTTGTCCAGCCGCAATCTTGCAACGAAAGTCCCGGTTTGCGGGTAAATCTCCACCAGACCTTCATCGGCGAGACGATTAATGGCATCGCTGACAGGGGTGCGTGATACCCCAAGCTGCAGGGCCACAAGCTCTTTCCGGATAGCTTCGCCCGGAGCGAGCTGCGATGAAATGATGGCCTGGCGCAAAATGGAATAGACCTGATCCTTGCGTGTGACCGCGACAACTTTTTGTTCCCGGTAGTTCTTGCCGCCTGATCCCAACTGCACGTCCCAAGCTCCCCGAAATGTCCAATTCAAAAGATTCGATCCAACCAATTTCATTGGAATGAAGCATTTGACTCCCGCCCAATAACATCTAACATGTTACATATTAGCTTGAAAGAATGTTTTGGGAGGAACATTTTGGATAGTCATCTGCCGATCGTATCAATGCGCGGCATCAGCAAATCATTTGCCCATATTGTTGCTCTGCGCAGCGTCGATCTCGATATTTATCCAGGCGAGATTCATGCTGTCATGGGAGAGAACGGTGCGGGTAAGTCGACGCTGGTGAAAATCCTCAGTGGCGTGCATCGTCGCAGCGGCGGTGACATGCTTGTGCGCGGGCAGGAGGTCGATTTCGCTTCGCCCAAGGAAGCCGAGCGTAACGGCATCGCCATCATCCATCAGGAACTTAACCTCATCCCAAGTCTCAGCGTATCCGAGAATATTTTTCTTGGCCGCGAGCCTCTTATCGGAGGCTTGTTTATTGATCGGAACAAAATCGAGAAGAAGAGTGCCGAACTGCTTGGCAGATTTGGCATCGATATCGACCCACGCGCCGATGTGGAGAATTTGCGGGTGGGCGAGCAGCAGCTTGTGGAAATTGCGCGCGCTCTGTCCTTGAATGCTGATGTACTCATACTGGACGAGCCAACTTCTGCATTGTCGGAAACCGAGGCGCAGAGGCTGGCGAATTTCGTGCGGGAACTGGCCCGAAATGGTGTCGCTATTGTCTACATCTCGCATCGCATGAACGAAATTTTTGCATTGGCCGACAAGATCACTGTTTTGCGCGACGGGAATTTTATTGCCACGCGCAAAGCGCAGGATTTGAGCGAACGCGATCTCATCCGCATGATGGTTGGCCGGGATCTGGCTGCTCCTGAGCCAAAAGCAGATGTATCAGACAGACCGGTTGTGCTTTCCGCACGCAATCTCGGCCTTCGCCGCCCCAATTCACGCGGTAGCATGCATAATGTCGTCGATGATGTGAGTTTTGATCTCCATGCGGGCGAAATCCTTGGTATTGGCGGGTTGCTCGGCTCGGGCCGCACGGAAGTGCTTGAACTCATTTTCGGAGCCGCGACAGGCGAGCGTTTTGGCACAGTCATTCGTGGTGGTGCGCGTCTTAACGCCCGTTCGCTGACGCCTCGACGTTCAGTGACCAGGGGTATTGCTTTCCTGACTGAAGACCGAAAGGGAACCGGCCTGTTGATGGATGCCGATATCCGGTCAAACGCCGTGTTGCCTTCATTGCCGTGGCTCGCAGCGCTTGGCTGGATCACCCGGCGGCGTGAAAACCCTGTTACAAATCGGGTGATAAAATCGATGCATGTGCGTTGCGATGGTCCGGATCAAAAGATTGATCAGTTAAGTGGTGGCAACCAGCAGAAAGTCGTGCTGGGTAAATGGCTGGAAACCCGGCCAAGCGTCGTGCTGCTGGATGAACCAACCCGCGGCATCGATGTAGGCGCGAAAGACGAAATCTATGACCTTTTGAAGAAACTCGCGCTGTCAGGCGTGGCCATCATCATGGTGAGTTCGGAATTGCCGGAGCTTCTCGCACTTTCCAGCCGTATCCTGGTGATGTGCGAAGGCAAGGCCACCGGCATTATTGAAAATGCCGAGTTTTCCGAAGAACGGGTGATGGAGCTGGCGACGCCCTTGGGAACGGTCCTTTCGAGGGACGCGGCATGACACAAACAAGCGAGCAGACCATGCAGTCATCCCAACGCAATCTGGGCCGGATCAAAAGCGTGCTCAACGCAACCAAGCTTTATTGGGGATTGGTACTGCTGTTTCTGGTTGGCATCTTCTCATCTCCTGTCTCGTCCAAAGGGCACAATATTTTCCTGTCCTATGGCAACCTGTCCGATGTTTTCAGGCAAATTTCCGTCACGGGAATTACGGCTGTCGGTATGACACTGGTGATCCTGATATCAGGGATTGACCTGTCCGTCGGATCGGTCCTTGCGCTCGGTTCCGTCGTTTGCGCCATGCTTTTGACCAATGAAGGCTGGTCGGCAGCCTATTCGATTGGCGTGCCCGCTATTTTCATTCTTTCATTTCTCGTGGTTCTGGGGGCGGGATTATTCATCGCAAAGGCTAGCGACCGGTCAATTGGCGAGCAATCGGATAATCAGACGCAATTAAATCGCATCATTGCCCTCGTCGCCATTGTCGGCGCAGCGGCAATCGCCTGGTGGGTCGCATCGGGCGCAGACGCAAAGGCCGGAGTGCTGCTGGTGCTGGTTGTGGTTCCGGCGGTTGGTTTCATGCTGGGAATGGTCAATGGCCTCGTCATTGTCGGCGGTCGTCTACAGCCGTTCATTGTGACGCTCGCCATGATGGTTGCTGGACTTGGTATTGCGCGCCTGACTGCGGGGCAGAACACGGCAGTCTGGCCTGTCTACACAGGCAGCAATGCAACTGAAAACTTTGAATTCCTTCGCTCGTTGATCTTCGGGCTGGTGCCTGTGCCCGGATTGATCTTCGCAGGCATTATCCTGCTATTCTGGGTAATCCTCAAATATACGAAGTTCGGCCGCTACATCTACGCAATCGGCGGCAATGAAGAGGCCGCGCGTCTTGCCGGTGTGCCGGTCTGGCGCGTAAAAATCACCGTTTACGCAATCTCGGGCTATCTCGCTGCGCTCGCAGGCATTCTTTACGTTGCGCAATACCGGCAGGGAAAGCCCGATGCGGGCATGGGACTGGAGCTTGATGCAATTGCCGCCGTGGTTATCGGTGGAACCAGCCTCATGGGTGGCCGCGGTTCGATGATCGGCACACTTGTCGGCGTGCTCATCTTCGGTTTCCTCAGCAATATCCTGCAGCTGAACAATATCGACAGCAATACGCAGCTGGTGCTCAAGGGCATCATCATCATCGTTGCAGTGTTGTTGCAGGAGCGACGCTCCAGCGGATGGCTGTTTTTCCTCTCCCAGCTAATGACAGCCAATCCTTCAAAGAAATCCGCGCCCGACAAGCCAGAAAACAGGCAAGGGCAGGGTGAATGAACTGACAGCAAAGAACATCACGACAGAAAATAACAGGGAGGAAATCATGCATCTGACACGCAGACATTTTGCCAAATTGGCAATGGCAACCGCCTTCATAGCGCCACTGGCACTTCACATGCCAAGCGCGGAGGCCAAAGACAAATACGTCATCGGTTTCAGCCAGACCACGACCGTCGAACCTTGGCGCGTCCAGTTCAACAAGGATCTGGTGGCCGAAGCCAAGAATCATCCGAATGTCGAATTGCTTGTTGCCGACGGGCAGGACAAGACGGAAAAACAGGTCGCCGACGTCGAGAATTTCATCCGGCAGGAGGTGGACGCTATCCTGATTTCACCAAAGGAATCGGCTGGCCTGACAGGTGTTGTGGAAAAGGCCATGGATGCCGGTATTCCAGTGATCGTACTCGATCGCAATGTGGATACGGACAAGTTCACCCAGTGGATTGGCGGCGATAACGTCGTCATCGGTGAAGCCGCCGGACAACATGCGGTGGAATTGCTTGGTGGCAAGGGCAAAGCCAAGGGCACTGTTGTTGAAATCTGGGGCGGTCTCGGCACGCAGGCCAGCCATGATCGCAGCGACGGTTTCCACAAATATACCGACGCGGAGAAGGGCATTACCTATCTATTGGATAAGCAATCTGGCGACTGGAAGCAGGATCAGGCCTATAACATCATGGCGACGGCCTTGCGCAACCATGAAGATATAAGCTTGGTCTACGGCCATAATGATCCCATGGCCTATGGTGCTTATCTCGCCGCCAAAGACGCAGGGCGCGAAAAGAACATTCTGTTCCTTGGCGTTGATGGCCTGCCGAATGAAGGTGTCCAGTGGGTCAATAAGGGCGAACTGGCCGCCACATTCCTTTATCCGACACCCGGCGCTGAAGGATTGCGGCAGGCCCTGAAAGTACTGGCTGGCGAAAAGGTCGAAAAGAAAATCGTCCTCGGTACTGAAACCATTACCAAGGAAAATGCGCCCGAAATTCTCAAGAAGAACGGGCTCTAATTATTCACTGAGCCAATAACCGGCGTACCCATCTCAAAAACTGGGTACGCCTCTGCATGATTTTCGCCCCAAGGCTCAACGCGCATTTGATGCCGTTTTGAAAAAAATCAGGGAACGATGTCGGATAGTGCTCCGTTCAATCGTCCTAGGGCAGTTGAAACAAGTGAGGAGATCAAAATGTCATATGTTGATGGATTTGTACTCGCCGTACCGAAGGACAAGATCGACGCGTATAAGGCCATGGCCAACACGGCAGGCGGCGTCTGGAAGGAGTATGGAGCACTCGCCTATGTTGAATGCATTGGCGATGATGTTCCCTATGGTGAACTCACATCCTTTCCGCGCGCGGTACAGGCCAAGGAAGACGAAGTCGTTGTATTTTCGTGGATTGTCTATAATTCACGGGCGGAGCGGGACGAGATTAACAAGAAGGTCATGGCCGATCCTCGGCTTGACAGCGACAAATGGGAAATGCCTTTTGATGGAAAACGCATGATCTATGGTGGCTTTCAGTCCTTCATGGAACTCTGACAGCCGGTTCTGCCATCAATGGCCAAACACGTTCAGGCCGAGAACGGCAACGGCATAGGCCAGGCACGGAACAAACCACAGCAAGGCCCATCCGCCGATTCGGCGGTGGGTCAAGGCTGCGCCAATGGGGCCGCCAAGCGCGCTGATCGGCCAACCGCACATCACGTAAAAAATCATGCGCGATTCAGGCGTCACGCCACCATCCGATGCCATCACAGAAATCCCGGCAAAGAACAGGGCAAGCGGAAAGCACAAAAGGCAGAGGACCGCGCCGAATATCACCAGTGCTTTTGAGCGCATGGATAATCCGTGGATATGATGACTTTAATCAACCCGCCGCCAGGTCGAATCTTTGCAGAGCAGTCCGCCAAGCACGCAACCTGACAGTTGAATGCCCTTGTCCGAAAGCTTGGCTTTGCCCGAATAGGTCTTGCCATTTTCTGTATTGTAGAGAGAACCGGTATAGGTTCCCGAATCCGTCGGTTTCAATGTGACTGCCTGTATTCCCACAACCGGCCGGTCGCGCTTGGACGCATCAGGGTTGTTGACGTCATTAACAGGGTTGCTCATCCAGATCACCGTGCCGCAAATACCCGCGCCGCAATCGCTCAGCCGCACCTTTGTGCGTCCCGTATCATTGACATAGGTGCCCGTTATATCGGGCGCCTGCGCCATGGCGGGCACAGCCATCGCCGAGACGACAAGCAAAGACAAGGTCAATTTTTGAATGTTAAACAACGAGTATCTCCTGAATGCAAAACGATATTTCCTACCCCTGCATTAATACTCCGGCTAAATTTTGACGCGAGCGTTACGCTCGCCTTTTCTTTCTCTGAAATTCATACAATTTGGATTGCGCGCGGAAATATTAAGGTAAGCCAGCGGGCTATTTCATCGAATTTCCGCCGACTTTTAACGCATCAATTAGGTTCACTAGTGAATCTCCAAGTAAATTCTGCACAACTTTCAACGACAGGGCGTTGCATTTCCGCCACAATGTGTTGCATGAGTGCAACGTGGTTGGGATGGCATAAGCGATGCTCTTATCAAATTCGGTCAATCAGTTCGGGAATTCGCTCACGGCTGCCGCTGGCGGCAACACGCAGCGTTTTTATTCCCGTATTGGTGTTATCACGGTTGTGCTGGCGCTTTTGACCACCGGCATAACGTTTTTCATCCTGACCGGAATGACACCGGTTCGCCCTGACAGCAATATTTCCTTCTTCCTCACCAGTATCAATGCGGTGCTGATTCTCGCACTGATTGTTCTGATCGGCCGGGAAATCTATCGTATCAGCCAGGCCAGAAACCGGGGGAAGGCTGCTGCACGACTGCATGTGCGTCTTGTTGTACTGTTTTCGCTTGTTGCCGCCGTTCCGGCCATGCTTGTTGCAATCGTCGCTTCCGTTACGCTTGATCTTGGACTTGACCGTTGGTTCGAGATGCGAACAACGACGATCGTCAATTCCTCAATCAGCCTTGCCAATTCCTACATTCAGGAAAGTGCCCGCAATTTGCAGGGAACAACACTGGAAATGGTCAGCGATGTGGATTCGCAGCGCTCACTCTACAATCTTGATCGCACCAGCTTCACGCGGTTCCTCACCCAGCAGGCGAATGGGCGTGGCCTGATTGGTGCTTTCATCATCCGTTCCAGCGGAGACGTGGCCGTTCGTGCCGATATACGCACCAGCATAACAATACCGCCCGTGGCAAAATCCATCTTGAAGACAGCTGAAGATGGCAGGCCGGTTCTGATACCGCCGGAACAGACCAATCTGCTGAGTGCTGTTGTGAAGTTGCAGCAAATACCCGACATGTTTCTTTATACGGTCCGCCCCGTAGACGGAGACATTCTGAACTCCATGCGGGCGATTGAGAGCAACACGCCGGAAGCGCGCCAGCTTGCCGCCAACGGCGTTAACACACAGATTCTGTTTGCGTTGCTTTATTTCGGGCTCACCCTGACATTGCTTTTATCGGCAATCTGGACAGGTATTGCGGTGGCCGACAGGCTTGTGCGTCCTATTCGCCTGCTGATCGGGGCGGCGGGTGATGTCGCGACGGGTAATCTCGATGTGGCCGTGCCGGTGCGCCGTTCTGACGGCGATGTTGGCTCGCTCTCCCAAACATTCAACACCATGGTGCGCCAGCTTGGTACGCAACGTCGTGATCTTGTAGCAGCGAAAGACCAGATCGACGAACGCCGCCGTTTCTCGGAAGCTGTGCTGTCAGGTGTCACCGCCGGTGTGATCAGCGTAGACGGTGATGGCGTTATCGGCATCATGAACCGATCCGCAGAGACCATGTTCGAGCTTGATCCGGTCACCACTGTTGGCAAGAATCTGACGGCACTTGTACCTGAGATCGGGCTGGTTTTCGAAGTGGCCCACGCCACAGGCCGCCCGGTTTATCGCGAACAGGTGTCTATGTCGCGCCGTGGCAGCGCCCGCACATTCAATGTTCAGATCACGGTTGAAGACGCCGAATCCGCAGAACATTCCTATGTCGTGACGGTGGATGACATCACCGATCTCGTTGAGGCACAGCGGTCCTCGGCCTGGGCCGATGTAGCGCGGCGCATTGCCCATGAAATCAAGAACCCGCTGACGCCAATTCAGCTGTCCGCCGAACGTATCCGCAGACGTTATGGCAAGGTGATCACCGAAGACCGCGAAGTGTTTGACCAGTGCACGGAAACAATCATCCGGCAGGTGGGTGATATCGGCCGTATGGTGGATGAGTTTTCATCCTTTGCCCGCATGCCCAAGCCGGAAATCAAGGCGATGGATCTGCGCGAAGCGTTGCGCGAGGCTTCGTTTCTTGTGGAAGTCAGCCGCAGTGATATCCGCTTTGAGCGGGATTTTGGCAGCGTTCCGCTTGTGGGTCAGTTTGATGGCCGATTGATCGGCCAAGCCTTCGGAAACGTGATAAAGAATGCAGCGGAAGCTATTGAATCCGTTGTTAAAGAAGGGCTAGGGGAGGGGCACATCCGCGTCCGCTCCAAGCAAGAAGGGGATGAGTTGATCGTCGAAGTTACCGACAATGGCAAAGGCTTGCCACGGGAACATCGGCAGCGCCTGCTCGAACCCTATATGACAACGCGCGAGAAGGGCACAGGCCTTGGCCTCGCAATTGTCAAAAAGATCGTCGAAGAACATGACGGTCAAATTGAATTGCACGACGCCCCTGAAGATTTTTACGGCGGACGTGGTGCAATGATCCGCATGATATTTCCAACTACCCCTACCGATACACAGACAGCCGAAAATACCACTCAATCGGCGAAACAGGTGAATTCAAATGGCATCTGACATTCTTGTCGTCGACGATGAAGTCGACATCCGCGAGCTTGTTGCAGGAATATTGAGCGATGAAGGCCACGAAACCCGTGTGGCTTCCGACGCTGACAGCGCCTTGGCTGCGATCGATGATCGCATTCCCCGGCTGATCTTTCTGGATATCTGGATGCAGGGCAGCCGTCTCGATGGCCTTGCCCTGCTGGACGAAATCAAAATCCGTCATCCGGAGATTCCGGTGGTGATGATTTCTGGTCACGGTAATATTGAAACCGCCGTTTCAGCCATTCGCCGCGGCGCCTATGATTTTATCGAGAAGCCATTCAAGGCAGATCGCCTGATCCTCATTGCCGAACGGGCACTGGAGACATCGAAGCTACGGCGCGAGGTTTCGGATCTGCGCAAGCGTTCCACAGAGAGTTTTGAACTGCTCGGCACATCACTGTCGATGAACCATTTGCGCCAGACGATTGAGCGCGTTGCACCGACTAACAGCCGTATCATGATCACCGGCCCATCGGGTGCAGGCAAAGAACTCACTGCCCGCGCCATCCACGCACTTTCTGCCCGTTCAAAAGGGCCATTCGTCAATTTGAATGCCGCAACCATTACGCCGGAGCGGATGGAAGTGGAGCTGTTCGGCACCGAATCCGACGGCGGCGAACGCAAGGTCGGTGCGCTGGAAGAAGCCCATGGCGGTATTTTGTACCTCAACGAAATTGCTGATATGCCGCGCGAAACGCAGAACAAGATTCTGCGCGTTCTCGTTGATCAGCAGTTTGAACGGGTAGGCGGCACCAAGCGCATCAAGGTGGATGTGCGCATCATCTCCTCAACCGCGCAGAATCTCGAAGCCATGATTGCCGAGGGCCGTTTCCGCGAAGACCTGTTCCACCGGCTGGCCGTTGTGCCGGTTATCGTTCCGCCTTTGGCCGACCGCCGTGATGATATTCCTGCGCTTGTGGAGTTCTTCATGACGCAGATTGCCGAACAGGCCGGTATCAAGCCGCGCAAGATCGGTCCGGATGCCATGGCCGTGCTGCAATCCCATTCCTGGCCGGGCAATATCCGCCAGTTGCGCAACAATATCGAACGGCTGATCATCCTTGCACGCGGCGATGATCCGGAAGCGGTCATTACAGCCGATCTGCTGCCCGCGGAAATCGGTGACACCTTGCCAAAGGCTCCGACTGAATCCGATCAGCACATCATGGCTTTGCCCTTACGCGAGGCACGCGAGCGATTTGAGAAGGAATATCTCATTGCGCAGATCAACCGGTTTGGCGGCAATATTTCCCGTACGGCGGAATTTGTCGGCATGGAGCGCTCGGCATTGCATCGCAAGCTGAAATCGCTCGGCGTCTGACCGGTTCAATCCACTCTAAGACGTCATTCAACATGGCAGTATTCGGTTGCGACTCTCCCGGTTTTGCGGGAAAGTCGGCGGCCTTTGCTCTCCAGCATCGGCTTTTATCATGGGAGTGAGGAATGTTTCGTCCTGTCAATCCGTCCGGTCCGGCCATACCGGGCCTGTCTCAGGCCATGTTGATCGAAGGCGGCAAGCTTCTTATGCTCTCAGGGCACGTTCCTTTCGACGCAGAGGGGAAAATTCCGACGAAGGATGTGGCCGCACAGCTTGATCTGGTCTTTGCCAATATGGAGGCAACGCTTAAAGCGGCTGGCACAGATTTCAGCAGTATCGTCCGGCTGACCTATTACATCAGGGATTTTGATCAGGCCATGTTGCCGGAGATACGCGCTGTTCGTGATCGCTGGGTGAACACGCAATGTCCTCCGACCAGTAGCCTCATCGGCGTAGCTGCACTGTTTCATCCTGACGTTCTGATCGAAGTGGACGCGATGGCCGTCATTACCGAAGGTAAGACTGGCTGATGCGTGTCATCATCTGCGGCGCAGGGCAGGTAGGATATGGTATCGCCGAACGTCTGGCGGCCGAAGACAATGATATTTCGGTTATCGATACCTCGGCTGAGCTTATTCAGGTGATACGCGATACGCTTGATGTGCGCGGGTTCGTTGGTCACGGCGCTCATCCGGATGTTCTGGCCGCAGCCGGTGCCGAACAGGCGGATATGATCATCGCTGCGACACTCTATGACGAGGTCAATATCGTCGCCTGCGAAGTCGCACACGCCCTGTTCAATGTACCGACCAAAATTGCCCGTATTCGCGCGCAAGCCTATCTGCAGCCGCATTATCAGGATCTGTTTTCCCGCGATCATATGCCCATCGACGTCATCATTTCCCCTGAACTTGAGGTGGGTGAAATGGTGCTGCGCCGTATCGCCTTGCCTGGCGTGAGCGATGTCGTGCGCTTTGCCGATGAGAATATTGTGGTGATGGCGATCGAGTGTCTGGAAGACTGTCCCGTCATCAATACGCCACTCATTCAGCTGAGCGATCTTTTCCCCGATCTGCCGTCGACGGTCATGGCGATCATCCGCAACGACAAATTATTCATTCCGCGCTCGGTCGATCAGCTTTTTGCGGGTGATATAGCCTATGTGGCGACGACCAAGGCGCAGGTGCGCCGCACGCTGGCCTTGTTCGGACATGAGGAGCCTGAGGCCACACGCATTGTTATAGCAGGCGGTGGCAATGTCGGTCTCTATGTTGCCCAGACCATTGAGGCAAAACAGCCCAAGACCAAAGTCAAACTGATCGAACCCAATCTGATGCGTGCCAATGCCATCGCCGATGGTCTGCGCCGTTCCATGGTCTTGCACGGCAGCGCGCTGGACCAGAAACTTCTGCTTGAAGCGGAAATTCAGGATGCGGACCTTCTGGTGGCGCTGACCAATGATGATCAGGTCAATATGCTGGCGGGCGTCATGGCCAAGCGCCTTGGCTGCAAGTCCAGTCTCGTCCTCATCAACAACCCGGATTATCTGGACCTGAGCAAATCTCTGGGTATCGATGCCCATATCAGCCCGCGCAGCGTCACGATTTCGCGCGTGCTCCAACATGTGCGCCGGGGCCGTATCCGGGCCGTACATAGTGTCCAGAAGGGCCGGGCGGAGATTATAGAGGCGGAAGCACTCGAAACCTCGCCGCTCGTTGGCGCGCCGCTGCGCGATCTCGATCTACCCGATGGTCTTCGTATCGGCGCGATCTATCGCAATGGTGAGGTGATCCGGCCCGATGGTTCTGTTCGCATCAAGCCGCAGGACCGGGTGGTTATCTTCGCAACTGCAGAAGCCGTCAAACAGGTCGAGCAGATGTTCCGCGTCAGCCTCGAATTCTTCTGATCAGCAGAAAGAAGCGCACAAATGAAACTGCAACTCCTTCGCAACGCCACGCTAAAACTTGACTACGCTGGTTCCACAATCCTGATCGATCCGTTTTTCGCACCAAAACACAGCCGGCCGTCATTCACAGGCCGTTCGCCCAACCCAATGACTGATCTTCCGGTATCTACGGACGAAATCCTAAAAGGTGTCGAACTTGTTCTCATCTCCCATCTGCATGCCGATCATTTTGATCCTGTAGCGCAGGAACTCGTTCCCAAGCATTTGCCCTTGATTTGCCAGCCGGGTGACGAAGAGACGATCCGATCTTTCGGCTTTACGGATGTGACGCCGCTGACCGCAGATATCAAGTGGAAGAACATTCGTCTGACGCGCCGGGACGGCAATCACGGCACTGGCGCGGTTCTCCAACTCATGGGCAATGTTATTGGCTTCACGATCGAAGCGCAGAACGAACCCTCCATCTACTGGGCAGGTGACACAATCCTCTATCCGCCGGTGCGTGAAACCATCGAGACGACACAGCCTGATATTGTCGTTACCCATTCGTGCGGTGCCAAGTGGGACGGCGTTCTGATTGTCATGGATGCCGAGCAAACCATCGAGGTCTGCCGGATTGCCCCACAGAAGACAAAAATTATCGCAACGCACATGGAAGCTCTTGACCACGCGACGGTCACCCGCGACGATCTCAAGGCTTATGCGCAGGCGCAGAATATCGATTCCCATAAGCTGATCATTCCTTTCGATGGAGAAACCCTCCATCTCACAGCCCCCAACTCATGAGACCAATCATGTCAAAGACTTACGCTTTTGTCGGCAACCTGAATCGCAATGCTTTGCCCGATGAGGGAAAGGGTATCAGCGTCTTCAGGTTTGATGACAAAACCGGGGATCTCTCGCTCGTCAGCGAGTATCTCGCCATCGACAATCCCGGCTATCTGGCCATCGATGAGAAGCGCAAACGTCTCTATGCAGCCGTTGAAATTCCCAGCTGGAACGAGGGGATGGCAGTCGCGTTTGATATCAACCCGGCAACGGGCGCGCTGTCCTATATCAATATGCAGCCCACACTCGGCAATACGACCTGCCATCTCGGCTTTGATCAATCGGGCGAAACCATTTTTGCCTCAAACTATACCGTCGCCGATCTTGGCGAGCGTCCGGGCAATGCGGTCGCTGCTTTCGCAATCCGCGCCGATGGCGGGCTGGAACCAGCTTTTGCTGCCGCTATTCATGAGGGCAAGAACGCAATCCTGCCGACGGACAAGCGTCAGCATGGTCACTGCGCCGTGGTCAGCCCTGATAATCGCACGCTATTTGTCTGCGATCTCGGCCTTGACCGGATCATGGCTTACAAGCTCCCGGCCAAGGGCGGAAAGCTTGAACTGGCAGCAACGCCATTCACGCAGCTACCCGATGGAGCAGGGCCGCGCCATCTGACATTTCATAAGAATGGCAAAATAGCTTACGTTATCAATGAATTGAACAGTACTGTTTCAGTTCTTCATTATAATCCTGAAACCGCCGAATTGACGCTTGGCCAGACGCTTCCCTCTATCCCGGCAGACTTCAAGGATACCAATACCTGTGCTGAGATCGCCGTGAGCGCCGATGGCCGCTTCCTCTATGGATCGAACCGTGGTCACAACAGCATTGTCAGCTATGCCATTGCCGCCGATGGCAATATCTCGCTGATTGGCAGGACGCCATCACAAGGACTTGGACCGCGCAATTTCGTGATTGATCCTTCGGGCAAATTTATGCTCGTTGCCAATCAAAAGGGCGGCGGTATCGCTGTATTCAGCCGCGATATCGAAACTGGCGCACTGGAAGATACCGGCAAGCGCGTCGGCCTGCCAACGCCCATGCGCATCGTCTTTGGCCAGTTCGAATAGGAGTTATACCGATGTCCCGTATTGCCTACGTCAACGGTCAGTATATCCCGCATGCCAGCGCCGGTGTTCATATTGAAGACCGTGGCTATCAGTTTGCCGATGGTGTTTACGAGGTCTGTGAAATTGCCCGTGGCAATATCATGGACATGACACGCCATCTTGATCGGCTTGGCCGGTCGCTCTCGGAACTCCGGATTGCCTGGCCAATGAACCGCAAGGCGCTGCAGGGTGTGATTGCCGAGGTCGTCAGGCGCAATCGTGTCCGCAATGGTCTGGTTTATCTGCAGGTGACCCGCGGTGTTGCCAGGCGTGACCACGTATTTCCTTCGGCTGATACGCCGCCGTCTATCGTCATCACTGCCAAACGCACTGATCCCAATGCCTCGGCTGCCCGCGCCGCAAAGGGCATCAACGTCATCACCGTGCCGGAGAACCGCTGGGAGCGGGTGGACATTAAATCTGTCGGCCTTTTACCAAATGTTATGGCGCGCCAGCAGGCCAAGGAGCAGGGTGCTCAGGAAGCATGGTTTGTTGATCCTGACGGCACCGTAAAAGAGGGCGCAGCAACAAATGCGTGGATTGTCACCAAGGACGGTGTTTTGGTGACCAGACAGGCAGAAACCGGCATTTTACGCGGTATTACCCGCACAACCATCTTCGATGTGGCCAAAAAACTCGGCCTAAAGATCGAAGAACGTGGTTTTTCCGTCGAGGAAGCCAAGCGAGCGCGCGAGGTTTTCATGACGGCAGCCACAACTGTTGTCATGCCAATCGTTGCGATTGACGGCGAATCGGTGGCAAATGGACACCCGGGAACGATCGCACTTTCGTTACGAGAAGCGTTTTTTGACATTGCGGAAAAAACGCCATCCTGTTAACCGGAGTATGAGGGGACTAACAAAGCTATTTTTCACCTCCTGCAGGAGTAGGTTTTTTCTGCTCCCGTTGCCGAATTTTGTATGAGACACGTTTGCTGATCGCATAAAAGGACAAAAACAATGGCTGAACGATCGCAGAATCTTCAGGACCTTTTTCTGAACTCCGTCAGAAAACAGAAGATTTCTCTGACAATTTTCCTCATCAATGGCGTCAAACTGACCGGTATTGTCACTTCCTTCGACAATTTCTGCGTGCTGTTGCGCCGCGACGGCCATTCACAGCTCGTCTACAAACATGCCATCTCGACCATCATGCCGAGCCAGCCTGTCCAGATGTTCGAAGCTGAGGCCGAAGACAGCGACTGAGATAACATTTGACCAAAGAAACACGGCGTAACGCGCAAAATCCTGGCGGAACCACCAATAATGGTGAGACCGCCAGAGAAGCCACGCGTGCAATCGTCATTGTGCCGGTTCTACCGCAGCGCTTTTCCGTTGGCGGCAAGGACGATGATCATGGCCGCATGAAGCACCAGCCCGAATTCCAGCGCAGCGACGATGCGCGGCTGGAAGAGGCTGAAGGTTTGGCTCGAGCCATTGATCTGGACATTGTCCATTCTGATATCGTGAACGTTTCGGCGCCGCGTCCGGCCACTTTGCTGGGCACGGGCAAAGTTGAAACCATCCATGAGATCATCGAAGCCTCCCACGCGGAATTGGTGATCGTCGATCATTCGCTGACGCCGGTACAGCAGCGCAATCTTGAAAAAGCATGGAATGCCAAGGTTCTCGACAGGACCGGACTTATCCTCGAGATTTTCGGACGGCGCGCACAGACGAAAGAGGGCGCCTTGCAGGTGGAACTCGCCCATCTGACCTATCAGAAGGGCCGTCTGGTTCGCAGCTGGACCCACCTTGAACGTCAGCGCGGTGGTGGTGGCTTCCTCGGTGGTCCGGGTGAAACGCAAATCGAGGCCGACAGACGCGCTTTGCAGGAAAAGATCCTGCGCATCAAGCGCGAACTGGAAACAGTCGTGCAGACACGCACATTGCATCGGAGCAAGCGCAAAAAAGTGCCGCATCCGGTCGTGGCGCTTGTCGGCTATACCAATGCGGGCAAATCAACGCTGTTCAACCGGCTGACCGGAGCAGGGGTTGTGGCCGAAGATATGCTCTTCGCCACGCTTGACCCAACGCTGCGCCGCATCCGGCTGGAACATGGCGAGACTATCATCCTGTCCGATACGGTGGGTTTTATCTCCAGCCTGCCGACGCACCTCGTTGCAGCCTTCAGGGCGACGCTGGAAGAGGTGGTGGAAGCCGATCTCATCCTGCATATCAGGGATATTTCCGATCCTGACACCGCAGCCCAATCAGAAGATGTACATGCGATTATGGCCAGCCTTGGCATTGAGCGCGGCGATACGAAACGTATTCTTGAAGTGTGGAACAAGATCGACAAGCTTGATGAAGCAGGCCGCGAGTCCGCACAGCGCCTCAGTGCCGCGGTCAAGGGTATTGAACATCCCATTCCCGTATCGGCAATTACGGGCGAGGGCGTCGATGCCCTGCTTAAGGAAATCGAGAACCGCATTGCCGGCAAGCTTGAGCGCGTCAAGATCACCTTGCGGCCCGATCAGATGCGCTTGATGGACTGGATCTACCAGCATTCGAGTAATGTGAAGCGCAAGGATCTGGATGATGGCTCGGTGTCGCTCACCATGGATATGACCGTCGCGTCGCACGCCAATCTCGACGAGAAATTATTGCGCCGGAACAACGGGTAAGCCGCGTTACTTCGCGGTTTTTGCTTCCTGCCAGAGTGCTTCCATTTCATCAAGCGTTGCCGCGTCAAGCGTCTGTTTCTGCTCGTTCAACTTGCGCTCGATATAATGAAAACGGGAGCGGAACTTTTCGTTGGTTCCGCGCAGGGCGCTTTCCGGTTCGAGATTCAGATGGCGGCCGAGATTGACGATGGCAAACAAGAGGTCGCCATATTCTTCTTCCGTGTTCTCTTTGTCGCCATTAGCGATAGCCTGCTTCAACTCGCCGATTTCTTCCTCGATCTTGTCGAGAATAGGCGCGGCCTCCGACCAGTCAAAGCCTACCTTGGCGGCCTTCTGTTGTAGTTTGAGCGCACGCATCAGGGCAGGGAAGCCATGCGGAATATCGTCAAGGAAGCCGTTTGGTTCCACGGCACCAAGATTGAGTGCTGCACGGCGCTCACGCCGTTCCGCCTTTTCCTCGGCCTTGATCTTGTCCCACATGCCTTTGGCCATACCGGCGCCACGCGCAGCTTCCTCGCCAAAAACGTGCGGATGGCGGCGGATCATCTTGTGAGTGATCGCCTGAACCACATCGCCGAAATCAAACGCCTTCAGTTCTTCGGCCATGCGCGCGTGAAACACGACCTGCAGCAGCAAATCACCCAGTTCTTCGCGCAGATCATCAATATCATCACGCTCAATGGCATCGATCACCTCGAACGCTTCCTCAAGCGTATAGGGCGCGATGGATTTGAAATCCTGTTCAATATCCCACGGACAGCCGGTTACAGGCGTGCGCAGAGCTTGCATGATGTCGAGAAGGCGGGTGATGTCGCGGGATGGTTTCATGGAAGCATATTAGGACAGGAGCAGAGTGGCTGATATGACGGAGCTCAAAAGCCGCGTGCTTGTCCACAGGATCGGTTAATGTTGGTGCAGCGATATCGGGCCAATCACGTCATAGACAATCTTCACGCCGTCAATCGTATCGGGCAAATCGGCTGTTTCAGGCACATAATCACGTAGATTGACCTTGATGGCATAGGAGTCACCGATGCGGATCAGGCCGACGCCGACGACGGTCCCGCATGATCCGGCAATCTCTTTCGCTTTCGGCTTGGCAAGCCGCGCCTGTTCGATGGAGGTGCTCATGTCCTTTAATTTAGTGCATCCTACAGGCTGCGGCTAGAGCCCGGCCATATTAAAGCTGGCGAGGGGTGTTTTTCACACTCAAACGGGCATCGTCAGGCCCAATTGTTCCAGCACAATGGAAAGGTCATTAGCAAAGGTCACGCCCTTGCCATTGGTGCCACCCTGATCACTGCCAGCAAACAGCAGGGCACATGCATAGCCTTTTTCGTCCATGATTACCGATCCACTATCACCGCCGGAGCTGAACGGACCGCTGCCCGATGTTTCGATTTCAATCTGGCTATCAAAACCGATATCGCCAAACTCATAGCTGACAACAACATCATCGACTTCAATTGCCGTAACCGTGCCCTGCGTTATGCCGGTTGTTCTGCCGACCTTGAATACTTTGTCGCCGGGACGGAGCGGGGTCTTGCGCAGACCCTTGAGCTTGCCAGCCCCCGTCAGGGTAACGGCATCAAAGCCGATATCCGCATCGATTGAAGCAATGGCCGCATCAACCAGATTGTTCATGCCTGATTTAACGGGCACAAAGGCGAGCAGTTCGCCCACCTTGTCCTTGTTTTTCTTGCCGCCATCATAGGCGCCGGGCTGCAGGATCGCATCGCCGATCTTCGCCTTGTTCTCATTGGCCAGCACATGATTATTGCTGAGAATGACTGTCTTGCCACTCTCCGTATGCTGCGCAAAACCACCGAGCGTACCTGCCGTGATGGAAAAATGTCCAATCGATGCGCCAATCAGCAGAGGTCTTTGCCGCAACTGATGCCACGGCAAGGCTGCGGGGGCTGCATCTGCACCGCCTTTGAAAACTGTGCCGATATAGGTGATATCTGCCTTGTTGCGTGCGGCTTCCTCGATCTGGGCGCGCAGATGGACATTGGTTTCAAGCGCGCGCCGCTGAACGCGCACAGCCAGCCGATAATCATTCTTGCCATCACCGGCAGCAATGCCAAGAGCGATTCCGCCTTCAGCACCAGTCAGACGACGTATTGCCGTGGAACGGACAATCCTGTGTTCGGCGCGAATTTCGGTAATAAGAGGTTTTATGATCTGTTCGGCGATCTCTGTTTTCAGGGCACGTACAGTTTTTAAATCCACGGTGGTCATCCTTTCTTGTGTCTACAAGTCCAGGGCACGTGTGCGACTCGCAATAAGCTTAGCGGCGCATATTCAATTTGGCGAGCGACGATAGGGTGAATTCAAAGCCGTTGGAGAGAGCAGTCCGATGGGAAAGAGAGCCAGTGCAGACGCATTGGCAAACATCGATACATGTGGCAGCAATTTAGAAATGTCGCGTTGTGTGCAAAGTAGAAATGTCATCCCGAGAGATGCCGAGGTGCGTCGCCGGGCAGGGCGGAGACTTCAACATCGCAGCCCGGACCGGTGACAGTGAATAGAGCCGTGGCAGCTTGCTCCTGTAGTCTGCCTTCTCTTCGTTTCTCAATCCAACTGTCGCGCCGC
>NZ_FNIY01000024.1 GCF_900104355.1 Phyllobacterium sp. OV277 | reverse complement strand
GAGAATCGCATTTCCGGGAATCAGTGTCAAGAGTAATTGGCGTCGTTTGGGCGAGCGTGGATCTTTTGCCTATTGAAAGGTAGAGGACGATGCAGTCGGGGAATGCATTCACGACGCCGTTTGGGCGGCGATCGCTGTCGCTTGGCATGCTGGCAACGCAGGCTGGCGCAATGGAGGTCGATCCAGAGGCTTCGGTCGACAAATGGAAGCTGTTTCGCGCATTGTGCGAGGCAAGGGCGCTGATCGGGATATCTGATCGGGCGCTGGTGGTGCTGAACGCGCTTTTGACGTTCTATCCGCACAATGAACTTGCCGAGATGAGCGGGCTGGTGGTGTTTCCATCCAATGCGCAACTGTCATTGCGCGCCCATGGCATGGCACCTGCAACCTTGCGCCGGCATTTGAGCGCGCTGGTGGAAACCGGCCTGATCTTTCGTAAAGACAGCCCCAATGGCAAGCGCTATGCGCGCAAGCCACGAACAGGGGCGACAGGGGCAGGGGAGGGCGGTGAGGCGTTTGGCTTCTCGCTGGCCCCGCTGGTGGTGCGATCGCAGGAATTCGAGGCGATGGCCGAAGCAGTGCGTTCTGAACGGTTGCAGCTGAAGCTGATGAAGGAGAAGGTGACGCTATTGCGCCGTGATATCGTCAAGCTGATCGAGCTTGGCTTTGAGGAGATGCCTCACATTGACTGGAGCGGCCACTACACGGCGTTTCGCGCTGTGATGGACGATGTTCCACGCCAGGCAACGATCCGCGATCTGGAGCCGGTTGTGGACGGGCTTGAGTGCATACAGCTGGAGATATGCAAGTTGTTGCAGGATAAGCTGAATTTACAACAAACAAGCGCCAGAGAGTCTCATTCTGAGCGCCACAAACAAAATTCAAATACAAAATCCACTTCTGATCTTGAACCCGGCTTTAGAAAAACCCAAGGCCAAACCCACGTGCCAAACACTGCACCCAATGAACCTGCTGAGACGACAGATGCTGAAACGAGGAATATAGGATCAGAAAGCCCCGATAGGGCAGGGCCGCTGGCCGCTGCGGCTGCTGGCCCGGCCGATCGTGCTGCGGTAGAACGCGCTGACTTGCCCGCCAGTGAGACTTTTACCTCCGTCTTTGATGCAAAACCCGTTCCGCTCGGTCTTGTCCGTCAGGCTTGTCCCGACATATCGGCCTATGCCAAAAACGGCCTTGCCAGCTGGTCCGAACTGATGGGCGCCGCCATTGTCGTGCGCTCCATGCTCGGTGTCAGCCCGTCTGCCTATGAGGAAGCCTGCTCGGTACTCGGTCAGGAAAACGCCGCCATTGCCATGGCCTGCATCCTGCAAAGGGCCGATCAGATCAATTCCGCCGGCGGTTATCTCAGATCCCTCACCGACAAAGCCGCAAAAGGCGAATTCTCCGTCTGGCCCATGCTCCTTGCCCAACTGCGCGCAAATGGACAACACGTCAGGCTCGTCAAAGGAAGGTGAGGAA
>NZ_FNIY01000014.1 GCF_900104355.1 Phyllobacterium sp. OV277 | reverse complement strand
CTGCATCGTCCTCTACCTTTCAATAGGCAAAAGATCCACGCTCGCCCAAACGACGCCAATTACTCTTGACACTGATTCCCGGAAATGCGATTCTCGATCCTGCTAGAGATATGAGAGAAGCCTTCCAAGACAGAGATGTTTAGGTGGGCTTTTTTCTTTTGCGGTTAATCTCCTGTTTTTCCTACTGTTTCCGATTCCCTGAACGCTCGATAGAGTTCGTCAAGGTTATCGGCAATATATGCACCGAAACGAGAGGCATTCTTGGCTTTCAAGGCCAGCGTAAAGCTCTTGCCCGTATCTTTGATCTCAGCATTGAGCAACTTATCCTTGGCAGCCCATGTTTTTGCCTTTGGTGTGTTTGTTTTTTGCGCGGAACGTTTTGGCCCATTCAGAAAGTCAAAGAGCCGCGTAAAACGTTCATCACTGTCTTCCGTCGCAAATTCAGCAGACTTTACAAAATCAGCTGCTCTGGCTTGATTGCCCGGTTGTTCAAAAAACTTGGACAATTGCCACCATCTGTCCCGCCCGGTGGCTTTGGCCGCGCCAATGGCAAGCACAATGCTCTCTGGAATATAGGTGGAGACAGATTGCATCTTGGAGAATGTCGTCGGATCAAGCGTTAGAGCAGATTTGACGACGGAGTGATCATAGCCAAGATCCGTAAGGCGTTTGGCAAATAATGTCCGCTCGATAAAAGACAGATTCTGTCGCGCGGCATTTTCCTGCCCCTGCGCGATCACATGGTCCTGATCAGCCATCGGCTTGACGACAGCCCTGACGTGTTTGTTTAACTGCCGGGCAGCTTTGACACGGCGATGACCGAAAACAATCTGATAGCGTCCGGATATTGAAGGATGTGGCCGGACAAGGATTGGCGAATCCTGTCCCCTCTCCGCAATTGCCGTAAGGAGCTCCTGAAATGCCTGGTCATCCTCTTCAATCCGATCTGAGACGAATGAACCATCAATCAGATCAGGATCAAGCTCGACAACACTTCCCTTCGCAAGCTCCTCAAATGAACTCTTGATGGATCGGGATGCACCGGTCACCACATAGGACAGCGCTTCGTTGCGCTCGGTTTGCACTGGCGCTGGATTCATCACGCTGCTGAAAACATCCTTACGGGCCATCTATTCGCTTCCACTCTCAGTCAGGCAATTGATTTTTCTAGCGAAAACCTGTGTTTTTACCGCAGTAAACATATTCATCTCAGCGCCCCCATGCCCGATGCACCAATGAAGCAATTTCGGAGTTTACGGCGTCAAGAGACTCAATGGCCCTTTCGTAGGTCGTGCGGGTGAAGCTGTTCTTCTCCACCTCGTAAAGCGTCTGTTTGGTCAGACCAGCATCCGAAACGGCTGTCGATTTGAGCATCGCATTGGCCAGAATTTCCTCTGCCAGCATTGACTGCATGAAGCCGACCATCTGCGCCTGCGGGATGTCGGTCGGCTCATAGCGCGTGATCAAATAGCGGAACCAATCGAGCTCCACTTTTGCACCAGCCTGTTTCACAGTCTTCAGGATGCCACCAAGCATCAGCAGAAACTGCGACATTGACATCAAATCCAGCATCTGCGGGTGTACGGTGATCAAAACAGCCGTGGCAGCTGACATTGCAGTCAATGTGAGATAGCCGAGCTGCGGCGGGCAATCGATAACCACGACATCATAGCGGTCGTCAACACTCTCAAGCGCAGTGGCGATACGGGTAAAAAACTGCCTGCCCTCGCGCGATGCCTTGTCCTGCATCGCTAGCGGCGTATCGTATTCATATTCCTGCAGTTCAAGATTGGCGGGAATGATGTCGAGCCCAGGAAAATTGGTCGACAGAATGACATCCGCAATAGGCTTGCGTTCATCATCGTAGCGGATGGACTCGTAAAGCGACAGATTCCTGTCAAGCTCTGGTTGAAAGCCATGCAAGGCAGATAGCGACGCCTGAGGATCAAGATCAATGGCGAGAACGCGGTGGCCGGTCAGTGCCAAATACTGCGCCAGATGTGCTGCTGTCGTCGTCTTACCCGAACCGCCCTTAAAGTTTACAACCGCAATGACCTGCAGCTTGTCGCCAGACTTGCGATGCGGAACATACTTCTTCACTTCGGTACGGCCATTACGATCGAGATAATGACGCAGTTCCAGCATCTGCTCGGCCGTATAGGATCGCCGCCCGGATGTTGCCTGAGCCGGAACGGGGCCTTTGCCTTCCAGATGCAAGCGCTTCAGATTGTTCTGCGTCACACCAAGATAGTGCGCCACTTCGGCCATGGAAAACTGCCGCAATGTCTTCTTTGCATTCGGCGGAAATTTTTCCATCCGAAGCTGGTTAAGACGGCGTGATATCTCTGCCCCCTGATCGAGGATCTTGTCATCAAACTCGAACTTGGGCAGAGGTAGAGCGAAATTCATCGGAGACAAAACCTCTAATAGCGCTTTTTCAAAGCAAATCTTCTAAGAAGCGCCATTAAGCTCCGATTCTAACAATCCAGCAAGAAATTTTAGGTTAACAAATGGTTAACGGGAATTGGCAATCCAAATCGACAAAGCCTCTCATCCATTTATGCACCAAATTGCATTACCTACCCATCTCTTTTCCGCACTACGAGTTAATACACTGATTTCGTTTATAAAAATGCGGAGTTTTACTGCGGTAAATTTGCGTAGAAAGAAAGACGACGCCGCACCAGCCGCTCAAATCCCAGCCAATCATGCAATCAATGTACATTTCGGGTTCAATATTTATCCAACGGTTTGTTTGACCGCGGCATACATTGCTTCGCCTCAAGGCTGGTCTAATTCGGGGCTCGCGGCGAATCGTACTCGGTTTCTGCCTTCGGATTTTGCCCGGTATAGGGCTATATCAGCCGCTTTGATGAGGCGCGGCCACTCTTCCGCCCCGAGCGGCCCCGATGCAACGCCGAAACTCGCAGTCATGTTCAGACGGGCGCCATCAGCGAGAACAATCTCGTGCCGTTGCAATGCAAGCCGCAACCTGCGCGCGCGCATAATCACATCCGAAAGCAGATCGCCTGATAGGAGAATAGCGAACTCTTCACCGCCGAAGCGGGCGATCACATCTGTCGGTCGCAACATCGATCGAAGGAGGTCCGCTACTTCCCGTAGAACCCGATCTCCGGCCTGATGTCCATAAGTGTCGTTGACGAGTTTAAAATAATCGATGTCAATCAGAACGAGACAAGCCGTTTCCGCCTGTCCGTCAGTTTTCGGTTTGCTTTGTCCAATAAGGTCGAGCGTGCGGCGGTTGAAGAGGCCAGTCAGACCATCTGTTTCCGCTTGCTCTTTCAGCTTGTCCGTCAGCTGAGCCCGCTCCCGCAGCTTGCCACGCAATATCTGAATAGCATCAAATAAGCGGCGCATCTCACCCGCATAGTGCGCACGATTGCCGAGTTGTACGGGCTGATCCTCCGCCAGTCCAATAACCTCATCCCGAGCCTGCAACAGCGGCGACAGAACAGACCCGTGAACCATACGAACCAGACTGGCGAGGATCGCCAGAATGACCGTAGTAATAGCAATGACCATCAGCAATGTTCTCAATGCGCGATCGCGCGTTTGCATCAGTTCGTCAATTTTCACATTCAGAAATTCGATACGCAGACTTTCCAATGGCTGGAGCGTTTTTACGAAACGCCTGGTGAATTCCTCGGCGGTCAAAGAATAGCTGCCGGAGTTTCGGCCTTCTGCGACAAGGGCATCAAACATCCCCAGCCCCTCACCAAAGAAGACACGTTCGATTTCCTCGCGTTTTCCGATGAGCCTTGCGTCGCTGCGGAAGATCGCGTCCTGTCCACCGACCAATCGCCAAAGTTCGTTCAATCGGCCGCGGGTTCGGCTGCTGTCAATCAGGTGTTTGCGTTCCAAAGGCTGACGGGTCGCTATCGGCGCCATGATTTGCGATGCAATCCGGCCGCCATACTCTCTGAGGTCGCTCAACATGTGGCCGATCAAGACAGATGCTGCAATTCCGTCATCCGCATCAACAAGATCATCGACATTCCAGGCGACGATCGACTGAAAGTTGTCAACAACTGCGAACATTCCTTCGATCGCCTGTTGAACGTCTTCAAGACGCCGCTGCCCGAAGGGAAGATTTGCAACGCGATCAACCTCCGCTCTGGCGCTTTTCAGCTGTGTGTTTGTTTGTTCCAGAAAACGCAGCGGTATGGGATGGTCAATAGACTCCCGATTAGTCGCAACGGGATTTGCAATCGCCTCAATGGCTGCATCACTTGCTGCACGAAACTGAGCGAGTTGCCATTTCGCGTCATCCATCGGGAGATCCATGATCCCCATTACTGCATTGGATGGGCCTCGCTCGGCCGATAAACGATTAGCCGCATCCAAGACCAGGCGGTAGCGTTGAACACGATCAAGGTTACGACGGGCGAGCCAGTAATCGCCATAGGACGGCATTATGATGCTTGCGGCGAGAATGCCCGTGCAGACAACTGCCATGCCGGTTCCCGTCCAGAGCTTCCAATATAGGCTTCTGCCCATATCTTTCTGTGGTGAGGATTGGCTTGTTTCAACGTGGCTGGACACTGTCGATTCGGGGCGTCTCCCGGAACGGGCTGGACGAGATGAAGTCAATCAATATTATCCTATCGCAATAGTCCCCGCCCACGGCCCATGAGCCGCCTGCAAGACTGTACTTCTGTCCCCTCTGAAGTCTGTGATCATTATCGATCACATGGTCTTGTAATCCGATCCTATGCCGCTTTTAACGGAAGATATCAATAGGGATACACGTATAGGTTGATTCTCGTCGCACACATTTGGTTGTACGCTTGGAACAGGAAGATTTGAAATTGATTGCCGCGAACGAATGATCAATGACAATGCAAAGAAATAGCCCATGAAAATTGCAAAACCGCGCATTTCGAAATGCGCGGCCTCGCTTGATTGTTTATTTTTTCGTATCCGCCTTGCGGCTGGCATCATCTTCCACGAGTTCATACCACATGGCGTTGAGAACGGCGAAAGCCGCTGCAAATGGCAATCCGAGAAGCCAGGCAAAGTACCACATACTTCTAATCCTCCGTTGTTCTAGTAAGCATGGCCGCTTTTATTGCTAATCGTTTTGTCGTCCACTTTGCCCCATAGCACCCGATAGACCCACGTTGTGTAGGCTGTAATGAGCGGGACAAAAATGACCGTCACGACAAGCATGATAAAGAGCGTCAGATGGCTCGATGACGTATCCCAGACTGTCAGGCTTGACCGCGGATCGATCGACGAGGGCAAGATGAATGGAAACATCGACAGACCCACAGTCGAAATAATACCGAAGATCGAGAGCGCACTGGACAATATGGTCGTAATCTCGCGTTTGCTTCTGAAACCCAGCAAGGCGATCATGGCACCAAGAAACCCGAGGGCAGGGGCAATGATCATCCAGCTATGGGTGACGAAATTGGCAAACCAGGCATTATTATCCTGTACCACTGTTTTCAACAGCGGGTTGGACGGGCCAACCGGATTAATAATGCTGGTAATGCGGTAACCACCAATCATCGTCCATAGGATCAACCCGGCAAGAGCAAACAGAAGAATGGTGATTGGTGCCGCAAAACTGCCAAATCGGCGCGCCCGTTCTGCAATGATGCCTGTCGTTTTCAACTGCAACCACGCGCTGCCATGCATAATGAGCATAGAGACCGAAAGAAGCCCGCAGAGAAGCGCGAACGGATTGAGAAGGCCAAAGAAGGACCCCTCGTAGAAAATGCGGAGGTCGCCGTCAAAACGGAAGGGAACACCCTGCAAAACATTGCCCAAGGCAACGCCAAAGATCAGGGATGGCACGAAACCACCAACAAAGAGCGCCCAGTCCCAGGCAGCGCGCCACGTGGCGCTATCGCGTTTGGAGCGATATTTGAACGCAACGGGGCGCACGATCAGCGCCGCCAGTATAAGGAACATCGCGAGATAGAAGCCCGAGAAGGATACGGCGTAAAGCGGAGGCCATGCGGCGAATATCGCACCGCCGCCAACAATGAGCCAAACCTGATTGCCTTCCCAGATGGGACCAATTGTATTGATGGTGATCCGCCGCTCCATGTCTGTTCGCGCAACAAATGGCAAGAGCGTCCCAATGCCAAGATCAAAACCATCTGTTACAGCAAACCCAATCAGCAATACGCCAATTAGAAGCCACCAGATCAGTCGTAACGTGTCGTAATCAATGAATTGATGCAGGATCATGGTCGTTTACTCCGCCGGAACAATGTGTGGGGAAATCAGGAGAGCTTCCGGTTCGTTATCCGGTTCCGGCCCTTTGCGAATGGCGCGAAGCATCAAGCCCATCTCAATGACGAACAGTACCGTGTAGATGGTGACAAAACCGGCAATCGTGATCAGCAGTGACATTGCCCCGAGATTGGAAACTGCTGCGGCCGTTGGCAGAACACCTTCGATGATCCAAGGCTGGCGACCAAATTCCGCAACGATCCAGCCCATTTCAGCTGCAATCCAGGGGAGGGGGATCGCCAACACCGCAATCCGTAACAACCATGGATACGTATCGAGTTGCCGGCGCACAGAGAGAACAAAGAAGGTTGCAGTCAGCAAGATGAAGAACATGCCGAGCCCAACCATGATGCGGAAAGACCAAAAGAGGGTAGGGACATGCGGAACCGTGTCCCACGCGGCCTTTTCAATCTGTGCATCCGTTGCCTGACGCGGATCATCAACATAGCGCTTGAGAAGCAAGGCATAGCCCAGGTCAGCACCATTATTCTCAAATGTCGTACGGGTATCAGGGGCAATTTCACCCGTGCTGCCAGCCGCACGTATCTGCTGAAGTGCATCATAGGCAAGCAAACCTTGCTTGATCCGCACTTTCGCGTGTTTGACCAGATCTTCAATACCCGGAATTTCCGTGGTCAGGGAGCGCGTACCGATCAACCCCATAAGCCAGGGGATATGCACCGCATAATGGGTTTCACGCGACTGTTGATCGGGAAAGCCGAAGGCAGTGAAAGCAGCCGGAGCAGGCTCGGTCTTCCACATCGCTTCAATGGAGGCGAGCTTCATCTTCTGATGTTCGGTGGAGAGATAGCCGCTCTCATCTCCAAGCACGACCACGGAGAGGGAAGCGGCAAGCCCGAAGGAGGCAGCCACCGTCATCGATCGTTTGGCCAGAGCCGTGTGGCGGCCTTTCAAAACATACCAGGCCGAGACGCCGAGAACAAAGATCGAGGCCGTTACGTAACCGGCTGAGACCGTGTGAACGAACTTTGCCTGAGCAACCGGATTAAACAAAACCGCAAAGAAATCAGTGACTTCCATTCGCATGGTTTGTGGATTAAACGCCGATCCGACGGGATTCTGCATCCAGCCATTGGCAATCAATATCCACAAAGCGGAGAAGTTCGAACCGATAGCAACCAACCAGGTTGCTGTGAGGTGCCCCACTTTTGAAAGCTTGTCCCAACCGAAGAAGAACAGCCCGACGAACGTCGCTTCGAGGAAGAATGCCATCAGGCCTTCAATGGCCAGTGGCGCCCCAAAAATATCACCTACATACTGGCTGTAATAGCTCCAGTTCATGCCGAACTGGAATTCCATGACAATGCCGGTAGCTACACCAAGAGCAAAGTTGATACCGAACAACGTGCCCCAGAATTTCGTCATCTGCCGCCAGATCACACGACCGGTCATCACATAGACGGTCTCCATGATCGCAAGCAGCACGGAAAGGCCGAGCGTCAAAGGTACGAAAAGAAAGTGATAAAGCGCTGTTATCGCAAATTGCAGGCGCGAAAGCGCCACGATGTCGAGTTCCATCTGCTTCTGTCGGGTTCGCCCGACCCCCTGTTGATCAGCGTTGCGACAGGCAAGCGCCGAGTGAAAGAGACTGCGCGGTCAGTCAGGCCGCAATGTTGCAAGCACAACATCAAACTTCGTTGTGCCGCGGTGTACGGAGGCAATGATTTGCCCCTGTTTCATGATGAGAAGGCGATCAGCCAATTCGGCCTCCCGCCGTATGTGGGTAGCTATGATGACAGAACGGCCATCCATCTGCTGTTTCAGACGCGCAAGGACATCGCGGGCTGTGCCGCCATCAAGCCCCTCAGTTGGCTCATCCAGCAACCACAGCGGCGCATCACGCAGAAGCAGCCGCGCAAGCGCCAGGCGACGCAACTGGCCACCTGAGAGGCCAAGGCCGCCTTCGCCGAGCCGAGTAGCAAGCTGCCCGGGCAATGTCCTTACGTGATCTGCAAGCCCCGCTATCGCCAATACATGCCAAAGGTGCGCATCAGTGGCATTTGGATCAGCAAGCCTGAGGTTGTCGCGAAGACTATCCTGAAATAATTCCGTCTTTTGGGTAAGACGCGTTGAGGATACATATCCAATGCGGCAGGCTACCGGTGCAATTTCCCCTGCAATCAGTGCCATCAGCGTCGATTTACCTGCGCCGCTCGCGCCGATCAGAGCGATGTGCTCGCCTTTTGCAAGCGTGAGCGAAATGTCCATGAGAGCAGGTATGAAAGCTCCCTTGTGAAAGGCGGTGACCGCCTCCAACCGGACTGCATTATTGTCCGGGGGAGGGGAGGGAAGAGGAGGGGAGGGGATATCGACAAGATTGCTGCCAATACGCCTTGCCGCTAGGACTGTACGACCAAGCTCCAAAGCGCCGCGCCGCAGCCCGGCAAAGGGCTCAAGCGCTGCCAAGGCCAACAATATGCCCAGCGCAGCAACCGGTGCGCCGATCAGACCAACCTGTGCGAGAATGGCGACTGCAATCAGGGTTCCGGAAAGGAGTACGGCGGCGACTATACCAAAGCCAACTGTAACACCCATTTCCACGTGATTCAGCCTATCATCCGCATCAGCCAAGCGGTCATTGGCGGATCTGATCGCATCACATTGGGCTGAAACTCGTCCAGCCATGATGAGATCAGTCTGACCTGCGATCAGATCGATAACACGCGAGCGCTGCGCCTCAAGCGCATGGGCGCGGCGGCGGGCGGCACCGAGTGAAAGAAGACCGGCGAGAACAGGGATTCCAAACCCCGTTACCAAAAGCCATAGCGCAACGCTTAGGCCAAAGACCGGGTGCATCAGGCCAAAAGCAACGCTGATCGTCAATGCTGAGCACAACGCGACCGCTCCGGGAACCAGTATGCGCAGGTAAAGGGAGTCGAGAGCATCGATATCTGCCGTCAACCGAAACAGCAACTTTGACGGCCTTCGTAAAAGCGCATGAGCAGCGTCAGGTCGTGCCCATCCGCGAAATAATTTCTCCCGTAAACCAGCAAGCACACCAAGCGTGGCATCATGGGTCGTCAACCGCTCGCCATAACGCGCCGCAGTACGTGCGAGAGCGAGAAAGCGGATACCCGCAGATGGCGCGAAGACATCAAAGGTAAAGGCCGTGGCCGACGAAAGTCCGGCAATTGCCGTGGCGGTGATGAACCAGCCGGACAATCCGAGGAGCGCAATGCCAGCCAACACCGTCGCAGCTGCGAGCAGCGCACCTGCAACAAGCATAAAGCGTCGCTCTGCGAGAAAAAGCCGGACAATGGGGCGAAAATCGCGCCAGAAAGACATCATATGCCACTCCTCGAAAATGCCATTCGAAGATCGAGGATGCGGTGCGCGCGCGCGGCCAGTGCCGGGTCGTGTGTCGCTATGACAAGCGTCTTACCTTTGGACATCGCGAACAATCTTTCGGCAATATCATTAGCCGTCTCACTATCGAGATGCGCCGTTGGTTCATCGGCAAGGATGATCGACGCCTCAGCATTAGCGGCCGCACGGGCAAGAGCAAGACGCAGTGCTTCGCCGCCTGAAAGTCCGGCCCCTCCCTCACCAATCGAAGCCTTGCCACGAGCATTGGCAACATTATTGAGAGCAGACTGATGAAGAGCAGCCTCAACCGCTTGCCCATCGACATTGGGGCGCCCCAGGGAAATATTTGCAGAGACGGTGCCAGCAAAGATATGCGGTCTTTGCCCAACCCAGGCAATCTTTTTGCGCGCCTCCACAGCATTTGTCGCCAAGGACACGCCAGCAATAGCAATCTCTCCGCATTCCAGTGACGCGAGACCGGCAATCAGAGCCAACAACGTCGATTTTCCCGATCCGCTAGGCCCAAGCAGCGCAACAGTTTCGCCGTAAGCGATATCAAAACTGAAATCCTCAAAGACTGGCGATTGCTTATCGGCATAGCGGAATGTGAGACCTCTGATCTGAACCGCTGATGTTTCGGAAGATGTAACGGCAGTTATTTCCTGATGGCCCTTTGCACTTTCTGCGCCTGGCACGGCGGTACCACCAACCGCAAGCTTGCGTAGCGCGTCCAGCGCGGCTTCTCCGGCAGCTCGGTCGTGCCAGACAGACGAGAGTTCACGCAGAGGCTCAAAAAACGCCGGAGCAAGCAGGAGGATAAACAGCCCTTCGCTGAGTGAAAGTCGGCCGCTCCATGTGCCGAAGTCCAGCTGCCCGAGAAGATGAAAGCCAACATAAACAGCCACCATGGCAACGCCGAGTGCCGCAAACAACTCAAGAACCGCCGAGGACAGAAAGGCGATGCGCAACACGGCCATTGTCCGCATCCGCAAGGATTCCGCATCGTCTCGCAGACGCTTCGCTGTCCTATCAACAGCGCCAAGCGAACGGATCGTGGCAAGCCCGCGTAGCCGATCCAGCAGGAATGCATTCATCCCCCCAACCTCGACCAATTGTGCTTCGCTCGCCGCCTTGGCACGCCAGCCGATAAGCGCCATGAAAATCGGAATAAGCGGCGCGGCCACAATCAAAACAATAGCGGCGGCCCAGGAGAGCGGCAGAACACAAAGAAGGATGGCGACCGGGACCACCGTCGCCTTGAACCTCGCGGGACCGAAGCGCGCGAGATAGGGCACGACCGCCTCAGCCTGTTCCGTCAGAATGCTTGCCGCAGCACCCGATGCTATCCGATCAGGATCAAGCGGCGAACGGCGAGCCAGAACTGCTACGGCGTCTACCCGCAGTTCCGAAAGAGCAGCGCGCGCAGCACGAAAGGCCAGTCGGTTTCCCAGCGCATCGATCAACGCCCGTACTATTCCAATCAGAAGAACGCCAGCGGCGAGCCATATTATGCCGGATATCTCGTTACCGGTTGCGATCAGGCCGACAGCGATGCTTAAAAGCCCTGCCTGGGGCAACCACAGGAGAGAGCCAGCCGCCTGAATGAATGCTGCACGTCTCGCCTGACCGGCGCAGTTAACCGCGGAAGTTTGACCAGTGCTAACGGAGGTTTGTTCGACGCGCGGAAAGCCGCTGGCTACCGCAGTATCGGCCCGCAAAGCTGTCGAGGAACTCAACGCGTCGACTGACATCGGTTATGCCCTGTCCGGATTGCGTTTGGAACGACCAAGCGAGACGATCTTGTCCTTCGCCTCGAGCAATCGCGTCACCTTGGCCCCAAGTGTAAGCAATGTTGCAAGACGATCGGTTTCGAGCTTCTTCACATCATCATACCAAGTTGTCAGACGTTCGATAAGGCCATGCATTTCCGCCATGCGTTCCTGAGCGTGGCGCTCGGCATCGCTTGCGGGCTGCTGCATGAGAATCTCGCGCAAGACGGAGAGTGTCGGATCGACCTCCCGCTTCTTTCGCTCCTCGGCAAGTGTTCGCAAAATCTGCCAGACATCGTCAGGGGTCGTGAAAAAGTCCCGGCGATCATCCGGGAGATGTTTTAGCAGAACCAAGTTCCACGCCTGCAATTCGCGCAAACTCATCGACACATTGGACCTGGAAATACCAAGGGAATCGACAATCTGGTCCGCGTTCAGTGGCTCAGGAGATACATAGAGCAGCGCATAAATCTGGCCAACGGTGCGGTTAATCCCCCAGCGGCTGCCCATTTCACCAAAATGCAGGACGAAGGATTGAACGAGAGGAGGAAGGTTCATCGGCGATTCCTGATACAACAGTTATTTCAGTAGTTACTGAAATTACAATATTTGATAGGGAAGCCCGATGCAAGTGGAGGGAAAGCTAACGCGTCATTCTCTCGCAGGTCGCGAATTTTATAACATCAATTCAAAGGCTTAAAAAAAGAAACCCAGCCGTTGCCAGCTGGGTTTCACAAAGAATAATGAAGGATTATGTGGTTTAATTCAAGCCAAGCTTACCGCGTAGGGTCGAAAGATCTTCAGCCAAGGTGTTAACAGCGGCCGCCAGCACTGTACGATCATCATCAGTCAGCTTGTCATAAAGCTCGTAACCTTCGGCGGTCTTGTACTTCGACAAAGTCTTGTCGACGGTATCAAAATTGCCCGAAACCTTGGCCACAAACGTACCGTCATCCTTTTCGATCAAGGGGCGAACCAGATCGAAAATCTTGCGCGATCCATCAAAGTTTGCCTTGAAGTCCCACAGATCCGTATGGCTGTAGCGGTCTTCTTCACCGGAGATCTTGGTGGCAGCCACTTCTTCCATCAGCGCAGCAGCACCGCCCACAACTTTTTCAGGCGGGAATGTCAATTCGGTAATGCGCTTGTGGAGTTCCACCACATCCGCCTGAAGCTTGTCAGCAAAGTCTTTCAGGCCTTCCGTGCTGTTCTGGCTGAAAAGGCCATATTCAAGCCGATGGAAGCCAGTGAACGCCGGATCTTTCTCAGCCTGCTCGTGATCATCCGCACGGGAGTCAATGGAGCCATCGAGATCGCTGAAAAGTTCAGCCACTGGCTCAACGATTTCGTAGTTCATGCGGGTTGGTGCATAAAGTTTCTTGGCCTTTTCGATATCCCCGGCCTTAATGGCATCGGTAAAAGCCTTCGTCTCGTTGACGAGCTTTTCAAGATTCTCGCCAATGAAAAGCTTGTACTCGGCGATCGGCCCAACGAGATCGAGAGGGGAGACCTCCGCGTTGGCAGCACGCGGCGCTACCGCAGCGGTTATGGCAAAGACACTTGCTGTAAGGTAGGCTCTTAGTTTCATGGATGGCTCCTTCAGGACTTGGTGATTGTTGGAGTATGGCCGGCTGCTTCCAGTAATGATCGGCCAAGAAAATCATCGGCATTGACAACGCCGGGCAGCGTAAAGAAAAAACCGCCGCCAATCGGCTTGATATATTCCTCAAGTGGCTCGCCATTCAGCTTGTTCTGAACGGTAATAAAACCCTTCTCGAGATCAGCCTGATAAGCGATGAAGAGCAGCCCTTGTTCGAGCTGACCGGATTTGCTTACACCGTTTGAATAGTTGAACGGGCGACGCAGGATCAGGTGCGCGTCAGAACCCTTTGCGCGATCATTTGCCAGCCTGATATGCGCATCCAGCGGCGTAACCGTGCCTTCGGTATCCTTCGCATAGTCAGGCAGTTCTATCTCGGTGCGCCCACCAAATGGCGCTCCGCTTGGCTTGAGCCGTCCAATGATGCGCTCCTGTTCACCCAGCGGCGTACGGTCCCACCGCTCGACAAAGTTACGGATGATCCGGATCACCTGATAGGTACCGTTACGCGCCCAAGCGGGCTCGTCGCCATTGCCTTGAACCCAGACAATCCGATCCATCAATTCAGTATCGCCCGCATCGGGGTTTGCCGATCCATCACGAAAGCCAAGGAAGTTGCGCGCGCTCTGGTGTGTGCCATCGGGACTGCGTGGCAAAACAGGCACGGAGCCTTCCTGCTTCCAGCGCAAAACTATCAAATCAGGCAGATTTTTCAGGATATCGCGCAGCGCATGAATATTGGTATCGGGTGTATTCGACGATATCTGCAACGAGAGATCGCCATGGCAGAGCGACTGATCCAGCGCATCATTTTTGAATGCCTTCATACGGGAAAGGCGAACAGGCTTGTGCGGCAAAAGCCAGTCACGTTGATCGAAGAACGACGCGCCCAATGAGACAGTCATTGTCAGATTGTCAGGCAGAACCACGGGGCCAAGAATGCCATTGTCAGCCGGAGGCAATTTGTCATTGAGTGCGGGAGGCGTGCCACCCTTCATCAGGAAGGCAATACGAGCCGAAAGGGTCTTGAAAAGCCGTTCAACTTCTTCCGGTTTGCTTGCCAGCACCCTGAAAGACGCCACCATACCTGCCGCAGGACGTGGTGTTACGATGCCAGACTGATATTGTCCGTTGAAGGGTTGCTGCTCCAGCATCTTGTCACTAACAGGCGCATCCGTGACCTGTTCGCCATGCCTTTCCTCAGCATGTGCGCCAGCGACACCGGCGGCCAGCACACTACCCGCTGCGCCAACACCAAGCAAAAGGTTACGGCGGTTGGTGATAAAAGACTGTGTGTCGTTGTCTTTTGCCATGCTTGCTTCTCGTCCTATTCCAAACCAACAGCGGCATTGAGCTTACCGATGGAATCGGCGAGCGCCTGCATCTGCGTAGCCAGCGCCTTTTTACTGTCGGCATTCACATCGCTGTACGAGGGGAAACCAGCCGGACCGCGCAGTGCTTTGAGCGCACTATCAACAGCCGCTAACCGGGCTTCGATATCGGCAATAACAGTAGGCGAGCCCTGAGCAACAACCGGCTTCATCAGCGCCATCATGCGCGAGACACCGGCGAGATTAGCTTCAAAATCAGCGAGATCGGTTTGTGAATAATGATCCTCACCTGCGGTAATCCTTGTGCTGGCAATAGTGCCAATCAAACGGGCGGCACCGCTGGCAATCTGATCTGGCGGAATGCGCAGTGATCGCGCACGATCCTTGAGGGCAGTCACGTCAGCCAGCAATTTGGCGGAAACGGGTGCCAAGCCATCAAGATTCTTGACGGAATAGAGCCCGTATTCGATGCGGTGAAACCCGGTAAATCCGGCATCCGCCTCGCGCTTTTCAAGATAATCGGCAACAGGGTCAATCGCATTGTGCAAATCGGCGAAACGATCTGCCATCGGCTCAAGCTGCATATAGCGCAGACGCGCCTTCTGGTAGAGGTCTCGCGCCTTGTCGATGTCTCCAGCCTTGATTGCATCGTCGAGCGCCTGAACGTTCTTCACAAGCGCGCTCGTCTGAGTCGCAAGAAACACCTGATATTCCGCCAGAGGACCGATAAATGCCACCAGCGCCGGTCGCGCTGCAGCCGCATCCGCTTCTGCAGAGGGTGTTACAGTCAGGGTCCCGCGCGGATTGTTGAGAAGACCGCAGGTGATTTCATACTTGCCAGCGTTCAGTTTGGCCGTCAGCGTCTGCGTGAAGCCCGGAACGATATTCTCCCGCTCTTCCAGAACCATGACGCCATCAAGGATTTCCCATTCGAGCGCGCGGTCAGATTTATTAACGATTTTAAATGTTGTACGACCGGCAGGCACCGTCAGGGCGTTCGGATCACATTTGCCCTCACTGATCGTAACGGTAATCGCACCGTCAGCCGGGCCGGTTTTGACCTTGGTCGAGGCATAGTAAAACGCGGCACCACCGGCAACGACAAGCAGGCCAGCCCCGACAACGGCAAACTTCATCAGCTTTTGTGATGGTGGAGGAGAAGACGGATTTGTATTGGCTGCCATGAAAAGCTTTCAATGAGTTGGTCGCGACGCCGCAACAGCGCTTTGACGCTGAGGTGCGGGCCGTAGAAAAAAGAACAGGCTAATGGCGAGAAATGCGACATAGGCAATGACCTCACCCAGTGTCGGCATATCCTGATAACCAAACATGCCTGAAAGCACTGTGCCGAAAGTACTACTGACCGGCAGCACGTCGCTCAAATCGATCACAACAGTCTGCAAACTATTCCAGACACCTGCCTCGTGCAGATGGCGCAGTGAACCGGCAAGGATACCGGCAGCAACAACCAGGATGAACAGGCCGGTCCAGTAGAAAAAGCGCTTCAAATTAAGACGAACGCCACCAGCATATATGCCGTAGCCAAGACAAATGGAGACAATGATACCCAACAGCGCCCCAAGCGGCGCATCGGAATTTGCGCTCTGTTCGAAAATGGCCAACAGGAAAAACACGGATTCAAGACCTTCGCGGGCGACAGCAAAGAACACCATGGCAACAAGCGCCGCACCTTGCCCTGACGAATGAGCGAGTGCCTCGTCTATAGACGTATGCAATTCGGATTTGATTGAGCGCGCAGCCTTGCGCATCCAGAAAACCATCGATGACAAAACGATCACGGCAATAAAACCGACGATTGCCTCAAAAAACTCTTGCGCCTTCTGCGGGAATTGGGCGCTAACCATCTGCAGCCCGGCACCTACGAACAGCGAAAGCGCAACGGCCAACAAAATGCCAACCCACACTGCGGGCATCCACGAGCCACGACCCGTCTGCTTCAAATAACTTGCAACAATGCCAACAATCAGCGCGGCCTCAATGCCCTCGCGCAGCATAATCAAAAATGGAACAAGCATTAAAACCAATCCTCGGCGCTGACAGCCCGATGTTGCACAGCGCAGGGCAAGTCATAAACCGGGACGAAAAACGAAGCAATAACAATATATTAGAAGAATTCTAAGAAGGCGATGACGTAAAATTCTGTAATCTTTTCCGTATGTTGAGTTATTTAGTCCACTATTTTGCGACATTAAACTGATCGACTTTGGGTGTAGGCAGATGACCAAGATCACAGAACATGAGCTGTTCACACAGGTTTTACCAGCACGTGGCAGCACTAATCCAAATATTTGCGGCAATCGCGCCTCTCTTCACTCGGGAAGAAAGGCGCTGATCAGAACCATCAATTCTCCTGTTTGCCATATCCACCACCGGTAGGGGTAACAATGACAAACGCCTCGCCAGCTTCGAGAATCGTGTGGGCGCAACCCTGAAGCTCTTCCATTGTACCGTCCTTGCGACGCACAGCGTTCGTTCCGGTCTGTCCGGGTTCGCCGCCCTTCAGACCAAAGGGCGCAACCCGGCGATGGCCGGAGAGAATAGCAAAGTCGAGCTTCTCCTGCGCGCGGATCGTTCGTTTGGTGCCATTGCCAGCGGACCATTTGCCCTTGCCGCCGGAATTCGCGCGGATATGGAAATCTTCCAGCACCACAGGAAAACGCGTCTCAAGAATTTCCGGATCGGTCAGGCGCGAATTGGTCATGTGCGTATGGATCGCATCGGCACCGTTATATCCGGGTCCCGCAGGCGCACCGGAACAGATGGTTTCATAGTACTGATATTGATCATTGCCGAAGGTAAGATTGTTCATCGTCCCCTGAGCTGCCGCCTGAGCACCCACGGCCCCAAACAGACAGTTTGTCACCGCTTGGCTGACCTCGACATTACCAGCCACAACGGCGGCAGGATATTCCGGGGAGAGCATGGTACCATCGGGAACAATAATATGGATCGGGCGCAGGCATCCGGCATTCATCGGAATATCGCTCTGTACCAATGTCCTGAAGACATAGAGCACAGCCGCGCGCGTCACCGGGCGCGGCGCGTTGAAATTGTCAGCGCGCTGCTCTGACGTGCCGGTGAAATCAACGGTCACTTCGCGGGCTGCTTTGTCGACTGATATGTTGACGGCAATGCTGCAACCCTGGTCCATCTCATAGGTGAAACGGCCATCCTGTAGTTGGTCCAAAACACGGCGCACGCTTTCCGCCGCATTGTCCTGTACATGCCCCATATAGGCCTCAACCACGTCCTCGCCGAAATGCTTGATCATCTTGCGCAATTCTGCGACGCCCTTTTCATTGGCGGCAACCTGCGCTTTCAGATCATTGACGTTCTGCAAGAGCGTGCGCACCGGATAGCGGGCGCCGGTCAGAAGCGCAGCCAACTCTTCCTCGCAGAAGCGGCCTCCATCGATCAGCTTGAAGTTGTCGATATAGACACCTTCTTCCTCAATCGTGGTCGCCAGCGGCGACATCGAGCCGGGTGCAATGCCGCCAATATCCGCATGATGGCCGCGACTGGCGACCCAGAAACGGATTGTCGTGCCGGCATCATCGAAAACCGGCGTACAGACAGTCAGATCCGGCAGGTGCGTACCACCGTTATAGGGCGCATTGATCAAAAAGACGTCACCGGGATGAATGACCGGATTTTCGCGAATGGCCGCAGCAACGGACGCATCCATTGAGCCGAGATGCACCGGCATGTGCGGCGCATTGGCAACAAGATTTCCTTCCGCATCAAAAACGGCGCAGGAGAAATCCAGCCGCTCCTTGATATTGACAGAATAGGCGGTGTTTTGCAGCGTCACACCCATCTGCTCGGCGATGGACATAAAGAGATTGTTGAAAATCTCGAGCATCACCGGATCAGCTTTGGTGCCGATAGCTGAACGGTCCGGCAAAGCCTTGATACGTTTGAGGACGATATGATCCTTGGCCGTCAATTCCGCCTGCCAGCCGTCTTCAATAACAATGGTCTGGTTCGGCTCAATGATGATCGCCGGACCGGCAAGGCGCTGTCCGGGTTTCATTGCATCGCGCAGCACCACTGCTGCGTCATGGGCGCTGCCTTGTGAATAGAAGCGGTTACGCCGTACAGCATCCGGTTCGCCCGTTGCGGTTGCGTCAACTGATGTTTCGGCTTGACCAGCGCCGCCGCCAACGGTCTCCACCTCGACCGCATCGATGACCAGCGCCTTGTTTTCGGCGACAAAGCCAAAGCGGCGCTTGTGCAAGATCTCGAATTCGCGGCGCAAGCGGCTGATATCGTCATGATCAGGGAACGTTGCCTCAACGGCCAGCACCGTATCAGTACCGGCATAACGGATATGCGCGCGCACGATGGTGGTGATTTCGCTCACGGCGATACTCTGCACATGCAATTCGGCAAGACATTCCTGCTGAAGTTCTGCCGCCAGCACCGCAAGCGGGGCAGGGGCGGCGGGATCAAGGGCCACGCCCAATGCCTTTTGCCGCGTGGCGCGGATGTCTGCGAGACCCATCCCATAGGCGGAAAGCAAGCCGGACATGGGATGGACAAGAATGCTTTTCATACCAAGTGCATCGGCAACCAGACAGGCGTGTTGTCCACCCGCGCCGCCAAAGCAACTCAATGCATAGCGCGTGACATCATAGCCACGCTGTACGGAAATCTTCTTAATGGCCTCAACCATATTGGCAACAGCGATCCGGATGAAACCATCGGCCACGTCTTCGGGGCTGCGGCCATCACCGATCCGGTTTGCCAGCTCGGTGAAGCGGGCTTTGACCACATTCACATCCAGCGGTTCGTTTTGCTCCGGACCGAAGATCGGCGGGAAGAATTCGGGCAAGAGCTTGCCGACCATGACATTGGCATCAGTCACAGCCAGCGGCCCGCCATTGCGATAACAGGCAGGCCCCGGATTGGCGCCAGCCGAATCCGGTCCAACGCGGAATCGGCCCGCATCGAAATGCAGGATCGAGCCGCCACCGGCAGCCACCGTATGGATCAGCATCATCGGCGCACGAACACGAACACCTGCAACTTCGGTCTCAAATGCACGCTCATATTCGCCATCGAAATGCGCCACATCGGTGGATGTTCCACCCATGTCGAAGCCTATGACATTTGGGAAACCCGCCTCTTCGCCGGTTCTGGCCAGACCAACGACGCCGCCTGCCGGACCGGACAGGATTGCATCCTTACCCTGAAACATATCAGCGGCGGTCAGACCACCCGATGACATCATGAACATGACGCGGGCGCCCGTGCGGGCAATGTCCAACTCCTTGGAAACCTGTGCCACATAACGGCGGAGTACTGGCGAGAGATAAGCATCGATAACGGTGGTGTCGCCGCGCCCGACCAACTTGATCAGTGGTGACACTTCATGGCTGACGGACACCTGCGTGAAACCCAGATCGCGCGCAATCGTTGCAATGGCGGCTTCATGGGAAGGGAACTTATAGGCATGCATGAAAACAATGGCGAGCGCTTCATAGCCCTCATCCTTCAACGCCTGCAGGGCAGCGCGTGCCTGCTGTTCATCAAAGGGAATTTCAACCGTACCATCGGCAAGTACGCGCTCGTTGATTTCGACAACCTTATCGTACAGTGCCTCCGCCTTGATGATCTCGGTGGCAAAGATGTTCTTGCGCTCCTGATAACCAATACGCAAAGCATCGCGAAAACCTTTGGTCGTGATCAACGCGAGACGCTCGCCCTTGCGTTCGAGCAAGGCATTCGTCGCAACGGTTGTGCCCATCCGCACTTCGCCGATAAGTCCGGAGGGGATCGCTTCGCCGGGCTTTAATCCCAGATGCAGGCGAATACCTTGTACAGCAGCATCCTTGTAAGCATCAGGGTTCTCGGACAGCACCTTGCGGGCATGGAGTGTGCCTTGCGGATCGCGGCCGATGACATCGGTAAACGTGCCGCCACGGTCGACCCAGAAATCCCAGCTTCCCATGCTCATCCTGCACTCCTCTTGCTCGACTGCCACATTTGTAAGCATGCCCAATTAATAGACTATAGCGTCGTTGACAATATGTCGATAAAATGATGATATAAATTCGTCAAGGCGGAGGCAAGTAGAATGACGACTGGTCCTAAAGACCACACGGCGGCAGATATTGAGCAGTTTGCAACGGCACTGCCGAAGCATCTGAAACCTGTTTCTTCGATTGGTCCCATCGTATCGTCAGCACATCTTGCCGAAGGCGGTTCACCCGGCCTTTCCGAAGTCGAATACGGCATGATTCTCGCTTCCCATGCCTTTTCCCGCTGGATGGTGCGTTGCATGGCCGCCGCCGGATTGCCGGGCCTTTCGGCCACGGAAATTCTCATCCTTCACTCAGTCCGGCATCGCGGACGGGAAAAGAAGCTTGCCGATATCTGCCTTGTTCTTGATATCGAAGACACGCACGTAGCGACTTACGCTATCCGCAAGCTGGAAGCCGCCGGACTTGTCACCACGGGCAAGGCGGCCAAGGAAAAGACCATCAAGATCACCAATAAGGGCGCGGACGCCTGCACGCGTTACGCCCAGATTCGCGAGCGCCTGTTCGTCGCATCAACAACCAATGCACGGCCCGCCGAAGACACACTTTCGGAAATAGCTGCGGTGCTGCGCTTCCTTTCGGGCGCCTATGATCAGGCGGCTCGTGCCGCCACTACTCTTTAATACAAGGATTGTTGCGTGACCGGTGATCTCTCTCCTCCACTATTGGCCGTGGACAATCTTTCCGTTGAGTTTGGTCCGTCAAGGGTTGTGGAGAACCTGAGCTTTTCCGTGCGGGCAGGGCGCACCCTTGCCATTGTCGGAGAATCCGGGTCGGGTAAATCCGTCACCTCGCTTTCCGTTATGCGGCTGGCTGACATGATGGGCGGGCAATTTCCGACGGGTCATGTGCTGTTCGAGAGCCGCAAGGGGAGGATTGACCTAACCACCGCAACGCAAAAAACCATGCGCGGTATTCGCGGCAAGGAGATCGCCATGATCTTCCAGGAGCCGATGACGTCGCTCAATCCGGTATTCACCATCGGCGATCAGATCGCCGAAGTTCTCGTTCTGCATGAGGGCATGTCCAAGCCAGCAGCCCTCGCGGATGCCAAAAGGCTGTTGGACATGGTGCGTCTGCCGGATGCTACCGACTTGCTCGGGCGCTATCCGCACCAGCTGTCCGGCGGCATGCGTCAGCGCGTCATGATTGCCATGGCCCTTGCGTGCCGTCCGAAACTGCTGATCGCCGACGAGCCGACGACCGCGCTTGACGTGACGATACAGGCGCAGATTCTAAACATTATCCGCGAACTGCAGGCAGAACTTGGCATGGCCGTGATCTTCATCACCCATGACATGGGTGTTGTCGCAGAAATGGCCGATGATGTGGTGGTTATGTGGAAGGGCAAGAAGGTGGAGGAAGGCCCGGTTGCCGACATTTTCGCCAGGCCGCAACATCCCTATACGCAGACATTGCTTGCGGCGGTGCCAAAGCTCGGCAGTATGACCGGCGAGGAATTTCCGAAACGCCTCCCGCTTACAATCATGGATGGCGACACACCACGTCTTGTTGGTGCTGAGCATATCCAGAATACGGCTCGCTATGGCCTTCCGCCAATCCTTTCGGTGCGCGATCTCGTCACCCGGTTTAATATCAAGAAGGGCATTTTTGGCGGCGTCACCCATCGGGTGCATGCGGTCGAAAAAGTATCTTTCGATATCCATCCCGGCGAGACATTGGCGCTTGTCGGCGAATCCGGTTCCGGAAAATCAACCATCGGGCGGACGATCCAGCAATTGCAAAAGGAAACCTCAGGCACGATCCTCTTTGATGGCCGTCCCGTTTCCGCGATGAACCGCAATGAGCAGCAAAAACTGCGGCAGGAAATTCAGTATATTTTCCAGGACCCATTCGCTTCGCTTGATCCGCGTAAAACTGTCGGCTTTTCCATTGCCGAACCGATCCGCACCCACGGGTTGATCGACGGTAGCAAACCGATCCAGAAGCGCGTCGATGAATTGCTGGAACGCGTCGGGCTAACCAGCGCTCATGCAACACGCTATCCACATGAATTCTCCGGCGGTCAGCGTCAACGCGTCTGCATTGCCCGCGCGCTTGCCTCCAATCCGAAACTAATCATCGCCGATGAGGCCCTGTCGGCGCTCGACGTGTCCATTCAGGCGCAAATCCTCAACCTGTTCATGGAATTGCAGGAACAGCAGGGGCTTTCCTATCTTTTCATCAGTCACGATATGGCTGTGGTCGAAAAAATGAGCCACCGGGTGGCAGTGCTTTATCTGGGGCAGGTCGTCGAAATCGGCACGCGCCAACAAATCTTCGAAACACCTACACATCCCTACACCCAACGCCTTTTATCAGCGGTACCGGTGGCCGATCCGGGCCGCGCGCGTAATCGCACCATGCTGGAGGGCGAAATACCAAGCCCTATTCGCCGGGTCGGTGATGAACCCAAGATTTTCGAACGAAAGGAAATTGCGCCCGGTCATTTTGTGGCAAGTGCAGCCTGAACCGTTTCCAACAAGACTGATTAAAAAGAGGAGAAAACAATGACAATAAAAAAATGGGGAATACACGCGGCGTTTCTGGCGCTGGGTCTGGCAGGAACAGCTTTGCTCGCTGGACCCGCATCGGCAGCGGGTACGCTGACCATTTCATCACCGCAGGACCCTGGCAGCTGGGACCCGATCGATACATTTCTCGTCAACTGGGCTTCGGTCGCCACCAATATCTATGATGGCCTGACCTATCGCGGCCCTGATTTGAAGCTGGTTCCCGGTCTTGCCACCGCATGGGAAGAACTCGACGAAGGCAAGCGCATCCGCTTTACCCTGCGCGAGGGCGTAAAATTCCATGACGGTGAGCCCTTCAATGCGGAGGCCGTCAAATTCACCTTTGACCGTCTGCTTGGTGAAGAAGGCAAGAAGGGGCCACAGCGTTCCAACTATGCCGCTATCGAGAGCGTTGAAATCATCGACGCCAAGACCGTCGATTTTCACCTGAAGGCACCGGACCCGGTCCTTTTGACCAAGCTTGCCGGATATGGCGCAATGATCGTGCCGCCGAAATACATTCAGGAAAAGGGTGATGACTATTTCAACGCCCATCCTGTCGGCACGGGTCCGTTCAAGGTTGTCTCCTACGAGCCGAAGATCGGCATCAAGCTGGAAGCCTTTGCCGATCATTGGGGCGGCGCACCGAAACTCTCCAATCTTGAATATCGCTTCATTGCGGAACCAGCGACCGCCGTTGCCGAATTGCAGGCGGGACGTGTTGATCTCGTCATTCCGCCAACCATTCCAGTTGGCATGATACCGACCATTCAGGCCGACCCGAAACTTGAAGTCGTCAGCACTGCCGGTCCAACCGTCTACGCCCTGCGCTTCAATACAAAGAGCGGCCCGACTGCCGATGAACGGGTGCGTAAAGCATTGATCCTCGGCGTCGACCGCGATGCCATTATCCAGTCGATCCTCGCGGGACAGGCATCGCCAATTGCCAGCTTCCAGGGCGCGCTGTCCTTTGGCAACGACCCCACGATGAAGCCATTGCCCTATGATCCGGAAAAGGCGAAAGCCTTGCTGAAGGAAGCGGGCATTGCAGCGGGCACCACATTGCAGATTGATGTGCGCGGCAATGACACCACATTTAACGAAGTGTCACAGGCCATTGCCAGCTATCTTCAGGTCATCGGCATCACAGTGACAATCAAACCCTACGAGACCAACGTCTTACTCAACGACATTATCCCAGCTGGCAAGACAGGCGCGATGTTCGAGCAGGCATGGGGTGGCTGGACGCTCGACTACGATAATACCGCCTATTCAATGTATCACTCGGGTGAGAAGTGGAACCCCTATGACAGTGACGCCAAACTGGATGCGTTGCTGGAATCCCAGCGTTCCATCACCGATCGGGCCAAGCGCGAGGAAATCCTCAAATCCATCGCCCACTACACGGCAGATCGCGTATTGGAAATGCCACTCTTCAACTACAACGCGATTTTCGGCGTCAACAAGCGCGTGAAGAATTTCACACCCGTTCCCGATAGCCGCCTGCGGCTGACGGATGTCACGGTCGAATAATGGCAAAGGCCTGTCGCCACCGGGCGGCAGGCCATTGATTGAAGGATAGAGACGTGGCTGGTTTTCTGATCAAACGTTTTTTGCAGGCAATATTCGTCGTCATTGTTGTGACACTCATCGTGGCATTCGCCATCCGCCTTACCGGCGATCCGGCATTGATGCTCACACAGGGGGCGGGCAGTGTCACCGAGGACGATCTTGTACGCATCCGTGAAGCTCTTGGCCTTAACCAGCCATTTCTGGCGCAATATTTCGGATTCCTGAAAGGATTGTTCACCCTCGATTTCGGCCGCAGTTTCCTTGGTGGCACGAAAGTTTCTACTTTGCTGGCAGCAGCTTTACCAGCCACGTTACTCCTCGCATTCTCCTCTCTCATCGTTTCCATCGCCATTTCCATTCCACTTGGCATCAAGGCGGCAACGTCGCGTGGCAAATGGGCGGATCAGCTTATCCGCATTCTCTCGCTCGTCGGTCTATCCTTTCCAAATTTCTGGCTGGCGCTGATGCTGGTGCTGCTGTTCGCGATCACATTGAAATGGCTACCACCCAGCGGCATGAGCGGCTTTGAAAGCTTCATCATGCCCGCCGTCACCATGGGCATCATCCTGACCGCCACCAATGTGCGGCTGGTGCGCACCGCCATGCTGGAAACGCTCAGCGCACAATATATCATGGTTGCCCGCGCCAAAGGTCTCAGTGAGAATGTCGTGCTTTACAAGCATGCGCTACGCAATTGCGCCATTCCGCTGATCACCTATTTCGGCTTGCAGTTCGGCGGCCTTCTCGGTGGTATCGTCGTGGTCGAGCGGGTGTTCAACTGGCCGGGTCTTGGCACGCTGGCATTCGATGCAGTCGGCGCGCGTGACTATCCCGTGCTGCAGGCGGTCATCACAGTCCTTTCCCTGATGATCATTGGCGTCAACCTTCTCGTCGACATTGCCTACGGCCTTGTCGATCCGCGTATCCGGACGGAGTAACCCCATGTCTGTTACAACGATAACTCCTCGATTTGCGCGGTTCCGCAATCTGGAATTCATCCTCGGCGCTTTGCTCGCAGGTGGCATGTGCCTTGCGGTCATCTTCTCCAGCATCATCTTTCCGGGCGGCGCCGAAAAGATCGACCTGATGGCACGGCTACTCCCGCCCTTCGTCAAATGGACACATCCGTTTGGCACCGATCCACTCGGCCGGGACGTGCTCGCGCGTGTCATCACCGGCGGTAAGATTTCCCTGCAGGTAGGTTTTATCTCCGTGGCCGGTGCCGTTGTCATCGGCGTTGTGATGGGTCTTATCTCCGGTTACTACAGGGGTTTCTGGGATATGGTCGTCATGCGCTTTGCCGATGTGCAGCTCGCCATGCCGTTTATCCTTCTTGCCATCACCTTCATTGCCATTGCAGGTGGCGGGCTAACCAACATGATCATCCTGCTGATTGTGTCGCAATGGGTGCAATATGCCCGGCTGGTACGCGGCTCGGTACTGGCGTTGCGTGATCGCGAATTCATCCTCTCCGCCCGGGCCATCGGTGTAAGGGATCATCGCATTCTGTTCCAGCATTTGCTACCCAATCTCATCGGCCCGGTCATCGTGCTGATGACGCTTAACGTTGCCACCAACATCCTGCTCGAAAGCAGCCTGACTTTCCTTGGCCTCGGCGTTGATCCACTCATCCCGAGTTGGGGTGGCATGCTGGCTGACGGACGCACCTATTTGCAGAATGCCTGGTGGGTCAGTGTCTTTCCCGGCCTCGCAATCCTCCTGACCGTACTTGGTCTTAATCTTCTGGGTGACTGGCTGCGCGACAGCCTCGATCCCACCGGCAGAACATCACGCTAATTAACAGTGAATTGAAATGACAGTCATTTATGAAGGCGGTTTTGACCGCACCCTCGACCAGCTTCTTGGCACTTACGGCAAGACCGCCGCACGCGGCACGCGTTTTGAAGCATGGTTATTCGAGGATGCTCCGAGTCGCCGGGCCGCAGAGGAAAAGCTAGCCGCGTTTGGAGTTGAGGCCCGCTTGCGTAGTGGTTACAAGCCATTGCTGCATTTCTTCCTTGAAGAGGTGGATTTGGATGCACTGAAGAGCATCTCCATCGCCTATCCCGTGCATGAGAACTGTCCGCAGAACCGGTTTCTGCTGGAAACCTATCCCCTGGCTGCCCTGACCGGAACGGCGGAATTGCGTTTCGAAATCGGGAGCAGTGCTCCATTCACCTATGACGTGGCATTGATTTACAAGGATGGCAGCAAGGCAGAACACAAGGTTTTCGCGCCAAACCGCATTCATACGGATTTCATTGGTGAAACTCTTGTCTCGCCCACAGGCTGGATCAAACTGAACGGCGCATTTGAAGGCACAAGGCTTGAAACGGACTACGAGGCGTTGTTTGCCACCGCTATGCGCACTGTGATCGATCACGATTGGGGGAATAGAGAACCCTATTTCGACGAACTCAATATCCGTGCGACGCTTGCCATTGCCGACCAGCCATTGTCCTTCGGTGACGAGGTCATCAGCCTGCGTGAAGCGCTGCACGAGGACTTCTATTTTTCACTCCTCGAAGTCTTTCAGAAAAAATCAGGCCGCCCGCTCGGTGATCGCGGCTTGCAGCCAGGGCATATCGTTCCAGAAATCATTGAAGGTCCGGGAACGCCGACACTGCGGATCGAGACGCGTCAACTCGATACAGCGGAAGCGACAGGTAGACTTCAACGGTTGGCCACAGCCCACGCCCCCATCTTCGTTGCGCAGGTTCGCGCGGAACTTGCCAAGATCGACGGCAAAAACTTTGAGGCGCAGTCCCGTGCCGGGAGGGCGGTTCAAGCCCGTTATCACAAGGGAAGCGATGCTGCGGTCATGATCAGCGGCGGCCAGCATCCGAATGAATCAACAGGCATTGTCGGTGCGCTGCGCGGGGCACTGGCCCTTGCGGAGCGCCCCGGTACACACTTCACTGTTTCACCACTGGAAAATCCGGATGGTTATGCGTTGCATCAACGCCTTCGCGCTGACAATCCCCGGCACATGCACCATGCGGCTCGCTATACGGCGCTTGGTGATGATCTGGAATACCGCACCGGAACGGAGCTGCGCGAGAAGGCAATCCGCGTTGAAGCGCAGCGCCTGAGCGGCGCACAATTGCATATCAATCTGCACGGCTATCCTGCTCATGAATGGACGCGGCCACTCTCCGGTTATGTCCCGCGTGGCTTTGCCATGTGGACCCTGCCAAAAGGCTTTTTCCTGATTATGCGGTATCAGGAGGGATGGGAAGAACGGGCCGAGCGTTTCATGGACACTGTGACAAAACGGCTGGCAGCAGTACCGGGACTTGTCGCTTTTAATAATGAGCAGATCAGGCTTTATGAAATCCACGCGGGCGAAACCGGCTTTCGCATTATCAATAGCTTTCCCTGCATGATCTCGGTCGATAGCAGACACGACGTGCCCCTTACATTGATCACTGAATACCCCGATGAGACCATCTATGACGAGGCTTTTATTGCTGGACATACAGCACAGATGGAGACAGTTCTCGCGGCTTACGACGCGTTTCAGATGATCGAAGCACTGGCTTAATGTTCAGCGCTGATTGATCCCCTTGAGGAAGGCGAGCACAGCATTATTGAACAATTTCGGCCTTTGCAGCGGCGCGAAATGGCTCACGCCGGGGAGGGTGATTAGCGCTGCCCCCGGAATGCTGCGGGCAAGGTATTCTGCATGTTCCGGCTTGATGAATTCATCATGCTCGCTCTGCACAATCGTGACAGGCACGCGAATAGCCGCCAAATCCTCAGCCGTGTAATTTGGTTCCGTCCCCATCATCAGGCTGACAGCATCAACAAATGCCTGAAACGCGTCAGGCGTCGCGGAGAGCTCGGCATAGTCTTTGGAGTGGCGAGAAAAACACCTTTCAACAACCGGAGTAAACACAAATTCTTTGGTGCCGCTCGGGTCCATGTTGCAGCCGAAGAAGAAAACGCCATCCACACGATCAGGTGTCTTTGACGCAAGGACAAGAGCGATGCACGCGCCGTCGCTCCAACCCACGAAAGCCGCTTTCTGCAAATGCAGCACATCCATAACAGCCACAATATCAGATGCCATCAATTCATAGGTGTAAGGCCGTGAATCGCGTGTGCTGCGGCCGTGTCCCCGACTGTCAATAACGACGGCACGATAGCCGGAACTGATGAGTGCAGGAATCTGGTAGCCCCAGTTGCCACCATGGCCGAGGCCACCATGCAGCAGGATTACCGGAGCACCTGCCCCATAGGAAGCATACCAAATCCTGGCACCATCGTGTTCGACATAGCCTTGATCTGATGTCACTTGCAAAGGCGCCGCGCCATGAGCCTCAAAGTTCTTCAGATCGTCGTCGTGTGTTTCCATTCTGATTGGTCCTTGCTGAGGAACAAGATTCAAACAGCGTCTGACGACCCTTGCAAGGAGGGAAATATTTCAGTGGGCGAGACTTGCGACACCGAGCAATTGATCAACCGTATCCCTGTCCTTCGATAGTTGATCGGATGAACCGTCCCAGACAATGCGACCGCGCTCGAGAATAATGACACGTTCGGCAAATTCCAGCGCACTCTGAATACGCTGTTCGACCAGCAGAATCGTCATCTCGCCGCTTGAGGCAAGACGCGAAAATGCCGCCATGAGTTCCTCGCAGATGACAGGGGCAAGTCCTTCCAGTGGCTCGTCCAGCAAAAGCAGGGAAGGGCGGCCAAGAATGGTCCGCGCTGTTGACAACATCTGCTGCTCACCGCCCGAAAGCTTCGAACCGGAGTTTGCCCGTCGTTCATAAAGCCGTGGGAACATGTCATAGGCTTCCTGCAATGCACTGCGCGGCCTACCTTTCAATCCGACAAACAGGTTTTCCTCCACCGTCAGCGAGGGGAAAATGGCGCGTGACTGCGGAACGAAGCCGAGGCCGTTCCGGGCGCGGGCGGCGCTTTCCAGAGCAGTCAGATCGCTATCGCCGAGTTTGATGGTTCCTTCGTAGCGCTTTGTCTGCCCGGCAAGCGTGGCAAATAATGTTGTCTTGCCAACGCCATTACGACCGAGCACGGCAACGCGGGATCCGGCCTCGGCGGCGAAGGTGATGTTTTCAATGACGCGCGTCGGGCCATAACCCGCGCTGAGATTTTTGACTTCAAGCTGCGCTGCTGGCATGGGCATAGCTCCCCAGATAGGCTTCGCGCACCCGCGCATCATCGGTTACCGCGCGCGGCGAACCATCGAAGATGATTTCTCCGGCAGCCAGCACCACAACCCGTTTGGCAAAACGGAACACAAGGTCCATGTCGTGCTCGATCATCAACACAGCAAGATCATCTGGCAACTGCGCAAGAGCGTTTTCAATCAGAAATGTATCACTATGCGGCACACCTGCCGCTGGCTCGTCCAACAGCAATACTTTTGGCCGCAATGCCATCGCGAGGGCGATTTCCAAGAGACGTTGCTGGCCATAGGCGATCTCACCCACCGGCACAGTTGCGAGTGTACCGAGATTGAGTGTTTCAAGGATAGAACCCATTTCGCGCATCACCTGCGGCATGGCATGGAAATTCCCCGCCAAACGCCCGGACTTGCCTTCGCGCTGCAAGATGGCTAGTGCCACATGCTCTTCCGGCGTCATTTCCGAAAACAGCCGCGTAACCTGAAACGAACGCACAAGACCCGCCTTCACACGCCGCATCGGGTTGAACTTGGATATGTCCTCACCATCCATCAACACCCGGCCGGAATTTGGCTGCAAATGCCCGGTTACCAGATTGACGAAAGTGGTTTTCCCCGCACCGTTGGGACCGATCAGCGCAATCCGGTCACCTTTTGCCATGGACAGCGAAACATCCTTCGTAACATCCAACCCGCCAAAGGATTTTTTCAGCCGCTCGACTTCAAAGATCGCACTCATTGACGGCTCCCGATGAAACGTTTCATGAGGGTTACTGCCGTGCCATAGAGACCCTTTGGCGCGAAAAGCACGACGGCAATCAGCAATGCACCAACAATGGTCAACCAATGGAATGGGTTGGCGGCGGACACCACATGCTCGAACCACATAAAGACAATGGTCCCGACCAAGGCACCATAGAGCGAACCCGCACCGCCCAGCACCAGCATAACCAGCGCTTCGGCTGAATTGGTGAAACTCAGGCTGTCCAGCCCAACGACCTGGGTCGAGACCGCATTGAGCGCTCCGCCTACGCCAGCAACGGCACCCGAAATCACATACATCTTGATCAAGCTTGCCTTGACCGATGCCCCCATGGCGCTCACCCGGATTGGATCTTGGCGGATGCCGCGGCACAGCGTGCCAAAGGGTGAGCGGACAAGGATACGCAGCAGGACAAAAACAAGGATCAGCAGACCAATACCGAACACATAGGCCGTCCGTCCCCAGAGGTCGAAGGCAAAGAGACCGAAGACCGGATCGGGAGCAATGCCGGAAAGACCATCGCTGCCACCCGTATAGGTAGAGGCTTTGTTGGCTGCTTCGTGGAAAAGATGAATAACCGCGATGGACAGGACCAGTTGAGCCAGTCCGTGACCGCGCAGGATAACGACACCTGAGACGAGGCCCGCAACAGCGCCCGCTATCGCCCCGATGGCAACCATGCTGAGTGGTTCTGTGATGCCGAAAGTAACAGCAGCAATACCAGCCGCATAGGCTCCGGCACCGAAAAGTGCTGCATGGCCAAGCGTGGCAACACCGCAATAGCCCGTGACGAGATCAAGCGACAGGACCAGCAGCATAATCGCGATGATGCGCGTGAGCAGCGCCAGATTGTCAGGGAACAGGAAATAGCCAGCAACGGCAGCGACGCCAATAATAAGAACGCCTGCCAGATCACGCTGCCAAGGGCGGCGCATTGGTTTTGCCTGTTCAAAAGGAGCAGAGATTTCGGTAGCGCTCATATCACTTGGCCCTCCCGAGAAGTCCACGCGGGAAGACCCAGACAATGGCGATCACCGCAAGATAGAAGAAAAACTCGCCATATTCAGGAACGAGGTAACGTCCCGTTGTGTCGATGGCACCGAGCAGCAGGCAGGCAATGAGCGCGCCCGGAATGGAACCTGCACCGCCAACCGAGACAACAACAAGGAAGGTCACCATATAGCGCAAGGCATAATAAGGCTCGACCGGCAGAAGTTCTGCGCCAATGACACCACCAAAAGCGGCAAGACCAACGGCAAGAGCAAAGCTTGCCGCATAGACAATACGCGTGCGGACTCCAAGCGAGGCGGCCATGGCGGTGTTATCAACCGAAGCGCGCAATTTGACACCGAATGACGTGCGCTCGATGAGAAACCACAGGCCGAGCGCGACGACAACACCGCAGCCAATGGCAAAAAGTTTGTGTGCCGCGATGGTACGGAAACCGAGATTAACAGGCCCTTGCAACTCAGCGGGCAGTGGGATGGTTTTCAATGTCGGACCGAAGACATAATTGGCAAGGCCGATGACACAGAACGTAATGCCGATTGTCATCAGCACCTGTGTCAGTTCCGGCGCGCCATAGATGCGGCGATAAAGGAAGCGCTCCAGCGGGATGGCGATAATGATTGTACCAATGACAGCCAGAATAATGGCAAAACCATAGGGCAGACCCAGATCGCGAGCCGCATAGGAGGCAATATAGCCGCCGATCATGGCAAAAGCGCCATGGGCAAGATTGACGACCCGCATCAACCCCATGGTTACGGACAGGCCGATGGAGATGATGAAAAGCACCATCCCATAGGCAAGCGCGTCAACGCCAATGCTGAAGAAAACCTGCATCAAATCATCCCGGTTGAAACCGGAGCTGTTACCGCTCCGGGCCATTCATCAATCAAAACCTATTTTGCCGCCGCCAGACCGGGGTCCGGCTGCTTTTCAAAGGTCTTGATCTCCTTGTTGTAATAGGCACCATCGCTGCCCTTGGCGACTTCGCGCAGATAGATATTCTGCGTGATATGGCGGGTTTCAGGGTCAATGGAGACGGGACCGCGTGGGCTTTCCCAAGCGAGACCCTTCACCGCATCAACAGCTTTTTTGGCATCCTGCTTGCCGCCTGTGGCTTCGATCATCTTGTAAATGACATGCATACCGTCATAGGCACCCACCGAAGGGAAAGACAGCTCTGCCGGATTGCCGATGGCTTTGCGCGCTGCCTCGACAAAAGCCCGGTTTTCGGGCGAGTCATGTGCAATAGCATAATGGAATGTCGTGAGAATACCGAGCGCCGCATCGCCAAGCGCGGGCAAATCGGATTCCTGCGTCAGATCGCCAGGTGCGAGAAACTGAACGCCGGCTTCCTTCAGGCCATTCTCATTATAGGCTTTGACGAAACCGAGCGTCGTTGGGCCCGATGGCAGAAAGGCAAAGACAGCCTGCGCACCGGAATTGCGCACGCGCTGCATGATCGGGCTGAAATCATTGGTCGATAGCGGCATGCGGATGGATTCGACAACCTTGCCACCTTCCTTTTCGAAGGTGGTTTTGAAGGCGTTTTCCGCATCAACACCCGGACCGTAATCACTGACCACGGTGATGGCTTTCTCGACACCGCGCTCACGCGCGATCTTGGCCATAGGGGCTGAGGTCTGCCATGTGGTGAACGACGTGCGCACCACATAGGGGCTCTTGGTGACAATGGCTGATGTGGCGGCGTTCATCACCACGAGTGGCACATTCGCCTGCTGCAACAATGGCGTGACAGCCATGGCATCGGGGGTGAAATAGAAGCCCGCAAGATATTGCACGCCTTCCTTGACCACCAGTTCCTGCGCCAACGCTTTGGATTGGGCTGGATCAGCTTGTGGCACATCGCGATAAAGCACTTCGATTGTGTCATTGCCGACCTTGTTGCCATGCGTGGCAATGTAGGCATCAATACCAGCCTTGAAGTTCTTGCCCTGAATGGCGAACGGGCCCGAGAATGGGCCGACCACACCAATCTTGATCACATCCGCATAGGCAGCACCGCTGAGCAGAATGGCTGCCGCTGCAGCCAGAATAAGCTTTTTCATCATTCCTCCCTTTGATCCCCTGCCGGCCAGATTATTTCTCCCATCTGGTCCGTTTGGAATGTTTCGTTCAATGTCTCACACCAGTTGGTAATGTAAAATGAAAACTATGCGCCTTTGCATAATCGCCAAGTTATGATTCTCCGGAAACGGCGCTGTTCCCCAGTCTCTCTATGGAAGACAACAAGCTGATCGTTGTCCGCAAAGAATTGGCGGCCGCGGTGACCATGGATGGCAGGATCAACCATTCAAGCGTCCATGCGGACCCTGATCGTTCCTGTTCATGTACAAGCGCCTGATGCATGCCGGAAAGCTGAACGGCGTTATAGCGCGCAAGCGTGACAAGCAGTTCCGCCTGAACCGGATTTTGCTTGTGCGGCATCGCCGATGAACCACCGCCGCCACTGAGGCTGATCTCGCTACCTGATTGTGCGAGCAACGCGATATCCTGCCCGATTTTCCCCAGACTTCCCGTGACAAGCGAGAGCAGACCGGCAAAATCGGCGATACGATCCCGTTGGCTGTGCCATTGCGGCGCATTATGCAGGCCGAGCGCTGCCGCAAGCCGTTTGCGAACCGCATCCGCCTTACCGCCAAGCTTTTCCAGCGTGCCAGCAGCGCCGCCAAATTGAACGACAGGAAAGGACTGCTTCAGAAACGCCAGCCGCTGTTTATCGCGCAGGAGCGGTGCGCGCCACGCTTCGATACGATCATGTGCAGTGATGGGAATTGCCGCTTGCATACGCGTATATCCCATCAGACTATTGCCTCCGAACGCAGTATCAATGCGATTGAGCCGGGTGAGTATGTCATCGAGCCCACTATCCAGATGAGAGAGCACCGGCTTCAAACGGATCATCAGGCTCGTATCAATGACATCCTGACTGGTTGTGCCGAAATGCAGCGCGTTCCGATGTTCTTCTGGAATTGTCGCACGCAACTGGCGTATGAGTTCCGGCACAGCAACGCCATCGCGTGCAGTGGCTGCTTTCAAGGCCGCCATGTCAGGTGCGAAAGACTGACAGGCACTTGCAATGACATGTGCGGCTTCACCGGCAATTACGCCTTCGCCCGCTTGTGCCTGAGCCAATGCCGTCTCGAAATCAAGCATGGCGGCGATATCGACACGCGCCGAAAACCAGTCCGTTGCCGCCTCGTTGCCGAGAAGGTCAGACAGGAATGGATGATCGAAGGGCGAAATACTCATCGGTCAGATATCCCGGATATCTCAGATATCGAAGAAGACAGTTTCTTTCTCCCCCTGCAGATGGATATCGAAGTGATAGGTCGAACCATCCTTGCGGGCGAGAAGCGTTGGCACACGATTGCGATGCTCGATCCGCTGAAGCACCGGATCTTCGGCATTTGCGGCTTCCTCATCGGCAAAATAAAGACGGGTCTGCAAGCCAATATTGATGCCTCGCGCCACGATCCACAGCGTCACATGCGGCGCCATCAACCGCCCGTCCTTGTAGGGCACACGTCCGGGCTTGATTGTCTCAAAAATATACTCGCCGGTTTCCATATCCGTCGGGCAACGGCCCCATCCGCTAAAATTAGCATCGGCAGTGCCACGCATTTCCGACGGGCTATTGTAAAGCCCCTTCGCATCTGCCTGCCAGATCTCAACAAGCGCATCGCGCAGAGGCGTACCCGTACCGTCAAAAATGCGACCACGCAGGGTAACGCGCTCACCAAACGTCTGGTCATTGACCATGGAGATACCAAGGTCAGCCTCATAAACGCCAGTGATCCCGGAGAAATTTGGCGTGCAGCCAATATGCACGTAGGGACCGGCCGTCTGCGACGGTGTTTCCTTGAGAAAGCCAAGAGACTGCACCATCAATTGCCCTCCAGACGGTTTTCGAACAGCGTGGAGCGGCGGCCACGCAACACGATATCAAACTTGTAGGCCCGTGCATCCATGGGGATGGTGTTCTGCCGGTCAAGCGCGGCAATCAGTTGTTCGATGGCTGCTTTATCAGGGATCGATTTGACGATTGGACACTGCCAGATCATCGGATCGCCTTCGAAATACATCTGTGTGATCAGCCGCTGTGCAAATCCATGACCGAAAACCGAGAAATGGATATGGGCGGGGCGCCAGTCATTCACACCATTGGGCCAAGGATAGGCACCGGGCTTGACGGTGCGAAAACGATAATAGCCATCTTCATCCGTAATCGTCCGCCCACAGCCGCCAAAGTTCGGATCAAGCGGCGCAAGGTAGCCTTCGCGTTTATGACGGTAACGTCCACCGGCATTGGCTTGCCAGAATTCGAGTAAAGCACTGGCCACGCCGACGCCGCGCTCATCCACCACACGGCCATGCACGATGATACGCTGGCCGATGGCGCTTTCACCCGGTTTGGCAAAATTATGGATCAAATCATCATCAAGCTCGCCGAGCAGCGAATGGCCGAACACGGGGCCGGTAATTTCTGACAGTGTACTGTCGAGCGACAACAGCGCACGCTGCGGCGAACGGACAACGCTTGTCTTATAATCAGGCGTATAGGCAGGCGGATGCCATTGCCTGTCGCGCTGGAAGAATGCACCGGTTTCCGGTTTTCTGTTGGACATTGCTGCCTCCCGTCACGCTGCCTGCTCGGCTTCCAGTTCCTTATAGACCTGCTTTGCCAGCTTGATCGCATGATTTGCCGCTGGAACACCCGCATAAATTGCAACGTGCAGCAGTGCCTCACAAATATCATCCTGCGTCGCGCCTGTATTGGCAGTGGCGCGGATATGCATGGTCAATTCGTCGTCCTGGCCAAGGGCTGCCAGCAGCGCGATCGTAACAATCGACCGCTCGCGCTTTGTCCAGCCGGGGCGGGACCAGACATGCCCCCAGGCTGCTTCCGTAATCAACTCCTGAAAAGGCTGATCAAATTCGGTCTTGGTGGTTTCCACCCGGTTGACATGTTCTTCGCCCAGAACAATCCGGCGTGTCGCCATGCCCTGCAGATACCGACGTGAAGGGGTAGCCGCGTCCGTCATGATTTTCCTCCAAGCTTGAATTCGTCAATAAAGGCTCGCATCACCGCAACCAGCATTTCCGGTTGTTCGACGCAGGGAATATGACCTGCATCCTTGATGACTTCGTAACGTGCCCGTGGAATAAGTTTTGCAAGCTCAAGCACCAGATCGGGTGGGGTCGAACCGTCCTGATCGCCGACAATGCAGATTGCAGGCACAGCGATGCGTTTTGCCGCTTCGGTGAAATCCGCATCACGCAGAGCAGCACAGGTGCCGCTATAGCCACTCACTGGCTGGCGAACGACCATGTTGCGATAGCCTGCGAGATCACTGGCGCGCTCGTTATGAAAAGCCGGTGTGAACCAGCGTTGCAAAATACTATCGGCAATCGAAGCGATACCGCTTCCATTCACCGCATCAATGCGCGTATTCCAGAATTCCGGCGTGCCTATCTTATGCGCCGTATCGCACAGGATCAGTGCCTGCACCAATTCCGGCCGCGTCGCATAAAGGCCTTGCGCCACAAGCCCGCCGACCGACAGGCCGCAGATGACCGCATCCTTGACGGAAAGATAATCCAGCAAACCAGCCAAATCCCCGACATGATCGTCAATGGTGTAAGGCGTGCTGCCAGTATCCGACAGACCATGGCCGCGCATATCATAAGTGAAAATGGCGAACTCACCGACGAGCCGGATAATCACATCCCGCCAGATGCGAAAATCCGTTCCAAGTGAATTGGCGAAAACCAGCACGGGTTTACCTGCGGGCGCACTGATCAACTGATAATGCAGCGTGACGCCATTGATATAAGCAAATTGCACCGAAACCCTCCCGGATGACTGATGTGGACAATGGATTATGTATTTGGTTCAGTAAAATGATATCTTGCCGCATTCGCTTAACCCTGGGGTTATGAAAACACATGATTGATGGCCGCATCAAGTTCCGCCACCTGCAAACCTTTCTCGAAGTCGCCCGCCAGAAAAGCGTGATGAAGGCAGCAGCGATTCTACATATCAGCCAGCCCGCTGTAACCAAAACCATTCGTGAAATGGAAGAGGTACTCGGTGTTGCCATGTTTGAGCGTGATGGTCGTGGCATCCGTATCACACGGTTCGGTGAAGTATTTTTGCGCTATGCGGGAGCGGCGATTACCGCGCTGCGGCAAGGCATCGATTCCGTCACCAACGAGCAATCAGGGGAGGGTATCCCCATTCGGGTGGGTGCCTTGCCAACGGTTTCAACCCGCATCATGCCGCAGGCCATCAGCCTGTTCCTGCAGGAAAAGACCCAGAGCAGATTGAAAATCGTCACCGGAGAAAACGCCGTTCTGCTCGAACAATTGCGGCTGGGCGATCTCGACCTTGTGGTTGGCCGATTGGCTGCGCCGGAGAAGATGACCGGCTTTTCCTTCGAACATCTTTATTCTGAGCAGGTGGTTTTTGCCGTAAGTGCACACCATCCTTTGCTTGATGCCAGCGAGGACATTTTCAACCGACTGGCCGAGTTCCCGGTGCTTATGCCGACACGCGCATCCATCATCAGGCCTTTCGTCGACCGGTTTCTTATTGCCAACGGTGTCGCCAAGCTTCCGCACCAGATCGAGACGGTTTCCGACGCTTTCGGCAGAGCCTTTGTGCGCTCCCATCATGCCGTGTGGATCATCTCAGCCGGGGTGGTCGCCAGCGACGTTGCAGACGGTATGCTTGCACTTCTGCCGATCGATACCACCGAAACAAAAGGTCCCGTTGGCCTAACCACTCGGGCCGATGTAACTGCCTCACTACCGCTGATGATCCTGATGCAGACGATCCGCGAAGCAGCAGACGCGCTCAAAGGCTAGCCTAAAACGGCAGTCCCACATAGTTTTCGGCGAGTGCTGTCGAAGCTGCGCGGGAATGGGTAAGATAATCGAGTTCGGCCTCCTGAATTTTCTGTACGAACGCGTCGCTATCGGGAAAGCGGTGCATCAGCATCGTCATCGACCAGGAGAAGCGCACGGCTTTCCACACGCGTAAAAGCGCACGGCGTGAATAGTCATCAAGACCGGCCATACTCTGATCCGCGTAATATTCACGCAAACCCTCAAACAGATAGTGTACATCACTTGCTGCAAGATTGAGCCCCTTTGCCCCCGTCGGCGGCACAATATGAGCAGCATCGCCAGCCAGAAACAGGCGCCCGAAGCGCATGGGTTCAGCAACAAATGAGCGAAGCGGAGCAATGGACTTTTCGAACGAAGGTCCTGTTATTACAGCCGCCGCATCTTCCTCGGGAAGCCTGCGCCGTAACTCATCCCAGAACCGGTCGTCCGACCAGTTCTCCACTTTGTCATCAAGTGGACACTGGACGTAGTAACGGCTGCGGCTCATGGAACGCATCGAGCAAAGTGCAAACCCGCGCGAGTGATTGGCATAGATCAGTTCGTGTGCGACGGGCGGCACATCGGCGAGAACACCCAGCCAGCCGAAAGGATAGTTGCGTTCAAATGTGCGGATAGCTTTCTCGGGCACCGAACGGCGGCTGACACCATGAAAGCCGTCACAACCGGCAATAAAATCGCAATCGATGCGATCAGCCTTTCCATCTTTCTCGAAGGTGACGAATGGCTTATCCGTATCAAAATCATGGATGGCAACATTGTCTGCCTCGTGGATCGCCAGCGCCCCACTCTCTGCACGTTGTTGCATGAGGTCGCGGGTCATTTCGGTCTGGCCATAGACAGTCACCCGCTTGCCGCCGGTCAGGTCGAAAAGATCAATACGATGGTTGCGCCCATCGAAGGCCAGTGAAAACCCATCATGCGGCAGACCTTCTGCATGCAAGCGCGTGCTGGCTCCTGCGTCATCCAGCAGTCGAACCGTGCCTTCCTCCAACACTCCGGCGCGAACACGGCCAAGAATATAGTCCTTGCTCGCCCGGTCGAGGATGATGTTGTCGATGCCCGCCCGGGTCAGGAGTTGACCGAGCAAAAGCCCGGCGGGCCCGGACCCAATGATAGCCACTTGCGTACGCATGATGCCTCCCAACATGAAATATGCGCGTAAGGCTAGCGTCGGTACGCATATGAACAATGGACTTATCCGGCAAAAAACAGGACAATCTGAACATTGGTGGCGGGAGGAACCGATGCGGGGAGCAGTACCAACCTATGATCTTTACGGGGAGAATCATCCGAAACGGCCCGACTTCTGGCTGCATTGGGAGACAATTGCCTCAAGAAGCCAATTACATAACTGGGAGATCAAGACCCACCGTCACGATGCATTCTTTCAGATTTTGTACTTTCGTGGCGGGACCGGTGACGCCGTTTTTGGTTCGCAAAGCCATCCCATATGCCCGCCTGTTATGATCACCGTGCCACCGAAATGCGAGCATGGCTTTCGATTTTCGCGGGATATGGACGGCATTGTGATGACGATGTTCGCCTCGCGTTTTGGCTCTTCCGGGCGCCCCGTTTGCGATGCCGGGACACAGCCAAGATTGATCTCACTGACATCTGGTCACGCGGACACAATCTTTCTTACGCAAAGTATCGAGCGTCTGAGCGCGGAACTGATATCAGGCAGCGCTTTTCACGATGATCTCGTGGAGTCCTATCTCAAGACAATTGTGCTTTTGGCGGTGCGGATGACACCCCCTCAACACCCCAACACCAGTGACGGAACAGGAGACCGTCTGAAACTATTGCAAACATTGGTCAATCAGCATTTCCGCAATCATCATCCTGCGGAATTCTACGCTGCGCATCTTGGCTTATCGGCAACGCATCTCAACCGTATCGTCAAGGCTGCGACGGGACAAAGCACCAATGGCTTACTTGCGGGCCGTCTTGTCGATCAGGCGAAACGCGATCTGGTGTTCACTTCGGCCAGCATCAAACAGATTGCTTATGATCTGGGCTTTGCCGACCCTGCCTATTTCACACGATTTTTCACTAAGGAGACGGGCAGGACACCGCGACAATACCGCACCGAACAAAGCGCCAGAATGGTTGTTTAGTTCAACTGCACCTATACCAAAACTCCAGCTATCGTATCTCGTGTTGATTGCATCACAGGCAGGTATCGCTCGACCATTTCTTCGACCGTAACGCGCGGTGCCTGAGCGCCGATATTGATGGCGGCGATGGTGATGCCGCGTGTGTTGCGCACCGGAACAGCGATGGAACAAAGGCCAATCTCCAACTCCTGATCGATCACCGCATAACCCTGCAAGCGGACTTTGCGCACTTCGTCCATCAATTCCGGAACTGACGTTTTCGTACGCGGTGTGTTTGCCGTGCGGTTGCTATCCTCAAGAATACGCCGCGCCTCGTCATCACTCATGGCGGCCAGAAGAACCCGGCCCATTGAAGAGCAGTAAGCCGGAAGGCGGCTACCCGGATTGAGATTAATCGACATGACGCGCTTATGCGAAGCGCGGGCGATATAGACAATCTCGTCGCCGTCGAGCACCGAGGCAGACGCGCTTTCGCCGGTTTTTTCGGAAAGCTGGTCCAGAAATGGTTGCATCAACCGGGGTAGAGGCGTGGATGAGAGGTAGGAATGGCCGAGGCGCAGGATACGCGGCGTCAGAGTGAAAAACTTGCCATCATAATCCGCATAGCCAAGCTGGGTGAGGGTCAGAAGGCAGCGGCGTGCCGTGGCCCGTTCCAACCCGGTCATCCGCGCAATATCCGTGATCGACAGGCGAGAATTGACCGCATCAAAAGCTTCAATGACAGAAAGTCCTTTGGCAAAGCCACTGATGAAATCGGTTTCGCGCATTCATTTCAACCTAATTTATGGGGATTTCCGGACAGTTTGTGCGATATACGAACAAATGTCAAATAACGCACAAAACACATTGACGTGTCGAACCTGACGGGACTACGCCATTGGTGCAGATGGAGGTTTGCATCAGACATCGGCGTATGATCGTCGGTCGGTGACCAAGCAGGGAGAGAGACGTGGCGAAAATCTGTACGCTTTCCGAAGCGATTGAGGACAATGTCAGGGATGGCGACACACTTGCCATGGAGGGGTTTACCCACCTCATTCCCTATGCGGCTGGCCACGAGATCATCCGGCAGGGCCGCAAGGACCTCTTTCTTGTTCGCATGACGCCGGACCTTATCTATGATCAGTTGATCGGTGTTGGTGCGGCACGCGGTATGAAGTTTTCCTGGGGTGGCAATCCCGGTGTGGGTTCATTGCACCGCTTCCGTGATGCGGTCGAAAACCAATGGCCGCGGCCGCTTGCCATCGAGGAACATTCCCATGCAGCCATGGCCAACGCCTATGAAGCAGGCGCTGCCAATCTGCCTTTTGCCGTTTTGCGCGGTTATATCGGCGCCGACCTTGCCAAGGTCAATCCCAACATCAAGTCCATCACATGTCCCTTTACAGGCGAGGTGCTCGCCGCTGTTCCGTCCATTCGTCCTGACGTATCGATTATCCATGCGCAGCGTGCCGACCGGCAAGGCAATGTGCTGATCGAGGGCATTACCGGAGTGCAGAAGGAAGCAGTGCTTGCCGCCCGCCGCTCCATCGTGACAGTCGAGGAAATCGTCAACGAGCTGAACCCGCCATCACCCAATGCAGTCGTCTTGCCCCATTGGGCTATCAGTGCAGTCGTACATGTACCGGGCGGCGCTTTTCCATCCTATGCCCATGGCTACTACCCACGCTCCAATGCTTTTTACATTGCGTGGGACAAGATCGCGCGTGATCGCGAGAGTTTCACGGCTTGGATCAAGGAGAATGTCCTTGCCGGCAAGCCCGAAGATTTTGCCCGCCATGCCGTCAGGCATGCGGCAAATGCGGCGTAAGGAACCGGATCATGACGCAGGATTTCACACCCACTGAAATGATGACCATTGCCGCCGCCCGCGCGCTCACCAATGATGATGTCTGCTTTGTCGGGATTGGCGCACCTTCGGCTGCCTGCAATGTGGCACGGCTCACCCATGCGCCAGATATCACCCTGATCTATGAAAGCGGCACGATCGGCACCAAACCGGATGTATTGCCGCTCTCCATTGGCGATGGCGAGCTTTGCGATACCGCGCTGTTTACCGTTTCGGTGCCGGAAATGTTTCGTTACTGGCTGCAGGGCGGGCGTATTACCACAGGGTTTCTCGGCGGAGCGCAGATAGATCGCTTTGCCAATCTCAACACCACTGTCGTCGGTCCCTATGATACGCCAAAGGTACGGCTGCCCGGTGGTGGCGGTGCCCCGGAAATTGCCAGCAATTGCGGCCAGATTTATATCACCATGGCGCTGACCAATCGTGGTTTTGTCGACCATCTGGATTTCATAACATCCATGGGCCATGGCGAAGGCGGCAATCATCGCGCGCGACTTGGAATGAAAACCAAGGGGCCAACCCGTGTCATCACGGATCTCTGCATTTTTGAGCCTGACCCGGCGACGAAGGAGTTAACTGTTGTATCCATCCATCGAGGTGTGACGCGCGGGCAGATTGAAGAGAATTGCGGCTGGCCTGTCCGGTTTGCTAAAGAAACCGTGGAAACACCCGTTCCCACTGAAACCGAACTCTCAGTGCTGCGCGATATCAACGCACGCACGAAACGAGCCCATGAGGCAGCCTGATGTCCGAAGCCTTTATCTGTGATTATATCCGCACGCCCATTGGCCGCTTTGGCGGGGCGCTGTCCTCGGTTCGACCGGATGATCTCGGTGCCATCCCGCTGAAAGCATTGATGCAGCGGAACGGTTCCGTTGACTGGGAAGCCATCGGCGAAGTCTTTTATGGCTGCGCCAATCAGGCAGGCGAGGATAACCGCAACGTCGCGCGCATGTCCCTGCTTCTTGCCGGACTACCGGTAGGCGTACCGGGTACGACGATGAACCGCCTGTGCGGCTCGGGTATGGATGCGGTTATCGCAGCGGCGCGGGCGATCAAGGCCGGAGAAATGGAAATAGCCATTGCGGGCGGTGTTGAATCCATGTCGCGTGCGCCATTCGTTTTACCGAAGGCTGAAGGGGCTTTTTCGCGCCATGCGGAAATTCACGACACAACCATTGGTTGGCGCTTCATCAACCCGCTGATGCAGCAGCAATATGGCATCGACTCCATGCCGGAGACTGGCGAGAACGTTGCCGAGGATTACAACGTCTCGCGGGCCGATCAGGACGCTTTTGCGGTACGGTCGCAGCAAAGGGCAGGAGTTGCCATGGACAGCGGTCGGCTCGGTCGCGAGATAATTCCTGTGATTATTCCCCAGCGCAAAGGCGATGCGATAACCGTGGATCGCGACGAACATCCCCGCCCGCAGACGACACTTGAACAACTGACTAAATTGCCGACCCCATTCCGCAAGGGCGGATCGGTAACCGCGGGGAATGCATCAGGCGTTAATGACGGCGCAGCCGCTCTGATCATTGCTTCCGAAGCTGCCATAAAGAAATACGGCCTCACTCCCATCGCCCGGATCGTCGGCGGCGCAACCGCAGGTGTTCCTCCACGCATCATGGGTATTGGCCCGGTTGCAGCAACGCGCAAACTCTGCGCGCGGCTTGGCCTAACACCACAGGATTTCGATGTGATCGAACTCAACGAAGCCTTCGCCTCGCAGGGCCTTGCCACTCTGCGCGAACTCGGGCTTGCCGACGATGCCGATTATATCAATCCGAATGGCGGTGCGATTGCACTTGGTCATCCCCTTGGCATGTCCGGCGCGCGCATCGCCGGGACGGCAGCATTGGAGCTTGGTATCAGAGGCGCAAAACGCGCCCTTGCCACCATGTGCATCGGTGTCGGTCAGGGTATCGCTGTCGCGCTTGAACGTGCCTGATAAAGCATTATGCCGGGCACTTAGCCCGGCATAATCACCGCTTAGCAGATTTTGATCAGACGGCGATCCGGGATTCCGACTGTTCCAGAGTTTTTAGAATGGCAAGCTGCCGTTCCCAGGCCAAAGCATCGCCAACGATAAGGTCGAGGTCAGCACGCTTGGGCTCAAAGCCGAACAGTGTCCGCACACGCTCGTTACCCGCAACAAGAACAGCGGGATCGCCGGCACGGCGCGGTGCCGTCCGAACCTCGAAATCAACACCCGACACGCGCTTGACCGCATCGATGATTTCAAGCACTGAATAACCATAGCCATAACCGCAATTGGCTGACGTACTGGTTCCACCTGCCTCCAGATAATTCAGCGCGCAGAGATGGGCCTGTGCCAGATCGCTGACGTGAATGTAATCACGGATGCAGGTGCCATCGACGGTCGGATAATCCGTACCGTAAACCTCAATATGCGAGCGTTCACCGGTCGCGGCCTGACTGGCAATCTTGATAAGATGTGTGGCGCGCGGGAAGGACTGACCCGAACGCAATTGCGGATCGGCACCCGCCACGTTGAAATAACGCAGCGCCACATAGTTGAATTCCGGATGGGCAACTGCCGCATCACGAAGCATCCATTCGGTCATCAACTTGGATGTGCCGTAGGGCGAGATTGGCTGATGCGGCATGTCCTCGGTGATTGGCGTGCGCTCCGGTTCACCGTAGACGGCAGCCGTCGACGAGAAAATAAAATGCTTGATGCCTTCGGCAATGGCTGCCTCGATCAGAGCCCGCGATTGCACCGTATTGTTGCGATAGTAATAAAGCGGGTCCTTCACCGAATCCGGCACGACGATTGATCCGGCAAAATGCAGGATCGCAGTAACATTGTGTCGACGGATCAGATCGCGCACCAGTGCCTGATCGCCGATATCGCCCTGCACGAACGGTACATCATCCGGCACCAGCCAAGCGAAACCACAACTCAAATCATCAAGCACCAGCACCGATCGGCCAGCATCCTTGAGGGCAAGCACCATGTGACTGCCGATATAGCCGGCGCCACCAGAAACGAGAACAGTCATGGGAAGAACTCCTGCAATTTTGTTGGAGATATCTATGTGATGGAGCGGCTTATGCCAATTCGACAATAGTTGTGGTGCCTCCTTTCCTGCGGCCAGTTTTCCTCCCAAGGAAATTTCGCGGCTATTCGTTATGCGACCCAGCGAGCGGCGTCCGTTGCACGTCTGCCCGTTTCAGTCATTTTATGATCGACATTGTTTTCAGTCAGGAAGACATTCATCTCGCCATAGGTCTCGAACCAGGCGCGGTTGTATTTATCAAACAGCGACTGATCCCAGTAATCCTCCAGCCTGAATGGCTTGTCACTGAACACGTCATAACTCGGAATCTTGTAGGTCTCGGCAAATTCGACGGTGCGGCTGTCATAGGTGAAATAAATCGACGGAATACCATTGGCCAAAGCCATGAGATTGCCGTGCAATCGGTAGCCAAGCACCAGTTGATGCGACCGCACCAGCTTTTCGTAATCAGCAACTACATCGGAATAGTACATGCGCTCGCGATAGAGCTTTTCGATTGCTTCATCGAAATACCAGTCGGAGACCCAGCGATTTCCCTTTAACGCGGCGATGGCCTGTTCCTTCTGCTCATCAGTGCCGAAAACCATCTTCTTCTCTTCCACTTCACCCTGCGCCATCAGGGTAATGTCAAAGCGTTTGGCCATTTGCTTGATGAGTTCACGGTGCAGGGTCAGATAGCGCTGGATATCCTGCGCATAGGTTGGCGACACTTCGCGGCGGACAGTCACACCAACCTTTTTTACCGTATCCAGATCAGGCAATTTAATGCGCAGATGCTGGTTGTTCCGGCGGAAAGCCGTGGGACAACCAATGATCCGCACATTCTTGATGCCGATATCATTGAGAACCTGCGCCGAATAGGCACCTCGCACGCCGATGGACGTGGTGGAATCGGCAATGAGACGCCAAACCGCCTTGGATTCCTCCGAAAGCTCCAGCTGACCTTTGACCGGCGCCTGAGCACCCACACCAAACGCAATCACTGGCAATCCCAATCGCTTGAGAACCGGAATGGTGTCGCGCCAGTTCATTTCCTTGTTGATGTAGTTGGACCCACGCAGGATGACATAGTCATATTCCTCGCGCAGCTGGTCAATCTTCTCCATCGGCGGATTGACGATAGGAAGCTCGCCGACCTTATCGTAGTTCAACAGTTTCAGTGACGATTCGAAAACGAAAGCGTCGCCAATGTTGTGGTAGTGATCAATACTGCGCTGAATGTCACTGTGCTTGTACCAGCGCACATTATCATGATCGTATACTTCACCGGCGGGGATCAGTACGAGGACGCGTGCCATGAGGTATTCCTTCTTTTGGCGATGAAAGCTGGGTAACTTCAGCTTGCTTGGGAAAGAACAACGTCAGTTCTTGCAGCTACGTTAAGCGACTGCTGCCGGGTAGGTTTAAGCAATTCACCGTAGAGAGCAAGATGTTCTTGAGCACAGTCAATATAGTTCAGGGGATTTCGGATGGTCTGATGCAGGCGATCCCAAATCGAGGAGTCGCTTAGCACTTCTGTGAAACGATCGGCCAGATCTTCAGCGCTGCGAACGCGGAAATGCAAGCCATCGAGTCCATCACGAATTTTCTCCGCCATACCACCAATATTGGAGCAGATGACCGGCCGGCGATGGTGCAGGGCCTCCTGAATGACAATAGGCGAATTCTCCCACCAGATGGAGGGCATAACCACCCAGTCGACTGATTGCATAAGGCGCGGCATCTCCGCATTCTGATAGGCGCCATAGAAGCGCACGCGCGGTCCGGCTTCCTCAATCAGCTTCTGCATGCGATCCTGGAATTCACGCGGTTGTTTCTCAAGATTGCCGCCAAAGATCATCAGGCGTGAATCTTCGCCCCAGCTTTCCTCGGGCACGCGCGATACAGCATCAATAAGCACGTCGATACCCTTGAAAGGCGTGACCTGTCCAAAATAGGCAAAGCGGTTGCGCCGTGGTCTTGGCCCTGACAGCTCCCGCGGCGGCGTTATGTTGTCGATGGCAATGCCATTCTCAATGACGGTCAGCTTTGCAGGATCGAGGCCCCATTCCTTATATCTCTCCGCCAGAAAATCACTCGGCGCAACGAAGGCATCGGCAAGTTCAAGCATACCGCGGATGAAACGTTCCCGCTTGAGGAAACGCGCCGGAGGAATATCGGGGAAACAGGCATGACAATCGATGGGTGAAGCCTCGTTGCAAAGCTTTGCCGAGCCTGCCTTCACCATCTGCCCGTCATTGTTGCAGATCGACAAATATTCGTGGAACGTCACCAGAATGACCGTATCCGGCATCGCTTCGCGAATGGCATAGAGCGTCTCCAACCCAAGACCGAGCACATGGTGAAAGTGCACCACATGCGGATTGAGGTCCCGGACAAAGCGCAGGAGATCGCGCCGGATTTCATCGGTGTTGTTGTTTGACAGATAGAAGTGATCATATTCATCCGCATGAAACAGGATTTCGTCGCTGCTGCGGCGCATGCTCATCAACGCAGTCGTACCATGGCGCGGAATCGGATGACCGGCTCGTGCAAGATAGACAGACTGGACACCAGCCAGACTGTTAAGCCCCTTGTGCAGATTGTAGGATGCGATTTCCCCGCCCCCGAGTGAGATACTCGGATGAGCATGGGAAATCACCAGAACCCGAAGCTGTTCGCTCATGCCGTTTCCTCTGTGGAAGCACCGCGTTTACTGGAGACATTGTTGGCCCATCGGGCGTCAAAGACCTGCCGATCAATCCGCTCGATCAGAGCAATGGTTGAGGCCTTGTCAGATACGGATATATCGTCAGAACCCAACATTTGGGCCGATGGCAGCCAATAGGAACGTAACCCCGACTGTTTGAGTTTGAGGCCAAGATCGAGGCCCTTCTCATGCGTTCCAAGATAGCCACGCGTGAACCCGTTGACTGAGAACAGCGCATTGCGTGGCAGGATACAGCACTCGAAGGTTGCCGTTGCTACCTCTGTTATTCCCATTCCAGCCACAGCATCAATGGGGTATCCGGCATAACGGCTGATCAAGGCGCGATCAGACTGGGCTCCGGCCACCCATGTTCCGGCCCAGCGGATGGAATCATCTTCATAGGCGAGAGTTGGAGATAGCACGCATTCCTTGCGTGCATCGTAGGCGGCCAGCAATTTCTGGAACCAGCCGGAACTGCGGGGTAAAAGCGATGCGGCGAGAAAGACAACGCTCTCGGTCGAAACCGCCCGCGCGCCCACCTCCAGTGCATCGTAGAGATCTTCCGAGCCGCTTGCGGATACCAGCCGGACGCGCAGGCCATAGAAATCAGCTAATCTGCGAATCTGAACGCCGATACGGTCAACGATTTCCGTTGCAGCAGCCACAACAATCGGCGCCTTGCGTGTACCGGGATCAAGTGCGAGCAGGGCAAGAAGAGGACCAATCTCTTCCACGCGTTCATCCACACCAATAATAAGCGCCGGTCCTTCAGCGTCTTCAAAGGCACCAAGATCAACGACGCCGAAAATCTCCGGAGGCGGACGGCTGACACCGCGAAGCAATGGCACGAGTTGCTGATCAACGATATGGCGCAGCGCCCATGCATTGGGGTCAATAGCGCGAATTTGCCTGACAACCGCATCACGTGACGTAATCCGTGTCGGCGTGAGGGGCATGAAGGCCCGGCGCGCATCGCTCAACTCAAGTTCAATATAGAAGGGAGCCGTGCTGTCACCTGCAAGTTCCGGAGCGAAAGCCACGAACCCATGCGCATGACGATTGGGGTCGAGTCCGGCATTGAATGGTGGCTGGTTGTCGAATTCCCTAGTCACATCGGGCCGGTCTACTCGCGTCCAGTTGCTATCAAGCTGGGTTTCGCCGCGGTGGCGACGCAGCTTGACCGACTGCACATGATTATCCGGATCAAGAAGCCAGCCGGAAACCAGAAGACCGCTGCCTTCGACACGAAACACGTTATCGATGCCCATCCGAACCGGGAAGGGCAGGCTGGATATTGTCTCCGTGCCATCAAAACGGTTAGCCGCCGAACGCAGGCGGAGAAGTATCTCCGTCGAACTGCGCATGTTCGGCAAAATAGCCCTGACATGGCTGGGTGTTTCACGCGAGCCAACCAGCAGACGCCGGTCATAGACCTCAATAAAGCGCCAGCCCCGGCGTCCGCGAAACAACAGACGCTCGATGTCATTTGGCGCAACAGGTTCATTGGCAAGCAGCAGCCCAGCGAAGCCAGATGCCTGTTCACTCACGTCGGGCCGCGCAAAGACGCCGATTGAACATTCCGCAAGGGAAGGCGAACGGCCACTAATCAGAAGCCGCGTAACGGAAGGCGTCAGATCCTGCGCCCAACCCTGTACGAAAATCTCACCTTCATCACTACCGCCGATCAATTCGATGATGCCATCGGATCGCGCGCCAGCCTGTAACAGGACGGTGATAGCGGCAAGCTTTTTGCGGCCGATCGGGCCGGAAATCAATCCTTCAACAAGCCCGTCAATGGCGCCGGGCAAATTGGACCCTGCGAGATCAGCCATCATGGCTGCCAGATCGCCAACAGTGGCGGCTCGTGCAGCAAACGAATATCGCGCCACCTTTGCCTTGTGCTGAAACATGATCGTTTTCAGCTGACCGCGGCGTAAAACAGTGGTTGGAACAATGGCAACAAAACCATGTGTACCCGCTGGCGAGGGTGCCTTCAGTGGCCAAGTGATGAGCGTTGCCTTGATGCTCATGGCAGGGTCACCATTAAGGAAAACCGTCACCTGATCGGAGGTGTTGCTGCCGATACCGAGGACCAGCACCAGCGTATCCTCTACCGGGCAACCCACAACCATTTCGCCTTCCATGACAATGGAATTGCGCTCCGGCGCTTTACCGGTTTTGGGTACAGGCAGCAGGGTTTTTTCGTCGCGTGTCATCTCAACACCCTCAACGGAGAGCCCCAAGCGTCAGGAGAGCGCCCGTAACAAATCCCACCAGGACGAACAACAACAGAAATAATGGTTTGGTGTCACCACCGGCGCGCTTGTGCAGAAGCTCTATGCGCGTTTCCAATCCCGCCACAACACCATCCATGCGCATGAGATGCACGTCGAGCTCTGTCATGCGTTGATTGACATCGCTGCGCAGACCCTCAAGCGAATTGCTGACATCGCCAAGGTCGGAGGGCGTGCCTCCCCCGTCAATGGTTTGTGACGGCCGTTGCAGGGAGCGTTGGTTCACCTGTAATTGGCGCTGCGCTGCCATCAGCATATCGAGCTTGTCGAGGATACGCGTCATTGGTGCCGCAATGAGCGCTTCCGCAGCCTGTTCGTCGGGCTTTGGAACGCGTAGCGACTGCTCTACGCCTGCGCCACTGATTGCTATAACTACCAGTTCACCTGCCCGCATCGAGGCAAATTGCGGCAGCATCACATCAAAGGCATGGATACCATCACCAATCCCATTGCGTTTCAGATCGGGCCGGTCCTTGTCAGCCGTTGCTTCGGCAATGGGCTTACCATCAAGCATCACGCGAATGGTCAGTCTCACGTCCGGTGCCGCCGGATCAAAGGCCCATCCGTAGAGTCGACCGTCATCGACAGCGTCAACACGCCCTTTGATCGGTTCTGTTTTGGCTGGCTCAGGCTGCACTTGTTTGGTGTTATCCTGTTCCGGGGCGGTTGTCGGCTTTGCAGAAGGCTGCGCCGACACTTTTGTCACTATAGACATGATATACCTCTCAGGCTGCCTCGACACGTTCAGAACGCAGAGTCTCGATCAGGTCGAGATACCGTCCAGCTGTCGTGTCGATGGTATCAGGGTGGCGCGCCCCCAGGGAAAGAAGCTGACGCAGGTCAGTATCTTCAGCAATACGCCGCATGGCAGCTGCCAATGCGAGCGGATCGTTGGGGGGAACAGTCAGGCCATTGACGCCGTTTTCGATCATTTCGGCCATACCGCCAATATTGCTGGTGATCACCGGGCAATCATGCCCCTGAGCCTCCTGAATCACCAGCGGTGCGTTCTCCCACCAGATTGACGGCATAATCGCACAATCAACTGTCGCGATGAGATTTCCTATGTCTTCACGCCGATAGGCGCCGCGCCTTTGTACGAAAGGCGACGTCTCGGCAAACAACCTGTCTATATCAGCAACAAACGCTTCGCTCTGAAATGGCGCAGCGCCGTGGACACGCAGTTCAAAATCATAGCCCTCAGCAATCAGTTGCTTCGCCGCTTCCAGAAGGACGGTGGTCCCCTTCCAGGGATTGAGGTTGCCGAAATATCCAAAGATGGGCTTGGTGCGGGTTGCCGGATCAGTTTTCACTGCCAGTTCGCGCTTCGGCTGCCCATTCGGGATCACACTGATCAGCTCTTCGTCAATTCCCCACTCCACATAGCGTTGCTTGAGAAACTCACTCGGTGAAACAAATGCATCCACTACGCTCAGCAGCGATTTCAGATGGCGCTCGCGCAGCACGAATTTGTCCAGCGCTATGTCCTTGAAACAACTATGGCACCGGTCGGGGCTTGCTCCGTAACAAAGTTCCTTGTCTCTCGTGCGAACCATCAGGCCATCATGATGGCAGATCGGATAGTAATCGTGCAGCGTCAGAACAATCCGGCATTCGGGCAATGTTCGCCGGACGATATGCGGAAACTCCGCACCCAACAGCAGCAAATGATGCAGATGAACGACATCAGGCTTGAAATCCCGCAGCAGTTCAACAATGTCGGGCACGATCCCATAGAGATCGACCTGGCTCATGAAAAAGCGGTCAAAGTGGCCAGACCAGAGCAAAATTTCATCGCCGCCGTTACCAATGCTCTGAAAGCTTGTGCCGGGCCGTGCTTCGCGATGAATATGATTGGTCGCACCTAGAAACAGCGCTTCGCATCCCGCACGCTGATAGGCGCGAAACAGATCATGCGCAAAGATTTCAGTGCCACCGGGATGCAGTGACGGATGATTATGGGCCGCGATAAGGACACGGGCCATTATCTCTCCCCTCCGGGTCCCGCAATGAAAATATCCTGATAATGGTCAGCGGGTACGCCGCGCCAGTGACCAAGTGATTTATTGAAAACCGATAGGCTAGCACGCGTCAAAGCCTGATCGAGAAATCCATCATCGAAACCGACAGCGGCGAGGGGAGGCAATTCCGGCACGAACCAGCAGGGCCCTTGATCATAGCGCTGGAAACCCAATCGGGTATCGCGCTTCTTCAGCGGATTTTCGGCCGCCGTCTTGTCCACCACAAACGCCGTTATGAAAAGGCGTCCGCCGGGCGCAAGAACGCGCGCAACTTCACGCAGATAGACGCTGACTTCCTCATCGGGAAGATGAGTAACAACCGATGTCATGATGACAAAATCGAACTTTTTGTCTTCGAAGGGTAATTTGAGCTGAAGACCATCAATCGCTCCCTTCGGATTATAAAGGGAATGGGCGATATCCATGTAGCGAAATTCGAAATTCGGATAGACTGGCGTGATCTTCTGCTGGCACCAATTGATGCCACCGGATACCGGGTCAATGCCGCGATAGCTTCCTTTAGCTGGATCAAGATATTGTGTGAGCGGTACAGCCATACGGCCAATACCACTGCCGATATCAAGCACATGGCTTTCCGGGCGCAATCCGCCCTTGCGGATAAAATGACCCAGAAACTCGGAGCCGACGGTCCGAAAATCACCATCACCGACAAAAACACTGTCCGGGTCAGGGCTGGGCAGAAACCGGTTTCGTACGACAGCTTCCATCAGCCAGTCGATATATTCATCATTCACAGCATTCGTATGCTCGGGTAGGGCTTTCTTGAGTGCTACAACCTCAGTCAAGCGGCGCTCCTTTCAGACTTTCCAACGATATAGGGGGCGACAGTGTCCTCTGTCGCTTCATCGAGGTAGGTCGACATCAATTCGGTTATGTCATCGTTCCAGCGCTTGGTGTGCAGCCATGAATTATACTGGCTTGCCAGACCGCGCATGTAGTCGGCGCTGCGGCGGATGGACCGCCGCTCGAAATGGTACAGGGAAACATCTGGCTCATAGGCAATATGAAAGCCGATCTGGCGAATTTTCAGGCACAGATCACTGTCCTCATAGTCACCGATAATGTAATCTTCGGTAAAGCCACCCACGAGATCGTAAATGTCTTTTCGAGTGACCAGACAGGCGCCGGTCACCCCCGGAACAGTGCGGCCCACACGTGCGGGAGCATATGCACCGGGCATTCCCTTGTAGAAATGGTGATTCAGCCAGACGCCCTTCTGGTCGCGCGCAAAATACAGCCCGGCGTGCTGGAGAGACCCGTCCTCGAACAACAATCGTGGACCGATTGCACCGAGCTTCTTCTGATCAAGCAGTGGTTGAATAAGCGCTTGAAGCCAGCCATTGGCGCAAGGCACAACGTCCGAATTCAACATGACTATCATTGTGCCTGTGGCTACGCCTGCGCCCGCATTACAGGCACGGGCATAGCCGCTGTTGCGATTCATTGTAACAAGCCTGAATGGCAAGCCGTGCAGAATGTGTAAGCCGCCCAGCATATGTTCGGTATCATCCTGAATCTCAGGGGAATCGAGCACAAAAATGAGTTCGGCGTTGTCGACAAGCCACGGATCTGTGGCCATCGCAGAAAACTGGAAACGAAGGAAGTCAAGATTCCGATAGAGCGGAATAACGATCGACACCACAGGATTATCAGGCAGAACGCCATAATCCTTGGTATCGGCGATCTTCACGGTCTTACCGAGCTTATGCTCAACTTCCTGCAGGGCAGGGGCGAGAATATTCTCAAAAACCTGATCGCGCGCGTGCTGAGGAGGGACAGAACGCAGGATGCGATTTCGCTGGGCCGAAGCTTCGAATGGCTGTAACGGCGGGATCAGCGACGACGTCGCGCCCGAGACCAGCCGCATCTGGAAACGCGGTTGGAGCAGTGGGCCCAAATTTTTGCTTTGCGGAAGCCATGCAACAAATCCGGTTACATCTGCACCAAAACCATCTTCGCGCTCACCGGTTTTGCCGGGAAATTTGTAAAAATTGGGTTGAAGCGGCAAGATGCTTCCGTTTTCTGAAAGATATTCGATCCTCGATAACATGGCCGCAGGATCATGTGTCCAACCGCCGACAAGCAAACCACCATCCAGCGCGAGAGCGAGATCGATTTCAGCGGCGGGATGCGTGGCGGATTTGGCAATCTGACGAACCGTCAGCGGCGCGCGCGTCTGCATATCAATGGCAGTAGCAAGGCCAGCACCTGTGACCTGGGCCAATTCCCGAATGAGGAACTCACGCAGATCCATATCTCCGTGGCGCTTTGCCCACCACTTTTCGAAATCCGCCTGCTGACTGTCACCATCAGCGAGTTTGCGAACGGCAACGCCGTTCTTGCCGCAAAGCACGAGATGGAAGGATTGCGGTAAAGACCGCGCTGACTCAACCAAAAGGTGACACGATTGTCCGCCCCGTTTGATTTGCGAGCCCATGACGAATTTTGCCGGCAGAGCTGTCACCGAAGCCGCACTGATTGCGTAAATCGTGCTCACATCGCCAAGCACAGGATCAATCACTGTCTCCAGCAGATACTGACCGTCGATTGGCTGGCCACAGGAGCGCACAGGCCGAGGCTCCGGTGTGAGCGCCAGAGTGATTTCACGCGCAACGCCGGCGAAAATCTGGTTTTGGGAAAGGCGGAATGTGGTGCGCCATGTGCTCAGAACATTGTTGAGCAGCTTGATATGACCGGCAGCCGAAAGATTATTCACCGCACTGTTTACATCAAACGATGCAAGTTCATCGGCGGGATAAAGAACGGCCTGCTCTGTTGGCCCGAGCGATCCAGCAGAAAGGGTCAGATTGATCGGCTGATCTTTCGTCCGCATGGCCCAAAGCACACGCTGACCGCCCGTTTCAAGAGGGATGTTGAGGCTAACAAGCGGAACGAGTTGATCCGATGCCTCCAGTGTACATTTTGTCGAGGCTCGCATCGCGCCGGGGAGATCCCAGATCACGACAGCAATATCAGCACATAGACGAGAGATGGATACACTCTCCGTGTCGTCTGCAATATCCGTCGAATGGTCGAGGTTCAACACGTTGCCCTTTCATTCACATCGGAAAGAAAAACGTGCCCGGCAAAAAAGCAGGGCACGCCAATTTTTGAAAAAATCAATGTACGACGAAATACTGGTCGGGATGTGCCTGCACATCGTCATAGCTGGTGTTCACAAGTGTGATGCTGTCGCCATGGCCGAAATCGACCACAACATTGTTGCCAACTTGCGTAATATGGTCTGCCACATCATCCGGGGAATTGATGTGAAGGCCATTGATGCCTTTGGATATCTGAAGAACGTCTTCACCTGGGGTAAAATCAAGAATGACGTCGTTGCCGCCGCCACCATTGAACAGGAATACGTCATGTCCGGAACCGCCGACTAGGGTATCATCGCCAGCTCCACCAACGATAAAGTCATTCCCTGCGCCGCCGAGAATAACGTCATTTCCGGAGCCGCCGAAGAGGATGTCTGAGCCATTACCGCCCAGAAGAGTATCATCTCCGTTGTCACCGAACAGAACGTCGCTTCCGTCGCCGCCATTCAGAATGTCATTTCCTTGGTCACCATGGAGAATATCACTGCCTGTTCCGCCGAAAAGGGTATCGTCACCCCGTCCGCCGAAAAGAAGATCATTCCCTTCATCACCAAATATGATGTCGTTGCCGTTTCCGCCAAAGACGAGATCATCACCACCGTGGGCGTGGATGAAATCGTCAAAACGCGAACCAAACAAAACGTCGTCGTAGGCGCCGCCTTCTAAAGTGGCCATCTGCTTCTCCTTCTGTCTGCTTTGAGTTTCGACTGCCGAAAATGTTCCGACCATCGATGCTTTGACGATTGTGCGCTGCAACAAATCGAAATGCAACATAACCTAAGAGTATAAATGCGGCATTCACGAGTAACAAATTATTACGGAAGCGTATTACTTCACGTTTTGTATCACGACTCTAATTTATGTTTATTTCAACTGTAATTAATCTATCAAACTATATTAGTTATAGTTTATTTCAAAATTTGAAATGTCATACAAAACGTCCCATTTTGGGGGAATTATTCTATTTAATCTTCTCTAAATGCGCGATTGAGGCTGTCTGATATTGGCGAGATGATGTAGTCGATCGCCTTGCGAGCCTTATGAACAATGATAACTTCGGCTGGCATTCCCGGATAAAGTTTGACTGACGGATTGGCCGCCAACGACTTTGGCATGATCTCCGCACGCGCCACAAAGTAGGCCGTGTCGGTTTTTTCGTCCATAACCTGGTCCGCCGCGATGTAGCTTATCTTGCCGTCCAGTGGTGTTAATGAACGCTGATTATAGGCTGTCAGACGAATCTGCGCAGGTGATCCCATCGAAACGCTATCAACGTCACGCGGGTTGATTTTCATCTCCACGACCAGAGGCTCATTTTCTGGAACAATGTCCAGCACTGGCTCTCCGGCGGCAATAACGCCGCCCGGCGTCCTCAGGCGGATATTGGCGATGACACCGGCCTGCGGCGACTTGATTTCAATACGGCGCATCACATCCTTCGCCGCGACAATCCGCTCTTCCGTGTCCGCCAGATCGGTCTGATTGGTTGTGATTTCACCCGCGATCTCCGATTGCAGATCGCTTTCGATCCCAATCAGTGCGAATTCTGCGCCAGCTTTTGCCTGTTCGGCTTTGGCTTTGTCGCCAGCATGCTCGCCACGGTTTCCGGCCAGTTCGCTCAGTTTTGTGTCGATTTCTGTCAACTTGGATTTCTGGGCAAAGCCCTTTGCAACCAGGCTGGCGATTGCAGTGCGTTGTTCCGTGATGAGTTCGATCTGCCTGTCGGTCGCAGCGATCTGCGAGGCCGATGATTTTGCCTGTTCCGTATATTGTTCAATGGTCTTTTTCTGAACATCGGTGCGGCTGATCTTTTGCGCTGAGCGCTTCTGGAAGAAGATGCGCTCAGCCTTCACCGCGTTCTGCGCCGCGACGTCTTCCGGACCACCGAAATTCTCCGGAAAGGTAATCTCTGGCTCGCCCGCCTGCTCAGCCCGCAATCGCGCAAGCTTGGCTATGAGACCGACACGCCGGGACTGCAAGGACTGCAATTCGGAACGGGCCTTTGTATCATCGAGCCGGACCAATGGTTGGCCAACCTTTACTTCGTCGCCTTCCTGCACGAGCAGACGATCCAATATGCCCCCTTCCAGATGACTGATGGTCTTCCGCTTCGAATCGACAATCACGGTTCCTAGGGCAACCGCAGCGCTTCCAAGCTCAGCCGAATAGGCCCAGCCAAAGAACCCACCGAACGCGACTACGATGGTCATAACCCCGGCTATGATAAGTCGGCGCAAAGGCGACTTTGCATCCTCATTTTCCAGATCAACAACCCATTCGGGACGCACAGCTCCAAATTTGGTCAATGCGTGCGTTTCACCAGCTTTTTCACGGGGAGCCAGAAGTTGACTAACACGCTTGGGGACTATCGATTTGCCGGTCATGCGCCTGCTCCTGCCGTACCCATTTTCGGACCAGTGGGTGTTATGGAAGCCACCACATCAGTACGCGGCCCAAACTGTGTGATTCGACCGTTTTCAAGCACCAGCAGCTTGTCCGCTACCTGCATGATGGTTGGCCTGTGGGCGATCATGATGACAATAGCGCCGTCATCCCGCGCTTGTTCGATGGCACGCATCAAAGCTCGCTCGCCAACGGCATCAAGGTTCGAATTTGGTTCATCCAGCACGATGAGGCGAGGGCGATTATAGAGGCAGCGGGCGAGGCCGATGCGCTGCCGCTGACCGCCGGAAAGGGTCAGGCGGCCATCGCCAACAGGCGTGTCATAGCCAAGTGGCAGACGGCCAATCATCTCGTGCACGTCAGCGAGGCGGGCCGCTTCCAGAACGCGATGCGGATCACTGTCGCCCATACGCGCGATGTTGTCCTTGATGGTGCCATCGAGCAGCGCCACCGATTGGGGAAGATAGCCAGCTATCTCGCCAAAGGAGCCGCGCTCCCAAAGATAGACATTGTTGCCATCCAGAAAAACGCCGCCGGAAGTTGGCTTGACGATACCAATCATCAGCCGGGCCAAGGTCGATTTACCCGCTGCGGACGGACCCACAATCCCGAGAACTTCACCGGGAGAAAGAGAAAATGAGATGCCCTTGATAATCGGCATTTCAACACCCGGAGCCGCGTAAACGAGCTTGTCGATGATCAGATCACCTTGGGGTCTTGGCGTTGGCATCGTCTGACGCACCGCAAGATTCTGCGCCAGCAACGACTGTATGCGCTGCCAGTTGCCGATGGCGTTTACCCACTGACGCCACGTATCCACAACATGATCAAAAGGCATGAGAAGGCGGCCAATAATAATCGTCGTAGCGATCATGGCACCACCCGTGATTTCCTGCTGCATGGCCAATAATGTACCGGCACCCAGCCCGCCGATCTGAATCATGAAGCGCAGCGTACGGGCGATCGTTGCCATGCCGCGACTGCGGGTTCCGCCAATATCAAGCAGGTCCAGCGCATTCATCTGGGTTGACCGCCAGCGTCTTGCCAGCGCCGGCAGCATGCCCATAGCCTCGATTACTTCCGCATGGCGCAAGGTGCTGCCGATCTTGGAGATGGCTTCAATATTTGCCTGATTCGCATCCTTCAGCAGGCTTCGCGTCATAATATCCGTGATAACACCGCAGATCACGAGCACGACCACCGAAACCACACCGATGATCCCGAAAACCGGGTGCAACAGAAAAAGCACGGTTAAATAAATCGGCGACCAGGCCGCATCAAGCGGCGCACTCACAGCTGTCGACGTCAGGAATGTACGCAGTTCTGTCAGATCGCGCAGTGCCTGTGTCGCCCTCGGCAACCCTTGATCGACGGATGCCTGAACCGCCGCCGTAAGAATTGGCAAGTTAAGGCGGCGCACCAGCGCACTGCCCATAGCCTGAAATGACAGAGCCCGAATAAACTCAAGAATGCCAAAAACGATCAACGCGCCAACCGCCAGAATGCTCAACATTATGAGCGTATCAGTGCTCCGGCTGTTCAAAACTCTATCGTGTACCTGCAACATATAAAGCGGTACAGTAAGTTGCAGAAGATTGATGCAAGCACTTAATAAAACGGCATAAAGCAGGCCTGACAGGAACACCCGGCGCGCTCGCAAAATAAGAGCTTGAGGCCCCGGAACTGCGGACGTCATCGTATTTTTTCCAATATTGCTCTTGCCATTTGCATTGTTTTGACGAGTATCTGTCATCTATAATCTGCCTTGGAAATGCCACAGCTGCCGGTTAGCCCGTTTGACCTTGGTCTAAGGAAACAGACTAGTAAAGTAATACCGTGCAGAATGTGACAGAAAAAAGTTTATATGGTGGGGAAAAAAGCAAAGGAGACTGAGAATATACTTGTAACTTACTTCAAATTTTGAAGTAAAATTGATGATGGAGACCAAGATGATACAAAAACTTCTACACGAAGGAGTGGAAGTCGAAACATCTATTGACGGCTACGATGCCGCCGATTTTCCTGAGATTACTGCTGAAAAACAGGGACATAGACATCCAATTCATACCGTTGTGGTCACACATTTTGAGCTGGCCAGAATGATTGAGAGAGTAAATCGTCGGTTCGCAAGCCTGCTGAGGTCCGAATTGACGAAGTTGGGAATTGAAGACGTTGGCCCAGCCCAGGCAATGGTTCTCCTGGCAATTGGCGACGTCGAACTTTCCGTTGGAGAGCTTTTGGACCGGGGACATTATATCGGATCCAACATCTCTTATTATCTGAAGCAGCTCGGCGATGGCGGTTACATCGACAGGGTTGCATCCCAGCGCGACAAGCGATCCGCAAGGATTCGTTTGACGGAAAAAGGCGAACAGCTTTGTTCCAATCTGCGTAACGCTGGCGGGGCTTACAACCGCGTACTTGCCAGGGATGATGACGATCTTCGCAATCTGGAAATCGCATTCCAGACATTACACAGGCTCGAACTGGTTTGGGGAAATGCCGCTCGTTACGGCATCTGACCCTCTGTCGATTCGCGTTCTGACGTCTGGAAAGGACTGACATGCATGTGGCTTTCGTTCACAGGCGCGGACTAGGTCAGTTCGCGGCCCTGGCCGAACATCTTGCAACCAGCGGGCATGATGTCAGTCTTATCTGTGAAACAGTGGACCGTCGCCTCCCATCGGTCCGCGTGATCAGACACAGAATGGAACCTGGCCCTCGGGCGGATAGCCAGATGGCCAGGTATCTAGGCATTCCCGACCACCATGTGCGGATCGGGCATCGCGTGGCAGAAACGTTTGATTCGATGGCCCGCCAGGGTGAACGCCCTGACATTGTCATTGGCCATATTGGTTGGGGCAGCATGATGTTCGTCAAGGACGTCCTGCCAAACATTCCCGCACTGGGCTATTGTGAATTTTTCTATCGGGCCGAAGGTGCCGATGTCGGGTTTGCTCCGGATGACAAGCCGGACGCAGAGACGCGCAAAAGATTAAGGCTGCGCAATATTGCGCAGTTAGTTTCGCTGGAAGCTATTGATGGAGGCATCAGTCCTACTTTCTGGCAAAAGAGCCTTTATCCAGCCGCGGCGCAAAAACGCATCGCAGTTTGCCATGAAGGCGTTGATACCCAACTTTTCCGTCCCGACCAGCGTGCATCGCTGAAATTACCTGATGGGCGCATCATCAAAACAGGCGATCCGGTAATCACGTTTGTTGCCCGCGATCTGGAGCCCTATCGTGGTTTTCCGCAGGCGCTTGAAGCAGCGGCAAAGGTGATCCAGAAGAACAATGACGCCTTGTTCGTCTTTGTTGGCGCAGACGGCGTGAGTTACGGCACACCGCCTCCGGGAGGTGGTTCGTGGAAGGATGCGCTTCTCTCCAAATATAATTTACCGGCCGACAGGATTTTGTTTCCGGGCGCAATTTCGCACGATCTTCTCCGTCAGCTGTATCAGATTTCGACGGCCCACATCTATCTGACCTACCCGTTCGTACTGTCCTGGTCTGTCATTGAAGCAATGGCATGCGGTGCGCTGATCATCGGCTCCGATACGCAACCCGTGCAGGAAGTGATCCGATCAGGTCAGAATGGCCTGCTCGTTCCTTTCTACGACACGGATGCGCTTGCCAGCACCATCCTGCGTGTGCTTGCCACGCCGAATGATTTTATGCCGTTGCGCGCTGCAGCACGCCGAACAATCGAGTCCCGCTTTCGCTTGACCGACTGCCTCGCTCGACAAAAAAACCTCATTGATACGGTTTTGCGAACGGCTTGAAGGCGCGGTTTGTGTCTCCTGATTTCATTGGATTTCGCTTTTAACGTTTATCCAACCCCAGATACGGCATGGGTTTTTTGCGCTGCACACAAAGTATAACTAAACTATTTCGAATTTTGAAACAAATCAAACCCATATCTGTATTATAATTTACTATAGATCGAACGCATATTCTGTTGACATTACTCTATTGATATTTTCTCATAAAGGGAGACGCAGTTCGCAGCTGCACAATCGACCAACTACACTGGATGTCTATTTTGAACACATCACTGCCCACAGCCGTTGATCGACAGCCTCGCCGAAGCCGTTACGCGATCGCTTCCACCCATGATCAACCGCTGCTCGAATCTTCTCCCTTGGCCGAGTTCATTGTTTTCGTTGAGCCGGAATCGGATCAGGTGCGCCTCCTCAACGCCTTCCCGCTGATCGGCGTGGCCGCTTCGGATACCGGGGCGACGGAGTTACAGAGCGCTTTGAAGCGAATTTACCGGTTCAAGACTTTGCCGGAAGTGCCGATTGTCCGGCTTGATCCTTCAACGATCGCCACGGAAGCAGCACTCATAGCCCAGGTGCTTGAAAGCGGGATCGACCGTCTTACCAATCACGTGACAAAGGTGCACACCGAACTCGTCATGTTGCGCCGGGAAAGAGAAACACTGTTCGAGAATTACCGCGCTATCGAGAATGCCTTTCATGCGCGCAACTGGGATTCCGTGACCGAAATTTTCAGCCACACGCCAAGCATCGATCCAAAGGATGAGGGTTTCGCAAATCTTTTGCGTGAATCAGAGATCGAGCAGCTTTTCCCGGTGTCGAGCTACGCTGTATCAGGCTTTGCCCTGCATTTCCGCGGCCTTCCATCAGGCCGGTCTGGCCAATTGATCGTCACCCTCGACTACGTGGAAAATGGCGAAGGCGTTGCTGAATGGCTCGTTCCCTATAGCAGCGTCGCCGCTGACTGGAATTTCTTCTCGCTGCCAAAGGCCTGCGATGGTGGCCATCGCACCTTGCGGCTGAGAGTATCTGCGACCGGCGGTGTACCGCCCGAGCTTTCCCTCGGCAATGTCATCACCAATGAGCGTTATGCTGCAAGAGCGCGCATACCCCATGCGGATCTCGATATGCGGCCGCTTGCCTTCCGCGTCTTTACTGGTCTGCCGGGCGTGCGTCCTACATCCTTGCCGAATGTCTTTGTGCCTACCTCCCTGATTGCGGGACGGCGCGTGGAAGATTATCGCCTGCCAGTGGAACTGCTTCGCGGCGTTACCAATGTTTCAGTGAGCACTATTGTGCCGGATTTCCCCACAGTACGTTTCCTGGAACACGAAGATGCGATCGTGTGCCATCCTCTTGCCGAGGGCATTACGGCTGGTGCGATCCGCCGGGTCATATCACCGGGCACGGTACGTATTTCGGCGCGCGCACTCATTGATCATCCGGAAGGCCAGCCCGGCGCGGTCGGCTTCCTGCTGACAAGCTTGTCGGCCGACATCAAGGGAGAGATAGCAGCTCTCGGACGCCCGGGCGAAAAGCGCCCCACGGCACTTTTCAGCGGCTGGACCGAGATCACCGCAATGCAGCCAGCCGATATCAATTTCATGCTGGATACAGCAACCACCCGGGCCATGGACCTCGTTGTTCTTAGCAAGGCGACTGCGGGTTCGGTCGATTTCTCTTGGCTGAAGGTATTCAACTTCCGGCTCGTCAAGCATATCGAGGCCCGTCCGGTCCAGGAGATGGCCAATGCCCGATAAATCTCAGGACCTGATTGCCATTGCAATGCCACTCTACGGCCATGCAGCACTCGTTCCTGAGGCGCTCGAATCTGCACTGGCATCCGTAACAAAATTCCGCATTGCCATTATCGTATCGGTAGATGGTGACCCCCGCCATGAAGTGTTTGACCAGCTCGCACTTTATGCAGCAGCCCACCCCGAAATTCACGTGATCTTTGGGGAAAATGCGGGGCCTGGCGGCGCGCGCAACCGGGCGATTGATTATATTCTTGAAGAACTACCAGAAGCAAAGGCAGTATATTTTCTGGACGCAGACAACCGAGTTCAACCATATACTGTGGATACACTTTACCGCCGTCTTGCTGCAAGTGATGCGGGCTGGATTTATACAAACATCGATACATTCTCGGTCAACTGGCGCGCCCACTATGGCGACAGCTATTCGCGTCTCATTCATTGTATCACGGACAATATCTGCGATACGGGATCGATGATTTCGCTGGATGTTTTCAAAAGCGGCATCCGTTTTGATGACGACCGCCAGAATGGCTTTGAGGACTGGGAATTCTGGCTCTCGGCTATTGAAGCAGGCTTTGTTGGCCAGCCATGCCATGATACCGGTTTTGAGTATCGCCTGAGAGCCGAAAGCCGCTTCAAGGAAGCAAATCGCGACCGGTCCGCATCCATCAATTTCCTGCGCAAGCGACACAAGGTTCTGTTTCGGCGTCCGACCTTGGTTGGTTTCGAACATGAAGAATGTCCGCGTTATGCGCTCATTCGTACGGGAGAGGGGACACTCAGCACCTTCAGCGATCCCACGCAAAAGCCGGGTGAGGTCGCATTTGACGACGCGATCCGCGCTTTTTGGGGAAGCGTCGGCGAGCCCGACAATTTCCACTTTCCGCCCTTCGTTGCGGCCTGCAGCAGCGAGACATTAAAGCTGCTCACGCGCTCGCGGCTTCTGCCAAATATTCTTTGCCATCTCGAACGGCTTGCGGAAAAGACCAACATTGTCTTTGTTGAACTTGGTAATGTGGATTCAGAGCGGCGCATCGATTCCGAAATCATGCCCTCGGGCACCCATCAGGGTCCGGCTGATCTGATCTTCGTTTCAACGAAACTCATCCAGAACGTCATTGATAATGACGCGCTCGACTGGTTCTCGTCCATTGGCAGCCAGCAATTATGGCCCACCTCATCGCGGGTGAAAATTCGCTTCCCGTTTCCAAAGGCGCGGCAACGCCGCTCGCTGGCGCGGCCCGAACAGGCGCTGCTCAATCTTGTTACCGCTATTGCGACCAGCCCGCTCAAACAAACGGCTTCGACACGCTGGACATGGCGTCCACGCCGCTTGCCTGCCCTGTCAGAAATGTATCAGGTCTTGCGCAAGGAACTTGGCGGATCGCCGGTCCTGCCGCTCGCCCATAATGCTGGCAAGCGAAAGACAGCTGCGGTGCTGGTTCCCAACGCCTCCTTTGGTGGCGCTGAAAAAGTTGCCTATGCCGCAGGACGCGAGCTGAAACAGGATGGTTTCGAGACCCACCTTTTTGTACTTGGTTCAAGCCGGATGGATGTGCTTGATGAGTTCGATCAGGCTTTCGATTATGTGCATTTCTGGAAAGACGGCATACCGGCCTGGGGTGATACCAACCGCTTCCTTGGACAGGATTTCATCACCGAGGATCATCCTCTCGATTGGGAAGGGTTACGCGGACAGCTGTCCGGGTTTGACCTGATCGTCAATAACCACGTCATGGCCGCCCATCCGCTGATGGGGAAACTCCGGTCGGAGGGCACGCGCACAGCCTGTTATCTTCATGTGGTGGATGAGACGGTGTTCCGTCGCCGCGCCGGCCAGCCCTATGCCGCCATCGCGTTTGAACATGCCTATGACGCATTCCTGACCTGCTCCGAACAGCTGAAAACTTATCTGCACAGCTTCGGCGTGCCATTCGAGAAGATATTCGCTGTACCGAACGCGGCCAGTTTTTCAATCGATACAAAATTGCGCACGCAGGTCACCGCTGCGCGTAAAACGCAGCAGCCGGATGAGCCGCTTCGTATTCTCTACATGGGACGACTGGACCGTCAAAAGGGAATTGACCGGCTGTATGACGCCATCTTCAAACTGCGCGAACGCGGTATTGCCTTTGAAGCACAGGCCATTGGTGGCGAGATTCTATCCGATGATCCAAGTTCCTCCTGGATGGCGAGGCTCAAAGATGCCGGTGTCAAGGTTTCACCGCCGGTTTTCAGCGGCAAGGACATCGCGACCCATCTCGCTTGGGCAGATGTGTTGTTGATGCCATCCCGATGGGAAGGTGCGCCTTTGATGATTGCCGAAGCACAACAGCTCGGTTGCGTACCTGTCGCAACGGCTGTCGGCGCTGTCGATGAACTGATCGTCCACGGACATGATGGCATTCTCATCAAGAATGCCAATGACGCCCAGATCGTCTCTGATATCGCGCGGCTGCTCACCATTCTCGCGCAGGATCGCGGAGCCCTTGCCCGCACCGCCGAGGGTTCACTCGCCAGTGCAGCCCGACGTTCCTGGACCTCGTCTTTTGCCAGCTTCATTGCCTGGTGCAACACAATCGAACCCGCAATTCCAGGTGAACGGAATGCGACCACGCCCGAAATCACAGAGGAATTCAATGTAACCGCCGAGCTTCCGGGCCGGGCAGTCGCATGATGATCAGCAGAAAGGTTTTGTGAACCCCATGAGCCCCAGAATTCTCCTTACCGGCATCCCCGGCCACATGACACGCCTCATTCAGAGAGCCGAAGATTCCCGTGTCTTTTACTCGGAGAAACAACCGCAGCCGGAAGACAAGGAAGCTTACCTGCGCGAACTCAAGAATATCAGCAATACGGGGAACTACCTGATCGGGGAGGGTGCATTGCGCGCGCTGTCCCCTGATGCCACCCATATTCCATTCTGGCACCTCTACAACGCCGTCAACAACGGTACGGGTCTGGATGCCATCAACAAGCAATTCGACATCTGTGTCTTCACCTGCGCCAATCTTCTGCGCAAGAGCCTGTCCGCCGACGCGGAAGCGCAAGTGCTGTCCAAGCTGGATATGCCTGTGGTCATGCTGGGCATCGGCATTCAGAACCGGCCAGACCTCGAAGAGTCATTACCCGAGGGCACCCAGCGTCTGCTGCAGGTCCTGAAAGAAAAAGAGCATTACTTCCTGACACGCGGCGATGAAACGGCCGCGTATCTGAAAGATCAGGGGTTCTCATTCGTGAGACCGGTTGGCTGCCCGTCAATGTATTTCATGCCAGCCAATGTGCGCAAAGCCATTCGCCGCTTGCCTGATGTGAAAGTGGGTGAAGGGCGGACGGTGTTTACAGGCTATATGGGCGCTGCGCTTGATACAATTGGTGACATGAATGCGCTTTCGTCCGACGATGGACGTTCGGCCTATGTCATTCAGGACGAGCCCCTGCATTTTGATATGCAGATTGAACCGAACGAGGATGGCCGCGTCTACGATTCCACCTCGGGTGAGATGATCGGTGACCTGACATTCAAGGGCTCCGAAGAGCTGAAAAAGAAGATCAAGGTTCACACATTTTTCGACACGAACCAGTGGCGTGCCTGGACATCGTCCATGGACTTCTCCTTTGGCCGGCGGTTCCACGGCAATGTCATTGCGCTTCAGGCTGGCGTGCCAAGCCTGATTGTCGCTGTCGACGACCGGATGCGCGAAATGCTGAACTTTTCCGGGTTGCCGAAAGTCGAGGCCAATGACCTCAATTCTGCAAATGACCGCTCGGCATTCATCTCTGACCATTTGGCCGAGATGAATATTCCGCAGGTCATTGAAAAATACTCTGACCGTGAACGCAGCTTCCGCTCGGTCCTGACCGAGATCGGCATCGGATAACTCCCATATCCGGCGCCTTGGAAGCTCCAACATAAGATGGACGAACATGCGAATAATGATCACAGGCATCCCATCATATCTGATGCGGACCGTCGACAGCGTTTCCGGGGCAACGGTAAAACACCGACCCTATTTCGAGACCATCCGGACAAAAAAGGATGTCATCGATCAGGTTAAGAGGATTGCCAATACGGGCAATTATCTCATCGGCGAAGGCGCTGCCAACAGCGTCCGCGGCCATGACGTTACCTATATTCCGTTCTGGCATCTGGCCAACAGCATTCATTCGCCGGAGACCTATGCAAGGTTGAACGAGAGCTTTGACCTGTGCCTGTTTGCATCGGCCAATCTGCTTCGGCCCGGCTATGCGGCTGCAACGGAATCCCATGTGTTTGAACTTCTCAACATGCCAATCGTCATCATGGGCATTGGCATCCAGAAGAAGGAAAACCTCAAGGCTGAATTGCCCGAGGGTACGCAGCGTTTCCTCAATGTGCTGAAGAAGAAGGAAACGTTCTTCCTGACGCGTGGACATTTTACGGCGGAGTTCCTGAAAGCCGAGGGTATGAAGTATGTGCGTCCGACCGGATGCCCGTCGCTTTATTTCGATCCGGCTCAGATGAAGCGTTCGCTAAGCCGTCTGGCCGATCCGGGGTTGGCTGAATCCCAAAAAATCGCCTTTGGTGGTTATCTTGGCAGCGTTCCCGATACCATCGTCGACGCCCACGCACTCCTGCACAAGGACAGTACGGCAAGCTACGTCATTCAGGACGAAGTAATCGTCTACAACATGAACATGGTCGGTGAAGACACCACGCAAGCCTACGATCAGGCGGCAAGCCGTATCACGGCACCAACTGAGTACAAGCATGCGGAAAAATGGCAGCGTAAGCGCGATTATCTGGTTTTCTTCGATACGCATAAATGGCGCAGCTGGGTATCGGGGCAGGATTTCTGTTTTGGCCGCCGCTTCCACGGTTCAATCATCGGCATGCAGTCGGGCATTCCAGCACTGATGATCGCTGTCGATGACCGTATGCGCGAAATGCTCGATTTCGTCGGCTTCCCACACATCGAGGCATCGGTGTGGAATCGCGAGCCACAAAAGAAGGCGTTTCTACAGGACTTCCTCTCGAAGATCGACGTTCCGGCGGCGATACATCGTTACTCCGAGTGCGAAGCAAATTTCAACGGCGCTTTGAAAGATATCGGCATTCGATAATGAGGCTTTTCACCGGCGTCCAGCATATGGGAGGCATGAAACCATGACATGGCGATTGCAATTGCGTAGGCTTTACGCCGGTGTTTCCTTTGCCGTGGCGATTGCTGTCGCGAGCAGTGTGCTTGCAACGCCATCGCAAGCAACAGAAGACAGCCGATTTGGTGTAAACCGGGTCAACCTTGCCTGGCTTTCCGCACCGGAACGGGAAAAAGTGCTCGACCTCATGGTCAAGAGCGGTGTGGTTGCGGTGCGGTTGTCACTGACCAAGCCGCTCGATCAAAGTATCGACGCAATCCGCGTGGCCCATGAAAAGGGGCTGGCAATTCTTCTTGAAATATCCCTCAACAATGCGGCCTTCTACCCTCAAGGTACAAAGCCGCGTTCCGGACTTGGCCGGATATGGGATATGTACCGGCTTTCCGATATTTCGCAGGATCAGTTCCGGTCTGTGGTGGGTGATGCCTTGCGCAAGATAGATGCGCTTAAAATTCCTCTTGTCGCAGTTGAACCCGGTAATGAAATCAACTGGGGCGCCTATAATGGCGATCTTGAGGTGAAGACCCAGGCCAAATCGAAGACGGCGCGTACATTGAACGACCTCGATAACTTGACCGTTGTCGAGCAAGGCGCTGCAAAATATGTCCAGCTTGCTGCTGTTGTTCGCGAAGAACTCAAAACCACCAAATTCAGCGCCAATGCCAAGGTTGTCTCGGCGGGACTTTCGGACATTCCGTTTGCTGACGCTGACAGGCGCGGGATCGATAGTGTTGACCTGACGATCTTTACCAATCTCCTGCGCAAGCATGGGTTGGATAAGGTGGTGGATGGCTACGGGATACATATCTATCCGGGCAGCAACGGTACGCCAGAAGCTCGTGATAACCATATCAAGCAGGCGCTGTCGATCTGCCGATCAGAGCCAGATGGCAAACCATGCTGGATCACGGAATGGGGCTTCTCAAATACGTCAACGACGTGCCCCGCCAATGACGGTTCGCGCGAACATCTAGTCGAGACAGCGCGAAACCGGTTCGAGGAACTCATGGGAACGGGCCGCGTGGCAGCGGCCTATTATTTTGATTGGGACGCAAAGGGATATGGAGTCTGGCGTTGCGGAGGGCTTTCTCCTGCAGGCAAGGCAGCAGTGGTGGCACCATGAAATTGAAAACCGTAATCATCGGCGGCTCCAACACCGTCATGTTGCCAGGCTATTTGCCGTCGCTTTTATCAACGATGGCGCGGCGCGGTATCGAGTTTGATGTTGTCGCTGACCTCGCCGTGGGCGGCACCACCAGCGCATTCGGACTTTACCAGCTCAAGATTTACGACCAATTGGCTGATTGCGATCTGCTGCTGATCGAATATGCGCTCAACGATGCTTTCGTTTACGGCGACGAGCGGCGGCCATTCCGTCATTGGGCCAGATTCTATGAGGGGATTATCCGCTACGCTCTGGAGCAAAACCCCAACCTGCGCATTGCAACTCTTGTGTTCGGCGCACGCAACGGTTCTTTCCTCAATGCCGTTCCGTCTATCGATGCGGGTATCAATTACATCTCCCAGTGTTACGGGACCATATGCGTGGACGTATCACGCAATCTTATGCAGCGCTTGGGCCGTGATGTCGTCGGCCACCCCAGCTTCTATTCCGATCAAGGCCATTACGCCCGGCCTGTCGCGACAACCATTGTTGCCAACCTCATCGCCGATGAGTTGGAGCCCGCGTTACAGCGTCCGGTCAAGGCCGCCGCCTTGCCACCGCCCATTGATCCGGAACACTTTGCCGGGGCACGCGCCCTTGATGGCGTCCAGTTGAGCAAAAGGCTTGGCCGGGTTCCAGTCGAATACAGCAATCGGCGATTTTCTATCTCGGCTCTGGATTTGGGCAGCGACCGGTTGCGCTTCGAGGTGGACAAGGGGCAACTTCTGGCAATGGCCTATGTGTGCGAACCGCGCATTCCGCCGCTCGATATCCGTTTGGGTAACGACTTGCATCGGGCGGCTCTGCTCAAGGGCGGCGTGCGTGACGGGACCTACAAGTTCCTGGTTTCCATGCTGAGCTTCGAATTTCTCTACGGCACAACGCTTCTTGATCCTCCGGCAACTCTTGCGCTCACACTTGGCGGCGGCAGTGCTGGAGGCGAGCACAAGCTGCATGTTCCAAAAGATAGTATCCGCCATGAAACGCTTCCGGCTGAACCGGCATTGCCAATCAGCGGCATTCTCTTCACCGGCAATCTGAAGGTCTGCGCTATCGAAAAAGCCACGGATAGCGAAAAGCCAGCACCAGATCTGCCGACACCCCCGGTGAAGTTGGAACCTGTAACAGCGAGCAACTGAATTCCGGCACCGGAACGGGACTATCTTTGTCAAACGGCGTGAACGTGATACCCGTTCAGCACTCATGTGAGAGCGGGAATCATGACTGAAGCCGATATCGTTGCAATTGAAGAATGGCTTGACGCTCAAGGATTGGCTGGAGCCAGCGAAACCGAACTGCTGAACGGTTTTTGTGCGCGCTGTTGCGGCCTCGGTATTACGCTTGAGCGCGCCTTGGCGTTTGTCGATACGCTGCATCCGATTTATGAGGGCAGGGCATTTCACTGGCGCCAGCGTGAGGAAGTTGAAAAGCCCGTCATCGAGTACGGTTCCAGCACCCAGGGGGCGAGCGCGGAAAGCTGGCAGCGAACCACATTCTATCATCTGTTACAGTCAGGTGAAGATTCGCTCCGCCGCCGTATTGGCGAAATGGACGAGCCGGGCTTTGTTCATCTTGAGAACCTCAAGGCTGAAGGACTTACCGATTATCTGGCGCTGATCAACCGCTTTTCAACCCAAGGCAGTATCGGCGAAATGGATTGCTTCTATTCGCAGTGGTCTACCGCCCACACCGATGGGTTCAACGACAGCGACATCGCAACATTGAAGCGTCTCGTGCGTGGCCTCGCCATTGCCATCAAATGCGCCTCGCTGGCGCGGATCGTGCGGACAATTGCCGAGGTCTATCTCGGTCATGATGCAGGTGAACGCGTTCTGGCCGGGCGTATCAATCGCGGTGCCGCCGACCGGATCGAAGCCGTTCTTTGGTATTCGGATTTGCGGGACTATACCCGTATCTCCGATGCTGCTGGACCAGATGCGATCATCCCGATGTTGAATGATTATGCCGATGCGGTGATCTCATCCATACAAGAAGCGGGCGGGGACGTATTGAAGCTGATCGGCGACGGCACATTGGCTATTTTCACCGATGGTGGTTCGCAAACCGCATGTGTGGCGGCCCTGCAGGCGGAAGCGCTGTTGCGCAAGCGGCTTGTTGCTCTCAATGAGCGCCGCACGGCAGAAAAACAGCCTATTACCAACGTCTATCTTGGCGTCCACGTCGGCGAGGTGTTCTTCGGCAATATTGGCAGTGATACGAGGCTGGATTTTACGGTCGTTGGACCTGCCGTGAACGAAGTCAGTCGCATCGCTTCCATGTGCCGTTCGGTCGATCAGGACATACTGATCTCTGACCGCTTTGCCGCGTTCCTACCGGAAGGACTCCGGTCCAAACTGGTTTGTGTCGGACGCTTTGCCCTACGCGGTGTTGGCCGTGCGCAGGAACTCTTTACTCTTGATCCGGTTGAGAGGCACTAAAAAACCCGCAATGCCAAACATTGCGGGTTTCCTCGACTTTCAATAGCGCGTGAAAAAGGCGCTGATTATCCGTTTAAATATCGCTTTGCCAGTTCCGCCATGTCGCGATCTTTCTTTGTCTTGATCGGATGGAACACGCGTGAAAGAAGTTTCAGCGTTGAAAAACTTGGCTTGAGATACGGTGAAAGGGTGGGGAATTGGATGTTCATGATAAATATCCCTTTCTCTTTAAAGTGAATTGAATAGCGGGGTTTTATTCCCAGTTTGAATTTCGCACGGCGGAGAGGCGAGGCGGTAGACCAATCCAACGAGCTGATTGCCTATTTCTCCGGGAAAATCGTGTTGATCTCTGGGCAGAAAAACGGCTCAAAAATTACCATCTGTAGAAATCGACAAAGATCGCCATTTATTGATCTCCGCGTGAACCGAATCCAGCTTTGTCGCGATGCCTTTGACTGCGTCAGACCCTGCGACGTAACGCAGTGGAGGCTCTTTCGACGCTGCCAGCTCAACCAGAGCAGCACCCAGCTTTACCGGATCACCAGCCTGTTGGTAGCTATATCCGTCATATGTCGTGCGCCTCTCATGTAAGGAGGCCGTGTAATCATTGATGGCTTGCCTGCTATAACGGACGGAACTCTCGTCGAGAAAATCCGTATGGAAAAAACCCGGTTCCACGATCGTTACATGGATACCAAACTGGGCAAGTTCCATTGCAAGAGACTCTGAGAACCCTTCAACCGCAAATTTTGTCGAACAATAGATCGATGCACCAGCGAAGCCGACCATGCCACCCATGGACGAGAAGTTGAAAATCCGGCCTGATCTTTCCCAACGCATAACAGGCAGGACAGCGCGGGTCACATGAAACATTCCGAATACATTAGTCGCAAATTGCCGTTCGATATCGGCGGCAGGGTTTTCTTCAAAGTTTCCCAACTGACCATAGCCAGCATTGTTGACCAAAACATCAAGACCGCCGAAATGGGTGACAGCAGCGTCCACCACTAAGTCCGCCTGATCTGGATTGGTGACATCCAGTTCCATGATCAACAGCTGTCCGCTTATACCTTCAAATGCTTTTTGAACCTGTTTACGGTTGCGACCGGTCGCAACCACATTGTGCCCTGCGGCCAAGGCCGCCTTGGCAACTTCCGCACCGATACCCCGGCCAGCACCGGTGATAAACCATGTCTTGCTCATCGTGCATTTCCTTGTGTGCTGAGATTGTGAGGCCTATGACCTCACCAGCACACAATAGGGGAGCAATCGGAGGAACGCGTAGACCGGAACTCCTGATGAATTGCACGATCCTCCAGATTTTTGTGCTGCCCTTGTGGCAGCAATTTAGAAATGTCGCGTTGTATGCAAAGTAGAAATGTCATCCCGAGAGATGCCGAGGTGCGTCGCCGGGCAGGGCGGAGACTTCACCATCGCAGCCCGGACCGGTGACAGTGAATAGAGCCGTGGCAGCTTGCTCCTGTAGTCTGCCTTCTCTTCGTTTCTCAATCCAACTGTCGCGCCGC
>NZ_FNIY01000001.1 GCF_900104355.1 Phyllobacterium sp. OV277 | reverse complement strand
AGCTCGTCAGGCTCATAACCTGAAGGTCACAGGTTCAAATCCTGTCCCCGCAACCAAACCTTCCAAATAGAAAACCAACAAGCTTCTCAAAACACATTATAAACCGGTAGCACACCGTGTTAAGCCCAGAGGCTCGACAATGGAGCCGCCGCAAGACGCTCTGCAAAGGGCACAACATCCGTCATGAAAGCCCGTAAAAGTGGGCTTCCGGAATTGTACGTCGTTACTTAAATACTATTTTGATCAAGCGCGGAAAAAGAGATTACGCCGTAATATCCACAACGCCGCAATCGCCGCTCTCGCTCCCAAACACCAGACGATGTCCGGTTCTGTCCCAATCCATCGACGAAATTGCGCCTTTACCGGGACGACGCAGCAGCACTTCCTTTTGATCCCCAAAGCGTCCAACAAGGATCATGCCGTCGGAATAGCCAATCGCGACAATATCCTCGACAGGATGGCAAGCGACGGCGGTCACGGCACTGTCGCCGCGCGTGCCAAGTTCCAGCGGCGCTTTACCCATCGGCCCGTCCTTGCCCGAGAATGGCCAGACAACGGAGGCCGGTGCACCTGATGTCGCCAGCCATTTGCCCTTCGGGCTCCATGACCAGCTTTTCACCTTGTTGGGATAGCCGGTCATGCGCATGTGCCTGTTATCTTCCAGACGCCAGCCGTGCAGCGCATTTTCCTGCATGGACGTGACAAGGAACCGGTTGTCAGGCGAGAAAACCACCTGGACGTGCGCGCCTTTCCATTCCAGCTCTGTCGGTGTTCCGTTGGTGGCAGGCCAGTGCAGCGTTACGCCATTATAACGGGCAACTGCCAATCGCAGGCCCTTTGGCGCAAAAGCAAGGCCCTCCACGCTGCGCTCATGAACCAATTCCCGTACTGATCCATCAGGGGCGCGCACCCAGGCGATTTTCCCCGATGCATAGGCAATCGCACCGTTTGGCGCCGCAGCCAAGGCAGTCATCCATTTGCGCGGTATATTGCTGAGTTCGGTGACTTCGCCATTCAAGCCGGTCGAACAGACGCGGCCATCTTCTCCACTTGTAAGTAATGACTTACCATCCGAAGAAAGCACTGCACAAAGAAGCCCGTCATGAGCCTCTGTGATCTTATGGCCATTGTCGAGCCGATGCACGGTGCCATCGGCGAGCGCAAAGAATGGAACGTCCTGAACAAAACGGGCGTCAATGCAGTGACCGGTCAGATCAAGCGGGGCAATAGTCGGCATAGATTGTAAGCTCATAAACTGGATTGAAATGGCGCCCGGAATGGCAAAAAAGAAACAAACAGGAATGTGAAAGGCAATGCCGTTCGTTCGTGCGAGGCTGCTATTAGAGCGGTATCGGCATTCGAACGAAAGACATCATGCCATTTCAATTTCATTCAATATGTTTGTAGCCTAGGCGAGGCAGCTTTCAAGTCCGGATTTCAGCGCATCATGGTCGAGTTCGCGGCCGATGAAGACAAGGCGGCTTTCGCGCTTTTCATTGTCTTTCCATGCGCGCTGATGATCGCCTTCAATAATCATGTGGACGCCCTGAATAACATAGCGCTCATGATCATTCTTGAATGCGAGAATACCCTTCAGGCGCAGGATGTTCGGCCCCTGGTCCTGAGTGATTTTCTGGACCCATGGAAAGAACTTATCGGAATTGAGTTCGCCCACGCGCAGGGAAACCGAGATCACACTCGTATCGTGAATCGGCGACGCGTGATCATGGTGGTGATGATGTCCATGGTCATGGTCATGATGATGGTGCGCGTGATCATGGTCATGATCACAATCAGGGCCGCAGGCATGGTCAGGATGATCATGATCAAGGAAGTGCGGGTCGTTTTCCAAGGCGCGGGTCAGATCGAAGGCGCCGCGATCAAGAACCCGGGTCAGGTCAATGTCGGCCCGCTCGGTCTTGTGGATGACCGCATAGGGGTTGATGGCACGAACGGTTGCCTCGACGGCAGCCAGTTCATCAGCCGTTACCAGATCGGTCTTGTTCAGGAGTACCACATCGGCGAAGGCAATTTGATCCTCCGCCTCGCGGCTGTCCTTCAGACGCAAGGGCAGATGCTTGGCGTCGACAAGGGCAACCACGGCATCGAGCATGGTTTTGCTGCGCACGTCATCATCCATGAAGAAAGTCTGGGCGACGGGAACAGGGTCAGCCAGACCCGTAGTCTCGACGATGATCGCATCAAACCGGCCGGGGCGGCGCATCAGGCCCTCCACCACGCGGATCAGGTCTCCGCGCACGGTGCAACAGATGCAACCATTGTTCATTTCATAGATTTCTTCGTCGGATTCGACGATCAGATCATTGTCGATGCCGATTTCGCCGAATTCATTGACGATGACCGCATAACGTTTGCCATGGTCTTCGCTCAGAATACGGTTGAGCAGAGTCGTTTTGCCGGAACCGAGATAGCCGGTGAGAACGGTGACGGGGATCTGAGGGATGCGCGCGGTGTCAGGCGCAGCATTGGTGGTCGTTGGAGCTTCACTCATCGTGTGCCTCTTTGAAAGGATGAACACAGGATATAGGTGATCATGACGGGTTTTGCCACATCCGATATGTTCAATTGCGTGAATGGTTTGTTCAAGCGGATTGAGCCTGTCACGCAAAAACCGAACAGTCGAAGCGGTCCACATCCTCAAGCAGTTCGATAATACCCTTTAAACTGTGTGCAATGAGCTTTTCTCCAGCCTCTGCCGTAGCGCGGGAGGCATCGCCGGCAACACCAAGCCTGTTCAGATCCGACATTTTCCAGCCAAAGGCATGTGGACCGTAGGCACGCAAATGTTTGTAGGTCCCGATATAGTGGCGTTGGTTCGAATCAAAGTTCTGTGCTTTCGCCATCTCGACCCTTTCCGGGTAGAGCGCCAGCATCACCGAAGTTTCGATAAAACCGCCATGGATATCGAGCGCTTTATCCTGTGGAGAAATAAGGCCATCCGGCAAACCAAATCGCGTCCAGCTTGTTGCGACAGCAAGCATATTGAAACGAACCCGCAGTTCAGTTGCGACAATTGTCATGAGCGGAGAATTGCCGCCATGGGCGTTGAGAATGACCAACTTGGACAGACCGCGATCTGCGACGCCCTTGCCGATATCGATCCAGCGGCGCACAGCCTCATCAAAAGCGAGGCTCTTCGTTCCCGCGACATCCATGTGTTCGATGGAGTAACCAACAGGCTCAACCGGTAGAAAATCGACTGAAAGCGTTGCGGGAAGGGCCGGTTTTAGTCGGTTGACGAACCCTTGCGCAATCAATGTGTCGGTTTCATAGGGCAAATGCGGCCCATGCTGCTCATGGGCACCAAGCGGAAGAAGAGCAATTGTTTTGGCTGATAGCGTGGGCATGGGTCACTCACGGGTTACAAGGACGCTCTTAGCATAACTGCCTTGATGGAGCGAGGGTAGGCATCCCCAACCCGATTTTTATCCGCTTATTTGGGCTCTGGCGGCAATTCGTCGGCAAATTTCATCAGAATGTCATATAAGAATTGTAACGCGGGTTCATCGGGGGATCGGCTTGATGGTGCAGAGCTGAAAATTGAAGCGCCAAAGGTTATTTTCGTTCAAAGTTGAGACTGCACAGCGCCGACATCCTTCGTCTGATAATTACCATTTACCAAAAAGAGCTAGCCGCCTTATCATTAACCGGACAATTGGTTCACAGCGAGCAGGAATTTGAATGGTCAAGGAACGCAAGCCTCTCATTCTTCACCGTCTGCAATCAACCGCTCGGCTGACGCGCACGGCACTGGCCACCCGGCTTTTGACCCATGGTTTTTATGCGGGACAGGACGCTGTAATGTTGCAGCTGGCGCATGAGGATGGTCTTTCGCCAAGTGTATTGGCAAAGCGTCTCGGTGTTCGCCCGCCAACAATCACCAAAACGATTTCCCGGCTTCAGACGCAGGGCTTTGTCAAAAAAGAGGGATCTGCGACTGACCAGCGTCAAGCGCATATTTTCCTGACAGATACGGGCAATGAGGCGATCAAGGCTATCGAGAAATCCATCCGCAAGACGGAGAAGGATGCGATGAAGGGCTTTGACAAGAAGGAACGCAAGGCTCTGATCAAAATGCTGCAGCGCCTTGAGATCAATCTGTCGGCTGCTGAACTGTTGCGTCAGACGGGGTCGGATGACGATCATGATGATGACGATGGTGACGACGAGTAATTTTCTGCCTGTCACAGTGCGATTGACCGTTACAAACGGTGCGAAATTGCTAACATGGTGGTCAGTCCTGCCTGTCTGATTGGTTAGCATCTTGTCTGTATCTCAACCTTCCTCTCAGGAAGCCGTACCCGCTGCTGCGATTCTTTATATTTTTTGCGGCGGGCATCCTCTTCTCCTGTCTGGATACAAGCGCCAAATATCTGGTTCTTCAGGGTATTCCACCGGCATTTGTGTCGTGGATGCGGTTTGTCGAGCACGCGGTGCTGGTTCTCATTTTCTTTCGCGGCTGGACCAATCCTGCGCTTTTCAGGGTCAGAAGTTACCGCTTTCAATTGCTGCGCGGACTGTGCCTGTTTGGCTCTACTTATTTCAACTTCTACGCGCTGCAGACCATGCAGCTTGGCGAAACGATCACAATTACATTCGCCGCGCCCATGGTTATTGCGGCGCTGGCGGGGCCATTGCTGGGGGAGTGGGCAGGATGGCGCCGCTGGGCTGCGATTATCGTGGCATTTATCGGCGTGCTGATCATTGCGCGTCCCGGCTTCGGAACGCTCAATCCCGGCTTGCCCTATTCGATACTGGCGATGCTGAGCTACTCGCTCTATGTGCTTTTGACCCGCCGCATGGCTGCCACCGAATCACCTGAGAGCCTGATCTTTTTCTCGGCCTTGGCGCCTGCCATTCTTATTTCGCCTGCCGTAACTGAAGCTGTCATGCCGCAGACATGGTTTCAGATTGTGCTTCTGCTGATGCTTGGTTTCTTTGGCGGGGTGGGACATTATCTGATCATTCTGGCCTATCGGCGTGCAACGACAGCTGCTCTTGCCCCTTATCCGTTCCTGCAGATCATCTGGATGCTCGCGTTCGGGTATCTCGTCTTTGACCAGTTCCCCGATGTTTATACGCTTCTGGGGGCTGTCATCGTTATTGCGAGCGGTCTTTACGTCGTACATAGGGAACACCGGTTGCGGATGCGCTCCTGATTGTCATGGGACCGAGTCACTATCCAAAGCCAATTGGGGCTTTGCAGGCGGCAGTCGGCGAAAGGGCTTTGATTTATCGGGTGGCAATGGCATAACGCCAGAGAACGACAATGTATTTGTCTGACCAGACGGCGGGGAGGCGGTTTTTGGCGCAAAAGATCAAACTATCGACAATTGCCGACGCGCTGAAAGTGTCTACTGCAACTGTATCGCTTGCTTTGCGCGATAGTCCCCTTGTGGCGGACCAGACGCGTGAAAAAATCAAAGAACATGCCCGCGCCGTCGGTTATATCTATAACCGACGGGCGGCCAGCCTGCGCACCTCGCGCTCGGGTATTGTCGGTGTGGTTGTTCATGACATCATGAACCCGTTTTTCGCCGAAATTCTGCGGGCAATCGAGAGTGAATTGGACCGCTCCGGCCAGACATTCATTCTGTCCAACCATTATGACCAGCTCGACAAGCAGCGCACATTTATCGAGACCGTTCTGCAATTGGGCGGTGATGGGGTCATCATGTCACCAGCCATTGGCACTCCGGCCGAAGATATCCGCATGGCTGAGGATAATGGTCTGCCGATCGTCCTGATTGCTCGTACAGTCAAGGATGCGAATGTACCGGTTTTTCGTGGCGATGATTCCTATGGTATCAGTCTTGCCACGAACCATCTGATTTCCCTCGGACATACACGGATTGCCATGGTCGGCGGTACGGACCAGACATCAACAGGCCGCGACCGCTATGAAGGTTATCTTCTGGCCATGCAAAAGGCAGGTCTTGAGGTCAAGCCGGAATGGCGCATTCCGGGACCGCGCACCAAGCAGGCTGGTTTTGACGCCGCGCCGCAATTTCTGGCGCTGAAAGATCATCCAACCGCTGCGGTTTGCTGGAACGATCTTGCTGCCATCGGCATGATGAACGGTATTGCCCGCGCGGGCATGGTTCCCGGCGTCGATATTTCCGTGACCGGCTATGATGATCTGGAAGAAGCGGCGATTGCCACGCCGGCTTTGACGACGGTGTGGAATGGTCAGCGTGAAGTCGGCCAGCGTGCAGCACGGGCGCTGCTTGATCAGCTCAACGGCGCTGACACCCATGCACGGCAGGAACTTATCAAGCCGGAGCTGCGCATCCGGCAGTCAACCTCAAAGCCCAAAGAGCGGTAGCATCATCAGGCGCGAGAGGCTTGCATCGCGCTCTAACGGTTGATTAACGCTGATTGCTTAAGGTCTTTCCGTGCGCGTACGCCCGGGAGTTCATTGTGAAGCTGAGTTTAACTGCCGGGATCGGCCTCTTCTCCTTTTTTGCTGTTGCCGCGCTGTTTGCGGATTTCGCGTCATTCACAGCGTCTCAGCCAGCCAATGTCGATCCGACAATGACAGCCTCAACAGGTCTGACGGAATTCGATGCCCCGGCATTTGTGATCAGTAGTCCGGGCGGTAGCGCCAGGTGCAAGGCATTTCCGCAGGAAAACGGACTGCCGGGCCATGATGCCCTGCATGTGAATAAGGATTGCGCGGCGCTTTATGCGCCGCTGGCCAACGCAACGGAATGGCGCAACAATCCGGATGGCACGATTGCTTTTGCTGACCAGTCCGGAAAAACCATCGTCGAGTTCAGCCCCGGTGATGGCCGTGCCTATGTCAGTGTCGCGCCACGGTCGGTGCTTTTGTCATTGTCCGCAGCGGGCGTCGATCTGCTTTAGCCTGATGTGAAGTTTAGCGTTTATGTGAAAGCGGCGGCACTTTGTATTCAGAAGGGCCGCCGGGCATGCCGGGTTTGAGTACATATTGGGGTGCAGGTTTGCCGCTCAATATGCCTCCGGCATTTTGAAATCGTATGGAATCCATTGTCGCTTTGGTTTGCTTTTGAGCAAGTAACGCGATCTTATGCTGCTCGGCCTGCACCTTTTTCGAATATGCATGCATATGCGTGTCCCATTTTCTTGATAATGAATCCGCATAATCTTTGAAGGGCTTAAGATGCCGAGGCTCGACAGCCTCACCGCTGTGCATCATTGAGCCAGTTTCGCCGAAGTAACGCGACCTGCGTTTATATTCATCTTCCATATATCCAATCATGTGACCGAATTCATGAAGAGCTATCCGCTGCGTAACCCCTGGTTCAAGCGATAAAGGTTTCAGGTCAAAGCTACTCAACTGCACATGCCTCATCTCGCACAATGGGCTTTTACGTGTACATGTGAGGCTTTTATACCTCTTGTGCTCTTCGGAATCCTTGATTTTTTCGACGTGGACAGGCCAATGCGCGCTTTGTGAGCTGCTATTGATCTGTATGGAAAAATAGAACCTCAAGCCGACTGGCCTTCCGTCAGATGTAGTGGTCAGCCTGTTTGTGCTCCACCTTCCAGCGATTTGCGATGTCCAGTTCGCTACCCAATCTCGCCGTTCACCATCATCCCAAGCTCCGCCGCTACCGTTTGTGAAAATGAAGTTCAGTTTCATAAAACAGATAACCCGTGGGCCCCACGGCGATTCGACAAAATACATATCGAAGTCCGTTCCGGTCCGGCCGCCGCTGCTTGCTTGACCATACGGGTTCAGCTCATAGGGAATCGACATTTTCGAAACAACTGGAAATTCCTGTTCCAGTGAATTTGTGAATTGAATTGCCACCATTGCCCCCGAACGGCTGGTACAAATTTAATTGTTACCGATGCCTGTAATGGAGCGATGTTCAAATAATATTTTGCGTTTCGCAAGCGATCCGATGCACTAGGCAATATCGCTATTCGGCGGCCTGAAGCCGTTCGCGGCTTGCCTTGTGCGCACGTGCGGCGTCGCCAAAGGCAGCGAAAATCTTGCGCGAAGGGCTGTCGGTTTTCACCCAATATTCCGGGTGCCATTGCACGCCAACGGCAAATCCGCGGGCGTTCTTGACCGATACGGCCTCAATGGTTCCGTCCTCGGCGACGGCTTCGATATCAAGCTGGGCGGCGGGCCGGTCGATGGCCTGTCTGTGTACGGAATTGACCTGAAGTGTGTCCGACTGCATTACATTGGCAAGGCATGAGCCGGGCTTGATGCGCACGGGATGGCGGATGGCGAAGCGCTCAGCCTGTTCGGCGGACTGAGGCGCGCGGTGGTCCATGCGGCCATCGAGTTCCTGTATTTCCGTGGCAAGTGTTCCGCCAAGGGCAACGTTCAGTTCCTGAATGCCCCGGCAAATGGCAAGCAGCGGCACGCCGCGCTCAATTGCCCGGCGGATCAAGGGCAATGAAGTTGCATCGCGGGCAGGATCATAGGGTTCATGCGCCTCGGTCGGTTCCACGCCGTAGAGCGAAGGATGCACATTGGATTTGGAGCCTGTCACCAGAACACCATCCACACCGTCAAGAATGGCGTCTATGTCGAGGCCTTCGCCAAAGGACGGGACGATCAGGGGGATGACACCGGCTGCGTCATAGGCAGCTTTCAGATACTGATCGGGTGCTGCGTGCCACGTATAATTTTCAAAGGCGCGAACGTCTGAGGTGATGGCGACGAGAGGCTGCCGCATGGCGATGCTCCAAATAATAATTCTCCTTCGAATGTAGTGTAATTCGGGTGCGTTTCCAATGGCTGCCGAAGGCGGGAGGCATTCCGTCGCAAAAGACGTTTTTTCCTTGGGATTCCACTCTGTTTTAATCAGCGCTTTGTTTGTGTTTTCAGCGGCTGGACTTGAATAGTCGAGCGTGTATGGTGATCCCCAGACCGGGAGCAATTGGACAGAAACTGTCCGGGGGGTCTGAAGCGATAAATTCTGGAGGAGAGTATATGGATCGTCGTTCATTCATCAAGAATGCCGGATTTGCCGGCGCGGGGGTTGCTGCGGCAACCACGCTGGCAGCGCCAGCAATTGCGCAGTCAATGCCGAAGATCACATGGCGCTGTGCGTCATCATTTCCAAAGTCACTGGACACGATCTATGGCGGCGCCGAGGTTCTGTCGAAATATCTGAAAGAAGCAACGGACGGCAATTTTGTCATCCAGCCATTTGCGGCGGGTGAAGTTGTTCCGGGCCTTCAGGCAGCTGACGCTGCTGCAGCGGGTACGGTCGAACTGTGCCACACCGTTGCCTATTATTACTGGGGCAAGGATCCCACCTGGGCTCTGGGTGCAGCCGTGCCATTTGCGCTCAATGCACGCGGTATGAATGCCTGGCAGTACCATGGCGGCGGCATTGACCTGATGAACGAGTTTTTCAACAAACAGGGCCTGCAGGCCTATCCGGGCGGTAATACCGGCGTGCAGATGGGTGGCTGGTTCCGCAAGGAAATCAAGACCGTTGAAGACCTCAAGGGTCTCAAAATGCGCATTGGCGGCTTTGCCGGCAAGGTTATGGAAAAGCTTGGGGTCGTGCCGCAGCAGATCGCCGGTGGTGATATCTATCCATCCCTTGAAAAGGGTACGATTGATGCCGCCGAATGGGTTGGTCCCTATGATGACGAAAAGCTCGGCTTCCAGAAAGTCGCGCCGTTTTACTACTATCCCGGTTGGTGGGAAGGTGGACCGACTGTTAGTTTCATGGTCAACAAGCAGAAATGGGATTCACTGCCGCCAAGCTATCAGTCCCTGTTCCGCACGGCAGCGCAGGCAACCGATGCGAACATGCTGCAGAAGTATGATTATGTGAACCCGCCCGCGATCAAGCGGCTGGTTGCCGGTGGCGCGCAACTGCGTCCGTTCAGCCCGGAAATCCTCAATGCGTGTTTCGAAGCAGCCAATGGCGTCTATGCTGAAATCGAAGCCAGCAATCCGGGATTCAAAAAGATCTGGGATTCCATCAAGGGTTTCCGCAATGAGCATTTCCTTTATGCTCAGGTGGCGGAATACACCTTCGATACGTTCATGATGGTGCAGCAGCGTAACGGCAAGCTCTAAGCTTTCTGTTTCGAATATAAAAAGCCCGGCAGCGATGCCGGGCTTTTTCTTTGTCTTGGCGCTATATTACATTTTCGGCGGCTGGCTCAAATCCGGTGCTGCCGGTTGTGCGGGCTGTGCAGGCGCAGGTGGTGGCCCGCCCAGAGGTGGTGCGCTGAGGTCTGTGCCCAATCCCCCGCCGAGGCCGCTTCCCAATCCACCGCCAAGCCCACCCCCGAGGTCTGAGTTCGGAATCTGGATGGTTGCCGGATCAACTGTGCTGGCCGGGCCGGTATAATGCATGACCATTTGCGGGAACATAATCGTCAGAGCCACCATGAGGATCTGAATGCCGACGAATGGCACGGCACCCCAATAGATCTGCCCCGTGGTGATGGGCTGGATTTTCTTGCCGGTTATTTTGTCCATATAGGGCACTTTGGCGGCCACAGACCTGAGATAGAACAGGGCAAAACCAAACGGCGGATGCATGAAACTTGTCTGCATGTTGATGCCAAGAAGCACGCCGAACCAGATCAGATCGATGCCGAGCTTTTCCGCAACGGGAGCAAGCAGCGGTACGATAATGAAGGCAAGCTCGAAGAAGTCGAGAAAGAATGCCAGAAAGAAGACGAGCAGATTGACGACGATCAGGAAGCCAACCTGTCCACCCGGCAGCGAAGCCAGCAAATGCTCCACCCATATCTGGCCGTTGACACCGTAGAAGGTGAGCGAGAAGACACGCGCGCCAAGCAGGATGAAAAGGACGAATGAAGACAGCCGCGTGGTGGATGTCAGGGCGTGCTTGATAACGCCAAGATTAAGACGTCCTTTGGATGCGGCCATGAGCAAAGCGCCCACCGCACCCATGGCGCCACCTTCTGTCGGTGTGGCAATACCAAGGAAGATCGTGCCAAGCACGAGGAAGATCAGTGCAAGCGGCGGGATGAGAACAATGATCACCTGTTGGGCGAGACGCGACATCAGGTTGAGGCTAAATGAACGGTCTGCCAGCGCGAATGCATAGATAACAACAATGCCGATTGTCGCGCCCCAGATATCCGCATTGGCTCCCGCCTTCGGCGTCAACCAGACAATCGCGCCATAGGCGATAGCGACGGCAATCACCAGAGCAATGATCAGAGATGTAACACCCGAACCCAGCGTGCGCGCTTCAACGGGCAAAGCAGGCATGGATTTCTTGTTGAAGATCGACAGGGCCAGGACATAGAGCATGTAGAGACCGGTGAGCACGAGGCCGGGGATCAGTGCGCCGTGATACATGTCGCCGACCGAGCGTCCGAGCTGATCAGCCAGAACGATCAGCACCAGCGATGGCGGAATGATCTGCGCCAGCGTGCCGGATGCCGCGATGACGCCTGACGCTACGCGTCGGTCATAACCATAACGCAGCATGATCGGCAGCGAAATGAGGCCCATGGAAATGACCGATGCCGCGACGACGCCTGTCGTGGCTGCAAGCAGCGCACCGACGAAAATGACCGCATAGGCAAGGCCGCCACGGATCGGACCGAACAGCTGGCCGATCGTATCCAGAAGGTCTTCGGCCATGCCGGAGCGTTCAAGAATGATGCCCATGAAGGTAAAGAACGGAATGGCGAGCAATGTGTCATTCGACATCACCCCCCAGAACCGTTCGGGCAAGGCATAAAGAAATGGCCAGTCGAGGGTAATCGTCCCATTGGAATAGGGGGCGAGTTCGACGCCAATAAAGAAAAACAGCAATCCGTTTGCAGCAAGAGCAAACGCGACAGGATAGCCGATCAACATGAAAATGATCAGCGAGGCGAACATGATTGGCGCCATGTTCTGTGCAATAAACTCAATCATTACGCGCCTCCGCCATGGCAACTTCCTGTTCCGCAATCTCTTCGAGACTTAAAGGTGGATTGGGATCGGGAATATCGCCGCGCATCACCGCAATCTTCTTGATGATTTCAGAAACGCCCTGAATGGCCAGCAGCAAAAAGCCGACAAGCAAGATGAGTTTTCCCGGCCACTGGACCAGACCACCCGCGCTTGGGGAGCCTTCGCCGCTGCGGTAGGACAGGCTGACATAGGGGACAAAGTAAAAGCACATGAGGAGAACGAAAGGCATCAGGAAGAAAAGATGCCCGAGAAGATCGATCCAATGCTGCACACGGCGGGAAAAGGCGCCGTAAACAATGTCGATGCGAATATGTTCGTTCTGTTGCAGCGTATAGGCGGCTGCCAGCATGAAAGCACCACCAAACAGAAACCATTGCAATTCCAGCCACGCATTCGACGATTGGTTGAATACTTTGCGGACAATGGCGTTGCCGGCGCTGACCACCACGGCCAGGAAAATCAGCCAGGCAACATTTCGGCCAACGAATTCATTGAGACGGTCGATCGCTCTCGACACGGCAAGCAAAGCCGACATGCAGTTCCTCCCCATAAGTCCGGCAACTGTTACAGTTCCCCGGATGATCACCCAGACAGCTCTTCATCCCATAGGCTGCGCCGCTCTTGGAAATGGCGGCAATAGGCCTAACCCGGCTGTCTCTCCCGAATAGTCTGTCTGAACTGTTAGCAGCCCCATACCGGTGCATCAACCCAATTGATTGCAGTTGCAGAACTCGAACACTCGGGTGGTTGTCATCGTTGCACGGGCAGTCTAACAGTGGAGAAACAGTTTGATGTTGGTATTAAGTGTAATGACAAGTGCCTCTTCTATTTCCGTTGCAGGAAAGACTATTGCGGTAACGGGTGGATCTTCAGGTTTGGGGCTGAGGATGGTTCAGGTGCTTGCAGCGCATGGTGCCAATGTTGTTTCCATTTCGCGCACGCCTGCTCCGGATAATGAACACAGCCCCAATGTTCTGAATATTATTGCCGATGTTACTATAGCCGCTGATATTGAGCGCGCTTTCGATGAGGCGGAACAGAAGCTTGGGACAGTCACGGTTGTCTTCAACAATGCCGGAGTTGCCACGATGGAGCGCGCACTCACCACAACGCGTGAGCAGTTGCGGCACATTTTCGAAGTGAATGTGGAAGGTGCATTCTTCATTGCGCAGGAAGCCGCCAAACGCATGATTGCGGCTGGGGTTGGCGGATCGATTGTCAACCTGTCGAGCATTCTTGCCGATGCGCCCATCAAAGGATCGGCTGGTTATGCCATGTCAAAAGCTGCGATAAGCCAGATGACCCGTTCGCTGGCGCTGGAATTGGCTTCCCATGCCATCCGTGTCAACGCCATTGCACCCGGATGGTTTCCCACACGCCTCAATGAGTCGATCATGAATGGCCCGGCGCATGGGTTTCTGAAAGGCAAAAATCCGATGCGCAGGCTCGGCGAACCTGATGATATTGATGGTGCAGTGTTGTTGCTTGCATCTGATGCCAGCAGCTATATCACCGGTACTGTTATTACAATTGATGGCGGCCATAGCCTGCAGGGCTAGATTCTTTCGGCCTCATCATTGTTCGTCCGCACGGCGAGAACAAAGACCAGCAAAGAGAATACCGCCGCGTCGCGCCAGAGAACGGAAAAATATCCGCCCCACAGGGATTCAACCACCCCGACTGCTGCTGCACCCAGCGCAGCATAGAGCGGTCTTGAAAGTCCGCCTGCAGCGGTGATGAACAGGATTTTCAAACCGAAGATCATCCCGGTAGTGAAGCTGATATTGCCGTAGTAAAGCGCAGCCAGAAATCCTGCGATGGCGCAGACGCCGCAAGCTGCGAGGATCGCTTTTGTTCTGACGCGCCGTGGATCGATACCGCACATGGACGTTGCAAAGGGCTCGTCACTGACCGCGCGCCATATCCGGCCGGCGGAGGTGCGCTGCATGACCAGTTCACCCGTTGTGATGACAGCCAGTGCCACGACAATATTGACGAGTTGCATCTGTGTCAGGCTGATATCAACACCGGAGCCAAGCACGTGTACAGGTTCTGCGAGCATGGGTGGCAGCCAATAATCCCGTGTGTCAGCGGCAAGGCGCGACAGTTCCATCAGAAATATGCTGAGGCCCAGTGTGGCGACGAGCACCGTATTGCGGCTGCCCGTCTCGAGCGGTGTGTAGATCAGTTTCGCAATGGTGTAACCGCCGAGGCCGACATAGATCACGGCAACAATCAGCCCGAAGCCGAGAGCCAATGGCAGCGTCATCCAGAGTACCGTCCAGCCAAATGCTGTTACCAGAATAAAGGTCTGGCCGGAAAAGGCGAACAGCGCGCCAAGCGAAAGGTCTGTGCGATGGGTGATGCCGTGAATCAGCACATAACCATAGGCGAGCAACGCATAGAGCGCGGCATTGTGGATGCCATTAATCAGCAGTTGCAGAAAATAGGCCATCGGTCACTCGCATATTCCTGACCATTCTAACTTGCAAAATCAATTTTACCAGTTAGAATTTTGCATGACCTTTGATTGGAATGCGCATCGTTTCAGTGGTGGCGTGCTGGCTCTTGATCTGGCCAACACAGTCATTTTCCGGGAGACACCCGACCGCGCGCTGGACCGGTTTTCGGACCGGGCGGAGCTACAGCGATTTGCCCGGGCTGCGGCACATTTCCGCAAGCCGGAATGGGGAGAAGCCAGCTTTCGTGCGCCAGTGGCGCGGACGGAAGTCGAGCGGCTTGTTGATGTCAGGGAGGCCATCAACGCGCTGTTTCGGACGGCTGTGCGGGGTGGCGGGCTACACCCGCAAAATATGGCAACGTTCCTGCAACTCGGGTCGGCGCTGGTTTGTGATGAACCCGGAACACAGGATCTGGCCCTGCCGAATGCGCTGGGGCGGGAACGGGAACTGTCGCTCGGTACAGCAGCTTTCCTGTCGGCCATGCGGCTTTTGGAACCGGCACGGCTTGAGCGGATCAAGATTTGCCCGAATTGCCATTGGCTTTACTTCGACGAGAGCCGCAACCGCAGTCGCCGTTGGTGCGACATGACCGTCTGCGGAAACCGGGCGAAGGCCCAGAGACATTATCGCCGCAATCGTACACAACCGGAAAATGATCATGCATAAGATCGCAAGGCGACTGCGTATGTTTCTTCTCTTGCCTGTCGTTACAGGCGTTCTGGCGCTGGGTGCCTGTCGCGATTCCGGCGAGGGCGATTATCTGGCTGTCGCCGGAAAGTTATTCGTGTTCAATTATCGTATCGCGCAGGCAACTTATCACCTGACGCTGACCAAGGTGCGGCGCGTACCTGACGAAGCAATGCTTGAAACGACGTTTGAAAACCCGGCGGGCGGCGAGCCACTTATTGTCCGCCAAAAAGTCTGGCCAGCGGTCGAAAAGATCGGCATCGACAGTCCGCCAATCAAATGCGTAAAGGCTGGGCGGGAGTACAAGGTGATAATCCGTCTTGAGGATGCGGGTGGGAAATTACTGCAGACTATCGACCGGACGATGATATCGGACACGGATCAATCTGTCATGCCTGATAAACCGCTGGTGGTTGGTCCATTCTACGATCCAAACCCTGACAAGGACAAGCCGGACCCCACAACCATTGCCTGTCCAGCCTGAAAAATCCAAAACGAATTGGAACCATAGGATGTGACCGGTTTATGACACCGGCTTAATCCTTTTAGGAATTGGTAATTCTGTTTCCCATTTGATAAATATCAGTTTGACATGGGGTGCAAATAAATATTCTAAATGCATGCCTCATACATAATCTGAGTATCGTTGGCGTTTGTTCGAAAGTATTCGTTAACGTATCCAATTATGGGTACAGTTATTCACGGACACCTTGATGAAAATTGAACGCAACGAGAGTATTTTTCTCGAAATTCTGTTCCTGCGCACACTTTATGCGAACAAGAAAGCCGTGTGGTGGACGTCTGTTGTTCAAATTCTCGCTACGCTGGTTATTTACATAAAAACAAATCAGCCAATTTACGTCGGTTTTGCGGTGGCCTTTTTCCTGATTGTTCTTCTTCGCACTGCGAATGCCAGTGCTTTTGAACAAAAGGATCTTTCGTCAGCGACCATGACGGATTTGCGAAAATGGGAATGGCGGTACCTTCTGGGTGCGGTCAGCACGTGCATCCTGCTCGGTTTGCTGTGTCTGGTGAGTATTTATGTGTTTGCGGACACTTCGGCTGCTATTACGAGCGTGGCTATCGTTGTTGCTTCGATGGTTGCGCTGGTAACACGGAACTATGTATCGCCAACTGTTATCATTGGCATGTCCTTTGGTATTCTCGCGCCGCTTTTTCTGACGTTCATTCTGCTTGGCGGCATTTACAATTGGCTGCTTGCGCTGCTGATCCTGCCGTATTTCTGGAGCAACGTCCGGATTGCCTCGAAGCTGCGGCAATCATTATGGGATGCGCTTTTGGGCAAGCAGCAACTGAGCGTTGTCGTCAGCCATTTCGATGCAGCACTGAACGGCATGCCGCAGGGCCTGCTGATGTTTGATAGCAATCAGAATATCACCGTTGCCAATATGAAGGCGGCGAAGATGATGGGCTTCGATGACCCTGATCAGGTGCATGGTCATTCCCTGCAAAGCTTGCTGCGACTTGCCCGCGTCAAAGCCTATTTCCCGGAGGAAACCCACGCTTCCCTATCCGCCAAGATGCAGAACCTGCTCACTGGTCGCAAGGAACGGGACATGTTTGTTACGCCGAACAAGCGGCACTTTGAGTTTATGGCGACGCCGGATCCGCAACACGGAACAGTGCTCATCCTGCAGGACGTTACCCGGCGCGCCGAAGCAGAGGCGCAGATCAGCCGCATGGCGCGTTATGACAGTCTCACGGGGCTACCCAACCGCAGCCAGTTTGCCGAGATTGCCAAGACCTATCTTGATGGTATCGGGACGGGAATGCAGATCGCCTTGATGGTCGTTGATGTGGATGGCCTGAAGCGAACCAATGATACGTTCGGCCATCGTATTGGTGATGAATTGTTGCGGGCCTTTGCCGATCGGCTTGCTTCGGTTGATGTGAAGCATCCGGTCATTTCGCGTTTTGGCAGCGATGAGTTTGTGTTGCTGTTCTCAGCACCAACCCGCGACGCCATTTTGAAGAGCGTCGAGCGGATCATGGCCGCCATTTCGGGTCAGTATAATGTATCGGGCCAGGAGATCGTGACCGGAGCCCATGCGGGCGTGGTGATTGTCAGCAAGGGTGAATTCGATCTTGCTGTCATGCATATGAATGCTGACCTTGCCCTTGATGCCGCGCGAAAAGACAGCCAAAAAGCCTGGGCTGTTTTCGTTGATACGATGGATCAGTCCTTCCGCAGCAAACAGCGGCTGAAAAACGATCTGCGCAAGGCGATTGCCGAGCGGACCCTGTCGGTTGCCTATCAACCGATTATCAATGTGCGCACCTTGCGCATGGTCGGGTGCGAAGCGCTTTCGCGGTGGAACCACCCGGATTTCGGCCCGATCTCTCCAGCGGAGTTCATTCCTATGGCTGAAGAAATGGGACTGATCTCGGACCTGACCCGGACGGTCATCGAACAGGCCATCAAGGATTGCAGCCTCTGGGGTTCCAGAATTGCCGTTTCGATAAACCTGTCATCCTATGACCTGCACAATATGGACATGGCCGATATTATCCGGTCAGCCTTACTACGTTATAACGTGGAGCCTGCACTGATCGAGGTGGAAGTCACGGAAGGTGCAATCATCACCGACCGTGAGGCGACAGGCGGTGTGCTCGAAAGTCTGAAAGCCATGGGGCTGCAGGTTGCCATTGATGATTTCGGTACCGGCTATTCCAGCCTGAGCTATCTGAAAGATTTACCCGTCACCAAGGTCAAGATCGATCGTTCCTTCATCACTGATATTACCGAGGAAGGCCGTTCCCTGAAACTTCTGCGCGGTATCGTGCAGATGACCCATGAACTCGGCCTGTCCGTGACCATCGAAGGTCTGGAAACGCGGGAGCAGTTTGCGCTGATCAATCGCTGGATTGGCGCTGAATATGTGCAGGGCTTCCTCTACGGAGCAGCCACGACGGCGGAAAATATTGCCAAGAACTTTGATATCGAAATGGTGCAACTGCCGGTTAAGCCAAAGAATGGCGAGATTGCCACTGTGCATTGATCGAAATGCCCAAGAGCTTGACCTGACAACAATCTTGTCCAAAACTCCCAATGTCAACAATGTCTGATTCATTAGGGAAGAACCGCTGTCATGATCGCACAAATTGCCATTGCGCCACTCGTTGCGCTGATTGCCGGAATCATCATCCTGATCGCGCCGCGTCTGCTCAATTACGTGGTTGCGCTCTATCTGATCATCATCGGAGTGACGGGGCTTTTCCCCCATTTGCTCAGTTGAGATGGTTCGCGGGATTGGCTTGATCGGTAAAATCAGCGCAGGTGCCATTTTTATCGACCGGGAGGCTTTTCAGCGACTATCTGCGCATTGCGCTGCTGCTGCGTTTTCGCTATTGCCAATAGGACTAAGACTTTATGAGGTTTGAAGATGGCTGAACATCACGATACGGCGCCTGCAGAACTTGGTGCACCCATGGACTACCCTGAGCACGAAAAAACCTACAATCTTTTTCTCGCTCTTTCGAAATGGGGTGTGGTTACCTGCGTAGGGCTGGTGGCTGCGATGGCATTCGGCTTTTTCGCTGGCGGGTTTTTCTCCGCCACCATTCTGTTTATTATTATTTGTGTGGCTGCCTGGTTCATTCTCTAAAACACGCCCACAAGCGTTGTTCATGAACCGGGCGGATAATTCTGTTGAAATCCGCTTGCATGAGCGGGCCCATCACCAGGATTGCCAATCGTCATAGCGGGGCAGGCGCGCGGGTCTTCGGGCCACTGACTGCATAGTGACAACATGCTTTGGGGGTGAGGGCTTGGCTCAGACACTGTTCATACCGAAAGAGACCGATGCTGTTGAATCGCGGGTTGGCGGTTCAGCGGAAACGGTCAAAAAGCTTATCGGTCTTGGTTTTTCAGTCATTGTGGAAAGTGGCGCGGGTGTTTCATCCCGCATTCCTGACCGCGAATTTGAAGCCGCGGGTGCCACGATTGGCAAAACCGCCGACATCAGGAACGCCGATGTCGTTCTGAAAGTCCGGCGCCCATCCTCGGCTGAGCTCAAATCCTACAAAAAAGGCGCGGTTGTTATCGCCATGCTCGATCCTTATGGCAATGATGCTGCCGTCAAGGAACTGGCAGATGCCGGTGTCACAGCGTTCACCATGGAATTCATGCCGCGCATCACGCGTGCGCAGGTCATGGACGTACTTTCCAGTCAGGCCAACCTCGCCGGTTATCAGGCGGTAGTTGACGCTGCGGAAGAGTATGACCGCGCCCTGCCGATGATGATGACGGCGGCTGGTACGGTTCCCGCCGCCAAGGTCTTCATCATGGGTGTCGGCGTTGCCGGTCTTCAGGCTATTGCGACCGCGCGCCGTCTGGGTGCCGTCGTCACTGCAACGGACGTGCGTCCTGCCGTGAAAGAGCAGGTTGCTTCGCTCGGCGCGAAATTCCTTGCCGTTGAGGACGAGGAATTCAAGGCGGCTGAAACCGCTGGTGGTTACGCCAAGGAAATGTCGAAAGAATATCAGGCGAAGCAGGCTGCGCTGGTCGCGGACCATATCGCCAAGCAGGATATCATCATCACCACGGCGCTCATTCCGGGCCGTCCCGCTCCGCGGCTCGTTACACGCGAAATGTATGGGCGCATGCGTCCCGGCTCCGTGATTATTGATCTTGCGGTTGAACGCGGCGGCAATGTTGAAGGCGCGGTTGCAGGCAAGATTGTTGATGTCGATGGCGTCAAGATCGTCGGCCATCTCAATGTTGCTGGCCGTATCGCCGCCACCGCATCACAGCTTTATGCCAAGAACCTTTTTGCCTTCGTTGAGACGCTTGTTGACAAGGATGCCAAGGCAATCAAGGTCAATTTTGACGATGAACTGGTCAAGGCAACTGTCCTGACCCATGGTGGCAAGGTGGTTCATCCGAATTTTGCCGGTGCCGCGCCAAGTGCAACTGCTCCTGCGGCGAAACCGGCAGCCAAAAAGCCTGCCAAAGCCAAGGCTGCACCCGCTGCGACAGTTGCGGTGACAACTGAGCCGAAGAAGGCACCGGCCACGGCCGCGCCAAAGAAGGCTGCTGCTCCCAAAGCCGCACCGAAGAAAACCCCGCCGAAACCTGCTGCCACCAAAACGGCTGCCCCAAAAACGGCTGCCCAAAAAACGACTGAAGGAGAGGCGTGATGGCTGATACCGCACTCGAAAAAGCTCTTGAAAGTCTCAATCAGGCAACCGAGACGGTTCGTCAGGCCGCTGAAAACCTGCCTGATGCGGCCGGTGCTGTGGCCCATACGGTAACAGGTGGCGCCGTTGACCCCTTCGTCTTCCGTCTGGCGATCTTCGTTCTGGCAATCTTTGTCGGCTATTACGTCGTCTGGTCGGTGACACCAGCCCTGCACACGCCGCTCATGGCCGTAACCAACGCCATTTCGTCGGTTATTGTCGTTGGTGCGCTGCTTGCGGTTGGCCTGTCTGCCAGTGGTTTTGCCACAGGCTTCGGCTTCATCGCCCTTGTACTTGCCAGCGTCAATATTTTTGGCGGCTTCCTTGTGACCCATCGCATGCTCGCCATGTACAAGAAAAAAGAAAAGTGAGACCTGAGCAATGAGCGTAAATCTCGCAGCTTTTCTTTATCTCGTCTCCGGCGTCCTGTTCATTCTGGCGCTGCGTGGCCTGTCGCACCCAACCACAAGCCGTCAAGGTAATTTCTACGGCATGATCGGTATGGGTATATCGATCATCACCACGCTGACCCTTGCCGAGCCAAGTTTCAGAGGCCTTGGCCTGATTGTCATCGGCCTCGCCATTGGTGGCGGTGTCGGTGCCTATACCGCCAGACGCATTGCCATGACGGCCATGCCGCAGCTGGTTGCAGCCTTCCATTCGCTGGTCGGTCTTGCCGCTGTCATGGTGGCTGCTGCTGCCATCTACTCGCCCAATTCCTTCGGGATCGGCGAAGTCGGTTCGATCCACGGACAGGCGCTGGTCGAAATGTCGCTCGGTGTTGCCATCGGTGCGATTACCTTTACCGGCTCCATCATCGCCTTCCTGAAGCTCGATGGCCGCATGTCCGGCAAGCCGATCATGCTGCCGGGCCGCCATGTGCTCAACGCGGCTCTGGCGATTGCCATTGTCTTGCTGGTTGTGGCGCTGGTGATGAGCGAAAGCCATTTCGTGTTCTGGCTGATCGTTCTTCTGTCGCTGGCTCTTGGTGTTCTGATCATCGTTCCCATCGGCGGCGCGGATATGCCTGTGGTCGTGTCGATGCTCAACTCCTATTCGGGCTGGGCTGCTGCCGGTATCGGTTTCACGCTGGGCAATCTGGCGCTGATCATCACCGGTGCGCTGGTGGGTTCCTCCGGTGCCATCCTGTCCTACATCATGTGCAAGGGCATGAACCGGTCGTTTATCTCGGTTATTCTCGGCGGCTTCGGCGGCGAGACCTCGGGTGCAGCAACCGGTGAAGTGGAACAGCGTCCGGTCAAGCAGGGTTCTGCTGATGATGCGGCCTTCATCATGAAGAATGCATCCAAGGTTATCATCGTGCCGGGTTACGGTATGGCGGTGGCGCAGGCACAGCACGCCTTGCGTGAAATGGCTGACAAGCTGAAGGCTGAGGGCGTCGAGGTCAAATACGCCATTCACCCGGTTGCTGGCCGTATGCCCGGGCATATGAACGTGCTTCTGGCCGAAGCCAATGTTCCCTACGACGAAGTGTTCGAGCTTGAGGACATCAACTCCGAATTTGCGCAGGCCGATGTGGCTTTCGTTATCGGTGCCAATGACGTCACCAATCCGGCTGCCAAGACCGATCCGAAATCGCCGATCTTCGGCATGCCTATCCTCGATGTGGACAAGGCTGGCACGGTTCTGTTCATCAAGCGCGGCATGGGCTCCGGTTATGCGGGTGTCGAGAACGAACTGTTCTTCCGCGACAACACGATGATGCTGTTTGCCGATGCCAAGAAGATGGTTGAAAACATCGTCAAGGCGCTGGATCACTGATCCATCATTGCCAGACCAAACGAAAAGCCCGCCGATTGGCGGGCTTTTTCATTTCAGGGTCTGTTGAATCGCCCGATCGATTTTTGCTTCAAAGGCTGCAAGCCGGGCAGGGGCGAGCTTCTCGCAATTGTAAAGCGACAGCATTGAAAACCGTGCCTTGGGTGCGCAGGTGCCAATAATGGCTGTGCCGAGGATACGGCGGACGGGTCGCCACATGATCAACCGGTCAATCCACCAGGGGGAGCCGAGCGTCGTGATGGCAATACAGGATGTCATCTTGTTAAGGCGCGGGATCATCCGGCCATAGTCTGGCGCATGATCATAGGCCGTGCCCGGCACGAACACCCGGTCGATCCAACCTTTGAGGATTGCAGGCAGGCCGAACCACCAGGTCGGGAATATGAGAACGAGAACGTCAGCGGTCTGCAAGGCCTCCGATTCAGCCTTAACATCGGAGGCGTCATATTGCGGTGCGTAGTAGCTTTGTCGTTCTTGGCGCGAAAGCCGTGGATCAAAACCCTGCTGGTAGAGATCGAACACCTGCAATTCGTGTGGTGACTCAGCGATCTGCTGTGTCACCAACGCCGTCAGATGCGCCGAAAGGCTGTTCTCAAGTGGATGAGCGGAAACAATAAGGAACCGCTTTGCCATGTCAGGATCAGGCCATATCTGGATCAGGAACGCGTGCGTGCCAGACCGTCAAGCGCAGGCTTGTATTTCGGATCAAGCTGCGCGGCCTTGGAGTAGGATTTCGCAGCGCGAGCCTTGTCGCCGCGATGCTCGTAGATCAGCGCCTGATTGGCCCAGCCCTCGGCAATGGTACCATCCAGCTTGATGGCATTGTTGAAATCGTCAAAGGCGTTGTCGTCATCGCCAAGCGCAACATAGGAAATACCACGGCCATTATAAGGCTCGGCTGCATCAGGTTGCAGTGAGATCGCGGTGGAGAAATCTTCGATGGCCTGCTTGTGCTGGTTACGTGCCTGATAAATCAGGCCGCGATTGTGGTAGGCGCGCGGATCGGTGGTGTTCAGCTGGATTGCCTGCTGGAAATCGCTGAATGCCCGGTCGAGTTGTCCCGAAAGGCGATAGAGATTACCGCGACCGATATAGGCAGCGTCATATTGCGAATTGATCTGGATGGACTTGCTGTAGTCAGCCAATGCCTGGGCGCTGTTGCCCATATTGCGGTAAACAAGCGCACGGTTCGCATAGGCCTGATAGAAATTCGGGTTCAGCTGCAATGCCGTGTTGAAGTCCTTGATGGCATCGCTGTTGCGACCGGCGCGGCCAAAAGCCGAGCCACGCACATTGTAGGCTTCCGGATCGCGTGGATTATTGCGAATGACGCTGTCGAGTGAGCTGATGTTCTCGGAAGAGCCCTGCGCCTTGTCGATGCCGGTCATATCGGTGGTCGAGGTCTGGCACCCGGCAATAGCCAGAGTGAGAACCGAAGCGATCACCAGTCCGGTGGTGCGCAACGTCTTGAATGCCGATTGCGGGTCGCGATACGAAACCATTTCAAGTGAATGTGTCATATTCCTGGTATCCCGTTCAATCGAAAACGCAAAAAGGGCGGTGTGGCGATTGCCACCCCACCCCGTTGTATTGTCAAGACGTTGATAAAGTACTGATCAACGAGCCGCAGAAGGACGGGCCGGTACCTTGCGCGCTGGCATTGGCAGAAGACCTTCGCGCTGTGCCTGCTTGCGGGCAAGCTTGCGAGCGCGGCTGATGGCTTCTGCCTTCTGGCGGGCGCGCTTGATCGAGGGCTTCTCGTAATGATCATGCATCTTCATTTCGCGGAACATGCCTTCGCGCTGCATCTTCTTCTTGAGGACGCGGAGAGCCTGATCAACATTATTTTCGCGTACGAGTACCTGCACGTTTTATCCTGTGTCTCTTAGAATTTCGTTGAGCCTGAATTCTGCGCCCTTACCTTGGTCAGTGGGACACAAATCCAAACTTCGCGACGGTCATCCATCGCAAACTGACGAGGCCATTATCAGAATGGTGGCGGAATGTCCATGGTGAAGCTGCTTAAAATGGGGATATTCTTCCACCAGGGCTCGTCATGCCGCTGCGCAATTTTAGAATAACCGGCATGGAACGCCAATCTCCGTCGCAAAATGGCAAAAGACCTTTGAGCGGATGCGTTACTGATGCATAAAAGTGCGATCCTGCGCTTGAAAATCGATGTCGATTTCAGGACAGGGTATTGCTCTCGAAAATCGTTGGAACACGTCGCTCTGCCGAGGTCACTTGAAATGGCCGGACGCTCTGCAAAGGATTGAATGATGCGGAAATATTCAGTGTTTGCTTTGGCCCGCGAGGCATTGCGCGCCCACAAGGGATGGGATCAGCAATGGACTTCGCCCGAACCCAAGTCGGAATATGACGTCATCATTGTTGGCGCTGGCGGACATGGCCTTGCCACCGCCTACTATCTGGCCAAGGAACATGGCATCACCAATGTCGCGGTTCTGGAAAAAGGTTGGCTTGGCGGCGGCAATACCGGCCGCAACACCACGATTATCCGTTCCAACTATCTCTATGATGAATCGGCAGGCATTTACGAACATGCCGTGAAATTGTGGGAGGGTCTGAGCCAGGATATCAACTACAACGTCATGTATTCGGCGCGCGGCGTCATGATGCTGGCGCACAATGTTCATGATGTTCAGGTGTTGAAGCGTCATATCCACGCCAACCGGCTGAATGGTATCGACAATGAATGGATGACACCGGAGCAGGTCAAGGAATTCTGCCCGCCAATCAATCTTTCTGCCGATGCACGTTATCCCATCATTGGCGCGGCGTTGCAACGCCGTGGCGGCACGGCTCGCCATGATGCGGTTGCATGGGGCTATGCCCGCGCGGCGGCTGATCGCGGTGTGCATATCATCCAGAACTGCGAAGTAACCGGCATTCGCCGTGCCGCCAATGGCGCGGTCGTGGGAGTTGATACCAATCGCGGCCCGATCAATGCCAAGAAGGTTGGTGTTGTGGCTGCGGGCCATACCTCTGTCCTTATGAACATGGCCGGTGTGCGCATGCCGCTGGAAAGCTATCCCTTGCAGGCGCTGGTATCCGAACCGGTCAAGCCACTTATTCCCTGCGTGATCATGTCGAACACCGTTCATGCGTATATCTCGCAGTCGGATAAGGGTGAGATGGTTATCGGCGCTGGTACGGACCAGTACACGTCTTATTCCCAGACCGGCGGCCTGCACATCATCAACCACACGCTGGATGCGATCTGCGAAATGTTCCCGGTGCTGACGCGCCTGAAAATGCTGCGTTCATGGGGCGGTATTGTTGACGTGACGCCGGATCGTTCGCCAATTTTGGCCAAGACACCGGTGCCGGGCCTTTATGTAAACTGCGGCTGGGGAACTGGCGGGTTCAAGGCAACGCCGGGCTCTGGCAATGTGTTTGCCCATACGATTGCCCGCGATGAGCCGCACCGGATCAATGCGCCGTTCACCATCGAGCGCTTTACCACTGGCCGCCTGATCGACGAAGCCGCTGCCGCTGCCGTAGCGCACTGACATTCAAGAAACGAGACGACGACAATGCTTCTCATCAAATGCCCCTATTGCGAAGAAGAGCGCCCGGAACTGGAATTCCGCAACGCGGGTGAAGCGCATCTCGTGCGTTCCCCGGCGATTTCGGAACAATCCGACGATGATTTTGCCGGTTTCCTTTATTTCCGCCAGAACCCCAAAGGCCTGCAGTTTGAACGCTGGCGGCATATTCACGGCTGCGGACGCTTCTTCAACGCGGTGCGCGATTCCGTTTCGGACAAGTTCCTGACTGTCTACAAGGCAGGCGAGCCCCGCCCGGATGTTGACAAGCTTCTCAATCCGGATGCCGCTTCGGCTCCCGTTGATGCCGCTGAACCCGCAAAGAAACGCGCCCCCCGCGCCAAGAAAGGGGAGCTATAAGCCATGAGCACCACATCCCATTCCGGAAGCAACCGTATCGCTGGCATTGGTCGTCTGACCCCGGCCAAAACCGTTCGCTTCACCTTTGACGGGCAGGCATTAACCGGCCTTGAAGGCGACACGCTGGCATCGGCGCTGCTCGCCAATGGCATCCATCTGGTTGGCCGTTCGTTCAAATATCACCGCCCGCGCGGCATTCTCTCCGCAGGCAGCGAAGAGCCAAACGCGCTTGTGGATATCGAGCGCGACAAGTCGCGCCAGCAACCAAATGTGCGGGCGACCGTGCAGGAAATCTATGACGGGCTGAAGGTCAAGTCGCAGAACCGCTGGCCGTCGCTGACATTTGACGTCGGCGCGATCAATGATGTGTTCTCGCCGATGCTGCCCGCAGGCTTCTACTACAAGACGTTCATGTGGCCGAAATTCGCGTGGAAGACCATCTACGAGCCGAAGATTCGTGCTGCAGCCGGTCTTGGCGTTGTTCCCGGTGAAGCCGATACGGATCGCTATTCCAACCGCTTTGCCCATTGCGATGTGCTGGTGGTTGGTGGCGGTGCTGCTGGTCTTGCTGCCGCGCTCAGTGCGGCACAGACAGGTGCCAAGGTCATTATTTGCGACGAGCAGGCGGAAGCTGGTGGCGCGCTGCGCTATGAGATTGACGTCACCGTCGATGGCAAGCCGGGCTATGACTGGGCCACGGAGACGCTTGGCACTTTGCGTTCGATGGAGAATGTCACTGTTCTGACGCGCACCACGGCCTTTGGCTATTACGCCCAGAATTTCGTTGGTCTGGTCGAGCGCATCAGCGACCATCTCAGCAATCCGGGTTCTGATCTGCCGCGTGAACGCCTGTGGCAGGTTCGTGCCAAGAAGGTTGTTCTGGCAACCGGCGCGATCGAGCGGCACATGGTGTTCGCCAACAATGATCGCCCGGGCATTCTGCTGGCGTCGGCGGCACGTATCTATCTCAACCAGTATGGCGTTGCTGTTGGCCGCAAGGTCGGTGTCTATACCGCTAATGACTCCGCCTATGCGGCGGCTATTGATCTCAAGCGCGCTGGCGCTGACGTTCCCGTTATTGTCGATACGCGTGAAAATCCTTCTTCGTCTGTTATCGAAGAAGCCCGTTCGCTCGGCATTGATGTACTGACCGGCCATGCGGTGTTTAGCGCTGGCGGCAAGCGCCGTGTTTCCTCCATCAGCATCCGTCCGAACAAGGGCGGTGCCGAGCGTAAGGTTGTGGTGGATGCGCTGATCATGTCCGCAGGCTGGACGCCTTCGGTGCATCTGTTCTCGCAGTCACGCGGCAAGGTGGCATGGGATGCCGCCAATGAACGCTTCCTGCCCGGCACCTATGCGCAAGATTGCGTTTCGGTTGGTGCCTGCAATGGCAGCGACGGATTGCAGGAAGCGCTGGATGAGGCAATCGCGGCTGGCAGCAAGCTGGCAGCAGAAACCGGCTTCAAGGGCAAGGCCAAAGCGGTCAAGGCCACGGGTGGCACGGACTGGATCATTGGCATGATCGGTTCTGCTCCGGGTGCCGGTGCGGATACGACGGTCAAGGCCTTTGTCGATTTCCAGAACGATGTCACCGCCAAGGACGTGCGTCTCGCCGTGCGCGAAGGCATGCACTCCATTGAGCACGTCAAACGCTTTACCACCAATGGCATGGCAACCGATCAGGGCAAGACCTCCAACCTGCACGGGTTGGCAATTGCCGCCGAAGCGCTCAATCGCCCAATTCCGGCGGTGGGCCTGACAACGTTCCGTGCGCCGTTTACGCCTGTTACTTTCGGCGCAATCGTCAATCATGCGCGCCATGATCTGTTCGATCCGACCCGCCGCACACCGATGCATGCATGGCATGCGGCTGAGGGTGCGGCCTTCGAGGATGTCGGGCAGTGGAAGCGCGCCTGGTATTATCCGCAGGCGGGCGAGGACATGCATGCGGCGGTTAATCGCGAATGCGTTGCCGTGCGTAATCAGGCCGGTATTTTCGATGCCTCGACGCTCGGCAAGATCGAAGTGGTTGGCCCTGACGCGGCGAAATTCCTTGAGCTGCTCTATACCAACCCATGGGAAAAGCTGGGTGTCGGCCGCCTGCGTTATGGCATCATGCTGCGCGAAGATGGTTTCATCTATGATGATGGTGTCGTTGGCCGTCTTGCGGAAGACCGGTTCCATGTGACGACAACGACGGGCGGTGCGCCGCGTGTCATGCATCACATGGAAGACTATCTGCAGACCGAATTCCCGCATCTTGATGTCTGGCTGACCTCGACCACGGAACAATGGGCTGTCATCGCCGTGCAGGGTCCAAAAGCGCGTGAAATCATCGCGCCACTGGTAGAGGGCATCGATCTTTCCAATGAAGCCATGCCGCATATGAGTGTACGCGAAGGCAAGATTTGCGGCGTGCCGACGCGGCTGTTCCGCATGTCCTTCACCGGTGAAGCGGGTTTTGAAATCAACGTGCCTGCTGATTACGGTCAGGCGGTCTGGGAGGCTATCTACGAGCGTGGCAAGCCGCTTGGCCTGACGCCTTACGGCACCGAGGCGATGCACGTTCTGCGCGCGGAAAAGGGTTATATCATCGTCGGTCAAGACACGGATGGTACGGTGACACCGCAGGATGCGGGGCTGACCTGGGCTATTGGCAAGAACAAGAAAGACTATGTTGGCATTCGTGGCCTCTTGCGCCGCGATCTGGTGGCCGATGGCCGCAAGCAGCTGGTTGGTTTGAAGACCAAGGACGCCCATGTGGTGCTGGAAGAGGGCGCGCAGATCGTTGCCAATCCCAACCAGCCGGTGCCGATGACAATGATTGGTCATGTGACATCGTCCTATTGGTCGGAAAATTGCGGCCGGTCGATTGCGATGGGTCTGGTGATTGACGGAACAAAACGGCTCGGAGAAACGCTCTATGTGCCGATGCCCAATGGTGTGATTGAAGTGGAAGTAACCGGTACGGTGTTCTTCGACGAAAAGGGAGAACGGTTGAATGGCTGACCTTGCACAAACAGCACAGCGTCTGCATCCGCTACAGACCGGTTATGCGGGCGTTGGCTCCGTATCGGTTGTTCTGGCTGACAATGCCACCCGTGTATCGCTGCGGGCCCGGCCTGATGCGGTGGCGGCCTTGTCCAAGGCGATTGGGCTGACCTTGCCGGTGAAGCCCAAGACAACGTCGACGCAAGGGACCCGCACTGCCCTATGGATCGGCCCGGATGAATGGCTCATCATCGATGCTGATGGTAGCGCGCTGGTTGCCGATCTCGCCAAGGTGAAGGGGCTGCATTCGGCTGTGGATGTATCGCATCGCAATGTCGGGATCATTGTATCAGGCAAGGGTGCGGATGCTGTGGTCAATGGTGGCTGCCCGCAGGACCTGTCGCTCCGGGCGTTTCCGGTTGGCGCGGCGTCCCGCACAGTTCTTGGCAAGATCGAGATTGTCCTGCTGCGCACGGAGGAAAACACGTTCCGCGTTGAGTGCTGGCGCTCATTTTCGGGTTATGCCTACAGTTTCCTACAGGAATCAGCCCGGGATGTTACTGTCTGACAGGCGGATCGCAAGCCGTTGATTTGCTGCATCATTGTGCGTGGTTCGTGGTTCGACAAGCTCACCATGAGGGAGAGGGGTGATGAAGGGAGCCAAATTCTGCAGCGGTTGAGTTCCACAACAACTGAACTCTGCGACGACTATTTGCTGCAATCTTCGCGATTATCGTTGCATCCCCACTCTCCCTCATGGTGAGCTTGTCGAACCACGAAACACGAACCACGCACGGTCACAATGCAATAATCGTATTTTTTTGCCGAATAGGCCGTATTTGACAGCTCCACATAATAATAGTGTACAGATTGCTCCCCGGTGAGGCTGTCGATCACAATTGCGCCGTCCTTTGCCATAAAGAGGATGCCGGTGGCTGCCGATTCGCGCGGTCGCGTCGCGAGAGTGTTCGATGGCTGTCAAAAAGCGCCTTGTTATCAACTTCACAGGCTATGAAGGTCTGCACCCTGATGCAGTGCGCGGGCGCTATCTGAACTCTGCCGCTGATTTCAACAGTCTCTGGCATGCCAAAACCAAAGCAAGTCCCATGCTGCCGGAGGGGCCGAACATTGCTTCCATGCGGCTGGAAACATCTGGCGCAAACTGGGCTGTTGAAACCGAATTCTGCCAATATGGCACGGCTGACGTGTTCGATGCCTATTCGGCGCGCAATGTTGTTGCGCGCTTTGCCACCGGGCTGATGGCGTTTCTCGATATTCTGCTCACAGGCACCTTCTGGAGGTATTTAAGAACCAGCTGGCGCTTCTGCATCTTCTTCATGTGGCCCTTTGTGCTCACCTGTTTTATTTCACTTGTGGCCCTCCTCGTCGGTCTTGGGCCGTTGTTCGGTGGTTTCAGCTCCTATCACATGATCTGGACTGTTCCCCTTGCGCTCATCATGGCGCGGTTGCTGATCCGCTGGCCGGGTGAAAAGGTGTTCCTGTCCTATCTGCTTGATGACTGGGCTGCTGCTTCCGACCGGATTTATAGCCGCAATCCGGCATTGCTGGCGCGGCGCAAGGCCTTTGCCGAGCATCTCACGCGGAAATTACAGGAAACCGATGCGGATGAGGTCGTGATCATCGGGCATAGTCTCGGCACTGTTCCAGCCGTGGAGGCGATTGCAGATGTCTGGCGCAGCGCCCCGCAACTCATCAAACAGCAGCCGATTTCCTTATTTTCCATCGGCTCATGCCTGCTGATGATTGCCTTTCACCCGCGTGCAACGCAGCTGCGTGAGGATATCAGGGTTGTCCTGCAGGAAACGCCGGTTTTCTGGGCCGAATATCAGACGATTGCTGACATCGTCCATTTCTACAAATCCAATCCGGCGAAAGCGCTGGGGATTATCCCGCGCAATGAACCGCTGATCCGGCGCATTCGCTTCAAGCACATCCACAGCGCCAAGCGTTATGCACGGGCGCGGAAAAACTTCTTCAAGATGCATCTGTTATTTTTGAAGGGCGCCCAGATCCGCAATCCATACGATATGGGCATGTTCGTGCAGGGGCCGTTCGCTTTTCAGGCACTTGTCGAGAACGACAGCGCCGCGCCGCTCGACGATGCAGGCCGCCTTGTCGAGGCAGCCTGAGCCAGATCAGTCGTCCATCTCAGGCGGGTGTTCGAGAACAGCGATGGTCAGCCAGTTAGCGACCAGCGCCGGCTTGATCGAGCCCTCGATTTCAAGTGTTACTTCGTAATTGTTGAGCACGCGGCCGGAAGGGCGGATATCCGCATCCACCAGCTTGAAGCGGGCGCGCACCTGTTTGCCCGATTTGACCGGGGCCATGAAACGCACTTTGTCAAAACCGTAATTGATGCCCATGGTCGCGCCTTCGATCATCGGCAGAGCCTCATAGGCGAGCGTCGACAGGAGCGAGATCGTCAGAAAGCCGTGGGCAATGGTGCCGCCGAAAGGCGTTTCCGCCGCGCGCTCGGGGTCCGTATGGATGAACTGGTGATCATCCGTCGCGTCGGCGAACTTATTGATCATATCCTGGCTGACCACGCGCCATTCCGAACAGCCCATTTCTGTGCCGATACCGGCCTTCAACTGCTTGAGCGTGATCGGTTCTTTCATGGTTTCTGGGCTTTCCGAACGTTTTGGGTCAGATCATAGATTTTGCTGTCGATAACCCCTTATGAGCCAAATGTCATCTTTCCTGTCGTCACTTTGACAAAGCGAGGGCTTTTTCGAGAACGGGATCACGACCAGATGCATAGTCAGTATGAGTAACATCGATCTTGATGTCGGGTTTGAGGGAAATATTCTTTGGACCAAAAGCGACCGCTGCCCAGTAGCATTTATCGGGGTCAGTGCAGCCTTTTTCATAATCTTCAAATTGTGTCGCGTAGCCAACGCCAATATGCGAGTTCGGCAGTGTGACAGTTTCGCCTTCAGCCCAGAACTGGCCTTTATCGCCCATCTCTTCGCCGATGAATGTCACTTTGTTCTGGTCAGTGCCCTTCAACATCGCAGCAGTCACGATTGCCGCCGAGAATGTGGAGCGACTGACAAGCACAAAAACACGCCCGCCTGACGGTAGCAGCCGTGGCACTGCCTGCGAAAAGAGAATCGTGTTGAAGAAATCACCGCCATTGTTCAAGCGAAGATCGAGAACAATGAATTTCGGCCGCGTCGGCAGAATAGATGTCTGCAGAATCTTGGCATATTTGTGCTGCAACCCTGTTTCATCCATGCTGTTCATGGAGTTGCTGCGGATATAGAGAACTTTGTTGTTTTCACCGATCCATGATGCGTTGACGTCAACGCGCTTCTCGTAAATCGGTGACCGCTCCTTGCTGTTGTCAAGGAGGTGTAACCAGCGTCCCGGTAGATTGGCATCATCGGGAATGAGCACAGAATACCCCCTTGTTGCCGGCTTGTGTTCGTCGGCAGGATCAGGCGAGGCGACTGCACTCAAATTTGCCACACGCGTGCTTCCATCGGCAAGCCGCAGTGTCAGGGGAATCTCATTATCGTTGGCCACAGCGCCGATACGCTTGAGAACAGCAGGACTGGTCAGAAAAGTAGCGCTCAAATATCGAATGCGCTGGTCAGTGCCGGAAATGTATGGCGAGACGCGTTTCAATGCTTCTGCCGGTGTCAGCGAACCCAGCTTGTCCATACGTGCTCCAAGCAAATCCGCATGTGCCGGGTCTGTTTTAACAATGTAGAGACCGTCGGAAAACCACCAGGCTCGTACCGGCAGATCGTGCAGGAGAGTGCCGACCATGGCGCTCGTATGGCCGTTTCGGGATATGGCCGTCGCTCGCATGATTTCAAGCGCGAAATCTTCGGTGGAGAGTGTATCGGCAGCCGCAGCCGCATCATCAACTATCTGCTCAAATTTCTGCCGCTGTTCCGGCGTGTAGCTCTTGTCGAGCGGCGCCCACTGATTCTTGAGAACAGTGAGGTCTTCGCGCATTTGTGCGGGTGTCAAATGGAGCGTTTGGTCCTGCTTGGTCTGAGCGGAGGCCGGGCCTGCCATGCAGGCAAAAGCGATAAGCGCCAGTGCAGCGCACCTCCATGACAACGGGCCAGCGCGCATTGAAACCTCCCTTTGGCTAACGCAATGCAACACGAGCGATCACAATGATTGCTGTTCTGCATCCACTGATTGATTTGATCAATGTAGGGTCACTGCTGGTTGTTTTACAACCACTGGTTCAGAAACGCGTGCATCGAAGCCAGCGATAGCACCGTTGGCAATCTCACATCAGTTGTGTTGATTGGAGGTTCGGATGGTGGGCGTGACAGGGATTGAACCTGTGACCCCTACGATGTCAACGTAGTGCTCTCCCGCTGAGCTACACGCCCATCCGACAGGGGCGCATACACCATATTGGTTTCAGTCCGTCAATAGCTGTTGGAAGAAGTTATCAGGCTTTCTTCATCCGTGCGGGCGGATAGGGCCTTTGATCAGGCCGCTACCAGCATTTTTTCGATTTCATTCACCAGATCGCGCAGGTGGAAAGGCTTGGACAGCACTTTCGCATCCTTCGGGGCTTTCGAATCGGAGTTCAGCGCCACGGCGGCAAAGCCGGTGATGAACATGATCTTCAGATCCGGGTCGATTTCCGATGCGCGGCGTGCCAGTTCAATGCCGTCCATCTCAGGCATGACGATATCCGTGAGGAGCAGTGAAAACGGCTCTTCGCGCAATCTGTCATAGGCGCTGGCGCCATTGTCGAAAGGCGTGACGTGATATCCTGCCTTCTCCAGCGCCTTCACAAGGAAGCGCCGCATGTCATTGTCATCTTCTGCTAGAAGGATTCTCTTCATCAGTCCGTCCGAATTTCTATCGCCTTATCATCCCCAGACAGGCGTCCCATCACAGTTAACAAGACGCTTTTTTGGTAAAGATCGCGTGAATGATTTGCGGAAAATACGGTGGAACCCCGGAAAAGTCGAGGAAGATCGCTGTTATGGCGGCGAAGAATTCTGAAAGGTCAACCGCGTCAGAAAAGTTCCGGCACTTTGATGGTTGAAGAATTCCCTCCGGAGCGAAGTTGCTCTAAAGTGCCTGTATATTCAAGCAAACCTTCGAAGTGAATAATGACCCTCGAGCGCGATTTCCCCGACAAGCTGCCCTATGAACTGCGCCGGCCGGCTGAACAACGCATTCCCTTCGTTTTCAATTCGCCCCATAGCGGCCAGGTTTATCCCCCAGCTTTCCTCAAGCAATCACAGCTGGATGCACAAACGATTCGCCGATCGGAAGACTGCTTTGTCGATCAGCTGTTTGCCGCCAGCGTCATGCTGGGTGCGCCCTTGCTGGCTGCGCAATTCCCGCGCGCCTATCTCGATGTCAATCGCGAGCCCTATGAGCTCGATGCGAAAATGTTCTCCGATCCGCTTCCCTCCTACGCCAACGCAAATTCTACGCGAGTGGCCGGTGGTCTTGGCACCATTCCGCGGCTCGTCGGCGAAGGGCAGGAGATTTATGCGCAGAAATTGCCTGTCGAGGAAGCGCTTGGACGTATCAACACAATCTACAAGCCATACCATGCGCTGCTTGCCGAGGTGCTGCTGAAAACACGCAGCCGCTTTGGCTACGGGGTGCTGATTGATTGCCACTCAATGCCAACAGGCATTCGCTTCCCCGATAGTGGTTTGCGACCGGATTTCATCATCGGCGATCGTTTTGGCACCAGCTGTTCGCCAGAGCTCGCCAATGCTGCAATCGATCTCTTGCGCGAAATGGGCTATGCGGTTGCCCACAACAAACCCTATGCCGGGGGCTATATAACCGAGCATTACGGGCGTCCGCTAAAGCGCTTCCATGCGCTGCAGATCGAGGTCAATCGCGGGCTCTATCTCAACGAGCACAATTATGAACGCAAATCGGGGTTTGATCAGTTGCAGCGGGATATCAGCCAGTTTCTGGCCGATCTGGTGTCGCTGCCCGACTTCCATTTCCTCGATGTTCCGCTTGCTGCGGAATAGTGCCGGGACGTCTCTGCTGGCCTGAAACAAAAAAAGACCGCGCAGGTGCGCGGTCCAAGTCTAGGGAGGAAACGCCCAAGGAGGGCATAGACAGGTCGCCCCGTCTGTTAACTAATCTATGCTGCATCGCACAAAGGGTCAAGCAATTTGTGCGTTTTTTTAAGCATGATATTTATGTGCCTAAAAAAAATGCAATAATTTAGCCGACAATGCAGTTAAATGAGAAAATTCTGATCGTGAGGAACCATTTTGGCCATTGAACTTTCGTTTTTACGGCAAATCGCGCAAGTTGCAGCCGAGCAGACACTGCCGCGTTTTCGCACCATTTCGTCCATCGACAACAAATATCAGGTCGGATTTGACCCGGTTACCGAAGCGGACAAGGAAGCTGAACGGGCGATTCGCGCACTGATAAACGCGACCTATCCTGATCATGGCATCATGGGCGAGGAGTTCGGCTCGGAAAATCTGGACGCTTCCCATGTCTGGGTCATCGATCCGATCGATGGCACACGGGCGTTTATTTCAGGGCTTCCGGTGTGGGGTACGCTCGCGGGTCTGACCATTAATGGCGATGCGGTTGCCGGTGTCATGGCGCAGCCTTTTACCGGCGAGCTTTTCATGTGCGATGGCACAGCCTCCTATTATGAGGGGCCGGGCGGTCCACGTCAGCTGAAAACCCGGCAAAACCCTGATATCGCGCAAGCGACGCTGTTCACCACCACACCGGCGCTGTTCAAGGACAAGAAGCGCGAAGCGTATGACCGGGTTGAACGCAGCGTGCGCATGCCGCGTTATGGGGCAGATTGCTATGGCTATGCCATGATTGCTGCCGGTTTCGTCGATCTGGTGGTGGAAACAGCCTTGCACCCCTACGATATTGTCGCGCTGGTGCCCATCATCGAAAAGGCCGGTGGCGTCATCACCAATTGGGACGGTGGCCCGGCAGAAAAGGCTGGCGATATCGTGGCGGCAGGCTCGAAAGAACTACACGCGCAGGCGCTGGAACTGCTCAATCGTTGATAGCGGTTAGGTCGCCTGTTCGTTTTCGGTTTCGGCTACGTCACCGCCGGTTCCCGGAATGAAGGCATCGAAGGCCGCGAAAAACTGTTCGCGGTAAAAATCCTTTTCCTGAAGGATTTCATGCTTCGAGCCATCAATGGTGATCAGCGTGGCATTGCGCAATTGCATTGCGAACCGTTCAATCGCCGGTGTGGATACGACCTGATCTGCGCCGGCCGCCACAACCAGCGTCGGGATACGGATGGCCTCGATATAATCGGGCTGTGTCACCCGGCGGATCGCCTTGGCAACGGAGGCGATCCATCCGGCTGTTGGACCGCCAATGGCGAGTTCCGGCGCTGCCTTGAGAATCTCGGTGTTGCGCAGGTAGCGGGCGGCATCGGATGTCACTTCATTGATGGCAAATGGCTTTATCGTGGGTTTGCCACCACGAATATAGACCCGGCCAAGACCGGTTGTCCGCAAGGTATTGGCAACAGCGCTCAACAGAATTTTGCCGAGACGACCGCCCCTGACGTCGAGAAGCGGCGTCATAAGCACCATGCGGCGGATACGGTTTGCCAAAGCCGGAGCCGCGAGAAGCGCAATCAGTGCGCCGGTGGAATGGGCGAGAACATAGAACGGGCCACGGCAATCGGGCAAAAGCACGTTTTCGAACAGCAATTCCAGATCGGCGGCATAATGGTCGAAGCTTCTGACATGGCCGCGCGCCGGATCGCGCAACATCCGGCTTGATCCGCCTTGACCACGCCAATCGAAAGTGGCCACGGCAAAGCCGCGCTTGGTGATATCGCCGATGGTTTCGAAATATTTTTCAATGCACTCGTTGCGGCCCTGCAGGATAAGCACGGTGCCTTGAACAGGGTGTGTTGTGGCTGGAAAAATCGCGTAGCGCAGTTCCTTGCCACCTTTCAGCGGTAAAGTATCGACGCGGGCATCCTGCGGTGTCGGATTGGCTGCTGTTTCGACAAGCGGATGGGTCATTGGATACCGGTCAGTCCTCATCCCGCGCATGGGGGAGTCGCGCTGTGCATTTGCATCATTTGATAAAATGCACGGACATAAAGGTCAAACCGCGTTTGCGCAAAAAAATGACCGGAAACTCTTGGGAGGGTTTCCGGTCAGTACACTCCGGACGGAAGGGACGTTACATCCGGAACGATGAATATGTTTATAGAAGGGGGCGTGTGAACGTATCCCGAAGGGTGCGTTCATTTTGCGTTCATCACTGCGGCAGGCGTTTTACAGCCGGTGCGGCGTGAAACTCAGCGGTAAAATGGGGCTTGAAATGGCTTTGGCCCTTTACCAACTATCTATTGTGATCGCCATAACGGGATCACTGGTTCAGCGGGACTTGCCAATAAGGGAGTCTCTTCAGGAACCAGAATTACGCAACCTTGTCGCTCTAAAGGAGGGCTTACCATGCGTCACGTTGATTTTTCCCCACTCTATCGTTCGACCGTCGGTTTCGACCGGCTTTTCACTATTCTTGATTCGCTGGCCCAGCCAGATGGTGCTCAGACCTATCCGCCCTATAATATCGAGCGGACTGGCGAGAATGCCTATCGCATTACCATGGCTGTTGCCGGTTTCTCGGAAGATGAAATCCAGATCGAAGCCCATCGCAACCAGCTCAAGGTAACTGGCGAGAAGGGCACCGAAACCGCTGACGAGAATGCTGAAACGCTGTATCGCGGCATTGCTTCGCGTGCTTTCGAACGCCGCTTCCACCTTGCCGATTTCGTCGAAGTCAGTGGTGCCAGCCTGAAAAATGGCTTGCTGCACATTGATTTGAAGCGTGAAATCCCCGAGGAAATGAAGCCGCGCAAGATTGCTGTCACTGCCCTGTCTGAAAAGACAGCCAAGCAGATCGAAGCCAAGACTGCGAACTAAGCATAACGGCTAGAGTGAAAGAAGCGGCGCGATTGCGCCGCTTTTTTTATGCGGGGGTTGCATGTCCAGTGGTGCGTGGTTCGACAAGCTCACCATGAGGGAAAGGGAGGATGCAACGCTAATCGCAAAGATCGCAGCGTAAAGATTGTAGCATAAAGGTTGCAGAATTTGGCTCCCTTTCATCATCCCTCTCCCTCATGGTGAGCTTGTCGAACCACGCACCACGAACCACGCACCCACACTCATGCAAATAAAAGGCACCATCTCTGCCGTTCTTTACGCGATAAGATCGCCAAAGCGGTTGATATCTTCAGGCGTTGTGGCAAAGCTGGTGACGAAACGGGTGATTGTCTCATCTTCTTCCAACAGGCCCTTTTCCGCGTGAGGCGTGAACCAGTCGTAGAATGCTGCGCCTAATGATTGCAGCTTTGCCGATGTCTGCTTTTTCATGATGGCGAAGACTTCATTGGCACGCGGTTGCCAGGCAAGGCGCAAATCTTTTGATGCACGAATGAGTTTGGCAAGTTCCGCCGCCATGGCATTGGCGTGAGCAGCGGTTTCCAGCCAAAGTCCGTCAGCAAAATAGGCCTCGAACTGCGCGGCGATGAAGCGCGATTTCGAAAAGTTCTGGGCGGAGCGCATACGGATGTATGGCATATCCTTTGCCTGTTCGGGATTCATGAAAACCAGCGCTTCGGCACACCAGCAGCCATTCTTGGTGCCGCCGAACGACAGGATATCGACGCCCTGTTTCCAGGTCATCTCGGCGGGGGTGCAGCCAAGTGATACAAGCGCATTGGCAAAGCGTGCGCCATCCATATGCAAAGGCAGACCGTTGTCCTTGCAGACGGTGGAGATGGCTGCGATCTCGGCCAGTTCATAGATCGTCCCGCTTTCGGTCGATTGGGTGATTGAGACGCTCATGGGTTGGCCGGCATGGACATGACCGGGTGGAAAGCCGTTCATTGCGGCTTTAAGATTGGCAATATCGATGCGGCCGGTTGCGCCATCCAAGGGCAGCACGCGCGCTCCGCCTGTGAAAAAGCTTGGCGCGCCTGCTTCATCGGCAATCATATGCGCTTCACGATGAGCAAAGGTGATACCGCCCGGTCTGGCCATGGCGGCTTGGCCAAGCGAATTGGCGGCCGTGCCGGTGCCGACGAAGAAAACTGCCACTTCCCGTTCAAAGATCGTGTTGAATGTTTCGTGCACGGACCGGTCGAGATCTCCGGTGCCATAGGCCGAAGCAAAACCGCCCGCATGGCGTGTCAGATTTTCGGCAATTTTCGGATGGGCACCGGCCCAATTATCGGATGCAAAATGCATGAAATGACCTCGGGGTATGGAACTGATATATCCACGCTTACGCTTTTCCTCTGTGACTGAAAAGGTGAGCGGGGTGCCTTTCTTGCCGGTGATTTTTGAACGGTCCGGCGGAACATTCTGTTTTCTCTCGTATAATTAGCGGAAAACGCCTGTTTCGAAATGAACGGCATAATTTTGCGACATTCAGCGCAAGGATATTTCGTCCCATGCGGTTATTTTTTGCTTTTCCATCTTGTTTGTTTGGAATTATTCTGGCATATGAGGATATGACAGCAATGCTGTCCTAATTTGCATGATCCCAAAGCGAGGATGGCAAGCAATGTGCTTCCGTCCTCAAAACAGTGACTGCAGTTTGCAAACGGAAGATATGCCGCACCAGAGGGGACAGGAATATATGCTATTCCGTCCTGCGAGAAATTGACCGCCCCAAGGGGCTCATATGGAGGAATTGACGATGTCGGATTTGACGCCATCTGTAACGACTGAACTTGCTCAGGCCGTACAGACTCGTGCGGTCAAAACCAATAAATCGTCAGGCATTCCCGCCCGACAAGGCTTGTACGATCCGCGCAATGAACATGATGCCTGCGGCGTTGGCTTTGTTGCGCATATGAAGGGTGTGAAATCCCACAAGATCATTGAAGACGGGCTGTTCATGCTCGAAAACCTGACGCATCGCGGTGCCGTCGGCGCTGATCCGCTGATGGGCGATGGTGCGGGTATGCTTGTGCAGATTCCCGATGCGTTTTTCCGCGCGGAATGGGCCGAGAAGGGCGTTGAACTGCCTGCGGTCAACCATTATGCGGTCGGCTATCTCTTCATGCCGCAGGATGCTGAAGAGCGCGCGCATATTGAAGCCGTCATCACCGAAGTCATTGCTTCGGAAGGCCAGACGCTGATCGGTTTCCGCGATGTTCCTGTCGATAACGCATCGCTGTCGAAGGCCCCGCACATCGCTGCGACCGAGCCGTTTCATCGTCAGGTGTTTATCGGGCGCAACCCGAACATCGAATCCAACGAGGATTTCGAAGGCCGGCTGTTTATCCTGCGCAAGGTGATCTCGAACCGCATCTATCAGGAGAATGGCGGCAAGGAGGGCGACTTCTATGTCGTGTCCATGTCGGCGCGCACCATCGTCTATAAGGGCATGTTCCTCGCCTATCAGGTGGGTGCCTATTACAAGGATCTGAAGGACCCGCGCTTTGTCAGCGCCGTCGCGCTGGTGCATCAGCGGTTCTCGACCAACACGTTCCCGTCCTGGAAGCTGGCGCATCCATATCGCATGGTCGCCCATAATGGTGAAATCAACACCCTGCGCGGCAACGTCAACTGGATGGCGGCGCGTCAGGCTTCGGTCGACTCCGAATTCTTCGGTAACGACATCTCCAAGCTGTGGCCGATTTCCTATGAGGGCCAGTCCGATACCGCCTGCTTCGACAATGCATTGGAATTCCTGTTCCAGGGTGGCTATTCGCTCGCCCATGCGATGATGATGCTCATCCCGGAGGCATGGTCCGGTAACAAGCTGATGTCGGATGACCGCAAGGCGTTCTATGAATATCACGCGGCGCTGATGGAGCCATGGGATGGCCCTGCGGCCGTTGCCTTCACCGATGGTCGCCAGATCGGCGCGACGCTTGATCGTAACGGCCTGCGTCCGGCCCGCTACATCGTCACCGATGATGATTTTGTCATCATGGCGTCGGAAGCTGGTGTCTTGCCGGTACCGGAGGAGAAGATCGTCAAGAAGTGGCGGCTCCAGCCGGGCCGCATGCTGCTGATCGACATGGAAAAGGGCGAGATCGTTTCTGATGACACGATCAAGTCCGAGATCGCCAACCGCCATCCCTACAAGACATGGCTGAAGAACACGCAGCTTATCCTTGAAGAGTTGAGCCCGGTTGAACCGCGCGCGCTGCGCAAGGATGTCAGTCTGCTCGATCGCCAGCAGTCCTTCGGCTATACGCAGGAAGACACCAAGCTCCTGATGTCGCCGATGGCGACAACGGGTCAGGAAGCCATCGGCTCGATGGGTACGGATACGCCGATTTCGGCCATGTCCGACAAGTCGAAGATGCTTTACACCTATTTCAAGCAGAACTTTGCGCAGGTCACCAACCCGCCGATTGATCCTATCCGCGAAGAACTGGTGATGAGCCTTGTCTCGTTCATCGGGCCGCGCCCGAATATTTTCGATCTGGTTGGCTCTTCGCGCCGCAAGCGTCTGGAAGTGCGCCAGCCGATCCTGACCAATGGCGACCTCGAAAAGATCCGCTCCATTGGTCATACGGAAGATCGCTTCGATACCAAGACGCTGGATATCGCCTACAATGTCGTGGAAGGTGCCGCTGGTCTTGCCGGTGCGCTGGAGCGCCTGTGTGAGCGGGCCGAAGCGGCTGTGCATGGCGGCTATAACATCATCATCCTGTCTGACCGTCAGGTTGGGCCGGACCGCATTCCGATCCCGGCGCTTCTGGCAACGGCAGCTGTCCACCATCACCTGATCCGCAAGGGCCAGCGCACATCGGTTGGCCTCGTCGTGGAATCCGGCGAGCCGCGCGAAGTGCATCATTTCTGCTGCCTTGCCGGTTATGGTGCGGAAGCGATCAACCCCTATCTCGCTTTCGATACGCTGCTCGACATGCATAAGCGCGGCGAGTTTCCGCCGGAGGTGGATTCAAAGGAAGTCGTATCGCGCTACATCAAGTCGATCGGCAAGGGCATTCTCAAGGTCATGTCCAAGATGGGCATTTCCACCTACCAGTCCTATTGCGGCGCGCAGATTTTCGATGCTGTTGGCCTGAAGTCTGAGTTTGTTGACCGCTTCTTCTTCGGAACGGCAACAACGATTGAAGGCGTGGGTCTGGAAGAAGTGGCCGAGGAAACGGTTCGCCGTCACCGCGATGCGTTCGGCAATGATCCTGTCCTGCTCAACACATTGGAAGTGGGCGGTGAATATGCCTACCGTATGCGCGGCGAGGCGCATCTCTGGTCGCCGGATGCGGTCGCGAAGTTGCAGCATGCGGTGCGCACGGACTCTGCCACGACCTTCACCGAATATTCCGATCTGGTGAACAGCGAGTCGGCGCGGGCGCAGACCATTCGCGGTCTCTTCAAGATCAAGATGGCTGGCGATACCGGGCGCAAGCCTGTCTCCATTGATGATGTTGAACCAGCCAAGGACATCGTCAAGCGGTTCTCGACCGGTGCCATGTCATTCGGCTCGATCAGCCGTGAGGCACATACAACGCTGGCCATTGCCATGAACCGGATCGGCGGCAAGTCGAACACGGGTGAGGGCGGTGAGGAGCCGGATCGTTTCTATCCGTTGCCTGATGGTAAGCCGAACCCCGAACGTTCGGCCATCAAGCAGGTGGCATCAGGACGTTTTGGCGTGACGACGGAATATCTCGTCAACTCCGATATGATGCAGATCAAGGTTGCGCAGGGTGCCAAACCCGGCGAAGGTGGTCAGCTGCCCGGTCACAAGGTCGATGCGACGGTTGCCAAGACGCGTCACTCAACACCCGGCGTTGGTCTGATTTCACCACCGCCGCACCATGATATCTATTCCATCGAGGATCTGGCGCAGCTCATTTACGATCTGAAGAACGTCAATCCGGAAGCGGATGTTTCGGTCAAGCTGGTGTCGGAAGTTGGCGTTGGCACGGTTGCTGCAGGCGTTGCCAAGGCGCGTGCCGATCACATCACCATTTCAGGTTATGATGGCGGCACGGGTGCATCGCCGCTGACATCGCTCAAGCATGCCGGTTCCCCGTGGGAGATGGGCCTTGCCGAAACGCAGCAGACGCTGGTGCTCAATGGCCTGCGCTCCCGCATTGCGCTGCAGGTCGATGGCGGTCTGCGTACGGGCCGCGATGTGATCATCGGGGCTCTGCTTGGTGCCGATGAATTCGGCTTCTCAACCGCGCCGCTGATTTCGGCCGGTTGCATCATGATGCGCAAATGCCATCTCAACACCTGTCCGGTTGGTGTGGCAACGCAGGACCCGGTCCTGCGCAAGCGCTTCAAGGGCACGCCTGAGCACGTCATCAACTTCTTCTTCTTCATGGCGGAAGAGGTGCGGCAGTTCCTGGCCGAGATGGGTTATACCAAAGTTGAAGAGATCGTCGGCAAGGCCGAACTTCTCGAAAAGCGCGAGATGATCGATCACTGGAAAGCCAAGGGCCTCGATTTCACCCGCATCTTCCACAAGCCGGAAGCACCGGAGGAAAAGACGCGCTGGACCGAACGGCAGAACCATCCGATTGTCGATATCTTGGATCGCAAGCTGATCGAGCAGGCCAAGACGGCGCTGGAAAGCAAGATTCCGGTGAAGATCGAAATGCCGATCAAGAACGTCGACCGTTCCGCCGGTGCCATGCTTTCGGGCGAGGTTGCCAAGCGCTACCGGCACAAGGGGCTGCCCGAGGATACGATTTCGGTCAAGTTCAACGGTACAGCGGGCCAGTCCTTCGCGGCGTTCCTCGCACGCGGTATTTCGTTTGAGCTGATCGGCGATGGCAATGATTATGTCGGCAAGGGCCTGTGCGGCGGACGCATCGTCATTCGCCCGCCGGATGATACAAAAATCGTGCCTGAAAACTCCATCATCGTTGGCAATACGGTGCTTTATGGTGCCATCGAGGGTGAAGCCTATTTCCGCGGTGTCGCGGGTGAACGCTTTGCAGTGCGCAACTCCGGTGCCATCGCGGTTGTCGAAGGCACGGGCGATCACGGCTGCGAATATATGACAGGCGGTGTCGTCGTGGTTATCGGCCAGACGGGACGTAACTTCGCGGCTGGTATGTCCGGCGGCGTAGCTTATGTGCTTGATGAGGCAGGCGATTTTGCCCAGCGCTGCAACATGGCGATGGTTGAGCTGGAACCGGTGCCGGAAGAGGACGATATTCTCGAAAAACTGCACCATCACGGTGGCGATCTGGCCCATAAGGGCCGCGTCGATGTCTCCGGTAATATGACCCGACATGACGAGGAACGTCTCGTGCAGCTCATTTCGAACCACATGCATTACACGGGCTCGGGCCGGGCCAAGGAAATTCTCGATAATTGGGAAACCTTCCGGCCAAAATTCGTGAAAGTCATGCCGGTCGAATATCGCCGCGCGCTCGAAGATATGGAGCGCATGCGGATGGGTGTCGCAGCGGAATAAAATCAACGCACACCATGCTTCGAGCGTCATCAAAATGATGCTCGGCATGGGGTCCAATGCTGCCCTGACCCAAGATTGGGAATGGGTGGCCCTCCAAGGGTGAGGGGAGCAGTTTTATGGGTAAGGTTACAGGTTTTCTAGAGATCGACCGGCAGGTCGGAAAGTATCAGCCAGCGTCTGACCGCATTCGTCATTTCCGCGAATTCACCATTCCCATGACCGATGGCGAGGTGAAGAAGCAGGCGGCCCGCTGCATGGATTGCGGTATTCCATTCTGCCATGGGCCGACGGGCTGTCCGGTGCATAACCAGATTCCTGACTGGAACGATCTCGTCTACAATGACAACTGGGATGAGGCGATCCGCAATCTGCATTCCACCAATAATTTTCCTGAATTCACCGGCCGTATCTGTCCTGCGCCGTGCGAGGAAGCCTGCACGCTTAACCTCGAAGATGTGCCGGTTTCCATCAAGACGGTGGAACAGGCGATTTCCGACAAGGCCTATGAAAAGGGCCTTATCATTCCGCAGCCTGCGGCTTCCAAAACAGGCAAGAACGTAGCGATCATCGGTTCTGGTCCCGCAGGAATGGCCGCCGCGCAGCAGCTTGCCCGTGTTGGCCACGAAGTGCACGTCTATGAGCGCGAAAGCCGCGCCGGTGGCCTGCTGCGTTATGGTATCCCTGATTTCAAGATGGAAAAGCACTTCATCGATCGCCGCGTGGCGCAGATGGAAGGCGAGGGCGTTACCTTCTTCTATGGCGTCAATGTCGGTATCAACAAGCCGGTGCAGGAACTGCTCGATAGCTATGATGCGGTACTTTATTGCGGCGGCGCGGAAACACCCCGCCCGGCGGGTATTCCGGGCGCCGAACTTGAAGGCGTCCATGACGCGATGAATTATCTCGTGCAGCAGAACCGCAGGGTTGGCCGCGAGAACATCGAATCGGTGGCATGGCCGAGCGATCCAATCGTTGCTTCAGGCCGCCACGTGGTTGTGGTTGGCGGCGGTGATACAGCTTCGGATTGTGTTGGCACAGCATTCCGTCAGGGCGCGGTAAAAGTCACGCAGCTTGATATCCGCCCGCAGCCGCCGGAAAAGGAAGACAAGCTGAGCGTCTGGCCCTATTGGGCAACGAAAATGCGTACATCTTCCTCGCAGGCAGAAGGTGCGGATCGCGAATTCCAGGTCGCAACACTTGAATTCATTGGCGAAAACGGCACGCTGACCCATGTCAAATGCTGTGAAGTCGATGAAGCGCGCAAGCCCATCGCCGGTACGGAGTTTTATATCAAGGCGGATCTGGCATTCATTGCTATCGGTTTCTCCGGCCCGTTTGAGACAAGTGTTGTCAAGGAACTCGGCGATGCGCTGGAGATGCGTGCGGATCGTCGCGGCAATCGCTCGCTTAGCGCCAATGAGAAGGATTACCGCACCAGCGTCGACAAGCTTTTCACGGCAGGCGATATCCGCCGTGGCCAGTCGCTGGTCGTCTGGGCTATCCGTGAAGGCAGGCAGGCAGCGCAGTCCATCGATGAAGCGCTGATGGGCACGTCGGTTCTGCCGCGATAAATGCTCTAGACCCTTTCCTCAAAAGGAAAGGGTCAGCCGCTGCTATTTCGTCGCCGCGTCTGGCTTTTTGGGCCAGGAATAATCATTGATACGGCCAGGCTGGGCGTCCGGTGCCGATCCCTCGATCAGCAATTTGTCCTGTGCGGATTTATCGGCTGCCGTGCCTTTTGGGACCGCGCCCAAGAGATCAGTCCCGCCATCCAGTTCCGGGTCACTAAGGCTAATCGGCGCAATGCGATCAATCTTCACGGGTGCCTGCGGTGTTTCAGGCAGGGCCTGCACCGGCGAGCCGGGTTTGATCGCAGCAATGGCGGGTGATGTCGCATTGCCAAGCATCTGCCGCAGTGGCTTTTCCGCGTAGAAGGCGAGCTTGCGCTTGCCTGCGGTGGTCAATCCAACACCATCATTGTTGCGCAGGCGCGCGGTCTGGCCCGATACGTCAAAACCCGACAGCGTAAAGCTGCCGCTCTGATCAACAAACCCTTCCCAGACATCGACGAACTTGCCCTCGGCCTTTTCGGTCGCGCTGCGATAAAGCTCGTTGAACGCGAGCAGGTCATTCGTCATGTTCTTGAATTTGAATGAGGGTTGCCCAACCCAGACAATGGGGTGGCCCGACTTCTTGACGGCTTCCAGAAATGCCTTGATCCGTGCCTGATATTGCTTGGCCCATTCCTCGCTTTGCAAGGCTGGTCCATTGAGGAATTGCTGGCGGTCATTGGCGCCGATCATCACAACAACGACGGCAGGCTTTTCCGCATCAATCAGGCTGCCAACCGTGGCAGGCCAATCGCGGTGATCGCTGCGCACAAAGCCCGAGGAGCCGTCGCTCTTGTCGACCACGCGCACGCCGGGCGAATCCATGAATGCCGCGTCGAGGCCCTCGGCAAGGCCACTGGCCATGAAGTCACCCACAACAAGAATGGTTTTGGCGTCAGTCAGTTTTGACGGAATGACGGGTTCGGCCGTTGGAGCCGTGTTTTCACTCGCGGGTGCTGCGGGCTGTGGCTTGGGTCGTTCGGCCCGCTTGGTGGTGCGATTCTTGGATGGACGGGTCGGACGGTTGTTTTCGTCGAAAATCATCCGGTCGGTGTTTTCGCGATAGACCTCGCGGCGCTGACCAAACAGCATGTCGAGCAGGGTGCGCTGCTGTGCGGCGGCAATATCGGTAAATACAAGTCCGCCAGCGGCACCGAGGGATATGGACACAACAAGGCAACGAATCAGAGCCGGTCGCTTCATTGTGTCCATGACAGTTCCAAACCTTATCGCTTGCGGATAACGGTCAATACTTCCTTGCTGGGATGACCATCCGGATCAAGGCCCATGCGCTTCTGGAATGCCTGAATGGCATTTCGCGAGCTGGAGCCAATTTTTCCGTCCACTTCGCCATCATAATAGCCCAGTGCGCGCAAATGTGTCTGCAATTCTTCGCGCTCCTTCATCGATATTGGTGTGAAGGGGCGATTCCAGTCCTGACGAAGGGCCGGTGCGCCGCCGATCTGATCGGCGAGAAGACCAACAGCAAGCGCGTATTTATCGGCATTGTTGTAGTTCTTGAGCACCGAGAAATTCTTGGTCATCAGGAAGGCAGGACCTTCACGGCCATCAAGAACCTTGAGCTGGGCCTTTTCGCCGCCGCGCGGGAAGGGTTTGCCATTGGCCCTGACAACACCGAGGCTCTGCCATTCCGCCATCGTGCGCGAACCGGCAGGGAATTTGCGTCCGGCTGGCAGTGTGACTTCATAGCCCCAGGTCCGGCCTGATTCCCAACCGTTCTTGGCCAGAAGATTGGCGGCTGTCGCCAGCGCATCGGGAATGGAGGTCCAGATATCACGTTTGCCATTGCCATCCATGTCCACGGCATAGGCCAGATAGCTGGTGGGAATGAACTGCGTATGGCCAAGCGCCCCAGCCCACGAACCGGTCAGGTGGCTGCGGTCAATATCGCCAGTCTGCAGGATTTTCATGGCAGCAATCAGCTGCGTGCGTGCATATTTTGCCCGGCGCTGGTCGGCATAGGCAAGGGTCGCGAGCGAACGCACGGCATCGCGCATGATGTCAGGGCGCTGCATGGCTTCGCCGTAATTGGTCTCCATGGACCAGATCGCCAAGAGAACATTGCGGTCAACGCCGTAATTTTTCTCAATGGAGCCAAGCCAGCGGCTGTATTTGCGCGCCATGTCGCGGCCGGTGGTGATGGAGTGTTCATTGACGCGATTGTCAACATAATCCCAGACAGGAGCAACAAATTCCGGCTGGTATGAAGCCTTCTGCAGGACCTCAGGATCAATTTCCGTGATACCGGCAAAGGCGCGCTGGAACGTTGATGCGGAAATGCCGCTCTGCATGGCAGTGGTACGGAAGCCTGCAATCCAGCCCTGGAATTTTGCATCGGCGGAGGCGTTCGTCGCCGTTACTGCAAAAGCCAGGCTCGCGGTTGCGGCCAAAATCATGATGCGCTTTGCGAAAGCCGACGGACTCTCAAACATGTTGTCTCCTTGAACTGTGTTGCCACCTATTCCGGTCAAACGATAAATTACGCACATCAAAGTTAGGAATTAGTTTACCATGCGTGGCGGGCGGGCGCCATTTCGTTCATGTGAATGGGCTTTTCTTCAGACTTGGTGCCTAATATTTGGCCATTCATGCGCGAACATTACCAAGCGAAAAAAATGTTTATTGCGCCGCACAAACTATTTTCATTCTTTGCGGTTCAAATGTCCATTACCAATGTTAATTGAATGTAGTGCAGAGATGGGGAGCATATTGTGACCACAGCGAAAAAAATCCGCAAAGCCGTTCTTCCAGTCGCAGGTTTTGGTACCCGCGTTCTTCCGGCCACCAAATCCATTCCTAAAGAAATGCTGACGGTCGTTGACAAGCCGGTCATTCAGTATGTGGTGGATGAAGCCCGCGAAGCCGGGATAGAACATTTCATCTTCGTAACCGGCCGCAACAAGGCGGTTATCGAGGATTACTTCGATGCGCAGTACGAACTTTACGCGACGCTCGCCGAACGGGGAAAGACTGCACTGCTCGATGAATTGCAGGGTATTCAGCCGGGACCGGGAACAACAAGCTTTACCCGCCAGCAGGTGCCGATGGGACTTGGCCATGCGGTATGGTGCGCCCGCGATATCGTCGGCGACGAGCCTTTCGCGCTGCTTCTGCCAGATATGATCATGCAGCCGGAGAAGAAGGGCTGCCTCGCCGATATGGTGGAACTCTACAATCAGGCTGGCGGCAATATTGTTGCCGTGCAGGAATGCGATCCTGAGGAAGCCCACAAATATGGTATTGTCGGCAAGGGCAAGGATGTCGGCAATGGCTTTGAACTGACCGAGATGGTCGAAAAGCCAGCCAAGGGCACGGCACCGTCCAATCTCTATATCAATGGCCGCTATATCCTGCAGCCGGAGATTTTTGATATTCTGGAACATCAGGAACGCGGTGCGGGCAATGAAATTCAGCTGACCGACGGGATGTTGAAACTGGCCAAGCAGCAGGATTTCTTCGGGTATCACTTCCGTGGGCGCACCTATGATACGGGCTCCAAGGAAGGTTTTGTCGAGGCCAACGTGGCGTTTGCGCTGTGGCGCAATGACATTCGTAATGGCGTTATCGACAATATCGGCAACATGCTGAAGACAATTCAACCGCGCAAGGATTGAGAGATTGCAAGAGGGGCATTTGATTTCCTCTCGTATTTCACCCCCCTCTGTCCTGTCGGACATCTCCCCCACAAGGGGGGAGATCACATCGACATGAAGGCTTTCGCGTAAACTGCAACGCTGAAGGTTGGTTGAAACGAATATACAAGCTGATCTCCCCCCTTGTGGGGGAGATGTCCGACAGGACAGAGGGGGGTGAATGTCTCATCCCCACCGCTGCCGCGCCGGTGGTGCCTTCTGCGCCGACAGGCCAACCTCACCGCTGCAGCGTCAGCCCCATATAAACACTGCTTTCCGTGGTCTGGCGGGTATCGACCTCACTGCGCGTTATGCGGTGGCGGGCGCTCACATCAAGCCCGAGGAAACGGTTGAACCAGTAGGTTGCACCGACCTCCGCCCCAAAGCCTTTGTCGAGACCACTGCCATCCTTGTTGTCGCGCAGGGATGCGGTGAGTTCCGCATTGACGCTCAGGTTGGAGCGGATCTGGCGTTTGATGCCGAGCCTTCCCTCATAAAAGATCGAGCCGCTATCATTGGGGGCTGTCGCGCCCTCGACGCGAGTCAGCAGGCCAAGATTAACATCTGTCCCGCGCTGCGGCGACCATTTGATTGCCCCGTCAACGCTGACACCATCCACATCCGATAGCCTGTTGTCATCAATACCCTGCCGCAGATAGCCAAGGGCCAATTCGCCGGAAAGTTTTTCGCCAAAATCCGCCTCGATGCCGCCGCGCAGGGCGGTGCGCAAACCGGAGCGGCGGTACCCGTTGGAGTCTTCGGTCTGATCATACATCAGCTTGCCGATTTCAACTTCGGCGAACGGCTTGATAGCCGGTGACATTTCAAAGCCACCACGCAGGGCGATGCTGGCAAAGGTGTTGTCGCGGTCCTTCTGGCTGATCGTGGTTCCGTCAGGAAATTCCGCCTTTCCATAGGTGGTATGGTCGACTTTGCCCTTTACCTCGCCGAAGAACCGGCCAAATTCATGCCGCACGCCCAATGTGGCATCGAGTTCCTGCACGGCGGGCCGGTTCGATGCGCCGACAACGGCTGTTGGTGCGCTGGCATCTTCCTGCCGGTAGCGGTAGCCGCCTTCGCCTGTTACGGTGGTCCGTTCGCCAAGATCAAGCTTGAAGCCGCCGCGCAGCCCAATATTCGGCGCCGAATAATCTTCGCCGGAAATCGTCTTGTCGTAGGTGCCGTCAAAATCAAGAAAGGCAGAATGGCGCGACCAATCGGTGGTGGCGCGCATGCGCAGCCGGGTTTCCGACAGAACAGCGCTTTTGCCATCGGAACTATCGTCAGCATTCGTCGTGGCGCGAATACCCTGCGAGATGGATGGACGCAGCGTGACAGTGCCCGCCCTGATGCCAAGCGGCGCAAAGGGTTCAGGGTCCGGCTTGACGAAGCGGCGCTCGATTGCGGCTTCAGGCAAATTATCCTTGTCGGCGCGTTGCGCCTTGGGGTTGCCAGTTGTCTCGTCTTCCAGCGCACCTGTTGTCAGCGCATCGGGTGTCTGGCCGGGCCGCAATGGTCGCTGACCCGGTCGCGTTCGCTGGGTTGCCGCTGTCGCGCGGTCGGCGGGAATCGGGATCTCGGCGGGCACCGTGGTGGGCGGAGGGTTGAGACCGCCGCTGTTATCCACAGGTCCCGATGGCGGCGAGCCGTCATTCACCGGTACGCCGTTCAGACCAAGATTGCCCGCATCATCATCGGGCAAGGCACCGGGGCTGACAGGCTGATAGGGCGTGGACGGAATGCCATCATTGTTGCCGGGGGCAGGCGTCGGCGTGGATGAATTTGCTGCCGGGCGAGTGGCGGGGCGGGGCGGCGTATTCTGTTGAGTTTGCAGGACATTTTCATCCACAGGCCCGCGCAAAGGCGTCGCCTGCTGGGCAAAAGCTGTTCCGCTTAAGGCAAACGCAACGCTGCTCATCAACCCTGTCCACAGACAGAAGTTGATCACAGACTTGAAGCTGCCGCTGCAGGGCGGTGCTTCGATGCGTGGTTGCCGATGATGCATGAATGAGCATTGCCAATGAGTTCGAACCTTTCCGGAGGGTAAACTGTCATGGTTAATGACTGGTTTCCGGGCCGGAGGGTGACGGCGTTTCAGGACCTGCTCACAACAAAAAATGGACAGCGCGCCAGCAAAGCGCTAACGGTTCTGGCCATGCAGGCAATAAACGACACCAAACTCGACAAATCCGCAGCGATCGATTCAGCAAAGCGGACAATTTCAACCGAGAGAGACGGGCTGAGCGCATTGCGCGAAGCGCTGGATGGAAATCTGGCTGATGCTTTCGCTCGGGCTGTTGAGAGCATTGCAGCGGTGCGCGGCAGAATTATCGTAACGGGCGTCGGCAAGAGCGGCCATATCGGTGCCAAGATTGCGGCGACCTTTGCCTCGACGGGCACGCCCGCTTTTTTCGTGCATCCAGCCGAAGCCAATCATGGCGATCTCGGCATGATTGGTAGTGACGATGCCATTCTCGCCATCTCCTGGTCGGGTGATACGGCAGAACTCAAAGGTATCGTCAGCTATTCCAGACGGTTCCGTATTCCGCTGATCGCCTTGACGGCGGGTGAAAACTCGGCACTGGCAACGGCCGCAGACGTGGTGCTGTTGCTGCCAAAAATTACCGAAGCATGCCCGCATGGGCTTGCGCCGACCACATCGCCGCTGGTGCAACTGGCCGTAGGGGATGCGATAGCCATCGCTCTGCTTGAGGCGCGGGGTTTCACGGCTATTGACTTCAAGACATTCCATCCGGGCGGATCGCTGGGCGCGAGCCTGACCCATGTGCGCGAGATCATGCATCGCGGTGACCAGATTCCGCTGGTTCCGCTGGGAACCTCCATTCCCGATGCGATGAAGGTGCTGTCGGACAAGCGCTTTGGCTGTATTGCCGTGCAAAATGATGATGGCTCGCTGGCCGGAATCATCACCGATGGCGATCTGTCGCGCAACCTTCACCGCAATCTGGTGGGCATGAAGGTTGAGGAAGTGATGACGCGCAATCCGAAAACCGTGCCGACAAGCATGCTCGCAAGTGCGGCGTTGGCTTTGCTCAACGAGTATAACATCGGCGCGTTGATCGTTACCGAGGATAATTTCCCCGTCGGTATCGTGCATTTCCACGATCTGCTGCGGATCGGTGCTGCCTGAGGGCTGCAGGGGTTATTGCGCGTGGTTCGTGGGTTCGTGGTTCGACAAGCTCACCATGAGGCCCTTTGACAGGCTCAGAATGAGGGGAGCTTTATTCTGCAATCTTTGTGAATAGCATTGCATCCACACTTTCCCTCATGGTGAGCTTGTCGAACCACGAACCACCATCGCGCAATCAACTCAAGCCGCTTCCACCGTCAGCGTTCCCTGATCGGTTCCGGTAATTCTCACTTGGCTGCCAGCAGCTAAATCGGGGCCTTTGACACGCCAGAGGCTGTCGCCAATCCGTGCGCGTCCACGCCCGTTGACCGTTGCCTCTTCGAGCACGACGATCTGGCCAATCAGCTGGTCATTGCGCCGGTTGAGCAGCGGTTCATCCGTGGGCACATCGGTTGCGCCCATGAACCGCCGCCCGATGAACACCGAAATCACCGACAAAACCAGAAACAGGATGATCTGGATCTGCCAGCCAATGGCGAATAGCGGTCCAAGCACGAGGATTGTCAGGAAGCCGACGATAATGGCGGCGATACCGAACCATAGAAGGAAGATGCCGGGCGCTGCCACTTCAAAAATAAGCAGGGCAAAGCCGAGCACTACCCAGTTCCAGGGACCAAGTTCGTAGAAGAGATGTTCCAACATCAGTGCAACTCCTCCGCTGGTTGGTTACGACGACTGGCCGGAACCACCTGTGGTGCCCGGAACGGTGCGTCCTCGCGCCGGCTGTGCCGGGCTTGCTGCCCGCTCCGTCGTCTGAGCCGTATCGCCAAAGACCTCCCGGGCAATAGCGCCGATGCCGCCGAGGGTACCGACCAGTGACGATGCTTCCATCGGCATCAGAATGAGTTTCTGGTTGTTGCTGGTTGCGAATTTGCCGAAAGCCTCGGTGTATTTCTGGGCAACAAAGTAGTTGATTGCCTGCACGTTACCATTGCTGATCGCCGCCGAAACAAGCTCGGTTGCTTTGGCTTCAGCCAGCGCCAGACGTTCACGGCCTTCGGCCTCGCGATAGGCGGCTTCACGCTTGCCCTCGGCTTCAAGAATTTGCGCCTGCTTCAGCCCCTCGGCGCGCAGGATTTGCGCGTTGCGGTTGCCTTCTGCTTCCAGAACCAATGCACGCTTCTCACGCTCCGCCTTCATCTGGCGCGCCATGGAGTCGAGCAGATCCTTGGGTGGATTGATGTCCTTGATCATAACGCGGGTCATCTTGATGCCCCAGGAATGTGCGGCCTCGTCAACCACACGCAGGAGACGGTCATTGATTGCATCGCGGTTGGACAGGAGTTCATCGAGGTCCATCGAGCCCATGACCGTACGGATATTGGTCATGGTGAGGTTCAAAATGGCGTTCTGCAATCCGCTGACCTGATAGGCGGCCTGTGGTGCATTGAGAATCTGATAGAAGGCGATACCGTCGACAGCGATGTTGGCATTGTCCTTGGTGATGACTTCCTGTGTCTGAACGTCGAGCACCTGTTCCATCATGTTCAGCTTGGCGCCGATGCGATCAAAGAACGGGACGATAAGGCTGAGGCCGGGCGCAAGGGTGCGGGTATACTTACCAAAACGCTCGATGGTATAGTTGTAACCTTGCGGTACGGTTTTAACACCTGCGAAAAGTACAACCAGCACCAGAACAACCAGTACCGGAATGGTAAAATCAAAACCGTTGAACGGCATTATACTCTCCCTTGCGTGACATCAGGACCAATGTCATCTCGTATCATTGCCCTTTGCAGGGGTAATGCCAAGATAGACTAAAGTCATGATCTCAGAAAGGCTTGAGCATCAATTATACAGGGGTTCCGCCCGTTCAGATCCAGCCCTGCAATTCGCGCCGGACCAGCGCTTCAATCACCTTCATGCCCTCGTCGGAATCATTGAGGCAGGGGATATGGGTGAAGTTGACGCCGCCACTGTCACGGAAGGTTTTCCCGGCCTCAACGGCAATTTCCTCCAGCGTTTCCAGACAATCGGCCACAAAGCCGGGATTGAAAACGGCGATGGATTTCACGCCTTCCCGGCCAAGTTTTTCAACTGTCTTGTCCGTATAGGGCTGCATCCATTCTTCGGGACCGAAGCGGGACTGGAAACAGGTGATCAGCTTCTTCTCGTCCCAACCAAGCCGCTCGCGCAACAGCCGCGTCGTCTTCCAGCAATGGCAGGGATAGGGGTCGCCGCGTTTGAAATAGCTTTGCGGGATACCGTGATAGGAGGCAATGACCACTTCCGGCTCGAAATCGAGCGTGGCGAAATGCTTCTCGATGGAAACCGCGAGGGCATCGATATAAACAGCCTCATCCTGATAGGATGGCACGGTGCGTGTCGCCGGCATGAAGCGCATCTTGATCAGCGCTTCGAAGAATTTGTCGTTCACGGTTGCCGTCGTCGTTGCCGAATATTGCGGATAGAGCGGGAACATGACGATGCGCTTGCAACCTTGGCTATCGAGACGCAGCAGAGCCTCCTCAATCGAGGGTTGTCCATAGCGCATACCCCAGTCGACGATCACACCAGGCTGCGATGACAGGGCCGCCGCCAGCTTTTCGCTCTGCGCGCGGGTATAGGTACGCAGCGGCGATTCATTGCGCTCGCGGTTCCAGATCTTGTCGTAAAGGGCACCGGATTTTTTCGGGCGGGTGTTCAGAACAATGCCGTAGAGCACTGGCAGCCAGATGGCGCGCGGCCATTCGATGACGCGTTTGTCTGACAGGAATTCCCTGAGGTAACGGCGCATGGAGGTGACATCGGTGCCATCTGGCGTACCCAGATTGACAAGAAGAACGCCAATTTTTGACGTTTCGATGCGCGGATGGTCGCCGGGCTTCTTGATTGCCACACCAACCTCACCAGACATCGTCATCTCTTTCAACTCCTGCTTTGCGGTTGGAACCTAGTGGTGAAGGCCGGGATTGCAAGGGCGCGAAAAGACGCAGCGATAGGGGGTAAATTGCAATCCGACGCACAAATCAGGCGAGATATGAAAGAACCCGGCACAACATTCAAGTTATACCGGGTTCAAAAAGCACCCCTAGGACTGTTTGTCCTAGCCGAGGCTATTTCGGCGGGATTTTCATTTCACTGCCGATCGGCAGCTTCATGGCGATCATTTTCGGATTGGCCTCCGCCAGTTTTTTCCAGTCGAAACCGTTGCCATAAACCTGCTTGGCAATGTTCCAGAAATTGTCGCCGCGTTTGATGGTATAGGTGGATGGTGCGGCTGCGGTAGATGCCGGGGCTGCAGCTACAGGCTTGGCCGGTTCTGCAGTGGGCTTGACCGGCGGAGCCGGATCAGTTGCCGCGGGTGCCGTCTGTGCTGCGGCGGCAAGAACCGTTATCCGGCCATCCGTATAGGGCTTATATGGCGTATTCTTGGCCAGATAGTCGGAAACCACTGCTTCAAGGCCAGGGCCGAAATCATAGGCATTAACAGCATTGGTGGCGAAAATCTTGTAGCCGTCACCACCCGCCCGCATATAGTTGTTGGAGACAACACCATAGGTTGCCGCCGTATCAATCGGCTTCCAATTGTCGCCATCGCGCACTTCAACCGCTGATACGCGCTGGCCAACCGGCTTCGATACGTCGAAAGCGTATTTGAGGCCGGAAACCTGCGCAAAACGGCCCGCACCCTGATCAATCTGGCTGACACCATTTTCAAGCGCCACCACCACATCAGCACCCTTGAGCTGGAAGGTCGACAATGTGTTCTGGAAGGGCAGGACTGTCAGCACTTCGCCCATCGTCACATCACCGGCGTCGATGGAGGCGCGCAGACCGCCGCCATTGATAATGGCAATGGTCATGCCCTGATCCTTGACCCGGTCGACCATGGCATCGGCAACAAGGTTGCCCATGGAGCATTCGACAGCGCGGCAGACTTCACGCGCGGCTTCTATGACGCCGCTGGATTCGGCCACTTTAAGGGCTTTCAGGGCCTCAATCGGCTTGGCGAGTTCCTTGACCCGCGCGAGATAGGCAGCGTCAGGCACGACGGAGAAATCGAGCAGGATCGGCGCGCCTTCGCTTTTGATGACATTGCCGTCATCATCGAAGGTCACTTTCAATTCACCGAGATATTTGGAATAGGATTTAGCCTGAACGATGGGCACATCACGGCCGGATGGTCCCTTGACCAATGTTGGATAGGGTCCAAGGGCCTGCGGATCGGTGTTCGACAACAGTGTATGGCTGTGGCCGCCAACGATCACATCGATGCCATCGACGGCGGCGGCGATCTCCTTGTCCTTGACATAGCCATCATGGTTGAGGGCGATGATCTTGTTGACGCCTTCGGCTTTGAGCGCCTCGACTTCTTTTTTCAGAGTTTCGATTTCGTCGGCAAACTTGACAGTGGGTCCGGGTGTCGAGATGTCAGCGGTGTCGGTTGTGATAACCGACACAATGCCGATTTTTTGCCCGCCGATTTCCTTGATCACATAGGGTTTGTATTTGCCTGATATTGGCGAGCCTTCTGCGGCCTGTGTATTGGCCGAAATGACCGGGAATTTCACCTTGCCGAGGAATTTTGCCAGTGTATCCACACCGTCGTCGAATTCATGATTGCCGAGAGCCATGACGTCATAGCCAATGCCGTTCATGAACTCGGCTGTGTCGTCGCCCTTATAGGTTGTATAGAACAGCGATCCCTGAAACTCATCACCGGCATTGAGGAGGATCACGTTGCCGCCGTCCTTGGACAGGGCTGCACGGCGCTCATCAACCTTGGTTTTTACCCGGGCAATGCCGCCAAAACACTCGTTCTTGGTTTCCTCTTCAGCTGAGCAGGTTGAATCATATTTGTTGATCGATTCCTGCCGCGAGTGGAAATCATTGATGTGAAGAATATTGAGTGTGTAGTCGGCTAGCGCTGCTCCAGCCGTCATGGTGAGGGCGGAGGTGGTGAGCAGAATTCTGGCGAGGATTTTTGACATGAAGTGTTCCCCTGTTGAGATCGCCTGATGTTGTCATCGGTCGTTGGCACCTGTCTGACAGATGCGCCGATGCTTTCATTAGTTGGCGTGGCATGCAAGGGAATGGCGGCAGTTTTCGCCGCTAAACTATAGGAAGATGGTCAGCCCGGGTGGTTAGGGCTGACCAGGTGTTGTCAGCCCGTCTGGCCGCCGCGGCGCGTCAGCGAGAATTGCTGGTTAGTGGATGAAGTGCAGTTCAACTGCTGCCCTGCATTTACAAGCGAGCAATTAACCAAGGATTGCGCGCCCTGACGGGCAAAAGCGCGAAAGTTGATCTGGATTAAGGTGGCTGAAACAAAGCGATAGCTACCTTCAGCAATTTTTTCCTTGGTGTCGTTAGCCCGGCTTTCGAAAACGCCATTGTTGAAATTCGAAAAAGCAACGCCCGAAGTATCAAACCATTGGCCCTGAATGGCATCTGTCGGTCGGGAAGCCTCCACCGGTCCGCTGTCCCTGATAGGGCCTGTCTGGCAAGCGCTGAGTGCCAGAGCCATGGTCGCTGCGCTGAAGGCCAGTGAAATACGTTTCATCCGATCAATCTCCTGATGAGGTTGCCCTCTTCAATGCCGCGAAAATCGAGCAAAAACAAGATATAAGTTTAATGAATTGGCGCGGGGTGCCGGATCATATCAGGGCGATAACGGTGGTTCCCGCTATGATACTGCCCATTGCGATATTGAGAAGGCGCTCGGAGCGGGGCTTCATATTGGCTTTCTGAATGATCACGCCCAACCATAGCCAGAGAATGTCGACCACCACCATCACGATGATACATACCAGCCATTTGACGGTCACGTCGGCGGAATTGTTGGCGTTGATGATAGGGTAGGACGCCATCAGGGATATGAAGGCGATGTAGGCCTTGGGGTTGGTGATTCCAAGAAGAAAGCCGCCAAGAGCGGTTCCGGCAAAACCTGTATCTTGCCTGCCTGCATCCATGCCAACCGGGGCGGTAACGATGCTGTAGGCAAGATAAAGCAGATAGAGCGTTGCCAGAATTGTCATGGCGGTCATTGCCATGGGTATGGCCTGAATGATGGAAAACAGTCCGGCCGCGCTGATCCCGGCAGCAAGGGCAAGCCCGATCTGCAATCCACCGTAAAAGCCGAGCCCTCCGGCAAACCCCTTTTCGCGGCCAACAGCAATCAAGGCGGCAATGCCGGGGCCCGGTGAACCCAACAGGACAATCGCGGCGAGAGAAAACAACCCGACATTGAGAATGTTCATGAGAGTCACCCATAATGATATAATGATTTGTTTATATGAGGATATGTACAAATTGTTATATTGTCAATTGTGGGTGGGTAGCGGAGAGGGCTGTTGTTTTGTGGTTGGGTGCCTTTGCAGCATACTTAAATGTTGGCGAGATGGTATCTTCTCTTACTTTCACCCCCCTCTGTCCTGTCGGACTCCGGGGCGAGCCACGGGTCTCGCCCGTCCTTCGGACCCCCCACAAGGGGGGAGATCACATGGACATGAACGCTTTTGCACAACAGGAAATATTGCAGATTGTGCAAAGGCAGTAGTGAAGGCTGATCTCCCCCCTTGTGGGGGAGATGCCCGACAGGGCAGAGGGGGGTGAATGCCGCTGTGGTTCGTGGTTCGACAAGCTCACCATGAGGGGCTTGGGCGGATGTAACGCTAATCGCAGAGATCGCAGCGCAAAAGGTGCAGCGCAAAGCTTGCAGAACTTGGCTCCCTGCAACCCACCTCTCTCCCTCATGGTGAGCTTGTCGAACCACGCACCATGCTGATGCAACCACCCATTTTCAAAAAAAATCACACCAACTTATCCAACACCATCCCACCTCGCTTATTCTGATGGTGTCCTTTCCGGCGGGAATGCTCCGGAAACCTTCTGAAGTCAGGAAAGGATCGGTGATTTCATCTGCGGGGAGAACCCAACCGCAGAGGAAGGGTTTTATCTCACAAGGGTAAAACCAGTCATCGGGACGGGTGATCCGGTTATTTTCTTGGTTCAAACAGGAAAATCTCCGGGGAACGCATGACTACACTACCAATACCAAGACCCCGCGTTCCCTTTTGGATCGCCCGTCTTTCCCACCTTTCAATAGCCAGACGCAAAAGCGGGCGTGGTAACGGGGAGGGTATAATTTGGTCGGCTGCAAATCGATTGTTGCGCCCTTCGACAAGCTCAGGATGAGGGGTTTGGTTTGGTTGCAAAACTAATCTCCACCATTGCAGAACTTGGCTTCCCAGCAACCCACCTTACCGCAATCTACCCCACCGCAACCTACCCACCGTCATCCTCGGGCTTGACCCGAGGACCCACGGCTAAGGAGAATAAGCGAACCGATACTCAGCAGTTATCAACATGGGTCCTCGGGTCAAGCCCGAGGATGACGGTGGGGTGGGTTGCGGTAGGGTGGGGGCCGGGGAGTCAAGTTCTGCAACCTTTTTCTGCAACCTTCGCGATTCGCGTTGCATCCATCTCCTTTATGGTGAGCTTCCTGAGCCCGTCGCATGGCAAACCACGGACAGCGCCGGAAACAAAAACGGCAACCCTGGGGTTGCCGTTTTTATCAATGCACGAGAATGTTGCGGAACTGCCAGGGGTCGCTGGTGTCGATATCTTCCTTGAAGAAACCGGGGCGATTTTCCAGTGGTGTCCAGTCCGTATAATGGCCCTTGAGCGGGCCGAGATAGGGTTTTTGGATTTCAAGGCAGCGGCGGAAATCGATTTCGTCGGTTTCGACGATACCGGCTTCCGGGTTTTCCAGTGCCCAGACCATGCCCGAGAGAACGGCAGAACTGACCTGCAGACCCGTCGCATTCTGGTAAGGTGCCATCTTGCGCGCTTCCTCGATGGTCAGCTGTGAGCCATACCAGTAGGCATTCCTGTCGTGGCCATAGAGCAACACGCCAAGCTCATCCGCGCCATCAACGATCTCGGATTCTTCCAGAACGTGATGGATCGGCTGCGGTTGGCCCGCGGCACCGAACATCTCATCGAGCGACAGCGTTGCCACATTGGACGGATGATAGGCGTAGTGGCAGGTCGGGCGATAGGCAGCCTTGCCCTTCTTGTCGAAGACCGTGAAGAAATCCGCAATGGAGATTGCTTCATTGTGGGTGACAAGCAGGCCGAACTGCGGTCCCTCGGTGGGGCACCAGGTGCGGATACGGGTATCGGCGCCGGGCTGTTCGAGGAAGATTGCCGCCTTGTTGCCCTTCTTCTGCTTGCGGGCGTTTTTGGGCAGCCACTTCTCGTGGGTTCCCCAGCCAAGTTCTGCGGGCTGCAAACCTTCGGAGATAAAGCCATCAACCGACCATGTGTTCCAGAACACACCAAAGGGCTTTGGACCGCTGGCGCGCTGCGTGTCGCGCTCGGCAATATGGATGCCCTTGATGCCGGTCTTGCGCATCAGGCGCGCCCAACCATCGCGATCATCGCGCGCTGGTTCGGCGTGTTCGATGCCCATGTCTTTGGCAAGATTGACCATGGCCTGTTTGACAAACCACGACACCATGCCCGGATTGGCGCCACTGCACGATACGGCTGTCGTACCCCCGGGCTTACGGCGCTTTTCCGCCAGCAATGTCTCGCGCAGCGCGTAATTGGTGCGCTTGGCATTGTCGCCGCCTGCGTAATAAAAACCGGCCCATGGCTCGATAACCGTGTCGATATAGAGCGAGCCAACCTTACGGCAAAGGCGCATAATATCGACTGACGACGTGTCGACGGACAGATTGACGCAAAAACCCTGGCCACCGCCTGCAGTCAGCAATGGCTTCAACAGCGTCTTGTAATTTTCCTTGGTAACGGCTTCCTGAATGAAGCGGATGCCACGCTCGTCGAGCAGTTTCTTGTTGGCATCACTCGGGTCGATGACGACCACGCGGGATTTATCGAATTTGAAGTGGCGCTCTATGAGGGGCAGGGTACCCCGTCCGATGGACCCGAAACCGATCATCACAATCGGACCAGTAATTTCTCCATGTACAGGCCAATTCGCCTTCGCCATTTTTTTGCTACTCCTAATTTTTTAATCTCCATCAATGAGGGCAGCGGTTATTTCACCGCTTCAAAGAAACCATAGAGCATTGTCATGACAAAGAGCAAACAACCGTTCACCCGGAACGGGTAAAACTGCAACTACTGTTAATTGAAGCGCATTAAAGTGCGTTTAGTGCGTCGATCAACCGGTTCCGAATGGCAATAATGCCTTTATATTGGGCTTGTGCCTCATTAAGAGACAGAAGTTGCGCAGCAAATGCTTCGGCGACAGCGCGGCATTCCGGATGTTTTTTCAATGTGGCAACCGGATCGAGATGAATGCGAATGGTGAAGAGAATGTCGCCCGACGCGGGCAGCTTGCGCAAGGTCTGGCGCTCGACGCGGACAAAGCTCTGCGCGACGATATCCTCGTCCGTATAGCGTGCGCCCTTCTGGTGGCTGGAAAGCGGGTGGTAGAGATTGGCATCCGGTTGCAGCGACCAGTTCATGCGATAGACGGAACGATCGGGCCGAAGATTGTCGAACATGCGGCTGATAAGTCCGGCATTGCGCGTGCCCGTACCAAAATCCGGCACCGGCGCATGAATATCCTCCATGGACCGGCCGAATTTTTCCAGAAGCGTCCATGATGACGGGAAAGAAAGAGATGCGGCTGCCAGATGCCAACCGCGCGCATCGTCCTTGCGCATCAGGACAAGATCTTCCTGCACAAGTTTGGCGGCGCGATGCAGAAACGGCGCATCGGCTTTGCCAAGCGGGACCATTTCATCCCATCCCATAATGCCGATATTCCCGCCATTCCGTACATAGTGCGCGGGATAATGTGCGACGAGATGATCGCTCAAAAGCTCGAGCACTTCCTTCTGCGCTTCCCCTGTCCCCGGCTCTTCGACGAAAATCTTCTGCCCGTGCAGCCCGAACAGACGGCGTTTTTCCGCAAGGTAGGGGACGAGATTGCCGTCAATCTCGATCCAGTCCTTCAGGTCAAGCTGATGCAAGCCTATGGTGAAGGGTTGCGCCGAACCATCATATGGCGTGTGGGCGGGAACATGCATTCTTACGAGTCCATCGCCTCCAGCTCGTCAATAATGCCTTCAATGACCGAAAGACCCTTTTGCCAGAAAGCCGGGTCCGTGGCGTCGAGGCCGAATGGTGCCAGCAGTTCCGAATGGTGCTTCGTGCCGCCAGCCTTCAGCATATCGAAATATTTCTCCTGAAAGCCCGCCTCGGCATTCTGGTAAACAGCGTAAAGCGAATTCACCAGACAATCGCCGAAAGCATAGGCATAGACGTAGAATGGTGAATGGATGAAGTGCGGAATATAGGTCCAGAAGGTCTCATAGCCGGGGCCGAACTTGATCGCCGGTCCAAGGCTCTCCTTCTGTACATCCAGCCAGATTTCACCGATACGGTCGGATGTGAGTTCGCCATGGGCGCGTTCCGTATGCACCCGGCGCTCGAACAGATAGAAGGCGATCTGGCGCACGACCGTATTGATCATGTCCTCGGCCTTTTGTGCCAGCATGGCCTTGCGTTCGCGCTTGTCCTTCGTCTTTTCCAGCAGCGAGCGGAAGGTCAGCATTTCGCCGAAAACCGAAGCTGTTTCGGCCAGCGTCAGCGGTGTCGACGCCATCAGCGCGCCCTGATCGCCAGCAAGCACCTGATGCACGCCGTGGCCAAGTTCATGGGCAAGCGTCATCACATCGCGCGGCTTGCCCATATAGTTGAGCAGCACGTAAGGGTGGACCGAAGGCACCGTGGGATGAGCAAAGGCACCCGGTGATTTCCCGGGGCGGGTCGGCGCATCGATCCAGTTCTTGTCGAAGAAATCGCGAGCAATATCAGCCATTTCAGGGGCAAAGCCGCGATAGGCCGATAGCACCGTTTCCTTGGCTTCCGTCCACGGGATCACCGCCTGCGGTGTTTCCGGCAGCGGAGCGTTGCGGTCCCAATTGTTCAAATAATCAAGGCCGAGCCATTTGGCTTTCAGTGCATAATACCGGTGCGATAGACGTGGATAGGCGGCCTGCACGGCTTCCGCCAGTGCATCCACCACTTCCCGTTCAACACGGTTGGCGAGGTGGCGGCTGTCGGCAATATCCTGAAAACCGCGCCAGCGATCGGAAATTTCCTTGTCCTTGGACAGGGTGTTGGTGATCAGCGTGAAGGTGCGCAGATTTTCCTTGAAGGTCTTCGCCAGTGCATCGGAGGCCTTTTTGCGCACGGAACCGTCGGCATCCTGCAGCATATTGAGTGTCGGTTCGAGCGCGAGGTCCTCGCCATCAACCTCAAAGCGCAGCGCCGTCATGGTTTCATCGAACAGGCGGTTCCATGCGCCGCGGCCGGTGATCGACTTTTCATGGAAAAGCTGTTCGATCTTGTCTTCGAGCTGGTACGGCTTGTCCTTGCGCAGGTCCACCAGCCACGGGCGGTAATGGCCGATGGCAGGGTTATCATCCATCGCCTTTTCAATCACCGCATCATCAATGCGGTTGAGTTCAAGGCTGAAAAAGATGAGATGGGCACTGGCGTTGGTCATCTTTTCCTGAATGTCGCCATAGAGCTTGGCGCGTTTGGGATCGGATGTATCGCCCGCATAAACAAGCCCGGCATAGGAGACGATCTTGCCGATGAGTTCATCCAGCGCCTCGAATTCCTTAATGGCTTCAGCAAAGTTGCCACCTTTTGGCTTTGCCGCTTCGTCAGCCAGATTGCCTTTCCAGCGATTGGCAAACAGCACCGCAAGCTCATCGGCCTTTTTCAGATCTGCTTTCAGCTCGCTGCTATCAGCGGAGGGATAAAGATCAGCAAGGTTCCATTCGGGCAGGGCGCCCAACGCGGTCTGTTCGGCTTTCGCGGTTGCTGCGCCCGACTTTCCGGCGGCGGCGTATGGATAATGGCGGCTGTGGATATTCATTTAAGCACCGTTTTTTGCGTGTCTGCAGCTTGTTCAAACGCGAATCATGGAGGATAGTTTCGATAAGCTAAAGCTTAAAAGTTCCTCTGTGTTTGTTCCAGTAGCGTATTCTTTGGTTACAAAACGTGCATGGTTAAGACCTATGAAGGGTGGATTCTATCACCAAAACGTCTTAATTGTGCTGTTAACCATCCGTTGACCATGTCTTAAATCAGCTCTTTGCGCGTCGGTTTTTGCCATGCTCTCAACGTATTTGTTCTTCAATAAGTGACCATTAACCATTAAATCGGATAATCCAGATATTCGGGGACTGGAAAAACGGTCAAGGTTGGGACGACATTGTCAAACATGAATCATGCACAGAACGGCAAATCAACGGCAGTTTCTTTTGTACGCGCCAGCTGGTTTGTGTTCCTCATGGTCTTCGGCTCGATGCTGTTTGCATCGGCGCAGGCTTCCGCTGAGACCCGGACTCTCAAACTCTATTTCATCCACACGAAAGAGCGCGCTGAAATCACGTTCAAGAAGAATGGACGTTATCAGCAGGACGGCCTGAACAAGCTCAATCGATTCCTGCGCGACTGGCGTCGCAATGAACCAACGAACATGGACCCCCGCCTGTTCGATCTGGTCTGGCAGGTTTATCAGACGGTTGGCGGATCAGACTATATTCATGTGGTTTCGGCCTATCGCTCTCCTGCAACCAATTCGATGCTGCGCTCGCGTAGCCGCGGCGTTGCCAAGACAAGCCAGCACATGCTCGGCAAGGCGATGGATTGGTATCTGCCCGGTGTAAAGCTCTCGACCCTGCGCGTTACCGCGCTGAAATTCCAGGCAGGCGGTGTGGGCTACTACCCGACATCTGGCTCGCCGTTCGTCCACACCGATGTCGGCAATGTCCGCATGTGGCCGCGCATGAGCCGCCGCGAATTGCTGGCCGTGTTCCCCGATGGCAAGACAATGCATATTCCTGCTGATGGTAAGCCATTGCCCGGTTATGAGCAGGCTGTTGCTGCCTATGAATCCCGCAAGCGTAGCGGTGGCTCCGTTCAGGTTGCCAGCAATTCCTCCAGATCCGGCGGTCGCAGCAAGACGCTCTTTGGTATGCTCTTTGGCGGCGGTGGTGCCGACGACGAGGAGGATTCCGGCGAAGCCGGGGTTGCCGTGGCTTCGGCCCCAACCCCATCGCGCAGTGTAGCCCGTGCTGCACCAGCCGCGGCATCGGATGATGACGAGGGTGGTTCGTCCTTGCCGGGTGTCGCTGGTGCGCAGCCCGCATCGACCCCTATCGCACCGGCTTTGCCGACACGCAATGCGCCAGCACCGGTTGAAGCACCGCGTCCTGATGCGCCACTTGTTGCGGGTCCCGAGGACAATGCTGCTCTGGCATTCAATGTTCCTGTTCCGCTGCGCCGTCCTGATTATGCGCCGACACCCGAACCTGCTGCTCCGGCAACACTTAATGCACTGGCCGAAGAACCGTCGACCGTTGTGGCTGCTTTGCCGACACCGCGTCCGACCGACAGTGCAAGCGCTATTCGTGACATGATCGCGGCCAATGTGAACACGCCAGCCAATGAGCAGGCACCGGCTCAACCGGAAATGGTCAATGCGCTGGTTCCTGTTCCCTTTGACAAGCCGCAGACCGGTCCAAAGCACAGTGACATGATGGTCGCATCAGTTGTGCCGAACCCGCGTCCGGCCATGCCGACTGCACAGGTTGCTGCTGCACCCCAGGGTGCGTCTGCACCCGAGGTTGCGGCTGCAACCGAGCATGATGTCATTCCAGTTCCCAATGACGATCTGGAAGCGATTATCAAGCAGTCTGATAAGACCCGTGGCAAAGCTCCGACCGTTGCAACGGCGCAAGCCATGCCGACATTGCCTGCGACCACGGGTGGCCGCGTTGTTCGCAACAAGCCTGCGCCGACACAGAATACACAAGTGGCTTCCAATGAGCCTCAGCCTTCGCTGCGCCGCACGATGCTGGATGCCGGTGGTTCTGCCGATCCAGTCGCCATGCTTGATAGCGGCGTGATCACCACCAGCAAGACATCGAAGCCGCGTCGTCAGGCAGCGCAGAATCAGGGCGCCAAGGCCATTCAGGTGTCCTCGGATGTGTCGGATCGTGCATTGTCGAACCAGCAGGTCGCCGAGACGTCGCCGAATGTTGAACCGGCTGTTTTGCGCAACGAGGCAATGCGTGCCGCTCCTACAACCGTTTACACCGCAGGTTTCCAGCAGGCTCTGCCGGTATCCGATGCCAACAAGTTCACGGGCAAGGCTGTTACGTTCCTGTCGATTGCAAAGTTCACTTCCACGAACTGATTGCTGTTTTAGAGTTTAAACAAAAAGGGCGGCTCCGAAACGGGCCGCCCTTTTTGTTTGATGGGTGGTTGCTGCATGTGTGGGAGTGGGTGGTGGGCGGTTCGTGGTTCGACAAGCTCACCATGAGGGTGAGGGGTGATGAAGAGAGCGAGTTCTGCGACCTTAATGACCTGCAATGCTGGCGATTAGCGTTACATCCTCACTCTCCCTCATGGTGAGCTTGTCGAACCACGAACCATGCATCGGCGGTGCTCACCCCCCTCTGTCCTGTCGGACATCTCCCCCACAAGGGGGGAGATCACATTGGCATGAACGCTTTCCCACAACAGGAAACGTTTCAAGTTGTGCAAAGGCAGGAGTACAGCTGATCTCCCCCCTTGTGGGGGAGATGTCCGACAGGACAGAGGGGGGTGAACCCCGGCAGAGCCACGAATGCCGGATATATCACCCAGCGATACCGATGAGAGATATCAGTCTTACCTCGCCAATTTTGCAGCCTCAGCGGCAAGCGCGGTAATCTCGTCCCATTTTCCGGCCTGAACCAGATTGTCAGGGGCAACCCATGAGCCGCCAACACAAACAACGTTGGGCAGGTCAAGATAGGTTTTGGCATTGCCAGCGCCGATACCACCAGTCGGGCAGAATTGAATGCCAGCAAACGGCGACGACAGGGATTTGAGGAACGAAGCGCCGCCAGCCTGTTCGGCGGGGAAGAATTTGAGCATCGTGTAGCCCTCTTCGCGCAGGCTCATGATTTCTGCCGGGGTAATGGCACCGGGAAGCAGGGGAACCTTGCCCGCAGCCGCGGCCTTCAGCAACTGCGGCGTCGCGCCGGGGCTGACGATAAAACGCGATCCGGCGGCACTCGCCTCTTCATACTGGCGCGCATTGAGAATAGTGCCGGCACCGACAATGGCTTCAGGCACTTCATTGGCAACGGCGCGGATCGCTTCAAGTGCTGCCGCTGTGCGCAGGGTGATTTCGATGGCTGGAAGTCCACCGGCTGCAAGCGCGCGCGCCAGAGGTACGGCATCGGCAACGTTATGGACGAGAATAACAGGAATAACCGGCTGGCCTTTCAGAACGGGTAATAGCAAATCGGTCTTCTGGGCCATGTCAAACTCTCCGCTGTTTATGGGTTCAATCGATTTAGTCATACGAAGCCGCTTTGTCTACCGCTTGCTGCCCTATCGAGAGATTCAACCGCAGCATATCGGCGCCAGGCGAGCGACAATTTGGTATCATAGCGGTTCTGTGTGAAGTTTGGACCATTATAGGCGCGTGCAAAAGCCTTCCAGTCGTGCCGCGCCAAAACAGGGGTGAGGCCACTCTTGTCGATGAAGCGGATCATCAGGCGAAGTTGCCCTTTCAGCGATCCGCGTGCCTCATCCACAAGGGCGTCGATGCTGTCATAACCAAGCCATTTCCAATGGGCGCCCATCACCTGCCCGATCCCCCATGACACGGATTCATAGGCGGCCTGCCGGTTGATTGCGACGGCTGCACCCAGCAACTGCCAGCGCGCCGCCTGCGATACCGGATTGCGAACCGCACCCGCCACGGGGTTTGCAAGGCCCTTGTCGCGAGCGTTCCGCCGCTGATTGCCCGACAGGCGTTGGTCGAAATAATGCCCCTCAAAGCGAATGGGCGGTTCATCGCGGCCATCAACCTTGTAGAAGCAGACACCGCCGCTCTCAACCTGTGCGACGGCAAGAAGTGCTGCCGGTTCCATGCCCGCCCGTTTGGCTTCGCTGCTGATATCCCTGATGTTCTGTTCTGAAAACATGGCGATCCCTTGTGTTTAGTTGCAAGGGAATTATCGGGGGCTTTCGGGTCTGTTGGATAAGTATTGGGTATCGCGATGGTGTGTGGGTGGTGTGTGAGCGTGGTTCGTGGTTCGACAAGCTCACCATGAGGGAGAGTGTGGATGCAACGCTAATCGCAAAGATTGCTGATCAAAAAGGTTGCAAATCACAAAAGGTGCAGAACTTGGCTCCCCCCGTAACTCACCCTTCCCCCGTCATCCTCGGGCTTGACCCGAGGACCCATAATATAAAAGAGCCAAACATCTGGATCTGTTTGATTTCCCTAACCGTGGGTCCTCGGGTCAAGCCCGAGGATGACGGGGAGGAGTGGGTTGCGGGTGAGCTAAGTTCTGCACCTTTTGTAATACCACACCATCGCGCCACCACCCATCAGGCATATAGCGCCCATTAATACCCGTATCCCATGCAAATCTCTTGAAATCATCGCTTGGGAGCAGTAGTTGCAGGGGATCATGATCGATCATTCCGCAAACTTGCCCTTCAAAGTGGCAGCACTTTATCGTTTTGCCCGTCTGGAGCACTATCAGTCGCTGCAGGAACCGTTGGCGCAGCTGTGCTGTGGCGCGGGGATCAAGGGCACGCTGCTGCTGGCCGCCGAAGGTATCAACGGTACGGTGGCGGGATCGCATGATGCCATCGACAAGCTTGTGGCGTTTCTGGAGGCTGAGCCTGCCATTGCGGGCATGGAACTGAAATATTCCTATGCGAGCGAAATGCCTTTCAAGCGCATGAAGGTGCGGCTGAAAAAGGAAATCGTCACCATGGGTGTCGAGGATATCGATCCGCTGAAAAGCGTTGGGACCTATGTTCCGGCGCAGGACTGGAACGCGCTGATTGCCGATCCTGACACCATCGTCATCGATACCCGCAATGATTACGAAACGGCCATTGGTACCTTTGCCAATGCGGTTGATCCGCAGACAAAAACGTTTCGCGAGTTTCCGCAATGGGTGGAAAACCACCGGGAAGAGCTGGAAGGCAAAAAGATCGCCATGTTCTGCACCGGCGGTATCCGCTGCGAAAAGGCGACAGCTTACGTCAAGGGCCTTGGCTTTGATGATGTGTTTCATCTGAAGGGCGGTATTTTGAAATATCTCGAAGAGGTTCCCGCCGAGGAAAGCCGCTGGGAAGGCGAATGTTTCGTCTTTGACGAGCGCGTATCGGTCGGCCATGGTCTCATTGAAGGCGAGGCGGAGCTTTGCCACGCCTGCCGCAATCCGATTGCCCCCGAGGACAAAATGTCCACCCTGTTCGAGGAAGGCGTCTCCTGCCCGAAATGCTATCATGAGCGGACGGCTGAAGACCGCGCTCGCTTTGCGGAACGGCAAAAACAGGTGAAACTCGCCAAAATGCGCGGCGAAAAGCACCATATCGGTTCCTGATCACAAAAAATCCATCTGTCATTGCAATGCCACGGTGCCGACCCTAACTAGGTCGGAACGCATTCGTGCAGCCATGAGGAGATTTGCATGTTCGACCCGAAGAAGATTCTTGATGATTTTCTGGGAAGCAGTATTCCCGGAACTGGAAGCTCCGTTCGAGATACGGCCGGCAAGGCTACACAAATGGCCAAGGATAATCCGCTGGCCGCAGGCGCTCTGGCAGCCGTGCTTTTGGGCACAGGCACAGGGCGTGACATCGCAGGCGGTGCGCTGAAACTTGGTGGTCTCGCCGCTGTCGCTGGGCTCGCCTACAAGGCCTATCAGAATTACCAGTCAGGCAATGCACCAGCTACCCCCGCTGAAACGGCAAAGGCGGGCGAGCCGGAACTGTTGCCGCCGCCGGATGATTCAAGCTTCCATCCGGCAACAGCGCCGCAGGGCGAGCATGAGTTTGCTCTCGTGCTGGTGCGGGCCATGATTGCCGCCGCCCGTGCTGACGGGCAGGTGGATGATGCGGAACGTGCGCGGATCGCCGAAAAGCTGTCGCTGTCGGGTCTGAACAGCGACACGCAGGAATTCTTGACCCAGGAACTCAATGCGCCTGTCGATATTGATGCGCTGGTTGCCGCGGCGGTCACCGACGCGCAAAAGGTTGAGCTTTATACGGCTTCGCGCCTTGCCATTGAGGCAAAGACCCGCGCCGAGCGCGGCTATCTTGATCTTCTGGCTGGGCGTCTCAAATTGCCCGATAGTCTCATCGATCATATCGAGGCGACAATCGCCAATGTGAAAACGCCAACACCGCAGGCGTAATCACAAATCGAAACCAAAAACACCCGCTGTCACTGGCGGGTGTTTTGTCTCTCGACAAGACAAACAAGTCCAGTCTAGTTTGGCGCGTTCTGACTCGGGGCCGAGGGTTCATTCAGGACATTCTGGCAGTGTCGATGGCTGCCGCTGCGTCAAGGGTTTTGGGAGCGTCCGGGTCGCGCGCGCTTTGTTCGGACCCACCATCATGTCTGTATAATGCAACTGGATTCATGGCCGGTGTGAGACCGCCATGGATTCCTGACAGGGGTGGACCTCATGAAAAAATTTCTCATTTTGGGCTTTATGGTTCTGGCGGCGATGGCGGGTGTCAATGGCGCCATTGCTGCCGAAAAAGTAACGGTTTTTGCGGCGGCAAGCATGAAGGAAGTGATCGACACTGCCGCTGCCAAGTTCGAGGCCAAGACGGGCACGAAAGTCACTTCTTCATTCGCTGCATCGTCGGCGCTGGCCAAGCAGATCGAGCAGGGCGCGCCCGCCAATCTCTTCATCTCGGCTGATCTTGACTGGATGGATTATCTCGAACAGCGCAACCTGATCGACAAGCCATCGCGCAAGGTCATTGCGGGCAACGCGCTTGTTATCCTGACCAAGAAGGACAAGGGCGACGCGGCTGAAATCCTGAAAGCCGGGCGTTTTGCCATGGGTGATCCCACAAACGTTCCCGCTGGAAAGTACGGCAAGGCAGCGCTGGAAACGCTGAAAATCTGGGATGAAGTCAGCAAGAATGCTGTGTTCACCGAGAATGTGCGTGCTGCGCTGGAATTTGTCAGCCGCGGCGAAGCCAATGCATCCATTGTCTATGCCTCGGATCACACCGCTGCGCCGGATCTGGTTGAGGCCTATCGTTTCGCCGATTCAACTCACAAGCCGATCCTCTATCCGGCTGCACTTGTTGGCAAGGAGCCATCGGCTGAAGGCAAGGCCTTCCTTGATTTCCTCGCCAGCGATGAGGGCCAGGAAATCATCAAGTCGAAGGGCTTTGTTGGCGCAGGCAAGGCGGGCTGATAGTGCTGGGTGAGGCAGAATGGGCCATTGTTCTTCTGTCGCTGAGGGTCGCGCTGGTCGCGATCCTCGTTGCCCTGCCATTTGCTTTCATCATTGCGTGGATTCTGGCGCGTTATTCCTTTTGGGGTAAGAGCCTCTTGCAGGCTGTCATCACCATGCCGCTGGTTATCCCGCCTGTGGTGACGGGCTATCTGCTTTTGGTGTGGTTTGGCGCACGCGGCACCATTGGCGGTTTTCTCAATGATATTTTCGGGCTGACCTTCGCGTTTCGCTGGACCGGCGCTGCGCTGGCTGCGGGTGTCATGGCCTTTCCCTTGCTGGTCCGGCCAATGCGTCTTTCCATTGAGAGCCTTGATCGCGGTCTTGAAGAGGCGGCGCGCTCGCTTGGGGCAGGGCGCGTTGTCGTCTTCTTCACGGTGACGCTGCCTCTGCTGTTGCCGGGTATATTGGCCGGTGCCGTACTCGGCTTTGCCAAAGCGCTGGGTGAGTTTGGCGCAACGATTACCTTTGTGTCGAATATTCCCGGTGAAACGCAGACCATGTCGCTTGCGATCTATTCCCTGCTGCAAAGCCCGAATGGTGATATCGCCGCCCTGCGGCTGATCCTCGTTTCGGTGGTGATCTCCATTGTTGCTGTTGTTGCCTCAGAATGGTTGCAGCGGCGCTTAAGCGGAGGGCGGTCATGAGCGATACGCTGTTCGTTTCGGTCAGTGGGCAGGTCGGATCGTTTCCGGTCGCTGCCGAGTTTACCGCAGGCGGCGGTGTCACCGCGCTGTTTGGAGAATCCGGCGCGGGCAAGACAACACTTCTGAAAATGATCGCTGGTGTGACACGTCCCAAACAGGGCCGCATCACCATCCGGGATCACGTGCTGTTCGACAGCGCCAACGGGATCAACCTGCCGCCGGAACAGCGGCGTATCGGCTATGTCTTTCAGGATGCGCGGTTGTTTCCGCATCTTTCAGTCAAGACCAATTTGACCTATGCGCGCTGGGCCGGACGGCGCAGCGAGGGCTTGCCCTATGACAGGGTGGTGGCGCTGCTTGGGCTTGAGCATTTGCAGCAGCGCTCGCCGACAACGCTTTCGGGCGGTGAACGCCAGCGCGTTGCCATCGGGCGGGCACTGCTCTCCAATCCGTCACTGCTTCTCATGGATGAGCCGCTCTCATCGCTTGACCATAACAGGCGGCAGGAAATTCTACCCTTCCTTGAAACCCTGCGCGACGAGACCGGCTTGCCGATCCTCTATGTCAGCCATGAGATTGATGAGGTGGCGCGGCTGGCAGACGAGATCGTGCTGCTACAGGCTGGCCGCGTAACCGCAAGCGGGCCTGCCGAAACCATCTTCTCGCGGCTTGGAAGTCATGACGATGCGGGAGCGCTTGTTTCGGGCACCGTCACAGCAAGCGATGACGCCTTCGGGCTGACCTCGATTGATATTGGCGGTCATCCGTTTCAGATTGCCAAGCTCGGCTTTGCCGACGGGACCAAACTGCGGCTGCGCATAAGAGCGCGCGATGTTTCGATTGCCCGCGCGCTACCGGAAGCGATCAGCATTCGTAACATTTTGCCTGCGCGTATTGTTTTCATTACTACCAATGATGGCCCGGACTGTGATCTCACGCTCGATATTGGCGGCCAAACGATCAGCGCGCGGCTGACGCGCAAATCCGCCAGCGAGCTTGCTCTCAAGCAGGGCGACACTGTTTTCGCCCTGGTGAAAGCCGCTTCCGTCGATCGCGGCGTGTTGCGCGGCTAAAATTATTTCACGAGGAACCGCTCGATCCGCTCAATGGCGCGCACAATGTTTTCCTCGGAATTGGCATAGGAAAGCCGGATATAGCCCTCGCCGAGAATGCCGAAATCCGGGCCGCCGATCAGCGCCACACCCGCTTCATCAAGCAATGCGGCTGCGAGCTGCTTGGCGGGCCAACCGGTGTCCTTGATGTTGGGGAAGGCATAGAATGCGCCCTTCGGTGTGGCGCAGCTGATGCCCGGCAGGCTGTTCAGACCATCAACAACAATCCTGCGACGGCTATCAAAAGCGCGGCACATTTTTTCCACATCATCCTGCGGGCCATCAATGGCGGCAATACCGGCATATTGGCTCGGTGCATTGACACAGGACCAGCAATTGACCGCAAGCTTGCGCACCTTGTCATAAAGGCTATCGGGCCAGATCGACCAGCCCATGCGCCAGCCGGTCATGGCCCATGTTTTCGACCAGCCATTGAGAACAATCAGCCGGTCGCGAATGGAGGGGAAGGTCAGCAGCGAACAATGTTCCTCGCCATCATAGGTCATGACGTCATAAATCTCATCGGACATGATGGCGACGTGTGGGTGGGCTTCGAGGCCCTTTACCAGCTTTTCAATCTCGGATTTCGGCGTAACGCCGCCGGTCGGATTAGCCGGAGAATTGAGGATCAACAATCGTGTTTTGGGCGTGATAAGCGCCAGCGTTTCTTCAGCGGAGAAGGCAAAGCTGTTCTCTTCGCGGATAGGCACGGGAACCGGCGTTGCGCCTGTGAATTCAATCATCGAGCGATAGATGGGAAAGCCGGGGTCGGGGTAGAGAATTTCTGCACCGGGTTCGCCAAAAATCATGATGGCGGCAAACATCGTGACCTTGCCGCCCGGAACGATAATCACATTGTCAGGGGAGACTTCGACGCCTGTCGTGGTCAGCGTGCGCCGGGCCACAGCCTCACGCGCAGCGAGCAGTCCGGTTGCTGGCGTATAACCATGGTGGCCGTCTCTCAACGCCTTGATCGCCGCTTCGACGATATGTTCGGGTGTTCTGAAATCCGGTTGGCCGATCCCAAGATTGATGATGTCTTTGCCTTGGGAGGCGAGGGCCGTTGCGCGGGCGAGAACAGCAAAGGCATTTTCTTCACCAATACGGTCGAAACCGGAGATGGTACGCAGCATTATCTTGTCCTACATACAATTTATGACTTCAGCTTTGTGCTGCTCTGACTGTATGGAGTCAAATACTCATATGCAAAACAGGCCGCTATCATGATCGATCTCAAAGACTGGACGCCGCGCCCATCTCCTGCCCGTGAAACCATCGAGGGGCACTATGTCACCCTTGAGCCGCTGGATGTGGCCAAACATGGCGACGGGCTCTACGAGGCATCGAGTGTCGAGGATGCCGGAGACCGGTTTCGCTATCTGTTTGAAACCGCAGCAGGCGACCGCCCGGCTTTTGATGCCTGGCTGGAAAAAGTATCCGCCAGCAAGGACCCACTGTTTTTTGCGGTCATCGACAAGAAATCAGGCAAGGTTGCAGGCCGCCAGACTTTGATGCGGATCGATCCGACATTCGGCGTGATCGAAATCGGCAATATTTATTGGGGACCGCTGATCTCGCGCAAACCGGCTGCCACCGAAGCCCAATATCTCTTCGCGTCCTATATATTCGATACGTTGGGATATCGCCGCTACGAGTGGAAATGCAACAACGCCAATGAGCCGTCCAAGCGGGCGGCGGAACGTTTTGGCTTTACGTTCGAAGGTATTTTCCGCCAGCATATGGTGCAGAAGGATCAAAACCGCGATACGGCGTGGTTCTCGATTATCGACAGCGAATGGCCGGCGCTGAAAGCCGCCTATCAGGCGTGGCTGTCGCCGGATAATTTCGACGCGGATGGACAGCAGATCAAGCGGCTGGAGGATTTCCGCGCAAGGTAGTGCTTGCGTTCGGATGCAACGGAGCTACAAAGGCTGCGAATGCTGCCAGAAGAAAGACCCATGCCCGTGAGTGATCCCAAAACCCGCAACGCTGCCATCGCCGCAGCCTGTATCATGCTTGGTTTCGGTTTTGCCGCGTTCTACATGCCCACCATGATGCTGGCGCTGGGCGCCCATTCTCCTGCGTTGGCCGGTGTTTTCGGTGCGCTGTTTGTGTTTGGTTTTTTCGTTGTTTTCTGGCTGAGAGCGAGAAGGCAACGGCGTAAGGATTAGCTGGTTGGTGGGTAGTCAATAGTCAATAGTCAATAGTGTGTGGTTCGTGGTTCGACAAGCTCACCATGAGGGGCTTGGGTGGATGCAACGCTAATCGCCAATGTTGCAGAATATAGCACCCCTTCAACCTACCTCTCTCCGTCATCCTCGGGCTTGACCCGAGGACCCACAATTCAAAAGTGCTGAATATCCGGATTCATCTAATCTCCTTAGCCAAGGGTCCTCGGGTCAAGCCCGAGGATGACGGAGAGGTGGGTGGGTTGTCGACAGTCAAGTTCTGCAACATTGGTGATTAGCGTTGCATCCACCCAAGCCCCTCATGGTGAGCTTGTCGAACCACGAACCACGAACCACGCACTACTACTGACTACTCACCACCAAACACTCACTACTCTCTCTAAAACCGAATTGCGGCCGTCAGCAGCAACACACCGACCAGTACGATAAACAGTGCACCACCAACTTCGATCGTGTTCTGCACCCGGCTCGAAAGCGCTCCACCGCCGGAAATCTTCAACGCAACATTCTTCGCCATAACCGCGAGCGTTGCCAGCGTGGCAACTGTAATGAACGTGCCAAGTGCCATGGCGAAGACAGAAAGCACGCCGCCGAGCATCAGGCCGTTCAGCAATGAGAATGTCAGAACGATCAGTGCGCCGGAGCAGGGGCGCAGGCCGACGGCGACAATGGCGGCCCATGCGGTTTTCCAGTTGAACTCACCCGCCAGCATTGCCGGATCAGGCGCATGGGAATGGCCGCAGGTGGCGCAGACTTCGCCCGCTGCATGGTTGTGAGCGTGATCATGTTTATGATCGTGATAATCATGTGCGTGATTGGCGTGGCTGTGGACATGGGCAACCGGTGCATGCGCTGCATGGCTATGCCCATGATCGTGATCGTGGTGATCATGCCCGCAACCGCAATCATCGTCATGGCTGTGATGATGGTCATGATGGTGATCGGTCAGGACAGAGCCATGATCGTGTTTCTCAGGCACCAGATGCGCGACGCGCGGGCCAAACATCAGCGGCAGCTTGCGCCACAGCAGCGACAGGCCGAAGGCGATAATCAGCACGAAACTGGCGATTTCCATATAACGGGCCGCATCGTTCATTGACACGGTGGTGCCGCGCAGAACGAGCCAAGCCAGACCCACGATGAACAGTGCGGTAAGCGCCTGAAGCATGGACGAGGCAAAGGACAGGAGAATGCCGCGCTTCAGCGTGGTTTCATTGGCCAGCATGTAGGACGAAATGACCGCCTTGCCGTGGCCGGGCCCGACGGCATGCAGGATACCATAAAGGAAAGAGAGGCCGACGAGAACGGAAGCCTGCCACGGGTCTTCGCGCATGGCTTTCAGCGCATGGGTCATGGCCAGATAGAAATTGCGCTGCTGCAGGTTGATCCAGAGGATGATTTCAGCGAAAGGCCCGGTTGGCTGCATGGCCACTTCGTTCGAGCCAATACCCAGCGACGAGGTCTGCGCCAGCGCGTGACCGCCAAACAGAGCCGCAAGAACCAGCGCACAAACAAGGGTTGTTTTCCGCATCATCTTATCCTTTTGCCGGGCAGTCTATTTCCAGCCGGGTGGCGAAGATTTTCGACATATTAGTCCCAGTCGGGTCATTAAAGAAGGAGTCCGTCAATGTTGACTGATTGGCGGCAATTGCTTCATCCGGATTGGGTCGTACAACCTTTGACTTGCAGTTTGCAGGCATGCCGGTGACGTGAATATCCGTATCGTTAACGTAGTCGATGGCCGTGTAGAATGTCGGATCATAGACGCCGAAACTGGTTACCTTGCCGAGTTTCAACGGCTGTTTCGGTTTGCTCTCGAAGATGATCAGCAGCTGGTTGTTCTGGAAATCCGCAATCAGATGCTCCGGCGCGGCCATCACCACCTTCTTGTTATCCAGCATCACCGACTGGAAATAGTCGAATTCTGAAATCGATGAATTGATGGTATTGGCCAGTTCAGCGAGTTCTTTCTGGTCCAGTTGCAGATCGCCATTCTTGTCGAATTCGACAAGGACCGTGCTGGAAAAGAGATCGTCAAAACGCCAGACATGGCCGAGTTTCTGCACGGTCCCATCGGGGTTGATCGTCACGTCGAGGCGCGCTTCGGCAAAGACGTGCGGATGTACATACGCCGGTGTGGCGATCATCATTCCCAAGCTGAGTATTGCGACGAAAATCGCGAATCTTTGGTGCATTATTCCGCCCGTATCATGTGCGCAAAGGACATTCCGAACGTGTCGAAATTGGGACGATATAACATATTCATACCCTACGATTGTCCTTGAACCATTTTGCAAGATAGTCAACCAGCACGCGTACTTTTGCCGGAAGATAGCGGCGGTGCGGGTAAACCGCGTAGATGCCGCCATCGCGCAGCGAGAATTCATCGAGGACGCTGATCAGCCTGCCGCTTTCAATATCCGGTTTGGCAATGAAATCCGGCATGGAGGCAAAGCCAAGACCGGCAAGCACAGCGCGGCGGGTGGAAAGCGGGCTGTTGATTTCCATGCGTCCGGAAACCTGCACCGAAATTGTCGGGCCGTTCTCATTGTAAAACTGCCAGCTGTTGCGTGAGCGGTTGTTGGTGTCGATGATGCAGGGCAGGGATGCCAGTTGTTCAGGCCGTGTCGGTCGCCCGACGCGCTCGATCAGATCGGGCGAGGCGCAGAGCACGGTGCCGAAGGGGGCAATGCGTTTGGCGATCAGCGATGAATCCTGCAAACGCGTAATGCGGATGGCAAGGTCAAAGCCTTCTTCCACCAGATCGACAAAGCGGTCATCGAGGCGCACGTCAAGCACGATATCCGGCTGCTCGATGCAGAAATCGATCAGGCACTGGCCGATATCCGCATCCGCAAAGGTGCGGGGTGCAGAAACCTTGATCCGGCCTTTGACGTCGCTGCTCGATTCGCGCACCGTTTCCTGCAGGTTTTCCACTTCGCGCAGGATTTCGCTGGCGCGTTGGTAATAGGTGTGCCCTGCCTCGGTCAGTGAAAACTGTCGCGTGGTGCGGTTAAGCAGCAGCGCGCCAAGTTCATCTTCCAGTTCACGGACATATTTGGAGAGCAGCGCCTTTGACCGGCCGATCTTGCGCGCGGCGGCGGAAAACCCTTCCGCTTCCACCACATCGATATAGGCGCGCATGCGGGTGAGTGTGTCCATGTCAGGTCCTTGCTTCTGCTGATGACAGAATGGCGCTGCCAAGACGGATCAGGGCGCTGTCGCTGCCCTTGGGTCCAATGAGGGAAATGCCGAACGGTGCGCCGTGCACTTCGCCGAGCGGCAAGGTGATTTGCGGAAAACCGGAAAGGCCGGAGAGGCAAAGCAATCGCAGCGCTCGTTCGCGATAGGCTTGCAGGTCGTCAAATGTCGAGTTGACTAACGGAGCGGCACCGGGAACCGTTGGCAGAACCATCACGCCATCCTCTCTGAGCACATCGGCAAGCTCGCTGCGGAAAAGATCGCGGCGCTTTGTCTGGGCTTCATAGGTTTGCGCATCGATGGTCGAGCCATATTCGAACCGCTCTTTGACGCCGGGGCCAAGATGGCGATCTGCTGCCGATATCCATGCGCCATGGGCGGCCCAAGCTTCAAAGCCCTGTATCTGCCGGAAGCAGAGATAAAGATCATCCATCGAGGCTGTCGACTGGCGGGAGGACTTGGCATGGCCGAGATGCGCGGCGACATGCCCGTACATGGCGCGGAACGCCGCATCCTCAGCCTCGCCAAGCAGGTAGTGCTCCAAAAGCGGGATGAACAATGGGCGGTTGAGCTTGAAGTCGGTTTCATCTGGCCCGAGCAGGACTGCGCCCACTTTTTCATAGAGCGCCATATCCCGTGTGAACCAGCCGAAAGTGTCGAGAGACGGCGCGAGCGGCATGGCACCGCCAAGCGACAAGCGGCCATGGGTGGTGCGCAGGCCAATCAGCCCGCAGAAGCTTGCCGGTGCGCGGATGGAGCCGCCTGTATCCGATCCGATGGCGATGTCGGCTAGGCCGCCCGCCACGGCAGAAGCTGATCCCGAGGATGATCCGCCGGTCACCCGGCCGGGTGCCTTTGGATTGATAGGGAAGGGATAATGACTGTTCTGCCCCATCAGCGAAAAAGCCAGCTCATCCGTCTGTGTCTTGCCGATGAATTGGGCACCGGAATCCAGCAATTTCTGCACGGAAGGCGCGGTAATACTTGCGGCTGATTCGTGATTTTTCCCAGGATTGCCACATTGCGTCGGCAGGCCCGCAATATCGAAGATATCCTTGACGGCGAGCGTGTATCCGCTCAGCGGGCCTTCCACGGCGGGAAAGGCCTGAAAAGGCAGGTCCAGCAGGGCATTCAGGGGTGAAATCGTCTTCATCGTTCAATAATTCTATGTGATTTGAGTCCGTTTGTTCAATGAATAAAAAAAATTCGCAAATGCGAGATTTGTCATTGATTGGACACAAGTTTGGACTTATATCGCCCTTGCCCAAAGTCGCACGTGCCCCATGGGTGTCCGCCGATCCTCATTATGGTGAGGAAACGGTATGGTACCTGGAACTAACCCCTCCAGTCAGTTTGACGGCCTACTGCCAGACTGAGGACATCTTGAAGCAACGACGGTGCGGGCCTTTCTGGTGTCTTTCGGCTGTCCATAAGCCGGAATTACTGAAGAGGCACACCTTCATTGCCGGTAGTGCGGATGGGATCATCCAAACCAAGGCAGACAAAGCGGATCAACGCTGGCTTAGCGTAGATCCATCGCCGCATGAACTCGTCCGTGTTTCCAGCATCTCCAAAGGCTGGCTTCGCGTGAGATGGATTCATGCACTTTGTCCTGGCGATCATACGGGGGAGAAACCCCTGCGATCGCAACTTGTTAAGACGGCCGGAAGTGCCGTCACGATTGGAGACTCAAGATGGCTACACAGCGCATTCTCGATTTTATCAATACCCGACGCCCGAACGGCCCTTGCATGGTGCTCGACCTTGAAGTCGTGCGCGAAAATTTCCACAATTTCGAGATGGCCCTGCCGGACTCGAAGATTTTCTACGCGGTGAAAGCCAATCCTGCGCCGGAGATTCTGCGCCTGCTGGCTTCGCTCGGTTCAAACTTCGACACAGCTTCGGTTGCAGAAGTCGAAATGGCGCTTGATGCCGGTGCATCGGCTGACCGTATTTCCTTCGGCAACACGATCAAGAAGGAACGCGATATTGCGCGCGCTTTCGAACTCGGCATTCGCCTGTTCGCTGTCGATTGCGTTGAGGAAGTCGAAAAGGTTGCCCGTGCAGCCCCCGGCGCCCGCGTATTCTGCCGTGTCCTGACCGATGGTGCCGGTGCCGAATGGCCGCTGTCGCGCAAGTTTGGTTGTGTGCCTGCCATGGCTGTCGATGTTCTGCGCGTTGCCCAGAAGCTCGGCCTCGATTCCTACGGCGTTTCGTTCCATGTGGGTTCGCAGCAGACAGATCTGGCTGCATGGGACCGCGCATTGGGCGATGCCAAGCAGGTTTTCGATGCGCTTTCCAAGGAAGGCATCACACTGAAGATGGTCAATATGGGCGGTGGTTTCCCGACCCGTTACCTCAAGGATGTGCCAACCGCACAGGCCTATGGACAGGCTATTTTTCAGGCGCTGAGCAAGCATTTCGGCAACCGTCTGCCAGAGACCATCATTGAACCCGGCCGCGGTATGGTCGGCAATGCCGGTGTCATCAAGGCTGAGGTTGTGCTGGTTTCGAAGAAGGCTGCCAACGACAATGTTCGCTGGGTCTATCTCGACATCGGCAAGTTCGGTGGCCTCGCCGAAACCATGGACGAAGCCATTCGCTACCAGATCACCACCCCTCGGGATGGCGATCGCAGCGAACCTTGCGTTCTGGCTGGCCCGACCTGCGACTCCGCTGATGTGATGTACGAAAAGAACCCCTATCCGCTCCCCGTTTCGCTGACCATCGGCGACGAGGTGCTGATCGAGGGAACAGGGGCCTACACCACGACCTATTCCGCTGTTGCCTTCAACGGCTTCGAACCACTCCGATCATACGTCATCTAAACCGGTTTTGAACCCGGTTGAGAAGGTCTGCCCGGGATCACTCCGGGCAGCGATGACCCACGACATGACCAGATTGGTTTAAGACAATGAGTGCAGCAGAAAATATCGAACAGAACCTGGTTCCCGACGGACTCTATTTCGCCGGTGCCGGAGCCTATGCCATCGTCAACGAAGTGCCGCAGGACGAAAAAGCCCGCGAAGACCTGCTTGATCGCGCCATGGGCGAGGGCCGTCGCCGCAAGTCGTCGGAAAAGCTGCGTCGCGGCCGTCTGCCGTCGGAAGGCCTTGCCTTTTCCGCGCGCGGTGCCGGTGGTGCCTTGCTTGGAACAGTACGGCTCTGGGACATTCAGGCCGGCCATGATGCCTCGGGCAAGGGCGTGCGCGCGCTGCTGCTCGGACCGCTCGCCGTTGATCCCGGGACAAAGGATCTGGGCATTGGTTCGGCGCTGATGCGCCATGCGATCAAGGAAGCCGCGCGTCTCGGACACGGCGCCATCATTCTGGTTGGCGATCCTGAATATTACGAGCGCTTTGGCTTTACCGGCGCAAAGACCGCAGGTCTTGCCATGCCCGGTCCTGTCGAGCGTCGCCGTTTTCTGGCGCTTGAGCTGAAGCCGGGATATCTCGACGGTGCCAAGGGCCTTTTGACATCCAAGGGCCGCCGCTCGTCGCGTGCCATGCGGATCATTCCGGTCTCGCTGCGGTTCTCCGCCTGAACGGAATTAAGGCTTTGTGAAACTGATCGGGTCCCCGTTGAAAAACGCGGACCCGTTTTCATTCAAACTTACACCATTCAGGAGGCTGAGAGGGCATTCTCCAGCCTCGGTGTTTTCAACCGCCGCGAAGGCTCGGTTTGGTGCAGATGCACGGCAAGAGTATCCCATGGCGGACTGATGGAAATCTGAGCGAGAAGGCGTCCCCCTTCACCACGATGATAGCCGCCGTGGGTCACGACATGTGCGAGCATTTCTTCACGCGACATGCAGCCGCGATCTCCATCGGTAAATGTAAAGGGCACAGATTCACTCAGCTGTTCCGGCGTCACGGTCTCCAGATATTGGAGATACCAGCGATCCGATGCCGCAACAGCAGCACGCAAGTCCGGTAACAGGGGCGTATCAGCCGTGTTGTCTGAAGTATAGTTATGCTTGGTGCCGACGAGATGCGCTGCAAATATCCGGTTCACCACATGGCAGTGATTGATCAGCCGTATAACCGTATGCAACTCTTCCTGATGCAATAAAGGGTCGATGCTCTCGATTTTATCCAGCAGATCGTTATTGGCCCAAGCCTGATAGCGGAAAAGGGTGTGGAGCAATGTTGAAGCGCTCATGGTGATGTCCTTCCGTTCCCATGAAAAATGTGAGTAATATGCTCGTATCTTCATAGAACGAGGTGCGCATGTCTACTCGCATTCCCCCTTCGCCACATCAGGCGGAAAAAGAACCTCCGGCGATGCGAAAGGAGCCACGACAGGCGCGTTCGCGTGCGACCGTCGAGGTTATCATACGGGCAGGCGCTCGCGTTCTGGGCGATCGGGGCTTTGATGGGTTTACGACCAATGAGGCAGCAGAGATCGCAGGCGTCAGCATCGGTTCGCTGTATCAGTATTTTCCGGATAAGCTTTCGCTGATTGATGCCATCCGTCGTCGCCACCTTGATGATGTCCTTACTGTGCTGCGCGGAACGGGGCAGGACAACCGATCCCTCAAAGAACTTGCGGGAGAACTCGTTGACGGCATGATCGCTGTACACAGCATCCAGCCCGCGCTTCATCGGGTGCTGCTTGATGAGGCGCCGCGATATGAGGGCGCAAGATCAATACATGGCCTCTTTGAGGCTGAGTATATGGATCGCTACAAGGCGATTATCACGGCCTTCGGCACGCGCCAGAGCGGCGCAACCATTGATGTCGCGGCACAGGTATTATCCTCGGCAGTGGAAGGAGTGATTCACAATGCCGTGCGAAGGGGAATGCTGAAATCACAGGAATTGAGACAGGAACTTGTTCACCTGATCTGTTCCTATCTGCGCTGATCCGTGACGTGAGACAGAGGCTCCATCTTCCGATGGAGCCCCGCAAAAGTCGGTTCTTGTTAGCGCGCCAGAAACGCCTGTATCGCGCCGATCTCGCTTTGCTGGATTTCATGGCCGCCCGGATGCCAGGCAATATGGACATCGGTTCCCTGTGCGGTGAGATAATTCGATAGAGCCTGTGTCTGGGCTGGCGGGCAGATCGGGTCGCGTTGTCCCGCTGTGATAAGCACGCGCTTTCCGGCAAGTTTTGGCTGCGGCGCTGGCGTCCACGGAATCAGCGGATGCATCAGGATGGCTGAATCGAACAGTTCAGGTTCTTCCAGCATCACCGAAGCCAGAATATTGGCACCGTTCGAATAGCCAAGGCCGATTGTGTTTGATGGAGTGGCTGTATCCTTATGCGCCCTGACGAAATCCGCCATTGCGCGGGTCCGGGTGGCAAGATCAGCCATGTCATAAACGCCCTCTGCCGTGCGCCGGAAGAAGCGCGAAGCGCCGTGTTCCGAAACATCGCCGCGCGGCGAAACAATCCCGGCTGACGGGATTAACCGCTGAGCGAAATCAAAGAACTGGTTTTCATCGCCGCCGGTGCCGTGAAAGACGAAGAAGAGCGGGCTGTTCGGCTCTGCGGCTGAATGGATACGATGCTGATAGGAATTGGCAGACATGTCGTGCCTTTCCGGCCATGTTTTAGGGCCATGCTTCATGGGTGTGTTTGTTGATTGAGATATGGAGCGGGAAAGAGTTCGAGGGAAGTTGTCTGCTGTTTGATGGATTGTCTATGTGGTGGAGACAGTGGGGGAATATTGGCGTCGAATTATTGACATCTTACCCAGGATAACCCGCTGCACAATCGCATGGTTCGCCTTTCGACAAGCTCAGGAGTTCACTATGGAAACATACCACTCCCGTCATCCTCGGGCTTGACCCGAGGACCCACGCAAAGGGCTTTCAACGAATCTAGAGCTTGGCGCTTTTGAATTTTGGGTCCTCGGGTCAAGCCCGAGGATGACGGAGATGGGTGGATGTCGGGAATCGAGCCCTCCAACATTTACGCTTGTCGTTGCAACCCACCTCTCTCCCTCATGGTGAGCTTGTCGAACCACGCACTAAGGTGCTGCTACTTAGGAGTTAGTGGCATAGTAGATGTCTTTTTTTGTCCGCTTCTCGTCCTGTTCATGCGTATCATCCGCTTGAATCGAGCCTTATTGTCAGTGTATCAACACACAGGAGATGACAAAAATGTCCGCAGATACTGCTCTTATCGTTATTGACGTGCAGGAATCCTTTCGCCAGCGCGGTTACTGGAACGAAGTTGAGGCACAGCCTTTCATTGCCAATATCCAGCGGTTGATTGATGGTGCGAAGGCGAGGGGCCTGCCTGTTATCCAGATTTTTCACGTCGACGGCGATGGTCCATTTGCGCTTGATTCAGGCTTTATCAAGCCGTTGGCACCGGTTTCGCTTGAAGCGGATGTCGTGTTCAACAAGGCCCGCCACAGCGCGCTTGTTGGCAGCGGGCTTGACGTCTGGTTGACGGAAAATCGTATCCGTAAGCTGCTGGTATCAGGTATCCGCACGGAACAGTGTTGTGAGACGACGACGCGTCATGCATCTGACAGTGGCTACGAGGTTGATTTCGTCTCCGAGGCAACGCTGACCTTTGCCATGACCAATGCGGCGGGGCGTACTTTTAGTGCCGATGAAATCCGGGCGCGCACGGAACTGGTATTGGCCGGGCGCTTTGCACGCATTGTGACGGTTGATGAAGCCCTTGATGGAGTGGAGCGCGCGATAGCCGCATGAGTGCTGACGAGCCGAAGCATATCGAGGTTCTGGTGGTGGTGCCCGCAAGGGCGCTGCTGCTGGATATTGCCGGGCCGATTGAAGTTCTGCGCAAAGCCAATCTTGAGCAGAGTAATGTGCATTTCGATGTGCGCTATGTCGGCCCGCTGGCAAATGTGACCTCATCCATCGGATTGACGATCAGCGGCATAGCACCCCTACCGGACAAGGTGTCCGATGATGCCATGATTATTCTGGCAGGTGATGCGACTATATTGCTCGACACTCCGGCCAGTCTGGAAGCTGAGGCGCAGGGGCAGGGCGATACGGAAATTATCGATTGGCTGAAGGCGCATGTGGGTGAAAGCCAGAAGCTGGTATCGATCTGTTCAGGCGCACTCCTGGCGGGACGCGCCGGTCTGTTTGATGGTCGGGCCTGCACCAGCCATTTTGGCTCCGTCGATGAATTACGCGAACTGGTGCCAACGGCCCGGGTGTTTGATAACCGGCTTTATGTCGAGGATGGCAATCGCTATTCAAGCGCCGGTATCACCGCGGGAATCGACCTGATGCTGCACCTTGTCAGCCAGATTGTAGGGCCTGCCTGTGCCGTGGCCGTTGCACGCTTTCTTGTGGTGTATTTGCGGCGCAGCGGCAGCGACCCGCAATGGTCGCCGTGGCTTGATGGGCGCAATCATATCCATCCGGCCATCCACAGGGTGCAGGACAGACTGGCCGCTGACCCCGCGCAGCGCTGGTCGCTGGAGAGTTTGGCTGATATCGCCGCAACCAGCCCGAGGCATCTGTCGCGATTGTTTAATGAACATGCGGGGATGAGCATCCCTGATTATCTCAATGGTCTGCGCATAGCGCTGGCACGGGAAATTCTCGGTCATTCCAGACTTGATATGGAGAGTGTGGCTGAGCGCACCGGCTTTGCCTCGGCACGGCAATTGCGCCGCGCCTGGGGCCGCGTTCATGCCATGCCACCAAGTTCAGTGCGTGGACCGCTGTAGAACTGTGATTCGTGGTTCGATATGACAACCGTGAGGGAAAGGGATGAGCTACAAGCCAACCTTCTCCTTTGGAGATCTCTCTCCGTCATCCTCGGGCTTGACCCGAGGACCCACGGCTAAGAGGCTCAAACGAGCCCGGATGTCTGCGCTTTCAATTGATGGGTCCTCGGGTCAAGCCCGAGGATGACGGAGAGGGGTGCGGTAGGGGGGTCAAGTTCTGCACCGCTTCCGATTGGCACTGCAACCCACCTCTCACCCAATATCAGACCATGGACCGTGGAAATCACCGCCCTTGTCCACACGTTTGAAGCCATGCGCGCCAAAAAAGTCCCGCTGGGCCTGAATGAGATTGGCCGTGCCACGTGCCTGACGGTAGCCATCGAAATAGCTGAGGGCGGCGGCGAGTGCAGGGGTGGGCAGACCGGCAAGGGCCGCTTTTGCCACCACATCGCGCAGGGCGTTCGAAGCGGTTTTCATGCGTTCGACGAAGGAAGGGGCGAGCAGCAGATTGTCCTGTCCGCCGCCGGCGAAAGCCGAGGCGATTTCATCGAGGAATTGTGAGCGGATAATGCAACCCGCGCGCCAGATTTTGGCTGTGGTGTCGAGCGGGATATTCCAGCCATGCTCTGCCGAAGCACCGGACATCACGGCAAAGCCTTGAGCGTAGGCGGCGATTTTACCCGCGAGCAGGCCCTGTTCCAGTGCATCGATGAATGACTGGTCGGTGCCAGCGAGCTTTGGTGTGCCGAGCGACGCATAGGCTTTTGCCGCCTTGGCACGTTCGCCGCCAAGGGCGGAAATGGAGCGGGCGGCAACGGCGGCTTCAATGCCGGTGGCGGGAATGCCGAGCATTTGCGCCTCAATGGCCGCCCAGCGGCCGGTGCCCTTCTGGCCCGCGCTGTCGACGATGATTTCGACGGCTGGTTTGCCGGTATCCTTGTCGGTCGCGGCAAGAACTTTTGCGGTGATCTCGATGAGGTACGAATTGAGCGGGCCTTTGTTCCACTTGTCGAAAATCTTGCCGATCTCGGCAGGTGCAAGGCCGAGGCCATCGCGCAAAATGCCGTAGATTTCGGCGATCATCTGCATGTCGGCATATTCAATGCCATTGTGGATCGTCTTGACGAAATGACCTGCGCCATCGGGGCCGAGCAATGCCGAACAGGATTCGCCTTCATATTTTGCCGAAATCGCGGTTAGTACAGGCTCGATGCGCGCATAGGATTCGGGCGTGCCGCCAACCATGATGGACGGGCCATGGCGTGCGCCTTCTTCACCGCCGGATACACCCATGCCGACGAATGTCGGATCGTTGGCGCCGAGTTCCTTCAGGCGGCGGACAGTATCGTGGAAGTTGGCATTGCCCGCGTCGATGATGATATCTTCCTTGGCAAGGAACGGTTTTAGCGCGGCGATCTGCTCATCAACGGCGTCGCCAGCTTTCACCATCAGGATGATCGGGCGTGGTGCGCGGATGTTCTTGGCGAGTTCCTCCAGCGTTTCGCAAGGAATGATCTTGTCTTTGAGCGCGCCTGCTTCCTGATGGAAGGCGTGGGTCTTTTCGACCGTTCTGTTGAAAACCGCGACGCGATAGCCGTTTTCGGCGATGTTGAGCGCCAGATTGGCACCCATGACGCCAAGGCCGATCAATCCAATGTCAGCTTGCTGCATGATTATGTCCTTGCTTTATTCGATTCGAACGCGGGCGCTTGGGGGAACCCCGGCCCGGGTGAACATTTGTATATCAATGTGCTATTCGAGCAATGACAATCTCAGCCATCACGCAACTGTTCCATGTCGCTGATGCGCTCGGCGCTGCTGTTTTGCAGCTTCTGCGTCACCCCGGCAATCAGTGTTTCAGCCATGAGAAAAAGCGTGGTGGAGGAGTCCCATGGCGAGGGCACTGCCGTGCGTCCCGCAATCACATGGCGGGCAAAACGGGCGATGGGTGAGAGCCACTGATCGGTGATCAAAACAATTTCCACGCCGCGTGCCTGTGCCTTCTCGGCAAAGCGGATAAGGCTGTCCTGATAGCGTCTGATGTCGAAGATAACGAGGACATCCTTCTTGCCCATATCGATCAGCTGATCGCGCCAGTTGCTTTCCTGTCCCGTGAGATGGGTGACGCCGGAGCGGATGATTTTCAGGTGCGCCGCCATATAGATGGCGATTGGATCGGTGAAGCGTCCGCCAAGCAGATAGACATGGGTGCGGGTTCGGCTGAGTGCGTCTGTGACATCATCCAATTGCTGGGTGGAGAGGTGATGAAACGTTTCTCGGATGTTCTCGATGGCTGCTTCCATCAGTGGGTAGGCGGCGCCTTCCCTTGATGATTGAACGATTGTCGTGCGATTGAGTGGCGACTGAATCTGCGCCGCCAGTTCCTGTTGCAACGCCTGCTGAAACTCGGGGTAACTCTGGAAGCCGAGGCGTGAGACGAAACGCAGGATCGTCGGTGAACTCACCCCCGCCTGAGCCGAAAATTCGGCCACTGTGCGCAGGCCGATCAGCGGGTAGTTGGCGATGAGCGTCTGCGCGGCCTTGCGTTCCGAGGCCGACATGGCATCGATTTTCTCGCTGATCAGTTCGGAAATACTGGTCCCCATCAAACTTCTTTCGAACAGAGTTCAGAATCGCGATTTTCGCATTTGACAATTTTGTGACTTATGTATCAAATCATACGAGAGTGGAAATAAAAATACAAAATGTAATGTAAAGTACAAATTGCCGAAGAGGGCAAAATGGGATTATCGCAGGCCACGCAAAGTGTCTGGGAGCCGGTTCGGGTATCCAACCCCGATGGCAGCTCGCCGTTTATCATACTCTGCGATCATGCATCCAATCATATCCCCGCGCCATACGGTCGTCTTGGACTTGAGGCCGGTGATTTACAAAAGCATATAGCCTGGGACCCCGGTGCGCTGGGTGTCAGTCAGGTGATGAGCGCGCTGCTCGATGCGCCGCTGGTCGAATCCTGTGTGTCGCGGCTGATCATTGATTGCAACCGGCCGCTTGAGGCGCATGACCTGATCCCAGCTACCAGCGAACTCACCAGCGTTCCTGATAATGTGGATTTGGACGAGGCAGAAAAGCGGCGGCGCATAGCGCTATCGCATCAGCCCTATCATCAGGCGATTGAACAATTGGCAAAGGCGCGCGCGACGAAGGGTTTTCCAGCGCCTGTTTATGTCGCGGTGCATTCGTTCACGCCTGTCTATCGCGGCGTCGAACGCCCCTGGCACATCGGCATCATCCATGACGAATATGATCAGGTCGCCGCGCCGCTGATTGCGGGCTTGCAGGCACTGGATCAATTCTGTGTCGGTATCAACGAGCCCTATTCGCCCGCTGACCGGGTCTATTACACGCTGGAACGCCATGCCTCGGCGCATGGCCTTGCGGCGGTCATGATCGAGATCCGCAACGATCTCATCACCAATACAAAAGAAGAAAAAACATGGGCCGGGATACTCTCGGTCCTTTTGAAGGAAATTGCCCAAGGGCCGCTTTCCATAATGGGGAAGGCGGCAAACATACGCTGAATGACTGGTATCTGACGTTAGAAATCTCTCAAAAATAACGGGGAACGTGAGTACGATGACACACCAAGATTATACTGATGTTGATAAGTCGGAGGACACCAAAGTCCTCCACGGCATGGGATATGCCCAGGAACTGGAACGGCGCATGAGCCGTTTCTCGAACTTTGCCATTTCATTTTCGATTATCTGCATTCTGTCCGGCGGCATCAATTCGCTGGCGCAGGCAACCTCCGGTGCCGGTGGTGCTGCTATCGGCATCGGCTGGCCGCTCGGCTGTCTTGTCTCGGCGGTTTTCGCCATTGCCATGGCGCAGATCAGCTCGGCCTATCCGACAGCGGGCGGGCTTTACCACTGGGGCTCAATCCTCGGCAATCGCGGCACGGGCTGGCTGACCGCATGGTTCAACCTCCTCGGTCTCATCACGGTTTTGGGTGCCATCAATGTCGGCACCTACTACTTCTTTGTCGGTGCATTCGGCGGTTATCTCGGCATGGAAGATACGACAACGGTTCGTATCCTTTTCCTTGTCGTCCTGACCGGTATTCAAGCCCTGATCAACCATATGGGCATCGGTCTCACTGCCAAGCTCACGGACTTTTCCGGTTACCTGATCTTTGTAACCGCAATTGCGCTTTCCGTGGTGTGCCTCTCCGTCGCTGATACCTATGATTTTGCGCGGCTCTTCACATTCGGAAATTATTCGGGCCAACCAACAATGGCAGCGGATGGGACATTGACCGGCGCATCCGTCTGGCCAACCCTTTCGCAAAGCTGGGTATTCCTGCTTGGCCTGTTGCTGCCGATCTATACGATCACCGGTTATGATGCTTCGGCTCATACGTCGGAAGAAACCGTCAAGGCCGCCCATTCAGTGCCGCGCGGCATGATCTCCTCGGTGCTCTGGTCTGCTGTTTTCGGCTACATCATGCTGTGCTCGTTCGTGCTGATGCTGCCAAGCATGGACGCTGCTGCATCTCAGGGCTGGAACGTTTTCTTCTGGGCGATGAATGAACAGGTCAATCCGCTGGTGAAGGATATTCTCTACTTCCTGATCTTCATCTGCCAGTTCCTGTGCGGTCTTGCGACGGTGACGTCCGTCTCGCGCATGATCTTCGCCTTTGCCCGTGACAAGGGGCTTCCGGCTTCGAGCGTCCTCTCCAAGGTCAGCCCGAAATACCGCACGCCGGTCGCCGCCACATGGACGGGCGCAACGCTCTCCGTGCTGTTTGTCTGGGGTTCTTCGCTTGTGACGATTGGCGATACGCCTGTGTATACGATCGTCGTTTCCTGCACGGTCATCTTCCTGTTCTTCTCCTTCGCTATTCCGATTGCCTTGGGACTTTTTGCCTGGGGCACACCGAAATGGAACAAGATGGGACCATGGAATCTGGGTGAAGGCCTGTTCAAGCTGTTCGCTGTCCTATCGATCCTTGCCATGGCACTGATCTTCGTTCTTGGCATCCAGCCACCGAATGAATGGGCGCTCTATATCACCGTGGGCTTCCTTATCGTGACGGCCATTGTCTGGTTCGGCTTTGAACGCCGCCGCTTTCAGGGGCCGCCCATTGGCGATGCCGTGGCCAAGCGCGCCGCGGAAATCGCTGCTGCCGAAAAGGCTGTGGGTGAAAGAAGCTGATTGCAAGATGGGGCGACCGGCTTGCGCCGGTTGCCCTGACTTTTGACCCTGATCACATTTCTGCTTGAGGATAGATGATAATGCCCGGACATTGGAGTTTCGACGAATTAAAGCGCCACGTTACCAATGGCGAAATAGACACGGTGCTGGCCTGCTTCGTCGATATGCAGGGCCGCCTGATCGGCAAGCGCTTTCATGCGAGCTTTTTTGTCGAATCTGCCCATGACGAGACCCATGGCTGCAACTATCTTTTGGCCAATGATATCGATATGGAGCCGGTGCCCGGCTACAAGGCTGCCAGCTGGAAACAGGGCTATGGCGACTTTGTCATCAAGCCTGACCTTTCCACCATCCGCCATATTCCATGGCTGGAAAAATGTGCGCTGGTCCTGTGCGATATTCTCGATCATCACCATCATGAGGACCTCGCCCATTCGCCGCGCGCAATCCTGAAGCGTCAGCTCGCACGACTGAAAGAGCGTGGCTATCTCGCCTATTTTGCGTCGGAGCTGGAATTCTATCTCTTTGACGAAACCTATGAGAGCGCCCGGGCCAAACACTGGAAGGGCATGAGCACTGCTTCCCCCTACATTCAGGATTATGTGATCCAGATGACCACCAAGGAAGACGCCGTTATGCGCGCCATCCGCAATGGTCTGTTTGATGCGGGTATTCCTGTCGAAAATTCCAAGGGCGAGTGGGGTCCGGGTCAGGAAGAAATCAATGTGCGCTATGCCGAAGCGCTTGAAATGGCGGATCGTCATGTCGTCATGAAAAACGGCTGCAAGGAAATTGCCACCCAGATGGGCAAGGCGATCACCTTCATGGCAAAATATGATTATTCGCTGGCCGGTAGCTCCAGCCATGTCCACAATTCCCTGTGGAGTGCCGATGGCAAGACGCCGTTGTTCTTCGACAAGAATGCCGAACACACCATGTCGCCGCTAATGCGGCAATGGGTGGCGGGTCAGCTGAAATATGCCGATGATTTCACCTTCTTCCTCGCGCCCTACATCAACTCCTACAAGCGCTTTCAGGCGGGCACCTTCGCGCCGACGAAGAATGTGTGGAGTCTTGATAACCGGACAGCGGGTTTCCGCCTGTGCGGTGAGGGCACCAAGGGCATCCGCATTGAATGCCGTATCGGCGGTGCAGACCTTAATCCCTATCTCGCCTTTGCCGGTTTGATCGCCTCGGGTCTTGCCGGTATCGACGAGAAGCTGGAATTGGACAAGCCGTTCCAGGGCGACGCCTATGGTGGCGCAAAGCTGCGCGAAATTCCAAAAACTTTGCGCGAAGCCACCGACACATTGGCGAAATCCAAAATGCTCAAAACGGCACTCGGCGAAGATGTGGTCGAGCACTATGTGCATACGGCCAAGTGGGAACAGTTCGAATATGACCGCCGCGTCACCGATTGGGAGTTGCATCGCGGTTTCGAACGGTATTGAAGATCACACCAAAAGCCTGTCCCGCGATTTCAAGTTGCGGGACAGGTCCAGTTTTAAAAAAACACAGACTAGAGGTTTCCCCATGACCGAGACGGTCAAACTGATCACCCCCATTGACGGTTCCATTTATGCGGAACGCCCCATTGCAACTGATAAGGCGATTGATGCCGCTGTGGAAGCGGCGAAGCTGGCGCAGGTAAGTTGGTTGCAAACGAGCATTGCCGAGCGCGGCCAGCTCTGCCTTGCGGCACTGGATGCACTGCTTGCTATGAACGACGAGATCGTGCCTGAAATCGCATGGCAGATGGGCCGTCCTGTGCGTTACGGCGGGGAAAAGGGCGGCGTTGAAGAGCGCACGCGTTATATGGTCAAGATTGCTGAACAGGCGCTTGCGCCTATCATTGAAAACGACAGACCGGGCTTTCGGCGCTACATCAAGCATGTGCCGCTTGGCGTGGTCATGGTCATTGCGCCATGGAATTATCCATACCTCACAGCCGTCAACACGATCATCCCGGCGCTGATGGCTGGCAACACCGTCATCCTCAAACACGCGGCGCAGACGTTGCTTGTGGGTGAGCGCTTTGCGCAGGCTTTCGAAAAGGCCGGATTGCCGAAGGGTGTTTTCCAGAACATCGTGCTTGGCCATGCGCAGACCGAAAAGCTTTTGGGTTCGGGCCGCATTGATCATGTCAATTTCACCGGCTCCGTCGGTGGTGGGCGCGCCATCGAGAAGGCGGCTGCGGGGACATTCATGACGCTCGGGCTTGAGCTTGGCGGCAAGGACCCGGCTTATGTGTTGCCGGATGTCAATCTGGATCACGCCGTTGCCAATCTGGTCGATGGCGCTTTCTTCAACTCCGGCCAATGCTGCTGCGGCATCGAGCGCATCTATGTGCATGCGGATGTCTATGACCGTTTTGTTGACGGGTTTATTGACCTCACCAAGCAGTATGTGGTCGGCAATCCGCTGGATGCGGCAACGACTATGGGACCGATGGCGCAGACACGCTTTGCCGAACTGATCCGCGAGCAGAAGGCGGAAGCCTTGCGCAAGGGTGCAAAGGCGCATGTCAATATGAGCGTTGCCAATGACAAGGCGGGATCGCCCTATCTTGCGCCCGAAGTGCTCACCGGTGTTGATCACCAGATGAGTGTGATGCGTGAGGAAAGCTTTGGCCCCATTGTCGGCATTATGAAGGTGCGCAATGACGAGGAAGCCTTGGCGCTGATGAATGACAGCCAATACGGCCTGACGGCTTCGCTCTGGACCACCGACACGGACCGGGCTGCTGATATCGGCGACAAGATCGAAACCGGCACAGTCTTCATGAACCGCTGCGATTATATCGATCCCGCGCTGGTGTGGACCGGCGTCAAGGAAACCGGCAAGGGCGGTGCCATGTCTGCAATCGGTTATGGCAATCTGACCCGACCAAAATCCTTCCACCTGCGCGAAGCGATCTGACTTTCTGAAAGAGACACACAATGAGCAAACTGATTTCCAAATGGAACTATCCAACCACCGTTCGCTTCGGTGCGGGCCGCATCAAGGAACTGCCTGAAGTTCTCGAAGCAACCGGCATCAAGAAGCCGCTTTTCGTCACCGATCCCGGACTTGCCAAACTTCCCGTTGTGGCAAGCACGCTGAAAATCCTCGATGATGCGAAAATCCCCTATGGTGTTTTCTCCGAGGTGAAGCCAAACCCGGTTGAATCCAACCTGACCGCCGGTATTGCCGTGTTCAAAAAGGGCAAGCATGACGGCGTTATCGCCTTTGGCGGCGGCTCGGCGCTTGACCTTGGCAAGCTCATTGCCTTTCAGGCGGGCCAGACCCGGCCGGTCTGGGATTTCGAGGATGTCGATGACTGGTGGACGCGCGCCAATAGCAACGTGATTGCGCCGATCATCGCGGTGCCGACAACGGCGGGAACTGGCTCCGAGGTTGGCCGCGCCGGTGTCATCACCAATGAAGAGACCCACACCAAGAAGGTCATCTTCCATCCAAAACTTCTACCAGCGATTGTTATCGCCGATCCGGAACTCTCTGTCGGTATGCCAGCCTTCATTACGGCAGGCACTGGCATGGATGCGCTGGCGCATTGCCTGGAGTCTTATTGCGCACCGGGCTATCATCCGATGGCCGATGGTATCGCCGTTGAAGGCATTCGGCTTGTCTTTGAAAATCTGCCGAAAGCCTATGCCAATGGCAAAGATTTGACGGCGCGGGCGCATATGATGAGTGCCGCTGCGATGGGTGCTACGGCCTTCCAGAAAGGTCTCGGCGCGATCCATTCCCTGTCGCATCCGATCGGCGCGCTTTATGATACCCATCACGGCATGACCAATGCGGTGTTCATGCCCTATGTACTGGCGTTCAACCGCGATGCGGTGGAGGAGCGCGTTGGACGGCTCGCCAACTATATCGGCATCAAGGGTGGGTTCGATGGCTTTGCCAAGTCGATTATCAAGCTGCGCAAGGAGCTGAAAGTGCCGCACACATTGCCCGGCCTGATCAAGGATCTGAGCATGAGCAAGAAGCAGAAAGAGCTGATTGCCGACATGGCCATAGTCGATCCGACTGCGGGCGGTAACCCGGTCAAACTGACAAAGAAAGCAGCGCTGAAACTGCTGGATGAAGCGATTGAAGGCTGATTGAAGCCACGCGGAAGAACAAGCGAAAGGGCGCCGGGAGGCGCCCTTTTTTGTACAAGGATGAAGCCGCCATATGCGACTAGAGTCGTATAGTTTTTGTCGACGCATCTGATATTATTTTTGATGAAAAGAAGTGACAGAGGGTCTATCGAGACTGATGATCGGGATACGCAAAATTCCGCCTATATGGGGAAAGCTGCTGCTGTGCATAACATTCATGGCCGTCATGGGAGGCGCAACCTATTTGCAGGGTGATTCAGCCGGTCTTGCTCTGATAAAAACCCTTGCTTCTGGTCTCTACGTGGTTGTTACGATGGGTTGGGGGCGAACCGGTAAGAGCTTTTCGAAGTCCGATACCGAATCCTGGCCAAGACTGTTCATATACCGCTTTTTCGAGGCGCTGGCGTTTCCAGCGTGGTTTACCGTCTATGCTTGGAAACCCGGTTTACCGATTGATGAAACCCTCGAGACCTTTGGCATTTTCTTCGCAATTAACCTCGGTGTCATGCTGCTCATGGCAATTCCGCCACGCAAGCATTCAGCGGAATAAATCCGCAAGATCTTCATCACCGGCATTAAATTCGTCGACAGTTTTTGGCAGGTTGAGACCAGCAAGAATGTGCCGTGCTGCTCCAACACGCTTGGGAGCCGGAAATGGCATCAGTTTGGCAACGGGCATCCCATTACGCGTCAGAATGATTTCGCTCTCGCGGCCAAGCTCCAAGCTTTCCACCAGAGTTGATAATTGGGCCACAGCTTCAACGACGTCGATTGCAACCATGATGAAATCCGTTTAGCCGAGCACCAAATCGGTTATGTACATCGCGAGATTCACAGCTGGAACCGTGTGCTAATCGCTGGAAATTCCTAATGCTCCAGAACCAGCAAATCCTTGGCGGCGAGGCTGACCTTGACGTCTTCGCCCGGTGTGGGTGGGGGGGCGCTTGGGTTGTTGAACGTGTCGAACGAGACGATGTTTTCGCCAAGCGATGCGCGGATACGGATGACCGAGCCGAGGAAGTGCACGCTGTTGATGCGGCCGTCCAGTGTTGTTTCACGCTTGTCGGTTGCTTCGCCAAGACTGACGGCTTCCGGGCGCACGGCGAGGGAAATCTTATCGCCCGTTTTGTGGCCATTGAGGCGCTTCAAGCCAATCGAGACGTCCTTGCCGTCGACGGTAATAACGCCTGTTGCCGCATCGCGCACGACAGCATCCAGCGTGTTTAACGTGCCAACGAAGGAAGCGACGAAGCGTGTCGCCGGCTGGTTATAAATCTCGAATGGTGTACCGACCTGTTCGGCGCGGCCTTCATACATAACGACGATGCGGTCGGAGATCGACAGGGCTTCTTCCTGATCGTGGGTGACGAAAATCGTGGTGATGCCGAGCTTGCGCTGGATCGCGCGGATTTCTTCGCGCAGGGAAACACGGATTTTTGCATCGAGCGCCGACAGCGGCTCGTCAAGCAACAGAACCTGCGGCTTGGTGGCAAGCGCGCGGGCAAGCGCAACGCGCTGCTGCTGACCGCCTGACAGTTGATAGGGGAAACGTTCGGCAAGATGATCGAGTTTGATCAGCGACAACATCTCATGCACCGTCGCGTTGATTTCGGCTTGCGGCTTCTTGGCGACCTTCAGACCAAAGGCGACATTCTGCGCCACTGTCATGTTGGGGAAGAGGGCATAGGCCTGAAACACCATGCCGATATTGCGCTGGTTCGGCTTGAGGTTGACGACGTCCTTGCCGCCGATGCTGATGATGCCGGAGCTTGGCGTTTCAAAGCCGGCCACCATGCGCAGAACCGTCGTCTTGCCGCAGCCACTGGGGCCGAGGAAAGAGATGAACTCACCCTTTTCGATATCAAGATTGAAATCGTGAACCACCGTGGTGGCTCCAAAACTCTTTTTCAAATGGCTGATGGTGAGAAATGACATTGGCTGGTTTCCCGATTATCGCTTTGTTGCCGCGAGGGATTTGTTGAAACGGGTGACGACCTGGATAAGCCCCATACAGACCCAGGTAATGGCGAACGAAATAACCGATAGAGCCGCTGGCTCATACGCCCGGTTGGCACCCATCAGTTGCAGGAACGGTCCGAAAGCTGGCCGGTTGAGCAGTGCCGCCATGGTGAATTCACCGATGACGATGGCAAAGGTCAAGAATGCGCCCGACAGAACCGCCACCAGCACATTCGGAAGAATGATGCGCGACATGATGGTTACCCGGCTTGCACCAAGGCTTTCGGCGGCTTCCGTCATGGTACGGATATCGATGGCACCGAGACCCGTATCGACGGCGCGGTACATATAGGGCAGGGCCAGCGTCGTATAACCGAAAACGAGAAGGATATTTGTTCCCATCGCCGAGCCTGTGAGTGGCAGCATCGATGAGGTATTGTAGAGCCTGATATAGCCAAAGACGATAACGATTGCCGGGATAACCAGCGGCAGCAGCGTTATGAACTCGATGAACGGCCGCCAGCCGGGTAACCGCAGACGCACCCAATAGGCGGTTGGAACAACCAGAACGACGCCAACGATAATGGTGGCGATAGCCATGACCACCGAATAGGCAAAGGTTGCCTGAAATCCGGGGTCAGCCAGCACAACCCAATAGGCATCGAGCGAATAGGTGCCGCGCCGCATGCGCAGAGAAAATTCGAGCAATCCTATCAATGGCAAAGCAAAATAGAGAATGCCGAAGGCGAGCGCGAGCCAGGACCAGATGCGGTTGGTTTTCTTCATTTCAGCCACCGTTCACTGCGGGCGCGCATCCAGATGTAAATGCCGTTGGAAATACCGGTGATGACGATCATGCCGAAAGCCAGCGCAAAACCAAGCTGCGGGTCCTGCAGGACGTCGCCGCGGATTTGCGCATAAAGAACGATGGGAACGATACTGAGTGATGATCCCGTCAGGGCGTAGGCTGTTGCGATGGCGCCGAAGGAATTGGCGAAAAGCAGGAGAATAGTGCCGAGCAGGGCAGGCCAAAGGATCGGAAATGCCACCATGCGCCAATATTGCGGGCTGGTGGCACCGAGAATAAGGGCGGCTTCCTTCCACTCCCGCTTCAACCCATCAAGAGCCGGGGTGATGATGAGAACCATCAGGGGAATCTGGAAGTAGAGATAGGTCAGCGTCAGACCCCAGAAGCTCAAGAGATTGAAGCCATGGGCGTAGAGGTTGAAGCCAAAAACATTGACCAGAAGATAAGTGACCAGTCCCGTGCGCCCCAATGTAAACAGGAAGGCGTAGGCCAGCGGAACACCGGCGAAATTCGATGCGACACCGGAAAAGGTCATCAGCGGAGCGCGAATCCAGCTGGGTAGACCGCCAAGGGTGATCGCCGCGGCAATGCAGAAGCCGATCAACGCACCCAGAAGCGCCGAGGTCAGCGAGATTTTGATCGATATGACATAGGCATCTATGATGGACGCCTGAAAAAGGTTGCCGATATTGGCAAGGGTGAGATTGCCCTGCGCATCCTGAAATGCGCCAGCCACAAGATAGATCGTCGGCAGAACCAGAAACATCACCGCAAAGATGATGAACGGCATCACGCCAAGCCAATCGAGCGACAGTCGCTTGCGCTCCTGAACGGCGGCAGGGGGGGCAGATGGGGTGTTTGCTTCTGAAATCGCGCTCATATGCTTTGCAGACCGCTTTCTTCGCTACAATATATCCGCTGCCGCCCATTTTGCGAAGCGAACAAACGAACCGTCAATCCCGGCGATAACAGCCGGGTTCTGAAAAACGGAATCCCCGCGGATGTTTCCACGGGGATTCCATGTTCAGAGATTACTTGACGTTTGCGCCAACAACCTTGTCCCAGCCCTTGGTGATGACTTCCTTGGCGGCAGCCTGTTCATCAAGCGTCGGGAAGAATGCCTTTTCATAGGCTGCTGCTGGGGGAAGCTTGTCGAGGACTTCCTTTGGTACCTTGTTGTTCTTTACCAGATCCTGGAAACGCGACGGATGGCAATAACCCTTGAGGTAACCAACCTGACCTTCGTCGGAATAGAGATATTCCATCCAGAGCTTGGCTGCATTCGGATGCGGTGCATAGGCACTGATTGCCTGAACATAAACACCGGCAAGAACGCCCGTTGTGGGAACAACAACTTCAACAGGCGGGTTGCCCTTGAGTGTGTCACGACCGGTCAGAGCGTTATAATCCCAGTTGATGATGATTGGGGTTGCGCCCTGGGCCAATGTGCCCGACTTGCCGATAACCGGTACGAAATTGCCTGCCTTGTTGAGATCGGCAAAATACTTCAGGCCAGCTTCGGCAGCAGCAGCACCGGGCTTTGCACCTGTTGACGCACCAGCTGCCTGAACGGCGAGGATTGCCTGGTTCGAAGCGCGCGGATCACCGGCAAGCGCAACGGAATTGGCATATTCAGGCTTGAGCAGGTCAGCCCAATCCTTTGGTACATTCTTGACGATGTCTGTGTTCACTTCGAGCGACATAACGCCATAATAGTCGCCGTACCAATGACCGTCGGCATCCTTCAGTTCAGCCGGGATCGAATCCCATGTGGAAACCTTGTAGGGCTGTGTCAGACCGGCTGCCTTGGCATCTGGGCCGAAGGAAAGACCGACGTCGATGACGTCTGGAGCCTGAGGGCCCTTATTGTCCTTGTTTGCCTTGATGGCTTCGACTTCGTCTTTCGAGCCGGCATCCGGATTGAGTTCGTTGACTGTCAAACCATACTTTGCCTTGAAGCCGGCAATGATGTCACCATAGCCGCACCAGTCATGTGGCAAAGCAATCGTGGTCAGCGCGCCTTCCTTCTTTGCAGCCGCAACCAGCTCAGCCGGTGCGTCCGCGAACGAAAGCGTGGTGCTTGCGAACAGCAGAGCTGTGGATAGAGAGAGCAAGCGTTTTGTTGTAGCAACCATTTTAACACCCCTGTTTAAGCGACAAACGTCATTGGCTCTTTTTTCGACGTTCCTGCCTCCCGATATAGGGCTCTCATGTCAGTTAGATGACAGGCCCGCGAACGTCTTTCCCTGAGCAGTAACGGGAAGTGAAACATTTTTTTGGCGGCTTAGCAATTCGCAGCGGGCGGAATTCTAGTGCCGGTTGCGTTGGCCGTTGAATTGCTCCAATAACGACAGAAAGATTGGTGGGTGCGTCAGTTAGCCGAATAAATAATGTCGCATTTGATTTCCTGCGACATTGCCATCCACAGGGTCGGTTCAAGTTGCGAAAATTCCTGTTAGTAGACTAACATTATTTTTCAAGAATCCGGGTATTGGCGGGAGCAGGAGAAGACCATTCTTCCGTGCTGTTCACCGCGTTGTCATTGCGGGCGGGGTCGCATTTTCTGGCAAACCCTGCTACGGAAACCGGCATCATGACCATCAAAGATTGTACGATTGAAGTCCTTGTCGGCACGCTTGCTCCACTCGGTGAGAAGAAAGTGCCAAGCGGTATCGCCAAAAAGCCGGTCAGAAAACATCTCTGGTTGAGCAATACCGGTCTTGAAGGCGATGCACAGGGCGATCTGAAACGCCATGGCGGCGTTGACAAGGCCGTGCACCATTACCCCTTCGATCATTATGAAAAATGGGTCTCGGATATCGGCGCGGTATCTCTTCTTGAAGGGGCCGGAGCATTCGGCGAGAACATATCGACCATCGGTCTCGATGAGACAAATGTCGCCCTTGGCGATGTTTTCCAACTTGGTGGCGCAAGGGTTGAAGTCTCGCAGGGACGCCAGCCATGCTGGAAACTCAACAGCCGTTTTGGCATTGCCGATATGTCCATGCGTGTCCAGAAGACAGGCAGGACAGGCTGGTACTACCGGGTTGTTGAAACCGGCTATGTTGCGCCTGAAGATACGCTCACGCTCGTCGACAGGACATCACCTGAATGGACCATTCACCGGCTGTGGCGCACGCTTTACATTGATACCATGAACCGGGAAGAGCTGGCGCAGATGGCGGCGCTGGAGCGGCTTCCCGATGGATGGCGCCGCTATGCGGAGCGGCGCTTGGCGAGTGGCAGGGTAGAGGACTGGTCGAGCCGCCTTACCGGTGAACAGGCCACATAGGGCTGCGCCCTAATGCCCGCCACCACCGCCGCCGCCAGCCGCTACAGGTTTGCGCATCATCACGGCAAAAAGTGCGAGCGTGGCAAACAACATTGTCAGGATGTAGAAAACATCCATGAACGACATCAGCGTTGCCTGCTGGTGCACCATTGCGGAAATCCGGCTAAGTGCTGCAGTCTGGCCATCGATCCCGTGGGACTGGAAATTCTTGGTCATGCTGGCCATCAGGTCTTCGGCTTCCGGATTGCCCCAGCGGACATTTTCCGAAAGCTGCGCATAATGCAGGATGCCGCGATCGGTCAGAACCGTGTTGATCACCGCAAGGCCAACGGCACCGCCGAGGTTGCGGGTGAGGTTGAACAGCCCTGATGCGTTCTTGAGCCGGGAGAGCGGCAAGGTGCCAAGTGCCAGATTGTTGATCGGCACCATGCACAGCATCAGCGAGCAGCCGCGCAGAATCTGCGGCACCAGCAACTCATAGAAGTCCCAGTCGGCGGTGAGGCCAGTCATGGTCCATGTACCTGCGGCAAAGCCGAGGAAGCCGATCATCATCATCAGACGCGGGTCCATCCGGGTGGACAGGAAACCTGCAACCGGTGCGGTCATGAACATGGCAAGGCCGCTGACAAACAGTGCTTCGCCGATCATCAGCGCGTCATATCCCCTGATCCGGCCGAGATAGACCGGATAGAGATAGGTCAGGCCGTAAAGGCCGACACCCATGATGAAGGAAAACACCGATCCAAAAGCGAAATTCAGGTTCTTGAAGGCGCGCAGATCGACAATTGGCTCCTCCGCGGTAAAGGCCCGATAAAAGAAAAGGACAGCACCGACAACCAGAACAATGGCAAAGAAGAAGATCGAGTTGTCCTGCAACCAGTCATTGCGAGGGCCTTCTTCGAGCACATATTCAAGCGAGCCAAGGAAGGCTGCCATACCGGCAAGGCCCCACCAGTCGAACTTGCTGAAAAGGGACTTGTCGCCCTTGTCGAAGTCGATGAGGTTCCAGGCGGCAAACGCAACGATAATGCCGGGAATGACGTTGACGAGGAACAGCCAATGCCAGGAGAAGGCGTGGCTGAGATAGCCGCCGACAGTCGGTCCGATTGTTGGTGCCAGCGTTGCCACAAGGCCGATGATCGGCGAGACAATCGAGCGCTTGGATGGCGGGAAGATGGTAAAGGCCGCGGCGAACACGCTGGGGATCATGCCACCGCCGATAAAGCCCTGAATGGCGCGGTAGACGATCATCTGGTCGATGTTTGTCGCCGTTGCGCAAAGAATACTGGCCAAGGTGAACCCGGCAGCGGAAAAAGTGAACAGAACCCGCGTCGACAGAAGCCGTCCGAGAAAGCCTGAGAGCGGGATCATAATGACTTCGGCGATGAGATAGGAAGTCTGAACCCAGGAAATCTCGTCGGAACTGGCGCTCAGACCCGCCTGAATTTCCGCAAGCGACGCCGAGACGATCTGAATATCGAGAATGGCCATGAACATGCCGAACACCATCGCCACGAAGGCGATGGCTTTTTTCGGATCAATATGGTCGGACGGTACGGCGGGTGCCATTGGCTTTCCGCCTGCTGTGGTGCTCGACATGATCTTTGGCCCGGTGCTGGGTTTGTTTACTTGGTCGGCGCTGTGCGCGTGTCGACGTCAACGATGACGCTGAGACCCGCCTGTAGTTTGCCGCTTGCCAGAACGTCGGCAGGCAGGGCGATGCGAACCGGTACGCGTTGAACAACCTTGGTGAAATTGCCCGTGGCGTTTTCGGCTGGAAGCAGCGAGAACACGGCGCCGGATGCAGGCGCGATGGAAGCAACCGTGCCCTCAAACGTATCGCCCGATAGTGCATCAACCCGCACGCGAACCTTTTCGCCCGGTACGATGTCGCGCAGCTGCGTTTCCTTGTAGTTCGCGTCGATATAAAGCGCATCAACAGGAACAAGGGCTGCCAGACGCTGGCCGGGGCTGACTAGATCACCCTTCTTGGCGGAAAGGTTGCCAACGACACCGTCAAGCGGGGCGCGGATCACCGTGAAGCCGAGATCGCGGGCGGCCTTGTCCTTGGCAAGCTGCAGCGAGGCGATAGAGCCTTCTGCTTCCTTGTACTGGGCCTCAAGCACGCCGACATTGGCAACCGCTGCTGCAATCTGGGCATCGGCGGAAACGAGGTTGGCCTTGGCCTGATCAAGTGCAGCCGTTGCATCGTCAAGCTGTGACTGGGAGGCAAAACGTGTGGCATGCAGCTGGCTGGCGCGGGTGGACGCGGCTTCCGCATTGGTCAGAACGGCCTGTGCGGCAACTTTACCGGCCTGAACCTGCTGGACAGAGGCTTTCGCCGCTTCGGTCTGCGCCTCAATACGCTGAAGCGTCAGGCGCTGCGTGGCGATCTGGGCTTCGGCCTGCTTTTCGGCAATCGTGTAATCGCCATTATCAAGTGTGACCAATGGATCACCCGCCTTGACGCGCTGGTTGGCAACGACATTGATCGTATCGATATAGCCGGTGATTTTTGGTGCAATCGCCGTGATATCGCCCTGAATATAGGCATCATCGGTCGAGACCATGAAGCGGCCTGTTGTCCACCATTCATGGCCATACCATGCACCGGCGCCAACTGCGGCAATGATGATGACAGGGAGCACAAAGCTCTTTACAGAGCGCTTTGGCTTGGTCGGAGCCGGGGCCGCGGTCACAACATCGTGTTGCGGGGCTTCATCCGTTACCGGTACTTCCACCTTGGAAGCAGGAGCGGATGTGGGGAACTGACGGATTTCAGCCTCATTGGTGGATTTCGGCGCGGACATGGGACGCTCTTTCTAGAGATGGTCACTCGGAAAATTGATTGAACCAATCGGTTCGATCGTTGACATAGCGCAAATCTAAGTGCATATCAAGTGGATCGAACCGGTTGGTTCGAAAAAGAATCGAAAATGAGGAAATGTGACTAATATGTCGTCTACCAAGGCATCCGTTGTTGACCCAGGCATGACCACTTTAGAGCGCCCCGGCCGTATGGCGGCCGGACAGGACCCGGTCAAGCGGCAACAGATTCTTGATGGGGCCAATCGCGTTTTTTCGCAGATGGGTTTCGATGCGGCCAGCATGAACGACATTACCCGTGAAGCCGGTGTCTCCAAGGGCACGATCTATGTTTACTTCGACAATAAGGAAGAGCTATTCATAGAACTGTGCAACCAGTACAAGAATGCGCTGTTCGAGGGCATTTATCATGCACTGGAAACCAATCCCAATCTGCGCGAAGCGCTGATCCAGTTTGGTATATCGCTGTCAACGCTGATTACATCAAATGTTGGTATTCAGGCGCAGCGCGTTGTTATCGGCGTGGCTGAGCGCATGCCGTCCATGAGCTGCAGTTTTTACGAAAAGGGTCCGAAAAAAGGCCTGGCGCTTATGCGCGCGCTGCTCGACAAACATGTTGCTGCGGGACTTCTTGCCATTGATGATACGGAAATCGCGGCCTACCAGCTTTCGGATCTTTTTCACTCGGGTCTGCTGCGCCGGCGCCTGTTCGGACATATGGTGCAGGAACCCGAGCCAGAGCAAATCCGCAAGACCGTGACCGCAGGCGTGGATATGTTTCTGCGCGCCTACAAAGCTTGATTCAAGAGTCTTTCCGGTCGAACGGTTCTATTTAAGCCGGAAAGGCTCTGGAGATCAGGCCGTGCCGCAACTGGCGCAGACGCCGCGAATTTCGATGGTTGTCTTGCTGGGCTTGAAAGCGTTATCCGTCGTCCATTGCCGGACGCGCTGGGTGATGACGTCATCGGAAAACTCTGAAACCTGACCGCATTTCTCGCAAATGGCAAAAGCAATCATGCCATGAGTGTGACCATGGCTGTGGCTATGGGGATGGGCGCAGGCGACAAAGGCATTGATGCTTTCGAGACGATGAACCATGCCATAGTCGAGCAGTTTTTCCAGCGCGCGATAAACCTGCAGCGGCGCGCGGAAACCATCGCCGCGCAACTGGTCGAGAATTGTGTAGGCGCTCAATGGACCGTCCGCACGAGACAACGCGTTGAAAACCAGCGTCTGGTTCTTTGTCAGCTCATGCGTATGGGCGGTTGTCATTCTGTCAGGCCTCCTGAAAGTACACTTCAATGCAGCTACCGCGTGAAATGGCCGCAAACAAGTCTCTTTTCGTAAAAAGTTCTTGTCCAAGAGATAGGGAATGCTTTCTGTGACTGCCAGTGGATAAGTAAATTTCGTGTGTTCTCAAATTCGCCATTGTTGACTAATGTAATAACATCACATATCGAGACGTCAAGAAGGGTGCCAAAGATTGCAACCGGTTGAATTTCAGCACCCCTGTGTATGCGGATAAAGAATGACTGACCAATGCCTGACCTTTCGTGACCTTACCCTTGGGTATCGCAGTCACCCGGCGGTCCACCACCTGAACGGGGTGGTTGAGCGCGGTTCGCTCACGGCTGTCGTTGGTGCCAATGGTTCGGGCAAGTCGACGCTCATGAAGGGCATTGTCGGCGTTCTCAAGCCGATGTCCGGTTCGGTTGTGGTGGAGAAGGGCGTCCGGGTCGCTTACCTGCCGCAGCAGTCGGAACTTGACCGGTCTTTTCCGGCGCGTGTCATTGATCTTGTTTCGCTCGGGCTTTGGCCCAAGCGCGGTCTGCTTGGCCGCTTTACATCAGATGATCGTGAGCAGGTTTCCAAGGCTCTGATGGGGGTTGGGCTGGGCGGCTTTGAAAAGCGCCCTATCGACAGTCTGTCGGGCGGGCAATTGCAGCGTGCTCTGTTTGCCCGGGTGCTGGTGCAGGATGCAGACCTGATCCTGCTGGATGAGCCATTCAACGCCATTGATGCCAAGACGGTCGGCGATCTCATCGCCCTGATCAAGCGCTGGCATGGCGAGAAGCGCACCATCATGGTCGTGGTGCATGATCTTGATCTGGTGCGGGAACATTTTCCCGAGACACTGCTGCTGGCGCGCAAGCCTATCGCATGGGGTGCTTCCAAGGAGACGCTTCGTCCTGAGAATCTGTTGCATGCGCGGCAATTCCACGAGGCATGGGCGGAGGGCGCGCCCTGGTGCGAGGATGACGAGACATCGTCGCCGGTGGAACATCATGGTCACGATCATGCGCATGGGCATGACCACAAGCACCATGCGCATAATGATGATCATGACCGTGGCCGCGTGAACGGGGCATGATCCAGACAATGTATGATTTCCTGATTGCGCCCTTTGTCGAATACAGTTTCATGCAGCGCGCACTGCTGGGCTCACTTGCCCTGTCATTGAGTTCATGTCCGGTTGGCGTGTTCCTGATGCTGCGTCGCATGAGCCTGACTGGCGATGCCATGTCCCATGCCATTTTGCCGGGTGCTGCTGCCGGGTTTCTGCTCTACGGGTTGCAGATCGTGCCGATGACCATTGGCGGGCTGATCGCCGGTGTGATCGTGGCGCTGGGAGCAGGTGCGGTTTCGCGCTTCACGATCCAGAAGGAAGATGCCTCCATGGCTGCCTTCTATCTGATATCGCTTGCGCTGGGTGTGATGATCGTTTCGCTGCGCGGCTCGAATGTCGATCTGATGCATGTGTTGTTTGGCACCGTGCTGGCGCTCAACAATGATGCTTTAAGCCTTATCAGCCTGATCTGCGGTGTGAGTATCGTGACGCTTGCCATTTTCTGGCGTGGTCTTGTGGCCGAATGTCTCGACCCGCTGTTCCTGCGCTCGGTCAGTCGTATCGGCACGCCCGTCCATTTCATCTTTCTGGCGCTGGTTGTTCTCAATCTCGTCGGTGGCTTTCAGGCACTTGGCACGCTCCTGTCGGTTGGCCTGATGATGCTGCCTGCTGCAGGAGCGCGTTTCTGGACTGTTCGCGTTGGTCCCATGTGCGCCGTGGCCATTCTGATCGGCATGGCGTCCTGCGTCGCGGGCCTTTTGATTTCCTATCACTTTGCCCTGCCATCCGGCCCGGCGATTATTCTTTCCTCGGGGGCGATCTATATCGTCTCCATCCTCATCGGCTCGCGCGGCATTGTGAATAGCCGCATGCGCTCGCATCGCCACAGAACCGCTTAATCACAACAAGGAGACTATCCATGCGCAAAGCTCTTCAATTAGCTACGTCTTTGAGTGTTATACTATTACTGGGAGCGGGTTCGTCTTCGGCGTTTGCTGCAAACCTGAAAGTTGTTTCCAGCTTTTCCATCATTGAAGATTTCGCCAAAAATGTCGGCGGCGATAAGATTTCGCTGGTCAATCTGGTTGGCCCGAATGGCGACAGCCATGTGTATGAGCCAAAGCCATCGGATGCGGCTGCACTGGCTGGAGCCGATGTGGTTCTGGTCAATGGTCTGGGATTTGAAGGTTTCCTGCCGCGTCTGGTGGAAGCCAGTGGCACCAAGGCGACGATTGTCGAGTTGACAAAAGGTGTTGAGCCTTTGAAGGCACAGGAAGAAGAAGGTCATGCGGAAGCCGGTGCCGAACATCACCATGATCACGGCGCTTTCGACCCGCACGCCTTCCAATCGATCGCCAATGCCAAGATCTACGTCAAGAACATCGTCGATGCCTTTTGCAATGCGGATAAGGCCAACTGCGACACCTTTAAGAAGAATGGTGCTGATTATACAAAGAAGCTGGATCAAACCGAGGTTGATGTGAAGGCCGGCATTGCTTCCATTCCGGAATCAAAGCGCCTGATCATTACGTCGCACGATGCCTTTGGCTATTTCGAACATGCATATGGCCTCAAGTTCCTTGCTCCGGAGGGTCTTTCAACCGATGCAGAGCCTTCGGCGGCTGATGTTGTGGCGCTGATCAAGCAGGTCAAGGAAGACAAGGCTTCGGCGATCTTCGTGGAAAACATCACCAATCCGCGCCTGATCGAGCAGATCGCCAGCGAGACAAAGCTGAAAGTGGGCGGTACGCTGTTTTCCGATGCATTGTCGGAGCCGGGCGAAGGTGCCAGCACCTATATTGACATGATGCATCACAATATCAGTGCGTTCAAAAAGGCCATTATCGGCAGTTGATGAATTGAATTGAAAAAAGCGGGGATGACTCCGCTTTTTTCGTTGGCATTGATGTAATGTTATTACATTATATATTCAGGACTCCCACGACGCATAAAGGAAGAAGCATGTCACGACATCTGAAAACAGTTCTGCCTCTCGCCATGGCATTTGGTTGTGTTGCATTGCCTGCCCAGGCTGAGGAACAGACCGCCTGGAGACTGTTTGTCTCTGACCATGCGGAGCCGACTATTCGTGCGCTTGACCCGCAGACCGGCAAAATCATCGACACGTTCAAGGTGAAAGCGCCGGCTGGCCTATCGCTTTCCGATAGTGGGAAAACCATTTTTGCCGTTGAGCGGGATGGGGCAGAGGTCGCAATCCTGTCGACGGGGATTGCCGTGGAAGATCACGGTGCCCATGGCGATCTCAAAGTTGAAGCACCGAAACTGCTCGATCTGAAGCTGGAAGGACAGCGTCCTTCGCATTTCGTCGATCACAATGGCAACATCGCGCAGTTCTTCGACGGTGATGGCGTGGTCAAGGTCGTCAAGGAGAAGGATATTCTCGCAGGTAAGAATGAGGTTCGCAGCATCAAGCTCGCTTCGCCGCATCATGGTGTCGCCATTTCCTATGGAAACACGGTTCTGGTAACCGAGCCGCACCCCGAAAAACCTGTTGATGAACTGCCCGTTGGCATCAAGGTTCTCGGCGGTGACGGGTTTCCCATCGGGTCGCTACATGAATGCCCTGATCTGCACGGCGAAGCATCATCGGGCAATATTCTGGCTATTGCCTGCAAGACTGGGTTGCTTCTGGTCAAATCGGGTGATGGCGCGCCCGAAATCGAGCATCAGCCCTATTCGAAATCGCTTCCGGATGGAAAAGTCAGCACGCTGCTGGGTGGTAAAGGCCTGCAATATTTCCTCGGCAATTACGGTCCGCAGGCGGTGGTGCTGGTTGAACCCGGCAATGTCGATCCGTTCCGCCGGATCGAACTTCCGGCGCGCCGCGTCCATTTTGCCGTGGATTCTTCGCGTCCGCAATTTGCCTATATCTTTACCGAGGACGGCCAGCTTCACCGGTTGAATGTGGTGACAGCCAAGATCGATAAATCGCTAAAGCTGACGGAGCCCTACAGCATGGATGGGCATTGGAACCTGCCACGCCCGCGCATTGCCGTCGCCGGGGATGCCATCATTGTCAGCGATCCGTTGAAGAGCCGTCTGCATGTGATCAAGGCGGCTGCATTCGAAAAAGATCGCGAAATCGCGCTCGAAGGCAAACCTTTCAATGTCGTGGCCGTCGGTGGTTCCGGCGAAGTTCACGATTGATCTCATCTGGCCTGCTTTTCTGCGGGGAAGCAGGCCATTCATTAAAGGGCAATAGCCATGCAAAACACAGCCAATCCCAAACGCCTGCCAGTCACGGTTCTTTCCGGATTTCTCGGCGCCGGTAAAACCACGCTGCTCAATCACATTCTCAACAATCGTGAGGGGCGGCGGGTTGCCGTTATCGTCAATGATATGAGCGAGGTGAATATCGATGCCGCGCTCATCCGCGACGGCGGCGCGAACCTTTCGCGTACGGATGAGCAACTGGTTGAAATGACCAATGGCTGCATCTGCTGCACCTTGCGCGATGATCTTCTGCAGGAGGTGGAGAAACTGGCCAAGCAGGGCCGCTTTGACTATCTGCTGATCGAGTCCACGGGCATTTCCGAGCCGCTACCGGTGGCCTCCACGTTTGACTTTCGCGATGAAAACGGTCGCAGCCTTGCCGATGTGGCAAAGCTCGACACGATGGTGACAGTCGTCGATGCGGCCAATCTTTTAAAGGACTATGCCTCGGCGGATTTTCTGAGGGATCGCGGCGAGTCGCTGGGCGATGCGGATAACCGGACACTGGTCGATCTGCTGGTGGATCAGATCGAGTTTGCCGATGTGATCATTCTCAACAAGATTTCCGATTCATCCCTCTATGACCGTGATCTGGCACGCAAGATCATCCGCGCGCTTAACCCTGATGCGAAGCTCATCGAGACAGATTTTGCCGAAGTGCCGCTCGATACGGTGCTCAATACAGGCCTGTTCGATTTCGACAAGGCGCAGGAACATCCGCTGTGGTTCAAGGAATTGAACGGTTTTGCCGATCATGTGCCGGAGACCGAGGAATATGGTGTCCACTCCTTCGTTTATCGCGAGCGCCGTCCGTTCGATCCGCAGAAACTGCATGCCTTTCTCGACAAGAGCTGGCCGGGTGTCATCAGGTCAAAGGGCTTCTTCTGGCTGGCGACACGGCCTGATTATGTCGGTGAACTTAGCCAAGCCGGGGCGCTGGTGCGTGCGGAAAAGCGCGGGCTGTGGTGGTCATCCATTCCGCGCAACCGCTGGCCGGAGCATCCGGAATGGCTGCAATCGATGAAGCCTTACCTGCATAAAATCTGGGGTGACCGGCGGCAGGAGATCGTCTTCATCGGTGTTGACCCGATGAACGAGGTGCATCTGCGGGCGCAACTGGATGCCTGCCTTGTCGATGCAGACGAGTTTACGCCTGGTATGTGGGAAGACTTGTTTGATCCTTTCCCAAGCTGGATCAGGCAGGCTGCCTGATTTCGGCCGGATTAATAAGTTTAAGCCACGGGAGCATTGATCGGGAAACAGGACGTTCCTTCGCCGATGGGACACCGGCCAAATCCATCGGGTCCTGCTATTGTTCGATGCCCTCATGTTCCCGCTCCGTGGTCAGACGGGGCGGGAACACCTTTTTGAGTGCCGGAGGTAGGGGCCTAGATAAAAGCGGCTGTCTCGGTGGGTGAAATCTTCACCTTGCCGATGTTGCGGCCATCCATTTCGACGATCTCATATTCATAATCATCCACCTTGAGCTTTTCGCCCTGCGCGGGGATATGGCCGAGATTCCACAGGATATAGCCGGCAAGTGTCGTATAGCGGTCGCCGTCATCAACCAGATCGCGCTCGATCAGGCCGCCGAGACGGCGGATATCGATATAGGCATCCACAACCATGCTGCCATCGTCCGAACGTTCGAGAACCGGGCTTTCATCCCCCTCATCGGGGAAATCACCGGCAATCGCCTCAAGGATGTCAGTCGGGGTGACAACGCCTTCAAACGAGCCGTGCTCATCCAGCACAACGGCCATCTGCACTGTCGTTCCGCGCAACTGCTCCATGACGCGCAGGACATTGGCATTCTCATGCAGGATCAGCGGCTGGCGCGTGACTTTATCCCAATCGATCTTGCCGCCATCGAGAATGGCGAACAGCAGATCTTTTGTCAGGGCAACGCCGACGAATTCATCGACCCGTCCATGGGCCAGAACTACCCGGCTGTGGGTGAGTGTTCTGATCTCCGCCAGCAATTCCTCGTTGGTTTCGTCAAGATCAAGCCATTCGACCTCATTGCGCGGCGACATGATGGAACGCACTGGCCGCTCGACCAGATCGAGCACGCCGCGGATCATTTCCTTTTCTTCCCTGTGGAAAACGTCGCCTGCGGCTGACTGTTCGGCGATCACGTCGATTGTATCGGAATGGACGCTGTCGCCATTACGACCACCACCCAGCAGACGAAGGACTGCGCCGGCTGTGCGATCACGCAAATCCATCGATGTGATGCGCTTGTCGCGGTTACGCCGCCCAAGCTGGTTGGCTGCCTCGATGAGAACCGAGAAGCCGATTGCCGCGTAGAGGTAGCCCTTTGGAATATGGAAGCCAAAGCCTTCGACAATCAGGCTGAAACCGATCATCATGAGGAAGCCAAGGCAAAGGATCACCACAGTGGGGTGGCGGCTGACGAAGCTCATCAGCGGTTTCGACGCAAGCATCATAACGCCCACCGCAATGACAACGGCGATCATCATGACTTCAAGATATTTGACCATGCCGACGGCGGTAATAACGCTATCGAGCGAAAAGACTGCATCCAGTACAACGATCTGGGCGATAACCTGCCAGAACACAGCATGCGCGGCATTGGACTCCTTGGCGGACATATGTCCTTCAAGGCGCTCATGCAATTCCATCGTGCCTTTGAACAGCAGGAACAGGCCGCCGACAATAAGAATGATATCGCGCCCCGAGAAGCCGAAACCTGCCACGCTGAAGAGCGGTGTGGTCAGTGTTACCACCCATGAAATGGAGGCAAGCAGCGCCAGACGCATGACCAGCGCCAACGACAGGCCGACGAGGCGCGCGCGGTTGCGCTGGCTCGGCGGCAGCTTGTCCGCAAGGATGGCGATAAAGACGAGGTTGTCGATCCCGAGTACGATCTCGAGCACGATTAGCGTGGCGAGACCAATCCAGGCATTGGGGTCGGCAATCCATTCCATTGGGAAGTCAGTTCCTTCTAAGAGATACAGTCAGAGCGCGGCACGGCGTATGGATGCGGCTGAAAAGGACAGCGCAAATCCACCCGCGATGCAGGCCAAATCGAAAGTTGGGGAGAAAAACGGGAGTTGTTGCTGACGCTGCGGGTGCAGAGTCAGCTTGCTTCGCAAGTCCGGACTTGGAGGCTCTTCAGATTGTTCGTCCGGCATCGATGCGCGGTCAGTCCCTGTTTGACTGGCGTCATTGGTGAAATTTACGGGTGCCAGATGCCGATATAATGGCAGTCTGTGCCGTCACGTTCAAGAGGATATGGCAAAATTCAGACCGGTACGGTGAAAATCTGTCTATCCGGCAAATCCGCCCGCATCGAGAAACGCCTGTTCTTCCGGTGTTGATTTGCGTCCCAGCAAGGCATTGCGATGAGGGAAACGGCCAAATCGCTGTATAATATCGTAATGTTCGGTGGCCCATGCCAATTGGCTTGGTGCCGACGCCGTGTAGAGTTCTACACAGCGCAGTTGCTCGTCAATATTTTCCGAGTGCATAAAGGGCAGATAGAGAAAGCCGCGTATCGATGGTTCGAGCGCGAGATCGTGGCCTTTTTCGAGCGCCTGACCGGCATAATGGCGGGCGAGCGAATCCGTCGCATACATATGCCCTGTTCCACGAAAGCAATTACGCGGAAACTGATCGAGCAGGATCATCAGCGCCAATGCGCCTTCGGCAGTTTCAACCCAGCTGTCATGTTCGCGGCGAGCGGCGGCAAAATGCCTGTCGAGAAAGGTCCGATGAAACGTTTCATCAAAGGCCGCATCCTTCTTGAACCACGCATCGGGACCGGCCTTGCGCCAGAAACCGACGATATCATCGATAATCGCCTGATCGGTTTCAGCCATTGTGTTTTCTCCCATATTCAGTCTGTCAGTTTTCGCCGTTGGCCGGTTGCGGCGCGGGCAGTACGAGGGCGGTTTCCTGATTCAGAGCGCGGCCCGATTGGCGTGGTTTGACCAGGGGGCCGGGAACAGGTGCATTGCCGCGCATAAGATCGTTGCCAGCGCGTATGCCGCCAGCAAGCTGCAGGTCAAGGCGTTCCGCATCGCGGCGGCGTACGTCATCGATGATCTCGGCGGCTTCCTCAGGTGAAACGCCAAGGCCAACGAGTGTGTTTTCGCCGAAGGAAAGCGCCGACTCGAAGGTTTCGCGGATCTGGTACTCTACCCCGGCCTTGATGAGCGACAATGTATTGCCGCGATCAAAGGAGCGCGCATAGACCTGCACGAGTGGATACTCAGCCTTGATATTCTGGGCGATGGCAAGAATGGTGTCTGCCTTGTCGACGCAGATCAGGACAGCCTGAGCGCGGCCTGCACCTGCGGCATGCAGAATGTCGAGCCGCGTGCCGTCGCCATAATAGACTTTGAAGCCGAATTCCGACGCGGCCTGGATCATTTCAACATCATTGTCGATGATGGAGACATCGACACCGCGTATCAGCAAGGGCTGGCAGGCGATCTGGCCGAACCGGCCGAAGCCGATTATGAGCACGCTGCCCGAAAGGCCATCAGCGACGTCCACACCATCAAGCGACTGTTTTTCACGCGGCAGAATATAGCGCAGTCCGATGATGGCGATGGGTGTGAGCACCATGGAAATGATGATAATCGCCGTCAGCATGGCATTGGCCCGGCCATCGAGAATGCCGACAGATGTGGCGGTGGAATAAAGCACGAAGGCAAATTCGCCGCCCTGCGCCATGACAATGGCGCGCTCCAGCGCTTCCGAATGGCTGGATTGCATCAGGCGGGCGACGATATAGATCGCGATGGCTTTTACGACCATGAAGGCGACCACATAGAAAAGAACAGTCTGCCAGTTTGCCGCGACGACGCTGAGGTCAAGCGACATGCCGACCGCAAGGAAAAACAGACCGAGCAGGATGCCGCGGAAAGGTTCCACATCGGCTTCCAGCTGATGCCGGAAAGTGGATTCGGACAGGAGCACGCCCGCGAGAAATGCGCCCATCGCCATGGAGAGGCCGCTGACCTGCATGACCAAAGCGGCGCCAAGTACAACCAGCAGGGCGGCGGCGGTCATGACCTCGCGCGCCCGGGATTGGGCGAGAAAGCCGAACAGGGGGTTGAGGAGATAACGGCCCGCCACGATAATGCCAATGACCGCGCCGACACCGATGCCGATATCCATCCAGCGCAGGCCGGTGGGTGGCGCATCCGTTGCGGCAATGGGCGCGAGAAAGGCGACGAGGGCGAGCAGCGGCACGATGGCAAGATCTTCAAGCAGGAGGATCGAGACCATGCGCTGGCCTTTTGTGCTTGAGATTTCGCCGCGTTCCTCCAGCAATTGCATGACAATGGCGGTGGAGGTCAGGACAAAACCAGCGCCAGCAACAAAGGATATGGCCACGGGAAAGCCGGTGGCGATGCCGACACCCGTCAAAAGAAGCGCGCAAACGCCCACCTGCAGGGCGCCAAGGCCAAAAATTTCCTTGCGCAGACCCCAGAGCCGCGAGGGCTGCATTTCCAGACCAATGATGAACAGAAACATGACCACGCCCAGTTCGGCGACATGCAGGATGGTTTGCGGATCGGAGAAGAATTTGAGGCCGAAGGGACCAATCACCAGACCGGCAGCAAGATAGCCAAGGACAGAGCCAAGCCCCAGCCGCTTGAACACGGGTACGGCAATGACACCCGCACCCAAAAGCACGACGGCACTGAGAAGATCCGGTCCATGAAGCTCTGCCGCCATTTTATCTCCCGCTGTTGATGGTGTTGCTGACTAGCAGAGGTAAAGCGGGATGGATTGGCAAGCAAGTGGTTTGAGGCATGGGGGAGTGCTTCTGGCGTAGCTGTGCCGCTCACCCCCTCTGTCCTGTCGGACATCTCCCCCACAAGGGGGGAGATCAGCTGTCAGGACTGCCTTGCACAATCTGAAACGTTTCCGATTATGGGAAAGCGTTCATGTCAAGTGAGAACCGCCGGTGCACGGTTCGTGGTTCGTGGTTCGACAGGCTCACCATGAGGGACACACTTGTCTCCGTCATCCTCGGGCTTGACCCGAGGACCCACGGCAAGAAAAATCAAACGAACGTGGCTGCTCGTGCATTTAAATTATGGGTCCTCGGGTCAAGCCCGAGGATGACGGAGATGGGTTGAACAAAGGGAACCAGATTCTGCACCGCTGGTGACTGGTATTACAGCCGCCACTCTGCCTCATGGTGAGCCTGTCGAACCACGCACTACAATCCCCACACCCTCTGGGCATTCCCCGAAAACAGTTTGGTTTTTTCGCTCTCGCTGCATCCGGCAATAAGAGCATGCGTTGCTGCAATCCATGTGGCCAGACCACCGCCCAGTGTGCAAACGGGCCAGTCACTGCCCCAGACGATACGGTCCCAGCCGAAACTGTCGATAATATGATGCACATAGGGTTTCAGCGTATCGGCGACCCATTCCCCGTCCGCATAGGCGACCACGCCGGAGATTTTCGCGATGACGTTTGAACGTTTGGAAACATCCGTGATCTTCCCGCGCCACGTCTCGAAATCATTGTCCTTGATATCTGGCACCCCGCAATGATCGAGAATGAAAGTGACATCGGGGGCAAGGTCGACCAGGGCGATTGCCTTGTCCATCTGACGCGGCAGGACGCAGAGGTCGAAAGTCAGGCCCGATCCGCCAATACGCCTGATGTTCTCGCGGAAGAGGGGATTTTCTGACAGTTCATCCGGCATGGTGTGCAGAATGCGGCGGAAGCCTTTGACGAATGGGTTGGCTTTCTGGTGTTCGAAATAGGCAGCAAACCCGTCTTCCTCCGGACGGCAGGCGGCAATTGCCCCGGCAATCAGATTATCATTCCGCTTTGACAGATCAGCCACATAGTCAATTTCCGTCTGGATTTGCGATGGTACAACATCCACTTCCATGTGCAGCGCCTGCGTTATCCCGGCGCGGCGGGCCTGAAGCGCATATTCCTCGTAAAGAAAATCACGGTTGAGCGCCTCGACGCCCGATAGCCAAGGGTAGTGCAGGGCCGACTGGTCAATGAGATGAAGGTGCGTATCAATCAACATGCTTGGCTCCAGTTCAGGCGTGACGGATGACACTGGAATGGATCACGTCAGCGCCCGCCAGTTCCGACAGTTTTTGCGCTGTTGCTACCAGCATTTCGCGAGCCTGATCCACATCGGGCGCGTCGGCAATGTTCAGGAGCTTGATATAGGGACAGGTCAAAGCGGCGATGGACCGCCCGTCAGGCCCGAGAATCGGCGCGGATATGTTGAATACGCCTGCGGTCTGTTCACTTGCCATGATTTCGTAACCGCGCTCGCGAATATGGTCGAGGCGTTCGCGGAAATCTGACGGCTGGGCGATATCGTCAGCATGTTTTTCATATTCGGCGATCATCATTGCCCGTTCCTCATCGGAGCGGAACGCCAGAAGCACATGGCCGGAGCCGGTGTTGAACAGGCTGATATGCGAGCCGACGCGGATTGAAATGCCCCAATAATCAGGAGCTTCCTGCTGGGCAATGACAACGGCTGCACCGCGGTCAAAGACACTCAACTGGTTGGCCTGTTTTGATATGACCGCAAGATCGCGCATCAGCGGTGTGGCATAGGATGCCAGCCGCCTGACCGGCGCATGGAGTTGTGCGAGGCCGAACAGTTTCAATGTCAATGAATAGCGATCACCTTCAAGCCGGGTGACATAACCGCGCCGGACCAGCCGGTCGAGCATGCGGTAAAATTCATTGGGACTGCGGCCAAGATGTTTGGCAATTTCGGCCTGCGTCAGGCCGCCATCGATCCCCGAAAGCAGTTCGAGAATATCCAGTCCCTTGTCGAGTGCCGGGGCGCGATACCGGTCGCTGTCGTCTTCTTCAATCATGGCAATCCCCTCATTTCACTCAATGCATATACGAAGATTATCTTCATAGGAAAGCGTTTCCACGCTTGACGGTCAAGCCGCATAATGTTTGTATATGAATGACACGCCCATATATGGGTGAAGAAAAGTGCCGGGAGGCGGCACTCTGGGATTGGGAGGAATTGCATGAAGAAGCTTTTGGCCAGTGTTTCGGCTGGCGCCATCGCGCTTTTGAGCACAAGCTTTGCCATCGGCGCCGAGTTGCCGGGCAAGTTTGCAGGCGTGACCATCGACGCCAAGCTTATTGGCGGCCAGCAATATGAGCCGCTCTATGAGCGCATCGGCGAGTGGGAAAAACTCACCGGTGCCAAGGTCAACATCCTGTCGAAGAAGAATCACTTCGAGCTCGACAAGGAGATCAAGTCGGATATCGCTTCAGGCAGCCTGAAGTGGTGCGTGGGTTCGAACCACTCATCCTTTGCGCCGCAATATCCTGATATTTATACGGATTTGACGAAGCTTATTCCTGCCGAAGAAATTGCAGCCTTCGTCCCTGCCAATATCAAAGCTTCGACGCTTGACGGCAAGCTGGTGATGCTGCCGCGTGCGCAGTTCGATGTTTCGGCGCTCTATTATCAGAAGAGCATCTATGCGGACGAAGCCAACAAGACGGCGTTCAAAGCCAAATATGGCTATGAGCTGACCCCGCCCGATACCTGGCAGCAGGTCACCGATCAGGCGATCTTCTTCACCAAGGCGCCGGATTTCTACGGCACGCAGTTTGCGGGCAAGGAAGAGGCGATCAACGGTCGCTTCTATGAAATGCTGGTGGCGGAAGGCGGCGAATATATCGACAAGGACGGCAAGCCCGCCTTCAATTCAGCCGCCGGTGTCAAGGCGCTCGACTGGTTCGTCAATCTTTACAAGGCCAAGGCTGTGCCTGCCGGAACAACCAATTACCTTTGGGATGATCTCGGTCAGGGTTTTGCTTCGGGTTCAATTGCCATCAATCTGGATTGGCCGGGTTGGGCCAGCTTCTTCAACGATCCGAAATCCTCGAAGGTTGCGGGCAATGTCGGCGTCAAGGTGCAACCTGCTGGTTCGTCGGGCAAGCGCACCGGCTGGTCGGGAAGCCATGGTTTCTCGGTAACCAATGCCTGCGCCAACAAGGAAGCTGCGGCTTCGCTCGTCTGGTGGCTGACCAATGAAGACAGCCAGAAGCTTGAAGCCAAGGCCGGGCCGTTGCCAACACGTACTGCGGTATGGGCCTGGGATATCGAACAGGCCAAGGGCGATGCTTACAAGACCGAGGTTCTGGCTGCTTTCCAGGAAGCTGCCAAGAACGCATTCCCGGTTCCACCATTGGCCGAATGGATCGAGATTTCCAACGCTGTTTATCCGGAGTTGCAGGCTGCCATCCTTGGGGACAAGACCTCGAAGGAAGCACTCGACACCGCTGCCCAGAAGGCAACCGACATCCTGAAGGATGCCGGCAAGCTTTAACGGGATCTGAGTGGAATGAAAACGCTGCTTACCCCCTTTGACCTTTTGGTCGGAGGGGGTGGGTAGCATTCATCCCGCAGAGCAGAGATCAGAAGGCCAATAGACCAGATGAAATTTCCCAAACTCTCAGCGCCGACGCTTCTGCTGCTGCCTGCCATTATTGTTCTGGCGGCGGTGATTGTCCTGCCGCTGCTGTTTTCGCTCTATTCGAGCTTCACACCGTTCCGGCTGACCAAGCCGGAGACGCTGTGGATTTTCATTGGCTTTCGCAATTATGTGAGCGCGCTGACCAGTGTAGAATTCTGGGCAGCATTCGGGCGCACTGTCCTGCTTTTGACCATTGCGCTGAATGCCGAAATGTTCCTCGGTCTCGGGCTTGCCATGCTGGTCAACAAGGCGACGCGCGGCCAGCGGCTTTTGCGCACGCTGATGATGTTCCCGATGATGTTTTCGCCTGTGCTCGTCGGCTTTCAGTTCAAATTCCTGTTCAACGACAATATCGGCTTCGTCAACAATGTCTTGCAGTCGCTCGGAATAACCACATCGGCCATACCGTGGCTGATCGATGGCAATCTGGCGCTGTTCTCAATCATTGTCGCCGAAGTCTGGTCGTCGACATCGGTTTTCGCCATTCTCATTCTCGCTGGCCTTCTCGCCATGCCGCAGGAGCCGGTTGAAGCTGCGCGGGTCGATGGCTGCACGCCGTGGCAGACATTTCGCTATGTCACATGGCCGTACCTCATGCCGTTTGCCTTCATTGCCATGACCATTCGCTCGCTCGACGTGGCGCGGGCCTATGACATTGTGAAGATCATGACCGATGGCGGTCCGGCAAAACGGACAGAACTGTTGTGGACGCTGGTTGGCCGCACTGCCTATAGCGATGCGCGCATGGGGCTGGCCAATGCCATGGCCTATATCTCGATCCTGCTTTCCATCCTGTTCACCGTGTATTTCTTCAGAAAGCTCGCCGCTGCGCGCCAGCAAATCGGAGCGGAGTGGTAAGATGGACCAGAACAACGCACACCGTCTCAAGCGCCGCGGCCTGAAAGTCCTGCATTTCGTCGGACTGTTCCTCGCCATGCTGGTTATCTGCCTGCCGGGTCTGTGGATCGTGCTCAATTCACTCCGCCCGACGGTGGAAATCATGGCAAAGCCGCCCGTGTGGATTCCGCAGGATATTTCGCTTGATGCCTATCGTTCCATGTTTGGCGGTGCCGGGCAGGGCGGTATTCCGGTCTGGGAATATTTCCGCAACTCGCTGATCATCTCGATTACCTCGACTGTCATCGCGTTGATCATTGGCATGGCTGGCGGCTATGCTTTTGCCCGGTACAAGTTCAAGGGCAAATCGGCGATCTTCCTCGGCTTCATGCTGACCCGCGCTGTCCCCGGCATTGCGCTGTCACTGCCGTTGTTCATGGTTTTTGCCCGGCTCGGGATTATCGATACGCATTTTTCCATGATCCTTGTCTATGTGGCCTTGAATGTGCCCTTCACGATCTGGCTGATTGACGGGTTCTTCCGTCAGGTGCCGAAGGATCTGGCGGAAGCGGCACAGATCGATGGTTGCACGCGCTGGCAGGCATTCTGGCAGGTGGAATTTCCGCTGGCTGGCCCCGGCATTGCGTCGGCGGGTATTTTCGCCTTCCTTACGTCGTGGAATGAATATGCGCTGGCAGCCCAGATCACCCGATCGGTCAATTCGAAGACGCTGCCTGTCGGTCTTCTCGATTACACGTCGGAATTCACCATTGACTGGCGCGGCATGTGCGCGCTCGCCGTGGTCATGATTGTTCCGGCGCTGACCCTCACATTCATCATTCAAAAGCATCTGGTGTCCGGACTGACGTTCGGCGCGGTGAAAGGTTAAGTTGTAATGGCACCCGTAACCCTGAAAAAGCTGGTCAAGCGCTATGGCAGTGTCGATGTCGTGCATGGCATTGATCTTGAAGTGAAGGATCGCGAGTTTATCGCACTGGTCGGACCATCTGGCTGCGGCAAGTCGACGACACTGCGCATGATTGCCGGGCTTGAGGAAATCAGCGATGGCGTGATCGAAATCGGCGGCAAGCCTGTTAACGATCTGCCGCCGCGTGCCCGCAATATCTCGATGGTGTTCCAGTCCTATGCGCTTTATCCGCATATGACCGTGCGAGAAAACATGGGGTTTTCGCTGAAGATCGGCAAAATCGCACAATCCGAGATCGATCAGCGAGTCAATGAAGCGGCTGCCATTCTCGATCTGAGCAAGCTGATGGACCGGCGTCCGTCGCAACTATCAGGTGGACAGCGCCAGCGCGTGGCCATGGGTCGTGCCATTGTGCGCAAGCCTGAAGTGTTTCTGTTCGATGAGCCGCTCTCCAATCTCGATGCGAAATTGCGCACGCAGGTACGCACCGAAATCAAGCGTCTGCATGCCAAGGTGCAGGCGACAATGATTTATGTGACCCATGATCAGGTGGAGGCGATGACGCTTTCCGACCGCATTGTCATCATGCGCGATGGGTATATCGAGCAGGTTGGCACGCCGGAGGAAGTGTTCAAGCGTCCGGCGACGCGTTTCGTCGCGGGCTTTATCGGCTCGCCGCCGATGAACCTGAATGAAGCCACCGTCGATGGCGGCAAACTCGTGTTGCAGGGTGGCCAGAGCCTGCCGCTGCCCATCGAATTTCGCAACAAGGTGGTTGCCGGGCAGAAGGTCGTTTTCGGCCTGCGCCCGGATGATATCTATCCGACCGGTCACGGCCTGAGTTCCGGCGATGCGACTGACGTGCATGAACTGTCATTGCCGGTGTCGATCACCGAGCCGCTCGGCAACGAAACGCTGGTGTTCATCACGCTGGGCGAGCGCGAATGGGTGTCGCGCATGCTCAATCCGCGCCCGCTCGGATCAGGCGAAACCATCAAGCTGAGCTTTGACCTGTCGCAGGCGCATCTCTTCTCGCCTGAAACCGGCAAAACCTTGCGGAGCTGACCATGGCCAAAATCGAACGGGTTGAATTGCGCATGGTTGATCTGCCGCCAAAGGTGCTGCGGACCGATGCCATCCAGAGCTTTGTTTCGCAGGAAACACCAATTGTCACGATCACCGATAGCGATGGCGCTGTCGGCACAGGATACAGCTATACAATCGGCACTGGTGGTTCGTCGGTGATGCGGCTGCTCTCGGATCATTTGGCACCGCGTCTGCTCGGCAAGGATGCAGATCAAATCGAGGCAATCTGGCGCGACTTGGAATTTGCCACGCACGCCACGACCATTGGTGCGATTACCGCGATTGCGCTTGCTGCCATCGATATTGCCCTGTGGGATTTGCGGGCGAAGAAGCAGAATCTGCCGCTGTGGAAACTGGCTGGCGGCGCGAAAGATCGCTGTCCGCTCTACACAACTGAAGGTGGCTGGCTGCATATCGAAAAGCAGGCGCTGGTGGATGATGCGTTGCAGGCGAAGGCCAAAGGTTTCAAGGGTGCCAAAGTGAAGATCGGCCGCCCGCATGGATCGGAGGATCTTGACCGGCTGTCGGCAGTGCGCGATGCGGTGGGCTCAGGTTTTGAAATCATGACCGATGCCAATCAGGGCTTTACGCTGGATGAAGCTATCAGGCGCTCGCAGGTGCTGCGCGATATCGATCTGGCCTGGCTGGAAGAGCCGCTGCCTGCCGATGATATTGATGGCCATGTGCGGCTGTCATCGGCAACCCAGACACCTGTCGCGGTCGGCGAGTCACTCTATTCCATCCGGCATTTCCGCGAGTATATGCAAAAGCGCGCCTGCTCCATCGTGCAGGTGGATGTGGGGCGGATCGGTGGCATCACGCCTTGGCTGAAGGTGGCGCATACGGCCGAGACTTTTGACATGCCCGTCTGCCCGCATTTCCTGATGGAGCTGCATGTGAGCCTGACCTGTGCGGTGCAGAATGGCAGATATGTCGAATATATCCCGCAACTGGATGACCTCACCCAAACACAGATGCGCATCGAGAACGGCTATGCCATTGCGCCGTCGGAACCCGGCATCGGGATCGACTGGGACTGGGATGCGGTGAAGGCTCGCAGCGTTGGTGAGTTTACCACGGAAATCCGGAGCTAGATCATGCAGCGCATGGGAATGATGATCGGGCTCAACGGTGAAAAGGTTGCCGAGTACAAGCGTCTGCACGCGGCTGTCTGGCCCGAGATTCTCGCGCTGATCTCCAACTGCAATATCCGCAACTACACGATCTTTTTGCGTGAGCCGGAGAACATCCTGTTCGGCACATGGGAATATCACGGCACGGATTTTGCCGAAGATATGGCGAAGATGGCTGCCGATCCAAAAAACGGGGAATGGTGGGCTGTCTGTATGCCCTGTCAGGTGCCGCTTGCAACCCGCGCGCCGGGCGAATGGTGGGCGATGATGGACGAAGTTTTCCATTTGGATTGAGGATGATGATGAGCGTTCGCACCCCCCTCTGTCCTGTCGGACATCTCCCCCACAAGGGGGGAGATCAGCTGTCAGTACTGCCTTTGCACAATCTGCAACGTTTCCTGTTGTGGGAAAGCGTTCATGTCAATGTGATCTCCCCCCTTGTGGGGGAGATGTCCGACAGGACAGAGGGGGGTGTCTAAGGTGCCAACCCCTCTCACCGAACATTTCAATCCAATTACTTTGCAACAAAGCTGGCAACTACCTGCAAAGCCTCGCCCGATCGTGACATTCGGGGCGGGCAGTATTGTTGGTGATGCGCATTATCCTGCTTATCGGAAGGGTGGCTTTCCCATTGCTGGTCTGTTTGACCCCGATCAGGCCAAGGCTGGAAAAATCGCCTCGGAATGGAATGTGAAAGCCTATACATCTCTTGCCGAGGCGGCGGCGGTGGAGAATGCGATCTTCGATCTGGCAACGCCTCCCGCGCGTCATGCGGATGTGCTGAAAGCACTGCCGGAAGGCTCTTTCGCGTTGATCCAGAAGCCGATGGGTAGTGACCTTGAAGAAGCCTCGGAAATCCTTCGCATTTGTCGTGAGCGCAACATCACCGCTGCGGTCAATTTCCAGCTGCGGTTTGCGCCGATGATGCTGGCGCTGAAGGATGCGATTGCTAAGGGATGGCTTGGCGACGTCATCGATTTCGACGCATGGCTTGCGCTGGATACACCGTGGTCGCTATGGCCATTTCTGGCTGATCTGCCGCGTGTCGAGATTGCCATGCACTCAATCCATTATATTGATCTGATCCGCCAGATTCTTGGCAATCCGCTGGGCGTACATGCAAAGACGCTTGGTCATCCGGCGCACAAGGTCGCGCAGACCAGAACGAGCGCGATTCTTGATTACGGCAATCGGGTGCGCTGTTCGCTCTCGATCAATCACGACCATAAATTCGGGCGCAAATTTCAGGCCTGTGAGTTCCGCGTCAGCGGCACCGAGGGTGCCGCCTATGTGAAGCTCGGGGTTAATCTCGACTACCCGCGCGGTGAGCCTGATGAGTTGATGATTTACCCCAAGGGTGGCTCTGAGTGGATCAATGTGCCGTTGCAGGGCGCATGGTTCCCCGACGCCTTTGTCGGGCGCATGGCCAATCTGCAACGTTTTGCCAGCGGCGAGGACAAGGTTCTGGTGAGTTCCGTTGAAGATGCGTGGCACACCATGGCGCTGGTCGAAGCGGCCTATCAATCGAGTGCAGCGCCCGCGACACCGCTCGCCCAAAAGCCGGAGGCCTGAATGGCAGAACAAACGGTTTATTTCGAGGACTACGAACTCGGCCATGTGCGCACCACGACGGGGCGGACAATCACTGAAACGGATTTCGTTGTGCATGCGGGCCATACGGGCGATTTCTTTCCGCACCATATGGATGCCGAATTTGCCAAGACCACGCCATTTGGCCAGCGTGTGGCCCATGGCACGATGATCTTTTCCATTGGCGTTGGCTTGACGGCGAGCCTCATCAATCCGGTGGCGTTTTCCTATGGTTATGATCGGCTGCGGTTTGTGCGCCCGGTTTTCATTGGCGATACGATCCGCACACGCGTGACGATCAGCGCCAAGGAGGATGATCCGAAACGGCCGGAAAGCGGGCGTGTGGTCGAGCGCTGCGAGGTTCTCAATCAACGCGGTGAAGTTGTGCTGGCTGCCGACCACATCCTCATCGCCGAGCGCAAAACAAAAGTGATATGACGGGCACATCAATGTGCCAAATGGAGGTTTGAAATGACAGGTAAGCTTGAAGGCAAGCGGGTTTTGATCACAGCGGCAGGGCAGGGCATTGGCCGTGCATCGGCATTGGCTTTTCTGCAGGAAGGCGCGATTGTTCACGCCACTGATATCAACCAGCAATTGCTTGATGCACTGCCAAAGGAAGCTGGCCTCAAACCACGCAAGCTCGATGTTTTGAACACGGATGAAGTGACGAGGGTTGTCGGCGAGATTGGCCCGGTTGACGTGCTCTTCAACTGCGCCGGTTTTGTTCACAGTGGTTCCATACTGGAAATGCCCGATGCGGATCTGGAGTTTGCTCTTGATCTCAATGTACGGGCGATGGTGCGTACGATCCGGGCCGTTCTGCCCGGTATGATCGAGCGCAAAGATGGCGCGATTATCAATATGTCCTCCGTCGCCAGCAGCGTGAAGGGCGTGCCGAACCGCTTCGCCTATGGTGTCACCAAGGCTGCAGTTCTGGGCCTGACGAAATCCGTGGCTGCCGAATACATCACGCAGGGCATTCGCTGCAATGCGATCTGCCCCGGCACCGTGGAAAGCCCATCGCTGGAACAGCGCATGCGTGCCGGTGGCGATTATGAAACAGCGCGCGCTGCTTTCATCTCCCGCCAACCCATGGGCCGTCTCGGCCTTCCAGAAGAAATTGCCGATCTTGCCGTCTATCTCGCCGGTGCAACCTACACGACAGGACAGGCGTACAACATTGATGGCGGCTGGACCGTTTAAGTGAATCAAAGGAATAAATGATGAAATTTCTCCGTTACGGCGAAGCAGGGCAGGAAACGCCCGGTGTTCTCGATGCCAAGGGGCAAATCCGTGATCTCTCGGGTAAGGTGAACGATCTTTCCGGCGCTGCGCTTGATCCCGCTGCGCTGGCAAAACTTTCCACGGCGGATGTGGAAAGCCTGCCTCTCGTCAGTGGCGATCCGCGCCTTGGCCCTTGCGTTGCCGGAACGGGAAAGTTCATCTGTATCGGCTTGAATTATGCTGATCACGCGGCGGAATCCGGCATGGCGGTGCCGCCGGAGCCTGTCATTTTCATGAAAGCGACATCGGCCATTGTCGGCCCGAATGATGATCTCGTTATTCCGCGCGGTTCGCAGAAGACCGACTGGGAAGTTGAGCTTGGCATCGTCATTGGCCGCACGGCAAAATATGTCAGTGAAGCCGAGGCGCTGGATTATGTCGCGGGGTACTGCACCGTGCATGATGTCAGCGAGCGCGCCTTCCAGATTGAGCGTGCGGGCCAGTGGACCAAGGGCAAATCCTGCGACACGTTCGGTCCGACCGGCCCGTGGCTGGTGACAAAAGATGAAATCACCGATCCGCAGAATCTCGGCATGTGGCTGAAGGTCAATGGCGAGACCATGCAGAACGGCTCTACCAAGACCATGGTCTATGGTGCCGCTTTCCTCGTCTCCTATCTCAGCCAGTTCATGTCGCTGCATCCTGGTGACATCATCTCGACGGGAACACCACCCGGCGTCGGCATGGGTATGAAGCCACCGCGCTACCTCAAAGCCGGTGATGTGATCGAGCTTGGCATTGAAGGTCTTGGCACCCAGAAACAGGTGGCTCGCGCCGACGTTTAGTTCAGCGCCTATCCTGCAACATTATTCAAGAGGCATATTGTGACCCGTATTACCGATCTTCGCGTCTTCGACGTCCGCTTTCCCACCTCGCAGAGTCTGGATGGATCGGATGCCATGAACCCGGACCCGGATTATTCCGCCGCCTATGTCATCCTCGATACGGACAACAAGGCACTCTCCGGCCATGGTCTGACCTTCACTATCGGTCGCGGCAACGAAATCTGCTGCCTCGCGATTGAAGCGATGAAGCATCTTGTTGTCGGTCTTGAACTGGACTGGGTGAAGGAAAATCCGGGCCGTTTCTGGCATTTCATCACTGGCGACAGCCAGTTGCGCTGGATCGGGCCGGATAAGGGCGCGATGCATTTGGCAACCGGTGCCGTGGTCAATGCGGTGTGGGATCTTTTGGCGAAAGAAGCGGGCAAGCCAATCTGGCAGTTGGTCGGCGAGATGACGCCTGAGGAGATCGTCAACATCGTTGATTTCCGCTACCTGACCGATGTGCTGACACGCGAGGAGGCGCTGGACATTCTGCGCAAGGCTGAGTCCGGCAAGCGGGAGCGGATAGCGACGCTGAAAGCGGAGGGTTATCCCTGCTATACAACGTCGGCGGGTTGGCTTGGCTATTCCGATGAAAAGCTGCGTCGTCTCTGTCAGGAAGCTGTTGATTCAGGGTTCGACCATATCAAGATGAAAGTTGGCCGCGATCTTGAGGACGATATCCGCCGCCTGACCATTGCACGCGAGGTGATCGGGCCTGATCGTATCCTGATGATCGATGCCAATCAGGTGTGGGAAGTCAACGAGGCCATTGATTGGGTGAAGAAGCTCGCCTTCGTCAAACCATTCTTCATCGAAGAGCCGACCAGCCCTGATGATGTGGCTGGTCATCGCAAGATCCGGCAGGCGATCAAGCCGGTGAAGGTTGCCACCGGCGAGATGTGCCAGAACCGCATCATGTTCAAGCAGTTCATCGCCGAGGGCGCCATCGATGTGGTGCAGATCGATTCGTGCCGTATGGGCGGACTGAATGAGGTACTGGCCGTGCTGCTGATCGCTGCGAAGTACGAGCTGCCTGTCTGGCCGCATGCGGGCGGTGTTGGTCTGTGCGAATATGTGCAGCATTTGTCGATGATCGACTATATTGCTGTGTCAGGCACGAAAGAGGGCCGGGTGATCGAATATGTCGACCATCTGCACGAGCATTTTATTGATCCTTGCAATATTCAGGACGCGGCCTATATGCCGCCGTCGCTGCCGGGTTTCTCGATTGAAATGAAACAGGCCTCAATCGAAGAATATCTTTACCGGCCATAGGGCGGGTTTCATCTGCCTGACAAAGAGCTGTCCTATGGCGAGAGGGTCATTCGCATGCCGGTAAACTTACGGGCATGCGATACTCTCATTTACGCGTCACGGGGTTCCCATGCTCGACCTGATCAAGCCTTCACTTGCCCGCTTTGCTGCCAGCCTTCACCCGGAGCCGCCCGTTCATCTCGGCAGGCGCTATAATACCAAGAGCGAGTTTCAGTTTGAGCCGGGCAATACGGTGGTGTCGCATCTGGTGAAGGGTTCCGAATCGGAAGCGGCTGTTATTGCCGTGCGCGAGCGTATGCTGGCTATGCCCGACGCCGGGCAATTGGCGTTCACACCGATTTCCAGCCTGCACATGACATTGTTTCAGGGCATTATCGAATATCGCCGTCGGGTATCGTTTTGGCCTGATGATGTTGCACTTGAGACCAGTATTGACGATATGACGCGGCTTTATGTGGATCGTCTGCAGGATTTTGAAGGGTGTGGACCGTTTAATGTCAAAGTGATCGATGTCACGCCTGCAGGCCTGACAGTTGCCGGAGCGAGCGAATATGATGAGCGAATCCTGCGGGCTTGGCGCGACGCATTGGCTGTTCCCTTCGGATATCGGCATCCTGATCACGACACCTATGTTTTCCATATTACACTGGCCTATGTGATCGAGCGTTTTCCCGATGAACGGCTTGGTGCATGGCAGACGCTTCTCGATGATTGTCTTGCTACGATAAAGCGCGATGCGCCTGTTATTGCGCTCAATCCTCCAGCCTTTTGCAGTTTCGTTGATATGAATCACTTTAAGGAACTGGTTACTCTCGACTGAGAGAACAGCTGATTTGAGCGCCTGTCTGCGACATAGTGTACATCGCCTGCGGGTGTCGTCTTACGTAAATGGGATGTCGTTTCCGCACCTATTCTTTTTTTATGCCGAATGCTTTTATCGGGGCACTTGAGGTGCCGCTTTTTTCTAGGGAAGCGGAGAATTGGGAAGCCGGTCGGAAACCCGGCGCTGCCCCCGCAACGGTAGTGGAGTGAAACACGGCATAACAGCCACTGGGCCACAACCCGGGAAGGCGTCGTGACAGCCGAGATGGCAACTCCAGAGCCCGGAAACCAGCCTCGGGACTGAAAACCGACTGATCGCGGTGGGCGATCAAGGAGCATGATTTTATGCGGGTATCGGCTTGTGCTGACCGTGTAGGCGTTCTTCCTCCGTCACCACCAGTCAGTTCTTTCGCAACACTGAGGCGAGGACACGACATGGATATGCGCAACGAACTGCTCCGGAACCTGAAAAACCGGAAACCCGGCTACGGCCTCGAACAGGCCTTCTATTCCGATCCGGACTATTATCGTCTGGATATGGAGAACATTTTTTATCGCGATTGGCTGTTCATTGGCCATGATTGTGAAGTCGCCAAGCCCGGCAATTTCTTCACCGTGCAGGTCGGCGACTATCCAGTCGTTATTGTGCGTGACCGCCAGGGCCTGATCCGCGCCTTTCACAATTCCTGTCGTCATCGCGGCTCGCGCGTCTGTGCGGCCGAGCGCGGCACATCGGCGAAGCTCGTCTGCCCTTACCACCAGTGGACCTATGAGCTTGACGGCCGCCTGCTGTTCGCGCGCCAGATGGGCGATGATTTCGACCCCAGCCAGCACAGCCTCAAGCCTGTTCATTGCGAAAGTGTCGGTGGTTACATCTTTATTTGTCTGGCGCAGAACCCGGCTGATTTCAGCACCACTCGTGCACTGATCGAGCCTTATCTTGCACCGCATAAGTTGACTGAAACTAAGGTTGCCTATCAGAGCACTATAGTCGAGAAGGGCAATTGGAAGCTGGTCTGGGAAAACAACCGCGAGTGCTATCATTGCGTGGCCAACCATCCCGAACTGTGCAAAACCTTCCCGGAAGCGCCGACCGTGAGCGGTGTACAGGGTGCCGGAGATGATCCGGAGATTGCTGCCCATTGGCAGCGTTGTGAAGCGGCAGGCCTCCCAAGCACTTTCCGCATGTCCGATGACGGTCAGTATCGCGCCACCCGTGTTCCGCTGCTGCGTGATGCGGAAAGCTATACGATGAGTGGTCGCCGCGCCGTCGGCAAACAGCTCAGCGATATCGTCAACGAAAAGCAGATCGGCTCGTTGCTGCTGTTCCACTACCCGACCACCTGGAATCATATCCTTGGCGATCATGCCATTTCGTTCCGCGTGCTGCCGCTTGGCCCGGATGAAACGCAGGTCACGACCAAGTGGCTGGTACATAAGGATGCCGTCGAGGGCGTCGACTACAATCTCGAAGAGCTGACGCATGTGTGGACGGAAACCAACGATCAGGACCGCCGTATCGTTGAGGAAAACGCTTTCGGCATCCGCTCGCCTGCTTATGAACCCGGTCCCTATTCGACCGAGCATGAAGGCGGCGTGCTGCAGTTCCTCGAATGGTATTGCAGGTTCATGGAAGAGCGTCTCACCGGCGGTGACACGCGGCTCAGCAAGGTAGCATAAGGTACACAATGAACATGGGCGTTCCTCAGTCTTACCCGCACCTCGACCAGATGCAGCCGTGGAATGATCGGCTGCATTTATTGGAGTGCCTGTCGATCATTGAGGAAGCGCCGAATGTGAAGACTTTCACATTCCGTTCCGACAATCAGAACTGGTTCCGCTACGAGCCGGGCCAGTTCATGACCTTCGAACTGCCGACGCAGCCCGAAGCCGTATTGCGCACCTATACGCTGTCATCCAGCCCGTCTCGGCCATTTACCATTGCCGTGACGGTGAAGGCGCAGGAAGACAGCATCGGTACACGATGGATGCTGGATCATCTGACGCCGGGTGTCCGGCTGAAGGCGTTCGGGCCGCTGGGCGATTTCTCCATGCGCAAGCATCCGGGCGAAAAATATCTGTTTATCTCGGCGGGATCGGGCATTACGCCGATGATGTCGATGACCCGCTGGATGCATGATTGTGCGCCGCAAAGCGATATCAGCTTCGTTACATGCGCCCGCCGCCCCAGCGATATTATTTTCCGCCGGGAGCTGGAATATCTCACCAGTTGCATGCCCAATCTGAAACTGTCCTTCCTGATCAAGGAGCACGAGATGGGGCAGCTTTGGACTGGCATTCGCGGCAGGCTCGAAGCGCCCAAACTGCCGCTGCTTTCGCCTGATTTCAAGGACCGGACAATTTTCTGCTGTGGCCCGGAAGGTTTCATGCGCGATGTGCGCACCATGCTTGAAGCCAATGGGTTCGATATGGCGCATTATCATCAGGAAAGCTTTGGCCCCGCCGCCGAGCCTGTATTGCCCATGCTCGATGTGCTTTCCACGGAAGCATTGGAAGCGGCTGCGACAATCACCTTCTCCATGTCTGGTATGGAGGTGCCCTGTATGCCGGGTGATACGATCCTGAAAGCCGCGCGCGGCGCAGGTATACGCATTGCCGCTGCGTGCGAGTCAGGATTGTGTGGCACCTGCAAGGTGATGAAGCTCTCGGGCAAATCCGAGATGGATCACAATGGCGGTATTCTCGATGAGGAGATCGATGAAGGATTTGTGCTTGCCTGCTGCACGAAGCCGCTTGGTAATGTAGAGATCGAGGCCTGATTATTTCTGCTTGGGTATTCTTCATCCCGATAAAATATATGTGCTAGTATTCAGCACATGAATTTGCGTTCTGTTGATCTCAACCTGCTTGTGGTGCTCGATGCGCTTCTCGATGAAGCGCATGTGTCGCGTGCTGCCGACCGGCTTGGCCTCTCGCAGCCTGCCACCTCAAGCGCGCTCGACCGTTGCCGCCATCTGTTCGAAGATGCATTGCTGGAACGTGGCAAGGGGATGATGCGGCTGACGCCAAAGGCGGAATCGCTGCGCGTACCCATCAAGAACCTCTTGGCGCAGATTACTCTCGTTCTTGATCCACCCGACATTGATCTTGTCACCATTCACCAGACGGTGCGCATACTCACTGCCGATCTTCCGGCTGTGGCGATCATCGGGCCTTTACGCGAGAGGCTTGCACAATCGGCGCCCGGTATTGATCTGGTGATCCAGCCCTGGCATGGCACTGAGGATTCGCTGGACAAGCTTGCGAAAGGGGCGGTTGACCTTGCCGTCGCGGTCTTCCCGAAAACGGATGTTTCGTTCCGGCGTGTGGATTTGCTGCACGAGCACTATGTGGTGATGATGCGCAAAGACCATCCGGCGGCAAAGGATTTTACGCTCGACCGCTGGCTGGAATTTCCGCATGTGATCGTATCGGGGCAGGGGCATCGGCACAGCCCACTGGATGAGGAACTGGCCAGAATTGGCCGCGAGCGCCGGGTGGGCATTGTTGTCCCGAGCTTTCTAATGGTCCCGCCGCTGGTTGAAAATTCCGACATGATTGCGATGACGCCGAGTTTATGTGTTCCGGCGGATGCGAGCGGTTTCGCACTGTTCGAACCGCCTATTCCGGTCGAGGGCTTTACGCTGCATCTGGCATGGCATGTCAGGCGCGACGAGGATCGTGCCGTTCAGCATGTGGGTGGTATTATCAGGGAGTTGCTGCAGAGTTCGGTATGAGATTTCTGGGTTGTGTTTGCTGGTGATCACTTTGCGTGAACATGGTGCGTGGTTCGTGGTTCGACAGGCTCACCATGAGGGGCTTGGGTGGATGCAATGTTAATCGCAGAGAGGGTGCAGAATTTAACTCCCTCATCGCCACCATCCCCGTCATCCTCGGGCTTGACCCGAGGACCCACGGCAAAGGAAATCCAACGAATCTGAAACTTGACGCTTTTAAATTGTGGGTCCTCGGGTCAAGCCCGAGGATGACGGAGTTGGGTGGGATGGGGGGAGCCAAGTTCTGCGACGTTGGCGATTAGCATTGCATCCACCCAAGCCCCTCATGGTGAGCCTGTCGAACCACGAACCACTATTTTTGCAATGATATGAGTTGAGAGCTTATTGGCTAAAACACCACCGTCTTATGCCCATTGAGCATGACGCGGGATTCAAGGTGTTTCTTGACCGCCCGTGCGAGTACCCGGCTTTCAATATCGCGGCCGGTGGCAACAAAATCCTCGGCGCTCATGGCATGGCTGACCCGCTCGGTCTCCTGCTCGATGATCGGGCCTTCATCCAGATCAGGGGTGACATAATGCGCTGTCGCACCGATCAGCTTCACGCCGCGTTCGAAGGCCTGATGATAGGGCTTTGCCCCCTTGAAGCTTGGCAGGAACGAGTGGTGGATGTTGATGACCTTGCCGAACAGCCGCTTGGAGATGTTGTCTGAGAGCACCTGCATGTAGCGGGCAAGGATGACCAGATCAGCACCAGTGTCCTTGACGATCTTGAGCAATGCGTCTTCCTGCTCCTTCTTGTTGTCCTTGGACACAGGCAGCACATGGTAGGGGATACCCTCATGCTCGGCAAAACGGCGGCTGTCCTCGTGGTTGGAGACAATGGCCGCCACCTCCGCATCGAGCCAGCCGACCTTGATCTGGTAAATCAGGTGCAGCAGTGCATGGTCGAATTTCGACACCATGATGACGATCTTCGGCTTCTTCGCCTGATCGATGAGGGTTGTCTTCATGCCGAAACGCTCGACGGCAGGTTTCAATGCCCGCTCAAGATCATCCTTGGAGGTTCCTTCCGAAGCGGCAAAAGCAATGCGCATGAAGAAGCGGTTGGTCTGGCGATCCCAGAACTGGTTGCTTTCGGCGATGTTGGCATCGAGCGCCGCAAGTTCCGTCGTCACCGATGCCACAATCCCCGGCTTGTCTTCGCACGATAGGGTGAGGACAAAGCTGTGCGTGTAATCGGAGGACTGACGGGCTGCCGGCAGGGTGGGGGACTGATGATCCATTGGTTCAAACTCCAGGAAGCTCTTTCAGAAAACGGTCCAGTTCGTCATGCGGAATTCCAACTACATGTTCGGCTCCCGGATAGGTTTTTGCGTGCACGTCTGCGACAAACTCGGAAAAGGCTGCGACCCTTTCCTGCTGGAGGCGGTCATATTCTGCGGAAAAATTGCGATAGACCTTGGCATGGCGGGGATAGTGGCCGCGGTTTGATCCGAGAATATCCTCGGCGAAAAGATATTGGGCGTCGCAGCCTGCGCCTGCACCCATGGAAATCATGAACATGGATGTGCGCTCGCTGATGGCTGTCGCGACATCAACAGGCACGACCTCAATCTCGGCGGCAAATGCACCTGCCTCCTCCAGCGCCTTGGTCTGGCGCCAGATATCGAGGGCGCTCTGGGCTGTCTTGCCAACTGCCTTGAACCCGCCTGTCCATGTTGCTTTCGAGGGGATCAGGCCGACATGGCCACAAACGGGAATGCCTTCATCGCGCATTCGCCGGATAGTGGAAAGGCTGGCAGCGCAATAGACAGCGTCACCGCCAGCGCGCAAGGCGGTAAAGGCTGCACGCATATAATCTTCAGCCGTGACGAAATCTCCGTACTCCAGACCGGGGATGGTGAAGCAACTGGGTGCCGCATCGCGAAAAACAGGGGTCAAAAGCGCGGGTGGCACCGAAAGGATGTCAATGCGTGCGCGCTCGGCGGCTTCGGCTTCCTCCAATGTTTCAACCCGCAGCATGGTCAGCTGGCGGCGACCCTTCATGGATAGAATGTCTGCCACCGTGGGGCGTTTATTGGCCATATCGGTTATCTTTCAAGCTGCGAGTAAGGATTTGAGTTTGATATCTGACGCGGCAAGATGTGCCGGATCAGGATAGGCGCGCCGCGCAATCAGCATTTCCGCGAGGCGGATATCCCGGGCAACAGCATTGCCGGGACCAATACCGCTGGCGGCGACAAGGCGTCCGTCCGATGCGAGATGGAAGAGAATGAAAGCGTCATCGCCGAGATCGCGACGGATTATGGTGCTGCCTTCGTCGGCAAGCCCTGACACCTGTAGCCCCAGATCATATTGATCAGACCAGAACCATGGAACCGACAGATGCGGCTCGGCAAGACCCAGCATATTGCGCGCGGCCAGAGTTCCCTGTTCCTGTGCGTTACGCCATGCTTCGAGCCGCACGCGCCGGCCACCATAGATGGAGAGCGGGAAAGCACAGCAATCACCAGCGGCAAAGATTGCCGGGTCATCAGTCTGCAAGTGTTCATTGACGATAATGCCATTGCCGATTTCAAGCCCTGCCGCTTCGGCAAGTGCTGTGACCGGTGTAGCGCCAATGCCGATGACGACAAGATCCGCCTCCAGACTCTCACCGTCGGCAAGGGTGATCGTGGCGCGCGCATCATTGTCTGAAATTCCTGATAGTTCGATCCCGCAGCGAAGATGCACGCCCTCCTGGGCATGGCGGGCTGCAATAATTTTGGCGATTTCCTCCGGCACGCCGCGCATCAGCACCCGCGCCTGCGTTTCAAGCACGGTCACGGAAGCACCGCGTTTGCGCGCACTGGCGGCAAGTTCCAACCCGATAAAGCCGCCACCGATGATGGCAATGTTTGCCCCCGGTTGAAAGCGCGCGCGAATAGCAAGCGCATCGTCATAGCTGCGCAGATAGGTGCAATGTTTGCTTTCCACCGCCAGCGGCAGGATTCGGGGAATAGCTCCGGTTGCGAGCAGGACCTTGTCATAGGCAAGACTATTTCCGTTTGCGAAGATGACTTTCTTCGCCTTCCGGTCAATTCCTGTCACTGCTGTATCAGCCAAAAAGCTGATATTCCGCTCCAGGAATTGGTGTTCGCTTGCGATGGTTCGCGGCGCGGGATGTTCCTCAGAGATCATTGCGTCCTTGGACAAAGGCGGGCGCTCATAGGGAAGATGCTTTTCAGCGCCAACCAAAGTGATCGAACCTCCATAGCCATTTTCACGTAAAGCAAAGGCGGCACGGACACCGCATTCGCCAGCGCCGATGATGACCATGCCCGATGTCCCCGATGTCCCCGATGTCATTGACTCAACTGGATGAGGACTTTGCCCGCTTCCACCTTTACCGGATAGGTTCTCAGATTAACGCAGACCGGCGCGCCTTTGGCCTGTCCGGTCTTGTAATTGAAACGGCCATTGTGTTTGGGGCACTCGATGATGTCATCCATGACAAGCCCGTCGGCCAGATGAATATGCTCATGCGTGCAAAGTCCATCGGTGGCGAAGAACTCGTCATCTGGGCTGCGATAGATGGCAAAGGTGCGGCCTTCGTGATCAAATCGCATGACATCCTCCTCGTCGATATCGTCAGCCGTACAGGCCTCTATCCAGTCACTCATGGTTTTCCTCCCTTTGGTAAGAGCTTGAGAAAGCACCGCCTATCGGTCTTATATGTAAGTATTTACTTACCTTATTGCGTTGCGGCGCGCGCTGCTTCCCCATGAAACTCGTCGCGATAGGGCTTGGCGGTCAGCGGCAGTTCACGGCGCAGATAATAGTCTTCGTTGCGCAACTGGCGCAGGAAGGCCGGCAGCATTTCCCGGTAGCCGTCCAGAATGCCGGGATTGGGCGCAGGAAGGTCGTGCCTGATCATGGCGTGCAGGCGTGGCAATGCATGGTAGGGCACCATGGGAAACATGTGGTGCTCCACGTGATAATTCATGTTCCAGTAGATGAACCGGCTGACCGGATTCATGAGGACTGTGCGGCTGTTGAGCCGGTGGTCCACGACATTATCGGCAAGGCCGCCATGCTGCAGCAGGCCGGTCAGGACGTGATGCCATGCACCATAAAGGCGGGGCAAGCCAATCAGCACGAGGGGCAGGATCGAGCCCATATAAAGAGCCAAAGCAATGGTCGCGATATAGATGGCCAGCCATATCCGGGCAATGCGGACAGCCTTGGGTTGCTCCTGTTCGGGGATGAATGTCTTTTCCTCGGCGCTGACGAAACCGGCAGCATTGCGCAGCATATCGACAACCGCATGCCATGCATCGAGAATGCCAAAGAAGTTCAGAACGAGCCGCAAAAGATCGGGCGGGCGCATGACCGCAATTTCCGGATCGCGGCCGACGATAACCGTATCGGTATGGTGGCGGGCATGGCTCCAGCGCCATGTCACGGGATTGCGCATGATCATGAAACAGGCGATCTGATAGACCGCATCATTCATCCAGCGGGTTTTGAAGGCTGTGCCGTGGCCGCATTCATGCCAGCGGGAATCGGAAGCCGAGCCATAAAGCACACCGTAAGCGAGGAAGAACGGGACACACCAGATACTGCCCCACAGGACAACACCAAGTACCGCCAGAACAACCATGCTGCTGAGCCAGATCGCCGTGTCGCGAATGGCTGGGCCGTCATCGCGCCTCATCAGCTCTTTCATTTCTTTGCGGGAAACGTCCGTGTGATACCATTCCGCCGCGGCAAGGCCAGTTTCAACGGCACGTTGTGAATCGCGCCCAATCAGGCTGTAGTCGCGTGCTGCGGGTAATATTGCGTCCATTACAGGACCTCCCAATCCTCTGGCCTGAAGGTTTAAAGACCTCCGTATTTCCAAGGGAAGGGTACCGATGCGGCAGCTCTGGCTCAATGGCAGATGATAACATTCTATCATCAGCCATCATCTGATGCTATCAATTGATGATAGAATCTATCATTTGAGGCGCATATGGCAAACAGACCGACAATTGCTGATCTAGCCCGGGTTTCCGGTGTCAGTGTTGCGACAGTGGATCGCGTGCTCAACAATCGCCTGCCGGTACGTGAGGAAACGGCGCGCCGCGTTTACGAGGCGGCAAACAGCATTGGTTATCATGCGGCCGGGCTAATCCGTCAGCGGATGCGGCAGGAATTGCCGGAATATAGGCTGGGTTTTCTCCTGCAAAAATCAGGCCAATATTTCTATCAGGAATTTGCAAGGGAAATTGATGTGGCGGTGAATGCGGCGCCGCATTTTCGCGGGGTACCGGTGGTCGATTTCTGTCCCTCGCTGGCGCCTGAGGATATTATCGCCAAGCTGAAATCACTGGCCGGACGCACGCAGTCAATTGCGCTTGTCGCCCCAGATCATCCGGCGATCACCATGGCGATTGACGCGTTGAAAGCCAAGGGGATAGCCGTGTTCTCGCTGCTTTCTGATTTTGCGGCCGGGGTGCGGGAAGGATATGTCGGTCTGAACAATCGCAAGGTCGGGCGCACGGCGGCATGGATGATCGCCAAGGCAGCGCGCCGTCCGGGCAAAGTCGCCATCTTCGTCGGGAGCCATCGTTTTCAAGGGCACGAACTTCGGGAAATTGGTTTCCGCTCGTTCTTCCGGGAGGAAGCGCCAGATTTTACCGTGCTTGATACACTGATCAATCTGGAGACGCGCCAGATCACCCATGAAGCAATGCTCAATCTCTTGGAGCATCACCCGGATTTGGTGGGTTGTTATGTTGCCGGTGGTGGCATGGAAGGGGCGATTGCAGCGCTACGCCAGAGTGATTTGCCTGAGCCGCCTGTCATGATCTGCAATGAAATTACGCCGGAATCCCGCGCTGCATTGGCGGATAATGTAGCGACGATGGCAATTGCGACACCCCTGCCGCGTCTCTGCCGCGAATTGGTGGAGTTGATGGGTCACGCCATTGAATCGGGCGCGGCCAACGCGCCCGGGCAAACCTTCCTGCCGTTCGATATTTACCTGCCGGAGAACATCTAATTCACTGAATCTATCAGAAATGATAGTTTTTGGTTTGCGGGCAATTGACTGGCCGGGCAATGGAACAGATGTTTCGCGCGGCGCCTACAATGCGCTGACATTTCATTCCCAGGAGATTTTCGGATGAGCGCGACACGTTCCGCACCGGTTTTTGCAATCAATCATATGGTCACGCCCAATTTGCGGCCGCAGGCGTTTTTCCAACTGGCGCGCTCTCTCGATTTGCAGGATGTCGAAATCCGCAACGATCTGTCAGGCAATGCCATTATTGATGGAACGCCGGCAGCGGAGATTCGTGCGCAAGCCGCAGAGGTCGGTGTGAAGATTGCAACAATCAATGCCTTGCAGCGCTTCAACGAATGGACGCCTGAGCGCGAACAGGAAGCCATTACACTTGCCGATTACGCCCGCGAAGCTGGCGCTGCTGCTCTGGTTCTGGTGCCTGTCAATGATGGCAGCGGCCAGAAGGACGGTGAACGGCAGGCCAATCTGCGGGTCGCGTTGAAAGCTTTGTTGCCTATTCTGAACGAGCGCGGTTTGAAAGGATTTGTTGAACCGCTTGGCTTTGAAATCTGCTCGCTGCGCTCAAAGCGGGAGGCTGTGGAAGCCATCAAGGACGTAGACGGGCAGGGCACTTTCCGCGTCGTTCATGATACATTTCACCACCATCTTGCCGGAGAACCGGCACTTTTCCCCGAATGGACTGGTCTTGTCCACATATCCGGGGTGACGGACGCCTCCGTATCGGTCAGCGATATGCGCGATTCGCACCGGGTGCTTGTCGATGCACAGGATCGTCTTGGCAATGTCGCACAAATCCGGGCGCTTCTGGATGCGGGGTACACAGGTCTGTTCTCATTCGAACCATTTGCCGAGGAAGTGCAGGCGCTTGAGAAACCTGCCGCTGCCTTGTCCGAGAGCATTGCCCTGATCCGGCACCACCTGGCTTGATCGCCCGGTCTTATCCTTACAGGAACGATCCGGACGAATATCCGGATCGTTCCGTGATTCTTTTTTGGTTTCTGGTGACCTCCCGCGCTCCTGCTGCGCGTCTCGGGCGTCATCCAGAAACTGCACAGCAGTGCAAAATAATTCCCCATCGAACAAAGTGCCGTTGTCCCAGCCGGGTTGGTGAGGAACTTGCCCGAACAACCCGTTTTTGTGATCTGGGCTGTTGGAATCGCGCTTGACGCCTTCTTCGGAAAATGGAATAAATATTTCAGAAACTGGATGCAACGGTTTTTATATTCCGTATGACAAGTCCAGAAAAAGTTTGCGCGGCGTTTCGCGCACTCTAGGGGCAGAGGTATCGCTGGCAGCAGGGGTTGCATGGCTACGATGCCGACGTTCGCGGAGCTTCCGGATCAGGACGGTGTGGCCGGGCACCATGTGGAGGAGAAGAAATGAAGAAGCTGATTTTGACTATGGCTGTTTCAGCCTTGATGAGCACATCGGCACTTGCCGCCAATATTGGCGTGTCGATGGCGCAGTTTGACGATAACTTCCTGACGGTTCTGCGCAATGGCATGCAGGACTATGCCAAGACGCTGGATGGCGTGACGCTGCAAGTGGAGGACGCGCAGAACGACGTTGCCAAGCAGCAGAGCCAGATCCAGAACTTTATTGCTTCCAAGGTCGATGCCATCATCATCAATGCGGTGGACACGGATGCGACTGCCGCCATGTCGAAGCTGGCAACAGCGGCCGGTATTCCGCTTGTTTATGTCAATCGCGAACCTGTCAACGTGAACGAACTTCCTGCCAAGCAGGCTTTTGTTGCTTCGAATGAAGTGGAGTCCGGTACGCTTGAAACCAAGGAAGTCTGCAAGCTTCTGAAGGGCAAGGGCAAGATCGTCGTCATGATGGGCGAATTGTCCAATCAGGCCGCGCGCCAGCGCACAAAGGACATTCACGACGTTATCGCTACCGACGAATGCAAGGGCCTCAAGATCGTTGAAGAGCAGACTGCCAACTGGTCCCGTACGCAGGGCGCCGACCTGATGACCAACTGGCTCTCCGCCGGTCTGGAATTCGATGCGGTTATCTCCAACAATGATGAAATGGCGATTGGTGCAATTCAAGCGCTCAAGGCTGCCGGTCGCAAGATGGATACGGTTGTTGTTGCCGGTGTTGACGCAACGCAGGATGCGCTTGCAGCCATGGCCGCTGGCGATCTCGATGTGACGGTGTTCCAGAATGCCGCTGGTCAGGGCAAGGGTGCGGTTGACGCAGCATTGAAGTTGTCGAAGGGCGACAAGGTTGAGGCGAAAGTCTACATCCCGTTCGAACTCGTCACCCCGGACAATCTGTCGAAATACCAGTCCAAGAACTAAGGCATAGCGCCTTGCAACGGATCGCGCCTTGGGGCGCGGTCCGGCCTCTGATCAATGTCTCGGGGAGGAGACGATTATGGCAGTCAGCCCAACGACTATGGCTGCGGTGCGCGCCAGTGGTGCGGTGCCGAAGGCCGAATATCTGCTCAATGTTGAAAATATCCGCAAGGAATTTCCCGGCGTTCTGGCGCTGGATGATGTGTCGTTCCGTTTGAAGCGCGGCACTGTGCATGCGCTGATGGGCGAGAACGGCGCCGGTAAATCCACACTGATGAAAATCCTTGCCGGAATATATGTTCCGGATCAGGGCGAAGTCTTTCTGAAGGGCCTGCCGATCCGTTTGAAATCTCCACTGGATGCGCTAGAGAACGGCATTGCCATGATCCATCAGGAATTGAACCTGATGCCGTTTATGACGGTGGCCGAAAATATCTGGATTCGGCGCGAGCCGAAAAACATGTTCGGCTTTGTCGATCACGGCAAGATGTTCGAAATGACGGCCGATCTCTTCACGCGGCTGAACATCGCGCTTGATCCGGAATCGCAGGTGCGTGATCTCAGCGTGGCCAACCGGCAGATGGTCGAGATTGCCAAGGCGGTCTCCTACGAATCCGATGTGCTGATCATGGATGAACCGACCTCGGCGCTGACCGAGCGCGAGGTTGCGCATCTGTTCGAGATTATTCGTAACCTGCGCAGTCAGGGGATCGGCATTGTCTACATCACCCATAAGATGAATGAGCTGTTCGAGATCGCCGATGAATTTTCGGTGTTTCGCGATGGCCGTTATATCGGCACGCACGCGTCTACGGATGTGACGCGCGATGACATTATCAAAATGATGGTCGGGCGCGAGATTACCCAGATGTTTCCGAAGGAGATCGTGCCCATTGGCGACGTTGTTCTTTCGGTGAAAGACCTTGTGCTGAAGGGTGTGTTCTCCGGTGTTTCCTTTGATGTGCGGGCAGGCGAGATTCTTGGCATTGCCGGTCTTGTTGGTTCAGGCCGGTCCAATGTGGCCGAAACCATTTTTGGCGTGACGCCAGCGACATCAGGTTCAATTACCATCAACGGCAAATCAGTTGCCATGTCTTCACCCAATCAGGCGATCCAGCACGGCATGGCGTTTATTACGGAAGACCGCAAGGAAACCGGCTGCCTGCTCATTCTCGATGTTCTTGAAAATATGCAGATTGCGGTGTTGCAGGACCGCTTTGTCAAATTCGGCTTTGTCGCGGAGAAGGAAATTTCGGCAGCCTGCAAGGTCATGAGTGACAAGCTCAGGGTCAAGACGCCGAATCTGCAGGAGCGGGTGGAAAATCTTTCCGGTGGCAATCAGCAAAAGGTGTTGATCGGCCGCTGGCTGCTGACAAATCCGAAAATTCTCATTCTCGATGAACCGACGCGTGGCATCGATGTCGGCGCCAAGGCGGAAATCCACCGCCTTGTCTCCGAACTCGCCAAGCAGGGCGTCGCCGTCATCATGATCTCGTCTGAAATGCCTGAGGTTCTCGGCATGAGTGACCGGATCATGGTGATGCATGAGGGCCGCGTCACCGGCTTTCTGGATCGGGATGAAGCAACCCAGGTAAAAGTTATGGAGCTGGCTTCCAAGTGAAGCCGCTGCCTGACGGGGAGGAACAACAATGACAAGCGAACAAGCAACCGCAAAGACAGCAGGTCAAACGCCTTCGAAGCAGGGGCGACGGCTACCACCTGAAGTCAGCATCCTGCTGGTGCTCATCGGCATCGCGCTGATCTATGAGGTGCTCGGCTGGATTTTCGTTGGCCAGAGCTTTCTGATGAACCAGCAACGCCTGACGATCATCATTCTGCAGGTTTCGGTTATCGGTATTATTGCTGTCGGTGTGACGCAGGTCATTATTACAGGCGGTATTGATCTTTCGTCTGGCTCGGTTGTGGGCATGACCGCCATGATTGCGGCGAGTTTTGCGCAGGCGTCGACATGGGCAAGGCCTGTCTATCCCAGCCTGACGGACCTGCCGTTCATCATTCCCCTGATTGTCGGCCTTGGCATTGGTCTTCTTGCGGGCATCGTCAATGGTGCGCTCATCGCACAGACCAAAATTCCCCCATTCATTGCGACACTTGGCATGATGGTTTCGGCGCGCGGCGTGGCCAAATGGTACACCAAGGGTTCGCCGGTTTCGGGATTGACAGACCAGTTCAATTTCATCGGCACGGGTATCTGGCCAGTGGTGGTGTTTCTGGTCGTCGCTTTCATTTTCCATATTGCCCTGCGCTACACCCGTTATGGCAAATTCACCTATGCCATCGGTGCCAATGTGCAGGCAGCGCGCGTCTCCGGCATCAATGTCGAGCGGCACCTGATCAAAGTCTATGCCATTGCTGGTGTGCTGGCTGGTCTTGCCGGTATCGTCACTGCGGCCCGCGCCCAGACCGCACAATCGGGCATGGGCGTAACCTATGAGCTTGATGCGATTGCCGCTGCGGTCATTGGCGGAACATCGCTGACCGGCGGTGTGGGACGCATCACCGGGACTGTAATCGGCGCCATCATTCTTGGCGTGATGATTTCCGGTTTCACCTTCCTGCGCGTCGATGCCTATTATCAGGAAATCATCAAGGGCGTGATTATCGTTGCAGCCGTCGTGGTAGACGTTTATCGCCAGAAAAAGAGAAAAGTTTAAGGTGGTGAGTTGTGGGTAGTGGTAGTGAGTAGTGAAGTGGTTCGTGGTTCGACAAGCTCACCATGAGGGCGAGGGGTGATGAAAGGGAGCCAAGTTCTGCACCTGTTGCGATCAGAACCTTTTCATCTGCAACCTTTTTGATCTGCAATCTATGCGATTAGCGTTGCCTCACCCCTCTCCCTCATGGTGAGCTTGTCGAACCACGAACCAACCACTCGCAACACAACGAAACCGCAGGCTTTGAAAATCAATCTGTAACGCCCGGAACCCATCCGGGCTTCTTTCCAAGAGGTAATGAAATGACTCTACGCTTTGGTCTGCTCGGTGCGGGCCGTATCGGCAAGGTTCACGCGAAAGCCGTGATTTCCAACAGCCAGGCGAAACTCGTGGCTGTGGCGGATGCGTTCGAACAGGCTGCAAAAGACCTTTCGGCTGCCTATGGCTGCGAAATCCGCACCATTGATGAGATCGAAAAGGCTGGGGATATCGATGCGGTGATCATCTGCACGCCGACCGACACCCATGCGGATCTGATCGAACGCTTTGCCCGTGCCGGTAAGGCGATCTTCTGTGAAAAGCCAATTGATCTCAACGTAAAGCGCGTTGAGGAATGCCTTGCTGTGGTTGATGAGACCAAGGCAACCCTGATGGTTGGTTTCAATCGCCGCTTTGATCCGCATTTTGCTGCCGTGCGCAAGGCCATTGATGACGGTTCCATCGGCACGGTTGAAATGGTCACGATTACCTCGCGTGATCCGGGTGCTCCGCCAGCCGAATACATCACCCGTTCCGGCGGTATATTCCGGGATATGACGATCCATGATTTTGACATGGCACGTTTTCTGCTGGGTGAAGACCCGGTTGCCGTCACCGCCCATGCCTCGGTTCTTGTTGACAAGAAGATCGGTGAGCTTGGCGACTATGACAGCGTGAGCGTGATCCTCTCCACCGCATCAGGCAAACAATGTGTTATTTCCAACTCGCGCCGCGCAACCTACGGTTATGATCAGCGCATTGAAGTGCATGGCTCCAAGGGTATGGTTGCGGCAGAGAACCAGCGTCCGGTCTCGATCGAAGTTGCAAACAGCAATGGTTATACGCGTCCGCCGCTGCACGATTTCTTCATGACCCGCTACACGGAAGCCTATGCCAACGAGATCGCTGCTTTCATCAATGCGATTGCAACGGGTACCAAGGCCGCGCCAAGTGGCAAGGACGGGCTGATTGCACTGGCACTGGCCGATGCCGCATTGCGCTCTGTCAAGGAAGGCAAGACGATTAATCTTTGAGTTTTGGTGATGAGCGCTCTGCCGGTGGAATAACTGGCAGAGTGATTGTGTGGTTCGTGGTTCGACATAACAACCATGAGGCCCTTCGACAAGCTCAGGATGAGGGGAGCTAAACTCTCCAAAATTGCAGAATTTAACTCCCTTTCATCACCCATCTTCCTCATGGTGAGCTTGTCGAACCACGAACCATGAGCCTGCTATCAGTATGATATGGGGAAATCCCCTCTTACCTCACATCAACCCAGCGCTGCTCATGAAACGAACGAGCCATGGCGTGAACTGTGCGCTCGATTTCCAGCCCCTCTTCAAAGCCGATCAGATGAGCGTCCTGACCGTTGATACGCTTGATCAACTCGTGACACTCGATGATCTTGAGATCGTTGAATCCAAGGCCATGGCCGGGGGCAGGGATGAACCGGCCATAGGGATCATGATGCGGGGCGGTGAGGATGGTGCGATAGCCCTGTTCCGTCGGGCGGTCTGCCGTCACATAAAGCTGAAATTCGTTGGCACGTTCCTGATCAAACAGGATCGATCCCTTTGAGCCGAAGATTTGCAGGGCGATGCGTCCCTTGCGGCCCCAGGCCGAACGATTGACCTGAAGCGTTCCGGCAACGCCGTTTTCCATATGCAGGAGTACACTCGCGCTGTCATAGGTTTCAACGGCCTTGGTACCGCCGCCTTCAGTTTTGCGCTCCGCATAGGGTTTTGACATGTCGCACATGACCCTGCCAACGCGACCGAACAGCGCCCAGAGCAGCGAAAGCGGATGGACGGCGAAATCATCGAGTGCGCCATATCCGGAGGTGGCGGCATGCTTCCAGTAGAACAGCGCCTCAGGGTCGGCCATGAAATCCTCATCCATCTCGATACGCAGATGGTTGACATCACCAATGATCTTTTCCGCCAGCAGCTGGCGGATGTGACGAATGGCAGGGCCTTGAATATAGTTATAGCCAAGGGCCGCAACCTTGCCTGACTTCTTCGCTGCTTCAGTCATCGCCTTGGCATCGTTGAATGCCGGTGCCATAGGCTTTTCACACCAGACATGCTTTCCGGCCTGAAGCGCGGCCAGCGCCATCTCGGGATGAAACTGGTTGGGGGTGGTAATGGAGACGATATCGACTTCAGGGTCGTTGATCACGGCGCGCCAGTCGCCGGAGGCTTTGCGGAAGCCAAACTCGGCTGCACGCTGATTGGCAAGGTCGGCATTGGCTTCGCCCAGATGCACGAGACTGACGGCAGGCACGTCGCCAAAAACCGCACGGACAGAATTCCAGGCCAACGCATGGCATTTGCCCATGAACCCCGTACCAATCAGCCCGACACCAAGCGCGCGCGCATTCCCATGACCCGACATGTCTTCACTCCCACGACATTGAGGATGTCTGCATCTCTTGCAGATACTGATTGAAGTAATCTATAACGAATGAAAATGGAATAACTGATCCGTTTTGTGTGGCGGATTATTTTGGTAATCTCCAGATCAGTTACGCCAAACCAGAGGGAACGATTCGCAATGGGCAGCACGGCCACCCAAGCACCTTTGCCGCAGGACTTTGATGCTCTGCGCACGCTGATCCTGGACCGCCGCCAGCTTCTGCCCAAGCGGCTGGCGCAGATTGCCGCCTATGCCCTTGGCAATCCGGATGAAATTGCTTTTGGTACGGCGGCGAGCATTGCCCAATCGGCAGGTGTGCAGCCCTCGACGCTTATTCGCTTTGCCCAGCATCTGGGATTTGATGGCTTTACCAGCCTGCAATCGGTGTTCCGCGAGCGCCTGCGCGAACGGCAGGGCTCCTATGAAGAGCGGCTTTCCGGGTTGCGTGGCGATACGTCGGGGCTTTCGAAAAATCGCGTTATTCTCAATGGTTTTCTCAATGCTGCCAGCCAGTCAATCCAGACCATATCCCGCAGTGTGGAAGACGATGTGCTGGAGCGCGCAGTGGAAGTGCTGGCGCAGGCGGAAACGATTTATCTCATCGCCCGGCGCCGTTCCTATCCGATCTCCGCTTATATGGCCTATGCCTTTGGCAAGCTGAAAATCCGCAACCAGCTGATTGAATCAACAGCCGGTATTGATCCGGAAATTCTATCTTTTGCCACACCAAATGATGCGGCTATTGCCATTAGTTTTTCACCCTATGCCTCAGCGACGGTTGAGCATGCAGCAGCTCTTGCAGCGCGGGGTGTGCCTGTCGTTGCCATCACCGACAGCGCTTTTTCGCCGTTGGCGCAATCAGCCAGTGTTTGGTTCGAGGCGGCGGAGGGGGATTTCTCCGGGTTTCGGTCGCTGTCGGGGACCATGGCGCTGGCGATGGCTTTAACTGTCAGCGTGGCTGAAAGACGCCGCGGTCTATAGTAAAAGCAATTGCAGGGATGTGGTTCGTGGTTCGTGGTTCGACAAGCTCACCATGAGGGAGAGTGGTGATGAAAGGGAGTCAAGCTCTGTACTCTCTGTAATCTGCAATGCTGGCGATTAGCGTTGCATCCTTACTCTCCCTCATGGTGAGCTTGTCGAACCACGAACCACGAACCACGCAGCCACTTTTTGCAATTTTCCATTGGTCAATCAGGTAGAATTATAAAAAGAACGTACATTCCATATTGACGATTTGATAGAATTATTATTTCATATAAGAAAATTCCCGGCCTGTTTTCAGCGGGCTGGATCAGCATATCGGGAGGAACATCATGGGCAGCGCTGAAACAGGCAAAAAGCTTGATGTCATTACCATTGGCCGCTCATCGGTTGATCTTTATGGCCAGCAGATCGGCTCCCGTCTTGAGGATATCGCATCTTTTGCAAAATCCGTTGGCGGTTGCCCGGCCAATATCGCCATCGGCACGGCGCGGCTCGGGCTGCGTTCGGCGCTTTTAAGCCGTGTCGGCGATGAGCAGATGGGGCGTTTCATTCGCGAGCAGATGCTGCGCGAAGGGGTTGCTGTCGATGGTGTCATCACCGATGCGGAGCGGCTTTCGGCGCTGGTGATCCTCTCGGTTGAAAACGACAAGAGTTTTCCCCTGATTTTCTACCGTGAGAACTGCGCCGATATGGCTCTTAATGCGGATGATGTCGACCCGGATTTCATCCGTTCGGCCCGCGCCGTGGTTGTCACAGGCACGCATTTCTCCAAGCCCAATACGGACGCCGCCCAGCGCAAGGCGATCCGCCTGATCAAGGAAGCGGACGGCAAGGTTGTATTTGATATCGACTACCGGCCGAATCTTTGGGGCCTTGCCGGGCATGGCGCTGGCGACAGCCGCTATATCGCCTCCGATGCGGTGTCTAGCCATTTGAAAACGGTGCTTGCCGATTGTGATCTGATTGTCGGTACCGAAGAGGAAGTGCTGATTGCTTCGGGTGAAGCGGATCTGCTCGCCGCCCTGAAAACCATTCGCGCGCTTTCCGCCAATGCCACCATTGTTCTCAAGCGTGGACCCATGGGCTGTATTGTCTATGAGGGGGCTATTTCAGACAATCTGGAAGACGGCATTGTCGGCAAGGGCTTCCCGATTGAAGTGTTCAATGTGCTTGGGGCGGGCGATGCTTTCATGTCCGGCTTTCTGCGCGGTTGGCTGGGTGGCGAAAGCCTTGCCACGGCGGCAACCTGGGCGAATGCTTGTGGTGCCTTTGCCGTATCGCGCTTGTTGTGCTCGCCGGAAATTCCGACCTTCGAAGAACTGCAATTCTTCCTTGAACATGGCAGCCCGCAACATGCCCTGCGCAAGGATGAAGCGATCAACCATGTGCATTGGGCAACGACGCGCCGTCACGATATTCCTTCGATGATGGCCTTTGCCATTGATCATCGCGTGCAGCTTGAAGAGCTTTCCCGGAAATTCAACGTCGATATCGGCAAGGTTCAGGCGTTCAAGGAACTGGCCGTAAAAGCAGCGGCGAAGGTTGCGGATGGTCGAAGCGGTTACGGTATGCTGCTTGATGAAAAATTCGGCCGCGAGGCCATGTTCGAGTTTGCCCGGCACAAGTTTGACTGGCTGGGACGTCCGGTGGAACTGCCCGGCTCGCGCCCGCTGCGCTTTGAATTTTCGCAGGATATCGGCTCACAACTAGCGGAATGGCCGGTTGATCATTGCATCAAATGCCTGTGCTTCTATCATCCTGATGATCCAGCGGAGTTGAAGGCGGAACAGCAAGCCAAGCTGCGCACGCTGTTTGAGGCGGCGCGCAAGGTTGGCCGCGAATTGCTAATCGAAATTATCGCCGGAAAGCACGGCGCGCTTGATGACAACACCATTCCCCGGGCGCTGGAAGAGCTCTATGCGCTCGGTATCAAGCCTGATTGGTGGAAGCTGGAGCCACAGGCCTCAAGCGCCGCATGGAAGAACATTGAGGCCGTCATCGAAAAGAACGATCCGTGGTGCCGGGGCGTGGTGCTGCTTGGACTGGAGGCACCGCAGGACGAGCTGGAGGCAGCATTTGCGGCCACCGCCAATGCGCCTGTCGTCAAAGGTTTTGCAGTGGGGCGGACCATTTTCATGGATGCCGCTGAACAATGGCTGGCGGGGCGCATATCCGATGAGACTGCGATTGCCGATATGGCGGATCGTTTCGAAAAATTGACCAGAGCCTGGCTTGCCAGCCGCAAGCAACAAGCGGCATAGGCTATAGCATCAAGGCCGGGAGGAGATTGATATGACCAAGACGATACGCCTGACCATGGCGCAGGCATTGACGCGTTTCCTTGCCAATCAGATGACGGTGGTTGACGGCAAGAAGGTTCCAATTTTTGCCGGTGTCTGGGCGATTTTTGGCCACGGCAATGTCGCCGGTATCGGCGAAGCGCTTTATCAGGTGCGCGAGGAATTGCCGACCTACCGCGCCCACAATGAACAGGCGATGGCCCATGCCGCCATTGCCTTTGCCAAGGCAAGTTTCCGTCGCCGCATGATGGCGGTGACAAGCTCGGTCGGGCCGGGCGCCACCAATATGGTAACCGCCGCCGCGCTCGCCCACGTCAATCGTCTGCCGCTGCTGCTATTGCCCGGTGATGTCTTTGCCAACCGCATTCCAGATCCGGTCTTGCAGCAGGTGGAAAGCTTTGGTGACGGCACGGTTTCGGCCAATGATTGCTTCCGCCCGGTTTCACGCTATTTCGACCGGATCACCCGGCCTGAACAGATCATTCCGGCACTCGCCCGCACCATGGCCGTGCTGACTGATCCGGCGGAATGCGGTCCGGTGACGCTGGCGCTGTGTCAGGATGTGCAGGCGGAAGCCTATGACTATCCAGAAAGCTTTTTCGATGAGCGTGTATGGACAACGCGCCGCCCGCGTCCTGATCGCGGGGAACTGGCTGCCGCTGTCGAATTGCTCAAATCCGCCAAAAAGCCGCTGGTAATTGCTGGCGGCGGCGTCATCTATTCGCAGGCTTCGAATGAATTGAAGGCCTTTGTCGAAGCAGCGGGTATTCCCGTTTGCGAGACGCAGGGTGGCAAGTCTTCGCTGCCAGACAATCATCCGCTGAACATGGCTGCCATCGGCGTAACCGGCACATCCGCTGCCAATCGCCTTGCGGAAGAAGCTGACGTCATTCTGGCGGTGGGAACCCGCCTGCAGGATTTCACGACAGGCTCGTGGGCGCTGTTTCGCAATGGAGCCAAGAAATTCATAGGCCTCAACGTGCAGGCCTTCGATGCGGGCAAGCACCGCGCTGCGCCTCTAGTTGCCGATGCGCGAGAAGGGCTGCTGGAACTGGCGGCAGCGACTGCCGGATATAAGGCACCTGCGAGCTGGACCGAGAACGCCAAGCAGGGCAAGGCAGAGTGGCAGAAGGCTGCCGCCGAGGTTACCGGTCCAACCAATGCGGTGCTGCCATCGGACGCGCAGGTGATCGGCGCCGTGCAGCGGACGATGGGCAGTGAAGCCACTGTTCTGCATGCGGCAGGTGGATTGCCGGGTGAAATGCACAAGCTCTGGCAGGCGGGAGCGCCGGGTTCCTATCATGCGGAATATGGTTTTTCCTGCATGGGTTATGAGATCGCCGGTGGACTTGGCGCCAAAATGGCTAAGCCCGATGACGAAGTGGTCGTCATGATCGGCGATGGTTCATATCTGATGCTGAATTCCGAAATCGCGACCTCGGTGATGCTGGGCAAGAAGATCAATATCGTGCTTCTCGACAATCGTGGCTTTGGCTGCATCAACCGGCTGCAGATGGGCACAGGCGGCGCGAACTTCAACAATCTCCTGAAGGACTCGCGCCATGAGGTTTTGCCGGATGTTGATTTCGTCGGCCATGCGAAAAGTCTCGGAGCGATTGCTGAAAAAGTCGCATCGATTGCAGAACTTGAAGCGGCTTTGATGCGTGCCAAGCAGAATGAGCGGACGACGGTGATCGTTATCGATACCGATCCGCTGATTTCCACCGATGCCGGTGGGACATGGTGGGATGTGGCGGTGCCCGAGGTCAGCCAGCGCCCACAGGTCAATGCCGCGCGCAAGGCTTATGAAGAGAAACTGAAGTCGCAGCGTGTGGGTGATTGATTTAATTTTTAGATAAGCGGAGCGTGGTGCGTGGTTCGACAAGCTCACCATGAGGGAGAGGGATGATGCAAGGGAGTCAAGTTCTGCACCCTTTGCGATTATCATTGCAGCCACCAATCTCCCTCATGGTGAGCTTGTCGAACCACGCACCACGCACACAACAACTGAAGGAAGACAAGAATGATCCGTATCGGGGCGAACCCAATCGGCTGGTCCAATGATGACATGCTGGAAATCGGCGGGGATATTCCGCTGGAAACCTGTCTGGAACAGGCAAAGGCTGCCGGGTTTACCGGCATGGAGCTGGGCAACAAGTTTCCGCGCACGGCTGACAAGCTGCGCCCGATCCTCGATGCATTCGGCCACACTCTGGTCAGCGGCTGGTATTCGACCGAGCTTCTGGTGCGTGATGTGGAAGCCGAGCTGAAGGCAGTTGTCGGCCATGCCACTTTGCTCAAGGACATGGGCTGCACGGTTCTGATTGCCGCCGAAACCTCCAATGCCATCCATTCCAACAAGGACCTGCCGCTGTCAGCGCGTCCCGTTCTGGAAAAGTCCGCATGGACATCCTTCGGCGAGCGCTACACGGCTTTTGCCGAAGCGATCAAACAAACCTACGGGCTGCAACTGGTCTATCATCACCACATGGGAACCATTATCCAGACCGAATCCGAAATTGACCGGTTCATGGAAGTCACTGGCGATGCGGTGCATCTGCTGCTCGATACAGGCCATGCCACATGGGGTGGCGGCGATCCCGCGCGTCTTGCCCGTCACCACAAGGCACGCATCAGCCACGTGCATTGCAAGGATATTCGCGAGGCTGTCATGTGGCAGTCGAACCGTGAAGACTGGTCTTTCCTCGATTCCGTGCTGGCGGGCGTTTATACGGTTCCGGGCGACGGCCTGATCGACTATGTTCGTGTTCTGAAAGAACTCAAGGGCTATAGCGGCTGGGTTGTCGTTGAAGCTGAGCAGGACCCCAAGAAGGCTGATCCAGCCGTCTATTCCAAGCTCGGCCACGCAAATCTCAGCCGCTTCATCAAAGAGGCAGGGTTAGTTTGACCAGTGATTCCAAGCATCCGTTTTTTCGTCCCCTGTGGCGCCGTGTTGCCGTGGTGGTCTTTTGCCTCGCATGGGCCATCTTCGAATTCGTCACGGGCACGCCATTCTGGGGGACGATAGCGCTTGGTTTTGCCGGTTATGGCATCTGGCAGTTTTTCATAGCCTTTGACCCATCCGAGCCGGTCAAGCCTGTCGATGCGGATGAAAAAGAGGAATAGATCATGTCCAAATTATTGCTCAAGGCAAAAGCTGGCACCGGCCATGTGGCGGAGGTAACGCCGGAGAGCGCCGGGTGGTCCTATGTCGGATTCGATCTGCATCGTGCCACGCCGGGGCAGACCATTGCGGGCCGCAGCGGTGACAAGGAAGTTTGCCTTGTTTTCGTGACGGGCAAGGGCTTTGCGCAGGTCAATGGTCATGATCTTGGTTTGCTCGGCGAGCGCATGTCGCCCTTCGAGGGCAAGCCGTGGTCGGTCTATATGCCTTCCAATTGTGACTGGTCCGTGGTTGCCGATACGGCTGTTGAGCTTGCTGTCTGCTCGGCGCCAAGCTTTGGCGGTGATTTGCCGGTTCGGGTAATTGCCCCCGATGATCTTGGCCAGGAAACGCGCGGCAAGGGCACCAATACGCGTTATGTCACCAATATCCTGCCGGAAGGCGAACCGGCGGATTCACTGCTCGTGGTGGAAGTGATCACGCCGGGCGGACACACATCAAGCTATCCGCCGCACAAGCATGATCAGGATAATCTACCCGCTGAATCCTATCTGGAAGAAACCTATTACCACCGGCTCAACCCGCCGCAGGGCTTTGCTTTCCAGCGGGTCTATACGGATGACCGGTCACTGGATGAAGCAATGGCGATCGAGGATGGCGATGTGGTCATGGTGCCCAAGGGTTATCATCCCTGCGCCGCCTGCCATGGTTATGATCTCTATTATCTCAACGTGATGGCTGGTCCCAAGCGCACCTGGAAATTCCACAATGCAGTTGAGCATGAGTGGCTGATGAAACAGGTTTAAGCGCTGCAATTGGATGGTGTGTAGAGCGTGGTTCGTGGTTCGACAAGCTCACCATGAGGGACTTGGGTGGATGCAACGATAATCGCCAATATTGCTGATCACAAAGGTTGCAGAACTTGACTCCCTTTCATCACCCCTCTCCCTCATGGTGAGCTTGTCGAACCACGAACCACGAACCACGAACCACACAAAACAGATTTGCCAATCAGTTACCCTCTACCACCGCAGAACGAAACGCCCGGCAATCGCGCCAATCAGCGCGGAAGAAAGCACGCCCAGCGTATACCAGATGGCGATGAAGGGCATGGCGCTTTCATCGCAGTGGAATGAATAGATCAGTGCAGCAATTGATCCAGCTGCGAGACCCGCAGCGGTTCCGGCCACGGTCAGCCGTGTCGGTGCCAGTCCGCGCAAGATCCAGAAGCAGCCGAACAGCAATGGCAGCGACAGCACCACAATATTGAAAGTGCAGACGGTGATCGTGTGCCCTTTCATCATTGGCATGTAATGGTCACGCGGGGACATGGCGAGCTGCGCGAAGGCCAGCGCGGCGATGATGGCCACGGCTGTACCCATGACAACGAGGCTGATTCGGATACTGCCAAGCGGATAGGCGATGCGTTTGATCGCCCATGCGCCGCCCACGGCAAGGGCCAGCGTGTAGGCAAACTTCGTCCAGAAAGCCATTGTGCCAGCGGCAGTCATCAGATCAGGACGCATGCCGAGCCATGACCACATGAGAATGGCCGAGGCAACAGCGCTGATACCAAGGCCAATGCCGATCCGCCTGATGACAGCCTTGCGCGATACCGGCTTCAACTCGCTGGCGAGACGCTCGATCAGATCATTTGTCGTCATCGGCTGCCTGTCCTCTTAACTTCGCGGCTATGGCCTTCAGTCCTCTGTGAATGCTGACCTTTACAAGCGATTCTGAAAGGCCCGTGCTTTGGGCGACTTCCGCAATCGATTGCCCTTCTATCTTCGTCCGGTAAATCAGGTCTCTCGATTTCTCCGGTATGGTCTTCAACAGACGATCCACATCCATACGGTCTGCGGCCGCGTCTGAACTGTCCTGCGCAAACAGGTCTTCCGCATCATCCAGCGGTACTGTCGCCCGGATGCGGTTGCGCCGGAAATGGTCGATCAGCTTATAGCGCGCAATGGCATGCAGCCACGCGGTGAACGGCCGGTCCGGCTCATAGGTCTGGCGCCGCGTGTGCAAGGCCAGCAATGTTTCCTGCACCAGATCATCCGCATCGCCGCGATAGGCATCAGCCAGACGCCGCAGAAAATAGCCGCGCAGATGTTTGGCGACATCATCAAGCAGCACGCGATAACTCTGCGCGTCGCCTGCAAGGCTGGCGAGCATCAGTTCCCTCAATCGCGCTTCGACCGAATGCACTCTGGTTCATTCCTTTATTCGCAGCAGCGGCGAAAAGGTTACAGATGGAAAGATCATATCGACAGCAGTTACAGCATGCCAGTAGCTCGCGGTCCAACTTTTTGATCACCAATCCGTGATCGCTGTAACCAAATCCTCCGACCCGACGAATTGCCTGATGTGACCGGCTGCCAACGCCAGTTCACACAAAGAAATCAGGAGGCCGCAATGGGTTTGCTCGGAAAGATCGGATATTTGGGTACAGTGTCAGTCATCGCTGGCTTGTTTAGCTTTGGCGCAAGCGGTGCCTTTGCGGACAGTGCAAAGCCGCTGACTGTTGTCGAGCTTTTCACAAGTCAGGGTTGCTCATCCTGTCCACCTGCCAATGCCAATCTGATCGAAATCAGCAAGCGCCCCGGCGTTCTGGCCTTGAGCTTCGGTGTGACCTATTGGGACCGGCTTGGCTGGAAGGACATATTTGCTGCCCCTGAATATACGGACCGGCAGGTTACGTATGAACCTTCGCTTGGTCGCGATGGCCCGTTCACCCCGCAAGTGGTTGTTAATGGCCGCGCCGATGTGGTCGGCAACCGAATCGGTGAGATCGACGATCTGATTGCGAAGGAAGCCAAGCCCGATGCGCTGTCGGTTGCGATCAACAAGAATTCGCTGGCCATCGGTGCCGGCAAAGCCCCTGAGAATGGCGCCGATATCTGGCTTGTGACCTACGACGACAAGACAGTCAACGTTCCCGTCAGTCGTGGTGAAAACACCGGCCACACCCTGCCGCACAAGAATGTCGTTCACAGCCTTTCCAATCTTGGAAACTGGGATGGCAAGGCGGTCACGCTGGACATTCCTCCCACCAAAGCGGGCCTGCGCACGGCTGTTCTGATCCAGACCCCGCATGGCGGGCCGATTCTGGCCGCTGCGACCAACTGAATTCCGCGACAGCGGACATAAGAATTCCTGGCATGAAAAGCTGTGAGACACGCAGCGCGATGCCCAGGAAGTGTGGATGACCGCATGGTTGTCCGAAACTCAACGGCACGCAGATACGTGTCTTAATCAAATCGAGGAGACTACCATGAACATTATTGCACGCCGCATCGCCCTGTCGGCTTTTGTTCTCGCTTCCGGCTTTGCCGGTATCAACAGCGCTCTTGCGGAAGACGCCATGAAGGCAGACCCTATGAAGACGGAGGCCATGAAGGCCGACTGCATGAAAAAGGCCGGCATGGAAAAGGATTCCATGAAGAAGGATGCCATGACCAAGGATTGCGACAAGCAGGCTATGGCGACCGATGCGATGAAGCCGGATGCCATGAAAAAGGACGCAATGAAGCCCGACGCAATGAAAAAAGATGCCATGAAGCCAGCGGATGCCATGGCTCCGAAGAAGAACTAAGAATCATCATACCGGTGCTGTCTCGCGAACGAGGCGGCGCCGGGCTACCGCCCAAGAGCCAAGGAAACAATCATGACGAGCGTGACTGATCATGAAACGGTACGGCCAAAGAAAATCCTGTTCTATCGCCATTCGTTTGCTGTGCGTCTGACCCACTGGCTCAATGTCCTGTGCCTCAGTTTCCTGCTGATGAGCGGGTTGCAAATCTTCAATGCGCATCCCGAGCTTTACTGGGGCCAATATGGTGCGGATGCCGACCATTCCTTTATCTCGATCGGTGCTTTTCAGGATGGTGACACGATCAAGGGTGTCACGCGCATCGGGTCGATTTCCATACCCACGACGGGTGTTCTCGGCGCTTCGACTGTCGATGGCGAGTTGACGCCGCGGGCCTTTCCCAGCTGGATTACCATTCCAAGCTTTCAGGATCTGGCCACGGGCCGCCGCTGGCATTTCTTCTTCGCCTGGTTTTTCGTCATCAATGGTTTTGTCTATCTGCTCTATGGCCTGATTGCCGGCCACTTCAGGCGCGATCTTGTGCCAAGCAAAGATCAGCTGACGCCGCAACATCTGGCCCATGAAATTGGCGAACATGCCCGCCTGCGCTTTCCCAAGGGCGAAGAGGCAAGGCGCTACAACAGCCTGCAGAAGCTGAGCTATATGGCGGTTATTTTCATACTTCTGCCGCTGATGGTTCTGACGGGTCTTACCATGTCGCCCGGTTTTGACTCCATCGTTCCATGGCTGGTTGATGTTTTCGGTGGCCGCCAGTCAGCCCGCACCATTCATTTCATCACCGCATCGCTGCTCGTCGCCTTCGTTGTGGTCCATCTCGTGATGGTTCTGGTCTCAGGCGTCTGGAACAATCTGCGCTCGATGATCACGGGGTATTACGGCCTGTCAGTCGATACGGACAAGGAAACAGCCAAATGAAATTCGAAGTCACACGCCGCCGTTTCCTTGTTGGCTCAAGTGTTGCCGCCACGGGCCTTTTGACCGGATGTGACGCTTTGGTCACCAACACCAGCGTCAATGATATTCTGCAGAAGGCCGAAGCTTTGACCATGGGTTCGCAGCGGCTTTTGCAGGCACATGAACCATTGGCCCGCGAATTCACCGAGGCGGATCTTTCGCCCACGTTCAAAGCTAACGGTACACAAATGCCTGACAGCGAGGATTATGCCCGGCTGATGGAAGGCAATTTTGCCGACTGGCGGCTGGTGGTCAACGGCATGGTGCGCACGCCGCTTAGCCTGTCACTGGCAGACCTCAAGGCGCTTCCATCACGCACGCAGATCACACGGCACGATTGTGTCGAAGGCTGGAGTGCTATCGGCAAATGGACTGGCGTTCCGCTGGGGCTGGTGTTGCAAAAGGCCGGGATTGCGCCGGGCGCACGTTATGCGGTGTTCTATTGTGCCGATGAATACGAGAAGACACTGGATGGCAGCGGTCAATATTACGAGAGCATCGATCTTGTCGACGCTTTCCACCCGCAAACCATTCTGTCCTACAGCATGAATGGCAAAGACCTGGAAGTCGCGCACGGCGCTCCCTTGCGCCTGCGCGTTGAACGCCAGCTCGGCTACAAGCACGCCAAATATGTCATGCGCATTGAGCTGGTCGACAGCTTTAAAGGCGTGTGGGGCGGGAAAGGCGGCTTCTGGGAAGATCGCGGCTATGAGTGGTATGCGGGCATCTGATTCAGGCTGCGGCTATTACCTCGATCTCGACCAGCCATACCTCCAGTAGCGTCTGCGCGACGATAGTCGTTGTCGGGATTATGCGGCCATTGAGCGCCGCAACCCGGGCATTCTGGTTGGCCTCGGCAAAGCCCGGATCACGCAGGTAGCTTGTCGTTCTGACAACATTGTCGACTGTCATTCCGGCGCTGGCAAGAATTGCCCGGATGTTATTCCAGACGAGATCAAGCTGGCCAGCCAAAGTCGTGCCGGGCGCGCCATTAGGATCAAGCCCCATGGTGCCGCTGATATAGAGAAAACGTTCCGGCTGATGCACCTCCAGCGCGTGGAGATAGTCTGGCGTCGCTGCGTAGACACCTTTGTCGGGATTGCGCGGGATCAGTTTCATGATGGATGTTCCTTCCTGAAATTGTTCGGATAGAAGTCCCCATTGTGGGGTATTTGTAGGCATACTTAAACAAACTTGCAGACAATCCGGCAATGTATGGCTGATGAGTTCAAATGTATGGGTTGAAGATCAATAGCTGTCGCTTGTAATGCGCATAACGCTGAGAGGTAATTCGCTGTCTTGCCCGCGGGAAGGACCAGACCTGAACTCCATGGGCGTCATATCGGTCCAGCGGCGGAAAGCATGGCGAAAGTTCGAGGCGTCGCTGTAATCAAGACGGCTGGCAATTTCATCCATCGTCAGTTCGGTTTCGCGCAGATATTTTTTGGCAAGGCCAAGCCGGGTCTCGTCGAGCAGCGATTGATAAGACGTGCCTTCGCCGGTCAGTTTGCGCCTGAGGGTGCGGGCGCTGATCCCCAATTGCTCGCAGGCAAGATCGATAGGAGGGAAACGCCCGGCACTCTGCACAAAGAGTTGTCGCAAACGCCCGGCCACACCGGCTGATGATGCCATGCGGTCGACCATTTCATCACAAAGCTGGCGCACCATGGAGAAGGTCATCTCATGGGCGCGGCGCGGGGTTCGCTCGAGCCATGCCACGTCGACAAGCAGTTCATTGTCGGGCTGGTCGTAATGGATCGGACAGTTGAATACTTTTTCGTAGACAGAGGCATCAGCCGGTTTGGGAAAACTCAACCGGATCGCCGCCGGACTGAAATCCGGATCAGCGATGTCCTTGGCAAAGGATATGATTGTCCCGAGCACATGCTCGACTTTAAAAATATAGAGTTTGGGATCGGTTATTCTGTTTAAGTCGGGTTCGGTGGACCATATGCCGTGTTTGCTGGTCTCGCGAAAAGTCTGCTTTCCCATGGGAACCGTCAGCGCATGGTATTTTTCGGCGAAATGACAGGCGCTTCGGCAGGTGGCGCTGCTCAAGAGTGCAAAGCCATAAATGCCGTACATGGTGATCTGCATGCTCAGGCCCAGCCGCAATCCCACATGCGGATCGTCAGACAGGGTGAATGCATTGCGGATCGCCGTCAGCATCTGGTTGATGGAAATCAGCGTATCGGGGGATGAAAGCTCCCGTTCACTGAGGCCGGTTCCATTCAGGGCAAGCACTGCTGGAATGCCGTCGCCGGTCAACAGGTCAACCAGCGCCAGTAACTCCGACGCGGAATGAATCCTATCGCTGGCGCTATGGATCAAAACCCAATTCTCCCGGCTTTTGTTACCCCATTTTTTAGCGAAATTAGCACGGTCATAGCGGCACGGAAATCCATTGTTTCTGCAACTGGCCGTTATTCACCGGCCATTGACCGCCCTGAACCTTGAAGGACGTGGTGGTCTGCGGCAATGATCCATGAAAGCGCTGACGGGCAGCACAAGATCCGTGATAGAACGTATGGAAGAGAAGACCGGAGGAAAGCAAATGGATATGAACGCCACACCTGCTGATGCATTGGTGCCGGTTCTCAACCGGTTGCGCGCCTCCTGGCTGGCCCACCGGCCCGATTATGCCCAGCGCCATGATGATCTGAAGCGCCTGCGCGCTGCGTTGAAAGATCGGCTTGAGCCAATGGTCAAGGCAATCAGCGCTGATTTTGGCCATCGTTCCCGCCACGAAAGCATGCTCGGCGAGGGCATGACCGTCTTTGGTGAGATCGACCATATGCTTTCGCACCTGAAATCCTGGATGAAACCGCAGCGCCGTTCGGCTGGTTGGCGCATGTGGCCAGCCAAGGCAGAAGTGCGCTACGTGCCGCTCGGCGTCGTTGGTGTCATTGCCCCGTGGAACTATCCGGTCAATCTGGCGCTGACGCCGCTTGCTACGGCTATTGCTGCTGGAAACCATGTTTTTCTTAAACCTTCCGAACATACGCCGCGCACCAGTGAATTCCTGCGGGAATTGCTCGCCGATGTCTTTCCGGAGGATCGTGTTGCCGTGGCGCTTGGGGGTGCTGATGTTGGGGGTGCGTTTGCCGGTTTGCCGTTCGATCACCTGCTGTTCACCGGCTCCACGGCTGTTGGCCGCAAGGTCATGGCTTCGGCGGCACCAAACCTGACACCGGTGACGCTTGAGCTTGGGGGTAAGTCGCCGGTATTCATTGGCCAAGAAGCGCCTTTCGCCAAGGCTGTCACGCGCGTTGTCACCGGCAAACTCTACAATGCGGGCCAGACCTGCATTGCGCCTGACTATGCGCTGGTGCCTCTGGCGCGGCGCGATGAATTTGTTGAGGCGGTGCGCAGCGAGGTCAAATCGCGCTATGCCCAGCTAGATGCCAATCCTGACTATACCCACATCGTCAATGAAGGGCAGTATCGCCGCTTGCGCGGTCTGCTGGAGGATGCGCGCGGGCGTGGCCTTGATGTGATGACGCTGGTCGAGCCGAAGGACGCCGCGAAGGCAGAATCCGAGCGGCTATTGCCGCCGACGTTGGTGCTGGACCCTGATGATGACAGCAAGATCATGCAGGAGGAAATCTTTGGTCCGATCCTGCCGATCAAGACCTATAACACCGCCGATGAAGCCATTGCCTATATCAATGCACACGACCGGCCGCTGGCATTCTATTGCTTCAGCAATGACAAGGCGGAAACGGAAAAGATGCTATCGAGTATCGTGGCTGGTGGTGTCTGCGTGAACGAGACCCTTTTCCACAATGTCTGCAATGATCTGCCATTCGGCGGCGTCGGTGCCAGTGGCATGGGGCACTATCACGGCCATGAGGGTTTTCTGACCTTCAGCAAGATCATGCCTGTTTTGTATCAGGCCAAGATGCCACTGACCGACCGGGTCAAGCCGCCCTATAAGGGATTGGCAAACACGGTGGTAAAGCTCTTTGCCCGTTAAGAGAAGGGCAGAGTCTGCCAGCGATCGATGATCTTGCCGTCGGCATAGACGGCAATCGTGCTGAATTGCTGTAACACAAATTCACTTTGCGTTGGCCGCAGGAAGGCAAAATCATCCGGCTTGATCGTGGCACTTGCGGGCAGGCGCATGAACTGCTGGTTGGTTGAAAAACCCATGGTTTTGTCTGGTTTCATCCCGAAGGGATAGACCGCTTCAGCCATCCACTTGCCGCCATAGAGAAAGCAGCCGCGCTTGGGGAACAGGCCAAGCTTTTGCATGATCCACGTCTTGTCATCGAGACCCGGCACCAGCGGGTCGACAACCTTCAGAACCGGGGTGGCGATGAAAATGGCGGGTGCCAGTTTGGCAAGGCTCGGTACGTCGAAATCAGTCGGCAGGACGAAGGCGGAACCCATGGAAACATCGTTGGCTGCAATGGCGGAATCATAGAGCAGGGCGGTTGAACTGCCACCGAGATTGAGGATTGCGCGCTGATCCGGGCCAAGGCACGCGGCAAATTCCTGAAACAGCGCTTTTGTTTTGGCCAGCGCTTTTTTCGGACCGCCAAAGATGGCTGGGATATGATTGATGTGGGCCTCATAGGCCATGATGCCCTGACAATGCAGCCGGGGATATTGTTTGAGCAATTGCAATGCGCGGGTCAAAGCTTCGCCATTGCGATAACCGCCGCGATGCAGGCCTACATCCACTTCGAAGCAGAATCGCAGATCAATGCCGAGTTCATTGGTTAGCGCGCCATAGGCAGCCAGCCGGTCATCCGTGTCGATCAGCCATGCAATACGCTGCGGCGCGTTCTTTGCCTTGGCGAGAATCCCGCCCTTTTTGAGAGCAAGGCGCACGCCTGCAACCGGCATGGGTTTGCCGAGAATGGCGATGGCATCAGCAAATTCACTCAATACTGCCGCCGTCACAGGCAAATGGAACGTCATGAAATGGCGATCGGGAAATGTCTTGCCGATATGAGCCAGCAAGGGCAGGCACGGCAGTGATTTATCGACAAGCCGCAGCGTCAAATTGGGCGCAAGGCCATGTTTGATCGTGGCGATATTCTGGTTCAGACGGTCGAGATCAAGCACGAGGCAGGGCTGATGGATATCAGCCATATGGAGCGCCTTTGAGACCGCGGTGAAATAAGGAGCGCTCACAGATCAATTCCCAGAAGATCAGCCAGATAGGGCGAGACAAAGCGGTTGTCGGGGTCCATGTCGCGGCGCACGGCCATGGCATCGGCCCAGCGCGGATAGAGTGCGCTCAGATCCTTTGCCTTGAGATTATGCATCTTGCCCCAATGCGGACGGCCACCATGGGCGCGGAAAATGGCTTCTGCCGCCTTGAAATAGGGGTGTGGGTCCTCGCGGGCATCGTGGTGAATGGCGATTGAACAGCTGGCACGTTTGTAGAACGGGCTAAGCCAGACATTGTCAGGCGCGACAACACGTACCTCGATAGGGAAATAGACGTGTGGGAACCTCTCTTCCAATAGCAAGATGATCTGGCGCAAGACGGTCGCGCCTTCTTCGAATGGCAGGTGATATTCCATCTCGTTGAATTTCACATTGCGTTCGGAGGCATAGACGTTAAGCCATTCACCCACATAATCTTCCTTGGGCAGGCGGGCGATGGCTGTGCCGATCAGTTTGCGGCGCAGCCACGGAAAGCGCTGGAGATAGGTGCGCAGTTTTCGCAAGGTGCCCAGCGCGTCGTCATCTTCCGTTGGCGGACGCGTGCCTGCTGGAGCCTCGGTGATGTCACTTGCGAGAAACAGCGCCTGTCCCGAAAATGGAATGTAGTAAAACTCGGATGAGCGATGGGCGGACATGCGCTTTTCAAACTGGTCGAGTACGCCATCAACCGGCTCGGTCCAGCGGCGGCGGCGCAGGCGATAATTCGCCATGTTCTGGATCGTCACTTCCGTGACCGCACCGAATGCGCCGAGCGAGGCACCCATGGCATCCATCACATCGGAATGTACAGCGCGATCAAATTCGCGGATATTGCCGCGACCGTCGACGAGTTGCATGGCGGTAAGCTGGGTATGATAGGCGCCAAGGGTGACGCCGGAACCATGTGTTGCGGTGCCCAGCCCGCCGCCAAACGCCTGCTTGTCGATATCGCCCATATTGGGCAGTGCCTGACCAACTTCGTGCAGCAGTTTTGTCAGCGCGCCGATCTTGGTTCCGGCACCAATGCGGGCCTGTAATTTATCGTTGTCGTGCGAAATGAGGCCACTGAAATAGTCGAGCGAGAGAATGGTGCCTTGGCTCTTCACCAAAGGCGTAAAGGAATGACCTGTCCCAGCAATGCGGATGGGCCCCGGGGCGGTTTTGATCGTGGTGCTCAATTGCTCGAGATGTTTGGGATGTGACATCAATTGCGGCTGTGCGGTGACGGAACCCGACCAGTTTTGCCAGTCATTGCCAATTGCGATGTTCATGGACAATAAGCCTCTTCAATCAAACGGTGATGGCGCGGCGGCGCGAAAACATGAGGAACACGCCGAACAGGGCCAGACTGCACAGCAGCGCGCTCATGCCGAACCATGGAACGATACCCACATTGTCATTGGTGATGAAAATGGATGCAGCGAGTGGCCCGAGCGCAGCGCCGAGAATCTGAGCCGCTGGAATGAGCAGCGCCGTGCTGCGTGATGAGTCAGCCGCGACGGCGAGGCCAATCTGATAGGGTGTAATGAACATCCAGAGGAACGCAATCACCAGCGCCGCTGCCCAGAACATCGATACGGATGGATGGTCGGCAAGGACAGCCGAAGCAGCAATGGCGGCGAGGATGCACAGGATAATTGACAGGCGGTAGTCGAGGTGGCGGTCGATCCATGTGGCGCAGACCGCGCCGAGCACCTGAAATGCAAGGCTGGCAGACACCAGTAGTCCGACCGTTTGTGCATCAATGGCGTAAAGTGCGCCCAAAGGCTCAAGGAATGCCCAGAGTGAGCCGATGAACAGGAAGAAGGTGAAGATTACCAGCAGCGCCAGTATGGCACGGACCGAGAAAACGCCGTCCATATTGCTTGGCTGTTTTGGCAGTTCGCCATACTCGCCAGGAACGAGTGCTGATATTGCGAGCGAGGCAAGACAGACAATGGCGAGCACATGAAATCCGCCGCTGGAGCCCATAGCTGGCACCACCCATAGGGCCAGAATGGCGGCAAGAATGCATTGGGCGAGTGTCTGCAGGGAGATGAAAAAGCCGCCGAGACGCTCCGCATGGCGCGAACGTGCAATCAGCTCGATGGAAATGGCAACGGTACCACCTTCAACAAGACCGGCGAGGGAGCGGACGAGCAGCAATTCATTGGGCGTTGTGGCATAGGAGACGGTGAAATCAAGCACTGCCAGTGCTGCGAGCAACACGGCAGATTTTACCCGGAGATGCCGGGTTGAAATCAGCATGCCCGCAATGACGGAGCCCAGCGCTATGGTAATAAATTCGGCTGTAGCAATGAGAGCCAGCTCGTCAAAATTGACGCGCTTCTCCGAATAGAGCGCCCCGAGGAGAATGGGTTGCAGTCCCAAAATCTGCAATCCGGCAGATCCAATCCACAGGGCCGCCCATTGCTGGACGCGCGTGGGGTTTCCGACAAGCCAGTCGGGAGAATGGGACGACGAAGACTGGACAGGTGCCATGCTATGGCTTCCCTTCACGCTGAGATTCATGATCGTGACAGCTGGTTTCAGGTTTGCCAGCCCAGCTTGGGGTGAGGCTATACAGATAGCCTACCACTTAATCGCATAGCCAAGATTTCCGGATACGGCCCAACCGGCATCAAGTGCCGAATTGTTGAAGCCATATTTGGTTTCCTCGACTGCGGCCATGTAGGTCACGCCAATGCCACCACGCAGTTCGCCGCCTCGCTTGTCTTTCCACGCGCCGCCGACCGCAAGTGTCCACGTCTCGCCTGTCACGTCCCAGCCGGTGGCAACAGCCTGATCCCAGCTCAGGCTGACACTGCCTGCAAGATCCTTGGTGAATTCGTGCGCGATACCGCCTGTAATCGTCCATCCATCGCGCCAGTTATATTGGTCGATGGTCTCGGAAATATCGGAGCGCACGATGAGTGTCTTGGTCACACTCCAGTCCATCCATTGGACCGATGCAAAGGCCAACCAGCCGGGCGCAATACCGCTTTGCAGATCAAGCTCAACATTCTGGGGCAAGTTGCCATAGCCCTTGGCGGCAAAATCCACCTTGGGCAGGGGAACACCTACCAATTCACCGGGAACGGACAATGTGCCATCGGCACCGTAGGATGTTGCCGAGCGGTATTTCAGCTGGGCGCGGAAGGCAATGTCAGGAATGTCATAGGCAACGCCAAGGCGATAGCCGGTGTCCTGTCCTGTGAGATTGAGATTGATGCCACCGAAATCCTCGCGCTCATAGTCGAGCTGTTCGAGGAACATGCCGCCGAGAAGATAGAAATTGCCCTTGCCTACGGAGAATTTGACGGCGCAGGTCGCGCCAAATTCATCGATGTGGAATTTTTCCGTCAGCTTGCCGTCATAGGTCGGCGCATCATATTTCTTGCTGCCGCCATAGGGCTGCGTGTAGGTGCCGGCACAGCTGACACTGTCGGTCAGTTTGAACTTGGTTGCAAAGGACGGGATGACATAGGTGTCATAAGGATCGGTACCGACCAGATCCGGGTTGCCGTTCTTGGAATATTTCTGACTGGGGCGCACGAACGTTACGCTGGATCGCATGTTGAAATTGCCGTCCTCATAGAGGATTTCGGTATCGGCAGTTCCGCGGGAAAACCCGCCCGCATGGGCAGACGTTGCGGCCCCAGCGACCACTATGGTCAAAAACAATGTCTTGAGATTCATCTGATGCATACGCTCCCCTCATAGATGCGTGTATGATCCTGAAGACGCTGCCCGATGCCGTTATGCCTTGCCTGTCCGCACGGGTGCGAACGCGGTCTCCGGTTTGGGTCGCGGGATCATCAACCTCTGGTGCAGGACACGCCCTCACGGTCTGCCAAACGGGTTGTTCTGATCACGCTTCAGCGCCATCAACAATCATGGTGAGCCTAGAGTGCCGGAATGTGCGCCGGCTTCAAAGGTTCACGACGGTCAGGGGGAGGTTAATTCCGGCCAAAACTGTTGATGACCGCAATAAAGTGGTTTGAGATCAGCTCTAGCGTCGTGCTGCTGGCCGCATCCGGACAAGAACGCGGTCTTTCAAGACATAGTGATGCATGAGCGCCGCGACGGCGTGCAGTCCCGCCAGAACGATGATCGTCCAAGCAACCAGATTGTGCATTTCGCCGAAGGTGGACCGCATTGCCGGATCGACGGTGAAAAAATGCGGTATTGAAAACAGGCCAAAAAATGTGAGCGGCTCACCCTGCGCCCAGCGGAACAGAAATCCCAGAACAACCTGTAGGCAGAGCAGGATATAGAGCACCATGTGGACGAGTTTGGCAGCGATTTCCTGAAGCCCCGATGTAGCCGGAGGAAGATCGCCCCTATTGGCTATTCTCCAGACGATGCGCAGGACGATAGTGACTGCCAGCAATATGCCAAAGGAAATATGGATCGATTGCAGGTCCTTTCGCAGCCAGGTCCCACGTTCCAGCTGGTTCCAGATTTGCGCGCTGGCAAAGAGCCCGACGACGAGAAGGGCAGTTAGCCAGTGGAATGCGATCGTCGCATGATCGTAGTGCATGCGCGGTCGTGATGTGATGCTGGTATCAGGATTTGCCATCAGGTGAAAACTCCATTGCCTCTGAAGTCGCATGAACAACTGAGGTCCAGATATTATTCAGGTGAATAGCGAAAATATGACGATGGTCGCCATCAATGGCACGATAGCCTGTTGTTGTGTTTCCGGCGGGGAGATGACTTGATGGCACAAAGCCTTGGGAGGGGCGTTATCATGAGGGTTGTCGATTACATCGTCGTGGGCGCTGGACCGGCTGGCTGTGCGGTCGCATCGCGTCTTGCCCGAGCGCCCGGCAACGGCAATGTGGCCCTATTCGAGACAGGGCCAAGGCGCGCACCGCTCCTTTCCAACATACCGCTCGGCATCGCTGGGCTGGTTCCGCTCAAGTCTCGGTTCAACTATGGCTATGAGACCACACCGCAAGCAGCACTGAACGGACGGCGCGGATATCAGCCGCGCGGACGTGGGGTGGGCGGCAGCAGTCTTATCAATGCAATGATCTATATTCGCGGGCAGCCGGAAGATTACGATGCCTGGGCGGAGCTCGGCTGCACGGGCTGGGGCTGGCAGGATGTTTTGCCTTACTTCAAACGCTCCGAGGATAATGTGCGCGGCGAAGATGCTTGGCACGGGGCAGGCGGGCCGCTTCGTGTCAGCGAATTGTCCAATGACAGTCCGGCAACAGCTGCATTTGTTGAAGCTGCGGTGCAGGCGGGCTATCCGCGCAACGATGATTTCAATGGCGAAAATCAGGAAGGCGTCGGCCTCTATCAGGTGTTCCAGAAAGACGGCGCGCGTTACAATGCGGGACGGGCCTACCTTGAGGCACCTGCCATGAATAATCTGCAGGTGCTGGCGGGTCAGCGAGTTCGCCGCATCGTGTTTGACGGGCGCCGTGCCGTTGGTGTTGCCTATGGTTTGCCGGATCGCGAAGAAATTTTGTATGCCGATCGCGAAATCATCATTTCCGGCGGAGCATTCGGGTCACCGCAATTGCTGATGGTGTCGGGCATTGGTCCTGCCGATCATCTGCGCCAGCTGGGTATTGATGTCGTCTTCGACGCGCCTGATGTGGGTGCCAGTCTTCAGGATCATCTCGATTATATCCACAATATGTGGTCGAAGGCGCCGGGTCTGTTTGGTATGACACTTCCGGTTCTGGTTCGGGGTGCCGGGGCCTTCGCGACTTATCTTACCAAGGGAAAAGGGATGCTCACTTCCAATGCGGCTGAGGCTGGCGGCTTTATCCGCAGCAGCCCGGATGTGAAGCGGCCAGATTTGCAACTGCATTTCTGCATCGGGTTTGTTGATGATCATAATCGCAAGCTGCATCTCGGTACGGGCTTGGCCCTGCACGTCTGTGTCCTGCGGCCGAAAAGCCGGGGCAGCGTGCGCCTTGCCAGCCCGAATATTGCGCAGGCACCGCTGATTGATCCGAATTTTCTGTCGCATCCCGATGATTTGCAAACGCTGGTGCGCGGTGCCCGGTTGACGCAAAAGATACTGTCGGCCCCGGCGCTTGCCGCGTTGAATACGCGTCCGCTCTATGGCACTGGCGCGGAAGATGAGGAGGGTCTGGTTGCGCTGATCCGTCAGCACTCGGACACGATCTACCATCCGGTGGGGACTTGCCGCATGGGCGCAGACAGACTTTCCGTTGTCGACCCGGAGCTCAGGGTGCGCGGTGTTGATGCTTTGCGTGTAGCGGACGCATCGATCATGCCAAACCTGATCAGCGGTAATACACAGGCTCCATCTGCGATGATCGGCGAAAAGGCCGCCGATCTTATTCTTCGTAAATAGTGAGCGGGAAGAACCAGCCTTCCCGCACCGTTTTCTTCAGGCTGCTGCCGCTCTCAGGCGTTTGCCGGGGCCGAAGATGATGAAACTGATCACGGCCAGAACCCAGACGCCGATGCCGCCATACAGCATGATATTGCCGAAGCCGTGAATCAGCGCCGTATGGACGATCGTTCCGGAGGCGTCGAGCGTGGCGAGTTCCGGGAAACTCTGCTGAAGACCTGCAAAGTTTCCGGCAGCGATTTTCTCGGCAAGCAGCCGCAAGCGGGACGGATCGAACGATCCGTCAAATACACCCCTGAGATAGGACAGGGTACCTTCCAGCAGAATGAAACCCATCAGGGCGATGTTGATCGCCAGAGTGATCAACCGGGCGCTCATATCGATGCCGGAGGCCATTCCGGCGCGTGCGCTGGAAACCGAACCTGTCGTGGTGTTGGTGACAGGCGTGTTGGTCAAACCGAGACCCATTCCGGCGAGCAGGCAACCGGGAAGCATGGTCAGCCAGCTCGCATGTTCGACGCCGCTACCAAACCACATCAGCATGAAGCCGAGGCCAATCGCAAACAGACCTGCCGGAATGATGATACCGGGGCGATAACGCAGTGACAGACGCTCCGCCAATGGCGGGATGACCAAGGTGGGAAGCGTATAAGCCAGCAATGCCAGACCTGCCGCAACGATGTCATAGCCAAGACCGCTCTGAAAATAGATGGGCAGATAGATCATCAACGGCCAGAAACTGAAATTCATACCGATGGAACCGAGAATTGCCCCGGAGAAGTTGCGAATTTTGAATACCGAGAAGTCGAACATCGGATGCGGGCTGAGTTTTTCCGCAAACAGGAACACGATGAAGCTAGCGACCGACGCCCCGACGATGGCAAGGGCTGCCGGGCTGGTAAAGCCGAGATCGGGGCCCTGCGTAATGAAATAGGTCAGCCCGAAAACTGCCAGCGACAGGGTGGCGATCCCCAGAATGTCCAGTTTCTTGGCTTCCGGATCGCTGGATTCCTCGACGCTGCTCAAAACCAGAACCAGTGTCACGACAGTGAGCGGTACATGAACGAGGAATACCCATTCCCAGCTCGTCAGGGCAACAATGATGCCGCCGATGATTGGTCCAAATCCGAGGCCGATGCCGAAGACAATGCCCCATATGCCGAAGGCCTTGCTGCGTTCGTGGCCTGCCTGAAACTGGTGGGAGAGAATGGCGATCTGACAGATCAGCATTGCACCACCAGCGACGCCTTGCAGAAACCGGCTGACGATCAGAATGGGCGCGTCCTGAGCCAGACCGCAAATGAAGGATGTGATGGCAAACAGGACAAGGCTGATCACGTAGATACGCTTGCGCCCGTAGCGGTCCGCCAGCGTTCCGACGGCCATCAGAACCGTGGTGCAGGCAATGGTATAGGCGTTCATGATCCATTGCATGTCTTTCAGCGTGCCATGCATAACCTTTTCCAGTGTCGGCAGAATCACCGGTACGCTGGAAATTTCGAGGCCGAACATCAGGGACGACAGACATATGGCGGCCAGCGCCACCATGTTCTTGCGGGAGGGGGAGAGACTCATCAATGGTTCTTTCCAAGTTGGGCTTGGCAACAGCCTCTACCCACGCCGGAACACGCAGTGCCGGAGAGCTTTGGGCCAAGTCAGATCGAAGAATGCGCCTGCACGATAGGTGGTTGTACAGGCGTCCGCCGTGGCGGATAATGAGACTCAGTTTAAGGTAGTCCCGTTCATGATAGAAATGATTTAATTTACTAGAACAAATTAGCAGAAATCATTAATCTGACAGGATGGACTTCGAACCTACACTCCTGCGCGCGTTTGTTGCCGTCAAAGAAGCCGGGAGCTTTACCCGTGCTGCGCGGCGGCTCAATCTGACACAATCTGCTGTCAGCCATCAAATCCGGCGGCTGGAAGAGCAGGTGGGACGTCCTTTGCTTTACCGGACGACGCGCAGCGTGACGCTGACTGAGGATGGTTCGGACTTTTTCCGTTGCGCCGAGCAGATTCTGTTATCGCTCGATGCGTTGAACCGCCGTTTTCAGGCGTCACCGGTTGCGGGCGTTGTGCGTTTTGGCGTTCCTGAAAATTTCATCGGCGACCGGCTGCCGACGCTTCTGTGTCAGTTTGCCCGTGCTTATCCTGCTGTTCAGCTGGATGTGAATGTCAGCATGAGTATGGATCTCGGTATGATGGTCAAGGCTTGTGATCTTGATCTTGCGGTGGTGCTGACATTGCCAGAGGCCGCGAATGGCAAAGTCTTGAAAGAAACCCGGTTCGTTTGGGTGGCTGCGGATACTTTCGAAGTCAAACCCGGTTCGCCTCTGCCGTTGGCGTTTATTCCGGCACCATGTCTCAACCGCAAGGTCGGGGTCGAAGCCCTCGATCGCACATCCATTGACTGGCACGTGGTTTTCACATCGGCGAGCATGAAGGGGATGAGTGCGGCGGTTCTCTCCGGGCTCGCCATGACCGTCATGACGGTTGATGATGTAGAGCCCGGAATGAAAATCTTAGATGGTCAATATGGTTTGCCGCCATTGCCCAAAGCGGTTTTCACTCTCATCTGGAGTGACGAAGAACAGACCCCGGCCACCCGTGAATTCGGGCGACTGGTTCTGGATATGCCTGATCAGGCCGCAGCGGTAAGGAAGATACTGAAAGTTGCCTCCTGATTGCTATTCAGGAACAGCGACCACGGCCACACAATCCCCCGCATTGACCAGACCCGGAAAATGACGGGCGGCAAGAATGCCTGAAAGCTTGGCTTTGATCTCCGCCGGTGCTGTACCAGTTCGGCCAACGGGATAGATTCGGGCGATGATCTGCCCCGCTTCGACGGGATCGCCCAGATCGACCATGGTTTCGATCATGCCGGCATCCTCAGCAAACGAGAAGCATTCACCGGAAGGCATGTCGATCCAGCGCGTTTCGTGCTGTTCGACCTTGCCGTGTAGAATGCCCGTGTGGCGGAGAAAGTTAGACACGCCCCGCTTGGCAATACGGATCGTTTCGGCGCTGGCACTACCACCGCCGCCAAGTTCCGTTGTCACGAACGTCTTGCCCAGTTCCTCGACCGTCGTGTCGTACATGCCGACCGCATCGATCTCAAGCATACGCATGGACCATGGAGCCGAGAAAGCTTTGACGGCATCGAACCCGCGCGCTTCCTGAGCCTTGTCAGCGAGTATGTGGGCGGCGGCGAAGGGTAGAAAATCAAGCGTCTTGCCGCCCGAATGAAAATCCAGAACCACATCGGCACGGGGCAGCAGTTCCCGTGTGAAATAATCAGCAATCTTCTGCGTGACCGTTCCGTCGGGCCGTCCCGGAAAGCTGCGGTTCATATTGCCCTTGTCGATGGGTGATGTGCGCGTCCCGGCGCGAAAGGCCGGATAGTTCATGGCCGGGACGATGATCACAGTGCCATTAACGTCTTTGGAGTCGAGTGTGCGGGCGAGATCAAATAGCGCGACCGGACCCTCATACTCGTCGCCATGGTTCCCGCCCGTCAAAAGGGCGGTTGGACCATCGCCGTTGCGGATGACCGCAATGGGGATCATGACCGAACCCCATGCGGAATCATCCCTGCTATGGGGCAGGCGCAGGAAACCATGCTGCACACCGTCCTTGTCGAAATCCACAGTCGGCGTGATGGGCGATGGCGGGAGAAGATTGGCTGATGTCATGGATGTCAATTCTTCACAAAGAGCTGCCGGGGCACATTGGCAAGGCATTCAACGCCTGTGTCGGTGATCAGGATGCTTTCGGTGATCTCAAGGCCCATGGTTTCGAGCCAGAGGCCGGTCATGAAATGGAAAGTCATCCCCGGTTCCAGCACTGTTTTGTCACCGGGGCGCAGGCTCATGGTGCGTTCGCCCCAATCCGGCGGATAGGAAATGCCGATGGGGTAGCCGGTACGGTTGTCCTTGACGATGCCATACTTTTTCAGGACGCCGAAAAACGCATTGGCAATGTCTTCACAGCTATTGCCGGGTTTGGCGGCGGCAAGCCCCGCTTCCATTCCTTCAAGCGTTGCCTTCTCCGCATCCAGAAATTCCTGAGTTGGTTTGCCGAGAAAAACCGTGCGGGACAGGGGAACGTGGTAACGGTTAAAGCAGCCGGCGATCTCGAAGAATGTGCCTTCACCGCTTTTCATGGGTTGATCATCCCATGTCAGATGTGGCGCAGATGCATCCGCGCCGGAGGGAAGCAGCGGAACGATGGCGGGATAATCACCGCCAAACTCGTTGGTGCCGCGAATGCCGGCGTCATAAATCTCCGCAACGAGATCACATTTGCGCATCCCGACTTCGACCTTGTCGACAATGCGCTGATGCATGAGTTCGACGATGCGTGCGGCCTTGCGCATATAATCTAGCTCGGTCTTGCTCTTGACGGCGCGCTGCCAGTTGACGAGCGCTGTGCCATCGACAAACCGGGCATTGGGCAGATGCTTTTGCAGGGACGCAAAGGCGGCTGCCGAGAACCAGTAATTGTCCATTTCGACGCCGATTGTTTTTTTACGCCAGCCGCGTTCTTCCAGCAGCTTCGACAGAAAATCCATCGGATGACGCTCGGTGGACTGAACATAATGATCGGGATAGCCGACAATATTGTCGTGATGGAGATAGGCGGTGCGCTTGGCGCCGTTGGCATCCTGACCGCGACCATACCAGATGGGTTCGCCTTCAGGTGGCACAATCACTGCCTGATGCACGTAGAACGACCAGCCATCATAGCCTGTGAGCCACGCCATATTGGATGGATCACTGCAGATGAGAACATCTATGCCCTTCTTTTCCATCGCCTTGCGGGTTTTTGCCAGCCTTTGCGCGAATTCCTCGCGGCTGAACTTCAGATTGGGCTCGGTCATATCTGTTTCCTCACTTTCGAATATCAACTTTCAAACGCTGTTCCGGCGCCTGCATCTTTGGCGCGGTCGCGGGCAAGCGTGGCAATGGCGGTGTCCTGAACGCCTGTTCCGGTCAGATCGGCAATCGTGATCGCATTGCCTGACTGGCGACCGGGACTGGCACCTGCGATGATGGCACCGAGTTCCGGAAAGGCCTGATCTTCCGGGATCAGCCCAGCCGCTATGGCGTGGTGCAATTCGCCCAGCCGCCGTGTCTGTTTAAGGCTGTCGGCAACGTAGAAATCGGCGAAGCGGATAATGGCCGGATCAAGCTCGTTCTTGTGTTCGGCATCAGACCCCATCGCAGTCACATGCTGACCGGGTTCCAGCCATTCGGCTCGCAGCAATGGCTCCTCGGATGGGGTTGTCGTCACGATAATATGGCTTCCCGCCACCGCCTTTGCGGGATCGCTTTCAACCTGTATTTCAATGCCAAGCTCTGCCCGCATACGCCCGGCGGTGGCATCAGCCCTTTGCTGATCGCGCGCCCATAAACGCGCCTCGCGAATGGGGCGCACCAGTGTCAACGCTTTCAGCTGCAACTGTGCCTGAACACCCGCACCGAAAATCGTCGCCACGCTTGCGTCCTTACGGGCGAGATATTTCGCCGCCACGGCACCGGCCGCCGCGGTGCGGACGTCGGTGAGATATCCGTTATCGAGGAGCAGAGCTTCCACCAGCCCTGTTTTGCTGGAGAACAGCACCATCATGCCATTGACGCTGGGAAGGCCGATCTGCGGATTGTTGAAGAAACCGGGGCTGATCTTGATCGCGAAGGCATCAATACCGGGGACATAGGCGGTTTTGACATCGACTTCGCCGCGATGTTCGGGGATGTCCAGCCGCAGGATCGGCGGCATGGCGACAGCCTTGGTCGCGAGCGCCTCGAAAGCGGCTTCGACACATGCGACCGCATCAAGGTCGAGAGAGATGATGCGGCGCAGATCAGCTTCAGTCAGAATGGTCATGCGGGGCATGGCACGCTCCCCGTTGCATAATGTTCGGCAACGATCCGGCGATGCTGGTCCATGTCGATATTGCGGCCGGAAAGCAGTGCGACCACCGGTCCCTGCAACCTGATCTTGCCCGCGAGCAGGGCGCCGATACCGACGGCGGCAGCGCCTTCGATGATCTCCCGCTCGTGCGTGTAGGCGTGGACGATGCCCGCAGCGATTTCATCTTCAGTAAGCAGGACAACGTCATCGACCAGATCACGCACCATGTGAAACGTCACATGATTGTCGAGACCGATGCCGCCGCCGAGCGAGTCTGCCAGACTGGCATATTCGGCAACCTTTATCGGATGTCCCGCCTTCAGACTGGCATGCATGGCCGCGCCATTCTGCATTGAAATGCCGAGGACCCTTGTCTTTGGCTTTAAGGCTTTAACTGCAGCTGCAATTCCGGAAATAAGCCCCCCGCCGGAAAGCGGGACGAGAACGGTTTCCACGTCTGGCACGTCTTCGATGATTTCGAGCCCGAGCGTCCCCTGACCGGCGATAATGGCAGGGCTATCAAAGGGCGGAATCATGATCAGACCATCCTGCGCGACGATCTTCTCTACCTCTTGCTGGGCGTCGTCCTGCGATTGGCCGCCAATGCGGATTTCCGCGCCGAGCTTGCGGATTTCATCCAGCTTGTTGCCGGGCACGAGATTGGACATACAGATGATTGAGCGAACACCCTGCAGCCCGGCGGCATAGGCGAGGGCGCGGCCATGATTGCCTGTTGATGCGGTGACAACGCCGCGCTGCCTTTCATCTGGCGACAATCTGCTCAAGGCGTTGAGTGCGCCGCGCAGCTTGAACGCTCCTGTGATCTGCCGGTGTTCGAGTTTGAGATGAACAGGCATACCTGTTTTCTCAGTCAGGCTTGGCGAGGAAACCATCGGAGTGCGCAAAATATGCGGCGCAATCACTGCGCGTGCGGCCTCGATTTCGGTCAGGGTGACAAATGTTCCGGCCATATTGTTCTACCAGGCGGCCATGGGCCGGGTCATCAATTGACCCAATTCCGGTCGCGGCTGATCCTCGCCACACAGACGCAACGTTGCCCATGCCGTGGCAAGATTGCTGGTGATAACGGGTTTGCCAATGGCTGCCTCGATCTGCGGTGCAGCGATTGCGGCACGCAATGCGGTACAGGATATGAACAGGGCATCGCAGTCCGGGGCCATTGCTTCGCTCGCAGCAGCCACCAGCGATGCAGGGGTGATCCGGGCCATCTCCCGGTCGTCTTCAAGGCCGAAGCAGGTGAAACGAGCGATATCAAAACCTTTGGCCGCGAAATAGGCGAGCATCGGCGTGCTTGTTTCGACGGTGTAGGGCGTGAGGACGCTGATGCGCCGGGCACCAAAGGCATGCAGGCCGCGAACTGCCGCAAGTGGTGGCGTAATGACAGGCACACCGGGCTTGGCAGCTTTGATTGCCGCCTCGATTTCATCATCGCCAATAACCACCGAGGCGGATGTGCAGGAATAGCAGATCGCGTCGAGATCTTCGTCGGGCAGGATCAGCCCGGCACCGATGGTTAGCTCCGGCTGCATCAGGCGCAGATTTTCCGGCGTTGTCGGGTTGGCGTAGGGAATGCGGGCTGTGTAGAGACCGATGCTGTCGCTCGCGACCATCCGCTGGAAATCCGGCTCGGTCGTATGGTCGGTGGCGAGGATCACGAGACCAACGCGCTTGGCAATAGGGCGGTCATCAAAGCCAAGCGGTGTCATGGTTTGGGTGACCTTGATCGGAATACCCATTTTACCTCTCCTCAATCTTGCCATAGCGGCGTTCGAGCCAGCGCAGGGCAATGACGGACACAAGACTGATCACCAGGAAGAAAGCGCCCACCAGAGTAATCGGTTCAATGTAGCGGTAGTTGTAATTGGCGATGCTGCGCGCCTGATTCATCAGCTCAAGCACGGTGATGGCCGACAGCAGCGGCGTTTCCTTGAACATGGCGATGAAGTAGTTGGCGAGCGCCGGGATCATTGGTGGCAATGCCTGGGGAAGAATGATCCGTGTCCAGGTCTGAAATACAGAAAGATTACAGGCGCGGGCGGCTTCCCACTGGCCGCGCGCGACATTGTCGATGCCGCCACGATAGACCTCTGCCGTGTATGTGCCGTAGTGCAGGCCAAGGCCGATCACACCGGCCACAAGCGGCGAAAGAGTGATGCCCGCATCGGGCAGGACATAGAAGATGAAATAAAGCTGCACCAGCAATGGTGTGCCGCGAATGAAGTCGGCGAGAAAACCCACCGGCTTCGACACGAGGGTGTTTTTTGAGCGCCGCAGGATCGCGAGGCCAAGGCCAAGGATCGCAGCAAGAACGGAACCCAGAAGGGTTGCCAGAATGGTGATCTTCACGCCCTCGATGAGGGTCGGTAGGATTTCAACAACAAAGGCCCAATCCCATTCCATCTTACGACCTCACACCATCAAGGCCGCGTGTCAGATAGCGTTCCAACCCACGAATTGAGTACGAAATGACCGACGACATGAGGAAATAGAGAACGAGTATGGTCAGGAACGGCATAAGCGTGCTGCCCGTCTGGGCGCGCACGACCTGCGCCTGAAAGGTCATATCCGAAAGGGAAATCAGCGAGACGACGGCGGAGGCTTTCAACAGCTCTATCGCGTTGTTGCCGAAGGTTGGCAGCATCAGCACGAAAGCCTGCGGCAGGATGATATGGCGCAGGCTCTGCCATCGGTTGAAGTTCAGTGCAATGCAGGCCTCATACTGTTCCTTGCCGATGGATCTGATTGCCCCGCGCACGACTTCGGCGCCATAGGCCCCGACATTGAGACCCAGCGCCAGAACGCCAGCCTGTAGCGGCGTCAGCGAAAAGCCGAACAGCGGCAGGACGAAATAAGCCCAGAAGAGCTGGACGAAGATGGATGTGCCGCGAAAGAATTCGATATAGGCCGTGGCCAGCGCGCGAACGGCCCAAAATCGCGATATCCTGCCAAGGCCAGCAACAAAAGCCATGATCAGCGCAAGCACGGACCCCAGCAGGGTCAGCTTGATTGTCACAAGCGCCCCTTCCAGAATCAGCTGTAAATATCCGGCCCACTGGCCCATCGGTCATGCTCTCGTTCTTGGCGACAATGATTGGTCACTCCTGTTTCAGGACAGGAGTGACTGTGACTGGGCTTTTGTCAGCCAGCGCAAAGCTTGTCGCGCGTGGTCGACATGGCTGCCTTGGCTGAGAAGCCATAAGGCTCGACAATCTTGGTAAATTCGCCTGAAGCCTTCATTTCGGCGAGCACCTTGTCGAATTCGTCGCGCAGGGCGGTCTGATCCTTGCGGAAGGCGGCGCCGTCACAATAGACAGGCGCATTCACCACGGGCGCGAAAACTTCGACGCTTGGGTCGTTGGCCTTCTTGACCAGATCATTGATCGAGAGAACCGGCAGGGAATAAACATCAATACGCCCGTCCTGCAGCATTTTGATACCGCTCTGGCCATCGGGAACGACGATGACGCGGTCACGCGGCACGCCGGCTTCCAGTGCCAGTCGCTCTTCCGTGCCGCCACCGGGAGCGCCGATGGTTGCTTTTGCGTCGACCGCAATATCCTTGTAGCTCTTGAAGCCCTTGGGATTGCCCTTCTTCACCAGAAACGCTTCGGCATCGCACAGGATCGGCTCGGAATAGGCAACGGCGCGGCAGCGCTCCGGCTTCATGAAAAGTCCAGCTGTCACCACATCATGCCGCCCGGCCTGCAGACCCGGAATCATCGCGCCATATTCTGAAATCGACGCGACGACATCGGCAACACCAAGCTTCTTGAATACGGCGCGCGCAACATCAGGTCCTGCACCGGAAACAGTGCCGTCTGGTTTAACAGCGGTGAATGGCGGTTCATTGGCGATGGCGATGCGGGCAAAGCCCTGCGCTTTCAGTTTGTCGAGCGCTTCGTCTGCCTTGACGGGCGTGGAAAGCGCCAGTGCGGTGAGTGCCATCGCTCCAATCGATGCAGTGATTGTTTTCAAATTCAACATGTTCCCAACTCCTCAGTTTTCTTGTGTTTTAAGGTGTGCAGGTGCTGCGATCAGACCCTGTGACCGGCAGCGATGATCTTTTTCAGGAATGTCTGTGTGCGTTCCTGTTTGGGATTACGGAAGATTTCTTCGGGCTTGCCGTCCTCAACGATCTTGCCTCGATCAAAGAACAGGACCCGGTCAGCAAACTCATGGGCAAAACCCATCTCGTGCGTGACGAGCAACATGGTCATGTCAGTCTCTTCGGACAGGCGCCAAAGGACGTTCAGCACCTCTTCCACCAATTCCGGATCGAGCGCGGATGTTACCTCGTCAAAAAGCATGATCTTGGGTTGCAACGCCAAGGCACGGGCAATGGCGACGCGCTGTTTCTGCCCGCCCGAAAGCTGGGATGGCATCGACTTGGCCTTGTCGGCGAGGCCCACCATTTCAAGCAATTGCATGGCCTGTTCTTCGGCCTGCTTGCGCGGCGTGTTTTTTGTGAGCATCGGCGCAAGCGTCACGTTGTCGAGAACGCATTTATGTGGAAACAGGTTGAACAGCTGGAACACCATGCCGATCTGCGCACGCATTTTGTGCAGATGGTTCTCGTCGGCTGGTCGAAGGCCGCCATTTCCCGGCATTTGATAGAGATGTTCGCCAGAAATCCGGATGTCGCCGCTATCAATGCCTTCCAGCGTCATGAGAATGCGCAGGATTGTGGTCTTGCCGGAGCCAGACGGACCAATGAGTGCGAGCTTCTCGCCCGGCGCCACATTGAATGACAACTGATCAAGAACTTTGAACGCGCCGAAGCTCTTGCTGATGCCGTCGATCTCGATGATCGGCGGCTGGCCCGCTGCTTTTGTTCTGGTCTCTTTGATTGGCGGCATGCGTCTCTCCCTCTGGTTGAGACCGGCTATGCCCTAAACGATGAGAGACTTATCAAATCATGTCAATTGTAAAAATTAAATCATGACAATATAAGTTTTATTGCCATGAAATTGCGTGTTGTGGCTAAATCGCGAGCAGCAGGTGCTCGGGGTCGCCCTGCAGCAGACTTCCCACCACGGTCAGGCCGCGCAGCAATTCCGCTTCAGTGGTCGAGCCGAGCGATATGCGCACGGCGGGCTTCCAGTCTTCCTGCGAAATGCGGAACGACGCGCCGGGAGCAATGGCGACATTTTGCAATCGTGCCTGGGCAACAAAGGTTTCTTCCGTTCGCCCGTCGGTCAATGGCAACCAGATATGCAGGCTTTGCGGGTGGGAGCGAAAGAATGTGCCCGCAAGCACCTGCGAGGCAATCTCGTGTCTGCGCCGCAGCGCCTCCCGCTGCCACTGCACCAATTCCATAGCCGTGCCGTCTTCGACCCAGCGGGTGGCGATCTCCGCAACCATGGGCGTTGCCATCCAGTTGGAGACAAGATGCCGGTTGGCAACGGCAGCGACATAACGGTCGGGCGCGGCGAGATAGCCAATCCGCAAGCCCGGTACGACTGTTTTGGTGAAGCTGGTGAAATAGAGGGTTCGCTCCGGTGCCAGTGCTGCAATGGGTGGCGGGCGGTCCTCGACGAGGGGTCCAAGAATGTCGCTTTCAACGATGGCGATATCGCGCTTGCGGGCGACTTCGACAATCTGTGCGCGGCGGATGGAGCCCATCACCGTTGCGCACGGATTGATGGCAGCGGGTTGCACAAACAGCGCGCGAATACTGGATTCTTTACACGCGGCATCAAGTGCTTCGGGGATAATCCCCTGATCATCAATGGCAATGCCTTTGAGGGTCAGACCCAGATAGGAGGCGAGCGGAACAAGGGTGTGATGCCCGGTGGCCTCGGTTGCAATGGTCGAACCAACTGGCGCAACGCTCATGATGGCAACGGTCATCGCAGCCGTCGCGCCATTGGTGATGCTGATATTCGAGGCGGGAACATCAAGGCCGCACTCACGCAGCCATTTGACAGCCGTAGCGCGGTGGCGCGGAAAGACGACGTTCGGGCGGAAGGACAGGGCAGAACTTGCGGGCAATGTCTCGGAAAGCCAGCCGAGCGCTTTCTTCAGCCGCTCATGATGCATTTTCTCGCAGACTGGCTTAAGGATCGACAGATCGATCACTTCGCCGAGGCGCTCCGGCAAATAGGGCTGGTCGATCTCGCGCCGCTGCGCCTTGACGAAACTGCCGCGCCCGGTTTCACCTGACAGCAAGCCTCGGCGGATGAGTTCCTCATAGGCCCGGCTGACAGTCTGTACTGACAGGTTCAGGTCTTCGGCCATCTTCCGGTGCGTCGGCAGACGTGCGCCCGCTTCCAGCGTGCCGTCACCCACAGCGCGCGCAATCTGGTCCGCCAGAGAAAGATAGGCAGGGCGGGTTAGTGAACGGATATCGGGTCGCCATAATGTCATGATTTGAGATTGATTGAAATCAGGTCAATTGACAATGAGAAAAACACAAGGCCATGATCTATCCACTCTTTGAACTGGAACAGTGATGGGCGCACCAAGACTTGACGCAATCGATATCCGTATTCTCGACGCCATCCAACAGGATGGGCGGATCACCAAACTCGCGCTTGCCGAGCGGGCGGGTATTTCACCGACGCCATGCTGGATACGGCTTCGCAGGCTGGAAAAAGCGGGAGTTATCACCGGTTATCATGCGCGTCTGGCCCTGCGGCTGGTGGCCCCGGTTGCCAGCATTCTGGTGGAGGTCACACTCGGATCGCACAAGCAGACGGATTTCGAGCGGTTCGAGCGAGCGATCAAGCTTTTGCCCGAGGTAACCTCATGCTGGTCGGTTGGCGGCGGGGTCGATTACATCCTGAAAATTGTCGCGCGGGACATTGATGCCTATCAACGTCTGATTGACGATCTGTTGCAGCGCGAACTCGGCATTGACCGCTATTTTTCCTATATCATCACCAAGACGGTGAAAGAGGAAACGGCACTCCCCGTACATGCTCTGATCCAGTCGCAAGACTGAAACCTGCAGTCCATCTCTCCAAATCGGCGCAGTAATTCGGACAATCTCTCTCTCCAGATCATAAAATACAGTCACTCTCTCCTGCCGGGATCGGCGAGCGTTACCGGGTATTCCAAGGGAGAGCCCGATGTCCGCCCATTTTGCACGACCCGAACGCCACGATGGACTTGACCGTCTGCAGGATCGCAGGATGTTGCGCGACCTTGCCTATGTGGATGGGCACTGGACTGCCGGTAGAGGCGGGCAAACATTCGAGGTGCGCGATCCGGCCTCGGGAATGCCAGTGGCTTGGGTTGCGACCCTCGGTGCGGAAGAGACAGCTCTGGCCATAGATGCCGCGTCGCGTGCATTCGGTCCTTGGCGCTCACTTCTGCCGCAACAGCGCGCCGGAATTTTGCGTAAATGGTACGAACTGATCCTTGCCGCCAAGGATGATCTGGCGCTGATCATGACGCTTGAGCAGGGCAAGCCGCTGGATGAATCGCGCGGCGAGATCGAATATGCCGCGTCCTTCATCGAATTCTATGCGGAGGAAGGCAAACGACTGAACGCGGAGAGTGTTACCAGCCATTTGCCCGGTGCCCAGATGATGGTGAGCCGTGAAGCTGTTGGCGTTGTCGGCATTGTCACGCCATGGAACTTTCCATCGGCCATGCTGACACGCAAAGCGGCGGCGGCACTTGCGGCGGGCTGCACGATTGTTGCGCACCCATCATCTGAGACGCCGCTTTCTGCCCTTGCGCTTGCGGAACTGGCAGAGCGGGCAGGGATACCATCAGGTGTTTTCAACATCATTACTGGCAAGGCAGCGCCTATTGTCGGGGCGCTCTGCGCTGATCCGCGTGTGCGGGCGTTGAGTTTTACCGGTTCGACAGAAATCGGACGTCTGATTGCCGCGCAATGTGCGCCGACGATGAAAAACCTCATCATGGAGCTGGGTGGTCATGCGCCCCTGATCATCTTTGCTGACAGTGAGATTGAGCGTGCCGTGGATATTGCGATTGGCGCCAAGTTCGCAACGTCAGGTCAGGATTGTCTGGCGGCCAATCGCATCTATGTGGAGCGGCCGATCTACGACGTTTTTGTCGAAGCCTTTGCCCGCAAGATTGCCGCGCTGAAAGTAGCATCTGGGCTGACGCAAGGCGCGGAAATTGGGCCATTGATGCATGAACGCGCCGTGCAGAAGGTCGAAGAGCAGGTGCAGGACGCACTCGGTCGCGGTGCGCGGTGCGTTACGGGTGGCAAACGTCATGGGGCCGGGCCGTTGTTCTATCAGCCGACGCTGCTGGTTGATGTGCCCGATGATGCGCTGATCATGCGGGAAGAGACCTTTGGACCCGTTGCCGCTGTTACCGTGTTTGATGACGAGGATGATGTCATCCGCCGGGCGAACGACACGGAATATGGCCTTGTCGCCTATGTCGTCACTCGTGATGGCCAGCGCATGCTGCGCATGGGCCGGGCGCTTGAATATGGCATGATCGCGATCAACCGGGTGAAGATCACCGGTGCGCCCATCCCCTTTGGCGGCGTCAAGCAATCGGGCCTCGGGCGGGAGGGATCGCGCCACGGCATCGAAGCTTTCACCGAACTTAAATATCTCTGCCTCGAAGCGGGCTGAGCAAAACGCAGGAGCAATGGACATGTTGGACCGTTCAAACGAACTGAACGCCTGGGACCGCGATCACTTTTTCCATCCGTCGACCCATATGGGCACCCATGCGCGCGGCGAAAGCCCGACACGGGTGATCAAGGGCGGCGAAGGCGTGCATATTTTCGATGTGAACGGCAAAAAGAGTCTCGACGCGTTTGCCGGGCTCTATTGCGTCAATGTTGGCTATGGGCGGCAGGAAATTGCCGACGCGATTGCCAAACAGGCCAAAGAGCTTGCCTATTATCATGCCTATGTCGGTCACGGGACAGAGGTGTCGATTACGTTGGCCAAGATGATCATCGACCGGGCACCCGAGGGGATGAGCCGCGTCTATTTCGGCCTTTCGGGGTCCGATGCGAACGAGACCAATATCAAGCTGATCTGGTACTACAACAATGTGCTCGGACGGCCGGAAAAGAAGAAGATCATTTCCCGCTGGCGCGGCTATCATGGCTCAGGTGTCATGACGGGAAGCTTGACCGGTCTCGACCTCTTCCACAATGCCTTCGATCTGCCGCGTGCGCCAATTCTCCATACGGAAGCGCCGTATTACTTCCGCAGGGAAGACCGCTCCATGAGCGAAGAGCAGTTTTCCCAGCATTGTGCGGACAAGCTGGAGGAAATGATCCTTGCAGAAGGGCCGGAGACCGTGGCAGCCTTCATTGGCGAGCCGATTCTTGGCACTGGCGGTATCGTGCCGCCGCCCGCCGGTTACTGGGCGAAAATACAGGCCGTCCTTAACAAGTACGATGTGCTGCTGGTGGCCGATGAAGTCGTGACCGGCTTTGGCCGTCTGGGCACGATGTTTGGCTCTGACCATTATGGCATCAAGCCGGATCTGATCACCATCGCCAAGGGGCTGACTTCCGCCTATGCGCCGCTATCAGGTGTTATCGTCGGTGACAAAGTCTGGCAGGTCCTGGTAGAAGGCTCGGATAAGCTCGGTTCACTCGGTCACGGCTGGACCTATTCGGCCCATCCGATCTGTGCCGCTGCGGGCGTTGCCAATCTGGAACTCATTGATAAGCTTGATCTTGTAACCAATGCGGGTGAGACGGGAGCCTATTTCCGCAAAGCGCTGGCGGAGGCGCTGGGAAGCCATCCAATCGTTGGAGATGTGCGCGGTGACGGCATGCTGGCGGCGGTCGAATTTGTGAAAGATAGAGATGACCGGGTGTTTTTTGACGCCTCGCAGAAAGTCGGTCCGCAAATATCGGCTGCGCTGGCGGAACGCGGCGTAATCGGGCGGGCGATGCCACAGGGCGATATTCTTGGCTTTGCACCGCCGCTGTGCCTGACAAAAGATGAAGCTGATATCATTGTGAAGGCAGCGGCTGCCGCCGTAGACGCCGTCGCAAAGACACTTTGAGTGCAGGAGCATGGATATGGTTTCTCGCACGATGTCAGCCGTCCTGCTGACAGGCCATGGTGATCTCGACAAGCTTGTTTACCGGACCGATGTGCCGGTTGCACAACCGGCAGCCGGGGAAGTCCTGATCGAAATCTCCGCCTGCGGGATGAACAATACGGATGTGTGGGTGCGCCAGGGCGCTTACGGCACAGAAGATGATGTGAATGCGGTTTCCACCTGGCGGCGACAGGAGCCGACGCTGACATTCCCGCGTATTCAGGGCACGGATATTGTTGGCCATGTCGCGGCAGTCGGGGCAGGCGTGTCCGACAGCCGTCTCGGCGAACGGGTGATGGTGGATTTCTCCATTTACAACCGCGATGACGATAGCCTTGCCGATATCGACTACATCGGGCATGGCCGCGATGGCGGATATGCAGAATATGTAGCGGTGCCAGCCGAGAATGCCCATGTCGTGAACACGGATATGAGCGATATCGAGCTGGCAACGTTTTGCTGTGCCTATCTGACCGGTGAACAGATGCTTGAACGCGCCGGACTGAAGTCCGGGGAGAGAGTTCTGGTGACGGGCGCTTCGGGCGGCGTGGGTTCCGGCATAGTCCAGCTGGCACGGGCGCGCGGGGCCATTCCCTATGCGATTGTCGGTGCTGGCAAGGAGCAGGCCTTGCTCGATATTGGTGCCGAGGCCGTCATCACCCGCGGGGAAGTCGGTCTCATCAGCGCTGTGGAGCATGTTCTTGGCGGCAAACCCATCGATGTCGTTGCCGATCTTGTTGGCGGGCGGATGTTCAATGATCTTTTACGAATCCTGCGCCCGGAAGGCCGCTACACCACCGCCGGTGCAATTGCCGGACCTGTGGTGCAGCTTGACCTTCGAACCATGTATCTGAAGCAATTGCAGTTGCACGGATCATCGCAGGGCACGCGCGGTGATTTTCGCCGTATCATCAGGTATATTGAGGACGGCAAGCTGAAACCACTGGTTGGCGGCGTTTATCCACTCTCGGAATTCCACCGGGCCCAAAGCGACTTCATGGCAAAGGGTTTTGTCGGCAAGCTGGTTGTTGTTCCCGATGCAAAATACCGATGCTGAACGAATACTGAGTAATTCCTGCGGCAATGGGGTCGCCGCAGGAGTTTGATGTCACTGCAAAGGCACCGTCTGTGTCGGCAACCCAACGCCACGGATCACATTATTCCCATAGGAGATGACCGCGCCGCCATTGACAATACTGAGGCTTGTCGCATTTCCGGTTAACGTTGTTCCGTTCAAAATCAGCGAGCTTGCACCGTCAACTTTCCCTGCAAACACATTATTGGATTCCACTGTACTGCGTTGCAAGATGACAACATTGTTGCCAGCCAGAGCTTTGATATTGATCCCTCCGGTATTCCCGAAAATCAACGTATTATCGATAACCACGCGTGTTGACGTGGCCGCTTGAACATCAACGCCGAAGCCTGTGCCACTGCGAAAGTTCCTGATGGAAGAGTTGCGGATCAGCAATGTCCCTGCGCCAACCATGCGAATGCCGTTCTGACCCGTGCCAGCTCCTTCAATATCAAGCCCATCCAGAACGACCCTGTCCGCCGCCGCTACATTAACAATGATGCCGTTGGTGCCAGCGGCCAGAATTCCGGCGGTCCCGCCTTCGCCGACGATGCTGATTGATTTGGTAATGGTGACTGCGCCAAAGCCACCCGGATCAATAATGTTGATTTCGCCGCTGATCGCAGTTTTCGAGATTGCCCCGGCAAACGTCTTGCAAGGCGCCGTCCGGCTGCAAGGATTGGCATCGTCGCCAACGCCCGACACCCAGGTCCTCGTTGCCTGCGCATTTGATGCTGTTGTCAGAAAGAGTAACGCGATGATGGTAGCTGTGCAGATTTGTATAATTGCCCGTAACATCTTCAGTCCCCCGTTTTCTGATTCTGATAATTCAGAAAAATCCGTTTACATGAGAAAACTCATCGGAGGCGGAAGTATATATAGTTGTTCATTGGCGTAATATACGGAAAACGAAATAGATATTCCGTAAAACCAGATAGACAGTATTTATTCGTAGAGTTCTAATTGTTAAAACGCTGAATAATAAAGATTGTCAGGTTCCGTATAGCTGATTTATGGAATGATCAGACAAATGGTATACGGTTCCAGGACTGGGTATAACGCATTTTAATCCACGCTCGCCACATTTGTTCAGCTGCTTGCCTGAACGGCCTTATTCCTTCTCGCATTATTCTTGCAAATGGTCTTGCCCGGGGCACTTCATATCGATCAATTGTAGATTGGATCATTACCTGTTTGCACAGGGCAGGACTGATTTGATAGACGATCAGTTCGGCAAAAAGCCCATAGTCAGGATTGAAAAGCAGTTCATCAATTCCCGTGGTGACATAGGCTGTCTCGTGCCAGAGGCGCGTCGCACATCGTTTCGATATGATATATCCAGCGGTGCAGTTATGGGTGCTCAAGAGGCGAGCGACTACACGTCCATCTGATGAACGATGAATTGGTTTGTCAGTCAGAACCTTGCAGCCGGTTGTTTCCAGTTTGATGATATCCGCGTCCCTTGGAAGCCACGCTGAATTCTGGAGCCAGTCTGCGATAGCAGGGGACAGTGTTGCATCGTCTTCGAAAATTGCCGCGTAGTCTGTCTCGCCTTCGGCTATCAACTCGAAGCATTTTCTGTGGCTGAGATAACACCCAACTTCTGAACGTGTCATGGCAGGTTCGTCCGGTCGCTGCCACACTAATTCGGCCATCTCAGCATCCGTGATCAAACGACCGTCAACTGCTGCGACCCGCTCAAACGCTATTCCCAGTTCTGTAAATAGTTTTTCCATTCTCGCCAACCGTTCGGTCGAGCGATCCATATTGATCAAATAACATTTCATTCTCAGACCCGAAAACAGCTTTAAAAATCAAATATGAATTGCTGCAAGCCAATGCCGGCAACGCTTGTTTAATGTTTGATTTGTGGAGATAATCAGAAGGGTTGTCCACCAACCACAAGTTTCAAATTTCGGGGTAACATGACTGCGCTGATGGGTTGGTTGCCAAACGCCCTGCGGTCATCGATGTCGATGCGATTACTGGCGGATACAGAAGATGGCTGATATTCAAGTGGTTAGAGCGACCGAGTCGGATTTGCCTGTGATTTTGAGGGCTGAACGTCTTGATGGATACGACGCTGTTGTCGGCCGATGGGACGAAGAGCGGCATAGACTTGCTCTTGCCGACGAAAAACACAGATATTTCATTGCCAAAGACGCGGACGAAATTGTCGGATTTGCTATCGTACGGGATTGGTCCTCACCGGATCGGGTTTCACTGATAAAGCGCATCGCAATGCTAAAACCGGGACAAGGATATGGCAGACGATTTCTGCAATCCGTTCTAGACCGTATTTTCATTGAAACTGATACCCATCGCGTTTGGCTTGGAGTTTTCCCCGAAAACATACGCGCACGCCGTGCTTACATAGCCGCAGGCTTCATACCCGAGGGGATTGCGCGGGGGAGTGCGTATTTTGGCGGAATCTACAGGGATGAACTCGTGATGGCTATTCTTCGGACCGAGTGGGAGGCCGGGAAGACATAAGGCTGTAAAAATGCTGTAAAAAATCAGAATCGCGGTTTCAGCCATAATTTGCAACAATCTGATCTGAAAACCGCCTTCTTTGGGAAGGAAATGGTAGCGAAGGAGGGATTCGAACCCCCGACACAAGGATTATGATTCCTCTGCTCTAACCTACTGAGCTACTTCGCCCCATATGTCATGCGACCCGTGAACGGTTAGCCTGCAAATGAGGACCGGGGGACGCGCTGTCAATTGACAGGGACGGGGCGGATATATGTGGGGAGCAACGACCTGTCAAGCAATCTTCTCCTTATCCAAGACTTGTGTTCGTTTCTTCCTGCGGATATTGGATGCCGTGATGAAAAAGGCTGAAAAGATGGCTCCACGGATTGCAGTGCTGGGTTGCGGCTATTGGGGCAGCAATCATATCCGGACATTGAAGAGTCTCGGGGCGCTGTTTGCGGTCTCCGACCAGAACACTGATCGCGCCGCCGGCTTCGCCGCGGAGCAGAATGTTCTGCATATTGAAGTCGAGGATCTTTTCACCCATCCCGACGTTGATGCCATCGTTATGGCCCTGCCGCCGCAGTTCCATGCGGCTGCCGCGATTCGTGCCGTTACCAATGGCAAGGATGTGCTTGTCGAAAAGCCGATTGCTCTGACCGTTCCTGATGCAGTGGCTGCTGTGCAAGCCGCGCGTGATAATGGACGCATTTTCATGGTTGGCCATGTGCTGCGCTTTCACCCGGCGTTTGAAAAGCTTCTTGAACTGATCAAGGCCGGTGATCTCGGTGATGTGCGCTATATCCATTCCCATCGTCTGGGGCTTGGAAAGTTCCACACGGAAAATGATGCGCTGTGGGATCTGGCTCCGCATGACCTGTCGATGATTCTGGCGATCACCGGCACGGAGCCGCTGGAAGTGCGCGGCGAGGGCGCTGCGGTGCTCGATCACTTGAGCGATTTCGCACATCTGCATATGCGCTTTCCCAACAATATTCGCGGGCACCTTTTTGCCTCGCGCCTCAATCCCTATCGCGAGCGCCGCCTTACGGTTGTCGGAACCAAGGCCATGGCTGTCTTTGATGACATGGAACAGTGGGACAAGAAGCTTGCGGTCTACAAGCATTCGATCTGGCAGGACAACGGCCAATGGGCATCGACAACGGAAGAGCCCACATATGTGAAGATTGCGCAAGGCATGCCACTGACGCGCGAATGCCAGAATTTCATCGACAGCATCAATACCCGCAGCGAGCCGCTGACCGATGGTGAAGAAGCGATTCGCGTTTTGCGAATTCTGACTGCCGGTACTGTTGCACATGGCAAGGTCGGCTGATTGTCTGTTGGCAGTAAGTGGTAAGCAGTAGGTGGTTCGTGGTTCGTGGTTCGACAAGCTCACCATGAGGCCCTTCGACAGGCTCAGGATGAGAGGAGCCTTATTCTGCAATCTTTGTGATACACAAAGTTGGCGATTATCGTTGCCTCCTCACTCTCCCTCATGGTGAGCTTGTCGAACCACGAACCACGCCCCATCACACGTCCAAAAAGCAACGTATCATTGCTCTCAACGTAAAGCGTTGTTACAAGACCGGACAAACTTTGAACGACAACGTCTGGCAGACCTCCCACGGCCCCACTAAAGAGTTGTCTTGACCGTTTTCCGCGACGGATTCGCGGAGACATTTTATATTGGAGCAATGATGCAGTTCATCGATCTCGGCGCACAGCGTGAACGGATTAGCGACAAGCTTGATGCGGCAATCGCCAAAGTGGTGCGTGAAGGCAAATATATCCTTGGACCTGAGGTTGCCGAGTTTGAAAAGCGCCTTGGCGAATATCTTGGCGTTGAGCATGTGGTCGCCTGTGCCAACGGTACGGATGCACTGCAGATTCCATTGATGGCGCGCGGCATCGGCCCCGGCGATGCGGTGTTCTGCCCAAGCTTCACTTTTGCTGCCACGGCGGAAGTTGTAGCGCTTGTTGGTGCCGAGCCTGTATTCATCGATGTGGATGCTGATACGTACAATATCAATGTCGAGCAGCTTGAAGCCGCCATCAAGGCCGTGCTTGCCGAAGGCCGTCTGCAGCCGAAGGCCATCATTCCTGTTGATCTGTTCGGTCTTGCCGCCAACTATACGTCAGTCTCGGCGATTGCTGACAAATACGGTCTGTTTGTAATTGAAGATGCGGCGCAGTCTGTCGGTGGCAAGCGCGACAATGCCATGTGCGGCGCATTCGGCCATGTCGGCGCGACCAGCTTCTACCCGGCCAAGCCTTTGGGCTGCTATGGTGATGGTGGTGCCATGTTCACCAATGATGGGGCACTGGCTGATTTGCTGCGTTCCATCCTGTTCCACGGCAAGGGCGAGACGCAGTATGACAATGTGCGTGTCGGCATGAATTCGCGCCTTGATACGATTCAGGCGGCGATCCTCATCGAAAAGCTGGCTATTCTCGAAGATGAGATGGAAGCGCGGCAGGTTGTTGCCAAGCGCTATGCCAATGGTCTGAAGGATGTGGTCAAGGTTGCGTATATGCCTGAGGGTTCACGCTCTGCCTGGGCGCAGTATGCGATCGAGACTGCCAACCGTGATGCGCTGAAGGCCCATTTGCAGGCCAATGGCATTCCGTCGGTCATTTATTATGTGAAGCCGCTGCATCTGCAGGAGGCCTATGCGCATTACATGCAAGCGCCGGGTGGTTTGGCTGTGTCGGAAACCCTGCCGAAGAATATCCTGTGCCTGCCAATGCATGCTTATCTGAGTGAAGCGGATCAGGACCGGATTATCGGGACTATTCGTGAATTCCAGCAGAAAAACGCTGCATAAGCGTTTTTAAGCTCGATGGGATTGGTGCGTGGTTCGACAAGCTCACCATGAGGGAGAGGGGTGATGTAGGGGGGCAAGTTCTGCAACCTTAGTGATCCGCAACGCTTGCGATTAGCGTTGTATCCACCCAAGCCCCTCATGGTGAGCTTGTCGAACCACGAACCACCAAATTGCAGCGTAAATAAAATAGCTAGAGGTCAGGCGACAGCCTGACCCTGCTGTGCGAGGCGCTTGAGCATGGCTTCCGCCTGCGGGGCGCGTTCTGAGCGGCCGATGAAGCCGCCGCCGTAAACGCGGGCGGTATTGCTGTCATCAGAATAAAGCACACAGGCCTGACCGGGCGCGATACCGCTTTCACCATCAATCAGTTCCACCCATGTCTCGCCATCGCGGTGATGCAGAACCGCCGGGCGTGGCGGGCGGGTGGAGCGGACCTTGGCATAAACCTCAACGCCGCCTTCCGGAATGCCGGAAAGCGCATCATCACCAAGCCAATTGACATTGCGCAGGAAGACTTTGCGGGTTTCCAGCGCTTCGCGCGGGCCGACAACAACACGCGCATTAGCGGCATCAAGATGCACCACATAGAGCGGATCGCCTGTGGCAACGCCGATACCGCGGCGCTGGCCAATCGTATAATGAACGATGCCTTCATGGCGGCCAAGGACACGGCCATCGATGTGGACGATATCACCGGGATTGGCAGCTTCAGGCTTCAGCTTCGAAATAATGTCTGAATATTTGCCCTGCGGCACAAAGCAGATGTCCTGACTGTCCTGCTTGTTGGCGACTGTCAGGCCAAGTTCCTCGGCAATGGCGCGGGTTTCCGGCTTGGTCAGGCCGCCGAGCGGGAAGCGCAGATAGTCGATCTGCTCCTGCGTGGTGGCAAACAGGAAGTAGCTCTGGTCCTTGTCCGAATCGACAGGGCGGTACAGGGAACGGTGCGCGCCATTGGCCTGACTGCGGATATAATGACCGGTCGCCAGCGCATCGGCGCCAAGATCGCGCGCGGTCTGCAACAGATCCGCAAATTTGACGGTCTGATTGCAGGATACACACGGAATCGGTGTTTCGCCGCTGACATAGCTGTTGGCAAAGGGATCGATCACGGCTTCGCGGAAACGCGCTTCATAATCCAGAACATAATGCGGAATGCCAAGACGCTCGGACACACGGCGTGCATCTTCAATGTCCTGACCGGCGCAACAGGAGCCGGCACGATGGCTCGATGCGCCGTGATCATAGAGCTGCAAGGTAACGCCAACGACATCATAACCCTGACGTTTGAGAATGCCCGCCACAACAGAAGAATCCACGCCGCCAGACATGGCGACGACGATACGGGTGTCTTCCGGCTTGCCCGGCAGATCGAGATTATTCAGTGTCATAAGCAGATCCGGTTCTTGCAGCGGCATAACGGCGCAGGGATATTCAAGGCCCCTATATAGGTCAATTGACTCGATCTTGCCAACAGGAAGTGGTGTGCGACGCATTTTTCTCACGCAAAGGTGAGGGACGTGTCGTGATGGCAACGGCGGATAGCAGCCGTGAAAGCCCGCAAAATCTGGGTTTTGAATAATCTTCAGGAATTTACAGAAGTTACCAGAGAATGACCGAAGGTTTAGGCAATTATTAAAGCCCTGCATGTAATGTCAGGTGCGATAGGTCTTGAAGTTTAGTGTAGAGAGTACAATGACCGATCTTGTTCGACCGAGAGTAAAATACGTAATCGGCCCGGATGGCAGCCCGCTGACCATCGCCGATCTTCCACCCGCAAACACGCGGCGTTGGGTTATTCGCCGCAAGGCTGAGGTGGTTGCCGCTGTTCGCGGTGGTCTTCTTAGTCTTGAGGAGGCTTGCCATCGCTATACTTTGACGGTGGAAGAGTTCCTGTCCTGGCAGTCCTCGATCTCTGATCATGGCCTGGCTGGATTAAGAACGACCCGGATACAGCAATATCGTCATTAGATGATGTCGCCTTTGAGTTAGGCTTAGGCTGGTCGTTGAGACCAGCCTTTTCCGTTTTTGGCCCTCACGATTGGGCGTCTGCTTTTTCCTGCTGCACGATGAAATGCGTGGCGATGGCGGAAAGAATGGCTGAGGCTGCGAAAAACCAAAGGCCCGGCTGAGCAATTGCTGTCGCAAGTCCGCTGGTCTTGGCGGCAAAAATCACCAGTGCCACAAGCAAGACATCCAGCATCGACCATTTTGACAGGATGCCGATCCAGCGATGCAGAAGCCGCGCGGCGATTGGTTCGTGCGCAGCAGCCAATTGCGCGACCGCCAATTTGCCAATCGGAAGAATCACCGAAAAAAGCGCGACGATAACGGCCAGAAGCCAATCGCCGCCGGTCCATAAAGCCGCAATGAGTCCGACCAAAGACGGGTTCTCATCAAAAAAATAGAGCTTGCTGACATTCATCAACGGCATGGTGAGACCCAATGCCAGCGAGAAAGTCGCGATGAAAAGAAACAGGGGAATCAATAATCTCGTCGCTGCCATGGTGTTCCGCTTAGCCTTAAAAGCTGATCTAACGGGTCATGAATGACGGCAAGGCACTTTCGGCGTCAAGGAGAAGTTCAATGGCAAATGATATCACCATCACCAAAGAAGAAACGGCGAAGGGCGGGCGCTATGCGGCCGTCGTTTCGGGGCATGAGGCGGAAATGACGTTTTCGCGGGTGAATCCCGAGTTGATCATTGTCGATCATACGGGTGTGCCGGATGAACTGCGCGGTCAGGGCGTAGGGCAAGCACTGGCGCTGCATGCGGTGGAAGACGCAAGGGCAGGGGGATGGAAGATCATTCCCCTATGCCCGTTCATGCGCGCCCAATCCCTTCGTCATAAGGATTGGGCGGATGTGGTGCAGCAGAACTAAAGAGGCGGCTGCCTCTTTTTAAATTCAGCCGATCATGGCGCGTTTGTCGGCAACAGGCATTTCATCCATGTCGCGAACCTTGCCGTCGCGCTGTTCCAGCGCCTCGGCTTTTGCCAATTCGGCTTCTGATTCGGAGAGCGCTGCCTCGGCATCGTCTTTCTGAGTCTTCAAATCACGGATCGAATCAAAAAGATTGTCACGGCGCTGGCGTGCAGCCTTGGCGAATGTCGGGTAGGCAAAATGCGACGTGTCGGTAATGCCCGCCTTTTTTTCCTCGGACATAATCTGCGCGTCCAATTCGGCAGCCATGCGTTCGAATTCACCCATCATGAGATCAAGCTGGCCGAGTTGACGGCGCTTTTCCTTGACCTGAAACAGTTTCAATCGAACCAAACCTTCATGCGACTTCATACTCTGTACCCCCACAAAGCCGGTACACAGACCCTCAAACAGGAGTCATCCGGCTGGCGTTTCACCCGAATCACTTCGGGAAAATGAAACAAAAACTTAAAGGTTGCCGCGTCTGGTAACCTTTCCTTTACGTTCAGCATTAATCATACGCCTTAAGACTTAAAGCTCGGTAAACCGATGTCAGTTGTGTCTGGCAAAAAATTTATTGAGTCGAATGAATCGCTTAGGCGCAGAACCTGAAGCTTTGGCTGATGGTTTTTGACCGGGTGACTCACCTTATGAATCAATGCAGTGTCTAAGATTTTTAACTTATGAGTCAAAGACACTTGCAAAGCGGAATTAGATTTTGTTAACCATTCGGTGGCAATCTTAACGTTATGGAAACGGCTTGTTTCGCGACCTGACTTCGGGATTGCCCTGATCGAGGTTTCTTGGGCAACCCATTTCAGCGGCGGGAAAAGGGGAATGATATGCGGGTTCTTTTAATCGAAGACGATAGTGCGACGGCCCAGAGCATCGAATTGATGCTCAAGTCGGAAAGCTTCAATGTTTATACGACGGATCTGGGCGAAGAGGGTGTCGATCTCGGCAAGCTCTACGACTATGATATCATCCTCCTCGACCTCAACCTGCCGGATATGTCCGGTTATGAAGTCCTGAGGACCCTGCGTCTCTCCAAGGTGAAGACGCCTATCCTCATCCTCTCTGGCATGGCCGGTATCGAGGATAAGGTGCGCGGCCTTGGTTTTGGCGCTGATGACTACATGACCAAGCCTTTCCATAAGGACGAACTGGTTGCACGCATTCATGCAATCGTTCGCCGCTCGAAGGGCCATGCACAGTCTGTTATCACCACTGGCGACCTGATCGTGAACCTCGATGCCAAGACTGTTGAAGTCACTGGCCAGCGCGTTCACCTGACAGGCAAGGAATACCAGATGCTGGAGCTGCTTTCGCTCCGCAAGGGCACGACGCTTACCAAGGAAATGTTCCTCAACCACCTTTATGGCGGTATGGATGAGCCGGAACTCAAGATCATCGACGTTTTCATCTGCAAACTGCGCAAGAAGCTCGACAATGCATCAGGCGGTATCAATTATATCGAGACCGTCTGGGGCCGTGGCTATGTGCTGCGTGAGCCGGATGCGTCGGATATGCGCGAAATCGCCTGATCGATATTTCAGGTGCTCAAATCAAAAGGCTCCGTCATTGACGGAGCCTTTTGCATTCGGGCGGAAAAGTTTGATTTGGATCAGGCGGCCATTTCAATTTCGCGGCTGCGGCCAATACGGGCCATCCATTCAAGATAGTTCGGCTCGCGCTTGATCTGCCAGCTGTAATGGCGACGCAGCTCATCAACGAGCTTGCCTTTCCGGTCAAGAAGATCATCCGCATATTGTATCATCAGGGAATTTGGCCAGGCTTGCGGGCGTATCTCGCGCAGACGCTCGAACAGACGGGTTTCGGGCTCATCCGGATAGGTCTGGGCAAGCAGCGAGAGCATGGCGGCCGTCGAACGGGATATGCCCATGTGACAATGGATCAGCAGGTGTCCTTCAGCGCCTTCAACCTTTGATTCGGCAAGGCTTTTGCCGAACTTCAGGATTTCAGACACGTGCTCAGGCTCAGGCAATATCTTGCCTTCCTCCGCATTGATGATGTCGTGAAAATTCAGTGTCGTGCGGTGATGGGTGCCGTATGCCTGAAATGCTTCCAGTTCCGGCCAGTTCGGATCGAGAATCGAAAGAACGTGGGTGACGGTGCGGCTGCTTTGGTCTGGCAATTCGTCAATGCCGCAAATGGTAAGCGTCGAGATGGACAGAGGTTTCATGGGGAATCGATCATCCTGATGGGTTTGTGGGGCCAATCGCATTGTGAAAGCGTTCCGGGGCGATAGCAAAGATTATCAGAGGCTTTCCGACATATTTACGACGTTTGATCGTCAACGGCTGTTATCATTGTTTCATTTGAGCTGCATCAGTTCGATGCGGTTGCCGAAAGGGTCATTGACGAAGCGCCTGTCGTATTTCTCCAGTGGCTGGTCTTCTGTGACGGCATAACCCGCCGTCTCCAGAGTGCGGGCCAGCGCAAACAGATCATCAGTCAAAAGGGCCGGATGCGCTTTCTTTGCAGGCGAAAAATTCTGTTCGATGCCCAGATGAATGCGAACGCTGCCGATTTCGAACCAGCATCCGCCTCTGCCGGCGAGCGCCGCGGGCTTGGCGACTTCAGGAATGCCGAGAAGGCCGTCATAGAACGCGCGGGCAGCCTGTTCTTCGCCCTCAGGCATAGCCAGCTGAATGTGATCGATTCCGGTTATTGCCATTGTTGTCTCTCGTAATCAGCCGCTTTGTGGGCCGCTCTTTTGTTTTAATGTGGTCGCAATGATCCGCGCGCCCTCGCGCAATATGGACGGTGCAGCTGCGAATGTCAGCCTGAGATAAGAACCGGGGGGATCAGCTGGGAACCATACCTTACCCGGGCTGACCAGAACGCCTTGGCGTGCGAGGTCCGAGGCGATAGCGACGTCGGACACATGATCTTCCAGTTGCACCCATAAATGCATGCCGCCTTGGGGTGCGTTTATGCGTATATCATGCCCCAACTCACTGCGAAGCGCGGCCATCAGTGTATCGCGCCTCTCAGTCAGTGCATTGCGCGCATTGTTCAGATGTCGTTTCCAACCCGAAGATGTGACGATGTTCAATGCCACCGCCTGTAATGGTCCTGAAACAAAAAAATCTTCTCCACCGCGTGTTGCCCGCAATCGTGCCAATGCCGCACCCCGCGCCATAATCGCCGCTATGCGTAGGCCGGGAGCAGCGGATTTTGCCAGAGAGCGGATGTAAATGACGTGGCCATCCGAATCTTGCGCGGCAAGCGGCGCTGGAGGTGGAGTTCCAAGATACAGGTCGCGTGCCCAGTCATCCTCGATCAGAAATGCTCTCGCATCGGAGATCACTCCGAGCACGTCGTTGCGGCGCTTTTGCGAAAGTAGCGTGCCGGACGGATTGGCAAAGGTCGGTTGGCAGTAAAACACGCGCGCGCCGGTTTCGCGCAATGTGGCCTCCAGCAAATCGGGCCGGACGCCATCTCCATCCGTCGGTACGGGCACGAGCGTTATGCCTGCAGCCCGTGCAGCCGAGATAACGCCAATATAGGTGGGCGCTTCGACAAGCAGGGTGCTGCCCGGTGCAAGCAATGCACGTAAGGTACTTGCTATGGCTGCTTGCCCACCGGGACAGATGATGACCTCATGCGGGGTAAATATATTTCCCTGACCTATTTCACGCGCGAACCAGCTTCTGAGCGGCTCCATGCCTTCCAATGGCAGGCGATCCCAAAGCGCAGGTTGTTTGGCGACCTGTTTCAAAGCGGTTGAAAGAAGCTCGGTCGCCTGCAGGTCAGGGGGCAGATAACCCATGCTTAGCGGCATGCTGCGGGGGGACGGCAACGCCAGCAGGTCCTGCATCGATTCGCTTGTGTCGCGTGCGGCACCGAGCGCTACTGCCTGCCAGGAAAGGTCCGGTGTCGCGACATTCAACGGACGTTGGCGCACGAACGTTCCCTGTCCTGGTCTTGGATCAATCAGACCCTCACCGGTTAATCGGGCAAAGGCATTTTGCACCGTGGCAGGGCTGACTCGGAATTTTTCTATCAACTCACGTACCGATGGCAATTGAGAGCCGGGCGCGGAAGATGCAATCAGATCACGTAAAGCTTGAGTAACGATATGAAGGCTGTTATCTCTTTTCATGAAAACATATGATAACGATACTCATCACAATACGGAAACGCTTTTTCTCCCGGAGATAGAAGCCAGTCCTGAAATGCCCATTGGTTCTCTTGCGGACAGAATGCCGGCTGGCGCGTTCGTTCCGTTCCTCATTGGTGCAATGATATTGGCCATCGCCTACGGCTCCAGTTTTTTGCTGGTCGACGTGTTGCGCGCAGCTGGCCGAAATGCTGCCGAGGCGGGAAATATCATCAGTATTGGTACCATTGCCACCTTGGCAGGTTGCGTTGGCGCGGGCCGGTTCGCCGAACGCATAGGCATCCTGCCTTTGATCATCTGCTCCGCCGTGATGATGGCATGCGCTATGGCTTGCTTTGCAGGTTTGGGAATTCTTGGCATTGGCATCGCTTATGCGGGAGGCTTGCTGCTGGGACTTGGCTGGTCTGTCTTTTACATTTTGGCACCGATACAGCTTATCCATTGCCTGAAGCCCGCCGGTCGGATTGAAGCCTTGACGTTACTATCCGGCTCGCAAATGCTGGGTATCGGACTTTCTGCTCCGCTGGGACATCTGCTCGTTCGGGGGCTCGGCTCGCCCGCAATGATTTACGTCTGCTACGGGTTGTTCTGTCTGATAGCCGCTGGCTTGATGGTGTGGGCGCGGCGTGCATTGAAAACGATCGATCAGTTGCCGATGGCAGCGGTTGCTCTCACAATCCCGCTTGCATCGGGCATCGTAGGTGCAAGGACGGTCTTTCCCGTCATTATGATCGGACTATCTGCTTGCGTTTTTTCCGGTCTTTCGACGTTTCAAACGCTCTATGCAGAATCGCGAAATCTTAGTTCTGGGACGTTTTTTCTGACATTTACGGCAACGACGGTGGCGTTGCGCTTTTCGATTGCATCACACATTGGCAAATTGCCGTTGGGAAAGCTGGTATTTACAATGTTCGCACTCACTCTGTCGGCGCTTGTCCTGCTAGCCGTGAATGAGAAAAGCATGACGCTCTATATTATGGCCACACTGCTGTTTGCGGTCGGATACGGCCTAACCTATTCAACACTCAACGCCATGATCGTGAACCTTGCGGATGAAAGAGGGCTCTCGATTCCCGTCGCATCGCAAGTGTTCACGATCGGCTATTTCATTGGCGCCTTTGGCTTTCCCTATATAGCCGGCGGCATTATTCGCAGTCACGGTATCGACATGACACTGTTGCTGTTGATGGCTATCGTGGTGGTAAATATGATCGTCACAATGACCGTTTTTCGCAGGGGGGTGACGGCTCTGTAGCGATTGCGCATCAAATTCAGATGGTGAGAATCACACTTCCCGTTGTTTTGCCAGCTTCAAGGTCGGCTTGGGCTTTTGCCGCGTCGTGAAGCGCGTATTCGGCGCCAATGGAACTCTCCAGACCATCCTGCAGGACCGATAAAAGGGACTTGGAGGCACGCTGATAGAATTCCGGGTCGTTGACGGAAGCAATGATACTGGGGCGCATTACGGCGATATTGCCCAAATCTTCGATGCGTATTGGAGGAATTGGGCCCGCGGGCTGTCCGATTGATCCGAGAATTCCGAAAGGACGAATTGTCTTCAGTGTCTGGGTGAAGGTGGAGCCACCGATGCCATCAATGGCAAGGTGTACACCTTTACCGTCAGCAATCTGGCGAACGCGCTCGGCCCAATCGGGTGATTTATGAAACAGGACTTCATCTGCACCGGCTGCTTTTGCCAGTGCAACCTTGCCTTCCGAGCCAACCGTGCCAATCACATTGACGCCAAGACGTTTTGCCCAGCGGGCAACCAATTGGCCAACGCCGCCCGCGGCCGCGTGGACCAGTATCCACTCGCCCCGTTTGATCGCACGGACCTCATGCAAAAGCATATAGGCGGTTAAACCGCGCAGGAACGTGCTTGCGGCGACGCGATCCGAAACGGCATCCGGCAGTTTGATCAGGCGTGATTGTGGGAGCAGCCGCACTTCCGCGTAACCACCCAGCGGCATGCCGGTATAGCCGACGCGATCGCCGGGTTTAAGGTCGGTGACATCGTCTCCCACGGCATCAATAGTGCCTGCGCCTTCAAACCCAAGCACCGCGGGCAGGCTCGGTGGTGAATAGAGCCCCGTGCGGAAGTAAATATCGACAAAATTGACGCCAATGGCTGTCTGGCGGATGCGAACCTCGTTTGGACCGGGGTCAGCGACCTTGATATCGCGTGTATGCAACACTTCAGGGCCGCCATGGCCGCTCATTTCCACAATCAATGACATAATGTTCTCCTTTGGAATGGAGGCATTCGACCACATCAGACTATGTGTGGAAATTCTGTGTTTTATCCCTCTATCTGTGCAATAATGCACCTATGTTTGATTGGCAGGATTTGCATTATTTTTCCGTTCTGGCGCGGACAGGTTCCTTGTCGGCTGCCGCGCGTGAACTTGGCGTTGATCATGCGACGGTCGGACGCCGTGTGGCAGCGCTGGAGCAATCACTTTCGTTGCGTCTCGTGGATCGTCTGCCACGCCGCTCGCCGCTTACAGCGGAAGGAAGCGCGCTTGCTGAGCTTGCAGAAGAAATGGCGCGCCTGTCCCAAGCCATCAACAGGCGTGCGCGTGGCCTGACCGAATCGGCGACAGCAACGGTGCGCATCAGCGCACCGCCCGCAGTTGCGGCAAGACTGATTGCGCCGCATGTGGTGGAGTTTCATCGCGAGCACCCCGATATAACCCTGGCGCTGGCGGGTGCGTCGCATAATGCTGCGCTTGATCGCAGCGAGGCGGATGTGGCTGTGCGTATGACGAGGCCAACGGAACAGGACCTGCTGATCCGGCGGATCGGTGCCCTCCACTTCGCACTCTATGCCACCCGCGAACAGGCGGCCCTGCCACCCGAAACGCTGGCTTTCATTGCATATGATTCAACACTCGATCACCTGACCCAACAGGTGTGGTTACGTGCGATCCTTGCGGGTCGTCCGATTATCTTTCAGGCCAGTGATCTCTTCGGCCAGCAGGAGGCGGCCCGTGCAGGCTTGGGGGCGGCGGCGCTTCCTTGTTTCATGGGCGACAATGATCCGATGCTGGTCAAGCTGGATGTACAGGAACCGCCGCCTGTCCGCGATATATGGTTGACTGCCTATCCGGATGTCAGCCGTTCACCGGCCATGCGTACGGTTATGACGTTCCTTGCCGATATTATTGGCAGGGAATGCCCGATTAAAGCACCGTAGCTGCGGGGAGAATTCCGGAAATGGATTCCCGGTTGAATGGTTTCAGGAGATAGCCAGCCGCTCCAGCCCGCTTTGCCCGCATGATCCTCGTGACATCGATTTCAGCAAGGCAGAGATAAATCCTGGCCGCTGTGCCACCGGGAAGTGCGCGGATCTGGGTGATAATATCAACAGATGGCATATCCGGCAGGGCGCAATCCAGAATGATAATGTCAGGCATTTCCACGCTGCAGGCGGAAACCGTCTGGAAGCCCGTGTCGGCAGTTGTCACGACGACAGTGTCGCTGGCGAGCAGGCGCGTTGCAACTTTGCGGACAACCGGTGCCCCATCGACAATCATGCACCGTAACAATGCGAACTCCCCCCGGAATTGCTGCGAGATTGCAGCCGCGTCAGGGGAGAGTAACAGGCACTCCGTGAAGAAATGCCCAAGGCGAATGGTAAATTTTTAAACGGCGGAAAAGATGATCTCTTCGGGGGTGGCGTGGATGGAAATCGTCATGCCCGCTTCCTGCGCCAGAAGCAGGGTGTAATAAGGCTGGACGGCATGGGCATCGATAGGCTCTTCCGGGGTCTTGCCGCTGTGCAATTCGAGGAATTTTGGTGGGACGCGCAGCATCGGGCCACGCGAGGTCAGAACAAAGCGCGGTTCGGTCTCCGGTGTTTCCAGTGCCACATTCAACGTGCCGCCACGCGGCAGGGCCGCATTGGCGATCAGAACGAGGTTGAGAAGCAGTTTTACCTTGTTCTTCGGCAGCAGGACACGATTGCCAGTCCAGGTGAATTCGGCCTTCTCGCCCTTCATATATTCATTGGCAACGTTCTGGGCATCGCCGGTGTCAATCTGAACGCCCGCGGAACCCGCCGCACCGAAAGCAATGCGGGCAAACTGAAGCCGGGCGGAGGCGCTGCGCGCACTCGACTTGATAAGGTTCATGGCGTCTTCGTCAGCGCCACCTTCTTCCAGAAGCTCCAGACCGTTGTTGATCGCGCCGACTGGCGAAATGATGTCATGGCAGATACGGCTGCTCAGCAGGGCTCCGAGGTCCGTTGCCGAAAGAATTACGGGCAATGTCATAAGAGAGTCTCCTGAAGATTGGCTAGCGGTTTGGTCTGCACATTGGGCTCAAGCCGAATCAGATGTTCATGCGAATCACTCTGATTGCTGCTGCATTTGGATACATAGCTCAGTCCGCATGGGCAAGAACGACGTCGAAAATGCCGGTAGCTGCTGAAATCGCTATCTTTTTCTCGTCCCAGGCAAGCCATTGAAATGCCAAGATCGATTCATAAACTTTTATACAAGGTTTAGACCCTTAAATGGTGCTTCAATTATAAAGCGAACACAAGATTCGCAACTGGCGTCGGACAAAGAAGCGAACAGCCAAAAGGAATTATGATGGCGTCTCTATTCTTGTCTATGAACCGTTTTTTTCTTCTGATCCTGACGATGGTGTCGCTGGTTGTCGCACAGCCGCGAATGGCCAGTGCTGCTCAGGACCAGTACTCGATGAACGAGATCGTCAATTCGGGGCAGAGGTTCTTTGGATCGACCTCCGGGGGACTAGCGTCCGCTGTCGAGAAGATTTTCCAGAGCTATGGTTTGCCGAACGGGTACATCCTCGGTGAAGAAGGTTCGGGCGCCATCATCGGCGGTCTCACCTATGGCGAAGGCTCGCTCTACACAAAGAATGCGGGCGATCACAAAACATTCTGGCAGGGACCATCCATCGGATGGGATTTTGGTGGCCAAGGCTCCCGTGTCATGATGCTCGTCTACAATCTTGACGATGTACAGAACCTCTATGGCCGTTTTGTCGGTGTGGCCGGTTCGGCCTATCTCTTCGCTGGCGTTGGCTTCAACGTGCTCAAGCGCAATCAGGTCCTGCTCGTGCCGATCCGCACAGGCGTTGGCGCGCGGCTTGGTGTGAATGTCGGCTATCTCAAGATCACCCAGTCACCAACCTGGAATCCGTTTTGATCCCTCCATACTGCTAACCTATAGCAAAGACGCGGAAACTGTTCCCGCGTCTTTGCCGTTTGATGCCAGACTGTCATTGTGCCAGATTGAGCTACCAATAGGACTTTTATCGTGATCCAGACCGCGCTTTATTTTGCTCTTGGATTTTTGAGCGCCGTGCTGCTGGCGCTGATTTTTGCACCGCCTGTCTGGCGCCGCGCGATGCTGCTTACGCGCAGGCGTGTCGAGGCCGAAACGCCGCTGACGCTCAATGAAATACAGGCCCAGCGCGATGGCTTGCGTGCCGAACACGCGGTCAGTGAACGCAAGCTCGAAATGACCCTTGCGGGCGTGAAGGAAAAGTCTGCGAAACAATTGGCCGAATTCAGTGACAAGGAACGGCAGATTCGCACACTTTCCAGTGATGTTTCTGCGCGTGACACCACAATTGCCGAGTTGCAGGCTACGCTTGCCGAACGGGGGCAGACGCTGGAAAAGACGGGGAAAGACCTGAGCAATACAGCACAGACCCTCGAACAACGTTCGGCGGAGCTGGAGCTTTTAAACAGGCGTTTGACCAGCACGGCAACGAAGGCTGACAGCTTGCAGATCGATGTTGCAGCGCAGGGCACGCGCATCGAGAATCTTTCGGATGAGTTGAAGGAAGCGCGTCAGGGCCGACGCGATGCCGAGGAGCAGAAGCGCAAGCTGGAGACCGAGATCAAAGCCTTGCAGCATTCATTCGAACAGGAAAAAAAGGGTGGTAGCGATGCCCAGACACAGGCGACAACCCTTGTGACACAGCTTTCAGACAGTGAGGCCAAGCTTTTGCGGCGGGAAAAAGAAGTTGGACGGCTTAATGAGCGGTTGCGCAACGTGATTGCTGAAGGCCGTAAACAGGGCATTGCTGCCACGGAAACGCCTCGTGGCAAGCAGGCGCTGGTGCAGGCCGAGGAAAGCAAACGGCTGCGCGAGGAAATGAACACACTTGCATCGCAGGTCGTCGCGATGGTTGCCCGGCTCGAGGGACCAGCGTCCCCGGTGAACAAACTGCTTGATGGCACGGGGAAAGATGCGGCAGTGGCCTATGACGACAATGGCGAGGTCATTGTCAGTCTGGCCGATCGTATCCGCGCGCTGCAAAAGGCAGCATCGGCCATTGAATCAGGCGGCGGAGAATCGGCTAAATCGTGACAGGGCAATGCCTGACGCTGTTGCGACATTCAAACTGTCAAATTCCTGCGACATGGGAATTCTGACAGTCCGCAGCTTTTGCATCAATGCTTTTGGCAGACCCTCTCCCTCGGTTCCGAGCAGCAGGGCCGTGCGCGCTCCGGGTTGTGCCGTGTAGATGGTTTCGGTGCCTGAGGGACTCAACGCATAGATATCAAAACCGGCTCGTTGCAGCTTGCCGACAATTTCCTCAATTGAACCTTCGCGGGCGAATGGCACTTTGAGCGCTGCACCTACGGAGACGCGGATTGCCTTGCGGTAAAGCGGGTCACAGCTGGTTTTATCCATCAGAATGCAGTCAGCCTCGAACGCAGCGGCATTGCGAAAGATCGAACCCATATTGTCGTGGTTGGATATGCCGCAAAGCACCACGGCAAGTGATTTTTCGGGGAGAGCATCAATCAATTGACTGGTAGAGCAGGGCGTACTGCGCCGCCCAACTGCGAGGATACCGCGATGCATGGGAAAACCGGCAATCGCATCCATGACATGGCGCGACACGCAATAGACAGGAACGTCATCCGGGCAGAGACAGATTTGCTCTAACAGCCCTGCAAGCCGGTTTTCCAGGACCAGAAGCGACTCTACGGCGAAAGCAGCGTTCGCAAGCAATACATTGAGTACAACCTTACCTTCCGCGATGAAGCGGCCTTCCCGGCCAACCAGATCGCGCTCGCGAACATCGCGATAGGGCACAAGCCGCGCATCTTCTGGATCATCGATGCGAATGGTGCGATGGTCGAGCCAGATCTGGTCATCCGATGCCATGTTTCAGGCCGTTTCGCCAGCAGTGCCCAAGCCTGCCCGCGCCTCGCCAGCCATGCGCACGAGGCTCATATGCATATCCTTGGCTGAGCCGAGCGGCGTGGAAAACCAGATACGCTGCACATCATCACCATCGGCAATATCAAAACCCTCCGCGTCGATGCCGGTTATCCGCCAGCTTCCATCAGGTGCCTTGGCGTAAAACCGCGCATAGAGCGCTATAGCCTGCGCGTGGTCATCATTCATATGTTCGGCTGCATTTTTCTCCGCTGCCGCCAATTCTTCATTGACTGGATTGAGGCTGAGCAGGTCATCAGCAGTTAACTGGTAAGCCCTACCAAACCCGCCGTTGAGGCTCGCACCTGTCGGCTCAAGACGGAAAAAGCGGAAATCGCCAAGCCCGGCATAAAGCTTGGCCTTGGGCTGGTGCGCGAGATAGCGCCATTCGATACGGGCATGTTCAGCGCCTTCACGGGCAATTTCTCGTGCCTTGGCAAACACGGTTATGCGTGGATGGGCCAGCGGGTCACCCTTGCCAACCTCTCCGATCAGCAGCGAACAACGCGGGTCAGCGATCAGGGCAGGCGTGTGTGCGGAAAGGGCCGAGACAAGAATAACAGGCGTGCCGTCATGATCCGTGGAAAGGCCGACACGGGTGGCAATGGGACTGCCGGTCGCAGGATCAAGTGTCGCTATGACAGCGTAACGTGCCTTGCGGACCAGTGTCTTTGCCAATCGGACAGCTTCTGCGTCGGTCTCGCGTAATACATCCTTCTTGTCGGTCACGGCCTATCCCTCATTATGTTGAGCGAGAGATAGTTGCTCGGCCGGTACAGGACAAGCGATTTCAGCGAAAGGACGATAAGGTGTTAAGCAGCGATTGATCTGGTGTCGTTAATGCCGGCATCATGGATGCAATCGGCGAGCAGATCGAGATCGACAGGGCCAATCGTACACAAAACCGGGGCAAATTCTTCAACAGGAATGTCGAGCGCCATCAGTTCCACGAGCGCTTCCATCAATGCTTCACGCGTGTCATATCTTGCGGAATAGCTTGGCATGATTCTGCCTCTCAAGCCGGGATCAACTGCGAAAATCATACTATAAATACGGTAAACAAATTCTTAATTTTGCCATTATTAGAAATTTTTTGCTTCTTTTGTGAATAAAATAACGCCATGATTTCAAATAGATGATAGAAAGTGATTACACGTTAACTCTCTTTGCCATTGTTTGGCCCTAAATGACATCAATCTGTGACCAACTTCACCAGCAGGAAAAACAGCGATGAGAATTGCTTCGTGATCGGCGCAAGGAAGTGGAAAACCCCCGGGATTGTGGGTGTTATAGCCGCCATTGGCCTCGTAAGTGGGTGCTCTACGCAGACTGCCCAGCACGCCGGTAAGGTGAAGGCAAATCTGGCAAGCAACAATACAACCGTTTCCAAAAGCTACGCCTATACCCCGAAGGACAAGGAATGTCTTGAGCGGGCGATGTTCTTTGAGTCCAACCGCTCGAGCCAGGATGGTTTGCTCGCGGTGGGGACTGTGGTTATGAATCGTCTCGATTCCGGCAAATATGCGAATACGATTTGCGGCGTCGTTGGCGAAAAGGGGCAGTTTGCTCCCGGTGTTCTTTCCCGGCCTATGCAGTCGGCAGCACTTCCTGATGTACAGCAGGCAGCAGACGCAGTGCTCAAGGGCCAGCGTCATCCCAAGGTCAAGGAAGCTATGTTCTTCCATACGGCTGGACTGCGCTTCCCTTACCGGAACATGCACTACACGGTTGTTGCCGGTGGTAATGCCTTTTACGAGAAGCGGGACCGTTACAATACACCTGACTTGGGTAGCAAGGTTGCAAGCGTTGCCATTGCCAATGCCTATATCGCCAGTATGAGAAATACCAACCCGGCATCGGTCAACAACATCATGGTTGCCAGTGCGCAGCCGACGATGACGACCACAACGTCCGGGCGCGTGACAAACCAGCCTTTTGCGGTGGCTCAGGCCCAGACTGCACCTGCTGCTGCGCCGCAGCAGCTGGCATTTGCCAATATTGCGGTGCCGGTTGATCCGCCCGCACCGGCGATGGTCTTCACTGCACCAGCCTCGGCCAAGCCAACTGCTATGCCACAGGCTGCAGAGCCGGCAGTGCTTGCTTTCGAAGCTCCCAAGAGCAAATCGGTTGATGCTATCGGCCAGATGCTGCTCGCTCAGGACCGGCCGGCTCCGGCCAATTAAGGCAATGAACGATCTGGCGCCGCGAGAGCGGCGCTCATTGGCATGTGGTTATGGTACGAGGAAGTGCTGTGACCATTCGTCGTGTGGAACCATCTGTCCAATTGCATATTGAAACGTCAGGATGGTCATGTGATCCGGTGACGTCGTGCATGTGTAGGAAAGGTGGTACCACTCGCCCTTGCTGCGAAACGCAGCGCCGGTGGACTGGATTTTATCACCGGTCACCTTGGGGTCCTTAAAGGCGTAGGCGACGAGTTCATCGGGTACGAGCTTGACCGGATCGTGGTGAATGCGCTCCATTGCCTCAAGGTCACACCGCTGCTCCAGCCGCGTTTCCGGGCTCAATCCTTCCAGTTCTTCCGCTTCCTTTGAATCCATGGCCTTGGATGAACCGGTCATTGCGATCGTCAACAAAAGCATGGCTATAAGTGATTTCATTTACGCCGGGCTCTCTGAATTTCGGGCAGAAGGATCGTATAATTTGTCGGGATCAATGGACGGCTTGCCTTCATGCGGGACCATTCGCACCATAGTCCAAAACGCCGTCAGATGTCTCCCGGATTGGGACCAAATTATGGAAGCCGGCTGGATAATCCACAGCGGTAAACTGGTTGTGATGTCGGGTCACACCGGCTTTTTCGCCGGTGGTTTCTTGTCGCCGTTCGCTTCGATGTAAGCGTAGATATAGGCAAATGACGGCAGGGCACGGTTGGATGGTTCGACAAGACCAGCAACAGAGCCCAAAGAGGCGGCGTAGTTGTTGCAGTTGAAACCAAACATGGTCCACAGCGGCGGGTTGGCCAGATTGGCGCGTACCTTGCTGAGAAGACGCTGGTACTGGGCCTCTGTCAGGGAAACGCGATAGGCGGCGCCGGTGGTGAAATTGCAATCGGAATAGCTCGGTTTCAGTTCGGACGGCATGGGAATGATGGCGCCGCCATAAAGGCCAAGCAAGCTGCCTTTGGGAAAGAGGCCATTATATTGGCGGGTCACAGGATTGCCTTTGGCATCAAGCCTGCCGAAGACCACATACATGTGGCCGCTTGGAATGCCCGGCGACAGACGCTGACGAAATTCCATATAGGCCGGATCACCCGGTCTGGTGCGGTTGGCTGTCAATTTCGCCGCGGCGCCTTTGACGCTGCCGTGGGCGGCGCAGGTCAATTCTGGTATTTCGGCCGTATAAGCAGACGGGCTAACGGACACATCGGATGATGGGGCGGACTGGCAGGCAGCGAGGGATGTCGCAAAGACCGATGCAAGCAGCACCTTGAACGGCGCGGAACTGGTTGAGGCAATGTTCACCAAGGCGATTCTCTTTTCAATCCTGTGATGACCAGACCATCGAAATGGCCCGGCTTTCAATAGACGAATGGCAGCACGCGCCAGGTTCTGGCACGGTACTGACGATACTCTTCCCCGAAGGCTTCCTCCATCATTCGCTCCTCCGCTCCTATTCTCAGGAAGAACAGGAAGCCGAACCCCGCGAGACCGGAAAGACCGGCAATATAATTGGGCAAAAGCAGGGCCTGGGTCAATGCCATCAGCCAGAAGGCCGAATACATCGGGTGCCGCAAACGTTGGTAGATGCCCGTGGTGATGAGCTTGTGGTCCTGTTTCAATTGCAGCGACACGGACCACATCTGACCGAGTGCCTTGTGCGTCAGGCGAAACAGGATCAAAGCGGCAATACCGGCCAGAATACCAAGGGCTAGGAGTGCAGGATTTGGGGCGTAAGACGCAAATCTTGGTTGTCCTGTCGCTACATAGAATGCGGGTATGATGCCAAGACCAATGAGAGACACCGCCAGCCGAACGGTATCTGCACCCTTTCTGCGATCAACCGTCAGTTTGGCCCGTTGCGCGCGCCGGTCAAACGGGCGGCGCAGCAGATACCAGGTCACTATAAAAACGACCCACAGGGCCTTTCCGGCAACGACAAGCGAAATCATACGGCGGCAGTTTCAGGTATTTTGATGGACGAGGCGACGTGCGCAGTACACTCGCACGCCAGACCGCCGCTTGTTGCGATATCCGAAAAGCACTCAGGTCCACAGAGTATTGCATGCCAGGAATAGGCCGAGCGCTTCTCGACGCCGTAGACAAACTGCCGGTGTACACGAAAGAAATTATGTTTGATGGCTTTGTAGGTTTCATCGCAAAGTTGATTGCGGAAGCGGACTCTTACCAGAACGGGGGATTCCGCATCTGATATATTCAGGTCTCGTACCGGATTCGATTTATAGAAATTCATAGGATCTGTCAGTGACTGCGCATCAACCCAAAGTGTGCGGCTGCGGGCAACCTTTTCAACACTGGAGCGCAAAGCGTCTGCTGCCGGGTGCAAGGCGATCTTGAGAAGACTTGAACCAACCGTGAGCAAGCCATAACGCCGTGAACTATTCTTTTGCAGGGCTTTATCAAGAATCTGCAGGGCACAGATGGCGCCCATACTGTGGGCAGCGACCACGACTTCGGTTGTGGCAGGCGCGCGGCTGATACGGTTTGCCGCGTCGGCAATCACATATCGCAGCTTCGCCGTAATGTCCGGTCGCCGGTTGCGCGCCATATCGCGCGCAAATGTCCAGTCATCCATGAGCAGCAGAAAATGCATTCTGCGGGCTGCAAGCACCAGCAATGCCAGCGCCATGATCACCGAAACCGCCATTGGTACCATCGCCTCACGGGAAAACTGCCAGGCAATGCCCCCGGCACCGAAAGCAAGACCAAGGATGGCACCCATGATGACGAGTGGATAGAGGAAGAACAGCGCGTAACGCCAGCTCGTCGCAATGAAGCGGAAGAATGTGCCTGTGATGATGAAATCGATCAGCGCAATGATCCCGCTCAAGATCCGGGCAATGGGATTTCTGGATGCATAGAAAAGATTGATGTCACCCAGTCCATAAAGCACGAAATCGGTCTGTGCAGACCAGTTGGGGCCCGCCGTTTGCAACCGAAATTCACCCACGCTGACAGTATCTTCCGCGGACGAAATTTTCAGCGCACCGTCTTCGCGCAGCGCCATGTCATAGACAGGCGCTGTCTTGGTTGCTTCCCGCAGGAAGCGCCGATGATGGGCCTCTACCGGCATATGTTCAAAGCCCGGCAACAAAACGACCAGACGATTGATAACGGACATCTGCCACCTTTCCAGGTTCTGAATTGCGGTGTTGTCAGCGCCCTCAGCATTCGCTCGCTAAAAAGGAATTTAGATGACCGACGTTAACAGAACGTGGCCAATACCAAAGGGTTGCACGGACTTTTGGTCGCATCACAACCCTGAGGTGTATCCCGTTTTTCGCTTGAACCTGCTTAATCTGTCTTATTTAGGCGCCATACGGATGGCGCCGTCAAGACGAATCGTTTCGCCGTTGAGCATGGGGTTTTCAATGATATGCAGTGCCAGCGCTGCATATTCCTCGGGTTTGCCAAGACGGGAAGGGAAGGGAATGGAGGCTGCCAGCGATTCCTGAACGTCCTGCGGCATGGCCAAAAGCATAGGTGTTCCAAAGATTCCGGGTGCTATCGACATGACCCGGATACCGAAGCGGGCGAGTTCGCGCGCTGCCGGCAATGTCAGGCCTGCGATACCGGCTTTTGACGAGGCATAGGCCGCCTGACCAATCTGGCCGTCAAAGGCGGCAACTGATGCTGTTGAAATAATGACACCGCGTTCGCCCGTTTCAAGCGCATCGAGTTTGGAGGCTGCATCGCTGACGAGCCGAAGCATGTTGAACGAGCCAATGAGATTGACTTCGATGACACGGCGGTAAAGCTCAAGATCATGCGGACCATCACGGCCAACAATCCGTCCGGCATTGGCGATACCGGCGCAATTAACGAGGATTCGCGTCGTGCCCAGCTTGTCTGCGACATCGGTGACAGCTCGCTGCGCGTGGTCGGCGCTGGAGACATTGCAGGCGACTGCCAAGCCACCAATTTCGCTGGCCACTTTTTGCGCTGCATCAAGATTAATGTCAAAAAGTGCAACTTTCGCGCCTTTTTCCGCCAGTGCGCGCGCCGTGGCTGCTCCCAGGCCGGACCCGCCGCCCGTTACAATCGCTGTTTGGCCCTGAATATTCACAATGCGTCTCCTCGCTGGTTTTCAAGTCTTCTGGCACGAGTTTGGGACTTGATCCAGCCGATATTTGCTCGACAAGCAAGGGAACAGCACCCGCGATGCAAGAATATGTTGATTTATAAACAATGCATAACAAAAGTTCAGGCCGCCACATTTAGTGAATTTCGCTATTTTTGTGGCTTTGTTAAAAAATTTCCCCAGAATCTTCAATTCTTCGCCCGCTGGAAGGTTGACTGCGAATAAATCTGCTTGCATTGCGACATTGCAAAGGCTTCCATGCAACCTCGGTTGCGGGCAAGGGGGCCGGCAACACAAAAAACCTCTGAAGGTGGAAAAATGAAGACCTACAAGAAATTCCTTGCGGCGACAGCGCTTGCAATGTTGACGGGTGGGCTGATGGCAGGTGGAGCCTCGGCGAAAAATCTCGTGTTCTGCTCTGAAGCTGCTCCCGGCGGTTTCGACCCAGCACTTTATACCGGCGGTGAAACGCTTGATGCGACCGGGCAGGCTGTCTTCAACAAGCTCGTTGAATTCAAGCTGGGTACATCCGAAGTCGAGCCAAGCCTGGCAGCGAGCTGGACGATTTCCGATGATGGTCTTGAATACACATTCAAACTTCGTCCGGGCGTCAAGTTCCAGACAACCAGCTTTTTCACGCCAACCCGCGATATGAATGCTGATGACGTCGTTTTCTCGTTCGAGCGTCAGAAGGAAGGCAGCAAGTGGGCCAAATATGTTGATGGCGCCACCTACGAATATTTTGAAAGCATGGACTTCCCCAAGCTGATCAAGGAAGTCAAGAAGGTCGATGACCTGACTGTCAAGATTTCGCTGAACAAGCCAAGCGCCCCTATGCTTGCAGGTCTTGCGATGGATTTTTCCTCGATCGTATCGAAGGAATATGCCGACAAGCTACAGGCTGACGGTACACCGCAGAAGTTCAATGAGCAGCCTGTTGGTACCGGACCGTTCCAGTTCGTTGATTATCAGCTGAACACAGCCATCCGCTACGAAGCCAACCCGGGCTATTTCAAGGGCAAGGTAAAGGTCGACAACCTGATTTTTGCTGTAACCACGGATGCTGCCGTGCGCGTGCAGAAGATCAAGGCCGGGGAATGCAATATTACGATCTATCCTGATCCGGCTGATGTGGCTGGCCTCAAGGCCGATGCCAATCTGAAGGTCATTCAGAAGCCGGGCCTGAATATTGCTTACCTTGGTTACAACACGACACAGGCACCCTTCGACAAGCCGGAAGTGCGCAAGGCGCTCAACATGGCCATCGACAAGAAGGCTATTGTAGACGCTGTCTATCTCGGTCAGGGCACACCGGCTGTTAATCCGATCCCGCCGACAATGTGGTCCTATGACAAGGCCATCAAGGATGACGAATACAATCCTGAAGCGGCCAAGAAGGCTCTCGAAAAGGCTGGCGTCAAGAATCTGTCGATGAAGATCTGGGCAATGCCGGTTGCACGCCCTTACATGCCAAATGGCCGTCGTACCGCAGAACTTCTGCAGTCCGATTTTGCCAAGGTTGGTGTGAAGGTCGAAATCGTCAGCTACGATTGGCAGGAATACCTGAAGCGCGCGTCCGATCCAAAGCATGACGGTGCCGTCATTCTCGGTTGGACCGGTGACAATGGTGATCCGGACAACTTCCTGGCCGTGTTGCTTTCGTGCCAGGCTGTTGGTCAGGCCAACCGTACCGCATGGTGCAACAAGGAGTTCACCGCGCTCATCGACAAGGCTGCTGTGACTGCCGATCAGGCTGAACGCACCAAGCTTTACGAACAGGCTCAGGTTATCTTCAAGCGTGAAGCACCATGGGCTACCTTGGCGCACTCGTTGGTAACCGATGTTACGACGAAGAATGTGACCGGTTACGTGCAAAGCGCGTTCGGCGTTCACAACTTCGCCGATGTTGACATCACCGAGTAAATCACTCCTCGCGGTACCGGCTTCGGCCGGTACCGCTTTTTATTAGGTTACCATGTTCCGATATATCGCTTCACGAGTGCTGCTGCTGATCCCGACATTTATTGGTATCAGCTTTGTGGCCTTTATCTTCATCCGCCTGCTTCCCGGCGATCCCATCATTGCGCTTGCAGGCGAACGCGGCATGACGCCAGAGCGCCACCAGATGCTGATGGAGCAGTTTGGCTTCAACAGACCGATCTGGGAGCAATATTTCTCGTTTCTGTGGAATATCTTTCACGGGGACTTCGGCACGTCGATCGCCAGCAAACGCGCGGTCCTGGCCGACTTTCTATCACTCTTTCCGGCAACGCTTGAACTGAGCATCTGCGCCATGCTGTTTGCCGTCATCATCGGCATTCCCGCTGGCATCTTTGCCGCCGTCAAGCGTGGTTCGATCTTCGACCAGCTCAGCATGGGTATTGCACTGGTTGGTTATTCCATGCCGATTTTCTGGTGGGGTATTCTGCTCATTATCCTGTTCGCGGGTATTCTGCACTGGACGCCAGTTTCGGGCCGGATGGATCTGGTCTATTTCTTCAAGCCGACAACTGGCTTTATGCTGATCGACAGCCTGATTTCGGGGCCGAAGGGCGCATTCAAGTCGGCATTCTCGCACCTTATCCTGCCGACGATCGTGCTTGGGACGATTCCGCTTGCGGTTATCGCCCGCCAGACACGTTCTGCCATGCTGGAAGTGCTGGGTGAGGATTATGTGCGTACAGCGCGCGCCAAGGGCCTTGCCCCGAAGCGTGTCATCGGCATTCATGCGCTGCGTAACGCCATGATCCCCGTCATCACGACGATTGGTCTGCAAATGGGTCTGCTCATGGCCGGTGCCATCCTGACCGAGACGATCTTCTCCTGGCCAGGCATCGGCAAATGGATGATCGATGCGATCGCCAAGCGTGATTACGTCGTCGTTCAGGGTGGCCTTATGCTGGTCGCGCTCATCGTCATGACCGTCAATTTGATTGTCGATCTGCTCTATGCGGTCGTCAACCCGCGTATCCGCGTAAAGTGAGGAACCGTGACTAACGAAGTTTCCCCTCCCGTAACGCTCACCGCCGCCCCTTCATCGGGCCGCATGAGCCAGTTCACGGAATTCTGGTTCTATTTCAGCGTTAACAAGGGCGCTGTTATCGGGCTTGTCACTCTGATTTTTCTGGTACTTGTCGCAATCCTCGGGCCGTTCATCGCTCCGCATGCGCCATATGAACAGTTTCGCGAATCGCTGCTGACACCACCCGCATGGCAGGAAGGCGGTAATTCGACATTTCTGCTGGGTACAGACGCCGTTGGCCGCGATCTGCTGTCACGTCTGATTTATGGCGCGCGCTTCTCGTTGTTCATCGGTCTGATCGTCGTAACGCTTTCCATGGTCACGGGCGTGATCCTTGGCGTGCTTGCCGGCTATTTCCGTGGCTGGGTTGATGCGCTGATCATGCGCATCATGGACATCATTCTCGCTTTCCCGCCGCTGCTTCTGGCACTCGTGCTGGTGGCAATTCTTGGACCGGGATTGTTTAACGCGATGATTGCCATTGCGCTGGTTCTGCAACCACACTTTGCGCGCCTTACGCGTGCTGCCGTGATGAGCGAAAAGAACCGCGAATATGTAGTCGCCGCAAAGCTTGCCGGTGCTGGTCATATACGCCTGATGTTCAAGACGATCCTGCCGAACTGTCTGGCACCGTTGATCGTGCAGGGAACACTGTCCTTCTCCAATGCCATTCTTGAAGCGGCTGCGCTTGGCTTTCTTGGCATGGGCGCACAACCGCCCACACCAGAATGGGGTACGATGTTGGCGGAAGCACGCGAATTCATCCTGCGCGCCTGGTGGGTTGTTACATTCCCCGGTCTCGCAATCCTGATTACTGTGCTTGCAATCAACCTCGTTGGTGACGGTTTGCGCGACGCCCTCGATCCCAAACTGAAGAGGAGCTAAGATCATGGCTCTGCTTGAAATCAAGAATCTTTCGGTTGGGTTCGACACGAGTTCCGGCCAGTTCATGGCGGTGCAGGGGATCGACCTTCACGTCGAAGCTCGCGAAGTATTGGCCATTGTTGGCGAATCCGGCTCGGGTAAATCAGTGGCCATGCTTGCCGTCATGGGCCTGTTGCCGAAGACCGCAACTGTGACCGCTGACAAAATGGCTTTCAACGGTCATGACATGCTGACCATGAGCACCAAACAACGCCGGGAAATCGTTGGCCGCGACGTGGCGATGATTTTTCAGGAGCCGATGGCAAGCCTCAATCCATGCTTTACGGTTGGTTTCCAGCTGGAAGAAGTTTTGCGTTTCCATATGAAAATGGATGGCAAGGCCCGGCGCAAGCGTGCCATCGAGCTGTTGCAGCAGGTTGGTATTCCCACGCCGGAGGAACGGCTGAATTCGTTCCCGCACCAGATGTCTGGTGGTCAATGCCAACGCGTCATGATCGCCATTGCGATTGCCTGCAATCCAAAGTTGCTGATTGCCGACGAGCCGACCACAGCGCTTGACGTGACGATCCAGAAGCAGATTCTCGACCTGCTGGTCAGCCTGCAAGCCAAGCACGGCATGGGTCTGATCATGATCACCCACGACATGGGCGTTGTTGCTGAAACCGCTGATCGCGTGATCGTTCAGTACAAGGGGCGCAAAATGGAGGAGGCTGATGTGCTCTCTCTGTTTGAATCACCCAAGAGTCCTTACACGCGTGCCCTTCTGTCTGCCTTGCCGGAAAACGCGACGGGCGACCGCCTGTCAACCGTTGCAGACTTTATGAAGAACGAAGCCGCCAATGCAGGAGCAGCATCATGAGCGAGATCGTTCTTGAAGGGCGCAATATTGTCCGCGACTATCATGTCGGTGGGGGCCTGTTCGGCAAGCCCAAGACCGTGCGTGCGGTTAAGGGCGTCAGCTTTACGCTGGAAAAGGGCAAGACCCTTGCTATTGTCGGTGAGAGCGGTTGCGGTAAGTCGACGCTTGGCCGCATTCTGACGCTGATTGATCCGCAGTCTGAAGGCGAATTGCTGATTGATGGCAAGCCCATCAACATCGCCAAGGACCGGGTAACACCGGAAATGCGCCGCAAGGTGCAGATCATTTTCCAGAATCCCTATGGATCGCTCAACCCGCGCCAGAAGATCGGTGAAGTCCTGGGTGAGCCGCTGTTGCTCAACACCAACAAGACCACTGCTGAACGGCGCGAGCTTGCCATGCAGATGCTGGTCAAGGTCGGGCTTGGTCCCGAGCACTACAACCGCTATCCGCATATGTTCTCCGGTGGTCAGCGCCAGCGTATTGCCATTGCCAGGGCTCTGATGATGAGCCCAAGCCTGCTGGTACTGGACGAGCCGGTTTCGGCGCTTGATCTTTCGGTTCAGGCGCAGGTGCTCAACCTGCTGGCGGATCTGCAGGACGAGTTCAACCTGACCTATGTGTTCATCAGCCATGACCTGTCTGTGGTGCGCTACATCGCCGATGAGGTGATGGTGATGTATTATGGTGAAGTGGTTGAGTACGGCACGCGCGAGGAAGTGTTCTCAAACCCGCAGCACAGCTATACCAAGACACTGTTTGCCGCCACGCCAAAGTCTGATGTCGCCAGTATCCGGGCGCGGTTGGAGAAGAAAAAAGCAGCTGCCTGATTTTGCTGGTGGCAGAATTGTGCGTTGCGTGGGTTTCTGGTTCGCCCTTCGACAGGCTCAGGGTGAGGGGGGGCTAATTTTGCAATCTTTGCGATTAGCGTTGCATCACCCCTCTCCCTCATGGTGAGCTTGTCGAACCACGGACCACAAATCACGCACAACAGATTTGCAGGGAGGAAGGTATCATGACCGGACGTCAGCCAATCGCAACTGCCCCGAAAGACGGCAGCAAGGTTCAGGTCTTCTGGAAAGATGAAGACGGACAGGAAAACGAATCCCTCGCGCAATACCGTTCGCTTGATCGCCTGAAGGCGACCGGCGGTCAGTGGGACGAGACTGACGCCGGCTGGTGGATATTCACCGATTCAAACACGCAGAAGAAGGTGACGCCGCACGCGTGGCAACCAGCCAACAAGGCCGGCGATGATGAGGATGAAGACAGCGACGATAAATAACTGGTGTGCCGCGGTGTTGGCCTAATTTCGCTGGTGTTTGAGCAGTCCCCGCACAATATCATCGGCGGATATCATGCCGAGGATGGAACCATTCTCGACAATGCCAACATCGCCGCCATTCTTTGATACCGCCTGCATGACCTGACGCACCGGGGTATCCCGCCGTGCCGTTGCTGCGAAGGGACGGTTGGCGGGCCTGCTGCGGTCGAGCGGAACCATGATGTCTTCGGCTCGGAGCACACCGAGCGGGTTCATGTTGGAAACGAAATCCGCAACATACTCATTGGCAGGATTGAGCAGGATGTCCTGCGCCGTACCGCACTGGATGATGCGCCCGCCTTCCATGATGGCAATGCGGTTGCCGATCTTCATGGCTTCATCGAGATCGTGACTGACGAAGACAATGGTTTTCTTCAGCCGTTCCTGCAGACTCAATAGTTCATCCTGAAGGCGGGTACGAATGAGCGGATCAAGCGCCGAGAAGGGCTCATCCATGAGCAGGATCGGTGCGCCTGTCGCGAAGGCACGAGCGAGGCCAACGCGCTGTTGCATGCCGCCGGAGAGTTCACCGACCTTGCGCTTGGCCCAGTCCTTGAGATTGACGAGAGCCAGTTGCTGTTCGACCGCTTCCGCACGCTCTTCCTTGGAAACACCTGACAGTTCGAGGCCGAAACCGACATTCTCTTCCACCGTGCGCCAGGGCAGCAAACCGAACTGCTGGAACACCATGGAAACAAGGTGTTTGCGCAGATCGCGCAGTGTGTTCTTGTCGGCCTTGCCGACATCGACCGAGCGTCCGCCGTGATGCACGACGACCGAACCGCGCGAAATCGGATTAAGGCGATTGATGGCGCGCAGAAGCGTGGATTTTCCCGAGCCTGACAGGCCCATCAATACGAGGATTTCACCTTCGGCAATGGTGATCGAGCAATTGTGGACACCAAGCACATGGCCGGTTTCCGCCTGAATATCCGAGCGGCTTTTGCCCTGATCGGCCAGTGACAGCGCGCCCTCGGTCTTTTTGCCGAAAATGATGCAAACGTTTTCGAGTGTGATCGCGGTCATTCACCTGGCTCCTTGCCGGGACGGAAAATACGGTCGAGCACGATGGCGACGACCACGATGACAAGGCCCGCTTCAAAACCCAGCGCCGTATTGACGGAGTTGAGCGCGCGAACAACGGGAACGCCGAGGCCATCAGCACCAACAAGCGCCGCAATAACCACCATGGAAAGCGACAGCATGATGGTCTGCGTCAGGCCGGCCAGAATCTGCGGCATGGCGTAGGGAAGCTCGATCTTCCAAAGAAGCTGGCTTGATGACGCGCCAAAGGCCTCGCCTGCCTCGACCAGATGTTGAGGTGTCGAGGAAACGCCAAGATGCGTCAGCCGGATCGGGGCGGGGAGAACAAAGATTGCCGTTGCGATCAGGCCGGGCACCATGCCGATACCGAAGAAGACAATAGCCGGAATCAGATAGACGAAGGTTGGCAGCGTCTGCATGAGATCAAGCACGGGGCGGATGGCCGAATAGAATTTCGGCCTATGCGCCGCAATGATGCCAACGGGCACACCGATGCCCATACACAGGATGCAGGAGGAGAGAACCAGCGTCAGGGTCTCCATCGTTTCCTTCCAGTAGCCCTGATTGAGAATGAAGAGAAAGCCGAACAGTGTGAGCAGTGTCACGGCAATCGAGCGCCTGAGTGCATAGGCGATCGCGGAAAAAATGGCGACCATGATCAGCGGATGCGGATATTTCAGAACGAACATGAGCCCGTCGATGAACGACTGCATGACATAGGCGAGCCCATCGAAAAACCCGGCGAAATTGTTCGTGAGCCAGTCGACGACGGCTTTTGCCGTCTTGCCTACCGGAATCTTGTCTTGTGTTAGCCAGTCCAAGCGAAAATTCCTCTGTCGGTTGCAGCATCAAGCGAAAGAACCGCCCGGCGGATGCGCCGGACGGTATGATTGGCAGGTCTTAGAGACCGAGAGATTTTTTGACAGCTGGCAGACCGTCTTTACCGTCAACTGTCGTAACACCAGCAAGCCAGGTATCGAGAACAGCAGGATTGGCTTTCAGCCATTCGGAAGCCGCCTTCGGACCATCTTCGCCATCGTCAAGAATCTTGCCCATGATCTCATTTTCCATTTTCAGGTCGAATTTGAGATTGGTCAGAAGTTTGCCAACATTCGGGCACTCGGTCATGTAGCCGGAGCGAACATTGGTGTGAACAGTCGCGCCGCCAAAATCAGGTCCAAAAAAATCATCACCACCGGAGAGATACTGGATTTTGAAATTGGTGTTCATCGGGTGAGGCGCCCAGCCAAGGAAAACGATCGGCCCCTTGGTTTTCGACTGCTTGGCCACCTGCGCAAGCATTCCCTGCTCGGATGATTCAGCAACTTCAAAGCTCTTGAGACCAAAGGCGTCCTTGGAAATCATGTCGAGGATCAAGCGATTACCATCATTACCCGGCTCGATGCCGTAAATCTTGCCGCCAAGATCATCCTTGAATTTGACGATATCCTTGAAGTCTTTCAGGCCCTTATCATAGAGGTACTGTGGTACGGCCAGAGTGTACTTTGCGCCAGTCAGGTTGGGGCCGAGATCTTCGACGGTCTTGTTGTCCAGATAGGGCTTAAGGTCCGCCGCCATGCTGGGTGTCCAATTGCCGAGAAATACATCAATGTCCTTCTTGCCAAGCGAAGCGTAGGTCACCGGAACTGAGAGGACTTTTGTATCCGTGGAATAGCCCAATCCCTTGAGCACGGCGCTTGCCGCTGCGGTGGTGGAGGTAATGTCTGTCCAGCCGACGTCAGCGAATCGAACGGACTTGCAACTCTCGGGCTCGGCGGCAAAAGCGGTGCCCGCAGCGAGTGTGAGAGCCAGTGAAACAGTGAGTTTGGTCAACATTTTCATCGATTGTTCTCCCTCTCCGGTTTTCTACCGGCTGTTAAGAGCATGAACCAATCACCAATTTCGAAGGGGTTCAAGCATAGCCGCGCATAAATCCGGTCAATTCGCGACAGTTGTTGATATTCCGGTAAAAGTTACGCCTTCATCGGGCAAGAGGCTTCAAGCGCAGGCGCAAGTCTGATTAAACCCGGATATGGCAAAACTCTATTTCAGCTACTCGACGATGAACGCCGGCAAGTCCACCCTGCTGTTGCAGGCGTCCTACAATTATCAGGAACGCGGCATGCGAACGATGATGTTCACGGCTGCGCACTATGCGGAAAACGGCGTCGGCGTGATTTCTTCGCGTCTTGGCGTCACCGCTGCTGCCGAGCTCTATCGTGATGAAGACAATCTTTTCGCGCGTATTGCCGCAGCACACGGGGAAAACCCTTTGAGCTGTGTTTTTGTCGACGAAGCCCAGTTCCTCACCAGAGAACAGGTCTGGCAACTGGCCCGTGTTGCCGACCGGCTGCATCTGCCTGTCATGTGCTTCGGCTTGCGCACTGACTTTCAGGGCAAGCTTTTTCCGGGTTCGGCAGAACTTCTGGCGATTGCCGATACGTTGCGCGAAATCAGGACCATCTGTCATTGCGGTTCGAAAGCGACGATGGTCGTCCGCCACGACGCGGCGGGGAAGGCGATTGTCGAGGGCGATCAGGTCTCCATCGAGAAATCCGTTTATGTTTCGCTCTGCCGCAAGCATTGGGAAGAGGAAACCGGGCGGATCACTTCGGACCACTAAGCGATATTTCAGCTTAATATTGCCTGTCATTTTTCTACAGGCTTTTTTTCGTTAAATGCCGTGTCTATATTCAGACGGCAGATAACACATAAATTTGTTCTGGGCATTCAGGGGAGACACGAATGGCGAGTTTGCAGAGTTTTGATACCGAGATCGAAAAGACCCGCAACATGGTCAATGAGATGCGGACGAAAATTGACCAGTCCAGCGTCGTTCTCGACAAATTCGCCAAGGCGGACGCCAAGATTGGCAATCCCGATTTCGATATCGAAAATGCCCGGATTGACGATGTCTTGCGTCAACAGAAGGTGATGGAAGGCAATATTGCCGACCTGATCATTGGGCTTGAAGATGCGACCAATGTTTTCGGTTCCGAATTTGAAAGCATGAAAAGCTATTCCGGCTGGGAAAAGCTGGTTGGCGTTTTCTCCAAAGACAAGATGCAGCGCCTGCGCACGGACCGCGTGCGCAACATGTCGCTGGCTGGCAATCTGCAGGAACTGCTTTCCAAGTCTGATCGTATTGTCGGTATCCTGAAGGAACAGAAGACTGTTCTCGATGCGCGGTACAAAACCTCGGAAGCCAGCCTTGCCAATGTGATCGAACGTCGCAAGACGACAGTCGCATCGCTCGAAGCCACACAGAAGCGTATTGAAGAACTCAATCCGTTGTTGCTCGACATCGAAAACCGCATTGCCGCCTCCACTGATCAGGGCACCCGTGCTGGACTGGAAGGTGAGCGCTCGAAACTCGCAACCGAGTATAATGAGCGTCAGGCGAAGGAGCAGGAGCTTTTGGCCGAAAGCCAGACACTGGAACGTTACACGTCCATGTTCCAGACTTTTGTCGACTCGCTCAACAACCAGATCGCGGCGCAGAGCACACTGATCAACAAGCTCTCCATCGATACGGAACAGCGCATCGTGCTTTACAAGGCGCTGGAAGATTCGTTGAAAACTGCGGCACAGCAGGATGTTGCGCACAAGATCAACACACTTGGCAGCCGGGTCGATACGGCAGCGGAAGAAACCATGGCCGGTGTTGGTGCTGCTGCACAGAAGCATATTGGCGACCTTCTCGAAATGCATGAGAAGAACATGGTCAGCACGCAGGATATCCAGCGCCGCAAGAAGCTGGCCGATGATGCGTTCTCACGCCGGTTCTCGGAAGTCCTGAAGAAGCATAACGCTGCTGATTACGTGCAGAGCTAATGCATGACCGAGAATGCTGACCTGACAGCCGCCGAACGCTATTTCGGTGCGATACGTGCTGCACTGGACGGGCTGGATATATTTCTGAATAACCAGCAGTCGCCGCTCTATAAGCACGATCTCGTTGCACAGACCGTATCGGAATATCTGCGGCGGCTGGAGGCCTCCTTTGAATGCTGGCGGAACCGGATCGGCTTCACCGACCGGTTTCAGATTTCGCGTGCGGAAAGCGGTTTTCCGGTTTTCCAGAACGTGCTGGAACTGGAAAACGACAAGAAGGACACGAAAGCCCGGCTTGCTGCCATTCCGCCTGCGACGGCTTTGCGCAGCGAGATGGCGGATTTCATTCTGCGGCATCGTGAATTCCCGCGTGACCTGCAAAAATCCATGGCTGAGCGGATTTATCTGGAAACCGTTGAGCAGGGCGAGGTGTTTTCTCCCTTCATCCTCCCGGTTACCATTCGTGTTTCGGTCAATCCAAAAACCATGCGACCGCTCTACGTGGTGCATTGGGGGGCGTTTGACGGCGCGTCCAACCTGCCGCTGATTTATATGGCAATCATCGAGGACTCGTCTGATGATCTCGTGAAGACCCTCGTTGGCGAGGATGGCAAGCTCAATCCAAAGGTCAGGATTCCATTGCCGGTTGGCGGGTTGCTCAATCCGGAGCTGGCGCGCCGTTTTGATGATTTCGCCGCCAAGAATTCGGCCTATTCACTGTCGCCAATAACCATCGCGACAAGTCTCGATACTGATTTTCCTGAACTTCACCCCAAGCAATTGCGGCGTGTGGTGCTCGGCCCGTTCTACACAACTGGTATCACCGAGCATAATCAGAAGGTGGCGGACGTGCTTGAACGCGTGCGCAAGCCTGAAGATGCCTGGCTTCTGACCTGGACCATGCAGGAAGTTTTCTCCAAGGCTGAGCGGCCGGGAAAGCGTGGCCTCTGGTCCTCGGAGCCTTCACGTGAGGAATTCTATATCAATACGGATGATCTCGAAGCGGCGCGGCAGGGTGTCAGCAGCTATGAGCAGCACGCGCTTGTGCCGCATGAAGCCTATCAGGCGCTTTATGCTTCGGGTGAGGCGACCCGTATTTTCAGCGGGTTCAAAACCCATATCCTGTCCAATGGGCAGGTCATCAGCGACATTTAGGGGAGTACGATCATGGATGTCGGTTTGACCACCATTGACGAGAAGGACATCACCAAGCATCTGCCGGTGGCGCAGGCCATGGTGACACGCTTTGTCGTGCTTGAAACAGGCGATGCCAAATCCGGGACAGAAATTGCCGGCACGGGGCGCCGGTTCGTGTCGACGGTTTCAACCGGAGGTTTGCGTTCCACGCGCGAAGTGGATCTGACCAAGACAATTCAGGCCGTGCGCCCGGATGATCAGATGCTGTCCATTGCCCAGCACACACTGCTCTTTCGCGCCCGCCGCGGCGTTGCTGTTGCGCTTGCGGTGGCCGATGTTTTCGCACGTCAGAGCGACCTCGAGAACCTGATGGCACGCAATGCCTCCGCCCCGCTGCAAGGGGAAGAGGCTGCGCATTTCAAGAAGCTGCTGTCGGCCGCCGCCTATGTATCGGCCTTTGCGCTTGCCGCCTATCTGTCACAATTGATCGAAGCGGATACGCAGGCCACCAATGATATCAAAGCACCGGAGTTTAATTTCGATACGGCGCAGGATGCGCTGAAATCCGTCATTGGCGGACTTGATCGGGCGATTGCCGGGGCTGCCGACGAACAGACCATGCTGGCACGGGCAAAAGCCTATGCCGCTGCGGCCATCGAAGGGCTGCTGCAACGCAAGGGCCGTTTTGATGGCTTGGGCAGTTTCGAAGACACACATCTGCGGCTCGACAGCGATGATTTCACGCTTGATGGTTTTGATGTAGCGCCGGGCAAGAAACGCGCGCCGCTTGTTATGACCTTCCGCAAACCCGAAGAAGTCGTCGGCAACCACATTGCCAAATATCAGGCCCTGAAGCTGTCCAAAATGCTGATGGCCTATGATTTTGACCGGCAGCTCAATCCTTTTGTGGAACTGGGCGGGTTTCTGTTCACCTTCATTGGCGATGGCGCGCCGGGCACTGGCAAGACGACGCTGATCCAGATGATTGCCGGTCTCGTCAATGATTATTGTCAGGTGGCAGGCTATGCCTTCCACTATGAGAATTTCGGTGTCGACCAGATTTCATCCTATCAGGGCAAATCCGGACAGAACTGCCGTCAGTTCGTCAATAACGTGCTCAATCCGCGCATCATCGGCTTCGGCACCATCGATGATATTGATCAGGTAGCAGCGCGGCGATCCGACGACCGAGCCTCCGCCGGACAGCAGGAAATCACCGGCGTGCTGATGGAAGCCTTTGCCGGGGCCTCGACCGTGGTGCGCGGCAATTGTTCTTTCGGCATGTTTTCCAACTATCCTGAAAATGTCGATGACGCGCTGCGCCAGCGCGCCGGTGCCCGCTGGCTGGTTGATGGCCCGCAGACGCGCAACGATTATATCGATATTTTCGCATTGCTCGCAGGCAAGAACCACAAGATTCCGCTTGGCGAGCACAAGCTGTTCGAGGATCAGCAGATCGAGCGGGCCGTTGAAACCGCCTATGATCAATTGTCGAAGCCGCAGGAAGATGGGTTGAAGCTTGTCTATGAGCGCTTCATTGCCGAAAATGGTGAGCCGGAAACACTCGCTGATATCGGTACCTATCTGCACATGATCAAGGAGCGCGAGCCTCGTTTTACCGGCCGCGCCATCAAGAACGTCACGGATGCCATCAAGATGCGGGCGATGGATATAGAGCTGCCGGATGAATGGTTCGAAAAACCCGAAAGCTTCATGCATAAGCCTTATGATGAGAAGAAGGCGATGGTCGAAGAGTTGCGCAAGCCTTTCACGATGGAAATGGTGCTGCAGGAAACCAACCGCTATGCGGATTCGGAATTCCGCTATGCCGATAAGTCAGACGATGCCGCTGTTGAGAAGATTGTCCGCGATGCGCGTCTGCGCGAACGGGCAATCAAGCAAGTGGAAGACTTGAAAGCCAAGGGGCAGTGGGACGCCTGATGGACCTTCTCTACGAAAACGAGCTGATTTACGGGCGTCTTCTGACTGTTGATCAGCCGCATTTGATCGAGCGCTACAACCGCGCGCTGACGGCGTTCGGGTTCAAGGCAACGAACCTGAAGACCTTCGAGATCGATCGGACCGGTTTCTCCCCAGAGATTGCCACCGAGCTGAAAGATGCGTCTTATCTTGATCCCAATGGCGTTAACAGGCGATTTATCATTCTCACGCCTGACCAGGCCACCTTGCCGGTGGTCCACACGCAGTTCTCCAATACATCGCAGTTGATGTACGAATTCTTCAACAGCAATGCGCGAGCGATCAATGCCTTGACGATCAAGGATGTGATCTATGGCGAGATCGAAGATAGCGTCTCTGTTGTCAATGATATTGAAGATCTGCTGTCGATCAATCAGGTCGAATTCCGCGTGCTTTCGGCTGAGAATGTCATGGGGCAGGCGGCTGAATTGCGCCTGCTGGTGGACCGGCTACAGAATGAACCGAACACATGGCGCGATAATGATGTTCTGAACCGTATGGTGGAGCTTGCCAAGGTTACCGGTGATATCCGCGAGAATTCGCTGGTGCCTGACAAGGTAATCTTTCGCCACAAGGCCTTCTGGACCAGCCATTTCGGCGGCATCTACATCTTTGTCGATGACAATACGACCACGGTCATCGGCGATCCAGCTGCGCCGGGCTTTCGGCGCTCACGCCCCTGGCAGGTGAATTACATCTCCATCAAGGACGCCGATCAGGTCTTCCAGTTTCTATCCTCGACGGGCCGTATCGAATTGCCGCGTGGCTCGTGGGTCGAACAGTCAGGCTATCTGGAAAACCGCGGCGAGATGATCATTCGCCATCTCATCCAGACACTTGAGCCAGAGCGCAATCTGACTGGCATCGACCGCATCTGGTTGCAGACGTGGATTCACGCCAATGCGAGCCTGATCAATCATGACGGGACATGGCCTTTCCTGAATGCGGTCAAACGCGAAATCGCCCAGACCGGACAAATCAATCTGTCCGAGATTGATCCGGCGCGCCGCTTTCTGGTTGTGCGGGCATTGCCGCGCCACTCCGATGCCTGGCTGGTCAATCAGTTGATCAGCGATTTTGTGCCGTGGGATTTTCTCTCGCGCTATGTCTTCAACAAGCAGGGGTTCTATGCCGATTACACCAAATGGAGCCCCACCTATCAGGAACACGTTGTCGATATACTCAAAACAACCTATTTGAAGGACAAGGAAGGGCTGCGCAAACGGCTCTACGGTCTCACCTCCTAACAAGGATGCACAATGCTCGACCCCGTGATTAATTTCTTCAGCCGGATTTTTTACCTGATCGGACGCGGCATCGGTTATGCGGTCGGTATCGTCCTATGGCCGTTCATGTGGCTGGGAAGCTGGTACACGCAGCGCGGCTGGATATTGAAGACAGTTGTTGGCGCATTGGTGATCCTCTGGATAGGGCTGTATGGCTATTTCTTCTGGGTCACTCAGGTCTGGACCAATTTTAACCCGGATTACGTCGCGGCCTATAATTTTGAAAAGCGCGAAGTGGCGGCGGGTGAACCGGTGCCCGCTCAAGCGGCTGAAACGGCACCCAAGACCTGCGCCCGGTCTGCTGTTGTCGAGGTGACGGCTGATCTTACCGACTTCAACGTGAACCAGAATGCCTGGATATCGTCCATGCTGCTGTTCAAGATGGGTTTCTTCGGCATGTCGTGGGATGATACGCCATTCCTCGATAACAAGGCCGCCTTCCAGCGTGGTATTAATTCCGCCGTCCGGCGTACCGCAGTTGAACTTGTCGACACGCTTGGCCGTGTCCGCGGGACATCGCAGATTGACGGCGATCTGCAGAAGGCACGTGGCAATCTGCAGTTTACCGAGGATTCCTGGTATTTCGGTCTTAGTCCGTTTGGACCCAAGACACCGACACCCAGCTATTACCGTTCGGCAGTCAAGGACCTCAGAACTTTCAATTCGAAGCTTGAAACCTGCAATGCCGTGTTTGACGCGCGTGCCGACAATCTCATCCAGTTCATTGACCGTATCGCCAATGATATCGGTGCAACTTCGGCTATCTTGAAGGATCGCTCCGAGAACAACAATTATGGCTGGTTCGATACCCGTGCCGATGACCGGTTCTGGTTCGCTTATGGCCAGCTTTATGCCTATTACGGCCTGATGAATGCGGCGCAGGTTGATTTCAAGCAGGTCCTGCAGGAAAAGCATCTGACACCGCTGTGGGATGGCATGGACGGACAGTTGCGTTCAGCGCTCAACATCCGGCCGTGGATTATCGCCAATGGCAGCGAGGGCGGTTGGTTGTTGCCCAACCATTTGACAACCATGGGTTTTTATATTCTGCGTGTGCGTTCCAACCTGATCGATATCAAGCAGGTGCTGCAACAATAGTGGACTTGATTGGATAAAATGCTATAGTTTGTCTCGGAGTAAGGGCGAGCTTTCGCCCGCCCTCTTTCCTGGTTATCTGAAATGGATCCGGATGGTCAATTGCCAGTGACTCCGGATCTTTTTCATTTCCAGGGTGATGCTCAGCAATTTAAAAAATCGCATCGCGACACCTCCAAGGTTAACAGCAAGGCTGTTGCCGCAGTCGGAGTAGCCGATCTTCTCCGATACACCGCTGGCCCGGTGTCGCTGCTATAGCTCTTAACTCTTCCATTGATGATGTGTATGAGCCGGTTCTGCAACGAACGGGAAGTTGTATCAGGATACGTGTCCGGTTGTGGATCGCTGGCGGCACGCCTTGTGGCTTGCGTCTTGTTCAGACCGGAAGGTGTGTTGTTTCCTTAACTTCTTCCATCACCGCATAGGTGTGTGTTTCGCGAACACCCGGCAGTGAGAGCAGGGCGTCGGAGAGAAACCGGCGGTAGTGTTCCATGTCTGCTACGCGTGCCTTGATGAGATAGTCAAATCCACCGGCGACCATATGACATTCCAGAACATCGGGGTTGCGCCGTGTCGCTGCCGCAAAGGTGGCGAAAACATCCGGCGTGGTGCGGTCGAGCTTGATTTCGACAAAGACCAGCATTGCGCGGTCGAGCTTTTTCGGCGACAGTCTGGCGGTGTAGCCAAGAACATAGCCATCCCTTGTCAGGCGCTTGACCCGTTCGGTCGTCGCCGTTTGGGAAAGGCTGATACGCTCGGATAATTCGGTGTTGGAGAGCCGTCCGTCCTTCTGCAGCTCGCGCAAAATGCGCCGGTCAAGGCTGTCCAAATTTTTCATCTCTAAAACACCCCGTATTTTTAGTTTTTTACGCTGATTTGTCAGCTTTCATTGGTGAGAAGAACCAAGTGGAATAGATTATATGGGAAAAATCAATAAGGGGAAGCCTGATGACCAGACCATTGCCGTCTTCAAACGATTTTACTGCGCCATATGCTGTCGATGATCAGCAATTGGTTGCATCTTTGCTGCAAACCATCGCGCTTCCGGAAGAGGTCAACCGCCGTATTGATGCGCGCGCCAGCAAATATATCGCCACGATTCGCAAGGAAGCCAGTGGTATCGGCGGCGTCGAGGATTTCCTGCGTGAATACGGGCTTTCCACCCGCGAAGGTCTGGCGCTGATGGTGCTTGCCGAAGCGCTGTTGCGTGTGCCGGATGCGGCAACGCAGGACAAGCTGATTGAGGACAAGCTCAAGCAAGGTAAATGGTCGGAACACGAGCCAAGCGGCGATACATGGTTTGTATCGGCATCCGCCTGGGCGTTGGGCCTTTCCGCCAAAGTAATCAAGCCCGGTGAGACCCCGGAAGGCGTAATTTCCTCACTGGTCAAGCGCATCGGCCTTCCCACAGTGCGCACGGCCACCAAGCAGGCCATGCGTTATCTCGGGCATCACTTTGTTCTTGGTGAAACCATTAAGGATGCGTTGAAGCGCGCCGCGTCGAACGAAGCCAAGGGTTATCGCCATTCCTTCGATATGCTGGGCGAGGGCGCCCGCACGCGCAAGGATGCGCGTGGGTACTTCAAGTCCTATTCCGATGCTATCGATGCGATTGGCCGCGCCACGGGCAACAAGAAGCTGCCGGATCGTATGGGCATTTCGGTCAAGCTGTCGGCTCTGCACCCGCGTTATCTCGCCACCCATCATGATCAGGTTATGGCTGAACTGGTGCCTGATCTTCTGGCGCTGGCGCAGAAAGCCAAATCCTATGATCTCAACTTCACGGTTGATGCCGAAGAAGCGGATCGTCTGGAGCTGTCGCTGGATGTGATCGACCGGGTTTTTGCCGATCCGTCGCTTGATGGCTGGGACGGTTTTGGTCTTGCCATTCAGTCTTATCAGAAACGAGCGCTTGACGTGATCGAGCATATCGACCGGCTGGCCGCGCGCCATAACCGCAAGATGATGGTGCGGCTGGTCAAGGGCGCTTACTGGGATACGGAAGTAAAACGCACGCAGGAACGTGGCCTGCCGGATTATCCAGTCTTTACCCGCAAGCCTGCAACCGATGCATCTTACATGGCCTGCGCCAAACGAATGCTCGATGCACGCCCACGCATATTCCCGCAATTTGCCACGCATAACGCGCTCACCGTTGCGATGATATTGGAAATGGCCGGTGACGACAAAACGGGTTTTGAATTCCAGCGCCTGCATGGCATGGGCGAGAGCCTCTACAAACAGATTACGGAAAAGGATGAGAAAATCGCCTGCCGCATCTATGCGCCTGTCGGTGGTTATCGCGATCTTCTGGCCTATCTCGTGCGCCGCCTTCTCGAAAACGGTGCCAATTCGTCTTTCGTTTCAGTGGTTGGCGACAGCAATGTGCCGATTGCTGACTTGCTGGTGCGCCCGGCGGAAAAGCTCAATGATGGCAAGGGTTATCGCCATCCGCACATCCCGTTGCCTGCCAAAATCTACGGCAAGCGCGCCAATTCGGCTGGCGTGGAACTTGGTGACCGCAAGGAACTGGCGGGACTCTTGAGTGGAATTGCCAAGGCATCCCGCACTGTTAATGCTGTGCCGCTGATCGATGGCGTGAAAGTGTCAGGCAAAGCCCAGAATGTGATTTCTCCGGTCAATGGTTCCACTGTCGGTACAGTTGTTTTTGCTACAGCCGATGAAGCCGCAAAAGCTGTTGTTTTTGCCAAGAAGGGTTTTACCGCATGGTCGCGCGTCCCGGTTGAAACCCGCGCCAAGGCGCTTGAAAAAGCAGCTGACCTTCTGGAAAGCAATCGTAACCTGCTGATGGACCTTCTTTCCCGTGAAGCGGGCAAGACACTGGATGACGGCATTGCCGAAATCCGCGAAGCTGTGGATTTCTGCCGCTACTATGCGGCCGAAGCGCGCCGCCAGTTTGCCGCTGACAAGGTCATGCCCGGACCAACAGGTGAAGACAACAAACTGCGTCATCGTGGACGCGGGGCATTTGTCTGCATCAGCCCATGGAATTTCCCGCTGGCGATTTTCCTGGGACAAGTGACAGCAGCGCTTGCCGCCGGAAATACTGTGGTGGCCAAGCCGGCCGAACAGACACCGCTCATCGCCTATGAGGCAATCCGGATTCTGCATGAAGCGGGTGTTCCAAAGGATGCCCTGCTCTATGTTCCGGGTGACGGCTCTGTCGGTGCGGCGCTTACATCCCATGCGGATATTGCGGGCGTTGCCTTTACCGGCTCGACCGATACGGCTTGGGCTATCAACCGGACTCTTGCGGCAAAGAAAGGCCCGATCGTTCCGCTGATTGCTGAAACCGGTGGTCTCAATGGCATGATCGTCGATGCAACCGCCTTGTCGGAACAGGTTGCCGATGATGTCGTCATGTCAGCCTTCCGTTCGGCTGGTCAGCGTTGCTCGGCGCTGCGTATCCTCTATCTGCAGGAAGATATCGCCGACAATATGCTTGAGATGATCGAGGGTGCGGCACGCGAGTTGACCCTTGGCGATCCGTCATTGGCATCCACTGATGTTGGCCCGATCATCGATCAGGCGCAGCGCGATATGCTCTCGGCGCATATCACCGCGATGCGTAAGAGCCAGAAGGTGCGCTATGCCGGTGCTGCGCCGGATGAGGGCCTGTTCTTCGCGCCGCATATTGTTGAGCTCAACCATGCGGAAGCGCTGGAAAAGGAAGTGTTTGGTCCGGTTCTGCACGTGGTGCGCTGGAAGGCCAAGGATCTCGACAAGGTACTCGATCAGATTGCCTCAACAGGTTACGGCCTGACGTTCGGTCTGCATACGCGGATTGAAGCGACGGTGGCCAAAGTTATCGACCGGCTCGATACGGGCAATGTCTACGTCAACCGCAACACGATTGGTGCGGTTGTCGGGACACAGCCGTTTGGCGGTTCGGGCCTTTCAGGCACAGGCCCCAAAGCCGGCGGACCGTCTTACCTCTCGCGTTTTGCGCTGGAACAGGTGGTGTCGGTCAACACAGCTGCTGCCGGTGGTAATGCCAGCCTCATCGCCATGGGTGAATAAGCGGCAAAACCGCAAAAATAAACGTGCAATTGGGGATAGTGAGCTGCTCACTATCCCCATTTCGTTTCTGCGATGCTATTTGGCGTATTCAAAACAGGGAGCAATGCCGATGGCCGCCATCAAATCAGATATTGAGATCGCCCGCGCCGCAAACAAAAAGCCGGTTTTCGAGATTGGCGCGAAGATCGGCATTGATCCCCAACACCTCGTTCCCTATGGCCACGACAAGGCAAAGCTCTCGGCAGAGTTCATTCGTTCGAAGCAGGATGCCAAGAACGGCAAGCTCATCCTGGTGACGGCTGTCAGCCCGACACCTGCAGGCGAAGGCAAGACGACAACCACGGTGGGGCTTGGGGATGGTCTTAACCGCATCGGCAAGAAGGCGATTGTCTGTATTCGCGAGGCTTCGCTCGGTCCCTGTTTTGGCATCAAGGGCGGCGCTGCGGGTGGCGGCTACGCGCAGGTTATTCCGATGGAAGACATCAACCTGCATTTTACCGGCGATTTTCACGCCATCACCTCGGCCCACAATCTGCTCGCGGCCATGATCGATAACCACGTCTATTGGGGCAATGAACTCAACCTCGATACGCGCCGTGTAACATGGCGGCGGGTGATGGACATGAATGACCGCGCGCTGCGCGACATTGCCTCGTCACTTGGCGGCGTGGCCAATGGTTTTCCGCGCGAGTCTGGTTTTGACATCACCGTGGCTTCGGAAGTAATGGCGATCCTTTGTCTTGCGACCGATCTGCACGATCTGGAGCAGCGGCTGGGTAATATCATTATCGGTTATCGTTTCGACAAAACCGCCGTCTACGCGCGGGACCTCAAAGCCGACAAGGCGATGGCGGTTCTCCTGAAAGATGCCATGCAGCCCAATCTGGTGCAGACGCTGGAAAACAACCCTGCCTTTGTTCACGGTGGACCCTTCGCCAATATTGCCCATGGCTGTAATTCTGTTGTCGCTACCACCACTGCGCTCAAGCTTGCGGATTATGTGGTGACGGAAGCGGGCTTTGGTGCAGACCTTGGAGCGGAAAAATTCTTCAATATCAAATGCCGCAAGGCTGGGTTGAAACCGGCTGCTGCCGTTATCGTTGCCACCGTTCGCGCGATGAAAATGCATGGCGGTGTCGCCAAGGATGATCTCGGTCTTGAGAACACAGCGGCTGTAAAGGCTGGTTGCGCCAATCTTGGTCGCCATATGGAAAATGTTCGGCAGTTCGGTGTACCCGTTGTCGTCGCGATCAATCATTTCAGTGCCGATACAGATGCCGAGATCGAAACGATCAGGAATTTCGTGGCAGCCCACGGTGCGGAAGCCATTTTATGCAAGCACTGGGCGCAGGGATCAGCCGGTATTGAAGAATTGGCGCATAAGGTGGTGTCTCTGGCCGAAAGCGGTTCGGCGCAATTTTCACCGCTTTACGAGGATGAACTCTCGCTGTTCGACAAGATAGAAACGGTCGTCAAGCGAATCTATCGCGGTGCCGAAGCCGATGCTGATGCCAGCGTGCGTGAGCAGCTTCGGCAGTGGGAAGCGGCGGGCTATGGCCATCTGCCTGTCTGCATGGCGAAAACGCAATATTCGTTCTCGACCGATCCGCATTTGCGCGGCGCACCTGTCAATCATGTGGTGCATGTGCGCGAGGTCAGACTGTCGGCGGGTGCTGGTTTCGTCGTTGCGATCTGCGGTGAGATCATGACCATGCCGGGCCTGCCGAAGTCACCGTCGGCCGAGCGCATTCACCTCAACGATGAGGGTTTGATCGAAGGGCTGTTCTGAACGATTTTCGCGGCCGCGATTTTTGCTGTTGCAAGCGCCGCCGCGTGACGCTAACAATCACCGCCATGAACACGTGCGTTATTATTTCAAATGGTTGGTGGTGGGCTCGCTGAAAGCGGCCACACAAGCCTTTTGCACGCACGTAAAGGGATCAGGGCCGCAACGGGTTTTCCGGGCGGCCTTTTTGTTTGACCGCCTGCAAAACCCCCAAGGCCAAATGCAACGGAGTGGAAATGATGATGCATAGAATTGAGGGCGATGTGGAAATATTCGACACCGCAGGTGGTGTTACGATTTCCCGGTCACGTATTGCGACGGCCTATGCCAGCGCCATCGACAGCTATGTCGATGCACTGGATGAACGACGCGGCGCGGTTTTCTCCTCCAACTACGAGTATCCGGGCCGTTATACGCGCTGGGATACCGCCATCATCGATCCACCGGTTGCCATCACCTCCAATGGTCGGCACATGACCATCGAGGCGTTGAATAAGCGCGGCGAAGTGTTGCTGAAGCCGATCCACAAGACGGTTTTAACGCTTGCCGAAGTTTCGGTCAGCTCCGTGAGCGCAACCAAGCTCGAACTCGAAATTGCCTTGCCAAGCCGCCCGTTCACCGAAGAAGAGCGCTCGCGTATTCCCTCCGTATTTACAGTGTTGCGCGGCATCGTCGCCCTGTTCTTCACGGAAGAGGACGCCAATCTGGGTCTTTATGGCGCGTTTGGTTATGACCTCGCATTCCAGTTCGATCCGATCCAGTACAAGCTGAAGCGGCCGGATGATCAGCGCGATATAGTGCTCTATCTCCCGGATGAAATTCTTGTTGTTGACCACCACGCGGCCAAGGCATGGCTCGACCGCTATGAATATGCGTTTGAAGGTGCTTCCACCGAAGGCCTGTCGCGTGAGACGGAAGCCAAGGCGTTCAAGCCGACGGACAAGATTCCCGGACGCGGTGATCACAATCCCGGTGTTTATGCGGAACTGGTGAAGAAGGCCAAGGAAAGCTTCAAGCGCGGCGATCTCTTTGAAGTGGTGCCGGGCCAGACATTTTATGAGCGCTGCGAGACCAAGCCCTCGGTCATCTCGCGTCGTCTGAAAGCCATCAACCCGTCGCCCTATTCGTTCTACATCAATCTTGGCGACAATGAATATCTGGTCGGCGCGTCGCCTGAAATGTTCGTGCGCGTGGTTGGCCGCCGTATTGAGACATGCCCGATATCAGGCACCATCAAGCGCGGTGAGGATGCCATCGCCGACTCCGAGCAGATCATCAAACTGCTTAACTCGAAGAAGGATGAGTCCGAGCTGACCATGTGCTCGGACGTCGATCGTAACGATAAGAGCCGCGTGTGCGAGCCGGGCTCGGTGCGCGTGATTGGCCGTCGCCAGATCGAAATGTATTCGCGCCTCATTCATACGGTCGACCACATTGAAGGCCGTCTGCGCGAGGATATGGACGCCTTTGACGGTTTCCTCTCCCATGCATGGGCTGTGACGGTGACTGGCGCGCCAAAACTCTGGGCCATGCGCTTTATTGAAGAGAACGAGCGTAGTCCGCGTGCGTGGTACGGCGGCGCTATTGGCATGGTCAATTTCAATGGCGATATGAATACAGGTCTGACACTGCGCACCATCCGTATCAAGGATGGTATAGCGCAGGTTCGCGCCGGTGCAACGCTGCTGTTCGATTCTATTCCCGAAGAGGAAGAGGCAGAGACCGAACTCAAGGCTTCCGCGATGATTGCGGCGGTGCGTGATGCGCACAAGAGCAATGTCCTGCCGGAAGAACGGGCGGTTGCCCGGGTCGGCGAGGGACTGTCGATCCTGCTTGTCGATCATGAGGATTCGTTCGTGCATACGCTGGCCAATTATTTCCGCCAGACCGGTGCTACTGTGACAACGGTTCGCACGCCTGTGCCTGAGGAAGTCTTTGATCGATTGAAGCCTGATCTGGTCGTGCTTTCGCCGGGGCCCGGTACGCCAGAGGATTTCGACTGCAAGGCGACAATCAAGAAAGCACGTAAGCGCGATCTGCCGATTTTTGGCGTCTGTCTCGGTTTGCAGGCCCTCGCGGAAGCTTACGGCGGGTCACTCCGGCAGTTGCATGTTCCCATGCATGGAAAACCGTCACGTATCCGCATTACAAAGCAGGGCAAGATTTTTTCCGGCCTGCCGAAGGAAGTCACGGTTGGCCGTTATCATTCGATTTTTGCCGATCCGGTCCGGTTGCCGGATGAGTTTATCGTGACGGCAGAAACGGAAGACGGTGTCATCATGGCGTTCGAGCACAAGAGTGAACCGATTGCGGCGGTGCAATTCCATCCGGAATCGATTATGACCCTCGGACACAATGCGGGTATGCGCATGATCGAGAATGTCGTGGCGCATCTGCCGCGCAAAGCCAAGGAACGAGCTGCCTGATGGAAGGTGAGAAAATCGTCCAGCGACTGGCATTCTGGTCGATTTTTATCGGCATCGGTGTGCTGGCATTGAAATATGCCGCCTATCACGTCACGGGTTCCGTCGCGCTCTATTCGGATGCGCTGGAATCGATTGTGAATGTGGTGGCGGCGCTCGCCGCGTGGTGGGCTATTCGTGTCAGTCATAAGCCAGCCGACCAGAATCACCCTTTCGGGCACCACAAGGCCGAGTATTTTTCGGCGGTGCTCGAGGGCGTGCTGATCGTTGTGGCAGCGCTTTTGATCCTGCGGGAAGTCTGGTCTGCCTGGGAAGCGCCGAGGGTTCTGGATCAGCCATGGCTGGGTCTGGCTATCAACGGTGCAGCTTCTCTCGTTAATGCCTTCTGGGCCACATTGCTGATCAGCCGGGGACGCAAATATAAATCACCGGCGCTGCTCGCAGACGGCAAACACATCATGACGGATGTAGTCACGTCTATCGGCGTCTTCATCGGCCTTGTCGGTGCTGTCATAACAGGCTGGACAATCCTTGATCCCCTGCTTGCCGTCATCGTTGCCCTTAACATTCTCTGGCAGGGCTGGAACGTGATCGGATCATCGGTGCAGGGTCTGATGGATGTCGGTGTGCCGACCGAAGAAACCATGCGCATCCGTGACATTATCTCGGCGAATGCAGATGGTGCGCTTGAAGTGCATGACCTCAAGACCCGGATTGCGGGCCGTGTGACCTTTATCGAGTTTCATCTGGTTGTTCACGCCAGCATGAGCGTTGGTGATGCGCATGTTATTTGCGACCGGATGGAAAATGCGCTGATGGCTCAGATTCCCGACTCAAGTGTCGTCATCCATGTCGAGCCGGAAGATGAGGCAAAACTACCGATCGGCACGGCTGCTGTTCCTTTTGCTTGAGACTAGTCCATCACTAAAATTTGGGGAAATCGATGCGCGGCTGCAACATTTGTCACGCAATGTTTCATCTCGTCATGATTTCGTTACAATTATGTTGACATAGGGGAGCTGCTGAACGACATGGTCGCGCAGCAATGCAATTCTCCATTGATGATGCAACGCCGGGGGCGTGGGGTCAGGGGACAGGAAATTTGGCGGCAAGCATCAATTCCCAAAGGAAATGAGCGCCAAGAACGCATGGCAGCGCCGAGCGGACAACCGCGGCTGTTTACAAAGTTAGTTAACCTTTAACTGTCAGGATTAACTTATGGGTAAACCGTATATTTATGCAGCAATAACAGGACTTTCTTTGATCGCAGCTGTTTATCCGGCAAGCGCGCGGAGCATCATTGATTGCGACAAGCCCGTCGCGGCCAAGGCGCAGGACCTGTCAAATACGGTTGATCCATTTGGTGCCATGGGTAAAAATAACACTGACGTCTGTGCGCAGAAGCCGCAGGCTGCGATGGCGGCGCCCGAGAAGGCGAAGCCGATCAATATTGTTGCAACAACGGGCAGTGCAGGCATTTTGAAAAAGGCAGTCAAAGGCGAAATTCTTCCACAAGGCGAAAATACGCTGCGTGACGATCTCGCATTCAAATATCGCATTTACCGTCCAGAAGACCCGAATGGCGATACGATGGTTCTTCTGCACGGTTCGGGGCAGGATGAAACGAGCCTTGTCTCGCTGGCCACAAAGATTGCGCCAAACGCCCTGTTGCTCGCTGTTCGTGGCCGCATCGTTCAGGACGGGACCAGCCGCTGGTATCGTCGCCTGACACCTGTCAGTTTTGACCAGAAGGATATTCACGTCGAAGCAAAGGCCTTTGCCGGGTTTTTGAAACAGGCAACGGACAAGTACAAGATTGATCTGAAGCGCACGACATATCTCGGCTATTCCAACGGAGCCAATCTCGTTGGAGCTGTGATGATGCTCTACCCTGATATGGTCAAGCAGGCGGTGCTTTTGCGCTCCATGCCTGTGCTGACCGAGAACACCGATGCCAATCTCGCCGGTGCGCGGGTTCTCACGGTATCAGGTGTTTCCGACCAGACCTATGCTCCATTTGCTCCGGCGCTGGAGACTTTGCTGCGCTCGCATGGTGCTCTCGTTGAAGCACGGTCGATCAAATCAGATCACGGTCTTGGCAGTGATGACGTGAAGGTCGTCAGCGAGTGGCTTTCGGGGACAACGGCTCAACTGAAGAAGAACTAACAAAACAGCCCCTTGCATCCGGCCAGACAGTCGTTTAATTGTCTGGCCCATGAAAACGCGCCAGACACATCAGTCGTCTTTTGCCAAGTCCGCTTTTGCGGGTTTGACCAGCCGCGCCTATCTCCTTCCGCTACTTCTCGACCTTATCGGCGATCGCCGGGCTCGTTGAGAGGAGCGTCCGGCGGTCGAAAGTGCCGCCAGGCTTTTTGCTCCTTACCCCTTTACAAGACCATTCCAACGCTTGAAAAAAGTGCTGCACGTGCGCCAGAGTTGCGCAGACGGCCGGAAACGAGAAGCAAATGACCGATATGACCACTCCCCGCATTGTGGGTATGCCCGACGCCCATAAAAAGTACGAACCTTATCCAATCGTTGATCTGAAAGACCGCCAGTGGCCGTCCAAGCGAATCGAGAAAGCGCCGATCTGGTGCTCCGTCGATTTGCGTGATGGCAATCAGGCCTTGATCGACCCGATGGGCCATGACCGCAAGGTGCGGATGTTCGCCCTGTTGCTCGATATGGGTTTCAAGGAAATCGAGATCGGCTTTCCATCGGCGTCGCAGACGGATTTTGATTTTGCCCGCTGGTGCATCGAGCAAGGCAATGTTGCCGATGATGTATCCCTGCAGGTGTTGGTGCAGTGCCGTCCTGAACTGATCACGCGCACTTTCGAATCATTGCAAGGCGCGACCCAGCCGATTGTCCATTTCTACAATTCGACCAGCGAATTGCAGCGCCGGGTTGTCTTCAACAAGGATGTCGGTGGTATCAAGACCATCGCCACTGATGCGGCGAAGATGATCACCGATATGGCTGCCAAGGCAGGTGGCGGTTTCCGCTTCCAATATTCGCCGGAGAGTTTTACCGGCACGGAACTGGAAGTCGCGCTGGAGATTTGCAACGCGGTTACCGAGATCGTCAAACCGACCGCTGATAACAAGCTGATCATCAATCTGCCCTCAACGGTCGAGATGTCGACGCCGAACGTTTATGCAGACCGTATAGAATGGATGTGCCGTCAGCTTGATAATCGCGAGAATCTGATCATTTCATTGCATCCGCACAATGATCGCGGCACAGGTATTGCCACGACAGAACTCGGCCTGATGGCCGGTGCTGATCGCGTTGAAGGCACCCTGTTCGGCAACGGTGAGCGCACGGGCAATGTCGATATCGTGACCTTGGCGTTGAACATGTTCACGCAAGGTGTCGATCCGGAAATTGATTGTTCCGACATCAACCGGATGAAGGAAGTGTACGAGTATTCCAATCAGTTGGTTATCCCGGAACGCCACCCTTACGTGGGCGAGTTGGTCTATACGGCTTTCTCCGGCTCGCATCAGGACGCGATCAACAAGGGCATGAAGGCGATCAAACAGGCCAACAAGACCCTGTGGGAAGTGCCGTATTTGCCGATTGATCCGCAGGATGTCGGACGCAGCTATGAGGCGATCATCCGTATCAATTCGCAGTCAGGCAAGGGCGGCATCGCCTATATTCTTCAGGCCGATTACGGCTTGAACCTGCCGCGCGGCATGCAGGTTGAGTTCCGCGAGGACATTCAGCAGATCACCGATGAGGAAGGCAAGGAAATGCCGTCCAAGAAGATCTATGAGCGGTTCATCGAGGTCTATGTCGATCAGCCGGATGCACGGTTGAAGTTTGTGGATCATCACACCTACCCGGATACGGAACACAAGGGTCTGCGCATTCTCTCCGCTGAAATTACCGATCGTGGCGAGACCAAGCGGATCGAGGGCAGGGGCACCGGTCCTGTTGATGGCTTCATTGATGCCCTGTCGCACTATCTCGGTTTCAGGCTCTCAGTCGTCAATTATTCGGAGCATTCGCTCCAGCATGGTTCCGATGCAGCGGCTATCAGCTACATGGAAATCGAGCATCCGAACGGCAAGATTTTCGGTGCGGGTATCAATAAGAGCATTGTTGCCGCCTCGCTTGAGGGCATTGTTTCGGCGGCCAATCGCATCATCGGCAAGTAAGCCGGGCAGATATAAGAGGCCGCTGTGAAGCGGCCTTTTTCTTGTCGGGAGATATGTATGCACCAGCTGGGCGCAATCGAGATGGGTGAGAAAGCGGGTGTGCTTGTTGTTTTCTTGCATGGTTTTGGGGGAACGGCTGCCAGTTGGCATTCTGTACAGACCACAATCTCCGAAAAGCACACAACCATTGCTTTTGATTTGCCCGGTCACGGAGCATCGCTTGATTATCCCGATGCTGTGACTGCACGTCATTTCGCGCAGGCGGTGATTGACGATATTGGCAGGCGGACTATTCAGAAGGTGCATCTGGTCGGCCATTCAATGGGCGGCGCAACGGCGGTCTTGATCGCAGCTTTTGCGCCGGAGAAAGTCTCATCGCTGACATTGCTTGCGCCCGGTGGTTTTGGTCCTGATATCAATGGCCGGTTGCTTCAGCATTATGCGGCTGCGTGCGAATATGATGACCTGAAGATGGCGCTCGAAGGCATGTTCGGTTGGCGTCATCCAGTGCCCGAAGACATGATAAGGCGCGATATAAACCTGCGCGCGAAACCAGGGCAGATCGAACGGCTCGATGCCATTCTCGCCCGGATGATGAAGGACGGGCTGCAAGGGACAATTCCCCGTGAGTTTCTTGAAGCGTTCACGATGCCTGTCACTCTTGCATGGGGACGGCTCGACAATGTTCTGCCTCTCTATCAATCGGAAGGGCTGCCATCCAGCTTCGCCCTACACCGGTTTGACGGGGCGGGGCATATGCTGATCGAGGAAATTCCTGATGAAGTCAGCAGCCTGATTCTCGCAACTGTGGGCACTGGCTGAATTCGGACAAGTTTCTGGTGCAATGGCACGGGCATATTGTTAATGATGCCTTAACCCTCCCTGCTGGAAGCGCCCATGAGTGAGATGCCAGACAAGATCCCTGATAACGGACGAAGGCTCGGCGATGCCATTCGCGGGGCTCAGGTAGCGGCTGCCGATCGCGGTGACGTTGTCATCGACATGAAGGAAGCGGACCGCGCCCGCATCGAGATTCTGGCAGAAGATTTGAAGCCGGTTTTCGATGAAGTGCCTGCTGATGACGAACAATGGGATTTTGCCATTTCCACCGGTTTGCAGCCGCGTTTGTGGATCGATGCAACCTCTCATGTGATGATGGGGCGGGATCGCCGCACCTATCGTTTCGTCCGGGACACCCGGCTTGGCCGGATCGTTGTGGCTGAAGCGACCGAGGTAAAACCCATCTCGGATGCGGTCACCAATTACATCGCCGAGCGGATTGTCGAGCGTCAGCGCATGATGGAAGGCGAGCGCATCAGTCTGCGTGACGGAGCTGCTGAACCCGAGCCAGCCAAACAAATTGAAACGACTCCACAAGCAGTGGTAACGCCCGTTGTTCAGGTACGGCAGCATCGTTCCATGGTGAATGATTTCGTCAATGCGGTGATCTGGCTGTTGATCGGTGCGCTTGCGGGCGCAGGCGCTTTGCTTGCCTTTTTCTGGGACCGTCTCTCGCCCTATTTCTGAGACTTAGGCGTTTGCGGAAACCGCGCCCACGTTCAGATCATGCTCTGCTATCGTCTCGATAGTCATTTCGGCGTTGACGATGCCGCGCTCGGTCATGCGGCACGACCAGCCGGAATTCGTCTTTTCGATTGCGAAAATATTGAAGCGTGCCGGTGGCTTGTGCGCCCCAAAGCTCTGGCTGGCGGATGGTACGCAAACAACAGGGATTTTCCAGTCGGGCCCATTGATTTCATAGCGTGTTGCCAGATGGGTGTGGCCATGCAGGACGAGTTCCGCGCCATGCTGTTGTACGGTCCGCTGAAACAACCCGATGCCAAGCAGCCGCTTATGCGCTGGCGCTGCGCCGCGCACGGGCGGATGATGGATCATAATCACCCGGAAAAGCCCGCGCTTGCCGGTTTCGTCAAGGATTTCGCCGAGACGCCGTGCCTGTCGGTCGCGTAAATCGCCTGTTGCCATGAACGGGGCGGTTGCCCGTGCCGAGGATACGCCAATCAGCGCCACATCGCCGCGAACCCTTAGGTAAGGAAATTCGACCGGGCGGTGCTCGGCCACTTCGCGGTCCCCCAGCATCCATGGCGCCCAATAGCGCCGCGTTTTCTTCAATGCGCCCGGCACATAGGCGTCGTGATTACCCGGCACAACCGAAACATTGTGGGGATTGCCGAGTGTTTTCAACCAGCGCTCCGCCGTTTCCAGTTCCTCATCAAGGGCAAGGTTGACGAGATCGCCGGTCACTGCCAGATGATCAGGTGACTGTGCCTTCAAATCAGCAACCAATGTTTCGAGCGTCCCGCCAGTCATCGAGCCTTTGCGGTTAGAGCGCCAGTTGACGTAACCCGTGATGCGCTTGGAAATTAGCTCGCGCAGGCTTAGCGCTGGCAAAGGCGATAGATGAATGTCGGAGATGTGTGCAAGGCGGAACATTATTTCAGCTTTAAGAGAGTATAGCGTAGGAATCCAGTGTTAGAACCGTCGCATTGCTGCAAGGTTCCCATTAGGACTGACGAAATGGCTGACAAAAGCGTGAAGTGGCGATATCGCCTGTTTCACACCTATTTTCTTCTGCGACGTCCCATGACGCTGGGTGCGCGAGGCGTTATCCTTGACGAAGCAACGCAATCGGTCTTCCTCGTCAGGCATACTTATGTGCCGGGCTGGCAGTTTCCGGGCGGCGGCGTGGAAACTGGCCATACGGTTGAACAGACACTTGCAAAGGAACTGATGGAAGAGGGCAATATCGAGCTGACGGGCAGGCCGCAGCTCTTTGCCATCTATCACAATGCCCATGCTTCAAAGCGCGATCACGTCGCGCTCTATATTTGCCGCTCATTCCGGCAGACTGCACCGCGCCTGCCGGATCGCGAAATCGCCGAAGCGGGGTTCTTCAGGCTCGATGCCCTGCCTGAAGGTACGACTGCTTCCACCCGGCGTCGGCTCGCTGAAATTCTAGAGGGTGCCGAGGTGCCGCTGACCTGGTAGATCAGAAGCGGTCCCGGTCATGTGGAGCGGTAAAATCCAGCGTCGGTCCCTTGGGGATAATACCTGTTGGGTTGATGGTTTTGTGGCTGCCGTAATAATGCGCCTTAATATGCAGCATGTTCACCGTCTCGGCCACGCCGGGCACCTGATAAAGGTCGCGTGTATAGTTGGACAGGTTCGGATAGTCGGCAATGCGCTGGCGATTGCATTTGAAATGCCCGACATACACAGGATCAAAACGCAGCAAGGTGGTGAACAGGCGCCAATCGGCCTCGGTCTCCTGATTACCAGTGAGATAGCGTTGTGTGGCAAGACGCTCTTCCAATTGATCCAGTGTTGCAAACAACTGGTCAAAGGCTTCTTCATAGGCTTCCTGCGTGGTGGCAAAGCCCGCGCGGTACACGCCATTGTTGATGTTGGGATAAACCAGTGCATTGACGGCATCGATCTCGGTGCGCTGGGCTTGCGGGTAAAAATCCAGCGAGGCATCGCCAAAAGCATCGAATGCCGAGTTCAGCATGCGGATGATTTCCGCAGACTCGTTTGAAACGATGGTTTTCTGTTGTTTGTCCCACAGCACAGGCACCGTTACGCGGCCAGAATAAGCCGGATCAGCGCGCGTATAGACTTCGTGGAGCCGTTTGAAACCAAAGAGATGATCAGGAGTGGCACCATCGACGGCATTGAAGGTCCAGCCATCGGCTCCCATGAAATGATCGACAACGGATACGGAAATGACATCCTGCAGCTTTTTCAGGGCCCGGAAAATCAGGGTGCGATGCGCCCATGGGCAGGCGTAGGAAACATAGAGATGATAGCGCCCAGCTTCAGCCTTGAACCCGGCTTTGCCCGTCGGTCCAGCGGAGCCGTCTACCGTCACCCAATTGCGGAACTGCGATTCTGAGCGGATGAAACGCCCACCGCTGTCTTTGGTGTCGTACCACTGGTCATGCCATTTGCCGTCAACGAGAAGACCCATTTCATACTCCTTGGCCCGCAATGCTGCGCACGGGCAATGATAATCGTGTTTGTTGCTGATAGCCTATACTTGGACATAAATGTCGTTCAAACCAGCTTTGCAAGAGTGAACAGAGCGTCACTTTTTGCGCTTGCCCCGAGAAATTCGGTTTACGCAGCGTTGCTGAGATGCTACGCGGGGAAAAAGGAGACATTTTGTGACAGGATTCCTCTTCATCCGACGATGAAACCAGTACCGGCGCTGAAAAGCGCGGCGGATATTCCTGTGTTGGCCAAAAGGCCATTGTCTACTCCTTTATAAAGATACCCAGCATGCTGACCCATGTCGTGACCTACGCGCCGGAAGAACCGGTGCACGATGCTGACATTGAAGACATCAACAAAGAGGCTTTTGGCCCCGGCCGTTTTACCCGTGCTGCCTATCGCATCCGCGAAGGTGGTCCGCATGACCGTAATCTCTCCTTTGTTGCGATGAATGGCGCTTATGTTGTCGGGTCCGTACGGTTGACGCCCATCCTGATCGGCACCACACCAGCCATGCTGCTCGGTCCGCTTGCGGTTCGGCCCGCCTGGAAGAAGCAGGGTATCGGCGCGGCGCTTATGCGCAAATCTATCGAGACGGCGCGTCTTGCCGGGCACAAGCTGATTATTCTGGTTGGTGACGAGCCTTATTATGCGCCTTTCGGCTTCCGGCAGATTGTCGGGCATCAGATTGAAATGCCAGCACCAGTCGAACCATCCCGCTTTCTCGCCTGCGAACTTGAGCCTCGTGTGCTGAAAGATGTTCAGGGCCGGGTAAGACACGCGGATTCGGGTGGTCGCTAAGCCCGTTTTTACCGGCCTTCGCGATACCACATGCTGCCGAGAACAAGGATCATCGCGGCAAGGCCAAGGAAACCTGAGAACAGCGGCAGACGATTGACGCTCTTCAACACGGTTTCATTGGTTGGGCGCAAGCCGATCCAGTTGTCGCCGCTGGCGCTGGCAAAGCCACGCGAGGCGACGATACTTGGCACCTCGATGGATGGCTGATCAGCGGTTGCGCGCAAGCGGCGGGTACCGCCGCCGGTTTCGCGCGCCAAGCCATTGAGTTTGTCCGTTGTCGATACATTGTCAGCAAATTCAGGTGCATCAACCGGCCCGACATGGGCGAGCGTTGTCTGATCGCCATTGGCGATCTGGAACAGCCCGATTTCCGTTGTCGGCACGGATGCCGTAAACACACCGGGTTCCGTCTCGGTGAGTGGAATGTCCTGCTTCTTGCCCGATGGTGTAATGATGCTTGCCGGTGCGGCGGTTTTCTTCATCGTCTGGCGGCGGATTTCAAGATTGCGGCCGCTGCCTGATGCCGTCAGCGCTTCTTCTTCTAGTTCCGGCTCCTTCATCAGCCAATGGGCAATCCGGCGATAGAGCGCCGCGTGCGGTCCGCCGCCCTCAAAGCCACGCGCCCAAAGCCAGCCCTGATCGGAGAGGAACATGCCGACACGGCCTTCACCGATGCGGTTGAGCACCAGCAGCGGCTTGTCGCCCGCATTCATGACAACAGAACCCTCCGGCTTGTTGACATCAATGACGCGGAACCACCGGCTCCATTGTGGTGGCTCCTGTGTGCTGCCTTCAAGGCCACGGGTGACGGGATGGCGTTTGCCGTCATCGCTCAAACGCGGATAGAAGGCCTGTTCCGTCACCTCGCCTGTTGGCGTTGCGGGCAGGACAGTGAGGAGCGGTGTATTGGCGATCGATACATTGCCCGCATATTCGGGACCTGCCGCAATCAGCAATGCGCCACCCTTCTGCACATAGTCATTGATGTAGTCATAATAGAGCAGCGGCAGCACATCGCGGTGCTGATAGCGGTCGAAAATGATCAGATCAAATTGGTCGATCTTCTCAACGAACAGCTCACGCGTCGGGAAAGCGATCAGCGACAGTTCATTGATCGGCGTGCTGTCCTGTTTTTCTGGCGGACGCAGAATGGTGAAGTGGACGAGATCCACCGAGGCATCAGATTTCAGAAGGTTGCGCCAGGTGCGCTCGCCATTGTGTGGTTCACCGGAGACCAGCAAGACTTTCAGGTTCTCGCGGATACCATCAACCATGGCGACGGCACGGTTGTTGATCTCGGTCAGCTCATTGGGAACCGCATCAACTGAAAGTTCGACAATATTGACGCCAGCACGGGGCAGGGTCACTTCAAGCGGCATCTCCTCGCCGATGATCGCATCTTGCGACGCCATCTGATTGCCATTGACGCGCACGGTAACACGGGCGCGGCCGCCCTGCGGCTCACCGGCAGCTGTCACCTTATAGGTCATCTGCTGCGGCTTGCCTGTTATGCCAAAGCGGGGCGCGCGGACAAATTGGATACGGCGGTCAATCTCGCCCGGTCTGCCTGTGATGAGGCCATGCACCGGTGCGTTGAAGCCGAGACCGGCTACATTGTTCGGAATGTCGTGCACCTGACCATCGGTGATCATAATGGCGCCACCGATACGCGATGGTGGAACATCACGAAACGCACTGTTGACAGCCTGAAACAGCCTTGTCGCCGTGGCGTCATCATTCTCGCTGGCGCGATTGGTCTCGACAGTTCGCACCTCAAACTGTGGTAGGCGGCCAAGTGCTGCCTGCACCTGCTTGAGTGCTTCGGTGGTGTCAGCCGCGCGGTCGCCTATGTCCTGACTCTGACTGCGGTCGGCTATGACAGCCACAACGCTTTTGAGCGGCTCACGCTCCTCATTGATCACAACCGGATTGAACAGGGCCATGGCAAGCGCGGCGGCGGCCAGCAGGCGAATAACGCCGCCGCGTTGGCGCAGATAAAGGCCCGCCAATGCAAGCGCCAGCAAAGGCAGCAGCAGGAGCGCCAGAAGTGATGTGGAGAGCAGGGGCTGGAAATCGAGGGAAAGATACATGTCAGTTCGCCAGCCGCTTCAAAAGTTCAGGGACGTGCACCTGATCGGATTTGTAGTTGCCTGTCAGCATGTACATGACAATGTTGATGCCTGCGCGATAGGCGAGAACCCGCTGATCGGGATCATTCGGAACGGTGGGCAGCAGAGGCGTGCCACTGGCATTGACTGCCCATGCTCCGGCAAAGTCATTACCGGTGATCATGATGGGTGAAACACCATCGCCAACGCGCACCGGCCTGTCCTTGCTTGCCTCGGGCGCCTGCGAGGCCTGTACCCAGAGCTGGCTGCCCCGGTAACGGCCCGGGAAATCCTGCAGGATGTAAAATGCCTTGGTCAGCACATGGTCGTTGGGAACCGGTTCCAGTGCCGGTATGTTCAGCCCGGACAGGATATCGCGCAGACGCGCATTGGCCGGTGTCGAGCTGTTATCAAAGCTGATTGCCGCCGCATCCTGATCGCGCGTATCAAACAGAACGGTTCCGCCCTGCTGCATATAGGCGTCGATCTTGGCTATCGAGGCAGGGGAAGGCATTTTGGCTGATGGATCGACCGGCCAGTAGATCAGCGGAAAGAACGCAAGTTCGTCGGTTTCCGGATTAACCCCGATTGGATCGCCCGGCTCCAGCGCTGTGCTGTCGGCAAGGGCTCTGGAAAGACCGAACAGACCAGCCTTGCTGATATCGTCGACAGAACTGTCGCCTGTGATCACATAGGCAAGGTGCGTGACATTGACCGCGTCCAGTATCTGCTGATCACCCGGTTTGCTGTCATTTTGCTGGGCGTGAGCGGGTGAAGGACTGAATGCCAGAACAGCCGGAATGAGCAGGATCGCCAGAGAAGTGACCGCCGCGGTCTTGAACCGGCGGCGCAGATGCCCGCCTAGCCAGAAAATGGCAATAGCATCGAGAGCCAGAAGCAGGGCCGCAAGGCCAAAGAGCGGACCGCGCAGCGGCACCGATTCATCGATGGCATAGCGCGCGGTGGTCACGGGTATATTGAGATCGGGGCGAACCAATGGATTGATCTCGCTGTCGGGCTTGAAGAGATTGAGCGCGCTCATGGAATCCTCTACACCATAAAAACCGGGAGGATTGTCAAAGCTCACCTTGCCGGTTTCGCCTGTTTTCAGGATCAATGGCTTGGCGTCTCCTCCGGGTGGGGTGAGGGCGCCTTCCGCATTCAGCGTCAGGTAAGGCGGAAGAGCGCGCGAGGCAACAGCACCATTTTCCTGCGGTGATGGACCTGTGTTGCGCGACAGGGTCAAAATCCGGTGCAGCATGTCAACAAAACTACCGCTGATGGGAAGATTTGACCATGTTGCTTCAGGTGTGACGTGGAACAGGACGATCTGGCCGCGGCCACGCGTTTCGCCTGTTACCAGCGGTGTGCCGTCAGCGAGATTGGCCCAGCTCTTTTCGAAGAGGTCGACGGCGGGTTCCGCCAGCACTTGCCGTGTGACCGTGACATCTTGCGGCGTCGGCAGGCCGGCAAACGGGCCCTTATCCGGGAAAGCGGCAATGGGCTGCGATTCTTTCCATGACAATGCGCCGCCAAGCGAGCGCTCGCCCTTACGCAGATTAACAGGCAAAAGCGGGTCCGCTTCGCTGTTTCCAGCAAGGCGTGGACCAGCGAAGCGGATGAGCGTGCCACCTTTTGCCACCCAATCGACCATAGCCTGCTCTGTTTCACCGGGCAGTTTGCCAATGTCAGCCATGATGACCACGGATGGTTTTTGCTCCAGCAGTTCGGGAATGGCTTTGGTCAGTTCCGCATTGTGCGGGCGCAGGAGATCGGCAAAAGGCTCCAGCGCGCGCGAAATGTAATAGAGTGGTGAAAGCAGGGGCTGCGACAGATCAGCTTCAGAGCCCGAAAGCAGCGCGACGCGCCGCCGCTTGTTATTGTCATCGACGAGGAACGTCGCTCCGGCATGCTTTGCATTGTCGATGCGCAGAGTGTTGAAATCGTTGCGCAGCTCGTAAGGCGCTGTGATCACTGCTTCGCCTGTTGATTCATTGGCACGGAAAACCAGTCCTGTCTCGGCAATGCGGCGGCCTTTTTCATCATAGGCACCGATAGTAATGCCGCCGGACGCGCGGCTGTCATTGGAGCGCACGGCGTGAACGGTCAGCCCGTTTGCATTGTTCTCTACCTGCCGGATGGCGGAAAGGTTGGCGATAGACGGCTGATACCAGATCACCGAGGCGATGCCTGATCCTTCCATCGATTTCACTGCGGCGGTTGCCTGCGGGGTATCGACACCATCATTGAGGTAGGCAACACGAACGCCTTTGACATCAGTCAGAACGGCTTTCAACCGGTCAAAAGCCGCAGCGCGGTCGACGGGGATTGGCCTGATATTCAGCGCGCGCAGCCGTTCAAGCGCCGCTGTGGCATCAAAAGGCCCGACATCGGTATTCAGTTTCTCGGCGGTGCCAAGAATGTAGATGAGCGCACCGGAAGAATTGGCATCGTCAATCAACCGCTCTGCCGTCTCCTTGCGGGCAATCCATTCTTCATTGGAGGACCAGCCATTGTCGAGCACGATGGCAACAGGTTCCTTGCCGCTCAGGGTCTCGGCGCGTGGGTTCCAGATGGGCTCGGCCAGCGCCAGAATGACAATTGCTGCCAGCAGGAGCCGCAACAGGGTCAGCCACCACGGGCTTCTATCCGGTGTTTCCTCCTTCTTGAGGATTTGCGCCAGAATTTTCAGCGGCGGGAAGGATTCGCGAATTGGCCGTGGCGGTGTTGCCCGTAGCAGCCACCAGATAATTGGCAATGCCAGCAGACCCAGAAGGATCGCCGGAGCGCCAAGGGCAAGAGGAAAAGCACTCATCATATGCCGGTCCTCTGATAACCGGCGTCAGCGGTCATGTTCAGGTGAACGGAAACAAGCGCTTCAGAGGCAAGCCGGTCCGTGCGGTTGGTCGTATAGCTCCAGCCGATGCGACGGCAATAGGCGCTCAAGGTTTCGCGCCGGGCAATGAACAATCTCTTATATTCTTCGGCATAATCCTGCGCGCGGCCGACCGTCAGTATTGCTCCTGATTCCGGGTCGACGAATTCCGTGCGCCGCTTGTAGGGGAATTCCTCTTCCGCCGGGTCGTAAATTTCGACCAGATGGGCGCGGGCACCGCGCTGCGCGATCTGCTCAAGCATGGCAAGCGTTTCATTGACCGGTTCGAGAAAATCACTCACCAGTACCACGTCGGAAAACCGCCTGACCCTGCTGAAATCCGGCTGTTTGGGTAAATCAATTGCGTGGGACAATGCTGTCGCCAACCGTTCTGCGCCATTGGCGGCGGAGGTCGGGTCAGTCACGCCGGGGAAGGCGATGCGCTCACCACTGCGCGACAAAAGTTCCGCCAAAGCCAGAATGAGCACGAGCGCGCGCGATTCCTTCGACACCTGCGCCGTATCAGACTTGTAGAGCATGGATGCGGAAGAATCAGCCCAAAGCCAGACAGTGTGGGCGGCTTCCCACTCCTGATCGCGGATATAAATCCGGTCATCACGGGCCGAGCGGCGCCAGTCGATACGCGAAACGGCTTCGCCTTCCGTATAGGGCCGGAACTGCCAGAAGGTTTCACCGACGCCGCTTTTGCGTCGGCCATGCCAGCCGGTATTCGTGGTGTTGGCAATGCGGCGGGCTTCGACCAGAAGATCAGGCAACAAAGCGGCGCGCTGGCGTGCACGCGCCAGCGCCTCTCTTGTTGCTGTCTTCTGGACCCGCGCGCCGATTGCAGCCATCAGAGGGCTGCCTTTGTCAGTTTCGCGATGACTTCACGCACATTCATGCCGTCGGCGCGGGCGGCAAATGTCAGCGCCATACGGTGTTGCAAAACAGGTTCGGCAAGCGCCCTGACATCATCAATTGAAGGCGCAAGCCGTCCGTCATAAAGCGCGCGGGCACGGGCACACAGCATCAGCGCTTGGCTGGCGCGCGGGCCGGGGCCCCATGCAATGAATTTTTGCGCAATCTCATTATCAGCGCCGGGGCGGGCCGAGCGCACAAGCTTGAGGATGGCTTCGACCACGCCTTCTGCAACAGGAATGCGGCGGATAAGCTGCTGCATTTCGCGCAGCCGTTCCGCGTCAATGGTCTTGGCGGCGCGCACTTCCGACGTGCCGGTGGTTTCCAGCAGGACGCGGCGTTCCGCATCAAGCTCAGGATAAAGAATGTCGATCTGCATGAGAAAGCGATCAAGCTGGGCTTCAGGCAGGGGATAGGTACCTTCCTGTTCCAGCGGATTCTGCGTCGCGAGCACATGGAACGGCGTTGGCAGGTCATGCCGTTCACCGGCAACGGTTACGTGATATTCCTGCATGGATTGCAGCAGCGCAGATTGGGTGCGCGGCGAGGCGCGGTTGATTTCATCAGCCATCAGCAGTTGCGCAAAGATCGGGCCCCTGACGTAGCGGAACGAACGCTTGCCATGGTCGTCCTGCTCCATGACTTCCGAACCGATAATATCCGATGGCATCAGATCGGGCGTGAACTGCACACGGCGCTCATCGAGACCAAGCACCGTTCCGAGCGTTTCCACCAGCTTGGTCTTGGCAAGGCCGGGAACACCCACGAGAAGCGCATGGCCGCCAGCCAGCAGCGCCACCAGTGTACGTTCAATCACGCTTTCCTGACCAAAGATGACAGTACCGATTGCAGCGCGTATTCTGGAAATATCGGCCAGCGCCTTTTCAGCTTCGGCTATCATCGCCTTCGGATCGGACGGTTCCCCGGTTTTGATAATCGTCATGGTTTACCTCGTCTCCATGTCAAATTCGTACCACTGGCCTGCGGAGCTGGTTTATGGTCAGTTCCATTATTAAATGAGTCTAAATCACTATGACATGCTGACAAGCGGTTTAACGGTGACTATTTCGTGACGAATGAGCAAAAAGGTCTGAAAATGGCACAGTCAGAGAGCGGTCTGCGGGACGCGGCGGGACTTGAAGCGCTGATTTCGCGCGCAGCTGCGCAAGGCAAGGGCCTGCCACCGGTTGAAAAATGGAACCCGGATTTCTGCGGTGATCTCGATATGGAGATCAAGGCCGATGGTACCTGGTTCTATATGGGCACCCCTATTGGCAGGGCGCCGCTGGTCCGCCTTTTCTCCACCGTTCTGCGCAAGGATGCGGATGGCAAGACCTATCTGGTTACCCCGGTCGAGAAAGTTGGTATCCGTATTGCGGATGCGCATTTCATTGCTGTTGAGCTTAATGTCTCTGGCGAGGGCGATGATCAGGTCATGACGTTCCGCAGCAATGTCGGCGATATTATCGAGGCTGGCGCGGATCATCCGCTGCGGTTTGTCATTGATCCTGATAATGGCGGTTTGAAACCCTATCTGCTGGTGCGCGGGCGGCTGGAAGCCCTGCTGGCCCGGCCCGTGATGTATGAACTGGTCAGCCATGGCGAAGATATGGTGATCGACGGCAAATCCATGTTTGCCGTGCGCTCCAAGGGAACAATCTTCCCGATCATGCCATCGGGCGAGCTGGAAGAGCAGAGCCTATGAGCCAGACCATATGGCACGAGGATGGCTTTTCCGCCCGGGCCTTTGCGCTGCGCGTGGCATCGAAAGGCAATGAACCGCTGAGCGGGGATAATGGCGACCATTTGCTCAATCCAGATCTCGATGCATTGATTGCGGCAACCAAATTGCGTGATGCGGCTGTGCTGATCCCGATTGTCGACCGCGGCGACGAGGCGGGTGTCATCCTGACACTGCGCAATGCAAATATGCGTAAACATTCGGGCCAAGTGGCTTTCCCCGGCGGCGCGATTGATCCGGAGGACGATTTTGAGCCTGAGAAGGCAGCTTTGCGCGAAACCCACGAGGAGATCGGGCTTGAGGGGAGGCACGTGGAGCTTCTCGGCCGTTTGCCGCGTTATCTTACCATGACTGGCTATTCCATCACGCCGGTGCTCGGGCTGGTGCATCCGCCTTTTACCCTGACACCCAACCCGGATGAAGTGGCCGATGTATTCGAAGTGCCATTGTCCTTTTTGATGAATCCTGCCAACCACAAAAGAGAAAGTCGTGTATGGCAGGGCAAGGAGCGCTTCTATTACACCATGCCGTTTGGTGACCGCTTCATCTGGGGCGCTACAGCTGGCATCATCCGCATACTTTATGAAAGGCTCTATTCTTGAGCACGAGAATTTCCATTGCTGACAAGGCTCCATGGTTGCAGGACGAAGCCTTGCAGACATTGCTTTCCATTCTTTCCGCTGATGGCGAAGGCGCCCGCATTGTCGGCGGTGCGGTGCGCAATACGCTGCTCGGACAAGAGGTGTCTGATCTCGATATTGCAACAACCTGTGTACCCGAGGAAACGATACGCCGGGCACAGGCGGCAGGTTTCAAGACCGTCCCCACCGGCTTAAGCCATGGCACGGTGACAGTCGTCGCCGACAAGCGGCCTTTCGAGGTGACAACGTTGCGGACTGATGTGGAGACGGATGGGCGTCATGCGGCTGTCGCCTTCGGGCGGGACTGGCAAGTGGATGCGGCGCGGCGCGATTTCACCATTAATGCGCTCTATCTTGAGGCTGATGGCACGGTTGTTGATCTGGTTGGCGGCCTTGCGGATATTGAAAGCCGGACATTGCGATTTATCGGCGATGCCGAGCAGCGTATCCGCGAAGATTACCTGCGTATCCTCAGGTTTTTCCGGTTTTTCGCCTGGTATGGTCATGGTCGCCCGGAAAGCGAAGGTCTTAAAGCCTGCGCCCGGTTGAAAGATGGTCTGGCGCAATTGTCGTCGGAGCGTGTCTGGTCGGAGCTGAAGAAAATGCTGGCGGCGCCGGACCCCTCGCGTGCCCTTTTATGGATGCGTCAAGCGGGTGTGCTGACGTCGGTTCTGCCCGAGAGCGAGAAATGGGGCATCGACACGATCCATGGTTTGGTCAAAACTGAACAAGAACTGGGTTGGCAGGTTGATCCGCTGCTGCGTCTGGCCAGCATCATTCCGCCAGATGCGGAGCGTATCAATGAAATGGCAGTGCGTTTGAAGCTCTCCAATCAGGAGCGTGAGCGTCTGGAAGCATGGGCGACGGCTGTCGTGCCCAATGCCGAAATCTCGGAGACGGGGTTCGCCAAGCGGCTTTATCGCAGCGATCGTCAGGGTATGATTTATTGCTTGCGGCTGGCATTGGTCTCCGCGCGCTTGGGTGCGCTCAATGATAATGCTGCCATGATGCGCGCCGGTCATCTGTCAAAATTGCTGGAATTGGCCGAGCGGTATGAAAAGCCGAAATTCCCTGTAACCGGCGGCGATCTTGTCGCTGCCGGGCTGGAAAAAGGGCCGGAGGTGGGCAAGCTGCAACACGCACTTGAAGATGCCTGGATTGACTCAGGCTTTGCCCTCGACCGCGATGCGCTGCTTGCCAGAATTCCTGAATTGATGGGAAGGCCTGATTAAGCAGCCTTGATCTTTTCAGGCTGGATATTGGCCTTGATGGTTTCAAGCATGGATTCGCGAATGGTCGTCTCACCATGGGTTTCGCGAAGATGCTCGGTGGTGCGGCGGATGATTTCAGCTTCGGTGTCGTGACGGGTATGCCACTGGCAACCGGGAACGATGCAATGAAGTTCTTTCATGGCTTTTCTCCCTGTCGTGAGCACGTATAAGACGAACTCTCTCCATCGAGATACGGCGTGAAAACCGTACCAACAGCAGCATAACGCATAAAAAACCAGATTGATCCCTTAAAAAATCAAATCACGGCCATTTGACTGTCGGTGGCATGGAAGACAGGATCGAGTCCACATTGCCACCGGTCTTGAGCCCGAAGATCGTGCCACGATCATAGAGGAGGTTGAACTCCACATAGCGGCCGCGCCTGATAAGCTGCTCCTGCCTGTCCTCAGCACCCCAATCCTGATTGAAGTTCTGCCGCACAAGATGCGGGTAGACGACCGAGAATGCCCGGCCCACATCGCGGGTAAAGGCAAAATCCGCGTCCCAGCCGCCATTTTCTTCCGATGAATGCAGCCAGTCATAGAAAATGCCGCCGCTGCCGCGTGGTTCCTTGCGATGCGGCAGGTAGAAATACTCATCGCACCAGCTCTTGAACTTCTCGTGGTTGGCGACGGCAAAGTGTTTGTCACAGACAAATTTCAGCGCCTTGTGGAAGGCCGCCGTATCCGCATCTTCCTGCGTCCGCTTGCGATCAAGAACCGGCGTCAGGTCAGCGCCGCCCCCAAACCATTGGCGGGTGGTCACGACCATGCGCGTGTTCATATGAACAGCCGGTACATAAGGGTTCTGCGGATGGGCAATCAGCGAAATGCCGGAAGCCCAGAAGCGCGGATCTTCCTCGGCGCCCGGTATCTGCTTGCGAAATTCGGGTGAAAATTCGCCATGAACCGTCGATGTATGCACGCCAACCTTTTCAAAGACACGGCCATGCATGATGGACATGATGCCGCCGCCGCCTTTGCCTTCCTCGCGTTGCCAAGGCGTCTGGATGAAACGGCCCGGCGCCCGGTCGGAGAGGGGGCCATCCAGATCATCTTCCAACTTCTCAAGGCTGGCGCAAATCTTGTCGCGCAGTTCGGCAAACCACGCAGTCGCGGCTGTCTTCTTGTCTTCAAGTGCTTCTGGCAGGATGGCAGGAATATCAGGGCGGTCCATATCAACGAATCCTTCTTGCTGTGCACGTTATCACATCAGGGCACCGGCAAAGGAAGAAGCTGTTTTACCTATCCCAAAAAAATGACTCGTTTTCAGGGCTGAGTTTGATCTAATCTGAGGATGTAGGGTTCAGGAAGGGATACGAGATGGTCTCCAAAGTACCCAGAGCACACTTCCCCAAGCCGCCGCTCGACGGCTTGCGCAAGCAGCTGAAAGAAAGCCGCGGTGAAACCGGCCGGCAGCGCGGGGCATTCATCCGCGAGAGTTTTCGTCTGCCGCGCCTTGCAGCGCGCGAGAAGGCGAAGGAATGGTTCGAGCAATATCCGAAAGCCGCCTACTGGACCGAGATTGAGAGCTGGTACGAGCGGCCTGGCGATATCATCGAGTTCACCATGCGCCGTTTGCCAAATGCGGACTAAAATCCGCTGAAAAGACTGTTTTAGTACGGGAACTCTGGAATTTTTGACAATCTCGGGTTGAAACTGCTGGTACGGAACACTTTTCTTCATAAATGGCATCAAAATATTTCAACGAAGGATTCAGGATTGTCATGAATCGTGGCTGACAGCCTGTCATAAAGACAGTAGAACTTTTTTCAGTGCCGGAGAATCTTCCGGCCGCGCAATAAAAAATTCAAGGAGGACACTATGCGCTTATCGTTGATCTCTGGCGTGGCGTTGACGGCTGTCATGGCGATGACTTCATTCGCCCGTGCTGACATCGTCATCGGAAATATCGCGCCTGTTACCGGCCCTGTTGCTGCCTATGGCACACAGGTGAAGAACGGCGTTGCAGCGGCCGCCGAAGCCATCAATGCCGAGGGGGGCATCAAGGGCGAAAAGATCGTCATCAAGCTTTTCGATGATGCGGGCGAGCCCAAGCAGGGCGTGTCGGTTGCCAACCAGGTGGTCGGCGAAGGCATCAAGTTCGTCGTTGGTCCGGTTACATCAGGCGTTTCGATGCCGGTTTCCGATGTGCTGGCTGAAAACGGCATCCTGATGATTACTCCGACATCCACCACGCCTGAACTGACCACACGCGGTCTGGAAACCGTGTTCCGCACCTGCGGCCGTGATGACCAGCAGGCTGACGTGGCTGCCAAGTACATCCTTGAGCATTACAAGGACAAGCGCATTGCCGTTGTCTACGACAAGAACACCTATGGCACGGGTCTGGCCAATGGTCTGAAGGCTGCGCTCAACAAGGGTGGCGTCAAGGAAGTTGTCGATCAGGGCATCAATGCCGGTGAAAAGGACTATAGCGCGCTCATTACCCGCCTGAAGTCCGAGAAGGCCGAAGTGATCTATTTCGGTGGGTATCATCCGGAAGGCGGCCTGATTGCCCGCCAGCTGGCTGATCAGGGCATCAAAGCCCAGATCATTGGTGCCGAAGGCCTGTCGAACACGGAATATTGGGCCATTGGCGGCGAAGCTGCTGCTGGTACACTCTTCACCAACAGTGCCGATCCGACAAAGAACCCATCCGCTGCGAAGATCATGGAAGCTTTGAAGGGCAAGAACATTCCACCTGAAGCCTTCACGCTCAATGCCTATGCTGCGCTGCAGGTCATCAAGGCTGGCATCGAAAAGGCTGGCTCTGCCGATCCGGCAAAGGTGGCTGAAGCACTGCATTCCGGCGCACCGGTTTCAACCGTTGTTGGCGACCTTACCTATGCAAAGACTGGCGATCTGACGACGCCGACCTTTGTTCTTTACAAGTGGGAAGGCGGCAAGGCAGCTGAAGTCAAGTAAGCTTGCTTTGATGTGAATAAGAACGCCGGTCAGCAATGACCGGCGTTTTTCATGATGGCAGGGAGAACTGCCGGAGAGCCTCGCTGGTAGCAATCGCCGCAGACAATGCAAGATTGAGTGACCGGGCACCCGGTACCATCGGTATGATCAGCCGCGCATCAGCCGATTGATGCACCTCATCCGGTACGCCTGACGATTCGCGCCCGAGCAGCAATATATCACCGGGCTGAAACGCAAACTGCGTATAGGGCACGGCCGCTTTGGTTGAGAATAGCAACAACCGGCGCTTTTCGCCCAGCCGCCAGTTCTGGAAGTGCTGCCAGTCCGCATGGCGCGTGAGGGCTGCCTGTTCGAGGTAGTCCATACCGGCCCGCTTGAGTGAGCGATCGGAAATATCGAAGCCTGCGGGCTCGATCAAATCAACGCTGATACCGAAACAGGCGGCCATGCGCAGGATCGTGCCTGTATTACCGGGAATATCTGGCTGGTAGAGCGCAATGCGCAGGTCAGGTCTGGCGTCAGTCACAGGCGGCGTGCTCCATTGGCAACAATCTATTCGCGCAAGTATCTTTCCTTAGAAAAGCCTCTCGCTTTTTCTGTTCATAATAGGTATAGGGTTTCGACCGCAACGCTAACTTTGGAGGTGTCGATGACTGAATTTTTCCGACTTCTTCCAAACCGGATGGCTTCACCTGCTGAAGCCGTGGCCGGTGTCGTTGGCGGTCTTGTGTCTGTTTTTTCCGCGTAGTTTTTCTTCCCTGACACAAGTCGCATTCGCCCGAGTTGGCGTTTGCATGTTTGTTTCCTTCAATTTCGATCATGCTCCGGCAACTCAAGCGCAGTAACTGCCAATCTGCGTCGGATTTATTCCTGTCTCGCATTTCTTCGAGACCGCTGCCCGAAAGAGGTTTGATAATGTTCCGCTGGTTTGAACAAAGGCTTGAGGCGTTTCCATCTGCCGAGCCCAGTGAGCCACCCAAAACGCTGGTTGCGTTCTGTTTGCACTATACACGCGGTGTCTGGCCGTGGCTTGTTGTCATGGCCATCTGCACCGCGTCAATCGCCGTGCTTGAAGTGTCGATGTATGCCTTCATGGGCAATGTCGTTGACTGGTTGTCCAACCAGTCACGCGATACCTTTGTTGCGCAGGAAGGCTGGAAGCTCGCCTTGCTTGCCGGCGTTGTGCTGATTGTCATGCCCGGCATTGTTCTGCTCGATTCGCTTGTCATCCATCAGACGTTGCTGAGCAATTATCCCATGCGCATCCGCTGGATGGTGCATCGCTATGTGGTTCGCCAGTCGATGACGTTCTTCCAGGACGAGTTCGCCGGGCGAATTTCCACCAAGCTGATGCAGACATCGCTCGCCGTGCGTGAGGCGGTGATGAAGCTGCTTGATGTGCTCAACTATGTGATCGTTTATTTCAGCGGTACCCTGATCATTGCCGCCGCTGCGGATTTGCGTCTCATGATACCATTTCTCGTCTGGCTGGCCGCCTATGTCGGCCTGATGTGGTATTTCATCCCGAAATTGCAGGTGGCATCAAAGGCGCAGGCGGATTCCCGCTCGTCCATGACCGGACGTATCGTTGACAGCTATACCAACATTGCCACCGTCAAGCTGTTCTCCCATTCCAAACGGGAGGAAAGCTATGCGCGCGAGGGAATGCAGGAGTTCCTGTCAACAGCCTATACGCAGATGCGCATGGTGACGGGATTCCACGCCACGCTCTATGTGATGAACTGCCTGTTGCTGTTCTCGGTCAGCGGCATTGCGATCTGGCTGTGGCTGGGCTCTGCCATCTCGGTTGGCGCGGTGGCAGTCGGTATTGGTCTCGTGCTGCGTCTCAACGGCATGTCGCAGTGGATCATGTGGGAAATGTCGGCACTGTTCGAGAATATCGGCACAGTGGAAGACGGCATTACCTCCATTTCGCTGCCTCGCCTTGTCACCGATGTTCCCAACGCTCCCGAACTCAAGGTGAGTACCGGTGCCATCAGCTTCGATGCTATCGGCTTCCACTATGGCAAGGGAGCAGGGGTCATCGACCGTCTGTCACTTGATATTCGCCCCGGCGAAAAGATCGGTCTCGTCGGGCGGTCAGGCGCGGGCAAGTCGACGCTCGTCAACCTGTTGCTGCGGTTCTACGATCTGGAAAGTGGCCGCATTACCATCGATGGCCAGGACATATCGAAGGTGAAGCAGGACTCGCTGCGTGAACATATCGGTATGATCACGCAGGATACCTCGCTGTTGCACCGCTCGATCCGGGACAATGTGCTTTATGGCAAGCCTGAGGCATCGGAAGAACTGATGCGGCAGGCTGTGCAGAACGCACAGGCGGAAACGTTCATCGAGGCTGCATCCGACCCCAAGGGACGGCGCGGGTTCGATGCTCATGTGGGCGAACGCGGTGTGAAACTGTCGGGCGGTCAGCGCCAGCGTATCGCCATTGCGCGGGTCATGCTCAAGGATGCGCCCATTCTGATCATGGATGAGGCGACTTCTGCGCTGGACTCGGAAGTGGAAGCGGCCATTCAGGACAACCTCTATCGGTTGATGCAGGGAAAGACCGTCATTGCCATCGCACACCGCCTGTCCACCATTGCGGCGCTTGATCGCCTCGTGGTGATGGATCAGGGCAAAATCGTCGAAAGCGGCAGCCACGAGGAACTCATTGCCGCTGACGGCATCTATGCGGGGCTTTGGGCCCGCCAATCCGGTGGCTTCCTCGGATTGGATGATGAACAGGCGGCGGCGGAATAACCGCCGCCTTCTGATTTTAGGATGCTTTGCATCAACATGGTTCGTGGTTCGACAGGCTCACCATGAGGGAGAGTGGGGATGCAACGATAATCGTCAGCTTTGCAGATCACAAAGGTTGCAGAACTTGACTCCCTTTCATCACCTCTCTCCCTCATGGTGAGCCTGTCGAACCACGAACCACCGCCACCCCACTCGGTATGATAAACATCCCGCGCTTTGCCTAAACGAACTTTAATTTGACGGATGAGGGGACTCACTCAAAACTATTCTTTCAGTCGCGCGCTGCACGTCTGACTTGGAGAGGCTGCACCGCATGAGAAATGTTTTCCGCCTGTTCGAAACATGGATTGATCCCTATGCCGTTCCCCCGGCAGATCATGTTCCCTCGCGGCCTTTTCCCTTCATCTGGTTTTATGTCCGGCAAGCCAAGGCCGCATTCTTCGCGGTGCTGGTGCTTGGCGGACTGGTGGCACTGACGGAAGCAGGATTGTTCTGGGCTCTCGGCGGGCTCGTCGATATTCTGGCATCGGTCAATCCGGCAAAGGGCTGGCAGGGCCTGATGCAGGATCATGGCACGTCGCTTCTGTTGATGCTGGCCGGTGTGCTGGTCGCCCGCACGATTATCCTGACGCTCTCCGCATTGGTTGAGGAACAGACCGTTGTTCCGGGTTTTTTCAATCTGGTGCGCTGGCAGGCGCATCTGCATACCTATCGGCAGAGCCTTGCCTTTTTCCAGAATGACTTTTCCGGCCGCATCGTCGCCAAGGTATGGGCGACGGGGCAGGCGGTCGGTGATTTCATGATGACGCTGCTGCAGGCGATCTGGATCTGCATCGTCTATAGCGTCACCACCATTGCCTTGATCGGTGATCTCGACTGGCGGCTGGCGACAATCGTTATTGTCTGGCTATTGGTGTTCAGTCTGATTGCCCGCTATTTCCTGCCGCGTGTGCGCCGGGCAGCGGCGGAGACGGCAGAGGCCAGTTCCGTTGTCACGGGACGGCTGGTCGATGGTTATAGCAATATCCAGACCTTGAAACTCTTCGGCAGTGCCGAACGGGATGATGCCTATATGCGGCAGGGCATGCAGCGTTGGCTCGACGCCATCATTCCTCTGACGCGTGGCCTCAGTGGTATCCGCATCGCGCTTGGCGCAACCAGTGGTGTGATGATCTGCGCGGTAGCCATTGTTTCTATCGATTTGTGGTTGAAGTCTGAGATTTCGCCCGGCGCCATTGCCTTCACACTCGGCCTGGTCTTGCGCCTGAGTATGCTTTTGGGACGGACCATGGCCAACCTCAATGGTCTCCTGCGCAATTATGGTACAATCCAGAACTCGATGGAGCTTCTGGCTCGGCCGGTAACCGTCGTTGATAAACCCAATGCGACCAAGTTGATGGTTCCGGCAGGCGCCATCAAGTTTGAAAATATCGAGTTTCACTATGATAGTTCGAAGCCGGTTTTCGACAATCTCAAGCTCGACGTTCTTCCGGGTGAAAAGGTCGGCCTCGTTGGCCGTTCCGGTGCGGGCAAATCGACACTGGTCAATCTGCTTCTGCGTTTCTACGACGTGCAGGGCGGGCGAATCCTCATTGATGGTCAGGATATTGCGGCAGTAACACAAGACTCATTGCGCTCGCATATTGGCATGGTGACGCAGGATACTTCGCTGCTGCATCGCTCGGTGCGTGATAACATCCTTTACGGGCGGCCCGACGCCTCTGACGAAATGATGCGGCACGCGGTGGAGAATGCGCAGGCGGATACCTTCATCGCCGCCCTGACAGATCCCAAAGGCAGGCAGGGTTTTGATGCCCATGTGGGTGAGCGCGGTGTCAAACTATCGGGTGGTCAGCGCCAGCGTATCGCCATTGCGCGCGTCATGCTGAAAGACGCGCCGATTCTCATTCTGGATGAGGCCACGTCGGCACTCGATTCGGAAGTGGAAGCAGCGATTCAAGATAATCTCTACCGGCTGATGCGGGGCAAGACCGTGATTGCCATCGCGCATCGCCTCTCCACCATAGCCGCGCTGGACCGGTTGGTGGTCATGGATGACGGACGTATTGTCGAGAGCGGCACCCATGAGGAACTCATTGCCGCCAATGGCCTCTATGCGGGACTTTGGGCGCGCCAATCGGGTGGCTTTATCGGCCGGGCATGACATCGTCTGCAAAAGCCGAACAGATTCATGGCCAAAGAGTGGAAAAGGTGTGGCGACTTATCCCTGCGACATCCTGCCCTTGTGCCTCTGTCAGGCTGGACAAGCTCCTGCGACATGCTTAGAAACCACGCAATATGCTGGGGAATCCGCGCGGCTCATTTTGTGGGCCAGTCGTCTATTCTAGTGACAAAGTGGACTCTCCTGCGGCGTTGTTATTCGGAAAGGAACAGGCCCCGTGAGCGCACACGATACGACCGAGCCGACACGGCGTGACTTCCTCTATATTGCGACAGGTATGGCCGGTGTGGTCGGTGTGGGCGCCTTTGCGTGGCCCTTTATCGACCAGATGAGACCGGATGCATCCACGCTGGCAGTCTCGTCCATTGAAGTTGATGTTTCAGCACTGACGCCAGGCATGTCCCTGACGGTCAAATGGCGCGGCAAGCCCGTTTTCATTCGCAACCGTACGCCGAAGGAAATTGAGGATGCGGCCAATGTTCAGTTGAGCCAGCTCAAGGACCCGATTGCCCGTAACGCCAATCTGCCGAGTGATGCTCAGGCCACCGACGCGGATCGCGGCGCTGGCAAGGGCAAGGAAAACTGGCTGGTGATGATCGGTGTTTGCACCCATCTCGGTTGCATCCCGCTTGGACAGCAGGGCGATTTCGGTGGCTGGTTCTGCCCATGCCACGGCTCGCAATATGATACCGCTGGACGCATTCGTTCCGGTCCCGCACCGGAAAATCTGCCTGTCCCGCCACTTTCATTCATTTCCGACACCGTCATCAAGATCGGCTAAGGTTCCAGGGGGAGACACGACATGAGCGGTGGACATTCATCTTATACGCCGAACACAGGTATCGAAAAATGGGTCGATGCGCGACTTCCATTGCCGCGTCTGATCTATGATTCATTCGTTGCCTATCCTGTTCCGCGCAACCTCAATTACGCCTATGCCTTCGGTGGCATTCTGGCGATCATGCTGGTTTCGCAGATCATCACCGGTGTCGTATTGGCCATGCATTATGCGGCTGATACGGGTCTGGCTTTCAACTCGGTTGAAAAGATCATGCGCGACGTGAATTCAGGCTGGCTTTTGCGCTACCTGCATTCCAACGGCGCTTCCATGTTCTTCCTTGCCGTCTGGGTTCACATTTTCCGCGGGCTTTATTACGGTTCCTACAAGGCACCGCGCGAGCTTCTGTGGATTCTCGGTGTGATCATCCTTCTACTGATGATGGCAACCGCCTTCATGGGTTACGTTCTGCCTTGGGGCCAGATGTCCTTCTGGGGCGCGACCGTCATCACCGGCTTCTTTACAGCGTTCCCGGTTATCGGTGATCCGATCCAGCAGCTGTTGCTGGGTGGCTTTGCCGTCGATAATCCGACCCTTAACCGCTTCTTCTCGCTGCATTACCTGCTGCCGTTCATGATTGCCGGTGTCGTTGTCCTGCACGTCTGGGCGCTGCATGTGACCGGTCAGACCAATCCGACAGGTATCGAAGTCAAGTCGAAGACGGATACGGTTGCATTCACACCTTACGCGACCATCAAGGACGCGTTTGCGATGTCGATCTTCCTGATCCTCTTTGCCTATTTCGTCTTCTACATGCCTAATTACATGGGCCATCCGGATAACTACATTCCGGCTGACTCGCTGAAGACACCTGCCCATATCGTTCCGGAATGGTACTTCCTGCCGTTCTACGCGATGCTGCGCGCCATCACCTTCAACATTGGACCGATCAATTCGAAACTCGGCGGCGTTCTGACGATGTTCGGTTCGATTGCGATCCTGTTCATCGTGCCATGGCTCGATACATCCAAGGTTCGTTCGGCTGTTTACCGTCCATGGTACAAGCTGTTCTTCTGGATTTTTGTTGCCAATGCCATCATGCTCGGCTGGCTCGGTTCGCGTCCTGCAGAAGGCCTCTATACGCTGTTCTCGCAGCTCGGTACGGCATACTACTTCGGCTTTTTCATCATCATCATGCCGTTGCTGGGCCTGATCGAAACACCGCGCCGCATACCGAACTCGATCACGGAAGCAGTGCTTGCAAAGACCAAGAGCGGCGGTCAGCCGGCTGGTGTTGCGGCGGCTCCGGAAACCAAAGGCTGAGAAACGTGAAGGACTCTCCGATGAAAAAAATCCTCCTCGGTCTCGCAGCTGCCGGTCTTGGTACCATGCTGGCTTTCGGCGGTGTCGCATCCGCCGAAGAAGCAGCCCATAATGCCGCTGAGCCAACGCACTTTCCGATCAAAGAGCCGGAACAGATGAAATGGACTTTTGCAGGTCCGTTCGGTCATTACGACAAGCAGCAGCTGCAGCGCGGTCTGAAGATCTACAAGGAAGTCTGCTCCGCTTGCCACTCAATGAAGCTGGTGCCATTCCGCTCGCTCACCGAGCTTGGTTACACGGAAGCGCAGGTCAAGGCATTTGCCGCGGAATATGAAGTGCAGGATGGCCCCAATGGCGAAGGTGAGATGTTCACCCGCAAGGCAATCCCGGCTGATTATTTCCCGTCGCCTTTTGCCAATGTGCAGGCTGCGGCCGCTGCCAATAATGGTGCTGCTCCGCCCGACTTCTCGCTGATTGCCAAGGCTCGTTCCGTCGAGCGCGGCTTTCCGCAGTTCCTGATCGACATCGTTTGGGGCCAGTATCAAGAAGGCGGACCGGATTATATCCACGCGCTGCTGACCGGGTTTAATCAGACGCCACCAGAAGGCATGAAGATTCCTGAGGGTACGCACTACAACCCTTACTTCATTGCCGCCAAATCATTGGCCATGGCTGCACCGCTTCAGGATGGTCAGGTGACCTATGATGACGGTTCACCGCAGACGCTGGTGCAGTATTCACAGGACGTTTCGGCATTCCTTATGTGGGCCGCTGAACCACATCTGGAAGAACGCAAGAAGACCGGCTTCCGCGTCATGATCTTCCTCGTTCTGTTCGCTGGTCTGCTCTATGTGGCCAAGCGCCGTATCTGGGCCGATATCGAACATTGATCGATCCAATATATCTGATCCGGAAAGGGCGCTATGCGCCCTTTTCTTTTGTGGGCGGGGTCCATTAGACTGGACCTTGATGCCCGAAAGGCACGAAGGAGCAACGACATGGATTCTACGCTGAAACAGACGCTGATGGATGCCATTCGTAATATTCCCGATTACCCCAAACCGGGTATCATGTTTCGCGATATCACGACTTTGCTCGGCAATGCGCGGGCTTTCCGCCGGGCTATCGATGAACTGGTTCATCCCTATGCGGGCGGCAAGGTCGACAAGGTTGCCGGTGTTGAAGCGCGTGGATTCATCATCGGCGGTGCCATGGCTCACCAGCTTTCATCCGGTTTCGTGCCGATCCGCAAGAAGGGCAAGCTGCCGCATGATACGGTGCGCATTGCCTATAGTCTTGAGTATGGCGTGGACGAAATGGAGATGCACCGGGATGCCATCGTGCCGGGTGAGAAGGTTATTCTCGTCGATGATCTGATCGCGACGGGTGGCACGGCAGAAGCAGCGGTGAAATTGTTGCAGCAGATGGGCGCCGATATTGTCAGCGCCTGCTTCATCATTGATCTGCCTGACCTCGGCGGCCGCAGGAAGCTTGAAGCGCTCGGCGTCAACGTTCGCACGCTTATCGCCTATGAAGGCCACTAGCGGGCCGCTGTGGCTGTCTATGCCGGCAACAGGATCAGCGCGGCGCTGTTGAACTCCAGAACCTTCTGCTCGTTCTGATTGTAGGCTGCCGATGACATCTGCATCATGGCCCAGCCGGGCCGTGATTGCAGTTCACGGAAACCTGTCAGCGTCCGGGTGAAACGGATCGTGTCACCCGCATAAACAGGCTTCAACCATTTCAGGTCTTCAAAGCCGGGCGAGGGGCCAAATTGCGGTGGCTTTTCGCCGCGCTGCATGGCCGCCTTGATCTGCCCTTTCATGTCCTCCACGTTCAGCCGCATCCACATGGCTGTCGTGTGCCAGCCGGAGGCGCAGAGCGCACCGAAATTGCTTTTCTTCGCCGCTTCCGGATCAACATGAAAGCGCTGCGGATCGTACTTCTTGGCAAAGGTGACCATCTCATCGGCGGTGAATGTGTGGGTGCCGAGATCGCGTTCGATCCCGATCAATGCTTCAAGAGCTGTACTCATGATGCGGCAGGCTCCCGCAATGTGAACATGCCGGTGTTCTGCAATTCGCAGACCACGTCACCATGCTGATTGAATATTGCATGGTGGAGCACAACAAAGCCAAGTGACGGTTTGGATTTCGACACGCGCCGCTCCAGCACTGTGCTTTTGCCTGTTAATGTATCACCGGCAAGGACAGGCTTTTTCCATTTGGCAAAGTCTATGCCCGGAGCACCCTGCGATGTGGAATCAAGCAGGTAAGCATCGCACATCATACGCATGAACATGGAAACCGTATGCCACCCGGAAGCGGCAAGCCCGCCAAGGATACTGGCCTTTCCGGCTGCCTCATCCAGATGAAACGGCTGGGGATCAAACTGGCTGGCAAAATCGATGATTTCGCTGGCTTCGACGGATTTCGCAGGTAGCGGCCATTCGCTACCGACAGTGAAATCCTCATAGGCATATCGGGGATTGTATTCGCTCATGCCAGCTATAATAGGCATGGGGGAGTTTGGTTCAAGAGTGGAAGATGGTTATGCGCTAAACTTAGAGTGGCGTGTGATGTGGTGGAGCGGTTCGTGGTTCGTGGTTCGACAAGCTCACCATGAGGGAGAGGGGTGATGAAAGGGAGTCAAGTTCTGTACCCTTGAGCTGCAATCTCTGCGATTAGCGTTGCATCTCCCCTCTCCCTCATGGTGAGCTTGTCGAACCACGAACCACGAACCACAAGGCATGCAACACGAGGATGCCACCTCAGACCAGAAAACCCTGAGCCTATGTGTTAAACCGGAACAGCATGATATCGCCGTCCTGCACCACATATTCCTTGCCTTCGTCGCGTGCCTTGCCCGCTTCCTTGGCAGGGACTTCACCCCCCAGCGTGACATAGTCGTTATAGGCGATGGTCTGGGCGCGAATAAAGCCGCGCTCGAAGTCCGTGTGGATCACGCCAGCGGCCTGCGGTGCCTTGGAGCCGCGCTCGACAGTCCAGGCGCGTGCTTCTTTTGGTCCCACGGTGAAATAGGTGATGAGGTGCAACAGCTTGTAGCCCGCGCGGATCAGGCGGTCGAGGCCCGGTTCATCCAGATTCATTGCATCGAGATATTCCTTGGCTTCATCGTTAGGCAACTGAGCGACTTCTGCCTCGATGGCGGCGGAAATCGTCACCGTCTCGGCACCCTGTGCAGTCGCCATTTCCTCAACGGCTTCCGTATGCTCGTTACCGGTTGCCGCATCGCCTTCAGCGACGTTGCAAACATAAAGCACAGGCTTCGAGGTCAGGAGATTGAGGCCCTGCAGGATGAGGAGATCGTCTGGCGCAATACCGTACAGCATGAAGCGTACGGGTTTGCCACCCTGCAACAGTTCAAGTGCCTGCTCCATAACCGGGAGAACAGTCAGTGCTTCCTTGTCCTTGACGCCAGCGCGTTTACGGAACTGCACGATGCGGCGCTCAAGGCTATCAAGATCGGAAAGCATCAATTCGGTTTCGACTGTCTCAGCGTCAGACACAGGATCGATACGGCCTTCAACGTGGGTGATGTCGTCATCTTCAAAGCAACGCAGCACATGCACGACAGCATCGACTTCGCGGATGTTGGCCAGAAACTGGTTGCCAAGGCCTTCGCCCTTCGACGCACCGCGCACCAGACCGGCAATATCAACGAAGCTGATACGGGTTGGGACGATATTGGCCGATTTGCCTATTTTGGCGATGGCCTGCAAACGCGGATCAGGCACAGCGACTTCGCCGGTGTTCGGCTCGATTGTGCAGAACGGATAGTTCGCAGCCTGTGCGGCCGCTGTCTTGGTCAGGGCGTTGAAGAGCGTCGACTTACCGACATTGGGCAGGCCAACGATGCCGCATTTGAAACCCATAATCTGCGATCCTTATTCTTTCTTGCCGAAGAGCTTGTTCAGCATGTCGGCCATCGGGCCGGTTTTTGGAATGTTGATATTTGGCTTTGCCTGACGCGCCTGCCGGATATGGCTTTGACCGGATGGTTTTGCAACCGGATTTGGTTCTTTGTCCCGCTCCGGTTTGTTTCCGCTGCCGGTGGCCACCGCCACACGGTTCATGAAGCCAGCATCGTCCTTCTTGGCAAGGAGAGCCACATTGTCAGAGATAGCGCCAAGCAGCGGCTCGATCCATTCGCCATCCGTCTTGGCGAAATTGCCAAGCACGTGGTTTGTCACCATCTCCTTGACGCCGGGATGGCCAATGCCGAGGCGAATGCGCCTGTAGTCCTTACCGCAATGTGCGTCGATGGACTTGATGCCATTGTGCCCACCTGAGCCGCCGCCCGTTTTCACGCGCAGCTTGCCCGGTGGCAGATCCAGTTCATCATAGATGACGACGAGATCGCCGAGTTCCAGCTTGTAGAAGCGCATGGCTTCACCAACGGACTGGCCTGATAGATTCATGAAGGTCTGGGGCTTGATCAGGATGATCTTTTCGCCGTCGATAACACCATCGGCGATCAGTGCCTGGAATTTTTTGGTCCAGGGAGAAAAACGATGGCGACGGTGTATTTCATCCGCCGCCATGAAACCGATATTGTGCCGGTTTGCAGCATATTGGGAGCCAGGATTGCCAAGACCTGCGATGAGCAGCATGGTACCAAAGCTCCCAATAGAGACGATTACTCGCCTTCTTTTTCTGCCGTTTCAGTCGTTTCAACCGCAGCTTCAACGGTCTCGTCTTCAGCAGCGAGAACAGCAGGAGCAGCAATCGTGGCAATGGTGAAGTCACGATCGTGAATAACCGATGTTACGCCCTTTGGCAGGGTAACAGCGGAAATGTGGATCGAGTCACCAATCTGCAGACCGGTGAGATCGATATTGATCGCATCGGGAATTGCATTTGCCGGGGCATGCAGTTCGACATCGTGACGAACGATGTTGAGAACGCCGCCGCGCTTGATGCCTGGGGACAGTTCTTCGTTGAGGAAGTGAACAGGGACGTTCACGTTCACAACCGACTTTGCCGACACGCGCAGGAAGTCCACATGCACAGGCTTGTCGCTGATCGGATCAAGCTGGTAGTCCTTTGGAAGGACCTGAATGGTCTTGCCATCCAGCTGGATGTTCGCGATCGTGGTCTTGAAGCCGCCGCCGTGAATCTTGTAGTACAGTGTCTTATAGTCGAGGGTAATCGAGATTGGTGCCTGCTTGTCACCATAGATGACTGCTGGCACTTTACCGTTGCGGCGAATTTCCCGGGAGGACCCCTTACCAACCCGTTCGCGCGCCTCGGCCTTGAGCTCGTATGCTTCGCTCATGGCATTTCCTTTCGAGGTTCAAATCTGGAGTGTTTTCCGGTTTATCCGTAAGGATGGCCCAAAAAACATGAAGCGGTCGCATGGTCATCCGGAACCGGATGAAATGACCGCCCCATTCCGCGTTGCCTCCAAGGGTGTCTACGCGGATGGCGGCTCTATAACGGAAAGAGACGTCATGTGCAAGTTTGTTGCTTGACCAAGGCGCTGTGAAAGTCTGTCATCCCATTGTCATGGGCGCTGTTTACCGCAGCTTGGCAGAACAAGGGCAGGCGATGGCTGGGACAATAGCGCTGGAACCGCAAAAAATCGAGGCGCGGGAAGCGTTTTACACATTTGGGAAAATTGGTCTTTTGTCCTTTGGCGGTCCGGCCGGACAGATTGCCATGATGCACCGCGTGCTGGTCGACGAAAAGAAATGGATCAGCGAGGAGCGATTCCTGCATGCGCTGAATTTCTGCATGCTGTTGCCCGGCCCCGAAGCCATGCAGCTTGCTACCTATCTCGGCTGGCTGTTCCACGGCGTGAAGGGTGGTGTCATCGCCGGGCTCCTGTTCATCCTGCCGGGTGCATGTGTGATGCTGGCACTGTCGGCGCTTTATGTCAGTTTTGGTCATGTCCCCTTGGTGGAAGGGCTGCTCTTCGGTCTCAAAGCCGCCGTTCTGGCTATCGTGCTTGAAGCGGTGATCAAGGTCGGCAAACGGGCTCTCACCGATTATACCGCCTATGGCATTGCCGCCATCGCCTTCATCGCCATTGCCCTGATCAAACTGCCATTTCCTCTGGTTATCCTGATTGCCGGTCTCTTCGGATTTCTGCGCTATCGCTTGACTAATAAATCGTCCCCGTCCTTGCCGGACGACACCATTCCAGAACCCGCAGCGCGGGGTGCCCTCCAATCTGCCATGGTCTGGACTGTGCTCTGGCTGGGGCCGCTTGCCATCCTGCTGCTCGCGCTCGGTCAGGCCAATGTCTTTGCCGCGCAGGCGGCGTTTTTCTCCAAGATGGCCGTCGTGACCTTTGGCGGTGCCTATGCGGTTCTCGCCTATGTGGCGCAGCAGGCGGTTGACTATTATGGCTGGCTTAAACCGGATGAAATGCTCACCGGCCTCGGATTGGCGGAGACCACGCCCGGCCCGCTTATTCTGGTGCTGGCCTTTGTCGGCTTTGTCGGTGGGTCGCGGCTATCAGGGTTTGACCCGCTCACCGGCGGACTGCTCGGCGGGCTAATTGCGCTGTGGTTCACCTTCGCGCCGTGTTTTCTGTGGATTTTTGCCGGTGCGCCATTTGTTGAACGGTTGCGGCATGTGGGTTGGCTCAAGGCGTCTCTGGCAGCCATTACGGCTGCGGTGGTTGGTGTGATCGCCAATCTTGCCGTCTGGTTTGGGCTGCATGTGCTGTTTGGCACATTTCAGGAGGCGATGTTCGGCTTGCTGCACCTGCCAGTCTTGGATTTGTCGGCATTCGATTGGGCAGCATCAGCCATAGCGCTGGGTGCAGCAATCGCGCTGATCGCCTTGCGGATCAATCTGCTTGCGGTACTCGGACTTGCAGCGCTCGCCGGAATCCTGATCCAGCTCGCTTAGTCGAACAGGCTTGAAACCGACTCTTCCGCCGCCGTGCGCGAAACCGCTTCGCCGATCAAATCGGAAATCGACAGGACGCGGATATTGTGCGCGGATTCGATGGCAGGCGTTGGCTGGATGGAATCGGTGATCACCAGTTCCTTCAGCTTCGAGCCGGCGATACGGGCAACAGCGCCGCCTGACAGCACGCCGTGGGTAATATAGGCAGTGACGCTCGTTGCGCCTTTGGCAAGCAGCGCTTCGGCTGCATTGCAGAGCGTGCCGCCGGAATCGACGATATCATCGAACAACAGGCAATCCTTGCCAGCGACGTCACCGATAACATTCATGACTTCGGACTCGCCCGGACGATCGCGGCGCTTATCGACAATGGCGAGCTGTGCATCAATGCGCTTGGCCAGCGAGCGGGCACGGACCACACCGCCAACGTCAGGCGATACGACCATGACGTTCGACGTGCCGTAATGGGCGCGTACATCACTGGCGATAACGGGAACGGCATAGAGATTGTCGGTGGGGATATCGAAGAAGCCCTGAATCTGACCGGCGTGCAGATCAAGCGTCAGCACACGGTTTGCACCGGCTTCGGTGATCAGATTGGCAACCAGCTTGGCGGAAATCGGGGTGCGTGGACCGGCCTTGCGGTCCTGACGGGCATAGCCGAAATAGGGAAGCACTGCGGTGATGCGCTTTGCCGAGGAACGGCGAAAGGCATCGATCATGATGAGCAGTTCCATCAGGTGATCATTTGCCGGGAAGGATGTCGACTGCATGACGAAGACATCTTCGCCACGGACATTTTCCTGAATCTCTACGAATATCTCCTGATCGGCGAAGCGTCGGACGCTGGCCTTTCCTAGCGGAATGTTGAGATATTTGGCGACAGATTCAGCGAGAACACGATTGGAATTGCCCGCGAATAGTTTCATGCCCGTATTTTCCCCGGTGCCAGCCAAGTGAAGGATATGGCGGGCCTTGTACTGTGCCTGACGCACATTGCAAGCGGGCAGGGCAGATTCATGCACAGTTCCTCGCTAATATCGGGTCAAACGCGTAAATATGTCACGTCTTGGTGCCGTTTACCCACTTCAGATAACCATCGATGGCCTTATCGGCGATTGATTCCATAACCTTTGGTGGCACCGTGCTCCACGGATCGGTCCCATTACCAGGAACAACTTCCTGTCCCTGTATGCGATGCAACCGTGTTCCAGCCGGATCGAGCACGTCCCAGACATAGATGATTGTTGTCTGGTTGCCATCGGGCAGGGCGGAGAAATAACCCTTCATGATGTGCGTATTATCCGTATCGGCAGCGGTGCCCAGAACAATGCCCTTGGCTTTGGCGAGTGCCGACAGGCGCTGCGAGAGTGGAGTTGCCGCGGTGATCGGCGCGCCGACAATGGGGGCGAAACGCAGCTTTGCCGTGCGCGAAACGCCCGGTTGTGCTGCTCCTGATGCTACGGCGGCGCCCGCTGCCGGTACCGTTGTTCCAGGCTGAACTGTTGCCGGTGTTCCTGTTGCCGTGGCTGTTGGGGTTGTCGTGGTTGTCGTCGCCGGATTCGTGCCCGGGGTAACCGTTCCGGGCGTTGCCGTGCCTTGGGCTGCCGGAAGATCGCTCTTCGTTACGGCGATCGGTGTTTCGGCGCTGTTGCAGGCGCTGAGGCCAAGAGCCGCCAGCGCCACGCAGATATAGGTCAATGATTTGCGAGACATCATCTTTGGTAGAACCCCATCATGAGCCATGTGCGTGCCATCTCGAAAAAACGAAAGCTGACAAAAGTTTTATTTTACGATCAAGTCAAGAGGTTGGCGTGAAAGTGGCTCGGCCGCTCCATTGGTTGTAAGGTACGTCCGGCCCAGTGTCATGGCTGTGCCGCTGTCGGAATCCATGATGATCATATGGGCAAAGAGCGTCATATCGGGCTGTATGCGCTCCGGATTGCCGGAATAGAACATCGGCATGTCCATCCATGAGGGCGTAAACCGTGCGCCCTGTGAATAGCCGCAGGCGTTGAGCCGGTGGCGTGTCAGGTCGTGAGCCTCCATCACGCGGGAATGAGCGTCGAACACATCGCCGAAGGTTGAAGCCGGTGTCATGGCCTCCTCGACGGCCTCAAGTGCCTCGCGGGCGGCATCATAAAGCTCCAGATGACGCTTCGAAGCCTTGCCGGTTAAGACGGTGCGCATTGCCGCCGCATGGTAGTGGCGATAGACGCCGGCCCATTCCAGCGTCAACTGGTCGTTCTTCGTCAGCTTGCGCCGTCCCGCTTTGTAACGGCAAAGGAGCGCGTCCTCACCCGAACCGATGATAAACTCGTTGGCTGGATAATCGCCGCCTCCGGCGAAAATAGCGCCCTGCATGGCGGCGAGAATAGCACCTTCATCAGCGCCTGCCTTGATGAGCTTCAGGGCCGCATTGAGGGCCTCATCGCCAAGTTCTGCGGCTTTGCGGGCATAGACGATTTCAGCGGGGCTTTTCAGCACGCGCAACTTGTCGACAAGACCGGATGCGTCAACGATCTGGCCAAAGGCGGCCAACTGTTCGTCAAGCTTGCGGCCATTGGCGGCGGTCAGGCCATGGGTCTGGTATTCAACGCCGATCCGTTTTCCGAGCAAATCGAGGTCATTGAGAAGTTCGCGCAAATCCGCCGCCGGATTGGCATTGTCGCGATCCGCCCAGATCACGATATTTTCGATATTCGAGGTCTGACGTGCCTGACGCAAATCGGCGGAACGGGTCATCAACACATGGCTGCCATCGGATTTGACCACGAGGCACTGGAAGAAGCAGAAGCCGAACGTGTCATAGCCTGTCAGCCAGTACATGCTTTCCTGCGCAAACAGCAGAATGGCGTCGAGCTTCTGCTCTGCCATCACCATCATCAGGCGGTCGCGGCGTGCGGCAAATTCTTCGGGCTCGAAATGAAGGGCCATAATTATTCCTCTAGAATTGTGATCGCCGAGATCTGGCGACCATAGTCCGGTTCCTTGCGATGGGTGGTGCGCCGATAGGAGAAGAACTGATCTTCTTCAGCATAGGTGCATTTTTGCAGCGCCGCGGCGTTGACACCGGTGTCTTGCAGTCGCGTCGTGATAAAGGCCCACAGATCAAACATCTTGTGGTTCTCCTTCAGCGAGTCGCGAAAGAAGCGGTCATTGGATGGATTGGCTCCGGTGAACTGGTCGTAAAATTCCGCGCCGACCTCATAATTATCAGGGCCGATTGTCGGGCCGAGCACAGCCTGAATGTTGGCGCGCTTTGCACCAAGGGCAATCATGGCATCAATTGTGTTTTCGAGCACACCGCCAATGGCACCGCGCCAGCCCGCATGGGCCGCACCGATGACCCTCGCATCCCTGTCGGCAAACAGGATGGGGCCGCAATCGGCAGACAGCGAACCGATGACGATACCGGGGGTGGCCGTCACCATGGCGTCGGCCTTGGGCCGCTCGCCGCTGATGGGGCCAGTTACTGTAATGACATCAGGCGAATGTACCTGATGGACAGTCACGAGCCGCGACAGATCAGCGCCAAGCGACTGGGCCACACGGCGGCGGTTTTCCGCTACGTGGTCCTGATTGTCATTGGAACCGCTGCCGACATTCAGTCCGGCATAGATGCCGGTGGAAACACCGCCTATACGGGTAAAAAACCCGTGAGCGATTCGATCTTTCTCGGGGGACCCCAGCTGGGAAGACTGCAACGCTACTGGTTTTTCGGACGTGATCATGCCGGATTGCTCTTTCTCAAGGCTGCGAATGGTGGTGGAGCAGCGACGCGAAGTCAATTGCTTCCGTCTATGGATTCAAATGGAAACAAATGTGTGGCCGGGTCTGTAACGCAAAGCACCTTGAACAGCGTACCCATCTGAGCGGGGCTTGCCAAACGTTCGACATCGGCGCGAATCTGGTCTTGAAAATCGGAGGATTTCCCGTGGCCAAAGGCACCGGCTCGATCAAGCAATCCCATGGCGATCAGGAAATCGCCCTGGGTCATGGCGTTGGTCTTGCAGCCCTCGGAACGGGCGGCCTTATCCAGCATGGCGAAATCCACATGGGTGGTCAGGTCGGCCTCACCGGGCTCCTCAAACACATCAACAGATTTATGGCGGCTGAGCGCCTGCAGTGTATCGCCAAAACCCTGTTGCAGATGGCCGTAATCTATCAGGAGTGCCGAGCCGCGTTCGCGGTTCACACGTTCGGCAATCTCCTGCATCAGCGCGCTGCGGGCCGGGGCAATCTCGAAAACAGTTCCGTCAGGAGCAGTGGCGTGATCGGCAGGTAGAAGCGCTGTGTCGATTGATCCAGAGCCAGCTGCGAATGCAAGATCGCCTGTTGCATCGACTGCCACCGTACGGTCAACGAAACGCCCGCCAGACTTCACGTATTGCCTGATAGGAATAGCGTCGAACAGTTCATTGGCGACAAGCACAAGCGGGCCGGATGGGAAGTCGCCGAACTGTTCATGCCATTGGATTCCAAACGCGGATGTATCGAGCGTTTCCTTCTGGATCTGGGTCAGGCGCGGGCTGATCTCGACCATATGGATCTGCGCAGCCTTAATGAAATCCGGTGCAAGCTTTGAAGCCGCCCGCAAAATATCCTTCATCAATGTCCCGCGTCCAGGGCCGATCTCACATAGGACGAATTCGGCTGGCGATTCCAGCGCCTGCCAGGCACCAACGCACCAGATACCGATAAGCTCGCCGAACATCTGGCTTACTTCTGGCGCCGTGATGAAATCACCCTCGCGACCGAATGGTTCGCGCGTGGTGTAATAGCCCGCATCCTTGTCGAACAGACACATCGCCATATAGTCGGCAACGCTGATTGGCCCCCCCAACTCGATCTGTCTCGTAATGCGCTGTTTCAGCTTCATCGCCCGGTGGAAACTTCCGGATTGCGGGCTGTGAGAAGCGCCCAGACACCAACGAGCACCATGGGGATTGAAAGGATCATACCCATTGTCAGCCAGCCGCCATAGAGATAGCCAAGCTGTGCGTCAGGCTCGCGAAAGAATTCGACAAAAATGCGCGACAGGCCATAACCGGTGATGAAGGCGCCGCCGATAAAGCGCGGGCTTTTCAGCTTGCGGCCATAGAAAATCAGCAAAGCGAGCGTGGTGAAGAGAACAATACCTTCAAGCGCTGCCTCATAAAGCTGGCTTGGATGGCGAACAAAAGGGCCGCCCGTCGGGAAAATCATCCCCCAGGGCACATCGGTCATACGGCCCCAGAGCTCGCCGTTGATGAAATTGGCAACGCGGACAAGACCAAGGCCAACAGGCACACCAGCGGCGATGGTGTCGATCATGCTGAAGACGTTGATCCTGCGCGAGCGGGCAAAAAAGATCATGGCAAGCGTGGTGCCGATGAGACCGCCATGGAAGGACATGCCGCCTTCCCAGACTTTGAATATATCGAGCGGACTATGGATGTAGCGGGCAAGATCGTAAAACAGGATGTAGCCGATGCGCCCGCCCAGAACCACGCCAAGCGCCGCCCAGAGAACAAAGTCATCGAGATCATTCGGCTTCATGGGCGGTGTATTATTGGCCCAGAGGCGCGGCTTGCTGATGAGCCTCTTACCGTACCACCATGCGAAGAGAATGCCGACCACATAGCCTAGTCCATACCAGTGTACGGAGAATGGCCCGATGGAAAAGATCACCGGATCGATGTTGGGAAATGCGATCGCGGCCATCGTCGGGACAAGAATTTCGCTCACAATAGGCACTCCGTAATCAGCATGGTTTATCGGCGCGGACCATGCGCGAGGGCAGGAACAGCGTCAAGACGCCTATCCGGTAACATTTGTGCAATTATGACCTTCGCTTGCAATCGCCTGCTGCGGCGATTATTTGATTGGGAAAGCAACAGAGGTATCTGCCATGACCAATGGATCAAACCGCGTTCTTGATGAACTGGCCAAGCTCGTGACCGACGCCGCCGGTGCAGCGCAGGGTGTTCGCCGCGAAGTCGAGACTGCATTCCGTGGGCAGGCCGAGCGGCTGCTCAACACCATGGATGTGGTGCAGCGCGAGGATTTCGAGGCCGTGCGTGAAATGGCTATCCGCGCCCGTGCCGAAAATACGGCGCTGCTCGCCCGCATCGAAGCGCTTGAAGCGCTGGTTGGCAGCAAAGACAAATCCGCTGGTGATGCGGCCAAGCCGGCAAAGCCTGCGGCATCTGGCACCCGCGCCAAAAAAGACTGACGCGTAATCGTTTCGTCTGAGATCAAATAAAAAGCCCCGCAATTGCGGGGCTTTTTATCATTTCGACTGATCAAGCCTCGGCGCTATCGGCCAGTTCCTCTTCACCGGCTGCGATTGCTTCTTCTTCGGTCTCGAAAGGGCCGACCTTGTCGCCCGCTTCGTCGTCAATAGTGATGACATAATACCACTGACCATCGTCGTTTTTCTGGGTAGCGGTTACTGTCGCATTCGGTTCTGTGGACATTGCCGTCTCCTTTTGGATGAAACCGATTGATAGTCTAGGTGGCCTGCGTATCGACGATGTGACGAATATCTGACAGAGGCAAAAATTACCTGTCGACGGCTCCGATGAATGCCTGTTCGTCTTGATCCGGGTGAGCTGTTTTTTGCGCCGATGAATCACCTTTGACAAAAGCGGTGGTGGGCAGGGGCGTTACCACCGGGCTTTTTGCTGTATTTCGGCATTCCAATGCGCTGTCCCCAAAATAAATCTTAACAAATTATCAACAGGTGGAAATCGCCGAAAATCGTTTTCTTAGAGTCAGTTAAAGGCTGCTCGTGAATCATTTTCGGAACTTCTGTCCACACCCATTCGCGCCATTTGGGCCAAAGGGGGCTGGCGCTCGGACTCAGCATCAATACACTGAAATTACAGCATGATTCGTTTCGATGGTCATGCGGCGGGTAACAAGTTCATATCCGTGGTCCGGCTGGTGTGTTCTGCCTGCCGGTGAGTTTTCAAGCGTTGTGTGTCCTTTGGGTGGGTGCGCTGTGGTCCCACAGCGTCAGATGAGATTCGATTGAGCAGGTAGTGGCGATGAGCCTTCTGGAAATAGAGATTGCGCGTGATTTGCATCCGGTCGATGTGATTGAACATGTTGCCCATGCCAATGAATGGGCTTTCGAGCGCACCGGGGACGATGAAATCGCGATTACGGTCGAGGGAAACTGGACGGACTACCAGATTTCCTTCTCGTGGATGGAAGATTTTGAGGCGCTGCATCTGGCCTGCGCCTTTGATATCGCGGTCAGCGAACCGCGCGTCAATGAAGTGATGCGACTGCTGTCGCTGATTAACGAGCAGTTGCTGATGGGCCATTTCGATCTGTGGCGGCAGGAAGGTGCGGTCATGTATCGCCAGTCCCTGCTTCTATCAGGCGGTGCCGAACCAACGAGCAAGCAGGTGGAGGTTCTCCTGTCCAGCGCGCTCGATGCCTGCGAGACTTACTTTCAGGCGTTCCAGTTTGTTGTCTGGTCAGGCTCGACAGCACGGGAATCGCTCGATAGCATCCTGTTCGAGACGGTCGGTTCGGCCTGATTCCATCAATTTGAGTTGGCCTGATGACCATCAGTTTTGACGATTTTGAGAAAGTGGATATCCGTGTCGGCACCATTGTCGAGGCGGAGACTTTCCCGGAGGCGCGCAAACCCGCCTTCAAGCTCAAGATCGATTTCGGTCCAGAGATCGGCATCAAGAAATCGTCGGCGCAGATCACCAAACACCATTCGCTGGATGAGCTGAAAGGCCGTCAAGTGATGGCGGTGGTCAATTTCCCGCCGCGCCAGATCGGCCCATTCATGTCGGAAGTGCTAACGCTTGGCTTCCCGGATGAGGAAGGCGGCGTTGTTCTCGCCGCTATCAGCAAACCGGTGCCGAATGGAGGCAAGCTGTTTTAAGCAGTCTTCTCAATGGGCTTTCCCTACAGTCATTGCCGCCCGGAATTCTTGGTCGCTATCGATGTAGACAGCCTCAGGACCAGCACCTGTGGCATCGAAAAACCGGCTGACAAAGCATCGAAATGACGCGCAAAGCGCGATGTCGCAAATCTGCTGATCCGAGAAGCCTGTCGATCGCAGCCTGGTAATGTCGTGCTGGGAAATCAGGGATGCATCTACGGCAATCTTTTCCGCATAAGCGAGCATTTCGACGTCCCTATCAGACAGGCCAGCCGTTCGAAAATCCCGCTGAACTGCGATGACCGCTTCTTTCGATCCGAGATCATCCACCAATTGCTGGCCATAGACATAGGAGCAATAGGTGGACGGAATATGCTTTGCCGCAATCAGCGTGATCAAACGCCAATCGCGCTGGCTGAGTGAAAACCCGGCGCGAATACTTTTGGAAAAATCCGTATAGAGCGGCAGCAGATCCGGCCGCGCCGTGAAGCACCGTGTCGCTTCCATAACGAACCCAAGTTGTGATTTTGACGCGTTGTAGATTTCCGCAACACGTCCAGTTGCTTCATCTTCCCCTATTGTCTGCAGAAACATTTGGTTCTCCCCCGATAAACCCGATAGGGGCAGTGTAGCAGAGCTCCCGGTAATTCGGGATTCCCAATACATGACGGGCAATTCGATCAGGCCGGGATGCGCACCACGGCACGCAGACCGCCCATCGGACTTTCGTCGAGGGTAATATCGCCGCCATGGCTGCGGGCGATGTCGAGTGCGATGGCAAGCCCAAGCCCGGTGCCGCTCGCGTCCTGGTTGCGTGCCTCATCCAGCCGGAAGAATGGCTTGAACACCTCGTCGCGCATTTCCTTCGGGATACCCGAACCATCATCGTCAATGATTATGCTCAGCCAGCCCTCGCGGTGATCGGCATTGACCACGACATTTTTGGCGTAGCGGAACGAATTGGATACGAGGTTGGAGATCAAGCGCGAGAAGGCGTTGGGGCGGACCTGAATTTCCGGTTCGCCGCGAATGCTCGATTTGAATCCGCGTTCCAAAAGGGCGCCTTCTTCCTTCAACTTGGCAAAGAGGCGCTCCAGATTGAATGTGCCTGTCTCTTCCTCCGCCTCGCTGCGGGCAAAGGCGAGATAGCCTTCCAGCATGGACTGCATGTCCTCGATATCCTGCTCCATGGCATCCGTATCGACCTTGTGGCCGACAAGCGCGAGTTGCAGCTTGAAGCGGGTGAGGATGGTGCGCAGGTCGTGGCTGACGCCGCTGAGCATGGTGGTGCGCTGCTCAATCTGGCGCTCGATGCGCTCGCGCATGACAATGAACGCAGCACCGGCCCGGCGCACTTCTTCGGCGCCACGCGGCTTGAAATCGGGCGGTGTGGCGCGTCCCTTGCCGAAACTGTCGGCGGCGGCAGCCAGCTGCTGAATGGGTTTAATCTGGTTGCGCAGGAAGAGAATGGCGATGGCAAGCAGCACCAGCGCTGAACCGGACATCCAGACGAGCAGGATCAGGGTGTTTGAGGCATAGGCCTGACTGCGGCGGGCAAAAACCCGCAGGACCTTGCCTTCCAGTTGAATACGAATTTCAACGAGGTCGGAATCACCAATCGTGTCGATCCAGAAGGGCCGGTTGATCTGCTTGGTAATCTCGGCGCTCAGCGGCTCGTCCAGAATGGAGAAAAACGGCTTTGGACCGGGTGCGGGCAGGGGATCGGGCGGCAGGATCGAAATGCTGAGCGACAGTTTCTCGCGTGCAATGCGGATGAGATTTTCATAACCCGGGTCCTGCGGGTAGGTGTCCATCACATCAATAATGCCTGAAATGTCGCGCACCACGGCCGTAGACAGACGCTGCGTCACGGTCTGCCAGTAGCGCTCCATGAACACGAAGGCGATCACTGACTGCAACAGCACCATGGGTGCAATGATAATGATCAGCGAACGCGCATAGAGCCTTTTCGGCATCCATTGCGCCAGCCAGCGGGAAAATTTCCGCCAGGGGCCGAGCAGCGTGCTGCGCCTGCGCCGCCAATGCCGCTGCCTGACTGCCAATGCGCGTTTTGCACTGTCCGTTTGTGCCATATAATCAGTGCCCGCTCGCGCATTGGTTATTCCGTCCGGATTTGTTGATCCGGACTCTATTCCACGCTCAATTTATAGCCGACGCCGCGTACCGTCTGCAACCAAACTGGGTTGGCCGGATCATTTTCAATCTTGCGGCGAAGGCGGTTGATCTGCACGTCAATTGTCCGCTCGCCAACATCGCCTTCCTGACCTGTTAACTCGTGCCGGGGCACGGTTTCGCCAGCGCGGGCGGCGAAGATCGCCATGATGTCCTGTTCACGGTCGGTCAGGCGGATCAATTCGCCGGAACGCTTCAGTTCGCGCTTGGCGATAACGAAGGTATAGGGGCCGAAAACGATCTGCTCGATCTTTGCCTGCGATGTTGGCGCACCGCGCCGCAGAATATTGTTGATGCGCAGGATCAGCTCGCGCGGGTCAAACGGCTTTGGCAGATAATCATCCGCACCCGCTTCAAGGCCTGTAATCCGGCTGTCCGTTTCGGATAGCGCGGTCAGCATCAAAATGGGAACGTTCTTTTCCTCCCGCAGCGACTGGGTGAGCGCGACGCCGCTTTCGCCGGGCATCATCACGTCGAGGATCAGGAGATCATAATCAATGCCGGCCAGCTTGCGCCGGGCTTCATCCGCATTGGCAGCCACCGTAATACGAAAGCCGCTGCCTGTCAGATATTGTGACAGCAGGTTGCGAATTCGGGTGTCGTCGTCGACAATGAGCAGGTGTGGCGCATCGTCTGAAAGCGGAAGTTCTTCACTCACTAATGTCGTTCCTTCTCTCTCCGGGCATTTACGCCCGTCCCTGGTCCCCGGACGTCCCGATCCGGCCTAAACTATCCTGCCTGTGGCAGGCTGTCGATCTGTTGCCATTGGCCGGGATTGACCATTGCCTTGAGGAAATGCTCGATCACCGTCCGGTCAGCCAGACCGATTTGCTCCAATGCACTGCCAATGCGGCGTGATTGCGGTGCTGCAAGTTCAAGTGCAAGTTCCCTGCCTTTCATGGTGGGGTACAGTTCCCGCTGCCGCCGGTCCCGTGGCCCCGGTATCTGCACGACGTGGTCCGTATCGATCAATTGCTTGAGCACCCTTGCCAGACTTTGCTTGGTAATTTGCAGTACATCAAGCAATTCCGCCACGGTCATACCAGGCTTGCGGTTGATGAAGTAGAGAACGCGGTGATGGGCGCGGCCAAAAGCCAGCTTTTCCAGAATCAGATCCGGGTCGGCGGTGAAGTCGCGATAGGCAAAGAAAAACAGCTCGATGAGGTCAAGTTGGCTTGCGTCCTCCTTGGTCAGGGCTGTCTCAATGTGCCGATCTGGTGTATAAGGTTTCATACAGGGCTCCCGCTCTCGTTCATGTGTCGCCGAATAATATGTCAGTCTTGTTGACTTAATTTTAGACTGCTGATAATTTTTGGCAAGCTGTTGGCGACATTTTGAATGAAACGAAAAGCCAATAAGTGTTTCTGGGACATTTTCCTTATCGAAACGCCTGTTGCTGCAACCTGATCTCGCGAGGGATTGGGCGTCTATTCGAAATGGACAGTGTCCTTTGCATGTTCAACGAACATGCGGCGCTGTAAGGAGCCACGGTTCACCAATTGTGAAACGGGAACAATTGGCGTCGTATCAAACCCGTCCAATGATCAGGAATCAAACGCCTGGAGGAAAACATGGCATCCGTACCATTTGATCAGCTTGAAGGTTACATCTGGATGAATGGCGAATTCGTTCGCTGGGCAGATGCTAAGGTTCATGTGCTGACTCATGGCCTGCATTATGCAAGCTCGGTCTTTGAAGGCGAGCGCGCCTATGGCGGCGAAATCTTCAAGCTTAATGAACACACGGAGCGTCTGCACGAATCGGCGAAGATTCTTGGGTTCACTGTCCCATACTCCGTCGAAGAGTTGAATGATGCCTGCCGCAAGCTTCTTGCGATGCAGGGTTTTCAGGATGCCTATGTGCGTCCGATCGCCTGGCGCGGCAGCGAGTCGATGGGTGTTTCGGCGCAGAACAACAAGATCAATGTGGCGATCGCCATCTGGCAATGGCCCAGCTATTTCGATCCGGCACAGAAGCTCAAGGGCATTCGCCTTGATATGGCCGAATATCGCCGCCCGGACCCAAAGACTGCACCATCGAAGTCAAAGGCCGCTGGTCTTTACATGATCTGCACGATCTCCAAGCATGCGGCTGAAGCCAAGGGCTATGCGGATGCGCTGATGCTCGACTGGCGCGGTCAGGTGGCTGAGGCCACTGGCGCGAACGTATTCTTCGTCAAGGACGGCGTTATTCATACACCAAAGCCCGATTGCTTCCTTGATGGGATCACGCGTCGCACGGTCATCGATCTGGCCAAGCGTCGTGGTTATGAAGTCGTCGAGCGGGTGATCATGCCGGAAGAGCTTGAAGGTTTTGAACAGTGTTTCCTGACCGGCACTGCAGCGGAAGTGACGCCTGTTTCGGAGATCGGGCCTTATCGCTTCACGGTGGGCGAAATCGCAATCAACTTGATGAACGATTATGCCGCCGAAGTAACTCCCAAGAAAGCAGCGGCTGAATAACTCGGAGCATCCGGCCGCAAATAAGGTGCGGTCTGTCCGATACTTCCAAGCTTGCTAACGAAAACAATCGGTTGATACCTCTTTATTGAGGTATCAACCGGTTTGACATTGCCTAAAACTTAGTCAACATGCCAGTTGTCAGGCATGAGTCTGGCGCGAAACGTTGACGGGGTGTCAATTATGGGTGCGCTTCTTCCTCTTATCATCCAACTTATCTCAGGTGCGGTCGGCGGTAATATTGTCGGCGGCATTCTCAAAAACCTGACACTTGGCCCGACTGGCAATACAATCGCTGGCGGCGTTGGTGGACTGGTGGGTGGCTACTTGACGCAATACCTTGGCGCCGGTGGTGCCGCGGCTGTAACAGACGCAGTAGCGTCGTCGGGGCTTGATCTCGGCTCGATCATCAGCAATGTTGCCGGTGGCGGTGTTGGCGGTCTTATCCTTACGGCAATTGTTGGCGCCATCAAAACATCGCTGGCAAAATCCTGATCAGGACAGGACGCAACTGATTTTCAAGGGCGGTCTATCGGCCGCCCTTTTCATTTGAGCTGACGCTTTGACAAGTCTTGTGCCTGACGAGACGTTATGAGCATAGGACCTAGGTATAATGGGACAATTGCAGGCCGGTATTATTCCCGTTACGGCTTTTCAACAGAACTGCACCATCCTTTTTGACAGCGATGACAAGCACGGCGTCCTGATTGATCCGGGCGGTGACAATCAACAGGTGCTTGACGCTATCCGTTCCAACGGCATCACCATTGATGCGATCTGGATTACCCATGGCCATGTGGATCACGCCGCTGGTGCCATGGACATGAAAGAGGCGCTCGGTGTCGATATTATTGGCCCGCACGTGGCGGATAAGTTTCTGCTCGACTCGATGGAAGCCAAGGCCCTGCAATATGGTCTTCAGGGCGACGTGCGCAATTGCACGCCGGATCGCTGGCTTGAGGATGGAGACACGGTTTCGTTTGGCTCGCATGTCTTTGAAGTGCTGCACTGTCCGGGACATGCGCCGGGGCATGTGGTTTTTTACAATCGCGCTGCCAAGTTCGCCCATGTGGGTGATGTGTTGTTCAATGGCTCGGTGGGGCGGACGGATTTGCCCGGCGGCGACCATGAGACACTGATCAGCTCAATCAGGAACAAGCTTTTTCCGCTCGGTGATGATATCGGCTTTATCTGCGGGCATGGGCCTGGCGGCCGGTTTGGCGAAGAGCGCCGCACCAATCCATTTCTGACATAACAAAAGGCCGCCGGAACATTCCGGCGGCCTTTTGCATGTCGCACTGACTGGAGATCAGTTGGCGTTGCAGAAATATTCGCGTCCATCATAACCGCGGAACGTGCCGGTTTCCGGGTTGAAGGAACGGTAGCGGTCGGCGCAATAACGATACCATGACTGTGACCATGGCTGCGCGCTGCCATAATAAGCAGGGCGGACTTCGCGATAAACGCGAACCGGTGCGGCGCGATAGACAGGACGATCATCATAATCGCGATAAACGACATCGGGTTCGCGTGGCTGGGCCAATGCACCGCCGATCAGCGCACCGGCTGCCAAGCCGATTGCACCGGCAGCAAGGGCGTCGCCGCCACGGTGGCCACGATGATGGCGGTAGTAGCCGCGATCACGCCAGCCCCAGTCATCAGCCGATGCTGACGAAGCAAGCGGAACAGCAATCGTTGCAAAAGCTGCTGTTGCAAGAATGGCAATTTTCATACTCTTAAACATCTGTGCCTCCTTTGAAGCATCCCTGGCGAAACTTTCGAACCGCCTGATCGTGTTGGGCTGGACTTTCGTGGGGGCGCCAGCCGTGATGTGTGTTTTAAACGCTCTTGAATGAATGCAAGCTGAACGGAAACCGCACAGTTTCGTTCCCTTCATTCAGGGCACAACACACGACAATATTAGCAAATCAATGGCAAAACATATGTGGAGGGGGTGGAAAGCGGGTAATTTCGGGGCAAAGCCACGCAAAATCTATTCCCGTTGCGGAAGCGCAGCCATCGCCGCGACCGGTTGGGTATGCACTCTCAAGGAAAACCCCCGATTTTAGCCGGGGGCTCCAAAACGGCTTGCGCCGCTAAACTATTCCGAAACCGTGATGTTAACGGCCTTTGGGCCCTTGCCACGACGGTCAGGCTCGGTATCGAAGGAAACCTTCTGATTGTCTGCGAGACCTGTGAGGCCGGACGCCTGTACCGCGGAGATATGGACGAAAATGTCCGCCGCGCCGTCATCCGGTTTGATAAAGCCAAAGCCTTTTTCACTGTTGAAGAATTTGACCGTACCGGTCTGTGCCATGCTCCGTTCCTTTTCCTTACTACCGCGTTCCCCTCCGGGTTTGCGGGATTGGTAGTGTCGCCTTTTGCAAAATACATCCAGCGTAAGTCATGCAGGCAAGTCTCGAATTCAGGAAAGGAGCCGATCATTGCCGGGATTTCTCCCGACCCGGTATTCTTGCGGTTCCGGCGCGCCGTTCTTCCAGTCTTCCAGTGTTCGCAGATGCCCGAACGCTGGAAGACTGCTAGAATAAGTGTTTTTTGGCAAGCAAAAGTTTTTCCAACGTTTAGGCGACTATATCGAACAGCTGTGCAGCTGACATACTTGGTCGCACAAAATTGTTGCCTAGTACCGGTGTATTGGTTGTGACAGACATTGCAATTTGAGGTTGTGGAAGCGGGAATAAGAGTAAAACTGTCCAAATGGTCAAATATTTACGGCTCAATCCTAACGATTGCGCAAAACAATACATGCGCCACCGGCTCCATGCAGCTGGGCGCAGATCGTGTTGGCTTCGCCGCGGGTATCAGCGCCGATGCGCACCGCGTAGATGCCACGCCTGCCCATGGGCGTACGGTAACGGCTGATCACGGGCTCATGCACGTTCAAAATAGCCGGAAAAGCCCGGCGAAGCCGCTCCATCTGGTTCACGGCAGCGGAGCGTCGGAAGTTGCCGGCAATCTGGATGCCCCAGGGCTTTGGCTTGATCTGTGCCATGGAGACTGTGGCAGACCGTACGATCGGTAATTGCCGGCAGGCAACATCGAAATCCAGCTTCGCATTGAGTGGCGCTGCGCCAATCTCTGCGCCAGCGGCAAAGTCGTCGGCCGGACGTCCAGTAATATCAAGCACATAGTCTTCGGTTTCCAGCGGCAGGAACCCGCCGCTCGATAGCCATTTTGACACACGGGTTGGCCCGGCATTATAAGCGGCGGCAGCCAATCCCCAGTTACCGAAGGTTTTCCGTAAATCCTTCAGGAGCGCCGCGGAAGCGGGGAGTGCCTGAGCAAAATCGAATGGATTGTCCAACTGCCGCTCCTTGGCCGTACCCGGCATAAACTGGGCAATGCCCTGCGCGCCGACGGGGCTCAAGGCCTGATCGTCAAAGCGGCTTTCCTTCCAGATCAGCCTTGCAAAGAAGTCGCGCGGCACACCATGGCCATCGGCTTGGGTTGCGATGGCAGCACAAATCTGGCTGACAGTCGGGGCGGGTGGCTGCACCGGCACAGCTACGGAAGGATTATCAGCCGCCCGCACAGCTGATGCGGTCAGCATGGTGAATGATGCAACCAGAGCGATCTTATAAAACCAGTTCACTCAGCCCTCATTCCCCATTCGTGATGCTCTTCAGCATAAAGCACAGAGAAATTGCCGACGAAAGTCTGGCTCGCCTGTTTGTTCGCTATGCGGCGTTCTTAGGTGAAGTTTCCGGCGCAAAAACCTTGATTGCCTTTTCGCGGATACGGAAATGCGCGGGTGTCCACGTGGTCAGGTCGCCATCGGTGTTCACGGCGCGGGGTTTACTCGTTTTGATGGTGACTTCCGTTGTCTGGAAGGCGCGAACATCGTCCCACCGTCCATGGGTGCCCTTGCGCAGGCTGGGCAGGAGACCGAGCAACCGCCACCAGTGATCGACTTCAAGACTATAGAAATCAAGCCGCCCATCATCGGCTGTTGCGGTTTCTTCCACCGTCATGCCGCCGCCATAGTGACGGCCATTGCCAACGGAAACCTGCATCGTCTTGATCGTCTCGACCGAACCATCATGCTCGACATAGGCTGTGAACAGGCGTGACCGGGCGAGAAGGCGGGCAGCGACAATGGCATAGCCGAGCTTACCCCAGCGTTTTTTAGCCTTTTCGGTTAGTTCCGCTGCAAGTTCCGCGCTGAAGCCGATACTGGCGACGTTGAAAAACAAGTTGCCATTGACCTCGCCCAGATCGATAGGACGCGGTTTTGCGGTGAGGATCAGCTCCGCAGCTTTCAAGGGCAGGGGTGGCAAGCCAATTGTCCGGGCAAAATCATTCGCAGTACCAAGCGGCAGGACACCGAGCGGCAGGCCGGTCTCAACAAGACCTGAAGCGGCAGAATTCAGGGTGCCGTCACCGCCGCCAATGATCACTAGATCGCATAGATCTTTCATGCGACGGATCACATCGGAGATGGATTCGTCTTTATCAGATGCAGCATCGATCAGGGTCAGTCCACCCGTTTCAAGCACCTTGCGAATAGGATCGATTGGCTTTCTGCCGCTGCGTGCATTGGGATTGACGATAAAGAGTGCGCGTCTTGGCGGTTTGGCTTTGGTCAATAGATCGGTGCTCCGGCTTGCTGTCAGCCGCAGGTGGGGTTTCATTTGTGGCGAAACAAGGCGGGGGCGGGGATGGATGGATTTTGCCTAAACTGCGCGCTACACAGATCGCCATATGATGTCAGCATGAGAGTTTGAAAATGTCCTCCCTCACCACCATCGGTTTCGACGCAGACGATACGCTCTGGGAAAACGAGCAGTTCTTCCGGTTGTCGGAAAAGCATTTTGAAGCGTTGCTGGCACCCTATACGGATGCGACTGACCTCTCGGACCGGCTTCTGGAAGTCGAGCGGCGCAATCTCGATCTCTATGGTTTTGGTATCAAGGGGTTCACGCTTTCGCTGCTCGAAACCGCCTTGGAAGTGACCGATGGCAAGATTCCCTCATCGGTCCTCAATGAGATTTTGGCGGCTGGCCGCGAAATGCTGCGTCATCCCATTGAAACCCTGCCGCATGTGCAAGCAACGCTGGAACAACTGGCGGGTCGCTACCGGCTGGTGCTGATCACCAAGGGCGATCTTTTCGATCAGGAGCGCAAACTCGCGCAGTCGGGCCTTGGTGATTTCTTTGATGCGGTGGAAATTGTCAGCAACAAGGACCGGGCTACCTATGAACGGATTTTCAGCCGCCATGGCGATGGCCCTGAACGCAGTATGATGATCGGCAATTCGCTGAAATCCGATGTGGTTCCGGCCATTCAGGCGGGTGGCTGGGGCATCTATGTTCCGCATGGGCTGACCTGGGTGCTTGAGCATGTGGATGCACCGGTTGCCGAGCCACGTTTCCGGGAAATCGAGAATCTCGGTGCACTCGCACCTCTGCTTGCTGAAATCGGCTAGCTATTGCTATTCGGCGGCGTGCTGTTCCTGCGCGCCGTCATCGGGACCGTTCGGGTCGCCCGCCAATGTTTCGCAGCCAAGATCCGGGAAGGCAACAACGCGGTTACCCGCGAAATCGGTGCGGACCACCACCAGTCCCTGCTCTTCGAAATAGGTCAGCAGTCGCCGGGCGCGCCGCGCCGAGTGGGTTCCGTAAGCGCGCGCTAACGTTGCATCGGATGGGCAGGGATTTCCCGTCACCGCCGCCTGCGCCACGATAAAAAACACGCCCTGCACATCATCTGGCAGACTTTTCGACAGTTCCAATGCCTGTTGCCATGGCTCGCTCTGTGCGGTCTCGCCGTCAATACCGGCACGGGCGACGGCAAGCTTGCGGCGGAACGCAGGCAGGGAAAGCGCTTCGCCCGGCACGCGGCGAATGCGGCAGCGCACGAGAAAATCCTGATAGAGAACCGCATCGGTGCGAAAACCGGCATCGGGATCGCCAAGCATCTCCTGCATGACACCGTCAATCAATCCGTTGCGCTCAGCCTGATCGATCTCCGGGAAGAGTGTCATGGCGGGTGCTTCCGCTTCGGCCATTGCCTTGGCCTGGCTCAATTGCGCCAGAATGTCAGCTGTTGGTGTTGGCTGCGGTGGTGGAGGCGTGCGCCGCACGACTGGTCGCCGTTCTTCCGGTGCAGGCGTAAAAATCAGATCATGCGCATCATCCGCTTGCTGCGGCAAGGGTGTCAGCTTCGGGCTAGACGAGCGGGCAGAAGTTTCAACCGCTCCAATGGTAACGGGCAGCGGGCGGCGCGACAGGGCAGGGCCAAGTGCCACAAAGTGTCCGCGCGCCAGATCGCGGAATTGTTCGGCCTGCCGCCGCTCCATGCCAAGAAGATCGGAGGCGCGGGCCATATCGATATCAAGGAAGGTACGACCCATTAGGAAGTTGGAGGCTTCGGCAGCGACATTTTTGGCAAGCTTTGCCAGACGCTGCGTGGCGATGACGCCGGCAAGTCCGCGCTTGCGGCCACGGCACATCAAATTGGTCATGGCGCCGAGCGAAAGCTTGCGCGCTTCGTCGGAGACTTCACCGGCCACAGCCGGGGCGAAAAGCTGGGCTTCATCGACGACAACAAGCATCGGATACCAGTAATCACGCTCCGCATCGAACAATCCGCCAAGGAAGGCGGCGGCGCAACGCATCTGCTGTTCGACATCAAGCCCTTCAAGATCGAGCACCACGGAAACCCGGTGCTGGCGGATACGGGCGGCGATACGGGTGAGTTCATTCTCGGTGCGCGCGCCATCAACAACGACGTGACCATACTTATCAGCGAGCGTGACGAAATCGCCTTCCGGATCAATCACGCATTGCTGCACCCATTGGGCGCTCTGTTCGAGCAGGCGGCGCAGAAGATGGGATTTGCCCGAGCCAGAGTTACCCTGCACCAAAAGGCGCGTGGCCAGAAGCTCTTCCAGATCGAGCATGGCTTTTGCGCCTGCGGGCGCCGCCCCCATGTCGATATCGACCTTCATTGCTTCTCCAGACCGGTGGTGATTCCGCGCGTGATAAACCGCGCGAAACTCCTTAGCATTCCTTTTCGCTCATGGGCGAGCGATATGTCGCTTCTCCCCGGAAACCCACAGATGGTTTTGTGCAGCATGGCGAGAAATGGGCTTTGCATTGGCATACAGCGTGGTTCGTGGTTCGACAGGCTCACCATGAGGGAGAGGGGTGGGTTGCAGGGAGCTAAATTCCGCAACTTTGTACTACTACGTTTGCGATTATATGTTCGCGATTAGCCTTGCATCACCCCTCTCCCTCATGGTGAGCCTGTCGAACCACGAACCACGAACCACGAACCACGAACCACGAACTTTAGCTTTGCAATCAGACCAGCGTGCGCTCAAGAAATTCCCGCATCAGAGCCGCGACCTCCTCTGCATGATCTTCCAGCAAAAAATGCCCGCCATCGAAAATATGCAGTTCAGCCTTGGGCAATTGTTCGGCAAAGGCCTTGGCACCGGCAAGCGCGAAGAATGGATCATGCTTGCCCCATGTGATCAGCATGGGCGGCTGATGGTCACGGAAATAGGCCTGAAAATGCGGATACTGCCTGAGGTTTGACTGATAGTCGTAAAGCAGATCGATCTGGGCATCTGCAATACCCGGACGATCAAGGCCGTCCTGTGCATGCATCCAGGCATCGGGGTTGATTCTTGCCGGGTCTTTTGCACCGAAGAGATATTGGCCCTTTGTGTCTCCGATTGTGAGATGGCTGCGCATGGCGGCTTCGGTTTCAGCATTGCGGTTGGCCCATAGGCGCCGGGCGGTGGCAAATCCCTCCGACAGACCTTCCTCATGAGCCACGGCGTTCTGGACGAAAATCGCGGTGATGCGTTCCGGATGGCGGGTAGCGAGACGGAAACCGACGGGGCCGCCAAAGTCCTGCGAGTAGATTGCATAGCGCTTCAGCCCAAGCTTCTGCGTGAACGCGTCAATGATATCGGCCAGATGATCGAATGTGTAGGCGAATTCCTTGTTTGACGGCGCATCGCTGTAACCGGAACCGGGATAATCAGGCGCAACCACATGATAGCGGTCGGCAAGCAATGGAATGAGATCACGGAACATATGTGACGATGTAGGGAAACCATGCAGCAGGAGCAGCGTCGGCGCATCCTTTGGCCCTGCCTCCCGGTAGAAAATATTGAGACCATCAACGTCCTGTGTCCGGTAACTGATCACCGGGCGTGCGTGTTCGTTCGACTGTGACATCGTTCTTGCTCCTGTTACGTGGTGCATTGCACCGTCTAAATTATATTTTAATGGTTACTCGCGCAGAAGTAACTTGTCAAATCGAATTTTGATGGTTACTTTTGGAGTCGAAAGGAAATGCGATGTCGTTTATTTTTCTGGGCAATGCCCTCTGGCTGGATTTCGTCAACACACAGATCATCGACGGCGAGCTTGTTGACCTCATCGGCGGCGGCGATGCTTTTATGCAATGGGCAAGGGCGGCGGATATTCCGGCTGATGAACATGCGACGCATGGCTTTGACGCGGCATTGACTGAAACACGATTGTTTCGGGAACAGTTGCGCGCGGCGGCAAATGATCTGTCTGCGGGCACCGCGCTTAATCCTGCTTTTATCGCCGATATCAACCGGCGCATGGCGGATCATCCTGTCGCGACAGTTCTGGAAAAATCAGGAAGCGGATGGGCAACCCGCTCGATGCCGGTTACCGAGGGGCCTGAGCGCGTTCTGGCTGATATTGCCAGTGATTTTGCCCGGTTCGTTGCCACCGAAGGCACGAATGTCCGCAAATGCAGCAATGAGCGGTGCTGCATCATGTTCTATGACACCAGCAAGAACCACACGCGCCGCTGGTGTAGCATGGAAGCCTGCGGCAACCGGGCCAAAGCTGCCGGTCGCCGCGCGCGCGTTGCTCAATAGGATGGCTTGTTGTTCCCGTCGCGCTTAGTGCGCGACGGCTGGTTCACCGACAACGTCGCTCTTGCTGCTTTTCTTGATGGTCAAAGCGAGCAAGGCTGCGATGAAGCAGAGAATACCGGCGGTGAAAAATGCAGGCAGGTAGCTTGCATATTCCGTGCGGGCAAAACCGCCGCCATAGGCAGCAGATGCGGCTCCAAGCTGGTGACCGGCAAAGACCCAGCCGAACACCATACCGGCCTTTTCGCGGCCAAAACGATCGGTTGCCAGTTTGACGGTTGGCGGTACGGTGGCGATCCAGTCCAATCCATAGAACATGGCGAACAGCGACAGGCCGTAGATGGAGAAGTTGCTGTAAGGCAAAAAGAGCAGCGAGGCACCGCGCAGGCCATAGTACCAGAATAGCAACCAGCGATTATCGACGCGGTCGGACAGCCAGCCGGAACCGATTGTGCCAAAGAAATCGAAGAAGCCCATCATGGCAAGCACGCTGGCCGCCGTCACCGCGGCGAGGCCGTAATCACCGCAAAGCGCCACAAAATGTGTCTGGATGAGACCGTTGGTGCTCGCACCACAGATATAGAATGTAGCGAACAGGACCCAGAACGTGCTGCTGCGGGAGATTTCTTTGAGCGTGGTGATCGGCATAATGATCAGACTCAAAAGTCCACCCGTTACCGGAGCAGTTTTCGTTACTTCGTTTTCGCCATAGGCCGGCAAGCCGACATCCGATGGACGGTCGCGCATCAGCAGGAATACCGCAACCGCAGCGACGGCGAGCAGGGCGCAGACCATCATGGTGGCGGCACGCCAGCCGTAATTTTCACTGATGGAGGCCATAAGTGGCATGAAGGCCAACTGGCCGGTCGCCGAGCTTGCGGTCAGCATGCCAAGCACAAGCCCGCGCCGCTCCGTAAACCAGCGCGTGGCAACGGTTGCGCCGAGCACCATGGCGGTCAAGCCGGTGCCGAAGCCGATCACGACGCCCCATAGCAGGATAAGCTGCCAGATTTCGGTCATGCCGAGGGATAGAAACGAGCCACCTGCGATGAGTGCGAGCGCCACGCAGACAACTTTACGCACACCAAAATAGTTCATGAAAGCGGCGGCAAACGGACCCATCAGGCCGAACAGGAGCAGACGAATGGAAAAGGCGGTTGCGATCTGTTCCGTGGTCCAGCCGAACTCTTTTTCGAGTGGTACGATGAGTACCCCCGGCGCGCCAACAGCCGCCGCGGTAACAAGCATGGTGAGAAAGGTGACGGCAACGACCACCCAGCCATAATGGATATTGCGTCGGGCGAGGGTCGCGGCAAGTGGTGAAGAAATCATGTTCGTTTCCCCGATGGGCGAGTATAGACAATTGATTTAAATGACGGTCATCATCATTGACTATTGATGACGGTCATCATATAAATTGTCAATGCAGTTTTTTTGAAGGAATGTTTCATGCGCGTCAGCAGGGACCAGGCAGCTCAGAACCGCGCCCGCATTGTACAGATCGCGGGGCAGCAGTTCCGCGAAAAGGGCTTTGATGGAATCGGCGTTGCCGACGTCATGAAAAGCGCCGGGCTTACGCATGGTGGCTTCTATGGCCATTTCGATTCAAAGGATGATCTGATTGCCGAGGCCTGCGAAGCTGCCATGGCGCTGTCAGTCCGCAAATGGACGAGCCTTTCCGAGGGCGCTCCGAATAATGCCCTTGCGGCGATCGCCAAGTCCTACCTGACCGGTGACGCGCATGGCGAGGGCAAAATGAGCAGTTGCATGATGGCGGCTCTTGCACCGGATATTGCCCGCCGTGGTGGCCCTGTGCGCTCGCGCTTTACCGAGGGAACAAAGGCGCTGCTCGATATTCTGATCAACGCCGTGACCGGGAATACAAAAGCCAAGCAACGGGAGAAAGCCATTGCTGTTATGGCCGGACTGGTGGGAACAGTCGTTCTGTCCCACGCGGTGGACGATCCGGAATTTGCCAAAGAAATCAACAGGATTGGTGAAGCAGCGTTTGGGAGAGAGACGGAATAGGGTGTGGGATATCTCCGGTTGAAGGGGATATCAATGCCATTTATGTCGATGATTCAAAGGATTGCATAACCCTGCCGCGTGGTTCGACAGGCTCACCATGAGGGAGAGTGAGGGTTGCAGGGAACCAAGTTCTGCAACCTTCGCGATGTTCCGCAATGCTGGCGATTATCCTTGCAACCCACCCATCTCCCTCATGGTGAGCCTGTCGAACCACGCGCGATAAGTGGTGCAACACACCGTCATAAGCCCAAAACTACCGCCCCGGACGTCCCGTTTTCCCCGGACGGCGTTTTTTACGCGCGTCATTGGCATCTTCATAGGAACCGATACCGCTGCGCTCGCGCCTGATAATGGCGTCGTCATTTTTGTTGGTGGCACCGGGATTTGCTGGCTTTTCCGGAACAGCGCCGCGAACAGGTTTCTCTGTCCGGCCCACGGTCATCTCATCCAGCGTGTTCTTGCGGAACTGACCGCCACCCAGAGGCCGGGTGGAATCGCCGCCCATTTCATCCAGATGCGGCTTGCGGAACAGCGGCGAGTTTGGATCGCTGTTCTCATCCGTAACCACACGGTGCATGGCTCGTCCGGCATTGTGCCTGCCTTTGGTACGGCCGGAAACGGGGCTTTCCAGTTCCACCTCGCGCGCCATCGGATCGTCTGAAATAGCGAGTTCCGTTTCGCGCAGACGCTTGATTTCGTCGCGCAGTCTTGCGGCCACTTCGAAGTCGAGATCGTCGGCGGCCACACGCATCTGCTTTTCCAGATGTTCGAGGTGCGATTTGAGGTTGTTCCCCATCATCGCGCCGGAATCAGTAAAGCCGGAAATATCCGCACGAACATGATCGCGCTCGTAAACACTGTTGAGAATATCGCCGATATTCTTCTTGATGCTGGCGGGCGTAATCCCGTGTTCGGTGTTATAGGCCTCCTGCTTTTCGCGGCGGCGGCTGGTTTCCGCCATGGCGCGTTCCATCGAACCGGTGATGTGATCGGCGTAAAGGACAACCTTGCCGTCAATGTTACGGGCGGCACGGCCAATGGTTTGAATCAGGGACGTTTCCGAGCGCAGGAAACCTTCCTTATCAGCGTCGAGAATGGCAACAAATGCGCACTCGGGAATATCCAGACCTTCGCGCAAGAGGTTGATACCAACGAGAACATCAAATGCACCCAGTCTGAGATCGCGCAGGATCTCGATACGCTCCAGCGTGTCGATATCCGAATGCATGTAGCGCACGCGAATGCCCTGTTCATGCAGATATTCCGTCAGGTCTTCCGCCATGCGCTTGGTCAGAACAGTGACCAGCGTGCGATAGCCCTTTGCCGAGGTCTCGCGGATTTCACCGAGAACATCATCGACCTGTGATTTCGCCGGACGCACTTCAACAGGCGGATCGATCAGACCTGTCGGGCGAATAACCTGTTCGGCAAACACACCGCCTGCCTCTTCCATTTCCCAATTGCTGGGGGTGGCGGAAACGGCAACGGTTTGCGGACGCATGGCGTCCCATTCCTCGAAGCGCAGCGGACGATTGTCCAAGCATGAGGGCAAGCGGAAGCCATATTCGGCCAGCGTTGCCTTGCGCCTGAAGTCGCCCTTGTACATGGCGCCAATCTGCGGAACGGTCACATGGCTTTCATCGATGAAGACAAGCGCATTATCTGGAATATATTCGAACAAAGTGGGCGGCGGCTCGCCGGGCTTGCGGCCGGTCAGATAGCGCGAATAGTTCTCGATGCCAGCACAGGAACCTGTCGCCTCAAGCATTTCAAGATCAAAGGTGCAGCGCTGTTCCAGCCGCTGGGCTTCCAGCAGGCGACCAGCCTCGTTCAACTCGACAAGACGATGTTTTAGCTCTTCCTTGATCGACTTGATGGCCTGATTGAGCGTCGGGCGCGGTGTCACATAGTGCGAATTCGCGTAAATCTTCACCTGGCCGAGATCGCCGGTCTTCTGGCCGGTCAGCGGGTCGAATTCAGTGATTGTCTCAATCTCGTCGCCAAACATGGAAATGCGCCAGGCCCTGTCCTCAAGGTGGGCTGGGAACAGTTCAATTGTATCGCCGCGCACCCGGAACGAACCGCGTGTGAAATCCATGTCGCGGCGCTTATATTGCTGCGCCACAAGGTCGGCGAGCAGGGCGCGTTGATCGAGCCGGTCACCGATCTTCATTTCGAAGGTCATGGCCGTATAGGTTTCGACCGATCCGATACCGTAAATGCAGGATACGGACGCGACGATGATCACATCATCGCGTTCCAGCAGCGAACGGGTGGCGGAGTGGCGCATCCGGTCAATCTGTTCGTTGATCGACGATTCCTTTTCGATGAAGGTATCCGAGCGCGGCACATAGGCTTCCGGCTGATAATAATCGTAGTAGGAAACAAAGTACTCGACCGCATTGTTGGGGAAGAAGGATTTGAACTCCCCGTAAAGCTGCGCCGCCAATGTCTTGTTGGGCGCAAGGATCAGTGCCGGGCGCTGGGTTTCCTCGATGACCTTGGCCATGGTGAAGGTCTTGCCCGAGCCGGTGACGCCGAGCAGCACCTGCGTCTTGTCGTCATCGGCGATGCCCGAGACAAGATCGCGGATGGCCGTTGGCTGATCGCCCGATGGTGTGAAATCCGTTTCCATGCGAATGGCGATACCGCCTTCGGATTTTGACGGGCGGGCCGGGCGATGCGGTTGCCAGGCCATGCCGTTCTTGAAAAGCGGATTGCCGCTTTCAATCAGTGCCGACAGGGCGGCAACCGTTGCCGTTGCTCCTCCGGCGGGCAGACTACCCACATCCTCAAGCGCAATATCGAGCCCTGCGACGGGGTTTAGCCCGGCAGCAGCGCGCGTCTTGGGATCGCTCGATCCGCCAATGGATGTGCCGCGCGACGTTCTGGAACTGCTGTTTTCCTTGGCAGCCGTCTTCTTCGGCTTTACCGGTTTGGGCTTTGCCTTGGCGGTTTCCTCAGAAATCTGTTTGGCCCAATCGCTGATCGAGCCGGAAAGCGGTGTGCCTTCCAGTTCAGACTGCGGCGCTTCGCCGAAACCATCTGCGTTATATTTGTCAGGAGATTTAACCATGGGTTGAATATGGTGGGAGTCCGGCGAAATGGAAAGACCCAACTCTGCAAAAGTCACCCGAAGCGACAGGCTACTGACATAAGGTTGTCAGTAGGAATGTCAGGGGCGAGGCTGGAATAGTCCGAGCTATAGGCTCGAAAACCCGATCAACCGTAGCGCAGTTTCAGCCCGAGGATGGTCAGAATAAGCAGAAGCGTAGCACCATTTGCGGCGATGACCGGCCACGAACTGATCATGACGCCATAAAACAGCCAAAGCAGGACACCAAGCGCCAAGGAAACGTTGGTGACCAGCGAAATACTGCCAGTCTCCCGGTACCGTACGATCTTGATGATCTGCGGAACCCAGCACAGGGTGGTGATCAAGGCAGCGAGGCTACCCACAAGCTCGATATGCTGATCCACGGAATAAACTTTCAGAAAATGAGAGAATTGAAATATGAGGAGATTCTTCGAAAAAATACAGCGAAATCATGACGTAACCGGCTAGCAGCGATAAAAATTTATATCGCGGATTGTTGATCGCGTGTCTTTTGCGCGCCGACTATTGAACGGCACCCAGAAGACGGGCTGGCAAATAAATCACAAGGGATGCGGCACCCGTTATGACAGAGGTTCCGTCGGCCAGAACGGACTGTCCGGCAGGCGTTTCGTCACCATCGAGTACCTTCTGCGACAGCTGCCCGCTCCGCACCATGTTCATCAGTGTTGGCGAGCTGGCAAAGACGCCATGTGAGCCGCCATCCAGATCCGACGCGTCAAGGACGACGATGCCGAGTTTCTGCAACACGGCAATACTGCTGCCATCGCCAACGCGCGGGTGCCCGCCGGTAATGCGGCCGGAGAAATTGAGCGCCGTGTCAGCGCGGGACACAAGAACGGTAAAGGGCTTGGGCAGCGTGCCGATATCGGCAACCTGGCTCTTGAACACATCAATATCGATATCCGGCGCGGCCAGCATTACGCCAGAAAAGCGTTTGAAAACATCGCGATGACCGGTTTGCGCCAGTTTTGTCAGGGCTTCCATAACCACGAACGAGCCCATGGAATGTCCGACCAGCAGGATTTTTGTCGCCTTGGTCGATGCAGCAAGTTGCAGGAGTTCAGCCAGACCATCACGGCCATAGGTGGCGCTGTCGCGATCATAGACATAGAGGCCGAGCGAACCTGCCGATGGCCAGGAATATTGGACCGCTACGGCGGGAAGGCCATAATCATAGGCAAACTGTGCCTGACGGAAAACGCTGTCGGCAAAATTGTTGTTGTAGCCATGGACGAAAACAAAAAGCTCGCGCTGGCCCGCCGGCCGCTTGGCCAGTTCCGCGTTGATCTTGTCAACGAAGACGCGTTTGTCGCCATAGGGCTGGAAGGCTGTGGCGGCAAAATCGCGGGCCGGATTGGGCTTGCTGCTGCTCTTTTCCACTTCGCCGCTTTTGTGATTGGGCGGAATACCCACATCAACACGGGCAAAATTGAGCGATACGGAGCGTTTCGATGAATAGGGCAGGGAGAGATTGTCCGAACGCTCACGGCTTGTTGCAACGAAAATCGGAATGACCGCTTTCGGACCTGTTTTATCGTTCAGCACGGGGGACGGCACGGCAGCATTGGCCTTGACGATATTCTGGGAGGTAAGGCCAAGCACGGCGCGACCACCGCAGCCTGTCAGCACAAGCATGACGAGCAGAAAGGCCGACAAGCGGGAAACGTTCATGATCGCACTCCGAACTGCATTCCAGAGTTAGAACCAGTATTTAGACCGCACCGCAACCTAAAAGCATCCATCGACATGGAATTGTCACGCTGATCACTGACCAGCGTGACAATTTTCCAACAATGGAACCACCCATTTCGTCAGACGATCAACGGGTCGCGGCCCATGTTCAGATGCAGTTCATGGCCGTCATAGGCGTGGGCTTCGGCTACAGCTTCATTCAGTTCCACCCCGAGGCCCGGCGCTGTTGGCGGAATGATGTAGCCTTCCTCCCATTGAATGGGCTTTTTGAGAATTTCCGCATGAAAACCGCCGAAAGCCTGAATACATTCGAGAATGAGGAAATTGGGGCTGCAGGTAGAAAGCTGGATATTGGCAGCGCCGACAATCGGCCCGCAATAGAGATGCGGCGCGATCTGCGCATGGAATGTCTCGGCCATGCCAGCAATTTTCTTCGCTTCAAGAATGCCGCCGACGCGCCCGAGATTCATTTGCAGGATATTGGCAGCACGGTTCACCAGCAGCCGCTGAAACTCGTATTTCGTCGTCAGACGTTCGCCCGCCGCAACGGGGATGGAGGTGTGTTGCTGCACATAGGCCATGTTTTCAGGCATATCAGGCGGAACAGGTTCTTCCAGCCAGAGCGGGTCATAGGGCTCAAGCCGCTTTGCCAGTCTTACGGCGCTGGTGGGCGTCATCTGGCCGTGCGTACCGAACAGGAGGTCGGCCTTCGAGCCAACCGCTTCACGCACGAGGCGGACGAATTTTTCTCCGAGATCAAGCTGTTCGAGCGAAAGCTGACGCGGATCGAAAGAAGTATAGGGCGCGACCGGATCGAATTTTACCGCCGTATAGCCTTCGGCCACATATTCGGCGGCGCGCTCCGCCGAGGCTTCGGCATTCCAGTAGATCGCCGATGTCTCGCCCAGCTCGGGCTTCGGGTAGAGATAGGTGTAGCTGCGCAGCCGCCCATGCACCCGCCCGCCCAGCAGTTCATAAACGGGTTTATCCGCTTCCTTGCCGATAATGTCCCAGCAGGCCATTTCGAGTGCCGACACGGCGCCCATGATGGTCACGTCAGGGCGCTGGGTGAACCCGCCGGAATAGGCACGGCGAAAGAATCGCTCAATATGATGTGGGTCTTCGCCAATCAGCCAGCGTTCTGCCACATCCTCGACCACCTTGCGCATGACCTGTGGGCTGACGGTCGAATTATAGGCTTCGCCATAGCCAACAACGCCGGAATCGGTGGTGAGTTTGACAAAGAGGAACCATGTGCCACCGAACGAGGGCGGGGGATTGCCGACGACAAAGGTTTTTACATCGGTGATTTTCATGGCCTGCTCCGGTCGTTCACTGTCATTGCGACCCTAAGCGAGTGGGCGGTGATGTCAAAAACCGTGCAGCGACCCGGCATGTCGGCTTTCTGACAGTTCTTGCACGCAAGGTCTTTCCATTGCCTCTATTGCACTGCATCATCAATGCAGATGATTTGCTACGGAGACCGGAATTGACTGAAGAAACCAAGCCAATCGGCGAACTGACCCTGCGTACGCTCGCCATGCCAGCGGATGCCAATGCAGCTGGCGATATTTTCGGCGGCTGGGTTATGGCGCAGATGGATTTGTCCTGCGGGATTCGGGCGGCGGAGCGGGCGCGTGGTCGCGTGGTGACGGCGGCTGTAAAAGAGATGGCTTTTGCCAAGCCGGTCAAGATCGGCGACACGCTGTGTGTTTACACCCATATCGAGCGTGTCGGGCGCACATCCATCACCCTGAAGGTGGAGGCATGGGCACAGCGCTATCTTTCCGATCTGATGGAACGCGTTACCCATGCGGATTTCGTCATGGTGGCACTTGATTCATCGGGCAATCCAACGCCAGTGCCGCCTGAGACAAAGGGCTAGCCGCCGATCATATATTTGTCCCAGAAATTGGCTTGCGGATCGATCTGTTCGACAATGTCGATCCAAAGCCCCGACGGGTCGTGAAAGCCAAAACGGCGCTGGCCGAAAGGTTCGTCGGTGAGTGGATATTCGACCTGCAATCCTGTGGCGACGATTTTTTCATATGCCGCGGCGGCGTCTTCCACCTGCAATTCAAAACACATGCCCTTGCCGCCAAAGCTTTCCGGGCCGGGCGGTGCTGATGGATGATCCGGCGTCATAAAGGCGATGGAAGCCGTGTGATCTTCGCCTGAAAGCCAGCAGAACCATGTGCTGTCAAAGCCGCTGGTAAAGCCGAGATGCCGTATCCAGAAATCGCGGCATGCCTCTTTTCTGTCGGTGACGATGATCGGGTAGCGATCGGTAAAGCGCATGGTAGGCCTTTCCTGAAGGTTGGGATTTACCAGCATTAAAGGCAGCTGACCCGCCAATGACAAGGGTGTTTTGTCAGGAGTGTTCATGCACCTTCATTCGAATATGGTGATGGGTGGAGATAAACTGGCTGTGGGTTAACACCCTAAAAAGCTTGGAATAAAACGCTGTATCAGGCACCATTTGTGCGGATGGGATATTTGAGGGCGGCAAATGACATTATCTGGGGCAATCCGGAACTATTCGCGTAAGCGCGGTGAAGGCGATAGTGCAAAGGTCGATTTCGTCGAACTGTTCTTCGACCTCGTCTTTGTGTTCGCGATCACCCAGATTTCGCATTTTCTGCTGCATGATCTCAGCCTCAAGGGGCTCGGCGAAAGCACGCTGCTGCTGGCGGCAGTCTGGTGGGTGTGGGTCTATACGGCCTGGGTCACGAACTGGCTTGACCCGACAACACCGCCCGTCCGGGTCATGCTTTTCGTGCTGATGCTGGCGGGGCTGGTACTATCAACCTCGATACCCACGGCTTTTGCCGGGCGCGGACTGGTTTTTGCCATGGCGTTTGTCACGATGCAGCTTGGCCGCTCACTCTTCATGATGTGGGCGATGCGTCACCACAATCGCTCCAACTATATCAACTTTGTCCGTATCTCGATCTGGCTGACCATGTCAGGCATATTCTGGATCACAGGTGGTCTGGCCGAGCCGGAAAACCGGGTATATTTCTGGCTCATTGCCCTGCTGATCGAGATTGCGGGACCGGCGATGGGTTTTCGCACGCCGGGTCTTGGCGCTTCGTCCACGACAGACTGGGATGTGGACGGCGACCATATGGCCGAGCGGGCGGCGCTGTTCATCATCATCGCATTAGGCGAATCCATTCTCGTTTCCGGTGCGACGTTCGCCGAGCAGGAATGGACGTTTATTTCGTTTTCGGCCTTCCTGACCACCTTTGTCGCCTCGGTGGCAATGTGGCTGATCTACTTCAATGTCGGGCAGTTGCGCGCCCACCATAAAATCGCTTCGACGGATGATCCGGGCCGCATCGCCCGTGTTGCCTATACCTATATCCATGTGTTGCTGGTGGCGGGTATTATCGTTGTGGCGGTTTCAGATGAGCTGATCTTGGCGCACCCGACCGGCCATTCTGCACCCGCTGTCCTGTGGACCTCCATCGGCGGCACGGCGCTCTATCTGATCGGTAATCTGCTGTTCAAGGGCTATGTCGAGGGCAGGCCGCCACTGTCTCACATCGCAGGACTAGTGCTATGCGCGGTTCTGGCGTTTGCAGGTGGTGCGCTTTCTCCGCTGGTGCTTGGCGCTGCCACCAGCCTGATCCTCATCGTCGTGACAATCTGGGAATATATCGGCCGGGTTCAAGAACCGGCCCATCACTAGGGCGGACTAACGGCAGGCCCGATGACCATTTCTCCTTTGCATGAGGTCGAAGTGAAAATGGTCCTTGTGGAAAATGTCATAGCCGGGTCCAAGCACCGTGGTGAAATAATCGCAGGCGTCGGAACGAACATTGTTGAGCAATCCACGCTGGCGGAAAGCGAAGAAGCCCGGTTTCTGCACCTTGATATCCGTGCCATTGTTCAGGGTGATTTTTGCAATATCCAGCGCATTGCCCTTGGAATGTTCAGACATATTGGCACCGCGCCGGTTGCTCATGGTCCGGCAGGAATAGCTGGATGCCTGATGGATGGTGTTGACGCCGGAGAGATAGCGCAGCCGCGTTGACGGTGAGAGATCACCTTTGACCCAGCGGGCGAAGGCCAAGGTCATCTGGCAATTCAGGGTTGCGCTCGGTTTCAGCCGGATTTGCCCGCTGGCAAAGCCGCTGACGTTGAGCGGATTGTCGATGCGGCAGACGCCGCCATCATTGATGGGCGCGCGCTCCTGAAAAACGACGCCAAGCTGTTTGAGCTGTGTTCGGCAGGCAACTTCGCTTGCGGGCATGCCATAACGGCTTTCATTGCGGGAAACAGGATCGCGAAGGTTGCCGCCCGCATAGCCATAATTCTGTTGATTGCTTGCCACCGCGTGGTTTTCCTCCGTCATAACGGGCTGTTCGGCTGCAAGATTCTGTTCGGCGGGAGGGCTTTGCTCGTTTGCCGCGGGCTGATCTACCTCATTGTTTGCAACGCGGCTTTCTTCACCAGCCAGAGAATTATCAGCAATGGACGTATCGGTGGTTGTGTCCGCGGGCGGAGCCTCGGCGATATAGGTGTCGCTTTCTGTTGTGCTGGAGCCATGGCCGACATTGGCTTGCGGACGCCTGACATCGCCCATGCCGCAGGCGCTGAGCGCGGTTGCCGTGCACAGGACAAAGACGGTCGAAAGGCGCCGCAAGGGTACGGCGGACGACAACGCAAAACTCATGTCACCACATCCTTTTCGCCTGAAATCAAGCGTCGATGCGATAAAATAAAGCCAAAATGTAAAGGAAAGGTCAGCGCTCGGATTAACCTATGTGGTGATTCCGAGGCGTTTTTTTACGCTGCATCCGTACGGTTACGGAGTGCCGGTACGAGTTCGACCGTTATCATGGCGATGAATATCAGCGCACAACCGATAACGCCGTGGAATGTCAGGCGCTCGCCAAGCAGGATGGCGCCGAAAAGTGCCGCAAACAGGGCTTCGGAGGAAAGCATGATCGCGGCCTGTGGCGCACTGGTATAGCGCTGTCCCACTGCCTGCAGGGTAAAGGCAATGCCGCAGGAGAACACGCCGCCGAAGAGAATGGCGGGCCATGACAGCATGATGGATGGCAGGTTGAACGGCTCGGTGAACAGGCCAATCGTGATGCCGAACACAGCGCAGGTAAGAAACTGCACGAGGGAAAGCATGAAGGGCCGGCCGTTTTCATGGGCAAGACGATTGATAAAGATGATCTGGAGCGCCCAGAAGGCGGCACAGAGGATTGTCAGCCAGTCACCGGTCGTCAGATTGCCAAGCTGCCCGCCGGATAGCAGATAAATGCCGCCAAGCGCTGTCAGGGCGCAGGGCCATACAATAGGGCTCGGCCAATTCCAGAACAGCATGACACCGAAAATGGGCACCATCACCACGTAAAGGCCGGTCAGAAAGCCGGAATTGGTGACAGTTGTGGTGGCAAGGCCGATTTGCTGCAGAACGGACCCGACTGATAGAAACAATCCGATAAAGATGAATCCGCCATAGTCTTTGAGGGCCAGAGGCTGTTTGGCTTGCCGTGCTTCGTGGATTGCCAGCGGCGCGACCGTGAGGCTCGCCAGACCAAAGCGCAATCCGATGAACAGAAAGGCGCCGACATTGCCGACGGCGCTGGCCTGCGCAACAAATCCGAGGCCCCAGATGGCGCCTGCGAAAAGCAGCAACAGATTGGCACGGCCTTGCGTCATGATGAATCCACAGAATATGTGCGGTCATCCCAAGGATTTGAGCCCGCGCCTTGCTCTACCGGTTGTCGTGGGCGACTTCAAGAGCACTCACCACTAGCCGCGGGTCAGACGGATGATCTTGCCATTGGCCTCATCGGTTAACAGATAGACGGAACCATCAGGTGCAACCCTGACATCGCGAATGCGCCCGAACGCGCCGTCGAACATCCGTTCCTCGCCGGTAAATGCACCCTTATCGTCCCTGTCCAAACGCGATAGCAACTCGAATTTAAGCGATCCGACCAGAAGGTCGCCTTGCCATTCCGGGAACATTGATCCTTGATAGATTGCCAATCCTGACGGAGCGATGGACGGGTCCCAATAATAGAGCGGTTGCTCATAGCCTGCGGCGCTGGTGCCCTTGCCGATCTTGGCTCCGGAATAGTGCTTGCCGTAGGAAATGACCGGCCAGCCGTAGTTCCTGCCGGGCTTTGGCTGGTTGACCTCGTCACCGCCCATTGCGCCATGTTCGACAGCCAGCAGTGATTTTGTCAGCGAGTCCCAAGCGGCACCTTGCGGATTGCGATGCCCTTTGGACCAGATTTCCGGAAGCCCTTTCTTCCCATCGGCGAATGGATTGTCTGATGGAATAGAACCATCTGCATTGATGCGAAGGACCGAACCCGCTTGATCCCTGAAATCCTGTGCACGATCCTGCTCGCCGCGCTCGCCCATGGTCACGAACAGTTTGCCGTCGGGCGCAATGACAATCCGCGAGCCGAAATGCTGGCCTTTTGTCGTCTTCTTGTTCATCGAGACGAGGATTTTGACATTCTCAAGCCTGTTGCTGTTTTCGCCGCGTATGAGCTTGGCGCTCGCCAGCGCTGTGCCAGCACCGCCTTTGCCGGGTTCGGAAAATGTGAAGTAAATCGTTCCGCTCGTGGAAAAGTTCGGCGCGAGCGCCACGTCAAGCAGCCCGCCCTGACCGGCAGCGACGACCTCGGGAACATTGGCAACCGGTTGCGATGTCCGGCCATTCCTGACGATCCGCAGGCTCCCGGTTCGCTCCGTCACGAGCAGCGCGCCGTCGGGCAGAAACGCAAGTCCCCACGGGTGCTCCAGTCCCTCAGCGACTGTTTCGGTGGTGATATCAACCTTTTCGGTTTTGAAATTGGCAGCGGAAAGCGGCAGGGTGGTGCAAAGCAGAAATGTGAACCCAACGGCCAATATGCTCTTTCGATTCAGCACTGCGTCCTCCCTGTTTTGTCCCATCTTGTCGAAAGCAGTGTGAAGTATTGTGCCGCCCCGGTCTTTTCACACTCAATCACACTCGCGTGACCGTTGTGGTTCGCACTTCAAACAGGGTAATCCGCGACATTTTCTACTTTCTTCGTGAAATCGCCGGAAAGAATGCTATATTAAACGACTGATGACTGAACGGTTCCGAAGTCTTGAGCTTCGGTGACCGTTTTCTTTTTGTGTCGCGCGGCCCCGGCGGCGCGCATTTGACACTGACTGCGAAAGGAGAGGGCATGGAAAAGGTCCCGATGACTCAAGGCGGATTTGACAAGCTCAAGGAAGAGTTGCGCTGGCGCCAGCAAGAAGAGCGGCCCCGTATCATTCTGGCCATTTCGGAAGCGCGCGCCCATGGCGACCTTTCGGAAAATGCCGAGTATCATGCCGCCAAGGAAGCCCAGAGCCACAATGAAGGCCGCGTTGGCGAGCTGGAAGGCTATATCGGGCATGCCGAGATCATCGATATCTCGAAATTGTCAGGCGACAAGATCAAGTTTGGTGCCACCGTGCAGCTGATCGACGAAGATACGGAAGACAAGAAGATCTACCAGATCGTCGGCGATCAGGAAGCTGATCCGAAAGCCGGCCGCATTTCCATTTCCTCGCCCATCGCCCGCGCCCTGATCGGCAAAAGCGAAGGCGACACGATCGAGGTCAATGCACCGGGCGGCGCCCGTTCCTATGAAATCGTCGGATTCAAGTTCGCCTGATATCGTGCTGGAACCAGTTGATAACGTTGAGGTGATCGCCCCGAACTTCAAGCGCAAGCTTTCCGGGGTCACCTCGACTATCGTGCAGCTTATTCCGCTGCAAAGGGCAAACGGTCTCGATATCGTTGCCATGGGACCGGGTCTTCCCGACACTTTGCCAAAGATCGGGTGGCGTTCGCTGCCCGGACTCTGGTTCAAACCAAAGACCCGACCTTTTCGAATTTGGCATGCCCGTCGCAACAATGAAATGATTGCGGGTATCTTCCTGCGCCATGTGCTGCGCATGAAGCTGCGCCTGCTGTTTACCTCAGCCGCCCAGCGCGATCACAAGCCTTTCACCAAATGGCTGATCCGGCGGATGAATGCCGTCATCGCCACCAGCGCCAAGTCGGGCAGCTTTCTCAAAGTGTCGCATACGGTCATCATGCACGGCGTGGATACCGAGATGTTCCATCCGCCGGTGACGAATGAAGACGCATTTGCCGCCTCGGGTTTGCCGGGCAAATATCTCGTTGGCTGTTCCGGGCGTATCCGGCATTCCAAGGGAACTGATCTTTTCGTTGATGCGATGATCAGCCTGTTGCCGCGCTACCCTGAGTGGACAGCTGTGATGACCGGGCGGACAACTGCCGAGCATAAGGGCTTCGAACAGGCCCTGCGCGAGAAGATTGCCAAAGCCGGATTGCAGGATCGCCTGATTTTTCTGGGCGAAGTACCTGACGTAAAGCTCTGGTACCGCCGCATGACGCTCTATGTCGCGCCCTCGCGCAATGAAGGCTTTGGCCTGACGCCGCTTGAAGCCATGGCCTCGCAAACGGCGGTTGTCACCAGCGATGCGGGTGCCTATGCGGAAATGGTCGACCGCGCCTCGGGTATGGTGGTTCCGGCTGGCGATGGCCCGGCACTGGAACAGGCAATTGAGCGCTATCTGGCCGATCCGCATAAATGCGAAGAGGCCGGTAAATCAGGTCTTGAGCATGTCAGGGAGAATTTTCCCTTGCAGAACGAGGCAGCCAAAATTCTCACCGTGTATGAGCGGCTATTTGGCAGCAATAGCAGGGCCGGGTAATGAAAGTTTCGGCTTTCATCATCCATCTGAAGCGCGCCGAAAAACGTGGTGAGCATGTCCACGCACTGATGCAGCGGCTGCCAATCAAATCAGAGATTATCGACGCTGTTGATGCGCAGCAGCTTGGGAAGAGTGATATTGCGGCGGTTTACAGCCGGAAATCGCTGCATTTCCCTGTTTATCCCTTCGACTTGCGTATCACCGAGATTGCCTGTTTCCTCTCGCACCGAAAGGCGTGGCAAGCGATTGTCGACGATAATCTTGATGCCGGTCTGGTCATCGAGGATGATGTCGATATTGATGCGGGTTTCGCAGAACAGTTGAAACTGGCTGTCGAGACAATCAAGCCTGCGGACTATATCCGCTTTCCCCGTTGGCCACGGGGTGAAGTGGGCGGCGAGGTTGTCCGTGCGGGCGATATGTCCATCATGCAGCCTAAACTGCCGGGTTTGGGTATGCAGATGCAACTGATTGGTCGTGAGGCGGCGATTGCCTTGCTTGCGGCGACGGAGCGGTTCGACCGACCTGTGGACACCACGCTGCAAATGCGCTGGTTGCATCCGGTGCGGGTGCTTTCGGCGCGGCCCATCACCATTCGCGAGATTGATTTCAATCTTGGCGGCACGGTGGTTCAGGGCAAGAAGACGCTTTTGGACAAGCTGAAGCGCGAAGTGCTCAGGCCCTATTACCGGGTTCTCTTGTTTCTCTATTCGAAAATTCGCGGTTAGAACGATTCTGTCAAAGACAGGACCGTTCTAGAGCACCATCAGCGGTTCGTTCTTGACCGAACGGATTGTAAGCGAGGTGCGCACCGAATCCACATTGGGCGTTGCCGTCAGGTCTTCGATGACGAAATTCTGGAAGATGCTGATATCGCTGGCCACGCAATGCAGCAGGAAGTCAGACTCGCCTGATACCATCCATGCGCGGCGGACAATCGTCCAGCCTTTGGTCTTTTCAGCAAAACTTTTCAGGTCGGCATCGGACTGCCGGTGCAGCCGGATCATGCAGAATGCCACAATATCCTGACCAAGGATGGAGCCATTCAGAATGGCTCTATAGCCCTGAATAATCCCGCTTTCCTCCAGTTTGCGCACGCGGCGCAGACAGGGCGGCGCCGATATGCCGACGCGTTCGGCAAGCTCCACATTGGTGATGCGGCCATTATCCTGAAGCTGTTTCAGGATTTTCCAGTCGATCTCGTCCAAGTCCGCCTTCAAAGGCATGGTCTGATTATATCCCTGTCAAAAAGGCGCTTGCGGTAAGCACCATAGGCGATTCCTGTCGCTGTGTAATGCATCCGCATCCAGTTACAAACAGGTTCGGTACATAGCATGGACCTATCTGCTCCAGAAGCGGCGTGTAAACAGAATAACGATGGTGATAATCTCAAGCCGTCCCGCCAGCATCAGATAGCTGAGAACAAGCAGGGAAGGGTCTCCGAGCGTCGAGAAATTGCCAACGGGACCGATTGTATCGCCAAAACCGGGGCCTACATTGGAAAGCGCCGTGAGGGCGCCGGTGATTGATGTGCCCAGATCATTGCCAAGCATGGCAAGAGCCGTGGCGCCGATAACCAGCGATGCCATGTAGAGAAAAATGAACAGCAGCGCCGATTGGGCGACTTCCTGACTGATTTCCGAGCGGCCATAGCGCATTTTGACAATGGCATTGGGCATGATCAGCCGCGTCAGGCTGGCGGAGGCGAGCTGCCAGAGAATAATCAGACGATTGAGCTTGATGCCGCCCGAGGTGGACCCGGCGCAGCCGCCAATGAATGTGACGATGAAGAAGATGCCGAGCGCTTCCGATCCCCAGCGCGTGTAATCTTCGGTGGCAAAACCCGTGGTGGAAATGACGGATACAAGGTTGAAGGACGCGGCAATCAGCGCGTCACCAAAGCCGATACCGGTTTCGAGCGTGAGACCCACGGCCAGAAAGAAGCTTAGGCCGATCACGATGATGAAGAACAGTGTCACCTGCGGATCGGCCAGTGAAGTCAGGCGCTGCGGCATCACGGCCTTGATATAGAGCACGAACGGCAGGGCACCGAGCACCATGAACACGGTGGCAATAACGAGGATCGCCCGATTATGGGCGTAAAAACCGAGGGATGAGTCATGGGTAGAAAAGCCGGCAGTCGCAACCGTCGTCATGCCGTGATTAACCGCATCGAACATGCCCATGCCGGCGGCGAAATAAAGAATAGTACACAGCACCGTCATGCTGACATAGGCAATGATAATCCCTGTAGCGATCTGATGGATGCGCGGCAGGATTTTCTCTGATTTATCCGAGGATTCCATGTGCAGCAGCTGAATGCCGCCGACGCGTAGTGATGGCAGAAGCAAGAGCCCCAAGCCGACGAAACCGAAACCGCCGAACCAGCACAGCAGGGAGCGCCAGAGCAGGATGCCGCGCGGCATTGCATCCAATCCCGTCAGCACCGTCGCTCCTGTTGACGTGATGCCGGACATGGATTCGAAGAATGCCTTGGCAAAACTGATCGGCAGGGTGGAAAAATACAGGGGCAGGGAGCCAAGCACAGCGGCCGTCAGCCACACAGCGACGATCAGCAGAAAGCCAAGACGCGGGGTGAAGCGTATCTCGGGGTTGTTGGTGGCAAGTGCAATCAGACCGCAGAGAACGCCGGTGAAAATGGCCGATTGAACGAAAGCGATCCAGTCCCGGTTGCCGATATGCAGATCAACAGCGGCCGGAATCAGCATGGCTGCGGCCATGACCAAGCCAAATCGCGCGCAAATATTGATGATGGTGCGAAAAATGAGCGGACCTCAGGCTGGCGAGATGGACATGAGAATATTTCATAACCGGTTCTGACAGGTGTCACAATGCGCCAGAAATAGCAAAACACCACGTACAAGCTGTGGCTAACCCGGCTATATCAAGCTCAGACCTTGCAACGGAGGGGGCTGACCCACTACCTTATGGCATTGGAAATGATGAAAACTCTGCTCCGAACCCTTTCTGGCTGAACATCTGTTGTTATAGGTCTTGATATGTCACAGCGCCACGTGCCCGTCCTCATTATCGGTTCCGGTCCTGCCGGTTATACCGCAGCTATCTATGCGGCTCGCGCCAATCTGAAACCTGTGATCGTCGCCGGTCTGCAACAGGGTGGTCAGCTGATGATCACCACGGATGTGGAAAACTATCCGGGCTATGCCGATCCGGTGCAGGGGCCATGGATGATGGACCAGATGCGCATTCAGGCGGAGCATGTGGGCGCCGAGATCATTCACGATATCATTACGGAAGTGGACATTTCCGTTCGCCCGTTCCGCCTCGTCGGCGATGGCGGCACGCAGTACACCTGCGATGCGCTGATTATCGCAACAGGCGCGCAGGCAAAATGGCTGGGTATTCCCACCGAACAGACCTTTATGGGCTTTGGCGTTTCCGCCTGTGCCACCTGCGATGGGTTCTTCTATCGCAACAAGGACGTGGTTGTGGTTGGCGGCGGTAATACCGCTGTCGAAGAAGCGCTTTATCTCGCCAATCTGGCAAAGTCCGTCACGGTCGTGCATCGCCGCGACCATTTCCGTGCGGAAAAAATTCTGCAGGATCGTTTGTTTGCTCGTGAAAATGTCAAAGTCGTCTGGGACAACGTCATTGACGAGATTACGGGCACGGAGGCAAAGCCGCCTATGGCAGCATCGGTTTCCGGCGTTCGCCTGAAGAATATCAAAACGGGCGAGACGACGGATGTTGCAACGCATGGCGTGTTTGTTGCTATCGGGCATGCGCCAGCGGTGGAACTGTTCAAGGGGAAACTCAAACATAAGCCGAATGGCTATCTGTGGACCGCTGCGGATTCGACAGCAACCGATGTTCCCGGCGTTTTTGCTGCCGGTGACGTCACCGACGATATTTATCGTCAGGCTGTGACGGCGGCCGGAATGGGCTGCATGGCGGCGCTTGAGGCTGAACGTTGGCTGACGGCACAGGAACCGGTGCGTCAGGCTGCCGAATAGGGTCTGAAATAATGGAGCCGGTTTCGATGTGCGAAACCGGAACGGGGGAGAGACTGCGCCATGTCGCTTGACTGGGACAAGTTGCGAATATTCCATGCTGCGGCGGAAGCGGGGTCATTCACCCACGCTGCCGAGACGCTGCATCTGTCGCAATCAGCCATTTCCCGTCAGGTAAGCGCCCTGGAGCAGGATGTCGGCGTTCCCCTGTTTCACCGGCACGCCCGCGGGCTGATCCTGACCGAGCAGGGCGAGGTGCTTTACCGCACGGCACATGAAGTGCTGATGAAGCTGGAAAACGTCCGCTCTCGCCTCACCGAAAGCAAGGACCGGCCATCGGGCAAGCTGCGGGTGACGACCACCGTTGGCCTCGGCTCCGGCTGGCTGATCGAGCGCGTGCAGGAATTCATCGAACTCTACCCGGAAGTGCAGTTGCAGCTGCTGCTCGACAATGAAGAGCTTGACCTGACGATGCGCCATGCGGATTGCGCGATCCGCCTGCGCCAGCCGCAACAGCCTGACCTGATCCAGCGGCGACTGTTCACGGTGCATATGCACGTCTATGCCTCGCCGGGCTATATTGCCAAATATGGCAAGATTGAAAACATCGACGAGATCGACTCCCATCGCATTGTCAGCTTTGGCGAACCGGCACCATCATACCTGACCAATCTCAACTGGCTTGAGGTGATCGGCCGCTCCGACGGCAATCTGCGGCCCGCCGTATTGCAGATCAACAACCTCCTGTCGATCAAGCGCGCCATCCAGAAAGGCGTCGGTCTTGGGGTGCTGCCTGATTATATGGTCGAGAAGGATTCGACCCTTGTGCGCCTGTTGCCGGAGATGGAAATGCCATCCTTCGATACGTTCTTCTGCTACCCCGAGGGAATCAAGAACGCCGCCAAATTGCACGTATTCAGAGATTTTCTTTTCTCGAAGGCGCGTACCTGGTCGTATTGATCGAGGTTCTGCAATACATGCCCAGTCTGCGTCCTCCGCGTTCCTTGCTTATGGGAGCGCGTACCAAGTCGAACGTCCGCCGCCATGACGTGCCAGCATTCCTTTTGTCACCAGCGAGGTAAAAGTGACTTTAAGGGTGTTGGGGCTAGCGCCAGTTTCGCGCACCATGTCGCGCGATGTCACCCGGCCATGGTCACGGGCATAATCAAGGATTTTTAACGCCAATTCTGGAAGGACAGATAGCGCACTTTTCTCGCGCTCGACCTTTGCCGCCAGTCGGCGTTTTTGTTGTTGCAGGGCGCGAAGGAAGAAAACGAGCCATGGTTGCCAATCGGGTGTCTGGGTCCGGATGGTTCCCTGCGTCTGGCGTAATGCCAAGTAATAGCCTTCCTTACTGTTTTCGACCACGCTTTCCAGCGATGTATAAGGCACGTAGGCATATCCTGCTTGTAGCAGCAATAATGTGGTCAGTATCCGGCTGAGGCGACCATTGCCATCCTGAAAAGGATGGATTTCCAAAAAAACGACGGTGAATACAGCAATAATCATCAGGGGGTGCAAATGGCCCAGGTCACGCGCATTTCTCAGCCACGTAACAAGCTCGTGCATCCGTCGCGGGGTATCGAAAGGTGTAGCCGTCTCGAAGATGATACCGATCATTTTACCTTCTTGATCAAAGGCACCCACATCATTGCGCAAGGTCTTGTATTCACCCCGATGACGTTCGTCCTTTGGACTATGACGTAGAAGGTCGCGATGGAGTTGCTTGATGTGGTTTTCTGTTGGTGGAATACCTTCCCATGCTTGGAATATTGTTTCCATCGCCTCTGCATAACCTGCGACTTCCTGCTCATCGCGACTTGTGAACCGCTGAATCTCCAGATTAGCCAGAAGGTGCTCGACTTCCCGGTCAGTTAGCTTGCTGCCTTCAATGCGCGTTGAAGACCCGATACTTTCGATGGTTGCGATCATTCGCAGCGCTTTGAGACGCTCGGGTGCAAGGGTACCCAGCGCGCGCCATGCCCCCTTGAATTCGTCTATTTCGGCGACCAGATTTAATATTTCTGGCGTAATATGGATGCTATCCGCGTTGATCATACCGGATTAAATACCCGATTATACCTGATTGATCAACCAGCTCGTGCTCCGATTATCTGAAAGTCTCTACCCGATTAGATGCCGGATTATACCTGAATGGACTTTGATAAACCGCCTTCTTGATATTGATGGCATGTTGCTTTTGCGCATGAACTCATCGCTAACAAGTGCCATCGCATGCAGAAACTTTAGCGGTTTTTCGAAAAATTATCTTTTGAAAACAAGTTGGGTTGGAGCATGAGGTTGCTCATTTAGGGAGGAAATACCTGCAATCATTTCAAAAATGCCGATAAATTGTCGATATGCATTTTGTGCATGGGTGCAATGCACAATTGGGGGATTGCAAGAAACGGTTAATAGGCCCATATCCACATCACTTGCCGATGCGTCTCCTCCTCCCATTGCGCATCCGCAAGTGTTCCCCTCTGGAGGTTTTGCCAGAAATGGCATCCTTCAAAACTTAAGGCCGGGCAATTGTCCGGCCTCTTTTCTTTCTGGGGTCTGTTTTCACAAATCAGCGATAGAGCGTTTCGGCTTCGAGTCCCGTGTAAAGGGATGCGACCTGATCGCCATAGCCATTGAACAGCAGCGTCGGCACGCTTTCACCCGTGTGCAGCACGCGCTCATGCGCCTGGCTCCAGCGTGGGTGGGCAACAGCCGGATTAACGTTGGCCCAGAAGCCATATTCGTTCGATGCCAGCTCTTCCCAGAAGCTCACCGGTTGCTTGTCCGTGAAAGTGATCTTTCGGATCGATTTGATCGACTTGAAACCATATTTCCACGGCAAAGCAAGCCGGATCGGGGCGCCGAACTGATTGAGCAGCGGTTTGCCATAGGCTCCCGTGACCATGAAGGCGAGGTCGTTGGCGGCTTCTGCCATGGTAACGCCCTCCACATAAGGCCATGTGTAGAGAAAGCCGTTCTGGCCGCTGGCCATGGATGGATCGTTGAAGGTCTCCAACCTGAGATATTTGGCTGTGCCAAGCGGCTTTGCCAGTTCAACCAGCTTGGACAGGGAAAAGCCGGTCCATGGAATGGTCATCGACCATGCTTCGACACAACGATGCCGGTAAAGGCGCTCTTCCAGCGGGATTTTTGCTTCGAGGTCAGCGAAGTCAATCGTAAAAGGCTTTTCCACCATGCCGTCGATTTCAATCGCCCATGGATTGGTAATCAGGCTTTGCGTTTCCGTGTAAACGCCCTTGTCGGAACCGAATTCATAAAAATTATTGTATTTCGCGTTGATTTCTTCCGGCGTCAGACTGCGATCAAGCTTGTAGGCGTCATTGCGTTTGGCCGGATAAAGCGCCGGGTTGCCAGCGGGTTTGCGTTCGCCTTCCGCGCGCGCCATCTTCGGCGAAGCTGCGAGAGCCACGATTGCCAGCGCACCAAGCCCCCACGCCTGAAGAATTGCCCGCCGGTTTATGAACGCAGCTTCCGGGGTTGCCAAGGTTTCGGCTATTGCCCAGGCGGGTTTGCGGTGGATTGCGACCATGACTGCTCTTTCATTCCTGCGGGGGTTGCCCGTGAAAATATGCCATTTCCCCGTGCTGATGCTTCACACAAAGCTGTGAAGCCAACATGCCAAAGAAAAAAGGGCCATGGAGGCCCCTCATCATGTCGAACAGGATTGCCAGATCAGCGCAGGCTGGCGCAGAAGCGCTGGATACGCTTGCCTGCTTCCTCAAGCTTGGCATCCGACGTTGCATAGGAAATGCGCAGGTTCGGTCCAAGGCCAAAGGCTGAGCCATGCACGGCGGCAACAGCTTCGCTCGACAGCAATTCACTGACGAAATCCTCGTCCGTTTCAATCACTTTGCCTGATGGGGCCGTCTTGCCGATGGCTGCCGCGCAGGACGGATAGACGTAGAATGCGCCTTCCGGCTTGGGGCATTCCAGCAGCGGCGCCTGATTGAGCATCGAAACGATGAGATCGCGGCGACCTTCGAAGGCTTTCTTGAAGATAGGCAGATGTTCCTGCGTTCCGTCGAGAGCTTCCACTGCGGCCCACTGCGAGATCGCGCTGGTGCCCGATGTCTGCTGGCCCTGCACCATATCCATGGCGTTGATCAGCGCCTGCGGACCCGCCGCATAGCCGATACGCCAGCCAGTCATGGCATAGGCTTTCGACACGCCGTTCATGGTCAGCGTACGGTCATAAAGGCTCGGCTCGACCTGCGCCGGGGTGACGAATTTGAAGTCGCCATAGGTCAGGTGTTCATACATGTCGTCGGTCAGAACCCAGACATGCGGATGACGCACGAGAACGTCGGTGATCTTCTTGAGTTCATCCCAGCTGTAAGCGGCGCCTGAAGGGTTGGATGGTGAGTTCAGAATGACCCATTTGGTCTTTGGTGTGATCGCCCGTTCCAGATCTTCCGGCTGCAGCTTGAATTCATTCTTCTGGAGGGCTGAAACGATAACCGGCGTCCCACCGCACAGCGCAACCATTTCCGGATAGCTGACCCAGTAGGGCGCAACACAGATGACCTCATCGCCGGGGTTCAGCGTGGCGAGCAGCGCATTATAGATGACGTGTTTGCCGCCGGTTGAAACAATGGTCTGGCTCGGCTTGTATTCCAGCTCATTCTCACGCTTGAACTTGCGGGCAATGGCTTCGCGCAAGGGCACAATGCCGGATACCGGTGTATACTTGGTTTCGCCGCGACGGATGGCGGCAATGGCGGCTTCCTTGATATTTTCAGGCGTATCAAAATCCGGTTCGCCAACGGAGAGTGAAATCACATCCCGGCCCTCGGCTTTCAGATCACGTGCTTTCTGGGTGATCGCAATCGTTGCGGAAACCTTCACACGGGAAAGGGCGTCGGCGAGGAATGCCATGGTATCGTTCTCCTGAGGTGTTTGATAATTGGAAGCCGGTTTGCGCGTCTGCTATGTCGCAATGGCCGGGGAATCGCAAGCAAAAGCATACATTGAAGGCTTCACATCGCGCTGTTTCTATGCAGGGTGTGACATGAAACGTTCAAAGCATCACGTATGTTTGCAAGATGCTTCACATATACAGATACATCAGGACACCAGCGGCTACGGTCGGCCGCCACAGGAGACCAATCATGCCTATACTTTATTCGCAGATGACTTCCGGAAATTGCTACAAGCCGCGCCTGTTGATGGCCAAGCTTGGTCTGCCGTTTGAGCATGTGGCTATTTCGTCCATCGACGGGTCGACGCGACAACCTGCATTCACCGCCAAGAACCCCAATGGCAAGGTGCCACTGCTTGAGCTTGATGATGGCCGGTTTCTGGCGGAGTCGAATGCGATCCTGCTTTATCTGGCCGAGGGCACCCGCTTCATCCCGGAAGATTCCTATGCGCGCGCCCTGATGTATCAATGGCTGTTCTTCGAGCAATATACGCATGAGCCCAATATTGCCGTGCGGCGGGCTTTGCTTGTCTATCCCGAGCGGGCGAAAGATGCGACGCCGGAGCGGCTGGCGGCAACGCTGGAGGGCGGAAATAAGGCATTGCTGGTCATGGAACAGCAATTGCAGAAGACGCCCTATTTTGCCGGTGACGCCATCAGCGTCGCCGATATCGCGCTTTATGCCTATACCCATGAGGCAAGCTTGGGGGGCTATGATCTGTCTGCCTATCCGTCTGTGGCCAAATGGCTGAGCCGTGTGGCTGGCGATGAGGGGCATGTGCCGATCGGCTGGCTGCCGGACGCATCAGGCAGCTGATTTGATTTCGCCGTCTGCTCCGGTCATCCCGGGCAGGCGGGAGGCAAGCGCATCGATCAGCACGCGCAGCCGCGCGGGCATGAAGGGTGCCTTCGGCCAGACGGCAAACGTGTCAAAAACCAGCGGCTCGATGTCGGGCAGTACCCGGACAAGCGTCCCGCTATGCACTCGTTCACGAATGAGCCAGCAGGGCAGCCACGCCAGCCCCATGCCCGCGACGGCCATATCCGCAGCAGCCTCCAGATCATCGAGAATCAAGCGGCTGCGGGCACGGGCGGTGTAGGTGCCGCCTTTTCCGTTGGGGAAAACCCAAGGCCGTGTATTGCCGTCGCGGCCATAAACAATGGAGTCGTGCTCCGCAATATCCTCGATATTTCGTGGTGTTCCACGCGCAGCCAAATAGGCGGGAGCGGCACATATCGTCATACGCTGACGCGCAATCCGGCGCGCTGTGAGAACGGCACTATCAGGCAGTGCAGAATTGCGGACGACGAGATCATAGCTCTCATCGATCAGGTCAACAGGCCGATCGGTGAAGGAAACATCAAAACGCAGCTCGCTGTACTGGCGGGCGATATCCGCGATAACCGGAGCCACGCAGCGTCGGCCAAAAATCACGGGAACGCTGAGGCGCAGGCGGCCCGCCGGTTGCTCCTTGTCCGACGTCATGGCGTTTTCGGCAATATCGAGTTCGGCCAATATCCGCACGCTATGCTCGTAAAAAGCGTGGCCATCGCTTGTCAGCTTGAATGCCCGGGTGGTGCGGTGGCAAAGACGAACGCCGAGCCGTTCTTCCAGCCGGGCAATGGCTTTTCCGACGGCAGAGCGGGAAAGGTGAAGTTTCTGGGCAGCGGCAGAAAAGCCTCCGGCGTCCACCACCGCGACAAATTCCTGAATACCCGCAAGCCGATCCATTTTATCGCTCCATTGTAGAGTTTCAGGATACAATATTGCACAATATGAGCGCAACTGCATCGCCTATCGATCATATAGTTTGATGTCCTCCACCCGATGAAAGGGTTTAACGAGGAAGAACGATGAGCAAGACAATGAAGCGCTGGGTGCTTGGCGGTGCCGGACGCGAAAACCTCAAATTGATCGAGGCCAACATCCCGGTACCCGGCCCGAGGGAAATCCTTGTGAAAGCGAGCGCTGCCTCGCTTAATTATCGCGACAAGCTGCTGGTCGATCTCGGTTTTGGTTTGCCGATACCACAGACCGAACCGGTCACGCCTCTTTCCGATCTGGCCGGAACCGTTGTGGCTGCCGGGCGTGATGTGACACGGTTCGTTGAAGGTGATCGGGTCATCTCGACGTTTCTACCCGATTGGATCGACGGTAATGGTCCGGGGACTGCCCGCGATCCGAATGACCGTGTTCTTGGCGGGCCGATGCAGGGTGTACTTGCCGAATATGTTGTCCTGCACGAGGATTGGGCAGTGCGCGCACCGAGCAAGCTCACTGATCTGCAGGCAAGTACGCTGCCTTGTGCTGGCCTGACCGCATGGACGGCGCTGGTCGAGCGCGGCAAGCTGCGGGCAGGGCAGACGGTGGTTGTCATCGGCACCGGCGGTGTGGCGATCTCCGGCATGCAGATTGCATTGATGCACGGCGCCCAAGTCATCGTTGTATCAGGCGATGATAAGAAACTGGCTTGGGCCAAGGAGCTTGGTGCCCATCACGGCATCAATCGCCAGAAAGAGGATTGGGTGGAAGCGGTCTACCGTCTGACCAATGATCATGGTGCGGACCATATATTGGAGACGATCGGCGGCGCACATCTCGACAAATCCCTGCGGGCCGCTGCGGTCTGTGGACGGATATCGCTGATCGGCGTAATCGATGGTTTTGAGATATCCGGCGGTTTCGGCGCCTTTGCCCGCAAACGTCTGATCGTTGAGGGAATTCAGGTCGGGCACCGGCGTTCGCTGGAAGATCTGGTCTGCGCCTTCGATCTGTCCGGCATGACGCCTGTCATTGATGCCGTCTACAAGATGGAAGATTTTGCTAATGCGCTCGACCATCTGGAGCGTGGCCCCTTTGGCAAGCTCGTTGTCGAGATCGGCTGAAGCCTGAAACCCAATTGATAATATGCAAAAAGGCGGGATTAAAATCCCGCCTTTTCAAATGTGTGCGCTGGAAAATCCGGAGATTTTCGCTTGCGGCGATTAGCCAGCAACGCTGAGGTTGTCTGCGGACGACTTGCCCGAACGACGATCCTGTACGATTTCGTAGTTGATCTTCTGGCCGTCATTGAGGCCGCGCAAACCTGCACGCTCAACAGCAGAGATGTGTACGAAAACGTCTGCACCGCCGGTGTCAGGCTGGATGAAACCAAAGCCTTTAGTGCTGTTGAACCATTTCACTGTTCCCGTAGCCATGGGAAATTCCTTTCAGAGATATAAAACAGGCAACATACAGCTATGCTGCCCAGGGAATCGAACCTATGCAATGGAGTTCATCAGGAAGCGCAACAGGTTGCGCGGGTCGCAAAGTCACTCGACCGATAAATCGATGCGGGATACATAAGACAGAATCGGAGCAGAAACAAGCCGGATTCAAAACCGCACATTGTTGGGGTCACGCTTCTGCCCTTGATTAGGCGAAATTCAGCCTTACTTGCGCTGGGGAAATCCAGCACGTTATCCCGTGCAATTTAACCTTGCTGGCAACCTTTGATGGTAGAGTGGATGTGGCGAATCATGGTCGTCCACGGGGGCTAACTCATGGCGGAAGAGAAACAGAGCAAGACGTCCGCCATCGCTGTTGCCGGCGAAGTGCAGGTGGGACTTCTTTCTCAGCTTCGCGTTATCCTCGACGTTTATTGGATCTCACCCGTCCGCAATCGGCTCATATTGCTGCTGCTGACCCTGTTTGCCATCATCATCATCACATCGGCAGGACAAGTCCGCCTCGTCCAATGGAACGGGCGCTTTCTTGATGCGCTTTCCCATCGGGATTTCCCGGCATTTGTCAACGAGTTGCTGGTGTTTCTGGGTATTGCGATTGTTCTCCTGATCTTGGCCGTGGCGCAGGCGTGGTTCAACCAGATGACGCGCATGAAACTGCGTGAAGGCCTGACCCGCGATCTGATCGGCGAGTGGCTCGTCCCGCGCCGCGCTTTCAAGCTTTCCAATTCCGGGCCTATCGGCGTTAACCCCGACCAGCGTCTGCATGAGGACGCGCGCCACCTGGCTGAAATGTCGACGGATCTTGGTCTTGGCCTGCTGCAGGCATCCATTCTGGTGGCAAGCTTCATTGGCGTGCTCTGGGGGCTTTCCAGCGGCTTTGTCTTCAACGTCTATGGCTACAGTTTTTCCATTCCCGGCTACATGGTTTGGGCCGCAATCCTCTATGCCGGTTCAGCATCGGCAATCAGCTGGTTCGTCGGGCGTAAGCTGATCAAGCTCAATGCTGACCGCTATCAGCGCGAGTCTGACCTGCGTTTTTCGCTGATGCGCGTCAATGAGCATATTGATGCCATTTCGCTCTATCGGGGCGAGCAGGATGAAAAGGTGAGGCTCGGTCTCGATGTCGACAGCCTGATGGGGGCGATCCGCAAACTGGTTTCCGCCTGGACGCAACTTGTGTGGGTGACATCGGGCTATGGCTGGTTCACCAATGTCGCGCCTTATCTGGTGGCCGCACCTGTCTATTTCACCGGCAACTTGTCCTTTGGCGGCATGATCATCGCTGTTGGTTCGTTCAACCAGCTTCAGGCCTCGCTCAAATGGTTCGTCGACAATTTCGGGGCGATTGCCGACTGGCGCGCCACGCTTTTGCGTGTCACATCCTTCCGTCAGGCGGTGCAGTCGATGGACACGCTCAACAGCGTCGAACAGCGGATCAAGTTCTCGGAATCGGATAGCAATCAACTGGTTTTCGATGGATTAAAGATTACTGCGCCACTCGCAACGGTGCGCCTGAAAGAGAAGAAAGCCGTGGTGAAAGAGGGGGAGCGCGTGCTCATCACCAGCGAGCCCGGCATTGACCGAACATTGCTGTTCCGCGCGATTGCCGGTCTGTGGCCATGGGGTGCGGGCAACATCGCCCTGCCAAAGGACACCTCAATTCTTTATATGCCGCGCTCGCCCTATTTTCCGCCGGGTAGTCTGCGGGAGGTCATGTCCTATCCGCTCGGCAAAGATGCTTTTCCTGACACGGAGCTTGTCTCTGCCCTGCATGAGCTTGGTCTTGATCGGCTGGAAACCATGCTGGATTTCCGCACGCGCTGGGATCGTGAGCTGAGCGATGACGAGCAGCAGTCTCTGGCCTTCGCCCGGCTGATGCTGCACAAGCCGCAATGGGTTGTTATTGACGAGTCTCTCGATGCCATGGAAGCCGAAGCGCATGACCGCGTTCTGGGCGTGCTGCGCGACAAACTCGCCAAGTCAACCGTGGTGCATATCGGGCGCGAGGACAAAACCAACCATGTGTTCTCCAAAGTGCTGCATTTTATCAGCGATCCCAGCGGTCACGGTATGGAAGAAGAGGGCTTGAGCGGGGTTTAGGGCCGTGGTTCACGTGTCCTTCGATACGCCTATAGGTTTGCATGTCTATTGTTCGTGGTTCGTGGTTCGACAAGCTCACCATGAGGGAGATGGGTGATGCAATACTAATCACCAACGTTGCAAAACTTGGCTCCCTTAGATCCCCCCTCTCCGTCATCCTCGGGTTAAACCCGAGGACTGAGGATGACGGAGAGGGGGGAGGTTGCAGGGAGTTTTATTCTGCAATCTTTACGATTAGCGTTGCATCACCCATCTCCCTCATGGTGAGCTTGTCGAACCACGAACCACGAACCACGAACCACACCCTCTACCCCACTCACATAAACAGCGGAGCATGCTCTCTCACCCAATGGGTGAAGCTTAGGGGCGGGCGGCCAATCACCTGCTGTACGCTCTTTGTCACCGCGCGGCCTTCCACTGGCGGGTTGCTGTTCCATGCCACCACGTAATCAATAACATCCTCGTCAATACCGAGTTCGCGCATGGACTGCCTTGTATGCTCCTCGCTGACTTCAACATATGTGATCGGCTTGCCCGTGGCGGCGCTGATCGCCCGGATCTTGTCCGGTATGGTCAGGACTTCGGAACCTGTCAGCTTGAGCGTTTTGCGTGAATGCCCGCCGTCACTCAGGATTTTTGCGGCAACCGCAGCGACATCCGCTTCGTGGATCAACGTTTTGGCCATACGGCCATAGGGCTCACGCACCACATTGGCGGTTTTGATGCTCTTGATCCAGCCGAGCGTGTTGGACATGAGATCAACAGGCTGCAAAATCGTCCATTCGACATCGCTTGCCATAACAGCCTTTTCAACGCTGCCGGTGCGGCCATCGCTGAGCACGCTGATGCGCTGCACACCCTCCCAACGCGCCAGTTGCACGATTTCGTCGCCGTTTTCGAGCGGTGTATAATCATCACCGCCAATGGTGATGAGATGAAGCCCTGCAACCCCGGCCAGTGCCCGCTCGAATGTCTCAGGCCTTGTCAGATCGCCTTCGACCACCTCAACGCAGCGGGGTAAATTGGCGCGCTTCGCATCACGGGTGAGCGCCCGGACAAGATAGCCATTTTCCAATAGTGTATTGACGATATGCCGGCCAACATTGCCTGTCGCGCCTGTCACAAGAAATCGTTTTGCCTGAAACAGCCGGAGAAACTGTGCGTCTGTTAGTCTTTCAATGTCGGTCAACATGATTGCTCCTGGATAGGTCGATTCCGGTAGGAGCGTGGTTTATAGAACCTCAACTTAAGTTGAGGTCAATCGGTCTGTTGAAGGTCATTTTGTCCAAGCGAGGGTGATGCCTGAAAATAGGCAGAAGCTGATCCGTGGTTGGCTCCAAACTGAAAGAATAGTTTACTCAAAAAACGGAACGAATGGCAGTCGCTCGCGCTTTGCTGTCAGGGGAAGCAGCTTTTCGATGGCTGCTTTGAAGTGCTCAGTTTCTTGATGTTGTTGCCAACCTGCCTCATCGACATAAAGCTCGTACAGAAAGAAATTGGCCGGGTTGGTTGGCGAGCGATACGGCAAGAAGAGTTTGACGCCGGGTTCAGCCATTGTTGGCGCAACGAGCCCCTTGAGCAGGGCTCCTACAGCCTCTTCTTGGCCTTTCTTGGCTTCAATGCTGATCGCAACAACGAAACCCTCGTTTAGATCGGCGGATGTGTAAAATTGCTTTTTCATTTATTTGCTACCTCGTTATCGCACGAGCTAAGCACGTTATCTCAATGAGATACTTCGGCCCTGATCGAAGTATGAAAGATCGCTTTACACCCTTTTGCGTTTTTCGTTGGAGCGCTGAATATCGATCAAGATTACACCTCTCAATGCTGATACCATTGCAATGTCGAATCTTGACAATCCCATAGGATTTGCAGTATTAAACTATTTGGTTATTTAACCTAAAGGTAATGTAATAAATATGACGCCTGACCGTCTCAGTGGCATATTGTCTGCTCTCGCCGATCCAACGCGGCGGGCTATTCTGGCGCGACTGTCCGAAGGCGAAACATCTGTGACTGAATTGGCCGAGCCATTCAACATGAGCATGCCAGCGGTTTCAAAACATCTGAAGGTGCTGGAGAAGGCGGGCCTGATTGCGCGCGGGCGCGAAGCCCAATGGCGGCCCTGCCGTTTGGAGGCTGGACCTTTGCGTGAAGTATCGGACTGGCTCGAGCATTACCGCCGGTTCTGGGATCAGAGCCTCGACCGGCTTGAAGATTATCTGCAGACCTTGCAGAAGGGTGATCCCAACGGGACGCCGAACTAACCAATTTCCAAAGCATGAGGGGAGTGAATATGGCCAAGACGGTTGACGATTATATTGCGGGCCTTGGCGGCTGGCAGGCGGAAGCTGTTGTCGCGCTACGCCGCGACATATTGAGTGTCGAGGGCATTACCGAGACCTTCAAATGGGGGCATCCCGTCTATGAGTCCAATGGTCCGGTGTGTCTGTTCAAAGCGCACAAGTCGCATGTGGCGTTTTCCCTGTGGCGCGGTGCGGAAATGAAGTCGCTCGAACCGAAACTGGATGAGAGCGGCAGCTTTCTGATGGCTTCGCTAAAACTTCAGGGACCGGGCGAGATCAAGACAGCTATTGTGCGCAAGCTTGTCACGGCAGGTGTGGCGCTCAATGCGGAAAAGGGCGATCCGACAAAGGAAGCCAAGCGCGACTGAAAAAAGTATCCGGTCACGGCGCATGCCGTGACCGGATCATGTCTTAGAAATAATCCTGCAGCGGACGCACTTCGAGCGAACCGGCTTTGAGCGCTGCAATGGCTTCCGCCACCGCATCGGCACCTGAAAGGGTGGTGTAGTAAGGTACCTTCTGCATCAATGTGGCACGGCGCAGTGATTTGGAGTCCGAGATCGCCTTGGCGCTATCGGTGGTGTTGAACACCAGCTGCACCTGCCGGTTTCGGATGGCGTCCTCAACATGCGGACGTCCCTCCTGAACCTTGTTGATCTTCTGGGCCGCTACGCCGTTTTCCGCGAGGAAACGGGCTGTACCGCCGGTCGCCAGAACCTTGAAGCCCAATTCCGACAGGCGCTTGACCGGTGCAAGAATGCGCTGTTTGTCCTCATCACGCACCGACACGAACAATGTGCCATCACGCGGAAGATCAACACCGGCACCAAGCTGCGCCTTGGCAAAGGCGAGGGCGTAATCGTAATCGAGGCCCATGACTTCACCGGTCGAGCGCATTTCCGGTCCGAGCAGAATATCGACACCGGGGAAGCGGGCGAAGGGGAAGACGGCTTCCTTGACGGCAATGTGCTTGCGCGCGGTGCCTGAGGGCTTGCCGCCGTAATTGCCGAGTGCCTCATCCAGTGTTTCACCGGCCATGATGCGCGCGGCGATCTTGGCGATCGGCTTGCCGATAGTCTTGGCAACAAAAGGCACCGTACGTGACGCACGCGGATTGACCTCAAGCACATAGATTGTGCCGTCCTTGATGGCGTACTGAACGTTCATCAGGCCGACAACATTCAGCGACTTTGCCAGTGCAGCGGTTTCCGCCTCAAGCTGCTCGACGATTTCGGCGGAGAGCGAATGTACAGGCAGCGAGCAGGCGCTGTCACCGGAGTGAATGCCAGCTTCCTCGATATGTTCCATGATGCCGCAAATCCAGGTGTCCTTGCCGTCACACAGGCAATCCACATCGACTTCGATGGCTTCGCTCAGATAACGGTCGAACAGCAGCGGGTTCTTGCCGAGCAGCGTGTTGATCTGGCCCGTCTTGTCATTCGGATATTTTTGCTTGATGTCTTCAGGCACGAGTTCGGGCACCGTGTCGAGCAGATAGCTCTGCAAGGCGCGCTCGTCGTGGATGATCTGCATGGCACGGCCACCCAGAACGTAGGACGGGCGAACGACCAGCGGGAAGCCAAGTTCACCGGCAATGGTGCGCGCCTGTTCGACGGAATAGGCGATGCCATTCTTCGGCTGGGTCAGATCAAGCTTGATCAGCAGCTTCTGGAAGCGGTCGCGGTCTTCGGCAAGATCAATCGCATCGGGCGAGGTGCCGAGGATCGGAATGCCGGCCTTTTCAAGCGCATCGGCGAGCTTGAGCGGTGTCTGGCCGCCGAACTGGACGATGACGCCGTGCAATGTGCCCGCTGTCTGTTCGGTGCGCAGGATTTCCAGCACGTCTTCGGCCGTCAGTGGTTCGAAATAGAGCCGGTCCGAAGTGTCATAATCCGTTGAAACCGTTTCCGGATTGCAGTTGATCATGATGGCTTCATAGCCCGCATCGCGTAGCGCAAAGGCCGCATGGCAGCAGCAATAATCGAACTCGATGCCTTGGCCGATCCGGTTGGGACCGCCGCCGAGAATGACAACCTTCTTGCGGTCCGAAACCTGCGCTTCGGAAGCAACCGCTCCGGCGAAGGGGACTTCATAGGTTGAATACATATAGGCTGTTGGTGAGGCAAATTCGGCGGCGCAGGTGTCAATGCGCTTGAAGACCGGATGTACACCCAGCTTCCGACGCAGCTTGAACACGTCATTGGCGTCGATCTTGGCAAGGCTGCCGAGGCGGGCATCGGAAAAGCCCATGCCCTTCAGCATACGCAGGTTCTGGGCATCCTGCGGAAGGCCATGCTCACGCACGCGCTCTTCGGTGGCGATGATCTCTGCCATCTGCTCAAGGAACCAAGGATCGATCTTGCAGCCCTCATGCACTTCCTCGACGGAAAGGCCAAGGCGCAGCGCCTGGGCGACCATGCGCAGACGGTCGGGCGTGGGCGTGCCGATAGCGGCGCGGATGGCGTTGTTGTCGCTGCCTTCGCCAAGGCCGGGAATAGCGATTTCATCGAGACCGGTCAGGCCGGTTTCAAGACCGCGCAGCGCCTTTTGCAGCGATTCCTTAAAGGTACGGCCAATGGCCATGACTTCGCCAACGGATTTCATCGCCGTTGTCAGCGTCGGTTCGGCGCCGGGGAATTTTTCAAAGGCAAAGCGCGGGATCTTGGTGACGACATAATCAATGGATGGTTCGAACGATGCCGGGGTTGCGCCGCCGGTGATGTCGTTCTCAAGTTCATCCAGCGTGTAGCCGACGGCAAGTTTTGCCGCGATCTTGGCAATCGGGAAGCCGGTTGCCTTGGAAGCCAGCGCCGAGGAGCGTGAGACGCGGGGGTTCATTTCGATGACGATCAGGCGGCCATTCTCGGGGTTGACGGCGAACTGCACGTTTGAACCGCCGGTTTCCACGCCGATCTCACGCAGCACCGCAATCGAGGCGTTGCGCATGATCTGGTATTCCTTGTCCGTCAGGGTCAAGGCTGGCGCAACGGTGATCGAGTCGCCCGTATGCACACCCATCGGGTCAATATTCTCGATGGAGCAGATGATGATGCAATTGTCCGCCTTGTCGCGGACGACTTCCATCTCATATTCCTTCCAGCCGAGGACCGATTCTTCAATCAGCACTTCGGTGGTTGGCGATGCATCAAGCCCGCTGCCGATGATCTCGTAAAACTCGCTGCGGTTATAGGCGATACCACCACCAGTGCCGCCCATCGTGAAGGACGGGCGGATGATGGCGGGCAGGCCGACATGATCGAGCGCCGCACCGGCCATGCCGAGCGCATGGGAGACATAGCGCTGCTTGCGGTCGCCTTCGCCGAGCTGCCATTCGGTTTCCAGCTTGTCGAGTGCCGCATCAAGTTCATCACCTGAGTATTTGGCTTTGACAACTTCGCGCTGTTCCTTGTGCAGGCGGCGGTCGAGGTTTTTGACATCGGTCGCATTGGCCAGCATGGATTTGGGTGTTTCCAGCCCGATCTTGGCCATGGCCTCGCGGAAAAGCGCGCGGTCTTCCGCCTTGTCGATGGCTTCGGCATTGGCGCCGATCATTTCGACATTGTAGCGTTCGAGCACACCCATACGGCGCAGCGACAGGGCGGTGTTCAGCGCAGTCTGGCCACCCATGGTCGGCAGCAGGGCGTCGGGGCGTTCCTTGGCGATGATCTTGGCAACGACCTCGGGAGTGATCGGCTCGATATAGGTCGCATCGGCCAGCTCCGGATCGGTCATGATCGTGGCGGGATTGGAGTTGACGAGGATGACGCGGTAGCCTTCCTCTTTCAGCGCTTTACAGGCTTGCGTGCCTGAATAGTCGAATTCACATGCCTGACCGATGATGATCGGTCCAGCGCCGATGATCAGAATAGATTTGATGTCGGTGCGTTTTGGCATGGCTTCTTCCTATCAACAGCGTATCTGCGCAAAAAACCGCACGGATTTGACCGTACGGGCAGACACAAAATTCCTAATGCGAGGCTAAGGCTGCCTTATAGGCAAAGCGATCGCGTTGCGTAACCCCAAAAACGCACAATTCCATGCTTTTTCGCCGCAGTTTTATCAGGATATTGCGCCTGATGGCCTCTTGTCTCGCTAAGGCCATGGAATGTCTGCTTCAAGCTGCATTATTCAGTCACGAAAATTGATTATGAACTGATTGCAGCCAGCAGTTGAAAATAGCATCGTGCATGGAACAAATATGGGACTATACTGTTGACGTGCAGCATATCGGCCTGTGGGCTGAGGGTTCATCTGGAGGTTGGTAATGCGCTGGCAAGGCGGTAGACAAAGTGACAATGTTGAGGACCGCCGCACCGAGGGTGACGATGGTGGTACTCCCGGAGGAACGGGCGGCGGTGGATTTCGCTTCCCAAGCGGCGGCGGCATGCAGTCGGTGCGCGGCGGTGGTATCTCCGGTATTCTTATTCTCGCGGCTATTTTCCTGTTCCTGAAATTCTGCACCAATATTGATCCGATGCAGATTCTGGTGAATGGCGGGCTGGACCAGCTGGCGCCGGGGCAGAGCCAGACCGAAACGTCGCCGGCTTCCCGCCCTGCGGGTCAGGCCCCCACCGCTCAGGCGAACGACCAGATGACCCAGTTTGTCAAAACGGTTCTGGCCGAGACCGAAGATGTCTGGAGCGGTATTTTCCAGGCTGAGGGCAAGCAGTATCCACCACCCACCATGGTTCTGTTCAATGGACAGGTTCGTTCGGCCTGCGGTTTTGCCAGTGCGGCCTCCGGGCCATTCTATTGCCCTGGTGATAAAAAGCTCTATATCGACCTGAGCTTCTATGACGAGCTGGACAAGAAATTTGGTGCTTCGGGCGATTTCGCTCAGGCCTATGTGCTAGCTCATGAAGTTGGCCATCACGTGCAGAACCTCATTGGTGTTCTGCCGAAGTTCAACCAGATGCGCCAGAACATGAGCGAGGCCGATGCCAACGCCATGTCGGTGCGGGTCGAGCTTCAAGCCGATTGCTTTGCCGGTATCTGGGGGCATTTTACCCAGCAGAAGGGCATTCTCGAAGCGGGTGATCTGGAAGAAGCGCTCAATGCCGCCAAGCAGATCGGCGATGACACCTTGCAGCGCAAGATGCAGGGCTATGTCGTTCCTGAAAGCTTCAACCACGGCACCTCTGCCCAGCGCAGTGCGTGGTTCAAGCGCGGCTTTGACAGCGGTAAACTCGATAGCTGCGATACATTCAGCGGCGGTATCTGAGAACGATCACACAAACAAAAGGCGGCAGAGATGCCGCCTTTTTCTTATTGAAGCACTTCATATTGATCATCCACTTCTCCGTCATCCTCGGGCTTGACCCGAGGACCCACCATTGGAAAAATTACAATTCCAAAACAGAGATATACCAACTAGCCGACCGAGATTACGAAACCCGGTTTGTGCTTTTTGCCTTGGGTCCTCGGGTCAAGCCCGAGGATGACGGGTGGGGTGGGGAGATGAAATGTGCTCCCCTACATCACCCCTCTCCCTCATGGTGAGCTTGTCGAACCACGAACCACGCACTATCACCATGCAGGAAAATTAAACAGCGTTCTGCTTGACTGCCACACCCTCATCCAGCGCCATGGATACAGCTGCATCGGAATGAATTGTTGTGGAATCAAACACCGGCAGGGCGACATTGTCATCAGTGATGGACAGGCAAATCTCGGTGCAACCGAGGATAACGCAATCGGCTCCGGCTTCCTTGCCGCGCACGATAATCTTTTCCAGTGCCTGGCGGGACTCTGGCTTGACGATACCGCAGCAGAGTTCATCGAAGATCACCGAATGAATTTTCGCGCGATCAATCTCGTTGGGCACCATAACGTCAATGCCGAACTCATCGCGCATGTAATCGGCGTAAAAGCCGTGCTCCATTGAGTAGCGGGTTGCCAGAAGCAGCGGGCGCTTCTTACCAGCCGCCGCGAGCACACGGCCGGTCTCATGGCGAATGTCGATCAGCGGAATGGTGACGGACTTTGCGACCTCGGCAGCAACCAGATGCATGGTGTTGGTGCAGATGAGCACGCAATCGGCGCCCGCAGCTTCAAGGCGCTTGGCGGCATCGGACAGAAGGGCTGCGGCATCATCCCAGCGGTCGCTCTTTTGCAGGGCGACGACTTCGGAGAAATCCAGCGACTGCATGGCGACCTTGGCGGAGGCAAGGCCACCCAACCTGATACGGACGGCTTCGTTGATCTGCCGGTAATAAACCGCAGTGCTTTCCCAGCTCATTCCGCCAATCAGGCCAATCGTGCGCATTCTTATTCTCCCATTGAAGTCATTACAGGAATAATAGTTCGGATAGCGCGCGAAAGGTTCGCAAAGTTTGCGAATAAAATCTGTCTTGTCGCAAAAAATAAGCGCATCTATAGTGATACACGCTGAAATTTTGCTTGGGAATTGATATGCTCGATGATCGCGACCGCAAAATCCTTGATTTGCTGCAAGAAGATTCGTCCATAGGTGTGTCTGACATGGCTGACCGGGTCAGCCTATCCGTGTCGGCTTGTTCCCGGCGCATTCAACGTCTGGAGGAAGAGGGCTACATTGCCCGAAGAGTTGTTCTTCTCGACCGGCCCGTTATGGGCCTGCCAACGACAATGTTCGTTATTGTGCGCACCGCGCGCCATTCCGCCGATTGGCTGGAGCAGTTCCGCGCTGCCATTATCGATATCCCTGAAATTGTCGAGGTACACCGGATGACCGGCACCATTGATTATATCCTGAAGCTGGTCCTGCCGCGTGTTGAAGCCTATGACGGGATTTACAAGACACTGGTGGAAAAGGTTGAGTTCTTTGACATATCCGCCTCGGTTTCCATGGAGACGCTGAAAGCAACCACGGCTTTGCCAACGCATTATGCGCGGTAGGGTTTGTTGATAAGGGAGTGGTTCGTGGTTCGTGGTTCGACAAGCTCACCATGAGGGAGAGGTAGGAGGCAACGCTAATCACCAAGGTTGCAGATCACAAAGGCTGCAGAATATAGCTCCCTTGCACCACCCATCTCCCTCATGGTGAGCTTGTCGAACCACGAACCATGCACCGCGAACAACGCAGCGGTGGCGCTCACCCCCCTCTGTCCTGTCGGACATCTCCCCCACAAGGGGGAGATCACATTGGCATGAACGCTTTCCCACAAGCGGAAAAGTTTCAGATTGTGCAAAGGCAGTAGTGAAGGCTGATCTCCCCCCTTGTGGGGGAGATGCCCGACAGGGCAGAGGGGGTGACGGTCGCATCGCACAATCAACTTCAATCATCCCCCTCAAACGGCACCACCTTTCAATAATGTTCACGTATTGTTTCGCTAGCTCAAATCGTTTAAGACCATTTTCCGGGCCTATTTGCTCCGCAATGCCAGTTGAGGGTTTCCGATGATTGATCCCGTTCTTGCCAAGCGTGGGCTGACACTTGTCTTTGTCATGCTTCTTCTTGATGTCATTGGCATTGCGATCATCGTGCCTGTCATGCCTGCCTATCTGGAAGAATTGACGGGGTCCGATGTCAGCCACGCGGCGATTGATGGCGGGTGGTTGCTGTTTGTCTATGCGGCCATGCAATTTGTCTTTGCGCCGCTGATCGGCAATCTGAGTGACCGGTATGGCCGTCGTCCGGTGCTGCTGGCTTCGGTGTTCACCTTCGCCATCGACAACCTGATCTGCGCGCTTGCAACCAGTTTCGGCATCCTCTTTATCGGACGTGTGCTGGCGGGCATTAGTGGCGCAAGCTTTTCCACGGCATCAGCCTATATTGCCGATGTGAGTACGGACGAGAATCGCGCCAAGAATTTTGGCCTGCTCGGCATTGCGTTCGGTGTGGGTTTTATTCTCGGCCCGATCATTGGCGGATTGCTGGGCGAATTTGGTCCGCGCGTGCCCTTCTATGGTGCGGCGCTGATCGCGTTCCTCAATTTCATCGTCGCCTATTTCTTCCTGCCGGAAACGCTTGATGTGAAGAACCGCCGGACGTTCGACTGGAAACGCGCCAACCCGCTCGGCGCCTTGAAGCAGATGCGCGGTCATAGGGGCATTCTGTGGATCGGGCTTGTTTTCTTCATGCTGACGCTTGGCCATATGGCCTATCCGTCCGTCTGGTCGTTTGTCAGCGATTATCGCTATGGCTGGAACCAGCGGGATATTGGCCTGTCGCTGGGTGTCTTCGGCATGGGCGGGGCGCTGGTTATGGTGTTCATCCTGCCGCGGGTTGTGGCGCGGTTTGGTGAGTGGCGAACGGCGGTGATCGGGCTGGTTTTCACGGCGCTGGGTTTCTTCGGTTATGCCGCCGCGTGGCAGGGCTGGATGGTTTATGCGGTGATTATCGCGACCTGCCTTGAAAGCATTGCCGATCCAGCCATGCGCAGTATTGCTTCGGCCAAGGTTCCATCGTCGGAGCAGGGTGAATTGCAGGGTGCGATGACGAGCATGTTCAGCATCACCAATGTGATCGGCCCGCTGATTTTCACCCAGATATTTGCGATTTTCACAGCGCCGACGGCACCTTTTGCCTTTGGCGGTGCGCCCTATGTGCTTGGCGGAATTTTTGTTGTCATCGCCGTGGCGGTCTTTGTGCTGCGCGTGGAGAAACCCGCCATAGCAACACATGAACCGCTGGAACCGGGTGCCTTGGTGTCCGGTGGAGCTTCATAGCAAGCGCTTCTCGATCCTGATCATCGCGCGCTCGAATGTGGCTGGATCATTGAGTGCGCGGGCAAGAACCAGCGCGCCCTGAATATTGGCAACCGCTTCCTCGGCAAGATCGATGGCCTGATCCTGTTCATGACCGGCCTTCTGCAATGCCGTGGCAAGGGAGCTTTTCCAAACAGCGAAATAGTCAAGAATAGCGCTGGCAAAACGGTCCCGCACATTATCGAGGGCAAAGGCACCGACAATGCAGACGCGGCACCCCGAGTGGAAATAATCCGACACGGCCCGGCACATCGTGCTGATCGCCGCTTGCGGATCATCCGACTGGCGCAGCGGGCGATAGATGCGCTCTTCAAACCACGCATCAATGTGCTGCAACACAGCCGTTGCCATCTCCTCCTTGCCGCCGGGAAAGAAGTGATAGAGGCTGCCGCGGCCAAGACCGGTCTTTTCGCCAATCACCGAAAGGCTTGCGCCTTCAAAACCGTATTCACGGAAGGTTTCAGCCAGGGCGGGAATGACATCGGCGCGCTCGGCGATTGTTCGTGCCATGTCTTAGAGGCCCAATTCGGTCAATCCGGGATGATCCACCGGGCGCGGTCCGGACCGGTCCCAAAAGAATTTCCGCTCGGATTCCTTGATCGGCAGATCGTTGATGCAGGCAAAACGCGTTTGCATCAGGCCGTTTGCATCGAACGCCCAGTTTTCATTGCCATAGGCGCGAAACCAGTTGCCGGAATCATCGTGATATTCATAGGCGAAACGCACGGCGATGCGGTTATCGGTGAAGGCCCAGAGTTCCTTGATCAGGCGATAATCCAGTTCACGGTTCCACTTACGCGCAAGAAACGCGGCAATGGCGTCGCGCCCCTGCACGAATTCGGCGCGGTTGCGCCAATAGCTATCGGCTGTATAGGCCAGCGCCACCCGTTCCGGATTGCGGGTATTCCAGCCATCTTCAGCTGCACGAACTTTCTGGGTGGCAGTTTCGCGGGTGAAGGGTGGAAGCGGTGGACGCTGTTCGGACATGGTACGCTCCTGTTAAGCGAGTTGTACTGATTGGTAAAGTCTGTATTGATGAGTACAATCGCTGATCGAAGCTGTCAATCGTCGGTTCAGAAATCAGATCTGATCCTATTTGATTGGTCGTCGCTTTGCGCTATGCAACCTGTCCCACCTGATGCAATGAGGTTTCCCATGTCCGACGCAAAACGTATTTCGCTCAATTCCGAAGGTCTGTCGCTGTCCCGGCTGGTGCTGGGTGCGTGGCGGCTGCTGGATCAGGGTGCAAAACCGACCGCGGCAGAGGTGGCGCGGCTGATTGACGAGGCCGTTGATCTCGGACTGACCAGCATTGATCATGCGGATATTTATGGCAATTACGGTGTTGAGGCGGCTTTCGGTGCCGGTCTTGCCGGTTGGAGCGGCAAGCGCCAGTCCATCGAACTGATTACCAAATGCGATATCATGCTGACCTCATCAGAGCGTCCGCAAAACCGGGTAAAACATTACGATACCAGCGCAGCGCATATCAAAACTTCGGTGGATCGTTCGTTGCAGAACCTCAAGACCGATTATATCGATGTGCTGCTGTTGCATCGTCCCGATCCGCTGATGGATGCGGATGAAACGGCAGCAGGATTGCAGGACGTGGTGAAGGCGGGAAAAGTGCGCGCCGTGGGCGTGTCGAATTTTACGCCGTCGCAGATGGATCTGTTGACCTCGCGTCTGCCATTCCCGCTTGTCACCAACCAGATCGAGATGTCGGTGACTTACACGGCGCCGCTGACCGATGGCAGTCTCGACCATGCCCAGCGGCTGCGCTATTCGCCGATGATCTGGTCACCGCTGGGTGGCGGCAGCCTGTTCACCGGAACAGGTGAGCAGGAACAGCGGGTGCGTGCTGCGCTGAAAGCTGTTGGTGATGAGATTGGTGTGGATGACATATCTGCAATTGCCATCGCCTGGCTCCTGAAGCATCCGGCGCGACTCATTCCAGTGCTTGGCAGCCTGAAGCGCGATCGTCTGGCAAAGATGGTGTCAGCACTCGATATCAAACTTGAGCGCCAGCAATGGTTTGCCATTCTGAAAGCCAGCACCGGTGAGGATGTGGCTTAGTTCTGTATTCGTCTGGTTGGTGGGTTGGGGCGTGGTTCGTGGTTCGTGGTTCGACAAGCTCACCATGAGGGAGAGAGGTGCTGCAATGCTAATCGCAAAGATTGCAGAACTTGGCAGCCTTCAACCTACCCCTCTCCGTCATCCTCGACACCTTAACCCTCTCCGTCATCCTCGGGCTTGACCCGAGGACCCACGACAAAGGGGAAGGAACGACTGCAATTTTCGTGCTTCTCGATCATGGGTCCTCGGGTCATCCTCGGGTTAAACCCGAGGACTGAGGATGACGGAGAAGGGTGTGGGTTGAAGGCTGCCAAGTTCTGCAATCTTTGCGATTAGCTTTTGCATCCCCCATCTCCCTCATGGTGAGCTTGTCGAACCACGCTCAGTAGGAAAAAGCCAAGCGGTTTAGCTCCGCGATCAGGCAGCCTGATCGCGTTCGGGTAAAGGTTCCAGTCCCTGACGGGCGCGGATCAGATTGGCGAACCGGCGGAACAGGTAATGCGAGTCCTGCGGGCCGGGCGATGCCTCAGGGTGATGCTGCACCGAGAAGATCGATTTGCCTGTTACACGCAGGCCGCAATTGCTGCCGTCAAACAGCGATACGTGCGTTTCTTCGACCCCATCGGGCAATGAATCTGCGTCCACGGCAAAACCATGGTTCATCGAGACGATTTCCACCTTGCCGGTTGTATCGTCGCGCACCGGATGGTTGGCGCCGTGATGGCCCTGATGCATCTTCTTGGTATCCCCACCGAGCGCCAGCGCCAGCATCTGGTGACCAAGGCAGATGCCGAAGACGGGAATGTCTGTCTTGATCAGTTCCTGAATGGCGGGAACCGCATATTTGCCCGTTGCAGCGGGATCGCCGGGGCCGTTTGACAGGAAAATACCGTCGGGCTTGTGGGCGAGAACATCATCAGCCGTTGCCGTTGCCGGAACGATCGTGACCTTGGCACCAAGCCCGGCGATGAGCCGCAGGATATTGCGCTTGATGCCGTAATCGATGGCGACCACATGGAAATCAGGCGCGGTCTGCTGGTCAAAACCTTCGTTCCACACCCATGGCTTTTCGGTCCATACCGAGCTTTGGCCTGATGTAACATCCTTGGCGAGATCAAGATCGAGAAGGCCGTGCCAGGCGGCGGCGCGTTTGGTCAGGGCAGGGATGTCGAACTTGCCTTCCGGGTCATGGGCGATAACGCCGTTGGGCATGCCCTTTTCGCGGATGAGAACGGTGAGCGCACGGGTATCGACACCGGCAAGCGCAATCACGCCGCGCGCCTTCAACCAATGGTCGAGGTGTTCGGCAGCGCGGTAGCTTGATGGTGCCGTGATGTCAGCCTTGAAAATGGCGCCGACGGCACCGGCGCGGTTGGCCGGGTGCAGGTCTTCAATGTCTTCTTTGTTGGTGCCGACATTGCCGATGTGCGGGAAGGTGAATGTGACGATCTGGCCCGCATAGGAGGGGTCGGTAAGGATTTCCTCGTAGCCTGTTAGCGCGGTGTTGAAGCAGACTTCCGCCTCGCAGGCGCCGGTTGCACCAAGGCCCTTGCCTTCGATAACCGTTCCGTCGGCCAGAACCAGAACCGCTGTCGGCTTGAATTCTGTCCAGGCTGCAGTTTTTGCCCCTGCGTCTGTGGTTGTCATGCGGCACTCCTGAATATGGGCCTGAATATGGGCCTGAATGTAGACTGGCGTCATCGTTATTGATTGGGCATTGAAAAATGCCCTTCGGTATTCCATATGACATGGCTGAACGCGGTGGTCGATTGACCTTACCACCGCAGCAACAACCCAAAATGTCTGGCTAGGTCACGGACCTTAAAGAAAACCGCGCTTCCGGTCAATTGCGACACGAAAACTCTTCGTGGATTTCGGTGCTAACCCCACCTGCCACGATGATTGATTTCGCTCGGACCCACCGGTAGTGTGCGCGGAAAAAGGAGAATACGCTATGCTGCGCGATACTATCGCCGGGGCACTGACATCAGCCGTCAAGGCACAGGACAAGCGCCGCGTTTCGACGCTGCGCCTGATCATGGCCGCTATTCAGGATCGGGATATTCTCAATCGTGGATCGGGCAAGGACCCGGTTACTTCAGATGAAATCACCGCGATTCTCGCCAAGATGATCAAGCAGCGCGAAGAATCCGCCAAGCTTTACGAGGAAGGCAACCGCCTTGAACTGGCTGAGCAGGAGCGCAGCGAGATCGAGATCATCAGCGGTTTTCTGCCCAAGCAGCTTGGCGAAGACGATATCCGTCAGGCCTGCACGCAGGTCATTGATGAAATCGGTGCAGGCGGTTTGCGCGACATGGGCAAGTGCATGAATGCGCTGAAGGAAAAATATGCAGGGCAGATGGACTTCACCAAGGCCAGTGGCATTGTGAAGGAAATCCTCCAGTGATTTCTAGGGTTTGACAGTACGCGGGTTGCCGAACCCGACAACGTCGACAGGACTGTCAAACCCTCTCAACGCATGATTGCCAAACGAGCTACCTTGTATATTGGCCTTGTCGGCAAGGTTGGCGGTCATGAGTAATTCCGCACCGACCTCTTTGGCGAGGGCTTGCAGCCGGGCAGCCCGGTTGACAGGCGAGCCGATGATCGTAAATGAGAATCGTCCAGCCGAACCAATATTGCCATGCACGACTTTTCCCAAGTCGATTCCGATACGGGCACGCAATGATGGTCTGTTGTTTCGTGACGGATCATCATTCAGCATGTCCAGCGCTTTCAGTCCTTCCAGCGCAGCGTTTACTGCCGTGGCACACAAAGCGCCCTCATTGGCAGGATCGGTGATCGGGAAAAACATCACAACACCATCGCCAACATAGCCCGACACCTGTCCACCGGCGCGCGACAGAGGTCTTGTCACCGTTTCGAAGAAAAGATTGAGATTGCTGATGAGCGATTGGGCATCCAGCATCTCCGTCATATGGGTAAACTCGACCAAATCGCAGAAAAGCACGATGGCGCTGATTTGCTCGACTTCACCCAGACCCACGCGCCCGTCGAGCATGGCAGTCGCAGCATTGCTGCCAAGATAGGTCTGGAGCAGCGTGCGGGCAGCGGCGGCGTTTAATCGGGCGCCCAACGCCAGTGCAAAAACGGGCGTCACGAGATGCAGCAGGTCGATATCAGAGGATTTAAAGCCACCGGGCTCTTGCGTGATGAAAAAGCTCATCACATCATCAAAAAAACCAATCGTGACATCAGGCTCAAGATGGTTCGCGAAGGCAATGGCGTCTGTTCCTCTGCCTTGCAGCACCGATGCAAATCTATCGCTTTCGGCGTTGAGACGGAGGACCGTTATTTCCTCTTCCAGCATATAAGGGAAAACATGGACAGAAAGGTCAGTCTTTGCGGCATTGGCCGTATGGCTGTGCCATCGCACCCGGTGCAGTTCCACTTCAGGATCAACGACATCGCACGCAATCTCAATGGTTGAGATGTTCACTCCGGCCTTTAATAAATCCGTGCCCAGAACCGCTGTAATCTCGATATCCGTCATTCCGCTAAGCGATGCTTTGACGAGATCCTGACTAATCTGCAGAAAGGACGCGGCAAGATAGTCGGTTTCGGTCGGCTTCATTTTCTCTGTCCTGTTCTACGGCGCATGCGAATTTTCATTCAGAATTGCCAGCAATCTTCCAGCAATCTTAATGCATCCAATTCCAAAAATACCACCTTCAACAGAACCCGCCGGTTTGCGTATGTTCAAATGAAAAGAGCATCGCGGTGTGCGATGCTCTTATGTTTGTACGGCAGATGCAGACGATAGGAACAAGGAGAAGCCGTTTTCAGCAGGGCACTGAAACGGTCGCTTCAAGGTTGGTGGCGCATGTCGCTCGTGCGTTCCGGTACACCATCATTGCAATTATCAGGGCGATGACACCAGCGGCGATGGAAACGCAGAAGCCGTAGCGCGCGCCATAGGCATCAATGACAAGCCCGGACACTGACGACCCCAATGCCATTCCGATGCCGATACCCGTCATCGCCCAGGTTATGCCTTCGGTGAGTTTTGACGGTGGGACAAGGCGTTCGATCAGGCCCATCGAGATAATGATGGTCGGCGATACGGCCGCACCGGCAAGAAACAATATCACTGCAAGCGCAGGGATGTTGGTGACGAAGAGCAGCGGCAGCGTAGTCAGCATTGCCAAAGTGATGGCATATAGAAATTGCGCCTGTAGAGACTGTTTAAATTTGAGCGTACCGAAGACAAGACCAACAATCAGTGAGCCAGCGGCATAGCTGGCCAGAACAATGCTGGCCGCCGCCTTTTGCCCGTGTTCTTCGGCAAAGGCGATGGCTGTCACTTCTGCGGTGCCGAAGATGGCGCCAATCGCGATCAAGGTCAGCACGATCCATTGCAGGGGGCGAAGGCGGATAACCGAAGTGCCTTTGCTTTTATCCTGGGCATGGACAGGCGGTTCCGTTGATCTTTGAGCGATGAACAGAAGTGCGCCAACTGCCAGAAACAGCGTTGCCGCCAGTGGACCGGCTTCCGGGAAAAGCGCAACGCTCAGTCCGATCGAGATGATCGGTCCCAGCATATAAATGATTTCATCGACAACTGATTCCAGCGCAAATGCGGTGTGGAGCTTGGGCGTGTCGCGATAAATCTCGGTCCAGCGCGCCCGGACCATGGCCGATATGCTTGGCATGAAACCGGCCAGTATGGCGAAAAGAAACAGCACCCAATTGGCAGCGCCATAGCGCGCCGACAACATCAGCGCTGTCAGTGCAAGAATGGTGATGATTGTAACAGGGGGAAGAACGCGCCGCTGCCCATACCGATCAATGAACCGCGAGACCTGTGGGGCAATCAGCGCATTGGAAAGGGCGAACGCAGCCGATACAGCGCCCGCCAGCCAATAGGCGCCATGGGTTTGCGAAAGCATCGTAACGATGCCGAGGGTTATCATGGCAACAGGCAGGCGCGCGATCAATCCGGATGCGGAGAAGGCGAAACTTCCGGGGGCTCTGAAAATATCCCGATAAGCATTGGTCATGGCGAACATTCCTTATAAGCGAAGACTCGCATTTACATACGTAGCGTATGTTTATTAGATAGTTGCATACGCAGCGTATGTCAATTAATATACGCTGTGTATGTAAAGGGAATTTGTATGGCTCATAAACCTCGCGCCGAAATGATTGCAGAAACGCGCGCCAAGCTGGTTGCTGCGGCAAGAGGAGCTTTTGGCACGGTGGGTTATGCCGATGCTTCCATGGATGACTTTACATCCGCTGTCGGTCTGACACGCGGTGCACTCTATCACCATTTCGGTGACAAAAAGGGACTGCTTGAAGCAGTTATTGCCGAGATCGATGCGGAGATGGATACGCGCCTGCTCGAAGTCTCCAGCAAATCGGCAAGCAAATGGCAGGGATTTGTCGATGAGTGCACTGCCTATCTGGAAATGGCGCTGGAGCCGGAAATCCAGCGCATCGTCCTGCGCGATGGCCCTTCTGTCCTTGGCGATCCGGCAATCTGGCCCAACCAGAACAAATGCATCCGCTCCATGTCGGCCAGTCTCGAGGGTCTGCATACGGATGGAATTATCAAACCGGGTGATCCCGAGGCGCTGGCACGCCTGTTGAATGGTGCTCTGCTGCATGCCGCCTCGTGGATTGCCAACTCGTCCGAACCGGAAGCCACCTCACGCCGGGCTGTCGAGGCGATCAAGGAACTGCTGAACAGTTTGCTTGCGGATGGGACACTGGGCAAGCCGGCGTAGCGCGCTGCATTGCCGATTGTGTGTGTGGTTCGTGGTTCCCCCTTCGACAAGCTCAGGGTGAGGGGAGCTTTATTCTGCAATCTTTGTGATACGGAAAGTTGGCGATTATCGTTGCCTCCTCACTCTCCCTCATGGTGAGCCTGTCGAACCACGAACCACGAACCACGAACCACGAACCGTCGGCGCTCACCCCCCTCTGCCCTGTCGGGCATCTCCCCCACAAGGGGGGAGATCACATCGACATGAAGGCCTTTGCACAACAGGAAATGTTTCAGATTGTGCAAAGGCTGTAATGACAGCTGATCTCCCCCCTTGTGGGGGAGATGTCCGACAGGACAGAGGGGGGTGATTGCATCCACCAACATTGTAGTTGGGAAATATACCTCTCTCACTACCACGCCCGCTTTTGCGTCTGGCTATTGAAAGGTGGGAAAGACGGGCGATCCAAAAGGGAAACGCAGGTGTCTTGGTATTGGTAGTTTAATCAGTGCGTTCCCCGGAGATTTTCCTGTTTTGTCAAGAAAATAACCGGATCACCCGTCCCGATGACTGGTTTTACCCTTGTGAGATAAAACCGCTTCACCTGCGGCTGGGTTCTCCCCGCAGGTGAAATCACCGATCCTTTCCTGACTTCGAAAGTTTTCCGGAGCATTCCCGCCGGAAAGGACACCATCAGAATAAGCGAGGCTGGATGGTGTTGGATAAGTTGGCACGATTTTTTTTGAAAATGGGTGGTTGCAGAACCATTGTCGCGCCCTTCGACAAGCTCAGGATGAGGGAGAGGGAGGATGCAACGCTAATCGCCGACATTTCAGATCACAGATGTTGCAGCGCAAAGGTTGCAGAATATAGCTCCGGACATCTCAATTCTCTCCGTCATCACCTCAACCCACTCCGTCATCCTCGGGCTTGACCCGAGGACCCACGACAAAGGGGGAGGAAGGAACGACTACAATTTTCGTGCTTCTCGATCATGGTCCTCGGGTCAAGCCCGAGGATGACGGAGAGGGGTAGGTTGAAGGCTGCCAAGTTCTGCAATCTCTGCGATCAGCATTGCATCCACCCAAGCCCCTCAAGGTTGTTATGTCGAACCACGGAAGCCGTGGCTCGCCCCGGTAGGGGGAGGTGTCCCCAATACAAAGCTGCATCAAGCATCATCTTACCTTCCCTACTTCGGGGGCGGGCAAGATGCTGCATGCAATACTCAATTATTCAGCGCGCGCAGGCGGGTAGTGTTGAGCAGGCCCTGTTCTTCGAGCACCGGATAGGCCATGGCGGCGAGAAGTGAGTTGATCTGCTTCAGGTCGCGGATGGTGTCCAGGTGGATCGAGCTGGTTTCCAGACTGCGCAATGTACCCTCGCGCAACCGGCTGAAATGACGCTGGCTGCTCTGCTTTTCCAGATCGCGCAAGAGATCCTTTTCCAGAACGAGCTGGTGTGCCATTTCGCTGTCACGCGAAACGAGCACGTTGAACGCCATACGTGCATTGGTCAGCACCTTGGCGTGGAAATTGCTGAGTTCGAGCCAGCCCTCATCGGTGAATTTGAGGTTGCGGTCCATCTTTTTCTGCACCAGCGCCAGCATGTTGCGCACGATGATATCGCCGACCTGTTCAAGCTTGACGCAGGCGCCAAGCAGTTCCTGAGCACGGCCAACCTCCTGCGGGGAGAGCGAGCGGGTCGTCAGCTTGGCAAGATAAAGCTTGATCGCTGCATGTTTGCGATCAACCTTGTCATCAAGCCCGGATAGTTCGTTGATGCGGGGCTGCTCGGGGTTCTCGTAGAGGCCGATAACCCGCTGCAGCATGATCTCTACGGTCTCGCAAACGCGCACCGTTTCGCGGGTAGCATTGGCAAGTGCAAGATTAGGCATATCCAGCACGCTTTCATCCAATGCGCTCATTTCCGCCTGTTCCAGCGACGGAGCCTGCGGGGCAGGGGCGTTGAGTGCGACGATGGCTTTAGTGGCTTTCAGGACAAGACCCGACAGCGGTACACCAGCCAGCAGAATGATGATGTTGAAGAGGATATGGGCGTGGATAATCTGGTCGGTTGGAGCCGAGCCGAGGAAAGCCACGGATGGTTTGAAGGTGAGATATGCGATGAGGATTATCAGCGAACCGGCGCCGCGCATCAAAAGATTGCCCATGGGCACGATACGCGCCTGCGGTGCGGCGTTACGGGTGAGCAGCGGCGCAATGAAGGATGAGCCGAGATTGACGCCGAACACCATGACCACGCCGAGTTCCGGCTCGATCAAGCCGCGCGAGGCGAAGGTGACGAGCAGCAGGATGGCAGCGATGCTGGAGTGGAACAGCCATGTCATCAGCGCGGCCAGCATGAAGGCGGTGATCGGATCGGTGTTCAGATAGCTGACAATAACCGGCAGGAGATCGCTGTTGCGCAACGGTTCTGTAGCCTGGCCGGTCATCTCAAGCGAAAGCACGAGCAGGCCGATGCCAACGAGAATGCGGCCGATCTGGCGCCAGTCACCGCGCTCGGTCGACATGAAAATGACGGTACCTGCCAGCAGACAGACAGGAACCAGCAGCGTCAGATCAAAACTGAGGATGAGGACCACAAGCGCCGAACCTACCTCGGCACCACGCACGGCCATGAGGCCGGAAATGCCGCTGACAATGCCAGAGCCCACGAAGGAACCAACGAGCAGGCTGACCGCAGTCGAACTCTGCAGGGCGATGGAAAGCATCGTTCCCCAAAGGACCGCAAGAACCGGATTGTGCAGGACGCCGCGCAGGCTTTGGCGCATGCGCTCACCATAGGCGCGCTCGACGCCGGTGCGAACCATGCGGGTCGCCCACAATAAAAGAGCCACTGCACCAGCAAGATGCAATAAAACTGTCGAACCGTTCACTTGAGCCAATCCTGACTAGGTGGAAAAATGCGGTAGACAACCAGACGAATTCTAGTTGCTAATTATTAAGATAACATATCATTCCAAAAGGGGAAAAAATATGTTCCGGCTAAGAAGAATTGTGTCGTTTTTGGCAAAGTGTAACAGTTTTATGACAGTTTTTTGACGGATTGATAGTTGTGAGCCGGCTTTCTATAAGGCGCGCTGATATGTTGATAAGGTAATCTGATATTTAAATCGGAATCAGAGTGATGAGCAGGGGATGACAGCCTTGCAGGCCTTCCACCGCCACACGATATAATGCAATATGGATTTGGTTCTGCAGACCGCTGTGCGAGCCATCAAAACAGTGCGGTTTTTAGAACCGCCAGATTGAGCGAACGAAGAACAGCATGCGATTTCCACCATCCTTTCTCGACGAGATCAGGGAGCGTGTACCGATTTCCAGTGTGATCGGCACGCGGGTGTCATTCGACCGGAAAAAAACCAACGCGCCGAAGGGTGATTTCTGGGCGTGCTGTCCGTTCCATGGCGAGAAGTCGCCGAGTTTCCATTGTGAGGATCGCAAGGGCCGCTACCACTGCTTTGGCTGCGGGGTGACGGGTGATCACTTCAAGTTCCTGACGGAGCTTGAAGGACTGAGTTTTCCAGAAGCCGTGCAACGCGTGGCTGATATGGCGGGTATTCCCATGCCGGCGCGCGATGCTGAAATGGAAATACGCGAGGCCAAGCGCGCGACGCTTTATGACGTCATGGATATGGCGACGAAATTCTTTGAGGAGCAGTTGCAGTCGGCGGCAGGTGCCAAGGCGCGGGCCTATCTGCGTGATCGCGGGCTGTCAGCGACCACACAACATGCCTATCGGCTTGGCTATTCACCTGAGAGCCGCAATGCGCTGAAGGAACATCTGGCGCTGAAAGGTGCAACGCGGGAACAGATTGAGGCTTGCGGGCTGGTGGTCTATGGCGACGACAAGCCTGTTTCCTATGACCGGTTCCGCGACCGCATCATGTTTCCGATCGAGGATTTGCGCGGGCGGGTTATTGCCTTTGGCGGCCGTGCGCTGACGCCCAATGCGCCAGCCAAATATCTGAACTCCAACGAAACCGAGCTTTTCCACAAGGGCAAGGTCCTCTTCAATGCTTTGCGTGCGCGCAGGTTTGCCCAGCCGCAGGCGGGGCAGGCGGCCAAATCAGTTATCGCCGTTGAAGGCTATATGGATGTGATCGCGCTGGCGCAGGCAGGTTTTGGCCAAGCCGTTGCACCGCTGGGTACTGCGCTGACGGAAGACCAGCTTGATCTCCTGTGGCGCATGTCGCCGGAGCCGGTCCTGTGTTTTGATGGCGATCAGGCGGGGATCAAGGCTGCTTACCGCGCCATTGATCTTGCCATGCCTGCGCTCAAACCCGGCCGGTCATTGCGCTTTGCCGTGCTGCCCGAGGGCAAGGACCCGGATGATCTGGTCAAGGCATCAGGGCCGCAGGCATTTCAGGCGGTGCTTGATGATGCGCGTCCGCTCGCCGATATGCTGTGGACACGCGAGACCAGCGGTGGTGTTTTCGACACGCCAGAACGACGGGCTGAACTGGAATCCCGGCTCAAGCAGATGACGGCGCTGATTGCCGATGAAAATGTGCGCCGCCATTATGCGCAGGATGTGCGGGAGCGTATCCAGCAGTTCTTTGGGTCAAACCAGCGCAATAACAATAACCGGCGCGACGGCGGGCAGCGCGGCAATGGCCAGAACGGTTATGGCCAGAACAGCTATGGCCAAAGGGGCAGGGGCGCAGCATCGGGACGGCTGGCGGTTTCCGACAGTCTGGCTCGTTCGGTACTGGTTAAGACAACATCAGCGGCGCCGCCTTTGCGCGAGACTGCTATATTAATGACACTGTTCAATCATCCCCGGCTGATCGAAGAGGATTTTGAAACGGTTGTGCGGCTGGAATTCAGCCACCCGGATCTGAAGCGCTTTCATTCGGCCATGCTCAATGCGCTGGCCGAGCACCATGTGGTGGACGGCGCTGAAATGCGCAAAGCCATGACCGAGGCCGGACATGGCACGCTGATCGAGGCGCTGGAAGCGCTCGCCCGTCGCGCGCGTATGTGGACGGCCACCGCAGAAGCCGCTGAAGAGGACGCGCTGGAAGCATTACGGCAGGCCGTTCACTTGCATCAGCGCGCAAGCACACTACATAAAGAGCTGAAAGTAGCTGAAACCGCGTTGGCCACCGATACAACCGACGAAAACCTGAACCGGCTGCTCGATATTCAGAACGATATCCGTAACGCGCAAGCTACGGAAGCACTGATCGAGGGCTTCGGAATACCCTCCGGACGCTCCGGAAAGGGTTTTTGACGGAATTGATTCGCTTTTTTACCCCGAATCAGTTGAGTCGGGGTTGACGTGGGTGAATAATGACGGAATCAGATTGCGCGGAATTGAAAATATTGCGTTGATGTTTGTAGGTTTGGCTGAAAAACCTGTAAATACGGCAAATATACAATGTGCTCGCCATCGGAATAACAAGGTTAATCCGGCATTAACGGGATTTCGGCTAGTCGATCATTTACTACCTTGACGCTGTAGGGGAACCGGTGCGCCACCGCACTCGTTAGTTCCCATGCATGAACAAAGCGAAACGTCGCTTGGAGACATAGAATATGGCAACGAAAGCAAAGGAAAACGAAGAAGTAGAAGTCGAGCGCGAAGGCGCGCCGGACGGACCGCTTCTCGACCTTTCCGATGACGCTGTCAAGAAGATGATCAAGCTCGCCAAGAAGCGCGGCTATGTGACGATGGACGAGCTTAATGCCGTTCTTCCGTCCGAAGAGGTCACTTCCGAACAGATTGAAGACACGATGGCTATGCTCAGTGATATGGGCATCAATGTTGTCGAGGACGACGAACAGGACGCGGACGCCGAAGAGGCTGACAATAGCGACGACGAGAGCGATGCTCGCGAACTCGCCGACGCAACCGGCACAGCCGTCGCACCAACCGTCACCAAGAAAGAACCAACCGACCGTACAGACGACCCTGTTCGCATGTATCTGCGCGAGATGGGCACCGTCGAGCTTCTGTCGCGCGAAGGCGAAATCGCCATCGCCAAGCGGATCGAGGCCGGGCGCGAGACGATGATCTCAGGGCTGTGCGAAAGCCCGTTGACCTTCCAGGCCATCATCATCTGGCGCGATGCCTTGAACGACTCGCAGATTCTTTTGCGCGAAATCATCGATCTGGAAACCACCTATGCGGGCCCCGAAGCCAAGCAGGCTCCGGTGATCGAGCGCGTCGAGGAAGAAAAGCCTGCCGCTGGCAATGACCGCTCGCGCAGCCGCCGCGACGATGATGACATTACCAATGTTGGTGGTGATACACCCGTTGAAGACGATGATGATGAGGACGATGAAGCCAATCTGTCGCTTGCCGCGATGGAAGCTGAACTGCGTCCGCAGGTCATGGAAACGCTCGACGTTATCGCCGATACCTATAAGAAGCTGCGCAAGCTGCAGGACCAGCAGGTGGAAGCCCGCCTCGCTGCCTCGGGTTCCCTGTCGCCAAGCCAGGAGCGTCGCTACAAGGAACTGAAGGATCAGCTGATCAAGGCAGTGAAGTCACTGTCGCTGAACCAGAACCGTATCGAAGCGCTGGTTGCCCAGCTTTATGACATCAACAAGCGTCTGGTCCAGAACGAAGGCCGCCTCTTGCGTCTTGCCGAATCCTATGGCGTGCGCCGCGAGGACTTCCTGAAGGAATATCAGGGCAACGAACTTGACCCGAACTGGCTGAAAGCCGTTTCCAACCTCACCACCCGTGGCTGGAAAGAGTTCACCAAGAACGAAAAAGACACGATCAAGAACCTGCGCACGGAAATCCAGAACATGGCGCAGGAAACTGCGATCTCGATTTCGGAATTCCGCCGCATCGTCAATCAGGTGCAGAAGGGCGAGCGCGAAGCAGCGCTGGCCAAGAAGGAAATGGTCGAGGCAAATCTGCGTCTCGTTATTTCCATCGCCAAGAAGTACACGAACCGCGGTCTGCAGTTCCTCGATCTCATTCAGGAAGGCAATATCGGCCTGATGAAGGCGGTCGACAAGTTCGAATATCGCCGTGGTTACAAGTTCTCGACCTATGCGACATGGTGGATTCGTCAGGCGATTACCCGTTCGATCGCCGATCAGGCGCGCACCATCCGTATTCCGGTGCATATGATCGAAACCATCAACAAGATCGTCCGCACATCGCGCCAGATGCTGCATGAAATTGGCCGTGAACCGACACCGGAAGAACTGGCTGAAAAGCTGGCCATGCCGCTTGAAAAAGTGCGCAAGGTTCTGAAGATCGCCAAGGAGCCGATTTCGCTGGAAACGCCGGTGGGTGATGAAGAAGATTCGCACCTCGGCGATTTCATCGAAGACAAGAATGCGTTGCTGCCAATCGATGCGGCCATTCAGGCGAACCTGCGCGATACGACAACCCGGGTTCTGGCTTCGCTGACCCCGCGTGAGGAACGCGTTCTGCGCATGCGTTTCGGCATTGGCATGAACACCGACCACACACTGGAAGAAGTCGGCCAGCAGTTCTCGGTTACGCGCGAGCGTATCCGCCAGATCGAAGCGAAAGCACTGCGCAAGCTCAAGCACCCGAGCCGCTCGCGCAAACTGCGCTCCTTCCTCGACAGCTAAGCGTTATATCGCCGGTTAAAATGAAAACGGGATGGGTGAAAACCCATCCCGTTTTGTGTTTGAGATGACAGTGGCAGATATGTTGGGTGTGGTTTGGTGGTTCGTGGTTCGTGGTTCGACAAGCTCACCATGAGGCCCTTCGACAGGCTCAGGATGAAGGGAGCTTTATTCTGCAAACTCTGCGATTAGCGTTGCATCCTCACTCTCCCTCATGGTGAGCTTGTCGAACCACGAACCACGAACCACGAAGCACGAACCGGCAGCTTTCACCCCCCTCTGTCCTGTCGGACATCTCCCCCACAAGGGGGGAGATCACATGGGCATGAACGCCTTTGCACAACAGGAAACGTTTCAGATTGTGCAAAGGCGGTACTGAAGGCTGATCTCCCCCCTTGTGGGGGAGATGTCCGACAGGACAGAGGGGGGTGAATGCATTCACCGACACTGCGGTCGATCAGCTTAAATCGACGGCTCGTCCGATTTCTTATCGCCTTTGTCCTTGGCCATGATCTTGTCGATATAGGCAAGGAACAGGGCGGAGAAGACGAAGGCGAGATGGATCACCGTGAACCATGTCAGCTGTTCGGTTGAGTATTTTGTCAGATTCAGGAACACCTGCAAGAGGTGGATCGACGAGATGGCGACGATGGTCGAGGCTACCTTGATCTTGAGCGATCCGGCATCAATCGTGCCAAGCCAATGGACATCATCGGCCTGATCGAAACGGCTGACGAAGTTTTCGTAACCGGAGATGATCACCATCACCACGAGGCTGGCAACCAGCGCTGCATCAATGAGCCCGAGCATTTTGAGGATTGTTTCGGTTTCATCAAGAGTAGTGACCTTCATGACGAAATCGAAGAGCTTACCGGCGAACGAGAAAGCATAAATCGCCAGCGCGATTGCCAGCCCGAGATAGAACACGACAAGCAGCCAGCGCGAGGCGAGAATGATGCTTTCGATGAAAACTTCGATACGTTTCATAAACAACTTATTCCAATTGGTTTCCTGCATGAGATAGCGATGCAGATGACGAACTCAAGACAAAACCACCTATAATCACAAAAAACCCGGACTGAAGCCCGGGTTTTTCTGTTTCAATGTCCGATCGGACTACTTGCTGGCCAGCGGCTGCACCAGCGGGGTGATGCGGCGGATGGCGACACGGCGGTTCTGCTGCTCGGGTCCATCGACCTTGATCTTCAGATAGCGTTCGCCATAGCCCTGGGTGGCCATGTTTTCAGGCGCAATGCCGAACACATTGGTCAGGGCCTGGGCAACCGATTCCGCCCGCTTGTCGGAGAGAACAAGGTTGGCTTGATCGGAACCGACGGCATCGGTGTGGCCTTCGATGAGGAAGGTTTCAGCCGGGTTCTTTTTCAGGATCTCCGCCATTGCCTTGGCCACACTGTCGAGATGCGGGATCTGATCGTCGGTGATGTCAGCGGAGCCGAACTTGAAGGTAATCGTATCCAGATCAATACGGCGCACCTTGTCACGGATACGAGCCGAGCGCTTGACTTCATCAACCGAGTAAATGCGTTCAACACGTTCCACCGGCGGACGGATGAAGAAGTCGTAGACGTCTGCTTCCGGCACCTGATCGGCATCAAGGATGTATTCGGCAACAGGGATATCAAGGACGAGCGGTGGCAGATCAAGGCCGGGATCGCGCCACTGATAGCGTTCCTCACGATCGTAATCGGGTGTGTAGCTCAGAAGGACCTCGCGTCCATCGGGCATGACGCGTGAACGCTGGATAACATCGCCATAGCGGTTGCGGATGGTGACAACCTGCACGCCATTGTCACGCACGATGGTTTCGCGTGTACGGTTGCGCGGCAGGTCCTCGTAATAGACATCCTGGGCATCGCGAGACATGCGCGGACGGTCGGAGCTTTCAACAAAGATGTTGTTGTTGACTTCGACGATGGTGCGGTTGTCGATCTTCTGGATAATCTGCACATCGGCAGGCCGCTCTTCGCGTGGTGCCTGTTTGACGCGGGTGCCTTCCTCGGTGCGGATACCCTCCACCTTGATCGGTACCAGCGCCTTCTGCACATCCGCGTCATTCTTTGGCGGCGGTGCAGGCGGGGTAGCTGGAACCTGAACGGCAGGCTGCTGGACAACCGGCTGTTGGACCGCCGGCTGTTGACCGGCAGGCTTTTCGACGGTCTGACCGCCGGTGCCCTTTACGGGCGGGGCTGGCTTCTGGCTGTCGAGAACCGGGGCGGCATTTTCCGGCAATGGCGAGGCGTCCTTTGGTCCGGGCTTTCCAGCTTCGACAGGCGTTGCGGGTTTTTCACCCGTAGGCTGACCGGCGGCAGGCTCCAGCGCTGGCTTCTGTCCTTCAACAGGCTTGGCAGGCTTTTCTCCCGCAGCAGGTTCTGTAACAGGAGATGGCTTCTCGCCCGCAGGTTTTCCGGTTGCGGGTTGTTCACCAGCAGGTTGCCCGGTTGCAGGCTTTTGGCCTTCGACCGGCTTTGCCGGCTTTTCACCCTTGGCAGGCTCTGTGGCTGGCGCGGGCTTTTCACCCTTGGCAGGCTCTGTGGCTGGCGCGGGCTTCTCACCCTTGGCAGGTTCGGTGACAGGTGCCGGTTTTTCACCAGCGGGCTGTTCCGTTGCAGGTTTCTGACCTGCGGCTGGTTTGGCCGGCTTTTCCGCAGGCTGATTGGTTGCCGGTTCTGTAGTAGGCTTTTGTGCCTCAGCAGGCTTGGCGGGCTTTTCGCCCGTAGCAGGCTCGGCAGCTGGTGCAGGCTTCTCAGTTGCTGGTTGCTCTGCCGCAGGCTTTTGTCCCTTGGGTTGCTGCGGCTTTTCAACGGCGGGCTCTTCGGCAGCTGGAGCTTCCTTTGTGGCTTTTTCCGTTGCCTTCTTCGCGTCCTCAGCGGCTTTTTGCGTTTGCTGGTCAGCGGCCTTCTGGGCGCTTTCGGCTTTCTTGCGTGCGTCAGCCTCGATAGCCTTTTGCTGTTCCGCAGCCTTGTTGGCTTCGGCTTCAGTTGCCTTCTTGGCCTGCTCGGCTTCCTGCGCAGCCGCTTTTTCGGCGGCCTTTGCAGCCTGCGCCTCTTCGGCAGCCTTCTGCTTGGCTTCGGCCTCTATGGCCTTTTGCTGTTCGGCTTTGGCGGCCTGTGCTTCTGCCGCTGCTCTCTGTTTCGCTTCGGCTTCGGCAGCTTTTGCAGCCTGCGCCTCTTCGGCGGCCTTCTGCTTGGCTTCTGCTGCGATAGCCTTCTGCTCTTCAGCAGCTTTCTGTGCTTCTTCGTGCGCCGCGCGCTTAGCCTCCTGCGCACGTTCGGCGGCCTGCGCTTCCGCAGCGTGGGCTTCTTCTTCAGCGCGTTTTCTTGCTAGCTCTTCAGCCTTTTGCTGTGCACCGGCACCAGGTGCAGCTTCCTGCGGCTGGTTCTGGGCTTCCTCGATCTGAGCGGGCGCTTGGTTCTCGACCTGCTGCGGCTTTATCACCTCTTCCGCTGTGGATTCACCCTCCGCCTGCGCCAGCAACAACGGAGCTTCGTTGGTATTGGAAGAGATGTAAGGGCGAGGGAGTGGCGATTGCTCTGCCATCGCCGAGGGCGAGGAGAACAGAATTGCTGTTGAAGCAAAAAAGAGTGCTGTGCGTTTCATTGTCATCCCTGTCTTGCGTTTCTTTCCGTTGAAACACGTCAAATGTTTGTGACCGCAGCTTGGGTCAGCTTTGTGGCAGCCAATTGACCATCGCAGTCGTCTCACCAGATTCGTTGCGGGTACACATGCGCAAATGTCATCCTGCCCGAGTCCGATTACAGGGAGATTGCACGGGTGAGCCTGTATCGCGTGTGAAGGTGCTGTTCATTTTGGGTTCATGCGGAAAATGCGCTACACTGGACGGATCGATGTTTGAGATGTATGCGAGCGCATGCCCAAAGAACCATTCTGGAAAACCAAGACGCTTGACGAGCTGAACCGCTCGGAATGGGAGAGTCTGTGCGACGGTTGCGGGCGTTGCTGTCTGCACAAGCTGGAAGATGAAGACACGGATGAAATCTATTTCACCACCGTGGCCTGCACATTGCTTGATGCGGGGACATGCCAGTGCTCGGATTATGTAGGCCGGAAGAAGAAAGTTCCCGACTGCGTTTTCCTGACACCGGAGATTGTCCGTGAAGTGCCTTGGCTGCCTGAAACCTGCGGCTATCGCCTCATTGATGAGGGCAGGGATCTTTATTGGTGGCATCCGCTGGTTTCGGGAAGCGCGGAAACCGTGCATGAAGCCGGAATTTCGGTGCGCGGCAAGGTGACCGCCTATGATCACGACCTGAAAAGGGACGAAGATTATTTCGACCACATGATGATGGCCGAATCAGAAAGTTGAGGAATTTAATTCTACTGAACGGGAGATGAATGGAACGTTGAAGCTTTGTTCAGGTGATTTGTGGAACAAACGATCACCTTCCGGATTTTAAGTCTGGATCAAAAAACAATAAAGGAGAAACGCCATGTCCCGCATTTCATTCAAGATGCTCGCTGTGACCGCCGCACTTGGCCTCGGTTCCCTCTTCGGTGCCAGCGCCGCGTCAGCTGCGCCCATCGCCCCGTCGTCTCAGATCGTTGATGTTGCCGGTTCAAATGTCATCAAGGTCGATCATCGTTATGGCCATCGCTATCATCATGGCTATCGCCCTGTTTATCGGCCTGTGCGCGCGTGCAGTGTCAATCTGGCGTTGAACAAGGCGAGCCGCATGGGCATCCGTAATCCACGGGCTATCGTGAACCGGAATGTCGTACGGGTTACCGGTTGGCGCTATGGTCATCGCACCGCCATCGTCTTTGCCCGTGCACCCGGCTGCCCGGTCATCCGTTAAACGGCTGCCTGGTCATCCGTTAAATCCAATTCGACAGACCACAACCTAAGAGGGCGAAAGTTTTATCTTTCGCCCTATTGCGCCCATAATCAGCTGCGACGCAGCTCATGTCACTTCATCCGGGGAGATATTCCATGACACCAAAATTTCTAGCCGTGGCTGTTGCCGCAACCGCAATGATGGCCGTTCCTTTCGCCGCTATGGCGGATGAAGCACCACGTCCGCACATTACGGTTACAGGGCAAGGCGAAGCCGCTGCTGCGCCTGATATGGCCGTGCTTTCACTGGTTGTATTGCAGGAAAAGCCGACCGCGCGGGAAGCTTTGACCGCTAACAACGAAACCATGGCCAAGGTGCTCGACGCCATGAAGAAAGCCGGAATCGCCGAGCGCGATCTACAGACTTCGGGCTTCAGCATTGATCCACGCTATGTCTATCCTGACAACAAGCAGGGCGAACAACCGAAAGCGCCGAAGATTGTCGGCTATGCGGTTTCCAACTCCCTGTCGGTGCGGGTGCGCGACCTCAAAAAGGTTGGCGACATTCTGGATCAATCGGTGACGCTTGGCGTCAATCAGGGCGGCAATCTGACCTTCACCAATGACAAGCCGGAGACCATCCTTGAGGAAGCCCGCAAGAAGGCCGTGGCCGACGCCATTGCCAAGGCAAAGACCTTGACGCAAGCCGCTGGTGTAGAAGTCGGCAAGATCATCGAGATCAGTGAGCAGTCTTTCCAGCCGCGCCCGTACGAAATGGCTGGACGCGCCAAGATGATGGCAGCGCCCGCATCGGATACCGTGCCGGTTGCTGCGGGTGAGAACAGCTACAATGTCACCGTCAACGTGACGTTCGAGCTGAAGAACTAAGCGTCTTCACAGCCAAATGAGAAGGGTGCCCTGCGGCACCCTTCTTTGTTTTGTGGATCAGTCCTTCTCCGCCCGCATCCAGTAAGCAATGTCTTTCCAGTCTGCGAACACCGCGCTGGCGCCTTTGTCCAGCAGGGTCTGGGCATGGGATGTGTAGGTATGGCCGCCGCCGGTATAGCCAATAGCGGTCATGCCCGCGGCAACTGCTCCTTCCACACCATATGGCGAATCCTCGATCACCACGCATGTGGATGGTTCGTATCCCATTTCTTTCGCAGCGTGCAGGAAGAGATCAGGTGCAGGCTTGCCACGCTTGACCATGGATGAAGAGTAGATCGCATCACCGAAGAACCCGGCGAGCTTGGTGGTTTCCAGACTGAAGTGAATGCGCTCCAGCGATGAGGACGAGGCAACACAGCGGGGTGTTTCCAGCGCTTCGAGCAGCGCGGTGATACCGGGCGTTGGTTGCAGGAACTGGCTGAAAACGTGTTTTGTCTCGGGCCAGAGTTCGGCTTCACCGGCCTCGGAAAGCTGGAAGCCGCTCAGCTCAGCGATTCGCTTGATGATATCGGCCTGTTTCATGCCCACGCATTGGGCAATGGTGCCTTCGGGCAGGTTCATCCCATGCCGCGCATAAACATTGTGGTAGGCGCGTTCCGCCAGCGGTTCGCTGTCGACAAGCACACCATCACAATCAAAAATTATCAGATCAAACCTGTTTTGCGGCATTTCCGTCTCTCTTTTTGCGGGCGTGCGTTCCGAACGTTCACACGCTTGTTATGTGATCATGGTTACAACTCTTATAATGCACATAGGTGTTGACTAAAATACAAATGTTCAATATTCGATTGATGGAAAGACAGTGGTTCCCGGCGTCGCACCGGAGGCCGGCGAGGAGCATATTTGTATGGCGAGCAATGTAGCATTGACGGGATTGGCGCGGGACATGCAGGCGCGTGCGGATGCGGGGCGTCCCATCCGCATTGGTCTGATCGGATCAGGCGAGATGGGTACGGATATCGTCACCCGCGTCGCCCACATGCCCGGCGTCGAAATCGGTGCGATTTCCGAGTTGAACCTGCCCAATGCGCTGAAGGCCGTCGATATCGCCTATCAGGAACCGGGCCATGCCCGCGAAGTGAATACGGCTTCGGCGCTGACATCAGCCATGGAAAGCGGCAAGATTGCCGTCACCGATAATGCGGATCTCATCCTTGAGAATGATCTGATCGATGTGGTGATCGATGCAACAGGCGTTCCGGCTGTCGGTGCCGAAATCGGACTTCGCGCCATGGAACATGGCAAGCATCTCGTCATGATGAATGTCGAGGCTGATGTGACCATCGGCGCATACCTTAAAAGCGAGGCTGACCGGCTTGGCGTGACCTATTCGCTCGGCGCTGGCGACGAGCCATCCTCCTGCATGGAGCTGATCGAGTTCGTCTCGGCCATGGGGCATCCGATTGTCGCTGCCGGTAAGGGCAAGAACAACCCGCTCAACATCGATGCCATCCCCGATGATTATGAGGAAGAGGCAGCGCGCCGCCACATGAATGTGCGCATGCTGGTGGAATTCGTCGATGGTTCGAAAACCATGGTGGAAATGGCAGCCATTGCCAATGCCACCGGACTGGTGCCTGATAAGGCAGGCATGCATGGCCCGGCGGCAACGCTCGACCAGCTCAACAAGACGCTCATCCCACAAAAGGATGGCGGGCTGCTGTCGCGCGTTGGCGTTGTCGATTATTCCATCGGCAAGGGCGTGGCCCCCGGCGTGTTCGTCGTCGCCGACATGTCGCATCCGCGCATATCGGAGCGGATGGAAGATCTGAAGATGGGCAAAGGTCCTTACTTCACGTTCCACCGGCCCTACCATCTGACCTCGCTGGAAGTGCCACTGACCTGCGCCCGTGTCGTTCTCTATGGCAAGGCGGATATGGTGCCCCTGTCGAAGCCCGTGGCAGAAGTCTGTGCGGTTGCCAAAAAGGACCTCAAGGTTGGCGAGACGCTCGATGCCATTGGCGAATATTGCTACCGCGCCTGGATCATGACGGCGCAGGAAGCACGCGATGCCAAGGCGATCCCCTGTGGCCTTCTGCAGGGTGGCACGGTGACAGCTCCCATTGCCAAAGGCGAACTCATCACCAGCGCCAATGCCGCGCCTATCGCGGGCTCCAAGATCGTTGAACTCAGACAGCGGCAGGACAAGCTTGTTTATGGCTGACGAGATCAACCAATCAGAATTCAGGGCAATCAGCGAAGGAGTGCCAAGCATGGCTCCCGCCACCAACGCTAAATTCAAGGATGATGGCAGTAATCTTCCTTTCGCGTTCCGGCATTATCCTCCGGAGCAGCTGAAGGAAGCCCTGCGCAAGATGTATCTTATCCGCCGCTTCGAGGAAGGTGCGGAGGAATCCTACACGCGCGGGCTTATCCACGGCACGATGCACCTTTCCATTGGGCAGGAAGCAAGCGCTGTCGGCATTTCCCTACCGCTTAATGAAGACGATATGATCACCTCCACCCATCGTGGGCATGGGCACTGCATCGCCAAGGGTGCGGAAGTGTCAAAGATGTTTGCCGAGTTTTTTGGCAAGGAAACCGGCTATTGCAAGGGTCGCGGCGGCTCGATGCATATTGCCGATGTGTCCAAGGGCAATCTTGGAGCCAATGGCATTGTCGGTGGCGGTATTCCGATTGCGGTGGGCGCTGCGCTGTCCGCCAAGAAGCAGAAGAACGGCAAGGTGGTCATTTCCTATTTCGGTGATGGTGCCAATAATGAGGGCGCTTTCCACGAGGCGTTGAATATTGCTGCCATCTGGAAACTGCCTGTTGTCTTCGTCTGCGAAAACAATGGCTATGGCATGTCCACATCTACGCAGCGGTCGACGGCAGTTGCCAACGTGGCGGATCGTGCTGCCGGGTACAACATGCCGGGTGTGATTGTGGACGGCAATAATCTGTCCGATGTGGCTGAGGCTTCCAACGCCGCAGTCGAACGGGCACGGCGCGGCGAGGGCCCGACGCTGATCGAGTGCAAGACCTATCGGCATCGCGGCCATTCCAAGAGTGACCGCAACCGCTATCGCACCAAGGAAGAGATCGAGGACTGGGTCGCCAATCGTGATCCCATCGATCTGTTCGAAAGCCAGTTGAAGGAATTCGGCTTTGTCACCGAAGGGGATATCGAGGAAATCCGCGCAGGTGTGGAGACGGAAATCGCCGAGGCGATTGAATTTGCCCGGAACAGCCCATCGCCTGATCTGAACAATCTCACGCGCGACGTGTACACGGACTGAAAGCATACCCGATGAATGAGACAATTCGCGAGCTGAGCTATTCGCAGGCAATTCAGGAAGCCATGGCGCTGGCCATGGAAGCAGATGAGCGGGTGTTCCTCATGGGTGAGGATATCGGCGTCTATGGTGGTGCCTTTCAGGTCACGGGTGATCTCGTGCATCGCTTTGGTGAAGACCGTGTGATGGACACGCCGATCTCCGAGCTTGGCGGTGCGGGTGTTGCCGTAGGTGCGGCCTTGACCGGTATGCGGCCGATTTTTGAATTTCAGTTTTCCGATTTTGCTGCGCTTGCCATGGAGCAGATTGTCAATCAGGCGGCCAAAATCCGCTATATGCTGGGTGGTGCCGTGTCGGTGCCGCTGGTCATGCGCTTTCCATCGGGGTCCGGCACGGGGGCGGCAGCCCAGCACAGCCAAAGCCTTGAAGCATGGCTTGGCCATGTGCCCGGTCTGAAAGTTATCCAGCCATCCACGCCCTATGATGCGAAAGGCATGCTGCTCGCAGCTATCGAAGACCCTGATCCGGTGATGATCTTTGAGCATAAGCTGCTCTACAAGATGAAAGGGCCGGTGCCTGAGGGCTATTACACTGTTCCAATCGGCAAGGCTGCGGTGGTGCGCGAAGGTACTGATCTTACCATCGTTGCTTCCGCCATCATGGTGCACAAGGCGCTGGAAGCGGCGAAAGAGCTGGAAAAGGAAGGGATCAACGTCGAGGTAGTTGATCTTCGAAGCATCAGGCCGATGGACAAGGACACGATCATTGCCAGCGTCAAGAAGACGTCCAAGCTGATGTGCGTCTACGAGGGTGTAAAGACGCTCGGTATCGGTGCGGAAGTCAGCGCCATGATCGCCGAAAGCGAAGCCTTTGATTATCTTGATGCGCCGATTGTGCGGCTTGGCGGCGCGGAAACGCCGATCCCCTATAATCCGGAGCTGGAGAAGGCCACCGTGCCGCAAGTGCCGGGAATATTGAAGAGCGCCCGCGATCTCGTGAAGGGGGTACGCTAGGTCATGCCCACCGAAGTTATCCTGCCCAAGGTCGACATGGATATGGAGACCGGCCAGATATCGCGCTGGTATGCCAAGGACGGCGACAGTGTATCCAAAGGGCAGCTGCTGTTCGAAATCGAAACTGACAAGGCGGCCATGGAAGTGGATGCTCCTGCCTCCGGTATCCTGCGCGGCGTGACGGCACAGGAAGGCACTGTTGTGCCGGTGGGCCAGTCGGTCGCCTGGATTTATGCCGAAGGCGAGGAATACGCTGCTATCGTTATGCCAGAAGCGATTGAAACTACGCCAGTCAGCGAAGTGGTGGAGGCGGTCGCGTCATCACCATCTCCGGTTGTGGCTGAAAGCCCATCGGTGACGCAAGGATATGATGTCCGCGCGACACCATTGGCGCGGCGGATCGCCAGAGAAAGTGGCATTGATCTGGCATCAGTGTCGGGTTCGGGTCCCAAGGGGCGGATTCAGCGGAAAGACGTTGAAGCGAGCGTTGCACACATGCAACCAGCTATTGCCAAACCTATTGCTGCAAAGGCGGATAAAGCGCCGCTGCATGCGGTCTGGTTGCGGCAGGGCAATGATACTGGTCTGGCGCCGCTGGTGCTGATCCATGGCTTCGGTTCTGATCTCAATAGCTGGCGGCCGATGCTGGCGGGAACGACACTCGATAGCGCGATCCTTGCCATTGATTTGCCTGGGCATGGCGAGTCAATGCGGGATATTCCTGCGGATATTGATTCCATCGCTGCGCTGGTGGAGCAGACGATTGCGGCCCTTCATACAGGGCCGGTTGTTGTCGCGGCCCATTCCTTCGGTGCAGCGATTACAGCGAAGGTCGCTGCTCGTGGCAATCTTGATATTCGTGCTTTGACCTTGATTGCACCTGCGGGTCTTGGGCCTGAGATCAATGGTGCTTTCCTGCAAGGGTTTGTGCGGGCGAGGGCAGAGTCCAGCCTTCTCGCATGGATGAAACTGCTGGTGCAGGATGAGAGCCTTCTGACCAAATCCTTTGTCAAGGCAACGCTTGCTCAATCGCAGGATGAAGGTTTGCGCGAGGCGCAGAAGCTGGTGGCTGATCGTTTCTTTGCCGATGGGACGCAGATTTTCGATATCCGCAGAAATCTTGGTCAATTGGCAATTCCGGTCCGCATCATTTTCGGTGCGGCAGACAGGATCATTCCGGCAGCCCATTCGGCAGGTCTGCCGGGTGAGATCGCGGTTCATGTTTTCGCCGGAACAGGGCATATGCCGCAGCTGGAGCAGCGGGAAAAGGTGGTGCGGATATTGCGGGAGGTCAGTCGTTCGGTGAGGTAGGTGCAGTCAGACGGCTGCCACCTTTTGAAGCGATCAGGGCGCGCTGGATGGCACTCCGGGCGGATGCCAGATTGGGCATGACCCAGTTTGGCTCTGCGCCAAGGAACTTGTCGAGATAGGCGATGGCATAGCCGGGCATTTCGTTGACATTTTCCTTGTAGGACCACCAGGTCCGCAGGTCATTTGCACAACTGGCGATTTGCGGCGCGACGCCAAATTCCTGCTCGTAGATGGCGGCAATCGTGCCGACACAGAAGTTGGTGTAGAGAAAACCTTCCGGCCAGAATGCGATAATATCGGCCATTTTAGCCGCGTCATTGTTGGCTTGCGGTGTATGGCCCTGAACCTTGGCTGGCGCTTCGGCGATCAGTTCTTTCAGCACAAGACCGGCGGCGAAAATAATGAAGTCCTTCCGGTCTACACGCGAAAAGGATTTCTGCTGCTCGACGGTCTCGATCCAGTTGAGGAATGCTGCTGTCAGTTTCGTTTCGTCAATGGCAAAGCGGTAGCCATAATGCTCGGCAATCAGCGCGACATTCTTGCGAAAGGCCATGCGGAACCAGCGTAGCCGCCGCAGGCGGTGGCGCAGATCGGGTGTACTGACCAGTTCATCGCGAAACAGAAAATCCATGTGTCTCTCTCAGACGTCTCTTGTGTATGTCTTACGCTTCAAAGCAGCGGAAGCCAAGTTTTCAATGATACAAGAAATCATACATATTGACATTACAAAAAACAAATGTTCTATATTTTTCCGTCCCGGCATAGCATATGTATATGGCTGGACAATGGGAGGTTGAAGACATGGCGATGTGGCAATGGGGATTGCTTGCCCTTGGAATCCTTTGGGCTTTGCAGTCACTGGGTGTCTGGTATCAGATGCGCCACTATAGCGATGTGATGAAGGGCATTACGTCGAAATATAATGATGGATATGTCGGTGCAGGCAATGTGCGCGGGCGTTTTGGCAAAGGTGTTATAGCCCTCGTGGTGGTAACGCCGGATCTGATTGTGCAACGCTTTCTGGTGATGCGCGGTCGCTCGGTTTTTGCCAAGTTCACGCGTCGTCCCGAGTTTGAGGGAATCACGCTGAATGCATTGCGCGCCGATCCGCTCATTTCAGGCGTGGAAGACCCGGCTTTGGCCAAAGCGGCGGAGCGCGCGATCGAACAGATCGACCGTGCGAGAACCGAACCAAAGCAGCCGGGCCTTTCGGGAATCAAGACAGTCAATGCATAGGCTCTAGGGGCATAAGCTCTAGGGGTGGCCGTACCCGAGCAAACGGCTGATAAGGAGGAGGGAACATGTCAATTCTAACAATGTTGGCGCAGCATGCCGACGTTACCATGCAGCACCTGTCGGTGGCGGGGTCGATGGTCTCGGATGCTGCGCTGCACGGCAAACAGGCTGTTCAACACGCGGGCAATGATCTCGTGGTGCTGGCTCAGTCGAGCAGCGGCGATATTACCGTCGAAGAATTCAAGAACAAGCTGCAGCACGTCCAGCAGGAAGAGCAGCTTGGCTGGCTCACCAGCGCGGGCAAATATTTTATCGGTATTTTCCAGAAGGGCGGCGAAGTCTTTGCCGGTTTCGTTACTGGCATTATTCCAACGCTCGTCGTGTTGATGACCGCCTTCTATGCGCTGACTGAACTCGTCGGCGAAGAACGCGTGCACGGCATTGCCCGCGGTGCGGGTCGCATTGCCCTGACGCGTTATACGGTGCTGCCGCTTCTGTCGGTGTTCTTCCTCACCAACCCGATGGCTTACACGTTCGGTTCGTTCCTCGAAGAAAAGCACAAGCCGGCATTTTACGATGCTGCGGTTTCCTATGTGCATCCGCCGCTTGGCCTGTTCCCGCATATCAATCCGGGCGAATATTTCGTCTGGGGCGGCATTCTCGTTGCGCTGCTCGAACTGGAGAAAAAGGGTGCTGTTCCCGCTGGCTATCATATCAACGTGGCCATCTGGTACGCGATTGTTGGTCTGGTCGTTATCCTCCTCAAAGGCATGTTGACCGAGCGCATTACCGCCATCATGGCGCGGCGTCAGGGCATCGAGCTTTAAATCAGAAGTGGGGAGAAAAAGAATGTCAAAGACCTATAAACCAGTCAAAATTTCCAGGGGCTCCAATGGTTGGGGCGGCCCGCTGACGATCCAGTTGACGCCGCAGCGCAACAAGGTCGTTTCTGTTACGGGTGGCGGTATTCATCCTGTTGCACGCCGCATTGCTGAACTGACCGGCGGTGAGGCCGTCGATGGCTTCAAGGCACCGCCTGTTGAAGGTGAGATGGGCGTTGTCGTCGTCGATTGCGGCGGCACGGCGCGCTGCGGTGTCTATCCGCGCAAGCGCATTCCCACTGTCAATCTCACACCGGTTGGACAATCGGGCCCGCTGGCGCAGTTCATCACCGAGGACATTTATGTTTCGGGCGTGAAAGAAGCCAATATCGAACTCGCCGATGGATCGGCAGATGCCACGGTTGCAGGCATATCAACTCCGACCCCGGCAGAGATGGCAGCAGCCATGTCCAGCCGCACCGCTGCGGCATCTGACGCAGGCGAAGGCGGACTGATTGGATTGATCAGTTCTGTTGGCCGGGTCATGGGCCGGGTTGTCGGTATTTTCTTCAATGCCGGTCGCCGGACCATCGATCAGGTTGTGCGTAACGTTCTGCCCTTCATGGCGTTCGTGACCATGCTTATCGGCTTCATCCTCTATACGGGGATTGGCGATGTGCTGGCGCAGCCAATGGGGCCGCTTGCCAACAATATTGTCGGTTTGCTGATCATTTCGGCCATTTGCGGCCTGCCGTTCCTGTCGCCCATTCTGGGACCAGGTGCGGTTATTGCGCAGGTGATCGGCGTGGCGATCATCGGTCCGCAGATCGCCAATGGCACAATTTCCCCGGCAATGGCTCTGCCAGCGCTGTTCGCCTATAATACGCAGGTTGGCTGCGACTTCGTGCCAGTTGGTCTGGCTCTGGGTGAAGCCAAGCCGAAGACAATCGAAATCGGTGTTCCGGCGGTTCTGATCAGCCGCCAGATCATGGGTCCCGTATCAGTGCTGATTGCCTGGGTTGTCAGCTTGATCGTATTCTAAACTCGATTAACAAGAAGAGGTTCGCCATATGTCAGTTCTTTTGAAAACACGGGTAACAGCCGTGGGTCCCGAGGTGGCGGACCTCGCAGAGGGAGGCGTCGTCATCCTGTTTGCCGATGGTGCGCCGCCGGAACTTGCCGAAGTTTCCATCCTGCATCTGATCGAGGATCAGCCATCGGAGACAACGCCGCCTGTCGGTTCCGTGATCCGCATAGGTGATCTTACCGCGAAGATTACAGGTATTGGTGATTATGCGTGGCAAAAAGTCCGGGACATCGGTCATGTTGTCATCACATTCAACGGGTCCGATCATGTTGAGCGCCCCGGCGAAATCTGTGCATCGGAAGTCGATACCGGCAAGCTGGTTTCCACCCTCAAAGTGGGCGCGACAATAACCATCGGATAATTATTCGGACCGCAGCAGAACGAAATACCAAAGAGAGTAAAGCATGGAACGCTCGACGATTGTGCGGGTGCATGATGGATTGCATGCGCGGCCAGCCACCCGGTTTGTCAAACTCGCCAAGAGTTTTGAATCGGATATCGAGCTGGTCAAGGATGACAGGTCAGTCAGCGCGAAGAGTTCGGTCAAGCTGATGCTGCTTGGCGTCAAGGAGAATGAGGAAATTACCGTTCGTGCAACGGGAGCCGATGCTATCGAGGCTGTTGAAGCATTGATTGGTTATCTGGAAAATCCACTTGCGGGGACGGAAGAAGAGGGCATAGCGCAGAGCCGCAAGACCGATTCCGGCAAAACCTCCAGCAAATCAGCGAGTAATCTTCCTGCTGATGGCAAGCTGCGCGGCGTTGCCGCGAGCGAAGGCGTGGCGATTGGCCCCGTCTACGGCTTCTTCCCGGCGGAGATCAAACAGGAAAACCGCTCGCTTGCAGCCAATGAGATCGCCGATGAGGTTCTGCGCCTCAAACAGGCTATCGCGACCGTACAGAAACGCATGGATGCTTCACTGGCGGAAACCAGTCTGGCGGATAGTGATCGCGGCATTGTCGCGGCGCTGAAGGACATTGCCAATGATGATGAACTGACTGGCGGAGCCATTGCGATTGTGGAAGGCGGCGTTGACGCAGTTTCGGCGGTGATTGGGGCAGCGTCCAAGATAGCTTCCGATTTTGCCACCATGGATGATCCCTATCTCAACGCGCGCGGGGATGATGTGAACGCGGTGGGGCGGCAGATATGCCTTGCGCTGCTTGGACAGGAAGATGCCAACCTTGATGCGGTTGCGGCAGGTTCGATCCTCGTTGCCGATGATATCGGCGCATGGGATCTGGCGCGTGCGCCGCTGAAACGTATCGCCGGAGTGATCTGCGGCCATGGCGGCGCGACATCGCATGTGGCCATCATTGCGCGCGCCCATGGCATTCCTGCCGTGCTTGGCCTTGGCCGATCCATTCTTGATCTCAGGGGCGCCAAAACAGTCGCGCTTGATGGTGATAGCGGCGAAGTCTTTGCCAATCCCGATGCGGCAGTCGCAAGCCATTTTCAGGCAGAAATTGCCAAGGCGGATGCGGAAAAGCGGGCGCTGACAGCCTATAAGGATGTAACGCCGAAGCGTGCCGATGGCACGGTGATCGAAATTGCTGCCAATATTGGTTCGCTTGAGGAGATCGATGCGGCCAAGGACGTCGGTGCCATGGGTATCGGTTTGTTCCGCACCGAGCTTCTGTTCATGCGCCATCTGCATTTGCCTTCGGAAGATTTGCAGGCCGAAACCTATTCAAGCCTTGCCAAGGCCTTCGCACCCTACCCAGTGATTGTCCGGACACTGGATATTGGCGGCGATAAGCCGATTGCTGGGGTCGAGTTTCCCGATGAGGAAAACCCGTTTCTTGGCTGGCGCGGCATCCGCATGTGTCTTGACCGCCCTGATGTCTTCAAGCCGCAATTGCGGGCACTTTTGCGCGCCGCCGTGCATGGCAATGTCAAGGTGATGCTGCCAATGATCTCGGGCGTTGGCGAAGTTCAGGCAACGCGGGCATTGATCGATGAATGCGCCAAAGAACTTGCCGCCGAAGGCAGGGCTTTCGCGCATTTCGATCTGGGCGTGATGATCGAGACACCCGCTGCGGTGCTGGTTGCACCCGCTCTTGCACGGGAAGTCGCCTTCTTTTCCATCGGCACCAATGATCTGACGCAATATATCATGGCTGCTGACCGGCTTAACCCTGTTGTGGCCAAGCTGAATGACGTAACGCACCCCGCAGTGATGGCTGCAATCGAGCTGACTGCCAAGGCCGGGGTTGAAGCGGGGATCATGGTTGGCATGTGCGGCGAAGCGGCGGGACGGCCCGATCTGATACCCGGTTTCATTGCCATGGGGCTGACGGAACTCAGCATGAGCCCGTCATCCATCCAGCGCGCGAAGAAATGTGTTTTGGATACGTTTAAAACAGCTTAGGGCAGCAGCGGAATGAGGAATGCAAAGAGGCCGGACAGGCTATTGGCCCGGTCTTTCCCCTGTACGGCTTCCGTCAGCGTCGTCTGACGGGCCTTCAATGCCAGCAGGGCGCTCTCTACCAGTTTTTCATCGCCAGGTTCTTCATCGTCGCTATAGCTGGCAAGGCCGATGGCAAGGGCGATTGCCGAAAAACAGAGATATTGTGTTGCAGTATCCGGCGCGCTTTCGCCCGGTACATGCGGCGGCAATGGCTGGGCCTGATGGCAGGACTGAAGCTCGAATGCCAGTGTTGCACAGGCCTTTGCAACGTCGTTCAGGCCGCCCGTTCGGATCGCTGCCTTGAGCTGGTCAGCATGGCGGCGAATCATGATTGCATGGGCAGAAGCAAAGGTTGCCTCATGAACAACGGTGTTTTCAGCGCCAAGCACGGTAAAAATACGTTTCGCCAAGTAATAAACGTCGCGGCGGAACAGAGCCTCGCCTTTTGCCGTATCGCTTGAAAAATAGGCACCCAGACTGCGCGCCTCGATTGTGGTCGAATGAGCCTTAGGGTCTTGAGAAACAAGAGAAATCGAGATTGTCTCGGCAACCGTAAGTGCCTTGTCGACGACGCGCGCCGCATGGCCGAGCAAAATTTCCGGTCCTTCAGGGGCGGTGTTTTTGATCTTGTCGCTGCGGCTGGCACGGATCATATGCCTCACATCGCGCAAACGGTCCTTGAGGCCGACGACAATCTCGTTTGAAATATCCCTGATCATGTGGCAGACCTCGACTTGCAAAGTGGATAATGCTTTGTATCTGCTTTTGGTGACTTGCTAAACAATATTCTGCCGGAGTGTACTGTGTGCAACGTTCTTTTGTCAGCACACAATTCTGGCACTGGCAAGAAACAGATACGAGCAATTGAGGGGGTGAGAATTGACCGATCGACGCAAGCGAGTGAATAGCGCGACGAACAGTCCAAAGAAGGCCCCGGTTGACATCGGGCAGCCTGATACGAAGATCAGCCGCATGCGGATGCGCGCTGCGTGGATGTATTACATCGAGCAGATGACGCAGAACGAGATTGCTGAAGTGCTGGGCGTTGGCCGTGTGACTATCGTGCGCATGCTCGCTGAAGCCCGTGCCCGCAACGAGGTCAAGATTGGTATTCAAGGCTATCTGTCTGACCTGATCGCGCTGGAGCGGCAGGTTGAACAGCAGTTTGGTCTTGAGAAGGTCATCATCGCTCCCTTGTCGCAGGCAGACAATGATCCGATTCCTGCTATCAGTGCTGCAACTGGCGACTACCTTTCCGGGGTAGTCTGCAACGGTATGCGTGTGGGCGTGGGTTGGGGACGCACCTTGCTCAGCACACTCTCCTATCTGGAAGCGCGTGCGCTCGAGGACTTTACTGTCATTTCGCTGCTTGGCGGTATCAGTCAGCCGCGCCGGTTTAATCCTGCCGAATTTGCCTGGCAGTTTGCGCAGTTGTTCCAAGGTAACGGCTATCTCATTCCCGCACCGGCGCTGGTGGACAGTGTCGAAACCAGAACCGCGCTGATTGAACGCTGCGGCCTGAAAAGCGTGTTCGAGATGGCTGAGGATCTTGATCTCGTCCTGCTCAGCGTTGGCGCCATTGAAACGGCATCAAGCACACCCTACCGCATCGGCTTCCTTAACGAAGAGCATCAGTCATCGCTCGCCGAGCGTGGTGCCGTTGGCGATATCCTGTTCCATTTCTATGACAAGCAGGGGCGTCTTGTGGATCACCCGATCCATGATCTCGTCATGTCGGTGGGTATCGAAACCTTGCAGAAGGTGCCGGTGCGTGTGCTGACGTCAGGCGGTAAGGAAAAGATCAATGCCCTGCTTGGGGCGATGAAGCTGATCCGTCCGACGGTTTTCATCACCGACGAGGAAAGCGCGCGGCAATTGCTTGCTCTGGCAGAGAAAGAATAGGCCTCATTCGAGCCACGGCGCTGCTCGCTGGTAATCATCGTCCAACCCCATGAAAATTCACAGGAGTTGTGGATTTTTGTCCCGAAATCGTCCTATGAGGCGATCAGATCAAATCGGGCATTGCATTCGTGATTTTTCCCGCTATTGATCGCGGGGAAGACGGGCAGGGACCATCCGGTTTGCTGCTTTCAGGTGGGGCCTGTAGCTCAATTGGTTAGAGCCGGCGGCTCATAACCGCTTGGTTGGGGGTTCGAGTCCCTCCGGGCCCACCATTTCCCTTCAAAATGAATGCGTTATGACGCAGGTTAGTCAGTCTGTTTTGACCGCCCCAAGAGACGATTGCCCGATCCATATCATCGGCGGCGACACGATCCTGTTCCACTTCTCGTCAATACAGTTCTGTGTGCCGTGTGGGCATCCGAAATGATCATGTACCCCAGCAGAAATATAAAATGGATTAACTTTGATGTTTCCATTTAAAGACAATACACAACCCAATACCTCTGATATATACTTGCTGTTGGGCATATAGATATCCGGGGGGATGATGTTTGACCACTTTATTAGTCTTGGGGCATGGTGCCAAACGGCATATCAAATTGAAAAACATAATTTTCCACATACCAAAAGTTGTTTCGATTGGCTCGTTACACCTTGGGATGGGCTGATATCTATACTTGAAACGCAAGGGGCCCGTTTTGGTACTGCCGCCACTTACGATCCGATTTCGGATTGCATAAAGTGTGACCATTATGGGGTTCTCTATGCCCATGAATTCAAGAAGGATTCTTTGGGTAAGCCTGTCATTACGGATGAGCAGTTGCTGAATTGCCGATCCAAACTGCTCTACAAGCATAATAAGATGGCGACGACCCTCGAGGCAGGCGGCTCCGTGCTATTCGTACGCTTTGGCGGTGCCGTGACACCAGCGACCGCTTTTCCGCATAATCGCGACTTTAATCCACGCAATGAAGCGGATCTGAACCATCTTGTCCAATTGCTGCAAGAGAAGTATCTCGCCAATACCGTAAGTCTTTTATATCTATGGCAGGAGCCCATTGCCCCGCATAATCTCGATCTGAACAAGATCAGCTCCAGCATTATGGTAATGCGCATGCCGTATGTTCAGACTGATGCCGTCACATGGATGGGAAACACAGACGTTTGGGCGGCAATATTCGAAAGGGTTCGTATTTTGCAGTACATGCGTGGGAAACTGCACGCCCGTGAACCCGGCTATTATGTGTCTCCCAACTATTTTTAGAAGAATTTTCCGGGTCCAGTGTTCTCTAATATGGCGTCAAAATCGCTCTGGACGATCCTTGGTGATCGGACCAGGAGCCGATGGAACCTGAATCCCGTCAGAGTTGTTACTCCTTACGTCCCTTTCGCTGTGGTAGAAATATCTCACCACCAAGATTGAGAGCAGTGATTGAATTGCGCCTCGGCCACGAGGCGCGGGAGTTTGCAAGATAGGAGGTTGCAAAGCCATGACCAATTCAACTGACAACGGACAGAAAGGCAGTCAGTCTGCCATGAATACACCGCCGGTCGTATCGCCGCAGGCGTGGGAGGCCGCCCGCGAGGAACTGCTCGTGAAGGAAAAGGCACATTCCCGCGCTCGCGACGCCCTTGCCGCCGAACGCCGGCGCATGCCTTGGACGGCAGTGGAAAGGGAGTATGTGTTCGATGGGCCTGCGGGCAAGACCAGCCTGCTCGATCTGTTTGACGGACGGCGCCAGCTCATCGTCTACCGTGCCTTCTTCGAGCCGGGCGTATTTGGTTGGCCGGACCATGCATGTCGAGGTTGCTCGATGGTGGCCGATCAGGTCGCGCATGTGGCCCATCTGAATGCCCGTGACACGACTCTTGTTTTTATCTCACGCGCATCGCAGGCTGAAATAGCGCGACTGAAGTCGCGGATGGGCTGGACGATGCCCTGGTTCACGATCACGGACAATTTTGATGCCGACTTCGATGTGGGCGAGTGGCATGGCACAAACGTGTTTTATCGCGATGGCGAGCGCGTGTTCCGTACCTATTTCGTCAACAATCGCGGCGACGAGCAGATGGGTAACACCTGGAACTATCTTGATATCACGCCGCTCGGCCGTCAGGAGGTCTGGGAAAATTCTCCGGAGGGTTATCCTCAGACCCCAACTTACAAATGGTGGAACTGGCATGACAGTTATGTCGCCGATGCGGTGCCTGACAAGAAGTGGGTCGAGGTGTCAGACCTCGGAGAGGCAGCATTCCGGAATCAGGATGACGCCGGGAAGTCTTGAACCGGGCTTTAACCCTTGAGTGGAAAGCATCGGTCAATATTCGGCAAGTGTTGGAGGCAATGAATGCCTCCAACAGAGCCCAGTCGACTGCAGATAAAGTCTATTCCAACTGATGAGGATACAAATGAATGACGCCAGCGTGATCTGGGCATTCATTTGTATCCTCATCGATATAGGCGTAAGCTTCAGAAAACTAACGTGGAGGGAGCTGTCATGAAAAATGTTCTTGCTCTGGTCGTTGCTGGTTTGATCACGGTTGTCGTCAGCCTGACATCGGTTACGCCTTCTGTTGCCTCACCAATTTCCGTACAGAGTGCCCCGATCGCTTCGAATGTGGAACAGGTCAGGTATAAGCACCATCATCGCCGGCACTGGAGTCATCGCTACCATTATCGCCATGGTTGGGGGCGTCACCATCATCGCCGCTACCATTGGAGCAATCATCACTATCGGCACGGGCATTGGAGGCACCATCGCGCTCACCGGTACTACTATCGCTTCTAGCGCCGGACGCCCGCCTTTAATCTGAAGAATGGAACAAAGTCTGTTGCCGTTGAAATAGATTGTCCTCGTATCTGGGGACAACAGGTTTTTTTGATCAGACCAGCAAGGTGCTTGTGGAAGCTGCACCTCATCCGCACTTTGATGCGGATGTTTTGGGAGGAACAGTTATGAGTATTTTCTCTCCAGGGAATGCGGATGACAACCAAGAGCGGGATGCTGAACGCCGGGAGGCAATGCGAGCGCGATTTTTGGATTTCGTTGATTCAAAGGACATGTACCGGATCTATCAGGAAGGAATGGCCGCTGGCTGGAGCCTGGGGGATGTCCAGAGGGCAATTGACGCTCTTGTCGAAGCAAAGGCCGATGAGTTCGGCACAAAATAACAACCATGATGGGCCAGCCAATCGCGATGGCCAGCCGCTGCAATCTGTTCCGATAGTCAAGACATCGTCCAAGGGGGCTGCCGACACGATGTGCGTGTTGTTTCAGCCGCAACAAGTGACCGCTCAAAATCAAAAAACGGTGGGCCAAAAGCCCACCGTTTAAAGAAAATGACGTGACTGGAGATCTCATCATCGCAATCTGGAAATGCAGTCCTTCTACATGGCCAGACACTCATTGATATGATGCTTTTTGGGCCGAGGCCTTATAAACCCGGGGGCGTGCCCCCGGGATCTCTCCAAATCTCAGTCGATTAGAAATTGCGCTGGAAGCGGATCATGCCACCGAATGCATCATCATTGCCGCGCTGACCATCAAACTTGGTGTAGTCGATTTCTGGTGTGATGACCAAGCCAGGAACCAGCTCGTACTGTACGTTCAGAGCAGCAGCCCATGTGCCGTCTTCTTCGTAAGCAACCTGACCGTTGACTGTTGCCTTCTCGGAAACCTTCGCAGTCAAACCGCCCCAGATAGCGTAATCGCCGTACCAGGTGCCGAACCAGTTGCCATTGGCAGAGGTGGAATCATCCCAGTCAGACTGGTAACCACCCATGACGAAGGCAGACACTGTATCGCTGAACTTTACGTCCAAACGCAGCTTGCCAGCCCATTCTTCCACGCGGGAGTCGTAGCCGACAACGCCGGAGATTGAACCCCAAGCCTGTTCGAACTTCGCACCGGCCAGAACGTGTGGCATGTAGTCATCGATGCGATGATCGATTGTACCGCCTGTCGGATAGGTGATGGATGCGCCCTGTTCAGCAGCGATGATCGCCGAGAAACCGTTGCCGCCTGTGAAGGTGTAGCTAACCTGGTTGGTTGTGGCAGACTGGTAGTTGATCACGTCGTCGTTGATCACGCCGCCAGCATAACCGGTCCACGAACCGTAGATTTCATCAGATACACCGATGCGGAAGCCGCCGAGTTCGATGTAAGCCTGTGGAAGTTCGGTTGCATTGACGCCGTTCGTGTACTGGAAACGTGTTTCAATGTATGAACGCAGCGTGCCGAGTTCTGTTTCCGAGCGAGCGTCGAAACGGACAGTCGCACGTGAGCGCTTCCACCAGGTGCCATCGCCATTCGGATCGCTGCCCTGATTAACATGGCCGCCGCTGTAGACGTCGTCGCCGCCAACAGCGTCATAACGCAGATAACCGCTGATCTTCAGGCAGGTTTCAGTTCCTGGAATATAGAAAAATCCGGCGCCGTATGCGTCGCAAACGCGAACGTATTCAACGGCTTCCGGTTCAGCGACAACAACTGCGTCAGCAGCGCGTGCGCCTGTTACTGCAATCAGGGCTGCAGCAGAGCCGAAGAGAATGCTCTTGATGTTCATATTGGTCCCCCAATGGTCTTCATTGACCTTTATTGCTTAAAGCAGTTCGATGAGGGACAGCAACAACCAACTCACAGTTGAGTGATAGTTGAAGTCGCAATGTTGCCGCAATGTCACAAATAAGCCACACAATCGGCTGGTTTCAATATTAAACCATTGTAAAATATATGGAAATAACTGGTTCTATTTTGAAATGCGTTAAAAATCTGCCGATCTGCATTGGTCTATGAAGTGCGAATCATCATGTATTGGGTTGCAAAATGCAACTAAACGGTGCGACGGCGCCAAACTATACAGTCGATGTGGAGGTTATTCTGCAAATGTTCCAATGCGGTCAAACGGTGTTACCGATGGGCCACTTATAATCGAGATAACTGGACAATTCTGGTTGCTTCTCGCAACTCATTCCTCGCCGCAGCGCCAGCCGCGCAGCATATCGAATGGCTCCAGACCATCCCAGGCTTGCGCTTTGGTCGTGCTGCGGCCACCAAGACTGCGCAGGGCGGAAAAGCCAGCAAGATCAAACAGGCGCTGAAACAATCGGGTTTCCGTTGGCGGTGCAAAATTTGCAGCGCAATCGGACAAGTTGAGTTCGCGTTGGTCGGACATCGCCAATCTCCTTGATAGCCGTTTGTTCTATGGCAATCGCCATACAACGTAGCACTAGACCGATCGCCATACAACATGCATAATACTGATTATGCCACGTCCATCCGATGCAAAGACCCGCTTTATCGACACCGCAGTGATCCTGTTTCAGGCGCATGGCTATCATGGTGTTGGGTTGTCAGAGATTATCGAGCAGGCAAAGGCGCCCAAGGGCTCCTTCTATTTTCATTTTCCCGGCGGCAAGGAAGAGCTGGCTGAGCACGCGGTGCGCAGCGCTGGCGGCTATCTTATTTACGTGCTGAACAAGAGTTTTCGCGATGCGCCCAGTTTTCGCGCTGGTGCGGAGTTGATGATCGCCCGGCTGTATGATTCCTTTGAGGCGTCCGGATGGACGCTGGGGTGTCCCATTACCAGCGTCTTGCTTGATACCACACCCAAGTCCGAACGTCTGTCCCTTGCCATCAAGGATGTCATGGAGAGCTGGATCAACTGCCTTGCGGACCAGATAACGAGGTTCCATCCCGAGAGGAATGGCCGGGCGCCCGCCATGAAAATTCTCGTTTCACTGGAAGGGGCGTGGATATTGGCGCGGATGCTGCGCTCGCGCGAACCCTTTGATCAGGTGATGAGCGTTATTGCTGCAAATGAGGTTTAGAGCATTGCACCTTATTTACGGCCCCATGCTCTAGGCCGTCACGACGGCAATCCCCAAGTCATCATAGGCGGCAGTGGCGTCGACAGGCGTATCTCGTTCAACGATCAGGCATTGCACATAATTCATTGGCACGACCACATAGGGCGAGGCGGCTCCAAGTTTCTCGGATGAAGCGAGCACAACCGTTTCGGCTGCATAGCGGCACAGGGTTCGTTTCACGGTTGCTTCCTCGCAATCGCCTGTTGTCAGGCCGATTTCCGGATGGATGCCCGTTACCCCCATGAAATATATGTCGGCGCGATAATACGCGATGGCTTCGATTGTCGACGCACCCACGGCCACGACCGAGTGTTTGAACAAACGTCCGCCGATCATCTCGACCGTAATATCAGGATGGTTGATCAATTCAACAGCAATGCTCGGGCTGTGGGTGATGATGGTCGCTTTGAGATCGAGCGGCAGGTGGCGGGCCAACTGGACGGCCGTTGTGCCTCCATCGACGAAAATTACCTGTCCCGGCTGGACCATGGCCGCCGCGGCACGGCCAATGGCTTTCTTGCCATCGGTGGCAATCGTCTGGCGCCCGGAGAAGTCGGCCAGGGCAGGCGAGGCGGGCAGGGCGCCGCCATGGACCCGTTGCAATAATCCTTCTGCTGCCAGTTCGCGCAAATCCCGCCGGATTGTATCTTCCGAAAGGTTGAGGTCCCGGCTGAGCGTCTTGGCGACGATCTCGCCCGTTTCCCGCAAAGTCGCGAGAATGTGTGCCTTGCGCTGCTGTGTCAGCATATCTCTCTCACTATTTTTGCATGTTATTTCTTGACTCTGCACGAAATTGCACGTTTTATCAAGCCAATCCCGCAACATGGTGGTATCAATGACGAAGCTTGCTGAACGTGTCCGCATCCAGACTGTCAAAACTCTTTCCGATGACTGGTATGTGTTGAAGAAGACGACATTTGACTATCAGCGTGGCGACGGCACATGGCAGACGCAAAACCGCGAGACCTATGATCGCGGCAACGGTGCAACAATCCTGCTCTATGACCTTTCGCGGCGCACTGTCATCCTGACGCGGCAATTCCGCTATCCGGCTTTTGCTAGCGGCTATACGGAACTCCTGATCGAGGCGCCTGCGGGGCTGCTCGACAATATCTCGCCGGAAGAGCGTATTCGCGAGGAGGTGGAGGAGGAGACCGGATACCGTGTCCACCAAGTGCAGAAGGTCTTCGAGGCTTTTATGAGCCCGGGATCAGTGACGGAGAAACTCTATTTCTTCGTGGGTGCCTATACCGCCTCGGATCGTATTGCGGATGGTGGCGGCCTTGCGTCCGAAGGCGAAGACATCGAGGTGCTGGAACTGCCTTTTGCTGAAGCATTTGCGATGATCGGCACTGGGGCCATTCAGGACGCCAAGACAATCATGCTGCTCCAATATGCAGCCCTGCACATTTTTGCTTGAACCACCCCAAACATACGGAGAAAGCTGATGCTTATTCTGATCGCCGGTCCATACCGGTCCGGAACCAATGATGATGCCGACAAGATGGCTGCCAACCTGAAGCGTCTCGAAGAAGCGTCATGGCCGCTGTTTCAGGCCGGGCATTTGCCCATGATCGGCGAGTGGGTGGCTCTGCCCGTGTGGAATGCGGCTGGTGGCAAGCACGTTGGCGATGAGCTCTATGACCAGATATTCCACCCGGCAGCAGGGCGGCTGATCGCGCTTTGCGATGCGATCCTGCGCCTTCCCGGCGAGTCGAAGGGGGCTGATAATGATGTCCGCGTTGCCAATGAACGTGGGATTCCAGTCTATTACAATTTGGAGGATGTGCCGGGTTATGTGGCCGGGACAAGCTCCGGGCGTCTTTCCGTGGCAAAATAGAGAAGCGCCAGAACCGGAAGGGTAAAGCCGATCCAGGATGTTAGCCACCAGCCGCCATGGGCAAAGGCCCAGCCGCCGACGGCTGAACCAATTGCGCCTCCCGTGAAGAAGGTTGCCATGTAAAGGCCATTCAGACGGCTGCGATATTCGGGTCCCAGTGAGAAGATTGCACGCTGTCCGAGCACGAGGCTGGTGGTGACGCCAAAGTCAAGCAGGATGGCCGCAGCTGTCAGCAGACCCAAAGCCAATGTCGAGCCGTGAGAGCCCAGATGCGTCATCAGAAATGACACCGCGACGAGCAGCATGGCAAAGGCCGTTGCCGGGCGTGTCAGGCCGCGATCGGCCCAGCGTCCGGCTATCGGCGCTGCGATAGCGCCAGCCACGCCTGCCAATGCGAAGAGGGCGATGCCGCCTTGCGACAGACCGAATTCGGGACCGGCCAGCAGCAGGGGTGTTGTCGTCCAGAAAACACTGAACGCACCGAACATGCAGGCCTGATAAAGCGCACGGCGTTGCAGAATGGGCGTTGTCACGGCGAGGTGACCCATCGATGCCAGCAAATGGCCATAGGTGGGTTTTGATGCGGGAACCCGCTTGGGCAGGGCTAATGCCAGAACGATCATCAGTGCGATCATCGCGGCGGATGAGAGATAGAACACCACGTGCCATGAGAAAAACTGCGCTATGAAGCTGGATACCGGGCGTGCCAGCATGATGCCAAGCATCAACCCGCTGACGACATTGCCGACAACCTTGCCGCGCGCGGCTTCCGGCGCCATGTGGGCGGCATAAGGCACAAGAATCTGCACCGCAACCGAACCGAGGCCGATAAAAAGCGCCGCCGTAAGAAACGGCAGAGGATGGGTGACAAGACCCGCCGCGAGCAAGGAAACAGCGCCCACGAGAATGACTGCGAGGATAAGGCGGCGGTTTTCGAAGAGATCGCCAAGCGGCACGATCAGCAGCAGGCCAAGGCCGTAACCAATCTGCGTCAGCGTGACGATGAGACCCGCTGCTGCCGGTGACATGCCAAGTTCAGCGCTGATAGGACCGGCCAGAGGCTGGCCGTAATACAGATTGGCGGCAATCAATCCGCAGGCTGTTGCAAGCAGAAGGGTCAACCACGGGGAAATGGCCTGTTGATCAGACGGATTGTCTGAATGGGGGGAGGACATGGGTAGCTCCTTGGGAGGAAATGAAGTCAAAAGGCAGATCAGATCAGGGTCTTCATGGCCACGTCGACGGTAGCCACCATTTCTTCGCGCGTTCGGCCGGTTTTCCCGACCACGCGCATGCCCTGCACAAGGCAAAGCATCATTCGTGCAGTAACCTTGCCATCAATATGGGCAGGCACCGAGCCGTCTTTCCGGCCCTGTTCGATCAGTTCCAGAAGCACGGCCTCATTGGTAGCCATTGCCGTTGCAACCTTTTCCGCCACTTCCGGATCGAAAGTTGCCAGTTCCGTGGCGCAGTTGACGACAAGGCACCCCCGTTTTCCCTGCATGCCATGCGAGGCATCGGCAAAAAAAGTCAGGGCGTCACGGATGCGGTCATAACCGGGTTTTTCCGTTTCGACCGCGGTGCGCAATTTGCCGCTCCGGATAGCGCGATAGTGGTCAAACACCGCCAGAAATACACCGCGCTTGTCCTTGAACGCCTTGTAGACGCTACCCGACGCCAATTGCATCGCCTCGGTCAGATTGCCGATTGAGGTGGCGTGATAGCCCCGGTCGCTAAACACAAGCAAAGCCTTGTCGAGCGCTTCGTTCATATCGAACGCACGCGGACGGCCACGGCTGCGTGCAGCAAGGGTGCTTGATGAGGTGGTTTCAGACATTTCCCTATATAGGGAGAGATCGTTTCCTAAATCAAGCATTTTATTCTGTGGCCAATATTATCAGCCGGTGCATCGCCTCATTGCTTGCGGGCGTTGGCGACATTATCAGGCGTGATAGCGGATTGCTTGCCACCGAAATGACCCAGCACATAATTGCTCAGCGCAGCAATCTCGACATCCGAATAGGCATTGGCAAAACCCGGCATGGACTGTCTGCCCTGCTGCGTTGTCATATGCGCACCCTTCAGAATGACCTGTATAAGATTGGTCCCATCGGGGTCGTTGACGGTGCGACTGCCTTTGAGCGAAGCATAGGGCGTTTGCAGGCCCTCGCCATTCCAGCCATGACAGCTGGCACAGGCACCCTGGAAAATCTTGAGACCAAGGCTGTCCTGCGTTGCCGCATTCGCAGCAGGGGCATAGGCGGTGGATGCGGTCAGTGTGGCCGGTTCAGCTTCGACGATGGCCTTATCAGCCGAGGTTTGTGGCGGTACCGATTTCACATAGGTGACAATGGCCTTGACATCCTCGGGCGTCAGATGACGCAGGCTGAAATCCACAGCTTCACCCATGCTGCCGGTGGCCGATCCGCGACCTTCGGCATGGCCCTTGGAGAGGTAGTCAAACAGTTGCTGATCGGTCCAGCTGCCGATGCCGGTCTGCTTGTCGGAGCTGATATTGTAAGCCTTCCAGCCTTGTAGTTCGGCTCCGGCGAATTTCTTGCCATTGTTGACTGCAAACATCAGATTGCGCGGGGTGTGGCATTCGCCGCAATGGGCCATGGCCTCGACCAGATAAGCGCCCCGGTTCCATTCCTCGCTCTGTTTCGGATCGGGTTGCAATGGGCCCGGAACGAACAGCAGGTTCCAGAAGCGCATGACGTAGCGCTGGTTGAAGGGGAAACCCAATTCGTTCTTTGGTGCTTCGGCGCTGATAGGCGGCAGGCTGAACAGATAGGCTTTGATGGCCAGTGCGTCTTCCGTCGTCATCTGGGCATAAGCCGCATAGGAAAAGGCCGGGTAGAGATTCTGTCCGGCTTTGTCGATGCCCTGATGCAGCGCGCGCACGAATTCCGCATCGGTCCAGTTGCCGATGCCGGTTTCCTTGTCGGCTGTAATATTGGGCGAATAAATGATGCCGAATGGCAGCTTGAAGGCAAGACCGCCCGCATAGGGCTTGCCGCCCGCCGTGGTGTGGCAGGCAACGCAGTCCGCCGCGCGGGTCAGATATTCACCGCGATCAATCAGTGCCTGACCGGTCGGCAATTTAGCGGCAGCTTCCGATACATCCGGCAGGGATGCCGGTTTGAACAGGAAGATTGCGACGCCCGCACCGATAACAACCACTGCGGCGAGAAAAAGGAGGCCCAGTCTCTTCATGATTCAGACCTCACAATTCTTCGGATGCAGTTTCAGAAGGCTCCTCGGCCTTTGTGGTTGCCAGAGCAGCTAACAGGGGTGCTGTCAGCGGCGGTATCATCGAGACACTCTTTTTCTCGGTTCCGCCGGTTTTCAGCTCGTCCCGGTTGAAGGGAAGCGTGCGCAGACGCTTGCCGGTTGCTGAGAAGATGGCATTGCCGAGTGCTGGCGCGGCGGAAACCGTTGCGGTCTCGCCGATACCGCCGGGGGATTCGGTGCTCTTGACGTGGTGGATCTCGATTTTTGGCGCTTCATTGTTGCGCAGGATGCGGTAGTCGTGGAAGTTGCTCTGGTCCACGCGTCCTTCACTGAAGGTGATGCCGCTATAAAGCGCTGCGGAAAGCCCAAAGATCAGCCCGCCCTCAATCTGCGCTTCAACCGTATTGGGGTTGATCGTCACGCCGCAATCGACGGCAACCACTGCACGGTGCAGGGTGATTTCGCCAGCGGGTGAAACGGAAATTTCCAATACCGCAGCCATGAAGCTGCCGAAGGCGTCATGCAGCGAGATACCCCGCCCCATGCCAGCGGCGAGCGGTGTGCCCCATCCGGATTTTTCAGCAACAAGTTCAAGCACGCCTGCCACGCGTGGCTGGTTCTTGGTCAGTGCCCGGCGATATTCCACGGGGTCCTTGCCCGCCGCATGGGCGAGTTCATCCATGAAACTCTCGACCACAAACACATTGTGGGTAGGACCAACACCGCGCCACCATGTGATCGGAACCGGCGGGTCCTCACGCACCCAGTCGACGTGAATGACGGGAAGGTCATAGGGAGGCTTTGCAGCACCTTCAACCGCATCGTCGTCAAGCTTATCCTCCGGCCAGCCGCTCGGGATGTAATTTCCGAGCACCGAACCACCGGCAACATGGTCAACCCACACAGTTGGCAAACCGTCTTCACCAAGCCCGGCGGATATGCGGTCATAATAGGCGGGGCGGTAAAGATCGTGCTGAATGTCCTCTTCGCGAGTCCAGATCACCTTGACGGGGTAGCTGACCTGTTTGGCGATGGCGACGGCCTGAGCGACGGATTCCGCCACAAGGCGACGGCCAAAGCCACCGCCGATCAGCTGATTATGCAGGATGACCTTTTCGAGTGGATAGCCTGTCACCTGTGCGGCAACACCCTGCGCAATCGCAGGCACCTGCGTGCCAACCCAGATCTCGCATTCATCGGAGCGGACATGCACGACGCAATTGATGGGTTCCATCGGCGCATGCGCAAGGAATGGAAGCTCATAGGTGGCTTCAACCTTCTTGGCCGCAGCCTTCATCTTGGCTTCAACATCGCCCTCCTGCCGCGCCATGATGGGTTTCTTGCGCTCGGATGCGGCTTTAAGGGCCGCCATGATGTTGCTGCTGTCAAGTTTGGCATTCGCGCCTTCATTCCAGGTGATATTGAGTGCTTCAAGGCCCTTCTTCGCCGCCCAGAAATGGTCGCCAATGACGGCAACGGCATTGTCGAGCTTGACGATATCGCGCACGCCCGCAATGGCACGCGCTGCCTTGTCGTCCACATCCTGCAGCTTGCCGCCAAAGACGGGGCATGCGGCAACGGTTGCGACCTTCATATCGGGCACGCGGATATCAATGCCGTATTTGACTGCACCATTGACCTTACCCGGAGTATCAAGTCTGCGGCTCGACTTCCCGATTAGCTGGAAATCTTTCTGGTCCTTCAGCTTGACCTCGGTTGGTACAGGCTGCTTTGCGGCTGCGTCGGCAAGAGCGCCATAGGCGAGCTGGCGGCCAGTCGGTTGGTGCGTAACAATACCGAGCTTCGCAACACATTCCGTCACAGGCACCGACCATTCAGCCGCGGCGGCTGCAACCAGCATCATCCGTGCCGTTGCACCCGCTTTGCGCAGCGGTTCCCAGGTGGCGCGCATGGAGGTCGAACCACCTGTGGCCTGTCCGCCAAGGGCCGCGGTCGCATAGAGCTTGTCATTCGGCGGTGCATCGACGGCTTTCACCTGATCAAGGCCGACTTCAAGTTCCTCGGCAATCAGTGTGGCTTCACCAGTATGCGTACCTTGACCCATTTCGATATTGGGAAGGATGAGCGTGATCTGCCCATCAGTGCCAATGCGAATATAGGCATCGGGCGAAAAGGCTGCGGTGACGTCGCCGTCCACCGGCAATGCGGTGCTGGCGGCGAGAACAGGCGTCGTGCCGACGCCAAATAATGCAAAGCCCAGAATCAGGCCGCCGCCTTGCAGGAAGGCACGGCGGGAAGTTCCTGTTTTCGGGGAGGGGGAGGAGGATGGCTTGCTCATGCTGGCTATCTCCATTTCCTCAGGCCTTCGCGGCCTGTTTTATGGCCGCTCGAATCCGGGGATAGGTGCCGCATCGACAGATATTGCCGGACATGGCCGCATCAATATCGCGGTCCGTGGGGTCAGGGTTTCGATCAAGCAGAGCGGAGGCGGACATGATCTGTCCGGACTGACAGTAGCCGCATTGCACGACTTCCAGATTGAGCCAGGCGTCCTGAATCTTCTTGCCTGATGGCGTGGCGCTAACCGCTTCGATGGTTGTTATCTTGCGCGAGCCAACGGAGGCGGCAGGCAGGACGCAGGAGCGTACCGGACGTCCGTCCAGCTGCACCGTACAAGCGCCGCACTGGGCAATGCCGCAACCAAATTTGGTCCCGGTCAAACCGATCACATCACGCAACACCCAGAGCAGAGGCATATCCTCCGGCACATCAACGTTGCGATCTTCGCCATTTATATTCAGGGCTATCATCAGGCCGCTCCTCGGTTATCCGTGTCTGTGGGACAGATGTCAAAGTCAACGCAGCATGTGCGATTGATGACACAGAAAAGCCACCCTTACCAGAGGTTGTAACAGGAAGGTGATCGGCATTGGCGGCGGGACGCAATCCCAGGCAATTGTACGATGGAATTTGCTGGCAAACGAAACCCCTGCCGGAGCGCTTGCCAGCGTTACCGCCTGAAATATCAGATGTTTACAAGAACGGTCAGACTGCGAAGATAACAGCCGTAACCATCATTGCTCCGAACAAAATGGCAGAGCATGTTATCCAATTGCATAGATCGCCGTTTTCTTTAACGTGTCGCATCACTTGCCTCCTGTTGAGCGTAACCGGCTAAACCGGCGCGTTCTCAAAGACCACGAACACCCGCCGCTGACTCTGTTGGCCAACGATCGTTTTTGAAAAGAGTGATTCATGTCCTGCTGCCGGAGCGTGCGGAATTGGTATTCAGCCATCCGGATTACAGCGAGACGGAGTATAGCACTTACCGGGATGGGGCTCAATTTGTTGTCCGCCCCGGAATCATCACATTTGATATCGGAACCGTGAGATTACGTTAATTTTTCGTTACCAGCATCCGGGTCAACCAGTCTTGGAAAGATCATACGCACCAGCGCACCACGGCCTTCATAAAAACCCGCCGGGGCATCATGCATTTCGAGCCGCCCACCATGGTCTTCGACAATCTTCTTGACGATGGCGAGGCCAAGTCCGGTACCCTTTTCGCGGGTGGTTACATAAGGCTCCAGCAATTGATGCCGGTTTTCGGCCGGTAAACCCTTTCCGTTATCGACCACTTCGACAATGATGGAAGGACCGGAGCCCGCCGCCCGCACCAGTATGTGTCCTTCGCTGATGGCACCGGACTGCAGCACGGCATCAATGGACTCCGATGCATTCTTGATGATGTTGCCGAATGCCTGTCCCAGAAGGCGGCTGTCGAAATTGCCGATAAGCGGCTCGCCGGCAAATTCATGTTCGAACTTGATCTGGCTGTTGCTGATTTCAACAAGGAAAGATGCGTCGCGCAGCACATCGCGAATATCCGTTGCGGCCAGCTGCGGCTTTGGCATGCGGGCGAATTCGGAAAACTCGTCCACCATGCGGCCAATGTCGCCGACCTGCCGGATAATGGTCTCGGTGCACTGGTCAAAGACTTCGCGGTCTTCGGTGATGACTTTGCCGTAACGGCGACGCAGCCGCTCGGCAGAAAGCTGGATAGGTGTCAGCGGATTTTTGATTTCGTGGGCGATACGCCGCGCAACATCAGCCCAGGCGGATGAGCGGTGCGCTGCGACGAGATCGGTGATGTCATCGACCGTGACCACATAGGATGTGTTCTGGGTGTCCGCGTCTTCGCGCGTGATCTGGACATTGAATGAACGGGCGACACCGTTGCGGGTGATGGCAATCTGCTTGCGGCTTGACGAACGCCCGCTATCGCGTGCCGTGGTGAAGACTTCGCCAAACTCCGGCAGGAGTTCAGTCAAATTGCCGCCAATCGTCGAAACGCCATCCTCCAGCAGCATGGTTTCAGCGGGCCGGTTGATAACAGCAATGTCGCCTTGTGTGTTGACGCTGATCACGCCAGCGGTGACGCCGGAAAGAACAGCCTCGGTAAATCGCCTGCGCTCATCGATCTGCTCTTTTGCCGAGATCAGATCGGTGTGCTGGGTTTTCAACTGTCTGACCATCTTGTTGAAAGTCAGGGATAGCGAGCCAATGTCGCCATCAGACCCCCGGACAGGAACGGAGACGTCAAAATCTCCTGTCGCAACTTCTTCGGCTGCCCCGATAAGCAGACGAATGGGCTGAACCACGCGATTGGCGACGGCGATACCCGTCCAGACAGCTGTCAGAAGCAGCAATAATGTTAATTCAACGTAGAGCAGCGCATAGGCAATCTGCGTGTTCTTGCGGTTGCTGGCCAGCGACTGATACTCGCTGTTATTATCGGTCATAACCCGCATATTTTTCAGGGCCGACGGATCGATGGTACGCAACGTATAGAGATAAAGGTCCGGCAGTGCCTGTGTCTTGACGACGGCCCCGACCAGATTGGTCTCACCCGGCGGGATCAGGGCAGGCCGGTCGCCAGCAGCGCCGCGCAATGCCGTCAGCGGAACCGGCGGCAGCTGGTGGTCATTGATGAGGTTCGCACTGACAACGATTTCGCCCGTTGATTTGACCAGTGACGCACCCAGAAGATTGTTACGGCCCGCATCATAGGTCAGCCAGTCAGCAAAAGCGCCGCGATCCAGGCTGAAAAGCATGCGCCGCTGGTCAAGCTCAATGGCCATGGAAAGGGTTGTGGTCACCAGATTCTGGGCATTGTCTTCCGTATAGGACTGCGCTGCCTTGATCGACATGTCGATAATCTTGTTGTTGTCGACATTGATCCATGAATTCAGCCGGTTATCCAGAATAATCAACGAAAAACAGGCCACAATGATGCACGGTATCGACGCGATCAGAGCGAAGATGAAGGCGATATTGGTGTGCAGATCATTGTGCTTTTCCTTGTTCTTGAAAAGGAAGAGCTTTCGTACGGTCGCATAGGACAGATAGATGAGCAGCAGGATCGAGACCGTATTGGCCGCGATAATAAGCTGGGTGATCTCTTTTGTCGGCGATATAGTGGTGATGCCCATCATCACGATGAATGAGGCAATCGTCGCTGCCAGAGCCAGAAGCGTCAAAGCTAGCGCGCCCCTTGGCAGAACCTGTTGTTTGATCTCGGTTTCGCTGGAGGACATTCATCAGCCTCGTTGGGTCTTTCCATCAGATAATGGAGACCACAGTCATTCGTTGTGGATTATCGGGCGTGATGCCGCTTGTAAAGCAAGCTTGCATTCTGGCAGAGGTTTGGGGCAACAGGGTGGGCAGGCGTTGCTGATCTGCCACGCGGTTTTGACCGGAGTATCGATATGACAGTCCGCACAATTGTAAAATTTCCAAACCCGCATCTGCGGGCGAAGGCAGAACCTGTCACGGAGTTCGATGACAGCCTGCGGACCTTGGCTGCCGATCTGCTCGACACCATGCGCGATGCACCTGGAATCGGCATTACGGCGCCGCATATTGGCGTTTTGAAACGCGTCGTGGTTGTTGAACTCGATGACGGGCAGGGTGTGCGATATTATATCAATCCAACGGTTGAGTGGGCATCGAATGCTCTGGTGAAGAACATGGAGGGCAGTGTGTCGATGCCCGGCATCAACGATGAAGTTGAACGGCCATCGTCCGCCCGTATAAGCTATCAGGACCTGACAGGTGCCGCGCAAACCCAAGAAGCCGACGGATTGCTGGCCGTGTGTCTGCAGCACGAGATCGACCAGCTTGACGGAATCTTCTGGCTGTATCGATTGTCAAAGCTCAAGCGGGACCGGCTGGTCAAACGGTTTGAGAAACAGCAACGCGTCCAAATAGCCTAGTCTGTGTCTCATCGGTGAATGGGATCTTTCCAAAGAACGCCTTCCGGCTTTTCGACGGGTTCAATATCGAGGTTGACAACCACCGGCTCCTGACCCGAGCGAACAAGCACACATTCCAGCGGCTCATCCTCACTGGCATTGATCTCCTGATGCGGAACGTAGGGCGGGACAAAAATGAAATCGCCCGGACCTGCTTCTGCAACATATTCCAGCTTCTCCCCCCAGCGCATACGTGCCTTGCCTTTGACCACATAGATAATGCTTTCAAGATCACCATGGTGGTGGGCGCCAGTTTTGGCATTGGGGTGAATGACAACGGTCCCCGCCCAAATTTTCTCGGCACCGGCGCGGGCATGGTTGATAGCGGCTGCCCGGTTCATACCGGGTGTCTGTGCCGTGTTGGGATCAAGGGAATTACCCGGAATGACTTTCACGCCATGCTCGCGCCAATCGACAGGTTCATCGTGATGGTGATGATCTTCCGACATGATGCCTCCTGCTTGTCTGTTGGGCACAGCGTAACGGGTGGCTGGAAAAGACGCCAGTCACCTGTCAAAAAATGGTTCGGGCTGTGTGACCGATAATTAACCTTAGGTTGCAGTATTTGACTTGACGCTCTGCCTTTCCGGTCGCCAAAGTAGAGGTGCTGCGGGTTGCCCGCAGAGGAGCCAAGACTGCGTGATGCCATCGAGCAAGTCCCGACAATCACCATTCGACACCCAAAATGAGCGGGGGGGTGATCGCTTGCTCCAGATCGAAGCTGTTTATGACAAGGTTCCGGTTGGGCTCTGCTATCTCAATCGCGATGGCGTCTTTGTTACCGTTAACGACCAGCTTTCACGTATGCTTGGCATCAGCAGCGACAATGCCATTGGCCGTCTGGTCGAGGATATTGTGCCTGATCATGCGGCGTTGCTCCGGGTCAGCCTCGTTACGGCATTGGAAGAAAAGCCTGTTCCCGATCACGAGCTTCAACGCTCGGGTGAAACCTTCATGGTTTCGGCCGCTCCTGTTACCAATGATCTTGGCGAAGTGGCCGGAATATCCGTCGCCTATACCAACATCACCAATATGAAGCGGATGTCCGAACAGCTGGCGCAAGTCGAACAGCGCACCGCCTATGCCCTGGAAAGTGCCGGGCAATGGATATGGGACATGAATATTGCGACGAACCGCGTCTGGCGATCCCCGCAATACCGCGCTCTGCTCGGGCTTGATCCGGCAAGTCCGGAGACGGAAAACATCGCATGGGACATTGTTCATCCTGACGACAAGCAGGGCGCCATTCAGGCTTTTGAAGACGTGGTGAGTGGCCGCAAGCCATATTTCGAAGCCATATATCGCGTGCCACGCGGTAGCGGCGGACAGGCCTGGATTATGAGCCGCGGCAAGATTGTTGAATATGGGCCCGATGGATCGCCGCTGCGGCTTCTGGCAACGAGTGTTGATATCAGCAGCCAGAAGCTGATTGAGGAGCAGCTCTCATCGACCGTTCGGATGCGGCTGGAACTGGAGCAAAAACTGCTCGAAGCCAACCGGAAGCTGAAGAAACTGTCGGAAAGCGATCATCTCACTGACCTGCCGAACCGGCGTAAGTTCAATCGCCTGCTCAAACGGGAATATGACAAGGCCATTGATCGTGGCCAGTCTTTGGCCCTGCTCATGATCGATATCGATCATTTCAAAGCCTATAATGATGTTTACGGACATATGGCCGGGGATCGATGCCTCGTGCAGGTGGGGCGTGTCCTGAATAAGGTCGTCAAGGAAGGTACAGGCGTTGTCGCCCGTTTCGGCGGCGAAGAATTTGCCGCGCTGTTACCCGCCGCAATGATGGCCGATGCCATAGACGTGGCAAAAACGATCATTGATTCCGTTGCAGGTCTTCAACTGGACCATGAGGGAACGCCGGCTGGCAAGACCTCGGTCAGTATTGGTGTCAGTGTCCTTGATCTGATGAGCCCTGCGACCTTGGGCGGGCCAGACGAATTGCTCAATCTTGCGGACCGGGCGCTTTATGAAGCCAAGCGGGCAGGGCGCGGCCGGTTCAGCGTCTGGGGAAGCTTTTCCACTGATTAAGCTGGTTTGCCGCGAATTGTTTTACGCCAGATCATCGGGGCGTGCAGATTGATTGAGGGATTGTCTGCCCCGGTCGGGTTTTCGGTACTGGTCAGCCATTCCACACTGCTTTTCACGATGTCGTCGACAGGCTGGGTAAAAGTGGTCAACGCGTAGGATGACCAGCTTGCCTGCGGGATGTCATCGAAGCCCGTGACACAAAGGTCCTCGGGGATACGCAGCGAAAACTCGTGACGCGCGCTGTCCATCAACCCGAACGCCATCAGATCGTTGACGCAGAAAACAGCATCAGGGCGGGCAGGTTCGGTAAACAGCATGCGGGCGATCTGTTGTCCGCTCTCATAAACCGTATTTCCGTGCCGTATCACCGTCACCTCAAGCCCGAACTCTGCCGCTGCGGCAACAAAGCCGCGCTCGCGCGCCATCAGGCTCGGCGTGCCGACAGCAGAGTTTGCAAAGGCGAGGCGCCGGCAACCCGCCCGCAGGAATGCGCTGACAACCGCGCGCGCCGCGCGCCTGTCATCAAGGTTGATGTAAAGCGGGCCTTCGACGTCGTCGTCCCGATTGATGAGAACGATACGCTGCCCGCTGTCGAGACAGAGTTTGGTGATTGCCTTATCAGGCAGCCCCGACAACAGGATCGAGGCGTCGGCGCGATAATTGAGAGTTTGCCGCAGGGCCGCATCGACGCTGCCATCGGAACGGTCAGTGTTGATGATCATGCAAACCTTGCCGGCCCTTTGCAGGGCATGGGACAACTCCCGCACCAGTCGGGCACGATAGGGCGTGTCCATTTCCGAAGCGACCAGGCAGACGATGCCGCTTTCACTGCGCATCAGTCCGCGGGCAAGCTGATTGACGTGATAGCCAAGCGCATCTGCAGCTTCAATGACGCGTCGGCGCGTTTCCTCGGAGACGCTGGCTCCCGGCGTGAATGTGCGGGAAACCGCCGAGCGCGAAACGCCAGCCCGTTTTGCAACGTCTTCAGCGCTGATGAATGATTTGTTCAAAAAGGTTCCACCCGGCAATCTTCTGTTTCACCATAGGTTGCACGCGTTTGCGCTCCTTCGCAATATGTATGTGTTCATATTTTCTGAGGCAAAAGTACTGAGCCGACTTGACATGATGTATTCGGGTGTGAAAGCTTTGCACACGCTTGCAAAACAAGCGACGGCATGGAGGTGCCGCTTTTTCAGGGAGGAGAAATTCATGCGTTCAGTCTTTGCCATTGCTGCCGCTTTTGCTGTTGGTATCCAGATGATGCCGATGAAAGCGCACGCTGCGGACAATCTCAATTTGATCTGCTCGGCTGATGTCGTCATCTGCGAGTTGATGAAGGGCATGTTCGAGAAGGATACGGGTATTCAGGTCAATATGGTGCGCCTGTCATCGGGTGAGACCTATGCAAAAATCCGCGCCGAGGCGCGCAATCCAAAGACTGATATCTGGTGGGCTGGCACAGGTGATCCGCATTTGCAGGCCGCTTCCGAAGGCCTTACGCAGGAATATAAGTCACCATTGCTCGACCAGTTGCAGGATTGGGCGAAGAAGCAGGCGGAAAGTTCCGGCTACAAGACTGTTGGTGTTTATGCCGGAGCGCTCGGCTGGGGCTATAACACCGATATCGTCAAGAAAAAGAACCTGAAGGAAGCCAAGTGCTGGGCTGATCTGCTCGATCCGTCCTATAAGGGCGAGATTCAGATGGCTAATCCCAATTCGTCGGGCACAGCCTATACGGCGCTTGCCTCGCTTGTGCAGATCATGGGCGAAGACAAGGCCTATGATTACCTGAAGAAGCTCAACACCAATGTGTCCCAATATACAAAGTCCGGCTCTGCGCCGGTGAAAGCGGCGGCACGCGGTGAGACGGCGCTTGGCATTGTTTTCATGCATGACGCGGTTGCCCAGACTGTCGAGGGCTTTCCGGTGAAGACTGTAGCGCCGTGCGAGGGTACGGGCTACGAAATCGGCTCCATGTCGATCATCAAGGGTGCGCGTAATCTTGATGCGGCGAAGAAATGGTATGACTGGGCACTGTCAGCCGAAGTGCAGTCGCACATGAAGGAAGCAAAATCCTTCCAGCTGCCTTCGAACAAATCAGCTGTTGTTCCGCCGGAGGCACCGAAGTTCGAAGACATCAAGCTCATCGACTACGACTTCAAAACCTATGGCGATCCGGAAAAGCGCAAGGCATTGCTTGAGCGCTGGGATAAGGAAATCGGCGCAAGCGCCAATTGATCTGATTTCCTGAGTTTTGCGTGCCCGATTTCATGCGTTCGGGCACGCAACTGCCATTTCCATCTTTGAAGACAGTATTGGGTAGCACAATGGAACGTAGCGACCGGAGATTGAACATTGCTCTCGGTATCGGTCTTGCCGGGTTTGCGCTTGTACCGTGGTACAGGATCGAAAGCGGTTTTTATGGCTTCGGCTGGCTTGGCAATTTTCCGTCCGGCCCGGCAGAGGCACCCGGCCTCGTGCAGATGGCTTATCATGGGCGCTGGACGCTTATTATTATCGCCGTTCTGTTCGCGTTGGGCCTTTTCGCGCGCGCATTCAAGGTTTCGCCTTTGCGGGCCAATCTGCTTGTCGGAGCGGGGGCTGTCGGCATTGTGTTTCTGGTGCTGCAGGGGCTGGCCGTTGGTTTTACCGGTTGGACCTGGGCGATCAGCGAACATCTCTTCGGAGCACTTGCGGACGGGCAACCCTCCATGGGTGCCGGTGCCGGTCTGGTCGCGCTATCGTTTGTCCTGATGTTCTCCTTTGGGCTGGCCGAGCGGAGTGTCCTGCGTGGTGACGCCTTTGTCGTCGCGTCGATTGCACTGCTGATCTTTCTGGTCGCGATTTTCGTGTTCTACCCCGTCGGCAGCATGCTCATTGGCTCGGTTCAGAGTGTTGATGGCTCGTTCGATCCATCCGGTTTCATCCGTAATATTCAGGACCCGTCAATCTGGAGCCTTGATTGCGTTGTGGGCGGCAATCGCTGCGGCATTGCATGGCGCACGCTGTTTCTTGCCATTCTTTCCGCCTCCGGCTCCACGCTTCTCGGCCTCTGTTTTGCACTGGTGGCAACGCGCACGCGCTTTCCCTTCAAAAAAGGCCTGCGTCTGCTGACGATCCTGCCGATCATCACGCCGCCTTTTGTTATTGGCCTTGCGCTCATCCTGCTGTTTGGCCGGGCGGGTGTTGTGACCCAGCAATTGTCCAATTTTTTCGGCATCGAGCCGGGCCGCTGGCTCTATGGCCTGACCGGCATATGGATCGCGCAGGTCCTGTCGTTCACGCCGATATCCTTCCTTGTGCTGATTGGCGTTGTGGAAGGTGTCAGCCCATCCATGGAAGAGGCGTCGCAGACCCTGCGTGCCGACCGCTGGCGCACATTCTGGCGGGTTTCGCTGCCCCTGATGAAGCCCGGCCTCGCCAATGCATTTCTCATCGGCTTTATCGAAAGCATGGCGGATTTCGGTAATCCGCTGGTGCTTGGCGGCAGTCACGGCGTGCTGTCGACGGAAATCTTCTTTGCAGTGGTCGGCTCGCAGAATGACCCGTCGCGGGCGGCGGTTCTTGCTATCATTCTTCTCTTCTTCACGCTGTCGGCGTTTCTGGCCCAGCGCGTTTGGCTGGCGGGCAAGAGCTTTGCTACGGTGACGGGCAAGGGGGATTCCGGCGCGCATATTGCCTTGCCGCGATCTTTGTCCATTGGTGTCCATGCGATTGTCATTCCATGGATCATTTTCACGCTTGTCATCTACGGCATGATCCTGTTTGGCGGCTTCGTGCGCACATGGGGTCTCGACAACACGCTGACGCTGGAACACTACCAGCGGGCATTCTCTTTCAGCTTCGAGAATGGTGCGATTGCCTGGACCGGCGTTGCCTGGAATTCGTTCTGGACGACCATCAAGATCGCGTTGATCTCGGCACCGCTGACTGCCGCTGTTGGTTTGCTGACGGCCTACCTCATCGTCCGCCAGCGCTTTGTCGGTCGTAATGTGTTTGAGTTTGCCCTGATGATGAGCTTTGCCATTCCCGGTACGGTTATCGGCATCAGCTATATCATGGCGTTCAACCTGCCGCCGCTTGAGATGACCGGTACGGCGCTGATCCTCATCGCCTGTTTCGTCTTCCGTAACATGCCTGTCGGCGTGCGTGGCGGCGTGGCGGCCATGAGCCAGCTCGACAAGAGCCTTGATGAGGCATCGCTGACATTGCGGGCAACCAGTTTCCGTACCATCCGCAAGGTCATTCTGCCCCTGCTGCGTCCGGCAATCGTTGCCGCACTGGTCTATTCCTTTGTGCGGGCCATCACCTCGATCAGCGCTGTCATATTCCTTGTGAGCGCCGAGTATAATATGGCGACATCCTACATTGTCGGACTGGTCGAAAATGGCGAGTACGGCGTGGCGGTGGCCTATTCATCGATGTTGATTGTCGTGATGATCGTCATCATCACCTGTTTCCAGCTTCTGGTGGGCGAACGAAAGCTGCGGCGCGAAAACCGTGTCGCAACTGCCTTTGTTCCGTCTGCCACCCCAAAAGAAAAGGCCGCCTCATGACCACGCATCGCACCGGCTCCGTCGTTTTCTCCAATGTCAAAAAGCAGTTTGGAAATTTCACGGCGATTCATGATCTGTCGCTGGATATCGAGCCCGGCACGCTTGTCACACTGCTTGGACCTTCCGGCTGCGGTAAGACCACGACCCTGCGCATGCTGGCCGGGCTTGAGCACCCGTCTTCGGGCCGTATCCTGATCGGCGGCAAGGATGTAACCATGCTTCCGGCCAATGAGCGCGATGTGTCGATGGTGTTCCAGTCCTATGCGTTGTTTCCGCATATGTCGGTGCTTGAGAATGTTGCTTACGGTCTTGAATCATCCCGTATGAAAAAGTCCGATGCGCGCGAAAAGGCAGAAGAGGGTCTTAAACAGGTTGGCCTTGCGGGGTATGGCCAGCGCCTGCCTGCCGAGCTTTCCGGTGGTCAACAGCAGCGCGTTGCCGTTGCCCGCGCGCTGGTTCTGGAGCCGCAAGTGCTGCTGCTGGATGAACCCCTGTCCAATCTTGATGCGCGTCTGCGCCGCCGCGTGCGCACGGAAATCCGTGAGTTGCAGCAGCGGCTTGGTTTCACGGCAGTTTATGTCACCCATGATCAGGAAGAAGCGCTTGCCGTGTCCGACCGGATCATCGTCATGCAGGACGGCGTGATTGCCCAGCAGGGGACGCCGCGCGAATTGTATGAGGCACCGGCTTCATCTTTTATCGCCGACTTTATCGGCGAGGCCAATGTGGTGCCTTGTGAAGTGCTACGCAGCGATGGCGGCAAGGCTATTATCCGCATTGGCACGCTGGAACATACGGTGCCGGGGCGCAACGCCAAGCCGGGGCCGGCAAAGATTGCAGTGAGGCCGAATGCAATTACGCTGGAGCCGGAGGAGAATGGCGCCTTTGCCGGAAGCATCCGGCATGCCGCCTATCTCGGTGATCATGTTGAATATGAGGTCGAAACGGCATCCGGAACACTGTTCGTGGTTGATCCGGCTGTTGACCGCAATCTTGCCCCCGCAACCAATGTGAGCATCGGTTTTCATCACCGTGGCATCGCTATCATCAACAACTGAAACTGTATTTTCAAAGGACTATCATGACATCGCATGCGCAAGCCGAATTGCAGGGCCGTTTTGATCTTGCCAAGAAGATGGCTATCGAAGCCGGAGCCGTGGCACTGGCGCATTTCAATGCGCGCGAGCGGCTGGTTATCGAAACCAAAGCTGATCCGCAGGATGTGGTTTCAATCGCCGACCGGGAAGTGGAAGAACTGATCCGTGCACGTATCGGCGCTACCTATCCCGGTGATGCAGTGCTTGGCGAAGAATATGGTGCGAGCGAGGGAACGTCGGAGTTCACATGGGTCATTGACCCGATTGATGGCACCAGTCCTTTCGTCAACGGCATGCCGACCTGGTGTATTTCCATTGCGGCCATGCGCGGAGAGGAGATCGTTGTCGGGGTGATTTATGTGCCGTGTAATGATGAACTTTATGCTTCAGCGCTTGGCATGGGTGCGACATTGAACGGCAAGGCGCTCACTATCGATTCTGAAAAAACCATTCGCAATGCAGTGACGGGCATCGGTGCCAATCATCACGTCACTCCGGCGGTCGTTGCGTCGCTGGTGGAAAAGCTGCTGGAAGCGGGCGGCAATTTTATCCGCAACGGCTCAGGCGCACTCATGCTGGCCTATGTGGCGGCGGGACGTCTGGTTGGCTATTACGAACCTTACATGCATGCCTGGGACTGCATGGCCGGGTATTGCCTCGTCAAGGAAGCGGGCGGCTGGCACCATCCTTTTCCGGTGAAGGGAGATGGGTTGACCAAGGGCGCACCTGTTCTTGCTGCCGCGCCGGGCGCAGTCGATGATCTCAAGAAGATTGCTGGCCTATAATCAGTCAACAGGCATCGGCGATATGGAAAGCCGGTGCCTGCTCTTCCTGTGCTATTTCTGTTGAACGGACACGCCGCTTTCACCGATCTTTAACTCGATCCCGGCTGGCTTTGTATTCTGGTCGTAAATGTAGAAACCCAGCCCGAGGACGAGTACGATCAATCCACCAATGATCAGGTAAAGCATGTTCTGGTTCATATTGGCCCTTCCAGATGCAAATGTTCTCATGGGGTTAGACCATTCGAGCTACCCCATGACAACCCTTGCAAGGGCGTTATCAAAAGCTGATTACCCATCTGGCCAGTATTGAATCCCGGCTATAATCGCGTTCTGCTCGCTGACATATCTCTTTCACACCCAGAGGATAAATCGTGGATCTGTGGTGATTCCTGCCATGATTTTGCTGTATCTTGAAGGAACCATTGCGCAACAGTCCGTATCGGGACTTCAAACGTCAGTTCCGGCAGCATTCTTAACGTTATTCTGGCTGGAAATCCCGATGAAAACTGTTTGCGCCTGCAATAGGAAAGAAAGCAAAAAATGCTGATTCTTTGCGCAACTGCGAAGAGCAAATCATTGACTTATCACGACGAATAACGTCGATTAAAGTTGGTGTTGACGATCACCGACTCTCGAAAAGCTGGATAGACATGACGTTCGTGCGAAATCTTATGTGGGCGCCTACAATTGGCCTATCCTGGTTATGGGGATTGGGTTTCTTCTATTCAATCCATGTCACCCTGACTTATGGCTGGCTGGGCTTCTTCGGGTTCGCGATTGCCAATGTCGGTGGGCTCTGGCTATTCGGTTATATTCTCGGTCGCAGCAAGCGAACGCCTGATCAGATCATGAAGGACATTGAAAGCCGCTATGTTGGCGTCTTTCTGCTGTTCCAGATGGCGGCGCTTGTTGTTACGATTTTCGGGTTTGTTGCCTATCTCTGGCAGCCGATTGTGGGTGAGGGTGCATCGATCGGCGTTGCTTTCCTGCTTTTGGTCTCCTGTGCGATCGGACATGCCCTATCCCTGCAACAGCTCAAATTGCTGCATATCGTCTACATGATTGTCGGTGTTGCCGCCGGTATTGTCCTGCTGGTCGGTCTGAGACAAACGTCTGATTATCCCGGTGTGCCGCTTCAAAGTTTCGATGCGCGTTTTTATGGTCTGGTTATGCCAACGCTGATCGGGTTTTTGCTCGGCCCTTGGCTCGACATCCAGCACTGGCAGCGTGCCGTCTACATCAAACGCGAGGGCGGGTCTGTCGGCCTCGCCTATGGTGCCGGTGCCTTGCTGTTCTTCGGCTTTCTTTTGCTCAATGCGCTGACAGCCTCGGCGGTTGGACCCATTGGCAGCATCATTTCCATTGATGGTTTGCCAAGTGCACAGGGATCGGTTTCCGCGGCGGCTGTGCTTTCCGCAGAAAACGGTTCGACCTATCTGGAAATCGCCTTTGTCATCTGGACTGTCATCGCATTGGCATCGACAGTCGACAGTTTTTACTGCGCTACCAATTGGTATCTGCGCGGCAAAAACATGCGCAGTAACAGCCCGCTTCTGGCGCTTATCCCCGATGGCATTGCATCATCACCGCTCTGGCTGCTGATTGGTGCCGCCTGGGTCGCCTATGCGGCAGTGCCTGCGAATTTTTCACTCATGTATTTCATGATGCCTTTTGCGACATTGTTTGTCAGCGCCTCGGCCAACCTCGTGTGTGAAGCGCTTGGTGCGAAGCCGAAATTTGATCCCGTGCTGAGCTTTCTTATTGGCTGCGGATCATCCTTGATCTTCGTTCTGGGTTACATCCAGCCCGTGCCCGGCTTCCTGTTCCTGTCGCCGTTTATCGGTTTGATCGGCGCATTGCCTGTCATCATCGAATTGATTGGTCCGAAATCCAAGGCGATACCGGTAGAAATCGTTGATCAGCCAATCCGCATGATGAGTGCCGCGCCGCTGACCACTGCCGCGGGTTCGCAGGAAATCTCGCAATCGCATGGCTTCGATGGCGAGTGGTTTGTCATGCATCTCACACCGACCTACGACGACACCAATTCCGTGGGTAATGTGTATTTCGCCAATTATGTGCGCTGGGTTGGCAAGGCGCGTGAGCTGTTTTTCAATGTCTGCATGCCGGATTTTGATCTGGCAACGACGCGGTTCTATATTCTCACGCGCTCCTTCACCCATGACTACCGCCGGGAATCGAAGGAATTCGAACAGATCAGTGTTCGCATCAAGATCGCCAAGCACAACCGCAAGTTCGTAACATTGCAGCACGAGATCCACAGCGCGGCTCAGGGCCTGCTTGGCCATGGGGAACAGTCTTTGATGTTCGTGGACCGGGATCAGTATAACCCGCTCGATATTCCGGGCGAGGTCATCAAGGGGTTTCTGGCCTATTGGCCCAAGGACTCGCGGCTGTCACCAAGCTATCGTCCTGTTGTGCAGGACAAGACAAAACGTCAGGCTTAATCCTTGGAGGGCAATCCCCTGTGGGTTTCAGCTGGCGACTTCGTAACGGTCGCGGTCAAATGACATGAGGCCGGAGGTCTTTTCAAAAGGCTCTGCGGGGCTGAAGAGAAAGCCCTGAACCTGATCGCAGCCTTCCTTTTGCAGACAGGCAAGCTGTTCGCGCGTTTCCACGCCTTCCGCTGTGATCTTCATGCCCATGCTGGCACCCAGTCCCATGACAGCGCGAATAATGGCAAGGCTGCCCCGGTTGTGTGGAAGATCACGCACGAAGGACTGATCGATTTTGATCTTGTCGAATGGCATTTTGCGCAGATAGCTCAAACTGGAATAGCCCGTACCGAAGTCATCAAGGGCGATGCTGACACCCATGGCGCGGAACTGGCGAAGCAGGGATATGGCCGCGACATTTGCTTCAAGAAACACCGATTCGGTGATTTCGAGTTCAAGGCGATTGGGCTTCAACTTGTTCGTTGTCAGCGCATCGCGGACAATGGATGCAAGGTCCGAGTGGCGAAACTGGATGGCCGAGATATTGATCGCTACGTTGATATCATCTGGCCAGAGAACAGCTGTTCTGCAGGCTTCCTGAATGATCCATTCGCCAAGCGGAATAATATTGCCGGTCTCTTCAGCGATCGGGATAAAAATGGCTGGCGAAATATAGCCATGCACCGGGTGCTTCCAACGCAGTAGCGTTTCAAATCCGACTGTCTTGAGCGTTATGGCCGAGACAATCGGCTGGAAATGCAAAATAAATTCCTTGCGGGCCAAAGCCCCGCGCAGATCCATTGCGAGTGCGCGCTTTGCCTCAATGCGGGCATCCATTTCCACTTCATAGAAACGATAACTGTTCCGGCCTTCGTTCTTGGTGCGATAAAGTGCCAGATCAGCGCAACGCATGATGTCATTGACGCTGTCTGTCGGCGCAAGAGCAATACCGACGCTGATATGAATGTTGATCTGGATACCATCGATCCAGAATGGCTGAGAAATCGTCTGGACGAGATCCTGAGCCAAAGTTGTTGCATCCGCATGATCCGCGCCGGGGGCGAGGATGGCAAATTCGTCACCCGATAGACGCGCCACTATGTAAGTGGCTGGTGATGTGCTGCGCAGCCGTTCTGCAACCTGTTTCAGCAGTTGATCACCGATACCATGGCCAAAGCTGTCATTGACCGTCTTGAACTCATCGAGGTCGATACAGAACACAGCAAATCCGGCAAGACCCTCTTCAAGTTCTTTGGTCGCCTGTGAAAGCTGATCCGTGAACAGGGTTCTGTTGGGCAGGTCAGTCAACACATCATAACGGGCGAGATAGGACAGCTGATCTTCCGACTGTTTGGCGGCTGTCACGTCGGAACCAACACCGCGATAACCGCAGAACTGTCCGGCATTGTCAAAAATCGCCTTGCCGGTAAGTGACCACCAACGGGTCTCGCCCTTAATGTTGATCGGCAGGATGTGATTGCGGAACGTCGTGCGGTTCTCGATGGCCTGCCAGATGGAGCCGACTTTTACCGCTTCTTCGGCGTGCGACTGGTCAACCTTGAAGAGTTGGGCAAACGGCATTCCCTGCAATTGCTTGGTGGTTTTTTCAGCGATCTGTGCAAGCCGGGGCGAGGTGTGCTGAAGTTTCAGATCTGCATCGGTTTCCCAGATCCAGTCGCTGGCGTTCTCTTCGAAGTCATAAAGCAGCAGACTGATAACTTCCTTCTGCTGCTCAACCTTGATCTGGTCGAGCGTGCGCATAACGATCAGATTGCTCATGTGAACAATGGTGAACAGAATGAAGAGTGCGTAGATCGCCAGCAGAATCGCAATGAAAAGAAAGAAATCCTCACCGGTTGAGGCGAGGGCGAAGAACGAACCTGTGATAATCGCCCCCGAAAAGGCAATGGCTGCAAGTGGAACCACAGCGACACCAATGCCGGTTGCCATCAGGCCTGCGGCTGTGCAGGCGATAAGTAACCTATGGTAAGCATCGGCTTCCAGAAACAACATGAGCGGGATGCTGGCCAGACATAAGCCATAGCAGGCGGATGTGATGATCAGATATTTGATGCCGTCAAAGCTAAGTTCCTTGACCTTCGGCACCTTGTACCATTGCCAGCATGCAAAGAGCGATGCAGCAGTCATCAGGGTGACGATTGTTGAGAGGCTTCCCAGATAGAGCTTATGTCCCTGATCCCAGAAGACAAAAGCCACAACGAACACCACACTCATGGCGACAACGACGGTAAACGGCGCCAGTCTCAGCGCCACATCCATCTGTTCAGCATAGACACGCCGTTTGACAGCAGGGTTGATCGTTCCCCGCATGCCGAACATCGACCGGATAGCGTCAGGTGTATGGAAATTCGACAGTGGCACCCACGGACCTCAGACAGGCGAGTTCATATTTCCCTATGCTATTTTTATTACGTTCGGCATTGGTTAATTTGCTTACCATTTTTTATAATAGTTACCAATGTCTTTATGGTTCTATGGTTTATGCCGCAGCAATATTGCATTCCCGGCAAAATGTTTTGTAATCCCCACCTGTAAATCGACAGATGGATACTTGTCATAAGTAAAAAGTAAGGCTTACGAGGTCAATATTTGTAATAAAACAAGGTATAACCAGAATACACGACGAATTTGTTGCGTATCCCACTGCTTACGGGCGCCAGCAGCTCACAGTTGGTTGCTCGCTCCCTTTGGACGCGCAGAAATCTCCTAGCTGCGTACTGCGAGAATTGCAGGCAGCAAACCGGGGAAAACCTCGGCGAGTTCATTATCGCGCAACTCATTGATGCGGGACGTTCCGTCATTGCGTGTCTTGATAATGCCAGCTTCGCGCAGCACGCGAAAATGATGCGACACGCTGGATTTCGGGCGCCCGTTTTCAAGCGCTGCGCAGCTTGCTTCACCCTCTCGCGCAAGCTGTCGAACAATCGACAGGCGGATGGGGTCGCTCAAGGCGTAAAGCACAGACTCGAGTTGCACTTCGGTGATCTGGGGGTGACGATATTCTCTCATAAACTCTTTCTAGCACAAAATTTTGTGTATTGCTATTGTTCGAATTATATCGAACTATAGAAATATGATTGGCGCGGAGCCAAAAGATTTTTAAACCGGAGTAACAGTATGGCCTCTCTCTTCGACCCCTTCACTTTGAAGGATGTGACATTGCGTAACCGAATCGCGGTGTCGCCCATGTGCCAGTATTCGGCAAATGATGGCGTGATCAACAATTGGCATCACGTTCACCTCGGTGGGCTGGCGCGTGGTGGTTCCGGGCTGGTGATTGTTGAGGCAACAGCCGTCTCGCCGGAGGGCCGTATTACGCCGGGTTGCGCCGGGCTTTGGAATGACGAACAGGCAAAGGCGTTTGCGCCTGCGGTGCAGACCATTAAGGATGCGGGCGCCGTTCCGGGCATTCAGATTGCCCATGCGGGACGCAAGGCCAGTGCCAATCGCCCATGGGAAGGCGATGACCATATTGCCGAAGATGACGCACGTGGCTGGGAGACTATTGCACCATCGGCGGTTGCCTATGGGGGAGGACTTCCAAAGGTTCCGCGCGCAATGACCAAGGCTGATATCGAGCGGGTACAGCAGGCATTTGTTGATAGCGCGAAGCGGGCGCTTGCCGTCGGTTTTGAATGGCTGGAACTGCACTTCGCCCATGGTTATCTCGCCCAGAGTTTTCTGTCTGAGCACTCCAACAAGCGCACAGACGAATATGGTGGCAGTTTTGAAAACCGCAGCCGTTTTCTGATCGAAACCGTTCGCGCTGTTCGGGCTGTCTGGCCTGAAAACCTGCCACTCACAGCCCGCCTCGGCGTTATCGAATATGATGGACAGGACGAGAAGACGCTCAGCGAAGCCATTGAGCTTGTCAAATTGTTGAAAGACAATGGCCTTGATTTTATCGATGTCAGCATGGGCTTCTCGCTTGGCAAGACCAGCATTCCATGGGGTCCGGCATTCCTTGGACCAGTCGCAGAACGGGTTCGCCGCGAAACCGGTCTGCCAGCCTCCACATCCTGGTACATCAGCACCCCGCAGGAAGCGGATGCGCTGGTACGGGAAGGCAAGGTTGATCTGGTCATGCTGGCCCGTCCGTTGCTGACTGATCCGCATTGGCCTTTCCGTGCCGCCAAGGAACTTGGTGTCGAAAAGCCGTCATGGGTTTTGCCATCTCCCTATGCCCATTGGCTGGAACGCTATCGGGCCGCGTAATCTCAAATTATTGATTTTCGTAAAGCCGGGAATGGAATTCTCCATTTCCGGCTTTGCTTGCGGCCCACCGGCATGGATTGGATTGTTCTACTGTGTTTTTAGCATAGGATTGCCGGAACCAGCTTAAATAAGAAACAGTCTGCGTGTCCCGCTTTTGCAAGTTCTCCTAGTGTCACAGGTGATTAATCCGTCACCAACACAAGGACGAAAACCATGGCAGTCCATTTGCATCCTGAGACTATCGCCCTGCATGCCGGCTGGCGGGCTGATCCCGCAACCGGTGCCGTGGCAGTGCCAATCTACCAAACCACATCCTATCAGTTTCGCGATACGGAACATGCAGCCAATCTCTTCGCGTTGAAGGAACTCGGCAATATCTATACGCGCATTGGTAACCCGACGACTGATGTGCTGGAAAAGCGAATTGCGGCACTTGATGGTGGCATTGCCGCACTCGCGGTTGCCTCAGGGCAGGCGGCTTCGGCGATTGCTGTCCAGAACCTTGCGCGTTCAGGTGACAATATCGTCAGCTCCACCGATCTTTATGGTGGCACATGGAATCTCTTTGCCAATACGCTGAAGGATCAAGGGATCGAAGTGCGCTTTGTTGATCCTCAAGATCCGGAAGCGTTTCGCCGGGCGACGGATGAGCGAACCCGCGCCTATTATGCAGAGACACTCCCCAATCCGAAGCTGACTGTATTTCCAATCGCCGAAGTTGCCGCCATCGGCCGCGAATATGGCATTCCGCTGATCGTAGACAATACGGCGGCACCGCTGATTGCGCGCCCTTTGCAGCATGGCGCTGCTATCGTCGTTTATTCCACCACCAAATATCTGGGCGGCCATGGCACTTCCATCGGTGGCATCATCGTCGATGGCGGCCAGTTCGACTGGGAGAAATTTCCGGAACGTCAGCCCGCGCTCAATACGCCTGATCCAAGCTATCATGGTGCGGTCTGGACAGACGCCGTCAAGCCCATTGGTCCGGTGGCCTATATCATCAAGGCGCGCGTGACACTGTTGCGTGACCTCGGTGCAGCGCTTTCACCTTTTAATGCTTTCCAGACGATACAGGGGATCGAGACGCTGGCGCTGCGGCTTGAGCGTCATGTGGAAAATGCCAAGAAGGTTGCGGATTTTCTTGCAAAGCGACCGGAGATTGCCAAGGTTATCCATCCATCCCAGCAGAGCGGGATCGATCGCGAACGGGCGGAAAAATACCTTTCCGGCAGTTTCGGTGGTCTGGTCGGTTTCGAGCTGAAAGGCGGTTTGCAGGCCGGGCGCAAATTCATTGAAGCGCTCGAACTTTTCTATCATGTTGCCAATATCGGCGATGTGCGAAGCCTCGCCATTCATCCAGCCACAACCACACACTCCCAGCTTTCACCGGACGAGCAACGCGCAAGTGGTGTTTCTGAAGGGTATATTCGCCTTTCGGTTGGCATCGAACATATCGACGATATTCTCGACGATCTGGAGCGTGGCCTGAACGCATCAAAACTTGCACTTGCAGCCTAATCTGAAACCTGTGGTTGGTTGGAAATATGGTTGAGGTGTTGTAAGGTTCTGGAGTGAGGGACGGACTTTCGCCCGTCCCTCTGTTCTAGCTAGTGAATTGAACCCGGAACATCAGCGTCCAGCCGGTCCGGGTTCTTTTCACCACTAGCGTGACGCTAAACGGTTTGTACCGCATAGAGCACCTCCAGATTTGAGAGCAAGGCCGTTGCCGCAGTCGAGAGGCCCATCTTCTCGATACACCGGCTGGCTCAGTGCGTGCTGCTTCACCCTCAAACGGATTGCGCGTAAAAACGCCTGCTCAACGCTGCCTGCTTTTTCGAAGCCGCGCCAGAAATGCAGAGTTGAATCTTTTGAGGTAAGCGGTTGTTCTAACAAGGAAGTTTGGAACTAAAGTTGAAGGTATCTCATGCCACTTGAAAGTATGATCTGAAACCTGTGGTTGGTTGGAATTCCCGATGAGGTGTTGTAAGGTTCTGGAGTGAGGGACGGACTTTCGCCCGTCCTCCGGGACTAGGTTTTGAATTGAACCCGGACGATCAGCTGCCAGCCTGTCTGGGTTCTTTTCACCACTAGCGTGACGCTAAACGGTTTATACCGCATAGAGCACCTCCAGATTTGAGAGCAAGGCCGTTGCCGCGGTCGAGAGGCCCATCTTCTCGATACACCGGCTGGCTCAGTGCGTGCTGCTTCACCCTCAAACGGATTGCGTGTAGAACGCCTGCTCAATGCATTGCCTGTTTTCATCCGGCCTTGCCAGAAATGCAGAGTTGAATCTAGTGAGGTAAGTGGTTGTTTTTAATAGTTATTTATAACTAAAGTGGCAAGAAAACTGCGTTGTTCATGAGAACAATTCAGACCACAGTTCGATGAAATCAATATTTCTTCCGTCGAAAATGTTCATGCTTGTCCGCAGGCCCTATCGAAATCTCGACCTGATCGGTATAGACAGTCGCAAACAGACAACAGGGCGGCTGCAAGTGCAGCGCAAATGAGTATGACAACGTTGGTACAAAAGACGGGAGAGGCTGCTGACAAGGGGTTGGCCAAAGCGGCAAATCCCATGGTGGTGTTTGAAAGTGTTTCCAAGCGGTTTGCTGCGGGGCGCACCAGCGCGGAAGTCGCGGCGCTGGATGGTGTTGATCTCACGGTCCCGCGCGGTTCCGTGACAGGCATTATCGGGCGCTCGGGTGCGGGCAAATCCACATTGATCCGGCTGGTCAACGGGCTGGAGAAACCCACCGCGGGCCGCGTCATTGTTGATGGTGTGAACATTGCCGAGCTTGACGAGAAAAGCTTGCGAGACGTGCGCCGCTCAATCGGCATGATCTTCCAGCATTTCAATCTGCTTTCGTCGCGCACAGCGTTCGACAATATTGCGCTGCCGCTCGAGATCGCCGGTATCGATAGACAGACTATTGAAAAGCGCGTGACACCGCTGCTTGATCTTGTTGGTCTCTCAGACAAACGCAACCGTTACCCATCCGAACTTTCAGGAGGGCAAAAGCAGCGCATTGGTATTGCCCGTGCTTTGGCAACGGAACCAAAACTGCTTTTGTCGGATGAGGCGACGTCGGCGCTCGATCCGGAAACGACACGTTCCATTCTTGCCCTGCTCAAGACGATCAACAGGGAGCTTGGCCTTACGGTTCTTCTGATTACCCACGAGATGGAAGTGATCAAAACCATCGCTGATCATGTGGCGGTTATCGATGGCGGGCGCATTGTCGAGCAGGGGCCAACCTTCGATGTTTTCACCGGTCATACCCATGCAACCACGCGTTCGCTGCTCGGCGGTCTCGCAGGTCTGCACCTGCCGGAGTTTCTGACGCGGCAGATGGTGGAAGAGCCAGAGCCGGGTCTGCGAACGATTCTTCGCATCATCTTCAAGGGTGAGAATGCGACAGAGCCGATGCTTGCACGGCTCGGCAGCGATCTTGGTATTGAGGTCAATATTATGGCGGGTGCGGTTGACGAGATTGCCGGTCGTCCTTTTGGTATGCTGGTTGTTTCACTGCTGGCCGATGAGGCAAGGATAGTCGAGGCCCGACGCTTTCTCGCCGATCATGGCCTGTCATCGGAGGTTGTCGGTTATGTCCGCTGATATTTTCGCACTGCTTTTGAAGTCCATGGGCCAGACGCTTTATATGGTTGCAGTGGCCGGCCTCATTGGTTCGTTGTTTGGTATTCCGCTGGGCGTTTTTCTGGCGACCAGTGAGCGGGGCGAGCTGTTTGCCGCGCCTTCGGTCAACAAGGTGCTGGGGCTTATCGTCAATGCCGCCCGCTCGACACCCTTCATCATTCTCGTTGTTGCCATTATCCCATTCACGCGGATGATTGCCGGAACCTCAATCGGCACGACGGCGGCTATTGTTCCGCTGACCATTGCAACCATTCCCTTTATTGCGCGGCTGGTTGAATCGGCGATCCGCGAAGTTGATCCGGGATTGACGGAAGCGGCCCGCGCTATGGGGGCAAGCCCGGTTCAGATCGTGTTCAAGGTTCTGCTGGCGGAAGCGCGGCCCGGTATTGCATCGGCGTTAACACTGACCATTGTCAGCCTGATCGGTTATTCAGCCATGGTCGGCGCCGTTGGTGGTGGAGGTCTGGGCGATCTCGGCATTCGTTATGGCTATCAACGTTTCATGCCTGACGTGATGGCTGTCGTGGTTCTTGTGCTGATCGTGCTTGTTCAACTTGTCCAAAGCGCTGGCGACCGGTTGGCGCGGCAGTTCGACAAGCGCATTCGTCCCCGCTGAATTGAGTTTTGTTAAAACAGGAGAGTAAAATGTTGAAGAAAATCCTCGCCACGGCTGCGCTGGCGGCAATTCTCAGCGCCACCAGTGCGCTTGCCGAAACGATCAAGATTGGCGTGACGCCCGGCGAACACGCGCAGATCATGGAAAAGGTCAAGGAAATCGCCAAGCCAAAGGGCCTTGATATCGAGATTTTCGAATTTTCCGACTATGTCGTGCCCAATCAGGCGCTGAACGATGGCGAGCTTGATGCCAACTCGTTCCAGCACAAGCCCTATCTCGACAACCAGATTGCCGACCGCAAATTTGATCTGGTTGATGTCGCCTACACGGTAAATTTCCCGATGGGCGTTTATTCGAAGAAGGTGAAGAGCTTTGATGAACTGGCCGATGGTGCAACCATTGCCATTCCGAACGATCCGACCAATGGCGGCCGCGCGCTGCTCATCATCGCGGATAAAGGCGCCATCAAGCTGAAGGAAGGTTCCGGCCTTAAAGTCACGCTTGCCGATATCGTCGAGAACAAGAAGAACTTCAAGTTCGTCGAGCTCGATGCAGCCCAGCTGCCGCGTTCGATCGATGATGTCGATGCCGCCGCGATCAACACCAATTATGCGCTTGAAGCTGGTCTTGATCCGATGAAGGACCCGATCCTGAAGGAAGGCGAAAAGGCACCTTACGTCAATCTGATCGCCGTTCGTAAAGCCGACAAGGATAAGCCTTGGGTCAAGACGCTGATCGAATCCTACCATTCCGACCCGGTCAAGCAGTTCATCCTGGACAAGTACAAGGGTGCTGCTGTTCCAGCCTGGTAAATGATAATCTCACTCCCTTCTGCCTTGATGGTAGAGGGGAGTGATCTCTCTAAAACGCCTTAGAGGCGCTTCCCGTTGCCGCCAAAAAGGTGCAGCTTTTCCTTGGGGATGATGACCCTGAGATGATCATCGGGCTGTGATACCGAACGACCTGCAACCCGGACGACAACCCGTTCGCCGCCGATAATGCCATAGACATAGCTTTCCGCACCGACAGGCTCGACACCGAGCACTTTGAGGTCAAGCAAAAGGCCGCCAACATGCGACTCGGTCCCGGTGGCAACTTCCAGATCTTCCGGACGGAAACCGATGATTGCGTCCTTGTCGGTCACCGCAAGACCCTGCGCGCCGATCCGGGTGCCGTCTTTCAGGATCAATCCCGAACCGTCTGATGTCACCGGAATAAGGTTCATTGGCGGGGCGCCGATAAAGCTTGCCACGAATGTGCTGGCAGGCTTTTCGTAGATATCCAGTGGCGCGCCAATCTGTTCGACAGCACCGGCATTCATCACCACAAGAATGTCGGCGAGCGTCATCGCCTCCAACTGATCATGGGTGACATAAACGCTGGTCACGCCGAGCTGGCGCTGCAGGTTCTTGATTTCGACACGCATCTGACCGCGCAGCTTGGCATCCAGATTAGAAAGCGGCTCGTCAAAGAGAAACACTTTCGGGTTGCGTACGATGGCACGGCCCATGGCCACGCGCTGGCGCTGGCCACCTGACAGTTCCTTCGGGCGGCGCTCGAGAAGATGCGTGAGTTCGAGGGTCGCGGCTGCCTCACGCACCCGCTTGTCAATCTGATCCTTCGGCATGCCGCGGTTGCGCAGGCCATAAGCCATATTGTCATAGACTTTCATATGCGGATAAAGCGCATAATTCTGGAAGACCATGGCGATATCGCGCTCGGCCGGTCCGAGATCATTGACGACCTTGTTGTCGATCTTGACCGTACCGTCAGTGATCGATTCCAATCCGGCAATCATGCGCAGAAGCGTCGATTTTCCGCAGCCTGACGGGCCAACAAGCACGCACAACGCGCCGTCCTTGATTGCGATGTCGACGCCTTTGACCGCCTCGACGGCACCGGCATAAACCTTGCGGACATTCGTAAGTTCAACACTTGCCATGTGAGATCATTTCTCCGTTTCGACCAGACCGCGCACGAACCAGCGTTGCATCAGGACAACGACGAGGACCGGGGGGAGGATGGCCAGAATGCAGGTCACCATCACCAGATGCCATTCGGTATCGGCATCGGCGAAGGAAATCATTTTGCGCAGACCGATGACGATGGTTGTCATGTCATTGCGATTTGTCATCAGCAGGGGCCAGAGATATTGGGTCCAGCCGTAGATGAAGAGGATGACGAACAGCGCTGCGATATTGGTTTTGGACAAAGGAAGCAGGATGTCCTTGAAGAAGCGCCATGGCCCCGCACCATCAACGCGCGCCGCTTCGACCAGTTCGCCCGGTATGGTCATGAAGAACTGGCGGAACAGCAGCGTTGCCGTTGCCGATGCCATGAGTGGAACCGTAAGGCCCGTATAGGTGTCGATGAGACCGAGATCGACCATGACCTTATAGGTTGGCAGGATGCGCACTTCGACCGGGAGCATCAGCGTGATGAAGATCAACCAGAAGAAGATCATGCGGCCCGGGAAGCGGAAAAACACGATGGCATAGGCTGACAGAATCGAGATGATGATCTTGCCGACGGCAATTGCCAGCGCCATGATCGTTGTGTTGATGAGCAGGCGGCCAACACCGACGCCGCCGATACGGCCAATGCCGCCGAAAAGCGCGGTTGTATAGTTTTCCCAGAAATGCCCGCCGGGCAGCAGCGACAACGGCGGACGCATAATGTCCTGCAGCGACTGTGTTGATGCGATAAAGGCGTAGTAGATCGGGAAGGCGACGATCAGGATACCGATAATCAGGACGATATGGGCCACGATACGGCTGATGGGATTGTTCTGGATCATGTCTTTTCCCCTCAGCCGTAATGAACTTTGCGCTCGACATAACGGAACTGGATCGCCGTCAGACCGATAACAATAACCATGAGGATGACTGATTGCGCGGCGGAGTCGCCAAGGATCAGATTGACGAAGCCGTCATTATAAACCTTGTAGACCAGTGTCTCCGTTGCCTTGCCGGGGCCGCCGCCCGTAACGGCGTGAATGATGCCGAACGTGTCGAAGAAGGCGTAGACGGTGTTGACCACCAGAAGGAAGAACGTCGTCGGGGCGAGCAGCGGGAAGACGATGGTCCAGAAACGCTTGGTTTCACCCGCGCCGTCAATGGCGGCAGCTTCAATCAGTGATTTCGGAATGGACTGGAGCCCGGCAACGAAAAACAGGAAATTATAGCTGATCTGCTTCCACGCGGCGGCAGCGACCACAAGCAGCATTGCCTGACCGCTATTGAGCAACGGGTCCCAATTGTATCCGGCAGAGCGGATCATATAGGCAAATGTGCCCATGGATGGATTGAACAGGAACAGCCAGAGCATGCCGGCAATGGCCGGAGCCACCGCGTAAGGCCAGATCATCAGCGTGCGGTAGATGCCTTTGCCGCGGATGACCTTGTCGGCCATGACGGCAAACATCAGGGCAAAACCCATGGCGATCACGGCTGTGGCGATGGAGAAGACGACCGTCACCTGAAGCGAGTTCAGGTAATTGGGGTCACTGAGGATACGTTTGAAATTTCCAAGTCCGACAAACTGGGTCGACAGGCCAAACGGGTCTTCCCGCAGGACCGACTGGCGGATGGCCTGGGACGCTGGCCAATAGAAAAAGACAATCGTGATGGCGAGCTGCGGCGCCAACAGGAGATAGGGCAGAAACTTATTTGGAAAGGTGACGCGCGTTGACGATGCCATGATTGCCCCTCTTGAAAATTATCCCGCCCGCTGGGAATGCGGACGGGATGTTCATGAACAGGCGCTTACTGGCCGTTAGCCTGTTTGATGGCTGCATTGCCGCGCTTGACGGCATTGTCGAGGGCCTGCTGGGCAGTCTGCTTGCCGGAGAGCATATTCTCGAACTCTTCGTTCTCGATATCACGCACCTGTGGCAGATTCGGCAGGCGCACGCCCTTGGAGTTCTCGGTCGGTGCCTTGCCCATCATCTGCTTGATCGGAATTTCGCGGGCGGGGTTCTTGTCGTAGAAACCCGACTTCTTGGTTTCCTCGTAAGCGGCAAGCGTTACCGGCAGATAGCCGGAAACCTGATGCAGGCGGGCCTGAATGTCGGTGCGCGACAGGAAGGTGAAGAAGGCTGCTACACCCTTATATTCGGCATCGGTCTTGCCGCCGAATACCCAAAGGCTGGCGCCGCCGGGTGTTGTGTTCTGTGGTGCGCCCTTGGCATCGGGATCATAGGGAAGCTGGCCGGTGCCGTAGTTCATGCCAGATTTGACCACGTCGCCGAGACCGCCTGACGATTCAGTGAAGATGCCGCATTCGCCCGATAGGAATAGCGGCTTGGCTTCGGACGTGCGGCCGCCGTAACGGAATGTGCCGTCCTTGGCCAGATCGGCCAGTTCCTGAAAATGCTTGACGAAGAGCGGAGCATTGATCTTCAGTTCGACATCGGTTCCGGCAATGCCGTTTTCATTGGTGCCGTAGGACAGATTATTCCATGCGGCGAAGTTTTCCGTGTGAATCCACGTCAGCCAAGTGGAGGTGTAACCGCATTTGGCCGCGCCGCTGGTCTTGATCTTCTTGGCTGCTTCCCAAACCTCGGGCCATGTCTTAGGCGGGTTATTTTCGTCAAGGCCTGCCTTCTTGAAGATATCCTTGTTGTAATAAAGGATCGGCGACGAACTGTTGTAGGGGAAGGACAGCATGGTGCCGTCAGGCTTGGAATAATATGCAACGATTCCAGGCAGATAGAGGCTCTTGTCGAACTTTGCGCCACCCATGGAGAGGATGTCGGCAACCGGCTTGATAGCGCCTTCAGCGCCCATCATGACGCCCGTTCCAGCGTCGAAAACCTGCATGATGTGCGGCGCCTGCTTGGCACGGAACGCGGCAATGCCTGCATTGAGTGTTTCGGGGTAGGTGCCCTTGAATACAGGAACCACCTTGTATTCGCTCTGGCTCTCGTTGAATTCCTTGGAGAGGGTTTCAACAACCTCGTTGTTGGCGCCCGTCATGGCGTGCCACCAGCTGATTTCGGTGAGGGCGAAAGATGAGGTGGAGGATGCAAGGATAAGCCCGAATGCGAGGCTTAGCGAAGTGCCGCGAAATGTCATGTGTGTCTCCCATAATGAGGCGTCATCTAGAGTGCGCTTACGGGCACTATCCTCATTATGTGACAGAGAAACAACAGTTTTATAACGTTGGCCTAAAGTCTGACACCGAGCCTGTGGAAAAAATGCGCAGCTGTTCACTTTTTGCCGGTCAGATCAGGGTAACACCGGCATTGCGCATTTTTGTGACCATGGCGGCAAGCGACCCGCCCATGTCGATGGCACGGCTGGCATCGAGCAGCACATCGGCAGAAAAACCGTGGCTTACGGCATCCAGCGCCGAATAGGCGACACAGTAATCCGTGGCAAGACCGACAAGGGTCACATTGGTGATTCCGCGTTCACGCAAGTAACCGCCAAGCCCGGTTGGGGTCTTGCGGTCATTTTCGAAAAAAGCCGAATAGCTGTCGATGTGCGGGCGGAAACCCTTGCGAATGACGAGTTCAGCTTTGGTCCAGTGCAGATCGGAATGAAACTCGGCGCCCGGTGTGCCCTGAATGCAATGATTGGGCCATAGGGTCTGGTCACCATAGGGCATTTTGATCGTATCGAAGGGGGCCTTGCCGGGATGGGTGGAGGCAAAACTGGAATGACCCGCAGGATGCCAATCCTGCGTGAGGATCACATGATCGAACCGGACGATCAGCTTGTTGATGATTGGAACAATCTCGTTGCCGCCATCCACTGCCAGCGTACCGCCCGGGCAAAAATCATTCTGCACGTCGATAACAACAAGCGCATCCTTGGCCATTTCACTTCTCCGATTGCTTGGATGGAAAGTATCGCCAATCGGAGAAGGCCGTCAACTCGGGTGGTGCTCATGAGGGAGATGGGTGCGGGTTGAACTTGTTGTGCGTGTTTCTTGGTTCGTGGTTCGACAAGCTCACCATGAGGGAGAGGGGTGATGCAACGCTAATCGCCAACGTTGTAGAATTTAGCTCCCCACCCCCTACCCATCTCTGCCATCCACGGGAGGACATACCTCTACCCGTCATCCTCAGTCCTCGGGTTTAACCCGAGGATGACCCGAGGACCCACCGCTAAGGAGGTCAGACGAATGTGGACGCTCGATGCATTTTAAATTGTGGGTCCTCGGGTCAAGCCCGAGGATGACAGAGTTGGATGGGCGTGGGGTGGGGAGCTAAATTCTGCTACCCTTGCGATTAGCATTGCATCCGCCCAAGTTCCTCATGGTGAGCTTGTCGAACCACGCGCGTAATGCACATCGCCATCAATCCACACATGATCAACATCAAGCGCATCATCAAGGTGAACGATATTGGCGACGTAGCCAGCGTTAATGCGCCCGTACTGATGATCGATGCGGATGCTTTCCGCCGGATAAAGCGAGGCCATGCGCAGGGCTTCATCGAGATCAAGCCCAAGCTCGTGATGCACGAAACGAACAGCTGAAATCATATCAAGATCAGCACCGGCCAGCGTGCCATCTTCAAGCGTCAGGCGCCCGCCCTCGCGACGGATTGTCCGGCCATTCAGCGTAAAGGTGGTGATGTCAGTGCCAATCGTCGACATGGCATCGGTGACGAGAAAAATTTTAGCCGGGCCTTTTTTCGCCCGCAACGCAATTGCCATGGAAGCCTTGTCCACATGGAACCCGTCGGCGATCAAGCCTGCTGACAATTCGCCCGATTCAAGAACAGCCCCGACAACACCCGGCGCACGATGCCCGAGCTGGCTCATGGCGTTGAAGAGGTGCGTAGCCATGGAAGCACCGGCTTCCTTTGCCGCGATTGCAATGTCATAGGAAGCACCGCTATGGCCGATGCTGACAATAACGCCCGTATCCACCATGGCTTTGATCTTGTCCGCAGGAACGGTTTCCGGCGCGACTGTGGTCAGCAGAACCGGCAGTTCCTGCACGGCTTCGATGATGGCCACGAGATCGCTGTCTTCCATAGGGCGGATAAGCGCCGGGTCGTGCGTGCCCTTGTGCGATACGGAAAGGTGGGGGCCTTCAAGGTGCAGGCCAATAAAACCGGCAACCTTTTCCTGTGCCGCAGCCTTGCCCGCCGCAATAGCTGCGTTGGTGATCTCTGGCGTATCGGTAATCAGGGTCGGCAGCAGAGCAGTGGTGCCAAACGCCACATGCGCCTTGCAGATCGTCCTGATCGCTTCAACGGTCGGACCGTCATTCAGGAGCACACCGCCGCCTCCATTCACCTGAACGTCGATGAAACCGGGCACCAGCTTGCCGCCCTGCATTTCGACGCGCCTGATCCCGGCGGGGATATCCGCTTCGGCAACGATAGCGGAGATAACGCCCTCATCAACAAGGATAGCGGAACCGGTGTGCCAGTTTTCGCCGTCGAAAATGTCGGCGCCGGTCAGTGCATAGGCAGTGCTCATATTGTTTCAGTCACTTTTCTCAAATGCGGTGGCTCATCCGGATTAAGGCCGCGGCTGCGGGCAAATTCCTCAACGAAAGCATAGAACGAAACCAGCAGGGTCAGCGGGTCAGTGAGCGGATGCGACGTGGCGATGAACGGCAGGGCGGTCGCCTTTGATGGCTTGGCAGACGTGAGAAACACGGCGGCTTCCTGTTCGGCCAGGCGGTCAGCGGCTTCAACGAGCGAATCCTCAGCTGCATCGCGTGTTGCCAGCACCAGAACAGGGAAGTCCTTGCCGACAATAGCCTTCGGTCCGTGCATGACTTCCGCAGCGGAGTAGGATTCCGCATGCATGGCGCTGGTTTCCTTGAATTTTAGCGCGACTTCGTTAGAGACGGCAAATGAGGGTCCACGACCCAGCACGAACAGGGAGTTTTCGCCCTTCATCGCAGCGCCAAAAGGCGACCAGTCGCAGCGGATGGCTGCCGCAAGCGCTTTGGGAAGCTCATCAATGGCTGTCAGAAGCTCTTCATTCTGGGTCCAGTGACCGATCAGCGCGAGACCAGCTACCGCCGAACTGACAAAGGTCTTGGTGGCTGCGACGCTACGTTCTTGTCCGGCCAGAATATCGATAGCAAGATTGCTGGCATAGGCGAGATCGGAGTTGATTTCATTAGTAATAGCGAGCGTCAGCGCACCGCTTTCGCGCGCGGCCTTGGTCATGCTGACAATGTCAGGGCTTTTACCGGATTGAGAAATGGAAAGCGTTGCGGCGCTTTCGAGCTTCAGCGTCACACCGTAAATCGAGGCAATCGAAGGTCCGAGCGAGGCAACCGGAATGCCTGCGGTCAGTTCAGTTGCATATTTCAGGTATGCCGTAACATGGTCCGACGAGCCGCGCGCAATGGATGCGAGGAAGGGCGGGTTTTTCTCGCGCAGTTTTGCCCCGGCATTGGCCAGCGTATCGCGGGATGCATCGAGAAACCGTGCTGTCACATCCGGGATGGACAGGATTTCTGCGCGCATGAGTGTTCCGTTGGTCAAAGTACTGCTCCTGAAATTTCCGAGGAGTCGCCGAGCTTCAGCTCCGCGACGAATTCATAGGCGTCCGCCCGGTAAATCGACCGGGTGAACTCGATCACTTTTCCTGATTCAAGGTAGGATATGCGTTCTATGTTGAGGCTGGCGGAACCGGCGGGAACCTCTAGCAGCTTGGCATCGGCCTCTTTGAGGATCGCCGCCGAAATGCGCTGGATAGCGCGGGCCGGGCGGTTGCCGCCTTCTGCAAGCACCGCATAGAGTGAGAGTGTCACCAGTTCCGGATTGGGCAGGACATGAATGGACAGGGCAGCGCGTTCAATGGCCATGGGTGTGTCATTGGCAACGCGCAAACGGCTGATACGCGCGACCTTCTCGCCTGATGACAATCCGAGTGTGACCATTTCCTCCGGCGATGGCGCATAGATGCCGCGATCAAGCCAGGTGGAGCGGACGATCATGCCGCGCCGCGCCATGTCTTCGGTGAAGGATGTGAGATGCGAAAGCGATTGCTCGACCCGCTCGGAGCGGGGCGCGACGAATGTGCCTGATCCATGCCGCTGAACAAGCAGCCCAGTATTCACCAGACCCTGAACAGCTTTGCGCACGGTAACGCGCGAAATATCGGCGATGGTGGCGAGTTCCCGCTCCGGTGGTAATGCATCGCCCGGTTGCAACATGCCGTCACGCACCGCCGTTTCAATCAGCCGTTGGAGTTTGACATAAAGCGGACCGCCACTGGCGGAGCTGTCATTGAGCGTCGGCAGGATATCGATCAGACCATCAGCCATGTACCGCCTCCTTGCCCGCCGATGCAAAATTCTTCACGGCGAGTTGCACGGCACCGGTGAGCGCATCGTTCAGGGGCTTATGCAGCTTTGCTCTGTAACGGGGGGAAAGGCGCGCTTCAAACAATGCACCAAGGCCGCCGATCAATGACAGACGTTCCTGTGCTGACGGCATGATCGCATCAAGACCCTCTTCAATCTGCATTACCGATTTCTGCAGCATTGCCAGTGCTATCGGGTCATTCTTCGCGGCATATTCGAAAACCATGGGGGCAAGGCCACCAAAATCGCCGGGACGGGCCGAATGGGCAAACTCGACAATACGGTGCGGGTTGTTCTCAAAGCGCGCCATGACGCTATCGGTCAGAGGCGAGGAGGGATGAAAGTGGTCATAGGCAAGTAGTGTTTCTTCCAGAAGGTCGCGGCCAATTCTGGCGCCGCCGCCAAGATCACCAACCTTGAAGCCCCAGCCTCCGGCAAAACGGATTTCATTGCCGTCGCGGGTGAGAAAGAAGGACCCCGTTCCAATGATGACCACCGTTCCATCATTGTCGCCAAGCGCACCCTGAAGGGCAATGACACCATCCGAAAAGACCAGTGATTGGCGAAACGGCAGTGTTGCCTGCAACTTTTTACTGTTGCCGCTGATCAGCGCCCCGGCAAGTCCGAGAACCGCGTCCGTGGATGCAATCGCTGCATGATCAATGCCGGCAGTGGTAAAGGCTGCGCGCGTGGCATCGAGAATGTTCAGGCGTGCGGCATCCATATCGGTCATGATATTGGCCGAACCGCTTTTGCCGATGCCCAGAACGAGGCCATTCCTATCGGTCACAGCTGCTCTGCAACCCGTTCCGCCACCATCAATTCCCAGAAGATATGTCACGTCAACCGTCCTCCGAAAAATAGAATACCAATAAAATACCAATAGCCAAGCGTTAATTCCATGTTTTTTCCACTTTTAATTATCATGTTGATTTTATTGGGAAATTTAATTTATGCAAAAATCAATTCAGGATTTTTTTAAGAACTGCTGGACAAGTGGTATTTTTTTGGCATTAATTATCGCAATGAGGAGAGGCGAGTGGTGGTAACCCGTACCGAGCAACGCAACGACAAGGCATCCGGACTGGACGAGCGATCGCCAGAAGATGTTTTGCGTTTGCTGCACGAGGCGCAGATCGAGGCTGCGGCTTCGGTGGCGCGCGCAACGGATTCCATTGCCAAGGGCGCATTGCTGGCCGCCGAGACTCTCGCCGCTGGCGGGCGCATCGCCTATGCCGCTGCGGGCAGCTCCGGCTTGATGGCCCTTGCCGACGCGCTTGAATTGCCTGGCACCTACGGCATTGCCCCTGACCGCGTTGTTATTCTGCTGGCGGGTGGTATTGAAGGCCTTAATCGCCTTGCAGGCAGCTATGAAGATGATGTCGAGCAGGCCGCCAGAGACATTGCCGGTGCGGGACTGGGGCAGGGCGACTGTCTGATTTCCATTTCCGCCAGCGGCACCACGCCCTATGCGCTCGCAGCGAATGATGAAGCCAAGCGGCGCGGGCTGAAAATCATTGCCATTGCCAATAATCCTGATGTTCCGCTTTTCGCGCAGGCTGATGTTGCCATCACGCTGGAAACGCCGCCGGAAATCGTCGCCGGATCAACCCGAATGGGGGCAGGCACTGCGCAGAAGATCGCGCTCAACCTCTTGTCGACGCTGATGGCTGTGCATCTTGGCCATGTGCATGACGGCTATATGGTCAATCTCGTTGCCGACAATGAAAAGCTGCGTGAGCGCGCGGCGATCATCGTTTCGGCTATCGGTGCCTGCGATATCGCGCATGCAAAGCAGCATCTGGCCTCATCTGGCGGTTCGGTGAAATCCGCGATCCTGCTGGCCGCCGGAGCCGCCAATGCAAAACAGGCATCACACATTCTCGAAGGCAATCAACAGAGGCTACGCCCGGCGCTTTCGGAACTCAAAGGGAGCCTCGGCTCTCGTTAACGGCACTGCTCAAAAGGGTGCAACAGGAGACTAAAATGGGAAGCACGACTTTAAAAACACTGCTTATGGCTACCAGCATTCTGGCTTCGGCCGGTTTCGCGCACGCTGCCGACACCACGCTGACAATTGAAAGCTGGCGTACCGACGATCTTGCGATCTGGCAGGAAAAGCTGATCCCGGCCTTCGAAGCGAAGAATCCCGGCATCAAGATCAAGTTCGCACCGACACCACCAACCGAATATGATGCCGCACTTGGCGCCCGCTTCGATGCAGGCAGCGCCGGTGACATCATCACCTGCCGGCCCTTCGACAAGTCGCTGGAACAGTTCAAGCGCGGCAATCTGTCGAGCCTGAAGAGCCTTCCGGGCATCGAGAACTTCTCTCCAGTTGCCAAGGCCGCCTGGAGCACGGACGATGGTTCCGACACGTTCTGCGTGCCGATGGCCTCGGTTATCCACGGCTTCATCTACAACAAGGATGCTTTTGACAAGCTCGGCATCGCTGTTCCAACGACGGAAGCTGAATTCTTCGCTGCTCTCGACAAGATCAAGAAGGACGGCACCTACATTCCGCTCGCCATGGGCACCAAGGATCTCTGGGAAGCCGCAACCATGGGCTACCAGAACATTGGTCCAAACTACTGGAAGGGCGAAGAAGGCCGTACTGCACTGATCAAGGGTACGCAGAAGCTTACCGATGCGGATTGGGTTGCGCCTTACAAGACGCTGGCCAAGTGGAAGGATTATCTCGGCGACGGTTTCGAAGCCCAGACCTATCCAGACAGCCAGAACCTGTTCACACTCGGCCGTGCTGCGATTTATCCTGCCGGTTCGTGGGAAATCTCGCTGTTCAACACACAGGCGCAGTTCAAGATGGGTGCGTTCCTGCCACCGGTCCAGAAGGCTGGCGACACCTGCTACATCTCGGATCATGCCGATCTTGGTGCAGCGATGAATGCGAAGAGCAAGAATCCTGAAGCCGCCAAGAAGTTCCTGTCATGGGTCGCTTCGCCTGAGTTCGCCGACATCTATGCAAATGCGCTGCCGGGCTTCTTCAGCCTGTCGTCGACACCGGTCAAGATGAAGGACCCGCTGGCGCAGGAATTCGTGTCATGGCGCGAAAAGTGCAAGCCAACGATCCGCTCCACCTATCAGATCCTGTCGCGCGGCAAGCCGAACCTCGAAAACGAAACCTGGGTTGAATCGGCCAATGTGATCAACGGCACTGATACACCAGAAGTTGCAGCCAAGAAGCTGCAGGATGGTCTCGATAGCTGGTATAAGCCTGCGAAATAAGCAATTCAATGCCGGGATGGTGCATGCCGTCCCGGCATTTTCTTTATCGCGAGCAGGTTTTGTCGAGCCGCTCCGGATATTGCGATTATTGTCGACCATTCGTTTGACGAACGGCAGTCATGGACCGGTTTTCCATGACCAACAAATCAAGAAGCAGGGGTTTGCGATTTAATGAGCACGGCCGACTATACCCAGTCTGACACGGGTCAGGACAAACGCACACGGCGCTGGCACATCCTTGTGTTCCTGCTGCCGGCGGTGATCGTCTACACGGCAATCATGATCCTGCCTCTGATCGAGACATTGCGCCTGTCCCTGTTCAACGAGGTCGACGGCCATAGCGTATTTGTCGGCTTCGGCAATTTCCAGACCCTGTTTGGTGAGCCGCGCTGGTCGGCCAGTTTCTGGAATGCCCTGCGCAACAATTTCGTTTTCTTCCTGATCCATATGCTGGTGCAGAACCCGATTGGCGTTGCCCTCGCGGCGCTGCTTTCCGTACCAAAGCTGCGGTTTGGCGCATTCTACCGAACCGCGCTGTTCCTGCCGACGCTGCTCTCCTTCGTGATTGTCGGCTTCATCTGGAAGCTGATCCTCTCGCCGATCTGGGGTGTATCGCCCTATCTGCTTGATCTGGTCGGCCTGAAATCGCTGTTTGCGCCGTGGCTGGGAAGGCCGGATACGGCGCTCATCACCGTATCGCTGATTTCGGTCTGGCAGAATGTTGGCATCCCGACGATGCTGATTTACGCCTCGATGCTGAGCATTCCAGAAGAGGTTCTTGAAGCTGCGGAATGCGATGGCATTACCGGCTGGAGCCAGTTCTGGAAAATCAAGCTGCCGCTGATCCTGCCATCCATCGGCATCATCTCCATTCTCACTTTTGTCGGCAATTTCAACGCTTTCGATCTTGTTTATACGGTGCAGGGCGCGCTGGCGGGGCCTGATGGATCGACGGATATTCTGGGTACGCTGCTTTACCGCACCTTCTTCGGCTTCCAGCTGCAGATCGGTGACAAATCCATGGGCGCAACCATTGCGACGGTGATGTTCCTTATCATCCTGACCGGTGTCTGCATCTATCTCTTCGCCATCCAGCGGCGCATGCGCCGATACCAGTTCTAGGAGGGTCTCATCATGGCAAAAGCCCGCACGTCGCCCCTTCGCTCCGGTTTCGTCCATCTGGCGTTGATTATCTATACACTGATTGCGCTGTTCCCGGTGTTCCTGACCGTCATCAACTCGTTCAAGGACCGGGCGTCGATTTTCCGCAATCCGCTTGGTCTGCCTGATGCAAAGAGTTTCAGCCTGGTTGGCTATGAATCGGTGCTGAAGCAGGGGGACTTCACCCTGTACTTCCAGAACAGCCTGATCGTCACATCCGTGTCGATTTTCTTCGTGCTGCTGTTCGGCGCCATGGCTGCCTTCGCGCTGTCGGAATACCGCTTCCGCGGGAATGCATTGACGGGTCTCTATCTTGCTCTTGGCATCATGATCCCGATCCGCCTTGGTACAGTCGCCATCCTTCAAGGCATGGTTGCAACCGGTCTCGTCAATACGCTGACTGCGCTGATCCTCGTTTATACGGCGCAGGGCCTGCCACTTGCCGTGTTCATCCTGACCGAGTTCATGCGCACCGTGTCCGACGATCTGAAGAATGCCGGGCGTATCGATGGGCTGTCTGAATATTCGATCTTCTTCCGGCTGGTGCTGCCGCTGGTGCGGCCAGCCATGGCCACGGTTGCCGTGTTCACCATGATCCCGATCTGGAACGATCTGTGGTTCCCGCTGATCCTTGCTCCGAGCGACGCAACCAAGACCGTTACCTTGGGATCGCAGGTGTTCATCGGCCAGTTCGTCACCAACTGGAATGCGGTTCTGGCGGCACTCACCCTCGCCATTCTGCCGGTGCTCGTCCTCTACTTCCTGTTCTCGCGGCAATTGATCCGCGGCATTACATCCGGAGCCGTCAAATGAGCGCGAATACGCAAAAGCCCGTGCGGGTTCTGGTTGCAGGGCTTGGCAATATGGGCCGAAGCCACGCGCTCGCCTATCACAACAATCCCGGTTTTGAGATTGTCGGACTGGTGAACCGCTCCGTCGTGCCGCTGGCCGAGGAATTGCAGGGCTATACAATCCATCCATCGTTCGAACAGGCGCTGGCTGAACTCAAACCGGAACTGGTTTCGATCAACACTTATTCCGACAGCCACGCGGATTATGCGGTTGCGGCCATGGCAGCCGGAGCCGATGTTTTTGTCGAAAAGCCGCTTGCAACCACGGTTGCCGATGCGGAACGTGTGGTGGCTGCGGCCAAGCAATATGGCCGCAAGCTGGTGATTGGCTATATCCTGCGCCATCATCCCTCATGGGTGCGGCTGATCGGGGAAGCCCGCAAGCTCGGCGGCCCCTATGTTTTCCGCATGAACCTCAACCAACAGTCGAGCGGACCCACATGGGAAACTCACAAGGCGCTGATGCAGACCACATCGCCCATCGTCGATTGCGGTGTGCATTATCTTGATGTGATGTTGCAGATTACCGATGCCAAGCCCGTTCAGGTACGCGGCATGGGGGTGCGGCTCTCTGATGAGATCGACGCCAAGATGTACAATTACGGCCATCTTCAGGTGCTGTTCGATGACAATTCCGTCGGCTGGTATGAGGCGGGCTGGGGTCCGATGATTTCGGAAACGGCTTTCTTCGTAAAGGATGTCATTTCGCCCAATGGCTGTGTGTCCATTGTCATGGACCAGAACGCCAAGTCGGATGATATCGACTCGCATACCAAGACATCGACCATCCGGTTGCATTCGGCCAAAAGGGGCGCTGACGGGCGTTTTGCCAAGCCGGACGAACTGCTCAACATGGCGGGCGAACCCGGTCATCAGGATCTTTGTGATCTGGAGCAGGCCTTTGTGCTCAAAGCCATCCGGGAAAATCTCGACCTTGGCCGCCACATGCAGGATGCCGTGCGATCGCTGAGTGTCTGTCTTGCGGCAGATGAAAGCGTGCGCACCGGCAAGCCGGTTGACCTTTAATTAAAAGTTTGAAGACGGGAACAAGACATTGGGTTCTTTGAAGATTGAAAATATTCGTAAGTCTTTCGGCCACGTGGACGTGCTGAAAGGCATTGACCTTGAGGTCAAGGATGGCGAATTCGTGATTTTTGTCGGACCATCCGGCTGTGGCAAATCAACCCTTTTGCGTGTGATCGCCGGGCTGGAGGATGCAACATCAGGCGAAATCCTGATCGATGGCAAGAAGGTCAACAACACACCGCCGGCAAAGCGCGGCATCGCCATGGTGTTCCAGACTTATGCGCTCTACCCGCATCTTTCTGTCCGGGACAATATGGGCCTTGGCCTGAAGCAGGCTGGCAAACCGACAGAGGAAATCAAGGAACGCATCAAGGTCGCGTCAGGCATGCTCTCGCTCGATGATTATCTCGAACGTCGTCCGTCCGAACTCTCCGGCGGTCAGCGCCAGCGCGTGGCCATCGGGCGTGCCATTGTGCGCGAGCCGCAACTGTTCCTGTTTGACGAACCCCTGTCGAACCTTGATGCGGCGCTGCGCGTTAACACGCGGCTTGAGATCGCCCGCCTGCACCGGCAGCTTAAAGCGACGATGATTTACGTCACCCACGATCAGGTGGAGGCGATGACGCTGGCCGACAAGATCGTGGTTCTGAACAAGGGCAGGATCGAGCAGGTCGGCTCGCCTATGGAGCTTTATAATTCGCCGCAGACGTTATTCGTGGCTGGCTTCATCGGTTCGCCGCAGATGAATCTGATCGAAGGCGCAAAGCTCGGCGACGCCACGGCAAAGACCGTTGGCATTCGCCCTGAACATATTCAGGTCAGCAATACATCAGGAACGTGGAAGGGCGGGGTTATCCATGTGGAACATCTTGGCGCCGATACAATCATCTATCTGCAGACCGATTTCGGTCCGCTAACGGTGCGGCTCTTCGGCGAGCATCAGTATGAGGTCGATCAGGTACTTTATGCGACACCGGATGCCGGGCGCACCTACCGTTTCGATGACAAGGACATGATCATCAAGGCTTGACGTTAACTCCGCAGAACGGCGCGTACCCGGCGTTCTGCGGATGCCTGTTTTATGAGGATTGCAACTTTTCGAAGGAATGCAGGGCTGAACGCTCCAATTGGCTTTGTCGATGCAAAGTCATAGGCCTGATCCATATCAATCCTGTTGTATTCATCAAGGATCAGCCAAGAGGGAAAGTTGAGACCAGCACGGTGGCACTCGATCTCGCTTACCGACGCGTGAATTCTGGACCTGTCAGGCATTCCCGATGTGATTGGAAATAGATAGAGGCTGGCTGGGTTTGCTATCGTTTTCACAACAAGGCAGACGGGTCGCGCCTTTCTGCCGGACTCTTCTCCTGCATCCGACTGACGTGCCCACAAGTAATAGTATTGGAGCACATCCCCCGGCTTAATCGTCATTATCGCCGGTGATGATTGCGTCCAGACCTTCCATCAGCGTGTCGTGAACATCGTCGGGCGCATCTTCCAACGTATATGCTGTCGTCTTCAGCGCCCCTACCAATTGCTGATATTTTTCTGCGGTTAGAATGATAAGCTTTTCTTTGCCGCGTTTGGTCAGAGCTACGGGTTCCACCAAGGCTGCATCAAGGATTTCGCCCGACTGGCGATTAACCTCTGAAAATGTGAACTGCTTCATAATCAGCTCCGGGCCTGAATACGTATTTTACGTATAATACGTATTTTACGTATTTTACGTAAAATAGCAATGCGACTTACGTATTTCCTGTCATGACATCATTATGACTTTCGTTCATAGTCCGGCGCGCTGAAACGGAAATCGTCCGTCTCGGCGAGACAGATGACAGGGAAGAGAATAAGCCATGAAATGGACTCCAGACTCCAAACGCTATGACACGATGAAGTATAATCGCTGTGGCAAGAGCGGCCTCAAACTACCGGCGATTTCTTTGGGGTTGTGGCACAATTTCGGTCATGACACGCCGCACCAGACCAAACAGGCGATCTGCCGTCAGGCGTTTGATCTTGGCATTACCCATTTCGATCTTGCCAATAATTACGGCCCGCCGCCCGGTTCCGCTGAAGAAGCTTTTGGCGAAATCCTGCGCAATGATTTCAACGGCTATCGTGATGAGCTGATTATCTCTTCGAAGGCCGGGTACGGCATGTGGCCGGGACCTTATGGCGAGTGGGGCAGCCGCAAATATATGATTGCCAGCTGCGACCAGAGCCTGAAGCGGCTGGGTCTCGATTATGTCGATATTTTCTATTCGCACCGTTTTGATCCGGATACACCGCTGGAAGAAACCATGATGGCGCTTGACCATATCGTCCGTTCCGGCCGGGCGCAGTATGTCGGCATCTCGTCCTACAATTCGCACCGCACCCGTGAAGCAGCGGCAATTCTGGAAGAACTGGGCACGCCATGCCTGATCCATCAGCCAAGCTATTCCATGATCAATCGCTGGATTGAAGAGGACGGTCTTGTCGATACGCTCGAAGAACTCGGCATCGGCTCCATTGTGTTCTCGCCGCTGTCACAGGGCATGCTGACTGACAAATATCTCAAGGGCGTGCCTGATGAGAGCCGCGCCGCACAGGGCAAATCGCTTAATCCGGCATTCCTCAGCGAGCAGAACCTTGCCAATATCCGCGCTTTGAACGCGATTGCGTCGAAGCGCGGCCAGACTTTGGCACAGATGGCGCTTGCCTGGGTGCTGCGTCGCGGGCGGATCACCACGGCGCTGATCGGTGCCAGCAAGCCGCAACAGGTTATCGATTGCGTCAAGTCGTTGGAAAATCTTGAATTTACCGACGCCGAGCTTGCCGAAATCGACACCTATGCGAACGATGCGAACATCAATTTGTGGGCAGCATCTGCCGAGCGCCGGGGACCGGACCGCACGCCGCCAAAACTGGCTTGAACCACCGGTGAAATGGCCTAGATAAGAGACACCGAAAACGCCAGTCGCGACCTCGTGGCTGGCGTTTTGATCTGCAATTGGCAGCGCCGCGCGAATATGCGACATGTCTGCGCGAAATTGACGTTACGGATGGGATAGTGCGATGAAGATTGCGATGATCGGGACTGGCTATGTTGGTCTGGTTTCAGGTGTTTGCTTTGCCGAATTTGGCTTTCAGGTTACCTGTGTCGACAAAAACCCTGCGATCATCGAGCGGTTGCAGGCCGGTGAAGTGACGATCTACGAGCCCGGTCTCGATGAACTCCTGTCCCGCAACGCCCGCGACGGCCGCCTGATTTTTACCACCGAGCTGGCATCAACCGTCGCCGATGCGGATGTGATCTTTATCGCCGTGGGTACGCCTTCGCGCCGTGGTGACGGCGAGGCCGACCTTCAATATATCTATGCGGCGGCTGATGAAATCGCGGCGGCCATGAAGCCCGGCGCGGTGATCGTTATCAAGTCAACGGTTGTCGTCGGCACCAATGCGGATGTGCGCGCCCATATTGCCAAGGCGCGGCCCGATGTTCCATTCTCGATGGTTTCCAATCCGGAGTTCTTGCGCGAAGGCTCGGCGGTCGAGGATTTTCTACGCCCCGACCGCGTTGTCGTCGGTGTGCATGACGAACGCGGTGCCAACGCCATGAAGCGGGTCTATCGTCCGCTTTATCTGCGTGAAACGCCGATGATTGTGACAACGCTCGAAAACGCCGAGATCATCAAATATGCCGCCAATGCCTTTCTGGCGATGAAGGTGACATTCATCAACGAAGTGGCTGATCTTTGCGAAAAGACCGGTGGCAATGTGCAGGATGTGGCGCGCGCTATTGGCATGGATAATCGCATTGGCTCAAAATTCCTCCATGCGGGACCGGGCTTTGGCGGATCGTGTTTTCCGAAGGATACGCGCGCCTATGCGGCAACGGGGCGCAAGATGAATGCACCGCAGACGCTGATCGAACAGGTTGTGACCGTCAACGAGCAGCGCAAGCGTTCCATGGCCCAGCGTGTTATCGCAGCGGCTGCCAAAAGCGGTGCCAAGACGGTTGCAGCGCTTGGTATCGCCTTCAAGCCGAATACCGATGACATTCGCGAGTCACCCTCGCTCGATATCATTCCGGCTCTGCAAAAAGCTGGACTGACAGTCCGCGCGCATGACCCGGAAGCTCGCTCTGCCGCCGAGCCTGTTCTGCCCGGTGTTATCTGGTGCAAGTCAGCCTATGAAGCCATTGAGGGCGCTGATATCACCGTGCTCCTGACCGAATGGAACGCCTACCGCGCGCTTGATCTGAAAAAAGTCGCCAATCTGATGAAGGGCAATGTGCTGTTCGATCTGCGCAATGTTTTTGGCGAGCAGGATCTTGATGGTGCCGGGCTGGAGTATCACTCGCTTGGCCGCCCACGGTTGGGTGGTTCGACATAACAACCATGAGGGAGAGTGTGGATGCAATGATAGTTGCCAATGTTGCAGTACTTGGCTCCCACACCGCGCCTCTCTCCGTCATCCTCGGGCTTGACCCGAGGACCCACGACCAAAGAAATCAAACGAACCGGATATTCACCGCTTTTAAATTATGGGTCCTCGGGTCAAGCCCGAGGATGACGGAGATGGGTGGTGAGGGGAGCTGAATTCTGCAACGTCGCGACTATCGTTGCATCCACACTCTCCCTCATGGTGAGCTTGTCGAACCACGCACTACGCATACCTGCTTTTGCAAACTTACCTCCTTACCGCACAGCCTTATAAAGCGTGATCGTTGTCTTGCGGCCCTTGCTGTAGTTGATCCCCGAAACGCTACCAACTGCCACAACGGATTTTTCCCCCTGAGGCAGGTTTTGCAAAAACTCTGCCTGATTGCGCTCATCAACAGCTGAAATTGCGCAGGCGGGATTATTGAGAAGATATTTTGCCGCTCCCGCGCCATCGGTCAGAACAGTTTTTGTGCCAGCCAGAAAAACAAGGCTGGGTTCGGCATAGCCAGCTGACGCCAGCACGCTGTCAGGGCATGGCTTTGCTGCATTGAAGGCATTGTTGATGGCAGGGCTCATCCAGATCGGCGTGATGGCGGGGACAACGCCCCATGTGAGCAGTGCCAGCGTCACGATGCCAAAGCCAGCCGCCGCCTGCACGGCGCGTTTCAGATCATCCTTCAGCACGAGCCCGCTGGCAAAGATGCCTGCAGCCGCCGCTGTGAAGAAGGCAATGATGCCCGGAATTGTCACCGTATGGGCCATCACCCATGGCAGAACCGTGGCTGCGCCCATCAGGCCAAGTGTTGCGATGGCCAGTCCGAGAAGCGTCAGGCGCTCCAGCCAGATTTGCCAGCGTCCGCGATAGGGCTTGCTTGCGATACCCGTATCCACGGCCCATGCCATCATCAGCAGAAGTGCGGGGTAGGCGGGCAGGATATAGTGCGGCAGCTTGGTCGGGATCATTTCCGTCACCAGCCAATAGGGAATGTACCATGCCGTCAGAAAGGCCAGACGCGGATCGGTGCGAAAGCGGCTCAGAGCCTGCAAGCCGCCGCGAATGGCCATGACGCCAAATGGCCAGATGAAGACCACGAAAATCAGTGCGAAATAGCCGGGTGGTGCGCCGTGGCTTTCCTGTCCGTCGCCCACTTTGGAAAGCAGATCATTACCAACGGATTCGTTGAAGAATGCGCCACCGCTTTTCAATGTGATCAGGATCAGCCATGGCAGGACAATGACCAGAAGAATGGCGATGCCGGTCAGGGGTTTCAGGCGTTTCAGCCATTGCCATTCACGATAGAAAAGGCAGAGCGTGGCTGCGGTGAGGACGCTGACAAAGGGCGTGATCGGCCCTTTGATCAAGACGCCCACGGCTGTTGCGACCCAGAAGATGAGGGCAGGTGCCCATTTGGCCGGAGCGTTGTTGCGGCTGGCCATCCACATGGAGGCGAGCGCACCTTGGGCAAATATCACGGTGGCGAGCAGGGTGGCATCGGTCTTTGCCACGCGCGCTTCAAATCCGAGCATGACAATGGCGGCCAGCGCCAAGCCCGCGAGAAGACCAGCACTCTGGCCGAACAGGAATGCGCCAAGTGCCGCCGTGGCCAGCACAGCAAGGGTAGCGCCGATCACCGACACAAGCCGGTAGGTCCAGACGGGTGCCGTATGGTCATAGCCTGTCACTTTCAGGACAGCGCTCTGGAGCCAGTAAATCCCGACGGGCTTTTTGTAACGCGAGGCATCCTGAAAGCGGATATCGACGTAATCGCCGGTTTCCGCCATCTGGTGCGTGGCCTGAATATAGCGCGATTCATCCCGGTCGAGCGGCGGGATCGAAGCTATTCCCGGCACGAATGACACGAGGCAGATGAAAATAAGCAGCAGATAGTGGCTGAAACGGAGTTTTGCAGTGCCCGCAGAGGCAGGGTCAGAATGGGTCATGATCGTGCCTTGCTGTGCCTTTGGCTTACGTATCCTGCGTCATTGCTTTCTTTTCATTGGCGATCAGCCAGAGATTGCGGATGTAGACGAAAAGGCCCAATCCCTGTCCGGCAATGAACACCGGGTCCTTGCGCACGATGGCATAGATGAACAGCAGGACGCCGCCGAACAGCGAGAAGAACCAGAAGGTAACAGGAACGACACTGCGCTTGGCCTTTTCCGAGGCGATCCATTGCACCACAAAGCGCATGGTAAAGCAGCCCTGTGCAAAGAAGCCGAGAAGTATCCAGGCGTCAAACTGGGCAACGAAGACCGAGTGAAGCCAATTGCTAATTGCGTCAGCCATGGCTGATCTCCGTAATTGTTGGAACGGTCTTGCGGCGCTTTCTCAGCCACCACACGCCATAGAGGTCTAAAATACCGCGCAGGCCGCGGTCAAGAATACCATAGTTGGATTTGCCGTGGCGGCGTTCGCGGTCCACCACATCCACATGGACGACGCCAAAACCTTCGCGGATCACGAGGGCTGGCAGATAGCGGTGCCAGCCGTCGAAGAATGGCAGTTCGCGGAAAAGCTGGGTGTGCAGTGCCTTCAAGCCGCAACCGGAATCGCGCGTATTGTCCTTGAGGATCGCGCCGCGCAGGTTGTTGGCAAGCTTGGAAGAGATTTGTTTCAGCTTGGTGTCAGTGCGCTTCAGGCGCTGACCGGCGGCAATGCCGACAGATGGGCCAGCTTCAATCAATGCATCGGCCAGTTTTGGCAGATAAGCGGGATCATTTTGACCGTCGCCATCCATGGTGACGACAATTGCGCCTTTGGCTGCAAAAACGCCTGATCGTACAGCGGCACTCTGGCCCGCTGATTTGTCATGCCTGACGTGGCGCAGCGGCTTGCCCGCGCGTATGCGTTCGCCCAAGGCATCGCCGGTTCCATCAGTCGAGCCATCATCCACGACCACTACCTCGTAGCTGCGGCCTTCCATGGCTGCATCCACTTCGTCGAGAAGAAAGGCCAGATTGGCGGCCTCGTTTCGGCATGGAATTACAATTGTGATTGCCGGATTGCTCAAGTTGCAGACTTTCGTATTATCTGGTCAGGCGCGCTCCTTAACATTGAAAGAGCCGCCTTTCCATCCTCAAATCATTCAACAGGGAATGATCAACGCTTATTGCGAATATCCGTCAAGGTCTTGGCAGGCGTGATCGCCTCCGGATCAAGCCGGATTTCGATGATGGACGGTTTGCCGCTTTGAACCGACCTTTGCCATGCGCCTTCGAAATCTGCGGTGGCTTCAACCGTCTCGCCATGGCCGCCATAGGCACGCGCCAGCATGGCAAAATCCGGGTTGGTCAGGTCGGTTGCCGAGACGCGTCCGGGATATTCCCGCTCCTGATGCATGCGGATGGTGCCATATATATTGTTGTTGATGACAAGCACGATGATTGGCAGGTTATATTTGACCGCTGTCGCAAAATCCTGACCATTCATCAGAAAGCAGCCATCTCCGGCAAAACAGACGACTGTTCGTTCAGGATAAAGTCGCTTTGCTGCGACGGCTGCCGGTAGACCATAACCCATCGAACCGGAGGTCGGCGCCGCCTGTGTGCCGAAACGGCGGAAGCGGTGGAAACGATGCAGCCAAGTGGCGTAGTTGCCAGCACCATTGGTCATGATCGCATCTTCAGGCAGAACGCTTTCAAGATAAGTCATGATCGGGCCCATGGCGACATTGCCGGGACCGGTTTGCGGCGGCGTCGACCATTTGAGATAGGCAGCGTGCGCAATCTCAGCTTCATCAGGCCAGTTGATGTGCGATGGCGGCGCTAAATGCTCGACCGCTTCGGCGAAGGCATCCGGCGCGGCGTTGATGGCGAGTGCGGGGCGATAGACACGGCCAAGTTCATTGGCATCAGGGTGCACATGGATCAGTGTCTGCTTGGGGTAGGGACTGTCCATCAGCGTATAGCCTGATGATGGCATTTCGCCGAACCGTCCACCAACAAGCAGAAGCACATCGGCTTCCTTCACCCGCGTACCAAGCGCCGGATTGATACCAATACCAACATCGCCAGCGTAATTTGGATGAAGATGATCGAACAGCATCTGGCGGCGGAAGGAACAACCAACCGGCAAGTGCCATTTTTCGGCAAAACGGGTGATGGAGCGAACCGCCGCTTCATCCCAGCGCGAGCCACCCAGAATCATGAATGGCTTTTTGGCGCCCTGCAAAAGGTCGGCGAGTTTCTCGATACTGGCGGATGAGGGGCCCGTTGCAACAGGCTGCCAACCCTGCGCGGCGACAGCTTCAACCTTGTCGGTCAGCATATCTTCCGGCAGGGCAAGCACGACAGGGCCGGGACGCCCTGACGTGGCCACGGAGAATGCGCGGGTGACGAATTCCGGGATGCGGCGGGCATCGTCGATCTCGGCCACCCATTTGGCGGTGTCAGCAAAGAAGCGGCGATACTCCACTTCCTGAAAGGCTTCACGTTCACGCGCCTCGCGCTGCACCTGCCCGATGAACAGAATCAGCGGCGTTGAATCCTGCATGGCGATGTGAATGCCCGGCGAGGCATTGGTGGCTCCCGGACCACGGGTGACAAAGCAGATGCCGGGCTTGCCGGTGAGTTTGCCCCAAGCCTCGGCCATCATCGCCGCGCCGCCTTCGGCCCGGCAGACTGTTACACCCACATCGGCATCCACAAGCGCATCGAGCACCGCGAGGTAGCTTTCGCCGGGAACGCAAAACAGCTGTTCCGCGCCATTGGCCCTGAGTGCTTCTACGATCAATTCACCGCCGGTTTTCATCGGATGCGTCCTTTAATTCCTGAAGAATGTCTGCGCTGTGTTCGCCAAGGCGTGGCGAGGGTCGGTTATAGGTAAGGGGTGTTTTTGACATGACGATCGGCGTGCGCACCGAGGGAATGCTGCTGCCATGGGCATCATCAAGATCGAGGCGGAGTTGCCGCGAGACGATCTGCGGGTCATCGAACATTTCGCCGATACGATTGATTGGCCCGGCGGGAACCGCATTTTGCGCGCAGGCTTCAAGCAGATCGGCCTTCGTGCGCTTTTGGGTTTCGGTCCGGAGCAGGGCGGTCAGTTCGGTGCGATTTTCCAGCCGGGAGCGATTGGTCAGAAAGCGCGGATCGGCGCTGAGACCGTCCAACCCCATGATTGCACAGAAGCGGGCGAATTGTCCGTCATTGCCAACAGCAAGGATCATATGGCCGTCGGAGGTTGGAACCACCTCATAGGGTGAAATATTCGGATGCGCATTGCCCATGCGGTTGGGGCTGTTGCCTGTGGCGAGATAGTTCATCGCCTGATTGGCCATAACAGCAGATTGCACGTCGAACAGCGCCATATCGACCTGCTGGCCTTCACCGGTTTTTTGCGCATGGGCGAGCGCCGCCTGAATGGCGATGACCGAGTAAAGCCCGGTAAAAACATCGGCGACGGCAAGGCCAACCTTCTGCGGTTCGCGCTCCGGCTCGCCAGTGACGGACATCAGGCCGGACATGCCCTGAATGATGAAGTCATAGCCCGCCTGACTGGCGTAAGGACCCGTCTGGCCGAAGCCGGTGATGGAGCAATAGACGAGGCGGGGATTGTCGGCGCTCAATGTTTCATAGTCGAGGCCGTATTTTTTCAGGCCGCCAACCTTGAAATTTTCCAGTACAATATCCGCTGTCCGGCACAGCGCCCGAACCGTTTCCTGACCTTCCGGCGAGGTGAAATCAACCGTAATGGAACGCTTGCCGCGATTGCAGGAATGGAAATAAGCGGCGGAGAGGTTCTCACCCTCTTTGCTCGTAATGAAGGGCGGGCCCCAGCCACGGGTTTCGTCGCCACCTGCAGGGTTTTCCACCTTGATCACATCGGCGCCGAGATCGGCGAGGATTTGTCCGGCCCATGGCCCGGCAAGGACGCGGGCGAGTTCGATGACGCGCACGCCTTTGAGGGGAGCTTCAGTCATGATTGTCAGGTGCGCTCCAAATTTACTGCTTGTTTCTGAACGACTCGAACCGCCCATTGGGTGAAGTCAGCCATAATCACGTCGCGGTTGATTTCATTCAACCCTTCATGGCGGGTGTCTTCATAAACTTTGCTGGTGACATCGGAGAAGCCGAGTTTTTGCATGCGGTTGGCGAGATCACGCACGGCACTGCCTTTTGCCGTCGCAGGGTCTTGCCCACCGCCAGCAAGATTGAACGGCAGGTCACGCCTGACCTTAGCAAGTGCGGTATTATCAGCGACTGCAAAGGTGAAGCCGAAAACATCGCGCCACATGCTGACCGAGGCGTCCCAGCCGCATAGAGGGTCATTGACATAGGCGTCGACTTCCTTGGGGTCGCGGGACAGCCAGTCGAATGGCGTGCGGGCATCCTTGATGCCACGCGCCCATGTCTGAAAGGTCAGTTTGGGCAAAAGCATGCTCGGCACATCGGAGCCGAGAAACATCCGTTCGGCCCGCAAAATGCCCTGTGCCAGTCGTCCCGATAGTCCGACGGAAAAATTGGCATTCCAGATCGCCGCCGCCTGAACCTTCTCCTGATACTCAAGCACATAATTGAGGCCGATCAGCCCGCCCATGGAATGTCCAAACAGAATGAGCGGTAATCCCGGATGGCGAACGCGGGCGATGGCATTGATCACGTCCATATCCTTCAGCACCAGCCGCATGCCATCCTTCTGGGCAAAGCGGCCAAGCGGCGCGCCCTCGGCTTTGGTGTATCCATGGCCGCGATGATCATGGGCATAAACATGAAAGCCTTGGGCATTCAGGTGTTCTGCAAAGCGCTGGTAGCGCAGGCAATGTTCGGCAAGTCCGTGGCTGATCTGGATAATGGCTTTGCCGGAACCGTCAGCGGGTGAAAAACGCATGGCAATCGCCGCGCCCGTCGATGACCGGATCGTTTCAATGTCTGCAAAACTCATTCATGCCTCCCACGGGCCTCCCTTACCCAAATAGAAGTGGTTCTGTTTGGGTAAGGGAGGCTCCGGAACACTTGAAAGGGTGGCGCGTGATTAGTCAATCCACAATAAATTCTGCGTAAATTTGGCTATGTTGGCGTATTTATGCACAATAAATAATCATCGATTGGGTGATGCAATTTTATTTTGCAAAACCTCTTGCAAACGATAAAAACTTGCCGCAAAACTTCATTCAGAAAGAGATTGAACCTCGTGTCTTCTCTCAATTGTCTCCCGGCTTTGATGCTGACAGAACGCTGAATTGCTGCGTTGAGGGATAATTGTTTGAGCCAGAGTATTCAGGTCTTTGCCAGTTACATGGCCGTTCAGGGGAGAAGAGGACGCTCCCCAAATACGGCGCCAGAGGGGAAACCGGGTGACGGAAATATCCGCGCCCGGTTTCGCTCGTTTTGGGGGTGGTGTATTCACCCCCTCTGTCCTGTCGGACTACCGGGGCGAGACCCGTGGCTCGCCCCGGTAGTCCGACAGGACAGAGGGGGGTGGTGTTTGAGCACAATAGATGCCGTAAAACGATCAAACAAATCAGCCATATCCCGAAATAAACGCCGCGCGCATTGCCACCCGCGCACCTTTCGCCTACATACGGCGCAAATTCATGTCCCAAAAATCCCGAACATCGGAGTGACGCGCGTTATGGCACGCCAATTCATTTATCATATGGCCGGCCTGAACAAGGCATATGGAACCAAGAAGGTTCTCGAAAACATTCACCTTTCCTTTTACCCCGATGCCAAGATCGGTATTCTCGGACCGAACGGTGCGGGTAAGTCGACGATCCTCAAGATCATGGCCGGCATGGATAAGGAATATACGGGCGAAGCCTGGTTGGCCGATGGTGCCACCGTTGGCTATCTCGCTCAGGAACCGGTGCTTGATCCCAACAAGGACGTGATGGGCAACGTCATGGACGGTGTTGCGGACAAGAAAGCTATCCTTGATCGCTACAACGAATTGATGATGAACTATTCCGACGAGACCGCCGATGAAGGCGCGAAGTTGCAGGACATCATCGACGCCAAGAACCTCTGGGATCTGGAATCACAGGTCGAGATGGCCATGGAAGCGTTGCGCTGCCCGCCCGGTGATTCCGGTGTGGAAAAGCTGTCGGGTGGTGAGCGCCGCCGTGTCGCACTGTGCCGTCTGCTGTTGTCGCAGCCCGATCTTCTGCTGCTTGACGAACCGACCAACCACCTTGACGCCGAAACCACCGCATGGCTGGAAAAGCATCTGCGTGAATATGCCGGCTCCGTCCTGCTCATCACCCACGATCGCTACTTCCTTGACAATGTAACGGGCTGGATTCTCGAACTCGACCGTGGTCGTGGCATTCCTTACGAAGGCAACTATTCCGCTTATCTGGGTGCCAAGTCCAAGCGCATGCTGCAGGAAGGCCGCGAGGACGACTCACGCCAGAAGGCTCTGGAGCGCGAGCGCGAATGGATTTCCGCCAGCCCGAAGGCCCGTCAAGCCAAGTCGAAGGCGCGTATCAAGGCCTATGATGCGCTGGTCGATGCTGCCAATGATCAGCGTCCGGGCGATGCACAGATTATCATCCCCGCAGGCGAGCGCTTGGGACAGGTGGTTATCGAAGCCGAAAACCTCACCAAGTCTTTCGGTGATCGCGTTCTCATTGAAAACCTGACTTTCAAACTGCCTCCGGGCGGCATTGTTGGCATCATCGGGCCAAACGGTGCGGGTAAGACCACGCTGTTCAAGATGATCACCGGACAGGAAAAGCCGGATTCCGGTTCGATCCGCGTCGGTGAAACGGTTCATCTTGGTTATGTCGATCAGAGCCGCGATCATCTTGTCGCCGAGAAGAACGTCTGGGAAGAAATTTCCGGCGGCAATGAAATCATCAAGATCGGCAAGAACGAGATGAATTCGCGCGCCTATGTTTCGGCGTTCAACTTCAAGGGCGGCGATCAGCAGCAGAAGGTTGGCAATCTCTCCGGTGGTCAGCGCAACCGCGTTCACCTTGCCAAGATGCTGCAATCGGGCGGCAATGTGCTGCTCCTCGACGAACCGACCAATGATCTGGACACGGAAACGCTGGCGGCTCTTGAGGATGCGCTGGAAAAATATGCTGGCTGCGCCGTTATCATCAGCCACGATCGTATGTTCCTCGACCGGCTGGCAACGCATATTCTGGCATTCGAAGGTGACAGCCACGTCGAATGGTTCGAAGGCAACTTCGAAGATTATGAGAACGATAAGATTCGCCGTCTGGGACCAGACAGCGTTAATCCAAAGCGTCCGAGCTATAAGCCGCTGACACGCTAATAAGATCGGGCACGCTAATAAGAGCGGGCGCGCTAAGAAGATCTGGAGGGTGGCAACACCCTCCCATCACCAATTTTGACTGATCCATCATTGATATTGGCTGGTTTTAATATTCAATTTTCCTAAGATGCGGCAGATTGCATGGAGCGCCGTTGTCATGACTGATCTTTTCGCAACCACAACTCACATTATTCCTGCCCGCAAGATTGCCGGCCGGGTCAGCGGTGTATTTCAGGCGCCCAAGGACAGTTTTGTCACTGCCGCGGCCGAAATGCTTGATCTTACCTTTGAGGGCATACGCGGGGATTATCATGCTGGCCTTACCCGCCGCTCAGGTGGACGCGAGCCGTGGTATCCGCGTGGCACTGAAATGCGCAATGAGCGGCATATTTCCATTCTGGCAGCTGATGAGCTTGAAACGATTGCCAAGACCATGGGCCTTGCGGAAATCAAGCCGGAATGGATCGGCACCAATATGGTGGTCGATGGTATTGCCTCGCTTTCCATGCTGCCGCCGCGCACGCTGCTGTTCTTCGAAGGCGGGGTGACGCTGAAGGTGGATGGCCAGAACGCACCCTGCAAGGTTGCCGGGCGTTCCATCGCCGAAAGCGCGCAGACACGCGATCACACCGCCACAGCGCTTGATTTCGTCAAGGCATCAAGGCGTTTGCGTGGGGTTGTCGCCTGGGTTGAAGTGCCGGGAATTATCAATGCGGGTGAAAAAGTCGATGCGCGTCTGCCGGAGCAATGGATTTATCCCGGCTGATACTTGCGTCTTTTCAGAATTTATGGCGAATGAAAGCTGGTTCGGTGCCTGCTTGCAGGAGAATCGGGAAGCCGGTGAAAATCCGGCACGTGCCCAACGCTGTAAAAGGGGATGGGCCGCGCAGATTGCCACGGAGATATCCGGAAGGCGCGCGGTTCAGATGAACCTCAGTCAGAAGACCGGCCGGACCAGATAGCCAAAACCGCATGGACAGCGGGGGAGGTGTCCGGGGCTTTGGCCCCTCGCGTTGTTGGGAGCAAACAATGCATGATTCTGTCCATGGTCCTGTGACCGCCGCTGATTTTTCCCGTGATGAGCGCGATGCCGTCTACAAAGCCATCTATACCCGCCGCGATGTGCGCGATCAGTTTTTGCCACGACCTATAGAAGATGACGTTCTGATGCGGCTCCTCGATGCTGCCCATCATGCGCCGTCAGTGGGTTTCATGCAGCCGTGGAACTTCATTCTCATCCGCGATGAAGCGCGCAAGGCCGAGGTACACAAAGCATTTACCCGTGCCAATGCGGAAGCGGCTGGGATGTTTGCCGATGAGCGTCAGGCTCTCTATGCGTCGTTGAAGCTGGAAGGCATCGTGAAGGCGCCGGTTAATCTTTGCATTACCTGCGATAGGACGCGGGGAGGCGATGTGGTGCTGGGGCGGACGCACAATCCGCAGATGGATATCTACAGCACCGTGTGCGCCGTGCAGAACCTGTGGCTGGCGGCACGGGCAGAAGGTATCGGCGTCGGCTGGGTCAGCATCTATCACGATCAGGATATGCGCCGCATTCTTGGTATCCCTGACCATATCGAGATTATCGCTTATCTGTGCATCGGCTATGTCGATCAGCTTTATGACAGCCCGGAACTGGAAAAACGCGGCTGGCGCAAACGCTTACCCTTAAGTGAACTCATTTTTGAAGATCAATGGCCAATCAGCTCGGATCTTCCTCATCAGGATCGAGAAGCCGGGTTGCGCGCCATTCCGTCAGTTTCCGGTTGATGGCTTCAAGCACAAAAAACCGTGCCGATTCCTTATCATAGCCATCGTCGCGCAGGGCATCGTAATCCGTGTGCTGGTGGCGGACATGGGCGACTGTCGCAAGCCAGACGGCGATGGGCGGCGGCAGGGTTTTCATATGCGGTGCGGTGGCGGCGGCGCGTATGGGTTCGGAATCCGAATAGGGCACAGCAGGCAGAAGCAATGTGAGCTGCTTGCCGATAGCCCGCTGACGGTTGGTTCCTGAACTCATAACATCACTCTCACAGATTCGCCTGTCGATTGGCTCGCCTATTTCAGACGCGACAAAATTTGCCGTCAACAAAAAACAAACTTGCCAAATCCGCATTTCTCACATAAACATATCTTTATATCTTTTGAGGAAAGCTCGATGGACAAACGTGATCTCAACCTTGACCTGATGGTCGATACGCTGAAAGCAGCGGCGGAGCCAAGCCGCCTGCGCATTCTGGCGCTGTTGTCCCGCGGTGATTTGACGGTTTCCGATCTGACTTCCATTCTCGGACAATCGCAGCCGCGTGTCTCCCGCCATCTCAAGCTGCTCTTCGAAGCCAATCTGATTAATCGTTATCAGGAAGGCTCCTGGGCCTATTTCCGCCTGGCAGAATCGCTGATCGTTGGCGACATTGCCCGCATATTGCTCGACCGCCTCGATATATCCGATCCGCTGCTGGAACGCGATATTGAGCGGCTTGGCTCGGTCAAGCTGCAGCGCCGCGAGCGGGCAGCAGCCTATTTCAGTGCCAATGCAACAAGCTGGGATGTTATCCGTTCGTTGCATGTGCCCGATGGTGCCGTGGAAGCCGCGCTGACCAAGATCGTCGGACGTACACCCTTTCAGGCCATGCTTGATGTTGGCACCGGTACTGGCAGACTGCTTGAGCTGTTTGCACCGCTTTACATTCGCGGTGTCGGCATCGATATCAATCGCGACATGCTGACCATCGCCCGGTCCAATCTCGACCGGTCGGGTATTGCCAATGCGCAGGTTCGTCAGGGCGATGTCTATTCGCTGCCTGTCGATCGGGAGTCCTTTGATCTGGTGACTATTCATCAGGTTCTGCACTTCCTTGATAATCCTGCCGAAGCAATTCGCGAGGCAGCACGGGCACTTCGGGCAGGTGGCCGGATGCTGATCGTCGATTTTGCCCCGCACGATCTTGAATTCCTGCGGGACAGCCATGCTCATTTGCGGCTTGGCTTTACCGATAACCAGATGCGTGACTGGCTGACTGAAGCCGGGCTTGCACTGGAAGACAGCATTGAACTTGAACCAAAAGACCAGGACAAACTGACCGTCAAACTGTGGCTGGCACGCGACCCACGCTTGCTGATCGCTGATCCCGCTTTAACCTCCCGCGTATCGGAGAGTGTCTGATGAGCTTTTTCCGCCAATCCCGCCGTGCAGACCTTGGCACCAATATCAAGGTTTCGTTCGAATTCTTTCCACCGAAGACCGAGGTGATGGAAGAGCGCCTTTGGGAGACTGTGACGCGACTTGCGCCGCTCAATCCTGAATTTGTCTCGGTGACTTACGGAGCCGGTGGTTCCACCCGCGAGCGCACGGCCCGTACGATCAAGCGTATTCTGACTGAAACCGACGTCAATGCGGCAGCGCATTTGACCTGCGTCGATGCGACGAAGGAAGAAGTCGACACCGTCGTGCGTGAATTCGCGGCCATGGGCGTGAAGCGCTTCGTTGCACTGCGCGGTGATCCGGCTGGTGGGGTTGGTGCCCATTATAAGCCGACACCGGGTGGCTATGAGAATGGTGCCGATCTGGTTGCAGGTCTGAAAGCCTTTGCCGATTTCGACATTTCCGTTTCCGCCTATCCGGAAAAGCATCCGGAAAGCCCGGACTTTGCCACTGATATCGATATGCTCAAGCGCAAGGTCGATAATGGTGCAACGCGTGCAATCACGCAGTTCTTCTTCGAAAACGATCTCTATGAGCGTTATGTGGAGAAGGTGCGCCGGGCAGGCATTTACATTCCCATCCTGCCGGGCATTCTGCCGATCCATAATTTCACGCAGGTGACAAATTTCTGCTCGAAGGCCGGAACGCATATTCCGGCATGGCTGGCTGAGCGGTTCGAGGGGCTCGACAATGATCCGCAGACCCATGCACTGGTCTCGTCAGCTGTTGCTGCGGAGCAGGTCCTCGATCTGGTCGAGCGCGGTGCGCAGGATTTTCATTTCTACACCATGAACCGTGCGGATCTTGCCTTTGCGATCTGCCACCTCATCGGTATTCGTCCAGCCAGCGGCACGCTGGAACCCGCATTAGCAGGCGCTGCCTGATCGCGGATAAGGTGCATTTGAAATGGAAATGGCCCGGTTGCTATAACCGGGCCATTCCAATTTGTATGTCACCTTCTTAACGGTCAGAGACCATCTCTACGGCGCTCTTCTTCTCAATCAGGGTATGAGTCCTACGACCATTGCACCGATAAATGCGAACGCTGCACAGATCATGAGGACGTTCATCGAACGAGTAAGTCCCATAGTTTGTCTCCTGCAGTTAACCGCCTTAGCATAACGGAAAATTGCCACAGAAAAAGCGGAAATATTACGGTCTGATGACATCATCTGTAGAAATTTTTTGCTCACCAATCGTAAGTTTATGAAATGAAACGCATTTAACGGAATAAAAAATCGTGTATTCACGATTAAATTACCGAAGATTTGGTTTATTTTTGCAACGCACCAAAACTCAAAATGCGCGGTTTCTCACGGATTTGTGACATAATTGCGCCGCAATTCCGCCACCGCGTTTCATGCGTAGTCCGCTAGGATTTGTTGAAAACTCTATCTTTTTTGCGGTTTTTAAGTGCGGCAAGCAGCCTGCCATCAATGGTCAGAAGGCCAAGGGCGATCAGCGCCATGCCGGCAAAATCCTTTAAGCCGAGCTGTTCGCCAAGAAAAATTGTTCCAAGCAGGATTGCACTCACGGGAACAACCAGTGTGACAAGCGAGGCATTGGTGGCGCCGCCAGCCCGGACAATCGAAAAGAACAGGATATAGGCAAAGGCGGTGGATAGAAGCGCAAGGCTGAAGACTGCGGCCCAGACGCCGCTATCAGGTGCAGCCAAATTTGGAATACCATCCGACAACAGCACCACGGGGATCATGATCAGGGTCGAGGCAGTCATCTGGCCGGTTGCAGTGACCGCAGGCGGAATGCCCTTGAACCGCTTGGCGAGAATACTGGCAAAGGCATAGGAGAGGGTGGCAGTCAGCACGGCGATTTCGGCCCAAAGCGGTCCGCCAAGGCCGGAGAGTAAGCCGGGCCCGACCATAACCACGGTGCCGAAGATGCCGAGCAGAATACCTGCGATCTTGTTGGTGGAGATTTTTTCATCAATGGTCAGGAAGCTGGCTATGATCACGGTCCAGATCGGTGTCGTCGCATTGAGGATCGACTCAATTCCCGCGCCAAGCGCCGTCTGGCCGATAAACAGCAGGGAGAAGGGGATGACATTGTTCAGAAGCCCCAGCCCGGCAAAACCCAGCGCGTGCTGACGGTAATCCCAGAACCTGATGCCACGGCCAAGCAGATAGATGTGCAGGGCGAGGGCAGCGATGACCACCCGAAAAAGCACGAGTGTCAGCGGCGGAATTACCGATACGGCGATTTTGGCAAAGAAGAACGAACCGCCCCATATGGCGCCAAGCAACAGCAATTGCAGCCAGACAATGCCGGTCATAGCAAGCGGATTGGGTGTCGTCGTCTGGTTCATTGTCACTGGAAGTCCCCCGGTTCCTGTCTGAGACGCCTATTCCTAAGCGCGCACCGGGAAATTGCCACCTGATTCGTGCGAGAAGATAGTTCGCGCGGAAAGATAGTCGTGTGAGAAGATAGCTTTCACGACAGCTCGCCAGAATGAATAACTGAAACAAACCCTCTGGACACCAAACACTGCGAGACTCTTGGCACTACACTTGTGCACACCTCCACGTTCTACCGTTTTTGCTGCTCTATCGTTACTGCTTTTGTTTTACGCGCTCTACCAAACAGGATCACCCGATTACCCACAAATTCGACCTATTGAACGCTATCATCAAGACCAAGGAATTTAAATTAGACCATAGTATAATTGATAATGATTTCAGAAGCTTATATAATTTTCGATAGGTTAAAGAGAGCGACGACATCTGTTCTCGACCGGTGCGAGGGTTTGATTTCCTGAGTGGTACGAAGACACAACGGAAATGCGAGGATACCAGTTGAATAACGACATTGTTGAATAACGACATTGGGGAGCATTGGGGAATAGGCGTGGTCGACATCAGATGGAAAGTCGACATCAGATGGAAAAGAGCGTGGAGGTGCTAGAGAACTGTGAAAACGGGACCAGGGGATCGCGACAGAACTGACTTTCGTCCGTCATCTGCTCTTGCTAAGACTTCTGCATGACGCAGAACATCACGATGCAACGATTCGCCTCGGCCCGCGATGCAGCCCTTACCCTGCGGCCCGATCAACCTGTCTATTGCTTTCGGCCAAATGTACTGGTCGAAGATGCGCACCAGTTCATGAAAATGTTTCCCGGCGAGACCGCCTATGCGGTCAAGACCAACGGTGAAAACCTTGTGCTGGAAACATTGGCGCGCAACGGCATCAACACATTCGATGTGGCCTCGCCGGGTGAATTTGAAGCGGTGCGCAAGGTCGCTCCCCATGCACACATGCTCTATATGCATCCGATCAAGGCGCAGTCGGACATTCGCCTTGCGCTTGAGACCTATGGCATTCGCATCCTTGCGGTGGATCATGAGGATGAGATTGCCAAGGTAACGCGTATTGTGCGGGCGCTTGATATTGATCCGGGCAGCGTCACGCTCTATGTGCGGCTGCAGACCAAGGGCCATGCGGCCTATGAGCTTTCCAAGAAATTCGGGGCAACGCCAGCCCATGCGGTCGAGCTTTTGCAGCGGCTGCACAAGATCGGCTACAAGGTCGGCATCTGTTTCCATGTGGGTAGCCAGATTGAAGATCCTGATACCTATGAGCGGGCGCTGCGGTCAGCTGACTGGGTGCGCAATCGTGCCGGTGTGCCGCTTGCGGGTCTTGATGTCGGTGGCGGCTTTCCGGCTGAATATGGCCATGATCCCAAGCGCAAGCATGTGGAAATGCCCTCGCTCGGGCAGTTGATGTCGCGTCTGCGCGGCGACATCAAGGAATGGGGCTTTGGCGATCTGCCTTTGGTGGCAGAACCCGGCCGCGTGATTGTGGCACGGGCTTTCTCGCTGATCGTGCGCGTGCTCCTGCGCAAGGGGCGGCGGCTTTATATCAATGATGGTATCTGGGCTTCGCTGTCGGATTCGTGGACCGGCAAGATCACACTTCCCGCGCGGTTCATACCGGACCCGGCAATCAAGCATCGCAATGGCAACGTCAAGGAAATCGTACCGTTCCGCGTCTGCGGTGCCACCTGCGATTCCGTCGATATCCTGTCACGGCCATTCTGGCTGCCGGAAACGGTGGCAACCGGTGACTGGATCGAAATCGGCAATATCGGCGCCTATTCCCTGTCGCTGCGCACCCGCTTCAACGGGTTTTACCCTGATACGTTTGTTGAGGTGGAAACAACGTTTGACGAGGGTGGCCAACCGGAAGGCTTTGCTTCACTGGAAACAATGGCCCCGGCCGAGCACAGAGAGTAAGCCTTACGATTGGCCCCTTAGAGCCTTCCGAGCAGTTCCGGTGTAGGCCAGGAATCGGCAGGCAGGCCAAGGCGCATCTGTTCTTCGCGAACCGCATCGCGGGTCAAGATGCCGAACACGCCGTCGATCTTCGGGCCCATATCATGGCCACGGGCGGCGAGTTTGGTCTGCAATTCCTTCATCTGATCCGGAGTAAGGCCAGTTTCAGGGGTTGTAGGCTCAAGCGGACCTGCACCGGCCAGACGCGTGGCGAAATAGGCGGCCGTTGTGGCGTAAATGATGGATTTGTTCCACTCGACGAAAATGTCGAAATTCGCATAGGACAGGAATGCCGGACCCTTGCGGCCCATCGGTAGCAGCAGCGAGGCATCGCCATCATCAGGGCCAAGCGGTCCCTTCATGCCCGTAACACCCCATTCAGACCATTTGGAATGCGGAAGACGGTTGGTGCGCAGGGCGTTTTCCCAAGGCAGTTCCTTGGTCAGCTTGACTTCCTCAAGCCAGGGCTCGCTCTTGCGCCAGCCCAGATCATGCAGGAAGCGTGCAGTTGTCATAATAACATCCGGCGCGCTGTTCTTCAGATCCACCTTGCCATCGCCGTCGCCATCGACACCGCGTTCAAGATAAACCGTCGGCAGCAATTGTGTCTGACCGATTTCACCCGCCCACGCGCCTGTTGTCTTTGAATCGACCACGCCCTTATCGAAGAGTTTGAGAAGAGCGATCAACTGAGGGCGGAACAGTTCCGGACGGCGGCAGTCAAACGACAGCGTGAGAAGGGAGTTCAGCGTATCGAAATCGCCTTGAACCGCGCCATAGTCTGTCTCCAGCCCCCAGAAGGCGGCAATAACGGGGCCCTGCACACCATATTCGGCTTCGGCCCTGGCAAAAGTATCGGCATATTTCTTGAGGTTGGCAGCGCCCTGTTTGAGACGATAATCAGATACCATGCGCGAGGAGAAGGTCAGGAACGTCTGGTTGAACACGCCCTGCGCGCGGTCGCGCTGCAGAACCTTGTCATCCATGGACGCCTTGAGAAGTTCGTTCAGGCCCTTTTCGCCCACGCCCGCTGCCTTTGCCTCGGCAATGAGGCCATTGAACCATGGCTCGAGTTCACCGCCGCAGGCAGGTTTTGCAGCCGCTGGTTGCAGGGGATCGACCTGATCCAGTGCATAGGCGGAACCTGTCGCAGAAAGAAGCGCGGCGGCAAGGGCTATCGATAGTTTGTTCATTCAGGAAATCTCGTCAGTAACTCGGGGCGCGCCCATCGGCGCGCGCGTTTCCCTGCTAATGCACGATTATGTCCGTGGCGTGAAGTCACAGAATTGCGAGAAAACCCGGAATGTGACTTTATCGCACCTTGTTGCGGGCCAGCCACTGTTTCCACGCCGCCTCATTGCCAGCAAAGACATTAATGTCCGCATCGCCGCGAATGCCGGGGATGGAGCCTGTTCCCGTGTACTGCCAGAATGTCCAGGGGTGGGTGCCGTATTTCTCGTCCGGGTGTCCGGCCACCGAGCGTAGCCAGAATGGATATCCGGCCAATTGTCTCAGATCATTGTCGTCGAAGAAGTCGACTGTGGTGTAAATGATTGGCCGCTTGCCATAGTGGCGCTCCAGCATATCGGCGAAGATGCGCATTTCGCTGCGCACCACGGCCGCATTGGGGCGCAGCTTGCAGGTTGGGGACGACGCATTCCATTCCATATCAAGCACGGGCGGCAGCGCGCCGGGATCATTCGGCACATTGCGAATGAACCACTGCGCCTGTTCCTTGGCGGTGCGGCAGAAATAATAGAAGTGATAGGCACCGCGCGGAATGCCCGCGGCCCGCGCCGCCTGCCAGTTTTCCGCCAGACGGTCATCGACCCGGTCTGCGCCTTCCGTGCCCTTGATAAAGACAAAGGAGATGCGGCTGGCACGAACTGTCGACCAGTCGATTGTCGACTGGTATTTTGAGACGTCAGTTCCGTGAACAGGATAATGCCATGGCGTCTTTCCCGTCCAGTCATGCGGGTCGCGATCATTGAAACGCGGCGCGTTGACAGGACCCGACGGCGCGGCGATCTGCTGCAACGGAGCGGATGCAGACCGCTTTTTCGCATCGGAAAAATCATAATCGACCGTCGTGCAGCCGGCGAGAAGAAGTATCAGTAAACCAGCGGCAAGTCGCTTCATGAAAGACGGTCCGTACTCGAATCGTGATTGGGCATTCTATTGGTTTTCAGTCATGCGATATTATGCTTAACAGATCATGACCGGCAGAGATGACTAGTGATAATCAGTGCCGCGACTTTGTCACTATTTTTCAATGTGATATCTGTAAGTGACTGTTGGGGCATGGTAGGTCACATCATTGTGTTTGACATGATAGACGGCAAAAATGTTGTCAGCACACAGATTTGACCCATCCGGGGAAGACGATGTTCAGGAAAATTGGCTGGGTTGTACTTGTTATCTGCGTCATTGGCCTTGCCAATGTGACGCTGGCCGCGTGGATTACCATCGACCGGCCGGAGCTTGGTATCGGCAATAGCCATACGGAAAATTGCGTGCGTCCGACGGTCCCGAGCTTCTGGAGAAATTATCGCGGCTTTCCCAGCTATAATAACGAGCTTATCGCCGACTATTTCGGCGTTTACGCTGCCTATGCGTCGAATATCTACAAGCCGATTGCCCGGCATCATTTTGATCTGAAGTCCGAATATTTCGGCTGGGAGCCTTTCGGCGAGCCTGTCGCCAAGGCAGGCGGATTTTATGCGGAAGTCTATCGCCGCCGCAGTTCAGACCGCATGTCCTATATGATCGTGTTTCGTGGCAGCGATGGTTTGGCCAGCATTTCGGGGTTGATCAGTGAACTCAGCTATTTCACCCAGATTATCAATCCATGGGATCAGTATCGCACGGCCCGCAAGGAATTCGCCAAGGTCAGAGCCGAAGCCCAGAAAAATTCGGATGGCTTACCTGTTGATTACATTGTCGTCGGTCATGAATTGGGTGGCGGACTTGCCCGCCACATGGCCGCAGCATTTCCATGCACGGCGGCTATCGCTTTCAATTCCACGTTCATTTCGAACAATTTCCGGCTGACGGAACCCTATGACGGACAGGTCGTCGATCTTTTCGCTGACAATGATCTCCTGTCGCGGATTGCTATTTTGCCCAATCCCCGCTCGTTCTTCCGCATCACCCGTGTGCACCAATGGTATCGTGTCCGCAATGCCGGGCCGATGGACGGCAAGCGCGGCATGTTCAAGACCGCAACGGCAATGGCCCGTATCCCGGTTATCTGCCTGCTGCGCAGTGATTGTGAACTCTTGCAAAGTGAGAGCGGCGACGAACTGGAATCCAATCCGCAGAGCGGACGCACGGCGGAAAATATTTCCAAACTTTATTGTCAGGCAGCCCCAAGCTCGGTCGTCGCCAAGGGCGATCTGTGTAAATAAGCGGTTAGTGCTCAATCTTTTGAGGCAACGACATATATAGGGTTTGCCGGGTTTTCCATTGCATTCAGCGAATAATGTAGTAACATATCTACATAATTTGAGCGTCGGAGGTATCATGACGATTACCACCCTATCGAGTCGCGAATTCAATCAGGACACCAGCCGCGCAAAGAAGGCGGCCAATGACGGCCCGGTGTTTATCACGGATCGGGGCAGGCCCGCGCACGTCCTTTTGACTATGAAAGAATATATGCAACTGAGTGGAGGGACGCAGAAAATTGTGGATGCTTTGGCTGGAGCCGAAGACATTGATTTTGAAGCCCCCGCAGCAGTCATCAACAGCCGCTCGACCGATCTCTCCTGATGTTTATCCTCGACACCAATGTTGTATCGGAATTGCGCAAGGTTCGCGCTGGAAAGGCAGACCCGCAATTCGCAAGATGGGCCAACGCTGCTGAATCCGGACAGCTTTACATCTCCGCAATTACTGTGCTCGAGCTTGAGACGGGCGTTTTGCAAATGGAGCGGAGAGATCCCGGACAAGGCGGTATCCTTCGCGCATGGCTTGATCAAAAGGTTCTTCCGGAGTTTGCTGGACGCACATTGTCCATAGACACTGCTGTTGCCCAAAGATGCGCCCGGCTTCATGTGCCGGATCGGCGCTCAGAGCGCGATGCTCTGATTGCGGCGACGGGCTTCGTTCATGGCATGACGATCGTCACGCGAAACACCATTGATTTCCTGCCTACCGGCGTCCCGCTGCTTGATCCATGGGAGATTCCCCGGCAAACCGAAAGGTAATCAAAGCGACCTTTCGTATATCATGCATACGAGTGCAAAGCTCTTAAGCAGTGCGGCGAATGATCGAAATCCAGGCAAAGCCGCGATAGAGCCGTTGCGCTTCGGCATGGGCACCGGCCCCGGCTGCAATGGTTTCGGCGATCTCAAAGAGATCGTTGCGCGGTGTGACGTGGTACCATTCCAGCCATTTATAAAGGGCCGCCCTTGCCGCACCGGGCAAATCCTTCAAATCGCCGAAATCGACAATGTGCAATTCGCCGCCAACCGCGAGGTGATTGACCGCCTCGCGCATGACATTTTCCCATTGCGGGATCATCGATACGGCATAGGAGATGAAAATCCGGTCAAACTGTGCGAGACCGAAGAGAGATGACGGGTCGAACTTTGCCGCATCCGCATAGGCAAGCTGCGTGCGCTCGCCAAGTCCTGCAGCCATGACCTTCTTGCGTGCGGTGCTGAGCATTTCGTTGGAAATGTCGACACCGAAGAGTTTGGTCGTGGGGTAAGCTTCGCCGGCCATGACGAGATTACGTCCCGTACCGCAGCCGATTTCCAGAATGCTGCCATTGGCTGGTGGTGTGAGGCCCGCAATCATCGGGTCGCGGCCCAGCAGGTAATATTTGCGCGTGGCATCGTAAAAATGGCGCTGATGCCGGTAGACGCGATCCATCAGCGGTCCATGCTCGATCTTGGTCAACATCAATATCAATCCTTGAGCGCGTAAAGATGGAAGCCGCCATAGATCGACGACCGGTCGCGGTTATGCAGGTCAAGAGATTGCTCTTGCCTGTAGTCCCAGCGCTCAAGCACGCTGTCATCAATACGGCCGGGCAGAATGGTGGGCTCGGCAGCGGTGCGGAAGATAACGCGTGCGCCTGATGCAGCGGTGCGGGTGATCTCGTGCCAGAGATCATTCAACTGCTTGTCATTCATCCAGTCCTGCGCATCCAAAAGGATGAAGCGGTCTACCGATCCGGCAGGCTTGGCCGCAAGGAACTCCGTCAGCGAGGCATTGACGACGCTCATGCGTTCGGCACGGTCGCGGACGTTCTCGAAATTGTTGCGCGAAAGGTAAGGAGGCAGCGGGCCGGTTTCGGCATTGTCGCTGTAGCCACGCCCGAAGGCCTGCCACGCGAAATAGTTTTCAGAGAGAGGAAAACCGCAGGCGAGTTTCTCCAGACGGCGGCGCAATACCAGCGCCATATTACCGTCGCCTGCGGTTGCCAGCGCATCATATTGCTGGGGTGGAATGCCGAGGCCAAACAGGGAGGATTTGCGCTTCGTTGCCCAACGCACCATGCGCTTGTCAAAGAGCGGGGCGAGGGCGCGATCAAAATAGGCGCGCTGTTCCTCAATCGTTTCAGCTTTCAGAATATCGCGGGGATCGATGCCATAAAGTTTGGCGACGCGGTGGCCCATGCCGATGAACAGGCCAAGCAGGCCGTGGCGATAGAGATCACGCGAAAAGATGGTGATGCGGCGGCGGCCAGACAGCATCCGCTTTTCCCAATAGGCGCGGCTGGTGGTGTCGAGATGTGGCTGGATAAAACGCTCATAGGCTGCAAGGTTCGCCTTGTCGTCAGCCGTTCCGTAGAAGCGGTAGAAGGCATCGTAATTCGGCAGGCGCGAGACCGCCGCAAGCTTCAGCCGATTGAAAGCCACGTGCGCCGTGTTGAGATCGACAGCCTCGACGCTTGCAGGATCAGCGGTGAGGTAGGACATGGCATTGCAGCCACCCGAGGCGATGGTGACAATGCGGTGGCCGGAGCGGATTTGCAGTGCCTCCATGTCCACTTCGGGGTCTTCCCAAATCTGCGGATAGACAAGGCCCTTGAAGACATGGGCGAAGAGCCGTTCTGATAGACCAGCCTTTGACAGAAGCTTGTTCTGGCGAACGGCGTTCTGAACTTTTTCATGCCGCGGCGCGGAGGCGCTATCGGGCTGTTTGGCAAACGGCATCGGATTGAATCCCCTTGTTGGAAATTCCTCTCCGCCTAACATTTCGATGTAACAGAGCCGTGACGATTTTGAATCAAGTCCTTGCCAGATTGATTCCGGTTGTGCGGACAAACCCTTGCATTTTCACGACTATGGGGTGGACGTGCAGCGGCATGCCAATTGATGTTATTCTCCCAATCCTTTGATTTTGTTAATTTCTCTCTCATTGCAAATGAGTGAAAACATTTTCCCCTAAATTCGCGATGATGGTGATTTCTTGCCCCGGAAATCGCGTATCGGGGAAGCCAGTTTCAGGCAACAAACCGGTGCATAAACGGTGTGGTTATTGTGACTTCTGTCGGTTCAACCGCGTTTTCGTGATTCCGTGGCGACTCATTTTTCCAGCTCTGTACGCACCACAACCGACATGCCCGGTGCCAGATACTGGGCAAGGTCCTGACCCGGATCAACAGAGATGCGCACGGAAATGCGCTGTGCAACCTTGGTGAAATTACCGGTCGCATTATCGGGTTTGAGCACACTGAATTCTGACCCGGCAGCCGGCGAAAACCGCTCGACATGACCGTTCAGACGCCTGCGGTTGAGGGCATCCACCGTGAATGTTACAGGCTGGCCGATCTTGATATTGCTGAGCTGGGTTTCCTTGAAATTGGCAATAACCCACACATCTGGCGGGACCACCGCCATGAGCTGTGTTCCTGCGGTCACGTATTGTCCAAGTTTTGCGCCCACTTCGCCAACCGTCCCATCGCGCGGCGCGAGAATTTTCGTGTTGGTCATGTCAATCTCGGCGAGATTGACGGCGGCAACCGCGCCTGCGACAGCTGCTTCGAGCGATCCGCGGCTGACCCTGATGGTCTCAAGATCCTGGCGTGAAACCTCCAGCGCTGCCTGCGCCTGTGTGACCGAAGACTGAGATTGCTCCAATGCGGTTTCAGCCTGATCGGAATCGCTTTTTGTCATGACCCCTTTGATGGTCAACGGTTCGATGCGGGCCCAATTGGCCTGCGTGCGCCGCAGACCGGAATTGGCACTGTCAAGCTGCGCCTGACTCGAACCAATGCGGGCCTGAGCGGCGCGTTCCTGCTGCGTCGAATTGTTGAGTGCGGCCTGCTGGCTTGCCAGTGTCGCTTTCGCCTGTTCAAGCTTCTGCGCATAGATGCGGTCATCAATCCGCACCAGCAACTGGCCTTCCTTGACCTGCTGATAGTCCTGCACCGGCACTTCAACGATGTAGCCACTGAGCTGCGGGCTGATGAGCGTCACATACCCTTTGACATAGGCATTCTCGGTGATCTCGACGTCGCTGTTAAAAGGCGGCAGCCTCCATGCATAGAGCACCAGCACAAGGCCGAGCAGGCCGAGGAAAATTGCAATCAGGGTGGCGGTGTTGCGAAGCAATATGGTCATATCTTACGAACTTGGTTGAGCAATTTCGCCTGTGATAGCCGGAAGTATGAACTTCCTGATGCCATAGCGAAAGCTGACATGGATGAGGAGGGCGACAAGGGCAAAGAATGAGATGCCCGCTATCAGGAAGAATGCATCATTATAGGCAAGGATGTTGGCTTCACGGGTGGCTTGCTGCGACAGCAGTGCGATACCTTCCGCATTGAGGAGCACCTTGTCGGTGATGACGCGGCCATAGCCGCTTGCCAGTTGGGCAACACGCTGGGCCACGAGCGGGTCGGACATGACGATATGTTCGGCAAGGACATTGGAGTGAAATTTCTCGCGGATGGTGATGAAGCTGCCGAAAACCGCCGTTCCGAGCAGGCCGCCAAGACTTTGCGTTGCCAGAAACACAATGAAGAAATTGAGAATATAGACTGGTCCACGTTTCAGCGCGGACATCAGGCCTGCAGACATGGCAGGCGGCAGGAAAATCACCGTTGCCGCTGCGATCAGCGCCTGACTGACATACATGTTCTCAGGGCGCGTCAGGTTCGTTGCCTGGCTGTCCATATAGGAGCCGATAATCAGGAAGATCAGGGCGATCACATGGATGGCAGGCCCGCGTTCCGGCGTCATCACCGCAGCGCAGCACAGGCCTGCCACGACCATTGATACCATCATCACCGCGTAGAGCGTGGCAATCTGCTCGTTGAGCAGCCCCAGATTCTGGAAGAAGTTGGTTGCGACGGTGGCTTGTTCGGAAACGATCAAGCGGAACAAGAGAATGGTTCCGGCCAGATGCAACACTTCCTTGCTCACGATCCAGTGGATATCAAGCAGCGGCTTCGTTCGATTGAGGTCGATGATAACGGCCAGCGTCAACGTGACAACGGCGATGGCAAGAAGAATGCCGAGCCATGACACTTCCGTCCACCAGTAAAGCCGTCCGGTTACAAGGACGACAGCAGTACAGCCGAAACCGATGGCGATCAGCAGATAGGCCAGAATATCAAGTTTCTCGATGACCTTGGCGCGTGGTGGCGGTGTCAGTGGCAGCAGATAAATGACCGTAAAGGCAATGAAGGCCAGCGAAACCTCGAACATATAGAGCCCGCGCCATTGACCGAAATCGAGCAGTGCGGGTGACAGAAATCGTGCCAGTGGCGATGCCAGAGAAATATTGGTCAGCACGAGACAGACCGCGACTGTCAATTTGCGCGCGGGCGGAAATGCTTCGAGCATATAGAGAAAGGCGAGGGTCGACATGGGAGAGGCCGCCATGCCGCTGAAAAAACGGATGATGATGGCCGATTGCAGATCGGTCACAAACAGATGCATCAGCGAGACAAGGACAAATCCGGCAATGCTCAACTGGGCAAAATTGCGCAGGCCATATTGGGCGCGGATTTTGATCAAGGCGACCGAAAGACTGACATTTGGCGCCATATAGGCAGCAATCAGCCATGTCGTTTCGGTACTTGTCGCGCCGAGATAGCCTTGAATCTGTGACACATTGGTGGCGATGAGATTCATGCCGAGCCCCTGTGTCAGGGAGAGCAGGGTGGATGCAGCAATATAGATGGCCGACCAATAGGGACTCATGGCTAGCGGTGGAGCAGGCTGGGGCGCTGCGGGCAAAGCCTGTTCCTCGGCGGGCTCCGGCTGCAATTTTAACGGGTCATACCCGACAAATTCTGCCTCCGGGATCATCAGGCCTGATCCTTGTCCATTTCGCCAATGTTGCCATTGATAGCGCGGATGACCTCCAGCGTGGCGACAAGCGCCTTGTCGTCGATGCCTTGCAAAAATTCCGCCCGCAATTCCTGTGCCAATTGATTGACCTCGCTGGCAAGCTCCGCGCCGAGAGGCGTCATGACAATCTGTTTGGCACGGCGATCACCCTCCACCGAGCGTCGTTCAATAAAGCCCTGCTTCTCCAGACCGTCCAGAAGCCGCACCATGGTGGGTGTTTCGATCTCCAGCTCTTCGGCCAGATCTTTCTGGCTGAGTATTTCCATGCGGTCGAGCAGCATCATTGTGCGGGCGCGCGCAAAGGTGAGGCCGCGTTGTTTGACCCGCGCATCGAACAATGTGCGAATCTTGCGGCTGACTTTCGCCAGCTCGTCGATATAGATGTCACGAGGCGTCATTTTGGACATATGGTAGCCATGTAATAAGTAGTGAGCTAATCATTTCGGTTGGTATAAACCCAACCCGCGCAATTTTCAAGATGGTGCGGTGATTTTCTGGAGTAGATTTCAGCGCAGATCGAGCCGCAGCAACTCATCATCATAGGATTGGCCATTGATGCGCAGGGCATCCTTTTCAAAGCCGAAGACCGTGAAACCAAGCCCGAGATAGAGTGTGCGTGCTGGCAGGTTTGCCGCCATGACAGTGGCATGCAACGTATCGACGTGATCGCGGGCGTGATCGATAACCGCCAATGTCAACCGTTTGCCAAGGTTGTGGCCGCGCCAATCGGGGTGAACGAAAACACCCCATAGCAGACCCTTGTGCTTCTGTTTGACCTTGGGCGTGGTGGCAAAACCGGCCATGCCCACCAGTTCAGTTCCGGCAAAAGCGCCGAACACTGCGTTGGGTCTGGCCCCAAGCATCCTTTCAATGTCTGATCGTTCTCGGCCAACTTCATCCTCATAGCTTGAGCCGAACCCTTCCGGTGCTGTTTTGAGGGCATGGAGACGCAACTGCTGGAAGGTCGGTGCATCCTGGGAAGTTAGGACACGAATCAGCGGGGATAGGGGCATGGGAGTGATCTCTTCGGTATTTCGGCTGTGGAGCGGCAATTTTGCAGAACAATGTGCCAGAAGCAATCACAAGCAAAGGGCCCGGATTGCTTGAGGTTTTGTGAATGCTCGATGAAAAGTTAACCCAACTTTAAAACAAGACCCAACTTTGCCTTATTTCAGGTAAGATAAAAGATGAGGGACGTATTTGTTTGAAACGGAGAGGGTATACTTATGAACAGCAAACTTCTTATTTCGCTTGGTTTGGTTTCGCTTCTCGCACTGACAGCGTGCGGTAAAAAAGAAGAAGAAAAGAAGGCGCCAGCGACAACTGAACAGCCTGCAGCAACACCTGCTCCTGCCCCTGCAACACCTTCCACGACACAGACACCGGCTGCTCCAGCAACGCCGATGAATGCGGCGGATACGCTGAAGAAGCTGAAGGAACAGGCTGCCACGATGACAGCCGAGCAGAAGCAGGCCGCTGTTGCAACTGCCCGTAAGGCTGCTGAAGATGCTGCCAAGGCTGCCGGTCAGACTGCTGACCAGATCAAGGCCGCTGCGGATGCCGCAGAAAAAGTTATCAAGGATGCGCTCGGCGTTCAGTAAGAGCCGCTATCCCTGATGAAAATGGCCAGCCTTGTGCTGGCCATTTTATTTTGACAGGTGCGTCAACCCGTCTGCTCAACTTACGTCAGATCGCTCTCGCAATTGCGAAAGAATTTGAATAAAACAGTCATATGTCGATTTGGCGCCGTATCAGCGACTTCATTACCACCACTGCAATCGATGCTTTCTCCAGCATCATCGAGGCCGTGCGCACTGCGTTTGAGGGTGATCCCGAAACCCGCAGGCGCGTTGCATTCTCGATTGCCATGATTGCGCTCTCTGCCAAGATGGCCAAGGCTGATGGTGTTGTAACCGAAGTCGAGGTCAAGGCATTCCACGAGATTTTCCACGTTCCGCCGCGCTATCAGGATCAAGTCACGCGGCTCTATAATCTCGCCAAGCAGGATGTCGCGGGTTACGAGACCTATGCGGCGCAGCTTGCTTCGCTCTGCGGTTCCGGCCAGCCGAATTGCAAAATGCTGGAAGACATTCTCGACGGCCTGTTCCACATTGCCAAATCAGATGGTGCGCTCCACGATAAAGAGCTGATCTTTCTGGGAACAGTCGCCGAGATTTTTGCATTGGATGAAGACCAGTTCGACAGCATTCTCGCGCGGCATGTCGGGCGCGGGCAGGCGGACCCGTTCGTCGTCCTTGGCCTTACACGCGGTGTCAGCTTTGAAGAGGCGCGCAAGCGTTATCGGGCGCTGGTGCGGGAAAACCATCCGGATATGCTGATTGCGCGCGGTGTGCCGGAAGAATTTGTTGCGATTGCCAATCAGCGCATCGCTGCTATCAATGCAGCGTGGGAAAAAGTCGAAAAAGATCTGAAGGCATATGAGCGCGTTTAAACCTGATCATTTACGCGCGGAAGTGCATCCCTCTCCGAATTTTGGCCCGCGCAAGGATGGCAAGCACCCTTCCATTCTGATCCTGCATTATACGGGCATGGCAACGGGTGAGGCTGCGGAAAGCTGGCTGACCAACCCGGAGAGCGAAGTTTCGGCTCATTATGTCGTGCATGAGGATGGCCGCGTTGTGCAGCTCGTGCCCGAGAGCGAACGCGCATGGCATGCGGGCCAGAGTTCGTGGAAGGGCGAGGTGGATATCAATTCCTCATCCATCGGCATTGAAATCGTCAATGGCGGCCCGCTGCTGGATTTTCCTGATTTTGGCGATGTGCAGATCGATGCGGTCATTGACCTGTGCAAGGGCATTGTCTCGCGCCACAAAATGCGCCCGGAGAATGTGCTCGCCCATTCGGATATTGCGCCCGCGCGCAAGATTGATCCCGGTGAGAAATTCCCGTGGCCGGTTTTGTACAATTCCGGGGTAGGGCACTGGGTAGCGCCATCGCCGATCCGTGGCGGCCGGTTCTTTTCGCTCGGTGATCAGGGCCAGCCGGTTGAAGCTTTGCAGGGCATGCTGGCCCTTTATGGCTATGATGTACCCATAGATGGTGTGTTCGGAAGGTCGACAGAATTAGGCATTTTAGCGTTCCAGCGCCATTTTCGCCCAGAAAAAGTCGATGGAGTAGCCGACATGTCAACCATCGAAACCTTGCACAGGGTACTTTCTGCACTCCCCGCGCTGATAGCATAACTATTTGTAAAAAAACGCTTTCTCTGCTGTTTTTTGTGCAGTGCAACCTATATATTTCAATGTGTTATACTTTGTTATTTGGCCGACCCATATTCGGCTGCATTGGACCGTCACATCCTTAGCCATTGTTCCGGTGGTGCCCTTTTTGATTTTTGGCGTGGAACGGATCTGGTGGTGCGCTCGCATCGCCCAAGCGATTTAGACGGAAAACGATGACAAAAAAAATTGGTATGATTATCGCCCTTCTCGGGGCGACGGCCTTCTTTGGCTCAAGCGCAGCGTATAGTAGCCCGAAAGAGCCAACAAACCTGATGGACTACCTCAAGGCCAAACGGGATGCCGCTGAAAAGGAAAAGGCAAGCGGGAAATCCGCCAAGGCTGGACAGACAGGCGGCAAGGGCAAAAAGGTTGCCGTGAAGCAGCGGACCAGCAAAAAGGTTCTGGCATCAGCCAAGCGCCCAATCGTTGAAACCAAGGCTCGCATCAAGGTGACGATCCGCAACAGAAACCTTGCCAATGTCGATACAATGACCACGGCTAGCATCCCATCTTCCGTGGGATCGATAGGGTCAACGAAATATTCGACGATTATCAGTTCCTATGCCGCCTCTTACGGCGTGCCGGTTTCGCTCGCCAATGCGGTGGTGCGGGTGGAAAGCAATTACCGCGCTGATATGACGGGAAGCGCCGGAGAAATCGGCCTCATGCAGATCAAGCTCGAAACAGCGCGCGGCCTTGGTTACACTGGTTCGCGTCAAGCGCTCTACAACCCGGAAACCAATATTCGCTGGGGCATGAAATACCTTGCCGGAGCGCATAAGCTGGGCAATGGCACGACCTGCGGTACAATTCTCAGATACAATGCCGGACATGGCGCAACGCGCATGAATCCTGTTTCGGCCAACTATTGTGCCAAGGTGAAGATGGAAATGGCTTCCAACTAAACGGGTTGCTGATTTCATTGAGAACTGTTCATAGACAAGGGCCGGATAACCAATCCGGCCTTTTTCATTTGCGTTTTGCCGTCGAAACCCTTTTATACGCTTCGTCAGCTGGCCGGGCAGCCGCGCATGTCAAAAGCCGAAAGGCGGCATGTGAGGAAAGTCCGGGCTCCAGGGAAACACGGTGCCGGATAACGTCCGGCGGGGGCGACCCCAGGGAAAGTGCCACAGAAAGGAAACCGCCCCGTCTTTCGTTGTGTCGGATCGTTACCGATTGGACACAAGGAATGACGGGGTAAGGGTGAAAGGGTGGGGTAAGAGCCCACCGCGTTACTGGTAACAGGAACGGCAAGGTAAACCCCACCGGGAGCAAAACCGAATAGGGACGGCGTGTCAGGCGAAAGTCTGACGATTGGTTTCCGGTCAGTCGTCCGGGTAGGTTGCAGGAGGCGGATGGTAACATCCGTCCAAGATGAATGGCTGCCGCGTTGGACGAAAGTCCAGCCATACAGAACCCGGCTTACAGGCCAGCTGACACTTCATCGTTTGTTTTTGGCGATCACGCGCTTTTGTGTGTGGTGTGCCGGGGTTCACCCCCCTCTGCCCTGTCGGACTACCGGGGCGAGCCACGGGTCTCGCCCGTCCTTCGGACCCCCCACAAGGGGGGAGATCACATTGACATCAACGCCTTTGCACAATCGGAAACGTCGCAGATTGTGCAAGATTGCATTGAAGGCTGATCTCCCCCCTTGTGGGGGAGATGCCCGACAGGGCAGAGGGGGGTGAGCGCCGCTGGATCGTGGTTCGTGGTTCGTGGTTCGACAAGCTCACCATGAGGGAGAGGGATGATGAAGGCAGTTTAGTTCTGCAACCTTTGTGATCTGCAATGCTGATGATTATCGTTGCATCCCCACTCTCCCTCATGGTGAGCTTGTCGAACCACGAACCACGAACCACCCACAATGATGCAACCCATCAATCATCCATCACTCCCTTTCCTAACCGTTCATTAAGCTTAATGAGCGATAAATTCAGAATCGCCGGAAGTGTGCCTGGTTGCGGGCTTGCTCCCATATGTGTTCTCTAATCCCATTGACGCCCATAGTGCCCCATGATATCGATTGGTTTCATCAGTAGCGTTCAGTCGACACGGTGTTTCCCGACATTGGATTTGGCATGCCAGGGCTTGCAATCGGCCGGTTTGGCCAATGCTTCCATGGCTATTGATGGGGCTCCAAGGGGTGGAGCAGGGGTAGAAATGAAACAGGCCCTCGCGGCGGAAACGGCGGTGTTGCGTTTTGAACCGGTTCCTTGGACATGTGACGAACAAGATCGATGCGAAGGGGCGGGTATCCGTGCCGGCGCACTTTCGTTCGATCATCCAGCAGGCCGGCCATACGGAACTCTACGCGCTGCGCTCGCTGCACCTTCCTGCCCTCGATGCGGGCGGGCCGGATCTGCTGACACGCTTCGACAAGCGGCTGGAGAACGAGGACCCCTTCGCCGAGATGGCGGACGATATGTCTTTTTATCTGCACGCGGATGGCGGTTTTCTGAAACTGGACGCGGATGGCCGCATCACGGTGACGGACTTTCTGCGCGAGCATACGGGCATTACCGGGGATGTGACCTTTGCGGGGGCGAACACGCATTTTCAGATGTGGCAGCCGGATCAGTTCGAAGCGCATCGGGCAAAGGTTCGTCAACGCCTGATGCAACGGCGTCTTCAGGAAAATCAGACAGGAAACGGATAATGGCAGGTGCAGGCGGTCAGGATAATACGCGCCATATACCGGTCCTGCTCGATGAAGTCATTGCTGCGCTGAAACCCGGTCCGGGTCAGTTGATCATTGATGGTACATTCGGCGCTGGCGGCTATACAACGCGTATTCTCGAAACCGGTGCCTCGGTTACGGCAATCGACCGCGACCCGTCAGCCATTGAAGCCGGGCGGGCTTTGGAAAAAGCCCATGCGGGACGTCTCACGCTGGTACAGGGGACATTCTCGACGCTCGATCAGGTCGCACTGCTTGGTGCCCCTGATGGAATCGTGCTCGATATCGGCGTGTCTTCCATGCAGATCGATGAGGCGGAGCGCGGCTTTTCCTTCCAGAAGGACGGTCCGCTCGATATGCGCATGTCGAGTTCTGGTCCAAGTGCTGCCGATGTGGTCAATCGCCTGAAAACCGGTGATCTTGCCCGCATTTTTAATTTCCTTGGCGAAGAGCGCCATGCGGGCCGTATCGCGCGCATGATTGAAAAGCGCCGCGCCACCGAGCCTTTCCACCGCACGCGTGACCTTGCCAACGCCATCGAAGCATTGGTCGGACGCAATCCAAAAATTCCGATTCATCCGGCAACGCGGGTGTTTCAGGCGCTGCGTATTTTCGTCAATGACGAGCTTGGCGAACTTGTCCGCGCCCTGCATGCGGCTGAACGGGCGCTGAAGCCGGGCGGTCGTCTGGTTGTCGTGACCTTTCATTCGCTGGAAGACCGTATCGTCAAGCGTTTCTTCAATGATCGCGCCGGTTCAAGCGGCGGCTCGCGCCACCTGCCGCAGGCACATGTGCGGCTGGCGAGCTTCGCGCTCATTGGCAAAGGCGTTGTCGCACCCGGCGATGCCGAGACCGAAAGCAATCCGCGGGCACGCTCGGCCAAGCTGCGCGCTGCTATCCGTACCGAAAATCCGCCGCTTGCTGAAGATCATTCGATCTATGGCCTGCCCAATCTTCCGCATTTTCATGAAACGGCGAGGAGCTGATCCATGCTGCGCACCTTCGACATCATATTGATCGGGCTGATGATCGCAGCTGCGGGCATAACGTATAAAATCAAGCATGATGCTGAAAAGCAGATGACGGAAGTCCACAAGATCGAGCGTATGATCGCCGATGAGAAAGATACGATTGATCTTTTGAAAGCCGATTGGAGCCTGCTCACCCAGCCAAGCCGTTTGCAGAAGCTTGTCGCCTCCTTTCAGGGCCAGCTGAACCTGCAGCCGGTTGAAGCGCAGCAGATCGCCAACCTCAATGAAATCCCCAGAGCCAAGCCAGCGGCTGAAAAGATCGATGATGTTGCCAACCTCATCACCGAGGCAGATGCGGGACATGCAATCAAAAAGACCGATGCGATCAAGACAGGCAGCGTGAGCAAGCCTGCGGCTGGCGTTCCTGGTGCAAAGCCAAAGGGAGCTGCGCATTAACATGGCGATCTGGATCAAACGCAAAACAGCGCAACTGGAAAACGGAACAGTCCCGGCATTCGAACTGGATGCGAAGAAGAAAAAGTCGGGCAATCGCGCGCGCAACCGTGTGATGATGGCTATGATGTGCTTTGTCGGCATTTATGGTGTCATCGGCGGACGGCTGATTTTCTACGGCATGCAGGAAGACACGACGGGTTATAACGGCCCGACCGGTACCGTCCTTGCCTCGCGCCCGGATATTCTTGACCGCAATGGCGAAGTGCTGGCAACCGATATCAAGACCGCATCGCTCTATGCTGAACCGCGCAAGATCATTGATCCTGACGAAGCCTATGAACTGCTCTCGACGGTTCTGCCCGATCTTAACTTCGAACAAACCTATGCCCGCCTGAAAAGTGGAGCCGGTTTTGCGTGGCTCAAGCGCGGTCTGACACCGCAGCAGAAAAGCCAGATCATGGCACTCGGCATTCCCGGCATTGGCTTCCGCACGGAAAAGTCGCGCTTTTATCCGGGTGGTCCAACGGCCTCACACATTCTTGGCCTCGTCAATATCGACAATCAGGGTATTGCCGGTATGGAGAAATATATCGATGGGCAGGGCCTGACTGATCTGCGCGATGTCGGACTTGCCGATGGCCGTTCGCTGGAACCCGTGCGCCTGTCGATCGATCTGCGCGTGCAGCACGTCGTGCGCGATGTCGTCGTCACCGCGATGCAGAAATACCGTGCCATTGCGGCGGGTGCTGTTGTTCTCAACGTCAACACCGGCGAAGTCATGGCCATGGCCTCGGCGCCGGATTTTGATCCGAACAATCCGTTCAACGCGCTCGACAAGGACCATCTGAACCGCATGTCGGCGGGTCTTTATGAAATGGGCTCGACAATCAAGAGTTTCACCACGGCCATGTCGCTCGATCATGGCGCGACGCTCAACACCACCTATGATGCGACGCGCCCGATCACTATTGGCCGCCAGACGATCCACGATTTCCACGGCAAGGCGCGCGTACTGACCCTGCCTGAAGTCTTTGTATTCTCATCGAATATCGGTTCGGCGCGTGAAGCCGATGCTGTCGGCATTGAAAATCACCGGGCATTCCTGACGCGCCTTGGTCTGCTTGATCCGATGAAGACGGAACTGCCCGAAATCGCCCGGCCATATTCGCCAAAAGTGTGGAAGAAGGTGAATTCGATCACGATCTCCTTCGGTCACGGCATGGCGACAACGCCGCTGCAAACGGCTGTCGGTGCTGCAGCGCTGGTCAATGGCGGCAAGCTGATCGAGCCAACATTCCTGCCCCGCACACTTGAACAGGCGCAGTCGATGGCCGAACAGGTCATCAAGCCGAAAACCAGCGATGATATGCGCTATTTGTACAAGCTCAATGGCGATACAGGTTCAGGCCGTAACGCCAACGTCAAAGGTTATCGCGTCGGCGGCAAGACGGGTACAGCCGATAAGGTTGTCAATGGCCGCTACGCCAAGGATCTGCGGTTCAATGCCTTCGTGGCAGCGTTCCCGATTGAAAAACCTGAATATGTTGTCCTGACGATTATCGATGAACCAAAGCCTGCCGAGGGGCAGAGCAGCGGTATCGCGGCCTACAATGCGGCGCCCATGGTGGCCGAAATTATCCGCCGTTCAGCGTCATTTCTGGGGGTAAAGCCCGATTTCGGCCAACAAGTAACGCCATTGCAGGTTTCCTACGACAGTGATGAGTAAAGCAGATTCGGTCATGAAACTGAAAGATTTGAACGGCATACCTGCCCTGGCGATCTCCGAATTCGGGGATACGGAGATTACTGGCCTGACTTCGGATTCCCGGCAGATCAAGCCGGGTTTCCTTTTTGCGGCGCTCAAGGGATCGAAAGCTGACGGCAGTGTTTATGCCGCCGACGCAGCAAAGCGCGGCGCGGCGATCATTGTGGCTGCCAGCGGGTCCAAGCTGAGCAATGTTTCTGCACCGATTATCTATGTGGACGATCCGCGCCGCGCGCTCGCTCTGGCTGCTGCCAGCTTTTACCGGGTTCAACCCGATGTGATGGTTGCCATAACAGGCACCAGTGGCAAGACGTCGGTTGCTTCCTTTACGCGCCAGATTTGGGCGGGTGCCGGTTTCGCCTCCGCCAGTATCGGAACGACAGGCGTGGTTTCGCCAACGCGCAATGATTATGGCTCTCTCACAACGCCAGATCCTGTCGAATTGCACAAGCTTTTGAGCGAACTGGTTGAAGAGGGCGTAACTCACGCTGCCATGGAAGCCTCATCCCATGGTCTTGATCAACGCCGCCTTGACGGTGTGAAGCTGACAGCCGGTGCTTTTACCAATCTTGGCCGCGACCATATGGATTACCACCCGACGGTCGAAGAATATCACGCCGCCAAGCTGCGGCTGTTCACTGACCTTCTGCCCAAGGGCGCGCCAGCTGTTATTTTTGCCGACGATCCGTTTTCCAAGCCAACCATTGCGGCTGCCACTGAAGCGGGTTGCAAGGTCCTGACCGTTGGCCGCAAGGGCGAGTTCATCACGTTGAAACGCGTTGAACATGAGCGTTTCCGCCAGCATGTCGAAGTACAGATTGCAGGTGAGATTTTCGAGATCACCTTGCCGCTTGCGGGTGATTTTCAGGTGGCCAATGGCCTTGTTGCTGCGGGTCTCGCTATTGCAACAGGCGTTCCAGCCGCTGCTGCCATGCGTGGTCTTGAACGGCTGAAGGGTGCTCCGGGACGGCTTGATCTTGTTGGTGCGACGGAAGAGGGCGCACCTGCCTATGTTGATTATGCGCACAAGCCTGATGCCATGGAAAACGTGCTGACGTCGGTGCGCCCCTTCACGACGGGTCGGGTGATCGTGGTGTTCGGTTGCGGCGGTGATCGCGACAAGGGCAAGCGGCCGATGATGGGCGAAATCGCCACTCGCCTTGCCGATGTTGTCATCGTGACTGATGACAACCCGCGCTCGGAAGTTGCGGCCACAATCCGCGCCGAAATTCTGGCTGCGGCTCCCGGTGCGCAGGAGATTGGTGATCGCCGCGAAGCCATTCGCGCCGCTGTCGCCATGATGAAGTCAGGCGATACGCTGATCGTTGCGGGCAAGGGCCATGAAGAAGGCCAGACCGTCGGCGATGTCGTCCTGCCATTCTCCGATCACACGGAAGTGGCGCAGGCCCTCAAGGATCGTCTTGCCGGGGAGCATAACTCATGAGTTTGCTCTGGACCTCGGAAGCGATGATCGAGGCCATGAACGGCAGGCCGGTTGGCACGCTGCCCGAAGGCATCACCGGGATTTCCATCGATACACGAACCCTGCGCAAGGGTGAGGCGTTCTTTGCCATCAAAGGCGATGCACTTGATGGTCATGATTATGCAACCGCAGCGGTTGCCGCAGGTGCCGCGCTTCTGGTGGTTGCAGAAGTGAAGCTTCCGGCGCTGGGCAAGCTGAAAACCCCGATGATCGTGGTTGACGATGTGCTGGCGGCCATGACACGGCTTGGGCTGGCGGCGCGCGAGCGTTCCCATGCACAGATCATTGCGGTGACGGGTTCCGTTGGCAAGACAACCACCAAGGAAGCGCTGCGGCATGTGCTTGCCAATGCGGGCAATGTGCATGCGTCGGTTGCCTCGTTCAACAATCATTGGGGCGTGCCGCTGACCCTTGCGCGCATGCCCGAGGATACAGATTACGGCGTCTTTGAAATCGGTATGAACCATGCGGACGAGATTAGACCGCTGGTAAAAATGGTGCGCCCGCATGTGGCGATCATCACGCTGATCGCCCCGGCGCATCTTGGCCATTTCAAGAATTTGCAGGAAATTGCAACGGCAAAAGCCGAGATTTTTGAAGGACTTGTGCCCGGCGGCTATGCCCTGCTCAATCGCGATGACAAGCATTACAAGCTTCTGGAGAAGCTGGCGGTGGATGCGGGCGTTGAGCATATCAAGACCTTTGGCGAAAATGCCCGTGCCGATTATCGCCTGCGCGCGCTGAAACTGCATGGCGAATGCTCCTGCATGACGGCGCGCCTTGCCGGTTCCGAGGTTGTGGTCAAGGTCGGCGCTCCGGGCAGGCACATCGTGCAGAATGTTCTGGCGGTGCTGGGCGCTGCGCATCTGACCGGTGCTGACATGACAAAAGTCACGCTGGCACTGGCATCGCTGAAACCTGATAGTGGCCGCGGCGCCCGCCACACGCTGGAGATCGGCCGGGGTACATTCACGCTGATCGATGAGAGCTACAATGCCAATCCTGCATCGATGCATGCGGCCATCGAGCTTCTTGCCGCTGCCGTGCCGACGGGCAGGGGCCGCCGTATTGCCGTTCTCGGCGACATGCTGGAGCTTGGCAAGCAGGCACCAAAACTCCATGCGGAGCTGGCGCCGGTGATTGCGGCCAATCATATCAACATGGTTTTCCTCGGTGGACCCGAAATGGCGGCGTTAAAAGCGGCCTTGCCGGTTGAAATCCATGCCGAATACAGGCAGAGCGTCGACGAATTGCAGTCAAATCTGCTGAGCACGATCAGGGCCGGTGATGTGATCATGATCAAATCATCGAAGGGAACCGGGTTCGCCAGGATCGTGAAGGCAATTCTACAGAAGTACAACACCGTGGAGCCCGTCGGTCCAGCCGAGTGAGCCTACGGGGATGGGGACATAGTACATGCTTTATTATCTGGCCGGTCTGGCGGAACATATCCAATTTCTGAACGTGTTTCGCTACATCACGTTCAGGACCGGCGGTGCGCTGATCACTTCGGCGCTGATTGTGTTCCTGTTTGGCCCGCGCATCATCGACTCACTGCGTGTGCGGCAGGGCCGTGGGCAGCCAATTCGTGCTGATGGTCCGCAGACCCACTTCAAGAAAGCCGGTACGCCGACCATGGGCGGCCTGATGATCATGTCAGGCATTCTGGTCTCGTCTCTGCTGTGGGCCAACTGGTCAAATCCCTATGTCTGGATCGTTCTTCTGGTTGCCGTGTGCTTTGGCGCCATCGGCTTTTATGATGATTATCTCAAAGTCAGCAAACAGTCGTTCAAGGGCTTTTCGGCACGCGGGCGCCTCGGTATCGAGTTTCTGATCGCTGGACTTGCCGGATTTGCCATCATGCAGGTTGGGCAGGAACCTTTCTCCTCCTCGCTGACCTTCCCCTTCGCCAAGCAGTTGATCCTTAATCTCGGCATTTTCTTCATTCCCTTCGCCGCCTTCGTCATGGTTGGCGCTGGCAATGCGGTCAATTTCACCGATGGCCTCGATGGTCTTGCCACGGTTCCGGTGATGATTGCAGCTGCCTCATTTGGGGTGATTGCCTATCTCGCCGGTAACGCGATCTTTGCCGATTATCTGCAAATCCACTTCACGCCCGGTACGGGTGAACTTGCCGTTGTGCTGGGTGCCGTTATCGGTGCTGGTCTTGGCTTTCTCTGGTTCAACGCGCCGCCCGCCGCCATTTTCATGGGGGATACGGGATCGCTGGCGCTGGGCGGCCTGATCGGTGCCGTTGCCGTTGCGACAAAGCACGAAATCGTTCTTGCCATCATCGGCGGCGTCTTTGTTATGGAAGCCATGTCAGTGATCATTCAGGTCACATCATTCAAGCTCACAGGCAAGCGCGTGTTCCTGATGGCGCCAATCCATCACCATTTCGAAAAGAAGGGCTGGACCGAGAGCCAGGTGGTTATCCGTTTCTGGATCATCGCCGTCATTCTCGCGCTGATCGGCCTTTCCACTCTCAAGCTCAGATAAGGCCAGTTGCATGATCGCCGCCCACTCCATGAAGGATAGAACTGTCGCGCTCTTCGGGCTCGGCGGTTCGGGCATTGCGACGGCCAAGGCAATTGCCGCTGGCGGTGCGAAAGTCATCGCCTGGGACGATAATCCGGATAGCGTTGCACGGGCTCAAACCGCTGGTATCGAAACCGCCGACCTGCGGCTCGTTGACTGGAAACTGTTCTCGTCCTTTGTCTTGTCCCCGGGCGTGCCACTCACCCACCCGCGTCCGCACTGGACGGTGGATCTGGCCCGCGCTGCGGGCGTGGAAATCATCGGGGATGTCGAGCTTTTTGTGCGTGAGTGCAATCTGGCCGGTAAAAATAGCCCCTTCATTGCAATCACCGGCACCAATGGCAAATCGACAACAACTGCACTGATCGCCCATATCATCAAGGCGTCGGGCCGTGATATGCAGCTTGGCGGCAATATCGGCACGGCTGTGATGACGCTGGAGCCACCTGTCGATGGCCGCCACTATGTGGTTGAATGCTCATCCTATCAGATCGACCTTGCACCTTCGATCAATCCGACTGCCGGTATCCTTTTGAACCTGACACCGGATCATCTCGACCGTCACGGCACCATGCAGCACTATGCCGAGATCAAGGAACGTCTGGTGGCGGGTAGCGATACGGCGATTGTCGGTGTTGATGACAGTTTCTGCGCGGCGATTGCCGACCGGCTGGAACGCGCGGGCAAGCGGGTGATCCGCATCTCCAAGCGCCTGCCCATTCAGAACGGTTATTTCGCCGAAGGTTCCACGCTTTATCTGGCCGAGAATGGCACGCGGACCGCTGTCGCCTCGCTGCAGGGCATCGGCTCGCTGCGCGGGGAACACAATGCCCAGAACGCGCTGGCCGCCTTTGCCGCCTGCTGCTGCGTCGGTCTGTCTGTTGATGAGATCAATGCGGGCCTCAAAACCTTTCCCGGCCTCGCGCACCGCATGGAGCAGGTGGCACGGCAGGGCAAAACGCTGTTTGTCAATGATTCCAAGGCGACCAATGCGGAAGCGGCGGCCCCTGCGCTGTCCTCTTTCCCGCGTATCTACTGGATTGCCGGTGGCCTGCCCAAGGAAGGCGGCATTGCCTCGTTGTCAGGCTTTTTCCCACGCATCGCCAAGGCCTATCTGATTGGCGAAGCTGCGCCGCAATTTGCCGCAACACTGGGCGAGGCGGCACCCTACGAGATTTCAGGCACAATCAACGCTGCGGTGGAACACGCCGCGCGGGATGCAGCCGGTGACGGGGCGCAGGAAGCTGTGGTTCTGCTGTCGCCCGCCTGTGCCAGTTTTGACCAGTTTCAGAATTTCGAGAAACGCGGCGAGGCATTCCGCTCCGCCGTGCTGGCGCTTGCGGGCGCATCACCGATTGAAGGGGCAAACTAATGGTAAGCCGCATTGACCGTGGACCCGTCGCTGACTGGTGGTGGACGATAGACCGTTTCCTGCTGGCCGCCTGTCTCACTCTGATGGGATTGGGCATCCTCCTTTCGTTTGCTGCAAGCCCCGCCGTTGCCGAGCGCATCGGCCTTGAGAGCTTTTACTTCGTCAAGCACCAGTCAATGTTCATGGTGCCTGCGGTGGTCGTCATGTTTGCGGTGTCGTTCATGGCACCGCGCACCATCAGGCGCTTTGCCATTATTCTGCTTGGCATCTCGATGGTCGCGATGGTTGGTGCCCTGTTCTTCGGCATTGAGGTCAAGGGTGCGCGGCGCTGGGTATCGCTGGCCGGTATCTCCATTCAGCCATCCGAGTTCATGAAACCCGCCTTTGTGATTGTCTGTGCGTGGCTGTTTTCCGAAAATGAGCGGCGCAAGGATATTCCGGGCAATTTCTTCGCGATGGTGCTGTTTGGTGTGGTCGCGGCTTTGCTGGTGGCCCAGCCGGATCTTGGCCAGACCATTTTGACCGCGATTACATGGGGCGCGATGTTCTTCATGGCTGGCGTGCCGTGGTTGTGGATCGTCAGTCTCGGCGGTCTTGGCGTTGCGGGTTTCTTCGGCGCCTATACGGTGTTCCCGCACGTGGCGGGCCGTATTGACCGCTTCATGACGGGCGAAGGCGATACGTTTCAGGTGGATGCCGGACGCGAAGCGATTATCCGTGGCGGCTGGCTGGGTCAGGGTCCCGGCGAAGGCACCATCAAGCGCATCATTCCCGATAGCCATACGGACTTCATCTTCTCGGTGACCGCTGAGGAATATGGTATCGCGCTCTGCCTGCTAATCGTTCTGATCTTCGCGTTCATCGTGGTTCGCGGCCTGTCGATCGCGCTGAAAGAGCGGGAGGATTTCACCCGCCTTGCCGTATCCGGACTTGTGATCCTGTTCGGCTTCCAGTCGATCATCAATATGTCGGTTAATCTGCATCTGATGCCCGCGAAGGGTATGACGCTGCCGTTCATTTCCTACGGTGGTTCGTCACTGATTTCGGTGGCAATCTCGACAGGGTTGCTTTTGGCCCTGACACGAAGAAGACCGGAAGGAAGACGCTCGGCAACACTGGCGAATTCGAAAACGCCGTCACTGGCCAACGCAGTCTGAGTTGCCGATGTCCAAAGGAATTATTGTTTTATGTGCCGGGGGCACAGGTGGTCATCTGTTTCCGGCGGAAGCGCTGGCACATGAACTGATTGAACGTGGCTGGGACATCCATCTGGTGACGGATGATCGTGCGGAACGTTTTGCGGGTGCTTTCCCGGCCAAGGAAATCCATGTGGTGCGCTCGGCAACCATTGGCGGGCGCAACCCGATTTCGCTGGCCCGCACCTTCTGGACGTTATGGCAGGGCAATCTTGATTCGCGCAAACTGTTCCGGAGGCTGAAACCCAAGCTCGTTGCGGGCTTTGGCGGTTATCCGACCCTGCCGCCGCTCTATGCGGCAACGGCCCTGAAAATTCCGACACTCATTCATGAGCAGAACGCGGTGATGGGCCGTGCCAACAAGGCGCTGGCTGGCCGTGTCAGTGCCATTGCTGGCGGATTCCTGCCGCAGGGCGAAGGCCCCTATGCGGGCAAGATCGTGGTGACGGGTAATCCGGTGCGCCCGTCGGTTTTGGCGGAAGTCGGCAAGCCGTACAAAGCTTCACAGGCGCATCAGCCGTTTCATTTTCTGGTGTTCGGCGGCAGTCAGGGCGCTTCGTATTTTTCCGAGGCCATTCCCGCAGCGATAAAGCTTTTGTCGCCTGATGACCGCGCTCGTCTTGTGCTCACACAACAGGCGCGGGCCGAGGATGAAGCGCAGGTGCGTGCCGCCTATCAGGCCATGGGTGTGAAGGCGGATGTCGCGCCGTTTTTCAAGGATATGCCGCGCCGGATGGCAGATGCGCATTTCGTCATGTCGCGCTCCGGCGCATCGACCGTCTCGGAAATCGCTGCCATTGGCCGTCCGGCCATTCTGGTGCCTTTCCCCCATGCGCTTGATCATGATCAGGCGGCCAACGCTGCTGCGCTACAGGCCGCAGGCGGCGCCGATGTGATCAAGCAGTCAGAGCTTTCGCCTGAAAGGATCGCCACGATCCTGAGCAGTGCCATGCATGAACCGACCCGATTGGCATTTATTGCGGATAAAGCCCGCTCGACCGGCAAGCCTGATGCTGCACGGTTGCTTGCTGATGTCACAGAGGCTATTGCAACAGGCCAATCCATGACTGCAATTAAAAAAGGAGTGCGTCCATGAAGATGCCGCTCAACATCGGCCTTGTTCATTTTATCGGTATCGGCGGTATCGGCATGAGCGGCATTGCCGAAGTCCTGCATAATCTCGGCTACAAGGTTCAGGGTTCCGATCAGGCAGACAGCGCCAATGTGCAGCGTCTGCGTGAGAAGGGTATCGAGGTTTTTGTCGGGCACAATGCTGATAATCTTGGCGATGCCGAGGTTGTCGTGGTGTCAACTGCCATCAAGAAAACCAATCCGGAAATTGTTGCGGCGCGCGAAAAGCTTCTGCCGATTGTCCGCCGTGCCGAAATGCTGGCCGAGCTTATGCGCTTCCGTCAGGCCGTTGCCATTGGCGGCACCCATGGCAAGACCACAACCACATCCATGGTCGCGACCCTGCTCGATGCGGGCAATCTCGATCCGACCGTTATCAATGGCGGCATCATCAATGCCTATGGCACCAATGCCCGCATGGGTGCCGGTGAATGGATGGTGGTGGAAGCTGATGAGAGCGATGGCACATTTTTGAAGCTGCCTGCCGATGTCGCAGTTGTCACCAATATCGATCCTGAGCATCTCGATCATTACGGCACGTTTGACCGGGTGCGCGAAGCCTTCCGCCAATTTGTCGAGAACGTACCGTTCTATGGCTTTGGCGTGATGTGTCTTGACCATCCGGAAGTGCAATCGCTGGTGTCACGCATCGAGGACCGCCGTGTCATCACCTATGGTGAAAATCCGCAGGCCGATGTGCGCTTCGTCAATCTCGTTGTCGATGGCCCATCGTCGTTGTTCGATGTGCAGATATCAAAGCGCAAAACCGGAGAGACCACTGAAATCAAGGGCTTGCGCCTGCCAATGCCCGGCAAGCACAATGTGTCCAATGCGACGGCGGCGATTGCCGTTGCGCATGAACTCGGTATTTCGGCTGATGATATCAAAAAAGGTCTGTCATCCTTTGGTGGCGTGAAGCGGCGCTTCACCCACACGGGATCGTGGAAGGGTGTCGAGGTGTTCGATGATTACGGACACCATCCGGTTGAGATCAAGGCCGTGCTGAAAGCAGCACGCGATTCCGCCAAGGGCAGGGTGATCGCTGTCGTGCAGCCGCATCGTTTTACCCGCCTTGCCAGCCTGTTTGATGAGTTCGCAGCATGTTTCAACGATGCCGATACGGTTGTCGTTGCTCCTGTCTATACGGCAGGTGAGGACCCCATTGAGGGCGTTACGTCGGAAGCGCTGGTTTCCCGCATCAAGACGGCAGCGCATCGTGATGCACGCTATGTCACTGGTCCGCAGGAAATTGCGCCATTGATTGCGACCATCGCCAAGCCTGACGATTTCGTCGTGTTTCTCGGGGCTGGCAATATCACCCAGTGGGCTTATGCCTTGCCAAAGGAACTTGCTGCGCTTTAGAGTTTGCGGTTGCGTGAGGACGGGGTGCCTCACGCCATAACTGCTGGAAGGATATCATGTCTTCAAGGATTGACGGCGAGGCTCTGCTTGGCAAGCTCGGAGATCGTTTCTCTGGCTTACGCGGGCGGCTGACGCCCAATATGGGTATGGAAAAAGTCACATGGTTCCGCGCCGGTGGCCCTGCTGAAGTCATGTTCCAGCCCGCCGACGAAGAAGACCTTGCTGCCTTCCTGCAAGCCGTCCCCGAAGAATATCCGATCCTCGTTGTTGGCATCGGCTCCAACCTTCTGGTGCGTGATGGCGGTGTGCCGGGTTTTGTCGTGCGCCTGTCGGCCAAGGGCTTTGGTGAAGTCGAGCGCGTCGGCGATACGCAGTTGCGCGCCGGAGCGGCAACGCCCGACAAGCGGCTTGCCGCAACCGCGCTTGAGGCAAAAATTGCCGGGTTTCATTTTTACCATGGCATACCCGGTGGCCTCGGGGGTGCGCTGCGCATGAATGCCGGTGCCAATGGTGTCGAAACGCGCGAGCGCGTAGTCGAGGTACGGGCGCTCGATCGCAAGGGCAATGTGCACATCCTGTCCAATGCGGATATGGGCTATGAATATCGGCATTCCGGTGCGGCCAAGGATCTGATTTTCACCTCCGCCCTGCTTGAGGGCACACCCGGCGAAACTCACGCCATTCAGGCGGCGATGAACGCGGTTCAGCAGCACCGCGAGACAGTGCAGCCGATCCGCGAAAAAACCGGGGGGTCAACCTTCAAAAACCCGGAAGGCACTTCCGCGTGGAAGGAAATCGACGCTGCTGGCGGTCGTGGCCTGATGATTGGCGGTGCCCAAATGTCGCCGATGCACTGCAATTTCATGATCAATACGGGCACTGCCAGCGGGCATGATCTGGAAACGCTCGGTGAGACAATCCGTGCCCGCGTGCTGGAAAATTCCGGCATTCACCTGCATTGGGAAATCAAGCGTCTGGGGCTTTTCCGTCCCGGTCAGGAAGTCCAGGAGTATCTGGGACAGCTTTTGTAGTTTTTGAACCGAAAACATTTTGTAATAGTACTGAATTTTGGTACCAATAATTTGAATAGAAGACATCGCGCAACTTTGGTGCAGATAGGACCTTGAAGAACATTCTGGATATAGATGGCCACAAAGCGGTCATTTCCTTTCATCCCGAGATCAGCCTGATAAGAGGTGAGTTTCTTGGGCTGAACGGCGGTGCAGATTTTTACGCGCAAAGCGTTGACGGGCTTCTTTTGGAGGGGAGAAAGTCTCTTCAGGTCTTTCTTGAGATGTGTGCGGAGAAGGGCATTGCGCCATTTCGCGAATTTTCCGGCCGTTTTAATGTTCGTCTGGCTGCTGAAGTTCACGAGGCTGCCGTTTTGGCAGCCGCAGCGGAGAACAAAAGTCTGAATGAATGGATTGCCGGGGCAATCGAAGCGGCAACACGGGCCGCATAATCGGGCTCATGACTCTTTTTTTCCACGAAATATCATTGTTGAATCAAAGGGGACTTGTCAGCGAATCAACTCTCTGATTCTTTAGGGACAAGCGTTAACTGATTTGAGTCGGCTGATTTGTGTCAGCCTCGGGTGCCTGCGGTCTTGATCGCCGGGCTTGCGGAAACTCATGTCTTTTTTCGGCTGCGCAGAGCCCCGGAAATCGTATCGGTTTTTGGAGTGGTGATGCGCCAGTGAGGGATGCTGCTGTGTCCTTTGCGTGTCCGATGGGGGTGCGCGGTGCAGTAGTGGCGGGATGCGTAAAAGGGGTTGCCTCCATGGCGAAAAAGCATGTTGCGATGCTGATGGGTGGGTTTTCATCGGAACGTCCGGTGAGTCTCTCCTCGGGCAATGCCTGTGCTGCGGCCTTGGAAGCTGAAGGTTACCAGGTCACCCGTGTTGATGTGGGGCGTGATGTCGCCAGTGTGCTCGCCGAATTGCGCCCCGATGTGGCGTTCAACGCCTTGCATGGTCCTTTTGGTGAAGACGGCACAATTCAGGGCATCCTCGAATATCTGGAAATTCCCTATACGCACTCCGGCGTGCTTGCCTCGGCTCTGGCCATGGACAAGGAACAGGCCAAGATTGTTGCCAAGGCTGCCGGTGTTCCCGTGGCGGAAGCCAAGGTGATGAACCGTTTTGATTTTACGACCAAGCACCCGATGAAGCCACCTTACGTGGTCAAGCCTGTCAATGAAGGTTCGAGCTTCGGTGTCGTCATCGTCAAGGAGGATCAGTCGCATCCGCCGCAGGTGATCACCTCGCCTGAATGGAAATATGGCAACACAGTTATGGTCGAGCGTTACATCCATGGACGCGAATTGACCTGCGCGGTGATGGGCGATGTGGCAATCGGGGTGTGCGAAATCATCCCTGTGGGCCATCAGTTCTACGATTATGATTCAAAATATGTTGCAGGCGGATCAAATCATGTGTGTCCGGCAAAAATTTCACTAAAAATTTACCAAAAAATACAAACACTAGCACTCAAGGCGCATCAGGCAATTGGATGTAAAGGGATTAGCCGGTCGGACTTCCGTTACGACGACCGTTTTTCCGAAGATGGCGAACTGATTTGGCTGGAGGTAAACACTCAGCCGGGCATGACTCCAACATCTCTTGTACCTGATATCGCCAAAGCTGCGGGGCATACCTTCGGTGAATTGTTGAGTTGGATGGTGGAGGACGCATCGTGTTTGCGTTGAAGGGCAAAAATATACACCCACGGGGTGTGGCGCCGGTGTCTTCGGACAGGACGGCAGCTTTTGGCCGTTTCCGCTTTGTCCTGCCGAAATTCCTGCGCAAGCCTGTGCGCGTCTTTACCCGTATGGTCGAGGGTGAAGTTCATATTCCCAATCACACCGGCACGCTCGGTGCCGTGGTGTTTCTGGCTCTGACCGGTGCTTACGGTGCCATTCTCGGCGGCCATGCGCCCGAGGTGGTCAAGGTGACGACTTCGACCTTCGGCTTTGCCATCGAAGATGTGAAGGTTGTCGGCAACAAGGAAACTTCGGAGATCGACGTGCTTGGTGCGCTTGGTCTTGATGGCGAGACGTCACTGGTTGGTCTGAGTGCGGCCGATGCGCAAAAGGCTGTTGCTACCTTGCCCTGGGTTGAATCCGTTGATGTGTTCAAGGTTTATCCGAACACCATCCAGATTTCGATCCATGAGCGCTCTGCGCTGGCCATCTGGCAGAACGGCGATGATCTGTCGGTCATCGATGCCGATGGTCGTGTGATTGTTCCTTACACGGCTGGCCGCAATGCCGGGTTGCCGCTGATTATGGGTGCTGGTGCTGACAAGCAGGCGAAAATGCTGTTCGCCCAGATTGCTGCATTCCCGCAGGTCGTTTCCGAGGTCAAGGCCTATGCCCGTGTAGCCGACCGGCGCTGGGACCTGATCCTGAAAAACGGCGTAACCGTGATGTTGCCGGAATTCCGTATTGATCAGGCGCTTGCGGATATCGTGAATATGGACCGTAAAGACGGGCTTTTGTCCCGCGCGATATCGTCGGTGGATATGCGGCTTTCGGACCGGGTTGTTGTGAAGCTGACACCAGATGCGATGGTTCAGCGCGTAGAGTTTTTGAAGGCGCGAGACAAAGCGCCTAAGCGTTCGGAGAAGCGTATATGAGTATTCTGAACGGAAAGAGCGCGTCATCTGGAGCTGCTTCCGCAAAACGGACGCGGTCTTTGACAGTTCTTGATATTGGTTCAAGCAAGGTGTGCTGCATCATCGCCCGGCTGCGTCCGCGCGAGGAAAGTTCGCATCTGCCCGGCCGTACCCATCGCATTGAAGTGCTGGGTATCGGACATCAGAAATCACGCGGTATCAAATCCGGCGTCATCGTCAATCTCGATGCGGCCGAACAGGCAATCCGTCTGGCGGTCGATGCGGCTGAACGTATGGCTGGCCTGACTGTTGATTCGATGATCGTCAATATTTCTGCCGGTCGCCTGAAGAGCGAAAGCTTTTCCGCCAGTATCAATCTGGGTGGTCATGAAGTCGACCAGTCCGACATTCGCCGAGTGCTTGCTGCGGGTGCCAAGCAGGCGCTGGCAACGGAGCGTCACCTCGTTCACTCGCTCCCTATCGGTTATGCGCTCGATGGCGAAAAAGGTATCCGCGATCCGCTTGGCATGATCGGCGATACGCTCGGTGTCGAGATGCATGTGCTGACCGCCGATGCGGCGCCGTTGCGCAATCTCGAATTGTGCGTCAACCGCTGCCACCTCTCGGTTGAAGCGATGATTGCAACGCCCTATGCCAGCGGCCTTTCGGCGCTTGTCGATGATGAGGCGGAAATGGGTGCGGCCTGCATCGATATGGGCGGCGGTACGACAACGATTTCGGTTTTCTCCGAAGGCAAGTTCATTCATGCCGATGCCATCGCGATTGGCGGCAACCACGTCACCATGGATGTGGCACGCGGTCTTTCCGCCCATATGGACGATGCGGAACGTTTGAAGGTCATGCACGGTTCGGCCCTGCCAAGTGCAGCCGATGACCGGGACCTCATCAGCGTTTCGCCGCTCGGCAATGATGGCCGGGACGTTCCCAATCAATATCCACGCGCCGTGCTTACCCGCATCATCCGGGCTCGTGTGGAAGAAACACTGGAATTGGCACGTGATCGCCTGAACCAATCCGGCTACGGCCAGATTGTCGGCAAGCGTGTTGTCCTGACAGGTGGAGCCAGCCAGTTGGCCGGCTTGCCTGAAGTGGCGCGCCGTATTCTGGCCCGCAACGTACGTATTGGCCGTCCTCTGGGTGTTACGGGGCTTCCCGAAGCAGCCAAGGGGCCAGCTTTCTCCGCAGCGGTCGGTCTGTTGATCTATCCGCAGGTGGCAGGAATTGAGGAGCGTTCTGTAAAGGCCGGTTCATCGTCGCTGATGACAGGTACGGGTGGGCGTTTTCAGCGTATCGGCCAGTGGCTGAAAGAGAGTTTTTGATCAATCCGGGGAAACCCAAAAAAGATACCGCGGCGGCGACGCGGTAAAGGAAAAAGGAACAGACAAATGAGCATCAATCTGCAAAAGCCGGACATTACCGAGCTTAAGCCCCGGATCACCGTCTTTGGTGTTGGTGGTGGCGGTGGCAACGCGGTCAATAACATGATCAATGCCGGTTTGCGCGGTGTTGAGTTTGTTGTGGCCAATACGGACGCCCAGGCACTGGCGCAGTCAAAGGCTGAACGTCTTATTCAGCTTGGCGCGGCGGTAACAGAAGGTCTTGGCGCTGGTTCGCAGCCGGAAGTTGGCCGCGCAGCCGCTGAAGAATGCATCGATGAAATCAATGATCACCTGCAGGGCACGCATATGTGCTTCGTAACGGCTGGTATGGGCGGCGGTACCGGTACTGGTGCAGCCCCTGTTGTTGCCCGCGCCGCACGCGAAAAAGGCATCCTGACTGTTGGTGTTGTCACCAAGCCTTTCCATTTCGAAGGCCAGCGCCGCATGCGCACCGCCGATATGGGCATTGAAGACCTGCAGAAGAATGTCGATACACTGATCGTCATTCCAAACCAGAACCTCTTCCGCATCGCCAATGACAAGACGACCTTTGCCGATGCCTTCGCGATGGCCGATCAGGTTCTTTACTCCGGTGTTGCCTGCATCACCGATCTGATGGTCAAGGAAGGCCTGATCAATCTCGACTTCGCCGACGTTCGTTCGGTTATGCGCGAGATGGGCAAGGCAATGATGGGCACGGGTGAAGCCTCCGGTGATGGCCGTGCAATGGCCGCTGCCGAAGCTGCAATTGCCAACCCGCTTTTGGATGAAACCTCCATGCGCGGTGCCAAGGGCCTGCTGATCTCGATCACCGGCGGCCGTGACATGACGCTGTTTGAAGTTGACGAGGCTGCAACACGTATTCGCGAAGAAGTCGATCAGGATGCCAATATCATCCTCGGCGCAACCTTCGACGAAAGCCTCGAAGGCATCATCCGCGTTTCGGTCGTGGCAACAGGTATCGACAAGCAGGTGGGAGATGCGGCGCCTGCGCCGATCGAATTTCGCCAGCCGATGAAGCCGATTGCCAAGCCGGTCCAGCAGCCAGCTGCCCGTGTTGAAACCGTTGCACCACGTCCTGTTGTGCAGCAGCCAGCCGCCCGTATCGCAGATCCGGTCGCTGACGCCATGCGCGCCGCCGAAATGGAAATGCCACAGCGCGCACCGCAGCCTGCCGAACAGGAATTCCGCCCGCAGAGCCGTATTTTCCAGGCACCTGCTCCGGAGGTGTTTGATGCGCCTGTTGCCGCTGCACCGCAGCAGCCGGTTCATCAGCCAGCACCGCAGCCACAGGCTCCTGTGCAGGCCGCACCGGCTCCACAGCCAGCACCGGCACCACGCATGCCTAATGTTGCTGACTTCCCGCCGGTTGTTCAGGCAGAACTCAATGCACGCGATCATGGCCGTGATCAGGCATCCTATGACAGCCACGAAGACCGTGGCCCGATGGGTCTCCTGAAGCGTCTGACCGCTGGCCTGACCCGCCGTGAAGACGATACGGCACGGCTTGAGCCAGCGCAGCCACGCGAACCAGCCATGCGCCCGGCAGAGCCACGCCGCCCGCTGTCGCAGGATGCATCGATCTATGCACCGCGCCGCGGACAGCTTGACGAACAGGGCCGTGTTCAGCCGCAGTCCCGCCAGTCGTCGGAAGATGATCAGCTTGAAATCCCGGCATTCCTGCGCCGTCAGGCTAATTGATCCGATCACGGATTGTTCGGAGCCGAAAAACCCGCCATTGTATCAATGGCGGGTTTTTCTTTTTATTGTGCTGGGGGCATTGAAGTGACGGAGGAATCTTCGGTTGATAAAGGTCCCAAGGGCTTTGGCGGCTGGCTCAATGTCGCTGTGATTGTTATTTGTCTGGCCATCGTTTTGACCTGCATAAATATCTGCTACGACGCGTTTGAATTAACGGCAGAAGAATGGAAGCCAGTTCGTACAGCCTATCCTGGTGTTGCCATATCCGCAGCAATATCCCTGTTTTTGGGAGTCACTAGCGTTTCCCTTGGTGTCTTTACTTTGAATCTGATCTTTTCTGAAAATTTCAGAGCTCCAGATTGGGCGATCAATTTCATTGTCTTAACGAGCCTTGCCAGTACGTTTGACAATGTGTCGCTGTATTATTTTTCCAAGGTGTTCAGTGATTTTTCACTGACAGCAAGAGTGCCTGACGATATGTCCCGTGCCTATGTTGGCTGTGTGCTCTGGATCATCTACTTCGCGCGTTCCGAGCGGGTCAAAAATACCTTTACGAAAGGAACCAAGACATAAAGCGGCTGCGTTCATGGCAGGCAGTGCGTGAGCTTGATTTTGCGTTTCGCTTTGCCATATGTAGCTTAAAGCGCAGAAAATTCAGTATGACGGCGCTTCGGAATCACGGGCAGCCGAGCACGATAGTCATATGGCGCTATTGATGTTGCCACACAGGCATGGGGTTTTTGTTGCAAAGTTTTCAGACAACAATAGCGAAGAGCGTCTCGCTTTCCGGGATTGGTGTGCACAGTGGCACGCCCGTGAACATGACATTTCTGCCGTCGGACCCCAATACCGGCATTGTCTTTCACCGGCTCGATTCGGCGGGCGCCAGCCATGAGATCAAAGCCTTGATCTCGGAAGTCGGCACAACGGATCTGAGCACCACCCTTACCAATCGGAATGGCGTCAGTGTCAGCACCGTCGAACATGTCATGGCCGCCATATCGGGGGCAGGGATCGACAATCTGACTATCAGGATTGACGGACCGGAAGTGCCCATCGTTGATGGAACATCAGCGGCTTTCCTTGCAGCCTTTGATCAGGCCGGGCTTGTGGCTCAAATGGCCAAGCGCCGGTATATCCGCGTGCTCAAGCCATCGCGCATTGAGGCTGGAGCGTCGTGGGCAGAGTTTCGCCCGTATGATGGTACGCGCTATGAGGTGGAGATCGATTTCGAGACCCCCGTCATCGGCAGGCAGGCCTTCACCGGCGATATGAGCGAAGCGGTTTTCCGCGACGAGATATCCCGCGCCCGCACTTTCGGGTTCATGCGCGATGTGGAAAAGCTCTGGGCGGCAGGACTGGCGCTGGCATCATCGCTCGATAACTCGCTCGTTATCGGTGACGACCACAATATCATCAATCCCGGTGGCCTGCGCTTCAAGGATGAATTCGTGCGGCACAAGACGCTGGATGCGGTGGGCGATCTTGCGCTGGCCGGTAGCCCGTTTATCGGCTGCTTCCGGTCCTATCGTGGCGGGCACCGATTGAACGCCATGGCACTGCGCGCGCTATTGTCTGATCCATCGGGGTTTGAGATTGTCGAGATGCCTGATCAAGCCGGTCAAGCTGCATCATTGGGCGCGGTCAATGCAGCGGTGTTTGCGCCCCGGGTGATTTAGACATGCTGAATATTCTAAAACATCTCTCCGTCATCCAAAAACGCTCAACCCTCCGTCATCCTCGGGCTTGACCCGAGGACCCAATCTCGCATCGCGTGAGATAGTACAATTCCACATCGAAGTCGGGATTTACCCAATGCATTTCACAAATGCGGATATACCCGTTCCGCGAGGGGGTCCTCGGGTCAAGCCCGAGGATGACGGAGAGAGGTAGAAGGTGACGGAGAGGGGTAGAAGGCGACGGTGCTGTCGGGAGTGCGTGGTTCGACAGGCTCACCACGAGGCCCTTCGACAAGCTCAGGGTGAGGGGGCTTTATTCTGCAACGTTGACGATTATCGTTGCATCCGCACTCTCCCTCATGGTGAGCCTGTCGAACCACGAACCACGAACCACACACAATCGTCATGCAACTAAGCAGCCTCCGCCCGGACAGGCATGAAATCCTGCAATGCTTGCAAAATGATCGAGGCCAATCGCGCGGTAACAGCTGCGGGTTCCGAGTCGGCACGCAGCAGGTCCAGTCCAATTTTTGGCAAAACGGGCAGCCCGTTTTCCTCCGGTGAAATCAACTGGACAGATTTGGGCAAGCCAATCGGTGTGCGGATGGTCAGGCCCAGCCCCGCTGCCGTTGCCGCCCATAAGCCGCCAAGGCTCGGGCTGATAAACGCCAGCCGCCAGGCAATGCCGGCGCGGTCAAGCGCGTTGATGGCTGCCGTGCGCAAGAGGCAGGGCGCTTCCAGCGCGGCCAGCGGCAGGGGGTCGCCATCGGATTTTTGCCAGACCATATTGGGATTGACCGAACCCACCCAGCACATGGGCACATCCATGATGCGTTGACCGTAGGGGAGTGGTGCGCCGATATTCCATGCCAATGCGAGATCAAGACGGCCTGAGGTGACGCGATCAACCAGCTCGGCATTGCGGGCAACACGCGCTTCGATGCGCACTTTCGGATGCGCCCGGGCAAACTGCCCGAGAATATTGGGGAGCAGGGTTTCGCCGAAATCCTCCTGCAGACCGAGCCGTACCCAGCCTTCCAGTTCAATGCCATGGATGGCGCTCGCCGCCTCGTCATTCAGGTCAAGCAACCGTCTGGCATAGGCAAGCATGGTCTCGCCCGCATCGGTGAGCGCCAGCCCGCGCCCGGCTTTCTGGAAGATGGGCGTACCCGCCTGCTGCTCCAGCTTTTTCAGCTGCGCGCTGACAGCTGAGGTGGAACGGCCGAGCCTGTCCGCCGCCTTGGCAAAATTGCCAAGATCAACGCCCGTGGCGAAGGTTCGCAGAACATCGAGATCAAATGTGGTTTGACGCATCGCCATTAATCCACTTTTTCAGGATCATTGATCCAGTTATTTCTGATTATCAGGATGATTGTGGCGTGCTAAAACCATTTGGTCAAGTTCAATAGCGCCCGCCACCAGAAACCGGAGCGCCAGATCAAAGAGGATAGGTCCATGCCATTCGCCCGTATTTCCCTGCGTGAGGGTAAGTCTGATGACTATCTGAAGGCCGTGTCTGACAGCCTGTATCAGGCCATGATCGAGACCTTCAATGTCCCTGTTAATGACCTATTCCAGGTTATCCATCAGCACCGCCCGAACGAGTTCATTTTTGACCGCAACTATCTTGGTGGTCCGCGTTCCGATGATTTCATCATTTTCGCCATTGCGATCGGCAAGCCGCGCGATACGGCAACGAAAAAGGCATTTTACGAGCGGCTGGTTGAGCGGCTTGCGGCTGCCCCCGGTGTGCGACCCGAAGACGTCATGATCATTATCAGCACCTCCAGCCGGGATGAATGGTCCTTCGCCAATGGCGGTATGCAGATGTTCGAGGTTGCCTGATCAAGCTTCTTTCAAAACAGGTGATAGTCCCATGAATGACCGTGTACTAACCAAACCAAAGACCTGCCCCGGCCAAATGACGGTGCGCCGGGCAGGAACAGCAATCGCGCGTTCTCCTGATGGTATTTCCTCCGCGCCGTTCTGGGCGGAAATGCTGCTCGAAAGCGAACAGGAGGGCGAGAACACCGTCATGCGTGCAACGGTTGATCCTGATGTCATCACGCATTGGCATACCCATCCACGCGGGCAATTTCTCTACGTGCTGTCGGGTGTTGGTCTCGCCCAGCGCGATGGTGGCCCGGTTGAGGAACTGCGGGCAGGGGATTGCGTCTGGTTCGCCCCGAATGAACGCCATTGGCATGGCGCCAGCGATAGGAGCGCATTCTCCTATGTCAGCATCCAGGCTGTGCATGAGGGCAAGTCGGTACACTGGCTTGAACCTGTCGACCGGAAAGGCATCGAACCATGATCGCCATGCAGTATAGTTTTACCCTGCCTGCCGATTACGACATGGGGATCATTGACCGCCGTATTGCGGAGAAGGGGCATTTGCTCGACAATTTCCCGCATCTTCGCTTCAAGGCCTATCTGTCGGCACGTCGTACCGATGAAACCCGTAGCCGTGACAATCTCTATGCACCATTTTATCTCTGGGACGACGTGCAGGGCCTGAACAATTTTCTCGGCGGGGATGGGTTTGTTGCTGTGTCACACTCGTTTGGACGGCCACAGGTGAAATCTTGGTTCGTCTGGCAGGCGCGTATAGCACCAGATGTTGCACAGGCGGTATTTGCAACGCGGGAGATTTTGCCTGTTGATGTCAATATATCCGTCGGCGACCGTCGGCGTCTGGAGAGCGAAAAGGCCATTGAAGACATCGAACAATCGGGCGTTGTCGCCTCTGTCACCGGCTTTGAGCCCACCACATGGACAGTTGTGCGATTCCGTCTGTGGAGCGCTGAAGGGCCGGGTCCGGTCAATGACGCCACCCAGATTTACAAGGTCGGCCATCTTTCGCTGCCAAAATAAAGGAATATTGCCTTTTCACAGCTCATTTCTGTCTCTGCCACAAATTTGGACGATTAGATGGCAATAAGATTGCTGATTCTGTCGGCTTGTGGTTTAAGAACGCCCAACTGACGGTTAGTTTGACTGTATCTAGAGCATGATGCGCAAACGTGATATCGAATTTGCGCAGAATGCTCTAATTTCTTGAATGGGGCCTAAGACAGAATGGCGAGTTGCAGAATGTCGATGAGTGCAGGGTTTGGCAGCAAGGCCCGTTTGGCCCTTCTTCTGGCGTCCGTTGCTGGTATTACCGCTATTTCAGGTTGTGCTTCGAAAGATGATGACCTCGATCTGTCTGCTTATGTCGACACAATCGAGCCCGCCGATGTGCTTTACAATCAGGCCCTTGCCAATCTAAACGCAGGCCGTCTTGACGAGGCCGCCAAGAAGTTCGATGCGGTTGACCGCCAGCACCCCTATTCTGAATTTGCCCGCAAGGCGCTCGTGATGGGCGCTTTTGCGAATTATCGCTCCGGCAAATATGATGATGCGCTTGCCATGACGAAGCGTTACATCGCGCTTTATCCGACGCAGCCGGAAGCTGCCTACGCCTATTACATCACCGGCCTTTGCTACTACCGGCAGATCCCCGATGTGACGCGCGAACAGAGCATGACACGCCGCTCCATCGCTGCATTCAATGAAGTCATCGAACGCTTCCCGCAGTCGGAATATATTGATGACTCCAGGGAAAAGATGCGCTTTGGCCGCGACCAGCTCGCCGGTAAGGAAATGCAGGTCGGGCGTTACTATCTGGAGCGCAAGGACTATCTTGCTTCAATCAAGCGCTTCCGCGGCGTTGTTGAACAATATTCCAATACCCGCCACATCGAAGAAGCGCTGGCACGTCTGACAGAAGCCTATTATGCGCTTGGTCTGACCAGTGAAGCCCAGACAGCCGCTGCGGTGCTTGGACAGAATTATCCTGATAGCCAGTGGTACAAGGACAGCTACAAGCTGCTGCAATCAGGTGGTCTGGAGCCTCGCCAGAATGCCGGTTCATGGTTGTCACAGGCTGCCCAATCGATTGTTGGCGGCAAAAAAGATGGCGCATAACAGACTTTAACCTGAGCTACTCATGCTTTCGCACCTGTCGATCCGCGATATTGTTCTGATTGAACGGCTCGACATTGAGTTTCGCGATGGCTTGTCGGTACTCACGGGTGAGACCGGCGCCGGTAAATCCATTCTGCTTGATGCCTTGTCGCTTGCCCTTGGGGCACGCGGCGATGCCTCGCTTGTGCGTCATGGCGCAGAGCAGGGGCAGGTGACTGCCGTGTTCGACGTGGCAGGCGCTCATCCCGCGCGGGCGCTTCTGCGCGACAATGATATCAGCGATGATGGCGACATTATTCTGCGCCGGGTGCAGACATCGGATGGACGCAGCCGGGTTTTCATCAATGATCAGGCCGCGAGCGTCACGCTGCTGCGGGAACTCGGTCGTCGGCTGGTGGAAATTCATGGCCAGCATGATGATCGTGCGCTGATCGATATTGATATTCACCGCACCTTGCTTGATGCCTTTGGCGCGCTGGAAACCAAGGCATCGACAGTGCGCGCCCTGCACAAGACGTGGCGTGATGCCGAAAACACACTGGTCCGGCATCGCGCCAAGGTGGAAGCGGCAACGCGCGAGGCGGATTATCTGCGCGCTTCGGTCGATGAATTGTCCAAGCTTGATCCGGAACCGCTGGAAGAAGAGGCGCTGGCAACCAGACGCACCGAGATGATGCGGTCTGAAAAGATCGCCGGTGATGTAAACGACGCCAATGAAGTGCTGTCTGGCTCCGGTTCTCCGGTGCCATCGCTGGCCAGCCTTGTGCGGCGACTTGAGCGCAAGGTGCCTGAAGCGCCGCAATTGCTGGAACCGGTGGTCAAGGCAATCGATGAAGCACTCAACGCTCTGGCAGAAGCGCAGAACGGGATCGAACAGGCCATTCGCGCCATTGATTTCGATCCGCGTATTCTGGAACAAACGGAAGAGCGGCTGTTTGCCCTGCGTGGTGCGGCGCGTAAATATTCGGTTCCGGTCGATGATCTCGCCAGCCTGCGTGACAAGATGGATGCGGATCTCGCCGATATTGATGCGGGCGCCGAACGGCTTGCCGCACTCGAAAAAGAGGCTGTCGCCGCGCGTCTTGCCTATGATGAAGCCGCTTTGAGCCTGTCCGGGGAAAGGCACGAAACTGCCGACCACCTCAAGGTTGCTGTGATGGCGGAACTGCCCGCTTTGAAGCTGGAGCGGGCGGAATTCATTGTTGAAATGTCCGCTAATCCCGAGAACCGCCTGCCCGAGGGCATTGATACGGTTGAATATTGGGTGCGCACCAATCCCGGCACCCGTGCCGGACCCATGATGAAGGTTGCCTCAGGCGGCGAACTCTCGCGCTTTCTGCTGGCGCTGAAAGTGGCATTGGCCGACCGTGGTTCCGCGCCGACACTGGTCTTTGATGAAATCGATACGGGCGTTGGCGGCGCGGTGGCCGATGCCATCGGCCAGCGCCTGCGCCGTCTGTCCGACCGGGTGCAGGTGCTTTCCGTCACCCATGCGCCGCAGGTTGCCGCGCGCGCCCAGACACATTTTCTCATCGCCAAATCCGCCGCGGGCAATGACCGGGTGGCAACATCGATCCATGCGATGGAAACCGGTGATCGTCAGGAAGAAATCGCCCGGATGCTGGCCGGTGCCAGCGTGACGGATGAAGCGCGCGCTGCCGCCGTGCGTTTGCTGCGGGAAAACAGCGCTGCTTGAGTTGTGTGTGGGTTGTGGTTCGTGGTTCGACAAGCTCACCATGAGGCCCTTTGACAGGCTCAGGATGAGGGGAGCTTCATTCTGCACTCTTTGCGATTAGCGTTGCATCCACCCATCTCCCTCATGGTGAGCTTGTCGAACCACGAACCACCAGTATTCACCCCCCTCTGCCCTGTCGGACATCTCCCCCACAAGGGGGGAGATCAGCCTTCAATAGCATCTTGCACAATCTGAAACATTTCCGGTTGTGCAAAGGCGTTTATGCCAATGTGATCTCCCCCCTTGTGGGGGAGATGTCCGACAGGACAGAGGGGGGTGAAATCACATCGCCCTGCGGTCATTATCGTTCAACTGTCAGCATCTGATCACAACCCGCATCCTCAACGGATATTGCCGATGCTTTTCCGCCCTTCTTCAGTTAATCTCGCGCCGAATCCGTATTTTCAGCGTCGGACAGGTCATGGCAGATATTTCCGTAGAAGAATTGAGCGAAGCAGAAGCGGCAGAGGAGCTTGGCCGTCTGGCGGCAGAAATTGCCCAGCATGATTACCGCTATAATACGGAAGACGCCCCGACGATTTCGGATGGCGCGTATGATGCCCTGCGGCGCAGAAACCTTGCCATTGAGCAACGTTTTCCGCACCTGAAGCGTGAGGATTCGCCTTCCAACAAGGTGGGTGCGACCGTTTCGGAGAAATTCGGCAAGGTCACCCATTCCATCCCGATGCTGTCGCTGGACAATGCCTTTTCCGATCAGGACGTGCAGGATTTTGTTGATCGCATCAGGCGGTTCCTGAAATTGGGTGCCAGCGCGCCGGTTGCAATCACTGCGGAGCCAAAGATTGACGGGCTGTCGCTGTCGCTGCGCTATGAGCTGGGCCGGCTGGTCACGGCGGCAACCCGCGGCGATGGCACGACGGGCGAAAACGTCACGCTCAATGCGCGCACCGTAGCCAGCATTCCGAACGTGCTTGGCGGCCATCCGCCTGAAGTGCTTGAGGTGCGCGGCGAGGTCTATATGAGCCATGCGGATTTTGCTGCGATGAACGAGCGTCAGATACAGGATGGCAAGCCGGTTTTTGCCAATCCGCGCAATGCGGCGGCGGGTTCCCTGCGCCAGCTTGATGCGACGATTACCGCCTCGCGGCCCCTGCAGTTTTTCGCCTATGCCTGGGGCGAGGTCAGCGAGATGCCTGCCTCAACCCAGATGGGCATGGTCGAGGCGTTCAAGTCCTACGGGTTCCGCGTCAACCCGCTGATGCAGAAGTTCGACACGGTTGAAGGGCTGGTGACACACTATCACCAGATTGAGGAACAGCGCGCGACGCTGGGCTACGATATTGACGGTGTTGTCTACAAGGTCGACGATCTCGCTTTGCAGCAACGGCTAGGCTTTGTCTCCCGCAGTCCGCGCTGGGCTATCGCGCATAAGTTCCCGGCGGAACGGGCCATCACCATTTTGCGCGGCATCGATATTCAGGTTGGCCGCACCGGCGCGTTGACGCCCGTGGCGCGGCTGGAGCCGGTGACGGTGGGCGGCGTTGTCGTCACCAACGTGACCCTGCACAATGAGGATTATATCAAAGGGATCGGCCAGAATGGCCAGCCGATCCGCGAGGGCCGTGACCTCAGGGTTGGCGATACGGTTGTCGTGCAGCGGGCGGGTGATGTCATCCCGCAGATTGTGGATATTGTCGCGGATAAGCCGCGCGGTCCGTCGCCCTATGTGTTCCCCGATACATGCCCGGCCTGCGGCTCGCATGCGGTGCGTGAAGAGGGGGAAGCCGTCAGGCGCTGCACAGGCGGTCTTATCTGCCCGGCGCAGGCGGTGGAACGTATCCGGCATTTTGTATCGCGCAATGCCTTCGACATTGAAGGTCTTGGCGAAAAGCAGGTCGAGTTCTTCTTCAAATCCGATGATCCGGCGCTGCATATCGGCACGCCTGCGGATATCTTCACCTTGAGGAAAAGGCAGGAAGCGTCGCTGACCAAGCTTGAGAATATTGACGGCTTCGGTGCTGTGTCGGTCAAGAAACTCTATGATGCGATTGATGACCGGCGGCAGGTAACGCTCAGCCGGTTCGTGTACGCGCTTGGCATTCGCCATGTGGGCGAGGTCAATGCCAAGCGTCTGGCCAAGGCCTATCGTTCCTATGATGCGCTTGCGGCGGTGGCGCAGGCTGCAACCCTGCCGGTGGATAAATCCGACAAGGGCAATGATGCTTGGCGCGAACTCAACGACGTTGAAGGCATTGGCAGTATTGTGGCGGAAGCGCTGGTTGATTTCTATGCGGAAGAGCATAACCGCACGGCGCTTTCTGCTTTGCTGGCGGAGGTGACACCGCTTGACGAGGAAGTGCGCACTGTCGGCAACTCGCCGGTTGCGGGCAAGACGATTGTCTTCACCGGTTCGCTGGAACGCATGTCGCGCGACGAGGCAAAAGCCATGGCCGAACGCTATGGCGCCAAGACAGCCGGTTCCGTGTCGAAAAAGACTGATCTTGTCGTGGCGGGACCGGGCGCCGGTTCGAAGCTGACACAGGCGCAGTCACTGGGCATTGAAGTCATTGACGAAGATAGCTGGTTCACACTGGTGGGCGCATGAGCGAGACGGTTTTCAAAGGCTTTGGCGACAAGGCGCTGCCTTTTCTCAAAGCGCTGGATTTTCACCAGAACCGGGAATGGTTTCTGGAGAACAAGGACCTGTTCGAAGCGCATCTGCTGGAACCGCTGGGCGATCTGATCGATGATCTGATCATCAGGTTTGAAAAAGCCGGGTTGCCGTTCAAAGGCGACCGCAAGAAATCGCAGTTCCGCATCAAGCGCGATACGCGCTTTGCCAAGGACAAAAGCCCTTACAACAGGCACCTTTCGGCATTGCTTTCGCCTGATGGGAGCAAATGGCCCGAATCAGGCTGTTTCTACGTCTGCATTGGCCTTGAGGATTACAAAGGCTGCTATGCTGCGGTGGCGTGGTGGCAGCAAAAGCCGGAACTTCTGCTTGCCATGCGCAAGGCCATTGTTGAAAAGCCGGAGAATTACCGCGCCATGGTTGCCGCGCTGAAGAAGGGCGGCCTGACCCTCAGCGATTACGACCGGTTGAAGCGCACGCCGCGCGGCTTTGAAACGGTCGTGGATGCCGATCTCATCGAAGCCTTGCGCAACCGGCATTTTGCCGTGCGTTACCCGATCGATCCTGATGGCATTACATCACCTGCACTTGCCGATGAACTGCTGGCGTTTGCGACGAAGGCCAAGCCGCTCATCGATTGGGGCAGGAAGATCGAAGGTACACTCGTTTCCTGATGATTTTTATAAAGGGGTAACAGATCCCGGTTTGATCCAAAACACCAAGGACTTGGGTGAATAAGGCGAAATTGTGTTGTCGTGGCAACACCCGTTCAGGCAATAAATTATCGGCGGATTATTCAGCTTATTAATGTTGACTTTTATGGTCATGTTTTTGTACTGAACAAATGTACAGCGTGAATACACGCAGATAAATTCAGCTCAGCAAGCCATAAACACGGCGCGGTTATTGCGCTCAACGTTAAGCCAGCCAAGCACTCTCTCTCGGGGATTTGTTGGATATGGCTATGACACGGAATCTGCTTGCGCGCCTGATGTGCGGTAGCGCCGGTACTTTGTTGATTGTGGGGATAGGTACGGGCGCAGCACTCGCGCAAACTGTGCCGCAAACGGGCGAGGCGATCGAGCTTGCGCCGATTGTTCTGAAAAGAAATCAGAGTGGTACAGAAGCAACGCCGCTGACGACGACCACGGATCGGGAAACGATCCAGAAACGCATGGTCGATAATTTCCAGGATCTGGGCCGCCGCGTCGATGCGGGCGTGAATTTCAACTCCGCCTCGAAAAGCATCAACCTGCGCGGTTTGGATCAGGATCGTGTCCTGACTGTCATTGATGGTATTCGTGTGCCATGGCTGGCCGATCCGCGTGATATGCAGGGCGGGCTTGATGGTTTTGACTTCGACAGCTTTGCGAAGATCGACATCACCAAGGGTGCCGATTCAAGCCGTTACGGTTCTGGTGCGCTGGGCGGTGTTATTCAATTGCGAACGCTTGATCCATCGGATGTGATCGAGGAAGGCCGCAATTGGGGTGCCGTGACCAAGGGCGCCTATGACTCCAGTGACAAGAGCTGGCGCACGAACGCTACGGTTGCCGCACGTGCTGGCAATACGGAGTTTCTCGTTCAGGGTGGCTATCGTCAGGGGCATGAGAAGGATATTCCCGGCGACATCGGTGGTTATGGCGCAGGGCGAACAGAACAGAATCCGCTCGACTATGATCAGGGCAATGTGCTCGTAAAGCTCTACCAGAACGTCGAAGGCGGGCACCGCTTCGGTCTGACCGGTGAAATTTTCAAACGTGATTCCGACTTTGACAATCTGATTGGCACGTCATCGTCCTATGTGCGGGACAGTTTTAAATCTGGCGAGAATTATGATCGCAAGCGTATTTCCGGCAGTTACGATTATATCGCCCCCGAAAAGGGTGGCTGGCTTGATGAGGCGCATGCCACTGTTTATTGGACCCAGCAGACCCTCAATACGACGACTGATGCTGTCCGCTTGCGCGATCCCCGTGCGGCGGCCATCCCCGGTGATCCGTTCCGTTATGGCTTTCCATCAGGTGTCTACAAACGCGACAACGAGCTGAACCTCGATGCTTACGGTTTTACCGGCTATCTGATCAAGGAAGCCGAGATCGGCGATATCAAACACAAGTTCCGTATCGGCGGTGAAATCTATCGGCAGGATTGGCACCAGTATGCGGCTGGCGTTGATAACTGCCCGAATGTTGATTGGACCAAGATACGCCAACCGATGGGGCCGCAGACGTGCCGGATGCTGCATGCCAACAGTTCGGATATGCCCGACGTTCAATCAACAGGAGTTGGTATCTATGCGGAAGACGATATTGAGCTTTTCAACGGACGTCTGACCTTGACACCCGGGGGCCGTTTCGATTGGTACGAGCATAGTCCGCAATCAACCGCAGCCTACGCGAATGGACCAAATTTCAATGGCACTTTGCCGGGTTCCAGCAGTGAATCACGTTTCACGCCGAAGTTGCGGGCAACATATCACGCGACGAATGATCTGGATTTCTATGCGCAATGGGCGCAGGGCTTCCGTGCACCATCGGCTCTTGAATTGTTTCAGAATTATGGTGCGCCCGGTTCTTATGCCCGCGTCGGCAACGCAGACCTGAAGTCCGAAACCAGCAATGGTTTCGAGATTGGCACCAAATATGAGAGCGATAAATATGCGCTGTCGGCCAGTGTCTTCAATAATTACTATCGCAACTTCATCGACACGATAACAATTGCGCCTCCGGGCGGTGACTACCCCGTTGGTGGCATTACCGGTTATGCCAACCTCAGCCGTGTTCATATTTACGGTGCCGAACTCAACGGTCGCATCAACTTTGCCGATCATTGGGTCACTTGGGCATCCGTTGCCTTTTCGCAGGGCAAGAACACGGAAACGGACCAGTATCTGAACTCGATCCCGCCAATTCGCGCGATTGTCGGCCTTGGCTATAATGCCGATAGCTGGGGTGCCGACGTCTCCCTGACCATGGCCGCTGCCCGCGACAAGGTTAGTACGGGTGGTTTCGTTGCTCCGGGCTACGGCATCGTCGACACGACAGCCTATTGGGAACCGAAATTTGCCAAGGGCATGAAGATTCAGGCCGGTGTCTTCAATGTGTTCGACAAGAAATACTGGAATGCCACTGATGTTCCTAACAGCATCAACCTCGCCACCAGCGATCGTTATTCCGAAGTTGGTCGCAGTTTCCGCGTTTCCCTGACCCAGAAATTTTAGCCGAATTTCTGCTGGTCTACTGCCACCGGGTGCCGACCTCGCCCGGTGGCTTTTTCTTGTCGTCTATTCAAGCCATTGGGTGATGAACACCTCATTGGCGTGGATATCGATGGTCTCCAGCAGATCGGGACCGAGATTTTTGAACTTGTGCGGCGTGTTTGCCGGGGCGATGACGACCTGTCCTGCATGGGCATCGATCACCTGATCGCCCACGGTGAAGCGGGCATTGCCGCTGCGGATGATGAAAGTTTCCGCATAGGGGTGGGTATGCAGGTTGGGTCCACTGCCGATCTTGTGTGTGCTGTAGAAAATCACCGAAACATTGGTGCCATAGGGTTTTCCTGTAAATTCGCCCTTCCACAATTCAGGGTGTTCAGCCCAGTCTTCGCGGTTGATAATATGTGCCATGCGTCTCCTCCCGGTACGACCTTGAAGGGAACCTACGCTTGGCACTGTGCTCCTGACAAGCACCTGACATTGCAGCAACATTGATGATAGCGATCAAGAATTCTCACGTGACAGGCTGCCAAACCTGCCGTAGACCACCCGCATGAGCGAACAAATATATCAAGATGACACCGCCACTGCGCGGCAATCAGGCTTTGGCCTGGAATTCTGGCAAGGTTTTCGGCGCGGCATTCCTGTGATGATTGCTTCGGCACCCTTTGGCCTGTTGTTTGGTGCCCTTGCCATCGACAATGGTTTTACCGTGTTTGAAGCGGTGCTGATGAGCGCGGCGATTTTTGGCGGTGCAAGCCAGATGGTTGGCATCGAACTTTTCGGCCACAATATTCCGGCGTGGCTGATCGTCTTTTCCATTTTTGCGGTCAATTTCCGCCATGTGCTTTATTCGGCAGCCGTGGGTCGCCGCATCGGCCATTTCACCATTGTTCAAAGCTTTCTGAGTTACTTCCTGCTTACCGATCCGCAATATGCCGAGACGGAAAAGCGGGCGGAATCAGGTGTTCGTGTCACCTTTGCATGGTATCTCGGTGTTGCCACCCCGATCTATGTGATGTGGGTGGTTGAAGCCTGGATTGGCGGACTTTTCGGCAATCTGATCAAGGATCCGCATGCGCTCGGCATCGATATGCTGCTGCCGATCTATTTCCTTGGACTGGTCATGGGTTTCCGCAAGCGCTCCAACTGGGCGCCTATCGTGATTGCCAGCGGTATCGCGTCGATTGTTGCGGCCAAGACCATCGGTTCGCCCTGGCATGTCAGCATCGGCGCGCTCGCCGGTATCCTGACCGCCGTGATCTTCGCTAAGCCCGGTAAAACCGAAGGGGAGAATTGAGATGTCGACGATATTCTGGATTATCCTCGCCGGTGCCGTGCTGACGTTCCTTACCCGTATCGGCGGTCATCTGGTGTTGTCGCGCTTTGACCATGTGCATCCGCGGGTGGAAGTGGCGCTCAATGCCGTTCCCGCAGCGGTTTTGACAACGCTGGTGGCGCCCGCTATCGCAACGGCGGATTGGCGCGGCATTGTCGCGCTGGTTTTTGCCGGGCTGGTGTCCCTGCGTTTCAACGCACTGACAATGTTTCTCGCCGGCGCAGCGATGATTATCCTGCTGCGCCAGCTTCCGATCTGATTGTTTACTGCTGTCCGAACGCCTCGGTTGCCTTGATCAGCCAATCCTTGTCGCCAGCGCTGGTATGCGGCAGCAATGCTTCGCGCACCTGCGCATGGTAGGCATCGAGCCAGACAAGCTCTTCCCGGATCAGCAGGCTTGTGTCGATCAGACGCTTGTCGATGGGGCAGAGCGTGATCGTCTCAAAACCCATCATCGGCAGGTCGCCGCCCTCGGGCACTTCCAGCTCCGTGACGATGAGCAGGTTTTCCGTGCGGATGCCATAGCCGCCGGGCTTGTAGTAACCCGGTTCGTTGGACAGGATCATGCCCGGCAGCAGTTCATGCACACCGCGCTTGGAAATGCTCTGTGGACCTTCATGAACAGACAGAAATGACCCGACACCGTGGCCGGTGCCGTGGCCATAGTCGTAACCCTGTTTCCACAATGCAATGCGGGCAAGCACATCAATGTCCATGCCGCGCGTGCCCTTGGGGAAACGCGCCGTGGTGATGGCGATCACGCCTTTCAGCACCAATGTGAATTTGCGCTTCATATCCTCTGTCGGCTTGCCGACGGGCAGGGTACGGGTTATATCCGTGGTGCCGTCACGATATTGGCCGCCGCTGTCGATCAGATAAAGTTCGCCCTCCTGCAGCTTGCGGTTGGACTGGGTGTTGACGCGGTAATGGGCGAAAGCACCATTGGGACCTGCACCGGAGATGCTGTCAAAGGAGAGGTTTTCCAGCGGCATCTGGAAACCTTCGGCCACAGTGCGGCGGGTTTCCTCAAGCTTCTTGGCGGCGTCGATCTCATCGATCGTGCCGGGAGCCTGCGCATCGATCCATGAGAGGAAAGACACCATGGCAACGCCGTCGCGTTCATGCGATTTGCGGGCGCCTTCAAGCTCCACGGGATTTTTCAGGGCGCGGGGCAGGCGGGCCGGATCGGTTCCTTCGACAATCTTGCCACCGGCATGTTCGACCACCAGCCGTAGCTTTTCGGCTGCCAATGCCGGATCAAGCATCAGCGTTTTCCCCTGTACGCCGATGGATGCCACATCACCTTCAAGAGCTGATGGCGGGCGCAGTGTTGCGAGCTGGGTGAGATAGGCTTCTGTCTCGATCGGCAATTTGCGCTTGTCGATGAAGAGCAGCGGCTCGCCTGAGACGGGAATAATGGCAAAGGCGAGCGGCAACGGCGTATTGCTGACGTCATTGCCACGAATATTGAAGGCCCATGCGATGGATGAAGGGTCGGTCAGCACGGTTGCATCGGCTTTGGCTTTTTCCACCGCTTCGGCCAGTTCCTTCAGCTTGTCGCTGGCGAGTTTCCCCGCATATTTTTCCGGCTGGATCGAGACTGCTTCCAGCGGCGGCGCGGGTTGATCCTCCCAGATGAGATCAACCAGATTGTCCTTCACGGCAACGAGTGTGCCGCCATTGGCCTCAAGCGCTTCGCGCAGTGCTTTGGTCTCGGCAATGGTGTGCAGCCATGGATCAAAGCCGATGGTGAGCTTGCGGCCGCTGTTGCGCAGCCAGACTGGTGGCGGAGTTTCGACAAGGCTTTCCACGGTAAAGACGGCAGGATCGGTCTGCTCGGCGGCCTGCAGCGTGTAGCGGCCATCGACAAACAGATGCGCCTTGCTCTTCAGAACGAGGACAACACCCGCGGAGCCGGTAAAGCCGGTCAGCCAGGCCAGACGTTGCGCGCGCGGCGGAACATATTCTCCCTGATGCTCATCGGCGCGGGGAACGAGAAAACCGTCAAGGCCAAGGGTTTCGAGTTCGGCGCGCAGCTTGGCGACGCGCGGAGCGCCGGTGGCCGGATTGCTGACGACCTCAAACGACTGGAACATAGTGATGCAAACCTCTGTTGGTGGGTGATGGAACCTATCTTTCCACCATCTCCGAGGCAATGGAGAACGCCACTTTTACAGAGGTGATTCATGTGTGCATTGCACAATTATGACTTCGCACATGCACAAAAGCATGGCTGTCATGCAGCAACGCGGATGGCTGGAACAGGGGAGAGTCAGCTATAGCAGTGCAACGGGAGGATCGACTGCCAATCATGGAGATTCAAGATGGCACAGAAGGTCCGCGGGTTTTTCAAGACAGCGCTCGAAAATCTGATCGCTTACCGCACGTCGCAGATTGAGCGGTATGTTGTCCGCACTGTTGACGGCAAGCGCGAAAGAACCAAGCACATTGTCTACTTCGTATAAATAAAGGGCAGCCCGAAGCTGCCCTTTTTATTTGCTGCAAGTGTAATTGGCATCAATAGGTGGATTTTGCCTTGAGGTGCAGAGTGACCCAGCCTTCGCGCCGCAGGGTTTTCTGATGAAAAAGGCCCTGCACGCGATAGGCCGCCAGTACCTTGTCGCGCTGGGTTTCCAGAATTCCCGACAGAATGAGCGATCCACCCCAGGCCAGATGCTTGCGCATCTCAGGTGCCAGCTGCATCAGCGGGCGCGCCAGAATATTGGCAACGATCAGATCGAATGGCGCGGCAAAGCGCAGGGCAGGGTGATGAAAACCTGTTGCTGTTTCGGTCTGCACGCGCGCTGCAACACCGTTCTTCACCACATTATCCTGCGCCACCGCCACGGCAACCGGATCGATATCGGTTGCCAGAACCGGAATGGGCGCAAGTTTGGCAATGCCGATGGCCAGCACCGCGCTGCCTGTGCCCAGATCCAGCGCATTGCGCGGATGCTCGCGGCGGATCACTTCGCCGATCATGTCGAGGCAGCCGGAGGTGGTGCCGTGATGACCGGTACCGAAAGCAAGCCCCGCATCGATTTCGATACCCAGATCATTGACGCGGCGCTTGTCGCGATCATGCGAGCCATGCACGAAAAAGCGGCCAGCACGCACGGGGGAAAGCCCTTCCAGCGAATGGGCCACCCAGTCAATGTCGGGCACCTGTTCACGTCTGACCTCAAGATCAAAGGCATTGGCGCTGAGAATATCGCGGATGCGCGGCTCGATCTCATCAGGCTCGAACGTATAGACCGAGACATCGAAGATTTCCGCATCCTCATCCACCTCGAATGTGGAGATCGGCAGGCCGTCCTCTTCAAAGGCAAGCTGCAACAGATCAAACACCCGGTCGGCTTCAATCTTGCCAGCGGTGAGGAACAGGCGGGTCTGGGTCATCAGGTCGTGTACTTTCGGACTTGGGGTGGTGTTTGTGTGGTTGGTTGTATCAGAATTGTGTGGTTCGTGGTTCGACAAGCTCACCATGAGGGGCTTGGGTGGATGTAACGCTAATCACCAACGTTGCAGATCAGTAAGGTCGCAGAACTTGACTCCCTTGCATCCCCACTCTCCCTCATGGTGAGCTTGTCGAACCACGAACCACGAACCATATTGATGCAATGAACGATGAACAATGTTCATGCAACGCACCATCAGTCACAACATCAACTCTTTGCCAGACGTTTCAACTTTGCGACAGCCGTATCAGGATTTTCGCCATAGGCAATGGTGCCGAAGAAGCCGCCCTTGCTATCCAGAAGAAACACCGAGGCGGTGTGGTCCATGGTGTAGTCATTGCCTTCGGTCGGCACCTTGCGCGCATAAACGGCATAGCCTTTCAGCATCGCTGCCATTTTGACCGGATCGCCTGTGATGCCGACAATACGGTCGGATACATTGCCCACATAGGATTTCATCACATCGGCGGTATCGCGATCCGGGTCCACAGTGACGAAATAGGCGTTGATGTTCTGGCCATCAGGTCCAAGCTGCTTCAGCCATGCATCGAGTTCAAACAGGGTCGTCGGGCAAATCTCCGGGCAATGGGTGAAGCCAAAGAAAACCGCCGATGGTTTTTGCCGGAAAGCCGCCTCGGTGATTGGCTGGCCATTCATATTCACAAGCTGAAAAGGCACGCCAAACGGCCCTGAATTGGCCGACCCTGATTGCTGGCGATAGGATTGGAAAGTGGTCCATCCGGCAACCGCGGCAAGGGCGATGATTGCGATGACAAGCACCGGCATAAAGCGTCTGTTCATAGGGGAATTTCCTTTAAGGGCCGTCCTGACGCTTCTACATGCACCACGAAAGACCCGCCTGAATCAGCGACAGGAAGATCGTATCACCATGGTTGAACCATGCGGCAAAGGTAATGCCCGTTGCGGTGGCGGCAATAAGCGCCAGCGTTGCATAGAGCGCCATTTGCGATGGGCTGATGGAATATGATGATTTCATTGCTTGATTATAGGATTTCACCCGCATTTATGCAAAAGGATTGGCGCACACTTATTTGAGAAAACATGATGGCTGACCCTGACGATCTGCGTTTCCAGAATCCCGAGCCGCGCATTCACCCGACGGCACAGCTGAAGGGCGTCAAGCTTGGCCGGTTTGCCGAGGTGAATGAACGGGTAATTTTACGCGATGTCACCATGGGGGATTTTTCCTATATTGAACGCCATAGCGAAGGCATTTACGCCGATATTGGCCGCTTCTGTTCCATTGCCTCCAATGTGCGTATCAATGCGCTCGAACATCCGATGGAGCGGCTGACCACCCACAAGGTCAGCTATCGGCCAAACGAGTTTTTCCGCTATCGTGGCCTCGATTTCGAGTTTCGGGCGCGCCGGCAGGCAAAGCGCGTCAGCATCGGCCATGATGTGTGGATTGGCCATGGCGCGGTGATCATGCCCGGCATCAGCATTGGCCACGGTGCTGTTGTCGGCGCCAACGCTGTCGTGACCAAGAATGTTGCCCCCTATATGATCGTTGCCGGTAACGCAGCACGGGTGATCCGCCCGCGTTTTCCCGCTGAGATTGCCGAACGCCTGATCGCGCTCTCATGGTGGGATTGGCCCACCGAGACGATTTTTGACGCCATTCCTGATATCCAGTCGCTCAGCATCGAAGATTTTCTTGCAAAGTGGGAACGATAGAAGCCACAAGCCGTTCTGCTTGAAATTCCAAGAGCCAGTGTCCAACTGTGTCTGGGTTCAACCTTGTCTGGCACTTCTAATAATTTCAGGAGAATTTCGATGAAGCGTATGCTTGCTGCTCTGGCCCTTCTGGGCGCTACCATCCTGCCTGTACAGGCGGAGGAGGTCGGCAAGGTCGGCGTTGACTGGCTGGGCAATGACATTGTCATTGATGCGGTTGTCGATCCGAAAATCCAGGGCGTGACCTGCCATCTCGCTTCGTTTTCACGTGGCATGATCGACCGGCTGCAGAAGGGCAACTGGTTCGAGGACCCATCCAACGCATCGATCTCCTGCCAGCAGACAGGGCCGATTGTGATCGGCGATATCAAGCTTGGCGAAGGCGGCGAGCGGGTTTTTTCCGAACGCACCAGCCTGATCTGGAAGAAGCTGAACATCACCCGTATCTATGACAAGCAGAACAATTCGCTTGTTTATCTCGCCCATGCCAGCCAGGTGCAGGATGGCTCGGCCAAAACCTCGATCTCGACCATTCCACTGTTTGCCGGGAATGTGACTTGGGCGAAGGGCAAGCCCGAGTAAGAGGGGGTGTGCGTGCGTCGTGGTTCGACATAACAACCATGAGGGAGATGGATGCAACGCGAATCGCAAAGGTTGCAGAACTTGACTCCCCCGCAACCCACCCCATTGCCCCCCACCGTCATCCTCGGGCTTGACCCGAGGACCCATGTTGATAACTGCTGAGTATCGGTTTCGTTTATTCTCCTTAGCCGTGGGTCCTCGGGTCAAGCCCGAGGATGACAGTGGGGCAGGTTGCGGGTGGGATAGATTGCGGTGGGGTGGGTTGCGGGGGAGTCAAGTTCTGCAACGGTGAAGATTAGTTTTGCAACCAAACCACCCCCCTCATCCTGAGCTTGTCGAAGGGCGCAACAACGGTTCTGCAGCCGACCAAATTATACCCTCCCCATTGCCACGCCCGCTTTTGCGTCTGGCTATTGAAAGGTGGGAAAGACGGGCGATCCAAAGGGGAACGCGGGGTCTTGGTATTGGTAGTCTAATCAGTGCGTTCCCCAGAGATTTTCCTGTTTTGTCAAGAAACTCCCGGATCACCCGTCCCGATGACTGGTTTTTACCCTTGTGAGATAAAACCTTTCCTCTGCGGTTGGGTTCTCCCCGCAGACGAAATCACCGATCCTTTCCTGACTTCAGAAGGTTTCCGGAGCATTCCCGCCGGAAAGGACACCATCAGAATAAGCGAGGTGGGATGGTGTTGGATAAGTTGGTGTGATTTTTTTTGAAAAGAGGTGGTTGCAGTAACATGGTTCGTGGTTCGACAAGCTCACCATGAGGGAGAGGGAGGATTGCGGGGAGTCAAGTTCTGCAACCTTTATGAGGTACGACGTTTGTGATGTGCGATCTCTGCGATTATCGTTGCATCCATCCAAGCCCCTCATGGTGAGCTTGTCGAACCACGCACCATGAAGCCGTGGCATTCACCCCCCTCTGTCCTGTCGGACATCTCCCCCACAAGGGCGGAGATCAGCCATCACTACCGCCTTTGCACAATCTGAAACTTTTCCTGTTGTGCAAAAGCGTTCATGTCAATGTGATCTCCCCCCTTGTGGGGGAGATGTCCGACAGGACAGAGGGGGGTGAATACTTGCCAACACTTCCAAGTTGGTGCCGCTACACGCCCAGACCTGCGGTCCGTCATGAACGTTGGCTCAAATCTGCTTTACAAAACTATCCAGCACGCGTTTTTGACCGGCCTTGTCAAAATCGATGGTCAGTTTGTTGCCTTCGATGGACGACACATTGCCGTTGCCGAACTTGATATGGAAAACCCGGTCGCCGACATCGAAATTCGATGGGGTTTCGCTGACGGATTTGGCCACCAGTTCGCCGTCGATCATGCGGCCCTTGACCGAGCCGCGTCCGGCGCCGTGGCCGGAATCCGTTTCGCCGTAACCGATGCGCTCGACCTTTGAGCCGGAGCGCGAGCCCCAATTGTTGCGCGTGGCATCGGAGCGGTTTTGCTGGGCGCGCTGCCAGCCGGGGGTGGAATAGGTGTTTTCGAATGGATCGGCCCGGTCAAAGCGCGACTGGCCATAACCGCCACCAGAGCCGTAACCGCCATAGGAATTACCCGTCGCAACAACCTCGACATGCGCTTCCGGCAGTTCTTCGAGAAAACGCGACGGGATAGTCGATTGCCACAGGCCATGAATGCGCCGGTTCGAGACGAACCAGATATGCAGGTTTTTCTTGGCGCGGGTTACGCCGACATAGGCAAGCCGCCGCTCTTCCTCAAGGCCGGAACGCCCACCCTCATCCAGCGCACGCTGGTGCGGGAACAGACCTTCCTCCCAGCCGGGGAGGAACACGGTTTCAAACTCAAGCCCCTTGGCTGAATGCAGCGTCATGATATTGACGGCATCGAGATTTTCGTTCTGCTCGGCATCCATGACCAGCGCCACATGCTCGAGGAAGGAGCGCAGGGACTCGTACTCCTCCATGGAGCGGATAAGTTCTTTCAGGTTTTCCAGCCTGCCCGGTGCTTCCGCAGAACGGTCCGCCTGCCACATGGCGGTGTAACCGGACTCATCTAGGATCATTTCCGCCAATTGCGTGTGCGGCGTAGAATCAATCAGGGATTGCCAGCGGTGGAAATTCTCCACCACTTCGCGCAGGGCGGAGCGAGGTTTGGGTTTCAACTCTTCCGTCTGCACCAGATCGGCAGCGGCATCCAGCATACCAATATCGCGGGCGCGGGCATAATCATGCACCTGCCGGATCGCTGCTTCACCCAGACCGCGTTTGGGGGTGTTGACGATGCGCTCCAGCGCCAGATCATCAGACCCTTGCGCGACAACGCGGAAATAGGCGAGGGCATCGCGGATTTCGAGCCGTTCATAGAAACGCGGACCGCCAACGACGCGGTAATTCAGGCCAAGGGTAACGAAACGGTCTTCGAACTCGCGCATCTGGAAGGAGGCGCGCACGAGGATCGCCATGTTGTTGAGGGTGTGGCCCTTGCGCTGTGCCTGTTCGATTTCCTCGCCGACAGCGCGGGCTTCCTCTTCGGAATCCCACGCGGCGTGGACATTCACCTTGGCGTCTTCGGGGTTTGCTGCATCGGTGAACAGGGTTTTGCCGAGGCGGCCCTCATTGTGGGAAATGAGGAATGAGGCCGCGCCAAGAATATGTGCCGTCGAGCGGTAATTGCGCTCCAGACGGATCACGACAGCGCCGGGAAAATCCTTTTCGAAGCGCAGGATATTGTCGACTTCGGCACCGCGCCAGCCATAGATCGACTGATCGTCATCGCCAACGCAGCAGACATTCTTTGAGCCCTGCGAAATCAGGCGCAGCCACATATATTGCGCGGTGTTGGTGTCCTGATACTCGTCCACGAGGATATAGCGGAATTTGGCGTGATATTCCTTGAGCACATCCGGATAGGCGAGGAACATGCGGATGGGATGGCAAAGCAGATCGCCGAAATCGCAGGCGTTGAGGGTTTTCAGGCGGTTCTGATAGGCGGTATAAAGCTCGCGGCCCTTGCCATTGGCAAAGGCGCGGGCATCGCCTTCAGGGATTTCCGTCGGGCCAAGGCCCTTGTTCTTCCAGCCATCAATCATCAGCGCGAACTGTTTGGCGGGCCAGCGCTTGTCATCCAGCCCTTCGGCCTGAATGATCTGCTTGATCAGGCGGATGACATCATCCGTGTCGAGAATGGTAAAATCAGAGCGTAGACCGACCAGTTCCGCATGGCGGCGCAAAAGCTTGACGCCGATTGAGTGGAACGTGCCGAGCCATGGCATGCCCTCCACGGCACCGCCGACGAGAACGCCGATACGCTCCTTCATCTCGCGTGCCGCCTTGTTGGTGAAGGTCACCGCAAGGATCTGGCTGGGATAGGCTTTGCCGAGCGACAGGATATGGGCGATGCGTGAGGTCAGGACCCGCGTCTTGCCCGTGCCTGCACCGGCCAGAACCAGCACGGGACCTTCAGTGGTTTCAACTGCAAGGCGCTGTTCGGGGTTGAGGCCATTGAGGTAAGGCGGCATGCCGCGCGCCTGCATGGCGCGTGCAGCTATGCCCGAGGGCTGGCGAGGCGCATCAGGTTCGTCGAAAAACGGAATATCGTCTGGCAATCCGGACATTTGTCTCCAATGTAGTGATTCGGCACCAAAAAACTAGGTCAATGCGATACAAAGCAAGAACATACAGCATTTACCTGATTGTTTCCCCTGAAACTTGCGATTGAAAAATTCAATCATCGATATTGCACCGGTTTGAATTAAGGCATACGCCTTAGTGATTAAGAGGAATCTGGCAGCCGATGGCCCGTTCGCAGCCTCATGTCAGGACCATTCGATCTTGATTGAGCTTGGAAAGGACCCCTGCCATGGCAATCACTCTAACGGCTCTCCTTTTTCTCATTATTGCGGCTGCCCTTGGTGGGGGCGGTGTCTGGCTCGCCGCTCTTGGCGGCAGCTGGTACTATATCATCGCGGCTCTTGCCTTTCTTCTCACCTCCATTCTGCTGTTCCGAAGGCGACCCTCCGCCTTGCTTGTTTATGCGGTGCTGGTAATCGGCACGCTTGGCTGGGCAATCTGGGAAATAGGGTTTGACTGGTGGCAGCTTGCACCGCGCGGCGGTGTTATTATTCTCCTCGCGCTCTGGTTGCTGACCCCATGGGTGCGCGGCAAACTTGTGCGGGCAGGCGGTGAAAGTTCGGCAGCCGGTAGTGCTGCGCTGTTTGTGACGGTTCTGGTGGCGCTTGGTGTTGCCGGTTATTCCATGACGCAGGACCCGCTTGATCTCGCGGGCCAGCTCAGCAAGGAGGCGGTCGTTACAGAGCCGGATCTTGGCGGTGTGCCCAATGATGACTGGCATTATTATGGCCGCAGCCTTTACGGCCAGCGCTATTCGCCGCTGAAGCAGATCACGCCTGATAATGTCGCCAATCTGCAGGTGGCATGGACCTATCAGACCGGCGATGTGCGCCGTTCGACTGATGTGCCTGAGACGACCTATCAGGTCACGCCGCTCAAAGTGCGTGACACGCTTTATATCTGCACACCGCACAATTTCGTCATTGCGCTGGATGCGGCGAGCGGCAAGGAAAAATGGCGCTTTGATCCGCAGGTGAAGGACAATAATGACCGGCAGCATCAGACCTGCCGCGGTGTTTCCTATTATGCGGATGCAAGCATAGCCGCCGGTCAGCCCTGTGCAGAGCGGGTCTATATGCCAACTGCCGATGCCCGGTTGATTGCGCTTGACGCGGCCAATGGTCAGGTTTGTCCGGCTTTTGGCGACAAGGGCACCGTGCATCTTGAAACCGGCATGCCCTATAATCCCGCCGGTTATTACTATTCCACCTCGCCGCCGGTTATTGCCGCAGGCAAAATCATTGTCGGCGGTGCGGTCAACGACAATTACTCCATCCACGAACAGTCAGGCGTTATTCGCGCCTTCGATATCAACACCGGTGCGCTGGTGTGGAACTGGGATTCCGGCAATCCTGATGTGACGACACCGCTGCCGGAAGGGCAGAAATATACGGCGAATTCCCCCAATAGCTGGTCGATTTCCAGTGCCGATGAAAAGCTTGGCTTGCTTTATGTGCCGCTCGGCAACCAGACGCCCGATCAGCTTGGGGCAGGGCGCTCGGCCAATGTGGAGAAATTCTCCTCGTCCATCGTGGCGCTTGATTTGAACAGCGGCCAGCTGCGTTGGGTGCGCCAGACTGTCCATCATGATCTGTGGGACATGGATGTGCCCTCGCAGCCAAGTCTTATCGATGTGAATACGGCAACAGGTACAGTACCGGCGCTGGTCGGTCCGACAAAGCAGGGTGATCTCTATGTGCTCGACCGGCGGTCGGGTGAGCCGATCATTCCTATCGAGGAAGTGCCTGCACCGGGCGGTGCTATCGAGGGCGATCACACATCGCCGACACAGCCGGTTTCGGGCCTGACCTTCATGCCGCAACCCTTGCAGGGCAAGGATATGTGGGGCGTCAGCATGTTCGATCAGCTCGCCTGCCGCATCAACTTCCTCAAGCTGCGTTATGAGGGCCGGTATACGCCGCCGTCACTACAGGGCTCGCTGATCTATCCCGGCAATTTCGGCGTGTTCAACTGGGGCGGCGTTGCCGTTGATCCTGAACGGCAGATCATGTTCGGGATGCCGACCTATCTCGCCTTTACCTCGCGGCTGGTGCCGCGTGCCGACGTGCCTGCACCCGGTGCTGGCACAAAGGGCAGCGAGCAGGGTCTCAACCGCAATGAAGGTGCGCCCTATGCGGTGGTGATGGGACCGTTTGTCTCGCCGCTTGGTCTGCCCTGCCAGACACCGCCCTGGGGCTACGTGGCCGGTGCGGATTTGCGCACAGGCAAGATCGCCTGGAAGCATCGCAACGGCACTGTTTATGATTCCTCGCCGCTGCCACTGCCATTCAAGGTCGGCGTGCCCGGCCTTGGCGGTCCGATCATCACGGCTGGCGGCGTGGCATTCCTCGGCGCATCTGTTGATAATTACCTGCGCGCCTATGATGTGACCAGCGGCAAGCAGCTATGGGAAGGGCGTCTTCCCGCCGGTGGCCAGTCGACACCAATGTCCTATGCGCTGGCTGATGGGAAGCAGTATGTCGTTATCGTCGCCGGTGGGCATGGCTCGATCAATACCAAGCCGGGCGATTACGTCGTCGCCTATACGCTGCCGAAGTAATAGCCCCGTATGACAAGCCTCCCGGATTGCCGTCCGGGAGGCTTTTTGTTGACTGCTTTCCAAACTGCCCTTATCCATAAAGCAGGCAGATACAGCCAGCCGCTCGCGGGTTCCTAACCCAAGGTGAATGTATCAAAAGAAGCTTCGTTTCATCCTTGTCTGGTGAACGGGTCGGCAATGCGGGCACTGACTTTCCTCGTTCACATGACGATAGGGATAGACGATGCGTACTTTTCACGACGCCAAGGCGATGGCCAAATCGCTGCGACAGGCACTGGCTGCCAAAAATATCGATATTTCGCACAGTGATGGTCTGGAACTGGTTGCGGCCGGCTTCGGTCTCGATAACTGGAACGTGCTTGCGGCAAAAATTGCGGCAGAAGAACCTGCCGGGAAGGATGCTGTATCCTTCGGGCCTGCCAATCCGATCCTGCGGATTTTCGATGTGGACAAGGCAAGAGAGTTTTATCTGGATTTTCTTGGCTTTACGCTGGATTGGGAGCACCGGTTTGGTGACGATTTCCCGCTTTATTGCCAGGTCTCACGCTCCGGCTTGACGCTGCATCTGAGCGAGCATTCCGGTGATGCGAGCCCCGGCGCGCGGGTTTTTGTACGGATGAAGGGTATTGAAGCCTTTCATAAGGAACTTCACGCCAAGAATTACCGCTTCATGAAACCCGGTCTTGAGGATGCTCCATGGGGCCGCGAGGTGCATGTGACCGATCCATTCAGCAACCGCATTTCATTTTGTGAGGATAAATAGAGTGCTTTGTGTTGGCGGTGCTGGAGTGATCCGGTGCTGCCAGCATTCATCTGCATGAAAGATGCTGGGTATCATGAAAGATGCTGGGCATCCCTCCCTCCGTCATCCTCGGGCTTGACCCGAGGACCCACGGCAAACAAGCAAAATCGGTACCGATACATTGCAATATTACTGACCTCAACGATGGGTCCTCGGGTCAAGCCCGAGGATGACGGAGGGAGGGATGCTAAGATGACGGAGAGAGCGATGCTAGATGACGGAGAGAGCGATGCTAGATCACGGAGAGAGCGATGCTAGATGACAGCGAGATAGGTGCTTTAGGATGACAGCGAGGTAGTTACTTTTGGAATCACAGAGAGATGGATGTTTAAGGACGGTGGTGAGATAGGTGTTTTAGGTTGCCAGAAGGAAGCGTTCGTTTTTTCAGCGCATAGGCAGTTTCAGCGGGGCGCCTGATTTGATGATGCGGATGGCGAAGTTGGAGCGGATGTCCGAAATACCGGGCATCACCAGCAATTTTTCTGTCAGGAAACGCTCATAGGCGCTCAAATCCTCCACCACCACTTCGGCCAGAAAATCGGCAGTTCCTGATATCAGAAAGGCTCCGGTCACCTCAGGCAAGGCGATCAGCGCGGCCTGCTGGGCATCGGAGTTCTCCTTACTGTGCTGTCCGACCTTGATTTCGACAAACACAGTGAGGCCAAGCCCGACCTCCTTGCGGTCAATATCGGCGCGGTAGCCACGGATCACCCCTGATTTTTCCAGATTGCGGATACGGCGCAGGCAGGGTGAGGGCGACAGATTCACCTTCTCCGCAATTTCCACATTGGTTGCCCGTGCGTCATCCTGCAGTGCTTCAAGAATGCCGATATCGAATTTATCCAGATTTGGCATAAATCACCTTTCAGTTCGATAAAACTTTGCGAATATTGCTGAAATGGTAGTTGTAGTGGCATCAACTTGCAAGGACATGCTCGTGCCATTGGCGGTAATCTCCTTTCAACAGAAGTCATCAGGACTGATTTTGAAAGGATATTCCGATGGTTGCTCTCGTTCAGGACTACAAGAAGTCCACATCATCAGGCGCAGGTTATGCCGGGGCGCTGGTGACGGTTCTCATCTGGGCCACATGGATTATCGCCACGCGCCACAGTACAGGCACACAGCTGGGTACCATTGATCTTGGCCTGATCCGGTATGGTGTTCCCGCGCTGGTTCTGTCGCCGGTCTGGCTGCGCACTGGTCTTATTCCACGCAATGTACCGCTGATCCTTCTGGTGATTATGGTGGGCGGCGCCGGTGCCCTGTTTTTCCAGTTCACCACCTTTGCCATTCATTCCACTCCGGCATCCGCCGTCGGTGTGCTGCTTGGTGGATCAATGCCGCTGGCTGCTGCGCTGATCGGTGTCATTCTGTTCGGTGAGCGGCCCGATCTGTTCCGCAGTCTCGGCCTTGCCGCGATTGTCGGTGGTCTTGCCATCCTCTTGGTGCGCGCCGTTGCAGGCCATGAAATCACATGGATCAGCTTTGTCTTCCTGCCGCTGGGGGCCTTGCTGTGGGCTGGATATACCCATGCATTCCGCCGCTCGGGCCTGACCGCGCTGGAAGGCGGCGCGCTCATCGCCGTGTGGTCCTTCATCATCCATATTGGCCTTGCCTTGGTCTTCGGAACAACGATCATGACAGTGCCGCTGGGCGAGATTGGTTTGCAGTTTTTGAGCCAGGGTATTCTGTCGGGGCTTGCCGCCATGCTCGCCTATGGGATCGCTGTGCGTGCCCTCGGTGGCAGCCAGGCGGCGGCTTTCAGTGCGCTTACTCCTGTCCTTGCAGCGTTTGGTGGTGCCATCTTCCTTGACGAGCCGGTCGGCGTCTGGGAAATTAGCGCAGCAGTGATGACTGGACTCGGCGTTGCGCTCTCCACCGGTGTCCTTTCCCATCGTCTCAAGGGATGATGGGAAACGGCAGGGGTTCGACGGCCCGGCAGCCCTCTTCGATGGAAAGAACCATAATGGACAAGCCGAAGACCCCGAAGATCAATCAGGCCATGGTTGATGCCTATGATGAATATACGCATCTGACCCTTGACCGGCGGGCGTTCATGGACAAGCTTGCCAAGCTGGCGGGTTCCGGCGCAGCTGCGGCTGTCATCGCACCGATGCTGGCGGCAAATTCCGCACAGGCCGCCATTGTTGCCACCGATGATGCAAGGCTTTTCACCAAGGATGTGATCTATTCGGGCTCGTCAGGCGATATGAAGGGATACCGCGCGCGTCAGGCAGACGTGACAGGTAAACTGCCTGCGGTCATCATCATCCACGAGAATCGTGGTCTCAATGGTCATATTCGCGACGTCGCCCGGCGCATGGCGCTGGAAGGCTTTACGGTGCTGGCGCCGGATTTTCTGTCATCGGCCGGTGGTACGCCCGCTGATGAAGACAAGGCGCGCGACCTGATTGCCAGTCTTGATGCGAATAAGACGATTGCCGAGGGGGTGGCGACCATCGACTATCTCAGGGCGGAAAAATACACCAATGGCAAGGTCGGCGTGATGGGCTTTTGCTGGGGTGGCGGACTGGTCAATGATCTTGCGGTGAATTCGCCGGAGCTTGGTGCTGGTGTTGCCTATTATGGCCGCCAGCCGAAAGCCGAGGACGTGGCGAAAATCAAAGCACCATTGCTGCTGCACTATGCGGGCTTGGATACGCGGATCAATGCGGGCATTGATGGCTACAGGAAAGCCCTTGAGGACAATGGAAAAACCTTCGATATCGAGGTTTATGAGGGTGTGAACCATGCGTTCAACAATGACACATCCACCGCACGCTATAGCAAGGAAGCCTCTGACCTTGCCTGGAGCCGGACGGTTGCATTCTTCAAGAAGTATCTGAGCTGATCCACTGGTGTGAAACCAATCGCTTGCCAGACCGTTCCAGTCATTGCTACTGACAGGGCCGAAACGGGGATTGCCTTCATGCGCTATATAACTGCCATTCTGGTCTTTATCGCACTGTCGCTTGGCGGCGGACAGATGGCGTTTGCGCAGGAAGCGGTTTTCCCGGAAGGATCAAGCGTCGGGCTCGTCGTTCCCAAGAACATGCAGGCATCATCCACATTCAGCGGCTTCGAAGATATCAAGACGGGTGCGTCAATCGTCCTGACCGAACTGCCGGCTGAAGCCTATGCTCAAATATCAGGCAAGTTTAACGCGGAAGGCCTGGCTCCGACGGGCATTGTGGTCACCGACGCGGTTCGGGACTGGACCGTCAAGGGCGCGTCTGCTGCCAAGTTTGTTCACGGCAGCCAGATCGCATCGGGCATCAAGTATCGCAAATGGATCGTGCTGACGCAGGGGCCAACGACCACAGCAATGATCACCATGCAGGTTCCTGACGGTGCTGCGGGCGGTCCTTCCGATGCGGATGTGGAAGATACGTTGCGTTCAATTGCCGTGCGCACGCCGCCAACCCTTGAAGAGCAGGTGGCCGCCTTGCCATTCAAAGTGGGTCAACTGGAGGGTTTTCGCCCCATCCGCGCCATTGCCGGGGCAACCTATCTTCTGACTGATGGTCCGCAGGATATTCCCGCCAATTCCTCGCAGCCGGTGGTGATCATTGCCTCCAATCTCGGCAATGCGCCAGAGGCGGCTCAACGCATGGATTTTGCCAAGCAGGCCTTTGCGTCGTTGACAGGTATCAAGGACGTTCGCTCCAACAATGAAACGAGTTCCGAAGCGGATGGGGGAGAGTGGGTCGAGATCGACGGAAGCGCCACTGATGCTGCGAGCGGCGATGCACTTTATGTCGCGCAGATCGCCCGGTTCGAGACTGCCCGCTATGTTCGCGCCATCCTGATCGTGCGCGACAGCGAGAAGGATAAATATGCAGAACGTTTCCGCAGGCTGGCCAAGTCGCTGACGATCAACTAAAATTAAGCATGGATAAAACCTATCGACTCACCAAGGACGAGATACGGCCATTGGTCCGCAATTACGGCGGCTGTATCGCAACTGATACGATAACAATCGACGGATATCCCGTGCGCTTCATGTACCGTGAGGACCCGGATAATGAGCTTGATAGCGGCTGGCGTTTTCTCTCTGGTTTCGAGAGTGATGACTATATGGGTGATCCTGAGAACAGCGGGATATTCGACGTCAACACCATCGCCAATTATGATCCCAGCATTATTCCGCTGCTCGACTCGCCCATTGGCAGCGTTTTTGAACGCACTGGCGAGCAGGAACGGTTCGTTCGGGTGACCGATTGGGAACCGAGTGATGATGAGGAGGATGATTAGGGGTTGTATGAATGTAGTTCGTGGTTCGACAAGCTCACCATGAGGGAGAGGGGTGATGAAAGGGAGCCAAGTTCTGCAATGTTTGTGATGCACTCTTTGCGCTTAGCGTTGCATCACCCCTCTCCCTCATGGTGAGCTTGTCGAACCACGGGCCGCGGACCATGCACCGGCGGTGCTGGCGTCATCAACCATATCATTTAAATCAAACCCAGCCCTGACCCTTGCGGTTCTCTCACACAGAGTTACAACTGGACAAGTCGCGTGCACTGACTGAAAATGCGCGCAATTTGAACGAATCCTCGATTGGAATTCTGGAGACTGGAATGGCATTGGCTGATGCAGGAGCAATGGTGCGCAACGAAAATGGTATTGCGACCGTTGTTTCAATTCTCAAGAAAAGATTTGGCGATAGCGCGCAGACGGGAAAATCCATCCGCGAACAGCATGCTCACACCACAAGCTATGTTCCGAACCAGGCTCCCGATCTGGTTGTTTTTGTTGAGAATGTTGAGGATATCCAGGAGATCGTGCGTCTGTGCGGCGAGTGGCATGTGCCGATTATTCCTTTCGGCACCGGCACGTCGCTGGAAGGCCATGTGAACGCGCCTGCGGGCGGGGTTTCCATCGACATGTCGCGCATGAACCGTATCCTCAAGGTCTATAGTGAAGACCTCAATGTCGTCGTGGAGCCGGGGGTTACGCGCAAGGAACTCAACGAATATCTGCGCGATACGGGTCTGTTTTTCCCGATTGATCCCGGCGCAAATGCCAGCCTTGGCGGTATGGCGGCAACCCGCGCCTCGGGCACCAATGCAGTGCGCTATGGCACCATGCGCGAAAATGTTCTGGCACTCAAAGCCGTCATGCCCGATGGCCGGCTGATCAGCACAGCCAAACGGGTGAAAAAGACGTCGGCGGGTTATGATCTGACACGTCTGCTGGTTGGTTCTGAAGGCACGCTTGGCATCATCACGGAACTGACGCTGAAACTCTATGGCATTCCGCAGGCGATCTCCGGTGGTATCTGCACGTTTCCTGATCTGGAAAGTGCCTGCAACACGGTTATCGAAACCATCCAGATGGGTATTCCCGTCGCGCGCATCGAACTGGTCAATACCTTGCAGATGCAGGCAATGGTCAATTATGCGAAGCTTGATTACCCCATCGCACCCTGTCTCTTCCTTGAATTTCATGGCAGCGATGCGGGCGTGGCGGAACAGGCGGAACTTTTCGGAGAGATTGCTGCGGCCAATGGTGGCGGCGCATTCAAATGGACCGTCAATCTGGAAGAGCGCGAAAAGCTGTGGTCGGCGCGGCACAATTCCTATTTTGCCTGCATGGCGCTCGCACCCGGAAAGCAATCGCTTGCCACGGATGTCTGTGTGCCAATTTCGCGGCTGGCCGAATGTATTGTTGAAACGGAAAAAGACATTGCAGCAACCGGTTTGGTCGCGCCGATTGTCGGGCACGCGGGCGATGGCAATTTCCACGTACAGATTCTGTTTGACGACAAGAACCCGGACGAAATCCGTGAAGTGGAAGCCTTTGTCGAACGCCTCATTCTGCGCTCGATTGCCATGGATGGAACCTGCACGGGTGAGCATGGCATCGGGCAGGGGAAAATAAAATTCCTGCGGCTGGAGCTTGGCGGCGCGGTTGATGTGATGGAATCCATCAAGCGGGCTATCGATCCGGGCAATATCATGAATCCCGGCAAGATCTTACGTCTGTAACTTTGCGTTTTGAATCCGCATGTTCGCCCAATTTGTGAACGATGCGGCGTATAGGGTGTTCGGAACGTAGGAATGGAGTGAAACACTGGCACGCCTTTTTGTTTTCATCGGCGGATTACTGGTACTGGTGCTGACTGCGGCACTGGTGGTGCCGTATTTTGTCGATTGGGCGGGCTATCGTTCTTCGTTTGAGCGGGAAGCTTCGGCGCTTCTGGGGCGGCCGGTCACGGTTGCCGGATCTGCCAGCGCGCGCCTTCTACCATTTCCCTCGGTGACATTTTCTGATGTGAAAGTGGGGGATCCCGGATCGGAACCTGTCATGACCATCGACAAGTTTTCGATGGATGCGGAGCTTGCGCCATTCCTGCGCGGTGAAATCCTCATCTTCGACATGCGGCTGGAAAAGCCGACCGCCAAGGTGAATATCGACAAGAATGGTGTGATCGACTGGGCCATCCGCCCGCAGACCTCAATTGGCTCTGCGCAGGTGAAACTGGAAAACATGAAGATCACCGATGGATCAGTGGTGGTGCACGATGCTTCCACGGCGACGGTGCGCACGGTTGATGATCTCGATGCAACGCTTTCCGCGACCAAGTTGAGCGGCCCCTGGAAGTTTGACGGCACCCTGCTTTTCAATGGCGAGAAAACGGCTGTTTCAGCCTCGACAGGCGAAGTGAAAGCCGATGGCTCGCTGAATGTCCATGCACGGGTCACGCCGGATGGAATGCCCGCGGTGCTTGAAACTGATGGCGGTATCACTCTCGACAAGGGGGCGCTGAAATATGCCGGCAATATCAATATCCGCTCTGTTGATGAAACCGCGCCCAAGATGGGAAGTGCGGGCAAGGCGGAAAATGCGAACAAGAATAGCGCGGTTGCTGAGAAGCCGCTGCTATCAAGCGTGCGTGTAACCGGACGCTTTGAAGCCGACCATGCGCGGATATCCATTCCTGACTTCCGTATGGAGCAGGGGACCACTGATGATCCTTACATCGTCAATGGCAATGCGCTTTTTGACTATGGCAAGAACCCACGCTTTGAAATCAGGGCTGACGGCCAGCAGGTCACATTCAGCGATCAGAATGAAGATTCGAAGGGCAGCCAACCGAAACCGCACACGGCGGCGCAGCGGCTCGGAGTGTTCCGCCGCCTGATGGATCAGCTCCCGATACCGACCGTTCCGGGTACGATTGATCTGAAGCTGCCTGCGATTGTGGCTGGAGATACGACAATCCGTTCAGTGACGATCGATGCGGAACCGTCAGGTGGCGAGTGGAAAATCAACCAGCTTCGGGCGGAATTGCCCGGGCGGACCCAATTTGAAGCCAATGGCATGTTGCAGATTGGCGAGAATTTCGGTTTTGACGGTAAACTCCTCGTGGCCTCGCGCCAGCCCTCTGGTCTCGCTGCATGGCTGACGGATACTGTTGACGAGTCGATCAGGCGTCTTCAGGGGGCGGGTTTTTCCGGTGACGTGAAGCTGCATGATGATTTGCAGCGCATTGACAATCTTGAGGTAGCGCTTGGCGGCGCGTCGCTAAAGGGTTCGCTGATCCGTAGTGCCAAAGGCGAATCCGTGCCGCTGACCCAGTTGACACTGGAGGGCGGCGCGCTGGATGGCGACGCGCTGGAAGCCTTTGCCGCAATCTTTGGCCGGAATGCACCATCGGAGGCGGGTAAGGGATCGCCGCAACTGGCGGGCGAAGACCTCGATGTGCGATTGAAAGCTGGTCCGGTCAGCCATGGCGGGTTGGTGGCCGAGAGCCTTGATACGGGTTTTCGCCTGCGCGATGGAGTTTTCGATATTGACCGTTTGACGGTCGGCGATCTTTCCGGGGCAACGATTACCGCTACGGGCAGGATGGAGCCGTTCAAGGATGAACCGACGGGTTCGCTGGATGCCACCATTCTTGCAGATGACCTTGCTCCATTTGTTTCAGCACTGGCGAAGCGATTTCCCGACTTTCCTTTTGTCACAGCCTTGAATGAACATGCCGCGAAATTTCCCGGACTATTCGAGGAAACGCAATTGAGCATCCTCGCCAATGCTCTCCATGGCAAAAATGCAGCGGATGAATTTTCCCTCAGTGCCTCGGGAAAAACCGGTGGCATGAATGTAACCTTATCAGGCACAACCAGTCAGGGCGCCGACAAGCTCCGGGCGCTTGAGCTGACCATGAATGCACGCACGGACCATGGCGAGAACCTGATGGCCCTGATGGGGCTTCCGGCGCTGCCGCTTGGCTTCGCTGGTGAGCTTGAGGCTGATCTTGCGCTCAAGGGCAATGGCAAGGATGGCATTCAGACCCAGCTTTCCCTTAAAGCGCCGGATGGCCAGGCACTGCTCGATGGCAGTTTGCGCAGCACCGGCGGCCTGTTGAACGGGGAAGGGCGCGCTTCGATCAAAGCCAGCGACATCGAGCCCTATCTTGCAACCGCTGGTTATTCTCTGCCGGGCTTCGGCAGCGGTATGCCGGTGGATATGGCCAGCAGCTTTCAGCTTGCCAAGGGCAGGCTGGTGCTGCCCGATCTTAACGGTAAAGTGAATGATACCAAGATGGCGGGCCGGCTTGATCTTGGAACAGAGAACAATATTCCCGATGTTCAGGGTAATCTGACTTTCAGCAAGCTTGATCTGTCCTCGGTGGCGCAGTTCATGCTCGGCACCAGCACGCTTGATGCGAGCGGGCAAAAATCATGGCCCAAAGAAGTCTTTGCCAAAGCGCCATTGTTTCCCGTTGGTTTCAATCTGAAAATCAAGGCTGACGAGGCCGACGCAGGACTTCTGGGGCCTGTGACCAAGCTGCAATCAACCGCCTCGCTGAAGGATGGCTATTTGCGGCTTGATGACACGCAAGGGGATGTGCTCGGCGGCAACTTCAAAGGCATGTTTGAACTGCGCAATACGGGCGGCAATGGTCTGGCCACCGGCCAGTTCACGCTGGAGCAGGCGACCCTTGATGATCTCTATACGCCCGATGATCATGAACCCTTGATGGGTGCGGCCAAGATTGTCGCATCGGTCAATGCGACCGGAACATCCATTGCGGATATGATGGCGTCTGTTGCAGGTTCCGGCGTTGTGTCCGTCGACGATCTGGCTGTTGACGCCATCAATCCCGGTGCGCTCAAGCCCATTTTGAACGATGCCGACAATCTGCCGGGGGCGATTACGTCAGATGCGATCAGCGCCGTCATTGGCAAATATCTGCATGCAGGGCCGTTCAATGCCGGAGCGGCGGAGTTCGCCTTTACCATTGCGGGCGGCATGGCGCGAACCTCGACATTCCAGCTGAAAAGCGAAGGCGCGACACTCAATGCGGATCTGCGCCTCAATCTGCCTGATATGACAATGGCTTCGCAGGGACGCTTTTCCTTTGATCCGGGCAAGCTGGTAGTTGCCGGGGCCGAACCGGTTGTGGAATTTACCGGGGAAGGGCCATGGCGTGCGCCGAAATGGACACTCAACCGTCAGCCGCTGGAACAGTTCCTGACCCAGCGCACGCTGGAGCGCGAGCAGCAGCGGGTCGAAACCATGCAGGCATCGCTGGTGGAAAAGCAGCGCCTGCGGCGCGAGGCGCTGTTTTATCAGAGCAAGGCGACGGAACGGCAGAAACTGGCTGAAGAAGCAAAGTTGAAAGCGGAGCAGGAAGCCGCAGCCAAAGCAGAAGCCGAAAGACAGGCGGCGGAAAAGGCTGCTGCGGAGAAAGCCGCAGCAGAAAAAGCAGCGGCAGAGAAGGCAGCTGAAGAGGCCGCGCGCAAAGCCCGCGAGCAGCAGGCTCCCGCCAATGGCGGTGCACAAGCCGAACCACCGCAGGGAACCGGCTCCATCAACAAGCAGTCAGTCGATGATTTTCTGAAAACGCTAGGCCCGACGGTTCAGTAACATCCTTGGGCGATGGGGCGATTGCAGATCAACAGCGCGTGATTCGACAAACAACCATGAGGGACACACCCATCTCCGTCATCCTCGGGCTTGACCCGAGGACCCGTACCTTAAAAGTACTGAACATTCAGATGATTTCATCTTCTTAGCCGTGGGTCCTCGGGTCAAGCCCGAGGATGACGGAGATGGGTGTTCGAGGGCGGCGGAGAAGGCGGGGGTGGTAGGGAAAGCGAGGATGACGGGAGAGGGGTTCGAGAAGGACGGAAATGGGCGGGTTACAGGGAGTAAAGCCTTGCAATCTTTGTGATTAGCAATCTTTGCGATTATCGTTGCATCCTCACTCTCCCTCATGGTGAGCTTGTCGAACCACGAACCACGAACCACGAACTCCAAGCTCACTCTTTGCAGATTTATGGAGTCAAGACGGTGGCTTATGAGGTGGGCTTCATCCCGTTCATCACCCAATCCAGCGCGTAGATGCGGAGCGCAGAGGAGAGGTTGGAATTACGGTCGCGGCCCTCGTCAATGTCGGCTATCAGACCTGCGACCGTCATATCCCGGCTTTCGGCGATGGATGTGATGATGTCGTAGAATGGGTCTTCAAGGGAAAAGCTGGTGCGGTGACCGCGGATGGTCACGGAGCGTTTGCGCACAAGGCTCAAGGCTTGTCCTTGTCGGCGTCAATGGAAGGCGGCTGGCCCTCAAGCCGGTTGCTGTCGAGAAACAGTTCGCTCTTGCGGTTGGCGCTCTGTTCGAACTGCTTTTCGGTTTTGGTGCGGCCAAAAACAATCCGGTTCTCGGCCGCAGTCTGCTCTTTTGCGTCCTTCGCCTTGCGCTTTTTGAATTGCCGCAGATTGACGATGTCGGCCATATCAGCGGCTACTTTTTCTTCCGGAAGGAATCCAGCGAAACAACGGAGGCTGATGTCTTTTCGCCGCCTTCCTCGCGCGCCGCATCGGTTTTCTCACCGCCAGCTTTCACAGGCTTCTTGGCCGATTTGGCTGCTGGCTTGGGCTTGGAACCCGAAGAGGCGGTTTTGGGCTTTTCGGCTGTTGGCACCGGCGCGATGCTGGTAATGCCCTGATCGTTGTCGCCAACGGTTTCTTCCACCTCGACATCGAACTCCAGCTCGAAATTGACGGAGGGGTCATAGAAGCCGCGAATAGCCGAGAAAGGAACCACAAGACGCTCGGGCACGTCACCAAAGGACAGGCCGACTTCGAAAAGCGTGTCAGTCACCTGCAGGTCCCAGAACTGGTGCTGCAGCACGATCGTCATCTGCTCGGGATATTTTTCGTGCAGACGTGTGGATATGCGCACGCCCGACGCACCGGTCAGGAACGTGACGAAAAAATGATGGTTGCCAGGAAGACCAGCCTTGGCGACTTCTCCAAGGACTTTGCGGATAACGCCGCGTAGCGCTTCCTGGGCCAGTATATCGTAGCGGATCATATCTTGTGGCATGCACTCTTATCCCATGGATTCGCCCCTCTCTGTCAAGCAGAGAAGACAAACGTATTTGAGCCATTATGGCGCATGGATAAAGGAATTGCGACTGGTTGTAAGCGCCTGATGTAAATAATGCTTGTCCCTCACATCTTGGGAGGTTGTGTGAGCCTCCTCACCGATGCTGTGAACGAGACAAAGTTGCTGCCATTTCCCTGAGTTTGAGGGAGCGTTTCAGCCAACGGCTTTGACGGGAGGTTGACTAGCAGGTGCATTTGTCGCGGGTGCCGAATAAGCCCTGAGGAAGGTGCGCACCGCATTGCGCGCTGCCGTTTCCAGCTGTTCATCGGTCGGCGATTCGCCAAACAGCGTGAGTATTTGCAGATCAGCGTTGACCAAGGCGAGAAACTGCCGGGCGGCCAGATCAAAATCCTCCATCTGCAACGCACCGCCATAGGAGAGGCGGGCAAACAGCGCGGCGAGGGCGGTGCCGATCTTGCCGGGACCATGCTTGCGCCAACCCTCGAACAGTTGCGGATAGCGCTCGCCCTCGGACTGCACGAGCTTGCGCAGGAATTTGCCGTCCTGATTGCACAGGCAATTCTTGGTCAATCGAACCGCGAAAGCGCTTAAATCATCTTCAAGACTATCCGGCTTGTCGGGAAATGTCGCCAGAATGGAATAGAGACTGGAGTTGGTGCGGTTCATCACATCTTCCACCACAGCGGTAAAGAGTGTTTCCTTTTCGCGGTAGTGGTTGTATATGGTCTGGCGCGAAACGCAGGCTTCCACAGCGATTTCGTCAATACTCGCTCCGGCAAAGCCTTCACGGCAAAATACTTCCGCCGCCGCATCCAATATCGATAGTCGTTTTGAACATTGACCGCGTTGAGTATGGCCAAGAATAGGGCCGGTCGCCTTGTGCGCTGCTTCTTTTGGATTTCTCATGAACCAAAGATAAGGCGCATTGACGTTTTAGACAATAGTGTCTAATTTGACACTTGTGTCTAAAAATATTGACACACTGTTTTGTGATGTGACGAGCGTCCTCCCAAGCGCGCCGCCGCTTTGCAGGTAAGAATTCTGAACCTCTCCTGAGAGCAATGCAGCGCAGAAGCTGAAGAGCGTCACGCTGCCGTTTTCTGAAAGAAAAACACCATGACGACCTCATTCTTTCGTACGGCCCTCATTCTGGGGCTCCTGTCGGCCATCGGGCCCTTTGCGATCGACATGTATCTTCCGGCGCTGCCATCAATCGGCAAGGATTTGAGCGCGGAAAACAATGTCGTGCAGATGAGCCTTCTTGCCTTCTTTATCTCATTTGCCATCTTCCAGCTGATCTACGGGCCGCTTTCCGATATGTGGGGCCGTAAAGCACCGCTTTATATGGGTATCGGCCTGTTTGCCGTGGCCAGTGTTGGCTGCGCGCTTTCCAAGGACATTGAAACGCTGATCGCCTTCCGTTTCCTGCAGGGGATTGGCGGTGCGGCGGGCATGGTTGTTCCGCGCGCTATCGTTCGCGATATGCATACGGGTGTGCAGGCTGCGCGTCTGATGTCATTGCTGATGCTCGTATTCAGCATCTCGCCGATCCTGGCGCCGCTGACAGGCAGTGCTGTCATCAGCTTTTACGGCTGGCGCGGCGTATTCTGGGCGGTGACGATTGCGGCTTTCATTGGCCTGATCCTGCTGTCGACGCAGCTAAAGGAAACCCGGCCACAGGCTGCACGCGTCGAAAGCGGCCTTGGCAGCGCCATGGCGGCTTATCGTCTGCTGCTCGGCGACCGCAATTTTCTGACGCTCACCTTCATCGGCGGTCTGGGTATTTCAAGCTTCCTCGTCTACCTCGCCAACTCGCCTTTCGTGCTGATTGACCATTATGGCCTGACGCCAACGCAATACAGCATCGCCTTCTCGATCAATGCGGTTTCGTTCTTCACGGTATCGCAGTTGACGGGCTGGCTGGGTGATCGCTTTGGTCTGGTACGGGTCATGCGCATGGCGCTGACAGCATTCTCGTTCACCATGGCTGCAATGGTTGTGGTGATGGCGCTTGGCTTCAATCAGCTGCCTGTATTGGCGACGTTCCTCTTCATCGGCTACGGCTTCCTTGGGCTGGTTATCCCGACCACTGCGGTGCTTGCCCTTGAAGATCATGGCGAGATTGCCGGTACAGCTTCAGCCCTGATGGGAACACTGCACTTCGTGACAGCAGCCGTTGCCATGGTCATTGCGGGCCTGTTCTTCGACGGTACAGCATTGCCGATGGCGGCGGGCATAGGCCTATGCGCCGTGGCTGCCTTTATCCTCACACAGGTAACCATTGCGCGCCGCCGCGTGGTGGAAGTGGAAGCTGCCGCTGAATAATCGGCCCCTAGCATTGATAAGACAAAGGCCCGGAATGAACAGTTCCGGGCCTTTTGCTTTCAGAGACCACCAAGGCGGGCAAGGATGAAATCGGCGCGTTCGGCAACGGAGCACTTGGGAACCTCGACAAGATTATAACCACTTTGCGCATAGGCGTTTGCCAGCGCGCTGTATGTCAATTCTGCTTCCTCCAGTGTCTGCTTGCGTTCGGCATCCTGTTCGAAAATCTCCGGCCATGGCGGCAGGATGAACACGCTGGGGTTGTAACGAAACAGTTTTGCTGCCTGTCTTGCGTGCTCGGGGACCGGAAGTCCAATGAGGTCGAGATAACCAAGAACATCCGGCACGCCGCGATCAAAGAACACGATTCCTTCCTGCTCAGCGGCTTCTCCATAGGATCGCAGTTCCCATGAAAGCATCAGCTCGGCAAACAGCGCCTTGTTCTGCCAGGGCAGGGCTGGTCCGTTGATGGCCTGATAATTCTGGATAATCGCGCGGCCCGCTTCCGGCGCGGTGGCATAGCCGCGTTCTTTCAGGGCGCAGATGAGGGTTGTCTTGCCCGCTCCCGGTCCGCCGGTAAGGATCACGTAGCGGTCATTGCTCTTATGCATGGATAGACTCCTGACGGCGCAGTGCAGCCCTGCCGCCATGCGCGAATGTTGATGAAATGGAAAAAGAATGCGCAAAGCCTGAGGATGGCTTGCAGCGCTGGAGATGTTCAGAAGGGGGAAAGTGGAGGTTTCTGTTGCCAGGTACCTCCGAACCCCGCCTAGAAGTGCGAACCCCTAGGACTTAATTTGAAGCGATCACACCGCAATTAAGCAGCGAGACGTGCTTCCGCATAGTTGTCGTTTGCAACTACTGAGTTAGCCCGATAACGGTGGTACAATGCCGAGCAAAAGATCGATCTTTACACCCTTGTCGATCCTATTTCGCCCCCGCCACAATGCAGTCTTTCAACTGCACTCTGGTGGAGGCGCCGGGTACCGCCCCCGGGTCCAATGGGCTTATTACATCGTCCGTTTATCACTATAGCTGGCCGAGACCAGCAGGACCTATATAGGTCGTGTCGCGACGAAATGAAAGAGTGGCATTGACAGGTTCCTGTTGGTGGGGAATGTTTCTTTCTGTCAAATGAGTCATCGCCTCATGCATCTGCCGGTTGTGCGATGTCTTTCGTGTCAGGGAGCGTTACAGTGCTTGGGCGCTGAACCTAACAATCAGGGGATTTATCCATGAGTGACTATCTAAAAGATGTACGCATTTATGATGCCGGTGCCGATGAAGCCACGGTAGCCAAAATCGTCAAACATCTCGGAATTGCTCTGCGCAACAAAGATTCTTCGCTCGTTTCCTGCTCGGACCCGGAAGAATTGGGCCGTGTTCGCACCAGTTGGGTTGGCAAGAAGCTTGGCGTTACCGATGCTGCCAAGGCCGATGCTGCCATTCACGCCGTCTGCGAAAAGATGAAAGCCGACCGTTCCAAGGGGCGCGTCACCTTCTATTATCTGACGGCAAAAGAACTCGGACTGCTCGGCAGCCTCTGATTGTCCTCACGGATAAAATATAATCCCCGGTGATTCGCCGGGGATTTTGATAGCTGTGCTTGTGGATCACATAGAAGTTTTACTATTTCACAGAGCGAATCTGCTAAAGAGAAGCCATGCGCGCCTATCTTGATCTTTTACAGCATGTGCTCGATACGGGCATTGATCGTGGTGACCGGACCGGTACCGGCACGCGGTCCGTTTTCGGCTACCAGATGCGATTCGACCTGTCTGACGGTTTTCCCGTGCTGACAACGAAGAAGCTGCATCTGAAATCCATCATCCATGAACTCCTCTGGTTCCTGAACGGCGAAACCAATATCGCCTATCTGAAGGAAAACGGCGTGACGATCTGGGATGAATGGGCCGATGAGAATGGCGACCTCGGACCCGTCTATGGTTATCAATGGCGTTCATGGCCAGCGCCCGATGGCCGCCATATCGACCAAATCGCGAATCTTGTCAGTGCGATAAAGCAGAATCCTTATTCGCGACGTCTGATCGTTTCAGCGTGGAATCCGGCGCTTGTCGATGAAATGGCACTGCCGCCATGCCATTGCCTGTTCCAGTTCTACGTGGCCGACGGAAAGCTCTCCTGTCAGATGTATCAGCGCTCTGCGGATATTTTCCTCGGCGTGCCCTTCAATATCGCATCCTATGCCTTGCTGACCATGATGGTGGCGCAGGCTACCGGATTGAAGCCGGGCGATTTCGTTCACACGCTGGGCGACGCCCATCTTTATGCCAACCATTTCGAGCAGGCAAAGCTGCAATTAAGCCGTACCCCCGGTCATTTGCCAACTATGCGTATCAATCCTGACGTGAAAGATCTCTTCGCCTTCAAGTTCGAAGATTTCAATCTAGAGAACTACGTCTCAGAACCGAGCATCAAGGCACCCATCGCCGTATAGGCAATTGTCTGGAGGACATCGTGCTGAAACGCTTGTGTTTAACCGCTCTGCTTGCTTCGCTTACTTACCCTTCCATGTCATGGGCAAATGACTCAACCGCCTCGCTGGCAACCGGCGGTCTGGTCTTTTTGCGCAATCAGGACATTTGGATGAGACAGGAAGACCTGTTTATCTCCCAAAAACAGGTCCGGGTCGATTACGTCTTCAGCAACAGCGCCAAGGAAGATGTCGAAAGCGTGGTGGCATTTCCAATGCCTGACATGCGGCTTGACACCCAATCCATGGTATCAATACCGGACCCGGCGTCCGATAATTTCTTTGATTTTAGTGTCACAGCAGACGGACAACCCATCAAGCCGCAATTGCAGCAAAGGGCGGTTGCCGGTGGTCTCGACGTTACGGATATTTTGACCGGGAAGGGGATAGCCGTATCGCCCTTTGACAGCAAAGTGATAGCGGCGATCAACGCCCTTGATGACAACACGAAGAATGACTGGATGAGCCGGGGGCTGCTTGTCGACAGTGGCGAACTTGTCGACGGCAAGTTGAGCTATGCCCCGGCATGGATATTGAAGGCGACCTTCTGGTGGTCGATGAAGTTTCCGGCTGGCAAGGAGATACGGGTCTCGCATCGCTATACGCCGAGCGTCGGCGGTTTTGTTGCCATCCGGTTTGATCCTCTGGCCAAAACCCCGTCAGCGGAAGATGCGGCGCATGCGCGAAAATATTGCCGCGACAAGGATTTTGATCAGACTGTTGCCAAAGTCTTGCAGAAATATGCGGTGAACAGCTATCCCTTTCGTGAAAGCTGGATTTCCTACGTCTTGACCACAGGTGCCAATTGGGCGGGGCCCATTCAGAATTTCAAACTGACAGTTGATAAGGGTGATCCTGATAATTTGATCAGTTTCTGTGGCACCGGGATCAAAAAGACGGGACCAACCACCTTCGAAATGACCGCCAAGGACTTTTTACCCGAAGAAGATCTCAACATTCTGGTTCTCGAAAGGAACAAGGTCCCATGATCAGTTTTGTCGTGGCCGTCGCACAGAACGGTGTTATTGGCCGTGACAATGGTCTGCCCTGGCGCTTGTCCTCTGACCTGAAGCGTTTCAAGGCTGTTACGATGGGCAAACCCATCGTAATGGGTCGCAAGACATGGGACACTCTTGGCAAGCCATTGCCGGGACGCACCAATATCGTCATTACCCGCGATCCGGCCTTTGCCGTGGAGGGCGTTATCGCGGTCCGTTCGGTTGACGAGGCGCTGATGATTGCCGGAAGCCATGCGGCGGCTGACAAGGTTGACGAAATCTGTGTGATCGGCGGCGGTGAGATTTATCGCCAGCTGCTTGACCGGGCAGACCGGCTTCACATCACATGGGTTCTGGCGAATATTGAAGGCGATGCTTTCTTCCCCCCGATTGATCCCAAGATCTGGAACGAAGTTTCTCAGGAAGAATTTCCCGCAGGCGAAAAAGACAATTATCCAACACGCTACGCAATTTACGAACGGCGCTGAAAATGGCACTCCGTATAGGTCTTGATATGAAAATGTCGTGATAAGGGGTCATAATCATTCATCTTTTTACCAAATAAGCATGAAAAACCGCGCCGCGCGTTGAAAGCGGGCCTCGCGATCCCTATAAACGGGAAGTCGGGTTAGAGGGACGTTGCCATGGGGTGGCGAATCTCGTCCAAAATATGAGGTAGGAATGCCCTGGAGTAATCAGAATGGTGGCGGCGGCCCTTGGGGTGGCGGCGGTAACAATAACGGTGGTGGCGGAGGTCCATGGGGCCAAAAACCACAGGGTGGAGGCCCCGGTGGCAATCCACCCGACCTTGAAGATATTATCCGCCGTGGTCAGGATCGTCTGCGCCAGGCACTTCCCGGTGGTACTGGCAGCAGCTCGACGATTTTCGGACTTGTTGCGCTTGCGCTCGTTGCTTTTTGGCTTTTTCAGTCGATCTATACGGTCCAGCCGGATGAACGCGCTGTAGAGCTGCGTTTCGGCAAGCCGAAGGCAGATATTGCCGAGCCCGGTCTGCATTTCCATCTGTGGCCAATCGAATCCTATGAAAAGGTGCAGATCGTCGAGAAGCAGAAGAACATTGGCGGACAGGGTGTATCCGGCGCCAGAGAAGGTCTGATGCTGACGGGTGACCAGAACATCGTGAATGTTCAGTTCTCCATTCTTTACCGCGTTTCCGACCCGGTTGCTTACCTGTTCCATGTGCAAAATCCTGAGAATATGGTGCAGCAGGTCTCCGAAAGCGCGATGCGCGAAATCGTTGGCCGCAGCCCGGCACAGGACATTTTCCGCGATAATCGTGCTGGCATAGCCAATGACGTGCGCGGCATCATCCAGAAGACACTGGATGATTACGGTTCCGGAATAGCTGTCAACGCTGTCTCGATCGAAGATGCTTCGCCACCGCGTGAAGTTGCCGATGCCTTCGATGAAGTGCAGCGTGCCGAGCAGGATGAAGACCGTTTCGTTGAAGAGTCGAACCAGTATTCCAACCAGAAGCTGGGTCAGGCTCGCGGTGAAGGCGCGCAGATCCGCGAAGATGCTGCCGCTTACAAGAACCGGATCGTGCAGGAAGCACAGGGTGAGGCGCAGCGCTTTACCTCTGTTTACGACCAGTACGTCAAGGCGCCGGAAGTGACCCGCAAGCGTCTTTACCTCGAAACCATGGAGCGTGTGCTGAAGGACTCGAACAAGGTGATTGTCGACCAGAAAGATGGTCAGGGAATTGTGCCCTATCTGCCCTTGTCAGAGATCACCAAGCAGCAGCGCCAGACCGAGGGGACAAAGTAATGAACCAGAACCGTTTACCTCTTATTGCGGGTCTGATCGCATTCGTCGCCCTGCTGGTTTATTCGTCGGTTTTTGTCGTCAATGAACGTCAGCAGGCCATTGTCCTGCGCTTTGGTCAGATCGTTGATGTGAAAACGCAACCGGGCATCTATTTCAAACTGCCATTCGGCTTTTTGGAAGCCGACAATGTCCAGATGGTCGAAGATCGTCTCCTGAGCTTTGAACTCGACAATATCCGTGTTCAGGTTTCGGGCGGCAAGTTCTATGAAGTCGATGCTTTCCTCGTCTATCGCATTACCGATCCACGCAAGTTCCGCCAGACGGTGTCGGGTGACGTGGATTTTGCGCAGGCTCGCTTGAAGACACGTCTCGATGCGTCCTTGCGTAGCGTTTATGGTCTGCGTGGATTTGAAGCTGCGCTTTCTGATGAACGTGCGGGCATGATGCGTGAAGTGCGCGAGCAACTGCGTCCCGATGCGGAATCGCTTGGTCTTGAGATTGCCGATGTGCGTGTTCGCCGGACTGATCTGACACAGGAAGTCTCGCAGCAGACCTATGAGCGCATGAAAGCTGAACGTCTCGCACAGGCCGAGTTCCTGCGCGCCCGTGGCCGTGAAGCTGCACAGCGCATCAAGGCGATTGCCGATCGTCAGGTGGTCGAGATCGTTGCGGAAGCCCGCAAGGAATCGGAAATCGCCCGAGGTGAAGGTGAAGGCGAGCGCAGCCGTATCTTCGCTGATGCCTTCTCCAAGGACCCGAGCTTCTTCGCCTTCTATCGTTCGATGGCGGCTTATGGTGCGGCGCTGGATAATACGGGAACAACGATGGTGCTTTCGCCCAATTCCGAGTTCTTCCGTTATTTCCAGGATGCCAATGGCACTCTACCACCGGCACCGCCTGCTCTTCCAAAACCTGCCCCATAATCGGGGCAGGTGAAGATGATTGATTTTCTGGATGCCGTAGGGCTGTTCCTCGTCTTTGAGGGGCTGCTCTACGGCTGTTTCCCACTCATCGCAAAACGCGTCGCCCGGGATGTTAGTGCCCAGCCCGATGGTTTTTTGCGTATTGCCGGTGTCGCGTCCATCGCCCTTGGCGTGGGAATCGTCTGGCTTGCACGGGGGTAATGGCGGTCCCGCCATTACCAAACTTGATCAAGCTTGCGACCATGGCCATATTTTCGTCTACTCTCGCGGCTCTGTTGTAATCCGTCGCCATTTATTTTTTAATCTGTCCATACAGACAAAGGCCCGAACGCATGGTTTTCACTCCTGGTCGCCCGTTTTTCCGTTCTGCCACCGCGATAATAGCGCTGGTTGCGCTGTCCGCCACCAGCGTGGCACCAGCCTTTGTGACTGTCGCCGCAGCACAGTCAGCGCAGCCAAGAGCGCAAGGCCCGGCATCGGTTGCCGATCTTGCCGAGGGCCTGCTGGATGCGGTGGTGAATATTTCGACATCACAGACCGTGAAGGGGCAGGACGGCGATTCTGATTCCGGACCGGTTCCGATGCCAAAGGTCCCGGAAGGATCGCCATTTCAGGAGTTTTTCGACGAATATTTTGGCAAGCAGAAGCCAGGCGAAAGCAATCCATCCCGCAAGGTTCAGTCGCTTGGCTCCGGATTTGTCATTGATGCGGAGCAGGGCATTGTCGTGACCAACAATCACGTTATTGCCGATGCCGACGATATCGAAGTCAATTTTACCGACGGTTCCAAGCTGAAGGCGGAGCTGGTCGGCAAGGATACCAAGACAGATCTTGCGGTTCTCAAGGTTGATCCAAAGAAGCACAAGCTTGTCGCGGTCAAGTTTGGCGATTCCTCGAAAGCCCGTATTGGCGATTGGGTCATGGCCATTGGCAATCCGTTCGGCCTCGGCGGTACCGTCACTGTCGGTATCGTTTCGGCGCGTAACCGCGATATCAATTCCGGCCCTTATGACAATTTCATCCAGACCGACGCGGCAATCAACCGGGGCAATTCCGGTGGACCACTGTTCGACATGTATGGTCAGGTGATTGGCATCAACACGGCAATCATTTCGCCAACGGGCGGATCGATCGGCATTGGTTTCGCCATTCCGGCCGAACTTGCATCCGGCGTTATTCAACAGCTACGCGACCATGGTGAAGTGCAGCGCGGCTGGCTGGGTATTCGCTTTCAGCCGGTTACGGATGATATCGCTGAAAGTCTGGGAATGACATCGGGCAAGGGCGCACTGGTTGCCGGTGTTATTGATGGCGGACCCGTTGCCAATGGTTCGCTGCTTGTTGGTGACGTCATTACAAAATTCGACGGAAAGTCTATCAATAATGTGAAAGATTTGCCGCGCGCCGTTGCGGAAAGCCCTGTCGGTAAGGAAGTCGATGTGGTCATTGTCCGCAAGGGCAAGGAACAGACGGTCAAGGTCACGCTTGGCCGCCTTGAAGACACTGACGACAAGGGCAAAGGTAAGGACAAGCCCAAGTCGCAGACCGATCAGGACGAAGACTCTTCGCAGGACGTGGATGTTCTGGGGATGTCGCTCGGTGTTCTCGATGAGGCAACCAGAAAGACATTTGGCATTGCCAAAGAGGTCGAAGGCGTTCTGATTATCGAAGTACAGGCTGAATCGGTCGCTGCGAACAAGCGGATCGAGGCTGGCGATGTCATCGTCGATATCGCGCAGGAAACCGTCAAGACACCTGAAGAAGTAGCCAAGCGGATTGAAAAGCTACGCGACGAAGGCCGCAAGAACGCCCTGTTGATGCTCGCATCAAAGACCGGCGAGTTGCGCTTCGTGACCCTGCAGATGAATTGATACTATCGAGATCAACAAAAAGGCGGCCAGTGGCCGCCTTTTTCATGTGCACCATCAGATAACGAAATCAGTCTTGCGATAGCCTTGGATATAAAGCAGTGCGGTGAGATCACCATGATCGACACGCACTTTTGCCTGCGCGGCAACTGACGGCTTGGCATGCAGGGCGACACCGGTGCCCGCGAGCTGCAACATACCGAGATCATTGGCGCCATCACCCACAGCAAGGGCTTCCTCCGGGGAAAGATTGAACCGCTCGCAGATGGCGTTGAGCGCTGCGACCTTGGCCTCACGGCCAAGAATGGGTTCGCTGACTTCGCCTGTCAGCGTTACGCCATTGTCGAGCAAAGTATTGGCGCTGTTCTCGTGAAAACCGATCATGGCGGCGATGCGCTGGGTGAACACGGTGAAGCCACCGGAGACGAGCGCCGTATAGGCACCGTGTTTTTTCATTGTGCGGACCAGTTCCGGCCCGCCGGGCATGAGCGTGATACGGCTGGCAATGACCTTGTCGATCACCGTATAGGGCAGGCCCTTGAGCAGGGCGACGCGTTCACGCAAGGCGGGTTCGAATTCGATTTCGCCATTCATCGCGCGGGCGGTAATGGCGGCTACCTTGTCACGCAGGCCAGCCTCTTCGGCCAGTTCGTCAATGCATTCCTGCTGGATCATGGTGGAATCCATGTCGGCAATCAGGACCTTCTTGCGCCGGATATCCTGCTCCTGCACCACGATATCGATGGGCTCGCCATCAACGATCCGCGCCAGTTCCGCATGGCTTTCCACCGGGTCAGACCCTGTCCGCAAAGCGAGATCGCAGGCAATTCCGTCGGCCAGCCAATAAAGTCCTGTTGCATTGACTGCCGCTGAGGCTTTAATCCCCAGCGATGGGCTGAGACTGGGTGAAGCCGGATTGGCGATAAGCGTGGCCATCAAGGGCATGAGCATTTCCTGATTGGACGATTGGTGTGACAAGAAGACAGACAATCCTGATAGCCGGACCAACGGCAAGCGGCAAGTCGGCATTGGCGCTGCGCTTGGCCAAAGAGGTTGATGGCTGGATCGTCAACGCCGATTCCATGCAAGTCTATGATGTGCTTGATGTGCTGACGGCGCGGCCGGGTCCTGATGATCTGCGTGAAGCACCGCATTTTCTCTATGGCCACGTTGCGCCGTCGACTGCTTATTCCACCGGGCGCTGGTTTGCCGATGTGGAACATTTTTTGAAAACCGAGGCCGCCGGTGATCGTCCGCTGATCTTTGTCGGCGGTACGGGGCTTTATTTCCGGGCATTGCTCGGGGGGCTGTCGGCCATGCCGGATATTCCGGATGCTGTCAGGGCTTACTGGCGTGAACAGGACGCGAAAGCAGGGGCAGCACAGCTTCATGCTGTTCTAAAAGAGAAAGACCCGCAGGCGGCGGCGATTTTGCGCCCGACCGACAGTCAGCGCATTGTGCGGGCATTGGAGGTGATTGATGCGTCAGGGCGTTCGATTGTCGATTGGCAAAAGGAAACCGGCACGCCTTTGATCGATACTGTTTCTGCCCGCAAGATCGTGATTGAACCGGATCGTCCGTGGCTTGGCGAACGGATCGCGATGCGCTTTCAGGCGATGATAGAAAAGGGTGCGGTTGAAGAGGTTAAAGCCTTGCTGGCGCTTGGTCTTTCAACTGATCTTCCCGCCATGCGTGCCATCGGGGTGAGTGAGATTGCGCAAATGCTGGATGGTGCCATCAGCCCCGCGCGCGCCGCCGAATTGTCGACCATTGCGACGCGGCAATATGCGAAACGGCAAATGACATGGTTCCGCAATCAGTTGGGCGATGACTGGGAGCGGATCGCCTATCCCCAGACTTAAGTTTTATCGCTGCGGAAACTGCGGATGAGGTCGCTGGCGCGCAAACCCTCCGTCTCTGATCGCGCTGGCTTCCGTGGTTCCTCGATAATCGGAACGCTCACGGCCTCGGCTGCCCGCCATTGGGTTCTGATCGGTTCGCGCTGAATCGGCGCTGCGGGCCGCTGCACCATGACAGGTTTTTCGAAGGCGCTAAAATTGCCTGATGTGTCATCACCAGTGGCGCTGTCGGCTGCGTTCAACTGGCGCATGCGATTGAGGATCATATCCAGCGAGACGTGGCTGTCACCGGAGCGTACGGCCTCTTGCTGCTGTGTCATATGGGCGGCTGGCAGATGTTCAGGTGCAATGGTTTCAAACATCATGCGCATCGGCGTTGGCACGGCTTCACCGAAGGCAATTGCCTCGCGATTGGCGATGGATGACAGGAAACCCACGGTGCTCTGCGATGCGCCGCTGATCGCGCCGCGAATGATTTCCTGATCGCGCTCATTGCCGAGCCGCATGGCGAAAACAGTGCTGCACTGGGAAAGGATTGTCGAGTCAAGCTCGCCGGGACGCTGGGTGATAACAGCGAGGTAAACGCCGTATTTGCGGCCTTCCTTGGCGATGCGGGCGATGGCTTGGCGTGTCGGCCAGAAACCGGCGGAGGTATCGGCGGGGATATAGCGGTGTGCTTCCTCGCAGACCACGAGTGTTTGCACATTGCCATCGCTGGAGACGGCAAGGTCAAACGCCATGCGGCAAAGAACCGAAGCGACGGAATTCACCACTTCCGCCGGCAATCCCGCCAGCTGGAAAACACAGATTGGCCGGTCATTCTTGGGTACGCGAAAAATATGGCCGAGTGTCTGGCGCATCGTATCAAGCGTGGTGGGCGCTGAAAACATGAAACGATAGCGTGGATCGGCGATCAATGCCTGCAACCGATAACGCAGCGCTTTCAGGGTCGGGCGATCAGTCTTGCCATCCAGCTGGCCAATACGCTCATCCAGCAGCTTCATCAGATCGGCCATGCGGTAGGGCACAGGCGTGTCGGCAGTCATTGAGGCGGAATCGCGCTCCCTCTTCAACAGGGAAGACGCCGGGGTGGATTCCGTATTGGCAAAGCGCTCTTTGGCAAGCGGTATCAGGTCGCGCAGAATGTCGATTTCAGCCGTGATCGACGGGCGTCCGCGAAAAACCGCTTCACCGAATTCTTCAAGCCGGAACATCCAGTAGGGCAGGTCAAAGGTGCTGTAATCAATGGAAATGGCAAGATCAGGAAAAGCGCTGGCAAATTCATTGTGGGGATCAAGAATAAGCACGCGCAAATCCGGGCGCTGTGAGATGATTTTCCGCAGGAGCAGCGTCACGGCGCTGGATTTGCCGACGCCGGTACTGCCAAGCACGGCGAAATGGCGCGAGATCAAGCTGTCGATTGAGATCAGCGCGGGGATGTCGGCATTTTGCGACAGATGGCCGATGGATACGGTATTTTTCAGGGATGTCGTGTAGATCGTGGCGAGATCAGCCGCGCGGATGCGGTGGGCGATGGCACCCATATGCGGATAGGTTCTGATGCCGCTGGAAAAGCGCAGCTTGCCGTCCTCATGCGTATCGACCTGACCGACAAGCTCCACATGGATATGGATGCTCTGATCGACATCCTGTTGCCATTCGGCATTGGGCAGATCAACCTTGTAAACAAGACCGACCACGCGGCTGCCCGCAACCTGAATGGAAATAAGCTGGCCGACGGACCAGTAATCCTCCGATGCAGTGATTGATGGTCCGGTCATCGCGTGGATGGTGGCCTTATCGCCATTGCACTCGATGACATGACCATCGGTCCGGTTGCGAACCATTGGTCTTTCCTGTGCGGAGGGCAGGGCTTCGGCGCTCATTGGTGGTGATCAATCCCGGAACTTGGCAGCGAGATTAAACTTTAGTCGTAAGGCATTGAGAATATCTTAGCGATGAATTTCGCATTTGAAGGATGTTGCGCCAAAGCAGCCCTTTGTTTGCAAACATTTCAAATTCCTCAATTTTGCCGTTGACGGATAGAATTTGCTTAATTATCGTCCGCGACCATGAAAACAGTTCTTATCGTCGTGGGACCGCGCATGGGCAGGGTGTTGTAAGCACCCGGCGGAAGCTCCCATGCGCGAAACACAGGCTCCTTCGGGGGCTTTTTTTATTTCCAAACATTACGCAAACGAAAACACCTTCTGGAAGGCTTTAAGCCGCAGAGTATACGGGAAGAGACCGATGACCGCAGACAAGCAGGATAGTGACAACCACGCATCGCAACGACGGGAGATGACCGGGGCCGAAATGGTCATCCAGGCACTCATCGATCAGGGCGTGACGGATATTTTCGGTTATCCGGGTGGTGCGGTCCTTCCCATTTATGATGAGCTGCATCAGCAGGACAAAATCAACCACGTTCTGGTTCGCCACGAGCAGGGCGCGGGGCATGCGGCTGAAGGCTATGCCCGTTCGACCGGCAAGGTTGGCGTTATGCTGGTGACTTCAGGTCCCGGTGCCACCAATGCGGTGACGCCATTGCAGGATGCGCTGATGGACTCGATCCCGCTGGTTTGCATCAGTGGTCAGGTTCCGACAACGCTCATCGGTTCGGATGCGTTTCAGGAGTGTGATACAATCGGCATCACGCGTCCCTGCACCAAGCACAACTGGCTGGTGAAGGACGTCAATGATCTGGCGCGTGTTCTGCACGAAGCCTTCCACGTTGCCCGCACCGGCCGTCCCGGTCCGGTTCTCGTTGATGTTCCGAAGGACGTTCAGTTTGCCACCGGCTTCTATACACCGCCGGAAACATCGCCGCGCACCAGCTATCGTCCAAAAGTCGAGGGCGATATCGAGGCAATCAAGCAGGCTGTTGCATTGATGGCAACTGCCAAGCGCCCGGTCATCTATTCCGGCGGCGGCGTTATCAATTCCGGCCCGCAGGCCAGCCAGTTGCTGCGCGAACTGGTTGAACTGACCAATTTCCCGATCACTTCGACCCTGATGGGCCTCGGTGCCTATCCTGCATCCGGCAAGAACTGGCTGGGAATGCTCGGCATGCACGGCACTTACGAAGCCAATATGACAATGCATGATTGTGATGTCATGGTCTGCATCGGCGCGCGTTTTGATGACCGCATCACCGGTCGTCTCAATGCGTTCTCGCCCAATTCCAAGAAAATTCACATCGATATCGATCCGTCCTCGATCAACAAGGCGGTTCGCGTTGATATCCCTGTGATCGGCGATGTTGGCCGGGTTCTGGAAGATATGATCCGCCTGTGGCGCGCCACATCCGAGCGTCCTGACAAGAAGGCGATGGGTGAATGGTGGTCGCAGATCGATAAATGGCGCGGGCGCAAATCACTGTCCTATACCCGCAACAAAGACGTGATCATGCCACAATATGCATTGGAGCGGCTCTATGAACTGACCAAGGATCGCGACACCTTCATCACCACGGAAGTTGGCCAGCACCAGATGTGGGCGGCGCAGTTCTATGGCTTTGAAAAGCCGAACCGCTGGATGACGTCGGGTGGTCTCGGCACCATGGGTTATGGCTTGCCAGCAGCATTGGGTGTGCAGATTGCCCATCCGAATTCGCTGGTTATCGATATTGCCGGCGATGCTTCGGTGCAGATGACCATGCAGGAGATGAGCGCGGCGGTGCAGTATGAAGCGCCAATCAAGATTTTCATCCTGAACAACCAGTATATGGGCATGGTCCGCCAGTGGCAGCAGTTGCTGCATGGCAACCGCCTGTCGCATTCCTATACGGAAGCCCTGCCGGATTTCGTCAAGCTGGCGGAAGCCTATGGCGGCCATGGCATTCGCTGCGAAAAACCCGATCAGCTGGATGATGCCATTCAGGAAATGATTGATGTCAAAAAGCCTGTTCTGTTCGATTGCCGCGTGGCCAATCTGGCAAACTGTTTCCCGATGATTCCATCCGGCAAGGCGCATAATGAGATGCTATTGCCCGACGAAGCCACCGATGAAGCCGTTGCCAACGCTATCGATGCCAAAGGTCGGCAGCTCGTTTAAGAAACCGGAGAGAAGAACCAAATGAACGCTCAAAATCTAGCCTCCGGCTCGGCATATTTCATTGCCAAGGAGACAGAACTACCGATCACCACAGTGCTATCGGTTCTCGTTGACAATGAACCCGGCGTCCTTGCCCGTGTCATCGGCCTGTTCTCCGGGCGTGGCTACAACATTGAAAGCCTCACCGTCTCTGAAACCGAGCATGAGCAGCATCTGTCCCGCATCACCATCGTGACACGGGGCACGCCGCATGTGCTCGACCAGATCCGCCACCAGCTGGAGCGCATTGTTCCGGTGCACCGGGTGGTTGATCTTTCCGTGCGTGCGGATGAGCTTGGCAATGACAAGCCGATCCAGCGCGAGCTGGCGCTGGTCAAGGTGGCCGGTCTTGGTGAAAACCGCAACGAGGCACTGCGCCTTGCCGATGCATTCCATGCCAAGGTGGCCGATGCCACCACGGAACATTTCATCTTCGAAATAACCGGCAAGGGTTCAAAGCTCGACCAGTTCATCGCCATCATGAAGCCGCTTGGCCTCGTGGAGATTTGCCGGACAGGTGTCGCCGCCATGAACCGCGGCCCGCAGGGCATGTAAGCTTCAACGATCAAACTCAGGGATACGTAATTGTATCCCTGACAAGATTGCGATTGAGCCATACCTGCCTGACGCTTACATCTCCCCAACGCATCAGGTCTGGTTTGTCATGTCGCTCGAAATCTTTTTCACATTGCTGGTCTTTGCCTTTGTTACGTCGATCACACCCGGGCCGAACAATCTGATGTTGCTGGCCTCCGGTGTGAATTTCGGCTTCAAGCGCACCATTCCGCACATGTTTGGCATTGGCAGCGGCTTTTTCACGCTGCTGATCGGCGTCGGGCTTGGCCTTGGCGCGCTGATCCAGACTATTCCGCTTGTCTACACGATCCTGAAATTCGCCGGTGGCGCTTATCTCGTCTATCTTGCTTACAAGATCGCCACATCACGCTCGCTGGGCGCTGTGGATGGCAATACGCGGCCCATGACATTTATGGAGGCAGCGGCGTTCCAGTGGATCAATCCCAAGGCGTGGGTGATGGCGGTGACTGCCATGGCCACCTATACCGCGCCACAATCCTATTACCTCACGGTTCTGATCGTCGGCATCGCCTTTGCGGTGGTGAATATCCCGTCGGTATCAAGCTGGGCCATATTTGGCCAGTTCATGCGCGGCTGGTTGTCCGATCCCGCGCGACTGAAATGGTTCAATATTTCAATGGCCGCCTTGCTGGTTGCCAGTCTCTGGCCGATGCTGAAATAGCGTTTTACCAGCTGAGATCGGGTTTGGTGAGCATCAGCCAGAAAATGGCAATGACTGCGGCAAATGCGGGAAACCCGCAAATAAACCAGATGTTATAAAGCCTGAAGTAGTGGGCGGGTAGTTCAGCCCCGCTTGCCGCTGCTTGTGTGGCGATGTTGCGCAACTGAATCTGTATCCAGACGACCGGCAGCCAGAAAAGACCGATAAGGACATAGAGGCCCAGTGACAGGGCAATCCACGGTGTGTCCAACGTCCATCCGATGGATTTTGCCAGGAGATAACCGCTGATCGGTTGCAGAATGACTGCCGAGGCCGTGAAAACCGTATCGGCAAGAACGACTATGCCCGCAACATGGCTGATAATTGCCGGATTGCGCGTCCTGTGCGCCATGACCATGAAGAATGCGATGCCTGAGCCGGTGCCGAATAGAACGGTTGCGCCGATGACATGGATGAGGCGGAGAATATCCTGATACAGCATTTTCTAGCGCTCGTTGAATATGGCAAGGCAGGCCAGAGTGAGAACCATTGAAGGGATCACTTTTACATAAGGTCCGAGAGGATCAAGCCAGAGAATAGGGGCGAGAAGTGTTCCTGCAAGAAGATAGGCAGCACTGAGAAGCAACATTCCAAGCATGGCCTTGATAGCGTGCCGCCTGAGCAGGACGAATAAGCCGAGAAGGATGTCGGCAAGACTGGTGATTGCCGTGAGCAATTCGGCACCCAAAGGACCGAAACCGGGTACAAGATTGCCAGCCGCCATATCAAAACTCAATAAGCTCAGTGCCCCTGACGCTATCCAGAAGAGGGAGAGGGTGAGGATCATCAATGGTTTCAGCAGGTATAGCCGCGCAAACCAGAGATCCTGCACACCGGCGGTATGTCTGGACAATGTTTCCGTCAATGTGAGGAGTTCTGGTCGTGTAGCCGAAGCGCCAGCTTTTTCGATGTCGCCCGAGACAATGCCATCCATCATGATCGCCATAACAGTCGAGCGCAGGGGAGAGCGCCAGCCGAGGTGGCCAGTGAGGTCAGCGGCACGAGCCATCAGATTTGCCGCTATTTCTGGCAGGCGCAGAACAGAAGCGGGTTTGAGCCCCAGCCATGCCCGATGTGCGGCCACCACCTCAGCCAAGGTATGGGTCCTGGGAGCAACGAGTGCGAAATCTGAACCCGGCGTGATCTTTCCTTCGATACAGGTGAGGACGGTTTCGGTTACATCATCCAAAGCAACAAATTCCACCGGGTGGTTATGAAATATCAGTGGTGTGAGGAAGGGAAACGATGCCAAAGCCCGGATAAGGGCCGAACCGCCATTTGCATTACGGCCAATGACGAGAGCAGGCCGCAAGATCACATATGGCAGAGTTGATTGTTTGAGAGCGATGTCGGCAAAACGCTTGGTGGCAATGAATGGCAGGTCTGCGCCACTTTTTTCGGTTTCTGCGGAAATCTGCACGATGAGTTTGATGGAAACCCGCTGAGCCGCCTGATAGAGCGCGAGCATGGCACTTTGCTGGACGGCTGTCACATCGTCCCGGGCACCGTCTTGCAGGGCGCCCGCACAATTGACGATAACATCCATCCCGCTGATCAGGGCAAGCCAAGCATCCGATTGCAGCAGTTTTCCGATATCGACAGATTGCCATTCGATTTCCGGCAGGCGTTGGCGCGCCGCCTGGATGCTTCGCCCGATGCCGGTAACAGAATGGCCGTTCATTGCCAGTTTGTGGCACACAGCCTGTCCGATGAAACCATTGCCGCCAAGTACAAGTATTTTCATGAAGCTATCCCGGATACCGGCGCAAATTAAGCCTGCCGATCTGCTTGATGAGTGAGCGCGGCGGCATTACAATTAACTCATGCCACACCATCACGATGATCACCACCACGATAATGAACTTGATCCTATGGCCGCGCGGGTGCGGGCATTGGAGACGATCCTCACCGAAAAAGGGCTCGTTGATCCCAAGGCTATCGATGCCATTGTCGAGACCTATGAGACCAAGGTCGGGCCGCGCAACGGCGCGCGTGTCGTGGCCAAGGCGTGGGTTGATCCTGAGTTCAATGCCTGGTTGAAGCGCGATGCAACTGCAGCTATTGGGTCGCTTAGTTATTCGGGCCGTCAGGGCGAGCACATGCAGGCAGTGTTCAACACTGACGAAACCCACAACCTCGTCGTGTGTACTCTTTGCTCCTGCTATCCGTGGTCGGTGCTGGGCCTGCCGCCTGTCTGGTATAAATCGCCGCCTTACCGGTCACGCGCGGTTATCGATCCGCGCGGTGTGCTGGCGGAGTTTGATCTGGTTTTGCCAGAGGCGACCAGTATTCGGGTGTGGGATTCGACTGCCGAACTGCGTTATCTGGTGATACCCCTCCGCCCCGAAGGCACGGATGGCTGGAACGAAGAACAACTGGCCGAACTGGTGACGCGCGATTCGATGATTGGCACCGGTTTGGCGCGCGTTCCGGAGGTCGCATGAACGGACCGCAGGATCTTGGCGGGCAGATGGGCTTTGGTCCGGTCAATCCGGAAAAGGATGAGCCGTATTTTCATGCCGCATGGGAAAAGCGGGCGCTTGGTCTGACACTGGCCGCCGGAGCGATCGGCCATTGGAATATCGACGAAAGCCGTCACGCGCGGGAAAGCCTGCATCCGGCTGATTACTACTCATCCAGCTATTATGAAATCTGGACAAAAGCGCTGGAAATATTGCTCAAGCGCCACGGATTTGTGACCGATGCTGAATTGAAGGACGCGCATTCGCTCGGCAAGGGTACTGAGCCCAAGCGCACGTTGAAAGCTGAAAATGTAGCGTCTGTTCTGGCAAAGGGTGGACCATGTGACCGACCGGTTGAGGTGGCACCACGCTTTCAGGTGGGGGACCATGTGAAGACGCGCAATTTCAATCCAGAAACACATACCCGGCTGCCGCGCTATGCCCGCGGGAAAATGGGCATTGTGGAGGCAATGCGGGGTGGTTTTGTTTTGCCTGACAGCAATGCCCATGGCGAGGGCGAGAACCCGCAATATGTCTATACGGTCGTGTTCAAGGCGGACGAGATCTGGGGTGAGGGTGCCGATCCGACGTTGACTGTCAGCATTGACGCCTGGGAGAGCTATCTTGAGCTTGCGTGATCTGATTGCGTATTCGCAAGGGTTGGGCGACGGGATCGATGCGCCTGTTTTTGCCGAACCGTGGCAGGCAGAAGCCTTTGCCATGGTGCTTGCATTGCATGAACAAGGCTTGTTCGGCTGGGATGAATGGGCGCAGGCGCTATCGGCCGAATTGAAGCGTCCGGGCGCTCTCGATGATGGCAGTGATTATTATCAATGCTGGGTTGCCGCGCTGGAATCGCTGATCGCTGCAAAAAACGTGACAAATTCCACTGATATTGATCATTTGGCTGCTGCATGGCAGCGTGCTGCCCATGCTACCCCGCATGGCCAGCCGATCCGGCTGGAAAACGATCCGGAAAGGTCTTGAGATGCATGGAACTTCGACAGTTCGCCGTGCAGCGATTGTGTTGATGCTATTTGCGGTTGGCAGTTATGCCGCGCCGGTGCGTGCGCAGGATGCTTCCTGGCCGGTTGCCTCGGAAGAGGACCTGCGCAAGGTCATCACAGGAGCAACCATTACTGGTGAAGTCAAAGCGCAGCCGCCGTTCAATTTTACCGAGTTTCTGGGACCAGATGGCAAATCGCGCGGCAAGTTGATCGAATGCTGTAAGCCGGACAAGGTTTTGACCAATGGCATGTCCTATGCCGGTGAATGGACGCTGGAGAAAGACACGCTCTGCCTGCTTTATGAAGGCGAGGAGCAGAAAGTTTGCTGGTACCTGCAAGTGAAGGGCGATCAGTTCCGTATGCGGGACACGAAAACCGGAGCCTCCGGGGAGGGAAAAATCCGGCCCGGAAACCCGGATAATCTATAGTATAAGACGCGTTTGTCCCATTTTCCTTGCCCTTTGAGGGCGAATCCTGTCAGTCAGGGCGATGCAATTATCACCACAACAGGATGAGGCGCTTGGCGCTGTTTCCAAATGGCTGAAAGACGGGCGCAGCCCGATTTTCCGGCTTTTCGGCTATGCCGGTACCGGCAAGACGACGCTTGCCCGCTATTTCGCCGAGCACATTGATGGCGACGTCCAGTTTGCTGCCTTCACCGGCAAGGCGGCGCAGGTTCTGCGCTCGAAAGGCGCATCCAATGCCCGGACACTGCATTCGCTGATCTATCGCCCGCGCGGCGAAGAGGCAGTCGAGGATGAGACGACTGGTAAGACCAGCATTGCGCCGACCTTCTCGCTCAACCGGCAAAGTCCTGTCTCGAAGGCAAAGCTTATTGTTGTCGACGAATGCTCCATGGTCGATGAACAGCTTGGCCGTGACCTGATGAGTTTCGGTACGCCCATTCTGGTGCTGGGTGATCCCGGCCAGTTGCCGCCAATATCAGGTGGCGGCTTCTTTACCGAGCATGAGCCAGATTTTCTGCTCAGCGAAATTCACCGGCAGGCGCGCGACAACCCGATCCTGCGCCTTGCGCTTGATGTGCGCGAGGGGCGCGAATTCGGCTATGGGGATTTCGGTGCGGCCAAGGTCATTTCCAAGAATGATGTGACGCAGGATCTGGTGCTCGGCGCCGATCAGGTTCTGGTTGGCACCAACCGCACGCGCCGCCGCTATAATCAGCGTTTGCGCGAACTCAAAGGCTTTTCCGCATCGTTCCCGCAGGCGGGTGACAAGCTGGTGTGCCTGCGCAATGATCCGGCCAAGGGGCTGCTCAACGGTTCATTGTGGAAGGTGATGACCTCATCACGCGAAACGGTGAAGCCCGGCATCAATCTGCTGGTTGCGCCTGAGGATGAAGAGCCGGGCCGGGGCGTTGCCAAGATCAAACTGCTGAAAGCGCAGTTTGAAGACCCTGACAGCGAAATTCCGTGGCAAACCAAGAAGCGCTATGACGATTTCGACTATGGCTACGCGCTGACGACCCACAAGGCGCAGGGCTCGCAATGGAACGACGTGGTTCTGTTCGACGAAAGTTTTGCCTTCCGGGATACGCGTGATCGCTGGCTTTACACGGCTATTACCCGCGCGGCGGAACGGCTGACCATAGTGAGATAGAGAGTTTGTCCGGAGGCGAAAAGGATATGCAGTGGATCGATCGGATCGAAGGCAGCCACCGGCAGGAGCTTTTTGCCCTTTACCAGAATGAGTGGTGGACGAAGAACCGGCAATATGATGACGTCGTGCGGATGCTTGAGCATTGCGACATCATCATTGGCTGCTGTGTCGAGGGTAAGCTGATCGGCTTTGCCCGTGTTCTGACTGATTATGTTTACAAGGCGATGATCTTCGACGTGATTGTTGATGAAAAATTCCGTGGGACGGGGTTGGGCCAAACGATCATGGACCGCATTAAAGGCCATGAAAAACTGAAATCCATGGCAAGCTTTGAGCTTTATTGCCCGGATCGCCTTATCCCGTTTTATGAAAAAATGGGTTTTGCAACGGGTACGTCATCGCTCTTGCGGTACCAGCCCTAGACTCGGGCCATCCCGCGCATTCCCATTGACCAGAACCCTGCTTCCAGCCGGGTTGCCGTGCGGAAACGCCGATTGAGTGACTTCCACCGCCCTGAACTATCAGGCGACAGGCCAAGCCGGGTGCGAACGCTGCTTTCGATCAGTTGCCCGACCGCATGGCAGACATCCTGATAGTCCTTGCCCGCATAGGTATCGATCCATTGCTGGTAGGGGTTGCCTTTCGCTGAGGTGGCGGCGAGGCGTGTACCGATTTCGCCATAACCCATCACACAAGGCGCGAGAGCCGCTATCAGATCAAGGAAATCACCGGATAGCCCGGCATCGATAACATAGCGGGTATAAGAGAGATTTTCGGCCTCTTCTTCGGTCTCAAGCAGGGCCGCGCGGGAAATTCCCGCCTTTGCGCATATCTCGATATGCACAGGCATTTCATGATTGACCAATGCATTGACGGTTGCCGATGCCAGTTCCAGCTCCTCGTGGCTTTCCGCCTTCAGCACCGCCATTCCCCAAGCCCGCGAGAAGTGGAACAGGAAAATGTAATCCTGAACCAGATAATGCAGAAATGCCTGCTCAGGCAGCGAACCATCGCCGAGACCGCGTACGAAAGCGTGGTCGACATAGGTGGACCAGTCAGTGGCTGCGTTTTCGCGCCACCGCGCAAAAATCGGCGAAGAAAAGTCAGATGGGCTCATAAAACTGATACTCTTTACGGGCAAGAAATTGCGGGGTGACGACCATCTTGGGCTATGGTTCAGATTCCAATGTTTTATGTTCTCTTTCTGCGCTAAAGATCAAGGCAACACCTTCTGCAATGGAATCCGGCATGACAGCTTCCCTTTCCGTGAACCTCAATGCAATTGCCATGTTGCGCAATCGGCGCGACCTGCCTTGGCCCAGTGTTATCGGGCTTGGACGTGTGGCGCTGGCGGGTGGAGCGGGCGGGCTGACCGTGCATCCGCGTCCGGATGAACGGCATATCCGCTTCTCTGACCTGCCGGAGATTCGGGCGCTTATCGATGACGAGTTCCCGCAAGCCGAATTCAACATCGAGGGCTATCCGACGGCGGAATTCCTTGATCTCATTGCCAGGAACGAGCCTGAACAGGTCACGCTGGTTCCTGATGATCCTGATCAGTCGACCTCTGATCATGGCTGGGACCTGAAGAAACACGGCGACTTCCTGCGCCCCATCATTCAGAAACTAAAGCACCAGTCGAGCCGCGTATCGCTGTTCATTGATCCTGATGTGGAAGCGCCAGCGCTGGCCAAGGCTCTCGGTGCGGACCGTGTTGAACTCTATACGGGCCCCTATGGCGGTGCGCATGACGATCCACGCCGCGAAGCATTGGAACTGGACAGGCTTGCAAGAGTTGCAGAAGCGGCTGGCAAGGTGGGCATTGCTGTTAATGCCGGGCATGATCTGACGGTCGCCAATTTGCCTGCGCTTGTTAAAAAAGTGCCGAATCTGGTGGAAGTTTCGATCGGTCATGGCCTGACAGCCGAGGCTTTGACGCACGGCATGTCGCGTGCCGTGGAAAGATTCATGAATGCGCTTCAGGCGTAGAGCCTTGATTCGCGTGCGAGATTTGCGTTGCCATGCGTTTTTGCATAACGTGGGATGACAGCTATGTTAAAATGGCGATTGATATTGCGGTGCAACACGACTAACTCGTCCGCCCACGCTGTCAGAGCGAGGGAAAACCTGTATGAGTGACCAGCAAATTGGCGACGAGAACGATTCGAACGGCACCGTCGCCTATGAACCGGAACCGCATCACAAAGAAGCATTTCCGGTTCTTGTGCTTGGTGCCCTCGGCGTTGTCTATGGCGACATCGGGACGAGCCCGATCTATGCCTTTCGCGAAGCTTTGCACGCAGCGTCAATGGATGGATTTCTGAGCAGGACCGATATTCTCGGTGTTGTCTCCATGATCTTCTGGGCGCTTACCCTGATCGTCACCATCAAATATGTTTTTTTCGTGCTACGCGCCGACAATGACGGCGAGGGCGGTATTCTTTCTTTGATGGCGCTGGCGCGGTCCAGTTTCAAATCCCGGCCACAGCTTATTCTGGGTCTAGGTATCGTCGGTGCGTCGCTGTTTTACGGTGACGCCGTGATTACGCCGGCCATTTCGGTGCTCTCGGCGGTTGAAGGTCTCGAGATTGTTACGCCGGCGCTGACGCCGTTCATCGTCCCGATTACCATTGTGATTCTGCTCACGCTGTTTTCCGTCCAGCGATTCGGCACTGCGCGCGTTGCCACCATCTTCGGGCCGATCACCCTTCTTTGGTTCCTTGCCATCGGTTTTTTTGGCCTCTGGCATCTGACCGATGATCTGAGCGTATTTGCTGCTGTAAATCCCTATTATGCGGTCGAGTATATTATCGATAATCCGGGAACAGCATTTCCGACTATCGGTACAGTGTTTTTGGCGGTGACGGGTGCAGAAGCACTCTACGCGGATCTCGGCCATTTTGGCCGCAAGCCAATCGCGACCGCATGGGTTTGGATCGTGTTTCCCTGTCTTCTCCTGAACTATTTCGGGCAGGGCGCCTTCATTCTGGCTCATGCTGATTCTGCCAAGAACCCGTTCTTCGAAATGTTCCCGCACTGGGCGCTGCTGCCAATGGTGCTTCTGGCCACCGCGGCGACCGTTATTGCCAGTCAGGCGGTTATCTCGGGCGCTTATTCCCTGTCGCGTCAGGCCGTGCAGCTTAATCTTCTGCCACGTCTGAACATTGAGCACACGTCGGAGAAGCAATCGGGTCAGGTCTATCTGCCACGCGTCAACATGCTGCTTGGCCTTGTGGTTATCCTGCTTGTTCTCGGCTTTGAGCGTTCAACCAATCTTGCTTCCGCATACGGCATTGCTGTGACAGGCAATATGCTGGTCACCACCATCCTGCTTTTCATCGTCATGACGCGCATCTGGAAGTGGCGCCTTTGGGTGGCGGTCAGCCTGACTGTCTGCTTCATGATTATTGATCTGACCTTTGTCAGCGCCAACCTGATCAAGGTTGTCGATGGCGGCTGGGCATCTCTCGTCGTGGCATTCCTGATCATTCTGGTGATGTTCACCTGGGTGCGCGGCAGCCGTCAGCTGTTTGAGAAAACACGCAAGGGCGAAGTGCCGCTTGATCTCATCTCGAAGAAAATGGCGCAAAACCCGCCGCCGCTGGTGCCGGGAACCGCTGTTTTCCTGACCGGCGATCCGAAGAGCACGCCGACTGCCCTGATGCACAGCCTGAAACACTATAAGGTGCTGCACCAGAACAATGTGATCCTGACCGTCATCACCGCGCCATCGCCGCTCGTCAAAAAGAGCGAGCGGGTCAAGATCGAACCCATCAACGATCTTTTCATGCGCGTCACGCTGACCTTCGGCTACATGGAGCGCCCGAATATCCCTCGTACACTGGCGATCTGCCGCAAGCAGGGCTGGAAGTTCGATATCATGACAACGTCGTTCTTCCTGTCACGCCGCTCGCTCAAGGCATCGGCGCGCTCGGAAATGCCGCATTGGCAGGATCGGCTGTTCATTGCGCTGGCGCGCACCGCCAGCGACGCCACCGAGTATTTCCAAATCCCGACCGGCCGCGTTGTCGAAATCGGAACGCAGGTCAATATTTAGGACGATGTGAGACGCGATGCCGGGTTGAAAGACCCGCATCGCGTCTGTATGCCCGTACCAGCAAAGGGGCGGGTCAGATTGAAAAAGCAGCAGATTGCCATTGTCGGTGCAGGCCCCGCAGGACTTGCCGCAGCGCTTTATCTTCATCGTGCCGGGCATGATGTAAAACTTCTCGAACGCTTTTCGACACCGTCGCCCTTGGGGTCTGGTCTCATTCTGCAGCCGACCGGCCTGACCGTGCTTGATGATCTTGGGCTTTTTGACCGTATTTCATTGCTGGGCAACCGGATTGACCGGCTCTATGGCGCTGATGCCCTGTCGGGACGTCCGGTGCTTGACGTCCGCTACTCCGCCCTGAAAGGCGGGCGCTACGGCATTGCCGTGCACCGCGCTGCGCTGTTCGATGTGCTCTATCAGGCCGTCTTGCGGGAAGGGATTGATATCCAGACCAATGTGGATGCGCTAACGATGCAAACCGGCCATGGCCGTGCGTGGCTGATGACCAATACCGGCCGCAGTATTGGCACGTTCGATCTTGTTGTTGATGCCAGCGGGTCGCGCTCGAAACTCAAGCAATATGCCTTCAATCCGTCGGAGCCAAAACCTCTGACCTATGGCGCCTATTGGGTATCGCTCAAATGGCACGGCGAAGGCTTTGATGCGCGCTCCCTGTTGCAGCGCTACCGGAAGGCAGGTGTCATGATCGGCGTTCTGCCAATCGGCAGGACAGATGCGGCTGGTGACGATATGGCCGCCTTCTTCTGGAGTACAAAACCCGATGAAGCGGACAGTCTGCGTGCTGCCGGAATTGAAAGCTGGAAAGACCGGGTTCTGTCACTCTGGCCCGAATGTTCTGTCTATCTCGATCAGATCAATGGTTTCGACGATATGACGCTGGCGCGTTATGGCCACCATACACTGTCTATGCCGGTTGGCCGTCATCTGGCTGTTATCGGCGATGCCGCCCATTCCACCAGCCCGCAGTTGGGGCAGGGTGCCAATATGGCGCTATTGGATGCACGGGCGCTCGCCCATGCCTTGATGACGTCCACCGAGCTTGATGCGGCTCTGTCTGCCTATGCGGCGTCCCGCCGGATGCATGTGCGCGGTTTTCAAGCTTTGTCGCGGGCCTTCACGCCGTTTTACCAATCGGATTCAACCGCGCTGCCTTTCGCGCGTGATCGGGTTGTGCCAACCCTGGCGCGTATTCCGCCAGCGCCACAAGTTCTGGCATCGATGGTATCGGGTACTCTTATCGACCCCTTCAGGCCAATCGGCTTGCGCGAAAAGATCTGGAACTAGAATTCTTTTTCATCACCACTTGCCAAATGATTTTCATCGAACTAGAACCGAACCGTAACGTACGGTACGGCAAAAGAAGCCGTGAAAATTGATTGGAAAGACGCCTCGTGCAATCCGTAACAGAAGCCAGTGACAGCCCTTTGACAGAACGTCAGCGCGACGTTCTTGATGCGGCGCTTGGTCTTCTCGTGGAAGCGGGTGATACGCTGACGATGACGAGCGTGGCGCGCCGTGCCAGCTGTTCCAAGGAAACTCTCTACAAATGGTTTGGCGACAGGGACGGGCTGCTGACGGCGACTGTCCAGTGGCAGGCGTCAAAAGTACGCGGTATTCCCGCCAAACGTGATGGCCTTGATCTGATATCGCTGACAAGCGGGCTTGAGCGCTTTGCTTCGGACTGGTTGCGGGTGCTTTCGGGCAAGATTTCCGTGGCGCTCAACCGCATAGCCGTCAGCCATGCGGGCAGCGACAAGCGCGATCTTGGCGCGATCGTTCTGGAAAACGGTCCATTTGCCATGGCGCGTCGTCTGATGCCGCTGCTCGAAGTCGGGCGTGAGGCTGGCCTGCTGGCCTTCGAGGATACGGAAGAAGCATTTCGCACTTTTTTCGGACTGGTTGTCCGGGATGTGCAAATCCGGTTGCTGCTTGGTGACCGGTTCGAGTTGACTGATGTGGCAATCGACGGCGAGGCCCGGCGCGCGACACAGCAGTTTTTTGCTCTTTATGGAGCTTATACCAACGGGGCCGGTTAAGGCCGCTGTACGCAACGCTGAAGGGAAGAAATCAATGCGCGTATATTATGACCGCGATGCAGACATCAACCTGATCAAATCGAAGAAGGTTGCCATTATCGGATACGGTTCGCAGGGCCGCGCCCATGCGCTGAACCTGAAGGACTCCGGTGCCAAGGACGTGCGCATTGCCCTGCGTCCAGGTTCAGCAACCGCCAAGAAGGCCGAAGCCGATGGCTTCCAGGTTGTCAGCGTTGCTGACGCTGCAAAATGGGCCGACCTGATGATGATGGCGACCCCTGATGAATTGCAGGCCGACATCTACAAGGATCACATTGCCGACAATATCCGCGACGGCGCTGCGATTGCTTTCGCCCATGGCCTCAACGTGCATTTTGGCCTGATCGAGCCAAAGAAGACCGTTGACGTTGTCATGATCGCGCCAAAAGGCCCCGGCCATACGGTTCGCGGCGAATACCAGAAGGGCGGCGGCGTTCCCTGCCTCATCGCCATCCATCAGGATGCATCGGGCAATGCCCATGACCTTGCTCTCTCCTACGCTTGCGGTGTTGGTGGCGGCCGTTCGGGTGTTATCGAAACCAATTTCCGTGAAGAGTGCGAAACCGATCTGTTCGGCGAGCAGGTTGTTCTGTGCGGCGGTCTGGTTGAACTGATCCGCGCCGGTTTCGAAACGCTGGTTGAAGGCGGCTATGCGCCTGAAATGGCCTATTTCGAGTGCCTGCACGAAGTAAAGCTCATCGTCGACCTGATCTATGAAGGCGGCATCGCCAACATGAACTACTCGATCTCCAACACTGCTGAATGGGGCGAATACGTTTCCGGTCCACGCATCATCACGGCCGAGACAAAGGCAGAGATGAAGCGCGTATTGACCGACATCCAGACCGGTAAGTTCACATCCGACTGGATGCAGGAATACAAGGCTGGCGCATCGCGCTTCAAGGCTATCCGCCGCAACAACGACAAGCACCAGATTGAAGAAGTCGGTGAAAAGCTGCGTGGCATGATGCCTTGGATCGGCAGCAACAAGCTGGTTGATAAAGCCAAGAACTAAGCTTTTCTAAGCTGCATAAAAATGGGCCGGTAGAGCGATCTACCGGCCTTTTCCTATTGCAGCGTACAGGTGCGGCGTGGGCCGCTGCGCGGCTGATAGGTATTGTCAAAGGCGCGGTAGGATTGATAGCGATCCTGACAATTCTGGGCCTGTGTGCGCGTGGGCGGCGAGATAATCGGCCGGCTCCTGCGGAAATCATTGCAGCGTGCCGTTCCTGTGCAACCGGGGCTGGCAAGGGCCGAGTTGTCATTGCCAAGCACCAGCGGCGTTCTTGGAACGACATCATTGCCGCGCGGCGCCGGGCGATATGGCTGCACCTGTGCCGACGCAACACCGATACCAACCGTCAGGACAAGACCAAGGGCAGCGAGGGCGGAGAGCAGGCTTTTCATCATTATCATATCCGTATTGTTTCGCTTTTTTATATAGGCCTTCATGCGGCTCATCGCTACCTGCCCAAGCGGAAAACGTTCGGGTAACGGTTTCGGCACTGGTTGTGATGCACCAATCAGGCTAGGCTTGGCGTAACGTCCTGCTTCTCCCATTGGTTTCATAATTCAGGGTATTTGAATGTCTGTACGCATCGCCACGTTCAATGTCGAAAATCTGATGAACAGGTTCGATTTCTCAGGCTTCAAGAACAATCTGAACAAGGACCGGACGCTTCAGCTCTTCCAGATCAATAATGAGGAACAATACCGGCAACTGGAACAGGGGCGGGCCATTGCCCATGCGGATGATACGCGGCAGCTGACGGCACTGGCCATCGCCGAAACCCATGCGGATATTCTGTGCCTGCAGGAAGTCGATAATATCGGCGCACTGAACGCTTTTGAGTTCGGTTATCTGTTCAAGATGGTGGGCGAGGGCTACCGCCACAAATATATGCTTGAAGGCAATGACAGTCGCGGCATTGATGTTGCCGTGTTGATGCGCGACCAGACCCGGCATGGCGAGCCTATCGAATTCATCGAAATGACCAGCCACGCCCATATGACCTATAATGATTTTGGTCTCTACAACGCGGAGATCGCGGCGCTTGGGCTTGAGCCGCATGACCGTATTTTCAAGCGGGACTGTCTGGAGATCGATGTGCGCATTGGCGGGCGGCCGCTAACACTATTCGTCAGCCATTTCAAATCCATGGGACCGCCGCGCAATGGGCTTGACGGACGTACAGCCTCCATGCCCGTGCGAATGGCTGAGGCAAAGGCGGTGCGGCGCATCATCGAGGACCGGTTTGCGGATAGCGGCGGCTCGGCGGACAAGCATTGGGTCATCTGCGGTGATTTCAATGACTACCGCGAGCGGGTGATTATCGGCGGCGATTCCATGGCCGGATATACATTCGATCCGGTGCGCGAGGCGGTAAGCAGTGTTGACGTGTTGCTGGAAGGCGGATTCTGCGAAAATCTGGTGGAGCGTCGCCCGGTTATGGATCGCTGGACGCTGTACCACACGCGCGGCCCCGAGGAGCGGCATCTGTGCCAATTGGATTATATACTGGCCTCGCCGGCGCTTGCGCGAACCAACAGCGATGCGGTTCCCGATATAATCAGGCGCGGCCAGCCGTACCGCACGATTTTCCCGCCCGACCAGAAGGTCGAGATGTTTCCGCGTATTGGCTGGGATCGCCCCAAGGCGAGTGACCATTGCCCTGTTGCCGTAACGTTTAATGTTGTCTGACTGATGCTCAATATACCAGAAGAAACCGTCATCCCGATCAGCCAAGCTATTGTGCGTGTGGAGGAAGGGCCTCTCGCCTATGCCGTGCAGCATCGCGATGCGATAACGGCAAACTGGGCTCAAGAAATCGCTGGCAAGCCGACGCTGTTCGACGGGTCATTCTTCATGGGAGAACATGCCGAAATCGAGGGCAGTGTTTTCCACGCCCTCTACAAACGCACGACATTCGCCACGATGATGCACTGGAAGCGCAATGTGACGGGTGAAAAACCCTGGCACATTTTTGGCGTCGGCGTGATCGTATCGAGCGACAACAGGCTGATCGCCGGACGGATGGCGCCGACAACATCGGTTGCGGGCCGGGTGTACTTTCCTGCCGGGTCGTTTGATGCCGATGATCTGGTTGATGACCGGGTGGATTTCGATGGCAATGCCCAGCGTGAAGTCGCCGAGGAAACCGGGCTCAATCTTGCCGAAGCGGCGCGGCGTGATGATATGGCCTATCTGGTAAGGGTTGATCGCAGTATCGCAGTGTTCCGGCGCTATTATTTTACCCAAACGGCGGATGAACTGCTTGCCTCCATCCGCAAAACCATCGCCTCGCAGGCCGAGCCTGAGCTTGATGATATCTGTGCCATCTCCGCGGCGGGAGAGATGGGCGAGGCAACGCCGCGCACGTTCAGCACTTTTGCTGATTGGCACTTTGGGGATTAGGGCTATCCGGTGAATTGCAGACTCCAACCGGACATCGCCAAGTTCGGATGGTGCCAATATAGTTGAAAAGTTGCTAAATATGCCGTGCATTCGCCCAGACCGTCGCGTCATCCGCTTCCGTCTTGGCACGCGTGCTTCGTTTGAGCATTGGGAATTACAAGGAGTCAGCTGTGATGAAGTGTCTGCGCATCTATGCCACCCCGGATGGCGAGTCGCATTTCGACGAAGTCGAGTTGCCAACGACCAAGAGGTCGGTGCACCCCGATGCCGTGCCGTTCGATGTTACTGCCAGTTATCAGGCGTCCCGCGTCCGCCTCACGCACATTCCGGCAGGCATGCGCGAGGTTGCTTGGCATAGCGTCCCAGAACCGGTGCTTACGGTCAGGCTGGATGGTTCGGTTGAATACGAGACGAGCGACGGAGAGGTGCGCCGCGTTCAGGCGGGTAGCTTCGTGTTAGTAGAGGACACGCATGGCAAGGGACATCTTTCTCGTCATTCCCCAGAGGCGCAAACTGTTATCTGGATATCACTACCAAGCGGCTTCGATTTGCCCTCGGCATAGTCCGTCAGGCTATGTGGTAGTCGCCGCTGCCGAGACTGTTCTGCACCGGCGTCTTTAAAACTCAGCGTGGCGCGCCCCGTCAGCTTAGGACGACGGACATGCGCGCTTTGGGGGGCAGTGGCATCGCTCGACCTCCCAGCCATTCCGATTTGGCTACGCGCTTACGAGTATATGCTCTGGCCTCACTGGAATGTCACCGTCACAAGGTTTAACTTGATCAGCTCCCTCCAGTCTCTACTTTTGCCAGAGGTTCGACGAGGAGCACCAAATGAGCGGCAGGCGTTATCAGGTTTATGATGTTTTCACCGACAAGGTTCTGACGGGTAATCCGCTGGCTGTCGTCCACGATTCCGCTGGCCTTGACGATGTGGCCATGCAGAAGATTGCCCAGGAGTTCAATTTCTCCGAGACGGTTTTTGTTCTGCCCGCCCAAAATCCTGCCCATACGGCACGAATTCGGATTTTCACACCCGAATATGAAATGCCTTTTGCCGGTCATCCGACTGTGGGCTCCGCCATTGCCCTGGCACAGGTTCGTTTCCCCGATGTTTCGGATGATCAGGAAGCGCTGATCATTCTGGAAGAGCAGGTTGGTCCGGTTCGCTGCGGTGTCAAATTGACCAGCCATGGTGCCTTTGCTGAATTTGATCTTCCCAAATTACCGGAACCGCTGCCCTATGAGTATGACAAGATAGCCCTTGCGAGGGCCTTGGGCCTTGAACCAAAGGAAATCGGTTTCGAGAATCACGTTCCAACCATCTGGGATGCGGGCGTGCCCTATCTTCTCGTGCCGGTGCATGGGCTGGCCGCGGCGGGCCGCATTCGAATCGATCAGGCAGCCATGAAGAAGGTGGCTCCCACAATCGGCCAGCGCCAGCTTCCCGCCTATGTCTATTGCCGCGAGACCACGCTGCATGACAGTCATTTTCACGCGCGGATGTTCGTGAGCGGCGATGGTACCTATGAGGACCCGGCGACCGGGTCTGCTACTGCTGCTTTCGCCGGTGCCATCCATTACTTTGACGAACCGCTTGATGGTTTACTGCGCCTGTGGCTGGAACAGGGGCAGGAAATGGGCCGTCCGTCACGGTTGCGTCTGGAACTGGATATTGCCGACCAGAGGCTTGTTGGCGGGCGTATCGGCGGTTCTGCGGTCAAGACAGCAGAAGGGCAGCTTTTCGTTTAAGCGACTTATTGTTCAAAGCTGACATAAAGTTTTCATGAAGGGCTGGACAGTCCGGTTTTGGCCCGTTATAGAGCCCCCACCTTCGGTCGTCACAACGGCTGACGGGCACATAGCTCAGTTGGTAGAGCAGCTGACTCTTAATCAGCGGGTCGTAGGTTCGATCCCTACTGTGCCCACCAATTCTTTGAAAAAAGGGCCGTATGGCCCTTTTTTCTTATACACGTCCGTCTATCCCCAAACTGCTAGAGGAGACTCTCCATGAGCATTCGTCGTATTGAAGTCGGTCCACGCATGAGCCAGGCCGTTATCCATGGCAACACGGTTTATCTCGCAGGTCAGGTAGGCACACCCGGCAAGAGCGTTACCGAGCAGACCAAGGATGTTCTGGCTTCGGTTGACCGTTTGCTGAAGGAAGCCGGTTCCGACAAGTCCAAGCTCCTGCAGGCTATCATCTGGATGGCCGACATGAAGGACTTTGCCGAGATGAATGCGGTTTGGGATGCATGGGTCGATCCGGCCAACACACCTGCACGCGCCACCGGCGAAGCCAAGCTGGCGACACCTGACTACAAGGTCGAAATCATTATCACTGCTGCGATCTGATTCTTTACAGAAATCTACCCGATAGGGTGGGTGACGCAGAAGAATAAGTTCATCCCGGCGGAAATATTGTATTTTGCTGGGATGAAATGAAGTGCACGCCAGTAAATCTGCTCCGATGCACTGGATTTTTGGCGCGGGAATGAATAAAGTCCGCGCTTCTCGTGATTGCCACTGTGGTAATTCATCAAACGCTTGTCTGATTGTGGCTTATAGGTTCGCAAGACGAGACAAGCATGGGTAAGGAAAACGATTGCAAGTTCTCGTCCGTGATAACAATGTTGAACAGGCCCTTCGGGTTCTGAAGAAGAAGATGCAGCGCGAAGGTCTCTTTCGCGAAATGAAGGCGCGCCAGGCTTTTGAAAAGCCGTCCGAGCGCCGTGTCCGTGAAAAAGCTGAAGCCGTCAGCCGCGCCCGCAAGGCAGCGCGCAAGCAGGCACAGCGTGAAGGTCTGCTTCCTGGTCCGAAGAAGAAGGAACGGGTTGCCCGTCCCGGCGCCGCTTCAAACGATTTCAGCAATAACCGATAATCATCAATGACCGGAGCTTTCCGGTCCTTGTAAAACGCGACAGAACCCGCACGGTCACGCCGTAGCGGGTTTCGTTTTGTGTGCGTTCTGCCCACTTTGCGGCACGACGCTCCAAGTCGTTCGTTCACAGCGATATGACCCGGTTTCGAAAAAGTGCCTTCTTGTGCGTTCCCGTATGGCGCGCCTATTCATGGGGACTATCGTTCAAGCCCTATGGAGACGTCTCAATGGCACCCAAGCTCAATATCGTCCAAGTCAGTACCCGTCCGGGCCGCGCCGGTTCACCGGTTGCAAAATGGTTCCATGATTTCGTCAAGCAGGATGGTCAATTTGAGCCAGTGCTGATTGATCTGGCTGATCTAAACCTGCCAATCTTCGATGAACCGAACCATCCGCGCGCCAAAAAATACGAACATGAACATACCAAAAAGTGGAGCGCACTGATCGACGCGGGTGATGCGGTGGTGTTCGTCACGCCTGAATATGACTTTTTTGCCCCGCCCTCCCTGACCAATGCGATCATCTATCTCTGGCAGGAGTGGAACTACAAGCCGGTTGGTTTCGTCAGCTATGGCGGCATGTCGGGCGGGTTGCGCTCGGTCGAATCGGTCAAGGGGCTGCTTGCCGGTTTGCGCACGGTTCCGATCCCAGAGGGTGTTGCCATTCCCGCATTTCAGCAGTTCATCAACGATGAAGGCGAATTTCAGGCCAACGAACTCGTTGTCACGAGCGCCAATACGATGATCGGCGAATTGCTCAAGTGGAGCAACGCTTTGAAGCCTCTGCGCGCTTCCTGATATCTTCTTGCGCTCTGGCTCTGCCAGGGCGCCACACCTTCAAGTTTTCCTGATTCGCTTGACAAATGGCGGATCGGGGTTTCAATTCAAGACATTCACCAGGGGGGTCCCGACAAGGGGCTGAGATTCTGCTGGCTTTTGCAGCGCAGTGACCCGTTGAACCTGATCCAGTTCATACTGGCGTAGGGACGGTGCGAAAGTCATGCGAGTCAGCCTCGGCACATAATCCGTATTCGGATTCGCAATCTCTTTTCATCCTTCCGGCACAGAACTGGGTTTTTACGCTTAACCGCTTAGGAGCCTGATGATGACCGCAATTACCCCCACCGTTTCGGCAGGACCGCTGCCGGCATCGATCAAAATATACAAACCGGGCCAGACTTATCCCGATCTGCGCGTTCCTTTGCGCCAGATTTCCGTACACCCGACGGCGGGCGAACCGCCGGTGACGGTTTACGATTCATCCGGGCCCTATACGGATGCCAATGCAACCATCGATATTGCCAAGGGCCTGCCGCGCATTCGTGAACGCTGGCTGGCCAATCATGAAGACTTATTTGCCTATGAAGGCCGCCACATCAAACTTGAGGACAATGGGTTTGTCACCGGCGAGCGGCTGACACCGGAATTTCCGGTTCGCAACCAGCCGTTGCGGGCGAAGGGTGATAAAGCCGTTACACAGCTTGCCTACGCCCGCGCCGGTATCATCACACCCGAGATGGAATATGTGGCGATCCGCGAAAATCTCGGTCGGGATGCTGCGCGCACCAAGCTGGAGCGGGATGGCAATTCCTTCGGGGCTTCGGTGCCTGATCATGTGACGCCGGAATTTGTCCGCGAGGAGATTGCCCGAGGCAGGGCGATCATCCCGGCCAATATCAACCATCCCGAGCTTGAACCGATGATCATCGGCCGTAATTTTCTGGTCAAGATCAATGCCAATATCGGCAATTCGGCGGTGACATCCTCCATGGCGGAGGAGGTGGAAAAGATGGTGTGGGCGATCCGCTGGGGCGCCGATACGGTGATGGACCTCTCCACGGGGCGCAACATTCACAATATTCGCGAATGGATCATCCGCAACGCGCCGGTGCCGATTGGCACTGTGCCGCTCTATCAGGCGCTGGAAAAGGTCGGCGGCATTGCCGAAGACCTGACATGGGAAGTCTATCGTGACACTCTGATTGAGCAGGCAGAGCAGGGTGTCGACTATTTTACCATCCATGCGGGTGTTAGGTTGCATTATATCCCGCTGACCATCGACCGTGTGACCGGCATTGTCTCGCGTGGTGGTTCGATCATGGCCAAGTGGTGCCTGCATCATCATCGCGAGAGTTTTCTCTACGAGCATTTTGCCGAGATTTGCGATATCTGCCGCGCCTATGATGTCAGCTTTTCGCTGGGTGATGGCCTGCGTCCGGGCTCGATTGCCGATGCCAATGATGCGGCGCAATTTGCCGAACTGGAAACGCTGGGTGAACTGACGCAGATTGCCTGGGCCAAGGGTTGTCAGGTGATGATTGAAGGCCCCGGCCACGTGCCGATGCACAAGATCAAGGCCAATATGGACAAGCAGTTGGCGGTCTGCGGTGAAGCGCCTTTCTACACTTTGGGACCACTCACCACCGATATTGCGCCGGGCTATGACCACATCACATCGGGCATAGGCGCGGCGATGATCGGCTGGTTTGGCACGGCCATGCTTTGCTACGTGACGCCGAAGGAGCATCTTGGCCTGCCGAACCGCGATGATGTAAAAATTGGAGTGATCACCTACAAGATCGCGGCCCATGCGGCGGATCTCGCCAAGGGGCATCCGGCGGCGCAGGTGCGTGATGATGCACTGTCGCGCGCACGCTTCGAATTCCGCTGGGAGGATCAGTTCAACCTGTCGCTCGACCCGGAAACGGCGCGGCTCTTCCACGATGAGACCCTGCCGAAGGAGGCGCATAAGGTCGCGCATTTCTGTTCCATGTGCGGGCCGAAATTCTGCTCGATGCGGATTTCCCATGATATCCGGGCCGAGGCGCAGAAGGAGGGCATGTCTGCCATGGCCGAGAAATTCAAGCAGGGCGGCGATCTCTATATGCCGCTCAAATCCGTGGCTGTTCCCATACCGGTATCAGGTGACGAGTTCTGATGCGTATTCTCATCAAAGGGGCGGGGGTCGCCGGGCTCACCGCCGCCCATGAACTGTTGGCGCGGGGCGGGGACATAACAGTCCTTGACCCGCGCCGCGACACATCCGCCACCGCATCGTGGTATGCGGGCGGCATGCTTGCACCCTATTGCGAGCGGGAAAGTGCCGATGAACAGGTGCTTGAACTCGGGCTAAAAGCTGCTTGCTGGTGGGAGGCAGCTTTGCCCGGAAGTGTTGTGCGCAACGGCACATTGGTTTTAGCGCCCGCACGGGATATCCGGGAACTGGACCGGTTCGGTTCGCGCACATCAGGGTTTTCCCATGTGGACGCGCAGGAATTGGCCGATCTGGAGCCTGATCTTGAAGGGCGGTTTCGTCGGGGATTGTTTTTCAAGGAAGAGGCGCATCTGGATCCACGCCGCGCCTTGACCATGCTGGCGGAAAAACTGGCCGCCTCCGGCGTCCGGTTCGTGAGCGGCGAAGCGGATGGCACCTTTGATGTCATCGTTGATTGCACCGGTTATGGCGCAGCCAAGCCCGATTTGCGCGGGGTGCGCGGTGAAATGCTTGTGCTGCAAACGCGCGATGTCTCGCTGGCCCGGCCTGTGAGACTGATCCACCCGCGATTCCCCGTTTATATCGTGCCGCGTGCGCACCATATCTTCATGGTCGGGGCGACGATGATCGAAAGCGACGCCACAGGCCCCATCACCGCCCGCTCGATGATGGAACTGCTCAATGCCGCCTACAGCCTGCACCCGGCGTTTGGTGAGGCGGCAATCCTTGAGACCGGTGTTGGGGTCAGGCCCGCCTATGCGGATAATTTTCCGCGTGTGCAGCGTGAGGGCAAAGTGATCAGCATTAACGGGCTCTACCGGCACGGATTTCTGCTCGCGCCTACCATGGCAATACAGGCGGCGGCGATGGTTTTTGAATATGAGAAGGCAGCTTGATCATGAGACTTATCATCAATGGAGAACCGCTGGAGGTTACCTCCCGAACGCTTGGCGATCTGCTGGGCGAACTCGACTATGAGGGCGACTGGCTGGCAACCGCGCTCAATGGCGAGTTGGTGCGGGCGGCGGCGCGTTCGACCTTCACCTTGAATGAAGGCGACAAGGTGGAAATCCTGACGCCCCGGCAGGGAGGCTGAGCCATGCTGAAACTTTATGGCACCGAGCTCTCCTCGCGGCTGCTGCTCGGCACTGCACAGTACCCTTCGCCCGCCATATTGATGGATGCGGTGAAAGCGTCAGAAACCGCGATTGTCACGGTTTCCCTGCGGCGTGAAATGGCAGGCGGCAAATCCGGCGACAAGTTCTGGTCGCTGATCCAGTCGCTCGGCGTGCATGTTCTGCCCAATACGGCCGGGTGTCATACGGTCAAAGAGGCGGTGCTGACGGCGCAGATGGCGCGGGATATTTTTGCCACCAACTGGATCAAGCTGGAGGTGATCGGCAACCACGATACACTGCAGCCGGATGTGTTTGCACTGGTCGAAGCGGCACGTATCCTCACCGCCGACGGCTTCAATGTCTTTCCTTATACAACCGATGATCTCGTTGTAGCCGAGCGTCTGCTCGAAGCCGGATGTGAAGTGCTGATGCCGTGGTGCGCGCCTATTGGATCGGCGCTGGGACCACTCAATCTCCACGCTTTGCGGGCTTTGCGCGGGCATTTTCCTGAGGTTCCGATGATTGTGGATGCGGGGCTCGGCAGGCCCTCCCATGCGGCAACCGTGATGGAGCTTGGCTTTGATGCCATTTTGCTCAACACGGCGGTCGCGAAGGCTGGAGACCCCGTCGTGATGGCCGCCGCCTTTGCCAAGGCAGTGGACGCTGGCCACATGGCATTTCATGCGGGCATGCTGGAGCCGCGCGATGTGGCAGTGCCGTCAACCCCAGTGATCGGCAGGGCGGTGTTTACTTGATCAGCCGCGCTTGGTGGCGGTGACGTGGAGCCATTCGGTCGGCTCCTTGTCATAGCCGCTGCCCATCACTGTTTGGATGTCGATGGTCTGCCAGCGATCCGCCTGATAGGCATCTCGCAACCAGTCGGGTGAGGGATAGTTGAAATAGCGACCGAACCTGTCGCGCCCTTCCGCTGTGCCTGACTTGAAGCTTGCAAAGAACTGGCCATCGGGTCTTAGCGCCCGGTGAATATGGCCGATAATATCAGGGAGGGCTGTTCGCGGCACGTGCAGCAGGCAGGCGCTGGCCCAGACGCCATTAAAGGCATTTTCGGCTGTTATATCCTGAAATTGCAAAACGCTGACCGGAATACCCAGCCGCTTCTGTGCTTCGGCAGCTATTTCAGGTGAGCCGTCTGTTGGGGCAACGTTAAATCCGCGCTCCAGCATATGGGCGGTATCATCGCCGCCGCCACAGCCAAGTTCCAGAATGGTGGCACCCGGCGAGAGCAGCGCAAGATATGTATCCAGATGCTCAAATGACCGCGCCTGTATCTGATTGGCATAGCGCACCGCTTCATCAGCGTAAAATGCCAGAGTATCCGGATCATTGGCGGTCATAGCTGTCCTTTGAGGTGGTGGTTGGTGTGTGGTTCGTGGTTCGACAAGCTCACCATGAGGGAGAGGGGTGATGAAAGGGAGCTACATTCTGCACCGAAAGGGGAGCTATATTCAGTACCGTTTGGGCTGCAATCTCCGTGATTAGCGTTGCATCATCCCTCTCCCTCATGGTGAGCTTGTCGAACCACGAAACACTCATCAAGAACCACTCATTGACAATTAAAGCGGAACCTAGCTATCGAGCATAGCCAGGCCGCGATCACCGCCATAGGCGAGGCAATCGGCGATGGTTGTTTTATCGAGCACACCGCGGGTGACATTGGCAACTTCACTGAAAACATGGCGGATTTCGCAATTGTCTTCGCTCTCGCAGTCTTCACAGCGGCGATAGGCAATCTTGCTGAGGCACGGCAGGGGAGCAATCGGGCCATCGATCAGGCGCAGCACTTCGCCGAAGGTGATGTCCTCCGCCTGCTTGAGCAGCAGATAGCCACCCATCTTGCCGCGGCGGCTCATGACAATGCCCTGATGCTTCAGGTCGAGCAGGATTTGTTCGAGGAATTTTTTCGGAATGTTCTGTTCTTCCGCAATATCGGAAATGAACAGAGCCTTTTCGGCGTCAGCTCTCGCGAGAACGACAAGCGCCCTGAGCGCATATTTGGCTTTCTGCGAAATCATTATTGTTGCCTGATCATCTTATAAGACGCAGTCATAGTCCCTCGCGTGCCATTTTCTAGTGTAAAAATGTTAAAAATTGGAGTTTTTTCATGGCAGCCAAATGTCTTAAAAGTGGCCGGTAAGGCTCTGAAAAATAATACTTCATTAAGAATTCAGCGCTCAAGAAGTTTCGAAAGCGTTAAAATCAATACACGATTAAACAGGTAGTGATTGTTGACAAATTTTTTCAACCGGTCATCATTGAGTATCGGTTGACCCTTGAGGGCAGCTGCACTCTGCAACCAAATTGTTTCAGGAGGTCGCAATGTACAGTGAAGTATCCGGCATTTTTAATCGGGCCGAGCGTCTGTGGCGCGAGGTATTTGTCGCCGAAACACTCGATTCCGATGCAAGTGATCCAAAGAAGCGGGACAGCCAGGAGGCTTCGGCCAAGCGTCATCGCAATTGGACCGAAGAAGATTTCCTCTGGTGCTGGCAGCATCGCGGCTTCTGGTAAGCCGCTTTTTCCACTGGGACGCGCCCTCGCACAGCAGCGGGGGTAGAAATCAATTGCGCAAGCAGCCCTGATACTCAGGGAGAATATTTCAATTTACGTATTTCTTGGAATAACATTTTAACAAGCTCATCATTGTTGGAACTTCAATTCTTCCTCTCCCGGAAATTTGGCGGCATCCTAAGAAAAAATATCCGTTCTCCTATGAAATCGTCGGGTCGGATTGGGCTGGGTCAATAATGATGGCGCGTTCCGTGCCGTTTGCTTGGGAGAATGCAATGAAAAGACTGTTCGTCTATGCCACAGTTGCTCTGGCACTGGGTCTTGGGCCCGTGAAAGCTGCGGAGCCAACGGAAATTCTCAATGTTTCCTACGATATTTCGCGCGAGCTTTACGAGCAGGTCAACAAGGCATTCACCGCCGCCTACAAGAAGGAGGCGGGCAAGGACATCACCGTCAACCAGTCGCATGCCGGCTCGTCAAAGCAGGCGCGGTCCATTCTTGAAGGGCTGGAAGCCGATGTCGTGACCTTCAATCAGGTCACCGACGTTCAGGTTCTGCATGACAAGGGCAATTTCATTCCCGCCGACTGGCAGTCACGTCTGCCCAACAATTCCTCGCCTTATTATTCCCTGCCGGCTTTTCTGGTGCGCGCCGGAAATCCAAAACACATCAAGAACTGGGACGATCTCACTCGCGATGATGTGAAGGTGATTTTCCCCAATCCTAAAACATCAGGCAATGCGCGCTATACCTATCTGGCCGCCTATGCCTATGCGCTTGAAGTCAACAACAAGGATCAGGCCAAGGCGCAGGAGTTTGTCAAAAAGCTCTTCGCCAATGTGCCGGTGTTTGACACGGGCGGGCGTGCCGCGACAACCACCTTTGCTGAGCGTGGCATTGGCGACGTGCTGATTACCTTTGAAGCTGAGGTGCTGGGCACACGCAAGCAATTGGGCGAAGACAAGTATGAGGCGGTTGTACCGCCGGTCAGCCTTCTCGCCGAATTTCCCGTTACCGTCGTTGACAAGGTGGTCGACAAGCGCGGATCGCGGGCGATTGCCGAAAGCTATCTGAAATTCCTGTACACGCCTGAAGGGCAGGACATTCTTGCCCAGAATTATAACCGCGTGAATGATGCAACGGTTAAAGCGAAATATGCCGCGCAGTTCCCTGAAACACGGTTGCTTAAAGTGGAAGATGTATTCGGCGGTTGGGATAAGTTGTCCAAGGAGCATTTTGCCGAAGGCGGGATTCTGGACAAGGTTTTCACCAAGCGTTGATCGGCGATTGATAGATCAAAAGGCGGCGTGGCTTCAAAGCTGCGCCGCATTCTTTTCAACCCTTGCTTGCTTTCACGGGAACAGGCTCTAGAACCCTGCTATGTCGTTGTTTTCGAAATCCAGTCAGCGCGGAATATTGCCGGGGTTCAGCCTGACCCTCGGCGTCACTCTTTTGTATTTCACCATCATCGTGGCTCTGCCCTTGCTGGCGATGCTGTACAAATCGGTCAATCTCGGCTGGTCGGATTTCTGGACAATCATTTCCTCCGAACGGGCGGTGGCAACTTACCGGATCACCGTCGGGGCGGCGGCGCTTGCGACGCTGTTTAACGCATTGTTTGGCATGCTGCTCGCATGGGTGCTGGTGCGCTACGAATTTCCCGGTCGCAGATTGCTCGACGCGGTGGTTGATCTGCCCTTTGCCTTGCCGACGGCTGTTGCTGGTCTCGCCCTTGTCACCGTGTTTTCTGCCAATGGCTGGTTTGGCCGGTTTCTGGAGCCTATGGGCATCAAGGTTGCCTATGCGCCGCTTGGCATCGCCATTGCGATGATGTTCACCAGCATTCCCTTCGTCATCCGCACGGTACAACCGGTGCTGGAAGACGTGGCTGGGGATGTGGAGGAAGCGGCGCGCTCACTGGGGGCGACGAACTGGCAGATATTCAGCCGGGTTATCTGGCCTGCGATATTCCCGGCCTTTATCGCCGGATGCAGCCTGTCCTTTGCCCGCAGCCTTGGCGAATTCGGTGCGATCGTGTTTATTTCAGGCAATCTGCCTTTTGAAACCGAGGTCATGTCCTTGCTCGTGTTCATCCGGCTTGATGAATATGACTATCCGGCGGCAGCGGCAATCGCCACGGTCATGCTTGTCATGGCGTTCCTTATGCTCTTTGTCACCAATTCCATTCAAGCCCGGCAGCTTCGCTATGCAGACCGCAGCTGATCTCGCCACCACTGCGAAGCGGCAGTCGTCCCGGCGGCATGGCCAGCCCCCGGCGCGGGCATCGCATTGGGTGCTGATCCTGTCTGCCATGGCGCTGTCGGCGCTGTTCATTGGCGTGCCGATTGCGGTGATCTTCTCCTATGCGTTCCGCGAAGGCGTGGCGGTATATTTCTCGCAGATTACCCAGCCTGCCACACTGCACGCCATCTGGCTTACGGTGCTGACAGCCATTGTGGTTGTGCCCATCAACATGATTTTTGGTATCTGCGTGGCATGGCTCGTCACGCGCTTCCGCTTTCCCGGACGCGGGCTGTTGATCACCTTTATCGAGATACCGTTCTCGGTCTCGCCGATTGTTGCCGGTGTGACCTATCTCTTTCTTTATGGCAGTCAGGGTCTGCTTGGGCCACTGCTTGAGAGTTATGACATCAAGATCATGTTTACGGTCCCGGCGATCTTCCTTGTCAGCCTGTTCGTCACCAGTCCGTTTGTGGCGCGCGAACTCATTCCGCTGATGCAGGCGCAGGGCAGTGAAGATGAGGAAGCGGCGATTACCCTTGGCGCAACCGGATTGCAGACCTTCTTCTACGTGACACTGCCAAATATTCGCTGGGCGCTGCTTTACGGCGCAGTTTTGTGCAATGCGCGCGTCATGGGCGAATTTGGCGCTGTGTCAGTCGTATCGGGTGCTATTCGCGGCCAGACCAACACGCTGCCATTGCAAATCGAACTGCTGTTCAATGATTACAATGTCACCGGGGCCTTTGCTGCCGCATCGACCCTGGCTTTGATTGCCGTGGTCACGCTGATCCTGAAATATTTTCTGGAACGCAAACAGGCGGGTTAAGCGGCGCGTTTGGTGCGAAAAGTTTCATTCTGCCGCCGCATGGAATCCGCCAGAATATAACCTTCCGGCCAAGCACCAAAACCGCTGGCCACATTGATATGCCCGGCATTGCGCATGTCGACAAAGCCGGAGCCCCAGATTTCCGCCAGTGCCTGTGCCTTGTTGAACGACATATAGGGGTCGTCACGGCTGGCGGCGACAATCGATGGAAAACTGAAAGCATGGCGCGGCAATGGCGCAAAGCTGCGGAACTTTTCGTCCTGCACGGCCATGCGCTCCGCATCCGCAGGCGCCACCAGCACGGCGCCCGCCACATGGGCGGCGGAGGGACGGCTGGCCAGATGCGCAACAAGAACGCAGCCAAGACTATGCGCAACGAGGATGGCGCCCGGCGTTTCGGAAATTCGGGCTTCAAGCACATGCAGCCATTGCGACAGGACCGGGTTCTCCCAGTCGTCCTGCTCAACAAGACGGGCAGTGTCGTCATCGGCCAGCCATTCGCGCTGCCAATGGCCTTTTTCGGAGCCGAGATATCCCGGAATGATCAATGTTGTCATCAGCCGCTCATCCTTCCAGTTTCGGGAGGAAATGTTGAAGTCACCGCCTGAAAATAGGTGCCGAACCCCATTCATTGAAGGAATAGGGCACTAAAGAGTGCGAGGAATGGAAAATAAATCCAATGCAAAAATCCGAAACCGTGAAATCGCGCCCGGTCACTGGTAAAGGTTTCGCGCAAGGGTTTCTTGTGGGTAGCGGTTAAAACAAATACTTTCCGGAAAATGATAGCAGTCGAGGTGCGGTGAACAATGCGCTTTTTCTCCCTGCCGACTGCGCTGTCTCCCCTCGCGGTTCCACGATTGCGCCGACTTTTCATTGCCCAAGTGCCCGCTGATCTTGCTGATTGGCTCGACTTTGTTGCATTGGCGGCACTGCTGACCTTTCATTGGAATCTCGGCCCAGCCGCATTGGCCAGTTTGACGTTGGCGCTCGCCTTGCCCCATGTCGTCCTTGCACCTCTGATTGGTGTGCTTGTTGATCGCAGTGACCAACGTACTCTATTGATTGCCAGTAATTTCCTTCGAGCCGTTGCAACGGCGGCTTTTGCCATAGCCCCGAACCTGCCAATTCTGCTTTTGCTGGTCATAGCCAAATCAAGTGTCGATGCCGTGTTCACACCAGCGAAACAGGCCACAATACCGCTGCTCAGTCCGCCCGATGGGTTAATGGCCGCCAACAGTCTTAGTCACACCATCAATCAAGTGACAAAGGTAACTGGTCCCGCTTTGGGAGGTGGACTGGTGGTTCTTCTCAACCCACAACAAATCTTCCTCGCCAATGCGAGCCTCTCGCTCATCGCCGCGCTTATCCTGTTGGGACTGCCATCCGGTTTGCGTCATGCCCGCGAGGCGACCGGGAGCAGAGGCTTCCGTCTTGAATTTATGGATGGGCTGGTTCTCATCGGAAGACGCCCCTTACTTCTCACTGCAATCGCCACGATGGGCATCGGCTTCTTCCTGATATTTCTCTACGATGGGCTGATCTCTCTTTTGATTAAAACGATTGGTTATTCTGACGCGATGCTGGGCATTTCGGTGGCAGTAACAGGCGCAGGCGGCGTGCTGGGCGCTCTTCTGCTTGGCCAGTTCGGAGCCAGCCATGACCCGCTAAGGCTGATGGCGACAGGTGGCATCGGGTGCGGTCTGCTCATTGCGGTCACGGGACATGTGGGGCGTGGCGATTTGGTGATGTCGCCAATTATCTTCTGCATACTTCAGTTCTTTATTGGCGTTACGAGCGCGTGCCTCTTTGTTCCCTACCGAACTATTCTTCAGAAAGAAACGCCGCCAGAATCGCTTGGCCGCGTTACGGCAGTTGGCGAGGCGGTGAGCGCGATTGGCATAACAGCTGCACCGCCGCTTGGGGCTGTTCTGGCGGGGATCGCGGGTGTCTCTGCGCCTTATCTTCTGAGCGGCTATCTGACGGTTGCGCTCGCTGTCATTCTTCTTGCCTACCGCCAACGCATTGCTTCAAACAATGATACGTCCGGTTAAAGCACCTCCTTGTTATCTCAACTTTCGGTGTCTTTCTTGTACCAGCGCAACAGCAATTGTGAACGTTCGAAAAAGAGGACCACAAGCAGTGACAGGGCAAAGGGAATAAGCAGATAGAACAGGCGGAAGATGATGAGTGCAGCCAGTACATCGGCCTGATTCATATCGGGAAGGCCAGTCAAAAACACCAGTTCCAGTACACCAAGTCCGCCGGGTGCATGGGAAATCAGCGCCGCAGAGAATGAGATGAGGAAAATGCCGAGAATGATCAGGAAGCCGGGATTACCTGCCTCCGGCAGGGTGAAATAAATGATGGCGGCGGCACCGAGCAGTTCCACCGGCCCGACGATCAACTGCTGGGCGACGACGGTCAGCCTTGGATATTCCAGAGTGAATTTGCGGATACGCAAGGGGCGCAATTGCAACCAGCTGCCGAAGACATAAAGCAACACAAACGCCAGGGCACCAAACCCCAGAAGGTAACTGACGTAAAGCGGCGTTTCATCGTTGAAACGTTGCAGAATCTCCGGCTCGATCAGAAGCACGACTGCACTCAGCGTTATTGTGCCGAGCATGAAAGTGAACGAACAGAAGGCGATGAGGAGCGCGATTTCCGCTGTGCTCATGCCCTGCGAGGAATAGGCACGATAGCGCACCACAGCGCCCGATATCATCGATGCACCGATATTGTGCGAGAGGGCGTAGGTGGTGAACGAGCAAAGCGTGATGAACAGCCATGAAATCTTGCGGCGCAGATGCAGAAGGGCGATGCGATCATAACCTGCGAGTGCGGCGTAGGCGACGAGCGAACTGAGCGCGGCCAGAATCCAGCGATGGGCGGGAATGGCATAGAGGCTGTGGATTACGTCATCCAGCGATATGCTGCGCAACTCCCGGTAAAGGAGCCATGCGGAAACACCGACTGCGGCCAGTCCGATTACCGGCCATACATAATCCTTCAACTTCATGCTTATTCCTGCCTTGCCATTCTCACTGAGCGCTCTTTTCGAGCTTATTGATCCACTGGCGCATATCTTTACGCCGCTACCCCCATTTTCCTATCGTTATGCCGGTAACGGTTCCTCCGGCACAGGTTTGTCCAGATCGAGAATATGCGCGACTATACCACGGGCGATCTCGCGTTCACCCATGATCACTGCATCAGCACCGAGATCCTGCAAATGTTGCACCTCTGCATCGGAATGCGCCCGCGCCAGAATACTGATTGATGGATTGGCAGCGCGCGCCTTGACGACGATCTGTCCCGCTTCAAACGCATTGGGAATGGCAATGATGAGTTGCCGGGCCTGTGCCAGATTGGCAGCGGCCAGAACATCGCCATTGGCAGCATTGCCAACGATGGTTTCCACCTCATCATCGCGTAGTTTCGCGACCGTCTTGTCTGCGTCTTCGATGACGAGGAACGACTTGCCCGCTTCTTTGAGCGCATCGCCGACGAGGCTGCCGACACGGCCATAACCGATCAGAACGGCGTGGTCTGTCAGGGTTGTCTGGTGCAGTTCCTCGACATCAGGCTCTTCGATCACAGTGACTTCCGGATCGGCCTCCTGTGCCGGTGCATAGCGTTTTTCCAGCCATGGTTTGAGATAACCCACCCCGGCAAAGACGAGGGGATTGAGCAGGATCGACAAGATAGCGCCGCCGAGAATGAGATCGCGTCCTTCCTCCGGCAACATGCCAAGGCCGACCCCCAGCTCCGCCAGAATGAACGAGAATTCGCCGATCTGCGCGAGGCTTGCTGAAATGATCAGCGCCGTTCCGGTCGGATAGCCGAAGGCCAGAACAATGAAGAATGCCGCCAGCGATTTGCCCACCACGATGATCGCGAGCGTTGCCAGAAGGGGCAGGGGATCATTGATGATCGTCATCGGGTCGAACAGCATGCCGACGGAAACGAAGAACAGAACAGCGAAAGCGTCACGCAGTGGCAGGGATTCTTCCGCTGCACGGTGGCTCAGCTCGGATTCACTCATGATCATACCGGCGAAGAAGGCGCCAAGTGCCAGCGATACGCCGAAGAGCTTTGAAGCACCGAAGGCGACGCCGAGCGCAATGGCCAGCACCGCGAGCCTGAACAACTCGCGCGATCCCGTATGGGCAATAGCATGGAGCGTCCACGGAATGACGCGGCGGCCAACGATAAGCATGAGGGCCACGAAGGCGGCGACCTTGCCGAGGGTCAGGGCAATGATGCCGCCAATGCCAAGGTTGAAATAATTGGCGATCGGATCGCTGGCTGCGTGGACAATTTCAGCCGAAGGGTTTTTGCCATTGACGACACCGGCTATGGCCGGGAGCAACACCAGTGCCAGAACCATGGCAAGGTCTTCAACGATCAACCAGCCAACAGCGATGCGGCCGCGCTCCGTCTCGATCAGGCGGCGTTCCTGCATGGCGCGAAGCAGCACAACGGTACTGGCAACGGACAGGGCGAGGCCAAAGACGAAACCAGCCTGCATGCTCCAGCCAAGTATCCAGGCAAGACCTGCGCCAAGCAATGTGGCGACGATGATCTGGACGATGGCGCCAGGAATGGCGATGGCGCGGACGGACAGCAAATCCTTCAGAGAGAAATGCAGCCCGACACCGAACATCAGCAGAATGACGCCGATTTCGGCGAGTTCTGCGGCCAGTTCCTGATCGGCAACAAAACCGGGCGTGTGAGCGCCGGCAAGCACACCGGCAAGCAGATAACCGACAAGGGGAGGAACGCGCAGACGGTTGGCAATCGCACCGAATATGAAGGCCAGAACAAGGCCCACTACGATTGTCGCAATCAGCGGCGTTTCATGAGGCATATGTCGGTGTCTCCCCCTTGGATATGTTGAAAATAATCAAATCAAACTGTGAACAGCCAGAGCAGGTTTTGTTTTTGCTCAGGCTTTCCGCCTGTACATTCGGGTCAAATCCCCCGGGTTCGGCAGAACGGCTACGCAAAAACAATAATTGCTCTATGACTGCCTCACTATTGCGTACACATGATGTCTTGCAAACAACTTTTGTCATTCTGCGGCGCAGGAAATGCAATTTTTTCCATACGCCGCAGATATTTAGCTTGGAGAGCTTAGACGAATGTCTGGTCAGCTCTTAACAGCAGGTGTTTCGCTGGAACCAATGCGATGTGTGTGGTTCTTTTCCCACCAGGTTCCCAGCAGCAGCAGGATAGGCGCTGCAATGAAGATCGAGGAACTGGTGGCGATGATCACACCGAACAGCATCGGCAATGCGAAGTTTTCCACTGCCTTGCCACCCCAGATTGCCATGGGGAGCATGGCAAGGAAGATGGTGGCGGAGGTGTAGATACAGCGCGCCAGCGTCTGGTTGATACTCATGTCGATGATCTGGCGCAGTGGCATCTTCTTGTGAATGCGCAAATTTTCACGCATACGGTCATAAACCACGACCTTATCGTTCACGGAGTAACCGATCATCGTCAAAAGCGCGGCAATGGCCGTGAGGTTGAAGTCCAGTCCCATCAGCGCGAAGAAGCCTACTGTCTTCGTCGTATCGAGGATCAGCGTGGCAATCGCGCCAAGGGCAAAGTGCCACTCAAACCGCCACCAGATGTAGAGCAGCATGGCGATACTGGCGAGAATAACAGCCAGAACGCCTGACCGTGCCAGTTCCTGACTGACCTTTGGTCCAACGACCTCCGAGCTTTCGATCTTCACACCCGGATCGAGCTTTTCGACCGCTGCCTTGACCTTGGTCACAGCAATTGTCTGGGCTTCCTCGCCGCCATCCTGACGCTGAACGCGAATCAGCACCTGACTGTCGCTGCCAGCCTGCTGAAGCACAACTTCGCCAAGGCCCAGCTCTTCAAGCGAACTACGCATGGTAGCCAGATCTGTTGGCTTCGAGGTTGCGATCGCTACCTGAATGCCGCCCTTGAAGTCGATGCCGTAGTTGAGACCCGGATGAATAAACAGGATAATCGAGGCAATCGACAGGAAGATCGAAACGCCGATACCAAAGAAACGCGCATTCATGAAGGAGATATTCGTGGTCTCCGGAACGAGCTTGATCACATGTTCGATGCTGATCGTCTTCATCTTGCGGCGGCGCACGATGGCCGTCATGACGATGCGCACGACCGTAACGGCGGTGAACATTGAAATGAGCGTGCCGATAAGCATGGTCACGGCAAAACCACGGATCGGGCCCGAGCCGAAAAGGAACAGCAGCAGGGTGGAAATCATGTGGGTAACGTTCGCGTCAACGATGGTTGCGTAGGCGTGTTTGAAACCACGATCCACGGCAGCCATGGCGCCGATGCCTTTGCGGGCTTCTTCCCGGATACGCTCATTGATCAGAATGTTCGCATCAACGGCAAAACCGATACCGAGAATGATAGCGGCGATGCCGGGCAGGGTGAGCGTCGCGCCGATAAGGGTAAGAACACCGAATGTCAGGATGACGTTAAGCGCCAGAGCCAGATTGGCGATGAAGCCCCATGTTCCGTAAAGAACGAAAATAAAGCCGACGACGAGGGCAAAACCGATAAGACCGGTTAAAATACCCATCTTGATGACGTCGCCGCCAAGATCAGGGCCGACAGTACGCTCTTCGATCACCGTCAATGGTGCGGGCAGGGCACCGGCACGCAACAGGGCGGCAGTGGTAACGGTATCCTGAACGGTGAAGTTACCGGTGATCTGACCAGAACCGCCAGTGATTGGAACCTGAATGACCGGAGCGGTCAGCACCTTGCCGTCGAGAACGATGGCGAAGGGGCGTCCGACGTTCTGGCTGGTGATATCGGCAAACTGACGGGCGCCGACATTGTCAAAGCGGAACGAAATGATCGGCTGGTTGGTCTGCGTATCGAAGGCAGCGCGGGCGTCGGTCAGACGTTCACCACTCAGCGCAACGCGATCTTCAACAGGATAGGTCTGTCCCGGGTTCTTTGCATCAGGCAGGATGGAAATGCCGGGAGGCGGTGTATCGCCGTAATTGCCATTGGCAACCATGTGGAATGTCATCTTGGCCGTGCTGCCGAGCAGAGCGCGCAGCTGTGACGGGTCCTGAAGGCCCGGAAGCTGGACGACGATACGGTCTGAACCGACGCGCTGGATGGATGGTTCGGCAACGCCGACCTGATCGACGCGGCGGCGAACGATTTCAAGGCTCTGGGTCAGGGCGTTATCGAGCCTGTCCTTCATGCCGGCTTCCGTCAGTGTCAGGCGGATTGTATTGTCGGCAGTTGTAATATCGATGTCGCTGACCGGAGCGGCGAAGCCAATCTGTGTAACCTGCGCGGTCAGTTCTTTCAGAACAGTTACGGCGCGGTCGCGCTGTGCCTGATCAGCAATGGTGACGATGACGGAATCACCGGCAATACGGATTGACTGTGCCTGAATGCGCTCCGTGCGCAGCTTGTTGCGCGCATCATCCAGCATGGCGCGGATGCGGTCTTTTTTCAGCGCTGCGGCGTCAACTTCGAGAACGAGGTAGGAGCCGCCGCGAAGATCGAGACCAAGCGAGATCTGCTTCTTGGGCAGCCAATTCGGCAGGACATCAAGCTGTGCCTTGGTGAAAATATTGGGCAGCGCGAGGATGATGCCCGCAATAATGATGAAAATATAGGTTCCCAGAACCCATTTCGAAGTGCGCATGTCAGTGTTCCGTTATGAATTGCGGCCCTGCTGCCGAGAGATGATCACATCTGTTCCGGGCGGCTTGCCGATGGTGTTGTGTTGGGACCGTTGCTGAGCAACGAATGGTCTCAAGCAAGGGCGAGAGGAGGTGCCCGCGCGCTGAAAACGCTTATTTGTTCAAGCACAAGGCCCGAACCTGTTTCCAATGGAGAAGCGGACTGTCTGCTGATCAGGACGAGTTCGTTCCCGCCAGGCAATAGGCCATCGTGGGAATCCGTGCCTGCCCGCATACCGCTTTTGATTTTCAGGTGCAGAGCTTCCAGTGCGGCAATGCGCATGGAATTTTGCACCGGGCCCGACCGGTTATCACTCTCATGGGCCAGACGTGCATCGTCGCGAACCGGCGTACTGGCACGGTTGTTGCGCAAATCCGTTTCGGGAGCAGCGATATAGACGGCGCCTAAAGTCGCAATCAGCCAGAAAATAGAAATCAGCAGCGGAGCGGACCCACGCCTTCCTGATTTGCCATTTCTGCTAAAGCCCATATGCGTTTCCAATAGCTCATTGTCGCGGGCCGAACCGGCCTCGTTGCGACTCTATTTATGAAGTCCGGCAAGCTGAGTCACTTAAAATCGTCGTGTGTGTGGCCAATTGGATGAAAAACCTGGCCTTTTCATGGTTTGAGCGCAGGAATCGGGTGGTTGTTCTGGCCCGATCAGGTTTTCCTGTTGGTGAAACTAAAATGATCGAGGAAACGGCGATGACTGGACTGCGCGATGTCGACTGGAATGCAGCAGAAGCGGAAATGGACGCCTCCGGCTGCAAGATCCTTCGGAGTGTGTTGACGCAGGAGGAATGCGAGACGCTGGCAGACAGCTATCCTGATGATACGATTTTCCGCAAGCGCATCATTATGGCCCGGCATGGTTTCGGGCAGGGCGAATACAAGTATTTCTCCTATCCGCTGCCTGAGATTGTGCATGGCTTGCGTGAAGCGCTCTATCCGCCGCTGGCTGGCATCGCCAATCGCTGGAACGAGCATATGGGCATCGATATCCGCTATCCTGATGAGCATCAGGCATTCATCGAGCGTTGTCATGCGGCGGGGCAGGACAGGCCGACACCTCTGCTGCTGGAATATGGTGCGGGAGATTACAATTGCCTGCATCAGGATATTTACGGGGTGCATGTGTTTCCCCTGCAGGTGGCTTTTCTGCTGAAAGAACCGGGAGAGGATTTTACCGGCGGCGAGTTCGTGCTGACCGAGCAGCGACCGCGTATGCAATCGCGCGCGGAAGTGGTGCCGCTGAAACAAGGTGATGGTGTGGTCTTTCCCGTCAGCCAGCGACCGGTTAAAGGCTCGCGCGGCTATTACCGCGTGAACATGCGCCATGGGGTCAGCCGGGTCCGCAGCGGCAAACGCAATACGTTGGGGATTATTTTTCATGATTCCAAGTAGGTAGGTGAGTAGTGAGTAGTCCGGGGTTCGTGGTTCGTGGTTCGACAAGCTCGCCATGAGGGAGAGTGAGGATGAACGGGAGTCAAGTTCTGCAACCCTTGTGCTACAGTCTTTGCGAATAGCGTTGCATCCACCCAAGCCCCTCATGGTGAGCTTGTCGAACCACGGACTACTCACTACTCCCAACTGACTACTTCCCCACCTTGCATCAAGCCTCGAACACACGCATTGTGATGCTTTGCATGAGGCCTTGATGGATTACCTTATTTTCTGGGAATGGCTCAGCTTTGCCGCCCGCTGGTTGCATGTCATCACTGCAATCGCATGGATCGGCTCATCCTTCTATTTCATCGCGCTTGATCTGGGGTTGCGGCGTCATCAGGGACTGCCGCAGGGGGTGAATGGTGAGGAATGGCAGGTGCATGGGGGTGGCTTCTACCACATCCAGAAATATATGGTCGCGCCGCCCAACATGCCGGAACATCTGATCTGGTTCAAATGGGAGTCCTATGCGACGTGGCTATCAGGCTTTGCAATGCTCTGCATCGTCTATTATGCGGGTGCTGATCTTTATCTCATTGATCGCAATGTGCTTGACGTGTCGACACCCGTTGCGATCCTGATTTCGCTGGCTTCTATCGGCTTGGGCTGGCTGATTTACGATCTCCTCTGCAAATCGCCGCTGGCCAAAAATGACACCGCCCTGATGATCATCCTTTATGCGGTCATCGTTTTCATGGCGTGGGGCTATACGCATCTCTTCACCGGACGTGCTGCCTTCCTGCATCTCGGCGCATTCACCGCGACGATCATGTCCGGCAATGTCTTCCTGCTGATCATCCCCAATCAGAAGAAGGTTGTGGCTGATCTGATCGCTGGAAAGACGCCAGATCCGAAGCTCGGGAAACAAGCCAAGCAGCGCTCGACCCACAATAATTACCTGACGCTTCCCGTTATTTTCCTGATGCTGTCCAACCATTATCCTTTGGCCAGCTCAACGGAATTCAACTGGATTATTGCAGCGCTGATTTTCGTGATGGGTGTGCTGATCCGCCATTACTTCAATTCTAAACACGCCGGAAAGGGGAATCCGCACTGGACATGGCTGGCATCAGTCGTGCTGTTCATCGTGATTGTCTGGCTGTCGACAGTGCCAAAGGTTTTGAAAGGCGAGGAAAAAGTATCAAACGCCGCAACGCCGTTTCTCGCCGCGCAGAACTTTCAACAGGTGCGCGATACGGTGATGGGGCGCTGTTCCATGTGCCATGCGGCGGAGCCATCATGGGAAGGGATCGCCCATCCGCCCAAAGGTATCCGGCTTGATACGGATGCCATGATTGCGACTCACGCCAGTCAGGTCTATCTCTTCGCCGGTGCCAGCCACGCCATGCCACCGGGAAACCTTACTCAAATGACAGATGCTGAACGGGCCCAGATCGTCTCCTGGTATCGCTCCGCGGCATCGGGAAAATCGACGCAATGACTGAACTTCTGTTACGCGGGCGTCTGCTGACGTTTCACGATGAGCCTTTGGCTGGCGAAGCGAGCCCTGATGCGTTCACCTATATTGAAGATGGCGCACTGCTGATCCGCGACGGCAAGATATGGGCGATGGATGAATTCTCGCGTCTGCGGGCCGGGGAAGGGCGGAATGTCGAGGTCATCGATCATCGCCCATACCTGATCATGCCGGGCTTTATCGACACGCATATACACTATCCGCAGACGCAGGTTGTTGCCTCCTATGCGGGCGAGTTGATGGAATGGCTGAACAAATACACCTTTGTTGAAGAGCAGAAATTCTCCAATCAGGGGCATCCTGAACGGATTGCCTCGGCGTTTTTTGATGAACTGATCCGGCACGGCACCACCACCGCTGCCGCCTATTGCACCGTTCACAAGGCATCAGTTGAAGCCTTCTTCCTCGAAGCGGATAGGCGCAATATGCGCATGGTCGCGGGTAAGGTGATGATGGATCGCAATGCACCGCCGGGGCTTCTGGATACGCCGCAGTCAGGCTATAACGACAGCAAGGAGTTGATCGGCAAATGGCACGGTAGGGGGCGCCAGCTCTACGCGATTACGCCGCGCTTTGCCCCGACATCCAGCCCCGAGCAACTGGAGATGAGCGGCGCGCTGGTGCGCGAATATCCTGATCTGCATGTGCAGACGCATCTTTGCGAAAACACCGCCGAGATTGCCTTCGTGGCAGAGCTGTTCCCGTGGAGCCGGGACTATACTGAAGTCTATGAGCATTACGGCCTGCTTGGCTCCAAGACGCTGCTTGGCCATTGTATTCACCTGACCGATGCGGAAATCGCCTCTATCGCCAATAGCGCTTCGGTGGCGGTGTTCTGCCCGACCTCCAATCTGTTCATCGGCAGCGGACTGTTCAATCTGGCCCGGCTGGAAGCATCCAATCCGCCAGTGCGCCATGCAATCGCCACGGATATTGGCGGTGGCACGTCCTATTCCATGCTGCGCACGCTGGATGAGGGCTACAAGATTCTGAACATTCAGGGCCAGCGCTATCATCCACTGCGATCATATTATCAGGCGACGCTTGGCAATGCCCGCGCCCTGTCACTGCAAGGGATCATTGGCTCGTTCATGCCGGGTGCGGAAGCCGATTGCATCGTGCTCAATGCCCGTTCAACTCCGGCCATGCGTCTGCGCATGGAGACGGTGGAAACGCTGGTCGAGGAGCTTTTCCTGATGCAGACCATGGGCGATGACCGCACCATCGCCGAGGTCTACGTGGCCGGAAAGCCTGCGAAGAGCTTGCTCACCACTTGATCTGACTATTGGACGTGGTAGCCCACTTCGGCTGCCGCGTGGCCGAGCGTTTGCCAGAACGAGCGGGCAAAGGTGCGGAACACGTAGAGGTCAAAGGTTTCCTCATCAATACGCTGGATATTTGTGTGAATATCGTGATGCAGCGTCGCGCGGCCAAAACCAACCGGAAAAGCGTGCTCGGAAAAGTCGATGGCGAAGAGCTTTGACAAAACCCATTCAGACCACGGACCTTTGACGCGAATGGCCATGCGGCCATGGGTGAGATCGATGATCGTTCCGGTTTCAAGCGGTATCGCCTTGCGCAAACGATCTTCCAGATCGCTGGCTTGCGCCACGACGAAGTAACGGCCGGGGGCAAAACCAAACACGGATTTCTCGCCGGCGCTGCGACCCGCGCCGGGTTTATCCGGGACGCTGAGGCCAGTGACATTGCTGATGGCGGTCAGAATGGCAGGTACGGTTTCACGCCACGCAGTGACCTGTACGATGGACAGGTTTTTCCGCTCCGTTATCGCAATGCCGACACCACCAGCAGAGTTACCGTGGTCGCCGGTTATGAACGCGTGGCCGAGTGGAGATAATGGTTCAGCCATGCATCCGGCTCCCCTCTGGATCAAACATGTGGTGACTGACGATCTCAACCGCGCCATGCTTGCCGCGCAGGAGGTCCGTCGCATAGGCACGGTTGCCGATCATTGATGTTCCGTGCTTGACCAGCGCCAGTGCAATATATTTGCCGAGCGCCGGTGAATAGCAGGCGGCAGTCACATGGCCGAAACTGTCGGCAGGCTCGCGCGGAGTGGCATCACTGACGATATGGCTGCCGCCATTGATCGACTGGTTGTCGAGCGAGATCAGGCCCACAAGCGACAGACGATTTTCGTCGGCAAGCCCGTCGCGATCCTTCATGGCGGAGCCGATATAGGGCTTCTTTTTCGACAACATCCAATCCAGATGCAGATCGTGGGCGGTGGTCCGTCCATCGATCTCGGCACCGGTAACGTGGCCCTTTTCGATACGCAGCGTACCAAGCGCTTCCAGCCCGTAAGGCATGATATCGTAAGGCTTGCCTGCTTCCAGCAGCGCTTCCCAGACCTGCGTGCCGAAACCCGCGCCGCAATAGACTTCATAGGCAAGTTCGCCCGAGAAGGAGAGGCGGCAGATCATGACGGGCACATCGCCGATTGAACCATAAACAATGCCCATGAAAGGCAGAGTCGTATTGTCGACGCTGGTTCCCGTGACACAGGCTTCCAGAACAGCGCGGGCTTTTGGGCCTGACACAGCCGTACCGGCCCAGACATCGGTGACTGAAGTGAGATGCACGCGCAGGTCAGGCCAGATGCAATCGAGATAGAATTCCAGATGCTGCATGACATTTCCGGCATTGGCGGTGGTTGTCGTCATCAGGAACTGCGTTTCGCTCAAGCGCCATGTGGTGCCGTCATCATAGACAATCCCATCTTCACGCAGCATCAGGCCGTAGCGTGCCTTACCGACGGGCAGGGTGGAGAACATGTTGGTATAAACGCGGTCGAGGAATATTCCCGCGTCGGGGCCCTGAATATCGATCTTCCCGAGAGTTGAAACATCGACAATGCCGACACTCTGGCGCACGGCGCGGGCTTCCCGCACATAGGCCTGTTCAACAGTTTCGCCATGGCTGCCATAGATCATCGGGCGATGCCAAAGCCCGGCCTCATAGGTCTTGGCGCTATTGGCCAGATGCCAGTCATGCATCGGTGTCAGGCGGTGCGGACGCAGATCGCCATAGCGCTCGCCAGCAATCGCACCGAAGGAAACCGGGGTGAAGGGCGGGCGGAAGCGGGTGGTTCCAGCCTCAGGAATGGTAATGCCACGCGCATCGGCCATGATGGCAAGGCCGGGAATATTGGAGGTCTTGCCCTGATCCGTCGCCATGCCGAGCGTAGTGTAACGCTTCAAATGCTCGACCGAATGGAACCCTTCGCGATAGGCGAGGCGAATATCATCGGCGGTAACGTCATGCTGAAAATCGACGAAAGCTTTTTGAGACTTGGCTGCCGGTTCGATCTGGAAAACGGCTGCGGGCGAAGCGTCGAACATCGGCGCGTCGACGGAGGGCAGTTTCGGCTTGGCCTTGGACGAGGAGCCTTTGGTGGCACCGTCGGAAAACACGCTGACCGTATCCATATAGCCAGCGGCTGATCCGGCAGTGACCCAGTTCTGGTTGGGTTCCGGTGGCAGGAAGGCCTGCAGGTCTTCGTCCCATTCCGGTTTGCCACCCGCCTGACTGGCAAGATGGATAGCCGGGGACCATCCGCCTGAAACACCCAGACAATCGGTCTTGATTTCCCGCGGCGTTCCCGAGACATGACCTGTCTGCGCATTGAAATGCTGAACAGTGATCGAACTCAGGGTTTTACCCGCATGGGTGCCTGTTACCGCATGGCCGAGCACAAGCTCTGCTCCCGCCGATGAGGCAATCTCGATGCAGGCACCCGAAACATCGGCACGCACATCAACGATAGCGACGATGTTGACGCCGGCCTGCGACAGGGCGCGTGCCGCTTCATAGGCGCTGTCATTGTTGGTAAACAGCGTCACATTGTTTCCTGTCGCAACGCCGTATTCGACCGCATAGCGCCTGACAGCATCCGCCAGCATGACACCGGGGCAATCATTGCCGGGAAATACAATGGGTCGCTCAAATGCGCCCGTCGCCAGAATGGTTTTACCGGTGCGGATAATCCAGTAGCGCTGGCGTGCCTGCCCCTTCGTGCGGTTCGGCTTGAAGTCGGAGACGTGTTCGATGGCTGTCAGGACATTGCCATCATAATAACCCCAGACGGAGGTGCGGGTGAGAAAGCGGACATTGGGAAGGGCAGCAAGCGCTGCCGCTTTTTCCCGCGCCCAGACGGCGGCATTGCGTCCATCGATCAGTTCAACCGATGCCAGAAGCGAACCACCAGCGATAGGGCGCTCTTCGGCGATAATCACCTGTGCGCCAGTTTCCGCAGCAGCTTCTGCCGCCAGAAGCCCGGCGGGGCCAGTGCCGACCACAAGCACATCGCAGAAGGCATTCATGCGTTCGTAATGATCCGGGTCTGCTGTCACGCCTGCCTTGCCAAGACCGGCGGCGCGGCGGATGAATTTTTCAAAGAACATCCAGACTTTGGTGCTGCGCAGCGGACCTATCGCCGGTCCCATGAAGGTCTTGTAGTAAAATCCTGCGGAAAATATCGGGCCGGCCAACTGGTTGACGGCCATGAAATCATGCTCGAGCGATGGGAACCGGTTCTGGCTTGCCGTCACCAGCCCATCATAGATCTCCAGTTCGGTAGCGCGGACATTCGGCTCGCGAACGCTGCCGGACAGAACAGTGACAAGTGCATTCGGTTCATCACTGCCCGCAGCAAAGACGCCGCGCGGGCGGTGATATTTGAAGGAGCGGCCAAACAGCGTGATGCCATTGGCAAGGAGGGCTGAAGCCAGCACATCACCTGGATGGCCGCTATAGGCCTTGCCATCAAAGGTAAAGCGAACGGTTTTGGCGCGGTCAACACGTCCGCCCTTGGGAAGTCTTGAAGCGGTCATGGGTGCTCACCGCCTTTTACCGATGCAACTGCGTCGCGCGCAAAGCCCACGGATGAAATGACGTGTGTGGCCATATCGCGGGTGATGATCAAATGCTGGCGGCAGCCACCGCTGTGCAGCCAGAATTCGCGGTGCGAGCCCATCGGGTTGGCGCGGTCATAGACATAGGCGCTCCATGCAGCCTGATCTGACGAAGCCGGGTCGGGGCGTTGGCGTGTTGCATCGCCCTGATAGGTGAATTCGATGACGTCACGCGGTCCGCAATAGGGGCATTTGATTATCATGGTCTTCTTGTCTCGAAAGCGAATCTGTTGCGGTTTGGCGTTCTATTTCTCTGATATGCCAGTCAACAGTGTGTGTCTGGGCTGGTCAAGATGAGTACGAAGCGAAGGTGAGCAAAACTGTTACTTTGGCAAGAATTTCGGCCTGCCTTATGTGTGACGATTCATGATTACCCCGGCATTATGCTACTGTCCGATGCAAGGGACGGTCATCAGGATAGCGGCGAGCACTATCAACAACCCGACCCAACCTTGGAATTGGAAGCAAAAAGTGCCTTGATTGTGCCGACATGAACAGGCAAATCGACAAAGCAAACTATTCATAAAGGCTCCAGACCTGTGATCTCATCTTTTCTTCGGCAGATTCTTCTGACGATTGCCGCCGTTTTGTTTCTGGCGGCGCCTGTCCAATTGGCTTTGGCCCAGACGCCTACACCAGCATCGCCCGCACCGGCACCCGTAACGACTACGCCCGCTGCACCAGCACCGGCAGCAGTTGCACCAGCGCCGGTAGCGGAGGCTCCAGCTCCTGCGGTTCCATCCAGTATTGTGAGCGAGCAGCGCCCCGTCATCGATGCGTTGAAGAAGCAGATTGCGGCCTACGAACAGAAATTCAAGCAAAAGGCTGACGCGGACGCCGCGCTGGCAAATCTTCGGCTTGATCTGGAAGGCAGCGCCAAAAAGCTGCTCGATATCGGTGTTTCATTCCGCCCGCGCATCACGGAGATCAATGCCCGGCTTGAACAGCTGGGATCGCCGCCGCCACAAGGCCAGCCAGCGGAAGCGAAGATCGTTACCGACGAACGGACGCGCCTGACGACCGAGAAGGCCGAGATCAACGCAGTTCTGGGTGAAACTGAAGATCAGTTGCTCGAAGTCAACAAGATGATCGACGCAATTGGTGATGCGCGCCGTGAGCTGTTCGCCAATACATTGTCGCAGCGCGTTGACATCAACTATTCTCTTGGCAGCGAAGTGATCGACGCTTATGGCCGCGAAATCAGCACGATGAACCAGCTGATTTCGTCCTGGTGGCGCTTTGTCGTTACCTTCAAATGGCAGTCGATGCTGGCTGCAGCTTTCTTCGCTGTGATTGCTGCTCTGGTCCTTCTTATTGGCGGGCAGCGGCTGCTTGGGCACCTTTACCTGCGCGATGCCGCCATTGAGCAGCCATCCTATCTCAGCCGTCTGGCAGTCGCGTTCTGGTCGACGCTGATGCGCTCGCTGACCGTGGTGGTATTTCTTGCCACCACCTATCTCTTCCTTAGCTATTTCAATGTGTTGCGACCTGACGTTGCCTCACTGTTCTACACGCTGTTTTGCGTCATCGGTATTGTCTACTTCGTTCATGCTTTGGCGCAGGCGGTCATCTGTCCCGGCGCGCCGAACTGGCGGCTTGTGCATGTGGCGCCCCGGCCGGGGCGTATCCTGATGGTTCTCATCACCGCCACCGCAACCATCACCGGGCTTGACTACCTTGCCGATACGATCAACCAGATTGCAACTTCACCGCTGTCGCTGACGGTGGCCAAAAGCCTGTTTGCCACGGTTCTGGTCGGGCTTCTCATCATTGCCATGGCTTTGTTGAAACCGCTGGAGGATCAGGAGACCGGTGCGGCGAAGCGCTGGCCGCGTCCATTGCGGCTGTTCCTCTATGCCATCGGTCTTATTCCAATCGCCGCCGCCCTGCTTGGCTATATCGGCTTTGCGCGCTTTGTCTCGCAGCAGATCGTCATCAATGGTGCTGTGCTTGTCACAATGTATCTCGGCTTCCTCACGGCGCGTGCCGTTGCAGACGAGAATGCGCTTGGTGGAACCGTGCTTGGACGTACAATTCAGACGCGCTTCGGCATCGATGAATCGACGCTTGACCAGCTTGGATTGATTGCCAGCATCGTCATCAATGTCTTTGTGCTTCTGCTTGGTATTCCGATCATTCTGCTGCTCTGGGGCTTCCAGTGGAGCGAAATGACGGTCTGGTTCCTGACCTTTGCCACCGGCTTCCAGATCGGATCGGTGACGATCTCGCTGGTGGCCATTGCGGTCGGTATCCTGTTGTTTGCCCTGTTTTACGGTTTCACGCGCTGGTTTCAGGGCTGGCTCGATGTGCGCGTCATGTCGCGTGGCAAGCTGGATTCCGGTGTGCGTAACTCGATCCGCACTGCGGTCGGTTATCTCGGCCTTGGTATCGCGGGTCTCATTGGCATTTCGGCGGCGGGTATCAATCTTTCAAGCCTCGCGCTGGTTGCCGGTGGTCTGTCGCTCGGTATCGGTTTTGGTATGCAGGCCATTGTTTCCAACTTCGTCTCTGGCCTGATCCTTCTGGCCGAGCGGCCTTTCAAGGTGGGTGACTGGATTGAAACGAGCGGCGTTGGCGGTATTGTCAAAAAGATCAGTGTTCGCGCGACGGAAGTTGAAACCTTCCAGCGCCAGTCGATCATTATTCCGAACTCGTCCTTCATCAACGGCAATGTTGGTAACTGGACGCACCGCAACAAGCTTGGCCGCGTGGAAATTCCGATTGGCGTTTCCTACAAGGTTGATCCGCGCCGTGTGCACGCCATCCTGATGGACATTGCGCGCAGCCATCCGCTTGTCCTGAAAAACCCCGAACCCTTCGTTGCGTTCAAGGCGCTTGCGGACTCCACCATGGATTTTGAGATGCGGGTGCATCTTGCTGACCTGTCGAACTCAGGCACTGTGCAGAATGAAATTCGCTTTGCGCTGGTTGATCGCTTTGCCGAAGAGGGGATCGAGATTCCGTTCCCGCAGCGCGACGTCAACATCCATCTGGATGATGCAGATGCCATCGTTCAGATGATTACAGACCGCGTTAAGGAGCAGCTTGCTGGACAACCGAAGAAGACAACAAAGAATTGATGATACAGATCAGTCATCAACTTGGTACTTTCGTCTAAATATCGGAAAAATAACGAGACGTTCAGTTGCCGTTCAGTTTCACCCCGTTATAACTATTGTCGAAAAGGGGCAGTTAAGCCCGATGTAACAGGGGCGGTGGAAACACCGGGGTGAAATGAACAAGTTTGCTGTTGTCATTCTTACAAGCACCATTGTAGCGGGCACCACTCTGGCCGGTCCAGCGTTCGCAGCCAGCCTGAAAAACAGCGACGCGAGCGCTCAGACCGTCGTCGTGACCGAAGGTTCCAGTAAAACCCAGTTGCAGGTTGCCGCCGGTGACACGGTTGAGTTCTGCAGCAGCGGCTGCTTCGTCACGTTTCCCAATGGCGACCGCGAAGCTCTGACGGGCGGCGAAAGCATCGAAATCAAAGGCGGCAAGGTTTCGATCAAGTAGACGAAACCCGGCTGTTCCAGTAAATATAGGCCCGAACTGTTTAAAATAGTTCGGGCCTATTAATTTTTGATTCACTGTCGATATTGTTTTTACTCGTATTTTTTCATTTTACTTGGGCAGTTCACTCTTCATTTCTAGTTTGCCGATAGGTCGTCGCATGGGGAATATCGCGTGGGGATGTGTCGGTGAGCGTGCAGTCAAGCAAGCAGTTTGTGGATCTCGTTGTCGATCTTGATGGCACTTTGATTGCCACTGACCTTCTATGGGAAAGTATTTTTCAGCTGCTCAAGAAGAATATGCTTTATCTCTTTGTTCTGCCTTTCTGGGCGTTAAAGGGAAAAGGCAATCTGAAGCATCAGATATCGCAACGTGTCTGTATCAATCCCGCTCTTCTTCCCTATAGGCAGGATTTTCTCGAATTTTTGCGGGAAGAGCACAGCAAGGGCCGGCGCATTGTTCTGGCCACCGGTGCCGCCCGGCAATTTGCCGAGCCAATCGCTGCGCATATCGGTCTTTTCGATGCGGTTTATGCCACGGATGAGACGCGAAATCTGACATCGAAGCTGAAAACCGAGTTTCTGCTGAAAACCTTTGACGGAAGAAGCTTTGCCTATGCGGGCAATAGCAGGGCTGACATCCCCGTCTTCGAGGCCGCAAGCGAGGCCATTGTGGTTGCACCGGACCGGGCCGCAGCCAAATGGCAGCATGCGCATTCCGTAAAAATGTTTGAAGCGCCAAAGACCAGCTGGCGGACGTTCTTCCGAATGTTGCGGGTGCATCAATGGATGAAGAACACGCTTATCTTCGTGCCGCCTACACTCGATCATGAAATCACGAATTGGGTGACATTGAGCGCTGCGCTGATCGCATTTGTGGCGTTTTCTGCGGCGGCTTCGGCGATTTACATCCTCAATGATCTCTTTGATCTGCCGCTGGATCGCCAGCACGCCCGAAAAAGGAGCCGCCCCTTTGCCAGCGGGGTCTTTTCCATCCCGTTCGGTCTGAGGATTGCGTTCCTGCTGCTCGTCATCGCCGGTTTTCTGGCAATGCAATTGCCGTGGGCATTCAGTGTCGTGCTGGGTGTCTATATCATCGCCACAACGGCCTATTCGCTTTCGCTCAAGCGTATGCTGCTGATTGATGTCCTGATGCTGGCAGGACTTTATACACTGCGTGTGCTCGCCGGTGCTGCTGCCACGAACATTGCGGGATCATTCTGGCTTCTGGCGTTCTCGTCGTTCTTCTTTCTCTCGCTGGCTTTGGTCAAACGCTATGTGGAATTGCAAAGCACGACACTTCTCGAAAAAGATCGGATTGCGGGCAGGGGTTACCGGCAGAGTGATCGCGAGGTTGTTGCGCAATGCGGTGTCGCATCCGCTTTTGCAGCTGCTACGGTTCTCGCGCTTTATGTGGACAGCGATTCCGTGGTCCGGCTCTATTCCTATCCGTGGATGATCTGGCCGCTGTGCCCCATCGTTCTCTACCTCAATATCCGCATCTGGATTCTGGCGCATCGCGGCGAGATGCATGAGGACCCGGTTGTCTTTATTATTTCCGATTGGCGCAGCCAGGTGATGATCGCAATCGGCGCGGCCTTGCTGCTCTACGGCGGCGCAAGGGCATGACGCACGACTATGAAAGCTTTGGCCGGATAGACAGGCATCGCCGCTCCGCCATTTCGCTGGAGGAGGCGCGGCAGGCTTTCGATGTTTCACTGCCCGGTTCCTACCTGCCGTTCGGCAATGGCAAATCCTATGGCGACAGTTGCCATAATGATGCGGGCCTGTTGGTTGACATGCGTCCCAACAATCAACTCATCGCCTTCGACGCAGCGACAGGTGTGCTGCATGCGGAAGCGGGAATGCTGCTTGCGGATATCATCGCCATCGCCGCGCCCGAAGGCTATTTCCTGCCTGTTACGCCCGGTACCCGGTTTGTCACGCTGGGCGGCGTTATCGCCAATGATGTGCATGGCAAGAACCATCATCGGCGCGGTACATTTGGTTGCCATGTCGAGAGCTTTGATCTTCTGCGCTCCGACGGGACAGTCGCCAATTGCTCGGCCTTGGAAAATACTGATCTGTTCAACGCCACCATAAGCGGGCTTGGCCTGACCGGCATTATCCAGACGGCCTCCATCCGGCTCATGCGGGTCAGTTCGCTTGATATTGAGGAGCGCGTCACCCGCTTCAAAAATCTGGACGCCTATTTCGATCTCGCCCCAAAGGCGGATGAAGAAAACGAATATGTCGTCGCATGGGTGGATCAGTTGAGCAGCGGACGCGGCATTCTCCTGACCGGAAACCATGCGGATAATGGCAATTTCGACATCAGCGCGGGCAGAACCAGATTTGGCGTGCCTGTTGATCTGCCGGTTTCGGCGCTCAATTTTCCAAGCCTGAAGCTGTTCAATACAGCGTATTATCATCGCAAGGGCAGCAAAACGGATACGGGACTGACGGGCTATTCGCCTTTCTTTTATCCGCTCGATCAGGTGAAGAACTGGAACCGCCTTTATGGCCGGGCTGGACTTTATCAGCACCAGAGTGTCATCCCTGAAGCCAGTGCCCGCGAGACGATCGCTCTTATGCTGGAGTTGACGCGGCAGGCCGGGCAAAACTCATTTTTGACGGTTCTCAAGCGTTTTGGTGCCATCGCCTCACCGGGTCTGTTGTCATTTCCGCGTGCCGGTTACACGCTCACTCTGGATTTTCCCAATCGCGGCCAGAAAACGCTGGCACTGCTGGAGCAGCTTGACCGCATGACAATCGAAGCAGGCGGCCGGGTCAATCCGTATAAGGATCAGCGTATGAGTGCGGCTGTCTTCAAGGCAGGGTTTCCGCAATGGAAGCAGCTGGAGAAATGGCGGGACCCGATGTTCAATTCGAATTTCTGGGCACGAACGGCTCTGTCGGCCCAAGAATAAAGCGACAGATAGTTCAATTTTTAACAATGGCCTTCGAGTCTTTTCAACGTAAGGTTGTTATTTGGGGGCAGCAGGTGGGGGTAATCTTGGCATGACAAAATATATTCCGTTCATACTCTTTACAGTCATGACCAATGCGGCGGCGCAGGTCATGCTGAAATATGGGATGATCACGCTCGGGCCGATCAGTTTCAGCGCAGACAGCTTTATCCAGCGCGTGTTCCAGATCGTGTTCAACCCATGGGTGTTTGCCGGGCTTTTCACCTTCGTCATTTCGATGGCCTCGCACCTCTACGTGCTTTCCAAGGTGGACCTTTCCTTCGCATATCCCTTTCTGAGCCTTGCCTATGTGGCGGTTGCGCTGTTTGCCTGGGCTGTCTTCAAGGAGGAACTGGGCGCCTACAAGATTGCCGGAATTGCGCTTATTATGCTGGGCACGATTTTCATTGCGCAGAGCGGCCGTCACAGCGGCGCTGAGCCGGGTGAACAGACGCCGCCAGCCCCCACAACGTCGTCCTGAGTGAGCAGAGCCATGAGACATGTTATTTTCGGCGGCGACGGATTTGTCGGACGCCATCTCGCACCCAAACTGATTGCCGATGGTGAAGAGGTTATCGTTGCGGATATCGTCAAGAGCGATCAGCCGCATTATGCCAATGTTGCCTTTATCCAGTGCGATGTGACCGATCCACAGGCGATTGCTGCCGTTGGCATCAAGGCTGACGATATGGTTTTCAATCTTTCGGCCAAGATGCTGTCGCCCCTGCAAGTGCGCGCCAAACGCCACGATTTCTTCTTTCCGGTCAATTATTTCGGCACGGAGAACATCATCAAGGCGATGGACAAGGCAGGCGCGAAGAAGCTTGTCCACTACACCACGGACATGATTTACGGCCACACCTATGTCTGGCCACAGACCGAAGACCATCCGGCGGCGCCGCTGGGTGAGTATGGATGGTCAAAACTTAAAACCGAGGAACTGGCCGCTGAATGGCGGACGCGGGGCATGGATATCTCGCTGTTTCGCCCGCGTTTGATCATCGGGCCCGGACGGCTCGGCATTCTCGAAAAGCTGTTCAAGCTGATCGATTATAATCTACCCGTTCCGATGATTGGTTCGGGCAAGAACCCCTATCAGTTCATTTCGGTGTTCGATTGCGCTGAGGCTGCACGCGCGGCGTGGAAAGCCGGTGTGCCCAACGAAGCCTATAATCTCGGTTCGCTTAACCCGCCGCCGGTGCGCAAGCTGCTGGGGGATCTGGTTAAATTCGCCAATTCGAAATCACTGCTGCTGCCGACGCCCGCTTGGGCAGTCAAGAAAACACTGGATGCATTTGACTGGCTGAACATGCCGATCATGGACCCGGAACAATATCTGATTGCTGACGAGATGTGCGTGCTGGATGTCTCGAAGGCCGAGCGGCAACTGGGCTGGGTGCCGCAATACCGGGATGAGGACATGCTGATTGCGGCTTACCGCGAATACCGCAACAACAAGGATGGCAAGGTTGCCGGACAACCATCGTCGATAACGGCGCAATAACGGGGATTATCGATGAACAAGCTGACAACACTGCCAAAGGACACCCCTGATGTGATCGAGCCGATCAAAAGGCCGGATCTGCTGACCGTTGAAGACGCCAAGGTGATGACGCTGCCGCGCATGACGGAGCTTTTCACCAAACATCTCAATCCCGGCCAGCTGCATTTCATGAAGCTTCTGGGCTTCCACAAGATCAAGATCGAGCATGCGGAAGGCATGTATTATTACGATCAGAACGGCCGGGCCATTCTCGACTTTTTCGGCGGATTCGGATCACTGGCCTTTGGCCATAACCATCCGCGCATTGTAGCTGCGCGCAAGCAGTTTCAGGACGAGCGGCGTCAGGAAATCGCCATTGCCTTCATGTCGCAATATGCGAGCGCGCTGGCCCATAATCTTGCGGCCTGTTCGCCCGGTGATCTCGACATGGTGTTTCTCGGCTCATCCGGGTCTGAGGCCATGGAAGCGGCAATCAAGGTAGCGGAGCGGGCGGCAGGGCCAAAGAAACCCAAGATCGTCTATGCCGAAAACTCGTTCCACGGCAAGACCAAGGGTGTTTTGTCGATCACCGATGGCCAGCTTTATCGCGGTGATTTCAAGCTTGTCGACAATACCGTCCGTATTCCCTTCGGCGATATTGATGCGGTTGAGAATGTGTTTCGCTCTGACCCGGAAATCGGTGTCATCGTGCTTGAGACCATTCAGGGTGGCGGCGGCATCATCAGCGCGCCTAATGCCTATTGGCAAAAGCTTCGGGCGCTGTGTGATCAATATGGCGTGCTCTGGATTGCCGATGAGGTGCAGTGCGGCTTTGGCCGTTCCGGTCGGTTTTATGCGTTCGAACATGCGGGTGTCGTGCCCGATGTGACGGCGCTGGCGAAATCATTGGGTGGCGGCAAGGCTGCAGTTGGTGCGATGATTGCGCGGCGCGAGGTCTATATGAAGGCCTATGGCACACCCAAGACCGCGATGATCCACGCCATGGCAACCTTTGGTGGTATTGGCGAGGCCTGTGTGACGGCCATTGAAGCGATCAATATTCTCTATGACGAGCATCTGATCGACAATGCAGCCGAGACGGGAAATTATCTGCTGGAACAGCTGGAAGGCCTCAAAGCCAAGTATCCGGCCATGATCAAGGATGTTCGCGGACAGGGGCTGATGATCGGCCTCGAATTCCACGATTTTTCCAAGACAGTGCCGGTCGTGTTGCGGCCTGTGCTCGCCATTCTCGACGACAAACTCAAGGGATCACTGCCGGGCTTTATCGGTAGCCATCTGCTACGCGATCATGGCGTGCTGGTGGCCTTCACTGAATATAACCGCAATGTGGTACGCCTTGAGCCGCCATTGATCTGCCAGCACGAAAATGTCGACCGGTTTATCGCGGCGCTTGATGAGGTGCTTTCGCGCGGCATCGTGCGGATCGTCAAGGATTTCGTCAAAGCACAGGTGAAATAAGAGTGTGAGGGCCGGGCTGATGTCCCGGCCTTTTATTTCGTGCTGGCAACGCCCGGACGCAGCAAAAGATCCCAGCACTCATTGAGCTTGACCACGGTTCTGTCATCAAGGGCTTTCTCGTAGACTTTCCAAAGCATCAAACGCGCTGTTGTCATGGGACAGCTTGGCCGCAACACGCCGTCTGTGGCGCGCACCGCGGCTTCTTCTTCCGATGTCAGGGTGCCAACGGTGCGGAACGGATCTGCACCAATCTGTATATGGCGCGTTGCATCGCGATCGAGAATCCATGGGAACGGATTGGTGAAATCGAGATTCATCAGACTGTTCAGGTGTACGCCGTTCGTGGCTTCGAACTGCTTGATGGCCTTGACGGCGCGATCCGCCGAGACAAGCCAGAACATCTGGTAGTCCAGTTCCGAATAAAGCTGCCAGCTTGGCAGCTGCCCCTGTTCCGCCAGTTCGCGATAGGTGGCAGCATTCTTCACATAATGCGCCTCAAGGAGATCAACGCGCTCCCATATGTCTTTGCGCGTCGACACGAGCCCCATTGATTTTACGTCCGTGACAGGTGCTGCCACGTATGTTGGTGCAACGGCTGTCATGCGCAGGCTCTCGTGCATCACTTTGGTCAAGGTGGGTATCGCCGTGAAGGCAACGAGTACGTAGACGATGAGGCGATGGCTTTCCGGCAAGGTCGCCGACTTGACAATGAGTGCCAGCAGGACAGGCCAGAGGAAGATAAACTCCTGACTGCCAGTGTTCTGGGTCTCCAAGAATATGCCCGCTACCAGCACTACGCCGATCCATAGAAAGTCCTGATCAAGAACGGTTGCCACTGCCTTGGTGGATGGCTGGCTTGCCAGCTTTTTGAGCACGGCGGCCACATTGCTGCGATTGATCCAGAAGAGAAACAGGATGAGCGCAGCGGCGGCCAGAATGACATCCAGCTTGGTAGAAAAAACAGTCAGAAAACGCGACAGGAGTACGCCCTGGTTCATGCCCACAAGTTCGATGATGCTGGCAAGATAGGTCGAAACCATGCGGTGGTTGAGTTCGAAAATCAGCAGTGCAACAATCACCACAATCATAGCCAGCAATACATGCCGCCATTTGAAACGGCCGCTGAGTATTGCGAACAGGCCAATCAGTCCGCCCGCAAGAAAGCCGGTGATCTTGGTGAAAAACAGCGCCAGCATCGCCAAGGCAGCGACGATAGCCAGCTTGCGGGTATTTGGCAGGAAGATCAGCGCACTGGTCAGGACATAGAGCAGCAGCGATGTATGCCGGTTATAGATGCCAAAGCCTGAGATGCCGGGATAGGAATGAAAGCTCTGCGTGTTGGTGGGGCAGATCGCAAAAATCAGAAAGGGAATAAGCAGGGCGAAGGCGATGCCACGGCTGCGCTTGTCCACGTCCCAAACAATAACGGCCATGATGGGCGCGGCAAAAATAAGGGCGGACCACTGCGCAAGCAGGGTAGGCTGGCCATTGGGGAAAAGCCTTTGCAGCCAGTAGAACTGGTAGTAGTCGAGCGCTCCGACGGGAGCCAGAAAATCCACGGCCGGGATTTGCCCCATCTTCAGGCGCTGGGCTGCGTCGAGATATATATAGGTGTCCCAGTACATCGGGCCGATCGGCACAACCAGCCGTAGACTAAGCAGCAGTGCCAGCACCGCCAGCACCAGCAGAAGCAACGCCAGCGGGGAGAATATCCCAACGGCCGGTCTGGTCATGTCCTTGGAGATATCTGACATTATTGTTCGTTTCCGGCTGGTCGACGCTTAAAGACCATTTCTATAGCGGGAAGTCTCCATATTGCGTTAAATCATTCCTGCAGTTTGATCAGAAATTCACGCAAAATGCTGACAGTTTGCCGCGCGTCGCGGCGTGTTTTGGCCATGTCGCAAACAGGCCTTAGCAATGGACAGTACGAACGGCATAGTGCAGAAAATTGGTGCGTGTCGCCAGATCACCGCCAAACCACCGATTGATATCAGAGGATAGAATGAAATGAAGACCCAAGCGCGTGTAGTTGTCATCGGCGGTGGTGTGGTGGGTGTATCAACACTCTATCATCTGGCCAAGAAAGGCTGGAGCGATGTGGTGCTCATCGAGCGCAAGGAACTGACATCCGGTTCCACCTGGCATGCAGCTGGTCTGCTGCCGCTTTTCAATATGAGCTATTCCGTCGGCCAGATTCACAAATACTCGGTCAAGTTCTATCAGGAGCTGCAGGAAGAAACCGGCATGAATGTCGGCTTCACCAATTGCAGCAATATTCGTCTTGCCCGTACCAAGGATCGCTGGGACGAATATATGTATTATGCCGGTGTTGCTGAAACCATCGGCGTTCCGGTCAAGCTGTTGACGCCAGAACAGGTCAAGGAAATCTGGCCGCTGGCCGAAATGGACGGGATTCTCGGTGCAATCCAGCATCCGGAAGATGGCTATATCCAGCCCGCTGATCTGACACAGGCTCTGGCCAAGGGTGCGCGTGATCGCGGTGCCACGATCTATCGCTACACCTCAGTTCTCGGTATCGAGCAGCTGCCTTCCGGCGAATGGCTTGTGAAAACCGACAAGGGCGAGATCACCGCTGAACATGTTGTTTCGGCAACCGGCAACTTTGCCCGCAAAACCGGCAAGATGGTTGGTCTCGATGTGCCCGTCATCCCGGTTGAGCACCAGTACATCGTCACCGAGCCGCATCCGGCCATTCTTGAGCGTAAGGCCAAGGGCCTGCCGGAGATGGGTGTTCTGCGCGAAAGCGATTCATCCTGGTATATGCGCGAGGAAAATGGCGGCCTGCTGCTCGGACCTTATGAAAAGGGCGCACCTGTCTGCTATGTGGACGGGCCATCCGATGCCAGCGAGTACGAGCTGTTTCAGGAAGACCTTGACCGTCTCGAACCCTATATCGAAACGGCCATTGCCCGTGTTCCTGCCTTTGGCGAAGTCGGTATCAAAAAAGTCTATAATGGCGCGATTGCCTATACCCCGGATGGTTCGCCCATCATCGGTCCAGCGCCGCGCCTGAAGAATTTCTGGCTTAATGAAGGCCATTCCTTTGGTGTGACCGCCGCTGGCGGTGCTGGCTGGCAGCTGGCCGAATGGATTGTCGAAGGCGAACCATCCATTGACATGATGGGTGTTGATCCGCGCCGTTTCGGTCCTTACGCAACCGAAGGCTATCTGAAGGAAAAGAACGAGGAAGCCTATGCCGAGGTGTTCTCCGTCCACTATCCGGATGAAGAGCGCGGCGCCGCCCGTCCGCTCAAGCGTTCGCCATCCTATGACCGCCAGAAGGCGCTCGGTGCCGTGTTCGGTACTGTCTATGGCTGGGAGCGTGCCAACTGGTTCGCGCCGCAGGGTTATGGCCTTGACGTTGCAAAGCTGGACAAGCCGGATGTGATCATGAACCACAACCATCCAAAGCCGGATGCGGATGGCAAGGTAAAGGAAATCTGGTCCTTCCATCGTTCCAACTATTTTGAGCATGTGGGCAACGAGATCAAGAACGTCACCAACAATGTTGGCCTTCTCGACATGTCTGCCTTTGCCAAGATTGAAGTGGCTGGTCCCGGTGCGCGTGAATGGCTCGATTCCATTCTGGCCAACCGCATCCCCAAGAAGCAGGGCCGCATTGCACTCTGCCATCTCCTGACGAAGGACGGCGGCGTACGTTCCGAGTTCACGGTTTACGAATGGGCGCCCGGCAAGTTCTATCTCGTCTCCGCCGGTGCCTATGAGAACCATGATCACGACTATCTCTACAAGCTGCTGCCATCTGATGGCTCGGTAACCCTGCGCCCAATCACGCAGATGTATGGCGTGCTGGTTGTTGCCGGACCCAAAAGCCGCGAAGTGCTGCAGAAACTCACACGGGCTGACTTGTCCAATGAAGCCTTCCCATGGCTGTCGGGTAAGGAAATCAGCGTTGGCACCGGCACAGCCCATGCCCTGCGCGTCAACTTTGTCGGTGAACTTGGCTGGGAACTGCATCACCCGATTGAACAGCAGAACACTATTTATGATCTGCTGCTCGAAGCCGGTGCGGAATTCGGCATCAAGCCATTTGGCATCCGCGCTATGACAGCAATGGCCGTCGAAAAGTCCTATCGCCTGATCCCGCGTGAACTGTCGATCGAGTACAATGCTTTCGAAAGTGGCCTCGACCGTTTCGTTCATCCCAACAAGGGTGATTTCATTGGCCGTGATGCGGTGGTGAAGGCGCGCGAGGATGGCCTGAAGTGGAATTTCGTTACGCTTGAGGTCCATGTACCGGGTGTTTCCGATATCGACGCGCGCGGCAGCGAGCCAATCTATGCCAATGGCCAGCTGATTGGCCGTGCTACCCATGGTGGTTACGGCTGGCGTCTGGGCAAGAGCCTCGCGCTTGCCATGGTCAAGCCTGACTATTCGGCACTGGGCACGCAGCTTGAGATCAAAATCCTTGGCAAGACTCACAAGGCAACGGTCATTCCGGAAGCACCTTTTGATACCGAGAACGAGCGTCTACGCGCATAAACTTCTCTTACCACTTCGAAGAATAAGAAATGGCGCCCGCAAGGGCGCCATTTTTTTGGGTGGTTGTCCAGTTCATTTAAGGTGAGAGTCTATTCAAATTAATGATTCATAATACGGTAACTTCCACATGTAAGTTAAAGTATAAATTATTTTTTTCTGACAACTCCAGATTTTATTTGACCGTAACATTGAGACAAAATCCGTAGGTTTACGGATTTCTCCAGCATGACATTTCGTGTCAACTGACAGCACTGCCAATAGCGAGTCATTTGCTCTGCAAGCCTCAAGTCATCGGAGATTTGAGATCAAGCTTGATGAGGGCGGATGCTATCGATTTTTGGCACTCAGATTGAGGGTTTCGGAGATGTTGGCACAAATGGTAGCCCCGCATTTTAAGGTGACGAAGTGAGGGGTAAGGTCGGCGTCGTGGGCGCAGGCTTTTCGGGCGCAGTTATTGCACGTGAGTTAGCGGACGCAGGTTACAAAGTTATCGTATTCGACAGTCGAAGCCATGTCGCGGGTAATTGCCATTCGGAACGCGATCCTGAGACAAATATAATGCTTCACGTGTATGGGCCGCACATTTTCCATACAAGCAATGAGAAAGTATGGAATTACATCCGTAAATTTGATGAGTTTATGCCTTTCGTCAATCGAGTTAAGGCTCTCGTTGGCAACAAAGTATACTCATTGCCGATTAATCTTATGACCATCAATTCATTCTTTGGAAAGGCGCTTTCCCCCAAGGAAGCCGCCGAATTTATGGGTTTAATAGGTGATCAATCCATTGTTGTTCCGCTGACCTTCGAACAACAGGCCTTACGCTTTGTTGGGCGTGATCTGTATGAAGTTTTCTTTAAAGGCTACACACAGAAGCAGTGGGGCTTACACCCGTCTGAACTTCCCTCCAGTATCCTGAAGCGCCTACCGGTGCGCTTCAACTATGATGACAATTATTATGCCAGTGCGTATCAGGGCATACCCAAGCACGGTTATACTTTTATTGTTGGAAAAATTCTTGACCATCCCAACATCGATATTCAATTGAACACCAATTTCGAGCGTGGGATGGCCGGTGACTATGACCACCTCTTCTATAGCGGCTCTATTGATAGTTGGTTCGATTTTGCCGACGGGCGCTTGGGTTACCGAACGCTGGATTTTGAAGTCGAGCGTCACCGGGGTGATTATCAAGGAAACGCGGTAATCAATTATTGTGATCAGCATGTGCCATGGACGCGTATATCCGAACACAAGCATTTTGCGCCATGGGAATCGCACGACAGTACGATTATTTACAAAGAACACAGTCGACAATGCGGCGCGGCAGATACCCCTTATTATCCTATCCGTCTCGTGAATGATAAGGCTCAATTCGCGCGATATGTCGAGTTGGCTCGCGCCGAACAAAAAATCACGTTTGTTGGCCGATTGGGGACGTATCGGTATCTCGATATGCATGTCACGATTGCCGAAGCGTTTGAAGTAGCTGAACGCTTTCTCGATATGCAAAAGAGCGGCGGTGCCATGCCCAGCTTTGTCGTGGACCCACTCGCATGACGCCGGATAGCATGGGCGTTGTCGCAGTTGTTGTCACCCATAATCGCTCCGAGGAACTCAAACAGGTTGTGGCTGCTCTGTTATCGCAAACCCTCAAGCCAGACCATATTGTGGTGATAGATAACGCCAGTACAATTCCGGTGGTTGCGGGCACGCCGTCATCCTCAACGTTCCATGTTGTCCGTAGCGAGATAAATCATGGCGGGGCAGGCGGTTTTGCTCTTGGCCTTGAGACAGGTCTCTCGTTTAATCCAAAGTGGATTTGGTTGCTGGATGACGATGCAGTGCCGCATCCATCTGCCTTGGAGTGTCTGCTTGAAGTCCATTGCCAGTTACCAGCAAAAACTGGCGCAATGTGTCCCGCTGTCTATGAGTTTGGTTCGCTGGCCCTGATGCACCGCAGAAAATACTCACATGCTCTCGGTATAGAAACCCCTGTATCGGCGGAAAACTATGTAGTCGCTACCCATGAGATAGATACGGCGTCGTTTGTTGGTTTTCTTGTCCTCACTGATGCCGTCCGCGAGATCGGAATGCCGGATATCAGGTTTTTTGTTTCCTACGATGACATTGAGTATTCCCTGCGTCTGAAGAAATTTGGATGGAGGATTTGGCTCGTACCGGCAAGTCAGATAGATCATATGCGTGTTCAAGCATCAAGGATGCGGCATAGCCAGTTTGGTGTGAAGCATTACTATAACGTGAGAAATATGGTATTTCTTTCTGGTGAATACTCCGAATTCAAGTTTTTATCTATTTTTTTAGCAATAATTACTGGAATAGCGATATGGGCGGTATCGAGAAAGAAGTTTAGCGTGATGTCTCTACGTATGCTCTTTAGAGCAATATGGGACGGGTTGAAGGGGAGGCTTGGAGAGTTCTAGCCAATGCGTCGGAGTTGGTTCAGAGGCAAAACCCATTCAAAACAAGAGAAGGGCACTGGCGCGTCAAGAGGCGAAGGCATTGGCGAATATGGCCCCACTCTATCTCTACGCACTTTCTGACAGAATTCGCTGTGATGCCAGAAAATATTAATCTTGTGAAATTTTCTACGACTGTTCCCGGAGCGAAGAATACCGGGTCGTCTTCGCTGTACGATATTTAAACTATACTTTATAGAAAACTCCAGAAAAGGCTGTGTTAATTTAAGATGACGGACCAGATCATTTATGACGCCCGTGATGCACTGGATGATGGTGAAGTGCTCATTTCGTTCATTGTGCCGGTGTTCAATACGGAAGCATTCCTACGTGAAACACTCGATTCCATAGCCTGCCTGGATTCGCAAAACATTGAGATAATCGTTGTTGATGACGGCAGCACAGACCGCAGTTCCGACGTGATTAACAATTGGATGCGTTCACACAAATTCCCATCGGTTCATATTTGGCAACCCAATGCTGGCCCGTCTGCGGCCAGGATGGCTGGGCTCAAAAAAGCACGCGGAGAGTTTGTTGGGTTTTGTGATAGCGATGACCGCCTTGATGTGGCCGTCTATCTTAAACTGGCAGAAATTGCCAAGCGCGGAGCGTGTGAAGTTGCCATTTGCCGTTCAGTTGTTTTTGACAATGCCTCCGGAGAATCTCACGACTTTTATGATGCTCCGCTTTGGCACTGGATATTGGCGGGGCAGAGCAGTGTAACGGTAAACGCTGCCCGGGATTGTCGCATTTTCCAGCTTGAACCCAACGTCAACACCCGTCTTTGGCAACGTTCATTTGCTTTGGAGAATAATCTCTCATTTCCAATTGGGCTGACCATTGGAGAAGATTTCCCGACCCATATTGATGCACTTGGGGCTGCGCATAGGGTGCTCCTACTCGATAGTACGGGCTATTTCTATCGGGTAAACCGGGCCGGCAAGATTACAGACGAAAAGAGCGCCAGACGCTTCGATATCCTCCAATCAGTGACATTGGCGTTACGCGCGGCGCAGAAGAGGCAAGTAAATATAGAGGGAATGGCGCATATCCTGGCGATGGCCTCCCGTCTGATCTATTGGTGTGGGAAGAATACGCTTAATAAAGATAGGGTGCGTTTCTTCACGATGGCCTGCCAGTTAATTCGTGAAAGAGTTCCAAGGCCTGTCGTCAACTATTGCATTAACTCTGTCGTGGATGAACGGGAGGGCATTCTTCTGTCTGCGTTCAGCACAAACTCCGTCCCGTTCCTTGTTAGCCATGCGTCCAGGCAATCGTTTTCTCCGTTCGTAACGTTAAGAATGTTGCTGGACTGGCAGTTCGGTGACAAGCCGAGAGCAGTTGCAAAAAGAATGATGTTGGCGAAGTTCAGAACCTTCTTTGCGACAGTATTTCCTATCGCTTATAAAAAATCATAGAGCAAACAGACATGTTGAGAAACACGGAATTCCATCGGTTGGCGAGGAGGCTCAATGGTGTCCTTCTCACTAGATATTTAGATGAAGATCGTTGGCGCCTCCAAAATAGCTTCTTCGGACTTAAAGTGCGATCAGAGGATCCTCAAAGTGTCACGGTGTTTTTTGGTGCGCGATCAGGTCTTGAGATTGTTCGCCTTCTGACATCTTCCCCGACAATGAAGATTGTGCTTGTTGAACCTCATGAGGGGTTGCGACAGGAGATTTTGACGTCGCTTGCGCGGGTTCAAGGGCTCGACTGGCAGAGCCAAGTTATCTTTTGTTCGTCTGCGGACGAACTGGCACATGCCATCCCCGAACGAAGGATAGGAATGGTCCGTGTTGATTTGGCGGCATTCGATTGGGGCATGGTCGCCCGCTTGATTGAGAGTTTCGAGATTGGCCACATCGCCGGCGAGTTTGATCCTTACGATGCTGATCCAATGGTCGTCTATCGCGGTTGCCGCGGCCGGGTTGAAAGCTTCTTCTGGCGAATATCCGGCCATTCGACGCCGATCAGCTTCAATGGTCCAAAGGCTACTTATGAGGTTTCAGTGATCGTCCCTGCATATAAGGTACTCCCTTGGATCGACCGATGCATGGGAACACTCGCTGATCAGACTCTCCAATCCATGGAAATCATTGCGGTCGATGATGGATCGCCTGATGCCACTGGTGCTCGACTCGACGAATGGGCGGAAAAGTATCCGGGACGTATCAAGGTCATACACAAACAGAATGGTGGTTGCGCATCCGCCCGCAATGCTGGGATTGCCCACGCTACCGGAGAGTATGTTGCGTTCGTAGACGGAGATGATTGGGTTGACGTGAACATGTTTGAGCAGCTCTACCAGTCCGCTGTCCTCAACGCGGCGGATGTTTCACAGTGTGGGTATATAGAAGCCTTCGAGGATTCTGGACGGTTCGAAGCCTATCCTACCGCTGCGGGTGGTTCCTCGGTCGACGGCAAGAGTGGGCTCGTATGGAACCCTCGCACATTTCTTGCGGTAAAGCCGACAATCTGGCGACGCATCTACAAACGCGCTTTCTTATCCGATAATGGCATAAGCTTTCCGGAGCACATTCGCCGTTTTGATGACCTTCCATTTCAGTTCGAAGTTCTTGCACGCGTGAAACGCATGTCGATCATTCCAGACTGCTATTATTATTACCGGCAGGAGCGGGAAGGCCAGGACATCTCTGTGACTGATCACCGATTGTTTGTCCATTTTCCGATCTTTGAATGGCTTAATGAGAAGGTAGGTGTCTGGGCTGATGGCGAGATTGAGAGCTATCTACTAAAATGCAAGATCAACACGCACCTCTTTGCGCTGTCCCGGCTCGATAAGAAGTTCGTCAGGCTTTACGTCGCTCATGCAGCACATGATGTGTGCGGAGGTAGGGTTCGCCTCAAATTACGCGACACCTTTCGTATCGTCCGTAGCGGTGGCCTGCCCGCACTTCATTTTATGGCCGGATGCTTTTTCTTTTTGAATACGAAGAGGCCGAAGATGATCCCATGCGATTGATTTCCAAGCGTGCTGGCTGTCTCGGACTTTCTGAGCCACAACGATCAAGGTCGGGGGGTGAATAATGCGCACGCAACAACTACCACTTCCACGATGATGCATGGCGATTGAATGAGAGGATTGCGTCCGCAGGGGCGCCATTTCTTTTGAACAACCGTTCAATAGAGCGTGAATGCGCCGTATCGGGCTTTGTATTGCGCCTGATTGCGTTACACTTGCCTATGGCATCGCACAGGAAAACTTTCAGAGGTTTTCTCTTACTCGCGGCATCACTGGCGAGTTCTGCTGCATGCGCCCAGACCGCCCCTGTCGATGTTGATGTCGAGCTTGTGCTGGCTGTGGATGCATCCCGCTCCATGGAACCCTTTGAGCAGAAGATTCAGCGCGATGGCTATATCGCCGCCTTGCGCCACCGTCAGGTTATCGATGCCATTCTTGAAGGCGTTCATGGCCGCGTGGCAATTACCTATGTCGAGTGGGCGGGGTCATCCATGCAACGCGTCATCGTGCCATGGACGCTGGTGGATAGCGCTGAATCGGCTGAACGGCTGGCTGTGGCCCTCGATCAGCCCATTCCTTCCACCCAAAGCCGCACATCGATTTCCGGAGCGATTGATTTTGGCGCGACGCTTTTTGACAATAACGGTTTTCGGTCCTCGCGCCATGTGATTGATGTCTCCGGCGATGGTGCCAATAATCATGGCAGGCCAGTCATCGAAGCGCGTGCGGAGGCGATTGCCAAGGGCGTGACCATCAATGGTCTGCCATTGATGACACAGAGCGACTTCTATTCGGATTGGGTCGTCTCCGATCTCGATACCTATTACGGTAACTGCGTCATCGGCGGTCGCGGCGCCTTCATGGTTCCCGTCAATTCATGGGAACAGTTCCCCGAAGCGGTGCGCCGCAAGCTTGTACAGGAACTCGCTGATAAGCCTGACGGCATAGAACATGCAGAATGGTCGCCTCAGGAAAAACTCCCGGTTATCTTTGCGCAGACCAAGAAAGACTATGACTGCCTGTCCGGTGAAAAAGTCTGGCAGCGGCGCATGCAGGATTGGGAATCGCGATAGATTTGCTTCAAGGATGGTTCGTGGGTCGATATAACAACCATGAGGGAGAGTGAGGATGCAAGAACCACCTTGGATTGGTTGATGCGATGCTAAGCACCCATATTGGAGAGATTGGTAGTGTAACCGCCAAGGGTGCAGAATTTGGCTCCTAAAAAAACCCACCCTACCGTCATCCTCGGGCTTGACCCGAGGACCCACGGTTAAGGAGCTCAAACGAATCTCAACGTTCAGCACTTTTGAATTATGGGTCCTCGGGTCAAGCCCGAGGATGACGGTGGGGGTGGGTGAAGCCCGAGGATGACGGTGGGGTGGGTTTGTTAGGAGCGAAATTCTGCACCCCTTACGCTGCAATCTTTACGATGAGCGTTGCATCCTCACTCTCCCTCATGGTTGTTATGTCGAACCACGAACCACGAACCACGAACCACGAACCACGAACATGCTGAAGCAGGTAACTATGCCGCCATCAGCTGCTTGCGGTCGGCGCGTTCCTGCTGTGGTGAGCGGCCATAAAGTTCGCGGTAGCATTTGGAAAAATGCGATGCGGAGACGAAGCCGCAGGCAACCGCTACTTCAACAATAGGCATGGATGACTGGATGAGGAGATGGCGGGCGCGGTCGAGTCTGATTTCCAGATAATAGCGCGCGGGTGAGCGTCCCATCTCCTGCCGGAACAGCCGTTCGATCTGGCGGCGTGACAGGCCGACATGGTCGGCAATCTCGATGAGCGATAGCGGCTCGGACAGACGTGCCTCCATCAGTTCGATGATGGTAAGAACTTTTGAGTTCTGCACGCCGAGACGTGCGCGCAATGGCAGCCGCTGACGATCATGCGGGCTACGCACGCGGTCGGTCAGGGCCTGTTCGCAGACGCGGTTGACGATATTATCGCCGAAATCATCGCCGATGAGCTTCAACATCATGTCGAGCGCGGCGGTGCCGCCGGCGCAGGTGTAGATATTGCCGTCGACTTCAAACAGGTCCGCATAGACGTCGGCTTTCGGAAACGCTTCGGCAAAGCCGGGAAGGTTTTCCCAATGGATTGCGCAGCGCTTGCCCGAGAGCAGGCCAGCGGCAGCCAGAATGTGCGCGCCGGTGCAAAGGCCACCAACGGCGACGCCGCGGTTGAATTCTTCCCGCAGCCAGGCATAGACGGATTTGTTCTGGAATTTTTCGACATGCACGCCGGAGCAGACAAAAACCATGGATGGACGGTCTTCGCCGGTCAGAAAGCGGCGTTCATCTTCAAGGGAAGAGTTCGCGGCGCATTCAACGCCATTGGAGGCCGTGACGGGTTTGCCATCGACCGAGGCCAGACGCCAGCGATAGGCCTCATATCCGAGCATGCGATTGGCGATGCGCAGCGGTTCGATAGCGGTCGCAAAAGCGATCATCGAAAAGTTCGGCACAAGGAAAAAAACAAAAGACCGCTTGTTCAGGTCCGTCTGGTTCATGATGATTCTATGTTCCCATTATTACTACGAGGCCATGTCGCACCTGAAGTAGGTTCTTCAAATTACGGGCGTGGTCTCTGGAGCTTTTTTTCAGATAGAACCATAGAATTATTCTAAAGGGAAGTGAGCCTGCCTGTGTCGCAAAAGCGCAGGTAAAGCGCAAAATAAAGGGAGCGGACGTGAACAGGTCCGCTCCCTTATTGGGGTGTTCTCATGATTTACTGGCGCGTGCGATTAGACTGATTGCATTCGGCAATCTGGCGCTCATACAGATCCGGCCAGCCAATATCAGAGCGGATATTATCTGGAAGACTATCCAGAGCTGCTTCTGTCACACGCCGCCGACGGCCCCGGACAATCGCATCGCGCGAGACTATTGCTATTGATGCGACGCTTTCCGCCGTGCGTGTAACGGCAGTAAAGAGACGTTCACTCAGGCTTGTCTGGTGTGGAAGTTCATTGCAGACACTCATTTTGCTGCTCCTTGTGGTTAAGGTGCCCAATTTTCTGTAACCACCTTGTTGTGTGATATTGACTATCTGCCCAAGTTGATGTTCAATCAAACGAAATTACAGAACAGTATAGTTCAGAAAAATTGATGAAGGAGACGCCGCAATGTCAGCACCGATGCAGCATCCCATACCGATCCTCGATCTTGATGTGTTGCGTACCTTTGCCATGATTGCCGAGACGGGCAGCTTTTCCAGCGCTGCCAATGCGGTGTTCCGCACACCTTCGGCTGTGTCCATGCAGATCAAGAAGCTTGAGGAGACACTTGGTCATATCCTGCTTGAACGCGATGCACGTTCGGTCAAACTGACGCCGAGCGGCGAGTTGCTGCTTGGATATGCGCGGCGCATGCTGGCGCTCAATCGCGAAACTGTGGCGAAATTCATCACGCCAACGGTTTCCGGGGTTGTCCGGCTCGGTGCGCCCGATGATATCGGCGAAAAGGTGCTGCCCTTCGTTTTGAAGCGCTTTGCCGAGTCGCATCCGGATGTCACCGTTGATGTGGTCATCGACCAGAGTAACAGCCTGCGCAAGCGGCTGGATGAGCAGCGGCTTGATGTGACGCTTGTTAATGTCAATGAAACATTGGCCAAGCTTGATGAGGTCGAAGTCCTCATGACCGAGGAAATCATCTGGGCCGGGGCGAAATGCGGAACAGCGCATGAGCGCAATCCTTTGCCGCTTTCCATGTGGGAAGAGGGCTGCATCTGGCGCGCCAATGCCATCAGCGCACTTGAAAGCGCTGGCAGGGACTATCGTGTCGCCTATATGAGCGCCCATACGATGGGCCAGCGCGCCGCTATCGTGGCCGACCTTGCCGTTGCGCCGTTCTCAAAGTTTCTGCTTGAGGACAATATGGTAGCACTTGGCCCGGAAACTGGTCTGCCACCACTCGGTGAGTCCAAGCTTGGCATGCTGGTTGCCAAAAATGCCGGCGCGCATGTCAAAGCTGTGGCTCAGCATCTGCGGGTGTATTTCGAGGGCTACGAGCGGACGGGCAAGCTTTAGGGGCAATTGGAGCGGTAACACCCCCTCTAAACGCTGCATCGATATATTGCGTGGTTCGACAGGCTCACCATGAGGGAGAGGGGTGGGGTGCAAGGAGCTCTATTCTGCAACGTTGGCGATTATCCTTACATCCACACTCCCCCTCATGGTGAGCCTGTCGAACCACGAACCACCCGCAATGCCACCCACGTCCAAACGGCAGCACCACACCTCTACCGAGTTTGGCAATAAGCCTTCAATGCCTTGACCAGCTCAACGCTGGTGCGCTTTTGCGTTGAAGTCTCAAAACCGAGCCGCTGTGCAGCGGCACTGACTGGTTCTGCCAGAACCGCGCAGGATGAGTGGATTTCCCGAAAGGGAATACGGTCAAGCAATGCACCGGCATTGCCGATATTGACGCCCGAGCCGGGCATGATCTTGATCCGCCCAGCAGCAAGCGCGAAGGTTTCTGCCAGATTGTCGATGCCTTCAGCTGATGTCGGCATGCGGCCTGAAGTCAGAATACGTTCAAAGCCAAGTCCAACAGCCGTTTCAACAGCCTCAGCAAGATCGGGTACGAGATCGAAGGCCCGATGCAGCGTCACGCCCAGTCCATGGCAATTGCGCATCAGGCGTTCAAGCGTGGCATGGTCGAGACTGCCATTGGCATGGTTCGCACCAAGGACGATGCCCGCCAGACCGGCGCTGCGGATCATGTCGATTTCCCGCAGCATCGCGTCGATATCAGCCTCGCCGAAGACGAAATTGCCGGGCCTCGGACGGATCATGGCGTAGATCGGAATGGGCGAAGCAATGGCCTGACCGATCAGGCCGGGTGTTGGTGTCAGGCCGCCGAGTTCCAGCGCAGAGCAAAGCTCCACCCGGTCAGCGCCGCCTGTGATGGCAGCGGCGAGGCCGCTCGAATCATCAACGCAGACTTCCAGAAGAATGCCGCTCATTGTGCCGCTCCCATCAAACCGAGAACACCGGCACCGATCAATCCGGGTTCAATTTTCAGTTGCGCCGGGATGACCAGCGGCTTGGCTGTCTTCCACAGGATGCGGTCACGCACGGCGCGGTCCAGCCGCTCGATCAGCGGGACTGAATTGGCAAGGCCGCCACCGACGGGCACAATCGACGCGCCGACCACATTGAGCGTCATGGCCAGCGGGCCACTGACGATATCGATGTAGCAATCAATGGTGCGCTCAGCCGCCGCATCGCCGCTGTTCCATGCGGCAATGATCTCGGTGCTTGGCAGATCAACGCCGTGAATGTGTGCATGCAGGCGTTCCATGCCACGCGCTGCGCCAACCGCATCGACGCAGCCGACCTGACCACAACCGCAGGCATAACGCGGGATGGCAATCGGCGGATTACCGGCCCATGTCGCCGATATCGGACCATGGCCCCATTCCCCGGCAAAGCCGCCGGCGCCCTCATGTATCTTGCCATTGATGACAAGACCGCCACCAACGCCAGTGCCCAGAATAATGCCGAACACCACGCGGTGGCCGCGTCCGGCGCCGACAACGGCTTCCGACAGGGCAAAACAATCGGCGTCATTGGCGACAAGAACCGGACGGCGCAGCTTTTCGCTGAGGTCTTTGACCAGCGGGCGACCATCGATGCAGGGAATGTTCGCACAGGTGATTTTACCACTATCCGCATCGATAACACCGGCAATCGAAATGGAAATCAGCGATGCGGTATCAGCGCCACCCTCCGCTGCAATCTTTTCAATCGCGGCGGCAAAGGCGTCGAAATCGCGCAAGGGCGTCGGCACTTTTGGCAGTGGCCGGATGTCTTCGGGCGCATAGGCTATTGCACCCTTGATGGCCGAGCCACCGATGTCAAAGCAGGCAATCATGGGAACATATATCCGGAATCAATCATGGTGGATGTTGATAGCGGAATTTGTCTGCATGGCAAACTCAACTGAATGGATTTATTCACGCGACCTATTCACGCGACCGGCGGGCCGCTCGGTCCTCGCGTGAGCGTCGGCGCGGTGTGGCATCACCTGTCTGACCATCCTCACCGACATTCTTGCGCGGTGGCAGGGTGACGGCCTGCGAGAGTTTGGGGAAGGGATCGACCTTGTTCGGCATGGCCATGGCATAGACGAAATGCTCCTGGAATTTTGGCTCCAGTGCCGTTTCGATCTTCTCGATGCGCGTGACAGTATCCTCGATCTCGCGGCGATAATCGCGGTTAAGCAGCGCCATGCGCGCGCCTGTACCGGCGGCATTGCCGACAGCTTTTACCTTGTCGAGGTCGCAATCAGGGATAAGGCCGAGCACCATGGCATATTTTGGATCGATAAAAGAACCGAAGGCACCGGCAAAACGGATTTGATCAACGTGATCAATGCCTTGCTTGTCCATCAGCAGCTTGACGCCCGCATAGAGCGCAGCCTTGGCAAGCTGGATTGCACGCACATCGTTCTGGGTAATGGTGATGGTCGGTGTTCCCTCGCGCAGCAGATAGGAGAATGTACGACCGTTTGGCATGATACGCGGCGATTTGGCAACAAGACTACCATCCACCACGCCATCTTCGGAGATAATGCCGGAAAGGTACATTTCCGCGACGACTTCGATAATAGCTGAGCCGCAAATGCCTGTTATGCCACTTGCCTGCACGGCTTCGGCAAAACCCGGTTCATCCGACCATTGTTCCGTGCCGATGACGCGGAAGCGTGGCTCCAGTGTTATCGGATCGATACGCACACGTTCGATGGCGCCGGGGGCAGCGCGCTGGCCGCCCGAGATTTCCGCGCCTTCAAAGGCCGGGCCTGTTGGCGAGGAGGCTGCAACCGTGCGTTGCCGGTTGCCAAGCACGATTTCCGCATTGGTGCCGACATCGACGAGCAGCATCATCTCATCCTGCCGGTGCGGACCTTCCGCAAGGGTTGCAGCAGCAGCATCAGCGCCGACATGGCCGGCAATGCAAGGCAGCATATAGACGCGCGAGCCGGGGTTCATATTGAGACCGATTTCACTGGCTCTGAGATGCACGGCGCCGGAAACGGCGAGGGCAAACGGCGCGCCGCCGAGTTCCGTCGGGTCAATGCCGAGGAAAAGGTGATGCATGATCGGATTGCCGACAAACACCGCATCGAGAATGTCCTCGCGCGCGACATTGCCTTCAGCACAGACCTTGCCGATCAACTCGTTGATGGCGTCGCGCACCGCATTGGTCATGCCTTCCCGGCCTTCCGGGTTCATCATGACGTAGGAGACGCGGCTCATCAGATCTTCGCCGAAGCGGATTTGCGGGTTGGATGTTCCAGCCGAAGCAATGGTGCGCACCGAAAGCAGCGATGACAGATGCATGGCAATCGTGGTGGAACCGATATCGCAGGCGATGCCGTAAGCCTCGTTCTTCAGGCCGGGCCACAGGCCGATCATGGTTGGCCGCGTCGTTTCCTCGTCGTGGTGAATGGCAGCGGTGACGCCCCATTCGCCCTTGCGCAGGATTTTCTGAATTTGCGGCAGGAGATAGGTATCCACATCAAGATTGCGGATGCCCCATTCCTTTTCCAGTGCGGCCTTCAGGCGGTCAAGATCGCCGAGCGGCTTGTGCATGTCCGGCTCTTCCACCTCGACATAGCACATATGGATGGCTGGGTTGCGCTCGATGATACGTGTATCGGCATCCTTGCGCACGACCTGCGCATTGACCTGAACATCCTGCGGCACATCCACAACGAGATCGCCGAGAATGGTTGCCGAGCAGGAAAGGCGGCGGCCATCCTTCAGATCACGCTTTTCGGCGTAACGTTTTTCTTTTGGACCGAATTCGGAAATGTGATCATTGGAAGAGGTAATGCCGTGCTTGGCAAATTTGCCTTCCTGCACGTCAATCTGGCAGCGCCCGCAAATGCCGCGCCCGCCGCACACGCTTTCCACATAGACACCGAGCGTGCGCGCTGCCTCCAGCACCGTGGTGCCAACCGCAAAATGCCCGCGCTTGCCCGATGGCATGAACAGAACAAGCGCGTCCTTTGCCGATGCTTCAGGGGATTTTACGGGTGCGTTCACAATCAATGCTCCAAGTCCTGCATGCCATTTGCTTGCAATACCGATATGGCCGGTGCGCAGTTTGTGGTCCGTGGTTCGTGGTTCGACAGGCTCACCATGAGGGAGAGTGGTGATGAAAGGGAGTCAAGTTCTGCAACTCTTGTGATGCGTGATCTTTTTGATCTGCCATCCCTAAGATTAGCGTTGCATCCTCACTCTCCCTCATGGTGAGCTAGTCGAACCACGAACCACGAACCACGAACCACGCCAATAGCGTGGCATCACAAATCAATCAACCGGCAACGCCACGCCGCGCTTCACGTCCACCGCGCCGCCGTCCACCGCCATTGGCATCAGCAGGAACCGATACGGCAGGCGCTCCGGCAACAGCAGGCTGATGGTCACGATATTTCCTGATCCAATAAGTGCAGTTGGCATCGGTGCCGTTGAGCACGTTGGCGGCGTGAACCGCTTCCATTTCCTGCGGACGGCAGGGATTCATGATCGCCGAGGTCATGCCAGCGCCGATTACCATGGGAATAAACCCGGCATTGATGCCGTGACGGTGGGGCAGGCCGAATGAGATGTTGGAAAGGCCGCAGGTGGTGTTGACCTTCAGCTCTTCACGCAGACGGCGCAGCAGCGCAAAAACCTGACGGCCCGCATCTCCAAGCGCGCCAATCGGCATGACCAGCGGGTCAACGACGATATCATGCGCCGGAATGCCAAAATCAGCCGCGCGCTGCACGATCTTCTTGGCAACGGCAAAACGGACGTCCGGGTCCATGGAAATACCGGTTTCGTCGTTGGAGATAGCGACGACAGGCACATTGTACTTCTTGATCAGCGGCAGGATGGCTTCAAGCTTTTCCTCTTCACCGGTCACCGAATTAACCAGCGGGCGGCCCTTGGCGACTTTCAGAGCAGCTTCAATAGCAGCCGTTACCGAGCTGTCGATGGAGAGGGGAACATCGACCAGATTCTGCACGATCTCCAGTGTCTTGACCAGAAGGCCCGGTTCCGTTGCATTCGGGTCGACAGCAGTGACGCCCGCATTGACATCAAGCATGGTTGCACCGGCAGCAACCTGCTCCAGCGCATCCCTGATGACCGTATCAAAATTGCCAGCGATCATTTCGGCGGCAAGCTTCTTGCGGCCGGTCGGATTGATCCGCTCGCCGATCACGCAGAAAGGCTGGTCAAATCCGATGATGATTTCTCTGGTCGCCGAGGCAACAATGGTACGGGTCATTCAGGAAATCCTTAGTTCGCTGCTGCAGATGCGTAGTGGCCGGTTGCGACATTCCAGGAGCCGCGATCAACCAGCCATTCGGAGGACTTCTTCAGGCCGCCAAACGGGAAAATGTGGATCTGCTTGATGGCGGAAGCCGGATGGTTGATCACATGCTGTTCGATAGGGCCAACAACACCTTCAGGTGAATGGCTGGTGGCAAGCGCTGTCAGGGACAAGGCATTCTTTTTGAGGAAGCTGATCGAGTTGCCGACGCCGCACATGGCAGCATATTTGATCAATGTGGTGATCTTGGCCGGGCCAGCAACGCCCAGATGCACAGGCAGATCAACGCCATGTTCCCGCAGCGATTCCGCATAGCGGATAAAGCGATCGGCATCAAAGCCGAACTGCGTGACGACACGCAAGCGGGCGCCGGTGCGCTCGCCAAAATTCTTCTTCAGGCGCAGGGCTTCAAGCGCAACAGCTTCGGAAAATTCCGGGCTGCCTTCCGGATGACCGGCGACGCCCATTTCATTGATGCCATATTTGTCGAAAAAGCCGGTTTCCAGCACTTCCATGGTGGAGGAGAATTCGCCAGCCTGCCGTTCAAGGCCGCCGCCGATAACCAGCACATCGGTCACACCAGCTTCTTCAGCGGCGCGGCGGATGCGGGTCTCCAAGGCTACTTTCGTGCCAAGGCGGCGGGAGGCGAAATGCGGAACTGGCTTGTAGCCGAGATCATGAATGCGTTTGGCGGCAGCTGTCAGCGTGTCAACGCCATCAGTACCCATGTCAGTGATGTAAACGCGTGTCCCTTCCGGGAACAGTCCGGGCAGGTCCTGCGATTCAATCGCCTGGCGTGCCGCCACTTCGATGGATGCTGCGATCTTTGTCATTGGCTTTGCTTTCAGTTCATGAATTGTCATGTCCGCCTGCCTTTACTAGCGCCACAAGGCGTTCCCGATGATATTCGCTGTCAATACGGGCGAGGGCCGCATCAGCCTCCGCATCCAGATCATCACTCACCGGCACCGGTGTTCCCCGGCGCCACTCTGCCAGATAGGCGTCCGAATCCCGGGCGCCAATGCGCATCGCACACATGTCGATGGCTTCAGTAAAACGAAGAGGAAGTTCGCGTTTTGCGGCCTGACGTCCTTTTTTGACGGTCACTTGAGCAGGAATGTCCCGCCAATAAACGACAATAAGATCGGCCATGCAGTTTATCCTCCAACGAGGACCGTTTTGCCTGATAATCAGGGGGTAAGCTTGTTATCTCACGACGTGCGCCCACTCAAATGCGACGTGCGACATTGTTGTTTTTGCGACAGAGATTTTAGTGGGGGTGGTTGGTTCGTGGTTCGACAAGCTCACCATGAGGGAGAAGGGTGATGAAAGGGAGTCAAGTTCTGCAACGTTGGTGATCTGCAAAGCTGGCGATTATCTTTACATCACCTCTATCCCTCATGGTGAGCTTGTCGAACCACGAACCAACATCACGGCTCTGCCCAATCTCAAAAAGGCCAGAAACCTGCCAGATAGGCCAGCACGTTGGCGGCGATGAAGGCGAAGCCGAAGACGATGCTGATCGAGACCACGCCCAGAATGAGGCCACCGAGCATCAAACGGCCATCGCGTTCACACAGTGCAATGCCGATAATGGCCGTTGCCAAGGCCGGAAGCCAGTTTGAAAGCGGCATGGGCAGGACGACGGACATGCCCAGAACTGTCGTAAATGCGCCGAGCCAGCGATCGCCCTGACGCTGGGAAAAGGGCCAGTTGCGCGGGCGGATGAAGCGTTCCAGCCATTGCAGCCACGGAACAACCTTGTTCGAGACCTGACGAAAACGTTCCGGCGCAATGGTTTTTGTGCGCATGAAGGTCGGTAGCCAGACGGATTCGCGGCCCATGACCATCTGCACCGATACAAGAACAAGCGGAATGCCGGTGACAATACCGGTTCCCGGTGGCAGCGGAAGCAGGTTGAGAATGGCGAAAAATGTCAAAAGGGCTGCGAAGCTGCGATCAGTGAAGGCATCTTCAAGTTCGGTGAAAGAAACGGGTGCGGTGGTTGTCCGTGCAAGGTCTTCGAAAACCTGTGAAAGGGGCCGCGGATCGTTTTCCGCATGTGTCGAAGCACTGTCCATCTTCTTCTGATTTTCACTATCTATTGCAACCATGGGTCCGTCTTTTGTTCAACCTTTGCCCATATGGAGGGGCAAAGGTGACATTGCAATGACGCGGCAGCGACGAAAGTACTTAACGTTTGAATTCCATGATGTTGAGCAGGGATTCGTAATAGGGTGCCGGAAACTCGATGCGGAAGGCATTCTTGCCGGTGCGATAGGCATAGCCAGCTTCGTCGGTTTTCGGTCCTGCACCATATTTCGCAGGCTTTTGATCCGAAACATAGCCGGTGCCGAGATAGGTCAGCCGCTTGTCGCTTTCGGTGTAGAAACGCCCTTTGGTGCGTTGTGATCCCGTCACTTTTTCCAAAGCCCAGCCGGAGCCATCATCCGTGACCTTGCATTTGAACCAGCCATAGACCACGAGCGCCGGGGCCATGCCGCCGAGCTTGATTGTCCGGCACTGCCAGTTGCCGGTCATGTCAAAACCTTCACTGAAAGGCAGGCTGGGGCGCTTTAACAATTCATCAACAATGCGGATATCAGCGGCGCTACCGGTCGCTTTCGCATCTGCAACCGCCTTGGTCTTTGTTTGATCGTACTGCTCTAGCCGTTTGGTATCGGCGGGCGTGATGATCTTTGTAATCGCGCCATCCGCATGGGCGGCGCTGATGGTTGCCAGACTGATCGTTGCGAGAAGAAGGGTTCGAAACAGCATGAGAACGGTCCTTTGTTTTCGATTCCATCAGGAAGCAGGCGGACCATGCCGATTTAAAGGCGTAAAGGAAAGTGTCAAACTGCGCTATCTGCTGCTGCCAGCCGCAGGGCAGGAACCAGATCGCCATAGGCGGTAAAGCGCCGCTCATAGGCGAGGCCAAGGAATTCAGCCGCCTTTTCGGCATTGGCATTGAGCTTGGCGTCGTCTGTCTGAGCGAGGTAGATCATCTTGGTGTAATTGCCGAAATACATGTCACGCAACTCAGGGTGGCGGTCGAGGCCAAGCGGTTTGACCATGAAGGCTTCGAAATGCCGGGCGAGAAAGTCCGTCATGAAGAATGACGTCATGTCATCGTCCCATTTGGACGCAAAGGCATCATTGCCGACATAGAACGAGAAGCAATGCGGACCCTCAATACGCGCCACACCGTGCTTTTCGCAGACGCGATCAAGCATGCCGCCAGTGCCGCAATCGGCATAGCCGACGAAGATTCGCTTGATGCCCTGAGCTTTTGCCTTGACGATTGCCCGATCCACCGACGGTGCAATCTTTTCCGGATGATGATGATAGACGGCGGGCAGACATTTCAGCTCGATGTGATCGAGGCCGAATTGCTCGCGTATAGCCAGTATTTCCCGGGCAATCATGCCGCAGGCGATCACCCTGACGATCTCTGGCGAATTATTCGAATTCTGGCTAACATTCATGGAACTGATTTCGCTCCATCGCGTTATGCGAACGTTGATTAAATTCTATCAGAACGGGAGACCCTGTCCATGAAACTATCACGCGTTGTACCGATCGCCGCTGTTCTTGCTGTCGTAGCACTGGCCGGCTGCGCCAACACAATCCGCGGTATCGGCTCCGATACAGCCAACACGGTGAATGCGACCCAGTCCGCTGGTCATCGGGTAGCAAAAGCCGCCAACTGATTATTCGGCCTCATAGGCCAGTTTCAGCAAAGTTACACTAGATTCGAAAAACGGCCGCATTTTGATGCGGCCGTTTTGATTTGGTTCAGGCGCCGGACATCTGGTTGTGCTTGCGCTTCATATAGTCCTTGGCTGTTTCAACGGCCACCGCCGCATCGCGGCAATAGGCATCAGCACCGACGGCCTTGCCGAATTCTTCGTTCAACGGCGCACCGCCGACGAGCACCACGTAATCGTCGCGAATGCCCTTTTCCTTCATCGTATCGATGACGACTTTCATGTAAGGCATGGTCGTGGTGAGCAGGGCCGACATGCCGAGAATGTCAGGCTTGTGCTCTTCGATGGCTGCCAGATAATTTTCGACCGGATTGTTGATGCCGAGATCAATGACGTCAAAGCCAGCGCCTTCCATCATCATGCCGACCAGATTCTTGCCGATGTCGTGAATGTCGCCCTTGACGGTGCCGATAACGAGCTTGCCCTGTTTCGGCGCGCCCGTGGCTGCGAGAAGCGGGCGCAGGATGAACATGCCGGCTTTCATGGCATTGGCTGACAGCAGAACTTCCGGCACGAAGAGAATGCCGTCACGGAAATCTTCGCCGACAATGCGCATGCCTTCGACGAGTGCTTCGGTCAAAACCCGGTAAGGCACCCAGCCGCGCTCCAGAAGGATATTGGTGCCTTCCTCGATCTCTTCCTTCAATCCGTCGTAGAGATCGTCGTGCATTTGTTCGACGAGTTCGTCGTCCGAAAGCTCCGAAAGAATGATTTCATCGTCGGCCATGGGTGTCTTCCTCTCAAGCGTTATGCAGCGCTTTTTATCTCTACTGGCATTCCCTTAACATATCGGGCAAGTTGCTGAAAACGCATTGCTTAAATGCGACCTCGTAAATGACGAAAGCGACCACCTGTTTGTCTTCCATGCGCCATCGTTTGACGCACACGGAAACGCGCCTGTCCATGTCGCAGGTAGGATCGGATCGTTAAACCAATCCGCGCATCAAGCGCCTGGAGAAATAAAATGAATCAGGAAACGCCAGTTGATGCACCGGTGGACACTGCGACCCCCGCTGATACTGCTGAAAGCGGCGGACGTCGCGGACGTGGTGCCGGTGCGGGCGCTGCTGCGCGCCGTGCCGCCCGTTCCGGCGGTGGCCCCGGCAAGTCGCTCACCTATATCACGCGCAAGATTCGCGAATATGAAGTGCTTGATGAGGAAGGGCTGGCGCTGATCGAAGCCAATGCGGATACCGTCCTTGAGGAAATCGGCATCGAGTTCCGCGACGATGCGGAAGCTTTGCAGCTTTGGCGCGAAGCTGGGGCCGATGTCAAAGGCGAGCGGGTACACTTTCCAAAGGGGCTTCCCCGCTCACTGCTGAAGACGGCACCGTCCATCTACACACAGCATGCGCGCAACCCAGAGCGTTCCGTGCAGATCGGTGGCAAGGCCACGGTGTTTGCGCCGGTCTACGGCCCGCCCTTTGTGCGCGATCTTGATGGCAATCGCCGCTATGCGACCATTGAAGACTTCAATAATTTCGTGAAGCTCGCCTATATGGCACCGTCAATCCACCATTCCGGCGGCACGGTGTGCGAGCCTGTCGACGTTCCCGTCAACAAGCGCCACCTCGATATGGTCTATGCCCATATCAAATATTCCGACAAGCCGTTCATGGGGTCTGTCACCGCGCCTGAGCGGGCGGAAGACACGATATCCATGTGTAAGCTGGTTTTCGGTGAGGATTATCTCGACCAGAACACGGTTTTGACCAGCCTGATCAATGCAAACTCGCCGATGGTTTTCGACGAGACGATGGTTGGTGCGCTCAAGGTCTATGCCCGCAACAATCAGGCCTGCATTGTCACGCCGTTCATTCTTGCCGGTGCGATGAGCCCTGTGACGGTGGCCGGTACGTTGACGCAGGTTCTGGCGGAAGTGCTGGCCGGTGCAGCGCTCACCCAGCTGATCCGACCGGGTGCTCCGGTTATTTTCGGCACATTTGCCTCGTCCATCTCGATGCAGTCGGGTGCGCCGACTTTCGGAACACCTGAGCCGTCGCTTGTATCTTACGGCGCTGCGGCGCTGGCACGCCGTCTTGGACTGCCGTTCCGCACCGGCGGTTCGCTCTGCGCTTCAAAAGTTTCCGACGCGCAGGCGGCCTATGAGAGCGCCAATACGCTGAATTCGACGCTTCTGGCTGGTACGAACTTCGTGCTGCATTCCGCCGGCTGGCTCGAAGGTGGTCTTGTGTCCTCCTATGAAAAGTTCATGATGGACATCGACCAGCTTGGTATGGCGCAGAAATTTGCTGAAGGCGTTGACCTTTCCGAGAATGGTCAGGCGATGGATGCGATCCGTCAGGTTGGGCCCGGCAGCCATTATCTTGGCTGCGACCACACACAGGCAAACTTCCAGACGGCCTTCTACCGCTCGAACATTGCCGACAACAATTCCTATGAGCAGTGGCTTGCCGAGGGCGAGAAACGTGCCGACCAGCGCGGCAATGAACTGGCACGACGCTGGCTTGAAACCTACGAAGCACCCTATCTTGATCCGGCCATTGACGAATCCCTCAAGGAATTCATTGCCAAGAAAAAAGCGTCGATGCCCGACGCATTCACCTGAAAGAAGCCCGAGGACGGCCGGGCTAAAGTGGCCAATCTGATCCATGAAGAAGTCTGGGCCACTGCTGTTAAGGGTTCAGGCCCGGGATGACTATTGCCGATCCTCTTGTTGAAATCGCCGCCGCGCTGGAACCCTATGGTCTTGTTCCGCGCGGCGTTTTTGTTTTCGGAGCAGGGGATGATGCGCCCCGTCTGAGCACCGGCGTTTCGGCACGCAGCGTGGTTCTTATCGGCCATTTCGGTTCATCCATCTGGCCGTATTTCACCCGGTGGCGGCGGGCGCATCCGGATGTGGACGATCCGCTCGATGCATGGTCTAAAGCTGTTCTCACCCGTGTCGCGGACGCTGTGGAAGGACAAGCCGTCTTTCCATCCGACAAGCCTTATTTGCCGTTCCAGCAATGGGCCATGCGTGGGGAGGGCCTCTCGGCATCGCCCTTGGGGCTGTTGATTCATCCTGAATACGGCCTCTGGCAGGCGTTTCGGGGTGCCTTGCTGTTTGACCGGGTTATCGACTTCCCATCAATTGCTCGGGATAATCACCCCTGCGATAGCTGCGCGGAAAAACCATGCCTGAGCGCCTGCCCGGTGGACGCATTCGATGGAAAGAATTTTGCTGTTGGTCGCTGCCGATCATATCTCGCAGAACCACAAGGGCGTGTGTGTCTCGATGGCGGCTGTCTGGCACGGCTGGCTTGTCCAGTCGGACGGGAACACGCCTATATGCCCGATCAGCAGCGTTTTCACATGGCCGCATTTGCACGCAGCTGAGCGAGCGCAAAAAATATTTTGATTGATTTCGTTTTTTCACCCAAGGATTGGACCTTTGGCATCGTCAAAGGGGCGATGATGCCATTGGTTATCGCAGCGAGTTCCTGCGGGCTGCACGAACCACGAACCATTAAAAAAATGAAAGACCCGCAAAGAACGCGAGCGTTCCAACGATAACACTCATCAGGAGGCTGACAAGCACGGACCAGCGGAATGCATATCGCGCGATAATATAAAGCACGACAAGCGCAAGGATGAATGGGACCGGGTAGCCCAGGATGAGAAAAACGATAATGCCCAACGGGTCAGGCAGTGCGCCGATCCAGCCCAGGTTCAACCGCGACGTCCGCGACGTTCGCGCTTCGGCAGGTCATCCGCATGGGCAGCGAGCTTGTTGCGCATTGGTCCGATCGCCTCAACAATGGTTTCCACCGTCGGGCGCGTGCTATGGATATGGTTATCCAGCGCGTGGCGCATCGCGGCCAGATGTTCAAACGAGGTGCCGCAGCAGCCGCCAATGATTTTTGCACCGCCATTAATGGCGAGATGCGCATAATTTGCCATCAATTCGGGCGTGCCGGAGTAAAAAATCTCCGCGCCGCGAAATTCCGGAATGCCGCAATTGCCTTTGATGACAATGGTGGCTGTGGGATCAGCTTCGGACATGTCGAGCAGGGAGGCCAGAATATCCGACGCGCCGACACCGCAATTGGCACCGACAGCAACCGGGCGTTGGGCCAGCCCATCGACAACGCCGTGAATCTCTTTTGGTGGCAGGCCCATCATGGTTTTGCCAGCCGTATCGAACGAGCCTGTGTAGACATAAGGCAGGCCGACCTTCACGGCAGCTTCTGCTGCAGCGCGAATTTCACCCGGAGCCGACATGGTTTCGATCCATGCGACATCAACACCGCCAGCCTTCAGACCCTCAAGCTGTTCGGTAAACGCAGCGACAGCGTCCTCTTCGGTTAGCGCACCAAGTGGAACCAGCAGTTCGCCCGTCGGACCGACAGAGCCAGCCACAATCACCTTGCGGTCTGCCTTATCGGCGACAGCGCGGGCAAGTTCAGCGGCCTTCTTGTTGAGCTCGAACACGCGGTCTTGCGCATGGTGTAGCTTGAGGCGATGGCGTGTGCCGCCGAAGGAATTGGTCAGGATGATATCAGCACCGGCATCGACAAAGCCTTGATGCAGCGCGAGGATTTTTTCCGGCTGGGCTTCGTTCCAGAGTTCGGGTGCTTCACCGGCTTCCAGACCCGTGGCAAACAGGTTCGTGCCCGTCGCACCATCGGCCAGCAGAACGCCCTTTTCAGCGAGAAGATCGGCAAGCGGATTGGCAATGGTCATGGCGCGCAGTTCCTGTGATGAGACTTAGATAACGATATAAGGAAGTCTTTATATGTGGTCAATATTCATTTGCGACAAGCTCTAGCACTCAATCGACCTTCAATGACGAAATATAAGCACCAACCTCGTGGGCATTGATCTTTGCCACGCGGATCAGACCATCGAAATGCCGTTGCAGGGTTTGCACGGCATCCGTTGTGTTGAGCACCAGATACATCTCGCCGACAAAGATCGCAGCGCGGTAGGGGCCGAACACGGTGTAGGGCACCGAGAACCGCTCGCGCCCGTCAAACAGAAACAGCCGGAAGGACGGATAAAGCTCATCAAGCAGGGCCGTCATATGCTGAAGCTGTTCAACGCGTACCGCGCGCGAAAGGTCGCCCCAGATGCCGCCGCCACCAGCGAAATCGCGCAGGGTCTGGTAGGGCATGCATACTTCCATGTCCGTGCCCGGCTGGCGATTGTAATCAAGCCGGAACGCAGTTTCAGTGATCTGGGTCGTGGGATCGCGGTGTACAAGCGAAGTCTCGTAGGCAATCACCGCCTGTGTGCGCAGCAGGTCGGGAATACGCGCCGGTACATAGCGGATCTTGCTGCCTGTCGCCTCCGCATGCCAGCGCACCAGCAGCGTGCGCTCGAAACCGTCATGGCCTTCCTCAATCTCCATACTGGCGCGCAGTTCGCCGGTGATCGCCTCATCCTGACTGAGACCAAGCAGCCAATCGAGAGATACTGCATAGCGCTCGGCAATGTTGAGCAGTGTCTCAACGCGGGGCAGGCGCGTCGACTGGCCGGAGAGAAGTTGCGAGAGTGCTGAACGGTCTATGCCGACGGCTGAAGCAAACGACGATTGATTATCGCCGCTGCGGGCAAGCAGGCTCCGGATGCGGTCCTGAAACAGGCGCGAGAGATCCCGTTTGTCCATTTGCATGCCTTTTTGTTTACTAAATACAACAATTGCATCATTTGGTGCGCATAATCAACAGTTTATCACTAAAATCGCGTTGCTGACAGTTCCTGACAGTGAGAGGATGAAAGTCATGGAATCAGAAGCACATACAGCCGAACTAACTGACAAATCCGGTCGGGGACACAAGCACCCTGGCATTGAATGGCCTACCCTTGCATTGATGATCATCTGCTACGGTTTATGGCTGGTGTCAGGATTTTACCTCTATCCAACCATGCCTTTTGTGGCCTTGGCACTGATGGCGGTTGCCGTCGCATTTCACTCTTCTTTACAGCATGAAGCCTTGCACGGGCACCCGACCCGCAGCGGCATGCTCAATGAGTTTCTTGTCTCCCTGCCTATCGGTCTCTTCTACCCCTACCGCCGCTATAAGCATCTGCATCTGAAACACCATGCGGATGAGCGCCTGACCGATCCCTATGACGATCCGGAAAGCTATTACCGGGCGTTAGGGGATTGGGAGAAGCTGCCTGCCGCTCTCAAGATGCTGCTGAAATGGAACAATACGATGCTTGGCCGTATCATTGTTGGACCAGCGTTGATGATTGTGGGATTCATCGCCACGGATATCAAGCTGATATCCGGTGGTGACCGGAAAGTGCGCACCGCATGGCTCCTGCATGCGGCCGGACTTATTCCTCTGGTTGTCCTGCTGGTCGAATTCGGTATCCCGCTTTGGCTTTATGCATTGACCGCGGTTTATTGGGGACTGGCGATCATTGCCATCCGCTCCTATTGCGAACACCAGTGGTCCGAGCGCCCGGATGGGCGCACAATTATTGTCGAGAAATCGCCGCTGGCGCTGTTGTTTCTCAACAACAATCTGCATTTCGTCCATCACAAGCGGCCGACTGTGCCGTGGTACAAATTGCCAAAACTCTATCGCGAGCAGCGTGAAGAGTGGAAAGCCATGAATGGCGGCTATGTCTTCCGCAACTACTTTGAAATCCTGCGTGCCTATGCATTCCGCAGCAAGGAAGAAGTCGTTCACCCGGTCCTGCGCCGTGAACCCGCACCTGGACGGGCTTTTCGTCCACGCCGCCATGGCATTTCCCTGCAGGGCGGAACGAGCGTGCCTATTCCCGCCGAGCCTCCGACAGAGTAAACTACCCGTATGACACTCATTGCAGCCTTGCCGATGTATGATTGGCCGGAACGCCGCGCCGAAGTGGATGCGCAGTGGGTTGCCATTCGAGATGAGCTTCGCGCCAAAGGGTTTGATGCGCCGGAGTTTTTGACGCGGCGCAATGGCGATCTTCCTGCTGTAGCGGGCGGTATCCGCGATGCCGCCGGTCATGTGATTGCGCCTGATCCGGCATCGCTTGCCCCCGATGAACTCGATATGCCGACGCTGTGGCGCCATCCCGCATTGCTGTTCGCGCAGACCTGCTGGGGTCCGATGGAACTCGGTCTTGCCGCCCATGTGCATGTGGCGGGGCAGGACGACTATTCGGGTGTGGCGGGCGGCGATGACGCGCTCTATTCCAGCGCGCTGGTGATGCGCCGGGGCGAGGGGGTAGCCGTGCCTGCGTCGCAGGACAGCCAGCCGATTTTACCCATCGCCCACATGCGCGGAAAACGCCTTGCTTTCAACAGCCATGATTCCATGTCCGGCTATCTCGGCCTCCAGCGCGATCTGGCCGCAACGGGTGAGAGTTTTAGCCTGTTTGCCCGCCTCATTGAAACCGGCGGCCACCGTGCCTCGGTGCAAGCCGTGGCGTCAGGGCGTGCGGATATTGCCGCTATTGATATCAAGTCCTGGGCACTTGCCCAGCGCTATGACGAGGCAGCAAGTGCCCTGATCGTGATAGGCTGGACCGCCAAGCGCAAGGGCCTGCCATTTATCTCAGCCTTTGAAGGTGTGGTTGTTTAAAAACGCCGCGCATTCCGCAACATTCTCAACTCCACCGTCCTCGGTCCTTATTCCACGGGCATCATCCGTCCGTCATCCTCCATTCCACCGTCATCCTCGGGCTTGACCCGAGGACCCACGGCAAAAGAGGGCAGCGATCTTCGCAAGCGCGACGCATTTCTCAGTAATGGGTCCTCGGGTCAAGCCCGAGGATGACGGAGGGATGGTATCCAAGGTTGGCGGTGGAGCGGAGGATGATGGAGAGTAGATCAGGGATAACAGATGTGTTGGAATACAACCCTCAACTCACCCGCGCATTTTTGCCCCGGATGGATCGAATGGTGGCTCGATATTGATGCGGGCAGCGCGGCGGAGGCCGAGGATTTCCACCTCGAATAGACCAGCACTCTCGTTTTCAGCCAACTCGGCAGGCACATAGCCCTGTGCCATGGAATGCCCGACATAATGGGCGTAACCGCCCGATGTCACCCAGCCGACAACGCGCCAATCGCCCTGAACAGCACCCTTGTCGCCATCAAAGGAAACAGCGGCACCGGTGTGGTCGAAGCGCGGGGCGCCAACGCCGTGGCCGGCTTCCACGACACCATAATCCTTGGTAACCTTGGCCCAAATTGGCTCATCGCCCATGACATCGGCAGCACCATCACCATCGGGCACATCGATGATCAGCGATACGCGGCGCAGTTTTTTGCTGATTCCGGCGTCAAATTCGGCTTTTTCCTGCGCTGCGGGTTCGCGGCCGATAAAATCATTCTTGGTGAGCTTGATGAAACGATCCATCGAGCCTTCATAGGGCCCATAGATCGGGCGCAATTCGCGGAACCATGTGGGGAAATTCTTTTCCAGCCGCATGGATAGCAAAGCGCGCATGCCGAAATCGACAATGTCGAATTCCTTGCCCGCCTCCTTGATGGCCTTGTAGACAAGGCGCTGATAGGCCGGTTCCATCCAGATTTCGTAACCGAGATCGCCCGTATAGGAAATGCGGTTGACCTTGCACGGTGCGCCGCCAACGGCCATTTCGCGGAAATCCATGAACCGGAAGGCAGTGTTCGACACATCTTCATCGACAAGTTTGGCCAGAAGATCGCGGGATTTCGGCCCGGCGATGGAAAGGCCAACCAGCGTCTGGTCGAAGCGGTGGATATGCACCGAACCGTCTTTTGGCTGATGTTTTTGGAACCAGCGCATGTGATAGCGCTGGGCGGCGGACGAACCCCAGATGAGGAAGCGATCCTCGGCTGCTTTGGCGATGGTGAAATCGCCGATCAGCTTGCCTTTTTCATTCAGCATGGGTGTCAGCACCAGACGGCCTGTCTTCGGCATGGTGTTGGTCATGAGATAGGAAAGAAATGCTTCCGCGCCGCTGCCGGTGACTTCGTATTTGGCGAAGTTGGCGATTTCGGTCACGCCGACCCGCTCACGCGTGGCGCGGACTTCATTGCCGATATGCTCGAAATCGTTGGAGCGGTGATATGAAACGATATCTTTGGCTTCTGTGCCCTTTGGCGCAAACCAGAGCGGTGTTTCCAGTCCCCAGGAATCGCCCATGACGGCGTTCTGGCTAACCATGGTGTCATAGAGCGGCGTTGTCTGCTGCGGCCGTGCGGCGGGCAGTTCTTCATTGGGGAAGCGGATGGAGAAGCGGCGCGAATAGTTTTCGCGTACTTTGGCATTGGTATAGCGCAGGGTTGCCCATTCGCCGAACCGCGCCACATCCATGCCCCAGACGTCAAAGCCGGGTTCGCCATGCACCATCCAGTTGGAAAGGGCGAGCCCGACGCCGCCGCCCTGACTGAACCCGGCCATGACGGCGCAGGCGGTCCAGTAATTGGTCAGGCCCGGAACAGGGCCGACGAGCGGATTACCATCCGGCGCGAAGGTGAACGGTCCATTGATGATCTGCTTGATGCCGGCCTTTTCGATGCCGGGGAAATGCTTGAAGCCGACTTCGAGGGAAGGGGCGATGCGATCAATATCCGGTGCCAGAAGTTCATGGCCGAAATCCCATGGGGTATTAACCGGCGACCACGGCTTGGCGGCCTTTTCATAGGTGCCGAGCAGAATGCCATTGCGCTCCTGACGGGTATAAATCTCGCCCTTGAAATCCATGACGCCGATGAGTTCGCGGCCTGTTGACTGGTTGAATTCCATGACTTCGGGCACATCTTCAGTCAGAAGATACATATGCTCCATGGCAAGCACTGGTAATTCGAGGCCAACCATGCGGCCGACTTCGCGGGCCCAGAGGCCGCCGCAATTGACGACGTGTTCGGCCTTTACCGTTCCCTGTTCGGTGACGACATTCCAGGTGCCGTCCACTTCCTGCGTCAGTTCAACAACGCGGTTGCGCAGGCTGATTTCAGCACCAAGCTTGCGCGCGGCCTTGGCATAGGCATGGGTGGTGCCGGATGGATCAAGGTGCCCTTCAACCGGGTCCCACATGGCGCCGACGAAGTTGGTTTCGTCCATCAGCGGGAACATGGCCTTGGCTTCCGACGGGGTGATTAGCTCGGTGTCCATACCGAGATAGCGGCCGCGTGCATGGGCGAGGCGCAGGAAATCCATGCGTTCGGGCGAGTCGGCCATCATCACGCCGCCGGTCAGATGCAGGCTGCAGGACTGGCCAGAGAGTTCTTCGATTTCCTTGTAGAGGCTGACCGTATAGGCCTGCAGCTTGGCGACGTTCGGATCGCCGTTCAGCGTGTGAAAACCGCCAGCCGCATGCCAGGATGACCCCGATGTCAGCTCCGAGCGTTCGATCAGCAGAACATCCGTCCAGCCGGCGCGGGCGAGATGGTAAAGGACCGAACATCCAACTACGCCGCCGCCAATGACAACTGCTTTAACGTGCGATTTCATTCACTTATGCCTCTTGTATAGGAATATGATTCAATGCGTTGAGAGTTTGATTCAAAGGGCCGTCAGAAATCGGTCGGCGCGCCGCCCTCGGCCTTGCGTCTGGCCACGAAGGCGTTCAGCTCTTCCTCGATGGCCGGATCGATAGGAGGCTTCTCATAGGTGGCAAGCCGCTCCTTCCAGACGCGATTGGCGCGATCAATGGCCGTGGGGGAACCGGCTTCCTGCCATGTCTCGTAATTGCGCCAGTCTGATATGATCGGCGCATAGAACGCCGTCTTGTAGCGGGACTGGGTGTGGGCTGTGCCGAAGAAGTGGCCACCGGGACCAACGTCGCGCATGGCGTCGAGGCCGAGTGCATCTTCAGACAGATCGAGCGGCGTCAGGAACTCCGCCACCATCTGCAACAGATCAAAATCGAGGATCATCTTTTCGTAGGAACAGCACAGGCCACCTTCCAGCCAACCGGCGGAATGCAGCATGAAATTGCCGCCGCCCTGGATTGCACCCCAGAGCGAGAAGACGGATTCGTAGGCAGCCTGCGCATCGACCGTGTTGGCGGCGCAAACATTGGAGGTGCGATAGGGGATCTTATAGCGGCGGGCGAGCTGGCCGCCGACCATCTGCGCCTTCATATATTCAGGTGTGCCGAAAGCAGGTGCACCGGATTTCATATCGACATTGGAGGTGAAGCCGCCATAACCGACAGGCGCACCCTTCTTCACCATCTGGGTAAAGGAGATACCGGCAAGCGCTTCGGCATTCTGCTGAACGAGCGCACCGGCGATGGTGACGGGGGCCATGGCTCCTGCCAGCGTGAACGGAGTGACGATAACAATCTGGCCATTGCCCGACATATGGATGATGCCTTCCATCATCGGCACATCGAGCTTCAGGGGCGAATTGGTGTTGATGATGGTGTAGGAGGAGGCTTCGTTCTGCAACTGCTCCTGGCTGATGCCACGGGCAATGCGGGCGATTTCAATGCCATCCAGATTGCGCTCCTTGCCGAGCGAATAAATGTGAAAAGCCTTGTCGGAGAGAGTGGCAAGATCGCGGATGCATTCGAGATGGCGAACCGATGGATGAATATCGATCGGTTCAACGGGATAGCCGCCCGTCATGTTGATGATGTTGTGCATCTGCGCCAGTTTGACGAAGTTGCGGAAATCCGCCTGATTGCCGGATCGTCTGCCATTGTCCGTGTCGGAACAATTGGGCGCCGATCCCATCTGCGCGAAAATTAGGTTGTTGCCGCCGAAACGCACATTGTGGGCGGGGTTGCGGGCGTGCAGGGTGAATTCCGACGGCGCGTAGCCGACATATTCAAGGATCATGTCCTTATCAAAATGCACGCGCATGGTGCCGGGACGCACATCTGCGCCCGCCTGTTTCATGATCTCCCGCGCGCCATCATGCAGCACGTCGACGCCAATCTCCTGCAAAACGCGCAGCGAGGCATTGTGGATGGATTCCAGCTCATCATCGGAAATGATCTTGGTGGGCGCGAACGGAATCTTCAATTGACGGAAGGGAGGCTGGTCGAATGCGCCGCTTTCAATGCTGCGGGGGCGGGACCGTCCGCCACGCCGGCCATGATCGCGTGCCGTTGCGGGGATTTCGATGTCTGTTGCCGGTTCACTCATAGCTCATGCCCTTCACTTGCGATGGTGCCACTATCGCCACAGACGGGAAATTCGTGCGCGGCGTGAGCGACGCTGACCGCAAGGGAAGCGACATGGGCGAGAGGGGGAAACAGGTGTTAAGGAGTTGAGAGGGAGAATTTATTGAACAGAGTTGCACCAAGGTTGTGCGTGGTTCGACAGGCTCACCATGAGGGAGAGTGGTGGGGTGCAGGGAGTGAGTTCTGCAATGGTGTGAAGTGCAGAGGTGTGAAGTGCAATGTTGGCGATTAGCGTTGCGTCCACCCAGGTCCCTCATGGTGAGCCTGTCGAACCACGAACCACGAACCGGTGGCATTCACCCCCCTCTGTCCTGTCGGACATCGCCCCCACAAGGGGGGAGATCAGCTCTCACTACTGCCTTTGCACAATTTGAAACGTTTCCTGTTGTGGGAAAGCGTTCATGTCAATGTGATCTCCCCCCTTGTGGGGGAGATGCCTGACAAGGCAGAGGGGGGTGAATGCCACCTCCCAGCACAGAAGTATCAGCACGGCGAGTCTCTCCCACAAAGCGGAGATAAAGCGCTGCTACTCAGCAGCCTGATGGGTCAGATGGCTGATTGGCGTAACCATGGCCTGAATCAGATTGTTCATACTGATGACACCCAGCGGCTTACCACTTTCATCGACAACCGTTGCATGCTGCTGGTTGGCGTCGGTCATGGTTTTGGCGGCTTCCTCGAGGATTGTGCCGGTTTTCACCGTCACGCCACCCGCATTGCCAGCACCATCTCCTTTGGTGGAAATGGTATCCACCATGATCACCCGGCCGCGGTTCACTTCCTTGACGAAGCTGGAAATATACTCGTCCGCAGGTTTCAGCACGATATCCTGTCCGGTTCCCTGCTGAACCACCTCGCCATCGCGCAAGATTGCAATGCGGTCGCCCAGACGCAGCGCCTCATCAAGATCGTGGGTGATGAAGACAACGGTTTTCTTGATTTCCTTCTGCAAATCCAGAAGCACAGACTGCATGTCCATGCGGATCAGCGGATCAAGCGCCGAGAAGGCTTCGTCCATCAACAGGATCGGCGCGTCATTGGTGAGCGCACGGGCAAGACCCACGCGCTGCTGCATGCCGCCGGAAAGCTGGTTGGGATAATTGTCCTCAAAGCCTTTCAGGCCAACGCGTTCAATCCAGCGGCGGGCCTGTTCTTCCTGCTTTGCCCGGCTCAGGCCCTGAATTTCAAGGCCATAGACCGTGTTGTCGAGCACCGTGCGATGCGGAAGCAGTGCGAACTTCTGGAAAACCATCGCCGTCTTGTGGCGGCGGAACTCGCGCAGATCGTTCTGGTTCATCTTGCAAACATCTGACTTGTCGATGATGACTTCGCCGGCAGTCGGATCAATCAGCCGGTTGATATGGCGAATCAGTGTCGATTTACCGGAACCTGACAAGCCCATGACAACCTGAATGCAACCGGCGGGCATATCGATATTGATATCGCGCAGGCCGAGCACATGGTTGTACTTTTCATTGAGCTCGGTCTTGGTCATGCCCTTCTTGACGGCATCGACATAGTTCGCAGGTTTCTGGCCAAAAATCTTGTAGAGATTCTTGATCTGGATACCGGCGCCCTGAACGGAACGATCAGCCATGAACCACCTCCTGGTGCTTTTGAAGGCGCATGCCATAGGCCTGGCTGACGCGGTCAAAAATGATGGCAATGCCGACAATGGCAAGACCGTTGAAAAGTCCGAGTGAGAAGAACTGGCCGTTGACCGACCGCAGAACCGGCTGGCCGAGACCCTGTACACCGATCATCGAAGCGATAACCACCATGGCAAGCGCCATCATGATGGTCTGGTTGATACCGGCCATGATGGTGGGAAGGGCGAGCGGTATCTGCACATTCTTGAGGCGCTGCCAGCTGGAGGAGCCAAAGGCGTCAGCCGCTTCAAGCACATCCTTGTCAACAAGCCGGATGCCGAGATTGGTCAGGCGGATCATCGGCGGAATGGCGTAGATCACCACGGCGATGAGGCCCGGAACCTTGCCGATGCCGAGAAGCATGACCACGGGGATGAGATAGACGAAGCTTGGCATGGTCTGCATGACGTCAAGAATGGGATTGACGACGCGCTGGAATGTATCGGAGCGGGCCATGACGATGCCGATGGGGATGCCGACGACGATGGACACGACAGTGCCGACGAAAATCATCGCGATGGTTTTCATCGCATCGCTCCACATATCGAAATAGCCGATGAGGAGGAGAGTGATGACCGTTCCGGCAACGATCTTCCAGTTGCGGCTGGCGATCCAGGCAATACCGGCGATCAGCAGGACCATGATTGGCCACGGTGTCGATGTCATGAACTTTTCGGCCTGGATGAGAAAATATTGCAGCGGCTGGAAAAATGACTCGATCACATCGCCATAGCTGCGGGTGAAAGCCTTGAAGCCTTCATCCATGGCTTTTTTCAAATTGCGGAGTGTCTCGTCATTCATTTTCGGGAATGAATAGAACCAATCCATATGTTGCGCCCCCTTCTTTGTGGGTCAAGAAATGACCATCGCGACCGAACGCGATAACGCTCGGCCCATTCGGGATGGTGCGATGCGGCGAAGAGGGTCTTCGCCGCATCAATTCAGTCGGTTATTGAACGGCTGCCTTGATCTTTGCAGCGGCTTCCGGAGAAACCCATTTTGACCAGGTGGCTTCGTTGTTCTTCAGGTAATATTTTGCACCATCTTCACCGGTGGCCTGATTGTCGACCATCCAGGCGAGAAGCGCGTTGAACTCGACCGTGGAGAGCTGACGCTTCTTCAAATAGTCGAACGCGGGTCCAGCCCTGTCAGAAAATTTCGTGGTGACGATCGTGTAGATGTCGGATTTTGCCCAGCCATTCGGCTTTGGATCAGGACAATCGGCGATGGTGGTGCAGCGCTGCCATTCCTTTTCATCAAATGGCACGCCATTGTCGAGTTTAACCATGGGATATTTGCCGAGAATGGCTGTTGGACCCCAGTAATAACCGAGCCATGGCTCCTTGCGCTCGTAAGCTTTCGCAATCGAGCCGTCGAGGCCAGCCGCGGAACCCGTGTCAACAAGGGTGAAGCCGTGTTTGTCGCCTTCATAGGCCTTGTAAAAATTCGTTGTTGTGATCTGGCAGGCCCAGCCTGACGGACAGTTGTAAACCGCACCCTTCTTCGGATCTTCAGGTGAGGGGAAAAGCTCCGGATGCTTCATGGCATCGGCGATTGTCTTGATGTCAGGATGTGCATCGGCGAAATATTTGGGTATCCACCAGCTTTCCGTGCCGCCTTCCGTAATGGCAGGTGCAGCATAGACAAGCTTCTTTTCCTTGACTGCCTTTTCGAGCGGTTCACGCACCGAATTGAGCCAGCCTTCCGGCGCGACATCCGGTTGTCCCTTTTCGATCATTGATGTGAAGGTTGGAACGGTGTCGCCAGCGACCAGTTCCGCATCGCAGCCATAGCCCTCGGTGAGCACAAGCTTGTCCAGATTGGCCAAGGCTTCAGCAGACGGCCAGTTCATATTTGCGATGGTAACGGAACCACATTCTGCTGCCGAAGCGGCTCCGGCAAAGCCGAAAAACCCTGCGGCCAATAAAGTTGAAGCAAGTAGCTTCTTCATAGGTTTAGTCTCCCACTCGTTTTGACAGTTCGTTCACCCGGTACGAATCTAACTTGGCACTGCCTTTTGCCCAGCTGTTCGTTTGTGTGCCATTTGGCATCCTTATCGCGTCAGAATGCAATGGTTTCGTTCAATTAATGCGGTATATCGCGACAGCACCTGTCGATATAACGACGCCGGGAAATCAATTGTGAAGGTGGATGTCACAATGTTCATCCGGGTATTGTAACAAGCCAGTTCATGAAAGATCAACGCTTTAGGCGATTTTTCTTCACCATTTCATTTACTGTTGGGCGTATTTTCCCGATTTTTCTGGTTCTAAGCGGCGGATTTTCCTGTGCAAGAATTCCAATGGACTTTTTCGTTCTGGCGGGCTCAATCTGGGGTCTGGGCCTCTTCTGCCCGTTATTTCCGGGCGTATTTCCCAAGGCTCAAGAGCGCGAGAAAGCACGATGACTGACCAAACCATTGTTCCGATGATTGAGTATGAACAGGCTGATGAAGCGGTGCGTGCCGTGTATGATGACATCATGAAAACGCGCGGCACCGACTGGGTCAACAATTTCTGGAAAGTGCTGGCGAATGATCCAAAGCTTCTCAAACGGACATGGGAGAGTCTGCGGGAAGTCATGGCACCCGGGGCGCTCGATCCGCTGGTCAAAGAGATGATCTATATCGCGGTTTCCGCCACCAATAATTGCGACTATTGCAGTTGGTCGCACACGGCTTCTGCCCGCGCCAAGGGCATGACCGATCCGCAATTGATGGAACTTCTGGCGGTTGTCGGCATGGCCAATGAAACCAATCGGCTCGCCAATGGTTTAAAACCACCTGTCGATGCTGCGTTCAAACCCAAAAGGCCTTAAAGATGAAATCTCCCGTTAAAAGCCGTGCTCCTGTCCATGACCTGCAAATGGCGTCGATGGTGATCGCCATGCGCCTGCCCATGATGATGATGGAGGGGCTGACGGAAAAGTCCGCCAAAACAGAGTCAACGCGGGCGGTGTCCGAAAAAATGGCCGCGATGACCGATGGCGTTGTGGCAGCGCAAATATCGGTGATGAACTCGGCGGCAACATTCTGGCTCGATGTGTGGAGCGGCAAGTCACCGGCGGCTATCGCACAGGCGACCGTCGATAAAGCGACAAAAGCGGCACTCCATCCCGGACGGAAAACGCTGCGGGCCAATTACAAGCGTCTGGTGGCCAAAAGCTGAAATAAGGCTGCTTTATCAGCGCCATCGTTGATTTTGCTGCTGTTTTAGTCAGAGTGCCCGTAATTGTGGCAATAGAGGTGTGGTTTCAGCATAGCAGCCATGCATATTTGCATGATCGGTTGCTGTAAATGCGACATGCCATGGCGAAAAAACGTGATCAAACTTTAAGCAAAAAGCGCATTTGAGCGGCAACAAACGTTTTTACCATCAGGTGCTCAAATGCTTTACATCTTCAATCGCAACAACCGCGTCCACATTGCATGGAATGCTACGGAAAAGCGCAATGCGCCATCCAGCAATCTGAAGAGCGGCATCGCCTCCGCAGTGTCCTTTATCTGGACCCGTTCGGCTGGCTGATTTCTGACACGTCAGAAAGTTTCGAGAAACCGCTGCCTCCTCGGAGGTGGCGGTTTTTCTTTGCCTGATTTTGCTGAAGACCCAAATCAAAAACCGCCCTGTCCGACAAGGAGCAGTGCGGTTTTTTGCCAAATTACGCATGGCATTCTGCCGTACAATACGCTGGCAGAAATTACAGCTCCGGTACGCAGTACCTATCCGGAGCATGGGGCAGGGTCTTGTCTGCTCCATGCAAAGTTTTAACCGGACATCGTTACCGCGAGGTTAGCGAGAGCTTAAGCAAATCTAAATTTGCAAGATTTTCTTTGCCTGTCAGCCTTCACGGGTGGCATCGCGCAGATAATTGATGATGCCGGAGAAATCCGAACCTTCGTTTCCGGCGGCGCCAAATTGAGCATAAATCTCTTCCGCATGCTGGCCGAGCGGTGTCGCAGCACCGACACTTCTTGCGGCTTCCTGCGAAAGCCTCAAATCCTTCAGCATCAGCGCAGCGGCAAAGCCCGGTTTGTAGCTGTTATTGGCAGGGGATGTCGGCACAGGGCCGGGGACCGGGCAATAGGTGGTCAGTGACCAGCACTGGCCCGAGGAGGTGGAGGCAACATCGAACAATGCCTGATGCGACAGGCCAAGTTTTTCGGCCAGCGTAAAGGCTTCGCTGACGCCGATCATGGAAATGCCCAGAATCATATTGTTGCAGATCTTGGCGGCCTGACCGGCACCCGGTTCGCCGCAATGGACGATACGGCCAGCCATAGGCTTGAGAACAGGCTCGGCAGCGGCAAAGGCATCACCGGAACCACCGGCCATGAATGTCAGCGTTCCCGCCGCTGCGCCGCCAATACCGCCGGAAACCGGGGCATCAACTGAAAGCAATCCGCTTTCGCCGGCTATGGCATGGGCTTTGCGAGCCGAATCCACATCGATTGTCGAGGAATCGATGAACAATGCGCCCTTTTTGGCCTTTCCAGCGATTTCCGCATAGACGGAGAGGACGTGTTTTCCTGCTGGCAACATGGTGATGACGACATCGGCATCGGCAATGGCTGCAACTGCGCTTGGCGCGATGGTGACGCCATTGGCTTTGGCGGTTTCAAGATTTTCCGGCAGAAGATCAAAACCCAGCACCGTGTGCCCGGCCTTGACCAGATTGGCGGCCATAGGATTGCCCATATGGCCAAGACCGATAAAAGCGACAGTCGTCATCGCGGTATTCTCCCTGATATTGTTAGGTGAAAGGCGTGGTTCAGCGGCCCATCATGGAGCGGGATATGATCACCCGCATGATTTCATTGGTGCCTTCGAGAATCTGATGAACGCGCAGGTCACGCACCAGCTTTTCCACGCCGTAATCGTGCAGATAACCATAGCCGCCATGGATTTGCAGCGCATCATTGGCAACATTGAAGCCGGTATCGGTGACAAAGCGTTTGGCCATGGCAGACCATTTGGAGGCATCATGCGCCTTGCGGTCAAGCTTTGACGCCGCCGTGTATAGCAGGACGCGCGCCGCCGAGAGTTCCGTTTCCATGTCGGCCAGCTTGAATTGCAGTGCCTGAAACTGGTTGATCGCCTTGCCGAACGCCTTACGCTCCGACGCATAGGTTACTGCCTTGTCGAGTGCCGACTGAGCGCCGCCAAGTGAGCAGGCGGCAATATTGAGGCGTCCGCCATCAAGGCCGCCCATGGCGATCTTGAAGCCGTCGCCTTCCGCGCCCAGCAGGTTTGCCACCGGCACCCGGCAATTGTCGAAAATCACCTGCCGGGTGGACTGGGCATTCCAGCCCATCTTGTGTTCGTTCGCACCGAAGGAAAGGCCGGGCGCTTCTTTCGGAATGATCAGCGTCGAGATGCCCTTCGGGCCGTCCTCGCCGGTGCGCACCATGGTGACATAAAGGTCCGTATCACCCGCGCCTGAAATGAACTGTTTTGCGCCATTCAGCACATAATGGTCGCCATCGCGCACCGCGCGGGTTTTAAGCGCGGCGGCATCCGAGCCGGAATTCGGTTCGGTCAGGCAATAGCTCGCCAGCCACTCCATTGAGGTCAAATGCGGCACAAAGCGTTGGCGCTGTTCGTCATTGCCGTAGAGATCGATCATCCATGTCGCCATGTTGTGGATCGATATGAAGGCCGAAAAAGCCGGGCAGGCGGCTGATAGCGCTTCAAAGATCAGCACAGCATCGAGCCGTTTCAGCCCCGAGCCGCCAAACTCTTCCTTCACATAGATGCCGCCCATGCCGAGCGGGCCGGTTTCCCGGATTACATCCGCTGGAAAGTGCTTGTCGCGGTCCCAGGCAAGCGCGTTGGGTGCAACGCGGTCCGCCGCAAAGGCGCGGGCCATGTCCTGAATTGCCAGCTGATCCTCATTGAGTTCGAACTGGCTGGACGCCGTATCCACGTGCGCATCCATGATAACCTCCCTGTATTCCTCTTGGCCGCAGTTTATCCCAAGCGCGGGGCCGCGCAACGACAGAGATGCGTTTTGGCGGGGGCTAGGAAGAGAAAGACATATCCGCTACTCAAAGCCCATGACACACGCAATCATGTTGCAGGGAACAGGGTCAGATGTTGGGAAATCCGTCCTGGTGGCCGGACTTTGCCGGCTTGCGCGCAATCGTGGATTAAAAGTTCGACCATTCAAACCGCAGAATATGTCGAATAATGCCGCTGTCAGTGATGATGGCGGCGAGATTGGCCGGGCGCAATGGCTGCAGGCCGTCGCCTGTGGTGTGCCCTCATCTGTGCATATGAATCCCGTGCTTTTGAAACCGCAATCGGAAACCGGCAGCCAGATCATCGTGCAGGGCAAAGTCTGGGGGCAGGCGAAGGGACGCGATTACCAAAAATTCAAGGCGCAGCTGCTCGATGCTGTCATGGCGTCATGGGATATTGTACGTGATGGCGCTGATCTCGTGATCGTCGAGGGGGCTGGCTCACCGGCAGAGATCAATCTTCGGGCAGGGGATATCGCTAATATGGGCTTTGCCACCCGCGCCAACGTGCCTGTGCTGCTGGTTGGCGATATCGACCGGGGCGGGGTGATTGCCTCCATCGTCGGGACCCATGCGATTCTGCAACCGGAAGATCGGGCGATGATCATCGGCTATCTCATCAACAAGTTTCGCGGTGATGTCTCGCTGTTCGACGACGGGTTGAAAGCCATCACTGAGTTCACCGGCTGGCCGTCATTCGGCGTCGTGCCGTGGCTGAAGGATGCGGCGCGGTTGCCTGCCGAAGATTCGGTCGTGCTGGAACGTCTGGTGAAAGGCGAGGGCCGGGCGCTCAAGCTCGCGGTGCCGGTGCTTGATCGCATCGCCAATTTTGACGATCTCGATCCGCTGATGGCCGAGCCGCAGGTGGATGTGGTGATGGTGCGCAGCGGCGAGCGGCTGCCGTCCGATGCTGGGCTGGTGATTATTCCCGGTTCAAAATCCACAATCAGCGATTTGCTGCGGTTCCGCGAAAATGGCTGGGACAGGGATTTGGACCTGCACCGACGGCGCGGTGGCCATATCATCGGCATATGTGGCGGCTTCCAGATGCTCGGGCGCACGGTACGCGACCCCGATGGCATCGAGGGCAGCGTGACGGAAACCCAAGGGCTCGGGCATCTCGATATCGATACGGTGATGGAACCTGAAAAGACCGTGCGCAATGTCGATGCGCATTCGCTGCAGTTCGATCTGCCACTGAGTGGCTATGAAATTCATCTGGGGCGGACGACGGGCCCTGATTGTTCCAGCCCCGTTGCCCGTATCAACGGTATGAATGATGGGGCGATATCGAAGGACGGCAAGGTGTTCGGCACCTATCTGCACGGGCTTTTCGGCGCGGATCAGTTTCGTGCGGCGCTGTTGGGGTCGATGGGTATCGCTGCTGACGAGTTTGACTATCGGGCTGGCGTGGATGCCGCGTTGGATAGTATTGCGGGGCAGTTGGAAGAGCTGATTGATATCGATGCGCTGTTTGCATGTGCTGCAGGCAGATATTGATGTTTATCCGCCGCATAGGCACCCCCCTCTGTCCTGTCGGACATCTCCCCCACAAGGGGGGAGATCAGCCTTCAAAACCATCTTGCACAATCTGCAACACTTCCTGTTGTGCAAAGGCGTTAATGTCAATGTGATCTCCCCCCTTGTGGGGGAGATGCCCGACAGGGCAGAGGGGGGTGAACGCCGCCGGTTCGTGGTTCGACAAGCTCACCATGAGGGAGTGAGGAGCGTGCAGGGAGTCAAGCTCCGCAACATGGCAAAATAAAACTCCCTTGCATCACCCCCGTCCCTCATGGTGAGCTTGTCGAACTACGAACCACACCCCCATCACTCTCTTCCCAAACAACACACATTCAATTGACATTTCTCGTGAGGGATGAATAACGTCCAACCCATGATTGGTTCCCATATTGGTCGAAGGCCAAGGGATCAAAAGGGAATGCGACGGCCGTACCCTGAAGGGCGGTCCCACCGCAGCCGACCCCGCGACTGTAGAGCGGCGAGGATCAATGCAAAGCCTGATGCATATGCAGAAGGCAGCCACTGGGAAACCGGGAAGGCGGCATTGCTTCGACGACCCGTGAGCCAGGAGACCTGCCAGTCATAGAGTGTTTTTCCAGGAAGCACTTAAGGGTAATCCTGCCCAAGAATTGAAGGGTAATGTCTCTTCAGGCCCAGCACGGAGGTTGTTATGGCTGCTCGTATGACGCATTCGCTTGTTTTCCCGCCCGCATTCCCTTTGATGGATGGATCGTTGCGGTTGCAATAGCGGCGATGCCTCAACTCAATTCCGGTGTGACTTTCATCCTCGGCGGTGCCCGCTCGGGCAAATCCAGCTTTGCCGAAGGCCTGATCAAGGCGTCGGGCCTTGATGCGATCTATGTCGCAACGGGCAGGGCGTGGGATGAGGAAATGTCTGTACGCATTGACCTGCATAAAGAGCAGCGCGGTCCACTGTGGCGCACCATAGAAGAGCCGCTTGATCTGCTGGATACTTTGCAAGGGGTGGCTGGCGAGGGTAAGGCGGTTCTTGTCGATTGCCTGACGCTCTGGCTTACCAATCTGATGATGGATGAGCGCAACATCACCGCCGAGACGCGGCAGCTTGTCGAAGCGCTGCCGAAACTTCAAGGTTCGATTGTTCTGGTCTCGAACGAAGTGGGTCTCGGCATCGTTCCGGAGAACCGCATGGCGCGCGATTTTCGCGACCATGCCGGACGTCTCCATCAGGCCGTGGCACAAGCTGCGGCAACAGTCTATTTCGTGGCAGCCGGGCTGCCGCTCACAATGAAGGGACAGGAATATGCAGGGTCAGAAGATTCCAGCAACAGTCATCACCGGTTTTCTCGGTTCGGGAAAAACCACGATGATCCGCAATCTGCTTGAGAACGCCAATGGCAAGCGCATTGCGCTGATCATCAACGAGTTCGGCGATCTTGGCGTTGATGGTGGCCTGCTCAAAGGCTGTGGCATCGAAGCCTGCCGCGATGAAGATGTTATCGAGCTGAACAATGGTTGCATCTGCTGCACCGTGGCGGATGATTTCATTCCGACCATGACCAAATTGCTCGATCGGCCTGATCGCTTTGATCATATCGTCATTGAAACATCGGGTCTCGCTTTGCCGCAGCCTCTGGTTGCAGCGTTCAACTGGCCCGAAATCAAGACGCAGGTAACGGTTGATGGCGTTGTGACTGTCATCGACGCCTCTGCCGTATCGGAAGGCCGTTTTGCCGATGATCATGACAAGGTTGATGCCCAGCGCATTCAGGATGAAGCGCTCGATCATGACAGCCCGCTGGAAGAACTGTTCGAAGACCAGATTCGCGCTGCCGACCTGATTGTTCTCAACAAAACCGATCTTATCAGTGACAAGCAGCTTGATGGCGTGCGCGGCGATGTGCAGAGCCGTTCGTCCCGCTCGCTCAATATGGTTTCGGCCAGCTTCGGCAAGCTCAGCAATGAACTGCTGCTGGGTCTGGGTGTTGGCACTGAACAGGACATTGCCAACCGCAAATCGCACCATGAAATGGAACACGAAGCGGGCGAAGAGCATGATCATGACGAGTTTGAGAGCTTTGTCGTTGGTCTTGGCCCGGTTGCGGAACCGAAGAGCTTTGTTGAAAAGCTGAAGACCGTTATTGCCGATCACGACATTCTGCGCCTGAAAGGTTTTGCCGATGTTCCCGGCAAGCCCATGCGTCTGGTGGTGCAGGCTGTCGGTACACGCATCGAGCATTACTTTGACCGTGCGTGGAATCCGGGCGAAGAGCGCCAGACGCGTCTCGTCGTCATCGGTTTGCATGACATCGATAATGCAGCCATCACATCGGCTGTAACCGCTGCTGCCGTATAATTGAGGCTGGAAAACTGAATGCATCTCCTGCTTGCCCAGAAAGGCACCATTGCTGAAGGGACCGAGGCTATCGACCTTGGCCAGACGCCGGGAGATGTGTTGTTTCTTTCTGCCGCTGATACGGAACTGGCGAGCCTTGCCTCCGCGCGGCGGCAGGGCGATGGCGCGGTGTCGCTGCGCCTTGCCAATATGATGAGCCTGTCGCACCCGATGTCCGTCGATGCTTATGTGGAGCGGACGGCGCGACAGGCGAAATTGATCGTGGTCAGGGTTATCGGCGGCGAAAGCTACTGGCCTTATGGTCTGGAAGCCTTGCATGCCTGCGCTGTTAATCACAAGGTGCAGCTTGCGGTGCTGCCGGGGGATGACAAGCCCGATCCGGGGCTCGACCGGTTTTCAACCATTGCCCGGCATGATCGCGATGCACTCTGGCATTATCTGCTGGAAGGCGGCGCGCAGAATGCGCAGCGTTTTCTCGATTATTGTGGCGCGTTGATCAAATCAGGTGAAAAACCGCAGGAAGCCGCACCCCTGCTGAAAGCCGGGTTGTGGTGGCCGGGGAAAGCAGCACCTTCACTGGAAGAGATGCGCCAGAGTTGGCGGGATGGTGCGCCTGTCGTGGCGATCTGTTTCTACCGGGCGCTGGTGCAAAGCGGGCAGACGCAACCGGTTGAAGCATTGTTGGAGGCATTGCGCACCAAGGGCCTCAACCCGCTGCCGGTGTTTGTTTCCAGCCTGAAAGACCCGGTTTCCATTGCAACGCTGGAGAGCATTTTTGCCGAAGCACCGCCTGCGGTGGTTCTGAACGCCACGGGCTTTGCCGTGTCTGCGCCGGGTTCCGCGCGCAAGCCGACTGTGCTTGAGCATGATGGTGCGATGGTCCTGCAGGTTATCTTCTCCGGCTCCAGTGCCGAGCAGTGGCGTCTGTCCGATCAGGGCCTGTCAGCGCGTGATCTCGCGATGAACGTCGCCTTGCCTGAAGTGGATGGCCGGGTTCTTTCGCGTGCGGTTTCGTTCAAGTCGGCACAGCATTTCGATGAAGCCGTGGAAGCCAATATCGTCATGCACGAGCCGCAGGCTGACCGCGTGGCATTTGTGGCTGAGCTGGCATTCAACTGGGCGCGTCTGCGTGAAAGCAAGCCGCAGGAGCGGCGCGTTGCGCTTGTCATGGCGAATTATCCCAATCGGGATGGACGGCTGGGCAATGGTGTTGGCCTTGATACGCCTGCGGGCACATGGCAGGTGCTGAAATCCCTGCGCGATGCGGGCTATGGTGTCGCCGATCTGCCAGATAATGGCGAGGCGCTGATCAATCATTTGATGGCGGGTCCCACCAACGCGGCCAGCGATGGACGCGATATTCGCGAGACGATTTCACTCAATCAATACAAGAGCTTCTTTGAGGCGCTTCCCGATGTGATTCAAGCGAAGGTAACGGCGCGCTGGGGCGAGCCAAAGAACGATCCATTTTTCCTTGATAGCGCGCGCGGCTTTGCGCTGCCACTGAGCCGGTTTGGTGATGTCCTCGTCGGTATCCAGCCTGCACGCGGCTACAATATCGATCCAAAGGACACCTACCACTCGCCGGATCTGGTGCCGCCACATGGCTATCTCGCCTTCTATGCTTATCTGCGCATCGTTTATGATGCCCATGCGATCGTGCATGTCGGCAAGCATGGCAATCTCGAATGGCTGCCGGGCAAATCGCTGGCGCTGTCGGAAACCTGTTTTCCCGAGGTGGTGCTTGGGCCTGTGCCGCATATCTACCCGTTCATCGTCAATGATCCGGGTGAGGGCACGCAGGCAAAACGCCGTTCCTCTGCCGTCATCATCGATCATCTGACGCCGCCGCTGACGCGGGCGGAAAGCTATGGGCCATTAAAAGATCTGGAAGCGCTGGTCGATGAATATTATGAGGCTTCGGGCGTTGATCCGAGGCGTCTGGTGCGGCTCAAGGTGCAAATCCTGCATCTGGTCAGGGATATCGGCCTTGATAGCGATGCGGGTATTCATGATCATGACCCTGATGATCTCGCCCTGCAAAAGCTCGATGCTTATCTTTGCGATTTGAAAGAAATGCAGATTCGCGACGGCCTGCACATTTTTGGACTGTCGCCGGAAGGGCGTTTGCTGACCGATCTGGTGGTGGCACTGGCGCGTGTCCCACGCGGTTCGGGTGATGGTGCGGACCAAAGCCTGCAACGCGCCATTGCTGGCGATCTTGGCTTTGCCGGTTTCGATCCGCTCGATTGCGAAATGGCTGCGGCGTGGACTGCGGAACGGCCGGATATTCTGAACGCGGTCACCGACGAGCCTTGGCGTATTGCGGGCGACACCGTTGAGCGTATTGAATTGCTGGCGGCAAAGCTGGTGGCCGGTGAAACCATTTGTCCGGACGTATGGCAGGCGACTCAAGCGGTTCTGGAAGGCATTCGCACGAACTTGCATCCAGCTGTCATGGCCTGCGGCGAGGCTGAGATGACCGGGCTGATGACGGCGCTTTCCGGGCGTTTTGTTGCACCGGGCCCATCGGGTGCGCCGACGCGCGGGCGTCCTGATGTCCTGCCGACAGGACGCAACTTCTTTTCCGTTGATAGCCGCGCTGTGCCAACACCTGCTGCGTGGGAGCTTGGACAGAAATCCGCTGAGCTTCTGATCCGCCGTTATACGCAGGATCACGGCGAATGGCCGACATCGCTTGGGCTCACCGCATGGGGCACCTCGAATATGCGGACCGGCGGTGATGATATCGCGCAGGCGCTAGCGCTGATTGGCGTCAAACCCGTCTGGGATATGGCGTCACGGCGCGTCACCGGCTACGAAATTATTCAGCCCGCCATGCTTGGCCGTCCGCGTGTGGATGTGACTTTGCGTATCTCAGGCTTTTTCCGGGATGCCTTTCCGGACCAGATTGCGCTGTTCGACAAGGCGGTGCGGGCTGTTGGCGCTCTGCAGGAAGATGCGGAAGACAATCCGATTGCCAAGCGTATGCGCGATGAACAGGCGCGGCTCATGGCCGAAGGTGCTGATGAGAAGACCGCACGGCAAAGGGCTGGCTTTCGCGTGTTCGGTTCAAAGCCCGGTGCTTATGGTGCAGGCTTGCAGACGCTGATTGACGAAAAGGCATGGGACAAGCGCGACGATCTTGCCGAAGCATGGCTCGTCTGGGGCGGCTATGCCTATGGCGCTGGTGAAGACGGTAAAGCGGAGCGCGGGCTGCTGGAGGAGCGTTTGCGCACCGTTGAAGCGGTGGTGCAAAATCAGGACAATCGCGAACATGATCTGCTCGACTCCGATGATTATTATCAGTTCGAGGGTGGTATGTCGGCGGCGGTCGAACAGCTTTCCGGCGAGCGCCCGACCATTTATCACAATGACCATTCACGCCCCGAAAAGCCCGTTATCCGCACGCTTGAGGAAGAGATCGGGCGCACGGTGCGCGGCCGCGTCACCAATCCGAAATGGATCGCCGGTGTAATGCGCCATGGCTATAAGGGCGCTTTCGAGATGGCGGCAACGGTCGACTATCTCTTTGCCTTTGCGGCAACGACAGGCGCCGTGCGCAACCACCATTTTGAAGCTGTCTATCAGGCGTTTTTGATGGATGATGGTGTGCGGGCGTTCCTGAAAGACAAGAACCCGCATGCCCTGCGCGACATCGCGGAAAAGCTTGAAGAGGCCGTAGAGCGCGGCTTCTGGGTGCCGCGTTCCAACTCGGCACGATTTGAACTCGGCAAGCTTGCCGCCTGAGACAATGATTCGGAAGGAAACGCCAAATGGCTGAAAAATCAGAGAAATTGTTGAACCTGACCGAAGAGGAAGTCAACGCGCGGCATGCGGACAAGATGCGCAAAAAGAAGGTCGTGCGCGACAAAATCCTTGCGACCAAAACAGATGAAAAAGGTCTTGTTATCGTCAACACGGGCAAGGGCAAGGGCAAGTCGACGGCGGGTTTCGGCGTCGTGTTCCGGGCGCTCGGTCATGGCATGAAGATTGGCGTTATCCAGTTCGTCAAGGGTTCATGGGATACGGGCGAACGCTGGGTTCTGGAAAAGTTTCCCGAGCAGGTGACGATCTCGGCCATGGGTGAGGGCTTTACCTGGGAAACGCAGGACCGCGCTCGCGACATCGCCATGGCGCGCGATGCGTGGGAGCAGGCCAAGACCATGATCCTTGATGATAAAACGGACATCGTTCTTTGCGATGAACTGAACATCGCGCTGCGTTATGACTACCTGCCCGTTGAGGAAATCATCGAGGTGCTCAAGCAGAAACCGCATATGAAACATGTGATTATAACCGGGCGGAATGCCAAGGACGAACTTATTGAGTTTGCCGACCTCGTTACCGAGATGGAAATGATCAAGCATCCGTTCCGTTCCGGTATCAAAGCGCAGAAGGGCATTGAGTTTTAGAGGTATGGTGCAGCATTGAATGTTGAAGGGTCTTGGTGGGTGGTTCGTGGTTCGACAAGCTCACCATGAGGGAGAGTGAGGATGAAAGGGAGCTAAGTTCTGCAATCTTTGCGGTGCAATCCCTATGCCACAATCTTCCGCAACCTTTGTGCTGCAACTTTTGCGATTAACGTTGCATCCTCACTCTCCCTCATGGTGAGCTTGTCGAACCACGAACCACGAACCACTACCGATCGCTTCTTTGCACGTTGGCAGACTCTAAAGCGTTGCAATCCACACCCGGATCGGGTTGCTGGGGTCGAGCAGCAGTTTGGTCGCCAAGGCCAGACAGACAATAATCAGCAGCGGCTTGATGATCTTTGCGCCGTTCTTCATGGCCATGGCGGCGCCAACGCGCGCGCCGAGGAACTGGGCAACGCCCATGCACAGGCCAATCTTCCAGTTGATCACGCCGAGAAAGGCGAACGTGGCAAAGCCGCCAAGATTGGAAGCAAGGTTGAGAAGCTTTGTGTGCGCTGTTGCCTTGAGCAACCCATAGCCTGCCAGCGAAACAAAGCAGAGCATGAAGAACGAGCCGGTGCCGGGGCCGAACAGGCCGTCATAAAAGCCGATCAGCGGAACAATTGTCACGCCGAACAGGAAGGGCGTCATGCGCCTGCTGCGGTCGATATCGCCCATATTGGGCTTCAGGGCAAAATAGAGCGCGATGGCAATGAGCAGGACGGGCAAAAAGGCGCGCAGCAGATCACCGGGTAAGAAACCGGCGAGCAAAGCACCACCGACACCGCCAAGGCAGGACATAAGCGCCGAAGGAAGCTGTGATTTCAGATGAACATGCCCCTTTTGCGCATAGGCGATGGTGGCGGAGGCTGACCCGAACAGCGATTGCAGTTTGTTGGTGCCGAGTGATTCCACTGGCGACATGCCCGATAGCAGCAGCGCCGGGACGGTGATCAAACCGCCACCGCCGGCAATCGAATCGATAAAGCCTGCGGCAAAGCCAGCAATGATGAGAATGTAAGGGATATTGTCGAAGAAGGCGGACATGGCGGAAGACTCTTGCAAGAATGCGCCGGACCATAGAGACAAATTCCATTTTGGCGAGAACATTTGCGCGCTCTGTCAATTCACTTGTGCGAATCGCGTTCTGGTGTGTTGTTTGCGCACTTGAATTCAATGGTTGAGACTGCGATCAATCGCGTGAACACAGTTGGGGGTACAATGAGCGAAAGCATTTTTGATCGCATCACCGCATTTCTCGGCAGCAAGAGCGCGGTGCAGAAAGTGGCCGATGATCCGATTCTGACAGCGGAACTGCTGCTCCTGTTGCATGTGGCGCTGGCTGACGGCAAAACAGAGAAATCGGAATATGCTGCGATCCTGCGCATTGCTTCCACAGATTTCGGTATTTCGCCGGATGAGTTCAGCGAAGTTGCCGAATATCTCAAGGATTTCGGCTATGAGACATCAAGCGAACAGGCGGCGCTGGCTTTTGCGGACGTGCCCTTTGAGCGCAAGGTGATGCTCCTGCGCCATCTTCTCGCCATCGCCAATGCGGACGATGATCTTGATCCCAAGGAAGCCAATCTCATCCGCCGGACGGCGGACCTGCTCGGCGTGACGCCGGAAGAGCTGCACAAGTCCCATTGATGTCAGACATTGGTTACATGCTTGGCGTGGGCTGCGAGCGGGGATGCGATCCGCAGGAGCTTTTGGCCCTTGCCGAGACTGTTTTGAAAGCGGCTGGGATAAATTCTGACGATCTATCGGGTATCTATTCGATAGACGCGCGTGCTGGCGAGACAGCTATCATTCAGTTGGCCGCGCGCTGGGGTTTGCCCTTCCTCTGCTTTGACGCTGCAACGCTGGAGGAGCAAACGCCACGGCTTGCCAACCCGTCGCAGCGTGTATTCGAGCTGACAGGCAGTCATGGTATAGCAGAAGCCGCAGCACTCGCTGCCGCTGGCCCGGCTGGTAAACTGGTGATCGGCAAGACGAAATCTGCCCATGCAACCGCTGCATTGGCGGCAAGAAAGACGTAAAACAATGACCGTTCATTTCATTGGCGCCGGTCCCGGCGCGCCCGATCTTATCACCGTACGCGGTCTGAAACTGATCCAGTCCTGCCCGGTGTGTCTTTATGCGGGCTCGCTGGTGCCACCGGAAATGGTTGCCGAAGTGCCAGAGGGTGCGCGGGTTGTCGATACGTCCTCATTGACGCTGGACGAGATCATTGCCGAGTTTGAACGGGCGCATGCGGAAGGCAAGGATGTGGCGCGGGTGCATTCCGGTGATCCGTCGATCTATGGCGCTGTGGCCGAGCAGATGCGACGGCTTGATGCGCTTGGCATTGAATATGATGTGACGCCGGGTGTTCCAGCCTTTGCGGCGGCTGCCGCAGCGCTGAAAAAGGAATTGACGGTTCCCGAGGTCTGCCAGACCATTGTTCTCACGCGCACCTCAATGAAATCATCAGCCATGCCGGAGGGTGAGGAACTGGCAACGCTCGGTAAATCCGGCGCAACGCTGGTCATTCATCTTTCCATCCGCAATCTGACGAAAATCGAGACGGAGCTGACGCCGCTTTATGGTGCCGATTGTCCTGTGATCGTGGCTTACCGGGTTGGCTGGCCGGACGAGCAATTCATCCATGGAACGCTTGCCGATATTGCGGGCAAGGTGAAGGATTCGGGCCTGACCCGCTCAGCGATGATCTTTGTCGGCAAGGGCCTGTTAGCCGGTGCATTTCGCGATTCCGCGCTTTATCACAAGGATCACAGCCACACGCTGCGCTCACGGTCTGAATGAGGTGGTAGGTGCGGGTTGTTTTGGCGTGGGTGAGGGGCGTGGTTCGTGGTTCGACAAGCTCACCATGAGGGAGAGGGGTGATGAAGGGGAGCCAAGTTCTGCAACTTTTGTGAATTGCAATCTCTACAGTCTTTGCGATTAGCGTTGCATCCACCCATCTCCCTCATGGTGAGCTTGTCGAACCACGAACCACGAACCACCAACCTCGAACGACCCACTCACATATTCGCGCAACTTACCCCAACATCTCCACCACAAAACGCAGCACACTGTCCGTATCAGGCAAAGCATGAGCACCGGGGCGATGTGGCCGTTCAATCATGATAACGGGTAGACCCAACTCCCGTGCCGCTGATATTTTTGCATAGGATGCGGCGCCACCGGAATTGCGGCAGATAATATGCGTCAGGCGTTTGCGCGTGAGAAACGCGGCTTCCTCGTCCTTTTTGCCCGGCCTGGACAATTCCAGTTCAAAATCGAAGAGGTCCAGGGGTGTTTCCGGTGGATCGATCATCCGCACGACAAAAAACACATCCCGCCGTTTGGAGAAGGGGGCGATGTGCTGGCGGCCGAGCGCCAGCAATATCCGCGCCTTGGAGGGAGCAGCGGCAACGGCCTCTTCCAGTGTCGCTACGCTGATCCAGATATCGCCGGGTTTGCGCCGCCATTCGGTCCGCTCCAAACGGACAAAAGGAATGCCGGTGACATCAGCCGCCGCAATGGCATTGTCGGAGATTTGCGTGGCGAAGGGGTGTGTGGCATCGACCAGCAGCGCGATATTTTCCCTGCGCAGATAATCGGCAAGGCCATCAGCGCCGCCAAAGCCACCGGTGCGCACTTCGCCCTCGATTTTCGCGGGATTGCTGGTGCGGCCCGCCAGTGACGAGATGGTGCGATAGCCCAAGGCGACAAGCGCGGCGGCCAGTTTCGCCGCTTCGGCTGTTCCACCAAGAATGAGAATCGGATGATCAGAGGCGGGCAAGGATCGTCCCTTTGCGGTCAGTCACGATCATTTCCACCTCCACAGGCGCGCCTTTAAGCGTTGCCAGCGCCACCGCCTTGGCTTTCTCGGCAATGGATTTCGGCAGGTCGATGCCCAAACCCAGAGTCATTTCAAGCACTTCCTGCGCGGTATTGGCATTCAGAATCTGGTCCCTCATATTCTGGTCGAATCCAAGCTTTTCCGCTTCATCAGCCAGAAATTCCATGCTGACCTGACTGCGCGCCGAGTGCAGATCGAGCGCGCCCTGTGCGAGCTTGGTCAGTTTGGCAAAGCCACCGGCAATGGTAAGCTTGTCGATGGGGTGCACGCGCAGATATTTTAAAAGGCCACCGGCAAAATCGCCCATATCCAGAAGCGCGACATCAGGCAGATCATAAATGGCCTGTGCCGCATCTTCCGAGGTCGAACCCGTCGCTGCCAGCACATGGGTGAGGCCCGCTGCACGGGAAACATCAATGCCCCTGTGGATCGAGTGTATCCACGCGGCGCAGGAAAAGGGATGGACGATGCCTGTCGTACCAAGAATGGAGATGCCGCCGACAATACCAAGGCGCGGGTTCCAGGTTTGTTTGGCGAGTTCCTCGCCTTCAGGTACGGAGATCGTTATGACGAGATCGGCGGGCAGTTCATATTGCGCGCAGATTTCCTCGCAGATGGCGGTCATCATGGCGCGAGGGACGGGATTGATCGCCGCTTCCCCCGGCTGGATCGGCAGGCCGGGCAGGGTGACGGTCCCAACCCCATCACCGGCGACAAATTGGATGCCACTGCCGGGAGCAGCGGGGTAAACGGTCGAGATGATGGTGGCGCCATGGGTAACGTCAGGGTCATCCCCGGCGTCCTTGACGATACCGGCTATGGCATAGCCATCGCCGATTGATTCGAGTGCCAGCGGAAAATGCGGCACTTCGCCCTTCGGCAGGATAATGGCAACGGGATCGGGAAATTCGCCTGTGATTAGTGCAATCAACGCCGCCTTGGTGGCTGCGGTCGCGCAGGCACCCGTCGTCCAGCCTCGGCGCAGGGGCGTGGGGCTGGCATCATCAGGTTTCCGCATTCCGGCATCGGGTTCGTCGCTCATGCGCGTCTTATAGACCAGCTTGGGATAGAGTTGCATGATTTTTCCGATAAGTTCATGCTTGCAAGGCGAAAAATTATGCTATGCGCAAAACAGCAAATACGGGGAGCGCGATGAGCGCAGTGACAGCAAAATTGCCGAAGTTTGAAGCGGGCCATGTCTGGCTCGTCGGGGCGGGGCCGGGTGATCCCGGCCTTTTGACGCTGCATGCGGTCAATGCACTCGAACAGGCAGATGTCATTGTCTATGACGCGCTGGTGAATGAGGAATGCCTTTCCTTTGCAGGGCCGCAAGCCGAGCGTGAATATGCGGGCAAACGCGGCGGCAAGCCGTCGCCGCAGCAACGGGATATATCCTTGCGACTGGTGGAACTGGCCAAGGAAGGCAAACGGGTGCTGCGCCTGAAGGGCGGCGACCCTTTCGTGTTTGGACGTGGCGGCGAAGAAGCGCTGACGCTGGTTGAACATGGGGTGCCCTTCCGGATCGTTCCGGGAATCACCGCTGGCATTGGCGGGCTTGCCTATGCGGGCATTCCGGTTACCCATCGCGAGACCAACCAGAGCGTGACCTTTTTGACCGGCCATGATGCAACAGGCCTTATCCCCGATACGATGGACTGGGCGAGTATTGCCAAGGGATCATCCGTCATCGTCATGTATATGGCGATGAAGCATATTGGTACGATAGCCGCCAAGCTGATTGCGGCGGGCCGCTCGAAAGATGAACCGATGGCTTTTGTCTGCAATGCGACGACGGGCGAACAAAAAGTGCTGGAAACGACGCTTACTCAAGCCGAACGCGATGTGGAGCAGGCAGGCTTGCGGCCACCGGCAATTGTGGTGATCGGCGAAGTGGTGCGGCTGCGCGCGGCGCTGGATTGGCTGGGTGCGTTGGATGGCCGGGTGCTGCAGGTTGATCCGCTCGGAACACGCCGCGAAAAGGATGCGGGATGAAAGGTTTTGTAATCGCCGCACCATCTTCGGGCAGCGGCAAGACCACGGTGACATTGGGATTGCTGCGCGCACTGCGCGACCTTGGCGCCAAGATTGCGCCAGCCAAAGCTGGCCCTGATTATATCGACCCTGCCTATCATAGCGTTGCATCAGGTGTGCCCTGCATCAATCTTGATCCATGGGCGATGCGGCCTGATCTGATCAGCGCTTTGGCGTCCCGCCATACGGAAGGCGGCAAGACGCTGGTTGTCGAAGGCATGATGGGCCTTTTTGACGGTGCGCTTGACGGAACGGGTTCGGCGGCTGATCTTGCCGTGCGTCTGTCGCTGCCGGTTATTCTGGTGCTTGATTGTGCCAAGCAATCCCATTCGATTGCCGCGCTTGTCAGCGGTTTCAGGGATTTTCGCCGCAAGGTGATGATATCAGGGCTTATTCTCAACCGGGTTGGCAGTGCGCGGCACGAGGCAATGTTGCGTGCAGCGCTGCAGCCTGTGGGTATCCCGGTTCTCGGTGCCATTATGCGCGATCCGAAACTGCATTTGCCGGAGCGGCATCTCGGTCTGGTTCAGGCGGGAGAACATGCGGAACTCGACGCGTTCATGGCCCATGCGGGCGAGGTGATGAGCACGCAGATTGATCTGGCGGCGCTTCAGCATATTGCGGGGCGGTTCGGCCCGGCGGCATCCATGGCCAATATCGCCCGTGTGCCGCCACTCGGCCAGCATGTTGCCGTTGCGCGTGACAATGCCTTTGCTTTTTCCTATGTGCATTTGCTCGACGGCTGGCGGCGGCGCGGTGCGCAGATCAGTTTCTTTTCACCGCTGAACGACGAAGCGCCAGCGGTGGGTAGTGACGCGGTCTATCTTCCGGGCGGTTATCCCGAACTTTATGCGGAACAATTGTCTGCCGCATCGAATTTTGCCGGAGGAATAAGGCAGGCGGCGGAACGCAGTATCCCTGTTTATGGCGAGTGCGGTGGTTACATGGTGCTGGGCGAAAGCATCGAAGATGCATCGGGGAAAACCCATGCCATGCTTGGGCTGCTGCCGCTGGAAACCAGTTTTGCCAAGCGCAAGCTGCATCTGGGCTACCGGCGGATTGAGCCGCTGGCGGCATCACCCTTCGCGTTTCCGTTTAACGCCCATGAATTTCACTATGCCAGTATCGTCCGTGAGGGTAACGCCGAGCGCTTGTTCCGTGTTCGCGATGCGCTGGGTGAAGATCTTGGTGAGATGGGTCTGCGGGTTGGCTCCGTATCAGGTTCCTACATGCATATGATCGATATGGCCGGATGATGCAGATTGAGCATGGCGGCGCGCTTGATCGCGCCATAAGCCGCTTTGGCGGAACACGCGAAGATTGGATCGATCTTTCCACCGGCATCAACCCGGAGGCTTTTCCCCTACCGTCCATTGCTTCGGATGTGTGGAACCGCTTGCCCGATGAAAGCCTGCTGGCATCGGCGCTTGATGCGGCCCGCAGCTATTACGGTGTTGCTGATGAAGCAGCGATAACTGCCGCACCCGGCACGCAGGCCCTGATCCAGATCATGCCTGATCTGGTTGAGCGCGGTGAGGTGGCGATTGTCGGCCCGACCTATCAGGAGCACCAGTCAACTTTCGAACAGGCAGGTTGGAAAGTGACGTTGTGTGACAGTGTCGATGCTATTCCACAATCGGCGAAAGTAGCTGTCGTCGTTAACCCGAACAATCCCGATGGCCGTATTGTTGCGAAAGATGCGCTGCTTCATCTTGCCGAGACGTTGCGCATGCGTGGAGGGTTTTTGATCGTCGACGAAGCCTTTGCCGATCCACACCCGCAAACCAGTATTGCGGCCCATTGCGGCGGGGATGGATTGATCGTGCTCAAATCCTTCGGCAAGTTTTTCGGGCTGGCGGGACTGCGGCTCGGCTTTGCCCTGACAAGCCCTGATATCGCGACGCGGCTGACAAGGCGGATGGGTCCATGGGCGGTATCAGGCCCCGCACTTGTCATCGCCAAACACGCGTTTACGGACAAGGGTGCTCTGCGTGTTTTCACGGACCGGCTGACGCATCGTCGTGGGTTGCTGAGTGCGGTTTTCACCAAGACAGGGCTGAAGGAAATCGGCGGTACTGATCTGTTTGCGCTGGTCGAGCACGAGCGTGCCCATGCGCTGTTTGAAGCGCTTTGCACCCGGCATGTATTGGTGCGGAAATTTGCCTATGCGCCGCATTGGTTGCGTTTTGGTCTGCCATTGGATGAGAATGACGCAGAGACTTTTCGGCAGCGGACCCTTATAGCTCTGGATACTATCCGAAGCTGATATTTTGATTCAACGGGATCGAATCATCCATGGAAATCAACCTCTTGATTCTGTTTCTTGCTTTGCTCGCAGACCGTTATGTCGGCGACCCCGATTGGCTTTGGCAGAGAATCCCGCATCCCGTCGTGCTGTTCGGCAAGGCAATTTCCTTTATCGACAAGCGGTTCAACAAGGCTGGCAATACGGAGCAGGAAAAGCGACGTGACGGCTTTTTCACCATGCTGGCGCTACTGCTTCTGGCGGCTGGAATTGGTGCGCTCATCCATTGGCTGCTGACGATGATCCCGCCATTTGGCGGTCTGATCGAAGCTTTGATCGTAGCAGTATTCCTCGCGCAAAAGAGCCTTGGCGAGCATGTGGCGCGGGTGGCTGATGCCCTGCGCAATGACGGGTTGGTGGGCGCACGCCGTGCGGTATCGATGATCGTCGGGCGCGACCCACAGGTGCTTGACGAACCGGCGATTACACGCGCTGCGATTGAAAGCCTCGCTGAGAACACGTCTGACGGGATTATCGCACCGGCCTTTTGGTATGCGCTGCTCGGGCTACCGGGTCTGCTTGCTTACAAAATGCTGAATACGGCGGATTCGATGATCGGCCATCTGAATGATCGCCATCGCGATTTTGGCCGGTTTGCTGCCCGGCTTGATGATGTCGCCAACTGGATTCCCGCGCGGCTGACGGGACTGCTCATCGCTGCGGCCGCATGGATTCTACGGGGCGGCAAGGCGGCCAGCCGTTCGTTCAATGTGATGATGCGCGATGCGCGCCTGCATCGCTCGCCCAATGCGGGCTGGCCTGAGGCGGCCATGGCGGGGGCTATCGACGTTGCTCTTGCCGGTCCGCGTATCTATGGCGGTGTGATTGCCAATGAGCCGATGCTCAATGGTGCAGGTCGTCGTGATGCGGGTGGCGAAGATATCGATGCGGCGCTGCGGGTTTACAGTGTTGCGACGGCGCTCTTCATGGTTGTTCTCTTGGTATTCTTCTTCCTGGGATTATTTTAGCCCTGTTCGCCGATACGGCGGGCGAGGGCCTTGTGCAAATCCGGTGATGCCTTCACCAGCGCCCGTCCTGCCTCGGAGCGTGGGTGAAGCAGAATTTCGTCGGTTTTGCCATGCTCAACGATTTTGCCTTCGGACATGACCATGACCGTGTCAGTAATCGCCCGTGCGACGGCGAGATCGTGGGTGATGAAGAGATAGGCAATGCCAAGCCGGTCATTCAGATCGGCGAAAAGGTCAAGGATTTGCGCGCGGATTGAAACATCAAGCGCCGAAACCGGCTCATCGGCGACAATGAGTTTTGGTTCGGTGATGATGGCCCGCGCGATGGCAAGCCGCTGGCGCTGACCGCCTGAGAATTCATGCGAATATTTGTCCTTATCAGCACGCGGAATGCCAACGCGTTCCAGTGCGCGGTCTACCCGGTCACGTTTTTCCTTTGCGCTCAGTTCCCGATCAATCAAGAATAATGGTTCGGAAACCAGCCGCTCGGCCTTGTGGCGGGGATTGAACGAGCCGTAAGGGTCTTGAAAAACCACCTGCATATTCTGCCGGACCGGGCGTAGGTCGTTTTGTGTAAGCTCATCAATCCGGCGTCCAGCGAAATGGATTTGGCCCGATGTGGGCCGGTCAAGCGCAAGTACCATGCGGGCGAGGGTGGATTTACCGCAACCGGAACGGCCGACCAATGCCGTCGATTGTCCCGGCTTGATGTCAAAGCTGACATTATCAACCGCGGTGAATTCCGGATCACGGCCAAACAGACCAATACGTCGGCCCGGATAGGTGCGTGACAGATCACGGATGGCGAGCAAAGGCCCGTTATTGGCAGCGTGGTGCGGATGCTCAGGCGAACGCTCCGGCACATGCATGGAAGCCCGCGCGAGCTGGCGGGTATAGGGATGTGTCTGTTCGGTGAGGATTTGCGCGGTTTCGCCATTGTCCATCACCTCGCCATGCCGCAGCACGGTGATGGAGTGGGCCATGTCAGCGACAACAGCTAGATCATGGCTGATCAGCAGCAGGCCCATGCGTTCCTCATCGACGAGGCTTTGCAGAAGCTCGAGAATCTGCGCCTGCAGGACAACGTCAAGCGCGGTCGTGGGTTCATCGGCGATCAGCAAACGGGGTTTGAGCGCGCAGGCGATGGCAATCACCACACGCTGGCGCTGACCGCCGGAAAGTTCGTGCGGATAACGGCTGAGCGGGAATTTTGCGGAGGGAAGGCCGACGCGATCGAGAATGGCGCGGGTCTGCTCCTCGGCAATGGCGCGGGTTGCGCCGGTGTGCAGCCTTATGCCTTCAGCCACCTGCTCGCCGATTGTTTTGACCGGGTTGAGCGCGGTCATCGGCTCCTGAAACACCATGCCGATCTCGTTACCGCGCAAGCGGCACATATCGGCCTCGCTGGTCGCAAGCAGGTCCTTGCCGTCGAAACGGATTTGCCCTTCGGTTCGCGCGCCTGTTGGCAGCAGCTTCATGATGCTGAGTGCGGTCATGGATTTGCCGGAACCGGATTCGCCGACAAGCGCACGGATTTCGCCCACATTGACGGAGAGGTCGACGCCTTTTAGCGCTTCGAAAGCGCCAATCCGCAGCGATAACTTGCTGATTTCGAGGAGGTTCATGAGCGCTCCCGCCGCATTTTCGGGTCGAGAACGTCGCGCAGACCATCGCCAAGCAGATTGAGGCCAAGCACGGTGATGACGATGGCAAGGCCGGGGTAGAGTGCCATATGTGGTGCCAGGCCAATCATTGTCTGTGCTTCGAACAGCATCCGCCCCCAGCTTGGCATGGGTGGCTGGGAACCAAGCCCGACATAGGACAGGCCGGCCTCCGCCAGAATGCCAAGGGAAAACTGGATGGTGCCCTGCACGACAAGAATGTTCATCATGTTAGGCAGGATGTGCTCGACGGTGATGCGCGCAATGCCTTTACCTGAAGCTCTGGCCGCCAGAATATATTCACGCGGCCAAAGCGACAGCGCCGAGCCGCGCGCGACACGGGCGAACACCGGAATATTGAAAATGCCAATGGCAATGATGGCGTTGATAGCGCCCGGCCCGAACACGGCGGTGATCATCACGGCAGAAAGCAGCGCGGGAAAGGCAAAGACCAGATCATTGAAACGCATCAGTGCTTCATCGATGATACCGCCTCTTGCCGCTGCCCACAGGCCAAGCGGCACACCGATACCGGCACCGATGAGCACGGAAACCAAAGCAACGGCGATGGAATTGCGGCTGCCAACCATGATCATCGACAGGATATCGCGGCCGAAATGGTCAGTGCCGAGCCAATGGGCCGATGATGAGCCTTTCAGTTTGCCCAGAATGTCAAACGAACCGACGGCATAGGGCGTCCAAAAGAGCGAAACGATCGCCATCAAGAGAAGCAGGACGGTGATGATCAGGCCGATCACAAAAGAGCGGTTGGAAAAGGCCTTTGAGATATTGGCTTGCCATTCGGTCGGGGCGCTCATGAGCGGCCCCGCAAACGCGGATCGACAAGCGCATAGGAGAGGTCAACAAGCAGATTGACCAGAATGACCGTGGCCACCAGCAGCATGACCACGCCTTCAACCACGATCAGATCGCGCTGGGTGATGGCCTGAAACACCAGACGGCCAAGGCCGGGCAGGTAAAACACGTTCTCGATGATAATCGTACCGGCCAGCAGAAATGCAAATTGCAGGCCGAGAATGGTGAGGATGGGAATAAGCGCGTTACGCAGGGCATGGCGATAAAGCACCTTGCGGCGCGAAAGCCCTTTGGCGCGGGCGGTGCGGATATAATCCTCGCCAAGCACATCAAGCAGGGCGGAGCGGGTGACACGGGCAAGAATAGCCGCCTGCGGCAGGCCAAGCGCGATGGAGGGCAGGATCAGCGATTTGAACCCGGCCCATAATCCGGCATTCCATCCGGGAAACCCGCCTGCAGGAACAAGCCGCAAGGTGACGGCGAAGACGTAGACCAAGAGCAGCGCGAACCAGAAATTGGGTATGGCAACACCGATTTGCGCAATGCCCATTGTGCCGCTATCGGCAAGCGTACCGCGCCGGGCGGCGGAAAACAGGCCGACCGGAATGGCAATGATGGTGGAGAGAAACAGCGAGATAAGGGCGAGGGGCAGGGAAACGGCGATACGTTCGGTGATGAGATTCAGAACAGGGACTGAATAGGTATAGGACTTGCCGAAATCGCCGACGAGAAGACCACCGATCCAGCTGAAATAACGGGTGAGCAGGGGCTGATCGAGACCCATCTGCTGTTGCAGCGCCTGAACAGCATCCTCCGTCGCATTCATGCCGAGCATCAGCCGTGCCGGATCACCGGGGACGATTTCAAGCATGATGAAAACGACGATAGAAGCGGCCAAAAGGGTGAGAATGCCGATCAGGACGCGCTTTGAGATGTAGTTCAGCATAGGAGGTGCGGGTTTTCACCCCCCTCTGTCCTGTCGGACATCTCCCCCACAAGGGGGGAGATCACATTGACAGTAACGCTTTCCCACAATCTGAAGCGTTGCAGATTGTGCAAAGGCAGTAGTGAAGGCTGATCTCCCCCCTTGTGGGGGAGATGTCCGACAGGACAGAGGGGGGTGAATGCCTCGGGTCCAACCATCAATCGATCACTCTGCCCATTTCACCGCTGTCAAATCATTGGCGGGGATTGGCCCATTTTCCCAGAGCCCTTCGACCTTTGCATCCCATATCCCGGTTTTGGGAAGCTGGAACAGAAACGCAGCCGGAACATCGGCGGCGAGGATTTTCTGCGCCTGCTGATAGAGTTCAGTCCGTTTGGCCGTATCAGACGTCGCCTCGATCTGCTTGATCACATCGCGGAAGGCCGGGCTGTTGTAGTTGAAGTAATAATTATCCCGGGCAAAGATGTTGAGATCGTTCGGCTCCGTATGGGACACGATGGTCATGTCGTAATCCCGGCCCTTGAACACCTGTTCCAGCCACTGCGCCCATTCAACCGGAATAATCTCGGCTTCGATACCAATTTCGCGCAGTTCTGCCGCTATGATCTCGCCGCCGCGGCGGGCATAGACGGGTGGCGGCAGTTTCAGCGTGGTCTTGAAACCGTCAGGGTGGCCAGCCTCGGCCAGAAGCTTTTTGGCCAGCGCCGGATCGTAGGCGGACTCACCGGTCAGGTCGATATAAGCGGGGTGATGCGGCGGGAAGAACGAGCCGATTGGTGTTCCCAAGCCAAACAGGGCGCCATCAATCAATGCTTTGCGGTCAATGGCGTGGGTGATTGCCTGCCGGACCTTGAGATTATCAAAAGGCGGCTTCTGGTTGTTCATGCCAAGAACGGTCTCGCCCTCGGTTGTACCGATCACCACCTTGAAACGTGGGTCAGCCTGAAACTGCGGCACGGCCTCATAGCTCGGAAAGACGGGGAATGCCTGCACATCGCCCGCAAGCAGTGCGGCGGTTGCGGCTGCCGGATCAGGAATGATGCGGAAAATTGCTTTGTCGAGGGCTACCGGCTTGCCCCAATAGGCAGGGTTTTTGGAGATGGTGATCTGCGAGCCCTTGGCCCAGTTGTCGAGTTTGAAGGGGCCGGTTCCAACCGGCTTTTCCTTGTTGGTGTCGGCACTTTCAGGCGCGACGATGACGGCAGCCGCCCAACCCATATTGTAGAGGAAATCACCATTCGGCTGTTTGAGCGTGATCTTGACGGTCAGCGGATCGACAACCTCCACTGTATCGATGGATGCAAACAGGGGTTTTTGCGGATTGGTGGATTTTTCATCGCGTGCCCGGTCGAGCGAGAATTTGACATCCTGCGCATCAAAGGCGGTGCCATCGTGAAATTTCACATCCTTGTGCAACTTGAAGGTATAGACCTTGCCATCCTCGGAGACGGTCCAGCTTTCCGCGAGTGCGGGCAAAACCTGACCCTTGGCATCGATCCGTGTCAGCCCCTCGAAAACATTGGCATAGACAACTTCGCCAATGGCTGTCGCAGCGCCGGCGGTCGGGTCAAGATGCGGAGGTTCCAGCACGATGCCCAGCACCAGATCGGTTTTCGCGGCAAAGGACGCGGTGGTCGAAAGCAGGACAATTGCACTAGCCGCTAGGGCCGACTTCCAGAATCTGTTCATTCACCGTCTCCCAAAGACTTTGCCGTAAACCCCATGCAGATCAGCATATTTTTATTGTTCTAGATAGAACCGGATAGCAGAACTTTCAGCCCGAGTGCCATGACTTTTGCCGATTCGATCATGTCTTCAATCCCCACATATTCATCGGGCCGGTGCGCGAGGTCGAGAATACCGGGGCCATAGGCGATGCAATCATGCAGCAGGCCAATGCGGGCGATGTGCTTTTGATCATAGGTGCCGGGCGAAATGACATATTCCGGTTCCTTGCCAAAAATCTCGCGAATGCCCTGCGCGACGGCTGTCACCACGGGCGCATCGCGCTCGGTCATCAGCGGTTGCACCTCCATGATGTCACGGATGTTGTAGTGGAATTTCGGCCGCTCCCATTGCAGCCGGTCGAGGATCGATGTCACCTCGCGCTTCACCTCGGTAATGTCTTCTTCCAGCAGAAAACGCCGGTCGATGATCAGGCGGCAGCTATCAGGCACATTGGGCGAGGGCAGGCCGGAATAATCATCGGTCTGTCCGCCATGGATCGAATTGATATTCATGGTGGAGCGCTTTGCACCCTCCGGCACCACGGGCATGCGGGTCTGTTTTTTATCGAGCGCGGGAAACAGATCTTTCTCGAAGGCGTCGAGCACCGCACCCATATGGCGCACGGCGCAATCGCCGAGAAACGGCATGGAGCCATGAGCGATCTCGCCCTTGGTTTCGATCTCCGCCCACCAGACACCGCGATGGCCAAGGCAAATGCGGTCCTTGTTGAGCGGTTCGGGGATGATGACGTGATCAACGCGGGGTTTTGAGAAGAAGCCTTTGCTGGCGAGATAGGCGACACCGCCAAAGCCGCCGGATTCCTCATCCACCGTGCCTGATATTTCGATGGAACCGGCAAAATCCGGATAGACTTCGAGAAAGGCCTCGGCGGCGATGATCGAAGCGGCAAGCCCGCCCTTCATGTCGCAGGCACCGCGCCCATAAACCTTGCCGTCTTTCACCACGCCTTCGAACGGATCAACGGTCCAGCCTTCACCCGTATCAACCACATCGATATGCGAATTGAAATGCACGGTCTGGCCATGCGTCCTGCCGTCAAAGCGGGCGATGACATTGGTGCGCGGATAGCGGTCCGTATCACCGGGCGTGCCTTCACCGCGAATCAGTTGCGTTTCGAAACCGCTCTTCTTCAACCGCTGCGCGATATATTCAGCGCAGGGCGTGTAGGCTTCACCGGGCGGGTTGACGGTGGGAAACCGTATGAGATCACGGGTCAACGCAACCAGATCGTCACGTCGTTTTTCAATCGCGCGGGAAAGTTTTTCGTCCATTGGTATATCAAATCAGCGTCGGGGCGGATTTGGCAAGGGGCAACTTCTTGCCAATTGCATCGTGGCGTTTTCCCTGTGCAATGTCGCTTGTGTGTTTGGCGGATTAGAATTGTTCTTATAAAACAGAGATTCTGTGACGTGACCAGCGAGGCAATCACCAGATGCAAACCGAACCGTACATTGCCCTGTCGGAGCCGGTTGGTGATGAGGTTCGCAAGACGACCTGCTATATGTGCGCCTGCCGCTGCGGCATTGATGTGCATCTAAAGGACGGCAAGGTCCGCTATATCGAGGGCAATCGCGACCATCCGATCAATAAGGGTGTGCTGTGCGCCAAAGGTTCGGCGGGAATTATGCAGCATTATTCGCCCGCACGGTTGCGTGCGCCGCTGCTGCGCACCGGGCCGCGCGGATCGGGAGAATTCAAGGAAATCAGCTGGGAGGAGGCGCTTTCGCTGGCCGTCGACTGGCTGCAGCCTGTTCGTGAGACGGCGCCGCAGAAACTCGCCTTCTTTACCGGGCGCGACCAGTCGCAGGCGCTGACCAGTTTCTGGGCACAGAATTTTGGCACGCCCAATTATGCCGCCCATGGCGGGTTTTGTTCGGTCAACATGGCCGCAGCCGGTATTTATACGATTGGCGGGGCATTCTGGGAGTTCGGCGCGCCTGACTGGGACAAGACCAAACTGTTTGTGCTGTTTGGCGTGGCGGAGGATCATGATTCCAACCCGATCAAAATGGGCATCTCCAAGCTGAAGAAGAACGGTGCACGGTTCGTGTCGGTCAATCCGGTGCGCACGGGCTATTCGGCGGTGGCTGACAACTGGATCGGTATCCGGCCGGGAACCGATGGGCTGTTGATCCTTGCCATCATCCACGAATTGTTCCGCAACGGGCAGATTGATCTCGATTATCTCCAGCGCTACACCAATGCGCCGTGGCTGGTGGTTGATGCGGAGGGGAGCGAGGATCACGGGCTGTTCCTGCGTGATGATCTCGGCAAGGCTTTGGTGCGCGACCGCAAGACGGGTGCGCTGGTGCGTTTTGACGAACCCGGTCACGTTGCTGATCTCAATGCGGATTTCACCACGCCTGATGGCCGCAAGGTGCGCAGCGTGCTCCGGCTGATGGCGGAAAAATATCTCGACCCGCAATATTCACCCGATGCGGTTGCCGCAGAAACCGGTATTTCCGCTGCAACAATCCGGGGATTGGCCGCGGAAATAGCGCGGGTGGCGTTTGAGGAAGAAATTATCCTCAACCAGCCATGGACCGATATGAAGGGCGAGCAGCACGAGGTGATGATCGGCCGTCCGGTGACGTTCCATGCGATGCGTGGTATTTCGGCCCATTCCAACGGATTTCAATCGGCGCGCGCGCTGCATGTGCTGCAGACGATCATTGGCTCCATCGATTGCCCCGGTGGTTATCGCTACAAGCCGCCTTATCCGAAGCCTGCCACGGCCCATCCGCGTCCGCATGGGCGGGCAGAGCATGTGACACCCGGCAAGCCACTGGCCGGACCACATCTTGGCTATCCCCTTGGGCCGGAAGATTTGCTTGTCGATGCCGATGGTAAGCCGCAGCGCATCGACAAGGCGTTTTCGTGGGAAGCGCCGCTGTCGGCTCACGGCATGATGCATATGGTCATCGCCAATGCCCATGCGGGCGATCCGTATCCGGTTGATGTACTGTTCCTCTACATGGCGAATATGGCTTGGAACTCGTCGATGAACACGCGCGGCACCATAAAAATGCTGGAGGCGCGGGACGAGGCAACGGGTGAATACAAAATCCCCAAGATCATCTATTCCGATGCCTATTCCTCGGAAATGGTTGCCTATGCGGATCTGGTTCTGCCGGATACGACCTATCTGGAGCGGCATGACTGTATTTCGCTGCTCGACAGACCGATTTCCGAGCCGGAAGCTGCCTGCGATGCCATTCGCTGGCCGGTGCTGGAGCCTGATCGCAATGTGCGCGGCTTCCAGTCAGTGCTGATTGATCTTGGCGCTCGGCTGAAGCTGCCGGGATTTGTTAATGAACAGGGCGGGGCGCTCTACAAGGATTATGCGGATTACATCGTCAATCATCAGCGCAAGCCGGGTATCGGTCCGCTATCAGGCTGGCGCGATACGGACGGAAGCGGTGAGGGGCGCGGAACGCCAAACCCCGACCAGCTGAAAAACTATGTCGGCAATGGTGCATTCTGGATGAAGCACATTCCGGAGGAAGCGCTCTATTTCAAACATCACAATGCGGCCTACCAGCAGTTCGCCATTGATATGGGCTTCTTCGATACGCCGCAGCCGGTGACCATCCAGCTTTATGTGGAGACGCTGCAAAAGTTCCGCCTGTCGGCGCAGGGTGTACGCAAGCCCGTCGCGCCGGAGCAATATCGCCAGCGATTGCTTGAGTGTTTTGATCCGCTGCCGCTGTGGTACCGGCCGTTCGAGGAGCAAGGTGTCGATACCGATGCTTTCCCCTATCACGCGATCACCCAGCGACCGATGGCGATGTACCATTCATGGGGCTCGCAAAATGCCTGGTTGCGGCAAATCCACACCAAGAACCCGCTTTATGTCCCCGGCGGCATTTGCGATGAGCTTGGTTTGAAGGATGGCGACTGGGTGTGGGTGACTTCCCATCATGGCCGGATCAAATGCGAGATTGCCCGCACCGATGCGGTGAATGGCAGGACCATGTGGACATGGAATGCCATTGGCAAGCGCAGCGGCGCATGGGCACTCGACAAGAACGCGCCAGAGGCTACCAAGGGTTTTCTGCTCAACCATCTCATCCATGAGTTGCTGCCACCAAAAGGCGATGGCATGCGCTGGTCGAATTCGGACCCGATCACGGGACAGGCCGCTTGGTATGATTTGCGCGTGCAAATTGAAAAGGCCGAGGCCGGTGAGGCCATCAGCGAGCCACATTTCAGTACGCTCAAGCGGCCCGGCAGTCAGCCCGCGCCTGTCGATGCATTACGCTATGGACAGGAGTGGGCGAAATGACCAGCCTTCCGCAAACCCTTGGTGCGAAAAAGCTTGGCCTTGTGATTGACCTTGATGTCTGTGTCGGCTGCCATGCATGCGTCATCAGTTGCAAGGAATGGAATACCGGCGCCTATGGCAATGCGCTGTCGGATCAGGACCCCTATGGTGATGATGTCTCCGGCACCTTTCTCAACCGCATTCACAGTTTTGAAGTGGTGCCCGATGGCGGGCAGGTGATTGGTGAGGCTGGTGATGCGCGGGTGGTGCATTTCCCCAAATCCTGCCTGCACTGCGAGGATGCACCCTGTGTTACCGTCTGCCCGACCGGTGCATCCTACAAACGTGCCGAGGATGGCATTGTGCTTGTCGATGAGGACAAGTGCATCGGCTGCGGTCTCTGTGCCTGGTCCTGCGCCTATGGCGCGCGCGAGATGGATCTGGCGGCAGGGGTGATGAAGAAGTGCACCCTGTGTGTTGACCGCATTTACAACGAGACTTTGCAGCAGGAGGACCGCGTGCCCTCCTGCGTGCGCACATGCCCGGCCAATGCACGCCATTATGGCGATCTTGGTGATCCTTCGTCTGAGGTTTCTATCATGGTTGCCGCGCGGGGTGGTTTTGATCTGATGCCGGAACAGGAGACCCGTCCGACGAACAAATATCTTCCACCGCGCGCCCGCACCTCTCTCGCCAATGCTGCCCCGATGATCCCGCTTGCCGAGAATACGGAAGGCGCACGCGGGTTCTTTGCCTGGCTCGATAAGACATTGGATCGGATTTGAGGATGATGTTGTGCATTTTCACCCCCCTCTGTCCTGTCGGACATCTCCCCCACAAGGGGGGAGATCAGCCTACATGGCTGTCTTTGCACAATCTGAAACGCTTCCTGTTGTGCAAAGGCGTTGATGCCAATGTGATCTCCCCCCTTGTGGGGGAGATGTCCGACAGGACAGAGGGGGGTGAGCACCCACCCCCGAGGCTGTCATAAATGCATCCAGCCTATTCCATCATCGTCTTCACCACGCTGTCAGGCCTTGGCTATGGCCTTGCCGTCATTCTGGGTTTGGGATTTCTTGATCCATCCGCACTGCCAACCAAAATTGCCTACATCACCGCACTGGCGCTCATAAGCATTGGCCTTCTGTCGTCCCTGTTGCATCTGGGTAATCCGCAGCGGGCGTGGCGGGCGCTGAGCCAATGGCGGTCAAGCTGGCTATCGCGTGAAGGTGTGATGGCGATTGCCACGTTTGTACCGCTGACTTCAAACGCCGCGCTGTGCCTGTTCCTCAACCGGCAAGACACAACCCTTGGCCTGATCACCGTTCTCGGGGCCGTCATCACGGTTTACTGCACCTCGATGATCTATGCATCGCTTAAAACCGTTGATGCATGGCATACGAAACTGACGCCGCTGTGTTTTTTGCTGTTCGCGCTGGCGGGCGGTCTGGTGCTGGGTGCGCTATTTGCTGGGGATGGCAACGTCTTGCCGTTGCAATTGCTGGCGGTGCTATTTTTGCTGCTGGCGCTTGTTGCAAAGATGATCTGGCGCAAGCGCGCAACGACGCTTGTTTCTCTGTCAACGCCGGAAAGTGCCACGGGCTTAGGCGGTATCGGCAAAGTGCGGTTGCTGGAGCGACCCCATGCGCTTGATAATTATCTGACGCGGGAAATGGGTTTTCGCGTTGCGCGCAAACATGCGCAAAAGCTTTGGGTCATCGCGTTTGTCAGCGGGATTGTGCTGCCAATTCTGGCGGTGCTGCTTGCCATGGCCGTTGGCGGTGGTGCATTGAGCACCTGCCTGATGGCCATGGGCGTGCTTACACATATGCTCGGTCTGTTCGTTGAGCGCTGGCTGTTTTTCGCCGAAGCGAAACATGCCGTCATGAACTATTACTGATCAGGCGTTCCAGCGCTTATGAAACCACATCCACTGGCCGGGATATTCGCGCACCCAGCTTTCCACCTTGTCATTGACCAGTTGGACTGTGCGGGCAATATCGACGGCGCCGGTTTCATCGCGTGGCAATTCCATCTTTTCTTCCAACTCCAGCCTGAACCGGCCACCGGGCAGGCGGACGCAGCGTGCGGGATAGACATCGCAATCATATTGACGGGCGAGCTTTGCCAGCAGCGGGTTGGTCTTGCATGGGCGGTCAAAAAAGGTCGAGGGCAGGCCGCGATGGAATTTCTGGTCAACCAGCATGCCGACATTGCCATTGGTGTTCAAAACGCTGGCAAGCGACCATGCGGCACCGGCTTTTGAAGGAACAAGGTGGCCCATATTGGTGCGGCGTGCGCCAAGTATTTTCTTGGCAACATAGGGATTGTTCGGCGGGCGGAACAGCGCTGTGACATTCAGATCAAACGTGGCGGCACAAATTGGCAAGAGTTCGAAATTGCCCGTATGAGCGGTGAAGAAAATATGCGGGCGGTCGCTCTCGTCGCGGATGCGCTCGAATATTTCGCGGCCCTGGACCTCAATCAGCCCCGGCGTCTCGCTGTGCGGATCATAGTCGAAAATCGCGTCGAGAAAGACATATTCGGCGGTAAGGCGCGCCATGCTGCCCCACATATCGCGGGCGATCAGCTGCAATTCCTCCTCCGGTTTTTCCGGATAGGCTTTGCGTAGATTGATCATCGCCACCCGGTGACGCCCCATCAGCGGTCCGATTTTACGTGCCGCAGCGTCGATGAAATTGGTCGCGGCTTCCGCCGGTAGCAACCGGAGGACGCGTAATATGCCGAAAATGACATGAGCCGATAGCCAGTAGTTGAAAACCTTCAACTTCTGGCTCCAGCGGAACAGAGCAAGTTTAAATTTGAGGTTCATGCTCGGCTCAGTTGACGCGCAGGATAATCTTGCCGAAGACGTCCCGGCCTTCCATGCGCTTCAGCGCCGTATCGATGTCGTCAAAGCCGACTTCCGTATCTATGACCGGATGAACCAGACCGCGCGCCATTTTCTGCATGGCATCGGCCATGTTTTCCATGCGGCAACCGAAGGAGCCGAGCAGTTTCAACTGCTGCTGGAACAACATCATCAGGTTCATGCTGGTGGAAACGCCCGAGGTTGAACCGCAGGTGACGAGCCGTCCACCGCGCCGCAACGACAGCATGGAACCGGCCCATGTATCCGCGCCAACATGCTCGAATACCACATCAACGCCCTTCTTCTTGGTCAGCTTGCGCACAACACCTTCAAATCGGTCTTCGCGATAATTGATGACGTGATCGGCACCGAGCGCGTTGGCCTTTTCGATCTTTGCATCGGAACCCACAGTGGTGATGACGGTGCAACCGATCTTCTTGGCAAGCTGGATTGCTGCGGAACCAATACCCGAACCGCCTGCGTGCACGAGGATAGTTTCACCCGGCTCAAGCTTGGCATTATCGAACAGCATGTGCTCGACAGTTCCGAAGGTAACGGGCGCAACAGCAGCGCCGATTTCATCAACGCCGGGAGGCGCAGGAACGAGCAGGCGTGCCTTGAGATTGACCTTCTCCTGCGCAAAACCATCGAGATGGAAGCCATAAACGCCGGAAACATGCTCGCATAAATTATCGCGGCCTTCGCGGCAGGGACGGCAGAGACCACAGGTCTGCGCGCCATAGATCGACACAAGCTGACCGGGCAGAAGGTTGGAAACGCCGGGACCGATTGCGTCAACCACGCCGGATGCTTCCGCGCCGATGGTTAGCGGTAGCTTGCGCTTGGCAAACGCCATACCGCGCCAGCCCCAGACATCGATATGATTGAGCGCGACAGCCTTGATATTGACGGTTACTTCACCGGGACCGGGTGGGGGCGGGGGAGCAACATCGACAATCTCGAGCTTGCGGTCTTCAATCAGCTGTAATGCGCGCATATCCGTTTTCCTTTTCGGAGAGGGATTAGTGCGGTTCTGCCGTCATGACAAGACACGTATTTTGTCCACCGAAGCCAAATGAGCTTGAGAGCACCGATGAAACGCTCGCTTCACGCTTCACGTTCGGCACAACATCGAGGATGATTGCCGGGTCCGGATTGTCATAATTGATCGTCGGCGGAAGTGTTCCGGTCTCGATGGTGAGCATGGAGAATACGGCTTCAATCGCACCAGCAGCAGTCAGCGTATGCCCGATCATCGATTTGTTGGATGAGACTGGCAGCGATGCAATACGCTCGCCAAACACGGTCGAGAGCGCGAGATACTCCATCTTGTCGTTCTCGGGTGTCGAGGTGCCATGCGCGTTGATGTAATCAATCGCATCTTCCTTGATACCCGCATCGTCAAGCGCTGCACGCACTGCGCCAATGGCGGGCGAGCCGTCTGGCTTTGACCGGGTGCGATGGAAATCATCAGCCTTTTCGCCGCAGCCATGCATGATGCCGAGAATTTTTGCACCGCGTGCGACTGCTGATTCCAGCGATTCCATCACAAGCGCGCCGGAGCCTTCCGCCATGACAAAACCATCGCGGTCCTTGGAAAAAGGCTTTGCCGCCTTGTGGGCAGGGTTATTCTGGGTGGAAAGGGCAGAGAGCAGTGAGAAGCGCACGAGCGCTTCGGCCGAAACGGAACCATCGGTGCCGATGGACAGAACCTTGTCGCTTTCGCCGCGCCGGATGGCCTCAACGCCAAGTTGAATAGCCGTGGCGCCGGATGCACAGGCGGTGGAAAGCGTGATCGGCAGGCCGCGTGTGCCGAACGTGTCGGCAAGGCGCTCGGCAATATAGCCAAATTCGGTGGTGTGGAACATGGCTTCCTGCGTGCCACGGCGGCAGGCCGCGAGAAGCAGGTCGTAGCCCGGTTCGCCCTCGCTCTTTACCAGAGCATCGAGCGCAAAGCGGTTGCGCCATTCAAGTTCGACGGGGGGAGCGGCGAGAAACAGTGGTCCGCCAAAATTCTCCGTGTCGAAACCGGCCTGCGCAATGGCTTCCTCGGCGGCGAGCGATGCCAGCTTTTCAGAGAGGGCCGAAGCACCTTCATTGCTCTCCTTGAGGAAATCAACGGTTCCGGCGATCTGCGTGCGCAGATTATCAAGCGCAAAGCGCGTGATGGTGTGGATGCCAGAGGTGCCTGAAGTCAGCGCGGCCCAATTGTCCTTCTTGCCCTGTCCGAGCGAGGAGACAACGCCAAGACCAGTGACGGCAACGAGGGGACGGCCAAGATGGTCAGTGTATTTTGACATGTGCCAATCTCTCAAACTTTGACGAGGCGAGCGACGCCTTCGCCCCGGGTTGCGCCGATTGCGGTCGCCAGTGCCGTATCAAGGCTGCCGGAAGCGGCCTTTTCATTCTTCGCATCGATAGGCGGGAATGCTGTTCCATGGAACAGGCTGAGCGCAGCCAGACCGACAGCCAGCGGAAACTGTGCTTCACGCAGATGGCCGATCTTACCCGCAACGCCGCGAACAGCGGCGGAAGCGAACACATCAAGCGCGGCTTTTTCCGTTGCAGTAACGCCCTGTGCACCAGTTGCGCCAGAAACAATCAAGCCAGCTGGCTTGTCTGCACTTGCGGCAGCAACCAGTTTCGCAATGGTTTCCTGCAGGTCTTCGCGCTTGCGGCGAATCTGCGCGCTGTAGATACCGTCAATTGCCGCATAGACGCGGGCACCACGCTTGGCCGCATGGTCAGCACTCTCAAGCACGAGGAAAGCGCCGCCGGAGCCGGTGACAACACCGCCGCCTGCCGTGCCTTCACGCTGCCAGAGTGGTGCCCAGCCATCGGATTTTAGCATGCCGTTCAGCTCGTAGCCGAGCAGCATGTCAGGGTGTTCGGAATTATAGGAGCCGCCGACGAGCGCATGGGTGCTCTGACCGGAGCGGATGCGCGCTGCGGCTGTATCAAGCGCGGAAATACCTGCACCCTCTTCGCCCATGAATGTACGCGACGAGCCGGTGACCTTGTGGACGATCGAGATATTGCCCGCCAGAAGGTTGGACAATTGTGCCAGAAACAGGGTCGGGCGCAGTTCCGTTGTCAGCTTCTCATTGAGCATTGTGCCGAGATCATTGCGCACGCGCGCTTCGGCGAGGATTTGCGTGTCAACAGTGACATCACGCTCGCCGCCACCGGCAGCAACCACCATATCCATGGTCGTGCAAAGCGCTTCATCGTCCTTGATCCCCGCATCCTGCAGCGCGAGACCGGCAGCATAGGTACCCAGGCGCTGCCAGGTCTCCATCTGCCGCTGATCGCCGCGCTTCGGAATCTGGTTGTTCCAGTCGACTTCACCGAGCGGATGAACCGTATAGGGCTTGAACGTCTCACTATCGATGCGGGGATCGGCCCCGCTGTTCAGCGCTTGCCAATGGGCATCAGCGCCTTCACCCAGGGATGAAATCAGTCCGATACCAGTGATAACGACGGTGTTGTTCTGCATTTTCTCGCAGCACCTTTCATACGGTGCACCCGGTTAGGTGAAGATGATCAGTCCAGACGTTGCATCCGGAAATCAGGCTTTTTTGGCCGCGACGAGTTCGTCGATCTTGGCGCACAGGTTCTTCAGAACGAAGTATTCTTCGGTCGGAGCCTTGCCGTCATTGACTTCCTGCGTCCACTGCTCGAGCGGGATCTTGATACCGAAGGCCTTGTCGATCGCGAAAACGATGTCGAGGAAGTCAAGGCTATCGATGCCGAGATCGTCGATCGTGTGGCTTTCCGGCGTGATGGAATCGCGGTCGATTTCGCTGGTTTCAGCGATGATATCGGCGACCTTGTCAAATGTTGAGGTCAATTCAGTTTCCTTTTGCTTCCGGTGCCTCCGTAAAGGCACTGATGTCTCATGAGGCGGTATCTAGCGTTTTTCATGGCTAAGGGAAAGACCGAAATACCCTATCCATTGTTACTCCAGCATATTCCGTCGTCAGTCGAAAATAATCCTGCCTGCAATATGAACCGTTTCCCCAGCTTCTGGAGGCGAGACCACCACCGCTTCGGTTGGGCGCGGGGTGATGCCGGTCAGTGCTGTTATATTGGCACGGTCAGTCATCATTACCAGATTGCCGGAGCTTTTGAATTCGGCAATCAGGTCGCGAATTTGATCAATCTGCGATTTTTGCGCGGTTTCGTCTTCGGCCAAAGGTCCAAGAGCACTTACGATCTCCACCGGTGCCGAGCCAAATGCCAGCCGCGCGGTTTCCTGTGCATTGCAGACGGGACTGGTCAGCACCTTATCGATTCGCACGGCTTTTGCGGCAAAGCGCGCGCCGAGCTTTTGCGCCAGTTGATGGCCGCGATCCGAAAGCGTGCGTATTTGTGTGCAGTCAGCGGAATTATCTGTGGAAGGACTTAAGGTTCCCGAAGAATCAGCGCCCTGCAGAAGAACCGTATAGCCGCCGCGTGCCAGTCTTGCCCAGGCGGCGTCGGTGGCGAATGCAGTAGGAATATAAAGGGAAACGCTTGATGCAAGCGTCAGGGTCAAAAAGGTAAAAAGTCGCAAAGGCTTTAACATTCATTCTCCTTAGCGTGGAGATGGTGGTTTGGCGAAGAAAAATAAAGTGAAAAACTGTGATTGCCTTGCACGGTTGCTGCGGCGGGCTTATTGCGGGAAGTAATGGGTCTCGTTCAAACAATCATCGTGGTTTTTGGAGTGATAGGCGTTGCGTATGCCGCAGCGCATTTCAAGCTGCTTGACGAGCGGGTGGGCGACGGACTTTCCGAGTTTGTTTTCATGATCGCCGCACCGCTTTTGCTGTTCCGCACCATGGTGACGGCAGATTTTCACGGCACGGCACCTTGGGGACTGTGGATTGCTTATTTCACCGGCTTGGCGTTGGCCTGGGCTCTTTCTGATCTTGCAATCAAAGTAATCTTCAAGCGGGATAATCGAGCAGGGGTGGTCGCAGGTGTTTCCGGCGCGTTTTCCAATCTCGTGTTTCTGGGCATGCCACTGATGTTAAGCGTTTATGGTCAGGACGGGTTTGCCATCCTGTCGCTGATTGTCGCTGTTCATATGCCAAGTGTCATGGCCGCTTCGATCACCCTGCATGAGATTGCCCTGCGCCGTGATGGTGTGTTTGAGGGTGAGACCCGGCTTGGCACAGTTGTCGCCTCGTTTTTCAAAAGCCTCCTGCGCAATCCTTTCGTCCTCGGTATTCTCGCTGGATGGCTGTGGCGCTTTACGGGGCTGCAATTGCCTGTTGTTGTCGATTCCCTCGTCCAGTTGCTGGGGAGTGTGGCGGGGCCGGTGGCCCTGTTTGCCATGGGAATGGGCTTGAAGAAATTCGGCACGTCAGGGCAGCTTGCCCCTTCGCTTGTCATTGCGGGTATAAAACTGTTTGTCATGCCTGCAATCGTGCTGGCAGTCGCGCTCCTCATCGGTCTTACGCCGTTCACAGCCAAGATCGCGGTGGTGTCGGCGGCGCTGCCTGCCGGGGTTAATTCCTATCTCATTGCCACCAAATTCAGGACCGCCGAAGCGCTTGCGTCCAATTCCATGGTCATAGCAACGGCGCTTTCCGCAGTGACAGTGGTGTTTTGGGCGAGCGTCGCTGTACACCTTTTTGGGTAATCGAACGCTGTTGCAGCTTTGGCCAAAAAGGAGCAGGGTGGCGGCATCGCTTCCACAGGACATCCATGGCATCTTGCGATGCGGGATTGTCCTCTCACGGAACTCACAAAATCAGTGGACCAAACGCTCCGCCTAGCATTTCAGGGAGAATATCATGTTGCAGAAATCCAGCCAGTTCATGAAACAGGCCAATCTGATCAATGGCGAATGGGTGGCCGCAGATTCCGGCAAGACGATTGACGTCATCAACCCTGCAACCGGTCTGAAGATCGGTACTGTTCCCAATTCAGGCAAAGCCGAAACGCAGCGCGCCATCGAGGCGGCAGCCGAAGCGTTCAAGACATGGCGCAAGACATCGGTGCTGGAGCGCTCGAAACTGATGCGCAAGCTGCACGATGCAATCCTTGACAATCAGGACGCGCTGGCGGAACTTTTGACGCTGGAGCAGGGCAAGTCGCTGACGGAAGCCAAGGGCGAGGTCGGTATGTCGGCCGCCTATATCCTCTGGTATGCGGAAGAAGCACGTCGCACCTATGGCGATGTGGTTCCGTCACCGTGGGCTGATCGCCGTATTCTGGTAACGAAAGAGCCGCTCGGCGTTATCGGTGCGATCACACCATGGAATTTCCCGTCCTCCATGCTCGCCCGCAAAATCGGTCCGGCACTGGCATCGGGCTGCACGGCGGTGGTCAAGCCTGCAACACAGACACCCTATTCGGGTCTTGTCTGGGGTGCGCTGTGCGAGGAAGTCGGTATTCCCAAGGGCGTAGTCAATATTCTGACCGGCTCTGCCTCGGAAATCGGCGGCGAAATCACCAGCAATCCGCTGGTGCGCAAGATCACCTTCACCGGCTCGACCGAAATCGGCAAAATTCTGATCAAACAGGCTGCCGATACGGTGAAGAAGGTTTCGATGGAACTGGGCGGCAATGCGCCGTTTATCGTGTTCAATGATGCGGATCTGGACCGCGCCGTCGACGGCGCTATTGCAGCGAAATTCCGCAATTCCGGCCAGACCTGCGTGTGTACCAACCGTTTCCTTGTCCAGTCTGGCATTTACGACGCCTTTGTCGAAAAGTTTGCCGCGGCAACGGAAAAGCTGAAGATCGGCAATGGGCTTGATGCCGGAACACAGCAGGGACCGCTGATCGACGAGAAGGCTGTTGCCAAGGTGGAAGAGTTTATCGCCGATGCCAAGCAGAAGGGCGGCAAGATCATCACCGGAGGCAAGCGCCATGCGCTGGGCGGTAGCTTCTTCGAGCCGACTGTAATTGGCGATGCAACGCCTGATATGCTGTTCACAACGGAAGAGATTTTCGGACCGGTTGCGCCCATCTATAAGTTCGAAACCGAACAGGAAGCCATTGATCTGGCCAACAACACCCAGTTCGGTCTTGCCTCCTATTTCTACACACAGGATCTCGGACGCGTGTTCCGTGTTTCTGAAGGCCTGAAATATGGCATGGTCGGCGTGAATGAAGGCATGATCACCACGGTGGAAGCACCGTTTGGTGGCCTGAAGGAATCCGGTCTTGGCAAGGAAGGCGGGCATCAGGGCATCGAAGACTATCTCGACACAAAATATGTCTGCGTCGGCGGCCTGGGACTCTAAGAAACATGAATACCGAAATTTTCGGCCATACGCCCGATGGCGAGGCAGTGCACCGCATTACAATCTCGGGCGGCGGGCTGACCGCCAATGTCCTTACCTGGGGCGCAGTCATTCAGGATTTGCGCTTCAAGGGGCACGAGCATCCGCTCGTGCTCGGCTATCAGGATTTTGCCGATTATCCCGCGCATTCTCCCTATATGGGGGCGACTGTGGGGCGGTCGATCAACCGGATTCGCGATGGCGAGCTTGTCATCGATGGCCAGACTTTTGAACTCCAGCGCAATTTCCACGGTGTCCATAACATTCACGGTGGTGATCATGGCGCAGGGCGACGTGTCTGGAATGTTGTGGCTGTCGGCCCTGATTATGTCACGCTGACGATCATGCTCGGCGATGGCGAAATGGGCTTTCCCGGCAATCTTACCATCACCTGCACCTATATGCTGGAATCCAAAGGCACGCTGGTGGTGCGTCTCGATGCGGTGACAGACAAGCCGACCATCTGCAATCTGGCGCATCACAGCTATTTCAATCTTGATGATGGCGGGCTGACCGATGCGCTTGATCATCAGGTCAAGATCGGGGCGGATGCCTATCTCTCCGTCAACAGCGATCTTCTACCCGATGGCCGGGTTATTCCCGTTGCCGGAACAACGCATGATTTCCGCGAATACCGGACCATCCGGCGCGAGGAGAATGGCAAGCAGATTGTCTATGACAACAATTTCTGCGTTGCCAGCCAACGACACCCCCTGCAATGGGTTGCCTCAGCCAAAGGTGCAAAGAGCGGCGTTGAGCTGAATGTGCTGACGACGGAGCCGGGTGTGCAGCTCTATGCAGGCAATACGCTGGGCGGGCGCCCGCCGCTTGGCCTGACAGGTCAGACCTATGGCAATTATGCCGGTTTCTGCTTTGAAACGCAGAATTGGCCTGATTCAACGCATTTCCCTTACTTCCCGCAAGCGATACTGCGTCCGGGGCAGGGATACAGCCACCTTACACACTATACGTTCAAGAAGAATAAGGCTTAGTTCGTGAAGGCTTTGCGTGCTTCGCTCATCGGGGCGAGCGCGCCGTGGAACTCGACAACCCGCGCCGCAACCTTGTGCGCGCGGGCAGCGGCGGCCACAGGTTCAAGACCGGCCAGACGCGACGCGATGTAACCGCCATTGAAGCTGTCACCGGCACCTGTTGTATCCACCGCATTGGCGCGCACGGCCGCTACCTGCTCGTGCTTACCATCAGCAACGACGAGAGCAGGCTCCGTACCATCCTTCACCACAATTTCCTTCACGCCATAGGTGGTGATGCGCGCGGCTGTCTCTTCAGGTGTTGTGTCGCCAAACAGCGCGTTTTCATCGGGAAAGGTCGGAAGGGCAATGTCTGCGACGTGATAGGCATCGATGAGAGCCTGCTTGGCTGTTTCGGCGTTTTCCCACAGGCGCGGGCGGTAATTCGCGTCAAACGCCACAAGTGTGCCCTGTCTGCGGGCATTACTGACGGCGTTTAGAACATTCTGGCGGCTTTTGGGGCTGAGAATGCCCATGGTGATACCGGAAAAGTAGATGATTTTTCTGCTGTCCAGACTATGTGCGAGAGCTAACGGGTCATCGCCCAGATGGCGTGCCGCCGAGTCATTGCGCCAATAGGTGAAGGAGCGCTCGACGCCTGTGAGCGTGATGGCATAAAGGCCGGGGCGGGCACCGACAACGACAGGGCTATAGGCTGTGTTGATGCCATTTTCCTTCAGGAATGCCCGCTGTTTGACGGAGAAAGGATCGTCACCAAAGGCCGTGACGTAATCGACGGCGAAATCCGGATCGGTGAGGGCGCGCACATACCAGCTGGTGTTGAGCGTGTCACCGGCAAAGCCCATGCGCCACTGGTCGCCATTGGCTCCTGACAGTTCGATCATACACTCGCCGATGGCTGCAAACCCGCCCATGAAATCCTCCCAAACATATGCCTGCCGCGAACTGATATACGAGTGCAATGCCGCTGTCATTTGCTAAAAATGCGGGCTGTCATCATAGCTTAAACATGCAATGTTAGGCGGCAAAGACATTTGAACAATCCAGAAGGAGGTTTCGTTGTCTCGCGTTACGACAATCGAAGAACTTGAGGTCATTTATGGCGGCGGCGCGATTGCAGAAGCATCGACCGCCAAGGTAACAAACCGCATTATTCCGGAATACCGGGCCTTGATCGAAGGCTCTCCCTTTGTGGCGCTTGCAACAAGCGGACCGGAGGGGCTGGATTGCTCGCCGCGCGGTGATCTTGCTGGCTTTATTCGTATCCATGACGAGCGGACACTGATGATGCCCGACCGGCACGGCAATAACCGCGTCGATTCCCTGCGCAATATTGTACGCGATCCGCGTGTGGCGCTGCTCTTCCTGATACCCGGGATTAACACGACGTTCCGCGTCAATGGTCGCGCGTTTATCGATACGACCCCGGAGTTGCTCGACAGTTTCATCATGGACGGCAAGGCACCGCGCTCGGTCATCACCATGGAAGTCGAGGAAGCCTATTTCCAGTGCGCCCGAGCTTTGATCCGATCCGAGCTTTGGAACGCCGGGAAATTCCGCTCGCCCAAGGAGTTTCCAACACCGGGCCAGATGCTGGCGGCATTGAGTGAAAACCGCGTGGGCGGTGAAACCTACGACAGTGAATGGGCTGCGCGCGCTGCCAAGACCATGTGGTAGGCTGCGCCAAACTCTGGGAGGCATTTGATGGAACAGCCGCGTGCTTCCCAAACCATTGCAAGGGGCAGGAACTGGCTGCCGTTTCGTTCCATTGCCGGATGGAAACCATCTGATCTCAATGGCGATATCATTGCCGGTCTTACGCTGGCGGCTATCGCGATCCCCGAGCAGATGGCAACGGCACGGCTTGGCGGTTTTGCGCCTGAGATCGGCTTTTTTGCCTTCATCGCCGGTTCGCTGGCTTTTGCCATCTTTGGCGCAAGCCGGCATTTGTCTGCGGGTTCGGATTCTACCATCACACCGATCTTTGCCGGCAGTCTGGCGCTGCTTGCTGCCAGTGGGTCGCCGGAGTTTGGTCTGTTGGCTGCTGCGCTTGGTTTAATTGTTGGCCTGATCGTGGTGGCAAGCGGTATTTTCCGGCTTGGCTGGATCGCCGATCTTTTGTCGGTGCCCGTAACAACAGGTTTTCTTGCTGGTATCTCTGTCCACATTATCATTTCGCAATTGCCGGGGCTTTTGGGTATCTCCGCGCAATCGGGAGATGTCTTTCAGCGGATATCGGCAACGATTGCCAGTGCGCCGCAAATCAACGTCTACAGCGTGGCCCTCGGCGCTGGTGTGTTCCTGATTGTGTTGCTTTCCGAACGGATCAACGCGCGGATACCCGGTGCCTTGCTCGGGCTTGTTCTTTCAACCCTCGCGGTTGTGCTTTTTAACCTTGAGAGCTGCGGCGTTTCGGTGCTCGGTGCGCTTCCCAACAGCCTTCCGCAGATTTCTGTACCGGAGGTTGGTTTTGAGGAACTGCGGAACCTGCTTCCCCTCGCTCTGCTCGTCGCGGTGGTCGTGATGGTGCAAACGGCCGCAACAACGCGGTCTTTTGTCTCGAAAGATGGCGAAGCGCCTGATGTGAACCGCGATTTTATCGGGGTAGGGGCAGGCAGTATTCTTTCCGGACTTTTCGGTGCATTCCCTGTCAATGCCAGCCCGCCGCGCACAGCGATTGTTGCCGAAACCGGCGGTCGTTCGCAGGTCAGCGGATTGATTGCAGCGGCGATCGTTTTGGCACTGGTAGCATTTGGCGGCCAGTTGCTGGCGCGTGTGCCGCATGCGGCGTTGGCGGGCATTCTTCTCTTCGTGGCGCAGCGGATTATCCGCTGGCAGACCATTGGCGCTGTTTACCGCGAGGCGCGAGGCGAATTCGCGCTGATCCTCATCACCATGGCCGCCATTGTCGCATTGCCCATTGAGGCGGGTGTGACCATCGGCATTGGGCTTTCTCTGCTGCATGGTTTGTGGGCGGTGATGCGGGCCCGGCCCATTGAATTTGAAAAGGTGCCTGGCAGCTCCATCTGGTGGCCGCCCAGCGCAGCAAAGGGCGGTGAAAAGCTACCCGGCGTATTGGTTATCGCGTTTCAGGCGCCACTATCCTTTGTCAATGCGGATGATTTCAAGCGCGGCCTGTGTGAGACCATCGATGCCAACCGGACCGAGCTTAATCTGGTTGTGCTTGAGGCCAGCAGCATTATCGAGATCGACTACACCGCGTCACAGGCTCTCGCCGATGTGATCAGTTACTGCCAGACATCTGGTGTAAAATTTGCCATTGCGCGGCTGGAATCCGTGCGTGCGCAAGACGCCCTGTCACGGTTTGGGCTCATCTCTCTGATCGGATCGGATCATATATTTCATAGTGTCGACGATGCGATCAGGAAACTGGCGCCCAGCGCGGAGGAATGACGATGCAGATATCCGGAGCAAGAGAACCCATTGTAACGCCGGTTGCGATCAAGGATCTGCGGCCAACGCAGATAACGGTCGGCATGCGTGAAGTGGACGAGAAGCGCAAGAAATGGCGTCAGCAAAAGGGCGAGAAGGGCGGAAAATTTCTCGGCGAACACATGATCCCCGTGGTGCTGGGTCCTAACCGGCGCAACTATGTGATCGATCATCACCATCTTGCCCGTGCGCTCTATGAAGAGGGTGTGAAGCACATTCTGGTGACTGTCATCAGCGATCTTTCTTCGCTCGACAAGGATGCGTTTATGGTCGTTCTCGACAATCGCGGCTGGATGCATCCCTTTGATGAAGAAGGCAAGCGGCGCGACTATGGGGCAATCCCGAAAGCGATCAAGGACCTTGCCGATGATCCGTTCCGCAGTCTGGCGGGCGAATTGCGCCGCGCCGGTGGCTTTGCCAAGGACACAACACCATTCAGCGAGTTTCTCTGGGCGGATTTCCTGCGGCGCAGGATGAACCGCAAGAGTGTTGAAACGGATTTTGAAACCGCGCTCAACCGTGCGTTGAAGGAAGCCAAGGGCGATGATGCGGGTTATCTGCCGGGCTGGTGCGGGTCGGTTATTGATTAGGACAATGGGATTGCATTCGCGTGGTTTGTGGTTCGTGGTTCGACAAGCTCACCATGAGGGAGAGGGGTGATGAAAGGGAGCTAAACTCTGCAACCTTTGATCTGCAACCTTTTTGATCTGCAACGTTGGTGATTAGCGTTACAGCACCTCTCTCCCTCATGGTGAGCTTGTCGAACCACGCACAATAGTCCTGCAACACGGACCCTAACCCGCAGATTTCCCGGCAATCGCTATCTCCATACGATCAGCGGCAAAGCGGCTTACGGTATATTCAATCGGGTTGCCCTCCATATCCACATTGATCGCGGTTGATATCAGCACAATAGCGCCGGGCGACAGGCGCAGATGGCGCAAATCTTCCGCGTCGGCGTGACGGGCGGCGATGACGGTTGATTTGCGCAGGTAGTCATCGATACCGGCAGCGCGGAGTGCGGCGGTAATTGAACCGGAGGCCTGATAATCCTCAACGATATCGGGAAAGCGTGCCGCATCAAACCAGGTGGTGCCGCAGGAAACGGGGTTGCCGTCTGCCGTATGCATGGCATCCATCCTGATCACCTGACCAGCCACCATGCCAAGCGCTGCCGCCACATCCTCGGTTGGGTCTTCGATGCGATGACCGAGCAATATGCCCTTTGTCTCGCGCACCTGAGTCGACAGTATCTCGGAAAACCGCGTCCGCTCGCCGATGCGGTAAGTTAGCTTCTTGCTGTTGGCAACAAATGTGCCGCGACCCTGTTCAGCCCGCAGAACGCCCTCCTTGGTCAGGGCGGCAATGGCGCTGCGAATTGTGTGGCGATTGACCGAGAAACGCTCGGCCAGCGTCACCTCCGGCGGCAGTTTGGCACCGCTTGGCATTTTGCCCGCCGTAATATCACCACGGATTTGATCGGCGATCTGCCGCCAGATGGCAACACCACTATTGCGTGTGATGAATCGCGCGGTTTTCACGTTTTGTCATGCTCCTGTCATTGACGGGATTTATAGGTAGGTTTATTGTCTAGTTGTATAGATGAATAGACAAATCTGAGCGAGATGTCAATGATCAAAGAAAATAATCAGTCCACGGAAACCGGCAATGTGCCGGATCTGGAGCGCAAGGCCGCCATGGCCTTGCTGGCGCAGGCGACAGCGCCCGAAATAGCGGCCTTCTGGGCTGGGTGGGGTGACAAGCCCGATGTGGAAACTCTGCGCGGTCCGGAAACCGGCCTCGTGATGTTGCGTGGCCGTATCGGCGGCGGTGGCGCTCCGTTCAATCTGGGTGAGGCGACCGTAACCCGCGCCACGGTGCGGCTCGGCAATGGTGCCGTCGGGCATGCCTATGCGCTTGGTCGCCACCGGGAAAAGGTACGTCTTGCCGCTGTGTTCGACGCATTGTGGCAGCAGCCGGATTGCCGTGATGCGGTGGAGAAGGCGGTGCTTGCACCCATCGCCGAACGCCTTGAGCAGCAGCGCGCGCTGAAGCATGCGCAGACGGCTGCGACGAAAGTCGACTTTTTCACAATGGTACGGGGTGATGACTGATGCGTGTTGAAACACAGGTCTTTGAAGGCGGTTTCAGCGATAGCGTGCTGAATGCCCAAAATGTTTTCCGTGCGCTGATGGATGCCATGGCCAATCCCGGACGCATCGTTGATGTGAGCGATCTCACCACGCCGCCAGCGCCATTGACGCCGCTCGCAGCATCCATTGCCGCGACGCTGTTCGATCATGATGCAACGGTGTGGTGTGATCGCGCCATATCGGGTTCTGCCGCCGCTGTCGGTTGGCTCAAATTCCACACGGGCCTCGAACTGACTGGCGATACGGCGGAAGCGGATTTTGCCCTGATCAGCGATGTCAACGCGATGCCGTCGCTGGAATCTTTTTGCCGGGGAACGGCTGAATATCCTGATCGTTCGACCACGCTGATCCTGCAGATCGACAGTTTCGATGGGGCGGATGTCCTGACGCTCGAAGGGCCGGGGATCAAGGAAACACAGTCCTTCTCTCCAAGCCATCTGCCGAGAATGTTCCGGGACCAATGGGCTGCCAATCGTGCGGCTTTCCCACGCGGTGTTGATCTGGTGTTCGCCGCAAAGGGCGCGCTTGCAGCCTTGCCCCGCACCACCCGCATTACGAAAACGGAGGCTTGAGCCATGTATGTTGCAGTCAAAGGCGGTGAAGCCGCCATCCGCAATGCGCACAAGCTTCTCGCCGACCGCCGTCGCGGCGACCGGGACGTTCCTGCGATTGAACTGAACCAGATTGTCGAGCAGATGTCGCTGGCCGTTGACCGGGTGATGGCCGAAGGCTCGCTCTATGATCCGGAACTTGCCGCACTTGCCATCAAGCAGGCGCGGGGCGATCTGATCGAGGCGATCTTTCTGGTGCGCGCCTACCGGACGACCCTACAGCGTTTCGGTTATTCGACAGCGCTGGAAACATCAAAGATGCAGATTGAACGGCGCATTTCAGCAGCGTTCAAGGATTTGCCGGGTGGCCAGTTGCTGGGACCGACGTTCGACTACACCCATCGTCTGCTTGATCCGGAATTGGCGGAGGATGGCCCGGTTGACGCGCCCGAACAGCGTGACGAGCCGGAAGCATTTACCCCGCGTGTGACTGACATTCTCGGCCATGACGGCATGATCGAGGAAGATGGCGAAATGCCGGAAGGTTCGGTTGCCGGCGATTTGACTCGTGAGCCGCTGACTTTTCCGCTGGAACGGGATTTGCGCTTGCAGGCACTGGCGCGCGGTGATGAAGGCTTTCTGCTCGGATTGGCCTATTCGACCCAGCGCGGTTATGCCCGCAGTCACCCTTTTGCTGGTGAAATCCGCATTGGTGAAGTGGACATTGAGCTTGAAGTGGCGGAACTCGATTTCCCGCTGACGCTCGGCACCATCCGCGTCACCGAATGCCAGATGGTCAACCAGTTCAAGGGCTCCGCAAAGCAGCCGCCGCAGTTTACGCGCGGCTATGGTCTTGTTTTCGGCCAGAGTGAGCGCAAGGCCATGTCCATGGCTCTGTGTGATCGCGCTTTGCGGGCAAGGGAACTCGGCGAAGATATCACCGCTACGGCGCAGGACGAGGAATTCGTCATTTCCCACAGCGACAATGTGCAATCCACAGGGTTTGTCGAGCACCTGAAACTGCCGCACTACGTGGATTTTCAGGCGGAGCTTGATCTTATCCGCCGCATGCGCGCCGAACACGAGCGCAAGCATCAGACGGGCGAAGAAGCCAAAGAGGCAGCAGAATGACCGATCTAGCGACCTACAATTTTGCCTATCTGGACGAGCAGACGAAGCGGATGATCCGCCGCGCTATCCTCAAGGCCATTGCCATTCCCGGCTATCAGGTTCCTTTTGCCTCGCGCGAAATGCCCATGCCCTATGGCTGGGGCACTGGCGGTGTGCAGGTGACGGCAGCGGTGCTTGGCCCCGACGACACGTTGAAAGTGATCGATCAGGGCGCTGATGACACCACCAATGCCGTGTCGATCCGGGCGTTCTTCCAGAAGGTCGCCAATGTCCGCGTGACCACCAAGACCTCAGAAGCGACGATCATCCAGACGCGCCACCGTATCCCGGAAATGCAATTGCAGGCGGGACAGACGCTTGTCTATCAGGTGCCGATCCCCGAACCTCTGAGGTTTCTGGAGCCGCGCGAGACCGAAACGCGCAAGATGCATGCGCTCGAAGAATACGGCCTGATGCATGTCAAGCTTTACGAGGACATTGCCCGGCATGGCCATATCGCCACCACCTATGCCTATCCGGTGAAGGTTGAGGGGCGTTATGTGATGGACCCGTCGCCAACGCCAAAATTCGACAACCCCAAGATGCATATGTCTCCGGCATTGCAGCTTTTCGGGGCAGGGCGCGAGAAGCGCATCTATGCCATCCCGCCCTACACGGAAGTGGTCAGCCTTGATTTCGAGGATCATCCCTTTGAAATCCAGACTTTTTCCCAGCCCTGTGCCTTGTGCGGCGCCAAGGGCAGCTATCTGGACGAGGTCATTCTCGATGACAAGGGCGGCAGCATGTTCGTCTGTTCGGATACGGATTTTTGTGAAGATCGGCAGGCCAAGGGGCATCGCGGTGCACTTGCGCCAGAGGCCGGGACTGCGGAGGCAGCAGAATGAATATGAGCGACACACCCCTTTTAAAGGTCAAGGACCTGTCAAAATTTTACGGAAGCCGCATTGGCTGCCAGAATGTCTCGTTCGAGCTGTGGCCGGGTGAAGTGCTGGCGATTGTCGGTGAATCCGGTTCCGGCAAGACGACCCTGCTCAATTGCCTTGCCACACGGCTCGCCCCGTCGGCAGGCTCGGTGGAATACCGCATGCGCGATGGCCAGTTCCGCGATCTCTACCGTTTGAGTGAGGCGGAACGCCGGTTCCTCATGCGCACGGACTGGGGCTTTGTGCACCAGAACCCGGCGGATGGCCTGCGCATGACTGTTTCTGCCGGTGCAAACGTCGGCGAACGGTTGATGGCTATCGGTGACCGGCACTATGGCAATATCCGCGCCACGGCGACCGACTGGCTTGGCCGGGTGGAAATTGCCTCTGACCGTATCGATGACCAGCCGCGCGCCTTTTCCGGCGGCATGCGCCAGCGTCTGCAGATTGCACGCAATCTCGTGACCAACCCCCGGCTTGTGTTCATGGATGAACCAACCGGTGGCCTCGATGTTTCCGTGCAGGCGCGTCTGCTTGATCTTTTGCGCGGTTTGGTGAGTGATCTTGGGCTCGCGGCAATTGTGGTCACCCACGATCTCGCCGTGGCACGGCTGCTTTCACACCGAATGATGGTGATGAAGGATGGCCATATTGTCGAGACAGGTCTGACTGATCGGGTGCTTGATGACCCACAGGCGCCATACACCCAGCTTCTCGTTTCCTCCATTCTGCAGGTTTAACATCATGCCAACACCTCTTGTTGTTTCCGATGTCGCCAAAAGTTTCACCATGCATCTGCGCGACGGTATTCGTTTGCCCGTGGTGGCGAATGTCTCGTTTTCCATCAAGGCGGGCGAATGTGCCGTTCTCGGTGGTCCATCCGGAGCGGGCAAAAGCTCGATCCTGAAAATGGTCTATGGCAATTATGCCGTCGATCAGGGCCAGATCATCGTGCCCTATGGCGACCGCCTTGTTGATCTTGCGTCCGCCGATCCGCGCACGGTTCTCGGCGTGCGCCGCGATATGATCGGTTATGTCAGCCAGTTTCTGCGCACTGTGCCGCGCGTGTCGGCGCTTGATGTGGTTGCTGAACCGCTGGTGGCGCGTGGTGTTGATCGCAGGCAAGCCTGTGACAGGGCAGCTGTGTTGCTTGCAGGTTTGAACCTGCCGGAACGGCTCTGGTCGTTGCCGCCTGCAACCTTTTCCGGCGGTGAACAGCAACGCGTCAACATTGCGCGCGGTTTTATCACCGATCACCCGATCCTGCTTTTGGACGAACCGACGGCATCGCTCGATGCGAAAAACCGTGAAGTGGTGGTTTCCATGATCCGGGCCAAGAAAGAGGCAGGGACCGCCATGCTCGGCATTTTCCACGATGAGGATGTCCGCACGGCAGTGGCCGACAGGATTATCGACGTGACCGCATTCGCCGTGACCAGCGAGGCAGCATGACCCGGCTTTCCGAAACACCGCTTATTCATGCCACCGCCCATGTCGAGGATTGCGAACTTGGCCGCTATACGGAAATTTCCGAGCGTTGCCGGATCAGCGAAACGAGGCTCGATGATTATTCCTACATCATGCAGGACGGCGCGGTCTGGTGTGCCACGATAGGCAAATTTGCCAATATTGCCGCCAGTGTTCGCATCAACGCGACCAACCATCCGACCTGGCGCGCAACGCTGCACCACTTCACCTATCGGGCCAATGATTACTGGGATGATGCCGGGCCGGAAGAGGACTTTTTCGAATGGCGCCGCACCAATCAGGTGCGCATCGGCCATGATGTCTGGATTGGCCATGGCGCGACCGTTTTGCCGGGTGTTACGGTCGGCGATGGTGCGGTGATCGGGGCAGGGGCGGTCGTCTCACGCGATGTTGATCCCTATACGATTGTCGGGGGTGTTCCTGCGCGCAAAATCCGTGATCGTTTCGACCGGAAGATCGCCGAACGCCTGCAAACACTGGCGTGGTGGGACTGGGACCATGCACGCCTGCGTGGTGCTCTCGATGATTTTCGCGCTCTGGATATTGAGGCATTTCTCGAAAAACATTCGAGTTGAGTTTTGCTATCAACAGTTGTCACGTAAGTGCAACAAAAGTGCCATAGCACCTTCACAGTAGAGCTTTAGGACAGGGCAATACCAACAAGGATTGGCCTATGCTGAAGATTGAAAACGTGACACGTCGTTTTGGCAACAATATTGCCATCGACAATGTCAATGTTGAAATCCCGCAGGGGCAGATGGTTGGCGTCATCGGCCGTTCGGGCGCGGGCAAGTCGACATTGCTGCGCATGATCAATCGCCTGATCGACCCGTCGGAAGGGTCGATCATCTTTGATGGCAAGGATGTGGCGAAGCTGAACGGGTCGGCGCTGCGAAATTGGCAACGCGATTGCGCGATGATCTTTCAGCAGTTTAATCTTGTTCCCCGCCTTGATGTGCTGACCAATGTCCTCCTCGGACGCCTCAACCACCGATCCACCATCAAAAGTATTCTTGGCATTTTCTCACGGGAAGAACGTGCCATGGCAATCGCCGCGCTGGAGCGGCTCGATATTGCCAAAACCGCATTGCAGCGGGCCGGAACACTCTCCGGCGGACAACAGCAGCGCGTCGCCATTGCCCGTGCGCTCATGCAGAACCCCAAAGTTATTCTTGCTGATGAACCCATTGCTTCGCTCGATCCGCGTAATGCGCAGGTGGTGATGGAATCTTTGCGCGACATTAATGAGAAAGAGGGTCTGACCGTTATCACCAACCTGCACACGCTCGATACGGCGCGGCATTTCTGCGAGCGCATCATCGGCATGCAGGGTGGCAAAGTGGTTTTTGATGGAACACCTGATGACCTGACTGAGGCCGCCGCCCGCCGCATCTATGGTGCGGATGGCCTGAAGGACGCTTTTTCGGAAGCCATCACATCGACAAGCATTGCGCGTCAAGCGCCGACACCAATCCCCGAATTGGAGGCCATATTGGCCGCGCGTTAAGCGCAAACGGATCGGCTTGCCCACGTAACGGGCTCAAGTCACATAAAAAACTTTGAAGCTTTGACAGGAGAGATAGTCATGTTGCTTAGGAAAGCCCTTATGGGTGCGATTGCGATCAGCGCCATATTTACCGGCACAATGGCCCGCGCTGAAAACCTTGAAACGTTTCGTGTTGGTATCATTGGCGGCGAAAACGAAGCCGACCGTCTGCGCAACTACCAGTGCATCGTCGACAAGCTGCCGAAAGTTCTCGGCGTCAAGGACGTCAAGCTGTTCCCGGCGACGGATTATGATGGCGTCATCCAGGGCCTGCTCGGCGGCACCCTCGATTATGCGGAATTGGGCGCTTCTGGCTTTGCCAAGATCTACCTGACCAACCCGAACGCTGTTGAACCAATCCTGACCACCGTTCAGACCGATGGCGCGACCGGTTATTACTCCATCATGGTTGCCCGCAAGGACAGCGGCATCAAGACGCTTGCCGACATGAAGGGCAAGAAGCTTGGTTTTGCCGATCCGGATTCCACGTCCGGCTATCTCATTCCAGTGACCTCGCTGCCAAAAGACATCAAGACTTCGGTCAAGGACTATTTCTCCGAAACCGGCTTTGGCGGCGGTCATGAAAACCTCGTTCTGGCCGTCAAGGATGGCAAGTTCGATGCCGGTACGACATTCGGCTCCGGCGTTGGCAAGTTTGATGAAGGCTACACATCCGGCAATCTGCGCAAGATGGTCGACAAGGGCCTGATCGACATGAAGGATTTCGTCGAACTCTGGAAGTCGCCGCTGATCCCGAACGGTCCTATTGTTATCCGCACCTCGCTGGATTCGGGCCTGAAGTCCAAGTTCAAGGCATTCATGCTCGACCTGCCAAAGAGCGATCCAGCCTGCTTTGCTGCCACCATGGGCGGTGATTTCAAGAGCTACACTGAGGTGAACACCCAGTTCTATCAGCCCATCATCGACGCTCGCAAAGCGCAGATCGGCGGATAAGCCAGACACGCATCATCACGGCCGGTCCTTACGACTGGCCGTGATTTTGTTTGCTGGCACCTTGAAGGATTTGTGCAATGAGCAAAACCGCTTCCGCTGAGTTGTCACCCGACGGCATCCAGATCGAACGGCACTGGCAGGAGCTTGCCGGACGCCGCCGCGCCTATAGCTGGATTATCGCTATCGGGCTGCTGGTGACTATCGCCGGGTCCCTGTGGTTTGCCAATGAATCCAATGCCGGCAAGTTCTTTGATCGTTTGCCGCATCTTTTCGATTTTGCCGGGGATCTGATCCCGCGCGACGGCTGGGAAGTCTGGCGCGCCATGTTCGATCTGCCGTCGCCCTATTTCGATGGAAGCCTGAAATATGATTATCCGGAAGGCCGGGTTTATCTGTTTGGCGGCTTCTATATGCCCGAATATTTCTACAAGATGCTGGAGACGCTGAATATCGCGATCCTGGCGACGCTTGTGGGTTTTATCTTCGGTTTCATGATCTGCTTTCTGGCGGCCAAGAACCTCGTCAAAAACCGGTTCATCCGGTTTGCCGCGCGCCGCTATATGGAAATTTTGCGTGCCTTTCCCGAGATCGTCATTGCCGGTTTCTTTGCCGCGATCCTGTCGCTCGGGCCGATCCCGGCGATGTTTGCCGTGGGCATTCACACCATCGGTGCACTCGGTAAGCTGTTCTTCGAAGTGGTCGAGAACGCGGATATGAAGGCGGACGAGGGCTTGCGTGCTGTCGGTGCCAACTGGATCGAGCGCGTCGGCTTCGGCATCGTGCCGCAGGTCATGCCGAATTTCATGTCCTATGCGCTTCTGCGGCTTGAGATCAACGTGCGGGCATCGACCATCATCGGCGCTGTCGGTGGCGGTGGTATCGGTGAGGAGCTGCGCCTGTCTATCGGCCGTGGCCATCAGGCCAAGACGCTCGCAATCATCCTGCTTCTGTTCATCACCATCATTGCCGTGGACCAGTTTTCCGCATGGCTGCGCCGCCGCCTCGTTGGCGAGCAGGCCTTTGCCTTCGGCGGTTAGGAAATTCTTATGAACGCCATGACAGCCGATGCCATTGCCGATTTTGAGTTGCGGCATCCCGCCGTGTTTAATCCGCCATTCTGGCGGCGTTTTATGCCTCTGGTGATTGCAGCGGGGATTGTGCTCTATGTTTTCTACTGCTGGTGGTTCTTTTCCATCGGGACAGTGCTGGCGAGCGGCCAATGGCAGCGTGCCGAGCTTTATGCGCGCGATTGGGTGTCTTATGCGATCCGCACCACAGTTCGCCCGACGCCAACGGGAACAACTGTCAGCTATCCGCGCTTTTCTGAACTCGGCGACAACCCGAACCCAAGCTGGGTTGTCAAGGACGGCAACAATGTCACCATCGCATTCGGTCCAGACAAAAAGCTCGATATCAACGATCAGCGGGTCATCGCGACGCGTGGATCCGAGAGCCTGACAGTTCTCCTTGCAACCGATGGTGCCAAGCCGCAGGGACCATTGCCGGATTGGGCGACCCTCAAGGAAGATCAGGTCACCGTGACCTTCGGCTTTGCCGGGCAGGCGGATATTATTCCGCAACGCGTGGTGGTGAGCCGCCGGTTCCTCGGCTGGGCGAACTTTGTGTTCGATACGGCGTCGCCATTCTGGGGCAAGTCGTTCGGTGAAGTGACTTCCATGATCGTCAGCGGCGACCGCATCAAGCCCGAAATGTCGAATGCGGCGTTGGCCTTCGACAATATCTGGTTCAACTCGTCGTGGCAGCATGGCGATGTCTGGACAAAACTCCTGCAGACCATTGTCATGGCCTTTATGGGCACGCTCATGGCGTCACTGGTGGCGTTTCCGCTGGCCTTCATGGCGGCGCGCAACATCACGCCGAATTTCTTTGCCAACCAGATCACCAAGCGCTTCTTCGATTTCCTGCGTTCGGTGGATATGCTGATCTGGGCATTGTTCTTTACCCGGGCTTTCGGTCCCGGACCGCTTGCCGGTATTTCGGCGATTTTCTTCACCGACACCGGCACGCTCGGCAAGGTCTATTCGGAAACGCTTGAAAATATCGACGACAAGCAGCGCGAGGGCGTCAAATCCGTCGGTGCGTCGCCGGCCAATGTGCAGCGCTATGGTGTCATGCCGCAGGTGCTGCCGGTTTTTGCGAGCCAGGCGCTGTATTTCTGGGAGTCCAATACGCGCTCGGCCACTATTATCGGCGCGATGGGGGCGGGTGGTATCGGCCTCAAACTGTGGGAGGCCATGCGCACCAATACAAACTGGCACAATGTTGCCTATATGGTCGTCCTCATCCTTGCTGTGATATTCATTTTCGACGGCATATCGAACGCGCTGCGATCCCGTCTGGCCGGAAAGTCGCACCATTAATTCGTGACCTTCAAAGGCTTGTCATATTCGGGGCGTAACGCGAGACTGTTCCAGAGGAATCACCCATGCGCTATGCAATCTATTTCACGCCGCCATCGGCCGACCCGCTATTGAAAGTGGCGGCGAACTGGCTTGGCCGCAACGCCTTTACCGGGCAACCGGTCAGGCCGCCACAGATCCGCGATCTGGCGCATGAGCATTTTGCGCAATTGACCGAGTCCGCGCGCCGCTACGGTTTTCACGCGACCCTGAAGGCGCCGTTTCATCTGGCTGAAGGCATTGAAGAGCGCGAGCTTTTGTCGGCCATGATGCATTTTGCCTCGTCGATTGAGCCCGTGGAAATTCCAAAGCTGGTGATTGCCAATCTCGAAGGGTTTTTTGCGCTGGTTCCTGAAGAACCCGTTGAGCGGCTGAACCAACTGGCGAACGATGTCACCGTTGCCTTTGACCGTTTTCGTGCGCCGCCGAGCGAAGCCGAAGTTAAGCGCCGCAACCCGGAAAAACTGTCTCTGGCCCAGCGGCGCAATCTCGAACAATGGGGCTATCCCTATGTGTTTGAGGAATTCCGCTTCCATATGACGTTAACAGGCCCGGTTCCCGAGCGCGACAGGCCCAAAATCGAACGCATTTTGGGTGAATTCTTGGAACCAGTCCTCGAAGAACCAGTCGAAATCAATAATCTCGCTTTGTTTACGGAAGCCGAGCCGGGCTTTCCCTTTGAAATTCACTCGCTGCATCCGCTGGCCGGAACCAACCGTAGAAAGACTGCCTGATCATGTCCGCCGAATTGAGCCTGAACAATGCGCAAATCGTTCTCGAAAACGAGGTTATCACCGGATCGGTCCTGATCCGTGATGGCAAGATTGCCGATATCTCAACCGGCACAATTGCGGGCGGCGAGGATTTTGACGGCGATTATCTCATTCCCGGTCTCGTGGAATTGCATACGGATCATCTGGAGGGGCATTATGCACCGCGTCCGCGCGTGCGCTGGAACCCGATTGCCGCCGTGCTTGCCCATGATGCGCAGATTGCCACGTCAGGCATCACCACGGTTCTCGATGCGCTGCGGATCGGTCTTGACCGCGATGCGGATATGTCAGCCGAGGAAATCCGCAAGCTGGCCGATGCGATTGAAGACAGCGTGCAGCAGGACCGCTTGCGCGCCGACCATTATTTTCACTTGCGCTGCGAAGTATCGGAAGCCGATTGCCTCAATGGCTTTCACTTTTTCGATAATGACAGCCGCGTGCGGCTGGCATCGCTGATGGATCACGCTCCCGGCCAGCGCCAGTTCGTCAATCTCGAAACCTATGCCTACTACTATCAGCGCAAGCTGAAGCTTTCCGATGTGGAATTCGCTGTGTTCTGCGAAAAGCGCATGGAAGAATCTGCGCGTAACTCTGCACCCCAGCGCAAGGCGATTTCTGATATGTGCCGCGAGCGTGGCATTGTGCTGGCCAGCCATGATGACGCGACATCAGCCCATGTGGATGAAGCGATTGAGCAGGGCATTCATGTGGCTGAATTTCCAACGACTCTGGAAGCGGCTGCTGCTTCAAAAGCGGCGGGGCTCGCTGTGCTGATGGGGGCACCGAACGTTGTTCGTGGCGGCTCGCATTCGGGCAATGTTTCGGCTCGCGAATTGGTCGAACACGGCCACCTCGATATTCTGTCCTCGGATTATATTCCGTTCAGCCTGATCCAGTCGACCTTCTTCCTCAGTGAAGTTGTCGATGGCATCACCCTGCCCGACGCGGTGCGGCTGGTGACGAAAAATCCAGCCGAAGCTGTTGGTTTTGATGATCGCGGTGTTATCGACATTGGCAAGCGTGCCGATCTGGTCCGGGTTCGTGTTGATGAGCACATTCCCGTTGTGCGCACCGTTTGGCGCGAAGGCCGCCGGGTAGTCTGATGGCGGCGGCAACGATCGAACGCGCGCTCAATCCTGCCTCAGCCCCTTTGCGCAACGGCGTGTTTGTCGCGGTGGTCGGCCCAAGCGGTGCGGGCAAGGACACAATCATGGATTTCGCGCGGGAGGCGCTGCGCGGCCAACCGGATTTCCATTTCGTGCGCCGCGTGGTGACACGGCCATCGACTGTCGATGCAGAAGACCATGACAGCTTGAGCGAAGAGGCGTTTCTGACCGCGCAGCGGGAAGGGGCGTTCTGCCACTGCTGGGAAGCGCATGGCCTGCGTTATGGGCTGCCTGTTTCGGTAAACCTGCAGGTGGAACAGGGTACCGTTGCCATTGCCAATGTCTCGCGGGCAATTCTGCCTGCGTTGCGGGAGTCCTATGCCAATTTCATCGTGGTGCACATTACGGCCTCGCATGAGGTTCTGGCGCAGCGCCTTGCCGCGCGCGGGCGGGAAGGCGCTGAGGAAATCAAGCGTCGCCTGATGCGGGCGGCACCAAACCCTTGCGATCCATTGGATGCCGTGATGATCGATAATTCTGGTGTTGTCGCCAATGCCGGTGCTGCATTTGTTGCAGTTCTGAAGAAATCCGCTGCGTTTGCGGCTGTTTCGGAACAAATCTGAACTGAATTCAATTCATATATGCAGAAACCGGGAGCAAGCCCCCGGTTTTATTATGCTTTTGCGATTTGTTTAGAAATTGCGCTGGAAGCGCAGTGTGCCACCGAATGCATCGTCACTACCACCATGGGCAATTGAATCCGCCTTACGGTCGCCATCAAACTTGGTGTAGTTCAGTTCCGGTGTGATCACAAAGCCCGGAACGATTTCGTAGCCAACATTCAGAGCCGCAGCAATGGTGCCCTCGGATTCGTAGCCGATAAGACCATTGATCGTTGCCTTGTCAGAAACCTTGGCGGCAAGTCCGCCCCAGGCAGCCCAATCACCATGCCAAGGCGCAAGGAAGTTGCGCTTGACGCGGCTGTCGTCATAACCGGACTGATAGCCACCCATGAGGAAGGCAGAGAACGTATCGGTGAATTTGAGATCGAAGCGCAACTTGCCTGCGAATTCTTCGACGTTTGAGTCATAGCCACCAATTGCGCTGACGCCGCCCCAACCCTGTTCGAACTTCACACCTGCCATAAGATGCGGCAGGTAGTCATCGATAACATAATCGGAGTAACCTTCATTGACCGAGCCCTGTTCGGCAGCAATGATTGCAGAGATGCCATTGCCGGCAGCATAGGTATAGCTGACCTGATTGCTCGCCCAACTGTTGTAGTTGATCACATCATCATTGACGATATCGCCCGCATAATTGGTCCATGATCCGAAGATTTCATCGGCAACACCGATGCGGAAACCACCAAGCTCAATAAATGCCTGCGGAATGGAGCCGCCGCTGTTGACGCCGTCGGTATATTCGAAACGGGTCTGGATGTAAGAGCGCAGGGTGCCAAGCTCAGTTTCGGAACGGGCATCAAAGCGAATTTCCGTACGCAGATGCTTGTTCCATGTGTCGCGGTCCCCGCCATTATAAACATCATCGCCCGCTGATGCGTCGTAACGCAGATAGCCGCCAATCTTCAGGCAGGTTTCGGTACCGGGAATGTAGAAGAAGCCTTTGCCGTAAGCATCGCAAACGCGAACATACTCAACCGGTTCCGGTTCTGCGACAACGATAGCATCTGCCGCACGCGCGCCAGTAACTGCAACAAGTGCTGCAGCTGAACCGAAAAGAAAACCTTTGATGTTCATTTGGAAGCCTCCATTCAAATCAGTGAATCATTTCTAGGCCGGTTTTTATGATGACGTAAGACTGAAATAATGTCGAACCACCGGTTCGATAAAGCTTGTTGCGGTTTTATCACGCTACCGCATCCGGCTTTTATGCATCGGGTTTAACAAGCCAAATCCTCGGTTTGGTAGACAAAATCGGCATGGCGGATTATGAGGGGCGGCGTGATGTGCAAGAGGTGGGCAGGGCCGTTTGGCTGCCCCATGTTCGTTTTCATCAATCATGACTGGCGCCAATGGGTGTCAGATAACCAATCGAAAGAACTGAGACGTGGCGGAAACGGCTGAACAGGACAAGGGATATGGGCACAACCGCTTTGCTGTTGCACCGATGATCGACTGGACCGATCGCCACTGCCGGACACTGCACCGGCAGTTCACACGCCACGCCTTGCTCTATACGGAAATGATCGTTGCCGACGCCGCGATCCATGGCAATCGCGACCGGCTTCTGGGCTTTTCCAGTGATGAGCATCCTGTCGCGCTTCAGCTTGGCGGGTCCGATCCGGCGAAGCTGGCGGAAGCCGCGCGAGTGGGGGAAGCTTTTGGCTATCGCGAAATCAATCTGAACGTCGGCTGCCCGTCTGACCGCGTGCAATCCGGCACGTTCGGTGCCTGTTTGATGAAAACGCCGGGTCTGGTGGCGGACTGCGTGGCTGCCATGAAACAGTCGGTCTCCATTCCCGTGACGGTGAAATGCCGTATCGGCGTTGACGATCAGGATGTTGAACCCGCGCTTGATGATCTTGCGGGTGGCGTCTTCGCCGCTGGAGCGGATGCGCTGTGGGTCCATGCCCGCAAAGCCTGGCTCAAGGGACTGTCACCCAAAGAGAACCGGGATATTCCGCCGCTGGACTATGATCGCGTCTACCGCCTCAAGCGGCAAAACCCGAGTCAATTCATTGGGATCAATGGTGGTATTCAGACGCTCGATGAAGCGCTTCATCATCTGAATCATGTGGATGGGGTGATGCTTGGCCGTGCCGCCTATAACAATCCAATGATGCTGCTTGATGTGGATGCGGCGATTTATGGTGATGCGCCGCAAGCCGTGTCGATTGACGCGATCATCGATCATATGTGTGCCTATGCGGATAATCATATCCGTCAGGGTGGCCGCGTCTCCCATGTGGCACGCCATATGGTCGGGATGTTTCATGGTGCTGCCGGAGCGCGGCGCTGGCGCCAGATACTCTCCACCGAAGCAAACAAGCCGGATGCGGATAGCAGTGTTATCCGCCGCGCCTATGAGGCCGTGCAAACGGGGATGGCCGATCAGGCTGCCTGAGGCTTTGGCTAATCCGACAGGATCAGCCGGTCGCCGCGCACGGAAAATCCGTTCAAGGTGTTGAGGAAATTCATGCCGAGAAGGCTGCCATCCATGCGCCCATCCTGCGCCACCATGGCGCGGATATTGCGCCGCGTAATGGCACCGATCCTGATCTCATCCAATGTGACAATCGCCGCTGTGGTTGAGCCGTTGGCTGTCATGATCGGCGTTCGGTAGGACAGCTTATCCGGATCGAGCCCGGCGCGCTTTGCGTCATCATAGGACAGCACAATGGATGAGGCTCCCGTATCAACCATGAAGCCTATCGACGTGTTGTTTACCGAGCCATTGACCTCGAAATGACCGCTTTCAGCCTTGGCCAGGGTAACGGTCACGGCGCCATCGCCATCGCGGGCGGAAATCGGACTGCCGGGAATGAGGCCAGCCGTGATGCGGTGGCCGACATCCTGCAATTCGTAGCGATATTGATACCCCGCAACCAGTGCGAGCAAAATGATCAGCCACACGGCCATGTTGCGCAGGAAGTGGCTGAGCGGAATGCCGGAACCGAGAAGACCGGCGGCGAGCACGATGCCCCAGATGCTCATATAGGCAAAGCGCGCAAATTGATCATTGGCAAGGCCAAGCGTCGTGCCGCTGCCATTGTTGGCAATAAGGAGCAATACCGTTCCGGCCATGAGTGCAATGATTATCCAGAACAGCCGTGGCATCAGATACCCTGTTCTTTCTCGCGCGCCATACGGCCCCTGCGCGTTTCGCGGCGCGGGCGGCGTTCAATGGCTTCCATGCGGGCGGGGAGGCCAGCCATGACGGTGCGGCGTGTTTCAGGCGTCATCACCGACCAGGCACCGATTTCCTCACGCGTGCGCCCGCAACCGAAGCAGTAGCCGGTTTTCATATCGATGGCGCAGACGAGAATGCAGGGTGACTCGATGGTGCTCATATCCCAAATTTGGTGCGGTTAGAGTGTTATGACAAGCCCGAGCAAAAGGGAAGTTGTTGCCAGTTGCTGCATGGCGCCCAATGTATCCCCGGTTTGCCCACCTATTTTCTCGCGGCATAGGGCTGAAAACCCATAAAAGACCAATGCGGTCAGACATGCGGGAACAATCACGGCAAAAGGTCCTCCGGCTGCGCCATAGGCGATAGAAAACACAACCGCGCCGATGATGAGGGCAAAATTGGCGGCATTCGCCGTTGGCGTGCCCGCCCGGTCGGCGACGCCGCCTTCACGCGCTGAGGGCAGCATCTGCCAGAATTTGACCAGAACTGCGCGGCTTGCCGCTTCTGTTCCGGCGAGAATGGCGATGGAAGCGGCGGGGCTGAGCTCGGAAAGAATATCCATATAGAAGGCGATACGCATGAGAACCGAGATGATCAGCGCAAGTGTTCCATAGGAGCCGATGGCCGAATCCTTCATGATTTCAAGCCGCCGCTCGCGGGTTTTACCGCCATAAAAACCATCGGCCACGTCGGCGAGGCCATCCTCATGCAGCGCACCCGTCACGATGATCGATGCGGTTACCACAAGCAATGCCGTGACGAATTCAGGCAAATCGAGCACTGAGCCCGCAAGGATGACAATCGCCGAGGGCAGGGCGATCAGAATACCAGCCAGCGGAAAGCCGCGCACCGTGTCGTGCAGCGCGCCTTCGTAACCATCGAACCATTGCGGCGAAACCGGCCAGCGCGACAAAAAGGCCAATGCGCGCATCGTTTCCTTCACCAGATCCATGACATGTTCCCGTAAGCTGAGGGGCGCGACATTCAATGCCGTCCGATAGCCTTTGCGTTTCCTTCGCCAGAGCTTATAGGACGTGCATTGATAATTTGCCATGAAGACCTGGTTGCAAGGAATATCATGACCACTGGCCTGCCATTTGACGATTTCCGTACTCTGATTGAAACCCTGCCCGGACCGGATGAAGCCGCTGTTGCTGCGGTGCGCAAGCGCGATTCGACCTTGACCAAGCCACCAGGCGCCTTGGGGCGTATGGAAGAGATTGTCGAATGGCTGGCCGCATGGACCGGTCGTTCGCGTCCGCAGATAACGCGGCCACTGGTTGCGGTTTTCGCCGGTAATCATGGCGTGACCGCCAAGGGCGTTTCGCCCTATCCGTCATCGGTCACGGCACAGATGGTGGAGAATTTTGCCGCTGGCGGCGCAGCGATCAACCAGATTTGCATCGCCAATGATCTTGGCCTGAAAATTTTTGATCTCGCACTGGAATATCCGACCGCTGATATCACCGAAGAAGCGGCGATGGATGAAAAGACCTGCGCTGCCACCATGGCGTTTGGTATGGAATCCATTGCCGGTGGCACGGATCTTTTGTGCATTGGCGAGATGGGGATTGGTAATACGACCATTGCTGCGGCGATTTTCCATGGCCTTTATGGCGGAACAGCCGAGGAGTGGGTCGGTCCCGGCACCGGCGCAACCGGCGATGGCTTGACGCGCAAGGCCGATGCCGTGCGCACCGCCGTGGCATTGCACGCTTCGCATTTGAAAGACCCGCTGGAGCTGCTGCGCCGTCTGGGCGGGCGCGAGATTGCTGCCATGGTCGGCGCCATTCTAGCCACCCGTGTGGAAAAAATCCCGGTTATTATCGACGGCTATGTGGCAACTTCAGCTGCTGCAATCCTGCATGCGGCCAATCCTGAAGCCATCGACCATTGCCTGTTCGGCCATGTGTCAGCTGAGCCCGGCCATCGCAAGGCACTGGAAAAGCTTGGTAAAAAGCCATTGCTTGATCTTGGCATGCGGCTCGGCGAGGGCACCGGTGCAGCGCTTGCCGCCGGTATCGTCAAGGCGGCTGCGCTTTGCCACAGCGGCATGGCAACATTCGATCAGGCCGGTGTCAGCAACCGCGATTAGCGGCTGGCATCTGATCTGACCATTCAGCTTCTTGCTGGTCAGCTTTCAGGGGTGCGCTGGAACTTGCAGCCTTGACCCTGCATCGGAATGAACCCGGTGCAGGACGGCTGAAATAGACAGGCATTTTGCCCTGACGAGGAGTTTTTGACAGTGAAGACAGTCGAACTCCTCGGGGATTTGTCCTTGGTAGGTGAAGCATGACATGCGGAATGTGACCATATGCTGGGTACTGCAATGGCTGCATTCGACCAATTGTGTGGCGATCTGATGTGGCATGACCAAAACCCATCGTTTCCGGGGCTGGCGAGGTCTATTCCCGCCAGCCTGTTGATTTTGCGTTTCCCCTTAGAATCGTACAGTCAGATCGGCTTTGACGGCGTTATCATGGCTCTGGCTGGAAAACTGGCCGGTATAGCTGAGGCCAAGCGTGGTTGCCTTGCCGATACCAAAGTCCAGCCCGGCCTCGACGAGGGCTGTATCTGATGCAATGGGCAATCCATGGACCGGAAAAGCCTGACCGCCACTGGCAAAGGCCAATGAGGCTTCCGGTGTGGTATCACCAAAGGCATGCCGCCAACCCGCCATGCCATGAGCCGTGAGGACAGTCCCCTCGCTCAAGGCAAAGCGATGTGAGGCCCTGAGACCAAGGGTTGTGGTGGTCAGGTCAGTTGTATCAGATTGACCTGACAGAGCAGTCTTGCCACCTGTCTCGGTAAAGCCATCGGTTTTCAGATGCGTATAGGCGGCTGCCGCAAAGGGTTCGAGGGCGGCATAGGCCGTATCGATCCGGTAGGCGGCTTCACCGAACAACTGCACTGTGTTGGCCGAATAGTCTGCGGTGTTGCTGTCATTGATAGCGCCGAAGACGACCTTGCGGCGCGTATCAATCTGATGATGGGCAAGGCTGGTGCCAAGGCTTAAAGTCAGTGCATCCAGTCTGGTGCCGCCATAGACACCGACCTGATAGCTGTCGGCTGTGGCATGACCACGCGCCGTATTGACAGACGTATTGCCATAACCGGCCAAGAGACCAAAGCGCCATGTATCGGCAATCACCCCGTCAAACCCGGTGACGAAGCCGCCGGTATTGCGGCTATAGGCGGATGCATTGCTTGTCCCATCCGCATGGCTGCGTGAGCCATAGGCTTCACCCCAAAAGGCAGTGGTGGGAACAGCTGGCAGCAGCGGGACAAAGGCTTCGCCTGCGGCTTTGCTGCCCTTCTTTGCATCAGGACCATAGGCCAGAACCGGCGCTGATGTTTTGCCACCTGCCATATTGCCAAAGGCGGCACGGATGCGATTGGCAGCCGCATCGCGCACAAAGCGGCTGTCCTCAACAAGCACAGCTTGCAGTGAAGCATGCACTTCACCTGACAGGGCGTCGTAATCAAATATCTCGCCCGCTTTGGAGAACAGAACCGTATTAAACAGAGAATTGCCCATTCCCTGCGATCGAATACCACTCCATACACTGTTCTGGTTGTGGGTGATCGCGTCAAAAGGAAAGAAGGTTCTTGCCTTTTCTGTCAGAAGAGCTGCCTCCAGCCGTTCGACTTCTCGTTGGGCCGCCGCCGCTTTTTTTGTGTCCTCGGCCCGCGCTCCTACTCGCTCTCGTTCAGCTTCTATATCCGCTTCTTGCTTGACTGCAACAAGCCCCTTTGCTCGCTCGACCTGTGCGAGGTCCACACCCTGCTGCTCTAGCCTTTCCTGTTCTCGCTTGACGGCAGCCAACTGCTCGGCAAGCTTCCGTGCCGCCTCATCCTTTGCGGTCTGCGTAAAATCAAAGCGCAGATAAACAGTATTTGCCTGACCATAGTCCAATAAGGGGCTGATATAGTTGAACAACACCTTCTGGTCGAGGCCAGCAAATTGGCCGGTGATCGTTCCGGCTCTCAGGATATCGTAGCCCTTGCCGAAAAGAGCCTTTGTCTCCTTCTCGTCAAGCTGGGCTGCGCTGTCTTCCATACCCACCAGCACGGTACCGCCCAGTAAGGATGCCTTGCCGCCAATCAGCAGTTTGTCTGATTTGTCCATAGTCCGGGCAATCTCGACGTCATAGAAACTACCAGCATGAAAGGTCGCGTCATTGTCAACATGCAGTGTGCCGACATGCAATGTGCCGACGGAATTGCCGGGAGACACCGTACCGTCCGCATGCACCGCGAGACTGTCTATCGTTCCAACGCCGGCGAGCGTGCCGTCCGCGTTGACAATAGTTGCACCGCTTGTTCCATCAACCGAGGCAAAACCGCCATTGAGGGTAACAGCGCCGGTGACACCCGGAGCCTTGACTTTCAATATCCCACCGGAATTTGCGGTCACTGAGGCTACCCTGCCATCGACGGTCAAAAGTCCGGTATCATTAATGGTGGACGCCGAAACGATCGAACCGCCCGCGCTAATGCCAAGCTCACCGCCGTTGACAATGGTATCACCGCGATAGGTGTTCTTCCCCGTCAACCACAATGATCCGGCACCGGATTTCGTCAATCCGCCGAGATAGGCGGATGGATCGGAGAGCTTCTTGGTGAGGTAGGGAACTCGGCTTTCTTCTATAAAATCATATTCCGAAAGACCTACAGTAATCCGCTCCTGCAATATTCTTTTTGCCTCCTCGATATCGGCATTGGAAATTGAAAAAGAAGACGGGCTCAAAAGTTTAGCCAATCCATCGACCAGTCTGTCTTTATTCCTAACTGCGCTTTCGGCATCGTCACCGGAGGCCCGTGTTAAGATATCGCTAAAGGTTAGAGATTCGGGTGTATGCTGGTTCAGGAAGCGGGAAAACAATCCGTTCGCCCGATCATTTTCTCGAACAGCTTTGAGTTCTTTCTCAAAACTATGGGCCGCAATCGCACTCTGTAGTGATCTCAGTAGTTCTAACGCAGCGGCGGACTGAGGATCAATTGCTGTTTGCAATCCTGTTTCGGCAAATTCGACCAATCCTTTTTTTAGTCTGTCTCTATTCCTAACTGCTTTTTCGGCATCGTCACCGGAGGCCCGTGTTAAGATATCGCTAAAGGTTAGAGATTCGGGTGTATGCTGGTTCAGGAAGCGGGAAAACAATCCGTTCGCCCGATCATTTTCTCGAACAGCTTTGAGTTCTTTCTCAAAACTATGGGCCGCAATCGCACTCTGTAGTGATTTCAGTAGTTCTAACGCACCGGCGGACTGAGGCTCAATTGCTGTTTGCAAATCTACAGCAATAAATTTTGTCAATCCATCGCCAAATTTTCCAGCATAAGTAACTGCGTCGTTATCATTCGGATTGGAAGCCCATTTCAGGTAGGTGTTGAAATTTATTGCATCGGAGGGATACGATTTCAGAAACTGTGAAAACAATCCATTCGCCAGATCATTTTCTCGAATAGCTTTGAGTTCTTTCTCAAATTTGCCTGTTGCAACCGCACCCTGCAGTGATTTGAATAGTTCCACCACTTCGCTAGGGTGTGTCTGAATGCCGGTTTGCAAGGACGCGTGGTTAAACCCCGCTAGTCCATCGCTCAGTTTGCCAGCATACAAAACCGCGTCCTGATCTTTCGGATTGGAAGCCCATTTCAGGTAGGTGTTGAAATTTATTGCATCGGAGGGATACGATTTCAAAAAACGTGAGAACAATGCGCTAGCCACGTTATTTTCTAGGATCGCACCAACCTCTTTCTCAAACTTACCAGTTGAAATCGCGCCGTGCAGTGATTTGAGTAGGTCTGCAGCGCGGCTGGACTGATTTTCAATCATTGTTTTCGATTGTGCCTCAGTTTGGCTCGCGAACAGATGCTTTGCGCCTTTCTCCTGATTCCACTTAGCAATTTCTCCAGCGTCTTCCAACTTGCGCTGATTAAGTGCGTCCTGCGAGATGTCATTGCTCCATGTGCCGCTTTTACCTAGGCCAAGATTGGCTTCAAACCGCCCAAGGAATTGACCCGGACCATTAAGGGCCTTGTTCAAATCAAGTGCGCCCCAACCAAAAGTAGAATCGACCCCGGTCGCCCCCAGATCTCTTGCTGTTGTCAGCATTATATCTCGAATTTGGGCGGTCGTTAGAAATGGATAACGCTCAGCGAGTAGTCCGAGCGCTCCGGTCACATGAGGCGCAGCCATGGATGTGCCGCTTTGCTCTTTGTATGCGCTCTTCAAATGATCAGGATCACCTGTCACAACTGCGGAAAGGATATCTGTCCCAGGAGCGGAAAGGCACCAATATTTGGTGTAGCCGCAAATGTTGGAAGACTCACTAAGATCATCATTTTTCTGCAAATTGGCAACGGTAACAAAATGCTTTTCAATTTCCGGACTTGGCCTGAAGTAGGGTAACCCGTTGAGAACGCTTGGATGAGAGCGTGCTTCGTTGCCCGCAGCGAAAACCAAAATAACACCCGCTTTGGTCGCGCGCTCCGCGGTGTCAAGATTCGCGCGGGTCTTAGCTGTGGTATATTGATGAATGACATCCGGCAATGGCCAAGGTGCCCTACCTGTAGCAGGGTCAATTGACCAACTGTTGTTAATCGCAATGGCGCCGGATGCGATTAGCTGATTTATCTCGACTGCGTAGATATCTGGGTCTAGTGCATCAATCGGACCTACACTGGGGCCAAGACCTATTCCATTGGATGCATAAAGTGTGGATCCCCAAGCGACACCCAACATGCCTTTATCGGAATAATCCTGCTGGGCTGCAACTATCGCGCCTGTGTGAGTACCGTGATCTTTAATTTCATAGCCATCCAATGGATTATCAATATTCTTCAACCCGTAAAATGGCATTCCGCCATCAATTGCGAGGAGCATTCCTTTCTTGCTGGCAGCGTCATTGGGATTGTGGATATCATCCATTGTGCGGATGGCCCTCGTAATCAGTGGGATCAGCTTGCCTGGTTTCGAAAATTCGGGGTGATATTTATAGGTGCCTTCATCAATGATTCCGAGTTTGATGTCTTTGCCTGAAAAACCATGCGCATAGGCGCTTTCAGCATGGATCGCTTTCAATCCCCAGTTACCTTGAAACTCTTTGTCAGCTAGCCAACTTCTCTTGGCAGCTTCATAATCGCTAGTACGTGTGCCATCAGCATTAAAATACTTGCTCGGGACCTGCTGCGCATGCGCGCTCGGTCCAGCACCTGCAATAATCAACCCGGCGCAAACGCTGCTCATCAAATGCTTGCGAAAAATGGAAAGGCGAATAGTCCGTGCGGAAAAGCCCGCATCTGTGGCGTGAAAAGACATGAAATATGGTTCCCATTATAAATTTTTTAAAATGTAAAATCAAAAAAAGCAGGCAATGAATATCGGCTCATAAATTTGCAAATGCGCGGGATAGTCAAGTGCAACATAAGTATGAGGCAGTCTTGGAGCAGATCGGTGGCTTTGCCGGCACTTTGTGATAAGTGCCGGCAAAGCGATAGCCAGTTAGAATTCCTTACCGATCCTGGCATCAACCGAATAATTGCTGGCGCCGCGGATGACGAAGAAGAACAAGATTGCCGCCCAGAGGATGGATTTTTCCGAGCCGTCCCAGCCCTGACCCTTTGCGATCCAGTGGAAATAGACGGTAACAAGGAGGACGATGGTGGTGGCGAAGGCGGCCGGGCGGGTCAGGAGCCCAAGGACCAGCAGAATGCCGCCGAAGAATTCTGTTGCGGCGAGAAGCGGCGACCAGAACACACCGGGATAAAAGCCCAGTCCTTCGACCATTTCGATAGCGCCGAACGGATTGGCGATCTTGCCGGAGCCGTGCAGGACCAGCGCGCCCCCGGCGATGACCCGCAGCAGTGTTTCAGAAAATTGCGCCAGACCAGTGTAGATGCCGCCAAGAGCAGGAATGATCAGCGGACGGTTGTTGCCATTTGCGTTCATAAAATTTCCCCATGTGAACGTGTTGCACATGGCAGCAATGGACAGGTGCTAAATAACGAGCAAATAACAATAAATTGAAGTTGAGTTTTTCAGGCAACTTTTTGACGTTTTGCGACTTTTACTGCCGATTCAGCTGATGGCAGGATGCGGGCGCGAGGGAAGGTGGCCAGTGCTTCCGTGCCTTCGCGCAGTTTTGAGAACAGGTGGAATTCACCGTCATGCATGTGGACGAGGGCCTGAACGATGGGAAGACCAAGGCCGGTACCCTGTTCGGCATTCTTGATGGCGATCGAGCCTTGGCCAAAGGTGGAGAGAACAATGGGAATTTCCTCCGGCGGAATGCCGGGGCCATTGTCGCGCACGGAGACATATTGCCCGCCGCCCGCTGTCCAGCCGACCTTGACGTCGATGCGGCCGTTTTGCGGGGTGAATTTTATCGCATTGGCGAGGAGATTGAGAATGATCTGGCGGATCGACCGCTCATCGGCGCGCAGCCGCCACAAGCCGGTTTCGAATTGGGGAACGACCCGGATACTCTTGTTGCGGGCTTTCAAATCCATCATGTGGATGCATTCATCGGCAATATCGCTGAGGAGCAGGGGTTCCTCATTGATGGAATAACGCCCGGCTTCGATACGGCTCAGATCGAGAATTTCATTGATCAGATTGAGCAGATGATCGCCTGATGCATGGATATCACCTGCGTATTCGCGGTAGGTGGCGTTTTGCATGGGCCCGAGCACTTCTTTGGCCATGACTTCGGAAAAGCCAAGGATGGCGTTGAGCGGTGTGCGCAGTTCGTGGCTCATGGAGGCGAGGAAGCGTGATTTGGCGAGATTGGCTTCCTCGGCGCGGCGGCGGCCTTCATCGGACATGGCATTGGCGGTTTCAAGCTCGGCAATCAGCGCGTCTTTCTCCGCCTGCAGGGCGAGGGATACGGAAACCGAGCGGTTGAGGCGCGTGGCGACGAGATAGAAGAACGCCAGCCCGGCAAAAAGCATGATCACCATCGTTGCCTGTATCGGACTTTGCAGATGGCTCGTGGCAAGAATTGTATAGGTGATAACAGGCAGGGTGAACGCAGCGAGGATGGCAGCGCGCAAGGCCGAGCAGATGATGGCGGTGATGGCCATGGCGAGGATCAGCACAACCGCCTGAATAACCGGGAAAAGGCTGATGCCACAGGTGGAACAGCCCAAAAAGGAGAAATAGGCCCAGCCCATGCTGGTGAGGAAATGACCACCGAGATAGATAACCTGCCAGTTCTTGACCTGTTCATCGTGGATGCCGATTTTATCCAGATGGCGGGCGAGGAGGCCGAGAACAGCATAAAGGCCGATTGTGATGGTTGCCCAGACGACCATATCCCGGCCAAACCCGGCGAAAACACCGGCCACTGCAATCATCGCAATGAAAAGCGGGAGCGTGGCTGCGTTCACGATCAAGGCGCGGGTGTGCATGAACAGCAATTCGCGCTCGAAATGCTTCACGCCCGCATGTTCCATCAGGCGATCACGGGCGCGGCGCACGACAACAGACAAATCCTTGTTGCGCGGCGGTTTGCGCCGGTCAACAATGTTTTTGTCTGCATTTGCCGCGTCGAGTAATGCCATGCGCCTTGTTCCAGATCATCGTTTGTCTGCTCATTTGGCAGCATTGCATCGCAAGCCTATGGATAAATGATTAAAAGACTTCAAACCTGCCGGGAGAATCAATCTTGATGGACGTATTCTTGCGATGAGTGGACGCTTCCGGGGATACCATCAGCAACGTCAGGCACGGCCACCGCGTTCTTTCGCGCGGAAACTTGTTGATTTCATCCTGATGCTGGTTTTCTTTGCTCTGGTTGCGCTTCTGGCGGCGCGGTTGTCCATTCCGCGCGATGAGCAGGAGATAACCGGCAAGGCCTATGTCATCGATGGTGACACGATTGTCTTGACGGGCAAACATATCCGCCTCAAGGGCATCGACGCGCCTGAGCTTGCGCAGCGTTGCGGCGAGGTGCCTGCGGATTACCCCTGCGGGCAGGTGGCAAGGCGGGCACTGGACAAGCTGATCAGCAGCAGGGCCGTGCGGTGCGAGATAACAGGACAGGACAAGTATAAGCGCGATCTCGGCACGTGTTTTGCCAGTGAAACCAATCTTAACAGCATGATGGTCGAGGCGGGGCAGGCGACATCCTATGGCGCCTATTATGACGAGGAAATGCGGGCGAAGGCGGAACGAAAAGGCCTGTGGGCGGGTTCCTTTGACAGGCCGCAGGATTGGCGAAAGGTGCATGAAGGCAGCGTGGAAACATCGCCCTCGCTGTTGGACTGGTTGTTCGACGCTATCAATAGCGCCTATGATTGGGTGTATCAGAAATTGGGAGAGTTTTGGTGAAACTATATGATGGAGGACGCGCGCCAAACCCGCGGCGGGCAAGGATTTTTCTGGCAGAAAAGGGCATCGAGGTACCGCTTGTGCCTGTTGATATGGGGGCGATGGGACATCGCTGTGCAGAAATCACCGCACTCAATCCCTTGCAGCGTCTGCCTGTGCTGGAACTTGATGATGGCACTGTGATTGCGGAGTCGGTGGCTATCTCCCGCTATTTTGAGGAGCTTTATCCGGAGCCTGCTTTGTTCGGCCGGGGGGCGCTTGGCAAGGCTTTGGTGGAGATGTGGCAGCGGCGGGTGGAGTTTAACCTCCTTGCTACGGTTGCTTCCGCCTTCCGGCACATTCATCCGGCTATGGTCGAGTGGGAGGTGCCGCAAATTCCTGAATGGGGCGAGGCAAACAAGCCAAAGGCCATCGCCTTTCTGGATGTTCTGGACAAGCAGCTTGAGACCAATGCGTTCATCGCGGGCGATGAATATTCCATCGCGGATATTACAGCGCTCGTGGCGATTGATTTCTTCAAGCCCGCCCGGATTCAGCTGCCCGATTATGTCACGCATGTGAGGCGCTGGTACGAGGCGGTATCAAACCGGCCAAGCGCCAAGGCGTGAACGTGCCAGAGATCGCCCCCCTGTCATCGCAGATCAAGGCGTGTCGCCTGTGCCGTGATGCGCCGCGCTATCTGCCGCCTTTGCCGCATGAGCCCAATCCTGTCTGCGTGATGTCGCAGAGCGCGCGTATCGTCATTTGCGGACAGGCGCCGGGCATTCGTGTTCACAACACTGGCCTGCCGTTCAACGATCCATCGGGGGACCGGCTGCGCGAGTGGCTCGGGGTTAACAGGGATCAGTTCTACGATCCGCATAAATTCGCCATTGTGCCGATGGGGTTCTGCTTTCCCGGCTATGATGCGCATGGCGGGGACTTGCCGCCGCGTAAAGAGTGCCGCGAGACGTGGCATGATCAGGTTTTTGCCGCCATGCCGCAGGTCGAGTTGATCCTGACAATCGGCCAATATGCGCAGACCTATCACCTCGGCAAGCATCGCCGGGCCAGCGTGACGGAAACGGTTTTTCACTGGCAGGATTATTTCAACCCTGCGTCGGGGCCTTCCATTTTAGCGCTGCCGCATCCGTCCTGGCGCAATAGCGGGTGGTTGCGGAAGAATCCATGGTTCGGAGAGAACGTTCTTCCTGTGCTGCGGGAGAAGGTCAAGATTCTAATTTGATCGCTTTCCGGACGAAATTTTTTCGAAGTTTATAAAGTTTAGAATAATTTTCTTGTACGATGGTCGAATAACGGACCATAAAGTATCCCATTCCAAGGGGATTGAATGTCATGGACAGACTCGACCGAAAAATTCTTCGCCTCCTGCAGGAGGATGCAACGCTCGCGGTGGCTGATGTCGCCAAGAAAGTGGGGCTGTCGACGACGCCTTGCTGGCGCCGCATCCAGAAACTGGAGGAAGATGGCGTAATCCAGCGTCGTGTTGCCATTCTTGATCCGGTGCGCGTGAATACGCGGGTGACGGTGTTCGTGTCGATCCGCACCGGTGCGCATAACAATGAATGGCTGAAGCGCTTTTCCGAAGTGGTTCAGGAGTTCCCGGAAGTGGTCGAGTTCTACCGCATGAGCGGCGATGTTGACTATCTCCTGCGCGTTGTTGTGCCTGATATTGCCGCTTACGATGCGGTCTACAAGCGCCTGATCGCCAAGATCGACATTCGCGATGTGTCATCGGCCTTCGCCATGGAGCAGATCAAATACACGACCGAGCTGCCGCTTGATTATATGAGCATTGAAAAGGAATCGGGCTGATATCATCAGCCCGATCCATCACGGCTGGCTATTTCTCCAGCCGTGCCAACAGGGATGATGTGTCCCAGCGTTTTCCGCCCATGTTCTGCACCTGTTTGTAAAACTGATCGACCAGCGCCGTCACCGGCAGTTGTGCGCCGTTGCGGTCAGCCTCATCGAGGCAGATACCGAGATCCTTGCGCATCCAGTCCACGGCAAAGCCGAAATCATACTTTCCGGCATTCATGGTCTTGTGGCGGTTTTCCATCTGCCAGGAGCCCGCAGCGCCCTTGGAAATGACTTCAATGACCTTTTCGATATCAAGGCCAGCCTTCTTGCCGAAATGAATGCCTTCGGCAAGCCCCTGGACCAGTCCGGCAATGCATATCTGGTTGATCATCTTGGTCAACTGCCCGGCACCAACTGGCCCCATCAGGCCGACCATCTTGGCGAAGGATCCGATGACGGGCTTTGCCTTGTCGAAGGCCTCCGATTCGCCGCCAACCATGACTGTGAGAACGCCATTTTCGGCACCGGCCTGACCACCTGAGACTGGCGCATCAAGAAAATGAAAGCCGCGCTTGCTTGCTTCTGCACCGAGTTCACGTGCCACTTCTGCCGAGGCGGTGGTGTGATCGATGAAAATCGAGCCCTTTTTCATCGCATGAAAAGCGCCATTGTCGCCAATGGTAACAGCGCGCAAATCATCATCATTACCGACACAGGAGAAGACGAAATCCTTATCCGCAGCGGCTTCTGCGGGGGTTGGCGCGTGTTGGCCCTGAAACTGTTCAGCCCACTTCTTTGCCTTCTCGCCGTTGCGGTTGAAGACGGTGACGTCATGGCCCCCGCGGGTCTTTAGATGACCCGCCATCGGGTAACCCATAATACCAAGACCAATAAATGTGACTGTTGCCATTCCGTAATTTCCTCTGTCAGATAGGCTATGTGTTCGAAGATTTGCGGGAGAGGTTAGGACAATGCGGCGGATCATCAAAGGCCTATTGTGGATAGTTTTCTCGCTCATCCCTATCGCTTTAATTGCAGCAGGGGTTGGTTATGTCTGGCTCGCACGTTCAGTAACTCCGGCGACGGGCGAAATGGTGCTGGCCGACCTTTCGGCACCTGTGACCGTGACGCGCGACAGGAACGCTGTTCCGCATATTGTCGGTAACAATGTCGATGATGTCCTGAGGGCTCTTGGCTTTGTCCACGCGCAGGAGCGCTTGTGGCAGATGGAAGTCACACGCATGGCCGGGCAGGGGCGCTTGTCGGAAATGTTTGGTGACAAGACTGTTTCCACTGACCGCTTTTTGCGTTCGCTCGGCGTTTATGAATCTGCTGTTGCATCAGCTGCAGCACTTGCCCCCGAAGATCGCAAGCATGTTGACGCCTATGTGCGCGGCATCAACGCGTTCATCAACAGCAGCGGGCGTTCCTTCGCGTCTAAATATTCGCCGGAATTTGTCGTTCTTGGCTACAAGCCGGATGAATGGACCGCAGCAGATGTCATCGTGACATTGAAGATGATGTCGGTGACGCTGGCTGCGAATATCGATCAGGAAGTAAATCGTCTGAAATTCGCCCGGCTTGGTATGTCGGATGCGGAAATATCAGACCTGTTGCCGCCGGTTGCTGATGATGCACCGCAGCCCATGCCTGACCTGAAGCAATTGCTTGGTTTGCCCAGCGGCACCATCAAGACCGGTGCGCTGGAAGCCGAAGAGCAATTTGCCTCGCTCAATGCAATCATGTCGACGGGTGCTTCTAACAACTGGGTCGTGGGCGGTGCGAGAACGGAAACGGGCAAGCCAATCCTTGCCAATGATCCGCATCTGGGGTTGGGCGCACCTGCCGTATGGTATCTGGCACATCTTGAAGTGAAAAATGCCGATGGCACGAGCCGGAATCTCGTCGGCGTGACACTTCCCGGTGCGCCGCTGGTGCTGCTTGGACGTAATGACCGGGTAGCATGGGGCTTCACCAATACGGGTTCCGACGTTCAGGACATTTTTATCGAGCGCATCAATCCGGCCAATCCGGATGAATATCAGACACCTGAGGGTTTTGCGCCTTTCCAGAAGCAGCCGGTGACGATCAAGGTCAAGGGTGCGAGCGATGTGACCTTTAACCGGATGGTCACGCGGCATGGTCCGGTCTTGCCTACCGATTATCGTGGTCTCGATCACTATCTGCCCGAGAATACGGTTGCCGCACTGTCGTGGACCGCACTTGCATCCGATGACAAAACCATATCTGCCGGTTTGAAACTCTGGGATTTTGCCAATGTCACCGATTTCCAGAACGGAATGCGCGATTTCGTGACGCCGATGCAATCGATGGTTATTGCGGATGTTGATGGCAATATTGGTCTGATTGCCCCGGGCCGGGTGCCCGTCCGCGATCCAGCCAACCAGATCATGGGCCGCGCACCATCCCCCGGTTGGGACGCAACTTATGACTGGAAGGGGTATATCCCCTATGAGGAACTGCCGCGCGCTTATAACCCTGCCGATAACGTCATTGGCACAGCCAATACCAAGATGGTCGACGCGACCTATCCGCATTTCCTGACATTCGATTGGGATGAGACATGGCGAATGGACCGGATCAAATCGCTTGTCTATGGCGCGAACCAGCAATCAATGGAGACCAATCGCAAGGCACAGGGCGATGCCTATTCCAATGCCTATGCGGCACTTGGCCCTGTTATGCTGAAGCTCATTGAGGGGCGCAAGGATGTGGATCAGGCGGCTTTCAAGCAACTGAGCCAATGGGACTATGTGGAAGACCGCAACAAGATCGAGCCGTTGCTGTTCAATGCATGGCTGCGCTTGGCGACCAAGCGGATTGTCGAGGATGACCTTGGCGAGGCTTTCCCGGCCTTTTGGCAGGGCCGGGTATCAGCCATGCTACGCTGGCTCGGACCCAATCCGGTACGCAATTGGTGTGATGACGGGCGCACGCCAGAAAAGGAAAGCTGCGGCGACGTGCTTGCTCTGGCACTCGGCGATGCGCTGAAGGATCTGGATGGACGCCTTGGCACAGACCGTTCGAAATGGAACTGGGGCGCTGTGCATTATGCCTATGGCGCACACCGGCCTTTTGCGCAGGTCAGCCCGCTTGACCGGATTTTCAACGTGGACGTTCCGGCATCGGGCGGGGCATTCACGCTTGACCGGGCAAAGTCGCTGTTTACGGATGAAAGCAATCCATACCGTGCGGTGCATGGCAGCAGCTATCGCGGATTGTTCGATCTGGCTGATCTCAACCGGTCGACCTATATCCAGACAACAGGACAATCCGGCAATGTGTTTTCGGCCAATTACCGCGACTTTGCGCAGAAATGGGCCGATACACAGGCGATTACGATCTCGACGGACGAGAAAGTGTATCAGGATGGTCTACTTGGCATCTGGCGGTTGAAGCCGCAATAGGCCTAGGTGAGAGGTGTCATCACCGCTTTTTGATAGGCAGGACGGGTTTTGAGACGCTCATACCATGCCAGCAAATGCGGATGATCAGGGCGCTTGATCGGCATTTCAAACCACGCATAGACGAAGCAGCCAAGCGGAATGTCGCCAATGCTGAAGGTCTTGCCGGAGAGATAAGGCTGGGATGCAAGCGCTGCGTCAGCAATGGCAAACATCTCGCCGCAAGCTGCAAGGCCCTTTTCCTTGGCCGCATGGTCCTGCTGGTCAGGTGCAAGGCGCACTGTGTTCCAGAACACGTCACGGAACGGACCGGCAATGCTCGCCGTTGTCCAATCCATCCACTTTTCAGCGCTGGCGCGGGCTGCCGGGTCCTCGATATACAGGCTGGATTTTCCGTATTGAGCGGCGAGATAGCGGACAATCGTGTTGCTTTCCCATAGCGCCAGTCCATCATCCTCAATGGCCGGGACACGGCTGTTGGGATTTATGGCGCGATACGCCGGGTCGGTGACGATGCCATGAGCACCGCCAGCCGGAATGTTCTCATAGGGGATCGCAAGCTCTTCGGCAGCCCAGAGTGCCTTCTTGACGTTGGTCGAGTTGGCTCGACCCCAGATTTTCAGCATGGCTCACTTCTTTTCAGTTTAGCGTATCAGATGCCGGGTGATACGGCGTTCCATCCAGTCCCAGATGTGGCGTAGCACTTCTACGAGCAGGAGATAGATGATAGCGGCCCACAGATAGGCCTGGAAATCGAAAGTCCGTGAATAGGCAAGTTTGGTGTAGCCCATGAGGTCATACACCGTGATCAGAGCCACGATGGCCGAGCCCTTGATCATCAGGATGACCTCATTGCCATAGGGGCGGAGCGCAACAATCAATGCTTGTGGCAGGATAACCTTGCGGAATGTCACGAATTTCGAGATGCCAAGCGACGCCGCGCCTTCCCATTGCCCGAGCGGCACACTCTGGATTGCGCCGCGCAATATTTCTGCCTGATAGGCTGCTGTGTTCAGGGCAAAGGCCAGAAAGCCGCAATACCAGGCTTCGCGGAAGAACCACCACAGGCCGATCGCTTCGACTTCTGTCCTGAATTCACTGATACCGTAATACATCAGGAATACCTGCGCGATCAGAGGCGTGCCGCGGAAGAAATAGACATAGGCATAGGCTATCCCAGAAGCGATCCTGTTCTTGCTCATTCGGCCAAAGGCGACGGGTATGGAAAGAACTGCCCCGAAAAGAATACCCGAGAATACGATTGTCAAAGTGGTGACGAGACCCTGCCAGTATTTGGGGCCATAGGTCTGGATGAGAACGATATCCCAGGCAAAATAGAGATCGAGGATGATCCCGATGATCAGCGCCGCCCAGACAGCGACAAGCAGGTGACCGATGATCCGCGCCTTGGTCCAGCGTTTTGGTGGCGCGGGCGGACGAGCCACCACAGCGGTGCGGGCGTTGAGGAAGCTTTCGGTCATCGCCTCACTCCACTGGCTTTGGTGCGCTTTTCAATTGCGCCGATGACGAAGGATGAGAGGATGGCAAGCACGAGATAGATCAGGCAGGCTGTGCCGTAAAACAGAAATGTATGTTTGGTGACGCGTGCTGCAACGCCGGTCTGGCGCAGGATGTCAGCAAGGCCGATGGCGGAAACAAGTGCGGTGTCCTTGAGCAGGATCATCCACAGATTGGAAAGACCGGGCAGGGCAACCCGGATCAGTTGTGGCAGGATCACTTTCCACATGGTCTGGCCATAGGAAAGGCCGATGGCATAGCCACCCTCATACTGTCCCCGCGGGATGGCGCGAAAAGCCGATAGAAAGACCTCGCTTGCATAGGATGAAAAGACTGCACCCATGGCGAACATGCCGGCAAGGAAGGAATTGATTTCGATGGTTCCGGCATAACCCAGCATCACGCCGAGCTTCTGAATACCGATCTGGGCACCGAAATAAACCAGAAAGAGGGTGAGAAGCTCAGGCAAGCCACGGAAAATCGTGGTGTACATATTGGCCGCAAGCCTGATGGATGGTTCTTCGGCCTGTTTTCCCAAGGCCACGAAAAATCCGATGAGCAGTCCAACGGGCAATGTCGCAAGAGCAAGACTGACAGTCACGAGAATGCCGCCTGCAATGCTGGTGCCCCAGCCGCCTTCACCGAATCCCAACAACGCAATTGAGCCCATAGGCTTCTTTCATTCTTTTGCAGGTCATTCCCCAGTGCTCGATTTTCGAGCAGACCTGTCATTCTTGAATTCAAAGATCAGAAATGGTTGGCGGAATATCTCCGCCAACCATCATTGGTCAATTCTAGACTTAAGTCTTAGTTATTCGGCACCATAAACGTCAAGCTTGAAGTACTTGTCGTTGATTTCCTTGTACTTTCCGTTCTTGCGGATTGCCAGGATCGCAGCGGAGAACTTGTCAGCCAGGGCTGTGTTGCCCTTCTTGACGGTCACGCCAGCACCCGGGCCATGGATGACTGGATCAGGTGTGATTGTGCCGAGAAGCTTGCAGCACTTGCCCGCATCGCTGTCGAGCCACTGACCGAGCACAACCGAGTCGTCCATGGCGGCATCGATACGACCGTTCGACAGGTCGAGCTTATATTCGTCAGCTGTCGGGTACATCTTGATGTCGGAGCCGGCATATTTGGCTTCGGCAAAGTTGGAGTGGCTGGTTGAAGCCTGAACACCCAGTGTCTTGCCCTTGAGCGACTCTGGCGTGACGTCCTTGAGCTTGGAATCCTTTGGTACGGCAATGCCTGGAGGTGTGTTGTAGTACTTCTTGGAGAAGTCGACCTTCTTCAGGCGTTCATCGGTGATGGACATTGATGCGATAATGGCATCGAACTTGCCCGCCTGCAGGGCCGGAATCATACCGTCCCAATCCTGTGATACGAAGGTACACTGTGCCTTCATCTCTTCGCAAAGCGCCTTGCCAATATCGATGTCAAAGCCCTCAAGCTTGCCATCCGGCGTCAGATTGTTGAAGGGTGGGTAGGCTCCCTCTGAAGCGATGGTCAGCTTCAGGGCGTCCTCTGCATGGGCCGCTCCCATGGACAATGCAAAGGCAACGGCAGCAACGCCGAGTGCGAGACGCTTGGTGATACGCATTATTCAACCTCTCTTTTGTGGCCCGGCTGTTCCCCTGTTCTTTTGGACAGCCTTCCGGGCAAGGTCGCAGTTTTTTACTGCTCCTGACGGCGATATTCCCACTAGTTTTCTGATAAAAGCAACCGGGAATCTTTTGCTACCCGGCGAATCTGCAAGGCAAAACCACATAATTGTTTTGGGATTATATTTTTGTTGCGCAGCTTCCGCGCGAAACGTCATTTCGTGACCCGTCTAGCGGGTAAGACCCATCTCACGTTCGATAAAGTCCGCCAATCCCGTCGTGTCATCAAGGTCAAAGACGGGAATCTGCTCGCCATCAATGGGGAAATCGCTGGCGATTGCGATGATGCTCGGATCATTCTGCGCCAGACTTTCGCCTGAACGGCCCTCGCGACGTCTTGCTTCGATCTTTTTATGGCCTTCGCGTTTATAACCTTCCACAAGAACAAGGTCACAAGGGGCGAACCGCGCGACAATATCGGCAAGAGATGGCTCATTTTCGTCGGTCAATTCGTGCATCAATGCCCAGCGGCGATCCGAAACGATTGCCACTTCTCCGGCACCGGCCTTGCGATGGCGATAGGAGTCCGTGCCCTCATGATCGATGTCGAAATCGTGATGGGCATGCTTGATGGTTGAAATCTTCCAGCCGCGCCGCGTCAGTTCGGTTACAAGCTTGACCGTCAGGGTGGTCTTGCCCGAGTTTTTCCAGCCGGTAATGCCAAAGATGCGGTGAGTCATGAATGTGTTTTCCAGTCATGCGATTCTGCAATCATCGCGCGGGCATGGTCAAGGTCATCGGGGCGATTGATATTGAAGAACGGATCGAACCTCTCGCCCGAATGCGTCGTTACAAGGGGAAAATCCACCTGATGATGAGCGTGCTCTTCAATCCAGACGCGCACACGGCGGTTTTGCGGATCGCGCAGCCATTGTTTCAGCTCATCTTTCTGCGTCACCGGCCAAAGTCCGAAGACCGGGTGCCACATATTACCGGAAACAGCGACAGCGATATGGTCAGGTGAGTCGGCGATTGCCTTGCCAAGCTTTGCGCTGAGATCGTGCGGGAAGAGCGGGGTATCCGTCGCAACAGTCAGTATGTGGGTGAATGGATCGGGTTGGCCTGCTGCCCATTCCATGCCCGCCAGAATGCCCGCAAGGGGGCCGGCAAAGCCCGAAACACTATCGGCGATGATTGGGAGAGTGAGATCAGCGAAGGCAGCGGGGTCGCCATTGCTGTTGACCCCCACAGTTTCGAGTTGCCGCGACAGGCGTTCAGTTATGAAATCAATCAGGCGCGCTTTGCCAAAGGGCAGCAATGCCTTGTCATGCCCGTCCATGCGGCTCGACCGGCCACCCGCCAGAATAATCCCTGCAATGCGCACTGTTTACACTCCGTCGGGCGATGAACTTGCCGCCGCTATCGTTGCGACCGGGACCATCCGTCCGACCACGCGTTCACGGTAGAGTGTATAAAGGCCGCTGCCAATAACGATAAGCGCCCCGATGATCATGGGGAGGTCAGGCAGGTCGCCGAAGAACAGAAAGCCCAAAAGAATGGCCCAGACAAGGCTGGTGTAACGGAACGGGGCGACGAAGGAAATCTCGCCCTCGCGCATGGCGAGAATGATGAAATGATAGGCCACAATCACGCAGCAGGAGGCGAAGAACAGCAGGCCTGTGTGGGTGAGTGTCATGGGCGTCCAGCCGCCCAATGGGATAATCAGGCCAATGCCTGCGAGCGATACGCCAACTGAAGTCAGTGCCGATATCATCAGGACAGGAATGGTTTTCGGAACTTTTCGCGTCGCAAGATCGCGCATCGCAGCAAAGATCACGGTTACAACAATCAGCAGGACATAATGGCTGACGCCCTCATAACCGGGGCGAACGATAATGAGCACGCCGCAAAACCCAATGGCGATGGCGATCCAGCGCCGCCAGCCCACTGGCTCGCCAAGAAACATGGCGGCACCCAGCGTGACTGCCAAAGGCAGGGCTTGCAGAATTGCCGAGGTGAGGGCGAGCGGAACATGAACAAGAGCGATAAGAAAACTGACCGTTCCCACCACTTCGCCGATAACACGCAGGATGGTCATGCGGTGCAGAGCATGGCGCAGTGGTATGAGCATGCCCTGATGCCAGGCGAGGAGCAGGATGAGCGTGGTCGCCATCAAACCGCGCACCAGCATTACCTGACCCATATTCATATGCTCGCCAACGAGTTTTACCGTAGCGTCATTGAAGGTGAAGCTGGCCATACCAATGGCCATATACAGGCTGCCGCGAAGATTGGGCGTAAGCGCCAAGGCATTCATCCGAATGAGAGCACGCGATTCTCCCCCGGAATCGCCAAGATTGATATATCAAGCCTGACGGCTTCTTGCATCCGGAATATTGAGAAAAGCTCTAGCCGCCTGTCACACTCATATGGCGGGAAACGGCAGGGCGATTGTGCCTGCGATCAATGATGAAATCATGCCCCTTGGGCTTGCGGCCAATGGCTTCGTCAATCGCGTCGTTCAAAAGTTCATTGCCCTCGGAAGCGCGCAAAGGCGCACGCAGGTCGGCGGCATCTTCCTGACCGAGGCACATATAGAGCGTGCCAGTGCAGGTGAGACGAACGCGATTGCAGCTTTCGCAGAAATTATGGGTCATCGGCGTGATGAAGCCAATGCGGCCGCCGGTTTCGCGAATGTGCGAATAGCGCGCCGGGCCACCGGTTTTGTAAGGGATGTCCTCAAGCGTGAACTGTTTGGCAAGATCGCTGCGAACCATGGAAAGCGGCAGATATTGGTCGGTACGGTCCAGATCAATCTCGCCCATCGGCATGGTTTCGATCAGCGTCAAATCCATATCGCGGCCATGGGCCCAGCGGATCATCTCCGGAATCTCGTGATCGTTGAACCCCTTGAGGGCGACCGCATTGAGCTTGATCCGGATACCGGCAGCCTGAGCGGCGTCGATGCCTTCAAGGACCCGGTTCAAATCACCCCAGCGGGTGATGGCATGGAATTTTTCCGGATCGAGCGTATCGAGCGAGACATTGATGCGCTTGACGCCGTGGTCGGCCAGTTCTGCCGCATAGCGGGCAAGCTGCGAGCCATTGGTGGTCAGCGTCAATTCTTCGAGAGCGCCTGAACGTAAGTGGCGGGAGAGTTCGCCAATCAAATGCATGATGTTCTTGCGGACCAGTGGCTCACCACCGGTCAGACGCAACTTCTTGACACCCTTTTCGATGAAGGCTGTGCAAAGGCGATCCAGTTCTTCGAGGGTCAATAAATCTTTCTTGGGCAGAAAGGTCATGTGCTCGGACATGCAATAGGTGCAGCGGAAGTCGCAACGATCCGTTACAGACACGCGTAAATAGCTGATTGTCCTACCAAAAGGATCAATCATCGGTGTCTGTGCAATCGTTTTGTCGAATAATGCGATATGGTCCAAGCAAACCTCCTTTGCAAGAGATAGGGTGGCGGTTACGGGTTGTCTAGTCACCTTCGGGTTATGTATGGCAATTTGGTGTTATGTATACCAATAATTGGCCGCTTGCGGCACTATGACCATGCGATTAGACAGGGTGTGCACAAAGGAGCATCTACCATGACCACTGCCTGGCCCAAGGAATTGCGTGTGAGCAAAGATCGCCGCTCACTGACTATCGCATTTGATACGGGCGAGACCTATACGCTGGGCGCCGAACTGTTGCGCGTTGCTTCGCCATCGGCAGAAGTGCAGGGCCATTCGCCAGAGCAACGCGTGACGGTGCCGGGCAAGATGAATGTTGAAATTGCCAAGATGGAGCCCATTGGCAATTATGCCGTGCGCATCACCTTCGATGACATGCACGACACCGGCCTTTTCAGCTGGGATTATCTCATTGATCTCGGCCGTAACCGGGACGAACGCTGGCAGGCTTATCTCGACGAACTGGCAGCAAAAGGCTTGAGCCGCGAGCCTGTGGTGAGCAGGCATCGCCACTGATTTTATCGCAGGACCACAACCTTCGTACCGATGCCAACCTGATCATAGAGATCCATCACATCATCATTGGCCATGCGGATACAGCCTGACGACATGGCATGGCCAATCGTCCATGGCTGATTGGTACCGTGAATGCGATACATGCTTGAACCAAGATACATGGCTCGCGCACCCAGCGGATTGCTTGGACCACCGGCCATATAGGCTGGCAGGATACGGCCTTTTCTGGCTTCACGCGTCCGCATGATGGTTGGCGGTGTCCAGCCCGGCCATTCGGCCTTGCGCGAAATGCGCTTCGTTCCGCTCCAGGTAAACCCTTCGCGGCCGACGCCAATCCCATAGGCCATAGCCCGCCCAAACTCGGTGACGTGATAGAGCCTGCGTTGCCGCGTATTGATGACAATGGTGCCCGGCTCATAGCCCTCTGAAAAAGAGACATATTGGCGCGGGATCGGTGACCGGTCTGACTGGTATTTCCCTGCGGGTCGATCCGGTTTCCCCGCAAGAAATATTTTCTTAAGAAGATTATCACCTGCACTTGCAGGCGTGCTTAAAGTACTTATTCCTGCTATAGTAAATAATAGTAAAGTTACTTGGAGACATCTATGCATCGAATCCCCCAATTCAATGTTTCCTGTCACTTGAACTGTGACATTCTTGCATGTTTTGCAAAAGAATTCATTTGGTCAAGGGCCAGGTATGCGAATCGTCATGAAAGCTGTGATGAATCGGGTTAAATGAGACAAAAGTCGTATTCACAGCTCTTTTGCAGCTCGCGTGAATATAAATCGGGGGACGGGTTATTGTTAAAAGATTGTAAATAGGATGAGGCGAAACTGGCTGTGAATCACCATTCGTGGCCTGCATTCGTTGCGGGCGTGACTGTACCATCTGGGCGAGTATTATGAATTCCTATTCGAAAAAGCATGCGATTTTTGTAGCTGCAATGTTGTCAGCAACAGCCATTTCCATGTCCCCGGCACTGGCCGCCGACAATCTGATGGATTTTCTGTTCGGAAGCCGCCGGGTACAGGCGCAGCCTGTCTATCCGCCCCGGCCAGTTGTGCCTGCCCAGTCAAACGTGTCCCGCTCGACACCGATCAAGCGTGTGACGGTAACGGCCCCGAAAAATTATGATTACAAGCCAGATGCGCTGGTTCGGATCGATTTTTCCAAGATCGATTCCCAGTTGACTGCCTCGGCCAATCACAATTCGGATTCTGCGACGCAGATACCGCTTGAACAGTTTGGCCTGAAGATCGAGCAGATCAAGGAAGCCCATGTTCTGGCGGAGAAAGACATAGCGGATGCTGTCGTCTCCTACTACGCCACCAAGCAGCAGCCCATCTGGACGTCGTCTTATGATGTTTCAGCCAAAGCCAAGGCTGTGGCTGCCCTGTTCAACGCGGCGGGCGAAGAGGGCCTTGATCCTAAGGATTACGCGGTCAAGCTGCCAAGCGACGCGTATGACCGGGCCGATATCCCGGCACGTCTGAAAGAACTGGCCGATTTCGAACTGACAATGTCGGCCCGTGCCCTGCGTTACGCAATGGATCAGGGCGATGGCCGCATCAATCCAAACCGTCTGAGCGGCTTCCATGATCTAGCCGTCGACCGCGTCAAGCCGCGTGCCGTCATCGAACAACTCGCGTCCAGCAATGACGCCGCGGCGCTGCTCAAGGGTTTTGAGCCGCAGAGCAAGTGGTATGCGGAGCTGAAACAGAATCTGCATGCGCTCGGTGGTGATGTAGGGTCGGAGCCAGTGGTGCGTGTTGCCACCGGCACCATGATCCGTCCGGGCGAAGACAATCCTGAGCTGCGCAACGTGGTTGCGCTCATCAAGGCGAAGGCGCCGAAAGATTTTCTGGTCAAGCACGAAGCCGTGTTGCAGGAACACGAGAACGCGACGGTTTATGACCAAAGCCTTGTCGAGGCGATCAAGGATTTCCAGACCAGTCAGGGCAAGAAGCCTGATGGTGTGATTGGCCGTGGCACCATCAGTTCGCTGCAGGGCGAGACAAACAGTTCCAAGCGCGACCGCATTCTCTATTCCATGGAACGTCTGCGCTGGCTGCCGCATGATTTCGGCAAGCGTTACGTCTTCATCAACCAGCCCGCCTTCCGGGCACAGTATTTTGATGACAGCACCGAAAAGCTGGCGATGAACATCGTTGTTGGCTCGCCAACCAACCAGACCTATTTCTTCGACGATACGATTGAGACCGTTGTGTTCAACCCATCCTGGGGTGTGCCGCGCTCGATCATTCTCAACGAGATGATGCCGAAGATTCTTGCCAACCCATCCTATCTCGAAAATAGCGGCTATGAGGTCTATGACAAATCGGGACGTGTTATCCCGTCAAGTTCGGTCGATTGGTCGCAGGTTGCATCAAGTGGCGGCGGCGTTGGCATCCGCCAGAAGCCGAGCCTCGACAATGCGCTGGGTGAATTGAAAATCCTGTTCCCGAACAGCCATGACATCTACATGCATGACACACCGGCGAAATCCTACTTCAAGAAGGATATGCGCGCGCTGAGCCATGGTTGTATCCGTCTGGAGCGCCCGCGCGATATGGCGGCTGCCGTGCTTGGTGTGCCGGTTGAGGAGCTGAATCAGTACTTTGGCAAGAACGAGAAGAGTGTCCGGGTCAAGGATCAGCTACCGGTTTACGTCTCGTACTTCACCGCATGGCCGGATGCCAAAACAGGCGCCATCCATTATTTCGATGACGTCTACCAGCGTGATCTCTATATGGAGAAAGCCATCGTCAAGACCACGGCTGTTCGTCAGGCTGTGAGCAACCAGACTGCACAGCTCTAAGCGTTGGTTTGGGATGCCAGAATATTGATATGATGAGGGGCGCAATGCGCCCCTTTTTGTTGATGGATTGTAGGTCCTGTCACGCGTGGTTTACGGTGCGTGGTTCGTGGTTCGACAAGCTCACCATGAGGGGCTTGGGTGGATGCAACGATAATCGCAAACATTCCATCACTAATGTTGCAGAACTTGACTCCCTGCAACCCTCTACTCCCCCTCATGGTGAGCCTGTCGAACCACGACATAACGGGGTCTGCAACTGGTCAATTCCTCGGTTGGATTTATTTGAATATGAGAATAGTGGCATGAGCATAGCGCGTGGTTCAACATAACAACCATGAGGGAGAGTGAGGGTTGCAGGGAGTTAAGTTCTGCAACATTAGCGATGTAATGTTGCGATTATCGTTGCATCCACCCAAGCCCCTCATGGTGAGCTTGTCGAACCACGAACCACGAACCCTATTCATCCAACTTTCGTTGAATTGTACAGCCCAGCCCGCTTTTCTAGAATGTTGCTTCGGATGCTGCGGGGCAATCATGGAAGTCACGGTCTACATACTGCTATGCTCTGATGGGTCCTATTATACCGGGCTTACAAAGCAGGAGATCGAAGCGCGTGTTTGGGAACACAATGCCGGTATCTGCGATGGATACACAAAGAACCGCCGCCCTGTTCAATTGGTTTTCACAGAAACCTATGACCGCATCCTTGATGCGATAGCGCGGGAACGTCAGATCAAGGGCTGGTCACGGGTTAAGAAACAGGCGTTGATCGCGTTGGATTATGAACGCTTGCCTCGGCTTTCAAGAAGCCGATGCCCGCATTCATAGCGGTGCGTTGCATGAGGGTGGTTCGTGGTTCGACAAGCTCACCATGAGGGAGGGTGAGGATTGCAGGGAGTCAAGTTCTGCTACATTAGCGATGGAATGTTTGCGATTATCGTTGCATCCACCCAAGCCCCTCATGGTGAGCTTGTCGAACCACGAACCAATAGTTGTGCAACGAATGGGGAGGGAGAGTGGAGCGCTACAACGGTAGTCACCCATGTTGCAGAATTTAACTCCCTGCAACCCATCCATCTCTGTCATCCTAAAGCACCCAACTCTCCGTCATCCTCGGTCCTCGGGTCAAGCCCGAGGATGACGGAGATAGTTCGGTTGTAGAGAGTGGGGCCTGCTCTATTCAATCTTGAACGTAGGCAGGCTTTGGAATGCCAGTTTCAGGGCCTGTGACCAGCCTTCGGAAATGGCTTCGTAATAGGGATCATTGCGCTCGATGCGTTTTTCAAAGCCGAGTTTGAGGCTGTCGGCTTCATAGAACTGCATATCCAGCGGCAATCCGACCGAAAGATTGGATTTTAGTGTGGAATCGAAGGACACGAACAGCAGCTTGGTCGCTTCTTCAAATGTCATTGCCGGATCGTAGGAGCGTACAATAATCGGCTTGCCGTATTTGTGCTCGCCAATCTGGAAAAACGGCGTATCTGGGGATGATTCAATGAAATTGCCTTCGGGATAGATGAGGAACAGGCGTGGTTCGCCGCCCTTTATCTGGCCGCCGAGAATAATCGATGCGCCGAAGGAATCGGCGCGCTGGCCATCGGAATCCACATCGTGAATGACGCTTTTGATCGTATCGCCCACCAGCTTCGCCGTCTGGAACATGGATGGCATGTCAAAGATCGATGGTGCGCGCTCGGAAGGGATCTTTGTCCGCTCGTTGAGAATGCTGATGACCGTCTGGGTGGTGGCAAGATTGCCTGATGACAGCAGTGTAATAACGCGGTCACCGGGCTTTGCCCATGTGTACATCTTCTTGAACGTGGAGATGTTGTCGACGCCGGCATTGGTTCTCGTGTCCGACATGAACACAAGCCCACGATCCAATTTAAGCCCGACGCAATAGGTCATAGCGAATCCCGAATTCTAAAAAATCTCGGCGATTACTGCTCTACATTGAGGTCGACGGCAAGTGATTCCATGCCGGGACCGAAGCGCATACCGGAAATTGGCGAGGCTTCGTTGTAGTCGAGGCCGCAGGCAACACGGATATAATGCTCGTTCGGGCAGATATCATTGGCCGCGTCGAAACCCACCCAGCCCAATCCGTCAATATGTGCTTCCGCCCAGGCATGGGTGGCTGTCTGCTCGATGCTATCCAGCATCATCAGATACCCCGAAACGTAGCGGGCAGGGATTTTCAATACGCGGGCAACCGCGAGGAAAACATGGGTGTGATCCTGACAGACGCCCGTCCCAAGGGTGAGGGCTTCCTCGGCCGTGGTGGTGATGTTGGTCGTTCCCGGCGTATAGGCGACAACCTTGTGCAGCGTGGTCATCAGCTCGTGCATAACCGCCAGCCTGTCATTTGTGACTTTAAGGCTTGCCGCCAGCTGTTTTATGGCATCTCCGGGCTTTGTCAGCTCCGTTTCACGCTCATAAAGCCAGATGGGCATAAAATTGTAGACCTTGCCTAATACGCCGGAGCGGTCTTCGGTTTCCACCTGTCCCGTCGCCTCGATGACGAGTTCCTTGACGTCGCGATCAAGTCGCACAAGCTGGGTGCGGTTGCCATAGCCGTCGCGATAACTCGCTTCCTGCTCGGCGCCGCTGACGGTCACGTTCCAATCAATGACTTTCTGCCCCGGAGAGCTTGACGGCTGCAGACGCAACCGCTGGACAGCGTATTGCACCGGATAGTCATATTGATAGCGGGAGGTGTGCTTGATGTTCAGAAGCATGATTTTCAATCAAAGTTATAGGCTTCGGCGATTTTGCTGCCGAGACCATTGGTTTGATAGATCAGGTCACTCAGAAATTCGTGCAGGCCATTGTCGAAAATGCTGCGAATTTCGTTGTTCTCGAGCCGAGTCATGATGTTTTCCGACATATCGTGGCACTCATGCCGTTTGCCGTAATCACTGGCAAGATATTTGAGATTATCGACGATGTTCGAATAGCAGAAATTCAGTGAACGCGGCATGCGCGAGTTGAGGATCAGATAATCCGCAATATTCACCGGATTGTATTCGACATCATAGACCCAGCGATAGGAGCGGTGCGCTGAAACTGAGCGCAGGATCGACTCCCACTGAAAGTTGTCGAGCGTCGTGCCGACATAGGAAATCGAGGGCAGCAGCACATAATATTTCACGTCGAGAATGCGTGCCGTATTATCGGCCCGCTCGATAAAGGTGCCAAGCCGGGCAAAGTTGAAAATCTCGTTGCGCAGCATGGTGCCGTGGAAGGCGCCGCGGATGATGGCGGTTTCGCGCTTGATCTGGTCCAGAACGCGCGGAAGATCGGTTTCCGGAATGGCGGAGGCGAGGGTGGATTTCAGGATCATCCACGTCTCATTGACGCTTTCCCATGCCTCGCGGGTCAGCGCCGTGCGCACCATGCGGGCGTTGGAACGGGCGGTTTCAACGCATGACATCACGCTCGATGGATTGCTGAGGTCCCGCAACAGAAAATCCGAGACGAGGCTGGCATTGTACTCGCGGTATTTTGCGTCATAGCCGATTTTGACACCAGCACTCATCAGCACGGAAGACCATTCCTCCGGTGCGTCCGAGGTTTTTGTCAAAGCCATCCGCAAGCCGGCGTCGATCAGACGCGCCATATTCTCTGCCCGCTCGATATAGCGGAACATCCAGTAGAGACCATTCGCGGTGCGACCAAGAAGCATGTTTCGGTTGTATCCCTCTTTTATTTATTGACGGGGCCGTCTGTGGCAGCCCTCATTACCCATTCGGCTTATTCAATCGTCGAGAACCCAGGTGTCTTTTGTTCCGCCTCCCTGGCTGGAATTGACAACGAGCGAGCCTTCTTTGAGTGCCACGCGCGTCAGGCCACCCGGCGTGATGCGGATACGGTCCGACACAAGCACGAAGGGGCGTAAATCGACGTGACGCGGTGCCAGACCTTTTTCGGTCATGATCGGCGTTGTCGACAGAGCCAAAGTCGGCTGGGCGATATAGTTCTTCGGATTGGCCTTGAGTTTTAGCGCAAAATCTTCGCACTCTTTCTTTGTAGCCGCCGGGCCGACAAGCATGCCGTAGCCGCCCGAACCATGCACTTCCTTGACGACAAGCTCCGCCAGATTTTCCAGCACATATTTCAATGTATCCGGCTCGGAGCAGCGATGTGTCGGAACATTTTCAAGGATCGCCTTGCGGCCCGTATAGAACTCGACAATCTCGGGCATGTAGGAATAAAGCGCCTTGTCATCGGCAATACCGGTGCCGGGTGCATTGGCGATGGTGATATTGCCCGAACGGTAGACATCCATGATCCCGGCAACGCCAAGCGTTGAATCGCGGCGGAAGGTGAGGGGATCGAGATAGGAATCGTCCACGCGCCGGTAAAGCACATCGATGGCGCGGTTGCCCTCGGTGGTGCGCATGACCACCTTGCCGTTCTCGATCTTGAGATCACTGCCCTCGACAAGTTCAACACCCATCTGATCGGCCAGAAACGCATGTTCGAAATAGGCTGAGTTGTAGATGCCGGGAGTAAGAACTGCGATTGTCGGCGTGCCATTGCAGCCGGGAGGCGCGACGGCGGCCAGCGATTGCCGCAGCAATTTGGGGTAGGTTTCGACGGGCCGGACCTTGATCTGCTGGAACAGTTCCGGAAACAGCTGCATCATCGTCTCGCGGTTTTCCAGCATATAGGAAACACCTGACGGCGTGCGGGCATTGTCTTCGAGAACGTAGAACTGATTTTCTTCGGTTCGGACGATGTCGACACCAATAATATGGGTGTAAACATTGCCGGGTGGCCGGAAACCCACCATCTCGGGCAGGAAGGCATCGTTGTGGGTGAAAAGTTCCCGCGGGATACGGCCTGCGCGGATAATTTCCTGACGGTGATAAATGTCATCAAGAAAAGCATTGAGGGCCATTACGCGCTGTTCGATGCCCTGCGACAGTCGTCGCCATTCATTGCCGGTGATGATGCGTGGAATGATATCGAATGGGATCAGGCGCTCTGCCGCTTCTTCGTCGCCATAGACGGCGAAGGTAATCCCGGTCTTGCGAAAGACATTTTCTGCATCGCGCGCTTTCTGCGCAAACCTTTCCGGGTTCTGGGTATCAAGCCAGCATTGCAGTTGTTCATATGGCGGGCGTACCTGACCGCCGGTTTTGATCATCTCATCAAATGGCTTCACTCATAATCCCCTTCAGACACGTTCATTCAAGCGCGTTGGGAAAAAAATGCAAGCACATTCCGCTATTTACGCTGCAACGCTGAAAATCGCCCAAAAAATGAGCAGGCCTGCCACGTTTGAGGCAAGTCAAAGGGGCCCTGCGGTTAAAGCATAGGCTGTTTACAGCATTGAAATGAATGACAAAAAGAAACCCGGCCGCGTCTGCAGCCAGGTTCGGGAATCATGTGTCGTCAATTATGCCTTAGCGGGTAATGCACTGACGGCGAGGACCGTTATTGGGCTGATAGGTATTGTCATAGGCCCGATAAGACCGGTAGCGGTTGTAGCACGCGCGGGTGTGATAGCTCGACCCACGGCTGACAATACGGTCATTGTTGATGGCATTGCCCACAATCACAGCACCGGCAAATGCTGCCAGAGGGAACCACGCGCCGTCATAATAGCGATAGCCGGGCCGATAATCGCCATAATAGCCGCGATGACCTCTGTACCAGCGATCGCCACGCCAGCCCCTGTTACCGCGCCAACCGCGATCACCACGCCAGCCACGATCACCGCGCCAGCCGCCGCCGCGCCAATGATCACCGCCGCGCCAGCCGCGATCACCGCGCCAACCACGATCACCGCCGCGAAGCGGGCGCATGCGCCAATTGCCGTGATCTCTGACTTGCAGAACCTGCGAATTGCCTTCAATCGATTGCGGCACAATGGGAGCAGAGTAACCGGCCACGGTGCTTGCAGAAAGCATACCGATGGACATGGCCGCCGCTGTAAAGAACGAAATAAGCTTTCTCATATTTCCTCCTGAAATCACGAAGCTCGAAATCTCCGCTTTCAAATAAGAGTGAAGAAATGTCGGATAATACACCACTCGGCATAGTATCGATCAAAAACTGCAACGCATGATTGCAGTAATTGTTCCACCATTCCCATCCCGACAGGGGGATGTCGGAGGAAGCTAAAAGCCAGTAGAACCAGCAAAATCAGGCGTTGACGGCGTTGATCAAGCGTTCGGCAAGTTGAATATTCAATTCACGATAGTGTGAAATGACCTTGCTTGGTTCATAGGTCGATACGGGCAGGTCTGAATAACCGAAGTCCACGGCGATAACGGGGATTCCAGCGGCCTTGGCCGTGTCGATATCGGTGTGGCTGTCGCCAACCATCAAGGCGCGATCCCGATCTCCACCGGCTTTTGCTATGGTCTCAAAGAGGTGGCGCGGGTCAGGCTTGCGAAATGCAAACGTGTCTGAACCGCAAATGGCGGCAAAGCGGGATGTCTGGCCAAGTGCGGTCAACAGGCTGACGGAAAGTCCTTCGAACTTGTTCGTGCAGACCGCAAGCAGATAACCGGCCTGCGAGAGATCGTCCATGACGGCTTCGACGCCTTCATAAAGGGCCGAATGGCCGGGCATATTCTTGCTGTAATGTTCGAGGAACAGACCCACCAGCCAATCAAGCTGTTCGGGGCTGAGCATTTTCTGCTGCGCCTCAAAAGCGCGTTCGATCATCACGCGCCCGCCTTGTCCGACGTAGCGACGCAACGCCACGGGATCGATTTTTTTCATTCCGGCTTCATGCAGGCAGTGATTCAAACTATCAAGCAAGTCAGGCGCGGTATCGACCAGGGTGCCATCAAGGTCGAAAACAACAATGGGTTTGGACATTTGCAGACCTATATCTAACGTTAGGATTGAGACTTGGGATTTATGTGTTTCCGGCGTGGCGCCCTCCGACGGAACTGACACTCGCGCATAACTATCTGACGAAATCAAGTATCGAGCCTTGACCCGGGTGTCTGACGTGTTAGGGAGCCAAGTGTCAAGTCAAAGCGAGGAGAGGCACCCGGATGGACCCCAGGACATTGAAGATCAAGGCAGCGGCCGAAGCGCTGACCTATGTCAAGGATGGTATGCGTCTGGGAATAGGCACTGGCTCGACCGCTGAGGAGTTTGTCAGGCTTCTGGCGGAAAAGGTTGCTGCAGGCCTTGATATCATCGGTGTCCCGACGTCCGAGCGCACGGCAGCTCTTTGCCTGGAGCTTGGTGTAAAGCTGACGACGCTGGAAGAAACGCCTGTCCTCGATTTGACGATTGATGGCGCTGACGAGGTCGGTCCCGAATTAGCCTTGATCAAAGGCGGCGGCGGTGCGTTGTTGCGCGAGAAGATTGTCGCTGCGGCATCGGCCCAGATGGTGGTGATTGCGGACGAGTCGAAGAATGTCGAGACGCTTGGCAAGTTCCCGTTGCCGATTGAAGTCAATCGATTTGGACTTGCCGCAACGAAAATTGCGATAGAAAAGGCTGCTTCTGACCTCGATCTTTCCGGTTCCCTTACATTGAGGATGACGGGAGGCGAAGCATTTGTTACAGACGGCGGGCATTTGATCCTGGATGCATCTTTTGGCCGCATTCCGGATACAAGAGCGTTATCAAACGCTCTGCACGCCATACCTGGTGTTGTGGAGCACGGACTATTTCTGGGGCTGGCGCGCGTGGCTATTTTAGCCGGTGCAGACGGTATACGAACACGAACACAGCCCTAAAGGGCAAAGTCTTGAGAGAAAACGGAGCAATAAATCCATGAACCGAGCAACTGGCTTTCGCCGTTTGATTGCACCTCTGTCTGTCGTAATCATGCTGGGCAGTCTTTATACCGCACAGGCGCAGGAAATTACCCCATCGCATCTTTCCGCCGCACGCGCTGCAATTTCGGCGATCAAGGCAACGGATGCATTTGACGGAATCTTGCCGGATGCCGCGCAGGCTCTAAAGGCCCAGTTGATCGAGAAGGACCCGAATCTCGAATCCATCATCAGTGCCGCTGTTGACGAACAGGCTTTGACCTTGGCTGCGCGCCGCGTTGATCTCGAAAACGAAGCGGCCCGTGCCTATGCGGTTTCGTTTAGCGAAGAAGAGCTGAATGCCATTACCGGCTTCTACAATTCACCTGCGGGCAAGAAGCTCTTGTCGGAAGGCCCGATTGCAACCCGCGAAGTCATGAAGGCAGCCAGCATCTGGCGCAATGGCATCGCGCGGGATCTCGCACAGGCGGTCGCCGAGAAGATTGTTGCCGCGGCCGCTGCGACTGCTCCGGTAACACCGGCACCTGCTGCCGCAGAAACGCCCCTAGCGCCGGAAGCCCCGGCGGCTCCCGCCAAGGCACCGGCAAAGGCACCTGCCAAGCCAGCTGCACCGGCCAAGCCGAAGCCATAAATTTTACCTTTCTGAAGAATTGCAAAGCCCGGTGTAACAGCCGGGCTTTGTTCTTTTAAAGCCGCGCTATAGAACCCATATATGGTGATCAGTAATTGAACGGATTCGGAGTGTTTTGAATGGCGACCTATGACTATGACCTCTTTGTCATCGGCGGCGGCTCCGGTGGGGTACGTGCCGGACGTCTGGCGGGCGCCATGGGCAAACGGGTCGGGCTGGCCGAAGAGTATCGTATGGGCGGTACGTGTGTTATCCGCGGTTGCGTGCCCAAGAAGCTCTTTGTCTATGCGTCGCAGTTTCAGGAACATTTCGACGCCGCTGCAGGCTATGGCTGGACTGTCGGCGAAACCAAGTTCGATTGGCCAACGCTGATCACCAACAAGGACCGCGAAATTGCGCGTCTGGAAGGGCTCTATCGCAAGGGGCTTGAGAACTCCGAAGTGGAGATTTTTGAAAGCCGCGCTGTATTGATCGACGATCACACGGTCGAGATTTTGAACTCCGGCAAGCGGGTAACCGCCGACCAGATACTGCTCGCCACCGGCGGCCACCCGAGCCCGCATCCCTCATTGCCAGGCAATGAACTCTGCATCAGCTCCAATGAAACGTTTCATCTCGACACATTGCCGAAATCGATCGTGATTGAAGGCGGCGGCTATATCGCGGTGGAGTTTGCCAATATTTTCCATGGTCTCGGGGTCAAGACGACACTTGTCTATCGCGGCAAGGAGATACTCTCGCGCTTCGATCAGGATTTGCGCCATATGCTGCATGCGGCCATGGTCGAGAAGGGCATCCACATTCGCGTCACGGAGATCATTACCAAGGTCGAGCGCGGCGATGATGGACGCAAGCGCGTGCACCTGTCCGGTGGTGACGTCATCCCCGCCGATCAGGTCATGCTGGCTATCGGGCGTGTGCCGAATACGAAATCCCTTGGTCTTGAAGCTGCCGGTGTCGCCGTCGATGAGCAGGGTGCAATCAAGGTGGATGAATATTCGCGTACCAGTAAGGACAATATCTGGGCCGTTGGTGATGTTACCAACCGGGTGCAGCTAACCCCCGTCGCGATCCACGAAGCCATGTGTTTCCTTGAGACTGTCTTCAAGAACAATCCGACGAAGCCGGATCATGAACTGATCGCCACAGCTGTTTTCTCGCAGCCTGAAATTGGCACGGTCGGTCTGACCGAGCAGGATGCGGCGCAGAAATTCAAGGAGATCGAGGTTTATCGCGCGGTGTTCCGCCCGATGCGCAATACGCTTTCCGGTAGCAAAGAAAAGATGCTGATCAAGCTGATTGTCGATGCGGCCAGCCGGAAAGTCATTGGCGCACATATTCTTGGACCCGATGCGGGTGAAATGGCGCAGCTTCTGGCTATTCCCATGAAAGCCGGCTGCACCAAGGAAGACTTTGACCGCACCATGGCTGTCCATCCGACAGCGGCTGAGGAACTGGTGACCATGTACAAACCCACATACCGCGTCGTGGATGGCACGCGGATCGACTGATGCCGGACAGTTGTCAGGCGGCCGGATATGGCCGCCTGTTTCGGTTATGGCTGTGCAAACATCCTGCGCCGGTTATGATGGCTTCACCGCCAGAAATGTGTTCCACCCGTCGCCATCACCGCCAATATTGAACTTGTCCCAGACAATGCTCATTCCGGCGCTTTCAATGCGTGCCGCGAAATCGTCTTTCGTCCAGTAGATGGTATGGTAATCGCCATTCTTTTCGCCGTGGCCGTCGCGCATTGATACCAGGAAGGCACCTCCCGGCCGCAGTGACTGGGTTATCTTTGCAAGAACCTGATCGATCTGATCGCGCGCCACATGAATGAGCACACACAGGGCCACAACCGCATCATAGGGGCCGCCAAGATCGTCGGTGATGACGTTCAGAAGATCACCCTTCTTGCCGCGCGCCGCCTGTAGGTCGAGAAACCGCTGCGTCGCGTCAGTACGCCTGATCTGAGCGCCGAGAGTCTCTAGGAAGTCCGCATCGCGGCCCGGTCCGGATCCGATTTCAAGTATATGGCCACCTGCGCCGGCGATTGCCGCAACGCGCCTTAGGCCTTCTATACCATTGGCGTTTGGAAGCTCTCCCACAATTGTATTGTACTGTTCCGCATAGTCCTCATAGGAGGCGATTGTCTGGAGGTTCTTTGCCAGCGATTCGGTCGGTTTGGTCATCTTTTCCTCCTGTCATCTGGCTAATCATCGATTGTTTTGTCGTGAGGGTATCATCCCGCACATTGAAGTCGATTCTATTTTGATTACCGAATGCGTCCGCGCGGACGGTGTCTATTCTGAAGGGCACAATCCGCGACGGGCGCCTGAATGGCAGAGCGAGAAGTTGAAAGGTTTGACGAACCTAGGCGACGCGCTTTTCTTCGCGCTGAATTGCCCCTTGCGGGATTGTTTCATGCAACAGCCAGTCAATGACCGGCGGCCATAGGGTGGCCACATGATTTTTGCGGAAGAAGCCGAGATGACCCACCGCGCCGCCCGTGGATTGTTCCGGCGAGAGCCACAACTGCGTTGTCGGTGCATTGGCATAGTGAGCCAGCAGGTGGTCAACCGCTTTGGGCGTTCCCCAAGGATCGTCGGTGATGCCGACCGCGAGCAGGGGGATGCGGACCGACTGAAAGTACTTTGACTCCGGCGTTCTGGCATCGCCGAAGAGGAAGTTCGGACTGCGGCACCAGCGCGCCCAGTCCTGAAACACGCTACCGGGAAGTTCTTCGCCAATACCGCTCCATTTCGGCAGGCGTCCCAGCGAAAGCGCCAATGGCAGGGCAATAAGGTTCATCTTGGCAAAGACGGAAAACGGTACAGCCGTGTTGCGGTAATAGCCGTTGAGCGACGCCATCGACGTATAGCGCACAAAATCCGCAGAGCGGTTGCTGAGACCAAGGGCGAGACCGCCATAGGAATGGCCTATGCCAACAAGCGGTTTGCCATTCGCCGCCTGCTTGATCACATCAATGGCCGCCGGAAAATCCAGAACGCCCCAGTCTTTCATGCCCAAGCGCGCGGTCCAACCCTTCGGCGTCTTGGATTTGGTCACGCCGCGATAGTCGTAAGTCAGCACTTTTGAAGCACCTGAGGTGAGCAATTCACCGGCAAAGTGGCGGTAAAATGTATTGGGAACGGCGGCTGCAGACGAGATCAGAACCGCAGGACCATCACCTTTGCCTTCAAACATGGTGCCATGGAGAGGAAAGCCATCCGAGGCTTCAAAAGCGATATCGCGCATTGGTCGCTCCAACTTTGACTTTAACGTTAACGTAAATCAAAATGGCGCTTGCGACAATCTCGATTTCGCGTTCCAGCCTCAAACCTTAACGGGATTGGTATAGGACTGGTATATTGGGGATATTTCCACTATATGAGCGCCTTCCGGAGCAACCGGAAATCGCAAACCATCACTAACCAGTGCGGACAATCGAAAACAGGTGCAATAATGACGAAGAACTGGACGCCGACTTCCTGGAGAAACAAGCCGATCAAACAGGCTCCTTTCTATCCGGACGCTCAAGCTGTGAGCGATGTCGAGGCCCGTCTTCGCACTTATCCGCCACTCGTTTTTGCAGGTGAGGCGCGAAAGCTGAAGCGCCAGCTCGCAGCCGTATCCAAAGGGCAGGGCTTTCTTCTGCAGGGCGGCGATTGCGCCGAGAGCTTTGCCGAGCATGGCGCGGACAATATCCGCGACTTTTTCCGCGTGTTTCTGCAAATGGCCGTTGTGCTGACTTTTGGTGCGTCGCAGCCCGTTGTGAAGATTGGCCGTATTGCTGGTCAGTTCGCCAAGCCACGTTCGGCGGATATGGAAACCATTGGTGGTATTGAGTTGCCCGTATATCGCGGTGACATTATCAATGGCACGGAATTCACCGAAGCTGCCCGCATCCCCGATCCAAGCCGTCAGGAAATGGTTTACCGCCAGTCAGCCGCAACGCTGAACCTGTTGCGCGCTTTCGCTCAGGGTGGTTATGCCAACCTTGAAAACGTGCACCAGTGGATGCTTGGCTTCGTTTCGGACAGCCCACAGGGTGAACGTTATGAATCCTTGGCCCGCACGATTTCCGACACGATGGATTTCATGCGCGCCGTTGGCATTACTTCGGAAACCAACCACACGCTGCGTGAGACGGATTTCTACACCAGCCATGAAGGCTTGCTGCTTGGCTATGAAGAAGCGCTGACCCGCGTGGATTCAACCTCCGGTGACTGGTACGGCACGTCTGGCCACATGATCTGGATCGGCGACCGCACACGTCAGGCTGATCATGCCCATGTGGAATATTGCCGTGGCATCAAGAACCCGCTTGGCCTCAAGTGTGGTCCTTCACTGGAGCCTGATGATCTCATCAAGCTGATCGATGTGCTTAATCCGGAGAACGAAGCTGGCCGTCTGACCCTCATTGCCCGTTTTGGCCATGACAAGGTCGGCGATCATCTGCCCAAGCTTATCCGCGCGGTGCAGAAGGAAGGCCGCGATGTGGTCTGGTCCTGTGATCCGATGCATGGCAATACGATCACGGCCAATGGCTACAAGACACGGCCTTTCGACCGTATTCTGAAGGAAGTTGAAGGATTTTTTGCAGTTCATCACGCGGAAGGCACCTATCCCGGTGGCATCCACATCGAAATGACCGGCAAGAACGTCACGGAATGCACCGGCGGTGCGCGGGCGATTTCGGCAGAAGACCTGTCGGACCGTTACCACACCCATTGCGATCCACGTCTCAATGCCGATCAGGCACTGGAACTGGCATTCCTCGTTGCAGAACTTCTCAAGAAGGAACGCAACGCTCATCCACAGAAGATCGCTGTCAACGGCTGATACGCTGACACTATTGATAAATAAAAGGGCGGCCTTTCGGGTCGCCCTTTGTTTTGCGGGTAACAACTTTGGGCAGATCACACATCTGTCAGAACATCCGCCCGTTTTGGCTGGAATTTTGTGTCTATGGATTCTATCAAGGGTTTATGACCACAAATCCTTCGCGCCGAATCCGCCTGACATCGTCTTTCCGTTCCTTCATTGAGAGCGAGGCCTCTGGTGGCATCATTCTGATGGTGGTGGCGGCATTGGCGCTGATCATTGCCAACTCACCCCTCAGTGATGGCTATTTTGGTCTTCTGAAGACTTATATTGGCGGTTTGAGCATTCTCCATTGGGTGAATGATGCGCTGATGGCCGTGTTCTTCCTGCTGGTGGGGCTCGAAATCAAACGTGAAATGATCAGTGGCCAGCTTTCCAACTGGTCACGCCGCGCATTGCCGGGTTTTGCGGCGGTCGGCGGCATGGTTGTTCCGGCACTGATCTTTCTTGCCTTCAACAGTGGCGGTGAAACGGCACGCGGCTGGGCCATTCCCTCGGCTACCGATATCGCCTTTTCGCTTGGCGTTCTCTCGCTGCTTGGCTCGCGCGTTCCCCTGTCGCTCAAGGTTTTTCTGACGGCGCTGGCCATTATCGACGATCTCGGTGCTGTCATCATCATTGCGCTGTTCTATTCGGGTGGGTTGAATATTGCCGCTGTCGCAGGCGCGGCGGCTGTGTTCATCATTCTGATGGCGATGAATCGTATGGGCATGGTGCGGCTCTGGGCCTATCTCGTTCTGGGCGTCATTCTGTGGATTCTGGTGTTCAAGTCGGGCATCCACGCGACGATTGCCGGTGTGCTCCTCGCCCTGACCATTCCAATGCGCGGCGCCAAAGAAGAGAGCGGGGCGGTCGAATCGCCACTTCTCAAGCTGGAGCATGCCATTCAGCCATGGGTTGGCTTTGCCATCGTGCCAATCTTCGGTTTTGCCAATGCCGGTGTTTCCTTCAGCGGCGTATCACTGTCCAATCTTGCTGATCCCGTGCCGCTTGGCGTGGCAGCCGGTCTTTTCATCGGCAAGCAGATTGGCGTTTTTGCCTTTGCGTTCCTTGCCATCAAGCTCAAGCTGGCGGAACGGCCCGCCGGGGCAAGCTGGTTCCAGATTTATGGCGTTTCGATCCTCTGCGGCATCGGTTTCACCATGAGCCTGTTTATCGGTCTTCTGGCATACGCAAATTCGCCATTGTTGCAGGATGAAACAAAGCTGGGCGTGCTGCTCGGGTCGCTGCTTTCCGCCGTTGTTGGCGCTGCGCTTCTGCGCATGTCGTTGACGCGGTCGCCAAAGGCGTGATCGCGAAAGGCGAGACACGGGCGCGGACCTACAATATTGCGGAGTTGAACGGGAGGCCGTCCTGATGTCGGAATTGCATAGTGGATCATGTCTGTGTGGCGCTATCCGCTTCAAGACGCGCGGTGAGCTGCGCGGGATTGTTTATTGCCATTGCTCCCAGTGCCGCAAACAGTCAGGCCATTTCTATGCGGCAACCAATGTTCAAAATGACGCCATTACCATTACAGGTGAAGAACACATCAAATGGTACGCGGCCAGCGAATATGCGGCGCGCGGTTTCTGCAAGAATTGCGGCTCGGTGATGTTCTGGAAACATCATGATCTCGATTACATCTCGGTGATGGCAGGGTCGTTCGACAAGCCGACAAATCTGCAAGGCGAAGTGCATATCTTCGTTGGTGACAAGGGCGACTATTACGACATTCAGGACGGCTTGCCGAAATATGTGGCGAGTGGCGGCGGTGTTGTGGTCGCTGGCGACTGAACACGACCCCAAACCGTCCCTGAAGCCCAAACTGCGCGTGAAGGCCAAACTTGCACGAGAAGGATTGACGCCGCCTGATCTGGCCTTATAGCTGCCGTTTACGGGAAGGACGAGAGCGGACCATGCAGCGGCTATTATTGGCATTCGTCAATTCCATGCGCGCGCTCAGGCATCTGGCGGTGCATGAAAAGGCAGTTCAGCAGGAACTGATCCTGTTTATCCTTTCAGTTCCTGTTGCCGCAGCCATTGCCCCCTCGCTGCTTTCCTTTCTGGCGCTGACAGGTTCGATGCTGTTCCTGATCATGATTGAGGTGCTAAATACCGGCATTGAAGCCGCCTGTAACGCCGTATCGCGCGATTTCCAGCGGGACATCCAGATCGCCAAGGATTGCGGCTCACTTGCCGTATTGATCTCGGTTGTTCTTGTGGCAACCGTCTGGTTCTATACGGTGTGGACCGTGTTTATTGCCTGAAGCCGAGTCGCCGGAGCAGCTTTTGTCTCTGCGGCAAATTTGCTCCGGGCTCTTGTTTAACATCCAGCGAAACGATATATGTTCAATATGAGCAAAAATCCTGTGACTCCCGATATTCTCCGCATCGCCATCGCCCAGCTCAATCCTGTTCTGGGTGATATCAGGGGCAATCTGGCCAAAGCCCGCGAAGCCCGCGCCGATGCCGCGCGGCAGGGCGCTGACCTTGTGCTGTTTACGGAACTGTTCATTTCGGGCTATCCGCCTGAGGATCTGGTGCTGAAAGCCGCCTTCATCGAAGCCTGTGAAAAGGCCGTCAAGGAATTCGCGGCTGACACATCGGATGGTGGCCCCGGTGTCATCATCGGCACACCGCTGCGGCGTGAAAGCGGGTTGCACAATTCTGCTCTGCTGCTGGATGGTGGCAAGGTGATTGCGGAGCGCTTCAAGGTTGATTTGCCAAATTACGGCGAATTTGATGAAAAGCGCGTGTTTCAGCAGGGGCCAATGCCGGGACCAGTGAATTTCCGCGGTATCCGCATCGGCATTCCGATCTGCGAGGATATCTGGGGCGATCTCGGTGTCTGCGAGACGCTGGCCGAGAGCGGGGCGGAAATCCTGTGTGTTCCCAATGGCTCCCCCTATTACAATGGCAAGGTGGATGTGCGCCATCAGGTCGTGTTGCGTCAGGTGATCGAGACCGGCCTGCCGCTGATTTTTGCCAATCAGCTGGGCGGTCAGGACGATCTGATTTTCGACGGCGCATCCTTTGCCTTCAATGCGGACAAGAGCATCGCTTTCCAGATGTCGCAGTTCGAGGAACAGCTGATTGTCACCACATGGCGGCGGGGCGAGGGCGGGTGGTCCTGCTCGGAAGGCCCCATGTCGAAAATCCCTGAAGGTGAGGAAGCGCAGTATCGCGCCTGCCTGCTGGGGCTGCGCGATTATGTCAACAAGAACGGCTTCAAGGATGTGGTGCTCGGCCTTTCCGGCGGTATCGACTCGGCGATCTGCGCGGCTCTGGCCGTCGATGCGCTGGGTGAAGAGCGGCTGCGTGCGGTCATGATGCCCTACACCTATACGTCAAAGGATTCGCTGAAGGATGCCGAAGATTGCGCCAAGGCGCTTGGCTGCCGCTACGATATCGTGCCGATTTTCGAGCCTGTCGAGGGCTTTTTGAAAGCGCTTGGGCCAACATTCGAGGGCACCAAACAAGGCATTACCGAGGAAAACCTGCAAAGCCGCGCGCGTGGCACGATCCTGATGGCCATCTCCAACAAGTTCGGCTCCATGGTTGTCACCACGGGCAACAAGTCGGAAATGTCGGTGGGCTATGCCACCCTCTATGGCGACATGAACGGCGGCTACAATCCGATCAAGGATATCTACAAGATGCAGGTCTACGCCATGTCAGAATGGCGCAACAAAAACGTTCCGGCGGGTGGTCTTGGCCCATCCGGCGTGGTGATCCCGGAAAATATCATCAACAAAGCCCCTTCAGCCGAACTGCGTGAAAACCAGACGGATCAGGATTCGCTGCCGCCCTATCCGGTGCTCGATGATATTCTCGAATGTCTGGTTGAGAACGAGATGGGCGTGGATGAAATCGTCGAGCGCGGACATGAGCGCAAGACGGTCGAGCGGATCGAACATCTGCTTTATCTCGCCGAATATAAGCGTCGCCAGTCAGCGCCGGGTGTGAAGGTGACGCGCAAGAATTTCGGTCGTGACCGACGTTATCCGATTACCAACAGGTTCAGGGATCGGAGTTAGTCTTAGATTTATATCTGCAATGATGGGGTTCGTGGTTCGTGGTTCGACAAGCTCACCATGAGGCCCTTCGACAGGCTCAGGATGAGGAGAGGGGTGATGTAAGGGAGCCAAGTTCTGCAACCTTTATGACCTGCAATCTCTGCGATTATCGTTGCATCCACCCAAGCCCCTCATGGTGAGCTTGTCGAACCACGAACCACGTCATTGCAGCCCAATTTGAGAGCGTAAAACCTGCGACCAAAGTCTAGTGTTGCAATCGCGCCGCACCCATTCTCCAAAAACACCTGCACAAAAACAGGCGCTTGGCGACCCGGTGCGATTCACCTATAAGCCAACATTCCGGCAATCATGCCCGGGAGGTTTAGAATGGCAGCTTTTTCAATGTCCCCTCGGGGCGGCGTCCGTTCCTGACATGTGATGATGAAAAGCCCTGATGGCTTTTCAATTGACTTCACCGGTCAAGAACTATCATCGCCGACCTTGGCCTTTCCTGTATTCAGGCAAGTCGCCAAACCAAATATGCCGTATTGAGTCCCTGATACCGTTACGCGGCATTCTCGTCTGAAATTTATTATGAGGCCGGTGTGTTTTGCACCGGACGATTGTCATGGCATTTTTACGTATAGCCTTGCGCGGCGGAGCTTTCCGCAGCGTTCTCGGATTCACTTGGGTTCACTGGCAAAAACAGCCGGTGCGCGTGGCCCTTATTCTTGGTGCAGTGTTGATTTCGACGCTGGCCGACGTGTTGACACCGCTCTATTCCGGGCGGCTGGTTGACGCGGTGGTCAATGGCGCGGCAACGGAAACCGTTGTCTGGGATGCCGCAATGGCGGCGTTCTCGACCCTCATTGCCTTGTCACTGGGGGCGATCATCCTGCGACACATCACCTTCATGGCGATTGTTCAACTGACGTTGAAGACGATGTCGGATATCGCATCCGGGGCATTCTTCCGCGTTCAGCGGTTCTCGACCGATTGGCATGCCAACAGCTTTGCCGGCTCGACCGTGCGCAAGATCACGCGCGGCATGTGGGCGCTTGATCTGCTCAACGATACGCTCTTGCTGGCGCTGTTTCCGTCTGTCGTCATGCTTGTCGGCTCGACAGTGCTGATGGCCTGGTACTGGCCAATGATGGGCGTCATTATCGGTCTGGGATCGCTTGTTTTCGTCAGTGTCACGGTCCTGATGTCGCTTGGCTATGTTGCGCCGATGGCAAGCCTTGCCAATCGCTGGGACACCAAGCTCGGCGGTTCGCTGGCTGATGCGGTCAGCTGCAACATGGTTGTGAAGGGCTTCGGCGCGGAAAAGCGCGAGGATGCACGTTTGCAGAAGGTTCTGTCCAAGTGGCAGGATCGGACACGGCGGACGTGGATTCGCGGGACCCGCAACGGCACCACACAGGGTTCGATGCTGCTCATTCTGCGGGCGGCGGTCATCGGCTTTGCCCTGTGGTTATGGTCGAAGGGGCAGGCAAGTGCGGGTGATATCACCTTCGTGCTGACATCGTTCTTCATCCTGCAGGGCTACCTGCGCGAAGTCGGTATGCACATCCGCAATTTGCAGCGTTCGATCAACGACATGGAAGAGCTGGTTGACATCCAGAGTCAGCCGCTTGGCATTGATGACCGGTCCGACGCAAAGCCGATCCAGATCACCAATGGCAAGATCGTCTTCGACAATGTGACGTTCCACTACGGGGCACATCGGGCACCGCTTTATGACCGGTTCTCGGTAACGATCCGGGCAGGCGAGCGGGTTGGTCTTGTCGGCCATTCCGGCTCGGGCAAGACCACGTTCGTCAAGTTGATCCAGCGTCTGCACGATGTGAAGGCGGGGCAGATCCTGATTGATGGTCAGGACATTGCCTCGGTTACACAGGCATCCCTGCGCCAGCAGATTGCCATCGTGCAGCAGGAGCCGATCCTGTTCCACCGGACGCTGGCCGAGAACATCGCCTATGCGCGGCCATCAGCCACGCAAAGCGAGATCGAGGAAGCGGCTCGGCAAGCCAGTGCGCATGACTTCATTATGGCTCTGCCGAAGGGGTATGGCACATTGGTGGGCGAACGCGGTGTCAAACTCTCCGGTGGTGAACGCCAGCGTGTGGCCATCGCCCGGGCTTTCCTTGCGGATGCTCCGGTTCTGATTCTGGACGAGGCAACATCGAGCCTTGATTCCGAATCGGAAGTGCTGATCCAGCAGGCGATGGAACGGCTGATGCTGGGCCGGACGACATTGGTGATTGCTCACCGACTGTCCACGGTGCGGGCGCTTGACCGGCTGCTGGTGTTCAGCCACGGCCAGATCGCGGAAGAGGGCAACCATGAAGCGCTGATCCGCCTGAATGGCGGGATCTACCGCAGCCTGTTCGAACGGCAGGCTCTGGAGTTGACCAAGGGTCTCGTTCTGGCGGATGACTGATAGAGTGGTTTCTCCTCGCCGGGTTTTAGCTCGGCGGGGAGGTTGTAAAAGGTGAGTGGTGCGTGGTTCGTGGTTCGTGGTTCGTGGTTCGTGGTTCGTGGTTCGTGGTTCGTGGTTCGTGGTTCGTGGTTCGACAAGCTCACCATGAGGGAGAGGGGTGCTGTAACGCTAATCGCCAACGTTGCAGAGCTTGACTCCCTTGCATCCACCCAAGCCCCTCATGGTGAGCCTGTCGAACCACGGACCACGAACCATGTTGCTGCTCCTTCTAATCTTCCTACAAGGTTTGCAGAACCATACCGCGTGGTTCGACAAGCTCACCATGAGGGAGAGGGGTGATGAAAGGGAGCCAAGTTCTGCAAGCTTTGTGATCTGCGATCCTTGCGATTATCGTTGCATCCACCCAAGCCCCTCATGGTGAGCTTGTCGAACCACGAACCATGAACCACCACCCACGAACCACACACGATAGTCCCGCAACGACCCCATTCAATTTGAACATATTGATCTTCACGCCTCGTTCCGATATGCCCGAGGCATGACCATTACCGTCCGTTTTGCACCATCTCCGACCGGCTATATTCACATTGGCAACACCCGCACAGCCCTGTTCAACTGGCTGTTTGCGCTGAAGAACAATGGCCAATTGATCTTGCGCTTTGACGATACCGACGTGGAGCGTTCGAAGACTGAATATGCCGAAGCTACAGCTGCTGACATTGCATGGCTGGGTATCAAGCCTGTTCGGGTCGAGTACCAGTCAAAACGCTTTGCCTTCTATGATGCGGCGGTCGAGAAGATGAAGGCATCGGGTGTGCTTTACCCCTGCTACGAGACAGCGGAAGAGCTGGAACGCAAGCGAAAGCTGCGGCTTGCACGCCGTTTGCCACCTGTCTATGGCCGGGATGCGCTGAAGCTGACGGCGGAAGACCGGGCGAAGCTGGAAGCGGAAGGCCACCGCCCGCACTGGCGTTTTCTCCTGCCGAACTTCAAAAGCGATCCGTTTGCGCCTGAGCGTACCATTGTCGAATGGGACGACATTGTGCGCGGGCCTGAGCATGTTGATCTTTCATCGCTTTCCGATCCGGTGCTGATCCGCGAGGACGGCACCTATCTCTATACGCTGACTTCGGTGGTCGATGATATCGACATGGGTATCACGCACATCATTCGCGGCGATGATCATGTCACCAATAGCGGTGTGCAAATCTCGATTTTCGAAGCGCTGGGCGCGAAGGCGCCAGAACTTGGCCATCACAATCTGCTGACCACCGTTTCGGGCGAGGGGCTTTCCAAACGGACTGGCGCTTTGTCCGTTGGCAGTCTGCGGCGCGATGGATACGAGCCAATGGCTGTCGTTAGCCTTGCCGTTTTGACCGGCACTTCCGAAAATGTGGTGGCGATGCCCGATATGGCGACGCTTGCCGCAATATTCGATCCGAAAGCCACGTCGAAATCATCCTCGAAATTTGATCCGGCGGAACTTGATACGCTCAACCGCACGATCATCCATGCGATGCCATTTGAAGTCGCAAAGGACCGTCTGCAGGAGATGGGTATCACCGGCGATAAGGCTGAAGCTTTCTGGCTGGCGGTGCGCGGCAACCTTACCCGTGTTGCCGATGCGGCGCTCTGGTGGAAGATCGTTCAGGACGGCCCTGTTGGTGACGAGCCTCTGGCCGCAGAGGATCGCGACTTTGTTGTTGCCGCGTTCGATCTCCTGCCACAGGAGCCGTGGAGCCGCGAGACCTGGAAAGAGTGGACCGAAGCCGTGAAGGCGCAGAGCGGGCGCAAGGGCAAGCCTTTGTTCATGCCGCTGCGCATAGCGCTTACTGGGCTGGCTTCTGGCCCGGAACTCGCAGATTTATTGCTCCTTCTTGGTCGGGAAGGAACGTTGGCCCGACGACCCTGACTTTGCGGTTGGGGTCAATTGGCTTGTCCGGCGTCAGTGGTTTCGGCTGTTCCGCTTCGACTTTCGGTACCGCCGGTTCTCCAAGCTGAATAATTGATGACGGCTTTTTCTCTGTTGCCACCGGTGCCGGAGCTGGTTCGACATTGGTTTCAATTGGCTTGACCGGTTGCGCAGGTTCAACTTTTGTCTGTACCGGCGCTGCAGGCTTGGTTGGCTCGGTTGTATTGCCTGGATTGCCCGCAGGCGGCAGCGGTTCAGCCGTCACAGGGGCGACAGGCTTGATTGGTTCGGCTGGCGCGAGGGTTCCTGCCGGTTGAGTAGGCTCGCTGGGTTGTGCAGGTTCAGCCGTTGGCGCTGTCAGCACTTGCGGCGCCGGTTTGGCCGGTTGCTTGGCAATGTCCTTCGGATTTCCCAAGGTGGTGTAGTTTCCCGCTGTTCTCTGGCAGGTGCATTGCGGGGTGCCGTTCGCGCCGACTTTGCGGAATTTGAAAGCGTAAGGCATATCCGTATAGGCCTGCCCCTGCAGGGAGGTCATCTGGTCGACAGTTTCGCCGCGTGTTGAGTGATAGAACAGTTTTGCACCGGGGCATTGCGCCTGACATTGTGCTTCGTCGCGACCAAAGTTTTCGGCGCCGGTCGCATAGGAAATGGGGAAATAGTAGCCGTCACAGGTGCGCACGCACAGTGTCTGGTACTGTCCGCCATAAACGGGTGCGTTGCTTTCCTCAGGCTCGGACTGTTCCGGTTGTTCATTGCCGAGGATTTCGTAAGGCCGCCGCCGCGGTTCCTGTTCGTGTGGCCGGATAACGCGGTCATAGTCTTCGGATGATGGGCAATTATTGGCATCCATCGCCGCTTCAACGCGGTCACGTCGCAGGTTGAGTTCATATTCATCGCTGACAAAATCATTGTTGATTTCACGCAGCCGCTGTTCCATGCGGGCGCAAGCGTCCGATTGAGCCGCCGCAAACTGCGGCGTCAGCAGAAGTGCGCCTATGGCCAACGCCGCAAATTGTATGAACCGTTTCATATGGTGCCCGAGCCCTGCAAGATCATGCGCAGCCAAACTGGCTGATTGCGCATGAACCATCCATGAACGTGCGGCAGCAATAAGACGGCAGCGCGCTATTCGACGCGCTGCGAAGCCTCAACTACCGCCAGAGCCGTCATGTTGACGATACCGCGCGATGTCACAGATGGCGTCAGGATATGCGCCGGTTTGGCCGCACCAAGCAGAATTGGCCCAACATGCAGCGCGTCCGTGACTGACTTCACCACGTTGAGCGTAATGTTGGCCGCATCGAGATTGGGGAAAACCAAAAGATTGGCTTCACCGCTCAGGCGGGAATGCGGCAGAACACGCTCGCGCAGCATTTCCGACAAAGCGGAGTCGCCATGCATTTCGCCGTCCTGTTCCAGATCCGGCGCCTTTGCCCGCAGGATTTCCGAGGCGGCGCGCATCTTGGCGGCACTGTCGGAATCGCGCGAGCCAAAATTGGAGTGCGAGAGCAGGGCGGCCTTGGGCTCGATGCCGAAACGGCGTATTTCATTGGCGGCAAGCACCGTCTTTTCCGCTATCTCTTCGGCTGTTGGATCGATGCTGACATAGGTGTCTGTCAGGAACAGAATGCCGCGCTGGGAGATCAGCAGGCTGAGGGCCGAGAAATTGCGGATACCCTCCAGCTTGCCGATGATCTGGTCAACATTGCGCAAATGACGTTCGAAACGACCTTCGAGGCCGCAGATCATCGCATCAGCCTCGCCGCGAACAAGGGCGAGTGCCGCAATCACCGTACCGCTGGCGCGGACCATGGTGCGGGCAACTTCCGGCGTCGTACCACGGCGACCGGTCAGGTTAACCAGCAAATCCACATAATCGCGATAGCGCGGATCGTCCTCAGGATTGATGATGTCGAAATCGGTGCCGAGCTTGATTTTGAGACCATAGCGCTTCAGGCGCGTTTCGATGACCTGCGGGCGGCCGATCAATGTCGGGATTGCCGTGCCTTCTTCAAGCACCACCTGAGCGGCGCGCAGAACGCGCTCATCTTCACCATCCGCATAGATAACCCGCTTCTTCTCGGCGGTACGTGCTGCGGTGAAGATCGGCTTCATGATGAGGCCGGAGCGGAAGACAAAGCGGTTCAGCTTGTCGAGATAGGCGTCGAAATCCTCGATCGGACGATCAGCGACGCCGGTTTCCATGGCGGCTTTGGCCACAGCCGGAGCGATACGCAGGATCAGGCGCGGATCAAAGGGCGAAGGGATGAGGTAGTTGGGGCCGAAGGTTGGGGTTTCGCCTGAGTAGGCGCGCGCGGCGACATCAGATGGTTCTTCGCGGGCCAGCGAGGCGATAGCCTTGACCGCCGCCATCTTCATTTCTTCGTTGATCGCCCGCGCACCGCAATCGAGCGCGCCGCGGAAAATATAGGGGAAGCATAGAACGTTGTTGACCTGATTGGGGAAATCAGACCGTCCGGTGCAGATCATCGCGTCAGGGCGGGCGGCGCGCGCCTCATCGGGCATAATCTCAGGATTGGGATTGGCAAGCGCCATGATCAGCGGGTTCGCCGCCATCTGCTTAAGCAGTTCGGGCTTTAGAACTCCGGCAGCTGATAGGCCGAGGAACACGTCGGCACCGCCAATGACATCGGCCAGCACGCGTGCATCGGTCTTCTGGGCGTAGACGGACTTCCAGCGGTCCATTAATGTGTTGCGGCCATCATAGACCACGCCGTCAAGATCGCAGACCCAGATGTTCTTGCGGTCAGCACCGAGCTTGACGAGAAGATTGAGGCAGGCAAGCGCTGCGGCACCCGCGCCTGATGCGACGATTTTGACCTTGGACAGGTCTTTGCCTGCCAGTTCCATGCCGTTGAGAATGGCCGCAGCGACGATGATGGCTGTGCCGTGCTGGTCATCATGGAAGACGGGGATATTCATCTTGGCACGGAGGATTTCCTCCACATCAAAGCATTCCGGCGCCTTGATGTCTTCGAGGTTGATGCCGCCGAAGGTGGGTTCGAGCGCGGCAACGACGTCAACGATCTTGTTGATTTCCTGCGCATCGATTTCGATATCGAACACGTCGATATCGGCGAACTTCTTGAACAGAACAGCCTTGCCTTCCATGACGGGTTTGGACGCGAGCGGGCCAATATTACCGAGGCCAAGAACCGCAGTGCCGTTGGATATAACCGCTACGAGGTTGGCGCGGCTGGTATAGTCGGCTGCCGTCGCCGGGTCGGCATGAATGGCAAGGCAAGGTGCAGCGACACCGGGGGAATAGGCAAGGGCAAGGTCGCGCTGATTTCCAAGCGGCTTGGTCGCCTGGATTTCCAACTTACCCGGCTGGGGAAAGCGATGGTAAAACAGGGCGCTTTCGTCAAGGTCAGATAGGTCGGGCGTGGTGTCCTTGGCCATAGATCATATCCTCCGGAAAATTGGCTTGTCGCATCTTGGGATTTGCGATTCAATCTTTTTAGCATGCATAAATGACATGAAGAGCCATAAATGAAGTGCATTTTGTTACAAGTGTTTATCTTTAGAAATCATATACTTTTTACCGGCGTCATAAGACTGTGACATGAATCAGGTTTCTGTCAGACCAAAGGTACCCTCGTGTACCGGTGCTGAACGGAGATCAGCCTCATGGATGAGCCAGAGACACGTAAGTTTCGCACGCTCTTTTTGTCCGATGTGCATCTTGGTTCCAAAGGCGCCAAGGCGAACTTCCTGTTGGACTTTCTGAAGTACCACGATGCCGACACCATCTATCTCGTCGGTGATATTGTTGACGGATGGCGTCTGCGCCGCAGCTGGCACTGGCCGCAAGAGCACAATGATATCGTGCAGAAGCTTTTGCGCAAGAGCCGCAAGGGCGCACGTATCCTTTACATTGCCGGTAACCACGACGAGTTTCTGCGCGACTTTCAGGGTACGCATTTCGGCGGCATCGAGGTTATGGACCGCACGATGCACGAAACGGCCGATGGCCGCAAATTTCTGGTGATCCATGGCGATCAGTTCGACGTTGTTGTGCGCAATGCGCGCCATATCGCCTATCTCGGCGACTGGGCCTATGATGCGGCACTGGCGATCAACACTGTCATGAACAAGGTCCGGCGCATGCTTGGCCTGCGCTATTGGTCATTCTCCGCCTGGGCAAAGTTCCGGGTGAAGAAGGCCGTCAACTTCATCGGCTCGTTCCAGACTGTCGTTTCCGAGGAAGCCCGGCGCATTGGTGCGGACGGGGTTATCTGCGGCCATATCCACCATGCAACGATCGAGCAGATCGACGGCATTGAATATATCAACACGGGCGACTGGGTTGAAAGCTGCACGGCCATTGTTGAACATAATGACGGCAAGATGGAGCTTATCTCCTGGACGCACCTGATTGGCGAGAATGCGGGCTTTGCACCAGTGGTCAAACTTGAAGACAAGCGCCCGAAGGCGGCGAATGCAGCCTAAGTGGATTTCCGCACAGGGATTGATCCAATGAAAAGGCTCGTTATCGTTTCGGACGCCTGGCATCCGCAGGTCAATGGCGTGGTGCGCACCCTGACCAAATTGCGTGAACAGATGGAGGCGCGCGGCGTCGAGGTGACTATTATCTCGCCCGCAGATTACCGCTCTGCACCATGCCCGACCTATCCGGAAATCCGGTTGGCACTGACCCATCCAGCTGCGGTCAAGGCTCGGATTGAGGCATTGCAGCCCGCCTTCGTGCATATCGCCACCGAAGGCCCGCTCGGTATCATGGCGCGGCGCGCCTGCCTGAAGAACAAATGGCGCTTCACCACCAGCTTTCACACGCGCTTTCCCGAGTACTTACGTGAGCGCCTGCCTGTTCCGCTTGGCTGGACCTATGGTTTTCTGCGCCGCTTTCACAATGCCGCCGAAACCTGTCTCGTTCCGACGCAATCGATCTATGATGAACTGACCGAGCGCGGTTTCGATACTTTGCGGGTGTGGACGCGCGGCGTTGATCGCGACCTGTTCCGCCCGCAAGCGGATGTTGATCTGGGCCTCGCGCATCCGATCTTTCTCTGCGTGGGCCGCGTTGCACCGGAAAAGAACCTTGAAGCGTTCCTTTCGCTTGATCTGCCGGGAACCAAGCTCATTGTTGGAGATGGTCCCGATATGGAAGCGCTGAAACAAAAGTTTCCCGCCGCTGTCTTTGTCGGCAAGAAAGAAGGCGAGGAACTTGCCCGCCACTATGCGGGGTCCGACGTCTTTGTCTTTCCGAGCCGCACCGATACGTTCGGTCTGGTGCTGCTTGAGGCGATAGCCTGCGGGCTTCCGGTTGCCGCCTATCCGGTTGCCGGACCAAAGGACGTGATCGGCGCAACAGGTGCCGGCGTTCTGTCAACCGATCTACAGCAGGCAGCGCTCGGCGCGCTTTCCATGGGCCGCATCGATCCTGATACCACGCTGGAAGGTTTCAGCTGGGAAGCATGCGCCGACATTTTTGAGGAAATCCTCACGGCGATTGTCGGCGCCAAGCAACAGATCAGCCACCAGGCGAAGGCAACGCGAGCGGTATCTGCGCGCTGATCGAACATTTCCTGCTTTCACGATAATTGCGCTGAATACCTCTCATGTTTCTAGGCAGTTGGGGCAAATCATGATATTTCGGGAGACGGCTAGTTGATATATTAGTGCGCCGTTCCTCGATCTTCCGAAAGTCCCTCCATGACAGCCGCTACAGCGGACACTTTTCAGGACAATCCGTCTCGTTTCGAGTTGCGGCTTGCACTGGCTTATTTCGCCATATTCATCTCAAGCGGTCTGCATCTGCCATATTTTCCGCTGTGGCTGGAGTTTCGCTCGCTGTCGCCGACGGAAATATCAATCGTTCTGTCCATGCCGTTGTTTGTCCGGGTTATCGCGGCGCCGCTGGTTTCCATTCTCGCCGATCAGTCGAATGACCGGGCGCATATTCTGACGATTGCCACCATTCTTGCTGTGATCGTGGCGGCGTTTTACTTTCTGCCATTCAACTTCTTCGGCATTCTCATGGTGTCGCTGCTGCTGGCTGCGCCATGGACGGCACAGGTGCCGCTGGCTGATACGATTGCGCTCTCAGGCGTGCGCCGCTATGGCGCTGATTTTGCCAAGATGCGCGTCTGGGGATCGATTGCCTTTCTGCTGGCGTCTTTTGCCGGCGGTGTCCTGATCCAGCACACGGGTGAATGGATCATCCCGACGGTTCTGCTCGGCGCGCTGGTTGCGGCCTGCGGCATGAGTTTTGTTGTACCGCGCATTGGTAAGCCGCGCCGCCTGTCGCCACTGTCGGATATTGATATGGCTAATGCGGGCAGGGCACTGCGCCGCCCTGCTTTCGTGACCTTCCTGATTGCCACGGGGATCACGCAGGCAAGCCATGCCTACGGCTACAGCTTTTCGGCCATCTACTGGAAATCCATCGGCATCGAAGAGACGGTGATCGGCGCGCTCTGGTCCATCGCCGTCGTGGCCGAAGTGATCATGTTCACCTGCTTTCGCCGGGTTTTCGGGCGTTTGCATCCGGCGAGGGTGCTGATGATCGGCTCAGCGGTCGCAATATTCCGTTGGACGGTGTTCCCGCTGATCGTACCGGCTGGGCTTGGCGTCATCGGCTTTTTCGTGGTGCAGAGCCTGCATTCCTTCTCGTTTGCCCTGTCATTCCTCGGCATGCAGAAGATGATCGCCATGACTATTCCCGAGGAGAAGGGCGGTACGGCTCAGGGCATCTCGACATTCTTCATCGGCACGTCGCTGGCCATTGTCACCATGGTTTCCGGGCCGCTTTACAGCGCGACCGGCATCTATGGGTTCTATGCCATGGTGGTGCTTGCGGCTGTCGGGCTTGTGCTCGCCAATGTTTCCCTGAAGCTGGAACAGCGCGAGCACAAGGTGGTTTAGCCCCAGAGTTGCGGCTCTGGCGGTGATACCAGGCTGCCTTCAAAGACAAGGCCGGGACTGCGGTCTTCTTTCAGAATCAGCGGACCGTCGAGGTCAACAAAGTCCGCATCCTGTGCCACAAGAACAGCCGGTGCCATGGCGAGCGATGTGCCGACCATGCAGCCGACCATGATGCCGAAACCAAGGTCTCGCGCGCGCTTTTGCATGCGCAGCGCCTCGGTCAGGCCGCCTGTCTTGTCGAGCTTGATGTTGATGCTGTCATAGCGGCCAAGCAGATTATGCAGATCATCCGTGCCATGGGCGCTTTCGTCGGCGCAAATGGGCACAGGGTGGGGGATGGTGGAAAGGATGGCGTCCTTTCCCGCTGGTAGAGGCTGTTCGATCAGCACAATTCCGGCTTTTGCCGCCGCCAGCATGTGCCTGACAATATTCGCGTCGGTCCAGCCTTCATTGGCGTCGAGAATAATGCGGCTCTTGGGTGCAGCTTCGGCAACTGCGAAAATACGCTCTTCATCGTCCTCGCCGCCAACCTTGACTTTGATCACAGGGCGGTCAGCCATGGCGCGGGCGGATGCAGCCATGGTTGCGGCATCGCCGAAGGAAACGGTGACAGCTGTTGTAAGTGTTTTGAGGGGTGGAAGGTTCAAAAGGTCAGCGACCCGCTTGCCGCTGCGTTTGGCCTCCAGATCCCACAAGGCACAGTCAACTGCGTTGCGGGCAGCGCCTTCGCCGATCAAACCAGGCAAATCCTCCCGCGTTGCGCCTGCGGCGAGAGCGTCACGCAGCTTTTCGATTTCAGCGCAGACGGTTTCGAGGCTTTCGCCATAGCGCGCATAGGGAACGCATTCGCCACGTCCCGTATGGATGCCATCGCGCAATGTGCAAAGCACAACGGCTGCTTCGGTCTTGGAACCCCGTGAGATCGTGAACGTTCCAGCAATGGGCCAACGTTCGACGGTTATCTCTAAAATAGTCATGATATGCGCCTTAATTGCTACAGTGACATCAAGTCAGAGACTCGATATGTGTTGGGGATGTTGACCGATAGAGCAAACAATTCAAGTGCTTCTGTGGTTATGGTGCGTCTTGTCGATCTCAACGCGGGTGATGATCGCAGACGAATGAAGTTCAGGGACGCCAGAGGCGAATGAATTCGACAGAAAACGGCCAGAACAGCGATCAGAAAACCGGCGATGTGCTCCTTTCCGTCAAGGATGTGAGCGTGTCTTTCGGCCGCTCCTCCGTGCTTGAACACCTCGATCTTGATGTCTATCGCGGCGAGATTCTGGGATTTGTCGGAGCATCCGGTACGGGCAAGTCAGTTCTTATGCGGACCATTCTTGGTCTCAATCAGAAACAGCACGGCAAGATCAGCATTTTTGGCCACGATATCGACCATGCGAGCGATCAGGAAAAGTTGAGCGTCGATATGCGTATGGGTGTGCTGTTTCAGCATGGTGCGCTGTTTTCGTCCCTGACCGTTCTGGAAAATATTCAGGTGCCGATGCGCGAATATCTCGATATTCCGCATAGTCTTATGGACGAACTGGCGCGTCTCAAGATCGATCTTGTCGGGCTGAAGCCGGATACGGCAGAGAAATTTCCCTCGGAACTCTCCGGTGGCATGATCAAACGCGCGGCTTTGGCACGCGCCCTGTCGCTTGATCCGGAGATTGTTTTCCTTGACGAGCCGACATCAGGCCTTGATCCTATTGGCGCTGCGGATTTCGATGAACTCATTGCAAATTTGCGCGATACGATGGGTTTGACCGTGTATATGGTCACCCATGATCTCGACAGCCTGTTCGCCGTTTGCGACCGAATCGCGGTATTAGGTCAGAAAAGGGTTCTTGTGGAAGGAACCATTGACGACATGCTGGCGTTTGAGGACCCGTGGGTTCAGGAATATTTTCATGGCAAGCGTGCACGCCAGATTGTGCCTAATGGCAGCAACCGGCGAAAGCCCGATCATGAACAAATTGCCGGACTGGCGCTGAAGGGACAGGGTTAGGTGGAATAATCGATGGAGACCAAAGCCAACTACGTTCTGGTCGGGATATTTACGCTTGCGGTGTGCTTTGCTGCGTTCATTTTCGTGTACTGGATTGCCCGTTATGGCGACCGGCAAGAGATGACGACGCTGGAAATCCGCATTGCGGGTTCCGTGACCGGTCTCTCCCAAGGCAGCCAGATTCTGTTCAACGGTATCAAGGTCGGCACCATCCGCCGGTTGAATATCGACAAGACCAATCCTGATGCGGTTATTGCGATATCCGAAATTGACAGCACCACGCCGATCACCCGTTCGACCCAGGCAACTCTCGGCTTTACCGGTCTGACCGGTCAGGCCTTTGTGGAACTGAAGGGCGGCAAGGCCTATGAGCCCAATCTGCTTGAAGAAGCGGATAAGGATGGCGCTGTTGCGCGTATTGACGCCGATCCGTCCGTGGTGAACAACCTTTTGCAGAAGGCGCAGGATATTCTGGAGCGCGTCAATACGGCCATGAGTTCGATTGAGAGCTTCATTACTGAGGTGAAGGGGCCGCTGGTTGATACGGTCAACAATACCAAGAAGTTCACCGATGCGCTGGCCAAGAACTCCGATGTGATCGACAAGTTCAGCCAGAGCGCCGAAGATGTGCAGTCTGTGGTGCGCGAAGCCCGCGAAATGATGACGCGTCTTAATGCGGCATCGGTTCGCGTGGATGGTGTGCTGGCAAAGGTGGACAGGCTTGTCTCCGACGATAAGGGCAGCGTTGTTGCCGAAGCACGTCAGACGCTGGAATCCTATCGCGCCGTTGCCGACAATCTGAACACGAAGCTCGGGCCTATCACCGACAATCTCAACCGCTTCTCCGGTCAGGGTTTGCGTGATGTGCAGGCACTCGTCACCGAGAGCCGTCAGTCGGTACAGCGTATTGAACGGGCGATCAGCGACCTTGAGAAGAACCCGCAGCGGGTGATTTTCGGGGGCGGCGGCAATGTCCCTGAGTATGATGGCCGGACACGCCGTTGACTTTGGCAAAACTGCATCGCATGAAGGTTAATGAATCGTGAAGCGTTGCGTGACAGGGAAGAGACCATTGGTGAATTCAAGAACGACAATTGCCGCTCTGCTGATGGCCTTGTCCGTTTCCGCATGCGCGGGAGCCAAGAAGCTTGATACATTTGATCTTTCCAGCCCGTCCCTGTCAGACAGTGCATCCAGAAAGCATGGCAGCCGCCAGATTCTGATCGCTGCTCCGTCTGCTCTCAAGGCGCTAGATGGCGAGAATGTCGTTGTCCGCTCCGGGCCCAATGCGATTTCGTTCCTCAAGGGCGCGCAATGGTCGGATCGTCTGCCGAATATTGTGCAGACACGGCTGGTACAGGCGTTTGAAAGCTCTGGCCGTTTTGGCGGTGTGGGGCGTCCCGGCGAGGGGCTGGCAATCGATTATCAGGTTATCAGCAATATTCGCACGTTCGATATCGATGCCTCGGGCAAGGAAACCGCCGTCGTCGAGATTGCCATCAAGATTCTCAACGACAAGAACGGCACGGTTCGCGCAACGCGTGTGTTCCGCTCAACTTCGCCTGTGAGTGGCGGGCAGGGCAATGCCGCCTATATCAAGGCGCTCGATAGTGCGTTTGACAGCGCCGCAAGCGATATCGTCACCTGGACGCTGTCTGTTATTTAAGGTCTACGCGACTTTTTTGAGCGCGCCGGCTTCCGGACCAGTGGCGAAGGGTAGTTCTTCATCAGCCCAGCCGGTTATGCCGCCGATCATGATCTTTACCGGACGGCCAAGTCTCGCCAGCTTTAACGCGGCTTGATCCGCGCCATTGCAATGCGGCCCGGCGCAATAGGCGATAAACACTGTATCATCAGGCCATTTAGCCATGCGCTCGGCCGATATTTCCCGGTGCGGCAGGTGAATGGCACCCGGTACGTGACGGCGTTCATAGGCTGCCGGTGTACCCACCACATGCAGAAGCACAAAATCCTGTTCACCTGTTTTCAAAGCGGCGGCGACATCCGCGCAATCGGTTTCCAGCGAAAGAAGCCGGGAAAAATGCTCGATGGCGATCTGTGCAGAGGCGGCTGGCGTTTCCGTGACATAGCTCATGGGGGCTCTCCTGTTTTGACGTCAAATCAATAGGACAGGCAACTGGGCACTGGTAGTTGGCAAGATTGCCATATATCGTCGATATCATGTCAAACGCATCTACTGCCGCTCGCCTTGAAAATCCGCTGGTTGTTGCCGTTGCCTATGACGGGCTCTGCACATTCGAATTTGGCCTTGTCGTGGAAATGTTCGGGCTGCCACGCCCGGAGATGGGCGATGATTGGTACAGGTTTGCCGTCGCCAGCATTGAGGTGGGCGAACTGCGTGCAACTGGCGGTGTTCGCATCATCGCCGATGGCGGGCTCGATCTTTTTGAGCAGGCCGGAACCATCATCATGCCCGGCTGGCGCGGCGTCGAGCATTCGGTGCCTGAGCCGTTGTCGGAGGCACTGAGAAAGGCACATGCTAATGGCGCACGCATTCTTTCCATCTGCTCCGGCGTGTTTGTGCTGGCGGCAGCGGGGCTTTTGTCGGGGCGCAAGGCAACGACGCATTGGCGCTATGCCGACCTTCTGGCTGAACGTTATCCCGATATCGCGGTTGAACCAAATGTCCTTTATGTGGATGAAGGCAGTGTTCTGACCTCGGCCGGCAGTGCGGCAGGGATTGATCTCTGCTTACATTTGATCCGGCGCGATTTCGGCACGGAAGCCGCCAACAAGGTCGCCCGCCGTCTTGTGGTGGCACCGCACCGCGAGGGCGGGCAGGCACAATTTGTCGAACGCGCTGTGCCGCCTGCTCATGAGGGCATTCGTCTGTCCCCGCTGCTGGAGCGAATGCGCAATGAACTTACGACAGATTTTTCCATCGCGTCATTGGCCAAGGCGGCGGGTATGAGCCCGCGCACATTCCTGCGCCGTTTCGAGGCGGCGACAGGCACGACACCAGCCAAATGGCTGTTGTCAGAACGTTTGGCCAAGGCGAGGGAACTGCTGGAGCAGTCCCTGCTTTCTGTGGAAATGATTGCCGAGTCTACCGGTTTTGGCACTGCCGCCACTCTCAGGCATCACTTTCGCCAGCAGTTGGCCACAACACCAACGGCATACCGGGAGATGTTTGGGCGGCAGATGGCTGATTGAGGGTTGGGTTTGATAAGTGGTGTGTGAGGGATGGGTGTGTGGTTCGTGGTTCGACATAACAACCATGAGGGAGAGTGAGGATGTAACGATAATCGCAGAGATTGCAGCGCGCAAAGATTGCAGAACTAGACTCCCTGCAACCCATTCCTCTCCCTCATGGTGAGCTTGTCGAACCACGCGCAATAGTAAGTGCAGATGAGTTTGGATGCCATTTGAGGATGATCGGTATCTCATCAACAAATTCACTTTGCATGAACATGGTTCGTGGTTCGACAGGCTCACCATGAGGGAGAGGAGTGGGTTGCAGGGAGCTTTATTCTGCAATCTTTGCGCTGCAATCTCTGCGACTATCGTTGCATCCTCACTCTCCCTCATGCTTGTTATGTCGACCACGAACCATCCCCACCACCTCCCACAAACAAAAAACGCGGCTCGAAGGCCGCGTTTTTCAGTTCAGAGCGTTCTCAGATCAACGCAGGCGGTTACTCGCATGCGCAAGCATGGTGTAGACCTTGCCTGTATCCGATGTGAGGTAATTCTGCGTGACGACATTGTCGCGATCGTTACGGGCCACGTCTTCGAGCAGGCGCTCGAAATCGTCCATATAACGGTCAACCGCACGGCGGAACTCGGCATCAGCCTGATATTTGCGCTTGATCTCGTCAAAGGTCTGCTGGCCCTTCAGCGTGTAGAGACGGCGGGTGAACACATTGCGTTCACCGGCGCGATAACGCTGCCAGAGTTCAACAGAAGCCTCATGATCGATCGCACGGGTGATATCGACTGAAAGTGAGTTCAGCGATTCAACCACCTGACCGGGCGAGCGGGCTTCAGGCGCCTTTGCCTTGGGTTCAGCCGGTGCTTCGTCACTGGAAGCGCGGCGGAGCAGGTCGGAAACCCAGCCATTGCCCTGCTTTGGCTGTTCGGCATTGCCACGGGCATCGAGACTGCCGCGCATGGCGGGGGCCGGTGCGGCAGGGGCTGGAGCTGCTGCGCGAGGAGCGGCGACAGGTTCGCTGCGCGGCTGTGGAGCCGGAGCGGCTGCCGCTGCCACGCGGGCAGGAGCGGGAGCGCGGGCTGCCCGTGCTTCGCCAACATCTGTCAGACGTCCGGATTTCTGAACGATTTCCGACAGTTCCTTCAAGGCGTTGATCTGCTCGGAAACCGCCTTGCGCATCTGTGCAGTCGACTGCTTGGCTTCCTCAGGCATGTCCATCACACCGCGCTGCAGTTCCGAACGGGTCTCTTCGAGTTCCGCGCGGATAGCAGCTGAGGAGCGGCGAATTTCGTCCGTCGCATTGGCGAACTTCTGCGATGCCTGTTCGACAACTTCCGAGATCGAATTGCGGATCTGTTCGGTTGTCTGAGTGGCACGGCCTTCTGCGCGGTCGAAAGCGGAGGAGACGAGGGATTCGAACGACCGCATGGTCTTTTCGACGCTCTCGGATTTCTCCACAAGACCTGCTGCCAGATTTTGCAAGGCAACCTGACGGTCATCAAAGGTTGATGCGAGGTTCGACTGGGACGAGTTGATCAGTTCGGAGGCTGCACCCAGCATCTTGCCATGTTCGTCAAAACGCTTGGCGATGGAGGCAATGTCCACAAGTGTCACGTTGGACAGCTGCGAGAGCTTGCCGATATTGCCATCGATGAGGCGTGTCGAGGTCTCGAAGGACTCGGCAGCACGCGTTGCATTTTCAGCAAAGGTTGTTGTCGTGTCGAGCAGACGTCCGTCAATGTCACCGAGGTTCTTGGTGGCCATATCGATCAGTTCGCCCAGCTTCGCATTGGAAGAGGAAAGGCGGTCGATCAGGTTGCTCACGTCATCGGTGAGGCCTGCCTTGGCCTGCTGAACGGCGGTGATGGTTTCCGCAGTCCGGCTGGCAATGGCATTGATCAGCGCCGCATTTTCCACGCGCAGGCGTTCGGTGGCTGCTGTGGTGGCTTCAACAAGCTGTGAAGCCAGAGTGCGGCCATTATCAGCAAGGCTCTCAACCAGCGGCTGTGCCGTGTTGTCGAGAATGCTGATGATTTCCTGCGAGCGGGCAGAAAGCACTTCGTTGAGTTCGCGCGTGCTTTCGGCAAGCTTCGATGCTGTCGAATCCGTGGCGGCCGTGAAGCGGGCTTCCAGAGCTTCCAGATTAGCGGCAGCTTCGGTTGCACGATGACCAAGACGCTTTTCGGTTTCGGCAAGGCTTTCGTTCATGCGCAGGCTGAATGCCTCGCCATGACCATCAAGCGCTTCACCGGCCTTCTGTGCTTCACCTGTAAGAGTGGAAGCGGCTTCGGTGATCTTTTCGCGCAGGGTGCGGGCAACAACCGAGGCGCTCTGTTCAAGCGACTTGCGGACATTATCGACACCCATGGCGAGCGCGCTCTGCATGGTTGTGGTGCGTTCGTCGATGGTGCCGCCGTGGTTTTCAAAGGCCTTGGCGAGTACATCGGCGCTATCCTGCAGAACGGCCTGCAAGGCAACAGTGCGATCGGTGATTGCCCCTGCCTGACCGTCGAGGGTCTGGCTGATGATCGCATTGCCCTGTTCCATGGCTGCGCGAATATTGCTGATACGGTCATCCAATACGCTGGCATGGCTGTTCAGCGTATCGCCAATACGGGCATCCGTGTCGGCAAGGGTCGCTGCAATCGCCGCTGCACGCTCATCAATCGTGTTGATATGTGCTGCAAGCGTGTCGCTGATACCGGTATTGCTATCGGCAATCGTTGCCTGAATTGCTGCCGCGCGCTCGTCGAGCGTGTTGACATGCGAAGCAAGCGTATTGCCGATCTTGGCGTTGCTGTTGGCAAGCGCCGCCGTGACGGCCGCTGCCCGTTCGTCAATCGCACCAACATGCGTAGCAAGTGTATCGCCAATCTGGGCACTGCTGTCATTGAGGGTTGCCCGCAGTGCTGCTGCGCGTTCATCAATGGCGGTAACGTGCGAGGTGAGCACGCTGCCGATCTGCGCATTGCTGCTGTCGAGGACAGAACGGATACCCGCTGTGCGTTCATCGATAACCGAGGCATGACCGGCAAGGGTCTGGCCGATTTGCGCGTGGGTGTTTTCAAGCGCTGCCTGAATGGCTGCCGTGCGCTCATCCAATGCCGAGGCATGGGAGGAAAGCGTATTACCGATGCGTGTATCGCTATTGGCAAGCGCCTGTTCGATACCCGCTGTGCGATCCTCAATAGCGCTGGCATGGGATGCCAGAACATTGCTGATGCGCTCATCGCTGCCGGTCAATGCGCTTTCGATGCGGCTTGTGCGGCCATCAACGGATGCGATGAAGCCGTTGAGCGTGCCATCAATGCGCGCACCGCTGTTGAGCAGGGTTGACTGTATTTCCGCATTGCGGGCGTCGATGGCCTGCGTGTGGGCAGCCAGTGTTTCGTCAAGCTTGGCATCGCTGCCAGCCAGAGCCAGCTGGATGTCCTGATTGCGCTCATCAAGGCTCTTGGCGTGATGGTCAAGAGTCTGGGCAATCTTGGCGTGCGTGTCGACAAAGGCGGCGCGCATACCGGATGTGCGATCATCGATGATCTTGGCATGGGCGTCGAGCGTCTGGCCGATGCGGGCATCGCCAGCCAGGATCGCCGCTTCAACGCCAGCACTGCGGGCATCGATGCTGCGGGCATGTTCGTCGAGCGTCTGGCGGATCTTTTCGTCCGTATCGGAGAATGCGGCATGCATGCCCGATGTGCGGTCTTCGATGGCCTTGGCGTGGGAATCAAGCGTTGCACCGATGCGGGCATCATTATCCGCAAGGGCAGAGCGCAGGCCGGCCGCACGGTCATCAATTGACGCCGTATGGCCATCAATGATCTGGCCGATGGCCGCCGTGCTGGTTTCGAGAGCGGAACGCAGGCTCGATGTATGATCGCCAAGCTGTCCGGCCTGGTCGCGAATGATCGAGGCGGCACGTTCTGTTTCGCCCGACAGGGTTGCGGCGAGGGCATCGCGGCTTTCGGCCAGTTTGTCAGCAAAGGTCGAGGCATTGGCTGACAAGAGGCTTCCAACGGATTCCGATAGGCTCGACAGATCGTTGCCGATCTTCGCCTTTGTCTCATCGACAATACCGTCGATTGAGGCGCGGCCATCGGTGAAGGTCTTGGCGATGTCGCGGGTACGTTCGATCAACTGTTCGTTGATCTGGCGCGCGCGGGCCTCGAGAGCCGAATTCAGGCGCTCGGTGCTTGCATCCAGCGACTGGGCGCGGGTTTCGAACTCTGCCAGCAGGGAGCGGCCACGGTCGTTGATCGTGGTGTCCAATCCGGCAAGGCGTGTATCAAATTCACCGACCAGCGTCTGGGTGGCGTTACCAAGCAGCGAAAGCATGCTGTTGGTGCGGCCATCCAGTGTATCGGCCAGTTTCATCGTGACCGAATCGGTCTGTTCGGAGAGAGCCGCAATCCGCATTTCCAAAAGATTTGCAAAGGCTTCGCCCGAAGTGGTGATCTTGGCTGAGATGTCGTCGGAACGTGAACCGATGGACTCGGCAATCGTGTGACCGCTCTGGGTCAGACGATCAATAAGCGAGTCGCCCGACTGGCTGATCGACATGGTGAGATTGGTCGAAGCGTTGAGCAGATTGTCACGTAGCGAATCGCCAGCGAGGGACAATTCATCCTTCAACTGCTCATGCGCGCTCGAAATCGAGGCGCGAACCCGTTCGGCATGGCCGATCACCGATTCGCGTTCACCGCCGAGGCGGTCAACAAGCGTACGGATGCGGTGTTCATTGTCCGTATAGACGCGTTCCAGCTGGTTTACTTCGGTCTGTACCAGCGTTTCCAGCTCAACGGCGCGGGCGAGGGTGCGTTCAACACCTTCGCTCATGGCGGCGACTTCACGGCGAACGGCCTGGCCCAGCGAGGCCACGCGGTCGGAAGAGAGCATTTCCGGCTCGGAGAGGCGCATTGCAGCTTCGGCCATGGAACGTGCAGCGTATTGCATTTCCTGTGCGCGGCGGACCATCAGGGCAAAGGCCCAGAACAGCATGATCGGAACGATAATCGCGACCGCAAGCGCAATGGCGTGCGGCGCGGCAGCAAAATCGGCGAAGGAGCGAATCGACCATAGGGACGAGCCGTAAATGGCCTGACCGAGTGCGATAACCCCGGCAGCCCAAAGAATGCTGACGATAGCCGTAACGAGACCATAGGAGCGCGGCGCCTGAAGCGAACCTGTTGCGCGGATGGCTGATTGGGTGTTTTGCAGCAAATCATCATTTGCCGGCTTGAAGGTCTGCGGCGGCACAGCCGGTGCCTTTGGCGGCGCGGGCGGGGCGGCGGGAATCGGGTTGGCAGCCATGATCTGCGGCTTGGGGGCAGGCAGCGGAATCGTGTTCTGCGTGGCAAGGGTTTCCTTGATTTCCACGGGTTTCACAGGTTCAGGCACCACCGGCGGCGTGTGTTTTTCCGCTGCCAGTTCCTGTGCGGCCTGAGAAATCTGGGCCTCAAGATCGTTAAAAGAGATCAGATCGTCGTCGATCGGCGAAAGATCCATATCCATGCCGAGTGTCGACTCATCGAAATCAATTTCTAGAGCCTTTTCAAGAGCTTCACCGAGTTCATCTTCGGCTTTCGCTACTTTATTCTTCGGGGCTGTGGCCATGTTTACCTCGCAATATTGGGCAGCGACCACATGTGGAGTCGACCGCGCCATACTCTTTACGCCTTAAGTCTATCGTACTGGCACATGGATTGGAAAGAAACAATGGATTCGGGAAATGCTTAAAAGTTTAAACACAAGGTTAATTTTTGAGGGCCAATCCAAATTTTGCCCGAATGCCTGAATTAACCGTTCGTTCACCACGTCAGGCCAATTCGGGGGGTAGCCGCCATGCTTTAACCCAGAATACCAGGCAAGTGATTAAACTTGTGCATTCATTCGAGTCTGTGTTCAGGAGAGTATAATGGCACTGCCACAACAAGCGTCAATGGCATTTGCGTTGCCGGGCGGCGAAACATCCAAACCATCACGCAAGCGACCTATCGATCTCGTACACCTTACCCGCGAAACATTTGGCAACAGGGCGCTTGAGACCGAAATCCTCAGCCTGTTTTCCCGGCAGATTTGCACGATCGTTGATCGGCTTGGTCAGGCAAATGTCGATGAACGCGTTCGTCTTGCCAAATCGCTCAAGGGTTCTGCGCGTGCCGTCGGTGCCTTTCGCGTTGCCGATATTGCCGAATCAATCGAACAATCTCCCGGCAATGCAAAGCTGGTGAACGAACTTCGCCCTGAAATTATCGATGTTCGCGACTATATAGCAGCGATCACGCGCTAGTTAGCAGCGGTTACGCGCTAGCAGCCTGACCTTAGCAAGGTCTGGGCTGCGTCAGGGAGTGCAATTGACTTCCCTGTCCAAATCCCTATCTCAGCGGTAACTTTTCTGCTTGGGGCTTTTTTCATGGCAAAGATCACATTTGTCACTTTCGACGGTGTCCGCTTTGATACGGACGCCGAAAACGGTTCGACAGTGATGGAAAATGCCATCCGCAATGCGGTTCCGGGCATCGACGCCGAGTGCGGCGGTGCCTGTGCATGCGCCACATGCCACGTTTATATTGATGATGCGTGGAAAGATGTGACCGGCGAGCCTGAGGCCATGGAAGAAGACATGCTCGACTTTGCCTATGATGTACGCCCGAGTTCGCGTCTGTCCTGCCAGATCCGCGTTTCTGATGAACTGGACGGGCTCGTCGTCCATGTTCCGGAACGTCAAGCCTAATATTTAGGCTGATATTTTCTCATCGACCGATTAGAAATGCTCCATTCCCGACCGCAAGCCGGTGTGGAATAGTATGTTGGCATGTCATGAGGAAATATCGATGAGTGAAATGACGAAAACGGATGTTGTGATCATTGGCGCGGGGCCAGTTGGCCTGTTTGCCGTGTTTGAACTTGGCCTTTATGATCTCAAATGCCATCTCATTGATATTCTCGATCGCCCCGGCGGCCAATGTGCTGAACTTTATCCGGAAAAACCTATTTATGATATTCCGGCTTGGCCCGAAATCAGCGGGCAGGGGCTGACCGACAAGCTGATGGAGCAGATCAAGCCATTCGCACCGCAGTTCCATTTCAACCGCATGGTGACCCGGCTGGAACGCCAGCCGGATGGTCAATTCCATGTGGAGACGGATGAAGGCGAGATTTTTGAAACAAAAGTGGTGGTGATTGCCGCCGGTGGTGGTTCATTCCAGCCGAAACGCCCGCCGGTTCCCGGTATTGAAGCCTTTGAGGGCAAGAGCGTTTTCTATTCTGTGCGCCGCATGGAGGAATTCCGTGATGAAGACCTGCTGATTGTCGGCGGCGGCGATTCGGCGCTGGACTGGGCGCTCAATCTGCAACCTATCGCCCGTAGTCTGACAGTGGTGCATCGCCGTGCCGAGTTTCGCGCAGCGCCCGATAGCGTCAAGAAAATGTTCGAGCTGGTTGAAAGCGGCAGCGTTCGTTTCGAGCTTGGGCAGATTTCAGGCCTGAAGGGTGAGGACGGTCAGCTTTCAAGCGCGACGATCAAGGCCGCCGAGGGCGAAACTGAAATTCCCGTCACACGTCTGCTGCCATTCTTCGGATTGACGATGAAACTCGGGCCTATTGCCGATTGGGGGCTCAATCTGCATGAGAACCTCGTTCCGGTTAATGTCGAGACATTTGAAACATCCGAACCGGGGATTTTCGCCATCGGCGATATCAACTGGTATCCGGGCAAGCTGAAACTGATTCTATCGGGCTTCCACGAGGCAGCGTTGATGACACAGGCGGCCAAGCGGATCGTCAGCCCCGGTGAGCGGGTGGTGTTCCAGTACACGACCTCATCCACAAGCCTGCAGAAAAAGCTTGGTGTGCACTCATAGAATTTAACGACGAACCGGCACAGACGTGCCGGTTCTTTCCTTGATCACTTCTTTTCCATTTGCCGTTGGAGCCGGAAGACCAGAAGCCGCTCGAAACGGCGTTCAAAGTTCTTGCCTTCTACCCGGTCGAACTGGACCTGCGCTGCGTCCTGTTGTTGCATCAGCTTGGTCATCAGAGCCGCAGCATCGTTTTTCATATCGTCGCAGTTACTGCGCCAAGGCAGGGCTTTGAACGCCCGCTCCATATCAAATGCCGCCGTGCGGGCGATAATGATATGGCTCTCCTCGTGGCGCTTGATATCGGCTGAAAGCGTGTCCCAGATCAGCGCAAGGTCGGGCTTGGCCGATGCACGCTGCTTCCAGCGTGGCAGATGCACACGGGCATGGATGGTGATATCAGCCTCGACAACCCGGCAGCTTTTGGCGTCGGAACCATATTTGACTTTGGTATTGAAACGCATCTGCGTCGCGCCGGGATGACGCTGCCCTGTTTTGTGTATTTGCGGGCCGCGACGGCTGAGTTCACGGTCGAGATCAGCAGCGGTTTTGCCCGACAGGGTAAAATACTCATATTTGCGCAGGACCACCGCTGCACTGGCACTTTGCGCCGCAAACAGACATACGAATGCGCAAGCCGCCATTCTCAAGATAGTCTTCATGGGGATCGGTCCTTCGTTTCTGACGAGCCTGCCTGATCAAGCTTACAATACTCTAGGACCAAAAACGTTGCGGATGAATTGACGCGGCGATTGTTCTGTTCAAAAACAGTTTCTGCATTCATCAGAGGAGCATCCCTATGCAAAGAGAGTGGCGTCTGGCGCATGGAAGATCCCTGACCCTCGGGCCAGTGTCCGTCATTATGGGTGTTCTTAACGTTACACCGGATTCCTTTTCCGATGGCGGCGTACATCTTGCACTCAATAAGGCAATAGAGGGCGCACGGGCGATGATTGCCGAGGGTGCTGCGATCATCGATGTCGGTGGTGAGTCGACCCGTCCGGGTGCCACCCGGGTTGATCCCAAAACGGAACAGTCGCGGGTGCTTCCCGTCATCGAGGCACTCGCAAAAGAAACCGACGTCCTGATTTCGGTCGATACCTATCGCGAAGAAACCGCACGGCTGGCCGTTGCAGCCGGTGCGCATATCGTCAACGATGTGTGGGGTGTGCAACGCGAACCGGCGATTGCCGATCTTGCGGCTAAGACGGGCGCCGGACTTGTCATCATGCACACGGGCCGCGAAAGGGAACGTGACCCTGACGTGATCGTCGATCAGTTCGCATTTCTCAACCGGTCACTGGAGATCGCCAAGCTTGCAGGTGTGGCACATGACCAGATCGTGCTCGATCCGGGGTTTGGTTTTGCCAAGGAAACCGAAGAGAATCTGGCGCTGATCCGGCGTTTCGGTGAACTCAAGACTTTCGGTTATCCATTTCTGGCTGGCACATCGCGCAAGCGCTTTCTTGGTGCCGTTACTGGACGGGAGGCGGATGAGCGGGATGCGGCAACCGCCGCCACCTCAGCTATTCTGCGACTGGCCGGAGCGGATGTTTTCCGGGTGCATGACGTCAAGACGAACCGGGATGCGCTTGTCATGACGGATGCAATCCTTCAACAGCGGAGCGCTGATTAATGACCATCAGATACAGAACGTGGCTTGGCTTTGGCGGCAATATCGGCGAACCCATACAGGCGATGGCTGAGGCCTTGCAGGCGCTGCATGCGCGCGATGATACGCGTGTCGCCGCTGTTTCGCCTGTCTATCGCACCCCGCCATGGGGCAAAACCGATCAGGCGTGGTTTCACAATGCCTGCGCGCAGGTGGAAACATCCATGCTGCCGGAGGATTTGCTGGCCGTCTGCCTCGATATTGAGCGCCACATGAAACGTGAACGGATTGAGCGCTGGGGGCCGCGTATCATCGATATTGATGTGCTCGTTTATGAAAACTGGAAACCCGTTGAAAGCCTGAACCTCACGCTCCCCCATCCGCGCATGACCGAACGGGCCTTTGTGCTGGTGCCGCTCAGCGATGTTGCGCCTGATCTTGTGGTCAATGGGAAACGCATCGCCGAGTGGGCAGCATTATGTGATCGTTCCGGCATAGAAAAAGCCCGCGAAGACGCGGGCTGGTGGCTTGAAAGCAGGGCCGAATAGTCAGTTCTTGACGATACTGCCGACGGCGGTGTTGTCGACGCGCTTCAGGGTCATTCCGACGACCGGGATCAGCGTGTCCTCAAGCCGTACCGAAATGGTGACGTTCAGCTGATTATCGCCAGTAAACTTGGCCAGCATGGCGCCCGTCAATTGCTTGCGGGTGATATTCAGCACCACGCGATCACCGGAGACGCTGCCACCGGTAATATCAAGGCCTTTGCCAGATGCGCCATCGAGGAACGTACCCTTGTAGGTGCCGCCGCTGCGGGCAATGGTTGCTTTCATCGGCTGGTTGAAAATGCCAACGCGGCAATTGCCATCAAGCGTCATGCCAGCGGTCTCGTCAGGCGTTGAGCCATCGAGCGTACAGGTAAATTTCGTACCCTTGTATTTGCCCGCGACGATCTCGCCGGGGCCGACCCACTGGCCTTCCACAGTCTGGAAGAATTCTGCGTCTTTATCCTTGGCTTGTGCTGAAAACGCGAAGAGCGCGCAGGCGAACAAAGACAGGGTAGCGGCAGCTGCGCGTGTTTTCATTGGGGATATACTCAACACAAATCATTGAAATGACGATGACCGATCATCGGTTGGAATGGTTAACGGATGGTTGCTATTCCTGCCGAAATTGCAACCCCGTCCACAGGATTATTCTTTTTTTGCACCGCCAATGCGGGCGAGGTCCCCGATAAAATCGCCAATTCCCGGCCGCTTTTCCGCATTGAACGGAAAAGGGCGGACCAGATCCATCGCCGAGATGCCGATGCGTGCCGTCATCATACCGTTGATGACGCCTTCGCCCAGACGCGCCGACAGTTTTGCTGCAAGACCATGACCAACAAGCTGCTGGATAATGCTGTCGCCCATGGCAACGGTGCCCGTAACAGCCAGATGCGCGATCACATTGCGGGTCAACTTGAGGAAACCCAGCGTTCCCGGGCGTCCGCCGTAAAGTTCCGACAGGCGACGGATCAGGCGCGCGGATTCAAACATGACATAGCCGATATCAACCAGCGCGCGTGGACTAACGGCAGTAACAACCGAAACGCGTTTGGATGCGGCGAGGATCATTTCGCGCGCCTGCCGGTCGAGCGGGCGCAGCAGCTCGGTTTCCGTCAGGCGAATGAGGTCGCGCCCGTCGATCACATCATCGCGCAAATCATGCAGCAGGGCGCGGCCCTTCGCCGTGGCGGGCATGGTTTCGGCGATTGTCACGAGCCGGGCGACGGCGGCCTTGGCCTGCCTTGCATCATTATCAACAGCTGCTTTTGCCGCTTCATCGCGCAACGACTGCACGGATGCCAGACGGCGCAGGGCAAGGCCTTCCCGGATAATGATAGCCAGAAGCGAGAGCGCGGCGACAATACCAACAGCAAGCGCTACCCAGCCAAGCCATGGTGCGCGCTCGAACAATGTGCGGATGAGATTGTCGGCCCAAAGGCCAACAGCAAGGGAGACGAGGACACCCAGCGCGCCCGTCAATACGGATGCAAAGGAGAGGCGTTTTTTGCGTGGCAAAGCCGGTGGCGGGGTCAAGGCGTCGAGTTCGCCCGCCGCGTCAGCGTCCAGATCGAAGACATCAACCGGCGCTGGCGTAATGACGGCGATATCCTTTATCGCTGTTGGCCTGCGGGCCTCAGGCTTTGGTGCCGTCTCGGTCTTTGCGCGCTGGTTTACAACAGGCGGGTCAATGCGGAAGGCGGCGGGTTTGCGTAGGTTGCTGTCGGTCATGCGAGACGATCTCCGATCAGGAACTGAAGCGCCCGGTCAAGCCGGATATGCGGCAGCGAAAGTGTAAACCCTTCCGCGGTTTTTTCGAGGCTTGGCGGACGGAAGCGGACAAAGCGAATAGCCGGGTCTTCAGAAACTGATTCCGGTCCTTCGAAAATTGAGTCCGGTTTTTCCGGTAAGTCACCGGGAAATATCGCGGTTTCTGTCTTGCCGTCGAAGCGTTCGCCGTCGATGGTTTCGCCTTTCAGCGGTGTTCCGATGATAACGGGCAGAATCTCTTTGCCCTGTGTGACCGTAGCTTCGCGTGTGGTGCGCACGGCTGCCATGGCAAGCACATCAACATTTGCGCCGGAAAAATCGGTACGGCTGACAGCGCGGTCGACGAGACGGCGAACGATCGCCTGCAACCGGTCGTGGCTTTCATGGTGCAGATGATCGGCCTTGGTGGCAGCAATCAGAATGCGGCTGATACGCCGCTGCACAAGCCCGGTGAGAAAATTGGTACTTCCAGGACGAAAGCACGAGAGAATTTCGGTCAAAGCGCGTTCAAGATCAGCTATGGCCGAGGTTCCGGCATTCATCGCCTGCATGGCATCGACAAGCACGATCTGCCGGTCCAGCCGCGCAATGTGTTCGCGAAAGAACGGTTTGACCACGTGGGTTTTGTACGCCTCGTAGCGGCGCTCCATCATGGCGACCAGCGAGCCTGAGCGATGTTTGCCTGAACCAACATTAGGCAATGGTGCAAAGGTGAGAGCGGGCGATCCATCAAGATCGCCGGGCATCAGGAAGCGACCGGGTGGCAATGTCGAGAGCGCGCGCTCGTCTGCCTTGCCAGCTCTGAGATAACCGGTGAAACTACGGGCGAGGCGCTGGGCGGTCACCTCGTCGGCCTGTGCATCGGGATTGATGCTATCCGCCTCGGCAAGCCATTCGCTTGCCAGCTCCTGCCGGTTTTCAAGCCGGGCGAGTTCAAACGAGTCCTTGGAGAATTCAGCAAAGCTCTTGTTGAGCAGCGGCAGATCAAGCAGCCATTCGCCGGGATAGTCGACAATATCGACCGAGAGTTTGCCGCCGGAGAACATGCGGTTCCACATCGAGGCGGATTCGTACTCGATGGTCAGCCTCAACTCGGAAATTGCCCGGGTTGAGTCGGGCCAGACACGGTCCTCGATGAGGGCTTTCAGATGGTCCTCATATTGAAAACGCGGCACCGCATCATCTGGCTGTTCTTCGAGATAGGCTTTGGCGATACGTCCGGACTTTTGCGCTTCGAACAATGGCAACCGGCCACCATGGATGAGATTGTGCACCAGTGCCGTGATGAAAACTGTCTTGCCTGCCCGGGAAAGGCCAGTGACCCCAAGCCGCAGCGAGGGGGAAACCAGCGCTGTGGTGCGATCCGCCAGAGTATCGAGCGCGATCTTTGCTTCGTCGGTCAGTGTGGTCAGTGTTCCCAAGTCAATCGTCCTGCGCTTTCGCCCTGTTACCAATGCAAGTCTGTGGCCGGATATAGGGGCCACACGTCTAATGACAAGAAGTTGGCTTTTTTCAGAGGTGTTCGGAAGGTGAAAGAAACGTCGCCAGCGTGCCAGTTCCCGGACGGATTTCCGCCAATGGACTGTCGAAATTGATCACGGCCAGCCCAGCCGTTGGAAAACCGGCGGCAAAGGTGGGGTGGGCAGGCGGATCGCCGCGCCCGGCAAGGGCAATGGCCACATCTTCCATCATCGGATTATGGCCGACCAGCATAACAGAGCCGGCACTTTCATGCTCCAGACCAGCCATGCGGATGGCCATCAGGTAATTGTCTGCCGTGCCGGAATAGAGTTTTTCCAATTCTTCCTGAACCAGCCGTGCTTTCAGGTTGATATGTTCGAGTGTCTGACGGGCGCGCACCGCCGTCGAGCAGATAATGATATCCGGCTTCAATCCGGCCCGCTTCATCTCTTCGCCGAGAACTGTTGCCGATTCAACACCTGATGAATCCAGCGTCCGGTCAAAGTCTTTCTGTCCCGGAGATGGCCAGACTGCTTTGGCATGTCGGAGTAAATAGACCTGGCTCATCTTTAACTCCAAGGTGTCGTTATTCCTTTTAGGACACAAATAACGGATAAACCTCTGCGACAAATGACGCAATTCTCAAATAATTGTGCAAAACCGGCCTGTCTTATTTATGGGCGGGCTGCATTTCTGTGAGGCAATAGTCAAATTGCGTCATGCGAGTCGGGCCATTAAAACCGCGGATTAACGGTGATTTCGGCGCAATTTCCGCTTTTTGGGGTTCAAAGACACTGTATTTGGCAAATTATTTGCCGATTATTTAAGCAAAATGGCGTTATTCGAATCCCGCTCTTGCCTGTCGTTTTGTAGTTGTGCCGCCTTGTGACACAACCTATATAGGCCTCCTCGCGTCTCATAGGTGCAGGGTGATTCAAAGATGAATAAACTTATCGATCTTGACTATAAGCCCACGGATGACGAGCCTTTCATGAGTGATCGGCAGAAATCCTATTTTCGTGAAAAACTAATCAACTGGAAGAATGACATTCTGCGGGAGGCGCGCGAAACGCTTGAAATCCTGCAGCAGGAAAATGCGAACCTGCCAGATATCGCTGATCGTGCGTCGTCAGAAACTGACCGTGCCATCGAATTGCGGGCGCGTGATCGCCAGCGCAAGCTGATCTCCAAGATCGATGCTGCCTTGCAGCGGATCGACGACGGGACATACGGGTTTTGTGAGGAGACCGGTGATCCGATCAGTCTGAAGCGTCTGGATGCACGTCCAATTGCTACACTTTCCATTGAGGCGCAGGAACGTCACGAGCGACGCGAGAAAGTTTACCGCGACGATTGATGCGATCTCAATGAACCAAATAAAAAGCCCGGAAAATTCCGGGCTTTTTATTGTTTGGGGTATGACCAATCAGCGTTTCTCAGGCTTGGAGAGGTCGTCGAGCAGACGTTCCATTTCGTCCTCGATATTACCGGGCTCCTTGCGGGGCTCTTCATCGGGCGTGACATGCAGTTCGCCTTCCAGATCGGATTCGAATGCATCGTCGAAATTGAGGTCAGCCAGATTGATCTCGGGCTCTTCCGGTTTCGCTGGTCCAAGGATATCCAGCGACGCCTCGTCCTGAGCAGGCTTGAGGTTCTGCACGGAGAACGGAAAAGCTGCGGCTGTGGTCGTTCTGGTTTCAGCTGAGGTTACCGGTTCCGGACGCGTCTCTTCGAAATGGGGAAGTGCATCTATATGCGGTTCGCTGCGCTGGGCCGTACCGAACGAAGGTGACGCCGTGCGCTGCCAGCCATTGTCTCTTTGCGGTGCGCCCAGAGATGGAGCTTCTGCCGGTTCCTGTGCGGATGGGGCAGATACGACCGCCGCCGCAGCGGCAGCAACGGGCGGGATGGGCTGCATGGGCGGAATAGGCGGTAGTGGTACTGCCGCTGCAATCGGACGCTGATGCTCCGGCTGCGGTGTTTCACGCGGCGGAACTGGAGGCTGAACGGGAGCCGCCGGGCGAACGGGAATATGCGGTGCAGCAGCCTGTGCAGGGACGGCGGGCCTGACAACGGGTGTAATGGGCGGTGAAACACGCGCGGGAGCGACGGGTAGCGGGCGAGACGCTTCAACTGGCTTTGTCTCGGCCTTTGGCTCTGCTTCTGCCGGAGTGATGGTCGCTGCAGGTTCGACACGCGACTGGGGTTTGGCAAACTGCCGGATGTTCTGTTCGATGACGAGATCGCTCGGGCCACCGATCATGATCAGGTGCTCCACATCGTCGCGGCGCACCAGAACGAGCCGGCGCCGGTTATCGACAGCAGCGGCATCAGTGACAGAAAGGCGGACCTGCCGGTTGCGCCCGCCTGACACGAAGGTTCCGCCGGTTACCCGCCGCAGGACGGCGAAGACCAGCAGCAACAGGACGATGACCAAAGCGAAAAGCAGGACGAACCCGACAATCGGGGCAGCGGTTTCGCCGACAATACCGACCAGCCAGTTATTCATGACGAACTCTCCTTTACAGACTCCGGTCCAAAACGCACGTCCCCCGACATGGAACCCGGAGTATAATTTTGTGCGACACTAATGCCAGCTTTTGCTTGCTGCAACCCTGATGCATGGTTACGCCTGTGGCTATCGGTTCACCCCGGCTGATCTCACGCCGCAATTGCTTCGCGAAATCGTGGAATAATAGTCACTTCTGCAAGCTTGGGGTTTATACGGCATCAAAGATATGATCCAAACGAATCGGAACCGGCATTGATCATACGGATCTCAGCCGGTTCAGAATATTGTGGCCTGCCCGGGCAGCTTCCGCGATGAAAAGAAGGGGTTTGAGACGCATGTCTCAAGAGACGAACAACGATCTTTATCCAGAGCCGATCATCGCCAATACCAAGTCGACCAAAGCCGCCTTGCGTCTTGTCATCCTTGGCGTGCTGCTGGTGGGCGTTTCCATCCTCTATTTCATCTATCGTGACCAGTTGGGCCAGCAATTCCTGCTTGGGCTTCTTGGCACACTCGCCATGACCGGCGTGTTTTATCTGTTCGGCTCGGCCATCAATGTCATCCAGTTCACCCCGCGCGGCACCAGCGATGAGCTGACACGGGCGTTTGTGGATACGTTCCCTGAAGGAACCGTTGTTACCGACCAGAAAGGCCGCATTGTTTATGCCAACCGGGCCTATGCCCAGCTGACGGGCGTTACCAATTCAAGCGATGTTCAGGCGATTGAGCATATTCTTTCCAGTGAAAGCGCAGCTTCTGATCCCATTTACCGGCTCGCCAATGCGGTGCGGGACGGTGTGTCCGGTCAGGAGGAGCTGCGTCTGTCGCGTCCGCTCGATCCGGCGCGCGAGCCTGTTCCGACCTGGTACCGGGTGAAAGCCCGCGCTGTTGCAGGTATTCCGGGCCAGACTGCCCCGGTTTTTGCCTGGCAGATTGCTGATATTTCCACCGAGCGCGCCGAGCAGGAACGCTATTTTCAGGATATTCAGGAAGCAATTGATCACCTCGACCACGCTCCGGCTGGTTTCTTCTCGGCTGATCCCGACGGGCGCATCATTTACATCAATGCCACGCTTGCCGAATGGCTCGGGGTTGATCTGACCAAATTTACGCCGGGTTCAATGACCGTCCGCGATATTGTTGCGGGTAATGGCATGGCGCTGATCAATGCCGTCAAGACAGAGCCGGGCACCAGCCGCAATACGGTTATCGATCTTGATCTTGCCAAGGCAAACGGCCAAAGCCTCGCTGTGCGCTTCTATCACCGCGTACAGGCCCAGCGCGATGGCAAGCGCGGTCCGACCCGTACCATCGTGCTGAACCGCGCCGAGGGCGAAGACAATTCCGCTGCGTTGCGCGCCGCCGAAGTGCGCTTTACCCGCTTTTTCAACTCCGCTTCCATGGCGATTGCCGCGGTGGACGCCTCAGGCAAGATTCTGCGCACCAATGCGCGCTTCCTTGGTCTGTTCTCGCCCGTTGTTGACCGCGATGCCATCGATCGGCGCACACCGCTTGAAACCGTCGTGCATGAGCGCGACCGCGAGGCTTTCGACCGGGCGCTTGCCGCTGCCTTTGCCGGCAAGGCCGAGATATCGCCTGTCGATACGGTTATTCCCGGGCATGAGGAACGCCATCTGCGCTTCTATATCAGCCCGGTCTTTGATGCGGGTTCGGAAGAGGGCGCCGAGGAAGCTGCCATTGTTTCCGTGGTTGAAACCACCGAGCAGAAAGCGCTTGAAGCCACCATGGCCCAGAGCCAGAAAATGCAGGCTGTCGGCCAGCTTGCAGGCGGTATCGCACACGACTTCAACAATGTGCTGACCGCTATCATCATGTCATCAGACCTGTTGCTGACCAATCACCGGGCGTCCGATCCCTCATTTGCCGACATTATGAACATCAAGCAGAACGCCAACCGTGCCGCATCGCTGGTGCGCCAGTTGCTGGCCTTCTCGCGCCGCCAGACTTTGCGGCCGGAGGTGCTTGATCTCACCGATGTCATTGCCGATGTGCGTATGCTGCTGACGCGGCTTGCGGGCACGCAGGTCAACCTCAAGATCGAACATGGCCGCGATTTGTGGCCGGTGCGCGCCGATCTTGGCCAGTTCGAGCAGGTGGTGGTCAATCTCACCGTCAATGCGCGCGATGCGATGCCGGAGGGCGGCGATCTCACGATCCGTACGCGCAATATGAACGAAAGCGAAAGCGCCGGGCTGAATTACCGCGATCTTGTTCCGGGCGATTATGTTCTGGTCGAGGTGCAGGATAGCGGCACGGGTATGCCGCCTGAGGTTATTGAAAAGATTTTCGAACCGTTCTTCACCACCAAGGAAGTCGGCAAGGGCACGGGCCTTGGCCTTTCCATGGTCTACGGCATCATCAAACAAACTGGCGGTTCGATCCATTGCGAATCCGAACTCGGCAAGGGCACGACATTCCGCATCTTCCTGCCGCGCCACGTCGAAGCACCTGTCCTCAACGAGGCGGGCGAAGTCGTTGCCGTTGAAGCACCGAAGAAGGAAAAGAAAGCCGAGAAGGCCACTGATCTTTCCGGTTCCGCAACGGTGCTTCTCGTCGAGGACGAGGATGCCGTGCGCATGGGCGGTGTTCGCGCGCTGCAATCGCGTGGCTATACGGTGCACGAGGCTTCCAGCGGTGTTGAAGCGCTTGAGGTGATGAAGGAACTCGACGGCAAGGTCGATATCGTCGTTTCCGACGTGGTCATGCCCGAAATGGACGGCCCGACGCTGCTGCGCGAACTGCGCAAGGAATACGGGGATATCAAGTTCATCTTCGTCTCCGGCTATGCAGAAGATGCCTTTGCCCGTAACCTGCCTGAGGATGCCAAATTCGGCTTCCTGCCAAAGCCGTTCTCGCTGAAGCAGTTGGCGACGTCGGTCAAGGAAATGCTGGAAAGCGAATAACCTGGACGCTTTGCTCCATGTCAGGAGCGCTTGATAGTTCGAGCGTTTTCGAAGCATTCTGGCCGTGGATGCACCAGAATTTGTGGGAAGCAACCACGGAAGAGTGCCATGTCGAACAATGCAAGATTTGCCGAAATCGCTGCGCTGGCCGGAGATCCCGGCCGCGCCAGCATGTTAACCGGCCTGATGGATGGTCGGGCATTGACCGCCACTGAACTGGCGCATCTCGCCGGTATCACCGCCCAGACCGCCAGCAGCCACCTGATGCGCATGACCGAGGCCGGGCTCCTACAGGTAGAAAAGCAGGGCAGGCATCGCTATCACCGGCTGGCATCACCCGCAGTTGCGCAGATGATCGAAAGCATCATGCAGGTTGCAACGCCCGCTACGAGTACCAAAATTGTACGAACCGGGCCAAAGGATGCAGCCTTGCGGGCAGGGCGCACCTGTTACGATCATCTGGCGGGAAAGCTCGGCGTTTCCATCACCGATGCGCTTGTCGGGGCAGGACATCTTGATCTTGGGCTTGATGCGGGTGAACTGACGGATACCGGCATGTCGCTGTTTGACCGGCTGGGAATGGATGTCAGCGCAATCACGCAGAAGAAGGGGCGCATATTGTGCCGCCCTTGTCTCGACTGGAGCGAGCGTCGCCCGCATCTGGCCGGTGCCATTGGTGCCGCGCTGTGCAGCCATTGTTTTGACAAGGACTGGATCAGACGCGTGGAAGGCACCCGCGCGGTGTCAGTGACGCCCAATGGCCAGAGGCATTTGCGTGAATCCCTTGGTGTCAATCTCATATAGATTAAGGGACGGAGCGTGTGGTTGCGGTTCGTGGTTCGTGGTTCGTGGTTCGACAAGCTCACCATGAGGGAGAGAGTGGATGAAAGGGAGCAAGGTTCTGCAATCTTTGCGCTGCAACCGTTTTGATCTGCAATCTTTGTGATCTGTAACCTTTGTGGATTTGTAATCTTTGCGATTATCGTTGCATCACCCCTCTCCCTCATGGTGAGCTTGTCGAACCACGAACCACGAACCACGAACCACGCCCCCAACGCACGCACAGTAATGGGCAGCACTCTCCAATGCTGCCCAAACCATCGCTTAAACGTGTTTGGTGATACCGCCATCGACGCGGATATTCTGACCAGTGATATACCCCGCATCGTCTGAAAGCAGGAATGCCGTTGTCTTGGCGATTTCATTCATGGTTCCCAGACGCTTCATCGGGATACCGGTTTCCGTACCGGGCTTGTGCTCAAGACTGTCAATGAAGCCCGGAAGCAGCGCGTTCATGCGGATATTGTCGGCGGCATAACGATCCGCATAAAGCTTCGTATAGGCACCGACAGCAGCGCGATAGGCGCAGGATACCGGGAAGACGAGGCTTGGCTCGAATGCAGCAAACGTGGTGATGTTGACCCACGAGCCCTTGCCCTGTTTCAACATGTAAGGCGTGACCAGACGCGCCATGCGCACGACGCTGAGCACCATCAGATCATTGCCAATGGCCCATTTTTCGTCAGTGATATCAATCAGATCACCCTTGGGCGGATGACCCGTGTGGTTGACCACCGCATCGACGCGCCCATAGGCTTCAACCGTCTTTTCAACCAGCGTTTCCAGATCTTTGGCTTCCCCGGCTGATCCCTTGATGCCGATAGCGCCAAGTTCCGTTGCCAGCTCGACAGCGCTGCCCGAGGGCGACATCAGGCCAAGGCGATAGCCCCGCGCGTGCAACTCGCGGGCAATGCCTGCGCCCATGCCACGTCCGCCGCCGGTGATAATTGCTACGGGTGCTTGTGAAGTGTCGGTCATGCGAAATCCTATTCTATCGTTTAACTGCCGCGGAGCATCTTTGATTAACAGGCGGGGCGCAAACGAATTTCGCCGGGCGTATCGGTCAAAATTTTTGAACCGGGATGATGTTTTGAATCCGGCCACCCCTTGAAATCATTGATATTGTGGTGAAAGATACTGCCCATGATCGACCGTTCGACCTTCGTGATGCTGTGCACCTCACTCCTTTTCAGGGGTGGTGGAGAGCTATTGCGCTAAAGTCGACGCGATCTTTCACCAGACCCTGCCAATGAGGCGAGCAGGGTCTGACCGTTGCTCTCCTCGATCAAATGGAGAGCAATATGAACGACCAGAACCCACCACCACTTGAAGCCAACGGATTTTCGATCCGCGCCACGCGTCCTGGCGATTTCGAACAGATCAATGTCCTGACCAGCTTACCCGGCTTTCGTGCCGGCACGTTGCGTCTGCCATTTCAGAGCGTTGAGGTGACACGCAGATGGCTGGAGAACCTGGCTCCCGGCGCACTCAACATTGCGGCTGAAACAGGCGGACAGATCGTTGGTCATGCGGGCCTGCAACCATCATCGGGACGGCGTGCCCATGCGGCAGGTATTGGCATCGGCGTGCATGATGATTTCACAGGAAGGGGTATCGGCAAGGCGCTGCTGCATGCCCTGATTGATGCGGCCGATAACTGGCTCAATATCCGGCGGCTCGAACTGACCGTTTATACCGACAACTCCAGAGCCATCAGCCTCTATGAAAAATGCGGCTTTGAGCGCGAGGGAATTCACCGCGATTACGCCTTCAAGGATGGACGGTTTGTCGATGCTCTGGCCATGGCGCGGATACGGGCGATTTAGCCCGTATTCTTTCCATATTTTGCCGTATTCGTTGGTATATTTTCCCGCATTTCCAACGGGGTACTGATTCTATGATCAAGAAGTTTGCCATCGGCTGTCTTGCCGCGACGTTCTTGGCCGGTTGCACCACGACCGATCCATATACGGGTGAGCAGAAAATATCGAATACGGCTGGCGGTGCTGCCATTGGCGCAGCAGTTGGCGCGCTGGGCGGTCTTGCTGTTGGCGGGGGTGGCAAGTCCGGTCGTAACGCGGCACTGATCGGCGCTGGTATTGGTGCGCTGGCGGGTGGTGCGGTCGGCAATTATATGGATCGGCAGGAATCAGAATTGCGGGCCCAGTTGCAGGGTACCGGGGTATCCGTGACCCGCGTTGGCGACAAGATCATCCTGAACATGCCATCGAACATTACGTTCTCGACGGATCAGGATGCGGTGAAACCGCAATTCTACGCAACGCTCAATTCCGTTGCGGTTGTCTTGCGCAAGTTCGACCGCAGCATCATCGATGTCTACGGCCATACGGACAATGTCGGCGGCGAGCAGTACAACCAACTGCTGTCTGAACGCCGCGCGCTTTCCGTTTCAAACTATCTGACCCAGCAGGGCATCGACAACCGGCGCTTTGCAGTGCGCGGCTTTGGCATGAGCCAGCCCGTCGCTTCCAACAATTCGGAAGCTGGCCGGTCGCAAAACCGCCGCGTCGAGCTGCAGATTTCGCCGCTTAGCTAACCAGCGCAACAGCAATGCGTGCCGCAAGGCGTGCATTGTTTTCCACCAATGCGATATTCGCCTTCAGGCTTTCGCCCTTGGTGATATCAAGAATTTCCGACAGCAGATATGGCGTTACGGCTTTGCCCGTAATGCCATTTTTTGTGGCACGCGCCAGCGCTTCGCTTATGTAGCCGCCCATAATTTCAGCCGGAATTTCACTCTCCGCCGGAATTGGATTGGCAATCAACATGCCGCCATCGACGCCGATGGCGCTGCGCGTTGCCTGAAATTTTGCGATGGCGTCCGGTGTGTCGAGGCGCAGCGGCGCTTTGATGGGCGACTGACGCGACCAGAAGGCTGGCAGGACATCAGAGCCATAGACCACAACCGGAACACCTTTGGTTTCAAGCACTTCCAGCGTTTTTTCAATATCCAGAATCGCTTTGGCTCCAGCGGAAACAACGATGACAGGCGTGCGGCCCAGTTCTTCCAGATCAGCTGAGATGTCGAAGCTGGTTTCGGCACCCTTATGCACGCCGCCAATGCCGCCCGTTGCAAACACCTTGATGCCTGCAAGATGTGCGGCGAGCATTGTTGCTGCAACCGTGGTGCCGCCGGTGCGGCCTTCCGACAGCGCATAGGCAAGATCGGCGCGCGACAGTTTCATGGCGCCTTTGACTTGTGCCAATGCCTCGCGCTCCTCGGCTGAAATGCCGATCTTCAGGCGGCCATCAATAATGGCGATGGTAGCAGGAACGGCACCACCCTCACGAATGATGGTTTCGACATCGGCCGCCATGCGGCTGTTGTCAGGGTAGGGCATGCCGTGGGTGATGATCGTGCTTTCCAGCGCCACGACAGGCCGCCCGGCATCAAGCGCCTTCTGCACTTCCGGAGCAATATCGGTGAACGGGTTGAGGGCTGAAATGGTCATGGTTCTTCCTTTGTATGATCGTATCCGGCAAAGCTGCTCATTAGAGCGGGCTTGGTGCCGGGATATGTGCAAGTGCCGTATCGAAAATTTTGGCGGTGAAGACAGGGGTTGCGGAGTGCGTTTGCAGGGTTAGCGCCGAGGCGGCAAAGCCTTCGCGCACGGCATCCTCAAGGGGACGCCCGCGCATCAGCGCGGCAATGGTGCCTCCCGCCAGCGCATCACCAGCGCCGGTTACATCGGCAATCCCTGATATCTCAGGGGGAAGCAAAGAGAATGCGCGCGCACCGGAATAGACAAGTGCAGCATCGCCGCCATTGCTGACGACAGCCGCGCGCAGACCTTCGGCTTTTAAAGCCTTGTGAAGATCAGGCAGGCCTGCATCTGCGCCCAGCCCCGTCAGCGCAAACGCTTCGCGCCGGTTGAGAAACAGGCAGGCAAGATCGCCAAGCACTGGTTTTAATCGCACAGCCTTGGCCGGAGAAATCGCCAGCGCATAGAGCGGCTTGTCTCCGGCAAGGCCCGCCAGCCGTTGCAAACCTTCAGAAGGAAGATTGGCATCGCCGAACACCGCATCGGCTGCTTCAATGGAATCGCGTACCTTGCGCCGGCGCAATTGCCGGGGCAAAGCGAGTTCATACAGCGCCATATCGGCGATAGCGGCAACCACATCGCCACGTTCATCCAGAATGGCCGTGTAACTTGGCGTTGTCCGGTCAATGAACACGGCGGAACTGTCTTTGATTCCGGCAGCTTCAAACGCCGCGCTGATCACATCGCCGACCCGGTCGCCGCCGCGTACCGACAACATCTCTGCCTTGACGCCGCGCCTGACCGCAAGGCGCAGCGCATTGAACACGCCGCCGCCCGGTTCCTCGCGCATCACGCCGGGGTTCGAAGCGCCCGCTATAAAGGGCACACTGCTTTGGCCGCGCCGGTCCATATGGGCGCCGCCGACAGCAAAAAGCAGCGGGATTTGGTCCTGGGTCATAATGAAGGCTTTTGCTGAACAAAATGATCGGTTGCAAGACACTTGGTCTGGCTCCTCTCTAAATTGCTCCGTTGCCTTACGCAATCATCAGAACGATTCGAATTTACAATGGGCTGTTTCGGCATTTGCGGCAGTTCGCGCCAAGGAATATGTGGACAAGGGATTGGCATCGCCTACAAGAACGTTTTAAGAACATTTTTGAGTTATCATTATTTTTCAATTGGTTATGCATATTGCCAAATGAGAACAAAACAGATACAAATATCTTCATAGACCGGAGCGTCCGGACTTCATGGATAGTACAGGGGTAGTGTATTATGGCTCAAAATTCTTTGCGGTTAGTTGAGGGTAATTCGGTGGATAAAACGAAAGCGCTGGATGCGGCATTGTCCCAGATCGAGAGGGCCTTTGGTAAGGGCTCGATCATGCGGCTGGGACGCAATGAGCAGGTTGTGGAAATTGAAACGGTTTCGACCGGATCGCTTTCGCTTGATATAGCCCTTGGCGTCGGTGGTTTGCCGAAAGGCCGTATTGTCGAGATTTACGGGCCTGAAAGTTCCGGTAAGACGACACTTGCGCTGCATACGATTGCCGAGGCCCAGAAGAAGGGCGGCATCTGCGCCTTTGTTGACGCGGAACATGCGCTTGATCCTGTTTATGCCCGTAAGCTGGGTGTGGACCTTGAAAACCTCCTGATTTCGCAGCCTGATACCGGTGAGCAGGCGCTCGAAATCACCGATACGTTGGTCCGGTCCGGTGCGATCGATGTTCTGGTGGTCGACTCCGTGGCGGCTTTGACCCCGCGTGCGGAAATTGAAGGTGAGATGGGCGATTCTCTCCCCGGCCTGCAGGCACGCCTGATGAGCCAGGCACTGCGCAAGCTGACCGCTTCGATTTCGCGCTCCAATTGCATGGTTATCTTCATCAACCAGATTCGCATGAAGATCGGCGTGATGTTCGGTTCGCCCGAAACCACGACAGGCGGTAATGCGCTGAAATTCTACGCTTCGGTTCGTCTGGATATTCGCCGTATCGGCGCCTTGAAAGAGCGTGACGAAGTGGTCGGTAACCAGACCCGCGTCAAGGTTGTGAAGAACAAGCTGGCACCGCCCTTCAAGCAGGTCGAATTCGACATCATGTATGGCGAAGGCGTTTCCAAGACGGGCGAACTGGTTGATCTCGGCGTCAAGGCTGGCATCGTTGAAAAATCCGGCTCGTGGTTCTCCTACAATTCCCAGCGTCTGGGGCAGGGCCGCGACAACGCGAAAATCTTCCTCAAGGACAATCCTGAGGTGGCCAATGAGATTGAGCTGGTTCTGCGCCAGAACGCCGGTCTCATCGCCGAGCAGATGCTCGACAAGGGCCCTGACGATATTGAAGACACGGATGGCCCCGAGGCCGCCGAAGGCTGATCTCCCGGGACAGGCTGTTTCTGGTCTGTGATGTGAAACCCGTATCCAGCTGTGGATACGGGTTTTTCTTTTTTTGGCATGGTTTGTGGTGCGCACTTCCTGCTCGCCACGTCTAAGATATCTCTCCCCGTCATCCTCGGGCTTGACCCGAGGACCCACAATTTAAAAGCGCTGAATAGCCGGGTTCGTTTGACTGCTTAGCAGTGGATCCTCGGGTCAAGCCCGAGGATGACGGGGAGAGACATGTTCGAAGAGGAGTTCAGCACTGAACTCAACACCCGTTGATGTTTGAGCCCCCAACTCTCCCGGATTTTCTGGACAGGCAGCGGTGGCCTCGCTACAAGCGTTGCGTTCTGCCCCTTTGATGCAATAAGGGGTTATTCCGCTTTGGTTCAAGACAAGTCAGAAGGCAATGCACATGAGTGGCGTCAACGAGATCCGGTCGACATTTCTGAACTATTTCAAGAAGAACGGCCATGAGATCGTGGCGTCGAGCCCGCTTGTCCCGCGCAATGACCCGACGCTGATGTTCACCAATGCCGGCATGGTGCAGTTCAAGAATGTTTTCACCGGTCTGGAGCAGCGCCCTTATAGCCGCGCCACCACATCGCAGAAATGCGTGCGCGCCGGTGGCAAGCACAATGATCTTGATAATGTCGGCTATACCGCCCGCCACCACACTTTCTTTGAAATGCTCGGCAATTTCTCCTTTGGCGATTATTTCAAGGAAGAGGCGATTAACCTTGCCTGGAACCTGATCACCAAAGAATTTGGTCTCGACAAGAACAAGCTGCTGGTCACCGTCTACCATACGGATGACGCGGCGGCTGGTTTCTGGAAAAAAATTGCCGGTCTCCCGGAAGACCGCATCATCCGCATCGCCACCAGCGACAACTTTTGGGCCATGGGTGACACCGGTCCTTGCGGTCCGTGTTCGGAAATTTTCTACGACCATGGCGAAGATATTTGGGGCGGCCCTCCCGGCAGCGCCGATGAGGACGGCGACCGCTTTATCGAAATCTGGAATCTGGTGTTCATGCAGTTCGAGCAGATCACCAAGGAACAGCGCATTGAATTGCCGCGCCCGTCGATTGATACGGGTATGGGTCTGGAGCGTCTTGCGGCGGTGCTGCAGGGCGAACATGACAATTACGATATTGACCTCTTCCGTGCGCTCATTCGCGCGTCGGAAGATGCAACTGGCGTTAAGGCGGAAGGCAAATTCCGCGCCAGCCACCGGGTGATTGCCGATCATCTGCGCTCGTCGAGCTTCCTCATTGCTGACGGCGTGCTGCCATCCAATGAAGGCCGTGGTTATGTACTGCGCCGGATTATGCGCCGCGCCATGCGCCATGCGCAGTTGCTTGGTGCGAAGGAGCCGCTGATGTGGCGCCTGCTGCCGGCACTGATCCGCGAGATGGGTCAGGCCTATCCGGAGTTGATCCGTGCTGAAGCCCTGATTTCCGAAACATTGAAGCTTGAGGAAACCCGCTTCCGTAAGACGCTGGATCGCGGCCTTGGCCTGCTCAGCGATGCGACGGAAGGTCTGGGCGAAGGTGATCGTCTTGATGGCGAGACCGCATTCAAGCTCTATGACACTTTCGGATTCCCGCTTGATTTGACGCAGGACGCCCTGCGCCAGCGCGGCATTGCTGTTGATACCGACGCTTTTGCTGCAGCCATGGAACGCCAGAAGGCGGAGGCGCGCGCCCATTGGTCCGGTTCGGGCGATGCTGCCACAGAAACGGTCTGGTTCGCGGTGCGCGACAAGGTCGGTGCGACCGAGTTCCTCGGTTATGAAACGGAAAAGGCCGAAGGCGTTGTGACTGCACTGGTGCGTGATGGTGTGCAGATTGAAAGTGCCGGAGAAGGCGAGAATGTTGCCATCGTGGTCAACCAGACGCCGTTCTATGGCGAATCCGGTGGCCAGCAGGGCGATACGGGCGTCATTTCCGGTGATGGCTTTACGGTTGTCGTCACCGATACGCAAAAGAAGAATGATGGCGTGTTCGTGCATCTCGGCAAGGTCGTCAAGGGCACAGTGAAACTGGATGCGCCAGTTGAGCTGGTGGTTGACAGCGTACGCCGCACGCGTATCCGCTCCAACCATTCGGCCACGCACCTTCTGCACGAAGCACTGCGCGAAACGCTCGGCACCCATGTGGCGCAAAAAGGTTCACTCGTTGCACCGGATCGGCTGCGGTTCGATTTCTCGCATCCGAAGCCGATTTCCGACAAGGAACTCGCTGTTATCGAAGATCTTGCCAACGAAATCGTCCTGCAGAATGCACCTGTCAGCACCCGCCTGATGGCGGTGGACGATGCCATTGCCGAAGGCGCCATGGCGCTGTTCGGCGAAAAATATGGCGATGAGGTACGCGTTGTCTCCATGGGCACGGCCCTGCATGGCGAAAAAGCAGGCAAGAGCTATTCGACCGAGCTTTGCGGCGGCACGCATGTGCGCGCAACCGGCGATATCGGCCTGATCCGTATTGTCTCGGAAAGCGCTGTTGCTGCCGGTGTTCGCCGCATGGAAGCGCTGACAGGCGAGGCGGCCCGCCGCTATCTCGAAGAGCAGGATGAACGCGTCAAATCTATCGCCAGCGCGCTCAAATCCTCACCCGCCGATGCATTGTCGAGGGTGACCGCGTTAATGGATGAACGCCGCAAGCTCGAACGGGAATTAACTGAAGCCCGCAAGCAACTAGCACTTGGCGGGTCCAGCACTGGCGGTGCCCAGTCCGAAACCGTCAACGGCGTCGGCTTCATCGGCAAGGTTGTCACTGGCGTCAGTCCGCGCGACCTGAAGCCGTTGGCCGATGACGCCAAGAAGACTGTCGGCTCCGGCATCGTGACCTTTATCGGCGTCTCGGAAGATGGTAAGGCCAGCGCTGTTGTTGGCGTCACCGATGATCTCGTCAGCAAATTCAGCGCCGTCGATCTGGTCAAGATCGCATCAGCGGCACTTGGCGGTGCCGGTGGTGGTGGCCGTCCTGACATGGCGCAGGCTGGCGGTCCCGATGGCTCCAAGGCCGAGGCTGCTATTACCGCCGTGCGCGACGCTTTGGCGGGTTAACACAGCTCGCTATTTGAGCGCCTCTTTTCGTATCGTCAGGCGGATCGGTAGCGGGATTGGACTGGTTCTGTCTACCCAAACCACCTGACGGTAGGCCGTGCGCGACGCTTCGGCGGGTTAACACAGCTCACAATTAGAGCAGCCTCTTTTTGTATCATCAGGCGGATTGGATTGGCGGCGGGATTGGACTGGTTCTGCCGACCCAAAGCCACATGTCGGTAGGCCGCCTCTCGGCAGTTGCCGAGAATTGCCGAATGCGGCCGTTGCCGAATGCCGCTTGTCGGGACGCTGCACGCGCTGTCGACGTACGCGCTGGCGCTAGCGGGGGTATGTTAGCGCGCGCGCCGGTGGCGTGTGGTTAGTCGTATGATCTCCTGGCGGCGTATGGCCTATTGCGAACGATGCTGGCGCCGTGAACCAACGCGCGTGAAAACCATCCCGGCAGATTCGGCAGTACAATCCGCTCCCGTAGAAGATGCCCTCAAGAAGATGGTCCATGTGCAGCCAAGAAGACGGTCCATGTGCAACGCGGAGGTTCGCAGGAACAGTCGTCCGCAGGAAGCATGACGGCACTATTGAGACATCGAGCTTGAGCTATCAACCCTTGATCCCTTGGTCTGCTATCCTATCGCCTACGCACCTGGCCATCATCCACACATCTGGAATCCACGCCATACACTGCTCACCTTTCACACGCAGATCTCTACGGCGAGCCGCAGCCCGTTCATTTCGCATCAAGCGCTTATAGCCCCAACAATGCGCTTTGTGTTTCAGGGTATTTCAGGCGGTACTTTGATGCGGTCGAGGACATAGATCTTGATACGGCCTCAATCTCAATCTTGTTTCCTCATTCGTCACTTGAGCTTGAATATATAGGGTCCGGAATTCATGATCAATTATACTATGGTCTAATTTGAATCTCATTCTATTTTTGGTATGTTTTTATAGTGCTTCGATAGATGTGTTGTGCGCAGATACGTTGTGCGTGGATATTATTTTATAGGTAAATGCATGCAGTTTTTTGGTATGCAGTTTTGGTAAATGAGTTCGAGAGCGTATTGCTTGACGTCTTGAGTATCTGTTTTAATTATTGATTTTGTGAGCTGCTGTGAAAGCTGTTCTGGCTCTTTTATTTGCCGCGGTGATGCTTGTTGCTTGTCAGACATCGACGGTGGTCAAAGATATCCATATGGCAAGCGATACTGCCTATGGACCTGATGTCATGGCTTACTACGCTGTGTTCACGTCGCTGAGTGCCCAGCCGTTTTACTCGACCACGGTGGGTTATGGTTTCAAGACACGCTATGTGGGGCCGAGCAAAAGTATGATTTCGCAAGCATGGAGTTATGGTAAGCAACTGCAGTTTAGCGGCGGATTAAGCGCCAAAGTGCCTTGTTATCTCCTGCCGTGTTCGCCGACGCGGGAAGACACGGGCGTGGTTTCGATGGACGAGGCGGACTTTGTCGCCGCTGCTACGAAGGGATTTGATTTTGAACTGGCAGGGAAAGCCGGGAAAATTGTCGGTAGGATACCAGCCCATGCATTTCGCCGGGTGCTCGATCTGAAATTGACGATGAAGCTGCCACGATGCCCGGTCATCTGTTCTACGGCGGCAAAGCCGAACAGGCTACCGAGTGGAAAGGAGGGATTTGACCAAGCAAAGGCGGAATCTGACCAAGAGGTGGAAACTGATGCCGAGGGGGAAATTCTCCTGCAAATGTGATTTGACCGGGATGTGCTGCCGCGCTGGGACGGGCGCCCGTTGAGATGCGTCCGGTCAGTTCATTTGTAAATAGTCCGGTCAAGTCCATCATCCGTTCAAGTCCATCATACTATGGCGGCTGAGGTGCGATGTTCGTTAAAGTCGGCTAATCGCAACGATGGCTAATGGCAACAATAGGCAGCAACGATGGGCAACCTCAAACCTAGGCAATATTAAATGCTGGCAATGTTAAATTTTTAAGCTGCAAACAGCCCGCTGCAAGCCCAAATGCAGCCCAAAGCGGCAATCAGTTTAAAGCTACAGGAAACAGCAAATGGCGAAGTAGCAAATGGCCAAGCCAAAATAACCAACCAAATGGTTAGCCACCAGATACCCAGAGCCAGATATCCCGAGTCAAATAACCAAGCCCAAAATACCGAGGTGGAGACAGCGCAACCCAAAGAAAAAGCCCCATCTTTCGACAGGGCTTTTCAATTCTGAAATGCTTGACTGATCAGACGGTCATGGCCTTCTTGATCATCAATCCTTGTATGCCATGAATTCCACGCTGCCATTATGCAGTTTGAAGAAGCCATTTTGCGAGACAGGCAATTCAAGCATTTCGCGCATGGGCAATCCAAGGTACAGGCCTCGTATAAGCCGTCCTGTTAACCCGTGCGATATTGCAATTGTGTACACGGATAGGTCAGACAGCCACGCTTTCACACGGGCACACGCAGAATCGAATGTCTCGCCATCCGGAGATCGAAAATACCAGTCAAAAGCATCTGCGCCGGTGAGCAGGCCGGAATATTCGGTATCTATCTCGTAGTGCGTCATTCCATCCCATGATCCCAGGGTTACCTCGGAAATTCGCGGTTCTTCACGGCTGGGTAAATCAACATGTCTCGTAAGGATAGAAGCAGTTTCTCTGGCGCGTCCCAACGGACTTATGTGAATATTGATGGGAAACGAATGGTCTTTGATTTCCTGGGCTAAAATCGTCCCCACTTGCTCAGCTTGTTCAATTCCACGTTGTGTCAATGCAGAATTCAACTGTCCTTGAAAACGTCCCACACTGTTCCAGACAGTTTCCCCGTGGCGAACCAGATATATGGATTTGTTGCGAAATGATTTCATTGTCTCGAAATGTCCTTTTGCGAAATGACAATCATTTCACATGCAACATTCTGAATATTCAAATCTTTTCTGTTCTGTTCGCATGGACCGAAACTCGATCACTATCGGAAACGTGATGTTGGGATCAAAAGTGCGATTGTTTGGTTCTTGAGCAGAGCAAGAAAAAAGCCCCATCTTTCGACAGGGCTTTTCCATTTCGAAATGATTGCCTGATCAGGCAGCCATGGCCTTCTGCAGATTTTCGTCGATCTTGTCGAGGAAGCCTGTTGTTGAGAGCCAAGGCTGATCCGGGCCGATCAGCAGCGCCAGATCCTTGGTCATGAAGCCGGATTCAACCGTGTCCACACAGACCTTTTCCAGTGTCAGGCTGAAGCGTTCCAGCTCCTTGTTGCCGTCGAGCTTGGCGCGGTGGGCGAGGCCACGCGTCCAGGCAAAGATTGAGGCGATGGAGTTGGTCGAGGTTTCTTCGCCCTTCTGATGCTGGCGGTAGTGACGCGTCACTGTGCCGTGGGCGGCTTCCGCTTCCACCGTCTTGCCATCCGGTGTCATCAGCACTGAAGTCATCAGGCCGAGCGAGCCAAAGCCCTGTGCCACGATGTCGGACTGGACGTCGCCATCGTAGTTCTTGCAGGCCCAGACATAACCGCCGGACCACTTCAATGCGGATGCGACCATGTCATCGATCAGACGATGCTCATAGGTGATCTTCTTTTCGGCGAACTTGTCCTTGAATTCGGCATCGAACACTTCCTGGAAAATATCCTTGAAGCGGCCGTCATAGGCCTTGAGGATGGTGTTCTTGGTCGAGAGGTAGCAGGGAACGCCGCGGTTGTAGGCATAGTTGAATGAGGCGTGCGCAAAATCACGGATGGAATCATCCAGATTGTACATGGCCATGGCGACGCCCGCGCCCGGTGCGTCATAGACTTCATGTTCGATGGTCTTGCCATCTTCGCCGACAAACTTGATCGACAGCTTGCCCTTGCCGGGGAATTTGAAATCGGTGGCGCGGTATTGATCGCCGAAAGCATGGCGGCCAACGATGATCGGCTGTGTCCAGCCCGGAACCAGACGGGGAACGTTCTTGGCAATGATCGGTTCGCGGAAGATAACGCCGCCGAGAATGTTGCGGATGGTGCCGTTGGGCGACTTCCACATCTTCTTGAGGCCGAATTCCTCAACGCGCTGTTCATCCGGGGTGATGGTGGCGCATTTGACGCCGACGCCATACTGCTTGATCGCATTGGCGGCATCAATGGTCACCTGATCATCGGTTGCATCGCGGTGCTCGACGCCAAGATCATAATATTTCAGATCGATGTCGAGATAGGGATGGATCAGCTTTTCTTTGATGTACTGCCAGATGATGCGGGTCATCTCGTCGCCGTCAAGCTCGACAACCGGGTTTGCAACTTTGATCTTTGCCATGAATAGTCAGCCTCTTTTTTGCTGGTCTGGGAATGCCAGCATCGGTTTTCATTGAGGGTTCGCGCCCCTATAGCACTCGCAAACGAGAACGCAAAGACAGGCTTTAACGCTTTGATGGCAATCCATGCGGAATAATGGGGGGGAGAGCTTTTGAGGGAGGTAAAAGTGGAGGGCTGGTGCGTGGTTCGTGGTTCGTGGTTCGACAAGCTCACCATGAGGGAGGGTGTTGGATGCAATGCCAATCCCAAAGGTTCCAGAATATAGCTTCCCATGAGGGGCATACCCCCTCTCTCCGTCATCCTCGGGCTTGACCCGAGGACCCAAAGTTACAGACGTCGAACAAATATGGCTGTTTCACTTTTAAATTGTGGGTCCTCGGGTCAAGCCCGAGGATGACGGAGAGAGGGGGTTGGGGAGTGACGTTCTGCAACCTTTGCAGTTAGCATTACAGCAGCAATCTCCCTTGTCGAACCACGCACAATCAAAACACCGCATTGCCCCGTGAAAAAGCGCGTTGTATGAGGGCGGCGTTCACAATGGATTGATCATGGCAGGTACAGACAGACAGCGCACGCTCATCGCCGAAGGACCGGCAATCATACTGGTTGAGCCGCAATTGCCCGAAAATATCGGCATGGTGGCGCGGGCCATGGCGAATTTCGGTCTGGCGGAATTACGCCTCGTTAAACCACGCGAGGAATTCCCCAATGACAAGGCGCGCTCCGCTGCCAGCCGGGCCGACCACATCATCGATGCCGCCAAGGTCTATGACGATCTGCCATCGGCCATCGAGGACCTGCATTTTGTTTATGCCACCACGGCGCGCGAGCGTGATGCGTTCAAGCAGGTGCGCGGACCAGTTGAAGCCGGCCAGACATTGCGCCAGCGTTTTAACCGGGGTGAGAAAACAGGAATTCTTTTCGGCCGCGAGCGTTTCGGCCTCAATAATGACGAAGTCAGCCTCGCCGATGAGCTGGTGACATTTCCGGTCAATCCGGCATTTTCGTCGCTGAACATCGCACAGGCGGTTTTGCTCATGTCCTATGAGTGGATGAAATCCGGGTTGGAGAAGGAAACGGACACGGCGTTTCGTGGTCCCGAGCTTGAGCCTGCGCCAAAAGAACAGCTGCAGGGCTTTTTCAACCATCTGGAAGATGCTTTGCAGGCGCGCGGATATTTCCGCCCCATGGCGCGCAAGGAAATCATGGTCAACAATCTGCGCGGTGTGTTGACCCGCGCCGGATTTTCCGATTCGGAATTGAAGTTGTTGCGCGGGGTCGTCGTCTCGCTCGACTATTTCAGTCCCAAGACGCCGCGCGGCTCGGGCGCTCCAGAGGGGCGCAAGCGGGAAAAGCCGGTTGCGAAAAAGATAGTGGTTCCCGAGGAGGACACATCAGGCGATGAGTGAAACAGCCGATCGGCCAATCATTGCATTTGATAGCGGCATTGGCGGTTTGACCGTGCTGCGCGAGGCGAGGGTGCTCATCCCCAACAGGCGCTTTGTCTATATCGCCGATGATGCCGGTTTCCCCTATGGCGACTGGGAAGAAGAACCGTTGCGTGAGCGCATTGTCGGGTTGTTCGAGGGGTTTATTGCGAAATATGATCCCGAGATCGTCATCATCCCCTGCAACACGGCTTCAACACTGGTGCTGGATGATCTGCGCCTGACCTTTCCATCGGTGCCTTTCGTCGGCACCGTCCCTGCGATCAAACCGGCTGCCGAGCGCACATCATCGGGCCTCATCTCGGTGCTGGCAACGCCCGGCACCGTGAAGCGCGCCTATACGCGCGATCTCATTCAGTCCTTTGCCACGAAATGCCATGTACGGCTTGTTGGCAGCCAGAATCTGGCTCGCATGGCCGAAGCGCATATTCGCGGTGATCATATTGATGATGCCGACATATTGGCTGAGATTGCCCCGTGTTTTGTCGAGATGGATGGCAAGCGCACCGATATTGTCGTGCTCGCCTGCACGCATTACCCGTTTTTGGCCAATGTGTTTCGCCGGCTGGCGCCATGGCCCGTGGACTGGCTTGATCCGGCTGAGGCGATTGCTCGCCGCACTTTATCGCTGCTCAAGCCCAATGGTACGGGTATCGAGCCTGAGCATGGCGACGATATCGCTGTGTTCACATCGGGCGATCCCGATTTTTCAACACGGCGGCTGATGCAGGGCTTTGGGCTCGCCATGGCCTGATAATGGCGGGACCGAAGCGCCGCCATTTTCAGTCTTTCATACCAATGCTGCTTCGGCCTTCACTGGCTGACTGAGTTCCTTGCGGATGACAGGGGCAACCTTGGTTCCATATAGCTCAATGGCCTTCAGTGTGTTCTTGTGCGGCAGGCTGCCAAGATCGATCTGCAGCATGAAACGATCATGCTTGAAGTAAGTATGCTGCAGCATGATCTTGTCGATGACCTCCTGCGGTGATCCCACCAGAAGTGCACCGCGCGGCGTGCGGCCCGCTTCAAACTGCGCCCGGTTGCTCGCCGGCCAGCCGCGTTCGCGCCCGATCTTGTTCATCACCACCTCATAGGACGGCCAATAGCCATCCGCTGCGGCCTGCGATGTCTCGGCGACATAGCCATGCGAGTTGATGCTGACTTTCAGCACTTCAGGCGCATGGCCAGCCTTTGCTCCGGCCTCGCGGTAAAGTTCAACCAGTGGTGCAAAGCGGTGTGGCTCACCGCCGATGATTGCAACCGCAAGCGGCAGACCAAGTGTACCGGCCCGAATGACCGAAGCGGGTGTGCCGCCGACTGCGATCCACACGGGCAGGGGATTTTGCACCGGACGCGGATAGATGCCGAGATTGTTGATCGGCGCGCGCAGATTGCCTTTCCACGTCACACGTTCGCTGGCCCGCAGTTTCAGCAGCAGGTCGAGCTTTTCGGTGAACAACTCGTCATAATCGTTGAGGTCATAACCGAACAGCGGAAAGGATTCGATGAACGAACCGCGCCCGGCCATGATTTCCGCGCGGCCCGACGAGATGAGATCGAGCGTCGCATATTCCTGAAACACGCGAACCGGATCTTCGGAGCTTAAAACCGTAACAGCGCTGGTCAGGCGAATGTTCTTGGTACGTGCCGCACCGGCGGCCAGAACCACAGCGGGCGTTGAAATGACGAAATCCGGCCGGTGATGTTCGCCAATGCCAAAAACATCAAGACCGACCTGATCGGCCAGTTCCATTTCTTCGAGCAGATTCAGCATGCGCTGATGCGCATCAATGGCAACACCGGTTGCCGGGTCAGGGCTCATGCCCGCAAATGTATAAATGCCGAGTTCCATGATCTTCACCTTCGAATTTCCGTTGCCGCTTAGTTAAGCACGGGGTGGAGGCTTGTGAAGAACGCACATTCCGGTTGCCAAGGCACCAAAAGGAAACCGGGGTGGGAGGTGTTTGTTGGGGAGTTTTGCCGCTGTGGTTCGTGGTTCGCCCTTCGACAGGCTCAGGAGGCTCACCATGAGGGACTTGGGTGGATACAACGCTAATCGCAGAGATTTCACATCACCAACGTCGCACCTCACAAAAGTTGCAGAACTTGGCTCCCCGCAACCCACCCCTCTCCCTCATCCTGAGCTTGTCGAAGGGCCAGCGATGTTACTGCGGCCCATTTTCAAAAAAAATCACACCAACTTATCCAACACCATCTCACCTCGCTTATTCTGATGGTGTCCTTTCCGGCGGGAATGCTCCGGAAAACTTTCGAAGTCAGGAAAGGATCGGTGATTTCATCTGCGGGGAGAACCCAACCGCAGGGGAAGCGGTTTTATCTCACAAGAGTAAAACAGTCATCGAGACGGGTGATCCGGGAGTTTCTTGTCTCAAACAGGAAAATCTCTGGGGAACGCATTGATTACACTACCAATACCAAGACTTCCGCGTTCCCTTTTGGATCGCCCGTCTTTCCCACCTCATCAATAGCCAGACGCAAAAGCGGGCGTGGTGATGGGAGAGGTATGTTCTGCAACTGCAATGTTGGTGGATGTATTCACCCCCCTCTGCCCTGTCGGGCATCTCCCCCACAAGGGGGGAGATCACATGGGCATGAACGCCTTTGCACAACCGGAAATGTTTCAGATTGTGCAAAGACCGTATTGAAGGCTGATCTCCCCCCTTGTGGGGGAGATGCCCGACAGGGCAGAGGGGGGTGAGCACCGCCGATACGTATGCGTGGTTCGTGGTTCGCCCTTCGACAAGCTCAGGAAGCTCACCATGGGTTGGTTGCAGGGAGTCAAATTCTGCAACATCAGCGATTAGCGTTGCACCCCCTCCGTCATCCTCGGGTTAAACCCGAGGACCGGTGATCGCGACAAGAAGATATCAGTAGCCGACAGTGAAGCGCTGTTTGACGTGCTTGGCGGCCTCGGCCTCATCGACAATGGCGACGGCAAGATCAGATGCGCTGATGGTGCTGTGGCCCTCGGCGTTAAACACCGGGTTGTCCTTGCCAAGCCGGTAGGTGCCGGTGCGTGAGCCGGGCACGAGAGCGAAAGGCGGTGAAACAAAACTCCAGTCGAGGCCGTTCTCGGTCTTCAGGTCGTTGAGGGCCTGACGAGCACCGAGCGCGCCTTCCTTCCATTCCGCAGGAAAATCAGGACCATCGACAAATTGCTTGCCTTCCGCATTGAACAGGCTGCCAGCGCCGCCCACAACGATCAGGCGCTTGATTCCAGCCTTTTTGGTGGCTTCGGTGATGGCCTTGCTGGCCTTGACGTGAATGGCCTGAATGTCATCCACGCCCCAGCCCGGATTATAGGCGGAGAGAACAATGTCGCTGCCACCAAGCTTTGCGGCAAGGTCAGCAACGTCAAGCACGTCGACCTTGACTGCCTTCACGCCATCGAGTTTTTCCACCTTGTCGACATTGCGAACCAGCGCAGTCACGCTATGGCCGCGCGATACGGCTTCCTTCAAAAGTTCTTTGCCCACGAAGCCTGTGGCGCCGATGAGTGCGATTTTCATGTTGATCTCCTATATGCTCGGGTACGGATTGTTTTCTGGTTACTATTAATAACCATCTATGCTAGAAGCCGCGTCCTGTGAAGAACGCACTTTTTCCGTTTCAGGGAACATGGAAGTAACCACCCCTGAAAATGATGAGGACCATGAGATGAGCATTCATTCAAAGCCCGACGGCGATGTGCCGCTGCTGTCAACATCGGCAGCTATGGTGGCTGATGGCGCCGGTGCCTGCCCCATGCGCGAGGTGCTGGATATTGTCGGCGACAGTTGGAGCCTGCTGGTGATCATCAATCTTCAGGGCGGGCCGCGCCGGTTCAATGTACTGCGCCGGATGGTCGAGGGGATTTCGCAGCGCATGCTGACGGTAACGCTTCGTTCGCTGGAGCGTGATGGCCTGGTATTGCGCACGGTCAAACCATCGTCGCCACCTGAAGTTACCTATGCGCTGACGTCGATTGGCCATTCGATTGCCGTTCCTGTTGGTGCGTTGGGGGATTGGGCAGTGAAAAACCGCGATCATTTGCGTGATGCGCGCAAGGTGTTTGATGAGGCACAGGAAGGTTAAAGGCCGCACCTCTCACTCCGTCATCTTTAAGCACCGACCTCCGTCATCCTCGGTCCTCGGGTCATCCTTGGGCTTGACCCGGGGACCGAGGATGACGGAGGTGAGAGCTTCAAAAGCCAATCACCAGCATTGCAGAACTTAGCTCCCTGCAACGCTTCAATCTCCCTCATGGTGAGCTTGTCAAACCACGAACCATGGTGCTGCTGGGAACCCTCGCGTATCCCCCGCGTTTTTATCCCGTAGGAAATTGACAGGGAGAAAGACAATGCCTGCAAAATCTCAAGCCCAGCAGAAAGCTGCGGGCGCGGCTTTATCGGCCAAACGCGGTGAGACGAAGAAAAGCGAACTCAAGGGCGCATCGAAAAGCATGTATGAATCGATGAATGAAAAACAGCTCGAGGAATTTGCCGAGACCGATCGCAAAGGTCTGCCCGAGAAGGTGAAGTCCAAGAAATAAGTGTGTTGCAATGTTCGTGGGTTCGTGGGTTCGTGGGTTCGTGGTTCGACAAGCTCACCATGAGGGAGAGTGTGGATGTAACGCTAATCGCGAAGATTGCGGATCACGAAAGGGGCAGGACTTGACTCCCTTTCATCACCCATCTCCCTCATGGTGAGCTTGTCGAACCACGAACCACGAACCCACGAACCAGCAATGCAACGCATTCTATTGAACTAATCAAGGCAAAACCTGCACCCCCCAGATATCACTCACAAATCCGCGCCTTGCATGCCTTACCGTGGCAGCCGAGATCCAGATGCAGATTGCCCTGATGGGCGGCGTCACCATCCGGTCCGATCACTGTCATGAATTTCTCGCAGCTGGTTTTTTGTACTGACCGCCAGAATTCCTGTTCTTCCGGTGAACCTTTCCAGCCGGAACCAAGTTCCGTGGCTTTGCCGTTGGTGAACTTGAACGACATGATATCGAGTGCATTGGCAAAGGCGTGTTCCGATACGCGGCCTTTATGGCCATTATTGACCTTGCGGCACTGATAGTCGGAACCCGTTGAAATACTCTCAATCCCTGCACCAAATGATTTTTGTGCTGCCTGCTCCACATCGCCGATCCATCCGGCAAGTGTTCCAGCCATGGTGCAGTTGGTGGTGATGGGCGCAGCAAATTTCACCGGCTTGTCCTTGCCGATGGCGGTAATTTTGAGTGGGGAGCGCTCACCGCACATGCCCTCGGACAACGGCGGAATGATTTCGCCCTGAACATCGCCATTCATCAAGGCCGGACAGGCATTTTGATAAACGCGATCGGGAGAGGTGGCCGGATCAGATTTCTCAGCCGTGTCCTCATCATCAGACTTCGTGTCATTCTTATCCCCGGCTTTTCCATCGGGGGGAGGATTGGGTCCGAGCTGTTCTGCGGGCTTCATATCAGGTTTTTCCGCCGGTTTGGCTTCCGGCGCGGGTTTCTGCTCGGGAACGGGCGTAGTTTCCGGATCGGCCTTCTGAATATCCTCTACCGGCTTTTCCTCAGGCTTGGGCGCTTCGGGTGCGGCTTCACTGCCGGGTTTGGTTTGCGGGACTGGCGGAATCACTGGCAGTGCAGGGCGGTTCGCCTGAAAATGCCGCCTCTGGCGCGCTTCGGTAATATCAGTGCTACTGATCAAAGCCGTTGTTGCAAAACATGCTGTGAGGGATAAAAGAACGAGTGTCGAACAGCGCTGCTGCTGCGAGAATAGGGTCATTATCGGCTCTACTCCTGTTGAGCGTCTAACCTAACGCCTAATGCGGGCTATCGGTTTCAAACTTTATAAACCGGTGAAATGCTTGGTCTGGCTTGACATCACGAAACCTTCACACTAGAAGCCACCCCAGCGCAGGGCTCAACAGCTCTGCGTTTCATTTGACGTGTCCCGTGAGTGATTTCGCAAAGCGTGCGTGAATCATTCTGTCAGTCTTCAAAAACAGGAGGCAGAGGAGGGCGCGTTTCCTTGAATCGGGGCGCAAGCTTCGATTTGGTTTGGTTGAAAGGAAATGCGATGAGCAAGCGCGAATCGTCCAAGTATAAAATTGATCGCCGTCTTGGCGAAAACATCTGGGGCCGTCCAAAATCCCCGGTTAACCGTCGTGAATATGGTCCCGGCCAGCATGGTCAGCGCCGTAAGAGCAAGCTTTCCGATTTCGGCGTACAGCTGCGCGCCAAGCAGAAGCTCAAGGGCTTCTACGGCGACATCTCGGAAAAGCAGTTCCGCAAGACCTATGAAGAAGCTTCCCGTCGTAAGGGCGATACCGGCGAACAGCTGATCGGCCTGCTGGAGTCGCGTCTGGATGCAGTGGTGTACCGCGCCAAGTTCGTTGCGACGATCTTTGCTGCGCGCCAGTTCGTCAACCACGGTCACGTCAACGTTAACGGCCGCCGCGTCAACATTCAGTCCTACATCTGCAAGGCAGGTGACGTGATTGAAGTGCGCGAAAAGTCAAAGCAGCTTGCTTTTGTTCTCGAAGCCAGCCAGCTTGCTGAACGTGACGTTCCTGAATATCTCGAAGTTGACCACAACAAGATGGTTGCCAAGTACTCACGCGTTCCGGCCTTCTCCGATGTGCCATACGCTGTACAGATGGAACCAAATCTGGTTGTCGAATTCTATTCGCGTTAATCAGTTCTGAGTTTTCGAAAAGCCGCCCCGAGAAATCCGGGCGGCTTTTTTTGTCTCTTATCTTGCCGGAGCGCGTATGACCGATCTTCAGGATGTCGTCGACAGTGTGTATCAGGATCTTGCCAGCCGTATCGGCGAGGGCAAGCTGGCTGATTATATTCCCGAACTCGCCACGGTTGATCCGAAGCAGTTCGGACTGGCGCTGTGCACCGTCGATGGTCAGGTGCATACGGCTGGTGACGCCGACACATCGTTCTCCATCCAGAGCATTTCCAAGGTTTTCACCCTGACGCTGGCGCTCGGCAAGATCGGTGATGGGTTGTGGAAGCGTGTCGGGCGCGAGCCTTCGGGCAATGCGTTCAACTCGATTGTTCAGCTGGAACAGGAGAAGGGCAAACCGCGCAATCCCTTCATCAATGCCGGGGCGATTGCCGTTGCCGATGTGGTGCTGGCGGGGCATTTGCCGAAAGAGGCAATTGGCGAAATCGTCCAGTTCATCCGGCATCTTGCCGATGATGAGACCATTGCCATTGATCACAATGTGGCACGCTCCGAAACCAATACCGGCTACAGGAATGTGGCACTTGCCAATTTCATGCGCTCCTTTGGCAATCTCAATCATCCCGCTGAACATGTGCTTGGCGTTTATTTTCACCATTGCGCCATTGCCATGTCCTGCCGGCAACTGGCACATGCCGGGCTCTATCTGGCCTCTGCCGGGCGCAATCCGCTCAGTGGCGGCAGTGTGGTGTCCTCAAGCCGGGCACGGCGTATCAACGCGCTGATGCTGATGTGCGGACATTATGATGGCTCGGGTGATTTTGCCTATCGGGTCGGCCTGCCGGGTAAAAGCGGTGTCGGCGGGGGCATTCTGGCTATCGCACCGGGCAGAGCATCGATTGCCGCGTGGTCGCCGGGGCTGAATGAGAACGGCAATTCGCTGCTGGGCTCGGCGGCGCTGGAGCTTCTGGCGCAACGCACGGGCTGGTCGGTGTTCGGGCAATAGTTTTGTTTGCAGGACCATCATGCGTGGTTCGACAGGCTCACCATGAGGGAGAAGGGTGGGCTGCAAAGATAATCGCAACGTTGCAAACTGTGGCTCCTCGTCGTTACCCCAACTCCGTCATCCTCGGGCTTGACCCGAGGACCCATAATTTAAAAGCGCAGAACATATAAGTTCGTTTGATCTCCTTGGTCGTGGGTCCTCGGGTCAAGCCCGAGGATGACGGAGGAGGTGGAGTGTGGAGAGTCAAGTTCTGCAACGTTGCGATTATCTTTGCAGCCCACCGCTCTCCCTCATGGTGAGCCCGTCGAACCACGAACAATGTTGATGCAAATTTTAAGTTTACTGAAACAAAGGTGAATTCAAACTTTAGGATTGGCACAAAACGAAACACTGCTTGCGTTGAGGCTTGCACCGGGGCAATGAAGGCGCCAGAGGTGAGAAGATGACCATTCACGATCAGGATCTGGCGGATGCGGCGGGTTGCCACCCGATGTTTCTCGGGGTGCCGTCCAATGTCGAGTTCAACAAGCTGCGCAAGCGGCTCCTGCGCAATACGCGTCAGGCCCTGGATGATTTCGGCATGGTCAGGCCGGGCGAGCGCTGGCTGATCGGACTGTCAGGCGGCAAGGATTCCTATGCCCTGCTGGCATTGCTGCTGGACCTGAAATGGCGCGGTATGCTGCCGGTGGACCTGCTCGCCTGCAATCTCGATCAGGGGCAGCCGAATTTTCCAAAACATATCCTGCCGGAATTCCTCAAAACGAACGGCATTGAGCACCGGATCGAATACAAGGACACCTATTCCATTGTCACCGACAAGGTGCAGGAAAACCAGACCTATTGCTCGCTCTGTTCGCGGCTGCGGCGTGGTCATCTTTACCGTGTTGCGCGCGAAGAGGGCTGTTCGGCGCTGGTGCTCGGCCATCACCGTGAGGATATTCTCGAAACCTTTTTCATGAACCTCTTTCATGGCGGCAGGCTCGCCGCAATGCCGCCAAAGCTGCTCAATGATGAGGGCGATGTGATGGTGCTGCGGCCTTTGAGCTATTGCGCCGAGGATGATCTGGAAAAGTTCGCCACCGCCATGCAGTTTCCGATCATTCCGTGTGATCTTTGCGGCAGTCAGGATGGCTTGCAGCGCAATATGATGAAGGCGATGCTGACCGATATTGAAAAGCGCATGCCGGGCCGCAAGGAAATCATGATCCGCGCGCTCGCCAATACGCGCCCGAGCCATCTTCTTGACCGCAACATCTTTGATTTTGCCGGTCTTGTCACAAGTGGAGCAGAAGCCAGTGCCGTTTAATGATCAGGATATTGATTGGTTGAGTGATCTGCTCAGTGCAGTTGCACTTCAGGAGATCATGCCGCGCTTTCGCCAGCTTGGTACTGCCGATATCAAGCAGAAGACGTCAGCACTTGATCTGGTGACAGAAGCCGATACCAGTGCAGAGCGCGTAATCACGGCACGTCTGCGCGAGCGCTATCCCGATGCATTTGTGCTCGGCGAGGAAGCCTGTGAGCTTGACGCATCGTTGCTCGGCAAGCTGAAAGATGCGCCATTGGCCTTCATCATTGATCCTGTTGATGGCACTTATAATTTTGCCACCGGTGTTCCGCTCTTCGGCGTGATGCTTGCCGTTGTGGTCAATGGCGAAACGGTGGCCGGGATTATTCATGACCCTGTCGGCAAGGACTGGATCATTGGCGTCAAAGGCGCAGGCAGCCATATCCGTTCGGCTTTTGATGTCAGGCACAAGGTGTCTGTATCACCACCACTGGCGGTCAATGAAATGCTCGGTGCGATTTCCTGGCAATTCCTCAGCGATCCCTTGCGTTCAACGCTGGCGCGTAACCATGCCAAATGCAAGGCGTCGTTCGGCTTCCGCTGCGCGGCGCATGAATATCGTTTGATAGCATCGGGAAATGCGCATTTTGCCATATTCAACAAACTGATGCCGTGGGATCACCTTGCCGGTGTGCTCATCCATCAGGAAGCGGGCGGCCATGCGGCCCGCTTTGATGGTTCTGCCTATCTGCCCAAGCATCTGGATGGCGGCTTGCTGATCGCGCCTGACAAGGCGAACTGGCAGGATTTGCGTGAGATACTCTGGTCTGAGTAAGTCACGCAAAAATCCGCGGGTCTAAACCCGCGGATTGTGTGGATGGAAGAGTTTTCCCTTCTCGGCAATCAGCACGAATATCAGACCGATCACCGAAACCACGAAGAAGCCCATGACCAGCGGCAAGGTCGTCCCGTCAAAGGACTGGCCGATAAGTGCGCCGATGGCGCCGCCGCCCGCCGTACCCATGAACCCGAGCACGGAGGACGCTGTACCAGCCACATGGCCGAGCGGTTCCATTGCCAGTGCGTTGAAGTTCGAGCCGATCCAGCCGAACTGAAACATCGCCAGCGCAAAGAGCACGAGATAGAGCGGGAAGGGCGTTGGATACGGTCCGAATATGGTCAGCAGCACCCAGATCGTGCTGATGGTCAGGAAGCCCAGCAATGCGCCGTGGGAAAGACGGCGCATGCCAAAGCGGCCAACAAGGCGTGAATTCATGAAGGATGAAAACGCCATGGTGATCGCGACGGACGCAAACGCCACCGGGAACCAGATGCCAAGATCGTAAATGCCGATATAGATCTGCTGGGCCGAATTGATGAAGCCGAAGAGCGCCCCGAACAGGAACGCGCTTGCCAGCGTGTAGCAGAGCGCCACGCGGTTGGTCAGCACGATCTTGAAGCCTTGAGCAACCGATTTCAACGTGAACGGGCGCTGATCAGCCGGATCAAAGGTTTCGGGCAGGCGGATATACATCCAGAGCGTGACGGCAGCGGCGATCACAGCCATGAATATGAAGATCAGATGCCAGTCGCCAAAGATCATGACGGCCTGACCCGTGCCCGGCGCAATAACCGGTACAATCATGAAGACCATCATGATGAGCGACATGACTTCGGCCATCTGACGGCCACCATAGACATCGCGGACGATGGAAATGGTGATAACGCGCGTTGCTGCGGAACCAATGCCCTGAATCAGCCGGAAGAACAGGAGCGAGGCGAAACTTGGCACGAAGGCGGCGCTGGTGGCTGCGATGACATAAACCGCAAGGCCGAACAGCAGCGGCTTGCGGCGGCCGAAACGATCGGAGATCGGGCCGTAAAATAATTGTGATATGGAGAAACCGAGCAGATAAGCCGAGATCACATATTGCCTGTGGTTTTCGTTCGTCACCCCGAGGCTCGCGCCGATCTGCTGCAAACCGGGCAGCATGATATCGATTGCCAGCGCGTTGATCGCCATGAGCATGGCCATCATCCCGATGAATTCGACTTTCCCCATCCCCATCAGACGCGGTGCTGATGCTTGTGTAGTGCTATCCATTATGAGACCTGCAAAAACAACGACAAAGGCGTCGGAGGGCCCGACGCCTTGAGAATAAGATTCCGGATTTCCCCGGAACCAACTGAAATTATTGCGTTACTAGGCGGCCTTTGTGGCGACGCCCTTCTCGCTGAGCAGGGTCTGTAATTCGCCTGCCTGGAACATTTCGCGGATGATGTCGCAACCGCCGACAAACTCGCCCTTCACATAAAGTTGCGGGATGGTCGGCCAGTTAGAGTAATCCTTGATACCCTGACGCAGTTCATTTGATGTAAGGATATTCACACCCTTATAATCAACGCCGATATAATCAAGGATCTGCACAACCTGCCCGGAAAAGCCACACTGCGGAAAGCCCGGCGTACCCTTCATGAACAGGACAACGTCGTTGCTCTTGACCTCATTGTCGATAAATTCGTTGATACCGCTCATTTCGGGCAAACCTTTCATACCAATGCACGACGAATCGTCATCATTGGTCCAAATTGATCTCTTCTAAACAAATAGCGCTTCAATTCTGGCAAAACAAGGCTGGTCATTGTGTCATCTCGTAGCATTATCGCGATCAGTATCGTTGTTTTGGTCATTATGCTCGGCATTTTCTGGTTTATGCGACCTCCACCGCCGCCCAAACCTGCGCCCAATCCGCCAATCAATATCTCTGATGGCGATCTGCCCGATATCTGCCGCAAGATGACATTCGAGGGGGTCGACTCCATCGTTTGCGAGATTGATCTGCGCACCCACCGCATTGATCTGGCACGGGCCAATGCCGATGGCGAGGCCTATGGCTCGCTCAAGGCGTTTATGGAGTCCCGTCCGCAGGATGTCAGGCCGATCCTTGCGATGAATGCCGGCATGTATGAGGAAGACCTTTCACCCGTTGGCCTTTATGTCGAGGAGGGCAACCAGACATCGGAACTGGAGACCAATGAGGGCGAAGGCAATTTTTTCCTGAAACCGAACGGGGTGTTCTTTATCGGCAAGAACGGAACGCCCGGTATTCTTGAAACAGGAGCGTTTGCCGCTGCTGCGCCCGATGTGCGCATCGCAACGCAATCGGGGCCGATGCTTGTTATCGACGGACAGGTGCATCCGCGCTTCGAGCCGAACGGCACGTCGCGTCTTATCCGCAATGGTGTCGGCATTCGCGATGCCAATACCGTGGTTCTGGCGATCACCATAGAGCCGGTCAGTCTGGGGAGTTTTGCCCGTCTGTTCAAGGACGGGCTTGGCTGCGCCAATGCGCTGTTTTTCGATGGCACGATCTCGTCGCTGGCCAATGGTCGTAAAACGCTGGTTGGCGGCACCGACCCCGTGGGGCCGATTATCGCCGTATTCGGGAAGAAGTAGGGATTATTCGGGAGCGCTGGTCTGCAGGGCGAGGGCGTGCAGCACCCCGCCCATATTGCCCTTCAGCGCGTCATAGACCATCTGGTGCTGCTGAACGCGCGACTTGCCGCGAAAACTCTCGGCGACGACTTCCGCTGCATAATGATCACCATCACCCGCCAGATCGCGAATGGTCACCTGCGCATCAGGAATGGCGTCCTTGATCATTTTTTCGATGTCGTGCGCGTCCATAGCCATATTCTGTCTCCCAATCTTCGATCATGCAGCCTGTGTTTCTTCGCTGTCCTGACCGCTCATATAGTCAGGGAACCACGATTCGTGGGCTTTTGTCAGGTCTGCAACTGATATGGAGGCGAGACGCTCGATCGTCAATGTATTGCCGCCGACAGTTCCAAGCTTGCGGAACGGAACGCCCGAGCCCTCGGCATTGAGCGAAATCAAATTCGCCGTGTCGGGAGCAACGGCAATCAGGTAACGCGCCTGATCTTCGCCGAAGAGCACCGCATGAGCAGGGCCTTCGCCAACATTGACGGTAGCGCCCTTACTGGAAGCCATGCACATTTCAGCCAGCGCAATACCAAGGCCGCCGTCAGACAGGTCGTGACAGGCTGTGACCTGACCATTGCGGATAGCCGAGCGGACGAAATTGCCGTTGCGCTTTTCAATGTTGAGATCAACGGGCGGCGGCGGGCCATCCGCACGGCCATGCAGATCACGCAGATAGACCGATTGGCCAAGATGTGTGCCATCGCCGCCGATGAGGATCAGCACATCACTCTCATGCATGCTGCCGATCTTGGCAGTCTTCGACCAGTCGGGGATCAGGCCAACGCCTGCGATGGTCGGTGTCGGCAGGATCGCCTGACCATTGGTCTCGTTGTAGAGCGACACATTGCCTGAAACGATGGGGAAGGCGAGCGCGCGGCAGGCATCGCCGATGCCACCAATGGCTTTGACCAGCTGGCCCATGATTTCAGGGCGTTCCGGATTGCCGAAATTGAGGTTGTCGGTGGCCGCCAACGGCTCGGCGCCGACGGCAGTCAGGTTGCGCCAGCATTCGGCAACGGCCTGCTTACCGCCTTCATAGGGATCAGCTTCGCAATAGCGCGGAGTGACGTCTGAAGAGAAAGCGAGCGCCTTGGTGCGGTGGCCCTCAACGCGGACAACACCGGCGTCACCGCCGGGCACCTGCAATGAATTGCCTTGGATCAGCGTGTCATACTGTTCGTAGACCCAGCGGCGCGAGGAAAGATCAGGCGAGCCGATCAGTTTCAAGAGCGCTGCGCCATAATCATCCACATCGGGAACGTTTGCAGCGGGCAGCGCCGCATGTTTACCGGGTTCCATCCATGGACGATCATATTCAGGTGCCTGATCGCCGAGATCCTTGATCGGCAGATCAGCGACTTCTTCGCCCTGATGGATGACGCGGAAGCGCAGATCGTCGGTGGTGTAACCGACGATGGCAAAATCCAGACCCCATTTCTTGAAAATCGCCTGGGCTTCCGCTTCCTTTTCCGGACGCAGAACCATGAGCATACGCTCCTGGCTTTCCGACAGCATCATTTCATAGGCGGTCATGCGCTCTTCGCGCACCGGCACATCATCAAGGTTCAGGCGAATACCAAGATTGCCCTTGGCACCCATTTCAACCGCCGAGCAGGTGAGACCAGCAGCGCCCATGTCCTGAATAGCGATGACGGCGCCCGAGGCCATCAGCTCCAGCGAGGCTTCAAGCAGGCATTTTTCGGTGAAGGGATCGCCAACCTGTACGGTCGGGCGCTTTTCTTCGATCGATTCGTCAAATTCCGCCGATGCCATGGTGGCACCGCCGACACCATCGCGGCCTGTTTTGGCACCGAGATAAACCACGGGAAGGCCGACGCCCTTGGCTTCGGACAGGAAGATCGCATCTGTTTTGGCAAGGCCAGCGGCAAAGGCATTGACCAGAATGTTGCCGTTGTAGCGGGCATCGAAATTGACTTCGCCGCCGACGGTCGGAACACCGAAGGAATTGCCGTAGCCGCCAACGCCTTCAACCACTCCGGATACGAGGTGGCGTGTCTTGGGGTGGGACGGCGCGCCAAAGCGCAGTGCATTCATGGCTGCAATCGGCCGCGCGCCCATGGTGAACACATCGCGCAAAATGCCACCAACGCCTGTTGCCGCGCCCTGATAGGGCTCGATATAGGAGGGGTGGTTGTGGCTCTCCATCTTGAAGACCACGCAATCGCCATCACCAATATCAACAACACCAGCGTTTTCGCCCGGCCCCTGAATGACCTGCGGTCCGGTTGTCGGCAGCGTGCGCAGCCATTTCTTCGAGGATTTATACGAGCAATGCTCGTTCCACATGGCCGAGAAAATACCAAGCTCGGTAAAGCTGGGCTCACGCCCGATCAGGTCGAGAATGCGTTGATATTCGTCCGGCTTCAGCCCGTGCGAAGCAACGAGTTCCGGTGTGATCTGGATTGTATTGGAGAGAGCCATCGGTAATACCAATTCCATTGCGCTTTTCTTGGGTTCTCTTAGAGCAATTTGTGCGGGGAATACACCGTCAAACGCGGAAAAATTGTCGCTTGCCGCGTTTCTTCAACAGGTGGTGTGATCCTAAACAATATCAGGGGTGCGTGGGTGTGCTGCAGGTTCGTGGTTCGACAAGCTCACCATGAGGGAGAGGGGTGATGAAAGGGAGTCAAGTTCTGCAACCTTTGCGATCTGCAACATTTGTGATCTGCAATCTCTACGATTATCGTTGCAGCCTCACTCTCCCTCATGGTGAGCTTGTCGAACCACGAACCACGAACCACTGCTCATGCAAAGAAGTTAGGAATAACTATCATAGCTCGTATTGTCGGTTTCCATGAGCCTGCGCAGGATGTTCAACCCACTGGCGACTTCCTGTTTTGTGCCGGGAACGGAATAGCCAAACCGCACGCGGTGGAATGTTTTTTCCGTCCGGCCCGCCTTGAACTCATCCTCATCATCAATCAGCACGCCTTCGTTGAGCGCGGCGCTCTTGAAGGTTGCGGAAAGCCATGGCTCGGGCAGTTTTACCCAGATGAAGGGGGAATAGGGGTGCGAGTTGAACTCAAAGCCGCTGAAGATAGAGCGTGCCAGTGTTTCCCGCTCGGATGTTTCCTCCCGCACCTTGATGCGAATGGCGTCCGCTTCGCCTGAATTGACCAGTTGCGCGCCAAGTTCCGCCATGAGGAAGGGCATACCACCCGTTACCATCTTGTGGGCGGTGATGACGCGCGATGTGAGATGCGGCGGGCAGGCAACCCAGCCGCCGCGCACGCCTGCGGTCACGGATTTGGACAGGCCGCCAATATGGAAAGTGCGTTCAGGGGCGAGTTCCGCAAGCTTGACGTGATCAAGGCCAACGAGCGAGCCATAAATCTCGTCCTCGATGATCCAGACATTGTACCGGCGGGCTGTCTCGACGATGGCACGACGATGCTCTTCGGACATGGTGGTGGCGGTCGGGTTTTGCAGCGATGGCATCAGGAACACCAGTTTGGGATGCTGCTGCGCGCAAAGCCGCTCGAAATCATCAGGCGTGGCGCTGCCGTCTTCCGTATTGATGATGATGCTGCGCCTGCCCATCAGATTGGCGCTGCGTGCGGCGGAACAATAGCTCAAATCTTCGAACGCAATACGGTCGCCCGGAACCGTGACAGCGGCAATGATCGCCAGAATGGCGGAATGGGCGCCAAGTGTGGGCACGATGGATGATATATCGGGCCGCCATTCGGATGAACCGAGCCAGCGGCTGCCTGCCAATTGCCATGAGGGGGGCAGGGTGCGGGAATAGCTGGCAATTTCAGCTGGATAGTTCTTGGTAATATCGCGCAGGAAGCGGTCCATGATCGCCGATTGGCCCACATCAATGGCGGCAGTGCTGTCGAGCCGGATATTGCCGGGTGGAATAATGTGGGCGCGCGTGCCGCCGAAGGGCTGCGAATTCTGGGCTGTGGGGAGTTCGATCAGCTTCGCCTCCCCATGATCGATCACATAGGTGCCACGGCCGACTTCGCCGCTGACAAGGCCGCGCTCGCGGATGAGATTGTACGCGCGGCCAACTGTACCAATTGTCACCCCGATATCGAAGGCGAGGTTGCGCTGCGGCGGCAATTTCGTGCCCGGCGCAAGCACACCATCGGCAATATCCGATTCAATCCGCTCCGCAAGCTGCAGATAGAGCGGGCCTTTGCCGTGTTTCAATTCTGGAAGCCAATTTGTCATGGTGACAATTATGTATATTGCGATTCCAATTGAGTCAATCCAATACAATCAGCGATACAATTCGAGTCATTTCGGCTTGGTAGGATGGAGATTATGAGTACAATTGATGCAATCGAAAGAGAATGTGCGGGCTCAAGAGGCGTAAAAGCGGTGTTTCTGCCAAAATTGCCCCATGACAGGGTAACAATGCTGCGTCGCATTGTTGTGTGGATGAGCAACGCAGCCGTCAAACGCCGCACCCGCATCGAACTGCGCGAACTGACAAAGGATCAGCTGAAGGATATCGGCATGTCGCCATCGCAGGCGTGGCACGAATCCAAACGGTTTTTCTGGGATTGATTGCCCTGTGCTCAATCGGCAAAATTGCCGATTGTTGCGTGGTGAATGCTGTTTCCGCATTAATCAGAATAGTTGATACCAGCGCTCAGTAATATTGAATGAATTTTTTGTGATTTACATATATATTAGATATTCAACCGTTTTAGGGAGGCGCATATGGGTACGACTTTTGTAGAACCTAACCGGCCTGCTATCCGGGGACTGACCTATGCCTCACAGCCTGACTTCCTGTCACAATTTGCCGGATGGGTGGAAAGCGCCCTGATGAAACGGCGCACGCGACTGCAACTTGGCAGGTTGAGCGATGAGGGGCTGAAAGACCTTGCCCTGACCCGCGATCACGTTGAAGCCGATCTCGATCGCTATTTGTCTGCTTGAGGTTTGAAAGCCGGTGCGCGTCGCACCGGCCTCCCGTTTGTAATCGATCAGCCGCGCGCGGTGCAGGATGGTGTTCCTGCGGCCCAGCGCTGTACGTCTGACGAGATGCGATTTCCCATGGAATGGCCCATCAGCGGTCCAAAGGCTTCAACCTTGGCAGGATTGCCCTCCGCGTGAACAACGAGCAGCGGACGTCCGCCGGGATTGCCAGCCGGAACCACCAGAATGCGCGGACGTCCCGAATAGGAATTCAGTTCCGGTGCCAGATGATAGGGCTTGAAGGCTGAATCCTTCGACTTGAACCAGCAGGTATTGGCGGCAAGGGCTACCCGTTCCATGGTGGCAAGGGCAGCCTTATCGGAACCAAAGGCGAGGGAACCGGGCCCGGGCTTGCTGGGTGATTGGCATCCGGCAAGTGCCACGAGTGAAATCATCATGGCCATGCCAATCGTCTTCATATGCATCCAGCTATCTCCAATGAATTTACGGTCTAACTTGCCTCAAGTTCGGCGAGAAACACTTTTGAGGCATCCGCCATCTCGAACCAGACCAGCGATAGCACCGGATCCTGAATAATAAGTTGCTCATAGGCGTCGAATTTCGGAAATGGTTCCAGCAGGCGCGAACGGCGCGTCATCACCCGGAAATGGTTGAAGAGGAAGCGGATCGGCGTGAGCCATGCATCGGCCATCGTCATCTGGTTGCCGAGGGCATAAGGACCATGACCGATACGGTGCTCGATCTCGTGCAGACCGGCTTCCAGCTGGGCGAAAAGCTTGGTGATACGGGCATCGTCTTTCGATTTGGTGTGGACGAGCTCGAAAAGCTCCATCACCGGGACGAGCACTTCCAGTTCGGCAAGGCGGGCGGTCATGCGCACGACGGCGCGATCACGCGAATCGGCTGGCAGAAGCGCAGGTTCGGGGAAATGTTCTTCCAGATATTCTGAGATAACTGTGGCTTCGAGGACCGTGAGGCCCGAGCCGGTGATCAGAACCGGAATGCGATTGAATGGAGAAATGCTGCGAAACTCTTCGGGGATCGGCCAACCTGCGGGTGGGGCCACAACCTTGATCGGTGCATTCTTGTAATAGGCGATGCAGCGAACAATCGAGGAGTAGGGGGATAGCGGCCGAGAGTAGAGTTTCATGTCTCAATTCCTCCATTTGAGTGCCGTTCCAACCCATGGCGGATCAAAACGGCATTTCTCAAACGTATAGAATTTTACTCAGGCGGCAATCCCAAGAATGCCCGTAAACAGTGCGCGGCCATCGGAACCGCCATGGGCGGCTTCAATCAGGTTCTCCGGATGCGGCATCATCCCGAGAACATTGCCTTTTTCGCTGATAATGCCAGCAATGTCATTCATGGCGCCATTCGGATTAGTGCCTTCCGCATAGCGGAAAGCCACCTGACCTTCACCTTCGATGCGGGCCAAAGTCTTTTCGTCAGCGAAGAAATTGCCCTCATGATGGGCGACGGGGCAGCGAATGATCTGGCCATGCGAATAGCCGCGGGTGAAGGCGGTGTTGGCATTGGTGACTTCAAGCTTCACTTCACGGCACACGAACTTCAGCGAAGCATTGCGCATGAGCGCGCCGGGCAGCAGGCCAGCTTCCTGCAAAATCTGGAAACCGTTGCATACGCCCATGACCATAACGCCCTTGTCAGCCTTTTCGCGGATCGCCTGCATGACGGGCATACGCGCAGCAATGGCGCCGCACCGCAGATAGTCGCCATAGGAAAAGCCGCCGGGAATGACGATCAGGTCGACATCGGGGATTTCGGTGTCCGTCTGCCAGACCGTCTGGGGTGCATGGCCGGAGATTTTCGTCAGCGCCGCAATCATGTCACGGTCGCGATTAAGGCCCGGGAGAAGTACGACAGCTGATTTCATTTAGATAAGCTCCACCGCGTAATCTTCGATGACTGTGTTGGCGAGCAGCTTTTCGCACATCGCCTTGACATTGGCTTCGGCAGTAGCGCGGTCTGTCGTGTTGACCTCGACATCAAAAATCTTGCCCTGGCGCACGGATGCGACGCCCTCGAAACCAAGACTGCCGAGCGCGCCGACGATCGCCTTACCCTGTGGGTCAAGAACGCCATTTTTCAAGGTTACAGTGACACGTGCCTTCATCGATTGTCTTCTCCGGGATTGTTCAATCAGCGTTTATTTAACCAGAACCGGCCCGGTGGGGCGCAGCTGTTCATTCTCATTCATGATGCCCAGACGCCGGGCGACTTCCTGATAGGCCTCGATCAGACCGCCCATATCACGGCGGAACCGGTCCTTATCAAGCTTTTCATTGGTCTGGCTATCCCACAGGCGGGCGGAATCAGGCGAAAACTCATCGGCAACGACAATACGCATCATGTCGCCTTCCCACAAACGTCCGCACTCGATCTTGAAATCCACAAGCTGGATGCCGACACCGAGGAACAGACCGCTGAGGAAGTCGTTGACGCGAATGGCCAAAGCCATGATGTCATCGATTTCCTGCGGTGCTGCCCAGCCAAAGGCCGTGATGTGCTCTTCAGAGACCATCGGATCATCCAGCGCATCGGCCTTGTAGTAGAATTCGATGATTGAGCGCGGCAGAACCGTGCCTTCCTCGATTCCAAGGCGTTTTGCCAGCGAACCGGCGGCAATATTGCGCACAACCACCTGAAGCGGGATGATCTCGACTTCCTTGATCAACTGCTCGCGCATATTGAGGCGGCGGATAAAGTGCGTCGGAATACCCATGCGGTTCAGCTGGGTGAAAATATATTCGGAAATCCGGTTGTTCAGAACACCTTTGCCATCAATGACTTCGTGCTTCTTTGGATGTAGCACGGTGGTGTCGTCTTTGAAATGTTGAACAAGTGTTCCTGGCTCTGGTCCTTCGTAAAGGATTTTGCCTTTGCCTTCGTAGACACGGCGGCGACGATTCATTGCAGGTCTCTGGTATTGGAGTTATCGGTCGGCCTTGGTCATAGCCATCATGTTGGCGCGCTAACTATCGTAAAAGCAAGCATTCTACAATGATACTTTATGAGTTCCCCTGAATTATGGGGTATGTGATCCCCCGAATTATGAGTTATATGGACTTTCCACGACAAAGTGACCCATGTTTGACTGATGAGGTTCAATTCAGACTTTCGATTTTGTGCAGAATAGTTATATGGACCTCAGAAACTATGTTGATCGGGACTTGCCCTAAAAATGCCAAGACCCGGGAGGCATCTTTCACCGGAATGACCAATTCATTTTGCGGGAGCAAGAGAGGATGACAATGGAAGATCGCGAAAATGCCTTCGAAAACAAATTCGCACATGATGCGGAAGTTCGCTTTCGGGCAGAGGCACGGCGCAACAAGCTGATCGGTCAGTGGGCGGCGGAAAAGCTTGGTAAGACAGGCGCGGAAGCCGAAGCCTATGTGCTTGAGGTCATCAAGGCAGATTTTCAGGAAGCCGGCGACGACGATGTTTTCCGCAAGATCCGGGCTGATTTCGATGCCGCTGGGGTCGACAAATCCGATCACCGCATCCGCCGCACGATGGACGAGATGCTGCAGGAAGCTATCAAGCAGATTCAGGGCTCCTGATCTCACCTGCACGCGCTTCGTAAAAACCGCCCTTCACGGGCGGTTTTTTGTTGGCGCACCTCCGCCGTTTTTGCTTCACTGCAGGCCGAGTCGACCATCAGCAGAGCATCAGGGAGAGAAATCATGTCGCTAGCGTCACGTCTGAGGGCGGGAGAAACGGTTTATTCCGCCTGGTGCAACCTGCCTTATCCGCTGGTTATGGAAACCCTGTGCCGTACGGATTTCACCACTTTCATGCTCGATATGCAGCATGGTGCGTTTGATACGCAATCGGTGCTGCAAAGTGTCGGCATCATCCAGAATGCAGGCAAGCACACGGTGGTGCGCATTCCTGTTGATCGTTTCGACATGGCAAGCCGCGCGCTGGATTTCGGCGCCGAGGGCGTTATCGCCCCGATGATCAATTCCGTTGAAGATGCAAAGCGGTTTGCGGCCTCGATGAAATATCCGCCGGTTGGCGAGCGTTCATGGGGGCAACTACGGGGACGGCCCGCAGGTTATGGCGCTGGCGGCTCCGGCGCTTACCTCAGTGAAGTCAACGGCAAGACGCTGGCTTTTGCAATGATCGAAACCCGTGCGGCCTTTGCGGCGCTGGATGGTATCCTTGCTGTCGACGGTATTGACGGTGTTTTCGTCGGCCCCTCGGACTTTTCCATCGGCTGGAGCAATGGAGCCGAGGTGGATGCCGGATCGCAAGCCATTATTGAGCCATTGAAGGAGATCGCAGCCAAGGCCCTCGCTGCGGGCAAACTCTGCGGCATCTACGCGGCGAATGCGGAACTGGCGAAACGGTTCACCAGCCTCGGCTATACCTATGTTCCACTCGCGGTCGATACTGGCTATTTGCAGTCTGGTGTCAAAAGCCTGCTGGATGCTGTGGGGCAGTAGAGCGGCGCTTACAACCTTGAGATAAATTGCGCAAAAACCATCGAACCCTCTGGCCATGGTCCATGGCCGGATTCGGAATTGAGATGGCCGGATTCACCCGCATCGATGAACAGCGAGCCCCATGCGGCAGCCAGATCCTCGGCGACTGCATATTCGCAGTAGTGATCATTGCGGCTGGCAATGACCACCGACGGAAATGTGAAGGGCTCGCGCGGGTAGGGCCCAAAAGTCATCAGGTGTTTTGGCCGAATTTTAGGATTCGATACATCCGGCGGCGTGACCAGAAACGCGCCTTTGATCTTGTCAGCAATCTGCGGCAGCGCTTGCACAAAGGTTGGCACGCCAAGCGAATGCGCGACAATAACAACCGGCTGTGTCGCCTCATTGACTGACTTGACCACTTCGGCCACCCAATCGGCAAGAACAGGCTTTGACCATTCCTTCTGCTCGACACGGCGCGCGGTGGAAAGCTTTGCTTCCCAGCGTGACTGCCAGTGATCGGGGCCGGAATTGGTGTAACCGGGGATAATGAGAATATCGGCGTCTTTGACTTTCATATCCCCCATTTAGGAAAATTCCTGCCGGATCGCAATGTGGTAAGATTGTAAACAGTGGCGAATGGTCGGTTCACTAATAGTGAACATGCTGTTCGCCGCTGCGTGGCTTGTATATTGGCCTGAGAGAGCCGACTTTATCACAGAAGAAACAGGTGATGAAATCGCGGGGATGCACATGAAGGTCACACGCAGAGATGTTGTCGGCGGTGCCGGGGTGCTTGCCTTTCAGGCGATTGCGGGCGGAGAACCAGCCCGCGCGGAGACAGATATGAACACTCTACCTTTTGCAGCAATGGCCCCGACTCATGTGTCAAAAGTGGGTATCAAGGCCAAGGACGCGGATCAGCTTTCAAAATATTATACTGATGTGGTGGGCCTGCGCGAACTGTCCCGCAAGGGGCAGACGGTTGTGCTTGGCGCTGGCGATACGCCATTGCTCGAAATCGAACAGGCATCCGCCATTCGGGCGGATGATCCGAGCAGCGCCGGGCTTTACCACACGGCGTTTCTCCTGCCGCGACGCATTGACCTTGCGCGCTGGGCCAAACGCGCCATCGATCAGCGAACGCCAATTGTCGGCGCGTCGGATCATGTTGTCAGTGAGGCCATCTATCTGACCGACCCGGAAGGCAATGGCATCGAGATTTATGCGGATCGCCCGCACGAAAGCTGGAAATGGAACGGTTCATCGGTTCAGATGGGCACGGCTGCGCTTGATGTCGGCAATCTGCTTGGCGGGTTAAAGCCGGATACGGCGGAGTGGAATGGCGCGCCTGATGGGGCCATGGTCGGCCATCTGCACCTGCGTGTCGGCAATGCTGGCGAAGCAGAGGAATGGTGGCACAGGGAACTTGGCATGCAGACCGTCGCCGGGGTTGGCGGCAGTGCCGTGTTTCTGTCAACAGGTGGCTATCACCACCATGTCGCTGCCAATTCCTGGCAGAGCAGGGGTGCCGGCAAGCGTGACAATGACCGTTCCGGTCTTGCCTGGGCGGAGTTTGTGTCCGTCGATGCCAAGGATGAACGCGAGATTGTTGATCCCTGGGGCAATGTCATGCGGATCGTGCCGGGGAAAAGTTTTGGATAAATTGGCAGGTTGAATGGTGAGGGGGATGCTCACCCCCCTCTGTCCTGTCGGGCTACCGGGGCGAGCCACGGGTCTCGCCCGTCCTTCGGACCCCCCACAAGGGGGGAGATCAGCCTTCAATATCATCTTGCACAATCTGAAACATTTCCGGTTGTGCAAAGGCGTTCATGTCAATGTGATCTCCCCCCTTGTGGGGGAGATGTCCGACAGGACAGAGGGGGGTGAAATCGCGCGCCGCAATTCAATCAGCCACCCAGCAATCAAGCCTCGCCAAAAACCCGCTTGAAAATCGTATCGACATGCTTGGTGTGATAACCAAGGTCGAACTTTTCGCGGATGGTTTCCTCGGGCAGGGCAGCGCGTACGTCCGTATCGGCCAAAAGTTCCTCAAGGAAATCCTTGCCGTGTTCCCAGACCTTCATCGCATTGCGCTGGACGAGGCGGTAGGAATCTTCACGCGAAACGCCCGCCTGTGTGAGAGCCAGAAGAACACGCTGGGAATGGATAAGGCCGCGGAACTTGTTCATGTTTTTCAACATATTGTCAGGATAGACTAATAGCTTGTCGATAACGCCGGTCATACGGGCCAAGGCAAAATCAAGGGTGATCGTTGCGTCAGGGCCGATCATGCGCTCGACGGATGAATGCGAAATATCGCGCTCGTGCCACAGCGCCACATTTTCCATGGCTGGCAGGGCAAAGGCACGGACCATGCGGGCAAGGCCGGTCATGTTTTCAGTCAGCACCGGATTGCGCTTGTGCGGCATGGCGGACGAGCCCTTCTGGCCGGGGGAGAAATATTCTTCCGCTTCCAGAACTTCCGTGCGCTGCAAATGGCGAATTTCTACCGAAAGCCGCTCAATGCATGAGGCGATGACGCCGAGTGTGGCAAAATACATGGCATGGCGGTCGCGCGGGATAACCTGCGTCGAAACCGGCTCCGGCTCCATGCCAAGCGACTTGGCCACATGCTCTTCGACATAAGGGTCGATATTCGCAAAAGTGCCGACGGCGCCTGAGATGGCGCAGGTGGCGATTTCCGCGCGGGCGGCGATGAGACGCGTGCGGCAGCGCTCGAACTCGGCATAGGCCTGTGCCAGCTTGACGCCGAAAGTTGTCGGCTCCGCATGGATGCCATGGCTACGGCCGATGGTGACCGTATCCTTGTGCTCGAAAGCACGCTTTTTCAATGCAACGAGCAGCTTGTCGAGATCAGCAAGCAGAATATCGCTGGCGCGCATTAGCTGTACGTTGAAACAGGTGTCGAGCACGTCGGAGGAGGTCATGCCCTGATGCACGAAACGCGCGTCGGGACCGACGATCTCGGCCAGATGGGTCAGGAAGGCGATAACGTCGTGCTTGGTTTCGCGCTCGATCTCATCGATACGGTCGATGTCAAATGTCGCAGCGCCACCCTTTTCCCAGATGGTCGCGGCAGCTTCCTTCGGGATAACGCCCAGTTCCGCCAGCGCATCGCAGGCATAGGCCTCGATTTCGAACCAGATGCGGAATTTCGTTTCCGGGGACCAGATGGCGACCATTTCGGGCCGCGAATAACGCGGGATCATTGTGTGTTCCTATTGGCAATCGATGGGCGGATGAATGTGAAACCTGCTCTAACAGACCATGGCGCTGTACTCAACGCGGCTTTTTCAGCATGGGCAGGAAATACTGGGTTCAGTAGAGCGTGGGAGTGGTTCGTGGTTCGTGGTTCGACAAGCTCACCATGAGGGAGAGAGGTGATGAAAGGGAGCTATATCCCGAAACGTTGGTGATTAGCGTTACATCCACTCTCTCCCTCATGGTGAGCTTGTCGAACCACGGACCACGAACCACCCACCACTGGCAGAAGGAAAGCCTACATCAGCCTTTGAGTGTTGCGTTGCGGATGAGATCGATATTGGCGCGGTAGCTGGCTTCTGAGCCACCTTTGAATACGGCAGAACCTGCAACGAGCGCATTGGCACCGGCTTCAGTCGCCAGTCCAGCCGTGTCGGCGGTAATTCCACCATCGACTTCCAGATCAATCGGGCGGTCGCCGATCATGGCTTTGATCTTGCGGATCTTGCCCAAGGTTTCAGTGATGAATTTTTGCCCGCCAAAGCCGGGATTGACGGTCATGACGAGCACCAGATCGACATCGTTCAGAACATATTCGATGGCGGATTCAGGTGTGCCGGGATTGATGGCAATGCCAGCCTTCTTGCCAAGCGCGCGGATTGCCTGCAGCGAGCGGTGGACGTGCGGACCGGCTTCGGCATGAATGGTGATGATATCGGAGCCTGCCTTAGCAAAGGCTTCGAGGTAGGGATCGCAAGGCGAAATCATCAGATGCGTATCGAAAACTGCATCGGTGAGCGGACGGATCGCTTTGACCACTTCCGGGCCGAAAGTGATATTGGGGACGAAATGGCCATCCATGACGTCAATATGTACCCAGTCAGCACCAGCTTTCAGGACCGTGGTGACTTCCGAGCCAAGCTTGGAAAAGTCGGAAGCGAGGATGGACGGGGCGATGACAAGCGGACGGCTCATGGCGTTCTCCGGTAGAGGTTTTGTGCGCGCCCGTTACCATGGGTATCCGGCAGGCACAATGAAAACCCTGTCAGGCGCGCGTGCTCCACACAGGAAACAGGTCATTGGGCGCTGCTGTGGCGGCAAATACGCCGCGCGCGACGGCACGGGCCATGGTTGAAGCGGCGGCAGCGCAAAGCTCGATGAATTCATCGATTTCAGGTGCCCGTCCGGCGGTTCCGGTTGCAAGAGCAAACACCAGATCGCCATCGAATGGTGTGTGCGACGGCCAGATGGCGCGGGTAAAACCGTCATGGGCCGCAATGGCTAGACGCTTGGCCTGTGCCTTGGTGAGTTGCAAGTCCGTCGCAATGACGCCGATGGTTGTGTTGGTGTCTTTAGCCGCTTCCTTGAATTTTGTTTTGACGTCAGTTGCATCGGAGGGAAGCGGATGGGGTAGGCCGAGACCGCCAAACTCATCGCCGATCTCAAAAGGTGCTGCCCAGAAATGGCGGGTTTTGCCGACAGTAACCGATCCAAGCGCGTTGACGGCAACAAGCGCGCCCATGGTGGCGCCGCTTGGCAGGATGGATGAGGCGGAGCCAAGGCCGCCTTTCATGCCGGTCACAAGCGCACCCGTGCCCGCACCCACGCTGCCAAGGGCAAAATCGCGCGATGCGGATTGCACTGCCTGATAGCCAAGCTCGCGATAGGGTGGATAAAGCCCCCAATCCTTGTCGCCGCCATTGATCAGGTCAAACAATATGGCGGCGGGAACGATGGGAATGCGCTGGCCACCGACTTTGAAGCCGATACGCTTTTCGCGCAAAGCCGCCTGTACACCGGAGGCTGCATCGAGACCAAAGGCCGAGCCACCTGACAGAACAAGCGCATTGATGGTTTCAACGGTGTTGTGCGGTTCAAGAAGATCAGTCTCGCGTGTGCCGGGGGCACCGCCCAGAACCTGTACAGCCGCCGTTGCCGGTTCATCGCAGAGAATGACGGTGGTGCCGGATTTGATTGTGGCATCTGCAGCATTGCCGATGCTCAATCCGGCGACATCCGTAATGAGATTGCGAGGGCCAGATTTAAGCGGCATTACTTCGTCTCCTGCACAAACTGCTTTCCATCATAGCGTTGCAGACGAAGGGTGTCGGCAATACGCTCGCCATGCGCATCGAACTGAACGGGTCCAATGGCTGTATCAAATACGTTTTTGCGCAGGAGATCAGCCAGCGAGGCGGCTTGCGCCTGTGCGGTGGTCAGAAGCTGGATCGCCACTTCAGCTGCGGCATAGGCGGGCACCGTATAGCCCTCAGGCACCTTGCCCGCGAGTTCAATGGCATTTTTGGCATTGCGCGCGCTTTCGAGCGTTGCCGGGTCAACGGGTGCGACCATCACGGTTCCCACGGAAAGATCGCTGCCATTGGTGATTGCGTTGAGCGTTTCGCCGCCGACAATGGTGAGAGGATAGTTGAGTGCCGCGGCGCTGCGGCCGATGGCAACGACATCATCGCGTTCTCCACCAATGAAAACCTGTGTCGCTCCGGCACGTTTCAACCGGGCGATAAGCGCGTTCTGATTATCGAGACCGGGGCGATAGGTATCGGTAAACACCGGCTTCAGGCGCTTTTCCTCCAGCCGCGCCCGCACGGCGGAGGCGATCTCGCGGCCAAAAATGGTGCCGTCATCGATGATCGCAAAGGGGGAAGATCGCCAGATACCCGCCAGAAGATCGCCAGTCTCGCGTGCGGCATTGCGCTCGGACGGAGCGATACGAAATACCTGATAGGGTGTTTCGGCGCGCAATTCTGTCAGCGTCTGGTCCCGTACACCCGGTGTTATGACGGCGATGCCCTTCTGGCTGAGAATGGGCAGGGCTGTTTCAAGCGATTCTGCACAGAGAAATCCGATAACGATGGTGGCATTGGCAAGCACCATTTCGCGGGCCGCAGCGGCACCGCCCGCAGCGTCACATTTGTCATCGGCGGTGACAACGCCAATATCCTGACCCTGCTTGTTGCCCGAGACAGCCACATTGACGCCATCCACAAGCTGGCTGCCCAGCCGCGCAAAGGAGCCGGAAAGCGGTGCGATGACGCCGATCTTATCCTGCGCATAGGCGACACAGCTAAACAACAGGCATAGGCCAAGCGTTGCGGCGCGTATCATGGGATTCATTGCGATATTGCCGTACCTTCGGGACATTGGATAACCAAACGTTCGATTTGGGTAGCTGTTTCCTTCACTCTGCGCAATGCGGCTCTATATAAAAGGATAGGCATGGTGCGATAATATCGGCGTCAGATCGCAGGCGTGGAAAAAATATTCTGCTCCAGTGGTTCAAGCCCTATGGTTCGGAAGCATGTTGCGATAGTGATGATTTGGACAATGGAAACAATATAGTGCTCATCGCCAAAGATCAGAAGATAGAACCGCTCGCCTTCCGCAATGCCATGAGCCATTTTGCGGAAGCGGTTCACATCATTACGACAGATGGACCGGCGGGCAGGCGCGGCGTGACTATTTCCGCAGCGTGTTCCGTGTCTGACGATCCGGCGACCATATTGGTCTGTTTGAACCGCCAGCATGAATTCAATCATCTCTTCATCGAGAATCAGGTTTTTGCCCTGAACGTGCTTTCGTCGGGCCAGCAGGCGGTTTCGGAGGCTTTCTCAGGCAAGGGTGATCTTTCGCAGGAAGACCGCTTTGGGCTTGGGCACTGGCAGACGCTGCAAACGGGCGCGCCGGTGCTCGCCGATGCGCTGGCCAGCTTTGACTGCCGTATCCTTGCCACCCATGAGGTGGCGACGCATTATGTCATCTATGGCAAGGTGACGGCACTGCATATTGGCGAGCGCAGCCAGTCACTCGTCTATCTCAACCGCTCCTATCACGGTGTAGGAGACTAGAACCAACGGAGACTCCATGGCCGAACAGTCCGTTTCACCATTGCCGCAATCGATTGACGAGACGTTGGCACTGCTTGAAACCGGTGGCTATGTGGCGGATCGGGCGCTGGCAACGGTGCTGTTTCTCTGCCTGCGCATGAAGCGCCCGCTGTTTCTCGAAGGTGAGGCGGGTGTCGGCAAAACAGAGATTGCCAAGGTTCTGGCGTCGACGCTGGATCGCCCGCTCATCCGTCTGCAATGCTATGAAGGTCTTGATATTTCCTCCGCCGTCTATGAGTGGAACTATGCGGCGCAGATGATCGAGATCCGGCTGGATGAAGCGACAGGAACGCTCGACAAATCTGCCATTGAACGCAATGTATTTTCCGAAAAGTTCCTGATCCGGCGTCCCGTGTTGCAGGCGTTATCGGGGGAACCGGGCAGGGCTCCGGTGTTTCTGATCGATGAACTGGATCGCACGGATGAGGCTTTTGAAGCGTTTCTGCTGGAAGTTCTATCTGAATATCAGGTGACGATACCCGAGCTTGGCACGATTGTGGCCGCCGAACCGCCCATCGTCATCATCACCACCAACCGCACCCGCGAAATCCATGATGCCTTGAAGCGCCGCTGTCTCTATCATTGGGTTGACTACCCCACGGCGGAACGCGAGCTTGAGATCATCAGGCGCAAAGTCCCATCCGCCAATGAACGGCTTTCCGACGAAATCGTCCGTTACGTGCAGAAACTGCGGGATATGGACCTGTTCAAGCTGCCAGGTGTGGCCGAAACCATCGACTGGGCAGGGGCATTGACCGAGATGGACAAGCTGGCGCTCGATCCGGAGACGGTTTCCGATACAATTGGCGTGCTGCTCAAATATCAGGATGACATCGCACGGATCGCTGCGGGCGAGGGACGGCGCATTCTTGACGAGGTCAAGGCGGAGCTGAACGCAGCCTAGAATGGAAACGCCGACATCATCGCCATCAACCAGCCGGCTGGCAGACAATATTGTCTATTTCGCCAGAGCCCTGCGCAAGGCGGGTGTGCGGGTTGGTCCCGCGGCGGTAAAGGATGCCATAGAGGCTGTCCTTGCCGGTGGTATCGGCTCGCGTGACGATTTTTATTGGACGTTACGCAGCGTTCTCATTGTCAGGCGCGAGGATCATGCGACATTTGACGAGGCTTTCAGGCTTTACTGGCGCTCACGTGAGCTGATTGAGGCAATGCTCGCCATGTTTTCGCCCGATGCCATGGAACCGGAGCGGTCAAAGCCAACCGAAGCGCGTGTCGGCCAAGCGCTTTTCAACGGCAATGGCCGCCATGAACCCCAGCAGCAACCGCCTGAAACAGATATTGATGCGCGTTTCACCTTTTCCGGCAGGGAAGTGTTGCGTTCCAAGGACTTCGCCCAGATGAGCGCTGGCGAGCTTGCCCAAGCGCGCCGGGCGATGGATCAACTGGTCTTGCCTGTCGACAAGGTGGAGACGCGGCGCTTTCGGGCTGATCCGAAAGGACGGCGTATCGATCCACGCGCCATGATGCGTGCGAGCCTGAAAACCGGCGGCGACCTCATTTTGCCGAAATTTCGCGCGCGGCGAGAAATACACCCGCCACTGGTTGTGCTTGCGGATATTTCCGGGTCCATGAGCCAATACACCCGGATTTTCCTGCATTTCATGCATGCGATGATGGCCAAGCGCCGCCGTATCAATTGTTTTGTCTTTGGAACGCGGCTGAGCAACATCACCCGCCCCTTGCGCTACCGGAACCCGGATGACGCGATTGCCCATTGCACCGGTGCTGTACGCGACTGGTCGGGCGGCACGCGGATCGGCGAAACGCTGCGCGAATTCAATCGGCACTGGTCGCGCCGGGTTCTGGGGCAAGGTGCGGTGGTTCTGCTGATCACCGATGGGCTGGAGCGGGAGGAAACCGATGGGCTGGAAGCGGAGATGGAACGGTTGGCAAAATCGTGCCGGCGGCTGATCTGGCTCAATCCGCTTCTGCGGTTCGAGGGTTTTGAACCACGCGCCCGAGGGGTGAGGGCGATGTTGCCCTATGTCGATGATTTTCGCGCCGTGCATAATCTCGATGCGCTGGAGGATTTGTGCAAAGCGCTGGGGCGTCCGTCAGAAAAGCGGGATGATCCGAAACGCTGGTTGCAAAGGTCTTTCCCACAACCCACGTTATATTCATAATGCTGCGGGAGGCCTTTATGACACAATTGAACACGAATGAGCTGGACCCATTGCTGATTGCCGAAAGCTGGATGCTTGATGGCCGTGATGTTGCTATCGCCACGGTTGTCGAAACATGGGGATCAGCGCCGCGTCCCGTTGGCAGCCACCTTGTCATTGACGAGAAGGGTAATTTTGAAGGCTCGGTTTCCGGCGGATGTGTCGAAGGCTCGGTGATATCGGAGGCGATGGATGTTTTGACCAGCGGGGAGCCGCGATTGCTGGAGTTTGGCGTTGCCGATGAAACCGCATGGCAGGTTGGACTTTCCTGCGGTGGGCACATCAAAGTCTATGTGGAACGGTTGGGCTGATCGTGGACCCCTATTGCCTCAAGAAATTGAACATTGAGCGCCGGGCGCGCCGCGCAGCGCTGCTTTTGACCGATCTTGGCGATGGCCGTGACCGGGTGATCAAGGAAGGCGATCCGGTTGCCGGAGAGTTGGGCGAGGTGATTGCCAAGGCATTCCTGTCGGGTCAGTCAGGTGTTGTCGAGGTTGATGGACGTTCATTCTTCCTCAATGTGCATCTGCCGCCGCCGCGCCTTGTGGTTATCGGCGCTGTGCATATCAGTCAGGCGCTGGTGCCTATGGCGAGGGTTGCAGGCTATGATATGGAAATCATCGACCCGCGTACGGCTTTCGCCACGCCGGAGCGTTTTTCCGATGTGAGGCTTTTTACCGAATGGCCGCAGGATGTGTTGAAAACGCATCCGCTTGATGCCTATACGGCGGTTGCGGCTGTTACCCACGATCCGAAGATTGACGATTATGCGCTGGAAGCAGCCCTGAAAGCCGGGTGCTTCTATGTCGGTGCGCTGGGCAGCCGCAAAACCCATGCCAAACGGGTGGAGCGTCTGCAGGCGGTTGGTCTTAGCGATGAAAGCATTGCCACCATTCACGCGCCGATCGGGCTCAATATAGGTGCGGCTAGCCCTGCGGAGATTGCCGTGGCGGTGCTGGCTGAAATCATTGAGGCTTTTCGCGCCCGCAGTCTGCGCATGCCGCAAACACTGGAAAAGACCGCATGATTTTCGGCGATACACCTCTGGATCAGGCTCTTGGGGCCGTTCTGGCTCATTCTACCCACGCGGGTGCCGTGAAGCTGAAAAAGGGTCATGTCCTGACGACGGATGATATCGAGCAGTTGCGCGGTGCCGGTGTTACGCAGGTGACGGCGGCTCGGCTTGACGCTGATGATGTCGAGGAGAACGCCGCCGCCCGGCAGATAACCAGCGCCTTGCAATGGTTCGGTATTCAGGCCGGGCCTGCCGCAACGGGGCGGGTGAATTGCTATGCGCAGGCATCGGGCGTTTTTACCGTGGATGCCGATCTCATCAATGCGATCAATTCAGTCGATCCGTCTGTGACTATCGCGACGCTGAAACCGTTTGAGCGGGTCGAGCAGGGGCAGATGGTTGTGACCATCAAGATTATCCCTTTTGCCGTCGCGAAATCGGTTCTCAGTGAGATTGCCAGTCTTGCCCATGGAGGCAATGCTTTTGGGGTTCATGCTTTTTCCGGCACACGCGTCGGGCTGATCCAGACAACGCTCGCATCGGTCAAATCCTCCGTACTCGACAAGACAACACGGGTTCTCGATGCGCGCGCTGCTGCCAGTGGTGGCACCCTGATTGGTGAATTGCGCCCGGCGCATGAAGCCAGCCCGCTGGCGGTATCGATCCGGCAAATGCACCGGAACAGCGATATGGTCATCATTTTCGGCGCTTCCGCTGTGGTCGACAAGGATGATGTGGTTCCGGCAGCTATTCGCGAAGCGGGTGGGACGGTGCATCATATCGGCATGCCCGTTGATCCCGGCAATCTGCTGGTACTGGGCGAGCTGGATGGAAAACCCGTTATTGGTGCGCCAGGTTGCGCGCGCAGCCCGAAGGAAAACGGTTTTGACTGGGTGATTGACCGTCTCATGGCCAATATTCCCGTCACCAAGGCTGATATTGTCGGCATGGGTGTCGGTGGCCTGCTGATGGAAATCCCGACACGGCCACAGCCGCGCGACCCCCGGCCTCCCTTACCCAAGCCCGTAGTTGCCATCGCCATTCTTGCCGCCGGTCAATCCACCCGCATGGGCGGTACCAACAAATTGCTGGCGACGTTCGATGGCGTGCCGCTGATCCGCCGCTCGGCGGAGATGGCGATCAGGGCGGGAGGCGAACCGGTCATTGCTGTTCTCGGACATATGGCGGAGGAATGCAGCGCGGCGCTCGATGGCTTGCCCGTAAACATCGCGCTCAACAAGGATCATGCCAGCGGGCTTGCCTCTTCGCTGCATGTGGCTATCAGGCATCTTCCGGCATCAGTGGATGGGGTGATGATCATGCTTGCCGATATGCCTGCTTTGTCTGCATCCGACCTGCAGACCCTGATCCGGCAGTTCCATGATGTCGGCGGGCAAACGGTCGTGCGAGCCACGTTTCGGGGCAAGCGTGGCAATCCGGTCATCCTGCCGCGTTTCCTCTTTGATGAAGTATTCACGCTCGCCGGAGATGTCGGTGCGCGGCATCTGGTGGAGCGTGGCGATATTCCCGTCATTGATGTAGAGCTTGGCGAAGCGGCGGCCATTGACGTGGACACGCCGGATATGTTGCGGCAGGCAGGCGGGACCATCGTGGAAACGGTGCGGTAATCAGGGGACTTGCATTTGATCAGGACTATTCTTCTTGGCGCGCTGGCTGCCGTCTGTTTTTCCAGCGCCGCGCTTGCCACGCAGCTTGAGCCGTTCAAAGACGATATATTTGCTTATCCGGGCATCATGAAAACTGGCGATGGCGGCGATTACATCGTGGTCGATTACAATGAAATGCGCGATATCAACGGTCGTGACGAGGTGCCTGAACTGCGCGTGAGACGCAAATATATCGATCTTGCCGCCAAGCGGGCCCAGAAAGATCTGGTGGTGACAACAGCCAATGGACCGGTGAAGGTCATGGCTGCCGGGAAGATTGAGCCCGGCGCTTCCATCATCACAATCTATCTGCACGGGCAGGGCGGCAATCGCCAGCAAGGCATGAATGATTTTACCTTTGGCGGCAATTTCAACCGCATCAAGAATTTGATGGTTCTCAATGGCGGGCTGTATCTGACGCCGGATTTTCATGATTTTGGCGATAGAGGCGTCGCGCAGATTGCTGGGCTGATTGCCTATTTCAAATCGCAATCACCACAAGCCAAGCTGTTCGTCGCCTGCGGTTCGATGGGTGGCTCCCTGTGCTGGGGGCTGGCGCAGGATGCAGAGGCGGCGAAAAACATATCCGGTCTGGTTATTCTCGGCTCTCTCTGGGAAGACAAATTCATCGGTTCGCCCTCATATAAGCGGCGTATTCCTGTTTTCTTCGGCCATGGCAGCCGCGATCCGGTGTTTGGTATCGATGATCAGGAGGCGTTTTACCAAAAGATACGCAAATCCTCCAAAGGCTATCCCGTGCGCTTCGTTCGCTTCGAGACCGGTAATCACGGAACGCCGATCCGTATGTCGGATTGGCGTGGCGTTTTGAATTGGATGCTCACCGTTGCACCATGAGGTAAGGTTTGGGGATTGTGGCAATAAAGTGCCATTGTGGCAATTGCGCCACTAGACAAATGGCTAAAAGCGAATAGTTTCCGGCCTAATCAGACATCACCCTGCGATGAGACTTTGCGGAGAAAGCCATGCGCCTGCCTACCTCTCTTTTCAGCCGGATTGCTCCCTTGGCAATTCTTGTTCCCTTGGCCGCATGTTCGACGACCGGTGAGCCCAGCATGGGCCCGACATTCGCAACGTTCTCGCCGGTTCGTCCTCCCGTTAGCTCGGAACTCGCAGGTCCGTGCATCGCGGCGGCAGCCAGCAAATATGTTCTGTCGGAACGCAATATCCGTGCTGTTGATGAACGTGAAGTTGGCGCTGGTTTGAACGAAGTCAGCCTGAAGGTTGATATTCGCGATGCGCTTTGCACCGTTTCCGACAAGGGCAAGGTTCGCTCGGTTGTCGATACAATGGGAAAGAGCGCTGATCAGGCCGCCGCTGAAGAAGCTGCCGCTGCCAAGAAGGCCGCTGGTGGCACTGCTGCCGATGCGCCTGTTAAGAAGACCCGCAAGAAGCAGGCTCAGCAGCAGGGCTGATTGTTTTACCTTGTTGATGAAGCGGCGCGGCGCGAGCTGCGCCGTTTTTATTTGAGCAGCGGTTGAGCGGGAACCAGAACTTTCAATTCGCCCGCATGGATTTTGATGGTCACGTCCTGCCCCAATGGAACAAGCTCACCATCTATTGTTGCCCTGGCCTCGGAATAAAGATGCGGAAAGTGCAGATCCACTTCTTTGGCCAGAATTTCGTTCACATCAATGTTTTTGCGCCATGAGCGCATAAGCACTGTTGCCGCCAGTTTGATCACTGACAGCGGCGAAAGCCGCTCGGCGATGTAAACACCAAGCTCACCCCGATCCAGATCATCGGCGATCGGCAGCATGCCCCGGCCATAGGGATTGTTGGAGATGGAAATTGCCGAGACGGTACGCTCTGTCGGTGCGCCGTCAATGGTCATGCGGACGGCAAAACGCGGCGGATTGCCAATGACAACCGTAAAGGCCCGCATACTCGCCAGACGTTTTCCCCAGCGCGAGTTAAATTCCAGCGTATTGCGCAGCTTGATCATTCGCGGCTGAAACCCGATGGAAAACTGATGAACGAATGTCTGTCCATTGGCGGTCGAGATATCCACCGCCTTAATGGTTCCATCTGCCAGACTTTCCAGCGCGGCATTGAGTTCCAGCGGTATTTTCAGCGAGCGGGCAAAAAGATTCATGGTCCCCGCAGGTAAGACAGCGAGCGGCACACCCGCTTTCCATGCAACATCCGCTGCAGCGGAAATGGTGCCATCGCCGCCGCCTGCCATCAATATGTGATCATCGTCTTGTGTTGCGGCCTTTGTCAGCGCCTTGACGATGTCTTTACCGGCCACGCTTTCACTCTCGAAGCTATGGCCATGTTTTTCAAAGATTTCCTTCGCTGTCCGGGCGAATGCATTCATATCCATCGTGCGGAACGTTCCGCCATCGTGGTTGAAAACGGCATGGATTTTCATGAATGGTCCCCGATGGCAGGCATGTCATAATATCAGGCCGGAATGTGACCGGCTGTTCTCGATGTGGCAATGCACAATCAGGCCATTGGTTCCAAAATTGCCTGCTCACTATTGGCAAGATGCGGGCTGGTGAAACCAAGCTTCTGCAATCCCTGCTGCACTTCTGGCGCGCTCATGAACAGGTTCCACAACAGGCCGGTGCGGTGGTTTTCAATCATCGCGACGATGGGACCCTGATCAATGCCGAGATAGGTGCGCGCATACCAGCCGCTGGTTTGCGAGAATGCATCGACAAAACCAAAGCGGCCCCAGATTTTTCCTTCAGGGAGTTTGAAAAAATGCCTGATGGCATTCATGGATTCATCGGGCAGATAGGGCAGACTGCAAAGGGCGGCTGTCGGCGCAATCAGGCCGAAATCCGATGCGGGTGAACTGACGACATAGCCAGCTGGGCCATGGCTGGAGGTCAGGCCCCAGCTGTCAGGGCCATAACCGCGATAGCCGTGCGGGTTTTCCACGCAATGCTGGTAGTTGATGCGGACATGGTTGCAGTTCTGCTGCCAGTAATCGGCATAGCGGTCGGAGAGACCGCGTGGATCAAGGCCGCAGAACGAGTAATGCGCGAAGAATAGCGGGCCGCCATAATCAGGACCAAGCGGCAGGTTGATGCCATAATAATCGCGCCGGTTGATGAACTGGCTGCCTTTGGCAAAACCCTCATGATAGATGTCGGGGTCAATGCCGTGTCTGGGTGCGCCCGCGGCCAGAACATAGGTAATGAGCGCTTCATTCCAGCCCTGAATGGGTACATTGCGGGCAAAATGGTAGCGGGGGCTGTGATGCCAGTACAATACCTTCTCGTCATGCTTGATGTGTGCCGTCCACTCGACGCCATGCCACAGATGATTGATCCGTTTGCGCAGCGCAGTCTCATCGGGCGATGGCGCGGCAAAATATTGCCTGACACAGAGCAGCCCCTGAAACAGAAATGAGGTTTCGACGAGATCGCCGCCATCATCGCGCATGGAGAAGGGGATGGTTGATCCGTCGGCGCCATGAAAGAAATGCGGGAAGACGCCGTGATAGCGTTTGGTGTTCTCCAGCGCGGTCAGCATTGTCCCGATACGGGCAATAGCCTCCTGCCGTTCGATCCAGCCGCGCTCGATGGCCACGAGAATGGCCATGAAACCAAACCCTGTCGCCCCCGCTGCAACGAGATCGTTGGCAGGATCGGCATTTTTACCTGATCGGTCGCGTGCGAGACCGCTTTGCGGATGGGCACCGTCCCAGAAATACTGGAAGCTTGCCCGCTGAACCTTGTCCAGCAAAGCGGCGTCATCGGCGGTGATACCCGTGTTTTCGCGCACGAATGTTTGATCCATAAAGGCTGAATATTCCTGCTACAGGGCACAACGCCGCTACACTTGCCCAGATATATCCGATATCTGTCTGATCTCCATACCATGTGTAGCGTGATCGTCCGTCTGCCAAGGTCAAATTGGACCAAGGCGATCAATCTCGTGTGAAAGGCCCATGATGCAGAATGATCAATTCGTCTTCCAACCGGTTTCGCAACCCGTCCTGCGCATAACCGGATCGGAAAAACTGTTTCCTGTCCACCGGATTTACTGCGTCGGCCGCAACTATGCCGATCATGCCATTGAAATGGGCCATGACCCGAACCGCGAGCCGCCGTTCTTTTTTCAGAAGAACCCGGACACACTCGTTACCGGCAATGGCGATTTCCCCTATCCGTCCGGCTCCAACGATGTGCACTACGAGATGGAAATGGTGATCGCGCTGGGGAAGGGCGGATCGGATATCGCCGCAGACAAGGCACTTGACCATGTGTTCGGCTATGCGGTCGGGCTTGATATGACCCGGCGCGATTTGCAGGGCGAGGCCAAGAAACTCGGTCGTCCGTGGGAAGTGGGCAAGGCTTTTGAAGCTTCTGCGCCCTGTTCGGATATCGTTCCGGCGTCGAAAATCGGCCATCCGTCCTCGGGAGCGGTCTGGCTCAACGTGAATGGCAAGGAGCGTCAGCGCGGCGACCTGAAGCAACTCATCTGGAATGTGCCGGAGACAATTGCTTATCTTTCGACATTGTTCACGCTTCAAGCGGGCGATTTGATCTTTTCAGGAACGCCTGCCGGAGTTGGTGCCATTATCAGGGGCGATGAAATGCACGGCGGCGTTGATGGTATTGGAGAAATTCGCGCGCGCGTGGTTTGATCTTAGGGTCGGTTGCATTCAACTTTGCCAGCGAAGAGAAACAATTTCGCCGTTTCGCTCGCAAAAAAGTGCAAAATAATTTTTTGAGGCTGATCTGCGGGAATTTGCCTTTATGCTCCATGCAGATTGGCCTCAAAATGCGATAAATGGGCCTGCAGAGGCAGCAAGTTTGACAGTTTTGTGTCTACGGGCCGATTGTGCTCCGGCTAAGTAAATATGCATAACATTTTTGTTAGAAGTTCCCCTGTTGTCTTTGAAATTAAATGGTCTATTGAAGATTCTGAATTCCTCGAACCAGAACTCCAGAGCACGCGTTTTATGAACCACCGCATTCTCTTTGGCTCCTATCCGATCCCGCGCTTTGCCGGGATTGCCAGCCATAATTTTGTGGTCTGGACCGATGAGACGGGCCGCCCGCTCTATGAAATCAATGGCGGTGCAGCCAATGCGGATGACAGTTTCAACTATTGCGCGATCCGGGGCCGACTGACTGCTGTCGTCACGGATTATTCCAACCGGGATCTCATCTACTATCCGGAGTTCTATGTACGCCCGACATCGCGCACCACGCTGCTGCTTGAGGGTAATTATACAGCCATCGCCACAAAATGGCGTGCAGCGGTTGATGTGGCTGCCCGTATCCGGGCGTCCGATCTGGTTTACTCATTCCTGATCCAGAACAGCAATTCGGTGGCGACAGCCATCGCGGAAGGCATGGGGCTTACGCCACCATCTGCAGCTGTAGGTAGAGTACGGGCGCCGGGATCGTACCGTCACCTTGCTTTGGACCAGGCTGCCTAGTAGCACAATTCACCAGAATGCAATAACTAACGGGTTATAAACTCGATTTTGGCATGGCCAAAGTTGAGTGTTGCCGCTGTTGTGGCATATTGACGCCATGATTGCCGAGCTTATGACGCCTGCCAAAAATCATGTTGATTTTGGCTTTGTTGGAAAGACGACACATTGATTTCGGACCCAGCCACGTCACCGGTTCACAGCAATGAGAAAGCGCTGCAGCAGATCAATGCGCGCTCGCAGCTCAAACTGCCATGGGGCAAGCGGACGAAATCCGCCTTGTTCACGTTCTTCGGCGTCGGTGTGGCTGTCCTTAGCCTGTTGGTGCTGACCCATCTGTCGAGCGAAATTTCCTTCCGCGCCGTCAAACATTCAATCCACGCTATCCCCAATAGCACGTTGCTGCTGGCACTGTTCTTCACATTTGTGAGTTTTGCCGCCGTTGCGCTCTATGACGTCGTGGCTGTTGAGACGATCGCGCCCAAGCGCGTGCCCTATTATATTTCCGCGATGGCGGGGGCGGCGGGCTATGCCATTTCCAATGCGCTCGGCTTTTCACTGCTGACGGGCGGTGCGCTGCGTTACCGGGTCTATGCGGCCGAAGGCATCAATGTTGCTGATATCGGCCGGATTATCGGTACATCATGGCTGGCGATCTGGTTTGCCTTTACCATTATGATTGCCGTTGCGCTGGTGATCGACCCGACGCGCATTCCGTGGATTGTGTCGTTTGGTCCTGATCTCGATCAGTTTATCGGGGCATCAATCCTTGTTGCGGTTGCCGTGCTACTGGTCTGGCTGTCGCGCCGCGAACGCACGCTGAAGGTTGGCAAAGTATCGGTACGTCTGCCTTCGTCGCAGGGTGCCATGCTGCAGATCATCGCCGGTTTGGTTGATGTGGCTGCTGCTGCTGCAACACTCTATGTCCTCATGCCGCATGGGGCTGTGCCGAGTATTGCGGCTTTTGCGCTGATTTATGTGGTGGCTGTCGCCTTGGGTATTATCAGCCATTCCCCCGGCGGTATCGGCGCATTTGAAGCCACGATGATTGCGGGTCTTGGCATTGGCCGTAATCCTGATGCCATTGCCGCTTTGCTGACATACCGGGTGATTTACACCCTGATACCCTTTCTTTTGGCCATTATCGGCTTTGTCATCTCCGAGATATTGCGCCGCCGCCACCTGATCACAGGGCCGACAATCCTGGCGGTGCGCGTGTTCGAAACGCTGATACCGCCGCTTTCGGCAGGTATTGCGTTTCTCGGCGGTATTGTGCTGCTGATTTCTTCCGTCACGCCGGATTTCAGCCGCCGACTTGAGGTGCTTTCCGATTTCGTGCCGATGCCGTTTCTGGAAATGTCGCATCTCGGCGCCAGTTTTGTTGGTCTGGCCCTGCTGATCGTGGCACGTGGCCTTGCCCGGCGGCTGTGGCGTGCCTGGGTTATGGCGGTGATCCTGTTCAGTCTTGGTGCTGTCTTTTCGCTCGCCAAGGGGCTGGACTGGGAAGAAGCGCTGGCATTGACCTTGATGGCGGGCGTTCTCCTGCTATTCGGCGATTCTTTCTATCGCAAACCGATGGGCGAAAGCTTCAAGCTGACTTGGGGCTGGCTCGCCAGTATCGGCACAACGGCTTTCGCCGTGCTGTGGCTTGGCTTCTTTGCCTACCGCCATGTGGAATATGCCAATCAGCTCTGGTGGGAATTTGCATGGGATGCGCAGGCATCCCGCTTCCTGCGTGGCAGTGTCCTGCTTCTGACTGTGCTGGCGGCGATCACAATCAATACGATCATCAACGGTGTTGGCCGGGGCAAGCTGCGCGCGCAGCCCATACCGGAGGGTGTGCCTGATATGGTGGCGCAATCACCGCGTGCATCTGATGCGCTGGCGCTTCTGGGCGACAAGCGTTTCCTGATGGATATTAAGGGGCGGGGTTTTGTCATGTATGCCCGCTCTGGTGGCAGTCTGGTATCGATGGGCGAACCTGTCGGCAGCGATGATGCAATTGGTGATCTCGCCTGGTCGTTCCGCGATATGGCTGACCGGTCAGGCGCGCGCACTGTTTTCTATGGTGTCGGTCCTGAACGCCTGCCGCTGTTCCTCGACATGGGGCTTACGGCTTTGAAGCTGGGTGAAGTCGCCCGGGTGGAACTCGCTGATTTCTCGCTTGAGGGTTCCAAGCGCCAGCCGCTGCGTTACGCGGCGCGCCGTCTGGAAAAGGAAGGCATTTCCTTTGAAATCCTGCCGCGGGAGCAGACACCTGCGGTTATGAATGAATTGCGCGAAGTCTCCGATGCATGGCTCGAAATGAAGTCGGGTTCGGAAAAACGCTTTTCGCTTGGTTCCTTCGAAGCGGATTATCTCTCGCATTTCGATATCGCAATCCTGCGCAAGGAGGGCGCCATTGTCGCCTTCGCCAATGTCTGGCGCGGGGCAGGGCAGAAAGAGATTGCCGTTGATCTGATGCGCCACCGCCCTGATGCGTCGAGTGTGATCATGGATGGTCTGTTCGCCAATCTGCTGATGGCGGCCAAGAACGAAGGCTATGAATGGTTCAATCTTGGCGCCGCGCCACTATCCGGACTTTCCGACAGCCACCTTGCCTCCCGCTGGAACCGTATCGGTTCATTCATCTACCGGCGCGGTGCTGAATTTTATCGATTTGACGGATTGCGCGCGTTCAAGGATAAGTTCGGCCCGAAATGGACACCTTACTATCTGATTTGCCCCCCAGGCCTTGCCACACCACGTTCCCTGATCGACGCAACGAATCTGGTAAGCGGCAGCCCCTTCGAGGTCTTTAAACGATGAAATTTCTACGCAGGCCCTATCTGTATCTCGTCGCTGCGCTTGTAGTCCTTAGCATCATACTTGCTGCCGTTGCCGGCTATCTGCCCCGATTCGGCTGGGGAACATCCAAGAATATTCTGGTGACATCCGAACGTCTCAGCGACGTGCCGTTGCTTCAACCAAGCGTGAAACCAACGGGTATTGCCATTCAGGTGTCGCAGAAGGGTGGTATTGCTGCCGATGATCAGGCGCTGACCAAACTGCTGCTCGATCGCGGTTTTCTCGTCCTGACGGTCAATCTGGAAAAATGGCGCGCGCAACTCAATCAGGATACGGGCGAATGCACCTATTTCGTCTCCGAGCTTGAAGGCATTGCCAAAGAGGCTCAGCGGATGATTTCCCTCGATAGCTATATGCATCCTGTTATGATCGGCATTGGTGAGGGCGGCGTGATGTCCTATGCGTCGGTCGCCAATGCGCCGCCTGCGACACTGGCCGGTGCTGTTGCACTCGATCCATCACCGGCGCTTGATACCAAACTGCCATCCTGTGAAGGTGCGGACTTTGAAGCGGTGCCCGGTCAGGGTTTCAGCTATTCCTATGATGCGGATTTGCCCAACCCTGCTGTGATCGTGCGTGAGAAGGCTGATCCTGCACCCTCAGGCCCTGCAACATCGGGATTTTTCAAGGCGCAGGAAAAGCTGGCTGCAACCAAGCAGGAACGCATGCAGATTGCTGCGGATGCGGCGGTGGAAATTGCCAAGGAGGACGCATCAGCCGATGCCCTGCCGATCATCGATATCCCGAGCAGCAATGGCCCGGCGAAATATCTGGCGGTGTTCTTTTCCGGTGATGGCGGCTGGCGCGATATCGACAAGTCGGTCGGCGATATCATCGCCAAGGAAGGCGTGCACGTGGTGGGCGTCGATTCGCTGCAGTATTTCTGGTCGGTGCGCAAGCCTGAGGATATTGCCAAGGATATCGGCCGCATCGTCAAGAAGGCTGATCCCAACAGCAAACTGCCCGTGGTGCTGCTCGGCTATTCCTTCGGGGCCAATACGGTGCCCTTCGCATGGCCGTTCCTCCCCGATCACCTGCAAAAGCGCATTGCGATGGTCGGATTGATCGGCACGGAAGAGACAACGCCGTTTCAGGTTTCCGTCGGCGCGTGGCTTGGCCTTGGCGGTGACAATGAAGTGGCTCCGGCTGTTGCCAAGATGCCGCCGGAAAAGGTTCTGTGCGTCTATGGCACGGAAGAGGATGATACCGCCTGTACCGACCCGACATTAAGCACCGTGCAGAAAATCCTGCTGGAAGGTAATCATCATTACAATGAGAAATATGATGCGCTGGCGGCCAAGCTGATGGAAGCCATTGCTTCCCGCGTGCAAGGGCAGGCGGCAGCACCGGCAACTGCACCGGCCCCTACAACAGCTCCGGCAACTGCGCCTTCAACTGCCCCGGCGCAGTAATGACGCTGGACCAGTTACGCATCTTTATCGCGGTTGCCGAACGGGAGCACATCACCCATGCGGCGACGGCGCTCAATATGACGCAGTCGGCGGTGAGTGCCGCCATTACTGCGCTTGAGAACAGGCACGGCGTTGTTTTGTTTGACCGGATCGGGCGTTCCATCGTTCTCAACCAGACCGGACGGGTGTTTCTGAAAGAGGCCATCGCCGTGGTGGCGCGTGCCAAAGCTGCTGAAGCCGCCCTGACCGATCTTGCCGGTCTGATGCGCGGCGAGTTGTCGATCATGGCAAGCCAGACGATTGCCGGTTACTGGCTGCCGGAAAGGCTTGGCGCATACCGCAAGCGCTATCCCGGCATTACACTGGATATCCGGATCGGCAATACGAAACAGGTGGCCGAAGCTGTTGAGGCCGGTGAGGCGGAACTCGGATTTGTCGAGGGCAAGGTCGACCACGCGCTGCTGTCGACCAAGATCGTGGCAACGGATGACATGGTCATTGTCGTTGCGTCAGGCCAGCCCTGGGCGGCGCACCGGACAGTGGAAGCCAAGGATTTCAGGGATGTGGCCTGGGTGCTTCGCGAAAAAGGATCAGGCACGCGCTCGGCTTTCGACCAGTTGCTTGGGTCTGTGAGTATGGATGTGAGCATGCTCGAAATCGCCATGGAATTGCCTGGCAATGAGGCAGTGATCGGCGCTGTGGAGGCGGGTGTCGGGGCAACGCTGATATCGCGCAGCGTCGCTTCATCGAAACTGCGGGCAAAGCTTTTGCGGCAGGTTGCCTATCCCACCACGCCGCGCCCATTCTACCTGCTGCATCACCGCGAGCGTTATTACAGCAAGGCAGCCGATGCCTTCGTTTCTCTGGTGGATGCGAAGGTTTGAGACCGTTCGATTTTACCGAATGATTTGATAAGTTTTATGCGTTGGAAGTGATGAATAACTGCCTGCTATTGGTGCTCTGGCACAGACGCAGAGAAAATCATGACCACGCTCGACACATCCACACGCTCCGTTCCCCGTTCGCATTCCGGTAACCGGCTCGGCATTATCAGGCAGTTCACGCCCAACTGGTTTGCGGCGACGATGGGGACGGGCATTCTATCCGTTTCGCTTGGCCAGTTTCCTGAATATGCTGTGGTTTTCGGCGCTGGCGAGCTGTTGTGGTTCTTCAACATACTGCTCTTTGCGACCTTCACGCTCATCTACGTCGCGCGCTGGCTGCGCTACCCTGAGGAAGCAAAACGGGTGTTTGATCATCCTGTGATGTCGATGTTTTTCGGCTGCATTCCTATGGGTCTTGCCACCATCGTCAATGGGTTCTTGATATTCGGCATTGCCCATATCGGGGAGCGCGCCGTTGATATCGCCTATAGCCTCTGGTGGCTAGATGTGGCGCTGTCTGTCGGCTTTGGTCTGGTGATACCGTTCATGATGTTTACACGGCAATCCCATGCGATGGAGCAGATGACATCCGTCTGGCTTCTGCCTGTCGTGGCGTCAGAAGTGGCGGCTGTTAGCGGCGGGTTGCTCTTGCCGCATGTTGCCGACGTTTCGAGCCAGCTATCTATTCTTCTCGCCAGCTATGTGCTCTGGGCGCTGTCTGTGCCGCTGGCCATGTGCATTCTCGTCGTTCTGTTCCTGCGCATGGCCCTGCACAAACTGCCTCCCGCAAACATGGCGGCATCGAGCTGGCTGGCGCTTGGCCCCATTGGAACGGGAGCGCTCGGCATGTTTGTGCTCAGCGCCAATGCAACTGATATTCTCGCGGCGCATGGTTTTGGCGCGGTGGCGAGCGCAGTATCCGGCGCAAGCCTGATCCTTGGCGTGGTCCTCTGGGGCTATGGTCTTTGGTGGCTGGCCATGGCCGTGATGATCACCATCCGGTACTTCCGCAACGGCGTTCCATTCAATCTTGGCTGGTGGGGTTATACATTCCCGCTTGGCGTCTATGCCGTGGCAACCCTGCGCCTTGGCCATATTTTCCCGGTTGCCAGCATTGCCGTGTTTGCGGAAATTCTTGTCGTCGCGCTGGCTCTTATCTGGCTTGTGGTTGCCGCACGCACGGTGCGGGGTGTCTGGCTGGGACAGATGTTCGCCGATCCCAGCCTTGAGCTGCGTTCTGCCTAACCGATTTCTGTCAGGCTGCTGAAGACCAATCCCGTCGGGTTGGCTTTGGCGGAAGCCTTGATCGTTGCGATGCTGGCGCTCACCCGGTTAACGTCCGCATGGATGAGGCCTTCGGCAATCTCCAGAACGGCAATACTGCAACGCATCAGCGGAAAATGGCGCTCGCCGCCGGATCGGTCATGGGCGCGGATAGCACCCGCCGCACGATCCTCAGGCGTGTAAAGATCAAGCACATTGGTCTGGAAATCGCTGAGCAGGCTGGTCAAACGTTCCTCCACGTCGGCACGATTGCCGCCTGATATACCGATGAAAAAGTCATCGCCGCCGACATGGCCGAGGAACTTGTCTTCGCCGACGAAATGGTGCCGGAGCAGCGAGGCAAACAGGCCAAGCGCGAGATCGCCTTTCTGAAAGCCGTAATGATCATTGAACGGTTTGAAATTGTCGAAGTCGCAATAACAGAAGAAGCGGGGGGCAGAACTGTCGCGCATGACGTCCTGCACATAATCGCGGATGGAGCGGTTGCCGGGCAGGCCGGTGAGCGGGTTCTGGTCCTGTGCGGTCTTCAGCTGTTTTTCGTTGATGATCTTCAGCAGCGAGGAAGCAGAGAGGACACCGGCGTAGCGCAGGTTTTCCGTGAGGATCACACAGTCACTGCCATCAATACCGGCGAAAATCTTGAGCATCTGTTCGGCTGGCGTATCCAGATCGGCAATCGGCGTGCCCGTCACAAAATGGGAAATGCCGCGCTGATAAATGCGGTTTTTGAGCAGATCACGACCGAAGGGATGATAAATCATCGCCTTGACGTGGTATTCGTGCAGAACACCGCGCGGCTCGTCATTGGCGCCCAGCACCGGAAAGAAGCTCTGCTGCGGGTTTTTGCGGAAGAGTTCGAATACATTATCGAGATCGTCATTCTCATGCACCACCGGAAGGCGCTGCACCTGCGCGCGGATGAGAATGCTGTCAAGCGTTGTGGTCTGCCTGCGGCCGGTCCCTGCCTGTTCAAGGTGCGGGTAGCTGTCCTGCAATTCGCCGACATTGGTGGTGGGTCTTGCGATGTAATAGCCCTGAACGAGATCACAACCAAGATCACGGCAGACAACATATTCGGCTTCGGTCTCCACACCCTCGGCAATGACGCGTGCGCCGAGCATATGCGCCATCTGGACGATCTGCTTGACGATGTGACGTTTGCGCGCGCTGGCATCGAGGCCGGAGATGAAATGGCGGTCAATTTTCACATAGTCAGTGGGATAATCGCAAAGCAGTTTCAGCCCGTTGAAGCCGACGCCAAAATCATCAATGGCGAGCTTGAAACCGCCATGGCGTAGCTTGTTGATCAGGGCGGTGAAGGCGGGGTCTTTGGTATTGTCGAAGCGTTCGGACAATTCAAAGCAGATGGAGGAGGGGCGAATACTGGCCTTGATGAGCTGTGTGGTCAGGCGCTCGACGAAATTGTTACCGAGGCTGATCAACCGTGCATCAATGTTGATGAACAACATGCGGTGGGCAAAGCCGGGCAGGCCGGAAAATCCGGCAAAGGCCCTGATATTGATCATCTGTTCCAGTTCGGCCAGTTGCCCGACATCATAGGCTTTGTCGAGCAATTCGGGCGGTGAGCCGAAACCCAGCCGGTCAAAGCCGCGCATGAGGGATTCATAGCCGAACGTCGCCCCCGTTGCCGCCTCGACGATGGGCTGGAATGCGGTTTCTATGGCCAGCTTTGCGAGGGTCACGAGCTGATCGTCGCCAAATCGACGCAGAACCAGTTTTTCGGCGGGTTGGAAGGACATGGGGTACTCCGGCATGAATGCGAATTGCCGCGGGATACTTCGTGCCTATCCTTGAATATTCCGTTTCTGCCAGATGACAGTTTTATGAAGTTTGTAGCGGGCACGCCGCAGGCGCGCGCTTTTGGCTGTTCCAGTGGGTTTCCGGTCTCACAGTTCACCCGAAACCTCTCGCCTTCGTTGATCGAGTTCTTCGCTGTAACGGCGCAGCGTATGGCTTTCGGTCAAAAGGCCCATGACATTGCGCTCGATGAGATTATCGACAACGGCAAGCGCTTCACTTTCGGTCTTGTCAAAGATGCCGACTGCCTGCCTGGCATTCATCTGTGGGTGCAGGAAATCGCTCTGGTATTTCAGAAGGCTGCCAATTTCCTGCGTGCTCGCGGTTTCATCGACCACTGACGAATGAGCTTCTGGCACGAGAACGATACCCGCATATTTCCCTTGATCATCAAGCACAACAACCCGCTGGGTGGAGCCGAGGGGAAAATCATGGCGGAAATCGGCGATGGTCATGTGGGTGGATGCGGTGCGAACATCCCGGCGCATCAGGCGGTCAACAGTCAGATTGCGAATCCAGCCGACGTCATGCGCACTGCGGATACTTTCACCGCGAAGGTGAAAGCGCCATGTGGCAAAGGAATAGCCAAACGTATTGCGCACGGTTAGCGACGCGGTGATGACGGCGGCCAGAACCAGAGCGGTAATCGGAAAATCGCCTGTTATCTCCAGTGCAAGAAAGGTCATGGTCAGTGGGCCGCCGATGACTGCCACAGCGAGGGAACTCATGCCGACAACCGCGTAAATAACCGGAGTAAGCGTCGCATGGGCGAAAATGAAGGGAGCGGAGTAGGCAAATATCTTGCCGAGCAGGGCGCCCATGAACAGCGAGGCGAAGAACAGGCCGCCGCGGAAGCCTGATCCGATGGATACAGCCGAGGCGGTGGATTTGAGCAAGAGTATGCCAAGGAGTGTGGCAATGGTTGCCGTGTGATCGAGATTGAGATGCAGGGCGCCATGGCCGCCGGATAGTACCTGCGGCGAGATCAATGCGAGAGCACCAACGACAGCGCCGCCAATAATGGGCCGTACGGACGACGGAACTGAGCTTTTGCGCGCCAATTCCTCGACAAAGGAAACGCCCATCATCAGAAGGATGCCCGCACCGGCGCAGAGAACGCCGAGAAGCATTGCCGGAACATAATCGGCAGTCACGACTGATCCGAACGTGCCGACATCGATCATGAAATCACTGCCAACCAATGCACGGGCAACGATTGTTGAGACCAGTGCCGAGACGACAACCGGGGCCAGACTGACGATGGTGTAGGAACCGATGATCAGTTCGAATGCGTAGAACGAGCCTGCAAGCGGTGCATTGAAAGCTGCCGCGATGGCACCCGCTGCACCGCACCCGACGAGAATGCGGAGTTCCGCGCGGCGCAATTGCAGGGATAGGCCAAGCTTGGATGCAAGGCCGGACGCCAGCTGTGTATAGCCGGCTTCCAGCCCGACGGAAGCGCCGAACCCGTTGGAAATGATGTTCTGCGTGGCAACGATCAGGCTGTCATTAAGCGAGAGACGACCGCCATGCAGGGCGTTGGCCTCGATGGGATCGACCATTGGCCGTCTGCGCCAGCGCGCCAGTATCAGGACAAGTATGCCAAGCACAACGCCGCCCACAAGCGGAGCGGCGAAGACCACCACCTGATCCAGCGCGCTCATGGAACTCAGGCGTTCGCCATCCTCGATTTTGAAGATGAGCTGATGCATTTCCTGGGTGATGAGACTCATGCCGGTGACGACGACACCGGCGACCACGCCGATGAGTGCTGCAGCCAGAACAAGCCCGATTTCATTGCCGCGTGCGAATGCCCTGAGGCGGCTGGGTGCCAGAAGGATGGATAGGACACCAAGGCGGCGAATGTTGAATTTGCGGAACATTTTGGACTGCGAAGGTAAAGACAGCTGCCCTTGCAGGTTTATACTGAACGCGCGGCGGCGTCAAAACGCAGAGCGTTAAAAACGTGGCAATACGGCTTTAGTTGCGCGTGTATCGTGATCTGATCTGCGGGCGGGTGCCCGGCAGGACAGGGGCTTTCAGAACCGCCGCTTCGATCTGCTCACGGCGCAATTGATGTGCCCGTGCTGCATCAATCGTCAGGCGCAGTTCAAAGTTCTTGCGCACGGCCCTGTCTACCGCAAGCTCGGCAAGCCGCTTCACATCCGATACGCCTGACGTGAAGATTTGCAGAATGATCAGGGAGATTTCCTGCGCATAGACTTTTGAGCGCGGCCCAAGGTCCAGCATGCGAAAAGCTTCGGCATAAGCTTTGCGCATTGTTGCCAGATCTTGCGGCGAATATATCGGACCCGCTGAATCACAAAAAATCATATCTGCCCCTGACACGACATATGTCGTCCGCCGCCACTACCCAATCCACCCGCATATAAACTATTTGCAATAGTTTCAGAGGACAACTGAAATTCGCATTACGGCAAAAAAACCCATTATTGATGAATATTAGGCCACCAATATGAAAACTTTATTGGCCTGGTGTGTCACGAATGTGGGCAGGTCTGGGGTTGTCCATTCAAACCCTGATGTTTGATCTCGAGCGTTGCCTTTGCCGTCTCACCATTTCTGGTGATGGTCACAACATAGATGCTGTCGAAATCATCGCCCTTCCATTTCGGCACGTCTGTTGAAGCGGCGTTGTTCGCTTCCAGAAGGTCGCTGACAATATTGTCGATCTTCTTGTGTTCCCAGGCGACGAGGATACGGGCATTGCGCAGCTTGGAATTGTTCAGAGCCTTGTTGAGGTCTTTGCGATCAGAAACACCGATGCTCGTATCAACAGGCAGACCGAGGGATATGGCTGTTGGCTCGATTGTCGCAAGCGGACGGATATAGTCGTAATCGACCCCGTCATCTTCCTTCCGGTCCGATGGATTGGGTGCAAAAATGAAATCGGGCTTTCCAATCACCTTGGCGATGACGGGCGGAAGGGCGAGAGAACGATTCAAGCCCTGGCAACTCAGCTGTCCCAGTCCTTTTTCCGGCTTTTCGCCGTGCCTGATAAAGGCAATCGTCTGAACACTGCTGCTGCTCCACGCGGGGCTGGATGCGAAAGTCAGGGCGCTTAAGGTCGTCAGAGCTATTGTTGTCATTGTTGCGATTGTTGGTCTTGTCATGATGGGCTCCCTCGTTTGTCACTTCCTATTCCGGCTAACTTGGAAGAGCTATAGAATTCTTTAAGAGTGAGCTGCGACATATGCATATTCGCTGGTTTCGACTTGATTGCGTTCAATGACGAAGCGTGATGAATGGTCTCCGGTGAACGTTCGGGAGAGTCATTGAGCGGCGCGTGCGAACAAATGTGACAATCCAAGATAGAAAAGTGCACTTTTGTGTTAAAAACGGCAGCTTAACTATTGCTAAAAGTGCTTCGATGGGAAAAGTACGACTAATATATCAAGAGGCCGCTGAACTTGACCAAACATACCCCGCTTCAGTCCCGAATTCGCGATCAGCTGCAACGCCGGTTCGGTGAGGACCTGCACGTTGGCGACAGGGTCAATGAAGCAGAAATCGCCGATGCGCTTGGAATTTCGCGTACACCGGTGCGCAAGGTGTTGTGGCAGCTGCAAAATGAGGGCGTCGTCAGCTATGAGCAGCATCGCGGCTTTCGTCTGGCAGATGCGACCATCGATACTCTTGAGGCGGATGGCGAAAGAGACGAGTTGCTTGATGAGCGCGTGATGCGTGATATGGCCCTCGGCAATCTCAGTTCGGTCATCAGCGAACGCGCATTGATGCAGAAATATGAGGTGCCGCACGGCATTCTCATGTCAACACTGCGCCGCCTGATGCGCGATCAACTGGTTGAGCCGTCGGTCGGGCATGGATGGATATTTTCCGATGTCAGCGCCACGGCGCTGGAGAACGGGTATAATTTCCGCCAGATTCTGGAACCGGCAACGATCCTTGCCGATCCTTATTTCATCGATACCGAGGCGTTTCAGGCGCTGGATCGCGATCATGCCAATACAATCAGCAATATCGACAAGCTTGATCAGCGACGGCTGTTTGACCTCGATGCAAAATTCCACCGGCTGATTGCGCTCGGTGCCCGGTCAACGCATCTGGTTGATGCCATAGAACGCCAGAACAATATTCGCCGGGTGAATGAATATATCGGTTTTGTGCGGCTGGACCGGATTCGCGAATCCCTGATAGAGCACCGCAATATCATCGCCGCGCTGCTGCGGGGCGAACGTCAGGTAGCGGCGGCGCTGATGCGGCTGCACCTGCAAATCTCCAAAGATGAAACATTCAAACATATTGATGAGGATTTGGAGAGGGTGCGGGCGGGTGATCTGCATCTGCTCAAGTAGGGTAGTTGCGATCAGTTCTGCGTGTGGTGATTGTTTGTGGTTCGTGGTTCGTGGTTCGACAAGCTCACCATGAGGGAGAGTGAGGATGCAACGCTAATCGCCCGCATTGCAGATCATCAACGTTTCAGAATGTGGCTCCCCTTCATCATCACTCTCCCTCATGGTGAGCTTGTCGAACCACGCACCACGAACCGATGATCCTATAGCGAAACCTTCCACATCAGGTCGCCGTGCCTGCATTTTCCTTCAACGTCCTGAATTTGCTGGAAATCTGCGAAAGCTTGGCGTCCCATTCCGGGTTTGGCAACTGACCTTCGATTGTCCGGAAAAACACCTGCATCATGCAGGCGATGGCAAAGGGCTCGATGAGAGCCGCCTTTATGGCCCAGGCAAAAATAAGCGCGGCGACCAGACCGCCCGACGACCAGCCACCGGGAATCCAGTAAACCAAAGCGGCAGCCGGGGTCAGCATCAGGATAAAAACGGCAATCGTCAGGGCATAGACGATGATTGTCAGAAATGCCGCATTGCGCAGCATCGTGCCGGTATTCTGGCCGTAGAGAACCAAAGCCGTTTGTGCTGCTTGCCATGGGTTGGAACTGCGGGTGCGGATCGTATAGCCAAGCATGACTTCATCGATGAACCCGACTGCAATGCGCAGGAATGCGCGGATTAACGAGGCAAGCTGCTGCAAGCCGGGAATGGGGAGAAAAGACGCGATGCCCTGCACCAGTCCCGTGATCGTTGTCAGCACGCCCTTGATCAACTGATCGATGACAAAGAGTGTACTTGTCTCGGCAAAGCGGCTGGTCACAACCTCTTTGCCATAGTCGATCTGGCCCTTGTTATCGGGCAATGGCCTGCCGTCCAGCAACTCGACAAGCACCGCGATATGAGCCGCCTTGACGACATAAAGAATGTATTCGCGCATCAGATAAAGGACGCCTGCCGTCAGGCAGAAACCGGCCAGACCGCCGATGAAGGCGGAACCGGCGCGAAAACTTTCATCACCGAGACCGCCTATGCCCCAACCAATGCCTGCACCGGTTCCGGTAATAAGCACATAGGCTACAGCCATGCCGAAATAGACGGCAATGCGAAGCATAATGAACGGCGCTGTCTGCACCATAAGCCCAAGTGAACGCGCGATACTGAAATTCCACATATATTCCTGCCCGATTTTAGACAATGTCCAATCGCTGGCGACCCAATGATTGGCATTTCGCGCGACACTCTTCCAGCGGAGATCAAAAGCGCAACTGTCATATGACGGCTGTGCGCATTTGCGGTGGGCATAAAAATGCCGGGCACAGGGCCCGGCATTGCATGGCTTTGCTGCGGTTACAGGTTAATGCAAAAAGCCCATATAGCGCGGCAGCGACAAGGTGATTTCCGGGATGAAAGCAATCAGCAGCAGACAGACGAACAGGATCAGCAGATATTTCGCGATTGGCCTGACCGTTGCTTCGAGAGATACCCCGCCCACCGCGCAGCTTGTATAGAGACCGAGCCCCAATGGCGGCGCGAACAGGCCAAGCCCCATCGCAACGATCAGGACAATGCCATAATGCAGCGGGTGGATGCCAAAGCTCTGCGCCACGGGAATGAGCAGCGGGCCGAAGATGATCAGCGCCGGAGCGCCTTCAAGCGCCGCACCCATAACGATAAGGATCAGGATGGAGGCAATGATGAATGCCCATGAACCGGCACCATGGCTGAGATTGATCATGGCCTCCGCCAGCATATGCGGCACCTGATCAATGGTCAGCGAGAAGGCGACAGTCTGTGATGCGGCCACCACGAAGAGGATCATGCCCGCCAGCGTTGCCGAACGAACAAACAGCGTCACCGTGCTACGCCATGTCAATTCTTTGAATACCAGACGTCCGACAAGCAGCGCATAGGCAACAGCAAAGGCGCCGATTTCGGTGGCCGTGGCAAAGCCGGAGCGATAACCGCCGAAAATAATGACAATAACGCCAAGGCTGACAGCACCGCTCCACAGAAGATTGGTCAGGCTGCGGCCTGAGGTTTCCACCGGGGCAGGCGGTGCTTTCTTCGAGAAAATGATGACGCCGAGGATCAGCGCACCTGCCATCAGGATGGCCGGGTAGATACCGGCGGCAAACAGACCGCCGATGGAGAGATTAGCGACATAGCCGAGAATGATGAGGTTGATACAGGGCGGAATGGTTTCGGCCATCACGGCACTGGCGGCCAATAGAGCCACGCCCTCGGACGGATCATGACCCGAGCGGCGCATTGCCGGGATCATGACCGTGCCAACAGCAGTAACATCCGCAAGTTTCGAGCCTGAAATGCCTGAGAACAGCACCATGCTGAGAATGGTGACGATGTTGAGCCCGCCCTTGCGCTTGCCGACGCCACGGCGCAGCAGTTCGATCAGGCGCACCGACATGCCGTTCACTTCCATGGCAAGGCCGGTGAGAACAAAGAAGGGGATGGCGAGCAGCACGAAATTATCGATGCCGCTTGATGCCTGCTGGGCAAAGACAGCGAATGGAATAAAGCCATCGCCGAAAATGTAGAGCAGGGCGCCGACGCAGAGCGAAAAGGCGATGGGAATGCCGCTGGACAGGCAAATCGCAAAGCCGCCGAGCATGAGGAAAAGCGGGCTTGGTGCGAGTGCGGGAAAGACAATGCTCCAGAGCGCAACGACACCGGCGAGAACAAGAAGCCCTGCCAGACCCGCAAGGATATCGGCCTTGGGATAAACAAGCAGCCGCGCTGCGGTGAAAATCGCCATGCAGAAGCCGCCGACGACAAGCGGATACATGAAGAGGTTTTGCGGCCAGCCAGTTGATGTGACCTGTGTTGAGGCGGATTCGCAGTACTGGATAGCGAAAATCGCTACAGCGAGCGTTACCCCAAGTTCGATCCATAAACCGGCTGTTTCGACACGGGCTGCGTGCTGTGGAGCCAGCTTGTCGCGTAAGATACGGATGCCGACATGGTTGCCCTTTGCGACTGCCGCTGCTCCACCCAGAAAGGCAACGGCTATGAGCAGCATGCGGGCGACTTCATCGGCCCATAAAATGGTGTCGTTGAAGATATAGCGCCAAAGGACGGCTGAGATGACCAGCAGGAGATCGGCGGCCAGGGCGATGGCGGCGAGAATCTCGACAATGCGCAGGAGCGCGCCGATAAACGGCGCTCCCCGGACGGCTGGTGCGTGGGAGGTGGGGAGTGCAGCCTCGACGGACATGGTTGACCTCAGGCCTTGTGGATCGAGTCAAGCACTGGCTTGGTGCTTGGATAGGTCTTGGTAAATTCGCTCCAGAGTGGCATGACAAGTTGCTTGAAAGCCGCACGGTCGACCTCGTGTGTTGTCACACCATTGCTGCGCAATTTTGCCAATGCGCTGGCTTCGATCTCGTTTGCTTTGCTGCGCTGGAAGGTGGATGCCTCGGCTGCCGCTTCCCGGAAAGCGGGCAGGTGTTCCGCTGGAATCTTTGACAGGGCGCGCTTGCCGATGACGATGGTCTGCGGATTGCAGATATGCTGGGTGAGGGAGATGTGCTTGGCCACCTCATAGCATTTGAGCGCAAGAACGGTGGGAGCGTCGTGCTCAAGCCCGTCGATAACCCCGGTTTGCAGGGCAGTATAGACTTCGCCGAGTGACATCGGGGTTGGTGAAGCGCCCATGGCCTTCAACGTGGCAACGAAATTGGCAACCGGCAGGACGCGGATCTTTTGACCCTTGAGCAGTTCCGGCGTATTGGCTGGCTGGCGCGCTGTCACGTTGCGCCCGCCAAGACTATAGGCCCAGCTTACGACTTCAACGCCGATCTTGTCGGCAAAAATACCGTTCAGCACCTTGCCCGCATTGCCATCAAGCACTGGACCAGCGGCATCCATTGAGTCGAACAGATAGCCAAGATCAAGCACACCGATCTCGGGTGCCAGTGTTCCCCAGATCGAGGAACCAGAGATCATCATGTCGACAATGCCGAGCTTGACCTGACCGACAATGTCGGCCTCCTTGCCGAGCTGATTGTCAGGAAAATATTTGATCTCCACCGCATCGCCAAGCTTGTTCTTCAGGCCACTTTGAAAGCGGTCATACCAGAGCCAATGCGCGGAATTGGGATCAGCGGGTAGGGATGATGACATGCGCAAGGCAATGGGAGCAGCTTCTGCTCGTGTTGCGCGACCGATAATGGCAAATGTTCCGGTACCAGCAAGGCCAAGGCCAAATGCACGGCGTGTCAGGCGAATATCCTTCATAGTAACTCCTCCACGGACCACACAGGTGGTCCTCACTGTTCCAGACGCCACCCCCGGCGTCCCCCGTTTTACCGCTCTTTATCAGGGCGGCTTGAAACACGACGGCGGCTCCTCAACCGGATCGGCGTGCTGTTGTTTATGCGCAGGCTCAGCTTGGTTCGGGCGGGATGATGTGCGAAACAGATATGGGGTGTTCTGGCACCTTATCGTGGTTCGCAAACAGGCCGTCGCTTGACCTCAAATGGCGTGGCATATACTAGTATGGTAGTATGATATGGTAATCGATGCAATGCAAGCGGATGGGAGGAGCTTATTTTGACGATTGATCTCAGCCGCGGTGGTTCAACAGCTCAACGGCTCGAAAAAGAACTACTCAGAGCGATTGTTTCGCTTGAACTATATCCGGGTGTCCGGCTGTCGGAGCAGGAGATTGCCGAGCGTTACGGCGTGTCGCGCCAGCCGGTGCGCGAAGCTTTGATTGCGCTCAGCAAGCAGCATTTTGTTGAAGTCCTGCCGCAACGGGGGACGATTGTCGTCAAGATTTCCATTGCGAAAATGCGCGAAGCGCGGTTTCTGCGCGAGGTGATCGAAAGCGCTGTTGTCAGGCGAGCCTGTGAAGAATTTGATCCGGCAAGCCGCGAAAAGATTGATGAGGCACTGGAGGCGCAGGCCCGAGCGGCGGCCAGATCAGATTCCACGGCTTTTAAGAAGTTTGACGAGCAGTTCCACATTGCCCTGGCTGAAGGTGCAAGTTGCCCGATGGCGTGGTCCGTCGTCGGTAACCTCAAGGCGCATATGGACCGCGCCTGCCAGCTTAGCCTGCTGAACACGGCTTCCATGCAATTGCTCATCGAACAGCATCAGGCGATCATCGGCGCAATCGATGCCGGTGATCCCGATGCGGCGGAAGCGGCCATGAATTATCATCTCACCGAGATTTTGCGTGTGCTGCCGGAGATCGAAAAGAACCATCCGGATCTGTTTGAATAGGTTTTAGTGTCTGGTGGATTTGAGTTCCCGCCCGAGAAATAGGACGAGGACGGCCGCCGCCGCAAGACAACAGGCAAGCACGCCCATGCCAATCTGGAAACTGCCGGTGCTCTGCTTGATCCAGCCAACGAGATAGGGCCCGGCAAAACCGCCGAGATTACCGACGGAGTTGATCAGCGCGATACCGCCAGCTGCTGCGGTTCCCTGCAGGAAGACTGATGGCATGGCCCAGAAGGGTCCAAGGCTTGCGTAGATGCCGATGGATGCAAGCCCGAGGCAAAACAGCGCCACCAGATTGGATTGCAGATAGACGCTGCCGACGAAGCCGATGGCGCTGATGGCTGCGGCAATGGCCACATGCCAGACCCGTTCGCCCGTTTTGTCGCTATGCCTGCCCCAGAGCAGCATGGCCAAGGCGCTGACAATATAGGGAAGAGCGGTGATAAAGCCGACCTGCGTATTGGAAAAGCCCATGGCCTTGATCATCTGCGGCAGCCAGAGACCAATGCCGTAGAGCCCGATGACGATACCGAAATAGACGAGGCCAAGCAGCAGCACCCGCCGGTCGACAAGGGCGGGCCAGAGCCGGTGCTGGGTGCGTCCCGGATTGAGCTGGCGATCTTCTTCGAGCCTTTCCTGCACGATCCGGCGTTCCGTCAGGGTCAGCCATGGTGCCTGTGCTGGTCCGTTCGGCAGAAAGCGCAGCACGGCAAGGCCGAGCAGGCAGGACGGGAGACCTTCAATGATGAAAAGCCACTGCCAGCCTTTCAGGCCCCAGACATTGTCGATGCCGATAATCAGGCCTGACAGAGGAGCGCCGACGGCGCTTGCCAGCGGCACGGCAGCCATGAAAAGTCCGATGAATTTTGCCCGCTGGGCTGAAGGAAACCAGTAGGTGAGATAAAGGATCATGCCGGGAAGAAACCCGGCTTCGGCAACGCCGAGCAGGAAACGCAGGATGAAAAAGCTCCACGGCCCATGCACGAAGGCCATGGCGGCGGAAACCAGCCCCCATGTGATCATGATGCGGGCGATCCAGAGCCTTGCGCCGACTTTTTCGAGGATGACGTTGCTGGGCACTTCAAACAGGAAATAGCCGAGGAAGAATATGCCAGCGCCCCAGCCATAGACATATGGGGTCAGACCCACATCGTCATTCATGGTGAGCGCGGCAAAGCTGATGTTTACGCGATCGAGAAATGCCACGAGATAGAGCACCATCATCAACGGGATGATGCGCAGGCTTATCTTGCGGTACGGATCTACCTCGTCATTCAATGACATATTTGCCTCCCAGCACCAATATTACGATCCGCTGCTTCGTCGTCAGGCCAGATCGATCCCCTTTTTCTTATATTCATCCAGAACCATCTCGTTAATATCAGAGATGATCGCAATCCTGCCATTGCTTGGGTCGTTAATCCAGAACCGGGCCAGAAGCTTGATGCTCTTGTTTTCAATGCTTGCGGTATAGATCTGCGGCGGGGGTTCTTTCATCACGCGCGGCTGCTTTTGCACCGCTGCCAGAAAGATGCTGCGCGCCTCGTCGAGATCGGTGGTCGATGCCACGGTAATGGGAAACTCCAGCCGTATATTGCTGTTTGAGAGCGTCTCGTTGAAGATTGTGCTGTTGATCAGCGTATCGTTGGAAATCAGAACATCCAGCCCATCGGTCGTATGAATGGTCGTATAGCGAATGGTCATCTCGGTGACTTTACCGGTGATGCGGTCGCTGACCAGATTGTCACCAACCCGAACCGAACGCTCAAACAGCAGAATGAGGCCACTGATATAGCTCGCCGCCAGTTTCTGGAAACCGAGACCAAGCCCGATGCCGAGCGCACCACCGAAGGCGGCGAGGGCGGTCAGGTTGATCCCGGCGGTCGAGATGATGATCAGCGCGGCGATGATCCAGATCGTCACCGAGATGATACGCTCAAGCGCCAGCGCAAGATTGGGTTGCAGGCCGCTTCTTTTGTGCAGGTAGCGCTGTGATACCTCGGAAATCCAGATGGTGACGATGATGATGATTGCGGCGAAGAACAGGATGGTCAGGATCGCCAACACGCTGATCTTGGCATCGCCTATGGAATATTCCGTGTCGAAAAAGCTTTTGACCGTCTCGTTCCATTGCCCGAACAGATAAATAAGCACGGTCAACCAGAACACGACGGAAGAGCCGCGCAGGATGGAGCGCAAGGGATCATGGGGTTTGAAGATCAGTTCCACAATCGTCCCGACAATCCGCACAAGCAGGAATGACAGGAGTATGCCGCCAATGACGAAGATCAATGGATTGGCAAGCGTGCCATTGAAGGCTCGCATCAATCCGAACAGGATGAGGATGGTCAGGACGATTGTTGAAAGATAGTCGATTATAATTCTGATACGCGAGGTGATCGGCCGGATGCGCTTCAGACGCCGCGTGATCAGCTTGGCTATGACAAATGAAAGAACGAGAGCGCCGAGCGAAAGAAAGCCGGTAAGCGGCGTCTGGAAAATGACGTCAAGCGCGCCAGTGCCGAGGGCCGCAATCGCATCAGCCTCTTCTTTCTCCATCTTCCCCCCGAATGCATGAAGCCGCGGCATCGCCACAGATAAAGAATGTGATTACCGCCACATCTTGTGACATAAAATTCATTGCAAAAACAGATCATTCAGCCAAGGCTTGTTTGACTGTCTGGCTTGACAGTTTGAGGGAGAATGGCCTCCTTCACCACTGTCAAACGACAGTATGAATCTATGCCGGAAAAGGTGAGCAGGAATGAAAATCGCAGATATGAACTGGATGCAGGTGGAAGAACGTGTCGCGAAAGATGATCGCTGCATTCTTCCCATCGGCAGTGTCGAGCAACATGCTTATCTCAGCCTTGCCACGGATATGATTCTGGCGGAGAAGATTGCCGTCGATGCGGCGGAACCTTCAGGTGTTCCGGTTTTCCCTGTATTGCCCTATGGGCTCGCATCCTCGTTCATGGATTTTCCGGGGACGCTGACATTCAGTCTTGCCACCTATGCGCTTGTGATCCGCGATTTGCTCGCCAGCATGTATCGCAATGGTTTCAGGCGCATTCTGGTGGTCAACGGCCATGGCGGTAATACGCCTGCCGGAACCGTCATTTCCGAATGGCTGAACGATCATCCTGACGCCTCGGTCAAACTGCATGACTGGTGGCGCGCGCCGAAAACCTGGGCAAAGGTGATGGAGATCGATCCCGCCGCATCACACGCATCATGGATGGAGAATTTTCCGTGGACAAGGATTGCCGGAGCACCGGTACCGCAGGAGCCGAAAGAACAGATCGATTTTGGCGGGCTTGCCCGCGTCGATGCCCGCCGGAAACGCAAAATGCTCGGGGAAGGCAATTATTACGGGCTGTTTCAGCGACCCGATGCGGATTCGCTGTCGCTTTGGGACGTAGCCGTCGCTGAGACACGCGAGCAACTCGACAACGATTGGCACTAAGTCCTATTCGACCGGATCGTGGTTGCAGACGCAAATCTTGTTGCCATCGGGGTCGCGGAAATAATTGGGATGATAATGCAGGCGCAGGCTGGGCGGACCTTCGCAGCGCCCGCCATTCTCAAGAGCCAAGGCATGAATCCTATCGACAGTCGCCCGATCAGAGGCCAGAAACGCAATCATCTGGCCATTGCCTGAATGCGCTGCCTCGCCATCGAAAGGCACACCTAGCAGAAACAGCGGACGACCTCCGCCCTGTGGCTGCCAGCCAGCCCATGGTTTCGCGTGGTCGGAAAAGCGCAGCGGGTTGCCCAGCGCTTCCATGATCGGCGTGTAGAATGCGAAGCGCGCGCAAAATCATTCGTGCCGATGTGGAAGTGGGAAAACATGGATTTCTCCTTTGGCAGCCGCGCATGTCGCAATGCAGTCAGATTCGTATCAGGAAATTAGCATGACAGGCGTTGCGGGCAAGCGCGGCAATTGTGTATCGATGGTTTTGCCAATCAAAAGGAAATACAAATTGTCTTCAGCGACTTCTCCGGTTTTCAACAAGCCATTTTCAGCCCTGCTTTTCGATATGGACGGTACCGTCCTCAATTCGCTTGCTGCTGCCGAGCGTGTCTGGGGTGACTGGGCGCGCAGCAAAGGTCTTGATGTCGAAGCCTTCATGCCAACCATGCATGGTTCGCGCGGTGTCGATACGATTAGCCGTCTTGGATTGCCCGGCGTTGATGCCGTGGCAGAAGCCGCCGAAATTGAGCGGGCGGAGATTGACGACGTGGAAGGCATTGTTGCTATTCCCGGTGCTGTCGCATTTCTGAAATCGCTGCCGCCAGAGAGCTGGGCCATCGTTACATCGGCTCCGGCTCTGCTGGCAAAACGGCGTATGGAAGCGGCGGGAATTCCTTTTCCCGAGATTATGGTGACAGCCGAGGACGTATCGATCGGCAAGCCCGATCCGCAATGCTATCTGCTTGGCGCCAAGAAGCTTGGCGTCGACATTGCCGATTGTCTGGTTTTCGAAGATGCGCCCGCAGGAATTCAGGCGGGAGAGGCGGCCGGAGCCGAGGTGCTGGTGATAACGGCAACGCAGGTGCATAAGCTCGCCACGCAGCACGCAGCCATCACCGACTATAACGACATCACCGCCGAAATCGGCAATGATGGCAAAATATCGATTGTCAGAACATAAGTGTCAGTCAGCGCACAGACTGGGAGCCGATGCGCTGACTTGAATTTTGCGCCTAGATCGCGCCGGGGACGACGAGAACCAGCCAGGCGATAATGGGGCCGATGACCGCAATCAGCGCGCTGTAAACAAGCAGTTTGCGCAGGACGCTCTCCCGCTCGGCTTCCGGTGCATTGGCCACCACAAGCGCGCCATTGGTCGAGAACGGGCTGGTATCGACAATGGTCGTCGAGATGGCGATGGCCGAGACAACGCCGATGGCGCTGATATGCCCCTGCATCAGGAATGGCACTGCTAGCGGAATGATAGCGCCGAGCAATGCGGTTGACGATGCAAAGGCCGAAACGATGGCGCCGGTAAAGCACAGGAGCAGGGCGGCCAGAAGCGGCATGCCAAGGCTGGAAATCCCTGATGCTACGTAATCAACAGTCCCGGCCTTCTGCATGATGCCGACATAGGTGATGATACCGGCAATCAGAAGCACGGTTGACCAGCTGATCTTGTCGACAGCCGCCTTCTGGGTTTTCGGGGAAAACAGGGCGAGCAGGACAGCAACGGTTATCGCTACAAGCCCCACATTGAACTTGAACACCAGTGCGCCAACCGCAAGCGCTGTCAGACCGAGCAGCGTCAGCAGACGTTCGCTGGTCAAACTTTCGTTTGGGTTGATTGCCGCGCCGGATGGCGATGTGGCGGTGCGGTGATAGGCTGGTGAGGCCGGGGTGCCGCCATGGCCGACGATGGAACGCGACGCACCTGCCACATGGGTATCAGGATCAGGCCCGGATGCTGCCGCATGATCGCGCAGGCTTTTCCAGCCGCCAAAGATGAAGAACACCACAACGGCAATGGCAAGGTTAAAGAGCAGGCTCGACAGGAACAGGGTTGTCGGACCGTAGGGCAGGCCAGCTTTTTGTACGATCTGGTTGGTGATGCCACCATAGATGCTGATCGGCGAGAAACCGCCGCCTTGCGCGCCATGAATAACCATGAGGCCCATCATGACAGGGCTGATGCGGTATTGCGCGGCAAAGCGCAGTGCGACAGGCGCAAGGATGGCGCAGGCGGCGGGGCTCAATCCGCCAAAGCCGGTGATAACAGCGGCGACAAAAAACATCACCCAGGGGATGAGCGCCATGTGTCCGCGAACAAGCCGCACCGCCCGCTCGACAAGCCAGTCGATAGTGCCGTTGTTCTGGGCAATGCCGAAGAGGTAGGTGACACCAACCAACGTCAGGAACAGATCGCTGGGAAACCCGGCAAAGATGTCATTGGATGACATTCCCATGATCAGCGAACCGACCACAAAGGCGGCGGCAAAGGCCAGCGCGCCCATGTTGATCGGCAGCATCGTTGCGATAACGAACATGGCAATCAGTACAAGAATAGAGAATATCTGGATATTCACGATAAAACCCTCCCTCTGCGGCGCGCTATAAGCGGCCGCTTTTTCAGTTCGTGTTGTGGCGTAAGCTCCCCCCTACGCCCTTGTTCCCGCCGTCATCTGCGCGATGAGGGCGTCATGGATCAGGCATTTGCGCTAATGGCATAGAGATTGCCATATTGCTCGCGTAAAACGTTTTTCTGCACCTTGCCCATGGTGTTGCGGGGCAGGTCCTCGACAAAAATGATCTGTTTGGGCTGCTTGTAGCGGGCGAGCCGGTTTTGCAGCGCATCGAGAATGGTCTGTTCGCTGAGATCAGAACCGGCTTTTTTGACGACAATAGCAGTCACACCCTCGCCGAAATCCGGATGGGCGACGCCAATGACGGCGCTTTCGACAACGCCTGACAGTTGATCGATCTCGCTTTCAACTTCCTTCGGGTAAATGTTGTAACCTCCTGAAATAACAAGGTCTTTACCGCGTCCGACGATGTGTACATAGCCGCGTGGATCGATCTTGCCGAGATCGCCGGTAATGAAAAAGCCGTCATCACGGAATTCCATCTTTGTCTTTTCGGGCATACGCCAATAGCCTTTGAACACGTTCGGTCCCTTGACCTCGATCATGCCGGTTTCATCGGCTGGTAGGGTTACGCCGGTTTCCGGATGGGTCACCCGCACGGTAACGCCGGGGAGCGGGAAACCGACAGTTCCGGCAATCCGGTCCCCGGCATAGGGATTGGAGGTGTTCATATTGGTTTCGGTCATGCCATAGCGTTCAAGAATGGCTTGACCCGTGCGCTCCTGAAATGCCCGGTGGGTGTCGGCGAGCAAAGGCGCAGACCCTGAAATGAACAGGCGCATGGCTTTGACAGCATCGTGGGTCAGCCCTTCATTCTGCAAAAGCCTGACATAGAAGGTGGGAACACCCATCATCGCCGTTGCACGCGGCATGAGAGACAGGATTTCCGCCGGATCGAATTTTGGCAGCAGGAACATCGATGCGCCTGACGTCAGGATAACGTTGGTTGCAACGAAAAGCCCGTGGGTGTGGAAGATCGGCAAAGCATGGATCAGTCGGTCTTTCGCGGTGAACTGCCAGTGATCGCGCAATGTCAGGGCGTTGGAGAGGAGATTGTCGTGGGTCAGCATCGCGCCCTTGGACCGGCCTGTTGTACCCGACGTATAGAGGATGGCGGCAAGATCATCCGCTGCACGCGTGGCATCGACAAAGTCTGGGGATTCGCCCTTTGCCAGTTCAAGGAGCGAGCCGCCATGATCATCAAGCGTCTCGACTAACGCACCATATTTCGAAGCAACGGCTTTGATGCCTTCGGCAGCTTTCGGCGTCACCACAACGAGGCGCGGCTCGGCATCGCTGATGAAATAATCGAGTTCGGCCAGCGTATAGGCGGTGTTCAAAGGCAGATAGACAGCGCCGCAACGGATACAGGCGAGATAAAGCATCAACGCTTCAGGGCTTTTCTCCACCTGCACCGCGACCCGGTCGCCGGGGCGAATACCCAGCGTATCGATGGCACCGGCGATCCGGCCTGACCATTGCAACATGTCACCATAGGTCCATGTGCTGCTATCACCGGTTTCAATGAACACGGCAGCCTCAGCCGGAATGGAATGCCTGATAGCATCAAACAGATGGTTGCTCATGAACTCAGTTCCTTGCTGCTTGCCTTGGTCTTGTCTTGCTCTTTGGGCGGTGTCGCGCGGGCAGGTTTTTCGCTGCGCAACAGTTTGCGGATGGCTGGTGCCGCGACGATTTCGCCGCGCTGGGCAAATGCCTCGTGGTTGGTTTCAATATCATCAAGTTTGTAGAGATAATTGACCATCAACCCATGTGCCTGCCTGATGGCGCGGGGCGAGCGGTCGGCAAGAAAATTGAGCCGTTCCAGCCGCGCACCATTGCCGAGGTGGAACCGCGCAACCGGATCAATGGCGCGCCCATCGGGTGTTCGTCCGCGCAGGAAATACCAGGCGGCGGCGGGCAGCAAGGCTGTTTTTACAGCCGTGGTCTTTGCCGGGTCATCGGACCAATCGGCGTCATCCAGAGCGGTGAGGGCAGCCTTGTCTTCGACCGACAGCACATCGGAGTCGTCATTGCGCCGCTCGCGTCCCAGCCAGTTGGCAAAGCCCGGCACGGGCGAAAGTGTGACAAAGGTATCGAGCTTGGGAAGATCACGGCGCAAATCCTCCACCACCTGCTTGATGAGGAAATTACCGAAGGAAATGCCGCGCAAGCCGACCTGACAGTTTGAAATGGAATAGAAGACAGCAGTACGGGCGTCCTGTGCCTGAATGGGGGCACGTTTCTCATCCAGCACATCCGAAATGGTCTCGGGGATGGTTTTGGTCAGCGCCACTTCAACGAAGATCAGTGGATCATCGGGAAGCTGCGGATGAAAGAAGGCAAAGCAGCGCCGGTCAGTTGGTGCGAGCCGGCGGCGCAACTCGTCCCAATCGTGGATCTCATGCACGGCCTCGTACTGAATGATCTTTTCAAGGATTTGCGCGGGCGTGGACCAATCAATCGGGCGCAGGATGAGAAAGCCGCGATTGAACCATGAGGTGAAAAGGTGGGCAAAATCCGCATCTACAGCTTCAAGATCAGGTGTGTCGGCCTTGAGTTCGAGCAGCCGTTCCCGCATGCCCACGAGCGTGGATATGCCCTTGGGGGCAAGGTTCAGGCGGCGGATCAGTTCCTGCCTGCGCGGTTCGGCGGCCTCGTGCAGTTGCAATACTGTCTTTGCAGTGCGTTCGGCACGATAGGTGTCGATGGCCTTTTCGAGCTTATCGGAATCCGGTCCGAACCTATCGGCGAGGAGCAACATGAAATCGCGCTGCTGTTCATCATTCAGGCGGGACCATTGCTGCAGGATTTCCGCGGCCAGCGCCATGCCTGAAGCTTCACCGCGACTGGACAGCAGCATGGTGCATAGCCGTTCAAGACCGGCGAGGCCCGATGGCAGTTTCTCCGTGCGCGGTGAAAACGAAAGCAGCTTGCGGCCACGTTCGGTGATCGTCTGCACCATGTCGCTGAAGAAGGATGTACCGGTCATTGCAGAACTCCAGTTCCAAGGATGGATCGGGCAAAGCATGCAGGTTTGTCAGGTGGCGGTTATCCGGCGTTGCCGACCGCATTGCATAGTATAGCCGATCCGGTGTGATAGCGCTTCTGCGATACTCCCTTTCGCATGCGTCAGATTATTCGTTTGTTCCAATACCTCTTACGGGATGGTATATAATGTTTGAGCTTTCTTGTATGTAATGTCAACTATCTTGTATACAAGAATTGGAATATTGCATTTTTGAGGGATCATGGCCGAAAATATCGTGCAAGGACTGCGGGACGAAATCGAGAACGGTATTGTCACAAACCAGTTCGCTCCCGGCGAAAGGCTGGATGAGATGCAACTGGCAAAGCATTTCGGTGTTTCGCGCACGCCAGTGCGGGAAGCCCTGATGCAACTGAGTGCCATCGGGCTTGTCGAGATTCGCCCGCGGCGCGGCGCAGTCGTTGTGGAGCCCGGTCCACATCGCATTTACGAGATGTTCGAAGTGATGGCCGAGCTTGAAGGCATGGCGGGTTCTCTGGCCGCGCGTCGCCACACGGATGAGGACCGGGCCAACCTTCTGGCCGCCCACGCCCAGTGTACACAGTCTTCCAATGCCGAAGATACTGACACGTATTACTATGACAATGAGCGGTTTCATCAGGCTGTTTATACGGCCAGCCACAGCAGCTTCCTGATTGAGCAATGCCTCGCGCTACATCGCCGGTTGCGGCCATACCGCAGACTGCAATTACGGGTGCGCAACCGGATGATCACATCGTTCAACGAACATGCAGCTATTGTTGAGGCGATCCTTTCGGGTGATGCCGAGGCCGCCCGCACGCATCTGCGCCAGCACATTGCGGTGCAGGGGGACCGTTTCAGCGATCTCATTGCCACGCTGGCGGCGCAGCGCAAAAACGGTCAGGCGACCGGGTAAGGGCCCTTATCGAACGTCTGCCCGTGATACCCTTTGCTGCCGATTGCGCGCGCCAGCGGGCTGGCAAAATCCCGCCCGTTGCGTAGACTTTCGAGGACATGCCGGAAATCATATTTCGGCTGCCAATCCAGTTCCGCAATCGCCCGCTGATTGACGTAAACGCGGTCCAGACTGGCAGGCAATTGCCATTTGCGGTTGGCATAAAGCGCGTCGCATTCGGGAAAGAGCCGCCGCACCACATCCGCAGCATTTTCCCGAAGCAGTGCCAGATCGCTGCGCGAAAAGGGTGTCGTTGCGGAGATAATGTATCGGCCAAAACCAATGCCGTGCGCTTTGCGTGCCGCCTGAACATGGGCGCTCACCACATCCTCCACGTCGACACGGCGGTTGAGCAGTTCGTTTGCCTGTACGTTCGCTGGCTGGAACTTGTCCCGCACTGTTGCGTCATCATCCTCTTCGGGAAAGAAGCGGGATGTACGCAGCACGATCACCGGCAAGCGCTCCTTGCGGAAAAACAGGTGGCACAGATCTTCCGCAGCGATCTTGGTGACGCCATAAATATTCTTGGGAACCGGCGTGACATCTTCGGTGATCCACGCCGCTGGCTCGCCAGCGGCAGGGGTAAGGGCCGCACCGAATGTGCTTGTGGTGCTGGTGAAGACGAAGGCATTGACCCCGGCAGCCAGAGCTTCTTCGAGCAGGATCAGCGTGCCTGTAATGTTGGTATCGATAAAATCCTGTTTGGAATGGGTGGCGACATGCGGTTTATGCAGTGTTGCCGTGTGCATCACCGTCTGAACGCCCTTCATGCAGGCACGAATAAAAGCCCGGTCGGTGATTGATCCGATGCTGTCGGTGAATGGCGACGATTTGACGTCGATGCCTCGCACGGACTCGCCACCCTCACGCAGGCTGCGCATGAGGGCTTCACCCAGATGACCGGCACTCCCTGTAACGAGAATTGTCATCATAATATTCCCTGAATCACGTTTTATGTGTCCAAGTTTAGTAAGCCTTATTGAAAATAGCTATCGTGGGATCAAACGAAAAAGGGGAGGAGCGCATGTACGGATTGATCGGGAAAATGCAGGCTGTTGCGGGGAAGCGTGATGAACTGCTCGGCATTATGCTTGCTGATGTTTCGGAAATGCCGGGCTGTCTGAGCTATGTGATTGCCACGGACCCCACGGATGCGGATGGTATCTGGATCACCGAGGTCTGGGATAATCAGGAAAGCCACCGCAATTCGCTGGCGCTGGCATCGGTACAGGCGACGATTACCAAAGCCCGCCCGCTTATTGCAGGCTTTTCCAATCACACGGAAACTGTTCCCATAGGTGGACTTGGTCTGAACGCATAAAAGTGCTGAATGACTGGCGGCAAGTTGCGGGTATCTTGCCGCCAGCATTCAAACGGGGCTGTTAAACCTTACCGCCGTTTTTCTTGCAATCGCTGCGGAACTTGTGGCGTTCCTTGCCATGCAGACCCTTGGCATCAGCCTGAGCCGAGCACGCCTTTGAAATGGCCGTCTTGGCAGGCGTGGTTGCGGTCGTTGCCTTTTTCATCATGGTGGTGGCTGGCTTGGTCGTAGCTGCCGGGGCCGTGGTGGTTGGTGCCGGTGCCGTAGTGGTTGCTGCTGGCGCTGTTGTGGCTGGAGCCGCAGTCTGTGCCATAGCGCTTGTGCCTACGAAGGCAAGGATCGCGCCGGCGGCGAGGGTGGCAACTAATTTCATGGTCGTTTCCTTTGAGTTACAAACCGGTTTTGTAGCGCGTTGCGAAAATGATTCTTGTCACGCTACGGTTGCACCTGAGCACTGCTTGCATTTCGCCAAGTCCTTGCAAATCAACAGGATGCAGGGGACTATGCGTCATGCCAGCATTGCTCAAGCGCGAGATTATTGGCGGACCGTGTTTTCTTTGTGTGCGCGAATGTTAAATTTGTTTAACCGGCGGGACACAATTCTTGATCGCTTGACGGTAAAAAATCACAGCTCTATACGAGCATGATCCTTTGACAGAAGCGAAGTCCGATGAAAGCCGCCAAGCTCGCAACCCGATAGGCCGTAACAACCGTTTTCAACCGTTGTTGCGGCATTCAAGGCTCTCAATATCCGTTTGAGTTGGGATCAATGATCGCCGCCGAACCTCTCGTTCGCGTGGGATTTTGCTATGCTACACCCCAAAAATTGGGCTTATTCACTGCCAGCGGCCTTGCTGCTGATGGCTCCTTTTGATCTTCTCGCTTCCCTGGGCATGGATATTTATCTGCCTGTTATCGTCCATATGCCTGCGGTGCTGAACACATCGCCCGCCATTATCCAGCTAACCCTCAGCCTCTACATGATTGTGCTTGGCTGCGGGCAACTCCTGTTCGGGCCATTGTCGGACCGTATCGGCCGCAGGCCCGTGGTGCTTGGCGGTGCGCTTCTGTTCTGCCTCGCCTCGACAGGGCTGGCCGTGACCAGTTCTGCCGAGGTTTTTGTCGCGCTTCGTGTCCTTCAATCGACTGGCGGGGCGGCGGCGCTGGTGGCGACGTTTGCCACTGTCCGTGATGTTTATGCGGATCGGCCTGAAGGCGCCATCATCTACGGCCTGTTCGGCTCGATGCTGGCATTTGTTCCTGCATTCGCACCGGCCATCGGCGCGCTTGTCGATCACATCTTCGGCTGGCGCGGCATATTCTGGCTGCTTGCCGCACTTGCGGCGATGGCAGGGCTGCACGCTTTCCTGCGCTGGCCCGAAACGCGCCCGGTACAGACGGAGCGAACCGCACTGATCAGCAATTTCGCAAGAGTGTTCGGCAGCCTGTCCTTCTGGACCTATACGCTGGGATTCAGCACTGCCATGGGGACGTTCTTTGTCTATTTCTCGACAGCACCGCGTATTCTCATGCAGGCGCTGGGTCTTTCCTCGACCTCGTTCAGCCTTGTGTTTGCAACCGTTGCACTGGTGATGATCGCGTGCAGCCGTTTCGGCGGTGTATTTGTGCGATGGTGGGGACAGCGGGGATGCCTGATCCGAGGAATGGCATTGTTTCTGACCGGCGCGATTCTGCTCTTGCTGGGGCAGGTGTTTCTGCCGCTTTCCGTCGTCACTTTCATGGGGCCGATGTGGGTCATGGCCAGCGCCATCTCCGTTACCTCAGCGGTGGCTGCCAACGGCGCATTGCGGGAATTCGGCGATATAGCGGGAACCGCAACGGCACTCTATTACTTCATCGAGAGTGTTATTGTCGGCATCGCCGGAACGATCATTGTTGTTCTGCTACCGCAGGCCAATTTCTGGCCGGTTGCGATATTTACGGCAATATCCGCCTTTGCGACGCTGGTTCTGGTGTGGCTGTCAGCCCGTTATGAAAGGACGCTAACCTCTTAATCTGTCATAATATTCGCGATCTCGACCAGATTGCCATCGGGATCGCGGATATAGACCGAGCGGATAGGCCCGGTTGCTCCGGTGCGGGCAACCGGGCCTTCCTCAATGGCGATGCCAAGTTGATCGAGTTGGGCGATTACCCGATCCAGCGGTGTTTTGGTGATGAAGCAGAGATCGCCGGAACCGGGTGTTGCCGCTTTCGCCTTGGGTTCAAACTCATGGCCCAGTTCGTGCAGGTTGATCTTCTGGTTGCCGAAGCGCAGCGCCTTGCGCTGGTGATCAAATGTTTCGAGCGTCATGCCCAGCGCCTTTGAGTAGAAGACGCAGGTGGCTTCGATATTCTTGACCGTCAGAACCAGATGATCGAGATGATCAATCGTCACCCCATTATCGGGTTTTGCTTCCCGGTAGCCATCCAATTCCGGATCGAGATCGACTTCCACTACATTGGTGAAAACGGTCGTGGCGATCATGATGCCAGCAAAGGCGACAAGATTGACCAGCGTTGGTTCGTCATAGCGGTCAGCCAGCCGCTTCCACAGGCGCTCGGGTATCGCATTGGCATTGGCGACGATTGCCTTGCCGAAATCCATCAGAACTGTCTCATCCGCATCCGGGACGATGGTTTCCGGCTGCAGACCGGAATCAATCAGCGCGCGGCGGAAAAAGGTGACGGGAATATCCGCATGACTCGCTTTTGCAATGGCAAGGGACAAAAGCCAGATGGCACGGTCGGGCAGGGCGGGGCGCAGCAACTCGCGCAAGGTGAACCATTCCGCGTAGATACGATGCGCGACTGGCGAATGCAGCATGATGCGTTTCATATTGGTCATACGGCCACGCAGTTGCAGTTCGCGGTCATGTTCGGCGCGGGCTTCCGGTGAAGCCTCATCATAGACAACAGGCGATATGCGGCTCATGGGGACATCCATCTGCAAAAGATTGGGGAAGTATCCATGGCATATATTTTCTCCCCGGCGCGCGCCAATGAAATTGTATCGGGGGATTTATTTCGCGGCAAAAGATGCGTGTGTTCCATATGGTGGAAAATTTGAGCTCCCAATCAGGCGTTTGTTGAAAGGTTTTTCGCCGGTTGCGCTGCACAAAAGATAGTCATCCCTCGCTCAATTTGTGTGCATTGGCGAATATCTGAGACGAAACAAGGCGTTTCTCTTTTAGCTATTCACACTGCCTACGGGGGCCAGCACATGACAAAAACCATAGAACATCTCGCAAATAACGGGAAAATTACGCGGCGCGCAGGCTTGTTTGCGCTGGTGGCTTCGGCCATCGCCATATCAAGCTTTGCAGCGCCACAGCCATCACATGCGGCTGACAAGGCCATCAAGGTCGGCATCATCAGCGGCGAAGATGAGGATGTGTGGAAAGTCGTCACAGCCGAAGCAGCCAAGAATGGTCTGACCATCAAGACGGTTGTTTTCAATGATTACACACAGCCGAATGAAGCGCTGGAACGCGGCGATCTTGATGCCAATGCCTTCCAGCACAAGCCTTATCTCGATAACCAGATCAAGACACAGGGCTATCACATCGTGCCTGTTGGTTATACCGGCGTCTGGCCGATCGGCCTTTATTCGAAGAAGTTTGCCAAGATCACTGAACTTCCTGAAGGCGCAGTGATCGGCGTGCCCAACGATCCGTCCAATGAGGGCCGCGCGCTGCGGGTTCTTCAGGATCAGGGCGTGATCAAGCTCAAGGCGGGCACCGGCATTCTCGCCACGATTGCCGATATTTCCGACAATCCGAAGAAGGTCAAAATCAAGGAACTCGATGCCGGTATCGTCGGGCGTTCAGTGGAAGATCTCGATGCGGCAGTGGTCAACACGGATTGGGCTTTAAAGAGCGGCCTGACACCGGAAAACCGTATCGCGCAGGAAAAGATCGACGATAATCCTTACCGCAACTTCATTGCAGTGAAGGCTGGTCAGGAGAAAGAGGCATGGGTGAAAACCCTCGTTTCCTCCTATCAGAATGACAAGGTCAAAGCGGAATTTGACCGTGTCTACAAGGGCACGGGTATCAGCGCGTACTGATATCCGGTTGATTGCAGAGTAATCACGGCAAGGCGGGTCGCAGCATAGGAATATGCCGCGAACCGTCTTCTCGATTGAGGCGGATACGATTTCAATATTCGCCCAGGGGAAAACAAATGAATTCGCATGTCTCTGTTTCCGGTGGCACGGGCGCAATCATCACAGACGCGCGCCAGGACGACGATGTTGTCAGGCTTGAAAATGTCAAACGGCATTTCGGCGAGACGCCAGCGCTTGATGGTGTGTCGCTGACTGTCCGCAAGGGGGAAATTCTCGGTATTATCGGCCGCAGCGGCGCGGGGAAATCAACGCTGATCCGCTGTCTCAATGGTCTGGAGCGGCCGGAATCGGGCTCCATCTTTGTTGAGGGCAGGCAGATTACCGGGCTTGATGAGCGCGAGCTGCAGCCGTTCCGCCGTCGCATCGGCATGATTTTCCAGCATTTTAACCTGCTATCGGCCAAGACGGTGGAAGAGAATGTAGCGCTGCCCCTCAAGATCGAGGGGCGCCCAAAGGCCGAGCGTCTGAACCGGGCGCGGGAACTTTTGGAATTGGTTGGCCTTTCCGACAAGGCGAAAGCCTATCCATCCTCGCTATCTGGCGGGCAAAAGCAGCGCGTGGGCATTGCGCGTGCGCTGGCGGCGCGGCCAGCTTTGCTGCTCTCCGATGAAGCGACATCCGCGCTCGATCCGGAAACAACGCGTTCCATTCTCGCGTTACTCAAAGACATCAACCAGAAGCTCGGCCTCACCATTCTGCTGATCACCCATGAAATGGAAGTGGTTCGCTCCATTGGTGACCGGGTTGCGGTTATCGATGCGGGTAAAATCGTTGAGGAAGGCCCGGTCTGGTCGGTTTTTGCCGATCCGCAGACCGATATCACCAAAAGCCTGCTTGCGGGTATTCGTCCGCAGCTTCCAGCCCATATCGTCAGTCTCTTGTCATCAGAACCCACCGGCGAAGCTGTGCTTGGTGTTGATCTTGCCGGTGCTGCCGCGCAGGGCACGTTGCTGGCCGATCTGCCGGGACCTTTCCGGCTTGTTCATGGCGGTGTCGACCATGTGCAAAATCAGGCGGTCGCCCGGCTTTATCTTGCGGTTCCTGCTATCGCAGTTGCTCAATTTGTTTCGTTTCTTGAGGCCCGCTCGGCCCGTGTAGAGGTGCTTGGTTATGTCACAAGTCATGTATGAACTGCTTCTGCAATCGCTCTGGGAAACGCTTGTCATGACCGGCGCTTCCGGTCTGATCTCGCTGGCAGCTGGCCTGCCGCTGGGTCTGGCGCTGGTGGCAACTGACCGTGGCGGTATCGCGCCGAACCCGTGGGTCAACAGCGTGCTTGGCGCTGTCATCAACGCCTTCCGCTCGGTGCCATTTATTATCCTGCTGGTGGCGCTGATTCCGCTCACACGGCTTATCGTCGGCACGTCCATCGGCACTTGGGCCGCCATCGTGCCGCTATCCATCGGCGCGACACCCTATTATGCACGTATCGCAGAGGTGTCCTTGCGTGAGGTGGATCGCGGGCTGATTGAAGCGGCGCGTGCCATGGGCGGCAATCGCTGGACCATCATTCGCGAGGTGCTGGTGCCCGAGGCGCTGCCGGGCATTGTTGCGGGTTTCACGGTCACGCTTGTCACCCTGATTGGTGCATCGGCCATGGCGGGCGCGATCGGGGCCGGAGGCTTAGGTGATCTTGCCATCCGCTATGGCTATCAGCGCTTTGAAACCTCTGTGATGATTGCCGTGGTGATCGTGCTTATCATTCTTGTCTGCGGCATTCAGTGGGTTGGTGACAGGCTGGTCAAACGGCTCGATCACCGCATCTAAAAGAACCGATTGGCAGGGCGTTGCAGACCGAGATTTTCGCGCAATGTCCTGCCTTCATATTCGGTGCGGAAAATGCCGCGCCGCTGCAATTCCGGCACGACCTTGTCGACAAAATCATCAAGTCCTTCAGGCAGATAGGGGAACATGACGTTGAAACCGTCTGAACCTTCCCCCTCAAGCCATTGCTGCATCTCGTCGGCGATTGTTGTAGGGGTGCCGACAAAGGCTGGACCGGCATAGCCACCCAGCCGCTGTGCCAGCTGGCGCACGGTCAGGTTTTCACGCCGTGCCAGATTGACCGTACGCTCCAGGCCGCTCTTGCTGGCATTGGTATCAGTGATCTCGGGCAATGGCCCATCCGGATCAAAAAGCGACGCATCCTGACCAAGCGCAATCGACAGGGAGCCGATGGCATTGGCGTAGTGCACAAGACTATCGAGACGGGCGCGTTTTTCCTTGGCTTCCTCCACGGTATCGCCCACCACGACAAAGGCGGCGGGCAATATTTTCAACTGATCGCGCTGGCGGCCGATCTTGTCCATGCGGGCCTTGATGTCGGCATAAAGGCTTTGGCCGTCGGCAAGATTGGACGGTGCGGCAAAGACGAGTTCTGCGGTTTCAGCGGCCAGTTGGCGTCCCGGTTCGGATGACCCTGCCTGTACGATCACAGGCCAGCCCTGCACGGGCCGGGCAATATTGAGCGGGCCGCGAACCGAGAGAAACTCGCCCTTGTGATCGAGCACATGCATGCGCTCTGGATCGAAATAAATGCCGGTTTCAGCGTTGCGGATAAAGGCATCGTCGGCAAAACTGTCCCATAGCCCTGTCACCACATCATAAAACTCGCGGGCGCGGCGATAGCGCTCGTCGTGCTCCATATGGTCTTCCAGCCCGAAATTAAGCGCCGCGTCGGGATTGGAGGTGGTGACGATGTTCCAACCTGCACGTCCGCCGCTGTTATGGTCGAGCGAGGCGAAGCGCCGTGCGATGTGATAGGGCTCGTCAAAGGTCGTCGAGGCGGTGGCGATCAGGCCGATATGCTCGGTCGCACCGGCCAAGGCCGAAAGCAGGGTGAACGGTTCAAAGGATGTCACCGTGTGGCTGCGTTTCAGCGCTTCCACCGGCATGTTCAGCACGGCCAGATGATCGGCCATGAAGAAGGCGTCGAACTTGCCGCGCTCCAGCGTCTGGGCAAAGCGCTTGAGATGAGCAAAATTGAAATTCGCATCTGGATAAGCGCCGGGATAACGCCAGGCACCCGTATGAATACTGACCGGCCGCATGAAAGCGCCAAGATGCAGTTTGCGTGTCTTGCTCATCGCATGTCCTTTCACAATCCTGCCTTTGAGGGGAGCAGTCCGATTGTTTGCATATGGGGTGGTCAACTTGACTGGAGAAGGCCCATGCGGCGGGAAATGAAGCGTTCTATTGCCGATAATCCGTCATAGATCATGACTGCGAGAATGCCGACGATGAGGCCGCCTTGCAGGACGAAGGAAAGGTTGTTGGATTGCAGCCCGGCAATAATGACTTCACCCAGTGTTTTGGCCGCAACTGTCGAACCGATGGTGGCGGTCGCCAGATTGATTGTCACGGAAAGGCGTATGCCAGCGAGGATGATTGGCATTGCCAGCGGCAGTTCGACCTTGATCAAGCGCTGCCAGCCGGTCATTCCAACACCGCGCGCCGCATCGGTGACGGTCGGTGGCAGGGTGGTCAGGCCCGTCAGCGAGTTTTCGAAGATCGGCAGCAAGCCGTAGAGAAAAAGGGCGATCAGCGTGGGTTTTTCGCCGAAGCCGACGGCAGGAACAGCGAGGGCGAGGACAGCCACCGGTGGAAATGTCTGGCCGATATTCACAAGGCTGCGCGAAAGCGGCAGAAACTCGGCACCGAACGGGCGTGTGACCAGAATAGCCAGAGCAACAGCGACGATGGTGGCACCTGCCGTTGCAATGGCAACGGTGCGTAGATGCAGCAAGGTCAGCGTCAGCAAACTGCCCTGATTGTAGATGACAGGGGCATTGTTCTGGGTGAGTGGCCGGAAGATTGGCTCAAACCATTCCGGGCGCAGCAAAAACACCACGAGAAGCGCCATGATGCCTATGCGCAGAATGGTCGGAAAACGCAGGTTCATGCGGCTGGCCTTGAGGCGCGTTTCACCAGCCCGTCCACGGTAACGCGGCCGATGGATTTGCCCGCTTCATTGACCACGGGCAGAGCAGGGCGGCCTGACCAGAGGAGTTCGGCCAATGCATCGCGCTGGGTTGCGGAGGCTGGAATGGCTTCGCCTTCAGCCGTGCCGGGCTCCACCGCATCACCAGCGGGACTCAAGGACAGGAAGCGGAAGGGCCGGTCGCCGGTGCCAACGAGTGTGGCGACAAAATCCGTTGCTGGATTGGCGAGAATTTCAGCTGGGGTTGCGTATTGCAGTAGATTGCCACCATCCATCACCGCGATCTTGTGGCCAAGATGGATTGCCTCTTCCATGTCATGGGTGACAAGAATGATGGTTGTCCCGAAGCGTTTCTGGATGGCGAGCAGATCCTCCTGCGCCTTGGAGCGGATAACCGGATCAAGCGCGCCAAAGGGTTCGTCCATCAGCAGCACGTTTGGTTCTGCGGCAAGCGCGCGGGCAACGCCGATACGCTGCTGCTGGCCGCCGGAAAGTTCATGCGGATAGCGCGGGCCGAATGTATCAGGGTCCAGCTGGAACAGCGAAAGCAGTTCACTCACACGGGCGTCGATTTTCGCCTTGTCCCAGCCGAGAAGCTCGGGCACGACAGCGATATTCTGCGCCACGGTGCGGTGGGGAAAGAGGCCGTGGCCCTGAATGGCATAGCCGATACGGCGGCGCAGTTCATAGCCGGGAAGGGAACGATTATCCTCACCATCAAGCTTGATAATGCCCGATGTCGGCTCGACCAGCCGGTTGATCATGCGCATCAGCGTCGTCTTGCCCGAGCCTGATGTGCCGACAATGACGGTGACGGTGCGTGGCTGGACGACCAGCGAGACGTTGTTGACCACGGTCGCCGCGCCGTAGCGCTTGGTGATACCCTCGATTTCAATCATGCGGATGCCCCGGAGTGAAAGGGTGAACTGAGTTCGACGGCGGCATCAAGAATGATTGCCGCCGCAAAGGCGAGAAGCACGGTGGGAACTGCGCCGAGCAGGACCAGATCCATGGCGGTCTGGCCGATGCCCTGAAACACGAAAACGCCAAAACCGCCGCCGCCGATAAGCGCGGCTATGGTTGCAAGGCCGATATTTTGCACCAGAACAATGCGCACACCGGTGAGGATCACCGGGAAGGCCAGAGGGAATTCTACCTTGAACAGGCGTTGCCGTTCGGTCATGCCGACACCACGCGCGGCGTCATTCGCCTGAACGGGAACACCCGCAAGGCCCACGACCGTATTGGCGACGACAGGCAGCAGCGAATAGAGAAACAGCGCGACGAAGGCAGGGGCCATGCCGATGCCCTTGATGCCGATTTCTGCGGCACCGGGTACATTGGCAGCAATCCAGCCAAGTGGGGCGATCAGAATGCCGAACAGCGCGATGGACGGAATGGTCTGCACGATGTTCAGCACATTGAGAACGATGTCGCGCAGTTTTTGCATCCGGTGGCAGAGAATGCCGAGCGGGATGCCAATGACAACAGCCGCGACGAGCGAACCTAGCGCCAATGTGACGTGTTTGCTGGCTTCCGCCCAGAAACTATCGGCACGGGCGCTGTATTCTTTCAGGATCGACAGCTTGTCCCAGCTTCCTGAAAGTAGAACAAAGCCGATGAAGCCAGCCGCAAGGATCAGCACAAGGATGCGGAGCAGCGGTGTCAGGCGCAGGCGCGTCAGCGAATCCGCTGCGAGAAGGGCAAAAGCAAACAGCAGCAGCCAGAAGCCGGACGCGGGCGAAACACGTGCATAGGTGTTGGCGGGCGGGGTGAGGTGGTCGGCGGCCGTGCCGATGAGGAGAAACAAAGCTGCAAGCGTGGCAAAGCTAGCTGCCAGCCGCAGTGTCGGTGGGGTTCGAAAGAGCCCGATGACCACAGCAACGGCAATGATGGCGAGAAGCGTGGGGCCAGCCCATGAAGGCAGGGAAGCCAGAAGGGTTTGCGGAACACCTGCAACGATCCGATTGGCGCGGAACGTGGCAAACGGCGCTACGCCTACCGCATATCCGGCGATCAGGGCAATCACGACACCTAGTTTGTCCAGACGCACGGCCATGGTCTCCATTTACCGGAACAGGGCGGGATCAGCCCGCCCTGCTTCAGTGTAGTGACTGACTTACTTGAGGAAGCCGTTCTTCTTCAGAAAGTCTTCCGCAACGGCCTTTGCCGGTTCGCCGCCCACCTGCACACGGCCATTGAGGTCCTGCAATGTGACGAGGTCGAGCTTCAGGAAAACCGGCTTCAACAGGGTTTCAATCTCAGGATGTTCCTTCAGCACAGCTTCGCGGATGATCGGTGCTGGCTGATAAACAGGCTGAACGCCCTTATCATCGGCGAGAACGACGAGGCCGGATGGAGCAATACCGCCATCAGTGCCGTAAACCATGGCCGCATTGGCACCATTGGTCTTGTTGGCAGCGGCGGCAATCGTTGCAGCCGTATCACCGCCCGAAAGCGTGATCAGCTGGTCGGATTTCAGCTTGAAGCCATAGGTGGTCTGGAATGCGGGCAGGGCTGCCGCCGAATTGACGAATTCGGAGGAGGCAGCAAGCACAACATTGCCACCACCAGCGACATATTTGCCGAAATCAGACAGTGTTACCAGCTTTTCAGCGTCGGCCACTTCCTTGCGCAGGGCAATTGCCCAGGTGTTGTTGGCGGGCGAGGGTGTCAGCCAGACGATCTTGTTGGCATCGTAGTCAAGCTTCTTTGCGGTCTCATAGGCTTTGGTCGCATCTTTCCATGCGGGATCATCAGCCTTCTCGAAGAAGAACGCGGCATTGCCCGTATATTCAGGGTAGATATCGATTTCCTTGGCGGTAATCGCCTTGCGCACAATGGGTGTCGCGCCCAGCTGGATGCGGTCGGTGGTCGGAATCTTGTTGGCGTTCAGCACGGCCAGAATGATATTGCCGAGGACGCCGCCTTCAGTGTCGATCTTGGATGAAACAACGACCTGCGCGCTTGCAGATCCGATAGAAAGCGCCAGAGCGAGCGCAGCGCCGAGAAAGGTTTTGCTGGTAAACATTCTTTTCGTTCCCTTTGGATATCCCGAATTAATATGACCTTTAAACCACGATTGCCGTGGCGGGTCCGGGTATTTATTTCCGCGAAAAGGGCCTGCAACGAAAAATTTGCAGCTTTCCGTTCACCTGCAAGCTTGTCCTATTTTGCATCGTGGCTCAAGCCTGTCATGTCAGCATTTATGCCTGTTATGGCAGGAGCGTTTGGGACGGAGTTAGAAATCTCGATCAAGGATTTCCGCAAAGACCGGTTCTTTGCCAACATTATCCGCGATGGCGGCGAGTTTGGGGAAATGGCTGTTGAATATGCTAAGCCCCGGCCGCCAATTGCGCATGACCGCCAGATAGAGATCGATAGCGCTGAAATTCTCACCAAGGAACCACGGTTCGTCTGCAACCTCTTCGACGTTTTTCCAAAGGCTAAGGCGGTATTCCTCGAGGCTGTCGCGGTATTTCTTCTGGTTTGCCTCGTCCAGCGCCCAGCGGGCTGGGTCATCGCCAAAAGTGGAAACCGGATAAATCGCGCCGATGATGTAGACGAGCCAGCGCAGAAACTGCGGGCGATGTGGATCACTGGCAGAGGGTGCCAGTCCGGCGTCGGGGAAAGCATCGGCCAGATGCAGGATGATTGCCGCGCTTTCCGTCAGGATATTCCCGTCGGGCAGGATGAGCGTTGGCACCTGACCCAGAGGATTGAGTTCCAGCAACCGGTCACGCTCTGGGCCTGGTTCAAGATAGGGTATCTGTTCGAGCGTGCAGTTCGCTTTTGCGCGGGCGAAGGCCAGTTCGATAATGACAGAGCCGCATCCTGCCGAACCAATCAACACATATTTGCTCATGTTGTTTCCCTAGGCGACAGCCGTGCAAATGGCGGCATAATGAATGCTTGCCGCAGTCAGAACGAAGGCATGCCAGATCGCGTTGTGAAATGGCAGCCGCTCAAGAACATGGAAAATCACCCCAAGGGAATAGACGAGGCCACCGGCGAGAATCAGCCACAGCACTGTGGCTGACAGCGCTGTTGTCAGTTCCTGATAGGCGGCGACGCCACTCCAGCCCAATGCCAGATAAAGCACGATAGACAGCCGGTCGAAGCGGTTGGGCATTAAAAGTTTCAACAGCACGCCCGCGATGGCAATGGCCCAGACAGTGGATAGCAGCCACCACGTACCGCTTTTTGCCATAAGCGGCGTGTAGGTGCCCGCGATCAGCAGATAGATTGCCGAATGATCGAAACGCCGCAAAAGGGCTTTAACAGGCGAAATCGGCCATATGTTGTATGTCGCCGAAAGCGCCATGGAGAGGACGAGCGTTGCAAGGTAGATGGCTACAGCCGCATAGGTTGCGGGTTCTTTCGGCCCGAAGGCGAACAGGAGAATCGCTCCTGATATGGCCAAGGTCACACCCATTATGTGGACCACTCCGTCAGCCCAGAGTTCGGCGACGGTGTAATCACGAAAGACAGGCGCAGGCAGCGGGCGGGCGGATGATGGATGCAACGATTTTTCCTGATCGAAGAGTTTTTCCTTGGCGTCATATAACAACGAAAAGTCCGGCTGCGTAAATGCCTCGCCGTTCATGTCTTCTCACCAAGGATCAGTTTAACAACTTCAGATTGTTAACTCACGGTTAAGGGTGACGGAGGGCGCCCGATTCTTCGCATGGACAGTTTTTCTCTTTTGAAAGGCCATTTTCTTGTTGCTGTCTTTATGTGGGTATTACGGCAGTATTTTGATAAGACTTTGGTATAATTCTTTGAAATTCTGTAATATTCTGTCAGATATTTTGAATATTCTGCATGCGTAATTCCTGTTGGTTACTTCTCCAATTTAAGCCATAATCATTTCATCACATGGGAAGACTATGGGTTTCGGGGGGAAACCATGGTTGGTGCCAGTTTCTGAATGTGCACTGTTGAAATTGAGGGAGTTCAAAAATGTCTATGACCCGGAATCTTATATTTGCCGGAATTATCGGTGCCGCATCGTTTACGGTTGTACCGGCCTACGCGCTCTCGGCGAAAGAGTGCAGCGTCAAGTATCAGGCAGCCAAGACTGCCGGAACACTTGGCGGCGCGAAGTGGAATGATTTCCGCAAGACGCAATGTGCGGATGCATCGCCTGCAGCTGCGGCTCCGGCCCCGGCTGCTCCAACCAAAGCCGCCAAGACAACAGCCGCAGCGCCGAAAGCTGCTGCCCCCGCTGATTCAGGTGGCGGCCTGACCATGAAGGAGTGCAGTGCCAAGTATCAGGCTGCCAAGACGGCAGGTACACTTGGCGGCGCGAAGTGGAATGATTTCCGCAAGGCCCAGTGCAGTGGTGATGCGGCAGCAGCTGCTCCAGCCGCCGCACCGACCAAGACAGCCACTGCTCCAGCAGATGCCAGCGCCGGTGGCGGCCTGACGATGAAGGAATGCAGTGCCAAGTATCAGGCTGCCAAGACGGCAGGCACACTTGGTGGCCAGAAGTGGAATGATTTCCGCAAGGCACAGTGCAGCTCCGGCGCTTCCGCCGCTGCTACCAATGATGACACTGCTCCAACACCTCAGACAGCGACCTATAAGGATGAGCCGCCAGCAGCCACGACGGCAGCTCCAGCGGGCGTTGGTTTCCCGAAGGCCGTTTCGGCCAAATACTCCACTGAAAGCGCTGGCAAGGCCCGTATGCATACATGCCTTGAACAGTATTATGCCAACAAGCAGAACAACACGCTTGGCGGCCTCAAGTGGATTCAGAAGGGCGGCGGCTATTACAGCCTCTGCAATTCCCGCCTGAAGAGCTAAATCTGATAACAGCAAGCGGGGCCAATGCTCCGCTTCCTGCTTTTAGCGCTGTGGTTTCGCTCTTCTCCCATTTTGCGGAGAGGGTTGGTGGAGTGTTGTTCGTGGTTCGTGGTTCGACAAGCTCACCATGAGGGGCTTGGGTTGATGCAACGCTAATCGCAAAGGTTGCAGACTATGGCTCCCCATCATCACTCCCCACTCCGTCATCCTATAGCTCTCATCTCTCTGTCATCCTCAGTCCTCGGGTTTAACCCGAGGATGACCCGAGGACCCACGGCTAAAGAGTTCCAATGAACTTGATTGCTCGCGCTTTCAGATCATGGGTCCTCGGGTCAAGCCCGAGGATGACGGAAAGAGGGGTGCAGGGAGTTAGGTTCTGCAACCTTTGCGCTGCAACCATTTTGATCTGCAATCTATGTGATTATCGTTGCATCCACCCAAGCCCCTCATGGTGAGCTTGTCGAACCACGAACCACACACCCCACCCCACCCACTAATAACCCTGCAAACCGACACTCTAACCCCTTCCACCTGCATAATTTTCCCACTATGGTCTGCGTTGAGACCGGTCGAAATGGATTGGTCTTGGGGCCTAGAAACCTCGCATACAGCGGTCGGTGTCGACCGCAAAGGCACCTCCTCAGCCCTATGGCCGGGGAGGCCTCGGCGTATGTCCAGAGCTTCGGCTTAAAGGCCGTGGCGGTCGTCTGTGTGCGACTTTCTAGCTCCCCGGTCACCAGAGGATAATCCTCGGGTGGCCGCTTTCCTCGTGAAACAAGGGAGTGCGCATGACCGACTACAATTTCTGGGCTCATCTGCTTGATACGTTTCAATCCTCACCTGATTTGATCAAGGCAATATGGCTGATCATTCCGCCTGCCTTTGTGCTGGGGCTGTTGGCGATGACCATGCGGTTCAGGATCGAGAGCAAGCGGGCAGACAAAGGGCTGGATGGCGAACTTGTTTATTCAGTTCATAAGGATAAGCAAAACCGGGTTCATATCATCAGCCACATAAAGCAGGTGGGAGATAACCCGCCACTGCTTTTCCTCGATCAGGGGCCGGGCGAAGCGTTTGAATATGCTGAGGGCAAGCCACCTTTAAAGCGCTAATCATTAAAGAGAGATTTGCACATCTGTTGGTTCGCGGTTCGACATAACAACCATGAGGGGCTTGAGTGGATGCAACGCTAATCGCGAAGGTTGCAGAACAAAGGTTGCAGAACTTGGCTCCCTTGCATCACCCCCACTCCGTCATCCTCAGTCCTCGGGTTTAACCCGAGGATGACCCGAGGACCCATGATCTGAAAGCACGAGCAATCAAGTTCAATGGAACTCTTTAGCTGTGGGTCCTCGGGTCAAGCCCGAGGATGACGGAAGGAGGTGGGGTGCAGTCCGCGGTCAACTCTTGTAAGCGACCCAGCCCCTGAATGTGAAACCGGCGTAGAATAGCTCGATATTCGAGAATCCCGCTTGGCGAAGGATGGTTTCGTCCATAGCGGGAGAAAGAACAGGCAATCGCTCCTTCATGGTTCTGATACTGTTCGCAGTCAGGGATATAGGAGCCCCAGTTGCCGCCGCGAACGCCGCGTAGCGTGCGAGCCATTTGTCCAATTCCGCCCCCTCATTGGGGAAACTGTGGTGCGCGGCGACAAATGGCGCGCCGGGCTTCAGTCGCTGCTGGACCGCCCGCAGCGTCTGACGCCGTTCCTCTTCCGGCAGGAAGTGAAGTGTTAAAAGACAGGTTGCGGCGTCGAATGGGCCCTCGGGCGCACTGTCGATATAGCCCTCGTGGAACGCAACGCGAGAGGCCTGCGCACCGAGATTGGTTCTGGCCAGTTGAAGCATCTCGGCAGAGGGGTCGACGCCATCGAAACGCCAGTGCGGCTGCATCTGCGCGAGCACGCCCAGTTCCATTCCTCCGCCAGCCCCGAGAACCAGAACGCGCGCATCGGCGGGAGCCCGCTCTGCCAGAAGCAGACCAGTCATCCGGTGCAGGTCGTGAAGGCCCGGCACAAGTTGCGCGGTTCTGGCCGCATATCCCGAAACGATATCGGGATTGGAAAACGATGACATCTGCATCTCCGTTCGAGGCTTCACCGCTGCGGTAAAAGGGCCAGCAGGGGGTGGAAGACAGCCGTTATCGCATTTCATGTAACTCTATATGTTACGATATGCAAGCTTCTTGATGAGGCTGCCATAGGCGCCCTTTTATCCATGAATTGCAAAATCCATCATGCGTGGTTCGACAGACGCGCAACTATCCGCTCTCTCTTCCACCGATCCCTTGACATGCAATAATATTATTGCATTTATTCGGCATGGATGATGAGCAACTCGATCGGATTTTCAAGGCGATTGCCGACCCGACGCGGCGCAGGATCATAGACCGATTACGCGAGCGCCCCGATCAATCGCTGTTCCACATCTGTGCGCTGTCGGTTGCGGAGGATGGGGAAGCCCTGTCCCGGCAGGCGATCACCCAGCATCTCGATACGCTTGAGAAAGCTGGACTGCTCCATGTTTCATGGTCTGGGCGAACCAAAATTCATTCCATCGATCTCATTCCGTTGCAGGCGGCAGCGGCTCTATGGCTTCGCAAACATCTTTAGGAGGAAAACCACCATGAGGATTTATGTCACCAGTGTATTGGTAGACGATCAATCAAAGGCTTTGGACTTCTACACCCGAATCCTTGGCTTCACCGTGAAGCACGATATCCCCCTTGGCGGCGAACATCGCTGGCTGACGGTCGTTTCGCCCGAAAACCCGGAGGGAACAGAACTGCTGCTGGAGCCGAGCGAACATCCGGCAGCCAAGCCCTTCAAGGACGCCCTTGTCGCGGATGGTATCCCGGCAACCTCGTTTCAGGTGGATGATATCGATGCGGAGTATCGCAGGCTGCGTGACCTCGGCGTATCGTTCACTGTCGAGCCAATGGATGCCGGACCAGTCCGGATGGTGGTGTTTGACGATACATGCGGAAACCTGATTCAGCTGATCCAAATGACCGGCAAATAGAAAAGGCTTTTAGCCATAAACGACCCGGTTTCGGCCCTGATGTTTGGCGGAGTAGAGATATTTATCGGCAATCGCCAATGTCTCTTCCAGTGACTGGCCCGGTGTGTGCAGGGAAATACCGATACTGACGGTGATCGTGGTTCGCTCAAGCCCGAGTTCCCTGCCAATAGCGCGGGTGGCGATCAGAATTTTATGGGCTATCCAGTTGGCGCGGCCAAGATCCGCATCGGCGAGGAAGACGGTGAATTCTTCACCGCCAATCCGCGCGGCCAAATCCCGCTCGCCGATGCTGGATTTAATGACCCGGCCAAGCTCATGAATGACGCCGTCGCCAGTGGCATGGCCAAAGCGATCATTGATGGCCTTGAAGTAATCGGCGTCGATGTAGAGGAGGGCGCCCGCACTGTCGATGGGGCGGGATGTGGCAAACAGTTGCTGTGTCTGCAGGTAAAACTCGGCCCGGTTGAGCAGACCAGTCAAATCATCCCGGCGCGAGTCGAGATCGAGCTGTTCGGCAAGCTGCTTCAATTTGTAATTCAGCCCGACCAGAAATGCGCCGAGCGGCAGGCTGACGAGAACGACGATGCCTGTTGTAACAGCGGCCACGCGATGGGGCGTTTCGAGGCCAATGACGAAAAATGCGCTGACAGCCATGATATCTGACGAGATGGTGGCCATGCCAACCATGATCGCGACTTGCCTCAATGGCGAAAGCGCACCGAATCTGGTCATCCATAGGTTGTAGATGTTCATTGTTTCCGCCGGGTCAGTTGCGAGCACCGGCATTCAAGCCTGAAACAAGTGAAGAAAGCTATCCTGGGTTGTGTCGAATTCGAACAATCGAGTTCAAAAATCAGTTCGAGACTAACTATCAAGCCCGTAGCTGATGCGCACGGTCGTGCCGACATCGGGGACCGATGTGATTTTCAGCTTTCCCGTCATGGTTTTCACCAGTTCCATGCAGTTCGTCAGGCCAAGGCCAAGATGGACACCTGCCTTGGTCGAAAAGAATGGCTCCTTGGCTTTCGCCAACGTGGAGGGGCTCATGCCGATGCCGTTGTCAGCAACAACCAGTACCAGTTGCGGGCGCTGCAGAAAGCGGCGGTTGACGCTTGCTCTGATCGCAATGACCGGATCAGTCCGGGTGGCGACGGCATTGGTGGCGTTGCGGACCAGTTCGTCAATGATGAGATGAAACTGCGACGCGGGAATAAGTGATTTGCGCGCGGCCTGTTCGATGTCGAGTTGCAGGTTGATCGGGCTCTTCGACACAATGTCCGCTAGCAGATCGCCCAAGGGCACTTTCTTGAATTGCGTCTTGGAGTGGCCGATCATCATCAGGCCCTCATTGATGCTTTCCAGTTCCGCAATCGTGCTGCGGGCTGCCTCGGTCATTTCCGAAGAGGGAATGGCATTGTTGCCGACATAGCCGAGAAACAGGCGCAATGCGGCGATGCGCGTGCGCGTCATATGGGCAAACAATGCGGAGAAAGAGCGGATATGCTGGTCCTTGCGGCGGGCCAGAAGGCTGCGCTGATGGATGAGCAGTCCGGCGAGGATCAGCGCGCCAGCTGCACCCAGAAGCTTGTTTCTGGCAACATCGGCAGCGATGGTGGCGGTGCCCTGCAGGGTAATACTATGGGCCAAGGTCGACCCGGCGGTGCGGAAAATATCCGTTTCGATGGTTTGTACGGTTTTCAACGCCTTGTCGAACTGGCTTGCCTTGATCTGCGGGGTCAAGACCGTGTCGACTGTCAGGATCGTCTTTTTCAGGGAAGCGATATCAGGCGCATCGAGAAACCGGTCTGCGTAGTCGAGCTGATCCAGTGATTTCAGGTTGAAATTCATCAGGGTCACTTCCTGAATCAGACGCGGCTCAGGATCGCCCGTTCTGGTGGCGAGCATCAGATAACCCTTGATGCTGGCAATCTTCTCGCGTGCCTGTGAAGCGCGAACCTGAACCTCAAAGGTCTGACTCATGATTTCATTGGTCTGGATACGGTACAGATCCGCGCGCACAAACGACCAGACACAGAGCAGGGCCGCTCCGATCAGGATGATGTAAAAGAGCGGGTCGAGGTACTTATCCAGCTTCATGTTCAGTCAGTTTCAATCGGCCGGGCGGATCGAAGTAACAAACCAGACCCATATGGAGTTACGTGCCGGGATATAGGGCTTTGGCAGTTTACCCAGCGGCCAGACAATATAGAACGGCCCGCCATCATCGAGTGATAAAGGCCTGAAATCCTGATCCTTCGTGCAGACGCCGCTTTGCTTGTCGGTATCTGTGCAGGCCTGTTCGAGTGCAATGATAGGCGCAAACTCAACCACCTCTTCCATGGTGATTTTTATAATATAATTGTCGAATGCAGCAACTTCGAGGTTGGGCTTGTCCGCAATCTTGTACTTGGTCACCATTTCCTTCACCGAAGGGCCACGGAAATGGATTTTCACGCCATTGGTCCAGGGGGTCTCCGTCACCAGATCATGCATGGGAAACTCCTGACGGAGTTTTTCCTGGGTGAAGGTCGCCAAAGCACCGCCGGATGCATCCTGCATTTGAATGACCGCAGGGTCATCATTGGCAAAAGATGTACCCGAAAAAATTGACATGCAGAGGCACAAGCCCGCGAAGAGAAAAGAAACCTGCTTGCCTGCGTTATTTATCTGTTTTGTTCGGTTGGCAGTTCCAGTGGCGAAAAGACCTCCAATTGCCGCTGATGCCTTTAGTTTTTTGTTATTATGGTGTTCCAGAGCAGTCCCCATCATAACCCCTTTGGTAGGAGCCCGGTTTTTAATAGCTTAGCACGTGCACGTTTATAGTATTTTTCTGCAGATGCTGCATCAATATCAAAGCGGTCCCCGAGCTGTTCATATATTTCTTTGCGGCTGATTCCAGACGGTCGTTGCCGCATCCAGCCGAGTATTTCCTGTTCACGCGGTGTCAAACCCGAATGATAGAATTCGGGTGGTGCTGTCGTCTCATTTGAAAGCCTGACACTGTATCCGCGTTCTGCAACCTCCTGCAGAACGTCGACCAGGGCTCCGGGCCTTAGATTGTTCTTGGCCAGATAGCCGACGACGCCGAGTTTCTGGCAGTGTTCCCATTCTTCATCCGTGTCGGACCCCGTAACCACAAAATGGATGGCGTCGGGTGACAGTTCTATGACAACCTGCACCACATCAAAGCGGTCGTCCTGTGACTTCGGATCATAGCCGGGAAGACCCGGATCAATCACCACAAGGTCGAACTGGTGTGATTCCAGCAGGTCGAGCGCAATTGTTATATTGGCTGCGCCGTGAACAATGGACGCAGGCAAGGCTGCCTGCAATTCATGAATCAGGGCCAGTCTCATTAAGTGCTGATCTTCGATGATCAGCACGTGTGTATGCTTCGACGTCTGTTCCGCCATCGCCCTCACGCGTACTCCCGGTTGCACGCCATTTTACCATGCTGACAGCATTGGCGCTTAGAGAGTAGTGCGATTTCTATAAAGCGCAAAATAGGGACAGGGTTGTCCCTATTTTTCTTGGTATAACGGAATAGTGTTCCGACCGAAACGTGAGCGGTGCAGATTTGCATCAAGGGGATTTTCGGCGTGACTTTGGCTGTCATTACCATCGATGGTATCAGGGTTAATCCTGCCGCCCGCGTTGCTTCGATTGCAACTGTGCTCGAACGGCACCGAAATTCCAGACGCGAACTACAATGGCTTGTGCGTGCATGCACCGATTGCATGGATGGCGGGCAGGAGACTGCTTCCTTTGACAGACGCCTTGCGGCGGCCACGGATGCGGAACATCACGCACGCGTTGCAATGCTAAGACATCCGGCAAATACGTTGGAAGAATTTGCAGCGAAAGCACGGCACATTTGTTCTCTTCTGCTGGAGGACGATGACAGTTTGGACAAATACGAACTGTTTTCAATCCTTCAGACGCTGATCGCACAACCACAGTCGGAATGCCAATAAATCGAACCGGTACCTGCGTGGAAACCTTGGCCAAGTCTCATTGAGCGGGCGTTTCGTGTGGGAAAATGTCCTCTAGTGCTGATATTTTCGAGGGAATCGACAATCATGCCGAGCAATTGGGCCAGTCCCCAACCTATCGATACTGACCCGGAAACAGTAAAACTGATCCGTGGCGCAGAGGCGGTTATTCAAAAAAAGATCGGTCCACTGGCTGCGCTGTGCGATGAACTGCGTGAGCGTCTGGCGGCTTACCGCGATGCGGGGAATGCCGGAGAGCGTTACGAACGCTGGCGGCTTGCCGTGGCCCTGCATGGCGAAATTATGGAAGTCTGGAAATCGGCCTTCCTCAATGCGCGTGCTGCCGTGGACGATTATCTGTCCAGATATGATTTCAACGATTTTTTCTCAGGTCGCGAGATTTTGGCAGCGTCACTGCATGGGCGCTGCAAGCCTTCGGTGGGCATTGCGCTATCGGTTATGCAGTTTGAAAGCGAACGTAACCTGCGCAGGCTCGCAGAGATTTCTCCCGAACAGGCTGCAAGCAACCAGAATATTGTTCGTAAAATCCCTCGCGTCGCGTCGTCGAGCCGGTACAGATAGTTCGGGGAAGGTGGATTTCGTCAGGATAAAAGAGCGCCCGCCCTCCGGCTAGCGCTCTTTTTTGTCACTATGCTGCGGCGCGCGGGGCAACTCCGTAACGTTCAGCGGGCTTCTTGTGCGAGAGATTCGGCGCAAGGCCTGTTCGTGCTGATTCGTAGCGGTCCCAGTCTGCTGCATCGGGCAGAGATGGAATGGTGACGAATTCACCCTGATCAAACCCTGCCAGAGCGGCATCCACCAAGTCTTCGCTGGTCATGACGATCGCTTCAGGCAGATGCGTGATCGGCACCCCCGCGACGTCCCAGAATTCGGTAGCGGTGGCACCTGGAAGTACAACCTGAATGCGTACGCCCTTATCAGCAAGCTCGTGTTTCAGCGATTGGCTGAAAGCCAGAACGAAAGCCTTGCTGCCCCCGTAAACGCCATTCAGCATTTCCGGCGAAATGGCAACGATGGACGAGATATTGATGATCGTGCCGCCGCCTCTGGCGACAAAACCCGGCGCTGCCGCATAGGTCAGCCGGGTCAGGGCAGTAACGTTCAGGCTGATAAGGCTGTCGAGACTATCGATATCGCCATCAAGCAAGGGTTTCGATGCGCCAACACCGGCATTATTGACCAGCAGCGTAATGCTGGCATCGGTTTTCAGAATATTCTCAATGCGCGCAAGATCGGCCTTGTCGTTCAGATCGGCAGCGACCGCCTCGATTGAACGGCCCGTTGCCGTTGTCAGTCGCTCGGCAAGCGCGTCCAGACGACCGCGGTTTCTGGCAACAAGGATCAGATCATATCCGCGCCGGGCGAGGCGATCTGCATAAATTGCACCAATCCCGGAAGATGCTCCGGTAATCAGGGCGGTGCCTTTGCTTGGGTTCGTGCTCATCATCATGCTCCATGTGTTTGTGGTTGTTGATAGTGAGCTGGACTTTACATCGCATGGTCTGCGTCCTAAATGTCATATATGCAACCTTTTAGGACATGGTGTTATGCAACGTATCGGATTTGTGGTTTTCCCCGATTTCCAGATGATGAGTCTGGCTGCGGCGTCGGTGTTCGAATTCGCCAATATCGAGGCTGAGGAGGATATCTATGATGTGCATCTGTTGTCGGAAACCGGCGGTCCCATTCGCAACTCTATCGGATTGGCGATGCAGACTGAGCCGTTCAATAATCTAGTTTTCGACACACTGATCGTTGGTGGTGCCACCGGTATCGCGCCGTCGAGGCCGGGTTTGGTCGCCTTCATGCAACGGGAGATGAACCGTGCCCGGCGCATTGCGTCTATCTGTACGGGTGCTTTTGTTCTGGCCGAAGCAGGCATTCTGGATGGGCGCCGGGCAACCACCCATTGGTTCTATGCGCGGGATCTGCGTTCCGGTTTTCCTGCAATCAAAGTGGAAGAAGACCGGATATTCATCGTTGACGGCTCGGTCTGGACGTCTGCGGGCATGACTGCCGGGGTCGATCTGGCGCTGGCGATGGTCGAAAAGGATCTGGGTGCAGACATTGCCCGACTGGTGGCAAAAAGCCTCGTCATCTATCATCGCCGGGCAGGTGGACAATCACAGTTCTCAACGCTGCTTGATCTCGAACCCAAATCCGATCGCATCCAGAGCGCGCTTGTTTATGCCAAGCGCAATCTGCAAACGGCGCTTTCGGTGGAGCAGCTTGCGGAGGCAGCGCACCTCAGTCCGCGCCAGTTCAGCCGCGCATTCAAAGCGGAAACCGGCCAATCACCTGCCAAGGCTGTCGAGAACCTGCGTGTCGAGGCTGCACGGCTGATGATGGAGCAGGGACGTCTGCCTATCGATACAGTGGCGCAGGAAACCGGATTTGCTGATCGCGAGCGGATGCGCCGTGCATTTCTGCGGGCGTTCGGTCAACCGCCACAGGTGATCCGGCGCAATGCGCGGGAAGCAGCGCTCACGTAAAGCCCATGAGGTCAGGCAAGTATCCCTCGCGCTCCGCATTCTCATGTCTGCCAATCCTGCTACAAGCCAATTTTGCGCGAATTATCAGGGCGGGTTGACTTTACTAGACGACTGGTCTACTTTGCATCTATGAGCAAGATTGACACACGCGCTGTACTTATTGACGAGGGGCTGAAAGCTCTTCTCTCGCATGGTTATGAAGGGGCGGGAATTGGGCCAATCCTCAAATCCGCCGGCGTCCCCAAGGGGTCGTTCTACCACTTCTTTGCCAGCAAGGAGGAGTTTGCCTCGGCGGTTGTCGGTTCCTATACGGAGGGCAATCAGGCTGTTCGGACCCAATTGTTGACCGACGAGAGCAAGTCACCGCTGCAACGTCTGCGCGCCTATTTTGAGTATCATGAGCAGGTATATGCCAGCGAAAACCCCATAGGTGGATGTTTGCTCGGCAACCTTGCCCAATCGATCGCGGTTCATAGTGATGTGCTCAGGCAGGAGCTGCACCGTGCCTTTGCTGCCTGGCAGCGCGATTTTCAGCAAGTCTTGCGGGAAGCGCGGGAGCAGGGGGAATTGCCTTCGCACCTTGATCCTGATGAAACCGCAGCTTTCCTCATTGACGCCTATGAAGGCGCTCTTGTTCGCATGAAGACCGAAGGCAGTATCGCACCGCTCCAGCGTTTCACGACGATGGCGTTCGACGGGCTGCTTAAAAACCACGCATAGGAGATTTATTATGTCTAATTTCGAGACGACTGGTCTACTAGTAAATGAACCCAATACTATTCGTCTGCAGAAGAGCGGTGACGCCGTGTTACAATTGATCAGAAAAGTCCTCACGTTCCGCTGGAACAATTTGTTCTACCGGGCAGAGCGGGCGGATGACCCGCGCATCAGTAAGCTCAGCGATCATTTGCTCGATGATATCGGCATAACGCGGCAGCAAGCGGAAGAGATCGATCGGCGGAGCAAGTGAGTTTTTGCACTGGCGATATAGTCCGTGTTGCGACTTTACAGCCAGCTGATGGATGAATGCCGCAATATTTTCTTCTGAACAATCATGCACATAGCACAATCAGTGGCACATACTTTCGATGCGATTTAAAGATTCTATTTACAGATAGACTCAAAAGATATATCGTTTGTGTATGAAAAGGAGAAAACACATGTTTAGAAATTGTCATCACGAACGAAGCGAACGGCGCGAAGGTCATGAACACGTCGAACGCGCTATCTTGCGCGCTATGGCGCGCGGCTTCGGCCGCCATGGCGGTGGTCATGATGGTCCTGGGGGCGGCGGTCGTTTTGGTCGCAGAGGCGGAGGAGGCCGGGTGTTCGCATCGGGCGATCTGCGTCTTGTCCTGCTGGCGCTGGTCGCCGAACGGCCCCGCCACGGCTACGAGTTGATCAAGGATATTGAAGAACTGTTCGGTGGCGCTTATGCACCAAGCCCCGGTTCAGTCTATCCGTCCCTGACATTCCTAGAGGAAATAGGGCAGGTTACGGCTGCGGCGAGCGAAGGCTCGAAGAAGCTCTACACCATCACCGAGGAAGGGCTTGCCTATCTGGCTGAGAACAAGAACCTTGTTGACGCGGTCCGCACGCGTATGGGCATGGTTGCCCGTTCCATGGCTGGACAACGCGCACCGGAAGCCATCGCCCATGCGATGGACACGCTGCGCACCGCCCTGCATCTGCACAGCCATGGCTGGGATGCGGAAGAGGCGGAACGGGTTCGCAAGATACTCGAACAGGCTGCGCTTGATATCGAAGCGGGCAAGAAGAAAGACTAACGTCTTCCATCCGGTGCAGCGCCTGAAATGGCACTGTACCGGTCATTATATATTCAACATGTTTCAAAGGTTTGTCCTGTTCCAGTAACAAGACAAACCTTTCGCATAACCAATTGAAGTATATATTTATAATTTGATCAGGCTTGGCGTCTGGTCATGGAGAGGACGGAGCCCGGGGTTTCTGCATCCGAAGCGGCGGCGGTGCGGGCAACGTCAATGCCTGTGGCAACGACGGATACGCGGAAAACGCCTTCCAGCGCATCATCGAATGTTGCGCCAAGGATGATATTTGCCTGATCGTCAACTTCTTCGCGAATACGGGTAGCGGCTTCGTCGACTTCAAATAGCGTCATATCACGCCCGCCTGAAATCGAGACCAGAACGCCCTTGGCACCCTTCATCGATTCCACATCGAGAAGCGGGTTGGCAATAGCTGCTTCGGCCGCAGCCTGTGCGCGGCCTTCGCCCGAACCTTCGCCGGTGCCCATCATGGCGCGGCCCATGTCGCGCATGACGGAGCGCACGTCGGCAAAATCCAGATTGATCAGGCCTTCGCGCACCATCAGATCGGTGATGCTGGCAACACCTGAATAAAGCACACGGTCAGCCGTGGCAAAGGCATCGGCAAATGTCGTTGCAGCATTGGCGACCCGGAACAGATTCTGGTTCGGAATAACGATCAATGTATCGGCGCTGTCACGCAGTTCTTCCAGCCCTTCTTCGGCCATGCGCATACGGCGGGTGCCTTCGAAGGAGAATGGCTTTGTCACAATACCGACGGTGAGAATGCCAGCGGAGCGTGCCGCGCGCGCAATGACCGGTGCAGCGCCGGTTCCAGTGCCGCCGCCCATACCCGCCGTCACAAAGCACATATGCGTGCCGGCAAGATGATCCATGATCTCGTCGATGCTTTCTTCCGCCGCAGCCCGGCCGATTTCCGGGTGGGAGCCTGCGCCAAGGCCCTGCGTCACATTCGCGCCAAGCTGGATCAGGCGGCTGGCCTTGGACATGGAAAGAGCCTGTGCATCGGTGTTGGCAACGATGAACTGTGTTCCCTGCAGGTTTTCGCGGATCATGTTGTTAACCGCATTACCACCGCCTCCACCGACACCGAATACAGTGATATTCGGCTTCATCTCGGAAATTTCCGGCTTCATGAGGTTAATTGACATCGTGCAATCCTTATTCCCGGCCGGTGATCATTGTCGGCGTGCAGGTACGTAATGGTATGGCGGGGCTCAGCTGGAGAATCAAAACTGCTTTCTGCCCCAATATTCGGCAAAGAATCAGACAGCGGGTTTCGGCGCAAGCCCTGAAATGGGATATCGCCCTCTGGCGTTGTCAAAAGTATGGCCACAATGATGTTTAGATATTAGTTCCCCGAAGAGGATTCGACGGGCAAGTGATGCGGCCGATTTGGGAACTATCCCGGGGCTGTAAAGTTTTGTCCTGCAGTCCCTGACAAGGAGAAATGCTTCATGGAACTCGATCCCCAAAACGCCTTCAACGCCATTCAAACCGGAGTTCAGCAAGCCAGTGCGCTTGTCGTCACCTATTCGTTCTCGGTGATAGGGGCCATCTTGCTGCTGGTGATCGGCTATATCGTTGCCGGGCTGGTTGAGCGATGGCTCTATGCCGGATTGGGGCAGGTGAGCGGTTTTGATCTTACACTGCGCCGCTTCTTTTCAAAGATTGCCCGGTATGTGGTGCTCGGTCTTGTAACAGTCATGGTGCTCGGTCAGTTCGGCATCCAGACTGCCTCGGTCATTGCGGCCATTGGCGCGATTGGTCTGGCCATCGGGCTCGCTTTGCAAGGGACATTACAGAATATAGCCGCTGGTATCATGCTTCTGGCCCTGAGACCGCTACGTATTGGCGAATATGTTGAAGTCGGCAGCGTTACGGGCACTGTGGAGGAGATCGGTCTGTTTGCCACGCGGTTGCGGGCAGCGGATGGTGTTTATGTTCTGGCTCCGAATTCGACACTATGGACCCAGCCGGTGAAGAACTACACGCGCAACGGTGTCAGGCGCAACGATATCACGATCAGCGCTGGTCCTGATGAAGATGTCGAACAGATTCAGAAAAGCCTTGTCAAACTGACTGTCGGTGACAAACGAATTTTGCAAAATCCCGGACCACAAGCCTTCGTGTCCGATCTGACGGAGGATTCAGTTGTGGTAACTCTGCGATACTGGACATCACCCGGCGATTTCGCTGCGGTGAAGGCTGACTTGACCAAAGGCACGCGCAACGTCTTTCATGCCCGGAAACTGGCCGCCGAATAAGGCCAGTACTGTCTGCGATGGGAACCACGCCCTGCGCTCTGCGTTATCTCCCCGTAAGCATGAATTTTATTAATTCAGGGAGACAATCATGTTGAAAGCTTTTGCCATTGCAGGTGTTGCCGCATTGACAGTCATGTCGGCGACGCCATCTTTTGCACAATCCGTTGAAATTGGCCCCGGTGGTGTGCGGCTTGTTGAGCCACGCGTCGAGCGGCCCATGCGTCGTGGAATGGAAATCAGCGAACGCGAAGCTGTCCGCGTGGCGCGTGCCGAAGGCCTGCGGAATGTGGACAATATCGAACGCAGACGGTCGCGTTTCATTGTGGAAGGCACTGATCGGCGTGGCAACGATATCCGGGTCAATGTTGACAGGCGGACAGGCGAAGTGATCTCCGTCGACTAGCCGGAGTTGCGATTCCCTTGGAAAAAGGACCCGAATGCGCATCATTCGGGTCTTTCCAATTTTTACCGCTTCATAAAATTTGTGAAGACGCTAGGCTCAACGGGCATTCCCGTCAGTTTCTCAATCCGCATTTCTTGTGCCATATAGTGCTTGAAGATGTGAGGTGGGGCCGCAAATTTGCTGCTCTGACCGTTGATATAGAAAGTGGGATGTTCGATGTTTGCCGAGAAGACGATTGATCAATCTGACAAGCCCAAGTTTTATCGCGAACTTGCCGATCAGTTGAGTGGTCTTCTCGCGGGTGAAACTGACCCCGTAGCGAATGCCGCCAACACGTCGGCACTGATCTTCCAGATGATGCCTGACCTCAATTGGGCCGGTTTTTATTTTCTTTATTCGGAAGACGAACTCGTCGTCGGACCCTTTCAGGGAAAACCAGCTTGCGTCCGCATTGCGGTGGGCAATGGTGTCTGCGGAACAGCTGTTGCGCAGGGCTCGTCCATTCTTGTCGAGGATGTTCATGCTTTCCCGGGACATATCGCCTGCGATGCGGCTTCCCGTTCGGAACTCGTCGTGCCGTTGATTCACGAGGACACCATTCTTGGTGTTTTTGATCTTGATAGTCCATTGCAGGGCAGATTTGACAGCATTGATCAGGCGGGGGTAGAGCGACTTGTTGCAATTTACGTTGCCGCCTGCCTGTGGGAAGATTGAGACCAGAGAAGCGATCGAGATGACAACAAGCTTCCTGTTTAATGGGCAAGAGAACGCAGATTATACGATCCTGCTCGCCCACGGCGCCGGTGCTCCGATGGATTCGGCCTCGATGACAGCAAATGCCGAGGCCCTGGCGGACGCCGGGTTTCGGGTTGCCCGTTTTGAATTCAATTATATGGCGAGCCGCCGAACGCTCGGCGCACGAAAGCCACCGCCGCGTGCAGACACGCTCATTCCTGAGTATTTGGCCGCCATTGACGCCCTTGGTGCAACTGGGCCGCTGATTATCGGCGGCAAATCGATGGGTGGCCGCATTGCGAGCATGATCGCTGATGATCTCCATAGTTCGGGACGGATCGCTGGTCTGCTCTGCCTTGGCTATCCCTTTCATCCCATCGGCAAACCGGCACAGTTACGCACGGCGCATCTTGCCCACATGAAGACGCCAACCCTTATTGGACAGGGGACGCGCGATCCGTTCGGGACACGCGAAGAAGTTGCCGATTACACGCTGTCAGACGCTATCGAGATAGTTTGGCTTGAGGATGGAGATCATGATCTGCGTCCACGCAAAAACCTGTCGGGTTTCTCTGTAGGGGATCATCTGAAAACGATGGCTGATAAAGCACTGACTTGGGCAAATGCGATTGCTGGTAAAGTTTAGTCGCGCATTTTTATTTACTATGCCGCAATCTGTGGATGCATTTTGATGTATTTACTGTTGTTCAAGCGCATATTCAAATATTGTGATAGTACTTTATCAGATTGTCTCTGGGACGTTGCGTCAAATATCAAAGAGAGGGCGTTAGGCGTAAAGTAACTCACGATGTCCAATTTATTATTTGAGTGGTTCACAACTGCATCTCCGCGCCAGTCGCGTGCCGTCGAACAACGGCTGATCGAGACGATGCTTTTGCGCCGGGCAGCGCTGTTCTTTGGATCAATCAGCATTGTTGCGCTGGCGACCTATGCCCGCTCGGTTACCCAGAGCAATTGGCCGTTTGTGTGGATCATCATCGAACTGGTACTGCTGGTTATTCGCCAGCATCTCCTGACGCTCGGAGAAGAAGCCAAGTCCGAAACCGATCCACGGATATTTTCTTATCTGATGCTCGCTGGCGGTCTATGGTCATTGGTGGCGGGTGTGGGCTGCGCCTTTTGTGTCGTCACGGGAAATTTCACGCTTTCCATGATGGCAGCGATGAATGTGGCGGGCATTCAAGGCGTCATTGCATCGAGAAACGCTGCAATGCCAAGATATGCGGTTCTGGTTCTTATCCTGGTCGGCTTTCCGTTTCTCGTCGGACTTTACCTCTCGCCCATTCCCGATTCTGGATATCTCTGCCTGCTCTTGCCTGTGTGGACCGCCGGCATGTGTTTTGTGCTCTATCAAAACTATCAGTTGAACGTGCGGGCCATACAAACGGAAATTCTCAACCAGTTTCTGGCAACCAATGATGCTCTGACCGGACTACCCAATCGCATGGCACTTGATGGGAAACTTGAGGCTCTTTGCAGCCAATTAAGTCTCGACGAAACCGATGAAAAACGCTGGTTCTCGCTGCTGTATATTGATCTTGATGGCTTCAAAGCGGTCAATGATAATTGCGGCCATGCGGCAGGCGACATTGTGCTTCAAAAGGTGGGAGCTGCCATAACCGGCGCTGTTCGGGCAAAGGACACCGTGTTCAGGATCGGCGGTGATGAGTTCGTTGTTCTGCTACCCGACCGTTCTGGTCAAGACTATGTTGAACTGGTGGAATGTATTCAGGAAGCGGTGGCCTATTCTTTCGATCTGGGGCATGGCCGGTTCGCACAGGTCAGCGCCAGCATTGGTAGTGCACAAGCTCCGCAACATGGTACGTCGCCTGAAGCTATCCTTCTTGCCGCCGATAAAGCGCTTTATGCCGCGAAGAATGAGGGTGAGGGTTTGCATCGCATGAGCACCTGATGAAGGGTGCCGTGATATGAAATCAAAAAGATCATTGGAGAAATGACTGAAAATCATCGCTATAATGCGAGGATGCGTAATGACGAGCCCGGATAGTCTGCATCATCAGCCGAATACCGAGTTTCAACAGAGGTAAATCCATGAGTTTTGACGCGCGGCTGTTGACTGGAGTTGGTGTGTTTGCCGCCGTTGCGGAGGCCGGGAATTTTGCCCGGGCGGCAGAAATTCTGGGCCTGACGCCCTCGGGTGTCAGTCGTGCCATAGCGAGGCTTGAGGCACGCATTGGCGTGAGACTGTTTGATCGCAGCCCGCGATATGTCACGCTCACGCAGGAGGGACACCGTTTCCATGAGCAAGCTATGCCGCTGCTGGCCGGGTTGGAGGAGGCCGCCACCAATGCCGCAGGTGCTGCCGCTATCGTCAAGGGCCGGTTGCGGGTATCAATCGACCCCTGGTTCTCCCGGATGGTGCTTGCGCCGCGACTGCCGCAATTCATGTCCCGATATCCGCTGTTGTTTCTGGAACTGATGAACACGAATTATCGCGAGGAGATGATGACTGGAGCCGATATAGCAATCCGCTTTGGTTCGCCGGATATCGCTTCCTTGATCGTCCGCAAACTGCTCGATACGCGCGTCATTACCTGTGCGTCGCCTGTCTACCTTGAGCGGCACGGCGAGCCCAAAACGCCGGAAGATCTGAAACAGCATGAAGCTCTGCTTTTTCGCGATCCGCAGACAGGGCGGCCTTTTCCATGGGAATTTCATCTTGAAGGAGAGGTGATCGAGGTGAAGGTTACCGGCAGGGTGGTCGTGGATGACCCATCGGTGGCCGTGGCTGCCTGCGTCGCAGGTCAGGGCATCTTCCAAAGCCTCGCGGTGGGGCTTGGGCCGTGGCTGGCAAGCGGAGAACTGGTGCCGATATTAACCCAATGGTCAGGTGAGCGGTTTCCGCTTTATGCGTATCACCCCTCGCGTCACCTGCCTCCGGCAAAAGTGCGGGCTTTCCTCGACTTCATTCAGGAAATAGCCGCTGAGAACTCAGCGCATTCTTAATGAAGGCGCTGTTTTGCACCGCGTTCTTGGCCATAAGACCCGGATTTAGTGCAGTGGTTTGACCTCAAGGAAAATACCGGCCTCGCGCGCCGCGTCGACAAAGGCTCGTCTGGCTTTATGCGTCGGTTTCCACCCTTCAAGCGCATCCATGCAAGCCTGCAGTGCTTTGCGGTATTTGGGCCCATGGTTGCGGGGCCATTGGATTTTGAGACACTCTACGGCTTCCCAAGTGCTGAAGATCATCCGCTGCCCGGCAGCGCACAATCGTACTGCTACGGGGACAGAAAAACGTTTTTCACTCATCTTTTCCTCTTTTCCGTTCGCGTCATTTCAATGTGCCCAGGGTCGCAGCGTTCTGGGGCAGGAATGAGTCAGCATGTTCACTTGCTACGCTTTGGGTTTCAAAGCGTGGGCAAGGCAAGGTGGTTTGGACATGATGTCAGCATGGAACTGATCACTGCGATGTCGGTACATCCCCATCATCAACCCTGCGGGAAAACTCGGTTTCGAGACCCTTTGCGAGCTGGGCCGCCTGACCAATCCAATCTTCACGCTCTATCCTTCCGGGAAAGGCGAGATAGCTTCCAACCCATTCCGCGTTGGCGCCCGTCCATTCGGCGATCTGGCGGAACGTCCAGATACCCAATTCATTGAGCTTTATTTCATTGGTATGGCCGATGCCGGAGATACGTTTCAGATTGTCCGGCGTCGCACTTTTTTCTATTGAGGCCGGACGATGTCCCGGATGGCCATCATTGGCAGCCAAAGCAACTGCTGGCGCGGCCACGACCGGTGCTGACACTGTCACAGGTGTAGGTGCTGGTGCAGCCGGAGCAAGCGAAGAGGGCCGTTCCTGCGGTTTCAGTTCGGCGGCACGGAAGCTTGCCAGCCAACTGCCGAGGAAGCAGCCTACGATATAACTGCCAAGCAACAACAGGGCAGTTTCGAGATAATGGCCTGCAAGGCCAGGCAGCCATTTCAATACTGCTACCACAAGACCGACGATGAACAGCAGGCAGAGTAATTTGAACCAGCCCGGCCAAGAATCCGGCCACCAGCCACTGGCAGATCGCAGGAAGGTCACGAAGCCGACCACGCCGCCGAAAAGCAATGCGATCAACATCCATGGCCAATAGGTGGAAAGTAGATAGGTCATTGCCGCTACCTCCTATTTAACAGAAAATTCAATCCGGCGATTGAGCGCCTTGCCTTCATCAGTGTCGTTTGATGCTATTGGACGTGAAGAACCCAGCCCGACAGCCACCAGACGCTCGGGTGACACCCCGGCATTGGTCAGATAGGCGACCACCGCCTTGGCGCGTTGTTCTGACAGGGCAAGGTTCGCTGTTTCATCACCACTGGAATCCGTATGACCGGAAATCTCGATAGAACTGTTCGCGCAACGGCCAATGGTTGCCACTATCAAATCAAGCAATCCGGATGATGCGGGCGTTATCTGTGCTTTGCCAGTCTCGAAATTGATCTTGGATTTGGTGAGCATAGTATTGAGCGTCGATTGGCAATTTGTGGCATCTATTGCTGGTGCAGCCGGGCTGACGGCAATTTGCGCTGGCTCGAATTTGAAACCGTCAGGCACTGCAGTGGTAAAGGCGTTCTGCACACTGGCGACGGCCTGATCGTACAGAGCATCGCCGGTAAGCTTTGCATTGGTGTTCGAGAGCGAGAATGTACCTTTTGCCAGCCGGGACAGAGCGTTCAACCCGGCTATCGCCGCATTGCCAAAACCGCTCGGTGCGCCCGCAGCAGCCGTTAGCTGATCGACAATCTCCTCACCGAAGAACAGGCTTTTGGCGGCATCGAGTATCTTGCCGTGCGTATCATCATCCGGATATTTGCCCGTGAGCGTCAGTTTCCCCGCGTCTTTCGAAGCGTCAAAGGCGTAGGAAGGCGGCGCTGCTATGTCTGCCTTTGCGAGCTTAATGCCTTGGGGCGGGGTTTTAAGCGCAGCCGTGATGCCGTCATAGGCGGCCTGTGTTGCGGCACTGCCTGAAACCGTGAGGTCGGCACCTGAGATTGCGACGCTCCCTTTTGCCAATTTGGCGAGTTGATCCAATCCGAACAGCGCGCCAGTCTCGTAACTGGCGGGTGCGCCGCTGGCGTAGGACATCGCGTCCTTGATTTCAGCACCCGTGAACGCTGCTTTGGCAGCCGAAACGATTTTTTCCCGCGCCTGAGGGTTTGGTACGCTTCCGGTCAAATTGACGGTCGAACCATCGCGGGTTACGCCCCAATTGAAGGGGTTTGCCAGCGCGGGTTGTTTCGTATCATTCAAAACCTTGCGCGCCCCCCAAACGGCGCCAATGGTGTTGGTGACCTTGGCGAAGTTCTCTGGAGAGAAGATGGTGCCTGACGTGGTGATATCGCGCCCGGCCACTGAGATTGCCGGACTGTCAACGGTCGTGCCCAGTGCTGCGGCTGACCTGTTGTTGAGATCGGAGCTAACAAACTTATTGGTGAAAACGGTGGCGACAATCCATAAGACTATCAGGGGGAGTAGTCCCCACCACCACTTCGACGGCTGACTCATCGCTTTTCCCTCCGATGAATAACCTTAAGTTGCACCGGGAGGGTATATCGTTATGTCGGCACTTTCTAGTGACGCAATTTGTACAGAAAGTTCCGGATTGATCCATAAATGCCCGCCCAAATGAAGATGCCACGAATTTTTCGGGTTCAAACTATCGAACAGGAATGCCGGGAGTGGCTTCGATTAATGTCGTGGTTTCAGCCATGAGCTATCCATCCTTGACATATCTTTCGCGAAGTTTGTAGGGTTCTGCTCATGCTCCGGACTCGATGGAGTGTCTTCGCAATAGTCATTGTCATCCGTGCATAGAGGTTCCAATGCCCCGATTCACTTCTCAAGAAAATCACAAACGAAATTCTGAGAAGTTGAGGATTCATGCGCACTTTGAATCTGGGCATTCTGGCCCATGTGGATGCAGGCAAGACCAGCCTTACTGAACGACTGCTTTTTAATGCCGGTGTGATCGACAAGCTTGGCAGCGTCGATAGCGGTAACACGCAGACCGATAATCTTGAGCTTGAACGGCAACGCGGTATTACGATCCGGGCTGCGGTCGTGTCTTTTACTATTGGCGATACGGTGGTTAATCTCATCGATACGCCCGGTCATCCTGATTTTATTGCCGAGGTTGAGCGTATCCTTGGATTGCTCGATGCGGCGGTGGTCGTTGTTTCGGCGGTCGAGGGCGTGCAAGCGCAGACGCGTGTATTGGTACGGGCGCTGCAACGCCTTGCAGTTCCGTTCGTGTTCTTCATCAACAAGGTTGATCGCGTTGGTGCGCAATATGACCGGGTACTGGAGGCCATCGCCAACCAGTTGCCAGTCCGGCCTATCGCTATGTCTGGTGTCATCGATCCCGGCAGCAAGCGCGCGCAGATCGAGGCGCTTGATCTGCGAAACGGGGCATTCTTCAAAGTCCTGTGCGAGACGCTGGCGGAGAATGACGATGCTTTGTTGGCCGATTATATTCTGGCTCCCGAACGCCTGATCGCCGAAAAACTTGAATATGCCTTTGCCGATCAGATCGCCAAGGGATGGGTGCACCCCGTATTCGGGGGAGCGGCAACCACAGGCATTGGCATTTCCGCCCTGATGGCCGCCATCGCGGCGATGCTGCCCGCGCGTCTTCCTGATCCTGACGGTCCGATCGAGGGGAAAATCTTCAAGATCGAACGCGGTTGGGGCGGCGAAAAGCTTTCTTATATGTCGCTAAATTCAGGCACCATCCAGACCCGGCAATATCTGAACCTACCCAAAGGGCAGGCCAGAGTGACCGGTATCCAGCTTTTCGGGGCCGGACGGGTTCATGCAGCTACGAGCTTCAAAGCGGGACAAATCGCCCGCGTGAGCGGGCTCAGTGATGCGCAGATCGGTGATGTGGTGGGCGTCGACCTTGCTTCAGGCAGACGTGCTGATTTTGCGCCGCCCACTCTGGAAACCCGTGTTCTGGCCAGACATCCATCTGATAATGGCGCGCTCTGGCTGGCGCTCAACCAATTGGCCGAACAAGATCCATTGATCAACTTGCGCAGGAACGAAGAGGCCAATCAGGTCTTTGTGTCGCTCTATGGTGAAGTGCAAAAAGAGGTCATCCAATCGACCTTGCTGAGTGATTTCGGTCTTGATGCCATGTTTGAGGAGACCACGGTCATCTGTGTCGAAAGGCTTATTGGAACCGGCACTGGAATCGAGGTCATATTCAAGGAGCCCAATCCGTTTATTGCGACGGTTGGGCTGCGCATCGAACCGCGGCCGGAAGGGTCGGGCAACAGCTTCGCGCTGGAAGTCGACATAGGTCAGATGCCCGCAAGTTTTTATCGGGCAGTCGAGGAAACTGTGTTCACAACATTGAAGCAGGGCTTGTTTGGCTGGCAGGTGATTGATTGCCATGTAGCCATGACCGCCGCCCGGCATAGTTCCCCGGTTAGCACGGCTGCCGATTTCCGCCAGTTGACGCCATTGGTGCTGGCAACCGCGCTGTCGGAAGCACAGACTGTCATTTGCGAGCCGATCAACCGATTTTGCCTCGATGCTCCTGCGGCGGCTTTAAGTGGCCTGCTCACCCTGCTGGCAAAGGCTGGGGCTATCACGAAAGATTCCCTGATTTCCGGTGGTATGGCCCGGCTTGAAGGCACAATAGCGTCGGCGATGATCCAAAACGTTCAACTGCAATTGCCGGGACTGACGAGTGGCGCAGGCGCTATGGAATGTGAGTTTGATCACTATGCGCCAATAATGGGTCCAAAGCGTTTACGCCTGCGTTCGGGTGCCGATCCGTTCAATCGCACCGAGTATCTGCTGCGCGTGCGCCGCAATATGCCGGTAAGCAATCCGGTAAGCGAATAGGGTGCGCCTCAGACAGAAGTGAGGGGCAAAACTGCCCCTCCCAGTGTTCTGTGATATTACAAAGTAGCCATATCGATGACAAAGCGATAACGCACGTCACTCTTCAGGACACGTTCGTATGCTTCATTGATGTCCTTGATATCGATGGTCTCGATTTCAGCAACGATGTTATGTTCGCCGCAGAAATCCAGCATCTCCTGTGTTTCTTTGATCGAACCAATGCCAGACCCGGCAAGGCTCTTGCGACCGGCAATGACGGAGAACGCATTTACCGGAACCGGGTGCTCGGGGGCTCCCACCAGGACCATGGTGCCATCAATCTTGAGCAAGCCGAGATAGGCGTTCCAGTCAATCGCGACGCCTGCGGTGCAAATGATGACATCGAATGCGCCAGCGAGAGTCTTGAAGGTTTCAGGATCGGTTGATGCATAATAATGCGTGGCACCAAGCTTCAATCCCTCATCCTTTTTTGACAGGGTTTGGCTGATCACAGTGATCTCGGCCCCCATGGCGTGGCCGAGTTTGACGCCCATATGGCCAAGTCCGCCCATACCAACGATTGCGATCTTTTTACCGGGTCCGGCCTTCCAGTGGCGGAGCGGCGAATAGAGCGTGATGCCAGCGCAAAGAAGCGGAGCGGCGGCATCGAGCGGCAAATTATCAGGAATGGAAAGAACATAGCCTTCCTTGACGACAATGGAATCCGAATAGCCGCCATGGGTGGGTGTGACGCCGTCGGCTTCGACGTCGTTGTAAGTCTGCACGATACCGGGCATGTATTGCTCCAGATCGGCATCACGCGCGGCGCATTTTGTGCAGGAGTTGACGAAACAGCCAACGCCGACGCGATCGCCGGTCTTGAATTTCGTTACCTTTGAACCGACGGCGGTAACAATGCCCGCTACCTCATGGCCTGGCACCATGGGAAACTTCGAGCCGCCCCATTCATCGCGTGCCTGATGGATATCGGAGTGGCATACGCCACAATATTTTACCGAAATGACGACGTCATCGTCATTGGGCTCCCGCCGTTCGAAAATAAACGGTGTAAGTGGTTGGGATGCGTCTGTCGCCGCATAGCCTTTAGCAAGAGCCATGGTGAATTCCTTTTGAGATGAAGAGATAGTTGGAACCTGCCACTCATGGACCCGGTCGGGGTCAGAGCCATAGAGCAATCCTGCGAGCTTGTTGCATAATCCTACGAATGGATAGAATGCGTAGGGTTGGGCCGAAGAAATCCGTGTTCGGTCAATAATTGCTGCCCGATATCAGCCAGCACATACTCGCGAAATGCGAGATGCGATGGAAAGCTTGCCAGAATGGCGAGGGTGCCGCCAAAGGCAGTGCCCGAAGACGCACCCACCTGCTTCGGCAAGAGGCTGAAGACTTTACAATCGCATCCAGTGAAATGTTGGTGTAGGGAATCTCTACGACTACCGAGGGGATTTTTGGTAGCTTATATCAACTCAGTGTTGAAATTTAGGGGCTACCGGAATGGATGATGGTATCGACAGAAGCCGTATTGAAATGGTGGTCTTGATGACCCCCGATATGGCCAATTTCAGTGGTAAGGTTCATGGCGGTGCATTGCTTAATCTGCTTGATCGCGTCGCCTTTTCTTGCGCCTCGCGCTACTCAAAGCAATATGCGGTAACCTTGTCCGTCGATCAGGTGGTGTTCCGACAGCCTATCAAGGTTGGCGAATTGGTGACCTTCCGTGCCTCGATCAATTATGCGGGCCGAACGTCCATGGAAGTTGGCATCCGGGTTGAGGCTGAAGATATCCGTTCCGGCGAGCGACGTCATACGAACTCATGTTATTTCACCATGGTGGCCGTTGACGCGGATGGGCGGCCCACCGAGGTGCCGCCATTTCATCCAACAACTGAAATCGGGCAACAACGCCTGCGCGCTGCTGAAGTACGGCGTACCCTCCGGCGTGAGTTTGAAACGCGATTCCGTGCAGCGGGCTCCGAAACTACTTAATGCATGCGATAATAACGCGTGATATCGAGGGGATGACCGTGGGAGCACTTTTGCAGGCGGGACTGATCCATCGCAGATTGGGCAAGTTGCTGCTCTAACTTATCAAGGGATCACGCATGTATCGGGAGTGGAATTGAAGAACGGCAAGGTTCAACGCAGCGGCGACGCAGAAAATCACCTGCCGGTATTTCAGACAGTGCTGGGCGATGCCTGGCATGATCTGGGCGATATCGTCAAACGGCATTATTCGTTGCAGCCGTACAGCAATGACTACATTTGCGTTAGCGGAACAATGCAGGAGGTGCAGCATAGCGCCATCGGAAAGCTGTTGATCCCGTTTGGTTGGATATTCGGTGCGCTGGTGCCTTATCGGGGTATCGATGTTCCTATCGATGTCCATTATAATTCTCACTTGGACAATAATTCGATCTATTGGGACAGAGTGTTTCAGTTTCCCGGGCATCGCCCTTTCCATTTCAGGTCACACATGGAGCAGATTGGCGGCAATCGTGTGATTGAATTCGTGCGCTTCGGCGTAGGCCTGCGTCTGCGGGTGACGGCGGAGGAGGGTGCCTTGGTGTTTCGTGACGAGGGCTATATCTGGCGGCTTTTCGGTGTTGATATCCCCGTTCCCGTCGGACTGTTATTTGGCCGCGCTTATGTGGAGGAACGACCCGTGGATGCACAGAACTTCAGCATGAAAATGACCCTCCGCCATCCTCTGTTCGGTGAACTCTTCCGCTATAGCGGCCGATTCGTGATCAAACCGGATATCTCCCGAAATTCCTGATCGTTTTCGTCTGATTGCTGATGAAATTGGGCAGGGATGGTGAACTTTAGTCGTATTGACAATTCCGGGAGTAATATTCGTATTTGTCGGGTGGCTTTCCCTGTCCAATATCCTTGCCGGAATCTCTCGACTGAGCCATCGTGCAAATCATCCAATCCAACCGGATAGACAATGGTAAATTCCACGGTAGCACTATCTTCCGTCAACGGCTTGTTTGAAAATTCCGCCAGAGACCAACCCAATCCGCTTGTTATGTTGAAGTCGGTGTTTGGGTATGATTCATTCCGCGGGAAACAGGAACTGGTTATCTCCCACGTGGTTTCGGGCGGCGATGCACTGGTGCTCTTTCCAACCGGCGAAGGAAAGTCCTTCTGCTACCAGATACCGGCGCTATGCAGGCAGGGTGTTGGCGTTGTCATTTGCCCGTTGATTGCCCTGATGCGCGATCAGGTTGAAGCGTTGAAACTGGCGGGTGTTAAGGCTGCTTCCATCAATTCATCCATGTCACCCCAGGAAATCCAGTCGATCGGGCAAATGCTGCGTCGAGGCGAATTGAAAGTCCTTTATGTGACGCCGGAGCGCGTTGCGACTGAGGGCTTTCAGCGATTGATGCAGGATGTCGAGGTCGCGCTTTTTGCCATTGATGAGTGCCACTGTGTTTCACAGTGGGGGCATGATTTCCGGCCGGAATATCTCGCGCTGGGAAAGCTCGCCTCGCTTTTTCCGGGTGTTCCGCGTATCGCCCTGACAGCGACCGCAGACGAACATACCCGGCAGGACATCATCAAACGATTGGCGATGGAAAAGGCAAAGATATTCATCACCAGCTTTGACCGTCCCAATATAAGTTATGCGATTGAGGAGCGTGACAGCGCCAATCAACAGCTGTTGGATTTCGTATCAAAGTTTAAGGGGGAGAGCGGAATTGTCTATTGCCTGTCGCGGCGTAAAGTCGATGAGACAACCATCTATCTGAACAGCAAGGGCATCAATGCCTATGGATATCACGCGGGAATGAGCCGCGAGATGCGTGATAATCATCAGGATCTGTTTCTCAAAGAGGAATCTGTCTGCTTGGTGGCCACTGTTGCCTTCGGTATGGGGATCGATAAACCTGACGTTCGCTACGTTGCGCACATGGATCTACCCTCCTCGATAGAGGCTTACTATCAGGAAACAGGAAGAGCCGGCCGAGACGGTAATCCCGCATCCGCATGGATGATCTATGGCATGTCCGACGTAACACAGCGCCGGAGAATGATCGATGAAAGCGATGCGGGTGATGATATCAAGCGTATGGAGCGCATAAAGCTCAACGGTTTGCTCGCCATATGTGAAACTGTTGAGTGCCGCAGGCAACTCATTCTGGATCATTTTGGCGAAACCCACGCTGAAAAATGCGGGAATTGCGATACGTGCTGGAAACCTGTCACCACGTGGGACGGCACTGAAGATGCAATCAAAGCTCTTGCTGCTATCTACAGGACAGGACAGCAATTTGGCGCTGGTCATGTTGTCGATGTTCTGATGGGAAAAAGCACAGAAAAGACACGCAAACAGGGGCACGATGACATTCCTGTTTTTGGTCAAGGGAAAACCCTCTCATCGCGTGCCTGGCATTCCGTTCTTCGACAATTGCTGGTTTCCGGTTTCATCAAAGTGGATAACGAGGCTTTTGGCGCGCTGAAGCTTGAGGATGAGGCAAGGACGGTTTTCCGGAAGGAGCGGACCGTTTACTTCCGCAAAGACCTTTCGAAGGACAAGAGCGCCCGACGCGTGACAGGTTCGGCAGCGACTGCGGGTCTTGATGATATCAGCCGGTTGATATTCGAGGCATTAAAAAGAGAGCGGTACGATATCGCCAAGCAATCAAAAGTACCTCCTTACGTGGTATTTCACGATAGCACGCTGCTGAAAATGGCTTCGGATCAACCAATATCGCTTGATGACATGGCCAAAATTTCCGGAATCGGGAAGAGCAAGCTCGAAAAATATGGCGAACGTTTCTTAGGCGTGATCAAGACTTCGCTTTCTCACCAATAGATTGCTAATGCATGTTTGCTCGCTTCCTGGGCATTCATCGGGACGTGGGGGATTGCTGCGTAGCCAGATGTCATAACGCAGGCTATTCTGCCTCGCATGACCTCAGAACCCCAATTTGGCAAGGTGCTTGCCACCACCACATTTCATGTCACGTCCGCCGATGTCACGGCGACCTATCGATCCTATGTTTTTTGGTCTGCCACCAAGCTATCAACCTGGTTCTTGATTGCCGCCGTCATTGCTCTAATCACCCTTGGTGATATTATCTGGACTGGCACATACGGCCATTTGACACTCGTGCCTGGAGCCGCAATTTTTGTGTGGGTGCTGATTTATTATGTTGGGCTCTATTTCGCCATGCCATTGCTGGCCAGACGCAGTATTGCCAAGCAGAAAAATCTGAAACAGGAATGGCGGGTGAATATTACCGAAAATGGTTTGCGGGCTGTAACCCAGACACAGGACCTTTTTGTGTCGTGGACCGATTTCGTCGGCTGGAGCCAGAACAGTCAAACCTTAATCATCTACCAGAATGATCGGTTGATGCGATACATGCCCCTGCGCGCTTTAACACCCGAAATGCTGACGATTATAACGAGCAAACTTCATTCAGTGCCGCGGCGGTGAGCGCATGCAGATGCTGTTGCCTCCGGCGATGGCTTCCAATAGCTTTTTCAGTTGGATGGCACTTTTGCGTTAATGTCCCGACAGATCATATCGGGGACTGGCTGAAGCATCAGGCGATTTTTGCATTCTCTGCATGCCACGTCGGACCAAAATGCAAAATTCTTTGTTGATCTTGGGTCTCCCCGAAGTGGGGAGACCCAGTTTATGAGGTAATCTTTGGCTATATGTGGCCAAACTTATGCGTTTGTCCGCCGCACCAACAAGGGAGACCGTCTTAGCTGCAACCGCTCGTGCTTCCGCATGTGTCGCATTTCAGGCAGGTGCCGTTGCGCACCATGGTGAAGTTTGAGCATTCGGAGCAGCTGTCGCCGGTGTAGCCCTGCATCATTGATTTGATGCGGCGGTCGGACATGACCTTCTTGGCTTCAGCTTTGGCTTCTTCCGCAGCGGATTCAGCGTTCAGATCATCGAAGAGGGCAGAGGCCGCGTGGGCGTCTTCCTCGGCATGATCCTTGGCGCGTTCCTCATATTCGCGCTTGAAGCCGGAGGCTTCTTCCTGTGCCTGGGCAATAACAGGCTTGGTTGCAACTGCCACGGAAGAGCGGGTTGCAAGAGCGGTTACATTGGAGGCCATGGCTTTAGGGGCGGCTGATGCTCCAAATCCCTTGGGATCCGGAGCGCCGGGGCTGACCATTTTGAGGATAGCGCCGCGGGTGAGACCCTTGGAAACCGGCTCGGTCTTGCCCTCGGAAATACCACGGCCTAGCGAGGTATTGGAGAAGTCGGACTGATCCACATGGGCGAGATCATGGCGGTCGAGATAGGAGACCGCGAGTTCGCGGAACACATAGTCGAGGATTGACGTGGCGTTCTTGATCGCGTCATTGCCCTGAACCATGCCTGCCGGTTCGAACTTGGTGAAGGTGAACGCCTCCACATATTCTTCCAGCGGCACGCCATATTGCAGGCCAAGCGAGATGGCGATGGCAAAGTTGTTCATCATTGCACGGAAAGCAGCGCCTTCCTTGTGCATATCAATGAAGATTTCGCCGAGACGGCCATCATCAAATTCGCCGGTGCGCAGATAGACCTTGTGGCCACCGACAACTGCCTTCTGGGTGTAACCCTTGCGGCGGTTCGGCAATTTCTCGCGGTCGTGAATGTATTTTTCCACGATGCGCTCGACGATCTTTTCAGTGACCTGAACGGCACGGGCGGCAGCCGGGGCTTCGATCAGCGCCTCGATTGCATCATCCTCATCATCGTCCGCATCTGATAGCAGCGAGGAGTTCAGCGGCTGCGACAGTTTTGAACCATCGCGGTAAAGTGCGTTGGCCTTCAGTGCCAGCTTCCATGACAGCATGTAGGCCGACTTGCAGTCATCAACCGTTGCTTCATTGGCCATGTTGATTGTCTTGGAGATCGCGCCTGAAATGAAGGGCTGCGCAGCGGCCATCATGCGGATGTGGCTGTCAACCGAGAGATAACGCTTGCCGATCTTGCCACAAGGGTTGGCGCAATCGAACACCGGATAATGCTCTTCTTTCAGGAAAGGCGCACCTTCCAGCGTCATCGCACCGCAAATGTGGATGTTGGCAGCTTCGATTTCCTTCTTGGAGAAGCCGAGAGCCGGCAGCATTTCGAAGGAGAAATCATTGAGCTGTTCATTGGTGAAGCCAAGGACGTTCTTGGCGAAGTCTTCGCCAACGGTCCACTTGTTAACCGCAAACTTGATGTCGAAGGCCGACTTCAGCGCCGTGTTGAGCGTTGCGATAATCTCATCGGTAAAGCCCTTTGCTTTCAACGAGCCGGGGTTGATTGCGGGAGCCTGATTGAGATTGCCGTGACCGACGGCATAAGCCTCGATTTCGGCGATCTGGCTTTCCGAATAGCCGAGTGTGCGCAGGGCTTCCGGTACAGCGCGATTGATGATCTTGAAGTAACCGCCACCGGCAAGCTTCTTGAACTTGACCAGCGCAAAATCAGGCTCGATGCCCGTGGTATCGCAGTCCATAACGAGGCCGATCGTGCCCGTTGGCGCGATAACGGTGGCCTGCGCATTGCGGTAGCCGTGCTTTTCGCCGAGTTCCAGAGCCTTGTCCCAAGCTGTGCGGGCATGGGTGATCAGGTCCTGATCCGGGCAGTCGGAAGCAATCAGTGCAACCGGGTTAACGGCGAGGCCTTCATAACCCTGTGTTTCGCCATGGGCAGCACGGCGATGGTTGCGGATGACGCGCAGCATATTGGCAGCATTCGGGGCATAACCGGAGAAGGCACCCAGCTCCTTGGCCATTTCAGCCGAGGTTGCATAGGAGATGCCGGTCATAACAGCGGTGAGGGCGCCGCCAATGGCGCGGCCTTCCGCGCTGTCATAGGGAATGCCCGATGTCATCAGCAAACCGCCAATATTGGCATAGCCGAGACCGAGCGTGCGGTATTCGTAGGAGAGTTTGGCAATTTCCTTGGAAGGGAACTGCGCCATCATCACGGAGATTTCGAGAACAATGGTCCACAGGCGGGCCGTGTGTTCATAACCGGTGATGTCGAACTTGCCGTCCTTGCCACGGTAGGTCAGCAGGTTAATCGATGCGAGGTTACAGGCCGTATCGTCAAGGAACATATATTCCGAGCACGGATTGGACGCGCGGATCGGGCCTGCGGCGGGGCAGGTGTGCCAGTCGTTCATCGTGGTGTTGAAGTGGAGGCCCGGATCAGCCGACGCCCACGCGGCATAGCCGATCTTTTCCCAGAGGTCGCGGGCTTTCAGAGTCTTCATGACCTTGCCGTCCTTGCGGGCGGTCAGGCTCCAGTCGCCATCATTTTCCACAGCGCGCAGGAATTCATCCTTAAGCGAGACTGAGTTGTTGGAGTTCTGACCGGCTACTGTGAGATAGGCTTCTGAATCCCAGTCCGTGTCGTAGGTCTTGAAATCGATATCCGTGTAGCCCTGCTTGGCGAACTGGATAACGCGGTAAATGTAGTTTTCCGGAACCTGGTTCTTCTTGGCAGCCTTGATCTCGCGCTTCAGCGCCGGGTTCCTGGCGGGCTCATAGCAATCGCCATTGTCGGCTTCGCAGTTGACGCATGCCTTCATGATGGCAGCCAGATGCTGCTTGACGATCTTGGAACCGGTAACGAGAGCGGCAACCTTCTGCTCTTCCTTCACCTTCCAGTCGATATATTCTTCGATATCCGGATGGTCGACATCAACAACCACCATCTTGGCCGCGCGGCGCGTGGTGCCGCCTGATTTGATGGCACCGGCAGCGCGATCACCGATTTTCAGGAAGGACATCAGACCGGAGGAGCGTCCGCCGCCGGAAAGCTTTTCGCCTTCGCCGCGCAGGAACGAGAAGTTGGAGCCAGTGCCGGAGCCGTATTTGAACAGACGGGCTTCACGCACCCAAAGGTCCATGATGCCGCCTTCATTGACCAGATCGTCAGCGACGGACTGGATGAAGCAGGCATGCGGCTGCGGGTGTTCGTAGGATGATTTGGATTTCGTCAGCTTGCCGGTATCAGGGTCAACATAGTAGTGGCCCTGACCGGGACCATCGATACCGTAAGCCCAATGCAGGCCGGTGTTGAACCATTGCGGCGAATTGGGCGCAACACGCTGGGTGGCGAGCATATAGGCAAGCTCGTCGCGGAAGGCGAGGGCGTCTTTTTCCGAATCGAAATATTTGCCCTTCCAGCCCCAATAGGTCCAGGTGCCGGCAAGACGATCAAAAACCTGGCGCGCATCCATTTCCGAGCCATAACGCTCGTCAACTGGCAGCGCTGCCAAGGCCTCTTCGTCGGCAACCGAACGCCACAGCCATGAAGGGATGGAGTTTTCCTCAACCTTCTTCAGCTTGGCCGGTACGCCCGCCTTACGGAAATATTTCTGCGCGAGAATGTCGGCCGCGACCTGACTGAACTGGGCCGGCACATCAATGTTCTCCAGACGGAATACAACAGAGCCGTCAGGATTTTTGATCTCGCTCGTCGCTACGCGGAAATCGATCTCCGCATAGGCTGATTGATTCTCTTTGGTAAAACGCCGTTCGATCCGCATCTGTTTCGTCCTTGTCTCTATATATAGTGTTCATCAGGCGCTATGTGAAGAGTTCAGCGCACCAGAAACACAATCCCGCTATCCGGATTCAGCTGCTGAATCCGGTTCTGTCGCCGTGGCCCGTCATCGTAGCGGTTTCCCGCTTCCGTTTCAGGCCCGGCGGCCCATTATTTGACGCCTGTTTTGTGACTCGCCCCAACTGAGAGTGTCACATTATCTGGTGTTAAGAGTATCTGTAAACACTAAATATAGTGTTAAAATACCATTTACCCAACAAATATTTCCCTGTGCACGATGATATTTCCCATATTGCAAACACAGGTCATCATTGGCATGCGCCATAGGACGCAAGCTGCGAAAAACACTGCATAAACTGGGAAAAAGACCGGTCACATTACTCCCCGGTCACGCCACAAACGCAACGACTGTCCTATAAAAAGTGACTCGGGGGTCATCGTCAAGAATTAGTTTTTTACATAATTGTGACCGCAACATCTTGTGTGTCACATATGTGGATAACGGGGAGAACTTTCGCTGTTTTTTCAAAGCCGACTGAGAATGGACAACAGCTGATTAAAAAAAGCGCCCGCACTACCTATTGTGGGTTCTTGGCCTTCTGGCGCTCATATTCAAGCGCATCGCGCGTTGCATTTTCCGTATCGCCCTTGGCGTTATAGGCGATAGCTCTGTTGTAATAAGCAGTCGGGTAATCCGGCTTCAGTCGAATGACTGCCGTGTAACCGGCAATCGCCGCATCAAGATCGCCTTTCTTTTGATAGGCATAGGCTTTGCCATACAGGCTGTCGACATCATCAGGCACCAGCTTGAGCGCAGCATCATAGTCCTCAATAGCGTGGTCATAGTCGCCCAGATCATGTCTGGCATAGCCGCGGCTGTAATAGGCGTCCTTGAAGTCTGGCTTCAGGCTGATGGCTTGGGAATAATCGGCAACTGCCAGATCGAGTTTCTGGGCATCGAGATAGGCATTGCCTCTGTCATAATAGGCCTTGGCGCGCAGATGATCCGGTGCGTTGTCGACCCAGTTCGTACAGTTGCTGATTCGCTCTTCCGGGGATGAAGATGCCGATTCTTCAATGCAGGATTTTTCAGTTTTCTCCAGCTTGGCGTTGTCGAGGGCCAGTACGGGGCTGGAGATCATCGTGATGAGAACGAGTGAAAGACCGAAGCGGAGCATATCGCGTGTCCTGAATAAATCAGCGCTGGGTGATGAGCGCCGGATCAAAACTCGCAATAAGGGTCTTTAGTTCCGGTTCTTCAACCCGGCTGACACATTCTTCAACACTTACCCATTCGAGGCGGCGTTCACCGCGTTCCGGCCAGTTCTTCTCCTGGTGGGAATAATGCATGGGGAAAACGTCGACGATAAAGTCGCCGCACTCGCCCTCGGACATATCGTGTTTTTCGTAGCGGTAGGCGCCAATGGAGAAGGGCGCAATGTCACCGCGCGCACCGGCTTCTTCATAGGCTTCGGTGCGTGCGGAATGAGCAAAGGTTTTACCAACCTGCGGCCAACCCTTAGGCAGCACCCATCGTCCAGTGCCACGACTGGTGATCAGAAGAATCTCTGTCTGGTGTTTTTTGACCCGGTAAACGAGCGCAGCGACCTGGCGGATTCTGCCGTCGGGCATTTCAATCCGTTTTTCCATCACAATCTCGTTGGCGTAATTAAAGTTCAATGCTCCGTCCATATTTTGCGTTTTGTTTCAGTGATTGTGAACCGATTCTTCGAAACAGCAATCACTCAATGAGTACTGTTCCTAGCTTATATGCGACTTGTGTCGATTTTTTGAACAGCAGTGCAAAAAAATCACAGCGAATGGCCAGTGTTGAAAAGGGCACGAAATAGCGGGGAACTCGCCGGGCCAAAGGATAAGATTGGCAAGGGACGGCCAGTGGGCGTAATCTGTCTCTCAACGACATGCTGGGGAGGTGCAATGGTATTTTCACGGACTGCTGAGGATGATGGGGCTTCGTCGTTTTCTGATGCTGCCAAGCTTCATGATGAAGGCGCAAGCGTTGTCGCCTCGTGCGTCTATGCCAATGGTCAGCGGATTGCCGATATCGCTATCGATGATGCTGGGGATTGGGCGCGCAAGGAGGGACACGTCGTCTGGATCGGGCTTCTGGAGCCTGATGGTGAACTCCTGCACAGGGTCCAGAAACAGTTCAACCTGCACAGTCTTGCCATCGAGGATGCAGAACACGCGCATCAACGTCCAAAACTGGAGCAATATGGCGATGCGATCTTTGTTGTGGCCCGGACAGCCCAACTGATTGAGGGCCGCGTGGCATTCGGCGAAACTCACGTCTTTCTTGGCAAAGGTTATATTGTCAGTGTCCGCCATGGTGCTTCAACCTCCTATACGGCGGTGCGCAAACACTGGGAGACTTCGCCCTATGCGCTGTCAAAGGGTGAGGACTTTATTCTCTATGCCATTCTCGATTTCATCGTTGATAATTATATGCCGGTGCTCGAAGCCATTCACGACGAGGTGGAATCGATCGAGGACAGGGTTCTTACCAAGCCGATGACCAATGCCGATATCGAGCGGCTTTATATGCTGCGCCGCGATCTTCTGCGGTTGCGCAATGCCATCGGACCGCTGGTGGATGTGTGCGGGCGCCTCAGTAACACCGATCTGCCGCAAATCCAGACCGGAATGCAGCCGCTTTTTCGTGATGTCACCGATCATGTACGCACGGTTCAGGAAAAGATCGATGGCTTGCGTGAAGTGCTCGCCTTTGCTTTCGAAGCAAGTCTGCTGGTTGGGCAGAGCCAGGAAACCGCCATTGCCAAGCGGCTGGCATCGTGGGCGGCCATATTGGCGGTGCCCACGGCAATTGCTGGCATTTATGGCATGAACTTCCATTACATGCCCGAGCTTGACGACCCCATGGGCTATTATGAAGTCATGGGGTTTATTCTGGTGCTATGCGTCATACTTTACTGGCGGTTTCGCAAGAACGGCTGGCTTTAGCCCCGGTGACCCTTGGTGATGGGTTCCTGATAGGTCAGGCCCATATCCCAGGGGAAATAAATCCACGTATCCTGTGAAACTTCGGTCACGAAGGTATCAATCAACGGGCGACCCTTTGGCTTGGCATAGACAGTGGCAAAATGTGCCTTTGGCATCATGGCGCGTACCACGGCGGCTGTCTTGCCCGTATCGGTCAGATCATCGATAACAAGAATGCCTTCGCCGCCGTTTTCCAGAAGGCGCGGATCAACATCCTTGAGAACCTTGAGTTCGCCCTGTTCCTCATAGTCATGGTAGGAGGCGATACAAACGGTCTCGATCATGCGGATGCCCAGTTCGCGGCAGATGATGGCTGCGGGAACAAGGCCGCCACGCGTGATGGCAACCATGGCGCGCCATTCGCGCTGCATGCCTGCAACACGCCAGGCGAGGGCACGGGCGTCCCGATGGAACTGGTCCCAGGAAACCGGAAAAGCTTTATCGGGAAGAGACATGGCGCACTCCATCAAGTAATCACGAAACAAGCGAAGGCCAAAGTTTCATAGAGAAACTCCAATCCGCGAGAGAATGCGTTTCGCAATAGCTGGAAAAGCCTGTTCATGGCAAGCCGCTTGCGCAGCCTGCTATCCCCTGAAGCACAGAAAGGTGTGATTTGCGGCTCTGTGGCCCGAATTGATCAGCGCGACATCAGTGTCAGACAGGGCATGTCGGATATGAAAGAGCTTGTCACCCCTCCAAAAACCCATTCCTTGAGACGCGATTGGCTGTAGGCACCCATAACGACCAGATCGACTTTATCATCAGCAATCTTGCGGCGGAGAATCTTGTCGGCCGCCTCACCATTGGATTCAATCGTGAAGGGATTGACGTTCACACCGTGACGGCGCAGCGCATCGGAAAGCGGTGTTCCCGGAATATCCATATTGGGATCGGTGGTCTTTTTGGGATCGATCCAGACAACATCTGTTCGTTCAGCTTTGATCAGGAAGGGCAGGGAATCGAATGCAGCGCGTGATGCCTCGCGTTTACCATTGAAAGCCACAAGGACACGATTGATCTTCGCCGGTAGCTCCGTCTTATAAGGAACGAACAGAACGGGACGTCCACTCTCCATCACCAGCGGATCGGTCACATCATTGACGCTATCGGGATCATCCGGGTCCGGTTGGCCCGCGATAATAATGTCAGCGCGAAGCGCACTCTGTGTCACACCTGCGGATGGGCTGCTGCTTTCGGAACGGACAATACGAAACTCGTGGGAAATCTTGCCTTTGCCCATTTCCTTGTTGAACAGCGCTGCAATGGCCTCGGAGTTTTCCTTGTGACGTTGTTCATGTGCCTCAAACAGTGTCGTATCGGCAAAACCGGTTGGATCTGCGTAAACGATGGGAGAGGGGATCGTATAGAGGCCGATAATGTGTGTTCGCTCGCTTGATGACGCTATCAGCTTCGCCGCGCCCATAACTCTTCCTGCCTCGCGTTCGCTGCGGATAAAAGCGATGATCGTGCGAAATGCCATGTTGGCCTCCATCGGTTGATACGTCGATCTTCCTATTCAGATCATTATACGCCCGGAACACAAGTCCCGCGCATGTGATTTTATCGCAGGTGCGAAGTAAAACGTTTGCAAATGGCTGCGGGTTCCTCAAATTTGCTTTGTTGCTGAAAGGTTTTCGACCATGGCTTTCACGGCCTGTTCTGCGGCGGCAAGTTTTTCCTCATCGCGCGCCCGAATGACGAGTTCCGTGGAGAATTTGTTATTCTCGTATTTTGGATAGGAGCCGATGATCGTTTCCGGGAAGGCGGCCTGAATATCGCGCAAGGGTATGGCAATCGTGCCCTCGCCAAAGGGGCAATTGACCGAGCGGGAAAGCAGTTGTTTGCCGACCTTCAGTGTTGGAATCACGTTGTCGAGCATCGCCTGAAAAATCGAGGGAACACCGGCCATTACATAGACATTCCCAATGTTGAAACCCGGAGCCGTCGAGACAGGATTGTCGATATGAATAGAACCGCGCGGCATGCGCGCCATGCGCTGGCGGCTTTCGGTGAATTCCATGCCGCGTGCCGTATAAGCGTCGCCCATCAGCTTCATGGCCTTGGCATCGTGCTCGCACGGCACACCAAAAGCCTTTGAGATGGCGTCAGCCGTGATGTCATCATGGGTCGGGCCGATACCGCCTGATGTGAAGACGTAATCATAGTTGGGGCGCAGCGCATTCAGCGCGTCGACGATGCGGTCTTCCTCATCGGGAACAATCCGCACTTCTTTCAGATCAATGCCAACTGCCGTCAGAATATCGGCGAGATGGCCAATATTCTTGTCCTTGGTTCGACCTGAGAGCAATTCGTCGCCAATGGCGAGCATGGCAGCGCTTACAACATCATTCGTCATCTGGATTCTCCTATCGCCGCCGCGAACGTAATGGGCACAAACAGCCGCCGCAAGCCATTTCAAATGGTGAACAGTTTGTCGTGACAATGTTTGTTTTAATGAACAGCGAAATGCTTACGTTAAAAAGCCATGGCGGCATTTGTCCGTCGAACCGGTTTCAACGATGGAGACAATCATGGCCAAGCTATTGGTGCTTTATTATTCGAGTTGGGGACATATGGAGCAGATGGCTTATGCCGCTGCAGAAGGCGCGCGCGAAGCCGGCGCTGAAGTCACAGTCAGGCGCGTTCCGGAACTCGTTCCGCTGGAAGTGGCTCAATCTTATCACTACAAACTCGATCAGAAGGCTGAAATTGCCACGGTGGACGAGCTTGAAACCTATGATGCCATTATCGTCGGCGTATCCTCGCGTTTCGGCTCGATGTCAGCGCAGATGAAGAACTTTTTTGACCAGACCGGCGGTCTGTGGGCCAAGGGCGCATTGATCAACAAGGTTGGCTCGGTGATGGCTTCTTCAGCCACCCAGCATGGCGGACAGGAACTGGCGCTGGTTTCCACCCAGTGGCAGATGCAGCATCATGGCATGATCATCGTGCCGCTCTCCTATGCCTATCAGGCGCAGATGGGCAATGATGTCGTACGCGGTGGCGCACCATACGGGATGACCACGACGGCAGACGGTGATGGTTCGCGCCAGCCTTCGGCGCAGGAACTGGAAGGCGCAAAATTTCAGGGCAAGCGCGTTGCAGAGATCACCATCAAGCTGCATGGCTGAGTCATTTCGTTGAGAAAAGCAAAACCCGGCAATCACTTGCCGGGTTTTTGCATATCTGGTGCGGACGGCGGGGGTCGAACCCGCATGACCTAGGCCGAGGGATTTTAAGTCCCTTGCGTCTACCAGTTTCGCCACGTCCGCGCGCTTATGCTTTTCAACGGTTCGGACGATTCCGTCAACTGGCTATTTGCTGTGAAAGCGGCTTTTTGCGTGGTGTGTTTGAGCGTTTTGCGCTGCGGGGCAGGTCTTTGGAGCTATATTCAGTCGGGCATCCTGATCACATGATACATGCGAAGGTTGAAAATCGGAGCTTGGCCACGTTCCCACGCCCATGGTTCTATGACCAAGCTCCGAAGCCGGAAGCAACCGGCACTATAGAGACGGATGATGTGCTCAAAAATTTAGTTGAAATCTTGGATTAATTTTCAGCGCTATGTTCTTTAGAGTAAAGCGCAAAAGGAAAGGGCGGGATACTGACCGATCCCGCCCCTTCACCCCACCCCAGGAATTATTCTTGTTTTGGTGAGGCTTGAATATTCTTGTGAGATTTGCTGTTCAGATGCCATCCGCAATCATGCTTATTAAGCGCACTTTAAACTCAGCGCTCTGTCGTTTCGCCACCCACAGGCTTTCGACCGCAATGATCGTAGACGTTATGCTCAATCTTTCTCCCTGAACATTGCAACTACAGTTATGGACATTAGTCACTTGCGTTGGCTTGAAAAGGGACGCCGCTGTCCCCTTTTGAAATATCCTTGTTTGGGGCTGATCAGGTTTCACTCAAAAGCGGGTTCGCGGAGTGCACGCCTGAGCAATACACGTTGATGCACGGGCAGGTAGATTTCCGCTGCTACTTGGAATAGAAGCGGCGCAATCAAAGATAGAAACAATGCCAGCTATTCCGGTTCAAATGCCTATGAACGCCCTCAAACGATTTGCATCGGAAAATCCCGGTCTTCTGTTCGTTCTCCTGTATTTTGCCTTTCAGGTATTTTTCCTGACAAGCATTTCAAATGGTGCCGGTGTCGATGATGCCGAGCAGCTGGCCTATGTCGGTGCCTTGCAATGGGGATATGGCGGATCGCAACCGCCGCTCTATACCTGGATCAACAGTGTGGCCGGGGATGTTCTCGGCATCAGCATGTTCACCGTATTTCTGGTGAAGTTCGGTATGCTGGCGAGCCTGTTTGTCAGTGTCTATGCGGGTGCGAGGCTGCTTGGCCTGTCAAAGGTGGTTGCTGCTGCTGGCATGGTTGGTGTGTTCCTGCTGCCGCAGATCGCCTGGGAATCACAGCGGACGCTTACGCATTCCGTCGGCGCCACCACTGGTTGCGCATGGGCATTTCTGGCTTTCGCATGGCATATGAAATCCCGCTCGTGGCTTTCCGCGGCGCTGCTGGGGCTTGGCATTGCCGCCGGTATTCTTGGAAAATTCAACGCAGGCTTCTTCCTCATTGGCCTGATTCTGGCCGGATTTTCCGTCCCTGCCTACCGCGCTGTTCTTCTGTCCCCCAAGTCCATCCTGACCCTCGTGGTCTTTTTAGGGGCCATAACGCCGACAGGACTTTGGGCGTTGTCCCATATGGATAGTCTGCTGGCGCGAACACGCAAATTCGAGTTCAACCAAAGCCAGTTTTTGATCAGCCGCCTGCATGGTGAGTGGAAACTCTTCCTCAACGGTATTCTCTTCTCCGGTGTTGCTCTGGTGTTTTTTGCGGTTGCCTGGTGGCGCAGCCGCGCGCAACAGGTCACGCCGAAGGCTGGCTGGACCGACGGTGAAACCTTTGTCGGCCGTATCATCATGTTTGCGCTGGTCTGTGTTTTCATTGGTGTTCTGATCAGCGGTGCCGCCGAGGTCAAGGACCGCTGGCTGCAGCCGGTGCTGTTCCTGTCGCCGCTTTATCTGGCGCTTTTGCTTGGGCGCTATATTGCGTCAGACCTGCCGCTCAAACGCTTCGCGATCGTCGGCGCGCTCTGTGGTCTGGCTGTTATTCCGGTTCTGGCCTTTAACATCCTCCACGCGCGTGATGGCGGCGTGCCTTCCATCGGGCAATTGGACTATGCAAAACTCTTCGCTGCAACGCGCGCCGACGGAAATTACCTCACCGTTGTTTCGGATGGACCGCAATTACCGGGCAATTTGCGCCTGTTTGATGGAACTGTCAGTCCCGTGCATTGGGAAATGCCCAATGCTGCGGCGCGTATCCAGTTTCCGGCGCTGTTTGTCTGGTTTGGCGAAGGCATGAACCCGGTGGTGCAGGGGCTCATGCAAAGCGCTGGCGTCACCAACCCGCCCACTGAGGTCAAACAGGTGAAGTTGAGCTATAAATATTATCCTGATCAGACCAAAATTGTGAGCTACGTGATTGTTCCGGCGCGCTAAGGCGCCGGAACGATGCTCTCATACTTCCTCGACAAACACCTCGTCGCGTTTCTTGCGAATGCTCGGTAGCAGCACAACCACCAGCACTGCGGCTGCAAGCAGCAATAGCGACAGGCTGATAGGACGGGTGACGAAGGTCGATGGATCGCCGCGTGACATGATCATGGCCCGGCGCAAATGCTCTTCCAGAAGCGGCCCGAGCACAAAGCCAAGCAGCAAAGGTGCCGGTTCACAGCGCAGCTTGGCGAGAACGTAGCCAATCAGGCCGAAGAAGGCGACCGCAAAGAGGTCGAACACGTTTGAGTTGACGCTGTAAACGCCAATCGCACAGAAGGCGATGATCGCCGGGAACAGCATGTAATAGGGGATTGTCAGCAGCTTCACCCATAGGCCGATCAGTGGCAGATTGAGCAGGATGAGCATCAGATTGCCAATCCACATGGAAGCGATGATGCCCCAGAACAGGGCAGGCTGCTCTATTGCCACATTGGGGCCGGGGACAATGCCCTGAATGATCATTGCACCGATCATCAGTGCCATGACAGGGTTGGCGGGGATGCCAAGCGTCAGCATCGGGATAAATGATGTCTGTGCACCGGCATTGTTGGCGGATTCCGGACCGGCAACGCCTGCAATGGCGCCCTTGCCGAATTCCTCCGGGGTTTTCGACATGCGCTTTTCGACGGTGTAGGAGGCGAAGGAAGCGAGGATCGCGCCGCCGCCGGGCAGGATGCCAAGCGCTGAGCCTATGGCCGTACCGCGCAGGATTGGCGCTGTCATTTCCTTCCAGTCTTGCCGCGTTGGCCAGAGATTGGTGACTTTTTTGATCATAACCTCGCGGTCATGCTCGTTTTCGAGATTGCGCAGGATTTCAGCAATGCCGAATACACCAACGGCAACGGCGACAAAGTTGAGCCCATCGGACAGTTCAAGAATGCCGAGATTGAAACGTGGCGTTCCCGTATAGATATCGGTGCCGACGAGCCCCAGCAACAGGCCAAGAACCACCATCCCGAGCGCCTTGACCACGGAGCCATGGGCGAGGGCGATGGAGGAGACAAGGCCGACGATCATCAGTGAAAAATATTCGGCTGATCCAAACTTCAGGGCAATAATGGTTAGTGGCGGCGCAAAGACCGCAACGAGAAAGGTCGAGACCGTTCCGGCAAAGAAGGAGCCAATGGCCGCAATGGCGAGAGCCGCACCGGCCCGGCCTTTTCGCGCCATCTGATAGCCGTCGATAGCGGTGACAGCGGAAGAAGACTCCCCCGGCATATTGATGAGAATTGCGGTGGTCGATCCGCCATATTGCGCGCCGTAATAGATGCCAGCGAGCATGATCAGCGACGAAACCGGCTCAAGCTGAAAGGTGATCGGCAACAGCATCGCGATTGTAGCCGTTGCGCCGATACCGGGCAGCACGCCGATCAGTGTGCCAAGGATGACGCCGATAAAGCAGAAGAACAGATTCCACGGCGAGGCGGCGGTCACGAAGCCGAGGACGAGATTGTTCAAAAGATCCATGTTCAGCCCCTCACAGTCCGAGCCATGGCCCGAACCGCCTGAAGGGCAGTCCGAGCGCGTAGCTGAAAACGATCACGGAAAACAGCGTCAGGCCACCCACCAGAATGAGCGCCAGACCCGGTTTCATTTTGACGCTGGCAAAAGCGGCCCAAAGGGCAGTTATGAACAGTGCAGGCACAAAGCCGAGCCCACGTACCGTCAAACCAAAGATAACCGGTGCAGGCAGGATGAAAAGAATACCGCGCCAGGCGATTGGGCCCATCGGCTCATGTTCGAGCTGTGTTCCCTGAATGATAATGATGACACCCAGCACGATCAAAATACAGGCAAGGACGAGCGGAAAATAACCCGGACCCATGCGGAATGCCGTGCCGAGTTCGAGGCCGTAAGCCTGAATGGCGAAAACAAGGCCCGCTGCAATGAACAGAAGCCCGCAAATCAGATCGCGTGAACTGAAACTCAACGATTTCATAGAACCCCCACAGTGCCTTTTTGGCTTTTTGTGACCGATACCCCAGTTCATCTCCCCCGGTTTAAGGGGAGATGTTTTGGTAAAAAACGGCAAGGCCGCTTATTCAATCGGCGTACTGTCCGGCTGCTTCGATCACAGGCTTCCAGCGTGTGACTTCGCTTTCTAGCTTGCTCTTGAGACCGGCAGGTGTTGCTTCCGCATCGCTGACGGGCACAGTACCAAGCTCGGCAAAGCGGGCGATAATGTTCGGGTCCTTCAGAGCCTTTTGAAGCGATGCCGACAGCTTCTCCGTGACATCTTTCGGTGTGCCCTTCGGCGCGTAAATGCCATGCCAGATACCGACTTCAAGACCGGGCAGACCTGCCTCGGCTACGGTTGGAACATCTGGTAGAGCGGCAAGGCGCTTGGCCGATGTCACGGCATAGGCTTTGATGGTGCCGCCCTTGATCTGCTTTGTCGTGTTCGTCGTCTGATCGCACATCAGGTCGACCTGTCCGCCCAGAAGGTCGGTCATGGCTGGCCCGGTGCCCTTATAGGGAACTGTTACCAGCGGCGTCTTGATTTCGCTCATGAACAGCATGCCGCAGAGGTGCGATGCTGCGCCGATACCGGCATTGGCGAGACTGACCTTGTCAGCATTGGCTTTCACGTAATCAACCAGACCTTTGAGATCCTTTGCCTCAAAATCCTTCTTGGCGACAACGGTCATCGGAACATCCGTAACAAGCCCGACATATTCAAAGGCATTGAGGGTGTCGTAGGGCAGTTTGCGATAGAGTGTTGCGCTGGTTGCCATGCCGATGTGATGCAACAGCAGCGTGTAGCCATCGGCTTCCGCCTTGGCCACCTGCGATGCACCAAGCGTGCCACCGGCACCGCCGACGTTTTCAACGATGATCTGCTGGCCGAGATCTTTTGACATGGTTTCAGCCACAAGACGTGTCACCGTATCAGTTGGTCCGCCAGCCGAGAACGGTACAACCATCGTGATATTGCGTTCCGGATAACCAGCCGCGTAAGCGCCGGTTGAAAGCAGGGTGATGGCAGCCGTGGCCGCAAATGAGATTGAGAGTCCGCGCATTAAATTCCTCCCCGAGCAATGCGTTTATATCAGTGCAATGGTTTTTGCCGTGATGGCTGCCATATCCATTGTTCCTCCGAGGATATTGGCAGTCTCGTTGCGGCGCCTTGCACTTGATCCTATCGGACTTAACCAGAGCGCCCATGTCAAGTAATTCATTGGTATTGCGATTTTTTTTGATGAATGCGCCGCGAAAGCGTCTTTATTGGTATATGCATTGTGAAAGCAGTGAATGAGGTGATGAGATGAGCAGACAAGCGCCAACCGGTAACAAACCGCAGGCATGGACAGAATCAGCCCCCTTGCTGGTGGATGTCGCCATGGGCCGCAGTCACGCCGATCTTGTCGTGCGCAATGGCCGTCTTGTCAGTGTTTATTCGGGTGAAATCATCGCAGGCATTGATATTGCTGTCGTTGCCGGACGGTTTGCCTTTGTTGGCCATGGTGCGGAACATTGCATCGGGCCGAAGACCAAGGTTATCGATGCGGGCGGACGTTACCTCGTGCCGGGTCTTTGCGATGCCCATATGCATGTCGAAAGCGGCATGGTGACCGTCACCGAATTCACGCGCGCCGTCATTCCGCACGGCACGACCTCCATGTTCATTGACCCGCATGAAATCGCCAATGTGCTCGGTTTAGAAGGTGTCCGGCTCATGCATGATGAAGCGTTGGCCATGCCGATCAATGTGCATGTGCAGATGCCAAGTTGTGTCCCTTCAGCTCCTGGTCTCGAAAATGCTGGCGCATCCATCAGCCCTGATGATGTGGCTGAGGCCATGACCTGGCCTAATATTGTCGGGCTGGGTGAGGTGATGAATTTCCCCGGTGTCGCCAATAATGACGCAACCATGCGTGGTGGTATCGATGCGACCGTCAAGGCGGGCAAGACCGTTGGCGGGCATTTTGCTTCACCGGAACTCGGACGCGCTTTCCACGGCTATGTGGCAGGCGGACCCGAGGACGACCATGAAGGCACACGCATGGAGGATGCGATTGCCCGCGTGCGTCAGGGCATGCGCGCCATGCTGCGTCTGGGCTCGGCGTGGTATGATGTGGCCAGCCAGATCAAGGCGGTGACGGAGCAGGGGATTGATCCACGCAATTTCATCCTATGCACCGATGACAGCCATTCCGGTACGCTTGTTAATGATGGTCATATGGACCGGGTGGTGCGCCATGCCATTGCGCAGGGGTTGAAGCCCATAACTGCAATCCAGATGGCAACGCTCAATACCGCTCAGCATTTTCGCATGGAGCGCGAGATCGGGTCGATCGCGCCCGGTCGTCTCGCTGATTTTCTGATTGTGTCTGACCTTGCTAATCTCACTATCGACCGCGTCTATGGTCGCGGTGTGCTTCTGGCGGAAAAAGGCAAGCTTGCAGCGGAGATCCCTGTTTATAACTATCCGGCCTTTGCCAAGAACACGATCAAGCTTGGCAAGAAGCTCAATGCCAAGGATTTCGATATCAAGGCGCCGAGACCCTCCAAACACGTTACGGCACGGGTGATCGGCGTTATCGAAAATCAGGCACCGACCAAGGCGCTTGAGGCAGAACTGTCGGTTTCCGATGGCATCGTGCAGATGGACCGCCGCAATGATGTGTGCCAGATCGCGCTTGTCGAGCGGCATCGCGGTACTGGGGCGGTGGTCAACGGTTTTGTCTCCGGCTTTGGTTACACACTTGACTGTGCCATGGCGTCGACTGTCGCCCATGACAGCCATCACATGATTGTTGTCGGCACCAACAAGGATGATATGGCCAAGGCCGCCAATCGTCTGGGTGAAGTCGGCGGCGGTGTGGTGCTGTTCTCAAAAGGGCGGGAACTGGCGCTGGTGGAAATGCCGATTGCTGGTCTCATGTCGGACCAACGGGCGGAAGTTGTTGCCGCAAAAGCCGACAAGCTTGTCAATGCCATGCGGGCCATGGGATGCAGTCTCAACAACGCTTATATGCAGCATTCGCTGTTGGCACTTGTGGTCATTCCTGAATTGCGTATTTCCGATGTCGGCATTATCGATGTCAGAACATTCGAGAAGGTTGACCTGTTCCTATGACTGCATTCATCAAAGCTGTGGACCGCGCGACGGAAAAGATGCGCGCGCTGTTCCCGGAAACACCGCTGCAACTCAATCATTATCTCTCGCAGAAGTACGGCGCGCAGATTTGGCTGAAACGCGAGGACCTATCGCCGGTTCGTTCCTACAAAATCCGTGGCGCGTTCAATTTCATTGCCCATTATCTGAACGAGCACAAATCGGAGGATTCGACGTTTGTCTGTGCTTCCGCTGGCAATCATGCACAGGGTTTTGCGTTCATCTGCCGCCATTTTGGCAAACATGGCGTGGTTTTCATGCCTGTCACAACCCCGCAGCAAAAGATCGACAAGACGCGGACTTTTGGCGGTGAGTTCATCGAAATCCGTCTTGTCGGCGATATTTTCGACCAATGTTATGCCGCTGCGCAAGATTTTGCTGCGGAAAAGGGTGCGGTCATGGTGCCCCCCTTTGATCATGCTGACATCATCACCGGGCAGGCAACTGTTGCGCATGAAATTGCGGCGCAGCTTCCCGACAAGCGCAAACCGGACCTGATCATTCTGCCCGTGGGCGGCGGTGGTCTATCGGCTGGTGTCACCCGTTATCTGGGCGATCTTGGCTGGGAAACGCGTTTCCGCTTTGTCGAACCTGCGGGAGCACCGAGCCTCAAACGCAGTCTGGAGGCGGGTAAGAGGGTCAAGCTCGATACGGTCGATAATTTTGTCGATGGTGCTGCTGTTGCCGAGATCGGCCGGGAAAATTTCAAGCTTCTCAAAGAGTTCACAGCAGACTCTGTGATGTTGATTCCGGAAAACCGGCTGAGTTCAACTATTATCGAGATGTTGAACATTGAAGGTATCGTCGTGGAGCCCGCTGGCGCTCTTGCCATTGATGCGCTTAAAGATTTCAAGAAGAGCGAGCTGAAAGGCAAGCACATCATCCTCGTCATTTCAGGCAGCAATTTCGATTTCGAACGCCTGCCGGAACTGAAAGAACGCTCGCTGCGCTATGAGGGGCTGAAGAAGTATTTCATCTTCCGCTTCCCACAACGTCCGGGTGCCTTGCGCTCATTCCTCGATCTGCTTGGACCCGAGGACGATGTGGCGCGCTTTGAATACCTCAAGAAATCTGCGCGCAACTTCGGCTCGGTTCTGATCGGCATCGAAACCAAGCAAAAGGCGAACTTTGATGCCCTGTTCCAGCGCTTTGATGAAGCAGGCTGGGCCTATCAGGATATCACCGACAACGAGACAATCGCTGGGCTGATTATCTGATTTGTTGTGGTTGCAGTTGGTTGAATCGCCTGTAAGATTGCTACAGGGGTAATGAATTGACGGATACGAGGGGAAAATCCCGGCGTCAGGTCTGAGGTGGCATGGGGCGTAGAACGACCTATATCATTCTGTTTCGCGGCGTCGGCGGTGCAACATTGCTGCCGGTGCAGCCGTTGAAGACTGCCTTGTTGGAGGATGGCTTCGAAAAGGTTGCCACTTATATCAATACCGGCAATGTCGTGCTCGTATCTGACCGAACACGAAGACAAATCGTCCAAACAATTGCTGATATCACCTTGGAAAAGTTTGCTTTTTCCAAATCCATCATGATTGTCAGCCGTGCCAATTGGAGAAAGCTGATTGCCGGCAATCCATTTTCTGGCGCCGAAGGCAATAAACTTCACGCCTATGTTCTGGAAAAAGAACCTGACATCGCGGCTGTAGAAGCACTTGAGAGGAAGAACGCAGGACCGGAGCAATTCGCGGTCGACGGCAAGGTGCTTTATTACTATCCGCCGCAGGGCGCATCGGAATCCAAACTCTTCAGCAAGATCGAGACAACGCTCAAGGTCGCGGCAACGGCACGCAATTGGAACACCGTGTTGAAGCTGGCGCAATTGGCGGAGCAAATCGACAAGGGGGCACCATGACCAAATATATTGTTCTGTTCAGAGGCATCAATGTGGGCGGCAACAAGATCGTCAAAATGGAGACATTGCGTACAATTCTGGCTGTCGCTGGATTTGGCGATGTCAGGACTTATGTTCAAAGTGGCAATGTGATTTTGACATCTGACCAGACTGCGCGACGGGTTGCTGAAACCATCACTGAGATTTTTCCACGAACCTTTGGGTTTTCGTCGCGCGTGACCATCCGCAGCGAGGATGAGTGGAACTGCATGGTGAACAAGAACGCCTATCCGCAGGCGCTGGATAATCCGAAAAACCTGCATGTGGTGATCATGGAAGATGACCCGACCGATGCTGCTTTGGTGGAACTTGCCAGCAAGGCCGGTGATACGGAAGAGTTCACCGTTCGCAATCGCGTGCTGTATCTCTACACGCCTGACGGATTCGGCACGTCGAAAATGGCAGAAGCACTCGACAAAGTGTTGAAAGTGCCGTTGACGGCGCGCAATTGGCGCACGGTGCTAACGCTCCAGAACATGCTCGCGGCTGTTTAAGGCGGTTTCCAACACCGTGAAAATACGCGGATCAGCACATTGAGCCACATTGAAGCGCATATAATTGTGCGCCGATTGGGTGAGGCTGAAGACATTGCCGGGAGCGAAAACTATTCTCTCCTTAAGTCCCGCTTGGGCTACACTCGCTGCGTCGACCCCATCGGGCAATTTGCACCACAGAAACATACCGCCGCGTGGCTCGATCCATGGCGCCAGTCCGAGCGCCTTTAGTTTCGTGCCTGTTTCAGCCATGTTCTGGGCAAGACGTGCGCGCAACTGGTCCATATGCTTGCGATAGGTGCCGTCTTTCAACATGAGCAAAACCAGTTCTGATGATAGCCGTCCGCCACCAAACGAGGTGGCTATGCGCAGATCAACGAGACCACTGATCCAATCCCGCCGCGCAGCGATGAAACCGCACCGCACCGAAGCGGATAGCGATTTTGAGAAGCTGCCCATGTGAACAACGCGCTCCAGCCCATCAAAAGCTGCAAGGCGTGGAGCAGGTTCATGCTCGAAATCGGCGAAAATATCATCCTCGATGATGGTGAGGTCATGTTGTTCTGCCAGTTTGAGCAGGCGATGGGCGATAACCGGCGAAAGTACAGCGCCTGTCGGATTGTGGAGGGCCGAGTTGGTGATGTAGAGGCGAGGGCGATGTTCCGCCAAGGCTTCGGCAAAGCGGTCCAGATCTGGTCCATTGGCCGTATAGGGTACACCGATGACCTTGACCCGGTGTGCGCGCAACAGCGCGTGGAAATTGAAATAGCAGGGATCGTCGACGATGACTGTGTCATCGGGTTCGACCAGAAAGCGACAAAGCAGATCAATGGCCTGCGTGCCGGATTCGGTGATGATGATCTGATCAGGTGCCGCGTCGATGCCATGTTCGGCCATGCGCCGCGACAGCAGTTGACGCAGTGGCTTCAATCCCAACGGCGTTGAATAATCGGTGAGGAGTGCATCTTCGGCACGGGCGAGTGTCCGCAGCGCACGCCGTACACCAGCCTCTGGCATCCAGGACGCGGGCAGCCAGCCACATCCGGGTTTGGGCATATCCTCATCCGCGTCAAGCGACAGGTGCGAAACCCAGAGCGGATCGATGGCATGATCAAGCCGTGGTCCGATTTCCGATAATGATAATGGCGGCATATGGCCGGCAACATAAAAGCCGGAACCGCGGCGCGACTGGATTGTGCCATCAGCCGCAAGCCTGTCATAGGCTTCGACAACGGTCGATTTAGATACCTGCATGATGACGGCAAAGCTGCGGATTGACGGCAGACGCGCGCCGGGGCCAAGCGTTCGTCCGGCAATCCGCTGGCGAATAGCTTGCATCACCTGTTCGACAAGGGTGCCGTCCTGCGGAGAAATATCCATCTGTACTGCTCATTATCCCATTACAGTTTGAATATATTGTACTGTACCGTCTCTGGAAAATCCATGCCTATCCGTCGATATCTCTGGAGCAGTTCCTGCCTGACAGAACGATTCTGTCTGAGCGAAAATGCGGCAGGGAAGATGAGGTGCGATAATGGACAAGATGACGAGTGGCTGGATCAACGGATTTGTAGGAATGCTGATTTTCAGTGGTTCTCTTCCGGCTACACGCGTGGCCGTGGCCGATTTTGATCCGGTTTTCCTGACCGTCGCCCGCGCCACCATTGCCGGGCTGCTCGGGCTGGCCATGTTGCTGGCCTTTCGTGAGAAGCGTCCGGCAAAGGCGGACCTCATGTCGTTGTTCGTGGTGGCGCTCGGTGTTGTCGTCGGCTTCCCGCTGCTGACGGCGCTGGCGCTTCGGCACGTCACATCTGCCCATTCCATTGTGTTCATCGGTCTGTTACCATTGGCGACGGCTATTTTTGGTGTGCTGCGCGGCGGCGAGCGTCCGCGTCCGGTTTTCTGGATATTCTCCTGTCTTGGCAGTCTGTTCGTCGTAAGCTTTGCGCTGTTCCAGGGCGTGACTGCCTCGTTGACTGGTGATCTTCTGATGTTTGCGGCGGTCATTGTCTGCGGTCTTGGCTATGCGGAGGGTGCCCAACTTTCCCGCAGGCTCGGCGGCTGGCAGGTTATCTCATGGGCGCTGGTCTTGTCTTTGCCGCTAATGCTGCTGTTGACGCTTTATACCATGCCGCATGACTGGGGCTCGATCAGGCAGGGTGCATGGCTGGGACTGGCCTATGTCTCGCTGTTTTCCATGCTGATTGGTTTCATCTTCTGGTATCGCGGTCTTGCACAGGGCGGCATCGCAGCGGTGGGGCAGTTGCAGTTGCTGCAGCCGTTCTTCGGACTGGTTCTGGCGGCAACACTGCTGCATGAGACCGTTGGCTGGTCGATGATCCTTGTGACGATGGCTGTCATCCTGTGCGTGGCAGGCGCAAAGCGATTTGCCAGATAGGCGGGTTCTGGATGCAATCTTGGATTGTTATTCTGAATTATTCTGAATCTTGAGTAATTCATTCTTTGCCAGTTGATGCAGCAAAAGGTATGCGCATGTAATGCGCAGCTTCAGGAATGCATCATGAAATCATGGATAATCGCGTTGGAGCGGTTCTTGCCTGCATTGGCTCCGGTCAGCGGGATGGAACGGCTGCGCGCCTGTTTCGGTGCTCTGCTTGGTGTGTTCATCACCGGCGTTGTCAGCGAGACTGCTCTAGGTCCCACCACCGCAGTGCCACTACTGATTGCACCAATGGGGGCGTCGGCTGTGCTTTTGTTTGCTGTGCCGTCCAGTCCTCTGGCACAGCCGTGGTCGATTATTGTCGGCAACACAATTGCTGCTTTGATCGGCGTTACCTGCGCCATCTGGATTCCTGATCTGGTTATCGCTTCGGCTGTTGGTGTTTCGCTGGCTATTCTCGCAATGATCGCTACCCGCTCCTTGCATCCGCCAAGCGGCGCAGTGGCCTTGACCGCGGTTCTCGGTGGTCCCGTCGTTCATAATCTTGGCTATGGGTTTGTGTTGTGGCCGGTGGGGCTCAATTCCCTGCTGCTGCTGATTGCAGCCTTGGCCTATAATAATCTGACAGGCCGTCGCTATCCGCATATTGTTCCAGCACCGGCTGTCAACGTACACAAAACCGCTGATCCTTTGCCAACACGTCGACTGGGCTTTACACCTGCTGATTTGGATACGGTGCTTCGGCAATATGATGAAGTGCTCAATATCAGCCCTGATGATCTAGATGCTATCCTGCATAAGACCGAGATGCAGGCGTATCGCAGCCGCTTTGGCGAAGTACGTTGTGAACAGATCATGTCTACTGACCTTGCAACGGTAAAAGCTGATACGCCTTTGCATCTCGCCTGGGCCTTGCTGGTCAAGCATCGCATCAAGGCACTGCCTGTGGTCAACGCCCATCGCAACATCATCGGTATCGTGACGCAGACGGATTTTATGGAGAATGCCAATTGGGATCGCGACGGTGATCTGAACATTGGTCTTGCGCGCCGTCTGCGCCGGGCCGTCAAGCTGGATCGCCGGGCGCAGCGCACGGTGGCCGACATCATGACCTCAGAGGTTCACTTCGTCCGGCCAGAGACATTGGTGACGGAGCTGGTGCCAGCGATGGCGGATTGGGGACTGCATCATTTGCCGGTGGCCGATGAGAATGAGAAGCTTGTCGGCATAGTCACACAATCCGATGTGATTGCTGCGCTTTATAACAGCAATCTGAGTGCCGGACGTCCGGATGAGCCGCTGACTTTAGCCGGATGATCAGAGTGCCATTTCGCGGCGCACAATAAAATCGTTTGCTTTTTTGCCAAAGAAAGCCCATATGCGGCTCAGGCGCTTGGACCGGACACTCCGGTCTTCCGATTGCGGACTTCGTGGCGTCTAAGTCCTGTTGGCACACTGTCTCAGGCACGGCTGCGCAAGTCGCATGGAATCTTTGGTTCCCCGCGTCTCGTCGTTCATCCCGAATAAGTTACATGCAGGTTGCGCCCTGTGATGTGTTTATGGTCCGTGATCTCCCATCACGCTTGGCCAATGAAAGAAGATTGAATTGGAAAATATAGAAAACACCGGCTTTGCCGCCATGGGTCTGAATGCCATCCTGCTCAAAGCAGTTGAGGCAGCTGGAATGGCTACTCCCAAGCCAATCCAGGAACAGGCCATCCCGGCACAGCTCGCTGGTCAGGACATTCTCGGCATTGCTCAGACAGGCTCCGGCAAGACGGCGGCTTTCAGCCTGCCGATCCTGCAGAAAATCCTGACCATCGGCGACAAGCGCAAGGGCAAGACTGCCCGCGCTCTTATCCTCGCACCAACCCGCGAACTTGCCGTGCAGATCGAAGAAACTGTTCGCAAGCTCTCCAAGGGCGCGCATATCTCGACGGCTCTTGTGCTTGGCGGCGTATCCCGCGTGGCGCAGATCAACAAGATGCAGGGCGGTGTTGACGTTCTCATTGCAACGCCCGGCCGTTTGACCGATCTCGTGCGTGACAACCGCATTGATCTGTCGGAAACACGCTGGCTCGTTCTCGACGAAGCCGACCGTATGCTCGACATGGGCTTCATCAATGATGTGAAGCGCATTGCCAAGGGCACACACCGCGATCGCCAGACCGCGCTGTTCTCCGCAACCATGCCCAAGGAAGTGGCAACACTGGCTGAAAGCCTGCTGCGTAATCCTATTCGCGTGGAAGTAGCACCACAGGGCACTACGGCTGCCGAAATCAAGCAGGTCGTGCACATGATCCCGACCAAGCAGAAGAAGCAGGTTCTTTCGGCCATGCTGAAAGATGCAACGCTGTCTTCGGTTATCGTCTTTACCCGTACCAAGCATGGTGCTGATGCAGTGACCCGTGTTCTGGAAAAGGACGGCTATGATGTGGCTGCCATTCATGGCAACAAGTCGCAGAATGCCCGCCAGCGCGCGCTGAACGGTTTCAAGGACGGTTCTGTCCGCGTTCTCGTTGCCACTGACATTGCCGCTCGCGGCATTGATGTCGTCGGTATCAGCCACGTCATCAATTTCGACCTGCCGGATGAGCCGGAAAGCTACGTGCACCGTATTGGCCGTACAGGCCGTAACGGTGCATCGGGCAATGCGATCACGCTCTATGATCCAGCCGAAGAAGCATCCAAGTTCAAGGCCGTCGAACGCGTCACGCGCATGCGTCTGCCACTTGCCGATTCGCCTATTGATCTGTCGACGCTTCCAGCACGCGTTGCCAGCAATGACCAGCGTCCAGCACGCCGCGAAGGCGGCAATGGCGCACCGGGCAAGAAGCCGCATCGCGGTCAGGCACCGGGCAAGCCACGCGAGCCACGCGAGCCACGCGGCGAAAAGGTCTGGAGCAATGATGGCGGCGCTCCGGCGCAGAAGCGTCCGTTCCGCCGTGCCAAGCGCAAGAGCTTTGGCGCCAAGGCTGCATAAGCTGCTTTAGAGATAACCAATCAGGCCGTTGATGCATCGTATCGGCGGCCTTTTTGTTGGGGCGTGCTTGGCGTCCTGCTTTCCTGCCAAGAAATAAAGACCTGCATTTTCATGACTTTCTGCCATTCGGCGCTTGAACGGCGCGCGAGGGGCAAATAGGTTCAAGCCAAGCAGAATGAGGACTTGGCCCATGTTGAATTCAGTGATCGACGCCATCGGAAACACGCCGCTAATCCGCCTGAGCAAGGCATCGGCTTTGACCGAGTGCGATATTTACGGCAAGGCTGAATTTCTGAACCCCGGACAATCAGTCAAGGACCGGGCAGCACTCTATATTATCCGCGATGCTGAGAATCGCGGCCTGCTACGCCCGGGCGGCGTCATCGTTGAGGGTACGGCTGGAAATACCGGTATTGGCCTGACGATGGTTGCCAAGACGCTGGGCTACCGAACGGTCATCGTTATTCCCGAGACGCAAAGTCAGGAAAAGAAAGACGCGCTGCGCCTGCTCGGTGCAGAACTGGTCGAGGTTCCGGCGGTTCCATACAAGAACCCCGACAATTATGTGAAAGTTTCTGGCCGTCTTGCCGAGCAGATGGCAAAAACTGAGCCGAATGGCGCTGTCTGGGCCAATCAGTTCGACAATGTTGCCAACCGGTTGGCCCATGTGGAAACCACAGCGCCGGAGATCTGGCGCGATACCAATGGCAAGGTTGATGGTTTTATCTGCGCGGTGGGTTCTGGTGGAACGCTGGCTGGCACCGCTGCCGGGCTCAAGGCTCGCAACAAGGACGTCAAGATCGGTCTTGCCGATCCGCTGGGTGCGGCGCTTTACTCCTACTATACAACAGGTGAGTTCAAGGCTGAGGGCAGTTCGATCACTGAAGGTATCGGGCAGGGCCGGGTGACGGCCAATCTGGAAGGCTTTATCCCTGACTTTTCCTATCAGATACCAGATGCGGAAGCATTGGATGTGGTGTTTGATCTGGTGACAGAAGAGGGGCTTTGCCTTGGCGGTTCTTCCGGCATCAACATTGCCGGGGCGATCCGTCTGGCACGCGATCTTGGTCCCGGCCACACCATCGTCACCATCCTCTGCGACTATGGCAACCGCTACCAGTCAAAAATGTTCAATCCGGAATTCCTGCGCTCCAAAGACCTGCCAGTTCCCCGCTGGATGGAAGCGAAAGTAAACATATCCGTTCCGTTCGAAGGCTGACTTTAATGGCATATGACACGACAATTCTTTTCCGCGACGATTCCTATCTGAAAGAGACGGAAGCCACGGTTCTTGCGATCAACGAGCGTGGTGGTATTCTCACCGACCGGACGATTTTTTATGCGACATCAGGCGGTCAGCCCGGCGATACCGGTGTTTTTGTCCGCGATGATGGCAGCATAATTGTCATCGCTGCGACCGTTACGGGTGAGACCAAGGAAGAAATTATCCATGTGCCCGCACCCGATCAACAGGTGCCTGCTATCGGCGAAAAGCTGACCCTGCGCATTGACTGGGACCGGCGCTACAAGCTGATGCGTATGCATGCGGCCTGTCATTTGCTGAGTGTTGTCTGCCCGTTTCCAATCACTGGCGCTTCGGTTGCCGAAGATGACAGCCGCGTTGACTTTGATTGGCCGGATGCTGGTGTGACCAAGGAAAGCGTGACCGAAAAGCTGATGGAACTGGTCAAAGCCAACCATCCGATTTTCACGCGCTGGATTACGGACGAAGAACTTGCGGCCAATCCCGGTCTTATCAAGTCAAAGAATGTGCGTCCGCCCAGTGGGACAGGCCGTATCCGTCTTGTCTGTATCGGTAAGGATGCTTCCATCGATTCGCAGCCGTGCGGCGGAACCCATACGGCTACAACAGGCGAAGTTGGTGCGATCCACATTGGAAAAATAGAAAAGAAGGGCAAGGAAAACCGGCGGTTGCGTATCCGCTTCGGCGCCTTGCCGGAAGGAGAATGACCGTGGCAGACAAGAGCGCGTTTGTGGTTTCCCCCGACTGGTTGCAGGAACGGCTGGGTCAACCGGGCTTAAGCATTCTCGATGCCTCCTGGTATTTTCCCTTTCTCAATCGTGATGCCGAAGGTGAATACAAGGCCGCTCATATTCCGGGGGCCGTGTTTTTCGATCACGAAAAACTATCCGATCCGAATTCGTCTTTGCCGCATACATTGCCCAAGCCTGAAACTTTCGCCGCGGCAGTCAGCAGCATGGGCATCACGAATGATGATACGATTGTTGTCTATGACGGCCCCGGCATGAACACATCGCCGCGTGTCTGGTGGATGTTGCGCACCATGGGCGCAAAGAATGTGTTTGTGCTGGATGGCGGTTTCGACAATTGGAAGAATGACGGCAGGCCGGTGACCGATGAGGTAACCAAGATTGCGCCGTCGGCCTTTGTACCAAAGTTTCAGGCGGACAAGGTGGCAAGCTTCGCCGATATGCGAGAGATCGTCGACAGTGGATCGCGTCAGGTCGCCGATGCGCGGGCGGCAGGACGCTTTGTCGGCAAGGACCCGGAACCACGCGAGGGCCTTCGTTCCGGTCATATGCCCGGCGCGCGCAATGTGCCGTCTTCGACATTGGCCGACAAAGGCTATCTGAAGGATTTGCCGGGTTTGCGTCAGATGTTTGACGATGCCGGTATTGACCTGTCCCAACCCATCGTCACGAGTTGTGGTTCGGGCATCACTGCTGCCGTAATTACCCTTGCGCTCGAATCTCTCGGCCACAAGGATAATATCCTCTATGACGGATCGTGGAGCGAGTGGGGCGCGTACAAGGAAACGCCTGTTGCGACAGGCGAAGCAGAATAATGGCCGAGGCAAACAAGCCAAAGATTTTAAAGACGCGTGTAACGCTGCTTGAGATGACCAACCGGCCTGTTTATTCCGTTGCAACTCCAGCCAGCTTCAAACTGGCGATCATGTCGGCAACGAATATTTCCCTGCCATTTTACCGGTTTCTCTATGAGCAGGTCGGCAAACCGCATCATTGGTTCGTGCACAGGAACCTTAGCGACGAAGCCTTGGCCGCGATCATTCACCGGGATTGCGTTGCCATTCATGTATTGTATGTGGATGGCTCGCCAGCCGGGTTCTTCGAACTGGTGCTCAATGAGGAACCGGGTGTCGCGGAAATCCTTTATTTTGGGCTTGTGCCGGAGTTTCAGGGGCGGGGACTTGCCAAATTTTTCCTGAACGAAGCCATTTCTGCCGCGTGGATGAGCAGCCCGGAAAAGGTGATTATCGAAACCAATACGCTCGACAGTCCGCGCGCCCTGCAAATGTATCAGCGGATGGGGTTCAATCCTGTTGGATTTGCTGATGCGGAAATAGAGGCTTGGTTGTAACTACAATCTTCGGTTGTGGAGTGGGGCGTTCATGCCCGCTTCATTTTTGCTGCGCTATTTCTTCTTCAACAATCAATGCAGTGGAAACTGCCTGTCTGGAAGGAGAGAACGTCTATGATCAATCGTCGCGGCCTGTTGTTTGGTCTCGCTGCAGCAACCGTTGCTGCACCTGCTTTTGCGCAATCGCGTCAGATGCCCAGTGCTGATGAGATAGAGCGGCGCCTTGAAGCCGCTCCGCGCATGCGTTTGCCTGACGAACGCCGTGTGACTGTGCGTGAATTCAAGCGCCGTCCCGAACTGCGCCGTTATGCACCGTCGATTGATATACAGTCGATCAACTTTGCCTTTGGTTCAGCGGCTATTCCTCGTTCGGAGCAGGACAAGGTAGAGCGTATTGCGGATGGGCTGAACCGCGTTCTGAGACGGCGGCGCCGCAACGAGGTTTTCCTGATCGAGGGGCATACGGATGCGGTAGGATCGTACGAGTCAAATCAGATTCTTTCCGAGCAGCGAGCTGAATCGCTCAAGCGCGATCTCGTGCGTTATTTCGGTGTTCCACCGCGTGCGCTCGAGACAGTTGGTTATGGCGAGGAATATTTGCTTGTTCAGACTGAGTATGAAGACTGGCGCAACCGGCGCGTTACGATCCGCCGGGTCACCGATTTCATCCGCTGATCTGTTTGGTGAGGGAAGCGGCGCAGCCCATGCCGCCCGCCGCTTCCATATTGTATTCTTTCCGTAGAAAAACCTTTTTATTTGCTGTTTGTCTTCTGGCGGTCCGATAAATATCCATTTACATAGGGTGTATTACTTATCGGGGGGTAACATATGAAGTTGAACACAGCATTGATTGGCTTGGTGTTGGTATCATCGGGCCTGTTGGTTTCCGCGTGTCAAACATCAGATCAATCCATTACGAGAACAGGGTCTACCGTTTATGCGGTTTCGACCAAAGCGGGGCAGCAAGTCCTGTTGACCAATGTTTATAAAATTAACCCCGACTGCTCAACGACGTGGCATCCGACGCTTAAGGTGGTTTCCGGTCCTCAGCATGGCACAGTGAAGATCACGCGCTCGTCCATTTTCCCGGCATTTGGCGCTGGTCACGCATTGCATAAATGCAATTCGCGCCGTGCTTCCGCGGTCGCACCTGTGTACACGCCTGCGCCGGGTTTCGTCGGTACGGACACGATCGATATTTCGAGCACGATCATGGGAGATAACCGGTCTTTTGACTATTACAGCTTCCGCATCACCGTAACGAATTAGAATGATCTTGGGGATAAAAATGAAATTTACGACAGTATTGACTGGCCTTGTATTGGTGTCATCGGGCCTATTGATGTCCGCATGTCAAACTGCTGATCCGACTGTAGCAAAAGTTGGATCAAGTACTGAAAAGGCGACGGCCAAATCTGGGGAGAAAGCCACGCTTTTAAGCTTTGCTGGAGTGAATGACGACTGTTCGAGCCAGATACCTCCCCAACTGAAAGTGGTATCTGGGCCTTCACACGGAACAATTGACTTTTCCCGTGGAAGTGGCCGCCCCAAATTTGCGCAGGGCGAACGTAGATACAAATGCAATTCACACAACATTTCGAAGATCTTCGTGGAATATACGTCGGCAGCGGGTTTTGTGGGTAAGGATGTCGTTACTGTTTCGTCCAAGACCACCGGCAGTGATTTCTATTCATACGTCAAATTCGAAATCAACGTTACAAAATGACAATAAAGCTGCAGCGAATTTTGGTCGCTGTACTAGCGAGACATATCACTTATCGGGGGATACGATATGAAATTTACGACAGTATTGACTGGCCTTGTATTGGTGTCATCGGGCCTATTGATGTCCGCATGTCAAACTGCTGATCCAACTGCGACAAAAACTGGCTCTGGCTCTGAGACCGCTTCGGTAAAATCGGGCGTGAAAACCCAACTTTCAGGCTTTTACAAAGTGAATGACGATTGTTCCAGTCGTGTTCCTCCTGAATTGAAGGCCGTTTCTGGACCCTCGCACGGAACGATTGATTTCTCCCGTGGCAGTTCCCGCCCTTCATTCAGGGAAGGTGAACGCCGGCACAAATGCAATTCGCAGAACGTTTCCAAGATTTATGTGAGCTACACGTCAACATCAGGTTTTGTTGGCAAGGACTCCGTGACGATCTCGTCCAAGACCGCGGGCAGTGATTTCTATTCATATGTGAACTTCACTATCAACGTTACGAATTAGATTGATCGCGACGTTCTCCGTCGCCAATACGGACTGGGCTTCAATCATTGAGGAATGACAACATGAAAGTTGGTAAAGCGTTTGCGGGTTTGGTGTTGATATCATCAGGTCTAGTGGTTTCCGGATGTTCGACGCCAACTGTCCCGGGAAAGGTCACGGAGGGTTCAAGTATTCGATCAGTTAAAACATCAGCTGGAAAATCAGTGGGTTTAACGAATGTTGTTGGACAGAACCCTGACTGCTCGATAAGCCGCGCGCCCAAGGTAAAGGTTTCATCGGCACCGTCTCATGGAACTGTTCGTTTCAGCAATGTTTCAGGGCTCATGCCGAAGGGACCGGGACCAACGCCCAATAAATGTCATTCCCGGCGTATTATCGCTGTGGCTGCAACATATACGCCTGCACCGGGCTTCGTCGGCACCGACACGGTAACGCTTTCCAGCAATTTTGCGGGTTATGACCAATATTACGAGTATTATTCGTTTAACATTACTGTAACGAAATAGCTTTGGGGACATGAGAGGTGGCTGCGCCGCCGCCGTCTCTGGTTCTGGCATGTGTCTGAGTTTCCCCTAAAAAAGGGGCATGCATGTCAGAATCGTACCCTTAGGCGAGTGCCGGTTCTGGGATAGGAATTGATCTTATCCGCGTAACATCTTTGCCGGGTGGAACGCCGAAGAGCCGCCGATATTCGCGACTGAATTGCGATGGACTGTCGTAGCCCACCGCAAAGCCGACAGAGGCAACGTCACGGGATTCCGCTATCAGCCATGCGCGCGCCTGCTGCAATCGAATTTGCTTTTGATACTGCAATGGGCTCATCGCTGTGATTGCTTTGAAATGGCGGTGAAAGGCGGAGACGCTCATTCCTGCTACATCCGCTAAATCTTCAATCCGGAAAATCTCCGCATAATGGGCACGAATCCAGCGGATGGCGCGGTTGATCTGCGAAAGACGGCTGTCCGCGAGGCCGATCTGGCGCACCGAACTTGCCTGTTCACCATTGAGAAGACGCCAATGTATTTCCCTCTCCAGCATGGGCCACAGGACTGCGAGGTCATCTGGCTTATCAAGCAATCGTAAAAGCCGCGTGACTGCGTCAAGCAACTCGGTTGGAGCGACACTGACTGCTAACCCGATAGCCTCGCCGTTTTTCTGATGGCCAGTTGTTGCCTCCAATAAAAGTGATGCGATCACCGACGGGTTGAGACTTAACCGGAATGCAAGATAGGGCTGCTCGGCGCTTGCCTCAATGACGTGGCCAGCAATCGGGAGGTCGAGGGAGACGATAAGATATTGACCGGCACCATATTCAAACAGCCTGTTGCCGACCAATGTCCGTTTCGCGCCTTGAGCGACGAGCCCGAAGGCAGGCTCGTAAAAGCCGTTGATCGGCTCTGTCGGAACGGTTGAACACAGTAGTCTGACTCCCGGAAGCAGTGTGGCCTGACCGTCAGTTCCGATATGGCGCGCAATGAGGGATCGAATTTCGGCAAGCTGTTCCATAGCCTACTCAATCAAGATGAATGCAAGAGCGCAAGAACGAAGCGCACAATACGCGCAGGGTTGATAGGATTGTGCAAGAATGCGCGCGCTTTGATCTATCCGTTTTCCGGTTTGGCATGGTTCCATAAGGTTCAATTCATGGAGACCCAAAATGCAGAAAACATGGTTTATTACAGGTGCTTCGCGTGGACTGGGCGTTGAGATCGCAAAGGCGGCGATCCGGGCCGGAGATCGCGTGGTTGCCACAGGTCGCAAGAAAAGCGCTGTAACGGAAGCGCTCGGACCGGATAGTGAGCAATTATTGGCGATTGAACTGGATGTCACCAATGCAGATCAGGCACAAAGTGCCGTGCAGGCGGCAGTATCGCGTTTTGGTACAATCGACGTGCTGGTGAACAATGCCGGTTATGGTCAGCTCGGCTTCTTCGAAGAAAACACGGCGGAAACGGTCAACACACAGTTCGCGACAAATGTGCATGGGGTATTCAATGTCACCTGGGCAGTACTGCCGGTCATGCGCGTTGCCCGCAAAGGCCGCATCTTCAACATCTCCTCGATTGCCGGGCTTCGCGGCGGCGAATTTGGTTCGCTCTACAGTGCAAGCAAATTTGCGCTTGAGGGCTTTTCGGAATCGCTTGCTCTGGAGATCGCACCCTTCGGGATTTTCGTGACAATTGTCGAGCCAGGACCTTTTCGCACGGATTTCCTCACTGGAGATTCGCTACGCATCGGGGATGAGAATGCGATCGCTGATTATGACGTCAGGCGGGAAAGCATGCGCGCCAGTTTTGAAGCCCGCAATGGTTCGCAGCCTGGCGATCCTGAGAAACTTGCCGATGCGATGGTGCTCCTGTCCAAAGAAGCTAAGCCGCCAATGCGATTTGCTGCGGGTGCCATGGCTGTCAACAACGCTGCAACCAAGCTTGCCACGATGCAGGCCGAGCTTGAGCTCTGGCGCCAGTTGTCGCTGAACACCGATGGTCCTGACGGTAGCTGGTGATTATCGAGATCAGCAGGAATCGGGTGGTTTGCTCCTGTGTTTGGGTGTTTTCTTCGATGTAACGAAGGAGATTCCCATGAGCACGATCCAGTTTACTGCAATGACAACAACACTCGCCCGCCACTATCAGGCCGGTGGTGTCGACGCCAACGGCCAGACGCCGGAAACACATACCTCAGATGGTGACGGCGTACCTTGCCGTCACTGCCTGCAGAATGTGAAAGCTGGTGATAAATATCTTGTTCTTTCGCACCGGCCGTTCCCGGCACCGCAACCCTACGCGGAAACTGGTCCGATTTTCCTGCATGCGGAAGAATGCGGGCGCTATGATGAAATATCAGACATGCCCGAGATGTTTCGCGAGAACAGTGACTACATCCTGCGCGGTTATTCCCGTCAGGACCGGATTGTCTATGGCACAGGCGGCGTGATTGCGACCGACAATATTGCAGTGCGGGCAGCGGAACTTCTGAGACGTGACGAGGTGGCTTATGTGCATATGCGTTCGGCCAGGAATAATTGTTTCCAGTGCAGGATCGATCTGCATGAATTTAGTTTTGCTATCTGAAACAGAACAAAAGCCCGGGTATGGCCCGGGCTTTTCTTTTACTAAATGGCATGTCAGGCGGCGAGAACTGCCTTGGCTTCCACCATTTCCAGACCGAGTGCTTCAGCGACGGCCTGATTGGTGATGCGGCCTTTGTGAACATTGAGGCCGTTGCGCAAATGCGGGTTGTCGACCAGAGCCTTGACGCCGCGATCTGCCAGCTGCAGGCCATACTGCAAGGTGGCATTGTTCAGTGCATGGGCAGAGGTGACAGGCACGGCACCGGGCATATTGGCAACGCAATAATGGATCACACCGTCGACTTCGTAAGTCGGCTCGGAATGGGTTGTGGCGTGGGATGTTTCAAAGCAACCCCCCTGATCGATGGCCACGTCAACAATCACAGCACCCTTTTTCATGCCCGAAAGCATTTCGCGGGTCACGAGCTTCGGCGCTGCTGCCCCGGGGATCAGTACGGCACCCACGACGATATCGGCGGAGAATACTTCCTCATCAAGGGCTTCAATAGTCGAGTACCGTGTGTGGATTCGGCCATGGAACAGATCATCGAGCTGACGCAGGCGAGGGATCGAACGATCGAGAATGGTCACATCTGCGCCAAGGCCAGCGGCCATCTGCGCCGCATTGATGCCGACAACGCCGCCGCCAATGATCGTGACTTTGCCGGGCAGAACGCCGGGGACGCCACCGAGCAATACGCCGCGTCCGCCATTGGCCTTCTGAAGTGCCGTTGCACCGGCCTGAATGGCAAGGCGTCCAGCAACTTCTGACATTGGTGCAAGCAGTGGCAGTCCACCACGATCATCGGTGACCGTCTCATAGGCGATGGCCGTCACGCCTGATGCGAGCAAGCCTTTGGTCTGTTCCGGGTCGGGGGCGAGGTGGAGATAGGTATAGAGGAGCTGACCTTCGCGCAGTTGCGCCCATTCGGACGGCTGCGGCTCCTTCACTTTCACAATCATATCCGATTGCAGAAAGACTTCTTCGGCAGTCTTGACGATCTTTGCGCCAGCCGCCTGATAGGCTCCGTCATCGGCGCCTATTCCAGCTCCAGCTCCGGACTGGATAATGACCGTGTGGCCATGTGCAACATATTCGCGTACGGCCCCCGGAGTGAGACCGACGCGATATTCATGGTTTTTGATTTCTTTCGGGCAGCCTACACGCATTTACGCCTCCTCTTGAGTGTTCTTCAAAGTTCCCGTTTGAGGTGCGTATGACACCATGAATCGCTTCGCATGTCCTTGCTAAGCAATATCGACGGAAAGGATTTTTTCGAATATTCTTGCGTCAAAATAGCTATTTGTCGAAGAAAGATCGAACAATGACACTAGACAGGATTGATATCGCTATCCTCGATAGCCTGCAAAAAGATGGCCGTATGTCGAATGCGACGTTGGCGGAAAAGGTCGGGCTTTCACAATCCGCCTGTTCACGCCGACTGGATATTCTGGAGAAGACGGGCGTTATCAGGGGATATCATGCGCGCCTCTCCAATAAGATGCTTGGCCATCCCGTTACGGTAATCGTCAATATATCCCTGTCGGGGCAGGCGGACAAACAATTACGTGAGTTCGAGACTGCGGTGCGTCGTTGTCCCAACGTGCTCGTCTGCTATCTGATGTCCGGGGAATATGATTATCTCCTGCGCATCGCTGCCAAGGATCTGGAAGATTACGAGCGCATTCACAAGTTCTGGCTTTCCGCCATGCCGCATGTGACGAAGATCAACTCCTCCTTCGCTTTGCGTGAGGTGGCGGATCGTACCGGCCTTGGTGTTGAAACCGCGCTCATCGAAATTGCCGGTAGCTGATTGCTGACTGCGATAGGCCGTGACAAACTCATCATAATTCGGTGATCTATGGCGGCTAACAAAGCCGCTTATATTCCATTCAAGCAGGAGCCCCGTCATGCAAGAACTCTTATCTGCTCTCACCCGCCGTTCATTTCTTGCAAGCACGGCCGCAGCCGGTGCGGCGGCAATCCTGCATCCATTTTCAGCGCTGGCTGCTGCTTCGCAGGCGCATCTGCGCATCGTGGCAACGACTGACCTGCATGTGAATGTCTACCCTTATGATTATTACGCCGACAAGGCGAATGACACGATGGGTCTTGCGCGCACGGCATCAATCATTGCCAAGATTCGTGCTGAATCAACCAATTCGGTTGTCGTCGACAATGGAGACTTTCTGCAGGGCAATCCCATGGGCGATTACATCGCCTATGAGAAGGGCACGAAGGATGGCAATGTTCATCCGATCATCAAGGCCATGAATACCATCGGCTATGAGGTTGGGACGCTTGGCAATCATGAATTTAATTATGGCCTCGACTATATGGACAAGGTTCTGGCCGGTGCTGGCTACCCTTATGTCTGCGCCAATCTGGTCAAGGGCGAACTGGCGGCAAAACCAACCGATGATCCGCTTTACATGAAGCCCTATCTGATCAAGCAATATGAGATTGCTGACGGTGCCGGACAGAAACTACCTGTTAAAGTTGGCTTTATCGGTTTCGTCCCGCCGCAGATCACGCTTTGGGATGCGCAAAATCTCAAAGGCAAGGTTGTTACCCGTGATATCGTTGAGGCGGCCAAGGCGTGGGTGCCGAAAATGAAACAAGAGGGCGCTGACATTATTGTCGCGCTGTCGCACTCCGGCATTGCCGCGGGACAGAGTGACGGCATGGAAAACGCCTCGCTCTATGTGGCAGGCGTTGAGGGCATTGATGCCGTTGTCACGGGGCATCAGCATCTGGTTTTCCCTGATCCAAAGGATTTTGCCGGTATTGAAGGTGTCGATGTCAAGAAGGGCACATTGCAGGGCAAGCCAGCCGTCATGGCTGGTTTCTGGGGCTCGCATATGGGGCTGATAGACCTTCTGCTTGAGCGTGATGGTGGCAAGTGGAAGGTCGTTGATTTCACGACCGAGGCACGGCCGATCTATGAGCGTGTCGAAAAGACAGTAAAGCCGCTGGTCGAAAGCCGTGCCGATGTGCTGGAAGCAGCCAAGGCCGATCACGAGGCGACGCTTGCCTATGTCCGCCGCCCGGTAGGCAAGACGTCGGCGCCGCTCTACTCCTATTTCTCACTGGTTGCCGATGATCCATCGGTGCAGATCGTGTCCAATGCACAGACCTGGTACATCAAGGACATGCTCAAGGACACGCAATGGAAAGATTTGCCTGTCCTTTCCGCTGCCGCGCCTTTCAAGGCGGGTGGTCGCGGCGGTGCTGATTACTATACGGACGTTCCGGCAGGTGACATCGCCATCAAGAATGTTTCTGATCTCTACCTCTATCCCAATACGGTGCGGGCTGTGGCCATCACCGGGACGGATGTGAAAGAGTGGCTGGAAATGTCAGCGGGTATTTTTAAGACTGTGGAAGCAGGCAAAGCCGACCAACCGCTGATTGATACCAGTTTCCCGTCCTATAATTTTGATGTGATCGACGGCGTTTCCTATGAAATCGATCTGTCGCAGCCAGCGAAATATGGTTCGAAGGGGGAACTCACTCACGCCGACAGCAATCGTATTGTCAACTTGACCTTTAATGGCAAACCGATTGATCCTGCACAGAAATTTGTTGTTGTGACAAACAATTACCGGGCAGGAGGCGGTGGCAATTTCCCGGGGATTAACGAGAGCAAGGTTATATTCGTTGCGCCTGATACCAACCGCGACGTCATTGTGCGCTACATTATCGACCAGAAGACAATCAACCCGTCGGCGGATGACAACTGGAAGTTCGCGCCGGTGAAAGGTGCGTCCGTGCTGTTTGATACCGGCCCAAAGGGCAAGAATTTCATCGCTGATGTGAAAACATTGAAGATCGAGGAAGCGGGAGACGGCGAAAACGGTTTTGCCCGTTATCGCATTACGCTTTAGGCTCAATGAGTTTCTTCAATTTGGCTGGCGCTTTTGCCAGCCATGCAAGCTTGATGCGGTGTGAAAGCTCTGCATCCGTGATGGTATCGAGATGGATCAATATATAGGGCCAGCCTTTGAAGTGATCCGTCTCGAAATAGATATCGGGGGCACTTTCCATCAGAAGCGGCTTTTCCTCCAGCGGACAATGGATTGCAAACGTATCGGCATCCTTGAGACGTCCGAGGAATGCGCTCTTGAGTTTCAGCGATGGCGTACCGTGCGTCGTGCTTTGGTTCAGTTCCGGCAGATACAGGGCTTCCGCCAAGTCCCATATCCGCACGAAAACCGTATTGAGCGACACTTCGGTCATGATCTGTAAAATACCTGGCGCACGTCGATATATTCCGACCTGAACCCGGCTTCGCAATAATACAGGTAAAATTCCCAGAGCTTTTTGAATCTGCTGTCAAAGCCCAAATGTTTCAGCTTGTCCCACGAGCCCCAGAAACGTTCGCGCCATTCGGCAAGGGTACGGGCGTAGTCCTGCGGAAAAATGCTTTCACGATAGAGATCAAGGCCAAAATCTCTGCCAAGACTTTTCAACTTTTCCGGAGTTGGCAGCATGCCGCCCGGAAATACATAACGCTGGATGAAATCCGGGCGCTTACGGTAACGCTCAAACGAGTTCTCGTTGATGGTGATGATCTGCATGCCGGCGCTTCCGCCGGGAGCAAGGCATTCCTTTACCTTGCCAAAAAACACCGGCCAGTATTTTTCGCCAACGGCCTCGAACATTTCGATGGAGGCAATATGGTCATACTTGCCTGTTTCGTCGCGATAGTCCTGAAACTTGATTTCGACCTTGTCCGACAGGCCAGCCTTGCGCATTCTTTCCGTGGCAAAATCGAACTGTTCGCGGCTGATGGTCAGCCCGGTGACGCGGGCACCGATTTCACGCGCCACAAATTCGGCAAAACCACCCCAGCCGCAGCCAATTTCGAGCACCTTACTATCTCTGGTGATACCGATATTGCGGGCGAGGGCGCGGTATTTTGTTGTCTGCGCGGTTTCAAGGTCATTGGCGCCCTCGGCAAAAAGCGCCGAGGAATAGGTCATGGTTGGATCGAGCCACTCGCGGTAGAACGCATTGCCCAGATCATAGTGCGCCGAGATATTCTTGCGCGAACGGCTGCGGGTGTTTTCGTTCAGCCAGTGACGCAATCTCTGCACGGTGTTGACGAACCAGTTTGTTCCGCCCGCAATGCTTTCACCGATCTGGTTGTTCACCACAAAGAGTTCCAGAAAGGTTGTCACATCGGGGCTTTCCCAGTCACCATCCATATAGGATTCCGCAACGCCAATGGTGCCGGATGAAAATGCACGGCGCGGCAGGTTCCAGTTGTGCAGCACCAATGCTGCATCCGGGCCCGAAGCCTTACCCCCAACCTTGAATATCCGCTGGTCCGGCGTGGTGATCGTCAGCGTTCCGCGTGGCAAATGTGCTGCAGCGCGCAGTGCCGCCTGAACCTTTAGTGGCAGGCCTTTCAACGCAGCGCCAACATTCTCGGGCGTAAGCCATTTAAGCTGCCCCAGAGCGTCGGATGTGTTGGTTTTTCGTTGCTGTGCCATGTGCGTTTTCTTCCATGCTTATGAAGCAATCTTCGCCGTCAAAAAGCAAATGTTCAAGAGCAATTCATCGGGTTGCTGCGTGACGCTTGGATTAGCTGGCGAAACAACGCTCTGTTCCGATGACAATAAGAGGACAGGCGGATGGCCACGGCTCGCGAGGGGGGAGGCTGTAATCTTTATGGTTCTTCCAAGAGCAACAAAAGTAAATTCAATAATACTTTTGATTCGATTTTACGCCATGTGCGAATAAACACGTGGATTAGTTGCCGATATACAATAGTGAATTATAAAACGTTGATGATATTGCCGTTGCTTTGACGAATGATTATGCGAACATTTGATCAACTTAAAGAACAATAGAATTTTTTTGATAGTAGAATAAATCAAGATATACGAAAATATCCAAATAATTCAAAGAGTGCGTAAAATTTTAGAATATCAATATTTATGATGATAACGAGTGTGTAGGTGACGTTATTTGTACAAACAAACACATAGCGACACGACATCGTTTCAATTACATAAGATTTTTGACTGTTCGATAAGTTATTTTAAAGATATAAGGCATAAGTATTGTATACAGAATAACTACTGGGTCATTTGTAATGAATCAGAGGTAGTTGCCGCTGGCACGTATACCTTGAGGAGGATGAATGAGTTTCGGATATTCAACACGTAGATTCGCCGCAGTGGGATTGGCAGCTATCTTTGGCTTTTCCAGTCCGGCGCTTGCCGCCACGGCGACCGGTAGCTTTGGTGTTCACATCACCATCCAGTCGTCCTGTATTCTGGTCAGTGCGACTGACATGACCTTTCCCAATACAGGCGTTATTGCAGCGGATGTTCCGTCCACAAGCGCACTGTCGGTCCAGTGCACCAATGCAACGCCTTATAATGTTGGATTGAATGCCGGAACCGGAGCGGGTGCAACGGTAGCGGTTCGCAAAATGACTGGCCCGGCTTCTGCAACCATTAATTACTCGCTGTATACGGAAGTAACCCATGCAACTGTCTGGGGAAATACGGTGGGTACCGACACGGTGGGCGGTACAGGCAATGGTGCTGCACAACCACTCACGGTTTATGGGCTTGTTCCGGCTCAGACCACCCCGGCAATCGGCACCTATAACGATACGATAACGGTGACCGTTACCTACTAAAGCTTAGACAAAAAGGAGAACGAGATGCGATCCATGCTTAAACGCATCGGAGCGATGGGGCTCTTTATGCTGTTTTGCAGCACAGCCAATGCGGCTTCACTGCGTGTAGCACCCACCAGCCTTGATCTGACTGCACCGGGAAGCGCTGCTGTACTGACGCTGACAAATCAGGCGAAGCGACCAATTAACGTGCAGGTGCGTGTTTTCCGCTGGACTCAGGTCAATGGTGTCGAGCAACTCGAACCAACAAGTGATGTGGTGGCAAGTCCTCCATCAACCGTTCTGACTGGCAATAAGGATTATCTGGTACGGGTAATCAGGGTCAGCAAAAAGCCGGTGGCGGGTGAGGAAAGCTACCGGGTGATCGTTGACGAATTGCCTGATCCGTCGCGTCGCAAGGGCGGCACCGTCACGCTGGTCATGCGTTATTCCATTCCAGTGTTCTTCAAGGACGCTGATGCGTCGGCACCGAAGGTAGCCTGGACGATCAAACGCTCTGGCGGCGGGCTTGTGCTTGCTGCGCGCAACGATGGCGACTCACGGCTGCGCCTTTCCGATGTGCAGTTGATGCAGGGCGGGCGTGAAATCGGTACACGAAAGGGATTGGTCGGCTACGTCCTTGGTGGCGCTTCAATGCAATGGCCAGTGGGTGGCGGTAAAGCGGTGTCTGCCGGTTCCATTGCCCTGAAGGCGCAGAGCGATTCTGGACCGCTTGATGTCAGCGTTGCGGTCAGCGGCCGCTAGTCTTGTTGTGGCACTCTGCATAAGCCCGTGCATTCTTACCTCTGGACGGGCTCAAGATACCAATGCTGTAGAAGCGGAGCAGACCGTGCCGCAGCCCGGCATCGCACAGGACCTCTATTTAGAGGTCTTCATCAATGATGAACCGACCGGATTGGCAGGCGCTTTTCGGCAGCTGGCGGATGGCGGGCTGTCAGCACGTGCTGAGGAATTGAAGGAAGTTGGACTGAAGCCGGTGTCAAGCGCCCGGGACAAGGATGGCTCGATCCGGGTTGATCGCCTGCCTGACGTCCAATACCGCGTGGATATGGAAAACCAGCGCCTTTACGTGACCACCAATGACGAGGCACGGGCAGCCAAACAGATCGATATCAATCCAAAGCCGGATGACGACCATCCAAAACCGCAATCAAGTTACGGTGCGGTACTGAATTACTCGCTCTTTGCCAGCAGTGACAACCTGTTCTCGGGCAATGCCAAGCCGTTTCAGGGAATATCCGGCGGTTTTGATGCCCGGTTCTTCAGTCCCTTCGGCACACTCACTCAGTCTTTCACATCAAGCGCCAGCGATACGGATTTGCAGGGGTTCAAGCGCCTCAATACAACGTATACCTATTCGGACACGGAGAGGCTGATTACCTATCGGGCTGGTGATTTCATTTCCGGTGGTTTGCAGTGGACCCGCCCCGTTTATCTTGGCGGCCTGCAGGTGCAGCGCAATTTTCACCTGCGCTCTGATCTGGTCACCATTCCGATACCCGTTATCTCTGGCTCTGCCGCCGTACCGTCGACGCTTGAAGTCTATACACAGAACGTCAAGACCTATAGCGGCACGGTACCCTCTGGCCCGTTTCAGGTGACCAATTTCCCGGTGTTCACCGGATCGGGACAGGCGCAAGTGGTGCTGCGTGATACGCTTGGCCGCGAAACCAAAACCACGCTGCCTTTTTACTCATCCAGTCTTTTGCTGCGCAAAGGTCTTCTGGACTTCTCCGGTGAGGTTGGGTTTCCCCGGCGTGATTTCGGTACTGAATCAAGCGACTATGCCGGTGACGCGATGGGGATCGCCACTGTCCGCTATGGTGTCAGTGATTTGCTGACGCTGGAAGGACATTTTGAGGGCGGTGTTGATCTGCTCAATGGCGGTGTCGGCGTTGCGTTTCCGATTGGCGGCTATGGTGTCAGTTCTCTGGCGGTGGCGGGAAGCAGTCATGACGGCGATACAGGTTTTCTCGTCAATGGCTCGGTGGAGCTCAGCTATCGCAATTATACTGTCTTTGCCCGCATGCAGCAGGCATTCGGCAATTATGATGACGTTGCGTCGGTTTCCGCCGATACAAGCCGGCTTTCGGTCTTTGATCCAGCGGGGGTTGCCATCTTCAGTCCACGCGTGCCGCGCTCGTTGGCACAGGTGACCGTGTCCGCGCCGGGGCCATTTGAACGCTCTAATCTCAATTTGTCTTTTACGCAGATTGAAGCGGCAAACGGAGAGAAGAACCGTATCATCGGTGCTTCCTTCAGTCAGACGGTGTTCAAGAACAGTTCGTTCTATGCAACTGCTTTCACCGATCTCGAAAATAGCGACAGCTTTGGTGTTTTTGCTGGCCTCACCATTCCGTTTGACAACAACATCACCGTAACAACCGGCTACGAACAGACGGCAAGCGGTGCCTCCGGCGTCGTCGATATCGCCAAGTCCGAGCGCCTGGAAGAGGGCAGTTATGGCTGGCGTCTACGCACCCGTGAAGGTGACAATCCAGACCGGCTGGCCTCGGCGAGTTATCGCGGGCGCTATGCGCGCGTACAGGGTGATGTCGAGCAGTTTGACGGGAATACCCGCGCGAGCGCGCAGATTGATGGCGCGCTTGCGGTGGCCGCCGGTGGTGTATTCGCCACAAACCGCATCAATGATGCCTTTGCGGTCGTGGATGTCGGCGCGCCTGATGTTGAGGTTCTCTCGGAAAATCGCCCGGTTGGCAGAACCAACCGGAGCGGCAAGATTCTTGTGCCTGACCTGAATTCATATGAGCCAAACACAGTGGCCATCGATCCAAAAAATCTTCCCGTTGACGCAAGCATAGGATCAACACGCAATATCGTTGTGCCGGCTGACCGCAGCGGCGTCGTCGTCGATTTCCATGTGAGCCAGACGTCTGCCTCGGCCATTGTCAGCCTGGTGGATGGGGCCGGCAAACCGCTGGAGGCTGGTTTGCGCGGACATATTGACGGTTCAACGGACGAATTTGTCGTCGGCTATGACGGTGAAGCCTTCATCGAGAAACTGCGTGCCCAGAATATAATCATCATCGAGCGTCTGGATGGTCGCAGTTGCAAAGCGCAGTTCACCTATCGCGCCCAGCCGGGCACGCAGGTCAAAATCAGCAATGTGGTGTGCTCATGAGGAACTGGCTGCTCCGGTTTGTCTTTTTCGTCGGCGTCCTGCTGCTGCCCGCTGTTGTCTGGGCGCAATCCTGCACCTTTACAGTTCCTGGTATAGTGTTCTCCGGGAGTACGATTCCGGGCAATGTCATCAACAGCATGACGACGGTGAAAGCGGATTGCTCCGGTCTGCTCGGTCTTGGCCGCAAAGTGCTGGTTTGCCCTGATTTGAACGAAGGCAGCGGCGGAGCAACCGCCAGCGCGCGCAAGATGTTGAGTGGTGCCAATGTGCTGAATTATCAGCTGTTTCAGGATGCCGCGCGCTCCATCGTGTGGGGTTCGGCAACATGGCCTTACGCCGGTCGCGCCCCCGGATTTTTGGTGGAATTTACGACAATCTTGGGTCCGTTGCTCGGTAGTGGCTCGACCACGATCACTCTTTACGGCCAAATTCTTGCCAGCCAGCAAGCCGCGCCTGCCGGGACCTATATCTCGACATTTACGGGTGCCAATGCCACATTTCATTTCCGTTATGATGATGGTGCAGGCTGTACGGCCGCCTCGGGGTTGACGGGTTCGCCGCCCGCGTTCACCGCACAGATCACGCTCGCCAATGATTGCCTCGTCACGGCGCAGAATATTGATTTCGGTAACAGGGGGCTGCTCAATGCCAATATTGATCAGACCGGTCAGGTGAACGTAACCTGCACACCGACCGTGCCATATACGGTTTCGCTCAGTCTCGGTGGGACCGGAACGAGCCCGACGGCGCGTAAAATGACCGGGACTGGCGGTGTCGTCACCTATGGCCTCTACCGGGACACGAACCGCACGTTGCCTTGGGGAAATACGATAGGAACAAATACTGTGGCGGGCACTGGCACTGGCACATCACAACCCATCATTGTCTATGGGCGTGTTCCACCGCAGACAACACCGGCGCCGGGTAATTACGATGACACAATCATTGTCACGGTAACCTACTAAAGCGTTATGACCTTGTTCTTGCCTGTGCGCTTGGCGCGGTAGAGCCGCTCATCAGCCTTGGCAAAGAGCTGATCGAAATTCTCGCCATCTCCCGGAAAATTAGCCACGCCGATGCTGATCGTGACGTTTTTCACGTTCTGATAAGGTGACGCCTCGACTGCCGTGCGTAGTCGCTCGGCGAGGGCGGATGATCCCTGACTTGAAAGTCCCTGACAGATTCCGATGAATTCCTCACCGCCATAGCGATAGAAATGATCGGTCTTGCGGGTATTGGCCAGCATCTTGCGCGCCGTTTGCTGCAACACCATGTCGCCGGTCTGGTGGCCATAGGTATCATTGATGCTTTTGAAATCGTCGAGATCAATGGCGATCAGGCTGAATGTTGATCCTTCCTTGCGCGCTTCGGCAAAAAGGCGTGGACCTTCACTCGTCAGGCTGCGCCGGTCGCGCGCACCGGTCAGGCTGTCACGTCCGGTTTCTTCCAGAAGCCGTTCGTATTTTTCCCGGTAAGTCAGGGTTTCGAATACACCGCGCAGGCTCGCCCGCCGTTCATTTTGCGGCTCATCCTTGAACCAGCGCAGATAGGCCGTCACCATCAGGCTATAGACCAGCGCCGCACCAAGCTTTGCCACCCAGCCGCCCCATAGCGCGGACACGGGCGTACCGGCGACATAGTGCAGTGCCACGAAGAAGCCGATCTGGTCGAAGCTCAGGATGACAGCCGAAACGATGAAAATACGTATTGCCTGATGTCGCGCAAAGAAGCGGCCGAGCTTTTCGTAAAACAGGATAATGGCGATGGCGTCGATAAAGAGGAGAGCAGTACCCAGAACCATCAGCATGCCCATTTCATCGACAAAATCGAGATCAGGCTGACGGCTGGTCACCAGCTGAACCGTTTCGTGATTGCGTGCGATGAAAAGGAGCCCGATCAGCAGGAAATTGCCGATAAGAAGGCCATAGATAGGCTGGCGGACCGTGAGTGCATCCTCCTTGATATAAAGGAGAAGGATCATCATCAGCTTGCCACTGAACAGGACAGTAGAGCCGGGGGAGATGATGCCAAACGGCAGCTGAATGTAGAAAAAAGCGGCGAGATAGGTCTCAAGGAAGTGCATCACACCGAGGGCGCACAGAAAAACCCCGAGGCCGTAGCGCTTTCGCCAATGCAGCAGAGCTGTCATCACGGCGAAATAGACAAGCGCCTCGATCATAAGCAACAGGATATTGAGTGCAATCATTGCCGATAGTGCCCCTCAGCCAAGGCAATCAGTATCAGCAGGAATGCTAACATAAAGTATTGATCTTGGTAGCGAAAAGGAGATGGGCTAAAAAAGCAAAAGGCCGGGAGCTACCCGACCTTCCTAAACTTGCCTCAACACCAGTGCCAGTACATCCGTGGTCAAAAATGGAAACAAGCTGTTCGCTACGTGAGAATGAATACCCTGATATTACGACAGAATAATGACGCTCACAAAATTAAGGAAGCGCGTACGCAGTACAAATCGCGCTTGAATTGAAAGTGCCCGATCAAGGTAAAGACAGAGTTAATTCAAACGGGTAATTTTAAAAAGTTGGGAGGCGAATATCCCAACAGGCATAACAGAACGGGAACAATGCGGCTCCTGAACCATTTTTGTCCGTTGATAACACATCTTTCTCTTGTTCGGAGACAACTGCGTGCAAACATCTGAGCGTTTTGGCGATCGGTTAACTCCGTCACTCATTGCACTTGCTGCACTTAATTTCTTTCTCGCCGATGCCAGGGATGGGCTTGGACCTTTTCTTGATGCCTATCTGGCTACCCATGGTTGGACATCGATGTCATTGGGAATCATTGCGACAGGCGGCGGTATTCTTGGAATGGTCGCAACGCCGCTATTCGGGGCATTGGTCGACGGCACGCCGTATAAACGGGCGCTGATTGTCATTCCTGTATTGCTGGTTACGATTGCCGCACTTCTAACCCTTAATGTGCCGAACGTTTCTGTGGTGGTTGGCGGGCAGGCAATGACGGCGATTGTTGGCGCTGTGGTGGGGCCCGCCCTGATGGGTCTCACGCTCGGTCTGGTTGGCGAGGCAAAATTCTCCGATCAGGTATCGGGCAACGAATTCTGGAATCATGCGGGTAATGTCGCCTCACTGGTTGGTGTATACATTACGACAGTTTTGTGGGGGCAGTACGGCATCATCGGCATGATGATTGTCACTGCCGCGGGTGCCATTGCGGCAACCCTGATGATTGATCCGGCTGAAATTGACCACAAGGTGGCGCGTGGGCTGGCAAAGGATGATGGCAAGCCGGGGCCATCTGGTTATTCCGTATTGATCGAGACGCCGGGACTGATCCTGCTCGCTCTTATCCTTATGGTTTTCCATTTTGGCAATGCACCGATGAGCCGCCTGATCGCTCAGGCCTTTTCCATCGAACTTGGCACACCGTTCCGCACAACTGCACTGATTACCGGCATATCACAGCTCACCATGATTGCCGCCGCCGCCATTGCTCCGTTTCTGATCCGGCGTTTCGGATTATCCTTCGTGTTTTTTATTGCACTGATTGCCTTGCCGGTGCGTGGCGCGATTGCGGGCTCTGTCGCAGACTTCTAGTCAGTTTATCCTGTCCAGATATTGGATGGCCTTGGTGCTGGATTTCTTGGCATCGTCACCCCCGTTGCCGCTGAACGGCTGCTCTCGGGCAGCGGACGGTTCAATGTGGGCCTTGCAGCCGTGATGACAGTGCAGGGTATTGGTGCCTCGTTCAGTAATGTTGTCGCCGGTTGGCTGGTCCAGCGTGGTGGTTATAGTCTGGCCTATTACGTTCATGGCGGCGTCGCCATTATAGCGCTGGGGTTGTTTTTAGGCTGGCGGCAGAAAATCGTTGCTGGAGCGCGAGCTGTTCCCGCGCTTGCGTGACTCAGCGATGATGTAGCCGTGCGATCACCTTCGCTGCGGCAATGGGCAGATCTTCGGCTATCAGGCCAAAACCAAGATCAAGCGCCGCCTGCGCATGGATGTGCACCGCTGCGCAGGCGGCTTCAAAGGGTGCCATTCCCTGCGCCATCAGACCAGCGGTGATGCCCGATAGAACGTCGCCGGAGCCCGCAGTGGCTAAAAGCGGGGTACCATTGCTGTTGATCGCAGCGCGGCCATCGGGCGAAGCAATGACTGTGTCAGGCCCTTTATAGATGATAATCGCATTGGCCTGCCGGGCTGCGGCACGGGCGCGCTCTCCCTTCGAAGGCGTATTGTCTTCGTCAATATCGGGGAACAGCCGCGTGAACTCGCCCTCATGCGGCGTCAGCACCAGCCGGACCTCGGATGCACGGCGTGTGGCATTGAACAACTCGTCGCGGTGGTCCTGAAACGAGGTGATCGCGTCGGCATCGAAAACCAGATGCAGCTGTTCCTTGAGCAAGGCGAGCGCAATTGAGCGGGTACGCGCGCCTATACCAAAACCGGGACCCAGCACCATTGCGGAAGGTTTGCGCCTGTCCAGGAATGACCGAAGTTCGTGGTCGGTTTCACAGCGGTTGAGCATGATTGAGGTCAGATGTGCGGCGTTGACAGCCAGAGATTCCGCCGGGGAAAGCAGGGTGACCGCACCTGCACCGCTGCGCGCGGCCGCCAATGCCGAAAGTCGCGCCGCTCCTGTCGATGTCGCCCCGCCTGAAAACACGGCGACATGGCCGCGTTTGTACTTATGCGTGTCCACGCCGGGAGCGGGCAGTCGCCAATGTTGTGGCAGGTTCTCAAAACACAGCGGATGGATTGTGGAAAGCACGTCTTCATGGATGCCGATATCTGCAACCACGACTTCGCCGCATAAACTTCGTCCGGGATAGAGCAGATGTGCCGGTTTCTTGCGAAAGAAGGTAATGGTGCAATCGGCCTTCAGCACTGGACCAAGCGGCACGCCGGTTGTGCCATCAAGGCCGGATGGCACATCGATGGCAATGCGGGTGACACTGGCTTCGTTGCTGCGTTCGATTACAACGGCTGCTTTTCCTGTAAGAGGCTTGTTCAAACCGGCACCGAACAAGGCGTCAATGACGACGCTGCCGGGTTCTGGCTTGAAGCCGGCAAGAGGCGCGGCTTTGACACTGCAATCGCGCCGGGCAAAGGCTGCATCGGAACCAGCTTTCGGCTTGTCATCGCTCCATAGATGCACCTTGACGCCGCTCTCGTTAAGAAGGCTGGCAACAACATAGCCATCACCGCCATTATTGCCGGGGCCGCAAAGAATGTGAAAGGCGGTCGCGCTGCCATAATTGGTGAGGATGTGGCGGGCAACCGCATAGCCCGCCCGCAACATCAATCCATATCCGTCAATCGGTCCGGCGGCGATGGTTAGCCGGTCGGCTTCGCCCATCTGTGCTGGTGTGAGAATCTCGTCAGCCATTTTTGAATCAATGCTTTCCTGACACTATGCCCGTTGTCAGGAATGGTAGGAGGCGATCAAGCGGGATACAAGCATCTATTGCCGTCCATTCGAATAACCCATCTGGTGCTGTAAACAATTTCGCCGGGGCAATGCATCCAAAGCGCGTCTTGCGCGTTCTGCTTCGTAACCTTTTTGGAGAAAAATCATGCCTGCAACACAGATCAAAGAACATATGGAAGTCATCGGCGCCGATGGTGTCCATGTTGGTACGGTGGATCACGTGGAAGGTGCCCGTATCAAGCTAACCAAGAAAGATAGCGGCGAGGGCTCGCACAAGGGCCATCATCACTATATTTCGACGTCGCTTGTCGCAGAGGTCGAGGGCAACAAGGTCCGGCTGTCGGCCAATGCCGATGTAGCCGTGATGTTCGAGGAAGAAGCATCAGACAAATAGCGGGTTGGTTACGGCTCGTGATCTAATCAACGATGAAGAGTTTCACACCTGTTTTCGTTGAAGACCGGTGTGCTTCATCACCATAATCTGAAACCTGATAGCTCATCCCAGTTGTCAGCTTGAACGTGCGGCCATCGCGCAGTTCGGTATCAAGCTCGCCTTCAAGAACATAGAGAACATGTCCCCGGTCACACCAGTGATCGGCCAGATATCCCGGCGTGTATTCGACAATTCGTACTCGCAAATCATCAGTCGTGAAGCTGCGCCAGAGTGCTTTTCCCTGTTCACCCGAATGTTCTGTGACCGGCACTTTGTTCCAGTCCGTCACGGTGAATGGCAGCTTTGGGAGTTTCATTGATGACCTTTGGGGATAACCGTTCTGGCACAGCGTGACAGAATGCCATGTAGGCATCAAGAGGTTAGCGCGACCAGACCATCATCGTAATGACCATCACCAGAGCGAATGCAAACACAAACACTGCAATGTCAGCGTCGTTGTAGCGCGTGCCGCTGGTATTTGTTGAACTGTGCTCGCGGCGCGGATTTGCCTGAAAGGCGAGCAGGACAGCCGCTATAACAGCCAGTAAAAGCGTAAGGGCGTGCATGGTCGGAACCGTTGTTATTCTTCAACCAAGCATATTCCATGCGATGTAAGGATTCGATTCCGGGTATCTTCGCTGAATCTCAAGAAAATATAAGGTTCGGCTATGGCTGTTCGGGACCAGTCTCACCCATTGCCGGTTGTTTCGGGCGAAGCAGGTATTTTCCCTGGCTGTATGCGGCAATTCCAAGTGAAGCGGTCACGCCGACGAGCACGTCATAGAATGTCTGGGGGATGCTTGCTGGCCTGAAAAACGTGAAGATGGCCCAACTGATCCAGAATGGATCGATCAACAGATAGTCGTGGCCCACCCATATCCACATGGCTGCTGCGACGAGGCAGGCGCCTAAAATCACCAATATCTATCCGAGCGTTGCCCGCATGCTTTTCCCCAAGCCATCAGGTCAAAGATTACGCGCTGTACCGGGTCTGGAGCAAGCGCGATCCTTGCAACTGCCTTCCGAAGATCAGATGCCAGTAAGGCTGCCGTAATCTTGGTTTTATAAAAGATCGGGAATTGAACTGACCGGAAAGGCATGCCGAGCCATGAAGCCATTTGCACTTGCGATTGCCGCTGTGTCTGCTTTGGGTATATCCCATGTGAGTTATGCAGGAGGAATCGCAGACCCTGCAGCGCTTCAACAACGTCTCGAAAAATTGGCTACGGGCAAGGATGCGCGCATTGGTATCTGCGCGCTGGACCAAGCAGGAACGTCCGTCTGCGTGCGGGGGGACGAGCGATTTTCGTTGCAGAGTGTTGTGAAGCTGATTGCGGGTGCAGCAACGCTCGATGCTGCCGATCATGGCGCTGTGAATATCGAAGACCCGATTATCATCAGATCTGAAAATCTCAGCCTTATGAAGCAGCCTCTCGCGAAGATTGTCGAACGGAACGGTTTCTTTCGGACCAACGCCGCTGATCTTGTGCGCCGCGCCATTGTGGACAGCGATTCGGCTGCCGTGGATATACTGATTGACCGGTTGGGCGGAACCGGGACGATCAATTCGTTTCTCGCAGGCAAAGCGATCAGTGGTATTCGGATTGATCGCGACGAACGGCATCTGCAAACGGATATTGTCGGGCTGCAATGGAAGCGGGAATATGTGGATGCGAAGGTGCTGCAACGGGCAATCAAGGCTGTACCGGAGGTGGAGCGCGATACTGCCTTTGACGCTTATCAGAAAGATCCGCGCGATACGGCTACGCCGCGCGCGATGACAGAATTTCTCGCCGCGCTCATGAATGGCAAGCTCATCTCTACAGGTTCAACCAATCGGCTGCTTGCCATCATGAACGAGACGTCGACATTTCCGGACAGGCTGCGTGCTGGCGTTGGCAAGGACTGGAGCGTTGCGCACAAGACAGGAACCAGCCCCACCTGGAAGGGTGTCAACGTGGCGACAAACGATGTGGGTATCTTGACCGCACCCGATGGTGGCAAAGTTGCAATCAGCGTTTTTGTGGCGGATTCCCGCGAAACGCCGACCCTGCGTGCAATGATCATTGCGAGCGCAGCCCAAGCCGTAACCGAAGCCTATCGCTGACGGGAGTTGGCAGCGACTATCCGTATTCGCCCGCGAAGGAATGTTGCAGGGATTGGACGAGGTGAGGGCGCGGGGGCATATACTGGCGCGCCGGTTTGTTTTCTAATCAGCGGCTGCTGATCACCATGCGGTTGCCTTCGCTGTCCCTGAATTCGGCGACGGTGCGTCCGGGATCGTAGGGCGCAGCCTGCGGTTCGGTGATGATTTCGACACCCTTTGATTTGAGGGTTCCAGCGGTGCCGGCAACGTTGTCGTCCACAAGAACCATCACAGGTTGGCTGGCCGCTTCATCGTCCGCTCTTTTGATAAAATGCAGGTTTGTTTCCGAACCCGCAAATTTAAGCTCTATCCATCGCCATCCATCCGGGCCCATGGGAACGTCGGCTGCAACCGTGCAGCCGAAATGATCAATGTAGAAATTCTTCGCACGGTCCTGATTGAACACAGGAAGCTCGGCAAACTGTATATGCATGGGTTCGTTCTCCAGATTGTCTTTGACGGCTGTCAGAGCGTCGTGCCGCGGGTAAGGCGCGACGCTCTAAGCTGTTCATGCTTGTGCGAATGCTGAGTGAAGCGTTTTTGCGAAAGCTTCGGCGTGAGGGCCATAGCCGCCATGATCACCGGGAAATTGCACGGGTTGCGTGCCAAGCTTTTCAGCCAGTGCTACGCCCGTACGATTGGCAATTTCTCCGACGGTTTGCTCGCCAACGCCAACGATTACACCGGGTTTACCCGTACGCAGTGTATCAATCTCCGGTTGGTACAGCGAAAGCGGCATGAGGCCATGGGCGAGAAAATACTCCATGTTTCCGTTGATCCGCTCGAATGTCTCCAGAGCTTCGGGCGGGGGAGGCGCTTGCGGCGCTTCCTCCTCACCGTGCTCGTCCAATCCAGCCATGGCCATGAACTTTTGCATCGCCGCTTCCACGCCCTCGCGCTGATAGGTGTCGTGAATTTCCTTGTTACCGGCCAAGGCCTCGCTGGGATCGGGAAGCAACATCAGACATGGCGGTTCATGCGCTACCAGTGCGCGCACCTTTTCCGGATGCCGCGCGGCCAGATTGAGCCCGATTTGCGCGCCGCCGCTATTACCCATCACAAAGGCAGGTCCGCCGCCCAATGCTTCAATCAACCGGGCGGCATCGTCGCCGTGAACATCAAGCTGCAATGCTTCAGGCTTGCCATCGAAGGGACTGCGTGAATTCCCGCGAGGATCGTAAGCCACCACCGTGTAGCGGTCGGCGAGATAATGTGAAAGTCCGGCAAAAACCCCTGCATCCGTGGGGCCTCCGGCAATGAGCAGCAGGAGAGGCCCAGAGCCTTGGGCTTCATAGTAAATTTTGGCGCCCGGCACTTTCAATGTACCTGTCTTGGTAGGAAACGTCATTGTGCAACTCCTGTTGATAAGCCGTTGGCACGCATCCGGCCAACAGTCTTCGTGAACTGAGCAAACCTGTATGTGTATTGATCTCCTTGAATCAAACTAGACTGTCCAGTACTATGTGTCAACGGTACACACTCGATCCCATCGGGAATCATGCTAGGGTGCAGCAATTGCGGGTAAGCGGTTTTATGACGAAAGTGACTTCAATTCATCCAGCGGGCACAGCGGAACCAAACCGTTCCGAGCGCAAGCACAAGGCGATCCTTGATGCGGCGACAGAGGTGTTTCTGCAGAACGGCTATCTTGGCACCAATATGGACGATATCGCTGCGCGGTCGGCTGTTTCGAAGCAAACGGTCTACAAGCATTTCGAGAGCAAGGAAGCGCTGTTTGTTGAGATCGTGACCAGCATGGTCAGCGTTGCCGGTGACAGGGTCCACAGTCAAATTCCGGAGTTTCAAGGCAGCGAAGATCTTGCGGAGTATCTTTCGAATTATGCATATCAACAGCTGATAGTCGTTCTGACGCCGAGACTCATGCAGCTGCGCCGCCTTGTGATCGGGGAGGTCAGCCGTTTTCCTGAATTGGCCAAGGTGCTTTATGAGCGCGGCCCGAAGCGCGCGATGATGGCTCTGGCGGCAAATTTTGCTGTGTTCGCCGAACGTGGCTTGCTTGAGATTGAAGACCCGGCAATTGCCGCATCCCATTTCAACTGGCTCGTCATGGCCGAGCCCGTCAATCAGGTTATGCTGTTGGGTGATGGGGCCATTCCGAAACTTGACGCGTTGCGCCGACATGCCGAGCAAGGCGTAAGCGTGTTTATGGCAGCCTACGGCAGGAAATAATCAGAGGACGCCCGCCTGTTCCAGTATCCAGTCCCGGAAGAGCCGCGTTTTCGGCTGCAACTGCCTGCCTTCGGGATAAACGAGGTAGAAATCCGAGCCGGTTGAGGCGCAGACATCAAACAGTTGAACGAGCCTGCCGGAATCAATTTCGTCTTTGAATATGCCTTCTGAAACGAGCGCGACGCCGCCGCCTGATAGGGCGAGGTTGGCGATGATCTGTTGGGTGTCGATGCCAACACCCGGCTTGGCCATAACAAGTGGTCCTTCCACGCCTGCCTGACGAAACCAGATGGGCCACCAATCATCATTAGGGGTGATCAGATGATAGTTGAGCAGGTCCACAGGTGTTTGTGGCCGGCCGTATTTTTCGAGATAAGCGGGGCTGGCAAGGGGGGTAAAGCCCCCGGAAAGCAACCGGTGCGCTTTTAATCCCGGCCAGCTTCCCTTACCCATCCTGACGCCGCAATCGATACCTTCGGCCACAAAGTCCACCATCCGCGACGCAATATCGAAGCGTACCGATATATCCGGGAACCGGGTTTGAAAATCCACAATGCGCGGCGTCAGCCAATTGCTGGCGAAAGTGTGTATGACCGAAACCAGCAGAACCGAATTCTGCTCCTCGCGGATAGCGCGAAAGGTTTCACTGAGTTCGGCCAGCGCACGGCGGATCACCGGCGCTACGAGGTCGCCCTTATCAGTCAAGGAGACGCCGCGGGCAAGCCGGTGAAACAACGGTGCCCCGGCAAATTCCTCCAGCAGCTTCACCTGATAGCTTACCGCTGATTGGGTCATGTTCAGTTCTTCAGCCGCTTTGGTGAAGTTCTGCAGGCGAGCAACGGATTCGAACACGCGGATGGCTGGAAGCGGCAGGGATGACATGATTTACCCATTAAATGGCTTGATGGCTTATGCGTCATTTTACGTTGGTGATCCCAGAAATAAAGAACTATTTCTCCAGACATAGAAAAGAGCTTGATGACTTTAGGAGTCTGAAATGACTGAAGTTCGATATTTTGGCCTTAATCTGTCGTGGATGATTCCTGCGGCGGCAAAGCATAGCAATGGACCTGGGGGCAGTCTGTCTGACCTCAATGGCCACCTGCTTTGCGATATCAATCTGAGCCCCAGCATGCGCTCCTACCTGAAATTCCCGGATAGTGATCGACGCTGGCTGGATTTCCGTCAACCGTTCTAGACGCTACCCATTGTGAGACTGGCTGCATGCCCCGGTATCTCGATAGACGCCGGGGCAAGTGATTTTTACGATTTGCCAGATACTTCTGCGAGTTGGGAGAATGGACTTAATAGAGGATATAAGAGGCTATCGCTTCGAGTGTTTCATGACGACAGACATGCGGAGCTCTGCTGAATACGCAAATCTGCGACTTAGCTGATAACGTGCATGTGATGGGAACGGCTTTGCGATAAGCGCAAGCATCGCAATTTTGCCACAGGCGCTTTTCAGATTGGAACCAGTTTTAACGATCCGCGTTTCTAAGCCATGAAAAACGCTCAGTTCAAACCGGTGACCGTGGAGTCACTTCATTCGTTCAAGCTGCGGAACATCGGTTCCGTGGCTGAAGCCGCCGAGTTTTTATCGAGTGATTGGCCGGGTGAGCGGGGGAGGATTTACCTTCTCGCCCAAATGGCCTGCACCGAGGCAATGGAGGGCCATGCTTCGCCCGCCATGGTACGATCGATCTTTGTTCAGGCTACTATGGAAGCCGATATTTATGTCGAGAACACCACATGGGTGCGTTGATATCGCGGCGCATGTGGTCAGGATTGCCGCTGCTTCGCTGAGCGGGAAGCGCAGGCCATCAGACCCGGCTCATCAGTCAAGATGCGGAAACAGAAAGCAGGCCACCCATGTGGCAACAATACAAAGAATCGTGATTGCTAAAACGGACATCAAATCATCTCCAAGCACTAGGGCTAACATGGAGATTGGGCACTTTCAATTATACATAAGTACAAAAGTTCGTGTTGAAAAAGTGAGCTATACTAGTTCTTGGCTCGGCTCTGACTACCGATCAGACAATGCCAGTTTCAAGCCAAAACCAATAAAGATTGTGCCAGCGAAGGCATCGATGGCGCGCCGCGCCCGCTGATAGGCGTCAGCAACCGTACGATGGCTGAGGGCGGCGACAAGGCCGGCATACCAGATGGTTGATATGGTCACCATGACGACCACCGCTGCGGCGCCGTGGGTCCAGGGTGTACCCGGTGCCATGGTTGCTGCGAACAGACTGGCGACGAACAGCGCGGATTTTGGATTGGCGAGGTTGGTGGCAAGCCCGAGACGCCATGCACCCATGGGTGTCAGCTTGACCTTGTTTGCAGGAATAATCATGTCGCCCTTTGGCTGGCGTACCTGCCAGAGCAGCCGAAGACCAAGCCAAAGAAGATAGATACCGCCAGCAATTTTCAAACCCATATAGGCAATCGGCGCGGCCATGAACAATGAACCGACGCCCAGCCACCCGGCAAGCCCCCAGCACAGTGTTCCCGTTATGGTGCCTGCGACGGCAGAGATCGCGATCTTGCGCGAGCCGGTGAGGGTGCAACGTACAACCATGAAAAAATTCGGCCCCGGTGTCAGCGCTGCAATAGTCCAGATTGTTGCAACAGTGAGCAGGAACATATCGTCTCCGGGGGATCGGTGTTGTTGTCGCGATCTATAGCATCGATTACCCGTGAACGGTAAGGGGCTCGCGTCTGATTGGTGAGTGGTTATAGCGCGGTAAATGTTCGAAAATAGCTCTAAAAGCAAAAGGCTCAGCAGCGTGAGCTGCTAAGCCTTTGAGGTGACTGGCTCCCCGGGCCGGATTCGAACCAGCGACCAACCGGTTAACAGCCGGTTGCTCTACCACTGAGCTACCGGGGAATAGCTACTCAGTCATCAGCGAAGTGGCCTATAGCAAAAGGGTTTCGCTTTTGCAAAGGACCATTTCGCTTTTTTTCATATAATGTTCACAGGAAAGGATGAAATGCCCGTCCGGCGTCCCTACATCGGGGGTCTGTTGAACACGAAATACGAAAGAGCTGCTGAGTGACCGAACGCCCCGAAAACACCGGTAATCATACGTCAAACGGTGCTAAAGAGCATTCCACGACGCCAAAACGCCGCCATATGCGTATCTTTGGCCGTCATGTGCCAATACCGCAATCGGTGGCAATGCGTCGCACGCTGGGTGGTACGCTTATTGTTGGCGGAATACTCGGTTTCCTGCCGATTCTCGGTTTCTGGATGATTCCGCTCGGTCTTGTCGTGCTTTCGCATGATTCCACGATCGTCCGGCGCAAGCGACGCCAGCTCGAAGTGAAGCTTGGACGGCGCTGGAAGGGGAATCGATCCTCTGCCAGCAACAGCAAGGCCTGATTTCAGGCTGTTTGGCCGTATTCATGAGCCGTGCGATTTCTGATTCAAAAATTTGATTCGTTCTATCTTGGCGCAGTTCTTTTGCGCTGCTACCCCTGTTCCTATTGGTTCTTTGCCTGAGGGAGGGGTGGGATGATGAGATTCGTGCGGATATTGCTTGTCGCTGTGATTGCGCTGGTCGTTATTATCGGCGGGCGCTGGTACCAGTACATAACAAACACCACGAGCCCCTATGATGAGGTTGGAATCAGCCTCAATAATTATATGCCCGTCCCGATCAGGCAGTGGGGTTGCGCCCAGCTGAAGAAGAATTTTGGCAATAATCTGCCACCCTATGGCTGCGCGGGCGGCGATGGCAGGCAATGGCTGTAATTCAGTACAGGTTTTGAATCTCAGATCTGTCTGCGTGTGCCGCTTTCGGAGATCGCAGCGATCAATGCGCGCAGGCCGCGGGTTACTATCTTGTCCTGTCGGATAATGAGTGCCAGCTCGCGGTGCAGATTGGGGATGAGCGGGCGCACCGTAAAGGCCCGCCTTTGTTCCGGTTCCCGCACAGCCACTGCGGGAACGATAGCCCAACCAAGTCCGGCTCGGACCAACTCCTTGATTGCTTCCACGCTTCCCAGTGACATGACAGGTTGCAAGGTTATGCCACTCTGCTCAAACCATCGGTCAATGACCCGGCGCGTGTTACCGGAAGATTCAAAGAGAATCAGCGGATTCTTGGCCAGTTCCGCAGCCGTGACCTGCGGCGGCATGACTACACCAGCCGGTGCGATTGCGACGAATTCCTCTCGCAGGATTGATTTAATTTCGAGCATACGACCCGATGCGGGCATGGTCACAAGTGCTACGTCGAGCACATTGTCTTCCACCGCCTTGACCAAATCTATGGTGTTGCCAGTACTGACGGTAATATACAGCGAGGGAAAACCCTGGCGCAGACTGCGCAGGAGCGGCGGCAGCAGGTAGATGCAGGCGGTCGCGCCAGTGCCGAGCCTCACACGCCCGATTGTGTCTGTCGTATATCGGGCCATGGCATCCAAAGCGCCTGAGACTTCCCGGTTAATGCGCCCGGCATGGGCGAGAAGTTCAGTACCGGCAGCTGTTGGGGTGGCTTTGCGACCGATTCGCTCGATCAGGAGAACGCCGAGCCGCTTTTCGAGTTGGCGCACCTGCAGGCTCACGGCCGGTTGGCTGATGTTCAATCGGTCTGCAGCGGCTGAAAAACTGCCGAGTTCGATAACCTCCACGAAGGTTGCAAGTTGATCAAGGCTAAGGGACGACACAAAGATTTCCTTATAATTCGTATAGTCTACCAAAGCTTCTTTTATATTGTGAATGGGATCACAGTGTCATCAGCTTTTTGACCGATGGTCGGTGAAAAGGATGGGCAGGATGCGGTAAAATGGCGGTACAGGTGGGCAGAATCCGCGCGTTGTTGCAGCAGATGAACTGGTATCTGACAGCTGCACCCCAATCACGAATCCATCAACTTGCCGCGTTGCGCGGGCTTGAACCAGACTTGCTTGATGATATCGGCCTGACGCCAGCCGATGTCCTGCGCGGAACCCCGAAGGATAATCTGTTGAATAATCAATTGTTTGAATCAAAGGCCTCGCAGTTTGATTCCGCTGCCTTGCATATACGTGATGCTGATGATCGCGACATGGCAGCAGTTCAATCCATTTATGCCTATCATGTGCTCAATGGTATCGCTTCTTTTGAAGTTGAGGTTCCATCGCTGGATGACATGATGGCGCGCAAGGCAGGCGTTCTCACTGCCGGATTGCCCTATCTGGTGGCCGAGGCGGGCGGGCATATCGTCGGATATAGCTACGCTACACTCTATAGGCCACGCCCTGCCTATCGTTATACGGTGGAGGATTCAGTTTACATCGCCAATGGAATGTCCGGCTGCGGTATAGGGTCGTTGTTGCTGGGTGAATTGATCAGGCGATGCGAGGCAGGCGATTGGCGGCAGATGGTGGCCATAATAGGCAATAGCGGCAATGCAGGTTCGTTGAGACTGCACGAGCGGCTTGGCTTTGAGCCGGTGGGAACATTGCGTTCTGTTGGTTTCAAATTTGGACAGTGGGTGGATACGGTGCTGATGCAAAGAGCGCTGGGGCAGGGTGACGAGATTTCACCCGTCTAGAGAAACCTGCGGGTGGAGTGAACAGCAATAAGCCAGAAGATGAGCGCAGCTACGGCACCTATACTCCCGATCATCACTATGGCTGTGATGTTTCGGATAGCGGCGGCGAGAATAACACCAAGGAGCGCACCACAGACCATGAAGAACAGCGCGGAGCTTCGTTGCCTGGCTTGATCAATGGTCACTGCCAGCAGGGCAGGCAGGAACGCGATGATTGCTATAAGCGGTGCGATGTTGAACCATTGGCTGACATCTGAGAGCTTGGCGATGGATTCTGGTTTGCTGAAAGAATCCCAACCGGCAAGACACAGATAGAACAGGGCGCTGGCGACATAGGATGCGATCAGAAGTCCCGCAAAGAAAAGACTGACACGCGCAATGCGCTTGAGCGGAAATCGCAGGGCTGACGCCGAGGGCCCGTTGTCATTGTGTGGGGATGGGGTCACTTCCATAGTTTGAATCATAATTGATCCGCATAGGCGAGCAAGCTGTCATTCAGCAGTCAATCAATCTCGAAAAAAGCAATGTCATGCCCAGCATCCATACTTTTTGCCTCGGAAAATTCTGTTTGCCATAGCGACAGGATTTTGTCGGGAATGACTTGACGGCGCCAGATTGGTCTCCTAGAGAACGGCACCGGAGATTCATGGACTTGTGTCCTGTCCCCAGTCAATGAGGCCTCGTGGCGGAGTGGTTACGCAGAGGACTGCAAATCCTTGCACCCCGGTTCGATTCCGGGCGAGGCCTCCAATTCTTTCCACAATTAGTTATCTATTTGTTATTGCTTGTATTTTCATGGATGTAGCAACCGGTATCTCTGTCTCATCGATAATGGATGCCATTCGGATACAGTTGGGATTTTACCTTGCCTGTTATTAAATCGCCCACGCCGACGTTGATCCTTATTCTGGTTTGTGTTGTCATTGCGATCGTTACCCGTTTGGGAGACAATCCAGAAGTCACGTCTGAACTTATGATAGCCAGCCAGTCTGACTATAGGTTTCATGATATTATGAATGGCGAAGTGTGGCGTCTGTTCACACCCATCTTTCTACATTTCAGCCCGATGCACCTGATTTTCAATATGTTCTGGCTTTATGATTTGGGCGGCCAGATTGAGCAACGCATTGGATATATCCGGTTTATCATATTAGTTATGATGCTCGCGCTTGTGTCCAACATTACGCAATATTTACTGCAGAACCCCTCTTTTGGCGGGATGTCCGGAGTGGTCTATGGCCTCTTTGGCTACGTATTCATTCGTGTCCGGGCAGAGGGATCAAGCGCTTATTTTATCACGCATAACAACGTTATCATCATGTTTGGTTGGTTTATCTTGTGCTGGACAAATGTTCTTGGACCGGTGGCAAACTGGGCACACACAGGTGGTCTTGTCTTGGGTCTGGCATTGGGTGCCGTCGGTTTTGGTGTCCAACGGCGGCGCCGTTTAAGATAGGTCAGAATTATACGAACTAAATATACCGAGGCAATTAAATGCCACATTGCACGCTTTCATCGCTGCGTTTAGTGAGGGGCGTTTACCTGCACAGAATTCCCATTATTTCACATGCAAGCTCTTCCGTTCCAAAAGCAGCACCCCCAATGCAATAGATTGCGTTTGACTGCCGCGCAGTAATTCATCACCGTCGAGTATCGACGTTTTAACGGATATTCGTTGACATCTAATTGAGTTTGCTTGGGGGCGCGCGCATGTGGAAATTCACTGAGATCGCTGACTGGTGGGATGGCCAAAAGAACGAATCCCAAGGAATAATCGACAAATGGGTGGAGGACTCGCACTACAGTCAAAGCGCGATGATTGTCGGTGCGGGCGCATCCGCTGTGATGACCTTTGGTCAAGGCTTTGTGGACATCCTCAGATTGGGTGATGGTGTCAAGGAAGGCACACTTGGCGGCGTTGGCAAAGATGCACTGCGCGTTGTCGCTATTTTCCCGGTAGGTAAAGCAGCTGAAGCTCTGCAGGCCGTAAAAGGCGCCATTCGCGTGCGTCTCATTGCTGATATCCCGGCCCAGGCGGCGACGGGCGGGTGTTTCTGGGTCGCCTCCGCCAAGGCACTCGCGCAATTAGGTCATAAATTTGAGGGGCGACTTTTTGCCAGTGTTGATGATATTGCTGCCGCCCTGGGATTGAAGATGGGGCACCTGCCAGCCATCGCCGATCTGAAGGTGGGTGTTAGCTTTCTCACCCAACTTGGCGTCAAGGTCAGCCCTTGGAAAAACATTTCAAGTGTTAAGGAATTGGAGCAGTTGGTTCCCCGCGACGGCAGTGTCGTCATGATAGGTGTCAATCTGATCAGAGAAGGAAAAACCGCAGGAGCGCATGCGATCTATGCATACCGCGGCCCATTTGGTGAGATACTTTACATCGACCGAACTGTCGGCGCGGGTAGGTTGAGGGCTTACCGCAGTCTTGAAAGTCTCGCCAAAGAATTTGGTGGCGAAATGTTCGCCCCTCGTGAGGCAGTTGTTTTATACAATATGTATGTCAGGGCAGTGGGCCATGAAGCAGCAAGACTGGTTATACAAGTGCTGGGATTCGTTGCCTCCGAGGAGAATAATAGCTGACGGACAACGTGGTCTCGCATTTGAAATGACATCCCTTAACGTTATCGCATAGTTTTGTACGGCAAATTCAAAGGACTAACATAAGTACCATGAACGTTCATAACGGATGTTTGTGCAACTGGGCTCGGGGTACTGGTACAAATTCCCAGTGCGGACCTACGGCCAGAAAACACTTGCCAGTCAAACCCAACCTAAGCAGATGGCTTCAGTCCGCTGTGGGTCTATGGCCTGCCAGGTGTATCAGGGCGGGTTAGTGGGCTTGCAGCCTATGATTGGCTGCGAGAAATTGTTTTCCAGATGCGGTCACTACGATTTGCGTTGTCCTTGAGTGTGACGCGGAGCGGTCGATGAAACCGCGATCAATCGCATCTTCCCAAATTGTCAGCCGGGGGCAGGAAGTTTTCCATGCGTCCATCGCATCTGCATACTGTCGCGGTTCCCGGGCCACCCATTCAACCAGATCAAGTATCAGGCTGTCATTGTTGTTTTCCATCGTGATTCCTCCCGTAAGAAGCATTGCATTTCGGCACCGCACGGCAGAGTTCGTCATTCTAGTACTTCATCCGTGAAACAAAAGCGGGGCTTCCGTCACATCCGGAGAGCTTCTGTATGGGTTGGCTGCTTCACAAAATTAAACCGCAATTTGACATAGGGTAGGGCGCGCAGGATCAGATCAATTGGGAATTCGATTATGTTTGGCGGAGCAAAATATGCACTTCTCTTGTGTTTTCTCGTGCTGAACAGCCCTGCAAATGCATCGCAGGGCGGTTTGGCTCTTGTGTATCGCGGGCCTGCCGGATGTGATGATTGTTCTTCTGCAATCGCCGACGCCTTAAAGAACAGTACCTTTCATTTTGACGTTCAGTTTATCGGCCCGAATGAAAAGTTGAAGTTGGAACCATCCAGTTTCATCGGGGCTTCATTGTATGTCCAACCCGGCGGTGGACAGGATATTGAAGGGGCGAGAAAAAGCCTTGGAAAAGCTGGCATCCAGTCTGTCAGGGATTTCGTATCCAAAGGCGGGCGGTATCTGGGAATTTGCATGGGCGCGTATCTCGCCACGGATCTGGGTTTTCATATTGTGGAAGGTGAAACCGATTCCGAGGTTGGAAGACCGGGGTTTCCAGTTTCCGATATCGGTGATTACGTGGTGCCCATTAAATGGAAGGGTTCTCAGTTATGGACATACTACCAGGATGGCCCATATCTTCCAAAAAATGATGCGAATTCAGGCTTTCTGGCACTTGCGCACTACCAGAACGGGGATGTGGCAGCCGCACGCTACTCTTATGGCAAAGGCAGTGCAACGCTGATCGGGCCTCATCCCGAAGCACCTCAGGATTGGTACGATAATTACGGCTTGCACAACCCGGACGGAGTAAACTCGAAACTGATCCAAGGATTGCTCGATGCGACTATGGCTGACTAAGGTCTCATACCATTGCTGCCGCGTTATCCGTTGCCTGAATGGTCTATCAAGCTGATCTATCCCCCGCATTGCCATCAATCGACAATTGTCAGAACCTATCTGGATTTTTGCCAAAGCTATCGCCCGAACATTATTCAGGCTTGCGAAATAGGTGTTGTGTCGTGAGAGGAAGGCGGCGCTGTCTTTAGGGAAGATTGAGATTGAAGCGATAATGAAGCCCTGTCCGATCGCCATGCTAAAGAGCATTGAATGATGAAAAGTGCAAAATAGGCAAATATGCTTAAAAATATACACATTACTAAGACCGCGGAAAAGCCAAGCCCTTTATAAGTCTCAATCCCATAAAGCCATGCAGCCAGAACGCTCACAAAAAGCAGGCTATAAAGGTGTGACGCTTCAATTGAGATAGCTATGACCTTGCGCAAGAGCCATCCGAAGAAGGCCGCGAGCGTCGCCAGCATCAAAATGAAACCCATGGACGGGACAATAATTAACGCTAGTGTCCATATAGTATCCAAGACTATCGCCTGTGCCCGCCTTGAGGGCCCCCTCTGCCAGAGCCGGTGCTGCTGCCCTTGCCAGGGCCGGTACCGCTTCCCTTGCCGGGGCCAACGTTATTCCCCTTGCCGGGGTTCATGCTGCTGGCCTTGCCACTCGGCTTACTCCCGTGGCCACGAGGTCCACCGAAACTAAACCCGAATCGCGCGGCTTCAGCGCTGCTGACGAGCACGACACTCGAAGCGGCAATGACAGACAATGCGATGATGAGGATTTTCCTCATATAGTGTTACCGTTTCTAATCCCGGATTTGGTCGCTCAAACGAAATTAGAAGCTGCTGTTTGTCAATTCAATTGATATTAATACGGATAAAATAAAGCCCGCGCGGCCAATAATGTTGACCGCGCGGGTTATATGTCTGCCGGATTACTGCGGGAATGCGCCCGGAATAGCCTCTGCAGGCATGCTCGGTTCAACATTGATACCCGGCTGGGCGTCGCTCGCGGACTTGTTTTTAGCCAAGGCTTCACGAAGCAACTGCCATTCGCGCTCATGGCGCTGGTAGACTTCCTGTGGAACGGTCTTGATCGTCATTCTGTGACTCCGAATTGAACTGCCGGACGTGGTAGCGATCAAAATAGGCAAGAGTTCTGCAGTTCAAATCAACAATTGCGACGGTCTATTACAAAAATCATTGTGGCGGCGAAGATTTTAATTTCAATTTTAAACAAGTGTTCCGCTGTCAATAATACTGGACTGCAAAACACACAGTAAAATCGATTAAAATATTGGTATTGTTCGTTTTATTTCAATTTTGTTCACTGTCCGAGAGGGCCGCGCGTATTTTAACCTCGTCGGAATCATTGAACGCTGCGAATATATCGTTACCGATCAGGGTGTGAATTTCGCGCAAGTAAGTCGTTGCGGCCGTGGTTTGACCAAGGGCAAGGTATGAGCGCGCAATGGAGAGCGATGCCAGTGGCTGCTTATGGCCAAGACACCAGTCACGCGCCATCTGCGATATGGCGATGCTTTCGTCAAAACGATCTGCGTCAAAGAGAGCCGCACCAAATCCGCTCTTGATCCAGAAATTGATATCTGTCTGCGGTAAATGTTCATCCGCAATGCGCGAAGCCTTTTCCCAATGCTTGACCGCAAGCAAATGGTTGCCGGTGGCGCCGAGGCGAATTGCCTCATTTGCCTGATCGAAAGCCTGCCGTTCTGTGGGATTCATCGAGTCAGCCATTTTTACCGTATCGGAGCATTAACGGCGACGGCACTGACGTTACAGTGCTGAACCAGACCCGGAATTAGCTGGACCGGCGTTCCGAATAGCGGCGATATACACCTCTGCCGGCGTTTTTTGCAATGTAGAGCGCGGCATCACCGCACCAAAGCAGGCTTTCCGGTGTCTGGCCGTCACGCGGGGCAAGTGCGGCACCGATTGTCGCCGTTATTCGGATGGGGGCGTCTCCACCCAGATCGTAGGGCTGAGAGATCGATCCGATGATCCTGTCGGCAACGCGGGCGGTCTCTTCTGCCGTTACCTGAACGAGCACAATGGCGAACTCGTCGCCGCCCAGACGGTAAACCACATCGTTCTTGCGCAAACAGGACTGCAACCGGTCTGCTACCAGTCGCAGAAGATTATCACCGTCGCTGCGGCCATACTGTTCGTTGATGGTCTTGAAGCTGTCAATATCGATACAAAGAACGGCAAATTCTATGCGGTCAACGAAGTCACTTTCGCCGTAAGATGCGCAAAGACTATCCAGATGTTCTTCAAGCGCATCCCTGTCGGCCAGTCCGGTGAGTTCGTCGTGACTGACGGGAAAATCGCCCAGTCCTTTGAAATCAATCATTTACGCCTAATTCCTATTACCGCTTACCGATTCCTTTTGCCTGCGTATGACAATGGCAGGTGCGTGCTGTCAGTTCAATCACAGAATTGAGTACATGCGTGAGCGGAAAACAATAGCAAGGTAAATAAAAGCAGCTTCAGTGCGTTTTACTTTACCACGGATTTTCAACCAGTTCGACGCCTGTTTTTGTTATACTTTAAGATGTGTCGCATTCAGTTAGTCGCGCAATTACGCTGCTCATATCAATTCACAATGACGTTAGACGCGGTACCAGATGTTTCGAATCTCAAAATTTATCGCTGTTACGGGTCACCAAAGAATCAATCGCAAGACGATGACCCCCGGCGTTCCGTCCCCTGAAAAACGCGACAAGAGTTGCACAAAGATTACGGCTCGCGAGAAATGGTTGATATTCGTGAAAAATGACAGCTATGTCATCTCGTCAGGGCAGACATTGATTGACGATGGCTTAATTTTTTGCCACATCCTGTCCTAAATTATTGCTTCTGCTGTAATCATCCGGCGGAGGCCTGTTACGCGCTTGCAAGCGCTCTGTGTTGCAAGTGCCTTGCCAGGAAAGCTTGTGGACCATGACGCTGAACTTTGAAGATCTTCGCATCAAGATGGTCGACAATCAGTTGCGTACGACTGATGTGACCGACAAACCACTGCTTCAGGCGTTCCTTGATGTCCCCCGCGAAAAATTTGTACCGGCCGCGCGTGTGCCTCTGGCTTACATTGACGAGGATGTGCTTGTGGCTGCGGCTACTGCGGAATCAGGCCCACGTTATCTGATGCAACCTTCGCCATTCGCCAAGCTTGTACAATTGGCAAATGTGCAGCCTGACGATGTCGTGCTCGATATTGGTTGTGCAACTGGTTACTCGGCTGGTGTGCTTTCGCGAATCGCCGGGTCAGTCATTGCGCTCGAAAACGATCAGAGCCTTGCACAGCAGGCAACCACGACGCTGGCGGAACTTGGTTATGACAATGTGGTTGTGGTTAGCGCGCCGTTGCAAAATGGCTACGCTTCAGAAGCACCTTACGACGTGATTTTGTTTGAGGGTGGTATTGATCATGTTCCTGGTCCATTATTCGACCAGCTGAAGGATGGGGGACGTCTTGTCGCCGTTGAGGGCGCGGGCAATTCTGCCAAGGCCATGATCTACGTCAAGAATGATGGAGTTGTGTCCGGTCGTCCTGCTTTCAACTCTGCCGTGAAGCTGCTTCCCGGTTTTGAGAAAGTGCCTGAGTTCGAGTTTTAACTGTCGCGCATGAGACAAAAGTGCAACGGTTGACCACTTTGTTCGGATATCGAAAAATGTGTCTGTGGTCCATCTTGCAAATTGAAAGCTAATGAACGACATGTGGTCGAACCAGTCGGTTCGGTCTGGGGTTTACAGATTTTAGAGAATGAAGGGGTTTATGGTGTTCATAGCGGGTAAGCGAGTACTCACCGCGGCGCTGCTGTCGGCGACGGTCTTGACATCTACGCCTTCACTGGCAGAAACGATCCTTGGCGCCATGGCCAAGGCATATGGCAACAATTCGACGCTTAATGCTGATCGTGCCGGTGTGCGCGTGACGGATGAGGGTGTTGCCGTTGCCAAATCCGGTTATCGTCCGACAATTTCAGCCACAGCGAATTTGACCGCTGCTGCGCGCCGGAATGATGGCAGCAGCACCAATGATTCCACCAGTGGAACATATGGTATTTCGGTCAACCAGACGTTGTTTGACGGATTTCAAACACAGAACAAAGTAGCTTCTTCCAAGACGCAGGTTTTGGCTGCTCGCGAGAATCTGCGGAACAACACTCAGAATCTGCTTTTCAGTGCTGCACAGGCCTACATGGACGTGTATCTGGCACGTCAGATCGTTGTTCTGCGGCAAAAGAACCTTGAATTCCTTGATGAGCAGCTGCGTGCTGCCAAGGCTCGGTTTGATGTTGGTGAAGGCACGCGAACAGACGTTGCGCAGGCTGACGCGGAGAAAGCGGCGGCTATCGCCACGCTTAACGTAGCGCGTTCAGATGCAAAGACCGCCGAAGCGACATATATTCAGATTGTTGGCGCTTCGCCGACTGGCCTCAAGTCGGCAAGTATTGCGTCGAAGAACTTGCCCAAGTCCATGGATTCGGCTTTTGCCATTGCAGCTAACGATCACCCAGCGATTTTGGCGACGCAGTATGCACTTGACGCAGCTGGCTATGACGTAAAATCCAACGAAGGTGCTTTGCTGCCGCAAGTTGGGTTGAGCGGTAGCGTGAACCGCAATGATTTTTACACGGGCGGCACGCCGGGCTCGTCAAATGATTACACCACGGCATCGGCAGGCATCACGCTGACCATTCCGATCTACAGCGGTGGTCGCACGCCAGCACTGGTTCGTCAGGCCAAGGAAACTGCGGCCCAGCGCCGGATTGAAGTTGATGTACAGCGGGATACGGTGCGTCAGGCGATTGCCAAGTCCTGGTCGCAGCTTGAAGCCGCCAAGGCATCCATTGTTGCGCAGAAGACCGTTATCTCCGCCGCACAGCTCGCCTTGAACGGTGTGATTGAAGAACGCAAGGTTGGCCAGCGCACGACATTCGACGTATTGCAGCAGCAGGCTCAGGTTCTTTCCGGACAGATCGCTTTGGCGCAAGCTGAACGTGACAGCGTCGTCACAAGTTATGCTGTACTTCTGGCCGTTGGACGGCTTTCGCCGGAACGGATCGGGCTGCAAGTGGCTCAATACAAGCCGGAAGAGCATTACGAAGCCGTCAAGGACAAGTGGTTCGGACTGCGGACGCCAGACGGCCGTTAGGCTTTTGGGTCCATTCATTCGAGATTATTCAGATGCCGCCGGTCAACTTCCGGCGGCATTTGCGTTTGTGGATTGAGATATCAGGTTTTTCGCGATGGCCAGAAAAGTCTGTGGGTTAGACCGGATTGTCGGCCCGAGGGATTCTCAAAGACAATGTAAGCCTCTACACTGAATGCAGATTCGTTGCTTGGCAGCGAAACAAGATGTAGTAGGCGAGAGTATCATGGCACAATCATCCAGCGTGGCGCGCGAACCTTCTATGGAAGAGATTCTCGCCTCGATCCGTCGCATCATCGAAGAGAGTGATACGACGCGCACGGATGATGTTGTGCCTACACCCGTTAATTCAGATGTCCCTGTTCAGACCGCTGCAATGCAGGTGCAGCCTCAGTCCTATGATCTAGCCGACGAAGAGGTGGAATTGCCGCCACGCGAAGGCATTGCCGTTTCGCATCCGGCCCCGCAATCCTTTGAGGCACCGCTGAGCCGGCCATTCTCGCCGCTTCAGTCGAAACTCGTTGAACGCGAAGCTACCGTAACGGAATCAGTCGTGCAGCCTGAAGTTCTGGAGACACCCGTCATTCCCGAAACGTCTGTGCATGAGCCAATGGACTATCATGGGCATGAGGCAGAGACCTTTGAAGTACCGGAAGCGATTATCGAAACCCCTGTCGTCGCGCCTGTACCCTACGAGGAGCCTGCCATTGAACCGGAGCAGATCAAGGCGGAAGAGCAGACGTTTACTCCGGAGCCCGTTGAAGCCGTCTCTGATGCATCAGAGGCAACCATAGGTGACGAAGTGTCTTTGGATCTGGAGCGTGCATTGGAGCCGATCCTGTCTGAAGCGACGGAACGTCAGGTCAGTGCCGCTTTCGGTGATCTTTCCTTTGCGGTGCAGAACGAGCAGCGGCGTTCTTTTGACGAGATCGCACAGGAAATCATGCGGCCCTTGCTGCAGGACTGGCTGGATAACAATCTGCCAAATCTCGTCGAGCGTCTTGTACGTGAGGAAATTGAGCGCGTGGCGCGTGGCGCCAAACGCTAATATGGATCCGGACTACATTCTCCCAACAATCGCGAGAGCGTATATAATCGCGCTCCGCAGACTCCGCGTCCGCTTGTGGCTATAGCTTGCGAGACGGCATTCGCCTTGATGTAAGCGCAATGTGCGATACGATGATACTCACGGAGTTCTTCTACCCGCGAGTCAAAGCCATTCCGACGACATTCGCCAGTTATCATTGACTTATGTCCAGCCATTCGGTTTACACCGTAGCTAATCCTTTTCCGCAAAAATGACGGACTATTCGCATGCTTGAGAAGACCTATGACGCCGGGGCTATAGAGCCGAAGATCGCAGAACGCTGGGATGAAGCTGGAGCATTCAAGGCTGGAGCTGGTTCAAAGCCCGGCGCTGATCCTTTCTCGATTGTTATTCCTCCGCCCAATGTGACCGGCTCGCTGCATATGGGCCACGCGCTGAACAATACGATTCAGGATATTCTTGTCCGCTTCGAGCGTATGCGCGGCAAGAATGTGCTGTGGCAGCCGGGTTTGGATCACGCAGGTATCGCGACACAGATGGTGGTCGAGCGCCAGTTGATGGAACGCCAGCAGCCGGGCCGCCGTGCCATGGGCCGCGAAAAATTCATCGAGCGGGTCTGGGAATGGAAGTCGGAATCCGGCGGCATTATCGTCGATCAGCTGAAGCGCCTTGGCGCATCCTGTGACTGGTCGCGTGAACGTTTCACCATGGATGAGGGGCTTTCGAAGGCCGTTCTTGAAGTCTTTGTCACCCTCTACAAGCAGGGGCTGATCTACAAGGACAAGCGTCTGGTCAACTGGGACCCGAAATTGCTGACAACGATCTCCGACATCGAAGTCGAGCAGCGTGAGCTTAAAGGCCATCTGTGGCATTTTCGTTATCCGCTTGAGAATGTCGCATTCGATCCGGAAAATCCGCACACCTATATTGTGGTTGCCACGACTCGTCCGGAAACCATGCTTGGTGATACGGGCGTTGCGGTTAACCCAAAAGACGAACGCTATCACGCGGTTCTGGACAATAATGTTGTTCTGCCGCTGGTTGGCCGCCTGATTCCTATCGTTGCTGATAATTACGCCGATCCGGAAGCCGGATCAGGTGCAGTCAAGATCACGCCTGCCCATGATTTCAATGATGCGGAGGTTGGCAAGCGTAACGATCTGCGCGTCATCAATATCCTGAACATGGATGCATCGATCTTCCTGAAGGATAACAACGACTTCCTCGAAGGATTGGAGAAATCGAGTCATCTCGATCAACTGATCCATGCCCTTGATGGCAAGGACCGTTTTGCAGCGCGCAAGCTGATCGTCACCATGATGGAAGAGGGCGGCTATCTCGAGAAGATCGACGATCATACGCACATGGTCCCGCATGGCGATCGCGGCGGCGTGCCGATTGAGCCTTATCTGACCGATCAGTGGTATGTGAATGCCGGTGAACTCGCCAAGCCTGCTATTGCCAGTGTCCGCGAAGGGCGCACAAACTTTGTGCCCAAAAATTGGGAAAAGACCTATTTTGACTGGATGGAGAATATCCAGCCCTGGACAATTTCCCGTCAGCTCTGGTGGGGGCACCAGATTCCGGCGTGGTATGGTCCAGATGGTCAGGTTTTTGTCGAAAAAACCGAAGAAGAGGCCTTGAGCGCTGCTGTTCAGCATTATCTTGCGCATGAAGGGCCGATGAAGGCCTATGTGCAGAACCTGCTTGAAGACTTCAAGCCGGGCGAACTTCTCACCCGTGATGAGGACGTGCTCGATACGTGGTTCTCGTCGGCTCTGTGGCCGTTCTCCACATTGGGCTGGCCTGATAAGACGCCCGAGCTTGCCATGTACTACAAGACCGATGTGGTCGTGACAGGCTTTGACATCATCTTCTTCTGGGTGGCCCGGATGATGATGATGGGCTTGCACTTCATGGATGAAGAGCCATTCCACACGATCTACATGCATGCGCTTGTTCGCGACAAGAACGGTGCGAAGATGTCGAAGTCGAAAGGCAACATCATCGACCCGCTGGAACTGATCGAGGAATACGGGGCTGACGCGCTGCGTTTCACGCTTGCGATCATGGCGGCACAGGGGCGCGATGTGAAGCTCGACCCGAGCCGTATTGCCGGATACCGCAATTTCGGAACAAAACTCTGGAATTCCACGCGCTTTGCCGAGATGAACGGCGTGGCACGCAATCCGGCATTTCGCCCCGAGAATGCCAAGCTGACGGTCAATCGCTGGATTTTGACAGAACTCACCAATGCGGTGCGCGACGTTACCGATGGCATTACCAGCTATCGCTTCAACGAAGCGGCTGGCGCTGCCTACCGTTTCGTCTGGAATCAGTTCTGCGACTGGTACATTGAACTGCTGAAGCCGGTATTCAACGGCGAAGATGCGGAAGCCAAGGCCGAAGCGCAGGTCTGCGCTGCCTATGTTCTCGATGAAATCTACAAGCTGCTGCATCCGTTCATGCCTTTCATGACGGAAGAGTTGTGGGCGCATACCGCAGGCGAGGGGCAGGTGCGTGATACCTTGCTTTGCCATGCGGGCTGGCCGGAGCCGGATTTCCTCGATGCCGAAGCCGCAGCCGATATCAACTGGCTGATTGATCTTGTGACAGGTATCCGCTCGGTGCGGGCTGAAATGAATGTTCCGGCATCCGCAACAGCTCCGCTCGTTGTCGTTGGAACCAGTGATGCCACCAAGGAGCGATTGGTGCGCCATGAGGCATCGATCAAATGGCGCGCCCGCGTTGAAACGATCAATCTGGCTGATGAGGCGCCAAAGGGTTCGGCTCAGTTTGTTATCGGCGAAGCGACCGCCTGCCTGCCACTGGGCAGCCTGATCGATGTGAAGGCTGAGGTTGCTCGCCTTGGCAAGGAAGCCGGTAAAATCAACGAGGAAATCGGTAAGATCGAGAAGAAGCTTGGCAATGAGAAGTTTGTCGCCAATGCCAAGCCCGAGATTGTCGAAGCCGAACGCGAGCGCCTCATCGAATTGCAAGCATCGATTGAGAAGATCGAAGTCGCCATTCGCCGTGTAAGCGAGGCAAGTTGAGCAAACTAGCCATTTCTGGCTAATTGATTCTCAATTTAATTGAATTAATCTGCGCTCCCCTTGAATAGGTGGGGAGCGCATCCTACTTTCGACAGTTATCCGCCCCAATTCGGTCATTTTTGAGCGCCGTTGCATTTGAGCAACATTGACGCTTTCTGGCTGAAAACGGCCCGTTTCTGGCTTCAATGCGGGGTTGTGCATTGCGAAATTCTAAAAAACATGGGTGAAAATACACGAAAGCTCCACGTTTTTGAATTTCATGCCTCCGACCATCGAAAACCTCCTGTTTTAAACAAGTTGCAGGATTCGCGCGCTTTGTTACCTATTACGTATTGGTAACAATTTTGCTGAACTGTGATCGCGCGTTCAGAAGTTTTCAGGTCTCGGGGAGGACTTAATGACTAAGACTATTTCCACAATCATCGGCGGCGCGCTTCTTTTGACAAGTGTTGCTACCGCTGCTCAGGCCGGGGGCCTTGAGCGCGGTGGTTACAACTGGGATCTCCTCTTCAGTGAAGAGCGTTTTGCGACCGAAGGTGGCGTGATCTACGTTATGCCTGATCGCAAGATCAAGAATGCGAAGGATACTGATCCGCGCGATGGCAACAACAATAACAAAAGCAAGTCCGCAAACGAAACGCCTGACTATTCGGTTTATAAGTTTGGCGCGAAGGTTGGCATTACACCCGATCTGGATTGCTTGGGCACCTATAGCCAGCCATGGGGCGTTCACACCAACCCAGGCAACAATTGGGCCGGCGTCAATCAGAACATCGAAACCAAGGTCAAGAGCGAAGACTGGGGTCTGACATGTTCCTACAAATTCAACGTCGGTGAAAAAGGCGACTTCCGCATTATCGGTGGTGTCTCCTATCAGGAAGTTTCCGGTTTCAAGGAACGTCAGGTTCATCCCGGCTTCCCAGGTCGTTTCGATGGCACAGGCCGTCTTGATCTTGAAGGCAACGGTGTTGGCTGGCGCATTGGCGCTGCCTACGAAATTCCAGAGATCGCGTTGCGCGCCAGCCTGATTTACAACTCAGAAGTTGATCTGGGTACGGTAACCGGGACGCTTGATCTGACGCAGTCGCCGCTGGCGCCCGGCATTGGTGGCCGGATCACCAATGTTTACGGCACTGCAACCATGCCACAGTCGGTCGAATTCAAGCTGCAGAGCGGTTTCGCACCGGGCTGGCTGGCCTATGGTTCGGTCAAATGGGTTGACTGGAGTGTTCTCAACGTCATCGCTTTCTGCCCCACTGCCACGCAGGGAAAAATTGCCTGCGGACCAGCTTCGCCAGCACGTGCGACGTCGCTTGATCTGATGTTCCAGGACGGCTGGACAGTTACTGGTGGTGTCGGTCACAAGTTTAACGACCAGTGGAGCGGCCAGCTGCAGGTTAGCTGGGATCGTGGCACATCAACAGGCCTGACAACTCAGACCGATACCTATCTGCTTTCCGGTGGTGTTGCCTATTCGCCCAACAAGAACGTTGAAATTCGTTTGGGCGGTGCAATCGGCATGCTGACATCAGGTTCCTACGGCCCAACGGCTTGCCCGAATGCGGCAAAGAAATGCGGTACAGATGCTACTTATGACTTTGGCGACGACCTTGTCACCGCGGTCTCGCTCTCGGGCAAGTTGAAGTTCTAATCAATCTGAGATTGAACAGAAAAGCCCGGTATTCGTACCGGGCTTTTTAGTATTTGGCCCTTGGTTTGTTGTGCAGTGCGATGCACGTCGTCCTAAAAGTAAGAAATTCTCCATTACGTTTTGTGACGATTCAGCAACACTTCTGAGCGATGATTTGCAAGGCGGAGGCAAGGGGCAATTTTGCCCATTTTGCGCCACAAACCCGGAGCAACTCGATAGGGCGGCGACCGATAAGTGGTTGAAGATATATCGTGCAATGGTGCCGATATCCCGCACGGGGCAATGATGGACGCAAAACCGATCCCTCTGGCTTATACAGATAGCCGTTACGCGATGTCGGAACTGACGCGCACCCCGTACGATTCCATTGTTTCATGCATATCAGATTCAAATGTAACCGGCCGTACTATTGCCGGAATGCGGTCAAACGATCGCTGGAATGATGTGCAATATTTCTCGATAACAGCACCGGCAGCGCGAACAGCACTGACTGGTACAAATTGGAAGGCAAGCCGCACAACAGCGGGCGTCGCCATATATCAGGTCCTGACGAGATGTGCTGAGCGCGGCGATGCTGCGACGCACGCGTTCCGGACAAGGGAAGTGCACTGTCATGTTCATCATTGATCGTTTCGCAGCCCCCATGTTTGGGATTGGCCTTGCATTGAGTGTCATGACGCTGCCGTGCCATGCCTTTGATGCAGGTAAGGAGATGAACGAGGATTCAAGCCCCTTCGATCTCTTCAAGTTCGGATTTTCTGCCTACAAGAATGGCCACAAGGACGAGGCTGTTAAAGCACTACGGTTTGCTGCGGAAAAGGGTCATCAGGGCGCAAACTGGAAGCTTGCCCGCATGTATGCGGAAGGTGATGGCGTCAAGGAAGACGACTATGAAGCCTACAAGATGTTCGAGCAGGTCATTCATGAAGGCGCCGATCAGGGCACAGAGAATGAGAGCTACGTTGCGGATGCGCTCGTTGCACTTGCCGGTTATGTAAAGCGCGGCATTCCGAACTCTCCAATTCGCTCCAATCCCGGCGCAGCGCGCGATCTCTATCTGCAGGCCGCATCGAATTTCGGCGACCCCGCTGCCCAGTTCGAACTCGGCAAGATGCTAATGAAGGGCGAGGGTGGTCAACCCAACCCCAATCAGGCAGCGCGCTGGTTCCGTCTTTCCGCCCAGAAGGGCCATGCGGGCGCGCAGGCCATGCTCGGCAACCTCCTGTTTCAGGCTGGCAAGACCGTGCGCGGGCTGGCCATGATGACCGCTGCTTTCGAGCGGGCTTCCAAACAGGATCGTGTCTGGATCGGCGATATTCAGGAACAAGCGTTTTCCATCGCTGATGAAGCGGACCGGCGCACAGCCATCGTTTTGGCCGAAGATATCATCAAAACCGGCGACTTCTGAGCTGCCTCTGTTCGCTTAGAACAGACCCAATCAAATCAGGGAAATTGCAACAGGGACGTGATCGGAAGGCTTTTCCCAGGCGCGGACGTGCTTTTCAATGCTTGCGGATTCGAGCCGGTTGGCCGCCTCAGGCGATAGCATCAGATGATCGATACGGATGCCATTGTTCTTTTGCCAGGCGCCAGCCTGATAATCCCAGAACGTATAGATGCCAGCCTCATCGGTGACCGAACGGATAGCATCCGTGAAACCGAGATTTTCCAGACGGCGAAATGCCTGACGCGTTTCCGGTTGAAACAGGGCATCATTAACCCATGCTTCGGGATGCTTGGCGTCCTTTGGTTCGGCGATGACATTGTAGTCACCCGCAAGCACCAGTGGCTCTTCCAGCGCGAGCCGGCTTTCGGCCCAACGCTCAAGGCGCGCCATCCAGCGCAGCTTGTAGGGGAATTTTTCCGTATCAATGGGATTGCCGTTGGGCAGATACAGTGAAACGACGCGGATAGCGCCGGTTTCTGTCGAGAATACCGCCTCGATGAAGCGCGACTGCTCATCGGTATCATCACCGGGCAGACCGCGCGTTACCTCGTCAGGCGTCTTCTTTGACAGGATGGCAACGCCATTGAAGCCCTTCTGTCCGTGGGTTTCGATGTGATAGCCCAGCGCTTCGATCTCGGCACGCGGAAAGAGTTCGTCGACGGATTTGATTTCCTGCAGGCAGACGATGTCAGGATTGGACTCCTGCAACCAGGCAATCAGGACTTCGATCCGCGCTTTCACGCCATTGATGTTCCAGGTGACAATTTTCATGGGAAACAACGACTTTGCTGGGTTTTTGATTGCATGGAGATCGATATTGATCGTGAGCGGAAAGATACGCGCCCGCCCGCCAGCGGGTCAAGCGGCGAGGTGGCAAGTATGAGCCGTGCTGCACATATTCCTGACACACAGCGCAAAAACAAAAAGCCGCCCATAAGGCGGCTTTTATCGAACGGCAGAAATGGCTGCTTATACGGAAAAGCTGGTTCCGCAGCCGCAGGACGAGGTCGCATTGGGATTGCGGATCTGGAAAGACTGCCCCATCAGATCATCGACAAAATCGATCTCGGAGCCGCCAATATAGGGCAGAGAGATCGAATCGATCAAAACCTTGGCGCCCAGCTTTTCGATAACGATGTCATCGGCGTCCTGTGCATCGACGAGATCATATTTATAGGAAAAGCCCGAGCAACCGCCGCCTTCGACGGAAATGCGCAGGGCTGTCTTGTCAGGATCGGATTTCAGAATTGCCGAAATGCGCTTTGCAGCGGCATCGGATACGGAAACATTCATTGCATCACTCATTTCATCACGCTCCAAATGCGAACAAGTTCGCCGCGCTCCGGCTTAAGTTGACATTGTCATGTCACACCTTGCCATTCATCATACACCATAGCTAAGAATTGGCGACCGCGAAGTCAACGACCACAGTGGTTGCAAAGTGAAAGGCATTCAATTCAATCATGTCGATGCAGGGAATTGGCTTCGGATACAGGGAGAGGGCATCCTATGCCTGCGATCCACAGCAAAGCCGTGGCAGGCTCTTTCCGGAAAATGAAAGTCCGACGCGCACGGTCTTTCAGCGGGACCGGGATCGCATTATCCATTCCACGGCTTTCCGGCGGCTGAAGCACAAGACACAGGTTTTTATTGCCCATGAGGGTGATCATTACCGCACCCGTCTGACCCACACGATTGAAGTCGCCCAAATTGCCCGGGCTTTGGCACGGTCGATGCGGCTTGACGAAGATCTGGCTGAGGCCATCGCTCTCGTTCACGATTTTGGTCATACACCGTTCGGGCATACGGGCGAAGATGCGCTGAATGAGCGGATGATGGATTTCGGCGGCTTTGATCACAATGCTCAGTCATTGCGCATCGTCACCAATCTGGAAAAGCGTTATGCCGAATTTGATGGGCTCAATCTGACATGGGAGACGCTTGAGGGGTTGGTGAAGCACAATGGCCCGCTCACTGATGCGGATGGCAGGGGGCTCAAACATCCCGTTCCTGCGGCCATTGTCGAATATAACAGCCAATATGACCTCGAACTTGGCCGCTATGCTTCCCTTGAAGCGCAGTGTGCGGCCATTGCCGATGATATTGCCTATAATGCGCACGACATTGACGACGGTCTGCGCTCCGGGCTTTTGTCACTGGATGCCCTTGAGGATGTGCCTTTGACTGGTGATATTTTGCGCGGGGTGCGGGAGAAATATCCTGTTTTGGATGAGGTTCGGACTGCGCACGAGATTGTCCGGCGGCAGATCACAATCATGGTCGAGGACGTTATCCGGACTGCTCAATCCAATATTGACGCGCTCCAGCCGCAAACTGTTGATGATATCCACAATGCAGGGCGTATGCTGATCGGGTTTTCTGGCGCCATGCGTGAGAAGGAAAAATTGCTCAAGGCATTCCTGTACAAGAACCTTTACTTTCACGAGAGTGTTGTGCGCATTCGAAAATCCGCTGACAAAATTGTGAGAGATTTGTTTGATGCCTATATGGCCGACGAGCAGACCATGCCGGAAGGCTGGCGCGATGGGCAGAAACAGGACGGTTTGGCGGCCCGCGCACGGCTTGTTGCCGATTTTCTGGCTGGCATGACCGACACCTATGCTGTGCGCGAGCACCGCCGCTTGTTTGACCACACGCCCGAATTGGCTTAAGCGGAGGGCCAATCGCGGTCAAAAGGCCGTATCAATTTGAAAAACCCGATCGAGTATAACGTCATGAACATCTTCGCCGATTTCGACGCGCGGATTAAGAAAGCCCTGCAAGCGCTTGAATTGAAAACTATTGATGGCGCTGATGTGGATTTATCCCGCGTTGGTGTGGAGCCGCCGCGTGATCCGAGCCACGGTGATATCGCGACAAATGCCGCCATGGTTCTGTCCAAGGCTGTTGGTCAAAATCCGCGCGAATTGGCAGTCAAGATCGGCGATGCGCTGAAAAATGACCCCGATGTCGGCTCTGTTGATGTCGCTGGGCCCGGTTTTATCAATCTGCGCCTCAAAGATACCTATTGGCACAGGCAACTGGCCGGAATGCTGAATTCAGGTCTCGATTATGGCCGGTCGAAACTCGGTTATGGTCACCGGGTCAATGTCGAGTTCGTTTCGGCCAACCCGACTGGTCCGATGCATGTGGGCCATTGCCGCGGTGCGGTTGTGGGCGATGCGCTGGCCAACCTTCTGTCTTTTGCCGGTTATGATGTCGCCAAGGAATATTACATCAATGATGCGGGCGCGCAGATCGATGTGCTCGCCAATTCGGTGATGCTGCGCTACCGGGAAGCGCTCGGCGAACATATCGGCGATATTCCATCAGGGCTCTATCCGGGCGATTACCTTGTGCCGGTGGGGCAGGCACTTGCTGCCGATTACGGCACGAAACTTCTGGCCATGCCCGAAGAAGAAGCAACTGCGATCATCAAGGACCGGACTATCGATGCCATGATGGCCATGATCCGGGACGATCTTGCGTCGCTCAACGTGCATCATGATGTGTTTTTCTCCGAACGGACGTTGCATGCCGATAATGCCAAGCAGATCCGGTCGGCAATCAATGATCTGACGCTGAAGGGCCATGTCTACAAGGGCAAGCTGCCGCCACCCAAGGGGCAAGTGCCTGAAGATTGGGAAGATCGGGAACAAACCCTCTTCCGTTCAACCGATGTGGGCGACGATATTGACCGGCCATTGGTGAAGTCTGACGGGCAGTTCACCTATTTTGCGGCTGACGTTGCCTACTTCAAGGACAAGTACGATCGGCATTTCGATGAAATGATCTATGTGCTCGGCGCGGATCATGGCGGCTACGTCAAGCGGCTGGAATCGCTGGCCCGCGCGGTTTCGGGCGGTACGGCCAAGCTGACGGTGCTGATCTGCCAGCTCGTCAAGCTCTACCGCAATGGCGAGCCCGTGCGGATGTCGAAACGGTCTGGCGAGTTCGTAACCCTGCGTGATGTGGTGGAAGAGGTGGGTCGGGACCCTGTCCGGTTCATGATGTTGTACCGGAAGAACGACGCGCCGCTGGATTTCGACTTCGCGAAGGTTACGGAGCATTCGAAGGACAACCCGGTCTTCTACGTTCAATATGCGTCTGCCCGGTGCCATTCAGTGTTCCGCCAGGCGATTGAACAGCTCGGCATGGGCGAAGAATCACTTGCTGCAAGCGCGCAGCATTTTGGTCTTTTGACGGACGAAAGTGAAATTGCACTCATTCGCAAGCTTGCCGAATACCCTCGCTTGATTGAAACGGCAGCCGTCCATCAGGAGCCGCACAGACTGGCTTTTTACCTTTATGACCTCGCAAGTTCGCTGCATGCGCAGTGGAATAAAGGAACCGAAAACGCGGACTTACGTTTTATTAAGGTTAACGATCCAAACTTGTCCCAAGCCAGGCTAGGGCTGGTTCAGGTTGTTTCTAAGGTTTTGACGTCCGGATTGTCTATCATTGGTGCGGACGCCCCAACCGAAATGCGCTGAAAGGCGTAGAAATCCTGTCAACTTTTGCCCACATTGCGCTGGTATGGCCAATGCGTGACGTTTTTTGACGTCCATAGTTGAGAGTACAGGATTAACGCCATGGCGGACAACTATCTTCAGCGTTCTCACCGGCAGGATGATTCGCGAATCGGTAATGACGATCCTCTGATGGAGCTTTCCCGCATTATGGGAACGCCCGAGGAAGAGGAGAACTCTGCGACCGGTTCCAGCGAGGATTTTGCTATGGATCTGGAGCGCGAGCTCATGGGTGACTTTGACGAGCACCCACAGGCAGCAGCTGCCCAACCTGCGGAAGCCGTGCATGATCACAGTCCTGCGGTTGCGCAGGATCCTTTTGCGAATTTCGATCTGCAGGATGCGGTCGAGCGGGAATTGATGTCGGATGAGGAACCTTCCCATTCACATCATGTCGCTGAACCTGTCCGTCAGGTGATTTCAGAACCGGTGGCAATCTACGAAGAACCTGATTACGGCGATTACGAGCCGGAAGCAGCCTATGTGGACAGTGAAGCAGGCGAGGGCGCCGATGCGCACGAACCTGTCAGTTTCACCCCAGAGCCAACGCCTGCGCCGAGTGTGGAGCCTGCTGCTCTTTATGCCGAAGAGCGCCCGGTTGTCACCGCACCATCGCTCAGCCTTGAGGATGAGCTGGAGACGCTGCTTGCGGGTTCTGCAAAACCTGTGACCCAACGTTCTGGCAATGCATCATGGGGTTATGGCTCGCAAGCGCCGGTTGTCGGTCGCACTGAAGCTGCTCCCATCATCAGCCGCGCAACATCCTATACAGCGCCCGTCGCACAGCCTGCTCCCGTGGCAGCGCCGGCCTATGTGCCGGAGCCAGCCGCTTATCAGGCTCCCATTGCCGATGAGCCGGTTCAGGTACAGGAATCTGCAACGGTTCACGATGATCCGCTTGATGATTTTGATACCGAAGAGCTGATGGCTGCCTTTGATGATTTCGAAGTGCCTGTTGATATCGAGGATGAAGTTGTAGCCGAGCCACAGGCTGAAGCCCGGGTTGAGGACGCAGAACTTCCGCATTATCAAAGCCCTGTTCAGTCCTACGCGGCTGTTCATCAGCCGGTTGCTTCTGCTCCGGAACCTGCGATTGAGGCCCATCATCTGCCGGAACCGCAGGATTTGAGCGGTTATGCGGATGAACTGGATCGCGCAGCGTCATCCATCGCGTCGGCGCCGGATGTTCATACGATGGCTGTCACAGAGAGCCGGGTTGAATATACGGAATCTCTCGATCTGCCTGAAGTGCATTACGAAGACGATGCGCCGCAGCATAATGGTATGGGCGAACTGGAGACAGAATTCGCGGAAGTTTTCGGCTCGATCGAAGCGGATGATCCCCGCGCCGCCTATGCCGTGCCGCAGGAAGAGCCGCAGTCAACGGCGGCACCCAAGGATGAGTACGCCGATATTTTTGCCGATGTGTTTGGCAATGAGGCAGAAAAGACTGGCCACTCCCCGGCAAATTACGCGCTTGCCGGAGCTGGTGTCGCGGCAGCAGCTGCCGGTGTGGCAGCAGCCAGCGCCCATCAGGCACGCCCGGTTGCCAGCAATTACAGCAATGGCCCCGAAGACGATATGGACTTTGGCTACGATCCAAAGCGTGATGATGTCGGGATGGCCGCAACAAACTATGCTCAGCCCGCAAGCCGCAAACGCAGCTTCATGGTTCCGGGTGCAGTGGCTGCGGCCGTTCTCATCGCCGTTTCCGGTGCTGCAGCCTATAAGTGGATGGGTGGTTCCGGTGGAACCCCCGTTGTGATCATGGCGGACAAAACGCCAATCAAGGTTCAGCCTGAAACCACTGCCAATGCGACTGCTCCTGCTCAGGACAAGATTGTCTATGAAAAGGGTGCAACGGCAGACACTTCGCCGCCAAAGCAGCAGCAGCTCGTTACCACGCAGGAAGCACCTGTTGATCTTGCCGCTACCGATGAAGACGAAGATGCAGCAATGAACGACACAGCAGGCAATAAAGCCGAGGAACGGGTTGATCCTGCCGCTGCCAATGTTGCTTCCACTGACCAGCAGGCGCAGCCGAACAACGCGATTGCACCACGCAAGGTTCAGACCATGGTCGTGAAGCCTGATGGTACGATGGTTGCTGCTATTCCACAGGCCGCTGATCCGGTCAGTTCCGGCCCGGCTGCTGCACCTGCAGCGCGTCCAGTCGCTGCCGCTGCTCCGGCTCCTGTGAATGCGATGCCTGACGGCAATGATCAGATCGGCTCGCTCGCTGCGGCCAGCAATCCTGCAACGCCCAAGCCCGCGGTTGAGCCGCTGGTTGCCAAACCGCAGGCTCCGGCTTCCGGCAAGCTACCGGCCAAGGCGGTTGAGACGAAGAAGATCACGTCCGAAACCGTTGCGTCTGTCTCGCCCCGGAATGCCCCTGTCGTTGATCGTCCAGCCGACCAGCCGCTGAACGTTGTCGACCGGGTTGCTCCGCAGAAGGCAACCGCGCAGCCAGCAGCACAGCCTCAGCAGGTCGCATCGGCTGTTGCTCCGGGTAGTTACCTGATCCAGGTTGCCTCGCAGCCAACCGCTGAAGGCGCACAGAAGACCTACGCTTCTCTGGCCCAGCGCTATCCGGGTGTGATTGCCGGTCGTGGTGTCGATATCAAGCAGGCCGAGATTGCCGGTAAGGGTACGTTCTACCGGGTCCGCATTCCTGCCGGTACCAAGGATGCGGCAGTCAATCTGTGCACCAAGTTCAAGTCGGCGGGTGGCAGCTGCTTCGTCACGCAGTAAGCTATCCCACCTTCATCAGACAAAGGCGGCCATTGGCCGCCTTTTCCTTTTTTGCATCAACGCAGTAGACTTCTGATATGAGCGAATCAAAAGCATGGATTGCCGGAACGTCCGGTCTGAAATTGACCCCTGACGAAATCGCGTTCTTTCGCGATGAGCGTCCATGGGGGTTTATATTGTTTGCCCGCAATGTCAGCGAAGCAGCGCAGGTCGAGGACTTGACTGCCCATCTGCGCGATCTGGTGCGGCGCGATGAAGCGCCGGTGCTGATCGATCAGGAAGGCGGACGCGTGCAGCGCCTGCGCCCGCCACTGGCGCCGAACTATCCCGCAGGTTCCGCATTGGGTGCCTTGTTCAAACAGGACGAAGAGGCGGGATTGCGCGCCGCATGGCTCCTGTCGCGGCTTCATGCGTTCGATCTGTTGAAGCTTGGCGTCAATGTGGATTGTCTTCCGGTTCTCGATGTTCCTGTCGAAGGCGCCAATGATGTTATCGGTACGCGCGCCTATGGCAAGCATCCTGAGATCGTCACGGCGATGGGCAGGGCGGCAGCGGAAGGGCTTGTTGCTGGCGGTATGCTGCCGGTCATGAAACACATTCCGGGGCACGGTCGTGCCTTTGCCGACACGCATCATGAACTGCCAACGGTGACAACACCGCTTGAAGAGCTTGCGGAACATGATTTTGCGCCGTTCCGCGCTTTGGCGCATTTGCCAATGGCAATGAGCGCTCATGTGATTTTCTCGGCTGTTGATCCGAAGAACCCGGCAACGACATCAGGCAAGGTGGTGGAAGAAATCATCCGGGGCCATATAGGCTTTGACGGGCTTCTGATGAGCGACGACGTGTCGATGAATGCACTTTCTGGGGATTATTTCGATCGGACCAAAGCAATCTTTGCGGCGGGCCTCGATATCGTGCTTCATTGCCACGGTATTATGGAACAAATGACGGCGGTTGCCTCCTGTACGCCTGAACTAGGTGGTAAAGCGCTGGAGCGTGCGCAGCGGGCACTCAAATATGCAAAGAAACCGGATGCCTCCGATGAGGCTGATATCCGGGAAGAATTCCAGCGTTTCTTCGAAGCGGTGGCATAGAAGCGAGAGAGATTTGACGGCGACGGAACAGAAAACCAATGGCACGACCGCAGCACCCATGGAGGCGCTGTGGGAAAGCACATCGGATCGCGGCCTCAGCGAGCCGTCGCTGCTGATCGATATCAAGGGTTTTGAAGGCCCACTCGATCTGCTTCTGCATCTGGCCCGCAACCAACGCGTAGACCTTGCGCGTATCTCCGTGCTGGCTCTTGTTGAGCAATATCTGATTTTTATTCGTCAGGCGCAGGCTCTGCGGCTTGAACTTGCAGCCGATTATCTGGTGATGGCCGCATGGCTGACCTACCTCAAATCAAAACTGCTGATCCCCAAGGCACCGGGCGATGAAGGCGAGAGCGGCGAGGAACTGGCAGCAACGCTGCAATTCCGGCTAAAACGGCTCGAAGCCATGCGCGATGCGGCGACGAAACTCGTCAACCGCAACCGCCTTGGCCGCGATATTTTTGCGCGCGGCATGCCCGAGGCTGTCATCGTTGATCAGACCAATATCTATTCGGCGACGCTTTACGAACTTCTGACCGCCTATGCCTCGCAGCGGCAGAAGCAGGCCATTTCCCATGTGCAGATTGCGCGCCGCAGTGTCTGGTCGCTGAAAGACGCGCGCACGATCCTGATGCGCCTCATTGGCGAGATGAAAGACTGGACGGCTTTGGACCAGTATTTGCTTGAATTCATTGCGTCGCCGAGTGAGCGCGCGACAGTGCTTGCCAGTTCCTTTGCCGCCAGCCTTGAGATGGTGCGGGAAGGGCATATGGAAATTCAGCAGACTGGTGCGTTCAAGCCGATTTTCCTGCGCGATAGAGCGCCGCGGCCAGCGGAAAAGACGGGGCAACCTCCGCTCACAACGATGAGGGATGTGGCCAATGGCTGACAATGGTCCTTTGCTTATGCAAGCCGACAATGATGAAAGCGATCTGCGAGAGGCGGAATGGACATCGGCTATTCCAGTCTCCGAGGCCTTGCGGATGGCGGAAGCCATTCTGTTTGCTTCTGCCGAGCCGGTGACGGTGAGGGCGCTGGAAGAGCGGCTGCCATCGGGCGTCGACGTTCCGGCACTGCTCGGTGAGTTGCAATCTGTTTATTCCAAACGGGGTATTAATCTGTTGCAGGTTGGCGGCGCATGGGCGTTCCGGACCGCCGCCGACCTTGCCTTCCTGATGAACCGCGAGGCCGTACAGCAAAAGAAGTTGTCCCGTGCGGCTCTCGAAGTTCTGGCAGTCATTGCCTATCACCAGCCGGTCACGCGAGCCGAGCTTGAAGATATTCGCGGTGTTGAAACATCCAAGGGCACGCTTGATGTGCTGATGGAGACGGGCTGGATCAAGTTCCGTGGCCGCAGACGCACACCGGGCAGGCCCATTACCTATGGCACGACATCCTCGTTTCTTGATCATTTCGGTCTTCAGGAAGTGCGCGATCTTCCCGGTATCGATGAATTGCGTGGTGCTGGACTTCTTTCAGCGCGCATGCCTGCCAATTTTGCCATTCCGGTTCCGGTCAATGATCCTGACGAATTGACCGAGGATGAAGATCCGTTGACGGATATCGATCTGGAAGAGCTTGGACTTTTGACACCGCGCGTCGAGAACGATTGAGTTTTTATTTGCCACATTTATGCGCGATGGTGGCGCGAACATGCCTGTTTGCAAAATTCGTGACGAAGATTTCACTTCGCACTTGCGCCGAACAAACATGAATGTGAAACAACATTATGCACTTGTGTTTGAAAAGCACGGGGAAAAGGCATAGATGAGCTCAAACTGTTGAGCGAATGCGAGGGTAAGATGGGTAGTTTTTCAATTTGGCACTGGTTGATCGTTCTGGCGATCGTGCTTCTGGTTTTTGGTCGTGGCAAGATTCCTGAATTGATGGGCGACGTTGCCAAGGGCATCAAGAATTTCAAGAGCGGCATGAGCGACGACGATACGGCTGACAATTCCAAGACGATCGACAATCAGACGAGCCAGCCGGTGAATTCCACCAAGGAAAAGACAACAAAGTCCTGAGTGGCACATAGTAGAGTTGTCCTGCGCGCGGCCTCGTTGCCGCGTCGTGGCTGGAGCATGATGAATGTTTGAAGTTGGTTGGTCGGAAATCCTGGTGATCGTGATCGTCCTGATCGTGGTGGTCGGGCCAAAGGATTTGCCGAAAATGCTGCGCGCCTTTGGCAAGGCAACGGCCAAGTTTCGCGCCACGGCCGGTGAATTCCGGCGTCAGTTCGATGAAGCTCTCAAGGAGGCCGAACTCGACGACGTGCGCGATATCATCAACGATGCCAAGAGTCTCGATCCGCGCAATGATATTCGCAAGGTCTTCGATCCCGTCCGCACGATCGGCGAAGATATCCGCTCGACACTGAAAGATGCGGGAACGGCAGCTAAAGACAATCTTGCGATTCCGGACCCCTCTGCGCCGGGTGCGACGCAAGTGCAGCCGCAGGTGATGGAGCCTGTTGCGCCATTGATGACCGCCACAACACCGAAGAAGCCGGGCCGGGCCTCCAAGCCCAAAGCTGTTGCTGAAAAAGCACCGGCGGCGGCTACGGCAGCCAAGGCGGCTCCGGCAAAAGTTGCGACCAAGGCAGCACCTGTCAAAACGGCGGCCAAAGCCACGCCTGCTGCCAAGACAGTTGCAGAAACGCCTGCGAAGGCGGCTCCGGTAAAAAGAACGACAAAGCCACGTGCCACTGGCAAAGCTGGCGATACGGGGACAAAATCTTGAGCAAGGCCGAAGACGAAATTGACAAGAGCTCAGCCCCGCTGATCGAACACCTCATTGAACTGCGCCGCCGCCTGATCTGGGCATTGCTGGCGTTCTTTGTGGCGTTTCTGGTCTGCTTCCATTTCGGCAAGCAATTGTTCAACCTGTTGGTCATTCCCTATCAGTGGGCTGTGGGCTGGGCTGGTTTCGATCCGGCCAAGGCACAGCTGATCTATACCGCGCCGCAGGAGTTTTTCTTCACGCAGGTCAAGATCGCCATGTTCGGCGGTATTGTTCTGGCGTTCCCGGTTATTGCCTCGCAGATTTACAAGTTTGTAGCGCCGGGTCTCTACAAGAACGAACGGATGGCGTTTTTGCCATTTCTGATCGCATCGCCGGTTCTTTTTCTCATGGGCGGCGCATTGGTCTATTTCTTCTTTACGCCCATGGTCATGTGGTTTTTCCTTGCCATGCAGCAAACAGGCGGCGCTGGCGAAGTGCAGATTTCACTGCTGCCGAAGGTTTCAGAATATCTCAGCCTCATCATGACGCTGATCTTTGCCTTTGGGCTCGTATTCCAGTTGCCGGTTGTCACGACATTGCTGGCTCGGGTAGGGCTGGTTGGCTATGAGGGCCTACGGTCCAAACGCAAATATGCGATTGTTATCGCCTTTATCGTTGCTGCTGTTATCACACCGCCTGATCCCCTCAGCCAAATCGGTCTTGCACTCCCGACGATCCTTCTCTACGAGGTTTCCATCTGGATGGCGCGTCTGATCGAGAAAAAGCGTGAAGCTGCTGAAGCTGAAGCACAATCAGGGTCCAGTGATAGCGATATCTCTTCCTGACGCGGCTATCGGTTTCGCCGGACAATCACGTCCTCATTCCAACGACTACTCCAAGACGGCTTTATTCCCATGCTCGACATCAAATGGATCCGCGAGAATCCGCAAGCGCTTGACGCAGCTCTGGCTAAACGGGGTGTTGAAGCTCAGTCGTCCCGGTTGATCGAGCTGGATGAAAAGCGCCGTCAGCACATTGCCAAATTGCAGGATGCCCAGGAGCGCCGCAATGCCGCCTCCAAGGAGATCGGCAAGGCGATGGGTGCCAAGGATCAGGCGACGGCTGACCGTCTCAAGGCTGAAGTCGCTGATATCAAGGTGTTTTTGCAGTCTGCCGAAGAAGAAGAGCGTCAGCTTGACCGGGCGTTGAATAATGCGCTGGCCGTGCTTCCAAACGTTCCGCTCGATACTGTTCCCGTTGGCAAGGACGAAGGCGGCAATGTTGAAACGCGCCGTGTTGGCCACCTGAAGAACTTTTCCTTCGAGCCGAAAGAGCATTTCGAGATCGGTGAAAATCTCGGCTATATGGATTTTGAACGCGCCGCGAAGCTTTCGGGCAGCCGTTTTACCGTCCTGAAGAGCCAGTTGGCGCGATTGGAACGGGCGCTTGGCCAATTCATGATTGATCTGCACACGACGGAACATGGCTATATGGAGGTCAATCCGCCACTGCTGGTCAATGCTGACGTGCTTTATGGTACGGGGCAGTTGCCAAAGTTTGAAGAGGACCTCTTCAAGACAACGGAAGGCCGTTATCTGATCCCGACGGCAGAAGTGCCGCTGACCAATCTGGTACGAGAAGAAATTCTCGATATTCGCGATCTGCCGATCCGCATGACGGCGCTGACCGCCTGTTTCCGGTCGGAAGCGGGTTCCGCTGGTCGTGACACGCGCGGCATGTTGCGTCAGCACCAGTTCATGAAGGTTGAGCTTGTATCGGTCACCGATGCCGAAAGCTCCATTGCCGAACATGAGCGGATGACGGCTTGCGCCGAGGAAGTGCTGAAGCGGCTTGATCTGTCGTTCCGCACCATGACGCTTTGCACAGGTGACATGGGCTTTGGCGCGCAGAAGACTTATGATCTGGAAGTATGGCTTCCCGGCCAGAAGGCTTATCGCGAAATCTCCAGCTGCTCGGTCTGCGGTGATTTTCAGGCACGCCGCATGAATGCGCGCTACCGGCCTGAGGGCGAGAAGTCGACGCGCTTTGTCCATACACTGAATGGTTCCGGCACGGCTGTCGGCCGCGCCTTGATCGCTGTTGTCGAAAATTATCAGAATGAAGACGGCAGCGTTACGGTTCCTGAAGTACTTGTGCCTTACATGGGTGGACTGAAACGAATCGAAAAAGCTGCATAGGAGAGGGCGATGCGCATACTGCTGACCAACGATGATGGTATTCATGCGGAAGGTCTTGCTGTTCTTGAGCGCATTGCCCACCAGCTTTCCGACGATGTCTGGGTGATTGCGCCGGAAACCGACCAGAGCGGTCTCGCGCATTCGCTGACACTTTCAACGCCGCTGCGCCTGCGCAAGATCGATGATCGTCACTATGCCGTGCGCGGTACGCCCACGGATTGCGTGATCATGGGCGTGCGGCACTTGATGCCTGAAGCACCGGATCTGATCCTGTCAGGCGTTAATTCCGGTTCGAACACGGCCGATGATGTGACCTATTCCGGGACCATTGCTGCGGCTATTGAAGGCACTTTGCTTGGTATCAATTCCATCGCTTTGTCGCAGGAGTACAACCTTAATGGCGGCGCACGCATTCTGCCGTGGGAGATTGTCGAGCAGCGGGCTCCGGCTCTGCTAAAGAAATTGCTTGGCGTTGAACTTGCCAAGGGCGTGTTGCTGAATGTGAATTTTCCCAGCTGCAGCGGCGGTGAGTTGGCGGGTGTTCGTGTGACGGCTCAGGGCAAGCTTTCCCATGGGCTGACCATTGAAGAACGGCAGGATGGGCGTGGATTGCCCTATTACTGGCTGCGTTATGGTCGTGGCAAGGATGAGCCTGCGCCCGATAGTGACGTGGCGGCAATCCGGGCGAACTATATTTCCATCACACCGCTTCAGCTCGATCTGACGGCGCACGAAACGCGCCAGACTTTGGAGGACGCCTTCGCATGAAGCCTGCGCTTTCTGAACGGGAGGGCTTTGCCGCCTTCGTCCTGCGTATGCGGTCCTTGGGGCTGTCGGATCAGCGGCTTATGGGGGCTTTTGAAGCGACGCCCCGCATGGCTTTTGTTTCCGGCAATCTTGGAACAGTGGCTTATGGCGACCGGATGCTGCCGATCGAGTGCGGTGAATTCATGGAAGGGCTGGATCTGCAGGCCCGTTTGATTAAGTCGCTTGATCTTGAGCCGACGCACCGGGTTCTGGAAATCGGCACCGGCACGGGTTTTACCGCCGCAATCATGGCCCGGCTTGCCGGACGTGTGCTTTCGATAGAGCGATATCGCACGCTGATTGAACTTGCCCAGCAACGCCATCAGGCATTGAAGATCGAGAACCTGTTCATCAAGCATGCGGATGGCAAGCTTGGCCTGACCCATGACGGCCCGTTTGACCGCATTATCGTCTGGGCGGCCTTTGAAAGCATGCCCCGCCAGTTCGTCGATCTTCTCTCGTCCAACGGGGTGATGATTGCACCGATCGGGCCGGTTGATGGCAAGCAGGTGGTGTCGCGCCTGTCCAAAATCGGCAGCCGTTTTGAACGTGAGGATATGATGCCTGCACGCTTCTTGCCGCTGCTGGATGGTGTCGCCACAGCACTCTGACGGGCTCGCCCGCCGCAGTGTTGGCGCAACCGTTTATGGATTTGGTGAATCTTTTACAAATTTTTTATGCGTTTTAACGGTCGGGTAACATTAACGCGGTTTAATGGTCCAATATTCTTGTATTGAGTACGGGCGGGATAAGCGATGCGTTTGAGTGTACTAGACAAAGCGTCACAGCGGCTGGCACTGAATGCCAGCGTTCTCTTGATTGCAGCTTTGGCTGCAGGTTGCAGTTCCGGGGTGTCGCGCTTCACCAGCGCGGATTTCAGCTCCGGCTATAGCGACAACCAGCGTTCAATCATTCAGGGGCAGAATTCGGCCCCACGCGGTTATACGCCGCCGGTTGATTCAACTTACACAGCTTCGGTCAATCGCAATGCGGTTCCACCTGCGGGCGGTGTCCAGCGCAGCAGCCTGCCGCCAGTAGGTGCGGCAAGCGCTTCTGCGCTTCCGCCGGTTTCCTCGCAGCCGATGCGTCCGGCAGTGAGCGCTGCTCCTGTGCGCCAGCAGGTCGCTTCGGCGCAGCCGATGGGTAATGTGCAGGCTCCGCCGCTTGCATCATCAGCCGGTTCGCTGAAAACACCGGATGGTCGTGAGGCACGTATGCCGACAAAGCCAGCTGCCGCTCCAGCGATAGCTGCCAATAATACGACGTCACCGAGCCACGCCGGTTCATACACTGTTCAGAGTGGCGATACGTTGCATGCCATCTCCCGCAAGACGGGTGCCAATGTCGAGGCCATCAAGCAGGCCAACAACATGAAGGACGGTAATGTTCGTCTTGGACAGGCTCTGGTTATTCCGGCATCAAGCTCGTCGATGGCGCAGAATGTTGCCAACAACATGAAGGCAAAGGGCGCGGTCGATCAGGTCAAGACTGCCGCAACGCCGCCTGTTGTTCAGCCAAAGGTCGTCGCGAGCGTGGCACCGAGCGCCGCAACGGCTACGACACCGGCAGCACCGCAGGCTGACGGACAGGCAAAGCCTTACACACCGCCACAGGCGAGCGAAAAGGTTATCGATGATGCCGAGAAGGATGTTGCATCCGCACCATCAGCCACCGGCGCCTCACAGATGCGCTGGCCGGTTCGTGGCCGTGTCGTTGCCAATTACGGCAAGGGCAATGACGGTATCGACATTTCGGTTCCTGAGGGCACCCCGATCAAGGCGGCTGAAAACGGTGTTGTCATCTATTCCGGTGATGGTTTGAAGGAGTTCGGCAATACGGTTCTCGTTCGCCATGATAATGGTTTGGTCACGGTTTACGGCAATGCGAGCAAGCTGAATGTACAGCGCGGCCAGAAGGTGAAGCGCGGCGAAGAACTTGGCCGCTCGGGCATGACCGGCAATGCGACTTCGCCAAAGCTGCACTTCGAGGTTCGCAAGAACTCGACGCCGGTTGATCCTTCGAAGTTCCTCGAATCCTGATTGGTTCGTGCTTGAATTCAAAAGGTCCGTGCAGCGATGCACGGGCCTTTTGCTTGTAGTTCGATACCTGTGGAGGTGTGACCGTCGGGGTTTTCAAGGTTGGTTGGACAAATCAGAGCTTAACCCGGCAAAAGAATTCTTTCAGAGAAAGGGATACGAATACCAGGAGATTCAGAACAATAAGATACGACAATAGACTTCCGTCGTTTACAAACTTGTTGGAGATATCCGCTATTCCTATAAAGGTTGGAACATAGACCATCATCGCCTTCCATTCGTCTTTGTGAGTTTCGCTATTTCCTTTGAATTTGAAAAAATCCAAGAAATGCATAGTCCATTTCAGTTTTATGTCTCTTACGATAGCCATAAGTATCAGCGATACAAACACTGAAATATTTAGGTACAAGGTACTTCCTGCAGAGAACATGAGATACAATATCGCTATTTGAACTGGCACGGATATCCACATCAGATAATGAGCCAGTTGGATATTGTTTCGCAGCGCCATCTAATGAATCCTCCATATCCACAGCACTAAAGTTTCTTGCCCAGCCGCCCGGCCAGATCCTGCGTAAATTGCCATGCAACGCGGCCGGAGCGCGAACCACGCGTGGTCGACCATTCGAGTGCTTCCGCGTGCAATTGTTCCTTCTGCATCGGCAGGTCGAAATGGGCGGCATAGCCATCAATCATCGAGAGATAATCATCCTGGCTGCATTTGTGGAAACCCAGCCACAGCCCAAAGCGATCTGACAGCGAGACCTTTTCTTCGACGGCTTCAGAGGGATTGATGGCGGTTGAGCGCTCGTTCTCGATCATGTCACGCGGCAAGAGATGTCGTCGGTTCGATGTGGCGTAGAAGATGACATTGTCAGGTCGGCCCTCGACGCCGCCTTCAAGCGCTGCCTTGAGCGACTTGTAGGAAGTATCGTCATGATCAAAGGACAGATCGTCGCAAAACAGGATGAAACGATATTGTGTGTCCTTGATTGCGGCCATCAGGGCGGGGAGGCTGTCGATATCCTCGCGGTGTATCTCGACCAGCTTCAGCGTATTGTCATTGCCGGGCGCCGCAGCGTTCACCGAAGCGTGAACCGCCTTGACCAGCGATGATTTACCCATGCCGCGCGCGCCCCACAGCAATACATTATTTGCCTGCAATCCATCGGCAAAGCGCTTGGTGTTGTCAAAGAGAATATCGCGCACACGATCGACGCCGCGAATGAGGGAAATGTCGACACGATTGACCTTCAGAACCGGGTCAAAGGCAAGATGATCCGGGTTCCAGACGAAGCAATCAGCCACATCGAGATTGGCGGGTTGCGCTTTTGGCGGTGCCATACGTTCCAGCACAGCAATCAGTCGGTCAAGTTTATCGGCCAGCAATTCCTCGAACATTCTTCTCAAGCCTTTGTTTTTTCTGCGTTCAAGCCACTATCATGTTGATGGGAAACCGAAAAGCGGGATGCGGGATTTTGCACGGTTGCTTTTCCCATTCCAAACATTGTATTCCGCAGGTTCTGTATCATTCAAACAAGAATTACTCTGGAGACTGTCTCTATGTTCGTAACTCCCGCATATGCACAGACAACGGGCATCGGTGGTGCGCCGGAAATGCTGATGAGCATCCTGCCATTCATCCTGATTTTCGTGATCATGTACTTCCTGATCATCCGTCCGCAGCGCACATCGATGAAAAAGCGCGAAGAGCAGCTGAAGAACATCCGCCGCGGTGACACCATCATCACCGGTGGTGGTTTCGTTGCCAAGGTGACGAAAGTGTTCGAAGATACTGGCGAACTCGAAGTTGAAATCGGCGAGGGCGTCAAGGCTCGCGTTATCCGCGCATTGGTGTCGGACGTACGCGTCAAAGGCGAACCGGTTGCCGATAACAAGAAATAAGTCATAGTGACGGGGCGGCATCAGGCCGCCCTGTTGATTCTTGAGGTCGCGACTGCATGCTCTATTTTAGCCGCTGGAAGACACTTCTCATCTGGGCCGTTGTTCTTGTAGGCGTGATCCTGGCTCTGCCAAATCTGTTTACGCCCATCCAGCTGGCGAACCTGCCAAATTGGCTTCCAAAGAAACAGCTTGCGCTTGGGCTTGATTTGGAGGGCGGTTCGCGTATCCGCCTGCAGGTCGACAAAGACAAGCTGGCGCAGACTGATGCGGCAATAGAGGTGATGAACCGCCGCCTCAGCGAACTTGGCTATACCAATCCCAATGTGGAGAGCCAGAGAAGTGGCCGTGTTCTCGTTGAAGTGTCGGGTCTTTATGACTCGCAGCTGCTCAAGGACATTCTGAGCCTCACCGGGCAATTGAGCTTTCGGATGATCGATACATCAATGCCGGTGCAGCAGGCCATTGATGGCACGCCGCCTGCGGGCTCGGATGTTGTCTATTCCTTTGATGATCCGCCCGTCGCCTATCTCGTCAAGAAAGAACCTATCGTTACCAATGCGAATTTCGTTGGTGCACAGGCGGGTGTCGATACCGCGACGCAGCAGCCGGTCATCACATTCAAGCTTGATAGTGCCGGTGCTGAGCGCTTCTCCAAGGCAACGAAGGAGAATATCGGAAACTCGTTCGCCATTGTTCTCGATGATCAGGTGTTGTCGGCACCAGTTATCAGCGAGGCCATTCCGGGTAACACCGGCCAAATCGCCGGTAATTTTGATCTGTCCGGTGCCAGCAATCTTGCTATCGTCATGCGCGCTGGAGCACTGCCTGCGCCTGTTACTGTCATTGAAGAGCGGTCGGTCGGAACGGATCTTGGCGCGTCGGCTGTTTCAGCTGGAAAGATTGCAGCACTTATCGGTGCTGGGCTTGTCATCCTGTTCATGCTGCTGACCTATGGCCTGCTTGGCGTGATCGCCAGCATAGCGCTGATCGTCAACATCATTCTGATCCTGGCGTTTTTGACCATTGTTGGCGTTCCCCTCAGCCTTGCGGGCGTGGCTGGTATTGTTCTGACCATAGGTATGGCGGTTGACTCAAACGTCCTCATCTATGAGCGTATCCGCGAAGATCGACGTGCAGGCTTTTCGGTCATTCAGGCGATTGATTCCGGGTTTGCCCGGGCGCAGGCGACGATTGTTGATGCCAATGTCACCACCTTGATCGCGGCTCTGGTGCTTTTCATTCTGGGCACTGGGCCCGTGCATGGCTTTGCCGTGACTGTCACCGTCGGCATTATTACCACGCTGTTCACAACCTTCACCCTCACACGCTGGATGGTTTCGGCATGGGTGCAGTGGTCAAAGCCGAAGGAAGTACCCCGCGCGGCATTGAAGCTTGTTCCCTACAACACGAAAATTCCGTTCATGCGCCTGCGTGGGCTGACGCTTGGTTTCTCGGCATTATCAAGCGTGGCAGTCATCGTCCTGTTCTTTGTTATCGGCATGAATTTCGGCATCGATTTCAAGGGCGGAACGATGGTTGAGATCGCGTCCAGTGAGGGCCCGATCGATCTGGATGATGTGTACAGCCGGCTTGATGATCTCAACATTGGCGACGTAAAGATCGAACCATTCAAATCGGATGACCGCGCGCTCATTACTGTTGGCAGTCAGGGTGAGGGTGAGAATGCCGAGCAGACCGTTGGGGTTAAAATCCGCGGCGAACTCGATCAGGATTATGAATTCCGCCGGGTCGATGTGATAGGGCCGACGGTATCAGGCGAACTGGCCAAAGCGGGCGGCTTGGCCGTTGCGCTTTCTCTCGCTGCAATCTTTGCCTATGTCTGGTTCCGCTTCGAATGGCATTTTGCGCTTGGCGCGATCATTGCGACGATCCACGATGTTTTGCTGCTGCTCGGCATGTTCATCATCTTCCAGATGGAGTTCAACCTCTGGAGTATTGCGGCCCTGCTGGCCATTGTTGGCTATTCGCTCAACGATACGGTTGTCATTTACGACCGGGTTCGCGAAAATCTGCGGCGGCATGGCAATGGTGTATCCCTGTCTGCGGTGCTCGATGCCTCGATCAATCAAACCTTGTCGCGTACCATCCTGACATCACTGGCTACCTTCCTGGCACTGATCGTACTCTATGCTTATGGCGGTGATGATGTGCGCGCCTTTGCACTTACCATCGCTGTTGGCATCGTCGTTGCGACCTATTCGTCGATCTTCGTCGCAGGCCCATTGCTGATGCTGTTTGGCCTAAAAGGGCGGGATGTTGTCGAGGATGGCCGCCGGGCCGATGTCGGAGAATAGAACAGTGGTCAAAGGCATTGAAATCCGGGATGCGCATTTCCCCGGTCGTGCGCCGATAGATGCCTATGGCAATGGCGGGTTCCGGTTCGCCGATATGTCGCATCGCGGATCAATCCTTTGCCTGCCATCGGGCATTCATGGCTGGGCGCCAAAGATCGAAACTGCCCTGACCGCAGAGGATTTGGCTCTGGTGCTTGAACAGGCTGATGATATCGAGATTTTGCTTGTCGGTATGGGCACGGAATTGCGCCGCCTGCCGCAGGCCCTGCGCGATGTATTGCGCGAGCATCGCATTTCCTCTGATCCCATGAGCACGGGTGCCGCCGTGCGCACCTATAATGTTCTGCTGGCGGAAGATCGCGCCGTCGCTGCGGCGTTGATTGCTGTAGATTAAACCGGCGCTTGTCTGTATCTCAGCCCCATGAACGCAAATGAATCCCATTGTCTGCAATTATTGCGGGATGCCGATCCGGACCGCTATCTTTCCGTGCTTTATGCGCCGGAAGAGAAACGGGGTGCCTTGGCTGCGCTCTACGCATTCAATGTGGAGATCGCGCGTATCCGTGATCTGATCCACGATCCACTGCCGGGTGAAGTGCGATTGCAGTGGTGGCGCGATCTGATCAACGGCACCGAGCATGGCGAAGCGGTCGGCAATCCTGTTGCAGCGGCTTTGCTGGAAGCAATCAAGACGTACAATCTGCCACGCGCCGCCTTCGACAATTATTGCGAAGCGCGTATTTTCGACCTCTATGATGATCCCATGCCCAGCCGCAATGATCTTGAGGGCTATTGCGGTGAGACGGCCTCGGCACTGATCCAACTGGCGTCTCTGGTACTGGATGCGGAAAAGGCACCAGCCCAGGCAGATATTGCAGGGCATGCAGGCGTTGCGCAGGCCGTAACCGGATTGTTGCGGCTATTGCCGCTGCACCGGCGACGCGGCCAGACTTACATTCCGGCAGATATATTGGCAGCCGTCGGTTGCAGCGCAGAGATGCTGCTCGAAGGTACGGATAAGGCTGCAATCAAACGCGCGATAGATGCGATGATTGCACTGGCTGAGGATCACCTTGGCAAGTATGAAACAGCGGCGAAATCACTGCCAGCAACGTTGCGCCCTGCCTATCTGCCCGTTGGTCTCACAGGAATGTATTTGAAGAAACTCAAGGCGAGTGGGTTTGATGTGGCGAATGAGACGCCGGTTGTTTCGCCGCTACGCCGCCAGTGGGTTATGCTCCGGGCTTCAATGCGCTTTGCTTGAATCGCGTACTGTTCTGCGGGATATCGCGCGTGATGCGTGGTTCGTGGTTCGACAAGCTCACCATGAGGGAGAGGGGTGATGCAACGATAACCGTCAACTTTGCAGATCATAAGGAATGCAGAACCTGACTCCCTTTCATCCGCACTCTCCTCATGGTGAGCTTGTCGAACCACGAACCACGAACCATAGGCTCTGCAACACTTTGGTTACTCAGCAGCCTCAGCTATCACTGGCAAACCCAGCCAAGCCCGGCAATCTGCAAGGGCACGCGCGCTCATGGCGCGTTTCTTGGCATTGGTCTTTTCCTTGCCCCGCAGGCGCTTGCCCTCGGACTTTGGCGCTTCAATCGGTGGGAACAGGCCAAAATTGACGTTCATCGGTTGGAACGAGCGCTTGCCGGGTTCCTCATCGCTGACGATATGGCCACCGGTGATGTGGCCAAGCAGAGCACCGAAGGCAGTTGTAACAGGCGGTGGCGTCAAACTCTGCCCCAGCCGCTCGGCGGCAGCAAAACGCCCGGCAAGCAGGCCGATGGCTGCAGACTCGACATAACCTTCGCAACCGGTGATCTGACCGGCAAAACGCAGGCCCGGACGTGATTTCAGCTGCAGTGTCGGATCGAGCAGGATGGGCGAGTTCAGATAGGTGTTACGGTGCAGACCACCCAAACGCGCAAATTCTGCATTCTCAAGGCCGGGGATCATCCGGAAAATCTCAGTCTGTGCGCCATATTTCAGCTTCGTCTGGAAGCCGACCATATTGTAGAGCGTACCAAGTGCATTGTCCTGCCGGAGCTGCACGACGGCATAGGCCTTGACAGTGGGGTTATGCTCATTGGTCAGGCCCATCGGCTTCATGGGGCCGTGACGCAGAGTTTCGACGCCGCGTTCCGCCATGACCTCGATTGGCAGGCAACCATCGAAATAGGGCGTACCTTCCCACTGCTTGAACTCCGTCTTGTCCCCGCCAATCAGCGCCTGCACAAAGGCTTCATACTGCTCTTTGGTCATGGGGCAGTTGATATAGTCCTTGCCGGTGCCGCCGGGACCGACCTTGTCGTAGCGCGACTGGAACCAGCAGGTATTCATGTCGATGCTGTCAAAATGGACGATCGGCGCGATGGCATCAAAAAAGGCGAGTGCGTCAGCACCGGTCTGCTTGCCAATGGCTTCCGCAAGAGAAGGGGCCGTGAGCGGGCCGGTCGCGATGATGACCTTGTCCCATTCTGCGGGCGGGAGGCCGGTGATCTCTTCACGCTCGATGGTGATCAACGGGTGTGCTTCAAGCTTGGCTGTGACGGCCTGAGCGAAGCCATCACGGTCGACAGCGAGCGCGCCACCAGCCGGAACCTGATGGGAATCCGCCGATGCCATGATCAGTGAATTGGCAAGGCGCATTTCCGCGTGCAGGACGCCAACGGCGTTGGTTTCGGCATCATCGGAGCGGAACGAGTTGGAACAGACAAGTTCAGCCAGATCCTGCGTCTTGTGCGCATCTGTGCCGCGAACGGGGCGCATTTCGTGGATGATGACGGGAATACCTGCTTCGGCCAGTTGCCATGCAGCTTCGGAACCGGCGAGACCGCCGCCAATGATATGTACGGGTGTGTTTGACATAGCACCCCAATAAACGGTTTGGCGTCACGCTTCAATGGTACAAAAGCCGCCACAGCTTGTCCGTGGCGGCTTTTAAAGGGTCAGGCGCTGGCTTTATCAAGTTCGGCAATATCGCTTGCGTCAAGTTTCAGCGACGCTGCCTTGATCAGGCTTTCCAACTGCTGCAGCGATGTGGCGCTGGAAATGGGGGCTGTCACGCCGTCGCGGGCTATGATCCACGCGATGGCCACCTCGGCCTGCTTGGCGCCGTGCCTGGCGGCAACCGCATCCAGTGCATCAAGAATGCGATACCCGCGCGGGTTGAGATAATCCTTGACGCCGCTGCCACGCTGACTCTGTGCCAGATCAGCTTGGCTGCGGTATTTGCCGGAGAGAAAGCCGCGTGCGAGTGCGAAATAGCTGATGACGCCGATCTCTTCGGCGATGCACAGGTCGCGCAGCTTGCCGTCGAAGCTGACGCGGTCATAGAGATTATATTCTGGCTGCAGCACATCATAACGGGGAAGGCCGTTTGCCTTGGCAACATCAAGCGCCGCACGCAGTTGGTCCGCATCGAGATTGGAGCCACCAATGGATTTGATCTTGCCTGCCTTCAGCAGCGTGTCATAGGCCGACAGTGTTTCTTCATAAGGCGTTTCCGGATCAGGCCAATGGGAGAGATATACATCGATGCTGTCCACCTGCAGCCGTTTCAGTGATGCTTCAACTGCCTTGGCGATATAGGCAGGGGAAAGATCCTTCTTGCCCTGACCCATGTCACCGCCGACCTTGGTGATGATGATCACCTTATCGCGTGCGTTACGAGACTTGATCCACTCGCCAATGATTGTTTCTGATTCGCCGCCGCTGTTTCCCGGAACCCAGCGTGAGTAAACATCGGCTGTATCGACTGCATTGAGGCCCGCATCGACGAAGCGGTCGAGCAGATCGAAGGAAGTCTTTTTGTCGGCGGTCCAGCCGAAAACATTGCCGCCAAAAACCAGCGGCGCGATGGAAAGGCCAGTACGGCCAAGGGGGCGTTTTTGCATGATTTAATCTCCGGGGAGGATGGTTGGGGACTGCGAATGTACGCAGGTTCACCGCACGTTTCTACCCCGCAGAGATGGTGCCGGTAACCAAATCAAGCTGTTGTGATAGGTTTTGATTATGGCCGTTGATACAATGGCGCATGAAAACATCAGGCTTAGGGTTTTATCTGTCGTTGGTTCTTTTTACGGCGCTGTCACTTTGGCCAGGTTCCGCCAATGCGCAAAGCTTCCGTGTCTGCCATGGTTATGGTTGTTACTTCCAAACACCGGTGACGTTGACATCAGGCGATCGCACTCGGATTGCCGCCATTATGGCAAGTGGACGCAAATCGGCCGATGCGGAGCGCGCTGCCATACGGCGCGCCGTGCAGGTGTTTGAGCTTCGCTCGACACAGGTGATTGGCGTGGCGGACCGGCCAAAGATGGAATTTGGCGAAGCACGGCAGAAGGGTCAGATGGATTGCGTGGATGAATCCACCAATACGGATCATTTCCTGCGCTATTTGCAAAATGCTGGCTTGTTGCGACATCACAGTGTCAGCCGCCGGGAATCGCGCGGAAGCTTCGTCGATGGCCGCTATCCGCATTTCGCAGCGGTGCTGCGCGACAAATCCGGAACGCTCTGGGCCGTCGACTCCTGGTATGAGCCGGCGGGCGGAAAACCTGACGTTATGCGTTTGACTGATTGGGAGGAGAGAGGTTTCAACAGCCAGAGGTAGGCCCGAAACAACAACACCCACCGCGGGAGGAGGTGCGGTGGGTGCCGTTTTGTAAAGGCCGACTGGGAGGAGGAGTGCCGGCCTTTGATCGCGGAGGCTCTGGGAGGAGGATGAGCCTCGGCGATATTCTGTTATGCGATTAGCGTACTGCGGACTTCTTGGCTACGAACGGGATGTCCGAGCGGGAGATGCCCAGATCGTTCAGTTCGCGGGTCGACAGACGGTTCAGCTCGGAAACCGTGTCACGATAACGGCGCCAGTTGCTGTAAGAGCGGATAAGGTTCATTTCATTCACCATTCGGTTCAAATTGTTTCGTTGATCAGTCTTGATCGTTGAACTGAAGATAGTGGATGCCTTGCCGAATGTGCAGAGCCAAGTTTGCACGCCAGCTATGCATATGTTGCATTGCATCATTAATCGATTTTAATTGCTGCGCCGCACAATTGTCATCTTCATGGTTTGTTGCCCGAATCCGGCTGCAATTGCGTTTTCATTACGGCTATCGTTATTAGTCACACATCTCGAATCGGGAGCAGAAGGCATGATAATCGGCTTCACCCTGCGCAAGCATATTGCGCGGTGGCAGCGTGACGGGCTGATTGATGACGCCACGGCAGAACGCTTGCGCAAAGATATTGCCGGGCAGGGCGTCAGCTTTGGCCTTGGCAATGTTCTGGCCATCCTCGGCGCTATTCTGCTAGGCGCCGCGCTCCTGTCCCTGATCGCTGCGAATTGGGAAGCCATGCCAAGGCTTGTTCGCGTTGGGCTGATCTTTGCTGTTCTCTGGTGCGGTTATCTTGGCGGCGCATGGCGGGCGAGCCGGGGTGACAAGATTTTCAGCGAAGCGCTCTATCTGATCGCCGCCATAGGTTTCGGCGCCGGTATCGCGTTTGTCGGTCAGATGTATCATCTATCGGGTGATATGGCCTCTGCTGCCCTGTGGTGGACTGGCGGAACGGTTATTGCTGCCCTGTTGTTGCGATCACCGACGCTTGTCTCAACCAGCATTGTCATTGCCGGTATCTATCTTGCGGCAAGCGTGGAGCCGGATAATGCATCACGTTTGACCTATGTCTGGCTCGTACCAGTCTTTTCTGTCATGGCGGCAGGCCTTATCTGGTACGTGAAAGCTGACGCGGCGCGGCATTTCCTGGCAGTCTTACTGTTGGTCTTTGTCTGTGTGGTTCATTTCGATCTTGATGTCAGTGTCATCCTGTGGCTGTCGCTTGCCGCAGGACTTGGCTTGTTTTTGCTTGATGCATTGCGATCGCCGGTTCTGGATGATCTGACTGGATGGGGTATAGGTCTTGGTGCCTATGGCTTTCTGGCTGCCCACATGGTGCTGATGATTTTCCAGTTTGATGATCATGGGTTTGGCCGGACGCGCGAGGTGACAACGGGCTTTGCCATTCTGGCGCTTGCGATTGCCGGTTTGGCCCTGTCGGGCCACCGCAATCTTGCCATCAGGTGGAGCGCCTATGCGATTTTCTGTGTTGAGGTGCTTTATCTTGCCTTCGAAACAATCGGCACGATGATTGGAACAGCCGGCTTTTTCCTCACTGTCGGTGTGCTGGTCCTGTTGCTTGCGGTCTTTGTCATCCGCATGGAGCGGCGCCTTCAGAAAAAGAGTCTGCTGAAGAGTGTAGCGCTATGAAAATAAATCGCTTTTTGCTGGCAGGGATTGTCGTCGCACTGCTGCAATCGGGTGTACTTTACGCCATGGTGGAAAAGCATGCGACGGTTCTTCGCCATGGTACAAGGATCACCTTGGCAACGGAACCGGTTGATCCGCGTGACCTTCTGCGCGGCGAATATGTGCGGCTGGGCTATGGCATTTCATCTGTTGGGACAGACAAAGTGACGGGCAATAAGCCCGAGACAACAGGGCTCATCGATATCTATGTTACGGTCAAGGAAGGTGCGGACGGGCGCTGGAATTTCGCCAGTGCTTCCTGGCAGAAGCGTACGGACATTGCTGCCGGTGACGTTCAATTGCACGGACGGACGCTCAATCATTCCTACGCGGTCACAAACGACGTGTATGCGGTTCAGTACGGCGTTGAGCGCTATTACCTTCCCGAGGGATGGGGGCAAACTGTTGAGAAGATGCAAGGCGAACACGCGGTTGATGCTGTGATCGCGGTGTCCAAGACAGGCGACGCACAGATCAGTGCGCTCAAGTATAATGGGCGTCTGCTCTATCAGGAGCCGGCATACTGACAAGCCGCAACTAAAGCGGCTTTGACAGATCGATCTAAAATCCTGAAATATCTATTGAAGAGTGGTGCGGATAGAGGGACTCGAACCCCCACGGTCTCCCGCCAGAACCTAAATCTGGTGCGTCTACCAATTTCGCCATATCCGCAGATGGTTGTCGTATTCGACCCCCAAGCGCCGGTCTCTATATCACCGTCTTCCCGGGGGTCAAAGGAAAAAGCTGCTGTTTGAACAGTTTACTCCGAGACTGGCTTCCAGCCGATTGCATCGCGCAGGAAAGTGTAGCCAAGCGCAATGAAGCTCGCCCGTTCTTTATTGTCCTTGCCATAACCATGCCCGCCAGCTTCAGGCTCGTAGAAATAGGTATTATAGCCAAGAGCCTGCAGCTTTGCCGCCATCTTGCGTGCGTGCCCGGGGTGAACGCGATCATCCCGGCGTGTTGTTGCAATGAGGGTGGGCGGATAGGGACGACCAGGTACAGCATTGTGATAGGCTGACAGCTCTTTCAGGAAGTCCCAGTCCTCAGGCTTGTCAGGATCACCATATTCGTCGACCCAGCTTGCTCCGGCGAGAAGCTTGTTGTAGCGGCGCATGTCGATCAGTGGAATGGTGCAGAACAGCGCCCCGAAACGTTCGGGGTAACGCGTCAGCATATTGGAGATCAACAGACCGCCATTGGAGCCGCCTTCTGCCGCTATACGTTCGGGCCGCGTAACGCCGCGACGAACCAGATCTGCGGCAATGGCGGCAAAATCATCGTGGGAGAGCTTTTTGCCTGCCCGGCGCCCCGCCTCGTGCCACGCGCTGCCGAATTCACCTCCGCCGCGCAGATTGGCAACCACGCTGGTGCCGCCGCGTTCCAGCCACAACTTGCCGATGGATGCGCTGTAATAAGGCTCCATCGACAGACCAAAACCGCCATAGCCAGTCATGTGGACAGGTGCATCACCCGTTTCACCCTTTGGCCCGATCTGCGTGTAAGGGATCGCTTCGCCATCCGTCGAGATAGCTTCATGCCGCGTGACAACAAGGCCGGTGGCATCAAAGACCGCAGGGCTTTGTTTGAGCAGCGTCGGTGCGGCGATGGCCTCTGGCTTGGCAATATCGAGCAACAGCACCTGTGCTGGCGTTATCGGGTCCTGTGCTGCAACCAGCAATTCGCCCGTGGTGTCGTCATGTTCGACATCCAGCGACCAGAGATGAACAATACCTTCGGAGGGAAGGGCGCTGACGGATGTCTTTGCCCATTTGCCTTCGCCGGGTTCGAAAATTTCGAAGCGCGGCGCAAGATTGTCGAGAAACGAGACAACAAGCTTCTTATCATTCCAGAAAAAGCCCTGCAGGGCGCGGCGCGGCGCGGCCTCGAACAGAATCTGGAAATTGCGCTCGCCCGTTAGAAAGGCCTGGAGCGAAATGCCCAGCAGCGTGTCGGCAGGGTAGGTGATGCCGGATACGGTCCAGTCCTCCCTCGGCTTTACGGTCAGCCATTTATTGTAGGAATTCCACCAGGCCGTCGCCGGTACATCCAGACGCTGTTTGGCGCCTTCACGGTCGCCCAACCAGCCCGTCGTTTCAAAGAAGGAGCGCTGCTCGACAAACCAGATGCGCTCGCTGCCGCTGCTGCGGTCAATATCTGCACCCACAGCCATGGATTCCGGTGGGCATTCAAAGAGGACAGGCGCAGACAGTGGATCACTGCCACGCCTCCACAGACGCACAGTGCGGGCATAACCGGATTGGGTAACCATGCCTTCGCCAAGCGCGCTCGAGATCAGGACGGTATCAATGTCCAGCCAGTCAAGATCGCCTTTCGCCTCGGGCAGGTTGAACCCATCCTCGATGAAACGGAAGCTGTCCATATCGAACTCGCGATGGACAACGGCATCGCTGCCACCGCGCGATAGTCTGATAATGGCACGCTGCCGTTTTTCCGATTCGATATGCGCTCCGCTCCATATCCAGTCATCGTTCTCGGATGTGGCGAGCGCATCAATGTCGAGGAGAAGCTCCCATTCCGGCTCCGGCGTTTTATAGGATGCCATGGTGGTGCGGCGCCACAGGCCGCGCGGGTTCTGTTCATCCTGCCAGACATTGTAGAGATAGTTGCCACGGCGTGCGACCATCGGAATCTTGTCTGGCCTGTTCAGAATTGCGGTCAGAACATCACGATCCCGTTCAAATTGCTGGCCACCAAAGCGCTGTAGGGTGGCTGCGGATTGCCGGGCAACCCATTCAAGCGGCTTGGTCCCTTCAATTTCCTCGAGCCAGATATGCGGATCATCATCGGGGGCGTCGACAGTCGGGCGGATATCGTGAACGGTCATGAGCTTCACTTCCTTGAGAATCTGCCGAGCAGTCTGGTGAAAGTGAGGCGTTTTGCAATGCCTCAAAGGATCAATTTCGATGCCAATAAAAAATCGCGCCGACACTGATGCCGGCGCGATCTGATTTGTAAGGGGGAGTGCCAGCGCTAATGGGCAGGCGCTTCCGTAGGCGTCTCCACAGTGGCTTTCTTGCGCCCGATGGAGCGGAGTGCAACGTAGAACACCGGTGTCAGGAACAGGCCGAAGAATGTCACGCCAAGCATGCCGGAGAACACAGCCGTACCCAGTGATTGACGCATTTCTGCGCCGGGGCCTTGGGCGATCATCAGCGGCACGACACCGAAGATGAAGGCGAAAGCCGTCATCAGGATCGGGCGCAGACGCTGACGGCTGGCTTCAATGGCTGCCTCGACGGGAGTAGAGCCTTCCGCCTGATGCTGGCGGGCGAATTCCACGATCAGGATCGCGTTTTTCGCCGCCAGACCAATCAGAACCACAAGACCGATCTGAGTCAGGATGTTGTTATCCATCCCTCGCAAATAGACGCCTATCAGCGCGGCCAGCACTGCCAATGGGACAATCAGGATGATCGCCAGTGGCAGGACCCAGCTTTCATACTGGGCAGCGAGGGCAAGGAAGACGAACACCACGGAAAGTCCGAAGATCAGGATAGCCGTGTTGCCCGTTTGTCTCTCCTGCAGCGAAAGTTCTGTCCACTGGAAGGTTGTTCCAGCGGGCAGGGTCTTGGCTGCCAATGCCTCCATCTTGTCAAGCGCTGAACCGGAGGAAACACCGGGTGCAGCGTTACCCTGTAGCGGCACCGATACGTACATATTGTATCGCTGCACGAGCGAGGGGCCGTTTGTGTCCTTGATTTCAATCAGGGTGCCAAGTGGCACCAGTGCGCCCGTGGCCGAGCGTACTTTCAGTGCAAGGATATCAGTCCGATCCAGCCGGTATTGCTGGTCGGCCTGCGCCCGTACCTGATAAACACGGCCGAAGGCGTTGAAATCATTGACATAGGACGTGCCAAGATTGGTTGAGAGCGTTTCAAAGATGTTTGGAATAGGCACGTTGAGCGCCTGCGCCTTGTCTCTGTCGATCTCGAGGAAGTATTGCGGGCTATTGGCGGAGAAAGTGGTGTAGACGCCTGTTAGTCCCGGTGTCTGGTTGGCTTCCCCCATCATCTGGTAGGCAAGGCCGAGAACGCGGCGCATGTCCGAGCTGTCGCGGTCGAGAATCTGCATCTTGAAGCCACCGGCATTACCGACGCCGCGAATTGGTGGCGGCGGTACGGCGATGATGAAGGCTTCCTGAATGCTTTGCAGGCTTCCATAGATCTGCTTGATGATCGAATCGCCGGTCTGGCCATTCTTGATCCGGTCAGCAAAGGGCTGGAACGGAGCAAAGACCACGCCGGAGTTTGATGCATTGGTGAACGTCGCACCGTTGAAGCCGGCAAAGGCCACCGCGTTGCGGACACCCGGAATACCCCGGATGATCTTTGACGCTTTTTCAATAACCGCGTCCGTGCGGGCGAGGGATGCACCGTCAGGAAGCTGGACGACCACAATGGCGTAGCCCTGGTCCATGGGCGGCACGAAGCCGCGCGGGATCGTATTGGCCATAAACCATGTGGCGCCGAGCAAGCCAACAAAGACGAGCAGAGACGCGCCTATGCCAACCCACGATCCGACAAGGCGCCGAACGATCCATGAATAGCCGTTCGCCATCTTGTCGAAGCCCGTATTGAAACCATTGGCGAGCATTCGCCCGAAACGTGCTGCGGGATTGTTGGACAGTGCATGGTCATGCCGTCGCAGCACGATTGCTGCCAGAGCAGGCGAAAGTGTCAGCGAGTTAAGCGCCGAAATGGCCGTCGCGGCCGAGATGGTCACGGCAAACTGGATATAGAACTGGCCAGAGATGCCGGGAATGAAGGCTGTGGGCGCAAACACCGCAATCAGCACCAGCGAAATGGCGATGACCGCAGTTCCGACCTCATCCATGGTTATGTGCGAGGCTTCTTTCGGACTCATGCCCGCCGCGAGGTTTCGTTCGACATTTTCGACCACCACAATGGCGTCATCAACCACAATGCCGATGGCGAGCACCAGACCAAACAAGGTCAGCATATTCAGCGAGAAGCCGAATGCCGAGAGTATGGCAAAGGTGCCGATCAGCGAGACTGGAATTGCAACGATGGGGATGATTGCCGTCCGCCAGGATTGCAGGAAGACAAGCACAACCAGTGCCACAAGGATGACGGCTTCGAAGATCGTCTTGTAAACGTCGGAAATTGATTCAGAAATGAATTCCGTTGGATCATAGACGATGTCGTATTTCAGGCCCGGAGGGAAATCCTTGGAGAGTTCCGTCATCGTGGACCGGATTGTTTCGGCGGCAGCGAGCGCATTGGTGCCAGGGCGGCTGAAAATACCCAGTGCAACGGCAGGGCTGCCGTCGAGATAGCTGTTTGTCACATAGTCTTTCGCACCAAGCTCGATGCGGGCGACGTCCTGCAACTGTACAAGACGGCCATCACCGCTTGTCTTGACGATGACGTAGCGGAACTGGCGGGCATCGCTGAAACGGCCCTGCATGGTGACCGTATACTGGAAAGCATTCGTGCCTGATGTGGGCGGCCCGCCAATAGCGCCGCCATTGACCTGCACGTTCTGGTCACGCAGCGCCTGAACCACATCAGCGGATGTCATGCTGTAAGCGGCCAGTTTCTGCGGATCGAGCCAGATACGCATGGAATACTGGCGTTCACCAAAGATAGTAACTTCACCGACACCGTCGAGCCGCAACAGAACGTCACGGATACGGGTGTTGGCATAGTTGGACGCATAGAGCTGGTCATAACGATTATCAGGCGAAAGCACGTGGACGACCATCATCAGGTCGGGCGAGCTTTTCGTCGTGGTGATACCGTTGCGCTGCACGTCCTGCGGCAATTGCGGTACGGCGATGGCAACGCGGTTCTGCACCAGAACCTGCGCCTTATCGAGATCCGTGCCGAGCTTGAAGGTGATCGTCAGCGCCATTGAGCCGTCAGCGGTCGAATAGGAGGACATATAGAGCATGTCCTCGACGCCGTTGATCTGCTGTTCGATGGGTGTGGCGACCGTATTGGCAATGGTTTCGGCATCAGCACCGGGATAGGCGGTGCGGACAACGATGGTTGGTGGTGCGATTTCAGGATATTGGGCAACGGGAAGCTGAGTATAGGCGATACCGCCGACAATCAGCAGCACAATGGACAGAACCGACGCGAAGATCGGTCTGTCGATGAAAAAATGCGCAAACCTCATTGCCCTGCCTCCGCACCCTTAACCTCCGGCGGAAGCTGGATGATTTCGGGCTTGACCTTGATGCCGGGGCGTATGCGCATCAGGCCGTTGACCACGATGGTTTCGTCACCCTTCAGGCCACTGCGGATAACCCGGTAGCCGTAAAGCTTCGGTCCGAGACGAACTGGCTTGGTGGTGACTGTTTCGTCAGCATTGACGACATAGACAACGCGTTCATTCTGATCGGAGCCAACCGCTTCATCAGGCACGAGCGTGCCCTTATATGTGTTCGAAGCAGCCACTTCGACACGGCCAAAAAGGCCGGGTTGAAGAATGAACTTGGGATTGTCGAAGCGTGCACGCACGCGCATTGTTCCCGTAGCATCATCCAGCCTGTTCTCGGCAAAGTCGAGTTTGCCCTTGAATGGCTGCTCGTTCGAATCGGTAAGCCTGACGGTGACTTCAAGGCCACCGCCGCCTTCCTGCAGATTTGCGCCGTTTTCACGGGCAGTCTTCGAATAGGACAACAGGTTGCGCTCATCCACGTCGAAATAGAAGTCGATCGGATCAAGCGAAACGATAGATGTCAGGATTGTATTGTTGGCATTGACCAGATTGCCGACCGAAATAAGCCGGCGGTCAATACGGCCATCCTGCGGGGCAGTGATCTGCGTATAGTTGAGGTTGAGCTGGGCTGCATCCACGGCGGCCTGAGCACCAACGACACTCGCCTGACCGGCGAGAAACGCCCGCCGCTGGTCATCCAGCGTCGATACGGACAATGTGCCACTTCCGGTCAGCGATTGTGTCCGCTTGAACTGTGCTTCCGCATAGGTTTCCGTGGTCTTGGCAACTTCCAGCGCGGATTGTGCCTGAGCCAGCGCGGATATGTATGGCCGCTGGTCAATGGTGAAAAGCGGATCACCCTTTTTGACCAGAGCACCATCCTTGAAGTGGACAGTATCGAGATAGCCATCAACACGCGATCGGACAGAAACCTGATCGACGGCTTCAAAGCGGCCGATGAATTCATCGCTGTCGATGACGTCGCGCACGACAGGTTTTGCTACGGTGACTGTCGGAGGCGGGGGCGCATTTTGCGCCAGCACCGGCAAGGCAGTCGTGAGCGCAAGTGCAAAGCCGAGGGTAAGTGTAGAAAGAGAGTTCCGTGACAAGGGCAGGCCTCCATGACGATCAGACTTCCGCGCCTGTTGAAATGCTTGGGCATCTCCGTCCGCGCCGGTGATTCATCTTATGGCTACGAGTCAGATGAGCACTGACCAGAACAGCTGGAACGCTGGTGCCGCAGACAAACAAGTCAATTTCTCAGATTGTATCGATTTAATACTTAGTCTCGATAGGGACCAGCGCAAGGGCAGTTCCAAAATTCCGTATGGTGTATTTCCAGTATGGCTATCGATGGTCCCCACACATCAAGATTTGCACAGTTGCACATGGTTGTCATCAGACAAATATTTCACTTCTTTTTGTGATCATGAAAGCGCCGGACTTGTGTGCAGGAGTTCAGGCGCACCGGCGCGGATTTTCAAATCGCATAGGGCTGTGCCATTGATTTTTGTACGCAGTGCAAGTAAATGGAGCCACCAATCGGTAAGGGTGCAATTTCTTCCGCGGCTTTGTGGCACGTTCTGTGATAAGAATTCTGACACAAATAACAGGCCGAAAAAGAAATAAAGCAATAAAATCAACGTAGATGGTCAGGGCATGGCTCGCCCCATCTGCACCAGAAGCCACGATGGCAGACAGTTTTTCTCCCGCAATCTGGCTAATAGGCCGGCGACGGCGGGACAAATGTTAAAAAAGTGAAGGTTTGGACATGCAGGTTACTGAAACGCTCAATGAAGGGCTGAAGCGCGAGATCAAGGTCGTCGTTCCGGCCAAGGATCTGGAAGCAAAGCTTTCCGAACGCCTCCAAGGTGCCAGCGCCAAGGCGCGCATCAATGGCTTCCGCCCCGGCAAAGTGCCGCTCAATCACCTGCGCAAGATGTACGGCAAGTCCTTCATGGCTGAAGTCGTCAACGAGATCCTCAGCGATTCCTCGCGCACGATCCTTGCAGACCGCAACGAAAAGTCCGCTACCCAGCCAGAAGTCGCAATGACTGAAGACGAGAAGGAAGCAGACAAGGTTCTGAACGGCGAAGCCGATTTCGAATTCACGCTGAACTACGAAGTTCTGCCAGCGATCGAACTCAAGGATGCTTCCAAGATTTCCATCACGCGCGAAGTCGTGGATGTTACGGATGCGGAAGTTGAAGAGCAGGTCAAGCGCGTTGCAAGCTCTGCCCAGACTTTTGAGCCCAAGAAGGGTAAGGCCGAAACCGGCGACCGCGTTACCATGGATTATCTCGGCAAGATCGACGGCGAGCCGTTCGATGGTGGCGCTGATACGGACGCAACGCTGATCCTCGGCTCGGGCCAGTTCATTCCCGGCTTTGAAGATCAGCTTGTAGGCGCCAAGGCTGGCGACGAAAAGCAGATCAAGGTGACGTTCCCGGCTGAATATGGTGCGGCGCACCTCGCAGGCAAGGATGCAACCTTCGACATCACCGTCAAGGAAATCGGCAAGCCCGGCGAACTCGAAATCAACGACGAAACCGCCAAGAAGCTCGGTATCGAAAGCGCCGACCGTCTACGTCAGGTTATCCGCGAACAGATCGAAAGCCAGTACGGCTCGTTCACCCGCCAGAAGGTCAAGCGTCAGATTCTCGATGCGCTCGATGGTGAGTACCAGTTCGAATCGCCAGAACGTCTGATCAATGCCGAGTTCAACAATATCTGGGCACAGATCGGTCAGGACCTGCAGCAGGCTGGCAAGACCTTTGAAGACGAAGACACAACGGAAGAAGCCGCGCGCGAAGAATATCGCAAGCTGGCTGAGCGCCGCGTTCGTCTTGGTCTCGTTCTCTCCGAAATCGGCAACAAGGCCGGTATCGAAGTGACCGAAGAAGAATTGCAGCGCGCCGTTTACGATCAGGTTCGTCAGTACCCAGGTCAGGAACAGCAGATTTATGAATTCTTCCGCAAGACCCCGGAAGCAATCAACAATCTCCGCGCTCCGATTTTTGAAGAAAAGGTTGTCGATCACCTTCTCACTTCCATCAATGTCACCGACAAGAAGGTGACGAAGGAAGAGCTGATGGCTGAAGACGAGTCGGACGAAAAGTCTGGTGAAGCCAAGAAGCCTGCCAAGAAAGCAGCGCCGAAAAAGGCCGCCAAGAAGAAGACCGAAGACGAAGCATAAGCTTCTGATTTATTGAATGAAAAGGCCGCTTTTGAGCGGCCTTTTTGTTACCTATACCCGGTCATGTTTCAACAGGGTATGTTGGCACTCCGACTGATTCCAAAGAGATGCCGTGCAATGTCCTTTGCTGCTTTTACGCCGTTCGAGGCGCTTGCCGAAAAATTGCTACCTTATGCGACCGAGGGTTCAACGGATGGTTCCCACGACGTGTCGCATCTCTTGCGGGTCTGGAAAAACGCGTCAGCAATCCATGCTGCGGAGGGCGGCGACAAGGAGATACTGGTTGCGTCGACAATCCTGCACGATTGCGTAGCGGTGGAAAAGAACTCGCCGCTCCGGGCACAAGCCTCGCAGCTGGCCGCGAAGAAGGCATCTGACCTTCTTACAGATATCGGCTGGCAAACTCACAAGATCGCAGCAGCGGCACATGCTATTGAGGCGCATAGTTTTTCTGCAAACATTCCACCACGTACATTGGAGGCGCAAATCCTTCAGGATGCCGACCGGTTGGATGCCATTGGTATGGTTGGTGCGGCACGGTGTTTCTACATTGCCGGTAGAATGGGAAGTGGGCTCTATGATCGCGCTGATCCGACCGCAATCAACCGTGAGTTTGACGATAGGAACTTCGCCATTGATCACTTCGAGACGAAGCTTTTCAAACTGACTGCTGGATTCAATACTGCAAAAGGCGCGCAGATAGCGCAGGTGCGGCAAGAGCGGCTGCGCCGGTTTCTGGATGAGTTTCTCGATGAGATATAAAAATATCTAGCGAGCAAGCATGCTGAAAGCAGCGTGCAGCAGATCGGCATTATCCTTTGCCATTTGCCCTGAAGGCAGGAGATTGCCGTCTTCCAGACCGATGCGGCCGTCAAAACCTCTCTCCATAGCTGCCCTGTAGAGCGGCCAGACGCTGACTTCATCGCCATGCATGAGGATGGGAAGTTTGCTGCCCGCCGCGTTCAGGACCGCCTGTATGCCGTCTGCAACGCGCAAGCCATCCTCAACATCCTGTTCGTTGATCTCAATCAGGACACGCAGGCATTTTCCGGCGTTGCTCAGCCTGACAAATCGTTCTGCATCGTCGATGGACCAGAGGCCGGCTTCTACGCCGATACCTTTGCCAAGAACAAGGGCGATCAAATCCTCTGCATCGTCTTCGATCAGATTAATCGAGACATAGTCAGGGAGTGTCTTCCAGCGGTTGATGGGTTCCTGTCGGGCAATTCCGCCCGGTGCTATGCGCCAATGGGTGGAAAGGCCGACAGGAATGCCTGGTATGATTGCGCGAACAACCTGTAATGTCTCGGCAACATGATCCGGATCGAGTGTTTCCAATCCGTCCGGGCCGCGTGGATGGATGTGTAATTCACGCGCCCCGGCTGCCACGACAAGCGCTGCATCCCCGGCTATTTCCGATGCTGTCAACGGAACTGCAGGGTGAAATTCCCGTGTCCGTCCTCCGTTGAGACAGGCCTGTAACATGCTGGTTTCTCCGCTTTTATGTGTTCATCATAGCGGATTTGCTGCTGACAGCACTGTGTCAGGATATGTTCAGCTATTGATTGGAATCCAGATTTCCATGCCGCCATTGCCAGTTCGCGCATCAAACTCCGGCCCATAGCGCTCAAAATTGGGCGCATCAGCCAGCACATGACCGGATTCGGGTATCCATTTGCCCCAGATCGTCATGATGGTGCTGCGTATCGTCGAGATATGATCCCGGTGCGAGAATACCAGATAGGTCTGGGCGGGTATGCGAACCCGCGCAAATTCCGCCGGAATATCCGAGAAGTCTTTCACTTCAGCACCAGCAATATAGTCGAAATTACTGGCATCATCGCCATTGCAGCACACACCATAGGCGAAATCACCGATCTGGCCGTTGATATGGCCGAAATAGGGGCCGAAGCGTTGCCATTGTGCCGGGATGGCTGAACTTGTTTCGCAGCTATACCGTTCGCCTATGCCTGCGATGAGCATCGGCCTGCCATTTTCGATGCGCGGCTCTTCCAGATTGATAATAAATTGCTGATCCATTTTCATCGGCTCCACCAATGGGATGTTTCTGACATGGCGCTGTGCGCGAACCTGTTCGGGGGTAAGCCCGAACTGATCGCGGAACGCCCGCGTGAATGCCTCGTGGGAGCTATAACCGGCATCAAGCGCGACACTGAGAATATCCGGGGCGCCTTCGCACAGGGATTTCGCTGCTTCCGTTAATCTGCGGCCACGTATATGGCTGCTGACCGAGCGCCCGGCAAAAATGCCGAATGCACGCGACATATAGAACCGCGAAAGACCTGCAACGCCGGCAATATCGTCGAGCGTTATGTCCTCGGCAAAATGCCCTTCAACGTACCAGATCGCTTTCTCAACCGAATTCATGAAACTCTCCACATATGCACGGCATTCAACTACACGCCGCCGGGAGAGGGCATTTGATCGCGATTGCGGTTCGAATGCAATTTTGACAGGGCTAAAAAAGTTTCATGCCTTTGAGGCTGGCATGGCCGTTCCTGCCGATAATGATGTGATCATGGACCACGATGCCCATTTGCGAGCCGATATTGGCGATGGTCTTGGTCATTTCGATATCGGCTTTCGATGGTGTCGGATCGCCGGAGGGGTGATTGTGGACAAGGATAATGGCGCTGGCTGACAATTGCAGCGCCCGGGCGATGACTTCACGCGGGTAAACGGGCGTATGGTCGATTGTTCCAACCTGTTGCACCTCGTCGGCAATCAGGGTGTTTCTTTTGTCGAGAAACAGAATACGCAACTGCTCGCGCTGTTCGTGCGCCATGGCGGCAGTGCAATAGTCGATCAGCTTGCCCCATGAGCCGAGCACTGTGCGCTGATTCATATCGCTGCGGATGATGCGGTGCGTAAAGGCGGCGATGAGTTTAAGGTCAAAGGCCACAACGGGCCCACAGCCCTTCACCTCCAGCAGCAGATGCTCTGGTGCACCCAATACCTCCGCAAGACTGCCGAAGCGCGCCAAAAACGCCTTGGCGAGCGGCTTGGTGTCACCTTGCCGTATCGAGCGGTAAAGCAGCACTTCCAGCATTTCATAGTCAGCCAAGCCCTGATGGCCAACTTTCAGAAAACGCTCCTTCATGCGCTCGCGGTGACCGGTATAATGAGGCTCGACTGGCTCATCCGGTTTGCTGGCAAGATTCGACGTGCCAGCGCTTTTTTCAACACCAGGTTGTTTCTGAAGGGTGTTTGGGGAAGGCTCATTGAGGAAGAAAGTCTTTTGTGGCTCGTCTTCGCTCATGGGCCTCTGCATTCTATTCGAGTTTCAGTCCTGGGGCGAACAGGCCTGCCGGTGATACCGTGAAGACTTCGCAGCCATCTTTGGTAACGCCGACTGTGTGTTCGTACTGTGCTGTCAGCGAGCGGTCACGCGTAACTGCGGTCCAGCCATCGGCGAGCACTTTGACGTGCGGACGGCCAAGATTGATCATCGGCTCGATGGTGAAGATCATGCCCTCCCGCAGTTCGACGCCCTCATTGGGCGTGCCGTAGTGCAGGATGTTCGGTGCATCATGAAACAGCTGGCCAACGCCGTGGCCGCAGAAATCACGTACAACCGAGCAGCGCTCCGCTTCCGCATAATTCTGGATCGCTGCGCCGATAGCGCCTGTGCGCGCGCCGGGGCGGACGGCTGCAATGCCGCGCATCAGGCTTTCGTGGGTTACTTCCATAAGCCGTTCCGCAGCGCGCTTGATTTCGCCAACCGGATACATGCGGCTGGAGTCGCCGTGCCAGCCGTCGAGAATATAGGTGACGTCAATATTGACGATATCGCCTTCACGCATTGGCTTGTCATCGGGAATGCCATGGCAGACCACATGATTGATCGAGGTGCAGGACGATTTTGTGTAGCCGCGATAGTTCAGCGTTGCGGGCAGGGCGCCATGATCGGCACCAAATTCGAAGACGAAGCGATCGATGGTATTGGTGGTGACGCCGGGTGCAACAATGCTCGCAAGCTCATCGAGGCAGCGTGCGGTCAGTTGGCAAGCTTTGCGCATGGCCGCAAAACCGTCAGGGCCGTGCAGCCTGATCTGTCCGGTGTTCTTCAGGGGCGCAGTCTGCGCATCAAGATAGGTAACCATGGTGCTTTCCGCTTGGCGTCAATCAATAATGGGTATCGCGCCTGTTGCTGCGATACCCGAAGGTGTGATGTGGCATTTTATTGCGTAAGCTTCAACCCCACGACCCATTGCCCGCTCGAATGCCCTTGCATAAACCGGATCAAGATCGCCGCAGATTCTCAAGCGGTCGCAATCATCGCGCTGGATCACATAGAGCATGACACCACGGTGACCATTCTCAACCATGTTGCCTAGCTCGTCCAGATGTTTTGCGCCACGGGCGGTCGGAGAATCGGGAAATTCCGCGAGATTTGCCGTCCGGGAGAAGTGGACGTTCTTCACCTCGACATAGGCTGTCGGGCGCTCAGGGTCAGTCAGCAGGATGTCGATCCGTGAATTGGCACCATATCTCTGCTCGCGCTTAAGATCGCGATATCCGGAAAGGCCCGGCAATAGACCTGCCACAATAGCTTCCTCGGCAATGCGGTTGGGCAGGCCGGTGTTGATCCCAACCAATGTACCCTGTGCTTCGACGATTTGCAGCGTGTGCGCATATTTGCGTTTCGTATCGTCGGACTGGGACAACCAGACGCGAATGCCGGGATCAGTGAGCCCGAGCATGGAACCTGTATTGGGAACGGAACTGGTAATCGGAATGCCGTCGTCCAGAATGATATCGGCGAGGAATCGTTTATAGCGCTGGACCAGTTTGCCGGTGGCGAGGGGCGTGGAGAAAATCATGTCCGAGATCTATCCGAACCGGCGGCTCTGAACAATCTGTAATCAAGACAGGCTTTGAGCCGTCAGGACAGGCTTTCAGCCGTCAGGACAGGCTTTCAGCCGTCAGGACAGATTTTGGACTGTCCGGATCACGTCTGCGAGGGACATATCTGCGGTCAGCACTGCCGCGATAGCAGCAAGGCCAGCCAGAAAGAATGTCAGCGTTGTTTTCGTTTGTTTGCTCATGATTATGTTTTCCTGCATGGGCCGAAGAGACAGAAAAAACGTGCCGGGATTGTGGCTCAGTTATGCTCATTCGCAGGCATTGCATCCGCACTGTGTAAAAACAGAAGGCGAAAAAAAGCCTGCCTTTTAAGGGGCAGGCAAATTTGCTCTGGGGTGGGAGAATTCGGGTTCGTTTGGAGGTTAAACCGAACCCTACTGCTAAAGATCGGAATCTCAGCAGTGATTCATGATAGGTCAGGTCAGGAATACAACCTCATAACTTTCTTTAACAGTCAGTGACAAAGCTTGAACGCCGTGGGCTGTTCTCATCGCTTTGAGTGTCACATCCTGTGTCTTGCCTGCCTAAGGCGGGTGAAACGCATAGGAGGAGACACGATGAACTATAAGTTTCTTGTACCGATTCTAGCGATCGCTGCGTTCACGTTGGCAGCTTGTGACAACAAGCAATCAGGGGGTGGTACGACGCCACCTGCGACCACGTCGGAACCTGCAAAACCCAATGCAGCTCCGGCAACTCCCGCACCGGATCCAGCAAAACCGGCGCCTGCAAACTGATAATACTGACCAAAGACAGAACGGCCGGCTCCTTCAAGGGCTGGCCGTTTCACATGACCATACGACACGCAGGGTTGTTAGCCAGCTGTTATAAATCATTGATTTTCCGGGGAGAAAACCTGGTACGCCCAAGGGGAATCGAACCCCTGTTTGCGCCGTGAAAGGGCGCCGTCCTAACCGCTAGACGATGGGCGCCTGCAGGTAAGCGGCTTATAGTGAAACAGTTTTTCGACTGCAACCCCATATTTCATTCTTTTTTGGGAAAAGTGAAAATTGTTTCGGACGGCTGTGGGCAAATATACTGCGTGCCGGGCAGAACGAGTGCCGCTACTATCGATTTATACTAGCTGCGACGACGGCCGCAGCGCCAGTTCCAGTCGCGAGTCGGGCCGATGTCGACATGTACTGATTCGGTATAGCAGTAGGTGCCAACGCCGCCACGCCCCGGCATTGACCGGGCAAAATTTGCCAATTCCCATTTGGAAACACCGGGAACCTGAATATCGGCGGCGGCACAGGACATGTGCAAAGAGGCCTTTGCACCGTTCACCAGCCGGTTGTAGGGCGGGCTGCGATAGCCTGACGTGACGATAACCGATTTGCCATAACGGCGTTCGATTGTTTTCAGTATGCCAACCAGCTGCGGTTTCAGGCAGGCTACGTCGACGCTTTCGCGCTGCACCCTGAGGCCATTGGGAGCAAGACGGGCGAGTCCGGCCGCTGAAGCGAGAATCACCGGCGCTGCGGACCCCTCATCATCATCCTGATAAAGGCTGTCGCGCTGCATGATGACAATGCCGCCATTGGGGCGCACGCCGGGTAGCGAGGCAAGATGCTCGGTCGGCTTGTAATCAGAAGGAGAGGGCAGTCCGGCCATTTGCACCTGACTATCGCTGCTGAGTGCCTTGAGCTGAGCCTGTGCCTTGGGTTGAATGACGGCTACGAGACGTTTTGACGGCGGGGCAGCATTGTTATTGGAAAAGAGCCGCACCAGCCGCCCGTTATCCTTGCCTGCGCCCGGCCGTGTTTGGGCTGCGGCTGCCTGTGCTTCCGCGGCTTGAGCCGCTTTTGCGCCCTTGCTGCTGGCCTCAGGCGTTTCAACCTGCTGAGGTTGCTCTGCTGCTACCGGTTCCGGAGCTTTGGTGGAACTGCCAAACAATGAAGTCTTTACCGGTGGTTTCGCCGCTGCTGGTGCCAGCGCTGCAATCTGCTGCTGGGCTTCCGGTTGTGGTGTTGGTGTACTTGATCCGAAAAGCGCGGTTTTGCCGGGTATCTTGCCCGGTGCAGCTGTGGCAGCCGCCTCTTTCCCTGCCTGCAGCGGCGTGGCGTTAGCGGCGGCAAGCTTATCCTGCCCCGGCTGCACGGCGGCCTCATTGACAGCCTTCAGCGCATTGGTTTCTGAACCGCCAGCAAGTGCCAATGCTTCCGGAGAGACACTTTCCGAGCCAGTCACGGGCATTGCATTGGCGGTAGCCGTGGATGTTGTGGTCGTTGTTGGGGCGACACTGAGGACGGAACCTGCTGTCGGCGACGAGCCCGTAGACGTGCACGACACCGTTGCCATCGCAAAAAGCGTGACAACGCATATGACGGTGCTTGCCCGGAAGGCCGCTACTGAGGCTGACAGTTTGTTCAACGATTCCCCCGTCTCGTCTTTTCCGGCGCTTGCAAAGGTTCAGTCCAATCCGCTTTTCTTATGAGCAGGACGCTCGCGAAGTTTCGTTGAAGTGCAAAAAACACCGGCAGAGAGTTGGTAAAGTTAACGGTTTTTAAACGTCTCTACAAGCGTTTGGCTATAGTGAGAATGAGGCAGAAAAGTGATTAGCCACTTTCCTGCCACGGTTCTCAACGCTTCGATAAACTTAAAAGCCAGCAAAATAGCGGGTTTTCAGACGCGGATGCGGACATAGGTTCCGGGGGCCTCGGCGAGGATTTCCGAACCATTTTCACCCGGTATGCGGGCCGGGACGCGGTTTTCATCCTGCGATTCGATCCATTTGTGCCAATGATTCCACCAGGAGCCGGGATGTTCTGTGGTCTTGGTGAGCCATTCGTCGAATGCCCCAACCGGTGAATCGCCGGTCCAGTACTGGTATTTGTTCTTGGCAGGCGGGTTGACGACGCCAGCGATATGACCGGAGCCAGCGAGCACATAGGTGACATCGCCGCCAAAATATTTGCAGCCGGTGAAGACTGACAAAGCCGGGGCAATATGGTCTTCCTTGGCTGCGAGATTGTAGATGGGGATTTTGACGTTGCCCAATGACAGGTTCTCGCCTGCCAGTTTCATCATCCCGCGCACCAGATTATTATCGAGATAGCAATTGCGCAGATAATAGGAGTGATTGGCAGCGCTCATCCGTGTCGCGTCGGCATTCCAATAGAGAAGATCAAACGGCACCGGATCGCGGCCGCGCATGTAGTTGTTGACGACATAGGGCCAGATCAGATCGCCGGAGCGCAACATATTGAAGGCTGTCGCCATGCGTGTGCCATCGAGATAGCCCTCGGCGGACATGGCGGCTTCCAGCGCGCGAATCTGATCCTCGTCGACAAAGACCTTGAGATCACCAGCGTAAGTAAAATCGACCTGGGTGGTGAAAAGTGTGGCGCTTTTGATCCGGTTTTCGCCTTCTGCCGCGAAAAGGGCAAGGGCGGCGCTGAGCAGGGTGCCACCAACGCAATAGCCAATCGCATTGACCTCCTTTTCGCCTGTGGCTTTCTCGACTGTATCGAGGCCAAAGCGGAGGCCTTCATTGATATAGGCGGTCCAGTCCTTCAGCGCGTGACGATGATCGGGATTGACCCATGAAATCACAAAAACGGTGTGACCCTGATCGATGGCCCATTTGATGAAGGACTTTTCAGCATTGAGATCAAGAATGTAGAATTTGTTGATCCATGGCGGGCAGATCAGAAGCGGACGCTTCAACACGTCCTTGGTGGATGCTTCATACTGGATGATTTCGGCCACGTCGCTGCGGGCAATGACCTTGCCGGGCGTGGTCGCGACGTTCTCGCCAAGGGTGAATTTCGTCAGGTCTGACTGACGCAGGCGTAAATCACCACCACCGGCGACAATATCCTCCGCCAGCATCTTCATGCCTTTGACCAGATTTTCGCCATTGCTGGCGACCGTTTCCTTGTAAAGCTCGGGATTGGTCAAAAGGAAATTGCTCGGCGATATGGCTGAGGTCAGTTGCTTGACATAGAACGCGGCCTTGTGGCGCGTGTGATCGTCAAGGCCTTCCGCATGGGTGACCAGTTCGCCAGCCCAGTTTGCTGTGACAAGGTAAGCCTGTTTGAGAAAGTCAAAGAAGGCATTCTTGCCCCAATCCTCATCGGAAAAGCGCTTGTCGCCTTTGTCGGGCTTGACGATATCTTCAACCTCTTCACCACTCATGCGGCGGATGGAGTTGGACCAGATGGTCATGTAGCTGGCGAAAAGCTTGGTTTGCGCTTCAAGCGCACGGCCCGGCTCTGATAACCAGTACTCGGAAACGCGTGAGAGGGTTTTCACCACATCGGTGACAGGATCGGCAATCGTGTCGCGCTTCAGACCTTTTTCACGCGGCTCGACCCAGGCGGAAGCGGCCTTGCCGGCCTGCTCAATCATATGGGCGACATTACGAGCGAAGGCTTCAGGGTCCTTGATGACATAATGATCGAGGTTCGGCGTTTTTCCGGTCTTGTCGCCGTGATTATCCATATATTCACTTCCTCCCGCCGATCCTCCCGATCAGCATAATAGACATGATACCACAAGTCAGAGCAACGGACATTCAATTGAAGCCATTCTGCAGGAAAGATGATGGTGTTGTCACCTTGCCCGCAGATTGTATTTCCCTTGGAGAAACAGAATTGAACCTATTTGAATGTACGGGGCTCTAATGCTATCCCTCTAACCTGCAATTCTTATCACCATGATGAATATCGATTCCGGCAGTCAGGACAAACAATGAATATCTCGGTCAAAACCATTATCCGCTTCTCGGTTGGCGCCGTTCTGATTGCTGGTCTGAGCGCCTGTGCGAACATGCCGCCGGAGCCAATGTCCAACTCGCCGCTGACCGGTCCGGTCAATACCGGCACCTATCCGGTGTTCACACCCGATCCGAAGGGCGAGACCGCGCAGTTTACGCCGCAAGAGAAGGACGCAGTGCATAAGAAGCTTGTTGCTGCCAAAAGCGGGCAGGGCAATGCCACCGCCGATCCCGCCGCCGTTGCGCGGCGACAGGCGGAAATGAAGAAGCTGGTCCAGCAACAGCAGGATGATCTGAAGGCCATCGAAGGCACGCAATAACACGCTGCCTTGCATAGTCACGAAGACACCGCATTCACAGTGTCTTCCTAAGAAATCCCAAGCTGGATGGCATCGCAGCAATTGACTTAAGTGCCAGACACAAAAGGTCAATCATTGCTCGACCGCTTTGCAGTTTGGGTGTATAGCGCACCCGCACATTAAACCCATTTTACCGGACCCAAACCTATGGAAGAATTTCATAAAGTTCGCCGCCTGCCACCTTACGTATTTGAACAGGTCAATCGCCTGAAGGCGAGCGCGCGAGCGGCGGGTGCGGACATTATCGATCTGGGTATGGGCAATCCCGATTTGCCGACGCCGCAGGGCATTGTCGACAAGCTGTGCGAGGCCGTTCAGGACCCGCGCACCCATCGTTATTCTTCATCCAAGGGTATTCCGGGTCTCCGGCGCGCTCAGGCCGCCTATTACGAGCGCCGTTTCGGCGTTAAGCTCAACCCGGACACGCAGGTTGTGGCAACGCTTGGCTCGAAAGAAGGCTTTGCCAATATGGCGCAGGCGATCACCGCGCCCGGTGATGTGGTGCTTTGCCCCGATCCGACCTATCCGATCCATGCTTTCGGCTTCATCATGTCGGGCGGTGTGATCCGTTCGATCCCGGCGATGCCCGATGACCAGTTCATCCCGGCGCTGGAGCGTGGCATTCGCCACTCGATCCCCAAGCCGCTGGCACTGATCCTCAACTATCCATCCAATCCAACAGCCCATGTGGCATCGCTGGATTTTTATAAGGATGTGGTTGCCTTTGCCCGCAAGAATGAAATCATCATTCTGTCGGATCTGGCCTATTCGGAGATTTACTTCGATGATGCGCCGCCTCCATCTGTTTTGCAGGTGCCGGGCGCTATTGATGTGGCCGTGGAATTCACCTCCATGTCAAAGACGTTCTCCATGCCCGGCTGGCGCATGGGCTTTGCCGTTGGCAATGAACGCCTGATTTCGGCGCTCACCCGGGTTAAATCCTATCTCGACTATGGTGCATTCACGCCCATTCAGGTTGCTGCCGCTGCTGCATTGAACGGCGATGGTTCCGACATTGCGGAGGTCCGTTCGATCTACAAGCATCGCCGTGATGTTCTGGTCGACAGTTTTGGCCGCGCCGGATGGGATATTCCATCACCGGCGGCAACCATGTTCGCCTGGGCACCGATCCCGGAAAAATTCCGCAGCCTCGGCTCGCTGGAATTCTCCAAGCTTCTGATCGAACATGCGGATGTGGCCGTTGCTCCGGGCATCGGCTTCGGCGAGCACGGTGATGACTATATCCGCATCGCGCTGGTCGAGAACGAGCATCGCATTCGTCAGGCAGCCCGCAACCTCAAGCGGTTTCTTGCAACGGCGGATGAAAAGCTGCACAACGTCATTCCGTTGAACGCGCGCCGCTAAGCGGTAAGCCGAAACCGGAACTCGCGGCGCCTTTGGGCGCCGTTTCAGGCTAGATATTTCAGGGAAATGAACGATGAGTGATGCGCTGCGCGTGGGAATCGCCGGACTGGGCACTGTTGGTGCCGCGGTCCTGAAAATTTTGCGGGACAAGGGCGATATGCTCACCCGTCAGTGCGGCAAGCAAATCATCGTCACCGCTGTATCTGCGCGTGATGCCAAGCGGGATCGCGGCGTGGATTTCTCATCTGCCACCTGGTTCGATGATCCCGTTGCCTTGGCGAAGTCTGATAATATCGACGTCTTTATCGAGCTGATCGGCGGTGACGAGGGTCCAGCCCGCACTGCAGTGGAAGCTGCGCTCAAGTCTGGCCGTCATGTGGTCACCGCCAATAAGGCGCTTCTGGCCAAGCACGGCGTATCTCTTGCCAAGATTGCCGAGGAAAAGGGCGTTCTGCTCAACTTCGAAGCGGCGGTCGCTGGCGGTATCCCGGTTATCAAGGCCTTGCGTGAATCGCTCACCGGCAACACCGTGTCGCGCGTCTATGGCATCATGAATGGTACGTGCAACTACATCCTGACGCGGATGTGGGATGAGGGCATTTCGTTTGAGGATTGTCTCGCCGACGCGCAGCGTCTTGGCTATGCGGAAGCCGATCCGACTTTCGATATTGAAGGTAACGACACGGCGCACAAGCTGGCGATCCTGACCAGTCTCGCCTTTGGCACGCAGATTGCCGCCGATGATATTTACCTCGAAGGCATCAGCAATATTTCGCTGGCCGATATCAAAGCCGCCGATGAACTCGGCTATCGCATCAAGCTGCTTGGCGTTGCCCTCAAAACCGATAGCGGTATCGAGCAGCGTGTGCATCCAACCATGGTTCCGGTCGAATCGGTGATTGCGCAGGTGCATGGCGTGACCAATGCGGTGGCCATTGAAACCGATCTGCTTGGCGAGTTGCTGCTGTCTGGTCCGGGCGCGGGCGGTGCTGCAACGGCATCGGCGGTCATTGGTGATCTTGCCGATATCGCCAAAAGCCGTCCAGGTTTCCAGCATGGACCGGTATTTGGCACACCGGCAAAAGCCCTCGCACCCTATAAACGCGCCAAGATGCGTTCGCATGAGGGCGGCTATTTCATTCGCCTGACAGTGCATGACCGTGCCGGTGTTTTTGCAGCCATTGCCAAGCGTATGGCCGATAATGACATTTCGCTGGAATCGATTGTCCAGCGTCAGACGCCGGAAAGCCATGCTGATGCGACCAAGACTGTCATTCTCGTCACGCACGAGACGACCGAGGCCGCCGTCAAGAAGGCGCTGGAAGGCATCGTCAAGGATGGACATGCCACCGACAAGCCACAGATGATCCGCATCGAGCGCGCTGGCTAACAGGCCAGATTATTTACCCGGTTCAGACGCCATCCTTTGTATTCCAAGGGGTGGCGTTTTGTTATTATGCACCAAAATATATCTAAAACAGATGTTTACGGCTATTGACCTCAACCTTGCTTGAGGAATTACGTTGGGCAAATCGAATGATTTTCAGGGATATGTGAAATGAAGATTTTCTCTGCGCGCATCACTGTGCAGGATTTAAGCGCGGCTGTTTCCTTCTATCGGGATATACTCCAGTTGCCGGTTGAAGAGCATATCAGCCATGCCGTTGTAACTGTGGGTTACAGCCGCCTTGTGATGGAGCAGGGCACAGCATTCAGCGGTGTGCATCATCTGGCGTTCGGCATTGCACCGACAAAGTTCGAGCGGATCAGAGACTGGTTGGGTAGGCGCATTGGACTGATTTCCGTCGGTGACAGCGATGTTGTTACCGGTCCGCAGGGCTGGCATTCGCGTTCACTTTACTTCATCGGCCCCGAAGGGATTATTCTGGAATATATTGCCCATGATGAATATAGCGGTCTGCCCTTTGTTGGCCCGCAGCCATTTTCCATTGCCGAGATTGGTTTTGCTGTTGAGAACGTCAAAACCTCCGTTGATCTGTTGACGACCGGGTTTGGTGTGCCGCCGTTTCCGCCCCAGACCGATACATTTTCTCCGGTCGGCGATACGGATGGATTGCTGATTGTCGTCGACAAAAACCGATTGTGGTTTCCAACGCTCAATATCCATGCCGCCCGCGCTCCATTGCTGATCGAAATTGACGCGCCTACGCGTGCCAGAACAGAGCAGCTTTCTGAATGGACGACAGTGGTTTCTTTGTAAGGAGATTTGCTTTGCATCACCACAGTGCGTGATGCGTGGTTCGTGGTTCGACAAGCTCACCATGAGGGAGAGGGGTGGGTTGCAGGGAGTCAGGTTCTGCAATGTCGGTAGTCTGCAACGTTGGCGATTATCGTTGCATCCACCCAATCCCTCATGGTGAGCTTGTCGAACCACGAACCACGAACCACACCCCCTCACACAAAAGCCAACCACATGACCCTTTGTAAAAGCGCTGTATTGCTTCGTGAACGGCTGCTAGCCCGTTTAATCGATTAGCTTTTTCGGTGAGGGCACTTTCCTGCTGGCGGGGTCTTGCCGCTGCGGCATGACTTTGACAAAAGGTTTGCACAGCAATGCTAGGAAGAACCCTGTTGATCCGCAACTGGGTATCTCCACACGAACGCAGGATAGATTTATGCCGAAAACTTCCGACCAGACTTCAATGGGCCTCGACCGTATTTTGACCCTTGAGCTTGTCCGCGTGACCGAACGTGCCGCCGTGGCGGCAGCGCGTCTGCGCGGACGCGGCGATGAAATGGCTGCCGATCAGGCCGCCGTGGATGCCATGCGTCAGGAACTCAATCGTCTGCCAATCAGCGGTACCGTGGTGATCGGCGAGGGTGAGCGCGATGAAGCGCCGATGCTCTATATCGGTGAAGAAGTCGGTACACGTACCGGCCCCGAAGTCGATATTGCGCTCGATCCGCTGGAAGGCACAACAATCTGCGCCAAGAACCTGCCCAATTCGCTTGCAGTGATCGCGATTGCCGAAAAGGGCAATCTGCTTTACGCGCCGGATGTTTACATGGAAAAGATTGCCGTTGGACCCGGATACCCCGCCGGTATTATCCAGCTTGATGCGCCAGCAGCCGAGAATATTGCTGCCGTTGCGAAAGCCAAGGGTGTTCCAATCAACGAGATTACCGCCTGCATCATGGATCGCCCGCGCCATGCGCGTCTGATCGAGGAAGTACGTGCAACAGGCGCTTCGATCCGCCTCATCGGTGATGGCGACGTGGCCGGAGTGATCCACACAACCGACCCCGATGAAACGGGCATCGACATCTATATCGGTATTGGTGGTGCGCCTGAGGGCGTTCTGGCTGCCGCAGCACTGCGTTGCATTGGCGGTCAGATGCAGGGCCGGTTGCAGCTCAACAGCGACGACAAGATCGCTCGTGCAGCCAAGATGGGCATCAGCGACCCCAAGAAGATCTACACCATGGAAGAAATGGCCAAGGGTGACGTGCTTTTCGCCGCAACCGGCGTTACGGACGGCAATATGCTGTCAGGCGTCAAATTCGCCCGTGACTATATCCAGACCCATACCATCGTCATGCGCTCGCACTCGCAGACCGTGCGCGAGATCAAGGCAAAGCATCAGGATATGAGCAAATTCCAGTAAGATCAGGCAATTGAAACACTTTTTGCCCTGCCGCTCACCCGAGCAGCAGGGCATTTTATTAACTGCGTTCGTGGCTCAGTAGGAATTGCCCTATTGGGGCCATGCTTTTTGAGCTATTTTCATATCGGGAGTTCATATGAGTGTTAAAGCCATGAATATCCGAACGAAAATAACTGCCTGCCTTGTTTCGACGCTCGTGCTCGCCGGGCTGTCCGGCGGTGCGTTGGCTCAGGATCCCTATCTTGACCTCATTCAGGGGTATCGATCCAATTCCATTGCCGACAAATTTCCTCAGACCGTTGGGCCATTCACCTTGGTCAAGCACAGTGTCAATCCGCAGGATTTTGGTGTCACAGCGGAATATGAAGCCGTGGATGCCAAGGCAACGGTGATAATGGCGGGCGTCAAGGCCAACAACAAGGCAGCCGCCTATCCCATCAAGGACGGGGCGGATGATCCAGTTGTTCGCGATCTGTTTGAGAAGGCGACCCAGTATCATTCGACACAACCTGGCGAAATAGCCGTGCAGAGTACGCTGCCATACAGTGCAGGTCTGGCAATGCCCTGTGTCAGCGCCGACGCGGCACAGGAAAAGCACGCCTTTCTCGTCTGTGTTGTCGGTATGCATAGCCGCTATCTGCTGATCCAGCCCGCCGCCAACTACGCGAAAGGCAGCAAGGAAGCGGCGGAACGCACCCTTTCCGACTTCGCCACCTCGCTTGCCACAACAATGCATGACATCGGTGCACCGCCACCACCACCGCCGGATGGTGCAGCCGCGCCTGCAAATGGGGCCGTTACACCAGCGCCCGCCCAGTAATTGCCGGTTTGTTCACCGGATACATCATTCGAAGCATTGCATTCAGGTGCGCCGGATGATTGAAGCGTTGCATGGCACCAGAACGGCTCTTCCTCGGCGTTGAAAACTCGGCAACCGGTCTCAAATGGATTGACCGGCTGGGACCGCGCGAGGCCAACATTGCCCTTGCCATGGCGCAGAACCATGGTTTTCCCGATCTTGTCACCCGTGTTCTTGCCGGGCGCGGCGTTGGTGTCGATGATGCGCCGGCCTTCATGGATCCGACAATCAAGGGGCTGATGCCCGATCCGGCCTCGCTCACCGATATGGAGAAGGCCGCCCTCCGCATTGCGCAGGCCATCGGCAAACATGAAAAAGTGGCGATTTTCGGCGATTACGATGTGGATGGCGCCTGTTCATCGGCCATTCTGTCGCGGTTTCTCACCCATTACGGCATTGCCAATCACATCTATATCCCGGATCGGATTTTCGAAGGTTATGGGCCAAATCCGCAGGCCATGCGCGAACTGGCGCAAAACGGCGCTTCGCTGATTGTCACCGTGGATTGCGGCACCAACAGCGCTTTGGCCATTGAGGCGGCCCGTGAGGCAGGCGCCGATGTGGTTGTGCTTGATCACCATCAGGTCGGCGGTGAATTGCCAGCCGCTGCCGTCGCCGTGGTCAATCCCAACCGCGAAGATGATTTGTCAGGGCAGGGCTATCTTTGCGCGGCGGGTGTGGTTTTCCTCACGCTGGTGCAGGTTTTGCGGACGCTGCGCGAACAGCGCATCGCGACGGGAACACTTGCGCCTGATCTGCTGTCGATGCTTGATCTGGTGGCGCTGGCCACCGTTTGCGATGTGGTGCCGCTCAAAGAACTGAACCGCGCCTTTGTGGTCAAAGGTCTGCTGGTGGCGCGGGCGCAGCAGAATGCCGGGCTTGCTGCTCTGGCGCGGGTATCACGCATCGGCGAGCCGCTGAGCGCCTTCCATTTCGGTTATCTGATCGGACCGCGCATCAATGCCGGTGGGCGTATTGGCGATGCCGGGCTCGGCTCGCGCCTGTTGACACTGGATGATCCCAACGAAGCAGCGCGCATTGCCACCGAGCTTGATCGGCTCAATACGGAACGGCAAGCCATGGAAACCGTCATGCTGGAGCAGGCGGAAGCCGAGGCTATGTTTGAGATGTCGAGTGGCGGCGGTCCTGCCGTTCTGGTGACAGCGAGTGACGACTGGCACCCCGGAATTGTCGGGTTGATTGCGGCACGATTGAAGGAGCGGACGCGCCGTCCGGTTTTTGCCATTGCGTTCAATGTCAATGGCACGGGAAGTGGTTCCGGACGTTCGATCAGCGGATTTGATCTCGGCAAACTGGTGCGCAGTGCCGTTGATGCCGGGCTTCTGGTCAAGGGCGGCGGCCATGCGATGGCGGCGGGTATCACACTTGAACGTGGCAAAATGGGTGCCTTGCGGGCATTTTTCGAAGAGCACGCGGCGGAAATGGTCGGCCAATTGCGCGAAAACGAGTCATTGGCCATTGATGGCGCGCTCAGTGCCTCGGGTGCGACAGTGCCACTCTATGAGACAATGGAAAGGGCCGGGCCGTTCGGGTCGGGCCATCCGCAGCCCGTGCTTGTGCTGCCACACCATAGGCTGGTTGATGCCCGCACCGTTGGCACCAACCACGTCAAGGCAACGCTGGCGGGGGCCGATGGCAAGCGCATCAACGCCATTGCCTTTCGCGCCACGGGTGCGCCGCTTGGTGATTTCCTGTTCGGCAATCTTGGCCAATCCATGCATGTGGCGGGTAATCTTGCGCTCAACCACTGGAACGGGTCGACAACCACCCAGTTTCGTATCATGGACGCCGCAAAAGCCTGACGGCGGCTGTCAGCAGAACCGCGGCAATTTCGGAATAAGTTTGCACTCTCTCCGCATATGTTCTATTTTTGTTCTCATATCGGCAATGATAGAACCCGTGATCCATGCGCAAACCGACCCATCTGGAAAAACTGTATCTCGACTTTGACAGTTTCTTCGCCAGCGCCGAGCAGCAGCTGAACCCGGCACTGCGCGACCGTCCGATTGCGGTAGTGCCGCTGGATTCTCCCCATACGAGTGTGATTGCCGCCAGCCGCGAGGCAAAGCCGTTTGGCATCAAAACAGGCACTTCCGTACGCGAAGCGCGAGAACTCTGTCCTGATATCGTTTTTCTGGAAGCCCGGCCTGACGTCTATGTGAAGTTGCATAACCAGATTCTGAAAACCATTGAGACGTGCGTGCCCATTGCTGCGGTGCGTTCCATTGATGAAGTTGCATGCACGCTGCTGGCATCGGAAGCAAAGGACCCGCATGGGCTTGCCGCACGCATCAAGCGGGCTCTGCACAATGAAATGGGCGCGGTGCTGACCTGTTCCATCGGCATTTCCCTGAATGAACTCCTCGCCAAGATCGCGGCGGAAATGGACAAGCCCGATGGTTGCGTCGTGCTTGACCATGAAGACCTGCCGGGACGGCTGTTCGACCTGCGACTGAAAGATCTACCCGGTATTTCCAAGGGTATGGAGCAGCGGCTGGGACAGGCCGGGGTGAATGACGTGCCGGGCCTTTGGGCGCTCGCGCCCAAACACGCCCGGGCAATCTGGAGCAGCGTGGAGGGCGAGCGGTTTGTCACGGCGCTGCATGGCTATGCGGTGGAAAAGCCCGAGACGGTCAAACGCATGTTTGGCCATGGCCGCAACCTGCCGCCGGACTGGCGGGCACCCGACAAGGTGCTGCAATGCGCGCGGCTGCTTTGCCTCAGCGCCGCCCGGCGTTTGCGCCGTTCGCATTACCGCGCAGGAGCGCTCAGCTATACGGTTGGTGCCCACCGGGACAACCGCGTGACCATGGAAGGTCAATTTCGCCCGGCGCGTGATGACCACAGTTTTCTCAATTGCCTCAATGCGTTGCACGATAAAATGGTCAAGGCAGGTGAAATGAGAAATGTGAGCACCGTGACCGTTGTGCTGCATGATCTGTCCAGCGAGACGGAGGAAAGCCAGGATCTGTTTGATACGTACGCCGTCACCGAACAGCGCGGACAGTGGGAGCGGGTGTCCGATATGCTCGACAAGGTGCGCGTGCGCCACGGTTCCAAGGCACTCAATCTCGGGCTGACCACCGGTCCGGGGAATTATATCGGCTCAAAAATTGCGTTTGGCCGGATACCCGAGCCGGAGGATTTTTGAGGGTTTGTGGTTAGCTTGCATCGATGATTGCAGGCCTATTCTGCGTGGTTCGACAGGCTCACCATGAGGGAGAGCATAGGCTGCAGGGAGCCAAGTTCGGCAAAGTTGGTGATTAGCGTTGCAGTGCTCCACTCTCCCTCATGGTGAGCTTGTCGAACCACGAACAATGGCTCTGCCAAGCGCTCACCCCCCTCTGTCCTGTCGGACATCTCCCCCACAAGGGGGGAGATCACATTGACATCAACGCCTTTGCACAACTGGAAATGTTGCAGATTGTGCAAGGGCAGTAGTGACAGCTGATCTCCCCCCTTGTGGGGGAGATGTCCGACAGGACAGAGGGGGGTGAATGCCTCAACATCAATGCCAGAACCTTGGTAAAGCAACCGGCGGCACCATTCAGCACCGCCGGTCACCCATTTACCGATTATCCAGCTCCGCCCTTACCAGTTGCAGGCCGCGACGGGTTACGCGGTAGGGGCCGCCGCCGGATGAGGCGATGGCGCCCTTCTGCTTGAGCTTGCGGAAGAGCCGCAAATTGCAAGCCGTATAGCGGGAACCATCGCGGGTGAGGCAGATGATGTCCGTGATGGCCTTGCGCTCATCTTTTTCGAGTAAAATTTTGCCGCCCTGGGCGAGCAGGTGAAGTATGCGCTGTTCGTCGCGCGAAATATCCATTGATCCAAGTCCTGGGAAAACGGGCAAAAGCCCATAAGAACCTATCCGCTGCCAAATACGTTTGGCGCGGTGCTCCTGTTTTCACGCCCCAACCTTCAAAGAAGCTGGGGCTCTAGCGGGACTCAGACTGATTAGACATAAACACTCCATCGGTGTGGACGAGCCGTATAAAATAAGATCGCCGCCCTGTCCACCCTCACAAATAGCGCCGCCTGTACTCTGCCGGTGTCACGCCGACATGGCGCACAAAGGCGCGGCGCAGCGTGTCCGCATCGGCAAAGCCGCATTCGACTGCGACCTGTTTTGGCAGCCGGTGGCCATTTTCCAGAAGATTGCGCGCAGCGGTGATTCGCGCCGTTTCCACCCATATAGCCGGTGTAATACCCACTTCCTGCTGAAAAATACGGGCGAAATGGCGTGGGCTAAGCCCGGTGCGCTGGGCAAGGCTGGCGACGGAATGGTCTTCGCCGGGATTGGCGGCAACCCAGCGCTGGACCTCCTGCAGGGCGGACCGCCCGCCCGGTTCCGCCTCGCCATGACGGCTGAATTGCATCTGTCCGCCGGGGCGCTTGAAGAACATCACCAGTTGACCCGCCACTTTGAGGGCGATGTCGCGGCCAAGATCTTCCTCAACCAGAGCAAGCGCCATATCGAGCCCGGCCGTCACGCCCGCAGCAGTCCGCACAGGACCATCGCGCACATGCAGCGCATCCGCATCGACGTGAATGGTGGGGTAAGTTGCAGTCAGGGTGTCCGCGACGGCCCAGTGGGTGGTGACGCGCCTGCCATCAAGCAGCCCTGCCGCTGCAAGAATGAAAGCGCCGCTGCAAACGGAACCAAAGCGGAGCGCCCGCAGGCAGGAGCTGCGCAACCATTGATGTTGTTCCAGCGTAAGCCGGATATCAGGCGCATGCGGGCATCCGGCAACCAGCATTGTATCGATGCTATCTGCCTCATCCGTTATGATCCGGTCAGGCAAAAGCCGCACACCTGATGAACTGCGGATTGGCCCGGCTTCAATGCCGACCACCTGTAATTCATATTCCGTGCGTCCCGATTGCACATTGGCTTCGGCAAACACGTCCATTGGTCCCGATACATCGAGAAGCTGGACGCCGGGCATGGCCAATAGACTGATGGTCCGCATTTTTCGCTCCGTGGCGTTACGGATCGTATATTGGCAGAATTAGACGTATTCAGTCAATTGCTGCCAAATGGCGCGAACGATAGGGTCGGTATCCAAGACAAAGGAGAACTCAAAATGTCCATATCCATTGGTGGTATCAGCATTCCCGATACGAAGCTTGCAAGAGACGTCACCGAGCTGGTGCGTGACACGGCTTCGGAACTGCTCTTCAACCATTCAAGCCGCGTCTATTATTTCGGTGCGATTGCAGGACAGCAGAAGGGGCTGAAATTCGACCCTGAGCTGCTTTACACCGGCGCAATGTTCCATGATATGGGCCTGACCCATCAGCACAGCAGCGCCGATGAGCGCTTCGAAGTGGATGGTGCCAATGCGGCACGGGAATTTTTGCGCGGTCATGGCATTGCCCAAGCGGATATTGATACGGTGTGGACGGCGATTGCCCTGCATACAACGCCCGGAATCCCCAAACATATGCACCCTGTTGTGGCACTGGTGACTGCCGGGGTGGAGATGGATGTGCTGGGGCTGACCTACAAGCAATATAGCGATGCGGAGCGTGAGGCGGTGGTCAAGGCGTTTCCACGCAGTGACCACTTCAAGGAAGATATCATTCAGGCCTTCTATGACGGCATCAAGCACAAGCCTGACACCACTTTTGGCAACGTCAAGGCCGATGTACTTGCGGATAAGGATCCGCATTTCCATCGTGGCAATTTCTGCGATGTGATCCGCTGTTCGCACTGGAAGGGGTGAGGCTGGCGCTCACTCCTTCGTAATCTGCAACGGATCGCTGTCGCGCTTGGTGATGATCGTATCCACAAGCCCCCAGTCGAGCCCTTCCTGTGCGGTCATGAAATGGTCGCGGTCGAGGGTTTTCTCGACCTCTTCCACCGTGCGTCCGCAATGATGGGCATAGAGCGTTGTCATGCGCCGTTTAACGACGGCCATTTCCTGAGCCTGAATGAAAATATCCGAGGCCTGACCCTGAAAACCGCCAAGCGGCTGGTGTACGTGCAGGCTGGCATTGGGCAGGGCGGCGCGATGGCCGGGTTCACCAGCCATCAGCAGGAATGATCCCATGGAGCGCGCCGTGCCCATGCACAGCGTGGCAACAGGGCAGGTGATGAACTGCATCGTGTCATAAATGGCAAGACCACTGGTAATCACGCCGCCGGGCGAGTTGATATACATGGAGATGGGTTTTTTCGGGTTTTCCGATTCAAGGAACAGCAGTTGCGCGCAGATCAGCGTTGCCATTCCATCTTCCACCTGACCATTCAGAAAGACAATTCGCTCGCGCAACAGGCGCGAATAGATATCAAATGATCGTTCACCACGGCTGGATTGTTCCACGACCATAGGGACGAGCTGCATCATGTCGCGCATGGCGAACACTCCTTCGATATTGAGATTTTGTTTGGTTTAAGCGGCAAGGCGCATGGTTGTCGGCGGCGCGTTGCCGTTGGCAGCGGTGCGGCTGATCGGCTTTGCCAAGGCTACAGGCTCATGCACAATGCTGAACGTGGTGCCGCCCGAGCCATTGGGATCGATCCGGAAGGTGACGATGCTATCAGGCACCGCTTCATCGTCTTCGCGCATGGAATAGCGAACGAAGCGCTCCGTATCGGCCTCGATGACTTCAAGCGAAATGCGCGATGGCTCCTGTGGCGCCTGCGGGTCGGGCAGCAGCCAGCGGGCCACGAATTCCGGCACGGTCAGGGCGCGCCAGACTTTTGAGGGTGCGGCATCCAGATCATATTCGTAACGCAGGGCGGTGTCGGCTTCTGCCGTGTCGCTGGTCATTGATCCATCTCCTTCAAAAGCTGCTTCAGTTCATCGACGCGCTGCGGCCAGAAGGCGCGGTAGCGGTTGAGCCATTGGTGGATTTGCGCCAGTCCATCCGGGTTGACCCGGTAATGAACATGGCGACCGGTCTTTTGTTCGGCAACAAGCCCGGCGGAGCGCAACACCGCAAGATGCTGCGACATGGCGGGCTGTGACAGGGAAAATCCCTCGCGCAGTTCCGTCGCATTCTTCTCACCATCGGCCAGCCGTTCAAACACGGCGCGGCGGGTGGGATCGGCAAGTGCCTTGAATATATCGACCTCAGACATGCCAATACATAAGCACAGACTTATGTGAGTCGCAAGCGCGATTATAAGAAAATAAAACCCGGCCACATGGCTGGCCGGGTCTGGTTGATTGGAGCAGGATTATTCCGCAAGCCGTGCAGCAGCCAGCGCGATCTCGTCATGCCGCTGTTGCACAAATGGCTGCATCCAACTGCGCACTGCGTCGACAGTCTTTTGCGATGCGGTTTCGGGGCGGCCGGAGTTGAAAGGCGGGGCAGGCGCATACTCGAGCATGAGTTGAATGCGCTGGGCAACCTCATCCCCCTGCAATTCGGCAATCAGCGTGAGCACAAAATCAATGCCAGCGGTGACGCCGCCGCCAGTCAGGATATTGCCGTCGCGCACCACGCGATCAGTGTTGGGAATAGCACCGAATGGCAGCAGCATGTCCCGCCATGCCCAATGACAGGCCACCCGTTTGCCCTTGAGAAGACCGGCAGCGCCAAGGATCAGCGATCCGGTACAGACCGAGGTGATGTATTGTGCAGAGAGGCCGAGGTGGCGAATTGCAAGGACAAACGCTTCATCCTGCAGGGCGCGTGTGCAACCGGAGCCACCCGGCACGCAAAGCACGTCGCACCGTTCGATTGTCGAAAGATCAGCAAGACCGGAAAAGACAAGGCCGTCCGCACCGACATCCTTGCCACCCATGGAAGCAACAATGACCTTTGCATCCGGCAGACGGGAGAGAAACTGGTGCGGTCCAGTGAAATCAAGATGCGTGACGCCGTTGTAGATGGGGATGACGATGGTGATCGGATGGGCCATGGCTATTCCTCTGCATGAGTTGACAGCATCAGAATAGAGCGGCATGATCGAGTCTTAAATGACATAGAACCCTCATTTCCAGCCATGACCCGCAATATCGGATTTTTCATTTTCCCTGAGTTTCAGATTCTCGACCTGACGGGGCCATTGTCGGCTTTTCAGATTGCAGGGCCGGAATATCGGTTGCACGTGATCTCGGCAGATGGCGGGCTTGTAGCGAGCACCGCAGCACTTGAAGTCATGACCAAGCGGGTCGGGGATCAGACTTTCGATACACTGATGATTGCAGGCGGTAGAGGCGCGCGCACGGGATCACAAACGGAAACACTTCCCGCATTGGTACGGGATATGGCGCTGCGTTCGCGGCGGGTTGCCAGTGTGTGCACCGGTGCGTTTCTGCTTGCGGCTGCGGGTCTGCTTGACGGCAGGCGGGCGACAACCCATTGGCGGCGCGCGGCGGATCTGCAAAAGCGCTTTCCCGATATCGCGGTTGATGGCGACAAAATCTACGTGAAGGATGGTTCGGTCTGGACATCGGCTGGTATCACCGCAGGAATTGATCTGGCACTGGCGCTGATTGAGGATGATCTTGGTGGCGATGCAGCGCGGGCGGTGGCGCAGGAGCTGGTGGTCTATCATCGCCGTCCCGGTGGCCAGTCGCAATTTTCCGCCATGCTGGAATTGGCGCCCGATAGCGACCGGGTGCGGCGCGCTTTGAGCTTTGCCCGTGAGCATTTGCATGAGGCATTGCCGGTGGAACGGCTGGCAGAGGCGGCCTGTCTCAGTCCGCGTCAGTTTGGCCGGGCATTTCGGGCTGAAACGGGAGAGACTCCGGCAAAGGCGGTAGAGCGTTTGCGGGCGGAAGCGGCACGAGGGCGGATTGAATCGGGTAGTGAACCGATTGAGAGCATTGCGGTGTCCGTGGGGTTCGTGGATCCCGAACGCATGCGGCGCGCGTTTTTGCGGCTTTATGGTCAGCCGCCGCAGGCTTTGAAGCGCGCTGCACGCGCGCTTCGTGTCATCGGGTAGTTTTATGCCTGCGATTGCTGGGCGAAGGCGAAGATGAAGGCGGCGAGGGCGGCGAAGTTTGCAACCGTCCGCACATGATTCCAGGGAAGCCAATCCTTCAGATAATTTGCCCAGACGCTTGCGCCCTCGGTGCTTGCGGGAGCAACCGCCGCCAATGCGTCATTGAGCGGTACATTGAAAACCATTGTAACGATGATCGTGCCGACGAGAAAGAGCACGCTGCCAGCCAGTAGGGCCAGAGACCCGGCGTCGCTCCAGCGTAGAACGCTGACAACACCAAGCACCACACAGATCGCTGCTGTGCCGAAGAAAGCCAGCGTGAACGAGAAGTTGAGGATCGTCACATTGATCGAATTCATGGCGGCGATGCCCTGTTCGGGCGGAAGCTTGGCGAATGCCGTCATGATGAAGCTTGAAAAGGCGAAGAACAAACCCGCCATCAGGCCGCTTCCCAAGGCGGCCAAAAGGGTGAGAATAGGTAGCCACATGTTACTGTCCCTCCACTATACCGACCAGACGCCGGTTGCTGCTGTTTCCTGAACGTAGTCTGAGAAGTCGCGCGGGGCGCGGCCCAATGCTCGCTGCACACCGTCGGACAGATATTCATTGCGGCCATCGAGCACCTGCGTGAAGAGGTCGTTCAACAGCCCGACGATTTCAGGCGGAAGCTGTTCCTGCGCTAACCCTTGCGAGAACTGTTCCGGCGTTATCGTCACATAGCGAATATCGCGTTTGGTGGCGCTGGCGATTTCGGCCACCGCGTCGGCAAAAGTCAAGAGACGCGGGCCGGTGACTTCATAGAGTTGGCCGATATGCCTGTCATCGGTGAGCGCAGCCACGACAACATCGGCAATGTCATTCGTATCGATGAAGGGCTCGCGCACATCGCCAACCGGCAGGGCCAGTTCACCGGCAAGAATGGAGGCCAGCATGACGTTCTCGCTGAAATTTTGGGCAAACCAGCTGGCTCTAACGATAGTCCAGTCGGCGCCTGATGCCTGAAAAGCCTTTTCGGCACGCTGGGCTTCATGTTCGCCGCGACCTGACAGCAGCACCAGCCGCTTGACGCCATTTTCAACAGCAAGACGGGTGAGTGCTTCAACTGTTTCCGTCGCGCCGGGAATGGCAATATCGGGGTAATAGGTGATGTAGGCGGCTCTCACGCCATCAAGCGCCGGAAGCCAGGTGTTGCGGTCTTCCCAGTCAAAGGACGGGGTGCCGCTGCGTGAACCGATGCGGACAGACACGCCCTGTGCCGTCAGGCGTTCGGCAACGCGGCGGCCAGTTTTTCCGGTTCCACCGATAATCAGGATTGGTTTTGTCGAAGAAGTGCTGCTGTTGGTCATTTTCATCTCCCTTCAATTAATATGAGGAATCCTCACATTTGCAATAAGTGATAAATCCTCATATTCTGCGAGTCAAGTGGAATTTATGAGAGTTGGAGACTCTGCCAATGAATGAGATTGCACCTATCGTGCCTGAGAGTGGCGACAAGGAAGCCGCCATGCGCAAGGAACCGACCCAGCGCCGCAGCAAGGAGCGGGTGGAGCGCATCCTGTCCTGCGCCTCGACGCTGATCGCGGACAATGGCAGCGACGCCATGCGCATGAGCGACGTGGCTGAGAAAGCGGGGATATCGATCGGGTCGCTCTATCAGTATTTTCCGGACAAGGGATCAATCATCCGCACCCTTGCCGATCGGTACAATGCACTAGGGCGCGAATGCATTGCTGATACGCTGAAAAATGTTCATGATATGAACGGCTTACAGGCGTCTTTTGCGGAGTTGATTGATATTTATTATGCGCTGTTTCTTGCCGAACCCGTCATGCGCGACATCTGGTCGGGCACACAGGCGGATAAGGCGCTGCGCGATATAGATCTGCTTGATAGCCGCCTGAACGGTGCTGTGCTGGCCGACGCGCGCGCCCGCGTCAATCCGGCTGCGGACAGGGCTTTTCTGGAAAACTCAAGCTTCCTGATCATGCATTTGGGCCAAGCGACGATGCATCTCGCAATTTCCGTCGACCCTACGGAAGGCGCTGCACTGGTCGACGGTTTCAAGCGCATGGTACTGCGGGAGATGCTGGCAGCTTAAGGCAAAGTTATGATGGTCGCTTTGCCGGGTTCGGTCTTGATTGTCGTGCCTGCCGAAGTGATGACGGCACGCGTGAGGTCCGGTGTTGGTTTGCCCGTTTTGATGAAGCTCAGAATATCGGTGGCGACCTGATCGGGTGCATCCCATTGCACATTATGGCCGATATCGGTTTCCTGCGCACCGGATGCTGGCAGGGGGTCGACACCATATTGCTTCCAGACTGCCACGATACCGTTTGCGGATGCTGCCTTGCGTAATGCGTCGATGATGCCGATCTGGTCGGGTTCGTGATAAAAAATACTGTCCTGCGATCCCCATAGAACAAGAACAGGTGTCTTGAGGTTGGCAAGGCGGGCGGTGTTGTCAAAGTCAAGCAGCGCGCTCGTCGCCCCAATCCACGTTCCCATTTTCACGTTGGACGTTTCCGGGACAATTGCCTTGACCAGTGATGGGTCCGCCACTGGATCAACATCCCAGTTTTTGGCAATCCATTCCTCCGCCTTGGGGTCCGCATCGCGCGGCGTTGCATTCCAGATCGCTTCGGAGCTGGTAATCCCCTTGGCATCGAGTGCTTTTTTCCAACTGCCAAGCACCGGTTCGTTGAGCACATAATCCCGGACAACGGAATTGTCTTTGGTCTTGTTGCTGGTGGCAACGAGGATCACACGCTCAACCTTGTCAGGATAATCAAGCGCCATTTCCTGTGATACGATTGATCCCATGGAATGACCCGCTATCGTTGCTTTTGGAATCTTCAGGCTTTCCATGAAAGCCGAGAGATCGTCGGCGAAGAGTTTAGGTGCAAAGCAGGATTTCGGGTCTTTGGGGCATTCCGCGCCTGCTGGCATTGAGGATGAGCCGTGGCCGCGTTGATCAACCGCAAGAATGCGCAGGGAGGGATCAAGCTTGTGAAGGCTTGCCATAGTGGCAGACCAGGAGCGCGCTGTGTCGGTCAGCCCGTGCAGCAGGATGACGGCTTTTCCATCCGAAGGACCGGTCTCAACATAGGCCATACGAATGCCCGTCTTCAGTTCGATCGTGCATTTGCCGGTGTCAATGCTGGAACAGGCGGCACTTGCTGCTTCGGGCAATGTTAAGAGGCCCAGAATTGCCAGTGCTGGAACGAGCCACCTGCGGTGTGCCATTTCAGTGCCTCCGTTGCGATAGTGCTTTCCTGCATCAAGCTAACAGCCCGGCATTGGGACCGTTAAGTTCGCACCGCCTTTGATTGGCCTGTTTGCGTCCGATGCGAACGCGCTTTGCGGTTGCATCGTTTTTCCAGTCAGGGCGGGCGACGAACTAACGTGGATTAAGCGCGGCTGCCAGTTCATCGACGGTGCACAGGATGGAGTCGCCCATATAGGCCATGTTGGCCATCGACCGATCTGCCGCCTCCGCATGACCGCCGCCACAGGCATCTGTGAGAATAACCGGAATAAAGCCGAGATCAGCGCCATGGCGCACCGTCGGGTCGATGCCGATTTCCGTGGCGATACCGCAGATGATGAAGCTTTTGAGGCCGCAATCGCGCAGGGCAATGGCGAGCGGTGTGCCTTCAAAGGCTGAGAAGGTGATCTTGTCGAGAATGGCCTCATCCTCGCGCACCGCCAATTCCGGGGCAAGCGCAAAGCCGGGGCTGTCACGCAGGAACCATGGTTCGACCTCTTCGGCTGACACTTTGCGCTGCCAGGCCATCATTTGCTTGTGTTGAAACACACCGGCCATTTTCTTCGGCAGGGACATATGGCGCATGAAGAAGATGCGGATGCCGGCGGAGCGGGCAATTTCGAGCGTTTGCAGCACCTTGTCCAGTATGGCAGCGCCATCCTTCATCTGGTGCAATATTCCCACCTGCATATCGTAGACAACAAGCGCCGTTGTTTCGGGGCTTACGGTTTCAGCAAGGGTTTCAGGGATGGCGAAACCGTAGATATTTTGCATGGATGTCCTCCGAACATATGTCAGGCGATCCTCTCCCGATCACCGCTCCCGGGAATCAACGGTATCACCATAGGCCCGGAAAAACAGGTCGAAGCAGCGCATTTCCTCAAACGTGATGCTTGCAGGTCCAGAAACACTTGCCTCACGGGGCTGTTTCGATTAGCCAATAGACAGATAAATTTAGCCAGGAATTGCAGTCCAGCATGACTCTCGTTGATACCCGCACACCCGAACCCAAGCGTTTTGTTTCCGGTGCCACAGGCGACTGGGAAATCGTCATCGGCATGGAAGTCCATGCGCAGATCACGTCCAATTCGAAACTCTTCTCCGGTGCTTCGACGACCTTTGGTGCTGAGCCCAATGAGAACGTCTCGCTTGTTGATGCGGCCATGCCGGGCATGCTGCCTGTCATCAACGAATGGTGCGTGCGTCAGGCGATTCGGACCGGTCTTGGTCTGAAGGCACAGATCAACCTGAAATCCGTGTTTGACCGGAAGAACTATTTTTATCCTGACTTGCCGCAGGGCTATCAGATTTCCCAGTTCAAGCAGCCGATTGTTGGCGAAGGCACCATGCTGATTTCCGTTGGTCCTGACAATAAGGGCCAGTTCGAAGATGTAGAGATCGGTATTGAGCGCCTGCATCTGGAACAGGATGCCGGCAAGTCGCTGCACGACCAGAATCCGACCATGTCCTATGTGGACCTCAATCGCTCAGGCGTGGCGCTGATGGAAATCGTCTCCAAGCCGGATATGCGTTCGGCCGATGAAGCCAAGGCTTACCTGACCAAGATGCGCACCATCGTGCGTTATCTCGGCACCTGCGATGGCAACATGGATGAAGGCTCGATGCGCGCTGACGTCAACGTCTCCGTGCGCAAGCCGGGCGGCGAATTCGGCACGCGCTGCGAGATCAAAAACGTCAACTCCATCCGCTTTGCTGGTCAGGCCATTGACTACGAAGCGCGCCGCCAGATTGCCATTCTGGAAGATGGTGGATCAATCGATCAGGAAACACGGCTGTTTGACCCCGTAAAGGGCGAAACACGCTCCATGCGCACCAAGGAAGAAGCGCATGACTATCGCTATTTCCCCGATCCAGACCTGCTGCCGCTGGAATTCGAGCAGTCCTATGTGGATGAGCTGCGCGCCGATTTGCCTGAACTGCCCGATGACAAGAAGGCGCGCCTTGTGTCAATGCTTGGCCTTTCGGTCTATGACGCGTCTATTCTTGTGACGGAAAAGGCGATTGCCGATTATTTTGAAACGGTGGCTGCAGGGCGCGATGGCAAGCTTGCGGCAAACTGGGTGATCAACGATCTGCTCGGCGCGCTGAACAAGGCGGGCAAGGGGATTGAAGAATCTCCCGTATCGGCGGATCAGCTCGGCGGCATTATCGACCTGATCAAGGAAGGCACCATTTCAGGCAAGATCGCCAAAGACCTGTTCGAGCTTGTCTGGAACGAAGGCGGCGATCCGCGCAAACTGGTTGAAGAGCGCGGCATGAAGCAGGTGACTGACACCGGCGCCATTGAAAAAGCCGTGGATGATGTCATTGCCGCGAATCCTGATAAGGTCGAGCAGGCAAAGGCAAAACCAACCATGGCTGGCTGGTTTGTCGGGCAGGTGATGAAGTCTACTGGTGGCAAGGCAAATCCGCAGGCTGTCAGCGATCTGGTCAAGGCAAAACTCGGGATTGTCGATTAAAATATGTGGATTCGAAGCGCGACGAAGGACGATCTGGCAGCAGTCCGTGATTTGCTCGTAGAGACCTGGCATGCGACTTACGACGATGTTTATGGCGTCGAAAAGGTCAATGCGGTTACCAATCGCTACCACTCGCTGGATGCATTGAAAAAGCAGCTGGCGAAACCCTATTCGGAGTTCATTCTTGCCGATGACGGGGCTGATCTTTTTGGCATGGCCTATGCCTCGCAAAAGGATCACAAGCTGGCGCTGCTCAACCAGCTCTATGTGCATCCGGAAAAGCAGAGCAACGGCGTTGGGTCGTTGCTTCTGGCGGAAACGGAAAGCGCTTTCCCCGGCGTGTTCATGTTGCAGCTTGAAGTTATCGAATCAAATCAAAAGGCTCGGCGCTTTTATGAAAGCCGTGGATTCGATTTGACCGGCGCACGGACAGACAATTGGGGCGAGGCCAATTCCGGTATTTCCGTGCTGGTCATGGAAAAATCCCTGTCTGGATATGAGCTTGCACCGTGACATTGGTTTTTCGCCGCGCCGAGCGTGCGGATTTATCCGCTTTGATTGCGATCTTTGCTGAAGATTTGCTGGGTGGCCATGGCGACACGACCGACCCTGAAGCTTTCCCGCGCTATGAACGTGCCTTCGACCAGATCGAGGCCAGCAACTGCGATCAGCTGATTGTAGGTGTTCTGGATGGTGAAGTGGTTGCCACAGCGCAGGTGACATTCACCACAACCTTGACGAGCATTGGCACGACCAACATGACCATTGGTGCAGTGCAGACCCGCAGCGATATGCGCGGGCAGGGCGTGGGTGGCAAGCTGATCAACCATTGTATTGCGCTGGGCAAGGAACATGGCGTGGGGCTGATCCAGCTGATGTCAAATGCAAAGCGCGTTGACGCGCATCGCTTCTATGAAGGGCTTGGCTTCAAGAAGAGCCATGCCGGTTTCAAAATGGTTGTTGAAGCAGGGCCAGCGGCAACTTGACCCTTGCTATCGCCTGACGATACGGCCATAACCCGAAGAGTTGAACGAGAGAGTTCGAAGCAGGATTGCTATGAAGACCTTCCTTTTACAGTTTTTCACCTGGTGGAACAGTCAGACGATCGGTACGCGCGTCTTTACATGGCGCAAGGGTACGAAAGTCGGTGAGGACGAGTTCGGCAATGTCTATTATGAAGGCACGCAGGACTCCGAAGGCCGTACGCGCCGCTGGGTGATCTACAAGGGTTATGCGGAAGCGTCTGCCATTCCCGCTGGCTGGCACGGCTGGATTCATCATCGCGCCGAAACAGCGCCATCGCGTGAAGACTACAAGCCGCATGCATGGGAAAAGGCACATCAGCCCAATCTGACCGGTTCTGCTGCCGCCTATCGTCCAAAAGGCTCCATTGCCCATGGTGACAACCGCCCGACAGTTACGGGTGACTATGATGCGTGGACACCGGGATCCTGAGCGGATTTTCTTCTGCCACAATTGGTGATTATCGACGGGTTGGTATGAGACCGTCCCGTCAGCCTGAACACAGCCGGAATTGAAATGATCCGTTCCCACTTGTCCTTTCCGTTCCGCAGCAAATTACGCCTTTTGGCGACGGGTGTGCTTGCCGCAAGCCTGTGTGTTCCGGCCTTTGCCGCCGACGACAAGATTTCCAATCCCATCGCCGTTTTCTCCGGGCTCGACAAGATCACCGGTCGAATCACATCGTTTGATGTTTACATCGATGAAACGGTTCAGTTCGGCGCGCTGCAACTGACCCCGCGTGTTTGCTACACGCGTCCGGATACGGAAACGCCGAAGACGGATACGTTTGTTGAAGTGGATGAAATCACGCTTGATCGCAAGATCCGCAAGATTTTCTCCGGCTGGATGTTTGCCGATAGCCCCGGTCTCAACGCCGTTGAGCATCCTGTGTATGATGTCTGGCTAAAAGGCTGCAAACAGTCTTCGGATGTTCCGGCTCCAGCCAAGAGCTGAGTTCCTGCTTTCATCGTTGCATGGCTTTATACCCCCTCTGTCCTGTCGGACATCTCCCCCACAAGGGGGGAGATCAGCTGTATTACTGCCTTTGCACAATCTGCAACGCTTCCTGTTTTGGGAAAGCGTTCATGTCAATGTGATCTCCCCCCTTGGGGGGGAGATGCCCGACAGGGCAGAGGGGGGTGAAACTTGGAACTATATATACAGCGGATAAAACCGTGACCCCGGCACACCCGCACCGGGATCAGCCTGTTTGCGTAAACTTACATCGGCTTGGCGAAGTTGATGATCCAGGGTGTGCCGTAGCGATCCACCAGCATGCCGAACCGTATGGCCCATGATGTCTCGCCAATGGGTGCTGTCACGCGGGCGCCGTCGCTGAGACCGGCAAAGATGCGCTCAGCTTCTTCGGCACTGTCTGGATGCAGCGCAACGTGCATACCCTGCGCTTTTTCAAAATAGGGCGGCGGTGCATCGGAGCCCATCAACTCGGCGTTCCCGACGGTCATGTGCACATGCATGACCTGATTTTCCGCTCCGGGCATCCCTGCACCTTCGGGCATATCGCCGAAACGGGCGATATATTGAATCTGGCCGTTCAGAACCTTTTCGTAGAACTTGAATGCTTCTTCGCATTGTCCGTCAAAATTCAGATAAGCATTGATTTTCATAATAGTTTTCCTCTCCTGTGTTGGGGCTTCCAGCTCAAGGACGTTTGGAAAACCACCAACCCGACACTGCTCGTAAAAATATCTTTCGTCGCTCTGCTCTGTGGCAGCTTCAACGAAAAGGACAATACTTCATATTCTTACGAAGACTATGACGGATCAAAACTCTGCTGACTCTGCCAGCGCATTGTCGAGCATTTTTTGATACTGACGCCGGGGCACTTCAATGGCGCCAAAACTTTCCAGATGGGTGGTGGTGAACTGGGTATCGAGCAGGGTAAAACCCTTTTCAATCAAATGACTAACGAGATGAACGAGGCAGACTTTCGACGCATCACGCTCACGCGAAAACATGCTTTCGCCGAAAAATGCTGATCCTAGCGAAATGCCATAAAGGCCGCCGACGAGCCTGTTCTCCTGCCATGCTTCAACCGTGTGGCAGTGACCAAACTCGAACAGCTTGCCATAGGCTTCCCGGATCGGCTGGTTGATCCATGTACGGGCGCGTTCACCGCTGCCGCTGGCACAACCGTCAATAACGCCCTCAAAGTCCGTATCGAAACGGATATCGAAACGGCCCTGACGAATGGTCTTGCGCAGACTGTGCGAGACGTGAAAATTTTCAAAGGGAATAATGCCGCGCTTTTCCGGACGGACCCAGAAAATTTCCGGATCGTCGGCCTCTTCGGCCATGGGAAAGACCCCGGTTGCATAGGCGCGCAGCAACAACTCGGGGTCTATTTGGAAGCTTTCTGCCGGGTCTTTACCCGTCATGCCTCATCTTCGGCAGTTTTCGTATCGCCAGCCAGATATTTTTCCAGCCAATGGATATCGTAGTCACCGTTGGCGATATCAGGATTGTTGATCAGGTCCTGAAACAGTGGCAGCGTGGTCTTGATGCCATCCACCACGAATTCATCCAGCGCACGGCGCAGACGCATCAGGCATTCCACGCGATTGCGGCCATGCACGATCAGCTTGCCGATGAGGCTGTCATAGTAAGGCGGAATCTTGTAGCCGGTATAGACGCCGGAATCGACACGAATGCCGAGCCCGCCGGGCGTGTGATAATGAGTGATCTTGCCGGGTGAGGGTGCGAAAGTCCGGGGATCTTCCGCATTGATACGGCATTCAATGGCATGACCATGGAAGCGGATATCATCCTGCGTCACGGAAAGACCGCCGCCCGAGGCAACGCGAATCTGTTCGTGTACGAGATCGATGCCGGTAATGGCTTCGGTGACCGGATGCTCCACCTGAAGACGGGTGTTCATCTCGATGAAATAGAACTCGCCATTCTCGTAGAGGAACTCGATGGTGCCCGCACCGCGATAGCCCATATCGGCCATGGCATTGGCGCAGATCATGCCGATGCGCTCACGCGCGTCCGCATTGAGGGCGGGTGAGTTGGCTTCTTCCCATACCTTCTGGTGGCGGCGCTGCAGCGAGCAGTCGCGTTCGCCCAGATGCACAGCCTTGCCCATGCCGTCGCCCATGACCTGAACTTCGATATGGCGTGGCTTCTGCAGGTATTTTTCGATGTAAACAGCATCGTCGCCAAAGGCAGCGCCAGCTTCCGTGCGGGCGGTCGATAGAGCGACGGACAGTTCGTCTTCGCTGAGCGCAACCTTCATGCCGCGTCCGCCACCGCCAGCTGAAGCCTTGATGATAACCGGATAGCCGATTTCGGCAGCAATGCGCGCGGCTTCCTTATCGTCGGTGACGCCGCCATCGGAGCCGGGAACAACCGGAATGCCCAGACGCTTTGCGGTGCGCTTGGCTTCGATCTTGTCACCCATGATGCGGATATGCGCGGCGGTGGGGCCAATGAAGGTGATGTTGTGCGCTTCAAGGATTTCCGCGAACTTGGCGTTCTCCGACAGGAAGCCGTAGCCGGGGTGGATGGCATCGGCACCGGTGATTTCGCAGGCGGCAACGATCTGGTGAATGTTCAGATAGCTATCGCGCGAAGGGGGCGGTCCAATGCAGACGCTTTCATCCGCAAGACGTACATGCATGGCGTCGGCGTCGGCGGTCGAATGAACCGCGACAGTCTGAATGCCCAGCTCCTTGCAGGCGCGCAGAACGCGCAGGGCAATTTCGCCGCGGTTGGCTATGAGAATTTTCTGAAACATCACGCTCTCGATTTATTCGATCACAACTAGCAATTCGCCATATTCAACCGGCTGGCTATCTTCGATGAGAATGGCCGTAACGGTACCGGCGCGAGGCGATGGAATCTGGTTCATCGTCTTCATCGCTTCGATGATCATCAGTGTCTGGCCTTCCTTGACCTTGGTGCCAACCTCGATGAAGGCGCGGGCACCCGGTGCAGGGGAGAGGTAGGCTGTACCGACCATGGGCGAAGGAACAGCGTTCTTCGATGGATCGCCAGCGGGCTTGGCTGCCTCAATGGGTGCTGCGGCGGCAACCGGTGCAGCGGCGGCTGGAGCCTGTGCATAGACTGCCTGCGGTGCTGCCTGCATTGTGATCTGGCGCGATACGCGGATACGCAGGTCGCCCTGTTCGATCTCGATATCGGTGAGATCCGTCTCGTTCAGAATTTCTGCGAGATCGCGGATCATGACCTTGTCGATCCCGGTGTTTCTGCTAGCCATGCTTTTTCAAGCCCCTTATTTCTGTTCGGCAGCCCTTGTTATTGCGGTGCCGCTGCTTTGACGAGTGCGCGCAGGCCCATCACATAGCCGTCCACCCCAAAGCCACATATCACCCCTTTGGCCAAAGGGGAAACGTAGGAGTGATGGCGAAATGACTCGCGCGCGTGAATATTGGACAGATGAACTTCCACCAGCGTGACCGCGGCCGCGCGGATGGCATCATGCAATGCGATTGATGTATGTGTATAGGCGGCTGGATTGATCAGGACAGCGGCTTTTTTCTCGCCTGCCTCCTGAATCCAGGTGACCAGATCACCCTCTTGATTGGATTGGCGAAACTCGATCTCAACGCCGAGTTTTTCACCCTCAGTGCGGCAGAGAGCCTCAATATCGCTCAATGTGGAAGCGCCATAGATTCCCGGCTCACGCTTTCCCAGCATGTTCAGGTTCGGGCCATTGAGGACAAAGATCAGCTGTTTCATACCATACCGGACATATTGACGGGTTTCGGGACCCGATGACGGGTCCCATATAAACGGCTTATCGGCAAGCGAAAAGCCTGCAAAGTCACTTGATTGCTTGTCCACAACGGGTTTTTGCAATCATTGGCATATGAACAGCGCTATTTGTTGCGAATATGGCTGATTTTTTCAGCCAGAGCATCCACACCAAGAGCGCCGGGAACCACTTCGTTACCGATGATATAGGACGGCGTGCCGTTGATATTCAGGCTGTTGGCTAGGTCATAGTTCTGCTGAAATGCCTGAGCGATTTCAGGTGACTTCATCTTTTCGCGGATCTGCTTTTCGTTGCCGCCAAGCTTGATGGCGATCTGCATGGCGGAATCCTCCGTCGCGCGGCCATCACGGCCAAGCAGGTCGCGGTGGAATTCCAGATATTTTTCAGGCATCAGCGCCTTGAAGGCTTTCGCCACGATGTGCGCGCGGGTGGAATCGGCGCCGAGGATCGGGAACTCCTTCATCACGAAGCGCAGTTTCGTGTCGCTCTTCAGCAGCGCATCCATGTCGGGCAGGGCGCGTTTGCAATAGCCGCAATTGTAATCGAAGAACTCAACCACCGTGACGTCGCCCTTGGGATTACCGAAGACGGCATCGGCGGGCGAATTGAAAAGCTTGTCGCTGTTCTGGCTGATGATCTGTCCCTGCGCCTGCTGCTGCGTCGCTTCCTGCTTGGCAGTGAGAGCCGCCTGTGCTTCGAGCAGCACTTCCGGATTCTTGATCAGGTAATCCTTGATGATCGCTTCGATTTCAGCGCGATTGACGTTTGAAGACATGGCAGGCTGCGACGTGGCAGCGGTGCTGGTCTGGGCCAGAACAGCCTGTTGGCTGAAACCGAGCGCAACGAGGGCGGCGAGGCCTGCGGATGCACCTACCAGAGCGACTTTTTTCATATTGTCATGTCCTTGTTTGTATCGATGTCGGCAAAGCAGCTTCAGTCTTCTGATTTGCGCTTGGAATTGATGATATCCTGGGCGCGAACCCAGTCTGGTGATCCGTTGGGAAGGGCTCTCTGGGCCCGTATGGCAAAAATTTGCGCTTCCTGAATCTTGCCGGAGTAGTATTTTTGTTCTGCTGAAGCGAGGTCCGAACGCGGACCGTCGCCAAGCTGGCCATAGGCTTGGGCAAGATAACCGTATCCATCGGGGAATTCGCGGTCACGGTCGATACCGGCCTGAATTTCCTTGATCGACGCTTTCAGATTGGCAGGCTTGCCGCTGAGCATAAGCGCCCGGCCATAGCTCATCCGGATAAGGCTTGATTTGCGTGGATCGAGGGCTCCGGCCTTTTTATAGGCCTCTGCCGCTTCCGTCACCTTGCTCTGTTTGAGCAGAATTTCGCCGCGCATTTCGTGAAAATATGGGTTTTTGGGTTGTTCGCGGATCAGCGCGTCGATTTTCCCGAGCGCTTCCTGCGACGACCCGTTGAGATAGGTTGCAATGGCGTTGCCGTAGCGCGCACCTATGTTGTTGGGGTCTTTGCGGAAGCTTTGCAGCACGCTGGCACCGCCACCGGTATAGGCCGCGATCTTGCCGCGCATCAGGTCGTGACGCTGTTGCAGGGCAGGACTATCAGCCTTGTCGAAATAGGGGCTGGCGCGGGCGAGTGTTTCCAGATTGGCGATGCGCTCGCGCGGCAGAGGATGGCTGATGCGATAGGGGTCTGTGCGCGTGCCCGTCAATGACAGGGCGTTCGAGAAGCGTTCAAACGTTACCAGCATGCCCTTGGCTGATTGCCCCGTGTTGGCGAGGTAAGTGATCGCGGACCGGTCTGCCGCCATTTCTTCCGTGCGTTGATAGCTGAGGAGGCTGCGCATGGCGACTTCCGTACCACCCATGGCAACACCGGCACCCGCCTGCGCTACACTACCCTGCTTGGTTGCAGCACCCGCAACGGCGGCACCAAGGCCAAGCAGCCCTGCGACAACGGCCATGGTCTTGGCGCGTGCCAACTGCTCACGCAACTGGAACTGGTGGCCACCGGCCAGATGCCCGGTTTCATGGGCCAGAACGCCGATGATTTCATTGGGCGTTTCCGCCTGAAGAAGAGCACCCGTATTGATGAAGATGCGGCGGCCATCGACAAATGCATTGAAACTGTTGTTGTTGACCAGAACGATGCGAATAGCGTGCTTGCCAAGACCCGCTGCATTGATGATCGGGGTGGCATAGTCAGTTACAAGCGCTTCGATTTCCGCATCGCGGACAATGGGCACATTGGATTGTGCGGCAGCAATGTCAGTCTGTACGAGGCTGATAGCTCCCGCGACCAGTGCAGCACCTGCGCTGCGCGCCATGGCAGTGAACGATTGACGTGAAATGATCTGTCGAACTGTCATCATGGCTTATTCGTATCGAAGTCAGTCTCTTATTGAAAGAGAAGCAAATCGCGTTCCCTTAATTGTGAAAATGCAGATTAATCAGGCAAATCTGCGGCTTCCGTAGAGGATACAGGGAGTCTTGATAAAGAAGAACCGGCAATGATGCCGGTTCTTCAACTCAGTTATCCACGCGTTTTTCAGGCTCAGAAAAAACCCTTCTTCTGCCACCAGCCGCGTTTCGGCGACGCTTCACCGTCTTTCTTATCCTTGGTGGAGCTGGAGGTGACGACGGGCGCAGCGTTTTCCCCTTTTGGCTCAGGCTTTGGCGCAGCAACGGGTTCCGGTGCAGGTTCAACCTCAACCGGCGCGCTTGCCGGTGCTTCCACTGCAACTACCTCCGCAACGGTTTCCTCGATAACAGCCTTCTTGGCTGACTTGCGAGGGGCGCGCTTTGGCTTTGCCGGTGCTTCAGCCTCGACAGATACAACTTCCGCTACAGTTTCAGCGGGTTCAGCTCCAGCCTTGGCGCGCGGCTTGCGAGGGGCGCGCTTTGGTTTTGCTGGCGCTTCTTCCGCATCCGCAACAACCTCAACGATTGTGCTTTCGACGAAAACAGCCTCTTCGACAGCAGTCGCTTTGGTTTCAACCGCGGCGGGCTTGCTGAAATCCGGCAGCGGAATGCTTACGAAAACAGGTTCCGCATCGGGTACGGACTTGGCGGCGATTTGATGATCCTCGCCATCCTCCGGACGGCGGTTTTTGCGACCACCACGACGACCCCGGCGGCGCTTCTTGCGGCGTTCGTTCTCTTCTTCGCGTGCCTTGGCGGCAGCGGCATCCTCGCCTTCAACAGCAGGAACATCCGCGTCGTCACCTTCGCTGTCACCACTTACGGCCTGACCGGGCTCACCGGCAGCGACGTCCTGACGATCACGACCGCCACGCCGACGACGCTTGCGCCGGCGCTTGCGGGACGATTCGTCATTGTCACCAGCGCGAGCGGTTTCGCCGGGCTGCGCTTCGCTTTCGGCTTCATCATCGATTTCTTCGATGACCGGATCGGTCTCGTCAAAATCATCGATAATGCCGAGAGCTGGCGTTTCGGTGAGCGGAACAATCGGACCAAGCGCAATGGAGCCCTTGTCGATAGCGAAATGCTGGGCGCCAACGCTGTCATCCGCCTCAATACTGATTGTCAGACCGAAACGGGTTTCGAGATCGGCAAGGTTCTGGCGCTTGTGGTTGAGAACATAAAGCGCTGTTGCCACAGTGGTGCGAACGATGATGTTGTTCTGCGAATGACGCAGCAGATATTCCTCAATCGAGCGCATGACATGCAGCGCAATCGACGAGGCGGAACGCACATGACCGGTACCGCCGCAATGCGCGCAGACCTGTGTCGTGCTTTCCAGAACACTGGCACGAATGCGCTGGCGCGACATTTCGAGCAGGCCGAAATGCGAGATACGACCAACCTGAATACGGGCGCGATCGTCTTTCAGACAATCCTTCATCCGCTTTTCCACCGCGCGGTTGTTGCGGTTTTCTTCCATGTCGATGAAATCGACAACGATCAGACCGGCAAGATCGCGCAGACGCAATTGCCGCGCAACTTCATCCGCCGCTTCAAGATTCGTCTGTAATGCGGTGTCTTCAATCGAATGTTCGCGGGTCGAGCGCCCGGAGTTGACGTCGATCGCCACCAGCGCTTCGGTCTGGTTGATGATGATATAGCCACCGGATTTCAGCGTGACCTGCGGCTGCAACATGCGGTCGAGCTGTGCCTCGATACCATTGCGCGCAAAGATCGGCGTTAACTCGCGATAGGGCTGCACCACCTTGGCATGGCTCGGCATGAGCATGCGCATGAAGTCTTTTGCCTCGCGGTAACCGTTTTCACCGGCAACGAGGATTTCCGTGATGTCTTTATTATAAAGATCGCGGATCGAGCGCTTGATCAGGCTGCCTTCCTCATAAACGAGGGTCGGCGCACTGGAGGCGAGGGTGAGGCTGCGGACATTTTCCCACAGGCGCATCAGATATTCGTAGTCGCGCTTGACCTCGGGCTTGGTGCGCATGGCACCGGCGGTGCGCAGGATCACGCCCATGCCCTTGGGCACTTCGAGATCCTTGACGATGTCTTTCAGACGCTTGCGGTCCTGAATGCTGGTGATCTTGCGCGAAATACCGCCACCACGGGCAGTGTTTGGCATCAGAACCGAATAGCGACCGGCAAGTGACAGGTAAGTGGTCAGGGCCGCGCCCTTGTTGCCGCGTTCTTCCTTGACGACCTGCACCAGTAGAATCTGGCGGCGCTTGATAACATCCTGAATGTTGTACTGGCGGCGCTGGAAGCGCTGATGCGTCGGAACTTCTTCCATGGCATCTTCGGCACCGATGGAATCGACTTCGTCAAGCTCGTCATGCGGCTCTTCTTTGTCGTCCTGCGAACGGCGCTTGGATTTGCGCGCGTGATTGTCGCTCTCGTCAGCCTTTTCTTCAGCGTCGGTAGCTTCGTCCGTCTCAACAATGATGGCTTCGGAAATGACATCAGCGTCTATGGCAGCAGCCAGGGTCTGGCCGCCATTGTCTTCGGAAGACGGGGTTTCGTCCGATCCGCCTTGTTCCGACGATTCGTGCGCGTCACCGGCTTCGTCAGCGGATGCGTTCTCTTCGTCAGCGGCATCGAGCTTGACCGCGTCGTCGCCCTGACGGGTGCCACGACGGCTGCGGCCCCGGCGATTGCGCTGTCCACGATCATTGCGATCACGGCTGCGCTGCTCGCCGGCAGCTTCCTCATGGTCTTCGTCCTGGCTGGCTGCCTCGGCTTCCGCCTCGATCAGCGCCTGACGGTCTGCAACAGGGATCTGGTAATAATCAGGGTGGATTTCGCTGAACGCAAGAAAGCCATGGCGATTGCCGCCATATTCAACGAATGCTGCCTGAAGCGATGGTTCTACACGTGTGACACGCGCCAGATAGATATTGCCTTTGATCTGTTTCTTGTGTTCCGACTCAAAGTCAAATTCTTCAATTCGGTTGCCGCGAACCACGACAACGCGCGTTTCCTCCTGGTGGGAGGCGTCGATTAGCATTTTGTCCGACATTATAATTCTTCTCCCCGGCTGAAACGCTCAAAACGCGGTGCAACCGGGACGCCCGTAGGGGTGCCGGAGCCGCGTTTTCACATTTGCCGGATATATTAAGGTTCGCAGAAACAGACAGACACGGCATCACGCGGGGTTGCGTTTCAGCACCCGCGGCTTTCAAGCCGATTATAGTCACGTCTGTATCAAACATCTCTGTTCCTGACGAAACGACCTCACGAATGGCACGCCTTGAAGCAGTGCCGACACTTTAACACCCCCGAAAGGGCTGGCTCGACGCGCCTTGTCTGCGCTATCTGCCGTTCACAAAAAGCGCTGGCCGACATTTTCTGTCTGCTCACGCCAAATTCTTTTCCGGTTACCTACAGCGAAATTCGCCCTTGCTGCTCCATGTCTCTGTCTTCAGTGTCAGCAGGTCATTTGCCGTGACACGAAGGAGCCTGATTCCGGAGGGCAGGAAGTAACCCACCTTTGCTTTTAGGAGGTGTGTCGCGTTATGACAAGGCCTTCTTCATAATCGTGTCATCAGGGTGGCACAGAAGTGGCGGCCAAGATGGCGGGACAAGTCAGTTAATAAGACTAAATTAACCACGACGCGTTACCTATCATTCACATATAATGTGGCTAAAGCGATGTAACAATCGTGCTCCGTCTGATACGAAATAGCACCAGAGGGGATGATGTCCGGCGCGTGCCGACGTCGATCTGCAATGAAATGAATGTGATCTGCCGGGTATTTGTTACTGTCTTTCTGGGTTTGCTTGCATTTGTGCAGGCGGGCGAGAAAGCCAGTGCCGCCAATGAACTTGCCGCCTTGACCTATCAGGCTGCAGGCGACGAGTTGCGGACCCGTGTTGTGATCAATTTCGATCGTGAACCCGAGGTGTCCACTTTAATGCTGGATCAGCCGCACCGTCTGGTGATTGATCTGCCCAAAGCCGTGTTTGCCTTTGACAAGAAGTCGCTTGAGCCGCGCGGTCTTATTGATGACGTGCGCTATGGCATGATTGATGATGCCCGTTCGCGGCTTATTTTTACGGTAAAAGGCCCATTCAGTGTCGAGCGGGTCGATGTTCTGAAGAATGATAACAGCCCCGGTTATCGCCTTGTGGCCGACCTTGTAGCGTCTTCTGACCGCGAGTTTGCCGAAGCCATCAAAAACCAGAATGCAACAACCGCTTCCACGCAGATGGCGCCAAAGGGCGATCGTCTTGCAAGTGCTGCGCCCAATGAGGTCAGCAAAACGCCTAAACCCTTCACCGTTGTGGTGGATGCGGGGCATGGCGGTATCGATAGTGGTGCGGAAAGCACCGGCGGCATCATGGAAAAGGACGTTACGCTGATGTTTGCGCGGGAACTGCGCGACCAGTTGCGCAAGATTCCCGGCCTGCGGATCGAAATGACGCGGGACAGCGATGAATTCCTGCGCCTGACCGAACGAGTGCGGATTGCCCGCCAGTACGAAGCCGATCTGTTTATCTCCGTTCATGCCGATACGATCAACCAGCGCAGCATTCGCGGCGCGACTGTCTATACGGTTTCCGACAAGGCTTCCGACGCGGCATCGCGCGCCATGGCCGACCGCGAAAACAAGGCGGATGCGGTGGCGGGCGTCACCTTTGACAATGAGACGCCTGAGATCGCCGATATTCTCATGGATCTCACACGGCGCGAGACGCACACATTCTCCTTGAGCTTTGCCAAAGGCGTGGTGCGTGCGCTGAAGGGCGATGTGAACATGATCAACAATCCGCATCGCTTTGCCGGGTTCCAGGTGCTGCGTGCGCCGGATGTGCCTTCGGTGCTGGTGGAAATCGGCTACCTGTCCAATGAAGAAGATGCAAAACTGATGCAGGACCCCGCATGGCGCAGCCACGTGGCCGAGCGCCTTGCCACTGCCGTTGGTGAATTTTCCGGAAAAAAGACAGCAGGCGCACTGAACTGACAGTTTCCGACCGCCGGTTGAGTTGTAACGTTTAGTATATTCACGCGTGCGTTGCCGAAACTCCACAATTGGTATTTAAATTGTGTGCAGAACCGGGTTGTCCTTGCCTTTGTCACATTTGTCGCTCAATTGCGTCACTGAGTTTGCCGGGCGTTGTGTATTCCGGTTTGAAGTGCCGGGGAACGGTTTCCCGGGGTGCAATCTGCATTGATAAAGATCGTGCATCGATTATCGACATGCCAATGGATGAAACGGGTTCCGGATACAAATGATACGCTTGATCGGATATTTTTTCGGAATCGGCACCGTCATGGCGCTTCTGGCGGCAGGCGGCGCGGCGCTTTATGTGGTCAATGTATCGAAAGACCTGCCCGACTACGAAGTTCTGGCCAAGTATGAACCGCCTGTCATGACGCGCATTCACGCGTCTGATGGCGCGCTGATGGCAGAATTCGCACGGCAGCGGCGGCTTTATCTGCCTATTCAGGCCATTCCTGATCGTGTGAAAGCTGCTTTCATTTCAGCGGAAGACAAGAATTTCTACCAGCACCCCGGTGTTGATATCAGTGGCCTTGCGCGCGCTGTCATCGTCAACATTCAGAACTGGGGCTCACGCCGTCCGGTTGGCGCATCGACAATTACCCAGCAGGTCGCCAAGAACTTTCTGCTTTCTTCCGATCAGACGATGGGCCGCAAGGTCAAGGAAGCCATCCTTTCCTTCCGCATCGAGCAGGCCTATTCCAAGGACCGCATCCTTGAGCTTTATCTGAACGAAATTTTCTTTGGCCTGAACTCCTATGGTATTGCTGGCGCGGCGCTGACCTATTTCAACAAATCGGTCAATGAACTCACCGTTGCAGAAGCTGCCTATCTGGCCGCGCTTCCCAAGGGGCCATCCAATTACCATCCCTTCCGCCAGACCGAGCGGGCGATTGAACGCCGCAACTGGGTGATCGATCGTATGGCCGAAAATGGCTATGTGACCGCCGAAGAGGCGAAGACAGCAAAAGCAGAGCCGCTTGGCGTGACGCCGCGCCATACGGGCAATTATCTTTTCGCATCTGAATATTTCACCGAAGAAGTTCGCCGCCAGATTATCGGCAAATATGGCGAGAACGCTCTTTATGAGGGCGGTCTGTCGGTGCGCACCACGCTTGATCCGAAAATGCAGGTGCAGGCGCGTGCCGCCCTGCAGCATGGCCTGTTCAAATATGATGAGGCCAAGGGCTATCGCGGCCCCTACAAGACCATTTCGACCATTGGCGACTGGGGTATTCCTCTGGCAGAAATCAAGCCTTTTTCCGATGTTCCGGACTGGCAGCTTGCGGTCATTCTTGAAGTGACGCCCACCGAGGCCACGATTGGTCTTCAGCCGGAGCGTAACGATGCAAACGGTCTGGTGCCCGAGCGCAAGAAGGGCACGATTGCGGTGGCTGACATTAAATGGGCCATGAACCTCTATAAGGATGGCAGGCGCACGCCGGTAAAATCGCTGGAAGGCGTGTTCAAGCCGGGTGATGTTGTGTTCGTGCAGAAGAAGGAGGGCAGCGATACGGCCTTCGATCTGCATCAGGTGCCGGGGATCGAAGGCGCCATGGTTGCCATGGACCCGCATACGGGCCGCGTTCTGGCGATGGTTGGGGGCTTCTCCTTTGCCGAATCCGAATTCAACCGTGCAACGCAGGCGATGCGTCAGCCCGGCTCGTCCTTCAAGCCATTCGTCTATTCAGCGGCGCTTGATAATGGCTATACACCCGCATCCGTGGTGCTTGACGGTCCGATCTCCATTGATCAGGGCGGCAGCCTCGGTGTGTGGGCGCCAAAGAACTACGGCGGCAACTTTGCCGGACCATCGACCTTGCGCTACGGCATTGAACAGTCACGTAACCTGATGACCGTGCGTCTGGCGCAGGATATGGGTATGAAGCTTGTGGCTGAGTATGCCGAACGTTTTGGCATTTATGACAAGATGCTGCCGGTTCTGGCCATGGCGCTCGGATCAGGCGAGACGACCGTGATGCGCATGGTCACAGGTTATTCGATCATCGCCAATGGCGGTCGCAAGATCACACCATCGATCATCGACCGTATTCAGGACCGTTACGGCAAGACCATCTTCAAGCATGATGAGCGCAAGTGCGAAACCTGTACGGCGGAAGACTGGAAGAACCAGCCGGAGCCGGAACTGGTTGATGACCGTGATCAGGTGCTTGACCCGATGACCGCCTATCAGATCACATCGATGATGGAAGGCGTTATCCAGCGTGGTACGGCAACGATCCTCAAAAGCCTGAACCGTCCTATCGCCGGTAAAACAGGGACGACAAATGATGAAAAGGATGCCTGGTTCATGGGCTTCACGCCTGATCTGGTGATTGGCCTTTATCTTGGCTATGACACACCGACGGCGATGGGCCATGGCGGCACTGGTGGCGGGCTTGCCGCGCCGGTGGCCAAGGATTTCTTTGCAGCTGCCATGCAGGGCCAGCGTTCGGTTGACTTCCGCGTGCCCGAGGGCATGACTGTTGTCGCTATCGATCGCAAGACGGGTATGCGCGCTAGCGAAGGCCAGCCCAATGTGATCATGGAAGCCTTCAAGCCGGGCACAGGTCCTGCGGACAGCTACTCCGTCATCGGCATGGGTACGTTCTCGGAAGGTGCGCCGGTTGAGGTGCAGTCACCGAACGTCAACAGGGCCATTCAGGGCGGCGGCGGCGGGCTTTTCTAACAGCCTCAAACCCGGATAATTCGTAAAGCTTCAAGACTTTACATCGCGCGGACCAGTGAATATGGTCCGCCGAAATTCGAAAATAACGATAAATGCAGAAGGAACGGACAGCCAATGCGCGCTGAAATCGAGACGCTGGTCGATGAGATCAAGCAGGCCATAAGCCTGCTGAGGAGGCATCTTTGACTGGGATACGTCAATCAAACGCCTTGGCTATCTGAACCAGCTTGCCGAAGACCCCGCACTGTGGAATGACGCGCAGGAAGCCCAGAAGCTCATGCGCGAGCGCCAGCAGCTGGAAGACGGCATCAACTCCATCCGCACACTCAGCCAGTCGCTCGAAGACAATATCGAGCTGATCGCCATGGGTGATGAGGAGGGCGACAAGTCCATCGTTGCCGAGGCGGAAGAGGGCATTCGCGCCATCAAGGTGGAAGTCGACCGGCGCCAGATCGATACGCTTCTATCCGGTGAAGCCGATGCCAATGACACCTATGTCGAAGTGCATTCCGGCGCCGGTGGCACGGAGAGTCAGGACTGGGCGTCGATGCTTCTGCGCATGTACACGCGCTGGGCCGATCGCAAGGACATGAAGGTCGAACTGCTCGAAATCCATGACGGTGAAGAAGCCGGCATCAAGTCCGCCACGATCCTGATCAAGGGGCACAATGCCTATGGTCTGATGAAGACAGAATCGGGCGTGCATCGTCTGGTGCGCATTTCGCCTTATGATTCCAATGCGCGGCGGCACACATCGTTTTCCAGTATCTGGGTTTATCCGGTTGTCGATGACAATATCGAGATCGCGGTGACAGAAGCCGATGTTCGCATCGATACCTACCGCGCTTCCGGTGCCGGGGGTCAGCACGTCAACACGACAGACTCCGCCGTGCGTATCACGCACATCGCAACTGGTATCGTCGTGCAGTGTCAGGCGGAACGCTCCCAGCACAAGAACCGCGCCACGGCGTGGTCCATGTTGCGCGCGCGTCTCTATGAAGCCGAACTGGAAAAGCGCGAGCAGGCAGCCGACGCCATCTCCGCATCCAAGACCGATATTGGCTGGGGCCACCAGATCCGCTCCTACGTCCTGCAGCCCTATCAGCTGGTCAAGGATTTGCGGACGGGTGTTGAAAGCACCAGCCCGCAGGACGTGCTCGACGGCGATGTTGATATGTTCATGGAAGCAGCGCTGGCACACCGCGTGCACGGCACCGATGCGGACGTGCAGGATATCGCCTAAAAGTTCTGGCACATTGCCAAATCAGAAAACCGGCAGGATATCTTCCTGCCGGTTTTTTTACGCTTACTATCCAACACGTTTTAATATTTGTGTGTGATTGCGATACACTTCGCCGGGTAAGTTCGCTCATATTACGAAATTACAAATAAGTTGGATATTGCAGCTACGGGTCTCTCTAGATAGGTTCGCCGCGTCCGGGGTGGACTATTAATATTGGGGGGGAATATGAAGCGTATCGCAATCGGTCTTATGTCGTTGTTCGTCACTGCCTGTGCCACAACGAGTGAAATGCCATTGGCACAGAACATGGTGAGGTTGGACACACAAGCGAGTGGACTTTTGTTTGTAGGCAGCGCTCCCAGCATGACCATGAAGAAGGCAGCTGAAGCAACTTTAAGGCGGGGCTATACGCACTTCCGTCTGGAACAAGCCTCGACTTCACAAGGACAGAGACTTGCTGGTGTCCAAAGCTATGGTTCAGGCACAGCAAGCGCAAATGTTTACGGTAACACTGCTTACGGCACCTATGCGGGCCAGGGGTTCGCAACTCCGGTTTATGCACCAACTGCCAATGTTGGAGTTACGGTTGTTATGTTCCGGGCAAATGAAGGTGGTGCGCGTGGGGCGTTTGATGCAGCGGACGTGCTGAAGAAACAAGGAAAAATCTAGACCATTGGCTTAAAGCGCCGTAGCGACTTCGCGGCCAATTGTGAGAAAACCGGCAGGATTGATGGCGCTGCCGTTTCTGCGTACTTCATAGTGCAAATGCGGGCCGGTGGAACGGCCTGTGCTGCCGACCTTGCCGACAATATCGCCGATGCTGATCTTCTGGCCGACGGTGACGAGAATCTGGCTCATATGGCCATAGCGGGTCGACAGGCCGTTTCCATGGTCGATCTCGACCATATTGCCATAACCGCCATTGTAGCCAGCCTCGGTGACCGTGCCGTTGGCTGTCGCATGTACTGACGAGCCTGATATTGCGCGGAAATCCATGCCGGAATGAAACGCCATGGAGCCGATGATCGGGTCCTTGCGCACGCCAAAAGTGCTGGACACGGGCATGCCCGGAACCGGATTGGAAATGGGAATGGTTTTGGCCAGGCTTTTGGCGCTTTCCAGCCGTTCCAGCGCCTGATCGAGGTCATTCAGCTTGGCATCAAAGGGAGCAACACTACCGGCGGGAATGAAGGGGCCACCCACATCTGACTTTTCATCGAGAACCGGTTTGACGCCGGTGGCAGCCAGCGCTTCCATGATCTTGTCGGCGTTTTCATAGGCTGTATTGGACAGCGTCTGCATCTGCGCGATCTGTTTGGCTTCAATGTCCGTGAGCGATGTATTGACTGATTTCAGCAGAAGTTCCGCCTTGTCGACGCCTTTCGCTGGCTTATCGCTGCGCGGTGCCGGTTTGTGCGAGACCGGCGTTGGTCCCGTAATGATGGGATCGATGCCATAGAACGCTTCGTCATCCTGCGATTTCACGACGTCCTGACCATTGCTGTCCATCGGCGCGTTGTCTTCCACAACCGGTGCAACAGCGGCGCCCGCATGTTCTGCGCGCTCCAGCATAGGTGCGAGCTTGTCATGCCGCTCAGCCAGTGATTTCTGGCGGCGGATCAGTTCGGATACTTTGGTTTCCATAAGCTGCTGGTCGAGCATCTGGCGGCTGGTGACCTGATCAAGCTGGGTGCGCAGATTGGCAATGCGGTCCTCATAGGCCTGCTGCAACCGTGCCTGACGGGCAACGCTGCCGCTGATCAGATCATCGCGGAAAACCAGATAGGACGTGGCAATCAGATAGGTTCCCGCCAGCGCGAAGGCGAGGGTACCGCCAAGAATGGCTGCCCAGGGCCGCAGGGTAAAATGACGAATAGTTTCGCCCCGCGCGATGATGACCGTGTGGGGTTCTTTCTGATTGCTGAAGATGGGGGAATGTTTTGCCTTCTTCATGGCCGCTTTGCTCGTCATTTTTAGCTTCAGTTCTTGACGGGCATTACACTCCGTTATGGTTAACAAACCCTAACGGAGTGGCATTTTTCCATTCATTTCAACGACAAGATGACCTAGAGCGCCTTGGTGGCCGCGAGAACTTCGGCTGCGTGGCCCGGAACCTTCACCTTGTTCCAGATCTTGGCGATCTTGCCGTTCGAATCGATCAGGAAGGTCGTGCGTTCAACGCCCATATATTTGCGGCCATACATGCTCTTTTCAGCCCAGACGCCATAGGCTTCCAGAATGGTCTTTTCCTCGTCGGCAACAAGATCAACCTTCAGATCATACTTTGTCTTGAACTTATCGTGCTTCTTGGTTGGATCGGGCGACATGCCGATGACTTTTGCACCAAGCTTTTCAAATTCGGGCTTCAGTCCGGAAAACTCGATGGCTTCCTGAGTGCAACCGCTCGTATCGTCCTTTGGATAAAAATACAGGACAACAGGTTTTCCGCGCAATTCCGCCAGAGAAAGCGTGCCGCCACCGTCACGGGGAAGGGTAAAGTCCGGGGCGGGATTGCCGATTTCCAGAGTTGTCATAGGAATGCCTTTCTTTCATCATTGAATGCGAGCCTCACTTGGGCAACTATAAGAGAGGCAAGGGAATCGTCTACGGTTTCCCACATGATTCCTCAATTGGCTTGGGAATTTGACAGAGAAACCGAAAAGAGTCCGTTTTACAAAGCGCGACTTCCTGAAATTTCATCATTACCCGTCTGCGGTCGAGCAGGGCGAGGTGCCGGTAGCTATGCCTGCCCGCCGCTCGCGGTTTCGATTCGTCTGTGGTGCATTGGCGTCATTCCTGCTTCTTCTCGTGGTTCTTGCCGGAATAGCCTTCGTGGTGTTGCGTGTCGGCATTGGCGGCGAAGCGCTGACCCAGCGCGCGCAGACTGCGCTCAAATCCGTTGTCGGCCCCGATACCGATGCCACGATCCAATCGGCTCAAATCTCGCTTGATCAACGCAGGCACGTCGCGCTTGAAGCGCGCAATGTCAATATTTCCGACGTCAAACGCGGTGTGGAGATAAAGAATATCCGCTCGGTGCGCATCGGTCTGGCCACGCTGCCGCTCTTGCAGGGCAATGTGCAGGTGCAGAGTCTTGGGCTTGACGGGGCGCAGATCAAGGTTGCCAGTCAGGAGCCTTTCGACTTCATGTCGATTGTGCCGCAGGATGATCGCGGTCTTGTTAATCTTGATGGCGTTTCGGAGCTGCTTTTTACCGGGTTGCAGAATGCTGTTTCATTGCTGGATCAGCGCGAAACCCGTGACATCACAGTCTCCGATACGACCTTTGATTTCACCGTTGCCGGTCAGCCGGAAAGCCTGCGCATTATCAATCTGGAACTGGCTGAAACGGGCGGTCCCGTCGCAATCAAGGGATTGGTGGAGTGGAGAGGCAAGGTCATCGATGTATCGGCGCAGGTCAAACGTGCCGCCATCGGTGCCAAGATCGATTCATTCTCACTGGCGATCAGCAAGATTCCGCTCATTGGCACGCACGGCATAGCGCCTGTGCCGGATGCCGATGGCATAAAGCCCGATGGTTCGTATTTTGCCTATAACAACGAAGCTGAAATCAAGCTGGATGGGGTTGCCGGTGCGCCGACCGTGCCGATGCGGGTTTGGGGTTCGCTCAATGTGAGCGAAGGTCCCGTCAGTATCAGCAATGTTTCGGACATGGGCGCCAGCACCCAGATCAATTTCGAACATGTGTTCGGTACGAAAAAGGTTGAGATTACACCGTCTAGCATCCATTTCGGTGGTTTCAAGGGCGTTGTTGAAGGTGCCATCGGGCCAGAGCCATTGCCTGACGATGCAACAGCTGTGGGAGAGGTCGCGAATCCCGGATATCGTTTTGAGCTGCTCACGCAGGAAGCCAGTTCCGCGCCGCAGGATTCCACAGAGCCACCGCTTGTGTTCAATGCGCGAGTGACCGGACGATACGCACCGGGTGAGAAAAAACTCGACCTGTCCGAGATCGCCGTGCGCAGTGATGGCGAGAACGAACTTTACGGGCAGGGCAGTGCAACCTTTGGCAAGGGCTCACCGGCGATGACGCTTGCGCTGCGTGTACCAAAGATGCCGTCAGCGCAGGTCAAGCAGCTATGGCCGATCTGGATTGCCACCGGTGCGCGTCGCTGGGTTCTCGATAATATCGTGGGCGGCGAGGTAAAGGACAGCCGTATCGACGTTATTTTTGCCGCTGGCCGTTTCGATGGCCCCGGCAAACCACCGCCCTTGACGGCCGATGAAGTGCAGGTTGATTTCAACGTAAAGGATACGCGCTTCGACATTGTTGGAGATTTGCCGCCTATCCGCGATGCCGATGGGGCTATCAGCGTGCGCGGCGCCTATACGACCATCAAGCTGCTGAAAGGTTCGGCCTTTACGCCCGGCAACCGCGAAGCGCGCATTGTTGATGGTACGCTGATCATTCCGTGGGGTCCGCAACGTCCGGTGCTTTCGGAGCTTGATCTGAATATTGCCGGTGATGCCTCTGCTATTGCCGAGATCGCCGGTTTTAAGCCGATCAATGCGGTGAAGGGTGTGCCCTTTACGCCAGATGATATCAGCGGCGATGTCAAAACCCATGTTCTTGTGACATTTCCGGTGACACGCCACGCGCCGCAGGGAAGTTTGCAATGGTCAGCCGCGATCGATCTGAATGGCGTGAACCTTTCCAAGAAGTTCGATGGCCAGACGATCACCAATGCCAACGGCACGCTTAACGTCAACGACACCGAGGCGAATATCGACGTCAAGGCACAGCTGAATGGTGTTCCAGCCAATATTACGCTGTTTGAACCGCTCGGCAGCAATCCTGCCAAGCGCAGGCAATCGGTCTCGCTGCAACTGGACGATAAAACGCGCAATACGCTATTCCCAAGCCTTGATCCGTTTATCTCGGGGCCAATTACTGTCGATATCGATAAATCCGCTGATGGCGGTCAGGTTGCTACTGCTGACCTGAGCAAAGCCGAAGTGAAGCTGGCACAGCTTGGCTGGACCAAAGGCGCCGGGGTGAAAGCCACGGCGAAATTCGGCCTGCAGCAGGATGCGGACAATATCAGCATCAAAAATCTCGATATCTCCGGCGAAACCTTCCGGTTGCGCGGAGACATATCCGTGGTCAAAGGCGACCTTGCCAGTGCGGATTTCAGTCAGGTCAGCCTCAACCGCACCGATGATATTGCCGTCAAGGTATCGCGCACCGGCTATGGCTACCGGGCGGATGTCAAAGGCAAGTCATTTGACGCGCGCTCCCTGCTCAATCAGGTGACCGACAAGAAGCAGAGCGGCGATAACAGCGACAAGAAACGTGTTCTCGTCAATGCGGATATTGATGATGTTCAAGGCTTCTTTTCGGAAAGCTTTGGCAATGTATCACTGTCCTATGAGAGCGTCGGTTCCAATGTTTCCGGTCTTGCTTTCAACGCGGTAACGAAATCCGGCCAGAAGGTCATCGCCACGGACAGTTCGGAAAGTGGCGCGCGTTCTGTCAACCTTCAGTCAAAGGATGCAGGGGCCGTGCTGCGCTTTACCGGCTTCTACGACAAGATGCAGGGCGGCAGCATCACCGTTACACTCGATTCCAAAGGCGATGGCCCATTGCGCGGGCAGATCGATGCGCGCGACTTCACCCTCGTCAATGAACCGAGATTGGCGAGCCTCGTTTCTTCGTCGCCAAACGGTACCAGCCTTAACGACGCGGTGAAGAAGAATATCGATGTGTCGACGGTTACTTTCGAGCGGGGCTTTTCCCAGATCGAGAAGGGCAAGAATTATATCAATCTCGCCAATGGCGTTGTACGCGGTTCGACTATTGGGACGACGTTCCAAGGAGTATTGAGTGATCCTCAGGGCAATATGGCTCTGACAGGCACGTTCATGCCCGCCTATGGCATTAATCGCATCTTTGGCGAACTGCCGGTGCTCGGCCTGCTGCTCGGCAATGGCCGGGATCGCGGCCTGATCGGCATTACCTATAAGCTACAGGGCCCAATCAAACAGCCACAGATTATCGTCAATCCGATTTCGGTTATCGCACCGGGCATATTCAGGTCAATTTTCGAGTTTCAGTGAGAAACACGCAATAGAGCAAAACTGGGTGGTTTTGTTGCGGGGGTAGGGTGTGTGGTTCGTGGTTCGTGGTTCGACAAGCTCACCATGAGGGAGAGGGGTGATGCAAGGGAGCCAAATTCTGCTACATTTGCGAACTGCAATATCTGCGAACTGCAATATCTGCGATCTGCAATCTTTGTGCTGCACTCTTTGCGATTAGCGTTGCATCCTCACTCTCCCTCATGGTGAGCTTGTCGAACCACGAACCACGCAAAATCGGCTCGTTATGCAGGGCGGACCAGAATATGTTTCTTCTTGCCCAGTGACAGCTTGATCACGCCATCACCTGTCACATCAACCGTTGAAACCTGCGCCTTTTCATCGGAAATACTGGCATCGTTCACACGGACAGCACCGCCCTGAATATGGCGGCGGGCTTCGCCGTTTGAGCCGGCAAGACCAGCCTTCACAAGCAGTGTCAGGATACCGATACCGCCATCAAGTTCGCCCGTGGCAATATCGATGGATGGCAGGTTGGTGGCCAATGCGCCTTCTTCGAAGGTTGTGCGGGCGGTTTCGGCCGCCATTGTCGCAGCTTCGCGGCCGTGCACGATTGCGGTTGCTTCCGTTGCGAGGATTTTCTTGGCTTCGTTGATCTCCGAGCCGCCAAGCGCTTCCAGCCGCGCGATTTCATCCAGCGAAAGGCGTGTGAAAATCTTCAGGAATTTACCGACGTCGGCATCCTCCGTGTTGCGCCAGTACTGCCAGAAATCATAGGGGCTGAAGGCATCCTCATTGAGCCAGACCGCGCCGGAGGCTGACTTGCCCATCTTGGCACCTGAACTGGTGGTGAGCAGCGGGGTGGTCAAAGCGTAGAGCTGCGGGGTTCCCATGCGGTGGCCAAGATCAACGCCGTTGATGATGTTGCCCCATTGATCCGAGCCGCCCATCTGCAACACGCAGCCATGACGACGGTTGAGTTCAACGAAGTCGTAGCCCTGCATGATCATGTAGTTGAATTCGAGGAAGGAGAGGGATTGCTCCCGATCCAGCCGCAGCTTGACGCTGTCGAAGGACAACATCCGATTGACCGAGAAATGGCGGCCGACATCGCGCAGGAATTCCACATAGCCAAGACCCATCAGCCAATCGGCATTGTTGACCAGAAACGCATCGGTCGGGCCATCGCCAAAACGCAGAATGCGCGCGAAAATCCGCTTGATGCCCTCAATGTTCGTGTTGATCGCCTCGGGTGTCAGCAGCTTGCGCTGTTCATCGCGGAAAGAGGGGTCGCCGACCATGGAAGTACCGCCGCCCATCAGGGCAATCGGGCGGTGTCCGGTTTCCTGCAGCCAATACAGCATGGTCGCAGAAATAAGGTTGCCAATGTGCAGGCTCGTGGCCGTCGCATCATATCCAACATAGGCAGTCACTGTCTCCTTGGCGAAAAGCGCATCCAGACCAGCCTCGTCGGAGACCTGATGGATGAAGCCGCGCGTGGAAAGCGTGTGCATAAAGTCGGATTTGAAGGCAGACATGATTTTTCCTGAAACTTTTACGTAGGGAAGCATCCGGCATGAAGAAACGTGCCGAACAAGACGTGGCCGTTTAACATCATTCCGAACCGAATCACAAGAAAGGGTGTGACGTGACAGCGATAAGGCGGGCAATTGGCCTGATGAGCGGAACATCTATGGATGGAATCGACATCGCGCTCCTCGAAACCGATGGCAAAAACGAGGTTCGGCGCGGTCCGTCAGGCTTTGTCGCCTATGAGTCGGCATTCCGCCGCCGCATCGAAGCGGGGCTTGGTGAAGCAAAATCCATTCGCACGCGCAATGAACGGCCCGGCAGTCTCGCAGCAATTGAACAGGAATTGACCAGGCGGCATGGCGAGGCGGTTCTCGGCTTTCTCTCTAATCACAAGCTAAGCGCCGATGCCATTGATATTATTGGGTTTCATGGCCAGACAGTTTTGCATCGGCCGCTGGAGAAACTGACGGTACAGTTGGGTGATGGCAAGTTGCTGGCTGATCTGACCGCTATTCCTGTCGTCTACGACATGCGGGCCAATGACATGGTGCATGGCGGGCAAGGCGCGCCGCTGGTTCCCGTCTATCATCAGGCGCTCGCTGCACGGGTTCCTGCCGAGCTTGGCAAGGGCAGGCCGGTCGTCTTTGTCAATATTGGCGGTATTTCCAATGTGACGATTATATCGGGGACTGCCGATCCCATCGCCTTTGATACGGGTCCCGGCAACACGCTGATCGACCAGTGGGTGCAGGACAGGGCGGGAATCGCCTATGATTCCGGCGGAACAATTGCCAGCGAAGGTCAGGTGCTGACCGATGCCGTGGGGCGTTATATGGCCAAGCCGTTCTTTGACCTGAAACCGCCAAAGTCGCTCGACCGCAATGATTTCACGCTCGAAGATCTCGGCAATCCCGAGCTTGCCGACGGCGCGCGCACACTCGCCAAAGTCACTGCCGATGCAATCCTCGAAGCCAGTGCCTATGCGCCTGACATGCCCGTGCTGTGGGTGATCTGCGGCGGCGGTCGCAAGAATGCGACTATCATGGCTGATCTGACTGATGGGGCAGCCAAGACCGGTGCAGCGGTTATTGCAGCTGAGGAATTGGGTCTCAACGGCGATTCGATGGAAGCGGAGGCCTGGGCCTATCTCGCCGTGCGCGCCGTTGATGGCTTGCCGCTGACGTTTCCGACGACCACGGGGTGTGATGCGGCGGTGCCGGGTGGAGTGGTTGTGGGGAGTAGGAAGTAGATTGCACGAACCACGAACCGGCAGCGCTCACCCCCCCTCTGTCCTGTCGGACTGCCGGGGCGAGCCACGGGTCTCGCCCGTCCTTCGGACCCCCCACAAGGGGGGAGATCACATTGACATGAACGCCTTTGCACAACCGGAACAGTTTCAGATTGTGCAAGAAACGTATTGAAGGCTGATCTCCCCCCTTGTGGGGGAGATGTCCGACAGGACAGAGGGGGGTGAATACATCCACCAACATTGCAGTTGCAGAACATACCTCTCCCATCACCACGCCCGCTTTCGCGTCTGGCTATTGAAGGGTGGGAAAGACGGGCGATCCATCAGGGGAACGCGGAAGTCTTGGTATTGGTAGTGTAATCAATGCGTTCCCCGGAGATTTTCCTGTTTCAACCAAGAAAACTCCCGGATCACCCGTCCCGATGACTGGTTTTACCCTTGTGAGATAAAACCGCTTCCCCTGCGGTTGGGTTCTCCCCGCAGACGAAATCACCGATCCTTTCCTGACTTCAGAAAGTTTCCGGAGCATTCCCGCCGGAAAGGACACCATCAGAATAAGCGAGGTGAGATGGTGTTGGATAAGTTGGCATGATTTTTTTAAATTGATGGCTGCAGCAACATCGTGCGTGGTTCGACAAGCTCACCATGAGGGAGAGGGAGGGTTGCAATGCTAATCGCAGAGATTGCAGCGCAAGGGTTGCAGAACTTGGCTCCCTTTCATCACTCCTCTCCCTCATGGTGAGCTTGTCGAACCACGAACCACGAACCACTTTCATACAGAACCGGCTCAAATCAAAAATCCTCGGGTTTGGGCCCGAGGATTTGCAATGCAGCAAGAATGCCCTAAGCCGTTAGCGCAGGCGCTTTGGCTTGGCTTCCACCAGTTCGCCATTCAGACGGCGGTCGAGATAATCGGAGCATTCTACGATGACTTCATCGGTCATGCCGGTGAAGAAGTGATTGGCGCCGACCATTGTCTTCTGGGTGATGGTGATGCCCTTCTGGGTTTTCAGCTTGTCAACCAGACCCTGAACGTCCTTGGCCGGGGCAACCTTGTCCTGATCGCCATGCAGTATTAGACCCGATGAGGGGCAGGGTGCGAGGAACGAGAAATCATAGGTGTTGGGCTGCGGAGCAACGGAAATAAAGCCTTCGATCTCCGGACGGCGCATCAGAAGCTGCATGCCGATCCACGCACCGAAGGAATAACCGGCGACCCAGCAGGTTTTCGAATCAGGGTGCAGCGACTGAACCCAGTCAAGCGCACCGGCGGCGTCGGACAGTTCGCCCGAACCATGGTCAAATTCGCCCTGGCTGCGGCCAATGCCACGGAAGTTGAACCGCAATGTCGTAAAACCGCGCTGCTGGAACATGTAGAACAAATCGTAGACGATCTTGTTGTTCATGGTGCCGCCAAATTGTGGATGCGGGTGCAGCACGATGGCTATTGGCGCATTTTTTTCCATCGAAGGCTGATAACGGCCCTCAAGACGGCCCGCAGGTCCATTGAAAATTACTTCAGGCATGTGTACTCCACTCTTCGCCACAGGGTTCCTGTTTATCAGCCGGACTTGACGGCGATCAACAGCACCCATAAAACCAGTTTAGAACCGTTCAAAACTGGTGTAGAATTTGTCTCGAAGCGGCTTAATAGGCTGGTCCGAGGTTGAATTTCAAGAAAATTGCGCTTTTCGCCAGCGCATAGTTCAAAAGAACAGGATTTGCGACAGGTATGGCCCAAAAACGCGCCTATCTCGACTACAATGCCAGTGCACCGCTGCTTGCGGTGGCACGCGATGCTGTGGTCGATGCTTTGGCGCAGACGGGCAATCCATCGTCCGTTCACAGCGAAGGCCGTGCTTCAAAGGCAATTCTTGAAAGCGCCCGCCGCGAGGTGGCCGCTCTTGTGAATGCCAAACCTGATCATGTGTTCTTTACATCGGGTGCCACCGAGGCCGCGTCAACCCTGCTCACCCCGCATTATGTGATGGGACGCGCGCCGGTGCGGCTTTCGCGGCTTTATGTCAGTGCCAGCGAGCATCCATGTGTGCTGGCAGGCGGTCAGTTCGCGCCGGAGCAGATTGAAACGGTTTCCGTTGATAAGAATGGCCTGCTTGACCTTGGCCAACTGCGCGCACGTCTCGCCGCCCATAACAAGAGCGAAGGCCTGCCATTGGTTGCCGTACAGGCTGCCAACAATGAAACCGGCGTTTTGCAGCCCATTGGCGAAATCGGCAGGATTGTCAAAGAGTTCGGCGGATTTCTTGTGGTGGATGCCGTGCAGGCGGCAGGGCGGATTCCTCTCGATATCACAACGGCTTCTGCTGATTATCTCATTTTATCGTCGCACAAGATCGGCGGCCCCAAGGGCGTTGGCGCGATTATCGCTGTTTCCGATCTGGTCATGCCCAAAGCGCTTGTTCGCGGCGGTGGACAGGAAAAGGGGCATCGCGCCGGAACGGAAGCCTTGCCCATCCTCTCAGGTTTTGGCGCAGCGGCGCGGTTTGCCCGCGAGCAGCTTGAATCCGGTGGCTGGGGGCTTACCAACCGGCAGCGCATCGAGGACGGTATCCGGTCAATAGCATCGGATGCGGTTATCTATGGCGATACGGTCGACCGGCTTGCGAATACGACCTTCTTCAGTCTTGCAGATATGAAGGCGGAAACCGTTCAAATCGCTTTCGATCTGGCGGGAATTGCGCTATCGGCAGGATCTGCCTGTTCTTCGGGAAAAGTTGGACCAAGCCATGTGCTTGCGGCCATGGGTTTTGGTAATGGAACAGGCGGCCTGCGGGTCTCCACATCGCCTGAAACCACGCAGGACGAGATAGCGCTTTTTCTGGATGCGCTGACAAAAATTGTTGCGCGGCGCGACCGGTCCAAGCTGGCTGCTGCCGATGCGGCGTGAAATATTGCGATTATTGGCAACAACTTGCCGATAATTACAAAATATCCGGTGATTACCGGTGTTAAATCGTGCGTTAGCACACTACATTGAGGCAAATATTCAAGACGACACACGCCTTGACGTTTGCAACTGCGGGACCTTGAATCCCGCGAGGATGGAGAACGCCAATGCCTGCCGTGCAGGAAACTATTGATCAGGTCCGCACCCTGGATGTGGACCAGTACAAGTATGGCTTTGAGACCCTTATCGAAATGGATAAGGCGCCAAAGGGCCTTAGCGAAGATATTATCCGCTTTATTTCGGCCAAGAAGAACGAGCCGGAGTGGATGCTGGAATGGCGTCTGAAAGCCTATGAACGCTGGCTGACCATGGAAGAGCCCACATGGGCGCGGGTGAATTATCCGAAGATCGACTTCCAGGACATGGTTTATTACGCTGGACCAAAAAACCAGACCGGCCCGACATCGCTTGCCGAGGTTGATCCTGAGCTGCTGCGCACCTATGAGAAGCTGGGTATTCCGCTGAAAGAGCAGGAAATCCTTGCGGGCGTGCGCAAAATGGGCGAGCCGAGCCCTTCCGATGAGGAAGAAGCCAGCGATAATGTCTATAAGTCAGGCCGTGTGGCTGTGGATGCGGTGTTTGACAGCGTGTCCGTTGTTACAACCTTCAAGGCTGAACTGGCCAAAGCAGGCGTCATCTTCTGTTCGATCTCCGAAGCGATCCGCGAGCATCCAGAATTGATCAAGAAGTATCTGGCTTCCGTTGTGCCGGTCTCTGATAATTTCTATGCGACGCTGAATTCGGCTGTCTTTACCGATGGTTCGTTTGTTTACGTGCCCAAGGGTGTTCGCTGCCCGATGGAACTGTCAACCTATTTCCGCATCAATGAGCGGGATACCGGCCAGTTCGAACGCACGCTGATCATTGCCGAAGAGGGCGCTTATGTGTCCTATCTCGAAGGCTGCACGGCACCACAGCGCGATGAGAACCAGCTGCATGCGGCAGTTGTGGAATTGATTGCACTTGATGATGCCGAGATCAAATATTCGACCGTGCAGAACTGGTTCCCCGGTGATGCGGAAGGCAAGGGCGGCATTTACAACTTCGTGACCAAGCGTGGCGATTGCCGCGGCAAGAACTCCAAGATTTCGTGGACACAGGTTGAAACCGGTTCGGCGATTACGTGGAAATACCCATCGGTGATCCTGCGCGGCGACAATTCACGCGGCGAATTCTATTCCATCGCGGTTTCCAATGGTCATCAGCAGATCGACAGCGGCACCAAGATGCTGCACCTCGGCAAGAACACGTCGAGCCGTATCATCTCCAAGGGTATTTCGGCTGGTAAGTCGAACAACACCTATCGCGGTCAGGTTTCGGCCCATCGCAAGGCGGAGAATGCGCGTAACTTCACCCAGTGTGACTCGCTGCTGATCGGCAATGATTGCGGTGCGCATACGGTGCCTTACATCGAGGCAAAGAACGCCACCGCCCAGTTCGAACACGAAGCGACGACCTCAAAAATTTCCGAAGATGCGCTGTTCTATGTGATGCAGCGCGGCATTCCGGAAGAGGAGGCTATTGCGTTGATCGTCAATGGCTTCGTCAAGGAAGTCATTCAGGAACTGCCGATGGAATTTGCCGTGGAAGCGCAGAAACTGATCGGCATCAGCCTTGAGGGCTCAGTCGGATAGCCATGTGGCGGCCAAGGGCCAGTCATTCGCCAAACAAGATCATATTAGGGATCGCCACGGCTGATCCCACGGAATTCAAAGGGTAATACAATGCTTGAGATCATCAACCTTCATGCGAAGATCGCAGATACGGACACCGAAATCATTCGCGGCCTTAACCTCACGGTCAAGGCGGGCGAAGTGGCGGCGATTATGGGGCCGAACGGTTCCGGCAAGTCGACACTGTCCTATATTCTTGCGGGCCGTGAAGATTACGAAGTCACATCAGGCGACATTCTTTACAATGGCGAATCCATTCTGGAACTCGATCCATCCGAGCGTGCGGCCAAGGGCATTTTCCTGGCGTTCCAGTATCCGATGGAAATACCTGGTGTTGCGACGATGGAATTCCTGAAAGTGGCGATGAACTCGCAGCGCAAGGCGCGCGGTGAAGAGCCACTAAAAATTCCTGATTTCATCGCCCGCGTAAAAACGGCTGCGGCATCGCTCGATATGGATATTGCCATGCTGAAGCGTCCGCTCAATGTCGGTTTCTCCGGCGGCGAAAAGAAGCGTGCGGAAATCCTGCAGATGAAACTGCTGGAGCCAAAGCTTTGCGTGCTTGACGAGACCGATTCCGGCCTCGACATCGACGCGCTGAAGATTGTTTCCGATGGCGTCAATGCGCTGCGCTCGCCTGACCGTGCGGTGATCGTGATCACCCACTATCAGCGTCTGCTCGATTATATCGTTCCTGATAGTGTCCATGTCCTTTACAAGGGACAGGTCATCAAGTCGGGCGACAAGAACCTTGCCCTCCATCTTGAAGAGAACGGCTATGCCGATATCATCGGCGAGGCAGCCTGAGGAGCGACGTTATGAATGTTCACACAGGACGCCAGCCGACAACCGCAGAAGCGGCGCTGGTCGACTCGTTTGTAGACCGGATGGGCGAATTGCCGGGCGATGCGGAAATCGTCAGCGCGCGTGACAATGCCATCGAGGCATTGAAGACGCAGGGCCTGCCGTCGCGCCGCGTCGAAAGCTGGCACTATACCGATCTGCGCACCTTGCTGCGTAGCGTTGCTGCGTATGATAGCGCGGCTGGTACCAATGCCTTGCCGGCCGTTATTCAGGGATCAGCTGTTGCCACCGTTTCCAACGGCGTTGCACTGAACGCGCCGCGGATTGAAGGTGTCGAATTCACCAAATACAGCGAAAAACTGGCGGATGGATCGGCGATCCGTGATCTTGCCATTCGTGGTGGTGACGATGCAATCGGCCAGATCAATGCCGCTTACGTGACCGATGGCTGGTCGGTGAACGTTGCCGACGGTGTCGAGCTTGAAGCGCCGCTGGAACTGCAGAATGCGCAGGTGCGTGGGCAGGGCCACGTGCGTTTTGCCGTCAAGTTCGGCAAGGGCAGCAAGGCAACCATTATCGAGCGTCAGACCGGCGGCGAGGGTGAGGGCTTTTCAACGTCCGTCAGTAATATCACTGTTGCCGATGATGCACAGATTGTCTGGATCATCCTGCGCGAACAGGGCGTTGAAGCCACACAGCTTGCCCAGTTCACCGCGACCATCGGCACCAACGCCAAGCTGACGGTTTATATCGTCAATGCGGGCGGCAAGCTGGTGCGGCAGGAAGTGCATGTGCTGTCCAAGGGTGAAGGCTCGGACTTCCAGCTGCGCGGTGTCAACCTTCTCGGTGGCGACAGCCATACGGATGTGACCATGACGCTCGGCCATCTGGTTGAAAACACCACGTCGGTGCAGATCATCCGCAATGTGGTAACAGACCGCGCACGCGGTGTCTTTCAGGGTCAGATCAAGGTCAACCGGATCGCCCAGAAGACCGATGCGCGCATGGCCTGCAACACGCTGCTCCTGTCCGATGATGGCGAATTTGATGCCAAGCCGGAACTCGAAATTTTTGCCGATGATGTGGCTTGCGGCCATGGTGCAACGGTGACGGAAATCGACAGCAACCACCTGTTCTATCTGCAGGCGCGCGGCATCCCCGAAAGTGATGCACGCGGCCTGCTGATCAAGGCATTCGTGGCTGAAATCATCGAAGAACTGGAAAGCGAACCGCTGGTCGAAGCTCTGGAAGCTATTCTCGACAAGTGGCTGGCTGCTCATGTCTGATTGTTCGCCTGCCGGTTGATCCGGCCGGCATTCAACATTTGACCCAAACGCAGGAAAGCGCGGGCACTATGGATACGAAGATCATTCAAGCCGGTTATGACGTCGAGGCGATCCGCCGCGACTTTCCCATCCTGTCGCGTGAAGTCTACGGCAAACCGCTTGTCTATCTCGACAATGGCGCTTCGGCACAGAAGCCGCAGGCGGTTATTGATGCGATCACCCACACCTATTCGAATGAATATGCCAATGTGCATCGCGGCCTGCATTTCCTGTCGAACGCCGCTACGGACGCCTATGAAAAGGCGCGCGAAAGCGTTCGCCGCTTTCTGAATGCGGATTCTGTCGATGAGATCGTTTTCACCAAGTCCGCTACCGAGGCGATCAATACGGTCGCCTATGGCTATGGCATGCCTAATATTGGTGAGGGCGACGAGATTGTCCTGTCGATCATGGAGCACCATTCCAACATTGTGCCTTGGCATTTCATCAGGGAACGGCAGGGTGCAAAGCTGGTCTGGGTACCTGTTGATGAGCAGGGTGCGTTCCATATCGAGGAATTCGAGGCGCGGCTGACTGATCGCACCAAGCTGGTTGCCATTACCCATATGTCCAACGTGCTTGGCACGGTGACGCCGATCAAGGAAATCGTTCGCATCGCCCATGCGCGCGGCATTCCGGTGCTTGTCGATGGCAGTCAGGGCGCGGTGCATCTGCCTGTTGATGTACAGGATCTCGGCTGCGACTGGTATATTTTCACTGGCCACAAGATTTATGGCCCATCCGGCATCGGCGTGCTCTATGGCCGCAAGGAAAAGCTGGAAGCCATGCGCCCCTTCCAGGGCGGCGGCGAGATGATTGAAGAGGTGACTGAGGATATTGTCACCTATAACCATCCACCGCACCGCTTCGAGGCTGGCACACCGCCGATTGCTCAGGCGATTGGTCTTGGGGCAGCCATTGAATATGTGGAAAAGATTGGCCGCGCCGCCATTCTCGCCCATGAGGAAGATTTGCGCGATTATGCGCATGAGCGGCTGCGCCAGATCAATTCGCTGCGTATTTTCGGCGATGCCAAGGGCAAGGGCGCGATCATCTCCTTCGAACTTGCTGGCATTCATGCCCATGACGTGTCGATGGTCATCGACCGGGCGGGTGTTGCGGTGCGCGCAGGCACACATTGTGCTCAGCCGCTCTTGAAACGTTTCGGCGTAACATCCACATGCCGTGCATCGTTTGCGATGTATAATACAAGAGACGAGATCGATGTTCTCGCCGATGCGCTGGAAAAAGCGCGGAAATTCTTTGGGTGAAAACGATGACCGATAAAGTCGAGACACTGGAAAAAGACGAAACTGTGAAGCCGGAAGCACCTGTAGAGACTTCCGAGGTAAGCGGTGCTGTTTCTGCGTCTGCTATTCCAGCCGATGAACTGGCACGCATGACCGATGATGTTATCGGCGCGCTGAAGACGGTCTATGACCCGGAAATCCCCGCTGATATCTATGAGCTGGGCCTTGTCTATAAGATCGATATCGAGGACGACCGGTCCGTAAAGATCGAAATGACCCTGACAGCGCCGGGCTGCCCTGTCGCCGGTGAAATGCCGGGCTGGGTACAGGATGCGGTAAGCTCGGTCGAAGGCGTCAGTTTTGTTGACGTGAGCATGACTTTCGATCCGCCATGGACGCCCGACCGTATGTCGGAAGAAGCGCAGGTCGCCGTCGGCTGGTACTGATCCAGTCGCGCGCATCTCAGATATTAATCTAAGGTCTTACGTCTAAAGTCTAATTGCCAGAAGTCCGGTAGCCAAGCATGATATGGTTGTCCGCTCTGCACCGTTTGGTGCAGACAGTTTAACCGTTTATGTCCCGGATGCCATTGATGATACATAATGTCATCGAATATGTGGTGGGGCATCACCCAGCGCTTGAATTTGTTTTATTATGATTTTTGATTTGCCTATTGCCATATGGATTGTGCGTTTTGGCACAGCGGGCGTTATTTTCTTCGCGCTGAAGGCCGCTTGGCACTGGCATTCATCGACCGAGATTCTCACACGAGCTGATATTGCCGGATTGCTTGATGGTCGGTCTGCCATGAGTTGTGCAGCCGAATCCGTGCTGGAACAGGCAGAACAGAACGCAAAAGGCTCCATGGCTGCGGCCCTGGCATGCCTGCTGGTCGCCATCGTCAGCATTGTCAGTTATTTCTAAGGCCGTCAGGGCGCTTCACACGCTTCAGGCACGCTTTGATCCAGTGGCTTCTCGAATTTCTGCAGGGTGCCGTCGAGAATGGACAGTGGCACAAAGGGAACGCCCTGAATGGCCGCATTTGCCAGTCGCAGCCGATAGCAACCGTTATAAACTGTGCGCTTACCGTCCTTCTGCGTCGATTCAATTGCCAGTGGCAGGCTCCAGTAGGTGGAACCGGCTGCGCCCTCGCTTTCAACCTTGCCAAGGCGCAGGACCACTGAAACGGTGTTTTCATAACCCGCCTGAAATTGCGGGAAGGCCTGTGTGTGGCCTTCCTCGGCATAGTAGCTATAGGCGCGGGCATATTCCTGCCGGTTGATGGCGTTATAATAGGATTTGACCAGCTGTTCGGGCGTGCTGCGGTCGTCAAGATAATCAGGCACAGACTGGTTTGGGGCCTCTGCGGCTTCCTTGGCAGCCGGGGCTTCCTTGGTGGCAGGGGCTTCTGGCGCGGCCGCGGCGGGTGCTGCGGGCTTAGCCCCGGTTTCCTGCTTTGGCGGTTCGGGCTTTTTGGCTTCCTGGGCCAGCGCAGGTGTCAGGCTCAGCGCCAGACCGGCGACGCTACAGAGAATGAGATGGCGGTAATTCATGATTTCTGCCTTCTGCATGCAGGTTTGTGGGACGTGGGTGAGTTTGAACACTTGCGGTGACGACTATGTAACACTAACTATGATACAGACTGATCGTTGTACGATCTGAACCAAGAGAGATTAGAAATGGGTCGTTTTTCTGTCATGACGTTGACTGATGCTGCAGCATCCCGCGTGAGCGAGATTGTAGCGACGCGTGAAAATGCGCTCGGTATTCGCGTCGGCATCAAGAAAGGCGGCTGCGCGGGTATGGAATATACCATTGATCTCGTTACAGAAGCCAAGCCCGGCGATGATATTGTCGAAAAGGATGGCTCGAAGGTATTTGTAGCACCGGAAGCCGTGCTGTATCTCTTGGGCACGCAGATGGATTTTGAAGTAACGACCCTGCGCACGGGCTTTGTCTTCAATAATCCCAATCAGACATCAGCCTGCGGCTGTGGTGAGTCGGTCGAATTGACCCCTGCCAAGCCGGAAGCTTTGGCTTCAGCCACTTCCTGAGTTTTCCCGCCTCAATTTGCAGTCATGGTAGCGCAATTTTCGGCGTGACGCCCGTCTTTGCGCCTGCAATACTCAAGCCATGGACAATGATGCGATTCACGACCTGTTTTCCGGCCTCGGGCCTGTCACCATCAAACGCATGTTTGGCGGCAAGGGCATCTATCATCACGGGCTGGTTTTCGCGCTTGAGGTTGCCGACGAAATCCTCTTGAAGGCTGACAAGGTCTCTGCACCGGATTTTGAGGCCGCCGGTTGCCGGCGGTGGACCTACGAAGGCAAATCAAAAACTGTCGAAATGCCTTATTGGTCAATCCCTGCCGATGCGTTTGATGATCCTGACATCATGACCGAATGGGCGCGCAAGGCCTATGAGGCCTCGCTGCGTGCGGTGAAGTAACAGGACCTATCAGCAGAATGGCCCGACCCGTTGATTAAAGCTCCCTCCGTAAGAGGGGGCTCAGGCGTCTTGACGGATCAATTCCAGCGCATGCATGGTCGGGAGCGTAAGCTTCGCGGGGAGGTTATCGAGAGGAAACCAGTCGATACCGCCATGTTTGTCCGGTTCAAGCAGCTGCATTTCGCCGGAAAATGTTTCGGCAAGGAACAGGACGCCAAACCAGTGCTGGCGCTCATCGTGGAAAAGCTGCTCGCTAAGGCCAAGCTGGCGGATGGAACCAGCCTCAAGGCTGGTCTCCTCAAAGGCTTCGCGTCTGATTGCCTGTTCGGCGGTCTCCAGAAAATCGATCTTGCCGCCGGGGATACCCCAAGCGCCGATCTCGGGGCTTTTCTTGCGTTGTAACAAGAGGATATGGCCGTCCCTTAAGAAGACGATTCCACATCCAACGCCCGGTGCATTCACGATCGAGCCCTCAGATTTTTGTATCGATCAGCATGAAGGCAGGGATTTCATCGCCAAAACCAACCGGTGATGTATCGTTGTCATTTCGGTCGCGGCGATGATCGCGGCGCGGTTCCTGTTCACGGCGCGGTTGTTCCTGCGGGGCAGCAGGACGGGCGCGGCGCTGTTCATTGTCGGCCTTGATGGCAGCTTTTTGCGGCTTCTCGGCTGTCTTTTTCACAGGCTCTTCAGCGGTTACAGGCTGCTCGCCGGTTTCCTTGGCGCGGTCGGCCGCGGCGATGATGTCGATCTCAGACTGCGGGCGTTCGCGTTCGCGGCCTTCATTGCGCGGCTTGCGCTTGGTTTCACTCTTGCCGCGGGCATTACGGCCACGGCGCGGAGCTTCGTCGGTTTCTTCCGAAACGGGCAGGGTGGCGAGGTCGCCATCATACCAGTTGATGTCTTCACCGATCAGTTTTTCAATGGATGCAAGATGTTTTACATCGGCAGGTGTGACCAGCGTAAAAGCCTTGCCGGAACGTCCGGCGCGGCCCGTGCGACCGATGCGGTGTACATAATCTTCCGAATGAATAGGCACGTCGAAATTGAAGACATGGCTTACGTCAGGAATATCAAGTCCGCGTGCCGCCACATCAGAGGCCACGAGAATTTTCAGTTTGCCGTCCTTGAAATTGGCCAGCATTGTGGTGCGGGCACGCTGATCCATATCGCCATGCAGGGCACCGGCATCGAACTCATGCTTGACCAGCGAGCGGAACAGCTCGGAAACGTCTTTCTTGCGATTGCAGAAGATGATCGCGTTTTTCAGGCCATCTTCTTCAGCGCGGATCAGATCTCGCAGCTTGGCGCGCTTTTCCCAATCTTTTTTGCCTGACTTGACCAGTTGCTGCTCAACCGTCTTGGCTGTGGTCGCGGCCTTGGCGACTTCAACACGCACGGGCGCATGCAGGAACTGTTCCGTCAGTTTGGTAATCTCTGGCGGCATGGTGGCCGAGAAGAACAGTGTCTGGCGGGTGAAGGGGATCAGTTTGCAGATCCGCTCAATATCGGGAATGAAACCCATATCGAGCATACGGTCGGCTTCGTCGATGACGAGAATATCAACACCGGTCAGAAGCAGCTTGCCGCGCTCGAAATGGTCGAGCAGGCGGCCGGGCGTGGCAATGAGCACGTCAGCGCCGCGTTCAAGCTTGCGCAACTGGTCATCAAAGGAAACGCCGCCAATCAGTAGCGCGACATTGAGCCGGTGGTTCTTGCCATATTTGACAAAGTTTTCCTCGACCTGCGCGGCAAGCTCGCGTGTTGGCTCAAGGATCAGCGTGCGGGGCATGCGCGCGCGGGCGCGGCCCTGTTCAAGCAATGTGAGCATCGGCAGCACAAAGGAAGCAGTCTTGCCTGTTCCGGTCTGGGCGATGCCGAGAACATCCTTGCGCTGCAGCGCGTGCGGGATCGCCCCAGCCTGAATCGGAGTGGGGATGGTGTATCCTGCTGCTTCCACAGCATCGAGCACTTTCGGCGAAAGGCCCAGATCAGCGAACGTGGTCAATGGAGATTTAACTTTCTATCTGCAGTCGATGCCGCACATGTCCGTTATTTTGCCAATGGAATGGGTGCTTTTCATTGCACAATGTCTTGCAGGAATGGCGTTACGGCCCATACCAACAAAAGTCAACTCTTGCATCCCTTGAGATTTAAGAGTCTGTTACAATTGTGCATCACTTTAGTCTAATGTTGTCAATAAAGGAACTGTTCTTTGAGAATCCGTTCATTCCATGAATGGTTCTTGTCAAACAGAATGGTTGCACGCAACTGGGATGCTTCTTCGACTGTCACCGAAAGCACCGACTTTACTTCCGTGTGATCAGCGACAGCGTTGACCGGCCGCTTTTCCGGTTCAAGGATATCAAGCCGCACCGTGACCTTGTTTGACAGGAGCGCACCGCGCCAGCGGCGCGGGCGGAACGGGGAAACCGGGGTGAGCGCGAGCAACCGTGCATCAAGTGGCAGGATGGGGCCCTGAGCTGACAGATTGTAAGCGGTGGAGCCGGCTGGGGTTGCCACCATCACGCCATCGCAGATCAGTTCTTCAAGCCGGACCTGATCGTCAACGGTGATCTTTATCTTGGCTGCCTGATAGGACTGGCGCAGCAGATAGACATCATTGAGCGCAAAGGAAGTCACTGTGCCCTCTTCAAGCGATTCTGCAACCATCTTCAGCGGGCGGATCGTTTCAGCCTGTGCGGCCTCTACACGCTCTTTCAGGTCGGTCTCGCTGTACTCGTTCATGAGGAAGCCGACAGAGCCCCTGTTCATGCCATAGGTCATCTTGCCCTGGTTCATGTGGTTCTGCAGGGTCTGCAGCATGAAACCATCACCGCCCAGCGCGACGATGACATCGGCATCCTTCGGTGCGGTCTGGCCGTAAAGCTTGACGAGATTGTGCATAGCCTCGTCGGATTCCGGTGTTCCGGAGGAAAGAAAAGCGAAGGTTTCAATATTCCGGTTCATGGCTGCCTGCGTGTCCGAGCATCTCAAGGACGTATCGCCTAGCACGGCGCGATTGATCTGGCAAAATGCTGCTCAATCAAAAAAAGCGGGAAAATTGCATAAAGTGCTGTTTTTCCATTTTACATCCGGGATGTTTGTGCTAATCGGACGCCGCTGCCCTTGTAGCTCAGTTGGTAGAGCATCTGATTTGTAATCAGAGGGTCGGGAGTTCGAGTCTCTCCGGGGGCACCATTTTTCTTTTAGCGATTCTTAAGTTGTTGACTGTCCAGCACCTTTTTAAAGGTGCGGGGCAATGCGTTCTCAATCTGGTCCGCAATGCGCTTCGAAGACTTAATTCGACGCATCTTTCGATCCACGCCATTCACCGCCATGAAGAGTTGTACCAAATTCAGAATGGAGCTTCTGACCGGCTGATATAGTGCTTCTCCACTTTGACATCATGCATTTTGACACCAGTCTTAGGCGGATTACAATTCTTGCGCCAAGCCGCCAGCACTTCGTCGGAAGTCCATATTTCGATCATATTTACTCTGGATGGATCAATTGGGTCAGCGCTGATTGATAAATCGATGCAACCCGGATAAGCCCGCGCCCTGTGAACCAGATCGGCGAAAGCGTCTACGTATGATTGGCGAAGTTTGGGTGAAACGGAATAGTGGCCTGCGATAATGAGCATGTTGGTCTCCTCTTGAATATGTCCTTGTAAGGAAGACGCGTGGAGAGCGATAAAACCGACAGCCAAAGGTAATTTTTCTCCCTTATGGGGCAGTTACTGCACACTTAGTCGATGCAGCCAATGTAGGGCCGGAGATTGCAAATATTTGGATGGCTCACGCGTGTGGCCCGTCAGCTACCTGTTGTTGGATATTCATCCTTGAACAGCTCCACCGCCTCACAATGGCCCTAAACGGATTCTTAACCGTCAGTCGTGGGGTGCCTGCGAAGCATTGGTCAAACAGCTTGGCAGGAACAGTTAAGGAGAGAGTAATGCACAAGGTTCTGGTAATGGCAGGAGCAGCGGCTCTGATGGTGGTTTCTTCAGCACCATCATACGCACAATCCATCGAAATTGGTCCGGGCGGGGTTCGGCTTGTTGAACCTCAGATGGAACGTTCTTATCGGCGCATCAGCAGCATAAGCGAGAGAACAGCCGTGCGGATCGCGCGTTCGGAGGGGCTTCGCGAGGTTGACGATGTTACGAGAACGCGGTCGCGGTTCATAATTGAGGGAACCGACTATCGAGGGGATGATATTAGAGTCTCCGTCGATCGTCGAACCGGAGAAGTAATCTCGGTCGATTAAATCGGCCGCGCTATATCAGCCCCACTTTCCTGCGGATTGTGGGGCTTTTCATTTCTGGAAGATGGAATGTTGGTTCGCTCAACTAAGATGAGGCCCGGCAGTAACGGGGAAGGGTTGCCGGACCTCATGTTGTACACTGGAGAGCGACAACAGAGAAAACGTGATGCTTCGATATGGCGATTTCAAGATGCGCCCAACAATCAGGGCTTGTTCTATTGTCATCGTTTCAGAGAAAATGCCTGTCAGATCCCGATTGAGCGAATTAGCTGAGTTCTTGGGCGAGTCCGATGAGAAGTTTTCCGGGCCCGCGGATATAGCAGAGCCGATACACGTCTTTATACTGCACGACTTCGCCGACGACCTGTGCACCGCGCTTGCGGAGCCTTTCGAGCGTGTCGTCAATGTCATCTACGGTGAACATGACGCGCAGGTAACCCAAGGCATTGACCGGGGCGTTTCGATGATCTGCGATGACAGGTGGCGTGAGGAAACGGGATAGCTCCAATCGGCTGTGGCCATCAGGCGTACGCATCATGGCAATCTCGACGCGCTGATCGCCCAGTCCGGTGACACGCCCGGCCCATTCTCCTTCGATCATGGCCCGTCCTTCAAGCTCGAGGCCAAGCTCGCGAAAGAAATCAATCGTCTCTTCGAGGTCATCGACAACGATTCCTATATTGTCCATCCGTTTCAGCGCCATGTGTCCAATCTTTCCAATCCACAAGGTGTTGTCTACAGCCACGAGGGGTCAGTATCTTCCGAAGCAGGGCCTCGTTGCCGTGGAGAGTCAAGCGTGAATAATGCGCTTAGGTGTTCGCAAGGGGAGCAGGACCGTGAATCGATCTATTGCAATAAAGGGACTGGCGATGTTTGCTGGAGGCGCGCTTGTGGCTTATTTGCCTGCACAACTCATCTATGGTCAGGGGGCATATCGATATGATGCAATGTCGTTGATATGGACAATCAGAATGAAGAGTCGTGAACGATTGTGATAATATTGAAGGATCATTTGCAGCAACGGCGGCTGGCCGTGCAGACCTTCCTAGTTAGAATTTCAAACGGCCTTCTTGCAGGATGGATTGGGCGGTGTTGCATTCATTTCTGCTTCGCGCGCCTGATTTCTTGCCGCATGAAATAGATCGCGCAGGTCGGCAGAGAGATAAGACCGATAATGGCAGCGCATGTCACGGTTGTATCGGATTTGCCAAGCCCCCAGAGGAGTATCGAAATGCAGAGGATTGGTATGCCTAGGCAGTAGTACAGATAATGGCGATTGAAATGTTTTGGGAACAGGAAATAGAGCGCGATTACGACGGCCATCGCAGGCAGCGAAAAAACGATAGTGCCAAGCATTACCAATACCGCGTAACCCTGATACTCAAAGACGTTAAATAGCCCAACCAGAAACACGAAAATCCAATACGATTTCAATAGTGCTGTCATGCCTAAATGACGGCTATGAAGTGCAGGGTTATCTTCCATCATTGCCTTCGCATCATTCCACTGGCTCCGCTGTCCTCGGGTTCAAAGAGCAAGTCGTACAGAACAAAGCTAAATCTGTGCGAGTTGTGTATCAAATGTCAATGAAATCAATTGCATCTGTAGATAAAGGGGACATGATGTTCTTAATTCTCATCCATGCCTTTTGCCGAGGACGAAGACGCCATCATCGGGTCTTCCCGCACGGCCTCAATGAGGAAATCAAGAGCGATCCGGACGCGCTGGGGCATGTTTCGGCGGGTTGAATAGACAACGCAGATCGGCAGGCGGCTCGGTGGAAAATCGGGCATGACATTGACAAGTCTGCCGTCTTCCAGATCACGGGAGACAAGGATGTGGGAAAGCACCGCAAGCCCGCCCCCAGCCAGAACCGCGCGATGAACCGCGACAGAGTTGTTTGCAATGATGCGGGGGGCAATTGGCACGGCAATGTCAGTGGCCCCACCGGAGAACGACCAAACCCGTCCATCCCCGCTGCGACTATAGGAGATGCAATCATGTGCGTCGATGTCTCCCGGCGTTTCCGGGGCCACTCGCCCTTTTAGATAGTGCGGTGCTGCGACAAGAAAGGCGGTTGTCCATCCGATCCTGCGACAGATCAGGTTACCGTCTGCCACCGGACCAAGGCGAACTTCAAGGTCAATTCCTTCCCCAACCAAATCTGATGGTTCCTCGCGCAAGATCAGTTCCACGGAAAGATTCGGATGACGTTCGATCAACCCGGCCAGCCTGTCACTTGCATAAAGCCCGAGTGGCGTAGGGAGGGAGAGGCGGACTTTCCCGGATATGGCTGACTTCTCCGTGCAGCTTGCCTCTCCGAGAGCGTCAACCGCTTCGACAACCCTTAATGCCATCGGGATCATCTGCTCACCTTCGACGGTGAGCGTCATTGCAGTTGTGGTGCGATGCAGAAGGCGTGTGTTCAGATGCGCTTCCAGCGCCGATATCTGGCGGGACACGGCGGGCTGCGTCAAATCAAGGTTTGCTGCGGCGGCTGAAAACGAGCCGGTCTCAGTCACCCGAAGGAATGTTCTCAACGCAGATACGATGTCCATCGTCACCCTCATACTTTTCGACATAAGCCTTATGTCTGCAACTTATACGTGAATGGCTTTACAGTCCAGAAATTAAGGATATAAATTATCCATAAGGATATTAAATGTCCTTAATTATGGAGAAAGCAATGACGTCGCGCCTGAACTATGCTCAACAATCGCCTGAACTGTTCAAAAAGCTTTTGGACCTCAGCATGGCCCTGAAAGACAGTGCCATCGAGCAGACTATCCACGATCTCATCCATATCCGGGCGTCACAGATCAATGGCTGTGGGTTTTGCCTCGATATGCATGTCAAGGAAGCAAAAATTCACGGAGAGAGTGAACTGCGCCTCCATCACGTTGCAATCTGGCGAGAGTCGACCCTTTTCGTCCCGCGTGAACGCGCTGCTCTTGCCTGGACTGAAGCGCTCACGACCTTGACCGAGGGCGGTATTCCCGATGAGCTTTATGAGCGGGTACGTGGACAGCTATCTGAAAAGGAAGTTTCCGATCTGACCTTCTCGATCATGGTTATCAATGCATGGAACCGCGTCAACGTCGCGTTCAAGACTGTCCCGGGTTCGGCCGACAAAGCTTATGGCCTCGACAAAGCCGGTTTGAACTAAAGCCTCCTTCAAACAGTCACAGATACATGCGGGCACAGAGCCCTTTGAACGGAGAAGTCATATGAAAATCGTTATTATTGGTGGAACCGGCCTTATCGGTTCTAAGACAGTTGAACGCCTGCGCAAGCAAGGACATGAGGTGATTGCCGCATCTCCAAACACAGGCGTCAATACAATCACAGGCGAGGGGCTGAACGAAGCGCTTGCCGGGGCGCAGGTCGTCATTGATCTGGCCAATTCGCCATCCTTCGAAGACAAGGCCGTGCTGGAGTTTTTTGAAACTTCAGGGCGTAACCTGATTGCGGCGGAAAAATCCGCTGCGGTCAGACACCATATCGCGCTCTCTGTCGTTGGCACGGAACGTCTGCAGGAAAGCGGCTACTTCCGTGCAAAGCTGGCTCAGGAAAATCTGATCAAGGCCGCGGGCATTCCCTATACGATTGTTCATTCCACACAGTTCATGGAATTCCTCAGTGGCATCGCTCAGTCCGGGACAGTGGGTGACGAAGTGCATCTGTCTCCGGCCTATGTGCAGCCGATCGCTTCCGATGACGTTGCCGATGTTATGGCCGATATCGCACTTGCCCAACCTCTCAACGGGACGCTTGAGATTGCTGGCCCGGAGCGTTCGCGGCTGAGCGATCTGGTCGAACGATACCTCAAGGCGATGGGCGATTCCCGCAAAGTCCAGCCTGATCCGGAGGCTCGCTATTTTGGTGCGCGTCTGGAGGAAGGTTCACTGGTCTCCGACAATAATCCCCGGCTTGGCCGGATTACGTTCGAGCAGTGGTTTGCCACCAGCCGGAAATCGTAAAAGACATTTATCCCACCCAAACAAAGGATTTTGAAATGTTAAGATCAATCATCACAGGCTTTGCTGTTGCGACCGTGGTTTTGGGCGCGCCGGTAATCTCTGCCACCGCAAGCGAAAACACCGCTAAAGTCACGCTCGTCTATGAGCATGAACTGCCGAACGTTCCCGGCAAGAGCATCAAGGGCATACTGGTCGAATACGGGCCTGGCGGTTCGTCCGAGGCCCACACCCATCCGACCTCAGCTTTCATCTATGCCACCGTTCTGGAAGGCTCCATCCGCAGTCAGGTCAATGATGGTCCGGTGAAAGTCTACCATGCCGGCGAGAATTTTTCGGAAATGCCGGGTGATCGCCATGGTGTCAGTGCCAATGGCAGTAAGACAAAACCGGCCAAGCTTCTGGCGGTCTTCGTTGTCGATACGAAAGAAAAGGGCCTGACCTTTCCGATCAAGAAGTAAGTCAGAAATGAAAACCGGGTGTCGTTCATTGCACCCGGTTTTGCCATGCAGTGCCAATGAGACATGCCATGTTCAATGATCATCTTCCCTTGCCGCTTATTCTGATCGACCTTTTCGGCGTTGCTGGGGTCATCGTTTGGCTTTTGCAGGGTCGCGGTCGCCCGACGGCGCGGCTTGTCGTCCAGATTGTTTTCTTCGTCGTCATGACGGCCATACTTGGCTTCAATGGGATTCTGCCGCATCGGTTCACGGAGAAACACCTGCAAGGCGTGGCGGCATTTCTGGCCATGTCTGCGCAGATTCTCTGGTGGACACACCTTGCCTGGGCGATGATTGGATTTGTTCGTATCTATATTGTTGTGGAGCGGAGGCCGCAGGAAGCACGCCTGTTGCAGGATCTGATCGTTGCGGCAGTCTATCTCGGGGTTTTCCTATCCATTTTGGCCTTCGTCTTTGATGTGCCTATCGGTACACTCGTCGCAACTTCAGGCGTGGTTGCCATTATTTTTGGTCTCGCGCTACAGAACACGCTTGGTGATGTGTTTTCCGGCATTGCGCTAACGCTGGGACGGCCCTTCGTTATCGGTGACTGGATTTTGCTGGGTGATGGCACGGAGGGACGCGTCACCGAAAACAACTGGCGCTCCACCTATCTTTTAACCGGCTCACACAACGTTATCATTCTGCCAAACAGCGTGTTGGCCAAGGTCGGACTGACCAATCTCAGCCGTCCCGATGAGGCCTATCAGATGGTATTGACGGTGCGTATTGCCGCAACAGACAGGCCGCAAGTTATTGAGACCGTTATGCAAGTTGCCTTGCAAGGCTGCACGCAAATCATCAAGGACCCGCCGCCAATCGTCGCCCTCAAAACAATCGATGCGATTGCAATCGAAGCGGAGCTATTCTTTCGCGTGCCTAGCCCGGCCAATAGAACGCCCGCGAAAAATGAGGTGATTGATCTGGTCTATCGCCAATGTGAGGCCAGCGGCCTTTCTCTGGCGATGCCGCCGCAGAGTTATCTCTTCCAGATGCCCGCTGCGCAGCATGCGCTGCCTGCGGCCGCCCCTTCACCCCGCGCGGTCTAACACCCATTCAAAGCTACTCTTCCAGAGTTTGGACGGTATCTCCTGAGACAGGGTTTCCGTCAGTTGAGCCAGATTGACACTGCGCAACCGCTCGCGCCACGCTTCATCGGCCTCCCACATGATGCGGGCAACGGCGCATGGGCTGCTTTCACAATAGCCTTGCGGGCGGCAAGGGTTGTTGGCGCGAATATTGTTGCAGACAAAGGTTCTGGTCTTGCCCTCTACCGCCTCGACAATGTCGAGGAAGCTGAGTTCAGCTGGAGACTTTGCCAATCTGTATCCACCTGACGGACCAAGCGTCGTGTGGACGAGACCTGCCTGCGATAAGCTCTGTAGCGCTTTTGAGAGGTATTCTTTCGGTAACCCGTGGAACTCGGCGAGTGCTTTGGTGGACAGATAGCGGCCGTCAGGCAGACCTGCGAGGATGGCACAACAATGCAACGCCCATTCGACTTGGCTTTTCAGGATCATGAATTCATTCCATAGCCGAACACAATCGGCATTTTATTAAGGACAATAAATATCCCTATTTAATCGCCATGTAAACACGCAAATGCCAGCGGAAAGACCGCGATCAATGTTGCTGGCATCAATTGCACGATCTATCGTCGCGCTGTTCGTTTGATCGGGAGGCATGACATGACATCAACAGGGCGTCCGCCCTTTATCGCGCACTGGTCCGATATCGAGCGGCCGGATGAAGATCACTACAAGGGCGATGATGAACTGCTCGCCGTGGATGCATCATTCGGGCAGCAGTTCGGGCTTGGCAGAATTGGTATCCACCATCAGCGGTTGCTGCCAGGAAGGCGTACATCGTTCCCGCATGCCGAAAGCGCAGAGGAAGAATTCGTCTATGTGATCCACGGCACGCCTGATGTGTGGATTGATGGGGTACTGCATCGATTGAAGCCCGGTGATGGTGTCGGCTTTCCCGCAGGGACGGGGATTTGCCACAGCTTTCTCAACAATACTGAGGAAGAGGTGCGTTTGCTGGTTGTGGGTGAAACACCAAAGCCGGAGAATCTCATCTACTATCCCCGTAATCCAGAGCGAAAGCCGCTTCGTTCCGACTGGTGGGAGAATCCGCCAGAGCGAACAATGGGTGATCACGACGGACTGACGGACAAGCGGCGGGCTTCGCAAGCGGCAAAGCAAACCAAGCCAGATTAGGAGCGGTCATCAATGTCAGAGGATGAGCGACAGGACCGCGCGCCGGTGATCGATGTCACGCTGGTGAGAAGGCTGGTTGCCAAGCAATTTCCGCAATGGGCTGCTCTGCCGGTTAAACCTGTCGAGCATGGCGGATGGGACAACCGCACGTTTCATCTTGGCGATGCAATGACGGTGCGGTTGCCGAGCAGCAGGGATTATGCGGAACAAGTCCAGAAGGAACAGTTCTGGCTGCCAAAGCTGGCGGCGCATTTGCCCCTGCCGATCCCGGCGCCGTTGGCCATGGGAATCCCTGACGAGAACTATCCCTGGCACTGGTCCGTTTATAAATGGCTTGAGGGGGAGGTTGCCAAACCGGAACGTATTGGCGATCTCAAACAGTTTGCTATTGATCTGGCGGCGTTTCTCGCCGCCTTGCAAAGAGCCGATGCAACGGATGGTCCAGCACCGGGCGCACACAATTTTTATCGTGGTGGGCCCTTGACCATTTATGACGGGCAAACCCGGCAAGCTATTGTGGCGTTGCGGGGCAAGATCGACACCGATGCGGCCACCGCCGCCTGGGATGCTGCGCTTGATGCAACATGGCACGGTGCGCCTGTATGGTTTCATGGGGATATCAGCTTCGGTAATCTTCTGGTCAAGAATGGCACGCTGAGTGCAGTCATTGATTTCGGCACATCAGGTGTAGGTGATCCGTCCTGCGATCTGGCCATCGCCTGGACGTTCTTTCACGGCGAGAGCCGAGGGGCATTTCGCGCTGCTTTGCCACTTGACGAGGCAACATGGGTGCGGGGGCGCGGCTGGACATTGTGGAAGGCATTGATTGTCTATGCCGGACTTGCCGGTACCAATCCGCTTGAAGCGGAGAATTCCCGCAAGGTTCTCGAAGAAGTACTTACTGATTATGAGCTTTCGACAAAAAATCCGTAAAATTGGCAATAGGCGAAACGGCGGAAAATCATTCTAATATTTCACTAACCAACGCAGCGTTTTTCCTACTAAATGATCATATGGGAGCCGTGGTATTTCAATTTTACTTATAGTACGGTTCGCTCGTCCTTGGGGACAATTGAAGAAAAATGAGGGGAAAAAACATGCCGTTAAAAAGAATAATGCAAGCTGCGTTACTGGGTGTTGCTTTGGGCGCACCGGCAGCTTTGGCTGACGATCTGAAAATCGCAGTCGCCGGTCCGATGACCGGACAGCTTGCCAATATCGGTGATCAATTCAAACAGGGTGCACAGGCGGCAGCCGCTGCTATCAATGAAAAGGGCGGTGTCAAAGGCCGCCAGATCAAACTGGTGTTCGAAGATGACGTCTGCGATCCAAAACAGGCTGTATCGATTGCCAATCGCATTGTTGCGGAAGGCATCAAGTTTGTTGACGGTCATGCATGCTCGGGCTCCAGCATTCCCGCTTCGGCTGTATATGCGGAAGCCGGTGTGCTGATGATGACGCCAGCATCATCCAATCCTGATCTGACCGAGGCGGCCGCGAAAAAAGGCTGGTCGACGATCATGCGCCTTTACACGCGTGACGATGGTCAGGGCGAATTTGTCGGACCGTGGATTGCCAAGACGTACAAGGGCAAGCGCGTCGTCATCCTGCATGACAAGGGAGCCTATGGCAAAGGCCTTGCCGATGCGGTGAAGGGCAAGATGAACGAGAGCGGACTGAAGGAAGTCCTCTATGAAGGCATCAATGCTGGTGACAAGGACTATTCGGCGCTGATTACCAAGCTGAAGGAAGCAAAGGCAGACTTTGTTTATTTCGGCGGTTATCATCCGGAAGCCGGTCTCATCCTGCGTCAGGCAGCAGATCAGAACGTCAAGTTCCAGCTGATGATGGGTGACTCCATTGCTTCGCCTGAGTTCTGGGCGGTGGCAGGAAAGACTGGCGAAGGCGTGATGTTCACGTTCCCGGCAAATCCGCAGGCACGTCCTGAGGCAAAGGCAGCAGTCGAGAAAATCAAGGCCAGTGGCTTCACGCCTGATGGTTTCACGCTTTTCTCCTATGCTGTTGTTGAAGCTATCGCCCAGGGCGTGGAACGCGCCGGCAGCGACGATGCGGTGAAGGTTGCCGCCGCACTCAAGGATGGAAAGCCGGTTAACACCGTTGTTGGTGCTGTTGTTTTTGATGAGAAGGGCGACATCAAGGATGCCAAGTATGACATCAATGTCTGGCATGATGGCGCGTACACGGCGATGAAGCCATAAGTCATTCGTAACATCATTGTTTCGCTAAACAGAACGGGCGCCCATGGCGCCCGTTTCGTTTGATTGATGTTTGAGGCGGGGTGCCCGCGATCCACGCTGTAAATCTACATGCCGCAGCTTTGCATCTGCGCCGCATATTTGCTTGCCATAGCAGCGGTACGGCGCGCGACCCGGTCGATATCAGGTTTGTTTCTCCATGTGCCCCGTGCGTAGTCCTTCGGACCGGCATAATAGGCGACGTAGAGATTGTAGGGGTCGTTGAGCGCAATGCCATTCTTCTGGTGGCTTTGTGCATGGTACCAGCCGACGAAATAGACAGCGTCGGCGAAACTTGTCCGTCCGCTGCCATAACGGCCGGTGCTGCGCTGGAATTCGGCCCATGTCCCGTCGAGCGCCTGGGAATAACCGTATGCGCTGGATGGGCGTGTCCATGGAATAAAGCCAAGCAATTTGGTCCGCGGGGGTCTTGCGCGCGCCTGGAAGCCGGATTCCGTATTGATCGTTGCCATAAGAATAGGAACCGGCACGCCATATTGAGCTTCCGCTCCCTTGGCGTAGGAATACCAATTGTTGAAAAAGCCGTCCTTTTGATCGAACACGGCACAAACATTGTTGGTCTGAGTGGGCGCTGAGGCGCAGCCTGTCAGCAACAACAAAGCAATCATCATCACGCGGCGCATGGGCAAGTCCTTTGTCTTCCCCAATCACCTAGTCCTCAAATCCTAACGGAATCTTACCAAATGGGTTGTGAGGACCACCGGTTTCGATCAAATTTGATGTGATAATTTATTGATCCGCCAGTAAAGCGGCGTGATGCGACGGGTAGCGGTTACAAACAGGCTTGCCTTCGCGCTGCGCCGGTAGCACGTTTGATCACGCGAATCTGTCCTTGTGGCGGAGGCTCGCTTGTCAATTATCCGAAGGCTTTCCCATGCGTGTCACCAATCATCCGGCCGGAACTGTGCACCGCCTTGATATCAACAGCGTGCATCTTCGCAATAATGTTCTGGGCGATCCGACCGATCGAATTGTCGATGTCTATGTGCCTGCCGGCCATGATGGCGCGGGCCTGCCACTGCTTGTCGATCTGGTTGGCTTCACGGCTGGCGGTCCTGCGCACACCAACTGGAAGGGGTTTGGCGAGAATGTGCCGGAGCGGCTCGACCGGTTGATTGGTTCTGGTGAGATGCCGCCTGTGGTCGTTGCATTCCCTGACTGTTTTACCCGTCTGGGTGGCAACCAGTACATAAACAGTGCGGCAATGGGCAATTGGGAAGATTTCCTTATTGATGAGATGTTGCCGAAGGTCGAAGGCCAGTTTCGCTGCGGTGGTTTTGGCAAGCGTGGGGTTTTCGGTAAAAGCTCCGGTGGCTATGGCACGCATGTGCATGCAATGCGCCGGCCTGACGTCTGGTCGGCGGCGGCGAGCCATTCCGGCGATGCGGGGTTTGAACAGCTCTATCTCGCCGAATTCCCCGGTGTGTTGCGGGCTTTGGCCGAACACGACCTGTCCATCGAAGCCTGGATAAAGGCTTTCGAGGCGAAGCCGAAGAAAAGTGACAATGACACATTGGTGATCATGACACTGGCTCAAGCCGCAACATTTGACCCTGACCCGGCTGCGTTTCTTGGATTGCGTCTACCCATCGATCTGGAAACCTGTGAACTTATCGAGGAGCGGTGGGCCAACTGGCTGGCCTGGGACCCGGCACAGTTGGCGGAAACGCATGGCCATAATCTTAAGAAACTGAAAGCGGTCTATTTCGATTGCGGCACCAAGGATCAGTACAACATCCTTTACGGCTCACGCCGCATCCATCGCACGCTTGACCGACTTGGCATCAGCCATCGCTATGAGGAGTTCGATGATAATCATACGGCTGTGGATTATCGCATGGACATTAGTCTGCCGTTTATCGCCAAGGCCTTGAGTTGACGCTTTGCACGTCCCAAATAGGAGAGGCTTGACCACCAACCAACTTGGAGAGCAGGTAATAATGTCAAGCCTCTGCTGGAAATCCAGCGATGACTGAACCGCGGAATCAAATAAAAGTTCCGGTTGGGAATGTCATAATCAGGATTTCATGCAATGTTCTTGCAATCTAAACGAGTGAAAACCCAACTTGCTGTACGCGCCAGAATTTGACGTCTGCCCTTTCTGGTGAAAAGCCACTTGTGCGGCGCGAGAAAGCAAGCCAATTGAATTAGCACCGCGTGAAGCAATAATGACTGCGACGAAAATGAAATACAGATTGATGACCCACAATGAGGGGATTTTCCAATGACAATCCCCAGAAATTCATGGCTCTATGCGGCGCTTTCCTATTCGCTGTGGCCGCTGTTCTACATTGTCGGTCTCATCGGCACTTATGTAGCCTTCCAGACGCAATCGCCGCTGCTGTGGTTCAATGTGGTTTATTTTTCCGTGGTGGCCCTGATCGCCATATTCGAACGGATCATGCCCTATGAGGAGACATGGCTAAAACGGGATGGCGAGACCTTCAATGATATCGCCCATACAATGCTGACAAAGGGCGCTGTGCAGATCGCTGCTGCCATTGGAGCATCGTTCCCCATGGTCGTGGCCATCATTGCCCAGCCGGTTCTTGCAACATCCGTGCATATATGGCCAAGCGACTGGCCGCTGGCGATTCAGGTTGTTCTCGGGCTGATCATTGCGGAATTCGGGCTCTATATCGCGCATCGATTGGCTCACGAGAAACTTGCACTCTGGCGGTTTCACGCGCTGCACCACAGTGTCGAGCGTCTGTGGGTCGTCAATACGGGCCGGTTCCACGTAATCGACTCCCTGTTCAAGATCGTGCTCAGCCAGATACCGCTCTATCTGCTAGGTGCACCATTGCCAGTATTCCTCTGGATCAGCGCCGTTACTGCGTTCACCGGTCTTTTGACCCATTGCAATGTGGATGTACGAACCGGACCCCTCGACTGGTTCTTGAGCACGCCGCGTCTGCATCGCTGGCACCACTCAAAGGAACTCTCTGAGGGAAACACCAATTATGGTGAGAATCTCGTGCTTTGGGACCAGATACTCGGAACTTACTTTAACCCGCCACGCCCCTCACCAGTGGACATCGGCATCAGTGGGCGTGTCGCCAAGAGTTTCCTTGGCCAGCTTGCTCAACCCTTTTCAGCAAAGGGCGTCCGGCAAATCCTTGGCTATGCTCCGCGAAAGAGCGAAGAGGTAACCGTTCAACCTGCCGTGGCAGAGATATCGGTCGGGGACAAGGATTGATGTGGTCGTAGCAAGAGGCAGGCGTCAGTGGCGCAGGTCGAGGCCCATTCGCGGACCCAGCACGGTGTAAAGGCCGGTGTTTCTGAACTGAGCGGGGGTAAATCCGTCAGTCGTGTATTTCTTGAAACAGCCATCAACGAATTCTTCCAAATTCAATACTGTTGACGGATTGTGGAGATGGCCAGCCGGTCTGAACTCGTATGAGCCATTCGGATTATCAATGCGTTTTGCGAGTTCCGGGTAAAGAGGCCAAACGATGTTGTTGGCAAAATAATCGGGCACGGTGGCGTCCGTGTCCATATCCCCGGTAATCTCCAGCCCGGATGCCTCGATCAGTTTACGAGCCACATCATTAATCACCTGTATTTTGGGATGATTGGATGTGTACATGAATGGGCCGGTTTTCTCCCATTTTGCAAAATCTGCTTCAAGATCAAGGTTGTGATTGCGAGCCGTGCGCAAGAACTCTTCGCGGCCCAGATCATAGGCGTCAAAATAGCCGAGGCGGCCGTAAGTCAAAGCGTTGAAACGTTCGGCAGTATCTTCCACCGACATCTCATGGGCAAAACCCAGTGCGACTATGCGTGAGTTATATGCGCCAAGGCAGGAGCTGGCGATGCGACCGTCAATGCCAAAATAGGCGATATCCGGATGATATCCGGCAAACACAATGCTTGGCCACATGACGGAGCGGTTAATCTTCAGGACCTGTTGGTGAATTGCCTGATAGCTGCCAATTTCGGAGAAGGACAAGCTGAGATCAAACCCGTCAAACATCTCTTTGATCTGTGTCGGATCAAGGCCATAAATATCAGCAACGCTGAAATGTTGAACATAAGTATCGGGTGATAATGCCTGAACAGCATTCGCAATACCAAGTGCAGCACAGTTTCCAACGACAGCTACGCGTACGGTCATTCGACTTCAGCTCCTAAAATGCCAGTCTTTCCTCATCGCAAAGAACGCCCGCAACATTTGCGTATTCCCGTGCCGTCTCTTCGGCCAATTCCTTGTTGACACTGCGCGGAGCGGGCTTGGACCGAGGTTTCTGGGAATCGTCGTTGCCAAGATAATGTTTTGCAAACATTGCCATGACGCGTGCCACGCCTTCAGAACGAACAAGACGAAAATCATCTTCATAGTATTGGGCTTGTGACGGGTGGGCGTGAACCATTTCAAATGATGGGAAATACGAGACGAAATCGTGGTCTCTGGCCGTTTCTTCGGCGACAACCCTGAGAGCAGATTTGGTATAGGTGTTTGAAAGAAGGACGTGCTGCTTTTCGTAGGTAGCGATCATCGATACCGGGGAAACCGTCAGGATCACCTCGACCGTCGGATTGACGAGCCGCAAATCCTTCAAAAACGCATTCAACAACTCGTTCATTTCATGGACACGGGCGTTGTGGAACTCGTAGCGATCATTCCAATCCGGGCAGTCAACGGCGCCGGGAACAACCGGGATAGCGGCTTTGTCGCCTTTTGCCAGCCAGCCTTCGGTCAGACCGAAGGTGAAAAGGAAGACTTCGCACTCTTCAAAAACCCTGCGAACGGCGCGAAGATGCGATTTTTGCAGATCGAGCAACTCTTCCAGAGTTTCAAAACCTTCTTCCCGTACCGCAGGCCGGAACGGATCCATATACCGGCCCTGTGAATTGACCCAGTAATTGATTTCCGGTTTGAAGGTCCCATAGGCTCTCCCCATCAGCTGGTGGAGCTGCAAGACCGTGTATACATTGCCATAGGCGGCGGAGAACTGCCCGTAGAGCGGGTTCTCTTCCTGCCCGTTCGGAGGATCTTCGGTCTTGAGATAGGAGTAGCCCTGATCCATTAGCGAGGCCGCAATCCGCTGGGCGAAACAGCTGCCCGCTGTGGCGACCCGGGTGGTTCGCTGCAGTTTGACGGGTGTATCAACAATTGGATCGATTTCGTCCCAGGTGTGCGAGCTTATCGCGCGGCGCCAATATTGGTGGTCAGGTAAATCACGGTACGGATGCGACATGAATCTTCCTCCAACACACGGTTAAGCTAATTCATACTAAAGTATATGACAATGGATAACCCCTGTTACGTTCAGTGTATTCTGCCAATTTTGTCTATTCCCGATTTGATGATTAACGCGCTAGCAAGTAAAAACCGTAAATTGTCTTTAATTGTCGTAATTTGTACTAACTTTTCTGCCCGTGGATTGTCATGTCGAACTGTACAACATTGGAATAGATTGGTGTGCCTACATCCATTCCATAGCGCGAGCGCATGACCTTACCTTCGACATGAAAGACAATCGCATTCTTGTCGTGGGTGGAAAGGCTGGCCTGGAAACTGGCAGGGCTGCTTTTGCCGCGTGCGGTCAATATGCCATCGACATTGGCCGTGCTGGGGCCGGTCTGGGTGATTTGTGTCGACTTGAACGTGACTTTTGGAAAATTCTGCGAATCAAAAACCGCGTCGGAGCGCAGGAAACTCTCAATGCGGGCCTGACCAGTGCTGACGCTCTCAGGAAAGAGCGTGAATTCGATGGTCGACCGGCTGATGTCGCTGTTGTTAAGGGCAAACACGCCGGAGAACTTTTTGAAGTTACCCGATATGCCGCCGCCGCCGATTTGCGCGACAACAAACCCGATACGGGAAGCGGCATCTATCTGATAGCGGCCCGCGACCTCCGACAGGGTGTCTGCATTGGCCATGGCGGGCGCTATAGCGATGAACAAAGCCACCGCAGTCCTTGCTATGCCGGAAGCAAATTTCTTGGCGTTTTTCATGATCTGATATCCTTTTGTGCGGTGATGCGGATGCGAGAATGCCAACCGAGTATGCGCCGCAAGACAGCGTCTTTCTTCCAGAAATGGTGATGAAAGGCCGCCAATATGTGGGCGGCGGCTACGAATGCGGAGAGATAGGCAAGCCAGGCGTGGCTGGCTGTCCAGAATGCTTCCGCCTGATCTGATATTGTCAGGGGTAGCGGCGGTATGACGACGAGATTGAAGGCAAAGGTGGGTATCTGCAGCGGTGAACTCGACGCCAGTGCCCAGCCAGTCAATGGAATGAGGAAGAGCGCGAGATAAAGGATGCCATGCGCCATATGCGCTGCCAAACGTTCAATGCGGCTCATATCAACCGGATCGCGCGGGCGCGGATTTGCCATTCGCCAGAGCAGCCGGAATGCTGAAAGGCCAAGAATGAGAAATCCGAAGGACTTGTGCCATTGAAAAAGGCTGAACTGCAGCGCGAAATCGCTGGTTCGAACCATCAGATAGCCGAGCAAAATCTGCCCTATGAAGATGATGGCAATGATCCAATGGAAGAGGATCGTCACCAGCCCATAAGATTCCGTATTATTTCGCAGCATCGGTACACTCCGTCAGGAGGGCACCACTTATTCAAGTGCGTGCCCTGACGTGGAATGAACACCGCAGCAGCGAAAAATATTCAGATCGATGATTCTTTTTTAATCGGCCTTGGCAGTCAGGAAACGCTGAGCTGCATAAAGCGATATAGCCGCCGCATTGGAAACGTTGAGTGACTTGATTGCGCCGGGCATGTCGAGCCGGGCGAGGTGGGTCACTGTTTCACGCGTCTTTTGGCGCAGGCCTTTGCCTTCTGCACCGAGAACCAGAGCGATGCGATCACCTGCCATGGTTTTTTCCAGCTCCAGCGGGCCCTCCGAATCAAGCCCGATCGTGGCGAAGCCAAGTTCGTGCAGTTCGTCGATCGCTTCGGCGAGATTGCGCACCTCAATATGCGGAATGAGTTCAAGTGCGCCGGAGGCAGCCTTGGCCAATACACCCGATTCCTGCGGGCTGTGACGGGCTGTCGTTACAATGGCGCCGGCACCGAAAGCCACGGCGGAGCGCATGATGGCACCGACATTGTGCGGATCGGTGACCTGATCGAGAATCAACAGGAGCTTGCTGTCTTTGAGCGCCTTCAGCGACTGGGCCTTTAGCGGTTTGACCTCGATCATCACACCCTGATGCACGGCTTCCGAACCGGTCTCCCGGTCGATAGCACGCGGATCGACAATATCGACATCAAAGGGCAGGGCGTCCGAATCGGCAATTTCCAGCCGGTCGAGGGCATTTTTTGTCACAAGCATGCGCTTGATCTGGCGATTGGGGTTATCCAGCGCCGCGCGCACCGTGTGCAGGCCATAAAGGCGCACCAGTCCTTCCGGCGCCTGTGTTCCTTCCGTCGCTGGCCGTGTGGGGCGCTGCGCTTGTGGCGGGCCTCCTGCCTTCTTGTCGCGGAACTGGCGACGCAGCGTGGCATAGTGGGAATCTTTGGGTGTGTGGGATGGTTTATCTTCGCTCATGGCGCAACCTATAACCTTTCATGTCGCCCGGCGATATATGCTTATTGGCGAAAATGCAGGCGTTTCGGTTTTCTGCGCCGCAACGGCATGAACCGGCGCCCCTGAGCATTGATTTTCACAGGGTCCGTCATTTTCTTCTGCAGACTGTTGACACCACGAAAGCTAGTCGGCATAAGGCCACCCGCAAGCCGCCGCTGGAAAACAAATTCGGCAGACGGTTTGCAGAGTGCCTGATGGCGCGGTTCCACGGCAGTGACCGGAGGAGTGCCCGAGTGGTTAAAGGGGACGGACTGTAAATCCGTTAGCTTGGCTTACGTTGGTTCGAATCCAACCTCCTCCACCACTGCCGGAACCGCCCGCCTGGCGCACGCCGCCAAGACCTGAAATGGTTTTGGTATGGCTTGTGCGCTGTGATGAGTGTTACTGTTGTCCTTGTGCGTCATGAATGCACGGCACAGTAAGGTGTGCGGGTATAGCTCAGTGGTAGAGCAGCAGCCTTCCAAGCTGAATATGCGGGTTCGATTCCCGCTACCCGCTCCAGATTTACAAGAGCACCGCGTGCACGCGTGAGCGTGTATTGGTGCTCTTCGATTTTTGTCTTGAGCATTGCACGCCGCTCATGTGTCCCCATATGAACGAGCATGATCAGGACAAAGCTAACCCGGATTGATCGTAACTGATCGGGCGGGCGACTGAGCTGACGGACGGCGTGCTGTCTCGTCTGAGCTACAAACATGGTACCGGCCCTAGACCGGTTGTGATGACGAGAGAACGACAGCTATGGCTAAGAGCAAGTTTGAACGTAACAAGCCGCACGTCAACATCGGCACGATTGGTCACGTTGACCATGGCAAGACGTCGTTGACAGCAGCGATTACGAAGTATTTTGGTGAGTACAAGCCTTACGACCAGATCGATGCAGCGCCTGAAGAAAAGGCCCGCGGCATCACGATCTCGACGGCACACGTTGAGTATGAGACGCCAGCGCGTCACTATGCACACGTTGATTGCCCCGGCCACGCTGACTATGTGAAGAACATGATCACCGGTGCTGCACAGATGGACGGCGCGATCCTGGTTGTGTCTGCCGCTGACGGCCCGATGCCACAGACCCGCGAGCACATCCTGCTTGCCCGTCAGGTTGGCGTTCCTGCGATCGTCGTGTTCCTGAACAAGGTTGATCAGGTTGACGATGCTGAACTGCTCGAACTGGTTGAGCTTGAAGTCCGCGAGCTTCTGTCGAAGTACGACTTCCCTGGCGATGATGTACCGATCGTCAAGGGTTCGGCTTTGGCTGCGCTTGAAGACAGCAACAAGGAAATCGGCGAAGACGCAGTGCGCGCGCTGATGGCTGAAGTTGACAAGTACATCCCGACGCCAGAGCGTCCGATCAACATGCCGTTCCTGATGCCAATCGAAGACGTGTTCTCGATCTCCGGCCGTGGTACGGTTGTGACGGGCCGCGTTGAACGCGGTATCGTCAAGGTTGGTGAAGAAGTTGAAATCATCGGCATCAAGCCGACGACAAAGACAACAGTTACCGGCGTTGAAATGTTCCGCAAGCTGCTCGATCAGGGCCAGGCAGGCGACAACATTGGCGCGCTGATCCGCGGCGTTGGACGTGAAGACGTTGAGCGTGGCCAGATCCTTGCCAAGCCAGGTTCGGTCAAGCCGCACACCAAGTTCAAGGCAGAAGCCTATATCCTGACGAAGGACGAAGGTGGCCGTCATACGCCATTCTTCTCCAACTACCGTCCGCAGTTCTACTTCCGCACGACCGACGTGACGGGTGTAGTAACACTGCCGGAAGGCACGGAAATGGTTATGCCCGGCGACAACATCTCTGTTGATGTGACGCTGATCGTGCCGATCGCAATGGAAGAGAAGCTCCGCTTCGCTATCCGTGAAGGTGGCCGCACCGTCGGTGCAGGCATCGTCGCTTCGATCATTGAATAATATTAAGGTTTTATGCAGGGACGCCTGTTATAGGCGTCTCCGCTAAACAAGGAAAAGATGAAATGAACGGTCAAAACATCCGCATTCGCCTCAAGGCGTTTGATCATCGGATCCTTGACGATTCGACGCGGGAAATCGTGTCGACTGCCAAGCGTACCGGTGCCAATGTGCGCGGACCGATCCCGCTTCCTACGCGGATCGAGAAGTTCACGGTTAATCGCTCGCCGCACATCGACAAGAAGAGCCGCGAACAGTTCGAGATGCGCACTCATAAGCGTCTTCTCGATATCGTAGACCCAACCCCGCAGACAGTAGACGCGCTGATGAAGCTCGATCTTTCCGCTGGTGTTGATGTCGAGATCAAGCTGTAAGGCTTGAGGACGGAAGGACGAACCGATGCGTTCAGGTGTAATTGCACAGAAACTGGGCATGACTCGCGTCTACAATGACGCAGGTGAGCATGTGCCGGTGACAGTACTCCGGATGGAGAATTGTCAGGTTGTGGCTCAGCGTACAGTCGAGAAGAATGGCTACACTGCCGTTCAGCTCGGTGTAGGCCTGGCCAAAGTAAAGAATACAACACAGGCACTGCGCGGTCATTTCGCGACGGCCTCTGTTGAGCCAAAGGCGAAAGTGGCTGAGTTCCGCGTTTCTGCTGACAACCTATTGGATGTCGGTGTTGAGATCACGGCCGAGCATTACGTCGTTGGTCAGAAGGTTGATGTGACGGGTACATCGATCGGTAAAGGTTTTGCCGGTTCGATGAAGCGCCACAACTTCGGTGGTCACCGCGCCACACACGGTAACTCGGTAACCCACCGCGCTCACGGTTCGACCGGTCAGCGTCAGGACCCGGGTAAAGTGTTCAAGGGCAAGAAGATGGCCGGTCACATGGGTCAGACCCGCGTGACGACCCAGAACATCGAAGTTGTTTCGACTGATCTGGATCGTGGTCTTATTCTGGTTCGTGGTGCTGTTCCTGGTTCCAAGGGTGCATGGATTTTGGTTCGCGATGCCATGAAGGTAGCGCTGCCAGCTTCTGCTCCCAAGCCAGCTGGTGTTCGCCAGGCCGCAAACACCGCAGCAGCTGTGTCTGATGCAGAAGTAGCTCAGACAACCGAGGGAGCCGAATAATGGATCTCACAATTACAACACTTGAAGGCAAAGACGCCGGCAAGGTCAAACTCTCGGAAGAGATTTTCGGTCTTGAGCCACGCGACGACATCCTTCAGCGCATGGTCCGTTACCAGCTTGCCCGCAAGCAGCAGGGCACGCACAAGGCAAAGGGTCGTTCGGAAATCGCACGCACCGGCGCCAAGATGTACAAGCAGAAGGGTACGGGCCGCGCCCGTCACCATTCGGCACGTGCTCCGCAGTTCCGCGGCGGTGGTAAGGCTCATGGTCCGGTTGTTCACAGCCACGATCATGACCTGCCGAAGAAGGTTCGCGCTCTTGCGCTCCGTCATGCCCTGTCTGCCAAGGTAAAGGCTTCAGAACTCATCATCATCGATGATCTGGCTTCTGCCGATGCAAAGACAAAGGTACTTGTTTCGCAGTTCGCCAAGCTGGGCTTCGAAAATGCGCTTCTCATCGGCGGTGCCGAGATTGATGCGAATTTCCGTCGTGCTGCTTCGAACATCCCGAACATCGATGTTCTGCCAATTCAGGGCATCAATGTTTACGACATCCTGCGTCGCGGCAAGCTCGTGCTTTCCAAGGCTGCAGTTGAAGCTCTCGAGGAGCGTTTCAAATGACCGATCTTCGCCACTACGACGTGATCGTCAGCCCGGTTATTACGGAAAAGTCGACCCTGGTTTCTGAACATAACCAGGTCGTCTTCAACGTAGCCCGCAAGGCAACGAAGCCGGAAATCAAGGCCGCAGTCGAAGCGCTGTTTCGCGTGAAGGTTACTGCAGTCAATACAGCTGTGCGCAAAGGCAAGGTGAAGCGGTTCCGCGGCATCGTCGGGCGCCAGAGTGATGTCAAGAAAGCAGTCGTGACGCTTGCCGAAGGGCAGTCGATCGATGTTTCGACTGGTCTCTGAGGGGCCGTGGAGTAAAGACAATGGCACTCAAACATTATAATCCAACCACACCAAGCCAGCGTCAGCTGGTGATTGTGGACCGTTCGGAGCTCTACAAGGGCAAGCCTGTCAAGGCTTTGACCGAAGGTCTTCATTCAAAGGGTGGTCGTAACAACACCGGTCGCGTCACTGCACGCTATCAGGGTGGTGGTCACAAGCGCACATACCGCTTTGTAGATTTCAAGCGCCGCAAGCATGACGTGGCTGCCAAGGTTGAACGCCTTGAATACGATCCGAACCGGACCGCATTCATTGCTCTCATCCGCTACGAAGACGGTGAGTTGAGCTACATCTTGGCTCCGCAGCGTTTGGCTGTTGGCGACAGCGTTATTGCTGGCGCACAGACAGACGTTAAGCCAGGCAATGCGATGCCATTGTCGTCGATCCCTGTTGGTACCATCATCCACAATGTGGAGATGAAGCCAGGCAAGGGCGGTCAGATTGCTCGCTCCGCCGGTACCTATGCGCAGCTCGTTGGCCGCGACCAGGGCATGGCAATCCTTCGCCTGAACTCAGGTGAACAGCGCCTTGTCCACGGTTCGTGCTTTGCCACGGTCGGTGCAGTATCCAATCCTGACCACGGCAATATCAGCCTTGGTAAGGCAGGCCGCAGCCGTTGGCTTGGCAAGCGCCCGCACGTTCGCGGTGTTGCCATGAACCCGGTTGATCACCCGCACGGTGGTGGTGAAGGTCGTACGTCCGGTGGTCGTCATCCAGTTTCTCCGTGGGGCAAGCCTACGAAGGGCAAGAAGACGCGCTCCAACAAGTCGACGGACAAGTTCATCGCTCGTTCGCGTCATCAGCGCAAGAAGTAAGAGAGGTAGTCTGAAATGGCTCGTTCAGTTTGGAAAGGCCCGTTCATCGATGGCTATCTTCTCAAGAAAGCTGAGAAGGTACGTGAGGGCGGTCGCAGTGAAGTTATCAAGATCTGGAGCCGTCGCTCCACGATCCTGCCACAGTTCGTCGGTCTGACCTTCGGTGTGTACAATGGTAACAAGCATGTGCCGGTCTCGGTCAACGAAGAGATGATCGGTCACAAGTTTGGTGAATTCGCTCCGACGCGTACCTATTACGGTCATGGCGCGGATAAGAAAGCGAAGAGGAAATAAAGATGGGCAAGGCTAAGGCTCCGCGCCAGCTTAAGGACAACGAGGCGAAAGCCGTTGCCCGTACGCTCCGTATCAGCCCTCAGAAGCTAAATCTGGTGGCGGCTATGATCCGTGGCAAGAAGGTTAACGCCGCTCTTGCCGATCTGGAATTTTCGCGCAAGCGCATTTCAGGAACGGTGAAAAAGACTCTCGAATCAGCTATTGCCAACGCAGAAAACAACCATGACCTGGATGTTGATGCTCTGGTTGTTGCTGAAGCCTATGTTGGCAAGTCAATCGTGATGAAGCGTTTCCACGTTCGTGGTCGCGGTCGTGCAAGCCGGATCGAGAAGCCATTCTCGCATCTGACGATCGTTGTCCGCGAAGTTGAGGAAAAAGGGGAGGCCGCATAATGGGCCAGAAGATTAATCCGGTTGGCTTCCGCCTTGGCATCAACCGGACCTGGGACTCGCGTTGGTACGCGAACACCGGTGAATACGGCAAGCTGCTGCATGAAGACCTGAAGATCCGCAAGTATCTGATGGACGAATTGAAGCAGGCTGCCATTTCCAAGGTGGTGATCGAGCGTCCGCACAAGAAGTGCCGCGTTACGATCCATGCTGCACGTCCAGGTCTGATCATCGGCAAGAAGGGCGCCGATATCGAGAAGCTGCGCCGCAAGCTGTCAGAAATGACAAACGCGGACACAACTCTCAATATCGTTGAAGTCCGCAAGCCGGAAACAGACGCAGTACTGGTTGCGCAGTCCATCGCTCAGCAGCTGGAACGCCGTGTTGCATTCCGCCGTGCCATGAAGCGTGCCGTTCAGTCGGCCATGCGTCTTGGTGCAGAAGGCATTCGTATCAATTGCTCGGGTCGTCTTGGCGGCGCGGAAATTGCGCGTATGGAATGGTACCGTGAAGGCCGCGTGCCTTTGCATACACTTCGTGCCGATATCGATTACGGAACTGCTGAAGCACACACCGCCTACGGCATCTGCGGCGTCAAGGTCTGGGTATTCAAGGGCGAAATCCTTGAGCATGACCCAATGGCCTCCGAACGTCGCGCTGTTGAAGGTGATGGTCATCAGGGTCAGAACCGTCGCCGCGAAAACGCTTAAAATAGCGTCTTTCCGGAAAGAGAATTTTGGAGTAGAGAACAATGCTGCAGCCTAAGCGCACAAAGTTCCGCAAGCAGTTCAAGGGCCGTATCCACGGCGCGTCGAAAGGCGGCACGGATCTTAATTTTGGTGCTTTCGGCCTGAAGGCCCTCGAGCCGAACCGCGTAACCGCGCGTGAGATCGAAGCCGCTCGCCGTGCAATTACCCGTCACATGAAGCGTGCGGGCCGTGTGTGGATCCGGATTTTCCCGGATGTGCCAGTAACATCGAAGCCTACCGAGGTCCGCATGGGTAAAGGTAAGGGTTCCGTGGACTACTGGGCTTCCCGTGTAGCACCAGGCCGCGTCATGTTTGAGCTCGACGGCGTTCCGGAAGACGTGGCTCGTGAGGCTCTTCGCCTTGGTGCTGCCAAGCTTTCGGTCAAGACGCGCTTTATTCAGCGCATCGCAGAATAAGGGGTGGATGTTATGAAATCCGCAGAAGTCCGGGCCTTGAGCCTCGATCAGTTGAATGAAGAGTTGGCTGGCCTGAAGAAAGAGCAGTTTAATCTGCGCTTCCAGAAAGCAACCGGTCAGTTGGAAAAAACCGCTCGTGTCAGGCAGATTCGCCGTGATATAGCGCGCATCAAGACAGTCGCCCGCCAGAAAGCGGTCGAGAGCAAGGCTTAAGGAAGAAAACCATGCCTAAACGCATTCTGCAGGGCGTTGTCGTCAGCGACAAAAACGACAAGACCGTCGTGGTCAAGGTCGAGCGGCGCTATTCGCACCCGCTCCTCCAGAAGACTGTGCGCCAGTCCAAGAAGTACAAGGCGCACGACGAGAGCAACCAGTTCAAGGTCGGCGATGCCGTTTCCATTCAGGAATCGAAGCCGATTTCGAAAGACAAGCGTTGGGTTGTCGTAACAGACGCCCCGGCGAGTTAATTAACTATCTGTATGTAAGTACGCAACAATCGCGAGGGGCAAGGAAAGCCCAGTCCGGTTGAACAAGAAGAAGGCGGCTAGTCATGATTCAGATGCAAACAAACCTCGACGTCGCGGATAATTCCGGCGCCCGTCGTGTCATGTGCATCAAGGTGCTGGGCGGCTCGAAGCGGAAGTATGCTTCGGTCGGCGACATTATTGTCGTTTCGATCAAGGAAGCAATTCCGCGCGGCCGTGTAAAAAAGGGTGACGTGATGAAGGCTGTGGTTGTTCGCACAGCCAAGGACATCCGTCGCGCAGATGGTAGCGTTATTCGTTTCGACAAGAACGCTGCAGTCCTGATCGACAACAAGAAAGAGCCTATCGGCACGCGTATCTTCGGACCGGTTCCGCGCGAACTTCGCGCAAAGAACCACATGAAGATCATCTCGCTGGCTCCAGAAGTACTCTAAAGGAGCAGACGATGCAGAAAATCCGTAAAGGCGACCGCGTTGTCGTTCTTGCTGGTAAGGACAAAGGTCGTACCGGCGAAGTAATCAAAGTTTTGCCAAAGGATGAGCAGGCGCTCGTTCGTGGCATCAACGTTGTCAAGCGTCACCAGAAGCAGACACAGACTCAGGAAGCTGGCATTATTTCGAAAGAAGCGCCGCTCCATCTGTCCAATCTTGCTATTGCCGACCCCAAGGATGGCAAGCCGACCCGTGTTGGCTTCAAGGTCCTCGAGAACGGCGACAAGGTACGTGTAGCAAAGCGTTCGGGAGACCAGATCGATGGCTAATCCAGCTGCAAAGATCGAACCACGCTTGAAGAAGCAGTACCTTGAAGTGGTACGTAAAGATCTTCTCGAGCAGTTCAAATATGACAACGAGATGCAGATTCCCCGCATCACCAAAGTTGTTCTTAACATGGGCGTTGGTGAAGCAACTGCTGATTCCAAGAAGCCAACTGTCGCATCTGAAGATCTGGCATTGATTGCTGGCCAGAAGGCGGTTATTACCCGGGCGCGTAATTCGATCGCTACCTTCAAGGTACGTGAGAATATGCCGATCGGCACGAAGGTTACGCTTCGTAAAGAGCGTATGTACGAATTTCTGGATCGTCTGATCACGATCGCGCTGCCGCGCGTTCGAGATTTCCGCGGTCTGAACCCAAAGAGCTTTGATGGTCGTGGCAACTTTGCCATGGGTATCAAGGAACACATTGTGTTCCCGGAAATCAACTACGATAAGGTTGATCAGATCTGGGGCATGGACATCATCGTTTGCACGACTGCGAAGACGGATGATGAAGCACGCGCTCTTTTGCGCGCCTTCAACTTCCCCTTCCGCCAGTAACGGCAAGCGTAGCGAGGTATTTGAAATGGCAAAGACTAGCGCAGTCGAAAAGAACAAGCGCCGTGGTTTGCTCGTCAAGCAGTTTGCTGCAAAGCGTGCTCGTTTGAAGGCAATCGTGATGGATCAGTCGCTTCCTCTGGATGAGCGCTTCCGCGCGACTATCCAGCTGGCAGAACTGCCACGCAATTCCACCAAGGTTCGTATTCGCAATCGTTGTGAAGTATCGGGCCGTCCGCGCGGTTATTACCGCAAACTGAAAATGTCGCGTATCGCATTGCGCCAGCTGGGTTCGCTCGGCCAGGTGCCTGGCATCGTGAAGTCGAGCTGGTAAGGGAGAAGACAGATGTCTATGACAGATCCTCTCGGCGATATGCTGACACGTATCCGTAACGCAATCATGCGCAAGAAGGGCAAGGTTTCTACACCTGCTTCCAAGCTGCGCGCACGCGTTCTGGATGTTCTTCAGTCCGAAGGTTATATCCGCGGATACAGCCAGGTTGATTTTGAAAACGGCAAGTCCGAAATCGAAATCGAACTGAAGTATTTTGAGAATGTACCAGTAATCCGTGAGATTACCCGTATTTCGAAGCCTGGCCGTCGCGTTTACGTTTCGGTCAAGTCGATCCCGCAGGTTGCGAACGGTCTTGGTATTTCAATCCTGTCGACGCCGAAGGGCGTGATGGCAGACCACGAGGCACGTGAACAGAATGTCGGCGGCGAATTGCTCTGCCGTATATTCTAAGCGCTGGCTGGAAAAGGTTTGAAAAATGTCTCGTATCGGTAAAAAACCAGTGGCAGTCCCGGCAGGCGTAACCGCCAGCGTTGACGGCCAGACCATCAAGGCCAAGGGCCCCAAGGGTGAGCTGAGCTTTGTCGCCAACGACGAAGTTCTGGTCAAGTTCGAAGATAACGCCGTTCGCGTTGATCCACGTGACAGCAGCAAGACCGCACGGTCGAAGTGGGGCATGAGCCGCACGATGATCGTCAACATCTTCACAGGTGTTAAGGACGGTTTTGAAAAGCGTCTCGAGATCAATGGTGTTGGTTATCGTGCGGCTATGCAGGGCAAGAATGTCCAGCTGTCGCTCGGTTTCAGCCACGAAGTGGTCTACCAGGTACCGGAAGGTATTACAGTTGCAGTGCCGAAGCCGACGGAAATCGTCATCACTGGCATCGACAAGCAGCAGGTTGGTCAGGTTGCCGCTGAGATCCGCGAATATCGTGGTCCAGAACCCTACAAGGGCAAGGGCGTGAAGTATGCGGGCGAGAAGATCGTTCGCAAAGAAGGTAAGAAGAAGTAAGGAATTCGTGTCATGGCATCGCCGAAAGAAATCATTCAGCGTCGCGCTTCGCGTGTTCGCCGCCAGCTCAAGGCGGTTGCCGGTGACCGTCCGCGGCTCAGCGTCCACCGTTCTTCGAAGAATATCTATGCGCAGATCATTGATGATGCGCGTGGACACACTATTGCATCCGCATCCACTCTCGAAGCTGACCTTAAGGGCAAGCTGAAGACCGGTGCAGATTCGGATGCTGCGGCCCTGATCGGCAAGCTCGTTGCAGAGCGCGCTGTCAAGGCTGGCATCAAGGAAGTTGTCTTTGATCGTGGTGCCTATATTTACCACGGCCGTGTAAAGGCACTTGCTGAAGCTGCTCGCGAAGCTGGTCTCAGCTTCTAAGGCAAACACTTTCGAGATCCGGGACTGCAGGGGCTTGTCTCCTGTAAGCCGGATTTCGCTACTATCATTCGTGCTACCGGAAAAGAAAAAGGAATTAGGAGCATGGCACAGGAAAAACGGAACCGCGAGGATCGCGGCCGCAACGAAGAGCGCGATAGCGAATTCGTTGACAAGCTAGTTCACATCAACCGTGTCGCCAAGGTCGTCAAGGGCGGCCGGCGTTTTGGTTTTGCAGCTCTCGTCGTCGTTGGCGATCAGAAGGGCCGCGTTGGTTTTGGTCATGGCAAGGCACGTGAAGTGCCGGAAGCTATCCGCAAGGCCACTGAAGCTGCCAAGCGTGAGATGATTTTTGTACCGCTGCGTTCAGGCCGTACACTTCATCACGATGTTCATGGCCGTCATGGCGCCGGCAAGGTTCTGCTTCGTGCAGCAACAGCTGGTACTGGTATCATCGCCGGTGGTCCAATGCGTGCCGTTTTCGAAACGCTTGGTGTACAGGACGTTGTTGCCAAGTCGCTCGGCTCGTCGAACCCATACAACATGGTTCGTGCGACATTCGATGCCTTGAAGCACCAGATGCATCCCAAGGACATCGCTGCCCAGCGCGGTATCAAGTACTCCACACTGCAGGCTCGTCGCCGCGACGTGGTCGGTTCGGAAGAATAGGCCAGAAGCTGGCGCAGCAGGGCAGGGATCTCGGTCCCGCTAGCTGTAGACTAAAGGATATAAGTCATGGTTGAGAAGAAGAAGGGTAAGACGGTTACGGTCGAACAGATCGGCAGCCCTATCCGCCGTCCGGCAGAACAGCGTGCAACGCTTGTTGGCCTGGGCCTCAATAAAATGCATCGTCGCCGGGTTCTGGAAGATACGCCTTCCGTCCGTGGCATGATTGCGAAAGTTCAGCATCTCGTCCGCGTTGTGGACGAGGCTTAAGAACTCCGGAGATTGATCAAATGAAACTCAATGATCTGAGTGAAAACGAAGGCGCCACCAAGGCTCGCAAGCGTGTTGGCCGTGGTATCGGCTCCGGCTCCGGCAAGACTGCCGGTCGCGGTGTGAAGGGCCAGAAGTCCCGTTCGGGCGTTGCCATCAACGGCTTCGAAGGCGGACAGATGCCACTTTACCGTCGCTTGCCAAAGCGCGGTTTTACCAACATCTTCATGAAGAATTTCAATGAAGTATCTGTTGGCCGCATCCAGACTGCTATCGATGCCAAGAAGCTCGATGCCAAGGTTGCGATCACGATTGAAACCCTGAAAGCCGCTGGCATTATTCGCCGTGCAAAAGACGGTGTCCGTCTGCTTTCCGGTGGTGAAATCACCACTGCGGTAACGGTTGAAGTTGCTGGCGCCTCCAAGGTCGCGATCGAAAAGATCGAAAAGGCTGGCGGTTCGGTCAAGCTTCCTGCTGTTGCAGCAGCTGCAGAATAAATCTATGAAATGAGCGGCGGCCTTCCGGGTCGCCGCTTGTATCTTGTCTTGCCCGATCATATTTACCAAAAAAATCCCGCATTGTTCTTTTGGTAAATATGATGGGAAAATCCTGGTGCTGATGCATTCCTTATTCCGATTAGGAATGCTCGGCGCAGTAACGGCACATATCTGGGTAGGACCGTCAGTGCCTGACGGGCGCAGACCGGAGACTACTTATGGCATCAGCCGCTGAACAGCTCGCCTCCAATCTTAATTTCTCTGCTTTTTCCAAAGCCGAAGAGCTCAAAAAGCGCATTTGGTTTACATTAGGCGCATTGCTGGTTTACCGGCTCGGAACCTACATTCCGCTTCCCGGCATTAATCTTGGTGCCTATGCCCAGGCCTTCAATCATCAGGCCCAAGGCATTCTCGGCATGTTCAACATGTTTGCTGGTGGCGCGGTCGCTCGTATGGCGATCTTTGCGCTCGGCATCATGCCCTACATTTCCGCGTCGATTATCGTTCAGCTGATGACGTCGGTTATTCCGGCGCTTGAGCAGCTCAAGAAAGATGGCGAGCAGGGCCGTAAGGTCATCAACCAGTATACACGCTATGGCACGGTGCTGCTGGCGACGGTTCAGGCCTATGCCATTGCCGTTGGTCTGCAGGGCAGTCAGGGCATTGTCACCAATCCCGGACCATTCTTCCTGTTTTCGACCGTTATCACGCTCGTTGGCGGAACCATGTTCCTGATGTGGCTGGGTGAACAGATTACAGCGCGCGGTATCGGCAACGGTATTTCGCTGATCATCTTCTCCGGTATTGTCGCCAACCTTCCGCAGGCCATCTCCGGCACGTTGGAACTTGGCCGTACCGGCGCTTTGTCTACGCCTATTATCCTTGCAATCATTGTTCTGACGATTGCAGTCATCGGTATTATCGTCTTTGTTGAACGTGCACAGCGCCGTCTTCTGATCCAGTATCCGAAGCGTCAGGTGGGCAATCGCATGTTCCAGGGCGATACATCGCACCTGCCGCTGAAGCTCAATACAGCCGGTGTTATTCCTCCGATCTTCGCGTCTTCGCTGTTGCTCCTGCCTGCCACCATTGCCGGCTTTGCCAACAACCAGAACCTTCCGGGCTGGGCGACGACGATCCTTTCTTCGCTTGGTCATGGCCAGCCGCTCTATATGGCTTCCTATGCCGCGATGATCGTGTTCTTTGCTTTCTTCTACACGGCGCTTGTCTTCAATCCGAAGGACACTGCCGATCAGCTGAAGAAGCATTCCGGCTTTATTCCCGGCATTCGTCCCGGTGAACGTACAGCCGAATATATCGACTACGTTTTGACCCGCATCACGGTTCTCGGCGCAGCCTATCTCGTATTGATCTGCATGCTGCCGGAGTTCCTGATTTCCTGGGCTGGCGTTCCTTTCTATCTCGGCGGTACATCGCTGCTGATTGTCGTGAGCGTCACGCTCGATACGGTTGCACAGATCCAGGGTCACCTGATCGCGCATCAATATGAGGGGCTTATCAAGAAGTCTAAGCTCCGTGGAGGGAAGCGGAACAGATGAGATTAATACTTCTCGGACCACCGGGGGCAGGTAAGGGAACTCAATCTCAGCGCTTGGTAGAGAAACTAGGGATACCGCAGCTCTCCACTGGGGACATGTTGCGGGACGCAGTCAAAGCCGGAACCGATGTCGGTTTGCGCGCCAAGGCTGTCATGGATGCCGGCAAGCTGGTATCCGACGAAATCGTCAATGCGATCGTTTCAGAGCGCATTGATCAGCCCGATGCAGCCAATGGCTTTATTCTTGATGGTTATCCCCGGACACTTGTTCAGGCCGATGCCGTGGGGGACATGCTGTCGGACAAGGGATTTGAGCTTGATTGTGTCATCGAGCTTGAGGTCGACGACAATGTGCTCGTCGAGCGAATCTCCGGACGTTATACCTGCGCCAAGTGTGGCACGGGTTATCACGACACCAACAAGCAGCCCAAGGTACCGGGTGTGTGCGACAAATGCGGTTCGACAGAATTCAAGCGGCGTCCCGATGACAATGCTGAAACGGTTCGCACGCGGCTGGAAGCTTACTACAAACAGACTTCGCCCCTGATTGGCTATTACTATGCCAAGGGCAAGCTGAAGAAGGTTGATGGCATGGCGGACTTCGAAGAAGTCACCGCATCAATCGAAAAGATTTTGGCGGAACTTTAGTTTTCGACAAAAATGTACGGGAGGAGTTGACTTTTCGAAGCGATTCCTTCAAAGACGGCGGAAATTCGCTTGGATATGAAGCGATCGGCGCCGATCCGGTAAAGCAGGTTCGGGGCTGATCGTTTGTGTTTGTCCCGGATATCATTTTCATCCCGTCATCTGGCCGGTCGCGTTGACTGCCCAGCTCTGCCGGTTAACAAGGAGAACAGACGTGGCTCGTATTGCTGGCGTCAACATCCCGACGAATAAGCGCGTTGTTATCGCGCTTCAGTACATTCACGGGATTGGTCAAAAGTTTGCACAGGAAATCGTCGCTAAGGTCGGCATTCCTGCGGAGCGTCGTGTCAATCAGTTGACCGATGCCGAAGTATTGCAGATTCGTGAAACCATCGATCGTGATTACCATGTAGAAGGTGATCTGCGTCGTGAAGTTTCGATGAACATCAAGCGTCTGATGGATCTGGGCTGCTATCGCGGTCTGCGTCATCGTCGCTCCCTGCCAGTTCGTGGCCAGCGTACGCATACCAATGCGCGTACCCGTAAGGGTCCTGCCAAGGCAATCGCCGGCAAGAAGAAGTAAGATCACTCCGGCGCGGTTCGCTGCGCCGGTTCTGCTTTGTGCAGAGATATACAGTGCCGGTTTCGCACTTTAACTGAAACCATGGTGGAGCCTCTGGAAATACGGAGGCGTCGAGATCAACTGAAAGGACTACTATGGCCAAGGAAGCCACACGCGTTCGCCGCCGCGAGCGTAAAAATATTTCGTCGGGCGTTGCCCACGTTAATTCGACATTCAACAACACGATGATCACCATCACGGATGCGCAGGGCAATGCAATTGCCTGGTCCTCCGCCGGTGCGCAGGGCTTCAAGGGTTCACGTAAATCCACGCCTTTCGCTGCACAGATGGCTGCTGAAGATTGTGCCAAGAAGGCACAGGAACATGGCATGCGTTCGCTCGAAGTTGAAGTTTGCGGACCGGGCTCCGGCCGTGAATCGGCTCTGCGTGCACTCCAGGCTGCTGGTTTCACGATTACATCGATCCGCGATGTGACACCGATCCCGCACAATGGTTGCCGCCCGCGCAAGCGTCGCCGCGTCTAATCTGTTTCGACAAGATTTGGCCGTATGAGCTGAAATTCAGTTCCTCTACGGTTTCCACGCTTCATTGTCACGATTGGATGGTGGCATGGCAAGGATAGGGAAAAACTAGATGATCCAGAAAAACTGGCAAGAATTGATCAAGCCGAACAAGGTCGAGTTCCAGACCTCCGGCTCGAAGACAAAGGCAACTGTTGTCGCTGAGCCGCTTGAACGCGGCTTTGGCTTGACGCTCGGCAATGCTCTGCGCCGTGTGCTTCTGTCTTCACTGCGCGGCGCTGCCGTGACTGCCGTACAGATTGATGGCGTTCTGCATGAATTCTCATCGATCCCAGGCGTTCGTGAAGATGTGACGGACATTGTCCTTAACATCAAGGAAATCGCTATCCACATGGAAAGCGATGGTCCGAAGCGTATGGTCGTCCGCAAGGAAGGCCCAGGCGTTGTAACGGCTGGCGACATTCAGACGGTTGGCGATATCGAAATCCTCAATCCGGAACACGTTATTTGCACGCTGGATGAAGGCGCTGAAATCCGCATGGAATTCACCGTTAACACCGGCAAGGGCTACGTTCCGGCTGACCGCAACCGTGCAGAAGATGCGCCAATCGGCTTGATCCCGGTTGATAGCCTCTACTCACCGGTTCGCAAGGTTTCCTACAAGATCGAAAACACCCGTGAGGGACAGGTTCTCGATTATGACAAGCTTATCCTGCAGATTGAGACCGATGGTTCAATCTCCGGTGAAGATGCTGTTGCTTATGCAGCACGCATTCTGCAGGACCAGCTGGCGATCTTCGTCAACTTTGACGAGCCGCAGAAGGAAGTACAGCAGGAACAGGTCACTGAACTTGCGTTCAATCCGGCTCTGCTCAAGAAGGTCGATGAACTCGAACTTTCCGTACGCTCGGCAAACTGCCTGAAGAATGATAATATCGTTTACATTGGCGATCTTATTCAGAAGACAGAAGCAGAAATGCTGCGTACACCAAACTTTGGTCGCAAGTCGCTAAACGAAATCAAGGAAGTTCTGGCTTCCATGGGTCTCCATCTTGGTATGGAAGTCCCATCATGGCCGCCAGAAAATATTGAAGATCTCGCGAAGCGTTACGAAGACCAGTATTAAGAACCCGGGCTTTTGCCCGACAACAAAGCCCGGGCCGTGAGCCCGAAAAGAGAAATTGAAGGAGAAGGCTCATGCGCCACGGTAATTCAGGCCGCAAGCTTAACCGGACTGCCAGCCATCGTAAGGCGATGTTTGCCAATATGGCTGCATCATTGATTGAGCATGAGCAGATCGTTACAACGCTGCCCAAGGCTAAAGAAATTCGTCCAATCGTTGAAAAGCTTGTCACACTCGGCAAGCGCGGTGATCTGCATGCTCGTCGTCAGGCGATCTCGGCAATCCGCGACGCCAAGCTCGTAGCAAAGCTGTTTGACACGCTTGCTCCGCGTTATGGCCAGCGCAATGGCGGCTACATCCGCATCATGAAGGCAGGCTTCCGCACCGGTGACAATGCACCGCTCGCAGTGGTCGAATTCGTTGATCGTGATGTCAGCGCCAAGGGTTCCAAGGATTTGGCCCGCGTTGCTGCTGAACAGGCAAGCGAAGCTGAAGCCGCATAATCTGCGCTTTTGCATTGCTGGATTTAAGGATCGGGGCCCTTACGGGCCCCTTTTCTGTTGGAAGCCTTCCGCAACCCCCTGTGATAGATTAATCGTGATCGCGTATTTTAGGCGAGAGCCGCCATGTCTCAAATTTGCTTTGTTTCATGGCTGGTATCTCCTATGAAATTCAGCACATTGGATTGACAAGCTTTACTGATTCATCAGTACAGGAGATCGATATGAGTTCTTCCAGAATTGCACTATCAGCACGGACGCTTCTTATTTGCACGGCACTTATGTCCGGTATGACAGCGCCAGTTTACGCGCAAACGGCTGTTGATACGACAAAGCAGGTCCCGGCAACCCGTGCGGATACGCAATTGTCTTTTGCGCCGCTTGTCAAACAGACTGCGGGAGCGGTCGTCAATGTTTACGCGGCACGCGAAGTGCAACAGCGCTCGCCTTTTTCCGGTGATCCTTTCTTCGAGCAGTTCTTCGGTGGCAAATTCAATGGCCCACCGCGCATTCAATCGTCGCTCGGTTCCGGTGTCATCGTTGATCCAACGGGTATCGTCGTCACCAATAACCACGTTATTCGCGATGCGGAAACAGTGAAGATCGCATTATCCGATGGACGCGAATTTGAATCACGCGTTCTTCTCAAAGATGAATCGACCGATCTTGCCATTCTGAAGATCGATGCGAATGAGCAGTTTCCGGTCCTGCAACTTGCCGACTCAGACAAGGTTGAGGTCGGTGATCTGGTTCTGGCAATTGGAAACCCCTTTGGTGTCGGTCAAACCGTGACGAGCGGCATTGTCTCGGCACAAGCCCGCACCCGGGTTGGTATTTCCGATTTTGACTTCTTCATACAGACAGACGCGGCGATTAATCCCGGCAATTCCGGCGGTGCCTTGATCGGCATGGATGGCAAGCTTGTCGGTATCAATACAGCGATTTTCTCCCGCTCCGGCGGTTCTGTCGGTATCGGTTTTGCCATTCCTTCCAACATGGTGCGCGCCGTTGTCGACACGGCAAAGCAGGGCGGCGACACATTCCAACGCCCATATATTGGCGCGACGTTCCAGAACGTAACGTCTGATGTCGCCGAAGGTCTTGGAATGAAGCAGCCTTACGGTGCCTTGGTAACCAGTGTCGTCAAGGATGGACCGGCCGAAAAGGGCGGACTTCTGGTTGGTGATGTGGTTTTGTCCGTGGACGATTTCCGTATCGAGAATTTTGATGGACTTGGATATCGCCTGTCGACCGCGGGAATTGGCAAGACTGTGAAGCTTGGCGTTCTGAGCAGGTCAAAGGAGAAGGTGATTTCTCTGGTACTGGAGAAGCCAAGGCCTGATGATCCAAGCAGCAAGGCGGTGATTCAAGGCAAGAACCCGCTTTCCGGAGCGCAGGTTATTACCCTCACACCAAGCAGTGCGACGCGTCTGCGTCTGTCGGGCGACACCACAGGTGTTGCGGTCGAGAAGATTTTCCCCGATACCCCGGCAGCTCGTATTGGTTTGCAGCCAGGCGATATTGTGCGCAAGGTCAACGGTCGCGATATTACCACGGTCGCAGATTTGACGGCGGTGATGTCCAGTTCGCCCGTATTGTGGCGCTTCGAGTTTGAACGCGGCGGTGCGGTCATCCGCCAGATCATTCGCTAGATGAGGCTTGCAGGACAATGACGGATCTATTTTCGGCGAAGGACGATCCGGCTTCGGACCGGAGCAGGCCGCTCGCCGACCGTTTGCGTCCGCGATCTCTCGGTGAGGTGACCGGTCAGGAACACCTGACCGGACCCGAAGGTGCCCTGACACGCATGATCGCGTCGGGCTCGCTCGGATCGATGATTTTCTGGGGCCCGCCCGGCACCGGCAAGACCACCGTTGCACGTTTGCTTGCAGGTGAAACCAATCTTGCCTTCGAACAGATATCGGCGATCTTTTCCGGTGTTGCCGACCTGAAAAAGGTTTTCGAGATGGCACGGGCGCGAAAAATGTCCGGTCGCCAGACATTATTATTCGTCGATGAGATTCATCGGTTCAATCGTGCCCAGCAGGATTCGTTTCTGCCAGTCATGGAAGACGGAACGATTGTTCTCGTGGGTGCTACGACGGAGAACCCATCATTTGAGCTGAACGCCGCTCTTCTGTCGCGGGCGCGTGTGCTCGTCTTTCATCCGCATGACGAAGCCAGCCTTATAGCGCTGATGCAACGGGCCGAGGAGCACGAAGGCAAACCATTGCCTCTCGATGAGGAAGCACGGGCGAGCCTCGTGCGCATGGCCGATGGTGACGGCCGGGCAATCCTGACGCTTGCGGAGGAAGTCTGGCGCGCGGCGCGTGAAGGAGAAATCTTCAATGTCGAGCGCGTCCAGCAGATCGTCCAGCGCCGGGCTCCTGTTTACGACAAGGGGCAGGACGGGCATTACAATCTGATCTCAGCCCTGCACAAATCAGTGCGCGGTTCTGATCCTGATGCGGCTCTGTATTATCTCTGCCGCATGTTTGATGCGGGTGAAGACCCGTTGTTCATTGGCAGGCGTCTCGTGCGCATGGCAAGCGAGGATATCGGTCTTGCCGATCCGCAGGCTCTGGTCATATGCAACGCTGCCAAAGATGCCTATGATTATCTGGGCTCGCCTGAGGGTGAATTGGCTCTGGCGCAGGCTTGCGTTTATCTCGCCACTGCGCCCAAGTCGAATGCTGTTTATACGGCGTTTGCGTCAGCGATGCGGGTGGCCAAGGAGAATGGCTCGCTTGTGCCGCCCAAACACATTCTGAATGCACCAACAAAGCTTATGAAGGGTGAGGGCTATGGCAAGGGCTATGCCTATGATCATGATCAGCCCGAAGCGTTTTCCGGGCAGAACTATTTTCCTGATGCCCTTGGCCGCCAGACCTTTTACAATCCACCCGAGCGCGGCTTTGAACGCGAAATCCGCAAACGTATCGAATATTGGAACCGGCTGAGAGTTGAGCGCGGTGAGTAGTCACCTGCAAAATTGGCGATGTGTGGTTCGTGGGTTCGTGGTTCGACAAGCTCACCATGAGGGAGAGGGGTGATGAAAGGGAGCTATATTCTGCAACCTTTGTGATCTGCAACCTTTTTGTTCTGCAACCTTTTTGATCTGCAATCTCTGCGATTAGCGTTGCATCCTCACTCTCCCTCATGGTGAGCTTGTCGAACCACGAACCACGAACCACGAACCACGAACCATGAACCACCGATTTGGCAGAAAATCTGCGGTTTTAGAATGAACAAAAAAGGCCGCTTCAGATGAAGCGGCCTTTTGCATTTTAAGTGCTTATGTAAGGTTTTACGCCGCAGCTTCCGGCTTGCGCGGGAAGGGCGTGACATTGGTCGTATCATCATCCAACTTGAGGCCACCGGCCTTGAGCAGTGCAGTGAAGCGGCCGTTCTGGTGTGCCAACTCATCAAAGCTGCCGGACTCAACGATTTCGCCACGGTCCATGAAGAGCACAAGATCGGCATCACGAACCGTCGACAGACGGTGCGCAATAATGAATGTCGTGCGGTTCTGGCACAGCTTGTCGACCGCAACCTTGACGCGTGCTTCCGTTTCAACGTCGAGCGCACTCGTTGCTTCGTCAAGCACGAGGATCGGCGCGTCCTTCAGGATAGCGCGGGCAATTGCAACACGCTGACGTTCACCACCCGAAAGCTGCGAACCACGCTCACCAACCATCGTATCAAAGCCTGCCGATTTTGACAGGATGAAGTCGCTTGCATCGGCAGCAGTTGCTGCGGCTGCAACATCTTCATCGGTCGCATTCGGACGGCCAACACGGATATTATCCTCGATGCTGCGGTTGAACATACCCGCATCCTGGAACACCGTGGCAATCGCATTGCGCAGCGAACGGCGGCTGATCGTGCGTGTGTCGATGCCATCCACCAGCACGCGACCTTCCTTCGGGTCATAAACGCGCTGGAGCACGTTGATGAGCGTTGTCTTGCCAGCGCCCGTTGGACCGACGATAGCGATCGTCTGACCCGCCTTGGCCTTAAACGAGACATTCTTCAGACCCTGTGTCGATTTGGCAAAATCGAATGACACGTTCTGGAATTCCACTTCGCCGCTGACATTGTCGATGTCGTGCACAGCCTTTGGCTCAGCCTGATAAGCAGCGGAGTCTTCCATCTCATAGAAGTCTTCGAGCTTGGCGCGAGCAGCAAAAATCTGGTTCACGAAGGCGCTCAGCTGGTCAAGACGGCTGATCAGCAAGGCAGCAAAACCGGTGAATGCCACGACCTGTCCAACATTCAACTGGTTCTGAATGACGAAATAGGAACCGAGGAACAGCACCACCACCATCGAGATTGTCGAGGCCATGCGGTTGATACCGGCAGCCAGAGCCCACCAGTTTAGAACCGGATACTGTGAATCCAGCAACTGCTTTGTATAAGACTGCAGGGCGCGTGTTTCTTCATCAATACGGTTATAGCTCTGCAGAACAGAGATATTGCCCATTGAGTCCGTCACGTGGCTGAATGCCTGAATATGGTGGCGCTCAACCTGTGCCTGACCATCCTTGGTCTTTGCCGTTACAACGCGGCTGACGATGACATAGACGACACCAAGAACGGCGAGAACCGATGCCAGACGCCAGTCCTGCGACAGGGCCATGGGAACAAGGCCCACGAGCGCAACAGCGGTTGCAAGATGTGTGCGCATGAATTCAAGCCAGAGGCTGAACAGGGTTTCAATAGCGCGCAAAAGCGTGTGCATGGCATTGGACGTGCCGCGCTGATGATGCCAGGCAAGCGGCATACTGATCACGCGATTGTAGGCTTCCGTCAACACTGACAGTTTACGGCGATGCGCAAGCCTGTCAGCTTCACGCGATACCAGCACGTTGGCAACGATGTGGAACAGGCCAACACCGGCCAGCTGGCTGAGAGGCGGCCAGATATTGGATTTAACTGTAATCGCCTGAATGACGCGGCCCACAAGAACAGGCTCAAACAGCATTGTCAGGGCCAAGGCAACGTTGACCAGGCAGATAAACGTGGTCGCACGCTTTTCCGCCCCGAGATATTGGAGAGATTTCCAATAGATCTGTATCAATGACACTTTGCCACTCCGCTCGTTATGCCCGCTTCTGCGCACATTCCTCAATTTTGACTCTGCATGAGGTGCTTGTGCGCTGCAATATTCAATGCTCTAAAGATGTGTCACTTCCGCGTCTGTTCAAGGAACATTTTTCTACGTCTGTTAACGTCCCGTGATGAGTCAAATATTTGACTTCAAAGAATAAACCGCCGGAGGCAAGGTAAAGTGAACGCAATATTACTGGTTGCATCAGGTGGAGCTATCGGTTCGGTTGCTCGATATCTCGTCGGCCTGCTGATGACCAGGATTTTGGGTGCAGCTTTTCCTTGGGGAACATTGACCGTGAACGTGGTTGGCGGCCTGTTGATGGGGCTGTTTATCGAGCTTCTGGCGCGACGTTTCGACGGTTCGACTGAACTTCGCCTGTTTGTGGCCGTCGGTATCATGGGTGGCTTCACCACCTTTTCCTCTTTCTCGCTTGATGTTGCGCTCTTATGGGAACGTGGTGAGGTGTTTTCAGCACTGATTTATGTGCTCCTGAGCGTCATATTGAGCATTGGTGCGCTGTTTTTAGGATTATGGCTCGCAAGAGCGGTCGCTTAGTGCTAAGCGCATGCCTGATTAGACAGGGTATGAATTATGGCAGTGGTAGAGCAGAAGACAGTTGACACCGGCGAGGCGGAAATGCGCCTTGATCGATGGTTCAAGGTACATTATCCGGGTTTGGGTTTCGGACACCTGCAGAAATTGCTGCGGTCGGGGCAGATCCGGGTTGATGGCTCACGCGCCAAATCGGACACACGCCTGCAGGCGGGCCAATCGGTGCGCATTCCGCCGTTGCAGGTGGACGCCAAGGCCGATGGCCAGCATTTGACCGGCAAGAGTATTCGCGGCCGGGAAGATGGCGATGTCCTTTCCCAGATGCTGCTCTATGAAGACCCAAAGGTTTTTGTGTTCAACAAGCCTGCCGGTCTGGCAGTGCAGGGCGGCTCCGGCGTTAACAGGCATGTGGATGACATGCTGGAAGCCTGGCGCAACAAGAAGGGTGAAAAACCCCGGCTCGTGCACCGGCTCGACCGCGATACGTCGGGTGTTCTTGTGGTCGCACGCACACGCGGCGCCGCACAGGCACTGACTGCGGCTTTCCGCGAGCGTGAAACAAAGAAGACCTATTGGGCCCTCGTCAAAGGCATTCCGCGCAAGCGCGAGGACAAGATCACCACGTGGCTTGTTAAAGAAACCACTCCCGATGGCGACCGCATGCGTGTGGCCCAGCACGGTGAGCCGGATTCCGATCATGCGGTTTCCTATTACCGCGTCATTGAATCGGCGGGCCAAGTGCTGACCTGGCTGGAAATGGAGCCTTATACGGGGCGTACGCACCAGCTGCGTGTTCATGCGGCGCATATTGGCTGCCCTATCATTGGCGATCCGAAATATTTTGAAGCCGATACCAACTGGTCGTTTCCGGGTGGCATTCAAAACCGCCTGCATCTGCATGCGCGCCGCATCCGCGTTCCCAATCCGTCGGGCAGCGGCATCATTGATGTCACGGCGCCACTGCCACCGCATATGGTGCAGACCTGGAATCTTCTTGGCCTCGATGAACGTGATGGCGACGAAGACAATTGAGGCTTGATAGCCGCAACTCGTGATGGCCTATGCCTTAACTTATATCGGGCTTTCAGCCACTGAGACCAAAACAGACGGACTTTGATCATGCGCAACGATCTTTTTAATCTGGACACTCAGGACGGCCTTTCCGATCCAGATCCGGTGCGCCGGGCGCAGATAACGTCCAAGCTGCCTTTGCCCAAGCGGTTTTATAAACTTGCAGCCGTGGCTGAGCAGGATGGGCTGTTTGCCGTTGAACTGGATGGTCGAGCCGTCAAAACACCCGCCCGGCAAAATCTTGTATTGCCGACCCGCGACGCGGCCCAGCTGATTGCTGATGAGTTTGCTGCGCAGGAAAAAGAGATTGATCCGGCTAAAATGCCGGCAACGCGGCTGGCCAATACTGCCATTGACGGCATCGTCAATGATCCGCAGGCAGTGCTGGAGGATGTGCTGCGTTTCGCCTCCTCGGATATGCTCTGTTACCGTGCCGGTTCACCGGAGCGGCTGGTTGCGCGCCAAACCGAGCTCTGGGACCCGATTATTGATTGGGCGGCATCGGAACTCGGTGCGCGGTTCATCCTCGCAGAAGGTGTCATGCATGCGGAGCAGCCGCGTGAAGCGCTTGCCGCCTTTGGTGTACATCTTGGCCAGTTCAAGGATGCTTTTGCCATCGCCGCTTTGCATACAATCACGACCCTGACCGGTTCGGCCATTCTGGCTATTGCCGTCGCGAAGGGTGAAATTTCCGGCGACAATGCGTGGAATTTGGCGCATGTGGATGAAGATTGGACTATCGAACAGTGGGGCGAGGACGCCGAAGCTGCGGCCCGCCGTGCCATCCGCGAGCGCGAGATGAATGCTGCCGTCAAAATGCTTGAAGCTGTCGCTGCTTCCTAAGCGCCACGCCAGGATTTCCATTAAAACTATCAGTAACCTGCTTTATCTTATTGATTCAACTCCACGTTTATTGCGTGATGCGAATTCGTGCCGCATTAAATCTGTGACGGTGTTTCAAGGGTAAAGCAGGATGCACTGAGCCAGCAGTGCGTCGGGAAGATAGGCCTCCCGACCATGGCAATGGCCTTGCCTTTGAACTTGGAGGTGACGTGATGTGGCGTAAACCACTGACCATCACCCTGGAAGTGAAAAGAACCCGGACAGGCTGGCAAGTCGTGCTCCGGGTTCGATTCACAATCTAAGACACGAGAGGTGGGCGAAAGCTCGCCTCTCACTCCAAGAACAATATAACATTGTTCCCCGATATTCCAAGTCTCGCTGCGATCAAAAGCATAAAACCCCGGGCATGCCCGGGGTTTTCCTTGATACCAAACAGGTCTAATCAGACCGAGTAGTACATGTCGTATTCGACCGGATGCGGGGTCATTTCATAACGCATCACTTCTGCCATTTTCAGGTCAATGAAGCTGTCGATCTGGTCGTCATCGAACACGCCACCGGCCTTGAGGAAGCCGCGATCCTTGTCGAGGCTCTGGAGAGCTTCACGCAGCGAGCCGCAAACGGTCGGGATCTTCTTGAGTTCCTTTGCAGGAAGATCATAAAGGTCCTTATCCATTGGCTGGCCGGGGTGGATCTTGTTCTTGATGCCGTCGAGACCGGCCATCAGCATCGCGGCAAAGCCGAGATATGGGTTGGCTGTCGGATCAGGGAAGCGGATTTCAACGCGCTTCGACTTCGGCGACGAGCCGAACGGGATACGGCAGGAGGCCGAACGGTTGCGTGCGGAGTAAGCCAGCAGAACCGGAGCTTCGTAACCGGGGACCAGACGCTTGTAGGAGTTGGTCGACGGGTTGGTGAAGGCGTTGATTGCCTTGGCATGCTTGATGATGCCACCGATGAAGAACAGGCAGTTTTCAGACAAACCGGCATATTCATTACCAGCGAAGGTTGGCTTGCCTTCCTTCCAGATCGACATGTGCACATGCATGCCCGAACCATTGTCGCCGAAAATTGGCTTTGGCATGAAGGTCGCAGTTTTGCCATAGGCGTTCGCAACCTGATGCACGACGTACTTGTAGATCAGCATTTTGTCAGCGTTGCGGGTGAGGGCGTCGAATTTGATGCCCAGTTCGTGCTGTGCAGCCGCCACTTCATGGTGATGCTTTTCAACGCGAACGCCCATTTCGGTAAGAACCGTGAGCATTTCCGAACGCATGTCCTGGCAGGAATCGATAGGAGGAACCGGGAAATAGCCACCCTTGACGCGCGGACGGTGACCGAGGTTGCCGGTCTCATAATCGGTGTCGTCGTTGGACGGCAATTCTGTTGAATCGAGCTTGAAGCCTGTGTTGTAAGGATCAGCCTTGTACTTGACGTCGTCAAAGACAAAGAATTCAGCTTCTGGACCAACGAAAATGGTGTCGCCGATGCCTTCAGCCTTCATATAGGCTTCGGCCTTCTTGGCTGTACCGCGCGGATCGCGGTTATAGGCTTCGCCGGAGACCGGATCGAGAATGTCGCAGAGAATGACCATGGTCGACTGCGCAAAGAACGGGTCCATATGAACCGTGTCAGTGTCAGGCATGAGAACCATGTCGGATTCATTGATGGCTTTCCAGCCGGCAATGGAGGAGCCGTCGAACATGACGCCATCGGCGAACATGTCTTCGTCAACTTCGGCAACGTCCATCGTCACATGCTGCAGCTTGCCCTTCGGATCAGTGAAGCGAAGGTCAAGGAACTTTACATCATTGTCCTTGATCTGTTTGAGAATGTCTTTTGCGGTCGTCATGTCAGTTTTCCTTGTTCAGCGACGATGATAGCGGATGGGCTGGCGGGTACAGCGCCGGCAAAATGGGATAGCAGGGTCAGATTGCGTCGATACCGGATTCGCCGGTACGGATACGCACGACTTCTTCGATATTGGAAACGAATATCTTGCCGTCGCCAATACGACCTGTTTGAGCGGCCTTGCGGATTGCCTCGATGGCAGCTTCGACGGACTCGTCGCCCAGAACGATCTCGACTTTCACTTTTGGCAGAAAGTCGACGACATATTCAGCGCCGCGATACAGTTCCGTATGGCCTTTCTGACGTCCGAAGCCCTTGGCTTCAGTCACGGTAATGCCCTGAAGCCCCACTTCCTGCAGTGCCTCTTTCACCTCATCCAGCTTGAATGGTTTGATGATGGCTTCAATTTTCTTCATCAGAGAATAAACTCCCTATGTATGGCAGGCGGACCTCTTGCCCGCTTGCCCAACAAAAAGCAGGAAGCATGCCAAGTCGACCCCTAAAGTGAATTAATTCGAGGAATGTGATTTTACCCATGCTGACGCAGGGAGTTTTTCGAACTGCCTGTCATTGTGCTTGCAGAGAAAAATATGTGTCATACGCAATGTGATTAAAAAATAATCAAAATGCCTATAAAGCAGTCAGTGTGGTTGGTGAACTCTTGCTCCCAAGGCATCGGCAGCATACGCAAAGCGTTTATCTAGGGTACACATTGTTGTACCAGTATCTAGGACAACAGCGAGGTGTAATGCATCGCCAGCCCGTAACCCCAAGTCGTGTTGATCTGCTAGTTTGGCCGCTTGCGAAAACTGTATATTCGAAACCGGAAAAAGCTTAAATGATTCAGTAACAATGCGGTGGAATGTCGATAGTGCTTCGTCTCGGTTTTTCAAGTCAAGTTGCCCTGTTCGCAATTTGATCGATAGCGCTGACGAAAACTCTGTGATTGTCCAATTGCTTATTGCAATTTCGCCGGGAGCTTGCTCGGAAAGCCATTTTTGGGCTCTCTTTGTTTCCCCTTCAGCTGTAAGAGCAGCTACGAGCACCGATGTATCAACGTAAAACATCAATAGCGGTCTTCATCACGCATTTTACGCGTGAATTGGTCGGCACTTTCGTCTTGCTTATACATTTTATCCGTTAGCGCAGCCAATTGTGATGCATCAATAGGCTTACGAGGTAAGCGATCCTTCAGTGCCTGTGCTGCCTGCGGAGCGCGCACTTTGCCTTCATGAATGAAGTAGACAAAAACATCTCTCGGCTTTTTCTCTGGTTTGCTTGCTGGCGCTGCCAGCGGCAGATCATCCGGCTCATCCCCTCTGGCCCAAAGTTTGGCCCGTTCTGCCCACTGATCAAGCTCCTTGGCGGGGTAGGCAGTTTCCACTGCGTCATCGCCCTTCTGCAAGCGCGCATAGACGAAATCCGCCGTCACATCGGCAATTTCAGGATAATCGAAATGATGGGCATAGACGACAGCGACATTCTTTTTGCGCAGAAGCGCAATGAAATCGGGATCGATAAAGGAGGGGTGGCGTACCTCAACCGTATGGCGCAGCGGAATACCACCTTCCTTCTCAGGCAGAAGATCAAGAAATGCGCCAAAATCCTCAGCATCGAATTTTTTGGTCGGTGCAAATTGCCAGAGCAGCGGGCCTAATCGGTCGGCGAGTTCGGCAATACCGGATTTGATGAAACGTTCCATAGATTCGCCGGCTTCCGCCAGCACGCGGCGGTTGGTGACAAAACGATTGCCCTTGACCGAGAAAATGAAGCCGTTGGGAACCGAACTTGCCCATTTGGCAAAGGTTTCCGGCTTTTGCGTGCCGTAATAGGTGCTGTTGATCTCGATAGTGCTCAAATGCTGACCGGCATATTCAAGCTCTTTGGTCTTCGACAGTCCCTTGGGATAGAAGGTGCCGCGCCATGGCTCGAAAATCCAGCCGCCAATCCCTGTTCTGATTGTCCCGCTTGTGGTCATGATGGTTGCCTCCCGTCAATCCGTCTTTGTTCCAGCCCATAAACAAAACCCGCCGTCTCCGGCGGGTTTGTCAACTATTCCGCCGCAGCCTGCGCCCTGTTACCGGGACGGCGTTGTAAAAGTTCTTTCAGGAATTTGCCGGTATAGGAGCGTGGCTCCTCCACGATCTCTTCGGGTCGTCCGACAGCAACAATCTCACCGCCGCCATCACCACCTTCCGGTCCAAGATCAATGACCCAGTCGGCTGTCTTGATGACTTCAAGATTGTGCTCGATAACCACGACCGTATTGCCTTGGTCCACAAGCTCATGCAGCACTTCAAGAAGTTTTGCTACGTCATGGAAATGCAAGCCGGTTGTCGGCTCGTCAAGGATGTAGAGCGTGCGCCCCGTTGCCTTGCGCGACAGTTCCTTGGCAAGCTTGATGCGCTGTGCCTCACCACCCGACAGGGTATTGGCCTGCTGGCCGACGTGAATATAGCCAAGCCCCACCTTTGCCAGTGTCTGCAACTTGTCACGCACGGCGGGAACAGCGGCAAAGAACTCGGCGCCTTCCTCAACAGTCATATCGAGCACATCGGCAATGGATTTGCCTTTAAACAGCACTTCCAATGTTTCGCGGTTATACCGTTTGCCGTGGCAGACATCACAGGTAACATAGACATCGGGCAGAAAGTGCATCTCGATCTTGATCACGCCATCGCCCTGACAGGCCTCACAGCGCCCGCCCTTGACGTTAAATGAGAAGCGTCCCGGCTGGTAGCCGCGTGCCTTGGCTTCCGGCAGACCGGCAAACCAGTCACGGATCGGCGTGAACGCACCCGTATAGGTCGCGGGATTGGAACGCGGCGTGCGGCCAATCGGCGATTGGTCGATATCGATAACCTTGTCGAGGAATTCCAGACCATCAATCCGGTCATGTTCCGCCGGTTGTTCGCGCGAACCCATAATGCGGCGCGAGGCCGACTTGAACAGGGTCTCGATCAGGAATGTCGACTTGCCACCACCGGATACACCCGTCACTGCGGTAAAGGTGCCAAGCGGAATTTCCGCGGAAACGTTTTTCAGATTATTGCCGCGCGCGCCGACGATCTTGATGCGCTTTTTGTTCAGCTTGCGCCGCTCCGCAGGTACGGCCACCTCAATCGCACCGGACAGATACTTGCCTGTCAGTGATTTCGGACTTGCCATAATATCGGCAGGCGTGCCCGCCGCGATGATCTCGCCGCCGTGAATACCGGCAGCTGGACCAATATCAACCACATAATCGGCGGTCAGGATCGCATCTTCGTCATGTTCGACGACGATGACCGTATTGCCGAGATCGCGCAAATGGCGCAGCGTCTTCAAAAGCTGCTCATTATCGCGCTGATGCAGACCGATGGATGGCTCGTCGAGAACATACAGCACGCCAGTGAGGCCGGAACCGATCTGCGATGCCAGACGAATGCGCTGGCTCTCACCACCGGATAGCGTGCCTGAGTTGCGCGACAGTGCCAGATAATCGAGGCCGACATCATTGAGGAAGCGCAAACGCTCGCGAATTTCCTTGAGGATACGCGCGGCAATTTCGGTCTGCTTGTCGTTGAAGCTTTTATCGATATCGCTGAACCAGGCGTCGGCATGGCGGATCGACTTTTCGGTAATCTGACCAATGTGCAGACCGCCGATCTTGACGGCCAGCGCTTCCGGCTTCAGGCGATAACCGCCGCAGGCCGGGCAGGGGGTGCCGGACATGAAGCGCTCAATCTCTTCACGCGACCAAGCCGAATCTGTTTCCTTCCAGCGCCGTTCCAGATTGGGAATGACGCCTTCGAAAGGCTTTGTTGTCTTGTAGGAACGCAGGCCGTCATCATAGGAGAAATGAACTTCGCGGCTGCCGGTGCCGTAAAGGATGGCGTTCTGTGCCTCTTCATTGATATCGCGCCAGCGGTCAGCGAGTTTGAAGCCGTAGCTGCCGCCCAATGCTTCCAATGTCTGGTTGTAATAGGGCGAGCTCGATTTCGACCAAGGTGCAATAGCGCCACCCTTTAAAGTAAGGCTTCCATCCGGGACGATCAGACTGGGATCAATTGCCTTCTGGGTGCCAAGGCCATCGCAGGTCGGACATGCACCAAACGGATTGTTGAACGAGAACAGGCGCGGCTCAATTTCGGCAATGGTGAAACCCGAAACCGGACAGGCAAACTTTTCCGAGAACATCAGACGCTCATGTGTCTCGTTCTTGGATTTATTCGCGGATTCACCAGATGTTTCATCAGATGGAAGCGGCTTGTCGGCAAATTCCGCCAGAGCAATGCCATCGGCAAGCTTCAGCGCTGTTTCGAGACTGTCAGCCAGACGAGCCGAAATATCCGAACGCACGACAACGCGGTCGACCACCACATCAATGTCATGCTTGTATTTCTTGTCCAGCGCCGGAACATCGGCAATTTCGTAGAATATGCCGTCAACTTTTACGCGCTGGAAGCCGCGCTTCTGCAGATCGGCCAATTCCTTGCGGTATTCGCCTTTGCGACCGCGGACAATTGGCGCGAGAATAAACAGCCGCGTGCCCTCATCCTGCGCCAGAACGCGGTCAACCATCTGGCTGACGGTCTGGCTTTCAATTGGCAGGCCCGTTGCAGGTGAATAGGGAATGCCGACACGCGCATAGAGCAGACGCAGATAATCGTAGATTTCCGTGACAGTGCCGACCGTGGAACGCGGATTGCGGCTCGTCGTCTTCTGCTCAATGGAAATAGCTGGTGAAAGTCCGTCAATCTGATCGACATCGGGCTTTTGCATCATCTCCAGAAACTGCCGGGCATAGGCCGACAGACTCTCGACATAACGCCGTTGGCCTTCCGCATAGATCGTATCAAATGCGAGGGACGATTTGCCCGAACCGGACAGGCCCGTCATGACAATAAGCTTGTCGCGCGGCAGGTCGAGGTCGACATTCTTCAAATTGTGTTCGCGGGCACCACGAATGGATATAAATTTCTGATCGCTCATGACTGTCACGCCGTTATGGGGGAGGAACTGGCTCGCTGGCCGGAGTCTTTCCCTTATTTAGAAAGTTTCCTGCAAATTACGAGGCTGTACCTGAGTTGGAATCACCATAGCCATGTTGACATCCATAGAGCAAGTGATAGAACAAAAAAAGAACAAATATTGCAGGCAAGGTGAAATCAGCGCAAAACCTGTTGGTTCCGCGTCTGATAAACCAGACAAGCGCAGGAAAGTTGCACCGGTGAAACGGCACGAGGGCAAGGCTCCTGACAGATTTGTCAGGAGAATGTCAGTTGCCAGTTCATCCAGCCATGCGTTTCACGGCAGTTGGATGCGGGATTTGAGCAGTATTTTGTGGATAGAGCCAGACAGTTACCCGCCGGGTGCGCGGCTTCTGTATGATGGCGCAAAATCGAAAAGCTAATTTTGTGGAGTATTTTTATGGCCGGCAGTGTCAACAAGGTGATTTTGGTAGGCAATCTGGGCAAGGACCCGGAAGTTCGGAAAATGGGTTCAGGTGATCCTGTTGTCAGTTTCAGCCTTGCCACGTCAGAAAGCTGGCGCGACAAGAACAGCGGCGAACGCAAGGAAAAAACCGAATGGCATAATATCGTTATTTTCAACGATAATCTGACCAAGGTTGCCGAGCAGTATCTGAAAAAAGGCATGAAGGTCTATATTGAGGGCTCCTTGCAGACGCGCAAATGGCAGGACCAGACCGGCAATGAGCGCTACACGACGGAAATCGTTCTGCAGAAGTTCCGCGGCGAATTGCAGATGCTCGATTCACGCGGTGAGGGTGCCGGTTCCGGCGGCGGGCGTTCTTTTGATAATTCGAGCCGTGGCCAGGTTTCCGATAATGGTGATTATGGTTCCGATTTCGGCCGTTCCAGCGCGTCCTCGTCAAGCAATAGCGGCGGCGGCAACAATGCAGGCGGTAATTTCTCGCGTGATCTCGATGACGAGATTCCGTTCTGATCCAGTTTTGTAATCAGTTGCCGGTTATTGCCTGATCATGCTTGATTTTGGTGTTTATGCCGGATTGTTCGCGGCCGCTTTTGCGGCCGCAACCATTTTACCCATGCAATCGGAAGCGCTGCTTGCGGGGTTACTTCTTAGCCATTCCTATCCGGCATCCGCTTTGATTGCCGTTGCAAGCGTGGGCAATGTCCTTGGTTCCATGGTCAACTGGCTGCTTGGGCGTGGGATTGAACAGTTTCGCAACAGAAAATGGTTCCCGGCAAGCGAGGCGCAACTGGACCGTGCCACGCGCTGGTATCAGCGCTATGGCAAGTGGACGCTGCTTTTGAGCTGGGTGCCGATCATTGGCGATCCGCTGACAGTGATTGCGGGCGTCTTGCGCGAACCAATATGGAGTTTTGTCCTGCTGGTCGCGATTGCCAAGACGGTGCGTTATCTCGTTGTGTTTGCGCTCGTATCAGGTTGGTAGGCTCATGGATGCATTTTTGCACCCTTGGTGATCTTGTCGACAATCTTCTTTTCCGCCCGCAGCGCAATGCCGACAACTTTGGCATCATCAGGCGCAAACCGGGCAAATGTCGCCCGATTGAGCTGGTCATAGCCGGTTGCAAACATTTCCTCGACATAGAGACAGGATTTGACCTCGCGCTCCAGTGAGCGGCGATGGATCGCCGACAGGGTGACCTGATTTGCCGTCAGTATGATAATGGGCTGGATGGGCAGAGCGTGATAATGATTGCCAGCACGATCTATATAGGGCTCACCGATCAAACCAGAGGTTTGCGCAACAAGGCCACCGGTCAGGAATGAGGACACGTTGAGTTTCTGCCACGTCGCTAAATCATCGCGCACAACAATTGCAATTTTCGTATCAAACACCAAATCTAGGTCTCCAGTCATGGGTCGGGAATGCGGATGCCGGAAAATCTAAGAGAGGAAGCGCTGCGCGGTCTTGGACGTTTGTGCGAACGTCCGGTGCGCGATGCGATTCTGTCGGCGCCTTCCAATCCGGGCCTTGAACGTATGGAAGCGCGCTTTACCGGCGATGCGTTTGAGCCGCACCGGCATGATACCTATGCCATTGGCCTGACGCTGCATGGCGTGCAGACATTTCAATATCGCGGCGAAAAGCGGCAAAGCCTTCCCGGCAATATTCTGGTTTTGCACCCTGATGAAGTGCATGATGGCGGTGCTGGCACGGATGATGGCCTGCGTTACCGGATTATCTATCTCGAACCCGCGCTGGCAATAGAGGCACTTGGCGGCAATCGAGGGTCATTGCCTTTTATCAGCGATCCGGTCTTTGCCGATGCGCCGCTTGTTCAGGCCATTTCAATGGCTTTCAACAATCTGGACGAGGAAATGGATGAGCTGCTGGCTGATGATATCGTCGCACAGTTGGCGCAGGGATTGTCCCGGCATGCCGGGCAGCCATTGAAGCCGATGGGCAAACCAGCAGTGAGGCAGGCGGGGATGGCACGTGACTATCTGGCTGACAATGCCTTGCGCGTGGTGCGTTCACAGGAGCTGAAAACGGTCAGCGGTCTTGATCGTTACGCGTTATCGCGGCATTTTCGGACGCTCTATGCCACAAGTCCGCATCGGTTCCTGTTGATGCGCCGCCTTCAGCGGGCAAAGGATCTGATGAAAATTGGTGTGCCGCTGGCGGAAATTGCAGCGGAAACGGGTTTTTCCGATCAAAGTCATCTCAACCGGCAGTTCAAGAAAGCTTTTGGCATCACACCGGGCCGCTGGGCTGCACTGACGGCGGTAAGCCAGCCGTTTTGACCTTTTCGCTCGGCGTGTTAGATGCTCTAAAGGAACAGGGAGGCTTTTGCTCAAGGAGCCTGATATGACAGATACTGCGAAGCCCTCGAACACCCCGCGCCGGGTGGTCATTGTCGGGGCGGGATTCGGGGGACTGGAAGCGGCCAATTCCTTGCGCAATGCTGATGTCGACGTCACTGTTGTCGATCAGCGCAACCACCACCTTTTCCAGCCTTTGCTTTATCAGGTTGCGACATCGACACTGGCCACATCGGAAATTGCTTGGCCTATCCGGCATCTCCTGCGTAAATACAGCAATATCAAGACATTGCTTGGCACTGTTAAAAGTGTTGATACAAATGCGCGGACCATTTCAACAGCGGATGGCGAGGTTATTCCCTACGACACGTTGGTGCTGGCAACAGGCGCGCGCCATGCCTATTTCGGCCATGATGATTGGGAGCCATTTGCCCCCGGTCTCAAGACGCTTGAAGATGCCACCACGATCCGCAGACGTATTCTGACCGCCTTTGAAAAGGCTGAACGCGAGCCTGATCCGAAGCGCCGCGAGGCTTTGCTGACATTCGTGATCATCGGCGCGGGACCGACAGGCGTTGAAGTCGCCGGAACGATTGCTGATCTTGCCCGCGATACGCTGAAAGGTGAGTTCAGGGTCATCGATCCTGCCACGGCAAAGGTGATCCTGATCGAAGGCGGAGACCGGGTGCTCGGCGCTTTCGCGCCTGATCTGTCTGCCTATGCGCAGCGGGCGCTGGAAAAGCTTGGCGTGCAGGTGCATCTGGGCAATCCGGTGATGAAATGTACTGCCGATGGTGTGGAATATGCCGGTAAATTTGTGGGTGCTGCGACCATCATCTGGGCTGCGGGCGTTCAGGCGTCTCCGGCGGCAAAATGGCTCGACGTATCGGCAGACCGGGCAGGGCGTGTTGTTGTCAATGATGATCTGACGGCACCCGGTCATCCGGATATTTTTGTCATCGGCGATACGGCGACCGTCAAGAATGGCGACAAGGGCATGGTTCCCGGTATTGCGCCTGCGGCCAAACAGCAGGGCATTCATGTCGCAAAGACCATCAAGGCAAGACTGGCGGGCGATAATACGCCAAGGCCCTTCCGCTATCGCCATGCGGGTGATCTTGCAACGATCGGCAAGCGCGCGGCAGTTACGGATTTTGGCTTTATCAAGCTTAAGGGGTATGTCGCCTGGTGGTTATGGGGACTGGCGCACATCTACTTTCTGATCGGCGTGCGCAATCGTCTTGCCGTAGCCATGAGTTGGTTGTGGATTTCAGTCAGCGGTGCGCGCAGCGCGCGACTGATCACGCAGAAGGATGCGGCAGAGGAAGATCATCTCAAATAATCAGGTGGTGATGAAGGTCTTGATACCATCCGCCACGAATTGCACCGCCAGCGCCGCAAGGATGACGCCCAGAAGGCGTGTGAGGATCGAACGGCCAGTTTCACCCAAAAACCGGTCAACGCGCTCAGCAAGGAAAAATACGAGGTAGGACGCAGCGATACAGATCAGAATGATACCAATCAGCGCAAGGCGCGATACCGGCTCGGACAAGGTGCCGGCAAGCAGGATTGTTGCCGAGATAGCGCCGGGACCGGCAATCAGCGGAATGGCCAGCGGAAAAGCAGCGATATTGCGGATATGATCCTTGGTGATGGCAATCGTGGCGCTCTTCTCGTGACGCTCCTGTCGCTTCTCGAAGATCATTTCGAACGCGATCCAGAACAGGAGCAGGCCACCCGCAATACGGAAGGCACCGATGGTGATGCCAAACAGCGCCAATATCTGCGCACCGGCGACAGCGAAAATCGTCAGGACGATGAAAGCAGTGATGCTGGCGCGCAAGGCGACCTGACCACGCTCCTTGCGATTCATGCCCCGTGTCAACGCCAGAAAGAGCGGCGCCAGTCCCGGTGGATCGATCGTCACCATCAAGGTAACGAGCGCATTGAGCAGGGTGTCATAAAGCGCCACGATTTTGCTTTTCTTCTCTGATTGAAGCTGATGAACAGTACCGGATTCGCGGTGAAGCGTCGATAAAGTTGAGATTTTGCAACCAAGTTTTTCACTGATTGAAATGAACTGTTGTATCCTATTGAAAACAAAGGGTTTTCAACTGTGCATTGCGGTGCCGTTGGTTGGCTTTTGCGTTGAAAAGCCGCTATAAGATGAAGATTGATTCTATACGAAAGATGAGTGCCTCGTGTCTGAACTAACCCCACCATCCGGCCCAGAAGACGATAAACCAGGCGGAAATTTCGGTATCGAGCCGATTTCCATTATCGAGGAGATGCAAAGCTCCTATCTCTCCTATGCCATGAGCGTGATTGTCAGCCGTGCATTGCCTGACGTGCGTGACGGTTTGAAGCCGGTGCATCGGCGTATCCTGCATGCGATGAACGAAATGGGTCTGTCCTGGAACAGGTCCTATCGTAAGTCTGCCGGTGTCGTCGGTGAAGTCATGGGTAAATTCCACCCGCATGGCGATGCTTCGATCTATGATGCGCTGGTTCGCATGGCGCAGGACTGGTCGCTGCGCGATCCGCTTGTTGATGGACAGGGCAATTTTGGTTCCATCGATGGCGATTCTCCCGCCGCGATGCGTTACACCGAGTGCCGTCTTGAGAAGGTTACGGAGTCACTCCTTGAAGATATTGACAAGGAAACCGTCGATTTTCAGGACAATTACGATGGCCGTGAGCAGGAGCCGGTGGTTCTTCCTGCGCGCTTTCCGAACCTTCTGGTCAATGGCTCCGGTGGTATCGCCGTCGGTATGGCCACCAACATTCCTCCGCACAATCTTGCTGAAGTCATCAATGGCTGTATTGCCCTGATCGACAATCCGGCGATTGACCTGCCGGAACTGATGGAAATCATTCCCGGACCGGATTTCCCGACAGGCGGTATCGTTCTAGGCCGTTCGGGTATCCATTCGGCCTATAGTACCGGTCGTGGTTCGATCCTGATGCGCGGCAAGGTTGCTGTCGAGAGCATGCGCGGCGACCGCGAAGCCATTATTATCACCGAAGTGCCTTATCAGGTTAATAAGGCGACGATGATCGAAAAGATGGCCGATCTGGTGCGCGAAAAGCGTATTGAGGGCATTTCGGACATTCGCGATGAGTCTGATCGTGACGGTTACCGCGTTGTCGTGGAATTGAAGCGTGATGCGGTTGCTGACGTTATCATCAATCAGCTTTATCGCTTCACGCCCCTGCAATCGTCATTCGGTGCCAATATGGTGGCACTCAATGGTGGTAAGCCCGGCCTTCTGAACCTGATGGATATTTTGCGCGCGTTTGTCGCCTTCCGCGAGGAAGTTGTCAGTCGCCGCACAAAGTTCCTGCTGCGCAAGGCGCGTGACCGCGCGCATGTCTTGGTTGGTCTGGCGATTGCCGTTGCCAATATTGACGAAATCATTGCGCTGATCCGTCGGGCTCCGGACCCAGCGACGGCGCGTGACCAGTTGATGGAGCGTCGCTGGCCAGCCAATGATGTGGCTCCGCTGATCACGCTGATTGCTGATCCGCGGCACACGCTCAATGATGACAATACCTACAATCTGTCGGAAGAGCAGGCCCGCGCCATTCTTGACCTGCGTCTGCAGCGTCTGACGGCGCTTGGACGCGATGAAATCGCCGACGAGCTCAATAAGATCGGCGTCGAGATCAAGGATTATCTCGAAATTCTGGCGTCGCGCCTGCGCATCATGACCATCGTCAAGGACGAACTTGCCGCTATTCGCGACGAATTCGGCACACCACGCCGCACGGAATTGACCGATGGCGGTGCTGATATGGACGATGAAGACCTGATCGCCCGCGAAGATATGGTCGTGACTGTCAGCCATGCGGGTTATATCAAGCGCGTTCCACTGACGACCTATCGCGCACAGCGTCGTGGCGGCAAGGGCCGTTCGGGCGTGACCATGAAGGACGAGGATTTCGTCACAAGGTTGTTTGTGGCCAATACCCACACGCCGATGCTGTTCTTCTCCTCGCGCGGTATTGTTTATAAGGAAAAGGTCTGGCGTCTGCCGATTGGCACACCGCAATCACGCGGCAAGGCGCTGATCAACATGCTGCCGCTCGAACAGGGCGAACGCATCACCACGATCATGCCGTTGCCTGAGGATGAGGCAAGCTGGGCAAATCTCGATGTGATGTTTGCAACGACGCGCGGCACCGTGCGCCGGAATAAGCTTTCTGACTTCGTTCAGGTCAATCGCAATGGCAAGATCGCCATGAAGCTCGAAGAAGAGGGCGATGAAATCCTCGGCGTCGATACATGCGATGAATTTGACGATGTGCTTCTGACAGCAGCCGGCGGCCAGTGTATTCGCTTCCCGGTTACCGATGTGCGCGTCTTTGCTGGCCGCAATTCCATCGGCGTGCGTGGCATCACATTGGCGCCCGGCGATACGATCATTTCGATGGCTATTCTTGGTCATGTCGAAGCGACGCCTGCCGAACGGACAGCTTATCTGAAGCAGGCCGCTGCAGAGCGGCGTGCGCAGGGCGCAGATGATGTCGAGGAAATCGCATTGGTCGGCGAAGAGGCTACGGATGTGACGGATCTTGGTCCGGAACGCTATGGCGAGTTGCGTGATCGCGAACAAACGGTTCTGACCGTCAGCGAATTTGGCTATGGCAAGCGCTCTTCGTCCTACGAGTTCCGCGTTTCAGGACGCGGCGGCAAGGGCATCCGCGCAACGGATACATCAAAGACTGATGAAATCGGCAAGCTGGTATCGCTGTTCCCGGTCGAAGCTTCGGATCAGATACTGCTTGTTTCTGATCGTGGTCAGCTGATCCGTGTGCCGGTGAACGGTATTCGCCTCGCGGGACGCTCCACGAAGGGCGTGACGATCTTCAATACTGCGGATGGCGAGAAGGTTGTTTCGGTCGAGCGGATTTCAGAAACCGACAGCGAAGACGAAGAACTTGAGGTAGTTGCGCCTATCGACGGTGAGGCAGATACATCAGCCCCAGAGAGCGGTTCTGACGAAAGTTAGAACCGCTGGCGGTCGATGCGGCCATTCATAGGATAAATACCGAAGCGGGATGTCTTTACTTTGGCTTCCCGCTTTTTGTTTTCTTCGATCATCATGACGACGGCGGAAACCATCATCGCGATCATCATGCCAACGCTAAGAAGAATAAACATTTCTGGTCCCTTCAATCTTCAGCTTTCTTATGGTTAACAACGCCCTAAGAGCCAAAAGGTTTCATTTTCAGAGTTCTTTATAGTTAACGGCAACTGAATGCTTGCTGATTGCCTCGTTCATCTTCCGTTCATTTAAGAATGAAAGGGCAATGTTTGCGGCCATTGAAAGCTGCGGGCAAAACGGTTAGGAGACGGTATGACAATCGCAATTTACGCCGGATCATTTGACCCGATCACCAATGGCCATATGGATGTCCTGAAGGGCTCGTTGCGCCTTGCCGACAAGGTTTTCGTGGCCATCGGCATTCATCCGGGCAAGGCGCCGTTGTTTTCCTTTGCCGAGCGTATGGACCTCATCAACCGCGTTGCGGCGGATGTTTTCGGCAAGGATAGTCAGCGGCTCGAAGTGATTTCTTTTGACGGATTGGTGATTGATGCAGCGCGTAAACATGGTGCTTCGCTATTGGTGCGGGGCCTGCGTGACGGTACTGATCTTGACTATGAAATGCAGATGGCTGGCATGAACGGCCAGATGGCGCCGGAACTGCAAACTGTATTCCTTCCGGCCGATCCTTCGGTTCGCACAATTACTGCCACATTGGTCCGCCAGATTGCGGCCATGGGCGGTGATATCAGGCACTTTGCTCCTGCTCTTGTCGCCGAGGCGCTCAAGGCCAAATTCAAATAGGGCTCTCTTTTTAACCCGATCCTTTGGAGACTTTCATGTCCGTATTTCGCACTGCGCTTCTTGTGGCGGCCGTTTCTTCCCTGTCTTTCGCATCATTGAGCCCAAGCTGGGCCGATGACCAGAACACAATGATCATCAAGCTCAAGGACGGCGATGTAAAGATCGAACTGCGCCCCGATCTTGCTCCAAAACATGTCGAGCAGATCAAGGCACTCGCCAAGGAAGGTGCCTATAACAGTGTCGTATTCCATCGCGTTATTCCGGGTTTCATGGCCCAGACTGGCGATGTGCAGTATGGCAATACCGAGAAGGGCTATAATCAGGCGGCCGCTGGAACCGGTGGTTCCAAGCGTCCTGACCTGCCTGCCGAGTTCTCGAAGGAACCCTTCGTGCGCGGCACTGTTGGCATGGCGCGTTCATCCAACCCCAATTCGGCCAATTCGCAGTTCTTCATCATGTTTGACAATGGCTCGTTCCTGAACGGCCAGTACACGGTTGTCGGCAAGGTGACGAGCGGTATGGAAACCGTCGACAAGATCAAAAAAGGCAATGAAGCGCAGAACGGCGCTGTCGATAGCCCGGACAAGATGATCAAGGTCACTGTCGGTCCGGCAAAATAACACACATAAAACAGGAGATGCCTCATATGGCTTACAAAGATCCAGAAAACACGATTTTGCTCGAAACGACCAAGGGCAATGTTGTCATTGAACTCTATCCTGACCTCGCCCCCGGCCATGTCGAGCGCATCAAGGAACTGGCACGCGAAGGCGCCTATGATGGCGTTGTGTTTCACCGCGTTATCGACGGTTTCATGGCGCAGACTGGCGACGTGAAGTTTGGCAAGCAGGGCGGTTCGTCGTTCAATCCATCGCGCGCCGGTATGGGTGGTTCGGAAAAACCTGATCTGAAGGCTGAATTCTCCAATGCCAACCATGGTCGTGGCGCTTGCTCCATGGCCCGTTCGCAGAACCCGAATTCTGCCAATTCCCAATTCTTCATCTGCTTTGATGATGCTGCTTTTCTCAACCGTCAGTACACGGTTTGGGGTCAGGTTATCGAAGGTATGGACAATGTCGACACGATCAAGCGCGGCGAGCCTGTGCAGGATCCGGATTCGATCGTGTCGATGCGCGTTGCCGCAGACGTCGAATAAGATCGCATTGATACATCATGCGTGTTGATCTTTTCGATTTTGACCTGCCGGAAGAAAACATCGCATTGAGACCTGCAGAGCCGCGCGATTCAGCGCGGCTTTTGCTTGTGAAGGCGAATACTTCAGGATTTGAGGACAATATTGTCAGGAATCTTGGTGATTTTCTGCAGGCTGGCGATGCGCTGGTTTTCAATGATACCAAAGTGATACCTGCGCAACTTGAAGGTTTTCGCGAACGTGAAGGCGTGAAAGCCCAAATCAGCGCGACCCTGCATATGCGCACCGGACCAGATCGCTGGAAAGCCTTTTTGCGCCCCGCGAAACGCATCAAACAGGGAGAGCGGATCGATTTCGGCCATGGCAACAATGCCTGTCTGCTGGGATCGCTTCAGGCCACTGTTGCAGAGAAAGGCGAAGCGGGCGAGGCTTTGCTGGTCTTTGATTTCAGCGGCGCCGATCTTGATCAGGCGATTGCTGCCGTCGGGCATATTCCCTTGCCGCCCTATATTGCCTCAAAGCGTGCAGAAGACGGCCGCGATAAGGAAGATTATCAGACCATTTATGCTCGTGAGGAAGGTGCAGTCGCTGCGCCCACTGCTGGGCTGCATTTTACGCCTGCACTGCTCGAAGACCTGAAGAAGCGCGGTATCGAAGAACATTTCGTGACGCTGCATGTGGGAGCGGGCACCTTTTTGCCCGTCAAAGCCGATGATACTGCCGATCACAAGATGCATGCGGAGATTGGCCACGTCGATCAAGCCACTGCTGATGCGCTGAATGCCGTGAAAGCACGGGGTGGACGTATTGTCAGCGTCGGCACTACATCGCTGCGACTGCTTGAGAGCGCGACCACGCCCGATGGCGTTGTCAAAGCGTGGTCGGGTCCGACGGATATTTTCATCACGCCGGGTTATCAGTTCCGCGCGGTTGATCTGCTGATGACCAATTTTCATCTGCCCAAATCGACGCTGTTCATGCTGGTTTCCGCCTTCAGCGGGTTTGAGCGCATGCATGAGGCCTATGCCTATGCGATCAAAAATCACTACCGCTTCTATTCCTATGGCGATGCAAGCCTGTTATGGCGATCCGCATCATGACAGAAAATTTTGAATTCAAACTGATCGCAACCGATGGCAAAGCCCGGCGTGGTGAAATCACCATGCCACGCGGTACCGTGCGAACGCCCGCATTCATGCCTGTAGGCACGGCCGGGACGGTCAAAGCCATGTATATGGATCAGGTTGCCGATCTTGGTGCCGATATCATTCTTGGCAATACCTATCACCTGATGTTGCGTCCCAGTGCCGAGCGCATTGCCAAGCTGGGTGGTCTGCACGATTTCGCCCGCTGGCCGGGACCAATCCTGACGGACTCCGGTGGTTTTCAGGTCATGTCTCTGGCGCAATTGCGCAAGCTCGACGAAAAAGGCGTGACCTTCCGCTCGCATATCGATGGGCGCGCCTATGAAATGAGCCCGGAACGTTCAATCGAGATACAGGGCTTGCTAGATTCCGATATTCAGATGCAGCTCGATGAGTGTGTGGCTTTGCCTTCGACGCCGAAGGATATTCAGCGCGCTATGGAATTGTCGTTGCGCTGGGCCGAACGGTGCAAGACGGCCTTTGGTGTTCAACCTGGTAAGGCGATGTTTGGCATCGTGCAGGGCGGCGACGTGCCGGATTTGCGCATTCGCTCCGCGCAGGCGCTTAAAGCCATGGATTTGAAGGGCTATGCGGTCGGTGGTCTTGCAGTCGGCGAGCCGCAGGACGTCATGCTCGATATGCTCGATGTGACCTGTCCCGAACTTCCCACGGAAAAGCCGCGTTATCTGATGGGCGTCGGTACGCCTGACGATATTCTGAAATCCGTCGCACGCGGGATCGATATGTTCGATTGTGTGATGCCGACACGGGCAGGGCGGCATGGTCTTGCCTTTACCCGGCGCGGCAAGGTCAATTTGCGCAATGCCCGCCATGCGGATGATCCGCGTCCGCTTGATGAAGAGTCGTCATGCCCGGCCGCGCGTGATTACAGCCGCGCCTATCTGCATCATCTGGTCAAATCAGGTGAAGCACTCGGCGGCATGTTGCTGACATGGAATAATCTGGCCTATTACCAGCAGCATATGCAGGGCATCCGCAATGCCATTGAGGCCAAACGCTTCGAGGCATTCAGCGAAGAGACCCAAGGTGCCTGGGCTCAGGGTGATATTCCGGTTTATGCCTGATCAGCCCGTTGCGGGCTGGGATGGCTTATCGGGATCACAGGGCGCAAAAAGCTGACGCAACCCGTCAATCGCCGTGATCTGATCTTCGTGGGTCAGGGTATCCATATCGAGCAGCTTCAGGCTGCGCAGGCCTTCTATGGTCAGAAATGCGATCAGCGCCATTGTCGGATCTTCCGAGTTCTCTTTCATACGATCGAGTAATTGTTTGTTGTAGCGCCTGATGGGATCGATAAAGCTCGGATCATTGGCGATAGCAGCCAATATGCCCGATGGTTCAGGCTCATTGAGCACAAATTCAGCGCGATACACCTCGATACAGGCCTGAACCACGCTGTTCACCTTGTGGTTTCGCTTGGCTTCCTGCATGCGCAGTGATTCGTCAAACTCCGCCACATGGTGCTCAACCAGTGCTTCGAGCAGTTTGGCCTTGGTGGGGAACGTATAGAGCAAGCCGCCTTTTGAAAGCCCCGCTCGCCTCGCGACCGCATCAAGAGAGAGGTGAACAGGACCCACCTCCATGGCGATTTCCGCAGCTGCCTGCAGAATTTTATCTTTCGTTGTGAGAACTGCCGCCCGCATTCTGCTCTTTCTTCAAAACTTTAGTCCCATAAGGAATCCTGTTTCTATTGACTTTACCGTCCGGACGGTACAGTAAATGGCACGTGGCAATCAAGTCCACATCACGTTATTCTCATTTGACAGGCTGGCAACAAACTTTGCTGGCCATTGTTTTGTTCCGGAGCGGTTCCCCATGATAAAGCGCTACATTCTACCCGTGATCATTCTACTTCTGGTCGTGGTGCTTGGCGGAGGCTTGGTTTGGTTCAATTATTTCAAAGAGGGAATGATCAAGCAGTTCTTTGCCACCATGCAACAGCCTGCCCAAGCTGTCTCGACCTACAAGGTTGAACCCAGCGTATGGACACCGAATATTGAAGCCATCGGCTCCGTCAGCGCTATTCAGGGCGTTAGCCTGGCTGTCGAGGTTGCTGGTATCGTCAAGGAAATCCCTTTCACGGCAAATCAGGTTGTAGAGCAGGGCGCTTCGCTCCTGCAGCTGGATGATGCCATCGAAAAGGCTGATATTGTGGCTGCCAAGGCTCAGGATGTTCTGAACGATCAGACATTGGCACGCGCACGCACGCTGAATACGCGTGGTGTCGGCGCTGAATCCAATGTGGATACGGCACAGGCCGCATCACTGGCCAAGAAGGCCGAAATTGCCAAATTGCAGGCCGTCATGGAGCAGAAGCTGCTCAAGGCGCCTTTCAAGGGCACGGTTGGTATTCCGCAGATCGAACAGGGGCAGTATCTGAAGCCGGGCGACGTTGTTGTCTCGTTGCAGGATCTTGCCACCATGCGCGTCGATTTCACGGTTAACGAGCAAAATCTCAATCAGGTTCATATCGGACAACAGATCAAGATGAGCCTGTCAGATACCAACCAGAGCTACAATGGTGAGATCACGGCTGTAGAGCCACGGATCGATCCGGCAACACGGCTGGTTTCCGTGCGTGCGAAGGTCGACAACTCGGACGGCAAATTGCGTCCGGGCCAGTTTGCTCAGGTCTATGTCACGCTTCCAAAGGAAGATGCGGTGTTTACTCTGCCGCAGACCGCGCTCGTCTCCAGCCTTTACGGCGATTACATCTTCGTTCTTCGTCCTGAGGTAAAGAAGGAAGAGCCGGCCAAGGCTGCCGATGCTGCCAAACCAGCAGACGCTGCCAAGCCAGCCGACGCAACAAAGCCAGCTGACCCTGCCGCTGCCAAGAAGGAAGAGCGATTTGTTCTTGCGCAGGTTTTCGTTACGCCGGGTCGCCGCTCAGGTCTTTTGGTTGAGATCACCAAAGGCATCAAGGCGGGCGATATTGTTGTGACTGCAGGCCAAAATCGCTTGAACGCCGGCGGAGCAGTGACAATTGCCAATGCCGTCAATCCAGCCAACACCACTGACGCGGGACTGCCCACAAAATGAATTTCTCAGATGTATTCATTCGCCGTCCAGTTCTGTCGACGGTTGTCGCCTTGATGATTATCCTGCTCGGCGCCCAGGGCGTGTCGAACCTTGCGGTTCGCCAGTACCCGAAGGTTGACGAAACGGCTATCACCATCACAACGACTTATGCGGGCGCCAGCGCCGATCTGATGCAGGGTTTCATTTCTGCACCGATTGCCAAGGCTGTCACCACAACGGAAAACATTGACTATGTGACATCATCATCGGTGCCGTCATCCAGCACGGTCACCGTGCAGATGAAACTTGGCGCTGATCCAGACGCGGCGCTGACCGAGGTCATTTCCAAGGTCAATCAGGTTCGCGGTGATCTGCCAACGGAAGCCGATGATCCCGTGATCAAGAAGGGTACTGGTCAGGAGTTCGCGACCATGTATCTGGCTGTGCAAAATCCCAACATGTCCAGTGTGCAGCTTACCGAATATCTGCAGCGCGTCATCCAGCCGCGTATGTCGACGATTCAAGGTGTTGCCGATGCGCAGGTTCTGGGTGGTCAGGTGTTCTCGATGCGTGTCTGGATCGATCCGATTCAGCTCGCTGCACGCAAGACCACCGCATCGGAGGTTTTGACCGCTATCAAGCAGTCAAACTTCCTGTCGGCGCCGGGCAAGATCGAAAACCTCTATGTCGCATCGCCAATTACGCTGAAAACGACCTTGCAGACGCCTGAAGCCTTTGGTGCGATGCCCATCAAGTCGGATGGCACCAATATCGTCCGTCTGCGCGATGTGGCCCGCATTGAGCTTGGAGCTGTCAATACGGACACACGGGTTACTTTCAATGGATCAAGTGGCACATTCCTCGGTATTTTCCCGACACCATCGGCGAACCCGCTGGATATGACGGCTGCTGTACGCAAAGAACTGCCTGCGATCGACGCCACGCTTCCAGAAGGCATGTCTATCATCATGCTTTACGATTCGACTGAGCAGATCAGCTCGTCCATCGAGGAAGTGTTCAAGACGATCGGTGAAGCGGTGCTCATTGTTGTTCTGGTGATTTTGCTTTTCCTTGGATCATTCCGCTCGGTTATCATTCCGGTCGTAACGATCCCAATTTCACTGGTTGGCGTCTGCTTCTTCCTGTTCCTTCTGGGGTATTCGATCAATCTGCTTTCGCTGCTCGCGATGGTTCTGGCGATCGGTCTCGTCGTTGACGACGCGATCGTGGTTCTGGAAAACATCCATCGTCACATCGAAGAGGGGCTCAAGCCAATCGACGCTGCGCTTAAGGGCATGAAGGAAATCACCGGCCCCATCATTGCGATGACGATTACACTGGCGGCTGTGTTTGCGCCGCTCGGGTTTACCGGCGGCCTTACAGGTGCCTTGTTCCGCGAGTTTGCGTTCACGCTGGCTGGTGCGGTCATCATTTCGGGCGTAGCTGCTTTGACGGTCTCGCCCATGATGTGCGCCTTGCTGCTGAAAAGTGGCAATCACAGCCGTTTCCAGCGTATTGTTGACAACAGCTTCAGCTGGCTGGAAGGCGCCTATGAACGACGGGTGGCGGGATCGCTGGCTTTCCGGCCGATAACCCTGTTCATCGTTATAGCGCTTGTGGCTTTGACGGCCTTCCTGTTCAACAAGACGTCATCCGAACTGGCACCGGAAGAAGATTCGGGCTTCCTGGTCTCGCTTGTCAACGCGCCGCAATATGCGACAACCGACTATACGCAGCTCTATGCCAATCAGATTGATGCCTTGACCAAGGATCTGCCTGAACTCAAGGCCCGCTTTAATATTGCGGGTCTGGGCACCACCAATTCGGCATTTGCGATCTGGGTGTTCAAAGACTGGGCGCAACGCGAAAAGTCGCAGAAGCAGTTGCAGCAGGAACTGCAAGGCATGATCAGTCCGATTGCCGGTGCACAGGCCTATATTTTCGCGCTGCCAACCTTGCCCGGCACGGGTGGTGGCTTGCCGATTTCGGTCGTCATCCAATCGACGGGTCCCGCCGACAAGGTCTTCGAAGTGGCTGAGGAGATCAAGAACAAGGTGCAGGCTTCAGGCAAGTTCATTGTCGCGCAGAATTCGCTATCGTTTAACGCGCCACAGGTCACTGTGACGATTGATCGTGATCGTGCATCAGCTCTGGGTATTCCTGTCAGTGAAATCGGCCAGACGCTTGGGCTTCTGGTTGGTGGCGGCAAGATCGCGAAATTTGACCGCGATTCCAACAGCTACGATATCATTCCGCAGGTACCGCAAGATTTCCGTTCCAATCCGGAAAACCTTGGCAAATACTTCGTCAAGAGTTCATCCGGCGACATGGTGCCGTTATCGGCGGTTATCAAAGTGACGGAAAATGCATCTCCGGCAGCTATCGAGCAGTTCAATCAGCTTAACTCGGCAACGATTTCCGCATTGCCGATGCCGGGCGTTACAACGGGTGAGGGCCTGAAGGCTGTGGTTGATACGGCACGTCCGTTGATGCCAAACGGCTTCTTCCTGGATTACACAGGCCAATCGCGTCTGGAGGTCACGCAGGGCAATACAATCCTGATTGCTTTCGTGCTCGCTATCGTCGTGATCTACCTTGTGCTTGCGGCACAGTTCGAAAGCTTCCGCGATCCGTTCATCATCATGATGTCGGTTCCGCTGTCGATTTTCGGTGCAATTGTTCCGCTCAATATGGGACTTGGTACGCTGAACATCTATACGCAGGTGGGGCTGATCACCCTTGTGGGGCTGATCACCAAGCACGGCATTCTTATGGTGGAGTTTGCCAACCAGCAGCGTGAACTGCACGGCATATCGCGGCACGATGCGATTATTCTGGCTGCCAAGACACGTCTTCGCCCGATCCTGATGACCACAGCAGCTATGGCGCTCGGCGTTATTCCGCTGATCACGGCAACAGGTGCGGGTGCGGCAGCCCGCTACTCCATCGGTCTGGTGATCTTCTCGGGTATTCTGGTTGGTACGATCTTCACGCTTTTTGTGGTGCCGATGTTCTACACCTTCATTTCCCACAAGGATCATAAGGTTGAGACAGTGACCAAACCGCAGCCGGGCGCAGAACCTCAGCCAAGCCATACCTGATCGGTTGATTATCGCGCAAAAAGAAAGCCTCCGAACCTTGCCGGGTTCGGAGGCTTTGTCATTTTTGGTGTTCTATGACGTCAGGCTCGTTTAACAGCACGAAGAATGACGAGCAATATAACGGCGCCGATTGTGGCCGCGATAATCGAGCCCAGAATTCCGGCTCCCAGCGAAATGCCCAGACGCGGAAAGAGATATCCCGCTATGAACGCGCCGATGACGCCGACAATCAAGTCGCCGATGAGGCCAAAGCCGCCTCCGCGAACGAGCTGACTCGCCAGCCATCCAGCGATCAGTCCCACTAACAGGAAAATAAGTAGTGATTCTCCACCCATAGTCGTCTCTCCACATGCCGGTTGCGTTACGATGGTCCAGACCGTGGATGCCGCTCTTCATGGGCGATCCGTGATCGGCCGCAGAATCATCACGAGGATTTTACGATGGGAAATGTGTTTTGGGTAATTAAACTTGTATGGATCGGGTCGATTACCACAATATCTAGCGTCTTTGATCTGGCGTGACGCTATCCAGCAGAAATCATTGATCTTTTTTACTACTTAAAAACAATATGGCGGAAGCGTCAGACATCAAAAAGCTATGCCGGCTATGGTTTCCTATGTCCGGCATAGTTTTGAGACTAGTCAAGAATAGCGCATTGAGAAGATTAGACCTTCTTGGCAGCTGCCTTCTTGTGAGCCTTGTGCTTGACGGTCTTCTTGACGTGATGCTTTGCCTTTGCAGCGTGCTTAACGGGAGCGGCGGCTGTCGCTGGTGCTGCGGCAGCTGGTGCAGCTGCAGTTGCTGCGTTGGCGCTGGAAACGGTCAGAACTGGAGCCGAAACAGCGAGAGCGATGGCAAGGCCGAGAGCTGTATAGAGGGACTTTTTCATAGGTCAGTTTCCTTTTGATGGGGGCTCATGGGACACAGTCGATCAATCATCAATCGGCTGCACACCGAGCAGTTTCAACGCTTGGGCGAATGTCCTGATGCCTTGCGCCTGCTTGTTGCTGGCACAAAACCTGGTTGCCTTACGTTGAAGTGCTCTCGCCTTGGCAGCCCGTTTTGCCTCGGCGTGTTCGGTGATGGCTTGTTGAGTTTGCTGCTGAAGTTTGCCGCAAAGCACGGTACGGGTTGGCGTCTCATCAGCCATGGACGTCTCAATCGGCCCGGCGAAATACAGAGCGCCGGTCAGAATGATTGTCGATATGGTCAAAATGTTACGCATAGGACCCTTTGTGAATGCTTGTTCTGTTTCCGTGGTGGAGCAGAACCGATGCGCTTGTTATCGGGCACGACTATTGCGGGCGTTTTTCCGCTCTGTAGAGTTTTGTTTCTGGATTGTTTCTGAAATTGGAAGCGATGCTGAATCGCCCGTAGGCGCATATGTTCCGGCTGGTCAATGCGGATTTCGGACACTATCTTGTTGCCGGATAAGCAAATCAGAGCCTTTTATTGTTGAAAGATTCGCATGAAGTCCGAGCCACATATCCTGATTGTCGATGATGACGAGGCTATTCGTGATTTGCTGCATGAATTCCTGAAAAAGCGCGGCATGCGGGTTTCGGTCGCCAGAGACAATGACGAGATGCAGGTCATTTTTTCGCGCACGCCCGTCGACCTGCTGATTCTCGACGTGATGCTACCGGGCAAAAGCGGCATGGAGATTTGCCGTGACATCCGCATGCACTCGCGCGTGCCGATCATCATGTTGACGGCAATCACTGAAACCACCGATCGCGTTGTCGGACTGGAAATGGGAGCAGATGACTATGTTTCCAAGCCATTTGATCCGCGCGAACTGCTGGCACGGGTGAGGGCTGTTCTTCGCCGTCTTGACGGGCCGGGGACGGATCGCCGTCTAGAGCCGCAGGTTTATAAATTTGCCGGATGGACCATGGATTGTTCACGGCGCCGGCTCGTATCGCCTGACAATGTGCGCGTGGAACTGACAAGTGGAGAGTTCAACCTGCTTGAAACACTGGTCAAGAGCGCACAGCGCATGCTGAGCCGTGATCAACTTCTGGAACTGGCGGGAAGCAATGTGGCCTATGGCTATGATCGCAGCATTGATATTCTCATCAGCCGTCTGCGCCGCAAGATGGAAGATGATCCGCGTTCGCCCAAGCTGATCCTGACAATTCGCGGTGGCGGATATCAGTTTGTGCCGGAAGTCATAGCGGAATGAAGCGTTTTTTCCCCCAGTCCTTGCCAAGCTGGATACTGCTGATCCTGATTGCCGGGTTGATCACGACACAGATTGCCACGCTGTCCATCGTCTCGCGCGATCGCAATGAGGGCAATAATATCCTTGAATTGTTTCGTCTGAGCGAGCGCGCCTATACGCTGGTGAAGCTGCTCTACGCTGCACCGCCACCGGAGCGAATCCGACTTGCTGCGGTCATGTCGAATGCATCAAGTCCGCTTTATATGTCGGATGATCCGGCAGTGACATCGGCGATCGCATCCGATGACAATCTCGCGGAGCTTGAAGATGTGCTTGTTGCACGCTTCTCGGCGTTTGGCGTCACCGATGCCCGGGTTCGCAGGGATTTACCCAATAAGGTTTCGCCAGGTACTGAGATAAGTTCGAGCGCCCTCAATCCTGATGTCGGTGTCGTGGAAAAACAGCTGTCAGATCTCGCGCAGGATTTTAGCCAAAGCGGTGGCCTTGCGGCATCTATCGAATTCAATGACGGGCAATGGCTGAACTTTGTAACACCGGTTTCGCCGATTGATCCGATACTTACGGTGCAGACCCTTCCATTGTTCGGGGCGGTCGCCGCCATCGTCATCATTCTGTCGATCTGGGCGATGCGCAGGCTGACAGCGCCATACCGCGCACTGGAAAGTGCGGTGAAACGCATCGGTGAGGACGTCAAAATTCCGCCATTACCCGAATATGGCAGCTCGGAATATAAATCCGCGGCAAGGGCGGTGAATGCGATGCAGGAGCAATTGCGTGAATATGTTGCGGACCGCGAGCAACTGGCAGCGGCATTGGCCCATGATTTGCGCACGCCATTGACCCGCATCCGCTTGCGGCTTGAACTTTTGCGCAAATCGCAATTGCGTCAGTCATTGATGCAGGACCTCAATGATATTGAAGCGATTTCGCGTTCAGTCATCGATTTTGCCACCTATGAGGTGGTGGATGAAGAACAGGAGAAGATCGATTTCTGGTCGCTCGTCGACTCTATTGTCGATAACTATCCTGAGGTTACGTTCGACAAAAAAAGTGCGGCTTCGCGCAAATTCATCTGCTTCGGCCGGCCAATTGCACTGCGCCGCTGTGTTACAAACCTGATCGACAATGCGGTGACCTATGGTGAAAAGGCCAATGTCAGCCTGAAACAGGTGGGAAATGACATTGTTCTTGCGATCAAGGACAAGGGGCCGGGCATACCGCAAGCCAAACTGGATGAGGTTTTCCAGCCATTCCGGCGCGTGGAGGGTTCACGTAACAGGCAAACCGGTGGTTTTGGGCTGGGGCTTACCATTGCGCGCAACATTGCACAGCGCTGCGGTGGCGATATCAAGCTTGAGAATGATCCGGAAGGTGGCCTAAGGGCCGAACTGAGAATCCCGCTTGCAGCCTGACAGGGGATTATGTTCCGGGCTTTTCCTTGCTCAGTACAAATGCCTCTATGTCATCAAAGATGGCGTTCCAGTCCTGTTCGCTGATTTCCATGAAGCCGAAGAAGCGCAACATGAAAACGCCTTCCGTAGCGATGAATGCGGTTCTTGCCCGCCGTCCTTCTTCCGTCGTCAGGTCGAAATCCGCCATTCTCGTGCGATACCATTCGCGGGTGCTGCCAAGATGTTCGGGCGTCTGGATAAGTGATGCCATCAGGCTTGCGGCTTTGGCGTTAGAGCTTTCGTCGCCTTTGCGCGTAGCCTCCAGATGGGCGTGGATAGGCGAGGCGGATGCTTTTTGGGTCAGTTGCACCACTTGCGTATCATAATCCTGCCCCCAGCGCTCCAGCATGGCGTCGATCAAAGCGCCTTTCGTACCAAAGCAATATTGCACGCCGCCTTTGGTAATACCGGCAGCCTTTGCAACGGCATCGATGGTCAATGCAGCTGCGCCGACCTTGCTCACAACAGATTCTGCCGCGTCGAGAACCTTATCCCGATCAATCGTGCGTTTCCGGCCCAAATCGATCTCCCTCTTCCATTTCAATACGATCGTATTTATATATGTATTGCGGATCGATGAACAATCGGTCCGCGATTGCAATTATAACGGGAGCGAAGAACGCTCCAATGGTGAAAGAAATGCTACCCCAAAACCGCTGGCTGGTCCTTGCGATCGTCTCCAGCGCTCTGTTCCTCGTCGTCATTGACATGACAGTTCTTTACACGGCTTTGCCACGTCTAACCCATGATCTTCATGCCTCTGCCTCCGCCAAGCTGTGGATCGTCAATGCTTATCCTCTTGTTGTTGCCGGTCTGCTGCCCGGTGCCGGTGCGCTTGGCGACCGGTTTGGCAACAAGAAACTCTTTTCCGCCGGCCTTGTCGTATTCGGTCTGGCCTCTCTGGCGGCAGCCTTTTCTCCAACAAGCGGCGTTCTCATCGCTTCACGCGCTTTGCTGGCCGTCGGCGCGGCCATGATGATGCCCGCTACGCTTTCAATCGTGCGGCAGACATTTTCCGATGAAAAGGAACGGGCCTTTGCTATTGGCATCTGGGCGGCAATTGCCTCAGGCGGTGCCGCCATTGGCCCGGTCCTCGGCGGTGTCCTGCTGGAGTACTTCTGGTGGGGTTCGGTCTTCCTGATCAACGTTCCGATTGTCATTGTCGCGCTTGCCTTTACGCTCTGGGTGATTCCTAACCGGGCGGGTGATGCGACGCGGCCGTGGGATATTGTTGCCTCGGGGCAGATCATGGTCGGCCTCATCGGGGTAACCTATGCGATCAAGGAGTTTGGCAAACAGGCGCCTGTCTACGCAGCTGCATCGATAGCCGCTATCATCGGCATGGCCTTTCTTTGGCTGTTCGTTCGGCGTCAGGGGCGTTCGACGCAGCCGATGATTGACTTCAAACTCTTCCGTAACAGGCGGTTTTCAGCGGGTGTTGCCACCGCCTTCATTGCTTCGCTTGCCCTTGTTGGCATGGAATTGGTACTGAGCCAGCGCTTTCAGCTGGTCATGGGATTGTCGCCACTGGAGGCCGGACTTCTTATTTTGCCGGTACCATTGGCGGCATTTGTTGCTGGACCGATTGCTGGATTGGCGCTGCCGCGCCTCGGATCGGAACGTATCATGTGGGTCAGTCTCGTTGCAGCCGGACTTGGCGTTGCCAGCCTGCTCTACGTGTATGATGCAAAACCCTTTGTGCAGATTTCAAGCCTCGTGATTCTTGGCTTCGGTTTCGGTGCGGCGATGACTGCGGCATCAAGCGCCGTCATGCTCAATACGCCGGAAGAGAGCGCCGGAACGGTGGCTTCGATCGAGGAAGTTTCCTATGAACTTGGCGGCGCAATGGGTGTTGCTCTGCTCGGCAGCCTTATGTCGACGATCTACAGCGTTACACTGGTATTGCCTGATACGATGAATGTATCGGCATTGGTTTACGACAGTCTTGATGAGGCATTGATCATGGCGCAGGGGCTCGCGCCTGATACTGCCTCGACCTTGATTGGCTTGGCCAACGCCGCATTCGAACAGGCGTTTACATCGGTCATCATAGTCGCTTCGGCACTGCTGTTGCTAACAGCCATAACGATCGGGATTACAACGCGGGCAGGCAGGGCCTGATTGCTGATGTGAACCCACCCGGCTTGAAGGGCCGGGTGGGTTCAATTGCATTTCACTTTTCAACAATGGTGAAAGACGATGCCGTGTCGTAGAAAAAGCGCTCTTCGACAATGCGATCGCCTTGCCAACGCTGATAGGCCAGTTCTTCCAGTCGCCGCGTCACGCCTTCGCGGTTGGTGGCGTCGAATACCCAATGAATGACAACATTATCGCCGTCGACGAGTACAGCACGGGCAGGGTGGGTATGCATGTTCTGCAACCGGTCCAAAGCCGCTTGCTCATGCGCAATCAGCACATCGCGACCGCGCCGGGGCTCTTTTCCCGGCTCCTGCATTGATGCATCCTCATGATAAAAATCGCGGATGGCTTTCACATGATCGCCGCTTTCAACAATTGCCACAAAGGCTTCAACACGGCTTCGCTCCGGCATGGCACTATTCCTTCATTCGGATGAGTTTTGTGGTTAGAACACGATTGCACCAGCGAGACTTGGAGGGCTGGGGCATGGGTTGTTTCATCATCACTAGATAATAGCGCGCGACAAGCCCCCATCAACTGGGATGGCCGCTCCGGTTATATAAGATGCCTGCTCGCTGGCGAGAAACGCCGCCACGGCCCCGAACTCCTCAGCCGTACCGTAGCGGCCAACCGGAATCTCGGCCTGACTTTGTGCGGCTATGACGGAAACATCCAGGCCTTGCGCGTCGGCATCCATTTGTTCGAGCTTGTCCGTACGTGCGGTGGCCAGACGCCCGGCAAGCAGCAAGTTGACGGTTACGCCATCTGCTGCGACTTCACCCGCAAGGCTCTTTGCCCAACCGGCAACGGCAGCCCGCAGCGCGTTTGATGCGGTCAGGCCCGCAATCGGCTCCCGGACACTGGTCGATGACACGACAAGGATGCGGCCCCAGTGCCGTTCGCGCATTCTGGGGAGAAAATGCGTTGCAATGCGCACGCCGGAGAGAAACATCGTTTCGAACTGCGTTCGCCATTGCACAATATTGAGCGAAGATGCGGAAAATGGTGGTGGGCCCCCACCGTTCAAAAGCAGAATATCAACCCCGCCCATATCCCGATCAATGCGGTCAAGCATGGCTGCCAAAGCCACCGGATCAGCAAGATCGGCATTGAGAGCAAAGGAGCGGGGAGAATGGGCATGAAGCTCATTCACTGTGTCATTCAACGCTGCTTCGTCCCGACCCGATATGGCAATGATTGCGCCGTTTTCGGCGAGAGACTTTGCTACTCCGCGACCAAGCCCCTTATTGCCACCCACCACAAGCGCTCGTTTTCCATCCAATCCGAAATTCATGATAATGATCTCACTGTTATTGACGCCTAGCTGACATGGATGATTGCATCGACTTCCACAGGTACATTGAGTGGTAGTCCCGCCATGCCGATGGCTGCACGGGCGTGTTTTCCCTTATTACCCAGGATATTCAGGAGCAACTCGGATGCACCATTCCCGACAGCAGAAAATCCACTGAAGCCAGCAACAGCGTTGATATAAACAGTGACTTTAGCGATCTGCACCACGCGCGAGATATCGCCGCCAAGTTCTTCGCTGAGCCAGAACAGAATATTGGCTGCGCAAATTTCTGCTGCCTTTTTGGCATCTTCAATGCTGACCGCGTCGCCGACTTTGCCGGTGAAAGCGATGTTCTCGCTGATCTCCGGTATTTGCCCCGAGATATAGACAATATTGTCGATACGTATGGCTGGCTTGAAGGGGAAATCCGCAGGTGTAATAGCGGGCCATGTCAGGCCAGTTTCCTCAAAACGTTCGCGAAATGTGGTCAAGATCAACTCCTTGGTTCAGGAGTGTTCCTTGCCATATCGCCAAGTCATAATGTATCTTGATATTTCTTATATCAATATAAGGAATATTGATGGACTTGAATCTTGATCCGCATCTTTTGCGAGCACTCATTGTGGTTGCTGAAACCGGCACTGTCAGCGGAGCCGCCGAACGTTTGTCACGCACGCAGGCAGCGGTGAGCATGCAGATCAAGCGATTGGAGGTTGATCTCGGCGTGCAACTTCTCAATCGCACTTCGCGCGGTGTCTCGCTGACCGATTCTGGCCAGGTTCTCGTGGCTTATGCACGCAAGCTCATCGCGCTTGGTGAAGATGCACGTCTGCAAATCGAAGGACGGCAGCTTGTTGGCCGTGTAAAGCTTGGGCTGATTGAAGATCTCGTGGTGACGCGCCTGCCCATCCTTCTGGCGGAGTTTCGCAAGCGGTTTCCGCAGGTTGAACTTGATCTGGTCACGGCACATAGTGGCGAACTCAGCCAAAGCTTGCAAAACGAGAAACTCGACATCGTGATTGCCGATCCATCGCGATTTTCGATTGTGCCGTTCTTTCATTGGTCGCGACAGCTGGTTTGGAGTGGAAGCCGGTTGATCGATGTGGCTGAGGGCGATGCAGTCCCTCTCATTGTGTTTGAGGGCTCATGCACATGGCAGGATAAGACAAGTGTGGCTTTTGCCAGTGCCGGTGTGGAATGGTCTGTGGCTTGCCGGGTGTCGAGCTATGGCGCTCTGATCGGAGCATTGCGGGCCGGGCTTGGATATAGCCTGATGTTGCCCGAGAGTATTCCAACCGATTGCGAAACGATTGACTCAGGACACAAGCTGCCGTCAGCGCCAAGCGCCGACTTCGGCCTGTTTATGGCCAAGGAGCCGTCCAAGATTACCAAGGAATTGGGGCTCTTCCTGCGGGAAAAGCTTGTGCAGTAACCTTGTTGGCCCCGATACTGCGGTAAAGTTTGTCAAAGAAACTTGCGATAAACGACGAACCCTGAATGCTCGGCCACCTTGTTGTAGAGCTGCATGGCAGTGTGATTGGTTTCATGTGTGAGCCAATATACACGCGGCGATCCTGCCAACTGCGCGCGCTCATAAACGCCGTTGATCAAAGCCCTGCCGACGCCCTTGCCCCGCGCGGCTTCGTTGGTGAACAGATCCTGCAAGTAGCAGTTTGGCGCAATCGAGGTGGTGCTTCGGTGAAAAATATAATGCGTCAGACCCAGAAGATTTCCATCGCTTTCGGCGACGAGGGCGTTCACGGGCTCGTAGGCATCGAAGAATCGCTCCCATGTCATCCGCGTGATTTCCGGTGCCAGGGCAGTCGGACCTGAACGGCCATAAAATGCGTTATAACCATCCCACAGCGGTAGCCATTGATCGTAATCCTGACGGCTAACGGGGCGGACGAGGAGGTTACTGGTCATTATTCATCCTGTGCTTTGGGGAAATCATGATTGCTGGAGTGCCGGAACCACGAAAATCTAGAGCAAAGATGGATAATTCGACAGGGTGCGATGCACATATTTTCAGTGCCGCCTACGAAGACTGAAATCAGCGCCTTTTAATACCGTTGATTGAGTCTCACATGCTTTGCCGCCGTTTGACCAGCATCAGGCGCTCATAAAGCTGCAATCGCTTTGGCCGTTTTCTGCGGGCCGACAATATTGGGGCTGACAGAAGGCTGGGTTGCAGGCACACGGAATTCAGATGGGTGACCTTATCGCCGCGCACTGTCCATGTATGGAGGAAAGGTACGGTGGCGTCGCCTTCATGCATCTTGAGGTGAACGAGAGCGTGTACCTCGTCATCCTGGGAATTCAGAGTTTCATAGACGACGGATGTCGGCTCAAGATAGAGAGAATATTGCCGTACGCATGTGCCAAGATAATGATCCGGGCCCTTGTAAACACCGCCCCAAGGTACGCTATCGCCAATACGGGCGACGAATTCACTATCGAGTAAAGGTGCGGTTGATTGCGGCCCGCCGTTTCGTGTTTTCTCGTAAACGAGCCTGATCAGTGCTTTATTCTTGTCCTTGGTGTTCCCGTTCATTTTGTTTTGACCCTCAGTGACCGCGTCGTTCACGGTACGGTATGCATATTACTGCCGCCGGTCACTTCGGTATAGGCCCACGCTTGTCCCCCCGGAAACGGTGATCGCCAATCGGCGCACAGAACTGCACACTGAATAGTCGCCAAAATTTCAGGGAATTGTCTGGAGAGGTGGTGAGCGCGCGGGGGTTCGAACCCCGGACCTACTGATTAAAAGTCAGTTGCTCTACCGGCTGAGCTACGCGCTCCCAGTCAGGGAAGACGCTTGCGCTAACCCTTGGGAAGTGCGGCGGAACATAGGGATGACTTTGGCATCGGTCAACAGCTATTGTGCACTGTTTTTGCAACATTGAGCCTTGTTTTTACAGGTTCCACGGTTTTTTTGAGCAATGAAGCCGTTTCACACGGATATGACGCCCTTAAAATCGGAAGTGAAGGGAGGATTGTGCGCAGAACTGGCGAAAAGGTGATTGGAATTTGCGGGGGATTCGGCCTATGGCACCACAAGTTGAAATTGTAATGCCAAACGAGGAGCGCATATGGCGCTTGATGTCTCCTATCTGACCGCCGCCGGTGCCGGTGCGCTGTCCTTCCTGTCCCCTTGCGTCCTGCCATTGGTGCCGCCCTATCTCTGCTATATGGCTGGCGTTACCGTGGAGGATTTCCGTTCGGATCAGCCCGCAGCACGTGTTTCTCCGGTTCGGCAGGCCCTGCTGCTGTCGTCATTCTGCTTTGTCCTTGGTTTTTCGACTGTGTTTGTATTGCTGGGGGCGGGTGCTTCGACGATTGGCGGGTTGCTGCGCATGTGGCAGCAGGAAATCGCAATTGCTGCCGGTATCGTCATTATCCTGATGGGGTTGAATTTCCTCGGCGTATTTCGTCTGGCGTTCCTGTCGCGTGAAGCGCGGTTCCAGACCAAGGGCAAACCGGCCAATCCGCTGGCAGCCTATGTGATGGGCCTTGCCTTTGCATTTGGCTGGACGCCCTGCATTGGGCCTGTTCTGGGACCAATCCTCGCGCTTGCAGGCGGTCGTGATACGGTCTCGGACGGAGCATTGCTGCTCGCAGTCTATTCGCTTGGTCTTGGTATTCCGTTTATTATAGCAGCCTTGTTCTCCGGCTATTTCATGCGCTTCCTCACGCGTTTCCGTATGCATCTCGGCAAAGTGGAAAAGGTGATGGGCGGGCTGCTTGTGGCAACAGGTGTTCTGTTCCTGACCGGTGGATTGCAGACATTCTCGTTCTGGCTGCTTGAAACATTTCCAATCCTTGGCCAACTCGGCTAAAGAAACGGAAATTGTTCATGCATTGGCAACCGGGATTATGCCACGATCAGGCATAAGACTGTGCTTAGCCAAAACGGATTCGGAATTCTGACAATGACATCACGTACCTGCCTCTCGGTTATTCTTGCCGCCGGTGAGGGCACGCGCATGAAATCGGCGCTACCGAAAGTGCTTCACCCGATTGCCGGGCTGCCTATCGTCGCTCATGTGGCCAAGGCAGTTCATAGTGCTGGCAGTGGTGACATTGCGCTCGTGGTTGGCCGCGAGGGCGATGCTGTTCGCGACGCAGTGAAATCAGTTGTTTCAAATGTGACGGTGCATGAACAGAAGGAGCGGCTGGGAACAGCCCATGCCGTGCTTGCGGCGCGTGATGCTATAGCGCGCGGCTATGACGATATTCTTGTCGTGTTTGGCGATACACCACTCATTGAAACAGCAGCGCTGGATCAGGCACGCGCCAAGCTTGAGGATGGCGCCGATGTCGTTATCATGGGCTTCCGGCCCGAAAATCCAGCCGGTTATGGTCGTCTCATCGAAGAAAACGGTAAACTTCTCGCCATTCGCGAAGACAAGGATACCAGTGATGACGAGAAGAAAATCGGTTTCTGCAATGGTGGCTTTATGGCCCTGCGCGGTGACAGCGCCTTGCAACTTCTGGACAAGGTCGGGAATGCCAATGCCAAGGGCGAGTATTATCTGACCGATGTGGTCGAAATCGCCAATGGTGTTGGCAAATTGGCAGTCGCGATTGAAATTCCGGTTGAGAATATTATTGGCATCAATACGCGTGTGGAACTGGCTGAAGCCGAAGCTATCTGGCAGAACCGCAAGCGGCGCGCAATGATGCTGGCCGGTGTGAGCATTCAAGCACCCGAAACAGTGTTTTTTGCCTACGATACCTTGATTGAATCAGATGTAGTATTGGAGCCGAATATCGTCTTTGGTCCCGGCGTTTCGATTGCGACTGGTGCCGTCATTCATGCCTTTTCGCATCTGGAAGGTGCACATATTGGTCCGCGAGCAATGGTAGGGCCATTTGCACGTTTGCGGCCAGGCGCCGATCTCGCGGTAAATGCCAAGATCGGAAATTTCGTAGAAGTGAAGAATGCCAAAGTCGGGGCAGGTGCCAAGGTCAGTCATCTAAGTTATCTTGGGGATGCGAATGTGGGCGCCGGTGCCAATATCGGAGCTGGTGCGATCACCTGCAATTACGACGGCTACAACAAAGCTTTGACGCAGATCGGGGCTGGTGCCTTTATCGGCTCCAATAGCTCGCTGGTCGCGCCTGTTTCAGTTGGTGACAATGCCTATGTGGCATCTGGCAGTGTAATTACGCAGAATGTACCAGACGACGCGCTGGCATTTGGCCGGGCACATCAGGTCATCAAGGAAGGGCGGGCTGTGCTATTGCGCGAGCGTTATGCCGCGCAGAAAAAAGCCAAGAAAGCGGAATAGCCCATTCTGCTTCATGCTAAAGACTGAATTGTAACCAGCCTTCTTCCCGGCGTAAGTTTGCCATAGGCAAGAAGAAATCGAGACCCTGAGCCATCGGAGCTTTCTATGTGCGGAATTGTTGGAATCATCGGACGCGAACAGGTTGCGCCATTGCTGGTGGATGCGCTGAAACGTCTGGAATATCGCGGTTATGATTCCGCCGGTGTTGCGACACTCAACAAAGGCGTGCTTGACCGGCGCCGCGCCGAGGGCAAGCTCGTCAATCTGGACAATCTTCTGAAAGAACAACCGCTCAGCGGCACAATCGGTATCGGTCATACACGCTGGGCCACGCATGGTGCGCCGACCGTGCGCAATGCGCATCCGCATACAACGCCGCGTCTTGCTGTCATTCATAATGGCATTATCGAGAATTTTGCCGAGCTGCGCAGCATGCTGGAGAAAGACGGCTATGTCTTTGAAACTGAAACCGATACGGAAACCGTTGCCCATCTGGTGACGCGTGCGCTCGATCGTGGGCTTTCCCCTGTTGAAGCGGTTCGCCAGAGCTTGCCGGAACTGCGCGGTGCCTTTGCCATTGCCATTATGTTCAAGGGTGAGGAGGATCTGCTGATTGCCGCCCGCAATGGACCGCCGCTCGCTGTGGGTTATGGCGACGGCGAGATGTATCTGGGCTCGGACGCCATTGCGCTTGCTCCTTTCACCGACACACTGTCCTATCTTGAGGACGGTGACTGGGCCGTGCTAACGCGCAACAGTGTGGCGATCTATGATGAAAGCGGCATGGCTGTTAAACGCCGGATCGAAAAATCTGCTGGTACGGCGTTTCTCGTCAGCAAGGGCAATCGCCGCCACTTCATGGAAAAGGAAATCCACGAGCAGCCGGAGGTTATTTCCCATACGCTGGCCAATTACCTTGATTTTTCCAAGGGTACCATTCGCACTGATGCGGTTCCCGTTGATTTCGCCAAGATCGACCGGATCGCGGCATCGGCATGCGGCACAGCCTATTATGCCGGCCTGATCGGCAAATACTGGTTTGAGCAGATTGCCCGGCTCCCGGTTGATATCGATGTCGCGTCGGAATTCCGCTATCGCGAAATGCCATTGTCGAAAGATAGTCTTGCCTTGTTCGTTTCGCAGTCGGGCGAAACCGCGGACACTTTGGCATCGCTGCGCTATTGCAAGCAGCAAGGGCTGAAGATCGGCTCCGTGGTCAATGTTAAAGAATCGACCATGGCGCGCGAGTCCGATTCGATTTTCCCGACGCTGGCTGGTCCGGAAGTCGGGGTTGCCTCGACGAAGGCGTTCACATGCCAGTTGGCAACGCTTGCTTCATTGGCGGTGACAGCGGGCAAGATGCGCGGCACCATTTCTGCTGATGATGAGCGCCGTCTTGTGCATGAGCTTTCCGAAATTCCGCGTTATGCGACGCAGGCATTGAAGCTGGAACAACAGATGGAGGCTATCAGCCGCGATCTGTCGCAGGTCAAGCACGCGCTTTATCTCGGCCGTGGCACGAGCTTCCCGCTGGCTCTTGAAGGCGCGCTGAAACTCAAGGAAATTTCCTATATTCATGCGGAAGGCTATGCGGCGGGCGAGTTGAAGCATGGTCCCATCGCGCTGATCGATGAACACATGCCGGTCATCGTCATTGCGCCCTATGATCGTTGGTTTGAAAAAACAGTCTCGAATATGCAGGAAGTAGCGGCTCGTGGTGGCAAGATCATTCTGATTACCGATTCACGCGGCGCTGCGGCCAGTACGTTGAAGACCATGCATACGGTTATTCTGCCTGATATGCCCGAGATCATCACACCGATCATCTACGCCCTGCCTATCCAGATGCTGGCCTACTATACGGCTGTGTTCATGGGCACGGACGTGGATCAGCCGCGCAATCTGGCGAAATCGGTAACGGTGGAATGATCTATCCCGCGCGAAGAAGCCGCACGGCCTCGTCGCGTTCGAAGAGATAAAGCAGAACGCGCAAAGCTTCGCCGCGCGCGCTTTGCAGTTCCGGGTCGCGTCCGAGAATATAACGCGCATCCTTGCGGGCGATTTCCAGAAACTCCTGATGGGCTTCAATACTTGCAAGCCGAAAACCCGGTGTGCCGGATTGCCGGGTGCCCAGCAATTCGCCTTCACCACGCAGTTTCAGGTCTTCCTCGGCGATTCTAAAGCCGTCTTCCGTCTCGCGCATGATCTCCAGCCGCGCACGGGCAACTTCGCCTAACGGTCCCTTGTAGAGTAGAAGGCAGGTGGAAGGTTTGTCGCCGCGTCCAACGCGCCCGCGCAGCTGATGCAACTGGGCAAGGCCGAAGCGTTCCGCGTGTTCGATAACGATAATCGTGGCATCGGGAACATCAACACCCACTTCAACAACTGTCGTTGCGATCAAAAGGCGTGTTTCACCATTCTTGAAGGCGAGCATAGCCGCATCTTTTTCCGGTCCGCTCATGCGACCATGCACCAGACCGATCTGATTGCCTAGCAATGGTTGCAGCGCTTGAAAGCGCTCTTCGGCGGAAACCAGATCAACCAGTTCGGATTCTTCAACCAGCGGGCAGATCCAGTAAATCTTCTGGCCGTCGGCGATCGCCCGGCGCATACGGTCTACCAGTTCGCTTAATCGCTCCATCGGCAGAATCGCAGTGGTGATCGGGCGGCGTCCAGCTGGTTTTTCAGTCAGCTTTGATACATCCATGTCACCAAAGGCAGTCAGAACCAGTGTGCGCGGGATAGGAGTTGCGGTCATGACGAGCATATCAGGGGCCGAGCCTTTGGATTGAAGCAGCAGCCGCTGATGAACACCGAAGCGGTGCTGTTCATCAATGATTACAAAGACTAAGTCGTGATAACTAACCTTTTCCTGAAAGAGCGCATGGGTGCCGATGATGATATGGATCGCGCCTGAACGCAGACCTTCCAATATATCCTCGCGCTCACGACCTTTTTCCCGGCCTGTCAACAATGCTGCGCGAAGGCCAGCTTTTGCAGCCAAGGGAGCTATCGTCGCATAATGCTGCCGGGCCAAAACTTCAGTGGGTACCATCAGAGCCGATTGCCCGCCTGATTCCGCCGCATGGGCCATGGCGAGCAATCCAACGATGGTTTTGCCGGAGCCCACATCGCCTTGCAGCAATCGGAGCATCCGTTCCGGTTCGCGCAGATCGGCGATGATTTCCTTGATTGCCTGCTGCTGGCTGCCAGTCAGCGCATAGGGCAATGCAGCAATAATCTCTGCCTTGAGACTTCCATCGCCTTCCAGTTTGCGGCCTGACAGACGCCGCGTTTTGAGGCGAACCAAGGCGAGTGCCAACTGACCGGCCAGAAACTCATCATAGGCGAGACGCTGGCGCGCCGGGTGATCAAGAGCGATATCCGTGGGGTCTTGCGGCCGATGTATCGTTTCAAGCGCCTGCCGGTGCGTGGGAAAGGCATGTTTGGCAAGAACCGGTTCCTCGATCCACTCAGGCATGTCAGGTGCTCGCACCAAAGCTTCCTGTACGCCCCGCGCCAGCACTTTGGGCGAAAGGCCAGCGGTCAGGGGATAAACAGGTTCGACCAGTGGCAGCGATGCGGCGTCGGCAATAGCGGCTATATGATCCGGGTGAACCATGGTCGGTCTCCCATTGAACCATTCAATGCGCCCGGAAACGATGACTGTCTCACCGACGGGCATGATATTTTCCAGCCATGCGAGTTTGGCATGAAAAAAGACAAGGCCGATTTCCCCGGTATCGTCATGGGCAAAAACGCGGTGGGGCACATTACCGCGTCCCTTTGGTGCCGGCTGGTGGCGATCAATGCGGACTTCCAGCGTGACAATGGCACCCTCAGGCGCGTAGGCGATTCCCGGGCGATTGCGCCTGTCGATAACGCTGTTGGGCGGCAGATAAACGAGATTGCCGACGCGCGGTTCGGTTCCGGGTGGCTGGGTTCCGAGCAAAGTGGCAAGCAGGCCCGTCACTTTCGGTCCGATACCGGGAAGCGAGCGTACGGAAGCAAACAGGGGATCAAGCAAAGATGGACGCATTCCCTAGGTTTAACGTCTTCAAAGCGCGTTGCAAGGCTGACAGCGGCCTCAATGCACGCTATACCCAGCCGCAATCCTATGGCTTCCCGCCCAGCCGAAGCCTTTTCATGATATTCCAAGGGAGACTGTCCATGACCGGAAGCAGTCGTTCAACAGTTGATCTGCCACCAAGACAGCGCAAAATCCTGTTTCGTTCCTGGCATCGCGGCATGCGCGAGATGGATCTGATTCTCGGGCAATTTGCCGATGCGCATATTGAAAGCCTGACGGAGCTGGAACTTGATCAGTATGAAGAACTGATGGAAGCGCTCGACCGCGACCTGCTCAAATGGGTTACCGGGGAGGCTGACGTTCCCGCCGAATATGATACGCCGATCTTTCACAGGATCGTGGCTTCTCGCAACACAATGAAATTCTGATCAGATATGACTGCCTTTTCCAAACTCGGACTGAAACCGGATATCAATGGACATGTCGTCATTGACGGCGTGGTTGACGGCTATGAAGCCTTTACGCTGGCCAAGGTGGTTGCCGAAGCGGGTGCGGGCGGTCCGGTGCTGTTTATTGCCAGCGATGGCCAGCGCGTCGCCGATATCGAACAGGTGCTAAATTTCGTGCAGCCTGATCTGCCGGTGCTGCAACTGCCCGGCTGGGACTGCCTGCCCTATGATCGGGTATCACCCGGTTCCGATACGGCGGCGCGGCGGCTGGCGGCTCTGGCTGGCCTTGCTTCCCTTCGTGATCAAAAACATCCGGGTGTCATTCTGGCGACCGCCAATGCGGTGCTGCAAAAGCTACCCCCGCGTAAAGTGTTGGCTGAGCAGCTGTTTCTCGCCAAGCCCGGCAATAGAATTGACATGAATGCGCTTGTTCAACGCCTTGAAAACAATGGGTTTGAGCGCGTTTCAACCGTGCGCGATGTCGGCGAATATGCCGTACGCGGTGGTATTCTTGATCTTTTCGTGCCGGGAGCCGAAGAGCCGCTAAGGCTTGATTTCTTCGGCGATACGCTCGAATCCATCCGCACATTCGATGCCGCGTCCCAGCGTACATCAAGCCAGAAAACCGAATTTTCCATGCAGCCGATGAGCGAAATCACGCTCTCGCCGGAGACAATCAGCCGGTTCCGCTCGCAATATGTGCAGAAATTCGGTGCGCCTTCACGTGACGACGCATTGTATCAGGCCATATCGGAAGGTCGCCGCTTTGCCGGTATGGAGCATTGGTTGCCACTCTTCTATGAGCGCATGGAAACCGTGTTTGATCATGCGGGCAACATGCCCGTCATCTTCGACCATTTGGCGCATGAAGCCATGGCCGAACGTCATAAGATGGTGGTCGATCATTATGAGGCGCGCAAAAAACAGTCGGATGGTAAAGAACCCGGAGAAGCGGTGCCGTACAAGCCGGTGGAACCGGGCTCTTTGTATTTGACACCCGCAGAAGTGGAAGCAGCGGCGATTTCATCCGGGATGCGGATTGATTTCTCGCCTTTCGATGCGCCGTTTGTAACCGGGCGGTCTGTTATCCATGCGGGTGCTCATCGCGGACGAACATTCGTTGAAGAGCGCACCGCCAAGGACGCCAATGTCTTCGATAGTGTGGTCAAACATATTGCCGATGAACGCGCTGCGGGCAAAAAAGTGCTGCTTGCCGCATGGAGCGAGGGATCGCGCGACCGGCTGATTCAGGTTCTGAACGAGCATGGCCTTGAAAAGATCGAGCTGGTCGAAGACCTGCGCACGGTCAAGGCATTGGCTCGCGACAAGATTACCGCCGGTATTCTATCTCTGGAAACCGGTTTTGATGCGGGTGATCTCGTTGTGGTCGCCGAGCAGGATATTCTGGGTGACCGGCTCATTCGCCGGTCCAAGCGGCGTAAGCGCGATCAGGATTTCATCAGTGAGGTGGCTGCGCTGAATGCAGGGGATATCGTTGTCCATGTGGATCACGGTATCGGCCGGTTTATCGGTTTGCGGACGATTACAGCGGCAGGTGCGCCGCATGACTGTCTCGAAATCCATTATGCGGGTGATGATCGCCTGTTCCTGCCGGTTGAAAATATCGAACTTCTCTCGCGCTTCGGTTCGGAAAGCTCGACGGCAGTTCTCGACAAGCTTGGCGGCGGTGCATGGCAGGCGCGCAAGGCCAAGCTGAAGAAGCGGCTGCTTGAGATTGCCGGGCATCTGATCCGCATTGCTGCTGAGCGGCAAATGCGCGGTGCGCCAGTTCTCACGCCGCCCGAGGGGCTGTACGGCGAGTTTGCGGCGCGTTTCCCCTATGATGAGACGGAAGATCAGGACCGCGCTATTGAAGCGGTCATTGACGATCTCTCACTCGGTAAGCCGATGGATCGCCTGATCTGCGGCGATGTCGGCTTTGGAAAGACGGAAGTTGCGCTGCGTGCTGCCTTTGTCGCTGCGCTCAATGGTGTTCAGGTGGCTGTTGTGGTGCCGACAACACTGCTATCGCGGCAGCATTACAAGACATTTTCGACACGCTTTCAGGGATTGCCTGTGAATGTGGCACAGGCGTCGCGGCTGGTCGGTTCCAAGGAATTGGCGGAGAATAAGAAGGGCATTGCCGAGGGTCAGATCGATATTGTCGTCGGCACCCACGCACTGCTTGGGTCGGGGATCAAGTTCAAGAATCTGGGCCTTTTGATCATCGATGAAGAGCAGCACTTTGGCGTCAAGCACAAGGAGCGGCTGAAAGACCTCAAATCCGATGTGCATGTGCTGACGCTTTCAGCAACACCGATCCCGCGGACATTGCAGCTGGCACTGACAGGCGTTCGCGAATTGTCGCTGATCACCACGCCGCCGGTGGATCGCATGGCGGTGCGCACATTCGTGTCGCCATTCGATCCTCTGGTCATCCGCGAGACATTGCTGCGGGAGCGTTATCGTGGTGGTCAGAGTTTTTATGTCTGCCCGCGCATCTCTGACTTAAGCGAAATCAAGGATTTTCTGGATTCGCAGGTGCCGGAGTTGAAAGTAGCGACCGCACACGGGCAAATGCCGCCCGGTGAACTCGACGACATCATGAATGCCTTCTATGACGGGCAATATGATGTGCTGTTGTCGACAACCATCGTGGAATCCGGCCTCGATATTCCGACGGCCAATACGCTGATCATCCACCGCGCCGATATGTTCGGTCTTGCCCAGCTTTATCAATTGCGCGGCCGGGTTGGACGCTCGAAGCAGCGTGCCTTTGCGTTGTTCACGCTGCCTGCAAACAAAATGCTGACGCAGATGGCCGACCGCAGGCTGAAAGTCTTGCAATCACTTGATACGCTCGGTGCCGGTTTTCAGCTGGCCAGCCACGATATGGATATTCGCGGTGCTGGCAATCTGCTCGGCGAAGAACAGTCGGGCCATATCAAGGAAGTGGGTTTCGAACTCTATCAGCAAATGCTTGAGGAGGCCGTTTCCGAGATCAAGGGCACAGGTGAGGTCGATGATGGTCACTGGTCGCCGCAGATTGCTGTGGGAACAGCCGTGATGATCCCGGAAACCTATGTGCCTGACCTGCAATTGCGTCTTGGTCTCTATCGGCGCTTGGCCGATCTGGAAGAGTTGCAGGACATTGACGGATTTGGTGCGGAGCTTATCGACCGGTTCGGGCCTTTGCCTGATGAAGTGCAGCACCTGCTCAAGATTGTTTATATCAAGGCGCTTTGCCGCCGCGCCAATGTCGACAAACTTGATGCGGGGCCGAAGGGCATTGTCATCCAATTCCGCAACAAGACGTTCAACAATCCGGCAGCATTGGTGAAAATGATCGGCGAGCAGGGCTCGATGGCTAAAATTCGCCCGGACCAGAGCATTGTATTCGTGCGGGATTGGCCAACTGCGGAAAAGCGACTGAATGGCGCAGCTGTAGTGATGACCCAATTGGCAAAACTGGCCGCCGCATAAGCGGCCAGTTTTGATTGTCAGACTGGTCGAGGCTCGAACCCATCGGCTGTCTGGCGAATGGCATCGGCCAGCGCATCAGCAGATTGCGCGCCCATAACCGCGTATTTCTGGTCGAGAATGAAGCAGGGAACGCCGCGAACGCCAATCTGGTTAGCGGTGTCAATCTCCTGACGCACGCCAACGCTGTCCGCATCGGTCGGCAAAAGGCTCGCCACGATGGCGCTGTCCATACCTGCCTCTTCAGCCGCTTCAATCAACACCTGATGGTCGCCAATATTCTTTCCCTGTTCAAAATAGTAGGAAAACAGAATGCCAACGATCCTGTCCTGAACATCAGGGCCGGCTTGCGACGCCCAACGGATCAGACGATGCGCGTCAAGCGTATTTGGAGCGATTTCGATCGCCTCGAAGTCGAACTCAATGCCTTCTTCCTTGCCAAGTTCGATCAATTGCTGATGCACTTCGAAGATTTTATCGCTGCTGCCGAATTTTTCGGTCATGTAGCGATTGCGATCCTTGCCCTGTTTGGGAAGAGTGGGATCGAGTTGAAATGGCCGCCAGTTGATGGTCGCATCCAGTTCAGGATTGAGGGCGAGCGCACTTTCAAGCCGCTTGCGACCGACAAAACACCAAGGGCAGACGACATCCGATACAACGTCGATCGTGAATTTCTTTTCGCTCATGATTTCAACCTATCGTTTGTCGGACCACCAGGTCGGGAGCTGATAGCCAATGAGAGATGTCTTGTCCGGATGCTTGATATAGGACCACCGGGCAACCCATTGCGCGGGCTGGTAGTAAATAGGTACGAAATAATTTCCTGAAATCAACACCCTGTCGAGTGCCCGCACGGTGCTCTCGAACTCCGTCTGGGTGCGAACAGCCAGCATTTCGCCGATCAAAGCATCGACAGCGGGATCAGCCACGCCGGCATAATTGAAGCTGCCATTCACGTCCCGGGATACGCTGCTCCAGCGGCGCGTCTGTTCAAAGCCGGGCGAAAGGGAGCCAGAATAGGCACCGAGAATGATGTCGTAGTCAAAGGTTTCCAGACGCTTTTGATATTGCGCATCATCGACAGTGCGAATTGTAGCACCGATACCAAGGCGCTCCAGCGTACGTTTATAGGCAAGGCCCAGCCGTTCTTCGGCCACGGAACGGGTGAGAATTTCAAACGTCAGCGGAATACCCGTGGGGTCCAGCATCACTTCGTCTTTGATTGAATATCCCTTGCTGACCAGAGTGTCGTAGGCGCGCTTCATTTCCTTGCGGTCGCGTCCGGAACCGTCGGTCTGGGCTGGCACGTATGTCCCATCCATCACATCCGGTGAAACGGCATTTGGATAGGGTGCCAGAAGAGCGCGTTCGGTAGGATCAGCCGGTTTGCCGAGGGCAGACAGGTCGGAACCCTGCCAATAACTGCCAAGCCGCTGATATCGGCCTGCATAGAGATTACGATTGGTCCATTCGAAATCAAACATCATCGAAAGGGCGCCGCGCACGTCCCTGTCAGCAAACTTTTCCCGCCGCGTATTGAATGCAAAGCCAAACACATTCGATGGTGATTTCGTTTCAAACGTTTCCTGAACGACGCGGCCGTCTTTGAAGGCTGGAAAATTATAGGATGAGGCCCATTTGTTTGGATCGCCCTCCATGAAGATGTCAAAGACACCCTTTTTGAACGCCTCAAACTGTGACTGCTCGGTACGGAAATATTCGATGGTGACTGTATCGAAATTATTGAAACCGCGACGGCTTGGAATATCGGCTGCCCAATAAGCGGGGTTGCGTTTGTAGACGATACGTTGACCGGGCTGAATTTTTGCAATGGTGTAAGGGCCGCTGCCAATAGGCGGTGTCAGTGGTGAACTGTCAAATTTTTCCGGATCAATGGCGTGTTTGGGAAGAATCGGCATCAAAGCCAGAACGAGCGGAAACTCGCGGTCAGCCTTGTCGTTGAAGGTAAAACGAATGCCGCGTTTGCCGACTTTCTCGATATTCGAGATGCGGTCCATGCGCTGTTTGTATTGAGGTAGACCCTTTTCGGCCAAAAGATTGAACGTAAAAATAACGTCCTCAGGTGTGACGGGCTCACCATCCGACCATTTTGCCTTCGGATTCAGTGTGAATTCAACCCATGTCCGCTCGTCATTGGTTTCAACAGTCTCGGCAAGCAGACCATACATGGTGAAGGGTTCATCGGCGCTGCGCTGCATAAGCGTTTCGAAAACGAGATTGCCGAATTGGAGGTCATTGAAGATGCCGCGCGCTGTCGTGCGCAGGCTTTTTACGAGAAACGGGTTCAGGCTGTCGAATGTACCGACGACGCCATAGGTGATCGAGCCGCCCTTGGGCGCGTTGGGGTTCACATAGGGAAAATATTGGTAATCGGCAGGCAGGGCGGGCTCACCGCGCATGGCGATTCCATGTTTTGGCTCGGCAAAAGCTGCACTTGTTGCCGAATAAGCCACGGCCAGCAGCGCCAAAATCTGGAAACTTCTCTTCAACATCGTCTCAACCTTGTGTCCCCTCGGCGGGATTTCCCTTTGATTCGCCCACAAGATTACCATCTCGTGACGATTCTGCGGCCAAACGGGTGTAATCATCTTCGCGAAATGACAACAGTGTTAAAAGTAGTCTGGATTTGCACGAACATGCAGTGTAACACGACGTTCGAGACGGAGGGTCACTCTGTTGCCTTATTTGGTAACCAAGCCAGAGAAAGCAATTCTTAGTGATCAAGTTACACTTCGGATAAGTGCGCTGAAAGGAACCAGTTGACCATGTCCAACCCGAAGACATTCGCTGCAACCGCATCCATTGCGGGTGCAATTGCATTACTTGCCGCCGCGGCAGTACCAGCATCAGCCCAGCAGCAGCAGAGAACGCCGCAGGGTTGGTTCAAGGTTTGCTCCAAGCAGGAAGAGAACGATATCTGCAACACGCAGAACATCGTAACGGCCGATAGCGGTCAGCTTTTGACTGCCGTCAACCTCATTGAGATTAAAGGCAAGGTCAATCGCAAGATTTTCCAGGTCTCCGTACCAACGGGCCGTCTGATTGCTCCGGGCGTCGGACTTCAGATCAATGGCGGCAAGACACAGAAGATCGATTTCGCCATCTGCTTCCCGGATCGTTGTATCTCTGAAGTTGCCATGTCGGACGAATTGGTGGCTTCCTTCAAGAAGGGCAACCAGCTCACGCTGACATCAGTTAATTTCCAGAACAAGCCAAACCCGATCAATGTTGCGCTGACTGGCTTCAGCCAGGCTTTTGACGGCCCCGGTCTGCAGCAGTCGGAAATCGAAGATCGCCAGAAGACACTTCAGGAAGAAGTCCAGAAGCGTCAGAAGGAATTCGAAGACAAGATGAAAGCCGAACAGGAAAAATCCAAGTCCGGCAAATAATCGCTATTTCCGTGAAAAAGGGACGCTTTGCGTCCCTTTTTTATTGCACTGATTTCAGTTGATGTGCGGACTCTTGACGCGATAGATGCCATTTTGCGGATTTTCGAACATGTCCTTGATCTGCGGGTGCCGTAAGGGCACGCCTGTTGTGTCGGGAACAAGGTTCTGTTCCGAAACATAGGCTACATATTCGCTATCCGCATTCTCGGCGAAGAGATGGTAGAATGGCTGGTCACGACGTGGCCGGATATCCTCGGGAATGGATTGATACCATTCCTCCGTATTGTTGAATTCCGGATCGACATCGAAGATTACGCCGCGAAAAGCGAATATCCGGTGGCTCACGACCTGGCCAATCTGAAATTTTGCGTGGCGTATTTGTTTCATCATCATCATTCATTATAGATATCAGAGACATACCTGTCTCCATCAAATCGTGCGAGCATCTATGGCGTCTTGCCATTTCCGGTCGCGTTCCAATGGTCAAAGCTCGTCATGCTCAGCGTTTTCAATCTTGTTCTTCCATTTTTCGGCCTGATCTTTCTTGGATTTGTGGTTGCCCGCGTCAGTCGTCAGCCGCTGGAGGCCATGGGATGGATGAATGTTTTCATTGTCTATGTGGCGTTACCGGCACTGTTTTTCCAGATCCTTTCAAAGACACCTGTCGCTGAGCTGACTCAATGGGCTTTCATCATTGGTTGTACGGCATCAACACTTTGTGTTTTTCTGGTGATGTTCGGTGTGGCTTTCTACAGAACGCGCAAAATCGACGAGAGCACCATTCAAGGGTTGGCGGCTGCCTATGGCAATATCGGCTATATGGGGCCGGGACTGGCGATCATGGCTTTCGGCGCCCCGGCTGCCGTTCCTGTCGCCCTGATATTCTGTTTCGACAATACGCTGCATTTCATCATGGCACCGCTGATGATGGCACTATCAGGTAAGGAGAAGCGCCAGCCGCATGAACTCGTGATCAGCGTTCTCAAAAAGATATTGCTGCATCCCTTCATCATAGCGACAATTCTTGGTGTTGCTGCGGCTATTGTCGGGTTTGAGCCACCATCCTCCATCGACAAATTGATTGATCTCCTGGCAAAAGCCGCTGCGCCATGTGCATTGTTTGCCATGGGTGTGACGCTCGCCTTACGGCCTTTGAAGCGAGTGCCGCAGGAACTCTACATGATCGTGCCGATCAAGCTGATTTTCCAGCCGCTGCTCATCTACGGCATGCTTCACCTTGCCGGTGATTTTCCGCCTGTGTGGGTTTATACGGCCATGCTGCTGGCGGCATTGCCTACGGCGACGAATGTCTTTGTCATTGCCCAGCAATATGGCGTGTGGGTTGAGCGCGCATCGAGCAGCATTCTGGCAACGACACTATTTTCGGTCGTAACGCTGACGCTGTGGCTATATGTGATGACGCATGGGTTTATTCCCTGATATTGATATTGCGCACCCGGCGATTGGCTGGACTGCTATTGTGTTTCCGGAGCTTTGTTGGCGATAGATCGAGTGAAATTCATTCAGGCGAACATGCCAGTTGCGGAAGTACCATCGCTTCCGGAAATCCTGCTGCATACATCTCATCCGGCAAGTGGGCTTTGGCGCCTGGCTGAATCCATAGATGGCGGCGATCCCGAGCCACCCTATTGGGCCTATCTCTGGGCAGGTGGTGCTGCGCTTGCGCGCTATATCCTTGAACAGCCGCAGAGCGTGCAAGGCTTAAAGGTTCTCGACCTTGGTGCCGGTTCCGGGATTATCGCCATTGCTGCAGCCAAATCAGGCGCAAGTCATGTCCTTGCAGCAGAAATTGATCAGAATGCGATTGTCGCTTTGCAGCTGAATGCAGCGGTCAACAATGTCGCTCTGACCCTCATAGGGGACGATCTGACCTCTGGATCGCCACCGCCGGTCGATCTGGTCCTTGTCGGCGATCTTTTCTACGGGCCTGAATTGGCCAGCCGAGTGATTGCGTTTCTTGACCGATGCCTTGACGCGGGAATCAACGTACTGATCGGCGATCCGGAGAGGGCGCATCTTCCGGTTGATCGGCTTGAGCTGATTGCCGAATATTTCGTTCCCGATGTCGGGCAAGTGAAAACGTCCCCTGTGAAATCGAGCGTCTTCCGGCTTCGCCCCCGCTGATCACAGCCCCAACCCTGTCTTTCCCCGAAAAGCTGCTCCACGCTGCAATATGGGCTGTTTCGTCGCAGCAAACCCGTACTTGTGGTTGCGATCTTTGTGTGTACTATTGCGAATGATTTGCAATTGCGACTAGGATTAGAGGTATTTCATGGACTCCTTGCGGCAGGCAGCCGATACGGACGATGGCTGGCGGCGCGAACGGGGCGATGCATCGCTTTCAGATGTGCATCGCTCAATAGCAGTCAGAACAACGGGACCGGGTTGGCGCAGGGCCGCAGCCTTTGTGGGGCCGGGTTATCTCGTTGCTGTTGGCTATATGGACCCGGGAAATTGGGCGACATCGCTCGCGGGTGGGTCGAAGTTCGGTTACACGCTGCTTGTTGTCGCGCTGATCTCCAATATCATGGCAATCGTGCTGCAGGCGCTTTGCGCCCGTTTGGCTATCGGTTCGGGCAGGGACCTTGCCCAGGCCTGCCGCGATGCCTTTCCAAGGCCCGTGGCCTACACGCTCTGGCTCATGGCGGAAATCGCGATTATCGCAACGGATATCGCGGAGGTGATCGGTACAGCGATTGGCCTCAACCTGATTTTCGGTGTGCCGCTTGAGATCGGTGTTCTGATCACGGCACTTGACGTATTCCTGATTCTTTATCTGCAAAAGCTTGGCTTCCGCTGGGTGGAGGCATTGATCATCACGCTGCTGGGTGTGATTGCTCTCTGTTTTGGCATCCAGATTTTCTTGGCCGATCCCGATTGGGCTGCGGTGATCAAGGGATTCGCGCCAACCACGCAGATTGTTACCAATCCGGAGATGCTTTACCTCGCACTTGGTATTCTCGGCGCGACGGTCATGCCGCACAATCTCTATCTGCACTCCGGCATCATCCAGACGCGCGACTATGGCCACACAATGCCGGAGAAGCGTCAGGCTTTGAAATATGCCACATGGGACTCGACCATCGCGCTGATGTTTGCCTTGCTGATCAACGCGGCGATCCTGATCCTTGCTGCGGCGACTTTCAACAAGACAGGGCAGACTGAAGTTGCGGAACTCGGTGAAGCGCATTCCCTGCTCGCGCCGCTGCTGGGCTGGGCCTTTGCGCCGACGCTGTTCGGTATCGCGCTGCTGTGCTGCGGTATCAACTCGACTGTCACGGCTACATTGGCCGGTCAGATCGTCATGGAAGGCTTTCTCAAGATCAGGCTGGCACCCTGGCTGCGCCGGTTGATCACCCGTGCCATCGCCATCATTCCGGCGGCAATCGTCACCGTCTGGTATGGCGATAGCGGAACAGCCAAGCTTCTGATCCTGACGCAGGTCGTCCTCAGCCTTCAGCTTTCCTTCGCGGTGTTCCCATTGGTTATCTTCACGGCCAGCAAGACGAAAATGGGCGCTCTGGTTTCCCCCAAATGGCTCACGGCTCTTGCCATGTTCATTGCTGTGGTGATCGCCGTGCTGAACGTCAAACTGTTGATGGATTTCGTGCTCGTCTAGACGCGATCTGCCTCCCGGCGCGGCCAGCGAAAGCCGCTGCCGGGGCGCAGGCCTTCTCGCATAAGAAAGCTGCGCAAGGGCGAGAAGGTGCGTAGCAGCTCCAATCCGCCGCTACGAACCATCTGTACGGGCAGGAAATCAGAGAGCAATGACCTGTTCAGCGCGTCAACAGCACCGGTGCGCGCAATGATGTCAGGACTGCGCTTGCGGTTATAAGCAGAAACGATCGTTGCGACGCCAAGGTCGCTACCATCCGCCGGTAATGTGTCGAGCAGTGTTTCGACATCCCTGACGCCAAGATTAAGGCCCTGTGCGCCGATTGGTGGAAAGACGTGGGCTGATTCACCCGCCAGAAACACGCGATTGCGGGCGAAGGCGGTTGGAACAAGCCCTGACAGTGGCCAGGCCTGTGGTTCAACGTCGATCGTAACAGCCCCCAGCATGGACTGCATGCGTTCCTCAACGCGCATTGCCAATTGCTCTGCGGTCAGATCAAGCAGTTCAACGGCGTGCGCAGGTGTCGTTACCCACACGAGGCTCGAGCGCTTTCCGGCCAGCGGCACTTGTGTGAAAGGGCCATGCTCCGTGTGAAATTCCGTAGAAATATCATGATGTTCACGGGTGTGGCTAAAGCTGAGCACAAGTGCGGTCTGGTTGTACTGCCATGTGCGCGCAGAAATGCCCGCCGCTTCGCGTGCCAGAGATGACCGGCCATCGGCAGCGATAACAATATTGGCGGAGAACATCGAGCCGTCGCTGGCTTCGACCGCCATGGCGTTCTCGACGGGATGGTAGCGGGTGGCCGATGCTGCCACATGACGAACCGGTACCTGCTTTAGCGCGGCATTGAGCGTTTTGGTCAATGTGGTGTTGGGGATATTGTAACCAAATGCTTCTTCATCGATCTCGCTGGCTTCAAATGTCACTGCCGGGCTGCGGACCAGCCGGTTTGTGCCATCAAGAATGCGCATGGAGCCGATGGGGGCGGCGTGCGGCGCAATGCTATCCCACAGCTCAATACGCTGGAGAAAGCGAATGGCAGGCATCATAAGGGCAGTGGTGCGTTTATCTGTACCATTGGGAATTACCCCAAGACTGATGACGTTCTCGAAACTCCGGCCAAGGGCGATGGCTGCAATCAACCCCACATGACCGGTTCCGGCCACAATGATCGGATCTGTTCTGGTGCTGGTCATCATCTCTCTCCGCTTCCAAGCCATTTAGGCTTTCAACAGTTTATATCAAGAACTTTGCTTGCGCTTTGAGCCATTTTCAAGAAAAGCTGCTCGCAAATCGTTTGTCCTTGATAACATATAGGGACACGCGGATGAGTATCATGCAGCAGATTGGCGCGGACCGTGAAAAAACCAACTTTGCCCAAAGGCGTTAAGCCCAAAAAAGTAACGGCACCACAGGCCAAAGCGTTCTCAGTCCACTTGTTGACCGCTTCCGGTTCATTTCTTGCATTCCTGTCGGTTGTCGCCGCCAGCGAACAAAGCTGGACGGCCATGTTCTGGTGGCTGGGCCTCGCACTTTTCGTCGATGGCATTGATGGCCCGATCGCGCGCAAGCTTGAAGTCAAATATGTCCTGCCGAACTGGTCGGGAGAACTCCTCGACAATATCATTGATTACATGACCTACGTGCTCATTCCGGCCTTTGCGCTCTATCAGCGCGGCTTCATGGGCGAGGGACTGTCATTTCTGGCAGCGGCAATTATCGTGGTATCGAGCGCGATCTACTATGCCGATACGGGTATGAAGACGAAGGAAAACTTCTTTAAAGGCTTTCCTGTTGTCTGGAATATGCTGGTTTTCACACTGTTTATCGTCAAGCCGGGTGAATGGGTGGCATTTGCCATCGTTCTCGGCGCTGCGATTGTTTCCTTCCTGCCGATCTATTTCCTGCATCCGGTACGCGTACAGCGTCTGCGGCCACTCAATCTGACGATATTCTTCCTGTGGTGTGCATTCGGCGTGCTGTCGCTGTACCAGCATCTGGATTCGCCCCTTTGGGTACGTATTGGCATTTCGGTGACGGGTATTTATCTGTTTCTTATCGGCGCAGTAATGCAGGCATTTCCCAATCTTGGACGGACGGAGAAGGCATGATGGTCAAAGCAATCCGCATTCATCAAACGGGCGGTCCGGAAGCTCTTGTTTATGAAGACGTCGAGGTAGGCGAGCCTGGCCCCGGTGAAGTGCGCATGCGCAATGAGGCCATCGGGCTGAATTTCATCGATGTTTATTTCCGTACCGGCCTTTATCCATCGCCCGGCGGTTTGCCGCTGATTCCCGGCAATGAAGGTGCAGGCATTGTCCTGTCCGTTGGTGCAGGTGTTACGGATTTTAAGGCGGGAGATCGCGTCGCCTATGTCAATCCGATCGGTGCCTATGCGGAAGAACGCCTCATGCCGGCGGATCGTCTGGTGAAAGTTCCTGATGCCATCTCATCGGAGCAAGCGGGCTCGATGATGCTGAAAGGCATGACCGCCTATTATCTGTTGCGGGAGACATATCCCGTGAAGAAGGGCGATACGATCCTGTTTCATGCGGCGGCTGGTGGTGTCGGGCTTATCGCCGGACAATGGGCCAAACATCTGGGAGCAACGGTTATCGGCACTGCCGGTTCAGATGAGAAGGTAAAGCTCGCGCTTCAAAATGGGTTTGATCACGTCATCAACTATCGCACCGAGAATTTTGTCGAGCGGGTGAAGGAAATTACGGGCGGCAAAGGTGTGGATGTTGTCTACGACTCTGTCGGCAAGGACACGTTTGATGGATCACTGGATTGTCTGCGTCCGCGTGGGATGATCGTTTGTTTCGGCCAATCCTCGGGTCCGGTCCCACCGTTCGATCTTGGTATTCTGTCACGCAAGGGCTCGCTTTATCTGACGCGGCCAACCTTGTTTGTCTATGTCGCCGCGCGGGCCGCTCTCGAAAATGCTGCACGCGAGCTTTTTGCTCAGGTGGAAAGCGGCGTCGTGCGCATTGATATCGGCCAAAAATACGCACTCAAAGATGCTTCGACGGCCCATCGTGATCTTGAAGCACGCAAAACCACCGGAACAACGGTGCTTATTCCTTAAGCCACTGAAAATAATGCTCGAATAATGTGCGCAAATGGCCGCAACCTCAGGTTTTGCACTTCCCAAATCGATGCTGCCCGACATAGGATCGAAAACGGTTAGGGGACACCTTATAATAATCGTCCCGGGCCGTGGGGTACTATGACAAGCATAAGTGATAAAGGCGGGGCCGGGCGTCCACTTCTGGAAGCAAGCGCTCTCACAAAAATTTTTGGCTCTCTGAAAGCCTGTGACGGGATCGATCTGACAATCGGCACCGGCGAAATCCACGCACTTCTGGGCGAAAACGGCGCCGGTAAATCGACACTGGTGAAGATGCTGTTTGGCGCCTTGCAGCCGAGTTCCGGTGACATCGACTGGAAGGGCGACACCGTTGCAATGGCCAATCCGGCTTTCGCAAGATCGCTGGGTATCGGTATGGTTTTCCAGCATTTTTCCCTGTTCGATGCTCTTACAGCCGCTGAAAACATCGCCCTGTCACTTGATGTCAAAACCGACCTGAACACCATTGCAACCAGAGCCCGGGAAATTGGCCAGACCTATGGTTTGCCTGTTGATCCGGACGCACTGGTCGGCGATCTTTCTGTAGGCGAACGCCAACGCATTGAGATTATTCGCTGCCTGCTGCAAAATCCTGATCTGATCATTCTCGACGAGCCGACGTCGGTGCTGACACCGCAGGAAGCCGACCTTTTGTTTGTGACGCTCGAACGGTTGCGATCGGAAGGGAAGTCCATCCTCTACATCAGCCACAGGCTTGAAGAGGTGCGCCGTCTTTGCGACCGGGCGACGGTGCTGCGTCATGGCAAGGTTGTTGGCCAGTGTGATCCACGCAAGGAAACATCAGCCTCGCTTGCCCGCATGATGGTGGGCAGCGATATTCATGTTATTGAGCGGCGCCCGAATGATGCGCCTGCCACCCAAGCGGCCTTGATTGAGGTCAATGGCCTGTCGCAAAAACCGCGAGGCCCGTTTTCTGTATCGCTGCATGATGTCCGACTGTCCGTCAAACCGGGTGAAATTCTTGGTATTGCGGGCGTTGCTGGCAACGGGCAAGGTGAACTCTTCGAAGCCATATCGGGAGAAGCCTTGCAGGAACGGGCGGATATTGTCCGCATTCGGGGCAAGGATGCAGGGCGCTCGGGTATTTCTGCACGGCGCAGGCTTGGCGCCGCTTTTGTTCCTGAAGAGCGCCTTGGCCATGGGGCGGTTCCTGATATGTCATTGACGAACAATCTGCTGCTGTCGCGTTATTCGACGGATGGAAAAGTCTTTCTCGGCGGCGGACTTTTAAGATTGTTACAACAATCGAGTCTCGCCCTTGCTGCAAAGCGTATTGTCGCGCAGATGGATGTCCGTAAAAGTGCAGAAAACCCAGATGCATCAGCGCTTTCTGGCGGAAACCTGCAGAAGTTTCTCATCGGTCGTGAGTTGGATAGAAATCCTTCTGTTCTGGTCGTTAATCAGCCCACATGGGGCGTCGATGCGGGAGCAGCAGCGCATATCAGGCAAGCGCTTGTCGATCTTGCTCGCAGTGGCTCGGCTGTCATTGTCATCAGCCAGGATCTCGATGAACTCTTTGAAATATCTGACCGCATTGCCGCTATGGTGCATGGTCGTCTTTCGGAGTCAGTGCCGATTGAAGCAATGAACATGGAGCGTGTCGGCCTGATGATGGGCGGCGCAGATACTGCTTCGGCACATGTAAATGCAGGGGCGGTCTGATGCGCATTGAACTGGTCAAACGTCCGCAACATTCGGCGCTGTTCAGTGCGCTTTCACCCTTCATTGCACTGTTCCTGACGCTGATTGCCGGAGCTATCCTGTTCTCGCTATTGGGCAAGAACCCGGTTTCGGCGCTCTATTCCTATTTCGTCGAGCCTTTGACCGAAATCTGGTCGTGGCATGAGTTGCTGGTGAAAGCGGCGCCACTGATCCTGATCGCTGTAGGGCTTTCCGTCTGTTTTCTGTCCAACAACTGGAATATTGGTGCGGAAGGGCAGTTGATCATGGGCGGTATTGCCGGATCGATCCTGCCCGTTGTTTTCCCAGATTTTCAGGGCTGGTACGTCCTGCCGATCATGCTTTTGCTCGGCATGGCGGGTGGTATGGCCTATGCCACCATTCCGGCCTTTCTGAAGGTGCGGTTCAACACCAATGAAATTCTGACCAGTCTGATGCTGGTTTATGTGGCACAGCTGTTCCTCGACTGGATTGTGCGTGGTCCCTGGCGTAATCCGCAGGGCTTCAATTTCCCTGAGACCGTGCAGTTCAATTCGAGCGCCATACTCCCGGAGATATGGGCTGAATCGGGCCGGGCGCATTGGGGTTTCATCTTGGCGGTTGTTGCTGCGCTGCTCGTCTGGTTCATGCTGTCGCGCACGTTGAACGGCTTTGAAATCAAGGTGCTCGGACGCAGCGCACGGGCAGGGCGTTTTGCCGGTTTCAGCGCCGGACGCCTGACATTCTTTGCGTTTCTTGTCTCTGGTGCGCTTGCTGGACTGGCAGGCATTGCCGAGGTTTCGGGCGCTGTCGGGCAATTACGCACGACGATCACACCGGGCTACGGCTTTACCGCGATCATCGTTGCCTTTCTTGGTCGTCTCAATCCGCTCGGCATTGTTGCTGCAGGGCTGGTTCTGGCGCTGTCCTATCTTGGTGGTGAAGCGGCACAGGTTTCCCTTGGTATTTCGGAGAAATCGGCGCGCATCTTTCAAGGCATCATCCTGTTTTTCGTGCTGGCAAGTGACACGCTCATCTATTACCGCATCCGCTTCGTGACCCGTCACAGCGAAACCGCAGCAAAGGGCGCGTGATATGGGCATGTTTGAAGCCATTCTTTTGACTGTTGCCACGGCTGCTACGCCTTTGCTGATCGCCGCGATGGGCGAATTGGTGGTGGAGCGATCCGGCGTCCTCAATCTCGGCGTTGAAGGCATGATGATCATGGGTGCCGTTGCCGGTTTTGGTGTGGCGCAAGTCACGGGATCGGCATGGCTTGGAATGTTCGCAGCCATTCTTGCGGGTGCGGCCTTTTCCCTGTTATTCGGTTTTCTGACACTTACGCTCGTCACCAATCAGGTGGCAACGGGTCTGGCTTTGACACTGCTCGGGCTCGGCGCGTCGGCGATGATCGGGGAAAGTTTTGTCGGGTTGCCCGGCGTGCGGATGCAATCCCTGTACATTCCCGTCCTCACTGATCTTCCCGTGGTCGGCAAATTCCTGTTCGGACAAGACCCGATTTTCTATATCTCGATCCTTCTCACCATCGGGGTTACGTGGTTCCTGTTCCGCACCCGCGCCGGACTGACACTGCGTGCGGTCGGTGACAATCACACATCGGCCCATGCGCTTGGTGTGCCTGTTGTCCGGGTGCGCTATCTCGCTGTCATGTTTGGGGGTGCTTGCGCCGGGCTCGCCGGTGCGCAACTATCGCTCGTCTATGTGCCGCAATGGGTGGAAAACATGACGTCGGGCCGGGGATGGATTGCGCTTGCGCTGGTGGTGTTCGCTTCATGGCGACCATGGCGCATTCTCGCTGGTGCCTATCTCTTCGGTGCTGTGACCATCGGCCAATTGCATGCGCAGGCGCTCGGTATCGGCATACCCTCGCAGTTCATGTCTTCCTTGCCATATCTGGCAACAATTGTCGTTCTTGTGCTGATTTCGCGCAACAAACGGCTGACCCTTATGAATACGCCGACATCCCTCGGCAAACCCTTCGTGCCCGACCGCTAGGGGCCGGACGAGAATAAAAAGACAATGCATTTGGTTTAACAGAGAGGTGAACACGAATGAAAAAACTGCTTATGGCGCTGTCCATGGCCGCCAGCTTTGCTGTGACGGGAGCGGCGCATGCCGAGGAGAAGCTGAAAGTTGGCTTCATCTATATCGGACCACCCGGTGATTTCGGCTGGACCTACCAGCATGATCAGGGCCGCAAGGAAATGGAAAAGGCGCTTGGTGACAAGGTTGAAACCACGTTCCTGGAAAGTGTACCTGAGGGTGCCGATGCAGAACGCTCCATCGAGCGTCTGGCCCGTGCAGGCAACAAGCTGATTTTCACAACATCGTTCGGATATATGGATGCGACGATCAAGGTTGCGCAGAAATTCCCGAATGTGAAGTTCGAACACGCAACCGGTTACAAGACTGCCGACAATGTTGCCGTCTACAACTCGCGCTTCTATGAAGGCCGCTATGTGCAAGGCGTGATCGCGGCCAAGATGTCCAAGGTTGGCGTTGCTGGTTACATCGGTTCCTTCCCGATCCCGGAAGTGGTGCAGGGCATCAACTCCTTCATGCTGGGTGCGCAGTCGGTCAATCCAAACTTCAAGGTCAAGGTGATCTGGGCCAACTCCTGGTTTGATCCGGGCAAGGAAGCGGATGCTGCCAAGGCTCTGGTCGATCAGGGCGTTGATATCATCACACAGCACACGGATTCGACTGCACCGATGCAGGTGGCTGCCGAGCGCAAAATCAAGGCATTCGGTCAGGCTTCTGACATGATCAAGTTCGGTCCGGAAACCCAGTTGACCTCTATCGTTGATAATTGGGGCCCTTATTACATTGAACGGGCCAAGGCTGTGATTGACGGCACGTGGAAAACCCACAATGTTTTCCATGGCATGCATGAAAATCTTGTTGTGATGGCGCCGTACACCAACATGCCTGACGATGTGAAGAAGCTGGCCGAGGAAACGCAGGCCAAGATCGCTTCTGGCGCGCTGAAGCCTTTCACGGGCCCAGTCAAGAAGCAGGATGGTTCGGAGTGGTTGAAAGCTGGCGAAACGGCCGATGACAAGACCATTCTCAGCATGAACTTCTACGTAGCCGGTGTAGATGACAAGCTGCCGCAATAAGGTTTGTCTTGCGACAAAGGAAAGGGCGCCAATGGCGCCCTTTTTTATGCATGCAAAATGATTGGCTTATTCAGCGGCGTCAGCTGGTGCAGCATTGAGCTGACCGTAGTTCTCAACGCCAATGCGGCCCAGCAGATCAAGCTGTGTTTCCAGGAAGTCGATGTGGCCTTCTTCGTCTTTGAGAAGCTCATCGAAGAGTTCCTTGGTGACGTAGTCGCCGACTTCGGCGCAGATTTCGCGTGACGTCTTGTAGGATTTTACAGCGTCATACTCACCAGCAAGGTCGGCTTCCAGCACTTCCTTGATGTTCTGACCAATGCGCAGAGCGCCGATCGACTGCAGATTTGGATGGCCTTCGAGGAAAATAATGCGCTCGATAATACGATCAGCGTGCTGCATTTCTTCAATGGATTCAGCACGCTCTTTCTTGGCGAGCAGCTTGTAACCCCAATCGTCCAGAAGGCGATAGTGCAACCAATACTGATTGACTGCTCCCAATTCGAGGAACAGCGCTTCGTTAAGCCGCTCGATGACCTTTTTGTCGCCTTTCATGCCGTGAACTCCCGTATTCGTGACGCAATGCCCGCACACGATCAATAAACGACACTGCATCAGAATCGTTGGAACCGTTGCGGAGGTGATATTCTTCCGTCACCTTTATGATGGTTTCAACGACGTTTGGGAAGCAGCCGCAGCAGCGGCCGCGCTTCTGCATGGCATGATAGACTTTTGCCGGGACAATCAGTTGCCACGGGTCAATATCGAGAAGTTCAACAATAGTATTCTCGATCTCTTTTTGGGTAATGATATTGCAATGACATACAAGCATATTGTCTACGCGCCGTATCTGGAAGAATAAATACCTACAAATCTTGACGTAATTACATCGTCAAAACTTCCCCTGATGGCAGGGTGGGTGGCGCTTCGCTGAAAATGGCCAAGGAATATTGTCCTGTGGCCTGATAATACTTTCGAACCAGACAAAGGTTCCTCCAATCGCAAGGGTTCAAGGCCCTAACATTAAAGGTCATGCGTTATTCGCAATACTGATTATATAAGACCGGTTTGTCGGAATTCTGTCAAATGGCCAACGCTGAATATGTCGTGATATCAATAAGTTAGAATAGTTCTAAACTAGGAAAATAATATAACCAATTCAATCATGTTTGGCGTATTTCAATACAAAACCCGGCAAAATTAATTGCCGGTTTTAAGTGTGTCAAAACGTCTCATTTGTCGTAAAAAGACTAAATCAGGCGCCTTCGACCACCGAGAATCCTTCAAATTGGGGATGTCCGATGTAGCTCGGTTTGGTATCGCCCGCATTGCGATGCGCGGCACGGAAATGTTCCGACTGAGTCCATGCGGTAAAATCCGCCTGCGTGCGCCAGATGGTATGCGAGGCGTAAAGGGTATAGTTCTCTTCCTCGTTCTTGGAGCCGCGCAATAGGTGGAACTCGACAAAACCGGGGACTGACGCCAAGCGGGAGTCACGTGATTTCCACACGGTTTCAAAGGCTTCTTCAGAGCCCGACTGAACTTTGAAACGATTCATAGCTATGTACACGGCGCAAACTCCATTTGGGCAGATGTGATTGATGGTCGATTCCGAAACCGGTCACCGCGCAGAGTTGGGACTACATCAGCTCGCAGTTGCGAGGCGTGGCGCCAGATTGTCGATGCCGAGGAGGGCGCGAACATCTCTGGTCTTGACGATATCGTCGATGGAATATTGAGCCAGAACTTCGAAGAATGCATTCAATGCCTTGCGCAGGGCAGCATTCAGGCCGCAGCTGTCGATCAGCGGACATTCGGCAGCATCGTTCTCAAAGCACTCCGCCATGGCAAAGTTCTCTTCGGTCACACGCACAACGTCAAAAAGCGTGATGTCCTTGGCAGGTTTGCCAAGCTTCACACCGCCATTGCGTCCACGTACGGTTTCAACGAAACCGTTCTCAACGAGCGGCTGCAGAATCTTGAACAGGAAAAGCTCGGAGACCGTGTAAGCCTGCGCAATTTCGGCAATCCGGCTCAGATTGCCATCATTGGCGGCGCAATACATCAGAATGCGAATGGCATAATTTGTCTGTCTGGTTAGGCGCATGGGAATATCTCTCTCAACCTGAAATCAGGGCATGCCTTGGAAACGAGACTCTAGTTTAGAATTATTCTTGATAAAGTAAATAATATTATGAGCGAAAGTTTCATATTTTCGCTCGGGAGACATCGCCAAAATTTTTGGGATCAGCGAACGAGAACGACAATAGACGCCGTGATAAAACCGGCAGCGACAAGCAGCAGGAAACCATAGACCCGAGGCTTGTCGAAGAGAACGGCGAATCCGGCAGCCCAGACAACGACGGCTGCGCTCAAGGCGTAGAGAAATCCGGCTTTGTGCACCCAGGCAATATGGACTGCCATCAGGCCGCCAATAATAAGGGCACCGAATACGACCATCAAAGCCAGTGCGTATTTCTCAAAATTGTCCATTCAGGCAGCTCGCTCTAAACACCCCGGCACGGAATCAAGGGGCTCACTCTCACTGTAAAACCCGATCCAACATGATCAAGGCTATATTCCCGTCTTTCATAGATGTTCCGCCTCGCTGGTGCAACAGAAGACCGGTTCAAGTCTGGCTGATAAACGCCGCGTTGGTGCAAAAAGGCAATAAAAAAGGTCGGGAAATCCCGACCTTTCCAAACTCAGCTCAACACCAGCGCCAGTACATCCGTGGTCAAAGACGGAACCGAATTTCTGCACTGATATAGGCAACCATATCGCCCGTTTCAAGACCCGTCCGGTTTACCGGCGATAGGCACTAAGGCCTGCAAGCAAGCCAATACCCGCAATTGCAGAAATGACGGCAACAGTGATCAGCGGGTTTTCCTTCGCTTTATCGGCGACAACCTGTGCTTCATCTCCCACGAAGCGTGCTGCTTTGCGACCATGCCGTTTCACGGTGTCGTAGGTCGAATTTGCCTGATCAAGCAGATCATAACCCTGATCGGAAAGGGACTGGGTAATTCCTGAAAGTTCCTTTCGCAGGGCCGCAATCTGGCTTTCCAGATCACCCTCAACTGCGTCACGCGCTTTCGATACGTTCGTTGCCATTTCGAGAATTCCTTTCATCATAAGCGAAGGAATAACGGTAGAGGCAGCGTTTGGTTCCAGAAAACCCAGAACCTTTCCGACGGTATTGGCCGGAAAGGATTCTGGAGAGAAATCAATTCCAGCAGCCGTGCGATTGTCCATTGAGATTGTGGGAGTCGATGTCTATTCCGGCAGAAAAATCATTCCGGGCCAGATAAACGGCAGTTTCCGGCTTGATGCGGATTTTGTTCCAGCCTGCGCATTTGGAAGATCCTGTCGATTTGGAGGTTTCATCCATCCAACGCATCGCGCCGCAATTGCTGACGGCCAAAATGCATGGCAGGAGAATAGCGAGAGCCAATTTGCTTTTCACAGGAAACCTTCTTGCTGTCGCAGCCGGTATTTCAAACTTATTCATTGCACATTTCAATGCCCAACGACATTCGACGTTAGGCAAAGCCCCTCAATCGTCATTGCTCGCATTCAGTTCCATCGTGGTCATGCCTTCGGCCGGTTTGGCGCTCAGGGATTTGGCCCAGATTAACCGGCTGGATTTGAGCAATGGTGCATTGGCTGCACGGACTTTGACCAGGCGCGGATTGTTTTCATGGGCTGTAACGGCCGCTTCATTGGCATAAAGCTCGTTGACCATAACCTTGTTGGGAATAGGCGTACCGTCACGCTCGATTGGTTTGATGACTTCGAAGCGCAGGCAGCCCGGTTCTTCGTCAAGTGTTTTGCGTGCATGCTCGCGAATGAGCGCCGTAAACTCTTCCTCCCGGCCCTCATGTGTTTCGAATTCAACAATAATCGTCAGTTCAGTCATAAAAATTCAAGCCTCCCGCTTTTCTCTCACGGTTCTATCAGCGAGCTCCTGACAAATCCAGACGTAAGCTGCTGACAGGGCAGGTCAAAGCCTTGTAAAATCTCGATTCCTTCTGGAAAATGACAGCTGCGCACGTGATCAAATCATTCGTGCTGGAATACACCGCTGAGGGATCAAAGCGAACTTGGCGTTGGAAATATGAGGGACTGGCGCGTGCTGACGTGTTATTTTTGCGAAGCGGCAAAAGCCAGCAAAACAGCACCGGCGACAATCGTCACCAACCCGATATAGAGCCAGCGGGTTTGCCCAACCATGAAACTACCGCCAATAAGGCTAAGGCCCTGCAAAGCCCATACCCCGCCCATAATGATCAGAAGTACCGCAACAATCGACAGAATGATTTTCATGGCGTGCCCGTTCTCACAAGCAAAACCCCTGCCGAAACGGTAGGGGTTTCACGGGTTGAGGCTTGATTTGGCTCTAACAAACTGGACTCTGGATAAGAATATCACGCATCGTTTCAGTGCGGCGCAGGCTCAAGGTACCGCTACACTCAACTTGCCAGAACCTTAACATAGCCAACTTTCATTTCAAAGAACGAATGGCTTGGCGTCAGTTCACTTTTGCTTTCAACTGGGCGATTTCCTCTTCCATCTGCCGGATTCGATCTTCCAAAGCATTGATTGCCTTGAATACGGCAACACCCATGCTTTTGAAATCGCCGCGATGGATTGCAGTCTCGATGGCTTGTTTGGCACTATCAATGGACATTGCTTCCTCCGTTCCAGGTTTTCTTATTCTGCAATGCTAGAGCCTTTCCTGCCGAAATTGAACCAGTTCTGTTCGGGCAGAGGTAGCGCAATGAAAAAAGCCCAATCCTCAAGGGGTATGAGGATTGGGCTGGGTTGGCTTGTGGGGGGAAAGCCAAGGCTGGTTGGGGTACCAGTACCCACAGAATGCGTCAGCGGAGGATTGGTTCCATGGCAATTGAAAATATTTTGTGCGCCACAGAGGCGCCGTTCAGACTCTGAACTTCGACGAATGCAGAGCGATCAGGATAATACCGGGTAACAGCTTATGCAGGCAGGAGATTGAACAGCACGGCCAGATGGAACGCAAAAGCGCCTGTGAAAACCAGGGCGACGGTGGCCCGGTCTTTGTCTTTGAAAATACGTTGGAATGCCGAAGCGCGTGCGCTGTGCGTGGTCGTATAGTCAGTGGACGCCATCGGGATTATTCTCTCTCTGCTGGTACGGACCATCATCAGGCATCCGATAGACGATTAACACGATAGAGATTACAATTTTCCCGAAAGGAAGAGCACGATTTTGCGCGCAGCGGCCTTGTTGTGGAAATAAATCCTGCGTGTGAGTTTGGTGTGGCATGCACGTTCAAAAGTGCGCCGTTATCAATGTCCGTATGAGCGAGAGATTAATGACCGATCAATAGACTCATCGCCGGTTGTTTCGGGTTGGCAATTGTTCGATGGATCTGGCGCGGTGAAGTCGCTATACGGCCCGTTTTAGATTTGGTTTCTCGAAATTGCCGCGAAAGGCAAAACAAAATTGCCGAAAGGTCGCAGGTTGAGCAAAGCACAATCTGGTTTCGCGCTATACGAATGTGCTGCAATGCAGTCGTGAGCAGCTATGTGCCTTTGATCTCGAGGAGATTGAAATCGAACGGATGGATGCTCATCTGAAACCGGTCACTAGTCTATTCATCGAAAGTCGAATGACGAAGACCTCTTGCACACCGAGCGAAGTGATCCTTCCGTAGCCGAAAGCCCGGACTTTGACGGTCCCACCTGCCAGAGTGATCCAATGAATGAGGAAAAAATGTCCGTCTTTCAGACAGGGGCGCGTGCCGCCCAGCACGAATTGACTGTGGAAGCTGATTTGTTCAAGGATTCCATGCGTCACCTCGCGGGCGCGGTGAGTGTTATCACGGTAGGGCGCGGCAACGACCGGACAGGCTTTACTGCAACCTCGGTTTCGTCGCTGGCCATTGATCCGCCATCGGTGATTGTCAGCCTCAACAGGGATTCGTCATCCTGGCCCGTGCTGCAGCGTCACGGCAGTTTCTGTGTCAATGTGTTGGCGCATGATCAGCGCCATGTTGCAGACAGTTTTGCCGGACGGGGCGGGCGCAAGGGCATTGATCGTTATCTGGATAGCGAATGGCATGAGCTTGCAACAGGAACGCTTGCTTTAAAGAATGCCTTGACGGTTCTTGATTGCGAACTTGATGACGCCATTGAACGGCATTCGCATGGCATTCTCATTGGAAGGGTGCGCGCGGTCACTGTGCGCAAGAATGCTGAACCCTTGCTCTACTGGCACGGTGCTTACAGGCACATTACGCCGCCGGTTGAGTGATGAACTAAGTCACGATCGCGGTTATCGAACAGCCGACGAGAACGATCGTGGCCAGCAAAATGAGGCCATATAGCTTGGGTTGATTGAAGACCACGGCAACGCCCAGAAAAAATGTGGCACAAGACGCAGCAATCGTGAACAAAAACGCCTGCTTGTCGCCAGTGGTTATCGAGAACGCCATCAATCCTGCCAGTATCAGCACGCCGAATGCGATGAAGATCCAGGTTGCGAATGTTTCGTAGCGATCCATGGGCTGCGTTCCTAGTCGGGCCTGCTGTGTTTTCATGGCAGATTACATCGAAATAAAGACGGACAGTCAAATTGCGTTGACCGATTGGCAAATGCCTTCGGGGCAATACTCAACCTAATGCATTTTGTGAGGTATGACACCTGAGAGCGACGGTTGAGTGCTTTTTTGCTCACCGGAGGCCGTGCCGATGAGCCAGACACCGATAAGAATCAGCGTACTTCCGATAATCTGGAGTGCGCTGATATCTTCCCGGAAAATGAGCCAACTCGTTGCAAGGATCATCACATAGCTGATCCCGGTCAGGGGAAATGCCTTGCTCAGATCAAGCTGGGCCAATGCCTGCAGCCAGAACACAAAGCAGATCACTTCAGCAGCGATAGCGGCCAGCATCCATGGTGATGTGACTGCATGGATGAGCCAGGCCATATCGAAGCCAAGTCCGGTCATCTGTTCGGCGGCGAGCTTGATGAAGACCTGAAACAGCGTGTTGAGAACTGGAATGGCAAACCAGACGAGATTAATCGGCTTCATGCGCCATCCTTCAATGTTTCGTCTGCCGCAAACAGCGGGGAGGCGAGGCGCAATGCCCATTGAATGACTGGATTGCGGTGTTTGAAATACATGGTGTTGCGCGTCAGCTGACTGCCAAGGCGTATCTTGTTTTCGTAGTAGGCTTGTCCGCTCTGATAGCGCTTCATGCCATGATCAAGACAATGGCGCAGATTGGTGAACCAGCTCAGATAGTACAGATTATAGGCACGGCCTTCGGCGCTGTTCATGCAGAAGAACTTGTCGATCAGCGTATTACCATTGTGAACCATTAGATTGGCAGCCAGTAACTGGTCACCTGCATAGTAAAAGGTGCAGAACGAACGTCCCTGCATCTGGTTGAGAATGCCGCTGAAATAGTCAGACGTCAGTTCTTCAAACTGCCATTCGCTGCGGTTGCGCGTGTCGTGATAAAGCGCCATGACCTGCGGTAGCAGGTTCGCGAAATCAGTGCGTTTTTCCACTCTGATTTTGTCGAACGATTTCATTTTCCGGCGCATGTCTTTGCGCGTTCCGGATGAAAGCCTGAGCATATAGGTTTCGATGGAGTCAAAATCGATATCGAGCCAAGCCGTTGGCAGACCGGGGATACCTGCAAATTCATGACCCGAAAACACCGCCGCAAAGGCATTTGTCGCTGGCTCCGGCACATCCTTGATACCGATGAGCGAGCAGCCGTTTGCCTTGGCATAATGTTCAAAGCCCGATAGCAATTGTGAGTACAGATCGGCCTTGCGCCGCTCAAGTACATCAGGATGAAACCCAACAATGCCATTTTCAGTGCATGGCGAACCGAGGCAAGCCAGCTTGAGCGTCAGAAAACGTGAAAACGTCTGCCTTATGCGGCGCAGAATTTGACGCAACCGGCCTTCTTCGAGCGTTGTATCCAACTGGTAATCTGTCAGGAATGCAGGCATGGCAGCGAGCAATTGGCCATTTTCGATGACAGTGACATAGCGGAAGGCAAAGCCGGCAATTCCAGCTTCCTCAATGGCAAGCAGGCAACCGTAGTTCTCTACTTCGTCGGCAAAACACTTGTCCCATGCGTCCCGGCCGATATCGCGGATCGATTCAAATATGCGTGTTTGTGCCACCACAGCGATCTTCGCTGAAACGGGCGCGTGCTGTAAAACATGATCATGCATAGGCTGGGGCATTATTGGCCTCGAAGAATGCCGCTGTGTAGTCGCCAACTTTCTGGCGCTGCCGGTCGACATGGATCATATGGTAGCTGTCTTCGATCCACGTCAGTTGATGCGGTCCACCAATGTGGCGGCTGATATAACGGGCGTGTTTTGGGCTGCTCAGATCATCTTCCTTGGCATGCAGGATGAGTGTCGGCGTGCGCATTTGTGGCAAGTTTCGCTTCAACTCCTTGCCAAGGCGATACATCTCGGCGATGCCCTTTCCCGGGAATTTGTCGATAACGCCCTCTGCTTCCATGCTTACCATCATACGCCTGATCCGCTCATCCTTGATACCAAGTGCGGATGTCTCGCTGAAATTCAGCTTGGCGATAGACGGAATATGCGACAACAGCTCGATAAACGGAGAAAGCAGCCAGTAATGGTGTGGAACATTCCAGCCATCATAATGGAAGCAGGGCGAATAGATCGCCACGGCCTTGATGCTGTTCGGCCTTTGATGGGCAGCCATCATCGACAATTTGCCACCGATACAGATGCCAGCCGCAAATGTTTCATCGGTATAGGGGGCAAATTTCTCCGTCGCCTCATGCACGCTTTCCAGCCAGTCCTGCCAGCGTGATCGCGTCAATGTTGCCATGTCAACGCCATGCCCCGCCAGAAGCGGGGCGTAGACGCTGTAGCCTTTCCGGTTCAGCTGCCGGGCCAGCATTTTCATTTCCGCAGGCGCGCCCGTCAAACCATGAACGAGCAACACGCCTTTGCCATTCGAGCCTTCAAGGAAATAGCTCAATCCATCAGACATCTGCATCGATCATATCCGGGTTTCTGTTTTCCGGGGCCATGAACCCAAGTGCGTGGCAGGTGCTGATGACGTGTACACCGGCCTTGTCCTGCTCTTCCTTGATTTTCTCGTGGAAGTTGCGCAGTTCAGTCCAATGGGTCTTCGGGCGATAGTGATGTTCGGCATGGTAACCGTTGCCGAACCATAACCAATTATAGAAGGTGTTATGGCTGCTCACGCCCCATGCGATAGGCTCATCCGGATCGCCGTGCAGGTGCTCATAATAGCCGTTGAGCGAAGAGAGGCAGTTTCCCAGATAATAGAAGGGCGCGAAGAAGAGCATCGCCTTCCAGTCCCAAAGAAAACCGATCGCAGCCAGACCCAGAAACGCATAAAGCTCGAAGCGACCCCATTTGGCATCAAATGGCCGGTTCTTCGAGATGGCCTTGTGAATATCGCCGAGGCTATCGCGGAAGAAGCTTAGAAACGTATAGCTCCAGACATTCTCAGGCTCACCATTCTTGCCGTGGCGATAGATCGACAACCAGTCGATGGTTTCGCCCTTCTCGTTCGGGCGGTCGCTGTTGCCCGAGTGATGGCGCATATGAATCCATTGGTAATAGGTCTGGGAGAACCCGATTGTCACTGATTCCAGCAGGCTGAATGCGTAGTTCATCGCACGGGACTTGAAGTAGGGGGTGTGGATGAAGTTATGCGAAATGCTGTTGATGTTCCACGAGATCGAGACCGCGTAGAGCCCACCAAGCACAAGCGAGAGCCACAAAGGTCGGCTTTCGAAGCCGACGACCAGATAGATATTGAAGAGAAGGTGAGCAATAGCTGCGAGTATGGGCGCGATATCCCACCTTGTATGAGCGAAGAGTTTCATAATCCTGTTGCTCCTACACATGCCACACCGGCTGTGATGAACAGCACACCGGCTGCGTGGCGAAGGTTGATTTGTTCTTTGAATATCCATGCTCCTGCGAGCACGATGATGACATAGCTGAGAGCCATGAGCGGGAAGGCGATCGACAGCGGCACATGCTCCAGCACGATGGTCCAGCCAACGAGTTCCAGCGCCCAGAAGATCACGCCGAGCCAGGTCACAGGTTTGACCAGTGCAGCAGCCAACGCTTCGTTATCGGCTGAATATTTGAAGCAGACTTCCCGCGCGGTTTCCGTGAGAACGCAGAAAGCGATCAAAGCCAGCATATGAAGTGTAAGCGTGCCGGTCATCCCATCGCCTCCGACAGGACTTCGAGCAATGCATGATTGGCGGCACTGTTGATGTTTGTTGTTATCGTAGGGTCCGGCGTTGCGTGCGGCTGATCGATGAAAATCTCGGCACGTTTTGTAAACTGGGTCCACAGATTGCCGGAATAGGATGGTGTCGAATAGTCACCGGTCACATCGGCACCAACGATCCGGTGATGCCTGCTGATTTCCGTGATCAGTGACAGGACGTAGGGCAGGCGCATTCGCCCCTGATCCCAGTTGGTGATCGCATCGTCACGGACAAGAACATCCTTGTCGATCGTAAAATACACAGCCTCGGTTTTGATGCGCGACAGCAACTGATCAATGAAGTTTTCTTCGCCGATCTCCGCGATGGTTTTCCAACTCAAAACGCCATTCTTCTGCTCATAGCTCGCACCGCTGCCATAGTCCTTACGGACGCGGCTTGGCGCATGGCTATAGGGGTATAATTCCAGCTGTCCCTGCGCGAGCAATGACAGGTTTGCCCCTTTACGCTCAGGGCTTGTCAGATCATCGCTGCAGACGCCGACGGTCACGATTTTTTCGAGATCAGGATGCTGCAGGGCACGATTGATCCATGATCCGCAATGCATGCCATTGCCGAAGTGCACCCAGTCGGGGTGGTTATCGAAATGGATGAGCGTTGCCGGGCCGGGGTTGTTTTCAAGTGCCGCGGCAACGAGAAGCGCGGTGACGTGATGGAAGTCACCCGAACCCATGAAGCAGAGATGCGGTTTCTTCTGATCACCAACGATGTAGCGGGAGATGTTGCCGCTGAGGGCGTCTATTGCGGGCTGATGCCCCCACAGACGAACCACGCGGCCATGATCTTCCGCATGTATCTGGCGCGCGCCTGTTCGCATACAGGCGCGCACGAAGTCTGGTTGCAACTCCAGCGCATCATCGAGGTGAAGAAGGAGGAGTTGCATGCGATTATCTCTTGGCGGCGCGCACGAAAAGCTGATCAAGCAGGTTCAGAGCCAGATCGATTTCTTCGCGTGTGATCAGAAGGTTTGGCGCCAGCGTGATAACGTTCTTGTAGTAACCGCCGACATCCAGCACGAGACCGTACTTCTTGCCGCCGACAAGCAGATCGCCTTTCATGCCTTCATCGGACATCCAGTCGAGGGTTGCCTTGTCAGGCGTAAAGCCGTCTTCCTTGCAAATCTCGACGCGCAGCGCGAGGCCAAGCCCGTCAACGTCGCCGATGGTCGGATGACGCTTCTGCAACTCCTTGAGGCCATCAAGGAAATAGGCACCCTTTTCCATGATCGCCGCGCCAAAATCTTCTTCTTCGAGCATTTTCATGGTTTCGAGGGCAATGGCAGTGCCCATCGGATTGCTGGCGAAGGTCGAATGGGTCGAGCCGGGCGGGAAAATGCCTGGATTGATCATTTCTTCCTTGGCCCAGACACCGGAAAGCGGGTTCAGGCCATTGGTGATTGCTTTGCCGAATACGAGCGCATCGGGTGTTACGCCGAAATGTTCGATCGACCACAATTTGCCGGTCCGGTAGACGCCCATCTGGATTTCGTCGACGACAAGCAGGATGCCGTGATCATCAAGAACCTTCTTCAGTTCCTTGAAGAAATTCATTGGCGGGATGACATAGCCGCCCGTGCCCTGAATTGGTTCGACATAGAATGCAGCGTATTCTGCCTTGCCGGTCTTCGGGTCCCATACGCCATTATATTCAGTTTCAAACAGGCGCGCGAATTTCTGCACGCAGTAATGGCCGTACTCTTCTTTGGTCATGCCTTTCGGGCCACGGAAGTGGTAGGGGAATTCGATAAACTGAGCGCGGTCACCGAAATGGCCATAACGGCGGCGATAGCGATAGCTTGAGGTAATCGCCGATGCACCGAGGGTTCGGCCATGATAGCCGCCTTCAAAGGCGAACATCAGGCTTTTGCCGCCGGTATAGTTGCGCACCAGCTTAAGTGAATCTTCAACGGCCTGCGAGCCGCCGACGTTGAAGTGGACACGACCCTTGGCGCCGAACTTACGCTCGGCATCCTTGGCGATCATGGCGGCCAGCTCAACCTTTTCGCGATGTAGATACTGCGACGCAACCTGGGGCAGTGTATCCAATTGGCGGTGTGCAGCGGCGTTCAAACGCGGATTGCGGTAGCCGAAATTGACAGCCGAATACCACATCTGCAGATCAAGGAACGGCGTGTCCGTCGCATCGTAGACATATGAGCCTTCGCAGCGTTCGAAGAACATGGGGTGGTCGGTGTAATGGACCGTATCACCATGGGAGCAATATTCCTGTTCGAGGGCACGAAGTTCAGCTTCGGATGTCTGCTGCGACGCAGCATTGTCAGTCTGCTTGATAGCAAGGTTGATGTTCATGAAGATTCTCTTCTGTTGTAGATTTACGCCGTGGCGTAACGTGGGACGCTCACTGGACGGCTGGTAAAGCCGGGGAGTGCATTCTTCAGGCTCTGGGTAAGGTCGGAAAAATTCTGATAGCCAACGAAAGGAATGGCCCTTTCGGTGCAAAATTCGGCAAGTTTGTCTTTGGCAAACACCAGTTCCGGCTTGTCAGAGACGCAGAAATCGGAACGGCCGTCACCGATATAGACGCGTGTATCGAAAGCTTCGACCGAGCGGCATTTGCAGACGCCGGCAGCCGATGAACAATCGGCATCGCTGTAAGGCGAGCTCAACTGATAGCGCGTGTGGCCGTTGATGCCCGATATCGTCAGTTTGTTGGCGATAACAGGCAGGTAATCGAGATTGTAGCGGGCAAGAATGCGTTTGATGAAATAGTCAACGCCATCGCTGATGATGGTGACAGGGATGGCCTGTGCCCAGCAAAAATCGACGAAAGCGGGGAAGGTGGGATCAATGGCAATGTCGTCAAGTGCGCGGTCCAGCTCCTGATTCGTAGCCTGGATCAGAGCGATTTGACGTGCCATGCATTCCGCGGAACCAATAAGACCCTGCTTCCATTCCTGTTCGATTTCCTCCCATTTCGGGCTGGCCAATCGTTCCAGAATGAAATCTGTGGCGTCTTCGAGGGAAATGGTCCCGTCGAAATCACAAAATACATGCATGCAGACACTCCTCGTGCAATGTGAGGAGCTTCTAGCATTCAGGACTGATTGCTAAATTATGCCAAGATGATGCCAAACTGAAATCAGCAAAGGCCTTCATGCTTACTTGGAAACAGCAAAATTAAGCTTTTGGTAGAAGCACTTCCACGAGCAGACCCTTGCCCGAGGCCGGAGACTTCAAAGCGATCGTGCCTGACAACCGCTTGATAATATCAGCAACAATCGTCAATCCGAGACCGGTTCCTTCGATCTGCGGTGTATCGATGCGATAGAATCGCTGGAAAACGGCTTCCCGGTGGTGCTCGGCGATACCGGGACCACTGTCGGAAATGGACAGACGCCAGAAATTGTTGGCAAGCGTAACGCCCACGCGAATGCGGCCACCTGCAGGCGTATATTTCACGGCGTTCTCAATCAGGTTGCTGACCATCAGTCGCAACAGAGGATCATCTGCCCTGACCAATGCTTTTTCGTCACCGTCGAGCGACATGTCCAATGTTTTGGCCGTTATCAAATTTCCCATTTCAGCGACGATTGATGCCACGGTGCTGTAAAGTGCGACAGGCTGAAGTTGGATCGGTTGATGGCCAACACGCGCAGCGCGCAGCAATTGCTCGATGAGATAGGTGGCTTTTTCATTGCTGATGACGAGGTCGGCAAGAATCGACTGACGTTCTTTCTCGCTGTCTGCCTGCGATAACATCTGTAGCAACAATTTCAGCGCCGCCTGTGGTGTGCGCAGCTGGTGCGCCGCATGATCGGCAAAACGCCGTTCGGCTTTCAGCGAATCGTCCAGATCCTCAAGAAGCTGATTGATCGACCGGCCAAGCGGTGAAAGATCCCTTGGCAGCGTATCAACTGGAATTGCTGACAAGTCATCCGGTGAGCGACTTCGGATTTGCTGCACCAGCATACGGATGGTGCTAAGGCCGCTATTGATGCCAAACCAGATCAGCATAGCAATCAGCGGGATGAGAATGAGCAGCGGGAAAATGAGGTTGAGCAGAATGTTTGACACCAGCGTCTGGCGCATGGCGATCTTTTCAGCCACCTCGATCACGACCTTTGTTTCGGGGATGGGTAGCGAGTAAATCCGCCATTGCTCGCTATCATAACGAACATTGGTAAAACCCGCCCGTTGCATCGAAATTTCCGCCGGAAAGGTTGAGCCCGAAAAGAGAACGATCTTATTCTCCTTCCATGCGCGGAACATATGCGCATCGGCATAATCATCCGCATCTTCATTCAGCGCGAGCTGGTTGCCCATGTTGAAATCGATGTCGGCGATCTGCTTCGGTGGAGCGTCTCCGGGTTCTTCGTCAAATTGATTGTGCAGCAGCATCCACAACACATTGGCGTCGTTGATCAGCTGGGCGTCATAGACATTGTTGATTTCGCGGGTGGCGCTGTTGAAGGCAAATCCGCCGATGATTGCCATGGTGATGAGAATCGTCGGCGTAATCCGGAAAAAGAGCTTCCGGGTGAGGGTGGGACGGCTCATGCATCCACCATATAGCCCACACCGCGGATGGATTTGATGAAATCGCTGCCCAGCTTTTTGCGCAGATTATAGATTGTCACCTCGGTCGTATTGCTCTCGACGGCACTTTCCGCGCTGTAGAGTGCATATTCAATATCGCTTTTTGTGACGTATTTGCCGGATCGCTCCATCAGGAGCTTCAGGAGTTGAAACTCCTTGGCGGTCATCATGACCTGCGTGGATGCTTTGCGCACTACCTTGGCAGCTGGGTCCACTTCCACATCAGCGCATCGCAGAACAGTATCGACCCGACCTTCACTGCGACGCACGAGCGCGCGCAATCGCGCCAGCAGTTCATCAAGATCAAACGGCTTGACCAGATAATCATCCGCCCCGTTGTCGAGGCCTTCAACCTTATGAAGCGGGGTATCGCGTGCAGTCAAAAGGAGAATGGGAACGAGGTTTTTGTCACGGCGCGCCGCCCGGAGTACTTCAAGTCCGCTCATCTTGGGGAGATTGACGTCGAGAATAACAACGGCAAAACTGGAATCCTGTATTGCGGCCAGTCCGGATTCACCGTCCTGCATCCAGTCCACACCATAGGCATGCTTCTCCAGCGCCTTCTTTAACGAAGAGCCAAGCATCATGTCATCTTCAACCAGCAGCAGTCGCATTTTTCAGATCATTACTTTGAATGTTCGAGACGCCGCATCACAATGCGGTGCGGTATGGCGGGGCAGATAAGATCAAATCTCGGTTTTTTGCGGGCAGTCCATCTTCAGCTCACAACTGATTGCAGTAACCAATACGCTGTTTTCGTCTTGTTACCAATCGTCTCAATAGTTGTTTGTTTTTTGCTCAACCGTGCCTCAATTCGGATCAGAATGGGTCGCATCGTCATGAATAGCGAACGTCGTTCGCGTAAAACGGCAATGCCGGTGTCTCACCGGTCAAACCGATAAGGGAGTGAAAACAATGAAAACACTTGTGATTGCAATGAGTCTTCTGGCCGCCACGACCCTGTCCGCCTATGCTGCAGAGCCAGCAAAGACGGTGGAAACCAAACTCGGTAAGGTGCTTGCCACGGAAAAGGGCCTGACGCTCTATACGTTCGACAAGGATGCAAAAGGCAAATCCAATTGCGATGCGGATTGCCTGAAGAAGTGGCCGGCCTTCCATGCGGATGCCAAGGCGAAGGCCGAAGGCAAATGGTCCCTTGTCAAAGCTTCTGATGGCAAAGATATGTGGGCCTATGATGGCAAGCCGCTTTACACCTTTGCCAAGGACACAAAAGAAGGCGAGACAACGGGTGATGGCGTCGGTGGTGTCTGGCACGTTGTGAAATAACTGCAAACCAATCCCGCAGAATCAATCCGGCGCAGAAGCAAGGCTCCTGCGCCGGAATTATAAGTATGGGCCGGCTAGATTGAGCTTATGCGGCCTGAATAGCTGACAGCTTCCAGTCGTCGCCATTTTTGCGGACAAATGTCCAGACCTCAGTGCTTTCACTTGCCCTCGTGTTATCACCATCAACAAGCTTGCCTGTTGTGCGGTCGAGCATCGCATCAACGCTTGAATAGCGCATTGCCAGTGTTGCGTATTCGGCATTGTCCTCGCGCCAAGACTCAGCGATGTCACCCTGAAGCAGTTTGACGTCGGAAACGCTGTTGCGCACGCCCTTCGTTGCGTTCTCACCGAGTTCTTCGGCAAGGTAGGACATGGCCTCTGGTGTGGTCAGCGTCCGCAGAACCGCATAATTTTCCGTGCCGTAAGCTGTCTGCACTTCGGTCAGAAGCTGTTCAAACTTGTCCAGATCCTGCTGCGAAATGCCAAGCTCATCCGATGCCTGCGAAGACTGGGCCGGTGCTGGCTTTGGAGCCGCAGAGCCCGAACCCATCGCCGCACCAATGCTTGGAATACGGAACGAAGGCGATGCAGACGGATCAGCCGGGCGGCCGAATGCCTGATTGAACGAGGGACCTGATGCCGTTGCAGATGATTGCCGGCGCTGGGCAAAGAAGCGCATGGCCAGCATGACCGCGCCGATAACAAGGCCGATCTGCAAGAGCATGCCGAGGAAGCCGAAGCCGCCACCAAAACCGTGGCCGAGCAACGTGCCGATCAGGCCGCCAACCAGCAAGCCACCGATCATGGAACGGCCGAAACCGCCAAAGAAGCCCGGACGTTGTGTGTTCATCTGCGGCTGCATGGCAGAAGGCTGGTTTGTCTGCGGGCGCGGCGTCATAGAGCGTTCAATTGGGGCAGCAGGAGAGGGCGCGGTCCGTGTGGTTGCGGGCGCATCGAAAGTGCGTGTACCACGACTGCCAAATCCGCCACCTGCCCGCCGCGCGTCGGCGATATCAAAAGCGCTCAGCGTCACCGCCAGGGCCAGAACGAGCAACACAGCGATGCGAATAATGCGGGAAGCAGTGCCAGACATAAGTTTCTCCTGTTACGCACCCGGCCAATTTGAGCACGCGAGATGCATATAGAGAGCGTGGCGGGCAATTTTAAGTCCTGACACCAATGTGATGGACAATTTTGGTGGGATTTTTTGCTTTGCGGAAATTTTGTTCCCGTCCTGATCAAAATTCTGCGGACAGGCCGAATAAAATGAATAGTTGGCGTGTTCTCTCATTGCAGTCGTTTTGATGCAGGAGAGAACGTCATCATGAACAAAGCCAATTCACTATCCGTTACCGCAGCCCTGTTTGGCGCATGCCTTGCGGTTGCTGCATTATCGAGCCCGGTCTATGCGGCGGGCGAGGATAACAGCGCGACCCCAACCTGTCCGAAAGGGGAGGTCTGGAACCCAAAAACCAAGAAATGTGTCAAGCAGGAAGGCAGCTTGCTTCCCGATTCTGACCTGACAACCTACGCTTATGCGCTTGCAGAAGCCGGGCGTTACGAAGAAGCGCTGGCTATCCTTGATACGCTGAAGAATCCGAATACCGCTATTGCCCTCAATTATCGCGGCTATGCGACGCGCAAGCTTGGGCGCACCGACGAGGGCATCGGCTATTATATGAAATCGGTTCAGCTTGATCCGCAATATGCCAAGGTGCGTGAATATCTTGGGGAGGCCTATGTCATCAAAGGTCATCTCGACCTTGCCAAGGATCAACTCGCCAAGATCAGGGGTATTTGCGGCACAGACTGCGAGGAATATCGCGATTTGGCCGAAGCGATCGAAAACCCGACAAAGATGTGAGGAAGGAAGCGCCTGATTGAAGCGAGATCGGCGGATGACCATGACAATTCAAACCGGATGCATCATGTCTGTCGCATATCCAGCGGTTCCTGCTTATAGTCAGGCAAAGCGTAGCAGAGAGTCATCGGACCGTGTTTCCCGGTCCGATGCGGAGGCGACCATCGCAAACGAGCAGGAAATCAGGGCGGGACTTTCCCAACACCTTACGAGGCTCTGGCGTTACGCTGTGGTGTTATCGCATCAGCGTGACGTTGCCGATGATCTGGTGCAGGCAACCTGTGTGCGTGCATTGGAGCGGGCAGGCCAGTTTACTCCCGGCACCCGGCTCGACCGATGGTTGTTTTCAATCCTGTATTCCATCTGGCTCAACGAGGTCCGCTCCCGGCGCGTGCGCATGGGGCAGGGCTTCGTTGATGCCGATGAGACCCTTGTTTTTGATGGGGCACGCGATACCGAGACTCACATTTTTGCCAATCAGGTGCTCCGGCAGGTTCAGGCGTTGCCTGAAGCGCAGAGAACTGTGGTTTTCCTTGCCTATGTCGAAGAGCTTTCCTATCGCGAGGTTGCCGATCTGCTTGAAATACCCATTGGCACTGTCATGAGCCGGCTTGCTGCGGCACGTGCGAAGCTGGCCTCCGCCGGATCAGACAGAATGGAAGGGAGCGCGCCATGACCGATCCCAACCGAGAGACAATCGGAAGCGATGAGATGCTGGTGGCGTTTCTGGACGGAGAACTCGATCCAGATACACGCAAGCAAGTCGAAAACCTGCTCGAACGAGACGAAGCCGTTGCTGATCGGCTGCGTTTCCTGTCTTCCAGCAACTTGCCGTTCCGCGATGCCTTTATTCCGTTGCTCGACAGTGCACCAAAGGCCAAGCTCGATGCGATGCTTGCTGAGATTTTGCCGCCAGAGCAGGTCAGGAAACAGGCAAATGGCTGGAATCGTCGCGGTTTTCTGGCCGCTGCAATTGGTTTCATCGCTATTGGTATTGCAGTGGACCGGACTTTCCTTGGTGTTCAATCAAGCCTTCACGGCGATCAGGATGGCAGTGACTGGCGCTCGGTCGTCGCGCAATATATGTCGCTCTATACCAGCGACACATTGGGTAACGCTCCCGCTGACGTGGCAGTGCAAACCGAACAATTGCGTGGTGTTGGCGTCAAACTTGGTCTCAATCTCACACCTGAGTTGGTGCAGTTGCCGGGAACCACGTTGAAACGTGCCCAGATGCTCACCTATGATGGCAAGGCGCTCGGACAGATTACCTATCTGGATGCGGCGCAGGCACCAATGGCTCTTTGTATCGTTCAGTCCTCCAAGGGCGCAAAAGCTCCTGATAGCGAACGGCGTCATGGCATGAATGTCATATATTGGTCCAGCGACACCCATGCCTTCATGCTGATCGGCCACGAATCGCTTGGCGATATAAAGGCTATGGGCGACCGGCTCCGCCATGTTCTGACGATATAAGCAGCGATCATTTCATTTTGGCATCAGGTTCGCGTAATCTTGTGATCATCGCCGCATGATAGGAGCCTGACACGTATCGCCTCAGGAGTGTCTGCATGCCTCTTTCGTTCGTGGACCGGATTCTTCGTTTCGCTTTTTCCCGCATTGTGACCAAAGGCTCGCTGACTGTCCTAACGGCAAGCGGTGTCCGCCTTGTTTTTGGCGATGAAACCGGCGATCCGGTAGTCGTGCGTTTTGCCGACCGGTCGGCGCAACTGCTGTTTCTCATGGATGCCGACATGCAACTCGGTGAGTTGTTCATGGACGAGCGTTTCATCGTCGAGCAGGGTACGATCTATGATTTTCTCTGTCTGGTGTTGCGTGAGGCGCAGAACGAAACACACCCGCTTCCCGCCCGCCTGATCGACAGTTTGCGGGCTCGTTTCAGAGGCTTTCGCCAGCGCAATCTGCCAGCACGCTCGAAGCGCAACGTCGCCCATCATTATGATCTGGACGGCAGGCTATATGGTCTGTTTCTCGATACAGACCGGCAATATTCCTGCGCCTATTTCGAACATCCCGAACAGAGCCTGGAAGAGGCACAACTTGCCAAGAAAAGGCATCTGGCTGCCAAGCTTCTGGTGCAACCGGATAGCCGGGTCCTCGATATTGGCTGCGGGTGGGGCGGCTTGGCGCTGCATCTGGCTGATGAGGCACCGTCGGGTGAGGTGCTTGGGGTTACCCTATCAGAAGAACAGCTTGAGTTTGCCAGAAACAGACCGGGGACGAAAAGCCACTCCAACCGTGTGAACTTTGCCCTGCAGGATTATCGCAGCCTGAATGGAACATTTGACCGTATCGTTTCGGTCGGCATGTTCGAGCATGTCGGCGCTGCATCCTATGGACAGTTTTTCAGGAAGTGCGCGGAACTGCTCGACGAGGATGGCGTGATGGTCCTGCATACGATCGGTTGTTCGGCAGTGCCGGGCTTCACCACACCGTGGCTCGACAAGTATATTTTTCCGGGTGGCTATATCCCGTCCATGTCGGAAATCATTCCGGAAATCGAGAAAGCCGGATTGATGGTCACTGATGTGGAAATTCTGCGTCTCCATTATGCGTCGACCTTATCCGCTTGGCGCGAACGCTTCATGGCGCGGTGGCAGGACGCAGCGGCGCTCTATGATGAACGTTTCTGCCGGATGTGGGAATTCTATCTCGCCGCTGCCGAGTCTGCATTTCGGTACGAGGATCTCGTGGTTTTCCAGTTCCAGATTGCAAAAAGAAACAACGTTATCCCTTTGACGCGAACCTATATTGGCGAACACGAACAGAGCAGACCCAAGGTTCTGCACGCGGCCAATGCCTAGCACCCAGCAGGTCTGATGTTTGATTTTGACCTGATATGACTATTTATTGTCGTTTACGGTGTCGCTTTCTGCCCGTCATCGCCCGAATGGACTCCTTAATATAGCGTAAAGTGTGGGCTTGACCGTGGTGATCACTCAACCATAGTCTGGTTTCACTACGCGGCCTCGGAGGGGACCATGGTAACGCTGCAAAGCGGTTTGCACGCTGAATACATTGAATCAGCGCTCTCGTCGGGCAATGCTGCTGCGCAATCGGCTCTGATTGCTTCCTGGCGGCGGTCGATGCGTCTCTATGGCCTCAATCCAATTGAAGGCCGCGGACCAAACATTCTGACAGAATATGAACTCAATCAGGCACGCGAGCGCATGGGCTCGTTGATACTCACCGCTCAAACCAGTCTGGACCGGCTTTATGCGGCGGTGGGCGGGGCAGGTTGCTGCATCCTGCTCGCGGACAAAGACAGCGTTCCGGTGGACCGGCGGGGCTATATCGGCGACGACGAAACCTTCTACAGAATGGGTCTTTGGACAGGCGCCGTATGGAGCGAGGAAACCGAGGGAACGAATGGAATTGGTACCGCTATTGTTGAGCAACGCGCGCTAACCATTCATCGTGATCAGCATTTTCGCAGTAAAAACACGGCATTATCATGCACTGTTGCACCAATTTTTGATCATCGTGGCCGTCTGGCTGCTGTCATTGACGTGTCCTCGGCACGACACGATCTGACCGATGATTTCGTCAAGCTGATTTCCATTGCCGTGGCTGATGCTGCGCGGCGTGTAGAAGCGGAAAACTTCCGTCTTGCGTTTCCCAAGGCACGAATTCTTCTGGCTCCTCCCGGCGATAATGTGATGAGCGAGCGGGCGTTGAACGCACTCATTGCTGTTGATGAGGATGATCTGGTGGTTGGCGCTTCGCGATCCGCACGCCAAATGCTCGGTCTGACCGATGAGGTGCTTAGTGCTCCATTGCCGGCTGCCGATCTTCTGGGGCAGCATCAACCAACGTCGCGTGATTTTGCCACCGCTGAACGCGGTGCTATTCAACGGGCACTGGCGCGAAGCGGCGGCAATGTGTCTGCTGCAGCCGCCGATATGGGTATCAGCCGCGCCACATTGCACCGCAAATTGAAGCGTCTTGGCCTTTCCTGAGCGATTTTGATTTTTTTGCCATGGTTTGTCGCAAAACTGCGACAGTTAAAGCTCGCACCTGAGCAGACGGGGCTGACACACTGTAAATATTGGGTAACTCTGCCTGAAATGCCGCAGGAGTCGGTGTGAAATGGTGGAGATGAATTAACTGGGTGGATTTCAAACGCTGCCAGGCCCAATAGTCAGAAACGTCGTGGCGCATTTCAGAACAGAAATCCGATAGCCGTAACGGGCAATACGTGCTGTTCGACGCCAAGTCCGGTTCAAACGGGCGCTTGTGGAGCGTTGCTGGAGAGCAAGTTCTTCGATCTTTTGTCGATGAATCAGGCTGTTAACGGCCATCCTTGGAAATTGGAAAAATGAATTCCCAAAAGCGGGCTCCTGACCAGGGCTTGCTTCGTCGGTGGCGCTGACCTTCATCCAGCGCCACCGACGGCCTTTTGGAATGGCATTCAACCGTGTTGTTCGCGCGGAAATGCGCAAGGTGTCATTATCGTACATAGAATGTGCATCAGTGCTGCGGAGCCGGTTGACGCAGCAATGCGAATAGATATAAAGGCCTCCGATCAGCTCGGATAGATGTGGCGGAATAACCGATCCGCCATGATGAATATCCGTGCAGGATGGAGGGGTGGCCGAGCGGTTTAAGGCACCGGTCTTGAAAACCGGCGTAGGTGAGAGCCTACCGTGGGTTCGAATCCCACCCCCTCCGCCATTCTCCGAAAACAACTTATTGATCTATAGGCAATAAAATGTTCGGACCGCTAACGAAGTTTGGTCAAGGCGCTTATGAGGCGGTAAAACGCTTCTCTTACGGCAATATTTTTCAGATAGAGAAAACGACCGGGCCTGACCGTTTGGTAATCGCACCTAATGAGAACCAGATTGATATTCTCTTATTGCTCGCCGGGTTGTGGGACGAAGGTTATTTCCTTTTATATATACTGCTGGTTCCTCGCCTTTCTAAGCGCGAGCAAGGCAGATATCAAAGTTCTGGGCCTTTATCTTTCAAGGAGGCAGAGGACTTTTGCACTGCTTTCAAACCGTTTCTTGAAACCGATGGGCGGCATCATTTCTGGATTGGTTCTGCCAATGGTAATGGTACTTTGGTTTATGATCAGCACAACGTTATCTATGCCTATGGCGATACAGCCAGATATATTGAATTTTTAAAGCAGATTGGATTCAAAGAAGATTCGGTTAGCATTCCCGTGCCGCACTCACACTACTATCACGCACAGAACGATAAATTTGAAGATGAGCTGATGGAATATTGGGAATGGAAATGGTCGCCGCTTCAACCAAGTGACGAATAATACCTCGTCTCATTTATTCTGGTTGTTCGATATTCATTTTAAAATTTTGCAAATCTCTCCCATTCTCCACGCCTCAAGGATCTGCCTGATTCCCTGATGAGAATTTGAGCGAATAGTATGGAACTATTTGCGCCCGTCTGCGTTTCGCCCGAACGTGTCGCAAACTGACGCGATCACCGTGTCAGCCTCAGAAATTCTTCAACGGGGATATTCGCCATGAAAAAACTGACCTTTGGTATCTTGGGTTTGATCATCCTCGCTTGCCTGGGGGCAGGTGGCGTCTACTTCTATTCGCAAGAGTCAGCGACAGTGCCTGTCAGCGAAGGGTATGGACCTAATCCCACTTTGCCGGCGCCCAACCCTCGACCGATTCCAACCGTGAATGTCGCACAAGCCACCAAATGGCCTGATGGTGTAACCCCCGTTGTGGCTTCAGGGCTGAAGGTCAATGTTTATGCGAAGGATTTGGCACACCCGCGCTGGCTGCATGTCCTCCCAAACGGGGACATTCTTGTTGCGGAAACCAATGGTCCTGCAGAGGAGCAAACCGGTTTCAGTATTCGAGGCTGGGTTATGGGTGTCCTGATGAACCGGGCTGGCGCCAAAGCTGTCAATGCCAACCGTATTACACTGCTGAGGGATGCGGACAAGGATGGCGTGGCCGAAGTAAAGGAGCCGTTCATCGAAGGTCTGAATTCGCCTTTTGGCATGACACTGGCCAATGGGAAACTTTACGTTGCCAACACCGACGGCATTGTCGCGTTTCCCTATAAGGATGGTGACGCCAAGATCACCACAGCGCCCGAGAAGATCGCCGACCTGCCGGGCGGTCCTATCAACCATCACTGGACGAAGGATGTTATAGCAAGCCCGGATGGCAAGAAGCTCTTTGCGACCGTGGGCTCCAACAGCAATGTCGGAGAAAATGGCCTTGATGCCGAGAAGAACAGAGCAGCCGTTCTTGAGATCGATCTGGCAACGGGACAGGAGCGCGTGTTCGCATCCGGCCTTCGCAATCCCAACGGGCTTTCGTGGAATCCAGATAGCGGTGAATTGTGGGTTGCCGTGAATGAGCGCGATGAAATCGGCAGCGATCTCGTTCCGGATTATATGACTTCGGTCAAGGATGGTGCATTCTATGGATGGCCTTACAGCTATTACGGCCAGAATGTTGATGTGCGTGTCAAACCGCAAAATCCTGAGCTTGTGGCGAAGGCGATTAAGCCAGATTACGCGCTTGGACCGCATACAGCATCGCTCGGCCTTACGTTCAACACCGGAACGCTTTTGGGCGCCGACTATCAAAATGGTGCATTCGTCGGCCAGCATGGATCATGGAACCGCAAACCGCGCAGCGGCTACAAAGTTATTTTCGTTCCCTTTGAAAACGGTAAGCCCAGCGGTCCGCCGAAGGATATACTGACCGGCTTCATCAATGATCAGGATAAAGCCCTTGGCCGTCCAGTGGGTGTTGCAATCGACAAGTCAGGTGCGTTGCTGGTTGCTGATGACGTGGGAAATACGATTTGGCGTGTGACACCTGCGGTAGCCCAGTGACCCCGTCATAACCACATTACTGAATGACTTTACGATCAGGAATGAAATGAGAGGATGCTTCCACATCTTTTCGATGAGGAGTTGGGCCATTGCAAGAATATATATCTTACCCTAGCCTTGGCTAAAAATGGGGACGGGGGTCACATGAACATTACGCACATTGTATTGCCTGCAATATTGGTCGCGCTAGCGGGTTGTTCCACAATTCAAGACGATGTGAAGAACAATCGGACAGCAACGATTGCAAGCTGTGTACGGCAGGTTGAAATGTCGAGACCTGAATTCAAGCAGCACGCCATGACCTATATAGGCGTATCGCGTGAGCACCTTTCAGACACGCTTTGCAGTCGATTGGCAGATGGTGTTGCAAGTGGGCGCATCGATCAGACCGACCTCAACAGGCTCATTGCTACCGGCCAGCTTAATGCGAAGTTTGCGTTCCTCAAAAGGCGGTAGCCATTGCGGGGCACCAATCGATTTTCTGATGTCTGCGGTTTGTGCTGTCAACGATTTCGGGATCTTTTTTCGATCTTGCTCAAGATGAGCCTGACAGCTTCATCTGGACCGGTTGTGAAGGTATCAATGACCGTCGTATCTCTGTCCCATTTCTCGTAGACTCTCTCTGCGACTTCTTTCCATGTGGGCAGTATCATGTCTTCGATGTCGGAGACTCTTGTTTCGACGCGGCGCCTGTGTTCTTCGGCATCCGAACACGTAACGTGAATTTCGAATGCTTCGACATTGGCTCGAGACGCCACGTTGCGCCATGCTTGGCGCGTGATCGTGATGGCATTAACGGAGTCGGCGATAACTGTTCCTCCGTTTCGCAAGTTTTCTTCCGCCAGAGCATAGGCAACGATATAGTCTGCCGGACCCACCTCATCCCTCAACATTTCGGATGAAATTAACGCCTGCGCGATTGTGTCGACCCGCAAATGCATTGCCTTTAGAGGGCGAGCAAGCTCACGAGCGATTGTGGTCTTACCAGTTCCGGGCAAGCCACTCATAATAATAAGCATGATGACCTTCACAGCTGTTGGTTGTCGCTTTTGCAATTTTAGACACAGGTCTATCCAGTGCGAAAGCATTGATTGGTCCTGGAGAGACCATTGCTATCGGACGTTTCTTAACTATGTGATTGACTATGGACGCGAAAAACCCCGGCACCACTCCTTCCTCGGCTGAGCTTGAGGATATAATCTCAAAGGGCCCAATCATTGTGTTTGATGCGCTTTGTGTGATGTGCTCTGCCAATGCCCAGTTCGTCCTTCGTCATGATCATCAACATCGCTTTCGCCTCGCATCCATGCAGGAACCTGTTGGGATGGCGCTCTACCGGCTCAATGGCATTGATCCCGCTGACCCGGAAACAATGATCGTCGTTGAACAGCAGGGCGTTTTCAGGAATTCGGATGCAGTTCTGGCGATCTATGCCGGTCTTGGATGGCCATGGCGGATTGCCAGCCTTTTTAAAGCTGTGCCGCGTTTTATCCGTGATCCAATCTACCGCTTCATTGCGCGCCACAGAAACTTTCTTTTTGGACGCTATGAGACATGCTGGCTTCCGGAGGCTGCCGATCGGGATCGTCTGCTTTGATGGGTTGGTAATCAGACATTTTTACAGCCGAAAATTGTGCGCTTTCCATCGGTAGGGCGTTGGTAGTACGTTCTCTCTCTGTTCCAAGCGATTCTTTTCTGGATTCGCGCGTTCGGAGAGTCTATGGCTGCCTATCTCGAAAAACTGAATGATGCACAGCGGCGCGCTGTTGAATATGGAGTTGGCACCGGGGGCAGTGCGGGACCGTTGCTCATTATTGCCGGTGCGGGCTCGGGCAAGACCAACACGCTTGCCCATCGCGTCGCTCATCTGATTGTCAATGGTACGGACCCCCGGCGTATTCTTCTGATGACGTTTTCCCGGCGGGCAGCCGCTGAAATGGCTCGGCGCGTGGAGCGCATCTGCAATCAGGTTCTCGGTGCGAATGGCGCTGCCTACAGCAATGCCCTTGAATGGTCTGGCACATTTCACGGCATAGGCGCACGCCTTCTGCGCGAATATTGCGACCAGATATCACTCGACAGGAATTTCACGATCCACGACCGGGAGGACTCGGCGGATTTGATGAACCTCGTCCGCCATGAACTTGGCTTCTCCAAGATGGAGAACAGGTTTCCGACCAAGGGCACATGCCTTGCCATTTATTCGCGGACAATCAATTCCGAACGCCCGCTTGAAGACGTTCTGAAGGAGCATTTTCCATGGTGTGCCGCGTGGGGTGCGCAATTGCGCCAATTGTTTGCGGGATATGTGGAAGCCAAGCAATCCCAGAACATTCTCGATTACGACGACCTGCTGCTTTATTGGTGCCAGACGGTAACGGACCCACTTTTGGCTGAGGATATCGGGTCGCGGTTTGATCACGTTATGGTCGACGAGTATCAGGACACCAACCGGCTACAATCCTCGATCCTTTTGGCGCTGAAACCCATGGGTACGGGGTTGACTGTCGTCGGTGACGATGCGCAATCAATCTATTCTTTCAGGTCGGCGACCGTCCGCAACATTCTCGACTTTCCGGCATCCTTTACGCCAGCGGCTGATGTCATCACGCTGGACCGAAATTACCGTTCCACACAGCCAATCCTCACCGCTGCCAACGCCGTTATCGATTTGGCATCCGAGCGTTTTACCAAGAACCTCTGGACAGAACGGCAATCTGCCGACAGACCGCAACTGGTCACTGTGCGCGATGAAAGTGAACAGGCGCGCTATATCGTCGAACAGGTTCTCGACAGGCGGGAAAACGGCGCCTTGCTAAAACAGCAGGCCGTGCTTTTCCGGACATCTAGTCATAGTGGTGCGCTGGAAGTCGAGTTGACGCGGCGAAACATTCCGTTTGTCAAATTTGGCGGCCTGAAGTTTCTGGACAGTAGCCATGTCAAGGATTTGCTGGCAACTTTGCGTTTCATCCAGAATCCCCGGGACCGTGTGGCGGGTTTTCGCCTTATGCAGCTTTTGCCCGGTGTAGGCCCGGCCTCTGCTCAAAATGTCCTCGACAAGATGGCCCTGCATGCAGACCCGGTTGCGGCGCTGTCCGAGATTCCCGCACCGCCGCGGGCAGGCGAGGACTGGGCGACATTTGTTGAAATGCTTCAAGGCGTGCATGGCCGCAAGAGCGAGTGGCCAGGCGATCTGGAGAACATTCGCGCCTGGTATGAGCCGCATCTGGAGCGGCTTCACGATGATGCATCCATGCGGCAGGCTGATCTTCTGCAACTTCAGCAAATCGCCAGCGGCTATCCATCGCGTGAACGGTTTCTGACCGAGCTTACCCTTGATCCACCCGATGCAACGAGCGACCAGTCTGGCGTTCCTCTGCTGGATGAAGATTATCTGATCCTCTCCACAATCCACTCCGCCAAGGGGCAGGAATGGAAGTCAGTCTATGTATTGAATGTTGTTGATGGCTGTATGCCGTCTGATCTTGGGGTAGGGTCAAAACCCGAAATTGAGGAGGAAAGGCGGCTGCTCTATGTCGCCATGACCCGGGCAAAAGATGATTTGCATCTGGTCGTTCCGCAACGCTTTTTCACGTATGGCCAGAACGCGCAAGGTGACAGGCATGTCTATGCTTCGCGCACGCGGTTCGTTCCGGCAACGCTTCTGCAGTATTTCGAATGCACCACTTGGCCAAAAATTCGGCAGGAATCTCCAAGGCAGGCGGAAGCGCGCAATGTCCGTGTCGACATCGCCGGGCGAATGAGAGGAATGTGGGGATAGTCTTTAGGATTGACGGAAGACGGGCGCCAATCCGCGCCCGCCTGTTGTGTCGTCTGGATTAATCCATCTGGACGTTGGCGTCCTTGACGACAGGTGTCCACTTGGCGATTTCCGCCTTCACATGCGCAGCGAGTTCTTCAGGCGTAGAGCCGACGATGGTGGCGCTGAATTCTTTCATGCGTTCGATTACCGCGGGATCTTTCATCGCCTTGTTGGCAGCTTCATTCAGCTTGGCGATAACCTCAGGCGGTGTACCTGCCGGTGCGAACAGCGCGTTCCAGGTATAGGTTTCATAACCGGGGATTGTTTCGCCAATTGTGGGCACGTCAGGGAAGGACGCGGCCCTTTCCTTGGTGGTCACGCCAAGTGCCCGTAATGTGCCGCCCTTCATATGCGACGATGATGAGGGGAGGTTGTCGAACATGATCGGCACCTGATTGCCGATGACATCATTCAGCGCAGGGCCTGCGCCCTTATATGGAATGTGCTGCATCGAGACGCCAGCCATCTTCTTGAACAACTCGCCGGAGAGATGCAGCGGCGTGCCATTGCCCGAAGATGCGTAACTGTACTTCTCCGGATTGGCCTTCAGCAAATCGACCAGTTCCTTGACATTCTTTGCCGGCAGTTCCGGATTGACCACCAGGACATTGGGAACGATCACGAGCAATGAAATCGGCGCGAAATCCTTTTCAGCATCATATGGTTTGGATTTCAGGATAAGCGGGTTAAGCGCGTGCGTTGCCACCGTGCCCATGAGGATCGTGTAACCATCAGGATCGGCCCGTACCACATTGCCTGCACCAAGGCTGCCACCCCCGCCGCCAATATTCTGGACAATCACCTGCTGGCCGAGCAGATCAGACATTTTGTTGGCGATCACGCGCGCCACAACGTCGGTTGATCCACCGGCGGCAAAAGGCACGACCATCGTCACAACGCGGTCCGGAAAGGTTTGGGCTTGTGCCAGCCCGCCAAACGTTACTGCTGATAGAATTGAAAGGCCGAGGGCGAGACTAGCGCGCCGGGTGATCCCAGATAGTGACATTCATTTTCCTCCCGATGTCGTTTTATGTTCCGCCAGCATTAAAGCATGCGATGGCAAAGGACGGAAGCGGGAGGCATTTAATCAACAGGGTTCAGGCGGTGCGTGCCGTCAGCCAATACAGTCTGAACAGCTTCGAGGGTTTCCTCACGGCTTTGTCCTGCCGTTTCAATGACATGGCGCTTAAGCCCGTCAAGCGCGGAAAATTGCCGGTGCAACTCGCTGATAGGTCCCTGATCGCTGAGCGTATTGCCGCCACGACGTTGGCACCTTGCAATGGCCTCGCTGAGTATTGGCCGCAATATGATGTAATGGAGTGGCAGAGAAAGGGAGCGGAAAGGATCGAGAAACCAGGGACCAATGATGCCGTCCACCACGACAAAAAAATTACCCTTGGCATATCGTTCTGCGGCACCGGCCAGAACATCGATGACAGTCTTGTTCTGCGCATGAGCTTCCGGCAGGTAGGGTTGAATCAGGCCATTCTTGATATAATGCCAAAAATCGTCTGAATGCAGATGCACTGCGGGGACCTCTGAATTCGCAACCAGAGATGCAGCAGTTGTGCTTTTTCCAGAACCCGGAGGACCGGTTAGAATCAGGATATGGCCAGACAAATCGATCATGGGATGCCTATAAACGTTCTATGGCGGCGTTTCCAGATTGGTTCTTCCCTCCAATTGGAACTTTCTTCGCTGGCCGGGGTTCAAGAAAGCTGGCGAAACCCCGTTGGCAGGGCCCGGTCGACAAGAAGCGTGTAGCTTCCGATTGGCCGGGCCCACCCAAAAGGGCAGTGCAATGATTGACGATTTTGACGACGATGATGAAGATGCCTGGCCGACCCATAATTCCTATGGTTGGTATCTGATTATATTTATCTGCGGCGTGATTGTGGCTGCTCTTCTTACGTATTTCCTGGCAGGATGATATCTGCAAACCGAATGCGCCTGTTTTTAGCCCGTTCAGCCATCACAGGTAAAAGCATAGAACGGGAAGTTCAGAGATGAGATGGGCGGAGCGCGCAATCCACCTGAATAGAGCCATTGAATCGACGACACATAAAAAGTGATCGCCAGATCATTGCCCGTTAACCAAAGTCACCTGATGTCAGCGATATCAACCTATTCTGTTAAGGTGCTGTCAACCTATCGGTGCGAGTTATAGACTTGGTGCAATCGTCCATGATGGGTTCTGGGGTTGCGCTGACATTCTTGTCTGTTTATCGATGCGTAAAAAGTGTGGGGACGGCGTCCAGCCGGTGGTTTGCATTGTCAAAAGCCAAAGCTTTTCGAATTGCTGGAGTTGTTGCGATGGGCGCCTTGATGGCTGCCTGTGCATCGTCACCTAAGGTGAAAGTCGGCAAGCGTACCCACGGTAAGGAATATTTCGCAGAATCCGAATATGGCGTCAAAGCCAGCCCACGCGTGGTTACGGATTTTCGTAACATGCCCCGCGGCGGTGGTCGCGATCAGCTCGGACGGCCCTATCAGGTTCGTGGCAAGTGGTATTACCCCAAGGAAGAACCCGGTTATAAACGCCAGGGTCTTGCCTCATGGTACGGCTCGGCATTTCATGGTCGTCTGACTGCCAATGGTGAAGTCTACGATATGAACCATCTGTCTGCGGCGCATCCCACCATGCCTTTGCCCAGTTATGCGCGTGTCACCAATCTTGCCAATGGCAGTTCGGTAATCGTGCGCGTCAATGATCGTGGACCCTATCATAGCAATCGCGTCATTGACCTATCGCAAAAGGCAGCAACCATGCTGGACTATCAGCATACGGGTACGGCTGATGTGAAGGTTGAATATGTCGGACGTGCGCCGCTTGAAGGGCGTGATGATGGGTTCCTTATGGCTTCCTATCGTGGTCCAGGCGTGCGCAATCCATTGGGTCAGCCAGATTCAGGCACGATGATCGCCATGAATGGTTCGACACCCACGCGGCGCAATACGGTTGAAATTCCGGGGATGCAGCCATCGCGTCCCGCAGGCGTTCAGGTCGCAAGCCTTAGCATGCAGCCGGTATCGTTTAATGATCAGGCTGCTAATCTTGGTGCGCCAATGCAGCCGCAGACGGCGGATATGGCCGCAATGTCTGGAGGCACTATGCCTTTCGGTTATGATATTCAACCCGTTCTGCCGTTGATCGGGCCCTATATCGATGACAAGCCTGCTGTGCTGCTGGGGTCGCTCAAGGGCGGCTCCAAGCGGCCATCACCGTTCGTCAGCTCCTATGCCAGCGAGCGCGTGGCGAGTGCCAATGGTACAGCCGTGGCGATGAACAGCCTTATTTCGCCGCAGGCTATTTCCGGCGCTTGGAAAAACCAGAACAAGCTGGATGATGTCGCTGCGCCTACGGGCGAATATGTGGATATCGGTCTTTTTGCTGACAAGGCCGCTGCTGGCCGTGTCATGCGAGCGCTTTCGCCGCTGGGTAAGGTCGATCTGTCCGAGGTCGCCAGCCCCGATGGTCCGCGCATTGCCTTGGTGGCGCGCGCCAATGCCGGGAAAAACACCGATGCCTTGCTGCAGGCCGCATGGAAGGCCGGGGCAGGCGACGCGTTTGTCGTACGCGATGATGGAAACTGATCTCCCACACCGTAAAATATCCCTGAAACAGCCATTCCGCATGCTTGCCGCTGGCCTTCTTGTGGCACTGTCAGGCTATGGCTCAGCCCAAGCGCAAGAGGCGCTGTTCGATACCAAGGCCAAGCAGGCTTTGATGCTGGAAGACCAGACCGGCACCATCCTTTATGCCAAAGCCCCGGACACACTGATTGAACCGGCGGCGCTGGCCAAGCTGATGACCATGGAACTGGTTTTTCATGAGCTTAAAACCGGTAACATCAAGATCGATACACAATATACGGTCAGTGAAAATGCCTGGCGGACAGGTGGGGCGCCCTCTGGCGGTTCGACCATGTTTGCCAAGCTCAAATCATCGATCAGCGTCGGCGATCTCATTCAGGGTGTCATTGTGCAGTCGGCCAATGATGGCTGCATCATTCTGGCGGAAGGCATTGCGGGTTCTGAGCAGAAATTTGCCGAGATGATGAATGAACGGGCGAAGGAAATTGGCCTGAAGAACTCGACATTCCGTAATTCGACCGGCTTACCCGATCCGCAGCAAAAAGTATCCCTGACCGATCTCGTTACACTGGCTCGCTACATCAAACACGAATATCCTGAGTATTACCGCACCTATACGCAGGAGAGCTTTACCTGGAACAATATTTTCCAGCGCAATCGCAATCCGCTATTGCGGCTGGATATCGGCGCCGATGGCATGGGGACAGGCTATACGGAACAGTCGGGCTATGGTCTTGTTGGTTCTGCCGAACATAATGGGCGCCGTTATATTGTTGCTCTGAGTGGTCTGGCTTCAGACAAGGAACGGGCGGAAGAGGCCAAGAAGGTGTTTGAATGGGCTTACAACGCTTTTGAAGAGATAAGCATTTTTACCGAAGGCGAGACTGTGGGCGAGGCCAGCGTGTTTGGCGGTGTGAAGTCGAGCGTTCCCCTGAAAGCGCATGAAAAGATCAGCCTTTTGATTCCAACCGCCAATAAGGACCGTCTCAGGGCCCATGTGGAGTATAAGGGGCCGCTCATTGCACCAGTGAAGGCGGATGAACAGGTTGGCGTGCTGCGAATCTGGATTGGCGATGCCTTAGCTCAGGAAACACCTGTTTATACGGGAGAAGCCGTTGAAACAGGCGATTTGCAGAAGCGAACAATGGATGCCGTGCTGGAACTGACCACAGGCTGGACACGCCACCTTAAGCTTTAGTGCTTTCACCGCTCGACCTTTTCTTCCTCGGGCATTAGAACCAGCTGTAAAGAGTGACTCTTTAGCGAAAGACGGCTGACGGCGTGCAACAGGGACTATTCATTACCTTTGAAGGCGGCGAGGGCGCGGGCAAATCTACCCAGATCACCCGTCTGGCAGAACACATGCGCGCGGGCGGTGACGATGTATTGGTGACACGCGAACCGGGCGGCTCGCCGGGTGCAGAGGCCGTGCGCCACGTCATCTTGAGCGGAGCGGCCGAGCCATTTGGTCCAGCCATGGAAGCCATGCTGTTTGCCGCCGCGCGCAACGATCACGTCGAGCAGGTGATGCGCCGGGCACTGAATACCGGCAGCATGGTGCTCTGCGACCGGTATATCGATTCCAGCCGTGTCTATCAGGGTGTCACCGGCGATCTGGATGCTGGTCTCATGCGTGCAATTGAACGTGCAGCAATCAATGGATTGATGCCCGATCTGACTATTATTCTCGATCTGCCCGCGGAAACCGGATTGCAACGCGCAAATGCACGGCGCGGCGCAGAGACTGCTGATCGTTTTGAGAAAGAGACAATCGAAATGCATCGCAAGCGGCGGGACGCCTATCTGGCCATCGCCGAGGCGGAACCGGGCAGATGCAAGGTTGTTGCGGCCGATAGACCGGTTGACGACATTGCTGCCGATATTGCCGAACTTGTCGACCGGTTGAAGGCAAGTCGGTCCATCAAGGCCAAGCCCAAGGCGGGGGCGGCACAATGAGCGATGCTGTTCTTGATGTTCCAGCCACGCATGATTCCATTGATGGCATTCCGGCGCCTTCGGCCAATCCCGCCTTGTTCGGCCATATGGCTGTGCGCTCGTTTCTGGCACAGGCCTATCAATCCGGCCATATGCACCATGCATTGCTGCTCGAAGGGCCACAGGGTGTAGGTAAGACCACACTGGCGTTCCATCTTGCCGGCCATATGCTCAAACATCCGATCCAGCATGATGCGCCGCTGGAACTGGCCACCCCCGACTATTCTGTTGCGCCATACCGGCAGATTGCCACGGGCACGCATCTGGCCATCCTGCACATCAGTCGCCCACTCGATGCGAAAACCGGAAAATTCAAGACCGGGATCACCGTCGACGAGATCCGCCGTGTCACGCACTTTCTCAATCGCACAGCGCATGATGGTGCGTGGCGCATCGTGATTGTCGATCCGGCAGATGACATGAATCGCAATGCTGCCAATGCTTTGCTGAAGACTCTTGAAGAGCCACCACAGCGTACGTTGTTCATTTTGATCTCACATTCCTCCGGGCGTTTGCTGCCGACAATCCGGTCGCGCTGCCAATCCATTCGCTTTGAAGGACTGGACCGGCAGGACCTGTTGTCGGCACTTGAAACAATCGGTCTTGGAGCAGATCAGGTGCCTGACACTGAAGCGCTTGTCGCCCATGCGGATGGCAGTGTGCGCAAGGCAGCGCTGCTGGTGGCGTTTGGCGGCCTTGAAATATCGCAGACCATTGAATCCATCCTGACCAAGCCGGTCTTTGATGTGCCGAAGGCTCAGGCGCTAGGAACGGCCTTGTCAGGCCGTGATTCCGAGATCCAGTTTGATCTCTTTCTTGAAGACATATTCTCGCGTTTGGCGGCAAAGGCGAGGGCGGCCGCCGCAAAAGGCGCTGTCGCCGAGGCCAATCAATGGTCGACACTCTGGCAGGAGATGCAGAGCGAAGCACGGGAAGCCGATGCTTTCAATCTTGATCGCAAGCAGTCTGTTCTTATCTTTCTAGACAGGATGCACCGCGCACTGCTTGCCGGTTGATCGCCTGAACGGATAGAAGCGGAATATTATTTCAATCAGATCATGAGTTTATGACCGGTATAGCAATCAGGCCAGACATGGGTTATGTCAGCCTGACGCCTTCCCAAGATGCCAATTCCGAAGCAAATCAGGTTACGTATGAGCCGCGAAACATTTTACATCACAACAGCCATTTCCTATCCGAACGGCAGTCCGCATATCGGTCACGCTTACGAGCTGATCGCGACGGATGCGATTGCTCGTTTCAACCGTCATGACGGTAAGGATGTGTTCTTCCTCAGTGGCACTGACGAACATGGCATCAAGATGCATCAGACGGCACGCAAGGAAGGCATCACGCCGCGAGAGCTGGCTGACAGAAATGCCAAGCTTTTCCGTGACATGGGCTATGCTTTGAATGCGTCCTATGATGATTTCATCCGCACCACAGAGGAGCGGCATTACAAGTCATCGCAGGCGATTTGGCAGAAAATGGTGGAAGCGGGGGATATCTACAAGGATTCCTATGCCGGTTGGTATTCCGTGCGCGATGAAGCCTATTATCAGGAAGATGAAACGGAAGTGCGCGCCGATGGCGTGCGCTATGGTCCGCAGGGCTCACCGGTCGAATGGCTGGAAGAGGAAAGCTATTTCTTCCGCCTTTCTGCCTATCAAGATCGCCTGCTCAAGCTTTATGCGGATAAGCCAAGCTTTATCGGGCCAGATGAGCGGCGCAACGAAGTTGTGTCCTTCGTCAAATCAGGTCTCAAAGACCTGTCCATATCGCGCACGACATTCGACTGGGGCATTCCTGTTCCCGGCGATGAAAAGCATGTCATGTATGTCTGGGTCGATGCGCTGACCAACTATCTTACCGCCATAGGCTATCCCGACGAGACTGCTGAAAAGTGGCGTTACTGGCCAGCCGATGTACACATTATCGGCAAGGACATTATTCGCTTCCATGCGGTCTATTGGCCTGCATTCCTGTTGTCCGCAGGCATTGAGCTGCCAAAGCGCGTTTTCGGCCATGGTTTTGTATTCAACCGCGGCGAGAAAATGTCAAAGTCGGTCGGCAATGTCATCGATCCCTTCACATTGGTTGAGCATTACGGCCTTGATCAGGTGCGCTATTTCCTTTTGCGTGAAGTGCCTTTCGGTCAGGACGGCAATTACAGCCATGAAGCCATTGTCAATCGCACCAATGCCGATCTTGCCAATGATCTGGGTAATCTGGCGCAGCGCTCGCTGTCGATGATTAACAAGAACTGTGAAGCCAAGGTTCCGCAGCCCGGCGCATTGACGGATGTCGACAAGGCTATCCTCGATCAGGCCGTGGCGGCGCTGGAAACCGCGCGCAAGGCTGTTGGAAGTCAAGCCATGCATCTGGCGCTTGGAGCGATCTTTGCCGTTGTGGCCGAAGCCAACAGGTATTTCGCTTCGCAAGAGCCTTGGGCGCTGAAAAAGACCGATCCGGCGCGGATGGAAACTGTTCTCTATGTGACGGCGGAAGTGATCCGGCGCGTGGGTATCCTGTGTCAGCCGTTTATTCCGGGCTCAGCGGCGAAGCTGCTTGATGTTCTGGCGGTGCCTGAAGCCAAACGTAACTTCAGCGATCTGCTTGGTGGCAGCGAACTTGTGCCCGGTGCGGATTTGCCTGCGCCGCAGCCGATTTTCCCGCGTTACGTCGAGACTGACAAAGAAGCCTGATCAGGAACCGGATCTTTCATGCTTGTCGACAGCCATTGCCATCTGGATTTCCCGGATTTTGCCGAGGAACGCGATGCCATTGTCCAGCGGGCGCTGGATCTTGGCGTTGTGCGGCTCGTGACCATCTGTACGCGCGTTCGCAAGTTTGACGGCATCATCAAAATCGCCGAGCAATATGACAGTGTCTATGCTTCGGTTGGTACGCACCCAAACAATGCGCATGAGGAACTCGACATTACTGCCGATGACCTGATCAAACTTGCCGAGCACCCGAAAGTCGTGGCGATCGGTGAGGCGGGGCTTGATTATCATTATGATTATGCACCGCCGGAAGCGCAGGCGCACGGGCTTCGCACACATATTGCTGCCGCACGCGCAACGGGCTTGCCGCTCGTTATTCATGCCCGCAGCGCCGATGAGGACATGATTTCGATCTTGCGTGAAGAATCAGGGAAGGGGGCCTTCCCTTTCATTCTGCACTGCTTTTCCTCCGGTGCCGAATTGGCGCGCGTCGGCGTCGAGCTTGGCGGTTATGTCTCCTTCTCCGGTATTCTGACATTCAAGAATTCACCGGACATTCGCGAAATCGCCAGAAATGTACCGCGTGACCGGTTGCTGGTGGAAACGGACGCGCCTTATCTTGCGCCCATGCCACATCGTGGCAGGCGCAACGAGCCGAGCTTTGTCACGCATACCGCTGCTGTTCTGGCGGAGACCATCGGCGTCAGCGTGGAGGAAATTGGCAGGCTGACCACTGACAATGTGTTCCGCTTGTTCACCAAGATGCCAAGGCCCGCTCATGCCTGATCGCTTGCGCTTTACCATTCTCGGCTGCGGTTCGTCTCCGGGCGTGCCGCGCATTAATGGTGACTGGGGCAATTGCGATCCTGACAATCCCAAAAACCGTCGCCGCCGTGCGTCCATGCTGGTGGAGCGTATTGCCGATAATGGTGGCGTTACCACTGTGATTATCGACACGGGGCCGGACTTCCGTTCGCAGATGATCGATTTCGGCTCCGGACGGCTCGATGCGGTTGTCTATACCCATGCGCATGCGGACCATATTCACGGACTTGATGATCTCAGGACCTTTGTCATCGACCGGCGCAGCCTGATGGATATCTATGCCGATCTGGCAACGCAGCGCCGCCTCGTTGAGGGGTTTGGCTACTGCTTCAAGACGCCTGAAGGTTCCAGCTACCCACCGATCCTTCAGCCACACGAGATCGTGCATCACGAAGCTTTTGAAATTGAAGGAGCGGGCGGTTCCATCCGTTTTCTGCCACTACCGCAGGTGCATGGCGATATCCTGTCCCTGGCTTTCCGGATTGGTGATGTGGCCTATTGTTCCGACGTCAGCGCCTTTCCGGAGACGACAGCAGCGCAACTGGATGGCCTTGATATTCTGATCATTGATGCCCTTCAATACCGCACACATCCAAGCCATTTTTCTCTCGATGAATCAATGGAATGGATCGATAAGCTAAAGCCGCGTCGAGCAATCCTTACGCATATGCACGTACCGCTGGATTATGAAACAGTCATGCAGGGCACGCCTGATAATGTGGAACCGGCCTTTGATGGCCTGTCATTTGAGGTTGAGGCATGAGCAAAAGTGTTGAGCGCGTCCGTCAGGCGGCCCACGAAGCGGGTCTTGAGATCGAAATCCGCCAGATGGCCGATTCAACCCATACGGCCGAAGATGCGGCAATCCAATGCGGTGTGACGGTTGCGCAGATTGTTAAATCGCTGATCTTTCAAGGTACTGATACGCAGCAGCTTTATTTGTTTCTGGTTTCCGGGCCACGACAGCTTGATCTTGCCAAAGCAGCAAAATTGACCGGCGAAACATTGCATCGAGCCGATCCAAAACACATCCGCAAGGAAACCGGCTTTGCCATTGGCGGCGTATCGCCGTTGGGCCACCTGGTCGATATCAAGGCTTTTGCGGACGAAACGCTGATGCAGTTTGATGTTGTGTGGGCTGCAGCAGGCGGGACAAACTTCGTTTTTCCGGCAGAACCACGGGCATTGATGAAGGCGGCAAAAGCAGAAGTCGCTGATATTACTAGTTAATTCGCTATTTTTTCTGTGTCATCCAATATCGGATAGTGCATTTTAGTTTCACGTTCTGACCTTTGATAGATTGAAATACCGGGACAGCGATGTATTACTTGCCGCCAGACTTCACGGTGTTATTGCCTCGCGAATTTGCCGAGCAAACGACCTAATATGGCAGGTAGAACATGGGATTAGTACCGCGCACGCAACCGACAGGCCCGAAAACAACAACATTAGGCGATGATTTTCGTCTGATACCGCTTTCAAGCCGTCCGCTTTTTGGTGAAGGCTTGCAGTCAGGCATCGTTTTTGGTGGTCATTCTCTCGACGCGGTTATAGACAATTCTCTATCATGCTGTGGGAAGTACACCCTTAGAAACACGCAGCACCACAGTGTTGCCGGACTGACGAGTGATGGCTGTGTGCTTTTTGCTGTGAATTGCCAGATCGGCGGTCGGTGTTGCACGGCGATGGGCGGTTACGACCCCATGGGCGAGCCCATTGTCCCAACATTGGCCCAACAGACCCTGCTGAAAACGCGTTTGCCCAATGCCGATAACCTCATGGTATGGGACGCCAAACCCGGTTCCATCGGCCTCAAAATGAACGGCGCCAATCCCAACGCCAGTGTCTATTTCAACGCTCTGAAAAAGGAACTCAATTTCCATATCAATGCGAGTTTGGCTGATCCGGATATCAAGGCCCACACGAGTCTGACGGTTGATAAAGATCTGAAATTTGCCGGAGGCTCACTTGACGTCGAGGCTGCCGCACGCGGTTTCAAGGCGATTGCCAGCACGGATTTCGACAACAAACTTCGTGCCACCAATAGCTCACTGCAACTTTCTGCTACACACAATCGCTATTCGGGGTCGGCAAGTGTGAAGACAAACGGCAAGGAAACCACGCGTGAATTGGGTCTTGGTTTCCAAGCTACCAAAGAGGTCAAGATCTCGGTTGTCTGGCTGCCAGATAACAAACCACAGCCGGCGCCCAAATTGGAATTTCCGTTTAAGCCTGCGTCATTCCATGATGCCAGCAAATTTCGTATCGAGCTTAAAATAGACCTGTGGTGACCATTTAGATTGTTTTTGGCCTATGGCTTAGTTCCATAATCTATCTTATGCGATCTTTGTATGTAGCCGCAAAGTTAAAGTGTCCTGTTTCTGCAAAGTAGAAACGTCGCTGTGTCACCTTCTTGTTGAGTGCAACGAGATATGGGATGCGGATTT
>NZ_FNIY01000017.1 GCF_900104355.1 Phyllobacterium sp. OV277 | reverse complement strand
ACGCTTGCCTTTGCCACCGGCAATGGCTTCTCGGTGGCGGGTGTGCCGATTGCCGAGGATACGGCGATGGTTGAAGCTGGCGTTGACGTCAAGCTTAGCCGCCGGGCAACACTGGGTCTCACCTATACGGGCCAGTATGGCTCGGGTCTTACGCAAAATGCAGTCGATGCGAAGCTGAATGTTAGCTTCTAGGAAGATCGTTCGCTTCTCCAGTTATGGCGGCTGTTCTAGCCGCCACAACGACGACATGACTCAACGACGAAGCGTCCCGCCGGTATCACGCGAAAAGAGCTGAATTTTGCCCGTATCGAGTTTGAGACCAATTGTGTCGCCAAGAGCAATCTCGGTTTGGCCATCGACATGCACGGCCGTTGGGGTGCCATCGGCTGCATTGATATAGAGATGAGACTCTCCGCCCAGTTGTTCAATGTTTTGAACCACCCCCTTGATGTCCGTCGCATCAACTGGGCCGAGTGTCACATGACCTGGGCGAATTCCCAATGTCACGGGCAGACCGTGGGACACAAGGAAGGTCTCACGGCTCACGGGAATGCGCTCGCCCGAGTTGAACTGAACAAAGGCCTCTTGGCCATCAGCGGCGTGGATTGTACCTTGGAAGAAGTTCATTTTGGGCGACCCAATGAAGCCCGCGACGAAGACATTGGCGGGGTTGTTGTAAAGTTCCAGCGGTGCGCCGAACTGTTCAACTTTTCCGCTGCGCAACACTGCAATCTTGTCAGCCATGGTCATGGCTTCGACCTGATCATGGGTAACGTAAATCATCGTATTGCCGAGACGTCTGTGCAAGCGGGCGATCTCGCCGCGCATTTCCACACGTAGCTCCGCGTCGAGATTGGACAGCGGTTCGTCAAACAGGAATATTTTTGGCTCACGCACCACGGCACGGCCAATGGCGACGCGCTGGCGCTGTCCGCCCGATAGCTGTCCGGGGCGTCTGTTCAGCAAAGGCTCGATTTGCAGCATCTTTGCAACCTCTGCGATCTTCTGGGCAATCGCTGCCTTTGGTGTGTTGAGATTTTCAAGACCAAAGGAAAGGTTCTGGCGGACGGACATATGCGGATAGAGTGCGTAGGACTGGAACACCATGGCAAGGCCCCGGTCAGCGGGCGGAACGTCGTTGACCACTTCATCGTCAATGGCAATCTCGCCTTCACTGATTGGTTCAAGACCGGAAATCATCTTGAGCAATGTGGACTTGCCGCAACCCGACGGGCCGACAAAGACACAAAACTCGCCAAAGGCAATATCGAGATCAACACCCTTGATGACCTCAAGCCCACCATAGTTTTTCCTGACGTTGCGAAGCACAAGTCTCGACATTGGCGGCTAACTCCCCGTGGTCAGGTTGACGTCACGCATCATTTGCCACCTGTAGAGGCGATGCCGGTCGCGATGTATTTTTGTAGAAATGCGAAGACAATGGCGATTGGAACAAGCACCAGCACCGTCATGGCGAGCAGATTGCTCCATTGGGTTGTCAATTGTCCCTGGAACGAATTGAGCGCCAGTTGCAATGTGAACTTGTCGTTCTGGGAGAGCACAATCAGCGGCCAGAGAAAGTCGTTCCAGCGCCACATGATTGCTAGGATGGCAAGGACAGCGATCGCGGGGGCACTGAGTGGCAGGACAATACGCCAGAAGATTTTCCACTCGCTGGCCTTGTCCATGCGGGCTGCATCAAGAATTTCATCGGGAATGGTGAGCATATACTGGCGCAGCAGGAACACGCCCGTGGGCGTCGCCGCGCCGGGAATGATGACACCCCAGAGACTGTTCAGCATGCCAAGTTCGCGGGTGATCAAAAAGAGCGGGACCAGCACCACCGTTTGCGGAACCATCAAAGTGCCGACAATCATGGCGAGCACGGTGCTGCGTCCGCGGAAATGATATTTCGACAAGGCAAAGGCGGCCATAGAATTGACCAGCAACATGATGAGCGTTGCCATGGTTGTGATAAACACGCTGTTCCAGAGATAGCGCAGAAAATCAAAACGTTTGAACAGATCACCATAGTTTTCGAAAGCAAAATCAATGCGTTCAACTGGTTTGCGATCGGCCAGCGGCATCTTAATAAGGTCCTTGGGCGCTTCGGGTCTTACCAGTTGTGAGACAAGGCCAATGCGGCGTACCTGACCGGCTTGCTTTCCAGCAAATTCGCCATTGGTGATTTCAAACAGCGGGAGCGGTTTGTCATACCCTTCAATGCTGATCATTTCCTGAGCATAGGGCAAAAACGTGGGTGGAAAGCGTTGCAGTTCCGCTTCACTCTTGAAGGATGACAGCACCAGCCAAAGCACCGGCCCGAACATGATGACAATGCCGAACAGGAGATAGGCGTAAGACGCCCAATCCGTCCAATGAAGCCGGCCTATGCCACGGGTTCGGGTCAGGAAAGTGAATATTTTACCCATCGGCTTTGTTCCTCGTAACAGAAAGCTGAATGAGGGTGAGGCCAATGAGGACGATGGCCAACAGGATGGAAGCGGCGGCGGCCAGACCGAACAGACGCGGTGTTCCGGCGAAACCTGTTTCGTAAATGTATTGAATAATGAAAGTCGTCGCCGAACCCGGTCCACCGCCCGTAAAGGCATAGACCTCGTCAAAGGTCTGGACCCCCTTGATCAGGGCAAGCAGCAGGACAACAATCATGGTTGGCATAAGCAGCGGCAGTGTGATCCGGCGAAATGTCCTGAATGGTGTGGCTGCATCCATCAGTGCAGCATCATAGACATCACGTGGTATTGCCTGCAATCCGGCAAGCAGGATCAATGTGTAGAAACCCATATGGGCCCAGACGGATAGAAAAATTGACCAGATGAACGCCCAGTTGCGGTCAAGCAGCCAATTATACGGGGTGAGGCCGAATGCATCCATTCCGGCGTTGAGAAGTCCCTCGCGCTGCAGAATCCACTTCCAGATCAGCGCAACCACTACCGGCGATAGAAGAACAGGAAAGAAGAACACGCTGCGGAAAAAGCCGCGTGCCCGTATTTTGCCGTTCAGAACAATGGCCGTGACGAGGGACAAGCCGACCATAAACCCGACCTGCAGAGTGACGAACCAGAGTGAATTGTAGATGGCGCGCCAGAACAAATCCTGCGTGCAGGTATTCGGGTCAAGATGGTTGGTGCAGGTGGCCAGCGTTATGAAATTGTCGAACCCGACGAATGTCCTGTCGTTCAGCATGACCTGATCGGTTCCGGTCAGAGCATAGATAACGTTCAAAATGACAGGCAGAAAAGCGAATATCCCGAAGAGAATGAGATTGGGCAGAAGAAATACCCACGCGATACGCCGCAGGCCAAGCCGCCTTTGAGCAAAGCGCATGGGTATTTCAATAATGTTCATGATCGCATTCAGAACAGCGGTCATGTTGCACATCCCTTCATGGTTATTGCGTCAGGTCAGGTGGCGAACAGTTTATCGGCATTATTTGCCTGCCGACTGAATCGCCGCCTCCACATCCTGCTTGGCCTTTTCCATTGCTTCATCAATAGACATTTCCCCGACAATCGCCTGCGTCACGCGCTGCACCGTTATGTTGTACATGGTGCGGCTGTTCTTATAGCCCTGATAGGAATAGGCGATGGGTGACAGCTTGGCGATCTGGGCATTCCAGCCCTTGAGGGCCTTTGCCACGTTTTGCGAAGCATCGGTATAGGCCACGCCCTCCTTTGCCACGCCTTCATGAGCAGGGACATTGCGGGTCTTGCCGATGAACTCGGCGTAATTGTCTTTCTGGGCGATATAATTGATGAGTTTGGCTACAGCCTCGGGGTTCTTGGTCTGCTTGAAGCCCACGAGACCCGAACCACCGGGCATGCCGGAACAAGCGGCAGGTCCACAGGGCGAGCCGACAACCTCCCAGTCGAAACTGTCACCGATTGCCTTGTCGAGACGCTGAACCTGCCAACTGCCTGAATAGTAAAAGACCAATTGCGCGTTGATGAATTCCTGCGCCGCATCCTGATAGCTTGTGCCGCCGATACCGGCCCAGACATCCTTTGCCATGGTGCCATCTTTGTTCCAATTGACGAACTTGCCCATGAAGTCCGCAAATGGTGCATCAACAAGAATTGGGTTTCCCGCATCGTCAAAGATTTTGGCGCCGTTGGATATAGCCGGGCCCGCTATGCGGTGTCCCGAACGATCCATCGCCATCGGGAACGGCACCCCTGTTGCCTTGGCAACCTGACGCGATGCCTCAGCCCATTCATCCCAGGTTGCCTTTTCACCCGGCACTGCGACACCAGCCTGCTCGAACAGGGTCTTGTTGATATAGGCGCCGGTAATGGTCAGCTGGATGTTCATGCCATAGATGCCCTTGTCGTCAGGGCCGGTGCGTGACCACCTTAGCGTATTGCCAAAATTGGTGTTCCAGTAGTTGGCGTCGACATAGGGCGTCAGGTCGAGAAAGTACTTGGCAAGTCCGCCAAAATCGGTAACCAGCGCCATATCCGGGCCAGTACCCCCGGCAAGCTGGACAGGCAGGTTTTCCAGAATGGCCTTATAACCGACCACGTCGATGACAACATGGGTGCCGGGATTGTCCTTTTCGTAGCGTGCAAACAGGGCTTCCAGCGTGGCACATTCATTGCCATCGGCGGCGCACATGAAACGGATATCATCCGCCGCCGCTGAGCCAGCCCACAAAGCAATGACCGACGCCAGAGCCGCACCGGTCCATTTGAGATTGCGCTTGTCCATCTGATATCCTCCCATATCGTTGTGAACATTGATCTGATTTTTTAGGCTATTTCGGTGTCCATCCCTTATAGAGCGGGTGTTCGTGGTTGAGCGGCAGCTCGGCAGTTCCACCCGTACGCGCCGTATGATAAATGGCAGTGACCATTTCAAGCGAACGTCGCCCGTCCGCAACTGTTACTTCATTTCCGCCTTGGCCTTCGATGGCATCGGCAAGAGCATCAAAGAAACCGGCAAAACCGGAATGCACCTCTGGAACAGCATTGACCACCGCATCGATTTCCGCCTGCCGTGCGGGGTCCCGGGCAAGAAAATGCCACGTATCTTCGGCCGGTGTATAGGGGGCTTTTCCGCTTTCCGCGGTGAACCCCTCAAAACAGAAACGGAAGTGGCTGGTATCGTCAGCAGCGCCAAGTGTTATAGAGCTGGTAGCCAATGCTCCGCTCTCCATTTCAAACACGATTGACGCGCAATCTTCCGTCTCGATGGGATTGACGCGCGTTGCGGTGAACGCCGTCAGGCGCCTGACATTCCCCATGACATAGCAGAGCAGGTCGTGATTGTGGATTGCATGGCTGAGAACGGCGCCGCCCTGTTCGCCCTTCCATGTGCCGCGCCATGGAATATCGTAATACTCGGCACGTCGGCACCAATGCGTTTCAATGCTTGATGTATAGGCTTTGCCCGCGAGACCCTTGTCGATAAGCGCGCGCAGTTGGGCAAATCCTCGGCCAAAACGATATTGGAAAACAGGCGAAAGGATGCGCCCGGATTTCTGGACGGCCTCGGCGAGCAGGTCCGCTTCATGCAGCGAGCTAACAAAGGGCTTCTCGCAAACGACATGTTTCCCCGCTGCAAGTGCTGCCATGGACACTTTGAAATGCAGGTGCGGCGGCAGGCAAATATCGATGATATCGATATCCGGATCAGCCAATACCCGGTCGAGATCCGGTTCAATTCTGATCGAGCGGTCGCCGTCCGTAACCTTTGCTGCACGCTCCTGATCAAGATCGCACAGAACGGAAACGGTGAAACGATTGGGGAGGGCACGATAGCCCTTGAGATGGCTTGCACCGATACCGGCGCCGATGATGGCGACGCGAATGGGATTAGCCATGGCGTGCACCTGCGGTGGCTTCGGCCAGCAACTGTGCTTTGATGGCGAGTTCCATGACTTTGAACGCATGCGCCTGCGGCATCGCATTGCTCGTACGGTTGCGGATATCATCCGCGAGCGTGGCAAAATAGGGAAGGCCAGCACCGGATGCATCGATCCTCTCGCAGCGTGTACCGTTGACGAGGTAGAGATGATCGGTGCCATTGTCGCGTGCCACGTCGACATATTTGCGCAGCTCAATATAGCCTTCTGTTCCAAGAATAGTCAGACGTCCGTCACCCCAGGTTGGCAGAGCGTCAGGCGTGTACCAGTCAACGCGGATATAGCAGTGGCCCTTGTCGCTGCGCAGTGCGAGGCAGCCAAAATCCTGCAGGCCCGGATCATCGGGGTTGGCATGGTTGGCAACTTCGGCAAAGAGGATTTCCGCATCGTCAGAGCCGGTGAAAAACAGGAACTGGTCGATCTGATGCGAAGCGATATCGCAGAGAATGCCACCATATTTGTCGCGTTCAAAAAACCATTGCGGCCGCAGATGCCGGTTAAGACGATGCGGCCCGAGACCAACTGTCTGCACGACCTTACCAATCGCCCCTGACTGTACGAGTTCGGCGGCTTTTGTCACGCAGGGAACTTCGAAGCGTTCTGAAAAATCGATTGACCAGATACGTCCGGTTTGGTTGACGGTTTTCCTGATCGCTTCGAGCTGTTCCAATGTGGTGCAGCCCGGCTTATCAACCATGACATCTTTGCCGTGCTCCATGGCTTCAATAGCCCTGATGGCGCGCCGCGACGGCACATCGGCAATCAGCACGAGATCAATTTCAGGGTTGTTCAACAGTTCTTCACGCGTTGCCGCGCGCGGGATATCGGGAAACCGCTCGATGAAACTGTCGAGGGTCTCGGGCGTTCCTTCCGTCCACCAGCCGACAAATTCGGCTCCAACATTCATCATGTTTTCCGATTGGCCGAAAATGTGCCGGTGATCGATGCCGATGGCGGCGAATTTGAGAGGTTTTGACATTCATATATTCCACGGGGCAAGGGTTACGGAACGTTCGGTGTTTGCTGATGTGACAAGCGCATCAATCAAGGCGTGGACGGCGAGACCCTCTCTGCCTGAAATGAGGGGCTCGGTGTTGTTGACGACTGCGCTGGCAAAATCGCGGATAATCTCCTGATGCCATTCATGGGTGAAGGCCATTGGATTGGCGCCACCGCCAGTGCCTGCCTCTTCGCCGAAAACATCCGTCTTGCCGGTGCGCCACGTGATAATCAATTGTCCTGCGTCCAGACGCGCGGACGCCTTGTCACAATGAAGGGTGATGGTTTCGCCGGTGCCGGGAAAGCTGGCCGTGCTCGCAACGAGTGAGCCGATGGCACCACTGTCGAATTCCAGCCCTGCAGTGACGTAGTCCTCAGCCTCCATCTGGTGGAACTGGCTGGTTTTTGCCGTGGCCTGCACTTTCCGTACTGGACCAGTAAGGGAGAGCGCGAGATCAAGCGAATGGATCGCCTGCGAGATAAGAACGCCGCCGCCGTCCCGGGCGTAAGTTCCACGTCCCGGCGCGTCATAATAGGATTGTTCCCGCCACCACGGCACTATAATTTCCGCAATACGGATTGACCCGAGTGCTCCGGTTTTGAGCATGTCACGAAGCTGAATTGAAGCCTGACGGACACGGTGCTGAAAGATAATGCCAAGCTTGACATTATGATCTTCGCAAAGACCAACGATCGCCTTCGCGCTTTCCAGCGTTCGTTCGATAGGCTTTTCCATGAGAATGGATTTGCCCGCAGCCGCAAGCGCTTTTGTCATTTCCAAACGCGCGTTAGGCGGCGTTGCGACAATCACAAAATCTATGGCCGGATCGCTGGCAATTGCTTCAAAGGAAAATACCGTTTCCGGGCGGTAGCCGAGGATGATAGCAGCCTCATCGGCAAATTGGGTGCTCCGCTCTCTGTCGCGGCCACAAACAGCTTTGAGCTCGATGTCAGGTGTTAGCGCGGCAATCGCCCTGACGTGCGTGCTTGCGACCATACCCAATCCGATCAGGGCAATTTTCATCGGGCCTCCCTGCGCCAATGCCGGTGATGCCAAGCCCACCGATATGCCTTCGATAGCACACCGGTATACCGGTTGTAAATCCTGAGAATACCGGTATACTGGCTAAATAACGCGGCTTTCCAAGGATCGATCAAACGTGTCAGACGGCACCAAATCTTCAGACAATGATGTTCCGGTTGGCGGATTGGCCAATATATCCTTTGGTCAGCTGGAATATGACCGGCCGACAGCATCCCAGATTTATCCTGTTCTGAAGAATGCCATTCTCAAAATGGATCTGGAGCCGGGACGCCTGATTTCCGAGACGGAAGTCGGTGCGCGGTTTGGTGCCAGCCGCACACCTGTGCGCGAGGCATTTGCCCAACTTCGTGAAGCCGATCTGATAACGACGCGGCCCAGCCGCGGTACTTTCGTTACCAAGCTCAATCTAAAGCGCTTCCTTGAAGCGCACTTTATCCGCGAGGCCATCGAAATCGCCAACGTCACAAAATTGTGTGATGTCGGCCTATCGCCTGAGTTTGAGCGGGAACTCGCCGAGCTTATCGTCAAGCAGCAGTCGACGGTCGATGAGGATAGCGATCTGGCATTTCAGGCGCTTGACGACCAGTTTCACTTGACGCTGGCGCGCGCAACCGGTTTTGAGCGGGTCGCCGGACTTCTGGAACGGGAGAAGATGCCACTTGATCGCCTGCGTGTGCTCTCGTTGAGGAATGCGGACCATCAGCTCGTTTTGATCGAAGAGCACAAGCGCATGCTGGACACGATTATCAGGCGCGACAAACCAGCGGCTATTGAAGCCACCCGCATTCATCTGGGCTCGATCCTCAATGCCTTGTCCAGCCTTGCCAAAAAGCACGCCGATTATTTCGACGAGTAGATGAATTCTCGGCGCGTTTAGCCATCAGCTCACGCACAACGGCATAGCTAGCTGCCCTCCACCGTCAATTGAATGGCGTTGCGTGGACAGCGATTGAATGCTGAATTCGATAATACCCAAATACGTCCCCGGTTCTTGAGTTGACATTTAAGATCGAGTTTTGTCATGTGAAACCAAAGACGTGGGTAGGTGAGAATGAATTCGCTTGATGAAATTGCTGGCCGTCGGATGGTCAAGCCGCGGACGGCGGCTGACCATGTCGCAGATAGACTTCGCGAAGCGATCGTTAAAGGTCTCATCGAAGCCGGCACCGCTTTGCGGCAGGACGATCTGGCAACTAAATTTGGTATTAGCAGAATGCCTATCCGGGATGCGCTGCGCCTTTTGGAGGCAGAAGGCTTTGTTTCGATCCATCCGACGCGCGGAACTTTTGTCTCGCTGATTGATACGGGTGAGATTCGTGAAATTTTCATCCTGCGGCAACTATTGGAATGTGCTGCCCTGCGGGATGCTTTCCCGCATCTCACTGCAAAAATTCTGGATGATGCGGACCATATCCTTGATCTTATCGAGGAGGGTACTGATTTCAGCCAATGGGGTATGCTCAACCTCGAATTCCACATGATCCTTTACCGGCCATGCAAGAACAAGCGATTGCTTGGAGTGATCGAAGCGCAGAACAACGCTGCCGAGCGCTATATCAGGTTTCTCTCTACCATCAGAGATTTTCGCGGCCGTTCCGGTGCGGAGCACCGTGATATTATTGCTGCCTGTCGTGAGGGAAATGAGACACTCGCGATCGAGCGACTGACATGCCATTTGCAGATAGGCTGCCTCACGCTGACCGACGCGGTCGAGAACCGACCTTAAATTTACGAACAAGCCTCGTCATTTCTGTACATTTATGCGTCAGCAACTATTCAGACATATCTATGGGTTTGAATCAAATAAGGATTGAAGCGAATTATGCGTCTGCGCGATTGCCACAATTTCCATGATTTCAGACGTTTGGCCAAGCGCCGGCTACCGGGACCGATCTTTAATTATATTGACGGCGCCGCCGATGATGAGGTCACCTATCGCCGCAATACGGAGAGTTTTGAACATTGCGATCTGATTCCGAATGTTTTGCGCGGGGTCAAAGATATCGATACATCCGTCACGGTGATGGGGCAGAAGCTTGCGGTGCCGTTCTATTGTTCGCCAACAGCGTTGCAGAGATTGTTCCATTATCAGGGCGAGCGTGCGGTTGCCGCAGCGGCGGCCAAGCATGGGACAATGTTCGGAGTGTCCTCGCTCGGCACGGTCAGTCTTGAAGAGCTGCGTAAGTCTCATTCTGGACCACAGGTTTATCAGTTCTATTTCCACAAGGATCGCGGCCTGAACAGGGCGATGATGCAACGCGCCAAAGATGCGGGTGTCGAGGTAATGATGCTGACTGTGGACAGCATCACCGGGGGCAATCGCGAACGTGATTTGCGCACCGGATTTTCGATCCCTTTCAAGCTTAATCTGGCAGGCATGTTGCAATTCGCAATCAAGCCGCAATGGGCTTTGAATTACCTTACCCATGAACGCTTCAGTTTGCCTCAGCTTGACGCGCATGTGGATATGGGTGGCGGCGCCATGTCGATCAGCCGGTATTTTACCGAAATGCTCGACCCTTCGATGACTTGGGATGATGTGGCCGAAATGGTCCAGTACTGGTCAGGACAGTTCTGTCTAAAAGGTATCATGTCGGTAGCCGACGCCAGGAAGGCCGTTGAGATTGGATGCACGGGTATCATTCTGTCAAACCACGGCGGTCGGCAGCTGGATGGATCGCGCGCAGGTTTTGATCAGCTTGCCGAAATTGTTGACGCTGTTGGTGATAAAATCGATGTGATCATGGATGGCGGCATCCAGCGTGGAACGCACGTGATCAAAGCACTCTCCATGGGCGCCAAAGCCGTCGGCGTAGGGCGCTATTACCTCTATCCTCTTGCCGCCGCTGGCCAGCCGGGTGTCGAGCGCGCGCTCGGTCAATTAAAGGTGGAGATTGAGCGCGGGATGAAGCTTATGGGCTGCACTACGGTGGATCAGCTCAGCCGTGAAAACCTGAGGCTTCGATAGATCCCGGAATTAATCGCTACCGCGCAGTCACCCAATCATGCCATTCGTCCTCGCTGCCATGGAATACATTGAGGTCGATCCTGCCGTCGACACCATGAGAGAGACCCGAGCCCGAATATTGCCAGAAGAGCCAGCGCCGTCCGGGATAAACTTTGGACGGATGCTCAGCTACAGCGCGCAGCCAGAAGTGATAGTTGGGAAACGCATCTTTCAGATTATCCCGATAGAAATCCGGAGCGGTATAAATGATTGGTCGCTGGCCGTAATGCTTTTCCAGCTTGTCCATGAATACCTGCATTTTTTCCAGCACGACCTCGCGTGAAGGACGCCGTTTGCAGCTCGACTCGCCATTCCATTCCACATCGATTGCCGGTGGAAGGGCCCCGGCCTCGCGCGGCACATTGCGGATAAACCAGTCGGCCTGTTCGCCAGCTGTACGGCACCAATAGAAGAAGTGATAGGCACCCCGTTTCAGGCCAGCCTCTTTGGTATTGCGCCAGTTCGTCCGGAACATGGGATCCATATGATCCCCGCCATCAGTGGCCTTGATGTAAGCGAAGTTCGCGCCCTGCGAGCGCAGATTTACCCAATCAACGTCGCCCTGCCAGCGCGAAACATCAACACCATGCACGGCGAGTTTCCTGGGCGATGCCCGGCCGAAATTGATGGGTTTTGCGTCGCGGAAGCGGCGGCTGTAAATCTGCATACGGCCTTCCCGGGCCGGGCGCATTGTGGGGTCTACCGGGATAAGCTGTGCGACTGTTTTTTCCGGTGGAGCCGGGACAGCGATTATCGTCGCGGGCGGTATGAATGCCGTTTGTTCCGGAACGGGTCCTGCCCATGCCAGCATCTCCTGCCGATGCACAGGCGGGGAGGTGACGGTTCTCACGTCGACTTGAGGCACAGGATCGCGTGGCCTGACAACCGAACTGGTTGTTTCCCGCGAGGGGCGTTGTATCGCAAGGTCATCAAGGCTGGAGCTTGATCCGCAACTCGCCAGGACCAGGCACGTAAGCATGACTGTTAGCACACATGGAACACGCATAAGCACCCGTACTCGAAATAATGATCAATGACCCAAATGAACCCGGTTGGATTCAGCAATCTCAATTGCTATCAGTAAATTACTAGGAAAAGCTGAATCCCAATCTTAACCATAAATCGCGATGAAACTCCGCTATGGCGCCCGATGACAATAACCAGAAAGCAAAAGAAACTGTTGGTCATTGGCGCAGTCGATAACATTTGGATGTCGTGCCCTGTCTGGCAGATGGACAGAGGGACTATCACCCGTTAGACACCTCTCATGATAATCCGCTTTGATCGCACCTCATTTACTGTGGCCGTCTTCCTGCTTTTTGTGCTGGTGCTTCTGGCAACATTCGGAGCACAGTTAGGATGGATAAGGAGCTGGGCAGGGGACGTTCTGGCGACCATCTGGCTGTATTTTGTCTTCAAATCCGTGATCGAAGCGCGGCCAGCCTATCTTGTTCTTCTGGCGCTTGGATTTGGGTTGGGCGTCGAACTGGCACAATACCTCACCGTTTATTTTAACATCTCTATTTCCAATCGATTATTGAGGATTGTTTTTGGAGCCACGCCCGATTGGTGGGATGTTCTGGCCTATGCAGTCGGAGCTTCGATTGCCTGGATTGCCGAGATTTTGTTTTCAACTGAAAATCCTGACAAAAATATCTCCAGCCCGCACGGTACGGTGGACCAATCGTAAGCAACCCACTGATGCCAGAGCTGTGGCTTGCGCCAAATATCTAGTTGTTCGCACTCAGAACGAACGCTTTCAGATCACGTCCGTAACGCTCCGGCTCTTCGAAAAAGGGGCTATGACCGCTATTCTCATAGAGTTGCAATTTACTGTCAGCGTGAAGATCGCGAACACGTTCCGAGGTGGCCACGCGAACGAGCCTGTCATGCACGCCGTGAGTAAGAAGAATGGGACCGCTATAAGTCTGAAAGACCGGCAGAAGATCGGTGAGTGATGTTTGAATAAAACCTTCATTGACGGCTCGTGCCGTCATGCCATTGATGACAAGCATCCTATCAAACTCTTCTGGCGTAGGCTGTATGTTAAAGCAGCTTGCCAGAAATTCGGCGGTCGCTTTGCTGCGAACAGCAAGGTCACGCGACGTCGCCGTTTCGGAGAACTGACCCGCCAGAGGTGTTAGAAGGTCCGGGGACAGCTTCACCACCGCATCGACAAGGTTGATGCCCGCAATATGCGAACCGCCATATCTATTAAGATATGCGCCGGCGACGTAACCACCGAGGGACCAGCCGACCAGAACCGGACGGTGTAATTTCGCGCCATCAATCACAGCCTTGATATCATCGGCCCAAAGCTTGGGGTCCGAGTAGCTTTCGGGATCTTCCGGTTTCCCCGAATCCCCGTGTCCCCGAAGATCAAAACGCACGAGCCGAAAACCTGACAACGTCGGATCGTCAAATTGTTTGTCCCAGCTGAGCCCGCTTTGTCTCAGGCCATGAATGAAGAGAATTTCCGGCGCGGCTGGATTCCCTTTCGCTTCCACCGCAAGCATGGTGCCATCGGAAGATCTTACCGAGAATCTTTCCACAGTGCTGACCTGTCCCGCGGAAACATTGGTTGGGTTCACTGCTTCCGCTGCCACGACATGTGGCGAGGCCAAAATCGGTGAGATCAGGATAGCGGCAGCGACGAGCGCTGATCTGAGAGAACTTTTCATAGCACTTCCTATGTTGATTATTGATCACTAAACAACATACCTTGACCGATGCTGTCAATATGTTGTTTAGTGATCGATATGAAACATACACTTGACGATAAGCCGCGCGGCGGCAGGCCCTGGAGTTTTGATCGCGACAAAGCGCTGCATATGGCGATGACTCTCTTCTGGCGTCATGGCTATGAAGGCGTTTCTCTTGCCGATTTGACAAAGGCGATTGGTGTTGCGCCGCCAAGCCTTTATGCCGCGTTCGGAAGCAAGGCTGGTCTCTACAAGTCTGTACTGGACAGATATGAGGCAGGGGCAGGCCATCTTGATGTCGAGATTACCAATTCGGCAGGCGGCTTGCCTGACGCGGTGAAACTACTGTTGGAGGCAGCCGTAGCGATCGCAACAAGACGTGAAAATGAGCGTGGATGCATGGTTTCCACGGGCCTCATTACCTGTCATCCCGATAATGACGAACTGGCGCGTGACCTCGCCATGCGACGTGAGAAATCATTGCAGCAGCTCGCCGATGTGCTGGCCCGTTTTGCATGCGGCGAGAAGACGAGGCGCATTGCCCGGCATGTCCTGTCTGTCATGCAGGGGATTTCCATACAAGCCCGCGATGGTGCGACTGTGGAGGAACTTCACGAAATCGTTGATGAAGTTGTATGGGGGCTTAAAGAGCGTTTCGATGCCTGATTGGATCAGCGAAGGGACATGTGTCAATTCGTTCGGTGTAGAGGCGCGCGCGTCACAATGCGCGCACCAACACACATGGCGGTGGTGAAATCTACCTATGGAACCCGTCAGCTTTCAAAATCGACACTTGTCGTGACATCTGCCCAAGCCTCGAACTGTGCCTTGAGCGCGTCCAGCCGTTCGATGGCAATTTTGAGAGCAGAGGCTCCAAGGAGCAGCCGAAGCGGCGTTTGCTCAGCGTTGACAGCTTTGATAATGGCTTCTGCTGCCTTTCTTGGATCTCCGGGCTGCAAACCGGAGACGGCACGCGTTGCGGCCCGCCTTTTGCCTGCCGTTTCCGCGTAGTCGTCAATGACGGTCGTTGATTCAAGCATAGATCGGCCTGCCCAATCGGTCCGGAAAGCACCCGGCTCTACGATAAGCACCTTGATGCCAAGCGGCGAAACTTCCTTGAACAATGATTCTGAGAGGGCTTCCACGGCGAATTTGGTGGCGTGATAATATCCCGTTGCCGGAAATGCGACCAATCCACCGAGCGACGAGAAGTTGACAATACAACCGCTCCGCCGAGCGCGCATGCCAGGAAGCACCGACTTGGTAACAGCGAGCAATCCAAAGACATTTGTCTCGAACTGGGCTCGTACTCCATCGTCCTCACCTTCCTCGATCGCGGCGAGATAACCGTATCCCGCCGCGTTCACCAGTACATCAATTCGACCAAAGCGCTCTTCGGTCTGTTCAACGACCTGCTTGATCGTTTCCGGGTCGGTCACATCAAGCCTTGCTGCAACGGCATTTTTAGGAAATTTCGCCACAAGATCGTCGAGTGCCCTGATATTTCTTGCCGTAACCACGACAGTGTTTCCCGATTCAAGGACTGCCTCGGCAAGTGCGCGTCCCAAACCTGATGATGCTCCCGTGATAAGCCAAACTGACGTTTCTGCTGACATGGTTTTCTCCTTTGCGTCTGCCGGGATATCGACGATCCCACTGACAGGGAGATAAGGTAGAAGCACCGATCCGCTTAGATCTATCATTCCAGAGTTTTGCACAATCCTACCATTCTTGTTACTTTGCCTGTTCGGGAACAGGGGGCCGGAAAGATGGATGCAGTGCGACGGCAATTAATCGAGTTGGTGAGTTTTCATTGTAAATCGGACAAGCAGACGACCGGGGTCCCCGGTCTAATGCTGTTTCGCAGCGAACGCCCAACCGCCCCGGTCCGCAGCCTTTACAATCCTCGCCTCTGCGTTGTTTTGCAGGGCAAAAAAGAAATCATAATTGATCGTAACCTTATTGAGATCAGCCCGGAGGAATATCTCGTAGTCGTTCTCGACCTTCCGGTGAGTGCCCGGGTTTCGCAGGCAAGTCCGGGATCATTGCACTATGCGGTGACCCTTGATCTTGATCCGCAAATCATTGCGGAGATTGCCGCCGGTGACAGCGGTGAATCATCGCCGATCGCGAAAACGGCAGGTGCTGCGACCTCTGCCGTGACCCGCGATATTCTCGAGCCGCTCGAGCGGTTGACGCGGCTTCTGGATCGGCCCGAGGATATAAAAACAATGGCACCTCTCATCTACCGTGAGCTTATTTACCGGCTTGTTCGAGGCGGTCTTGGTCATATGATCATTCAAAGCACGATTGCCACCTCTGGCCTTGCGCGCATTGCACGCACCACTGTCTGGATCAAATCCAATTTTGACAAAGCGCTCTCTATTGCCACTTTGGCCGAGATGGCAGGCATGAGCCAGACATCATATTATCGTGCCTTCAAGTCTGCGACAGCGATGAGCCCGCTGCAATTTCGAACGCGCCTGAGGCTCTATGAGGCGCGGCGCCAACTCCAACTTGGTGGCGTAAAAATCGGGGCGGTCGCATACGCTGTGGGATATGAGAACCAATCCCAATTCAGCCGGGAATATCGCATGCTGTTCGGCAATTCGCCAAAAAATGACCTGCATTCACATTAGCCCGACCCTACTCATGCGACGACGCTGTCGCCTGCTGCAACGGCTACGACCTGCCTTAATGGTTAATTTGCGTTAACTATAAAGTGCTTGACGCGACTCGGTTCTTTGCGCAGGTTACTTACGGTTTTAAGGGGTATCCTGCGATATAAGCGTTACACGTAAATCTGAATGTTAGTGCCCTTTTACGGCGTTAAACTACCAACCAGCGTTACCCTTTTGGTTTTTCTATCGAATCGGCGCATCTTACCTTGCGCTGATGCGATTCTTTTGAACAGGCGCACAGGATCAATACGTGACTATGATGAACGCGGTACAGACAACAAAAACGGATGGTGCGCAAATTGCGGCTGTACCACAGCCATCCGCTGCCTTGACCGCTGATCGGGCTATTGCTGCTGACGCAGAAATGCTGTCGGCACAGCTGCAGGCAATGCGTAACCGGTTGTTTCCACCGACGGCGCAAAAAACACTACGCAAATTCACAAGTGGCGAGGCTGCCAAGCTCATTGGAGTTTCAGACGGTTATTTGCGCCAGCTTTCCATTGCAGGAGAGGGACCGCAGCCTGAAACCGGGGCAAATGGCCGCCGGCTCTATTCGCTCGCGGAAATCAATGCGCTGCGCCATCATCTTGCTGATGCTGGCGGACCAAAGGCGAAAACCTATCTGCCGCATCGCGATCCCTCTGCCAATGAACATATGCAGGTGATTGCCGTCACCAACTTTAAAGGCGGCTCCGGCAAGACCACCACGAGTGCACACCTCGCCCAACATCTGGCCATGGCAGGTTTTCGCGTGCTTGCGGTTGATCTTGATCCACAGGCTTCCATGTCAGCCTTATTTGGCTATCAGCCGGAACTCGATCTGACCGGCAATGACACGCTCTACGGTGCCATTCGCTATGATGGTGAACGGCGGTTGATGCGCGATATCATCCGTAAGACTTATTTTGACGGCCTTGATCTTATTCCGGGCAATCTGGAATTGCAGGAATTCGAGCATACCACGCCGCAAATGCTTGCTGATCGCCAGCATGGCGCACAGCAGAGCATCGAACAGCAGCTTTTCTTTGCCCGCGTTCAGGCAGCGCTCGATACAATATCGGATGATTATGATGTGGTCGTCATCGATTGCCCGCCGCAGCTGGGCTTTTTGACGCTTTCTGCACTTTGCGCCGCGACATCGGTTCTCGTCACCGTGCATCCGCAGATGCTTGATGTGGCATCCATGAGCCAGTTTCTGTTCATGACAGCCGATCTTCTGGCCGTTGTGCGGGAAGCAGGCGGTGAACTCAATTTCGATTTCATGCGCTATCTGATTACCCGCTTCGAGCCGAATGATGCGCCACAGCAGCAGATTGCCGGCTTCCTGCGCTCGCTGTTCGGTGATCGGGTTCTCACATCGGCCGTTGTCAAATCAACCGCCTTTTCTGATGCGGGCCTGACCAAGCAGACACTTTACGAAGTCTCGCGCGACAGTTTCACCCGGGCCACCTATGACCGGGCGATTGAATCGCTGTCCTCCGTCAACGCTGAAATCCAGAGCCTGATCTTCAAGGCCTGGAACCGGCCTGTGTGAGGTGAGCGATGACTGACAAGAACCGCAGGGATCAACTCAAGGCACTTTTTGGAACGGTGGACACGGCTCCCCAGCCGGAGCCCAAACCGGTTAATCCGGCTCCGGTAGAAGACAATTTATCAGAGCAACCAAAGCAGCGAACTGCTTCTGGCGCTATCAAAGCTATGGGCCTTTCGCTCGGGGGTATCTCGCGTGAGCTTGAGGATGCCCGTAAGATTAGAGAAAGTCTTGAAGGTTCGGAACGGGTCATTGAGATTGATCCCCAGCTTATTGAGTATTCTTTTGTCGAAGATCGGCTGAGCCACAATTTCGGCCTCGATGAGACCTTCCGGGAGCTGGTCGAAAGCATCAAGCTGAACGGTCAGCAGGTGCCGATCCTTGTCCGTCCGCATCCCGAGCGGCGCGGCTACTATCAGACCGCCTATGGCCATCGCCGTTTGCGGGCTGCAGCCGAGCTTAAGCTGCCCGTGCAGGCGATTATCCGTGAACTGAGCGACGCCCAACTTGTGGTTGCGCAGGGCAAGGAGAACGCCGAGCGCCGCGATCTCTCGTTCATTGAGCGTGCGTTCTTTGCCCGCAATCTGATTGACCGGGGCTTTAGCCGTTCGGTAGTGCAGGATGCCCTGGCTCTGCACAAGGCAGAGATGACCCGTTATCTGCAGGTTGTGGACGCCATTCCGAAGCCGATCCTGCAGGCAATCGGGCCCGCACCCAAGGTTGGCCGGCCGCGCTGGGTTAAATTGGCTGATATGCTGAGAAAACCCGAAGGGCGCGATGCCGCTCAAAAAGTGGTTCAGCAGGATCATTTCAAACTGCATGGCAGTGATGGTCGCTTCGATGCGGTGTTCGAGCGGTTGCTGGATCTCAACAAGCCGGCTGCAATAAAGGCAGGAAAGACTGATCCTGTGGCCGCAAGGGACATACGCGACGGCAATGGTGATGTCATTGCGCAGCTTCTGAACAATAAAAAGGAGCGATCAATCGATTTTGCAGACACCGTTCCCGAAGGCTTCGTGGACTTCGTGGCTGGCGAGTTAAACGGGCTTTTGCAGCGCTACAGGAGCGAGCGAAAAGCCTGAACTACGCGTAATCTGGTTTTGTGTAAGCGTTGAACGGAAAGAACAGAGAGAAGGAACAACGGCAAGAAAAAAGGCCCCCAGAACGTTACCGCCCCGGAAGCCCTCTTCAATGTAGCAATTTTAGAGAATCACTTCCTACCTGACTTGTCAAGAGTCGGACGCGTTCCGGCAACACCTTTCCCTTGCCTCAATTTGAGGTAGAGAAAATGACTGATCGTTTTGCAACGACGCCATTTGGCGGGCGATCGCTGTCGCATGCCATGTTCGCAGTGCAGGAAAAGACAGCGCGTGCCCGTGAAAAACTGGCGGGTACTGACGCCAATCACCCGGAAAAATGGGCGCTTTTGCGTGAATTAACGCAGGCGCGCGCGGCTTTCTTCCTTTCGGATCGCACGATTGCCGTGCTGGAAGCCCTTCTGAGCTTCTATCCCGAGACCCTGTTGGACGGAAGTACGCCTGTGGTGGTGTTCCCATCCAATGCGGAACTGTCCATGCGCACGCGCGGCATGTCGTCTGCGACTATTCGCAGGCATCTTGCGGCGCTTGTGGAAGCGGGATTAATCATCCGGCGCGATAGCCCGAATGGCAAACGCTATGCCAGGCGCGGCGAGGGTGGAGAAATCGAACATGCATTCGGTTTTGATCTGTCACCGTTGGCGCTGCGCGTTGATGAAATCAGTGAGCATGCAGCCGCGGCGCGCGATATGGAGCGGGCTATTCATCGCGTTCGCAGCGAAATCACCATTCATTTGCGCGACGTTTCCAAGACCATTGATGCAGGTCTCAGCGAAGAACGCTCCGGTGATTGGGAAGCCTATGCTGATGAACTGGCGCACCTTTCGGGGCGTGTGAGCAGGCACCTGCCACTTGAGACGATGAAGGTAAGGCGTGACGCGCTTGCCATCCTGCGCAGCAAGGTTGAAAAAGCCTATCTCGACACTCTTTCAAACGAAGAAATGAGCGGCACTGACTCTTCTTTTGAGCACCATATACAGAATTCAAATATAGACTCCCATTTTGAAAGGGCTTCCGAAAAAAGCCAGAAACGAACGGCAGCGCCTGAAACTGAAGATAAGGGGAATGCTGAATCCGGAAGGAACAAGACGGAAGCCGGGCGCAGCCAGGCAATGTTGAAAATGCGCCAGAGATTGCTGGATGCCAAACTGAAACGCGGACAGCACCGGGATGCAATGCCGGGTGAGTTGTCGGCGGGACAGATAAAAACGTCCGCATTGCCTTTGGGCGCGGTGCTGGAAGCCTGCCCGCAAATTCGCGATTATGCCCGCAATGATATCGCAGATTGGCGCGATCTGATGCAAACGGCGGCTTTGGTCCGCTCGATGCTGGGTATTTCGCCAGATGCATGGGAAAGGGCGCGTGACACCATGGGCGACATAAACGCCTCGATCACCATTGCCGCCATACTGGAGCGCGCAGGGGAAATCCGCTCGCCGGGCGGGTATTTGCGGGCGCTGACCGACAGGGCTGAAATTGGCCAGTATTCAGTTGTTCCGGTTATCAAGGCATTGAATGGCGAGGGAAGAATGTAGGCGCGGAATGTGAAAAAGGGGCGCGTGAGCACCCCTAATCCATTGTTTTTGCTGCTTTCACGTCAGCGCGAAGTCAGATCATCCGGCAGGTCGCGATTGTGGAACTCTTTGAACACAGCCCGCAGTGTGCCATTGGCAAAGTTGGTCTTTACCCAATTGTTCAGCCAATCCTGTAGCGGCTTTTCGCCCTTCGGAAGGGCGATGCCGAGATTGGTTTCCTTCTGGGTGAACTTCAGTTCAAGCGGGTTGCTGGTGCGTTTTTTGTTGAGGCCGCCAAGAACAGCCGACTGGCTGGAGATAATGTCGACCTGGCCGGATACGGCGGCCGTGATGAGCGTTGCGTCGTCTTCGAAGCGCACGATTTGCGCGCCGGGTGCGTTCTGGGTGATGTCCATGTCGTTGGTGGTTGCGCGGGTAACGCCAATGCGCTTACCGGCAAGATCGGCATAATTTTTGATCTCGACGGTTTTGGGCGCGGCAACAATGAGGCTGAGTGTTGCATAGGGCACGGAGTAATCGATGGCTTTCTTGCGCTCGTCCGTAATACCGAGGGCGGAGACGAGCAGATCTGCTTTTCCGGTCTGAACAGTTGGAACACGGGCGGCATTGGTGATCTCGATCAGCTCCAGTTTGACGCCAAGGTCTTTGGCAATGAGGCGCGCGGTCTCGACATCGGAGCCCGTAGCCTTCAGATCGCCATCGACATAGGAATATTCAGGGCTGCCCATGGCGACAGCAATGCGAACTTTGCCGGATTTCTTAATGTTTTCAAGGATATCCGCCTGCGCTGCGGTTGCGACTATCATCAGTGCCGCTGTAGCAGCGACGGCAACTTTCATTATGGTTTTCATGTTCTCTCTCCCAGTTGATTTCAGTCTCACCGGCGAGGCCGGATTGATGTCAGAGGCCGTTCGCCAGAAACTCCTTCAGTTCCTGGGTTTCGGGCCGCACAAGCATGTCACCGGTACCGGTCTCCCAGACCCGGCCGGTGTTCATGTAGATGACGCGGTTTGCGACCTTGCGCGCGAAAGCCATTTCGTGCGTCACGACGATCATGGTCATTCCGCCCTTGGCGAGATCTTCCATCACGCGCAGAACTTCGCCGGTTAGTTGCGGGTCGAGCGCCGAAGTCACCTCGTCAAACAACATCACTTTGGGTTGCATCGCGAGCGAACGGGCAATGGCCACGCGCTGCTGCTGGCCGCCGGACAGCTGTTCGGGGTAGGCGTCGATTTTCTGGAGCAGGCCGACTTTTGCGAGAACCGACTTTGCCGTCTCCATGGCGTCGGCGCGGCCGATATTCTTGACGCGGCGCAGCGCCAGCATGATGTTCTCGGCCACATTCATATGCGGAAACAGATTGTAGCTCTGAAACACCATCCCAACATCCTGGCGCAGGGCACGAATGCTCAGATCAGGCGACTCCACGCGATGACCGCATACTTCAATCGACCCGCCCTGAATTGTCTCAAGCCGGTTGATGCAGCGCAGCGCGGTGCTTTTGCCAGAACCGGATTGGCCGATCAGCGCCACCACTTCCCCCGGCGCGACATCGAAGGACACACCTTTGAGGACCTCGACGGTGCCGAAACGCTTGATGACTTCGTGGAGTTTAACGGCGGCCGACATTCAGTTTCCTCTCGAGAGAACGGCTCCAGACCGAAAGCGGATAGCAGACGCAAAAATAGAAAGCGGCAGCGATGCCAAAGATCAGAAATGGCTGGAACAGCGAATTATTGATGACCTGCGCGGCGCGGGTAAGCTCAACAAAGCCGACAACTGACGCAAGTGAAGTGTTTTTAACCAGCTGCACCATGAACCCGACCGTTGGCGGGGTGGCGATGCGCAGGGCTTGCGGCAAAATCACGTCTGTCAGTACCTGCCAGCGCGTCAGAGCCAGGCATTCAGCAGCTTCAAACTGGGTTCGCGGCACGGATTCAACGCAACCCCGCCAAATTTCACCAAGATAAGCGCTGGAATAGATCATCATGCCAACACCGGCGGCCATCAATGGCGGCAATTCGATGCCGATGACGCCGAGGCCGAAATAGATGACAAACATCAGGATCAAGAGGGGCGTTCCCTGAATGATCTGAACATAAACAAGCGATAAGCGCCGCAGCCAGCGCATAGTCGAGGTGCGGGCGAGCATGACGAAGAATCCCGCAATGCCACCCAACGCAAAGGCGAGGGCGGAGAGAACGACCGTCCAGACAAGCCCGTTCAGCAGATAAATGAGGTGATTTGTGGTGAAACCGTCGGTCATGGCTGGCTCCTCACAATGGTGTACCGAGCTTGCGGCGGCGCGGGAAAATGGCGAGCGCTATCGCGTAAAACCCGAAGCGGAGGAGATAGGTGATCATCAGATAGATCACGGCGATGACGATATAGGTTTCGAACGAGCGGAAGGTGTAGGACTGGATATTATTGGCGACGCCGGTCAGCTCCTCCGCAGAAATCTGCGATGTGATCGATGTTGACAGCATCATCAGGATGAATTGGCTGGTCAAAGCCGGATAGACCCGCTCGATTGATGGCATGAGGATGATGTCGCGGTAGATCTGGAAACGGGAGAGACCGAGTGCTTCCGCCGCTTCAATCTGGCTTGGATGGACTGCTTCCATGCCCGCGCGGACGATTTCTGCCGTATAGGCCCCCACATTGATGACCATGGCGAAGACCGAGGCGAAAAACACCGGCATGGTCAGGCCCATCGACGACAATCCGAAGAATATGAAGAATATCTGCACGATAAACGGCGTATTACGCACGGTTTCGATGTAAATGCCGACAAGGAAGCGCAGCCATGGATAGGCGCTGCGCCGGGCAATTGCACAAAGAACGCCGATGACGAGCCCGATGGCCACCGCGACGATGGTCATCTGGATTGTTGTAATCGCGCCCTGAAGAAAGCTTTGCCAATAGGGTAGGAGCGCTTCAAAATCGAACTGATAATTCATGGCGCTTTTCCCACCTTATCGTGCCAGCCAGCCGCCATCGACGGGCAGAACTGTTCCATGCACATAGTCGGAGGCTCGGGATGCCAGAAAAACCGCGGCGCCACCAATATCCGAGGGATCACCCCAGCGACCAGCTGGAATGCGAGCCAGAATCTGGGCGCTTCGGTCCTGATCTTCCCTCAAGGCTGTTGTATTGTTGGTGACGAAATAACCGGGGGCTATGGCATTGACGTTGACGCCTTTTGCAGCCCATTCGCACGCCAGAAGTCTGGTAATTCCGGCAAGCCCGCTCTTTGAAGCCGTGTAGGACGGAATGCGGATGCCGCCCTGAAATGACAGCAGCGAAGCAATGTTGATGATTTTGCCCTGTCCCGATGCAATCATATGTTTTCCGGCTGCCTGAGACAGAAAGAACGCCGATTTGAGATTGGTGTCGATAACCGCGTCCCAATCTTCCTCGGTGAAATCAACCGCATCATTGCGCCTGATAATACCGGCATTATTGACAAGGATGTCGAGGCCGCCAAAGGTTTTCAGCGTTTCCTCAACGATGGATGCGGTGGGGGCAATGGTCGCGAGATCAGCTCTTATTTCGTGGAATTGCGCACCTGTCGCTTCCACTAGAGCGCGGGTCTCATCCATTGAAGACCGGCCAACGGCGGCAATGGACGCCCCGGCTTGCGCAAGCGCCAGCGCAATGCCCTGTCCGATGCCCGTATTCGCACCAGTTACGATGGAGATTTTATCTGTCAAATCAAAGAGTTGTGGCACGTTGTTCACCGCAGTGAGCTGATCGGGATATGGTCCATATCCGTAAAGCTTTTGTTGTCACCGCCCATCGCCCAGATGAAGGCATAGTTCGCGGTGCCGACGCCCGAATGAATGGACCAGCCGGGGGAAATGATCGCCTGTTCATTGGCAACGACCAGATGGCGCGTCTCGGAAGGATCGCCCATCATGTGGAAAATGCGCTGATCGCTTGGCACGTCGAAATAAAGATAGGCTTCGGAACGCCGGTCATGCGTGTGGGAAGGCATGGTGTTCCACATGTTGCCAGGGTCAAGCTGGGTCAGGCCCATGACAAGCTGGCAGCTGTCGCATACGTCAGGGTGAATATACTGGAATATGGTGCGCTTGTTGGACGTTAGCTGGTCGCCCAGCTTCACCTGCTTGGCCCGATCAGGCTTGATGAGCGTGCTTGGATGGGCAGCGTGGGCAGGTGTCGACAGAAGATAGAACTTTGCCGGGTTTGCTGTATCGATGCTCTCGAATATGACGTCGACCACGCCCTTGCCAATATAGAGACAATCTCTCGATGCGAGTTCATGCACAGCGCCGTCCAAGGAAATGCGACCTGCGCCACCGATATTAATAACGCCTAGTTCGCGCTGCGCAAGAAAGAACTCCTGTCCGATTGCCGTTGGCGCGCTCAAAGTCAAAGGCTTGGTTGCGGGCAGCGCGCCGCCGATGACAAGGCGATCGATATGGCTATAGGTAAGGACGATTTCATCCGCTTCGAAAATGCTTTCAATCAGAAAGTGGCGGCGCAAATCGTCTGTGCCATAGGCGCGGACCGCGTCGGGGTGGGAAACCTGTCTGACTTCGATTTTCATGTCTTACCCTTGTTCTGTTCTGTAGATTGCGCCCGTGAACGGGCTATACATCGTCGATGAAGTAGCTCGGATTGATGTTCCGCATTTCCTTCACTTCGTTGAGCATTTGGCCGAGATGGAAGCCCATCGCCTCAATAGCGTGGGCGGTGTCGTGCCGGCGGATGCCATCGAGAATGGCTTCATGTTCGTCAATCACGCGGGTCAAGCGTCCACGTTGCGGCAGAGTCAATCGCCGATAGCGGTCGATCTGCATCTTTACCTGCTGAATGACATTCCAGATGCCAGGAAATCCCGCTATCGCATTGATTTGAAGATGAAAACTTGTATCGGCCTGATGAAACAATTCATTATCAGTTACAGCCTCGGCCAGAGCCAGATCGGTGATGCTGGCTTCAAGGCGCTTGATATCAGCAGCATTTGCCTGTTCGGCCGCCAGCTTCACAGTTGTTTCTTCAAGCGATTTGCGGATGAGGATGGCTTCGTAAAGCGCGCGCCGCGGGATGCGGGAGACGAAAGTGCCTGACTGTGGAAAAATGTCGATCAGTCCATCATCGGCAAGACGCAGCACTGCCTGATGAACGGGCGTGCGACTGACACCAAAATGTGCCGCAATCTCTTTCTCCGATATGGGCTCCATCGGCTTGCGCCGCAGGGAGATAATCTCTTCGAGCAGTTCTTTATAAATATGCGTCGCTGCGCGCGGTGTCGCGGCGCGTTGCTGCACATAGGCTGTTTGAGATGAGGAAAGGGGATGCGTCCGGTCGCGCTTCCTGTCGGTATCATTGGTTTTCTCGTCATCTGTGAGCATGCCGGTTGTCCTTTGGTTCTGCAGTGGGTGAGCACCGCCTTCTGGCAATTCTGTTCCACTCGTATTGAGCGGTTTCTCACAGCTTTTCGCAAGTCACGATGGCGAGTGAAATATAAATATTCTAATATTTCAGTTTTGACAAGCGACTTCGATTTGGTTTTGCACAGGAGAGGCGCGGCACCCGGAAAACATTGGCAGGAGAGAAGGGATATTCAGCATAGACGCGCGCCGAAGCCTGTATTTAGCGCAGGCTCAGCAAGGAAGGCCGGGCAGAAGGTCTGTTCGCATGTTCGGTTGCAAACAGGTCTCTCGGCGGTCAAGGGTTTCATTTGATTGGCGTAGCGCCGACCTCGCGTTAGGCGGCATTGACGCCCCGCGCGTTCGCGGTTACAAAAATAGCCATGAAAATTGCAATGGTTTTGATCGTAGTGGGAACGCGCATGGGCAGGATGGTTTAACCATCCGGCGTTAGCACCCATGCGCGGCAAACAGGCTCCTGACGGGGCCTTTTTTTTCGCCCAGATTTTGGTGCTGCCCCGTCAAAACCCTCTGTCTTCAACCATTGCAATAAGGAACTGCCATGACAGGCAATGACATCACTACATCAATACGCATTCCCATGACCGGGGCAGAGATTGTTCTGCAGGCGCTGCGCGACAACGGCGTTGAGCACATCTTTGGCTATCCGGGGGCGGCGGTGCTCCCGATCTACGACGAGATTTTCCAGCAGAGCGATATCAGGCACATTCTGGTTCGTCATGAACAGGGCGCAGGCCACGCTGCTGAAGGCTATGCCCGGTCCACCGGCAAGGTTGGCGTTATGCTGGTGACATCAGGGCCGGGCGTTACCAATTCTGTGACACCGCTGCAGGATGCCTTGATGGATTCAATACCCATCGTGTGCCTGTCGGGTCAGGTGGCCACATCGCTTATAGGCACGGATGCTTTTCAGGAGTGCGATACGGTTGGCATCACGCGGCCATGCACAAAGCACAACTGGCTCGTCGCTGATGTGAACGATCTTGCCGCAACGATACATGAAGCTTTTCGCATTGCACGGTCAGGACGTCCCGGGCCCGTTCTGGTTGACATGCCAAAGGATATTTTGCTCGCGCACGGCTATTATGCTGCTCCTTCCAATATTGACGAAAGAAAGAGTTATCAGCCGAATGTCATTGGCAATGACAAGCAAATAGAAGCAGCGCTGGAACTTCTGGCGCGTGCACGCAGCCCCATCATTTATACGGGTGGCGGCGTGATCGGCTCTGGACCCGGTGCATCAAGATTATTGCGTGAGTTTGTCGAACTGACAGGGTTTCCCATCACCTCGACTCTTATGGGACTCGGCGCATATCCGGCGTCTGGGGCAAACTGGTTGAAAATGCTCGGTCTGCATGGCTCATATGAAGCGAATATGGCGATGCACGAATGCGATGTCATGGTGTGTATCGGCGCGCGGTTCGATGATCGGGTGACGTCACGCGTTGATGGGTTCTCGCCGAATTCCAAGAAAATCCATATCGATATTGATCCTTCGTCCCTGAACAAGATTATTACCGCCGACATTTCCATTCAAGGCGATGTGGCACAGGTTTTGGGGAAGATGGTCAGTCTTTGGCGGGCTCTGCCCATAAAGCCAGATCGCGGGCGGTTGCAGAAGTGGTGGGAAAAGATCAATCAGTGGCGGGCACGTAACTCGTTTTCCTATGAGATGAGCAGCACGGTCATCATGCCGCAATACGCGCTTGAGCGCCTTTATGAACTGACCAAGGATCGCGATACCTATGTGACCACGGAGGTGGGGCAACACCAGATGTGGGCTGCCCAGTATTATGGCATTGAAAGCCCTAATCGCTGGATGACATCGGGCGGGCTTGGCACCATGGGATATGGCTTGCCGGCTGCAATCGGGGTGCAGATCGCCCATCCGACGAGCCTCGTGATCGATATTGCCGGTGATGCTTCCGTACAGATGACCATGAAAGAATTGTCGACGGCTATCCAATATGATGCACCCATCAAGGTGTTCATATTGAACAATGAATACATGGGATTGGTTCGGCAATCGCAGGAGATGGTGCACGAAAACCGGCTGGCGCACTCCTACTCGAAAGCCCTGCCAGACTTTGTCAAAATCGCCGAGGCTTTTGGAGCGGTGGGTATCCGGTGTGACAGACCTGATGAGCTTGACGATGCTATTGGGGAGATGATCGAGGTCAAGCGGCCGGTGCTGTTCGATTGCCGGGTGGCCAAGCTCGCCAATTGTTTCCCGATGATCCGGCCCGGTCGGGGACATAATGAGATGTTTTTGCCTGATGAAATCACAGACGTTTCATTCCGGGGACCAATAGATATCGACAGTCGCGGCCTGCTTTAATAGTCGAAGGAATGATCGCAGCCCTAAATATCGGGGCTGCGATCATCTTTCATCGAGCGGTGTCTCGATCTTCCTGTGCAAAAAATTGCAGCTGGGCATTTGACACGGCAGAACTTCCATGCTGAATTGGCACAATGGTCCAACCAATTATGCAAGGCGTTTCGTGATCAATCCGATCCTTTCACCGGTTCACACATCATCGCGCGATGACGCGGTGCTGAATGCATTGGTGGATTTCGTTGCCAGCGAAGGGCTGAAACCCGGCGACCGTTTGCCGACCGAACGGGTACTTGCGGAATATTTGAAAGTCAGCCGGACCACAGTACGGGAAGCGCTCACACGCTGGCAGGAACTCGGACTTGTCGAGCGGCGGCAGGGTAGTGGTACCTATCTGCGTTCAGCGGTGACGCGGAACATGTTGCATATGCCGCTGACATTGCCATCGGGCAATGATTTCAAGAGCTTGATGCACACATTGGAAATTCGACGCGGGCTTGAGGCGGAAGCAGCGGTTCTGTGTGCGGAACGGGCGAGTGATGAAGACATCGCCTTTATCGAGCAGAAGCTGATTGTTATGGAAGAGGCGTTTCACGCCCGCGAAGGCATGTCAGCCGAGGAGGACTGGGATTTCCACCTTGCCGTCTTCCGCACGTCTGGAAATCCACTCTTCGAGCAGATCATCGCCGCCATGTATGAAATGTTTCACCGGTTCTGGGAGCATCCGCTTGGTGTGCGTGACTTTGGCCACGCCAGCTTTCCCTATCACCGTACCCTGTTCAATTGCATTGCAGCGCGTGATCCTGTTGGAGCACGCGCCGAGGCATTGAAACTTATTGCCACCGTTGAAAATGACCTTCGGCGCGGCGCCGCAAATCTCAAAAAGCAGAGCAAGACATGAACGACAATCCCTTTTTCTATGATCAGGATATGATGGCGCAGGCCGCAACTTTGCTCGCTCATGATGACCCGTTTCCCGGCGGATCGGTCGTTCCGCCGATCTATCAGACATCGCTGTTCACCTTCGAAAATTATGCTGACATGGCCGACACTTTTGCCGGTCGCAAACGCCAGCCGATCTATTCGCGCGGTGACAATCCGACGGTGATGGAATTTGAAGGCAAAATCGCAGCACTTGAGGGGGCCGAAGCTGCCCGGGCGTTCTCCAGCGGTATGGGCGCGATCAGTGCCACGGTGCTTGCCTTTGTCGGAGCAGGGGACCGGATCGTCGCCGTGCGCAATTGCTATGGCGATGCGTATCGTCTGTTCGAACGGCTTCTGCCGCATCTCGGTATCAAGGTCGATTATGTCGATGGGTCCGATCCCGATGCGGTTGCTGCGGCGCTTCCCGGTGCCAAGCTGCTTTATCTGGAAAGTCCAAGCTCGATGATGTTCGAGCTGCAGGACATTGCGCATTACGCACAACTGGCCAAGCAGCATGGCGTTATCACAACCATTGATAATTCCTATGCGACACCGTTGTTCCAGAAGCCGATCAGCCATGGCATTGATCTGGTTCTGCATTCCGCCTCGAAATATCTTGGCGGGCACAGTGATACCGTAGCGGGTGTGGTCGCGGGATCGCGCGAAATGATCGACCGGATCAATGGCCGCACCTATTCCTATCTCGGCGCAAAGCTTTCACCCTTTGAGGCATGGCTTTTGCTGCGCGGCCTGCGCACGCTGACCCTGCGCCTGCCGCACCATATGAAGAGTGGTCTGACGATAGCTGAACGTCTGAAAGGGCGCGGCGATGTGGAGCGTGTCATTCACCCTGCCTATTCCAATCATCCGGGTAAGGCGACACTTACCGGTTATACCGGGCTTTTCTCCTTCGAAGTCACTGATGAGATCGACGTGCCGACATTCGTCGATGCACTCAAGCTGTTCCGCATCGGTGTGAGCTGGGGCGGGCATGAAAGCCTCGTCGTTCCGGCGATGGCTTCATTGCAGCAGACGCCCGATGCCAACTCAATCGGGCGCTTTGGTGTGAGCCCGCGAACCATCCGTCTGCATGTGGGACTTGAAAATGTAGAGGAGCTCTGGGCCGACCTTGTGAATGCCCTGGATAAAGCCAAACGCTAAACAGAAAACTGAAGTGGGAGCATAAAATGCAAAAAAGAATGGGAACATTTCTTGCCGGTGCGATGGCCGCACTGGCGATGACCGTATCGTCAGCCTTTGCTGATACGACCATCAAGATGGTTGAAGTGATTACAAGCCCGCCGCGTACGGAACTGCTCAAGAAGCAGATTGCGGGTTTTGAGCAGGCCAATCCCGGTATCAAGGTCGAGCTGGTTTCGCTGCCTTGGGGACAGGCGTTTGAGAAATTCCTGACTATGGTTCAGGCCGGTGATACGCCTGATGTGGTCGAAATGCCTGAGCGTTGGATGGGCCTTTATGCGAATAATGGCCAGCTTGAAGATCTCGGGCCTTATGTTGCCAAATGGAAAGATGGCGGCACGCTGGGTGAACGCGCCAAGCAGTTCGGCTCCGTCGTCGACAATAAGCAGTACATGATCCCCTATGGCTACTATGTCCGGGCCATGTTCTGGAACAAGAAACTGTTTGCCGAGGCAGGGCTCAAGGAAGCACCAAAGACGCTTGACGAGTTCATGGAAGCCAACAAGAAGATTTCCGCGATCAAGGGCAAGTATGGCTATTGCCTGCGCGGCGGTCCCGGCGGCTTCAATGGCGTCCAGATGTTCATGAACATCGCCAATGGCAAGGGTGCTTATTTCAACGCCGACGGTACGGCCACCCTGAACGAACCGGGTTCGGTCAAGGGCCTCGAAATGCTCGCCGATATCTACAAAAAAGGCTATGCGCCGAAGGACAGTGTCAGCTGGGGCTTCAACGAAATCGTCACCGGTTTCTATTCCGGAACCTGCGCGATGCTCGATCAGGACCCCGATGCGCTGATTGGTATTGCCGAGAAGATGAAGCCTGAAGATTTTGGCGTTGCGCCGATGCCAACGGGACCTAATGGCAAGTCCTATCCGACGCTAGGTTATGCCGGCTGGGCTATGTTTGCCAATTCCAAGGTCAAGGATGATGCGTGGAAGCTGATGGGCACTTTGCTGGCTCCAGCTGACAACCTCGAATTTGCCAAGAATGTTGGCGTTCTGCCCATTCACAACGGTGCGGACAAGGACCCGTATTTCGGTTCGGAAAGCTTCAAGGGCTGGTTCCAGGAATTGAGCGATCCAAAGACGTTCGAGTTCGTGACGCCGCCGACCCATCTGGAAAATCTCGGCAACTTTTATGACTCCGTATCAGTGAAGAATTTCCAGGAAGTATTGCTCGGCCAGAAAACCGCCAAGCAGGTTGCTGACGACTGGTCTGCGTTCCTCACCGAACAGCAGCAGGCCTGGATGGCCAAGAACAAAAAGTAATTGATGCGATGCCCCGGCGCCGTTGTGCCGGGGCATTTTCCCACGACTTTCGCCAATCCGTGAAATCGGAGGCGAGGGGTGGGGGACCATTGGCAAAAGAGGGGCCGTACACATGGCAATGCAATCAACAGCGGCAATGACGCCGCAACAGGAGAGAAAAGCCAGCAGCAAGCGTCGCTTCAGCGCCGCTTTCGAGCCGTGGCTTTATCTCAGCCCTGCGCTTGTTCTGCTGCTTGTGGTTCTGGTGGTGCCGCTGATTTTCGGCGTCAGCTATTCCTTCCGCAAGTTCTCGGCGTTCAAGTCCGAATATGTTGGGCTCGCCCAATATAAGGCTTTGCTGTCTGACCCGGTTCTTGGTCAGGCGCTGATGAACACCTTGTGGTGGACCGTCGCGAGCCTGTTTCTCCAGTTCTTTCTGGGTTTGGGCCTTGCTTTGCTGCTGGACCGTCCCTTCTTCGGCAAGAAAGTGGTACAGGCGATTGTGTTTTTGCCATGGGCTGTGCCGTCGTTTCTTTCGGGTCTTACATGGGCATGGTTGTTCAACCCAATTGTTGGGCCGTTGCCGCATTGGCTTTTCGCGCTTGGTCTCAAATCTGAGCCCACCAATATCCTTTCTGATCCGGCCACGGCGATGTGGGGTCCAATTATTGCCAATGTCTGGTTCGGCGTACCATTCTTCGCGATCACATTGCTGGCTGCGCTGAAATCTATTCCTTCCGAGCTGCATGAAGCCGCCGCCATTGATGGTGCCAATCCATGGCAGCGTTTCATCAAGGTGACACTGCCTTTCCTTGCGCCAACCATCGCGATCACAGTGATGCTGCGCACAATCTGGATCGCCACCTTTGCCGACCTCATCTACGTGATGACCGAGGGTGGTCCGGCTGGTTCAACCAATACGGTTGCGACCTACATCTATGTCAGCGCCTTCAAGACCCTGGACAAGGGCTATGCTTCGGCAGTTGCCGTCCTGCTTCTGGCGCTTCTCATCCTTTATGCGGTCGTGCTGATCCGTATCCGCCGCTCGCTTGTGAGGTATTCGTGATGATTGCTGGCCGTTCCCGCAAAGCCCGTATTCTTGGAAGTATCGGCCTTTACACCGCCGTTGCCGCCTATGTGATCTTCGCGCTGTTCCCACTGTTCTGGACCCTGAAGATTTCGGTGACACCGCAATCGCTGCTCTATTCGGAGGGCATTACGATGTGGCCTTCATCCGCCACATGGGAGAATTACAAGACCGTTCTGAGGGCAACAGACTTTCCGCGCTATTTTCTCAACAGCGTGATTGTTTCTGTCGTAACCGCAGTGCTTGTTACGATCATCGCTTCAGCTGCCGGATATGCCCTGTCGCGGTTTTCGTTTCGCGGGAAAACCACCGTAGCGGTGATTTTGCTGCTGACCCAGACGTTCCCGCTTGTGATGGTCATTCCACCGATCTACCGCATCATGGGCGAGCTTGGCCTTACCAACAGCCTGACCGGGCTGATCATCATCTATACGGCGTTCAATATCGCTTTTGCCACCTTCCTGATGCAGTCGTTCTTTGACGGCATTCCGAAAGATCTGGAAGAGGCGGCGATGATTGATGGATGCAGCCGCAGTCAGGCGCTGCGCCGCGTCATCATTCCGCTCACCCTACCGGGTATGGGCGCAACGCTTGGGTTCGTCTTCACCGCCGCTTGGAGCGAGCTGCTGTTCGCGCTGATGCTGATCAGCAGTGACAGCCAGAAAACATTTGCCGTCGGCCTTCTGACCTTCATTGGAAAATTCGCTGTCGACTGGGGACAGATGATGGCGGCTTCAGTGCTTGCGTTGATCCCGGCCTGCCTGTTCTTCGGCTTCTTGCAACGCTACCTCGTGACTGGCCTCACCGCCGGTGCCGTCAAGGGATAATCGAAAGAGATAAGCTCATGGCTTCCGTCACCATTACCAATGTTCAGAAAAATTATGGCGCGATGAACGTGCTGTCGGCAGTGGACCTTTCCATTGCCGATGGCGAGTTTGTGGTGCTTGTCGGCCCGTCCGGATGCGGCAAGTCTACTCTGCTGCGCATGATTGCGGGGCTTGAAGAGATTTCGGCCGGTGAAATCCGTATCGGCGAGCGCGTCGTCAATGATGTCGCGCCAAAGGATCGCGATATCGCCATGGTGTTCCAGTCCTATGCGCTTTATCCGCATATGGATGTGGCATCCAATATGGGCTTCAGCCTGATGTTGCGCAAAACCGCCAAGGAGCTGGTGTTCGACCGGGTTGGCGCCGCAGCCAAACGGCTGGGGCTGGATGTCTTCCTGCAGCGTCTGCCGCGTCAGCTTTCAGGCGGCCAGCGTCAGCGCGTTGCCATGGGCCGGGCCATAGTGCGTGATCCGCAAGTGTTTCTCTTTGATGAACCGCTGTCCAATCTCGACGCGAAACTGCGTGTTCACATGCGCACCGAGATCAAGGCGCTACACCAGCAGCTGAAAACCACCTCCGTTTATGTCACCCATGATCAGGTGGAAGCCATGACCATGGCCGACCGCATTGTGGTAATGCATGATGGTGTGATCCAACAGGTGGGGACGCCGCTTGATCTTTACGATCATCCCGCCAATCTTTTTGTGGCGGGCTTTATCGGGTCTCCGGGCATGAATTTTCTGCCCGCCGTCGTCAGTCGCAACAATACTGAAGTCGAAGCGCAGCTTAGCGATGGCCAGACAATTGCCATTGATCCGCGATTGCTTGTTGAAGACGGCGAACGGGTAACAATCGGCATCCGCCCGGAGAATATTGAAGTCGGAAGCGCGGATACTTTGAAGGCCAAAATCCAGGTTATCGAGCCTCTGGGCCTCTCAACCCAGTTCTACACAACTCTGGCTGATTTGCAGGTTTGTATCTATGCGATGGGACGAACCGACCGGAAGCCGGGTGACACAATGAACATCGGGATCAAGGCCGGGGATGTGCATGTTTTCAATCCCGCTACCGGGCAGAGGATTGATCCTGCCGCCTGAGGTTGAATCACTGTTCTCACCTCATTCTATGCGAGGAATTATTTTTCCTTGTATCGGCTGTTTGTGGTATTAAATTCACAAATTCGCGTCTTGTGACAGCGAATAGTGCCTATGCATCCTCAAGGCAAAGTGACATTTTCCAATCATCGCCGAAAGGCTCGAAAACTCTGGATGGAAACAAAAAAATGAATTGGCTCAAATCCCTACTCGTTGTTGGTGCAATGCAGGCTCTGGCCATCGTGCCGATGCAGACTCAGGCGCAGGCGCAATCGAACCTTGAGCAGATCAAGACAGCCGGCGTGCTGAAGATCGGCACGGAAGGCACCTATGCGCCGTTCACCTATCACGATGCTGCGGGCAAGCTTGTCGGCTTCGATGTGGAAATCGGCGAGGCTGTTGCCAAGAACCTTGGCGTGAAAGCAGAGTTCCTCGAAGGCAAGTGGGATGGTCTGATCGCTGGCCTCGATGCCAAGCGTTATGACACCGTGATCAATCAGGTTGGTATCACGGACGCACGCAAGGCGAAGTATGATTTCTCCGAGCCCTATATTGCCTCCAAGGCCGTGTTGATTACCAAGGGCGACAATACCGATATCAAGACCTTTGCCGACCTCAAGGGCAAAAAATCTGCCCAGTCTCTGTCGAGCAATTTCGGCAAGATCGCGCAGGCCAATGGCGCAGACCTTGTTGGCACTGATGGTTTTGACCAGTCGATCCAGCTGCTGCTCAGTGGCCGCGCCGATGCCACGATCAATGACAGCCTGTCCTTCCTCGATTTCAAGAAGCACAAGCCCGACGCCAACGTGAAAATCGCGGCAACGCAGGAGAATGCTGATTTCTCCGGCATCATCATCCGCAAGGGCGAGCCGGACCTGCTTGCAGCCATCAACAAGGCACTCGAAACCATCAAGGCTGACGGCACGTACAAGCAGATTGCCGACAAGTATTTCGGCGCGGACGTTTCGAAGTAAGACTGTTTACGCTTCGAAAAAAGTACGCTCTAAGAGGGCAGGGGGATGATACTCCCTGCCTTTGCCTTTTAAGGGAGACGCGGCCTTGTCCCATTGGCTGACACTGATGCTTGAATCGCTTGGACCGTTGCTATGGGCCGGGTTGATTTTCACCATTCCGCTGACACTTCTGTCGTTTGTACTGGGATTGGCTGTGGGTTTGATTGCAGCGCTTGTCCGGCTGTTTGCTGCCTGGCCCTTTGCCGCCATTGTCAAGTTTTACGTTTGGATCATCCGTGGCACGCCGCTGCTGGTGCAGCTCTTTCTTATTTTCTACGGGCTTCCCAGTGTCGGCATCGTGCTTGACGCCTTTACCGCTGCATTGATCGGTTTCACCCTCAACATCGGTGCCTATACGTCGGAAATCCTGCGTGCTGTGATTTCGTCCGTACCGCGTGGACAGTGGGAAGCCGCTTATTCCATCGGCATGACATGGTCTCAGGCCATGCGCCGCACGATCTTGCCACAGGCGGCGCGCGTTGCTGTGCCGCCATTGTCGAACACGTTTATTTCGCTCGTCAAGGATACGTCGCTGGCGGCGGCCATCACGGTTCCAGAGATGTTTCAGGCGGCACAACGCATTGTTGCCACCACCTATGAGCCGCTCATCCTCTATGTGGAGGCGGCGATTATCTATCTCATCCTGAGTTCGGTCCTGTCGTCGTTGCAGGCACGGCTTGAAACCCGTCTCAATCGTTATGGCGGATTTCTGGAGGCACGGTCATGATGATTGAACTGAGGAATATCGAGAAACGCTTTGGTGATCTCACGGTCCTCAAGAACGTCTCCCTGAGTATCGCCGAAGGTTCTGTCATGGCGCTTGTCGGGCCATCGGGCGGCGGCAAAAGCACACTGCTGCGCTGCATGAACCTTCTGGAAATTCCAACATCCGGTTCCGTGGAAATCGACGGTGACAGGCTGGAATTTCAGCCGGGTGTCAAAGTCACGACCAAGGCTGTTCAGTCGGTGCGTCGGCATTCGGGCATGGTGTTCCAGAACTTCCAGCTTTTTCCGCATCGCACTGTTATCGAGAATGTCACGGAAGGCCTGACGACCGTTTTGAAATGGCCAAAGGAGAAAGCGCGCGAGCGGGCTCTGATGCTGCTTGAGAAAGTCGGTCTGGCGCATAAGGCTGACGTCTGGCCATCAACGCTATCGGGTGGTCAACAACAGCGTGTGGCGATTGCCCGCGCATTGGCACCATCGCCGAAAATCCTGCTTTGTGATGAGCCGACATCGGCGCTTGATCCGGAACTGTCAGGCGAGGTTGTTGACGTGTTGGCGCAACTGGCACGGGAGGGCACGACCATGGTTATGGCAACGCATGATCTGCGTCTGGCTTCGCGCATTGCCAATCAGGCGATCGTGCTCGATGGCGGCGTTATCGTTGAAACCGGCACGTCGCACGACATCTTCACCCAGCCGAAGCAGGAGCGCACAAAGCGTTTTATTGCGACATTGACCCATGAGGGGCAGCATACGCACGGCGAGGGCATTTGAGGCTGGTTAGTCCGCTTTGGCCTGTGTCGGGACATTGATCATCCATTGCACGTCAAACTGGTCTGTCAGCTTGCCAAAGAAGTCGCCCCATACCTGAAGCCCGAATGGCGTGGTGATCGTTCCGCCAGCGGCGAGACGTGTGAACAGTCTTTCCGCTTCATCGCGGTCTTCTATGACAAGCATATGGGCGGAGCCGCGCATGGTTTCGGCATCGTCATTGTCCGAGGCGTAGAAGAGAACACCCGGACCCTCGAAGCGTGAATGCATGATTTTGCCGCGCATGGCTTCGGTGCGCACAGGCATGCCGTTTGCCCCATACCGTAGTTCTTCGGTGATCCGGCCTAGTCCACAGTGAGTGTAGAAGGCGAGAGCCTGTTCGCAAGACGTTGTAAAGAAAAGATAGTTCGACAACAGCATGACCGGTACTCCGGGCGTTGAATATTGATCATTCTTTATCGTAGCATGGGGTGATCTAATTAATATTGAGCCCATAACTGGCAGGGTCCAGCCCTATATCGCCCATGCCCTTCGCCAGTCCGGTGATCAAGCTTGTCCTTTGCCGTTCTGCGATAAAGCTCCAGCCGCGCGTGATGCCTTCCTGCCAGGCTTGGCCTCTTTCCCAAGCTTCGGCATAGGCAATGGCCAGATCAGACTGGCGACGGGCGGTTATCAATGCTTCACACAACAGGGCGGCCTGCTGAGCATCCTTATCGCGTTTGCTGATGCCGTTGTCATCACTCCGGCGGCGCGACGCGACGATAAGTTTGTGAACCGCATAGCGTTCCGGTGCAGGTACATTCACCGATACGCCGCTCTTGTGCAGCAATACGGTGCGCACGGGTTCATGGATCAGATAGTCGAGAAAGCGTAGTGGTTCTGCTGCCGCTCCGCCGAGTGCCGGCATACTGGCGGGTTTGCTGGCAAAGTCATCGCTTCCGGTGTTTGGCGTGAGAAACTCCACCTTGTACTTTTTTGCGTTCTCAAATTGCGTCGTGAGATTGCCGCTTTGATGCGGGACTTTGCGAAATGACGGATCGATCTGACGCAAGACGTCGAGAACTGGCGGAATAGTGTCACCGACAGCCGTGGAAATCGAATGAAACTGGGCAAAATCCGCATCGCCCGTCTGCATGACTGCTGAAGGCAGTTTGATGCCAAGTACGCCAGAGTAGGTCTGGAAAGCGACGGTTCCTACAAGGACTGACCTCAGCCTGAAAAGTCCGGCATTGGCCAAGATTTCCACAATGTCTCCGGTGAACCGTTCCGGTGAGGTCATTCCGGCGTCGCGTGTCAGCGTCGAAACCAGTTTCCGCCGGGCCCGCAAATCATCTTTGATTTCCTGAAAGGCAGCAACGCGCTTTGAGATTTCCGCGTCGCTCTTGGGGCCAACATAAGTCCGCTTGTCGCCACTGTCCGTTGGCGTGTCAAAATACCAGTACTCATTGCCCTTGACGGTTACGGTTACAAACCGTCCCGTGATCGCAAAGTCTGCCTTGAAGTTCGCATCGAGTGTTCGCTGACCAAGTTCTGCAAACATCGTCCGATAGACCAGATCGATCTCTTTGAGCATGATGTTGTCCAGTTATAATGTTTGCGCGAAAACATTATAACCGATTGGCAGGCCTTCGCAAGTCGTTATAATGTTTTCGCGGAAACATTATAACCCCAGCCGTTACTGTTTCGTCCTGTGACCGAGGGCGGTCTATTGTGTTTATCTGGGAGAAAGGCCATCGAGCAGGAAGTCGAGGCCCTTTCTGAATGCACCATCCCAATCATTATCCAAAAGCAGACGAGAGCGTTCGATTGTCGGGTAGTGTTCACTGAGACGTGTCAGGCGTTGCTGCCCAGCAGCCATGTCATCGTCCGTAAGGTCGAAACTCGCCCGGGTGATGGTAGCGCCCATTACATAGTTCCAGAGCGACCATATCGCAATGTTCAGATCTGCGTCCGCTACACCGGCTCCGGACAGGATCTTGCTCAGCAGTTCCAGACGATTGAGGATGTTTTGGCCGAGCGCCCGGCGCGGCAACAGGGATGCCGACCAGGGATGGCGCAGCATGCTGGCGCGCCAGTCTTCGAGCATATGAACGACTTCTGCGCGCCAGTCTTGCGACTTATCCACTTGCGGCGGTCCGTGATATTCAAGCACCAGATTGAGCGCCAGATCAAAGACATCCTCCTTGTTGTCAACGTGCCAATAGAGGCTCATCACGCCCGAGCCGAGGCGATCAGCCAGCTTGCGCATCGTCAATCCACTGACTCCCTGCGCGTCCAGCAGTTCCACCGCAGTCGCCGCGATACGTTCCATGGAGAGGGGTGGTTCACTGCGATCCTGCATGGGCTGAGCCCGCTTGCCCGGAGTATCGCTACGTTTGGCAGCCATCTGTTTTCCTCACTGTTCAGAACGTCGATTTTGACTGGCAACACGATGAATGTCGATCTTGAACGGTTGACTCGTACAACGTACTATATAATGTATCGTACAGTGTACTAGCCATTATATGGGTCATATGGGTCAAAGTTCAATCATGCCAGCCGCGGGGAAACATTGCTCGCAATGGGCAGAGCCAAGAGAAAATCATGTCACGCGCAATCAAGAAGCTGCTTATCGGAGGGCTAATCATCATGACCATAGGAATTCCCACGGCGGCGACAGCAAATGAGAATGATCTCAAGCTGACCATCGTCAATCCACACACCCTCTATGACCCGTCGCCGAACGGCTATAGCACGGCGGTGATCACGCCGCGCGGAGGCCGTGTGGCCTACATCTCCGGGCAGGGCGGTCAAGACAGTACGGGAGCCTTATCGCCCGACTTCGCTGTTCAGGTTAAGCAGGCCTACGCAAATCTGCACGCCGCCCTCGATGCGCTCGGTGCCAGACCGGACCAGGTCGCCAAGCTCACAGTCTTCGTGGTCGATCACGATATGTCCAAGCTTGAAGTGTTGACCAGGAACGTCAAGGAAGTGTTTGGCAAGGCGCTACCGGCGCAGACTCTGATTCCCGTTCCCAAACTCGCAATTGACCCCATGCTGTTCGAAGTGGAAGCGGTGGTCGTGCTCGATTAGCGGGGGCGGTTGGCTGCACTCGCAAAGACTGCCAATAACGGATCGAGGTGAGGCATGCCGATCCGTGGCGATCCGGTCAATTCCCCGGCTCTCGCTTTCTCACTTTGATTAAGACACCATCACGTACCGGAACTTTCGACCCTTTGCGGAGCCTTCTTATTGACAGTTCCGTGAAGCTGGATAATTCTTGGCGCTGCGCATCCTGATCCGCGACGGGTCACTTTCCACGCGCCGCCAGCTATAACGGCGGTTTGCACTGCGCCTCATCTCACATCCCAAAAATGATCTCACCGAGAAAGACGGAGGATTTTCCATGACCAATGCCCAATGCGTATGCGGCGCACTCAGACTTGTAATGCGAGAGCCAGAAAAACTGGTTGCCGTGTGTCATTGCTTAGCCTGCCAACGGCGAACCGGCACATCATTCAGTGTCAACGCGTTCTATGCGGCTGATACCGTCGAGATTTCGGGAGCGGCTAGAGAGTTCAATCGCGTTGCCGAAAGTGGCCGCAATGTACGCATGTATTTTTGCCCGATCTGCGGTTCGACAGTCTATTGGAAGCCTGATGCTGCACCCGCAATGATTGGCGTGGCTGTCGGTGCATTGGCCGATCCAAATTTCCCGGCGCCAACCCTATCAATCTTCGAGCAATCCAAACATCATTGGGTAAGTCTTGCGGAAGAGGTCAAGCGCTTCCACGCAAGTCTGATCTGACGCGAAGGTCAACTTTGCAGTCTCTTGTGCTCCCGGTCGAGCAGGGCGATATTCAATGCTGCCAAAGTCGCACTTCAGAATAGAACCCACCCCGGCTACACACAATGTGGCAGCAATTTAGAAATGTCGCGTTGTATGCAAAGTAGAAATGTCATCCCGAGAGATGCCGAGGTGCGTCGCCGGGCAGGGCGGAGACTTCACCATCGCAGCCCGGACCGGTGACAGTGAATAGAGCCGTGGCAGCTTGCTCCTGTAGTCTGCCTTCTCTTCGTTTCTCAATCCAACTGTCGCGCCGC
>NZ_FNIY01000002.1 GCF_900104355.1 Phyllobacterium sp. OV277 | reverse complement strand
CAACAATCCGAAAACTTCCAGAGAGCTTCCTTTAGGGCGCATTCAGCAACCGCCAGCGGCGCCCCGCCCTCGTTGTGTCGGTATATAGACCCCCATCACCAAAACTGTCAACAACGATTTCAAAGTTTTTATCAAAAATGTAACATGAATTATCCACAGGTCCGTATTTGCTGGAGACAACGCCGGCAAATAAGCCGCCGAAGTGAATTGTGATCATCGCGGCCACAAACAAGCCCAATTCAAACCCTAGCGCTGGCTGGCATATGCGGGGCTTATTCCAATGTATTATGGCGTACGTCTATAGATACAGGCACTCTTCCTGTTCAGCGCGTTGACAGATGGAAGCTGCGAGGGCAAAACTGCGGCCTCGTTGACTTCGTACCAGTAAATGGCTGGTCGGCACGCGCCGGAAAATCAAAGTAAGCCTGCATCAATAACGGCGACAGGATCGACACTTAGTATCAGGATCGACACTTAGTATAATGAAAGAGTACGAGGGGCACTCATCAATCGATCCGGGCAACGAACCGCCGTTGATTACGGACGGGCGTCGCGGCCCGCCCGATCGCCGGGAAATTTCGGCGCGATGGCTGGCTGGTACTTTTCTGACCGGTATCACCTCGAGCATGTTGATGGGTGTTGCCTTGTTTGCGGCGCTGGATGGCCGGGAACAATTGGCGACCCCACCCGAACTGATGGCTCGCAATACAATGCCATCGGCCAAGGGCAGCAGCGATGTAACCAAAGGCGCGCGCGTTGCCGCAACCACGCCGATCCGGCGCAACCGTGATCGCCGCCGCCTTGATGTATCGACTGTGTTCAAAGAGGGCGAACGGGACGTCATTCGCTCCACACCCTTTGAATATGTCCGCATAGCACTGGCTTCTGTTCATAACAGCAACCGCAAATATCCTGGGTTCAATCCGCTGGATGTGTTTGCCGAGGCCAATGAAGGAACTGATCCCACGCCCAAAACAGGTTTGATCTATGGCGCCAAGGTTGAAAGCGAAGTCAGTCTGCGCACGGTGGATTTTCCTCTGGCCACGGCGCAGTTTGATCCGTCCGATGATCTGAGCGCTGATGAGGTGGAAGAAGTTGTCCGCAACACCGGCGCATTGCTGACTGACGGCGCGGTGCAGGTGGCTTCGCTGCATTATGTTGATCCGCTGCGCTTTGGCGCTGATGAAGATCCTTTCAATCTGCGCAATCCACTCGCGGTCAAGATCATTCAGGAAAATGTCAGCGTCACACCGCGGGCCAACGAAGATGTGGAAAGCCATGGTTACTCCGAGGAACTCATACCGTTCCGCAATGACAAGGAAATCCTTAGCGCTTTCAGCGACGCCGGTTACGAAAATGATGATGCCATCGGCATGTCCGAGGCAATTTCAAAGCTCCTGAATTCTCCACGCCTGAAAGGCGGTAGCGTTTTGCGGCTCGGCATTGAGTCGCGCGACAATGTCGACCGCATCATGCGGGCCAGTGTCTATAATGGCACAACGCATATTCTGACCATCGCCCTTAATGATAAAGACCAGTATGTGCCTGCGGACGAGCCGGAAATGACGCCGGGCCTGCAGGTGGCTTTTGATGACAATCCGCCCTCATCGCGTCAGCCCGGCGATCTCCCGACGGTCTATGATGGCATTTATCGCGCGGGCATAGCCTATGGCATGACCGATACGATGATCCAGCAATTGGTCCGTATGCTGGCATCGGATGTGGATTTCCAGTCGCAGCTTTTACCAACAGATCAGCTGGAAGCTTTCTTCTCCCTGCCTGCCGATTCGGAAAAGGCCGGTGACGAATCGGAAATTCTCTATGTCGCTGCCAATTTTGGCGGGAACCTGCGCAAATTCTACCGGTTCCATTCCGGGGATGGCTCGACCGATTATTATGACGAGAACGGCAAGAGCTCGAAACAGTTCCTGTTGCGCAATCCTGTACCAAACGGTGTGTTCCGCTCGCCTTTTGGTATGCGGCGTCATCCGATTCTCGGCTATTCGCGCATGCATACGGGTGTTGACTGGTCGGCACCGCGTGGCACCCCGATTATTGCTGCCGGCAATGGCACTGTGGAGCGGGCAGGTTGGACCAATGGCTATGGCAACCAGACAGTCCTTCGCCATTCCAATGGCTATGAAAGCAGTTACTCACACCAGAACGCCATTGCTTCTGGCGTAACACCCGGCGCCCGCGTCCGGCAGGGTCAGGTTATCGGCTATCTCGGCTCAACCGGTCTCTCAACCGGCCCGCATCTGCACTATGAAGTCATCGTCAACGGATCGAAGGTCGACCCGATGCGTATCCGTCTGCCGGGCGGCAGGGCGCTTGATGGCGATGATCTTGTTGCCTTCAAGCGCGAACGCGAGCGTATCGATCAGCTCCTGAAGGATGACAACAACAGCGCGCCGAAGATGGCAGCCAGCGGCTAGAGCAGTTTCTACTCCTGAAACTCGACCGTCACGCCCTTTTGCACCAGCTTAGAGAGTTCGGTTGCATCCCAGTTGGTCAGTCGCACGCAGCCATGACTGTTCGTCTTGCCAATCTTTGACGGCTCCGGCGTACCATGGATACCGTAGGTCGGCTTTGACAATGCAATCCACACCGTACCGACAGGCCCGTTTGGACCCGGCGGTATGGTCAGCACCTTGTCATTCTCACCCTGCTTGAAATTGAGCTTGGGATTATAGGTGTAGTTCGGGTTGAGAGCGATGCGCTCCACCTGAACGATACCCGACGGTGATGGCGTATCGGTTGAACCGATGGTGGCGGGATAGGCAACAACCAGCCGCCCCTCGGCATTATAGCCGCGCACCTGCTTGCGTCCCTTGTCGGCGATGATTTTCGTCACCGAGCCACCAACATTCTGGCCGGTACTGGCAACCTGAATAGCCACACCGGGCTGATTGAAATCAACTCCGGGGTTGATCTCCTTCAAATACCCTTCATCCATGTGAAAGCGTTCGGCCAGCATTTCGGTGACTGATGTAAAGGCCATCCGTTCGAGCTGTGCCTTATGGCTGTAATCCTCAGGGATCGACGCAACGAATGGATAGGCTGCATCTTCCGAGCTGATTGTATAGGAAACAAAGGCGGGACCTCCCGTCTGCTCAAGCGATGCTTGGATTCCCGCATCATTGAGCGGATCAAATTTCTGGCCGGTCATTTCCTCGAAAGCTGCCACGGCCTTGTCGACATTGCCACCCTTGCGACCGTCAATGACACCCGGTGATACACCGATGCGATCAAGCAGGACCTGAATCGCGGCAATCTTGGCTTTGGCGCCCTGCCCCTTTGGCAATTGCACAGTCGGCGCAGGATTGGGATGAGCCGGTATTGATTCCTGAGATGGCGGCGTCGCCAGATTCTCACCAGGCATCTCCGGATCAATCAGACCGGGATTGGCGGGAGGAATGTCCGATTCGCCGTTTGCGGGCGGCAGGGGTGCGCGTTCAACCGTGCGATAGTCGCGTTCGGATGGCTGCTGCCTCTGATAGGCATCGTTTGGGCGATTCGCGTAAGGGTCTTCGGGAATAGAGCCCGTATCAAAAGAATCCTGCGGCGCATCGGGAAAATAATCAGCGCCCCGGCCATTATTGATATCGTTGCGCGGCTCTTCGACCGAAACCACCCGGCCCCGGCGATCCAGCGTCACACGCCGTCCATACTCGTCGAAATAAACGCGATACTCGTCACGTCGTGCCCGCCGATCTGATTCGAACACTTGCGCGACCATATATGGCGCCTGATTCGCGCTTTCACGCGCAGGCAAACCTGCAGCCTGCGCAGGCGCGACAGGCACAAGCACCGCCAAAGCAGTGGTAAAAATCGATGCAAACACAATCAAATGACGAAGCGCCATATTTTCCAACTTCCGGTTTCCGCTAACCTGTCCTTAAGCATAAATGACCGATTTTCCTGTCTTTATGGTTAATGCGGTTTTTTCGAGCCTTATCTGCTGAATAAAACCGGTTCGATTTCAAACGGCGGCTCTGTCATTGCATCTACAGGATGAACCGGACATGAAAATGGCCGCCAGACGGCGGCCATTTTGCTTCCATGCATCATTATATCAGGCGCAATTATGCAGCTTCGCTCTTTTCCCGGTCCGGGGCAGACTTCACAGACCGGAAATTGAGCCGGTCTGAACCTGCCGTGATCTTGACCGTGGAGCCATCCAGAATCTCGCCAAGCAGGATTTTCTCCGCCAGAGGGTCCTGTACCTGCTTCTGGATCACCCGTTTCAGCGGACGTGCGCCATAGGCGGGGTCATAACCCTTCTCGGCAAGCCAGTTGGTTGCATCCTCGTCAATCTTGATGGTGATCTTGCGATCAGTCAGCAAGGACTGCAGACGCTGCATCTGAATAGCCACAATGGCACCCATTTCATTTCGCTTCAGACGATGGAACAGAATGATCTCGTCGACGCGGTTGAGGAATTCCGGTCTGAACGAGGCCTTGACCACATTCATCACATCCTCGCGGGCGCTTTCCACATCCTGATCTTCCCCAAGCGCAGTCAGATATTCTGCTCCCAGATTGGACGTCATGATGATCAGCGTATTGCGGAAATCCACCGTACGGCCCTGACCATCGGTCAGACGTCCATCATCAAGCACCTGCAGCAGAACGTTGAACACATCCGGATGCGCCTTTTCGATCTCATCGAAAAGCACAACCTGATAGGGTCTGCGACGAACCGCTTCGGTCAGTGCGCCGCCTTCCTCATAACCGACATAACCTGGAGGTGCGCCGATCAGACGAGCGACTGAATGCTTCTCCATATATTCGGACATATCGAGGCGGACCATGGCTGTCTCGTCACTGAACAGGAACGAGGCGAGTGCCTTGGTGAGTTCCGTCTTGCCAACACCAGTTGGTCCAAGGAAGATGAACGAGCCAATTGGCCGGTTCGGATCCTGAAGACCGGCACGGGCGCGGCGGACTGCCTTGGAAACGGCCTGAACCGCTTCGCCCTGCCCGATGACCCGCTTGGCCAACTCGTCTTCCATCCGCAACAGCTTTTCGCGCTCGCCTTCCAGCATCCGGTCAACCGGAATGCCGGTCCAGCGCGATACGACCTGCGCGATATGATCAGGAGTGACGATTTCCTCGACCATCGAGGTTGATCCATCCTGCTGTTCGGCCTGTGCAAGCTGCTTTTCCAGCTGCGGGATCGTGCCATAGGCAAGCTCGCCCGCCTTCTGGAATTCACCGTTACGCTGGGCGGAAGCCAAGGCATTGCGCGCATCATCCAGTTGACCTTTCAGATCAGCCGCATGACCAAGCTTCTGCTTTTCCGCCTGCCATGTATTGGTCAGGCCGGTTGACTGTTCTTCAAGCTCGACCAGCTCCTTTTCCAGTCTTTCCAGACGATCCTTTGACGCATCGTCTTTCTCGACCTTCAAAGCTTCGCGCTCAATCTTCAGCTGCATGATGCGGCGGTCGATTTCATCAAGCTCTTCCGGCTTTGAATCCACCTGCATCCGCAGGCGCGCTGCGCCTTCGTCAATCAGGTCGATAGCCTTGTCAGGCAGGAACCGGTCAGTGATGTAGCGGTTCGACAGGGTTGCAGCAGCAACCAGAGCCGAATCGGAAATACGAACCTTGTGATGCTGTTCGTATTTTTCCTTCAACCCGCGCAGGATCGAGATCGTATCCTCAACCGTTGGCTCATCAACGAACACCGGCTGGAACCGCCGTGCAAGCGCTGCATCTTTTTCAACGTGCTTGCGATATTCGTCCAGCGTCGTTGCACCAACGCAATGCAGCTCGCCGCGGGCAAGCGCGGGCTTCAAGAGGTTCGATGCATCCATTGATCCTTCGCCCTTGCCCGCACCAACCAGCGTGTGCATTTCGTCAATGAAGAGGATGATGTCGCCATTGGCCGACTGCACTTCGGAAAGCACACTTTTCAGACGCTCTTCGAATTCGCCGCGATATTTCGCGCCGGCAATGAGTGCGCCCATGTCGAGCGCCATCAACTGCTTGTCTTTAAGAGACTCCGGCACGTCGCCATTGACGATACGCAGGGCAAGGCCTTCGGCAATCGCCGTCTTGCCCACACCGGGCTCGCCGATCAGAACAGGATTGTTCTTCGTGCGGCGTGACAGGACCTGGATGGTCCGGCGAATTTCATCATCGCGTCCGATAACCGGATCAAGCTTGCCCGACCGCGCATCAGCAGTCAGATCCCGCGCGTATTTCTTCAAGGCGTCATAGGTGTTCTCGGCGGAAGCCGAGTCGGCTGTCCGGCCTTTGCGGATATCATTGATAACCGCATTGAGGCCCGCAGCGGTCACGCCAGCGCGGCTCAATATCTCCGAAGTCTTCGCCGATTTTTCAACGGCAAGCGCCGTCAGCAGCCGTTCGACCGTAACGAAACTGTCGCCAGCCTTTTTGGCAATTTCCTCGGCGGTGGCAAAAACCTTCGCCAATGGCTGAGCAAGATAAAGCTGCTCATTGCCGCCGGTTACTTTCGGCAGCGCATTGAGCGCAGCCTGCAATCCAAGCCGCACATCGGCAATGCGTCCGCCTGCCCGTTCGATCAACGATGCGGCGAGACCTTCCTCATCATCAACGAGAACCTTGAGCAAATGCTCCGGTGCAAATTGCTGATGATTGGAAGAGAGCGCAAACGTCTGCGCGGACTGGATGAAGCCGCGAACGCGCTCCGTATATTTTTCAACATTCATTCTGTGTCTCCTTTTCCCCAAAGCCCGTAAGCGGCACTCTGGAGTCCTCTGGTGACGGACCCCCTGCAAGAGGCAGATCCATACGCTTCTGGGCTCATATGGGAATGCTTTCCTGCCCCCGCAAGATACGCCCAAAGCCACAGACTTAAAAAAGAAAACGGCGCGGAAATCATTCAGCGCCGTTTTCAAGACCACTATGTATCAACAGATCAGACGTCAGATGGTTCAACCGCTGCCCGGCGCTTCTTTACTTCGGCAACAATACCTGCCGGAGAAAGGTCATTTGACGTATCGGCGGGAGCAGCCGCTGCAGGAGCGTTGTTTTCATCCGCCACCCGCGGCTCACGCGGACGGGCTGGCCTGCGGCCACGCGGTGCGCGGCGAACGGGTTTTGCTTCGGCCACTTCCTCGGACTCAGATCCAGCATCATCGTCATCATTATTAGATGCATTGGATGCGTTCTGATCGTTGGAGGTGTTCTGATCATACTGCCTGCGCTGCTGATGGTGCGGCTGGCGCTGGCTGACCGGCTCTTCACCATAGGCAACTTCAGCAGGTGTACCTTCAATCACCGGCTGCGGTCCGCTGCCATTGATCTGCTGGTGCTGGACCGGACGGTCCTGCTGCTGTTCGTTGCCGTCATCATCGTAAACGCCATCATCGTCCTGATCATCGCGGTCATCGCGCTGATACTGGACAGGCGCCTGAGCCTGGGCAGCAAGAATGATACGATTGTAATGTTCGGCGTGCTGAAGATAGTTTTCCGCTATCACGCGATCACCACTGCTCTGCGCATCACGCGCAAGAGTGGTATATTTTTCGGCGACGTGCTGAGCATTTCCCCGGATTTTAACATCAGGGCCGTTGCTCTCATAATTACGGGAAAGTGGGTTGGGACCTTTGCGGTTATTGTTACCGCGTCCGCGCATGCGCCTATTCTGCTGTACTGGCCTCATACTTATCTCTTTTCAGAAAATCAGGGGCGCTAATTTGCTCACCAATTGAGTCAAAAAGCTTCGCTTCTCAAGTGCCGACCTGAAGCGCGCCCCGCGCTTCAATCGCATCTAAAGTTTCATAGAACTTTTGTGCTTCCGCAAAAACCATTTCCCCAAGAACAATTCCGATGAGAAATCAACACCCGGAAAATTCCGTATCAATCTCTTGATAGGTAAAACCAGACTTGTTCGGTTTAGAGCGGTGATTGGAAACTAGCCGCCTTCGCGACAAATTCCAAGCCTTTTTTCAATAATTTTATGACTTCATGAACAACATTGCTCTTTCATGCCCCCCGATATCCTTCTGCAGACCTTTCAAAGCGAAACCTGTTCTTGCAAAAATAGCTTCGACATCTGTCCTTTGATCAAAGCCAATCTCCACCGCTACTGCCCCGCCCGCACGAAGATGGGCGTCCGCCTGTTCCGCGATGATACGGTAGGGTTGAAGGCCATCAGGCCCACCATCAAGCGCCAGAACGGGATCATGCACTGCGACTTCGGGTTGAAGGGCCGCAATATCACCGGAGCGTATATAGGGTGGATTGGAAATAATCATGTCAAATCCGCCAGTTACCTCGGCAAACCAGTTGGAGCGCAGAGCGGCAAAACGGCTGGATACATTGTTCAGGCAGGCATTGTTACGTGCGGTGGCAAGAGCGCCCGGCGCCATATCAACGCCAATCGCCCGCAGGTTCGGCACCTGACGGAGCAGTGCAATCGCGATTGCTCCGGTTCCCGTTCCAAGATCAACAAGGTCAGCAATTCCATTCTCTGCAACACGCTGATGCAAGAACGGCAGAGCAAGCTCGACAAGTGCTTCGGTATCCGGTCGCGGCTCCAAAGTATCCACAGAAAGTGCAAACTCCAGCCCGAAAAATTCGCGTTTGCCGATGATCCGATGCACTGATTCGCCGTTGATTCGCCGGATAAGCACAGCATCGAGCCTGGCCATCACGTCTTTCGTCACGGTGTTATGCGGATTACGGACTGTTTCGAGCCTGTCGAAACCGGTTACCCATTCCACCAGAAGCCGCGCATCAAGGTCGGCTCCGGCGATTCCAGCTTTGGTCAGTACCGAGCGCGCCTGAATGTGGACGTCAGCAAGGCGGGCCTCAGCCATACCTTCAGTACCCGTCATTCATCTGGGCGAGAAGCGCAGTCTGATAGTCCGAGATGAGCGCCCCGATCAGTTCGTCAAGATCACCTTCCATAATGCGGTCAAGCTTATAGAGCGTCAGGTTGATGCGATGATCAGTCACGCGGCCTTGCGGGAAATTATAGGTACGGATGCGCTCCGAACGGTCGCCCGAACCAACCTGACTGCGCCGGGCTTCCGACCGCTCGCTGTCAGCCTTTTGCCGCTGCATATCAAAGAGCCGTGACCGCAACACCTGCATGGCGCGCGCGCGGTTCTGGTGCTGGGACTTTTCCGCCTGCACCACGACAATGCCCGATGGAATATGCGTAATGCGCACGGCCGAGTCCGTCGTATTGACGTGCTGCCCGCCCGAACCCGATGCGCGCATCGTATCGATGCGGATATCTTCAGGGCGAATGTCGATGTCGATTTCCTCGGCTTCGGGGAGCACAGCAACCGTTGCCGCAGATGTATGAATGCGCCCGCTCGCTTCCGTATCCGGCACGCGCTGAACCCGGTGAACGCCCGACTCGAATTTGAGCTTGGCAAAAACACCCTTGCCGGAAACCATGGCGATGACTTCCTTATAGCCACCAGCTTCACCATCGCTGCCTGAAATCAGCTCGACCCGCCAACCATTGGCAGCCGCATAGCGTTCATACATGCGGAACAGATCACCGCCGAACAGCGCGGCTTCCGAACCGCCTGTACCCGCGCGGATTTCGAGAATCGCATTGCGCTCGTCGGCAACGTCCTTCGGCAACAGCAGGACCTGAATCTCCTGCTCAAGCGCTTCAATGCGCTCATTGATCTCGGGCAACTCCGCCTCGGCCAGTTCGCGCATATCCTTGTCGGTCGACGCATCGTTGAGCATGCTCTTCAGATCATCAGCTTCACTGCGTGATGCGATCAGATCGCGGATCTTGGCAACGACTGTCTCAAGCTCGGAGTACTCAGATGCGAGCTTCACATAGGTGTCGGAATCAGGATTGCTCGCCATCTGCGATTCAATCATGGAAAACCGCTTCAGCAGCTGATCCATACGATCCTGCGGAATGGACATCATTTTAGTTTGTTACCTCAGTAAATCTCACAGCGGAACGCCTGTCCGCTCTGCGAATTTGTTCAGGACATGCCGCAGGGAACCGGTATCGCCGTGATTATCAATCGCGTCGGAGAGCTGCGCATGCAACGCGCCGACATCGAGCGTACCCAGCATTGCCTTAACAGGACCAATGGACGCCGGTGCCATCGAAATGGAACGGAAGCCAAGGCCGATCAGGGCCATGGCCGAAAGTGGCTTTCCGGCCATTTCACCGCACAGCGTCACATCCGTGTTGTTACGCACGCCCGCCTGCGCAATCTGGCGGAGCACCCGCAGGAACGGCACCGACAGATTGTCAAAACGATTGCTGATAATCGAGTTGCCGCGATCCACCGCCATGACAAACTGGAACAGATCATTGGAGCCGACAGAAACGAAATCCACGACGGACATCAATTCATCAAGCTGCCAAAGCAGGGACGGGACTTCAACCATCGCGCCGATCTTTACCCGTGTCGGCAGATTATAGGCAAAGCGCGACAGGTGCTGCACTTCGCGGTTGATCAGTTCACTCGCTTTGCGAACCTCGGCCACTTCGGTGACCATCGGGAGCATCAGGCGCAATTCACGCCCGCCCGCTGCTTTCAGCAAGGCACGAACCTGCGTGCGCAGCAGACCCGGACGGTCGAGCGTCAGGCGGATCGCGCGCCAGCCCATGGCCGGATTTTCTTCATTCGTATTGCTGCGGAAATAAGGAAGAACCTTATCGCCGCCAATATCGAGCGTGCGGAATGTCACCGGACGATCCCCGGCGGCTTCCAGCACCGAACGGTAGAGCCGCTCCTGCTGTTCGGCGCGGGGGAAGGTCGAAGCCACCATGAATTGCAGTTCGGTGCGGAAGAGGCCAATGCCCGCTGCGCCCGCTTCCGTTAGCTGCGGCAGATCAACCAGCAGCCCCGCATTCATCAGCAGGGAGATCGGCACACCATCCTTGGTAACCGAAGGCTTGTCGCGCAACTCGCGATAGAGAGCCTGACGCTTAGCGCGGAACTTGACCTTTTCCGAATAAGCAGCCTCAACATCCGCCTGCGGACGCAAATGCACCCGGCCATCATCGCCGTCGATAATCACGGCATCGTTGTTCTCAGCCATGGACACGACGCCCTTGACCTGTCCCGCAACCGGAATGCCCATGGCGCGGGCCACAATCACCACATGGCTTGTCGCCGCGCCATCTTCCAGTACCAGCCCGCGCAAACGCTCGCGCGGATAGTCGAGAAGTTCGGCAGCGCCCATCGACCGGGCAATGATAATGGCATCCTTGGCCAGCGAACCGGCCATGGTCTTCACATCACGTCCCATCAACTGGCGCAGCAGCCGGTTGGCAAGATCGTCGAAATCGCTGAGACGCTCCCGCATATAGGGGTCGCTCAGATGCATCATCCGCGCGCGCGTATCGCTCTGAACTTTCTCAACCGCTGCTTCCGCAGTCAGACCGTTACGGATTGCCTCTTCAAGACGGCGCACCCAGCCCGTATCATGGGCAAACATCCGGTAAGCTTCGAGCACTTCGCGGTGCTCGCCCTCAAACGCGACATCGCGCCGCGACAGCATGTCGTCAATGGAAATGCGCAAGGAGCCAAGCGAGGTTTCGAGCCGGTCGATTTCCGTATCGATGTTTTCGTTGAAAAGGTTGGTGACAACAATGCGCGGCTCGTGCAGCACAACATGCCCGAGACCAACGCCATCATTAAAGGCACTGCCGGAAAAGCTCATGGGCTTGCCGAGATCAAGCTCGACGCCCGGCCGTGCCAGACGTGTCAAGCTACCCGCAGCAACCATCTCCGCCAGAACCATAGCCGTGGTTTCAAGCGCTTCCACCTCATCTTCGCGGTAAACGCGCTTGGTCCTGTTCTGCACAACCAGAACGCCGAGCGTGCGCCCTGCCCGCAGGATCGGCACACCGAGGAAGGAATTGTAAATTTCTTCGCCCGTCTCCGGCAGGTAGGCGAAGGCGGGGTGGGTCTGGGCATCGGTCAGATTGAGCGGCCGGGCGCTTGAGGCAATCGTACCGACAAGACCTTGGCCGAGGCGCAACTGCGCCAAGTGAACCGCCGATGGGTTCAAACCTTCGGTTGCATAGAGTTCGAGGACCCCATCGGAACGCAGCACGTAAAATGAGCATACTTCGGCGACCATGTTCTGCGCGATTTCGCGAACGATACGGTCAAGCCTCTCCTGCGGCTCAAGAGCCTCCGCCATCAATTCGCGGAGGCGCTTCAGCATGACACGAGGACCAGTAATCTGCTCGCGCGTGGGCACCCATCTGCTCCATAACAATATCGGCAAGACCGGAATGGTCTCGCCAATCAACTCATTGATTCATCATGTCAGCCGAGACGTTCACCGACAAACAGAATCTCTGTCTTAGACAGTAAATTAATGCTTATCCAGACCGTAGACAGAATGCAAAGTCCGAACCGCAAGTTCCGCATAGGGACCGTCAATAAGAATGGAAATCTTGATTTCCGAAGTGGTGATGGCGCGGATGTTGATGCCCTTGTCCGCCAATGCGCGGAACGCCGTTGCGGCAACGCCCGCATGGCTTCGCATACCGATACCGATCACCGAAACCTTGACCATTCCGGCTTCCGACTGGATGATGTCGCAGCCAATCTCTACTTTTACCTTCTCCAGAACCGCGAGCGCCTTATCCAGATCACCTGACGGAACCGTGAAGGTCATATCGGTCTTTGAGCCATCCTCGGAAATATTCTGGACGATCATATCGACATTGATATGCGCTTCGGCCAGCGGGCCAAAAATGCCGGCAGAGATACCGGGACGGTCAGCAACACGGCGCAAGGAGATTTGAGCTTCGTCCTTGGCGTAGGCAATTCCTGTTACAACCTGCTGTTCCACGATTTCTTCCTCGTCGCAAATAAGTGTGCCGGGCGGATTGATCAGATCACCCATGCCCGGCGCATCGGGGTCTTCGAAACTGGATCGTACAAATGTGCGCACTTTGTGCACCATCGCAAGCTCGACGGACCGCACCTGCAGAACTTTGGCACCAAGCGAAGCCATTTCGAGCATTTCTTCGAAGGAAATGCGCGAAAGCCTGCGGGCCTTTGGCTCAACGCGCGGATCAGTGGTGTAGACGCCGTCGACATCCGTGTAGATATCGCACCGGTCAGCCTTAACCGATGCAGCAATCGCCACGGCGCTCGTATCCGAACCACCGCGACCAAGCGTCGAAATGCGGTTATCCGGGCCAATACCCTGAAACCCGGCAATCACGGCAACCTGACCTTCCTTGAAACGCTCAATCAGGAACGAGCCGTCAATATCGATAATGCGCGCAGCACCATGGGCATTGTCCGTCTTGATCGGAATCTGCCAACCCTGCCAGGAACGCGCGTGTACACCCATGCCCTGCAAGGCCACAGCCAGCAATCCGGCGGTTACCTGCTCGCCGGAGGCGACAATTGCATCATATTCGCGTGCATCATGCATCGGCGAGGTCTGACGGGTCCAGGCGACGAGTTCGTTGGTTTTCCCTGCCATTGCGGAAACGACGACTGCGACTTCGTGCCCAGCATCAACTTCACGTTTGACATGCCGGGCCACATTACGGATGCGGTCGATATCGGCCACCGAAGTGCCACCGAATTTCATCACAATGCGTGCCATGGGAAATACCGTTCTGGAAAGGCCTGAAAATGAGATTTAAAACGATCCACCCTGTCGAAAGCGGAACGCGGTTTCCCATAACGAAATTATGACGCAACTGCAAGAACGCGTGATCAGGCAGGCAATGTTTGTCGGGGGATGTACGCTTTTGCGATGAATAGCGAAACTCATCGTTCGTGGTTCGACAAGCTCACCATGAGGGAGAGTGAGGATGCAACGATAATCGCCAACATTTCAGATCATAAAAATTGCAGATCACAAAGGTTGCAGAACTTGACTCCCTTTCATCACCCCTCTCCCTCATGGTGAGCTTGTCGAACCACGAACCTTTGGTCTAGCAACTGCATCACCACCCTTGGAGCCAATTCAAAGCCCAAAAGAATTTGCATCTTGACATTTTTTGCCGGAAGGGGCCTCTCCAGAGGCAGTAAAAAGGACCTTGCCATGACCGAAGCCCAACGCAGCACAATTGATGCCGCTGAAGTAGAACGCTTTTCGCGCATGGCCGCCGAATGGTGGAATCCGCAGGGCAAATTCCGGCCACTGCATAAGTTCAATCCGACCCGGCTTGCCTATATCAAGGAAAAAGTCTGCGCCCATTACGGCCTTGACCCGAACAGCCCGAAACCCTTCGCCGGACTGCGCCTGCTGGATATTGGCTGCGGTGGCGGCCTGCTGTGCGAACCCATGGCGCGGCTGGGTGCTTCGGTTGTCGGTGCTGATGCGGGCGAAACCAATATTGAAGTTGCAAAAATTCATGCAGCCCAAAGCGGGCTCGATATTGACTATCGCGCTACAACAGCCGAAGCGCTGGCAGAAGCTGGCGAGAAATTCGATATCGTCCTCAACATGGAAGTGGTTGAGCATGTGGCCGATGTTGAGCTTTATCTCACCGCTTGCGCACAGATGGTCAAACCGGGTGGCGTCACCTTTGTCGCCACGATCAACCGAACGCTGAAGGCTCTTGGCCTTGCCATTTTCGGTGCTGAATATGTGTTGCGCTGGTTGCCGCGCGGCACTCACCAATATGAAAAGCTGGTTCGGCCTGAAGAACTGGAAGGACCGCTGACACAGGCCGGGCTCGAAATCACCGAGACCGTGGGCGTGACCTATAATCCGCTCGCCGACAGCTGGAATCGCTCAACCGACACCAATGTCAATTACATGGTACTGGCGGTCCGTCCGCGTTAAAAATCAGGCTGTGGCGGTGGCCTTTGCCGCCATGCGCTGGGCCTTTGTCGTCATCAACACGCCGATGGTGATAATAATCGCCCCCACCCATGTCGCCAGTTGGTAGACTTCGCCCAGAAACAATGTCCCCGCGATCAGCGCCACTGCGGCGCCAACATAGCCGATCTGGCTGAGATAGACAGGGCCACCAACCGCCTGCAATCGGAAGTAGAGTGCAAACATGCAGGTTGAGGCCAATATCTGCGCAACAACCAGCCACGGCACATTGCCAAGCGGTTCGACGGCAAAACTACCGCTCACGTAGAAAATAACCGGGATCAGCAATAGAGCGGTCGTCAGATGGCTGCCCGCTGCAAGCTCGGTCGGATCAGCCCCTTCAGGCCAGTCAATAGTGCGGTAAACATTGCCAAGAGCCAACAGGACCGGAATAAGCAGCCCAATCACGATCCAGAATGGTTCGGCCGGTTGCCCCACCTGACCACGGGTGAAGCCGACAAGCACAGCCCCGGCAAAGCCCACCATAATGCCCAAAAGCCCAAGCATATTGGGCCGCTTGATGCCGAACAGCATCGACAACAACAGCGTAAAGACCGGCGACAAGGTGTACATGATGCCGGTAAAGCCGGACCCCAGATGTGGAATGGCCGAAAGCGTCATCAGATTGGGAACCGCATAGGAAATCAACGCGGTAATCAGATAATACCGGGCCATGCGCCCATTGAGCAATGGCCGCTTGCCCATCGCCAGAAAGGCCGCCAGAAGCACAGTCCCCGCACCGGTTGAAATCACAAATGCCCAGACTGCCGGAGTTACCCCAGCACCGAAAGCCAATTTACCGAAGGGCAGCGTCAATCCGAGAAAAGCGCCGGTCAGAATGAGCAGCGCAGGAGCGGAATTCAGAAATGGCATGAGGAATTATCCGGCAGGAAGATTATGACTGCGGCAGCTTAGACCTTCGTATCAAACGCGCAAGATCAATTATGGTCTTCAGGAAAGGTTGGCAGCGGCATGATATCGATGCCATCGTCGAGCAAGGATTTCACTTCGTCGCCGGATGCTTCGCCGTAAATTCCGCGCTGATCCGCTTCGCCAAAATGGATTTTGCGCGCCTCTTCAGCAAAATCAGCCCCGACATAATCGGCATTCTCGCGCACTTTGCGGGCGACTTCCTTCAGCTCATTGACCATCTTGCTCATGGTAACGGCAATCTTTTCCTTTTGCCGTCCTGTCGTCACTGACGGCGCCATCAGCGCTTTTTCCACTTTGTGCGAGCCGCACACCGGGCAGGTGACCAGAAGCTTCTTCGATTGGCTGTCAAAATCGTCATTGCTGCGGAACCACCCTTCAAATTCGTGGTCCTGCTCGCAGTGAAGGGAAAAACGGATCATGACGCGGCCGATTGTCTCTCGCTTTGGCCGTCATCCGACTGGATGACCAGACCAAAGGGACGGGCATTTTTAAGGTTGGGCACTTTGGAACGGGCAGCCGCACTCAAAGATGGATCAATATCCGCGATGATCACAGCCGGGTCCGCATGATCAGCTTCTGCCAGAACCTCGCCCCAAGGCGCAACAATGATCGAATGACCGAATGTTTCACGGCCATCCTCATGCACACCGCCCTGTGCCGCCGAAACGACAAAGGCACCATTCTCGATAGCGCGGGCACGCTGGAGGATATGCCAATGCGCTTCACCGGTCTGGCGCGTGAATGCGGCTGGAGCCGTCAACACCGAAGCGCCTGCGAGAGCCTGCGCGCGGAACAGTTGCGGGAAACGCACATCGTAACAGATGGCAAGGCCGAGCCGTGCAAAAGGAAGTGTGGCCACGACAGAATCCGAGCCCGGCGCATAGACGGCAGATTCCCGCCAGCTCTCGCCATTGTCGAGATCGACGTCAAACATATGAATCTTGTCGTAGCGGGTAATAATCTTGCCATCGGGTCCGAACAGGAAGGCGCGGTTGGCAACCTTGCCGTCTTCGCGCGCAATGGCCGTCGAACCGATATGCAGGTGAATCCCGTGCTGTGCCGCAAGGTCCGAAGCCGTGCGTACGATAATATCCTCATCTTCCGCGCGCAGAATGCTCGCCAATGCCTTGCGGTCACGCTGCAATGCACCGGTCATCTCAGGTGTCTGGACATAAACCGCACCCTTGCCGACGGCATCGGCGACATAACCGGCAAGATCGGCGGCATTGCGCTGCGGATCAACGCCTGAGCGCATCTGAATGGCGGCTGCGCGAAATAAGCTCATTGTCAGGTCCTTAAGCCAGTGCGCCTGTTTTCAGCAATGGATCAAGACGCCCCTGCTGTTCCAGCGCATAAAGGTCGTCACAACCACCGACATGAACCGCACCGATGAAAATCTGCGGAAAGGTCGAACGCCCATTGGCGCGCGCCAGCATGGCCTGCCGTGCGTCCGGTTCAACCGTCGCATTGTGCTCGACAAAGGCAACGCCCTTCTTATCAAGAAGGCTCTTGGCAGCCGAGCAATAGCCGCAGCCATCACGCGTATAGATTGTGACATCAACCATCATCATACTCCACTATGAATTCTATATAGGCGTCCGCAATCAAAGCGCAAAGACCCGTTTTTTCCCCAGAATAGCACTTAGACAGATAATTCTTTCGAAAGAACCCGCCCGAAGGTCAGAACATCGACACTGGAAGCCCCGCCACGCAGCAAGGCGCGAACAGCCGCTTTCACGGTTGCACCTGTCGTATAGACATCATCGATCAGGAGAACATTCCGGCCCCGCACCTTGATATCCTGCGTATCCGGTACTTTGAATGCACCCCGCACGTTGGCCACACGTTCATTGGCGCCGAGCCCGACCTGCTGCTGCGTTGGCTTGATGCGCTTCAACGCGCCCGGCTCAAATGGCTTGCCGCTGATCTTGCCCAGATTGCGCGCAAGTTCCGCTGACTGATTAAACCGGCGAAACCAGAACCGCCGCGCATGCAGGGGCACCGGCACAATGACATCGCATTCATCAAGCAGTTCGCTGCCCGCACGGGCCATCCATCGTGCCATCCAGGGGCCAAGATCAGTCCGGTCGCTATATTTCAGCCGATGCACCATCGTGCTGATCGCCCCCTCATACACCGCAACGGAGCGCGCCCGGCGAAACGGCGGCGGGTCGGCGATTGCTTCCGCCGACAGGATTTCCGCACCCAGATCATGGCTGAAAGGAATGCCAAGCACCGGACAATAGGGTTTTTCGATAAAGCGAACCTTTGACCAGCAGGCAGCGCACAGGCTTCCCGGCTCACACACAAGGCTCTGGCATTCCGCGCAGGTCGGCGGGAACAGCAGCATGAACAGGCGATTTGTCACGATGCGCACAAAAGTGCGGGCGGTTTCCATTGCAATTCGTTCCAGAGCGACGCATTTACGCATTGAGCTGTTGGAACTATACATTGATCAGAGAAATTCGGAATGGATCAGCACAGGATCTTCGATCGAAATTTGCTTCGGCAAAGGCGTCTGCGCGCGTTGCACCAGCAGGGCATGACGGGCGACTTTCTGCTCGCCCGCGCTGCTGACGATCTGGAAGAACGGCTTTCAGCGGTAGAGCGTACTTTCGATGTCGCTATTGATCTGGCAAGCCATACGGGCTTGGCAGCGAAAGCCATCCAACGCTCCGGCAAGGCCGAGACAATTATCCGAATTGAGCAAGATGCGCGTTTTCTAGACAAGGACTTTCCGTCTGTCGTGGCCGATGAGGAAATTCTGCCGCTTAAGCCAGCCAGTGCCGGGCTGATTGTTTCCCTGCTTTCCCTGCATCTGACCAACGACACCCCCGGAACCCTTCTCCAGATCAGGCGGGCCCTCAAACCAGACGGATTGTTTCTGGGCGCCATGGCCGGTGAAGCGACACTAACCGAGTTGCGCGAAGTCTTGCTGGCTGCCGAGAGTGAAATCAGCGGCGGTGTGTCGCCCCGCGTGGCTCCTTTTGCCGATGTGCGCGATGTGGGCGGCCTGTTGCAGCGGGCCGGTTTCACTCTGCCCGTCACAGATATCGAAACTTATACGGTACGCTATGATTCACTCTTCGCGCTGATACGGGATTTGCGCGCTATGGGCATGCAGAACGTTCTGTTCGGCCGGTCGCGCAAACCGCTGACCCGCCATTTCTTCATGCGGGCCGCCGAAATCTATGCGGAACGCTTTAGCGATCCGGATGGCCGGATCCGGGCAACATTCTCATTTATCTGGATGTCCGGCTGGGCGGCACATGAATCCCAGCAGAAGCCGTTGAAGCCGGGTTCCGCCAAAGCGTCGCTGGCCGATTTCCTCAAAGATGTCGAAGCGCTGGAAAAGAAATAGTTTTCAGCAATCGCCGCTTTTGCTGCCATCGCTATGCAGGATGCACACGGAGTTGGGCGAACTCTGCAAGACGCTGCGGCGAACAGTATATTCTGATGGAGCCGCTTTTTTGATTGATCCAGTCGACATCTGGTCGATGGATCTGCTGGATGCATAATCCACCACGGATTTTGACTTCCGGTCTGCAAGGGGAGCAACAACCAAAGCGAGTGCGATTGCAGCAGAACCGAACAGCAGGGTTAAGCGCAGAACGCCCGTTCCCGCACCCAGAAATGCTCTGGACTGTACGGAAGCCTCGTCGAGATTGTCGAATTTATAACCCATGCCCCACCTGGAAAAATTGATCCGGAATTGACTAAAAGTCGCCCATTCACATGAAGGATCGATTAATGATTTGGGTTAATTTCGCGGTGATAAAATCTTAACCACGTTTCCCAGTCAAAGCAGGTCTATAAGGAAGGGAATAAGCGGGATATCGGCCGGTGGCATAGGGTAGTCGCGCATGTCCTTCGGACGCACCCATTTCAGTGCCTGACCTTCCATGGAGCGCGGAATGCCTTCATAGCGCCGGCAGATAAATAACGGCATCAGCAGATGGAATTTCTCATAGGTAAAACTGGCAAAAGTCAGCGGCGCAAGACAGGCAGGCTTGACTGTAATACCCAGCTCTTCCTGCAATTCGCGGATCAGGCTTTCCTCAGGCGTTTCGCCCGGCTCCACCTTTCCGCCAGGAAATTCCCAGAGTCCGGCAAGCGATTTACCCTCAGGCCGCTGCGTCAGCAGGACCCGTCCATCAGCATCGACAAGCGCGCAGGCCGTTACCAGCAAAATGGGATGTTTCTCACTCATGCGTCTGGTGCCCGCCGGTAAGCATAACGGTATGCCTCGGCAAAACCGAGCTTTTCATAGAGCGCAATGGCACCCGCATTATCAGCTTCCACCTGCAGCCAGCCTCGTTTTGCCCCGTGCTGCACGGCCCATTTAATCGCGGATTTGACGATCATCCGGCCATGCCCTTTCCGGCGATGGTTGGCCAGAGTGCCTATATTGAAAAGGCCAGCCAGCGCGCCATCATGCACGCATATGGCCGTCGATACCGGCTCGGTGCCCTCCTCAATCACAAAGAGACCCTTTGCCGGGACAATGGCATTGATGACTTCAAAGAGGCCGGGCTTCAACGCCGGATCGTCCTGATGAACCTCAATGGCAGCATCGATGAACCGGTCAATATCTTTCAATGGAAGCTGATCAATCGCATCGGAGAAGTCGATCTTCTCAAGGTCGGCCACCATGATGAAAGACTCATCAAATCGGGGCCAGCCAAGCCCTTCCAGATAAGCATCCAGTTCTTTGGGCGCGAGCGGCGACAGACGAAACACCGGCGGTCTGCCATGCGCCTTGAAGCGTTGGATGGCGAGCGCCACCCGCTCCTCCATATTGTCGGTATCACCCGGATCAAGCGGGTTGACCGAATTCAGTCGCTTGGAGGGGTGGTTAGCCGTTAAACGGATCGCCCAGCTACCATCATAATGCACCGATGAGGCGGGCCAGGCTCTGAACCCGACAGCCTCGATCTGTCTGATCTGCGCCAGCTGCATGGAACGCATCAGCTGCGATAATCGCCGTTGATCGCGACATATTCCTTGGTCAGGTCACAGGTCCAGACCGTAGCTTTGCCCTTGCCGAGCCCGATATCAACCTTAACGGCAATATCGTCGTTCTTCATATAGGCTGAGGTTGCCGCCTCAGAATAATCCGGATCGCGCTCGCCATGACGGGCAACGCGAATGTCACCGAACCAGATGGCGAGACGGTCGCGGTCCGCAGGCTCTCCCGCCTTGCCAACAGCCATGACAATGCGGCCCCAATTGGCGTCTTCGCCCGCAGCAGCCGTCTTCACCAGCGGTGAATTGGCAATCGACAATGCAATGCGCTTGGCTGAACGCGACGACGTTGCGCCTGTTACGGTAATCTCAAGCATCTTGCGGGCACCCTCACCGTCACGCACAACTTGCAGAGCGAGGTCCTTCAGAACGCGGTCGAGCGCCTTGCTGAAGGCTTTCAGACGTTTGTCTTTTTCCTTCGTCACCGGCGCCGCGCCGCGTTCAGCGGCAGAACCAGTCGCGAAAAGCAGCAATGTGTCTGACGTCGACGTATCGCTATCAACGGTGACGGAATTGAAGCTTTTGCCAACAGATTTGGACAGGAGCTTTTGCAGGATATCCGAAGCAATTGGCGCATCGGTCGCCACAAAGGACAGCATCGTCGCCATATCTGGCGCGATCATGCCCGCGCCCTTGGCGATGCCATTGATGGTGACAGGCACGCTGCCAAGCATGACGGTTTCTGTCGCAACCTTAGGGAAGGTATCGGTTGTCATGATGGCGCTGGCTGCATCCTGCCAGCGTTCCGCTGTAGCACTCTTTGCCATATCTGCAAGCAGATGGCTGAACTTGCCCGCATCCAGCGGCTCGCCAATGACACCTGTCGAGGCAAGAAAGATTTCACTCGGCTTGCAACCAACTGCTTTGGCAGCGGCAGCCGCTGTCAGTTTGGTCGACTCGCGTCCCTTCTTGCCGGTAAAGGCATTGGCATTGCCTGAATTGACGACAACTGCGCGGGCTTTACCGCCGGTCAAACTATCGCGGCAAAAATCCACCGCCGCTGATGGGCATTTCGAACGGGTAAATACGCCTGCGACAGCCACCGGCTTGTCGAATACGATCATAACAACGTCTGTGCGACCCTTGTATTTGATACCGGCTTCAGCGGTTGCGATCCGCACACCGTGGATTTCCGGCATGGTCGGTACATGTTTGGGAGCAAGGGGAGAGACAGACGTGGACATCGGTTACCTCGAAAAGGTGTTTGACAAGGTTTGGTATAGGCGCGGGTCTAAGGGGATCAAGGCCCGGGAGCGAACCCCCGGGCCAAAATTTTACTGATCCTGCGATTGGGTTGCGGCGTTGATCGCCTTTTCCGTTTCCGGATCAGTGTACTGGATCTTCAGGTCGGCGCGTTCTTTCTTGACCAGGTCAATATAACGTTCGCGGATGAGGATCGACTTGACCTGATCCTTGACCTGATCGAATGCCGGTGGCTGCTGCACGCGCTTGTCTTCCAGCTTGATGACGTGGAAGCCGAACTGCGTCTGCACTGGCTCCTTGGTATATTTGCCGACGTCGAGCGCCATTGCTGCCTTTTCGAATTCAGGAACCATCTGGCCAGCCGAGAAGTAGCCGAGATCGCCGCCCTGCGCCGCCGAACCGTCGGTTGACTTTGCCTTTGCAACGTCTTCGAAGGATGCGCCGCCATCGAGCTGCTTGATGATCTCTTCAGCTTCTTCCTTTGTCTTTACCAGAATATGACGGGCGCGAACTTCGTTCTGCGGCGGCATCGCTGCCATTTCCTTGTCATAACGGGCACGCACATCAGCATCGGTGATCTTGTCGACAACCTGCTGCTTGAAGAAATCATTGTGCAGGGCACGATCCTTCAGGAACTGCATACGCGCCTTGAATTCCGGAGTGGCATCAAGCTTTGCAGCTTCTGCCTTGGCAGAGAGTGCCTTGATGTCGATGATTGCATTCAGAGCGGCCAAACGACGCTGGTCGTCAGGCAGACGGGCAAATTGTGGATCAAGGTCGGCAGAAATCTGGTCAACATCACCGGAGGTGATTTTGTCGCCATTGATGGTCGCAAGGACCTTCTTGGGGTCGACCTTGACGGCATCTGCCTTAGGGGCTTCCGCCTTGGGAGCTTCTGTTTTTCCGGCATCCTGGGCCATGGCCACAGAGGAAACACCTGATAACAATACAGCAACAGTCATGAATGAAAGGGTTTTACGCAATTGGTTCATAGGTCTATTTCTCCTTGGGAGGACCGGTACGGGCTATGATTACGGCAGAATTTTGCCTAAACGAAGCGATCAACGGTTTGCTGCTTCAACATTGACATCATTCGAGCCCCCTCTTATCTGTCCATCGGCTTTGCGTCCAGATAGCTTGGCAAGAGATAGGCTTATACATTTGGCTTAATACCCATATTGTATCAGGCTTCCCAGTGTTAAGTATCGGATCATTAAAATGCCAGGTTCTCCTGGCGAAACGAACAAGAGAGGACCAGGGATGGTCAGTTTCGGCGGCCTTGCCCGCAAGATTTTCGGCTCTTCCAACGAGCGTCGTGTCAAAAGCTTCAAGCCGCGCGTTGATGAAATCAATGCGCTTGAGGCTGAAATTTCGTCTCTTACTGACGAACAATTGAAGGCAAAGACCGCGGAATTCCGCGCAAGCCTTGCCAGTGGAACCAAGCTTGATGACCTGCTGGTACCGGCTTTTGCCGTTGTGCGCGAAGCGTCCAAGCGTGTTCTCGGCATGCGTCCCTTTGATGTTCAGCTGATTGGCGGCATGGTTCTGAACGGTGGCGGCATCTCCGAAATGCGCACCGGTGAAGGCAAGACGCTGGTTGCAACATTGCCTGTCTATCTCAATGCGCTTGAGGGCAAGGGCGTTCACGTCGTTACCGTAAACGACTACCTTGCCAGCCGCGACGCCCAGTGGATGGGTCAGGTCTACAATTTCCTCGGCCTCAGCTACGGCATTATCGTTCATGGTCTTGACGATGAAGAACGCGCCGCCGCCTACGCCGCCGACATCACCTATGCGACGAACAACGAGCTGGGCTTCGACTATCTGCGCGACAACATGAAATATGAGCGCGCCCAGATGGTGCAGCGCGGGCACAATTACGCGATCGTCGACGAAGTGGATTCGATCCTTGTCGACGAAGCGCGCACGCCCCTCATTATTTCCGGCCCGCTCGATGACCGGTCCGATTTCTACAACCTCATCGACACGTTCATCCTGCCTCTTGACCCGGTTGACTACGAAATCGACGAGAAGCAGAAAACTGCAATCTTCACCGAAGAAGGCACCGAGAGGCTGGAAAACCTGCTGAAAGAAGCTGGCCACCTCAAGGGCGAAGGTCTTTACGACATCGAAAACGTTGCCGTGGTTCACCACGTCAACAACGCCCTGCGTGCCCACAAGCTGTTCCAGCGCGACAAGGACTATATCGTCCGTAATGACGAGATCGTCATCATCGACGAGTTCACCGGACGTATGATGCCGGGTCGTCGCTTCTCCGAAGGGCTGCATCAGGCACTGGAAGCCAAGGAACATGTGACGATCCAGCCTGAAAACCAGACGCTGGCCTCAATCACCTTCCAGAACTACTTCCGCATGTACAAGAAGCTGGCTGGTATGACCGGTACGGCATCAACGGAAGCCGAAGAATTCGGCAATATTTACGGCCTTGAGGTCACGGAAATTCCGACCAACAATACGGTCAAGCGTATTGACGAGGATGATGAGGTCTACCGGACCGTCGAGGAAAAATACAAAGCCATCGTTCGCGATATTCATGAGGCACGCGCCAAGGGCCAGCCAGTGCTGGTCGGCACGACATCGATTGAAAAGTCAGAACAGCTGGCTGAACGTCTGCGCAAGGAAGGCTTCAAGGACTTTCAGGTTCTGAACGCCCGTTACCACGAGCAGGAAGCCTATATCGTGGCACAGGCGGGTGTTCCCGGCACCATCACCATCGCAACAAATATGGCCGGTCGCGGTACTGACATTCAGCTCGGTGGCAATCTAGAAATGCGTGTGAAGCATGAGCTTGCCGATATGCCCGAGGGCGAAGAGCGCAAGTCCAAGGAAGCTGCCATTCGCGATGATATTGCCCGCCTGAAGGAAAAGGCACTTGCTGCAGGCGGCCTCTACGTTCTGGCAACCGAACGCCATGAAAGCCGCCGCATTGATAACCAGCTGCGCGGCCGTTCCGGTCGTCAGGGTGATCCGGGCCGCTCGAAATTCTTCCTGTCTCTGCAGGACGATCTCATGCGTATTTTCGGTTCCGAGCGCATGGACGGCATGTTGCAGAAGCTTGGCCTGAAAGAAGACGAGGCCATTGTCCATCCCTGGATCAACAAGGCGCTGGAAAAGGCACAGAAGAAGGTCGAAGCGCGCAACTTCGACATCCGCAAGAACCTTTTGAAATATGATGACGTGATGAATGATCAGCGCAAGGTGATCTTTGAACAGCGCATTGAACTGATGGACGGCACGGATCTCAGCCAGACCACGGCAGAAATGCGCGAAGACGTCGTGGACGATTTGATTGCCCGCCATACTCCTGAAGGCGCTTACGCTGAACAGTGGACCGTGCAGCAACTGAACGAGGATGTTCGCAACATTCTCAATCTCGATCTGCCGATCGTTGAGTGGGCCAATGAAGACAATATCGCGCCTGATGACATTCGCGAACGCCTGTTCGAAGCGGTCGAAAAGGCCGCCGCTGATCGTGCCGAGCGTTTTGGCCCTGAAATCATGGCCTATGTCGAGAAATCAGTCATTCTTCAGACGCTTGATGCCCTGTGGCGCGAGCATCTGGTCAATCTCGACCATCTGCGTTCGGTTGTCGGTTTCCGCGGCTATGCGCAGCGCGATCCGCTCAACGAATACAAGACCGAAGGCTTTGAGCTATTCCAGGCCATGCTGACCAATCTTCGCCAGAACGTGACCACGCAGTTGATGCGTGTTGAGATCGTTCGCGAAGCGGCTGAAGCACCGGCACCAGAATTGCCACAGATGGAAGGTCATCACTTTGATGGTCTGACCGGTCAGGATGACTTCGGTGACGCGGCGGTGCTGGAAGACCAGCGCGTTGTGGACCCATCCGAGCGTGATCCGAACAATCCGAGCACCTGGGGCAAGATTGGCCGCAACGAGACCTGCCCCTGCGGATCGGGCAAAAAATACAAGCATTGTCACGGCTCGTTTGCCTGATTCCAAAACCAAAAAAATCCAAAGGCCGCGTTATCAGACGCGGCCTTTTTGCTTTTTCGATAGACTATGCAACTCTCGATATGGCCGAACCGTTCTTTACGGAATATACATCGGTAGGTTGTGAATGAGTGGGGGCTGCGAGTGCGATTTTCTGCGGTAAAAGCTGCAGACCGATTTTTGCCAGAAAAACTGTCACAGCGCCTTGGTCCCTGGTTGTCGCGACTGGATCAGTTGCTTGACGGGTCGAACGAACACGCCGTCGCCCAGCGCGTTTCCCTGATTGCGTTCCTTGTCCGCGTTGTCAGCGCCGGCATAGCCCTCGTTTCTCAGGTCATCTTTGCCCGCTGGATGGGCCCATTCGAATACGGTATTTTCGTTCTCGTATGGGTGACGGTCGTCATCCTCGGCAATCTGTCCTGCCTTGGCTTTCAGACCACAGTTATCCGTTTTGTCCCTGAATATCTGGAGCGCAAGCAGTTTGACCATCTGCGCGGCATCCTTTTCACCAGCAAGGCCTTTGCGGTCAGCATAACCACATGCATCGCCTTGGTTGGCGCCGCCGTCATCTATGCATTGCGCGACAAGATCGAGGTTTACTACATCGCCCCATTCCTTGTCGGGCTGATCTGTCTTCCCATGATCGCGCTTGGTGATACGCTTGACGGCACGGCACGCTCGCGCTCATGGGTACTGGTCGCGCTTACCCCGACCTATATCATCCGCCCGATCCTGACGCTCGCCGTCATGAGCCTTTCCCATTTCGGCGGGTTCGCCCCCACGGCCATGACCGCCATCGGCTCGGCCATTATCGCGACCTATCTCACATCGCTCTTCCAGCTCTACGTCGTTTGCGATCGCTTCAAGGCTGTGGTGCCACCGGGCCCCCGAGCCATTTATTTCAAGGATTGGTTCGCGGTATCCCTGCCGATTTTTCTGGTGGAAGGCTTTTTCTTCCTTTTGACCAATGCCGACGTGTTGATGGTCGGGCGCTATATGGAGCCTGATAAGGTCGCCACCTATTACGCCACTGTCAAACTTCTCGCTCTGGTGCATTTCGTCTATTTCTCGGTGAAGGCGGGCGCTGCCCAGCGCTATGCCGAGCTGATGCAGAATTATGACCACGCCCAGCTTGAGGGATTTGCCCGCGATACGGCGCGCTGGACATTCTGGCCCTCATTGGCGATGGCCATTGTGCTGCTTGTTTTGGGCAAGCCGCTGCTATGGCTCTTCGGCGCACAGTTCACTGAAGGCTATCCGCTTTTGTTCATCATGGTGATCGGCGTGGTGGCCCGCGCCTCGGTCGGCCCGGCGGAAAGCCTGCTCAACATGGCGGGCAAACAGAAGATTTGCGCGATTGTCTATGCGGTTACTTTGGCCGTTAATATTTGTCTCAGCATTCTCATGATACCACTATACGGCCTTGCAGGCGCCGCATGTGCGACGGCAGCCTCGATGGTGTTTGAAGCGCTTGTTCTGGCGTTGACCGTTTACAACCGTCTCAACATAACAATGTTTGTTTTCGCCGGCGGACCGGGCACAAAATCCGCCAAGGAAGAAATCTGATGGCTGCAATACCGCTTCTCGAAGAACTGGCCGGTGGCCCTTCCTCGCAGATCATTTCGCAGCTGGCTGGCTTTGAGTCGCGTGATGCGGCCAAGCAGATCGAGGAGACGCTGGGCACGCGCGGCATCCCCCGCAAACTCTCCGTCTATTCCGCTTCCGCCGGGTTCGACCTTACCGAAGAACTCGAATATCTGAGCTACCGGACCATCGAACCAAACGTCTTCTTCAATCCGCGCTTTCTTGCCCCCGCAATGCCCCGGCTTGATGATCGGCAGGTGCGTTTCATGGTGGTACGCGATGAAAATGAGGTGAAGAGCCGCCTGCGGTTTCTGTTGCCCTATACGATTGAGCGGCCCGGCTTCACCTTTTCCTCGTCGATCCTGCGCGCCTGGGCGACACCTTTTGGCCCACAAGGCACTCCGCTGATAGACCGCGATGATCCAGTTGGCGTTCTCAACGACCTGTTCGACATGCTGGCGCGCAAGCACCTGAAATTCCCTGACGTGCTGGTTTTGCCTGACCTGTTGCTGAACCGCCCGGTCGCCCAGCTTTTCCGCGCTGTTGCGCTCGACCGAAACCTGCCCATCACCACAATTGGCACGGTCGAGCGGCCGTTTCTTGAAAGCACCAAAGAGGGTGAAGAATATCTGCGCGAAGCACTCGGCACACGCCATGCCAAGGAATATCGCCGTTTATGGCGACGCCTGTCGGAAAAGGGCAAGCTGACCTATACGGTCAGCCGCACTGAGGAAGATATCCGGGCCCGTCTGGAAGATTTTCTGGCGGTTGAGGCCAGCGGATGGAAGGGTCATCGCGGTTCGGCCATGGCGGTTGATCGTTTCCGCGCCGCCTTTGCCCGCGAAGCCGTCAACAATCTCGCCGGCCGCGATCTTGCCCGTATCCACACGCTTGAACTCGACGGCAAGACGATTGCCGTACTCGTGGTCTTTGTCGAAGCCGGTCAGGCATGGACGTGGAAAACGGCCTATGACGAGAGCCTCGCGGCCTATTCACCCGGCGTGCTTCTGATGATCGAGATGCTCAAGAACCATCTTGATGATCCAAATATTCTGCGCACGGATTCCTGCGCTGTTCCTGATCATCCGGTCGCGTCCCGCCTGTTTCAGGAGCGCGAATCCGTTGGCACACTGGTTATCGGTCTGACCCCGGCTTCCGATCGGGCAACCCGCCGGGCGGCGGCACAAATCCATCTCTACCGCCGTACCCAGAACTTTGCCCGCATCATCCGCGAACGCTTGCGTGAATTCACCGGCCGGACATGATGTGAACCCGTAGAGGGCTCACACCTTCTCTTTCTTTTTCACCGGGCTGGTCTTCTCAGGCTCTACAGGGGCATCCGGTTTGGGCGCCAGCAGCTTGCGCAAAGAACCAATCTTGTCTTTGACAAGCGGGCGGAATCGCGTTGCCCGGTAGGGCATATCAGCAGCGCCATAGCCTTCAGGGCCATCATCATTGCCGCGATGGATTTCCTCCACCTTGATGCCAACGAACTCGCCATCGACATAGTGCTTGTACATGCCAACCCAGCGAACCGTATAAATCTGCCCCTTACGGATCAACTGATCGATGCTGACATTCTTGAATTTATCATCAATGCAAACGACCTTCTGGCCGATATGAAAATCATTCATCCGTCATACTCCGGCATATCAGGCAAACGCATCACGCCTGGGCTCAGGCTTTCCCCAAAACGGCCTGCCGCAAGACGTCATTGATACGGTCTTGCCAGCCAGGACCACCCTCTTGAAAATGCTCCAGAACCGCGCGATCAATCCGGAGTGAGACAAGCTCTTTGGCATGGGGCACAACAGGCGCTTCACGCACCGGCACAACAAGCTTTTTGGCAACCGGCTTGAACAGCGCTTCGGCGGCATCCATCGGATTAACAGGTCGGCGCGGTGAATGTGCCATATATATATGCTCCTCGTTACTTCAAGCCAGTGCGTCAGGCCGGAATCTGCCCCACGTTAAGACAATCGCCAGAGAACGCAAAGACATCAATGGGCTCATCAAGGCCCCGGAGCAAATGAGACCCCAGATTTTCCAGTTCACACTCAACCCCGGCAAGATCAACAAAGGCCTTTGACAGCAGAACAGGACGATGAACCTGTTTGGTCAGCGTTTCCAGACGCGAGGCAATATTCACTGCCGGACCGATAACCGTAAAGTCGAGACGCTTGCGCGAGCCTATATTGCCATACATGACATCCCCGACATGAACGCCAATGCCATAGCCAAGCGGTTTGCGGCCCTCCCTTACGTGTTCTGCGTTGAGCGCCGTCATTGCAAGCTGCGCTTCGCTGATAGCATGCAGCAGATCGGTACAGGCGGTTGCATTGCTCAGCGGGAAAATGGCAAGAAGACCATCACCCATGAATTTGAGGATTTCGCCGCCATATTTCTCGATTGGCTCCGACATTGCGTCGAAATAACCGTTCAGTAGTTCAATCACGTTGTCACGCGGCCAGGCATCCGAGATACCCGTGAAATCGCGCAGATCGCAGATCAGGATTGCCGCGCCCACAGTGACGCCGCTACCGCGGGTTGTTGCACCGGCGAGTATCTGCTCGCTGGCATGCGGGCCGACATAGGTTTCCAGCAATGTGCGCGCAAAACGGTTCTTCAGCCTGATCTCGCTGACCAGCGCAAGGGCCGGCATCAGGTCAGACAAAGCAGCGATATGCTCATCGTCAAAGCCGCCGCGCCGGTCGGTGGAAAAAGTCACCACATGCCGCTTGCCCAGAGTGTGATCGAGCGGCCAGGCGACATAATCTGTCAATCCTTCTGCGCGCAGCTGGTCATAGAGCTGGTATTTGGGCGCATTGGCGTCAATCACTTCAAGGCGCTGGCGAACCTCATTTGCCCCACTAACAATATCGTTGATGGGGCTATTGAGATATTCGGCTGTCTGTTCGGAACCATATTCGAATGTGCGGATTTCCGTCTCGGTAAGACCCTTCCGCCACAGAAGCCGCGCACCGCGCCATTGCGGATGCTGAATGCGGAAATGCAGCGATGCGCGGGCGACAGGTATCCCCGCAGCTTCAAGTTTTTCGCACATTTCCACGAGAATATTGTCGATGAACCGTTGCTCACGCGTTTCGATCATCAGCCAGTCAAGCAGTGCACTCCTTTGCATAGGCCAAACCCCGTCGCTCGCGCGAGGCGAACTCTTGTTCACGTCCAACAAAGATTGCATTGCATCACCCCGTCCTGATCACGTCTGCACACGATCTGGAATGAAGATACCATGGCAAGGCTGCCAGATCGAAACGTCAAAGCATATGTGGTTTATCACCCCTCCAATTATAAGGGGTCAAAGACGGCATGCATAGAACGTAAAATGCCCCCGCATCCTTAAGAATGCGAGGGCCTGAAAACGTCAGGAACCTATATCACTGATATTTTGCAGCCTCATCAATGAATGCCGCAACTTCAACCGGCTTTGAAGCCAGCGAAGCATGGCTGGCTTTCAGCGTGATGATCTTCTTGGCGCCAAGGCGGCCGGACATGAATACCTGATTGGCCGGATGGATCATGTGGTCATCACTGGAAATCTGATACCAGCTGTTTTTGGACTTCCACGCCGGGTTGCTGATCTCATTGCCGAATGTGCTGGCAAGCGGCGCTTTCTGCGTCACACCCATCACAAGCCCTTCATCGGCGGTCAGGTCCTGACAGAAACTTTCGTGGAACTTGTCCTGCTTGACCCAGAGATAGCCATCGCTATCAGGCGCAAGATTGGCAGCACCAGCCGGAGGGTTCTTTTGCGTGATGCCGCCGGGGCTTTCACCGGCATCGGGCGCAAAGGCTGCAATATAAACCAGCCCCACCACATTCGGGTGGTTGCCCGCCTCGGTAATGACAGCACCGCCATAGGAATGGCCCACCAGCAGCACGGGACCGCTCTCCTGCGCAATCATTTTGCGCGTACGCTCCGCATCATCCGCCAGCGACGTCAACGGCAGTTCCACCGCTTTGAGCGACGTATGGCCGAGCCGTTTCAATTCAACGATAACCTTGCTCCAGTGAGCCGCCCCACCCCAAAATCCATGCACGAGAATAATCGTCGGAGTCTGTGACATCTGGTTTTCTCCCTTGGCTGAAAAGCAATCAAAAATTGCACGCTAGCTAGATTTCAATCCCGGCTTGCGGCCCGCGAAGAGAACCATATTCCTGTCAGCACAACAATTCTGTGACGCTTCACTTTGTATTTATCCGGCAGACGGCAATGGCAAAATCAAACAACAAATTCCATTTGTCCGCTCTCCCGATGGCCCATTGGGATCAGCCGATGGAGGTGGCACATTTGATGACATGGAAACTCGTATATCCAAGCTTGAGTCAAATCTCACAGATATCGAGGTATTCCTCGCTCGCATCGAGGAGAACCTTAAATCCGTTGCGTCCTAGGCAGACGTAAAGGAGTTGAAGGGAAAGGTAGATGGCCTCCCTACAACACTCCAGCTTCTTGGATTTGTCATAGCGGTCTTGGCAGTTGCTGGCTTAGCAAAGTATTTTGCCCCATAGGCACACCCATATGACCAGCCAGACAGCATCATAGGTGCGGTTTTTTAGCATTGATTTTTGTGATGGTGCCCCCTGCCGGAATCGAACCAGCACTCCTCTCGGAACCTGATTTTGAGTCAGGCGCGTCTACCAATTCCGCCAAGGGGGCCGCAATGTGCACCGGGTGTGGGCAAACCACAGCCGTAAAAAGCCAAATACAGGCAGACCCCACTTCGGTCAACACCATTCAGACGTTTTCTATCGGGATAAACATTCAGGATAACATCACTGTGTGTTGCGAAGGCAAATCAGGGCCGGTAGAGCGACTTGGCAACCGAAAGGTTCGACTATCCCGCCTGTAATCCAGCTGCAACAGACAAATTCGATACGGGCGATTCCGTTTTGCCCCGGCATGGGTTAAGGATCGCGAGCCTTACTGAACAAAGACCAACAGGAAACACTCTATGCTGCGCAGACTTTACGATTGGACAATGTCACTTGCCGCGCGCAAATCAGCGGAAGTCTGGCTTGCTTTCATTGCCTTTGTCGAAAGTTCCGTTTTTGTCGTTCCCGCCGATGTGCTTTTCCTGCCAATGGCGCTGGCCCGGCCTGAGCGCGCCTACCGCTATGCGCTCGTTGCGACGATCTTCTCGGTGCTCGGCGGTATCGCCGGATGGTTTCTCGGCCACTATGCCTATGAGGCACTGGCAAAGCCGGTTCTCGAATTCTACGGCAAGCTGGATGCTTTCGAACAGATGCGCGGCTCAACCAGCGCTGATGCGATCCTGCTATTGCTGATTACCTCGGGCCTTGCCCACCTGCCGCCGATGAAGATCGTGACGATCCTCTCCGGTGCCGCAAACATCAATATCTGGCTGTTCATTGTCTCTGCCGTGCTGACGCGCGGCGCGCGGTTCTTCTTCCTCGCCTGGCTCCTGCGCCGTTACGGCGAACCGATCCGCCATTTTATCGAAAAGCGTCTGGGCCTGATCGCTGCTGCCGCCGCCGGTGTGCTGATCCTCCTTTATGCCATACTGCACTATTACGCCTCCTGAACGACCCAACCTGAACACGGAAACCATCATGACGACGATCCGCACTTCTCCGCACCTTAAAACTGCGGTTTTCCTGCTCCTGGCCATGATTGTGACTGTCGGCTCGGCGCTGGGCTTCCAGTATATTGGCGGCTACCTGCCCTGCAAACTTTGCCTTGAGCAGCGCTTTCCCTATTATGCCGGTATCCCGCTGATGGCGCTTGCCGTTCTCGCATCGGCATTCCGCTGGCCCGCCGCCCTCACCCGCACGCTTCTGGCACTCGGCGGTATTTTGATGCTTATCGGCCTTGGCCTTGCGGTGTTTCATTCCGGTGTTGAATGGAAATTCTGGGCTGGCCCTACCGATTGCACGGCGGTCAGCATGTCGATCACCACCAATGCGGGCAATCTGCTCAATGATATGAATGCGATCCATCCGCCCGCATGTGACACGGCCGCGCTGCGTGTGCTTGGCCTGTCCTTTGCCGGCTGGAATGCAATTGCCAGCCTGATCCTTGCAGTCATCGCCTTTCGCGGCGCAAAAAAGGCGGCCTGAGGCCGCCTCTGTAAACAATCTGAAAACTGGGGCCGTTACGGCTCCAGTTCGACATCCCAGTAGAGATAATCCATCCAGCTTTCGTGCAAATGGTTCGGCGGGAACAACCGGCCATTATTGTGCAGATCATGCACCGTCGGCGCATAGGGCTTTTGCCGTGGCCACATTTTGGCTCGATCAGGCATCAACCCGCCCTTGCGCAAATTGCACGGGGAACAGGCTGCGACGACATTTTCCCAGACAGTAGCACCACCGGCGCAACGCGGCGTGACATGATCGAAGGTCAGATCTTCCTCTGACCCGCAATACTGGCATTCAAACCGGTCGCGCAGGAAAACATTGAATCGCGTAAAGGCAGGCGTGCGCGACGGCTTTATGTAGGTTTTAAGGGAAACGACGCTCGGTACCCGCATTGCGAACGAGGGCGAGGAAACCTCATGCTCGTATTCAGCAACGATATTCACACGGTCAAGAAAGACCGCCTTGATCGCGTCCTGCCAGGACCACAGCGACAAGGGATAGTAGCTGAGCGGACGATAGTCCGCGTTGAGTACCAGGGCCGGTAACCCGTCCGGCGAGACGGCTATTGTCAAGGAATCACCTCCTAGTCCAACCATCAGGCCCCATTATTGTAAGCTTGAGGTGACAGGAATGTGAAGCGACATTGCATCGCAGCACGCAAAAAACCCCGTTATTTCAACTTCATCCGACCGGTGTGCCATCCCGGCCACGGGTTGCGGCGTAATAAGCCCAGAAAAGTCGGGCTGCGACACCCCTCCAGGGCGTCCAACGCTCCGCCAAAAGCCGCAAAGCCTTCGCGTCTGGCTTGACTGATTCGGCATAGGCGTGGGCGTAGGCGTGCTGCAGGGCGACGTCTCCCGAGGGAAAAACATCCGCATGACCGGCTGAAAACAGCAGATAGACTTCCGCCGTCCACGGCCCGATCCCCTTCACATTGGTCATGACGGTCATCGCTTCTTCGATGGGCCTGTTGCACAGGTCGAACAGATCAAGCTCCCCCGCGATGATCGCCTCGCTGATCCGTGCAAGCGTCGCCTGTTTGGCGCGCGACAGCCCAGCCAGACGCCAAGCCTCCTCGCCCGATGCAAGGTAGTTTTCCGGCGTCAGGGGATCGACATATTGGACAAGCCGCTTCCAGATCGAATCGGCACTGGCCTTCGAGACCTGCTGCGAGACGATCACAGAGGCGAGGCTCTCAAAGCCGGGTTCCCGGCGGCGCAATGGCAAGGGCCCTGCACGCTCGGCAATGGCGGCAAGTTCCGGGTGCGCCACGAGCAAGGCTGCAAGCCCTTCGGCAACATCGTCAAGCGTGTCTATCTTACGCATCGCAACCGCTCACTTTTCAACTCAAGACAAACACCGTATCAATCGATGAGGTCTTCACGCAACAATCCGAGTTCATGACTGTCCCGGTATTTCGCTTTGCTCCCAGTCCCAATGGCCATCTGCATCTTGGCCATGCCTATTCCGCCCTGCTGAACCAGCAGATGGCGCGGGCAGCTGGTGGACGGCTTCTCCTGCGCATGGAAGATATTGACCGCGAACGATGCACGCCCGAACTTGAGGCCGCGATGCAGGAGGATCTGCACTGGCTCGGCTTTGACTGGGAAACGCCGGTGCGCCGCCAGTCCGAGCATTTCGAAGTCTACCGGCAATCGCTTGAGGAATTGATTCGCATGGAGCTGGTTTATCCGGCATTTTTGAGCCGCAGCGACATCAGACACAAGATGCAAAGCGCGATGGAAAAAGGCATCGTCTGGCCGCATGATCCTGATGGTGCAGCGCTTTATCCGGCCGCTGACCGCGCACTTTCCACGCGCGAACGCCAGCAGCGCATGAAAGATGGGCATCCCTTTTCATGGCGCCTGCATATGGACCGCGCGCTTGAACATGTGGGAGAGCCACTGTTCTGGCACGAGACCATTGTTGATTCCAATATCCAAGCGCGCCCGCAGGATTGGGGCGACGTCATCATCGCCCGCAAGGACATGCCGACGAGTTATCACCTTTCCGTGGTTATCGACGACGCGCTGCAGGGCATTACGAACGTGGTGCGCGGCAAGGACCTTTATCATGCCACCGGCATCCACCGCCTGTTGCAGCATATTCTCGGACTGGAACCACCTGTTTATCACCACCATGATCTGATCCTTGATCGCGATGGCCAAAAGCTCTCCAAAAGCCGCAAGGATACCTCGCTAAGATCGTTGCGATTGGAGGGTGTGACACCGGAGCAGATCCGAGAGTTGGTTGGGTTGTAGAATTTATGGGTCGTTGTGCTCACAGGAGAGAAATACCCCTCCCTGTCATCCTCGGGCTTGCCCCAAGAATAACAGGATAGATGTGTTGCAGGGAGCTAAGTTCTTCAGCGGGGTTGTTCACCCCCCTCTGTCCTGTCGGACATCTTCCCCACAAGGGGGGAGATCAGTCTACAACACCGTCTTTGCACAATCTGAAATTGTTCCGGTTGTAGGAAAGCGTGCATGTCAATGTGATCTCCCCCCTTGTGGGGGAGATGTCCGACAGGACAGAGGGGGGTGAAACTTGACCGACCATTTGTGCGTGGTTCGTGGTTCGTGGTTCGTGGTTCGTGGTTCGTGGTTCGTGGTTCGTGGTTCGACAAGCTCACCATGAGGGAGAGGGGGGATGCAACGATAATCGCCAACATTTCAGATCATAAACATTGCAGATCAAAAAGGTTGCAGAATATAGCTCCCTTACATCACCCCTCTCCCTCATGGTGAGCTTGTCGAACCACGAACCACATACACCGCTGCTCAACGAATGGCTGGTTGTTGAAAGGTTGTTCGTATAAACCTGCACCACACTTATCCCGTCACCGGTCCTCAATCATGCCTGTTCGCTATTTCCCTGCCCTGTTCGTCCTGTTGTGGGCCACCGGTTTTATCGGCGCCCGTTATGCCATGCCCTATATGGAACCGTTCCTGTTCCTCACCATCCGGTTTATCATCGCGGGCGCAATTCTTGGCAGCTGGGTTGTGCTGGCGGGCAATAATTGGCCAAGCGGGCGCGGAGCGATGCATGCGATTATTGCGGGTTGCCTGATCCACGGCGTCTACCTTGGGGCCGTGTTCTGGGCGATCCACCGGGGGCTGCCCGCAGGCATGTCGGCGCTGGTGGTGGGACTGCAACCACTGATCACGGCGCTGATTGCCGGGGCAGTTCTGCACGAGAAAATCCTGCCGCGCCATTGGGCCGGTCTGGCCGTGGGTTTCATCGGCGTTGCCATGGTGCTCTGGCCAAAACTGTCCGTCTCTGCCGATGGCATTACCCCGGCAACGGTCAGCGCCTCCATCCTGTCGGTGCTGGCAATCAGCACCGGAACCGTCTGGCAGAAGCGTTTTGTCGGTACGATTGACCTGAAAGCAGGCACCACCCTGCAATATCTTGGTGCGGCTGTTCTAACAGGTATTTTCTCGCTGCTGTTTGAAACCCATGTGGTGATCTGGGCAGCACCGCTGGGTTTTGCCCTGTTCTGGCTGGTTGTGGTGCTGTCGATCGGAGCGGTGCTTCTCCTGATGATCCTGATCAATCAGGGTGCCGTCTCCAAGGTGGCATCTTTGTTCTATCTTGTGCCTGGCGTGACCGCGCTTATGGCCTATGTGCTTTTCGGCGAGACACTGACGCTGTTCCAACTATGCGGCATGGTGGTGGCAACGCTCGGCGTTGCGCTCTCCACCGGTCAGAGGCGCTTGGCGACCCTGCCCTCGCGGTAATGGATGATGGCCGCATTGACCTCGGCACCGATAATGAAAATCGCGGCGATAATATAGAGGAACACGATGGCGACCATGATCGATGCCAACCCCGCATAGGTCGTCACATAGGACGCGAAAGTTTCGAGATAGCTGGCAAAAATCGTCGCGCCGATGGTCCATGCGAGCAGCGTCAGCAAAATCCCCGGCAGGATATCAACAAGTCTGCGCCGTCCTGCGGGTAGCCACAGATGCACGACCAGCAGCCCGACGATCAACACTGCCGACGCGATGCAATAGCGCCAGAAGCCGATAGTGCCGGAAAGAAGATCAAGCTCAGGCACCCATTTCGTCGCAATGCGCAAGGCAAGTGGCGCAAGCACCAGCAGAAAGCTGATGGCCATGATCCCGATGGTCGCCACAATCACATAGCCAAGACTCTGCAACCGGCAATAGATAATCGAGCGTGTATCAACCACGCGATAGGCGCGGTTGAGCGCAATGCGCAGCGCTTCGATACCATTGGAGGCAAAATAGGCGGCGGCGATCACGCTGATGGTCAAAAGTCCGCCGCGCTGCACGTTGAGAACGTTGCGCACTTCCTGCGCAATTGGCCGCGCAATCACTTCAGGCCAAGTGTCGAACACCACATGCACTGCCGTATCGGTAAAGGCGCTGGCACCAAGGAAGCTGGCAAGCGACGTGGCAAAAATCAGGAACGGAAACAGCGCCAGAATGCCTGAAAGGGCGATATGGCTTGCGAAAGCCCAACCGTCATCCGTGCTGAAATGCCTCAATGTATCGAAGGCCACCCGCCGGAGAAAAACATATACTCTACGCATTGAAAATGGTTCGTCCCTTTGGCGTGACATTGCAAGGCACAGGCGAATATGTGAAGTCTTTTTTTGATTTCGTGGCTTGGTTTGCAGCAATCGGAAAAGAATGACCAGTTCCAGAACGGTTTTGATCACAGGTTGTTCCAGCGGCATCGGCGCCTATTGCGCCCGTGCGCTGCAGGCGGATGGCTGGACGGTCTTTGCAACAGCGCGGCGGGATGAAGATATCGCAGCCCTGAAAGCCGATGGCCTTTCCGCCCATTATCTCGATTATCGCGAACCGGATTCCATCAAAGCGCTGGTTGAAACTGTGCTCGCGGCGACCGGCGGCACGCTGGATGCGCTCTACAACAACGGCGCCTATGCACTGCCGGGCGCGGTGGAGGATTTGCCGATAGAAGGTTTGCGGGAACAATTCGACGCCAATTTCTTCGGCTGGCATGAGCTGACCCGGCATATCGTTCCGGTCATGCGCCGTCAGGGCCACGGGCGGATCGTTCATTGCTCATCCATCCTCGGGCTTGTGCCGATGAAATGGCGCGGTGCCTATGTCTCGTCCAAATTTGCGCTTGAGGGCCTGATGCTGGTTCAACGCATGGAGCTTGAAGGCTCCGGCATCCACGTATCCCTGATCGAGCCGGGCCCGATAGAGTCGCGCTTCACCTACAATGCGCTGAAGCAGATCGAAAAATATATCGATGTTGAAGGTTCCGTACATCGTGCGGACTATCAGAAGCAGATTGCCCGCCTGTCACAGGGTGGCACCAAGTCACGCGCCAAACTTGGTCCTGATGCCGTCTATTCCGTGCTGAAACACGCATTGGAAAATCCGCGCCCGAAACCCCATTATCTCGTCACACGACCTGCGAAATTTGCTGTTTTTGTCCGCAGATTTCTGTCGTCGCGTGCGCTATACCGCATGCTTGCCGGTCAGTCCTGAAAAGAGATTGGCCTGAAAAGGAAAGAACAATGGATATCATCTTCAAGTTTCTGGCGCTCATCGCCATCGCCGCTGTCGCAATTGTGCTGCTGATTGGTCTGCGTAACATGATGAAAGGCGGCGACGCCAATTTCTCCAACAAGATGATGCAGCTGCGCATTTTCCTGCAACTGGTGGCGATTATCCTGATTGTTGGCGCGATTTATTTCCACCGCGCTGCCAGTTAATCGGGAAGCCCCATGGTTAAGCTCAACAAGATCTACACGAAAACCGGCGATGACGGGACGACAGGCCTTGGCAGCGGTGCGCGCCGTCTGAAGCATGATCTTCGTGTCGAAGCCTATGGCACGGTTGATGAGGCCAATTCCTGTGTCGGTCTGGCGCGGTTGCATACGGAGAAGGATTTTCCCGAGATCGATGCCATGCTTGCACGCATCCAGAATGATCTTTTTGATCTTGGTGCCGATCTTGCCACCCCTGATACGGGCGAAAAGCTTGAATACGAGCCTTTGCGCATTGTCGACAGCCAGACAGCGCGGGTCGAGGCGGATATTGACCTGTTGAATGAAAAACTCGCACCGCTGCGCTCTTTCGTTCTACCGGGCGGATCGGCGGCTTCTGCCGCCCTGCACCTTGCCCGCACGGTCGCAAGACGCGCGGAGAGGCACATGGTTGAGCTGGCGCAAAAGCCCGATGAGATCGTCACGCCAGCGGCGCTCAAATACATCAACCGTGTTTCGGATTTTCTCTTCGTCGCCGCGCGTGCCGTCAATGACAATGGCGCAAGGGACGTGTTATGGGTGCCCGGTAAGAACCGCTGAACGGGGGAACGGCGCCGATGTTCATACCACTCTACGACGCCAACAGCCTCAAATACATCAAGCTTCAATACGTCACCCTGACGCTGATTGCCCTGAATGTCCTAATTTTCTGCCTTACGAGCCTCTCCGATACCGCCTCCAACGCTGCCGCTATCGGCTTTGGCTACATTCCGGCCGTGATGCACCACTCAGCTGTGCTTCCGCCCGAGTTTGATTTCGTGCCATCCACCTTTACCTACGTCACCTATGCCTTCCTGCATGCCAATATTTGGCATCTGGGCGGCAACATGCTGTTCCTTTGGGTTTTTGGCGACAATGTCGAAGACGCAATGGGGCACATCAAATTCCTGATCTTTTATCTGCTTTGCGCCGCCGCCGGTGCTTTCCTGCACGGCACACTTGATCCAATGTCGGAGGGGCCGCTCATTGGGGCATCGGCCGCCATTGCCGGGGTGATCATGGCCTATCTGCTGCTGCATCCCCGTGTCCGGGTCTGGGTGCTGGCCTTTGGCCGTATTCCCCTGCGCATCCCCGCGCTCTATCCCCTGCTGCTTTGGGTCGGCATTCAGTTCGTCATGGTGATCACCCATGGCGAGGATCGCATATCGTGGTCTGGCCATGTTGGCGGCATTATTGCCGGTGCCCTCCTGCTGATCCCGTTCAAACGGCGAAGCGTCCCGCTTTTTGATCGCGCCATCGTTTCACCGCGCGCCGTCGTGATCGACAAGCAATCGGAACAGACACCGCCTGAACCACCATCAACCCGCTGGGGTCGCTAGAGCCGGCAACTTTCAATCGTTTAAGGCGGATAAGCGCAAACTCCGCGATTGACCTTTACGTTAGTCATATTTACGGTCCCGCACGATCCTGACACGCCAGCGTGTCGTTTTTTTCGCTTCAATGTCGGCATCCGGCAAGCGGGTGCCATTGCCCGGCAGTTAAATCAGCTTGCAGTTTTTTGAGAGGGAGTCCCCATGAAAGTCCTCGTACCGGTAAAGCGGGTAGTCGATTACAATGTGAAGATCAGGGTTAAGGGCGACGGTTCGGGCGTTGAGCTTGCCAATGTGAAGATGTCGATGAACCCGTTCGACGAAATCGCGGTCGAGGAAGCCCTGCGCCTGAAAGAGGCTGGCAAGGTAGAGGAAGTGATCGTTGTCTCCGTTGGACCTGCTCAGGCTCAGGAAACCATCCGCACTGCGCTCGCCATGGGCGCCGATCGCGGCATTCTGGTCAAGGTTGACGATCTCGTCGAGCCGCTGGCCGTTGCCAAGATTTTGAAGGGCATTGTCGACGCCGAACAGCCAAAGCTCGTCATTCTCGGCAAGCAGGCCATTGACGACGATGCCAACCAAACAGGCCAGATGCTTTCGGCACTCCTCGGCTGGAGCCAGGGCACATTTGCTTCGAAGGTTGAACTTGGCGGCGATACTGCCAACGTTACCCGCGAAGTTGACGGCGGCCTCCAGACCATCGAAATCAAGCTCCCGGCCATAGTCACCACGGACCTTCGCCTCAACCAGCCGCGCTATGCTTCCCTGCCGAATATCATGAAGGCAAAGAAGAAGCCGCTGGATGAAAAGACTGCAGCCGATTACGGCGTTGACACCAAACCACGTCTCAAGGTTCTCAAGACCGAAGAGCCGGGTGGCCGCAAGGCAGGCGTCAAGGTCAAGGACGTTGCCGAACTCATCAGCAAGCTGAAGAACGAAGCTGGCGTTCTCTAAGATCAGGAAAGGAATTCACCATGGCTATTCTTCTTTTTGCCGAACACGATAACGAGACCCTTTCCGACCAGACCGCCAAGGCATTGACCGCAGCGCTTGCCATCGGTTCCGATGTGCATGTTCTGGTGGCTGGCAAAGGCGCCAAGGGCGTTGCCGATCAGGCTGCCAAGCTTGCCGGTGTCAAGAAAGTCCTGCTTGCAGACAGCGATGATCTGGCCAACCGCCTTGCGGAAGCCACGGCTGCCCTGATCGTTTCGATCGCTGGCAACTATGACACCATCATTGCCGCTGCAACCACCAACGGTAAGAATATCCTGCCGCGCGTTGCAGCTCTGCTCGATGTCATGCAGATCTCCGATATTATCGAGGTCATCGCACCCGATACATTCAAGCGTCCGATCTATGCGGGTAACGCCCTGCAGACCGTTCAGGCGACCGATGCAACGCGTGTCATCACCGTACGCACCGCAACCTTTGCGGCGGCTGGCGAAGGTGGCTCGGCTTCTGTCGAGACTGTTGCGGCTGCCGCCAATCCCGGCCTGTCGAAGTTCATCGAAGCCAAGCTTTCGGGCGGTGACCGTCCGGAACTCACTTCGGCGAAGATCATCATCTCCGGTGGCCGTGCGCTTGGTTCCAACGAGAAGTTCAAGGAAGTCATCCTTCCGGTTGCCGACAAGCTCGGTGCTGCCGTCGGCGCATCGCGCGCTGCGGTGGACGCCGGTTATGCTCCCAATGACTGGCAGGTTGGTCAGACAGGCAAGGTTGTTGCGCCTGATCTTTACATCGCTGTTGGTATCTCCGGAGCCATTCAGCATCTGGCAGGCATGAAGGACTCCAAGGTCATCGTTGCCATCAACAAAGACGAAGAAGCACCGATTTTCCAGGTTGCCGATTACGGTCTGGTAGGCGATCTCTTCGTTATTCTGCCGGAGCTTGAAAAAGCGCTCTGATTTTAATCGCAAGATTGAAATGAATCTGCATGGCCGGGGTAGACGAATGCTACCCCGGCCATTTAGGGTCAAAACTCATTAATCTGGTCGAAAAGCCTCGTGCTATTTCCACCAGATTAATGAGTTTTGACCCTGGTTTGGTGCTACAATAAATAAACGGATGGAAACATGGCTGGCTCGATCAAAACTGTAGGCATTATCGGCGCGGGACAAATGGGCGGAGGTATCGCTCACGTTTGTGCACTGGCCGGATATGATGTTTTGATCCACGACCAATCCGCCGAACAGCTGGAAAAGGCCATTGCCACCGTCAATGGCAACATGGCGCGGCAGGTTTCCCACGGCAAGCTTGAGGAAGCAGAGCGTGTGAAGGGCATGTCGCGCATCCGCCCTGCCCCGCGCATGGAAGATCTTGCGGGCGTTGATCTTGCCATTGAAGCCGCGACGGAAGACGAAACCGTCAAGCGCAAGATTTTTGCCCAGCTTTGCCCCAACCTCAACCCGGAGGCGATCCTCGCCACCAATACCTCATCGATTTCCATCACACGGCTTGCCGCCACCACGGATCGCCCCGAGCGCTTTATCGGCATTCACTTCATGAATCCGGTTCCGGTGATGAAGCTGGTTGAACTGATCCGCGGCATCGCCACGGAAAACGTCACCTTCGAATCCGCGCGCCAGTTCGTTACCAGCCTCGACAAGACATTGACCGTCTCCGAGGATTTCCCGGCTTTCATCGTCAATCGTATTCTTCTGCCGATGATCAACGAAGCCATCTATGTGCTTTATGAAGGCGTCGGTTCGGTTGAAGCCATCGATACGGCTATGAAGCTTGGCGCCAATCATCCGATGGGCCCGTTGCAGCTTGCCGACTTCATCGGCCTCGACACCTGCCTGTCGATCATGCAGGTGCTGCATGATGGTCTGGCGGATTCAAAATACCGGCCCTGCCCGCTTCTGGTCAAATATGTCGAAGCTGGCTGGCTCGGGCGCAAGGCCGGGCGCGGTTTTTACGATTATCGCGGTGAAAACCCCGTTCCAACCCGCTGATAGCTGCGCACTGCGCGGCATTCTGTCCGGCTGAATTATTTATTACGATCAAACCCTTGCATTGGTCTGTGCTTCTCCCCAACTGAAACAGAATTGCAGCACCGGGCCCCTCTGGCGGAAGTGACCGGCTCTTTCGTGATGTCGGAGCTGTAATCTGGAACCGATGCCGGCGGATCATTTTTCACATGGAGATTCTGTTTGTTGATGCCATGGGCAAGCCCCTATGGATGTGGCTTGGCTTTTTTGCCCTCGTACTTGTTCTTCTCGTCCTCGATCTGGGCGTTCTTAATCGAAAAAATCACGATATAGGCATGAGCCGGAGCCTTTGGCTTTCGGCATTTTACATCAGCCTTGGTGTCGCCTTTGGCGGCTTCCTCTGGTGGGAACTCGGCAGCGAAGCCGGGATGCAGTACCTGACCGGCTTTGTGGTCGAGAAAAGCCTCGCGATGGACAATATTTTCGTCATCGCCATGATTTTCGGCTATTTCGCCATTCCCAAGCAATTCCAGCACCGCGTGCTTGTTTACGGCATTCTCGGTGTTGTCATCCTTCGCGGCATCATGATCGCGGCGGGTGCTGCGATTGTCGAACAATATGAGTGGGTCCTCTATCTGTTCGCGACGTTCCTGATCATCACAGGTATTCGCATGCTGATGGCGGGAGACGAGGAATACGACGTTTCCGCCAATCCCGTCTTCAAGTTCATGAATAAGCGCTTTCGTGTGACGAGCGAATTGCACGGGCAAAAATTCATGATCCGCCGTACTGACCCGCATACGGGCAAATCCAAGACATGGATCACTCCCCTGCTGTTGGCGCTGGTCATGGTGGAACTCGCCGATGTCATCTTTGCGGTGGATTCCATCCCCGCGATTTTTGCCATCACCACCGATCCCTATATCGTTTTCACCTCGAACATCTTTGCGATCCTTGGTCTGCGTGCGCTGTATTTTGCCCTCGCAAGTCTGATCCATCGCTTCGTCTACCTTAAATATGCCCTGTCTCTGGTGCTTGTTTTCATTGGCGGAAAGATATTCGTGGCGGACGCTTTGGGACTGGCCAAGATACCGCCTATGTGGTCACTGTCGATCACACTTGGCATTCTTGCCGCCGGTATCCTGAGTTCTCTCTGGAAAACCCGCAACGATGTGCCAGAGTCTGAATTAACGATAGATGCAGAACAGGCTTCGGCACTTTCCATCGCCGAGGCAGAGAGAAAAGCTTAATCCTATCAATGGAGAAACACGCATGAACGCTGGTGGGAAACCGTTTGATTGGGACCCTTCGGGAAACCCCGCCGAACGGCGCCTGTCCAGCGTTCTGGTCGAGCTTGGTGAAACAGACGCGGACAGGATTTCATTCGATGACATTCTGTCCGCGCTTTCCGAGCGCAGCTTCGGCGCGCTGTTCATTCTCTTCGCAGCGCTTAATCTGATACCCCTACCGCCGGGAACATCGACGATCTTCGGCATTCCCCTCATCCTTCTGTCGACCCAATTGCTGATTGGCATGGAAAACCCATGGTTTCCGGCACTCCTGCGTCGCAAATTCATCAGTATCGAAACCTACAGGCGTATTGTTCGCAAACTCGAACCACTGCTTGCCCGCTTTGAACGGCTTGCGCAGCCGCGCTATTGGCCGCTGCCGCAGGCAATCATGGAGCGGATCATCAGTATCATCGTTCTTTTGCTGTCCTTTCTCGTTGTTCTGCCCGTCCCCCTCGTCAACCAGTTGCCGGCGCTCAGCATTGTTCTGCTCAGTATTGGCCTTGGCGAACAGGATGGCGTATGGCTTGGCACCGGCCTGCTTGTCGCTGCACTGGCGGTCGGATTTGCCATTGGCTTTGCCGCATCTGTCGGTTTTGCCGCCCTTCATATATTCGGTTGAGCATGAACGATCAGAAATCCATCACTATCTATGTCGACGCTGATGCCTGTCCTGTTAAAGCGGAGATTTACCGCGTTGCCGAACGTTATGGCGTCAAGGTCTTCGTCGTCTCCAATTCCTTCATGACCATCCCGCGCGATCCGATGATCGCGCGCGTTATTGTCAGCGATGGCTTTGATGCGGCTGACGACTGGATTGCCGAACGTGTCTCGCGCGGCGATGTGGTGGTGACGGCAGACATTCCGCTCGCCAGCCGCTGCGTCAAAGCAGGGGCCGATGCCATCTCCCCCACGGGCCGCGCCTTCACCGAGGCATCCATCGGCAACACATTGGCCACCCGCAACCTGATGGACGAGTTGCGCTCTGCCGGTCAGATCACCGGTGGCCCCAGACCCTTTTCACCAAAAGACCGGTCCGCCTTTCTTTCCGCGCTTGATCTTGCCATTGTTCGCCTGAAACGCGCGGGTTTTGCTGTTTAAGTACTGTGTGTGGTTCGTGGTTCGACAAGCTCACCATGAGGGAGAGTGAGGATGCAACGATAATCGTCAGTTTTGCAGATCACAAAGGTTGCAGATCACAGAGGGTGCAGAACTTAACTCCCTTGCATCACCCCTCTCCCTCATGGTGAGCTTGTCGAACCACGAACCACTCACCAACTGAATCAAGCCATAATCGCCCCCTCAGCACCCCCGCTCCCGCTCAATTGCAACCGAGCTATGCGTCCCCGCCATTGACGAAATGCCCCGCAACCTCTACGAGAGCGCAACAAAGCTATATGCGTGCCGCTCGTGCCCCAACATATGCCGAGCCGAAAACACCAGCCCAAACACGTACTTGAAAGTTCATTAATGACTATTTTCGATTCTATCGCCCCGGCGCTGTCCGGTGCATTGGCGGCCCGTGGTTACGAGACCCTGACGCCTGTGCAGACCGCTGTGCTTGCTCCGGAAGCAGATGGCGCCGACCTTCTCGTCTCCGCCCAGACGGGCTCTGGCAAGACAGTTGCATTCGGTATCGCCATCGCACCGACGCTGCTTGAAGGCGAAGACCGCTTCACATCTATCGGCGCCCCCTATGCGCTGGTCATTGCCCCGACCCGCGAGCTTGCTTTGCAGGTTCGCCGCGAGCTGGAATGGCTCTACGAAAAAACCGGTGCACGCATTGCCTCCTGTGTTGGCGGCATGGACATGACCAAGGAACGCCGTGCATTGCAGGGCGGCGCCCATATTGTCGTCGGCACGCCGGGTCGTCTGCGCGACCATATCACTCGCGGCTCGCTCGATATGACCGAATTGCGCGCCGTTGTTCTCGATGAAGCCGACGAGATGCTCGACCTTGGCTTCCGTGAAGACCTTGAATTCATCCTCGGCGAAGCACCAAAAGAGCGCCGCACGCTGATGTTCTCGGCGACCGTGCCCAAACCCATTGCCCAGCTGGCAAAACAGTTCCAGAACGATGCACTGCGCATCACTGCCACCAGCGAAAAGTCCCAGCACAGCGATATTGAATATCACATCATGCCGGTCGCCCCGCGCGAACGCGAAAATGCGATCATCAATGCGCTGCTGTTCTACGATGCACAGAACACTATCGTATTCGGCTCGACCCGCGAAGCGGTCAAGCACCTGACCAGCCGCCTGTCCAATCGCGGTTTCTCCGTTGTTTCGCTCTCGGGCGAACTTAGCCAGGCCGAGCGCACCAATGCATTGCAGGCCATGCGCGACGGCCGTGCCCGCGTTTGTGTTGCCACCGACGTTGCCGCGCGCGGTATTGATCTGCCCAATCTCGACCTTGTTATCCACGCCGATCTGCCGACCAACCCCGATACACTGCTCCACCGCAGTGGCCGTACGGGACGCGCGGGCCGCAAGGGTATCTGCGTTCTGATCGTACCGGCATCGCGCCGCCGTTCGGCCGAGCGCCTGCTGCAGATGGCCAAGCTCAGCACCACCATGGTGCCGCCGCCGGATGCTGCCGCCATCAACAAGCGCAATTATGACCGTATCCTCAACGATGCGTCACTGACCGAAGTCATGACCGAAGAAGAAGGCGATCATGTGCGCGAATTGCTCGCGCTGCATTCGCCCGAACAGATTGCAGCCGCTTATATGCGTCAGCAAATGGCTGCACGGCCTGCGCCGGAAGAACTGTCGAACACACCAGCCCACGTCCTCGAGCCGATCCGCAAGGGAAGCTATGACGACCGTCCGGGCCGCGGTGATCGTAGCGATCGCAGCGACCGTGCTCCCCGTTCAGATCGTTTTGAACAGTTTGAAAGCGGCGCCTGGTTCTCGCTCAGCGTTGGCCGCAAACAGCGTGCCGAACCGCGCTGGCTGCTGCCGCTGATCTGCAAGGCTGGCGATATTACCAAGACCGATGTCGGCTCGATCAAGATTCTTGAGACCGAAACCCGCTTCGAAATCACCGCCAGCAAGGCCGATGCATTTCTTGCCCGGATCAAGCAATACGGCACCGGCGAAAAGGGCGTGAATATCACCCGCAGCGAGGGCGCAGGATCATCCTCCCCACGCAGCGATTTCAAGCCGAAGAAGACCTTTGGCGAGAAGCGCGAATGGGACGACCGCAAGCCACCCCGTGCCCGCGATGACAAACCGCGCGATGATCGCCCCCGTGCTTATGACGACAAGCCAAAAGCCGATTGGGCTGCCAAGCCTGCCAAGGCGAAGCCGGAAGGCTGGACCACGGAAAAGCCTGAAAAGGCCAAAAAAGCTCCCAAAGAACGCAAGCCCGGCGATCCCTCCGGCTTTGACAAATACAAAGCCAAAAAAGCCCGCAAGGCCGCTGCCGGTCAAGCTGAATAATCGGGCCGCTCAGATGTGATGAATACAAACCCGCCGTGGATGAAAATCCCGGCGGGTTTTGTTTTTGCATAAAGATTTTGCGTGGTTCGACACGCTCACCATATCGATGCAACAGGAACTGCGGTCCGCAACCGCAACGTTGGTAGATGTAATCACCCCCCTCTGTCCTGTCGGACATTTCCCACAACAGGAAACGTTGCAGATTGTGCAAAGGCAGTAGTGAAGGCTGATCTCCCCCCTTGTGGGGGAGATGTTCGACAGGACAGAGGGGGGTGAATGCCGCTGTGGTTCGACAGGCTCACCATGAGGGGCTTGGGTGGATGCAACGCTAATCGCAGAGATTGCAGCGCAAAGAGTGCAGCGCAGAGCTTGCAGAACTTGGCTCCCTGCAACCCACCTCTCTCCCTCATGGTGAGCGTGTCGAACCACGCACAACATTCATGCAACGATCAATTTTCAAAAAAATAGCGCCAACTTATCCAACACCATCCCACCTCGCTTATTCTGATGGTGTCCTTTCCGGCGGGAATGCTCCGGAAAACTTTCGAAGTCAGGAAAGGATCAGTGATTTCACCTGCGGGGAGACCCCAACCGCAGAGGAAAGGTTTTATCTCACAAGGGTAAAACCAGTCATCGGGACGGGTGATCCGGTTATTTTCTTGGTTCAAACAGGAAAATCTCCGGGGAACGCACTGACTACACTACCAATGCCAAGACTTCCGCGTTCCCCTTTGGATCGCCCGTCTTTCCCACCTTTCAATAGCCAGACGCAAAAGCGGGCGTGGCAATAGGGAAGCTTAATATGTTGATTGCAGAACCGTTGTTGCGCCCTTCGACAAGCTCAGGATGAGGGAGAGTGAGGATTGCAGGGTGTCAAGTTCCGCAGCCCTGTAATCTGCAATCTTTACGATTATCGTTGCATCCACCGCTCTCCCTCATGGTCAGCGTGTCGAACCACCCTCCATGTTCAAGCCTGTTGGTAAAGAACGGCTCTCAGACTACTGCGCCGATATTGCCGCATCGATCAGTTTGGCAGCATCATCGCTTTCCCATGGTGCAGGACCATTCATTGCGGCGATCTGGCAGCCGTCCTTGTCGACGATCATCGTCACCGGCAGGCCAAATGCCAGATTCTTGCGCTTCAACTCATTGAACACGCCCATGGTTGGATCGCGATAAAGCGTCAGGGACTTCACGCCGATATCGCTCAAAAAGCCCTTCGGCTTCTGATCGTCGCCCGTATCGATATTGATCGTCACGACCTGAAAATTATCGCCGCCCTTTTTGGTTTGCAGCGCATCAAGCGCGGGCATTTCCTCACGGCAGGGCGCGCACCAGGTGGCCCAGAGATTGACGAGGATGGTCTTGCCCTTGAAATCCGCCAGCCGCATCGGCTTGCCATCGGGGCCAGTGAAGGAAAGCGAAGACATGGATTGCGGCTTTTCGGCTCCGCGCATGGCGGCAACGGCGCCAGTGGCTGCCGCATCGATCTTCTTGGCCGTATCGGTCTTGGCTGTGCATTGATCGGTCGTGTTTGTTCCGGCAACAATGTTGCCAGAGGGCCGCTCCATCACGTATACCCCAACCGCACCGGCAACTATGCCTGCGAGCGCAGCAAGAAGAATGATTTTCCTGTTGCCGCCTGACGTGGTCTTCTGTGGTTCGTTGCCGTCGCTCATATTTTACACTTTCCGTCTATCCACCCCGGTTCACCAAAGGCTCACCCAAGGTTTACAATGTCCGACAAGAAAAACAGCAATGAAATGTGGGGAGGCCGTTTTGCCTCGGGTCCGGCTGCCATTATGGAAGAAATCAACGCTTCCATCGGTTTTGACCAGAAACTCTATGCCCAGGATATCGCCGGTTCTCTTGCTCATGCTGCCATGCTTGCGAAAACCGGCATAATCGCAGCTGAGGATCACGACAAGATCGCAAAGGGCCTGAACACGATATTGTCAGAAATCGAGAGCGGAAAGTTCGTTTTCTCACGCAAACTTGAAGACATTCACATGAATGTCGAGTCGCGCCTTGCCGAACTCATCGGCGCGCCGGCTGGCCGCCTGCACACAGCCCGCTCGCGCAATGATCAGGTTGCCGTGGATTTCCGCCTGTGGGTCAAGGAAGAATTGCAACGAACAGCGGCCGCGCTGAAAAAGCTCATCGAAGCCTTCCTGAAGCGCGCCGAAGAACATGCCGCGACACTGATGCCGGGCTTCACCCATTTGCAAACGGCACAGCCCGTTACCTTCGGCCATCACTGCATGGCCTATGTGGAAATGTTCGGCCGTGATTTGAGCCGGGTGAAGGACGCAATCGAGCGTATGGACGAGTCGCCGCTCGGCGCTGCCGCACTCGCCGGAACAGGTTTTCCCATCGACCGGCATATGACGGCGAAACAACTCGGCTTTCGTGAGCCGACCCGCAACTCGCTCGACAGCGTATCCGATCGCGACTACGCGCTGGAATTCCTGTCGCTGGCGGCAATTGCCGCTACCCATCTTTCGCGGCTCGCCGAAGAAATCGTCATCTGGTCGACACCGCAATTCGGCTTTGTGCGCCTGTCGGATTCCTTCTCCACCGGCTCATCCATCATGCCGCAGAAGAAAAACCCCGATGCCGCAGAACTGGTGCGTGCCAAAACAGGCCGTATCACCGGCTCGCTGGTTGGGCTGCTCACCGTCATGAAGGGCCTGCCGCTGACCTATTCCAAGGACATGCAGGAAGACAAGGAAGCCGTTTTCGACGCCGCCGAAACGCTTGAACTGGCGCTGGCCGCCATGACCGGCATGGTCGGCGATATGACCATCAACACCGCCGCCATGAAGAAGGCTGCGGGTTCCGGTTATTCGACGGCGACCGATCTTGCCGACTGGCTGGTGCGTGAGCTTGGCCTGCCGTTCCGCGAGGCGCATCATGTGACCGGCCGTGCCGTGGCACTTGCCGAACAGAAGAAAGTCGAGCTTGGCAAATTGACGCTTGATGACTTGAAAGGCATTCACCCTGGGATCACCGATGCGGTGTTTGGCTATCTGACCGTGGACAAATCCGTGCGCAGCCGCAAATCCTATGGCGGCACGGCTCCGGAACAGGTTCGCAAACAGATCAAGTTCTGGCAAAAACGCATCACGAAATCGTAAGTCTGATGATGGGGGATGCAAATAGCGTTCCCATACGTTAGACAGGACAACATATTTCCGGACGACAGGATCAAAATCTATGAGAAGCCGTTCTTACCTCACGACAATTCTGATGGCGGTTGCAATCGTAAGCGCGGTATCGGCCTGTGGCCGCAAGGGCCCGCTTGAACTGCCGCCAGCATCGGTAACCGCACCGGCACCGGGCGAGGCCAAACCTGCCAAACCGCCCGTTGAAGACAAGCGCTTTTTCCTCGACTCGATAATCTAGGCTGATTTTTCGTGAACCATTTCGATTATAAGGACGGCGTTCTCCATGCCGAGAACGTCAGCATTCCCGATATCGCCAAGGCGGTCGGCACCCCCTTCTATTGCTATTCGACGGCAACCATCGAGCGGCACTATAAGGTTTTTGCCGCGGCCTTTGCCGAAATGGATGCACTGGTCTGCTATGCGCTGAAAGCCAATTCCAATCAGGCCGTTTTGAAAACCCTTGCGCGTCTCGGCTCCGGTGCCGATGTGGTGTCGGAAGGCGAAATGCGCCGTGCGCTCGCAGCGGGCATTCCGGCCAGCAAGATCGTCTTTTCGGGCGTTGGCAAGAAGCCGGGCGAAATGGACTTTGCGCTCAGTGCCGGGATTCACTGCTTCAATGTGGAATCCGAGCCTGAGCTGGAGCTTCTCTCCAGCCGGGCCGTTGCAGCAGGAAAGATCGCGCCGGTGTCGCTGCGTATCAATCCCGATGTGGACGCCAAGACGCATAAGAAGATTTCGACAGGTAAGTCCGAGAACAAGTTCGGCATTCCCTTGGCCAAGGCGCGTTCCGTCTATGCCCATGCGGCAAAGCTGCCCGGCCTCAAGGTCCGGGGCGTTGATATGCATATTGGCAGCCAGATCACCGATCTGGAACCGTTTGATGATGCTTTTGCCCTGCTCGCACAGCTGGTCGGCGATCTCAAAGCTGACGGCCATGATATCAACCATGTCGATCTCGGCGGCGGCCTCGGCATTCCCTACCACTTCGACAACAACCCGCCACCCCTGCCCGATGCCTATGCAGCCATCGTTACCAAGCATATCAAGCCGCTGGGGCTGAAGACGATATTCGAGCCGGGGCGCCTGATCGTCGGCAATGCCGGTATTTTGGTCAGTGAAGTCATTTTCGTCAAAGAGGGCGATGCGCGCAATTTCATCATTGTCGATGCGGCGATGAATGACCTTATCCGGCCAACACTCTATGACGCATTCCACACGATCCGCCCGGTCAAGGAAGCAACGCCAAGCCATCCACGCATTCGCGGCGATGTGGTCGGGCCGGTTTGCGAGACCGGCGATTATATCGGGCTTGACCGCGACCTTCCGCGTCCAGCGCCCGGCGATCTGATTGCCATCGGCACGGCTGGAGCCTATGGCGCGGTTCAGGCAGGCACCTATAATACCCGCCTGCTCGTTCCCGAAGTGCTTGTGAACGGCGATCAGTTCCACGTTGTGCGCCCGCGCACGAGCTACGAGGAACTGATAGGCCTCGATTCGATACCCGACTGGCTTTAGAGCACCGGCATATACACACAACGGTGAACAGCTTTTTGCGCCAAGGCCTCGCCTTTGCCACGATGAGTGGTATTCTCAAGGTTAAGTCGACGCGTCATAAAGATTCATGCAGTTGACGAGATGGAGTGAGGATGACCGGTCAACACCCGGACCAACGGGACGCTGAAAGGGTCAGGTTCGATATTTTCAAAAATATCGATCGCCTTCGCTTGTCCGCGTGGTTGACCCTCGCCTTTGAACGGCTCTGGCCGCTGGTGCTACCAACACTGCTTGTCATCGCATTGTTCGTGATCTTTGCCTGGTTTGGCATTTTCCGCACCCTGCCCGATCTGGCGCGGCTGGGATTGCTGGCGCTGTTCGTGCTCTCACTGCCGGCCTGCCTCTATATCCTGCTGAAATTCCGCCTGCCTGATCACGCGGAAGTCAGCCGTCATCTCGAAGACGTCAACACACTTGACCACCAGCCCATCGCCGTCCAGTCGGAAACGATAGCGACGAGCAAGGATGATCCGTTCGCGCAAGCCTTGTGGGACGAGCACCGCAGGCGCATGGCGGAGCGCATCAAGGGTCTGAGAAGCGGACTGCCACGCACGAATATTCCGGAAATCGACCCTTGGGGCCTGCGGGCCGTTGTCGGATTGCTCCTCGTTATCGCCTTCGCTTTTTCCGGTGGTCCGCTCGGTGGACGCCTCAGCGATGCATTCAAAAGCCATAGCGCCAGCAATGCCTTGCCGCCTCGCATCGATGCCTGGGTTACGCCGCCGCGCTATACGGGCCGCCCGCCGGTTTTTCTCACCTCGGCTGCCAATAATCAGGAAAAGCAGTTCACTGTTCCGCAGAACAGCACGCTGGTTATTCGTATTATCGGCGGCACCGGCTCGGAGAAAGTCACGAAGACTCTGCCTGATGGCAAGCCTACTGAGGTCGCCGTCAAGGACGCGGCAAAGCCGGAAGAGGCCACAGCTGCCAAGGACCAGCCACGCAATTTCGAAGTGGCGCTTGAGACCAACACCGCTATCAAGCTGACTGACAGCAGCAATGTCGATTCCGAATGGGCATTTACAGTTCTGCCGGATCAGCCGCCAACGATCCGCTTTACCAAGGAACCGTCAAGCGCCGTCAATGGCACGATGGAACTGACATACGAGATCAAGGACGATTACGGCGCTGCCAGTGCGCAGGCGAAGGTCGAACAGATCGCGCCACCCGCCAAGGATGCACGGCCGCTCTATGCCGCCCCTGAAATACCGCTGAGCCTTCCAAAACGCGGCGCGCAAGGCGGTGATACCAAGACCACCAAGGACCTCACCGAGCATGTCTGGGCCGGATCGGAAATCCACATAACCCTTCTTGCAGTCGATGATGCAAAGCAGGAAGCCAGAAGCGAAACCAGAACCTGGGTCATGCCGGAGCGGCCATTCTCCAATCCACTGGCCCGCGCTGTCGTGGAACAGCGGCGTGTTCTTGCTCTCAATGCCAATACCAAGCCTGATGTGCTCAACATGCTGGATGCCATCACCCTCTGGCCTGAGGAAACCATCAAGAACCCGACCCATTATCTGGCCCTGCGCAGCATCCGTTCGCGTTTGAACATTGCCCGCAGCGATGATCAGTTGCGCGATGTCGTCGCCTATATGTGGCAGGTGGCACGCGGTATTGAAGATGGCGCACTCTCCGAAGCGGAACGCAGCCTGCGCGAGGCCCAGGAAGCATTGCGGCAGGCGATCGAGCAGAATGCCAGCCCCGAGGAAATCGAAAAGCGCATGGCCGATCTGCGCAAGGCCATGAACAAATATATGCGCGAGCTTGCCCAGCAGGCGCAGCGCAACCCGAAGATGGCGCAGGCCGATCCCAATGCGCGCGAGCTGCGGCAGGAGGATATTGACCGGATTCTCAAGCAGATCGAGGAACTGGCCAAGCAGGGCTCGAAGGAACAGGCCCAGCAATTGCTCTCGCAGCTCAATGACATGCTGAACAATCTGCAGATGCGTCAGGCTCAGGGCAAAGATGGCCAGGGCGATTCAATGAAGCAGCAGATGAACAAACTGGGCGACCTGATGCGGCGTCAGCAGCAAACAATGAATGAGACGCACCGGCTGGAACAGCAGCGCCAGAACGGCATGATGCAGGACAATGGCCAGATGGGGCAGGATGGCCAGCAGGGCCAGATGTCCGAGGAAGAGATTGCCAAGGCACTCAAGGGCCTGCAGGAAGGTCAGGGCAAGCTTCAGTCGGACCTACAGCAGCTGATGGATGATCTGAATGGTCAGGGCATTACGCCCAACAAGGATTTCGGCGACGCCGGTAAATCCATGGGTGAAGCCAAAAAATCACTCGGCGATGCGGACAGCGGACAGGCACTTGACCAGCAGAGCAACGCGCTTGATTCCCTGCGCAAGGGCGGTCAGGACATGATGAAGCAGATGCAGGCCATGGGGCAGACGGGCAAGGGCAAAGGCGAGCAAGGCGGTCTCGATCCGCTGGGACGCCCGCAGGGCAAGGACGGCACCAGTTCCTATTCCGATGTCGACAGGCCCATGCTCCCCGGCGAAGCTGATATCCAGCGCGCCAAACAAATCCTTGATGCGATCCGCCAAAGACTGGGTAACGCGCTCAGCCCGCAGATGGAAAAGGACTATCTGGAACGTCTGCTGAAATTCGATTGACCGGGATCAGTCGCGCACGACACCCACATAGGGTAACTGCCGGAACGAATGCCCGACATCCATGCCATAACCGACAACGAAATAATCAGGGCATTCAAAGCCCTTGAAATCCGCTTCGATATCGGTTTTTCGCTTCACGCTCTTATCGAGCAGAACAGCAATGGAAACGCTGCGCGCGCCGCGTTCCAGCATCAGTTCGCGCGTGAATTTCAACGTCTTGCCTGATTCCAGAATATCGTCGATCAGAAGCACGTCGCGGCCATGCACATCGCTGTCAATATCGCGCAAGAGCCGCACTTCCTTGCTTTCCGTGCCCTTGCCATAGCTGGAGACCGTGATGAACTCCACATCGGGCTCGGCACCGGCATCATGCATGGCGCGGATCAGATCGGCGGCGAAAATAAACGATCCCTTGAGGATCGAGATGACAAGCAGATTGTCGAAATGCTTTGCGACGATGTCCTCGGCAAGCTCAAGATTGCGCGCGGCAATCGTCTCGGCACTGAACAGAACATCGATATTTTTCTCGCCAACCTTCGGCATGCAACTTTTCCTGATTTTCCGACAAGTGAGGCTCCCTATAGCCCGATATCAGCCAGAAAAGCAAAAGCTGAACGACTGTTGGAAAGGAAATCAATGCCCGGTGACGGAATAGCGTTGCTGCGACAGATCAAGCGCTGTTGACCCTGATACATGCGGCTTGACGCTATATGGCGGGCTGAACAATACATATCCGCCGCAAATCCAGAAGGTTGACGCGGCAACCAGCAGTACCAGCAGCCAGTAGGCAAAGCCGGGCATGCGCGCATCCGCCTGCTGCGACTTTTGTAGAATTGCCATACGATTGTTTGCGGGTGATCCTGCTAATGGCATGCCTTGTAAAATCTGAGGCGACAGTGACTCATATATTGCATCTTCCGCTCCGCCTTTGTCGAAGTGGAGGGAGGGTCCGATATGCGAGGCGCAATCGCCGCTGGTCGTTTTAAATCGTGCAATCATGCATTTTCCGGTCGCTCTGCCATGTTGCAGTCATGTTCCTCCGAATCATGGCCCAAATCTACCGCTCAATAATTAATGTTTCGACGAGCCGATGCGGCGATTGATGGGTGGTCAAATCCGTCCGCGCTGAATAAAACACGCTTGGATGAAAAACTTGGAAAGTCTCGCTTGATTCGTTTTGAGAATGTCGGTTTACGATACGGGATGGGCCCGGAGGTTCTGCGTGATGTCAGCCTCCATATTTCACCCCGCTCGTTCCAGTTTCTGACCGGCCCTTCGGGCGCTGGAAAGACCTCGCTGTTGCGCCTGCTGTTCATGACCCTCAAGCCCACACGCGGCCTTATCACGGTTTTCGGCAAGGATATTGCCACCATTTCATCGAAAGAAATGCCGATGCTGCGCCGCCGGATCGGTGTGGTGTTTCAGGACTTCCGTCTGCTCGATCATATGACAACCTATCAGAATGTCGCCCTGCCACTGCGGGTGCGCGGCAAGGAAGAGGCGACCTATCGCGCCGAAGTCGAAGAGCTGCTGCACTGGGTCGGCCTGGGTGAGCGGATGCATGTTCTGCCACCGGTTCTGTCGGGCGGCGAGAAGCAGCGCGCCGCCATCGCCCGCGCGCTCATCGACCAGCCGGAAATCCTGCTGGCCGACGAGCCAACAGGCAATGTTGATCCGCCGCTGGCCCGCCGCTTGCTTCGCCTGTTCGGCGAGCTTAACCGTTCCGGGACCGCCGTTGTCATCGCCACTCACGATCTCACCCTTATGGATCAGGTCAATGCCCGGCGCATGATTCTGGATCAGGGGAGGCTCGATATTTATGATTGATGTCGCCCGCCTCCGGGTACTGGCCCTCGGTCTCATGGACCGGGCGATAGAGTTTGTGCGTGGCAAGACGGGTCAAGCGCCAATTGTCCCGGCGGGTAACGTCGTCGGTCATGCGCTGATGATTGTCATCGCCATCATGACATTCCTCGCCTGCCTGACCATTGGCGCGGTCAGCCTTGTCCAATCGACAGCCGCCACATGGCAAAGCCAGATCTCCACTGAAGCCACCATCCAGATCCGCCCTGTCGAGGGACAGGATATGGAAAAGCTGCTGGTGCAGGCCAGCAAGCTGGCGGAAGGCTTTGCCGGGGTTAAATCCACCCGTGTGATTGACCGCGCGGCAACGGCACGGCTCTTGGAGCCATGGCTCGGCACCGGGCTGAACATTGATGACCTGCCGGTTCCCCGGCTCGTGGTTGTGAGCCTTGATGAAGCCTCCCCGCCGGATTTTGCCACGCTGCGCAGCGAGCTTGTGAAAAACGTTCCCGGCGCCAGTTTCGATGATCACCGCAACTGGGTCGACCGGCTTGTCTCCATGGCCCGTTCCACGGTTCTGATCGGCATGGCAGTGCTTGGACTGGTGGTCGCAGCGACGGTTCTGACGGTTATTTTTGCCACGCGCGGCGCCATGGCCGGTAATGGTCACATCATCGAAGTGCTGCATTTTATCGGCGCGGAGCAGAAATTCGTCGCGCGGCAATTCGAGCGGCATTTTTTCTGGACTGCCCTGAAAGGCGCTTTATGCGGTGGTGCGCTGGCCATTTTGATCTTCCTGATCATCGGCTGGTGGTCGTCGCGTAATCTGGCAACCCCGGAAGCCGATCAGGCCACAGCCCTGTTTGGCAACTTTTCCATCGGTTCGGGCGGCTATACCGGCGTCGTCCTGATCATACTCGCAGTCAGTGTTTTGACCATGATTACAACACGAATGACAGTCATAGCGCATTTGCGGCAGGTTGATGGAAGGGCTGGCGAAAGTCACGATAACTGAACCCCGCCGATTCGATTCAATTTGACGACAAAAATTTAGGGGAGGTTTGCCGGCAAGGCCTATAAGCTCCCGGTAACATGACCCACGAACAAGGCAATGCGTGACCCGAAAATGGAAGGCGCGAACGACAGCAGCAATCAACCACCCGCAGGCCCAGAAGGCCGCACAGGTGGGATCGCGTCTGCGCTGCGCAAGCGGATTGCCCGGCCATTCTTTTTGCTCGGGGTTCTGGCGCTCGGCCTTTTCCTCGGCGGCTTCATTGTTTTCAGCGATCATGTCAGCACCATGCAGACACCGGATCTGGTTGAACCGGCGGATGGTATTGTCGTCCTGACCGGCGGCTATTCGCGCATTGAAGGCGCGCTCGATCTCCTCAAGAACAAACGTGGCGAGCGGCTTTTCATCAGCGGCGTGCATCCTTCGACCAAACGCGGTGAATTGCAGCGTGTGACGCGCGGCGATGCCACCTTGTTTGAATGCTGCGTCGATATCGACCGATCCGCCATGGACACAATCGGCAATGCATCCGAAAGCATCAAATGGGCCAAGGCCAATCACTATAGCCGCGTCATCGTGGTCACCAATAATTACCACATGCCCCGCACTCTGGTTGAACTCAGACGCGCCTCGCAGGATATCGAATTCATCCCCTACCCCATCGTCAACAGCGATTTGCGCAACGGCGACTGGCTGGCCCGTGGTCAGGTGGTGCGCGTGCTTGTGGTCGAATATGTAAAATATCTTGGTGCTGTCATTCGGTCGGCTCTGCCGGATAATCTATCGGCTGTCACACAAACCCTCGTCCGTTGGGTCAAAGACGCCTGATAGTGGTTCACGGCGAGGTCAACTTGCTGTAACGAAGACCTATCCAACCGCCATGACCGGGACCCCCATGACGATCATCCGATCAATTGTTTTCAACATCGCCTTTTATATCAATCTGATTGTTCAGATGATTATATTCACCCCTTACTATTTCCTCAGCCCCCGCAAAAATGCGTGGAGCGTGCCGAAGAACTGGGCGAAGTCCAACCATTGGTTGCAGAAGGTACTGGCGGGCACTGATCATGTGGTCGAGGGCCTCGAGAATATCCCTGACGGTCCCTATATCTGCGCCCCAAAGCACCAGTCCTTCTGGGATGCCTACGCGTTCCTGCCGCAGATTGCCGATCCGGTTTACATCCTCAAACGCGAGTTGATGTGGATACCGCTGTTCGGTTGGTACATTCTCAAGATGAAGATGGTGCCGATTGACCGGGGCAAGCGCTCCGTTGCCATGAAGGCAGCTGTCCGGGGTGCGCGGGACGCGGTTTCGCAAGGGCGCCAGCTGATGATCTATCCGGAAGGCACACGCACGGCCCCCGGCGCACCGCCCGCCTATAAATATGGCGTGGCGCATATCTACAGCGAACTTGGTGTGCCTGTTTTGCCGATTGCCCATGTCGCCGGTCTATACTGGCCACGCCGCAAGTTCCGGCGTTTTCCGGGCACAATCCGCTGCCGCATCCTGCCGCCGATCCAACCGGGTCTGGATGCGGAGGCCTTCCTGCGAAAGCTGCAGGAGGTGACGGAGGCCGCCTGTGATGAACTGTTGATCGAAGCCGCACGGTCTGACAATCCACCGCCTATGCCGCCAACAGCAGTGCAGCGGCTGAAGGAACTGGGTGTGATTGTCTGAAGCTACAGGCCCCTTTGCATGAACCTCGTGCGTGGTTCGACATAACAACCATGAGGGGCTTGGGTGATGCATCGATAGTCGCCAGCGTTGCAGAATAAGGCACCCTGCAATCCACCTATCTCCGTCATCCTCGGGCTTGACCCGAGGACCCACACTTTAAAAGCGCCGGGCATTCAGGTTCGTTCGAACTCAATTCATGGGTCCTCGGGTCAAGCCCGAGGATGACGGTGGGGTGGGTTTGTGAGGAGCCAAGTTCTGCAACATTGGTGATTGGATATTCTGCAACGCTGGCGACTATCGATGCATCACCCCTCTCCCTCATGGTGAGCCTCTCGGACCACGAACCAATCCCCCACCAAGCACCCTAAATTTGCACCTATCCCTGCTTGCTATCAACTGCAGCCACCAGCGTTTCAAACCAGTGGTCACGGATATTCATTTTGCGCATGTGCTCCAGCGTGCTGTGCACATAGTCCTCGTTGCGGCCTGACTGGCCAACCGAACCGCGCACGGTGGCTGCGGCCTGCTCCACGGTTAACGCGCCAGCATATTGCACATGTTTGCGGTCGACCACATAGGTCAGCGCTTCGACCTTGCGCCCGTCCTTGAGACGCACGGCTAACCGCTTTTCCAGATAAACATTCGTCACCAGTTCCCGCTCGCGCAGATAGGCGACCACCTCCTCTTCGAGATCGCCGGGAACCCGGAAGGCGAGGCCGAGACATGAACCGCCATGATCAAGCCCAAGCACCAGTCCGGGACGCTCCGGCGTGCCGCGATGCACATAGGAATGCACGCAAAGCGCGCGCCGGTAGCCATGAAGCCGCGCATGCATCGTTTCAACATGTGCAAAGCCGGGCTTCCACATGAGAGAACCATAGCCAAAGACCCAAAAATCGCCCATATCCGTCCTGATAGCTGTGCTTCGATGCGAAGCTTCTTTACTGACCGATAGCGAGACACGGACCATGACGTCAAGGACATCAGACAAAAGCTACAATGCCGGAAGGCGCATCCGTTTCCTTGCCGCAGGTATCGTCATTGTCGGCCTGCTCTATACGGGTGGATGGTATTATCTCGCCAATATGCTGGAAACGCGCGTTGCCACCAATATTGCCGGTCTGCAAGCCAAGGGCATCAACGCCGCCTGCGAAAATGCCGGGGCCAGTGGCTATCCCTTCCGCCTTGGCCTTAACTGCTCCAGCGTTTCATGGGTCGATCAGGCCAAGAATGTTTCGGTTCATACGGGTGCTTTCCGCTCGGCCGCGCAGATCTATGCGCCATTCCACATCGTCAGCGAGGTTGACAGCCCTGCCTCGGTCAGCGTGCCGGGTATGGCACCGCTTGATCTGAACTGGGACAATCTCAAATCGAGCGTTCGGCTTGATAAGCCGATCCCGCGCCGCCTCTCGGTTGAGGGGCGCAATGTCGTGATCAACCAGCACAATCCAGCTGGTGCAGCTACACCATTGGCAACGCTGAAGGATGGCCAGGTGCATTTCCGCGCCATCGAGCCTGTTATGGACATCGCGCTGTCTTTCAGCAGCCTGAAAATTGCCGACAACACCGTTTACGACAAGCCTTTGCCGGAACTGACTGGCGCAGCCGATATCCAGCTGGCAAACGGTTTTGCCCTGATCGGCAAGCCGGAACGCGATCTGTCGGTCCTGCGCGGACAGTCCGGCATGCTGCGCCGTGTTGATCTCGCTTTGCCCGATGGTAGCGGCATTGCTATTTCAGGACCGTTTTCCGTTGCAGATGATGGCCGTATCAGCGGTGATTTCAAGATAACCATGCGCAATCCTGAAAGCGTTGCCAGTACGGTCAAGTCCGTGCTCCCCGGTCAGGAAAAGATCATTTCATCCGTGGTGCAGGCCATGGCCTTTGTGCCAAAGGACGCAAGCGGCGCCCCAACCCTTCCCGTCACGGTGAAAAACGGGAAGATGTCGGTGGGCTTCATCAGTATCGGGCGCTTGCCTTCATTGTGAGGGTAAAGAGGTTGGCTGCGATACTTCACCCCCCTCTGTCCTGTCGGACATCTCCCCCACAAGGGGGGAGATCAGCTGTATTGCCGCCTTTGCACAATCTGCAACGTTTCCTGTTGTGGGAAAGCGTTCATGTCAATGTGATCTCCCCCCTTGTGGGGGAGATGTCCGACAGGACAGAGGGGGGTGAACACCTCAAATCAACGCCGGAGCGCTGGTAAAGCACCGGCGAGCTTCCTGAGCTTGTGCACCAAGCACCACAGTCATGCAGCCAATGCCTACATCCTCACTACATCAAGAACCTGAAGCACTCGCCTTTTGCCGACCAAAATCAGGCGCATCCACTTCCTGACCCGCATCGATAATCCCACGTCTGACAGCGCGGGTGCGGGTGAAGAGATCGAACAGCGCGTCGCCATCACCCCAACGGATTGACCGCTGCAATGAAGCGAGATCTTCGGAAAACCGCGCCAGCATTTCAAGGATTGCGTCCTTGTTATGCAGGCACACATCGCGCCACATGGTCGGGTCTGAAGCCGCGAGGCGGGTGAAGTCGCGAAAACCCGACGCGGAATATTTAATCACTTCCGAATTGGTCACCTCTTCCAGATCACTTGCCGTGCCGACAATGTTGTAGGCAATGATGTGCGGAAGGTGTGAAACGATGGCCAGCACCCGGTCATGGTGCGTGGGGTCCATCGTATCCAAACGCGAGCCACAGGCTTCCCAGAATTTGGTCAGCCGGTCGAGCGCCACAGGATCAGTCCCCTCTAGCGGGGTCAGGATGCACCAGCGATTGGAGAAGAGTTCGGCAAAGCCCGCATCCGGGCCTGAATATTCCGTACCCGCCAGCGGGTGGCCTGGAATGAAATGGACGTTTGCAGGCAGTTCCGGCTGCATCTGCGCGATAACCGAGCCCTTGGTCGAACCGACATCGGTGACGATAGCGCCCGGTTTCAGCGATCCGGCGATGTGCTTGGCAACAGCACCCGATGAGCCAACGGGTACGGAAATGATGACGAGGTCGGCATTCCTGACCGCCTGTGCACTGTCGAGGACGTAGCTGTCACCAAGGCCAAGCGCTTCTGCGCGTTTGAGCGTGCTTTCACTGCGGGTTGAGATGACGATGTGATCCGCCAGACCTTCGCGTTTGATGACGCGCGCCAGCGACGAACCGATCAGACCAATGCCGATCAGTGCAATTGTATCGAAATGAATTTTAGACATTTGCTACTTCATGAATTCGGAGAGTGCAGCGACTACGCCGCGATTGGCTTCCTCGGACCCAATGGTAAGGCGCAATGCGTTCGGGAATCCGTAGCCCGTAACGCGGCGCAAAATATAGCCTCGACTGGTGAGATAGGCATCGGCCTTTTCCGCTGACTTCGCCGCACCGTCAGGAAAATGGACGAGCAGGAAATTGCCAACCGACGGTGTTACCCGCAGGCCCAGTGCCGACAGTTCATCCGTTAGCCATGGCAACCACTTTTCGTTGAAAGCGACAGCCTTGTCGACATGCGCGCGGTCGCGGATAGCCGCAGCACCCGCTGCGATGGCAGCGGAATTCAGGTTGAATGGACCACGGATGCGGTTAACGGCATCGATGACATGCGCAGGCGCGAACATCCAGCCAATGCGTAAAGCGGCAAGGCCGTGGATTTTCGAAAAGGTGCGGGTCATCACGACGTTTTCAAATGACGAAACGAGTTCGACACCGGCTTCGTAATCATTACGGCGCACATATTCCGCATAGGCCGCATCGACCACGAGCAGTACATTCTTTGGCAAGCCCGCATGCAGACGCCGCACTTCCTCGAAAGGAATATAGGTTCCGGTCGGGTTGTTCGGATTGGCGAGGAACACGATCTTGGTCTGCGGTGTTACCGCAGCAAGAATGGCGTCGACTTCCGCCTGCTCATTCTTTTCCTTGGCAATAACCGGCGTTGCACCAGCGGCCATGATGTAAATCTTGTACACCATGAAACCGTGCTCGGTATAAATGGCTTCATCACCCGGTGCGAGATAGGTCTGGCACAACAGGCCAAGCAGTTCGTCCGAGCCATTGCCGCACAGAATATTATCGGCGTTCAGGCCATGAACATCGGCAATTGCCTTCTTGAGCAGCGCAGCCTGACCATCCGGATAGATTTCAAGGCGCTCAGAGGCAGCATGATAGGCCTCGGTCGCGTGCTTGCTCGCGCCCAGAGGAGTTTCATTGGAAGAGAGCTTATAGACCTTGGCAACGCCGGGGGCCGATTCCTTGCCGGGCGTATAGGCGGCAATATCAAGAATACCGGGCTTCGGAGTAGGACGCGTGTCTTTCAATGTGGTTGTCATGATTCTCAAGATCCGTAGCATCGTTGAAATCGATGGTCATCGCAGGCGCGCCTTTTCTGTCCAAACAGGAAAGGCTCAAGTCACGGGGCATAACCGCCAATAGGCCCGATGTCGAGCCCAACTTGCGACACGCGGCCTCGAAAATCAAACAAACCATTGACTTTGCGGGTAGCGCGACCATAGCTAACCACCCATAAAGATATAACCATGTGAACATGACCAAGCCAAACAAAGCGCCCGCCGGTAACGACCAGAGAAGTCAGGAAGCGACAAATCCCCATAGTCCTGTGGTGGATTTTGGCGCCGACAAGCCGTTGCGTCTCGATAGCGGTGTTGTGCTTTCACCATTCCGCATCGCGTATCAGAGCTACGGTGAGCTCAATTCAGACAAGTCGAATGCCATCCTCATCTGCCATGCGCTAACAGGCGACCAGCATGTGGCAAACGTTCATCCTGTGACCGGCAAGAATGGCTGGTGGGAGACGCTTGTGGGACCCGGCAAGCCTGTGGATACGGACCGTTTCTTCGTTATCTGTTCCAATGTGCTTGGCGGCTGTCTTGGCTCCACAGGCCCAGCCTCTATCAATCCCGCCACGGGCGCGCCCTATGCGCTTGATCTGTCGATCATCACCATTGCCGATATGGTGCGGGCACAAGCGATGCTGGTCGACCATTTCGGCATAAAACAGTTGTTTGCTGTCGTCGGCGGGTCCATGGGCGGCATGCAGGTGCTCGAATGGGCATCCAGCCATTCCGACCGGGTTTTTTCTGCTGTTGCCATTGCCACCGGTGCCCGGCACTCCTCGCAGAACATTGCCTTCCATGAAGTAGGCCGTCAGGCAGTCATGGCGGACCCTGAGTGGAAGGAAGGCCGCTATCTGGAACAAGGCACCATCCCGCGCAAAGGCCTCTCCGTGGCCCGCATGGCGGCGCATATCACCTATCTGTCGGAAACGGCCCTGCACCGCAAATTCGGACGCAACCTGCAGGACCGGCAGAATGTGACTTTTGGTTTTGATGCAGATTTCCAGATCGAAAGCTATCTGCGCCATCAGGGCATGTCCTTTGTCGATCGTTTCGATCCCAATTCCTACCTCTATATGACCCGCGCCATGGATTATTTCGATCTGGCGGCTGAGCATCAGGGGCGGCTGGCCGAGGCCTTTGCCGGGTCAAAGACACGGTTCTGCATTGTCTCCTTCACCAGCGACTGGCTATTTCCAACCAGCGAAAGCCGCACCGTTGCCCATGCGCTCAATGCTGCCGGTGCATCCGTATCCTTCGTTGAGATCGAGACGGATCGTGGCCATGACGCTTTCCTGCTTGATGAGCCGGAGATGTTTTCGGCCATCAATGGTTTCATCCGCTCCGCAGCGCGCGCCAAGGGGCTTTTGCAACCATGAGCATCAACACCACGACCCGCGTCGACTTCGACGTCATTGCATCGCTGGTCAACCCCGGCGCACGGGTGCTTGATGTTGGCTGCGATGATGGCCAATTGCTTGAGTTGTTGCAGAACACCAAGAATGTCGACGGGCGCGGCGTTGAACTGTCGCAGAAGGGTGTCAATGAATGCGTGGCGCGCGGTCTTTCGGTCATTCAGGGCGATGCGGACAGCGATCTGAAATATTATCCCGATGACGGCTTTGACTATGTAATCCTGTCGCAGACATTGCAGGCCACACGCAATCCGAAGAACGTTTTAAGCGAACTTCTGCGCATCGGCGAAAAGGCTATCGTTTCCTTCCCGAATTTCGGCCATTGGCGCATGCGCGCCTCGCTGCTGGTCAATGGCCGCATGCCGGTGACGGAAGAACTGCCCTATAGCTGGTACGACACGCCCAACATCCATTTCTGCACCATCAACGATTTTGTCGACATGACAAAGGAAGTCGGCGCGCAGGTGGAAACGGCTGTGGCCCTGAATGCCTTGGGGCAGCGGCTTGGTTTTAATATGCCTTGGGGCTTCTGGAACCTCTTTGGGCAACAGGCGGTGTTTTTGCTCCGACGCTAAGCGCTGCCGGTACCTGGGTGGACAGTGGTTCGTGGTTCGTGGTTCGACAAGCTCACCATGAGGGAGAGAGGTGATGAAAGGGAGTCAAGTTCTGCAACTTTTGTGAATTGCAATCTCTACAACCTTTGTGATCTGCGATCTTTGCGATTATCGTTCATCCCCCATCTCCCTCATGGTGAGCTTGTCGAACCACGAACCACGCACAATGCTGACGCGAACTACTCAGTCTTCATGAGTTTTATGATGCATCGCGGTACCCTGCGGTGACAACACGGGCACGAAAACACGGCGGGATGAACGCTTGGCGACCGGCAACCCCTGATAAATTCGCTTTTGTGCTTCCACGATAAGCACCCCCGAAAACACAGGCCAAAAACGCCGCCCGATCCGCTCGAACAATCCGGAAGGGCGCATTATCCAGCGCTTTGATGATGGCGGAAAAAACAGAGCCTCGGCCCATGGCCCCGGCGTAAAATTGGTCTCCCGCAAAATACGGATCAGCTGCCCGCGGCTATAGGGCCGCCCACTGCCGAACGGCGTATGCTCGAAACGCGCCCAGAGCCCGCGCCGGTTTGGCACGACAATAACAAGCCTGCCATTGGGCGCGAGCGCCCGCCACATTTCTTTCAGGGTTTCGCGCGGGTCTTCCGCATGCTCAAGCGCATGCACCATCAAAATACGGTCCACGGCGGAGTCAGGCAGCGGCAAATCTTCTTCAAACACCAGCGCCGTGGATGAGGCTTCGGCTGGCGGCCAGCTGATGGCGCCCTGCCCGGCGGGCATGAAGGCAAAGGTCCGCTCGGTGTCGCCGCGAAACCGGTCGAGATAGGGCACGACATAGCCAAGTCCAACGAGGCGTTCCCCGGGCAATTTCGGCCAGATCGGTACAAGAGCCATGGAAATCGCCCGCTCGGTCAGATGACCAAGAGTGGAAGCATAGAAGGCGCGAAGGTCGATAATGTCGAGATGCATGAGATCAGCCTAGAGCAACGGATATTCAAATGGAACCATTGGAATATCCGTTGTTCCAGACAGCAAATCATAACATCAAGAAAATGGCTTGAAGATGGGTTGCACCTTGGAGACAGCTGGCTATCCTGACGGCAAAGTTCAAACCGCACAGGCCCTCCCATGTCGAACCTCCAGATAGAACAATTCACCGCGCTCAGCGATAATTTCGGCGTGCTGATCCACGATCCCGACGCCAATCTCACCGCATCCATCGACGCGCCGGAAGAAAAGCCCGTATTGGAAGCCCTGAAACGCCGGGGCTGGAAACTCACGCATATTTTCTCGACCCATCACCACAATGATCATGTCGGTGCCAATCTGGCGCTGAAAAAGCGTTTCAAGCTGGAAATCCTCGGCCCTGATGCGGAGAAGGCCAATATACCGGGCATTGACCGCGCGCTGAAGCACGGCGACCATTTCCGCTTCGGCAATTTTGACGTCGAGGTTATTTCGACACCCGGCCATACGGCGGGCGAGATTTCCTATTACATCCCCGATGCCAAGGTCGTCTTCACCGGCGATACACTGTTTTCGCTTGGCTGCGGGCGCCTGTTCGAGGGAACACCGGCCACCATGTTCAAATCCTTGAACCATCTGGTCAAGCTGCCGGTTGATACACAGATCTATTGCGGCCATGAATATACGGAAAGCAATGCGCGGTTCGCGCTGACAATCGATCCGGATAATTCGGCGCTGAAAGAGCGGGCCAAGGAAATCTATGCCTTGCGTGAAGCGGGGCTGCCGACCCTGCCCACCACGATGCTGCGGGAAATGGCCACCAATCCATTCCTGCGCTGGCACGATCCGGCAATCCGTCGAAACCTGAAACTGGAAAATGCCAGCGACGAGGCTGTTTTCACTGAAATCCGCAAGCGGAAGGATAATTTTTGATGACATTGACCGCAGATCAGATCCGCAAGGCACTCGGGCTGGAACGGCATCCGGAGGGCGGGGCCTATATCCAGACTTTTCGCGACAATCAGGGTGACTGGCCGGTTGGCGGGCGCGGGCATTCCACGGCCATTTATTTTCTTCTGGAAAAGGGCGAAGTGTCCGCATGGCACCGGGTGAAGGATGCGGCCGAGGTCTGGCACTGGTATGGCGGCGCACCGTTGGCGCTCACCATTGCCGAAGAAGGCGGCCCGCACGAAACCCACACGCTCGGGCTTGATCTTCTTGCCGGTGAACGCCCGCAGGCCGTCGTTCCCGCCGGGCAGTGGCAGACGGCCAAATCTCTTGGCGACTGGACGCTTGTCGGCTGCACGGTTGCGCCGGGCTTTGAGTTTGCCCAGTTCGAACTGGCTGAACCGGGCTGGCAGCCCTAAGGCTTCGGTTTGCGCAAGATCATCTCCTTGGCGGCAAGCACCGCGCCAAGGGTGATGAGCAGACAGGCCACGAGAACACGAACCGTTGGTTCTGCGGCGCCGGCGATGATCAGCACCAGCGTCGACAAAAGCGGCGATGCATAGCTCAACGCGCCCAGAACCTGAATATTGCCGCGCTTGACGCCAAAGTCCCAGCAATAGAACGCCGCACCAACAGGCAGAAGCCCAAGCCCAAGCACCGCCAGCCATTGCGTTGGCGATTCGGGCCATACGGTCTGTTCAAGCCGCAAATGCGCAATCAGCGACAAAACAGACGTTGCCAGGCAGAAGCCTGTCACCGCATCGGTGGGCACACTGGCAAAGCGCCGCGACAGCAGCGAATAGGCAGCCCATGTGATCGCACAGAGCCCGGCCATCGCGTAACCGAAGGCATATCTGGCTTCAAAGCCGACATTACCGCCCTTGGTGATGATCAGCACCGTACCGGCAAGGCCGAGCAATGTTCCCGCCACATGAAACCAGCGCAGGCGCTCGCCCGGCATCAGCGCCGAGCCGACCACGATGAACAGCGGCCAGAGATAGGCAATGAGGCTCGCATCAACTGTGGGCGCATTGCGCAGGGCAGTAAAATACAGGAAATGATAGCCGAACAGGCCGCCAACGCCGAGCAGCCAGACCTTTGCCGGTTGGCGCAGATGCTTTGCTGCACCCGGCCGCCAGAGCCATGAAATCAGCCCGAGGCTGGCGCCAATGGCAAATGTCATGGCTGTCAGCTGAAACGGCGGCACCTTGCCCGACATATCGGTGAAAAGCGCGAGCATCGCCCACATGATAACCGCAAGAAAACCGACAAACGTAGCCACGCGCCGCCCCCGTTAGGAAAGAGCGGCGCCCCTGCCGCTTCTATTGCATCTTTTCAAAACGGGTCGCGTAAACGGTAACCGTCCCAATCTGCGTGCTGATCTTTGCCTGCACCGGCGAATAGATACCGGACTTGCCCAGCGATGCAAAGGTGAGACTGATCTTGCTCTTGTTTTTCAGATATTCGATCGCATCGCGGCCCTGCCGGTAGCCGCCAATGGGAATGAATTTGACCGAGCAGGTGACCGCATCGCCCTTGAAACCTTTGGTAGAGAACGGTTGTGGAGCGCCCACGGGAGAAAGTTTAAGGTCCACCCGCGTCTGCCCGTCATAAAGATGCAAAGTCTGGGTGCAGACCTGACCGATGCTATCGGCTGCGACCATGACGCCGGAAATCGGGTCTGCGGCGCCCAGCAGGGACTCAGGCGCAAGCTCCACCCATTTGTCTTTCTTTTGAACGGGCGGAACATTGGTGGTCTCGGTCACATTGCCCTTGGCGAAGGCAATCGAAGTGCTCTTGTCCTTCTTGCCATGCCGGTATTTGACCACATAGGAATTGGGCACTGCCCCGGTTTTGGTAAACTGACCTTTGACGTCAATCGTACCTTTGGTGTCGTCAAACACAGTAACCAGTCCTGAACTGCGCAAACTGCCCGAGACTTCATAGGCACCGTCCGCAACGCGGGTCGTGAAGTACGACTTGGCGATTGTCAGGCCAAGCAGGGAAACCCGGTAGTCGGATTTATAGATTTCCTCTGCGCTGGCGGGCACTGCACAGAGAATCGCCAATAATGACGCCGCAGCCAACACTGTATTCCTGTAGCCGGGCCGCTGAATGGGACCAGTCATGTCCTGCTCCTAAGTCGTATATGTAAGAATTGCCTGTGGTGAGACCGTATAAAGCAGGCAAAGTTGTGTTAAACATTACGCGAGGTCGGTTAAATACACAAAACCAGAGCACAAGCACACTTGACGCGCGCGGCTCATATCACTATAGAAACGCGACTTCCCAATAGGCCGCCTGTCCGATAAGCGCGCCGCTGCACGGCGACGTGTGATGGTAAAAAGAACATTCGGGCTATAGGTAATGAATTTTGAAGGTGAGACCCAAATGTCCCGCACATGTGAATTGACCGCTAAATCGGTACAGTACGGCAACAATGTGAGCCACGCGAACAACAGAACGCGCCGCCGCTTCCTGCCAAACCTGTGCCACGTTACGCTGATCTCCGAAGCTCTCGGTCAGAGCTTCCGTCTGCGTGTTTCGGCCCATGCCCTGCGCACCGTTGAACATCGCGGTGGTCTGGATGCATTCTTGAACAAGGCTGACGAGAAGGAGCTGTCACAGCGTGCCCGCCTCCTGAAGCGCCAGATTGCCAAGAAGTCGGCTGAAGCGCCTGTTGCTGCCTGATCGGGCAACACGGTTCTAAAATCATAATCGCTTGAGGCCAGCGCATGCTGGCCTTATTGTTGCTGGTTCCATTACCCAGGATAAAAAAATGCCGCTTTCGCGCGCCTATACCCTGTCAGATTTCATTCTCCCCGTCCTCGCCATGTGCGCAGTGGTGGCAGCATCAAACATATTGGTGCAGTATCCATTCCAGCATTTCGGATTGGGCGAAATCCTGACCTACGGGGCCTTTACCTATCCCATCGCCTTCCTAGTCAATGATCTGTCGAACCGCCGTTTTGGGCCGGAATTCGCCCGCAAGGTCGTCTATGCCGGTTTCTTCATTGCGGTGATCCTGTCGATCTGGCTGGCAACGCCGCGCATCGCCATCGCATCGGGCACGGCATTTCTTTGCGCGCAACTGCTCGACATCACGGTGTTCAGCAAACTCCGTCAACTGACATGGTGGAAAGCGCCCTTTGCATCGGCGGTCTTCGGCTCATTGCTTGATACGCTCTTGTTCTTCTCCATCGCCTTTGCCGCGCAATTTGCATGGATCGATGCGGCCACGGGACAGGCCGACTCGTCACTGGCCATGCCTGTGCCGTTCCTTGGCCAGATGATACCCCTGTGGGCTTCACTCGGTTTCGGCGATCTGATGGTGAAGATTGTCATGGCGGTGGTGATGCTGGTGCCCTATGGCGCGATCCTTGCCATTTTCGCCCCCGCAATCTATTCGGCCAACCGGAATTCCAAATAGAGATTTCTCTGCAGGATCGACGTATTGTCATCGGACATCATTGAGATGCGGGTCGAGCCATCCCCGGCCCGCCAGACAGCCAGACCCTCCATATTGTCGATCTGATCGCGCATATCAGCCTCAAGGATGAACGGACCATCCACAGTCGCACCCGGCTTGATATCGGCAGCGGCAATCCGGCGGATGCGCAACATGACGCCGCTGGCAAGATTGAACCGGCGCTCCAATAACAGGAGGTCGCCATTGGGCAGAAAATCCCCGTCGCTGATATCGAAACTATCCAGCCGCTTGACGAAGAAGATACCCTTGCCGGGCCCTTCCAGCACAGCGGCATAGATATCACCCGCCTTGTTGATGCTCTTCTCGGTAACCGCGACCCGCGCGCCCTTCAACGGGCTCGCCGCAGGTGCGTAGGCGACCGTTTCAAAACCGCGATTGTTGCGCAGTTCGGCTTTCGGAACAGGCAGCGGCAAATCTTTCGGCCGTGAGGCGAAATCCTTCAGATCAAGATCAAATTCGGCAATGCGGTGGATACGCTCGAATGAGACCGTAACCGTTTTGCCTGATACGGCCATGCCTTCCGCATCCGCATTGCGTTTGCCTTCAACGGCATTGCCTCCGGCATCCTGAATCGGGGCCAGACGAAAATCGCTGACGGAGATTGGAACACCCTTTGCATCCCGCTGCATATCGCCCGCATACCAGAACCCTGTGTCGGTGATGCCGAGAAAGGATTTGCCCTGATCGAGATAGCGGAACGCCGACATGCCGCCAAAATTGCCATTGCTGGACCGTAGTTCCAGACCGCCAACAAATTCGAGGTCGCCAAAGCGGGTTTCGGTGGAACCGATGCGGAAATAGGAGACAGGCCGGGCTGTAACCACTGCCGTTGCAACGGCATTTGTTTGCGCAAGGGATGGCAACACACCCAGAATGGCAAGGACGGGTAAGAACCGTATGCGCCGCAAGATCAGCGCAATACGGTTCATGCTAACGTTTCCGCGCAGATGATCTACCGGCACCGCGGCGCTGTTCCTGCTCTTCAAACAGCGAAGCCAACTGCTCGGTCATGGCACCCGCCAATTCTTCCGCATCGACGATGGTCACGGCACGGCGATAATACCGCGTCACATCATGGCCAATACCGATAGCGATCAGCTCGACCGGCGAGCGTGTCTCGATCTCTTCAATGACCGCGCGCAGATGCCGTTCAAGATAATTGCCGGGGTTAACCGACAGGGTGGAATCATCAACAGGCGCACCGTCAGAAATCATCATCAGGATCTTGCGCTGTTCAGGCCGTCCCAGCAAACGCTGGTGCGCCCAGATCAGGGCTTCGCCATCGATGTTTTCCTTCAAGAGCCCTTCGCGCATCATCAACCCGAGATTACGCCGTGAGCGGCGCCATGGGGCGTCAGCACGCTTGTAGACGATGTGGCGCAGATCATTGAGACGACCGGGATTGGCGGGTTTGCCGCGCTCCAGCCACGCTTCACGCGCCTGACCGCCCTTCCACGCCTTGGTGGTAAAGCCGAGAATCTCGACCTTCACACCACAACGTTCGAGCGTGCGCGCCAGAATATCAGCACAGGTCGCCGCAACCGTGATAGGGCGGCCACGCATGGAGCCGGAATTATCAATCAGCAGCGTGACGATCGTATCGCGGAAATCCGTATCGCGTTCCTGCTTGTAGGAAAGCGGCTGGGTCGGATCGATGACAACGCGCACAAGGCGCGCCGGATCGAGATAGCCCTCTTCCAGATCGAAATCCCATGAGCGGTTCTGCTGCGCCATCAGGCGGCGCTGCAAACGGTTTGCCAGACGCCCGACGACACCGGAAAGATTGGCGAGCTGCTTATCAAGGAATGCGCGCAGGCGCTCCAGTTCCGCATCGTCGCAGAGTTCTTCCGCATCGGTGGTTTCGTCGAATTCCTGCGTGAAAACCTTATAGCCGCTCTCACTGCCAAGATTGGAGAAAGGCTGATTCGGACGGCGCGCCTCACCGGGCATTTCCGCATCCGTATCCGCATCATCATCTATATCGTCAGACGAAGCATCCGCCGCTTCGGTTTCACCCGACTGGCTGTCATCGCTGGCGCTTTCCGAATCATCATCCTCGGAGGCATCGCTGCCCTGATCTTCATCGGAGCCGCCCTCATTGTTCTCTTCGGGCTCAGGCGCGTCGTCGTTGTTTTCCTGCTCGTCGTCCTGCTCGCTTTCCTGTGACAGCTCTTCAGCCATCTCCATGGAAGCCAGCATTTCACGCACAACCCGGGCAAAGGCGTTCTGATCGTTGATCTTGGCACCGAGATGTTCAAGGTCATCCGCAGCTTTTTCTTCGATCCAGTCGCGCCAGAGGTTTACGACATTACCAGCCGACTCAGGCGCTTTGCGGCCCGTCAGCTTCTCGCGCACCATGAGCGCAATTGCTTCTTCAAGCGGCGCTTCTGCCTTGTCGGTAATAGCAGGGAAATTGGCGCGAGAGTATTTGTCTGAGAGCATGGAGGTCAGATTCTCAGCCATGCCATCCATGCGCAGCGCGCCGATAGCCTCGACGCGCGCCTGTTCGACCGCATCGAAAATCGCCCGCGCCTGCTTGCCCTCAGGCGCCAGCGTCGCATGGACACGGTCATTATGGCAGGCCTTGCGCAGTGCCATGGAATCGCCGATGCCGCGAGTTACCGCAATATCGTTCGCCGTGGGGCGTTTTGGCAGATCGGGCAGACGAGCCCGGTGCCCTGTCAGCGCCGGACGATCATTGCCAAATCCGACTTCCATCTCATGGTCGCCGGCAATGGCCCGCATGCAGGCCGTAACCGCGCGCTTGAAAGGTTCGGAATCAACCGGACCTTTCGGATTTGTGCGTGAATTGTCTCCGGGTCCCGCCATGCTCTGATGACGCTCAGCCTATGACCACGTTGGCCGTTGACTCAGGCAGTTCCTTGCCGAACGCGCGCTGATAGAACTCGGCAACGATAGGACGCTCCAGTTCATCGCACTTGTTGAGGAAGGTCAGGCGGAACGCAAAGCCGACATCCTTGAAGATATCGGCATTCTCGGCCCAGGTGATAACCGTACGCGGGCTCATCACCGTCGACAGATCACCATTGATAAAGGCCGCACGGGTCATGTCGGCAACGCGAACCATCTTCGAGACGATCTCCTTGCCTTCCTTGTTCTGGTAATGCTTGGCCTTCGCCAGAACGATTGCAGCCTCATTGTCATGCGGCAGATAGTTCAGCGTCGTCACAATGGACCAGCGATCCATCTGCGCCTGATTGATCTGCTGCGTGCCGTGATAGAGCCCTGTCGTATCACCAAGACCAACGGTGTTTGCCGTTGAGAACAGGCGGAAAGCCGGATGCGGACGGATAACGCGGCTCTGGTCGAGCAGGGTCAGGCGGCCGGAGGATTCGAGAACACGCTGAATCACAAACATAACGTCGGGGCGTCCGGCGTCATATTCATCGAACACCAGCGCCACATTGTGCTGATAGGCCCAAGGCAGGATACCGTCACGGAATTCCGTGATCTGCATGCCTTCCTTGACGACGATCGCATCCTTGCCAACAAGATCAATACGGCTGACGTGGCTGTCGAGATTGACGCGCACGCATGGCCAGTTGAGGCGGGCCGCGACCTGTTCGATGTGGGTTGATTTACCTGTGCCGTGATAACCGGACACCATGACGCGTCGGTTGAAGGCAAACCCGGCCAGAATGGCGAGTGTGGTCTGCTTGTCGAACAGATAATCCGGATCGGTTTCCGGCACATATGCATCACCTGCCTTATAGGCAGGAACCATCATGTCGGTATCAAATCCGAAAAGCTTTGCGGCAGAAACCGTTGTATCCGGCAAATTCGCAATATCGCGATCAACCTTATTCATCATGCCTCCAGCGCGACTGCACGCGCAGACGCAATAAAATAGTCACACCCATGAAGCCTCAAATGGGAGGCTTCGAATTCAGCCAAACACGGTCCTAGCAAAAACCAGCCTGTTTGAGCAATTGATAAGCCTGGATAACGTCGCGGAAACGATCCTCGGAAGCCCGATCACCGCCGTTTGCATCGGGATGATGGCGCTTCACCAACTCCTTATAGCGCGACTTGATGTCTTCGCCAGTGGCTTTTACATCAAGACCCAGCGTATCCAGCGCTTTTGCCTCCAAAGGCTTGGCTTTGCGCAGGCGCGCAGCCGGCCGCGCATCCCCGAACACGCTGTTCGGGTCACGGAAGCGATTCTGATAGGCAGCCCGGCCTGAACGCAGTTTGGAAAAATCAGGCGATGTCTTGGCACCGCCTGTAGCGGCGGCTGCCGCGCTGGCACCTGCACCGCTTCCCGGCAGACCTGCAACGGTCCAGGTGGGGCGGTCGCCTGTCAGCGCTTCCTTCTGGTAGCGCGCAACTTCCACATCGGAAAGGCCGGAAAAATAATTATAGCCTTTATTATATTCGCGAACATGATCGATGCAGAAATGGAAGAACTCGCCTTCTTTCATGCGACCAACAGGCGCACGGTGCGGACCGGGTTTTTCACAGCCATCCCACTGGCACACGGGAACGCGCGATTTCTCCTCTTCCGCCTTTTTCGGGCGGATACGGATACTGTCAAAATATTTCGAATTTGAGGTCATTGCGTACGATTATCAACGGATTGGTTTACAAGACAAGAATTGACAATTGCCCATGGATCAACCTAACGCCTGAAATGGCGGTAAATTTGTGATCATGTACGGATTTGCCAAATGAAATTACCATATGGGCGCAGGAGAACGAAATGTCCACTCAGTCAGCTATCGAAAACAAACTGACGCAGGCTTTTCATCCTGTTTCACTGACCGTCATCAACGAAAGTCATCTTCATGCCGGCCACCACCATGAAGACAGCGAGCATCATGGCACATTTGACGGTTCGGGTGAAACGCATTTTCGCGTGCGCATTGTCGCGGATGCCTTTTCCGGCCTCTCACGGGTTGCACGCCACCGGGCAATCAATGACGTGTTGAAGGACGAACTGGCAGGCAGCGTCCATGCTCTGGCGCTGGAACCAACAGCACCGGGTGAAGCGACACGCCGCTAAACCTGCACCAGCTGGCGCTTGAGACGCGAAATCATTCCGGTTTGCAATTCGCTCGCCTCGCCATAGGCAGACGCCGTTTGCCGCAACATGTCAATCAGCTGGAAGCGCTCGTCCATTGTCAGGCGGTCGCGCAGCATCGGCACCATTTCATCGGCAATAGGCGAAAAGAAACCCCGTTGCTTGGTGTATTGCCAGGCTCTCTTGAACATTGCATCGGGGTCGTCAATCTGTAGCGGGCCGCTGATCAGTTCTATGATTTTGAGCTTTTCGTCGGTGGTGAGTGGTGTGCCGGTGCGCACCAGCTGGATCATCAGAACCGTTGCCGCCAGCCGCGGATCACGGATTCGCCGGTAACGAGAGCCTATCAAACCTTCAAACCTGTATTTGGCCTTGCTCCTCAGACCTCTTGTATCCCGATCCAGTTCACGCACCGCGCGGGCGGCCGATTGCGCTCTCAGTATCCAGTAAAAAATCAACGCGGCTGCACCTAGAACCGCAATAATAATATGCATGCAACCCTCGATACATTTGCTGGGAATACGGTCTGTAAGAGCCTCGATCAGGGATCGAGATTAATTCGGTTTGGCTTTCTCGTCATCCTCCAAAGGTCGAATACGAAGCCGCGTGATGCGGTTTTTCTCGCGCTTCAGCACGGTGAATCGCTTGCCATGGAAGGTGAAAGCCTGCTTTTCGGTCGGAATGCTCTGGGTCTCGTGAATGACAAGACCAGCGATGGTTGTGGCCTCCGCATCCGGCAAATGCCAATCCAGTGCACGATTAAGATCGCGGATCGGCACGGAACCATCGACCAGCACCGACCCATCGGGCTGCGGACGAACGCCTTGCACATCGATATCGTGCTCGTCGGCGATATCACCGACAATCTCCTCAAGAATATCTTCGAGCGTGATCAGACCCTGCACATCGCCATATTCATCAACCACGATGGCAATATGAGCCTTGCGGCGCAGGAAGGCATTGAGCTGGTCCTGCAGCGTGGTTGTATCAGGCACAAACCACGGCTTGGTTGCCACCTTCATGATGTTGATCTTGGAAAAATCGCGATTGGCATCGCGAATGGCGCGCACCAGATCCTTGGCGTGCACAACACCGACAATATTGTCATTGTCACCGCGCCAGACGGGAATGCGGGTGTGATGGCTGGCAAGGATCTGGTTGACGATATCCTCGATCGGATCGTCGGCATTGATTGAATCCATGTCCGTCCGGTGGATCATCACGTCATAGACTTCAAGCTCACGCAGATCGAGCAGACCGCCGATCTGGTCGCGGTCGCGTTTCACCACCGAGCCGTCCCGATGCAGAAGATCGACGGCGCCGCGCAGTTCCTCCTGCGCCGAAAGCATTGATTTCACGGAACCGAGATCAATGCCAAACAGGCGGAGGATAAGCCGCACGATCCAGTTGATGAGATCAGACAACGGGCCAAAAATGAACACTGCAAGTTGCGCGAACCGTACCAGCGCCAGCGCATTGCGATCAGGGCTGGAGATTGCCCAGGATTTCGGCAGAACTTCGGCAAAAATCACCAGAAGTACGGTCATGATCGCAGTCGCATAGGCAACACCCGCCTGCCCGAACAGGTTGAGCAGCATGCTCGTTGTCAGGGACGATGCGAGAATATTGATCAGATTGTTGCCGATCAGCATGACGCCGATCAGCCGGTCGCGCTTCTCGATAAGACCTTCGACCACCGTCGCCCGGTCGTCACCGCGCTTGGAAAGCCGATGCATCCGGGCGCGCGACACGGCGGTCAGCGCTGTTTCAGATCCTGAAAAAAGACCAGACATCAGGATCAGAAGGAAGATGATTCCGCAAAAGATCCAGAGTTCAAGGTTCATTTTGGGTGCTTCTCCTGCAAAAAGCTGAGCACTGCTGATGGCGGCACGTCCTTGGCGATAAAGGACTGTCCAATGCCGCGCGTCAGGATAAAGGTCAGCGCACCGCGCGCTACCTTTTTATCCTGCGCAATATAATCCATGAGCTTTTCAGCCGTGGGCAGTTCGCCCGGAATGTCACTGATGGAGACAGGCAGGCCCACATGACGCAAATGCGCCTCAACCCGCTTGGCATCGTCGGCGCTCGCTAGGTTCATCTTGACCGAAAACTGATGCGCAAGGACCATGCCGATGGAAACACCTTCGCCGTGCACGAGGCGGGTGGAATCATAATTCGTCGCGGTTTCCAGTGCATGACCAAAAGTATGGCCGAGATTGAGCAGCGCCCGGTCGCCGGTTTCACGCTCATCGCGCGCCACGACATCGGCTTTTGACTGGCACGATACAGCAATAGCGTGGGTTCGCTGCGGACCACCGTCAAAAATACCCTGCCAGTTCTTCTCCAGCCATTCAAAGAAATCCGGCCTGTCAATCAGGCCATATTTGGCAACTTCCGCATAACCCGCACGGAACTCACGCGGGCTCAGCGTATCCAGCACATCTGTATCTGCAAGCACCAGTTGTGGTTGGTAGAACGCGCCGACCAGGTTCTTGCCATGCGCCGTGTTGATGCCCGTTTTGCCGCCGACGGATGAATCCACCTGTGCCAACAGTGATGTTGGTATCTGCACAAAACCCATGCCGCGCCGTGCAATGCTGGCGGCAAAACCGGCAAGATCACCGATCACACCGCCACCAAAGGCAATCACGATATCGCCGCGCTCCAGCCGTGCGGAGAGGATCGCATTGGTAACGGTTTCCAGCGTGGCAAAGCCTTTCGACTTTTCGCCCGGCGTTACAAGGATCGGCGTTGAATCAATCCCGCCCGCTTTGAGGCTTTCGGTCAGGCGCTGCAGATGCAGGGCTGCAACATTGTCGTCGCTGACAATGGCAACACGATTAGCGCCGGTGCGCGCGGCAATTTCCTGCCCTGCACGTTCGATCAGGCCCGAGCCGATGAGAATATCGTAGGAGCGGTTTCCGAGTTTTACGGGAACTGTCGTCTGCTCGCTCATATCAGCGATTCCTTGTCGTCCAGATGCTGTGCAACGGCCTGCATTGCCTCAAAAGCAATGATTTCCTTCTTTTCCTCACGCGAATGAATGGTGAGATCCGCCTGCGCATATACGGGGTAGCGCTCGCTCATCAGCCGTTCCATGACCGCGCGCGGATTGTCATTTTTGAGGAGCGGCCGGTTCTGCTTGCGCACCACACGGTTCATCAGCACGTCGAGTTCCGCATTGAGCCAGATCGATATGCCTTCCGCAGCAATTGTACCGCGGGTCTGCTCATTCATATAGGCGCCGCCGCCCGTCGCCAGAACAATCGGCCCATCCTCGAGCATACGCGCAATAACCCGGCGCTCCAGATCACGGAACTCTGCTTCGCCATAGGCCTCGAACAGCTCAGGAATGGTCATGGTCGAGACTTTTTCAATCTCGTTATCCGCGTCAAAAAATGGCAATTCGACCAGCGAAGCCAGTTTTTTACCCACGGTGGATTTGCCTGCACCCATCAATCCGACGAGCACAATAGACCGATGGCCCAGCCGTTCACGGATGGATCGTGCCAACTCCGGAACCTCTGCTGTGCCAAGAATATCATCAATGCTGTTCATAAATGCGTTTCGACAGGAAAACCGGGCTTTCGTCAAGCAAACTATGGCAAAGTGCGGGTTTCTCAGTCTGCCGGACCTTCATCAATTCATAAGAGTTTCCATTGCAAGATTATGGAACACCTGAAGCCAGCCTGCAAAGACGATTTGATGCCGACACTGACCCGATTGATCCTAACCCTCGCGGTTCTCGCCGGGCTCGTTTATGCCGGTATGCTGGCGCTCGTCACCTTTGTACATCCGACACAGACTGAACTGACCATCCGCATTCCCACTGAAAAGCTCAACCCCAAACCAGGCAATCCAAAGTAAACCCATGCGCGCAGCAGCAGCCATAGAGACGTTTCTTGAGATGATGAGCGCCGAACGCGGCGCGGCGCAAAACACGCTCGATTCCTATCGCCGCGATCTGGATGATGCCGCTGCCTTTGCCAGCGCGACGGGCATACAGCTGACCTTGGCGGAGCCTGGAACAATTCGCGCCTATCTCGATGATATTGCCGGGCGTGGCTATGCAGCTACTTCGCAGGCCCGGCGACTCTCCGCCCTGCGTCAGTTCTTCCGCTTTCTCTATACGGAGAATATCCGCACCGATGATCCGACGGGCACACTTGATGCGCCCAAGAAAGATCGCTCCCTGCCCAAAATCCTGAGCGAGATGGACGTGGAGAAACTGCTGGCGCGCGCTGAACTGGAAACGCTTGATGCAGCTGCACCCGCGAGTGATCATTTGCGGGCTCTGCGTCTGCACGCGCTGTTGGAGATTCTCTATGCGACAGGTTTGCGTGTTTCAGAACTGGTTGGGCTGCCTGTGACAGTGGCGCGTTCCGACCATCGCTTTCTGATGGTGCGCGGCAAGGGCTCGAAAGATCGCATGGTGCCACTTTCAGGCAAAGCGCGCGAGGCGATGAGCAAATATCTTGCCGTGCGCGATGCCCTGCCTAACCTTGACGATAATCCCTGGCTTTTCCCGGCAATTTCCGAATCTGGCTTTCTGGCCCGGCAGGTTTTCGCCCGTGAATTGAAGCGGCTTGCGGCCCGTGCCGGACTTGTTACTTCGGCAATTTCACCCCACGTGTTACGGCATGCTTTCGCCAGCCATCTCCTGCAGAATGGCGCGGATTTGCGTGCGGTACAACAATTGCTGGGTCATTCGGATATCTCAACGACCCAGATCTATACCCATGTCATGGAGGAGCGGCTGCACCGCCTTGTCACGGAGCACCACCCTCTGGCAGACTAACCCATCTACCCGCGAAACAGGCGGGACCATAGACTTTGGCGGGAAACTCTATGTGGCGGCTGTTGAAAAAGCTGTTTTCGGGACCGGAACCATCGACTGTCACGACTGACAGCGAAGTAATCCGCTTTGACCAGACGGGGTTCACACGATCAAGCCAGTTGATCCGCGACATGGGCTGGCGGGAGCATTGGAACTGGGACGAGATCGACGGTTTCGGCTTTTCCTTCAAACAGGCCATGTTTCCCGACCCGTGGTTTGGCGATTACATGGAAAGCGAATGGTTCATCATCGTTGAAAACGAAAATGGCCCCGAACACATCTATTTTGACGCGGACTGGCTGAATATCGACAATCTTCCGCCTGCCCTTTTGCAGAATATGCCCGATCTTGATCGCGACGAACTGCGCAAGGGCCTCCACAATGCAGCAGGCGGCTTTCACTATTATGCCGGCGAAGGCCAGTGGGTCGGCTGGCAGCGTCCCAAACCTGCAAAGCGCGCCAACGCGGCAAAGAAGCCAGCCGCAAAACCCAGGACAGCGCCGGTCAAACGTCCAAGATCACCCAAAAAGCCGGGTGCATAGCACTAGGCAAGGACCTGATCTTCATCCTTATCCACGGGATTCCACCACACCTTCGCCGGAATTATCTCTATAACTGACCCCGCGAACACGCCTTGTAAGCCTTGCTTCCTTGACATGCGCGTCCGCAACAGCCAGTTAGGTCGTGAAAAATCCACCGTTTTGCAGGCAGACACCTCGTCCATGTACAACTATCTCGATTTCGAAAAGCCGGTTGCTGATCTCGATGGCAAGATCATCGAACTGAAGAAGCTCGCTGAAGAAGGCGGTGCCCTCGACACCAATGACGAGATCACCCGTCTGGAAAAGCGCTCGGCAGAAGCTTTGCGCGATCTGTATCGCAAGCTGACGCCATGGCAGAAGGCACAGATTGCCCGCCATCCGGACCGCCCGCACTGCGTCGACTATATTGCCCGGCTCTTCACCGACTTCACACCGCTGGCCGGTGACCGCAACTTTGCCGAGGACGAAGCCATTCAGGCAGGTCTTGCCCGTTTCAATGGTCAGGCCGTCGCAGTGATCGGTCAGGAAAAGGGCAACGACACAAAATCCCGCCTCAAGCACAATTTCGGCATGGCCATGCCCGAGGGTTATCGCAAGGCCGTGCGTATCATGGATCTGGCTGACCGCTTCAACCTTCCTGTCATCACGCTTGTCGATACGGCGGGCGCATTTCCGGGTATCGCCGCAGAAGAGCGCGGACAGGCGGAAGCCATTGCGCGCTCCACGGCTGCATCGCTTAACCTGAAAGTGCCGATGGTTTCAGTCATCATCGGTGAAGGCGGCTCCGGCGGTGCCATCGCGATTGCCACGGCGAATCGCGTCTACATGCTCGAACATGCGATTTACTCTGTCATTTCGCCTGAAGGTGCCGCGTCGATTCTCTGGCACGATTCCACCCGCGCCAAGGATGCCGCCACAAACATGCGCATCACGGCTCAGGATTTGTATGAGCTGAAGATTATCGACGGCATCATCCCCGAACCCACGGGTGGCGCCCATCGCGGCAAGGATGCTGTGATCGAGGCCACCGGCAACATCATCAATGTTGCGCTCAAATCCATGGCATCCATGGACCGCGAAGCGCTCAGAAAAGACCGGCGTGACAAATTTCTCGCCATTGGACGCACCCTTTAATATCGAAACAAAGGCCCGGACATTCCCCGGGCCTTTCTTTTCTCTACGAATTGCTTGGCTAAGCTGCCGGAAAACCCGCTTTTGCTGAGTTAAGCCGCCGAATAATTCGGGGCGCGACAGTCTGGCAAAAAATTGTTGCGGTTTTTTTGCCAAAGCTGCTTGCAATTCACAGCCCAACCGATTACGAACCGGCCTGCGCAGACGAACGCGCATTTGTGGCACGCGCCCGTAGCTCAGCTGGATAGAGCACCAGACTACGAATCTGGGGGTCAGAGGTTCGAATCCTTTCGGGCGCGCCATTTCTTCCCAAGAAATCCTGACATGTTTTCGCAGTATCATTCGCGTGCGCCGGCGCAGATCATTTGATGCCTTGAAAAGGCGAGCGGGTCCCGATCAGGCCTAAGCCAAGGAATGGCAGACTTCACAAATCAGTACGGCAATACCAACGACAACACCGAATGCCAGCAAATGGACCCAGACGGGTGTCGTGTAATGGAAATATTGCTTGTCTTCATATTCTTCGTGCAAGGCACCGTACCCTCGTGAACTTCAGGAGCTTTATCCTGACGGGGACAGCCATAAACAGACAGCAAGTCCATACTCATTCCACGGCCAATGGGGAATTCCGATTTGCCGAGTCGGCGTCGCAAGTGAAAAGTCTGTCCTCCATGGCGGATATATCCCCAGGCAAATAAACAACGGCACGGGAGTTGTGTGCGGGCGCGGGTTCATTATCCTGCACCGATATGAGACTGACACTATCGGGAGCCTGACATGCTGCTTGGAGCCATTGCCGACGATTTCACCGGTGCGAGCGATCTGGCTAACACTCTTGCCAAGGGCGGCATGTCGACGGTGCAGTTTGTCGGGACAGGCCATATCGCCGTGCCCAATTGCGAAGCAGGTGTCGTTGCCTTGAAAACGAGGTCAGTGCCTGCCGATGTGGCGGTACACCAGTCGGTCGAAGCCGCGCGGTGGCTGCTCGATCAGGGCTGTGAGCAGATCATCTTAAAATATTGCTCTACGTTTGACTCAACACCTCACGGCAATATAGGGCCGGTGGCCGAAGCATTGCTTGATCTGCTTGGCGCTGACATCGCAATCGTATGCCCGGCCTTTCCGGCAACGGGGCGACGTCTGTTCATGGGGCACCTGTTTGTAGGGGACCGGCTGCTGAGCGAATCCGGCATGCAAAATCACCCGCTCACACCCATGACCGATCCGGATATTCGCCGCTGGCTGCGCCACCAGACCGATGGCGAGGTGGGCAGTATCCTGCTCGATACGGTCCGCAAAGGCACCTCCGCCTTGACCGAAGCCTTCGCAGCAGAAACCGAGGCCGGACGGCGGCTTGTCGTGACAGATGCAGTGACCGATGATGATTTGCGCATAATCGGCACGGCGGCGGCGGATCATAAGCTCATTACCGGCGGCTCAGGCATAGCGCTTGGGTTGCCGCAGAATTTTCGCGACCGGAGCAGGCTTTCGGACAATCCCCGCTCCTTGCCCCTCGCCAGCGGTCCCGGCATCGCGCTTTGCGGCTCCTGTTCAACCGCGTCACAGGCACAGGTTGCAAATTATCTGCAAGCGCATCCCGGCCTTGCCATTGATCCGGCCGCACTGATGGCCGGTAAAATGACCGTGGAAAGCACTCTCACTTGGGTTGGCCAGCAAAACGGCAGTACACCCATTGTCTATTCGACTGCCAATCCGGAGGCTGTCTCCGGCGCCCAAAAAGAATTCGGCCGTGAAGCGGTTGCGGTAAAAATAGAACGGTTTTTTGGCGAACTGGCACAACGTCTGGTCAGTCAGGGTACGCGGCGCATTGTTGTGGGCGGTGGTGAAACATCTGGCGCGGTGGTCGAGGCGCTTAATCTGCACAGCCTGCATATCGGCAAGGAAATTGATCCAGGCGTTCCAGCATTGGTGGCTGATGGCAAACAACCCATCGGCCTTGCGTTGAAGAGCGGCAATTTCGGCGCCGAAGACTTTTTTGCCAAAGCGCTTCTCCAAGTCGGGACTGCATGAAAACAAACGTCAAATCGAATTGAAGTGATCCATGCCAAAATTCTCTGCAAATCTCGGCTTTCTTTGGCCCAACCTACCGCTGCTTGACCGCATATCAGCCGCCGCCCGCGCCGGTTTCAAAGCCGTCGAACTGCACTGGCCCTATGACATTCCGGCAATTGAAGTACGCAATATCTGCGCAGCCCATAACCTTGCTTTGCTCGGCTTGAACACCCCAACCGGCGATGCGACGAAAGGTGAATTCGGCCTTGGCGTATTGCAGGGCAGAGAGGCAGATTTCGAGGCATCGCTCGATCAGGCAATCGATTATGCCCGTATTGCAGGCGCTTCGTCGATCCACGTCATGGCTGGTGTTGTTGCGCCGGAGCAAAAACCGCAGGCAAGAGCTGTCTTTGCCAAAAATCTCGCCCTCGCGGCACACAAGGCAGCGGATTTCACCCTGCTGCTCGAACCCATCAACCAGCGCGACAAGCCGGGCTACTTCTATTCGACGATTGAGGAAGCCGTTTCGCTGATTGAGGAAATCGGTGCGCCCAATTTGACTGTTATGTTCGACGTCTACCACGTCGGCGTCAGTCAGGGTGATATCTTCAAACGGCTGGAAAAGTACCTGCCGCTGATCGGCCATGTCCAGATTGCCGCTGTCCCGAGCCGGGCAGAACCCGATGAGGGCGAAGTTGCCTACACAGCCGTTCTGGCGGAACTGGACCGGCTTGGGTATAGCGGCTGGGTCGGCTGCGAGTACAGACCGCGCGCTGCAACCGATGACGGGCTGAGTTGGGTTCATACTCTGGGCGTTTCTCTGTAACGCCGTTTCTGGAACGAATAGCCGAGCCAATAGTTCTCTTCTCGACGTGAGAGGAGTGGCACGATGCGAAAACTGTTTACCCAAGTCGCCAATAGGGTTGCCTTATATGCCGGCAAGCCGCTGACCTTTATCCTGTGCTGTCTGGTTGTGATCGTCTGGGCGGTGAGCGGTCCCCTGTTCGGCTTTTCCGATACATGGCAGCTTGTAATCAATACCGGCACCACAATCATCACCTTTCTGATGGTCTTTCTCATACAGAACACGCAGAACCGCGACGGTGTCGCCATTCAGGCCAAACTCGATGAACTGCTCCGGGTTTCGAAAGGCGAAAACGTCTTTATCGGCATCGAGCATCTGACCGAGGAAGAAGTCGAAGAATTCCGCAACCGGTGTGAAGCTGCAGCGCGCAAAGCTGACAAGGAACTCGCCGCCCGCAACAAGAAATGAACAGCTGTTCAAAGTCGTCACAATTGACGTGATTCCGCCCGCCGCAATTTAGCCATCCACTCCTCACTTCCTGCAAAGCAGCTATGCATTCTTGTCACTGCAAGTTTTGCAAGGCATCGACTATATGCAGCTCACGATCAAGAAATGATCCAACAAACAATAAGTTACCAAGGTGAGTGAAATGAACCTGATCCGCTCTTACAATAACTGGCGCCGTTACCGTGACACTGTCACAGAACTGAACCGCCTGTCCGCACGTGAACTGAACGACCTCGGCATCTCCCGTGGCGATATCGCCTTCGTTGCCAAGAAGGCCGCAGCAGCGCGCTAATCGAATTCTAAAGTTAGCGTTCGGGATTAACCTCCTCCCAGGTCCCGAACGTTCAAAGGCCGGCACTCCTCCTCCCAGTCGGCCTTTACAAATAGCACCCACCGCACCTCCTCCCGCGGTGGGTGTTGTTTTTTCAGGCACTGCCTGATCGCAACACAGTTTTCCCCAATATTGCACCCCGCCTCCTTTCCCCGTATCAGTCGAACCGACTCACCGGCGGAGGAAATTCATGACAAGCGGCATTCATCACATCACCCTGATCACCCGTAACGTTCAGGCGAATGTAGATTTCTATGTCGGTTTTCTTGGTCTTCGTCTTGTCAAACGCACCGGCGGTTATGAAGACGCAACCCAGCTCCACCTCTTCTACGGCGACACGTCGGCAACGCCGGGTTCTCTGATTACCTTTCTTGTCTGGGAAGATGGATCGCTCGGACGTGTCGGCTATGGCCAGCCCAGCGAAATCGCGCTTGCCATTGCCCCTGATGCTATCGGCTTTTGGCTAACCCGCGCCCTTCAGCACAACATTGCTACCACGGGGCCCTCGCAGGAATTTGGCGAAACAGTCCTGCGCCTGAAAGACCCTGACGGCGTTATCGTCAAGCTTGTCGGCACATCCGAGGTAAAGGGGTCTGATATCTGGACCGGTAATGGCATATCCGAAGCGGACGCCATATTGCGGATTCGCGGCGCTACGGTTTTGACCGAGCAGCCGCTTGCCACCTGCACATTTCTCGAAACCTATTTCGGCTTCACCGCCGGTGAGCAAATCGACACCATCACGCGGATGGTCTCGGCCTCCGGTGATTGTGTCGACGTAAGGGACGCAACCGGGTTCTGGAGCGCGGCACCCGGCACAGGAACGATCGATCACATCGCCTTTCGTGCGCCCGACATTGCCCATGTCCAGACCATCTATGACAGGCTGATCAAGGACGGTTCGGACGCAACGGCCATGCACGACCGCAAATATTTTCATTCAATCTATGTGCGGGAACCGGGCGGCACCCTGTTTGAAATGGCAACCGACGGCCCCGGCATGCTTCTGGATGAGACACTGGAAACACTGGGCAGCAAATTGTTCATTCCGCCGCATTTTGCCCAAGAAACCGAAAACCTCAAAGTGATGCTGCCGCAGTTTGGTCTGCCCGGCGAAGAACGGTTCATCTATCGCGAGCTGCCTTTCGTGCATCGTGTCTATACGCCCGATCATCCGAACGGCGTGACCCTTGTGCTTTTGCATGGCTCTGACGGCAATGAGACCACATTATTACCGCTTGGTGCCAATGCTGCACCACAGGCAACGCTCATTGGCTTGCGCGGACGCAGCAATGAGGAAGGTATTGGTCGCTGGTTCCGGCGGTTTGGTCCTTTGAGCTTTGACCAGAACGATATCCGTTCGGAAGCCGAAGCGCTCGCTGGTTTCATCGAGGGCGCGGTGGAAGCTTATCGCCTTGATCTGCAACGGACCGTATTCCTCGGCTATTCCAACGGCGCCAATATGCTGGTTGCAACCATGTTGCTGCATCCCGGGCTTGTCAGAAATGCAGTTCTCCTGCGGGCAATGAATGTTCTGGAGGAAACGCCACAGGTTGATCTGAGCAATACGCATATTCTGATGGTCAATGGTGAGCACGACCTGTTCGGTGCCAAGACCCCGGATCTCGAAGCACTGTTGCGCGAGGCCGGAGCAGACCTCACGGTGAAACGCGTTTATGCCGGGCACGAAACCGGCCAGCACGACATCGACGCCGTACATCAGTGGATTGAAGCCACCTCCTAAATAGAAAAAGCCCGGCACTTTCATGCCGGGCCTGTTTATCCAGATTAGACCAGAGGCTTCAGGTTCGCCTCGATGGAAGCCCGCTTTCCCTCAAGGAATGGCGGCAGCGACAATCCTTCACCCAGTGTTTCCAAAGGCTCATCGACCGTGAAGCCCGGACCATCCGTGGCAATCTCGAACAGAATGCCATTGGGCTCGCGGAAATAGAGCGAGCGGAAGTAGTAACGCTCGACTTCGCCGCTGGACGGCATACGGAAACTCTTCAGCCGTTCGGTCCATTCATGCAATTGCTGCACGTCAGGCGCGCGGAATGCCACGTGATGGACGGCGCCCGCACCCTGCCGTGCCACGGGAAGATCCGGCTGCACCGCCACATGCAGTTCGGCAGCAGGACCGCCCTCACCCATGGAAAACACATGCACATGCCCGGCACCATCAGGTGACGGATAGCTACTGGTCTGGCGCATGTTCATCACATGCAGAAGGATGGCTTCCGTATTGGTGATATCGGGCACGCTGATGGTGATTGGACCAAGGCCGCGAATCTGATGTTCAGCCGGAACCGGGCTCTTGTCCCACGGATGTGAGGGGGCTGCGCCGCCATCATTGATCAGGCGGAACCGCTGGCCTTCGCCATCTTCGAAATCCAGCGAGTCGTAGCCACCGATTTCGGTAACCTCACCTGATTTGACGCCAAGCTCGATAAAACGTGCCTTCCACCAGTCGAGGCTGGCTTTGCTGCCAACACGCAAACCGGTGCGTGAGATACTATGCGTGCCGCGCTGTTCCGGGCCAACAGGCCAGTCGAAAAAGGTCAAATCGGTGCCGGGCGTTGCTTCGCCATCCGCATAGAACAGATGGTAGGCACTTGTATCATCCTGATTGACTGTCTTTTTGACAAGCCGCAGGCCGAGGGTCTTCGTGTAGAAACGCAGGTTCTCCGGCGCATTCGCCGTAATGGCAGTCAGATGATGGATACCGGTCAATTGTAAGGACATGAAAGCCTCCTGAATTGGTTTGCTTGGCGCTCATTCGCCGTTGGGGTGAATATCTGCGCTGTCGGCAGGCATATAAAGAGCGCTTCCATGCAACCCATGTTCGATAAAACAGAACAATATCACGCATACAGGCTTTAAAATTCGCCATTAGTCCGTTATGAAAGAACCATGAAATGGCGCTTCGACGATTTACTGACTTTTCTTGATGTGATGGAGACCGGCAGCATTACTTTGAGTGCTGCACGGCTTAACCTGTCAAAATCGGTTGTCAGCAAGCGCATCACCGATCTTGAGGCGGCACTCGGCACAGAATTGTTCCAGCGTTCGCCGCGCAAACTGCTCGCCACTGATAACGCCCACGCCTTTGTCGAACGGGTCCGTCCGCTGGTGCGCGACATCATGGAGGCAGCTGATACGGCAGGTGAACGCTACAGCGCCATTCGTGGCACTTTGCGCATCACCGCGCCCATGACCTTCGGCACTTTCTATCTCAGCCGCATGATCGCCGATTTTGCCCGGCAATATCCTGATCTTGAAATCGCCGTCGAGCTTGATGACCGCATGGTCGATCTTGTGCGTGGCGGTTTTGACGTTGGTGTTCGCATCGGCATTCTCAAGGATTCAAGTCTGATTGCCCGCAAACTCTGCACAGACGCGCGCGTCATTTGTTGCAGCCCGGCTTTTGCGGCGGCGAACGGCCTGCCCAAAAGCCTCGACGAACTTGGCTCCTTCGCCTGCATCGACTATTCCAACGTCAACACCAGCCAGCTCTGGCAATTTGAGAATCCGACATCATCAGGTGAACCGGTTTCCGTTGCCATGCATGGGCGCATCGTGGCCAATAATGGCGAGGCCATGCGTGACATGGCGATTGCCGGGCTGGGGCTGGTGCTGCTGCCGATGTTCATCGCGGCGGATGCCCTGCGCAATGGAACGCTCATATCAGTCCTGCCGCAAGTCAAGCCGCTGCCCTACCGCATCCATGCGGTCTATCCACCGACCCGGCATGTGTCGGCCAAGGTCAGAGCCTTTATCGATCACCTAGCGCGCCATATTGGCGAGCCGCCAATATGGCAAATGCCCGACGCTCTGCGGACGGGTCAGCCCTGAATGAACAGAATCAGAGAGCGAATCACCTGGGTCAATTTGCAGGCCCGATCTGGCCCTCATCCGAAAATTCATAGCCGGATTTGCAAAAAACCCTGTAAACACTGGGTATAAACCCCGAAAATGCGCTCTATTCCTGATGACAGAGGCGGCAACGCGTGCCATACAGACGCCTTCGATCAACGAATATACTGAGGAAACCGCCAACATGAATACGTCCGATCTTATCGAGAAGCTCGTCGCTGATCAGGGTCTTACAAAGGTTCAGTCCAAGGCGATTGTAGATAGCGTTCTTAAGGGCATCACCGATGCCGTCGTCGCAGGCGACGAAGTTTCGCTGCCAGGCTTCGGCAAGTTCAAGGTACAGTCGCGCGCCGCTCGCGAAGGCCGTAACCCTGCAACTGGCGCAACGATCAAGATCGCAGCCTCCAAGAAGGTTGCCTTCCAGCCTGCAAAGGCTCTGAAGGATGCCCTCAACGGCTAATCCCCGTTGGTGCTGATTTCTTAAAAGGCGGTGCTCAGGCGCCGCCTTTTTCATTTTGTGGTAGGCTCAATCCCGTTCGAACCTGAGAACGATGATGTGGTCGCCGCCTTCATCAAACTCATCAATGCGCCTGAACCCGGCAGTTTCCGCTGCTCCGATCGCATCAAGATTCTCCGCCTCATAGGAGACGTAAGCAAAGCGCTCATCGGCGAAATGCGGGAATGCGATCAGTGCGAGATACTGCTTCAACATCAGCTGTTCGAAACCCTTTCCCACATAGGCAGGTTCGCCGATGAAAAGATCGAGGCTGATACCGGCATCTGCTCCCGTTGACTCAACCCACTCCTCGTAATCGGCATTGCTGTAGCATTGCAGATAGCCGAATGGCTGCTCGCCATAATAGGCGATATGGCAAATATCGGGGGTCTCGCCTGTGAACATCGGGCCATATTCCTCCGCCACCTCACGCGGCGTGATAGGATCGGGTTGATAGAAAGCGCGCACATGCGGCGTCATCAGCCATCTTGCCATCAAAGGCAGATAGGACAGCGAGGCCGGGCGGAAGCTGATTGCAGGGTTCTCAGTCATGTTCGGCTACCCCCGGTTGCGAGAGCAACCGCCTGTTGTTCGACAAACTTTTCAAGACTGTCGAGTGCCCCGCTCCAGCCCTCATGATGACGATCACGTGCCGCTTCATCGAAAAACCGCTCATGGATCAAAGTGAACAACGTGCCGCCGTCCACTGGCTCAAGCACCAGCGTTACCAGCGATTCCCGATCGGGCAGAGTGATCCAGACCCAGGTGAAAGCCAGACGTTTTTCGATCAGCACTTCGCAATAGACACCGCTGACATTGTGCTCTTCCCCGTCAGGCGTAAGAAAAATCACGCGAAACGCGCCGCCCACACGCGGATCAGCCTCGGCTTTCAGGGTTTTGGCACCGGTTGGACCCCACCAATGCACAATCATGGCAGGATCGGTCCAAGCGGCCCAGACCAGTCGCGGTGGCGCTTTCAGATGGCGTTTGAGCGTCAATGAAGGTGCAATTGCCATTCTTTTCCTCCCCGAAAGGGTCGTGTAGCATACACTTGATGTGAGAGACCGAGGGTCAGTAAACAACAATTGATGAGCGCGAATGCTTCCTGTCAATGGCGCGTTCTCGAAGAGATACTGGCAACAAAATGCAGATCATACCGGGAAAACAGTGCATTTCGCCATAAAACCGCCCTGTCTTTATTGCAGGTGACGATTGTGTGATTGAGCAATTTGCTACATTGCAGTAAGGCTTTATCAACTATAACGGATGCAAATAGGGGGTTGTGGATAGCAATCCACACAATTTCGACGAAGCGAACTGGTAACAGCTGCGAAGATGAAAATACCGACACATATCCTTGCACCGTTGATGCTGACCCTGTTTCTCGCAGGTTGTCAGGGCGCATCCGTTTCTGATCTTGCGCCAAAGTCCGAACAGCAACTGTCCGAAAAAATGGTCAAGCTGATGAAGACCAAGGGCATGAGCATGACCGCGCCGGTTATGGTTCGCATCTTCAAGGAAGAGAACGTTCTTGAAGTGTGGAAGCGCAAGGACAATGGCCGCTACGATATCGTCACGAGCTACAAGATTTGCAAATGGTCGGGCAAGCTTGGCCCGAAATTCATCGAAGGCGACCGTCAGGCACCGGAAGGTTTTTATGCCGTGCGTCCGGGCCAGATGAATCCGAAGTCCAGCTATTACCTGTCCTTCAACACCGGTTTCCCCAACGCGCTTGATCAGGCCCTTGGCCGCACTGGCGCCAATCTGATGGTGCACGGCGCATGTTCGTCGTCGGGTTGCTATTCGATGACCGACGCGCAGGTTCAGGAAATCTATGCTTTCGCCCGCGACGCTTTCAAAGGCGGCCAGGATTCGATCCAGCTGCAGGCCTTTCCGTTCCGTATGACCGCAGCCAATATGGCGCGCTACAAAGACGATCCGAACTATGGCTTCTGGAAGAACCTGAAAGAAGGTTACGACCACTTCGAAATCACCAAGGTGCCGCCCAAGGTGGATGTGTGCGAGAAGAAATATGTCTTCAATCACACAACCGACCCGAATGCACCGATTGCAGCGACGGCTATCTGCCCGCCCATGCAGCAGCCCGAAACGCTGAAGATGGCCTATCAGAGCTATCAGAACAATTATGAGGCCGCATTCTCGACTATGGCAGGCAAAGGCAGCATCACGCCGCCGAGCCGCTCGATTCAGGGACTGAGTGAAGCCAAGATCATCGCCGAATGGAGCGCCCGCCGCGCCCGTGGTGAACGCGTCACGCAGGAGCCGCCATCCCTGTCGCCGCAGGACAAGGACGCAGCGCTGAAACCGCAGGTGATGGTTCGCCTCGCTTCCGCAGTGGCTGCCGACAAGGTGCGCGACGAAAAAGAAGCTGGTAAGCGGCACCGCATGACCGTTGCCGCCATACCGGCTTCAACTGCCAATCAAGTTGCAACCAATGCATCAGCACCGGTTGTTACCCAGACGGTAGCGCCCGTGCCATCCGTTGCTCCAGCTCAGGTGCAGGACGTTTCAGCGACTGTTGCTGAACAGCCTGCCAAAAAGGCCTGGTGGAAAATCATTGGTAACTAAGTGAGCCATCCGGAGCATTCGGCATGAGCGCTGATATTTACGACCTGCGCGGCCTGAATTGCCCTTTGCCGGTGCTTAAAACCCGCAAACGTCTGGAAACCATGCCCGAGGGCACGCGGCTGTGGGTTGAAACAAGCGATCCCCTCGCCGTGATCGACATGCCCAATTTCTGCATGACCGATGGTCACAGGCTGATTGAAACGGTGACTATTGATGGCGGCCACCGCTTTCATATCGAGCGTGGCTAAGCCATAAATCCAGATATCTGCAAAGCGATGATTCATGGTTCAACAGCCTCACCATGACAGAGATGGGTGATTGCAAAGATAATGATCAACGTTGCAGAACTAGACTCCCCCCAATCCCACCCCTCCCCGTCATCCTCGGGCTTGACCCGAGGACCCGCGGCTAAGGAAATCAAATGATCTGGATGCTCGGCGCGTTCTGATTATGGGTCCTCGGGTCAAGCCCGAGGATGACGGGGAGAGGTATGCCCCTTGTGGTATGAACACCCCTCATGGTGAGCTCTTGTCGAACTACCCACTACATGAATTGCAGCAAACTGGATTAACGGCTTATGGCTAAATTTTCATACCCGGTATGGCCAAGGGATTTTCAAACAACCCGGCGCGATCCGGCGTATCAATGTTTGGCTCATTGAGGAATGCGCTGAAAAGCTGCGTGATGTAACTCTCAGGCAAATCTTTCACGATCATCACCAGACGGGTTTCGTGCTTGCAGTCAGGCCAAGCCAAAAGACGAACTGGCGGGTGGAAAATCTGCTGCACACCGTGAATGACCATCGGGCGCTCCGGGTCATCCGCCAGTTGCACGATGCCTTTGACGCGTAGCAGCTTCTCGCCATGGGCTGAACGCAGAAGATCAAGAAACATCTCAAAACCAGCGCGTGGCACCGGCTTATCATGTGTCAAAGAGAATGATCGGATCGCCGCATCATGGCGATTGACGTCGTGATGGTGATGCCCGTCGTGATCATGGTCATGATGATGCGCATGGTCATGATGGTGGTGATCATGATCGTGATGGGTGTGATGCTCGGCTTCCTCACGCTCGTGCTCCCGGTCACGAAAAGCTTCGGCTTTCAGCCAGCGCTGCACGTCGATGGTTTTTGTTTGAGGATTATAGACACCGCATTCAAACAGCGCCGCATAGCCCGTGCGCGCGTCGCCAACATCAATAATATCAGCACCGGGATTAAGCGCCGCAAGCCGGGCATGCAGTGCGGACAGTCCTTCAGCGGCCTCCGGCATGTCGGTTTTTGTTACCACAATACGGTCGGCAACCGCCGCCTGTTTGACGGCTTCCTCATGCGCATTGAGCGTGGCCATGCCGTTGACCGCATCCACAGTGGTAATCACCCCGTCAACGCGGAAAGCCTGCAACAGCACCGGATGGCCCATAATCGCATGCAGGACTGGCGCAGGATCGGCAAGACCCGTGGTTTCGATGATGACCCGCTTGAGCTTTTTCAGTTGCCCCGTCTGCAGACGGTCAATGAGATCGGCAAGCGTATCAACCAACTCCCCCCGGACCGTGCAGCACAGGCAGCCATCGGAGAGCTCTATAACGCCCTCGCTCGCCGTTTCCACCAGAAGGTGATCAATCCCGACATCGCCAAACTCGTTGATGATGACGGCCGTGTCGGCAAGAGCCGGATCTTTCAACAGGCGGTTGAGCAAGGTGGTCTTCCCCGACCCCAAAAATCCCGTGAGTACAGAAACCGGAATGGGAAGAGGCAGGCCACTCATGATATCATCCTAAGCTTGAATTGTTCAGTTCACTGTTTTTGCCGCATCCGCCGCATCGCTCAGCGATGCGCGATCAGGACGCGGGATTGGTATGGGAATACGGCTCATATCCTTGCCTTTGGGTGCGATCTTCGAAGGCAGCAGCGCGACGAGTTCCGCCTGCGGCTCGTGATCCATCCGGTACATATAGGGCGAGCCCTGAATGATATGACCTTCCGCGTCCTTGCCGTCCCAGCTATCGGAAGCAGCAGCTTCCTTGGAGCAGACGGTCGGGCGCATATTCACCGCGACATCGCGCGTTGCAGGACCATAGGGCTGCAATGCCTGCAGCGTAGTCCCGGTGCCGCGTGTCTCAAAACCTTTGGCCAGCAATTCCGCCGCCTTGGTGGCGCGATCCGGTTGCTTCAGCTCACCCAGAACAACAGTAATGACATTACGGCCATCGCGCGTGGCCGAACCGACCAGATTAAAACCGGACGGGCAGACAAAACCGGTTTTCATACCATCTGCGCCCTGAAACCGGCCGATCAGCGCATTGAAGTTGGCCTGAATCTTGTTACCGGAATCAATCGCTTCAATATCGAAGTAATGCATATATTGCGGAAATTCATGGCGCATCTGCACGGTCAGGACAGCCAGATCGCGGGCAGTCGTATAATGATCGTCCGAATGCAGGCCATTGGGATTGACGAAATGCGAGCCATACATGCCGAGGCGCTTGGCTTCCGCATTCATGAGCACGGCGAACTTTTCCGACGAGCCACCCAGCGTCTCGCCGACAGCCATCGCCACATCGTTGGCGGATTTGACCATCAGAATCTTGAGCGCATTGTCGAGCGTCAGCTCTGAGCCCGCCTTATAGCCCATTTTGCTCGGCGGCTCTTTTGCGGCGCGCGCCGTCATCTTGATCGGCGTGTCCAGTGTGATCTGGCCTGATTCGATCATGCGAAACGCCACATAAGCCGTCATCAGCTTGGTAAGCGACGCCGGATACCAGCGCTGGAACGCATCTTCCTGCGACAAAATCTCGCCTGTACCCACATCAACAGTGATGTTCGGGCCCGCAAGTGCTGCTGTCGACAGGCCCGCAATGGTTGACACCATGCAAGCTGAAAGAAAGAGTGTTACAGTTTTACGCATTCCAGATATCCAGCCTGTCTGTATAAAGAACCAGGGAAATGGCCTTGTGATTTCATTGCCGGGCTTCCCGCCGGGTCGCAATGGCCTTATCTATCCTATGTGGCAGTCAAAAGGCAAAACACCTTTGAACTGTTCACTGAATTGTCAGAGTCCGCACGTTTGGAGTTGTACCAGAATGCCTTTGCTCAATCGCGCCATCGAAATGCAGGAAGAGGTTTCGCAGTGGCGACGCCATTTGCACGAGAACCCGGAACTGATGTTCGATGTTCACGAGACCGCGAAATTTGTGGCTGATAAGCTGCATGCATTTGGCGTTGACGAAGTGGTCACCGGCATCGGCCAGACAGGCGTGGTCGGCATCATTCATGGCCGCCACGGCGAAGGCCAGACGGTTGGTCTGCGCTCCGACATGGATGCACTCCCGCTCAATGAAATCACCGGCAAGCCCTATGCGTCGAAGAACCCCGGCAAGATGCATGCCTGCGGCCATGACGGCCACACCGCCATGCTGCTCGGCGCGGCGCAATATCTGGCTGAAACCCGCAATTTCAAAGGTTCGGTGGCCGTGATTTTCCAGCCCGCCGAAGAAGGCGGCGGTGGTGGCCGCGAGATGGTCAAGGAAGGCATGATGGAGCGCTTTTCCATCTCCGAAGTCTATGGCATGCACAATATTCCCGGGCTTCCCATAGGCCAGTTTGCCATTCGCAAAGGCCCGATCATGGCCGCAACCGATGAATTCACCATCACCATCGAAGGCCGTGGCGGCCATGCGGCCCAGCCGCACCGCACGATCGACCCGGTGGTCATCGGCGCGCAGCTTGTCAACGCGCTGCAAACCATCGTTTCGCGCGGCACGGACCCGCTTGATTCCGTTGTATTGTCAGTGACCAAATTCCACGCGGGTGATGCACACAACATCATTCCGCAGAAGGCGGAGCTTGCGGGCACGGTGCGCACATTGCGTCCGGAAATGCGCGACTTTGCCGAAAAACGCCTGCGCGAAGTGGCCGAAGGTGTAGCGGTGGCGCTCGGCGCGGTTGCCAAGCTGGAATACGACCGCAACTACCCCGTGACGTTCAATCATGATAAGGAGACGGAGTTTGCTGCCCGCACGGCACAGAGTGTGGCTGGCAACAATGCAGTCAATCAGGAAGTTGCACCGATGATGGCGGGGGAAGATTTCTCCTATATGCTTGAAGCACGCCCCGGCGCTTTCATATTCATCGGCAATGGCGAGAGTGCCTCGCTGCACAATCCTGCCTATGACTTCAATGACGACGTCATTCCGCACGGCATCAGCTATTGGGTACAGCTTGCCGAAAGCGCCCTGCCCGCCGCATCCTGATTACTCATCGAGCAGTTTCTGCCTGAACATATGCAGAAACTGCTCTGAGAGATGTGCGTATTTCCTGCATGTTGAGACTTGGCGTTGCCGCTGAAAAACAGTATGTCTGGCCGCATGGTCCCGTAGCTCAGTAGGATAGAGCGACAGATTCCTAATCTGTAGGCCACTGGTTCGAATCCAGTCGGGATCACCATAAAATCAAACACGACCCATTACGAAATACTGCGCCCCAAAAGGCAATTGACCAAACGCGTCGTCAACCTTGCGCATTACTCCCTTTATTGCCGGGACGGTTAAGATGTACCGTCCATCCACGTCACGCAATCCCGCACCTTGCAGATATTGCGATGCTGTTTTCTTTGTAAGGAGAACCGCGTCGGCGTCAAACGGGCAGGTGTTCACGGCTCTGCGCGTAAGCGGGTTGTAAGGGTTGTGCTCGAACAAGACGACAAGTCCACCGGGCCGCGTAACCCTGGCGAGCTCCGATGAAAAATATGTCCAATCAGACGGCGGTACGTGGTGCATAACGCAGATGGCAAAGGCCGCGTCAAATGAAGCGTCGGGATGTGGAATCTGTTTCCCATCAAATGACTTGTAGGCCACATCCGGATTGTTGCTCTCAGCTTCTGAAATGCATTCCGCCGATGGGTCGATGCCGGAAATCTTTCCGACTTGGCCGCGCAATAGCGGATGATATGTCCCAACCCCGCAACCGACATCCAATATCGACAACTCTGTCGGATCGCCAATATGCTTCCTTAGAATATCGACGAGCCTAACCGCCTTGGCACGGATGAAAAAATCAACATTCAAACCCGAAAACGAAATAGATTTATTTACAGCGTCAGCATAACTCGATTTGTAGGCGTCAAACTCATTGCTATGTGCATCTTCTTGAGACATGAAGTTTCCTGTAGATCATCAAATTCGTTGATAAACTTTCATTTTATGGTTTCCTGAAAATTCAGGGGCGGGCTGCGTCTCGAAAACCAGATTGTCGCCATCCGATAGAATGGGTTTTTCACTCAAGCCAAGCAAGTATTCGCCTCCTTTGATATCTCTGGGCGGATGGCAATAAATCTTGATATCGGGTGAGCAATCTCCACCCATCCATTTGTTGGTATGAACGACGATCTCGAGGGCAATACCGCTTTTAGCTTTCAGATATCCGCCGAAAAGACCAGCTTCGTACGCTGAACCGAAGATATGAATCACCGCCCCATCCCGGATCTTGCTGAGCAGGAAATCGGCAGCCTGGCTTTTTGCGTATGTGAGTTGTTTCTTGTCAGAAATATCCTTCCACGTGATGGGAGCTTGCCAGATTATCAATGCTGCTACGATCAAAGACAGCAGTTTCGTCCTCTCTGAAAATGTCCAAAACACGTAGAATATGGATAGAAGCGCGATAGATGCCGAGTAGTAGGGCATATCAAATTGCAAAAGAACGAGAGCCAAAATGTGCCCGAGAACTGCGAGCGGCAGCGCATCAAAAACGGGGTCGAAAATCTTGCCCGTCATGATTCGATAAGTCGAAGCGCCGAGACACAGGTAAATCCACGGAGATTCCAGCTGATAAACAAGTGCATCGATAAACGTCGATGTTGAATGATACCTATCGGTAATGTGCGGTATTATTAGAATAGCATATAGAGATAACCAAACTACAACCGGTATTGCTGTCATGAGACAAGCAACAATAAGTCTATTTTTATATTTATGATCAGCACAAACTGCTTTAGCAAAGCAGCAAAAAGCAAGAGAAGATGGAAGTATTATTGAAGTCTCTTTGTAGAAAACGATTAACGACACACCCAAACTCGCAACTGCAGCTGATAGCCACCCTCCCGAGCGTATGAATATGAAGACTGCGCAGATGATTATCGTGCTTAACGGAGCAATGTTGCGCTCAGGATAAATGAGATCGATAAAACTGGAAGCAATTGGAGTGGAGCAAAGAATGGCGAACCAAAGAAGAGGAGCTGCTTTCGATGGCTTCAATATCCACCACGAAAGAAGGCAAACAACGGCAAACTCGACTGTAGAAAACAGTCGGTAGAATTCCATTGTCTTGCTCAGTTTGCCAAGAAAATGAAATTCTTGATGAGCCAGCGGGAAAAATCTTCCCCCGGTGGGCCATATCGGCGGCGCATACCATTGGTACGATGTCGGGCTCACCGTTGTGAAGAAAATGTTTGCGTCCCACCAAGTGAAACTTTCACGAAATTGAATAAAGAAGCCGGCAGCAAGCACGATGGCTGTAAGCATTGCCACGTCCGAGACACGCATGGTCGTTTCTGGATTCTCACCTCGCATTGGCAGCATCTCAATACGCCACATCATTAGCAGGCTAAAAGAAACAACCAACTGGAAGATCACCACCAGTGACATGAATATGTAAGGGTGTTCCCAAACAATGAGCACGAACTGCCAAGAAAATTCAGTCATTTGTTGTCGCCTCGATCACGAATCGTGGGCGTTTCTTTACTTCGAGATAAATTTTCCCGATGTATTCGCCAACAATGCCGAGACTAAAAAGCTGAACACCACCGAGAAATAGAATGGGGAGTGCAATCGATGCCCATCCTGGCACAACGTCACCGTAAAAAAATACACGGACAATTATGACCCAGAATACTCCGACGAAGGCGGCAAAGCTGAAGGCTGCGCCTGTGAACGCTACAAAACGGAGTGGGACGACAGAAAATGATGTAATTCCATTTATGGCCAGACCCAACATCTTTCGCAACGTATATTTGGTCTCTCCGAATTCACGATCCTGTCGTTCATAGTGGATGATTTTCGTCGGAAATCCGATCGACGGTATCACGCCACGGAGAAAGAGATTTACTTCCTGGTGGGCAAGAAGCACATCAAGTGACCGCCGGGACATTAATCGGAAGTCTGCATGATCTTCTATGATATTCACGCCCATTGCGCGCATTAGCTTATAATAGCCGATGGCGGTAGACTTCTTAATTACACTATCATTCCCGCGCGACGAACGAACCCCGAGAGCTAAATCAACTCCCTCCTGATATGCCTTCAGCATTTCCCCAATCGTGGATATGTCGTCCTGAAGATCTGCGTCGATGGTCAAAACAACATCAGCGTCCGCAATAGTCAGCCCGGCGAGCATAGCACTTTGATGACCGTAATTTCGGCTTAACTTGATGCCTTTTACGGGGAGCTTCTCGGTGAAATCCTTGATGATAGACCATGTGCGGTCCTTGCTGCCATCATCAACGAGTATCAATCGAAATGATTGCATTCCGAATTCACTGCTTTTAATGCAAGTGTTCAAGAAATTTATCAGCTCAGGAACAGTATGTGGGATTGTTTCCTCTTCGCAATAGCAAGGGATAACAACGTCCAACAGGTATTGTTTATTCATAATTTTTAAAGACCCAAAATTTCATAAGTATAAAAAATGTAACATTATAAAATAACGTAGAGATCACTTGAGAAATCACGACGCCTGCAGATGAGAATCTAATCGCATAATATAAAACGAATAGATTGATGGAGTACGCTATAGCAAAGGCGATGGAAAATTTTATGACACCGCCACGGCCTGATGATGTTTCAAACGTAAAACGGCCATTCATAAAAAAACTATTCAGAAGTCCGCAAGCAAAACCCACTGCATTACACACATACGGCCCAAATCCGGCGTAAGTGAAAATAATAATAGTAATCAACGTGATTGCAGAATTTAGGGCCCCTATCAGGCCATATTTGGCCAATTGAGATAAAAGCCTTGGCAACGACAATCTCCGAAGATTTAATCGTTAATCTATGCGATATCCCAATAGCTAAATCAACTCGAAAGTGTTCCACCACCGAGACAGTCGAAACGGCAGGCAAGTGGAACCCTTGCTTTACCACTGGCCGCCAATTCTGAGACTTTGCATCCAATCGAAAACAGGTTGCACGTCAGGAATTGATTATGAATCGCGATGTTTTTACCACCTGGTGTTCCGGGATCACCACCTTATCTGTGAATGATCAAAGCGCCTTGCGCTTCAGGACTGCGTTGTAGACGCCAAGCGTTTGGTCAGAGATGCTGAGCCAGCCATATTCCTTTTCGACAACACTGCCCTGTTCCCCCGCCTTATCCTTATTGAACGGCGTGGAGAGTTTTGAACGCATGGCAGCGGCCAGCTGTTCGACATCACCAAGCGGGAAGTAATCTTCGGGCGGGAGGCCTATTTCGAGGTTGGCGGTGATATCGCTGGCAAGAACCGGCAGCCCCACGCCCATAGCCTCCAGCAAGGCAATCGGCATGCCTTCATGGCTTGATGGCAGGACAAACAAACGGGCATTCTCGTAAAGAATGGCAAGATCGTCGCCAGTCTGCATGCCAGCGAGGACAACACCCGGCACGCTTCCCGCCAGCTTCTCGACTTCCTGCGAATAGGCAGCCATAAATTCGGCTGATCCCACCAGAACCAGCTTGACCGAGGGATCGGCGAGTTTGGCAAAAGCTGTTATGAGATCATGCTGGCGTTTTTCCGGAACGATGCGCGCGACCATGATGATGTAACGGCGCGGTGTTAGTGCAAGCTTTTGCAGAATGCCCGTATCCGTCTCGCTCCGGCGAACCGTCACGCCATTGGGCACCGCTTGAACAGGCACGCCATAGCGTGTTTCCATGGTTCGGGCGATATCATTCGATACGGCAATGCGCGCATTGGCAAAGCGCATTCCCGCCTGCTCACCCAGCTTCAGGATGCGCTTGGCAAAACCGCCCCATTTTTGCCTGTCATAGTCATAGCCATGATGGGTCACGACGACTTTCAGACCCAGGAGACGCGCCAGAGGCGTCAGCAACGCTGGTCCTACAGCATGAATATGCAGAATATCGGGACGATGATATGCCGCAAAAAGTACTCCAAGCGCCGTATGCGCAATTGCCTCGAATTTCATGGAGGCGGGCGACCAAAGCGGGAAAACCTTCACCCGCTTCCAGACATAAGGGTCCGGCGTCAGCAGGTAGCGTTTACGACCGAGAACCGAGACATCCCAGCCCTTATCGACAAACTGCTGGCTGAGCTCTTCAACGTGTTTTTCCACGCCGCCCTGTACATCGGGAATGCCACGCAAACCCAGCATCATAACCCTTGGTTGTCTTCCGGAACCGCTTCCCTCCGCCATCACGACACCCCCAGCGTTGCATAGAGATCGATCATGCGATTGCGGTAGGCATCGGCGGAAAAGTCGCGGGCAATCCAGTCCCGGCCATTCATACCCATGCGGGTGCGGGCAGCGGGTGTCAGATCAGCCATAGCCGATATGACGCGCCCCAGATCATCTGCGTCACCCGCAACCGCAGTCATCCCCGTTTCACCTTCGCGGATCATTTCCGGAATACCGCCAATGGCTGCACCGATAACAGGCCTGCCCAGCGCATAGGCTTCCAGAATGCTGACAGGCGCATTCTCGTACCATTCGGAAGGCAGGATCAAAGCTTTGGATTGGCCGATCAGCCGCGTCAGGTTTTCACCCGATACGTAGCCAGCAAATGTCACATCCGCATTCAGCTCCTGCACCAGTGCTTTGAGCATAGCCTCATCGGGACCGGTGCCAGCTATAACCAGACGCTGCTTCGCCTTTGCCGCAGCGTGGATCAGCGTTACCAGGCCCTTTTCGGGCGCTAGCCGCCCGGCAAAAACGAAGTAGTCGCCTTCGTCCCAGCCGGTCGCAAATGCCTGCGTATCGACGAAATTCGGGATATAGACGAGTTGCTCCGCCGGCCAGCCCCATTCCATCAGCTTTTCGCGATAGAATTTGCTTGGAACAACGAATTTGTCGACCTTGTTGCGGTAAAGACCAAGGCCGCGATGCACAATCGTTTCCAGAAAGACGAGACTGCTTAGCACCAATGAACCGTAGATACAGCGATGCCGGACGACATTGTAGATTCTGCCGCCTTTACACTCCTCGCATACATGCCCGTTCACCAGCATTTTATAGGCGGGACAGGCAAGCTTCAGATCATGCACCGTCATCACAGTCGGTATGCCAGCTTTTTTCAGCGTGGCAAAAATCGACGGCGAAAGGTGGTGGTAGACATTATGGGCATGGGCGATATCAGGCCGGGCCTGTTCAATCAAAGACTCGATGCTGCGCTGCGCTTCGAAGGAATAAATGATCTTTCCAGCCTGCGCCACCTTGGTCAACGCGCTGCTTTGGCGACCATATTCAATTTCAGAGACAAAATACTCCGACCACGGTGAATCGTTATTGTCAGGGTGCTGCATGGCAAATGGAACAACATCCCAGCCAATTTCCGAAAACAGCTGCATGTGTTCGAGAAAGATCGCTTCCGCACCGCCGCGCTTATAAAAATAATTATTGATCGCAAGCAGACGTTTCTGCGGTATCGGAGTTTTCAGGATAGTGGCCTCCCCGCGCTGAATTGATCCAGCGCATCCTTGACGGGCAGCACCATGCATCCGCGCTCCAGCGTATAGGCAACCAGCCGTTCGAATGTCTCCGGTGTACAACCGAAATCCGTTGGCTGTGCCGCGATATCATGGGTGAAAAAAATGAGCCAGCCGGGCTCTGCAATCAGCGTATCGATCCAGCTTGTGAGGCCAAGCGCATGGCTCTCCGGCTGTCTGATCTCGACCCCGGATAGAAAGACGGGATTGACTGAACCGCGATTGATCCGCTCGCCGCCCGAGCGGCAGGTCTGGAAATTCTTTTGGAAGATACCACGTCCCCATAGCGAACCGGCATTGTAGGGATAGGCGAAATTGCGCCTGTCATCGCGCGGATCAATTGCGTCGAGGTAATCCTTGTTCTGTCGCAGATCATCGGTAAGTTTACGATTACCCATATGCGATACTTTCGTATGAGAAAACGTATGGCAACCGATTTCATGGCCCTGCTGCGCCAATGCCCGGCATCCATCGCGTGAAATCAGCGTCCGCTTGGGTTCCACCTGCCCTTCCAGCGATCCGGCGATGTAGAACGTTCCACGCACGCCATGGTTCTCCAGTATGTGGGCGCCATTGGTCAACGCCGTATCCGGCACGTCATCGAAGGTGAAAGACACGATTGGCCGCGATGTGGGGATATGGATACGCGGTCCCGGCAAGCGGCGCATCAGCCTGTCGGTAATCCGGTCTGACCAATAGTCCAGTTTGTTCAAGATTTCAGGCATGGGCTACCGTCAATTTGGCCTGCGAAGGCGCTGCGCTCACAACACTTGCGCGCGCCTGCAGACGCAGGCCGAACACCGCAAACAGGAGGGCAAACCACAATGGGCTACCATTCTGGAAGAACATGCTTTCGACGCAGGCTGTGTAAATTCCATAGAGCCAGATGCGAACGAAGAGCGTCGTAAGTGCTGGATTATTGCCCGTCGCGTCTGCCCTGCCAATGTCACGCAAGGGCAGGAAAAGCAACCATATGACCGTAAGAATCAAGCCGGGGATGCCGGTTGTCAGAAGCGTATCGAGATAGCCATTATGCCCGTTATAAGCAGCAACAGCCCATGTCTCGACATTGCCGCCGCTATAAACAAGTTCTTCAGTCTGCCAGAAGGATTGAAACCCGTAGCCGGTAATCGGCTTTTGGGCGATGGCAGAGAAGGCAAAACGCCAGATATCGGTTCTATTGGTAAAAGTGGCATCGATACCGACGGCATTGATCAGTGAACGGATCGGTTCAAAGACCGCCGATCCAATGGCGAGCACATTGAACGCGACAATCCCGCCAATGGCGATCGGAAAGCGTGTCCATTTCCAGTGCTGGAAAATCCAGGCAAGGATCAGAATGCCCGGCAAGGCCGCGGTCGAAGTTTTGCCGCCCGTGTGCAGCAGAAACAATGTCGACAGAACGATAATGGCTGCACCCGCCAATTTTTGTCCGACGCTATAGACAAACAGGCCAAAGAAGACTGCGGCCACCATGACGGCGGCGGCTTCGTTCTTGTGTGCATATTGCCCGCGCCAGAAACCGGCATTCATCGGTTCGCGCAGTTCCGATGCCTGATGAATCGCGCGCAGCGGCAGGAAAACCACACCAAAATAAGCAAAGCCCAGCATGATCAGCGTTGCCAGAGCCAGCAATTTGCCAAAATGCGCGTCGGATTTTGGCAGAAGCAGAAACACGCTCGCATTGACGCAAACCATGATGGCCAGCACAACACGCTTGAGCGCAAGGTCCGGATGAGCCGACAGGGCCGACACGAGAATGTACCAGATGAACAGCGATATTAGCAGGCCGCGCGGCTGCAGGATGGCGCTGCGCATGGGACTGCTGAGACCAAAAGCAAGCAGGCTGCCAGACAGGACAAGCGTTACCAGCTGGTTGACCAGATTGGAATTTCCGGCGCTGGGGTCGACCGCAGCTGCGCCGGTCAGATCGACAAAGGGCGTGGTGGTGATCCAGAAGAATAAAAAGATCGCCAGAAACAGGAGCGCGCCAAGACCACCCGCAGAGGGTGCGTTTGGTTGTGCACTGTATTCGTTTCTATCCATAAAGGACTAGCCTTACGCCTTCTGTGTTTTCCGGTCATTGCGCATCGCACCCAGCAAACCCACGCCTATTGCGAGGAATGCGCCAATACCCAGTCCGGCAAACGTGCCGCCGGCTGCAAGCAGCGCCGTGCGCGGTGGCCAGCTACGGCGCAGGGGTGGGACGGCTGACGAGATGACACGAATATTGGTACTGTTTAACTGTTGGCGTTCGGTTGTTTCGCCAGCGCGTGTCAGGAACGTCTGGTAGATAGCAATCTTCGTCGCCATATCCCGCTCCAGATCACTCAATCGCACTTGTGCGTCATTGTCCATGGAAACCGACGACCGCGCACTGGCAGCCTGCTGTTTAAGCGCATCGACAACGGATTTTGCCTGTTCGAGATCTACCTGCGCGGCCCGCAGGATACGGCCGGTCTCCTGCGAAATCTGCTGTTCCAGACCGCCAAGCTGGGACCTGGCCCGGATCAATCCGGGATAGCGCGATCCATAGGTCATCGACATGGAATCAACCGTTTGCTTGACCGCTGCATATTGTGAGCGCAGGCCCGTCAAAGTCGGTGACTGCAATGTGCCTGACGGGTTCGACTGATTTGGCTTCGACGCGGTCAACTCGTTATAACGCGACTGGGCCTCCACAAGCCGCGCATTGGCATCCACCAGTTTCATGTTGATCTGCGCCATGGACTGCGAACTGATTAATTCGCCTGATGTGGTCTGAAGCCCATTGTCGCGTTTGAACTCCGCAACCTTTGCTTCAGCTTCCGATGCACCCTTTTTCAATTCTGCCAGACGTTCGGTCAGAGCAGCCGCTGCACGGCCAGCACCATCGGCTTCGGCCTGCGCTACTTCCTCTTCAAATGCCTTGGCCAGAGTGTCGGCAACTTTCACAGCCGTATCCGGGTTGTTCGCCCAGGCCGATATTGTGATCATATATGACCGCTCCTGACGCCGTGCCGAAATCCGCTCGGACAGACTGCGCATGGCCGCCAAGGTCTTGTCAGCCACCGTTGGTTTACTTGAGAATAGCGAGCCAAGACTGAAGCCTGACGCCCCGGTGCCAACAAATTCCGGATCATTGGCAAGTCCGAGTTCATTCACAACGCGCCGCAGCACATTGCCTGATGTCAGCACAAGCAATTTGCTTTCCACATCGAGCAGTTGGCTATCGCTTTGCTGATTCTGCAAGTAAACATCATTCGGCAGCACTTGCAGATTGGCTGGCGGGACCAGAATATCCGTATACACAGTATAGCGGGGCTTGGCGCTCATTCCGTAACCAATACCGACAAGCGCACCAATGACCGCGGCGATCAAAATCCAGTGCCACCGGGCAAGAAGCCAGGAAATCAGGCTGCTTACATCTATCTGCGGCAATGAAAATGCGTAGGCTGGCTTGCGTGGCGGCTCGCTACGCACGCGACTTTCAACCACTGGTTCCTTTATTGGAGCCACCGGTTGCGCTTTGCCTGACGCGTCGCGTAGTTTGTACATTCAGCAATACTCTATAAGCATCAATCAAACCGTAACGGTTTGCCAGTAATGTATATCTAAACCATAGATTTCAAAGTTTGGTTAATAAATGGCTATCTCCCACCAAGTCGTATAGCGAACAGATGCAAATTCCAGTCTTTCGATCAGATCGCAGAGCCCGATGAAACTGAGTGTTGCCGAGATCATCAGCCGTTTGCCACGTCTGTTTCCCATGGTCCTGTCTTACGCCGCGTCAAGCGGCAGCCTGCTGACGGCCAATGTCGCACAGCTGGTGACGTTCGCTATTCTTGCGCGCTCGTTCGGTGCGGTGGAATTTGGTGTTTTCGTTTCTGTCACGGCTGTGACCAGTATTGCCGTTCATCTCTGCGGCCTTGGCGCTTCGGAATGTCTGGTAAGGCGAGTTGCGCAGGATCACTCAATGTATCCTGTCATGCTGGGTCACAATCTCATTTTGACGCTGACGAGCGGGGTTCTGCTCGTCATTCTCGGCATCATCATTCTGCCATTCTGGATGAAGCTTTCAGCCGATCCCGTCGAAAACATCATCGCGATCCTGCTCATTCTCATCACCAACATCATTCTGGTTCGCATTATCCTTTTGACCGAGCAAATCTTCATTGGTCATTCGAAATTTTCCGAGGCGAACCGTTCCGTGGTTGGTTTTGCCTTTGCGCGTACAGCTGCGGCAGCGCTTGCCTGTCTGGTATTCGGCGTGACCAGTCTGGTTGACTGGGCAATCTGGCAATTTGCCGTCCATGTGCTGGTGCTGGTTTTCTATATGTGGTCGTTGCGCAAGCTCGGACGTCCGCAATACCGCATCGTGCGCGAGGAAATTCGCCTTGGCATCCTGTTTGCCACGCCTTTTATCTTCCGCGCCATTCGCCAGAATGTCGACCTTCTCATGCTCGGTATCATGGCCAATCCCGAGGTTGTGGGCAGTTATGGTGTTGTCCGGCGTATTATCGACAGCAGCTATCTCTCAATCGATGCAATGAACCGCCTCGTTTATCCCGGTCTTGCCCGCTTGAGCACTGACGGCATTCACAACGCAATCGGGCGCACCAAGAAGATATTGCTGGCGGCTCTTGGCATCGGCTTTGGTTCGGCCCTGATCATCTATATCGCCGCGCCATTTCTGCCCCTGCTCTTTGGCAATGAATACGTATCACTCGTTTCATTCTGCCGTATTCTGAGCGGAACCGTTATCTTCCTTGCTGTCTGGTCGGTGGCAATCGATGCATTGGGGGCTGCAGGTTATCACGGTCCACGCGCCGCCATTCTCAACACCGGCAACGCATTGGGTGCCGGGCTGATCGCATGGGCAACCTGGATAGCGCCGCCACAGGGCACGTTTATTTCAATCTACCTGATCGAGATCGGTATTATGATCGCTGCCTGGCTTGTTCTTCTTCGACTGGCAAGAAACAGCCGCGCTGCGGCACAGGAGCGCGTATTTACCAAGTAGATATTCTTTTAGCAGAAATTATAAAAACAACCATTCGATTGCATTGAGTTTCGATACCGGCGATCGAGAGATTCAGACACATAGTCCGGACAGATAATTTGCACGGGAGCGATGATGGGCGGAAGAAGGCAGATACGTCCAATGATTGTGGAAGATATTCCGCAGGTCGGGCGGCTGTTTTACAAAATATTCCGCAAGAAGGCAGTCAATTCGCCTGATACATTCAATGATTACTTCGAGAAGCTGTTCTTCGGCAGCCCGATATACGATCCGCAATATGGCAGTTTCGTTCATGAGACGGCGGGCGGAACCATAAGCAGCGCCGTATCCGCTATTCCGATGCAATACATGGTCGAGGGCGAGATCATAACGGCACGGCTTCTATGTGCTTTCATGACCGACCCTGATGTATCATGCCTTGGTGCTGCCGAACTGGCGCTGACCATGCGGCCCCGCCATCAGGATCTGTGCTTCACTGACAGCGCATCACCTGTCAGTGCCAATCATTTCAGGGCTGTGAGCGGCGCAATCCTGCCGTTGCACGGTCTGGAATGGTGCCGGGTGTTTCAGCCTGCCGCTTACCTTGCGCAGTCTGCCGCCAAGCGATCCTCTCTCGTTCGATACGCCGCTCGTCTGCCGCTGGCGCGGCCGCTTGATTATCTCACCAGACGTGTGATGCCTGCCCTTCACATTGAGGGCGATCCTGTCATGCATGATGAAGAGATGTCCCAAGACCTGTTCGTCGCAAGTGTTCAGGATTTCTTACCCGGCTATAAAGTGCGGCCTGTCTGGTCGAAGCCGGAACTTGACTGGATTCTTGAAGTAGCCAGACTCAACACTGGGAATGGCTCTCTGAACATACGCTCGGTCTGGGATTACAACGCCGAACTTACCGGTTGTTTTGTGTATTTCGGCCGTCCGGGTTCCATTGCGCAGGTGCTGAACATCTTCGCGAAAAAAGGCAAGGAACACGCCGTTATCAACCAGATGATGTATCATCTGGATCAATCAGGATTTGTCGCAGCGCAAGGCCGCGTTCAACCCGCGCAATTGGATGTACTTTCCCGTCACCGGGCAATGTTTTACCGGCACCGCGCCCATGTGTGCGTCTCAACGCGTCACAAGAGCGTCACGGACGCCATCCACCGCAACGATATATTTATTGGCGGGCTTGCCGGAGAATCCTGGAGCCGTCTTGTAACCGACTTTTTCTAAGGTTGCCGCTCAATCAGGAAATAAGTCGTTGGGCCATCCGGCCCATCATTTGCAAGGCGCGTTGAAACCATCCCGTCTCCCTGGGCCACTGCGGCCTTCACCTTTCCATCCAGCCCCACCGGCGAGACAGTCCAGCGCCCTGTACCCGGCAGAGAAAAATCGATACTGCCAAGTTGGATGCGCACCGGCAAATGACCAAAATCGGCAATGACGCGCTCCTGCCTGTCTGAAAACCGCATATCGCTGTTCTGCGCATCTGTCGCATAAATAACCAGCAGGCGCTGACTGCTTTTGATAGGTAGATCATCGAGAGCCGACACGGCAAACAATCCTTTACCCGTGGCATTGCCTACGGTCAGATTGCCAAGTGTGATCGTATCCGTAAGATCGGCAAAAGCGATTGCTTCCGTACGCTCGGTCTTTACGGTGATGCGGAGCCTGTTCTGATCAAGAACAATCTGGTCGGTATCGCTCTCGAAAATCCCCTTATTGACACTGGTGATATTGGCCGGATCAAGCAGCCTGGCGTCATGCAACGCTGCCATGATTTTTTCGGCAGAGGCACTCTTGCGGGGTGACGGAACTGCCAGATTGCCCGGTGACGCGGACGCGTCCTTTTGCAACCCGATTGCACCCAGCAGAGCAAGCCCCGTCAATGCATCGGGCTCCCGCTCCTGTGCACTCTGTGTCAGTTCCTCAACCCCTTTGACCATGAACGGGATCGAGACGGGTGACCCTGCCACATCACCGCGCCGGAACAGCAATGCCGCCAGGGTTTCACCAGCGCGGGCCACCGGATCAAGGGCAATCGCATAGGGCAGCATCTGACGCTTGTGCGGCACATCTTCGCCATAGGCCAGCACGATGGGACCATGACCATGGCGGCACAGCACATCCCAGTTCTGCAGGGCCGCATAAGCTGGCATGACAATACCGGCCTCATAGCGATACTTGCTCCAGAACAGATGGTCATATTCGGTGACGATAAAGGGGCGATTGAGCCAGCGGGCAGCGGCAATCGCACGCACATAGAAAGCCCCGTCGGCGATTGAGCTTTTCTGCCCCATCGTGCTGCCGGGCTCGTAGGAACCGACCCAATCCTGATAGGTATTCATTGCAATAGCCTGTTGACCCGAACGAGACAGGCTCGTTTGTACACTCGGCCAGTTATTATAGGGGGCGATCACTCCTTTATAGCCGAGATCACGCAGCGCCGCCGTCATGCGTTCGGCCGAGCGCGTTTCCACATCGACGAAGAACGCTTGCAGATCGCGCATTCGCGGCGTTTTTTCGTAGCGATTGGAGGGAAGACTGATGGTCCCGTCTTCCAGACGTTCACCCGCCTTCACCCATCCCCAGGTATCAGCGAGCGCTTTTGTCGATCCATAGCGCGCTTGCAGCCAGGTATTGAACGCGGGCGCCAATAGCTTTGAGTAATGTGGCTGCCCATCCCGTTGATGTACGATGCTGTCAAATTCGATACCATTTTCATTGAACGGGACAATAACAACCAGCGCCGGGTCGCGGATTGGCGCGATACCCGTATAGGGATTGACCCTTCCAAGCACTTCCTTCTGGAACCGCAACCAATGCTGAAATGATTTCTCATCGATTTGCACTTCGATTTTCAATTCGCCCGCGAGATCCCACCGGTCATCAAACCCGCCATAGGCACCGCGGGATGAACTCAAGCCATCCATGATCCAGTAGATGCCATTTCGTTTCAAAGCGGCCATCAGATAGTGGATGCGGTCCAGTACCTCCGGATCGAAATCGAAATCTGCACTGCGCCCGAACATCAGCGCCGCGTCGACAAAGTGAAAGCGGGCAATATTGTAGCCATGCATTTTCAGCTGGCGCGCGTAACGATCCGCTCCATCATGATCCGGAAAGCCACCCGAGGCCGGGCTCCAGCCCAGCGACGCACACAAAAAGCGCACCGGCTTTTCCGATGCATCGGCATGCGCCAATCGCCCGTCCTTGTTGATGACAATGCGGTTCTCCTCACCGATTGAGGGATTGGGAAGCAGGGCCGAAAAATCAAGCGGGCTGCCGCTTTGAAGTTCGAGCGATATCTCGCGGACCGGCGACCAGACATCTTGCGCGCCAGCCGGACCTGCAAACAGCAGAAAGCATGACGCAAATACCGCAAATATCCGTCCCGACAGAAAGTGCTGACCCATCATGACGTGCCGGCCTCACGGGTCCTTTGAAATAACCTGACTTTCGATCCAGTCATCGGGCTGACGCCTCGGGTGAAAAAATCCGAGCGGCAGCGCCGCCGCATGAAAGAACCAGGCAACAACAGCATAAAAGCCGAGGGAAAGACTACGCTGCTTCAGGCTCATCGCGGCAATAACAAGCACGATCAATGCCACATCAATCAAAAGAGCCAGCTTCTTGTCCGGCAGGAAAATCAGCAGACCGATCATCAGCAGCAGCCAGACATACACGCCTGCCCACAGGCGCAATTCCGGCAATTCCTGCACCAGCTTGCTCCAGTGCGGGCGACCGAGCGCAGCGCGAAGCAATTCGCCCACACCGCGCAAATATTTGGACTGCCAGCGCCGCACCAGCAATTTATATGCATTGATCGAATGGCCGAAATGCTCGACGAAACGCCGGTCCAACCGGTAGAGTTCCCATCCCAATGCCCGCAACCTTACGCCGAGATCAAACTCCTCATAGCCGTGCAGGTTGCGATCCGAAAAATAACCCGCCTGCTCAATCGCCTTGCGTCTGTAAAGACCACCGCCATTCATCCGGTCGATTGATCCGATCCGGTTTTCCGGCGATGCTCGGCGCACGCGGCGGGTGAATTCGAGATTATCGACATTCATTTCCGCCACATGCCCCGTGACACCCGCAACCCTCGGGTTCGCTTCCAGAAAATCTATGGCTTCAGTGAGGAAATCCTTATCGAGCAGCATGTCGCCGTCCATCAGGCAGATGAGATCATGATGGCTATACTGAAAACCCAGTTGCGGCCCGATCCCGCAGCTGGGTTTCGCCGGGTTCACGATCTGCGCAACGATAACCGGATACTGCATCGCAATTTCAACGGTGCGATCGGTCGATCCGCTATCGGCGACGATGATTTCAATCTTGCCCTCTGGCAAAGCCTGCAATGCGCTTTCGATAGCCGCTGCAATGCGCTTTTCTTCATTGAGCGTTTTCATGATAATCGAAACGGTCATCAATCGTATCCTGTAGAATGGCAGAGCAGGTTAAGTTGTTAGACTTACACTATAAAGAAAGCATTTTTTTATAAAGATATGCGATATACAAGCCGTTACCTCTATCAGTCAGGGCGAACAGGTCGATTGGTCAAATTCTCTGCGCACATTTCTGAAAAAGGCCACAAGGTCAACTTATCGTCGTGAACATGAATTTCACCATCCACGTACATGACAGTCTGGACAATCTGTCGGCAGAATGGCCAACCGGAGCACCCGCGCCTATAGCCAATCCGCAGTATCACGTTTTTCAATCCCGCACATTTCTCGAGGTGTGGTGGGCGACATTCGGTCAGGTGGGCGACATCCGCGCCTGTTTCGTTGAGGTGCGTGATGCGGCAAACAATCCGCTCATCTTCATCCCGCTATGCATTACCACCCGTAAGGGCGCAAAAATACTCGGGTTTATCGACGCTGATGCCGCCGATTATAACGCGCCGATTCTGTTTCCGGGATCGCCGGATTGGACCTACGATACCGCCGTCAACCTTTGGGAAAAAATAACCGCCGCGCTTCCCGATTTCGATGTGATCATGCTGGACAAGATGCCAGCCCGGATCGGCGATTTGGTGAACCCGCTTGACCTGCTTGCAGACGGCCCCAATGACGTTTTCTGCCATGGCAACAATCTGCAACGGTCGTGGGAAGAGATCGACAAGGCGCAGCCCTATCGAAAAACACTCCTCAAGAAAATGCGCGGGCTCGATCGCCTTGCACCCACCCACTACATCATCGCAACAGACAAGAGTGAGCAGGCGATCATTGTCGATCAACTGCTCAAGCAGAAACAGCGCCGTTTCGAAGATACGCAGGTGCCGGGTTTCGACGCCGAACCGGAAAAATATGCATTCTTTCACGATGGGACGCAACAGTTTGCCAAAGCCGGAATGCTGCATCTGACAGCCCTGGAAGTTGGCGATGAGATTGTCGCAACCTTATGGGGTCTTGTTCAGGCAAAGACCTATTACGCCATTATGATCGGCTTTGAAGGTGACGATTGGGCAAAATATTCGGTTGGACGAATTATATACTACAGAACACTTGAATGGCTGCACAAAAACGGCTTTGAATACATGGATCTTGGCATCGGCAATGAACCATGGAAGCTTGAACATTGCGACACAACTGTTCCACTTTCCAAAATGACCAGTATTATCAGCTGGAAAGGCCGCATGTTCATGCGACGTTTGCAAATGATGGAACATCTTCGCTCGACCGGAGCGTGGCAGAAACTACGCCCGTTGAAATGGACTGTTTTGCGGACGTTGCGCCAGTGGCGCAAAAAAGACTGAAATCAGGAAAGTAAGCGGAACAGGCATGGCCGAAACCGAGCTGCCAGCAAGGGAACTACAGACACCAGTTCAGGAAACTGATGTGCTGATCATCGGCGGTGGTCTGGCCGGTGTCTGCGCGGCAACGGCCCTCTCCCGCAAAGGCTATGATGTAACGCTGGTCAGCACCCATGACCGCCATCCCCCTGATTTTCGCGCCGAGAAGATTGGCGAAGACCAGATGATCCTGTTTGAACGCCTTGGTCTGGGTGATGCAGTCCATGCCCAGATGACCGCATTCGACGGGGTTTGGCTGCATCGCTTTGGCCGCATCATCGAGCGCGGCACCAAACGCGAATATGGCAGCGACTATTCGGATCTCGTCAATGCGCTTCGCCGCGCGCTTCCTCCAGAGGTGCGCTCTGTTGTCGGCAGGGTTGAAACCATAAAGACCAGTGCTGACAGGCAGATTGCGGTGCTTTCTGACGGGCGAACATTCAATGCACGCCTGCTTGTTGTGGCAACCGGCCTTGGCGATGCCATCCGCAAAAAACTGGGCGTCGAGCGGGAAATCATCAGCCCGCAGCATTCGCTTTGCTGTGGTTTTGACCTTGAGAAACCACGCGGAGATTTTCCGTTTCCCTCATTGGTCTGGAACGGCGAGCGTTTCAATGATCGCGTATCCTATCTGACCCTGTTTCCGATTGAGGATAAGATTCGCGCCAACTTCTTCGTCTACCGGAATTCCTCCGAAGAATGGACGCGCTCGTTTCGCGATCATCCGGAACAGAGCATGCGTGAATTGATGCCGGACCTTGAGAGACTGTTCGGCGAAATCAAGGTGACGGGCCCGGTTATCGCGCGGCCCATTGATCTTGTGAAGGTTCACAACCACGAACGCGACGGCATGGTTCTGATTGGCGATGCCTTTTGCGTTGTCTGCCCCATAACAGGCACAGGGATCGACAAGGCGCTCACCGATGTCGACCGCCTGTGCAATACCTATATCCCACACTGGTTTGAAAGCGCTGGTATGCCTGCGGCGAAAATCAGCGCGTTCTATGCTGATCCCGTAAAAACAGCGCGGGATGAATCGGCGATGAAGATGAGCCTCAATTCAAAGAGTATCAAAACCGAGACCGGCCTTTACTGGAAGTTGCGCCGCCTGCGCAGCAACACGCTCGGCCGCGCGCGCTATGTCGTCCGCGGTGTGCTCAAGCGGCTGAAATCTTCGGCATAGAATTGTGGCACCCGGTCATGGCCATTCGGCGATGACCACACCTGACAGCATATCCATCTGCATCTCAGGCCGATCAAATGGCGACGCCATTCCCGCAACAGAGCGCGCCAGATGCTCAGGCGCAATGGCACGGGCATTGATGACACGAACATTTTTCCAGCCATTGGCTTCGAATGCCCTGACATAATCCACTGGCCGCCGCCTGTTCGGCTGCCCCGGAAATGAGAACAGCCGGTAGAGCCCTTCGGAATAACGGTAGATATTGTTGGGATCGGCTTCACGAATCCAGCGGGAATGCGTCTGATAGTCGACAATGTGCTCCGCAATGCAGCCACTGCGCGCAACCTTGGACATATGGGCAATGGTTTCTTCAATATCGTCATAATGCTCGAACGCGGCGCAACTCAGGATGAGGTCATATTTCTTGTGACCGGCGAGTTCGGGAATGTCGAAATTGCGCCCGACACGATAACTGAACAAATCCGAACCCATATCGACAGTCAGCTGCTTTGCCCTGACTATGCTTGCCTGGTCTTTCTCATCTTCCGGAAAACGATCGAGCAGCGCCGAAAAATAAGCGCCTGATTCCGTACCCGCGAGTTCAAAAACATCGACGGCACGGTAGGATTTTGCGCCGTACCCCAAAAGGATGGCACCGGTGCCAAGGGACGAACCTGGGCAGAGTTCAAGCACGTCCTTGTCTCTTACATCAAAGCCGGACGGAAAATAGCGTCTCCACGAGGCAACCGTATCGTAGACATATTCGATACGGCCTTCCGTGTCGGAACGATCAACCTTGTTGGGCGTGGTGTAGCCGCGCAGCTTGTTTTTCGCCCATGCGAGACCCAGAAAAACAACTCCGGCCACATACATGGCCGTGTTGCGGATACCGTGTTCCATTCGTCATCTTCTCTTTGGGCCTACAAGCCTGTCGGGATGTGGGCATGGTGTGAATCCTCGTTATGCCATCCTCACACGCCAATCCTTTCTATGAAGTTGATCGACTGCGACTTTAGTATGAAGCGTCATCCGATACCCCCGGCGTCCAAAGCTGCATATTTTTCTAGACCGCGTGTCGGGATTGACCATAGTGGTTCGTCTTTAGGGAGAAGGAGTGTACCCGCATGCTTTACGCCATACTTTGCTACAATATGGAGGACGTCGTCGGTTCCTGGACAAAGGAGGAAGATGATCTTGTCATGGAACGGCTTGGTGCCGTGCAGGAGAAGCTGGCTAAATCGGGCAAACTCGGTCCTGTCGCCCGCCTGCTGCCAACCACTGCTGCGACAACGCTGCGAAAATCCGGCGGCGAGCATCTTGTCATCGATGGACCTTTTGCCGAAACCAAGGAACAGTTTCTCGGTTTCTATGTGGTTGATTGCGCGTCGCTCGACGAAGTGCTCGATATTACGCGCGATCTTGCCGAGGCCAATCCCGGTCAGGGTTCCTATGAAATACGGCCAATCGGGATATTCAGACCCGGATCGAATTTCCAATGACAGATCCATCGTGGATAGACGCGGCACTAACGGCAGCGCGCCCGCAAGCGGTGGGTGCACTGCTTCGCTATTTTCGCAATCTTGATATAGCGGAGGAAGCGTTTCAGGAGGCGTGCTTGCGCGCACTCAAAAACTGGCCCAAGAACGGTCCGCCGCGTGATCCCACAGCCTGGCTGATTTTTGTCGGTCGCAACAGCGCAATCGACACGGTTCGCCGCCAGACCAAACAGCAGCCGCTGCCACCTGAAGAAGTGCTATCCGATCTTGAAGATGCCGAATCAACGATCGTCGAAAAGATCGACAGTGCCGATTATCGTGATGACATTCTGCGCCTGCTGTTCATTTGCTGCCATCCTGATCTTCCTGCCACCCAGCAAATCGCGTTGGCATTGCGGATTGTTTCGGGCCTTTCTGTCAGGCAGATCGCCCGGGCATTTCTCGTCGGCGAAAGCGCCATGGAGCAACGCATCACCCGTGCCAAGGGCCGCGTTTCATCCGGCGAGATTCCATTTGAAACACCCGACGCATTTGAGCGGGCTGAGCGGCTCGCAGCCGTCGGTGCCATGGTCTACCTCATCTTCAACGAGGGTTATTCCGCCGGCAGTACCGAAGTGGAGGCACGCTTTCCGCTGTGCGACGAGGCTATAAGGCTGGCACGGCTGCTCCTGCGCATCTTCCCGACGGAGCCTGAAATCATGGGCCTGACGGCATTGCTTTTGCTACAGCATGCCCGCGCGAAAGCACGTTTTGATGCGCAAGGCGCGGTCGTTCTTCTGGATAATCAGGACCGCAATCTGTGGAACCAGACAATGATTGCCGAAGGTCTCGCCCTGATCGACAAGGCCATGCGCCACCGCCGACCCGGTCCCTATCTCATTCAGGCGGCAATTGCGGCGCTTCATGCGCGGGCAAAGCGTCCTGAGGATACGGATTGGTTGGAGATAGACCTCCTCTACGCCGCGCTTGAGCAGATTACGCCTTCGCCTGTCATCACGCTTAACCGCTCCATAGCGGTGGCAAAAGTGCGCGGTCCCGAAGAGGCACTTATTCTGATCGAACCTCTGGAAGACCGCCTTTCCGGCTATTTTCACTTCTTCGGCGTCAAGGGCGGACTGCTCATGCAGCTTGGCCGCAAGCAGGAAGCGCGGGTGGCTTTCGACCGGGCGATAGCGCTTGCCAATACACCCGCCGAAGCCGCCCACATTCGCATGCATCTCGACCGTCTCAGCCAAAACTGAATCAAAAAACACAAAAATTTCGATGCAGTGTCGGATTGGCCGGTTGCCGTTCGTCCTTGGATCAGGAAACACCAACACTGGAGAACATCATGACTTCCGCCACCGAAACAAGCCAGATTGCAGACCGCGACCTCATTTTGACCCGCATCATCAATGCTTCGCGCGAGAATATTTTCCGGGCATGGACCGAGGTTGACCTTCTGAAGCAATGGTTTGCACCGCTGCCATACACCACGCCACATGCCGAGCTGGACGTGCGCGCGGGCGGCGCCAGTGTTGTTGTCATGCGCGGACCCGACGGCACCGAATTTCCAAACCATGGCGTCTATCTTGAAGTCGTCAAGAACGAGAAGATCGTCTTTACCGATGCCTATACGAAAGGCTGGGTACCAACAGAAAAGCCGTTCATGACTGCTATCATCACACTGGAAGATATCGGCGGCGGCAAGACAAGATATACAGCGCTCGTCCGCCATTGGACCGTGGCTGATCGCGAAGCCCATGAAAAGATGGGCTTTCAGGAGGGATGGGGCATTTGCACCGATCAGCTTGCCGCTTTGGCCGCTAAACTCTGATTCGGCTGGTCAATTCCTGCCAACAAAAAAGCCATCCTGAAACGGGATGGCTTTTTGCTAAATTGCTGAAAGGGATCAGGCGTGTCCCAGTTCCTCCGGGTTCCGGCGCCGGTAGCGGATCGATGACCAGAGCGAGAAGATGATCAAGGCGGCGCCGATAAGGCCGGTGATGACCTCCGGAATATGGAACAACGTCTGGCAATACATGATCACCGCCAGAACGAGGATTGCGTAGAACGCCCCGTGTTCGAGATAGCGATATTGTCCAAGCGTTTCCTTTTCCACCAGCATGATGGTGAGAGCACGCACATAAAACGCACCGATACCAAGGCCAATTGCTATCACAAACAGATTGGTCGAAAGCGCGAATGCACCGATGACGCCATCGAATGAGAAGCTTGCATCAAGCACTTCCAGATAAAGAAATGCGCCAAGGCCGCCCTTGTGGACAGTGTCCATCTGCTCCTGTGTCGCGTCGAGAACAGCGCCTAGCCCTTCAACCAGAAGGAATGTCAGCAGACCATAAATTGCCGATGTCAGGAATGTTACGGACTCGGCACCCTCAAGCTGTCTGGAGAAGAAGATAATCAGCGCCAGAACCACGCCGACTTCAATACCTTGAATCGAGGCAAAGCGCGAAGCGCGGCTTTCGATAATGCGTATCCAGTGCACATCCTTCTCGTGATCAAAGAAGAACTTGAGACCAACCATCAACAGGAACGTGCCGCCAAAAGCAGAAATGCCGACATGGGCGTCCTGCATGATCCGCGCATATTCTTCCGGATTCGAGATCGCAAGCTTCAATGCAGAAATGGGATCAATCCATGCCGCAATGGCCACGATGGCCAACGGAAAGATAATCCGCATACCGAAAACGGCAACAATAATGCCCCATGTCAAAAACCGGCGCTGCCAGACCGGCGTCATATCGCGAAGTATCTTGGCGTTCACAATCGCATTGTCGAACGACAACGAGATTTCAAGAATACCCAGAACCGCACAGATAAAGAGGACTGATAGCATTCCCTCAATCGTGCCTGAATAGATGAAACCTATCCATGCACCGAGTGCCAGTCCGGCCACAGTAAAGAGAAACGGCCAAGTAAAATATCGATAAGTTGCCATACTTAATTCCTGCTAGAGTCTCCCAGATTGCTGTCAGCGCGGGAAATCAAAACGGCTTTACGAACAAAACTACGTACCGTTTGAATAGGAATTCCCGCCCAATAGCAATCACCCACAACCCTTAGACTGTATAATCCTGTCTCTATCCTGTCGTGCTGTGGATTGGGCTGATCAAACGGCGGGTTTGCGGGTGGAATAGATCACAACAGGCAAGGCAGAGCGCCATGCGTCAAATGAACCAAGCGGCTGCGCCTGCGCAACGGCGATCTTTGTCAGATCTCCCCCCAACCTGTCGCGCCAGCCAAGTAAAGCCATTTCGCTTTGCATAGTCACGGCATTGGCCACAAGCCGTCCGCCCGGTTTCAGTACGTTCCAGCAGGCTTCCATAACACCGTCATTGGTCACACCGCCGCCGATGAAAATAGCATCCGGACTGTTGAGGTCGTTGAGTGCCGATGGTGCCTCGCCCCGGATGAGCTTCAAGTCGGGAACACCCAGCGCCCGGGCATTGCGCTCGATGATCTCCTGCCGCTTCGCGTTGGCCTCCACCGCAATTGTACGGCAGGAAGGATGAGCCCGCATCCATTCGATCCCGATGGAACCGCATCCGGCGCCCACATCCCAGAGCAATTCACCCGGAAGCGGTCCGAGCCGCGCCAATGTCACCGCCCTGATATCCCGCTTGGTCAATTGGCCATCATTCTCGAAGGCTTCATCAGGCAGGCCTGAGAGCGTGGAATAGGATCGCGCCTCTATGGCAGCTGGTCCGCAATCCACCGCAAGCACATTCAGATCGGCACCTCGAGGGTGGGACCAATCCCCGGCCAGCCCGTCGACGCGATGTTCCGCCTCGCCCCCCAGATGTTCCAGCACCGTAAGCCGAGCCGAACCGAAGCCGCTCTCCATCAGCATTCGCGCCACCTGAACAGGTGTACCGCCATCATTGCTGAGGACAAGCAGCTTTGCCCCCGGCGTGAAGGATTTGAACAGCGTTTCCACCGGACGCCCGTGCACGCTGAGCAGATGCACATGCTGGATTGGCCAGCCCATAGCAGCCGCTGCAAGCGAAAACGACGCTGGCGCAGGCAATATTCGCATCTCGCCCCGATCAAAGAACCGCGTCAGGGTTGCACCCATGCCAAAATGCATTGGATCGCCGCTGGCAAGCACCACGACATTTGTCCCGCGCAATGCTTTGAGCGTGGGATAGACATCCGAGAATGGCGTTGGCCATGCAATCTGCTTGGCAGTCACCGTACCGGGCAGGAATTCAAGGTGCCGCTTGCCGCCGAAGATTGTTGCCGCTTGACCCAGCGCATCACGGGCATTGGCACCAAGCCCGCTATAGCCATCCTCACCAATCCCGATAATTGTCAGCCAAGGCGTCATTTTGCATCCCATTGCTTGCTGGGCTATGCATGCCCGAAAGCATCTGACGGGTCAACGAAGCTGGCAGGAGTGGCAAGTTGCAATTTCAGATCATATTTCTTTCCTCCCCACCGCCCATCCTGTAAAACCCTGATGCAATGAGCCAGTTAAGCACCATAGTCGCTGCAACAAGCGGGATCGAGGACCGGCGATCCGCCTGCCCCGGATTGTTTCGTATGGCCAAGGCGCTCGACGGTTCGATATGCCGGGTCAAGCTGACTTTTGGTAACTTAAGCGCCGAACAGGCGCACCGCATTGCCGATGCATCGCGCCAGTTTGGCAATGGCGTTATCGAAATCACCAACCGTGCCAATCTGCAAATTCGCGGCGTGCGGCCGGATACGGAAAACCCATTGATTGCAGCCTTGCTTGCCGCAGGGCTAGGACCGCTGACCGACCGGGGCGATGATGTACGCAATGTCATGATCAGCCCGATTGCAGGTATTCTACCCCGCGAGGTCGATGTCAGGCCGCTCGCATCGCAATTGCTTGAAACCCTGCAAACCAGCCCTGCTTATCAGACCCTGTCGCCGAAATTTTCTCTTCTTGTCGATGGCGGCGAAAGCGTCGCCATGGTGGAACATCCACATGACATCTGGCTGAGCGCACTGGGTAGGAATAGCGACAATCCATGTTTTGCCTTTGGGGTGGCGGGCACGCCGCCAACACAAATGGATGATACCGCCGCTCTTGGTATTGTTGGTTCGTCGCAGGCCTTTGATCTCGTCACGACGGTTCTCGATCTTTTCATCCAGTGGAATGCGACAAACCCGGCAGCGTCGCGTCTGCGTCATATGATTGCTGCCGTTGGAACCGGTGCATTTGTCACCGATCTGGAAAAGCGCGTAAATTTCCCGGTTCGCAATGACAACGCCGCCAAATGGCGCAGAACCTTACCACGCGCAAATGGTCATCTCGGCCTTTTGCCGGAACGAAGCGGTGCTTCCCGTCTTGTCGGCGCTATGCTGCCATTGGGTCGGCTCTCCCCGGACAAACTGGATGCCTTGGCGGCATTAGCTGAAAAGGCCAGCAACGGGAAATTGCGGGCAACGCCTTGGCAGAGCATACTCCTGCCCGACATACCCGAAGCCGCAACCACACATAGTTTGCAAGAGCTTGAAGCGCTTGGTTTCGCCACACAACCGGACAATCCGCGCGCAACCATGATCAGCTGTTCGGGTTCGGCGGGCTGTCGATCGGCGCTGGCGGCAACCCAATCTGATGGCCTGAAGCTCGGCACTTTGTTGCAGGGCAAAGCGGCAAATCTCGCGGTGCATCTGACCGGCTGCACCAAATCCTGCGCCTCGCCTTCGGCCAACCCCGTCACGCTCGTTGCAACCGAACCGGGGTATTACGACATATTTCTGCGTGCGACCAATGGACCGTCGCGTTTTGGCAAGCTATTGGCTGCACATGTAACTATCGAGGAAGCTGCCGACTGTATCGGTAATCTTCCGCCCAATTCCGGCTCTGGGGGCCCAACGCATGCTTGATTATATTCGCGACGGTCAGGCGATCTATGATCGCTCCTTCGCCATTATCCGCTCCGAGGCTGACCTCACCCGCATTCCCGCCGATCTGGAAAAACTCGCCGTGCGTGTCGCCCATGCCTGCGGCATGGTGGATGTGATCGAAGATCTGGCTTTTTCCGATGGCGCGGGAACGGCAGGAGTAGCCGCACTGGCAAAAGGTGCGCCGATTCTCTGCGATGCGCGCATGGTGCTCGAAGGTGTTACGCGCGCCCGGCTACCTGCCAGTAATGATGTCATCTGCACCCTCTCCGATCCCTCTGTCGTCGGCTTGGCCCGCGAGATGGGCAATACCCGCTCGGCCGCGGCACTGGAATTATGGCGTCCACATCTTGCCGCAGCTGTTGTCGCTTTTGGCAATGCACCGACTGCCCTGTTCCGCCTCCTCGAAATGCTGGATGAAGGCGCACCCAAACCCGCATTGATCCTCGGCTTCCCTGTGGGCTTTGTTGGTGCCATGGAATCAAAAGCGGCGCTTGCTGAAAACAGTCACGGTGTTCCCTTTGTGGTTGTGCACGGCAGGCGGGGCGGCAGCGCCATGGCCGCCGCTGCGATCAATGCACTCGCTTCGGAGAAAGAATAATGCCGCAGCCAGGCCGGCTCTTTGGACTGGGCGTTGGTCCCGGCGATCCCGAACTCATCACCCTCAAGGCACTGCGCCTGTTACAGGCCGCGCCAGTCGTTGCCTATCACGCCGCCAAGGGCAAGAAGGGCAATGCATTGACCATTGTTGAGACCTATCTCAACGAAAACCAGCTGCTTGTTCCGCTTATCTATCCAGTGACGACGGAAAAGCTGCCCGCCCATATGAACTACGAAGCCATTGTCAGCGATTTCTATGGCGAGATCACCGGCGTCCTGCGCACCCATCTCGATGCGGGCAAAGACGTCGCTGTCATCGCCGAGGGTGATCCGTTCTTCTATGGCTCCTTCATGTATATTCATGACCGGCTGGCCGAGGACTATGAAACAGAAGTCGTCCCCGGTGTATGCTCCATCCTTGGCGGTGCGGCGGTGCTCGGCGCCCCACTGGTTTATCGCAATCAGACGTTGACAGTTCTTTCCGGCGTGCTTCCTGCCGATGAGCTGAAAACGCGGCTTGCCGCAACGGAAGCGGCTGCGATCATGAAACTCGGCAAAAACCTCGCCAAGGTACGCGATGTCATTGCCGAACTCGGTCTGATGGACCGCGCTCTGTATGTCGAGCGCGCCACCATGGACGCGCAGCGTATTGTTCCCCTGCGTGATGTCGACCCCGATACCTCACCCTATTTCTCGTTGATTCTGGTGCCCGGCGAAAGATGGCAGGGCAGCGGCGAATGACACAGCTTGTGCTGATGGTCCTGAGCGCACAGGGCATGGAAACCGCCTTGCGGATCAAGGCCGCCTATCCCGACGCTGCCATTCACGGGCTTGAAGGCCGGGTTAACGGCGCAGATCAGATTTATAGCAATTTTGGTGAGACGCTACGCACGCATTACCGCGATGGCAATGCCATTGCGGCTCTGTGTTCAGCCGGGATTACCATTCGTGCACTGGCACCTGTCCTTGAAAACAAGGGGGCTGAACCGCCTGTGCTTGCAATCGCTGATGATGGCAGCGCCGTGGTGCCGCTTCTGGGCGGAACAACCGGCGTCAATGTGCTGGCACGGCAGCTATCGAAGATCCTTGACGTCTCTCCCGCCATCACCACATCGGGAGAATTGCGGTTCGGCACTTGCCTGCTCAACCCACCTGCGGAATTCCATCTGAAAAACCCTGAGGATGGCAAGCGTTTCATTGCCGATTTGCTTGCTGGCAAGACAGTGCGCATTGATGGGCCAGCGCCATGGCTGGAAGAGGCACGCCTGCCGGTTGACGATAACGGCACAATGCATATTCGCGTCACGCCCTTTGATGTTTTGCCGCAAAAAAGCGAATTGGTCTTTCATCCGAAGGTCGCTGTCATTGGTGTGGCCGGAAATGCCAGCGCTGACGAGGTGAAAGCCGCTCTCACCGGAGAGAGTATTGCGTTGGCTTCTGTCATTTGCCTTGCAATCTGCGAAGAGAATAGCGCAAGCGCACCCGTTCACCAACTCGCTGCGGAACTTGGCTTGCCTCTGCGCATTGTCGCAACGCAAGCAACCGCTACCACTGATATCGTATCAGCCTTCATCAAAGAGCCCGTTAGCCTCAGCGGCAATGAAAGACTGGCTATCGCCATCGCAGCCACCCCTGCGGACGTGACACTGGCCGGGCATCGCCGTGGCCGTCTTGCTGTCATCGGTCTTGGACCGGGTGATCCGGATTTCATGATACCGGCGGTCAAGCAGGAACTGCAGCGCGCCGAAGACATCCTTGGCTACGAAACCTATGTGCGCATGGCCGGAACATTCCGCTCCGATCAGATCATCCATATGACCGATAATCGCGAGGAAATGCAGCGCGCCCGCCATGCTTTTGAACTTGCCGCGTCTGGCCGTTCTGTCGTGATGATTTCCTCCGGTGACCCCGGCGTGTTCGCCATGGCCGCAGCTGTGGTCGAGGCACTGCACGAATCGGATAATCCCGCATGGCACGGGGTTGATCTGCAGATTCTTCCCGGTGTTTCCGCAGCGCTCGCCGCCGCCAGCCGCAGCGGTGCGCCACTCGGCCATGATTTCTGCATCCTGTCGTTATCAGACAATCTGAAACCATGGGACATTATCGAAAAGCGCATTGCGCTGGCCGCCGAAGCGGATTTTGCCATGGCTTTCTATAATCCGATTTCCAAACCCCGTCCGTGGCAATTACCGCGCGCCATTGAGATATTGCGCCAGCATCGCGGACCGGATACACCCATCGTGCTTGGCCGTGATATTGGCCGCCCGGCAGAAAGCCTGCGCGTCATCACGCTTGATGACCTGACGCCCGAACAGGTTGATATGCGCACGGTCATTCTCGTCGGCTCATCGCTGACCCAGAGCTTTGACCGCTCGGATGGCGGCAAATGGGTCTATACGCCACGCTGGTACGGGACAAAGCCGGCTCACTAGGTGAAATCTCATCATCCTGTGACGAAAGATCATTTGACCGGACAGGAGAATGCCGGAAAAAGGACTGAGCGCTTCGCATTTGTATCGACGCGCTCAAGCAGTCGTCACTATGATCCCCGCCAATTATCCGCATCCCGGGAGCCTCACATGCCAAACAAGAACTACGTCCTCACCCTATCGTGCGAAGACAAGCCGGGGATTGTGGCATCGGTGACGACGGAGCTTGCGGCACTCGATGCCAATATTGCCGAGAGCAACCAGTTCTGGGATCGCCAGACCAACCGCTTTTTCATGCGCATTGCCTTTGCCGCATCGGAGAACACCTCCAAAGATGATCTTGAGCGGGCATTGAAACCTGCTGTCGAGCGTTTCGGCATGAAGACCACCCTTGTTGATCAGGCGAAGAAGCCAAAGATCGTCATCATGGTGTCGAAGTTCGACCATGCGTTGCTGCACCTGATCTACCAGATCAAGGTTGGCTGGCTCGATGCGGAGGTGGCGGCCATTGTCTCCAACCATGAGGACAGCCGCCGCTTTGCCGAGCATGAGGGTATCCCCTACCATGTGCTGGCCGTTTCCAAGGACAACAAGAAGGAGCAGGAAGACGCGCTGCTCAAGATCGTCAAGGACACCGGCGCTGATCTGGTCATCCTTGCCCGCTACATGCAGGTGCTGTCAGACAACATCTCCAAGCGGCTGTTCGGCAAGGTGATCAACATCCACCATTCGTTCCTGCCAAGCTTCAAGGGGGCAAAGCCCTATCATCAGGCCTTCGAGCGCGGCGTGAAGCTGATCGGTGCAACGGCACATTATGTCACCCCCGATCTGGATGAAGGCCCGATTATCGAGCAGGAGACCGAGCGAGTCAGCCATGCCATGAGCGCCGAGGACTTTGTTGCCACTGGCCGCGATATTGAAAGCCGGGTACTCGCACGGGCAGTGAAAAAGCACCTTGAATCCCGTGTCATGCTCAATGGGCATAAGACGGTGGTGTTCGGCTAAAGCCCAAATCGGGCTTGCCGAATCTTCTCGACAAGCCCAGCTGGCCCTTAAGGCTTTTCTGCGAAATACGCTTCCAGATTGGTGACGACGCGATCCGCCATGGCCCGGCGTGTTTCCTCCGTGGCGCTGCCCATATGCGGTTGCAGCACCACATTGTCGAGCTTGAACAGGGCTTCCGGCACATTGGGCTCATCGGCGAATACATCGAGCCCGGCGCGGCCAAGTTCACCCGATTGCAGCAGCTCCACCAGCGCCACCTCGTCCACAACCGTACCCCGTGCCACATTGATGAATGTACCGTCTGGTCCGAGCGCTTTCAGCACCTCGCGCGAAATGACGCCCTGCGTTGCATCACCACCCGGCAGAATAGCAATCAGCGCCGCACTGTCCCGCGCAAGATCAGCAAGATTGCCATAATAGGTATAAGGCGCATCGGGCTTCTTGTTGCGCGTGTGGTAGGCAACATCGCAGCCGAAAGCCAAAAGCTTTTCAGCAATCACGCTGCCAATACGCCCCAGCCCGACAAGGCCAACGCGCTTGCCTTCAATACCCAGCGCCAATGGCGCGTTCTCGCCCTTGGCCCAGCGTCCTTCGCGCACAAAGCGGTCATTTTTCACCAGATCACGCGTTGAGGCCAGAAGCAGCAACAGCGCCATATTCGCCGTGTCTTCATTCAGGACATCAGGTGTATTGGCAACCTTGATCCCCTTCGTGCTGGCATAGGCCACATCAAGCGAATCCGTACCGACGCCAAAGGACGAGATGATTTCGACCGCAGGCAGGAGATCAATCATATCAGCCGTAATACCGGTAAAAGTGCTTGTCACCACAGCGCGGAAGCGACCGGCATTCTCCTGAAGAAACCGTAGCGCATCCTTTTCCTCATAGAGTTTTTCGACCGCATATCTCTTCTCCAGTTCAGCCAGCAAATAGGGCATGAGGCGGCCGAGCACGAGAACCGGTTGTTTGGTCATGAATGGGTATCCTTTGGAAATGACACGGGGTGGAACCCGATCATAATCAAACTGCCGGGCTTATGCCAAATGCTCGATTTAAATTTACCTGTAAAATAAATAATCGTATATGACTTTTGATGCACATTCATACAATTCTAGTGATTGTCGCTCGATCATTGCTATTGTCACAAACAAGAACAGAAACCTCCGGACGGAACCGATGACCAATCCTATTGAAATTGCCGATCTGAAAAGACTTGCCCAACGCCGCGTACCAAAAATGTTCTTCGATTACGCGGATTCAGGTGCCTGGACGGAGAGTACCTACCGCGCCAATGAAGAGGATTTCCGCAAGATTCAGCTGCGTCAGCGCGTCGCCGTGGATATGACCGACCGGACGCTGGAAAGCACCATGGCCGGGCAAACCGTGTCCATGCCTGTTGCTCTCGCTCCGACAGGCCTGACTGGCATGCAGCACGCGGATGGCGAAATGCTGGCGGCACAGGCAGCCGAAGAATTCGGCGTCCCCTTCACCCTGTCCACCATGAGCATCTGCTCGATTGAGGACGTCGCTTCGGTGACAAAGAAGCCGTTCTGGTTCCAGCTCTATGTGATGCGCGACCGGGATTTCATCTACAATCTCATCGACCGCGCCAAGGCTGCGAAATGTTCCGCTCTTGTGCTGACCCTTGATCTGCAAATTCTTGGCCAGCGCCACAAGGATGTGCGCAATGGTCTGTCCGCCCCACCCAAATTCACCGCCAAACATATCTGGCAAATGGCAACGCGCCCGCAATGGTGCCTTGGCATGCTCAAAACCGAGCGCCGTACATTCCGGAACATTGTCGGCCACGCCAAGGGTGTTGGCGATCTGTCCTCGCTCGGCACATGGACGGACGAACAGTTTGACCCGCGCTTGTCCTGGAACGATGTCGCCTGGATCAAGGAGCGTTGGGGCGGCAAGCTGATCCTCAAGGGTATTCTCGACGTTGAAGACGCCCGCATGGCGGTATCGACAGGTGCGGACGCAATCATCGTGTCGAACCATGGCGGCCGCCAGCTTGACGGCGCCCCCTCCTCGATCTCCGTTCTCGCCGATATTGTCGATGCGGTTGGCGACAAGATCGAAGTGCTGTTTGATGGCGGTATTCGCTCGGGACAGGATGTGCTCAAAGCACTTGCCATCGGCGCCAAGGGCACCTTTATCGGCCGCGCTTTCCTCTACGGTCTCGGCGCAGCGGGCAAGCAGGGTGTCACGCAGGCGCTCGAGATTATCCGCAAGGAGCTTGATGTCACCATGGCGCTGTGCGGCGAGCGTGACGTCAAGAATCTCGACCGCAATAATCTTTACAAGAGCGGCCTCGAAACCAAGCCACGCATGGCCACCGTCAAGAAAAAGCGCGCTTGATCAAGCCTATGGCCGGTGATAGCCGACTAATCGTTCTTTCAAGATACGAAAGGGCGATTCACTTGAGTTTAGTAAAACAGCAATTCATGACTGGAATGAACTGAAATGATTGCGGCCCGATTTCAAGAGCTCGCCCACTAGGGCTTTTCTGGCTTCGGCGCCGCCCGAGCGAAGTTGCTGGAGCTCGCTTGCCATGATCAAAGTGATAGGAACGACAGTCACTGATGAAAGTGGCATATCATCGATGCGATTGGGAAAAACTAAGACTGGCACGCCAAGTAAAATACCCAGACAGTCATCGTCGGTGACATAGCCATCAGGCAATTGAGTAGAAAGTGCATGGGACTGGCTCACGCCCGGCAATTCCATAGATAAAACCCCATAGACTTCAAGCTGCCCGGTGATCCCACCAGCATCTGCGACTATTCCAGCAACATGACTGATCAATGCGAACGCCCAATCTTTCGATAGCTCCGAAATATCACCCGGCTCTCCAACATGTTGAGGAAGAACATCTGGAGTTTCTATGAATAATTCCATCTCGAAGCCATTTCCGCTCCCAGAGATTCCCTCGAATGGGTCGGACATACCATCTGTGGCAATGATAATAGTGTTGTCGCACCTGATCACCCGGTAGGCCTGCCGCATTGTTGGCCAAAACGGCCCTCCCCGCAAACTGGGACTGATCATGTGGCCGAGCACATCATTCTCGACATTCCCCAGCGCTGCCCAATAAGCGTCACGTCTATTCCAGGACTGTTCAAGCGCCACATCGGGCGCATCAGAGGTGATACTGCTGTCAACAATTCCCGGTTGATCCAAATTGGAACGGGTTTCCGTGTTCCGCGTTCCGCCGAAAAGCTTCTTTATGGTATCGAACACACTCAATCGACTTCACTCCCGATGTGGTTACGAAACTACAAAAGGATACGACATGATTTCCGTATTAAAAATCTCCTCGTCGAGATAAACATTGTCGCAATTAACTATCGCAAGGTTGCACGACAGGATAGACGGTGAAAATCGGCCATCCATTTTTGCGCTATATTCAGGAGATTGGTACGCCCAAGGGGAATCGAACCCCTGTTCCCGCCGTGAGAGGGCGGTGTCCTGACCGCTAGACGATGGGCGCGCAGTCGATTGGGCGGGTATAATCAAGCAAATCGAAAAGTGCAATGACCATTTATGGAGAATGGTCATTGCAGCAACGTCAAAGCTTTAATTGGCGGCTTCCGAAATGCGCGCAACCACGCGCTTGGTGGCCACATCATAGACGAGAATTTGCCGCGTGCCGTTTGCCAGCCGCGTTTCCAGCGACAGCATCGAGCCGGAAAGGTTGTGCGACAGGACCCGTGTGCCGGGATCAAGCGTGATGGCCTCGCCAACCAGTGCATCGCCAATTGGCTGCCCCGGCGTTTCGGTATGAACGGCCGCTGGCTTGGCTGCTCCGCCCACCGGCTGGTTAATCTTGTAGACAATGGCTGCAAGCACGGCCATAAGACCAATCACCATAATGCCGATGGAAACAGCCAGAAGCCGGATCATCTTGCGGCGCACCCGTTCCATTGCAGGATCGAGCGGCTGCTCTTCCGTTTCTGTATCAGCATTGATATTGGCCATGTATGGCATTCTCCGAGGTTTCGAAACCAAGCCTCTGTAACGAAGGGACGCGGTCTTTGAAAGAGCTAATTACCGATAGTGAGGCAACGGGCAAGCGTCTTGACGCTTGGCTTTCAGCGCAACTCGCACCGGATTTGTCGCGCAACCGCATTCAGGCGCTTATTGCCGATGGTCAGGTTACGGTCGATGGCAAGGTTGTGCGCGAGACAAAACACAAGCTGCGCGAAGGTATCAGCATCACCGTTGAGATACCCGAACCGGAAGACGCAACGCCCGCGGGCGAAGATATCGCCCTTGATATTCTCTATGAAGATGCGGACCTCATCGTCATCAACAAGCCAGCAGGTCTTGTGGTTCACCCCGGCAACGGCAACTGGACCGGGACCCTCGTCAACGCCCTGATCTACCATTGCGGCGATACGCTTTCCGGCGTTGGCGGCGTGAAGCGGCCCGGCATCGTTCATCGGCTCGACAAGGAAACCAGCGGCGTCATGGTCGTCGCCAAGAATGACCTTGCCCACCGCCACCTCAGCGCCCAGTTTGCCGATCACGGCCGCACTGGCGATCTGGAGCGGGCCTATCTGGCACTGGTCTGGGGCACACCGGATCGAAAGACCGGCACCATTGACGCGCCGCTCGGCCGTTCGCATCGCGACCGCACCAAACAGGCTGTCGTGCATGAAGAACGCGACGATGCGCGCCACGCGGTCACGCATTTCGATGTGCAGGAACGCTTTGGCGCGAAAGAGGATTCGACGGCCGTTGCCTCCCTCATTGAATGCCGTCTGGAGACGGGGCGCACCCACCAGATTCGTGTGCATATGGCGCATATCGGCCACCCCCTGCTTGGCGATGTGGAATATGGCGGTGCCTATAAGACCAAGGCCAACAAGCTGGCAGAACCGCTGCAAAGCGTCGTCAAGGGTTTTTCCAGGCAGGCGTTGCATGCGCAGGTTTTGGCTTTCGAACATCCATCCACCGGCGAAATCATGCGATTTGAAGTCGGTGCCCCTGATGATATGGCTGAATTGCTCGAGGCATTCCGCACCACCCCCCTCTAGGCCTGCACGCACAGAAAAAATCAAAAACACTTGCGGAACTTTATTTCATACCGTACGTTATAGAACGCAGGCGGAAATCCTGACTCTATTGTTCACATTTATGTGACAAAATGTTTCGGTTCTTAATGCATCGTGTTTTTGACAAAATGCTACCTATATATGGATAGCATTAATCCGGTCGTGCCGCGCAATGCGGGCGGCCGGTTGCTGCGAACCCGCCGGTAATGGGGGTTCATTTCACAATGAGGAGGGGTGCTCAGTGGCCCAAAATCTTCCAAGTATTGTAGCTGGTGACGGTGGTTTGACCCGTTACCTCGAAGAGATTCGCCGTTTTCCCATGCTCGAACCGCAGGAAGAGTACATGCTCGCCAAGCGGTATCTGGAGCATGCCGATCCGAAAGCGGCTCATAGACTAGTGACCAGCCATCTGCGGCTCGTCGCCAAGATTGCCATGGGTTATCGCGGTTACGGCCTGCCGATTGGCGAAGTCATATCCGAAGGCAATGTCGGCCTGATGCAGGCGGTCAAACGCTTTGAGCCGGAACGCGGCTTCCGTTTGGCAACCTATGCCATGTGGTGGATCAAGGCCTCGATTCAGGAATATGTCCTGCGGTCGTGGAGCCTTGTAAAAATGGGCACGACAGCCAACCAGAAGCGCCTGTTCTTCAACCTGCGCAAGGTGAAGAGCAAGATTCAGGCGCTTGATGATGGCGACCTTAACCCTGAACAGGTCAAGGAAATCGCAACGCGCCTCAGCGTATCCGAGGACGAAGTCGTATCGATGAACCGTCGGCTTTCCGGCGATGCGTCGCTCAATGCTCCGATCCGCTCCGCCGACGGCGAAGCTGGCGGTGACTGGCAGGATTGGCTTGTTGATGACCACGACAGCGCCGAGGAAATGCTGATTGAACAGGATGAACTGGAGAACCGGCGCGAAATGCTCACCGGAGCCATGTCATCGCTCAATGATCGTGAACGGCGCATTTTCCAGGCTCGCCGTCTGGCTGATGATCCGATAACGCTCGAAGATTTGTCGACCGAATTCGGCATCAGCCGGGAACGTGTACGCCAGATCGAAGTACGTGCTTTTGAGAAGGTGCAGGACGCGGTGAAAGCCGCTGCCATCAAACAGCAGAAGGCACTCGTCTCGACGGGTTCCGACGCCCGCTAACGCTGCGCCATGACGAACATAAAGGCTCCGGATTTCCGGAGCCTTTTTGTTTCAATCCTGCCTATCAACTGGAAAATATCACGCGGATTTCTTCGCATTATAACAAACGAAGGCCAGCTTGTTGCCGTCAGGATCGCGGACATAAGCTCCGTAAAAGCCTTCTCCATAATGCGGTCGCCGTCCGGGCGCGCCCTCATCACTCCCACCATTCCGCATCGCCAGCGCATAGAGGCGATCAATCATGTCAGCATCGTCGAACCTGAAGGCGGTCATCGCGCCATTGCCAATGGTTGCCGAACCGCCGTCGAAGGGATACCCCACGAAGAAGCGTGGCAAATCCTCGTCTGCTCGCTTACCCCATGAAACCGACTGTTCGTCACGCCAGCACAGATCAAGGCCCATCTCGGCCATGATCGGATCGTAAAACTGAAGAGATTTTGGCAGATCATTCGTTCCGAACATCGTGTAACCGATCATCGCCTTCCCCATGAATATCGTGTTCTGACGTAGATAATATTGACAAAGATACCGAGTAGAATCAGCCTGACGGCAAACGAGTCACCACAGGCAGTTTTCCATGTTCACCCTTGTACCCGCGACTGTAGAGGATTTTGACCGGCTCCTGCAATTACGCCTTCGTTGTATGCGCGAAAGCCTGGAACGGATTGGCCGATTCGATGAATGGCGTGCCTATGACCGTTTTCGCAACTCCTATCGACCGCATTATACCCGCCTGATTATGACACCGAATGGCCGCATGGCCGGATGTGTAGCCATGGGTCCGGTTGATGGACATTTGTTGCTTGAGCATTTCTATATCGAGCCGGAACAGCAGGACAATGGTTTGGGCAGTGCGGTTCTGCGCCAATTGCTTGGGGAAGCCGACGCCGCCAAATTGCCTATTCGTTTGAGTGTCCTCCAGCAAAGTGAAGCCGGACGTTTTTATGCGCGACATGGCTTCAAACAGACGGGTGAGGATGAATGGGACGTTTATTACGAGCGCCAGCCGAAGACGGTGTCTGTTCGGCAAACAGATGCCATCGCATGAAGATCAGGGCTGCAATTCCTGCCGAAAAGGACCAGATTTGCAACGTACTCCGTCGTTCGATCGCAGAATTATGCACTGCCGATCATACCGGTGATCCCGCACGGCTCGATCCATGGCTCTTCAACAAAACCCCTGAAAATGTGCGCGCATGGATGAACGATCCAACGGCGCGCATGCTGGTTGCTGTCGGCGGCACGACGATACTCGGCGTTGGCTCGGCCAACGCATCCGGCGAAATCACCCTCAACTATGTCTCGCCGGACGCCCGTTTTCGCGGTGTCAGCAAGGCCATATTGGGTGAGCTTGAAAATTACCTGCGGGAGCAGGGAAACAGCTTGAGCAAACTGACGAGCACAAGCACCGCGCATGGCTTTTACAAAGCCTGTGGTTACAGCGATAGTGGCCCGGCGCAGATGCACAGACAGATCAACGCGCAGCCCATGGAAAAACAACTCTAGAGAACAAAAGGCTCCGTTTCCGGAGCCTTTTATCCTGTCATAAGATCATAGCGATATTAACCGCCAGCTTTTGCTGCCCAGGATTTCAGGACATCATCAAAAACCTTCTCGCCCGGCAGGCCCTTTTCAAGGGTCAGGAGCGCGCGGCGGCCCGTCTTGTAGGCGATTGGAATATCGATCCACGACTGACGGCGCAGCAGGGACATGTTTGTGTCCACAGCGGTCTTGGCATCATTCATCGCAATGATGAAGAAGTTATCGGCAATCTTGGCCGGAATGCCGACAAGCGGGCTGCCCGGAGCCTGTTCCGTATCCTTCAACGTCATGCGCGACACGGTATCGATCGAACCACCGGGGAAGCCATCGGGAACAGTGAAGATCATTTCAACAAGATGGCTTGCTGGCAGCGTCTTGTCACCATTGCGGCGGATGACCATACGCAGCTTGATCCCACGATCCGGAATTGTCACTTCAGCGCGAATTGCCGGCTCAGGCGGCAGATCATTGCCGGGTGATTCCTGCACCACGGACCAGACAACGCCGCCCGCATCCGCAGTACCGGCATCCTGACCGGACCGCTCCTCATAGAAGAACGCCTTCTGACCAATCGGCAGCGCAGCCGGAGGCTGTGTCTGGCCAGCCGGTGCTGCAGGTTGCTGTGTCTGCCCCTGTGCCGCGGGTGGCTGGGCAGGCTGCTGGTCCGGTGTAGAAGCGGCAACCGATGTGCCCTCACCCAATGACGGTGTATCATTGGCAGGGCCCGGATTGATTTCCTGACCATCCGGCAACAGACGCTGCGTCAGTTTCGGTTCGGGCTTCGCATCCGATGCGCCCGGTGCTGCAGGCGTTGCCGGTGTCGACTGAGCCGCCGGTTGCGCAGGCTGTTCAGTCTTTACAGGTGGCGTCGCAGGCTGGTTAGCGGCTGTTTCGGCTGGCTTCGCAGGCGTTTTGTCGCCCCCGCTGGTGAGGCTGGCAAGATAGGTCTTTACCGACGCGGCCCGTGCTGAAATCTGGTCTTTGTAAGTCCAGCCCGCATAGGCTCCGCCTGCGATAATAATCAGCAGGCCAAGCAGGCTCAGCAGCGGCACCAGCGAACGCTTCGGCTTTGGCTGCTTCAGCGGACCGCGTGTGTAAACGCTATAATCACTGGGCCCACGATCGGTTGAATCAAGCTCCGGCTCATCGTCAAACTCTTCTTCGGGCCCGCGACCGGCTTTCAGATCGCCCCCTGAGAACGATCCGGCAAGCGGACGTTCATCGCGAAAACTCTCTTCCTTGGGTTCGATCGGCTTGGCACCTGTCGAACCATGGGTCGTCAGAAAATCTTCAAGCGCATCGGATTGAGCAAGCGGCTTGGTAAAGGACGGGGCAGGAACCACTGGCGGCGCAGCAACAGGCACAGGCTTTGGTGCTTCCAGGGCCGGTTCTGGTTTTGTGACAATGGGTGCCGCCACAACAGGCGGTGCCGGAGCTGGAACAGGCGGCGCAACAGGAATGGGCTCAATTAAAGGCTTTGGGTCTTCCAGAACAGCGGCAAAACCCGACTCGACCTCGATGATCGCATCTTCCAGCGACTGCTTCTGGCGGACGGCGACAGCCTCCGGCGCATTCAGCGTCGCAAGCTTCTGCTCAATCGTTGCGCGAGCCTTTGCATACACACGTTGGCGAAGCTCGGGAGTTGGATCCGCGAGCCCGTCAATTGTCTTTCTCAATACTGCAACGAAATCTGCCATTCACCCAAACCTATGGTTTTGTTGTGAGATTAACCGCGAAACCTGTTTGCGACTCTAATCATGAAACGGGTCAGTAACAAGTATTGTATCGTCACGTTCCGGGCTGGTCGAAAGCAACGCAATCGGCGCACCGATCAGTTCTTCCAGATAACGCGCATATTTTACCGCCTGTGCGGGCAGTTCGCTCCAGCTGCGCGCACCGGCTGTTGTTTCTTTCCAGCCTTCAAGCGTCTCGTAAATCGGCTTGACGCGCGCCTGAGCGCCCTGGCTGGCTGGCAGGTAATCAATGACCTCGCCATCCAGTTCGTAGCTGGTGCAAACCTTGATCTCGTCGAGCCCGTCGAGAACATCCAGCTTGGTCAAGGCAATACCGCTGATGCCATTATTGGCAACGGCCTGACGCACGAGAACCGCATCGAACCAGCCACAGCGGCGCTTGCGCCCGGTGACAACGCCAAACTCATGGCCGCGCTGGCCGAGGAACTCGCCAACTTCGTTCTGCTGTTCCGTCGGGAACGGACCTTCTCCCACGCGGGTCGTATAGGCCTTGGTGATACCAAGTACGTAATGCAGTGAGCCCGGTCCGATACCGGAACCGGCAGAAGCCTGACCCGCCACAGTGTTGGACGAAGTTACAAAAGGATAGGTGCCATGGTCGATATCAAGCAGCGTGCCCTGCGCGCCTTCAAACAGAATACGCTCGCCTGCCCGCTTCTTCTGATCAAGCACATACCAGACGCGGTCCATGAACGGGATGATGTGTGGAGCAGCATCAAGTAGTTCTGCTAAAATCTTGGAACCATCAACCTCTTCAATGCCAAGACCGCGCCGCAGTGGATTGTGATGGGCCAGCAGCCGCTCGATCTTCGCAGGCAGCGTATCGGGATCGGCAAGATCAAGCACGTGAATGGCGCGGCGGCCAACCTTGTCTTCATAAGCTGGGCCGATGCCGCGACCCGTTGTACCGATCTTGGTGCCGGAATTGGAGGCTTCACGGCGGCGATCGAGTTCACCATGGAGGGAGAGGATCAGCGTTGTATTTTCGGCAATCTTCAGCGTTTCAGGGGTGATAACCACGCCCTGCGCTTCGAGTTTCTTCTTTTCGGCAATGAATGCATGCGGGTCGAAAACAACGCCGTTTCCGATGATCGAGAGCTTGCCCTTGCGCACCACACCCGATGGCAACAGCGACAATTTGTAGGTGACACCATCGACAACCAGCGTATGACCGGCATTGTGCCCGCCCTGAAAGCGGACAATGATATCGGCCCGTTCGGAAAGCCAATCGACAATCTTGCCCTTGCCCTCATCGCCCCACTGGGAGCCGATCACCACAACATTAGCCATTCAAAACTCCTCGAGTCACAACCTCGTCATGCATTTTTTGCCAAATGCGGTGCTTCTATACAGGCTGGTTCATAAAAGCGCGACAATTCTTTCGGCTGAAGCGTGGCGAATTTGCCATTATCAAACGAATAAACCTATGGTTCTGGCAGCAAAGCAACACTTCCTCCGTCAGTATAAGCAGACACACGTCATGAACCGTACCGCCTACATCTTTCTGCTCGTAACAGCCCTTCTGTGGGGCGGCAATGCCGTAGCAGGTAAACTTGCGGTCGGACATATATCGCCGATGCTTTTGACTTTGCTGCGCTGGCTCGTGGCATTTCTCATCGTTGCTGCGATCAGCGGCAATCAGGTCCGTCGCGACTGGAAGATGCTGCGCGCACATCTTCCTTTGCTCGCGGCGTTGGGTGCCTTTGGCTTCACTTTTTTCAACATGGCGCTCTACAGCGCCTTGAATTACACCTCGGCTATCAACGTCACCATTGAACAGGCCGGGATGCCTATGGTGATCTTCGTCGCCAATCTCCTGCTATTCGGCATGGCGGTACGTCCCGGCCAGATAGTGGGTTTCAGCCTGTCGCTTGTCGGCGTGGCTTTAACGGCGGGCCATGGCAGTTTTCTTAAACTCGCCGAACTTGAGGTCAATGAGGGCGACGCGCTGATGCTTCTCGCCGTGCTGCTTTACAGCGGCTACACGGTGGCGCTGCGCTTTCGCCCGGTCATTCATTGGCAAAGCCTGATGACAGTCATGACATTCTTTGCCTTTATCACCGCCATCCCCTTCACAATCTGGGAATGGCGGGACGGCGCAATGATTACACCTGATTTCACCGGTATCATGATCGTGCTTTACACGGCTGTCCTGCCATCACTGGCCGCGCAGGTGCTTTTCATCAAGGGCGTTGAATATATCGGCGCGAACCGCGCCGGATTGTTCATCAACGCCGTGCCGATTTTTGGCACGTTGCTGGCCGTCATCCTGCTTGGCGAGGCGTTTCATCTCTATCATGCCATTGCATTGGTGCTGGTTCTCGGCGGCATCGGCATCGCCGAAATCAGCGGGCGCAAACACGCCGCCGCGTAATCAGGTGAGCTTTCGCAGCATGAAACAGGCATCATCAGAATAGGATTTGAGCTTTGCCTCGAGTTCAGGACGGCTCACTACCTCAAAACCCTGTTTCTGCCAAAAGCCGACCGAATTGTTGACCGAGACCAGCGACATGGTTTCTAGCCCTTCTGTCTTTGCCTGATCGGCTAAGATCGAAACAATGCGCGGCGCAGCCCCACTGCCGCGTGATGCTGGCAGCAACGCTATGTCATGCAGATAATAGGTGTTTGGATGATCGGGTATCTGCCCGAGCAGGCTATTGAGCGCAGGCGTTGTGTAAAGCTGCCACGGATGCGTGATGGCATAGCCAAACAATTCGCCGTTCTGACCTTCCAGCACAAAGCAGCCTTTACCATAAAGGCGCATACGCTCCAGATAAACCGCATCATCCTCGTAAAAATCCGTATGGATGACGGCAGCCATGGCGATGACGGAAACGAGGTCCCCCGCTTCCATCAAGCGCCAGTTCAGTGCATGTGTTGACGATGTTGACATAGGGCCTTTCCTGCTTACTGGAACCAGTTCTACCTAAGCAGGAAAGGCTTGGACATCCCTACAATCAGCCGATGTCAAATTCCAGCGGCTTGGCCGAAACAATGGCCTTGTTGACGCGCAGCTCTTCCAGAACATGATCCGGAATCCGCTCATCGAGATAGAGCATCGCAATAGCATTACCACCCGGATTGTCACGGCCCAGCGAGAAGTTGGCAATGTTGACGCCATTCTGCCCGCATATCGTTCCGAGCATGCCGATCATACCCGGTGTGTCGTTGTTGGTCGTATAGAGCATGTGCTGGCCAACTTCGGCGTCGAGATTGATACCCTTGATCTGGATGAAGCGCGGCTTGCCGTCCGAAAAGCACGTACCGGCAATGGAGCGGGTCAGAGAAGCGGATTTGACTGTCAGTTTGATGTAACCGTCAAACACGCCCGACTTGTCACGGCGAACTTCGGAGAGGATGATGCCCCGCTCCTTCACCATGACAGGTGCCGAAACCATGTTCACATCGACCATCTGCGGGCGGATCAAACCGGCCAGTGCTGCACTGACGAGTGCCCGTGTGTTCATGCCCGCAGTGGAACCATCAAAAAGAACTTCCACTTCCTCGATTGGCTCATCGGTAACCTGACCAACGAAAGCACCCAACACTTCCGCCAGTTTGACGAAAGGCTTCAGGCGCGGTGCTTCTTCAGCCGTAATGGACGGCATATTGATGGCGTTGGAAACCGCACCCTTGATCAGATAATCCGACATCTGCTCGGCAACCTGCAACGCGACATTTTCCTGTGCTTCGCTTGTCGATGCACCGAGATGCGGTGTGCAGACAACGTTTGGCAGGTTGAACAGCTCGTTCTCTGTAGCTGGCTCCACTTCGAACACGTCGATACCGGCACCGGCGACCTTGCCTGCTTTCAGTGCTGCAACCAGATCCTTCTCAACAATCAGACCGCCGCGAGCGCAATTGATGATGCGAACACCATCTTTCATCTTGGCAATGGATTCAGCATTGATAATGCCGCGTGTCTTGTCGGTCATCGGTGTGTGCAGGCTGATGAAATCCGCCCGGGCCAGCAATTCGTCAAGTTCGACCTTCTCGACACCCAGTTCCTCGGCTCGGCCTTCCGACAGGAAGGGGTCGAACGCGATGACATGCATCTTGAGGCCGACGCCGCGCGTGGCGACAATCGAGCCGATATTGCCGCAGCCAATAACACCCAGCGTCTTGCCGGTGATCTCGACACCCATGAAGCGGTTCTTTTCCCACTTGCCCGCACGGGTCGAAGCATCAGCCTCAGGCAGTTCGCGCGCCACGGCAAACATCAGCGCAACGGCGTGTTCCGCAGTGGTGATGGAATTGCCAAAAGGCGTGTTCATCACAATGATACCGCGGCGTGATGCAGCGGGAATATCAACATTGTCAACGCCGATACCAGCGCGGCCAATGACTTTGAGGTTGGTTGCAGCGGCGATCAGCTTTTCCGTGACCTTGGTGGCCGAGCGAATGGCAAGACCATCATACTGGCTGATCACTTCAGCAAGCTTGTCCTTGTCCTTGCCAAGGTCAGGCAGATAATCGACTTCGACACCGCGATCCTTGAAGATCTGTACGGCGGTTGGGGAGAGCTTATCAGATACGAGTACGCGCGGTGCCATCATGGCCTCCATCGTTGAATCAGGAATGAAATGATTGGGGGAGTGACCGCACCCGAATGCGGTCACATCATGCCGAAGAAATCAGGCAGCCTGTTTCAGCGCGGCCTTTTGCGACTGGAATGCCCAGTCGAGCCACAGCGTCAGCGCTTCAAGATCAGCCGTTTCAATCGTTGCACCGGCCCAGATGCGCAGACCCGAGGGAGCATCGCGATAGGCGCCGATATCATAGGCAATGCCTTCCTTCTCCAGAACCGCAACAAGGTTCTTGGCGAAATTGGCCTGCGCATCCTTGTCGAGTGCCGTGATCTCCGGATCGACAATTGTCAGGCAAACGGAGGTGTTGGACCGTGTGGCCGGAACCGTTGCCAGATTGGCAATCCATGGCGTGCGTTCAACGAAAGCATCGAGAGCGGCAAAATTTCTGTCCGCACGTCCAACAAGTCCATCGAGACCGCCAAGCGACTTCGCCCAGTTCAGCGCATCGAGATAATCCTCAACGCAAAGCATCGACGGCGTATTGATGGTCTCACCGGCAAAAATGCCTTCAATGAGCTTGCCGCCCGATGTGAGGCGGAAAATCTTCGGCAAGGGCCATGCGGGCTTGTAGGTTTCGAGCCGCTCGACAGCGCGCGGGCTGAGGATCAGCATGCCATGCGCGCCCTCGCCGCCGAGCACTTTCTGCCAAGAAAAAGTGACGACATCGAGCTTGTCGAAATCAAGCCGCTGCGCGAAGGCTGCCGAAGTGGCATCGCAGATTGTCAGACCCTTGCGATCAGCAGGAATGAAATCGCCATTGGGAACACGCACGCCCGACGTCGTACCATTCCAGGTGAAAACGACGTCGCGGTCAAAATCAACTTTGGAAAGGTCGGGCAGTTCGCCATAACCAGCTTCAATGCTGCGGGCATCGGCAAGTTTCAACTGCTTAACCACATCGGTGATCCAGCCTGCACCAAAGCTTTCCCATGCAACCATGTCGACGCCGCGTTCGCCAAGCAGCGACCACAAAGCCATCTCGACGGCACCGGTATCGGATGCAGGAACAATGCCGATGCGGTAATCAGCGGGGACTTGCAGGATTTCGCGGGTAAGATCGATCGCCTGTTTCAGCTTCGTCTTGCCAACCTTCGCACGATGCGAGCGGCCAAGCGATGCGTCGGAAAGCGCTTGAAGCGACCATCCGGGGCGTTTTGCACAGGGACCTGATGAAAAATTAGGGTTAGCCGGGCGCTGCACCGGCTTTGTAAGCGTCGTCATGTTTTCTCCTATCCTCACAGATAGCACGCCTCTCGTTGGGGAGAGGTGGCCCACTCCGGGAACTAGGAGAAATGTCGTTCACAGTCAAGAAATATGTTTGTGCGCGACATTAAATTTGCCCCATCCGGCGGAATGAAGCGCAAACAAAAACGGCAGGAGAAAGCCTCCTGCCGCTCGAAAAATCATGTTGTTTCAATTAGAAAGCGTAGCGTACGCCCACTTTGAAGTCATGCGACGTGATGTCTTTGAAGGTAACAGCCTGATTGCGGGTTGAGCCATTCAAATTGTAGAACGTACCGGTCTTGGCATCACCCAGATCAACATAACTATATCCAAGATCAATGGTCATACGGTCGGTCGCCTTGATTCCCACACCGGCATGCAGTGCCCAGGCAAGGTTCCATTTGGAACCATCGCTGGCATATCCGCCCCCGGCATTGAGGATGTTATCATCCGTGAAATTGGAGATCGTGTTACGAGATGCACCGATACCAGCACCAAGATAGGGCGTAATGCCACTGAATGTACCAAGATCAGCATAGGCGTTGGCGAGGAACAGCCATTCGGATTTCTTCGCGTGGTATTGATTCGTCCCGTACTGCCCCAGTGATGGGTTCGAATAAAAATCAAGAGCGCTGAACTCTGTCTTGCCACGATACTGACCTGTTACGTCAGCGCGAAGCCAATCGTTGAACTGATAACCGATACCGATCTGGCCCGTGATACCCGAGTCAAAATCTCCCTTATCCAGAAAACCATGCTGCTCCGCATTGGCAAAGTCGAAATAATCCAGCTTATCAAGTCGCTGATTGCTCATGCCGATATCGCCGCGCAGATACCAGCCACCAAACTGCTGAACTTCCACAACTGGCGCTTCCACGAGATCTGCAGCGTGGGCCGGGATTGCCCCGAGGCACAGTAGAGCTGCACCAATCGCAGCATATTTGTTGAGAATGCCCATTTTCATTTCCCTTATCCGGCCCAAAATCTAGATGTAGCGACTGCTACTAAGGTTCTAGACGGCAATATGAAGGGAAAAAGTTAAATCCCGCTTAACCGTGTTTATTCACCATACTCATTAACGTTAACGAAAACCGAACGGCCCGGCACGGCTGCACAAACGCAAATGGGCCCGTAGAGGGCCCATTCATTGATGCAGTGTTTTTGAAGATCAGGCTGCTGATTTGACCGACGAAATCACCGAGATGATGTCGTTGACAACCGTATCCACGAGCTGGCTATCATCGCCTTCCGCCATAACACGGATCAGAGGCTCCGTGCCTGACGGACGAATAACAAGACGCCCTGATTTGCCAAGCCGGTCACGGGCATCGTCAATCGCAGTCTTGACCTTCTTGTCGTCAAGCGGCTTACCGCCCGCTGTACGAATGTTTTTAAGAACCTGAGGCACCGGTTCGAACTTGCGGCAAACCTCGCTCACAGGCTTTCCCTCTTCCTGAACAACCGCCAGAATTTGCAGGGCAGAGACAAGACCATCGCCGGTTGTCGAGAAATCCGAGATAACAATATGGCCTGATTGTTCGCCGCCAATATTGAAACCGTGATTGCGCATGTGCTCAACCACATAGCGATCGCCGACATTGGTACGGGCCAGTGTCAGGCCGCGATCACCGAGGAAACGCTCAAACCCGAGATTGGACATCACCGTCGCAACAACGCCGCCACCGAGAAGCCGGTCCGATTCCTGCCATGACTGGGCAATGACCGCCATCAGTTGATCGCCATCGATGATCGAACCTTTTTCATCAACGATAAGAACCCGGTCCGCATCGCCATCAAGGGCAATGCCGATGTCAGCCCTGACTTCATGCACCTTCTTGATCAGGCTCAAAGGATGGGTGGAACCGCAATCTTCATTAATATTCGTGCCATTCGGCTTATCATTGATCGTGATGACATCGGCGCCAAGTTCCCACAGTGCGGCAGGAGCAACCTTGTAAGCAGCGCCATTGGCGCAGTCCACGACAATTCGCAGGCCGTCCAGCGAGATGTTTTTCGGCATGGTCCGCTTGGCAAATTCTATATAGCGATAAATATCGCCATCAACGCGCTTTGCCCGCCCCAATGCGTCAAAGCTGGACAGGCGACTTGAGAGATCCTCATCCATCAGACGTTCAATCTCAAGTTCGATCTCATCGGAAAGCTTGAAACCATCCGGGCCGAAAAGCTTGATGCCATTGTCATGGTAGGGATTGTGCGATGCGGAAATCATTACGCCGATATCAGCGCGCAACGAGCGGCAAAGCATCGCTACAGCGGGTGTCGGAATGGGTCCAAGCAGAAACACATCCATGCCTGTGGAGGTAAAACCCGCCACCAGTGCATTCTCGATCATATAGCCCGAAAGACGTGTATCCTTGCCGATCACCACCCGATTGCGGTGATTGCCACGTTTGAAGGCGAGCCCAACGGCCATGCCAACCTTCATCGCGATATCGGGGGTCATGGGATAGGCATTCGCCAGTCCGCGAATACCATCGGTGCCGAAATATTTTCGAGCCATATTGTCTATCCAAACTCTACCGGCTGTCACGCATCTGGCAGCGCCAGAGCTTAGCCCTATTTTGCTTATGCTTGATCTTCACGCTTATTGCAGAAGACCCCTACATGCGCATCTCACAAATTATGTGACGATTATACTATCATTCAATCGATGAACAATTGGTGCAAAAACGGCCGGTAGATACCGGCCGTTGATGACTATTGCGGGTGTAAATCAGGACTGCGGCTGCGGTTCGAGACCCTTGTCAGGCTCGTCGCCCTTGCGCGGCTTCTTGGCGGAACCGGCTTTCGGAACAGCCGAACCACGCGACGGAGGAGTATCGTCGCCGAGGTCACGGGCCGGCTTATTGCCGATCATCAGCGCCTTGATCTCTTCGCCGGTCAGCGTCTCATATTCGAGCAAGCCTTCGGCAATCGCGATCCATTCCTTCTTCTTCTTTGTCAGAATGGTGCGCGCCTGCGTATAGGCATCTTCGATCAGTTTACGCACTTCCGCATCGATCAGCTGTGCCGTTTCTTCAGACACGTTCTGCGTGCGGGCAACGGAGTGACCCAAGAACACTTCTTCCTGATTCTCGCCATAAGCGACCTGACCGAGCTTGTCGGAGAAGCCCCAGCGGGTAACCATCGCACGGGCAAGTTTCGTTGCCTGTTCGATATCGGATGAAGCACCTGACGTGATGTTCTCCTTGCCGAACTTCAGCTCTTCGGCAATACGGCCGCCCATCATGATGGCCAGACGCGAGATCATCCACTTATAGCTCATCGAATAGCGATCACCTTCCGGCAACTGCATGACCATGCCAAGTGCACGGCCGCGCGGAATGATCGTTGCCTTGTGCAGCGGATCGGCCATCGCAACGTTCAATGCCACAATGGCGTGACCGGCTTCATGATAAGCGGTCAGTTCTTTTTCCGCCTGGGTCATGGCTGTCGAGCGGCGCTCGGCACCCATCATGATCTTGTCCTTGGCATCTTCGAATTCGAGCATGGTGACAAGGCGCTTGTTGCGGCGCGCTGCCATCAGGGCGGCTTCGTTGACAAGGTTCATCAGATCAGCACCGGAGAAGCCAGGCGTACCGCGAGCCAAAACCTTCAGATCGACATTCGGTGCCAGCGGAACATTGCGGGCATGAACCTTCAGAATCTTTTCACGGCCAGATACATCCGGGTTAGGCACGACAACCTGACGGTCGAAACGGCCCGGACGCAGCAGTGCAGGGTCAAGAACATCAGGACGGTTGGTGGCAGCAATCAGAATGACGCCTTCATTGGCTTCAAAGCCGTCCATCTCGACCAGCAACTGGTTCAGCGTCTGCTCGCGTTCATCGTTACCGCCGCCAAGACCGGCGCCGCGATGACGGCCAACCGCATCGATTTCGTCGATGAAGATAATGCAAGGCGCATTCTTCTTCGCCTGTTCGAACATGTCACGGACACGCGATGCGCCGACACCCACGAACATTTCAACAAAGTCGGAACCGGATATGGTGAAGAACGGCACATTGGCTTCGCCGGCAATAGCACGGGCCAGCAACGTCTTACCGGTACCGGGAGGGCCTACAAGCAGCACACCACGCGGAATGCGTCCGCCAAGCCGCTGGAACTTCTGCGCATCGCGCAGAAACTCGACGATTTCTTCCAGATCTTCCTTGGCCTCATCAACGCCTGCAACATCCTGGAATGTCACGCGGCCATGCGCCTCGGTCAAAAGCTTGGCTTTCGACTTACCAAAGCCCATGGCACCGCGCGAGCCGCCCTGCATCTGGCGCATGAAGAAAATCCACACGCCGACGATCAGGATCATCGGCAGCCAGTTGATCAACATACTGACAATGGATGTCGAGCCGTCATTCTCCGGACGCGCGGCGATCTGCACATTCTTGCTCTCAAGACGCGCAACAAGACCGGTATCACCGGGAGAATAGGTCTGGAACGTTGTAGTGCCGTCAATATAGGCGCCGGTAATACGGTTGCCAGCAATCACTACACTTTTAACCTTGCCATCATTCACATCGCTGATGAACTTTGAATAAGCCACATCGCTGGATGCCGAACGTTGAGAAGGGCTTTGAAAAAGATTGAACAACGCAATCAGAAGCAAAGCGATAATCGCCCACAGTGCGAAGTTCCGGTAGTTAGGATTCATTATCGGGTCCCATCAATCACAACCGCAAGGACGCGGAATTTACACGTAACATAGGTTCGAAGCATGGCCTTGCCAAGGCTGACAATCAAACTCAAATCATTTCTTATCAATCTGGTTTACAGAAAATCGCTTGTAATCCTGCAAACCGAACAATTTTGCCACGCTGGCAGCAAGTATTTCATCATACCCTGAAAGGATATGATCGAACAGGGCAACATGCCTGACCACCACAACACCGGCGGGCACATTCCCGTGATCCTTCAACGCCGGGACAGCCATAATCCGGCCATCGGATATCAGCATGGGGCTGGATTTAACCGAGGCCCGATGGACATCTCCGATCCCGCCATCCTTTAAAAAAGCCAATCCTGCGTCACCACCAGCCATGATCAGTACCGGTTTTTGTGTAGCGTTCGATACCCGGTAACGGCCATCCCAGATAAGTGAACTGTCAGGCTCAACCACGATTTCCGGGATCGATCGCATCTCCCGGTAAATGGTAGCAATTGTCTTGCCGCGCTGAATGATGCAACGGCCAAGGCTCATGCGACCGGAAATATCCGTCTCGCAAAGATGGCGCACCACCTTGGCGCATTCCTCTGCCGATGGCAGGAATGGCTGACCACCCAGCACCGACAACAGTACCCCCGCGGCAAGATATTGTGCCTCATCCGGACAGTTGCGAAAACGCTCCAGCTTCACTTCAGCGCGAATACCATTAAAGACGGTAACGCAACTCTGCAAAAGCGCCGCCGCCTCGCTGTTGAGCGTCTGCCGCTTCAACGCTTTTTCCGCAATCAGCGGCTGAATGCCATCGCGATCATGCTTTTGCAGCGCATCTCTGACGCGCACCCGCTCATATCTGGGGTTTGTGTTGGAAGGGTCATCCCGCCATTCAATGCCCCTCTCCCGCAAATACCGGCGAAGCCGTTCGCGTGTGATGCCGAGCAGCGGTCTGATGAGCCAGATTTCACGTTCCAGCAGGGTAGCGGGCGCCATGCCGGCAAGACCTCTTTCGCCGCCACGCGCAGAGCGCATCATGAAGGTCTCGTTCTGATCGTCGAGTGTGTGACCGGTCAAAACCATATCGGTTCCGGCCTCGCTGGCTGCCTTGCACAGAAGCGCATAGCGAATATCCCGGGCCTTGGCAGAAATGCCCGAAACGGGTTTTGGGCCGGTCCAGTTCAGGACCCGGTGCGAAAGACCAGCCGCCTTGCACAGCCCGGCCACATATAACGCTTCGTCAGCCGATTCCGGTCGCAACTCATGATCAATAGTCACAGCCACAATAGAGGGGAAGGACGCCCTTGCCTTGCGCAGATCGTCAAGAAGGAAAAGCAATGCGAGGGAATCGCTGCCACCGGAAACGGCCACGACGACTGTTGTCAGCCTGTCAAAGTCGATCGCACCGAAAATCGCTTCCGGATCAGGGCGATTATCAGCATTTGTTGGCGGCACGTTCATTCTTCACGCGCTCTTTGAGAGCGGCTGAGAGACTGGGGTAACGCGTGCTCACAGTGGCAAAGGTGGCGCAGGCAACATCGTGATCCTGCATCTTCGCCAGTGTCATGCCTAGCTTGAGAAGATTTTCTGGGCTCTTCTTGGCGTCAGGAAATTGCTTGTGATTGTCGATGAAAACAGAAGCCGCATCCTGATAGCGCTCCTGACCGTAGAGCGATTCGCCAAGCCAGTAGCGGGCATCAGGGTCGGAAGGGTCCTTCGGGAACCGGTCGATATGGCTGCGAAAAGCCGCCTCGGCATTGCGATAGTCTCCCGACAGAAACAATTGATAGGCCTGCCTGTACAGCGCGTTGGGATCATCCGTCTGCGGCAGCGAAGCAAGATTCGGATTGGCTGCTGGAGCAGGCGTATCGTTCTTCGAACCACCGATTACGTTGCCATTGGCATCAAACTCGATCTGCCCAAGCTCGCGCGGCAGTTCGCCTGGCTGCGCGGTAGCGGGAGCATTGGCCTGAGGATCAATAGCAGCGGAATCGGTACTGTCGGACGGCGACGTTTGTGATGGAGCCGTGGGATAAGCGGAGGCATCTGGCGATGCCTCCCCCGTTTTCCGTGAAGGCGCAGCATCGGCGATCGTACGATCGCCCTTGCCACCGGCATCCGTTTTCTTGCCGCCGCCGCCCTTCTTTTCCAGTTCCTGAAAACGGAACTCGTTATCTTCCTGCACCTTGCGCATCTGCTCCTGCATTTGCAGCAACTGGAAATTGAGGTCTTCGATCTTGCCTGTCAGTTGCCTGATCTGCTCCTCGAGTTGGCTGACACGCGGATCACCCGCCTGTGCCATCTGGATTGGCGCATTACTCGTTCCGACATTTGCCTTCGGCGCCGACGGGAAAAAGTTGCCATCAAAGTTCGAGGCATGGGCTGCGCCGGTCGCCAGAAAAGGCAGCACCGCCATAGCCACAACCATTCGTTTCAGTCGTTTGTTCATTCCTTTACCGCCCCTGATATGGGAATTTTAACCACCGCAACGATTTACGGCGAACCTATCTAACACGAGCAACGCGACTTCGGCCAAATTTTGTTGTGATCACGGGTGAGACAAAAAAAGCGGCCCGAAAGGCCGCTTTTCTGAAGTCCAACTCGGTTGGAAAGGCTTAGCTGCCTGCGCCGCCGAGAACGGTAACGGCACGGCGGTTCTGCGACCAGCAGGAGTCCGCATCGCAAACTGCAACCGGGCGCTCATTGCCGTAGGAAATTGTCTTGATGCGGGAAGCTGGAAGGCCGCGCGAAGCTAGGAAGTTGCGCGCAGCAGCGGCACGGCGCTGGCCAAGAGCCAGATTGTATTCGCGTGTTCCGCGTTCGTCCGCATGGCCTTCAACGGTGATTGCGTAATTAGGATAACGCTGCAGCCACTGAGCCTGCTTGGAAAGGGTCTGCTGGGCATCCGCACGGATGACGGAGGAGTCAACGTCGAAGAAAATGCGATCGCCAACGTTTACAGTGAAATCCTGTGTGGAGCCCGGACGCGCGCTACCCGCACCGTTGAGGCCAAGATCACCGGCACTATTGATAGGTTTCTTCGCACAGCCCGCAATAGCGAGGGCCATGAAAAGGGCGACGACAACTGGACTGCGGGCGATCATTTCGAAGCGGCGCATAGCCTGGACTCCTTAGGAATTGAATTGTTTCGGTGAACAAGCAGTAACCATATCGAGGTTAAGGCCAATTCAAGAAACAGGGTTAATCCACTCTTAACACCAGGATTAACGGCGAAATATATGAATGTTCTGCATCCTTAATGCAAACAATGCGGCGGAAAAACGACATTCGCGGCAGTGTTGACACAACACCGCCGCGAATGGGCATAAATCAGCAGTAAATCAAGATTCGCTCACTCAAGCAGTGGTGACCAGGCAGGATCGGAAGCCAGGTTCGGCGTCTGGATCTGGCGCAGGTTACGGCCGGTCAGATCGATCGTGAACAGATGCGGGCTGTTTGAGCCGGGAGGGAACCGGTAGAACATCAGAACGCGGCCGTTCGGTGCCCAGGTCGGGCCTTCATCGTGATAGCCGCTTGTCAGGATGCGCTCACCGGAGCCATCTGTTTTCATGACACCAATGGAGAACTGGCCGCCAGACTGCTTGGTAAAGGCAACAAGATCGCCGCGCGGTGACCAAACAGGCGTGGAATAGGAACCATCGCCGAAGGAAATGCGCTGCGGGTTGGAGCCATCTGCACCCATCTTGTAGACTTGCGGGCGGCCGCCACGGTCGGATTCAAACACAACCTGACTACCATCCGGCGAATAGGATGCACCGGTATCAATAGCGCTTGTACTCGTCAGACGTGTTGTCGTGCGGCTACGCACGTCCATGGTGTAGATGTTCGCACTGCCATCATCCTGCAGCAGGCTCATGACCACTTTCTGACCATCGGAGGAAAAGCGCGGCGCAATCGTCATGCCGGGGAAATTGCCGACAAGTTCGCGCTGGCCGGTTTCAAGCTGTAACAGATAGACCTGCGGCTTGTTGCCTTCGAAGGACATGTAGGTGATTTCCTGACGGCTTGGCGAAAAGCGTGGTGTCAGAACGAGATCCTTGCCATTGGTCAGATAGCGCACATTGGCACCGTCCTGATCCATGATCGCCAGACGCTTGACCCGCTTCTCCCGTGTGCCGGACTCATCAACAAAGACAACGCGCGTATCGAAATAGCCCTTTTCACCGGTCAAACGCTGGTAAATAGCGTCGGCGATAATATGGGCGACGCGGCGCCAGCTGTCAGGAGAGGTAAAGAACTGCTGCCCATCAAGCTGCTGACCGGCAAATGTATCCCAGAGACGGAATTCAGCCTTGAGCCTGCCATCCGGCTGCTTGGTAACGCGCCCGGTCACCAGTGCCTGCGCATTGATGACTTTCCAGTCCTCAAAACGCGGGGCCGCATCCGGGTTGGAAATCTTTTCGATAAAGGCACCCTTGTCGATCGGCGCAAAAAGGCCTGATCGTTCCAGATCAGCCGCGATGACGCTGGTAATATTGGCACCAAGCTGATCACCGGAAAGGAAATCCGTGATTGCTATGGGCAAAGGTTCGACAGTGCCTTTATTAATATCGACTGTGACAAGCGCACGAGCAGGCATTGTTGTAATGGCTACTATGGCTATTAGCATAGTCAAAGTAGCAAAAAACGTTCGTATCATTTTCATCATAGGTTTTTGGCCCTCATTTGGCTGGGCGATCAGGATCATCACAGATCTCTCGGATCAAAATTCAATCTAACTTCATTCCAACCATTGGCTCCGTCATACTTTTCCGCAGGCAAGTTAAAGGGTTGCGCACGTAGCAAAGCCCGACGGGCTGCTTCTGTTAACACACGGCCAACACCTGAGCTCCCAGCACTGGCTTCAACTACAGGGTCGCCAACAATCATGCCGGAGTGGTCCAGCTTCATGAGGATTGTCACAATTGGATTTGGTATGTCTTCAATTCCGACCGGTGGACTATAGACCTTGGATATTTGTCCTTTCAAAGCGTCTATCTCACTAGCACTGAGCTTTGATCCACCTGTCGAAGTTTTGGCACCAAGTGACGTTTGGTCAGTCGAGCGCTTTGCGCCACCACCAGAAGCTTTTTCGCGATTGAGCATTGCCATAACTTCGTCAGCCGTCCCGGTCTTCTCTTTGGACGGAGCCGGGGCGGTCTTCGTTGGCTTCGGTGTGTCCTTTGGGTCCTTGCGCTCGGGCGTTGTCGCAGTTTGCGCAGGGGCCGGCTTTGGCTTGTCCTCGGGCTTTGCCACGTTCTCCGGCAGCTTGAATGCTTCCTCGGCAGGTTTTTCCGCTTGCGGCGTTGGCTCTGCCTTCGGCGCGTCAGGTGTTGGCGCTGGCTTGGAATCGTTGATCGCTGCTGTGATCGGGTCCGGCGCAACGTCCTGTTTCGGCTTTGCCTCAGGCGCTATTTCCGTTGCCGGAACCGGAACGGGTTTTGTTTCCGGCTGAACGACAGGCTTGGGATCAGGCTTGGCAACAGGCACATCCGATGGCTTCGGAGCCTCCGCTGACTCTACAACCTTTGGCTTCGTCGTCGGAATAGGTTTTGATTCAACATCAACTTCGCTGTCGCCAATATTCTGGGCGTCAGGTTTTGTCTGCGGCTTTTCCGTCGGCTTTGGCGCAGGTTTCTCAGCCTTCGGCGCTTTGGTATCGCCCTTCTGTAACTGGGTCGTATCGGAAATGATCTCGATGGGCAGCGATTCAGAATTGGCCAAGTCCATCGGTGTTGGCGCAGAAAAGGTCAACAGCCCCCAGCCGAGCAAAACGGCATGGATAATGGCGGAGGTTGTAACGCTTGTCCTCATGGTCGATCAGCTGCCTTCCGGAAGGCTGACGAGACCAATATTCTTGAATCCGGAACCGGAGATACGTGCCATGACCTTCATGATCGTGCCGTAATCGGCAGACTTGTCGCCTTTGACAAAAATGCGTTCTTCATAGCCGGTCTTGGCGATGGCCTGGAGTTTGGGGACGATTTCTTCAATCGGAATCTCGGTTTCCTGCAGGAATACCTGACCTTTTTGATTGATCGTCACGTAAATAGGGTTGGTTTCGCTGTTCAGCGCCTTGGCCTGTGTCTCAGGCATATCGATAGGCACGCCCACCGTCATCATCGGTGCGGTCACCATGAAAATGATCAGGAGCACGAGCATGACGTCGACGAGCGGCGTCACGTTGATTTCACTCATCAACGCCTTGCTGGCGCGCCCGCGCCTGCCGCGTCCACCTGAACCTTTGTTACCAATAGACATGCCCATGGCAATTAATCCTGCACTTGTAAAACCAATTGCTTAAGAACGCGGAGCCAGCTTCTCATCGATTTGCCGCGAGAGTATGGCGGAGAATTCGTCCGCAAAACCCTCCATGCGTGCGGTCAGTTTGCCCGCATCACTCGACAGTTTGTTGTAGGCGATAACCGCAGGAATAGCCGCAACCAGACCGATAGCCGTCGCCAGCAGCGCTTCGGCGATACCGGGCGCGACAACCGCAAGGCTTGTCGATTTGGAACCGGCAATGCCCATGAACGAGGTCATGATACCGATGACCGTGCCGAACAGACCGATGAAGGGTCCGGCGGAACCAATGGTTGCCAGAAATCCGAGACGCGCCGCAAGAATATCACTTTCGCGTGACAGGGCGACGTCCATGGCCTTATCGATACGCATTTGCAGGGCGATGGGAGAACGCGCGCCCTTCTCAAACGACTTTTTCCATTCGCGCATCGCGGCAATAAAGATCGAGCCCATGCCGGTGGTGCGCTTTTCGCCGAGATTGCGGTAAAGCTCTTCGAGAGACTGGCCGGACCAGAAGACCTGCTCGAAACGGTCAAAGGCGCGCTTGGCGCGGCCATAGCCGAGCACCTTGTCGATGATGATCGCCCAGGTCCAGATGGAGGCCCCGAGAAGGCCGACCATGACCAGCTTGACGATAAATCCGGCCTGCCAGAACAGTCCCCACAGGGAAACATCCGATGTCTGAACAGCAACCGCTAAATTTTCCATATCCACTACCCTCGAATCCGAAAACCCGGCATTTCAACCGGGCTGCAATCGTCTCTTGTACCCGTGCATGGTCCACCGAAGTATAAAAGGTTCGGCAATACGGCCACGCGCCAATTTATTTCTTTGGAACTCGGCCGAACGCCGGACCGGCATCCATACTTGCTGACTAAATTCCGAGAGCCACGTTCTGAGACCGGACTTTTTCCAGTATTCATACCGCGGCTTCTCACGGTTAATTTTGGTAAAACGAAGGCGTTAACGCGAAACACCCCCGTTTCATAGCCTTATTCATGGTTTGTTATGGTTAAGGATCAGTTATGATTCTGCACCCAAGCGGCATTTAAACGCGCTGAGTTCAGGTTACAGGCTGAATATTTTCATGCCCAGGCTGAACAAATTCATGTCGTAGGCTGAAAAAGCTTGATCCATTCGGCAGGAAACCGGCGCGGACGTCCGGCATTATTGATCAGCGCCGCTTCAACGGTGGCTGAAATCAGGAGATCATCGCCCCGTTTGATCGCTTGCGCCATCTTGACCCGCGCACCTGAAATTTCGGCAGTGCGGGTTTCAACCGTCAGCACATCGTCAATACGGGCTGCACCTTTGAAATCGATCTCCATACGCCTGACAACCCAGACAATGCTCTCGCCGTGCTTGCCATCGGCAAGCTCTGAATGATGCACGCCGAGCAACCGCAGGTAGTCGGTACGACCGCGCTCCAGAAACTCCAGATAGCGCCCGTGATAAACGATCCCCGAGAAATCGGTATCGGCATAATAAACCCGTGCCAAAAGGCGGTGCCCGAACGGTGTCAGTTCTCCGGCAAGGCCGCCAATGGACGGAACAGAAAGATTGTTTTCACTCATGATCCTTCCCTTTTGCAGGCACGACAGGCATTTTGTCCAGAGCCATTACCAGAGGTTGTGAAGGAAACTGACCTTGCCCGCATTCCGCGCCCTTCTCTGCCTCGCATGTCTTCTGGTCTTTGCCTCAGGCGCTTCGGCAGCCACGTTCACCATGCAGCGTGGCCTCAATCTCGATATCTGGACCACATGGCCGGGTCCGGAGCACTGGGATGACGAGGAGGTTTTGGCCAACTTCCCCGAATGGCGCAAAGGCGTAACAGACCGCAATCTTGCCGATATACGCAAAGCGGGTTTTGACTTTGTGCGCATGCCTGTCGATCCTGCGATCTTTCTGGAGGATGCATCGGACGCACGCATATCAAGGCTGATACGGGAAACACTTGCCGCCGTCGATCAACTGCATAAAGCCGGATTGAAGGTGATTGTCGATTTTCATCTGATCCCGAGCGACTCCCGCAAGATAGGCACAAAGCAGGTGATTGCCGATGAAGCCCTGTTTAACCGCTATCTGACCATGGTCGAACGGCTTGGCAAAGCCCTCTCTGTCACCGATCCCGCCACAACGGCTTTTGAAGCGCTGAATGAACCGGTAATCGATTGCGATCCTGATGTTACGCCAAAATGGCCACCCATGCTGAAACGGCTTTACGCAGCCGCACGCAAAGGTGCCTCCGTTCATACATTGGTCCTGTCAGGTGGCTGCTGGTCCAGCGCCTGGGGTCTCGACAAAATTGATCCGGCTGAGTTCAACGACGACAACATCATCTGGACGTTCCACAGTTACGAGCCCTATTTCCTGACGCATCAGGGTGCCAGCTGGACCGGCGACGTCATGAGTTATGTCGAAGGGCTGCCCTATCCACCCGATTTGATGGGGCAGAAAGCTCTTGCCGAACGACTGGCAGCCATTCGCAAGAAGATCACAGAGAAAGCGCCCGAAGCACAAGGGCCTGAATTGCTTCAAGGGCTCGATAGCATGGCGGGCGGCGTTATGAACGCGGTACAGACCCAATCGAAGCTGGAAGAGTCGTTTAAAAAGGCCGAAAGCTGGGGCAAGGCGCACAATATACCGCCGGAGCGCATACTGCTTGGCGAGTTCGGCATGATCCGGCAGGAATACCAGAAGGAGTTCCGTATGCCCTCCGCCTGGCGGGCCACCTATCTCAGGGATATGACACAGGCAGCACAACAACGCGGCTTTCCGTGGTCAGTCTGGTCATGGGGTGGTGCCTTCGGCATCACCCTTGATGATGACAAGCGTCAGCTTGACCCGGTTATCCTGAAGGGGTTGGGATTGAGGGGACGCTGATGGATGTTCCTCAACAAACTTAGTTTGCATAGTCACGGTTCGTGGTTCGTGGTTCGTGGTTCGTGGTTCGACAAGCTCACCATGAGGGAGAGTGTGGATGCAACGATAATCGCCGACATTTCAGATCACAAACATTGCAGGTCAAAAAGGTTGCAGCGCAAAGGGTGCAGAACTTGGCTCCCTTGCATCACCCCTCTTCCTCATGGTGAGCTTGTCGAACCACACTTATACAGCGACATCGATTAAACGAACAAATCCACCCTAATCCTCATCTTCCTGAAACATGCTGATCTGCTGCTGGATAATCTCCGCAGGGGCATTCAGGCCGAGATGCTTCCAGGCATTGGCGGTCAGCACGCGTCCGCGCGGGGTGCGCTGGATAAAGCCCTGCTGAATGAGATAGGGCTCGATAATGTCCTCGATGGCATCGCGCGGTTCTGACAACCCCGCCGCAATGGTTTCAATACCAACAGGTCCACCACCAAAATTATGGGCAATCATCGACAGATAACGCCGGTCAAGCTGGTCAAGCCCCAGCGCATCCACTTCGAGGCGCAACAGCGCGGAATCGGCAGTCTGGCGGTCAATGGAATCCTTCCCGTCCACAATGGCGAAATCCCGCACCCGGCGCAAAAGCCGCCCGGCAATGCGCGGTGTACCGCGAGCCCGGCGTGCAACTTCCAGCGCGCCATCATCGGTCATACCGATACCCATGATGCGGGCACCGCGCCGGACGATATGCTCCAATTCCTCAACCGTATAGAAATTGAGCCGGACAGGAATGCCGAAGCGATCGCGCAGCGGCGTGGTCAAAAGCCCGAGACGCGTCGTCGCCGCAACAAGCGTAAATTTGGCCAGATCAATCTTGACCGAACGCGCGGCAGGACCTTCACCAATGATCAGATCGAGCTGATAATCTTCCATGGCCGGATAGAGAATTTCTTCCACTGCCGGATTAAGACGATGAATTTCATCGATGAAGAGAACGTCATTCTCTTCAAGATTGGTCAAAAGCGCCGCCAGATCACCCGCCTTGGCGATCACCGGTCCCGATGTGGAGCGGAAATTGACGCCAAGCTCCTTGGCCATGATCTGCGCCAGCGTCGTCTTGCCAAGGCCGGGCGGCCCGACAAACAGCACATGGTCCAGCGCCTCACCGCGTGACTTGGCAGCTTCAATAAAAACTTTCAGATTGGCCCGCGCTGCCGCCTGTCCGACAAAATCATTCAGCGTTTGCGGACGCAGCGTCGTGTCGGCGTCTTCACCGCGTTTGTCGGGGGTTATCAATCGGCTGACATCACTCATGCGGATGTCCTCGCATAGCGCGCTGGATCAGGCAACCGTATCACCGGGAAAGTTCCTTCAAACCCAGACGGATCAGTTTGGCGGAGTCGGCGTCTTCGCCCGCATCCCGCAGCGCTGCAGCAATGGCATTGGCTGCCTGATCGCGCGAATAACCAAGATTGGTCAGCGCTGAAACCGCGTCGGCAACCGGAGCGGGGGCAACGCCCTCGCCCAATTCCTGCTTGAGACCAATTGTGCCCATAGCCTCACCGGCAAAGGCAGGCGCCTTGTTTTTCAGCTCTATGACAATGCGCTCGGCCACTTTCTTGCCGACACCCGGTGCGCGGCTCACCATAGCAATATCGCGCAGCGCAATGGCGTTGGCGAGCTCGGAAGGTGTCAAGGTGCCGAGGACACTCAAGGCAACCTTGGCACCGATACCCTGCACGCTCTGCAACAGGCGGAACCATTCGCGCTCCAGCGCAGTACCGAACCCGAACAGGCGGATCAGGTCTTCGCGCACATAGGTTTCAATCAGAAGCACGGCTGCTTCGCCGGGTGCGGGCATGTTCGACAGCGTTCGCGCCGAGCAATAGGCAACATAGCCCACCCCATGCACATCGAGGATCACATGATCCTCGGCAATCTCATCAACAGTGCCTTTGAGTTTTCCGATCATAGCTGTGCCGCCAGTTTCTGCTCGATGGCAATCCGGCCAATGGCACTCTGTCTGTGGTGCGCATGGCAGATGGCAACCGCCAGCGCATCCGCCGCATCATCCGTATCGAATGTTGCCTTGGGCATCAGCACCTTCACCATCATGTGAATCTGCTTCTTTTCCCCGTGGCCCACACCAATCACCGCTTTCTTGACTGCGTTGGGAGCATATTCGGCAACCGGCAATCCGGCCAGCGCAGGAACAAGCAGGGCAATACCGCGCGCCTGACCCAGTTTCAGTGTCGCCGTGGCGTCTTTGTTGACAAAAGTATGTTCGACCGCTGCCTCGTGCGGCATCTGGCCATGAACGATTCCAGCAAGACCGTCGTGCAATTGGCAAAGGCGCGATGCGAGATCAAGCTTGGCGTCGGAAAGAACGGTACCAGCGGCAACAAACCGCAATGAATTGCCGAGCGTCTCGATGATGCCCCAGCCGGTACGCCGCAGGCCGGGATCAATTCCAATGATGCGAATCGCTTCTTTCATGTCGAGACCTTATCTAGCTGTCAGGGAACTTGACAGCAGAAAGGTGAACAAAAGAGAAACAAATCTCTATGTTGTGCACGATTATCTCAGGCAGAGATCAGCGATGGGCGAAAGCGGTAGCGAGCAGACTGATCTGATCCGATACTGGATTGGTCGTCAGCGCCCGCCTCGGGCCAGTGCTGGCACCCTCATTATAAATTTCGTCATCCATCTGCCTGACACGGGCCTGCAAGCGCAGTGAGCGATGGACGAGATCGCAATAGTCGAAGGGAATTTCATCCCAACCTTCCACATCTTCCGGTGCTGATTCCGTATCGAGGCGGACTTTCGCCTTCTCCGACAGAACCTGTTCCTGCGTCATTTCTCCGCTGCGCGAGGCCCTTTGCAGCAATAGCCACGACGCAACCTGCATCAGACGTGTGGTCAGACGCATTGATTCGGCGGCATAAAGCGTTGCCGCAATGCGGCTCAAGCGCTTGGCTTCGGCACGGCCTTCCCCGTCGAGATAGGCCGCAGCCTCTTCAACAAGGCTCATGCCCTCATCATAGATATGATTGAACGTTTCCGAGCGGACCATGCGATCGGCCAGCCGGATTGTATTGTCAGCGTAATATTCCCGTTCAGCCATTTCATGCCCTGTCATTAAAAATCCGCTGATTCTCAAAGCAGCGCTCTCTTACTGGGACAGCAAGCGGGTCACCACAACGGTCAACGGGCGGTATTCCCCAGCAACCTGCCCGCATGCACACATGAGCGCAAGTTTATCCTTAATAAAGGGTTAACGTCAGGGCCGCCGCATAGATATGAACACAAAAAAAAGAGCCGCAAAAAATGGCGGCTCTCAGGAGTCTAACAGGGAGGCGTCAAACAAAGTGGCCAAACCACTTGGTAAGAATCCAGAAAACTGGATGATCAATTTATAGCTTGTAATGCTTAACGAGCGGTTAATGCCGACATTGAAGTTGAAAACATCAGTACCCAGAAGATTGCATCGAACAATCAGCTTCCCATCAGTTTCGCCCGCTTCCGCAGTTCAAATTTCTGGATTTTTCCGGTCGATGTTTTGGGTATTGCCTCGAAAAGCACATGCCTTGGCACCTTGAAACGGGCAAGCAGTGTCCGGCAATGGGCGATCAATTCTTCCTCTGTCGCCACCTGCCCCGGCTTGAGTTCCACGAAGGCAAGCGGTGTCTCGCCCCATTTATCATCTGGCCGAGCCACGACTGCACACGCGCCTACGGCAGGAAACTTGTAAAGCGCATCCTCCACTTCGATGGAGGAAATATTCTCGCCGCCTGAAATGATAATATCCTTGGAGCGATCTTTCAGCTGGATATAGCCATCAGGATACATGACCCCGAGATCGCCGGAATGAAACCAGCCGCCGGAAAAGGCTGCATCGCTGGCCGCCCGGTTTTTCAGGTATCCCTTCATGACAATATTACCACGGAACATGACCTCGCCAATCGTTTCACCATCGGCGGGTACGGGCTGCATGGTCTCAGGATCAAGCACAGCAAGGTCTTCAAGCGAGGCATAACGCACACCCTGACGCGCCTTTTTGGCCGTGCGCGACGCGGCTTCCAGCGCATCCCACTCATCCTGCCATTCATTGACGACCGCAGGACCATAGGTTTCCGTCAGGCCATAGAGATGCGTGACCGCAAACCCTGCGTCAGCCATACCGGCCAAAATGGATTCCGGCGGCGGTGCTGCGGCCGTATTGAAAGTCACCGTCTGCGGGAATTCGCGCTTGTCCTTCTCAGCCGCGTTGATCAGCACCGACATGACAATGGGCGCACCACAGAGATGTGTTACGCCGAGATCGGCAATCGCGTCGTAAATCGGCTTTGCCCGCACCCAACGCAGGCAGACATGGGTGCCAAATTGCAAGGCAAGCGTCCACGGAAAACACCAGCCATTGCAGTGGAACATCGGCAGGGTCCATAGATAAACCGGATAACGCCCCATGCCTGATGCCACCACATTGCCATAGCCCATCAGCGCTGCGCCGCGATGGTGATAGACCACACCCTTTGGATCGCCTGTCGTACCCGATGTATAGTTGAGCGTAATGGAATCCCATTCATCATCGGGCATTGACCATGCATAATCAGGGTCGCCACTGGCAACGAAGGCCTCGTAATCGATCTCACCGAACGGCTTACCCTGCGGATAGGGCGCATCATCTGGATATTCCGTATCGACGAAATGAATGACCAGCGGCTTCACCTTGGCCAGTGCCAAAGCCTCGCGGAAAACCGCTGAAAACTCCGTGTCGACAATGACGATCTTGGTTTCCGCATGGTCAAGCTGGAAGGCGATCACCGCCGCATCGAGCCGCGTATTGACCGAATGCAGCACGGCTTTGGTCATAGGCACACCGAAATGCGCTTCCAGCATGGGCGGCGTATTCGAAAGCATTACTGTAACAGTATCGCCCTTGCCGACCCCGCGATGAGACAGCGCCGACGCCAACTGGCGGGTGCGGCGATAGAACGTGCCATAATCGTAGCGCTGCGTGCCGTGGATGATCGCTGTTCTCGACGGGTAAACCCGCGCTGCCCGCTCCAGATAGGTCAGCGGCGTCAGCGGCTGGTAATTGGCCGCATTGCGCTCAAGATCACGATCAAAAATTCCACCACCCATACACGCCTCCCAACGCTTTGCATCTGGAAGCTTAGACCATGGAAACAAATGATGGCTAACGGTTTTTCCTGACCAATCAACAAAAACCCGCCCTGAAAATCAGGACGGGCCAATATCCGCTAAAGCCAACGGGTGATCAGGAAATCGCGGTCTTCGCTGTTCCGGATTTCATTCCCGAATTCCTCGCCACGCTATGAACAGGCCTGCCAGCAACAACCAGCTTTGCTTTTGCCACGTGAGCCTGCGGAACGGGACGTTTGCCCCAGCCAATGCTCGGCAACCATTCGAGATAATGAGCCAGCGCAAACTGCGCCATGATTCCACTCGCAATCAGTAAAGTATCATCAAGCACATCGCCGGGGTTCATCTCCTTGACGATCTGCGCAACCATGGCAAGGATCGTCCCCGCGATAAACACCGGCAGCGAATGCTTGCCGAGAATGGCCAGCGGATGATCTTCCGGCGTGCGTGCCAGATTGGAAATGGCCGGGACCGAGACGATCACATAGGCCAGCGCCAGCACATGGACGAGACGGGTCAGTGACAGGAATGTCTTGTCAAATCCTGTCACCACCATCGGCAGGCCCATTGAGGTATCAACGCCCCAGAACGGCACGCGTACCCAAAGCAGCGCAAGCAGGATGTAGCCGACGGAAAATCCGAACAGATATTTATTAAACGGGATCTGGCCGCCCCGGCGTACATGCATCACACCGGCAATGCCGATCACGAACAGGAACTGCCAAGACAACGGGTTCAGGAACCACACGCCCGGAGTCGGGTAATTTGGTGGTGCGATCTGGTAAACACCTGATACCAGCCACAGCAGGCCGGAAAATCCGACCATGACTGACAGGCTGATATTGCCGAGGAACAGGAACAGCGGCAGCATGAGAAGCAGCACGCCATACATCGACAGGATATTATTATAGCCGAGCTGATGCCCCATCGTGGCAAGGCCAATCAGCGCCTCAGCCGGTTGATCCATCAGTGGTCCGATATTGATGAAGGACATAAATTCCGGACGGTTGAGATAAAGCCCGGCAGCGCAAAAAATCGCCAGCGTTGCCACTGTCGTCAGGATATGCGCGCTATACAGCGTCGCCGCGCGGCGCCAGGCTTTCAACGTTATAAGAAAGCGGTTGCCCGCCTCGAACTTCGAGCCATAGGCAAGACCGACTGCAATACCCGAGATCAGCACGAATGCCTCGGCAGAGTCCGAAAAGCCTAGATTCTTATGGGTCAGATGCTCAAAAACGGTTCCCGGCACGTGGTTGATGAAGATGGTCAGCAGTGCCAGAGCCCGGAAAACATCGATGCGGGTATCCCGCTGTTGGAGCTGTGTCTGTGTCATAGCATTCACCAATTCCTGTCATGCAAGATTCAACCACAGCACTCCCGGCCTCGTAGGGGAGCGGTTCTTCGACGGTCGTGATTGATAATGTTTACATAGTCCGAAAGTTGCGATTCGGCCGATCAACTTTAGTTCATAATTATAACAAAGCGGCCAATCCATCGTAGGAAAGCTTCAATCCCATCAACAGGATCATGATGTACATGAAGGGATAAAACACCTCAGGGCGCATGCGTTTTACAATCCATGCACCCGCAAAAGTTGCAAGCGGCGCTATGGGCATCAGAACCGCTGCGGCCTTGAGATTCTCGGCGTCAAACTGGCCCAGAGCAAAATATGGAATGACTTTTATCGCATTAACAATCGCGAAAAAGATAACGCTCGTGCCGTTGTAGATTTTCGGGTCCTGCCGCAGCGGCAGGGCATAAACCTGATAGGGCGGACCGCCGGCATGGGCGACAAAACTTGTGAACCCGGCAATGGTCGACCAGAAGGTTGCAGCCGCTGCATTGTGCGGTTGCGCCGCCGCGCGTTTGGCTGCGCTGGTGAAAATATAACGCGCAAAAAAGATGATCGCGACGGCGCCAACGATGAGTTTCACCATGTCATCGGTCACAACAGATGCGGTCAGCCAGCCGATGCCGATGCCCAGCAAAGCGCCCGGTAACATCAGCTTCAGGGTTTTGTTGTCGCGATAGCCCCGCCAGCTCCACAGGCTCGCCACATCCATGATGATAAGGATTGGCAGCATGATCGCCGCCGCCTGCACTGGCGGCATGACCAGCGCCATCAGCGGCACACCGACCTGCCCCATGGCCCCGCCAAGGCCACCTTTCGACAACCCGATCAGGATCGTGGCCGGAACGGCAGCGGCATAGAACCATGGGTTCAACAGGAGATCGTGCATGATGGAAATCCGGTAAGGAGGGTCTTTCATCCTTAGCTGATCACACCGGCAATTGAAAAATGCTTTTTGGCGGCAAGCACCTGTTTGCTACTAAGTAATTACGTCGTAAGACTAATATGCAACAGACGTGTGGGAGATGAGGCATCGAAAAGACTGTTCAAATGAACGGTCATCCTCTATGCCCGAATTCCATCACGATTGCCCATTCTATAGAGAACGATTGTAAGGTTGCAGCCAATGAACAATGACCAGACACCCCAACGCTGCCGTATCGTTCTGATCGCGCCCCCGACTGCGAGCGCCGACGAACTGGCAAAAAAACTGACCGACGCGCTGTCTGGCGGCGATGTCGCTTCCGTGCTCCTGTCTGCCTATGAGACGGACGAAACACTTTTTCAGACCATGGCGGAGACCGTTGTCCCCATCATCCAGAGTGCCGGTGCTGCCGCCATCATCGTTGGCAACACACAGATTGCCGGCCGCGTTAAGGCAGACGGCCTGCACTTGGAAGGCCCTGCCAGTGACCTTGCCGCAAATGTCGAGAAATTCTCACCCAAGCTGATTGTCGGCACCGGCAATATCAAGAATCGCCACACAGCTCTCGAAATTGGCGAGGCCCAGCCCGATTATGTGCTTTTCGGCAAGATTGGCGCTGATACCACGCCTGAAGCCCATCCGCGCAATGTTGAGCTTGCCGACTGGTGGGCATCAATGATCGAAATCCCCTGCATCGTTCAGGCGGGCAATACGCTGGAAAGCATCACTGACGCAGCGGCAACCGGCGCAGAATTTATAGCGCTCGGCGCAGCCGTCTTCGGCCATGACAATCCGGCAGACGCCATCAAGGAAGCGAACCGTCTGCTCGACGAGCACGCGCCGCGATTTGAGGACTAGGCCTATGGGAGCAAAATCCGGAAACCTCGTTTGCGCCATCGCGGCAGTGCTGGCGGTTTCACCGGTTTTCATGCACGCGGCTGCAGCCCAGACAGCGCCCGCCCCAGCAGCCACGGAAACACCAGCCGCTCCTGCGTCTTCTGCGCCAAACACGCCTGCTCCCACGGTTAATCACGCCCCGTCATTGACGTCGGCACCCACCGACGCACCGCAGTCGCTTGAAACACCGCAAACGACCCCGAAGCAGGACAAGCCGAAACTGGCCAGCGATCCGACGGTCGACATTGTCAATCCGACACGCTTCGGCAAGGGCGCCGTCGACGAGGCTTTTGGCGCTTATCAGCGCGGCCTTTACAAGACCGCGTATAATCTCGCCCTGCCCCGCGCCGAGAGCGGCGACGGTGCAGCACAGGTGCTGATTGCCGATATGCTGGCGCGTGGCCTCGGCATACCTGTCAATCTGGCTGAATCGGCAAAATGGTATGGCAAGGCGTCCGAACAGGGTAATCCGGAAGCGCAGTTCCGCTATGGCACCATCCTGCTTCAGGGAAAATATGCGCCCAAGGACCCGGCCAAGGCCAAGACCCTGATGAAGGCTGCTGCCGATGGTGGTAACGCCATGGCACAATTCAACTACGGACAGATTCTGGTGCAGGAACACCCGGGCGCGCTGGGTCTTGAGAATGCTTATCCATGGTTTCTGAAAGCTGCCACACAGGGGCTTCCTGACGGGGAATACGCAGTAAGCCAGATTCTTGCCAACGGGACACTGGCGGTTCCGCGCGACGATGCGAAGGCCCGCGAATATCTCATCAAGGCGGCAAAACGCGGTTACGACACAGCCCAACTTGACCTTGGCCGGTGGTTTGTTGAAGGGCGCGGCGGCCCCCGCGACTACGTATCCGGTTTTGGCTGGACACTGCGCGCTGCCGTAGGCGGTAATGTCGCAGCACAGGCGCAGCTCGCCAAGCTTTACTATCAGGGCCTTGGGGTCGAAGGTGATTCCGTCAAGGCTGCAGCCTGGTACATGGTCGCCAGACGTGCGGGGTTGACCGACCCCGAACTTGATTCCTTCATGGACGGCCTCGACGATGACCAGATGAAGGCCGCGCTGACTGAAGCCAACAAGCTGCGTTAACACCGCAATGACCGAACAGAAATGGGAAGCTGAAGATGCCGTTGATTAACCGAGCCCATGAAATGCAACCGAGTGTCGCCGAATGGCGCCGGCATCTGCATGAGAACCCGGAAATCCTTTATGACGTGCATGAGACTTCCAGGTTCGTCGCGGAAAAACTGCGCTCTTTCGGTTGCGACAGCGTTGAAACAGGCATCGGCCAGACCGGCGTCGTCGGCATTATCCGTGGCCGCCATGGCGATGGTCCTGCCATTGGCTTGCGCGCCGATATGGATGCCCTGCCGATCATGGAAGCCAGCGGCAAGCCTTGGGCTTCGAAGACGGCGGGCAAGATGCATGCCTGCGGCCATGATGGCCACACCGCCATGTTGCTCGGCGCGGCACAATATCTTGCTGAAACCCGCAATTTCCGCGGCTCGGTTGCCGTAATCTTCCAGCCTGCCGAAGAAGGCGGCGCTGGCGCACTTGCGATGATCAATGACGGTCTGATGGACCGCTTCGCGATCAAGGAAGTCTATGGCATGCACAATGCACCCGGCCTGCCCGTTGGCCAGTTTGCATTGCGCAAAGGCTCCATCATGGCGGCAACGGACGAATTCGAGATCAAGGTGATCGGTCGTGGTGGCCATGCGGCCAAACCGCATACAACTGTTGATCCCGTGGTTGTATCCGCTCATACGGTGCTTGCCCTGCAATCGCTGGTATCGCGCGAACTTGATCCGCTCAAATCTCTCGTCATTTCCGTGGCGATGATTCACGGCGGCGATGCAACCAATGTCATCCCGAATGTCGTAACGCTGTCAGGTACGGTGCGCACCCTTGCACCGGAAATTCGTGAATTCGCCCGCAAGCGTGTGACAGAAGTCGCCGAGGCCACAGCTGTTATTTTTGGGGCCAGGGCCGAGGTCAAGTATGATCAGGGCTATCCCGTCACATTCAACCATGATCGCGAGACGGATTTTGCCACTGGTATTGCCCGGCAGATTGCCGGTGACGGTGCTGTCAACAGCAATATGCCGCCTGTCATGGGCGCGGAAGATTTTTCCTACATGCTGGAAAAGCGCCCCGGTGCCTTCATTTTCCTTGGCAATGGCGACACGGCTGCCCTGCACAATTCAGCCTATGATTTCAATGACGATGCCATTCCTTATGGCATCAGCTATTGGGTTTCCGTAGCGGAAACTGCCCTCGCCGCCTAGCTTCAAAGCGTTAGCCGCGAAAAGGGTCTTAACCGGCTCTTTTTGCGCTTTCTCTTGCCTATCGCGCGATTTTGTGGTCTTGGAGGCCCCAATATCGGCTGCCGCCGACATGTCGGCGCCCGGTCCTCAACAGCAATCCGGATAAACAAATGAAAATCAACGGTAATGAAATCCGTCCTGGCAATGTGATCGAACACGACAACAGCCTTTGGGTCGCTGTCAAGACGAACGCAGTCAAGCCCGGCAAGGGCGGCGCATACAATCAGGTTGAATTGAAGAACCTCCTCAACGGCACCAAGCTCAACGAGCGCTTCCGCGCCGCTGAAACCGTTGAAAAGGTCCGTCTTGAGCAGAAGGATTTCTCCTTCCTCTACGAACAGGGCGAAGCACTTATATTCATGGACACCGCCAGCTACGAACAGCTGGAACTGCAAAAGGAATTCGTCGGCGATCGCGCTGCGTTCCTGCAGGACGGCATGATGGTCACCGTCGAACTCTATGACGAGCGTCCAATCGGCATTTCCCTGCCTGACTACGTTACGCTTGCCATCACCGAGGCAGATCCGGTCGTCAAGGGCCAGACCGCAGCATCGTCCTACAAGCCAGCTGTGCTTGAAAACGGCATTCGCGTTCTCGTTCCGCCATTCATTTCGTCGGGTGAACGCATCATCGTTGACACCAACGAACTGACCTACGTCCGCCGCGCTGACTAAGCAGGCATCGGGCGCCGGACTTTCGGCGCCCTGATCAACAAAATTCTACGGAGAATGACCTTAAATGGCGCGTTCAGCGATCCTCAATGTAATGGTTCAGGCGGCAATGAAGGCTGGCCGTTCCCTGGCGCGCGATTTCGGCGAAGTGCAGAATCTGCAGGTTTCGCTCAAGGGCCCCGGCGACTATGTCAGCCAGGCTGACCGCAAAGCCGAAGAAATCATCCATGCCGAACTGAGCCGGGCCCGTCCTGATTACAGCTTCCTGATGGAAGAGTCAGGCGCAATTGAAGGCAGCGACAGCCAGCACCGCTGGCTGGTTGATCCGCTCGACGGCACCACCAACTTCCTGCACGGCATTCCGATGTTTGCTGTTTCAATCGCGTTGGAACGTCAGGGCCAGATCGTTGCTGGCGTGATCTTTAATCCGGCGATGGACGAACTCTACACCGCAGAACGCGGCGGCGGAGCGTTCCTTAATGATCGCCGTCTGCGCGTTTCGGGTCGCATCAAGCTGGTTGATTCCGTCATCGGCACCGGCGTACCACATCTTGGTCGCGGTCATCATGGCGACTATCTCGTGCAATTGCGCAACGTCATGGGCGAAGTCTCCGGCATCCGCCGCATGGGCGCTGCCGCGCTTGATCTGGCAGCGGTTGCAGCGGGCCGCTTTGATGGTTTCTGGGAAGATGGCCTTTCCCCTTGGGATACGGGCGCGGGCATCATCATGGTGCGCGAAGCCGGTGGCTTTGTCACCGATCTCGAAGGCAGTCAGGATGTCGTTGAAAGCAAGTTCATTGTTGCTGGCAATGAAGCCATTCAGCGCGCCCTGCTCAAGACGCTAAAGAAGCCAATCTGAGCATTTTGCCTCTGTGCAGCTGAATTTGCTTAAAATCAGAACAAATTCGGCTGTCACCGCATTCCACCTTCCATTTTAACCATAATTTCGGTTAGGGTCGCATAAACCGATTTGGGTTTGTGCGATTTCCGCTCGTCCAGTGACACGAGCGAGGTTGCTTGGCGTGTGGCGAATGCGGAGACGATGTAATGGCTGATTTCAGTACAACCCGCCGGGTCATGGACGGTGACGACTATGATCCTTACAGGCTTTCCAGCCCGCGGCTTGTGCTTTTGTCGATGGCCATCTTTCTGGCCATTGTCGCTTTTATCGCCGCCATTCTCTCCCGCCAGATCAGTGGGTTCTTTACCACCAATCCCGGCCTCAACGGCCTCATCATTGGTGTGCTGATCGTCGGTATTCTCCTCGGATTCGGTCAGGTCATCAGGCTTTTCCCCGAGGTGCGCTGGGTCAACTCCTTCCGTGAAGGCAATTCCGATCCGAACTCCAAGCCGGTGATGCTGGCTCCCATGCGTGCCCTCATCGGGCGACGCCAGTCCATGGCGCTTTCGACCAATGCCATGCGCTCCATGCTCGATTCCATCGCCACCCGCCTCGATGAAACCCGCGACGTCTCGCGTTACCTTATCGGCCTCCTGGTGTTCCTCGGCCTGCTCGGTACGTTCTGGGGTCTTCTCGAAACCATCCAATCGATAGGAACCACCATCCAGTCGCTGGATCCACGCACAGGCGACGCAAACGGCGTTCTCGATGCACTAAAAGCCGGTCTGCAATCACCACTCCGGGGCATGGGTACGGCCTTCTCATCCTCGCTTTTCGGCCTTTCCGGCTCTCTCGTACTCGGTTTCCTCGATCTGCAGGCCGGGCGTGCGCAGAACCGCTTTTACACGGAACTGGAAAACTGGCTGTCGAGTGTGACCGATCTTGGATCGGACCTGCATGCGCTTGATGGTGCCAATAGCGGCACAACCGATGAATTGCGCTCGCTTTCCGAACGCCTCCAGAACATTCAGGAAACCGGCGGCTCCAGCCAGCGCACGACAGCCGCTTTGGCAAGCTTGGCCGAAGGCATTCAGGGTCTCGTCAAGAACATGCGTTCCGAACAGCAGATGATGCGTGACTGGGTGGAAAAGCAGGCCGAAGAGCAGAAATCCATGCGCGAGACGCTGGCGAAACTCAGCGAGTCCATCACCCGCAGCAAGGACAACTGAGAATGGCGCTCGGTCGCAACCGCCGCGCTATCCGGCATGTGGATTATTGGCCGGGCTTTGTTGACGCCCTGTCGACACTGCTCTTGGCAATCATGTTTCTCCTGTCGGTTTTCGTGCTGGCGCAGTTTCTGCTCAGTCAGGAAATCACCGGCAAGGATGCCGTGCTCAACCGACTGAATTCGCAGATCAACGAACTGACCCAGATGTTGTCACTTGAACAGGGCAACAAGCAGGATCTGGAAGACACCATCGCCAACCTGCAGGCATCGCTGACCAAAGCACAGAACGAGCAATCACGGCTGCAGGCGGTTCTGTCACAGGGTGCCGGAGCCGGTGCGGTGGCGGATGGCAAGATCAGTGAACTCACCGCTGGCCTTGAAAACGAAAAGCAGTTGAGCGCCCGCGCCCTCTCGCAGGTGGAGATTCTCAACCAGCAGATATTGGCACTGCGCAAGCAGATCGGCGCACTGGAAGAAGCCCTCAACGCGTCGGAGTCCCGCGACAAGGAATCCAATGCCAAGATCGCCGATCTCGGCAAGCGCCTGAATGTGGCCCTTGCCCAGCGCGTGCAGGAACTCAACCGCTACCGTTCGGATTTCTTTGGCCGCCTGCGCGAAATCCTGTCTGACCGCGAAAACATCCGCATTGTCGGCGACCGCTTTGTCTTTCAGTCCGAAGTGCTGTTCCCGTCAGGGCAAGCTGTCCTGAACGAAGCAGGCACTGGCGAAATGAAGAAGCTCGCGCTGGCGCTGATCGATCTGCAGAAGGAAATCCCTGATGATATCAACTGGGTTCTGCGTGTTGATGGTCATACGGACAATGTGGCGCTGTCAGGCACCGGCCAGTTCAAGGACAATTGGGAGCTTTCCGCCGCCCGCGCCATTTCCGTGGTGAAATTCCTTATCGCAAATGGCGTTTCCGCCAATCGTCTGGTGGCAGCGGGCTTTGGCGAGTATCAGCCGCTTGAGCCCGGTGATACGCCGGAAGTGCGTTCGCGCAACCGCCGTATCGAGCTTAAGCTGACCGAACGCTAGAGCAGAGTAAGGGCAGCCAGCGCAAGGATCGCTGGTACGCCCTGTACGATAAAAATCCGGCGGTTGACACTGAGGCCGCCGACAATCCCCGCAACAATGACACAGCCAAGAAAAAATGCCTTGATGGCAAACCCTGCCTCGCCAAGCCAAAGCCCCCAGACGAGGCCCGCAACAAGAAAGCCGTTGTAAAGGCCCTGATTGAGCGCAAGCCCCTTGGAAGCCGAGGCAAATTCCTGCGTCAGCCGGAATGTTTTCAAGCCAAGCGGCTTATCCCACACCACCATTTCCAGATACATAAAATAGACATGCAGCAAGGCGACCAGCCCTATCAGAATATTTGCAACCATCCCTGTCCCCTTTTCACCCCTTAACGGCACCATTCCACTCTTGCGTGCCAACCTTAGCCGCGCAATCATGCCGCACGTAACCACTGGGAGGTGTGAATGGCAATGGATGCCGATGCAATCATCGTTGGAGCCGGGTTGTCAGGGCTTGTTGCCGCAAATGAGCTGGCGCAGGCGGGCAAGAAAGTCATCCTGCTCGAACAGGAAGGCGAAAATTCCGTTGGCGGACAAGCCTTCTGGTCGCTTGGCGGCCTGTTCTTCATCGACAGCCCGGAACAGCGGCGGCTCGGTATCAAGGATTCCTTCGAACTCGCCAAGCAGGATTGGCTCGGATCGGCACAGTTTGACCGCGCCGAGGACCACTGGCCCAAGCAATGGGCCGATGCATACCTGCAATTTGCCGCCGGTGAAAAGCGCAGCTGGCTGCATTCGCTTGGCATGCGCTGGTTTCCAGTTGTCGGCTGGGCTGAGCGCGGCGGCGCGCTGGCGAGCGGCCATGGCAATTCCGTCCCCCGCTTTCATTTGACCTGGGGCACGGGCCCCGGCGTTGTCGCGCCGTTTGAAAAGCTTGTGCGCGAGGCCATTGCCAAGGGCCTGATCACGCTCAAATGCCGCCACCGCGTCAATGCACTGACCACAACCAACGGCGCTGTCGCAGGTGTGAGCGGCGACATATTGGAACCATCGAAAGTTGACCGCGGCCAACAATCCGCCCGCGATGTCTCCGGCAGCTTCGAACTATCAGCGGCCAGTGTGATCGTCACATCAGGCGGCATTGGCGGTAATCCGGAACTCGTCAAGCGCAACTGGCCGCGCGACAGGCTTGGCAATCCACCCGAGAACCCGGTTATTGGCGTGCCCCATCATGTCGATGGCCGTATGATCGACATTACGGTCAAGGCGGGCGGCAGCGTGATCAACACTGACCGCATGTGGCACTACACCGAAGGCCTGAAGAACTGGAACCCGATCTGGCCCAACCACGGTATCCGCATTCTTCCCGGCCCCTCCTCCCTGTGGTTCGACGCCAAGGGCAACCGTTTTCCCGCACCGTTTCTGCCGGGTTTTGATTCGCTTGGAACGCTCAAGCATATCCTTTCGACGGGATATGATTATTCCTGGTTCGTGCTGACCCAAAAAATCATCAAGAAGGAATTCTCGCTTTCCGGGTCGGAGCAAAACCCTGATATTACAGGCAAGGACTGGAAGCTTCTTCTGAAAAACCGTCTTGGCAAGGGCGCACCGCCCCCGGTGGAAGCCTTCAAGCAGCATGGCGAAGATTTTATCGTCCGCGACAATCTGCAGGAACTGGTCAAAGCGATGAATGCGCTAACCGGCGAGAATCTGATCGACCATGATCATCTCAAACAACAGATCGAGGCGCGTGACCGCGAGATCAATAACAAATATTCCAAAGATGCACAGGTCATCGCCATGCGCGGCGCGCAGAACTATATCGGCGATCGTCTGACCCGCATTGCCAAGCCGCACCGCATTCTTGATCCAAAGGCGGGGCCGCTCATCGCTGTGCGGCTCAATATCCTCACACGCAAGACGCTGGGCGGCCTGCACACCAATTTGAAGTCGCAGGTGCTGGATGCAACCGGTAGCCCCGTGCCTGGCCTCTATGCGGCAGGGGAAGCCGCTGGCTTCGGCGGTGGCGGCTATCACGGCTACAATGCGCTTGAGGGCACATTTCTGGGCGGCTGCATCTTCTCAGGCAGAGCGGCGGGGCGCGCGGCGGCAGGCAGAGGATAGCAGCTATTCAGCCGCGCCTTTGAAAGCATCCGCACCGGCTTCAAATTGCAGCTTGGCAAGGTTCGCATAGATCCCGTTCTTCTTGACGAGGCTCTGATGCGTGCCTTCCTCGACAATCTTGCCATCCTCCATGACAAGGATGCGGTCTGCCTTGAGTACTGTCGCGAGCCGGTGCGCAATAACCAGCGTTGTGCGGCCCTGCATCAAATGTTCGAGCCCCTTCTGCACCAGAATTTCGCTTTCCGCATCCAGCGCTGAGGTTGCTTCATCCAATAGCAGGATCGGCGCATCGCGCAGGATCGCCCGGGCAATGGCGATACGCTGGCGCTGGCCACCGGATAGCGTCACACCCCGTTCGCCGACCTGCGTGTCATAACCATGATCAAGCGCCTTGATGAAATCATGGGCGAGCGCCGCCTTGGCTGCGGCCTCAATATCGGCGGTGCTGGCACCCGGACGGCCAAACCCGATATTGTCACGTGCCGTCGCGGCAAAGATGGTTGTATCCTGCGGCACGATAGCAATGCGCGAGCGGATAGCGGCAGGATCAGCTTCGCGCAGATCAACACCATCGACGCGAATGCTGCCTGATACCGGATCGTAATAGCGCAGGAGCAATGAAAACACCGTGCTTTTGCCCGCGCCGGAGGGTCCGACAATGGCAACCGTTTCCCCCGGCTTCACATCGAAGTCGAGGCCGCGCAGCGCTGGTGCATCGGGGCGTGTCGGGTAGTTGAAACGCACATCCTTGAATGTAACTGAACCCACAGCCGGTTCCGGCAGCGCGACAGGCTTGAGCGGCGCGGCAATAGCAGGCTCTTCCGCCATGATTTCCATCAGGCGTTCCGCCGCACCTGATGCCTGCGACAGCTCGCCCCAGACTTCCGAAAGGGCGCCAAGCGCACCGGCGGCAAAAACCGCATAAAGCAGGAACTGCCCGAGAGTGCCGGGCGAAATCGTACCCGCCAGCACATCACGCGAGCCGAACCACAACACGGCCACAACACTGGAGAAGATCATGAAAATGGCGAAGGCTGTCAGGACCGCCCGTGCTTTGACCGATGAGCGGGCAGCGGTAAAAGCGTCCTCGACGGCCGCGCCAAACCGCCCCGTGGCCAGCGCTTCATTGGTAAATGCCTGCAGGGTGCGTACAGATATGATGGATTCGCTGGCATAGGCAGTGGCATTGGCCAATGTGTCCTGCGCATTGCGTGAACGGCGGCGTACTGAGCGGCCAAAAGCAACCAGCGGAATGATGATGAGCGGGATAGCCGCAATCACCAGCCCCGAAAGCTTCGCACTGGTGATAACCATCATGACGATAGCACCAAAGGCCAAAATGAGATTGCGCAGGGCAATGGAGGCCGTGGCACCGACGGCTGATTTGATCTGTGTCGTATCAGCGGTCAGGCGCGAAACAATCTCGCCGGACTGGGTGCTGTCAAAAAATGCGGGTGATAATTTGGTCAAATGCGCGAAGACATCATGGCGCAGATCCGAGACGATACGTTCTCCGAGCGTGATGACGAAATAGTACCGGCCGGCGGAGGCGACGGCCAAGGCTGCGGCAAGAACAATCAGCATGCCGAAATAATTGTCGATGAAAGCGCCATTTGACCCGGTGAACCCATGGTCGATCATACGGCGTACCGCCAGCGGAAGTATCAGCGTCGTCACGGCGGCAATTGAGAGCGAGATCAGCGCGCCGATCACCATACCCCGGTAGCGGGACATATACGGGAGGATGCGCTGCAAGGGCTTCAATGAGCGCCGTTTCTTTTCTGCTTCTGCAAAAGCCGTGTCGGCCATACCAAGAGTCTTCCTGTATCCTGCATCGCATTGCGACTTTGCGGCCAGATGGCCTTGTTATTGTTTTAAGGCTGATGTATAGGCTCGCCAACAGTTTTGGAAGCCCACGTTTGTGTGACGTTTGGCTTCATCTCTACCAATCGGCTCCGAACCGGCCTTCCGTCTCTTGTACGGGTCTGGTTTTGTGCCCCTTAAGTTCAGGATTAAGACAGATGAGAGCCAATATTCATCCAGACTACCACAACATCAAGGTTGTGATGACCGACGGCACCGAATACACCACCCGTTCCACATGGGGCAAGGAAGGCGATACGATGAACCTCGATATCGATCCTAGCACGCATCCAGCATGGACCGGCGGTTCGCAGCAGCTCACAGACCGTGGCGGCCGCGTTTCCAAGTTCAAGAGCCGTTTCGCCAATCTGGGTATTTAATCCCTTCGGCATATGGACTTTCAAAACGGCTCCGTTCATTCGGGGCCGTTTTGCTTTGCAGGTCAACGCGCTCCGTCAGTCTCGCTCTAGGGATGCTGTTATGGCAGGCAGCTTCTGGCTCATGCGGAAGAACTCGCTGATACCATGGGCTTGACCCAAGTGCGGCTCTTCACCAACAAGATGTTCGCCGAGAATGTGCCGCTCTATCTCAAAACGGGCTACCGTATCGACCGCAAGGAACCATTCATGGGAGGCTTTGCTGCCTATATGAGCAAGCCCGTTCCCCGAACCGCCTGATTTACTCTTCCGCGTCACTCACCTTACACTCGGAAAGCAGTGTCTTTTCTGGCGCGCCGGGCGCCGCATCGAGATAGGACAGGATCGCTGCATCACCCTTGGTGTGCCAGCGATAGCTGTCATCCTGATCAAGCGCGATGTAAAGCGCACCGGACCCGCTTTGCGATGTTCGCATCGGCACCTGCTTGTTCTCCACATTGATCACAGCAAATGAGGAGCCGTCCTTGGTGTTGATATAGGTCGCATCGACAATCACACCGCGTTCACACTGATAGGTTGTTTGCTCGATCCGGTCTTGCGCCGCCTGCTCTGCCGCCATCACGGGCAGGACCGGAACCAGAAGACCGGTAAAGGCTGCAGATACCAACAGTTTTCTCATGTTCGATCCTCGCGCTGTCGCAGGCGTAATTCATAGCGCGAAAATCCCACTGAATTGAAGGGCGGGATGAAATTTCGCACGTCTGTTGCAACAAAACCCCGCCGCTGTCAGTTGCCCTAGGGAGGACAAGTAAAACCGTGGCTGGTTTGACAAGCTTGAACAACGCCCATAGCTTTTCAAAAGCTTATCTGCGTGTAAGGGAGGGACACCCAATGACTGATGTGACCACAGGTAGCAACCCCGCTGTATCAGCGCCAATAGAACCAAGTCTCCACCGGGTTATGGGCCCCTGGCTGCTTCTTCTCTTCATCGTGGGTGATATTCTCGGCACCGGCATCTATGCCCTGACAGGTCAGGTAGCAAAGCAGGTCGGCGGGGTTGTCTGGTTGCCCTTTCTGGTGGCTTTCATCGTCGCTGTCATCACCGCCATGAGTTATCTGGAACTGGTGACAAAATACCCGAAGGCTGCGGGGGCAGCCCTTTATACCCATAAGGCATTCGGCATCCATTTCATCACCTTCATCGTTGCCTTTACCGTGATGTGCTCCGGCATCACATCGGCCTCAACCGCCTCGCGGGCTTTCGCCGCCAATCTGTCCGGCGCCTTCCAGCTTAATCTTGAAACCGGTATCGGCATCACGCTTGTGGCGCTGGCTTTCATGGCTGTTGTGGCTATCGTGAACTTCCGCGGTGTAGGCGAAAGCGTCAAGGCCAACGTGGTATTAACAGTCGTTGAACTCACCGGCCTTCTGATCATCATTTTCATCGGACTTTTCGCCATTGTCGCCGGACAGGGCGACGTATCGCGTATTACCCAGTTTGCCACCGCTCCCGATTCCAGTATTTTCTGGTCGGTCATGGCAGCAACCACCCTTGCCTTCTTTGCCATGGTCGGCTTTGAAGACTCGGTCAACATGGCCGAGGAGTGCCAAAATCCGTCCAAGATATTTCCGAAAGTTCTGCTGATCGGTCTTTTCATCACCGGAGCGATCTATGTGCTGGTTTCCATTTCGGCGATCACACTCGTATCACCTGCCGAACTCGGCGAAGGTGAAACGCCGCTTCTGAAAGTCGTTCAGGCGGGTGCACCCAATTTCCCACTCTGGATATTCGGCTTCATCACCATGTTTGCCGTGGCTAACAGTGCCCTCATCAACATGCTGATGGCCAGCCGCCTCGTCTATGGCATGAGCCGTGAACATGTGTTGCCGCCACTGCTCGGCAAGGTACATGCGAGCCGCCGCACGCCCTATATCGCGATTGGTTTCACCACCCTGCTCGCCTTTGCCCTCATCAGCTTTGTCGGCGAGGTTCCGGCGCTTGGCGGCACGACAGCGCTTCTGCTGCTGTTCGTTTTTACTATCGTCAATATCGCCGTGCTGATCCTGCGGCGCGAGAAAGTCGACCACGAACATTTCCGCACTCCGACAATCCTGCCGGTGCTTGGTTGCATCTCCTGCGCCTTTTTCGCAGGTCCCTGGACTGGCCGCGATCCGGTTCAGTACAAGATCGCCGGTGTTCTCATCGGCGTTGGTGTAGTGCTCTGGATTATCACCGTTCTGGTCAACCGTGCTACCGGCGTTACACCCGATGAACCGGATATGGAAGCGCTCGGTGGTGATGGCCCGGTGAATTGAAGCATTGGGGTTGTGAGGGGCGCGTGGTTCGTGGTTCGTGGTTCGACAAGCTCACCATGAGGGAGAGGGGTGATGCAACGATAATCACAGAGATCGCAGAACTTGGCTCTCTGCAATCCTCCCACCCCCTCATCCTGAGCCTGTCGAAGGGCGGAACAATGGTTCTGCAGCAAGCCAGTCCAAACAAACAAAAAGCCCGCCAATGGCGGGCTTTTTTATCGACATAACCAAATGGATCAGGCGGCGCTGAGCTTGGCCAGAACTTCGTCACTGACTTCGAAATTGGCGTAGACGTTCTGCACGTCATCGTCATCATCAAGCGTTGCGATCAGGCGCAGCACGGACTGTGCCTTCTCTTCATCAACTGGCGCAGATGTCTGCGGCTTCCAGATGGCCTTGATGGACTCAGCTTCGCCCAGAGCGCTTTCCAGCGCCTTGGATACATCGCCAATATCTTCAAAAGCGCAGAGGATGACATGACCGTCCTCGTCGCTCTGGGCGTCTTCGGCCCCAGCTTCGATCGCCGCATCCATGATCTTGTCGGCACTGCCGGCTTCCGGCTTGTAGGTGATTTCACCAACGCGGTTGAACATGAAACCGACCGAGCCGGTTTCGCCAAGCGCACCGCCGGATTTGGTGAATGCGGCGCGCACATTGGAAGCAGTGCGGTTGCGGTTATCCGTCAGCGCTTCGACGATAACAGCGACGCCGCCCGGACCGTAGCCCTCATAACGGACCTCATCGTAATTATCACCATCACCGCCCGCCGCCTTCTTGATGGCACGCTCGATATTGTCCTTCGGCATGGACTGGGCGCGCGCGTTCTGCACCGCAAGGCGCAGACGCGGGTTCATCAACGGGTCAGGCAGACCCTGCTTGGCGGCCACGGTGATTTCGCGTCCGAGCTTGGAGAAAATCTTCGACCGAACGGCGTCTTGACGCCCCTTGCGGTGCATGATGTTTTTAAACTGTGAATGGCCTGCCATGGCACCCCTGCGTGCTTAGATATGGTTCTGCCGTTTCCCTCGGAAGCCTGCGAACCAAGTTTGCGGGCCGTTCAGGCGGAAACATGCGTCTGGAATGGCGCCCTTATAGGTAAAAACCGGCGTCTCGTCCAGCACCTCAACAATCACAATGAGGGAAGTTGAAGATGCGTATCGGCATAGCCGGCTTTGGATATTGTCGAACAGAGATCGAACCACTCGCATCCTGCACAGGCGGCACGTGTCGTGCCCTGCCGGAATGCGCCACGAAACCGCGCAACCGTCTCACTGTCGAGCGTCAGCATATCACCGGCTTGGATGGTTTTACCCAGCAGGAGGCCGACATCCGTTGCGGCCTTGGCATCGCGTTCGAGCACACTGTCACGAAAACAGTGCGGATCAGTGTCGCCAAGAAGGGGCAGACACACATCATCGGGCCCCTCCTGAATCAGAATATCCTCACCCGCTGAAATCCGGGCAATAATCCTGTCATAGTTCTCGGTAAAGGCCGCGCTGTAGCCTTTACCGACATAGGTCAGCATGCACAGAAGATGATGTGCACGCAGTTTGATGGTCAAGACAGACGCACCATGATGCCCGAACGACGCAGCAACTCGATAGCAGCAGCAGCCAGACCTGACTTGAGAACCGCGCCGAGAAGGAACGGTGCAACGCCTGACGCCCATGCGGTTTCAAGACCGAACAAATGTGCAAGCCAGGATGCACCGAGAACGAGGCAAAGCACATTGCCGAACATCATGATCGCCGCCGATGCGAACGGGTTGCGGGTCAAGCCACGTTCGGCCAAAAAGCCGACAGCTGCCGCAACAACCGGGAAGGCTGCGAGATAACCGGCTGTCGGTCCAACAAAATGGATGAAGCCGAAACCACCGCCTGAAAGGACTGGCATGCCGATCATCGCTTCACCCAGCCAGGCGAGAACCGTCAAACCGCCGAGACGCCAGCCATAGAGCGCGCCAACCATCGTCACTGCAAATGTCTGCATGGTGACGGGAACCGGGAACATCGGCACTTCAATCCACGAGCTGACGGCAAGGAATGCAGTGCCGATCAGAACAGCAAGCGTCTGGAAGGCAATGGAGCGATCTGCCAGCTTAAGCGGCACGAACGCAGTGGGGTATGTAGTCTGGGTCATTGAAGTACTATCCTCAAACGAGTGTTACAAAATCGGGCGTGATTGGTTTCAACGCTTTTTCTTGGCCTTGCGTGCCAGCATATTAAGTGCTTCGACCAGCGCCGAGAAGCCCATAGCCGCATAAATGTAGCCCTTGGGTACATGGAAGCCGAAGCCGTCGGCAATCAGCGTCATGCCGATCATCAGGAGGAAGCCGAGAGCCAGCATGACAATGGTCGGGTTGTTGGCGATGAACTTCGACAGCGGTTCGGCGGCCAGCAGCATCACCGTCACCGCGGCAATAACAGCGATAACCATGATCGCGATCTCGTCGGTCATGCCAACGGCTGTGATGATGGAGTCCACCGAAAACACCAGATCAAGCACCAGGATCTGGAATACCGCAGCACCCATGGTAAGCGTAACAGCCTTGCCGATCACATCTTCCTTGGCATCCTCATGATCAACCGTGTGGTGGATTTCCTTCGTAGCCTTCCACACCAGAAACAGGCCACCGGCAATCAGGATCAGGTCGCGCCACGAGAAACCATGGCCGAAAGCTTCGAATACCGGCTGCGTCAGTTGCACGATGATCGAGATCGTGAACAGCAGCGCCAAGCGAAGGATAAGGGCAGCACTGATACCAATGCGCCGGGCGCGCGCCTGCTGCTCCTTCGGCAGCTTGTTGGTCAGAATGGAGATGAAAATCAGATTGTCGATGCCAAGCACCACTTCCATGACCACGAGTGTGACCAGAGCGATGAGGCCTGATGGCTGATAGATGAAATCAAAATGCGAGATAAGGGTTTCCATGGGGTCGTTCCTGAGCTGTTAGAGACCGGATGGGTATAAACCGATGCCTTGATTTAAAAGGTTGTGGTGAGTTGGTATCAATCTATTTCCAGAATGCGGGAATGGTTTCCTCCAGCCGCGGACCGATCCGCAGCGGAGAAATCTTTTCAGCAAGGCCGGTGCGATCGGAAATCTCCACACCAACACCGCAGATTGTTGCCTTGCCGCTGGCGGCCTCGAAGCGGCCTTTTGGCACTTTTGACAGGAACCTGTTCAGCGGCTCTTCCTTGTCCATGCCAAGCGATGAATCATAATCGCCGCACATGCCGGCATCGGACATATAGGCCGTTCCGCCATTGAGGATTTGCGCGTCGGCGGTCGGTACATGTGTATGCGTGCCGACGACAAGGCTGGCGCGACCATCGACGAAATGGCCAAAACATTGCTTTTCGCTGGTGGCTTCCGCATGGAAATCAAACACCACCGCATCCGCCTGCTCGCCAAGCGGACAAGCGGCGAGAATCTCCTCGCCAATGGTGAAAGGATCATGCAAGTCCGGATGCATGAAGACGCGGCCCATAATGTTGGAAACCAGCACGCGCGCACCATTCTTGGCCAGAAACACGCCAGAACCTTTTCCGGCAGTGCCAAGCGGGAAATTGGCCGGGCGCAGAAACCGCTGCTCGCGCGCGGCGAAAACCAGGGCTTCCCGTTGGTCCCACACATGGTTTCCCGTGGTGACCACATCGGCCCCGGCATTGATCGTATCGTGGAAAATCTCTTCGGTGATGCCAAAACCACCGGCGGCATTTTCGCCATTGACGATGACAAAATCGAGTTTCAGATCGGAGATCAGTCCCGGCAATTGTTCGTAGACCGCTGTCCGGCCCGACCGTCCCACCATGTCACCAAGAAAGAGTAATCTCACGCCTATATCCTGAAAGAGAGGCCCGGTCGCTGCCGCAGCCTGAAATGATCGATTGGCTTTATCCGTCTAGCCGAAACGGCGCAACCCGCTTTCCGTCAGGATTGCCTCCAGCGGCACATCATGCGGCTCATCGGGAACGGTTTCAACCTGCTGGCAGTCGAATGCCACGCCAATCAGTCGCGGGTTCACGCCTTTGGCCTGTAGACTGGCAATCGCCCTGTCATAATAGCCCGCACCATACCCAATGCGATGGCCCCGGATATCAAAAGCCGCCAGCGGCACCAACATGACCGATGGGTCAAGCACCGCAGCATCCTCAGCTGGTCCGGATGTACCAAACCCGGTATCGATCATCGGCACATCCCGCACCAGTTCGCGAAAGAGGATCGTTTGCTTATCGATAATTGCGGGCAGGCAAAGCCGCGCACCGCGCTCGCGCAAACTGAAAAGCAGGGGACGCAAATCCACTTCCGAGCGAATTGGCCAGAAACCTGAAACAATCGTTCCCGCATCAAGGGCAAGCACCGCCAAACCGAAATCGGTAATGCGCATCGAGGCTTCGCTGCGGAATTCTGGTGTGAGCGCATCCCGGCGGCCAAGGGCCTCCAGACGGAGTTTCTTCTTCAGCTCTTTGATGGGGGAATGGTGTTGCACTGGCTTGATTTCATGAGGCGCCAGCAACCGCCAGCTCGGGATGAAACAAAAGTGGCGTCCACACAACCGATGGAGAAGTCGATCCCGGGAACCTACAAAGTAGGTGGGTGCCGTGTGAAGAAGCCCACGGGCCTCCTCAGGGACAGCTCCCTAAGGGATTATTAAGGCCCCGGGGAATATGTCTCTCCTGTCGAGAAGCGCAGAACGCCGATCCCAATATAGGATGGATGGATGCATTGCACCAGTGCATGCCAAGCGATTTTCCACTGCTGACACAACTTGTCAGCTATCCGGTTGTTGGCCACGCTCTGGCGCGTTACGATTTGCCGGATAAGTGGGGGACACGCACCATGACAATTTCCATGTATCAGGCTTCCGTGCCGGTTTTCACGCGCTTGCTCGGCAATTGCGCGGCGTTCCTGCAAAAGGCCGAAACTTACGCATTGACACGTGACACCGATGCCTACCCCCTGTTGGAGCAGCGACTGGCACCGGACATGTTTCCCCTGAAAATACAGGTGCAAATTCTGGCGGATGGCGTCCGAGGGTGTACGGCCCGGCTTGCCCGGCATGAATTGCCCGCGCCCGATGACTGGCGCTATGCGGTGTTCAATCGCGGTTATCATCAGGATTTCCAAGAATCGGAGCAGAATTTTGCCACGCTGACAGCCTATATCCGCGACACCGTTGACTACCTCCAGACAATCCGCCCCGATGAAATCGATGGAACGGAGGAATTGCCGGTGGAGGTAACGTGGCGCGGCAACACGCGGCATTTCCAAGGACTGCCGTTCCTGCGCGATTACGTGCTGCCGAACTTCTATTTTCACCTGACGATCAGCTACGCCATCCTGCGCATTGCCGGCGTTCCACTGGGCAAACAGGATTTTGAAGGTATGCCTGTTTATGTGAGTGTGCCGACATTGGGATGAGGAGTATCCACCCGCCTTTGCCCTGTTGTTTCGTGTTCGTGGTTCGTGGTTCGACAAGCTCACCATGAGGGAGAGGGGTGATGAAAGGGAGCCAAGTTCTGCAACCCTTGCGCTGCAATCTCTGCGATTAGCATTGCATCCACCCAAGCCCCTCATGGTGAGCCTGTCGAACCACGCACGATGTTACTGCAACCATCAATTTAAAAAAAATCACACCAACTTATCCAACACCATCCCACCTCGCTTATTCTGATGGTGTCCTTTCCGGCGGGAATGCTCCGGAAAACTTTCTGAAGTCAGGAAAGGATCGGTGATTTCGTCTGCGGAACTGACAATCCTGCAGATGAAAAGGTTTTATCTCTCAAGGATAAACCAGTCATCGAGGCGGGTGATCCGGGAGTTTTCTTGGCTCAAACAGGAAAGTTCTCGGGGGAACGCACTGATTAGACTACCAATACCAAGACTTCCGCGTTCTGCTTTGGATCGCCCGTCTTTCCCACCTTATCAATAGCCAGACGCGAAAGCGGGCGTGGTGATGGGGAAGCTTGTTCTGCAACTGCAATGTTGGGGATGGATTCACCCCCCTCTGTCCTGTCGGACATCTCCCCCACAAGGGGGAGATCAGCTGTCATTACAGCCTTTGCACAATCTGCAACGTTTCCTGTTGTGGGAAAGCGTTACTGTCAATGTGATCTCCCCCCTTGTGGGGGAGATGCCCGACAGGGCAGAGGGGGGTGAGCGCCGCCGGTGCATGGTTCGCGGTTCGTGGTTCGACAAGCTCACCATTTCCTTCTGCAAACCCATTGGCAAACAACGCCCCTGAACTACCACATTGCTCTCTCTTGCCCTCGCCGCGCCACATCCCTACTCTTTGCCCATCATGAAAGGGAATGCGATGCGGTTTGAAGGAACAGCGGCTTATGTGGCCGACAAGGATTTGATGGTGGCGGTCAATGCGGCGATTGCGCTGGAGCGCCCGCTTCTGGTCAAGGGTGAACCCGGCACCGGCAAGACCGAGCTTGCCCGGCAGATCGCTGCGGCGCTTGATCTGGAATTGATCGAGTGGAACGTCAAATCCACCACCAAGGCGCAGCAGGGTCTCTACGAATATGATGCGGTCAGCCGTCTGCGTGATTCGCAGCTTGGTGATGCCAAATTCAACGATATCGCCAACTACATCAAACCGGGCAAGTTGTGGAATGCCTTCACGACCGACAAAAAAGTTGTGCTGCTGATCGACGAGATTGATAAGGCCGATATCGAGTTTCCCAATGACCTTTTGCAGGAACTCGACCGTAACGAATTCCATGTCTACGAGACGGGCGAAACAATCCGCGCCGTGCACCGGCCAATCGTCATCATTACTTCAAACAATGAGAAGGAGCTGCCCGACGCTTTCCTGCGCCGCTGTTTCTTCCACTATATCCGCTTCCCCGATGTCGACACGCTGACCAGAATCATCGAAGTGCACTATCCCGGCATCAAGCAGAATCTTGTTCGTGCCGCCCTCACCCAATTCTACGAGATCCGCGATGTGCCGGGCTTGAAGAAGAAGCCGTCAACTTCCGAAGCGCTGGACTGGATCAGGCTTCTCGTTGCCGATGACATTGCGCCGGAGGATTTACGCGCTGATCCCAAAAACGCTTTGCCCAAACTGCACGGTGCATTGCTGAAGAACGAGCAGGACGTGCATCTGTTCGAACGGCTGGCCTTCATGGCAAGGCGGCAGGGCTAGCATTGTGGCACCCATTGAAATCAAGAAGGTGCTGATCTACGCGACGCATCAAGGAAAACTTCTGGTCTTCGACGAACCGGATTTTCCCCATGTCGCGTTGCAGGTGCCCGGCGGCACGGTTGATCCCGGCGAGGATATTTTAACCGCAGCCCGCCGGGAATTTTGCGAGGAGACGGGCCTACCCTGTCCCGGACAGATGAACCATCTGACAACCGTCCTCTATGAGTTTCACAAGCCAAAAGGGCTGCAACATCATCGCCGCAGCTTTTTCCATGCACCGCTCGACCCACCATTGGCGGACACATGGGAGCATTACGAGAATTTCTCGCATGGCGGCGAACCGCCGATCCGCTTTCGTTTTTTCTGGATGAGTTTTGCCGAAGCGCGGGACAGGCTTGGCTTTGGCATGAACCAACTGCTTGATCGGATACCCCAATGAGTTTGACCATTCGCCCCATCCAGAAAGCCGATGAACCCGAATGGCGCCGCCTCTGGACCGCCTATCTGACATTCTACGAAACATCCGTAGCTGAAGACGTTTATCAGACGACATTCAAGCGGTTGCTTTCCGGCGGCGAGCATGAATATCGCGGCTTTCTCGCCGAGGTTGATGGCAAGCCTGTCGGTCTTGCGCACTACCTTTTTCACCGCCATTGCTGGACCATTGCCGATACCTGCTATCTGCAGGACCTTTACGCCGACCCGGAAATACGTGGTCAGGGCATTGGCCGCGCGCTGATCGAAGCTGTCCATATGGAGGCGACCAAGGTTGGCTCGCAATACGTCTATTGGACCACCGCCCATGACAACGAAACGGCCCGCAAACTTTATGACCGCATCGGTGAACTGACCCCATTCATTGAATATCTGAAAATGGTATAATCGCGTCATGTTCATTCCCTTCTTTCTCGAACTGAAAGCTGCCAAAATTCCCGTATCGCTGCGGGAATATCTGACATTGCTTGAAGGGTTGGATGCCGGGCTGGTGACCTATGATGTTGAGGGGTTCTATTACCTTGCCCGCTCGGCACTGGTAAAAGATGAGCGGCATATGGATCGCTTCGATCAGGTTTTCGGCCATGTCTTCAAGGGACTGGAATCCCTGACCGGCGAGAACGGTATCGACATTGCCAATCTCCCGGAGGAATGGCTGCGGCGTCTTGCGGAAAAACATCTGACCGAAGAAGAGAAAAAGCTGATCGAGGCGCTTGGTGGTTTCGACAAGCTGATGGAAACATTGCGCCAGCGGCTGGAAGAGCAAAAGGGCCGCCATCAGGGCGGGTCAAAATGGATCGGCACCGCTGGCACCTCGCCGTTCGGCGCCTATGGCTATAATCCGGAAGGCGTGCGGATCGGTCAGGATGAGGGCCGCCATGGCCGCGCGGTGAAAGTCTGGGACAAGCGCGAATTCAAGAATTTCGATGACAGCGTGGAGCTTGGCACCCGCAATATCAAGGTTGCGCTGAAACGCCTGCGCCGCTGGGTGCGTGAGGGCGCGGATGATGAGCTTGATCTGTCAGGCACCATCAAATCAACCGCCGAGCACGGCTATCTCGATGTGCAGACCCGCCCGGAGCGGCGCAACCACGTCAAGCTGCTGATGTTTTTCGATGTCGGCGGTTCCATGGATGAGCACATCAAGATTGCCGAAGAACTGTTCTCCGCCGTGCGCTCGGAATTCAAACACATGGAGTATTTTTATTTCCACAATTGCCTCTATGAGGGCGTATGGAAGGACAACCGCCGCCGCCATGCGGAAAAGATTCCGACGCTTGATGTGATCCACAAATATGGATCGGACTATAAGGTCATTTTTGTCGGCGACGCCGCCATGGCGCCCTATGAGGTGTCTCATCCGGGTGGGTCGGTCGAACACTGGAATGAGGAAGCTGGTGCAATCTGGCTCAGCCGCGTGCTCGATCACTGGAAAAATGCCGCCTGGCTCAATCCATCAAAAGAGCAGTACTGGGGCTATACCGCCTCAACCGCAATGGTCCGCAAGATTTTCGCCGATCGCATGTATCCGATGACCCTTGCGGGTATTGAACAGGCAACACGGGAGCTTTCGCGCAGGCATTAGGTTGTGAGCGGTGTGGTTCGTGGTTCGTGGTTCGTGGTTCGTGGTTCGTGGTTCGTGGTTCGACAAAACAACCATGAGGGAGAGTGAGGATGCAAAGCTAATCGCAAAGGTTGCAGAACTTGACTCCCACACCTCACCCCTCTCCGTCATCCTCGGGCTTGACCCGAGGACCCACGGCTAAGAAGCTCAAACGAACTTGGAGCTGGGCGCTATTTAATTATGGGTCCTCGGGTCAAGCCCGAGGATGACGGAGATTGGGGGCTACAGGGAGTCAAGTTCTGCAACCTTTGCGATTAGCTTTGCATCCTCACTCTCCCTCATGGTTGTTTTGTCGAACCACGAACCACGTGCTATGCAGCTAATTTGCAACCATCAACCAAACGAATAACCCGCACCGCGCACAGTGCGGATCGGATCGATCGAGCGGCCAATATTGATTGCCTTGCGCAGCCGTCCGACATGGACGTCAACAGTGCGATCATCCACATAAATGTCAGCACCCCAGACATTGTCCAGCAACTGACCGCGTGAGAAAACCCGGCCGGGGGACTGCATCAAAAATTCCAGCAGACGGAACTCGGTTGGGCCAAGCTTCAACTCGCGCTCCTTGCGGAACACCCGGTGCTGCTCGCGATCAAGCTTCAGATCGCCAAAGCTCAGCACATGCGACAGAAGGCTGGGATTGACCCGGCGCAACATGGCCTTGATACGGGCGAGCAATTCCGGTGTCGAGAACGGCTTGACCATATAATCATCAGCACCCGTCGCCAGACCGCGAACCCGTTCGCTTTCTTCGCCGCGTGCTGTCAACATGATGATCGGCAGGATTTCCGTCTCGCGCCGTGCACGCAGGCGGCGGCAAAGTTCGATGCCGGAAAGGCCCGGCAGCATCCAGTCGAGGATGAGCAGGTCTGGCACTTTTTCACGCAGCGCAATTTCGGCCTCGTCGCCGCGTGCAATCGTCTCGACGACATAGCCTTCGGCTTCAAGATTGTACCGGAGAAGGACGCTCAGCGCTTCCTCGTCTTCGACAACTGTGATTTTGGGAGCTATCGCCATTTCTGGGTTCCTGATTAAGGCTGTCTGGCTTCATCAACGATGATGCTGTGGGTCTGGTCTTCCTTGGGCCGTTCGGCTGGAAGCTGTGCACCCGTCACGATGTAGTAGACCGTTTCAGCAATATTCGTCGCATGGTCTCCAATGCGCTCGATATTCTTGGCGCAGAAGAGAAGGTGCGTGCAGGCGGAAATGTTGCGCGGATCTTCCATCATGTAGGTCAGAAGTTCGCGGAACAGCGATGTGTAAAGCGCATCGATTTCATCATCGCGCTCGCGCACAATATTGACCTGCTGCACGGAACGCGTCGCATAGGCGTCGAGCACATCCTTAAGCTGCGTCAGGGCGAGTTCCGCAATGGTCTGCAGGCCGCGATAGACGGACAGCGTCTGGCGTGTATCGGTAACGGCAACAACGCGCTTGGCAATGTTCTTGCCCAGATCGCCAACCCGTTCGAGATCGGACGAAATACGGATGGCGCCGATGATTTCGCGCAGATCAATCGCCATGGGCTGGCGCTTGCCGATGATGGTGATCGCTTTCTCGTCAATCTCGCGCTGTCCAGCATCGAGAATAAGATCATCGGAAATAACGCGCTGGGCCAGTGCATTGTCTGAATTCACCATGGCGGTGACGGCCTGTTCGACCATGCGTTCCGCATGGCCGCCCATCTCGGCGATCTTGTGGGTCAGGAACTTCAGTTCGTCGTCATAGGAACGGACGGTATGCTGCGTCTCGGTCATTTTTTTATCCCTGTTTCCCGTGATTAGCCGAAGCGTCCGGTGATGTAGTCCTGCGTGCGCTTTTCCGTCGGATTGGTGAACATCATTTCCGTATCACCCACCTCGACAAGATTACCCAGATGGAACATGGCCGTGCGCTGCGAAACGCGGGCCGCCTGCTGCATCGAGTGGGTCACGATGACGATGGTGTAGTTCTGGCGCAACTCGTCAATGAGTTCTTCGACCTTCGCCGTAGCAATCGGATCAAGCGCCGAGCAGGGCTCATCCATCAGGATGACCTCAGGGCTGACCGCGATGGCGCGGGCGATGCACAGGCGCTGCTGTTGGCCACCGGACAGACCTGTGCCGGCTTCATGCAGGCGGTCCTTTACCTCGTCAAACAGGCTGGCGCGGCGCAGGCTCTTCTCAACGATCTCTTCCAGCTCCTGCCGGTTCTTGGCAAGGCCATGGATGCGTGGGCCATAGGCAACGTTTTCGAAGATGGACTTCGGAAACGGATTGGGCTTCTGGAACACCATGCCGACGCGGGCGCGCAGCTCCACCACGTCGATCTTCGGATTGTAGATATCCTCTTCATCGAGCGTGATCTTGCCGCCGATCTTGCAGCCTTCAATCGTATCATTCATGCGGTTCAGCGAACGCAGGAAAGTGGACTTGCCGCAGCCGGATGGACCGATCAGCGCTGTGACCATCTTCTCAGGCACATCGAGGCTGACACCGAACAGGGCCTGTTTTTCACCATAATGAACGGTGACATCCTTGCCCTGCATTTTGATCGTATTGACCTGTGCACTCATTTTGTCGTTTACCGCTTTTTCGAGAGATCGTTCTGTCATCAGATTCATGGTTCGCTCCCGTTTTACCAGCGACGCTCAAAGCGGCGACGCAGAATGATGGCTCCAATATTCATGACTGCAAGAAACAGAAGCAGCACGATGATAGCGCCTGAAGTGCGTTCCACAAAGGCGCGTTCCGCCTCGTTGGCCCACATATAAATCTGCACCGGCAGCGCAGTCGAAGGATCAAGCGGCGTAACCGGATAATTGGCGACAAAGGCCACCATACCGATCAGCAGCAGCGGTGCCGTTTCGCCCAGCGCATGGGCAAGGCCGATGATCGTGCCGGTGAGAATACCGGGTGCGGCAAGCGGCAGCACGTGATGGAACACCATCTGCGTTTTCGATGCACCGACACCCAGCGCCGCAGCGCGGATGGATGGTGGCACGGCGCGCAAGGCAGCGCGCGTTGCGATGATGATTGTCGGCAGCGTCATCAAAGTCAGGACAAGACCGCCGACCAGCGAGGCAGAGCGCGGCAGACCGAAGAAGTTGATGAATACGGCCAGCCCGAGAAGACCGAACACAATGGACGGAACCGCGGCCAGATTGTTGATATTGACCTCGATAATATCGGTCAGACGGCTCTTCTTGGCATATTCTTCCAGATAGATGGAAGCCGCCACGCCAATCGGCAGTGAAAGGCAGAGCACGATCAGCATCATGTAGAGCGAGCCGATCAGCGCAACACCAAGACCCGACGTTTCGGGACGGCTCGATGCGCCGAAGGTGAACAGGCCTGTGTTGAAGCGCTGTGCCATCACCCCTTCCTTGGCGAGGGCATTCATCCAGGCGACCTGACGGTCAGACACCTTGCGGTTTGCCTGATCGACAGTCAGGTCGATCTGCCCTTTGAAGGCGGAGTCGATATCACCGCCGGTCAGAACCCAGAGATTCTGTGTCGTGCCGATCAATGCCGGATTGCCGGCGACAAGCTCACGCACCTGGCTACGCGAACCATCGGATACGAGCTTGCTCAACTCACGGATGGCGGGCTTGTCATCAAGGCTGACGCCGAGCTTTTCCGCCAGCGCATTGCGCACCAGAACAGGATAGTTCGCAGTCAGCAAAACCGTTGGGTCGGTGGCGCGTTTGTTGGTCGGATCGATGATCTTCTCGTCGAGCTTGACCGAGAGATTGAGCTCCGTCTGCCAGAAGGCAGTGTAGCCGTTCGAGATAACCGAATAGAGCAGCGCAACCAGAAAAAACAGACCGATGGCAATGGCTATGATGCCGTAGAGTTTGAACCGGCGCTCGGCCGCATAGCGGCGCTTGAGGCCAATATCGCGCCTGATCACTTTGGCTGGGGCAGTTGTTGCAGGATTGAGAGTTGTGTCGGTCATTCGTACTGCTCCCGGTACTTACGCACGATGTAAAGCGCGAAAATGTTCATCGCCAGAGTGATAAAGAAAAGGGTGAGGCCGAGGGCAAATGCCACCAGCGTCTGCGGTGAATTGAATTCCAGATCACCCGTCAGCTGGTTGACGATCTTGACGGTAATCGTCGTCATGGCATCGAATGGATTGATATTGAGGTTGGCGGCAACACCGGCGGCCAGAACCACGATCATGGTTTCACCAATGGCGCGCGATGCGGTGAGCAGCAGCGCACCGACAATACCAGGCAATGCGGCAGGAAGCACAACCCGGCGTATCGTTTCCGATTTTGTCGAGCCAAGACCGAGAGAGCCGTCGCGCAACGAACCGGGTACTGCCGTGATAATGTCATCCGACAGTGACGAGACAAACGGGATCAGCATCACGCCCATGACGATACCGGCTGTGAGCACGCTCTGTGCCATGATGAACGGATAACCGCCTGAGATCGCCGCGCTGAGATCACGCAGGAACGGCCCGACTGTGACGAGGGCAAAGAAACCATAGACAATCGTCGGGATGCCCGCGAGCACTTCAAGCAGCGGCTTGACCACCGAGCGCACGCTGCGGCTGGCATATTCAGCCATGTAGATCGCGGCGAAGAGTCCGACGGGCACCGCAAAGAGCATGGCGACCAGCGCGATATAAAGCGTACCGGCAAGCAGCGGGATCAGGCCGAACTGGCCCTGCGTTGCATCACCACCAGCGGCGGAAAAACGCGGATCCCATACGGTGCCGAAGAAGAAACTGGAAGGGGTCACTGACTGGAAGAAGGTGATCGTCTGGAACAGCATCGACAGAACGATACCGACTGTTGTCAGGATCGCGATTGTCGAGGCGGCAAGCAATGCCCCGAGAATGATCCGTTCAACATTGTTGCGTGCCCGCGTGCGGACATTGACGCCTGACAGGCCAAAAACAGCACCGGCCAGCGCAAGGACAATCGCAACTATCGCACCGATATTGTTGGCGCGGGCCGTGCTCTTGTTCCACTGAATGGCAATCGGGATCATGAAATCCTGACCTTCCGTCGCAAGGGCAACGCCCTTCTCGGACAGAAGCGGACGCAATTCGGAAAAGGTCGTTGGCAGATTTGCACGTTCCTGATCGGTCAGCTTGTTGAGGCCGCGCGCGATACCGCTGACCATGCCGATTTCAAGACTTTGACTGGCAATGACACTCTGGTCGTTGTGGGCAGGCAAACTGGCAACCGCCTGATGTTCGATATAAAAGCCCGAGGCAACCGCCCAGACTGCAATAAAGATAACCGCTGGCAATACCGAAACCAGAAAAACCCACCAGCCGTGATAATGCGGCAAGGAATGGGCCTTGATGCTTCTGTCGTCCTTGCGGACCGCGCGCTGGCGGCCGAGAACAAACCCGACAATACCAATCGCAATGACAATCACTAAAACCAATAAGCTGGACATCAACGCTTCCCCGATCTGTCCTGTAAACTAGGTCGCAAGCTCATGGATGCGGTCGAATAACAGAAGACCAGATTCAAAAGCGTACCGCCTGAAGAAGAACTGGCGCGGACAGGCATTCCCGACCGCGCCAATTATGGGGCTTACTTGCCAGCCATCGTCTTGCCGGCGGCAAAGGCAGCGCGCTGAGCTTCACGCTCTGCATCCGGTGCAGCAACCAGACCGTATTCTACCAGTGGGCTTTCCGGACCAACCATCTGGTCAGCAAGGAAGAAGTCCACATATTCCTTCAGGCCAGGAATAACGCCGAGATGCGCCTTCTTGACGTAGAAGAACAGCGGGCGCGAAACCGGATACTTGCCTGTAGCAATGGTTTCCGTGCTTGGCTTGATGCCGTTGACGGTAGCAACCTTCAGCTTGTCGGCATTGTTTTCGTAGAAAGCGAGGCCGAATACGCCAACACCAGTCTTGTTGGCATCAATGCGAGCCAGTGTTTCTGGATAGTCGCCATCGATGTCGATTGCCTTGCCGTCCTTGCGGATTGCGATACAGGCAGCAGCGGCAGCCTTTTCGTCAAGGCCAGCAGCCTTGATGGCATCAGCAGCGCCAGTGGCTTTGCAACCGCCAGTCATCAGCTTTTCTTCGAAAACTTCACGGGTGCCGTGCTTTTCGCCAGGAATGTAGGCAGCGATGTCCCAAGCTGGCAGCTTGGCGTTGACCTGATTCCACTTGGTGTTTGGATTGGCAACGAGCTTGCCGTCAACAACGATCTGTGCAGCAAGTGCTGTGTAGACGTCCTTAGGCTCCAAAGCCCAATCGGGACCCTTGATGTCGGTCGCAAATACGATGCCATCATAGCCGATACGGATTTCTTCAACGTCCTTGACGCCTGCATCGACGCAAGACTTCAACTCTGTGTCCTTGATTGGACGCGAGGAATTGGCAATGTCGATGGTGTTTTCGCCGACGCCCTTGCAGAATTCCTTGATGCCGGCACCCGAACCACCGGATTCAACAACCGGAGTCTTGAACTTGGGGAAAGTCTCGCCGAAAGCTTCAGCGACGATCTTGGCATATGGCAGCACTGTGGATGAACCGCTGACCTGAATCTGGTCACGAGCGGATGCGCCAACTGTCGTGGCAATCACGGAGATCGCAATCAGAGCAGTGGTGGAAATAAGCTTGTTCATAGGAGCAGCTCCTGTTGGATTAACTGTGTGACGCCTCCGACGTCGTCTGCCGTCTATAGAACCAATATAACAGTCATATGACAGTAATGTTACAGTTCTGTAGCGCGACCTGTGCACGGACGGCGTCCCGTGCTGAATCAAAAATCCTTCTAAAACCATCAAGTTAACCGTCTATGCACTTTGCACAGCTTTGCGCATTCAAGAGAAGATCAACGATTCCAGTGGGTTCATGTCATTCAATTGCGACACTCGCGGAAGTTGTGCAGCCGCACTGCGTGGGGGGACAACGTCGTCCCCAAACACTGGTCTCAAAAAAGTTTGATTGCAAGCGACGGATTGTCCCGCTCGGGCCGTTTAAGCCGATACAGATGACAATCTCCCGAAAGGAAAGTTTTATGAAATTGAAACGCCCAGCCGCTCTTCTTGCTGTCTTATCCTTGTCTTTGGCGGCGCCTGCGGCAATGGCCGCGCCAAAAGCGGATACCAACGGCGATGGCACCATTTCGCTGGCTGAATACCAGACGGCGGCGCGGACACGGCTGCTCAAGCTTGACACGGATGGCGACGGCAAGCTGTCGCTTGAGGAATGGCTGAAGCGCCCGGCGCCGAAGAATGCCAAGCGCGACCCGGCGGCAGTCTTCAATCGCCTCGATACCAATCATGACGGCTTCATCGATGCCGCAGAAATGGATATTGTGTCGAAGAAGCGGTTTGAGCGCCTCGACAAGAATTCCGATGGACAATTGTCGAAGGAAGAACGCCATCCGCACAAGAAGGATGCCACAGACAGTCCGCAGGAGTAACGGCAAGCGTGCAAAGCCTTGGACAATCGCAAGACGGATGAAGAACTGCTGGTCCGGATCGGTCAGCACGACGACGCTGCCGTCAGGACCATGGTTTCAAGAAAGCTGCCGCGCCTGCTTGCCATGGCCGTGCGGATGCTTGGCGACAGGCACGAGGCTGAAGATGTAACGCAGGAAGCCTTTGTCAGGCTCTGGCGTCAGGCAGGCAAATGGCAGTCCGGCCGCGCGACTTTTGATACGTGGTTGCACCGGGTGACGCTCAACCTCTGCTACGACAGGCTGCGCCGCCATCGCGAACAGCCGGTAGCCGAAGCACCCGATCGTGCTGATCCGGCACCCGGCCCGGAAGAGACGCTTTCAACCCAGGACGAAAGCGACCGGATCAGAAAAGCCCTAGCCTCCCTGCCAGACCGGCAAAGGGAGGCGATTGTGCTGCAATATTATCAGGAATTCACCAATATCGAGGCGGCTGAGATCATGGATATAAGCATTGAAGCACTGGAAAGCCTTCTGGCCCGCGCCCGCCGTAATCTGCGGACGATCTTGCAAGAGGCCGATGAACAGGAGAAAACCCGATGACACTGGAGCGTTTTCACGAACTGACTGAGATCTACGGCGCAGATACCAGGCGATGGCCACCGCCGGAACAGGCAGCGGCTATCACCTTTATCAAGGACTATCCCGATCTTGCCCAATCCGCACTCAAGGCAGCCGCAGAACTCGACAGCCTGTTATCTGGCTATCAGATCGCCCAGCCGGACGCGGCACTGCGCGAGCGGATCATCGCCGCATCGGGCAAATCACGGTCTGGCTGGATGCGGGCACATCTTTGGTGGCAAGGCACCGGCCTTGCGGGCATTGGCCTCGCCGGCGCTGTCACCGGCGCGCTTGTCATCGGCGTCATCCACTCCGCGGAAACCCGTGGATATGAGGATCAGGCCTATGCCGTCACCGCTTTCAACATCTCTGATGAACTGGACGAGTAAATGAGCGAACGATCACGCAATATACTCCTCGTCGCCTCGCTTGCGCTGAATGTCTTCATTGCCGGAGGCGTGATTGGCGGCGGATATATCTGGCACACATTTGGCCATTCCTGGGCGACGGAAAATCGACGCGGTGTCCGTTTTGCCGCCGAATATCTGACGCCGGAACAGCAGAAGACCTTGCGCCAGAACCTGTCGGCAGCACGCAAGGACAATATACCTTTGGCCGATGCCGGACGCGCAAGCCGCACCGAGATTGCCCGGCTGCTGGCGCAGGATGTCATTGACCCGGTTGCCATCAATGCCGAATTGACCAAAGCGCGTGAAGCGGATTTCGCCCTGCGAACCCGCATTGAACAGACAATCGTCTCCTTCGCCGAAAGCCTTTCGCCCGAGGATCGCAAGGCACTGATTGATGGCCTGAAAAAACGCAACATCATCATCAGGCAGGCGCCCGCAAAAAAAGAATAGGCACCGGCGACGGATTCTTTTGGCTCCCCCGTTCAATGACTGTCGATGCCAGACAGGCGGCGAGCGGAGAAGACCATGGGTACCACGGCAACAGATGCGACAGCTGCCATTGCGGTCAATCGCTTTGGTTTGGGCAAGCGGGCAAGCGAGCCGCTTCCATCCGACCCGCAGCATTGGCTGCTTGATCAGATCGGGCAATACACAGCCCAGCCGCCAGCTTTTGCGGCGATGCAAGCCACCCGCGACATCGCAACAAATTACGCCAATGACCGGGAAAAGCTGCAGGCGCTTGATGGCGACGCGAAGATTGCGCTGCGGCAGGAGTTGAACAAAGCGGCCCGGCTGCTTTATCGCAGCGAGATCGATGCGCGAGGCCTCAATGCTCTGCAGACACCCACACCGTTCATGGAAGCGCTCGTTCATTTCTGGTCGAACCATTTCGCCGTTTCAGCCGACAATCCCCCGATGCTCAGCCTTGCGGGTGCTTTTGAGCGTGAGGCAATCCGCCCGCATATAACAGGGCGCTTTACTGACCTGCTGTTTGCCGTCGAGCAGCATCCGGCCATGCTGATCTATCTCGACCAGATACGCTCCGCTGGCCCCGACAGCCTGCTTGCCAATCGTGCCAGGAAGCGCAATGCCGACGGGCTGCCGGGCATCAACGAGAATCTCGCCCGCGAGATCATGGAGCTGCACACGGTCGGCGTCGGTTCCGGCTACACCCAGAAGGATGTAACGGAATTTGCCCTCGCCCTGACCGGATGGTCTGCCGGAGGGATGGGCGGCAAGGCCGATACCAGCGAGGCCGGTATTTTCCAATACCGTCCCGGCCTGCATCAGCCGGGTGACCGATTGATACGCCGCCGTGTCTATGGACCATTAGGCGAAGATCAGGCGGGCGCCGTTCTGAAAGATCTGGCCAGCGATCCGGCAACCGCCCGGCACATTGCTACAAAACTCTGTCGCCACTTTATCTCAGACACGCCCTCAAAGGCCGCTGTCGATCGGGTCAGCAAGGCATTTCTCAGCTCGGACGGGGATTTGCCAACGGTTTACAGAGCACTCATTGAATCGCCCGAAGCGTGGGTGGCACAGGCCACCAAGATCAAGACGCCGTGGGAGTGGCTGGTTTCAGCCATGCGCGGTCTGGATTATCCCGATCTCGGCAAAGCCAGTTTCTCCAATCTCTTGAACCAGCTTGGCCAGCCGGTATGGCTGCCGCGTTCACCCGCCGGTTATGACGACATCGCCGCCAGCTGGCTTGCGCCAGATGCGCTCGTTCGGCGGGTTGAAGTATCCCAGCGGCTGGCCGCGAAGGCAGACCGCAGTCTGAAGCCGGACGAATTGGCGAGCAATCTTCTTGGAAACACACTGAGCAGCACGACGGCAACGGAAATCAACCGCGCCGAATCCATCCAGACGGGCATCGCCCTTCTGCTTGTTTCACCGGATTTTCAACGGAGATGAGCATGACCAACCGCCGTGACTTCCTGCGTCTGGCCGCAATCGGTGCGGGATCGATGCTCGTTGCGCCCCGCATTGTCTTTGCCAATGTCGCAACCGACCGTCGCTTCGTCTTCATCATCCAGCGCGGTGCCGCCGATGGCCTCAACATCGTCATTCCCTATGCGGACCCTGCCTATGCACAACTGCGTGGCAAGCTTGCGATTGACGTCGCCGACGCCATCAAACTTGACGGCACGTTTGCTCTGCATCCCTCACTTGGCAATATGGGAACACTCTATACCAACTGGCAGGCACTTTTTGTGCATGCCGTCGCCTCGCCTTACCGTGAGCGTTCGCACTTTGACGGCCAGAATGTACTCGAAACCGGCGGCACGAGCCCCTACCAGCTCCGGGATGGCTGGCTGAACCGGCTTGTGACGCTCCTGCCGAAATCCGCCGATAAGGCCATTGCTTTCGCCCCGACGATACCTGCTGCCTTGCGCGGTTCGGCTGACGTTACATCCTATGCACCGTCGAACCTGCCCGAAGCCCCCGATGACCTGTTGTTGCGGGTTGCGCAACTCTACGACAAGGATCAGCAGTTTCACCCTGTCTGGAGCGCTGCCATGGAAGCGCGCGGCTTTTTCAAGGACATGGAAACACGCCAGAACCCAGCAGCGGCGGGTAGAACGGCTGCCGAAGCGCTGGTTCGAACCGATGGTCCACGCATTGCCATGATCGAGACCAGCGGCTGGGACACCCATAGCGGGCAGGACAACCGGCTCGGTAATCAGCTTAAGGCGCTTGATGCGATGATCGACGCCATGCGCGACGGGCTCGGTGATGCCTGGCAGCAGACCACCGTCCTCGTGGCAACCGAATTTGGCCGCACCGCCGCCGCCAATGGCACGGGAGGAACCGATCACGGCACGGCGACCACGGCGCTTGTTCTGGGCGGAGCGGTGCAAGGTGGCCGCATTCTCACCGACTGGCCGGGCCTTGCCGCAAGCGCCCTTTACGAAAACCGCGATTTGAAACCCACCATGGATCTCGATGCGCTGATTGCGGCTCTTGCCGCTGAAACCTTCGGCCTCGACCCGGAGCGCACCATGAAAACGCTCTTTCCGAACCGCCCCTTTGACCGGTCCCTGCACGGACTGATCAACACCTGAACCATCAACCAACCCCAGAAGAGGTTATTATGAGAACAATCCTTGCTATCATCGCTGCTGGCCTTATAGCCGTCGGCACCTTGGCCGGAGCGCAAAGCGCCAGCGCCATGCCACTCCTGCCCATGCAGGGCGATCATCTGCAATCCCAGGCTGAGCCTGTCTATTGGCGGCGCGGCTACTATAATTGGCACGACGGTTATTACTACAACGGCCATCGCGGCTATGGCTATTTTCGGCCCGGTTACCGTTTCTATCGCGGTTACTGGTTTCCGCTCGAAGCATTCGGGCCAAGAACCGTGATCATCGAGCGCCCCGCGCCAATTATTGTGCATCGTCGGCCCATCATTATTTATCGCTAAGCCGCTCACCGTCATCAAGGTGCATTGACAGGCACAGCCAAGTCCCATAGTTATCAAGTCATCCGATGACTTTGGGACTTGATCCGAATGCAACCCGCAGCCCGCACCAATCTGGCCGAAACAGCCATTGATAATATCCGCGCGGAAATCATCACCAATCGCTGGCCGATTGGGGAGCGCATCCCCAATGAAGCCGCACTGGCCGATATGCTTGGCGTCAGCCGCGGAACTGTGCGTGAAGCGGTGCGGGTGCTTGTCGCACAGGGCTTTCTGGAAACCAAACAGGGCTCGGGCACCTATGTCCGCTCGATCAGCAATCCCGATGAAAGCTTGCTCCGCATCCGGCGCACTGGCCTGCGCGATCAGGTCGAGACGCGCTGTGCGCTGGAAGTTGAGGCGGCAAGACTGGCAGCCATGCGCCATACACCTGAAGTCATTGCCGAGTTGCGGCAGCTATTGGCTGAGCGCGGCGAATATAACGCTTCCAGACATGATTTATATGTCGAACAGGACCTCGCTTTTCACAAGGCGGTTGTCGCGGCATCGGGCAATTTTGCCCTCATCGAAGTCTACGAATTCTTTTCGGTTTCCACTCAGGAAATCATCCGGGCGACCGTAACGGGCGAACTCCCCGAACCCGATATGGCCGCTCACGCAGCCATTATCGATGCGATTGCCTCGGGAGACCCTGACAGGGCCGCCTCGACCACCCGCACCTTCATGGCCCCCATCCTTATTGAACTTGATCGGTTGCTTGCATCATGAATCAGCACTCCAAGACTGAACATTCCCGGCTCTCCACGGATCTCGATATTGCCGCCGAACAACTTGTCGATGCGGAAGTGGACAGCATTCCCCAGCCGCGCGTGCCTGATTTTAAAAGCCGTGGCGCACAGGTTCTGTTCGGCCTCAGTCTTGTGCTCATCGCCTATAACCTCCGTCCGGTTTTCTCCAGCGCGTCGGCGCTTTTGCCCGAGATCATTTCGCAGACGGGGCTTTCGTCCTTTGGTGCAGGTGTTCTCACCACGCTGCCGGTTTTGTGTCTTGGTGTATTCGCCCCGCTGGCCCCGCGCCTTGCCCAGCGGATCGGCGCGGAACGCACGCTTTTGGGTGTTCTTCTGCTGCTTGCTCTCGGCACGGCATTGCGCGGACTGGAATCCCTGCCCTTGCTGTTCATCGGCACGGCACTGGCCGGCGCCTGTATCGCCATTGGCAATGTGCTGCTGCCCGGTCTCGTCAAGCGCGATTTCGCCAGCCGTACCGGGATGATGACCGGCCTTTACACCATGGCGCTCTGCGCCGGTGCCGCAAGCGCTGCGGGACTGACCCTGCCCGTTCAGAAGATGCTTGACGGATCGTGGTCGCTTGCACTCAGCGCCTGGGCACTCCCCGTCCTCATTGTCGCCGCGATCTGGCTGCCACAGGCCCTTGCCCGCAAGGTGCGTACCAAACATGCGGGCTTCAAGGTGGTTGGCCTGTGGCGTGACCGTCTGGCATGGCAGGTTACCCTGTTCATGGGGCTGCAATCTGCTCTCGCCTACTGTGTCTTCGGCTGGCTTGCGCCAATCCTGCGCGATCGCGGGCTGGATGGAACAACCGCCGGTGTTGTCGTCTCCGTCTCTGTAATGGCGCAGGTCGTCACCTGCCTGCTCGTTCCGTCCTTTGCCGTCCGTTGCAAGGACCAGCGCCTCATCAATGTTGGGCTTGCTACGATTGCGGTTATCGGTCTGCTTGGCCTGTTGTTTGCGCCGCTCTCCACGATCTGGTTGTGGGCTATTATTCAAGGCATCGGTCAGGGGGGCCTCATCGCCATCGCCATGACAATGATCGTGCTGCGCTCGCCGGATTCGCATGTCGCGTCGCATCTTTCGGGCATGGCCCAATGCATTGGTTATATGCTGGCTGCCATTGGCCCACTGCTCGTTGGCCTGATCCACAGCGCGACCGAAAGCTATGCATCAACGGCTATTCTGTTTGTTCTGCTGGGGATTGGCGTTGCCGTTTTCGGCTGGGGCGCGGGGCGCGCCTTGCATGTGAACGCCCGCACAATCACCCTGTGAACGGCAGCTAACGGCGGCATTCATCACCGGTTCAGCCGAGGCGCTTTATATCTGTGGTCAACACTTAATGTTGAGGACCGCATCATGAAAAAGACACTCGCTGCTCTGCTGGTTGCCGCCGTATCGTTCAGCGCAATCAGCCTCCCATCGGCTCCGGCCCAGGCAGGCGGCTATTATTCCTACGACGATGACAGCTGGTCCGGCGATCGCTATTACCGTGATCGTTACGACGATGATTATCGCGACCGGGACTACTATCGTGACCGCGATTACCGTTCTGATCGCCGCCACAAAAACCGCGATACAGCAATCATCGCCGGTGTTGCAGGTCTCGCGCTCGGTGCCGTGATTGTCGGATCGCTTGCCAAGCAGAACCAGAACCGCGCACCGGTTTATAATCGTCAGTTAAACCGTGACCGGCTGATCTACAATCCGAATTACTAAGGCCAAAAGAAAAGGCGCGGCAACTTCCACAGCTTGCCCCGCCTTTTTTATTTCGGAGCAGTATCGACCTAAGCTTCGATATCCACATCCTTGGTTTCCTTGCCGATCACCAATGCAATCAGCGTCAGGACAGCCATTGCCGAGAGATAGACGCCGACCCAGAACGGGCTACCGCCACCAAGCTTCCACAGGGCAATAGCGATAAAGGGGGCAACCGCGGCGCCGAGAATCGACGAGACATTGTAGGAAATACCCGATCCCGTATAGCGCATGCTCACCGGGAACAGCTCCGGAAGCAATGCGCCCATCGGGCCAAATGTCATTCCCATCAGGGCAAAGCCCAATATCAGCCAAGCCATGACGCCAGCTGAACCCAGCGACAGCATCGGCACCCACAAAAGCCCGAATACGGCAATCGCAAGGGTCACCCAGATCAGTGTTTTGCGGCGGCCCCAGCGGTCGGCCCATGGACCGGAGGCCATGGTGAAAATGCCGAAGAACACCACACCGACAATCATCATCAGAACAAACGTCGTATAGTCATAACCAAGACCGGCAATTGGTCCTGTTGTTGCTGCGCGGCCATAGCTGAGCGAGAACGTCGTCATCAGATAGAACAGCACATAGGTGGCAAGCATGTAGAAAGTGCCAAGCACAAGCTGCTTCCAGTGTGACTGGAAGACGGAAACCAGCGGGACCTTCTTGATCTCGCCTTTGCTCACTGTTTTCTCGAAGGCTGCGCTTTCAACCAGATTAAGCCGTACCCATAGGCCGACAATCACCATGACAGCCGAGAACAGAAATGGAATGCGCCAACCCCAATCGAGAAACGCGAGGGATGGCCGTGATGGATCATCCGATGGCAGGATTGCCGCGATGAGCAGGAACAGGCCATTGGCGATAATGAAACCTATGGGAGCGCCAAGTTGCGGAAAGGTGCCATAGATGGCGCGTTTTCCAGCGGGTGCATTCTCCGTGGCCACCAGTGCAGCACCGCTCCATTCACCACCCAATGCGAAACCTTGCGCCAGACGCAGCACAACCAGCATGGCAGGTGCAAACCAGCCAACACTGGCAAAGGTCGGCAAAACGCCGATGAGAAACGTGGCAATACCCATGGTCAACAGGGCGCCGACCAGTGTGATTTTCCGTCCGCGCTTGTCGCCAAGATGGCCGAAGAAGATCGCGCCAAGCGGGCGCGCCACCATGGCCGCGCCAAAGATGGCAAAGGACGACAGGAGAGCCGTGGTCTCATTGCCTGGAGGGAAAAACAGATGCGGGAAAACGAGAACAGCAGCGGTTGCGTAGACATAAAAGTCGTAGAACTCGATGGTGGTGCCAATCAGGCTGGCCAGAATAACGCGGGAACGCGAATTGGCAGGTGCCTTTACAGACAGCTGCGCTGTGGATACGGACATTGAATTTACTCCCTGACGGCCGAGGCAGCTGCCCCAACGCGAATGTCGGCAGATCACATCATTCGAAAGAAGTGGATCGTGAAAGAATAGGTGGGCGCGTTGACGAGTATACCCGGCGCGCGGTCAGTTCAAGCGATATCAGTCACCGCTGGGTGAGACAGAGATTTCGTGCCGCTTGTCAGGTGAAGCCGAGTTGGATTAACTTTGAGCAAATAACACTCATTTTATTTGCTTGAGGTACAGATCATGTCGACCCGATCAGCGGTTGAATTTGCGGCCTTTGTTGCCAAGAATGGCCCCGGACCGATGAGGGTGATGCAGTCGCAATGGCGCACTGACCGCACTCTCATCGAGATGGCGAAAATCGTCATGATGAAAAGCGGCGGCAGGGCCGAAGAATATATCAACCACTATATGGACGGGACCGGAACGCCCAAATATTTTATGGCCAGCCAATTGTTGAATGAAGATTCAGGTGTTTCTCGTGGCTTCATCGACGCAATCAACAGCGAGGCAAAAAAATCCCCAATGAAGCCAGGTCAAAAAGGCCGCTATTGGGTAAAGCAGGCGTATTACACCAACAAAGACTGGTGGATGGCCCTTGGCTCATTTCCGCTCGACTGGGTGTATATGGGAGAGCGCCAGAGCAACGGAACATCTATGCTGGAACTGACTATCTCCGGCAAAAATGAATATAAATGGCATCCAGACGAAGATCGCGAAACGAAACTGGTTCATCAGGCCGCCGACCGGTTGCGTCACCCGCAAACCAATGTGCTGGATATTCTTCAACCGACCCAACCTGCCGCTAATTTCTGGATGTATGCAACGCCTTGCACATATCTTGTGCCCTATTCCGGCGCCTATGCCTAATTAGAACCCGAGAGCGATAACTCCTCCCGGTGCTTGATGGCATTTGGGGGAAACACGGCAGGCTTCAGCGTTTAAAGCGGCAAGAGGGAACCAACAGTTCTCTCTTGCCCAATACCTCAAATCCGGAAGCGCCGATCAGACCATGCCGAGCGCGTTCATATAAAGCTCGAGGATCGCTTCTTCTTCCTTGCGCTCATTGGCGTCTTTCTTGCGCAGGCGAACGATCGTGCGGATGATCTTGGTGTCATAGCCGCGCCCCTTGGCCTCAGCCATCACTTCCTTGATGTCGTCCTGAAGGGTGGTCTTTTCTTCCTCAAGGCGCTCGATGCGCTCAATGAACTGCCGCAATTCCGCAGCCGCAACACCTTCGACACCACCCTGTGGCGCTACATCATCCATGCTCATATTCTGCTCCGTAAAAATTGATTGTGCGACTCGGAAGCGCCGCCTCTGGGGTTCCGATGCCCGACCCGCCTAGGATGAGTCAAGACACATCAAGTTTCATCGCAAGATAGTTGTGTTTGATTCATCATTCCGGGGGGCTTGCGCTGCCCATGGTGTGGTTCGTGGTTCGTGGTTTGACAAGCTCACCATGAGGGAGAGTGTGGATGTAACGCTAATCGTAAAGATTGCAGAATAAAGCTCCCCTCATCCTGAGCCTGTCGAAGGGCCTCATGGTGAGCTTGTCGAACCACGAACCAATCTCACCACCCACACCCTCAATGGGAAGGCTTGTTCACTTCAAATGCAGTTTTTTGCGCATCGCTGGCCTCGCGCTGATACTTGGCCTGCCATTCGGCATAGGGTTCGCCATAGATGATCTCGCGGGATTCATCCTTTGAAATGGCAATACCCGCCCCGTCAGCGGCTTCCCGATACCAGTTGGACAGGCAGTTGCGGCAGAAACCGGCCAGATTCATCAGGTCGATATTCTGAACGTCGCTGCGTTCGCGCAGATGCTCCACCAGGCGCCGGAACGCCGCCGCCTCAAGGGCAATACGCTGTTCTTCCGTAAGATCGTTCATGTTCAAACTTCCTCCAGTGGGCCGGTTCGCGAACCATATTGCCTGACAACATGCATATCGGGATCAGCATTGATGGCTTCAAGGATTGGTGCCAGACGATCGGCCCATTCGCTGATGCCAGTCTCATCGGCGATCAAATCCTGCCGCACCTCGATCAAGGCATGGGCGAGGCCCGGCACGATACAATGTTTGAACATCGTGTCATTGCGCAGTGCCCCGTCATAGGGCTCGTTATCCCCGACCACCAGTTGTGGATCAGCCTCCAAAGCCTTGATGAGCGGCAGAACCGCGCGCGGATCGCTGTCCCAGAGAATACCCGCATGCCATGGCCTTGGCGTCGTCTTCCAGAATGCGGTGAATGAATGGATGGAGATGACCAGCGGTGCCTTGCCGCTTACCTTGGCAACCGCATCGATCCTATCCGCGACCGCATCATGATAGGGGCGATAGAAAACATTCACGCGTTTTTGATGTTCGGCTTCCGGCATTGGATTGTTTCCCGGAATAATCGCGCCATCGGACAGGCGCATGATCAGCGTTGGATCGTCCTCTCCCCGGTTTGGATCGATCAGCAAACGGGAAAAGCCGCCAAGCACCGCCGGAACATCCAGCATAACAGCCAGTTTCCGGGTCAAAAGCTCGACACCGATATCATAGGCAATATGCCGTTCAAACTGCTGTGGTGGCAGACCAAGCGAGCCATATTCCTCGGGCAAATCGCGGCGGGCGTGATCAGCCAGCAGCACCAGACCTCTGGCCTCGTTGCCATTGACAAGATGGAAAGGGGAAAACGGCATAGGAACGTTCTCTTGCGCGATTATTCGGGAGATTTTTTTGTGTTTCACGCCCTGACTGCGAATGCAACCACCAATCTTTTGTCGCAGTGGTCAAGGAACTGCACGTTAGGCCGATTAGCGCGTTGACAATGCACGTGAAACTGCGGAAAAGGAGTCTAAGACGGACGGAGGCAATATTGCGCAGGGGCATCATTTTCCGCGCTGACCAGCATCAGCGGACGCGATTGAGCAGCTTTCTAGCGGCTTTTTTATTCATTTTCGTAGCAGGCAGTGTCTTTGCGCCGGAGAAAGCCCATGCCGATTTTCGCGTGTGCAACACCACACAAAATCTCGTCGGCGTCGCGCTTGGTTATCGGGCGAAGACGGGCTGGATCACGGAAGGCTGGTGGCACGTCAATGCGTCCTCCTGCACCACACTGGTCGTTGGCCCACTGACGTCGCGCTATTACTATCTCTATGCCGAGGACGCTCAGAGCGGCGGCCGCTGGGATGGCAAGGTGAATATGTGCGTGGCAGAAAACCAGTTCAAGATTACCGGTATCAATGATTGTTTTGCGCGCGGGTTCCAGCGCGCGGGATTTCAGGAGTATGATACCGGGGAACAATCAAGCTGGATGGTCCAGCTTACGGAAGAAACTCCTCCCTCAGCTCCAATTGTAACGGATACCCCTCCTCGATGAGACGTCGCCGTAAGGTCAAAATCCTCGCCACTCTGGGTCCCGCTTCTTCAGACGAAGCGATGATTCGCAAACTGTTTGAAGCCGGTGCCGACGTGTTCCGCATCAATATGAGCCATGCCAGCCATGAACTCATGCGCGAACTTGTCCGCCGCCTGCGCAACGTCGAAAAGGAAGTGGGCCGGCCAATCGGCATTCTGGCCGACTTGCAGGGACCGAAACTGCGTGTCGGCAAATTCGCCGAAGGTAAGGTTGACCTCGTTCCGGGACAGATTTTCACGCTCGACAACAACGAGGCGCTGGGTGACAACACCCGCGTATTCCTGCCACATCCGGAAATTCTGGAAGCTGTCGAAGCCGGGCACCGTCTGCTTGTTGATGATGGCAAGCTCGCTCTGGTCGCGGAAGCGTCCGATGGCAAGTCCATCACCTGCCGCGTGGTATCAGGCACCAAGATATCAGACAAGAAGGGCGTCAGCCTGCCCGATACAACGCTCGGCGTCAGCGCGCTGACGGAAAAGGATCGCCGCGATCTTGATGCCGTCCTGCAGGAAGAAGTCGACTGGGTGGCCCTGTCCTTTATTCAGCGGCCGGAGGATCTTGCCGAAGTACGCAAGATCTCGCGCGGCCGCGTTGCATTGCTCTCGAAGATTGAGAAGCCGCAAGCCGTTACCCGCCTTGCGGAAATCATCGAGCTTTCCGATGCGCTGATGGTGGCGCGCGGCGATCTCGGTGTTGAAATGCCACTGGAATCCGTTCCCGGCATTCAGAAGCAGATCATTCGCGCCTGCCGCAGGGCAGGCAAGCCTGTTGTCGTTGCCACGCAGATGCTGGAATCGATGATTACTGCAGCGGTACCGACACGCGCCGAAGTTTCCGACGTGGCAACTGCCGTGTTCGAAGGCGCTGACGCTGTGATGCTTTCCGCAGAATCCGCAGCGGGCGATTATCCGGTGGAAGCCGTATCGACCATGGCGCGCATTGCCGAAGAGGTTGAACGCGATCCCAACTATCCCGGCATCATTCACGCCCAGCGCCCCGAACCAAATGCAACGGGGGCCGACGCCATTTCGCTGGCAGCCCGCCAGATCGCCGAAACGCTCAACCTGTCCGCCATCGTCACTTACACGGCGTCAGGCACCACAGGTCTGCGTGCAGCGCGTGAACGGCCTTTGTTGCCGATCATCGCCCTGTCGCCGGTTGTCGAGACAGCGCGCAAGCTCTCGCTCGTCTGGGGCCTGCACTGCGTTGTGACCGAAGATGCGACCGACCTTGACGATATGGTCGATCGCGCCTGCCATATCGCTTATCAGGAAGAGTTCGGCAATCCGGGCGACCGCATCATCATTTCAGCTGGTGTGCCGCTGCGCACCCCAGGCTCAACCAATATGCTGCGTATCGCCTATATCGGTTCGGACGGTCTGACCGGTATCTAAGATTACTGTTCGGGTTGGTGGTAATAGGCCGCCAGCCCGAAATAACCTTTTCGCGGCTCCATCTGCCCGGCAGATAAGAATGTGAAAAACTAGGTGCGCTGACCCGCCAGATCGTCAGCCAGTTCGCCCGCCTGCTTCTGTGCCTCGCGCATCATGGGGTAAACGTTGAGAACCTGCTCAAAAGCGTGCAGGGCAGCTTCCTTCTTCCCCGTATCCTTCAAAATAGCAGCCAGTCCGGCCAGAGCGCCAAAATGGCGTGGCTCCAGCGACAGCGTCTTCTGGATATCGGCCATGGACCGCCCGTAATCATTCATCAGGAAATTGACCGTGGCGCGCCGGTTCCAGCCTTCGGCAAAGTCCGGCTTCATCACCGTGACCTGATCGAGGAAATCCAGCGCAACCGAATATTTCTTTTCGGCCATGGCACCGGCGGCCCATTGCATCATCAGATCAATGCTTGCACTGCCGGAATTCTGCCATTGGGTCTGGATCTGCTCGGCAATGCGGGTGGCCTTCATCTCGTTGCGTTCTCGCTTCAAGGCGGAAAACAATTCATTGAGGCGATCAGCGCGCTTTTCCGCCAGAGTTTTGTCCGGCAGGGATACGGCCTGTGGCGCAGCCGCAGAGGGGAGTGTTTGCGGCGAAGCCGCGGGAGTGCGCGTTTGCGGCGAAGCCGCTGGAACATCTGTCCCGGATTTATCCTGCGCCAGCGCAGCCGCTGACGGCATCACAAGAAAACAACTAACCAGAATAGCAAAAACGTTCCGCATGATCAGGATCGTAATCCGTATCAGCGAAACGTCAAATGCAAATAACCGTGAAACGGTAAATCAGCCCTGGCGCGCTTTGAAACGCGGAGCAGTCTTGTTGATGATGTAGATGCGGCCCTTGCGGCGCACCAGCTGATTGTCACGATGACGGCCTTTAAGAGCCTTAAGCGAATTCTTGATCTTCATTTCAGCACCGGTATCTTTACGCCCGAAACCGGGCACCAATAATAAAGCGCGCCTCATAAGCGCGCCGGAAACACGTTGCGGGGAAATAGCCAAGGAATGCCCCGATTGTCAACTCCCGACTCATGATTCATATGGCGATTCATGGGTCAGGAGCATATTTATTTGCTGTTACAGCCGCTTTGTGATGCGTGTGACGTGGCCCATCTTGCGGCCCGGACGCGCTTCAGCCTTGCCATAGAGATGAACCACAGCTCCGCTTTCGGCAAGAATCGCCGGTAATTTCTCCACATCATCACCGATGAGATTTTCCATCACGCAATCGGAATGACGCCGCGTATCACCAAGCGGCAGCCCGGTAACTGCGCGGATATGCTGCTCGAATTGCGAGACCGCACAGGCGGCTTCGGTCCAGTGGCCGGAATTATGCACACGCGGCGCAAATTCATTGGCGAGCAGCGTTCCATTGGCCAGCACGAAGAATTCCATGCCGAGAACACCGACATAATTGAGCGCCTCCAGCAGCTTGCGCGCCGAATCGGCAGCAGTTCCCGCTATCGTGGATGAAACGGAAACAGGCACCGTTGAGGTCGCCAGAATACCGTCCTTGTGGACATTCTCCGCAATGTCATAAATGCGGATATTGCCAGCCTCGTCACGCGCCGCGATCACGGAAATCTCGCGGGTAAAATCGACAAGACCTTCCAGAATGGATGGTACGCTTCCGACAGCAGCAAAAGCGTTCTTGGCGCTTTCGCCCTTCGCACCGGAGAATTTGACCTGCCCCTTGCCGTCATAGCCGAAACGGCGGGTCTTGAGGATGCCCTTGCCCTCAAAGGCCAGAAGCGCCGCTTTCAGATCACCTTCATTCTCGACAATGCGCCATGGCGCTGTCTGGATACCCGCCGCGTTGAGAAAGCGCTTCTCGGTTACACGATCCTGCGAGACTTTCAGCGCTTCGGGTGGCGGAAATACCGGCTTGCTCTCATTCAGCGTTTCAGCCGAATCAACAGGCACGTTCTCGAACTCATAAGTGATGACATCACTCAGATCAGCCAGACGCTCCAGTGCGTTGGGATCATCATAGGCAGCGACAATCTGCTCATTGGCAACCTGTGCTGCCGGGCAATCCGCCTGCGGCTCCAGAATAACCGTGCGATAGCCCAGACGGGCCGCAGCCATGGCGAGCATACGGCCAAGCTGTCCACCGCCGATAATGCCGATAGTCGATCCTGCTGCAATCATCTTATGCCTCGTCAGACGGCCGTTCGGCGACCTTTGCACTCTGCGCCGTGCGCCAGTCGTCAAGCCTCTTTGCCAGCGCGGCGTCGTTCAGCGCGAGAACCGCAGCCGCCAAAAGCGCGGCATTGACAGCGCCTGCCCGGCCGATTGCCAAAGTGCCGACAGGAATGCCAGCTGGCATCTGAACGATGGAAAGAAGCGAGTCCTGTCCGGAAAGGGCTTTTGATTCCACTGGCACACCGAAAACCGGCAGCGGTGTCATGGAAGCAGCCATACCGGGAAGATGGGCAGCGCCGCCTGCTCCGGCAATCACAACCTTGAAACCTGCGTCGCGCGCGCCCTTGGCAAAGGTGACGAGCCGGTCTGGCGTGCGGTGGGCGGAAACAATGCGGTCGTCGTGAGAAATGCCGAGTGCATCAAGTGTCTCGGCGGCGTGGCGCATGGTCGCCCAATCGGACTGGCTACCCATGATGATTGCGACGTCAGCGCGTTTATCGGCCATTGAACATCCTCTGATCAGCGGAGTGTGCAGGAATTAGAGCAAAAGCAGAGGCGCCGCAAGTTATGCACGGCCCGCTTGTCTCAAGCTGTGGAATATTAGGCGATAATGTCCGGAATGATCTTGTCTTCAAGCTCGATGAGCTTGTCCTTGATGATCAGCTTCTTCTTTTTCATTCTCTGAACTCGAAGCTGGTCGCAACCAACCTGGATCATCGCTTGTATGGCGGCATCAAAATCCAGATGCTCCTGTTTCAATCGTGCGACTGCCAATCGAATGTCAGCCTGATCCTGGTCGGACATGCAGTGATTCCCGGTATTTTGTTATAGAAGAATCCAATGTCTGGTCCGGCGTTCGAGAATACCGGATCAGGACGTGGCCATATCATATTTTACATGACAAGAAAATCCTACGAAACAAATTCGACAATTGCTTAAAGTGGTGGCAGAGTGTCACGGCTCTGTCATAATCTCGCCTTTTGGCAAGCAGAGCATGGACGAGTAGGAAACCAACCAAGGGAGAAGCCGGATGGCCATTGAGTCTCATCTTGAAACGCTTGAACGTAAGCATGGTGCACTCGAGAAGGAAATCTCCGAAGCGCAGGCCAGCCCTGCCACTGACGATCTGAAAATTACCGATATGAAACGTCGTAAGCTCATGCTGAAAGAGCAAATCGAAAAACTGAGATTGACCGCCACACGTCACTGACCGCCTTTGGCTGACGTTAAAAAGAATTCCAGCCGGTTGCCGGAGAGGCAGCTGTGCAGGCACTAAAATCAAAACCCGGTCGCGAGACCGGGTTTTTTATTTGCCCTGCATGCGAATTCATTCGCTCCAGAACTGATCCAGCCACAAATTCAGGTGAACGAAGCCACTATCATCGACCGCATAGATCCGGCGCGTGCCTTCGGATTTAACCTTGACCAGCCTTGCGTCGAGCAGCGCCTTGAGATGCTGGGAAACAGCGGGGCGTGAGATGGGCAAACCAACCGCAAGTTCATTGACTGTCTTCGGCCCGCGCCGCAACTCTTCCAGCAGGTAGCGGCGGTTTGGATCAGAAATGGCTGCAAATGCATCTGTTTCGACCATACCGAATAGTCGTTTCAAATTGCTATCAATGTCAACGTATTTTGTACAAAAAACGACACCAAAACCTAGTCCGGCTGGGCTTCGGCGCGAGGATCAAGCTTGATACCTTCCGGCGTCGCCCGTTCCGACGGAACGGTCTGGAAATTGTCTCGCATGGCAATCGGCATGGCCGCGCGCATGCGTGAGCGGATGATCGCGTGGGTCATGATCGATACATGCGCCAGCGCCGTGATCGCAAACAGGCCCTCCGGCGCAATATATTCCATGGACCAGGCACCAAGGATCGGGCCGATCATCGTACCGAACCCGTAAAGAAGCAGCAGGCCGCCGGTTACCTTGACGAAATTCTGCGTGTCCGAATAGTCGTTCGCATGGGCCACGGCGACCGGATAAAGCGTATAGGCCAAGCCGCCATAGATGGCGGTCATGAACAGGATGACTGTCGCCTGACGCGAACCGATCAGGAAAATCAGCATACCGACAATGGCAGCGGCACCGGCAACGAAGGCCAGCACGTAGCGCCGGTCTGTGCGGTCAGACATGCGTCCCACAGGAATCTGCATCAATGCCCCCCCCATCACCGAGGCGCTCATCATCAGGGCAATCTCGGTCGTTGTAATACCTGTCGCCGCACCATAGACAGCGCCGAGCGTACCGAAGGCACCATTGGCAACGCCGATAAGGATACAGCCGACAAACGCCACCGGCGAATTGCGGTAAAGCGCTCGCAGATCAAGCTGCACTTCGGTCAATGGTTTGGGACTGCTGGCGGTGGAAATCGCCGTCGGAATGAGGGCCAGACAAAACAGAATACCCGATAGCATGAAGAAAGTGCCGTTGTGCACATCGCCAAAGCCGATCATCATCTGACCGGCGGTGATGGAAGCAAAATTCACCACCATATAAAGACCAAAAATCTGACCGCGATTGGCATTGGTTGCCCGCTCATTCAGCCAGCTTTCGATCACCATGTAAGCGCCGGCCATGGCAAAGCCGGTGAGCGCACGCAGGACAATCCATGCGGTGGGATGGACAAGTATGCCGGTGCTGAGGGCAACAATAGCGGCAATCGAGGCAAAGGCGCTGAATGCCCTGACATGCCCGACCCGGCGCACCAGACGCGGTGCAAGCAGACAGGCGGTGATAAACCCGCCAGCCCAGGCCGTGCCCAACAGACCGAGCGATGTGGTGGAAAAGCCTTCCGCCCCGCCGCGCAAGGGCAGCAAAAGCCCGTGCAGGCCTGACGCCATAACCAGAAACGACGTGCCACACAAAAGGGCAAAGACCTGTACGAACGAGCGGAACACAGCGATACCCCTATGCTTTGACAGAACCGGTAACAGTACCGATACAGGTTCATCTCAGTCAGCAATGCGGAGACATCATGACATCCGCATCATTTACGTTCCGTTTCAGCGAAAAAGTGCTTCGGCCGCCGTCTTGCTATCGCCCTTGCGGGCGCGCTCTTCCTCAAGCCGTGTGATTTCGGTGCGCAGGATGCCAATACGCTCGTCCAGTTCACCCACGGAAAGCAGGGAAAGCTCCTGCCCGATTTCGTGGGCAATCTTGCGTTTCGGTTCCTCATCGAAAAGTGACATAACATCCTCCACTTGTCGCTCTATGCTGAAAGGATACAGTCCCCCCGCTTCGAATTGCAAATCATTCAAGCGAATCAACTGAAGGAGTATTTCATGGCCAGCAAGATTCCGACGACGATGACCGCAATCGAGATTACCCAGCCGGGTGGTCCGCTGGTCCTCAAGCCGGGAAAGCGCGGCGTTCCGGAGGCGGGTCCGAACGAACTTCTGGTTCAGGTACACGCGGCTGGTGTCAACAGGCCAGATGTTTTGCAGCGGCAAGGTCATTACCCGCCGCCACCTGGTGCGTCGGATATCCCCGGCCTTGAGATTGCGGGCGAAGTGGTTGCTGTGGGCACTGGCGTTACCCGCTTTCGCATTGGCGACCGCGTGACAGCGCTGGTGGCGGGCGGTGGCTATGCCCAGTATTGCACGGTGCATGAAACCACGGCTCTGCCGATCCCTGCAGGATATGGCTTTATTGAAGCAGCGGCACTGCCCGAGACGTTCTTCACGGTCTGGCACAATGTTTTCGAGCGTGGTGGCCTCACGAGCGGCGAGACATTTCTCGTGCATGGCGGCACATCCGGTATTGGCACCACGGCGATCCAGCTTGCCAGCGCCTTTGGAGCCTATGTCATCACGACCGCAGGCTCCGACGACAAATGCGAGGCGTGTCTAAAGCTTGGTGCTGACAGAGCCGTCAACTACCGCACCCACGATTTTGTCGATGCGGTGAAACAAGCCACCGGCGGCAAGGGTGTCAACCTGACGCTTGATATGGTCGGAGGAGATTATGTCGAGCGCAATTATGACGCCGCTGCCATGGATGGACGCATTGTGCAGATCGCCCACCTCAATGGTGCAAAGGCCAATGCCGATGTTTCCAAGATAATGATCAAGCGGCTGACCCATACGGGATCAACTTTGCGTACCAGGCCAATCGAGTTCAAGGCGGCAATTGCCCGTGAACTGGAGCTGAAAGTCTGGCCGTTACTGGTAGAGCGCCGCGTCGCACCGGTTATCGACATGGTCTATCCCCTACACGAGGCGTGGCGTGCGCATGAACGCATGGAAGAGGGCCAGCATGTCGGCAAGATCATGCTGGATGTCGGCTGACACTCCAAACAAAAAGGGCCGCGCACAAGGCGCGGCCCTTTTAGGTTCTGACGTGGCAATTAGTTCGTGGCAGCGACCTTGCCGATGCCGAAGAACAGGGTTTCGCCGGATGAATTGTCGACGCCGTCATTGTCGGTGACCGCATAGCCATTGCCGTCGGCATCCACTGTAAAGCCTTCCAGCTTGTCGACCACAAAACCATTGGTGCTCTTGAGATCAGCGATGAAATCATGCGCCAGCTTCTTTTCCACGACCGGCAGCTTCTCGCCAATCTTCGCAGGCTTCAAACCTTCGAGCGCCACACGATAGAGCTTCTTGTTGGCAGCCTTGTCGCCAACAAGATTGTCGCGCTCGATGATGAAGAGCTGACCGTCATGGGCGGTGATTTCAGAAAGACCGACCCAACCGTCCTTGGTCTTGTCAAGCGGATAGGCAACAGCGCCCCAGCTCTTGTCCTTGATGTTGTAGCTCAGGAGTTTGACGAAGCCCTTTTCATCATCCTTCCATTCCCGCTGCACGGCCATCCACAACACCGTTGCGTCACCTTCGCCAACGCGGGTGATCCCCTCAAGACCAAAGCGGGTCTGATGCGGGAGCAATTCCTCGGGAAGTGCGATTTCCTTCTTGATCTCACCCTTCTCGTTCACGTTGAAAATGGCATGGGGGACCAGCTTGGACTGGTCGCCTTCATTGGCGAGCCAGTAGCCGCCAGCACCGTCAGTGGTGATGCCTTCAAGATCAAGCTTCTGTGCCGGTTGGCCACCGCGTGTCACCACCAGCGCATTGGTGATCTTTGCCGGGGTCTGCTTGGCATCGATCGTGTAAATGGTGGGCGCGGCGGAATAGAACGAGTCCGATACGGCATAAAGCTTGCCCGGCTCCTTCAAATCGGCAACCAGACCCGACAATGCACCCCAGCCGAGCGGCGTGCCATCATCCTTCGATTTGGACACGATCTTTGGATAGGACGGCTGCTGATCTTTCAACTCATAGACCATGACGTGAGAACGCGCACCGCCATCCTCGACCAGATCTGCTTCATTGGCTGTCACGAACAGGTTGCGCGATGGAATGGCAAGAATACCTTCCGGAGCAACGCCCGACGGCAGCAGCTGTACAAATTCCGGCTCCTTGCCGGTGTCCTTGTAAACGCCAACGACAGAAGCGCGCTCGCTGGCGATGAACAGATAGTTCACATCGCCGAACTTGGCGACTTCAGCGCCTTCAAGTTCAACGCCCTTCTTGTTGCGCTTATCGGGATAATGACCAGCTTCGGCAATCTTGTGCTCAAGCGACGGGCCAGATTCATAGAGAAGCTTGCCGTCCTTGGAAAAGATCGTGAAGCTGCGCGAACCGCCCTTGTAGTCACCTTCATTGGCGATGACGATCCGGTCATTATCGAGCCATTTAACAGTATCCGGCTCACGCAGCACACCCTTCATGCTGCCATCGAACTTCAGGACGCCGTCGTTCTTGACGTCAATCTTGTCGAGATCAACAGTACCCGCCGAGAAATGCGATGTAATCTTGCCGCTTGCCGCATCGATAATTGCGATGTGGTTGTTTTCCTGCAGCGTAACGGCGATCTGGTTCTCCTTGTTGATGGACACGAACTCAGGCTCGGCATCATCAGGGGCAATTTCGGACAGACCTGTCAGCGTCACGCTTTTCATGCTGGCACAGTCAGGGGCGCCATCCTTCAGCGCAAAAATCTTGAGATCGCCTGAGGGAAGCTGCGGTATTTCACCGTCATTCAGTTTTTCATCGCGCTCATTTTCAATGGCGATGGCAGCGAATGTCTTGTCGGGCGAAACGGCGACCGAATCCGGCTGGCCGCCAAGCTCACAACTTGCCTGCACCTTGCGTGAAGCGAGATCGATCACATCGAGCCGGCCTGAGGGATTCTTGTGGTCCTTCGAGGTATTGACCGCAGCCAATACCTTGCCACCGGCAACGGCAACAGATGTGGGCTCGCCTTCAACCTTGATCAGGCCGCCAGCCTTCGGCTTGGCCGCATCGGTGATATCGACAAAGCCGATCGCGCCATAAGGGCTATCGGAATAAATAAGCGTCTTGCCGTCTTCCGACGCCGTGATGATCTCGGAGGATGTTGCCTTCGATTTGTCTGCATCTTTTGGCAGATTATCTGCAACGGGAAAGCTGGCGATGCGGTTGAAAACCGGTTCAGCGGCGGCGGGCAGAGCAACGGATGCGGCCAGAGCGGTCCACAGCCCGAAGCAAAGGAATTTGTGCGACATGGGTTGAATCTCCTCTTTTTTATCAGGGATGAGTCACCCGGTTGCATTGCAGTGCAATGACAGTTTCGTGACAGTTCGATGAAACCGGCAACGGCATTGGGACGTAACGAAAACCGATTCTTGCCGAACGGGGAATTTAAGGCTATATAACGCCTCGAATTCCCGGAAATTGTGGTTGAACCCACGTCCCGCCTCACCGGAGCGGACGAACGAGAGGACTATATTCAATGGCCACCCAGCTTCTCATGCCAAAGGCAACGGCCGTCTGGCTTGTCGACAACACCGCTCTGTCCTTTGACCAGATCGCAGGCTTCTGCAAACTGCACCCGCTTGAGGTGAAAGCTATTGCGGACGGTGAATCGGCGCAGGGCATCAAGGGGCTGGACCCGCTGATCACAGGTCAGTTGTCGCGCGAGGAAATCGCCAAGGGCGAAGCCGATATCAATCACAAGTTGAAGATTCTTGAGCCGAAAGTACGTGTGCCGGAAGCCAAGCGTAAGGGCCCGCGCTACACACCGCTATCCAAGCGTCAGGATCGCCCGAACGCTATTCTTTGGCTGGTGCGCAACCATCCGGAACTGAAAGATGCGCAGATTTCGCGCCTCATCGGCACGACGAAATCGACCATCGAACAGATCCGCAACCGCACCCACTGGAACTCGAACAATCTTCAGCCAATGGACCCGGTAACCCTTGGCCTGTGCTCGCAGATCGATCTCGACCTCGAGGTCGAGCGTTCTTCACGCAACCGTCCAGTCCAGCCAGGCGAAGGCGGCGACACGTTGCTGCCAGCCTCCGCTACGGAAAATCTGGATATCCAGCCAGTCGTCCGTGAAGAGGACGAAGAGCTTGATGCGGACAAGGTTTTCGCCAAGCTGTCTTCGCTCAAGGGCCGCAATGCGGACGAAGACGAAGAAGAATAAGCATCACGATTGCCTTGACGGGCAGTTCCGAAATCAGGAAAGCTCCGCCTCTGGTGGAGCTTTTTTGTTTTGGAGGGAATGGTTTTGCTGCCGATATTCGAGACCGAACGCCTTTTCCTGCGCCCGCGCACCATGGCCGATCTTGAGGCCAGCATGGCGATGGACCGCGACCCGGAAGTGACAAAATACGTACCGGGGCCTTGGCATGATCAGGAAGAACACCGTCGTTTCGTCACATCCCGTATTGAGACAAATTTCGGCTTCGGTTTGGGCTATTGGTCCATTTTTGCGAAACAACAGCCAGAACTGTTTTTAGGATGGGTTCTGCTCATTCCTGATGATGCCGTGGGACCGGATATCGAAATCGGTTGGCGGCTCAATCGCCACGCATGGGGCAAGGGCTATGCGACCGAAGCGGCACGGCCTCTCATTCTTCATGCATTTAACACCGTGGGTATCGATCGCATCATCGCCGAGATTCATCCTGAGAATGCGGCATCGATCCATGTCGCACAAAAGATCGGGTTCAAAGCCGAGCAGGATGGTGTTCCATACAAACGTTTTGTCATGACCCAAGAGGATATGACGCCTTAAGACGCCTTCTTCGCATCAGGCGCTTCACTCAATTCCACACGGCGGTAGAAATCGGCCAGCGTCTTGCCGCGCTCCTGACGGAAAATGCGCAATGCTTTGTCAGCCTTGGATATCCGGTCGATACGGAATGTCCTGAAATCATTGCGCAGCTCGCACCAGCTGATAACAGTCCAGACCTTGCCCCAGAACCACAGGCCAAGCGGACGGATATCGCGCAGGCTTTCCTTGCCATCAAGGTCCTTATAGGTGATCGACAGCACCTGACATTGGTCCGCAGCGTTTTCAGCCAGATCGATCATCGCCCGGTCATGGCTGCTGATATTGGTGCTGGACGAATGGATATGCGTGTTGGCGATGCGCGGGCGGTCATCCTTGGGCAGGACTGCGCCAATCTTGATGATGGCTTCCTCAGCGGCACGCGCCATGGAAGCACCGCCCCAAGCTGTAATCAGCCGCGCTCCGGCAACCAGCGCCACCACCTCATCACGGGTAAACATCAGTGGAGGCAGGTCAAAACCCTCGCGCAGGATGTAACCGACGCCTGCCTCCCCGTCGATTGGTACGCCTGTTGATTGCAGGTCGGCGATATCGCGGTAGATGGTACGCTCGGAAACTTCGAGCTTTTCCGCCAGCTGGCGCGCGGTGACAAGGCGTCCGCCGCGGAGTTTCTGCACAATCTGAAAGAGACGGTCTGCTCGTCGCATGTCACTATTCCTTCAGGCCTTCATTGAGGCGCTGTTCGGTTACAAATGTTCTTCGGCAGTCAACCCGCTGCCTGATACTCGCGTGCGATAAAGCTGCGCATTTCGGCAATCTGCCCAGCCTGCTCAGGCAGAACCGCTTCAAGAAACTCTGTGGCAAATGTGCCGGGAGCCGAGCCGGCAGCACTGACAATATGCGCGTCACGCACCGCATGGGGCACATCCTGATAGAGAGAAGAGCCCGCATATTCGCCCATGACCGACTGTATCCAGCCAGCCCCATTGCTGGTGTGTTTGCGGCCCTCGAAAAGACCAGCGCGTGCCAGAGCCAGCGTGCCGCCGCAAATGCCCCCAACAATTCCGCCGCCTGACAAAACCGACTTCAAAAGCGGTGCAATGTCAGGAGCGTCTTCTGACGGCCATGTGTTGGCACCGATGACGGCAACCGCATCCAGATCGGTATTATCCTGCGGCTCAAGCCCGCGATCCGGCACAAGATGCAAGCCGCCAATGGATTTCAGTGGACCTGATGTCGGAGCCAAGGCAATTATCCGCGCACCAAACCATTCGACAGCCGAGCCCGCCAACAAGCCGAATTCCCAATCAGCAAACTGATCGATGAATACGAGGCCGATTGTCTTTTTCTGGTCCATGGCAGATGCTCCCTTTGGCTTCAATAATTAGTATTCTAGCGTCAAATGACCGTTCTGGCTTGTTTTTCTGCCTCTATGCGGCGTTGGACGCTGCAGGCGATCGGAACGGCGAATCGCGCTGGCATTGTCATTGCCAGCTGCGATGTCCTTCACCGAATTGCGCATCGCAAGACGTTCCGCATAGGCATCGGGCCAGCCAATGTCTTTCAGCAGATAGTCAGGAAGATTGTTGATGGCGCGTTCAGTCCGCATTTCCTCGCGTGTGTGCGTGTATCCTGTCCACAGACGCTTCACCGTATTGACGATGCCGAAATCAATCATATTCATGTCCGTGTCTCCTTTGCTTACGAAGACACTATCGCATACCCCTCCTGACAACCTTCTGTCAGGAGCCTGTCAGCAGGGAGCGAAAAATAACACCTATGATTTGACGGGAACCGTGTAATTGAGAGGCAATCGCCCGCCATCGGCATAAATGGTCTGGCCGGTGATATAGCTGGCATCGTCGGACGCCAGAAACGCGGCAATGGCAGCAATTTCCGATGGTTCCCCAATCCGGCCAAGCGGAGTGCGGGAAAGCATGCGCTGCTTCGAAGCCGCATCGGAATTCACAGCCTCCAGCATATCCGTATTGATCGAACCGGGGCCAATGGCATTGACCCTGATCCCGTGGGTGGCGAGCGACACGGCCATAACCCGTGTCAATTGGTTCACACCGCCCTTGGAGATGGAATAGGGCACCTGATTGGGCAGGCCAAACAGGGCATTGATCGAAGAGAGATTGATGATTGCGCCGGGCGACCCCCCCTTCTGCACCTTGTCCACCATGTGACGGCCTATCGCCTGCCCACACAGGAACGACCCTTTCAGGTTGATGCGCAGAACCCGGTCAAAATCCTCTTCCTTGAGATCGAGGAATTCGGCCTTGTGAACAATACCCGCATTGTTGACGAGAACATCGATATCGCCAAATGCATCAAGGGTCGCTGCTACCAGATTATGCACATCAAGTTTGCTGCTGACATCCGTAGAAGTGAAGCGCACCTTGCCAAAACCGCTGAGATCCTTGACCGCCGCAAGCCCGCGTTCATCATTGCTGTCGGCAATCATCACGCTCGCGCCATCCTGCAGAAAGCGCCGGACAATGGCATTGCCGATACCCTGAGCACCGCCGGTAACAATCGCGATCTTGCCATCCAAAGCCATATTCGATTCTCCTGATCGGGAATCGAACCTTAACTCTCACGCCCCGGGGGTCAACCGGCGGGAACGCCAATACCCCTTGCATTCAGCACCGCCTTGATCTCGTCAAGAATGGCAGGGTCATCGATGGTCGCCGGCATGTTCCACGGCTCCTGATCGGCGATCTTCTGCATTGTGCCGCGCAGGATCTTGCCGGAGCGCGTCTTGGGCAGGCGCTTGGCAGTAACCGTGATCTTGAAGGCGGCAACCGGCCCGATCCTGTCACGGATAAGCGCCACGCAATCCTTCTCAATGTCTTCGGCCGCTCGGGTAACGCCGGATTTAAGCACGATGAAACCGCAAGGTACCTGCCCTTTGAGATGATCGGCAATCCCTATAACAGCACATTCGGCCACATCGGGATGACTCGACAAGACTTCTTCCATAGAGCCCGTGGAGAGGCGATGGCCCGCAACGTTGATGATATCGTCGGTGCGGCTCATGATGTAGATATAGCCTTCCTCGTCGATGATCCCGGCATCAGCAGTTTTGTAGTAGCCGGGGAATTCCGCCATATAGGCATCGCGAAACCGTTGATCGGCCTTCCATAATGTCGGCAGGCACGCTGGCGGTAGCGGCAGCTTGACGACGATATTGCCAAGTTCGCCCCGCTTTACCGGATGTCCGGCATCGTCAAGCACCTGCACGTCATAACCGGGCATCGGCACTGTCGGCGAGCCGTATTTGACAGGAAGCATGCCAAGGCCTGCGGGATTAGCGGCCATCGGCCAGCCGCTCTCCGTCTGCCACCAATGGTCGATGACGGGAACGCCGAGCTTTTCCTCGGCCCATTTGATCGTGTCCGTATCCGCCCGCTCGCCCGCCAGAAACAGATATTTGAGCGAGGAGAGATCATATTTGCCGATGAATTCGCCCTTCGGATCTTCCTTCTTGATGGCGCGGAAAGCCGTTGGCGCCGTAAACAGCACCTTGACCTTATGGTCTGAGATCACCCGCCAGAATGTTCCGGCATCGGGTGTTCCCACCGGCTTGCCTTCGAAGAGCACGCTTGTTGCGCCTATGAACAGCGGTGCATAGGTTATGTATGAGTGACCCACGGCCCAGCCGATATCGGAAGCGGCCCAGAATACCTCGCCAGCATAGGTGTCATAGATCGCCCCCATCGACCAAGTCAGTGCCACCAGATGCCCGCCATTATCGCGCACCACGCCCTTTGGCTGACCCGTTGTGCCTGAAGTGTAGAGAATATAGAGCGGATCGGTTGCCTTTACAGCCGCACAGGGCACCTTCCGGTCTTTCGCCGCGCTTACTGCTTGCGCATAGTCGAAATCGCGCCCCTGCACCAGCTCATGCGGCTGCTGCGGGCGCACGAGAATGAGGCAGGAACTGACCTTGTGCGCCGCCTCGTCAATGGCCTTGTCGAGCATCGGTTTATAGGCCACCACCCGGCCAGGCTCCAGACCGCAGGAAGTGGCGATAATCATCACGGGCTTCGCATCATCAATCCGCGTTGCCAGCTCATGGGCGGCAAAGCCGCCAAATACGACGGAATGAACAGCGCCGATCCGCGCACAGGCAAGCATCGCCACCACAGCCTCGGGAACCATGGCCATATAGATGATAACGCGGTCGCCTTTTCCGACACCTCTGTCGATCAACACCGCTGCCAGCGCATTCACCTCATCGAGCAGCGCCGCATAGGTGATCTTGCGGCCTGTGCCGGTTATCGCGCTGTCATAGATCAGGGCGATCTGATCAGCCCGTCCGCGCTCCACATGGCGGTCAACGGCGTTATAGCAGGTGTTGCATTCAGCGCCCGGATACCAGCGCCCATAGGGCTCCTGTGTGGCATCAAACACCTGTTCCCATGGCCGCATCCAGTCAATAGCCTGAGCAGCCCCGGCCCAAAATCCCTCCGGATCGGATTGCCAATCCCGATAGACCTGCGCGTAACGTGATGTCATAAATATCCTCCCAGATACCGCACCTTCCTCAATGTATGCGGCAGAGTCAAAGGCCTATTTGACAATTGGCAGGGGATCGCACACTTGTCGAATCCCACTTCATCCGTTCCGATCAGGCTGCAGGCTTTTTAACGACGATGCTCAAGATTTTGCCCCTGCTGCTGATTCTCCTGATGGCATTGCATCTCATCAAGCCACTGGGCTGGCCGGGGATGAAAAAGCGTGGGGATTTCTGGAAAATCGCCGCTGGAGCCATTTTTGCCATGCTGATCATCGTGATTGCCAGCCATAGCGGGTTGTGAGTCGGATGGATGGGTGGATTGTAGGGAGTCAAGTTCTGCAACGTTGGTGACTGTCGTTGCATCCCCCCAAGTCCCTCATGGTTGTTATGCCCGACAGGGCAGAGGGGGGTGGGGTGCAATCGCTCTGCTGAATCAATCGAACAGCAGAAACCTCAGCCCGATGCCCTCTCACCATTTGTCAAATTAAGCACATAGGGCACGAGGTGTTTTGCCCAGGCATCATAGCCAAGCGCCGAAGCGTGAAAACCATCACTGGAGAAGCCTTCAGGCCCTTCCACCGGGAGGCGTGTTGCCGGTATTGCCATCCGTTCCCGGCAAAGCCGTTCGCCCATGGCGTTGATCGCACTTGCACGCCCTTCCAGAATGCGCCCGAGCAGCGGCGGCATGGCAGGCACATCACGAAAATCGATAACTGGTGACCAGACAATCGATGTCTCAGGCCACTTTGCCTTGAGCGCATAGAGCAGCCCGCCGAATTCCTTCTTGAAACGGGAAACCGAATGGAAATTCTTGGTATCATTCGAGCCGGTTGTCAGCACGATATGGGTCCACATGCCCCGTTCGATATTGGGCACCACATGATCACGCAACTGGCCTGATGTAGCCGAATTGAACCCGGCAGCACGCCAGATGATCTTGCGACCAGTGCGCCCCTGCAAATGCACGGCGAGCCGCACACAAAGGCTTTGCCAGACATCACTTACACCCACACCAGCAGCCGAGGAATCACCCAGCACCAGCAGGCGGATTGCCGGTTCCTTGCCTGCAATTCCACCAACCGGAAATGCACCCGGCGGCACCATGCGTTCCGTATTCAGGCGTACCGCTATTCCCTGCCACGCATAGACGGGAAACAGCAGCCAGCTGACAAGGGGATGGAAAGCCGATGGTTTGGTCAAACGTGCCTCATAAACATAAAAAAGCCCGGACCTGATTCCGGCCCGGGCTCTATGAGAGACGCTTTTAGATAAAAAACGCTTAAGCGGCCTTTTCCAGGTCCTTTTTCCAGCCGCCTGTTGCGGCAAGGCTGTTCATTTTGGCGCGGTGCGCAAAAGCGCGCTGACCGGCTGCAACATTCTCCGACTTGCCGTTCCAGGCGCTCAGAGCCGCGGCCTGCAAAGCGCGACCATAGGAGAAAGTCAGCTTCCATGGCAGGTCGTGAGCAGCATTCATCGCCGAGAGATGCGCCGTTGCTTCTTCATCCGATTGGCCACCGGAGAGAAACGCAATGCCGGGTATCGCAGCAGGAACCGTTGACTTCAACAGACGAACCGTCTGCTCGGCAACCTGTTCGACCGAAGCCTTGCGGGCATTCTTGCCATCGATGACCATGTTTGGCTTGAGGATCATGCCTTCAAGCACAACGCGGGCATCATAAAGCTCAGTGAAAACGGTCTTCAGAACCCATTCGGTCACATCGTAGCAGCGCTCAATCGAATGCGTGCCGGGCTTGCCGTCCATCAGCACCTCAGGCTCGACGATCGGCACAATACCAGCTTCCTGACAAAGAGCGGCATAACGGGCCAAAGCCTGCGCATTTTGCTTCACAGCGCCCCAAGTTGGCAAATTATCGGAAATATTGATAACGCCGCGCCATTTGGCAAAGCGCGCACCAAGCTTGTGATATTCGGCCAACCGGTCGCGCAGGCCATCGAGGCCTTCGGTGATCGTCTCACCAGCAAAACCGGCGAGATCCTTGGCACCCGCGTCAACCTTGATACCCGGAATGCTGCCCGCAGCTTTCAGGAGCTGCACGAAAGGTGTGCCATCCTTGGCATTCTGACGGAGGGTTTCATCATAGAGAATGACGCCGGAGATGTAATTCTTCATGGCATCATCGGAGCGGAACAGCATTTCGCGATAGTCGCGGCGGCTATCGGCTGTCGATTCAAGCCCGATTGTATCGAACCGCTTCTTGATCGTTGCGGTGCTTTCATCCGCAGCAAGCAGGCCTTTGCCGTTGGCAACCATTGCAATTGCGATATCTTCCAGGCGTTCGCTCATAGATCATGCACTCCGTTTTTCGTTGTCTGGCCCATACCAGAAGCTCATATCAAACGGAATGGCAGTTCAAGCCTTTGAAACGATTGAAATTTTTTCAACCGATTTAACAGGATAACATTTTCTGTTCTTCGTTAATCCGGGGCCTGTTTAAAGACCCCGGATCAGCTTGAATGCGCCATTAACGCTTGAGTACATCAACACCCGGAAGCGGCTTGCCTTCCATCCATTCAAGAAAAGCGCCGCCTGCGGTCGAAATATAGGTCATATCATCGGCAACGCCCGCATGGTTGAGCGCGGCAACGGTGTCACCACCACCCGCAACCGAAACGAGATGGCCTGTTTTTGTCCGTTCTGCCACATGCCGGGCCGCCGCAACGGTTGCCTTGTCAAAAGGTGTCAGCTCAAAAGCACCAAGCGGGCCGTTCCAGACGAGTGTTGCCGCATCATCAATCGCACCTTTGATGCGCTCGATCGATTGAGGCCCCACATCGAGGATCATGCCATCCTCCGGGATTGCATCCAGACCATAGGCGTGGGACGGCGCATTGGCTTCAAAATGCCAGGCAACAACGGCATCTACAGGCAGAATAATGGTGCAGTTGGCGGCCTGCGCCTTGGCCATAATTTCGCGAGCGGTGTCGGCAAGATCATGCTCGCACAGCGATTTGCCAACCTTGACGCCCTGTGCCGCCAGAAATGTATTGGCCATGCCGCCGCCAATCACAAGCGCATCAACCTTCTGCACCAGATTGCCGAGAAGATCGAGCTTGGATGAAACTTTTGCACCGCCGACAACAGCAACAACCGGACGCTTCGGATTGCCAAGACCACTTTCCAGCGCTTCAAGTTCCGCCTGCATGGTGCGGCCCGCATAAGCAGGCAAGACATGCGCCAGACCTTCAGTCGAGGCGTGGGCGCGGTGGGCTGCCGAAAACGCGTCATTGACGTAAATATCGCCATTGGCCGCAAGCGCCTTGACGTAAACAGGATCGTTCTTTTCTTCGCCCTTGTGGAAGCGGGTGTTCTCAAGCAGCAGGATATCGCCGTCATTGAGTTTGGCGACGGCTTCAGCGGCCTTTTCGCCAATGCTATCCTCGGCAAAATGCACATTCTGGCCGAGGACCTTGGCAACCGCATGGGAAATTGGCTTCAGGGTAAATTCCGGCGTCGGGCCATCTTTCGGGCGACCGAAATGCGCAAGCAGGATGACCTTGGCGCCCTTCTTCGACAATTCGAGAATGGTGGGAGCAACACGCTCGATCCGGGTGGCATCCGTTACATGGCCATTGGCAACCGGCACGTTGAGGTCAACACGCAGAAGAACGCGCTTTCCCTTAACATCGGCATCATCGAGAGTCTTGAAAGCTGGCATGGTCATCATCCCTGTCTGGATCGGAGACTATCCGGTCACTTGCAGACCGAACACTCCCGTTATCATAAGCAAAAACAAAAATGGCGGGTGTTGTCGACCCGCCATTTTGCAACATATCAGGCCTCAGTCACTCAGATGACCTTGCTGAACGCGACGGCCGTGTCAGCCATCCGGTTCGAGAAGCCCCATTCATTGTCGTACCACGACAGGACGCGAACGAAGGTTCCGTCCATGACCTTGGTCTGGTCGAGATGGAATATGGAGGAATGCGGATCATGGTTGAAGTCGATGGAGACATTAGGCGCATCCGTATAACCAAGAATGCCCTTCAGCTTGCCATTGGCAGCGGTCTTGATCGCATCATTGATCTCGGCAACCGTTGTCGCACGCTTGGCAACAAACTTGAAATCCACAACCGAGACGTTCGGGGTTGGAACGCGGATCGAGCTGCCGTCAAGCTTGCCATTGAGTTCTGGTAGAACAAGGCCAACGGCCTTGGCAGCGCCTGTTGAAGTCGGGATCATCGACAAAGCCGCAGCACGGCCGCGATAAAGATCCTTGTGCATGGTGTCGAGCGTCGGCTGGTCACCGGTATAGCTGTGGATCGTGGTCATGAAACCATGATCGATGCCGACGGCTTCGTTGAGCACAAAGGCAACCGGCGCAAGGCAGTTGGTGGTGCAGGAAGCATTGGAAATAACCAGATGGTCCTTGGTCAGCTTGTGATCGTTCACGCCGAACACGACAGTCAGATCAGCACCATCAGCGGGAGCCGAGACGATAACGCGCTTGGCACCGGCTTCGAGGTGAGCCGCAGCCTTGTCGCGGGCCGTGAAGATGCCGGTGCATTCAAGCGCGATATCAACATCAAGCTCTTTCCAAGGCAATTCTGCCGGGTTGCGCACCGCAGTTACCTTGATCGGACCCTGACCAACATCGATGGTGTCGCCGGATACCGTAACAGTACCGGGGAAGCGGCCATGGACGGAGTCATAGCGCATCAAATGCGCATTGGTTTCGACTGGACCCAGATCATTGATGCCGACGACTTTAATGTCAGTGCGGCCGGACTCGATAATAGCGCGAAGAACATTGCGGCCAATGCGGCCAAACCCGTTGATTGCAACGCGAACAGTCATTTTTTAGTTTCTCCTTGGGGGTTGAGGGTCAAGACCCTGGGCGCCCTTGCTTAAGCGGTAAACCGCCGATTATTTCAACTTGCCTTCTGCCGCCGAAACGATGGCTTCCGCTGTAATGCCGAAATGCGGGTAAAGCTCTTCAATCGGGCCGCTGGCACCAAAGCCGGTCATGCCGACAAAGATGCCGTCAACGCCGATGAAACGGTCCCAGCCGAGGCGAATTGCAGCTTCCACCGCAACCTTGACTGGCGCATCACCAAGCAGGGCACGCTTGTAGTCTTCGCTCTGCTGTTCGAAAAGCTCGAAGCAGGGCACGGATACAACGCGGGCCGGATGGCCGTTCGCTTCCAGCTGTGCACGGGCGGCGAGAGCGATCTCGACTTCCGAACCGGTCGCAAAAATCGTCACTTCCGCCTTGCCGCTTGCTGCAGCGAGTTCATAGGCACCATAGGCGCACTTGTTCTCATCCACATGCACGGTGCGGACTGTCGGCAGGTTCTGACGTGTAAGCGCCAGTGTCGACGGTGTCTTGCGCGACTCCAGTGCCAACTGCCAGCACTCGGCGGTTTCGACGGCATCGGCCGGACGGAACACGTAATTGTTCGGAATGGCACGCAGTGCAGCCAGATGTTCAACCGGCTGGTGCGTCGGGCCATCTTCACCCAGACCGATGGAATCATGTGTCATCACATAGATGACCCGGATGCCCATCAGGCTCGAAAGACGCATCGCACCGCGCGCATAATCCGAGAAGGTAAGGAACGTGCCTGAGTAGGGAATGAGACCGCCATGCAGCGCGATACCGTTCATGGCAGCTGCCATGCCGTGCTCACGGATGCCGTAGTGCACATAGCGCTGACCATAATCCTCAGGGCTGATGTTCTGCGTCTGGCTGGTCTTGGTGTTGTTGGAACCGGTCAAATCCGCGGAGCCGCCAATGGTTTCCGGGACCACGGCATTGATGACCTCAAGCGCCATTTCCGATGATTTGCGGGTCGCAACCTTCGGCTTGTCTTCGGAAAGCTTCTTCTTGTAGGCAATGATAGTGGCATCAAAATTACCGGGCAGATCGCCGCGCATGCGACGGTCGAACTCCGCGCGGATTTCCGCATCGGCGGCGGCCAGGCGCTTGTTCCATGCTGTATGTTCCCCAGCGGAACGCAGGCCGGAAAGACGCCACGTATCAAGAATATCGGCAGGGACTACGAAGGGCTCGGATGTCCAGCCCAGTGCCTTGCGGGCACCGGCGAGTTCTTCCGCACCCAGCGGCGAACCATGGACCTTGTTGGTGCCAGCCTTGGTCGGCGCACCGAAACCGATTGTTGTCTTGCAGGCAATCAGCGTTGGTTTGTCTGATTTGTGGGCCTTCTCAATCGCAGCAGCGATTGCATCCTGATCATGGCCATCGACATTGATGGAATTCCAGCCGGATGCTTCAACACGGGCGCACTGGTCCGTATTGTCAGCGAGCGACACGGGACCGTCGATGGAAATGTTGTTGTGATCCCAGAAAACAATGAGCTTGTTCAGCTTCAGATGCCCGGCAAGCGCGATAGCTTCCTGGCTGATGCCTTCCATGAGGCAACCGTCACCCACGATCACATAGGTATGGTGGTTTACCAGATCATCGCCGTACTCAGCGTTCAGGACGCGCTCGGAAAGCGCCATACCGACAGAATTGGCCAGACCCTGGCCGAGCGGGCCTGTTGTGGTTTCGATACCGGCGGCGTGGCCATATTCCGGATGGCCAGCTGTGCGCGAGCCAAGCTGGCGGAAATTCTTGATCTGGTCGATGGTGATATCTTCGTAACCGGAAAGATAGAGCACCGAATAAAGCAGCATCGAGCCGTGCCCTGCGGAAAGGACAAAGCGATCACGGTCAGGCCAATGCGGCGCTTTCGGATCGTGCTTGAGGAAACGGGTATAGAGAACGGTCGCAATATCGGCTGCGCCCATGGGAAGGCCGGGATGGCCGGAATTGGCCTTCTCCACTGCATCCGCCGACAGAAAGCGGATTGCATTGGCCATTTGGTTCGATTTATCAGAATTGGTCATGTGTACCGTCTTTCGAAGAGGATAGGAAATGCCGTTTCTGGACGCCGGTTCAGACAAAATCCAAAAGGCACGCGACACATAGCAGGTGTCATGAGGGAGTCAATAAAACCTAAGGCAAAATGGCGCTTTCGAAAAGCGGGCTCTTTCGTCGCACAGGCTATCCTTAGCTGTATTATCAGTGCATGACTGGACTGTGACAACGCGGATTGATTGACGCGACGTTGATGTGCCCTCTAGACTTCCACGCATAAGTTGTTCTTCTTTTTGCGATTCGCGACAAAGAGCGACACACAGGGGAAACGCGAAAATGGCACAGGAAGCCACCCTCAAACAGGTTCTGGAAAGACTGGCAAAAGCCTTGGCTCACCTCGAGGACGCAGTTGATATGCGCCTTGAGCAGGAAGGTGATTTTGCCGAAGCCGAGGAAGAAGTCCAGCGCATGAACATGGACCGGCGAAAGCTGGCACAGGAGCTGGACGCATCGGAAGGACGTGCGGAACGTCTGGAAGCGGCAAACAAGGAAGTCTCTCGCCGTCTCGTAACGGCGATGGAATCCATTCGCACCGTACTGGACCGGTAGTATCGACATCAGTTGAAAGAGACGACCATGGCCACTGTAACAGTTACGATTGACGGCAAAGCGTACCGGATGGCCTGTGACGAAGGCCAGGAGCAACACCTGACCGGCCTTGCCGAACGATTTGACCGCTACGTAACGCACCTTAAATCGTCGTTCGGCGAAATTGGTGATCTGCGCCTGACTGTCATGGCCGGTATTATGATCACGGACGAATTGCATGAATTGCAGATGCGCGTGAAAGGCCTTGAAAACGAAGCCGATGCCCTGCGTAAGAGTCGTGACGAAGCTCTGCAAAAAGCAGATAAGAACGACACGGCCATAACAGGTGTTCTTTCCGAGGTCACAACCCGTATTGAGAATCTCGCCGCAAAGATTGCGCCAAAAGCCAATTAAGATCGTTAGGTAACGAAGCGAGAGCAGCCCTTGGTGCTCTAGCCTCCGATTTCCTCGCGCAGCATTTCGAGTTCCAGCCACTCTTCCTCGAAACGTTCGAGGTCATGCCGCTTTTTGCCAATCTCCTCGACTGTCTTGTTGAAAAGCTGCGGGTTCTTGGCAAAAAGATTGGGATCAGCGAGCTTCGCCTCAAGCTTGTGGATGTCGGCGTGCAACACCTCCATCTTGCCCGGCAGATTCTCCAGCGCAAATTTCTGCTTGTAGGAAAGCTTGCGCTTTTCCTCGCGCTGCGCCGCTGGCTTTTCGCTGGATGCATCAGCGGACGTCTGCGGCTTGGCGGTCTTGAGTTCCTTGCGGGTTGCCAGTGCCGCTTCCTTGCGTTGTGCCAGCATATCCGTATAGCCACCCGCATATTCCAGCCAGCGGCCGTCACCCTCGGGTGCGATGACTGACGTTACGGTACGATCAAGGAAATCGCGATCATGGCTGACCAGCAGCACCGTTCCGGCAAAACCGGAAACCAGTTCCTGCAGGAGATCAAGCGTTTCCATATCGAGATCGTTGGTTGGCTCGTCGAGCACCAGCAGATTGGCCGGACGGGCGAGGACGCGCGCCAGCATCAGGCGCGCCCTTTCACCACCGGAGAGTTCGCGGATCGGCGTGCGCAGCTGTTCCGGTTGGAACAGGAAATCCTTCATATAGGACGCGACGTGACGCTGCTCGCCATTGACAATGACATTCTCACCGCGACCGTCAGTCAGATAGTCGGAAAGCGTCTGCTCAAGGTTGAGACTGTCGCGCTTCTGATCGAGCACCGCGATTTCAAGATTGGTGCCAAGACGGGTAAAACCGCTATCGGGTGCCAGCAAACCCGTCAGCATGGAGAGAAGCGTGGTCTTGCCGACACCGTTCGGGCCGACAAAGCCGACACAGTTGCCGCGCTGGATGCGGGTGGAGAAATCTTTGACGAGCACACGCTCGCCATAAGCCTTGACCAGATGTTCCGCCTCGATAACCAGCTTGCCGGATTCCTTGCTGTCGCTGGCTTTGAGAACCGCCGTTCCCTGCGCGCGCCGATGATTGCGGAATTCGCCGCGCATGGTGTGCAGCTCGCCGAGGCGGCGCATGTTGCGTTTGCGCCGTGCCGTAACGCCGTATCGTAACCAATGTTCTTCGCGCACAATCTGGCGGCCAAGCTTGTGCAGATCGCGCTCTTCTTCCTCAAGCACCTTGTCGCGCCATTCTTCGAAAGCGCCAAAGCCCTGATCAAGCCGTTTCGTAACGCCGCGATCAAGCCAAACCGTCGCGCGGCTGATGTTTTCGAGAAAGCGTCGGTCGTGGGAGATGACCACGATACTGGAGCGGATCTGCCTAAGCTCACCTTCCAGCCATTCAATGGTTGTCAAATCCAGATGGTTGGTGGGCTCATCGAGAAGCAGGATATCCGGCTGCGGTGCCAGAACCTTGGCCAATGCCGCACGGCGCGCCTCACCGCCCGACAGATTGTCAGGTTTTTCCTCTCCGGTCAGACCGAGATGTTCGAGAATATAGCTGACACGATAAAGATCATCCGCCGGTCCAAGACCTGCTTCGACATAATCGCGGACATTGGCGAAGCCCTCCATATCGGGCGCCTGTGCCAGATAGCGAACCGTCACACCAGGGTGGCGGAACACTTCGCCGTCGGTTGGCGCAATAAAGCCTGCCGCGATCTTCAGCAGCGTTGACTTGCCCGAACCATTGCGGCCAACAAGGGCGATACGGTCGCCCTCGCTGACGGAGATAGCCGCATCGGTCAAAAGCGGTGTGCCGCCAAACGTCAATGCAATCCGGTCAAGACGAAGAAGTGGAGGAGCCATGGAGTTTTTCAGTTCTGGAAAATGAGCGCTATTGCCTGACATCAGTGCCGACGGGCGCTTGTCGGCGAGATTGGCGCCGCTGTCAAATATCTTTACCATATAAAACAGAACAGGCCGGAAATCCGGCCTGTCTGCATTCATCATTCAGCAACGTGCTGTTTAGTAGCCGCCGCCATTGTTATAACCGCCATAGCCTGCGCCACGACCGCCATTGCCTTCACAGGGAGCATTATAAATGCTGCCATCGGGCCGCTGATAACGGCAAAGGTTCTGGTTGCCATTACCGCTGCCGCTCGGTGTTGTTGCAGTACCAACAGCTGCACCCAGAAGCGCGCCGCCGGCCGCACCAATCACCGTGCTCTTGGTATTATGTCCGAGTGCCTGTCCGGCAAGTGCACCAACACCGCCGCCAATCAGCGCACCCGTCCCGGCACGCTGGTTCTGTTCGCTCGTTTCGCAGCCAGCCAACGACATGGCCAGAAGCGCTGAAACCGCAATCGCGGCTAAACGAAAACCCATTGTAAATCCTCTCAACATGAATATAGCGGGCAAACCTTGAAGCCCTAATGCGGCAGAAGAAAGATCGGCTTGAGCAGGCTGCATGGCCCACAAACAGAAACAGGCCGGTTTCCCGGCCTGTCCTGTATTCCCTGATGGGGAAGAATTAGTAACCGCGGCAAGGTGCGCGATAGCGCTCGCCATAGCGGTTTTCATACGTGCAATAACGACGACCACCACCATCATTGTTGGCTGTTGCGGCACCAACGGCGACGCCGCCAACACCACCGATAGCTGCACCAGCGAGCGCACCACGGCCACCACCGATTGCACCACCGGCCAATGCACCAAGGGCTGCACCGCCAACACCATAACCTGCAGCGCGCTGCTCACCAGTTGTACAACCGGCCACTGAAAGTGCCAGAACGGCTGCAACTGCTACTGTCGACAAACTTTTCAACATGGAAGACCTCTCCCGTTTTAAAACTAAACCTACCAGCTTGCGTCCCCAATGCTGTACCGCAAGAATTGCATTTTCCGCTTTGTTTTACAAGCGTTGGGCAATTTTACGGCGCCGCAATCAGAACTGCATTGCCTGAACGAAGCGATACGTGGAGATTTCCACACACGGCATTCGACACTGTAAGCGATGAACCGAAAGAAAGTTCCATATTTTCCAGCGGCCATCGCGCACCACGGATAAATAATCCACGCAGGGACGTAAATGCAACAATGCTGAACACAGTTCCATCAGCAAAATCGAACGAATATTCCCCTGCAACCAGAGGGTGTGCTTCTTCGGTCCCGCTCGACAGGATAATCTTTCGGCCTTCCGCAGCATAGCGGGTCGCCATGGTCAGGTGCAGCAGCGTATGATCTGTGCGTTCACCACCAAAAGCGCCGCAGAGAATCACTTCCGTCGCCCCCAGCCGATAGGCTTCGTTGAGCGCCAGTTCGCCGTCGGTCATGTCTTTGGCCGCGGGAAATACCGAACGTGGTATGTGGGCATAGCGTTCTGCCAACTCAGGCGATGTCGAATCGAAATCGCCCAGCCACAGTTCCGGTTCAAGGCCCAGCGCGCCCGCATGAACTATCCCGCCATCGGCGGCAAGAACACGCGCTCCCGCCACGAGACGCCGAAGACGATCGGTAACGTGAAGCGTGCCACCAAGGAGAAGAACGAATTTGCTCATGCACCGGCCATAGCATGGCAAAAGCCGGTCGCACAGGGCTTGCTGAAGCGGTTCTACCCCAGCCGGCCGAGCACAATTGCCGCAATGCCTGCAATCGCGACGCCCACGGCCAGAAACAGGCTTGGATTGAGTGCCGCGAAGAATTTTTGACGGCGGAGACGCAAGCGCATCGGATTATTCCGTGGATTCCTCGATGCTGCACTCTGCTGAACCCTGACGCCGGAATAATAAAAGCCATGACCGCGAAACATGATTGAACCTTTCTTTTGGAAAACAGGCCGTGAGGGGATGTTTTCGCGGCGGAAGATAGGGCGGGGAATGTCAGCTTTCGATTTGGTAGATTGGGCAAAACATAAGGATTTCATAAGCATCGACCGCTTGCACCGCTCTGGCCGAACCTCTATCCTTGCGATGCTCTAACGGGGTGCTTGGTCTGATCGACCGGCTGAGAGGCTTAAGGGGAAACCCTGCCAACCCGCGGAACCTGATCCGGTTTGTACCGGCGGAGGGATTAGACGCGGCAGATTTGCCGGCGCACCAATCCTTTTGAACCACGAACGATAGGAGGCGCCGATGCGGCCATTTGGGACTATTGTAAAGACCGCGGCTGTTTTGGCCGCAATCCTCGGCCTCACGCCAATTGGCGCGGCACAGGCCGAAGGCAAACTCACCGTTTACACCTATGAAAGCTTCACCGCCGAATGGGGTCCGGGACCGAAGGTCAAGGAGGCTTTCGAGAAGCAATGTGCATGCACGGTGGAATTTGTAGCCGTTGCCGATGGCGTCGCGCTGCTCAACCGCATCAAACTCGAAGGCGAATCGACAAAGGCCGATATTGTTCTCGGGCTCGACACCAATCTGACCTATGAGGCCAAGGAAACCAATCTTTTTGCGCCCCATGGCATCGACACCAGCGCGGTGAATATCCCCGGTGGCTACAAGGATGATATATTCGTTCCCTATGACTACGGCTATTTCGCCGTCATTTATGATTCGGAAAAGCTGAAAACGCCGCCCGAGACTCTGAAAGAACTTGTCGAAGGCGATCCGACGCAGAAAATCGTCATCGAAGACCCGCGCACCTCGACGCCCGGCCTCGGTCTGCTTCTCTGGGTTAAATCTGTTTATGGCGACAAGGCCGGTGAAGCCTGGGCCAAGCTGAAAAATCGCGTTTTGACCGTCACACCAGGCTGGTCCGAGGCCTATGGCCTCTTCACCAAGGGCGAAGCACCCCTCGTTCTGTCCTACACCACTTCTCCGGCCTATCATCTGATCGCCGAACGGGTGGATCGCTACAAGGCGATTTCATTCAGCGAAGGGCACTACTTGCAGATCGAGGTCGCGGCTCAAACTGTCAACGGTGCGAAAAACCCGCTATCGGCGCAGTTTCTAAGCTTCATGACCAGTCCGGCATTTCAGGACGCCATTCCCGAAAACAACTGGATGTATCCAGCGGCCAAAACCACTGACGCTCTCAACCCGGCCTTCGAGAACCTTGTGAAACCAGTCAAGACTTTGATCTTCCCAGCCGAAGAGGTTGCCAAGAACCGCAAAGCCTGGATCGATGAATGGCTGGCGGCCATGAGCCTGTAGCACCATGACTGCCACCCGTATGCTGAAACCATGGGCCGGGGCCATTGCCCTCGCCTTTCTGGCGGTGCTTGCGGGTGGCGCTCTTTTCGGCCTTGCAGGGGAAGCGCTGCGTGGAAGCACCGAAGGCTTTGCGGCTTTTGACAGCTATTTATGGCGTGTGGCGCGGTTTACCCTCATGCAGGCGCTACTATCGATGCTGCTTGCGGTTGCTTTTGCCATTCCCCTCGCCCGGGCACTGCATGAACATCCCGCCTTTCCGGGCCGGGCGCTCATCTTACGCCTCTTTGCCCTGCCATTGGCCCTGCCCGCGCTTGTCGCGGTCCTTGGCATCACCAGCATTTATGGCCGCAATGGCCTGCTTGCTTTTGGTTTTGACAAGCTTGGAATCGATGCCAGACCCAATATTTATGGCCTTACCGGCATTCTGATAGCGCATGTCTTTTTCAACCTGCCACTGGCGACACGGTTCATACTTGCCAGCCTTGATTCCATTCCCTTCGACTATTGGAAACTATCCTCGCAGCTTGGCATGGGCAGTTGGGCCCGGTTCAAACTGATCGAATGGCCGGTCGTCAGGCGCAATCTTTCCGGTATTGCCGGACTGATCTTCATGCTCTGCATCACATCGTTCACCATCGTCCTGACGCTGGGCGGCGGGCCGCGCGCAACCACGCTGGAGGTTGCGATCTACCAATCCCTGCACTTTGACTTCGACATTGCCCGCGCCGTATCGCTTACACTGCTGCAGTTGAGCTTGACGATAGCCGTTCTGCTCCTGCTCAGCCTGACGGGCAAACCGGCAGAAGAGGGTTTCAGTCTTCAGACAAGTGCCCGACGGTTTGATCGACCGAACCGGACAACAAAAATCGCCAATACAGCAATAATCGTCCTTGGCCTGTTCTTCGTTGGTCTTCCCATGGCAGGAACCATTGTCTCGGGGTTAGGCGCTGATCTGTCCCGGTTGATGACGGAATTCGCTGTCTGGCGCGCTATTATCACAAGCATCGTGCTTGGCGCGGGAGCCGCCCTCCTCTCCGTGCTTATCTCGCTCTCGCTTGTCATGGCACGGGAATATCTGCAAAGCCAAAGGCAGGCATCGGCGCCAAGATTTTTCGAGCGTTCGCTGGATCTGGGTGCAAGCCTGATCATGGTCGTACCGCCCATCGTCATTGGTGCTGGCTGGTTCATTCTTTCACGCCATGTGATCGACCCATTCAGCCTTGCGCCTGTTATGGTCATTTGCGTTAATGCCGCCATGGCCGTGCCTTTCGCCTTCCGCATCCTGCGCCCCGCCTGGGATACGGCTGCAAGCCGTCACAACAGGCTTTGCCTTCAACTCGGCATATCAGGGTGGGATCGGTTGCGCCTGATCGACTGGCCCGTCTTGCGCCTGCCCATAGCTGTTGCCTTCGCCTTTGCCATGGCCCTGTCGCTTGGCGATCTTGGAACCATCGCGCTCTTCGGCAATGATTCCATCCAGACTCTGCCTTTCCTGCTCTTGCAGCGCATGGGAAGTTATCGCACACAGGATGCAGCAGGATTGGCGCTGATCCTGGGCGTTCTCTGCCTGTTGCTGATGTTCACGGCAGATCGCGGTGCTGCCAGCCTCACCCGACAGGACAATGAAAGAAATGACTGAACCGGTGAGAAAGTTGGTGGGGGGCGGAGCAGCGATCCGGCTTGATGCCGTTCGCTTCGATTATGGTGACATGGCCATGCATTTCGACTTTGCCATCGAACCATCATCCATCGCTGCGATCATTGGACCAAGCGGTGCGGGCAAGTCGACCGTTCTCAATCTGATAGCCGGGTTTGAGACGCCTGTATCCGGCCGGGTGTTGATCGGTGATCAGGACATGACCGAGATCGAGCCCTCGCAGCGACCGGTTTCGATGGTGTTTCAGGAGAACAATCTGTTTGCCCATCTCGATGTCGCCGCCAATGTCGGCCTTGGCCGCAAGTCCAGTCTTCGGCTCGATGAGGCCGATCATGCTGCGGTCCGTGATGCTATCGCAAAAGTTGGTCTTGCCGGCAAAGAGCAACGCAAACCACAGGCATTATCGGGAGGCGAACGCCAGCGTGTGGCCATTGCGCGTGCGCTGGTTCGTAACCGGCCTGTGCTGCTGCTGGATGAAGCCTTTGCTTCACTTGGTCCGGCGCTGCGCCATGAAATGCTTGATCTTGTCAGCCAACTTCAAAAAGACACCGGAATGACCGTTGTCATGGTTACACATCACCCCGAAGATGCCCTGCGCCTACCATCAACGTTGTTTTTCCTTGAAAATGGCCGGGTTGCAGCGTCAGGTCCTGCCCGGGAATTGTTATCGACCAAGGGTCCTGCGCTGTTGCGAAAATATCTCGGCTCGCAAGAGTTATCACTTTGACATATTTTGTACTCAATGGGTCTCATAAGAAATCAATGAAATTCTTGCTCCCGCCTGCTCAACGGGTTAGCTAGAAAGTAAGCACGCCGATTCCGCAGGCAAAAGACGAGTGAGAACTTGATTTTAGCGTTGGTACTGGCGCCGTACGACATGAGGACATGATTCTGGGCTCGCACATTCTCCCGATAGGCAATCGACGATTCTTTCCGGCAGGGCGAGGCACGACTGTGGCTTCGGCAACGCTGCTGCTTGCCTTTCTGTCAGGCTGCCAAGTCTTGAATGTAACGAAGGAAGATGCGCTTGGGCCGTCGTCCAGCCCTGTCATCGTTGACAACGTCTCGAAGAATGACCGTCTGGCGAAACTCAGTGCCGAACAGCATCCGCGTATCCTTGCCACCTATGGCGGCGAGTACAAGGATGCAAAGCTCGAGCGCATGGTTGCCAAGGTTGTCGGCAATCTGACCACCGTTTCTGATAATCCGACCCATACCTACCGCATCACCATTCTGAATTCGCCCAATATCAATGCCTTCGCGCTGCCGGGTGGATATCTCTATGTCACACGCGGCTTGCTCGCCTTGGCCAATGACAGCGCGGAACTCGCTGCTGTTATCGCCCACGAAATGGGCCACGTCATCGCCAATCATGGTGTTGAACGTCAACAGCGCGAGGCGGAAGCTGTTATTGCCGGGCGTGTTGTATCGGAAGTTTTGCAGGACGATCAGGCAGGCCGCGAGGCCCTCATTCGCGGCAAGCTGCGTATGGCGCAGTTCTCACGCAATCAGGAACTGCAGGCTGACGCCATCGGCATCAAGATGATCGGTGAAGCTGGTTATGATCCCTTTGCCGCCGCGCGGTTCCTGCAATCCATGGCGGCCTATTCGGATTTCCGCAACGTCTCCGGCGCCACCGATGCCAGCCTCGACTTCCTTGCCAGCCATCCCTCCGCGCCGCAGCGTATTGAGCTTGCGCGCGGCCATGCCCGCAAGATCGGTGCGCCGGGTGTCGGTACGACCGACCGCGATTCCTTCCTGCAAGGCATTGACGGGCTGCTTTATGGCGACACACCGGAAGAAGGCTATGTGCGCGGTCGTACCTTTGTGCATCCGCTGCTTGGTGTCAGCTTTACGGTTCCAGATGGCTTTGTCATCGACAATTCGGCTGCCGCTGTCATGGCAACGGGACCCGGCGAAGTCGCGATCCGTTTTGACGGAACGCAGATATCCGGCAAGACATCCATGGTCGATTATATGCGCAGCGGCTGGGTCACGGGCCTCGACAACGCCAGCGTCAAGGCAACGACCTTCAATGGCATGCCTGCCGCGTCGGCAAAGGCCAAAGCGGATCGTTGGGAATTTGATATTTTTGTCGTGAACTCCGGCGACCGTATCTATCGCTTCCTGACAGCAGCACCGACGGGCAGCACTGCATTGATGCCAGCTGCACAAACGGTCACACAGAGTTTTCATCTACTGACGCCGCAGGAAAAGGCCAATATCAAGCCGCTGCGTATCAGGGTTGTCACGGTCAAATCGGGTGATACGCTTGCCAGCCTGTCCAACCAGATCATGGGAACAGACCGTAAGCTCGATCTCTTCCGGTTGATCAATGCCCTGCCGCCGGGCGGTACGGTTTCCGTCGGCGATAAGGTCAAGATCATTAGCGAATAACAAAAAAGCCCGGTAAAACCGGGCTTTTTGTTGAAATGGATGAACCCGTTTTTATGCGGCTTCTTCCTGTTCGTCTTCGACGGAAACGTCTGCGTCAGCTTCAGCTTCGACTTCATCAGTCTTCGCGCCACGCTTGGGACCCTTGGCGAGATTGACTTCAATCAAACGGACAGCTTCGGTTTCCGACATCTTGTTGACGGCGGAAATTTCACGAGCCATGCGGTCGAGTGCTGCTTCATAAAGCTGGCGTTCGGAATAGGACTGCTCCGGCTGGTTGTCGGCACGGAAAAGATCGCGAACAACTTCTGAAATGGAAATCAGGTCGCCCGAGTTGATCTTCGCATCATATTCCTGCGCGCGGCGGGACCACATGGTGCGCTTGATACGGGCACGTCCCTGAACGACCTTCAGAGCACGTTCTACATAATCTGTCTCGGAGAGCTTGCGCATACCAATGGCGGTTGCCTTTGCAACCGGTACTTTCAAGCGCATCTTATCTTTTTGAAAGTCAATGACAAAAAGCTCAAGCTTGTGGCCTGCAACTTCCTGTTCTTCAATATTGACGATCTGTCCTACACCATGAGCCGGATATACAATAAACTCGCCCGTTTTGAATCCGATACGCTGGGCGGTCTTTTTCTGCGGAACTGCTGTCATGCGCTTCATTACTCCCTGCTGCGCCCGGCAAAACGCACCGGTTAAACCAATCACTGGAAACCGGAACCCGGTTTGTCGGCCGTCAATAATGTCGCGCAAAGCAATCCAGACCAAACAGCAGGACAGGTCACAACCAAATAACCTCAACCTGAACTGTTAAGTCCGGAAAAAATCTAGCCGATTGGTGATTTATGCTTTAGCGCCACGAAATTGACGTCCAATGATCAACATATCGACAGACCATAACACGAAAAGTGATCAGAATCAACTTTTTGCTGCACATGCTCAAATTAAACGTATTGCAAGACTTGATTTTCAGGGCAAATCAGTCTTGCGGGCAAGCATGGCGCTTTGAACAGGTCTAGTCGCCTTCGCCAGGCTCCGGTGAGAAGTACTTCTCCAGTTTACCGGTTACGCCGTCCATTGCCTTGGCGTCGTCAGGCGCATCTTTCTTCGCCGAAATATTCGGCCATTTTTCCGAATATTCCGAATTCAGCTGCAACCAGCTATCAAGCCCCGGCTCGGTGTCCGGCTTGATGGCTTCGGCAGGGCATTCCGGTTCACAAACGCCACAGTCAATGCACTCATCCGGATGGATGACGAGCATGTTCTCACCTTCGTAAAAACAATCGACCGGACAGACCTCAACGCAATCCATATACTTACAGCGGATGCAATTGTCGGTCACAACATATGTCATTTACTGGCTCCTGAAGACACCATAGTCAGTGTGTCAGCGGTTGAGGTAACGATTTGGCACCGGGCTGACAAGAGGGGAAGAACGGACTGCGGCACCAGAACGCGGCCCGAAAAATCTCGACGTGTAAAAGATTGTCTTCATCACATCAGGACATGAGCCAAAGTTCAAGTCCGCAGAGTGCCATTCATCGCATCGCGATGACCCGCCGACAAGCAACCATTGCCTCCTAATATAGTTATTCGGGAAATATTATTTTAGCCCCGCCGACGAATTGGGAGAGAATTTCGATATTTCCACGTTTTTTGTCGCAAACTAATCTTCTGGCTCTTCGTTCCGGCCCAGCATCAGCCTGTCGACTTCCCGTCGCTCGCGCTTCGTAGGGCGGCCACTGCCCGCATCGCGCCGCGGCAAAGTATCAAGGCGGCTCATCGCATCTTTGGGTGGAGGTGGTGGAGAAATATCCTCATACAGCATCCGCGCCTCTTCAGCCGGACCGCGCCGCGTGCCACCCGAGAGCACCTTGTAGATGAGAATGCGCCTGTCCAAGGTGATCGTCAGCACATCACCGGCTTTGACCCCGTGTGATGGCTGATCAATCTTGTCCTTATTGACCCTGATATTACCGCCCGATGCCAGTTTTGCCGCCAGGGAACGGGATTTAACCACCCGTGCAAAAAACAGCCACTTGTCGACGCGCTGCCGGTCCGTTCCCGTCATTTAGAGGCAAGACCTCACTTCTTCATCTGCTCCTTCAACGCCAGCAATTTGGCGAAGGGGGAGTCCATGTCGATCTTGACCGGACGCTCTTCACGTTCCGGCCGCTTACCGTGTTGCTGAGGTTTACCAGATGGCTTGCCGCCATCCTGCTTGAAGCGGTCAGCCCCAGCTGGCTTGCCGCCCTTGCCACGGAAATCCCTGCGCTCGCCGCGCTGCTCGCCCTGTGGACCGGCATTGCGGTTCGGGCGGCCCTGTTGCCGCTCTTCCGCCGGAGCGTTGCCATTGCGAGCCTGCGGCTCACGCTGATTCTCGCGCGCACCCTGCGAACGGCGGTTATTGTTGTTGTGGCGGCCTTCAAAGCGGGGAGCCTGACGCCAGAGAAGAACAGGCTTGGGCGCCTCTTCCACAACCGCAGGAGTTGCCGCAGTTTCAGCAACAGGCGCGGATGCTTCTTCTGTTACCGCAGCCGGAACTGCTTCCACAACCTCAACTACTGGTTTGACGATCGGATCACCGACCGGTTCGGCTGCTGGAGTGGTTGACGCAGCTTTTGACGCTGCAGCTGCCGTTTCCTGCGGAGCAGTTGTCTGGGCGACAGCATCAAGCTCTGCAACCTTGGCGGATACAACAGCCACATCGGTTGCTTCCGAGCGATAGCCAAGATTCTTCAGGATTTCTTCCATATCGTCGGCAGTTGCACCGAGAATGGACATCATTGCAGGCGTGACGACAAAACGGGTACCGTCATAGGCGCCATCAGGCCGTGTTCCCACACCCGGCTTCCACGCCAGTGCCGGACGAATAAGATCAGCCAGACGCTCGAGAATATCGATGCGCACCGCGCGCCGTCCGAGCAGCCTGTAGCCGCCAAGGCGGTAAAAGGATGGATCAAAAGCAGGATCGGTCACAACGGACGTGCGGCCTGCGGAAAGCACCTGCACCACATCGCCGTAACCCGGACGATCCTTGGCATCTTCCTTGAGCGCCCATAGCAGCGTCAGGAGACCCGCAGGCGCGGGCTTGAGCAAGGCAGGCAGGAAAACATGATACGCACCGAAGCGAACGCCAAGACGGCGGAGCGCTGCGCGCGAATCCTGATCGAGACCGCGAACATCCTCGGCCACATCCCGGCGCTGCAACACGCCGAAGTTTTCAACCAGCTGGAAGGCCAATCCCCGCGTGATCCCCACCAGCGCATCGGCATTGGCAAGATCAACAAGCGGTTTGAGAACCGTATCCACATGATGCGCAAGAAAACGGTCAACACGGGCAGCGACCTTGTCGCGCGCGGGTCCCGTCAATTGCTCATCGGCCAGAAGCACCGCACGCGGCTTCAACGGCTGCTCGCCCGAGACCACGGAAGCAACAGGAGCGCCGATCCAGCGCAACGTCCCATCCGAGGCAAGGGCAAAGTCGCCATTCGCGGAAGCGGCAAAGCGCTCGGCGCGATTGTCGAACTCTGTCGCCAAGGCTTTTTGTGCAGCGGCCTTTACGGCTTTTGCATCGGTTCCATCAATCTGGCTGTCCGTCGTAAAACGGAATCCATCCAAACGTCCAACATGGTGCCCTTCGACAACAACGTCCCCGGCAGGGCTAATTTCGGCTTCTAGCATTGTATTCTCTCTCAGGCGCCTCATAAGCACGCTTGTCCTGCGGTCTACGAAGCGTTTCGTCAACCGTTCATGCAGTGCATCTGATAATCTGTCCTCAATTTCACGCGTCTTTTCTTGCCAATGTGCCTGATCTGCCAGCCATCCGGGCCGATGAGACACAAAAGTCCAGGTTCTGATCTGGGCGATCCGTCGCGACAAAGCATCAATATCGCCATCGGTCGTATCAGCCCGATGTACCTGTTCGCCCATGTAGGTTTCGTTGACATGACCATGTTTCACGAGGTCTGTATAGATCGATGCGATGATATCGGCGTGCTGGGCCGGTGCTATTTTCCGGTAGTCCGGCAAAGCGCAGACATCCCAAAGCAATGCTACCCGCTCCGGCGTATTGGCCAGCGGAGCGATATCAGGGTCTTTTGACAGATATTCGAGCGCCTGCTGATCCACCGCAGGTAGCGCGCGTGTCAGTCCCTCAACCGGCGCAGGCGTATCAATCGACCGCTTCAATGCATCGATACTGGAAAAGTCAAACCGTGCCGTGCGCCACTGCAAAATCTTGACCGAATCGAAATTGTGCGATTCCACCCGCTGCACCAGCTCTTCGGAGAAGCCTGATACCTGTCCGGTCACACCAAACGTGCCATCGCGCAGGTGTCGTCCGGCGCGCCCGGCAATCTGGCCGATCTCGCCCGGCGACAGATCGCGGAACTGATAACCATCAAATTTGCGGTCCTGTGCGAAAGCGACATGATCAACATCGAGATTGAGTCCCATGCCAATCGCATCGGTCGCCACCAGATAATCCACATCGCCCGATTGATAGAGCTCAACTTGCGCATTGCGGGTGCGCGGGCTCAAAGCCCCCATAACCACAGCCGCGCCACCATTCTGGCGGCGGATCAGTTCAGCAATGGAATAGACTTCATCGGCAGCAAAGGCGACGATGGCGGTACGCGGCGGCAGGCGCGTGATCTTCTTAGAGCCAGCATAGGAGAGATGGGACAGGCGTGGACGCGTGACGACGGAAATGCCGCGCAGCAGCTTTTCCAATATGCCGCGCATGGTTGCCGCGCCCAAGAGCAGCGTTTCCTGACGCCCACGCAGATGCAGGATGCGGTCGGTAAAGATATGGCCGCGTTCCAGATCATTGGCGAGCTGAACTTCATCAATGGCAACGAAGTCCACATCGGTCTGGCGCGGCATCGCCTCAACAGTACAAACCGCATAACGCGCACCGGGCGGCTGAATCTTTTCTTCGCCTGTTATCAGCGCAACATTGGCAAGCCCCACGCGTTCGGCAACACGATTATAGACTTCACGCGCCAGCAGGCGCAGCGGCAGGCCAATCATGCCCGTCTGGTGCGCCAACATCCGCTCAATCGCCAAATGGGTCTTGCCCGTGTTCGTCGGCCCCAGAACGGCGGTGACGTCACGACCGCTCAGGATCAAAGGAAGTTCGGGGGTAGGCATAAGGTTCATCAAAAACATCCAACACCGGCACGACGGCCTTACCAAAACCAGCAAGGCATGCCGGGCATGCACTATCCGATAGCATTATCGGTATCAGACAGAAAGTATGCGGCGACCTCAAGATAAACAATTGCGATCCGATTCACGGAGTGTTCCATTAAGAAATAGAACGCGAGCAGAACGAATCAGCGACGAATCAGCTCTAGGACCAGATTCCTGCTTTGTTCACGGCCACATCTAGCTTTCTGCGGCATGAGTCGCACAAGATGCTGAATCAGCAATTGTAAGATTTGTTCGAATCCGCCCATCCGCGTTAACCTATGGCTTTTTCGGATTTCAGCATTGTACCCGCACGGCCCCAGACTCTCGCCTGATTAAGAAAATCGTAATATTTCCTTACACTTAGTTAAGCGACGAAAGGCCGAAACGGTCATTTCCGTTCACACTATGATCAAACGCAGAACGAATCAGCGACGAATCAGCGCTTTATTCATTTTCCCGTTTTGTTCACGGCTACATCTTGTGCGACTCCGGCGTAACTCGCACCAATCGCCTCCGATGAGGAACTGAAATAGGACAAGATTCAGGCGGCGGCATTAACCTTTGGCCGTCCCAGCGAGAATCACGCGCCCGTAGAAATGAAACGCCGCAGACTGTCTCCAGCCTGCGGCGTCATTCGATTTAATCTCGGATCAGCTGAAATACTGCCCGCCATTGGCTGATAGCGTCGAGCCTGTGATGAAACCCGCATCATCCGAGGCAAGGAACACGACACAGCGCGCGATTTCTTCCGGTTCACCCAGACGACCGACCGGGATTTGCGGAATGATACGCTCGTTGAGAACCTTCTCATCGATAGCCCGCACCATTTCTGTTCCGATATAGCCGGGGCAGATGGCATTAACGGTGATGCCCGCGCGCGCACCTTCCTGAGCCAGTGCCTTGGTGAAGCCGATATCACCCGCCTTGGCCGCGGAATAATTAGCCTGCCCGGCCTGACCCTTCTGACCGTTGATCGAGGAAATATTGATCACCCGGCCGAATTTGCGGTCGCGCATACCCGTCCATACGGGATGGGTCATGTTAAAGAGGCCGGTGAGATTGGTATTGATCACCTCACCCCACTGGCCCGGTGTCATCTTGTGAAACATGGCATCGCGGGTAATACCCGCATTATTGACCAGCACGGAAACCGGACCAAGATCCGCTTCGATCTTGTCAATCCCTGCAGCACATTCCTCATAATTGGAAACATCCCATCTATAAGTCGCAATGCCGGTCTTCTCCGTGAATTTCTTCGCCGCTTCATCATTGCCAGCGTAATTTGCCGCGACCTTGTAACCTGCCGCTTTCAGAGCCACGGATATGGCCGCGCCGATACCACGTGTTCCACCCGTAACGATTGCCGTTTTGGTCATATTTCCCCTCCCTAATGCATGTTGGATTTCAAAGTCAGTATTGTTAAAAAGAGACGAGGCAGCAGCCTGGAAATTTAGTGCTGCCAAGACACCGGTCCGACAAAAGCCGGACCGGGGCCTATTTTTATGATCAGTCTTTTATGCGCTCAACGCACAGGGCAACGCCCATGCCACCGCCAATGCAAAGAGTGGCAAGGCCTTTTGTGCCATTGCGACGCTTCAACTCAAAAAGCAGCGTATTGAGAACGCGGGCACCCGATGCGCCGATCGGATGGCCGATGGCAATGGCACCGCCATTGACATTGACAATGTCAGGATTGAGCCCGAGATCTTTGTTGACGGACAGTGCCTGTGCGGCAAATGCCTCATTGGCCTCAACCAGATCAAGGTCCTCCACCTTCCATCCAGCCTTTTCCAATGCCTTGCGCGATGCGGGAATGGGACCCGTACCCATGATTGAAGGATCAACACCAGCCGTTGCCCAGGATACAATGCGTGCCAGAGGCTTGATATTACGGCGCTTGGCTTCTTCCTCGCTCATCAGAACAACAGCAGCGGCGCCGTCATTCAGACCGGACGCATTGCCTGCGGTCACTGTGCCTTCCTTGTCAAAGGCTGGCTTCAGCTTGGCGAGAGAATCCAGCGTTGCGCCGTGGCGGATATATTCATCATCAGCGACAATCACGTCGCCCTTGCGGGTCTTGACCGTGAATGGAACGATTTCGTCCTTGAACTTGCCAGCCTTTTGCGCAGCCTCGGCCTTGTTCTGGGAGCCGAGGGCAAACTTGTCCTGATCATCGCGCGTAAACTGCCACTTGCGGGCAATGTTTTCAGCGGTGTTGCCCATATGATAGCCATGGAAGGCATCCGTCAGGCCATCCTTGATCATCGTATCGATCATCTTGAAGTCACCCATCTTCACACCGCCGCGCAGATGCGCGCAATGCGGAGCCATGGACATGGATTCCTGACCACCGGCAACAATGATATCCGCATCACCCGATGCGATCTGCTGCATGCCGAGGGCTACTGCACGCAGGCCGGAACCACAGAGCTGGTTGAGCCCCCAGGCCGTGGCTTCCTGCGGAATACCAGCTTCCATGGCGGCCTGACGGGCGGGGTTCTGTCCCTCACCAGCACTCAGCACCTGTCCCATGATCACTTCATCGACATCGGCACCATCGACACCGGCGCGGCTCAGCACTTCCTTGATCACCGCAGCGCCAAGCTCATGAGCCGGCACATTGGCGAAAGCGCCATTGAACGAACCGACGGCGGTTCGTGCAGCACTGGCGATAACGATGGATTGGGTCATGGACGTCTCCTCATATGGACTGCTGAATTTATTCAGCTTGGTTTCCTGAACAGAATTCCCTCCCTGCGACCGTTTGACAAGGGGCATTCGCCCTGAAGGCAAATTTAACGCTTCTGCGGCAGGGAAAGGCTAGAATGATCTGCGCAATGGATGCGCTGCACAAATCACTTTGAATTGTGCAACTTTGCCCCTATCCTCGCATGTATATGAGTTAGCGGGCACGCAAATTCGGACCGTTCGAGTCTGATGACATGAGTTGGGGAGTTCTCAGATGGCAGCCAAAACCGGCGAAATCGTCATTAAAAAATATGCCAACCGGCGCCTCTATAACACCGGCACAAGCACCTATGTGACGTTGGAAGACCTGGCCGAGATGGTGAAGAGAAATGAGGATTTCACCGTTCAGGACGCCAAGACAGGCGAAGATATTACCCATCCCGTACTGACCCAGATCATCTTTGAACTGGAAAACAAGGACGGGCAGAACATGCTGCCGATCCCCTTCCTGCGTCAGCTCATCGCCTATTATGGCGACCAGATGCAGGTGGTTTTGCCAACATTCCTTGAACAGTCGATGAGCGCTTTTGCCAAGGAGCAGGAGCGTATGCGCGAGCAACTGACGACCGCCTTTGGCAAATCACCCATCGACATGATGGACATCAGCGCGCCGGTCAAGCTTGTGGAAGAGCAAGTCCGCCGCAATACGGAAATGCTGCAACACGCCATGCGCATGTTCACGCCGTTTCCGCTCAACAAGACGGCCGGAGCAGCCGAGGCTGAAGAAGCACCCGCCGCTGAAACCGCCAAGAAGGACACAGGACTGGACGAGCTGAAAGAACAGATTGCTGCCATGCAGCGCAAGCTCGATTCTCTCGACAAGTAATCAAGGCCAAATCCGTTTTCGACTGACCATCCGGCTCTCGCGGCGGATCGGCTTTGCCTATTCTATAATCAACGCATGACCCAAGAGGATATTATGGCTCAGCTATCACTTTCCAAAGCCAATACAATTATCAAAGCTGCACTCGCCAAAGGCACTGAAGCCGGGATGCGCCCGCTTTCCGTTGCAGTGCTGGATGCCGGTGGCCATCTCAAAGCTTTCCAGAAACAGGATGGCGCTTCCATGCTGCGTTTCGAAATCGCCTTTGGCAAAGCTTTCGGCGGACTGACCATCGGTACGGGATCGCGCACCGTTGAGAAGTTTGCCAAGGACCGTCCGCATTTCGTCGAAGGACTGATTGCAGCTTCGGGTGGCCGCGTCATTCCGGTTGCTGGCGGTGTTTTGATCAAGAATGCCAAGGGTGAAATCCTCGGCGCTGTCGGTGTGACCGGCGATACATCCGATAATGACGAAATTGCCGCTATTGCCGGTATCGAAGCCGCTGGCTTCGTCGCTGACGGCGGCCAAGGCTGATCTCAGGCCTGTTCTTTTTGAACAGGCCTTGTTTTACAATCGCGTCCCGGAAAACAACCGGGGCGCGATGAAATCGACAAAGACCCGCAGCTTGGGCGACAAGTGCCGGTTCGAAGGCCAAAGCACCCAGAACTGCCCGGTCTGAACAAAGCAATCATCAAGCAGCGTGTGTAACTGACCGGTTTTTACCGCATCGGCCACAAGGAAATCCGGCATATAGGCAATGCCAAGGCCGCGGATGGTTGCCCCATAAAGCGCCTCCATATTGTTGCAGACCAGCGCCGACGAGAGGCGCAGTTCACCCTCCGTTGCCCCTCCCATAACCCAATCCTGCAATTTGCCACTTGTCGGGAAGCGATAACGCAGACATGCATGATGCACCAGATCACCCAATATCCCGGGCGTTCCGCGTCTGTCGAGATAAGCTGATGACGCAGTAAGCACCTGCCTGAAGGGCCCAAGACGGCGCGCCATCAGCGACGAATCGGGTAAGTCACCGCTGCGGATGACCGCGTCAAAACCCTCCTCGATCACATTGACGATCTGGTCGTTGAAATCGAGGTCAAGCTCGATCTCCGGATAAAGTTCCTCGAATTCCGGCAAGTGCGGCAGGAGAAAGCGATAACCAATCGTCGGCAGGCTGACACGCAAGCGTCCACGCGGTGCTTCCTTGGTCCGCGACAGCATGGACTCCGCATCACCAAGATCATCAATGATACGGCGACAGCGCTCGTAGAACAGCTGTCCCTCTTCCGTCAGGCTGATGCGCCGGGTGCTGCGCTGGAAGAGGCGTACATCCAGCCTCTGTTCGAGCCGGGCGATGGTTTTTCCGACCGCCGAGGCAGAAACACCCAGCGACCGACCCGCCGCAACGAAACTCAAGGTTTCAGCTGAACGCACAAAGGCGAAGAGACCATTCAGATTGTCCATAGCAAGCCTATTGCGGAAGTAATGTCCGCTATTATCGGACATATGCCCTAATTCTCAATGATTAAAGCCTGTGTATCATGAATTTCACTTAACTCCTCTCACATTTGATATCGCAGGTGAAAAATGACTGCCCATGCAATTCCGCACAGCTCTGCGGAAAAACTGATGATTTTGGCTGCTGTCTGCCTCGCAGCACTGGCCATGCCGATCAGCTTTACCGGACCCGCTGTAGCGCTCCCTTCCATCGCCCGCGCCCTCGGGGGCAGCCCCGTCGAACTCAACTGGGTCACCAATGCTTTCATGCTCGCCTTTGGCAGCAGCCTGATGGCATCCGGTGCACTTGCTGACAATTACGGCCGCAAGCGCATCTTCCTGACCGGCCTCGGGCTGTTTGGCCCGTTCTCGCTGGCATTGTCGCTCGTCACCAACCTTGTCCTGTTTGATATATTGCGAGCAGCACAGGGGCTTTCCAGCGCTCTTGCCTTTTCCGGTGGCATGGCAGCGCTTGCTCAGGAATTCGAAGGAAGTGAGCGCACGCGCGCCTTCAGCCTGATTGGCATCACCTTTGGAGTGGGACTATCCTTCGGGCCGATTCTCTCAGGCGTCCTCATCAGCCATTTTGGCTGGCAGGCGGCAATCCTCGTTACAGTGCCGCTTACGATTATCGCATTTGGTCTCGGCGCATCGCGGCTGCGGGAATCGCGCGATCCGGATGCTCGCGGCATTGATTGGCCCGGCGCCATCAGCTTCACGCTCGCACTGACACTTCTGACATCAGGCATATTGCAGGCGCCGGATATTGGCTGGGGACATCCTCTCGTCGTCAGTCTTCTTGTTGGTGCGATACTCGTATTCGGCATTTTCGCGATTATCGAGAAACGCGCTGCAAGGCCCATGCTCGATCTCAGCCTGTTCCGCTATCCACGCTTTGTCGGTGTTCAGCTTCTGGCGGCAGCTCCGGCCTATTCCTTCGTCGTCCTGCTCATTCTGCTGCCTATTCGCTATATCGGCGTTGAAGGCTTCAGCGAAGTTCAGACCGGTCAGATGATGCTCGCCCTCTCCGCGCCTTTGCTGATCGTACCATTTCTTGCCGCTTTGCTCACACGCTGGTTTTCGCCCGCGATATTATGCAGTGTCGGACTACTCATCTCGGCTGCTGGCCTGTTCTGGCTCAGCCGCTGCATGCCCGGTCAACCGGTAGAGCTTACCTTACCTGCATTGGTTCTCATTGGTTTTGGCATCAGTCTGCCCTGGGGGTTGATGGATGGGCTTGCCGTCAGTGTTGTACCGAAGGAACGGGCCGGCATGGCAACGGGCATCTTCAGCACGACCCGTATCGCTGGAGAAGGCATTGCGCTTGCCATTGTCAGTGCGCTTCTGACTGCACTGCTTGGCTGGAAACTGGGTGCGGTGCTTCCCGGCAGAACTGGCCCGGATGCCATAGAGGCAGCCCAGAAAATCGCGACCGGCAATCTTGCTTCAGCGTTGACCCTGCTTGATCCGGTCAGCCGCGAGATTGTGCTGCAGAGTTATGGTGAAGCATTCGGCCATCTCCTGCGAATCCTCTCGGAGATTACGGTCGTGACGGCGATCTCAATTTTTGTCGTCATGCGCATACCGGATAATGAAGCCGTAGCCGCTTGATCGACGGACAAACCAAAACCCCGGTAGATACGCGCATCTGCCGGGGTTTTGCATGACAATTAGCTCTAGCGAAAGTTGACGTCGCGGCCAGCGGAGCGCAGCGAAACGGTGAAGCCCGCCAGAATATCGAAGAAGGCCATCGCCATCAGGATGAAGAACAGTGAATGCGAGGCGGCTGGTACCAGCAGGAATTCCACCAGAAATGCCACGAAAACAAATGTCGACAAAAGATGGTCAACCACCGACGCATTGCTGGTGCGTGTTGACTTCATGATCTCGAAGAACAGCAGTGCAAGCGACAGGACGATCATCAGGTCGCCAAGCGTCATTCGCCAGACACCGCCTGATAGCATCTGAACGGAATAGAGTTGCGTAGCCCAAGGGTCCGCCCCGCCAATACCGGCCAATCCAGCGATAACCAGATTGAACACGACAAGCGGAACGATCATCAAAGGAATGTTGGAAATCACGGCATTCGCCTCCCCACGTAAATAAAAAAGACCGGCACAAGGCCGGTCCTCCTTATCACGAAATCCAGGAAGGGATTAGCCTTCTTTCGGCGTCAGAACCTGACGGCCGCGATACATGCCGGTCTTCAGATCGACATGGTGCGGACGGCGCAGTTCGCCTGAATTCTTGTCTTCGACGTAAGTCGGGGCCTTCAACGCGTCGGCGGAGCGGCGCATGCCGCGCTTCGACGGAGAAGTTTTTCTTTTAGGTACAGCCATTGTTCCTGCTCCAGTAATCAGTCAAAATCCGGCGCTGGCCCGATCGAGCCTGTCACAATGGACAAAATTCCGGAAAGTTCGGCTGGGCTATACACGTCTTGAGAGCTTTTGACCAGCAGGAGTCGCATATTTTTTGTCGCAAGCGTGGATATGCCGGGATTCAGGCCGATCCGGTGCTTATTTCACACAACCAATATATGCGCCAGCCCCCCGCGCACGACGCTCATTGAGCCTTGCCAGCGTTTGCAAGCCGCGCCCCGGTCTTGCCGGATTACGCACAATCGGGTTGGGCAGGCTTACGGCGAGAAACGCCGCCTGACGCGGTGTCAGCCTTGTCGCGCTTACCTTGAAATGATGCTGGGCTGCTGCCTCGATACCGTAAACACCCGGACCCCATTCGGCAATGTTCAGATAAATTTCCATGACTCGTCGCTTGGTAAGAACAAGATCTGTCATCATCGCCAATGGCAACTCCAGCCCTTTACGGATAAAGGACCGGCCGTTCCATAGAAACAGGTTCTTGGCAGTCTGCATGGTGATGGTGGACGCACCGCGCGTCTGCTCGCCATCCATGGCATCGGAAACAACTGAATTCATCGCGTCCCAGTCGACACCCGAATGAAAACAGAAGCGTGCATCCTCCGACATCATGACGGAATGCACCAGCACTGGGGAGATTTCGTCCATCGACACCCAGCGGCGATCATATCCGGAGAATGTCACAAGATCCTTCACCATCAAGGTGGAAATCGGATGAACAAAAGGCAGCCGGTACAGGCTGAGCAAGATGATCGGAATCATCATCAGGATGATTCCCGCCAGTATCAGGTAACGCATGATGCGCCCCAAAGGCGAGCCACCTGGGCTGACCAGATAACCTCCACCTCTTTTGTTTCTGACGAGTACCCTTGCCACACCCACCGCCTGCGTTGAAAGCCCTTCATGGACATAGAGCAATGCCTATCCAAAGGGAACCATTTCCGTGTGTTTGCAGCTATGTTCACAGGGACATCAAGGCAAAAATGCAAAAGAAATGCATCTAATCATTGACCAGCCGACAATTTTTCGCTCATTGCCAGATCATGATGACAGATCAAGGTTCTTCCCTGTTCCAGATAACGTTGCAGCACCGCGCCGCTTCGGTGGAAACGCTGCTGACTGACCTGCTTTCTGATCGCCCTGATAATGGCGAGATCAGCCGTCCTCCCCGCCTTATGGCTGCGATGAGACATGGTGTTCTCAATGGCGGCAAACGCCTGCGCCCGTTCCTTGTCATGGAAAGCGCCGCCCTTTTCGGTGCAGATACGCTTGCAGCGCTGCGGGTGGCAGCAGCACTTGAATGCATTCACTGCTATTCGCTCATTCATGACGATCTTCCCGCCATGGACAATGACGATATGCGCCGCGGCCAGCCAACGGTTCATCGCAAGTTTGACGAGGCCGCAGCGATCCTCGCGGGCGACAGCCTTCTTACCTATGCCTTCGAACTTGTTGCCGCTGAGGAAACGGAACTGGATGCGAAAGCAAAAGTTGCGCTGGTAACAACCTTGGCACGGGCCGCCGGTATTGGCGGCATGACGGGCGGTCAGACGCTTGATCTGGAAGCGGAGAAGGTAAAGCCGGATGAAGCGGGCATTATCCGCCTGCAAGCCATGAAAACCGGCGCACTGATCCGCTTCGCCTGCGAAGCAGGTGCTATTATCGGCAATGCCTCACCTGAAGATCGCGAGCGTCTGGCGGAATATGGCTCAGCCATTGGTCTTGCTTTTCAGCTGGCTGACGATCTGCTTGATGTTACCGCCGATGCTGCTGAAATGGGCAAGGCCACGGGCAAGGATGCAGCCGCTGGCAAAGCCACGCTGGTTTCCATGCATGGAATCGACTGGACGAAACAACAACTCAGCGGACTGGTGGCAGAAGCGGGAGACCTGCTTGCACCTTTCGGTGAACAGGCATCCCTGCTGAAGGAAGCCGCCCGGTTCATAGCCGAACGGCAGAGCTGAAGATTATTGCGCCGCGTGCGAACCGGCATTCTGGCCAAAACGGTTCTCGATATAATCGGCAACCATCTTCTGGAATTCCTTGGCAATGCCCGCACCGCGCAAGGTAGCCACCTTCTTGCCATCGACAAAAACAGGAGCCGTTGGCGTTTCGCCGGTTCCGGGCAGTGAAATGCCAATATCAGCCATCTTGGATTCGCCCGGTCCATTGACGATACAGCCCATGACGGCCACGTTCAAAGCCTCAACACCGGGGTACTTCTCCCGCCAGACCGGCATGTTGTCGCGAATATCGCTCTGGATCGACTGCGCCAATTCCTGAAACACTGTTGATGTGGTGCGCCCGCAACCGGGACATGCGGCAACAATCGGGATGAATTGGCGAAAACCCATGGTCTGCAGCAATTCCTGCGCAACCTGCACTTCGCGGGTGCGATCGCCATTGGGCTCCGGCGTCAGTGATATGCGGATCGTATCGCCGATGCCCTGTTGCAGGAGAATGCCAAGCGCCGCCGACGAGGCAACAATACCCTTGGAACCCATACCGGCTTCGGTGAGGCCAAGATGCAGCGCGTGGTCACAGCGCCGTGCCAGTTCCGCATAGACGGCAATCAAGTCCTGCACCTGACTGACCTTGGCGGAAAGAATGATTTTTGAGCGTGGCAGGCCGATTTCTTCGGCCAGTTGCGATGAAATCAGCGCAGACTGGACGATAGCTTCACGCGTGACCTGTTCCGCCGTCAATGGCGCACCTGCCGCATGATTCTGGTCCATCAGTGCTGTCAGCAATTCCTGATCGAGCGAGCCCCAGTTGACGCCGATACGCACCGGCTTGTCATAACGGATCGCCATTTCGATAATGGCACCGAACTGCGCATCCTTCTTGTCCCTGAAACCGACATTTCCAGGATTGATGCGATACTTCGCCAAGGCTTCAGCGCAAGCCGGGTGGTCGGCCAGCAGCTTGTGGCCGATATAATGGAAATCACCGACCAGCGGCACATCAAGGCCAAGCCGGTCCAGCCGTTCGCGGATTTTCGGCACCGCAGCGGCGGATTCGTCCCGGTCGACGGTGATACGGACAATTTGCGAACCGGCCCCCGAAAGCGCAGCCACCTGAGCCACCGTACCATCCACATCGGCCGTATCCGTGTTGGTCATTGACTGCACAACGACGGGCGCGCCTCCGCCCACCATGACTCCGCCCACGTCCACACCAACAGAGGTGCGGCGGGCAAAAGGCTGCGAATAATAGTCAGACATCGTCAAACTCCAGATATTCCCCTCACGTGGCGCAGGGAATGCATTGTGTCAACACCATGTGACATTAACGCGGCAAATTCAAAGCAAATGCATCTGACGATCACGGCACAGTGAACCACATGACAAACTGTTCACGTGCCAAAGCTGGTAATTTTGCTGCAATGCAATATATTCCACACACCTTCAACACGGGTTGTTAAGACGGTTATTTACACCAAAGGAAGTATCTCATGGCCAAGAAGACCGCAGTCGTTACAGGTTCCAACTCCGGCATCGGACTGGGTTCCGCCCACGCGCTCGCAGCGGCGGGTTACAATGTGGTGATCAATTCCTTCACCGACCGCCCCGAAGATCACGATCTCGCCAAGGAGATTGCCGCCAAGCATTCCACCGGCGTTGCCTATATCAAGGCTGACATGTCCAAGGGTGATGAATGCCGCGCTCTGATCGATCAGGCTGCCGCGACATTCGGCAGCGTGGACGTGCTCGTCAACAATGCCGGTATCCAGTTTGTTGCACCCGTTGATGAATTCCCGACGGAAAAATGGGATGCAATCATCGCCATCAACCTGACCTCTGCATTCCACACAACGGCTGCTGCGCTTCCCTATATGAAAAAAGCCGGATGGGGCCGCATCATCAATATTGCCTCAGCCCACGGTCTGCGCGCCTCACCATTCAAATCCGCCTATGTGGCTGCAAAGCACGGCGTTCTCGGCCTGACCAAAACAGTGGCACTGGAAGTTGCCGAAAAGCACATCACCAGCAATGCCATTTGCCCCGGTTATGTCCTGACACCACTCGTCGAGGCACAGATCCCCGATCAAATGAAAGCGCACAATATGGATCGCGAAACGGTGATCCGCGAAGTCATGCTCGACAAGCAGGCAACCAAGGAATTTGCCACCGTTGAACAGATCGGCGCGACCGTCGTCTTCCTCGCCAGCGATGCAGCTGCACAGATCACCGGCACATCCATCTCCGTCGATGGCGGCTGGACGGCGCAGTAATGAATCACAAACCCAAAGCCATCAACATCGCGCTTCAGGGCGGCGGTTCGCACGGCGCCTTTACCTGGGGCGTTCTGGACCGGATTCTTGAAGATGGGCGCTTGACCATCGAAGGTATTTCCGGGACCAGCGCCGGTGCGATGAATGCCGTGGCACTGGCCGATGGCTGGAGCCGCAATGGTGCCGAGGGCGCCCGCGAGAAACTGCACGAATTCTGGCGGGCTGTTGGCCGCACCGGGCAATTCAGCCCGGTCCAGCGCACGCCATGGGACCGGTTTTTTGGTAACTGGTCCGTGGAAAACGGCGTCGGCTATAATCTGTTCGAGCAGTTCTCGCGCATGTTTTCACCTTACGAATTCAACCCGTTCAACCTCAACCCCTTGCGGGATGTGGTTGAGCGCGAGATTGATTTCGACCGGGTGAAAGCCTGTTCGCAGCTCAAACTGTTTATCTCGGCGACGAACGTGGAAAGCGGCCGCCTGCGCGTCTTTTCCCAATCGGAACTGAACGCCGACGTCGTAATGGCTTCCGCCTGTTTGCCCTATATTTTTCAGGCGGTGGAGATCGGTGGAGAGCCCTATTGGGACGGCGGTTATGGTGGCAATCCCGCGCTCTATCCCTTCTTCTACTCGACCAAGGCCGAAGATGTGCTGCTCATCCAGATCAACCCGATCGAGCGGCGTGGTGCCCCCAAGACCGCCCGCGAAATCACCGATCGTATTGACGAGATCACGTTCAACGCGGCGCTCTTGCGGGAATTCCGCTCGATTGCCTTCGTCAATTCGCTGATCGATGGCGGCAGGCTCGAGCACGGCGAATATAAGCATATCCGTATGCATCGCATCGACGCCGATGTGGCACTGGCGGGTCTGGCTGCATCGTCAAAAATCAATGCGGAATGGGCATTCCTTGAATATCTGCGCGACCTTGGCCAAGCGGCGGCCGATGACTGGCTGGAAGAGCATTTCGATGCAATCGGCGAACATGCCACGCTGGATTTGTCCGATGAACTGTCACCGGAAATGAATGTCGGCCTCAAGACCAAAAAGACCGGGCGGCGGGTTACCGACTTCCTCCTCCAGCGCAAGAAACCCGTTGGCGCGGCAAGGCGCCGGGCGTAATAAATGGCGGCTAGTTCAAAGGCTGGCCGCCACCATCATCAAGCTTGCGGGCTCTCGTTCCGATCGGCACTTGATGCAAGATTTGCCATCAGGAAAACCACCACAAGCAAGCAGGCAAGCACCATATAAACAGGACCAAAACCGGTCCGGCCACCCACAAATCCAATGGCGGATGGTGCGACGAGAATGCCGGAATAGCCCATCAGCGTCACGAGACTAAGAGCAACGCCTGACGACGTTCCCTTCTGATTACCCGCTGCTGAAAAAGCAATTGGCACCATATTGGCAATACCCAGACCCGAAAAAGCGAAGGCCAGAATGGCAATCCATGGCGTCGGCGCAAGGCTCGCGATCAGCATGCCCGATGCACCAATCAACGCGGAAACGCGCAAGGTTTTCACCGCGCCGAAGCGGTTGCGAACACCATCACCCAGAAAACGCATCACCGACATGGTTCCCGAGAATGCCGCAAAGGCAAAGCCCGCCGTGGCAATATCCGCACCACGCTCCTGCTTGAGATAAAGGGCGGCCCAGTCCAGCACCGAGCCTTCCGGAATCATGGAGAACAACGCCATGATGCCGATCAGATAGATCAGTGGATTGGTCGGAAAAGCCAGCTTTCCCTTCTTTTCATGCACGACAGGCGCTTCTTCCGTGATCATGTAGCGGAATGCGACAAGGCCCAGAACAACGGCAATCGCGGTGACAACAGCCGCATGAATGAGATGACCATGGGCTTCAATGAGCAATCCGCCCAGCGCACCACCGGCAAACCCACCAAGACTCCAAAAGCCGTGCGAAGACGACATGACCGCGCGGGACAGTTTCTTCTCCACTTCCACTGCATTGGCGTTCATCGCCACATCCATGCCGCCTATGACAGCGCCGAAGAGAAACAGTGCGGGCGCAGCGGCGTAAAGATTGGGAGCCAGCGCCACCAGCAGCAAGGAAAAGCTGCAGAAGATCGCAAAACCCTGCACCACCGCACGCGAACCATATCTGCCAATGAGATAACCGCACCAGGGCATGGCCGCCAGAGCGCCGAGGCCAAAGACCAGGATCATCAGGCCGAGCGTGAATTCGCTGATGTGCAGCCGCGTCATGAAAACCGGGATCTGCGGCGCCCAGCTGCCGATCAGAAAACCATTGAAGAAGAAAGCACAGGCCACAGCCCAGCGGCCATAAACAGCTTTCCTGCGATAGACAGAGGCATCCATAATTTTATCACCGGCTTGAATTTCTGATAGAGCCGACATCACGCACCGCGACTGTCAGCTATGACGATTTCAACACCCACACCGCGTATCCGTTCAACAATCGATGGATCGGCCGTTTCATCGGTGATGAGCGTGGAAATGATCGATATGGGTGCAATGGCAAAGGGCGCCTGCTTGAGCAGTTTTTCAGCTGTCGCAAGGAGAATGACTTCATTGCTCGCCTTGCTCATTGCCAGTTTCAAATGGGCATCTTCATAGTTCTCGGCGCGCAACGTCAGACTTTCGTCTATGGCGCAGGCACCAAGCACACAGTAATCGACATGCATGAGTTGCACTTCGGCAAGGGGCGACTGCCCGATAACGCTGCGGGTGAACCGGTTCAGCGTCCCACCGAGGAGAATGACCTCACACAATGGATGGTCGAGAGCAGCGGAGGCAATGTCAGGCGAACTGGTGATGATGCGCATTTGAAGATTGACAGGCAGAGCGCGGACAAATTCGAGCACCGTTGTGCTGGAGTCCAGCAGCATTGTCGAATTTGGTGCAATTCTTTCAGCCGCGGCCATGGCGATCGCCTTTTTACCGGCGGTTTCATCCTTGGCGCGCTGTTGAAAGCTGCGAAAGCTTGAACTGCTGCGTGCCGCACCGCCATGGAAGCGTTGAACGAGACCCGCCTCTGACAATTCGCGCAGGTCGCGGCGGATGGAATCCTCCGAAACACCGAATTCCACCGCAACGGCGTTTGCCAGAACACGGCCGGATTCATTGACCCGTTTGAGGATCATGCTTTTTCGTTCATCCGGCGATAGGTCTTTGGTCATTAGGTGATGCTCTGCAAGTGCACGGTTCCGCGCTCGGCACAGAACGTAATTGCACGCACCATATTGCACATATGGTTTCTTTTCAATGCCTGTTTATGCCGATATGTGCACAAATGGGCGTGTGCGTGTTATATCCGGTGATGAGAGGTGGTTCGTGGTTCGACAAGCTCACCATGGGGGAGAGCGAGGATGCAACGCTAATCTTGGAGATAGCAGATCAAAAAGATCACCCATCACGATAGTTGCAGAACTTGACTCCCGTTCATCACCCATCTCCCTCATGGTGAGCTTGTCGAACCACGCAACACCACCCCACCATCGCTCAACACCCTCACTCGTAAACGGCGAGCAGGTCCTTTGCATCGATCTGGTCACCCGCACGCACCAGAATTTCAGCCAGTGTGCCATCACGCTCGGCGCGCAAGGCTGTTTCCATCTTCATGGCTTCAATGGAAAGCAGCACGTCGCCCGCATTGACCTTCTGGCCGACCGTGACGCCCACGGTGGAAACAATACCCGGCATGGGCGCGCCGACGTGCTTGTCATTGCCAAGTTCCGCCTTGCGCCGGATACCAACACCGCTTGCACGGGTGCGGTCAGGCACTTTGACACGCCGTGGCTGGCCGTTCATTTCGAAGAACACGGTGACCATGCCCTTCTCATCCGGCTCACCCACAGCAAGATTACGCACAACCAGCGTCTTGCCCCGTTCAATATCGAGGAAGACTTCCTCTTCCTGCGCCAGACCATAGAAATAGACATGCGTCGGCAACACGCTTGTCGGGCCATAGGTCCCGTGCGTTACCGCAAAGTCGGTAAAGACTTTTGGATACATAAGGTAAGATGCGAATTCCTGGTCAGTGACCTTGCGTTCCAGCTTCTCCTCGATCTCCTTACGCTCCGCCACCAGATCAGCCGGTGCCAGCAATGAGCCGGGCCGTTCTGTGAACGGCTTCTCGTCTTTCAATATCTTCTTCTGGATATCCTTCGGCCAACCCTTTGGCGGCTGGCCAAGATCGCCGCGCATCATCGATACGACGGAGTCGGGGAAGGAAATATCCTTATCCGGGTTCTTCACATCCGCAACCGACAGGTCCTGACTGACCATCATCAGCGCCATGTCGCCGACAACCTTCGACGAGGGCGTAACCTTGACGATATCGCCGAACATCTGGTTGACGTCGGCATAGGCCTGCGCCACCTCATGCCAGCGCGTCTCAAGGCCGAGCGAGCGCGCCTGTTCTTTCAGATTGGTAAACTGGCCTCCCGGCATTTCGTGCAGATAGACTTCCGACGCCGGGCCCTTCAGATCGCTTTCAAACGCCGCATATTGTGTACGCACCGCTTCCCAATAGAACGAAATGCGACGAATCCATTCCGGATCAAGGCCGGGATCGCGCTCCGTACCCTTGAGCGCCTCGACAATCGAGCCAAGGCATGGCTGTGAGGTATTGCCCGATAGAGCATCCATGGCGGCGTCAACCACATCAACGCCTGCATCCACAGCGGCAAGCACTGTCGCCGCTGAGATACCTGACGTGTCATGGGTATGGAAATGCAATGGCAGATCGGTTGCCTCGCGCAGTGCCTTAAACAATACCTTTGCAGCACCCGGTTTCAGCAGACCAGCCATGTCCTTGATGGCGATAATGTGCGCCCCGGCCTTTTCGACTTCCTGCGCCAGACCGGTGTAATATTTCAGATCATACTGCGGCCGGGCCGAGTTCAGGATATCGCCGGTATAACAGATGGAAGCTTCACAGAGCTTGTTCTCTTCCAGCACCGCATCCATGGTGACACGCATATTCTCGACCCAGTTGAGACTGTCGAAAACGCGGAATACATCAACACCGCTACGCGCGGCCTGCTGCACGAAATACTTGACCACATTGTCAGGATAGCTCTTGTAACCAACACCATTGGCACCGCGCAAAAGCATCTGCAGCAGGATATTCGGCGCAGCTTCCCGCACTTCGGCAAGCCGCTCCCACGGATCTTCAGTCAGAAAGCGCATGGAGACATCGAACGTCGCGCCGCCCCAGCATTCCAGCGAGAAAAGCTGCGGCAAAGCACGCGCATAGGTGCCTGCCACCCGGGCAATATCAAACGTGCGCACGCGTGTTGCCAGCAGGGACTGATGGCCGTCACGCATGGTGGTATCAGTAAACAGCGCGCGCTTTTCATTGCGCATCCACTCGCCGAACTTCTTTGGTCCAAGCTGATCGAGAAGCTGCTTGGTACCATCGGGAATAGGCGTTTCGATAAATGGCACCCGTGGCAGCGCCGCCTCTTCCGGTGGTGTCGCACGGCCCTTGGTTTCCGGATGGCCATTGACAGTCACATCGGCCAGATAGGTCAGAAGCTTGGTGGCACGGTCCTGCCGCTTCACCTGCTCGAACAGCTCAGGCGTCGTGTCAATGAACTTCGTCGTATAGCTGTTATCGGCGAATTTCGGGTGGGTAATGATGGCTTCGAGGAAGGTCAGATTGGTGGCAACACCGCGAATACGGAACTCGCGCAGGGCGCGGTGCATACGCTGGATTGTTTCATCCGCGGTTGGCGACCAGGCGGTAATCTTTTCCAGAAGCGGATCGTAATAGCGGGTGATAACCGCACCGGAATAGGCTGTGCCGCCGTCAAGCCGGATACCGAAGCCTGTCGCGCCACGATAGGCAGTGATACGGCCGTAATCCGGAATGAAATTCTGCTCAGGGTCTTCCGTGGTGATACGGCACTGCAAGGCATGGCCGTTCAGTTTGATGTCTTTCTGGGCAGGAACACCAGATTCCGGCGTGCCAATGGTGGCGCCTTCGAGAATACGGATCTGCGCCTTGACGATATCGATGCCGGTAACTTCCTCGGTGACCGTATGCTCAACCTGAATGCGTGGATTGACCTCGATGAAATAGAACTGGTCCGTGTCGGAATCCATGAGGAATTCGATTGTACCCGCACCGATATAACTGGTTTCCTTGGCGATCTTCAGACCGTAATCCGCGATCTCCTTGCGCTGCGCCTCGTTGAGGTAAGGTGCTGGAGCGCGCTCGACAACTTTCTGGTTGCGCCGCTGGATTGAGCAGTCGCGCTCAAACAGGTGCACCGCATTGCCATGGGTATCACCGAGAATTTGTACCTCGACATGGCGCGCCCGCTGCACCAGCTTTTCCAGATAGACTTCATCCTTGCCGAAAGCGGCCTTCGCCTCGCGCTTGCCCTCGGTTACCTCACGGGCAATATCGTCAGGCGAGAAAATGGCGCGCATGCCGCGACCGCCGCCGCCCCACGACGCTTTCAGCATCACGGGATAGCCGATTGTTTCGGCCAGCTTCTTCACCTCGTCCATATCGTCAGGCAGCGGTTCCGTTGCCGGGACAACCGGAACGCCGATCTCGATAGCCAGATTACGCGCCGCAACCTTGTTGCCTAGGCGGCGCATGGTTTCGGGCTTCGGCCCAATGAATATGATCCCGGCTTCGCCGCACGCCTCGGCAAACTCCGGACTTTCGGAAAGCAACCCATAGCCCGGATGGATGGCATCCGCGCCTGATAGCTTTGCCACGCGGATGATTTCCTCAATCGACAGGTAGCTTTCAATCGGCCCCATATCCTTGGCAAGATGCGGTCCACGCCCAACCTGATAGGATTCATCCGCCTTAAAGCGGTGCAGCGCCAGCTTGTCTTCCTCTGCCCATATCGCCACGGTTTTCATGCCAAGCTCGTTGGCGGCACGGAAAACACGGATGGCAATTTCTGATCGATTGGCGACGAGGATTTTCTTGATAGGCAAAGCGAAAACTCCGAAATCTTATAGACGCAATATGAGCGATGAAACCCATGCTGGGCGGGGTGATTGCTGCACTGCAAACAATGCATATTGATCACAAGATAGTGAAATGTCCAACGGCAAAATGCCCCACATTTGGACAGCTATTTCACTGATTGTGTCGAGGCGAAAACTCATTGCTGGAAGTAAGTGTACTTGCCATCCGGCCCCTTTTTCCATTCATACATTACATAGCCGGGAAACTTCGGGTCCCCCTTCTCGTCAAAGGCGAGATCACCCAGAACGGTCTTGAAGGGACCATTGGCTTTCAACGCCTTGGCGACTGCTTCCGGATCGTTTGATTTGACTGCCGTAGCGGCTGCGGCAATCGCCTGCGCCGCACCATAGGTGTAGAGCGTAAAGGCCTCCGGTTCGAAGCCTGTCGCACGGAATTTCTTGACCAGTTCGTCATTGGCAGGATTGTTGCGCGGGTCGGGGCCGAAGGTGTTGAGTGTGCCCGCAATGGCATCACCGGCAATTGCTGCCAGTTCATTGGACACGATGGCGGCACCCGACATGAACTGCACTTTCAGGCCCTGATCGGCGAGTTGCCGGATAATCAGTCCGGCCTCCGTATGCAGACCGCCCCAATAGAGCAAGGTAACACCATTTTCCTTCGCCTTGGAAACAAGAGCCGAATAGTCCTTGTCGCCCGCATGCACGCCCTCGAACAGGACCTCCGTCATGCCATGGGCATTGAGGGCCTTCTTCGTTTCATTGGCAAGTCCTTCGCCATAGGGTGTCTTGTCGTGAACAATGGCGACTTTGGCATCCTTGAAATGCTCGGCAATATAGGCACCAGCCACCACACCCTGCTGATCGTCGCGCCCACAGATGCGGAAAGCATTCCACAGTCCGCGCTCGGTGAAATTGGGATTGGTCGAAGCGGGCGTTACCTGAAGAATGCCATTCTCGGCATAAACATCCGAAGCGGGAATGGATACGCCGGAATTGTAATGCCCAATGACAAATTTGACGCCATCCGCCGCAAATTTATTGGCAATGGAAACGCCCTGCTTCGGATCGGATGCGTCATCGCCAAAGGTTAGAGTGACCTTTTCACCATTAATGCCTCCAGCCGCATTGATCTCCTCGAATGCCATCTCGGCACCCTTGCGCATCTGTGCGCCAAAAGCCGCATTAGGACCGGTCAGTGGCGCACCAATGCCGACCAGAATGTCCGCATGCGCCTGACTGGCCAGCATAAGCGTAATAGCGACCGCAACGCCCTGTAGTGACAATGATTTCATGCAACGGCTCCCCCTGCGCCTGAAAATAACATCAAAAGAGAAGGCAAAATCTTCAATGCGCAACATTTATTGCGTTGCACACGACACATAGTGCGCACAGCGAACTCAAATGTCCAAAACAAAATGCCCGGCACAAGGGCCGGGCATTTCGCATCTATATAGAGATCGGAAAGGCTTACTGCTGAACGTAAGTGTACTTGCCGTCCTTGTCCTTCTTCCATTCATACATAACGTAACCTGGAAGCTTTGGATCGCCCTTCTCGTCGAAGGAAATATCGCCGAGAACCGACTTGAACGGGCCCTTTTCCTTCAGAGCCTTGGCAACGGCCTGAGGATCATTCGACTTTGCAGCGGTTGCCGCTCCAACGATAGACTGCAGGGCCGCATAGGAATAAAGCGTGTAGGCTTCAGGCTCGAAACCGGCCTTACGGAACTTATCAACCAGTTCCTTATTGGCTGGGTTGGTGCGTGGATCGGGACCGAACGTATTCAGTGTACCGACAACGGCGTCACCGGCAATCGCGGCAAGCTCGTTGGTTACAATGCCATCGCCCGAGATGAACTTGACCTTGAGACCCTGATCAGCCAGCTGGCGGATAATCAGACCAGCTTCGGTGTGCAGGCCACCCCAATAAAGAACGGTAACACCGGCCTGTTTCGCCTTGGCGATGAGTGCCGAGAAATCCTTGTCGCCAACATTGACGCCTTCATAAAGGACTGGCTTCAGGCCCTTTGCTTCAATCGCCTTCTTGGTTTCATCGGCAAGGCCCTGACCATAAGGCGTCTTGTCGTGAATAACGGCGATCTTCGCGTCTTTGAAATGCTCGGCAATATAGGCACCGGCAATGGCACCCTGCTGATCATCACGACCGCATGTGCGGAATGTGTTCCACAGGCCGCGTTCGGTGAAAACAGGATTGGTTGCAGCAGGCGTTACTTCAACGATGCCGTTTTCCGCATAGACTTCTGATGCAGGAATGGAAACACCGGAGTTGAAGTGACCAATAACGAACTTGACGCCATCGGCTGCGAACTTGTTGGCAACGGAAACACCCTGCTTGGCATCGGAAACGTCGTCGCCGAGAACGAATTTGATCTTTTCGCCATTAACGCCGCCAGCAGCATTTACGACTTCTGCAGCCGCTTCTGCACCCTTCTGAATCTGCGCGCCATAAGCGGCGTTCGGGCCGGTCAACGGAGCGCCGATACCGACCAGAAGATCAGCATAGGCATGACCGCCCAAAGCGAGCATTGCTGCAACGGCAACACTCGAGAACAGTGACTTCTTCATTTGAAAACTCCCATTTTCTAGGTACTTACGAAACCCCTAACGATAGGATTTTCCCATCGCTTGAAGACCACATTTGCCGATTTTCCGGCGGTTGTCACGCTGATTCATTTCGCGTCAGCGAGATTGATTAGACCCCTGTTCTGTCCTTGAACGAGAAGGGAGAAACTTTTTCATAGAGCCAATGATATTGCTGAACCATCTGGTTTGTGCGGGTGTAGCGATAGCCCAATGTGCCGATGATAATCAGCACGATGGTATCGATGACGTAATAGTGCAATGTCACCATTGTGCCCTCAAACAGGGCAAAATGAATGAAGCGTACGGCAACGCCCAGAAGCAGCATGTAGAAAATCAGGATCGTATAGGAGCGCCACGTCTTGGCGCACGCCCGTCCCGCCATCCATGCGGCCCAGCCCCCCATGAGGCAGGTCACCAGCACAAACAGCCAGAGTGAGGATTCTTCGTACAGAATGCCTTGCATGGCAATGTTCCCCTTGCAGCACCGGACTTCCCAGACCCGCTGGAAAGCCGGTCCTATTCTTGTTAGTGACGTCCGCCTTCAAGATAGGCTGCGCGCACTTCCGGATTGGCGAGAAGATCTTTGCTCGATCCACTCATCGTCACGATGCCATTGACCATCACATAGCCGCGGTCCGCCAGCTTCAACGCGCCGAAGGCGTTCTGCTCAACCAGAAACACGGTGAGACCCGTCGACCTGTTCAATTCCTTGATCGCCTCGAAAATATGCTTGATGATCAAAGGTGCAAGGCCAAGCGATGGTTCGTCCAGCAGGAGCAAACGCGGGCGCGCCATCAATGCCCGGCCAATGGCCAGCATCTGCTGCTCACCGCCCGACAAGGTGCCGCCACGCTGATTGATACGCTCCTTCAATCGCGGAAACAGCTCAAAGACCTTGCGCACGTCCTCGTCATAAAATTCCAGATTATCGAGGCTGGCACCCATCTGCAGATTTTCCTGCACGGTCATGCGCGGGAAAATGCGGCGGCCTTCCGGCGACTGGGCAATACGCAAGCGCGCGATCTCATGCGTCGGCATTTGCGTAATATCCCTGCCGTCGAACATCACACGGCCGGTGCGGGCACGCGGCATGCCGAAAATGGTCATCATCAGCGTCGACTTGCCGGCACCATTGGCGCCGATCAGCGTGACGATTTCTCCCGCATCCGCATGGACGCTGACACCGCTGAGCGCACGGATATTGCCGTAGTAGGTTTCAACATTCTCGATGCTGAGAAGGGCTCCGGATTTCGGAAGAGGTTGTGTTTGCGACATTACTTAGCCCCTCCGGTCTTTTTCGCAGCCGGTTTAATCTGGCTTTCTTTAGCAAGCTTCTTGGCCTGACCGATCCAGTCTTCGCGTGCGATACGCCCGTCAAAGGCAAGATAGGCTTCGGCCGCGATCACATCGGCTTTCTTCCACGCGGCAATCTGGTCGAAGTGGAAAATACCATGTTCGTTGAGCTTACGCTCGTTAACCGGACCAATCCCTTTGATCACAATCAGACTGTCCGGCTTGCCACCGCGCGGCGCGGCGAGTGCATTGGATGTTGCTCCCGCCTTGATGGCTGGATCAACAGGCTTCGCAACCGTCTTTGCTTTCGCAGGTGCTTTGGCAGTGGCCGGTTTGGCTGGCGCTGCCTTTGCCGCTTTCGTTGCAGGCGTGGATATGAGCGGCGCAGCGGATGGTTCCGCATGGGTCACTTCGATTTCGTGGATGGCTTCGGTCGACAACAGATCAACCGCTGCCGTGATGTCATCACTGCCGGTTGCCGCAGCGTGCTCGATCAGTTCGACGACCTCTTCGTCCTCGACACCGAGATAAGCCGCAATAACCTTCGGATCGTTCTTAACCGTTTCAGGCGTACCGTCGGAAATCTTGGTGCCATACTCCAGAACGATGACGTGATCGGAGATTTCCATCACCACCGACATGTCATGCTCGATCAGGATGATGGATGTTCCGGTCTCTTTGCGGATATTCAGCAGGAGCTGATTAAGCTCCGCCGATTCACGCGCATTGAGGCCCGCTGCAGGTTCATCCAGGCAGAGAAGCTCGGGATCCGTACACATGGCACGGGCAATCTCGAGACGCCGCTGCGCACCATAGGGCAGATCGCCCGCAGGATCATCGGCGCGGTCAACCAGATTGATCTTTTCCAGCCAGAAGCGAGCCTTTTCGATCGCGTCCGCAGCGGCCTTCTTATAGGTCGGAAAGCCGAGAAGACCGAGAATCGTATAGCCCGATGACAACATCAGCGGATTGTGCTGGGCAACCAGAAGATTTTCCAGAACCGTCAAACCCGAGAACAACCGGATATTCTGGAATGTACGCGCCACCTTCGCCTTCTTGGTGATGACGAAATCGCTCATGCGCTCCAGAAGATATGTTTCGCCATTGTCGCGGGTCATGGTCAACATGCCCTCAGTCGGCTTGTAGAAACCGGTGATGCAATTGAAGACCGTGGTCTTCCCCGCACCGTTCGGGCCGATCAGGGCAGTAATGTCCCCGCGTTTGGCTTCAAAGTTCAAATCATTGATGGCAACGAGGCCACCAAACTTCATCGAGAGATGCTCAACGCGCAGCACGGCATTGGGATTGTTACGCACTTCCGAAACCATCAGCCGTGCCCTTCTTTCGTAAACTCGCTGGAGATCATCTTACGTTCATGCAGAAAGGCGCTCGGTTCTCGATTGCCGACAAACCCGCGTGGCTTCCACACCATGACCACAATCATGGCGAGACCGAACAACAGCATACGATAGAGCTCCGGCGTAAAGTCATTGCCAAAGATCAGCTTGAGGAATTCCAGTTCGCGCAACAGCTCCGTGCCGCCGATCATGACAGCCGCAGCAATGGCAATACCGATGAGCGAGCCCATACCGCCGAGCACCACGATGGCAAGAATGATTGCCGATTCAAGAAACACGAAGGATTCGGGGCTGACGAAGCCCTGACGGGCAGCAAAGAACGACCCGGCGAAACCACCGAACATTGCACCCGTGGCAAAAGCCGTGAGCTTCGTCGTTGTCGTATTGATGCCGAGCGAACGGCAGGCAATTTCGTCTTCACGCAAAGCTTCCCACGCACGGCCGATCGGCATACGGCGCAGCCGGATTGTTACCCAGGCTGTCAGCAGCGCAAGGAACAGGATGAGGTAATAGAGGAAGATTTTGTAGTAGACGCCGGAGTTCGGCAGCCCGAAGGTCGCGGCAAAACCGGTGGGTCCAGTTGTGAAAGGAATACCAAACAGCGTGGCCTTGGCAATGCCGGATACACCGAACGTGCCCTTGGTCACCACGGTCCAGTTGATCAGCACCAAACGGATGATTTCACCGAACGCCAACGTGACGATGGCCAGATAGTCGCCCCTCAGCCGCAGCACGGGGAAGCCAAGAACAATACCCCACATGGCGGCAAAAATACCGGCCATTGGCAATAGCAGCCAGAAAGAAAGACCGAAATGCGTGGAGAGCAAAGCGTAGGAATAGGCACCCACGGCATAGAAGGCGACATAACCAAGATCGAGCAGACCGGCGAGGCCCACAACGATATTGAGACCCCACGCCAACATCACATAGATCAGAATCTGGATGCCGAAATTATCGACATATTTCAGCGAGCCCTGCACACCACTCTGGAACGCCCATTGTCCCGTCGCTGCAAAATTGATCAACGCGAGGATAAGGATCACCAGAAACGGATAGATAAACAGCAAAGCCAAGCCAAAGCGTGAGACCGTTGCCTTGAGCGAGCGACGGTCAGCTCTGGCAGCGGCAGACACTTTTGATTTCGCCAGCTTTGCCCGTTCCCGTGAGGGCGTGATGAAAGCTGCGAAAATGAAGCGGCCAATCGCAGCCACAGCTACGAAGATCGCCAGCAGGCCCCAGCGCTGAACAAGGACAAGCTCATTGTTGATGTTCTGGTCGGTGCGGAAACCGACAACGAGGAAGAACAGGCCGAAGGCGATCAACCCGGCGAAAACCGCCTCTTTGGTGGCCTTGAGGTAGACGGAATCCTGTCCTGAAGCTTGGATATCAGCCATAAGCTTAAACCTTTTCGACTTCGGGCCGACCAAGAATGCCGGAGGGCAGGAAGATCAGGACGATTGCAAGGATGGAGAAAGCGGCCACGTCCTTGTAATCAATGGAGAAATAAGCGGACCACAGCGCCTCGATCAATCCGATCAGCAATCCACCCACGACAGCGCCGGGCAATGAGCCGATACCGCCGAGCACCGCAGCCGTGAACGCCTTGACGCCGGGGGTAAAACCATCGGTGAAGGAGATAACGCCGTAGAACATGAGGTAGAGCGTTCCAGCGACAGCTGCGAGCATGGCGCCCATGACGAAGGTCATGGAGATCGTTTTGTCCACATCGATGCCGAGCAGCGCAGCCATCTTGCGGTCCTGCTCACAGGAACGCTGTGCACGGCCAAGCGTGGTACGGTTGACGAGATACCAGAATGCGGCAAGCAGGATTGCGGTTACCACGACGATGACCATCTGCTTGTAGGCGATGGTGATGCCTGTTCCGTAGATGGTAATGCCGCCATTGACGAGCGGAGGAATCGGCTTGTTGCGCGGGCCCTGTGTGACCTGCACGAAATTCGACAGGGCAATCGACATGCCGATCGCCGTGATCAACGGCGCGAGGCGGAACGAGCCGCGCAATGGCCGGTATGCCAGACGTTCGATTGTCCAGCTCCAAAGGCCTGTCAGCAGCATGGCGACAAGCATCATCAGGAGCAGTGCAAGCACAACAGGCACACCGCCAATAAAAGTGGTTAAAGCAAGAAAAACGATCATCGCCATAAACGCGCCAAGCATGAAAACATCGCCATGGGCGAAGTTGATCATGCCGATGATCCCGTAGACCATCGTGTAGCCGATTGCGATTAGGCCGTAGATTGAACCTAGTGTCAGACCGTTGATCGCTTGCTGGATGAAGTACTCCATCGCAACGATACCCCTCATTTTCATTGGGAAGTTTCTTATCCGGTTTTTTTATCCGGTTCCCATTTACCCCAACTTCTTTACACGTAACGTCTGCGTTAAAGAAAGCAACAGCTTTTTTACTGCAAACAGCGGCTTCACATTTGCTGGCACACTCTGTGCGAAATTTTTCACCAAATTTTCATCGATCATTGACGAAACTTATGGCAGATGCCTCATATTTAACGGAATTACCTATCCCCGCCTTATTGTCCTGATGGGTCTGGCCAACCTCACTTGACCACAAATCCGTGAGCGAAGGGATCGCGATCATCAATGAAGATCGTGTTGTAACCGGTCATCCGTGCCCAGCCCGCAACCGACGGTATGATTGCCTGCCGTTCGCCCACATTTGTCGCTGCCTCGACACGGCCGTGGAACAGAGATCCAATGATTGATTCATGCACGAAGTCATCACCGGGCTTCAACTTTCCTTTTGCCGCCAGTTGCGCCATACGGGCTGACGTGCCGGTTCCGCAGGGTGAACGGTCAATCGCCTTGTCGCCGTAGAATACCGCATTGCGCGCATGCGCTTCCGGCTTGGTCGGCGCACCGGTCCACAAGATGTGACTGAGCTTGTTGATATCTGGTTTTTCCGGATGCTGGAACGAATAGCGTTCGTTCAACCGCTCGCGCAGGACCGGGCTCCAGCCAATGAGATCAAGCGCGCGATAATCGACCATATCGCGGAAATTTTTCTGCGGATCGACGATCGCATAGAAATTGCCGCCATAGGCAACATCCACATGCAGCGTTCCAAGATCAGGGCATTCAACTTCGAGGCCTTCTGCATAAAGAAAGGCCGGAACATTGGTAATGCGCACGCCGGTGACATATTCGCCTTCCTGCGTGTATTCGGCGATCACCAGACCGGCAGGTGTATCAAGCCGCAGCACGCCCGGCGTTTTCGGCGTGATCAACCCGTGTTCGATGGCCATCGTCACCGTACCGATGGTGCCATGGCCACACATGGGCAGACAGCCCGATGTTTCGATGAACAGCACCGCCACGTCGCAATCATCGCGGGTTGGCGGATAAAGGATTGAGCCGGACATCATATCATGCCCGCGCGGCTCAAACATCAGACCCGTGCGAATCCAGTCGAATTCACGTAGGAAATGCGCGCGCTTTTCCATCATGTTTGAACCGGTCAGGTTGGGTCCCCCACCCGCCACGAGGCGTACCGGGTTGCCGCAGGTGTGACCATCGACACAAAAGAAAGAATGACGCGCCATGATATTCTCGAAGTCCTAAAAGCGTTGCGGGTAAAACGGATCGATCGGGATAGCGGGTCTGCGGCCCTCGACCAGATCACAAATGAGGCGGCCCGTGGCAGCGGACTGGGTCAATCCCAGATGCCCGTGACCAAAGGCATAGAGAATATTCTTGCTTCCTTTTGCGTAGCCAATCACCGGCAGGGAATCGGGCATGGACGGACGATATCCCATCCACTGGCGACCGCCAGAGATATCAAGATCGGGCAAGAAGGTTTTGGCTTTTTGCAACATGACTTCCGAGCGCTTGTAGTTGGGTGGCAGGTCCAGTCCGCCCAGTTCCACCGCACCGCCAACGCGCACACCGGTTTCGAGCGGCGTCACAACAAAGCCATGGCCGGAAAAAATCAACTGGCATTTGACGTCTATCGCACCCGTTGGCAGGGTCGTGTTGTAGCCACGCTCCGTATCAAGCGGAATATTGTCGCCAAGATGCCTTGCCAAGCGGTGCGACCAGGCACCCGCAGCAATGATAAGCTTGTCCGCTTCGATGATCCGTCCATCTGCAATCCTGACAACCCCGCCAGCATTATCAGCTGCAACTGAAACCACATCTGCGCGTTCGAACCGCGCGCCAAGTTTTTCCGCATAGGCCCACAGACCCTTGCCGACATGCTGGGGATCACTGACTGTTTTCCATCCGGGAACGAAGGTTCCCGCAACAAAGCGTGGCGACAGGCCCGGCTGGGATTCAGCCAATGCCTCGCCACGCAGATGTTCGAACGCTATTCCAGCTTTGTCGCGCGCAGCCCAGCCGGGCAACGACAGATTAAGTTCGTGCTCGCTCTCGTAGAGTTCAAGCGAACCGTCTTCGCGTACCATATGCCGTATACCGGCACGCTGCATCAACCCAAGCATCTCAGGTTCGGCAAGACGCATCATTGCGCCCTGAGCTATGGTTGTTCGCTCCAATACATCGGGACGGCTGGCGCGCCAGAACCGGTAGAGCCACGGCGCCAGCTTCGGCAAATAAGAAGGACGGATGGTGAAAGGCCCGAGAGGGTCCATCAGCCAACCCGGAACCTTGCCCATGACCCCTTTGGACGCCATCGGCAGAATATCGGAAAAAGCCAACGCCCCGGCATTGCCGGAGCTTGTGCCTTCGCAAATGCCCTGACGGTCAATCACCAGAACCTTGCGTCCGGCTTCGCCAAGAAAAGCCGCGATAGCGATGCCGACAATGCCGGCACCGATAATGACAATATCCTGCTTGTCCCAGTGGGCGCTCATTGCCTGATCTCAGAGAACAGGCAGTTTTGGCCGTGATGCGATCGCATCCTTGACGATCTTGTCGACAACAGCCCGGCGCTCACCGCGCAGAGGCTGGCGCGGCAGGCGCACACGATCATTGGTTCCAATTTCATGGACTTCCGCCAATTTGATGTTCTGCACAAGATAGGTGGAGACATCAAGGTCGAGCAAGGGGCGGAACCAGCGATAAATCTCAAGCGCTTCCGCATAGCGGCCCGCACCAATGAGCTTGTAGATCGCAACCGTCTCCTTCGGGAATGCGGTGACGAGCCCGGCAACCCAGCCGATGGCACCGGTTGTCAGTGCTTCGAAAGCAAGATTGTCAACGCCGGTAAAGAGATCAAAACGCGTACCGAATGCATTGATGATATCGCTCGTGCGGCGCACATCATCCGATGATTCCTTGATCGCTACGAAATGCTTGTCCGATGCAAGCTCGGCCAGAATTTCACTGGTAATGTCGACGCGGTAAGCAATGCGGTTGGAATAGATCATCACAGGCAGATCACCAGCGGCTGCAACAGCCTTGAGCGTTATGACCGTTTCTTCCGGGTCGGTATGATAAATCGGGCTTGGGACCAGCATCAGCCCATCGGCACCGGCCTTGGCGGCCCGCTTGGCCAGCGCAGCGCCATCGCGTGTCGCCGCTTCGTTGATGGTCAGAAGAACGGGCTTGCCCTTGGCGACGTTTTGCGCGGTCTTCAGCACTTCAAGCTTTTCGTCATGGCTCAGCATCGGGCCTTCGCCCAGCGACCCCGCAACGATGAGGCCATCGCAACCCGCATCCATCAGGAGAGAGAAGCAACGTTCCATTTCCTTGTGATCGAGTTTATCATCATCAGTGAATTTGGTTGTAACAGCAGGGAAAACGCCTGACCACATGTCTCTTCTCCTTCTTGATATATCAGAAATATATCTGTAGAGCATGTGGCTGTCAATTGCCTTGAATAGAAAGTTCGTCTGATGGATCAAACCACCGCCCACTCCATTGCCCAAACAGGAGAGAGTCTTGCCGATCTGGCCTATCGCCAGATTGAGGAGATGATCGTGACGTTGAAGCTGGAGCCGGGAGCGATCGTCAATGAACGAACCCTGACGGATATGACCAATATGGGTCGCACACCCGTGCGCGAGGCGGTGCAGAAACTGGCTTGGGAAGGCCTGATGGAAATTCGCCCGCGCTCGGGTATCGCCATTTCAGCGCTTAATCCGCAGGATTTCGCCAAGGTTCTTGATGTCCGCGAGGGTGTGGAGCGGGTTCTTGCACGGGGTGCCGCGCTCTATGGCGCAGCCCTGCATTATGAGCGGCTCAAGGCGGCAGCCGATGCGATGACGGCTGCTCGAAGCGGTAATGATGTGATTGGCTTTCTTAACGCCGACAAGATTTTTGATACGGTATTGGGACAGGCTGCGGAAAATCCTTACGCCGCCCGCCTCGCCTCCCCGCTGCAAACCCATAGCCGCCGCTTCTGGTTCCGCCTGCAGCGACCCGGAAGTCTGGAGCAATCGGCAGGCGCGCACACGGCTCTCATCCACGCAATCATCACCCGCGAACCGGATAAGGCTGCCGATGAGGCAAGCCGCTTGATTGGTTATCTCAGGACATTGGCGCCATAAGTCAGGGCCAAACAAAAACCGCCCGGTTATGAACCGGGCGGTGATTTGATCAAGTCACAAAGTGACTTATTTCATCGTCGGAATGACGAACTCAGCACCATCCTTGACGCCTGACGGCCAACGCGAGGTGACAGTCTTGGTCTTGGTGTAGAAGCGGAAAGCATCGGGACCGTGTTGGTTCAGATCACCAAAGCCGGAACCCTTCCAACCGCCAAATGTGTAGTAAGCAATCGGAACCGGGATTGGCACATTGATGCCGACCATGCCGACCTGTACACGCGAGGCGAAGTCACGGGCGGCGTCGCCGTCACGGGTAAAGATCGCAACGCCATTGCCATATTCATGTTCATTCGGCAGGCGGATCGCATCTTCATAGGTATCGGCGCGGACAATGCCGAGAACCGGTCCAAAGATTTCTTCCTTATAGATGCGCATATCTGGCGTTACGTGGTCGAACAGGCAGCCACCCATATAGTAGCCGTTTTCATAGCCCTGCATCTTGAAGCCACGACCATCAACAACAAGCTTGGCGCCTTCCTTGATACCGAGATCAACATAGCCTTTGATGCGATCAAGTGCCTGCTGTGTGACAACAGGACCGTAATCCGCGGTCATATCGGTGGATGGACCAACCTTCAGGCTTTCGACGCGCGGAATAAGACGCTCAACGAGACGATCTGCCGTATCTTTGCCAACCGGAACAGCAACGGAAATCGCCATGCAGCGTTCGCCAGCCGAACCGTAACCAGCACCGATGAGTGCGTCGACCGTCTGGTCCATATCCGCATCAGGCATGATGATCATGTGGTTCTTGGCACCGCCAAAACACTGGGCGCGCTTGCCGTTGGCCGTCGCACGGGAATAGATGTACTGAGCAATCGGCGTTGAACCAACAAAGCCAACAGCCTTGATATCAGGATCATCAAGAATGGTATCGACGGCTTCCTTGTCGCCATTGATGACGTTGAAGATGCCCGCTGGCAAACCGGCCTCAATGAAAAGTTCGGCCAGACGCATCGGCACGCCCGGATCGCGTTCGGAAGGCTTCAGGATGAAGGCATTGCCCGAAGCAATCGCCGGACCAGCCTTCCACAGTGGAATCATCGCTGGGAAGTTGAACGGCGTGATACCGGCAACAACGCCAAGCGGCTGACGCATGGAGTAAACATCAATGCCCGTACCCGCATTGTCGGTGAATTCACCCTTGAGCATATGGGCTGAACCCAGGCAAACCTCGACCACTTCCAGACCGCGCTGAATATCGCCCTTCGCATCGGGAATGGTCTTGCCATGCTCGCGCGCCAGAAGTTCTGCGAGGGAATCATATTCCGCTTCGACGAGATCAAGGAACTTGCGCAAAGCGCGCGCGCGGCGCTGCGGATTGGTGGCAGCCCATGCAGGCTGCGCTGCCTTGGCATTGGCAATGGCGGCGCGCACTTCACCAGGTGTTGCCAATGCGACACGGCCCTGCACGGTACCGTCCATTGGCTGGAAAATCTCGGTCGTGCGACCGCTTGTTCCGGCAACATGCTTGCCACCGATAAAATGTCCAACTTCACGCATTGCGAGCAACCTCCCTATGATTGATTGAATTTCGTTACCCTATCATCGCGCTTCAAAATTTTTATTGCAAGCCGAGCAAAAGCGTATCCGTTGTGCAAAAATTGAAGTACCACTGCATGAGGAGGCTCATTCATGAACTGGGATGATGTGCGGGTTTTTCTGAGTGTGGCGCGCTCGGGGCAAATACTGGGAGCGGCCAAGCGACTTGGCGTCAATCATGCGACAGTCGCCCGCCGCCTGACCGCGCTTGAGAATGACATCAACACAAAGCTTTTGACCCGCCGTACCAATGGCTGCGAATTGACCCATGCGGGAGAGGAATTTCTTCTGTCTGCGGAGCGTATGGAAGCCGAAATGCTGTCGATCCGCTCCTCTTTGGGTGATGCGGATGTGTCAATTTCAGGGTCGGTGCGTATCGGAGCGCCTGATGGCTTCGGCGTATCGTTTCTTGCGCCACGCCTCGCCATCCTGACTGCCCGCTATCCCGACCTGAAAATCCAGCTCGTTCCTGTCCCCCGCTCTTTCTCATTGTCGCGCCGCGAGGCGGATATCGCCATAACCGTTGACCGACCGGATCAGGGTCGTCTCGTGGCGAAAAAACTCGTCGATTATACACTCTGTCTTTACGCCAGCCGTTCATATCTCGCAGAACACCCAGCACCGCAAAACATAGAAGATCTCGCAAAGCATCGATTGGTTGGTTACGTCGATGATCTCGTCATCAGCCCCTCGCTTAATTATGCGCCGGAAATCACCCGCGACTGGCGTCCCGCATTTGAAATTTCCAGCGCCATCGGTCAGGTCGAGGCTGTTAAAGCGGGTGCCGGGATCGGTATCCTGCATACATTCATTGCTCGGGAATATTCCGATCTTGTGCCGGTGCTGCCGGAACGCACCATTCACCGCTCCTATTGGCTCGCCTATCATGAATCTGTGCGCACACTGCGGCGCATCACAGCCGTCTCCAGCTTCATTTCCGATCTGGTGAACAGTGAGACTGGACGCTTCACCTGACAAAGCATAACAAGCAACGGTAGAAATGTGATTGACCGGCGTGGAACAAACTCCACAATTGCGCCTTGAACACATGTAGGTTCGACATGTGTTGTCATCATATCGGAGAGGGAAAATGTACCGATATTTACTAGCTTTGGCTGTTACCCTGGGGGGTATGCAGTTCGTAACGGTGCCTGAAGCCCAGGCACAGGAACGCGCCGTAAGGTGCGAATCACGCAAGTTCCGCTACAATGAATGCGATGCTGATATGCGCCGGCCGCGTATTATCAGGCAGCTTTCCGGTTCGCCTTGCATTCCCGGTCAGAGCTGGGGCTTTAGCCGCGGCAGGATTTGGGTAGACAAGGGTTGCGGTGCTGTTTTTGCCGATAGTGGCGGACGTCCGCGTTGGCGCGATCAGGATGATCGTCCTCGGCGGGATGATCGCTATCCGCGCCGCGATGATCGTCGCAACTATGGTGATGATCGTTATTACCAGCCTGACGATTATTGATCGAAATCACCAATCTTGTTTTCGCCATCTCCTATGGAGGTGGCGAAACTCCTTTAGACCCTGTGATAAGGGTGACCTGAAAGAATAGTCGTCGCCCGGTACAGCTGCTCCGCCACGAGAATACGGACGATCTGATGCGGCCACGTCATGGCACCGAGTGCCAAAACAAGATCGGCACGAGCCCGCAGCGAGGCATCATGACCATCAGGCCCACCAATCGCCAGAAGCAGTTGCCGTTTACCATCATCGCGAAAACGGGCAATGGCATTGGCGAAGTCTTCTGACGGCATGGTTTTGCCACGCTCGTCGAGAAGGACAAGAACCCCGCCCTGATCAAGCGCTTCAAGCACTTTCGCCGATTCTTCCTGCTTGCGCAGCTCCGGCTGCTGGGCGCGGCTTTCAGTGATTTCCGTAACTGTATTGAATTCAAGACCGAGTGGAGAACCGGTCTTTTTCAACCGGTCAAAATAGCGGTCTGCCAGTTCCCGTTCGGGGCCAGATTTCATCCGGCCCACGGCAAAAACGGTGATACGCATGGCACACTCCAGTCTTGCGTCACTCTGCGCAAACTATAACGCCCCGGTCAATGACCGGTCCAGATCCAGTAAGCCGTTCAAAGCGTCCACAAATGGCTTGATGCCCGGACGCTTCAATCCGTCAGAACTTTCTCACACCAGAGCGGTTTCGTGTGCCGTTACGGCACACGCGATTCTAGTGTACGGTTTCCCCGTCGAGTTCGGGAGCAAGCCACATCTTTTCAAGATTGTAGAACTCACGCACCTCAGGACGGAAAATATGGATGATGATATCGCCCGTGTCGATCAGCACCCAATCACCGCTGGCAAGACCCTCAACCTTCGCATTATTGCTGTGACCGCTTTCCTTCAGGGCACGCAGGAGCTGATCAGCCACCGCCGTTACGTGACGGTGTGAACGACCCGATGCGATGACCATATGGTCGCCGATGACAGATTTTCCACGAAGATCGATGGGGACAATTTTTTCAGCCTTGGAGTCATCGAGACTGGCAAGGACTGTCTGGAGGGCAAGAGAAACGGAAGTTTCACCGTTCATCTCCGCCGTTGAAGGAGCCAAGGCATCCTTCTTCTGAATTGCTGTTCTCAGTGTATTTCCTTTCCAATAAGAACAACGCGCCGCAGCCTTTAATCGTGCTGCACGTTATTAAGATAGGCAGAGTCGCATGACACTTTCAAGACGTGACGACTGAACCTTTGTTCACGATTTCATTCCTGCCGTTTTGCCGCCCCGTTACGTATCGCCGTCGATGACAGGGAAGACCGTGGTCCATGGATGAAAGTCCATGCTGGTGCGGGTGCTCGCGCCAGCAGCGGCGCGTCTTCTTCATCAAACCGCGCATAGTCGAAAGTCTTGGCCATCCGCGATGACAGGAACGCCAAAGTCGAACCCGGACGGTCAATCACGGCAATAGGGAATGTCATGGCGATCTTCTGCCAGCGCTGCCAGCGGTGAAAATCCGCAAGATTGTCGGCACCCATGATCCAGACAAAATTCACACCCGGATTGCGCGCCTTGATCAAGGCCAGCGTATCGGCCGTATAGCGAACATTATAAGCAGCCTCGAACGCAGTCACCTTGATACGCGGATCATGCACTTGGCGTTCGCACAGTTTAAGCCGTTCGGCCAGTGGTGCCAGATGGCGTTGGTCCTTCAGCGGATTACCCGGCGTAACAATCCACCAGAGCTGATCAAGCTGCAGCCGGCGCAATGAAATTTCCGCCACCAGCGCATGGCCCGCATGGGGTGGATTGAATGACCCACCAAATAACCCGACGGTCATCCCCTTTTCAACGAAGGGCATGCGCAATTGCGCAGCGCTCACCCCCGGAAAATCGTGACGTAACGCCTCAATGGATGTCACGGGCGGATCTGGCCGTTACCGCGAACGCGGTATTTGAACGAGGTCAATTGCTCAACCCCCACCGGACCACGCGCATGCATCTTGCCGGTAGCAATACCGATTTCTGCACCCATGCCAAATTCGCCGCCATCGGCAAATTGCGTCGAAGCGTTATGTAACAGGATCGCCGAGTCGATTTCGTTGAAGAATTGCTCGACCACATGCACATCCTCGGCAATGACAGCCTCCGTGTGGTGCGATGAGTAGCGGTTGATATGCTTGATAGCATCGCCGATCCCATCAACCAGTTTCACCGAGATAATGGCATCGAGATATTCTGTCGACCAGTCTTCTTCGCTCGCAGATTTCGCTTCGGCAAAAAGTGCGACGACGCCTTCATCCCCACGGATCTCGCAGCCCGCCTGATGCAAATCCTCCAGCAATGGCAAAAGGCGCACCGGCGCAATCAGCCGGTCCAGAAGCAGGGTCTCTGCCGAACCGCACACGCCGGTCCGGCGCATCTTGGCATTGACGATAATCCGGCGCGCCATTTCAAGATCGGCAGAGGCGTCGACATAGACGTGGCAGAGCCCTTCCAGATGGGCAAAGACCGGAACCCGCGCTTCCGCTTGCACGCGGGCGACAAGGCTCCGGCCACCACGCGGAATAATCACATCAAGATTTCCGTCCAGTCCTTTGAGCATTTCACCAACCGCAGCGCGGTCTGTCACCGGAACAAGCTGAATGGCATCTTTAGGCAGGCCCGCCGCCTCAAGACCTTCGATCAATGCCGTATGGATCGCACGCGATGAGTGGGCAGAATCGGACCCGCCACGCAGGATGACCGCATTGCCGGATTTCAGGCAAAGCGCGCCCGCATCGGCGGTCACATTCGGGCGGCTTTCATAGATCACACCAATAACGCCAAGCGGCGTGCGTACACGTTCGATATGCAGGCCATTGGGCCGATCCCATTCGGCAATGATATCGCCAACCGGGTCTTTGAGCGCGGCAATCGTTCGGATGCTTTCCGAAATCGAGGCAACGCGGCCAGCATCGAGTTTCAGCCGATCGAGCAGCGAAACAGCCATCCCAGCTTTTTCGCCATTGGCCATATCCCGGCTGTTGGCTTGCAAAATCTCTGCGGCATGGCGATCAACAGCGTCCGCCATGGCGATCAACGCTATCATTTTCTGTTCCGGCGATGCGATCGACAGGGGCTGGGCAGCGGCACGGGCTCTGCGGCCAATTTCGGCCATCAGTTCAGCAACGTCGTCAATCGACTCGACTCGTCCCAGCATCTTTCACTCCTTCGCAGCACGTTTTGCTGCGCGCATAACCAGATCATCCCGGTGGATCATCGCGGAACGGGCATCATAACCAAGGATCGAGGCAATCTCATTGGTTTTCCGCCCCGCAATCTTTACGGCATCCCCGGCATCATAAGCAATAAGGCCGCGCGCTGCTTCGCGTCCATCAGGCCCCACCACGGCAACCGTATCGCCGCGCGTGAACTGTCCGGCCACCTCGCGTACACCCGCCGCCAGAAGTGATTTGCCCGATTTCAGCGCGACAAGCGCACCCTCGTCGATCACCAGCCGCCCCGCCGGTTCGAGATTGCCTGAGATCCAGGTCTTCCACGCATTGACAGGATTTGAGCTTGGTTTGAACAATGTTGACCGCTCACCTGCGTCGATAGCGCCCAAGGGGTGCATGCGCGTACCCGACGCAATGATCATCGCCGTCCCCGCCGCATTGGCAATCTTGCCCGCGTCGAGCTTGGTTTTCATGCCGCCGCGCGAATATTCCGAAGCGGCAGCGCCTGCCATAGCTTCAATATCAGGCGTAATCGCATCGACCACCGGCAGAAACTGCGCATCGGGGTTCTGATGTGGTGGAGCAGTGTAAAGTCCATCAATGTCAGACAAAAGGATCAGAAGATCAGCGCCCATCATCGTCGCAACACGGGCAGCAAGACGATCATTGTCGCCATAGCGGATTTCAGTCGTCGCCACCGTGTCATTTTCATTGATGACGGGCACGGCCTTGAGCCGCAGCAATGTGCCCACCGTGGCACGGGCGTTGAGATAGCGGCGGCGCTCTTCCGTGTCGGACAGCGTCAAAAGGATTTGCCCTGCCCGCAATTGATGATGGCCCAGCACTTCGGCATAGGCCTTGGCAAGCTCGATCTGGCCAGCAGCCGCAGCAGCTTGGCTTTCCTCCAGCCGCAAGGGGCCCTTTGGCAATCCAAGCACAGTTCGCCCCAGCGCAATGGCACCGGAGGAGACGATCATCACCTCGACACCCGCCTGCACTAACCGCGCCACATCGCTCCCAAGGCTTTCCAGCCAATCGCGCTTCAATCCCTTGGAACGGTCCACCAGCAAGGCCGAGCCGATCTTGACCACGATCCGCCGATAGCCAGACAATTTGAGAGGAGTATTGGTGGTCATTCACCCCCCTCTGCCCTGTCGGGCATCTCCCCCACAAGGGGGGAGATCAGCTGTCTGTACTGCCTTTGCACAATTTGAAACGTTTCCGGTTGTGCAAAGGCGTTTATGCTAATGTGATCTCCCCCCTTGTGGGGGAGATGTCCGACAGGACAGAGGGGGGTAAGCCACAAGACGATTTCTTCCGCAAACATCATGCTACTCAATATTTGAAGCGGGTATCGACCTCTACCGGGGCCTCTGACTGACGCGATTCCAGAATGATGGCCGATAGTGCCCGCAAGACCTGCTCAACACCCTCGCGACTGACCGCAGACAACAGCATCGGCTCACGCCCGGCTGCCTTTTTCAGCGCTGCAATCTTCTTCTTGCGCGCAGCGGCATCCAGCGTATCAATCTGGCTCAGTGCCACGATCTCAAGCTTGTCAGCCAGTCCGTGACCATAGGCCTCAAGCTCAGTGCGCACCGTTTTGTAGGCTTGCGCAACATTCTCTTCCTGTGCCGAAACAAGATGCAGGAGAACCCGCGTACGCTCCACATGGCCAAGGAACCGGTCGCCAATGCCCACGCCCTCATGCGCGCCTTCGATAAGTCCTGGAATATCGGCAATGACAAATTCGCGCGCATCGATGCGGGCAACACCAAGGTTTGGATGCAACGTCGTGAACGGATAGTCAGCGATTTTCGGTTTAGCCGCCGTCACACTGGCAAGGAAAGTCGACTTGCCAGCATTGGGCTTGCCCAGCAGACCGGCATCGGCGATCAGCTTCAGCCGCAGCCACAAATTGCGCTCTTCGCCCTCAAGTCCGGGATTGGCGCGGCGCGGCGCCTGATTGGTCGATGTCTTGAAGTGCAGATTGCCAAAACCGCCATTGCCACCCTTGGCCAAACGATAGCGCTGACCAACAGTGGTAAAGTCATAAATCAGCGTTTCATTGTCGTCTTCGAAGATTTGCGTTCCAATCGGAACTTTGAGCACAACATCAGAGCCCTTGCCGCCGGTCATGTTGCGGCCCATGCCGTGCATGCCTGTTTTGGCTTTGAAATGCTGCTGGTAACGATAGTCGATCAGCGTGTTGAGACCATTTACAGCCTCGGCCCAGACATCGCCGCCGCGTCCGCCGTCACCACCATCGGGACCGCCAAATTCCAGAAATTTTTCACGACGGAACGATACCGAGCCGGCACCACCGTCGCCGGAGCGGATATAGACTTTCGCCTGATCGAGAAATTTCATGGAAGTTCAGTCCTTTTTGATGTCCCGAGGCATTACAGGAAAATGCACGAGAAGAAAACTGGCCGTCTCATGAGATTGAGGCGGCCAGTCATAATTACGCATTCCAGCTACGAAGCCCGATCCATGTCCGCCGATCCAGCATATAGCGTTCGACAGGCACGTTTCCGGCCGCAAGCGAATCCATCATGCCTGTGTTGGCATACTGGAATCCGCTCTTATAGAGCACCCGCCGCGAACCCATGTTCGAGACCCGGCAGGAGGCATGCAGCTTTTCAACCTGCGTGGCACGGAACACGAGATCAACCAGTGCATGCGCCGTTTCCGTCGCATAGCCCTTGCCCCAATGGGGCTCGCCCAGCCAGTAGCCGATCTCAAGCTCGTCCTTGCGTGGCTCATTTATCCGCTGGTCCTTGCTGCGGCGGTAATTGATACCGCAGCAGCCGATGAATGTACCGGACTGTGCCAAGGTAATCGCGTAAACGCATTTGCCGATCTCGCCCGCATTGGCGCGGCGCACGAAGTCCACCGCATGATCTTGTGTGTAGGGGTGGGGCATGCGGGAAAGCATTTCCGCCACACGAAGATTGTCGGCGAGACGGGCAATTGCGTCAACGTCCTCGGTGTGCGGCGCGCGCAGGACCAAGCGTTCGGTCACTAAGACCGGACAGTCTATCAGGTCCAGTCTGTCTTCATCGTCTTCCAGTAATTCGGCAACCATTTTGCTATCCTCCAGATGCGAAAAGGGAGATGGGTGGTAACCCCATCTCCCTTTGATCTTTTGGCTTGGTTGCCAGTCACCGGGTCCGATGGGGACGCCGGTGCTTTAAGCAGGACCAGCTATTCTGCTGCTTCGGCGATCGGGTTCACGATCGACACGAAACTACGGCCGTTGGCTTTGGTACGGAAAGATACAACACCGGCTTCAAGTGCGAAGAGTGTGTGATCCTTGCCGAGGCCAACATTGACGCCGGGATGCCATTTGGTGCCGCGTTGACGAACGAGGATGTTGCCAGCAAGCACGCGCTCGCCGCCAAACTTCTTCACGCCAAGGCGCTTTGATTCGGAATCACGACCGTTGCGCGACGAACCACCAGCTTTTTTGTGTGCCATGGGATTTCTCCTTTAAACCTGTTCTTACTCGCCCGAAGCGGGCTTTTCGGCCTTGGCAGCAGCCTTCTTCGGCGCAGCTTTGGCTTTCGGGGCGGCTTTAGTCTCGGTTGCCTCTACAGCAGCAACTTCTGTCTTAGGCGCAGGCTTCTTATTGACAGGCTTGTCAGCAGCAGTCTTCGTAGGCTTGGCACCATCCGTCAGGATCTCGGCAATACGGATCGTCGTCAATTCCTGACGATGACCGCGTGTACGCTTGGAGTTCTGGCGGCGACGCTTCTTGAAAGCGATAACCTTGCGCGCCCGGCCCTGCTCGACGACTTCAGCTGTTACCAGCGCGCCGCCAACGGTCGGAGCACCGATCGTAGCGTCTGCACCGACACCAACCATCAGAACTTCGGCAAATTGAACGATATCACCGGCATTGCCGGCAACTTTCTCGACCTTCAGAAGGTCATTGGCGGCAACGCGATACTGCTTACCACCAGTTTTGATGACTGCGAACATTTTATGCCCTTTCGGCGTTCGGTTCGGTTTTTTGCCGGTTTAAAGGCAATAACCGTCTTTTTGTCAGTCGTGACATATTAATCGAAAGATGCTTTCTATCCTTGCGAATTTGGGCATCCAGACTCAAAAACAAACGGCGCGGAGAATCCCCCACGCCAGTCGTTGGGCGCTTATAAGGTGAGGATTATAAGAGAGTCAAGAAATTTAACGCAAAATTGCTCTTGTATCCTTGCGCTTTGCCCGCTATCTAGCGCGTCGCACGCTCAAGCCAAGTCTTACGGATCAAACCAACAGACATCGCGGCATCGGCTGGGATTATCGTCCCGGCCACATCGAGGGTCTGTCTAAGGCAGGCACTTATACGCGGAGAGGTGGCTGAGTGGTTGAAAGCACCGCACTCGAAATGCGGCATGGGGGCAACTCCATCGGGGGTTCAAATCCCTCCCTCTCCGCCATATACACTCAATTCCCTGTATTTTCCTTCATTGATCAAAGTGGGATTGGCCGAATTGGCCTTACCGCCAGGGGAACAGCTGCGGCATGAACTGGCAGATCAATGCAAAAACGCCCGCGTCAAAAGCGGGCGTCGAGCGGTTATTGGCTGGTTGGTCTATCGCTATCAGCGAGCGACCGATGCGCGGGCAACACTGCGGATATCGGCGCGGTCGATGCCCAAATCCTGAAGTTCGCGGCTGGACATGCGGCCAAGTTCAGTAACGGTCTGACGGAACTTGAGCCAGTTATTAAAAGAGCGTGCTACGTTCATGATGATCCCCTTTCTGAGGGCTATCTGACGTCAGCAACCTTGCTTGGTCCCGGCGTCGTTTCGATGACTGGAACATAAGACTTTCAATCGATTTAAAACAGTCACAATCCCTCATTCCACCTATGCACCAGACGCATTGGTCACGGAGTGCCCACCTGTTGGGCTCGATAATATCGCACCGCATACCGGCGGCCATGCGTATGGGCTCCATCTTTATAACTTCTTGATATCTTTGCGCTTGGTGCGGAATGGAATTCCTATCCGAGACCATGGTATTTCTTTCCTGTACCCAAAGAATTGGAGTGCAAGGAAATGACGATGACGTCGAACCGTTTGTTGCCAGCCAACAATCAGACCATTGAAACCCGCCATATATCGAAGCTCGGCCCAACGCTGATCGCGTTGCTGGTACTTGCCTCTCTTTTATCCGGCGCTGCCGCCTTGAGAATATATGCGGCCATCAACAACTTCATCTGAATTTCAGAATTTGCGCTGATCCCACCAGATCGTCCAAAAGAGGAAATCCATGACCAATCCCATCCCCCCACGATTATCGGGCATAATGACTGCCCTCGTCACTCCGTTCAAAAATGGCGTTGTCGATCACGACACCCTCGCTGAACATATCCAATGGCAGATTATGTCAGGCATAGAGGGCCTTGTGCCCTGCGGAACCACAGGTGAAGCCCCAACGCTTTCCTGGGACGAACGTTTAAAGATCATCCGCACCACCATCAGAGTATCCAAGGGACGGGTTCCTGTCATTGCTGGCACAGGTACGAACAGCACCGAGCTTACGGTGGCCTACACATCGGCAGCGGAATCACGCGGCGCCGATGCGGCTCTTGTGGTCACCCCCTACTACAACAAGCCAAGCCAAAACGGCATCGCGCATCACTTCGAAACGATTGCGCAGCGGGTGAAACTGCCCATCTTCATCTACAATGTTCCGTCAAGAACCGGTGTCGACCTGTCGCTACAGACCCTTGACCGGCTTGCACAGATACCCTCGATCATCGGCATCAAGGACGCGACCGGCGACATCAGACGCGTCGACGAAGTTCGGCACACATTCCAGGACCGTTTCATTCTGCTGTCAGGACATGACGCGACCGCGCATGCCTTCAATCTGACAGGTGGCGACGGCAGCATTTCGGTCATTGCCAATGTTCTGCCGCATGTCTGCGTCGCTATGCACAATGCCTGCAGAAAAAATGATTGGCCGACTGCCAGATATATCCAGCAAAGATTGCAGCCGGTCCTCAGCGCACTCGATCTCGATACGAATCCGTGCTCCATCAAGTCCGCACTCAAGCATCGACGCGGCATGAGCGACGAACTCCGCCTGCCTCTGGTTCCTGTATCAGGGGAAACGGCCCTCCAGATCCGATTGGCTCTGGACGAACTCGGCGGTCCCGCAGCTGGCGGGCAAATTCCTCAGGACAACGTGAAAACAAACGCGGTCGAAGGTCTGTCCAAAATGCTCTCAGCGCCTCTTGCCTGGCGGCTGTGAGTGGAACGCCGAATTCCGCAACCCTCATAACATCATCAAAACAGAAACGCTTCGAGTCCCATTCAAGCGGAAAGTGACCAATCATGGCCTATGCTTATCAGAATCACGCCAATTCAAACTTGAGCAGCCGTTTTCTTGTCGGAAAGAATCCGGACGGATGCTGGATGGTATGCGACCGCAAACACCTGGTCGGCGGCCTGTTCGCCGACAAGGAAGCGGCGGTTCATTTTGCTACTGCTGAAAGCGATCATGTACCGGGAGCCGTCTGCTGTACAGATGACAATGAATTTATACTCGCCGATGCCTGGAGTGATCTGGCACAAACGTCCAAGCAAAAGACCGCCAGTCGCAATCGACATGATGCGAACCGCGGCCAGCGGAAACGCGCTTGATATCAGGAGAGCGCATTCATGCTTCAAAGCGAGGCATCAACAGAGGCAGTTTTTTCAGTGAACGGGGAGCTGCCGCCTGTTTCAGGGCCCGCTCTATGTGTCCATCACCAGACAATCCAATAATGTTTGTGCATTTCTGGTCGCCCTCATCCTCTTAAGCACATCCGGCGACCTAAGCTTTCTGGAAAAGCATGCAAGGACATTCAGATGTTCAGCCGGTGCCTGATCCGGTGTCAGTAACACAAGAATAATATCGACGGGCAAATCGTCTATCGCCTCAAAATCAATAGGTTTCTTTAATTTTGCAAAAGCCGCGATCGGCTTTGATATCCCAAGAATGCGGGCGTGCGGAATTGCGATACCTCCACCAACACCCGTGGAACCAAGTTCTTCCCGTTTTTGCAGCGAATGAACGATCACATCCGCCGATACGCCAATCATCGGCGATATATTGGTTGAAATCGCCTGCAGAGCCTGACTCTTGGACGAGACGTCAAGATCAGGAACAATGCTCTCAAGAGCGATATAGTCGACAAGCTTCATTGCAATACTCATTCAATTTATGATGCGCAGTTTGGTGATCAAGCAAATGATGCTCAATCCACCTCCCTGAGACGGTAGCCAACGCCAGTTTCTGTCGTGATGTATTTTGGTTGATCTGGTGTCTGTTCAATTTTCTGGCGTAGCTGCCGGACATATACGCGAAGATATTGCACATCCGTGGACCCTCCCCACACCTGATCAAGCAGGAACTGATGTGTCAGAACCTTCCCGGCGTACTGAACAAGAATACGCAAGATATCGTATTCCTTCGGGGAAAGCTTGATCTCCTTGCCATCAACCTTGACGATGCGTTTGACGATGTCGACGGAGAGACTCCCCGTTTCAAACACCGGTCTTTCGCCCTGTTGCTGAAGTCGGTGGCGCAGAGCGACGCGAATACGGGCCGCAATTTCATTCATTCCAAATGGCTTGGTGATATAATCATCTGCGCCAAGCTCAAGCGCTTCCACGATGCCCTTCTCATCGGTCCGGCTTGACAGAATAATGACCGGGAGTTCCAGCTCTTCGTCACGCCACCTGCGCAGCAATTCATGACCAGACAAATCAGGAAGACCCAGATCAAGAATGATGAGGTCGGGACGCGTGAGGCGTACCTGCTCTATTGCCGACCATGCGTTTCCTGCTTCAAGAACGGTGTATCCTTGGGTACTCAGACCCACCCGAAGCAATTTACGGATTGGCGATTCATCATCGACAACCAATATTTTGACATTTGAGTTGGTCATGTCAGCTCTTCAATTGTTGGAGTGTCCTTTGGGATAGGCATTCTGATCGTAAAGATGGCGCCGGAGCGGTCTGTTCTGCGCTCGGCGGTGATCGTGCCACCCATGGCTTCAATGAAACCTCTCGATATCGAAAGTCCGAGCCCGGTACCGGCAGTTACCCGATCACCTTTTCTGACGCGATAAAACGTATCAAATACGCGCTCCAGATCCTCTTCAGGGATACCCGGCCCCTCGTCCATAACCTGCAGGATAACCCAGCCATCGTCGCTCCACGCCTGTATGCGCAAACTTGATCCTTCAGGTGCATATTTTGAGGCATTATCGAGCAGGTTGAACAGAACCTGTTCGAACAGAACCGCATCCAGTCTCAACACGGGCAAAGCAGCGGGAATATCAATCTCCGTCTTATGCCGGCCAATAATTTTCCTGGCCCTATCGAGCGCAGTCCCAACGATATCACCGACATACTGGAAGGCGTAGTTTGGTTCCATTGCCCCGGATTCCAGCTTCGTCATATCGAGCAAATTGGAAATAAAGCGATTGAGCCTTTCGGACTCATCAAGCACGGTCGACAACAGGTCAATTTTGGCGTCTTCAGCAAGCGCGGGCGCAAATTCCTTCAACGTTCCAGCCGCGCCCATAATCGCCGCGAGCGGCGTTTTGAGATCGTGTGAAATTGACGTCAGCAGTGCCGAGCGCAGGCGATCTGCTTCGGCCGCCAGCTTTGCGCGGTCAACATCACCTGCAAGCTGTGTCCGTTCAATGGCAACCGCCGCCTGATCCGCCAGTGCGTCCAGCAGCCGTTGCTGCTCCGGTGACAGAAGCGGGCCTTGCTTATCATTGTCGAGACCAATGACACCAACCGCCATACGGCCCGTTCGCAAGGGCAAATAGAGCCGTTTTGCCCCCGGAAGCGTATCGGCTCCCCGGCCCGCAGCGCGGTTGTTTTCCCAAGCCCACCGCGCGGCGGCAATATCAGCCTCATCCAGCGTATCATCCGGCGGATATCCCGCCTTGACCTGAATGGAACCATGATCAGGCAAAAGAAGCACCACCCGTACTTTAAGCATCGACGCAATCTGGAATGCTGTTGCCCAAAGGACGTCATCAAGGGTGCCGGTTCTCGCTAATTTTTTGCTGAAGGAGTAAAGGTCTTCCGTGGTCCGAACACGCTGGCGTGCCGACGAGGCTTGCCGCTGGACCCGAGCCGTCAGATTGCTGGCGATCACCGCGACGACAAAGAAAAACCCAAGCGCAATAACGCTCTCTGGATCACTGATTACCAGAGTATAAAGTGGATCAAGGAAAAAGAAGTTAAGTACCGCTGCGCTCACGACGGAGGCAAACAAGGCTGGCCATAATCCCAACGTTACGGCCGATGCCAGCACCGCCATGAGAAATACGAGCGCGATGTTGCGCACATCGAGAAAGCGCGACAGCAGAAGACCAAATCCGAGGGCTGCTACAACATACCCGGTGCTCACGAGATACGGTTTGATCTGGAAGTTTGGTCTTGGCGCACTCGCGGAACGCCGTTGCGAGGAGACCACCTCCTGATCATTGCCTGAAATAACGTGGACGCTGATGTTTCCGGCATGCCGTATCAGGTCGTGGGATACGGATCCCTCAAACAGCTCACGCCACCGTGGCTTATTCGGCTTGCCCGTTACGATATGAGTGACATTGTTCTCCCGTGCATGCCGGGCGATTTCTTCCGCGGCATTCCGGCCGGGAAGTGTGATCGTGTCACCGCCCAATTGGTCGGCCAAACGCAAGGTTGACGCCAGTCTGTCCCTGTCGACCTCCGAGAGGCGAGCAAACCGCTGCGTTTCAACATGAACTGCGGCCCATGGAGCACGGAGCCTGTCTGCCAGTCGCCGCGCATAGCGCACAAGTGAGGCACCGCGCGGTTGTTCATCAACACATACCAAAACGCGATCACCGGCAGCCCATGGTCCCGATATTGCATTGGCCTGCATATGCGTAAGCAATTGATCATCAACGCGCTGGGCAGTCCGGCGCAAGGCAAGCTCACGCAGTGCGGTCAGATTGCCCGGAGAAAAATAGTTCTCTGTCGCTCGTTTGGCCGTCGCAGGCAGGTATACCTTGCCTTCCTGCAATCTCTTGATGAGATCGGCCGGGGTAAGATCGATAATTTCAACTTCATCTGCCTGATCAATGACCGAATCCGGCACAGTTTCGTGCACACGAACCCGGGTGATCTGGGCAACAATATCATTCAGGCTCTCGACATGCTGAATATTCAAGGTCGAATAGACATCAATGTCCTGAGACAGAATTTCCTCAACATCCATATACCGCTTGGGATGGCGGCTGCCCGGTGCATTGGTGTGTGCAAGTTCATCAACCAATACGAGAGCCGGACGCCGCGCGAGGATTGCGTCAATATCCATCTCTTCAAGTTGATGATTTTTATAGTCAACGCTTCTGCGCGGCACGACTTCAAAACCTTCGACAAGAGCCTGTGTCTCTTTTCGACCATGGGTTTCGACAACACCAATCACGACATCTGATCCGTCGGCAATTGCTGCCCGGCCCGACATCAACATTTCGTAGGTCTTTCCTACCCCCGGAGCAGCGCCGAGAAAAATCTTCAGTCGGCCGCGACGTTCACGATCGGCATTTTCGAGAAGCGCATCCGGAGATGGTCTTCGATCCAAGTCGCGATTGTCGTCAGGCATTTACAAAGCCTCCCAATGACGAAAGGCCGGAGCTATGCTGATGCAAATCTCCGGCCTCCATATTCAAAAGTTATTTGTCCAGGCTATCAAGCGCCTGATTCAATTTCAGAACATTCACAACCGGTTCACCCATAAAGCCGAGTTCACGGCCTTCGACATTTTGGTCAACCAGTTTGCGAATAGCCTGTTCATCTGCACCACGAGCCTTGGCTACTCGTCCAACCTGAAAATAAGCCGCTTCAGGTGAAATGTCCGGATCAAGTCCACTTCCGGAGGTCGTCACGAGATCGATCGGGACCGGTGCGCCGGGGTTACTTTCCTTCAAGAATGCGGCATCGGTCTTGATGCGATCAATCAATTTCGGGTTTGTCGGTCCGAGATTGGAGCCGCTGGAGGCTGCAGCATTGTAGCCGTCACCGGCAGCCGATGGCCGCCCATGAAAATACTGGTCACTTGTGAACGCCTGACCGATCAATTCAGACCCGATTATCTTGCCGTCCTTTTCAACAAGGCTGCCGTTTGCCTGACGTGCGAAAAGGAGCTGCGATAATCCGGTCATCCCCAAGGGGTAGAGCAGGCCTGTGATAATTGTGAGTGCGATTATCATGACAATCGCGGGCTTAAGTTGTTTGAGCATCGGGATATCCTTTACACAAGCCCAAGGCTTGTTATGACCACGTCGATGGCTTTAATTCCGACGAACGGAACAATAACGCCGCCAAGGCCGTAGATGAGCAGATTGCGGCTTAGAAGCGCCCCGGCACCCACTGCGCGGTATTTTACACCTTTCAGTGACAGGGGGATAAGGGCAACGATGATAAGCGCATTGAAGATGATGGCCGATAGGATGGCGCTCTGAGGTGTCTGCAGACCCATAATATTGAGCGCGGCCAGTTGCGGGTAAAATGCCAGAAACATTGCTGGGATGATCGCAAAGTATTTGGCGATATCATTGGCGATGGAAAATGTCGTCAAGGCACCACGCGTCATGAGCAGCTGCTTGCCGATGCCAACGATTTCGATCAACTTCGTCGGATCACTATCAAGATCGACCATGTTTCCCGCTTCACGAGCAGCAACTGTACCAGTGTTCATGGCAACGCCGACGTCCGCCTGCGCCAGCGCTGGAGCATCATTTGTACCATCACCGCACATGGCAACGAGTTTGCCCTTGGACTGTTCATCGCGGATGAGCGAAAGCTTGTTTTCAGGTGTTGCCTGAGCAAGAAAATCGTCAACGCCAGCTTCCGCAGCAATTGCCGCTGCTGTCAAAGGATTATCACCGGTGATCATGACGGTGCGGATACCCATGCGCCGCAGTTCAGCGAAACGTTCCCGGATGCCACCCTTCACGATGTCCTTGAGATGAATAACACCCAGAAGCTTCCCGTCCCTGACAACTGCAAGCGGCGTTCCACCTGCTTTGGCAATCTGATCGGCAATCGCCTGCAATTCGCGAACGGTTTCGCTGCTGGCGCGTGTGGCGCCTGTCGCAACTGTCGAGAGGTCGACATATGAAAGGACAGCCTCAACCGCACCTTTTCTGATTGAAGAACCATCAATATCCACGCCGCTCATGCGGCTCTGCGCTGTGAATGGCACAAACGTGGCGTGTAAGGTCGCCATATCGCGGGCGCGGATTCCGTACTTTTCCTTGGCCAGAACCACGATGGAACGGCCCTCAGGAGTTTCGTCCGCGAGCGATGCAAGTTGTGCTGCATCGGCAAGTTCCTGTTCACTCACACCCTTCACCGGGCTGAACTCAGTGGCTTGACGGTTACCGAAAGTAATGGTGCCGGTCTTATCGAGCAGCAATGTATCCACATCACCCGCCGCCTCAACCGCACGACCTGACATCGCAAGCACATTGAACTGGATGAGCCTGTCCATACCGGCAATACCGATGGCTGAGAGCAATGCACCGATCGTGGTCGGGATGAGCGTCACGAACAAAGCGACCAGCACCACAACGGGAATTGCGCCGCCGGCATAGGATGCAAAACTTGGAATAGTCGCCGTTGCCAACACGAATATAAGCGTCATGCCTGCAAGGAGAATGTTGAGTGCAATCTCATTGGGTGTCTTTTGACGTTCTGCACCTTCAACCAGCGCGATCATTCGGTCGATGAATGTTGAACCAGCTGCTGCCGTGATGCGGACACGAAGCCAATCGGACAGCACCTGTGTGCCACCCGTTACCGCTGATCGATCACCACCGGATTCCCGGATGACAGGTGCAGATTCGCCTGTTATTGCTGATTCATTGACCGATGCGATACCTTCGACAACTTCACCGTCTGACGGGATGATGTCGCCAGCGTCAACCAGAACGATATCACCGACCTTCAGGCTCGTGCCCGGAACCAGTTTGAAATTGGTGCGGTCTTCACCCGACAAGAGCTTTGCCTGGGTTTCGGTACGGGCCTTGCGCAGTGAATCGGCCTGTGCCTTACCCCGCCCTTCCGCGACCGCTTCCGCAAAATTAGCAAAAAGCACCGTGAACCATAACCACACTATGATCTGAAACGAAAAACTGAGGTCATGACCGCCAACAATGATGTCCTTTATGAACAAAATCGTGGTCAGCGCCGAAACCACAGCGACGACGAACATCACCGGATTTCTGGCAAGAGTGCGCGGATCAAGCTTTTTGAAAGCGCCTCCGACGGCTGGTAACAATATGCGAGCGTCCATTAGGCTCGCGGATTTGGACTGGCTCATTTGAGACTCCAGTTGTGACTGAACAGCGGCCGATCAGACCGACGTAACCATGTGAATGAATGCGTATGCGATGAGCCAGACAACAAGCGTCACCAGCATCATGCCGAGGACGATATCGGAAGCCCGCACACGTTTGGCTGCCCCCCGCGCCAGCTTTCGGGCGCGGGAATGAGCGTTGAACTGCAGGTAACCATGACGCATTGGACGCTCCATCAGAATGTCTGGCCAAGACCGATGGCGAGATGCTCGACAATCGGTCCGACGGCGAGCGCCGGGAAGAATGTGAGGCCGCCAACAATCAGGATCACACCCACCAGCAAGCCAACGAACAGCCCGCCATGGGTCGGGAAAGTGCCTGCGGATTCTGGAACAGTTTTCTTCGTTACCAGCGAGCCAGCGATGGCCAGAGCTGGGATGATGACAAAGAAGCGGCCCATCCACATGCCGATGCCGAGAGTGATGTTGTACCAAGGCGTGTTACCCGAGAGCCCGCCAAAGGCCGAACCGTTATTGGCGGCGGCGGATGTGTAGGCATAAAGAATCTCGGAAAAACCATGCGGGCCAGCATTGCCAACAGACGCAACTGCTGATGGCAGTACACTGGCAATGGCTGTAAAGCCCAACATTGCCAAAGGCAGGCACAGGACAGCCAGCATGGCCATCTTGACTTCCTTCGCTTCGATCTTCTTGCCAAGATACTCAGGTGTACGGCCAACCATCAGGCCAGCCACGAAGACTGCGATGACGACATAAAGCAGGATACCGTAAAGACCAGCACCGACGCCGCCGATAACCACTTCGCCCAGCATCATATTGATAAGCGGTATCATACCGCTGATTGCCATGAAGCTGTCATGCATGGCATTGACTGCGCCACATGAGGCTGCCGTGGTAATCACAGCGAAGAGAGCGGATAAGGCGATGCCGAAACGCGCCTCTTTGCCTTCCATGTTGCCACCATCAATACCGAGTGCATGGACCAGCGGGTTACCAGCGGCTTCACCCCAATAGCAAACGATCACACCAGTCAGGAACAATATGCCCATGGCAGCGAAGATCGCCCAGCCCTGACGCTGATTGCCGACCATACGGCCGAACACGTTGGTCAATGCTGCACCAATCACAAAGATTGAAGCCATCTGGAGGAAGTTGGAGATTGCATCGGGATTTTCGAATGGATGAGCGGAATTGACATTGAAGAAGCCGCCGCCATTGGTGCCGAGCATTTTGATAGCAAGCTGCGAAGCAACCGGGCCAACCGCAATCGTCTGCTTGGCGCCTTCCAGCGTGGTTGCCTCGACATAGGTCCCAAGGGTCTGTGGAACGCCGAGATAGACATAAACAAGCGTCAGGACGATGCAAATGGGCAATAGAATGTAGAGTGTCGCTCTCGTCAGATCGACCCAGAAATTGCCAATGGAATTGCCGGATGCTCTGGCGAAGCCGCGGATCAACGCAACAGCAATGGCGATACCGGTTGCCGCCGAAACGAAATTCTGTACGGTAAAGCCAGCCATCTGCACGAGATACGACATCGTGCTCTCGCCACCATAATTCTGCCAGTTGGTATTTGTTACGAAGCTGATGGCTGTGTTGAATGCGAGGGTTGGCTCCGTTGCTGTCATCCCCGCAGGATTAAAGGGTAGAGCACCCTGGAACCGCTGCAGGAAATAAAGCACAAGGAACCCAGCCAGGCTGAAAAGCAGCAAAGCCACCGTGTAGGTGGTCCAATGCTGTTCGTCGCGCTCATTCGTTCCAGCTATTTTATAAAGTCCCCGTTCAACAGGAACGAGAAGTGGCGAAAGAAACGTGCGGTCGCCATTGAAAACGCGCGTCATGTAGCCGCCTAACGGCTTCACGAGCAGAATGATGATCCCGCAATAAACGAGGATCTGTAACCAACCGTTGAGAGTCATGGTGAAGCTTTCCGAGCCGGGCGCCAGATGCGATCAAAACCGCTCTGGGCGAACAAGGGCGTAGGTGAGATAGGCGAGAAGGAACAAGGTGACAGCACCGCTGAGGATGTAATCGATAATCATTTGGCAGTCTTTCCGGTCAAAGGATATCGCAGGCTTTTGTATAAGCCAGCGATAGAGCCAAGAACAAAACGCCTATTCCGAGAACAATAAAGTCCATCGAACAGAACTCCTTTTTATTGATCGTATCACTGCAAGACAGAACTTCATTGAAGACTTAGCTAAGCCTCAATAAATGCTGCGCTTACTTGTGCGGTACATAAGATGCGAACCGTGGGGATTATGACTCCGAACGCCATAAAGGTTCGAGACGTCACACGTAGGAAAGATATAAAATTCCTATAAGGATTTGCGCAGCAGCTACCTGGCGAAAAACCTGACAAGACCGTCAATTGCGGCCATCAACACAAGGATACCGAGCGCAATCGGTATCAATGATTTGATCCGCGCGGCATCGGCCTTGACGTCATTCGTTGGCGTCTTGAAGCGCCGCTTATCCATTTGCTGCTCCGACATGATTGTCTCCGATTGCGCAACAAACACGTTTTCACCACCACAAGGATGTGGGCTTCCCTTGGCCGTTACGGTCGCTACGGATTGCGTCGAGCCGGCGGCCCATTATCTGAGCAACCAGCTGCCGCATAGAATGACGGCAACACCGGTGAGAATGACGCCCCACAGCCGCAGAAACACACCCAACTCCTCATGACCGGGTGCGGCGTGAACATCATTCTGATTTGCACTGGACGGAGGCAACCTTACGGGTTGTTCATTCTGTCTGTTATGCGCGAAATAATATATTCTGGAGCGCGTAAACATCGCATTCTGTCCTTTTGTTGAGTACGCCAGCTGTCGCGAGTAAATGTGGTTTCGCTCTTCAGAAAAAGTTTATAACCACAGAGCAACAACGGCGTCTGGACACTAACTACGATCGGATATTTTTTCGATTGCGACGGCGTCGGAAAGAAATAAAAATCTTATAAACGAAATGCCTAATTTTATATTGGAACAACTATAGGAGAATATTTATTTGACTTATCGAGTAGCGAGGTTCCTGCTTACAGGCACAAAGGACATCGCGAATTGAGCGCAATCAAGAACGTGAACATGCGAATAGCAGCTTGGCCATGCGTTGTCCTTTGTAGCGGTAAATAGCCGCCTCATCGATAGCGTTGAGGCTTTCTGGTTGAAGCGGCGCATCGATGATTGATGCGAGGATTAACAAATGCGTGATTTTACTTTTCTTCTGGCTTTGGCAGTGATTATTGTCTTGGTCTACGAGACTAAACCCCGTCACTGAACAAATGCCCTGCGAAAATTCGGAACGGCCAAAAGCCCTACTGGCATTGGATGCCCGAAGGGCTTTTATTTGATCAGGAAATGCAAGCAGACGTTGAAGACAACGGGCATTGCAGCATCACCCACTTACCATTCGGCGAAGCTGCCATCTGCGTGACGCCAGATCGGGTTGCGCCAACGGTGCCCCTCTTTGGCACGTTCCGCAACATAGGCCTCATCAACGTCAATACCCAATCCCGGCCCTTGAGGAATGCTGACAAAGCCGTCTTCATAGTGAAAAACATCCTTGTTGCGAATGTAATCAAGAATGTCATTGGACTTGTTGTAATGAATGCCGAGGCTTTGTTCCTGAATGAATGCGTTGTAACTGACCGCATCGATTTGCAGGCATGCGGCCAAAGCAATAGGCCCGAGCGGACAATGGGGCGCAAGAGCAACATCGTAGGCCTCAGCCATTGCTGCGATCTTGCGGCACTCCGTGATGCCCCCTGCATGCGAAAGATCAGGCTGGATAATGTCAACATAACCTTCCGCAAGGATTCGTTTGAAATCCCAGCGTGAGTAAAGGCGTTCTCCAAGCGCAATTGGCGTCGAACAATGGTTCGCAATCTCCTTCAACGCCTCATAATTCTCGGACAGGACAGGCTCTTCAATGAACATCAGTTTGAACTGGTCGAGTTCCTTGGCAAGCACCTTTGCCATTGGTTTGTGAACCCGCCCGTGAAAGTCGACACCGATACCGATATGCGGACCTACCGCCTCCCGGATCGTTGCAATTGTTGCAACTGCCTTGTCGACTTTCTCCCAGCTGTCAACGATCTGCATTTCCTCGCATCCATTGAGCTTGATGGCCTTGAAACCCTGCGCAACCATTTCCGTTGCGTTGCGGGCCACATCAGAAGGGCGATCACCGCCAACCCAGGAATAAACCTTGATCTTATCACGGCATTGACCGCCAAGCAGAGCGTGTACTGGCTGGCCGAGTGCCTTGCCCTTGATATCCCATAGCGCTTGATCGATGCCCGCCAGAGCGCTCATGTGAATGGCGCCACCGCGATAGAAACCACCGCGATAGAGAACGTTCCAGTGATCCTCAATCAGAAATGGATTTTTGCCGATCAGATAATCCGCGAGTTCATGGACCGCGGCTTCCGTCGTCAGAGCCCTCCCCTCAACAACCGGTTCGCCCCATCCGGAAACACCTTCGTCAGTTTCGATTTTGAGAAACAGCCAACGGGGCGGGACAATGTAAGTGGTGAGCTTGGTGATCTTCATGGTGTCTGCACTTTCAGTATTCGGATAATCTATCGCGTTTTGCTGTCGTTGAGCGCTGACGCCAGATCTCTGGCGGCAAGATCGAGCAGATGTCCGGAACATCTGCGGGCAGCGGCTCTGTCGCGCATACGCAACGCCTCAACAAGCTCTCCGTGGGCGGCTATCGCTTCGTCCCGCGTTTCCACCGCCTCGTTGGAGGCCTGCAGCGAGTATTTGAGGCCCGCATGGATAATTCCCGACAATTGCCGGAAAACCTGATTGTGGCTGGCCTTGAGCAGGGTCGCGTGAAAATTCACATCGGCTTCGGTGAACCGGCCAATATCGCCTTCACTGTCGCGCATGTCTTGCCAAGCCTTTTCAAGATCAGCGATCTCCTGTGCCGTCGCCCTATCGGCAGCTAATTCCGCAGCCATAGGCTCAACCGTGCGGCGTGCTTCAAGAATACAGCCAAGCAGATCGAAATTGGCTATGTTCGGGCCCATCCACTCCAGCACCTGCTGGTCAAGAATATTCCAGTCGTCCTTGTCACAGACCGTCGTGCCAACCCGTGGTTTGCCACGCACGAGGCCCTTTGATTCCAGTGTTTTCAATGATTCACGAATGACCGTGCGGCTGACGTTATACTGTGCGCAAAGGTCATTTTCACGCGGAAGGAGTGTACCGGACGGATAACGGTCGGCACAAATCTCCATGGCGATGGCCGCTGTGACATTCTTTTGGACACGCGGGCGCCGAAGCACTCCATCAGCGGTCGGCTCCGCTTGCCCCAAGATTACTGTCTCCACCCTGCCCTCCAAACCCCGACGCGACATCCCGCATATAAGTCGGCGCTATAATCCACACCCATCACCGTTGATGGGCTCCTCGTCCTATCACTCTACAACACTTCTCTCTACTATCTCAATCATCATACATTGGCAATTGACTGGTATGATGATTTAACTTATTCCTAGGGTGCTGCTGGGAGCAGCCAAAATTTTGGGAGAGAGATATGCGCTTTATAAAAGCAGCCATATTGGCTGGCACAGTCGCCATAATTGCAGCTGGCAGTGCTTTTGCTGCAGATGTCAAAATAGGCTTCATCGTCAAACAACCCGAAGAACCGTGGTTTCAGGATGAATGGAAGTTTGCCGACGTCGCTGCCAAGGAAAAAGGCTTCACGCTGGTGAAGATCGGCGCGGAAGACGGTGAAAAAGTCCAGTCTGCAATTGATAATCTCGGTGCACAGGGTGCACAGGGTTTCATCATCTGCACACCCGACGTGAAGCTCGGACCTGGCATCGTCGCCAAGGCGACAGCCAATGAACTCAAGATGATGACGGTCGATGACCGCCTCGTCGGCGCAGACGGCAAACCATTGGAGGATGTTCCGCACATGGGAATTTCCGCCAGCAAGATTGGTGAAGCTGTAGGCCAGGCAATGGTCGACGAAATCAAAAAGCGCGGCTGGGATATGAAGACCGTCGGTGCAATCCGGGTTTCCTATGACCAGTTACCGACTGCCGTCGATCGCGTTGAAGGCGCCTTATCGGCGCTGAAAGCAGCTGGCTTCCCGCAGGCCAATATTTTTGACGCCCCGCAGGCCAAGACTGACACGGAAGCTGCACTCAACGCGGCAACGGTTGTTCTCAACAAAAACGCTGGCATCAAACATTGGGTTGCAGTGGGATTGAACGATGAATCCGTGCTTGGTGCCGTCCGTGCTACCGAAAGCGTCGGCATTCCTGCTGATGGTGTGATTGGTATCGGAATCGGTGGTGCGGAATCGGCGATCAACGAGTTCAAGAAGCCAACACCAACCGGTTTCTTCGGCACGGTGATCATTTCGCCCAAGCGTCACGGCTACGAAACTGCCCTCAACATGTACGACTGGATCGCCAACGGCAAACAGCCGGCAAAGCTGACCCTGACAGCCGGGCAGCTGGCATTGCGCGATAATTATGCCGAAGTGCGCAAGGAACTCGGCATCGAATAATCCTCGGAACAGGCAATAAACGCCCGGCAATTTTGCCGGGCAGTACAATCCTTGAGGGCTTGGCCGACCATGGCATCTTTCCTTGAATTCAAAAATATCAGTAAGGGGTATCCGGGCGTACAGGCGCTGTCCGATATTTCCTTCGCAGTGGAAAAGGGCGCTGTGCACGGCCTCATGGGCGAGAATGGTGCGGGGAAATCCACGCTGATCCGCATTCTCTCCGGAGATCAGTCCGCTGACACTGGCGAAATTTCTCTTGATGGTTCAGTTCAACACTATTCATCGGCGCGCGATGCGTTTGACGCTGGCGTCATCGTCATTCATCAGGAACTGCAGCTTGTCGCCGAACTGACGGTTGCCGAAAACCTCTGGCTCGGACGGTTCCCTGCCAAGGCAGGCATGATCGATTTCAAGAAGCTTGTCTCGGATGTGTCGCAAAAGCTTGAAGCAATCGGCATTGATGTTGATCCCAGAATCAAGGTTGCAAACCTTTCGATCGGCCAGCGCCAGATGGTCGAGATTGCCAAGGCGGTCATGCTTGATGCACGCGTGATCGCTCTGGATGAGCCAACCTCTTCCCTGTCGTCCCGTGAAAGCGAAATTCTGTTTGCACTGATTGGTAAACTGAAAGCCCAAGGCAAGATTATCCTCTACATCTCGCATAGGCTCGACGAGGTGTTTCGTCTTTGTGATAGCCTGACTGTTTTGCGGGACGGCAAGCTTGCCGCCCATCATGCCAGTCTCGCAAAGGTGACACGCGATCAGGTGATTACGGAGATGGTCGGGCGCGAGATCAGCAATATCTGGGGGTGGCGCGCCCGCAAAATAGGAACCGAGCGCCTGAAGGTTGAAAAGCTCGGTGGCAGGCTTCTGCCCAACCCTGTTTCCTTTGACGTTCGCTCGGGCGAGATTTTCGGTTTCTTCGGCCTGATCGGTGCCGGGCGGTCAGAAATGGCACGGTTGCTCTATGGCGCTGACCATCGCCATACCGGCACCGTCACGATCGACGGCGTGGCGGTTGGCGGTAATAATCCCCGGCATTCCATTGAAGCCGGTATGGTCTTGTGCCCGGAAGACCGCAAATTCGATGGCATTATTCAGGGCCGTTCCATCGAGGAGAATATTGCGGTTTCATCACGCCGTCATTTTTCACCGTTGGGCATATTGCAGCCGGGTAAAGAGGCAAGGCTCGCGGATCGTTTCATCGAGAAATTGCGAATACGGACGCCTTCACGCAAGCAGGACATCGTCAATCTCTCCGGCGGCAATCAGCAGAAAGTCATTCTTGGCCGCTGGCTTTCCGAGCAGGGCGTCAAGGTGCTTGTCATTGATGAGCCCACACGTGGAATAGACGTCGGTGCAAAAGCGGAAATTTACAACATTCTTTACGAACTGGCCGAAAATGGCATGGCTATTATCGTAATTTCGAGCGAGCTGCCGGAAGTCATGGGTATCTCGGATCGAATTGCGGTGATGTGTCAGGGGCGTATCGCTGCCGTATATGATCGCGACGCTTTCGACGAGAGGAAAATCCTTGCAGCTGCCCTTCCCGACAGATCTGCCGCAGCCGTGGCCTAAACTGATTTGAAAAAGGTTTGATATGAGCGTGTCTCTCAAAAAGCTTCTCCTTGGCGAACAAGGTCTCGTTGTCATCTTTGCTTTGGCCTTTATCGTCGTTGCGGTGTTCGTTCCTAATTTTCTCACGGAACGCAACATGCTCGGCTTGCTGCAGTCGGTTGTGACAATCGGCATTGTCGCCTGCACAATGATGTTTTGCCTTGCCTCACGGGATTTCGATCTTTCTGTCGGGTCAACAGTTGCCTTCTGCGGGATGATCGCAGTCATGGCTTCAAACGCCACTGGCTCCATATTGCTCGGCCTGATCGCAGCGCTTCTGTGTGGCGCGCTCGTCGGATTGGTCAATGGTGTGGTCATCGCGCGCTTTCGCATCAATGCCTTGATCACGACCCTTGCGACCATGCAGATCGTTCGCGGCCTCGCGCTCATTTCGTCCGATGGCAGAGCTGTCGGTATCAACGATCCCAATTTCTACCAGCTTGCCCTGTCGAAATTCCTGGGAATTCCCGCGCCCATCTGGGTCATGCTTGTACTTTTCATTGCTTTTGGCTTTATCCTCAACCGCACGGTCTTTGGCAAAAATACACTTGCCATCGGTGGCAATCCCGAGGCCTCCAGACTGGCCGGCGTCAATGTCGTTTCCATGCGCGTCTGGATATTTGCGCTGCAGGGCTTTGTCTGCGCCATTGCGGGTATTCTCCTTGCCTCACGCATTACGTCTGGACAGCCAAATGCGGCGACAGGCCTTGAGCTGTCGGTAATTTCGGCCTGCGTGCTTGGCGGTGTGTCGCTGGCCGGAGGCCGGGCAGCCATGGCGGGTGTCATTGTAGGCGTTCTGATTATGGGCATAGCCGAGAATGTCATGAACCTTTTGAACATTCAGGCTTTTTATCAATATGTTGTGCGCGGTTTGATTTTGCTTCTGGCGGTGCTGCTCGACAATCTGAGATCTGGTGCGGTGGGCCGCAGAGGCTAATGGTCCGCCTTGGCAACAGCGAGCTGAACGTTCAAATCAACCCTCAAGGCGGCTGCCTGATGGCAGCCACTTTTTGCGGAAAACCCTTCCTGAAACCAGCACCTGTTGGGTGCTTTCCACTGGTTCCCTTTGGCAATCGCGTTGCGGGGAACCAATTTCGCTTTCGCAACCAAACACATGTGCTCAAGCCCAATACGAAAGACGATCCGCTTTATCTGCATGGTGATGGCTGGCTGGCACCTTGGCTGGTGGTGGAGGAAAGCCAAACACATGTTCGTTTGGCTTATGAGCACCAAGCGTCGCACCAATCACCCTATTCTTATCGCGCAGTTCAGATAGTTTCGATCAACGGGAACACACTTAATCTTGGCCTGAGTGTGGAAAACCGGGGAGAAATTGCGCTGCCTTTCGGACTGGGATTCCATCCCTTTTTTCCGAGGACACCGCAAACGCGACTGCGAGCGCCAGCAAGACTATTCTGGAGTGAAAAGACAGGACATCTACCCGATACGGCAGGACCGGTCCCTGATGATTTGAATTTTGCAGCTTTCAATCACCTGCCGGACCGGTGGGTCAACAATGCTTTTGCGGGTTGGGACGGAACAGCACAAATCGACTGGCCGGAAGCGCGCATGACTGCTGCAATATCAGGAGATGCTTTGTTTCCTCATTACGTGATTTATGCTCCAGAAGATCAAATAGACTTCTTTTGCTTCGAGCCGATGAGCCATCTGCCGAATGGGCATAACTTGCCCGAACTGGGCAAACTCACCATTCTGAAGCCTGGTGATAAATTAAGCGGCGGCATTACACTGCGCATCGACGAAATGAGGGACTGATACAGATGGCGGGACGTCTTTCGGACAAACGGATCATGATCACCGGCGCCGCTCAAGGGATAGGGCTTGCCATCGCTCAGGCATCCGCCAGAGAAGGGGCGAGCCTATATCTCATTGACACTGACCAATTGCTCTTACAGCAGGTTGCAGCCGACCTTCAAACCAGCGGTGCGACGGTACAGTCGAGTGCGGTGAGTATCACCGATGAGCCAGCCATTATGGCAGCGGTGGTCCGGGCGAAATCTGTCATCGGTCCGCTGAATGCCTTGATTAACAATGCAGGTATCAACGTCTTCAATGAGCCGCTTTTGACGACAGATGAAGAATGGCAACGCTGCTTCGATGTCAACCTGAAGGGCGCATGGAATTGCTGCAAAGCGGTTTTGCCTGATATGATCGCGAACGGCGGTGGCGCCATTTTGAATATTGCGTCCACCCATGCCTTCACCATTATTCCCCATACCTTCCCCTATCCTCTTGCCAAACATGCATTGCTCGGCATGACGAAGTCGTTGGGACTGGAATATGCCGCCAGAGGCATCCGGGTGAACGCACTGGCACCCGGCTATGTCTCGACACAGAAGGTCATAGATTACTGGAATTCGTTTCCTGATCCTGATGCTGCCAAAGCGGAAACAATGGCCCTGCATCCGGGCGGGCGTATCGCATCCCCCGAAGAAATAGCACTCGCCGCCGTGTTTATGATCTCTGACGAGTGCCCCTTCATGAATGCCACATGCCTGACTATCGACGGTGGCTTGAGTGTACGGCAGCACGGTTAACGCCCGTGATCACGCCAACGAAAGCATCTGCGCCAATCTTATTGTTTTTCTGGTCGCAGAAACCGGATAATCCGATCATTGACATGATCCGGTTGGGCCATCGTAGCTCCGTTCCACAGTGAAGCATATTTCACCTGACAGCTTCAATCGCCTTTACCAGCTGCGCCGCATCGAAGCCGAGAACCCGTGCAAGCCAGATCAGCTCGACCACATCCACACGGCGTTGACCGCTTTCCAACCTGGCAACGAAGGACTGGTATTCGTCTAATGCGTTGGCAAGTTCAGCTTGCGTAAAGCCAGCGGCTTCACGCTTGGCAATCAGCATGGCGATTAATGCCTTATGCTGTTCCGTCCCAAGCGTTTTTCCCATCCGCTATCCTGTTGCCCGGAACAGACCAACAATCCGCCCCAGCAGAGACATCGCCGGATAAAACAGGATTGAGCTCACACCAGCCGCAAACACAAGCACCAGCACGAATTGCACTGGCGACAGGAGCCCTGAACGCGGTGGCTGCGGCTCATCCATGCATCATTCCCCGGCTTTTCGCGCCTCAAATTCGATTCGCACTTTTTCCGCCTGCTTCAGCAATGTGTCTTTACACGCCTTGCGGTCCATATCCGTTGGCTGTTTCGATGAAGCGATCAACCCTTTCAGCCAGCCCCGGACTGTCTTGTCGGCCTCTTCGGGCGAGCGACCCAGCGCCTTGAGAATGGTTTCGCTGCTTTCAATGGCGGAATAATGCGGCTCGCGGCCAAGTGCGTTCTGACATTGATAGGAGGTCGTCACCAGCTGTTTGACATCGGCGATCAGACTGGCATCACTACTCCGGCCACCGGATGGTGTCGTACAGCCCGCCAACAAGGCAATCACAAGTCCCGTTCCGATCACCGCAAACCGCATCGCATCCCCCATCATGTGCCGCAACGCTACCTGTCGAAAAGAGACGTGTCGAGCGCAACCTTGGTTGGTTAGCGCCGCCCATTATACTCGGGTACTTTGTTTTCTCCGCCAAACAGCAGTTCCTGTGGATTGCTGTCGAAATTCGAAATAGCGCGTTCGATACTCTCCACCGAACGGCGGCTATCGGAAATAAACTTCTGCGCGTTGCGCAGCTTTTCGCCCGTATAGGTTCCCAGTGTTTTCATGATCGGGGCAAGGCGCGCCTGCAGGCCATCAGCCGTGTCGCGATAGGATTGCAGCTGTTCGCGGATATTGGCAACCGTACCGCCTTTGTCCTCGGAAAGTTCCTTGTCCAGCCTGGTCAGGGCATCATCGACTTTTACCGAGGCCTCATTGATCCGCGACATGGTTTCGCGCGCATCCTTGATAACCGCCTGTACATCCTGCGCCCGCTGTCCGTAACGGTTGATCATCTCAGTGCTATCCGCAAGCTGCTGGGTAAAATCCTTTGCCTCATGCGCTCTGTCGAGAGCTGGCCCTTTCATTTCGTCCAGATAGCTTTCGGTGGCATCCATCGCGCGATCCACCTTCTGAAGAACATCCTGCACCGTTTGCACCAATGTTTTCAGGGACGAGGGATCAATATCGATACGCGCGACCGTATCTTCCTTTTCCGCTTCTTCAAGCAGCTTGGGCTCATAGCTCTTGCCGCCCTTCAACTCGATATAGGCCTGTCCGGTCAGCATGACAAAGGCCAGTTCCGCCTGAGTCGACCGCGTGATCGGCGTGGTTGAATCGATCTCGGTCTGGGCGATAACCACATCAGGATTGCTTGCATCAATGAAAAGTCGCGTCACTTCGCCGACCTTCAAGCCATTGAACAAAACCTGGCTCTTGACGACCAGCCCCGTTACGGAACCGGGAATGCGGATTTCAAGCATTGATGTCGGGCGGGTGTCGCCCAAACGCTCGATCCAGTAGACAAAACCAAGGGCCAGCACACTCACCAGCACGGTGAAAATACTGACCACAAGATAATTGGCCTTGGTTTCCATTCACGATTCCATTCATCCAGACCGACATGCTCACAACCACATCGTGCGATATCCCTAGCCTTGCATGTCACCAAACGCCACTATCTTCTTGATGGTTCCGATAGAAGAACTGTCTTATTTGCTGTCATCAGGAGGCTGCGACCAACGTTACGATTGCCCCCTGACGTTACGGCAAGAGCCAAATCTCATAACGTTCCCGTTACGTAACTCACATAATCGTAACGACTGTTATCAACAGTCTGTGTGTTACGTGACCATAATGTTGCCCGTTAGGGAACGCACCCTTATCAAGTTAATGTAAGTGATTCGCGTTCGTTACGGCACAGACATACCCATGGCATTATCCAACGCAGAGAGACAAAAGCGGCACCGGGAGCGGCAAAAGCAGAAGCTCGCCACGGCCGCACCAAGTCTGACAATCCAGTATGAGAATGTCGGCGCTGATCTGCGTGAAAAGCTCTATACCCTGATCGACACCGAGAATACGCGCCGCGAAAAGGCCGGATACAGCATGGAAAAAATGCTGGAACCGACCGATTTCAGCCGGGTTATTCTGGATATTGCCCTCGATGAAAACCATTCGGGGCTCGCCGACAAAGCACGCATGATCCTGCTTGGTGCGCTGTGCATGGGCGAAAGTTCCGACAATGAAATCCTTGAGGCGCGCAGGCAGAAAGATGCCGCGCTTGCGCAGGATTCACATGATGATGATCGGGATGGCGAATCGCATGAACATATCAGTCCGCTGGAACATTATATTCGTGTGCCGAATTTCGGCTAAGCTCTGCCCCATCGCAAAGCCGAATTGAATCCAAGCAGGAGAATTGCCATGACACATCCGGTCCTTATGCCGTCCAACGTTGCCGTGGTTACTGGCGGCGCGTCGGGAATAGGTCTTGCTGCAGCAATCCGCTTTGCCACGATGGGTCTTAAGGTCTGTATTGCTGATTTGCCGGGCGAGAAACTGGATACAGCATTGGCAAAGGTTCGCGAACACGGCAATCCGGCCAATACCATTGCCGTTGGCACGGATGTAACCAAGGTTGAAGACTTGCAGCGGCTGCAACAGCAAGTCGAGACGGAACTCGGTCCAGTCAGCCTTCTTATGAACAATGCCGGCATCCAGCCCGGCAGCAGTGTCTTTGAACCCGGCGGATGGGACAGGATCATCGAGGTCAATCTGTTCGGCATTGTGCGGGGAACACAGGTATTCGGACCTGATATGATTGCCCGGGGCAAACCCGGTCTCATCATCAACACAGGCTCAAAACAAGGTATAACCACCCCACCCGGCGATCCTGCCTATAATGTCTCCAAATCAGGCGTGAAAACTTTTACCGAAGCCCTGCAACATGAGCTGCGCAATACCGAAGGCTGTCAGGTGACCGCGCATCTGTTCATTCCGGGTTTTGTCTTTACTGCACTTACATCAAGCGGCAGGACGGAAAAGCCCGCGGGTGCATGGACATCCGAGCAAACAGTCGACTTCCTGCTTGAGAGCGTAACGGCGGGAGATTTCTATATATTGTGCCCTGATAATGATGTGGTTCGTCGTACCGACGATCGGCGCATCCTCTGGGCAGCGGGCGATATAATAGAAAATCGCCCGCCTTTGTCGCGTTGGCATCCGGATTACCAGAACGAATTTGCCGATTTCCTCAAACGCGAGAAATAGCTGATCAGGCGTCAAACTGTTCGGAAACGAACTGCCAGTTAACAAGCTTATCGAGAACCGCTGCAACATGGTCGGCGCGGCGGTTTTCATAATCAAGATAATAAGCGTGTTCCCAGACATCGATGCCAAGCACAGCTTTCTTGCCTTCTGCAAGAGGATCACCAGCATCCTTCATGCCCACCACAGCAAGCTTGTCACCGTCTTTGACCAGCCAGACCCAGCCAGTTCCAAATACATTGTCCGACTCGGCAACAATCTTCTTCTTCAAACCATCAATTCCGCCAAAGCTGCTTTCCGCCGCCGTAGCAAAAGCGCCTTTCGCAGCGGTAGGTCCGCCCTTGAACTGTTGCCAGTAGAGATTGTGGTTCCAGGCTTGGGCCGCATTGTTGAAAATAGGCGCATTGCCTTCCTTCTTCGCCCGTATGACCACCTCTTCCAATGAAAGATCGGCATAGGGCGTCTTTTCCACCAGCGTGTTGAGCTTCTTGAAATAGCCCGCATGGTGCTTGCCGTAATGCAGGCCGACAGTGCGCGCGGATATCACAGGCGCCAGACCATCTTCCGCATAGGGCAATTCCGGTTGTTTGAAAGGAACCGCCGCATGCGCCTGAATGGTTGGAGCAAAGAGCGTTGTTGCCGCCGCCGCGCCCGAGAGCACCAGCATATCGCGTCTGTTGAGATCCATCTTCTTCTCCTGATGATTGTTAAGGGCAAGATGAGCGAAACTTGTCTTGGACCGTGCCTTTCTCGATCTGGAAGAACGGTACAATTCAGAAGGAGTTCCCGGATCGTGGCAATTTTCTGCTCCTTCCTATCACGCTTTGGTGCAGTTGCGTCGCTTCGAATCCATTGGGTCGGATAAGCGTTTGAATTCTGCCTGTTGCTACCTTAAGACTTGAAATCAGGGAGTCCCCGTTCCAAACCCGATAAACGTCGTGCTGAAAATCTCACCGGCACAGACGGTCAGTCATAGTCAAAGGTAGGAATTTCATGACCGATATTGCTGAAACCGCGCCACTCGCCGTCGCCCCCGATGTCAAAACCCGACTGAAATCCATCATCGGTGGATCGGCAGGTAATCTCGTCGAATGGTATGACTGGTATGTCTATGCCGCGTTCACCCTCTACTTTGCGCCGGTGTTCTTCCCTTCAGGCAACCAGACCGCAGAGCTTTTGAGCGCCGCCGCTGTCTTTGCCGTTGGCTTCCTTATGCGGCCCATCGGTGCCTGGGTCATGGGCATCTACGCCGACCGCAAGGGCCGCAAAGCCGGTCTGACACTATCGGTGACGTTGATGTGCCTTGGCTCGCTTCTGATCGCTATCACGCCGGGTTATGCGTCGATCGGTCTGTTGGCGCCGGCACTTCTGGTTCTGGCGCGCCTGTTGCAGGGCCTCAGCGTCGGCGGTGAATATGGCGCCAGCGCTACCTATCTCAGCGAGATGGCCGGCAAAAATCGCCGCGGCTTCTATTCAAGCTTCCAGTATGTAACGCTGATTTCCGGACAGCTGGTTGCCCTCGTCGTTCTGCTCATCCTGCAACGCATTCTCACACCAGAACAGCTTGGTGCCTGGGGTTGGCGCATTCCTTTCGCCATTGGCGGCTTTCTGGCGATTGCGGTTTTCTATATCCGCCGTGGTCTTGCCGAAACCCAGTCCTTTCATAACGCCAAGAACGACACCGGGCCGAAATCCAGCGGCTTTGCCCTGTTCCGGCATTATCCGAGAGAAGCCTTTACTGTTCTGGCGCTGACATCGGGCGGAACGCTCGCCTTCTACGCCTACACCACCTATTTGCAGAAATTCCTCGTCAACACCTCGGGTTTCAGCAAAGAATCCTCCACTGAAATCACCGCACTGGCACTTTTGATTTTCATGCTGTGCCAGCCAATCGCCGGTGCTCTGTCGGACAAGATCGGCCGCAAGCCGCTGATGGTCGGCTTCGGTATTCTCGGTGTTCTTTTCACCTATCTGATCTTTTCGACTTTGGCAGTCACAACCAACCCCTATACTGCCTTTGCCCTTTCACTGGCAGGTCTGCTGATCGTCACCGGCTATACTTCCATCAACGCGGTGGTAAAGGCTGAGCTTTTCCCGGCCCATATCCGGGCGCTCGGCGTCGCATTGCCCTATGCCTTGGCCAATACGATCTTTGGCGGCACCGCCGAATGGGTGGCACTAAAGTTCAAGGAAATGGGCCATGAGACATGGTTCTTCTGGTATGTGACCATCATGATCGGCTTGTCCCTGATCGTCTACATCAAGATGCGCGATAGCCGCGATCACAGCCTCATCCACGAGGATTGATCAAACAAACATACGGGGAAGTGATCCGACTTCCCCGTTTTCTTATCCCTCATCTGACATTCTGGAACCGTCATGACCTTATCCGCGAAAATAAATCCCGTTGATCCCGTCAAGCTCGACCGTCTGGCAGAAGTCGCCGTCAAGATCGGTCTGCAGCTGCAGGCGGGGCAAGATCTTTTGATCACAGCACCGCTGGCTGCCTTGCCCCTGGTACGCCGCATTACCGAGCATGCCTACAAGGCGGGCGCCGGTCTGGTAACGCCGTTTTATACGGACGAAGAAGCGACGCTGATGCGCTATCGTCATGCGCCGGCGGAGAGCTTCGACCATGCCGCCACATGGCTCTATGAGGGAATGGCCAAGGCCTTTTCATCGAACACCGCACGCCTTGCCATTGCCGGTGACAATCCGATGCTGCTTTCACAGGAAGACCCTGAAAAGGTTGCCCGTGCCAACAGGGCGACCTCGAAGGCTTATCAGCCAGCATTGGAGAAAATTGCCGGTTTTGACGTCAACTGGAACATTGTTTCGTATCCGAATCCATCCTGGGCGAAGCAGGTTTTCCCGGATCTTGACGGGAACACAGCCATTGCTAAGCTAGCCGATGCCATCTTTGCCGCTTCGCGTGTTGATATTGATGATCCGGTCAGTGCATGGCGGGAGCACAATGCGGTGCTGGCCAAACGGCGGGAATGGCTGAACGGCCTTAATTTTGCTTCCCTGCATTTCAAGGGACCGGGTACCGATCTTATTGTTGGTCTTGCCGATGAACATCAATGGCAGGGCGGCGCTTCCACCGCCAAGAACGGCATCACCTGCAATCCAAACATTCCGACCGAAGAGGTCTTTACAACACCGCACGTTCTGCGCGTTGACGGCCATGTTTCCAGCACTAAACCGCTGTCGCATCAGGGCACGCTGATTGAGAACATTTCGGTTCGCTTTGAAGACGGCAAAATCATCGAAGCCAAGGCTTCGCGCGGTGAAGAAGTGTTCAACAAGGTGCTGAACACCGATGAAGGTGCCCGCCGTCTGGGCGAAGTGGCGCTGGTGCCGCATTCCTCGCCGATCTCCGCATCGGGGCTTTTGTTCTTCAACACCCTGTTTGACGAGAACGCAGCAAGCCACATTGCGCTTGGCCAGTGCTATTCCAAATGCTTCGTCAATGGCGACAAGCTTTCGCCCGAAGAAGTCGCAGCGCGTGGCGGCAATAAGAGCCTCATTCATATCGACTGGATGATCGGCTCTGGCGAAGTTGACGTTGACGGCATCAACAAGGATGGCAGCGCCGTGCCCGTCATGCGCAAGGGCGAATGGGCCTAAGAAGCCCTAACCGCATGCGTTGATGGTTACAAAATGAGCCGATAGAACCTCCCGGGGATAATAATACCTTGGGAGGAAAATTCATGGCTCAGGACGGATTCGGAAAACGCGCACGGCTGCTCTTTGCCAGCGCTGTTGGGACCATCATCGAATGGTATGATTTCTTTATTTTCGCCACATGCGCGGTGCTGGTTTTTGATAAGGCGTTCTTTCCGACTGCCGATCCGGCAATCGGCATTCTGCTGGGGCTGAGCACCTTTGCCATCGGGTTCATCGCCCGCCCGCTCGGCGGTATCATCTTCGGTGTGCTTGGTGATCGCATCGGCCGCAAGAATGCGCTGGTGGTCAGCCTTGCCATGATGGGCGGTTCGACCTTTGCCATGGGCCTATTGCCAACCTACGCGTCCGTTGGCGTTCTCGCACCGGTTCTGCTGGTGTTGCTGCGGATTTTTCAGGGCATTGCCGTTGGCGGCGAGGCCACTGGAGCGCTGCTGATTGTCGCCGAATCCATGCCAGGCAAACAGCGTGGCTTCTGGACCAGTTTTCCGATGGTGGGCGGACCAGCCGCAAACGTGCTGGCAGCAGCCACTATCAGTTTTCTTACCCTGCGCCTTGGCGAACAGGCCTTTATCGACTGGGCCTGGCGCCTGCCATTCCTGTTTTCGATAGTTCTGGTTGTCCTCGGCTTCTGGATGCGCCGCAAGGTGGAAGAATCGCCCGCCTTCATCGAGCTTGTTGAAAAGCGCAAATCCGTACCGGCCGCACCACTGTCGGAAGCCTTCAAAAATTTCAGCAAGCCCATGGGTCAGGTGTTTCTGGTCAAGACTGCCGAGAACACGCTGTTCTATCTGTTTACAACGTTCTTTCTCGTTCTCACCGTCCAGTTTCTTGGACTTGCCCGGTCAGTGGGTGTAGGGGCACTGTTCTGGGGATCAATTCTGGAAGTAGTCGTGATCATGGCGGCGGCCTATGCTTCGGATCGCTTTGGCCGCAAACCCCTGATGCTGCTGGGGCTTGTTGGTGGTCTGGCTGCAGGTGCCTATCTGTTCAGTCTGCCGCATGGCGCCGATCCGCAACTGGTCCTGCAAGCGACACTGCTCACCCTGACCTTTCATGGCATTATCGTTGGTAGCATGGCGCCGTTCTTCACCGAACTCTTTCCGACCCATGTGCGTTATTCGGCCATGTCCATCAGCTATCAGGTGGCCTCGGTGGTTGGCGGCTCGGTCGCGCCGCTGATTGCAACGCTGCTGCTTGGCGCAACAGGCTCGCCCCATGCGGTGATTATCTATGCGGCGGTTATGGTCGTTCCCGGCATTATCTGCGTGCTTTTGTCGAAGGAAACGCGTGGGACAGATCTTACGGCCATCATTTGAATATAAGACCGTCACCGCGATGCGGTGGCGGTCATCTCACCGGTTGGAAATAACCGAGGTTTTGGGCCGCCAGACAAGCAGTCTGTTTTCGACCAGCGTCACCAGCCAGTCCACCAGAATGACAAACCCCATCAGCACAAACATCCCGGCAAAAACGCCAGTGACATCAAACACACTTTCGGCCTCGTGGATGAGATAACCCAGACCCGCCGCCGATCCGAGATATTCGCCCACCACCGCACCAACCACGGCAAAGCCAACCGATGTGTGCAGTGATGAAAACATCCATGACAGGGCTGAGGGCATATAGACGTGGCGCAGCAACTGCCGCTCGTTCATGCCGAGCATGCGGGCGTTGGAAAGAACCGCCGGGCTGACTTCCTTGACGCCCTGATAGACGTTGAAAAACACGATAAAGAACACCAGCGTCACGCCGAGCGCCACCTTGGACCAGATGCCGAGACCCAGCCACAACGCAAAGATCGGCGCAAGCACAACACGCGGCAAGGCATTGGCAGCCTTGACATAGGGATCAAACACCGCTGCCAGCAAAGGCTTGCGGGCAAACCAGAATCCGATGATTACGCCGCCCAGCGAGCCGATGATAAAGGCCAGTGCCGCTTCAGTCAGTGTAATGCCAAGATGATACCAGATCGACCCTTCCATGAACCACTGGACCATGCGCTTACCCACAGCGAGAGGTTCTGCGAAAAAGAAACTGATGGTTTTCGGATTGCCGATCAACGTTGTTGTCGATGCAATATGCCAGAAGACCAGAACGACAACGGCGACAAGAACCTGAAGACTTATGAGCGTCAGCCTGTTCATGACTGCACCTCTTCGGTTTGACGGTAGCCTTTGAGAACTTCCTCCTTCAGTGCATTCCAAATCTCGCGGTGCACTTCATGGAATTGCGGCTCTGATTTGATATCAGCCATATTGCGCGGCCGTTTCAGCGGGATCGTATAATTCCCGATAATGCGGGAGGAAGGCCCCGCCGACATGATAATCACCCGGTCGGCAAGCCCTATCGCTTCATCAAGATCGTGGGTAACGAACATCACCGCCTTGCGGTCCGCCGACCAGAGGCTGAGCAGGAGATCACCCATGATCAGCCGCGTCTGCGCATCCAGCGGCCCGAATGGCTCATCCATCAACAATATCTTCGGATGACGGATCAGCACCTGCGCCAGCCCGACGCGCTTGCGCTGCCCGCCCGACAGCATGTGCGGATAGCGATCAGCAAAGGCGGATAGCCCAACCTTGCCAAGCCAGATACGTGCCTGTTCCAGTGCCTCGCGCCGCGATGTGCCTGATACCTCAAGCCCGATAGCCACATTATCTATGGCTGTCTTCCACGGCATCAGTGAATCCTGCTGGAAGAGATAGCCCGCATGTTTGTTCAATCCGGACAGAGGCTTGGCGAATGTCCTCACCTGTCCCTGCGCGGGTTTAAGAAGACCTGCCGTTGCATTGAGCAATGTCGATTTTCCACAACCAGTCGGGCCGACAATCGCCACGAACTCCCGGTCGCTGACCACGAGATTCGTTTCGCCAACGGCCTCATAGATGCCGCCATCTGGCAGGCTGAACGCGATATGGACGCCATTGAGTTCGACGGCGTTGGCGTCTTGCGTCTCGTTCAGCTCTGCTGTGTTCTTTTCTGCAATGGTCATCGCTCCTTATGCCCTATCCCTTGATGAAACGGTCATCATAGGTCGCAGCAAGGTCGATCGTAGCATTGGCAAATTCAGGATCGAGGATTTTCAACGTATTGAGAACGGATTGCATGCCTTCCATGGGAAGAATACCATCCAGCGAATAGGTGGGCAGCGAATTGGCAATCGCCTTGAGATAAAGCGGCTTGTCACCGAGCTGATATTCGGCAGGAACACTATCGGCAATCTCTTCCGGCGAGGCTGTTTGCAACCACTTCAGAGATTTGACAAAGGCACCCACCAGCGCTTTCGAGGTGTTGGGATTGGCGTCCGCAAAATCCTTTTTCACGTAGAGAACAGCCGCTGGATTGGAGCCGCCAAACAGGGCACGCGTGCCTTCCTCGGTCCGTGTATCGATAAGAATCTTGATATCACCATCGGCTTCAAGCTTGGCAATGACAGGATCGAGATGCGAGATCACATCCACCTGACCCTGCTTGATTGCAGCAACGGCGCTGGCACCACCACCAATACCGATCAGCGGCGCATCGCTGGCTTTCAGACCAGCCTTGACCATCGCATATTGAATAGTCAGCGCTGTCGACGAACCCGGCGCTGTCACACCAAGCTTTAAACCGGCAAAATCCGCCGGAGACTTAACTTTGTCAGCCAATTCTTTGCGCACGGCGATGACAATGGCGGGAAAACGGCCAAGCTCGCACAGGGCACGGACGTCCTGCCCCTTGGCCTGCATGCGGATCGTGTGCTCATAGGCACCCGTCACCACATCGACAGAACCGCCAACCAGCGCCTGCAAGGATTTGGCGCCACCACCAAAATCATTGATTGTCACGTCAAGTCCAGCGTCCTTAAAGAAACCGCGGCGCTCGGCAATGGTCAGCGGCAGATAATAAAGAAGTGGCTTTCCGCCAACACCCAGCGTCAGACTGGTCTTTTCCAGTGCCCCGGCTGTTTGTGCCATAAGCTTGGTGTTTGACGCAGCCAGCATCGACAGTGCTGTTGCGCCCGCAAGAAATTCACGCCGTTCCATTGTCTTCCTCCCGGCATCACTTTCCAGCTCACAAGACGATCGAAACGCCTTGACGATCCGCGTGATGTCCACCTGTTTTCACATGTTTTCAAAACGCTACCACCCGGATTCCAGAAGCGCAAGGCAAGGAAATGGACGAAATACCGCAACAAAAAACGCGCCGGACACAGGGTCCAGCGCGTGGATTTTAATCTGTGCGGTCAGATGAAACGATCAGGCGACGAGGCGGCCTGCTGTGTCAGCCTGCGCATAGGCCTTGCCGAAGCGATTGGCGAGGAAGGCATCAAGCGCAATGTCTTCCTGCTTGAGGAAGCCCTGCTGCGGCAGATCGCCATTGGCCAGCATGTCGAGAACGGCGCAGATAGCCGAAGCCGTGGTGATCTGGATGCCGCTATAGAGCATCTCGCCAATGTGACCGCTATAAACCTTGTTGGCATAGGTTTCCTGCAACAGACGGCCCTTCTTGCGGCCACTGACTGTTACGAAAATCACCACAACGTCCTGCATCGTTGAAGGCAGTGCATTCTCAAGGATATCTTTGAACACATCACGGCGGTCACGCAGACCAAGATCGTTGAGCAGAGCCTTCATGATGGCCGCATGGCCGGGATAGCGGATCGTGCGGTAATTCAGGGTGCGAACCTTGCCGAGGAGTGTTTCGCACAAAGTGCCAAGACCACCTGATGTATTGAAGGCTTCATAGGTTACGCCATCGAGCGAGAATTCCTCGCGCTCTTCGAGCGGCGGCACTTCGGTTAACTCGCCATCGACAATGGCTTCACATGGCTCGCAATATTCGTTGATGACGCCATCCGTGCTCCAGGTAAGGTTGTAGTTAAGCGCATTGGACGGATACTGCGGCAGAGCGCCGACGCGCATACGCACACTTTCCAGCGTGTCGAAGCGCTTGGCCAGATCATTGGCAACAATCGAGATGAAGCCCGGAGCCAGGCCGCACTGGGGAATGAAAGCGGTCTTTGCCGTTGCGGCAAGCTGCTTGACGATGCGGGTGCTGGCAACGTCTTCGGTCAGATCAAGGTAATGCACATCCGATGAAGCAGCAGCCTGGGCAATGCGTGTGGTCAGGTGGAAAGGAGCAGCACTCAGCACAGCAAACTTGCCGGCAAGAACCTTTTCAAGTGCACCCTCTTCGCCGATTTCAATGCAACGGGTAACAACGAGCGGGGAAACTTCGAGAGCATCAAGCTGTGCCTGGGCCCGGTCGACGACGGTAACGCGGTAATCTCCGGTGTTTGCGAGCAGGTTGGCGATTGTTCCGCCGATTTTGCCTGCACCGACAATGACGATCTCTTTCATGTGATTCCCCTCAGGATTTCAGAACTTTCACTATTATTCCACTCTTGTTCGGCGAAATGAAGCGTGTAAACTGACGATATGCCACCCTATTTTTGGTCAATATGCCGTATGAGTTTGACATTATGCTGACAGATGCCGATCACGCCCTGCTTTCCCTGCTACGCGAGAATGCCCGCGCCTCCACTGCCGACCTTGCCCGCAGGCTGGGCGTTTCGCGCACCACCGTGCAAAGCCGGATAGAGCGGCTGGAAAAACGCGGCATGATTCGCGGCTACAGCGTGCTGCTTTCGCCCGAATATGAGCGCGATCTGGTCAAGGCTCACGTGCTGGTGACGGCTTTGCCCAAATTTGCCAAGCGGGTGGAAGTGGCTTTGCGCGAGATTGCCTGGGTGCGCACCCTGCATTCGGTCAGCGGGCAGTATGATATGATCGTCATTCTTGAGGCTCCATCAATCAGTGAACTTGACACCCTGCTGGACCAGATCGGCGCGCTGGAAGGCGTGGAGCGCACCATTTCTTCCATTATCCTATCCACACGCATCGACCGCTAAAAAACAGAATTCCCGCTGCGTCAGAGTCCGCTTGACTCTTTGCCTCAATGGATTCCATAATAGAACATATCATGAACATTCAGGGGAAACCGTGGTGACAACCGTCGACCTTACGGCGTTGCGGCGCGACATTGCGTCTTTAAGCGAGCGAGATGCGCTGGAAGCGCATGCGCAGCGCAGCGCCTTTGGTTTTGGCGACAGAAGCATCGACAAAGTGCTTGGCAAAGGCCTGCAACGGGGAGCCCTGCACGAGGTCTTTTCAGCTGAAATGAATGATGCAGGAGCAGCAACCGGATTTGTCATCGCCCTTGCCTTGCGCTCTTCTTCTGGTCAAAGCCCTGTTATCTGGCTCGAAGAAGATTTTGCAGCTCAGGAACATGGCTTTCCCTATGCGCCGGGGCTAAAAAATCTCGGACTGGACCCGGAACGCCTTGTGATCGTGCGTTGCTCGTCACCACAGGATGTTCTGAAAGCCGCATCGGACAGTCTTGGCATCAGGGGAACTGGCGCTGTCATCATTGCACCGTGGAGCAATCCGAAGTGCCTTGACCTCACCGCCACCCGAAAATTGCTGCTTACTGCCCAGCAGACGGATGTGCCTGCCTTGCTTCTCCGGCTGGGCGCCGTTCCTATCGACAATTCCGCCGTGACCCGCTGGATAATCCGCTCTGCGCCTTCGCAGTCGAGTGGTGCCAACGCACCCGGGCACCCGGTGTTTGACGCAACCCTTATCCGCAACAGGCAGGGCATGACAGGCCATTGGATCCTGCAATGGGAGAGTGATGATCATGTTTTCAGACAGATCGAACCGGTTTCTGGCGCTGTGGTTTCTACACCTGCCCACCGACCGCCTCAAACGCGAAAATCCGCAACGGGCTAAATCCGATCAGTTTCTGATCGTGGTCGACAAGGTGGCCAATGCCCTGCGGTTGACTGCACTCGATGAGAGAGCCACCAAGGCAGGATTATATAAGACCATGGCTTTGACCGATGCCCGTGCGCAATTCGAACAGCTTGATATTGCCTTCGCTTCGCCGCGCAAGGATGCAGTCCTTTTGGAAAAACTGGCCGACTGGTGCGACCGTTACACGCCGCTGGTGGCACTTGATGGGCCTGATGGGCTCATACTCGATATCTCAGGCTGCGTGCATCTTTTCGGTGACGAAGAGACGATGCGGAAAGACATCCACCAGCGCCTGAACCAGCATGGCATGATTGTCCGCTCCGCCATTGCTGGCAACGCTCCCGCAGCCCATGCCTTTGCCCGTCATTCGCCGGGTGGTGTGATTGAGGACGCATCACTCAACGAGAAATTGCGCCGTTTGCGTCTCGTCAGTCTCGATATCGAAGACGTGCATCTGGCCGGATTGAAACGGGCGGGATTGCGCAGTGTTGGTGATATCGAAGTTCTCCCGCGCGCGGCCCTTGCTGCTCGTTTCGGCTCCGAATTGATTGACCGTCTGGATGCGCTTTTCGGTTACACGAACCAACCGATCTCCCCTCGGCGCATTGTGCCAGTCTGTATGGTCGAGCGACGGATGGCCGAGCCGCTGATCGTCATGGAATCGGTTGAGCTTGTGCTTCATGCGCTGGGCGACGAACTCTTCAGACAGTTGCAACAGCGCGTCGATGGCGCGCGGGAAATCGAGGCCTCCTTTTTCCGCGTCGATGGCCATGTCAGGCGTATCAATATTCAGGCGGGACAGCCGGTTGTTGATACCAAGACCCTGTTCAGACTGTTGAAAGAGCGGCTGTCCACGCTGTCTGAACCACTTGATGCCGGTTACGGTTTTGATATTGTCCGCCTCGCTGCCGTACGGGTCGAGCGAACGCAGACACTTCAGAAAAGCCTCGACAACAATGTTCAGGAAACCGAGGAAATCGGTAGCCTGATCGACCGGCTCTCCATTCGTCTCGGCACGAACAGGGTCTTGCGCCCGCACCCCGTCGATACACACATTCCCGAACGCGCCGTTTCACTGGAACCTGCATCGCAGACGACGACAACCCCGCCTGTTGAATGGACACCGGATCATCATCCGGGCGAACCACCTGAGCGCCCGATCCGTCTGTTTCAGCCGCCGGAGCGGATCGAAACCATGGCCGGGGTTCCTGATGGTGCCCCGGCACAATTCGTCTGGCGAAAAATCAGGCACAATATTGTTCTGGCTGAAGGACCGGAGCGCATCGCACCGGAATGGTGGCGTGAACATGCGGGTGCCCTGACACGGGATTATTATCGGCTTGAGGACAATCAGGGCCATCGCTTCTGGGTGTTTCGCGAGGGCCTGTATGAGCGCGGCCAGACCACACCGCGCTGGTATCTGCACGGGCTCTTTGCGTGATGGCGAGCTATACGGAGCTTGCCGTCACCAGCAATTTCTCCTTTCTCGAAGGCGCGTCACAGCCGGAAGAACTGGTACAAGCGGCAGCCCTGCTGGGCCTTGAAGGCATTGGCATTGCTGATCGCAACACGCTTGCTGGGGTGGTGCGCGCCTATAAGGCCCATAAGGAACTGACGGAGGAAGAAGGCGTAAAGCTCAACCTCTTTATCGGCTGCCGGCTGATGTTTACCGACAGCACCCCCGATCTGATTGTCTACCCGCGCGACCGCACAGCCTACGGCCAGCTTTGCCGTCTTTTAAGTGAAGGCAAAGAGCGGGCAAAAATCAAAGGCCTGTGCCATCTGGAGCTTGAGGACTTCCTCTTGCACGCCAAGGATTTCCAGACGGTGGTTATGCCTCCGGCACACCCCGATAAAAGCCTCGGATCTTTGCTGAAAAAACTCGCCATGGTAGCGCCGGGCTGCGTCTGGCTTGGGCTCGCCATGCCCTATCAAGGGGCTGACCGGCGCTACGGTGAGCGGCTGGAACGAACAGCGGTTGCTGCTGGCGTTCCTCTGCTGGCGGTCAACAATGTGCTCTACCACACCCCCTCCCGTCGTCCCTTGCAGGACGTGCTGACCTGCATTCGCGAGCATGTGACCATTTATACGGCGGGACGAAGACTGGAACAGAATGCGGAAAGACATCTGAAATCACAGGAGGAGATGCAGCATCTTTTCCGGCATTTCCGCTCTGCCCTTGAGGAAGTCCCGCGCTTCGTCAAACCGATCACCTTCTCCATGGGTGAGTTGCAATATCTCTATCCGGATGAACCGGTACCACCGGGTAAAACGCCACAGCAGCATCTGGTCGACGAGACGTGGAAAGGAGCTGCAAAACGTTATCCTGAAGGCATTCCTGATATGGTCCGCGACCTCCTGAACAAGGAGCTGACGCTGATCGGAACGCTTGGATATGCACCCTATTTCCTGACAGTGCATGATATCGTCACCCATGCGCGGTCATTGAACATCCTGTGTCAGGGACGCGGTTCATCCGCCAATTCCGCAGTCTGCTACTGTCTGCATATCACCGCTGTCGATCCCACCAACGGCAATGCGCTTTTCGAACGCTTTCTTTCAGTAGAGCGTAAGGAACCACCCGATATCGATGTCGACTTCGAACACGAGCGGCGCGAAGAAATCATGCAATGGGTTTACGAGCGCTATGGTCGACATCGCGCCGCCATTGTCGCGACTGTCATCAGCTATCGCCCGCGCAGCGCCATCCGTGATGTCGGCAAGGCGCTGGGATTGACGGAAGATGTAACCGCTGCCCTTGCCAATACGGTGTGGGGCAGTTGGGGTACAACCGTGGAGCAGCATGAGGTGCGCCAAGCGGGACTCGATCCTGAAAACATCATGATCCGCCGCGCCGTCAAACTGGCAACGGAGCTTATGGGGTTCCCCCGCCATCTCTCGCAGCATGTGGGCGGTTTTGTTCTGACACAGCAACGGCTGGATGAAACTGTTCCCATTGGTCCGGCAGCCAAAAAAGATCGCTCTTTTATCGAGTGGGACAAGGATGACATCGACACCCTCAGGATTATGAAAGTCGATGTGCTGTCACTCGGCATGCTGACCTGCATCCGCAAGGCTTTTGATCTCATTCATCTGCATAAAGGCGGCGAACGCTACGAACTTGCGACTGTCCCGCAAGAGGATTCTCGGGTTTACGACATGCTCTGCAAAGCCGATTCCCTTGGTGTGTTTCAGGTGGAAAGCCGTGCCCAGATGAACATGTTGCCGCGGCTGCGCCCGAAGAAATTTTATGATCTGGTCATCGAGGTGGCTATTGTGCGTCCTGGCCCCATTCAGGGCGATATGGTTCATCCCTATCTGCGCCGTCGAAATGAGATTGAAAAAGTTGATTATCCCTCCCCGTCTCCTGAGCATGGCGACAAGGACGAACTGAAAAATGTTCTGGTAAAAACCCTTGGCGTTCCACTGTTTCAGGAACAGGCTATGCGCATCGCCATTGAGGCGGCGGGCTTTACTCCTGATGAAGCCAATAAATTGCGCAGCGCCATGGCTACATTTCGCAATCGCGGCACCATTCATAAAATGCAGGAACAGATGGTCGAAGGCATGGTGCGTCGGGGATATGAACGCACCTTTGCGCAGAACTGTTTCAACCAGATCAAAGGCTTTGGCGAATATGGTTTTCCGGAAAGCCACGCGGCGAGTTTCGCCATTCTTGTCTACATTTCCTCGTGGATCAAATGTCATCACCCGGAAGTTTTCGCTGTCGCGCTGCTGAACTCCCAGCCCATGGGTTTCTACGCCCCGGCTCAGATTATCCGCGATGCAAGAGAACACGGGGTAAAAGTGCTTCCGGTCGATGTCAATTTTAGTGAGTGGGACAATACGCTGGAAAAAGACACCAATAACCAACTCGCGATGCGCATGGGCTTTCGACAGGTCGACGGCTTCTCTAAGGCTTGGGCGGAGGAGATTTGCAAAATGCGGATGCGGCCTTATGTGGATATCGAAGAAGTGCGCCGCATGACACGGCTGGAACGCCGCGCCTTTGTCCTGCTTGCCGATGCAGACTGTTTTCGCTCGCTTCGTATCGACCGGCGCGAAGCACTCTGGGCTGTTCGCAGATTTCCAGACAACACAACTCTACCCCTATTTCAAATTGCGGAAACCAACGAACTGGCACAGGAAGCAGAAACACGCTTGCCGCAAATGCAAATGGCCGAGCATGTCATTGCCGATTATGAATCCATCCGGCTCTCGCTCAAGGGCCACCCCATGCAGTTTCTGCGTGAATCTCTTATCGCTGAAGGCGTGGTGACCTGCAAACAGGCGACGTCCATGACCAGTAAAAAGCGCGTCAAACTTGCCGGTGTTGTCACTGTTCGGCAGAGGCCGGGCAGTGCTAAGGGCGTCGTCTTTATGACAATCGAGGATGAAACCGGCATTGCCAATATCATCGTCTGGTCAAAGATAATGCGCATCTATCGCAAGGAAGTCATGAGTTCCCGTCTCATCCTCATTGAGGGTGTCGTGCAAAGCAGCGATAACGTAACGCATATCGTTGCTGGCAAGCTGATTGATCGCACAGCTGACCTTTACCGTCTTTCCGAGCAATTGCCATCTTTGCCCGTATCTCGGGGCGACGAAGTGGTGCATCCGGTTCCCGATCAATCAAGAGCTCGCCATCCACGCAATGTGCGCATCCTACCCAAATCCCGGGATTTTCATTAGGCCTGTTTACGGCCTTTGACCAAGGCGGTCCGATCAATGGCGGTGATCATGCAAATCTCCAGATCACCAATACCATCAAGTATTTCTTCACTCGAAATACCGGCTGCCTCCGCATCGGCGGTGCATTTGGCTACAAGCTGTTTTGGCCTTGGATCATGATGCGCCATATCCGCCGGTCGTGTGGCGTGGACATTGGCTTCAATCCAATTATTGACGAAATCAATCGCACGTTGGCTCATGCTGTCCTCCTATATACCTCCAGTCAAAACTGTCGGCGGCGGAGAAGGTTGCGAAAAAAGCAGAATATCACACTGCTTCTTTTGCCCAAACCGTAAACTTGGTCAGCACATTTGGACCAAAAACATTGGTCAGCGGAACATCCGCTGCATCCCGTCCATGTGCTACTTTCACGCGCCCTATGCGCGGCTTGTTGTTGCGCGGATCAAATGCATGCCACTGTCCGCCCAGATAAACTTCCATCCAGGCACAGAAATCCATAGTGGAGTGCGGCAGAGGGACGCCAATATCGGTGATGTAGCCAGTGCAATAGCGGGTCGGAATATTGAGGCACCGGCAAAATGCCACCGCCAAATGGGTAAAATCCCGGCAAACGCCACGGCCTTCCCAATAGCCCGATGCAGCGGTGCGTGTCGGATTGGAAAACTCGTAGCCGAATGTAATGTGATTATGGACATAATCACAAACCGCCTGAACCCGCGGCCAGCCTTCCTGCGTGTAGCCGAAAAGCCGCCATGCGTCCTCACTCAATACATCCGTCTCACAATAGCGGCTGCCCAGAAGATAGACCAAAGTTTCAGCGGGCAAGTCCTGTACCCGGTGCTGAACGGCATCTAGAACAACCGGATCAGGCATGCCGCTGTCATGAACCACCGCATTGGTCGAGCAGGTGAATGGACCCGGCGCGGCAAGGATACGATTGCACCAATTGCCGAACTGGTCGTGATAACCATCAACGCTGGAGCCCAGTGTCGCCTCAAATGTCTCAATGCCTTCAATGTCATCCACCCGCGAATGATGCACATTCAAAATGGCAATCAGGGGCGTTTCCTGCGCGAAATCGAAACTCAACTCACACCCGACACTCAGTCTCATCAGCAGGCCCCTCAAGATATTGGATTATTATTTTTGGAATGATGTTCAAGACGACAGACTATCAGACAAAAAGCAACCGGCTCGATGACGAGCCGGTTAGAACGTTAAATCATATCGGCGATCACGCCCGGTCAACGACCTTCTTGACGGCATCCTTGGCCTTGCCCTTCACCTGCTGGGCATCGCCCTTCAGCTCCTGAGCCTTGCCTTCGGCTTGCAGCTTCGTGGAACCTGTCGCCTTGCCGGCTGCCTGTTTGATGTTACCGGCTGCCTTGTTTGCAAGTCCGGAAATCTTGTCACTTGTGCTACCCATCGGGGAACTCCTTGCGTGTTTGTTCACGCACTCTAAACGGCCCAATTGGCATCAGGTTCCAACGACCAAAGAAATATTCAAGATATTGAAAACAAAGTGAAATATGAATTTTTTATGCGAGAAAACCCGGCGCCCACGGGGGAACAGGCACCGGGTTCTGAACGTACCGACCACCATGTGATCAGCTAATTTGAAACGTCACAGAATTGTCTTGGTTCCCATCAAGTCATTGCTTTCTGCAAATGCCCGGATCATCAGGCGATCAAAGCCACAGCTTCTTTGATGGACGAGGAAAAATAGCAATTTTTGGTCGACCCAACGATCTTTTCACCCTCGACATTCCCAGAATCTTCCGCCCAGAAACCAATGATGATTTTAATGCGCGCGTTGCGCCGCCGGATACGGCGAACGAGATAGCGGGCATGCGCTATGGAAGACGTGTTGAGATAGCTGACATAAACAGCGCTCGCATCCGTCAGATCAAGTTTATCGATATTGACGGTCTCAAGTTCATCATGGGTAATATCACGAACATCGAAATCTTGCCGCTCCAGAATGTCGCCGACAATGACTGCCGCTGCATCGTCAAGATTGCCACGCCCGCCCGCCGAGATGATCGTCTTCGGTTTTTTGGTTGTATCGTTCTTTGCTTTTGCAGGTTCGGCACTTGTAGCACCCTCCTCTGCTTCCTCTTCCATATCCTCATGATCGGACAGGTTTTCAACGAGGCGTATCATGCTCTGTACAACCCTGCCGCGACGGGACGCATCCAGCACACCCCGCCCCCGGTCGTGTTCGGCGAGAAACAGTGCGGGCACAGCAACCGATACATAATAATCGCTGATTGGTGACGACTGGAGATAATCCTCTGCCTTCTCCGTGGCTTCATCAGGATCGCCTGACAACAACCGCTGATAAAGCTGTTGTGGCGGCAGCAGCACAGGCTCGTTGCCGAGCAGCACATCGAGAAACTCGAAGCGCGGCACATGGCGACCAAGCACGACGAGGCAGACCGTCAGTGGGGTGGAAAGAAGAAGCCCGATAGGACCCCATATCCAGGTCCAGACAATGGCCGCGAGCAGAATGGCAACCGGCGAGAGCCCGGTCCTTGAACCGTAAAGCACAGGCTCCATAATGTTGTTGCTGATGAGTTCCAGAACGATGAACAGGGCAGCGGTCCACAATAAAAGCATCCAGCCGGGGTCGACCGCCAGTGCAAGAATAAGCGGGAAAGACGCGGCGATGAATGGGCCGATATAGGGCACAAAGCGCAGCGCAATTGCCAGAAGACCCCAAAGCATGGGATTGGGAATACCGATAAGCCAAAGACCAATCCCGATCGGAACACCAAAGCAGATATTGATGACCAACTGCATCAGGAGATATTGGCCGACACGCTTGCCCGCATCATGCAAGGCTGTCGTCGTGCGATGAATATCGCTGGCCCCCACGAGTTTTATAAAGCGATCACGCAAATCCTCGCGTCGCAGCAACATGAAGATGACAAACACAATGACAATGCCAACCGTCGCCAATGGCTGGATCAAGGGTCCGGCAACGGTTTGCAGCAATTGCAGGGGATCAGGCGCAGGATAGCGAATTTCCACCGGAACGGGCTTGTCGGGATCGTCCTTGCGCAGAGGCGGCCGGTTTTGCTGGTCCGCCGGTGCTACATTTTGCGGCGGCTGGGCCTTTTGATCGTTATTATTGGCAGCAAACCGCTCCACTTCATCGGACCGGCCAATTTCCTCGCCAAGGCGTTTGAACATACGCACGCCGCGATCAAAAACACCGTTGCCCGACTGAGCATCTTTGATGGTCCGGATCTTCGCCTCGATATTATACTGATAACTTGGCAAATTCTGCGCCAGCACTGTCAACTGACCAACCACAATTGTGGCAAACAGGAATATTGCGATAAAGGCGGTCAGCACAACGCTGATAACCGACAGAACTTTTGGAATTCCGAAGCGATGGAGATAAGTGACCAAAGGCGACAGGGCGAAGGTTAAAAGCAGCGCCAACGCAAGCGGAACCAAAATATCCCGGGCAAAATAGAGCGCACCAATCACGGCAATGGCAACAATAACGGGCGGAAATTGCATTCGCCCGTCAATCTCAGCCTGAGTGGGCGCATAAACTGATTTTTGCGTGACGCGCTCTACCGCGCGAGGTGAAGTCTTCCGCGTAGTTTCAGACGGCATAATCGCCCCACTCCCCCGAAATCATACAATCCCTCTCCATTTGAAACACGCCACTGAAACGAAGCCGGCTGAATTTGGTTGCATCAGCCATGCTGACATCGCTGCAAAGCGGACAAAATCATCGTCTTGCGATCAGACGGTCCGAAATAGAGGCTGCAATGCCCCGGAACAAAAACCGATATCGGAAGTTTTCAGAATAACGGACCGCTCAAAAGGAGAGAGGCAGACATGCCAGTGACCACCATTCTGATTATCATTCTGATACTGGTCCTCATCGGCGTATTTCCCAGCTGGCCCTACTCGCGGGCATGGGGTTACGGCCCGTCCGGCCTGTTTGGTATTGTGCTGGTTATCCTGCTTATCCTGCTTCTTTTGGGCCGCATCTAATTGAAATGCTTGAATTCTGACCTGACCCACAGATCAGACATCACAATCAGGAGTTACTGAATATGCTGCGTGGAGTTTTGCTTTGGCTCATCGGCTTGCCATTACCGATCATTCTCATTCTCTGGTTCCTTGGCTACCTTTCATAGGAGCACTTCAACCCATGTCCTTTGCGCCGGCCACTGGGCCGGCGTTTCTTTCTCATCATTACATTACACAGGAACCATATTCCCATGATGAAACGCCTCTTGATCACCACCGCTTTGATGACAGTTCTTACCACCTCCGGCTTCGCTCAGAGCCAGGGTTCCAACCCGACTGAAATGCGCGGAATTTTTAACGAAGCGGCCAAGCCGGTGCCAAGCGCCGGACGCTATCTGAAAGCCGAGCGAGGACAAATTCTGACATCAGGATTAATCGGGCAGAAAGTCTATACCGGCCCTCAGGATGATGCTGTCTCCATCGGCGGAGTAAAAGATGTGGTGCTCGATGCCAATGGTATGGCGCAGGCTGCAATCGTCGGTGTGGGTGGTTTCCTCGGTATCGGCGAGAAAGATGTGGCTGTTGTATTGAATGACCTGAACTGGGCAGACCGCGCGGATGGTAGCCGTTGGCTCGTTATCACCACCAGCAAGGAGGAGCTCGAAAAAGCACCCGCCTTTGACAAGGCTGCATTGGCTGGCGAAGGCGTTTCTGCAGAATTTGCAAAACCCGCACTTCAGCCCGCAAAGCCTGTGCCGGAAGCAACAACAAGCGTGCGCGATGGTTTGAAAGCGGTACCGGCAACTGCTGTCAGCGCCGAAAAGTTGATTGGCACAACGGTCTACGGTTCTGACGAAGAGACATTGGGCACAGTGGGAGATGCCCTGATGACGCCTGATGGTCAGGTGGAAGCATTTGTCGTGGATGTCGGTGGCTTTCTCGGTTTGGGAAAGAAACCAATCGCTATTTCAATTGAGAATCTTGACCTGCTCGCTGGCAAGGACGGCAAGATCGCTGTCTATACGCCGTTCACCAAGCAGCAGCTTGAAGCGCATCCAGCCTATACCGAGGAGGCTTACAAAGCGGATAGCGAGAAAATTCTGCTGCGCGGCAGCGCCGAATAGCACCTGTATACCATAACAAAAGTGGGCAGTTGCGCCGGCGATGGTCTTTGCTCCGCTTTGGAACCAATATCTGTGCGGGGCGTTTCCACCCATGAAACCTATATTTCTCAAGGAGTTCCTTTAATGGCGTCAGTATCTTCAAAAGTTCGCAAAGCCGTGGATGATGCAACCGAAACCAATCCTGATCTTCAGGCACAGGTGGCCGCATTGAAAGAGGATATTGCGAGCATTGCTGCGACACTCGCCAAAATCGGCAAGAATTCAGCGAGAGAGGCGACAAGCAATGCCTCCTCAAGCTTTGAAAACGCCCGTGCACGCGGTGAAGACGCTTTGGACGAAATTCGCTCGCAGGCAAAGGCACTTGAAGATCAGTTGACTGAGACTGTGCGGGAAAATCCCTTGACGACGGTTGCTGTCGCCGCGGGTGTCGGATTTCTTGTGGCTCTGATAGCCCGTCGCTGACATGCTGAAATTGCTGGCCCCACTTCTGTCCAGTGCTGTTTCTGGAGAGCTCGGTTCTGCGGTGAACAGGGCGAAACGGCGTGCTATTTTCCTGGCGCTGATTGGCATTCTATCGGTAGTTGGCGCGATCTTCCTGCTGGTGGCAGGCTACATCGCGCTCGCAGAACGTTTCGGCGAACTGCATGCAGCCCTGATTCTGGCCGGAGGCGCGTTCGTTCTTGCGCTACTGGCCTATATCGTCATGAAAATTTCCGAAATAATTGCCCGCAAGCGCCAACGCGAGCGGTCAAAGGTTGATAAATCAACCCTTCTGACTATCGCTGCACTGGCAACCGCGCCTACCGTATTGAAATCGCGCGGACTGCTGATGCTCGCTGTTCCCGTCATTGCTTTTGCCGGCCTCTCTCTTCTTACGAAGAAAAAGCCCTCAACCAACGACGATGTTTGAGCTTTCCTTTATCGGCATGGAAATCAGAACTTCCATGCCGGTTTCGGGATAACTCAACCGGACACTGCTCGACAAAACCTTATCCAGACTGCGCTCAATCAATCGCTCGCCCAGACCGCGGGCTGCCGGAGGCGTGACGCGCGGACCGTCTGTTTCCACCCAATGGATAACGACACGCGATTCATCGAGACCGGGTTCCGTCTGCCACGAAACACGCACCCGGCCATGTGCTGACGACAGCGCACCATGTTTGGCTGCATTGGTAGCCAGTTCATGCAACGCAATGCCAAGACCCAGCGCATGATCCGGCGGCAGAACCATATCCTCGCCCTCAAGAATGACCTGTGAGGGGTCATAGATCGCATAGGGCTCGACCTGTTTTGTAATGAGATCAATGAGACTGATGCCGCTCCATTCCCGATCCGACAAAAGCGTATGCGCCTCGGAAATCGCTCTCAGGCGGCCAGAAAATGCTTCCATGAATTCTGCCGGATCGGAGGTCCGGTTGAGCGTCTGCCGTGCCAGAGACTGCAGCATAGCCAGCGTGTTTTTGACCCGGTGATTCAATTCGCGCAGCAACAGCCGCGTTTTCTCCGCAGCATTGCGGGTGCTGGTGATATCGATATTCACACCAACAGCAACCAGCGGCTTGCCCGCCGCATCACGCTCGAAAATACGACCTCGACCCAATAGCCATTGACCTGACGATGCGGCGCGAAACTCACCGACGTAATCCTGATTATGGGCGAGCGCCCGTGTGAATGCGGATTTCATCAGCGGAAAATCATCCGGATGCATCGCACGAAACACATCCTCCCCATTGATCGGCTTGTCATCCTTGAGTCCAAGCATGGAATAGGCCATCTTATTGCCTGTAAATTTCCCTGTTTTCAGGTCCCACACCCAACTGCCAACATTGCCGACCTCCAGCGCCATATCATTGCGCAACTCGTCTCTGTGCAATGTTGCAATGGAATTGGTGCGGCTTTGCGCATCACGCTTCAGGCCAAGAAACGAGCCTGCAAGCCGAGCCACCCGGTTGAGCTGGGATTGAAGCTGCGGCGCGATGGCATGAACGGGTTCGACGGATGCGATAATCAATGCGCCAACAGGCTCTTCTTCAACGCGCACAGGAACAGCTGCGACAAACCGCACTCCCTGGGCCGCGGACACGGCGTGGTTATCGGAAAAGCGTTTGTCTGCGCGCGCATCGGGAATGACCAGACAATCATCCCCGGAGAAAGCCAGCGCGCCAGCACCGAAAACCCACAGGTCAGGCGATCGGTTGGAAATTGTTCCTGCTTGCGTCAGTATCTGGTTTTGGTTCTCTCCAACCAGCACAATTTGAGCCACGTCACTGCCCGACAATGACAACGCCAGAGACACAAGATCGTAAAGTTCATCCGACTGAAATTCCAACTGACTTACAGCCGAAAGCACATCCAACCGAGCTGGGGCTGACAGAGATTCTGACATGTTTTCGGAAATATGGCCTGACTTCATATTCACATGACGCCCCTTGTCGAGCCGCCCTTACTTTCAACATTAAAACAGCTTCGGATATCAACGCGACGAATTACCCTTTGTTCCCCAATCGGAACATTTATTCGCCAGCGCCGTTTCTTTCTGATCAACACTGCAAGGGAGAAATTTATGCTCGAAGTCAAAGACATTCTATCCGACAATAGTCTGACCAGACCCGCAAAAATTGAAAAACTGCAGGAACTTTTAAGTGAAGCAAGAGGATTGCAGCGCGCGGCAACCGAAGGCGGAATGGACACTGACGATGGTTCCACCCGCAACCTGCGCGATATCGAGCTTGCTCTTGAAAAGCTAAAAGCAGACTTGCCGGAGACCGGCGCGGCAACGCTCTGACGCGCCTTCATTCGTTTTCTGCCTTCTTTTTTTCTGGAGTCCCGCCGCTCTGGAGCGAAGGAAATGTAACCGTCACCAATGTGCCGCCGCTTGGGTTTGCAGCGTAGTTCACCTCACCTCCAAACTGTTGACACAGCTGCGCAACAATCACCGATCCAATACCGGATGCACGTTTTTGGAGCTTCTTCTGGATACCAACGCCGTTATCTGCAATATCAAGCGCAACAACACCGTTCACATCATGCGCCAGACTGATTGCAATCGACCCGGCGCGGTTATGCGGGAAGGCGTGCTTGATTGCGTTCATGGTCAACTCGCCAATGATGATACCCAGTGTTGTGGCGTCGCGCGAACTCAGGTCAATGGGTTCAATATGGGAGCTGATCCGGATATCCCGGTCATGAATATGGGATTCTTTCAGATCAGCAATGATCTCCGGCAGATACTCATCGGCTCGAACAGTTTCGTGATCTTTGCCCAGCCGGAGGCGACGATGCGCCGAAGAAATCGTCTGGATACGATCACGCGCAGCACCAAGAGCTGCTCGGATTTCCTCCGACGACACATCACGCATCTGGATACCGAGAAGCGATGAAACTGTTGCCAATGAATTACCGATGCGATGATCGGAATCCTGAAGAAGCGTTTCGACACGCGCCCTCTCGCGCGTGGCCACCAGCATGGCTTTTTCCAGCTCGGCGGTACGCAGTTGCACCATTTCTTCCAGCTGTGATTTTTCAGAAAGGAGCGTTGATTGGCCCTCGGTAAGCTTGCGGACATAGCGCTTGGTACGGCTGGCGAGGATATAGGCCAGAATAAGCGCACCTCCGAGAGACGCAATTGACGCGATCGTAAGCCAGAATCGCAGGTCATCCATGGCAATATTGCGTGCTATGAGCCGCCGGTCCTCTTCAGCCAGAAAACCGTCGATGGTTTTCTTGATTTCATCCATTTGCCCGATACCGAAATCCGGTCCAAGCGAAGCAAGGGCATCGCTGTTGTTTCCGGCAAGCGACAGCGCAATAGCTGAATCAACTTTTTGCTGTTTCTGTTTCGCCAGCCCCTGAATTTGGCTAACGATGACCTGCTGGCGCGAATTGCCCCTTGTCATCTCGTTTAACGTGTTGAGCGATTCATCCAGATGCGATGATGAAGTGCGATATAAATCGAGAAAGGCCGGGTTCTGGGTCAGAAGAAAACCACGCTGGTTGCTATGAGCCGCATTCAGAAGTGCCAGCGTACGGTCTGCCTGCTCGCGCACCCGGTACGTGGCGATGACGTCATCCATCTGGTTATTGAAACCGCGGGTCAGAATAACGGTTGATGCAGCCGCCGTGACAATTAGGACAAGCGAGATCAAAATTGCCAGCCCGCGCCCCGGTCTCTCGGAAAAACCCGTCAATATTCTACGCCATTGCATCACATGCATTGCTCCTGACAACCGAGGCGTTCGGATCGGCCTGCGTTCCATGAATGACTTAGATAAAGGGTCTCTGCACCTTCGGCAAACCCTGCCACCCCGATATATCCAGAAGCATTGCTTCATCAAGAACTTCACACCCGCGATCAACCCAGCGTAATGCACCGCGAGCGGCGAGTTTCTTGAGTGTCTTATTGGTATGCACAATAGACAGGCCAAGCGTGTCTGCGACATGCTGTTGCCTGAGCGGAGCGAAAAGTTTGTTGTCCTTCACCATGCCCACTGATTTGGCACGCTGGAAAATAAACGCAAACAGATATGCCGCACGCTCTAACGCAGAGCGCCTGCCGACACTCAGCAGAATTTCATCCAGCATCTGCTCTTCGCGTGATGCCAGCCATGTAATGTCATAGGCAAGACTGGGGAAATTGCGAAAAAGATTAGGTAACTTATCGCGTTGGAACATGCACAGAATGACTGGCGACATCGCCTCGATAGAGTGCTGCATCTCTTTCATCAGGGACCCTTGCAATCCGATAAGGTCACCGGGGAGCACATAGTTGAGTATCTGCCTGCGGCCATCTTCAAGGGTTTTATAGCGAAACGCCCACCCCGACAGAACCGTGAACAGATGCGCACTGTTGGCGCCCTCAACCAGAAACGTTGTACCGGTGTCAGCAACAAGTTCACCTGACTTGAAGCCAGATAGAAACGTTACCTCTTCCTTGTCATGCGGCTGAAAATGCGGAAAATCCTGTAAGGGACACTTTTCGCAAGGGAATTGCCGCACCGTTGAAGCTGAGCTTGTTTTCATGTTTTTCTCAATTGAGAGTTGTCCGGCACGCTAGCACGATGGCGCTCAAATGCCCGATAATTCTTCGCATTTGACATGTCATAGTTAAATGACAGACATCAGCGATTGGGCGCATAGGCACTGTTTTTAGGAGCAGTGAATATGGAACTAACCGGCAAGCGACTTCTCGTTCTGGACGATGAATTTCTGATAGGACTGGAGCTGGAACGCATCGCCGAAGAGTGCGGTGCCAAATCTGTTCAAGTGGTTTCAACCGTTGCAGAACTGCTTTTCTGGGTCCAGAGCGGGCAGCCATGCGACATCGCCATTCTTGAAGTTCAGGCTCGAGGCGCTTCATCGTTCGAAGCAGCAATGCTTTTGCAACGACAGGGTACCCCTATTGTCTTCGTCACCGCCTATGACCAGCAAAGGAGTGGCATCACAGGCTTTGCCAATGTGCCTGTCGTCCTGAAACCCTATGGCAAGACCCAGATCCTGCAGGCAGTAGCAGCCGCATTTTCCAAGCCATCGCCAATGCCTCAAGGGACAAATGAGGATGATATTTCAGGCAAATTTGTTTGAGGTAACCTGGGTAGAGATAGAATCGGGCCCGTAATCCACCTCGCCCTGCACATCAAGAAGCTCTTGCAATCGCGTTCTCGCACGGCTCACCCGGCTCTTGATTGTTCCGACAGCGCATTCGCAAATATCGGCCGCTTCCTCGTAGGAAAAACCTGATGCACCGACAAGGATAATTGCCTCACGCTGATCATCGGGTAGTTTTTCCAAAGCCTTGCGAAAATCCTGCAAATCGAGTGATCCATATTGCGCCGGATGCACTGAAAGCTGCTCTGTAAAAATACCGTCGGAATCCTGCACTTCACGCCCGCGTTTGCGCATCTGGCTATAAAATTCATTGCGCAGAATTGTGAACAGCCAAGCCTTGATGTTCGTGCCAGCCTCGAAAGAATCCTGTTTGGCCCACGCCTTCATGATCGTGTCCTGGACAAGATCATCGGCGCGATCGGGGTTGCCGATCAGCGATACGGCGAAAGCACGCAGCTTTGGCAGCGACGCAATCAGATTTCTCTTGAAATCAGGAGACTCATGTACCATTCGACCGCCTACTATTTTGACGACTGAGCATGGTTGCGTTCAGCTTCGTCGAGCTTTTCCAAAAGGTCCAGAAATCGCACAGGGATTTCCTCCTCCTGAACAGAGGCATAAAGTGCACGAAGCTTTAAACCGATTTCTGATTCCGCGTTTCTGACGTCGCGGCGGCGGACGCGTCCCTTGTCAGGGACGTCGGAGAGACTTTTGTTTGCGTTCATTCTACTATCTTTGCTGGTCGTTCGTCGCAAAAGCTTTTGGCAGGCACATTAATGTCGATAATACCTTAGATGAGGAAAAGTTCCGTCACCGGGGAACTTTTTTTTCGCGAATGTGTTTTGGTTCGTATTCTTCTTCAATATCCCCAAGGGGAACAGGGAAATCATCATAATGTCATTGTCCACTCGGATCGCTCCTCATCTGCCCTACCTTCGTCGTTTCGCTCGTGCCATTACAGGCTCGCAGTCCTCCGGTGATGCCTATGTGGCGGCCACACTTGAAATTCTCATCAGCGATGTCTCCCTTTTCCCTGAAACGTCATCTGATCGCGTCAGTCTCTACAAGCTGCTGATCAAGCATTTCAACTCCGTCAATGTGCGGCCTCTCGAACTGCAATCGGAATTCGGCTGGGAAAAGCATGCCGCAGCGAATCTGACGGCCATTGCACCACGGGCGCGACAGGCTTTCCTTCTCATCAGCCTTGAAGGATTCAGTCAGGCCGAAACACTGGATATCCTCGATATTGATGAGCGGGAACTCTATGGCCTGCTCGATGAAGCCTCCGTCGGCATCTCCAAGCAGATTGCCACCGATATCATGATTATTGAGGATGAGCCGTTAATCGCCATGGATATCGAACACATGGTTGAAAGCCTGGGCCACAGGGTCGTCGGGATTGCCCGCACCCGGGATGAGGCGATCAAGCTATATGCCCAGACCCACCCCAGCATGATCCTTGCAGACATCCAGTTGGCCGATGGTAGTTCGGGTATTGATGCAGTGAACAATATCCTTAGCCAGGATGCTGTTCCTGTCATCTTCATCACCGCGTTTCCGGAACGCCTGCTGACTGGCGAACGGCCGGAGCCAACCTTCCTTGTCACCAAGCCTTTTAATCCTGACATGGTCAAGGCACTGATTACACAGGCATTGTTCTTCAAGGAAAGCAGCAAGGCAAAGGCATAAAACTGCTCAAAGCATTCCATCAAACTATCCGCATCGGAACAAAGTCTCTTTGGAAGCGTTCTGAAAGCAACAAGATAGGGAGATAAGAATGCTTTATTATGCAGTGGTTTTTCTGATTATTGCCCTTGTGGCAGGTGTATTGGGCTTTGGCGGAATTGCTGGCGCTTCTGTCGGTATTGCAAAGATTATCTTCTTTGTATTCTTGGCGCTTCTGGTGATTTCGCTGATTGCGGGGCTCCTTCGCAAAGCCTAGTCAAAACGGGAACTTCCTTAAAACCGCCGGTTACAACCGGCGGTTTTTGCATTTCCGGCAGGTATCAATTTAGTCTGACGTTTGTAGCATTGCGGGTCGCCCCACTTGGTTGTAGTGGGGAGTTATAAAATGACAATAACGGTCAGGTTGCATCTCTTTAAGTGCAGCGTTGAAACTGGACGGCCCAATGATCAACTGGACATATTTCGCCCGGCGAATACCCATTGCCATACTGTGCTACACGGTAGGTGTCATCGCCTTGAGGCTGGCACTATCGCCGTTTCTCGATATTGATGAAGCGCAATTTGTTGGTTCGGTTGATTTTTCCTGGATCTACGGCAACTCACACCCACCGCTTTACAACTGGCTTGTCCGGCTGGCGCTCGACCTGACCGGCTGGAACTGGGTCGTCGCAACCGTCACTGTTCGGCTTTGCCTGCTTGGTCTTTACCACTGGCTTTCATTCGACACGGCACGCCGTCTGGGTGGGGATCGCGCAGGAGTATTGGCCCTGGCAGCCTCGGCTTTGCTGCCTCAAATCGTGTGGATGTCGATCCAGACAACGGCACACACACTTTTGGTAATTGTCGCGTCCATCGGCATCATACATGCCCTGACATTGATCCGCTCGGGACGAGGTTACACCGCTTATATCTGGCTTGGCGTTTGGGCTGCCGTCGGCGGGCTGGCAAAATATAACTTCTTCATATTCCTGTTCAGTTTTTTGATCGCCTGTGCGCTGAACCCCGCCATTCGCCGTCAAATCTTTCGCAAACCAGCATGGATTTCCCTCGCCATTTTTTTGGCCGCTTTGAGTCCCATCGTCATTGCATCCGTTAACGCTCCATTGGCTGCAACAGCTGGACGTATGGTCAAACTCAACCATCCGATCCCGATGCTACAGCCATTCGATCTTCCATGGTTTGGGATAGACGGTGTTCTCAGCCTTGTTATTTCGGCATTTCTCTGGTCTGGCCCGGCTCTCCTGATCTTTTTGATTGGCCGACGCAAGGACGATCCAAAGCCCGCGCCTGACGGGGATGCCGATATGAGAAAAGTGCTCTTCCGCACTGTTGTCATCGGTTTGACGGCTTTTGGTCTGATTGTCCTTTTCGCCGATTATCATTCGGTGGCAGAGCGCTACATGGCACCCATTCTGGCACCAACCGCTATCCTGCTGGCACTTTATTTCCCGCAAAAATACGGCGCGCGAAATCTGCTGGTCATATCTGCAGGATTTTACATTCTTGCACCAATAGCCTTTGCCATTGTCATGCTGTTTGGTGCCGAACGCCTGTCCACACCGTTTGATGCCGTTGCAGGGGCTATTCGCGCGCAAAATTCGGCCCCTGCACGCATTGCGGGCGACAGACAGGATGACGCCGCCAATGTAGCAGTCCAGTTAAACTGGCCGCCAGCGAAGGGCAGTGCGGACGATATCGTTCTCATCTGGCGCGGCGGCGATGCACCAAACAAGGATACGCTTGAGCGATTACCGGTAGATGCTGTTGCGGTCGGCCCGATCACAAGGGTTATCGGCCCGTTGAAGAACTTCAGCGGTCGAACGAGAACCTTCAGCTTTCAGCGCTATTCATCTCATTCACCACTCCCGGATCAGAATAGCGACGGATAAGCCAGAAGACACCGACCGTATCGAGAAAAGCAACGGCAGCGCGATCAAAGAAGCCATATTTCGACACTCCGGCCAGACGCGGGCGATCTTCCACGTCGACCTCAATCACAGGCAATCCCGCCCGAATCGAGAGTGCCGGGAGGAAGCGATGCATATTGTCGAAGTAGGGCAATCCCTTCGCAATATGTGCTGGCAGAACCTTGAAACCGCACCCCGCATCCCGGCAATTATCCCGGAGCAGGCGCTTGCGTATGAAATTTGCAGATTTCGATGTCAGCAATTTCACCACGCCATCATTGCGCCGCTTCCTGACACCGGCAAAAAGCACGGGTTGGGATTTTTCAATGCGTGACCAAAGTTGCGCAAGGTCCGACGGATTGTTCTGTCCATCGCCATCGAGCGTGGCAACCCATTTTCCTTTTGCTGCCTGAAATCCGCTCACCAGCGCTCTGGATTTGCCCGTCCGTTTCGTATGCCGCAAAACCCTGACGTGATGGCCGGCATTCAAAGCTTCCTCGGCTGAGCCATCGGTGGACCCATCGTCAACGATCAGTATTTCATAGGCTGCGACACCTGAAAGGGCCTGATTGATTTCAGTGACAAGTGCACCGATGTTTCCCGATTCATTGTAGACAGGGATTACGACTGTCAGGTCGGTCATTTCAAAAATCCAGAAGCCATGATGAGCCTGCCGCATTTCGATCAGATTCGGGTTATGCCCGGTCCGGTATGAAAATCATTGCATCACCGCAATGCGTCAGGAGATTAAATATCTTTTGTAACCGTTCCCATAGCATTCAAAATGAGAAAGCAAAACAAATGTTCACAGGATGGAGGAAGCCAATGCATCGATGTCGGCTAAACTGGCTGAGTTTCACGCAAGAGTGAAGTTCACGCCGCAATTCCGCCATCCCATTCGATGCTAAAGTGATAGCATCACGCTAATATCCGGCGTGGATGGTTTATGGTTAATAGTTCATTAATCGAAGTCTTCCTATTGTCGGGCTCTAATCATAATTCATTTCGGTCCGCATATGCGTTTTCTGGTTTCAAAAGCAACAATCGGTTCAGGGAAGACTATGGGCGCGTGTGCCGGTCTCCTTCTTTTGATGTTTGCCTGCGTTTTCCCTGCAAGGGCTCAGGAACAAGTCGATCCAAAACGTGCCGAAACCGTCAAGCAATTGGATGAAGTCACGGGGCAGATCAGTCTGTCTTCCGAACGCGTCGCCTCGCTCGATAAGGAAATAGCTGATCTGAAAAAAGATCAGACAACCATAACGGCCGCGCTCATCCAGTCGGCCAAGACCGAAAAGAAACTTACGGAAGATATTGCCGGAATTGGCGACAAGCTGACCGACCTGCGGGAGCAGGAAGACGGTATAAAGTTGTCCTTGAGAGAGCGCCGTGGTGCCCTTGCCGAAGTGCTTGCCGCCCTGCAGCGCATGGGCCTCAATCCCCCGCCCGCTATCCTCGTACGTCCTGATGACGCACTTGCTTCCGTCAGAAGTGCTGTCCTGCTTGGTGCTGTCGTTCCCGAAATGCGCGAACAGACCGAAGTGCTGATTGCAGACCTTAAGGAATTGACCCGGATCAAGACATCGATTTCAGATGAACAGACCCGGTTGACCGCCGCCATGTCAGGACAGGCCGAAGAAAAGAAACGGCTGGATTTACTGCTTGCCGAAAAGCAGAAGCTGCAGACAACCTCCGAAGAGACCCGTAAGGCGGAACAACAACGGGCGGAAGAATTGGCAAGGAAGGCGACGTCGCTGCGCGATCTCATCGCCTCAATGGAACAGGATATGGAAGAGGCGCGCAAAGCTGCGAGTGCCGCCAACCAGAAGGAAGAGCAGAAACTTGCTGCGAGTAAGGAGCGTGCCGATAATTTTGCTTCCAATCAGGAGCGCCTTTCCGCAAAGGTGAATTTTGCCTCACTCAAGGGCCATCTTTCCATGCCGGGCGCAGGCAAGCTGATCAGGCATTTTGGCGATGATGACGGCTTGGGCGGAATTTTGCAGGGCGACACGCTGGAAACATCCGCCGGAGCAACCATTACGGCGCCTACGGATGCCGTCGTCCTTTATGCCGGCGCATTCCGCTCCTATGGTCAACTCTTGATCCTTGATGCCGGCAATGGCTATCATGTCGTGTTGGCGGGTATGAAGAGAATCAATGTCTCGCAGAATCAATTCGTTTTGGCGGGAGAGCCTGTTGGTGTGATGAACGAGCAACTTGTCGCCAGTACCGGCACCGTTCAGATGGGAAATGGAGCGCCAATGCTTTACATTGAGTTCCGAAAAGATACAAAACCTGTTAATCCCGCTCCCTGGTGGGCGGATAGGCTCGCTGGAAGGACCACAAATGATACGTAGGTTAACGCTTCTCATGGCCGGAGCCCTGTTGGGTGCCACGGCAATGGTCGTTGTGCAGGGTTCGCTGCCCACAACCGCTGCAGAAGCTGCGGGCAACGACACATACAAGCAACTGTCGATCTTCGGTGACATCTTTGAGCGCGTACGCAATCAGTACGTCACCCCGCCGGATGACAAGAAGCTGATTGAAAGCGCCATCAATGGCATGCTGACGTCGCTCGACCCCCATTCATCCTACATGAACGCTGAACAGGCGCAGGACATGCGCGTTCAGACCAAGGGCGAATTTGGCGGTCTTGGTATTGAAGTCACGATGGAAAATGAACTTGTGAAAGTCATTTCCCCCATCGAAGACACACCGGCATCCAAGGCAGGTGTTCTGGCTGGCGATTATATTTCCCAGATTGATGGTACCGATGTTCGTGGACTGAACCTGACCGATGCCGTCGACAAGATGCGCGGCGAGGTCAACACGCCTATTGAACTGACACTTATCCGTCAGGGCGCAGACAAGCCGATCAAACTGACGATCGTTCGTGACGTCGTGAAGGTAAAGGCCGTCAAATATCGCGTCGAGAACGATGTTGGTTATGTCCGCGTCATCTCCTTCACCGAACAGACCTTTGAAGACCTGCAGAAGGCAATCAAGGATATTCAGAGCAAGGTGCCAGAGGACAAGCTCAAGGGCTTTGTACTGGACCTGCGTCTTAATCCGGGCGGCCTTCTGGATCAGGCGGTCGCCGTATCCGATGCCTTCCTCGACAAGGGTGAAGTTGTATCGACCCGTGGCCGCGATCCGCAGGACATCACCCGTTTCGACGCCCGCCCCGGCGATTTGACCAATGGCAAGCCGCTGATCGTTATGATCAATGGCGGTTCAGCCAGCGCGTCTGAAATTGTTGCTGGCGCGCTGCAGGATCATCGCCGTGCAACGGTGCTTGGTACACGTTCCTTCGGCAAGGGTTCCGTGCAGACAATTATCCCGCTGGGTGAAAATGGCGCACTGCGCCTGACGACAGCGCTTTATTATACGCCTGCCGGCAAGTCTATTCAGGGCAAGGGTATTGTCCCGGATATCGCTGTCGATCAGCCATTGCCCGATGAGCTCAAGGGCCGTGCCGAGACGATGAGCGAATCCAGCCTGAAAGGCCACATCAAAGGCGTTCAGGAAGATGCAGAAGGTTCGGGCTCCATTGCCTATGTTCCGCCAGATCCAAAGGATGATCTGCAGTTGATCGAAGCCCTGAAGCTTCTGCGGGGCGAACAGGCCAACGCAGCATTCCCGGCAGACCCGACAAAGGGTGTGCCAAACTAATATGAGAACGGGGACCGGGCACTTTGTCTGGTCCCCATTTTTTAAACAGTGATATTTCCCCTCCTTCTCCCTCCGTCATCGGCCAAAGCGCGTGAATTCCGACATCAACAGGCCGCTGGGACAAAACAGCAAACGGCCTAAAGAGAAATCTGATCGCAAGGCTGGCACTCGCTGGCTGATGCCTTCGGCTGCCGTGCTGGGTATAGGCGCGGTGGCATTGCTGATTTCACTGACAAGCAATCATGGTTTTCGCAATCCACCCCCGGAGCCGAAAAAGCCTGAGATCGCCGAGGCAACGCCGCCACAACCGAAGATCGCATCCGCAGCGACCAAGCCACCGGCAGCAAGCACACGATCGGAAAATGTGCCAACAAGTCCCGGCGGCCCGAAAATAATTGTAGTCGGCGATCCCGCGAGACAATCGCAGAATCCATTGACCGCGCATATTCCTGATCGCGATCTGCTTGAGGAAACAGCCCAAGGCCTTTTGCCGATTACCGCGCCCGATGGTCGAAGGCCACTTGATACCTATGCCCGGTCTTGGTCTGGCGCGCGCGGTGCACGCGTGGCCATTGTCATAGGCGGGCTTGGCATGTCTCAAACAGGCACACAGCGCGCTATCGGAGTGCTGCCCGCAGAAGTGACGCTGGCCTTTGCCCCCGAAGGCAACAGCCTCACCCGCTGGATGCAAACGGCACGCCAGAGCGGTCACGAACTGCTGATGCAGGTTCCGCTGGAGCCATTTGACTATCCGCGCGTCAATCCCGGTCGAAACACATTGACAGTCGATGCGCCTGCGGCCGAGACGCTGGATAGTTTGCACAAGACCATGGGCCGTATTACCAATTATACCGGCATTGTGAACTATATGGGCGCCCGCTTTACCGCTGATACCAAGGCGATGACCTCCGTCATGCAAGACGTGGCGAAGCGCGGTCTGCTTTATCTGGATGACGGCAGTTCAGCCCGCAGTCAAGCCGATACAATAGCAGCACAGCAGGGAACACCTTTTGCGGCAGCCGACGTGCTGATCGACGGTTCGCAGGATCGGGGCAGCATTCTCAAGAAACTGGACGAGCTGGAGCGCATAGCCCGCGCCAAAGGTACAGCCATCGGGACAGGCTCAGCCTTTGACGTTACGGTAGACGCCGTCGCCGCATGGGCCAATGAAGCCAAAACCCGAGGGATCGAGATTGTGCCGGTTTCCGCCCTTGTCCGGGACCCTGAAAAGGGCTAGGCACCATCATCACCATCTCACGCGCAGTGGAGTAATCTCATGAGCAAGAAACATGGGCCTGTCGACCCGGAGACGCTCCCCTACCGGCCTTGCGTTGGCATTATGGTCCTCAATGCAGACAGGCTCGTCTGGGCGGGACATCGCATCGTTATACCCAATGACGAGATGGAAGGTGCAACCCAGCTTTGGCAGATGCCACAGGGCGGCATCGACAAGGGCGAGGATGCCGAGATTGCTGCGCGCCGCGAACTCTACGAGGAAACCGGCATGAAAACCGTTTCCCTGCTCGCTGAAGCACCAGACTGGATCAATTATGATCTGCCGCCAGAACTTGTTGGAATCGCGCTGAAAGGCAAATATCGCGGCCAGACACAGAAATGGTTCGCCTACGCATTTACCGGCGATGAAAGCGAGATCGCGATCAATCCCCCGCCCGGCGGCCACACGGCTGAATTTGATGAATGGGCATGGAAGCCAATGGCACAATTGCCTGATCTCATCGTGCCGTTCAAGCGCCGGGTTTATGAGCAGGTCGTTGCGGCTTTCCAGCATCTGGCGTGAAAGCTAAATATCTAGCCACTCGAAACTACTTATTCTTTCACTGGAACGAGTGACTGCCGTTCCGAATAACTAATCCCTTCCGAATTCCAGAAAATCCGCATCGCTTTAGCGAAGATATTTTCAAATGGAACCGGTCCAAGTCCAAAACGACTATCGGCTGAATTGTCCCTGTTGTCACCCATCACGAAGTAATGTCCTGCAGGAACATCATAGACCTTTGTATTGTCCCCTACACTTCCATCCATCATGTTCAGGATCGTGTAGGATATCCCATTCGGCAAGGTCTCCCGCTCCAGAGGAACCGGCCGCTTAGCTCCGCCTTCGCCGTAAGGATAGGTACCAATTTTCTCGAGTTTAACCGACTTTGCATTGATGTTGAGAACACCGTCAATCATCTGAACCGTTTCGCCCGGTAAACCGATAACACGCTTAACATAATCAACCCCGTCCATGCGGAATACTACGATATCACCACGCTCTGGAGTTTTTGAGAGAGCGCTTCTCTCTATCGGTAATAATTCCAACGGAGCGCTGTATCGGCTATACCCATACGCTGATTTTGACGCAAAGAAATGATCGCCGACAACCAATGTAGGCGCCATGCTGCTGCTCGGCATACTGAACGGCTGCAAAATGAAACTGCGAACCACAAGCGCCAAAATCAAGGAACAAGCAATATACACCGGTGTCAGGCTGTAGCCTCTTGAATACCATTTTGGGATGGACTTGGTTGCAAGAATACAAACGCCGACTGCGAGCGCCGCTTTCACGATAATATTCAGGAAAATCGGACTAGGCAGTCCTTTGAGAGAAAACGGCGGGATACCCACATAGCAAACAGCAATTACAGCGCCATATAGTATGATCGCGGCGAGGACAGCCAACCGGCCTCGACCGATCCACAACAAACCAGCGACCGGATCACCCAAGATTGATATGAGGAAAGTAGAAACTGGACCGCGTGGCTTCAACAACGACATAGAGGACCCTCACAACAAAAAGCGGACCAAAGGCCCGCTTTCAATCATTGACGATTGCCTATGATCAATCAAGCAGCCTTGATGGCTTCCTGCAGTGTCGTCAGTTGACCGAGAAGGTCTTCTGCCTTGGCGCGCTGTTCGCGTGTTGTCGCGTCTTCGAAGTCTTCGCGGGCGTCTTTGATACGGTTCTGAAGTTCATCAGCCTTTATATCAGTGACGTGTACCGCCGATTCTGCGAGGAGTGTGCAACCATCAGGCGTCACATCAACAAAACCACCGAACACAACATAGCTGTCGGGCTTGCCGTCAGCCAGTTTCACCGTAACAACGCCCGGCTTCACTGTCGCCATCAGCGGCGCATGGTGCGCCATCACTGTCATATAGCCTTCCGTACCCGGAACCACAACTTCGGTGACTTCTTCCGAGAGGAGCAGACGTTCGGGTGACACAAGTTCAAAATGGAAGGCTTCTGCCATGATATTCACTCAATTCCTGCGGTCATTGACCTGATAGAAGGGATGGCCTTGACAAGAAAGGGCGGGCCGAAGCCCGCCATTATGTTTCAGATCAGGCAGCTTCCGCTGCCAGACGCTGTGCCTTTTCGATCGCCTCATCAATGGAGCCGACCATGTAGAATGCTGCTTCCGGCAGGTGATCATAGTCACCGTTGCAAAGGCCCTTGAAGCCCTTGATGGTGTCAGCCAGATCAACCAGCTTGCCCGGCGAACCGGTGAAGATTTCCGCAACGAAGAACGGCTGCGACAGGAAGCGTTCGATCTTGCGGGCGCGGGCGACCGTGATCTTGTCTTCTTCCGACAGTTCGTCCATGCCGAGAATGGCGATGATGTCTTGCAAGGACTTGTAACGCTGCAGGATCGACTGCACCTGACGGGCAATCCCGTAATGTTCTTCACCAACGATCAGCGGATCGAGCATGCGCGATGTCGAATCGAGCGGGTCCACAGCCGGATAAATACCCTTTTCAGAGATCGCACGGTTGAGGTTCGTCGTCGCATCAAGATGCGCGAAGGATGTTGCAGGCGCCGGATCGGTCAAATCGTCGGCAGGCACGTAAATGGCCTGCACGGATGTGATCGAACCCTTATGCGTCGTGGTGATGCGTTCCTGCATCTGGCCCATATCGGTTGCCAGCGTTGGCTGATAACCCACGGCGGACGGAATACGTCCAAGCAGAGCGGACAATTCGGAACCAGCCTGCGTGAAGCGGAAAATATTGTCCACGAAGAACAGAACGTCCTGACCTTCATCACGGAAATGCTCCGCAACTGTCAGACCTGACAGAGCAACACGGGCACGCGCCCCTGGTGGCTCATTCATCTGACCGTAAACCAGTGCGGCCTTGGAGCCTTCGCCGCCACCAGCCTTGTTCACGCCAGACTCGATCATTTCGTGGTAAAGATCGTTGCCTTCACGGGTGCGTTCGCCCACACCGGCAAATACCGAGTAACCACCATGCGCCTTGGCGACGTTGTTGATCAATTCCATGATCAGAACTGTCTTGCCAACGCCGGCACCGCCGAAGAGGCCGATCTTACCACCGCGAGCATAAGGCGCGAGCAGATCGATAACCTTGATGCCTGTTACCAGGATCTGGGCTTCTGTCGACTGCTCGACATATTCAGGGGCTGGCTGGTGGATAGCGCGGGTCAGCTTCGCATTGATCGGACCAGCTTCGTCAACCGGCTCGCCGATGACGTTCATGATACGGCCGAGTGTTTCCGGACCAACCGGAACCATGATCGCCGAACCAGTGTCGTAGACAGCCGCGCCGCGAACCAGACCTTCGGTCGAGTCCATGGCGATGGTGCGAACAGTGTTTTCACCCAGATGCTGCGCAACTTCGAGAACCAGACGATTGCCGAGGTTATCGGTTTCGAGCGCGTTCAGAATTTTAGGCAGATTGCCACCTTCAAAGTGCACGTCGACAACGGCGCCGATGACCTGGCTGATATGCCCGGCGACACCAGTCGTCTTCACTGCAGTCTTTGGTGTTGCCGATGCCTTAGCGGTCTTTGCTGCTGCGGGAGCGGCAACCTTTGCTTCAGCCTTCGGAGCAGCAGCTTTTGCGGCCGCTGCCTTAGGTGCAACTGCTTTTGCAGCCGCTACCTTGGGTGCAGCTGCCTTGGCGGCTGCGGGTGTTTTCGGGGTCGCTGCTTTTGCCATCGATCCTTACCTTCGCGATTAGAGCGCTTCCGCGCCCGAAATGATTTCAATCAGTTCTTTGGTGATCTGAGCCTGACGCTGACGGTTGTACGACATTGTCAACTTGTTGATCATGTCACCGGCATTGCGGGTTGCGTTGTCCATGGCGGACATGCGCGCACCCTGTTCCGATGCCGCGTTTTCAAGGAGAGCGCGGAAAACCTGGACGGAAATATTACGCGGGATCAGATCGCCGAGGATGGCGGCCGGATCTGGCTCATATTCATAAACCGCATCGCCTGCTGTTTCCGGTTCAGCATCGCCAATGGCGCTGGCCGGGATCAGCTGCTGTGCAGTTGGAATCTGCGAAATCACCGACTTGAATTCTGAATAGAACAAAGTGGCGACGTCGAATGCACCTTCATTGTAAAGGGCAATGATCTTGTGGCCGATCTGATCGGCGTTAACAAAACCAACCTGCTTTACTTCGCGCAGATCAACATGCTCGATTATCTGCTTGCTAAGATCGCGGCGCAGTATGTCTGCGCCCTTCTTGCCAACAGTGATGATCTTGATCGTCTTGCCATCGGCGAGAAGGCGGCGCGCATGTTCACGTGCCAGACGAACGATCTGCGAGTTGAAACCGCCGCAAAGACCACGCTCCGACGTGCAGACGACGAGCAAATGCACATCGTCCTTACCGGTTCCGCTCATCAGAATAGGCGCATCGTCACCATCGACATTGGCGGCGATGTTGGCCAGAACTGCGGCCATGCGCTGTGAATAGGGACGCGCGGCTTCCGCAGCTTCCTGCGCACGACGCAGCTTCGCCGCGGCGACCATTTGCATCGCCTTGGTGATTTTCTGCGTCGCCTTGACCGAGGCGATCCGGTTTCTCAGATCCTTTAACGAAGGCATCCGTTCATCCCGTCAGTGGTTTAAGCGAAAGACTTGGCAAAGGCATCAACGGCAGCTTTAAGCTTGCCCTTGATATCGTCGCTCAGCTGCTTTTCTTTGGCAATCGCATCCAGAACATCCTTGCTCTCGGTACGCAGCCATGTGAGTAGGCCCTGCTCAAACTTGCTGACCTGATTAACAGCCAGCTTGTCGAGATAACCGTTCACACCAGCGAAAATCACCGCAACCTGTTCTTCGGTTTTCAGCGGCGAGAACTGCGGCTGCTTCAGAAGTTCAGTGAGGCGTGCACCGCGATTAAGCAGGCGCTGGGTGGAAGCATCAAGATCGGAACCGAACTGCGCAAAGGCCGCCATTTCGCGGTACTGCGACAGCTCACCCTTGATCGAACCGGCAACCTGCTTCATCGCCTTGATCTGCGCGGCAGAACCAACGCGGGAAACCGACAGACCGACGTTAACAGCCGGGCGGATACCCTGATAGAACAGGTTGGTTTCGAGGAAGATCTGACCGTCAGTGATCGAAATCACGTTGGTCGGGATGTAAGCTGAAACGTCGTTCGCCTGAGTTTCAATGACTGGCAGGGCGGTCAAGGAACCAGCACCATTCTCATCATTGAGCTTGGCAGAGCGCTCAAGCAGACGGGAATGCAGATAGAAAACGTCACCAGGATAAGCTTCGCGGCCCGGAGGACGACGCAGCAACAGCGACATCTGACGATAAGCCACAGCCTGCTTGGACAGATCGTCATAACCGATCAGCGCATGCATGCCGTTGTCACGGAAGTACTCGCCCATGGCGCAGCCGGCAAACGGTGCCAGATACTGCATAGGCGCAGGATCGGAAGCCGTAGCGGCAACAACGATGGAATATTCAAGCGCACCGCGCTCTTCGAGGATCTTGACGAACTGCGCAACTGTCGAACGCTTCTGGCCGATAGCAACGTAAACGCAGTAAAGACGCTCGCTCTCATTGCCAGCATCGTGAGCCGGCTTCTGATTGAGGAACGTGTCGAGAATGATCGCGGTCTTACCGGTCTGACGGTCACCGATGACAAGCTCGCGCTGGCCACGACCAACCGGGATCAGCGCATCGATAGCCTTGAGGCCTGTCGACATTGGCTCATGCACCGACTTGCGGGGGATGATGCCGGGCGCCTTGACGTCAACGCGCGAGCGCTGCTTTGCCTTGATCGGACCCTTGCCGTCGATTGGATTGCCGAGCGCGTCAACAACGCGGCCGAGCAATTCCTTGCCGACTGGAACGTCAACGATAGCGCCTGTGCGCTTGACGATATCGCCTTCCTTGATGTCACGGTCCGAACCGAAAATAACAACGCCGACGTTGTCGCTTTCAAGGTTCAGGGCCATGCCACGGGTACCGTCCGGGAACTCGACCATTTCACCAGCCTGAACATTGTCCAGACCATATACACGAGCAATACCGTCACCGACGGATAGAACCTGACCGACTTCGGAGACTTCTGCCTCCTTGCCGAAATTCTTGATTTGCTCTTTCAGGATTGCGGAAATTTCCGCGGCGCGGATGTCCATCAGCCGACCTCTTTCAGTACAAGCTTAAGCGAAGAAAGTTTTGTGCGAAGTGAAGTGTCGATCTGGCGGGACCCCAACTTGACGATGAGACCTCCAAGGATCGACGGATCAACGGTGACATTGATTGTCACGTCCTTGCCGGCGACGCTTTTCAGCGTGGCCTTCAATTCTGTTTGCTGCGCGGCAGTCAAAGCGTGCGCAGAAGTAACATCTGCCGAAACCTCGCCGCGATTTTCCGCAGCGATATTGCGGAAGGCCTGTATCATGGATGGAACCGCAAACAGACGGCGGTTCTGAGCCACGACGCGCAGGAAATTGGCAACGAGGCCACCGATCTTGGCTTTGGCCAGGACGGCTGAAATCGCCTTTTCCTGATCTTCCGCCGAAAAAACCGGGCTCTCGATCAGGCGCTTCAGGTCAGCGCTGCCATTGACGAGCGCCTCGAATTGACCCAGATTCTTTTCTACTTCAGCGACTGATTTTGCTTCCAGCGCGAGGTCGAACAGCGAGCCCGCATAACGCTGGGCAACACCGGATATGAGCGACGAAGTTTCTGCCACGAACGACAAGCTCTCTGCGTTGAAGCCAAAAATCGGGAAACCAAAAGGAATTTTCGGTCAAATCTTTGGCATTATTGATTTTTTATCGCCGCGGAAACAACCTTGAAACTGTCCCCCGACGAGATTTGAATGCCGTCTAGCATAGAGAAGCAGGAGTCGCAACACGCGAATCCGCGAAAACTGGCGTCAGAATTGCCGCAGCAGTGGTTTTATGAATTTGCCACTCAACTATTAGCCGCAAGAACTAGGCGATAAAGCCGAAGGCGAATGCCAATGGGCCTGCCGCCAGTGCCAGTTCAATCAGGACGGAAATCCAGTTGTAAAGCGTATTGCCGCGATCGGACATCATCGAGATCAGGCGGCCAAAAACAGTGAAGCCCCAGGACGCGCCAAGCGCGATCCACAGGAAGGGCTGTGCAAAGACAAGTGCGCAAATTCCCAGCCCCAGATAGAAACCCGCCATGGTGGCGCGCGCTTCGGACAAGGCTTCAGGATGGGCAGGCACGGTTTGCAGGCGCAAAATCCTGAAAGCGATGCGCGGCGCAAAAAACATGATCAGACCAAAGACAACGGTGACAGCGGCAGAACTCCAGGCGATCCACTCGCCTTGACTGGCTGGCCAATACAATTCCATCATTCTTCCGCCCTCATCGCGTTAACCATTTCCGCTGTTTGCTTATAGAAAGCTTTGCGGGTCGATATCAATCTGCACGCGCACTGATCCACGCTCTTTTGGTCCGGCGCTCAATATCGCGCGAATGAAGTTCTGGATATCGGCCTTGCGTGTTCCGTGAATCAAAAGCCGAAAGCGATGCCGCCCGCGGATGAGAGCCAGCGGCGCCTCGGCTGGACCAAGCACATTGATTTCAGGTGAGTGCGGCGCGGCGCGGCGCAATGCCCGTGCGTGGTTCTCCGCTTCCGCCCGCGTGCCCGCTGAAATGATAAGCGCGCCAAGCCGTCCATAGGGCGGCAGGCCCGATCTTTCCCGCTCTTCTATTTCACGCGCATAAAACGCTTCCGCATCGCCAGATACAATCGCGCGCATAACAGGATGATCAGGCTGATACGTTTGCAGCAGGCCAAGGCTCTTTTTGCCCGTACGACCGGCCCGTCCTGTCACCTGACTGAGCAGTTGGAACGTCCGCTCCGCAGCCCGAGGGTCGCCGTTGGCAAGCCCCAGATCCGCATCGACAACGCCAACCAGCGTCATGTTGGGGAAATTGTGGCCCTTGGCGACAAGCTGCGTGCCGATGACAATATCCGCCTCACCGCGTGCAATTGCATCAAGCTCCAGCCGCAATCGCTTTACACCCATCAAATCCGAAGACAGGACAATGATCCGCGCATCGGGAAAGGTCTTTTCTGCCTCCTCGGCTATACGCTCCACACCGGGGCCACATGCAACAAGATGATCCAGCGTTCCGCAGGATGGGCAAGCCTCTGGCCGGGGCTCGTGATGGCCGCATTGATGGCAGACGAGTTGACCGCGAAACCGGTGCTCGACCAGCCAGCTTGAACAGCATGGACATTGAAAACGATGCCCGCATACCCGGCATAGCGTCAACGGAGCATAACCGCGGCGGTTGAGAAACAGCAGCGACTGTTCCTTGCGTTGCAATGTCTGGTTCATTGCCTCAACCAGTGCGGGAGACAGGAACCCGCCCGGTCGTGGTGGTGACCGGCGCATATCGATGGCCTTCAGATCAGGCATCGCCGCTTCCGCGTAACGTCCTGTCAAACGGATGCGGGTGTAGCGCCCCTGCAGCGCATTGACCTGACTTTCAACGGATGGAGTTGCCGAGGCGAGAATGACGGGAAAACTGCCGATATGTCCGCGAACCACCGCCATATCACGCGCATTATAGAAAACACGGTCTTCCTGCTTGTAAGCAGGATCGTGTTCTTCGTCGACGATGATGAGGCCTAGCTCCTGAAACGGCAGGAAAAGCGCCGAGCGGGCACCTGCAACAACGCGCACCTGACCTTCCATCACCTGCCGCCAGACACGTTCGCGCGTTTTTGGTGCAAGATCGGAATGCCACTCCGCGGGCTTAGAACCAAACCGGTCGTGGAATCGCTCCAGAAACTGCTGCGTCAGCGCGATTTCGGGAAGAAGGATGAGCACCTGCTTGCCCTGCTCGATCGCCTTGGCCACCGCTTCAAAATAGACTTCCGTCTTACCGGAACCTGTCACGCCATCGAGCAGGGAGACTGAGAAACCACCTGCTGAAACCGCATCCACCAATTGCTTTGCCGCATCGGACTGATCACCGGAGAGTTCGGCAGGCGCATAGTCAGGATCAGGCGGCGCAACGACGGGACGCGCCGGAATCATGACTTCTTCAAACACGCCCTGTGCTGAAAGCCCGTCAATTACCGTTGCCGAAACCCCCGCCGCATGGGCAAGGCCAGTGCGTGTCCATGCAAGGCCGTCGCCCGCCAGTTCAAGCACGCGTGAGCGCGCACCGGTCATCCGTTCAGGCTGCTGGCCAGAAAAACGCAAGCCCGGCACCGGTGGCTCCGGATCAAAGGCAGCGGGAACCCGCAGAACCATCCGCGCCACCATACCCGGCGGCGAAATCGTATAATCGGCAGCCCAGCGCATGAAGCGCATCATGTCATTATCAACGGGCGGGCAATCGAAAAGCTCGGAAATTGGCCTGAGCTTTTTCGCATCAATCGAATCGGTCGAGCCTTCGGTCACAATGCCCGCAACCTCACGCGGCCCCAAAGGAACACGAACAATTGAGCCCGCTTTGACTTCCATTCCATCAGGCACGGCATAGCTATAGGGCTTCGCTGCCGGCATGGGCACGAGCACTGGAACTATTTTTTGCACGGAAGGCGAATCTTGCGTCATAACCTCGTGACCTTGGCGCGGCTTTCAGTTAAAGAAAAGCCACTTTTCCGGGACACCATCCCTTTAGCCCCATTTAAGGAGGACTGCTCCAATGAAATTTTTCGTTGATACTGCCGATGTGAAAGATATCCGTGAACTGAACGATCTTGGACTGCTTGACGGCGTAACCACCAACCCGTCGCTGATCCTGAAATCCGGCCGCAGTATCCTGGAAGTCACCAAAGAGATTTGCAGCATTGTTGATGGCCCCGTTTCGGCTGAAGTTGCCGCGACCGAATACGAACAGATGATGAAAGAAGCAGCAGTTCTTTCGAAGATTGCCAAGAACATCTGCATCAAGGTTCCACTGACGCTCGACGGTTTGAAGGCTTGTAAGGCACTCACGTCAGATGGCCACATGGTCAACGTGACATTGTGCTTCTCTGCGACACAGGCGCTGCTTGCTGCCAAGGCTGGCGCGACATTCATCTCGCCATTCATTGGCCGCATCGATGACATGGGCATCAACGGCATGGACCTGATCGCAGAAATCCGCACGATCTATGACAATTACGATTACAAGACCGAAATCCTTGCTGCTTCGATCCGCACGGTCAACCACGTCAAGGAAGCTGCTCTGATCGGCGCTGACGTTGCCACCATCCCACCGGCAACGCTCAAGTCGCTCGTCAAGCATCCGCTGACGGACAAGGGTCTTGAAACCTTCCTCGCCGATTGGGCGAAGACCGGTCAGAAGATCGCCTGATTCGACGAAATTTCTTTAGAAAATCGCCCGCCGGTTCAAACCCGGCGGGTTTTTTGTTTCTGCGAGAGGATTAGCTCTTACAACAGATCAGAATGGTGGCGCTCTGCCACATCAGGATGCGAACGCAGACGCCCCTTGAGATAGTTGCGCCCGACTTCCCGGAACAGAGGATTATCAGGGTCCGCATCGGCCCCACCCGCTTCCTGCGCAAGATCATCAGGCAGCTTCAAAAGCGGCACATTCGCATTGAGATCCGCGCCAAAGAAGAACGCCACTGACAACCTATCCTTACCGGATGGCGGCGTGACAACCCGGTGCACGGTCGCCTTCAGATAACCATTTGAGGCAAGCTCAAGAATTTCACCAATATTGATAACGAACGTGCCGGGAACCGGCGTCGCATCAATCCAGCCGCCATCCTTCTCCACCTGCAAACCACCCTGCACATCCTGCAGGAGCAACGTTAGAAAACCACTATCCTTATGCGCCCCGACGCCCTGATCGCTGCCTGTGGCGTCGCGACCGGGATAACGGATGATTTTCAGGTGCTGGTTCGGCGCTTTTTCATAGATGGGTTTGAACACATCCTGATCCTGACCTAGCGCCGTGGCAAATGCCTGTAGCAGTTCGATGGCGACGCGAGTCAACTCGCTCTGCCATTCCAGCACAATGGATTTCAGATCAGGCAGTGCATCAGTCCATTGATTGGGACCCTGCAACCGTGACCATGGAGGCGTTGTTGCGTCCTGTTTGACGATTACGCGCTCTGCACCCACGTCAAACTGTTCGCGCCAGTCGGCTTGCCCCTTGGTCCGCTCCCAACCTGCACGGGTATAGCCGCGAAAATGCGGGGAATTGACCATTTCAACCGCAATCTTATCCGCCTCGGGCAAGGCAAAGAATCGCTTGGAAATAGCAACGATGTCCCGTTGCAACTGCTCGGAAACGCCGTGACCGCTCAGATAAAAGAAGCCGTAGGTTCGTGCGGCATGCCGCAAATCCTCAAAGAAATCTTCCCGTTGCTCAGAATCGCGATAACGGCGGAAATCAAGTGTAGGCAGGCTATCGGTTTTGGGCAGGGCGCTCATGATCAGGGTCTCCGCATGCGGCTGAATTGTCTATCGCAAACCGCTCGACTTCAAGGCGCTTTTTGCTTGTAAAGCTGATCCAAAATCTGTCGTTCAAAGAATGCAAGTTCCGGCGATGCATGGCGGCGCGGTCGTTCTACCGGGATCGCCAGATCAAGCGCAATGCGGCCACTGTCAATCACAACAACACGATCTGCCAAAGAAACCGCTTCCGCCACATCATGCGTGACCAGAACTGCCGTAAACTTCTTGCTCAGCCAGATACGTTCGAGCAATTGCTGCATCTCGATCCGCGTTAGCGCATCAAGCGCGCCGAGCGGTTCATCCAGCGCGAGAATGCTGGGATGCCCCACCAGAGCACGGGCAAGCGCCACGCGCTGGCGCTGACCACCTGATAGCACAGAAGGCCATTCCTCACTGCGATCAGCAAGCCCAACTTCCGCAAGGATATCGAGGCTCTTCTGACGAACTTCTCTTCCCTTGGCGATACCGGTCAACCCGACATCCACATTGGCACCGACCCGCGCCCATGGCAGCAGTCTTGGCTCCTGAAACATGATGCGGGTGGGCTTCTGGTCCTTCGTTTCCGCGCCATGCACAAGTTCGCCCGATGTCGGCTTATCAAGACCTGCCAGAAGCCGCAGCAAGGTGCTCTTGCCGCAACCGCTCTTGCCGATAATGGCAACGAACTGACCGTCATGAACATCGAGATCAATACCCTGCAGTACAGTCTTATCGCCGAACTGTTTGGTAACGTTACGGAACGAAAAGGCGAGCTTGCGCTCCCGTGACGGCACGGTCACGCGCGCCGTGGTATCGGCAAAAGATCGGAGGGCAGTAATGGTGGCTGCGGTCATCGTCATTCCTCACGCGTTTTGAAAGGCGGGATGCCATTGCAGGGAAAGCCGCTCAAGATAACGTGCCAATGCATCGGCGAGTTTCCCGAGAAGCGCGTAGATCAGGATCGACAGGACAACCACATCGATGAGCAGGAATTCCCGTGCCTGCATCGCCATATAGCCAAGGCCTGACGATGCCGAGATGGTTTCCGCAACGATCAGTGTCAGCCACATGATCCCGAGCGCATAGCGCAGTCCGACAAAGATGGAGGGCAAGGCGCCCGGAAGAATAACCCGCACAAACAGTTGCGAGCGCGACATGCCGTATATGCGACCCATTTCGACCAGTTGCGGATCAACACCCTGAATGCCGAGCAGCGTGTTGATATAGATCGGAAAGAACACACCAAGCGCGACCAGAAACAGCTTTGCTTCCTCATCAATACCAAACCACAAAATGACCAGTGGAATGAGCGCAAGATGCGGAATATTGCGGATCATCTGGATGGTGGTATCGGTCAGCCCCCGGCTGAGCGCCGAAAGACCATTGGCAAGACCGAGGCCAAAGCCGATAGCGCCGCCAACAACAAAGCCGCTAAGGGCACGCAGGGTCGATATGCGGATATTCTCAAGGAGTTCGCCAGAGAGAAGCAGCTTCCAGAATGCACTGCCAACCGCTGAGGGCGCAGGCAGGACATTGGCCGAGATAAGACCGGCGCGGGATGCGATTTCCCAACCAACCAGCAACAGGGCTGGCAAAAGCCAGCCTATGGCGCTGCGGCCGATGGATTGCAGCGCCCTGCTCATGAGGAGGCCTGCAATCGTTTTTCCCCGTGGAAACCAACGGCAAATTCATTGGCGATGTTTTGATGCAGTGTGCTTTTCCGGCCACCCAATCCCAGCTTCGGGAATAGCAGCTCTGCCACGCGGTAAGCCTCTTCCAGATGCGGATAACCGGAACCGATGATCGTATCGATACCCACATCCTGATATTCGCGGATACGCGCTACAATGCTTTCCGGGCTCCCGACCAGCGCCGTACCAGCGCCGCCGCGCACCAGCCCGACACCGGCCCACAGGTTAGGCCCAACAAGCAGCTTGTCACGGCGGCCGCCATGCAGTTCCGCCATGCGGCGCTGGCCAACGGAATCCATCTCTTTTAGAAAACGTTGCTGTGCAATCTCGATCTGGGAATCGGTCACACGGCTGATCAGCCTGTCTGCCGCAGCCCATGCCTCGTCTTCGGTCTCGCGAACGATGAAATGCAGCCGGATACCGAACCGCAGCTTGCGACCTTTCAGCGCCGCCTTCTTGCGGGCTCGCCCGATCTTCTCGGCGACCTGAGCGACAGGCTCGCCCCAGGTCAAATACATATCCACCTGTTCAGCCGCCAAATCCTGACCGGCATCGGACGAACCACCAAAGTAGAGCGGCGGCGGGGTCTGCACCGGCAACAGGTCCAGCCGCCCACCCTGAACCCGGTAGTGTTTGCCTTCGAAATTGACAGTCTCGCCAGTGACCAGCCCCTGCCAGATTTTCAGGAATTCGGCAGCCTGTTCATACCGCTGGTCATGCGGCAGGAAAACGCCATCACCAGCCAGTTCTGTCGGGTTGCCGCCAACGACCACATTAAGCAGCAGACGGCCATTACTGAGCCGGTCGAGCGCCGCAGTCTGACGGGCAGCAAACACCGGCGAGACGATGCCCGGACGCAATGCCACTAAAAATTTCAGTCGCTCCGTATGGGCGGCAAGGCCCGTCGCGGTGATCCACGAATCTTCGCAACTCTGGCCGGTCGGTAGCAGCACGCCGGGAAAGCCCAGCCGATCCACGGCCTGCGCAATTTCTTTGAAATACGCGAACTCCGGCGGGCGCTGCTGGGTCTCCGAACCAAGATAGGTTCCATCCCCATGGGTGGGAATAAACCAGAAGAAATCGAGCGGGGCTTGCGAGGTGTTTGCTGGCTGCGTCATGACGTGTTTCCAATTATTCCGTTCAGTTACCGGGTGCCGTCCAAACGGCATCTGAAATCTTGATAGCGTTGGGGATCAGCTTCAGCTTGAAGAACCGGTCTGCTGTTTCCTGTTGATGCGCGACGATCTCTGGAGTGATCGGGAATATGCCGAACACGGTACGGTTCGCGGCAATCGTCTGCGCATCAAGCGGAACGCCCGTGACGGCGTGAAGCGCTGCCGCCACCTTGTCCTTGTTGGCTTCAGCCCAACTTGCCGCTTCCTTCAACGCGCCGATGGTTGTCGTTACGACATCAGGATGTGCCGCTGCAAAATCGCGATTGGCCAGAAAGTAGGTGTTGACGTTGAGCACATCGCTGGACCGCGCCAGAATGCGCGGCTGATAGCGCGTCTCGGCAATGGCAAAGAACGGGTCCCACACAGCCCATGCATCGATCTTGTCACTGGCAAAAGCAGCAGCGGCATCGGCGGGGCTTAGGTAAACTGGAGTGATTTCATCGTAACCGATATTGGCCTTCTCCAGCGCTGCGACGAGCAGATTATGCGCACTGGTTCCTTTGCCGACGCCAATCTTTTTGCCTTTCAGATCAGCGAGCGACTGGATGGAAGAATTGGGTTTGACGAAGATCGCCTCGCCTTTACCGTTGGATGGCAGCGCCGCGACATAGACAATCGCCGAACCTGCCGATTGTCCGAAGATCGGCGGCGCATCGCCAACCCATCCTACATTGATACTGCCGACATTCAGTGCTTCAACCAGTGGCGGACCGGCAGAGAATTCAACCCATTTGACCTTGATGCCCTTGGGCTCCAGAGCCTTTTCGACGACTTTTTGCTGCTGGGCGATAACGGGCAGGCTCGTTTTCTGGAAACCGATTTTATATTCCTGCAGCGGTTCAGCGGCATGGGAAGCCGTTGCCGCCATGGCTGTCGCCGCAAGCATAAGGGCACCGAATAGTCTGCGCGTCAGATTGAGCATGGGTTCTCGCAATTCTTTGGTTTGGGAGAACCTTGGCTGATGGAAGCAACCGGCCCTTCCCGTAATCAGGAATGGCTCAATGCTATTAAACTCGACTATTTCTATAGAGAAATATTATTTCGTATAATCACGGCTATGCGGATTGGTTTTCTTACAGCTGTGCAAGCCAAAGCAAAGGCCGGGCGGTTTCACGCAAAACCTTCCCATCGGCGGGAGTTATCTATTCCCGCCCTGCCCAAGGCACCAGTAAATGTTCCAACCGTCTGATACCGATTTCCAGAATGAACGCGACAATCGCGATAACAAAGATTCCCATGATGACGACATCCGTTACCAGAAACTGCGCTGCTGACTGGATCATGAAACCAAGACCACGCGTCGCCGCCACCAGTTCGGCCGCAACCAATGTCGACCATCCGGCGCCAAGCGCGATACGCAACCCCGTCAGAATGGAAGGCAGCGCGTTAGGCAAGATCACATGGCGGACAACCTGTGCTCGCGTGGCACCAAGCGCACGCGCCGCATTGATCCGGTCGAGTGAAGCACCCTTGACACCAGCCGCAGTCGAAATCGCGATGGGCGCCAGCATGGCAATTGCAATCACAAGAATCTTGGACGGTTCACCGATACCAAACCAGATAATCACAAGTGGCAGATAAGCGAGCGGCGGGATGGGCCTGATGAATTCAATGATCGGATCAAAAATGCCGCGCCCGATAGCGCTGACACCAATCGCAATACCGGCCGGAACGGCCACAACAAGCGCAAGCAACAGTGCCGCAAACACCCGCAGCAGGCTTGCGAGCAAATGCTGCCAGAGCGTGGCATCGACGAAACCGTTTATTGAAACGCTGTAGAACTTCCACAAAACTGCCGATGGCGACGGCAGAAAGACCGGTGAAACCAGTTTGAAATGCGCCGAGACGATCCAGATGAGCAACAGGCCGAGAACAGTGATTGCGCTTGCAATGCGGGCTGTCCTTGCAGGTGAAGGCTTCACTGCCTTCACTTCGGGCTGTGTCGCTGTGCTTACAATGGCGGCATCGCCTATATCCCGGCTCGTTTCTGCGGAGAGCGTCATGCCGCCTCTCCTTCGAAGATTGAGTCTTCAAGTTCGGCTCGCGCCCGATTGAACGCGGGATCAGCCTTGATCGACCGGACGGATTCACCGCTGACATAGCGACGGCCGAAACCGGCATCAATCTGCCTGACAACCCGGCCCGGCCCCGGCGCCAGAACCACGATGCGCGTTGCCAGCAACAACGCCTCGTCAATGCCATGCGTGACCATCAGAACACCGATATTGTTGGCCGTCCATATATCGAGAAGCAATGTCTGCATCCGTTCGCGCGTCAAAGCATCGAGCGCGCCCAGCGGCTCATCCATCAGCAGAAAATCCGGTTCCGCCGCCAGTGCCCGCGCCAAGCCCACCCTCTGGCGCATACCGCCGGACAATTCCCAAATTGCCTTTCCGCCGATGCCGTCAAGCTTGACCAGTTCAAGCAGACGTGCGGCAACAGCATCTCGTTCTTGTGCGGGTATACCGCGCAGCTTGAGAGCGAAACTGACATTGTCTCTGACACTCAGCCAGGGAAACAGGGCATCGTTCTGAAACACCACGGCCCGATCAGCACCGGGCGCGGTTACTTTTTTCCCATCTACCGTCACCGTACCGCCGGTTGGCGAAATCAAACCGGCAGCCGTGTTGAGCAGCGTGGTCTTGCCACAACCGGAGCGGCCAACAAGCACAACGAAATCACCTGATTTGACGGAAATGCCTGCCTGCGTAACGGCAGGTTGGGCCTGACCATCATAATGGACCGAAACATGATCAAGAACGAGATGTGCCATAATTACTACCGGTTGAACGGCGGCGCTCGTGGCCTTTCCGGCTTCCGGGAGAGAGGGGCCCGCGAAAACCGGAAAGGACGCACGAACGCCCCCGCGCTATAAAGTTTTGAACTCAGTTCGATGCGAGCGCCGCCTCCACGAACTTAACCGTTGCATATTTCGAATAATCAGGAAGAACCGCATCGATCTTTCCCTGCTCTTTCAGAAACTGCGAAGTGGCTGCGATGGCTTTCACCGTGTCGCCACCGAGGAACTTCGCGGAAGCCTGTTCCGCCAATGGCGGGAAGACATACCCTTTCAACAGCAATGGTATTTCATCGACCTTGGCACCGGTCAGGCGGCTGATTTTTTCGGCTTGCGCTGACGTTGCCGACCACGCATCCGGCTTGGCCAGATAGTCCGCATAGGCAGCGCCGGTTACTTTGACGAAATCCCGCACGGCATCCGGATGTGCTTCCGCAAACTCCGTGCGAACGATCCACGCATCAAATGTTGGCGCACCCCACTCGGCAACTTTAGACGAATCGACAATGATTTTTCCTGTGGTCCTGATCTGGCCAAGCGCCGGGTCCCACACATAGGCCGCATCGATATCACCGCGCTCCCAAGCGGCGGCAATTTCCGGTGGGCGCAGGTTGAGAATATTGACTGATTTCGCATCGACACCCTCATGCTTCAACGCGGCAAGCAGGCTATAATGGGTGGTTGAAACAAAGGGCACAGCCACTTTCTTTCCACTGAGATCGGCAATCTTGCTGACATTAGAACCATTACGGGCAACCAGCGCTTCCGATTCGCCGATAAGCCCGACAACGAGAATGGTTTGGATGGGAAGCTCGCGGCTTGCGGCTGCGGCCAGCGGGCTTGATCCGACATAACCAATATCGACAGAGCCGGAGGCAACGGCAGCGATCACATCCGCACCGGAATCGAATTTCCGCCAGTCGATTTTCGCAGAGGCGGTCTTTTCATAAACACCATCCGCCTGCGGTACTTTTGAAGGCTCGACCACTGTCTGATATCCAATGGTGATTTTAAGGTCTTCCGCCTGTGCGGAAGCGAAAGTTCCGAGACTGACAAGAATAGTCGTTGCAGCAAGGAAATGACGGCGGGTGAACATGGGTGATCCTGACCTGTTGAAACATTTCGTTCCAACTTTGGTCATCTCTGCCCGGATTGTAGAGTTACGATCTGCCAAGTTTGCATCGCAAGGAGAAAATTATTTCTTCCGATAGTGCTTTTGCAGGGAAACAGAGGGGCAATGGCTCCTACTCGTCCTCATCCCCATAATTGCCAGACACCCGCATTCCTTTGATGGTCGTCGCCCCATTGTCACGCACGACTGTAAGAGCGCGCGCACCGGTTCTGGTCTCGATCTCGTCGGCAAGAATGCGCGAATGGGTGACGATCCAGACCTGTGTCCGTTCCGCCGCTCGCGTGATCATCTCTGCCAAGGCGGGAAGCATGGAAGGATGCAGGCTGGTTTCTGGTTCGTTCAGCGCAATGAGGCCCGGCAAGCGATAGGAAAGCAGCGCGCCCGCCAGTGCGAGAAACCGTATTTGGCCATCAGATAATTCTTCCGGCCGAAAAATTCGTTGCGGGAATTCCGGCAGTTGCAAGCCAAATGTCGCGGTTTCACCCGGAACCGGCACATCCAGCACGGCACCGCCAAGGGCTGACGCAATACAATGGTCGAGATCAGCAGTATCTTCACGGATGTGAACCAATGTTGCGAAAACAGCGGCAAGGTTCTTGCCGTCTTCATCAAGCATGGGCGCTGTGATCGCCAATGCAGGCTGGCGGATTGGCGAATCGCGATCCGTGCGGAAACCATGATAGAACCGCCATCCGAGAATGGTTGCACGCAAATCTCCAATCTCGGGATATCGCCCCGCATTGCCGAGCGTCGAAAATGCCGTCTCGGAGTCAAGCAGCCGTACCGGATGTTCGATTCTCCGCCCACTATCGTCACGCGCAAACACAGCGGGCCCTTTGCGGCCCATCATCTCCACGGGACGGCGACCGGAATCAATAGTAAGGGTCTCTTCCTTGATCTGCGGCTCAAAGGCAAAGCCTGCAGCCACCGGAGGCCGCAAGCCGATTTCAATGCTGTAACTCGGTGCAAAACCCGTTCGCACCGCATGGCCGGTCCGGATCGCTTCCTCGTCATCGTCAAACGAAGCGCTAAAAATCATGCGCACAGGTCCCGGCTTGCGTTTGCCGGTCCACAACGCCGATTGCATGCCGCCTTCGCGGGCTATCTCATAGGAAAGCGTGCCTTCAGCCGCCGCCTTTATCATCTGCATGGCACGGTAAAGGTTGGATTTGCCAACGCCGTTCTCGCCAATGAAAAGTGCAAGCTGGCGAATATCCAACCGGATCGACTGCAGCGACCGGTAACCGGTCGCTGATAGGGAGGTCAGACGCATGGAATACCACCCGCCATGGATTTATAGCTTGGACACGTCCTGCGCGACGCTGAGATTCAGCGCTTCGGCAACTTCGCGCGCCGCCCGATTGATCGCATCACGCTGGGCGCGAAGGACAGCATAGCGCTGTCTGGGAGCATCATAGTCAGCCGTGATGAGGCGCGTTCCCTTGCCCACGACCTTACCGTCAGAAATACGTGTCAGGACATAGCTGCCTGTCATGCGCATCGAACCGGCTGTCGGCTGGCCGGATTTGTCGTTCGTTGCGTTCTGGATAAGAGCAAGCGACAAATCCTGATAACCGACACTGAGTTGCAATGTATAGGCCGCACTCGCAGGTTGTCCTGCTCCATGGTTAAACATGAAGATCAGATTGTTGCGCACCTGCTGTGCTTCGCGCGTACCCACTTCAGGAATACTGATCGTGGCCAGCTTTGACTGCACACTTCCACTTACGCCGACGCCTGCACCAGCAGTTGGGCTTGCGTTGGAATAAAGCGGGCGAACCTGGCAACCGCCAGCGATCAGAGCCATACCGAGAACGCACGCGGACAGCAAACGCTTGGAGCCGGAAATCGGCTGGAAACGATCAGGCAACAACATTGATGATCCTCTGCGGTACGACAATGACTTTCTTCGGTGGATTACCGTTCAACGCCACTTTGACAAAATCAAGTTCGAGAGCGGCCTTTTCGACCGTCAATTGATCCGCATCGCGGGCAATTGTCAAATCACCACGCTTCTTGCCGTTAATCTGCACAGGCATTGTTACAGTGTTCTCGACAATCAACGCGTCATTGTAATGCGGCCAGGCGCGATCGGCGACGAGATCAGCACCTTTCAGCGCTTTCCAGCACTCTTCAGCCAGATGCGGCATCATCGGTGCGATCATGGCAATCAGCATATCTGTCGCCTCGCGGCAGGCAGATATTGTTGCCGCATCGGCTTCGCCAGCCGCAATTTTCTGCAATGGAACGGCCAGAACATTGACCAGTTCATAGAGACGGGCAATAGCCTTATTGAAGGCCAGCTTTTCGATGTCTTCGCCAACGGCTTTGACAGTCCTGTGGGCGGTCTTGGAAATCGTGGCTGCATCACCTTCGAGCGCCGGAGCGCCAGTCACCGATTGCAATGCCGGAGCCGCTTCGGAAATCAACCGCCAGACACGCTGAACAAAGCGGTGTGCCCCTTCGGCGCCTGCTTCCGTCCAGATGACATCGCGTTCGGGCGGAGAATCCGACAACATGAACCAGCGGGCGGTATCGGCACCATAGGACGCAATAATATCGTCAGGGTCGACAACGTTCTTCTTCGACTTCGACATCTTTTCGATCGAGCCGATTTCGATTTCTTCGCCAGTGGCAATCAGAAATGCCCGGCGCTTGCCGCCGCTTTCGTCAAGCCGCACTTCGGCTGGCGTGACCCAGCTTCCATTGGCACCTGTACCCAGCCGGTAGGTCTCGTGCACAACCATGCCCTGCGTGAACAGGCCCTTGAACGGCTCGCTGATATCGAGATGGCCTGCAACTTTCATCGCCCGCGTAAAGAAGCGGGAATAGAGCAGATGCAGGATCGCATGTTCGATACCGCCAATATACTGATCAACCGGCAGCCAGCGATTGGCCGCCTTCGGATCAGTGGGCTCATTTTCCCACGGTGCAGTGAACCGGGCAAAATACCAGGACGAATCAACAAAGGTATCCATCGTATCGGTTTCACGGCGCGCAGCCTTGCCGCATTGCGGGCAATTGACATGCCGCCATGTCGGATGACGGTCAAGCGGATTGCCCGGACGGTCAAACTCCACATCATCGGGCAGCTTGACCGGCAGATCGGCTTTGGGAACCGGAACAACACCGCAATCATCGCAGTGGATCATTGGAATCGGACAGCCCCAATAACGCTGACGGGAAATACCCCAGTCACGCAATCGGAAATTCACCTTGCGCTCGCCCTGCGGACGGCCACCCACAGTCTGCTTCTCCAGCAGTTTGGCCACTTCGTCAAAAGCTGCTGCGGGGGACAACCCATCGAGGAAGCGTGAATTGATCATCACGCCATCATCAACATAAGCAGTTTCGGTGATCTGGAACGTCGCGGCGTCATCGCCCTCGGGCATAACCACAGCCACAACGGGCAGACCATATTTGTTGGCAAAATCCAGATCGCGCTGATCGCCGGACGGGCAGCCGAAAATCGCGCCCGTGCCGTAATCCATCAGAACGAAGTTCGCGACATAAACAGGCAATGTCCAGCTGTCATCGAACGGATGCTTGACGCGCAGGCCCGTATCAAAGCCCCGCTTCTCAGCGGTTTCCAATGCGGCCAATGACGTTCCCGCACGGCGGCATTCCTCGTTGAACTCAGCGAGGTCGGCATTGTTTTCAGCTGCTTTTTTGGCGAGCGGATGATCGGCAGAAATGGCCAGGAACGATGCACCAAAGATCGTATCGGGACGGGTCGTGTAAACTTCGACCTCGGTTTCACCTGAAATTTGCGATTTGGCATCCAGCGCCCAGCGGATCAGCATGCCCTCGGACTTGCCAATCCAGTTGCGCTGCATCAGCCGCACCTTATCAGGCCATTGATCGAGACCATCCAAGGCGCCCAGCAATTCCTCATTGAAATCAGTGATCTTGAAGAACCATTGTATCAACTCGCGCTGCTCAACCAGCGCACCGGACCGCCAGCCGCGACCATCGATGACCTGCTCATTGGCAAGCACCGTCATATCCTCCGGGTCCCAATTGACCTTGGAGGATTTGCGCGTCACCAGACCCTTTTCGACAAAGTCGAGGAACAGCATCTGCTGGCGGTGATAATATTCCACATCGCAGGTGGCAAATTCACGCGACCAGTCGAGTGACAATCCCATGGATTTGAGCTGGCTGCGCATGGTTGCAATGTTCTGGTAGGTCCATTCCTTCGGATGAACCTTGTTCTGCATCGCTGCGTTTTCCGCAGGCATGCCGAATGCATCCCATCCCATCGGATGGAGAACATTAAAACCCTTGGCGCGCTTGTAGCGGGCAACCACATCGCCCATGGCATAGTTGCGCACATGCCCGATATGGATGCGCCCTGATGGATAAGGGAACATCTCAAGCACATAATAGGGGTCGCGCGGATCATCATTGCTGGTTTCGAAGAGCTTGGCTTCGTCCCAGACCTTTTGCCAATGCTTCTCGGCTACGCGGGGATTATATCGTTCGGTTGCCATGAACGGGATTCTCTTGCAAAGGATAGTGATGCGCGGACCTTCACCATGGATTGACCAGAGCGTCAACCATTGACAATGAGGGTTTGCCCGAAACTGCATCAAAAAGGACACGCTTTACCATGTCGACCGCCGTTGAACACCTTCTTGCCGTTCGCAATGCCATTGTGAAAGCTGAAGCGGGAGCCAATCGCCCGGAAGGCTCGGTGACGCTTGTGGCCGTATCTAAAACCTTTGACGCGGACGAGATTCGCCCGGTTCTGGATGCGGGACAGCGGGTTTTCGGCGAAAACCGGGTTCAGGAAGCACAATCGAAATGGCCGGGTTTGCGCAACGACTATGAGGGTATTGAGCTTCACCTCATCGGGCCGCTGCAATCAAACAAGAGTGAAGACGCGGTTGCGCTGTTTGATGTCATCGAAACGGTCGATCGGGAAAAGATTGCCGCAGCGCTTGCCAGCGAAATGAAAAAGCAGAACCGGTTTCCCAAACTCTATGTGCAGGTCAATACCGGTTCCGAGCCGCAGAAAGCCGGAATTGAGCCAAAGGAAGCCGTTACTTTTGTCAAACGCTGCCGCGACGTGCACGATCTAACCATCGCGGGCCTAATGTGCATTCCCCCAGCCGATGAAAACCCCGGCCCGCACTTTGCCCTTCTGGAAAAGATCGCGCGTGAGGCCGGTGTCGAAAAGCTTTCCATGGGTATGTCAGGCGATTACGAGATTGCCGTGGGCTTCGGTGCAACGTCCGTGCGCGTCGGCTCGGCGATTTTTGGCAGCCGAACCTAGGCGCGCAAACTACCAGCTGCGGCGCGGACCAGTATCAATGTGGTAATAGCCTGCGGGATAACGCTTGAAGCCGCCGACGTCCTTGTTGCCCGATAGCTGTTGCAGCAGCCCGGACGCATGACCATGCACACGGAAATCAACGGCCTGACAGCTCAGATGATAGGACTTGTCGCGCCCGCCTGCTTTGCGGTTTCCGTTGCGTGACCGCACCGTCGAATTCACCGTGATCGGACCATAGGTCGCCGAAACCCGGTTCAGAACATTCTTCAGCCGTTCCGGCACACAATTGGCGGGAGCCTTGTATTGGATATAGGCTTTGCCACGCGGCATGGCGGCGAGAACCAGCGGGTTGATCTTGTCAAACAGGGAATCGCCAAGCAGATGCGCATGCTCCTCGTCAAAGAGATGCGCACCAAGGCGTTTCCATGGATTGGCTGGTTCAGGCAGGGTACCGGCAGTTGCGGGAATGGTAGAACCAAGCCCCAGAAGGGCGACCGCCAGAAAGGCGGATTTTGCGCGAAACACAACGCTGCGCAAGGGTAACATCGTCATTCATCAGTCCTTGATAAGGCGCACGCTCCACGTCCACTCGGCGCGCCGAAATTATCCTCCCCGGGTCAAGGCAGTGACGGTCTAAGGCAAAATGTGTCCAAAATGGACCAGTCCGCATAACAAAATGTAACGCAATATTACAACGCGCCATTTATTGTGTGCGACGGAACGCCATTCCCTCAAGGTCATTTGCTGTATTTACGCAGTGATTTGCATGGTGATAATGAACGCCATGCGCCTCTCTCTGCGGGAGGCATCCGGGTGGAGGCCCGTCAGCTCAGATTTGGAGGAAATTGATGTCCGAGAAGGTCTATCCCGTGCTGCCGAGCGCGAAGAAAAACGCGCTTATCGACAATGAAACATATCTCAGCTGGTACAAACAGAGCATCAAGGACCCCGAGAAATTCTGGGGCAAGTACGGCAAGCGCATTGACTGGTTCAAGCCTTACACCAAGGTCAAGAACACCTCCTTCGAAGGCAAGGTTTCCATCAAGTGGTTCGAGGATGGACAGACCAACGTCTCCTACAACTGCATCGACCGCCATTTGAAGAAGCGCGGCGATCAGGTCGCCATCATCTGGGAGGGCGACAATCCCTATCTCGACAAGAAGGTCACCTATAACGAGCTGTACGAGCAGGTCTGCCGCCTCGCCAATGTGCTGAAAAAGCATGGCGTGAAGAAAGGCGACCGCGTTACAATCTATATGCCGATGATTGTCGAAGCGACCTATGCGATGCTGGCGTGCGCGCGTATTGGCGCTGTTCATTCCGTTGTTTTCGGCGGCTTCTCACCCGATGCTCTTGCAGGCCGCATCGTCGATTGCGAATCCACTTTTGTCTTCACCGCCGATGAGGGCATGCGCGGTGGCAAACCGATCCCGCTGAAGGACAATACCGACAAGGCCATCGACATCGCTGCCAAGCACCATGTGATGGTGAAGAATGTTCTGGTCGTCCGGCGCACCGGCGGCAAGACCAGCTGGGCGCCCGGCCGCGACCTCTGGTATCATGAGGAAATTCTCAGCGTTAAGCCTGAGTGCAAGCCGGAAAAGATGAAAGCGGAAGATCCGCTTTTCATCCTTTACACCTCCGGTTCCACGGGCAAGCCAAAGGGCGTCTTGCACACAACAGGCGGCTATCTCGTCTATGCCTCGATGACCCATCAATATGTCTTCGATTATCACGACGGCGATATTTACTGGTGCACGGCCGATGTGGGCTGGGTCACGGGGCACTCCTACATTGTCTATGGCCCGCTCGCCAACGGCGCGACCACGCTGATGTTCGAAGGTGTTCCCAACTATCCGACCAATTCGCGCTTCTGGGAAGTCATCGACAAGCACAAGGTCAATATCTTCTACACCGCTCCTACCGCACTTCGTGCTCTGATGGGTGCCGGTGATGAGCCGGTCAAGAAAACCTCGCGCAAATCCCTGCGTGTTCTGGGTTCGGTCGGCGAGCCGATCAATCCGGAAGCATGGGAATGGTACTATCAGGTGGTCGGTGAGAAACGCTCCCCCATCGTCGATACCTGGTGGCAGACGGAAACCGGCGGTATTCTTATCACACCGTTGCCCGGTGCGACTGCGCTCAAGCCCGGTTCGGCCACACGGCCGTTCTTTGGCGTTCAGCCACAGCTGGTCGACAATGAAGGCGATGTGCTTGAAGGCGCCGCTGATGGCAATCTTTGCATCACCGATTCCTGGCCCGGCCAGATGCGCACGCTTTATGGCGATCACAAGCGCTTCATCGAAGCTTACTTCTCTACCTATAAGGGCAAGTATTTTACCGGTGACGGCTGCCGCCGTGACAAGGATGGCTATTACTGGATCACCGGCCGGGTTGACGACGTGCTCAACGTATCGGGTCACCGCATGGGCACCGCTGAGGTGGAGTCGGCCCTCGTCTCGCATGACACGGTTTCGGAAGCAGCTGTTGTCGGCTATCCACATGATCTCAAGGGACAGGGCATCTATTGCTATGTCACGCTGATGGCGGGCCTTGAGGGCACGGACGAATTGCGCAAGGAGCTTGTGGCGCATGTCCGCAAGGAAATCGGCCCCATCGCCTCGCCCGACAAAATCCAGTTCGCGCCCGGCCTGCCCAAAACGCGCTCCGGCAAGATCATGCGCCGCATCCTGCGCAAGATTGCCGAGGACGATTTTGGTTCACTGGGCGATACCTCGACGCTTGCTGATCCAGCCGTTGTCGATGATCTGATCGCCAACCGCCAGAACAAAAAGGGCTGATTAAGCTGAAAGACACCGTGTGTGGTTCGTGGTTCGTGGTTCGACAAGCTCACCACGAGGGAGTTGAGTGATGCAACGCTCATCGCAGAGATTGCAGATCACAAATGTTGCAGAACTTGGCTCCCTGCAGTCCCCTCTCTCCCTCATCCTGAGCCTGTCGAAGGGCGCAGGAATGGTCCTGCAGCGGTCCAAACAGACCCACCAACCCCACACAGCGCCATTGCAATCGATCTCTAGCGATAGAGATCGGCTCTTGTCTGTGGCACCGCAGAAATCCCACGCTTGCGCTTTGATGCAAGGGTCTGGTTGATCTGAACGGTTCCGCGCTCGAAGGCCAGCGCGCAGCCGGTGAGGTAAAGCAGCCAAAGCCGGGCCTTGGGCGCACCGACTTCGGCAATGGCTTCATCAAACCGCGCATGCAGACGATCCGCCCAGATACGGCAGGTCCTGCCATAATGCTCACGCAGGTTTTCCACATCGTGAACCTCGAAACCGTAACCCTCAAGGTTTTCAACGGTCATGCCAAGATGATCAAGCTCACCGCCCGGGAAAATATACTTCACCAGCGCAAGATGCTCGGCGCTCTTGCGGCCAAACGTCTTCTTGTTGCGCTTCATACGGCGGGTGATTGCGTGATGCAGATAAAGCCCACCCGGCCGCAGCAGACGGTGCACGCTGGAGAAATACGTGTCGTAATGGGCGATGCCCACCGCCTCGAACATGCCGATGGAGGAAATCTTGTCGAATTGACCTTCCAGATGCTCGTAGGATTTGACGTGGATGGTGATCTTGTCTTCAAGACCTTCCGCCTTGATGCGTTCACGTGCCAGCGCCGTTTGTGCCTCAGACAATGACACGCCTGTACCGGTTACGCCGTAATGCTTGGCAGCATAGATCAGCATCGCGCCCCAGCCACAGCCAATATCGAGAAGCCGATCTCCCGGCTGCAGCCGCAGCTTACGACAGATCAAATCCAGCTTGTCAGCCTGCGCCTGATCGATGCTGTTGGCCCAGTCCTTGAAATAGGCGCAGGTATAGACCATCCGATCATCAAGGAAGAGCTGATAGAAAGCATTCGACACATCATAGTGATGGGTAATTGCTTCCTTGTTCGAACCACTGACGAACGGATTTTTGCCATCGAGACCGGAGGCATCCATCCCACGACCGCCCAGCAGCAATGCGGGGACATCTTTCAGCAATTGCCATTTTGGCAGGGTTTTCAGCTTCTGCTTGAATTTGCCTTTGGGACCACGCTCGACGAGATCGAACAGCGTGCCGTTCTTCACATCGATCTGGCCTGAGATCCACAGTTCAACGATCGACCCGATATTGGGTTTCAGCGCCAGGCGGCGCACTGCCATCGGATCATTGATGGCAAGCACCGGACCATCTGTTTCACCAATACGTTCGCCATTCCATAATTCGACGGCAAATTGCGGCTCCATCATGTTTATCACTGTGCGGATGATCCGCGCCGCGCTCTCTTGTGCCGCCATTCAATAACTCCAACAATCACGCTCCGAAACACCAGTGTCGGAGATTTGGCCGAAACTATGCGCTTCGCTCCACGCTGGCAACGCACTTTCACAGGCAGCAAAAAATGGCGGTTGAAAATTTTCTCTTGAAACTTCCCGCAACACACCCCATTCTCAACTTGTGTTCAACGAATGAAAAGGAGGTGATCTGATGTCTCGTGATTTCGCAACCTGCCACAAGGCGTCTGATGCTTTCCATCGGGGATCATCTCTCCGTTGAATAAGCGCCCTGGCTCGCGCCGGGTAAGAAGGCCAAACGACAGCTTTGTGCCAGACGGAATTACGGGGTCACCCTTCGGGGTGGCCCTTTCCATTTATGCAGCGCGTTTTCCCGTGATCTGAAAGCCTACTGCCTTCATAACCGCTATTGTTGTTTCAAGCGTCGGGTTTCCGTTTTCGCTTAATGAACGATAGAGCTGCTCACGCGCCAAACCCGTTTGCCGCGCAATTTTGGTCATGCCTTTGGCGCGCGCTACAAGACCCAAAGCCTTGGCGATATAACCGGCATCACCCGTTTCGAACGCATCAGCCAGAAACACCTCTACTGCGTCATCCGATTTCAAAGCATCAGCCGGATCGTAGTCATAGAGCTTCGTTGCCATTGTCACTTTTCCATTCAGCGGCCAGTAGTTTCGCTTTGCGTATGTCCCGCTGCTGCGTACGCTTATTTCCACCGCACAATAAAATCACAAGCTCCGCGCTGCATTGCTTGAAATAAACCCGATAACCAGGTCCGTAGTGAATTCGCAATTCGTAGACGCCCTCGCTCACCGATGAAACGTCACCAATCAAACTATTGACCAAGCGAAATAAGCGAGCAGCAATTGCTGCTTTCGCTCTATCGTCCCTAAGTTTTCGTTCCCATACCCGATAGGTATCAGTCTGCTTAATTCGCATTAAAACTGTATTTTTTAAATTACGAAATGTCAATATGCGATAATTGTAGTCAACGGAAGATCGAAGTGAAACCAACGACAGATTGTATCTGCGAATACTTTTCTCTTTCCAAAATTGGTGATACCAAGATTTCTGCCTGAAAATGGTGCACTTTGCCTTTATCAAAGGCAATTTTCCTCGGAAAGACTCATAATGTCCGCCCTATCGACCCCAAACGCAGCACCGAAGCGTGCATGGCGTGAAGAAATTATTGCGATGCTGGCCTTGGGCTGGCCGATGATTCTGACCAATCTGGCCCAAACGGCCATGACGGCAACTGATGTCATGATGATGGGCTGGGTGGGCCCGCACACGCTGGCTGCCGGAGCGCTTGGCACCAACCTTTATTATGTCCCGATGATCTTCGGCCTGGGTCTCATGCTCGCGACATCTCCGATGATGTCGCGCGAGCTTGGCCGCAATAAATACACCGTTCGCGAAATCCGCCGGACCGTGCGGCAGGGTCTTTGGATTGCCGTCACGATCTCCATTCCCATCTGGTTCATGCTCTGGAACACACAGACTATTCTGACAGCCATGGGACAGGACCCGGCGCTTGCCGCCGAAGCGGGTGCCTATGTGCGGGCGCTGCAATGGGCGGCGCTGCCCTTCTATTGCTATATCGTGGTTCGCTCATTTATCGCCGCTCTGCAACGTCCGGGCTGGGCGCTGGTCATTGCCATTCTTGCCGTTCTGTTCAACGCCTTCGCCAATTGGTGCCTGATTTTTGGCAATCTCGGTTTCCCGAAGCTCGGCATTGTCGGTTCGGGCATTGCCACAACGCTTTCCTCTGCCCTCATGTTCATCGGTCTGGTCATTGTCGTTTTGCGGGATCGGCAATTTCGCCGGTACCACCTGTTCGGCCGCTTCTGGCGCGCAGACTGGGCGCGCTATGGCGAACTACTGCGCCTCGGCTTGCCTATCGCCGCGATCCTAAGTTTCGAAGTGACCATTTTCAACGCCGCAGCCTTCCTGATGGGTATTATTGGGCCGGATTCGCTGGCCGCCCACGCCATCGCTATCCAGATCGCCTCGATAGCCTTCATGGTGCCATTGGGATTCGGCCAGGCGGCAACGGTCCGCATCGGCCGCGCCTATGGTGCACAGGATAAGGAAGGCATCAAACGTGCGGGATGGGTGGCATTTGCAGCAGGTACCGGCTTTATGGTGCTCACGGCACTGCTCATGCTCATCGTTCCATTGCAGCTGATCCGTGCATTCATTGATATCAATGATCCGGCCAATGCGCCTGTTGTTTCGCTTGCCGTGACCTTTCTGGCCTTTGCCGCGCTTTTCCAGATTTTTGATGGAGCACAGGCCGTTGCCAGCGGCATGTTGCGCGGCCTGCATGATACAACCATACCGATGATCTATGCAGCGATTGCCTATTGGGGCATCGGTCTGCCGCTGTCGGTCGCTTTCGGCTTCTGGCTGAAAATGGAAGGTGCGGGGATCTGGCTCGGCCTGCTTTCCGGCCTGGCCGCCGCCGCTCTATTGCTGATGAGCCGCTGGCTGCGCCGGGAAAAACTGGGCATTGAGATTATCAGGCATTAGGCAAATAAGTGCCACCAAATCAAAAATCGATGGTCCGTCCCTTGATTTCCCAATCGCCGAAACGGGCTGGGTCCTTGCCCCCGCGCCCGCCAATTTCCCGCGGCTGGCTGGCTTGTTCCTGATCAGCCTTGTGGCGTGCCTCGGCTTCCAGCAATGCGCGCTGGGCAGCAGGTGGCAGTTGATCGAAAGGCTTGCGCGACGTTTGATCAGTATTGTCGGCCTGCGGCGTCCCTGATGTCTGGTTACTGGTCATTCTGGTCTGTCCATCATTGAAGCTTGCTGTAGGAAACACCATCATATACCGGAAGATGTCTAACAAAAGGAATGATCTTGATACCTGATATGTTCACAATGCGGAGATTGAAACCATGAATGTCATGCGCACTGGAATGCTGCTCGCCTTCATGACCGCCTTGTTTATGGGCGTTGGCTTTCTCATTGGCGGTACGGCGGGCATGATGATTGCCCTCGTTGTTGCAACAGGCATGAACCTTTTCAGCTACTGGAACTCAGACAAGATGGTCCTGCGGATGTACAATGCCGTTGAAGTGGACCAGAACAACGCTCCTGAATATTACGGCATCGTTCGTGACCTTGCTGCACGCGCCGGCCTGCCCATGCCGCGCGTCTATCTTATCGAAAATGATCAGCCGAACGCTTTTGCCACCGGGCGCAATCCGCAGAACGCCGCTGTTGCAGCATCAACCGGCCTGTTGCATCGCCTTTCGCCCAACGAAGTCGCAGCTGTCATGGCGCATGAGCTTGCTCACGTCGAACACAGGGATACGCTGACGATGACCGTCACCGCCACACTTGCTGGAGCGATCTCCATGCTTGGCAATTTTGCCATGTTCTTTGGCGGCAACCGCAACAATAATCCTCTTGGCATGATCGGCACGCTCGTTGCCATGATCGTTGCGCCCTTTGCCGCCATGATCGTACAGATGGCCATCAGCCGGACGCGCGAATATTCCGCTGACCGGCGCGGTGCGGAAATTTGCGGCAACCCCCTGTGGCTCGCATCGGCGTTGAACAAGATTGCGCGCGGTGCAAAGCAGATCGTCAATGAAGAAGCCGAGCGCAATCCGGCCTCCGCGTCGCTTTTCATCATCAATCCCCTGAGCGGCCAAGGAGCTGACAATTTGTTTTCGACCCATCCGAGCACGGAAAACCGTATTGCAGCCTTGGAGGCCATGGTTGACGAGTTTCGCCAGCGCCCAGCTCCAGAACAATCAACGGCAACGCCCGCTGCTCCGGCACAGGAAGAACCCGAAAACGATGAGCCTTCCCCGTGGGGCCGTGACGGTTCCTCGCGCAAAGGCCCATGGGCATGAGCGTGGGACAGGAGCGGAAACGGCCATTCGGAAAGAAAGCCAACGCGTCAGACTACCATGAGGCTGAAGACCGCCCGGGGCTGGCCGCGCGCCAATGTGCGACCCGGTTGCTCGGTGCGGTGATTGAAAAGCAGACGTCGCTGGATGGCCTGACCGACAACAGCAACGGCCATCCGCAATATATGGCGCTGGATGACCGCGACCGCTCGCTGGTTCGCGCCATACTTGGTGCAGCCCTGCGCAATCGCGGCACCATCGAAGCAATCATCGGCCAGTTGATTGACCGTCCATTACCGGAAAATGCCGTTGCCCTGCGCCATCTGCTGCATGTGGCCGCAGCCCAGATGCTCTATCTCGATCTGCCTGACCGTGCGGCCGTCGATCTGGCTGTGACCGCCGCCAATAATGATCCGCGCAATCGTCGTTTTGCCTCCATGGTCAACGCAGTTCTGCGCCGTCTGTCGCGCGAAAAAGACACGCTTGCCGCCGCTGCAAGCAATGTACCTGCGTGGTTCGAGGACAGTCTTATTGCCGCCTATGGCAAGGAAAAGACGCAGGCGATCCTCGAGATACAAAGCAAGGAGCCACCCATTGATCTCACGGTCAAAGGCGATCCGCAGGAATGGGCGGAACGCCTTGGCGGCGTTGCCCTTCCAACCGGTTCGGTACGCATGGCTCAGGTGGACGGCGCGCTGACCAGTCTTCCCGGCTTTGCCGAGGGTGACTGGTGGGTGCAGGATACCGCCGCAAGCCTGCCTGCCAAGCTCTTTGGCGACATCAAGGGCAAGCGCGTTGCCGACCTTTGTGCGGCACCGGGTGGCAAGACAGCGCAATTGGCACAGGCCGGAGCAAAGGTCACGGCTCTCGACCTTTCCGCCAACCGGTTGAAGCGACTGCGATCCAACCTCGAACGTCTGCAGCTTGATGCCGAAACCGTGGAAGCCAATCTCGCCGCCTACACGCCTGCCGAACTCTTCGACGCGGTTCTGCTCGATGCGCCTTGCTCGTCAACAGGCACTGTGCGGCGTCATCCGGATGTTCCGTGGACAAAATCACCTGCTGATATCCAGAAGCTTGCAACGCTTCAGGCCAAGCTGCTTGATCATGCGGTCACACTCGTCCGCCCCGGTGGCGTCGTGGTCTTCTCCAATTGTTCGCTTGATCCGCTTGAAGGCGAAAAGGTTGCCAATGATCTTTTGGCAAAGAATTCGTCCATCGAATTGCTGCCGGTCAACAAGGATGAAGTGGGCGGACTGGGCGAACTGATCACCCCGGAGGGCTACGTGCGCTCCACGCCTGCCGACCTTTCCAATGAGGACCCGGCCCTCTCGGGCATGGATGGTTTCTTTGCGGCACGGTTTCGCCGGAAAGATTAAAATCGAATACTAAAATTTTAACTGTTTTGGTTGCATAGTCCCGGTTTGTCGTCGATGGGTTGAAACCAGAGCAATGATTTCAGCGTGCTGGAGCAACATCCCGCCATGCGGGACATGTTTCGCGAATGTACGCGAAAGCAGACTGAAGTGCGCCGGAACGCGGCGAAGCGAGGAAATGCCGCGAGATGGTCGCGTTTAGCGAAACACCGCAATTGTGGGGACTTGCGACTGCGCAATTGTGGCGCCGTTTCCGCAGACGCTTGCGCATGGGACCGTTGTTTCGCTGGCGTTTTACCGGTTTCACGCCGGAGCGCGTGCTGATTGCCCCGCAGGATTTGCGACCCGCCGATCCGCAACTGGCCGAAGAGTTTTATCATGGCCGCTTTGCCCTCGCCGGGCGGGTGGTGGAAACCGGCGGCCGTTCTCCCTTCATCGTCGAGCCACCCAATGCCGCTTGGCAGGCCGCCCTGCACAATTTCGGCTGGCTGCGCCATATGCGCGCCTCCGGCACCGAGCTTGCAACAGCCAATGCCCGCGCGCTGCTCAGCGACTGGATTACCAGCCATGGCCGCTCAATCGGTGGTCCCGCATGGACGCCTGAAGTAACGGCCCAACGCATCATCGCTTGGTTGCAGCATTCCAGCCTTATTCTGGCCGGTGCGGATTTACGCGCCTACCGCCAGTTCATGCGCTCACTCGCCACGCAAGTGCGGTACCTCCGCACCATGGCCGCTGTCATGGATGATGGCGAAGAGAAACTGCGTGCCCGCATTGCCCTCGCCTTTGCCGCGCTGGCTCTGCCTGTGTCATCGAATACAGCCCGCTCCGCCCGCCGCAATCTCGAATTTGAACTCGTCCATCAGATCCTGCCGGATGGCGGACATATTTCCCGCAATCCGCTGACAGTGCTTGAACTTCTGGCTGACCTTCTTCCGCTCCGCCAGACCTATGCCAGCGGCACGGAAGCGCCGCCGAAAGCGCTGATGGAAGCCATTGAACGCATGCTGCCCGCATTGCGCTTCTTCCGCCATCACGACGGCAATCTGGCCCTGTTCAACGGCGTCGGTGCAACAATGCCGGAGCGTGTCATCGCTGTACTCCGTCACGATGATATTGGCGGCCTGCCGCTGACGCACGCTGTGCATTCCGGCTATGAGCGGCTGTCGATGGATTCAACCACCATCATTGCCGATACGGGACTTGCACCGCCGGTGACTGCATCGCGCGATGCCCATGCGGGTTGCCTCTCCTTCGAAATGTCCTCCGGGCGCAATCGCTACGTCGTCAATGCTGGCGTTGACCGCTATGGCCCCGAAGAGTTTCGCCCGCTCGCGCGCTCCACAGCCGCCCATTCCACCGCGACACTCAACGACACCTCATCATGCCGTTTCAGCGCGACCTCCGGTCTTTCCACCATGATCGGCACCCCGATCATTGCCGGGCCGACAAAGGTCAATGTGGAGCGGATTGAACGGCCGGGCGCCGTCGGCTTTGTCGCTAACCACAATGGCTATATCAGGCCATTCGGCATCTATCACGAACGCCAGATTGTCCTGTCGCACAATGGCAGTGTCATTGAAGGCATAGACAGTTTCTTTGCCGCAGGCCGCAACCCCCTGCGCGGAACCGGCCGTGAGAACGTGGTTATCCGTTTTCATCTTCATCCATCCGTCATTATCAGCGTCGATGATAACGGCCTGATCATTCTGCAGGTGGACAATGACGATATCTGGATGTTCTCCGCTACCGTCCAGCCCTTCATCGAAGACTCGCTGTTTTTTGCCGGTTTCCGTGGCCCGGTCAAAACCCGTCAGATCACGCTTTCGCTGAATGCGTCGCAACTGCCTGAGGTCGAATGGCAATTCACCCGGACGGCCCTCGGCGCTTATGGTTAGGGGAAAAGCGCCCCAATTCCTCCAAATCTGCGATCAGAAGTAGGATTCTGAGACAGCCTGTGCTAACCGGCTGTCCAAATCCCCCAAACTTTTCCGCTGAGGACGAATTCTCCCATGGCCGTCACTGCAAAATCCATTCCCGCTCCGAACCTTCATCCCGTCAAGCGCGCGCTTATATCCGTATCCGACAAGACAAGCCTTACCGCGCTTGCCCATGCACTGCACCGGCACGGCATTGAAATCCTCTCGACGGGCGGCACATCCAAGACGATCGCGGCTGAAGGCATCCCGGTCACGGATGTTTCGGAGATCACCGATTTTCCTGAAATCATGGATGGCCGCGTCAAAACCCTGCATCCCAAGGTGCATGGCGGTCTTTTGGCGGTGCGTGATGATCCTGAACACGCCGACGCGATGAAGGCTCACGGTATTGGCGCTATCGATCTTGCCGTCATCAACCTCTATCCCTTTGAAGAAGTCCGCCATTCCGGCGCCGACTACGCCAACATCGTCGAGAATATCGACATTGGTGGCCCGGCCATGATCCGCGCTGCTGCCAAGAACCATGCCTATGTCGGTGTCGTCACCGATACCGGCGACTACGAGATGGTCATCGCCATGCTCGACAAGCACGAAGGATCGCTGCCTTACTCATTCCGCCAGAGTCTTGCCGCCAAGGCCTATGCCCGCACGGCAACCTATGATGCGGCCATCTCAGGCTGGTTTGCCGAAGCGCTGATGACCGAAACACCCTCACGCCGGGCCATCGGCGGTCATTTGCACTCGGTCATGCGCTATGGCGAGAACCCGCACCAGTCAGCGGGCTTTTACCTCACAGGCGAAAAGCGCCCCGGTGTTGCCACCGCAACCCAGCTGCAGGGCAAGCAGCTTTCCTACAACAACATCAACGATACGGACGCGGCATTCGAGCTTGTTGCCGAATTTGATCCCGCACGCACAGCGGCTGTTGCCATCATCAAACATGCCAACCCATGCGGCGTGGCTGAAGGAGCAACGCTGAAGGAAGCTTATCTCAAGGCTCTGGCCTGTGATCCCGTGTCGGCTTTCGGTGGCATCGTTGCGCTCAACAAAACACTGGATGCAGACGCCGCCGGGGAAATCGTCAAGACTTTCACTGAAGTCATCATAGGGCCCGATGCAACGCCGGAAGCACAGGCAATTGTTGCCGCCAAGAAGAATCTGCGCCTGCTGGTTACCGGCGGCCTGCCTGATCCGCGTGCATCCGGCATCACTGCCAAAACCGTTGCCGGCGGCATTCTCGTCCAGTCGCGTGACAGCGGCGTGGTTGACGATCTTGATCTCAAGGTCGTGACCAAGCGCGCGCCGACCGAACAGGAAATGATTGATCTGAAGCTGGCTTTCCGTATCGCCAAGCATGTGAAATCCAATGCCATTGTCTATGTAAAGGACGGCGCAGCAGTTGGCATCGGCGCTGGACAGATGAGCCGCGTTGATTCGGCCCGCATTGCCGCCCGCAAGGCCGAAGACGCCGCCGAGGCCGCTGGATTGGCGGCACCGCTGACGAAGGGTTCGGTCGTGGCTTCCGATGCGTTCTTCCCCTTCGCCGATGGATTGCTGTCAGCAGTCGCTGCTGGTGCAACCGCCGTTATTCAGCCGGGTGGTTCCATGCGGGATGAGGACGTTATCGCAGCTGCCGATGAACATGGCATTGCCATGGTGTTCACCGGCATGCGCCACTTCAGACACTAGGTTTTACCGGAACTGCGGCCGGATAGGGTGTTCGCAACAGAACAGCCAGTCCGGCCAGCAAAAAGACAATGATCATCGCCATGCCAAGGCGTGGCGACCCACTGACCGCAGTGACTGTTGCAACCACAAATGGCGCGAGAAAACTCGTTGCCCGCCCTGAAAGGGCATAGATACCGAAATAGCGGCCAGCCTCATCGATTGACACACTACGCGCCATGTAGGAGCGCGATGACGCCTGCACGGGCCCGAAGGCGACACCGATGAGAAGCCCGAAGACGATGAAGGCTTTCTCCGCTGGCGTTCCAAACAACCCACCCGTATCTGCGCCATTGAGCGGCAGAAGGCCGAACAGCGTGTAGCCCGGTCCAGTCGAGACGATGCCGATTGTCGCGATGGTCAAAAGCACCAGTGAAATGACCACAACCACCTTTGATCCAATCCGGGTGTCGAGGTAGCTCGCAGCAAGGCAGCCAAATATCGCGACGACATTGAGGATGATGCCGTAAATGCCGATCTCCGCTGTCGCCCAGCCGAACATGGTTGCAGCGAAAGCCCCACCAAGCGCAATCAGTGCATTGACACCATCCTGATAGATCATCCGCGCAATGAGAAAGCGCAGAATTCCGGGACGCTGCCGCACCTCACCAATAGTGGATTTCAGTTCGGCGATCCCCATATGCACCGCCTTGCCGACAGGCAATCCCTTGGCGCTATCGGGCGTGAATAAGAACATGGGCAGCACGAAAACCAGATACCACAGAGCTGACAGAGGGCCGGTCGCGCGATCTCCCTCTCCTGCCGCAGGATCAAGACCGAGGATCGGATTTAACCCGAGCATGGTTTTTCCCGTTTCAGGGGAACCAGCCATGAAGGCAACGACAAAGATCAGCGCGATCATGCCGCCGAGATAACCAAGGCCCCACGCCATGTTGGAGATGCGGCCTATATCCTTTTCCGGCACAAGCCGGGGCATCATCGAATCGTTGAAGACGATGGAGAATTCAGCCGCAATCGATGCCAGTGAAAAGAAGATCAGCGGCACGATCAGGCTTGAACCCGGCGCCGCAAACCACAGCATCGACAAGGCAAAGATCTGGATGACGGCAAAGAAACCGATCCACGGCTTTCGCGCTCCGGACTGGTCGGCAATCGAACCAAGGACCGGCGACAGCACCGCGATGATAAGCCCGGATATGGCAATGCCATAGCCCCAGGCAGCCTGACCAATGGCGGGATCATCAGCCATCCGCGCGACGAAATAGGGACCGAAAATAAAGGTCGTAACGACGGTAAAAAATGGCTGCGCCGCCCAGTCGAAGAGCATCCATCCCCAGATGCCCCGTTTAGACGCAGCCATTTCGTTTCCTTCCCCTGATCCGATGTCCTGATTTGTCTAGGACAGATCGGAAAGCAATCCAGCGGCAACGGCAAGGCGTGATACGGTCAAATCACCGCCCTCGACAATGTTTGCCATACGCTGACGCACTTCATCGACCCGTGTGCCTCGCCCGGCGAGCCACTCCTTGGCGGGATCGGGCTTCTTGCCATATTCGCTGAGCGCCGCAGCAGCAATGCCCCGGCGTGCCTGCGATATGAGGTCCGTGGCCCGCGCAAGTGCAAGACCATCATAATAGTCAGCGACAGAAACGCCGCGTGCCGCCTCTTCGATGCGTCCGATGCGGAAGGCTTCGGAAATATCGAAATAGGCCTTGGCCGCACTGGCAATATCAATGCCCGCCTGCTGCGCCACTGCGGCGATATCAGGGATGATTGGCGCAATCTCCAACCGGGCAAGCTGGGCTGCCAGCGGTGCGGGTGCGCCCTGCGTCGCATAGACTGCCGTATCATCGCGGATCTGATTGCTCATGGATACGGGCAGCAGCTTTTCCAGCTTCGGCTGCAAGGCACTGCGCGCGCCCTTGATTTCTTCAATCGCCGCCTGCAGACCCACACCACCTGTCCTGTTGCGCAGCACCCATGCGGTCGTCCAGTTCAGCATCTGCGCCACCTTGGCGTAGAGGCCATTCTGGACATCACCGGGCAGCGCATTATCGAGCGCATCAATGTCGGCAAACAGGGCATCAACCTCAAAACCGTCACGCACGATGACATAGGCCCGGACGATGTCGGATGCCGATTGCCCCGTCAGGTCGGAAAGACGGCTGACAAAGGTTGGTCCACCCCGGTTGATAATGTCATTGGCAAGCTGTGTAGCGATGATTTCGCGGCGCAGACGATGGGTGCGGATTTCCTCGCCAAACCCTTCCTTCATCTGACGCGGGAAATAATCAAGCAGTTCCCGTTCGAGATAAGGATCATCAGGCAGATTGCTCGCCAGCAACTGATCCAACAGAACGATCTTGGCATAGGCGAGCAGGACACCGAGTTCCGCGCGGCTGAGAGCAATGCCATCGGCCTGACGTTCCGCCAGCACCTTATCATCAGGCAAAGTTTCAACCTTGCGATTGAGCAGCTTGCGCGCTTCGAGATCACTCATGAATCGTGCCTGATAGGCAAGATCCGCCAAGCCACGGCGCTGGGCAAGCGAGAGCGCCAGCGTTTGCAGGTAATTGTTCCGCAGGACAAGATCGCCAACCTCGTCGGTCATCGACTCCAGAAGTTTGTCGCGCTTGTCGCGCTGCAATTTTCCGGAACGCATGGCCTGCGCCAGCGCAATCTTGATGTTGACCTCGACGTCGGATGTGTTCACACCGGCCGAATTATCGATAGCGTCCGAATTGCAGCGTCCGCCAGCAAGACCAAATTCGATACGCGCTTTTTGAGTGACGCCGAGATTGGCACCTTCGCCAATGACTTTTGCCCGCACATCCAGTCCGGTAATACGGATCGCATCATTGGCGCGGTCGCCAACTTCCGCATCATTCTCAAAGCTTGAACGGATATAGGTGCCGATACCGCCGAACCACAGGAGATCAACAGGCGCTTTCAGGATCGCTGTCATGATCTCAAATGGTGTTGCCGTGGTCTTGGCAAGACCAATCACCTTGGCAGCTTCTTTCGACAGCGTGATCGACTTCTGCGAACGGGAAAACACCCCGCCGCCTGCCGAAATCTTCGACTTGTCATAGTCCTGCCAGCTGGAACGCGGCAGATTGAACAGTCGCTGCCGCTCTTTCAGGCTGGCTTTGACGTCGGGTTCCGGATCAATAAAGATATCGCGGTGATCGAATGCCGCCACCAATTTTGTCTGCGGCGAAAGCAACATGCCGTTGCCGAAGACGTCGCCGGACATATCGCCGACGCCCACAGCCACGAAAGGCACTTTCTGGATATCCGTACCGATTTCGCGGAAATGCCGCTTCACGGCCTCCCATGCACCACGGGCGGTAATGCCCATCTTCTTGTGGTCGTAGCCTGCAGAGCCACCCGATGCAAACGCGTCATCCAGCCAGAAATCATGTGCCTGACTAATGGCATTGGCCGTATCGGAGAAGGTCGCGGTGCCCTTGTCAGCAGCAACGACGAAATAGGGATCGTCACCATCGAGCCGCAGGATATTATCAGGTGGCACAACCGTTTCACCGTGCAGATTGTCGGTAACCGATAGCAGCGTTGCGATGAACGTGATGTAGGCGGAACGGCCCGCTTCAAAGATTACATTGCGGTCGCCGCCGGTTGGCAGGCGTTTCGGGTAGAAGCCGCCCTTGGCACCAACAGGCACGATAACAGCGTTCTTGACCTGCTGTGCCTTCACCAGACCCAGCACTTCTGTGCGGTAATCCTGCGCACGATCCGACCAGCGCAATCCGCCACGGGCAACAGGGCCAAAGCGCAGGTGTACGCCCTCGACCTCAGGACCATAGACAAAGATTTCGCGATAGGGCCGTGGCTCCGGCAGATCATCAAGTGCCCGTGGATCAAGCTTGAAGGCCAGCGTCACACGCTCGCTGCCATCTTCCTCCGGTGCAAAGGCGTTGGTGCGCAGGGTCGATTCGATCAGGTTGAGGAAGCGACGCAGGATGCGGTCATCATCAAGACTTGGAACACCTTGAAGCGCCTCTTCAATCGTAGCGCGGATTGTTGCCTGCTTGCGCTCGGACTGAGCCGTTGCACCCTTTTTCGGATCAAGTCTCTGTTCAAACAGACCGAACAATTGCTTGGCAATCTCAGGATAACGATTAAGCGCTATTGCGATAAAATCCTGCGAATAGGGAATACCCGCCTGTTGCAGATAGCGGCCATAGGCGCGCAGGATGATGATCTGGCGTGCCGTCAATTGCCCCGTTAGCGCAAGTGCGTTGTAGCCATCATTATCGGAAGCGCCGCCCCAGATATTGCGGAACACATCTTCGAACAGATCGCCATTGTCCCTGAGGTCAATCGGCGAGCCCGATGTGCTGACCAATTCCATGTCATGCACGAAGAGCGGGCTTCCATCTGCAGCGGGAAGGGCAAAGGTCTGCTCGCTGATGACACGGAAACCCATATTCTCAAGCAGCGGCACGCGCTGGGACAGGGCAACAGCCGAGCCATAATGATAGATTTTCAGCGATGCGGCATTGGGACCGTCTGTCCGGTGGCGATAAAAATCAACGAATAGCGGATTGGTACGCGACAGTCCGGCAATACGGCTGGCATCAACCAGCGCCTCATCCGGCGAAAAGTTTTCGCGGTAGGAATCCGGGAATGCCGCAGCAAGTGACGAAAACTCGGCAAGGCCGCTGCGATCGCCAACTTCAGCCACCGCATCTTCCCAGGTGCGAACAATGGAACGAACGGTCTCTTCCAGAGCCTCCCGTTTGACTTTCGGAAAATCATTATCCGCATGGCCGATGATGAAATGAACGCGGGCCAGATTGCCCTCGGGGAACGCCGGGTAATAGGCAGAAACATGTCCCTCATAGACGGCCGCGAAATAGGAACCCATCTTCTCACGCACGATGGAATCATAACGCTCACGCGGAACATAAACGATGATCGAGGCAAACCGGCCAAACGGATCAATGCGCGGCAGCACGCGCACGCGCGGACGCTCGCCAAGTGCCAGAATGATTTCGGCATTGCGGGTCAATGTCTTGACGTCGATCTGGAAAAGATCATCGCGTGGATAGCTCTCGAGAACCTTGATCAGCTGTTTGCCCGAGTGATCCTCGCGGTTGAAGCCGAGACGGCTGATAACCGCTTCCGTCTTTGACCTGAGATAGGGGATTTTCAGCACGGAGCGCGTATAGGCTCCTGAGGTGAACAGTCCAACGAAGCGCAATTCGCCGCTCACCTTGCCCTGCGCGTCATATGTCTTGACGCCGATATAATCCATATAGCCGCGGCGATGCACCAGCGACTTGGTATTTGCCTTGGTGACGATCAGCGGCTCGGGACCCGTGAGGAACGCAATGATCTGCGGCGTGGTCGTCACGCCCTGATTGCCACGTTTGAGCACGCGGACATCCGGATCGCGCAGGATGCCAAGGCCGGTTTTACCCGACCGTTCCAGTTCACCCTGACTATTATCCCCCTGATAGTCGTACTCGCGAACGCCGAGGAAGGTAAAATTATTGTCGCGCAGCCATTCCAGAAATTCGACCGCTTCTTCGGCAGCCGCTTTCTTCATGGGCGTTTTGCCAGTCCTGTAGGTTTCGATGGCATCATCGAGACGAGCGACCATGGCAGCGCGGTCATTGACCGCCTCACGCACATGCCGAAGCAAGGTAGTCAAAGCCTCCACGAGGATTTCGCGTGCGGGAGCATCCAGAGCGGGCACATGAATCTGCATCACGGAGACGCGAGCTTCGTCCTTGCCGGGCTTATCCGGACCTGCCGCGCCGATAACCGAGCCGCTTTTCTTGTCCACATCCATCACCGGATGCAGGACCAGATAGACGGAACTGACCCGTTCGCTGATCTCGCCGAGGACCGAGTCGAGCAGGAAAGGCATGTTATCGTTGATGAGGGTGACAACGGTGATCGGCCTGCCATCGCGGTAAACAGCGTTGCCATCGGAAAGATCAATCAGCGGCTTGCCCGTTTTGAACTGTTTCAGGGCCGCTTCGGCAAGCTTGGCTGACGCCGTCAAGGCACCAGCATCATAATCTGCGAGGTCTTCTGCCGGAGCGCGGGCAAACAGCAGATCCTCAAACAAACCGGGTGCTTGCTTCTTTTCTTTCGTGGCTTTTACTGCTTTTGACTTCGGAGCGGCTTTTGCGCCCGATTTTTTCGTTGAAGCCATCAGAATCTCTCCCTGAACCGGCATTTTGGCTGATCATAGCCACTGAAATTGTATTTTCGACCGCAAACTGCACGCCAGACGTAAAATTCGCATGACATTGCGCAGGTTACAATTCGACCAAATGGTCATCGAGTTCGTTGACGTTATCGGGACCTGCTGGAAAGTGTGTTTCCAGCAGCCGCCCCGCTTGCTGAATGGCCTTGAGAAAACCGGAAGCATGGTCATCTTGCGCCGCATGATCTGTCAGGATTGTGACAATGCCGTTCCATTCTTCCTGAGCAACTTTTGCATTGATACCGGCATCGGCCACAACCTCCGCATAACGCTCCGCCAGCGATACAAACAGCAGGATGCCCGTGCGCTTTTCGGTGAGGTGCACATTGCGCGTCAGAAACTGCTGGACCGCATTGAGATGCGCGCGCTGGTAGAGAATACGCTTGGGAACAAACCGCAGGCTGAGGCCGGGTATGAGCCAGAGCAGTAAAATGGCAGTCGCGAAGGCTGCAAGGATCGCCAGACCAAAGAGCGGCAATGAGATGGTAAACCAGTACCAATGGGCCGCCAGCGCTACGATGATGGCTGCAATAAGAATCCCAACCGTAACGGCAAAACCGGCAACGAAGAAATAGCTGTCGCTGCTGCGGGCGAGTACCGCATAGATTTCGCCGCTCGTCCGGCTCTCTGCATCGCGGATCGCTGCGGCAATACGGGCATGATCATCATCATTCATCACTGACATGCTCTCTCCTACCAGCCTCCCGATGCACCGCCGCCGCCGGAGGAACCACCTCCACCCGAAAAGCCGCCGCCTCCACCGCCACCGGAAGACCATCCGCCGCCGCCCGACGACCACCCTCCACCGGAACCACCACCAGAGCCCGATGATCGCGTGTCAATGTCCATGCCAAGCCATCTGTAGCGACCGGGGCCAATCTTCTGGCCGAAGACAGGCGCCAGGATAGCCATGCCGAAACCGCCGAAGAAAATAATGACCCAGATCGAGATGAAGACGACCCCGAACCAGTCAATATTAGAGGATTCATCCTTGATATTCCGCTTTGCGCGCGCTTCAAGTTCGGCTGCATCTCCCGAAAGCACTTTCAGAATATCGTCCACGCCGCGCGCGATCCCCCCGGAATAATCCCCTGAGCGAAAGCCGGGGATTATTGCATTCTCGATGATAAGTTTTGACAGAAGGTCCGTCAGCGTCCCTTCCAGTCCATAGCCCACCTCAATGCGTACCTTGCGATCATTGGGTGCCACGACGAGAAGCACGCCATTGTTTTCCTGCTTCTGACCAAGCGCCCAAGCACGGTAGAGCCGGTTGGAATAGGGCTCGATCGCCTCGCCATCAAGACTTGGCACAGTGACCACAACCACCTGATCCGACGATTTTGCCTCGAATGCCGCCAGTTTCTGGGTGATCGCATCGCGGGTCGCTGCGTCGATGACATTTGCGCCGTCCACCACCCGTCCCGTGAGCGCAGGAAGGTCCGCCGCAAAGGCATGACCCAGAAACAGCCCGAGCAGCGTTACTGTCAAAAGCAGACCATACGAAATCCTCATCAGCAAAGGATCTCGTACGGCTATATCAGCGCTTTGGCGCTTGGTGCGCATTCTGAAAGCCTAGAATTTGACTTGAGGCGTCTGCTTGACGGAATCGTCAACTGTGAATGTCTGATAAGGCTGACTGTTCGTATACCAGATCCATGTCCAGATGATCGTCGGCATGGTCCGGAGCGATGTATTATAGACGCGCACCGCTTCGATATAATCACGGCGGGCCACCGCTATGCGGTTTTCAGTGCCTTCCAGCTGTGACTGCAAGGCGAGGAAGTTCTGATTGGATTTCAGATCAGGATAGTTTTCGACCACAGCCAGAAGCCGCGACAGGGCGCCGGACAAATTGGCCTGATTGTCCTGAAATGCCTTGAAGGCATTGGGGTCTTTCAGCGTATCGGGCGTCACCTGTATAGAGGTCGCCTTGGCACGCGCTTCGACCACTGACGTCAGCACATCTTTTTCCTGAGCCGCATAACCTTTGACGGTTTCAACCAGGTTGGGGATCAGGTCTGCGCGGCGCTGATACTGGTTCAGCACTTCGCTCCATGCGGCCTTGGCCTGCTCTTCATTGGTCGGAATCGTATTGAAACCGCATGCGGACAGCAAAGGCACGAGGACGACGAGAGCCAGAACCGAAAAGACATTGCGTGGCAAAAAGCCGGTCGAAGACGTCATTTTTTGCATAAACCCTCTCCTCATTACTCATTTTCCCGACCAACTGGTCATTTTGGAACGAAGCAGTCCGAGCGTAGCCATTTTTTGCTGCAAAAGGAACTGGCAAAGCGCTATGCTGCCTTGCAACAAGGATCAAGCGGAATCGCCATGGCTGCAAATGACAAAGAGCGTCAGACTGTAACAGAATCGAAGCGGATTCTGGAGCGCATCAGCCGCGAGACCAATCCCGGCGGCAAGTCGGCGGTTGAGCGGACTGTTAACAGGACCAAGGGGCATTTTACTGCTGAAGATGCTGATGCTGCCGATCCGATCGAGATATGGGGAACGCGCATTGGCCGGGTTCTGGGATTGCTTGTGTTGATAGCCATGTTTATCTGGTTGATCAGTTCCATCACCGGCAAAAGCTGAGTCTCCGAACTCATCCCCGCTTTTCCGAACTCTTTTACGAGTATTTTCATGACCGGTTCCGTTGCTCCTTCCTCCAATGCTGTCATCGTCATTTCAAGCCATGTCGTGCGTGGTTCTGTCGGCAACCGCGCAGCGGTGTTTGCTCTTGAAACCCTTGGGCATCCCGTCTGGGCCGTCCCAACCGTTATCCTGCCCTGGCACCCGGGACATGGACCGGCCAAGCGCATTGTGCCCGAGCCGCAGCAGTTCGATGATCTGATTGCCGATCTGGAGCGTGCGCCATGGCTGGGTGAAGTGCGGGCCGTCATGACCGGTTATCTCGGCAATGCCGCGCAGGCTGCATCGGTCGCCCGCCTGATCAAGAAGATCAAAAGCCAGAACAAGGATGTGCTCTACCTCTGTGACCCCGTCATAGGTGATACAAAAGGGCTCTATGTTCCTGAAGCAACAGCAATCGGCATTCGCGATGAGCTTATGCCACTGGCTGATATTTCGACGCCAAACCGTTTTGAACTTGCCTGGCTCGCCGGTGCTGATCTGCCTGACAACAAGGCGATCATGCAGGCTGCCCTTCATGCGGGTCCCGGAACAATGCTGGTGACATCCGCCCATCCCATGCTTGCCGGCGGCACCGGCAATCTACTGGTCACGCATTCTTTCGCCATGCTTGCCGAGCATCGCCTTGTAAACGGCCCGACCAACGGGCTTGGCGATCTGACCTCCGCACTGTTCCTTGCCCGTATGCTGGCGGGTCTTGATCACGAGCAGATACTGCAGCGAACCACCGCCTCGGTCTTTGAGATCATGGCGCGCTCGGCAAAGCGCGGCGCGGATGAATTGATGCTCGAAGCGGATGCATCCAGCCTCTCCAGCCCGATGGCCATGATCCAGATGCGCCACCTCGTTCATCCAAGCAAAGGCATCCGTGCCTGACCAGATCGGCGATTGCCGCAATCGTCCTGCGCGGTTTCGACACGGGGCTTTTGCTGCAATTTCAGTGACACACCGCAAAACTGTCCTATTCTGGAATCTCGCATTTGAGCTCCGTGCAAACTGGCACAAGACCAATTGATCTTCCCTTCAATCGGGATTAATGCACCATCATGACCATGCTTCCTGAGAAACTGCTCACCGGTTATCGCAACTTCATGGCACAGCGTTATGCCAATGAAACCATGCGCTATCGTCAGTTGGCCGAACAGGGCCAGACCCCCGAAACGCTCGTTATCGCCTGTTGCGACTCGCGTGCCGCCCCGGAAATCATCTTCGACACCAGTCCCGGCGAGATTTTCGTTATCCGCAATGTGGCTAATCTTGTGCCGCCCTATGCGCCGGATGGTGAATATCACTCCACGTCGGCAGCGCTGGAATTTGCCGTACAAAGTCTGAAAGTGAAGAACATAGTTGTTCTGGGCCATGGACGCTGCGGCGGCATCAAGGCGGCACTGGATACGGAAAGCAAGCCTCTCTCCCCCGGTGATTTTATTGGCAAATGGATGAGCCTCGTTGCTCCGGCAGCCGAAGCCGTCGCCGCCAATGAACTCATGACGCCATTTGAGCGCCAGACTGCACTGGAGCGCATTTCCATTCGCTATTCCCTCCGGAACCTGCGCAGCTTCCCCTGTGTCGATATTCTGGAAAAGAAGGGTCGCATTACCCTACACGGCGCATGGTTCGATATTTCCACCGGGGAGCTTTGGGTTATGAACCCTGAAACCGGGGATTTCTTGAGACCTGATCCGGAATCGGTCGACCTGCAACCGGGCCAATAGTCTATGCAGAAACTGGCTATCGCTCTCGCGCTGCTTCTCAGCTTTGCGGTGCCTTCGCTCGCCGAAGACAACCCTGAAGTTCTTGTCGAGCGCTGGTACAAGGCACTCGATACAGCAAACAGGCCTGAATTTGCCGACCTTCTCACCGATGACGCGACAATCGTGCTTGAAGATCAGGAGATTGAGCAGACCAAGCGCGAATTCCTCGGCTCCCTCGACGAATGGGAACACGCTGTAAAAGGCACGACGATCAAGCACAGACTTGGCGGAATGGAAAATGGCAAACTGACGATGTTCGTTTGTTACGAGTTTCCTGACAACACCACCTATTCCCGCGAAATATTCAGTTTTCGCAACGGCAAGATCAGCGCCAGCGCACAGGGAGCCATTGGCGAGACCTGCGAAGGATTTTAAACAAAAGGCCGATGCTGAGCACCGGCCTTTGAATTCACTACAATTGTGGAAAAGCCTTACTTGCCGCCGTCGATCTGTGCGCCGATGATTGCAATGGCCTGCTGATAAACAGTGGCCGAATTCCATCCCTGAATTGCCGCGAAGCTGGGCTCCCCAGGCTGATATCCAGCACCACGCTGCCAGCCATGACCAACAAGGAAATTTGCCGTGGAGGCCAAGGCGTCAGCCTTGGAACGGACCATGTCGATATGGCCGCTGCCATCACCATCGACACCATATTTCAAAACATTGGCGGGCATGAACTGGGTCTGGCCAATTTCACCATGCAACGCGCCGCGCGCATCGGGGGCCAGATCACCGTGATCGACAAGCTTCAATGCCGCATAGAGCTGCTCACGAAAATATTCGCTGCGGCGGCAATCATAAGCCAGCGTCGCTACTGCGGATAGTGTGTGCTGGCTGCCAAGGACAGCACCAAAACCCGTCTCCATGCCCCAGATCGCAATGATCGGGCCAGCAGGCACGCCATAGCGCTTCTCAATGCTGGCAAAGAGAGCCGCATTCTGGGTTTTCAGTGCCTTGCCACGCGATACGATCGTCTGCGCACCACGCACCTGCATGAACTTGTCGAGCGCGTATTTGAAGCTCTTCTGATTGCGGTCCAGCGCTATTGTCTTGGTTGAATAGGTCAGGTTGTTGAGAGCACCCAGCCCCCTGCCGCCGATACCCTGCGACTTGGCTTCCTGTTTGAACTGTTCAACCCAAGCCGGAAATCCAGCAGAATTGTTGCCACACTGAGGTGCTGCCTGAGCTGCTCCTGCCATCACGAGAAGCGCGGTCGCTACACCAGCAAAAAATCTGCCTTTGGCAACAAATGCCATGGAAATCTCCTTAAAAGTTTAATCGTCCCTGATGCTATCTGCCATTTTTCTGGCACTCTGTCATCTGGCAGAATGGAGCAATACTTGGCAAAACTGGGCTCGTTCTCTTCATTTTCGATGAATATTGCCCTTTCGCGTACTCATTCGACGATTCTCGTCAACGCTGTGCAGACACACAGGATGCAATCCTGAGTTGCTCCGTTCCCGCGTTTGATTCGGCGCGGTTAGACCTATTGATGAGAAGCCATTTGCATTTTCGCTGGTAAGCTAAGTCAAATTTTGGAAATTAGATTGTATTTCTGTATATACAATAATTATTGACTGCAGTGGCTTTCATGCGTAAGTTCGAATGGAATAATGAAAAGGCTAAGCGTAATCTGCGCAAACATGGCGTGGCCTTTGAGGATGTTCGCTATTTTGAGTTTGAGACCGCTATGGAGTGGCTGGCAGACCAAAACATCTATGGTGAAGAGCGTATCGTCGCCATTGGCATACTTGGAGGTAAATTTTACGCACTTATCTACACAATGAGAGGAACATCCATTCGCGTTATCTCACTGCGTAGAGCATCTCAGAGGGAAGCGAATGAATATGCCAAATCAGAAACGTGACATGTCCGGCACCGCGATTGTTTTCAATCAGGAAACAGGATTGGTAACGATGACTGTGGCGCATAGAGCGTACAAGCAAAAGACCCGCGAGGAAGCCATCGCCGCCGCGAAGGCTTATGCCGAGTCTCTTAGCGTCGAAGAAGATGCAGCGCTTACCAAAGCGGCTTTGGACGATCCGGACACTGTCCTCATCACCGAGTTGAGCAGGCGCAAGCCCGGTCGACCACTTGCGGATAGTACAAAAACTCCGGTCTCCCTTCGCCTCAGCCCGGATGTGGTTGATTATTTCCGTTCGAGCGGCCCCGGTTGGCAGAGCCGTATTGATGATGTCCTGCGCAAAGCAGCAGGGTTGAAAAAGCGCGCGTAACTGCGTCCACCTTGACTCATCACCATATTTCCTGTTTAAGCCGCCCATCAATCCGCGACGAGTTCCAACTCCGAGCAGCCGACCGGGACCCCGCAAGGGTCTGATGATCCCGGAGGTCAACACCCGACAGCGCGATGCGCCCTCGGGTGCATTTTTGCTTTGAGCCCCGTTTGGGTATGGGCTTTGGCGCGGAGGATGCTTACCTTTCAGGGAAACAGTTCCCCGGAAGATAGAGGAAAACGGATGTTTGAGAGCTTACAGGAACGACTAGGTTCGATTTTGAATGGCCTGACCGGCCGTGGCGCGTTGTCGGATGCCGACGTCGCGGCAGCTTTGCGCGAAGTGCGCCGGGCACTTATCGAAGCTGACGTTGCCCTTGATGTGGTTCGCTCGTTCACCGACAAGGTGCGTGCCAAAGCCGTCGGCGCGGAAGTCCTCAAAAGCATCAAGCCCGGCCAGATGGTCGTCAAGATCGTTCATGATGAACTGGTCGACATGCTCGGCGCCGAAGGCGTCACCATTGATCTGAATGCCCCGGCTCCCGTTGTCATCATGATGGTTGGTCTGCAGGGTTCGGGTAAGACCACCACTACGGGCAAGATCGGCAAGCGCCTGACCGAACGGTCGAAGAAGAAAGTGCTGATGGCGTCGCTTGATACGCGCCGTCCAGCCGCACAGGAACAATTGCGCCAGCTTGGTGTACAGACCGGCGTTGATACGCTGCCGATCATTGCTGGCCAGACGCCGGTTGAGATCGCCGCGCGCGCCGTACAGGCAGCCAAGCTCGGCGGCCATGATGTGGTCATCCTTGATACGGCGGGCCGCACGCACATTGATGAGCCCTTGATGGTCGAAATGGCCGACATCAAGAAAAAGGCCAACCCGCACGAAATCCTTCTCGTTGCCGATGCTCTGACCGGTCAGGACGCCGTCAATCTTGCGCGCTCCTTCGATGAGCGCGTCGGCATCACCGGTCTTGTCCTGACACGTATGGACGGCGATGGTCGCGGCGGTGCCGCCCTTTCGATGCGCGCTGTTACCGGTAAGCCGATCAAGCTGATCGCCACCGGCGAAAAGATGGATGCGCTGGAGGAGTTCTACCCACGGCGTATCGCTGACCGCATTCTCGGCATGGGCGATATTGTTTCGCTCGTTGAAAAAGCTGCCGAAAACATTGACGCGGAAAAAGCCGCGGCGATGGCCAAGAAAATGCAATCAGGCAAGTTCGATCTCAACGATCTGGCTGACCAGATCGGCCAGATGCAGAAGCTCGGCGGCATGGGCGGTATCATGGGCATGATGCCCGGCATGGGCAAGATGAAGGATCAGATGGCCGCGGCCGGTCTTGATGATTCCATCTTCAAGCGCCAGCTCGCTATCATCTCCTCGATGACAGCAGCCGAGCGCACCAATCCTGATATGCTGAAACATTCGCGCAAGCAGCGCATTGCCAAGGGCTCCGGCACCAATGCCGCCGACATCAACAAGCTTCTCAAAATGCACCGTCAGATGGCGGATATGATGAAGGCGATGGGCGGCAAGGGCAAAGGCGGCATCATGAAACAGATGATGGGCGGCATCGGCGCCAAGATGGGCCTTGGTGGTATGGGCGGACTGGGTGGTATGGGCGGCATGCCCGACCTTTCCAAGATGGACCCGAAACAGCTTGAAGCCCTGCAGAAGCAGGCGGAAGCCGCAGGCTTCGGCAAGGGCGGTGGTTTGCCCGGTCTTCCGGGTGGTCTCGGTGGTGGTATGGGAGGCGGCCTCCCCCGCTTGCCCGGCCTTGGTGGTGGGCTTCCCGGCCTGCCGAAGAAGAAGGGATAATCATGACGTCTTCCTCCCTGCCAAAAGAATTGCTCGAACTGCGCGCTTCCATCGACAATATCGATGCGGCGCTGATCCACATGCTGGCGGAGCGTTTCCGCTGCACGAAAGCCGTGGGTGTGCTCAAGGCCAGGAATGGCCTCGCCGCTGCCGATCCCGCGCGTGAAAAACTACAGGTTGAACGTCTGCGCTCGCTCGCCCAGTCGGCTGACCTCGACCCCGATTTTGCCGAGAAGTTTCTGAACTTCATCGTCAAGGAAGTGATCAGACATCACGAAACAACTGCGGCCAAAGAAAACGCCGCGAACTAACAACAGGAGAATACCCCATGTCACTGAAAATCCGCCTGGCACGTGCCGGCTCCAAGAAGCGCCCTTACTACCACGTCGTTATCGCTGACGTTCGTGCACCGCGTGATGGTCGTTTCATCGAAACCGTTGGCGCATGGAACCCAATGCTTCCCAAGGACGGCGACCGCGTAAAGCTCGATGCTGACCGCATCCAGTATTGGATCGGCCATGGCGCACAGCCAACAGACCGCGTTCTGCGCTTCCTCGATCAGGCTGGCATTGCCAAGCGCGACACACGCAACAACCCTGAAAAGGCTCTTCCGGGCAAGAAGGCTCAGGAACGCGTTGCTATGGCCAAGCAGGCTGAAGAAGATGCAAAGGCAAAAATTATTGCTGAAGCAGAAGCTGCAAAGGCTGCTGAAGAAGCTGCCAAGGCCGCTGCTGCTGAAGCTGCTGCCGCTCCTGCAGAAGAAGCACCATCTGAAGAAGCTGCCAGCTAATAAGCGGCTTCATCCATTGACTGCAAAACGGGTGGCTCTGCCGCCCGTTTTTGTTTTCAGGCGGCAGTAAGCCCGTCCCATGCGGCCATTGCCGCATCGGCGGTTCGCATCAAACCATCGAGTGTTGCACCGTCGCGCGCTGTGATCGACATGCCATGCTGCACCGTCGCATAGAATTCCGCGATGTTCTGACAATCCGTGGCAGCATTAAGCTCCCCATCCGCTACGCCCTGCTCCAGCCGCGTCTTCAGTTTGGTGACATTCTCCCGGCGGTTATCCCGGAGCAGTTCCCCAATGGGATCATCTTCGCTTAAACCATGCAAAGCCCCAAGCACAATGAGACAACCCTGCGGTTGATCAGGCCGGGTGTAAGAAATGGCGGTTTCCTTCAGGAAATTATGAAATCCCTCCCGCGCCGTTTTGGCTTCGGGCAGAGCATTCCATATGTCGTGGCCCACCCGGCTGCGATAGACCGAAACAGCCTCTTTGAAAAGTTCGGCCTTGCTGCCAAAACAGGCGTAAAGGCTGGGAGAATTGATCCCCATCGCCTCGGTGAGCATTGCCATCGATGCGCCTTCATAACCCTTGGCCCAGAAGAGTTCCATGGCACGGATAAGAGCTGCATCCCTGTCAAATGCGCGTGGGCGGCCTTTTGGCGACATGACAAACTCCTTTTTGTAACAATCAATACATAAATCACTTGACGTTGCGGCGCAAGGGTGGCATGCCTTTATGTATCAACCGTTACATAAAAGGAAAACGGATGTCTCGTCTCTCCAATAAAGTTGCCTTTGTCACCGGCGGTAGTCGCGGTATCGGAGCAGCCATTGCCCTCAAACTCGCGGAAGATGGTGCAGATATTGCCATTACCTACACCAGCGCCCCGGCCAAGGCGGATGACACAGTCAAGGCCATCGAGAAGCTCGGCCGTCGCGCCATCGCCATCAAGGCCGATAATCTCGATGCAAAAGCAGTGGAAAGCGCGGTCAATGAAGCCCACGCCAAACTTGGCCGACTGGACATTCTTGTGAACAGCGCCGGGGTCTATTCAATGGATACGGTCGATGTGCTGGATCTGGAAGAATTCGACCGCGTGATGTCGATCCATGTTCGTGCAAGCTTCGTTGCCGCAAAGGCCGCCGTAGCACACATGCCCGTGGGTGGGCGGATTATCAGCATCGGCAGCAATCTGGCGGAAATCGTGCCGTTTCCCGGCCTTCTCGCCTATTCAACCAGCAAGGCCGCGCTGATCGGCCTGACCAAAGCGCTGGCGCGCGATCTTGGCCCGAGGGAAATCACCGCCAATATTGTTCATCCGGGCTCAACTGATACGGATATGAATCCCGCCAATGGTGATCACGCTGAAGGCCAGCGCGCCCGCATGGCCATTCCACGTTTTGGGCAGGCGAAGGACATTGCCGGTCTTGTCGCTTTTCTCGCCGGCGAAGAAGGCCGTTTCATCAACGGCGCTTCGCTGACCATTGATGGCGGTGCCAACGCCTGATCGATTGGAACTCACCCGGATGATATCATCGTCCGGGTTCTCTCTTACTGTTCGCCCTTGCGTACCAGACGGCCTTCCTCAGCCTTATGGAAATATTGTGAGCAGACCAGCCAGCCCTTCAGCGGTCGCAGCAGGATAAGACTGCCGAACAGGGTCAGCGGCAGCGTCGTGAACAGATGCACCCAGATGGAAACTTCATAGGTTGTCTGCAACCACAGGGCGAACAACATGGCCGGAACCGCGACGATGGTCATGGCGAAGAAAGCTGGGCCATCCGCTGGATCGGCAAATGAATAATCGAGCCCGCAAACTTCGCAGGACGGTGCCAGCTTGAGGAAACCATGGAACAGCCGTCCTTGCTGACATTGCGGACAGCGCCCGAGGATGCCAGTTTTCATTGGATTGTCTGTTGCGTGGTAGTGGCCTGTCTGTGACATGGCTATTGCCTTTCCAAGATGGATTTATTGTATGGATAATTTATATTATTAGCATACAATAAACATACTATCTGATGGAAATATAAGGATTGTATGCATTTATGCAAGCATGACCGTTTGTCACATGGCATATTTGTCCTTGTTAGCGCGAGAAAGTCTGGGTAATTGTATGGGTTGTAACCATACAAAGAGCCTGACATGACCGTTTGGAAGCCCCGTATTGCCACCAGTTCCCGCTACAAGCACCAAGGGATTGTCGATGCGCTGGTCGCCGACATCAACTCGGGCGTTTTGAAACCGGGGGATGCCCTCCCACCCCAGCGCGAGATTGCAAGACAGCTCGGAATTGATCTGACCACCGTCACACGGGCGATGACCGAAGCGCATCGCCTTGATCTCATCGAAGCGAAAGTCGGTTCGGGCACCACCATCAAAGGTTCGTTGACGCAACCGGCACTTGGGATGGCCTCCCTGCTGACGGATCTGGACCTGACCATGATCATCCCACCACAGCCACCGGAAGCCGACCTCCACAATCATCTGATCGAGGGGGTAAGCCACGTCCTCAACGGCGCATCGAGCCACTTCCTCAGCTATCAGGAAAGCACCGGTACAGAGGCTGCACGCGCCGCCGGGACAAAATGGCTGGCACCGCGTTTCGGTGAAGCGCCCTCGGCGGACCGGCTACTCGTGGCCGGTGGTGCCCAAAGCGCACTCTTTGCCATTTGCAGCCTTGTTGCTGCCCGCGGCTCCATTTGCGCGGGAACACTGACCTATCCGGGGCTGAAATCCGTCTGTTCGGCGCTTGATATTCCCATTCATCCGCTCGCCATGGACCGGAACGGTATTATTCCGGACGTGTTTGAAAGCTGCTGCAAAACACTGAAGCCGAAAGCAATTTACCTCTGTCCATCCATCGACAACCCAACGACCATAATGATGCCTGCGTCGCGCCGCCAAATCATCGTCAGTATCGCTCAACGCCACGATGTCATGATTATCGAGGATGATCCTTATGCGGAACTTCTCGACACACCCCTGCCCGCCATTGCTTCGATAGCCCCCGATATCACCTGGCACATTGCCACACTCTCCAAATGTGCAACGCCTGCGCTGCGTGTTGCCTATGTGGTTTGCCCCTCATCACTGGATGTACTGAAGCTCGCATCAAGCCTTCGCGCCAGTAACCCGACCGCATCGCCATTGCTGATGGCGGTTGCCACAGCCTGGATCAACGACGGCAGCCTCTATGGGATTGCACATGCAATCCGCGAGGAAAGTCAGGCCAGACAGATCATCGCCAGAAAAGTGCTGAAGAATTGGCATTTTTCCGCGCATCCGGCAGGTCATCATCTATGGCTTGATGTACCTGTTCAGTGGAGTGCCGCGGAATTCTCCGCGCTTGCCCGCCGTTCCGGCATTGGCATTGTCCCGGCGTCGGCTTTCAGCATCGCCCCTGCAACCCCCGAAGCTATCAGGTTGTCACTTGGCGCTGCGCCGGACAGAGGCAGGCTGGAACAGGCCCTCGTTCTGCTTGACCGGCTGCTGCACGAACCGCGCTTTGCCACGGGAATTATTGTCTAGAGGAAACTGCCCTGCGCCGTGATCGGGTGAAACACCGGCTTCTCCGATGCCTGCGCGGTAATCCGATGTTCCAGATCAAGCAGAAAACGTTTGCGCGGTTGCCCGCCGCCATAACCGGTCAATGACCCATCCGCACCAATGATACGATGGCAGGGAACAACAATGGCGATGCGGTTCTGGCCATTTGCACCACCGACTGCGCGGCTTGAGTTCGGTTTACCCAACGCTCTGGCCATCCCGCCATAAGTGCGCGTTTCGCCGTAGGGGATATCAATAAGCATCGACCAGATGGTGCGCTGGAATGGTGTGGCTGGCAGAAACAACGGCGTTTCAAACCGCGTCAGCTCACCGGCAAAATAGGCAGTGATCTCTTCATCAACCTGGTCAAGATAAGAATGATCCCCCGGCACAATGGTATAGCCATAGCGCTGCTCAAGTTCTGTCAATTCTGCCGGCAGGGCTGGCCGATCGGAGAATTCAAGCAGTGAAAGCCCTTCATCACCAGCCATGGCGATCATGGGGCCAATCGGTGTCTGAATATGTCTGTAGCGCAAGGTCTTTGTCATGGTCTTCTCCCGACTCATGCGCGCGATTCTATCTCTCTGGAATCGGTCTGCCACCCGATTCTTGTCAGGCCTCGTTTCCGGCAATACTCACCCTCACCCTCGCCCCCGCTCGGCTGAGCGACTGAAGAACATCGTCAGGCGGCGGTGAATCAGTCACCAGTTCATCAAAACCGGTAAAATCGCAGACCTGAACAAGTCCCTGACGGCCGAACTTCGAAGCATCCGATACGACAACCGAGCGTTCACCCCGCGACAGAACCATGCGCGCGAACTCCGCTTCCTCAAGATTGTAATCCATCAACCCATGTGTCGCATCGATGGCGCCGATGGAAATGATGGAATGGGCGACATTGAACCGGCTGATAAAATCGATGGCCAGGGCACCGAAGGCAGCGCCATTGTCACTGCGCAATTCACCTCCGGCCATGAATACCTTGTTGCCATTCACCGTCGCCAAAGTACGGGCAATATCGGATGAATTGGTGACAACCGTCAGATTGCGATACTGCAACAATTCCCGAGCAAGAAAGCTGGTGGTCGTGCCCGTATCCAGCATGATCGAGTCACCATTGCTGATTGTACCTGCGACATGCCGGGCGATTGCCCGCTTGGCACCGGCATTCTCGCGCATGCGTCGTTCAAACGGCGCTTCGCCGAGATGCTGCGGCAAACCAACGGCACCATGGGTGCGCACGATAACCCCTTCATCAGTCAAAGGTTTTACATCGCGCCGTATCGTCTCAAGCGAAACGCCGAGCCTGTTCGCCAGATCCGAGATCGAGATTGTGCCCTCATCCTGCAGCACTTTCGTAATCTCGCCACGCCGTTTGGAACCCATCATACACCTCATCAATCGTGCATATCTGCGCACATGCAAACATTGATACCACAAAAAATTTATAAAACAGTCATAAAAACCACAAAAACTCACAAAGGCGGATTGACAACGGAGGTCATGCAGATGAGATTTGCCATATAGGGCACCCAAGGCGGGTGCTCGTTTTCTGGATTGCCCGATGACGCAGACCCAGACCAGCGAAGCCCGAATTGCTGCCTTGCCCCTGTGGCATGGCAATATCAGCGTGACGCTGCTCAAGGGCGGGATCAGCAATGAGAGCTATGTCGTCGAAGATCAGCACCGCAAATATGTGGTGCGGTTTGGCAAGGATTATCCCTTCCACCACGTCTTTCGCGACCGCGAGGCCATGACGGCGAAGGCCGCACATAGCGCGGGATTTGCACCCGAATTGTTTTACGCCGATGGCGGCATAATGGTATCGGCATTTCTGGGCGCAAAAACCTTTGATGCACAGGATGTGCGCGACAACATCGCCGGTGTCGCCACCCTGATCCGGCAATTTCACACGGCAATGCCCGATCACATCACCGGCCCCGGATTCATGTTCTGGGTGTTTCACGTCATCCGCGACTACGCCCGCACGCTTAAAACGGGCAAAAGCCGTATGGTTGATCATCTGGAAGATTACCTTGCCATTGCGGCCGAGATGGAGGCTGTGCAAAAGCCACTCCCGATCATCTTCGGCCACAATGATCTTCTGCCCGCCAATATTCTCGATGATGGCGAACGGCTGTGGTTGATCGACTTTGAATATGCCGGTTTTTCCACCGCCATGTTCGATCTTGCCGGTATCGCGTCCAATTGCGGTCTGACGGAAGAAGAATCGGAAGCCTTGCTGGCAGCCTATTTCCAGGCCTCTCCCGACCACGCGCTGAAGCGCGCCCACGCGGCGATGCAATGCGCTTCACTGCTGCGCGAAGCCATGTGGGGCATGGTGTCGGAGCTGTATCTCAATGCACCCGGCGTCGATTACGTCGCCTACACCCATGAAAATCTGGAGCGTCTGGAACAAGCGCTGGACCGGTTTCGAACCACATATGGAAGCAAATCATGACCCTGCCCAGTCACGCCCAGATCGTTGTTATCGGCGGCGGCATCATCGGCTGTTCGACGGCCTATCATCTTGCAAAAGACCACAAGGCGGATGTCATTCTGCTTGAGCAGGGACAGTTGACATCGGGCTCCACCTGGCACGCGGCGGGCCTTGTTGGTCAGCTGCGCTCCTCCGCATCCATTACCCGCGTCCTGAAATATTCGGTTGATCTTTACAAACGTCTTGATGAGGAAACCGGTCTGGCGACGGGCTGGAAAATGACCGGTTGCCTGCGCCTTGCCACCAATCAGGACCGCTGGACCGAGTTTCGCCGTCTGGCGACCACAGCGGGTAGTTTTGGCATGGAGATGCACCTTCTTTCGCCGCAGGAGGTCAAGGCCATGTGGCCGTTGATGCGGGTCGATGATCTGGTCGGTGCAAGCTGGCTGCCGACGGACGGGCAGGCGAGCCCTTCGGATATCACGCAATCGCTGGCACGCGGCGCGCGTATGAACGGCGCGAAACTCATCGAAAATATCCGTGTCACCGGGTTCGAGATGGATGGCGAGCGTATCATCAAGGTCAAGACTGATCAGGGTGACATCGCTTGCGAAAAAGTGGTCAATTGCGCGGGCCAATGGGCAAGGCAAGTCGGTGCTATGGCAGGCATCAATGTGCCACTTCAACCTGTAAAACACCAATATATCATCACCGAAAAGATCGACGGTCTGTCGTCAGACGCACCGACCATCCGCGATCCTGACAGGCGCACCTATTTCAAGGAAGAGGTTGGCGGTCTGGTCATGGGCGGCTACGAACCCAATCCGCAGGGATGGGTGACTGGCAATGTGCCTGACGATTGGCAGTTTCGCTTGTTCGATGATGATTTCGATCATTTTGAACAGCATATGATGCAGGCGATGGAGCGCATTCCCGCGCTTGAAACCATCGGCGTCAAGCAGATGATCAACGGCCCGGAGAGCTTTACGCCAGATGGTAATTTCATTCTCGGTCGTGCGCCTGAGTGCTCGAATATGTTTGTCGGCGCGGGCTTTAACGCCTTTGGTATTGCCTCAGGCGGCGGCGCAGGCTGGGTGCTGGCCCAATGGGTCATCGATGGCGAAGCACCGCTTGATCTGTGGACTGTCGATATCAGGCGCTTTTCCAATCTGTATCGCGACCGTGACTGGGTGCTTGACCGCACATTGGAAGCCTATGGCAAACACTACACGATTGGCTTTCCGCACGAGGAGTACACATCCGGGCGTCCAGCCATTGTCTCACCGCTCTATGATCGCCTGAAGAAACACGGCGCGGTCTTTGGATCGAAACTCGGCTGGGAACGCCCCAACTGGTTTGCACCCGATGGTACGGAGCCTGTCGATATTTATTCCATGGGTCGTCAGAACTGGTTCGATCAGGTTGGCAAGGAACATACGCTGGTGCGGGAAAAGGCCGGCATTTTCGACCAGTCCTCCTTCGCCAAATATGAACTGACAGGCAAGGACGCGCAAAAGGCGCTTGATTACATCTGCGCCAATGATGTTGCAAAGCCCGTCGGGCGGTTGACCTATACGCAGCTTCTCAACACCCGCGGCGGCATTGAATGCGATCTCACCGTTGCGCGACTTGCCGAAGACAAGTTCTATATCGTCACCGGCACGGGCTTTCGCACCCATGACTTTGCCTGGATCAAGGAACATATCGGTGAGGGGCTGGATGCACGCCTCGTTGATATCACCGAGCATTTCGGCACGCTTTCGCTCATGGGTCCAAAGGCGCGTGATGTCCTGTCGCGCGTCACGGATACCGATGTCAGCAACAGTGCCTTTCCTTTCGGCCATGTCAGAGAGATCAAGATAGCTGGAGCGACAGTTCGCGCCCTGCGTGTGACCTATGTCGGCGAGCTTGGCTGGGAACTGCATATTCCGATTGCCGCCACTGGCACGGTCTTCGATGCCCTGATGCAGGCAGGCGAAGAATTCGGTATTGCACCCGTCGGATATCGTGCGCTGGAATCGCTGCGGTTGGAAAAAGGTTACCGTGCCTGGGGTTCTGATATCACGCCCAATGACTCGCCCTTCGAGGCCGGGCTAGGCTGGGCGGTCAAATTGCGCAAGGACACGGAGTTCTTGGGCCGGAAGGCCAGCCAGACTATTCAGGCTGCACCTCTCAAGAAACGCCTTGTCGGTTTCACTGTTGCCAATGAGGATGTGGTGCTTCTGGGACGCGAGACGATCCTGCGCAATGGCGAGACGGTTGGGTACCTTACCAGTGGCGGTTTCGGTTACACAATCGGCAAGCCCATTGGCTTCGGTTATGTCCGTCATACTGATGGTGTAACCGACAGCTTTTTGACCGAAGGAACCTATGAACTGATCGTCGCCAATGAACGCTTCCCCGCCAAGATTCACCTTGAGCCGCTCTACGATCCGCTAAACGCAAAAGTGAAGGCGTGAGGCGGCAAACGCTCTTCTGATTGAGCCTGTCAAAACGCCAGCAATTCGGCACCCTGCGGCATAATTTCCCGGGGGTTGACTTTCCCCGTGGAGGGGACCAAATGGCAGCACGCGACCGGGAAATTTCGGCCGCGTATCACCAAACCGGAGTCTATCTCTTATGCCCAACGACGACAGTCATAGTCGATTGTTTGCGCCGTCATCGGCGATCGTGGCCTGATTCTAAGAGATCAGCTCGCCCCGATCAGCCGTGACGGCGGATCGACAGAAAGGCGAGCTAAAATGAACGACCTTCGCTTGAATAAGGATGCAGTCAATGCCGAATTGGCACAGGCATCCAATGTAGCAGAGCAGCTTGCCGCCATGCAGGCCGCTGATGCTGTTGAACTGCTCAACGAACTCGATGTCGAGGATGCCGTCGGCATTCTCGCTGAAATGCCAAGAGATCACGCGGTTTTGATCCTCGATCAGCCGGAACTGCACTCGTCTGCCGAGATTATTGCCGAGCTTCCAGCACCTATTGCGCGTGAGCTGCTTGACGCCATGTCAGCCGACCGCGTTACTGATATTTTCCAGCAGTTCGATGACGAAACCCGTATCCGCCTTGCCTCGAGCCTCGGGCAGGAAACCAAGGCTGCGCTGCGCAAGCTGCTGCACTATCCGCCCCATACGGCAGGCAGTCTGATGACCACCGAATTTGTCAGCGTGCCCGGCGACTGGAATGTTGCCGCAACGCTGCAGCACATTCGCGAAGTCGAACGGTCCCGCGAAACGATCTATGCAATCTATGTAACTGACGCAAAGACCAAAGGTCTGTTGCGGGCTGTCGCATTGCGCCGTCTGATCACCAGCGAGCCTGATGATTCCATCATGAGCGTTGGCCGCGACGTTGCCCCGGTAACGGTTGGCCCGCTGACCGATCAGGAGGATGTTGCCCGGCTCTTCCGCAAGCACGATCTGCTCGCCGTTCCCGTGGTCAATGACGACAATCACATCATCGGTATCGTTACCGTCGATGATGTGATCGACGCCATGACACAGGAAATGACCGAAGACACCTTGAAGTTCGGTGGTATGGAGGCGCTGAACAAGCCCTATATGCAGATCAGCTTCGTGCAGATGCTGCGCAAGCGGGCCGGTTGGCTCGGCGTGCTGTTTCTCAGCGAGATGCTGACCGCCAGCGCCATGCAATATTTCGAAGGCGAACTGGAAAAGGCTGTTGTCCTGACCCTGTTCATCCCGCTGATCATGAGTTCCGGTGGTAATTCCGGTTCGCAGGCCACATCGCTGTTGATCCGCGCATTGGCGCTGCAGGAACTGCGCCTGAAGGATTGGTGGCGGGTTGCTCTGCGCGAACTGCCCACAGGCATGGTGCTCGGCTCTTTCCTCGGCGTCATCGGCGTTATCCGCATCACCACGTGGCAGATGGTCGGCCTTTATAATTACGGCCCGCACTGGATGCTGATTGCCGCCACTGTCGGTGCAGCCCTGATCGGTATCGTGACCTTCGGCTCACTTGTCGGGTCCATGCTGCCCTTTATCCTGCAAAAGATCGGCTTCGATCCTGCCAGCGCATCGGCACCGTTTGTGGCCACGCTGGTCGATGTAACAGGGCTGGTGATCTATTTCTCGATTGCGCTCGTCTTCCTTTCGGGCACTCTTCTCTGACAAAGCGCGGCATCTTCCCGGATTTGCCGCGCTTAATACCGTCCGAGAGCCGTCACGCCTGCATAGCTGTAATGCAGGCAAGGGTCAGCCAAAAGCGTATCCCCCCTTTCGCATTTGCGAAAAAACATGTATGGAGCGCGCAAATGCAAAGCGGCGCCAGCATGTGAGCGTCCACAATCCTCCAAAAGAGAAACTCATGAAACTGCGCAACATCGCGATCATCGCACACGTCGACCATGGCAAAACCACGCTTGTCGACGAACTTCTGAAACAGTCCGGCAGTTTCCGTGACAACCAGCGCGTTGCCGAACGCATGATGGATTCGAACGACATCGAAAAGGAACGCGGGATCACGATTCTCGCCAAGGCCACTTCGGTCGTCTGGAAGGATGCACGCATCAATATCGTCGATACACCAGGCCACGCCGATTTCGGTGGTGAAGTCGAGCGTATCCTGAGCATGGTGGACGGCGCGATCGTTCTCGTCGACGCTGCCGAAGGCCCGATGCCACAGACCAAATTCGTTGTCGGCAAGGCCCTCAAGGTTGGCCTGCGCCCGATCGTTGCGATCAACAAGATCGATCGCCCTGATGCGCGCCACGAAGAAGTCGTCAACGAAGTCTTCGACCTTTTTGCTGCTCTCGACGCAACTGACGAACAGCTCGACTTCCCGATCCTTTACGGTTCAGGCCGCAATGGCTGGATGGCACGCAACCCGGAAGGTCCGCAGGATCAGGGCCTGTCCGCCCTGTTCGACATGGTTCTTGACCATGTGCCTGCCCCGACCGTCGGTGAAGGCGCATTCAAGATGATCGGCACGATCCTTGAAGCCGATCCGTTCCTCGGCCGCATCATCACCGGCCGCATCCATTCCGGTACCGTCAAGTCCAACCAGCAGGTCAAGGTTCTGCACGGCGACGGCACGCAGCTTGAAACCGGCCGTATCTCAAAAATCCTCGCATTCCGTGGTATTGAGCGTCAGCCAATCGAAGAAGCCCATGCGGGCGACATCATTGCCATCGCCGGTCTGCAGAAGGGCACTGTTGCCGACACATTCTGCGCCACCGAGGTTTCCGAGCCTCTGCATGCGCAGCCAATCGATCCGCCGACAGTCACCATGTCCTTCATCGTCAATGATTCGCCATTGGCCGGAACCGAAGGTGACAAGGTCACCAGCCGCGTTATTCGTGACCGCCTCTTCAAGGAAGCCGAAGGCAACGTAGCGCTGAAGGTTGAAGAGTCAGGCGACAAGGATTCGTTCTTTGTATCGGGCCGCGGCGAATTGCAGCTTGCCGTTCTCATCGAGAATATGCGCCGTGAAGGTTTCGAGCTTGGTGTTTCGCGTCCCCGCGTTGTCATGACGAAGGACGAAAATGGCGACCTGCTTGAGCCAATCGAAGAAGTGCTGATCGACGTTGACGAGGAATATTCAGGCACGGTTGTGCAGAAGATGTCCGAGCGCAAAGCAGAAATGGTCGAGCTTCGCCCATCCGGCGGCAATCGCGTCCGCATGGTTTTCTACGCACCGACGCGTGGCCTCATCGGCTATCAGTCGGAGCTTCTGACCGATACACGCGGCACTGCCATCATGAACCGCTTGTTCCGCGCTTACGAACCTTTCAAGGGCGAAATCGCAGGGCGTAACAATGGCGTTCTGATCTCCAACGATCAGGGCGAGTCTGTTGCCTTCGCCATGTGGAACTTGGAAGATCGCGGTCCGATGGTTATCGAAGCTGGCGTCAAGGTTTATGCCGGCATGATTATCGGCATCCATTCCCGTGACAACGATCTGGAAGTCAACGTGCTCAAGGGCAAGAAGCTGACCAACATCCGTGCCGCAGGCAAGGATGAAGCCGTCAAGCTGACACCGCCGATCCGCATGACGCTGGAACGCGCTTTGTCGTGGATTCAGGATGACGAACTGGTTGAAGTCACGCCGAAGTCCATTCGTCTGCGCAAGCTGTACCTTGATCCGAACGAGCGCAAGCGTTTCGAAAAGAGCAACAAGGCTGCTGGCGCCGCATAAGCCAATCCACATTCAATGATCAGAAGAGCGGCGATTTTCGCCGCTTTTCTTTTTGGTGCAATACACAAAAAATCGTTCTAAATCCCAGTTGCGAAATCCCGGCGCACGGGTCTATGGTTAAGAAACCATGAACACCCATGTGACCGAGATCAGACGAGCTGAACTGGCCGATGCGGGCGAAATCTCCGCTGTGCATCTGGCTGCCTGGCAGGGCGCCTACAGAGGCATCATCCCCCATCGTTCGCTGAACACCATGCTGCACCGTCGCGGCGCGGACTGGTGGGCGAGAGCCATTCGCCGCTCCACACAGATTCTCGTCGCCGATATTGGCGGCGTGGTTGCGGGCTATGCCACGCTGGGACCAAACAGGGCGCGCCAGTTGCCACAAAAAGGTGAAGTCTACGAGCTTTACATCCGCCCTGAATATCAGGGATTGGGCCTCGGGACGCGCCTGCTCGGCGCTTCGCGCCGCAGCCTTGTCGATCAGGGCCTTAAGGGCATGGTTGTCTGGGCTCTTGAAGACAATGATCTCGCGATCAACTTCTATCAGAACGCGGGTGGCAAGGATGTGGCCGAAGGCGTTGAATGTTTCGAAGGAAAGACGTTGAAGAAAGTCGCTTTCGTCTGGAGCTAGTTGCCCATTATTCGAAAATCTCTGGTTTTATGGAACAGGCCTCTTTGGTGCCTGCGACACAATATTTCTTGTTATGTCTGTGATTTTGCGGCCTTGTCTGCACTTATTTCATTCAATTGGACCTGCCCCTCTGTTTTCGGGACGTAGATATGCGACGCAATTCTTGCGTCACCGCGTAAAAATCTTTACAGCACTCCCAAACCAACAAGGACTCTGAAAATATGCGCATTGATGCCATTTCGGTCGGCAATAATCCCCCTGAAGATGTCAACGTCATCATCGAGGTTCCAGTCGGCGGTCAACCGATCAAGTACGAACTCGACAAGGATTCCGGCGCATTGTTTGTCGACCGGTTCCTGCACACCCCGATGACCTATCCGGGCAATTACGGTTTTGTTCCGCACACCCTGTCGGATGACGGCGATCCGATTGACGTGCTGATCTGCAACACCCGCGCCCTGATGCCAACCAGCGTGATCAACGTGCGTCCCATTGGCGTTCTCGTCATGGAAGACAATAAGGGACAGGATGAGAAGATCATCGCCGTGCCTTCACCGCACCTGACCCTGCGTTATGAGAAGGTCCACAACTACACGGACCTGCCTGAGATTACACTGAAGCAGATTCAGCACTTCTTCGAACACTACAAGGATCTGGAACCCGGCAAATGGGTGAAGATTGGTGATTGGGGTGATGAAGATGCGGCCCGCAAACTGATCACTGAAGCCATTGAGCGTCACAACGCCAAGAAGGCCTGATTATATCAGGGCGATCCCAGTGTTTCGAGCTGTAAAGCCAACGCTTCCGGATCGCCCGATATCTTGACCTGTTTCAGCCGTGATGTGGCGCCTGCGCCAATAGAAACATCGCGCGCCGCTATTCCAAGCGATTTCGCCAGCAGCTTTTCCAGCGCCGCATTGGCTTTTCCATCTTCCGGCACCGCCCGCACACGGGCTTTCAGATGGGCGCGCCCGTCACCCGTTTCTTCAACACCTTCAATCCCGTCGCGGGCTGACTTTGGCGTCAGCCTGACAAAGAGCGTGATACCGTCACGCTCCTTGCGAAAGAAAGCCGTGCTCAACGCTGCGGTTAAACCAGAAGCGGCGCGATTGTGGTCCACAGAAACTGGCGAAGGAAAAAGATAATCAGCAGCAGGATGATCGGGGATATGTCAATGCCACCCAGATCGGGCAGGAAGCGCCGGATAGGACGCAAGGCAGGCTCCGTCACCCGGTAGAGAAATTCGCCAATTGAAGCGACAAACCGGTTGCTCGAATTGATCACGTTGAATGCGTAGAGCCATGAGAAGATCGCACTGGCAATCAGAATCCAGGTGTAGATATCGAGGGCCAGATCAATCGTGCGGATAAGAGCGAGCATAGGTTTCTCCTGATAATCACGCGACATGTAGCGATTGGCGTGCGCTCGGGCAAGAGGTAGCTGCTTTTGTGGGAATCAAAGCCGACTCCATTTTGGCAATGACCAAACCAAGTATTCATTGCGCAGAAGGTATTTCATCGGGTGAACAACAGCATCCCCGGAGGTACAATTGAACGTTATTGTTGAATTTTGAAAACGGGAATAACTTATAGTTGTGAGTCGGGCAGTTCCGGCAAGCACTTTATCTAGGGGGTTTCCATGCTCAATAAACTGTCAGCCGAATTCTTCGGTACATTCTGGCTCGTCCTTGGCGGTTGCGGCAGTGCCGTACTTGCCGCTGGATTTCCAGCCCTTGGCATTGGCTTTCTCGGTGTTGCCTTTGCGTTTGGTCTTACGGTTCTAACCATGGCATATGCGGTCGGCGGTATCTCCGGCGGCCACTTCAATCCCGCTGTTTCGCTTGGCCTTGCCGTAGCGGGACGCTTCGACTTCAAGGATCTTATCCCTTACTGGATCGCACAGGTTATCGGCGCTATCGCCGCTGCTGCGGTGCTCTACCTGATAGCCTCGGGCAAGGCGGATTTTGCCGGTGTCAAAGGCTTTGCTTCCAATGGTTATGGTGAACTTTCTCCAGGTGGGTTTGGACTGACCGCCGCCCTGATTGCTGAAGTTGTCTTCACAGCCTTCTTCATCATCATCATCCTTGGAGCAACGTCATCATCCGTTCCGGCGGGCTTTGCCCCGATTGCCATTGGTCTGGGACTGACCCTGATCCATCTGGTGTCCATTCCGGTGACGAATACCTCTGTTAATCCGGCCCGGTCTACCGGCGTCGCCTTGTTTGCCCAGACGGCCGCACTCAGCCAGCTCTGGCTTTTCTGGGTTGCTCCACTTGTTGGTGCCGTTGTTGGCGCGATCATCTGGAAGGCGCTTCTCGGTAAAGACTGAGCATCCAATCCATTCACGAATAATTTGGGCCGGTTCTTCCGGCCCAATTTTTGCGCTCTCACAACGACATAATATTTCACATTTATTTATCCCTTTTTGCTGAAAATTGCTCTAGAAGAAGTCTCCAAATTCCGGAGCCTTTCATCGAATGACCCTCCCTGAAACGAATGCGGTACACGATCGCTACGCCGCTTTTCGCCATTCGTCCTTCACCCGTTACTGGCTGTCCCGCTTCTTCGGGTCCTTTGCGATCCAGATTATCAGCGTGTCTGTGGGCTGGCAGATTTATGATCTGACGCGCGATCCCTTCGATCTTGGACTGGTCGGGCTCGTACAGTTTGCTCCATCCTTGCTGCTCGTTCTCATCACTGGCGCGGCAGCTGATCGTTTTGGTCGGCGCTTCATCATGGGACTGGCCCTCGGCGTCGAAGTGATCTGCGCTGTCCTGCTGCTTTTGCTGACGCTCACCCATGCATTCACGCCTCTCGCCGTCTTTGCCATTCTGGCGGGCTTTGGTGTGGGACGCGCCTTTCTTGGACCGGCTTCCGCCTCCCTCGTCGTCAATCTTGTACCGACAGAGGTGTTTTCGAACGCCGTATCGTGGAATTCCTCGGCCTGGCAGATCGCCACAATCGTTGGCCCGGTCGCTGGTGGTCTGCTCTATGGCCTGTCGCCCGCCATTGCCTACGGCATCGCTTCAATCCTGCTGGCCGCTGCAACAATCTGCATTTTCTCCATTCCCAAGCCGACCCAGCACACGCTGACGGAAAAGAAGTCATTCCAGACATTGATGGCCGGGTTTCATTACATCTGGAAAGAGAAAGTCGTGCTCGGCGCGATTTCACTCGACCTTTTCGCCGTGCTTCTGGGTGGTGCGGTGGCGCTCTTGCCCGTTTATGCCCGCGATATTCTTCAGCTTGGCCCTTGGGGACTTGGCATGCTGCGGGCGGCGCCCGGTATAGGCGCTATTCTGACCGCGCTCTGGCTGGCGGGCCATCCGATCCGCGATCATGCCGGCATGATCATGTTCCTGTTCGTCGCTCTCTTTGGCCTACTGACGATCATGTTCGGCGTGTCCAACCTTGCATGGCTGTCCATCGCCTTGCTGGCGCTGATGGGCGCTGCTGACATGATCAGCGTCTATATCAGAGAAACGCTGCTGCAACTCTGGACGCCTGATCATGTCCGTGGCCGGGTCAATGCTGTTAATATGGTGTTTGTCGGCGCGTCGAACGAACTGGGTGAGTTCCGCGCCGGGATTATGGCATCCATGATAGGCACCATTCCTGCGGTGGTCTTCGGTGGCATCGGTACAATCGCTGTGGCAGGGCTATGGGCATACTGGTTCCCGCAATTGCGCAAGGCACGCAACCTGCAGGGTCGGACTTAAGTTAAGCCAAAACAGGCGCACCAAAAATTGTGCCAAGGAAACGCTGCAACCATGCTTTGAGCATGGCATCGTAGACCAGACGGCCTTCCAGATGTTCACGCCCCTGCTGGGCATTGTTCATCGTAAAACGCTCGGAGCCACGCACCACCCAGCGCTGCATCATGGCGCGGGTGAGTTCCGCATGGAACTGTACGCCCCAGGCATTCTCACCATAGCGGAAGGCCTGATTGTGATAGGCCTTGGCGGTTGCCAGCAGGGTGGCACTACGCGGCAGATCAAAACCCTCGCGATGAAAGTGATAGACCATTGACGGCCAATCCATCAGAGCTTTGCCGGCTTCGGTGGCCTCAAGTTCATACCAGCCGATTTCCACCAAACCCTCGGGGTGTGGACCGACCGTGCCGCCAATATGATTGGCGAGCATCTGTGCGCCCAGGCAAATTCCAAGAAAGGGTTTGTTTTCAGACAGTGGCACAGACAGCCAGTCGGTTTCTCTTGTAACGAATTCATCCGGGTCATTGGCGCTCATCGGGCCACCAAAAATGACGGCGCCCGCATGATTTTCCAGCGTTTCAGGCAAATCATCACCAAGCGGTGGACGGCGAATATCAAGATCAAAGCCGGATTGTAGCAGCAGTTGGCCGACACGGCCGGGACTTGAGCGTTCCTGATGCAGTACCGTGAGGATTTTCGGGCGTTTCACTTGCCTGTTCTCCGCCCAGTCCGTCTGGAACATTCTTTCGATCCTATTCCTCTTGCACCGGCTGTTTGGCGCGAAGGGCTGCCTTCTGCTTCATTGTCACGCGATCACGGGAAGAGACGCCAATCAGTTCCGCCACCCGCCAGACGACATTCTCTTCCAGCTCATGCGCGGACCCATCGGCGAAAACCACATCCCACATCAGCTCAATGAAATGAATTCGGGCCTCTTCGTCAAGGTTGCGCTTGAGAACGCTGGTAAAGCTGTAGAGATCCACGGCCTCCTGATCAGCCTGCTCACTGTCTTCAAGCAGACGCTTCAGTGCCTCGCCCTTGAGGCCATAGGCCTCGGAGATCAGCTGCGACAGGCGCTTGCGTTCCACTTTGCGCCGCTCGCCATCCGCATCCATGACGTGGAACATCAATGCTGCCGCAGCAAGACGCGGATCATTTTTGGAAAAACGTCCTTTGCCGCTCTCACCGGATGGCAGAGCCTTGAAGAAAGTTACGAGGCGGTCCAGCATAAATACAGATCTTTCAGCGTTGTTACCAATGGCCCGAATCAACTGATAGCTTGGCTGACAGAGCCCCGCCATTGTGCATCTTGCCGCAAAGACCGCTATTGAAATTAATGTGTTAGAAGAGCCGGAACTTCTTGTTTGGCCGCTCGTCCTCATCGTCTGGCTGCACGCCCGGATCATCGGGCACCGGAATAACCAGCTTTTCCTCATCACGCTCCGTTGCCATAGCGGCCTTTTCCGGCAGCGGTGGCAATACGGATGCAATCCGCTCGTGCGCCTGTGGTTCTTCCGGCTTGGTAACAGGCGACGCCTCTGGCGTCTTCACGGGCTCCGGCTTCAAAATCGGTTCAGCCGATACAATTTCTGCATCGGCAATATCCGCATCCGGCTCAATGACGCGTGAAGCTGGCTTCTCAGGCACAATCACCGATTTTGCCGGGATCAAGGGTTCTGTCGCCTCCTGTTTGGGCGCTGTCCGGACAGGTCTGGCCGCCAGTGCGCTGTCAAAATCCTCACGCGCATCGATCACCGTTCCCAATTGTTCGACGGGAACCTTCCACTCGAAAGCATTGAGCTTGCCCGTTACAGGTGAGGCGGGAGCCCAGCGTTCAGAAACATAGCCATCAGCGGTCCAGGCGGGATCGCGTGGAGCCTTGACGGCACGCGACAGCCATTGACGCACGCGGCCCTGATCGCCCGTCTGGGCCTCTTCTATGTCTGCCAGCAACAGATAGGCGCTCTCGCGCGGCGCTGTCCGCAAAACGGCTTCGGCTGCTTCGCGCGCCTCCTTCAGCTCACCGGCAGCCAGAGCCGCATGGGCAATGGCAAGGCTGGATTCCGGATGATGCGGATATAGCGTTGCCAGATGACGCGCGCGCTTGAGGCGATCAAAGACAGAATCGCCAAGCCGCGCATGCACATAGGTTTCCGCCACTTCCGGTTGCGGCTCTTTCTTCCAGACATGCTCCAGAATTTTCGATCCCTTGCGCAGGTCGCCCTGCTGGAACAACACCTTGGCCGCAACAATCGCTGCCGGTACCAGATCGGGCGCCAGTTTGTTGGCCTCGATAGCAATCGGCTTCGAGGTGAGTGGATCACTCTCGAATGTGTCGATAGCCTTGGCCGTCAGGAGAACCGCACGTTCGCGCTTGGCCGTATCCTTGTCGATCTGCTTGCTCGATTTCTGCTTTTCCAGCAGTTCCAGAGCACCATCCCAGTCACCATGCGCGGTCTTCTGGCCAAGCGCTGCTGTTGCCGCCCATTCCACATTGGGTGCAAGCAACGCCGCCTCTTCTGCATATTGCTTCGATGCTTCACGCGCACCAAGCCGTTGTGCTTCGAGATAAAGCCCGCGCAGACCCAGAAGTTTTGTTTCCGGATCATCCAGCATGGCCTGGAACTTCGCCCGCGCATCGTCGGTGCGACCTTCCAGCATGGCTGCCTGTGCATCGAGAAGCTTGATCAGCGGTTCCTGATCAACATTCAGAAGCTTTTCTGCCTGTTTGATCATGCGCCGGGCGGTTTGCCCGTCCCCTGCACCCGCTGCGATCAGACCCGTCGACAGGGACTGATAGCCCCGGTCGCGCTTGCGCGCACGGAAATGGCGGCGCAGGGCATAGGGAGAGGTGATAACGCTTTTGATGATCCACCAGATCAGCATGACACCGGCCACCAGCGCCACGATGGCTGATGCAGCCACCATCAGGCTGACCCTATGTTGCATTCCGGCAAAGGTGATGACGAGATCGCCGGGGCGGTCGGCAAGCCATGCAAAACCGAAGCCCAGGACCAGAACAACGAGAAGGAAAGACAGAACTCTGATCATGATCGTCTTCCCTTACTGTGCCGCAGCCGGTGTTTTCATACCGGTCAATGCGTTGGAGAGCGCCTTGGACACGACATCCCCGGCCTTCTGACGGGCGCGCATGGTGTTGGCAAAATCCGTTGAGACAGCTTTGGCCGATTCTGGAAGCTTGTCCCATTCGGCGATGGCGGCGTTGAGATCACCGGCATTGAGATGCGCTTCAACGCGAGCGGTCATGGCGTCCACACCTTCACCCTCGATGAGACCCACCGGACGCGACTCTACCAGTCCTTCCGCACTCGACCACAAGCGATCAAGAATACCTGCATTGGGATCGACTGTTCGGGTTGTTGCAATGATTTTTGTGGCCACGTCGCCGAACTGGCTCGCCAGCATGCTTACCGTAGGAACGCCAGCCGAAGCCGCCGTCCGTAATCCCTCCACATCAGCGGAAGCAGGCGCTACGGCAAGATAGGTATCAAGCTCCGCCGCAAAAGGCCCACCACGATCAATGGCGGACTTCAATCCGGTAGCAGCAATGGCCAGCGCCATGTTGTTTTGACCGGAATTGTCCTGAACTTTGGTTTCCAAAGCATCAAGCCGCGTCTGCAAGGCGGCTGAGGTCTGCGCTTCACCGGCAAGCGCACCGGCGGCCTGCTCCACCTTCTGCTGACTGGCCGTTAGCTGCGATTCGAGCGTTGCGATACGCGCATCAATAGCACTTGTATCAACTGTTGTGCCCGCGCCTGCGGCATTCGTCGTTGCCGCCACATTTTGCTTCAGCGCCTTCAACTCATCAGCCAGACCGGAGACCTGACCCAAAGCCTGTTTGGCATTCTCCACGGCACCATTCAGCGCAACCTGCGAGCCCTCATCAAGCGTAGCCTTGGCGGGAGCAGCGTTGCGCAATTCAGCGATCTGTTGCTCGACTGCCGAAAGATCTGATTTGGGTGATGGCAATATGCCAGCCCATTGCAAAGCCGCTGCACCAAGCAAAGCAACCACACCGCCGATAAGTCCCGATGTCAGACGCCCAAGCGGATCACCGGCCTTCGGCGGCACCGGTATGGATGCAGGCGTGGCTGGTTTCGGTTGTTCGGCAGATGACGACCTGCCAAACGACGACGTCTGCTGTGATGCAGTCTCAATTTTGGGCTTGTCTTCGCTGCTCACAGCAGCTGCTTCGACGGGCTCACTCTTTGGTTCCTGCGCTTGGACACTGGTATCCGGATCAAACCCGACAGGCTCCGGTTGCGGCACGCTTCCCCCAGCAGGATGGTCCTTCACAATATCCGATGGCTCCAGTTCAATCGTCACAGGCTTCCGGGCTGACTTGGAATGACGGGGAACGGATGCTTTGGCCATGGATACTCTCTTCAGAACAATTGGGTTGACTGAAACACCAAGCTAGCAGGGAAGTTCCAGTTCGCAAATGTCGCTAAGCGACGAATGCCATTCACTGGTCGTCCTGCACGCGCGCCAGAAGGTCGAACAATGCATCTTCGTTGGGCCTGCCCGCAACCCTGATAGCAGCTTCTCTTAACCCGGAGATGCTCTCGGCAATACGCTTTGACAGACATAAAAATACTGTTTTATCAAATACATGCTCTAAATTTGCTGCTCCGATTAAACCAGACAAAACCTCTGAACTCATCTGCGAATAAAGCAGACAATAATCAATACGTCGTGAGCCAAGCGTTTTCATCAAAAAGTCAGTTGTATAACTGACTGAAATTGTATCGTAGATCGCCAAAGGCGAACAATGAAAACCCGCAAGCGTCACCGCCCGTTCAAATCCCGGAGAACGCACCCTGCCCGTCAGATAAAGCAGCGAACCTGCCGCGCGCAGTTCTTCAACAATCGTATCTGCCAGCGATTCTCCATCACCGTCCCCTGTCGTAACGGTCTCAAACTCGCGTGCACGGGCGGCATCAGCGGTTGCATCCCCAACGGTAAAACAGGGCAGTTGCAAAAGCGGGGCGAGCAATTCGTCACTGGCATGAAGCAATGCATTGGCACTCGTTGCGACAACGGCGTCAAACGTTCCCTCGGGCATCACCGGGTTGAGTGGGGCAATTTCTGTGAGCGGCACGATAAGAGGCACATAGCCCTGCGCGCGCAGCCGGTCAGCGGTTCTGGTCGCAGCTGGCAAGGGCCGTGTGACCAGAACAGTCTTTTCCATCAGAGCCAATCCGTAAAGAAATGCGCCCCGGCCTTTGCCCGAACGCGCGCCGCTGCATCTTGTCCGATGGCAATGGCATCAGCCACGTCACCTTCGCCTGTCACTTCATGGGCTTCTGTCCCATCTGGCAGCAGAATCATACCGTGAAATCTCAAACTCCCGCCGGAAACCGTTGCAAGTCCGGCAATCGGCGTGCGGCAGGAACCGTCAAGCGCTCCAAGGAATGCACGTTCGCAGGCTAGCGCGGTTGATGTTTCAAAATGATTGAGTGGTGCAACCAGCGCATCGATCCGATCATCCCCAATGCGGGTTTCCAGTGCAATGGCGCCCTGACCCGGCGCAGGCGGAAACGTCATGACATCCATCAGTGCGGTCGCTCTATCGCCAAGATTAAGACGCCTTAATCCCGCATAAGCGAGGAAGGTGGCATCGACTTCGCCATCAGCGAGCTTGCGCAAACGCGTATCGACATTGCCACGAAAGTTTATGACTTTCAGATCCGGCCTTGCCCGCAAAATCAAAGCCTGCCGCCGAAGCGATGCCGAACCAACGACGGCGCCCAAGGGCAGCTCCAGCAATGTTTTGACGTTACGGCCAATGAATGCATCACGCGGATCTTCCCGTTCAAGAAAAACCGAAAGATGCAAGCCTTCGGGCAGAACAGTTGCCATATCCTTGGAAGAATGCACAGCCAGATCGATGCGGCCATCGGTCAGTTGCTCTTCAATCTCAAGGGTGAACAGCCCCTTGCCGCCGACTTCCGATAGCGGCCGATCCTGAATCCTGTCGCCACTGGTCGAAATCACGACGATTTCAACGTCCTCTTCGCGCATACCGCGGGCATTAACCAGCCGATCACGCGTCTGACGGGCTTGTACGAGCGCCAGTGCACTCCCACGTGTACCGATCTTGAGCGTTTTTGTTTGCATTAGTCGCAGTCCGTGTTACGCGAGTTTGAATTTATCGGGCCCTAACTAACGGGCTTTTGTGCTACGGGCAATGCGGCGAAGGATGTCAGGGTCATCAATGCGTGTTTTGGGTATAGAAACGAGCTGCGACGAGACGGCTGCTGCGGTTGTCGAACGCAACAGCGATGGTCATGGCCGCATTCTCTCCAATGTGGTTCTGAGTCAGATTGACGACCATGCGCCCTATGGCGGCGTGGTGCCGGAAATTGCCGCACGCGCCCATGTCGAAGTGCTTGACCGCCTGATTGGACAAGCCCTGCACGAAGCCGAGATAACACTTGACGATGTGGATGCGGTGGCGGCGACCGCAGGCCCCGGCTTGATTGGCGGTTTGATCGTCGGCCTTATGACGGGCAAGGCCATTGCCATGGCCGCGCAAAAACCTTTTTACGCCATCAACCATCTTGAAGGCCACGCGCTGACACCGCGTTTGACCGACCAGATTGATTTTCCCTATCTGCTTTTACTGGTTTCCGGTGGCCATACCCAAATGGTTCTGGTCAAAGGTCTTGGTGATTATGAGCGGCTCGGCACGACCATTGATGACGCTTTGGGCGAAGCCTTTGACAAGACCGCAAAGCTGCTTGGCCTTTCTTACCCCGGCGGACCCGAGGTTGAAAAAGCTGCGCTTCTTGGCGATTCCAGCCGCTTCTCGCTGCCTAGGCCACTCAAGGGTGAAGAGAGGCTGGATTTCTCCTTTTCCGGCCTGAAGACAGCCGTGCGCCAATTGGCAACGACGCTGGAGCCGCTATCGCAAACGGATGTCAACGATATCTGCGCCGCGTTTCAGGACGCCGTCGCTGATACGCTGAATGATCGCGTATCCCGGTCGCTGGCGCGGTTTCGTGCGACTTTCCCTGACGTCAAGGAACCGGCGCTGGTTGTTGCGGGCGGCGTTGCTGCCAACACGGTGTTGCGCACCTGCCTGCAAGATTTATGCACCGGCAAAGGGTTCCGCTTCATCGCCCCGCCAATGACCCTTTGCACCGACAATGCGGCAATGATTGCCTGGGCCGGTGCGGAACGGGCGGATCAGATGACTGCTGATTCGCTCGATATCGCGCCGCGCTCGCGCTGGCCACTGGACATGCACTCTGCACCTCTGATCGGCGCCGGGCGCCGCGGAGCCAAGGCATGAATTCCGCGCACAATATCGCTGTGCTTGGCGGCGGCGCGTGGGGTACAGCACTCGGCTCCATGGCGGCACAAAACGGCCATCACGTGCGCCTCTATGCCCGCGATCCCGCGATCGTCGAATCCATTAATAACCATCACCGCAATGAAGCCTATTTGCCCGGTATTGATCTCTCACCGTCCTTGATCGCCAGCCCCCAGGCAAGCGACGTTCTTGCCGACTGCGATTTCATCCTCTGTGTCATTCCGGCGCAAGCGATGGCAGGTGCCCTCCAGGAATTGCAGGCATTGATCCCCGCTTCTGTTCCGCTGATCATCTGCGCCAAAGGTATTGATCGACAAAGCGGGCTTCTCATGTCCAGTCTGGTCAGGAAGATCATTCCGGATCAGGTATTGGCGGCCCTGTCAGGTCCAAGTTTTGCCAGTGATGTGGCCCGCGGCCTGCCGACCGCCGTTACGGTTGCCGCCGAAAGCCAGACCGTGGCTGATCGTATCGCGCTTGCACTTTCAGGTCCGACATTTCGCTGCTACTCGACCGATGATCTTGTCGGTGTTGAAATTGGCGGCTCGCTGAAAAACGTTCTCGCCATTGCCGCCGGTGCCGCTATCGGCAGGGGTTTTGGCGCCAGCGCACAGGCCGCTCTCGTCACGCGGGGTTTCGTCGAACTGCGCCGTATCGGACAGGCGCTTGGCGCTCGCCCGGAAACGATCATGGGTCTTTCCGGCCTCGGCGATCTGCTTCTTTCCTGTTCCACCGCGCAATCGCGCAACTATTCCTATGGCATTGCACTCGGCCGGGGCGAAGATCTGACCGGCAGACCACTGGCGGAAGGCGTGGCAACAGCCGTAATTGCTGCGGAACTGGCCGCCAGACATAATATCGAAGCACCCATCATCGAAACCGTTGTCCGGATTCTGGATCGCAGCATTACCATCGATGAAGCTGTTGAGGCCCTTCTTGCACGGCCGCTGAAAAACGAAGATTAGAAATCTGATTGTCCGCACCGGAGAAACCGCATGCTCTATGCTCTACTTTGCAACGATAAGCCTGATCATCTGCAGGTACGTCTCGACACCCGCGCCGCGCATCTCGATTATCTGAATGGCCTTGGTGATCGCCTGAAGTTCGCCGGACCTTTCCTTGGTGACGACTCCAAGCCAAATGGCAGCCTTGTCGTTATCGACGCGGTTGATCTTGCCGGTGCAACGGAAATCGCTGCGGGCGATCCCTATGCCAAGGCGGGCCTGTTCGCATCAGTCGACATCCGCCCGTGGAACTGGGCAATCAAGAATCCGGATAATAAATAGGATCAAACATGGCATTCTGGCTTTTCAAATCCGAACCCGACGCATGGTCCTGGGATAAGCAGAAAGAAGCAGGCAAAAAGGGCACCGAATGGACCGGCGTGCGCAACTATCTCGCCCGCAACAATATGCGGGCCATGCAGCTTGGCGACAAGGGCTTCTTCTACCATTCCAATGAAGGTCTTGAGGTTGTCGGTATTGTCGAGGTCTGTGCATTGGTGCATCATGATTCGACCACCGATGATCCCCGCTGGGAATGCGTCGATATCCGTGCAGTCATGGACATTCCAAAGCCGGTAACCCTCAAGGATGTCAAGGCAAACCCGAAGCTGGAAAAGATGGCACTGGTGACATCCATGCGCCTTTCCGTGCAGCCGGTCATGCCGGATGAGTGGGAGGAAGTTTGCCGCATGGCCGGGCTTGTTCCCGCTCCCCAATGATTGCCTGTCATGCCAGTGTCTTCTGTCCTGTCAGAGACTTCTGTCATGGATGAGCAGGTGCTTGATCCCAACAGCGAACGCTATCGCCGCTTTGTCCTTGCCAATACCATGCTGCAGTCACCGCCGCATGTGCCAGAAATAAAGCTTCATCTCGCCGATGAAGCCCACGATCTCTGGCATAAGACGGAAGAGGAGCTGGCAACCATAGGTCTACCGCCACCCTTCTGGGCGTTTGCCTGGGCTGGCGGTCAAGGCATTGCGCGCTATGTGCTTGATCATCCTGTTATAGTGAGGGACAAAACTGTTCTGGATTTTGCCTCCGGCTCAGGACTTGTCGGCATAGCCGCAGCTATTGCAGGTGCGGCACGCGTTACGTCCTGTGATATCGACCCCTTTACCCGCCCAGCCATCAATCTCAATGCCAAAGCCAACAATGTTGCGGTAGAGACCCTTATTCATGATTTGATCGACACGGATCATGGCTGGGATGTGATTCTCGCAGGCGATGTCTTTTATGAAAAGCCGCTGGCAGAGCGCTTGATCCCCTGGTTCACAGCACTTACGGCACGCGGTGCAAACGTCATCGTTGGCGATCCCGGACGCTCATACTTCCCGAAAAATTTAACGGAAGAACTGGCCGTATATTCGGTACCTGTGACCCGAATTCTTGAAGATTCGGAAGTGAAACGCACAACAGTCTGGCGGTTTCGAAGCTAGCCCTACCGCTTAACGCAAAACCCGTATAACCGTTTCTGCTGACAGAAAGGGTAGCAACCGGTCCATGTCACGTCGGTTCAAGGCTATACAGCCTTCCGTGTGGGCATAGCCCGGCCGTGCCAGATGAAAGAAAATGGCACTGCCGCCGGAACGCCGCCTTGGCTTGATATTCCAGTCCATGACAATGCAGACATCATAAAGATTATCCTTGCGCCACATGGTTTCGTGGCTGGCACCGTAGGGGATACGCACCTTGCGGTTGTAATTGCGATCATCACCCACCTCACACCAGCCGTCATTCCGGCGCAGGGCACGAAGACTGAGGCTTGTTGGTGCAATCACCCGTTTGTCAGGGCGCTTGAAACCATAAAGCAACCGCATGCGTGCCAAAGGTGTCGCTCCGTCCCCTTCCCGCTTGAAGGCGGAGATACCGCCTTTACCCAAGGCACAATGCAGCACCATTTGGCCTGCAATCAGTTGCCCGCGGCTGCGGTGGCCGGGTTTTCGGCGAACATCGATCATTTTCAACGTCATGCGACTCACGCTTGCCTCATAAAAAGCATTTTTGTGTCAGACTGATGCGCCGCATAAGCAATATCAAGCCGGTCCCCTTTCTTTCCGGAACAATTCGACTTAAATTCCAATCACTTCTTTCCACTGGGCGGGAAACCATATGACAGCACGCACCATTCTTATCGTCGATGATGATACTGATCTTCGCGCCATCCTGGTTGAGCAGTTGAGCCTCTATGAAGAATTCCAGATCATTGAGGAAGACAATGCAACCAAGGGTATCCAGTCGGCACGCAATGGTGTCGTTGATCTCCTGATCATGGATGTCGGCCTGCCTGATATGGACGGGCGTGAAGCGGTGAAGCTTCTGCGCAAGGGCGGTTTCAAGGCTCCCGTGATCATGCTGACCGGGCACGATACTGATTCGGATACGATCCTTGGCCTCGAATCAGGTGCAAATGACTATGTCACCAAGCCATTCCGCTTCGCTGTGCTGCTTGCCCGTATCCGCGCACAGCTGCGCCAGCACGAACAGAGTGAAGACGCGACCTTCGTTGTCGGCCCTTACACCTTCAAACCCGGTCAGAAAATGCTGATTGACGCCAAGGGCGGCAAGATCAGGCTGACGGAAAAAGAAGTCGCCATCATCAAATATCTCTACCGTGCGGGCGGCAAGGTCATCACACGCGACGTGTTGCTGGAAGAGGTCTGGGGCTATAATTCCGGTGTTACCACACACACGCTGGAAACCCATGTCTATCGGTTGCGTCAAAAAATCGAGCACGATCCGTCGAATTCGAGCATACTTGTTACGGAAAGCGGGGGATACAAACTCATTCCTTGATGCCGGTTACTGCGCCTTTCGCCTTTTTGGCGCATAAGGGCGCAGTAAGACTTCTGATTTGCGCACAATCCTTGCCAAAAACCATAGGGGATTTTTTGGGGTTATGCGTGCGGTCAATCTAGGTATATGTCTGTTCTTGCATGGCAATTGAAGATGATATTCGCATTCTGGAGACGGTGGGGCTGTTCGGGACATTCACCCGTGACCAGCTGCGTCTGCTTGCCTTCGGAACAGAGCGTCTCGTCTTAAGGGAAGGCCGCGAGCTTTACCGCGAAGGTCAATCGGCCGATTGCGCCTATGTCATTGACCGGGGGGCAATCTCGCTGTTTCGTGAGGGCCAGAGCGGGCGTGTTGTGCTCAAGAGTGTTGGCCCCGGTGCAGTCTTGGGCGAAATGGCAATTATTGCCCAGACCAAACGTCTTACCAGCGCCATGGCAGACACGGAAACCGAGGTCATCCGCCTTAACCGCTCATTGTTCCGGCGCATCCTCGAGGAATATCCTGAGATTGCCGCTGCCTTGCATACCCAGATTTCCACCGATCTCAACGACATGATCGCTGCAATCAGCAAGTATGAGCACCTGTTCGGCGAACGGTAATCGCCAAAACCACCCTTAATCCAGATTAAATCGCGCAATGACCGGAACGTGGTCGGACGGGCGGTCCCAGCCGCGCGCTTCCCGCAGGATAGTGATGCTGGCCAGATCATTCTCCAGGTCGGGTGATCCCCAGATATGATCAAGACGGCGGCCGCGGTCAGCTGCAGCCCAGTCCGCAGCACGATAACTCCACCACGTATAAATCTTTTCATGCGGCGGAATATAATGGCGCATCAGATCGCTCCATCCGCCATTCTTGCGCAACGCCTCGAAGGTCTCTGTCTCGATCGGCGTGTGGCTGACCACTTTCAGCAACTGCTTGTGCGACCAGACATCCGTCTCAAGCGGCGCGATATTCAGATCGCCCACGAGCAGCGATGCATGACCGTCGCCATAAACGGCATTCATCGCCTTCATTTCTTCCAGAAAGCCAAGCTTATGCGCAAATTTCGGATTGATGGCCGGGTCCGGCTCATCACCGCCCGCCGGCACATAGAAATTATGAATACGCAGCCGCTTAGAACCGGCCGTGACGATTGTGCTCAGATGACGGCAATCGGCAATATTGCAGAAACCCACCCGGGCGGGCTCCGTTAGCGGTCGCCGCGATATCGTTGCGACACCATGATATCCCTTCTGGCCACTGATCTCGATGTGTTCATAGCCAGCCATGTGAAAGGCTTCGCGCGGGAAAAGATCATCAGGACATTTGGTTTCCTGCAGGCACAGCATATCGGGCTGGTAGTCCCGCAGAAACTGCAGAACCAGATCAAGGCGCAGGCGCACGGAATTGATGTTCCAGGTGGCAACGGAAAAAGGCATCGGGGGACAAGCTCGCGATATGATGAGGCTGGCGCGAGACTAGACGATGTTTGAATTGATTGAAAACCGAAAGGCCGCTCGTCCACACGCGATTGGTGGCGCAAAGCGGCCTTTGGAGATCGAATTAGCGCTTCATGGCAATGCGCGTATAATCAATCGTGAACATGTCCTTGGCGAATTTCACATCCTTGCGGACATTGGTAATCATGACAGTCGTGTCGAGACCCTGCGCATCGGTGATCGTCCACTGACGCAGCTCATAGGTCTTCGGGTCGAACATCATCGTGATGGTTGAATTGCCGAAAACCGATTTGTCGCCAAGAACAATCGTTGTCATATCGGGGTCTTCCTTCACCGATTTGACGCGGTCGCCGGTCAGATTGATCTGATCGGCCAAAAGGAGCTTAAGAGGGGTTTTGGACAGGGGATAGAGGTCCCAGGTATCGAGCTTACGATTGTTGATAACCACTGATTCGCCATCGGAAATCACGCGAATCGGCGACGGTTTGTTATAGGTGAAGCGGATTTTGCCCGGACGTTCGATATAGAACGTGCCTTCGGTCTGCTCACCGCGCGGGCCAAACTGCACGAAATCACCGGTCATTGTCTTGACGCTGGAGAACTGGTTCGCAATCTGCTGCGCACCGCTGATCGCGGCGGGCGCGGCCTGAGCGCTCGCCTGAGCGGAAATTGCTGTTGCACCGAGAAGCAGCCCCATGCCAACCACGGAAGCCGCAGCACATGTCCGGGCAAAGGTGCCAATCGTGCGGAACGAAGCTTTTGTCGTTGTCATGGTGATATTGTCTCCTGTCTTATTCTCTTGCTTTGTACCCGGTCAGTTTGACCTGACTATGGCCGAGAAACGGCGGGAAACCGCAACTTGTTCCTCAAATTTGTCACGCATCTGCTGCAAGCTGGTTACGTAACAATGCCCAGAGCGTTATGTAGGCGTTCGTTACGGCCTGTTACAGGACGAATATTGAAAAATGTTACGTAACGACACCTAGAAATCATCATCCTGTGTTGGCACGAGAATGTCGCGCTTGCCCGCATGATTGGCAGGACCGACAATCCCCTCCTGCTCCATGCGCTCGATAATCGAAGCAGCGCGGTTGTAGCCAATGCCAAGGCGGCGTTGGATGTAGCTGGTCGAAGCCTTCTTGTCCCGAAGCACCACCGCAACAGCCTGATCATAGGGATCATCCGAATCTTCAAGATTCGACGTCCCGGCTGGGCCACCGCCCATATCATCTTCGTCGTCCTCTTCGGTAATGGCATCGAGATATTCAGGCACGCCCTGCAACTTCAGATGACTGACGATCTTTTCAACTTCATCATCACCGACAAACGGACCGTGGACACGCTGGATGCGGCCGCCACCGGCCATGTAAAGCATGTCACCCATGCCAAGCAGCTGCTCGCCGCCCTGCTCGCCCAAAATGGTGCGGGAATCGATCTTCGACGTCACCTGAAAGGAAATACGCGTCGGGAAGTTGGCCTTGATCGTACCGGTGATTACGTCAACCGATGGACGCTGGGTTGCCATGATGACATGGATACCAGCGGCACGCGCCATCTGCGCCAGACGCTGGACCGCGCCTTCAATATCCTTACCGGCAACCATCATCAGATCGGCCATTTCGTCGATGATCACAACGATGTAAGGCATGGGCTGCAAATCCAGCTCTTCAGTCTCGTAGACAGCCTCGCCCGTTGCCCGGTCAAACCCTGTCTGCACGGTGCGCGCGATCCGCTCGCCCTTTTTCTGTGCCTGTTCCACCCGCTGATTGAAACCGTCAATGTTACGCACACTGACCTTCGACATCTTGCGGTAGCGATCTTCCATCTCCTTGACTGTCCACTTCAGCGCCACGACGGCCTTCTTCGGATCGGTCACAACAGGGGTCAACAAATGCGGAATACCGTCATAAATAGACAATTCAAGCATCTTCGGATCAATCATGATCAGGCGGCATTGTTCGGGCGTCATCCGGTAGAGCAGCGACAGGATCATGGTATTGATAGCAACGGATTTACCCGAACCGGTTGTACCGGCGACGAGCAAATGCGGCATCTTGGCAAGATCGGCGATAACAGCCTCACCATTGATCGTCTTGCCTAGCGCCAAGGCCAGCTTTGTCTTGGTCTGTTCGAAGTCCCGGCTCGCCAGCAATTCACGCAAATAGACCATTTCGCGCGTCTGGTTTGGCAATTCGATACCAATGGCGTTGCGTCCCGGCACGACAGCAACGCGGGCCGCAATAGCGCTCATAGAGCGGGCAATATCATCAGCAAGCGTGATAACGCGCGATGATTTGATGCCCGGTGCGGGTTCAAGTTCATAAAGCGTGACAACCGGACCCGGGCGTACATGAATGATTTCACCACGGACACCGAAATCCTCGAGCACGCCCTCAAGCAGCCGCGCATTCTGCTCAAGCGCTTCCTTCGACAGGCTCGGATTGCGAACCACATTCTTCGGCTCGCTGAGGAAATGCAGCGGTGGCATTTCAAATGCGTCAGATTTGATCAGAGAAGTCTGCGCCTCACGCTGAACTCGAACACCGGTCTTCGGTGCAGGTGCTGGTGTGTCGACACGAACCTTTGCGCCCGGCACTGAACTGGGCCGGGCGGGTGCCGCCTGCGGTGCCCAGTCGTCAACCTCGTCCTCTTCACTGAAAGCGATTGGGTCGTAGTCGTCGGCTCCGCGATCAAAATCATCATTGCCAATGTCGATGGATGGCGCTTCGATGCGCGGTGCTTCGTCATAGAAACCCGGATCGCGACGAGTGCCGTCCTGCCGCGCAACCGGCACGTCATTGAACATATTGTCATCGTCATTGTGTCGTGCCGTCATGCTGCGCGCACTGTTGTAGAGGCCCGCACTACGGCCGAAGATGCGGCGGAAAAGGGCTTTTATGCTCAGGAACCAATGGGTGAGCGCTCCAAGTGCCAGCCAGCTGCCACCATCGCTTTCCTCGTCATCTTCATCCTCGTCGTCAAAGTCTTCTTCACGCGTGACCTGACGACCGGACTTCTTTGCCACCACTGGCTCGCTGTCACGATAGGTCAGGCCGCAGGCAAAGCCGAAGATCCACAGCGTCGGCAGCGCAAGGACTGCGACAAGGATCATGGCGAGACCACCACGCGGAAATGTTCCGGTGAAGATCGCGGGAATCTTGAGAACCATATCGCCAAAGACGCCGCCAAGGCCGATTGGCATCGGCCAGCTTGCGGGAATATTGAAGCAACCAGCCATTGCCGCCGCCATCAGCGACGCGCAGAACCAGGCGATCGCCCGGCGTGGCAAGCGGTCGACACCCCGGCCAGTCAGCATCAAGCCGCCCCAGAACAGCGCGGGCATGAGAGCGACCAGCGCCGAGAGGCCAAAGAATTGCATGCCAAGGTCAGCAAAGACGGCACCCGCATAGCCAAGCGCATTGCGCACCGGGTTGGATGTCGCGTGGCTGAAACTCGGATCGATGACGTTCCAGGTCGCAAGACTGCCAATGGCGAAGGCCACAAAGCAGAAAAGTGCCAACCCCCAGACAATCTGTATCTGCCGGCGAAAGAGGGTCGTCAACCCGTGCCGGTTTTCATCAATCGCATAGGAGGCTGAATATCCTTGACGCATGAAATCTCGTCCTAAGTAAACGCACGCACGGCGGTCGTGAATAACCGCAGATTCGATTCCCACGTTACGGTGTGGATGGTTAAGGGGGCATTAACCATGGCGGACTTGAGCAAAATTCCCTTCATCGCTATTATTTTGCTGTGAAAATTCGCACTCCGCGAAAATGGTTGCGTGAGTGTGGTTGCTCGTTTGTGGTTCGTGGTTCGACAAGCTCACCATGAGGGAGAGTGAGGATGCAACGCCAATTGCCGACATTTCAGAACACAAACATTGCAGATCGCAAAAGTTTCAGAATATGGCCCCTTTCATCACCTCTCTCCCTCATGGTGAGCTTGTCGAACCACGAACCACGTACGCACGGCACTCATCCCCCACGCATTATTTGCAACAAAAAGGGCCCGGAAAACCGGGCCCTCTCAATTCTGACCATAAGCCAAATGCTAATTGTGATAAGCGGCTTCACCATGTGAAGTGAGGTCGAGACCAATGGATTCAGCTTCGGCTGTCGGACGCAGACCAACCACAACATCCACGATCTTGTAGAGGATAAACGAGCCGATACCGCTCCAGGCCAGCGTGACGAGCACAGCCTTGATCTGGATGAGCACTTGCGCACCCATCGTCATGCCTTCTACGGGATAGCCGATACCACCAAGGCTCGTGCTGGTGAGAATACCGGTGCCTACGGCGCCAATGATACCGCCGATGCCATGCACGCCGAAAACATCGAGACTGTCGTCATAGCCGAGCTTCGGTTTGACCACTGCAACCATGTAATAGCAGATGACGCTTGCGACGGCGCCAAGGAAGATCGCGCCAACCGGGCCAATCGTTCCGGCAGCTGGTGTTACCGCAACGAGACCAGCGACGACACCCGAAGCAGCGCCGAGCATGGAAGCAGTCTTGCGGGCGATTGCTTCGACGCCAACCCAGGCAATAATCGCGCCTGCTGTCGCCGTAAACGTGTTGATCATGGCAAGGGTCGCCTGACCGTTGGCTTCGAGAGCCGAACCAGCATTGAAACCGAACCAGCCAACCCAGAGGATCGCAGCACCGATCATTGTAAATGGCATGGAATGCGGGGCCATCATATCACGGCCAAGACCTGCACGCTTGCCGATGACAAGAGCACCGACGAGACCAGCAATACCGGCATTGATGTGAACAACGGTACCGCCCGCAAAATCGAGCGCGTTCCAACTCATGATCAAACCGGCTGGGTCCCAGACCATGTGAGCGATCGGGAAGTAAACGAACGTCACCCAGAGAATAACGAACAGGATTGTTGCCGAGAACTTGATACGTTCAGCAAAGGCACCGATGATCAAAGCCGGTGTAATGGCAGCGAAGGTCATCTGGAAGCAGATGAAAACGAATTCCGGTATGCCGACGCCCTTGGTAAAGGTAGGCGCGACGGAAGTCACTGAAACACCCGACAGGAAGACCTTGCCGAGCCCGCCCCAGTAAGGGCTGGTGCCGCCACCGAAGGCGAAGGAATAGCCGTAGAAAACCCAGATGACCATCACGACCGCAGCGATGCCGGTGCACTGCATGAGGACGGATAGCACGTTCTTGGCGCGGACAAGGCCGCCATAGAACAGGGCAAGGCCCGGAACGATCATGAACAGGACGAGGACGCTGGAAATCATCATCCACGCGGTGTCACCCTTGTTCACTGTCGGCGCGGCAGCGGCGGCTGCATCCGCTACAGCAGGCGCAGCTTCCTGTGCAAGCGCGGCCAGCGAACCGAATGCGGTCAGCGCCAGTGAACCCAGAAGGGTACTGCGCACCGCGGATGTCAGACTGGTTGGAATTTTCATTATTTTCTCCTTAAACCCCAAATGACTCAAAGCGCATCAGTGTCAGTTTCGCCCGTACGGATACGGACAGCCTGATCGATGCTGAGAACGAAGATCTTTCCGTCACCGATCTGGCCGGTTTTGGCAGCCGCGGTGATGGCTTCAACGGCGGTGTCGACGAGCTCTGACGCCACAGCCACTTCCACTTTCAGTTTGGGAAGAAAGCTGACGGCATATTCCGCGCCACGATAAATCTCGGTGTGTCCCTTCTGGCGGCCGTAACCCTTCACCTCGGTGACGGTCAGGCCCTGAATGCCGACAGCGGTAAGTGCTTCGCGCACTTCGTCCAGCTTGAACGGCTTGATGATGGCCATCACAATTTTCATTGACTATACCCCTGCGCTGGCGCGGAACCCTTCAGGTGGAATTACCCGAACAGCAGCTATCCGCGTTGAACCCATCCCGTAAGCCTTGATGGCCCTTGGTGACTGGTGAGGAGTATTCAAGTTCCGTGCCAGACTCGAAAAATAATACTAAGCTATTGATTATATAAAGATATTTTTATCACTTCGGCAGTGCACAATGCATTATCCGGCAACATGATTAAAAATTAGGCATTTATACCAAGACAACCAGCCTTCATTCGGAAGGATGCACACGAATTAGGCCTTCTTGCGCCGTTGAGGCAATCAGAGTGCCGTCGCGGCTATACAAAGCGCCTCGATTGAAGCCGCGCGCGCCCGCAGCGCTCGGACTGTCTGCCGTATAAAGCAGCCAGTCATCAAAATTGAAGGGACGATGAAACCACATGGCGTGGTCAAGGCTTGCCACCTGCAAATCCTTGTCGAAAATCGAACGTCCATGGGCGTAGAGCGATGTATCGAGCAACGTCATATCCGAGAGATAAGCCAGAACCGCTGCCTGCACAGCACGGTCATTCGGCACCGCTCCCGTTACCTTGATCCAGACATTTTGCTCCGGCGGCAACTTTTCCCGGGTAAAATAGTGGGTCAGCGACAGCGGCTTCATTTCGATGGGCCTGTCCTGCTCCCAATATTTGCGCACATTGGCCGGTGCGTTCTGCAGATACTGTTCCTTCAGGTCCTTGTCGCTCATCAGCTTTTCCGGCTCGAGTACATCGAGCGGTATTGGCTTTTGATGTTCAAGACCTTCTTCCTCAATCTGAAAGGAGGCTTCGAGTGAAAAAATCGCATGTCCGTGCTGGATCGCCACGACGCGACGGGTGGTGAAACTCGAGCCGTCCCGAATGCGATCAACCTCATAGATAATCGGCACTTTCGGGTCGCCCGCACGCATGAAATAACTATGCAATGAATGCACATGGCGCTCAGGATCGACCGTGCGTTGCGCTGCCACCAGCGCCTGACCGATGACCTGCCCGCCAAAAACCCGTTGCCAGCCAACTTGCGGACTGCGACCTCGAAACAGGTTGTGTTCAAGTGTCTCAAGGTCGAGTATGGACAAAAGCTCTTTCATGGCATCAGACATGATGGGCGCGACTCCTGTTCTTACGGTCGGCATAATAGTGCCTGAATCCGCTTGCAACAGGAACAGGTGAACAAGTCAAGCGTCCCGTGGGCGCAAGAGCAGAGGGAAACCGGAGGCAATCATGGCTGAAAGAACCCGGACACACACATCCAAGACTCCCGAAAGCACTGATATCATTATCGCAGGCGCTGGCTATGTCGGCATGGCGACCGCCGTCGCGCTGAAATCTTCCGCACCACATCTTGCCATCACGGTGATTGATGCAGCCCCGGCTGGCGTCTGGCGCAATGACACCCGCGCCTCGGCTATTGCCGCTGCTGCAAGCCGTATGCTTGACCGATTGGGCTGCTGGGAGGAAATCCTGCCGAAAGCGCAGCCGATCAACGAGATGATCGTTACGGATTCGCGCACCTCCGATCCCGTGCGCCCCGTATATCTCACCTTCAATGGTGAGATCGAGCCCGGTGAACCCTTTGCGCACATGGTCGAGAACCGCGTGCTCAATGCGTCCCTGCGCTCAAAGGCCGACGCGATTGGCGTCACATTTATTGAAGGCGCTCCCGTGCATGGCTTTGACCATGAGGAAACTCATCTGACTGTCCGTTATGGCGATGACAAGAGCCTGCGCGCGCGCCTGCTGCTGGCTGCCGATGGCGTGAAATCGCGGCTCCGCGATATGGCAGGCATCAAGACGGTAAACTGGGAATATGGCCAGTCCGGCATTGTTTGCACAGTAGCGCATGAGCGCCCCCACAATGGCCGCGCGGAAGAGCATTTCCTTCCCGCTGGCCCCTTTGCCATCCTGCCGCTCAGCGGCAACCGCTCGTCGCTCGTCTGGACCGAGCGTACGGCAGACGCAGAGCGGTTGATCAGAGAGGATGATTTTGTCTTCGAAGCGGAACTTGAACAGCGTTTTGGCCTGAAGCTCGGAGAGCTGCGTATTGAAGGCTCGCGCAAGGCTTTCCCGCTTGGTCTGACGCTGGCCCGGGATTTCGTCAAACCGCGCTTTGCACTGGTTGGCGATGCCGCCCACGGCATTCACCCGATTGCCGGTCAGGGGCTTAATCTTGGCTTCAAGGATGCAGCAGCGATTGCAGAAACCATTGTCGATGCGGATCGCCTTGGTCTCGATATCGGCTCCATTGCGGTACTTGAGCGCTACCAGACCTGGCGCCGTTTCGACACCGTGCAGATGGGTGTGACCACTGACGTTCTGAACCGTCTGTTCTCCAACGACAATGTGCCGGTGCGGGCCCTGCGCGATTTCGGCCTTGGCCTCGTGGAGCGCATGCCGCGGCTCAAGGGATTTTTCATCCGTCAGGCCGCGGGATTGTCAACGACATCGCCGAAACTGCTTCAGGGTCAATCGATCTGAAGCAGTTTCTCTTTACCTTAAAGCGGTCGGGGGTAGGTGCGGTGGATCGCCTCGATTTCCTTCAAGATGTCAGGCGTTAGCGTTACATCTGCGGCCCCAATATCGATCTTCAGCTGTTCCATGGTTGTCGCGCCGATAATAACTGACGTGACGAACGGCCTGCTCAGCGCAAACGCAATAGCCAGTTGAGCCACATCAAGCCCGTACTTGTGCGCAAGGTCAATATAGGCCCTGATTGCCGGTTCGGCATGCTCGCTGTTGCGCCATAGCGCCTGCAAGGATGCGCGCGAGCCAGCCGGTACTTTTCCATCCAGATATTTGCCGGTGAGAACACCCGAAGCCAGAGACGAATAGGCGAGAAGTCCGACATCTTCGTGATGGCTGAGCTCTGCCAGATCAAGGTCAAAGGCACGCTGCAGAAGGCTATATTCGTTCTGCACCGAAACAACGCGCGGTTGATCCTTGCGTTCGGCCAGTTTCAGCCATTGCGCAATACCCCATGCGGTTTCATTGGAAAGACCGATATGCCGGATCTTTCCCGCCTTCACCATATCATCGAGACCGGCGAGCGCTTCCTCAATCTGCGGAACCACCTCGGCCCTGTTCTGATGATGCGGCGCATATTCCCAACCGGAACCGAAATGATAGTGGCCACGCACCGGCCAGTGTACCTGATAAAGATCGATATAATCTGTCTGCAGGCGCTTCAAACTGCCATCAACCGCTTCGGCAATTGTCGACCTGCTCATCAGGCTGCCACCGCGAATCCAGCTGTTGCGTCCGCCGCCAGCAATTTTCGTTGCCAGCACGAATTTATCGCGGTTGCCGGTCTTCTTGAACCAAGTACCGATATAGGTTTCGGTCTTGCCATAGGTTTCAGCGGTTGGCGGAACGGCATAAATTTCCGCCGTATCCATGAAGTTTATTCCGGATTCGAGCGCATGGTCGATCTGGGCATGCGCATCCGCTTCGGTGTTCTGTACGCCCCAGGTCATGGTGCCGAGGCAAATTTCCGTGACGTCAATATCCGTCCGGCCAAGCTTTTTCAGTTTCACGGGGATTTTCCTGTTTTGAATTCAAGAGCGATCAATTTCGAGGCCGAGCTTTTGCTTCAGCTTCCGGACGCGCTGGCCGTAGTGAGGGGAGGTCTGTACTGCGGCAGCGGCCTTGGCCACCATAGCAATCAAATCCTGCTTTTCCACATCGTTCAACTGCTGGCGCAACAAAGGTGACGTTTTGTTGATCACGATCACCGTGTCGCCAATCTGATCATTTGCCCATTTGGCATAAATCACGGCTTCCTCGGCCTTGGCGGCATCGCTGATCTCCAGAATTTCCGCACGCACAGCCTCGGCATAACTATCCGAATGCGGCATATCTTCCGTAAGAATGGCGTAGATAACTGTGGCGGCTGCGAGTACCGGATCGTTGATTGCCGTAAGCGGCGAATGTTCCGTTTGCCGACGGATTTTCTGCCTGCGGAAATAACCGCGTGCCCGGCCAACACCATCGGCAACCTCGCTGGCTGCGTCCCCGAGCATGCGAATGCGATACCACCAGATAAGCCCTGCGCCCAAAATTCCAATCACAGCAAGTACAATATGCATATTTAAAACCCCATTCGCCCCAATAAACTGATTAATCAAAAGTCCGTCTTTGGAAAAGACCCCATTGTTGCCGCAGCTTGTAAAATCTAGCAAGTTCCAACATCGTATCTATGACACGGAACTGCTGTAGTGTTCTGGCGTTAGCAAGAGGGCAGAAGCCCGGACATACCAACCAAGGGAGAATGAGCGATGGACAGACAAGCGACGGCAATCTGGAAAGGCGCCTTGAAAGACGGCACGGGCACGCTTGATACGCAAAGTGGCGCGCTCAAGGGCCTTCCCTATAACTTCAAAGCACGTTTCGAGGATGCGAGCGGCACGTCAGGGACCAATCCGGAAGAGCTTCTGGCAGCGGCGCACGCAGGCTGCTTTGCCATGCAGCTTTCCCACTTTCTCGCGGAAAACGGCACTCCGGCTGAAAAGCTCGATGCCAAGGCAGCCGTGAGCATTAATCCTGCCGCAGGCGGCGGTTTTGAAATCACCAAAAGCGCAATCACGCTGGTCGGCGATGTGCCCGGCATTGATGCGGACACTTTTGCCAAACTTGCCGAACAGGCAAAGGCGTCCTGCCCGCTTTCCAAGGCACTTGGCGCTATTCAGGTAACGCTTGATGTAAAGCTGGCGTGAATAATGCTTCTACAATTCAAACAAAGCGGGCGCAAATGCGCCCGTTTTGTTCAATCAGTTGTGCGTGGTTCGTGGTTCGACAAGCTCACCATGAGAGAGAGGGGTGATGAAAGGGAGCCAAGTTCTGCACCCTTTGAGCTGCAACCTTTGCGATTATCGTTGCATCCTCACTCTCCCTCATGGTGAGCTTGTCGAACCACGAACCACGAACCACAACCACAAACGGGTATTGCTAACCTGCTAAACCCGGCGTTCGACCATCATCTTCTTGATCTCTGCAATTGCCTTGGCGGGGTTCAATCCCTTGGGGCAAGTCTGCGCGCAGTTCATGATGGTGTGGCAGCGATAGAGCCGGAACGGGTCTTCCAGATTGTCGAGACGTTCGCCCGTTGCCTCGTCGCGGCTGTCGATCAGCCAGCGATAGGCTTGCAACAGGACTGCCGGTCCAAGATAGCGATCGCCGTTCCACCAATAGCTCGGGCAGGATGTCGAGCAGCAGGCGCACAGGATGCATTCGTACAGGCCATCAAGCTTGGCGCGGTCATCGTGGCTCTGCAGCCATTCTTTCGCAGGCTCCGGCGACACGGTCTTGAGCCAAGGCTCAATCGAACGATGCTGGGCATAGAAATTTGACAGATCAGGTACCAGATCCTTGACCACGGGAAGATGCGGCAAAGGATAGATTTTGACCGCGCCCTTGATCTCGTCCATGCCCTTGGTACAGGCAAGCGTGTTTGTTCCGTCGATGTTCATCGCGCAGGAACCACAAATACCTTCACGGCAGGAGCGGCGCAGCGTCAGCGTTGGATCGATCTTGTTCTTGATCCACAACAGGCCGTCGAGAACCATCGGACCGCAATCATCAAGATCGACATAATAGGTATCGATGCGCGGGTTTTCGCCATCATCCGGCGACCAGCGATAGATGCGGTATTCGCGAATATTATTGGCGCCCTTCGGACGGTCCCAGGTCTTGCCGGGACGCATCTTCGAATTTTTGGGAAGTGCAAGTTCAACCATAATGCTCTGGTCCCTTGATCAATAAACGCGCGCTTTCGGCGCGATCTTGGCGAGGCTGATGCCGCCATCCTCTTCCTTGACCAGCGGGTCAAGATGAACCGGACGGTAGTCGAGTTTGACCTCACCATCGGGCGAAAGCCAGGCAAGGCTGTGCTTGCGCCAGTTGACGTCATCGCGCTTGGGGAAATCCTCATGCGCATGGGCGCCGCGGCTTTCCTTGCGGGCTTCGGCGGCAACCACTGTCGTCAGCGCATTGGCCATCAGGTTTTCCAGCTCCAGTGTTTCCACCAGGTCGGAATTCCAGATCATTGAACGGTCGGTGACCTTGACATCTGGCAGCTCGCTCCAGATTTTCTCCATCCGCTCAACACCGGATTTCAGCGATTCCGAGGTGCGGAACACGGCTGCATCTTCCTGCATTGTCTTCTGCATCTTTTCACGCAGAACCGCCGTCGGTGTTCCACCATCGGCAAAACGAAGACGGTCAAAGCGCTCCATGATCTTTTCAACCGATGCTTCGTTGATCGTCGGTATCTTGGCGTTGCGGTCAATAACCTGACCGGCGCGGATTGCGGCAGCACGGCCGAACACCACGAGATCGATCAGCGAATTCGAGCCAAGACGGTTGGCGCCATGCACGGAAGCGCACCCTGCTTCACCGACAGCCATCAGACCCGGCTGGATACGATCCGGATCATCCTTGGTTGGATTGAGTGCTTCACCCCAATAATTGGTCGGGATGCCGCCCATATTGTAATGCACTGTCGGCAGAACGGGGATAGGTTCCTTGGTCAAGTCGACACCGGCGAAAATCTTGGCCGATTCCGAAATACCAGGCAGACGCTCATGCAGAACAGCCGGGTCCAGATGGTCAAGATGCAGGAAGATATGATCCTTGTCCTTGCCAACGCCGCGGCCTTCGCGAATTTCCATCGTCATGCAGCGGGAAACCACGTCACGCGAGGCCAGATCCTTGGCCGATGGCGCATAACGCTCCATGAAGCGCTCACCTTCAGAGTTGACGAGATAACCACCCTCGCCGCGTGCGCCTTCGGTGATCAGGCAGCCTGCGCCGTAAATACCTGTTGGGTGGAACTGAACGAACTCCATATCCTGCAATGGCAAGCCAGCGCGGGCGACCATGCCGCCGCCATCACCCGTACAGGTGTGGGCTGATGTTGCGGAGAAATAGGAGCGCCCGTAACCGCCGGTTGCCAGAACAACCATCTTGGCGGCAAAACGATGGATCGTGCCGTCATCGAGATTCCAGGCAACAACACCGGTAATCGTGCCATCCGCATCCTGAATGAGATCAAGCGCGAAATATTCGATAAAGAACTGCGCATTGTGGCGCAGGCTCTGGCCGTAAAGCGTGTGCAGGATCGCGTGGCCTGTACGGTCAGCCGCAGCGCAAGTGCGCTGTACGGGCGGACCGTCACCGTAGTTCATCATATGGCCACCAAAGGGACGCTGATAAATCTTGCCCGCTTCGGTACGCGAGAACGGCACACCGTAATGCTCCAGCTCGTAGACCGCAGCTGGCGCTTCACGCGCCAGATATTCCATCGCATCCGTATCACCGAGCCAGTCCGATCCCTTGACGGTATCGTACATGTGCCACTGCCATGAATCCGGACCCATATTGCTCAGTGAAGCGGCGATACCGCCCTGCGCCGCAACCGTATGTGAGCGGGTCGGGAAAACCTTGGTGATGCACGCCGTCTTCAGACCCTGCTCGGCCATGCCAAGCGTGGCGCGCAAACCCGCACCGCCAGCACCAACCACCACCACATCAAATTTGTGGTCCACGAATGTATAGGCCTTGCCGTCCTTGCCGACAGTCCTGTTCTTGTCTGTTGCTGCCAAGATTAGCCTCCGAAGCTCAGCTTGATGATCGCAAAGACGCAGGCAACGCCCACCACGAGGGTGAAAAACGTATTCAGCATCAGACAGGCGATCTTCTTGCCTTCACTTGTTACGTAGTCTTCGATGATGACCTGCATGCCCAAGCGCATGTGAACGAGACCAGAAATGATCACCATCAGCAGCACCAGCGCGATCAGCGGGTGTGAAAGAGCGGCCCTCGTTTCCGCAAAGCTTGCGCCGTGCAGATAAACGATCAGACCGATGAAAAACAGAAGCAACGGAATGTTGGCAACCGACGTCAAACGCTGGCGCCAGAAATGATCCGTACCCTCATGCGCAGAACCAAGTCCGCGAACTTTTTTAAGCGGTGTGCGCATATCGCTCATTGTCCCGCCTCCTTTACAAAATCGTGAACGCGGCGACCCAGATCAGGACCGTCAGCGCGATGGAGAGAACAAGAGAAGCCCAGGCCATCTTCGTGGTGGTGTGCTTGTCAAGGCCACGGCCTGTATCCCAGATGAGATGGCGGATACCACCGATCATATGGTGCAGGAGCGCCCAAGTGTAGCCAAGCAAAACCAGAAGGCCGATCCACGAACCAAGCACCCAGCTGACGAAGTTGAACTGCGCCTCGCTCGTGGCTGTCGCAATCAACCACCATGCCACCAGCAACGTGCCGAAATAGAGCGCTCCACCGGTGATGCGGTGAACGATGGACATGACCATGGTGGGAATTAGTTTGTAGATTTGCAGATGCGGCGACAGTGGCCGGTTCGCATGCAGGTTTGTCTTGCTCATAGCGTCCCCAATGATAAGCGCCGCGCCATTTGAACCTTGATTGACGGGCAGGGCCGAAAGGCTGGATAGAGGCAAATTTAGAAGGGTTTTAGTCCCGTTTTTGCACTGCGTCAAAGGCCCATTCACCCCCCTCATGCGGCGAATTGGCACCAATAGCAAGCCCATAAGGTTTGTTTAGAAAATTCAATCGTTTAAAGCGCGATATCGGGTTCAAAAGGGTCTCATTTTGCCCTTTAAACCCGATCAATTTTATTTGAGTGAGTCTGTCCAGTTTAATCGATTTTGCCGCCTTCGGACGCCCTATTGTGCAAACGCGAACGGAACATTCCGAGTCGTTCTCAGGATGTTCCGTTCGTCTTTAGTCCAAGAGTGGGGCCAGTTTTTACTGGTTGCCGAAGCGGATAATGAAACTCGTCCAGTCGGCAGGCGCAGCAATCTGCTCGTAAAGTTTGCGGCCATCTTCCGGAAGGCGCGGTGCATTGAGCGACAATTTGGTCCAGCCGCGCTCTTCCGCCTTGTCGGCGAGCACATCGATCAGTGCCTTGGCGATGCCTTTGCCGCGATGATCATGATGCACATAGATATGATCCACCTGCCCCGCCCGCATGCCTGAAACAGGCTCGGGCAAATCATAGAAAATAACGAAGCCGACCAGATGACCATCAAGCCTTGCGCCAGCGATTTCCGCAGCGCGGTCGCGCAACAGGTTTTCGGCGTAATAATCATCAGGACGGCGTGGCGCACCACGCTTGAGCGCCTGCGCATAGCTTGCCAGAAGGGGCGCAAACTCATGGGCATCGTTCAGATGCAGCAGAGAAATGTCGACGGCGTGTTCGTCTGCGGTCTTTGTCGTCATGGTCGCATCATCCCTTTCATTCTGGCAGCACTTTCGGCTGTCCCGCTGATATTGAGGATTGGTTGATTGTGCTGCGCACGTCAACCGGCGTACCCCGGCAAAAATCGATTCAAAAGCTTTTTGACGGATGACAAGCGTTAATAATAGGTTAATGCTTGTCGTGATCGCAGCTGGATCAGAAGAGGGGCTTGTCGATGTTCGACCCACGCAGGCAAATGACCGCGCTTTTATTGTCCAGCGTCGTGGCGCTTGCAGCCTCTTTTGTTGCGATCCAGAACGCGGCTGCATACGACATCAATCTGGCCGATGCCTATGGTGACGAATATGGCAATATCGTCGTGCAGGACCCATCCGGTCCCAAAATGATATTCGTTGGTTCGACATCCGCCAAATCCGATGCGCTCGTGCAGGAATTGCGCCGGAAGGTCCCGGTTTACAAACGTGGCCGGGGCCCTGCCATCATCTCACCACCCGGGGACCCCTATGTAGTCGGCGTTATACCGGCGCCTAACACCAGTTGCGACGGCCCCATCGTCATACGGGGACGCGGTTATATGTACGGCATTGACCGCAACGAAACACCTATTCTCGGCCTTCCGGGCTGCCAATAGCCCAATCTTTTCACATTTGATTTGCCTCGCTGACCCGCGCCCTGTATGGGGGCCGCTTCATTGAAGAGGTTCATTCATGGCTCGTAACGCTGATGGCGCACTCGTCCTTTTTTCCGGCGGGCAGGATTCCGCAACCTGTCTCGCCTGGGCGCTCTCCCGGTTTGACCGGGTGGAAACAGTCGGTTTCGACTATGGCCAGCGTCACCGCGTGGAGCTTGATGTGCGCGACGACTTCCGGGCCAAGCTGATCGAGCAATTTCCGCAATGGGCCGCGCGGCTCGGCGATGATCACAGGCTGGATGCCAGTGTGATTGGTCAGCTTGGCGCTACTGCCATGACTGGCAATATTGCCATCGAAATGGCCGAAAATGGCCTGCCCAATACATTTGTCCCGGGCCGCAATCTCCTGTTTTTCACGCTCGCCGCCGCGCTCGCCTATCGGCGCGGACTGCGCGTCATTGTTGGCGGCATGTGCGAGACTGATTATTCCGGCTACCCCGATTGCCGCGACGACACACTCAAGGCGCAGCAAGTGGCGCTTTCATTGGGGCTGGATCGCCGTATCACCATCGAAACACCATTGATGTGGCTGGATAAAGCCGAAACCTTCGCTCTGGCCCGTGATATCGGCGGTGAACCATTGCTCGATATGATCGTTGAAAACACCCACACCTGCTATCTTGGTGATCGTTCCACCCGCCATGCATGGGGCTATGGTTGCGGCACCTGCCCGGCCTGCGAACTGCGCGCTGGTGGCTGGCACAAATTCAAGGCAGAAGCCGCGTGACCTACGCCGTCAAAGAAATCTATCTGACGCTTCAGGGCGAAGGCAATCACACTGGCCGCGCCGCCGTGTTCATGCGGTTCGCCGGATGCAATCTGTGGTCAGGGCTTGAACGCGATCGTGCCGATGCCCAATGCCGGTTCTGCGATACAGATTTCGTCGGCGTCAATGGCCCCGGCGGCGGCAAGTTCAAAACGGCCGATGCACTTGCCGGTGCTGTTGCCAATGCATGGCCAAGGGGCGAGCGCTCCAATGGCAAGCCCTATGTCATCTGCACAGGCGGCGAACCGCTGTTGCAATTGGACAAGCCGTTGATTGACGCCTTTCATGCCAGGGGATTTGAAGTCGGTGTCGAAACCAATGGCACGATTGCAGCCCCTGAAGGTATCGACTGGATCTGTGTTTCGCCCAAGGCCAATACCAAGCTTGTTCAGACCAGTGGTCACGAGATCAAACTCGTCTATCCGCAGGCGGAAGCAGCAACCGATCCCATCCATTTCGAACGGCTCCCATTTCAGCATTTCTATTTGCAGCCCCTTGACGTCATCGGTGATCCGGCGCAAACCGCCCGGCATGTGGCATCTGCAGCGGCCTATTGCCTCGCCCATCCGCTTTGGCGGCTGAGCACGCAGACACATAAATTGATTGGCTTGCCCTAAAGGGCAGTTTTGGCGGGCGCCTATTGCGCCAGTGCCGATGAGGAACACCATGAGAATCTTTACCGACTTCACCTTTGAAGCGGCGCACCATCTGCCGCACTCTTTTCCGGATGGGCACGTCAACCAGCGTCTGCATGGCCACAGTTTTCGCGTTCGCGTCACCCTGCAGGGCAGACCTGATCCGAAAACCGGACTGATTGCCGATCTGGGCACCGTCAAAACCGCCATTAAAAGCGCTCGCCATGCATTAGACCATCGATATCTCAATGAAATTGACGGTCTGGAGTTGCCGACGCTGGAGAGCATCGCCATATGGCTATGGCGGCGCATTGCTTCGGATATTCCGGCACTGGCCGAGATCGGCATTTACCGCGACAGTTGCGGCGAGGGCTGCGAATATCAGGGCGAGTTTGAAACGCTGGAGGAGGCGGCATGAGTCACTATGCAGAACAGGCAACGATGCTGGGCAAGGATGTACCTATTCCCCATCATCCCGATGAGGCGCTGCTCGACGCTGTACCTAACCCGCAGGCGGGAACACTCTTTCTCGCCCGCTTTGCCTGCCCGGAATTCACCTCGCTGTGCCCTGTAACGGGCCAGCCGGATTTCGGCCATCTGGTGATCGATTACGCGCCGGATCAGGCATTGCTCGAATCCAAGTCGCTGAAACTGTTTCTGACCAGCTTCCGCAACCATGGTGCATTCCACGAAGACTGCACTGTCAGTATCGGCAAGCGGATTGTCGACGCCGTGAAGCCATTATGGCTGCGCATCGGCGGCTACTGGTATCCGCGCGGCGGTATCCCGATTGATGTGTTCTGGCAGACCGGACCTGTCCCGGAAGGACTCTGGTTGCCTGATCAGGGCGTACCCGCCTATCGTGGACGCGGCTAAGACAAAGGAACAATCAAATGGCTGAGCTCAAGGTAAGAACACGGGATGTCGGCGCGACGGCTGTTCTGCAACGCGGCGGCCAACCGGTTGTTACTTCCCATACGGGCGGTGTGCTGAACGTCGCTCATTCGGTTTCAGAACCGGGTTTTGGACCGCTTGATCTGCTTTATGCGTCGCTTTCCGCCTGCCTTGTCCTCAGTGCCAAAATAGCGGCTTCCCGTTTCGGTGTTGCCGACAAGCTGGAATCTGTTCAGGCCCACGTTACCGGTGACAAGGCGAAGGAAGGTCTTTCCCGTATAGAGCGCTTCCACATTGCCTTCATGATAACAGGCGATATCGATGAAGCGACAAAACATGCCATCGTTGAGGCAGCCGAGACCGAGATTTGTACCGTGAGCAACACATTGCAAGGCGATCCAGCTTTCACAACAACGCTGGCGGACTAGCGCTCCGGACGAGCAACATTGCCTTTGACGGCAGAAGAAGCCCGCACCATTCATGCTCACAAAAAAACGGGGCCAATGGCCCCGTCATGTTGCAGGTCGCGATGTAAAGAAGCTTACTTCCACTCGCGGATATCGACGAAGTGACCGGCAATCGCCGCCGCCGCCGCCATGGCTGGCGAAACGAGATGGGTGCGGCCCTTGAAGCCCTGTCGTCCTTCGAAATTGCGATTTGAAGTGGAAGCACAACGCTCGCCCGGCTTCAGCCGGTCATCATTCATCGCCAGGCACATGGAACAACCCGGCTCACGCCAATCAAAACCGGCAGCCTTGAAAATCTTGTCGAGGCCTTCAGCTTCCGCCTGTTCCTTGACCAGACCGGAGCCCGGAACAATCATCGCATCAACCGTTTCAGCCACTGTGCGGCCCTCAACGACCTTAGCGACAGCGCGCAGATCTTCGATGCGGCCATTGGTGCAGGAGCCAATGAAGACACGATCCAGCTTGATGTCGGTCATCGGTGTACCCGGCTTCAAGCCCATATAGTCGAGCGCGCGCCACTTCGAGGTGCGCTTGGTTTCATCTGGAATTTCATCGGGATTGGGTACGGAACCGGTGATGGCAATCACATCCTCAGGCGATGAGCCCCAGGAAACGATTGGCGGCAGGTCAGCAGCATTGAGCACAACAACCTTGTCGAAATGCGCGCCTTCATCGGTCTGGAGCGTTTTCCAGTATTCGACCGCCTGATCGAAAGTTTCACCCTTCGGCGCGCGCGGCTTGTCCTTCACATAGGCAAAGGTAATCTCGTCAGGTGCAATCAGACCTGCACGGGCACCGCCTTCAATCGACATGTTGCAGATGGTCATGCGGCCTTCCATCGACAGCGCGCGAATGGCTTCGCCCGCATATTCGATGACATAGCCGGTGCCACCGGCTGTACCGATCTCGCCGATAATGGCCAGAATAATGTCCTTGGCGGTAACGCCAGCTGGCAGAACGCCATCAACGCGCACCAGCATGTTCTTGGCTTTTGACTGGATCAGCGTCTGGGTTGCCAATACGTGCTCGACTTCCGACGTGCCGATACCATGGGCCAGCGCGCCAAAGGCGCCATGCGTCGAGGTGTGGCTATCGCCGCATACAATCGTCATACCCGGCAGGGTGAAGCCCTGCTCTGGTCCAATGATGTGCACGATACCCTGACGAATATCCTTCTCGGAATAATACTCGACACCAAAATCCAGGGCATTCTTGGCAAGCGCCTCAACCTGAATGCGGCTTTCCTCGTTCTTGATGCCGTTGACGCGATCCGGCGAGGTTGGCACATTGTGGTCAACCACAGCCAATGTCTTCTCGGGATGGCGGACCTTGCGGTTCGTAAGACGGAGCCCTTCGAAAGCCTGCGGACTGGTCACTTCATGAACAAGGTGACGATCAATATAAAGAAGGCAGGTGCCATCGGCCTGCTGATCAACCAGATGATCATCCCAGATCTTGTCATAGAGTGTACGTGGCGCAGTCATCGCGATATCCTCGGCAATGGTATGGTGCTGTAAGATTATGTCGTGGACATATGCACTCGGTGCCCACTTACGTCAAGAAACAAGCGATAAAAGTAATATTTCGGCGACAAAGCGCCGCGATGACAGCCGGTTTCTCCATGATTTTACCGCGATTCCCGAGCCATTTCGTTTGCGAGCGGCAAAAGGGAGGCGCAAATGGTTTCGCGGCGTATTGTTGTGCTGGGCGGTCTTGCGACCGTTGTTTCCGTTTCCGGCTGCTTTCACCTGCCATTTGCAACCCGCGCTTTGACCGGGAATGCAATGCCTTTTCTTGAGGCAGATGCTTGGTACCGCAGGCTTAATTCCGATCATTCAACCGTGCCTCGATCCAGCGCAGCCCCAGTGACAGGCTGATCGTCAGGATCAGATAGACATAGGCGACGACGGAATAGGTTTCGAAGAAACGGAATGATCCTGATGCATAGACCTTGCCCATTTGCGTGACATCAACAACGCCAAGCACGGATACAAGCGAAGAATCCTTCACCATCGAAATGAAGTCATTGCCATAGGGTGGCAGAATAGTGCGCAGCGCCTGCGGTATCACGATTAAACGGAACCGCTGGAACCGTTTCAGGCCAAGTGCCTTTGCCGCCTCGATCTGCCCCTTATCAACGGCCTGAATGCCTGCACGGAAGATTTCCGCCAGAAACGCCGCATAAGCGAGCGTCAGCGCGATGATTGCCCGCCACAACAAAGAAAAATCCCGCACCTGCAAAGGCTCAAACAGTCCGGCATTTTGCAGCGGATGGGTGATGAAATTCCAGAGCGCGACAATGGCAGGCGCGCCAACAAATGCGATGTAGAACAGAAGCACCAGCAAGGGTATGCCGCGGACAATCTCGACATAGAACCGCGCCGTCTGACGCAAGACGATGTGTTCGGAAAGGCTCATGACTGCGAGCAGAAGGCCGAGTCCCGATGCCAGACAGAAGGCAAGAAGCGATACCCAGATGGTAATCCAGATGCCTTGCGAGACTGTGGAAAAAACTTGCCCGTAAATATCACTGACGAGAATGGCTATGCCAAGCGCAATGGCGATTGCCACCGCAACGACCAGCCACCAGGGGAAGTCCTTTTTGACAAAAGGACTTCTGTTCTGTGAGGGAATCGACAACTATTGGCCAAGCTTGTAGTCGAGAAACCACTTCTTGTTCAGCGCATCAAAGGTACCGTCAGCCTTCATGGCAGCAATGGCTGCATTAACAGGGGCGACGAGATCAGAGCCCTTGGCAAAGATGAAGCCGAAATCTTCCGCGCCCAGCGGGCCGCCCACGAGCTTCAACTTGCCATCCGATGCATCCACATAGCCCTTGCCCGCCGTGCTGTCTGTCAGAACGACATCGACGTCACCGGTCTTGAGTGCCTGAATGGTCGCACCAAACGTCTCGAACAGCTTGATACGCGGGTTTTGCTCGTTACCATCAAGCAGATTATAGACGGCTACATAGAAATTGGTTGTGCCGGGCTGAGCCCCGACGAGACCATCCTTGATTTCTGCAAAGCCTTTTGCATCCGAGAAACGCTTTTCATCACTGCGAACCAGCATGAATTGCTCCGAACGCATATAGGGCTCGGAGAAATCCACCTTCTGCTTGCGCTCGTCATTGATGGTAATGCCTGTCATGCCGATCTGATACTGGTTATCGGCCACCGACTGGATCATCGCATCCCAGCTCGTGTTCAGATACTCCACCTTAAAATTCAATCGCTTGGCGATTTCATTCATGGCATCATATTCCCAGCCCACAGCCTTGCCGGTTTTTGGATCGATAAATTGCAAAGGCGGATAGGCATTTTCCGTAACAACGGCAACCTTCTTGCCGCCCAGATCGGGCAGTTGCGCAGCCAAAGCCGAAAACGGCACTGCGGCGAGCATTAGCCCCGCCAGAATAACGGATCGCAAATTCATGTCAGACCTCTAATATTGCGTTTTGATCAAGCGAAGCACAAATTTCACTTTGTAAAGGCCCCGTCAATCCCCTGAAGCGGCATGCAACTGCTTTATTTGCTATTGCGCAAGCATCATTTTTTCAACTGTAGAATGACAACTACGACGAATACCGAGTAAAAGAAAAAGGCGGCCCGAAGACCGCCTTTTCAAATTCAAAATAAACTGCGCTTATTCAGCAGCAGGTGCCTTGGCAACGGTTTCTTCCGTTACCTTTTCAGCTGTACCAGTGACTGGAACAGCAGTCTTACCCTTGCGGTTGTCTTTCTTCTCGGCAATGCGGGCTGCCTTACCGGTCAGGCCACGCAGGTAGTAAAGCTTCGCACGACGGACCTTACCGCGGCGGACCACTTCAACACCTTCAACCAGTGGTGAGAAAATCGGGAATACGCGTTCAACGCCTTCACCGTAGGAAATCTTGCGAACTGTGAAGTTCTCATTGATGCCTGCGCCATTGCGCGCAATGCAAACGCCTTCATAAGCCTGAACGCGGGTACGTGTACCTTCCGTCACGCGTACGTTAACGCGGACTGTATCACCTGGCTTGAAATCAGGCAGTGTGCGCTTTGCTTCGATCTTTGCTCTCTGTTCGAGATCGAGCTGACGAATAATATCGACGGTCATCGTCTTCATCCTTTTCTTTTCAAACAGTCAGAGCGCTCAACACTTGCCATGCAGCATCTTTGGCCGCATTTCTATGCCTCTAGTGAGGCAGGAGCGAATTCACCATCCATTGATTGTGGACTTGGGTTTTTCCCGAGTTGGCGGCCAGATACACCATAAAAGTCGCTTTGTCACCTCTGGCAGCGATTCTTTTTAACGCTGATTGGCCGCAGAGTCGAGGATGAGAGGTTTTTGCATGAAAACCCTTCGCGTTTCGTCGAGACCTCTTTCGATATGCTCTTGCCGGATTTGCAACAGCGCCGGGCTCAATGCCGCGTCAACAATATCGGTGAAGCCAAGCCTGCGGTAATAGGGTGCATTCCACGGAACATCCCGGAAGGTTGAAAGCAAAAGCCCTTGCCTGCCTTCTTTGCGGGCTCGTTCTTCCACCAGCCCGATCAGCGCCGCCCCGATGCGTTTTCCTGTATATTCCGGGTCAACGTCGATTTGTTCGATATAAAGCTGGTCATCGACCAAGCCAAAAATCACAAAGGCAATCGGCTTCGCATCAACGGCGACAAAAAGGCGATCTTGACCGATCCGCTCAAGCAAGACAGCATCGGGTGTTGGATCATCATTGGCGATCTCCACCATGCCGATATCAAGGAATCGCAACGCGGAAGCCCGTTCAATTGCTGCAATGGCGGGAATATCACCCACCGCACCGCTTCGAAACTGCATTGTGTTGGCTCCGCCTATTTGCGCGGCTTCTTCGCCTGCGGATAGCGATCCCAAAGGTCGGGGCGTCGCTCCTGCGTCAGCTTTTCAGCCTCCGCCTTGCGCCACTTCTCGATGGCTCCATGATTACCGGAGAGCAACACATCGGGGATACGCCGCCCTTCCCACTCCTGCGGTTTGGTATATTGCGGATGCTCCAGCAGACCAGTCTCAAAGCTCTCCGTCTCACCTGATTGCGCATTGCCCATTACGCCGGGAAGAAGTCGCACAATTGCATCAAGAACAACGATGGCCGCAGTCTCACCGCCTGACAGGATGTAATCGCCGATCGAAACTTCTTCAAACTGCCGTGCTTCGATCAACCGTTCATCAACGCCTTCGAACCGGCCGCACAAAATGACGGCACCCGGACCTGCGGCAAGCTCTCGCACCCGTTCCTGACTGAGCGGTTTGCCGCGTGGGCTCATGAACAGCCTTGGTCGCCCATCAGCCACTTGGTCTACGGCACGCGCGAGCACATCCGCTTTCATCACCATACCGGCACCACCGCCAGCGGGAGTGTCATCGACCATGCGGTGCTTGTCCGTCGCAAATTCGCGTATCTGCACTGTCTCAAGCGACCATGCTTTGTCGGCCAATGCCTTGCCTGCGAGGGATACGCCAAGTGGTCCCGGGAACATTTCCGGGTAGAGTGTCAAGACAGTGGCCCGGAAACCGGCATTGCCGCTCATGGACGCTCTTTCCCGCCATCGCCGCCAAGCTGCCTGCGCCGCTCTTCTTCCTCGTTCTCATCGGCGATCAGCCCAGCCGCAGCCGGATCAATAACAACCTGCCCTGCCTTTACGTCGATGGATGGGACAGCGGCTTGTGTAAACGGAACCAGCATCGGCCGGCGGCCCGGTATCGTCAGCTCGATGAGATCACCGCCACCGAAATTGAACATGGCCGAGACTTTGCCATAGGGTTTGCCTTCTCCGTCAACCGCATCAAGCCCAATGAGGTCCGCATGATAAAACTCGTCTTCGTCGAGTTCCTCAGGCAGCTGCGCGCGATCAATAAACAACATTGTTCCATTCAACGCTTCGGCCATTGTGCGGTCATTGACACCCCGGAACCGCACAACGACAACGGTATTGGCGGGGCGGATTGCCAATATCTCAAAGCTTCTGCCGGTCACATCATAAAGCAGGCCGTAATCAGCCAATGCCAAGGGATCACCGGTAAAAGTCTTTACCCGCACCTCACCGCGCGTTCCATGCGCTGCACCGATAATGGCGAGCTGCACGGGATCATTCAATTTTGCCATAGGCTTTTTCCATTCCTATCTTCTTCGTTGGAGGAATTACTCTGTCTTTGGCCAAACGCCAAGTGAGAAGGACAAGCGAAACGACTCCGTAAGGACTGCTGTGGCATTGTCAGGCGGAAATAGGGTTGAGGAGTATTGCCATGGTCGTGCAGCCACAGAGTGCCGAATTTCTTGTTTCGGCCCGGCCTGACCTGATTGCCGCGCGGGAAGAATGGCTGAAATCACTGAAAAATACCCGTCGTCTCGCAGCCAATACACTTGAGGCTTATGAGCGCGACACCCGTCAGTTTTTTCAGTTTCTCACTGGTCACCTCGCCGAGCCACCGTCGCTGAAAGACGTTGCGACCCTGCGTATTGCTGATCTGCGATCCTATCTGGCGCGCCGCCGCAATGATGGTGCCGGGGCACGCACACTTGGCCGTGGTCTGGCGGGCATCCGCTCCTTTTTGCGCTATCTGGAAAAGCAGGGCATGGCCAATGCGGCGGCTTCCATTGCCATGCGCGCGCCGAAGCAGCCCAAATCACTGCCAAAACCATTGACCACTGTTGATGCCCGGCGCGTGGTGGAGAAGGGCGAGCAGCTCAATGAGGAGCCATGGATCGCCGCGCGCAATGCAGCCGTCCTGACCCTGCTTTATGGTTGCGGATTGCGCATCTCCGAAGCGCTTAACCTTGACGGCAGTGCATTGCGCGACCCTTCGGCCCGCTCCATTCCCATCACAGGCAAGGGCAACAAGACGCGTATGGTGCCGCTTCTGCCCATTGTCCACAGGGCTGTAGAGGAATATCGCAAGCTGTGCCCTTACGAACTGGAAGAGGGAAAGCCGCTGTTCCGCGGCGCGCGCGGTGGTGAATTGCATCCAGCAATCATCCAGCGCGACATGCAGAAGATGCGCGGTGCGCTTGGCCTGCCCGACACGGCAACCCCGCATGCGCTGCGCCATTCCTTCGCCACTCATTTGCTTGGACGCGGCGGTGATCTGCGCACGATTCAGGAACTGCTCGGCCATGCGAGCCTCTCCACAACACAGGTCTATACCGGCGTTGATACGGAGCGGCTGATGGAAATCTATGACAAGGCACATCCCCGCGCCTGAAGACCGACAATATCTGTGTTACAAACAATTTGCAGAATGGTTTTAACGCCTTTTTGCCAAACCAACCGTATGAACAGACCATGACCCATACCGGCCCAACCATTTCTCTTGATCGTATAGCCGACGGCGCCCTGCGTCTTCTGGCTTTCTTGAGCTGGCTTTTGCTCGCCTCTTTCCTGATTGTTGCGTTCACCGCAACCCATGCGCGTGCCGAAGACATATCCTGCGGCGGGCATGACCTCATCGCTGAAATGGCCAAGTCCGATCCTGAAAAACTTGCGGCCTTGCGAAAGGAAGCGGAAGCCACGGAGAACGGCAAAAGCATTCTGTGGAAGATCGAAAAGCCCGGAACGAAACCTTCATGGCTTTTTGGCACCATGCATCTGACCGATCCGCGTGTATTGAAGCTTTCCGATACAGCCCAGAATGCCTATCAAGGCGCAGGAACGGTTGTGATCGAGACAGATGAAGTCCTTGATCCAAAAGCGCCGTTGAAGGTCATGGCGCAGGATCCGGGACTGATGATGTTTACCGATGACAATACATTGGAAAAGCTCATACCAGCCGACAAGCTTGAGGACGTGAAAACGGGACTTGCTGCGCGAGGCCTGTCATTGGCGGCGCTTAACAAAATGCAGCCCTGGATCATCACCAGCATGCTTGCCATGTCTCCCTGCGAGCTTGAACGTGGCAAAAGCGGTCAGGCCTTTCTCGATATCAAGCTTGCCCGGGATGCCAAGACGCAGGGCAAGGAAATTGCCGGGCTTGAAACCATCAAGGATCAGCTCAGCGCCATGGCATCCTTGCCGCTGAAATTCCATGTCGATGGTCTGATCGAGACGCTTAATCTGGCATCAAAGCTGCCTGACATGTTCGAAACCATGGTGGTGCTCTATACCCATGGCGATACGGCCCTGATCTTTCCCTTCATGCGTTCCCTTTCTCCGGATGGTACGGCGACCGGTGAGAACTACGCGGCTTTCGAAGAGAAGATGGTTGATGCCCGCAACCGGGTCATGGTGGAGCGCGCTATCCCCATTATCGACAAAGGAAATGTCTTTATAGCTGTTGGTGCCCTGCATCTTCCTGGGAAAAACGGGCTTGTGACACTCTTCCGCGCCAAGGGATACACAGTTACGGCGCAATAATTATCGCTCTCGGCAATCGGATGGTTTTGAATGATATATCCCACAGACATCGCAGCCTCCGCGTAATATGGGAACTTACAACGCGATGAACCGTTATCCTTCCTGAACGCAAGAGCATTACGGAGGACGTGAGATGACCTATGACCCCAACTTGCAACGTCCCGTGGACGCGCAGACAGATCCTGAACCAAGAGTGGTTCAGAGAAGCGGAGGCGGGAGCGGATTCCTTATTGCAGGTATATTGATCGCTGCTTTGGTTATCGGCGGTTATTATTATCTGAATAGCAGCACGACAATGGATGCTCCGGCACCGCCAGCACCGACAACGCGGGCCCCTGCGCCTGCAACAGCTGAGCCACCGGCATCCACAGCACCAGCAACGCCTGCCCCGGCTCAGCCGGCTCCGGCTCCAACCACACCGGCTCCTAGCAACAATTAATGCCGGATGGGTAGTGAAACTAAAAGGCCCGGTATTCCGGGCCTTTTCTTATTCGTCTGGAGACCGGATCACATATGGATCGGCTTGGCAAAGGTCGCGAGAGCCGCTTCGCGCACTGCTTCCGACATGGTTGGATGTGCGTGCGTTGTGCGAGCCAGATCTTCCGATGAGCCGCCAAATTCCATCAATACAGTCGCTTCATGGATCATCTCGCCAGCGCCAAAACCGACGATGTGAACACCGAGCACACGATCAGTCGCCTTATCCGCAAGGATTTTAACGAAGCCGTCTGTGTGCAGCATGGCGCGGGCACGGCCATTGGCTGTGAACGGGAATTTACCCGCCTTGTAATCAATACCGGCTGCTTTCAGCTCTTCTTCCGTCTTGCCGACTGAGGCCACTTCCGGCTGCGTGTAGACGACGCTCGGAATGGCATCGAAATTCACATGACCGGCCTGACCGGCCAGAATTTCCGCAACAGCGATACCTTCATCTTCAGCTTTATGCGCCAGCATAGGCCCTTGAACCACGTCGCCAATGGCATAAATACCAGCCACATTGGTCTGCCAATGATCATTGATGGCAACGCGCCCACGATTATCAACCTCAACACCGGCTTCCTTCAGGCCAAGACCGTCCGTATAGGGGCGGCGGCCCGTTGAAACGAGTACCGCATCAGCCGTAACGCTCTGGGCCTCACCGCCCTTGACTGGCTCAAATGTAACCTTGGCGCCCTTGCCGGATTTTTCAACGCCGGTCACTTTGGCACTCATTTTAAACTCGATGCCCTGCTTCTCCAGCATACGCTGGAACTGGCGTGATACTTCGCCATCCATCGGCCCGAGAATTTTGTCGAGGAATTCAACAACCGTTACCTTGGCGCCAAGACGCGCCCAGACCGAACCCAGTTCGAGGCCGATAACACCGCCACCAACAACCACAAGCGTTTCCGGAACCTTGGTAAACTCCAGCGCGCCGGTCGAGGAAACAATGACCTTTTCATCAAATTCGACATTCACACCAGGAATACCGGCAACGTCGGAACCGGTGGCGATGACAATGTTCTTTGTCTCGATTTCCTGTACCTTGCCATCATCGCCGGTCACGGAAACCTTGCCCGCAGCCACGACCTTGCCGGTGCCCTTGAACGTATCGATCTTGTTTTTCTTGAACAGGAAGGCCACGCCATTGACGTTGGATTCAACCGTTGCATCCTTGTGTGCAAGCATCGCTTTCAGATTGAGCTTTGGTGTACCAACGTCCACACCCAGCGTCGCATGCGAATGACCTGCTTCATGGAACACTTCCGAAGCGTGCAGCAGTGCCTTGGAGGGAATGCAACCGATGTTGAGGCAGGTGCCGCCAAACGTATCGCGCTTTTCAATCACCGCGGTCTTCAGGCCAAGCTGCGCAGCCTTGATCGCGCAGACATAACCGCCCGGACCTGTTCCGATGATGACGACGTCATATGACATGATTAAATCCTTCTTCTGTGACGCAACTCGAAACTACTGTTCGGGCACGCATTCTTTGAAACGGAAGACTTCCCATGGAAAAGTCTCAAGGGGTTTTTCGAGTTTGAAATTGAAACTGCTCATCGCGCCGGAAAAATCCGGCAGGAGCAGTGCCTGTGCGGAAGGCTCCTTGGCCGTTGGCAGAAGTTCGGCGTCAGCGCCCTCCTTCAAGGCATAGACAACACCTTTCCAGACAGTGCATCGCTGCAACTCGTCGCCGGTTACGTCACCCGCCGGGCACTTGTACATGACAGTGGCATTGGGTCTGCCCCCATCCTTGTCCCACATGACAACACCATCAAGCTTGAGATCGCTGTCATTCATCCGGATTGTGAATTCATTCGCCGTGACTGCCGGTCCGTCATCCGGGGCGCTTTTGAACGTCAGCGTAAAATCATCGTCCCTATCCGTATAGACGGCATGATCCTGCAGGCACGCGGCAAAAGCCGGTTGCGACACCAGCACACCGAACACCGCAAGAACGGCAGCGCATTTTCCCAGACGATGGCGAGAGGACAAGATCATCAGTACTCTAGCTCGCCTGCTGGGTTGCGAGCTTGATTCCAAGCCCGATGAAGACAAGCCCGGTCACACGGTTGAACCAGCGGCCCCAAGATACAAACCGGTCGCGCACGGATTGCATGGTAAAGAACGTTGAAACCGCGACAAACCAGGCGATCAGCGCTATCGCCATGAACAGGCCATAGGTTGCCTGCACCAGCGCTGGCGTTTCATGGCTGACGAGAGCCGAAAACAACGACAGGAAGAACAAAACAGGCTTTGGGTTGAGCGCATTGGTGACAAAGCCCATCAGGAAACAACGCCAATCGGAGATATTCTTGTCCTTTTCACCCGCGACAATGGCAGGCGCTTCCATTCCGGGCGCACGTAGTGCCTTGACGCCGAGATAGAAGAGATAGGCCGCACCGGCCCATTTCAACATGCCGAACAGGAACAGAGATTTCGACACCAGCAGGCCAAGGCCGAGAATGGTGTAGCTGATATGAAAGAGCAATGAAGCGCCGATGCCAAAACTGGTCATGATGGCGCTACGACGGCCATGCACGATGCTCTGGCGTACAACAATGGCAAAGTCGGCACCCGGCGAAACGATCATGATCGAGAAGACCGCCATGAGGCCGAGAAACTCATACATGTAATGCGACATGCTTATTATTCTCCCGCAGCCTCAAGGGCGGCATTAAAAGCCCAGACATGACCGAAAGGGTCACGAATACGGCCATAACGGGCATTCCAGAACGTATCTTCAACCGGCATGATCAGGGTCGCGCCTGCCTTGACTGCCCGGTCCACCGCTGCATCAACAGCGGCTGGCTTGGATAGGTTGACATTGAGCGCAACGCTGGCTCCGCCACGGGTGAGTGGTGACATCACATCGTTCTCACCACCCTGATTCCTATACTCAGGAAACTCGTCATGCAGCATGAACGAACCACCGAAGAGATGAATATTGGCGTGCATGACGCGTTTGCCATCTTCGGCCAACTGCGTGAACGTGTTTTCAGCACCAAAGGCCTTTTCGTAAAAGGCGATCGCTTCAAGGCCGCCTTTGACGCAGATATGAGGTTCAAGGGGTGGGAAGTTCGGTCCAAAAGCCATTTGCGTTGCCTTTCATCTCATGCCGTTCTTCCGAAGACCGGCAAAACATGGATACCAGACGTATCGACCGCAGAGGCACCGGCCTTGTGATCGGGTAGCGAAATTAACTCAACCTGATCCGATTCACCACACCACAAAGTGCAGCCCCGTTCCTTTGATGGAACAGGGCCAACGATTGCTGTCCTTAGAGATCGAGAACCAGACGTTCCGGATCTTCCAGGCTTTCCTTGACACGGACGAGGAAGGTCACGGCTTCCTTGCCGTCAACGATGCGGTGGTCATAGCTCAGGGCAAGATACATCATCGGGCGGATGACGATCTGGCCGCCGACAACAACTGGACGGTCCTGAATCTTGTGCATGCCGAGAATGCCCGACTGCGGTGCATTGAGGATCGGCGAGGACATCAGCGAGCCATAAACGCCACCATTGGAGATGGTGAATGTACCGCCCTGCATGTCAGCCATGGAAAGCGCGCCATCGCGGGCTGCCTTGCCGAGACGGCCAATGTCCTTCTCGATTTCGGCAATCGACATCTGATCAGCATTGCGCACAACCGGAACAACCAGACCTTTATCCGTACCGACAGCAACGCCAACATGGGCAAAGTTCTTGTAGATGATGTCAGTGCCGTCGATTTCCGCATTAACCGCAGGAATTTCCTTCAGCGCATGGGTCACAGCCTTGGTGAAGAAGCCCATGAAGCCGAGTTTGACGCCGTGCTTCTTCTCAAAAATTTCCTTGTAGCGGTTACGCAGATCCATCACCGCCGACATGTCCACTTCGTTGTAAGTGGTCAGCATCGCTGCAGTGCTCTGCGCATCCTTGAGGCGGCGCGCAATGGTCTGGCGCAGGCGGGTCATCTTCACCCGCTCTTCGCGTGACGCATCATCCGCCGAAGAGGCCGGACGGGCGGCCTGCGGTGCAGGAGCGGCGGCTGGCTGTGCAGCGATACCCTTGGCAACGGCATCGAGCACATCACCCTTGAGCACCTGACCACGCTTGCCGGAACCATCGACCTGCGAAACGGAAACACCCTTTTCAGCCAGCAGCTTGGAAGCCGCCGGGGAAGCAGGCATTTCGCTTTCCTTGCGCGCGGTTACTGGTGTGTTGCCTGCAACTTCGCCGGCCTTTGCTTCAGCTTCAGCGACCGAAGATGCGCCGGCTGCGCCTGATGCCTGTGCAACGGCTTCCGGCTTGGCTTCTTCCTTCTTGGCAGCCGGGGCAGCACCAGCTGCACCGATCATCCCGAGCAAGGCACCAACCTCGACCGTATCGCCTTCCTTGGCGGTGATTTCTTCAAGAACACCGGCAGCGGCAGCCGGAACTTCAAGTGTTACCTTGTCGGTCTCGAGTTCTACCAGCGGCTCGTCGGCAACAATTGCCTCGCCGACTTTCTTGAACCATTTGCCAATGGTCGCTTCGGAAACGGATTCGCCCAGCGTTGGGACGCGAATTTCGGTTGCCATGATCTTGCTCTTCCGTTGATCGTCAGATGACTTCTGTTTGTTGTGGTTTAGGAGCCGAGGGCATCTTCAAGGAATGCTTCGAGCTGTGCAAGGTGTTTGGACATGAGGCCTGTTGCTGTTGATGCAGCGGCAGGACGTCCAGTATAACGAACGCGCTGATGCTTGGCATCGATATGCGCCAGAACCCATTCCAGATAAGGATCGATAAAGGCCCAGGCGCCCATGTTCTTGGGCTCTTCCTGACACCAGACCATTTCCGCATTGCGGAAGCGGGACAGCTCAGTGATCAGCGCCTTGGCCGGGAAAGGATAAAGCTGTTCGACACGCAGCAGATAGACATCGTCAATACCACGCTTCTCGCGCTCTTCATAAAGGTCGTAATAGACCTTGCCCGAGCACAGGACGACCCGCCGAATCTTCGAGTCCTTCTGCAGCTTGATGACCTGATCCTTCAGGAGCTGCGCATCATCCCACAGCAGACGGTGGAACGAGGAATCGCCTGTGAAGTCGCTGATCGAGGACACGGCACGCTTATGACGCAGCAGTGATTTCGGTGTCATCAGGATGAGCGGCTTGCGGAAGTCGCGTTTCATCTGGCGGCGCAGGATATGGAAGTAATTGGCAGGTGTGGTGCAGTTTGCCACCTGCATATTGTCTTCCGCACAAAGCTGCAGATAGCGTTCCAGACGGGCCGAAGAATGCTCCGGACCCTGACCTTCATAACCATGCGGCAGCAGGCAGACGAGACCTGACATACGCAGCCACTTGCGTTCGCCCGACGAGATAAACTGGTCGAACACAACCTGCGCACCGTTGGCGAAATCGCCGAACTGGGCTTCCCACAATGTCAACGCACGTGGATCCGATAGCGAATAGCCATACTCAAAACCAAGCACAGCCTCTTCCGAAAGCATCGAGTTGATGACTTCGTAGATCGCCTGACCTTTTTGCAGGTTGTTGAGCGGAATGTAACGCTGTTCGGTTTCCTGATCGTAGAGAACCGAATGACGCTGGCTGAATGTACCGCGCTCGACATCCTGACCCGACAGACGGATTGGATGACCTTCGATAGCCAGCGAGCCGAAAGCCAGAGCCTCAGCCATGGCCCAATCGAAACCTTCACCGGTTTCGACCATCTTGGCACGGTTATCCTGAAAGCGCTGGATCGTCCGGTGTACATTGAAACCAGCTGGAACTTCGGCAAGCTTCTTGCCGATTTCCTTGACTGTCTTCAACGGAAGCCCTGTTTTGCCGCGGCGCTGTTCGTCCGCATTATCAGCCGTACGCAGACCACTCCACGCACCATCCAGCCAATCGGCCTTGTTGGGCTTGTAGTGTTGGCCGGCTTCAAACTCCTGTTCGAGGTTTTCGCGCCACGCGGCACGCATCTTCTCGACATCAGCTTCAGCAAGCAGACCCTGCTCGATCAGCTTGGCAGAGTAGAGCTGAACCGTTGTCTTCTGGCCACGAATGGTCTTGTACATCAGCGGCTGTGTGAATGCAGGCTCGTCGCCTTCATTGTGACCGAAGCGGCGATAGCAGAACATGTCGATGACAACCGGCTTGTGGAATGTCATGCGGTATTCGGTGGCAATCTTCGCCACATACACAACCGCTTCCGGATCGTCGCCATTGACGTGGAAAATCGGTGCCTCAATCATCTTGGCCACATCGGATGGATAAGGCGAAGAACGCGACAGGCGCGGATTGGTGGTGAAACCAATCTGGTTGTTGATGATGAAATGCACCGTACCGCCAACGCGGTGACCGCGCAGGCCGGAAAGGCCAAGACATTCCGCAACCACACCCTGACCGGCAAATGAGGCATCGCCATGCAGCAGCAGCGGCATGATCTTGGCGCGCTCCGACAGCGGAACCATATCGTCGCGGTCACGACCGGCCAGCAGATCCTGCTTGGCGCGGGCCTTGCCCATGACAACCGGATTGACGATTTCCAGATGCGACGGGTTGGCCGTCAGCGACAGATGGACCTTGTTGCCATCGAACTCACGGTCCGATGACGCACCCAGATGGTACTTCACGTCACCGGAACCTTCGACATCATCAGGCGCGTAGGAGCCGCCCTTGAATTCGTGGAAGATCGCGCGGTGTGGCTTGCGCATGAACTGGCTGAGCACGTTGAGACGGCCGCGGTGCGCCATGCCAAGGACGATTTCCTTCAGGCCCATCGAGCCGCCGCGCTTGACGATCTGCTCCAGTGCCGGGATGAGGGACTCACCACCATCAAGACCGAAACGCTTCGTGCCCTTATACTTGACATCGATGAACTGCTCGAAACCTTCAGCCTCGATCAGCTTCGACAGAATGGCCTTCTTACCCTCAGCGGTGAAGGCAACGCCCTTGTCCGGGCCTTCGATGCGTTCCTGAATCCACGACTTTTCCACCGGATCGGAAATGTGCATGAACTCGACGCCGATGGTCGAGCAATAGGTACGCTGCAGAATGTCGAGCATCTGCGGGATGGTCGCGTATTCGAGACCCAGCACATTGTCGATGAAGATCTTGCGGTCATAGTCTGCGGGCGAGAAGCCGTAGCTCTCGGGCGACAGCTCGTTATAATCTTCCTTCACCTCGGCGAGGCCAAGCGGATCGAGCTTGGCATGCAGGTGACCACGCATACGGTAGGCGCGGATCATCATGATGGCGCGTACGGAATCGCGGGCCGCGTGGATAATGTCCGCCGTGGCTGTGGCAGCCGATACTGCCGCACCGTTTGCTGCGCCATTGGTGGATTTGGCCTTCAGCTTGTCAGTGATGTGTTTTTCAACTTCACCCCAATTGCCGTCGAGCGCGGAGACGAGTTCACCATTGCCAGCGATCGGCCAGTTTGGCTTTTCCCAGGATGCGCCCTGAGCGTTCTTGATGACATCGGCTTTGGTGTCGTTGAGATTGGCAAAGAATTCCTGCCATTCGGGACCAACCGATGCCGGGTCCTTCTCATACTGCGCATGCAGTTCCTCGATATAATGGGCATTGCCACCATAGAGAAATGATGTGAGCGCGAAAATGTCGTTGGCCTGTTCTTGACGTGCCATGTGTGTTGACCGGAGCACCCGCTCCGTCTCCCTTGATGAGAGCGTCCAGGATCATCGCGACCCAAGAACACTCTGGGTTGAGGTTTCCGGCCCTTGCCGGGAAATCCCCGTGGATTTGAACGGGGCGAAGAGCCGCCCCGATCTGTCTTGGTCTGCAATCCGGGCAGAAATCTGCCCAACTGCGGTTTTAGCCCTTGAGGACTTCAACCAATGTCTTGCCGAGCTGCGCCGGTGAAGGCGAAACGCGGATACCTGCAGCTTCCATGGCAGCGATCTTGTCTTCTGCGCCACCCTTGCCGCCCGAAATAACAGCGCCGGCATGGCCCATAGTGCGTCCGGGAGGAGCCGTACGTCCGGCGATGAAACCGGCCATTGGCTTCTTGCGTCCGCGCTTGGCTTCGTCGGCAATAAACTGTGCTGCGTCTTCTTCAGCCGAGCCGCCGATTTCGCCGATCATGATGATGGACTTTGTTGCTTCATCAGCCAGGAACATCTCAAGTATGTCGATGAATTCGGTACCCTTTACAGGATCACCGCCAATACCGACTGCCGTTGTCTGGCCAAGGCCTTCATTCGTTGTCTGGAACACTGCTTCATAGGTAAGTGTGCCGGAGCGGGATACAACACCCACCGAACCCTTCTGGAAGATATTGCCCGGCATAATGCCGATCTTGCATTCTTCAGGGGTCAGGACGCCGGGGCAGTTCGGGCCGATCAGGCGCGAAGTCGAACGGTCGAGGCGAGCCTTGACGCGAACCATGTCGATAACCGGAATGCCTTCGGTGATGCAGATGATCAGCGGGATTTCCGCCTCGATTGCTTCAAGAATGGCTTCGGCAGCGCCTGCTGGCGGCACATAGATCACCGAGGCGTTGGCGCCGGTGCGATCCTTGCCTTCGGCAACCGATGCGAAGATCGGTAACTGGGCGCCAGCACCGGTCGGCAACTTGCCCTCCCAGGTCTCGCCGCCCTTTTTCGGGTGGATACCACCAACCATCTGGGTACCGTAATAGGCCAGAGCCTGTTCGGTGTGGAATGTGCCGGTCTTGCCGGTCAGGCCCTGAACGAGAACCTTGGTGTCTTTGTTAACAAGAATAGACATGCCTTAGTTTCCCTTCACGGCCTTGACGATTTTCTGAGCCGCGTCATCGAGATCATCGGCGGAAACGACGTTGAGGCCGCTTTCATTGATGATCTTCTTGCCGAGCTCGGCATTGGTGCCTTCAAGGCGGACAACCAGCGGAACCTTGAGGCCCACTTCCTTGACCGCAGCGATCACACCTTCAGCAATCACATCACACTTCATGATGCCGCCGAAAATGTTGATCAGGATGCCTTCAACAGCCGGATCGGCAGTGATGATCTTGAACGCAGCCGTCACCTTCTCCTTGTTGGCGCCGCCGCCAACGTCGAGGAAGTTTGCTGGCTCCGCACCATAGAGCTTGATGATATCCATCGTTGCCATGGCAAGACCGGCACCATTGACCATGCAGCCAATATTGCCGTCGAGGGCGACATAGGCGAGATCATACTTGGACGCTTCGATTTCCTTGGCGTCTTCTTCCGTGGTGTCACGCAGTTCAACCACATCAGGATGACGGAACAGCGCGTTGCCATCGAAGGAGACCTTGGCATCGAGAACGCGCAGACGGCCATTGGTCATGACGATCAGCGGGTTGACCTCGAGCAGGCTCATGTCTTTCTCGGTGAAGGCCTTGTAGAGGATCGGGAACAGCGTTTCGCCGTCCGTGCGCGCTTCGCCGGTCAGGCCATAAGCATCGCTGATCTTCGTTATATCATCCGCTGTCACGCCCTTTTCCGGATCGATCGCCACGGTGATGATCTTTTCCGGCGTGTCATGGGCTACAGCTTCGATGTCCATGCCGCCTTCCGTGGAAACCACGAAAGCCGGACGGCCAACCGTACGATCAACGAGAATCGACAGATAAAGCTCGCGGTCAATGTCCGCACCATCTTCGATGTAGAGGCGATTGACCTGCTTGCCAGCGGGACCAGTCTGCTTGGTTACAAGCGTATTGCCTAGCATTTCCTTGGCATTGGCAACAACTTCCTCGACCGACTTCGAAAGGCGAACACCGCCCTTTGCGTCAGGACCGAGTTCCTTGAATTTACCCTTGCCACGACCGCCCGCATGAATCTGGCTCTTGACCACATAAAGCGGACCGGGCAGCGTCTTTGCCCACTCTTCCGCCTGTTCGACGGAATAGACGGCAACGCCATTGGCAATCGGCGCACCGAAGGAGTGGAGCAGGCGCTTGGCCTGATATTCGTGAATATTCATCAGTTAACTTCCTCTACGAAAAATCCGGCACAAACACTGGATCGTTTCAGAATGTTCAGGCCGAATTACTTGAGGTTCGGCGCGATGGCGATGCAGGCTTCGCAAAGACCAGCGACGGAAGCCACTGAGCTTTCAAAGGCCTTTTCTTCGGTCTTGTTGAGATCGATTTCGATGATGCGTTCCACGCCGCCAGCACCGATGATCACAGGCACGCCGACATACATGTCCTTGACGCCGTACTGACCGGAAAGATGCGCGGCAACAGGTAGAACGCGCTTCTTGTCCTTCAGGAAGGCTTCAGCCATCTGGACTGCCGAGGAAGCCGGTGCGTAGAAGGCCGAACCGGTCTTCAGCAAACCAACGATTTCCGCACCACCATCACGGGTGCGCTGGATGATCTGGTCGAGCTTTTCCTGACTGGTCCAACCCATCTTGACGAGATCAGGCAACGGAATACCGGCAACGGTCGAGTAACGGGCCAGCGGCACCATCGAATCGCCATGACCGCCGAGAACAAAAGCGGTGACGTCTTCGACCGAAACCTTGAATTCATCGGCGAGGAAATAACGGAAGCGGGCGCTGTCGAGAATGCCAGCCATGCCGACAACCATGTTCTTTGGCAGACCGGAGAACTTCTGCAGGGCCCAGACCATCGCATCGAGCGGGTTGGTGATGCAGATGACGAAAGCGTTGGGTGCATACTTCTTGATGCCCGCGCCAACCTGTTCCATGACCTTAAGGTTGATACCGAGCAGATCGTCGCGGCTCATGCCGGGCTTGCGCGGTACACCTGCGGTCACGATGACCACATCCGAACCCTCGATCGCCGAATAATCATTGGCGCCGACGAGCTTGGCGTCAAAGTCATCAACCGGTGATGACTGGGCAATATCGAGCCCTTTGCCCTGAGGAGTGCCTTCTGCGATGTCGAAGAGCACGATATCACCGAGCTCCTTGAGCCCGATCAAATGTGCCAATGTTCCACCGATCATGCCTGAACCGATGAGGGCGATTTTGTTACGTGCCATGCTGGTTACTTCCCTGATCTGAAGTCTGGACGGACGCCAAAGGACAACAACGACGTTGGGCAGAGCCCATGACCATGCGCCTTTGCGTTGGGACGTTCGAATATTCCTCTTTCAAAAATAACTCAACCAAAAATTTTCCCCCCAATAAATTCAATCGTTTAGATTTGATGGGATTTACGTAAACGTCAATTGAATTTAGCCTGAGGAAGGATTTTCTGGCGTTATCTAACATAGGCAACATATCAAAATGATGAAATAAGGGCGACCCGCATCACAGTCATTTGATAGCGAACTCAGGCCTCTGCGGGTCCTGATTCTTCAGCTATAGGTGCGGCTTCCGCGAGATAGTCCGCGCTCTGCATTTCAAAGAGGCGCGAAGCTGTGCGGTCAAACTCGAAAGCCTCGGTGCCGCGATTGGCCTCATAAAGCTTATCAGGCGAAGCTGCCGCGGAAATTACCACATGCACATGGTGATCATAGAGAATGTCGATGAGAATGATGAACCGCTTGGCCTCGTTGCGTCTGGAGTAGTCAAGAATCGGAACGTCATCGATAAAGATTGTCTGGTACCGCGAAATAATGGCTGCATAGTCCAATGCACCCAATGGCTTTGAGCAAAGATCAGCGAATGTAAAACGCGCCACATGACGGGCCGCCTGCGGAACAATAACCGTGCGGCCCTTGACCTTGAAACTGTCTTCGGCAACGGTCGCCCCATCGGTCGCCGCATGCCAGGCGTCATCCATTTTGCGCGTTGTATCCTCGCTCAGCGGTGAGAGATAAACCGGCATGCGGTTGAGTTTTTCCAGCCGGTAATCCGTACGCGCGTCCAGATTGATAACGTCAACATTGGTTTTCAAGAGATCGATAAAGGGCAGAAAAAGCTGCCGGTTCAACCCGTCCCGATAAAGATTGTCAGGTTCCACATTGGATGTGGCGACGAGGACAACACCGCGCTCGAACAATGCCTTAAACAGCCGTGACAGAATCATTGCGTCGGCAATATCAGTCACGGTGAATTCATCGAAGCACAGGACCCAAGCCTGTTCCGCCAGCGCATCGGCGACGGGCGGGATAGGATCATCCTGTTTGGTCTCGCCATTCTTGTGCGCTTTTCGATGCGCATTGATGCGCTCGTGCACGTCGGCCATGAAATCGAGAAAATGCGCACGGCGTTTGCGTTTGGCTGGAACGAGCTGATGAAACATGTCCATCAGCATGGTTTTGCCGCGCCCGACCTCACCGAAAATATAAAGACCCTTGATCACCTCGTGGCGCGGCGAACGGCGGCTGAACAGCCAGCCCAGCGCGCTGGATTTGGTCGCAAGCCGCTTTGTTGCCAGTTCACGGATCAGCCGGTCGAACCGGCTTGCAAGAAGCTCTTGGGCTGGGTCCGCATCAATATCCCCGGCTTGCACGAGCGAATCATAGCGCTCGCGCACGGAGGGGAACACTTTCAGATTATCGTGCGACATGCGAACTGCAGTCTCCGGACGTGTGCAGCGGGCGAACCTGTGCTGCACACTCCCATTTTGGGCTTAACGTGACAGGCTCACACTCTGTCCACCAGTGGTCTGACCATCAAACCGCGACGACCCGGATGAATAGAGCCGAGCGACAGTGCCACCCGCTGCATCATAAAGGGTGAGCTGCTTGCCGCTGACTGCCCATGATGTGAGGTTTGCAAGCTCACCCGGACAGCGCAACGGACCGGCGCGATAACCCTGACCAAACTTTGTCTGTGGCGTTGCGATTTTGCAGCTCTGGCCACCAAGCGAAGCATTCCACACGCCTGCGACGCTGCTGGCCGTCACATCAGGTGCATTTGCCGGTGGGAGTGACGCAACCTGCGTCCCCTGACCACCCGGTGCAGCGCCATTGCCCGTCGTCGGCGCTGTCGGAAACTGGTTGGCGCCGCCGGGAGGCGGCAACTGGCTCTGGGTCACGGACCCGGCCGGCGCAGATTGCAACGGAGCGGGTGAAGGTGTGACACGGTCCATATCATTGTCAAAACGCGTACTCTGGCATCCTGCCAGAACCATGCCGACAGCGGCAACGGCCAGCAAATTGACGTTCAAAGTCCCCATAGTCTTACTCTCCATCTACGCATCAAACAGAAAAAATGCGATTCGACTTGGCATTTATTAACCACGATAAAAGGGTATCGCGGCGAAATTTCAACCCGTCACGCGGCAAAACCGGCCTGTTTGCGGCCGATGCCCGTGGCAGAAGCGTCAAAAACTTGCCGAACTGGCAATATCGCCACACTGTTCAGGTCTGTTTCCGATTGGTGGAAACCATACGCTTGTTTCAAGTCAATCATTTTAAGGTGAATAAAGTCTTATGATGGCGCAAACGACTGATGACGGAAATGTGTGAAGAACCCCATTGAAGTCCGCAAGACCGAAAGGTATTTGTTGAGTATGACACTCATAAATAAAACACCCCAAAGAATCCGCCACGAAACCCGCCTGCGCCTCCTTGAAGTGCAGGACGTCAAACATCTGACGCCCCTCATGGTGCGCGTGACACTCGCCGGTGATCAGCTGGATGGGTTTGTCAGCGCAGGATATGGCGATCATATCAAGGTTTTCTTCCCGCCCGCCGGCAGCGGGCCGATTGTCCCGGTTCTGGGTCCCGATGGCATCAGCTTTCCGGAAGACAAGCCGCGTCCGGAAATGCGTGACTACACACCTCGAAACTATCACCCGGCAACCAACACCCTCGATGTCGATTTTGTGCTGCATGGTGATGGACCAGCTTCCACATGGGCGGCACAGGCAAAAGCCGGCCAGCAGATTGTCATCGGCGGGCCGCGCGGCTCGATGATCATTCCGGATGCCTATGACTGGTATTTCCTCGCAGGTGATGAAACGGCCCTGCCCGCTATCAGTCGCCGACTGGAAGAATTACCGGCATCGGCGCGCGTCGTTGCGGTTATTGAGGTCGCTGACAAAGCCGAGGAACAGAATATCAAGACCAGCGCCAAGGCCGAGACCATCTGGGTTCACCGCAACGGAGCGGAAGCGGGCAATAACGATCTTCTGCTGCAAACCGTCAAAAGCCTCGCCCTGCCGGAAGGCGATTGCTATGCCTTTATCGCCTGTGAAAGCGGGATTTCGAAATCGGTGCGCAATCACCTCGTTGAAGAGCGCGGCTTCAACAGCGAATGGGTGAAGGCCGCTGGCTATTGGCTGCGCGGCGTTGCTGACGCACACGAACCCCACTGACATATACTTACATTGCCGGGCTGACAGTGCTGGGGTAGGGTTGGCGCCCTCCCCATAAGGACAAAACGATGTCTCAGCCGCAAAATACCCGTATCGTGCTTGCATCCCGGCCGCTTGGCCCTGTGAAGCCTGACAATTTCCGCATCGAAACCCAGCAGATACCTGCACCCGGTGACGGCGAAATATTACTCAAGATCCTGTTCCTGTCCCTTGATCCTTATATGCGCGGTCGCATGGATGATGCAGAATCCTATGCTGCTCCAGTCGCCGTCAACGCCGTGATGGAAGGCGGGACTGTTGCCGAGGTGGTCGAGAGCAGGCATCCCGATTTTCATCCCGGTGATATCGTTCTTTCTCACTCCGGCTGGCAGAGCTACGCCATTTCCAATGGCGTTGGCCTGCGCAAGCTTGACCCGAACGCCGCTCCCCTCTCGACCGCTGTCGGTATTCTCGGTATGCCCGGCTTCACCGCCTATGCGGGTCTCCTGACCATCGGCCAGCCCAAGCCCGGAGAAACAGTTGTCGTTGCGGCTGCCAGCGGTGCAGTGGGGGCAACCGTTGGTCAAATCGCACGAATCAAAGGAGCGAGAGCCATTGGCATTGCGGGCGGCGCGGAAAAATGCGCTTTCATTCGCGATGAGCTTGGTTTCGATGTCGCCATTGATCACCGGGCGCCTGACTTTTCAGCGCAGTTGAAACTGGCCTGCCCAAAAGGCATTGACGTCTACTTCGAAAATGTCGGTGGCGCCGTCTGGGATGCGGTTTTTCCGCTGCTCAACACCTTCGCCCGCATCCCCGTCTGCGGTCTCGTCGCGCAATATGACGAACTTGACCTGTCGGGCAAGGATCGCCTGCCCGTGCTCATGCGCGACATTCTGAAGAAGAGCCTGACGGTACGCGGTTTCATCCAGCGCGAATTTGTCGATCAGCGGCCCTTATTCCTTGAAACCATGAGTGGATGGTTGCGTAGCGGTGAAGTCAAATACCGCGAAGATATTGTTGATGGGCTCGCCAATGCGCCCGAAGCTTTTATGGGGCTTCTGAAAGGGCATAATTTCGGCAAGCTGGTCATCCGCGTCGCCTGATAGCAGATGTATCTGATTGCCAGTGCCGTAGCTTTGATAAGGCTGGTACTGGCAATTCTTCACCTTTTCCGCCATATAAGCCCTCTATCGACATCAGAATGGCAATACAGGCTGACGGAAGCATGGCAGTGCGCGCGCAATTTGCAAAGATGAACGGACTTGGTAACGAGATAATCGTTGCCGACATGCGTCACCATACCGACCATGTTGCACCCGGTGCAGCCATAGCGCTCAATAATGATCCTGCGACAAAGTTCGATCAGATCATGGCGATCCACGCACCACGCAGGCAAGATGCGGATGCCTACATTGAGATCATCAATTCTGATGGTACGCAGGCGCAGACCTGCGGCAATGGCATGCGCTGTGTCGTGCAGGCGCTTGCCACTGAAACCGGCAAGCGGGAATTCACTTTCGAAACGATTTCTGGAATCATCACAGCCCACGAGCATCCCGATGGCCTGATTTCCGTCGATATGGGAATGCCGCGTTTTGACTGGCAGGATATTCCGCTGGCTGAGCCTTTCCACGACACGCGCAAGATCGAATTGCAGATCGGGCCCATCGATGCGCCTGTGCTGCATTCACCTTCCGTTGTCAGCATGGGCAACCCGCATGCGATCTTCTGGGTCGATCAGGATGTCTGGACCTATGATCTGGAGCGTTTTGGCCCGTTGCTCGAAAATCATCCGATTTTCCCCGAGCGCGCCAATATCTCGATTGCCCATGTGACCAGCCGCAACGCAATTACTTTGCGTACCTGGGAACGCGGTGCCGGCCTTACACGCGCCTGTGGCTCGGCTGCCTGCGCATCAGCTGTTTCGGCTGCCCGTACCGGCCGCACCGAACGCACGGTGACAGTCACTGTCCCCGGTGGTCCGCTCGTAATCGAGTGGCTGGAAAACAATCACGTCCTGATGACCGGCCCGGCTGAATGGGAATTCTCCGGCTCATTTGATCCGCATACCGGCGAATGGCAGCGCGACGAAGCAACACCATCGCAGGGAGCTGCCTGATGGCTGTGGACGTCGTTACCTTTGGTTGCCGCCTCAACACCTATGAATCCGAGGTGATGAAGCGCGAAGCCGATGCAGCCGGACTTGGCGCGCTGGAAAATGGCGCGATTATCTTCAACACCTGCGCCGTCACCAGCGAAGCAGTCCGTCAGGCGCGTCAGGCCATCCGCAAGGCACGCCGCGACAATCCGCAGGCACGCATTATTGTCACCGGCTGCGCCGCACAAACAGGCGCCGACGAGTTCGCCGCCATGGATGAAGTCGATCTCGTTCTCGGCAATGAAGAAAAACTGAAATCCAATTCCTATCGCATGCTGCCGGATTTTGGTGTGAACCAGTTCGAGAAAGTGCGCGTCAACGACATCATGGAAGTGCGCGAAACGGCTTCCCACATGGTCGATGCCATCGAGGGCCGTGCCCGCGCCTTTGTTCAGGTGCAAAATGGCTGCGATCATCGCTGCACCTTTTGCATCATCCCCTATGGCCGCGGCAATTCCCGTTCCGTGCCGATGGGCGGTGTTGTCGAACAGGTCAAGCGGCTCGTTGGCAATGGCTATAATGAAGTGGTTCTGACAGGCGTCGATATGACCAGCTATGGTCCTGATCTGCCGGGTAGCCTGCGTCTTGGCAAGCTGGTAAAAACCGTGCTGGGCCAAGTGCCTGATCTGAAACGCCTGCGCCTCTCGTCCATCGACTCCATTGAGGCAGATGATGACCTGATGGAAGCACTGGCGACGGAAAGCCGCCTGATGCCGCATCTGCATCTGTCGCTGCAATCGGGTGACAACATGATTCTGAAGCGGATGAAGCGGCGTCACTCGCGCGAAAACTCCATGGAATTCTGTGAGAATGTTCGCAATATCAGGCCCGACATTGTTTTCGGCGCTGATATTATCGCTGGCTTTCCCACTGAAACCGATGAAATGTTCGAAAATTCCATGCGCATTGTCGAAGAATGCGGACTGACACATCTGCATGTCTTCCCCTTTAGCCCGCGCGAAGGCACACCGGCTGCCCGCATGCCGCAGGTGAACAGGCAAATCGTCAAGGCCCGCGCTGCCCGGCTGCGTGCGGCTGGCGAGACAGCCTATCGTGCCCATCTCGACCGTCTTGTTGGTACGACCCAAAAAATACTCATCGAACGCGAAGGTCTTGGCCGTTCGGAAGGATTTACCCTTGTCGGCCTGAATGGCGGCGTTCCGGGTGAAATTATTGAACGGCCGATCAGCGGACATGATAGCGACAAGCTGCTGGCCGCAGACAGCGACCGGCGCGCAGCGTAATCACAACGAGCAAAGCAGCATTCATGGCTCTGGGTTTTATCAAGAAGATATTTTCATTCGGCAAAAAGGAAGTTGTCGAAGAGGCGCCGGCGGAAGTGCCCGTTGCAGCGCTCGAAGCGCCCATTCATCAGACAACCGAACAGGTCTATGAAGACACGACTGCGCAGGAATCATTGCCCCTTTCGACAGATCCAGAACCTGTTGAAACTGAGATCATCGAAGCCGGACCAAAAGACGAGCCCACGCCCGTAGCAGAAGCAAATCTCGTCGAACAACCGGCCGAGCCGGAGGTGCTGGTCGAAGCAGAGCCGATTGTCATAGAGCCTGCTATCACAGAAGAACCAGCACCTGCAGTGTTGGAACCGGAACCCGAAACCGCGGCAGAACTTCAGCAACCCGTTGAACCGGAAATCCTGCCCGAGCCTGTACCTGCGGCACCTCCGGCAGAACCCGAAATAGTAGCGGTACCGGAACCAGAACTAGAACCAGTTGTTGAAGAAGATCGCCCGGTTCCAATCACTTTGCCGGAAGAACCTTTCGAACAGACCATTGCCGAGAGGGTCATACCGCCGGTCCACGTACCCGAGATTGAACCCGCCATAGACGTACCGGCACCGGTTGAACCAATAGCACCGGCAAAACCTGCCTCGTCAAAAGTAACCGTGACCAAGACGGTTGAGGAAAAGCAGGCTGAGGAGCCGGTTGCTGCCGAACCGGAAAAACGGCTTTCATGGTTCGAACGTCTGCGCAAGGGTCTCTCGCGCTCATCGCAACAATTGGGCGATTCCATCGGCGGCATCTTCACGCGGCGCAAGCTTGACGAAGACACGCTGCAAGACCTTGAAGATGTGCTGATTCAGGCGGATCTCGGCATGGAAACCGCAATCCGCATCACTGGATCTCTGAGCGCGACGCGCTATGGCAAGGACATTAGCACGGAAGAAGTCCGAACCATCATGGCAACGGAAATCGAAAAGGTGCTCGGACCGGTAGCAAAGCCACTGGAACTCGACCTTTCCCATAAACCGCACGTGATTCTGGTCGTTGGTGTCAACGGCACCGGCAAGACAACGACCATTGGCAAGCTTGCTGCAAAACTGACCGCGGGCGGTCTCAGCGTCATGTTGGCCGCAGGCGATACATTCCGCGCGGCGGCCATTGAACAACTGCATATCTGGGGTAAACGCACAGGAGCACCGGTGGTTTCATCAAAGCTTGGTGCTGATGCCGCAGGCCTTGCCTATGATGCATGGCAGCAGGCGAAAGAAGCTGGAAGTGACGTCCTGATTATCGACACAGCCGGACGGCTGCAGAACCGTACGGAACTGATGGACGAGCTTGCAAAGATTGTCCGCGTTCTCGGGAAGAACGATCCGGAAGCGCCACACACGGTGCTACAGACTCTTGATGCCACCACCGGTCAGAACGCGCTCAATCAGGTCGAGATTTTCAAGAACATCGCCGGTGTCAACGGCCTCGTCATGACCAAGCTAGATGGTACGGCGCGTGGCGGCATTCTTGTTGCCATTTCGGCCAAGCATAAATTGCCTGTCTATTTCATCGGTGTCGGCGAACAGGTCGAAGACCTCGAACCCTTCGCTGCCAAAGATTTTGCCAAAGCCATCGCAGGAGTTGCTTGATGGACCAATCCGTATTTGAACGTGACCCTTCCGATCCTTCCCGTAAGGAAGTCGCGCCACTTCTCAAACTGGCACTTGAACTCGGGCCACTAATGGTCTTTTTCTTTGCCAATGCCCGCGGTGAATGGCTGATCGAGCGATTTCCAGTGCTGTCTACTATTGGTGAGCCGATTTTTATCGCTACGGCCCTGTTCATGGCCGCGACCGCCATTGCGCTGATCACATCTTGGATAATGACGCGCAGCCTGCCGATCATGCCACTTATCTCAGGCATTGTCGTTTTGATCTTCGGTGCGCTAACGCTTTATCTGCACAATGAAACCTTCATCAAGATGAAGCCAACCATCGTTAATGCGCTGTTCGGAATTATTCTGCTTGGCGGCCTCTATTTCGGCAAATCCTTGCTTGGCTATGTCTTCGACAGTGCCTTCAAGCTTGACGCAGAGGGCTGGCGCAAGCTCACCATGCGCTGGGGCATTTTCTTCCTGTTTCTGGCTGTATTGAACGAAGTGGTCTGGCGCAGTTTCTCCACGGATTTCTGGGTTGCTTTCAAGGTCTGGGGTACCATGCCGATCACCCTGCTTTTCACATTCGCGCAGATGCCGCTGGTGATGAGACATTCGCTTGAGCCGCTGCTGGACAAACGCAAAGAAAAATAGTCGCCACAATTGAGCTGAAAAGAACCGCAATTCCTGACAGATCGCGACCAAATCCCGCCGCGATCCGGGCTCAGCTATCGCTTTGACGGCAATTCTATCCGGAAAGAGCGCGAACCATGAAAACGGCCCTCATTGTCATGACCCTGATGGGTTGTGACTGCGATGCAAAAATCTGCGAATATATCAAAACCGCCGATTCAGGCTGGACCAGCGTCGAGAATTGCCGGGCAGATCTTGAGAATCAGATTCGCAAGACTGCAGGGGTAAGCTATCCGCTGGTGACCGCGACCTGCACCATCAAGGCGAAACATCCGTCAACCTTGGTCGCAAGCCGCTCATTTGCTATTCCCCAGCCCGCACCGGATCGACCACTTGATACCATCGCACTGGGCACGCCCATTGATGCCCCCGTAACCGTCGCGCAGAAAACCTCCTTCGGCTACCGGATGATTGAGGTGCCGTTGGCCCATGCCTATGACAGCACGGCGGAAGCCGCCTCGCGCGCAAGCGGATGGGTCCGCCGTTACGCGATGCTCGACAGCGAATAACGGATTTATGGCTTCAGAGCTTTCTCGATCGCGGGCATCAGATCGTCCCGGATCGAGACCTCGCTGAATGGTCCGACGTGCTTGTAAAGAATCGTACCGTCACGGCCGACAAGAAAAGTTTCCGGCACGCCATAAACGCCCCATTCTATTCCGGCACGACCGCTTGCATCCACCCCGATCACGTCGAACGGATTGCCCAGCTCGCCAAGGAAACGCAGCGCGTTCTCGTCTTTGTCCTTGTAATTAAGACCAGCAAGGCGGAAACGTTTGTCTTTAGACAGTTGCATCAGCAGGGGATGTTCAGCCCGGCACGGCACGCACCATGAACCGAACACGTTGACCAGCGTCAATTGCCCCTTGAACGAAGCGGGATCGATCCCCTGAACAGGCTGACCGTTTTTGGTTAAACCTGCCAGCGCCGGAAGCGTCAGCTTTGGCACCGGCTTGCCGATCAATGCCGATGGAATAACACTTTCATCGCGTCCCAGCGCCAGCTGAAAAGCAAAGATACCGGCGAGAACCACGAAAAGCAGTAGAGGCAGGAAGGCAAACAGCGAGAAGCGCTTGCGGGGTACCTGCTCCGTAATATCAGGTCCGCTCACGATGCGCCGTCCGTTCGAGCCTCGGAGCGACGGCGCACGCCGCGCGTTTCCAGTTCCTGCAATGCGCGCCGTTGAGCCCGCTGGTCGATCAATATCCAGCTGACAAGCGCCACGAGCACAACAATGGAAACACCATAAGACGCCAGAACAAAGCCGGTATGGGTCATCATTGCGTTCCCCTCCGCTCAGCACTGCGGGCCGCGATACGGCGCATGGCAACGACGCGCCTGCGCCAGATTTCATTGCGCATGGCCATCATGTGCAGCGTGAAAAACAGCAACGTGAAACCAACAGCCATGACCAGTAACGGCCAGAGCAATGACGGATGTATCGTCGGCCCGCCCATCCGAATAACGGAAGCGGGCTGATGTAGCGTATTCCACCAGTCGACGGAGAATTTGATAATCGGGATATTGATGAAACCGACCAGCGTCAGGATAGCCGTTGCCTTGGAGGATTTCGCTGGATCGTCCATCGCCCGTGTCAGGGCAATAATGCCGAGATACATCAGGAACAACACGAAAACCGACGTCAAACGCGCATCCCAGACCCACCAGGTACCCCACATGGGCTTACCCCACAGCGAACCGGTTATCAGGGCGAGTGCGGTAAAAGCAGCACCAATAGGCGCTGCCGCCTTGGCTGAAACATCCGCCAGGGGATGACGCCACACCAGCGTTCCAATCGCGGAAATGCTCATGACCGTGTAGCACATCATCGACAGCCACGCGAAAGGCACATGGATGAACATGATCTTGACGGTCGAGCCCTGCTGATAATCATCAGGCGCCTGAAACGACATCCACAATCCCGCAGCCAGAACCAGCAAGGTGATTCCGACAAGCCATGGCAGAACGATACCCGCGAAATTGATAAACCGGGTGGGATTAGCCAGATCGACCCAGCGGCGAGCCTTTGACACTGCTTCACTCATGGCGATTTTGTAGCTTCCCCCGCTCTGTTTCGCAATTCACCATCACATCGTGCGCCTGTTCACCCATGTCAATCGGCTGACGATTTCAGCGCCGCAGCCGCAGCCAATGGTCCAATGACGGCAAAGAACAGTGTAATTGCAATCAGAATAAGGAAGGGCGCGACAAAAGGCGCAGGGTCCTCCACAGCGCCATAGGCCGCCGATACGCCAAAAATCAGCACTGGAATGGTCAGCGGCAGGATGATCACCGATACGAGCAGACCGCCTCGCGGCAGTGCCACAGCGACCGCCGCACCGACAGCCCCTATCAACGTGATTGCAGGCGTACCAACAAGCAGCGTCAGTGTAGTAGCGCCGATGGCGGCGGGCTCCATATTCATAAAAAGGCCGAGCAGAGGAGAAGCTATAACAAGCGGCAAAACACTTGTGGTCCAGTGTGCCAGACATTTGATGAGAACGGTCAGAGCCAAGATGTGCCGGTCTGAAGCCATGATCAGCAAGTCGAGAGAGCCATCATCGCGATCCGCCTGAAACAGCCTGTCGAGACCAAGCAGCGTAGCCAGCAATGCACCGATCCATAGCATGGCTGCGCCGATGCGGCTTAGCAGCTTGAGATCCGGCCCAACACCGAATGGCACAACAGCAATGACTGCCAGAAAGAATAATATTCCGATAAGAACACCACCACCGGCGCGCAGACCCAATCGTGTGTCGCGTAGAAAGAGCGAGAGCATCAGGCGCTATACTCCCGACTTCCGGCATGATCCTGCCCATTGCCTCCCATCACGAGCTCTTGTGCGTCGCCAAGCCCCAGGGGCAAATGAGTCGCGGCAACTACAATTCCTCCGCTCGTCAGATGCCCACGCATCAATCCGGCAAATTGCTCTTCCGATGCCTTGTCGAGACCTGCCGTCGGTTCATCCAGCAACCAGACCGGCCGATGGCTGATCAATAGCCGTGCAATACTTGCCCGTCGTTTTTGCCCGGTTGAGAGATAAGCAAAAGGCAGATGTCCGATATCACCGAGTTGGACACGGTCCAGCGCCTCGCGAAGTGTGTGTTGTCCAGCGCCGTTAAATGACTGCCAGAAACGCAAATTCTCTTCGATGCTCAAAACCGGCTTCATGGCATTGAGGTGACCGAGATAATGACAGGCACCAACAAGGCTCTCGAAACCGGCAGGTGCATTATCAAGCCGGATACTTCCCTCTGCCTTCTCCAGAAGTCCTGCAATGATTCGCAGCAGTGTAGATTTTCCCGCACCATTAGGTCCGGTAATCATCAGCGCCTCTCCGCCTGCAATGGTGAAGTTTAGCCCGGAAAATAGAATCTCCCCGCCCCGCTCTCCTGCCAGATTTTCGGCGACTAACCGCATGAAGTTCCCGCTCTTTATTGAATCTGGACCAGCGCATGTGCATTTCGACGCAGCCCGTATTTTTGACGAATGTCGGTCTGGCACAGATCGACGAAAATCTCTATATAGCAGTCAACCATACCAGCGGTCGGTGTGGAAACCATTTTTGGCCGATCTCCATACGGGCACCTTTTCGGACCTGTAGCGGGACGGACAGCGGAAATGACTGCACCCGCACCTTAGCGCGTCCTTGAAACGCGGCAAAGGCGTTCGTCCCGGGTGAGGCCAGTAGCATAAGGACGACGCAACATGTCTCAAATCGACAGTTTCAAATGCCGTAAAACCCTAACCGTAGGGGATAAGGAATATGTTTATTACAGCTTGACCGAAGCTGAGAAAAACGGCCTGGAAGGCATTTCCAAACTTCCTTTCTCCATGAAAGTCCTCCTCGAAAACCTGCTTCGCTTTGAAGATGACCGCTCGGTTTTCAAGAAGGACATTGAAAACGTTGCCAAATGGCTTGTTGACCGCGGGAGTGCGGGTGCGGAGATCGCCTATCGCCCGGCACGGGTTCTGATGCAGGACTTCACCGGTGTTCCGGCGGTTGTTGATCTGGCTGCAATGCGCGATGCGATGGTCAATCTGGGTGGTGACCCGGAGAAGATCAACCCGCTGGTGCCTGTCGATCTGGTTATTGATCACTCGGTCATCGTTGATGAATTCGGCAATGCGCAGGCATTCAAGCGCAATGTGGATCTGGAATATGAACGCAATGGCGAGCGCTATCGCTTCCTGAAGTGGGGCCAGCAGGCGTTCAAGAACTTCCGCGTTGTTCCGCCCGGCACCGGCATCTGCCATCAGGTCAATCTGGAATATCTGGCGCAGGCCGTCTGGACCAAGGAAGAGGACGGCGTCACCGTTGCCTATCCCGATACCTGCGTTGGTACCGATTCGCACACAACCATGGTCAATGGCCTTGGCGTGCTTGGCTGGGGTGTTGGCGGCATTGAAGCTGAAGCGTCCATGCTGGGCCAGCCTGTATCCATGCTGCTGCCAGAGGTTATTGGCTTTCGCCTGACCGGCAAGGTCAAGGAAGGCGTGACAGCAACCGATCTGGTGCTGACCGTCGTGCAGATGCTGCGCAAGAAGGGTGTTGTCGGCAAATTCGTTGAGTTCTTCGGCCCCGGCCTTGAAAGCATGACGCTGGCTGACCGTGCCACCATCGGCAATATGGGTCCGGAATATGGTGCGACCTGCGGCTTCTTCCCAATTGACCGCGAGACGATCAACTACATGCACATGTCCGGCCGCGATGAAGAGCGTCTGGCACTGGTTGAAGCCTATTCCAAGGCACAAGGCATGTGGCGTGAGCCGGGTTCCGCCGATCCTGTCTTCACCGATACGCTGGAACTCGAACTCAGCACTGTTGTTCCATCCATGGCTGGTCCGAAGCGCCCGGAAGGTCGCATTGCGCTGGAAGGCATTGCTGCCGGTTTCCGCGAGTCGCTGCAGAAGGAATACAAGAAAACCACCCAGCTTGACGCCCGCTATGCGGTTGAAGGCGAGGATTATGATCTCGGTCATGGCGATGTTGCCATTGCGGCAATCACCTCCTGCACCAACACGTCAAACCCGAGCGTGCTGATTGCAGCTGGTCTTCTCGCCCGCAATGCTGCCGCCAAGGGTCTGAAGTCAAAACCATGGGTCAAGACTTCACTCGCTCCCGGTTCGCAGGTTGTGGCCGCCTATCTCGAAAGCGCAGGCTTGCAGGTTGAACTCGACAAGCTTGGTTTCAATCTCGTTGGCTTTGGCTGCACCACCTGCATCGGCAATTCGGGCCCGCTGCCAGCGCCGATTTCCAAAACCATCAACGACAAGGGTCTGATTGCGGCGGCTGTTCTTTCCGGCAATCGCAACTTTGAAGGCCGCGTCTCCCCTGATGTGCAGGCCAACTATCTGGCTTCACCGCCACTGGTTGTTGCCTATGCGCTGGCCGGATCGGTCACCAAGGACCTGACGACAGAACCGCTCGGCGAAGACCAGAACGGCAATCCGGTGTTCCTCAAGGACATCTGGCCGTCTTCGCATGAGATTCAGGAGTTCATCACCAAGAACGTCACCCGCAAGCTGTTTTCCGCCAAATATGCGGATGTGTTCAAAGGCGATCAGAACTGGCAGGACGTCAAGGTTCCGGCAGGTCAGACCTACGCATGGGACGACAATTCGACCTATGTGCAGAACCCGCCTTACTTTGTCGGCATGGGCAAGACACCGGGCATCGTCAATGACATCAAGGGGGCGCGCATTCTTGGTCTGTTCGGCGACAAGATCACCACCGACCACATTTCTCCGGCCGGTTCGATCAAGGCGGCTTCGCCTGCAGGCAAGTATCTTACCGATCACGGTGTGGCACCGCTCGACTTCAACCAGTACGGCACACGGCGTGGCAACCACGAAGTGATGATGCGTGGCACCTTTGCCAATATCCGCATCCGCAACCACATGCTCGGCGAGAACGGCCGTGAAGGCGGTTACACGATCCATTACCCCTCGAAAGAGGAAATGCCGATCTATGATGCGGCCATGCAGTACCGCACCGAGAATGTCCCGCTGGTCATCTTTGCCGGTATTGAATATGGCAACGGTTCATCGCGTGACTGGGCAGCCAAGGGCACCAACCTTCTCGGCGTGCGTGCTGTGATCTCCCAGTCGTTCGAGCGCATCCATCGTTCGAACCTCGTCGGCATGGGCATTGTCCCGTTCGTGCTTGAGGATGGCACCAGCTGGCAGTCACTTGGTCTGAAGGGCGACGAGACGGTTTCGATCGAAGGGCTTGCCACGATCCAGCCACGCCAGAAGACCCATGCCACGGTCACGTTCGCCGATGGCACCGTCAAACAGGTCCCGCTGATCTGCCGCATCGATACAATCGATGAACTCGAATACCTCAAGAACGGCGGCATCCTCCAATACGTTCTGCGAGATCTTGCTGCTTAAACCAGCGAATATGTGAAGAAATGAAAGGCCGCCGGGCAACCGGCGGCCTTTTTTGCGCGGTTTATCCAATATTTATAAGGTTTTGCCTGTAAACGTGATTGAATTCACCTCAAAGTGACTTCCTCTTGATATAACGCATCCCTATCAATTATCTGGCAATCACTCTCATAGAAGATCGAAGAAGAATTCGGGAAGAAAGCTCGTACCCTTGACCCTGCGCCCTCTGTTCAAAGCCATTCTCGTCGCCAGCCCGCTCGTTGCGGCTGCTACGTTTGCTTGGCCAGTTTGCGCTGAGGACATTGGCAAGAAACCCGATGGCGTGGTCGAACTCTATACCTCGCAGGGCTGTGGCTCCTGTCCTCCCGCCGATGCTGTGCTCAAGCAACTGGTTGCGGAAGGCAAGGTTGTCGCTCTGGCTTTTCACGTTGACTACTGGGACTATCGTGGCTGGATCGACAATCTCGCATTGCCCGAAAATACCGCGCGCCAGAATGCCTATCGCAAGGCGCTTGGTCTGACAGGTGTCTATACACCTCAAGCAATCCTCAACGGCCGCGAACACGTCAATGGTCAGGATGGCACGCGTATCCGCCGCCGAATCGATGAGATGCGCAGTAATGATTCTGGCTTGTCCGTACCCGTTTCCATCGAAAAAACGGCGCCTGATCGGCTGATTATCAATATTGGTGAAGGCCCGGCCGCAAAAAATCCGGTGCGCGTTCTCCTTGCCTATTTCAACAAGGAAACCATTGTCTCCATCCCCGATGGGGAGAATGGCGGACGCAATGTGAGCTATGCCAATAGTGTGCGCGCCATGGAAACGGTTGGTATGTGGGATGGCAAATCACAGAAGATCGAAATTCCGTTGACCGAGATCGCCAGCAAGAAGGCCTCGGGCTGCGCTGTCCTGTTGCAGGAGATGCTTGGTGAGGGCAAACCGGGCCCGATTATCGGCGCATCGATCATGACAAAGCCCTGATTTTAAAAGCTATTCCTGAAAAAGAAAAAAGGCTGGTAGAACCAGCCTGGAGTCTTGGGGCTTGTTGTCATCTGGGAGACTGAATGGTTCGGCCAGAACAGCCCGTTTGGGCGGGGGGCTTGGGGTATCGGACCGCTCAAGGCCGAACCGTCTCAGACAACACGTGCAAGTTCGGTCTGGAATCAGGCGGCAATGCGAAGGTAAAGTGGCGAAAGTGTGACCCTGTATCACCAATCGAAACAACACGTATTGCTTCGTGAGAAAGTCCTTTGGCGACAGGTTTTATACTCATTTATCGAGGCTTTGCGCGATACGGCCTTGTAAATATGGGCGGAACAGGTCACCCTTCTGTCATCCAGTTGTCATACAGCAAATCTAAAGGCGGATTGATTGATGGACAGCAATGCAGGTGGCGACGAATCGCAACAGCAGGCAAAACTCATTTCACTCTCCAGCGCACGCGATCTACCCGTTACATTCAATCGGCGGGAACTTGATCAAATCCTCAGAATATATGGTTTTATGGTCTCGTCAGGTGAATGGCGCGATTATGCCATTGATCATCTGAGTGACCGCGCCGTGTTTTCCGTGTTTCGTCGCACCAGCGAAGTGCCGATGTACCGTATTGAAAAGAATCCGCGACTGGCGCGCAAGCAAGGTGCCTATAGCGTGATTGCCGCAAGCGGCCTTATTCTCAAACGTGGCATGGAACTCGACCGCGTCTTGAAGATTTTCGACAAATCCCTGCGGATCGTAAAGAGCTAGAAATGCTCAACCTTTCAGGGGCGTTGTACCTGGAAGTGTATCCGTACCGCCGTTCATGTCGAGCTGCATCAGGACCGTATCCAGCCAGCGGCCATGCTTGAAACCGGAACCTTTGATTATCCCCGAATGTTTGAACCCGCAACTTGCGTGCAGACGCACCGATGCCGATGCATCGTGGCCATCGCCAACCACAGCGATGAACTGACGGAAGCCAAGCGCCGTGCAATCGATAATCAACCGTTGCAACAGGGCTTTGCCGATGCCTTTGCCTTTGGCTTCGGGTGCGATGTAGATCGAATCCTCCACGCTCCACCAATAGGCTGGGCGGGTGCGGAAATAACTGGCATAGGCATAACCGGCGACCACACCGTTGATCTCCGCCACACAATAGGGAAAGCCGTCACTGGTGATCGTGTGAAACCGGCGCGTCATTTCGGTCAGATCAGGTGGTTCGATTTCATAGGTGGCGGTGCCATACAAAACAGCATCGCGATAGATAGCAGTGATTGCGGGTAGGTCGGAGGGCTGGGCAGGACGGATATGGAGGCTGGTCATGAAGCACAATCGGTTTGTAAACATAAGATTATGGTGTGCGTGGTTCGACAAGCTCACCATGAGGGGGAGGGTTGGATGCAACACTAATCGCAAGCGTTGCAGAATATAACTCCCCTCATCCTGAGCCTGTCGAAGGGCGAACCACGCACTATGCTTTTCGTAACGTCCAAAGAAAAGGGCAGCGTCACCGCTGCCCTCGTTCGTCCGTTTATGTCGCCTGCGATCAGTTACGGTTGCCCAGGAACTGCAGCAGGAACATGAACATGTTGATGAAGTCGAGATAGAGACGCAGCGCACCCATGATAGCCTTACGGCCATAAGTGTCTGAACTGTCACCCTCGTAGTACATTTCCTTGATGCTCTGCGTGTCATAGGCAGTCAGGCCAGCAAAGACCAGAACACCGATCGCCGAGATTGCGAACTGCAAAGCACTCGACTGCAGGAAGATATTGACCAAACCTGCAAGCAGAATGCCGATCAAGCCCATGAACAGGAACGAGCCCATTCCAGAGAGATCGCGCTTTGTTGTGTAGCCGTAAAGCGACAAAGCACCGAAAGATGCAGCGGTGATGAAGAATGTCTGGACGATGCTGCCCGATGTAAACACCAGAAAGACTGTCGACAGTGAAAGACCTACAAGCGCAGCATAAACCCAGAATGTTGCCTGGGCTGCAGGAACCGACATTTTTTCAATGCGGAAGCTCAGGAAGAACACTGCGGCGAGCGGTGCGAGCATGACAACCCATTTCAACGGCGATGTATAGAAAACAACACCGAAGCTCGTCAGCATCTTGCCGTTTGACATTTGTGCTGCGGCAAGGGAAGGATCATTGGTGGTTGCGAGATAAACGATTGCGAGTGCGGCCAGACCGGTCACTGCGAGACCGATCCCCATCATGTTATAGACCTTCAGCATGTAGCTGCGCAGACCTTGATCGATCCCCGCGTCCACACGCACTCCGGCCGATGTACGGGCCTGGATGTTGCGATAGTCAGCCATGGTTTTCCTCATTGCTACGTCCCGTCGGGTGTCGGGGGTTATTCCCAGGCGCCGCTGGCGGGACCCCAGCATGCCTTGTGCTGAATTATGGGGACTCAACAGGGCGATAACAAGTCCTGTTTTGCTCAAGATCGCGTGTTGGGCCACCAAACGGGCGTAAAACGTGCAAATATTACGCTTTTTTAACAATTTCAGAGGTTTCGCAGGATTGGCGCAGCCTTTTGACCTAGGATTCTCCATGTTCCCGCCAAACCGAATCCTACAGTCAAAACCAGAGCCAGCATCACTGTTGAAATGGCCACTTCGGGTTGAAATGAAGCAGGCAACTTCATGACCTGTACAATCACGTACCAGGCAGCCAGCCCGCCGGCGAAAAGCGCAAAGGTCGCCGTTGCCAATCCAAGGATCACGTACTCATAGCTGAAAGCTTTGATGAGTGTGCGCCGGGTCGCGCCAAGCGTCTTCAATACCACCGCATCGTGTACACGGGCACGATTACCAGCGGCAAGCGCTCCGCCAAGCACAAGGATCGAGGCAATCAGCGCCACCGATGCCGCCGCACGGATGGCAACGGCCAGCTGGCCCACAAGTTCATTGGCAATTGAAATTGCATCCTTGACCCGCACAGATGTGACAGCCGGGAAGGCACGGGTAACGTCACGCATGACCGTTGCATCTTCCTGCGTGGTTGCCGAAGGGTCAGTCAAAGTGGCGAGCCATGCGTGAGGAGCGCCGGCAAAGGCATTGGGCGAGAAAACCATGACAAAATTGATTGCCAGAGATTCCCACTGAACTTGCCGGAAATTGGCGATCCGTGCCGTAACATTGCGACCAAGCGCATTCACCGTGACTGTATCGCCCAATTTAAGGCCGAGATTGCGCGCCTCTTCCGCCGAGAATGACACCAGCGGCTCACCCGCATAATCCTCCGGCCACCAATTGCCGGCTGTAAGGACCGAATTCTCAGGTATCTTCTTCGCATAGGTAATGCCGCGATCGCCGCGCAATACCCATGCCCCTTCCGGCGGTATGGTGAGCTTGCCAATATCCGTGCCGTTGAAGGCAACGATACGTCCACGCAACATGGGTGCGCTGACGATTTTACCCTGCGGCGCGGCCTTCTGCAGAAGGCTGGTGAACTGGTCGACCTGCGTGCTCTGGATATCGACAAAGAAGAAGTTTGGCGCTCTTTCTGGCAAATTACCTGCCAACTGCTGGCGCAGGCTGCCGTCGATCAAGGCGAGTGTCACCAGAAGTGTCAAACCCAGACCAAGCGACAGGACAACCGACGGCGTCAACGCACCCGGTCGGTGAATATTGCCGATGGCAAGGCGAAGTGCCGTGGAGCGAACCCGTGGCGCGCGGCGCGCAAGCCATTGCACGAGGCTGGAAACTGCGCGCAGCACGAGGAACGAAAATGCAACGGCACCAATGAATGTGACTGCTATACGCCGGTCGTAAGCAAAGAACACTGCCAACAGACAAAGGATGGCGACAAGGGCGACCGCCACAGCGATATAGACGGGTTTCGGCCAGCCGCGCTGATCAAAACCCTGCTCGCGGAACAGGGCAGTTGCCGGAATGTCCCGCGCCCGGCCCAGTGGCAGAATGGCAAAGGCGAGCGTGGTCAACAGGCCAAATAGTGCAGCCCAGGCGAGCGCTCCGGGATAAAAGCCGCCCTTGGCCGCGATTGGCAGCACACTCTGCAGGGCGTAGCCTGCCACATAAGGAATAATTGCCGCGAGAACCAACCCGATTGCGATACCGATAAGAGCAATCAGCACAATCTGGATCAGATAAACGGCAATAACAAACCAACCCGGTGCGCCCAGCGACTTGAAGGTGGCGATGACACCACGCTTTCCATCGAGATAGGCGCGCACCGCATTGGCGACGCCTACGCCTCCGACGATCAACGCCGTTAGACCAACCAGTGTCAAAAACTGCGAGAACCGCTCGACATTGGCACTCAGAGACGGCGCGGCATTGGTACGGCTGCGGATGGTCCAGCCTGCCTGCGGGAACTTCGTTTGCGCCTCGTTACGAATAGCAGTGATATCACCTTCGCTGACACCTGCTGGCAGGGCAATCTTGTAGCTGTGCTCGACCAGGCTGCCCGGCTGAACCAGTCCAGCAGCCCGCAATCCATCAAGCGACACCAGAAAACGCGGCGCGAATCCAAAACCATCGGACAGAACATCCGGCTCGTTGTTGATCACAGCCCGTAACTCGAATGTTGCAGAACCGAGCAATACCCGATCACCCAGCTTGAGATTAAGCCGATCGAGAAAAATCTGCGCAACAGCGGCGCCGAATGCTCCGTTTTTGCCAGCAAAGAGCGCATCTCTGTCCAGCGTCGGCGCCGTATCGAGCGTGCCGTAGAGCGGATAGGCATTATCGACCGCCTTTACCTCCACCAGCGACTGATCAGAGCCATCGGCCAAACGAGCCATGGATCGCATATTGGCGCTGACAGCAACGCGGCCCTTGCTTTCTACAAAGGCGCGCTCATCCGGATTGACCTCACGCTGGTTGAGTTGAAAACGGATATCGCCACCTAAGATGCTTTGGCCCTGTGTGGAAATGCCTGATGTCACCGAATTGGCAACCGAGTTGACCCCGCCAATGGCGGCAACGCCCAAGGCAATACAGGCAAGGAAAATGTAAAACCCTGACAGGCCATTGCGCATCTCGCGCAGAGCGAAACGCAGCGCCAACCGCAAAGATGGCGACTTGGGAGAACTGGTCGCACTCATGCGGTTTTCTTCAGCTCGGGTGCATCTTCATCCGCCTCGATCAATCCGGAACGAACACGAATTTCGCGATCGCACCGGGCAGATAGTGCGGGATCGTGGGTGACAAGCACGAGGGTGAGGCCGAGATCTTTCTGTTTCTGGAACAAAAGGTCGGCAATCTGCCGGCCGGTGGTCGTATCAAGATTGCCAGTAGGCTCATCGGCAATCAGGATTTTCGGCGATGGTGCAAGGGCGCGGGCAATGGCCACGCGTTGTTGCTCGCCGCCCGACAATTCTCCGGGATAATGGGTCACGCGGTCCGCCAGTCCGACCGCTGCCAGTTCACGCTCGGCGATGGCAAACGCATCGGGGTTGCCAGCCAGCTCCAACGGAACAGCAACATTTTCAAGCGCGGTCATATTCGGAATAAGATGAAAGGACTGAAAAACGATACCAATATTCGTGCCGCGAAAGGCTGCCGTCGCATCCTCAGTCATAGTCTCCAGCTTTTGCCCGGCAATCTCGACCGAGCCGGAATCGATCCGTTCCAGCCCGGCCAGAACCATCAGCAAGGTTGACTTTCCGGAACCTGATGGTCCGACAATTCCCACCGATTGCCCGCTGTTAATGGCAAGCGATATGCCTTTGAGAACATGGACGGAGGAAGCACCCGACCCAAGAGTCAACTCAATGTGATCGAGCGTGATGACGGATTTAGTCACGAAAGCAGATCCTTTACGATATGGTCGACACTGACTTTAGTCGCATCCGGTCAGATATGGGTACCCGAAGATGATATTCAAACCATTGATAAAGATGATTGTGTCGCTCGGCCTTGTTGCCCTGCCATCCTTCGCCTTGGCCAATCAAAATGCCGTGTCCGGTCATGCGCTCTCTGTCGTCGGATTTGGCGACAGTCTGATGTCTGGCTTTGAACTTCCGGTTCAGGACTCCTTCACCGCCCAGCTGGAAAAATCGCTGAAAGGCAAGGGCGTTGAGATTTCAATCGCCAATGCCGGTGTCGCCGGTGACACGACGACGGGCGGCCTTGCGCGTCTCGACTGGTCCGTTCCGGATGGTACTGATCTTGTCATTCTCGAACTTGGTGCCAATGATGCGTTGAGGGGCATCTCGCCAGAGATTAGCGAAAAGAACCTGGCTGAGATGATCGAGAAACTGCAGAAGCGCAAAATTCAGGTTATTCTTGCCGGAATGCTCGCTCCGCCAAATATGGGCGGCGATTACGAACAGAAGTTCAACGCAATCTTCCCCGATCTTGCCAAGAAATATGACGTTCCACTCTATCCGTTCTTCATGGATGGCATCGCGACACAGGCATCGCTGCTACAGGCCGATGGCATGCATCCGACGACGGAAGGTGTCGCCGTGATGGTGAAGGGTTTCCTTCCGATCATGCAAAAAACAATCAAGCAGCCGACGGTTACGTCAGATACATCGGATAGTACCGATCAGTAAGGTTGCATAGAGCCTGCGACAAGACCAGCCACGGGCCTGACTGACCACCCGGATGCTCCTTAACCTTGGGGGCAAGCCATCCACATTGTTGTCATCTTAACACCACATCTTGCGTGTCTTATTTGTCGCGGCGCAAAAGAATGTGAAATTGTGCCTTGCTCTTGGACTCATTCAATGATTCCCTGAGGTTACAACTCGATTCGGGGAGGATGCTTTATGCCGCGTCTCTTTACTGCCCTCGAGATCCCGAGGGACGCCGCTCTCTCACTATCGCTCTTACGCGGTGGTTTGCCAGGCGCTCGCTGGATCGATGTCGAAAACTATCACATCACACTGCGCTTTATCGGTGATGTCGAAGGCCATGTGGCCGATGAGGTAGCCAATGCGCTCGACCGTATAAGGCGACCATCATTCACACTTCAGCTTTCGGGCGTGAATGCATTCGGATCAAAGAAGCCCCATAGCGTTTTTGCCGCCGTTTCACCATCGCCAGACATTCAGGCGCTTCACGGCGAAATCGAGCGCATTTGCCAAAGGCTGATGCTACCGGCTGATCCCCGTAAATTCACGCCGCATGTCACGCTGGCGCGGTTGCGCAATGCCCGCAACGAGGAAGTGGCGCACTATCTCGCCTCACGCGGTAATTTCTCCACGATGCCCTTCAACATCGGGCGCTTTGTCCTGATGTCATCGCGCGATTCAGTGGGGGGAGGCCCCTACATCGTCGAGGAGGCTTGGCCTCTGGAATCACCTCGCACCTATCAGAAGAGTTTTGAGAGGCCTTTGGAAGCCTTAAGAACCATCAGATAGACACGCTCAAAGTCTGCCCCGGTTCCATAATAGGGATCGGGTATCTGACTGGCTTCACCAAGTGCGACCTCATTGAACAGACCGGTCTTCGCCGTCGCTTTTGCCGGACGCCGAGCCTCGATGGCTGCCACATTGGCGCGATCCATACCAAGGATCAGGTCGAAGTCCGAGTAATCCTCAGCTTTGAGCTGTCGGCAGCGCTGGCCGGAAATATCAATCCCATGCTGCTTCGCTGCAAGAATCGAGCGTTCATCCGGTGCTTCGCCGGTGTGATAGCCATTGGTTCCTGCGGAGTCTATGAGAACCCCCTGCCCTTTTCCTTCCTCGGCAAGCACCGAGCGAAACACGCCTTCGGCCAGCGGAGAGCGACAGATATTGCCCAGACAGACAAAAAGAACAGAGCGAAGCGGATGGGTTTTCATGGGCGGTTGCACTATGGTCTGGAGGAAAATGATTTGATGTATATGAGGAAACCCATAATGGCACGCAACCGGTTAGATGCCAGCGAACTTGATAAAGCCCTGCAGGAACTGACCGGCTGGTCCAAAATGGGAGATCGCGAAGCTATCCATAAATCATTCAAGTTCGAGGACTTCAACGCAGCGTTCGGTTTCATGACCCGCGTCGCTCTTATCGCCGAAAAGATGGACCATCACCCTGAGTGGTTCAATGTCTACAATCGCGTTGATGTAACATTGGCCACCCATGACGCAGATGGCATCACAAAGCTTGATGTCACAATGGCCGAAGCCATGAACAGTTTTGCCGCCAATTGACGATATTATTGGAAAAAGTCTTGTAGCCGTGACCAGCTCTTACCATGTTTTCCTTTGTATCCGGGCCTATAAATCTGTGTTCCGGCATTCAACAGCTTGAAGGAAGAGGAATGGATAACGTCAAAATTGGTGAAATTCTGCAGCCGGGTAGCGAGTACGATCAGCGCTCCCGCGAGGAGACCGTGCGTGCGCGGTTCTGGAAAACTGCACGCAAAGCAGCCAAGTCCATCCCCTTTCTCGATGAGGTCATTGCGGGTTATTACTGCGCTCTCGACCCTTCCACTCCGTTCAGGGTTCGCGGCATACTGCTTGCGGCGCTTGCCTATTTCGTCATGCCGTTCGACGTTATTCCCGATTTCATCTTCGGCCTCGGGTTCACCGATGACGTGGCCGTGCTCATGGCGGCGCTGAACGCCATACGCAACCACATCACACCGGCACATCGTGAGGCGGCAAAGAAAGCGATCGAGGATCTCGACAAGGGTAATTGAGTTTAAATCTGCCGAGATCTGACCTCTTGTCGGGGTGTTTTTCCATCACATCCCCGTGATAGGGTGAAATGTCAAAGTGTCGCCGCTTTTATTCCGCTGGAGTGACGCCGCGAAATTTTGGATAAACAACGTGATCTTCTCGCTTACAAAAATCGCTTTTTTGACCCCGTCTTCACCGTTTGGTAACCCAGATTAAGTCAAATTAAGAGAAAGCGAACTGGACAATGCGGCTTCACAGCTCTTGCCGGTTCGTAAGTTATGAAGTGAACGACAAAAACTGGTAGGTAACATGTTTGGAAAATCAATCGTAGCGACCTCTGTGCTCATGCTTGGGCTGACAGGGACGGCTCTTGCCCAGACCCCAAGTCAAATCAGCCAGTTCAACGCATGGGGCGCCTATAGCTATCAGCAGGGCAAGGGGAAGGTTTGCTATGTCCTGTCCGTGCCTGTCGACAAGCAGCCTGTAAAGCTCGATCACGGCGACAACTTCTTCATGGTCAGCCAGAAGCCCGGACAGAACGTCAGCTTCGAACCACAGTTCAAGGCGGGTTATGATCTTCAGGTGAATTCGAAGGTCACCGTTACCATCGATGCGCGCAGCTTCTCCATGTTCACCAATGGTAGCCATGGCTGGATGGAAAACGCGGCTGAAGAACCGCAGCTGGTTGCAGCCCTTCGTACTGGTCATACCATGTCCATCAATGCGGTTTCCAAGCGCGGCACCAAGACCAGCTACACCTATTCGCTCAAAGGCGTTTCGGCTGCGCTCAAGGCCATCGCCACCTGCAAATAGGTCTATCGACCCTTCCCCTATGGAAAGGCCGGACAACAGTTGTCCGGCCTTTTTGCATGTGGAGGTGACGGCACGGCCAGAACGTGGTATGAGCCGCGCTTCACGAAAGAATGTTAGAAAATCCTATGTCTGTTTTGCCTGAGACCCAGTCGTTTGCCCGGGACAAATCCCGTGATGCCATGCTTGCCGCTATGAATGGCAAGCCAACACTGATCGGCCTGTCACGCGCCGAGATGGGCGAAGCATTGGCTGAGATCGGCGTGGCCGAACGACAGATCAAAATGCGTGTCGCACAGCTCTGGCACTGGCTCTATGTGCGCGGCGTGTCGGATTTCGCTGATATGCTCAACATTTCCCGTGACATGCGCGAACTGCTGGATCGCCATTTCACCATTGCCCGGCCTGAGATTGTCGAGGAACAGATTTCCACTGATGGTACCCGTAAGTGGCTTTTCCGCTTTCCACCGCGCGGCGCGGGACGTCCGGTAGAAATCGAAACCGTCTATATTCCCGAAGAAGGCCGCGGCACGCTGTGCATTTCCAGTCAGGTTGGTTGCACACTGACCTGCTCTTTCTGCCATACCGGCACACAGAAGCTGGTCCGCAACCTGACCGCAGAAGAAATCCTCTCGCAGCTTCTGATCGCGCGTGATCGGCTCGGTGATTTCCCGGATCGCAACACGCCCGATGGCGCCATTGTGCCTGCCGAAGGCCGCAAGGTCTCCAACGTCGTTATGATGGGTATGGGCGAGCCGCTGTACAATTTCGAGAACGTAAAGAAGGCATTGTTGATCGCCTCTGACGGTGATGGCCTGTCACTGTCGAAGCGCCGCATTACCTTGTCCACATCAGGCGTTGTTCCGGAAATCTATCGCACCGGTGAGGAAATCGGCGTCATGCTCGCTATTTCCCTGCACGCAGTAAATGATGATCTGCGTGACATGCTGGTGCCCATCAACAAGAAGTACCCACTCAAGGAACTGCTTGATGCCTGCCGCGCCTATCCGAGCCTGTCTAATTCCAAACGCATTACCTTCGAATATGTGATGCTCAAGGGTGTTAACGACTCGCTTGAAGATGCCAAGGAATTGGTGCGTATGCTCAGGGGCATCCCGGCCAAGATCAATCTTATACCCTTCAACCCATGGCCCGGCGTTAACTACCAGTGCTCGGAATGGGAACAGATTGAAAAATTTGCCGATTACGTCAACAATGCCGGCTATGCCTCGCCGATCCGCACACCGCGCGGCCGCGATATTCTGGCGGCCTGCGGACAGTTGAAGTCGGAATCGGAACGGATGAAGAAGACTGACCGTCTCGCCTTTGAAGCGGCCATGATCGCTGGGCACGGCGAAGATTGAGCCAGTTCGCCCTCTACCTCTTCCGCTTTACCCTGATCGTATTCGGTTTTGTCTGCGCTATTTTCGCAGCTTCGCTCTTTCTCAACCTGTTGCTGCTCGGCAGCTCGGAGTTGATTGGCAGCGATGGCCCGTTTCTTTATCTCACCGTTCCAGCCTTCGCCGTGGTCATCGGTTATAGCGTGTTCATACCGGCTTTCATTCTCATCGTATTTGCAGAACTGACCGCCTGGCGCGACTGGCTCTTCTATACGCTTGGCGGTGCGGCAACCGCTGTGGTCGTCATCGTCTGGAAGTGGCGCCCGCAAACGGAAGATATTGATACTTTTGCAGCAATTCTTGCGACAGGCGTTGTTGGCGGTTTTGTCTACTGGCTCGTTTCAGGACGCAGCGCCGGATTGGTCTTGCCAACCCGGCCAAGCGATCCTCGCGCTTAAAACCGCAGCTTCTATTTCGCCTGCGCCATCAGAATTTTTGCGGCGAACGCCGAGAACACGCCAGCAAACAACCAGTCGGTCACGCGGGTTACTGTTGGATTCTTTTTCAAAAGGCCAGCAAAGCGATCAGCCGCAAGAATCATCGGCGTAACAACAGGCAGCGACAGCGGAATGAAAAGCAGGCCGAGGAAGAAGAGCTTGCCCGGCGCATGCGGATCATTTGCGGAAACAAACTGCGGCAGGAAGGTCATGAAGAACAGGATGATCTTTGGGTTGAGCAAATTAATGCCAATCCCGGTCAACCAGTTCTGGAACAGCGTATGCGAGGGGCCACTTTTCTTTTCCGGCGAAAACGCAGAACCCTTGCGAATAGCCTGAAATGCAAGCCAGACAAGATAGCCCGCACCTACAATCTTGAGAACAAAAAAAGCCGTCGGCGACGCAATAATCAGTGCGGAAAGCCCGAGCGCTACCATCGTCGTATGGACGACAATCCCGCAATTGGCACCCGACAGGCAGGCAAAACCCGCGGCCTTGCCTTCGGATAGGGCCCGGCCAACAAAAAGCGTCATGTCGGGTCCCGGTGTAATGGACAAGACAAAGGTCGCAATCGCAAATTGCAGGATAATCGGCCATTCTGGAATGAAGGTCATCGGGCGCTCCGTCAAAAACTCGCGGAAGCTAACGCGGACGCATTGTTTTGACCACTCGATTTTGACGGTTCTTGGCGTTTTTCTTTTATCGTTACCTCAAGGGCTCAGTTCTCTCGGCGCTGCACGGCGACTATGCGCTGTACGAGACTGCGAAACTGCGCAAGCGCGGGCACAGGATGGGCCTGACGCATGGCCAGAAGCAGGGGCGCTATCAATCTTGAGCTTCCTGCAACCGCTTTATAGACAATACCTTCTCCACCCAGACGCTGCATGGATGCGGGCACAAGAGAAATTCCGAATCCCGCGGCGACCAGACTGAGCGTCGCTGTTAAACGCGGCGCCTCCTGTGCCACAACAGGGCTAAATCCAGCTTCGCGGCACGCCGTGAGGATCGTATCATAAAGGCCCGGCCCCGCCGATCGGCGATAAAGAATAAAAGGCTCACTGGCCAATTCCGTCAGCAGCAATCGTGACGCGCTATCCGTTGCAAGCCGGTGTCCGACCGGAAGTGCAACAAGCATCGGCTCTTCCAGCACTGAATCGATCCGCAAACCCGGTGTACGACCAACAGGCGAGCGAATAAAGGCGGCGTCCAGTCGTTCGTGCAGAAGCGCATCCACCAGTTCAGCAGTGCCTGCTTCTTCAAGCGAAACCGAGACCTGTGGGAGGTTTTCACGAAAGGCACGCAGCATCTTCGGCACAATAGGGTGAAGGGCAGCAGAACTGGTGAATCCTATGGCAAGGTGACCTTGCTCGCCGCGCGCTGCCCGGTGAACCATGTCGGCAACGCCATCGGCACGCGCCAAAATGATCCTCGCCTCATCAAGCAGCACTTTACCGGCCTCCGTCGGGCGAACCCCGCGCGGCAGACGGTGCATCAGAAGAACCCCAAGATCCGCTTCAAGACTTTGAAGGAGCCGTGTCAGCGGCGGTTGTTGCATACCCAATCGCTCCGCCGCACGCGTTACATGCCCTTCTTCTGCAAGAGCAACAAAGGCTCGCAACCGCCGCAGATCAATCAAAGCCATACCTTTTAAGTATTAAAATTGCCAAAACCATGCATTGGAAATCATAGGGCGAGGAGGTTATTCTGCCAACATACAATTTTACGATTGAGGTATCAGCATGCTCCACGCCCTCCCATCCCCTGCCGGTCCGATAGCCATTATTCGTGCAGGAGGCCTGTCGTGAGCTGGTCCGCTGAACAATATGTCAAATTCGAAGATGAGCGCACACGTCCCGTGCGTGATCTCCTGGCTGCGGTTCCGGGCGTCTATGCCCGCTCTATTGTCGACATTGGCTGTGGCCCCGGCAATTCCACCGAAGTTCTGATTGCCCGTTTTCCAAAAGCCGCGGTAACGGGAATAGACAGTTCTGACGATATGGTAGAAGCGGCCCGCAAGCGGCTGCCTGAAGTCACATTCGAGGTGGCCGATATCGCACGCTGGAACGGCAACGGACCTTATGACGTCATCTTGGCCAATGCCGTCATCCAGTGGCTTCCCGATCACGCCACGCTCTTGCCGAATCTGATCAGCAAGCTGGCAACGGGTGGTAGTCTTGCCGTCCAGATCCCTAACAATCTCGATGAGCCAACGCATCGGCTGATGCGGGAAATCGCATCCGACGGGCCATGGGCCGCCAAGTTGTCGGCAGCGGCTGGCCAGCGGTCGCCACGGCAAAGCGCGGAATGGTATTATCGCGTATTGCGCCCAATATCCTCCAAGGTCGATATCTGGCAAACCACGTATCACCATCCACTCGCCGGTGGTGCGCCAGCCGTTGTAGAATGGTTCAAGGGGACGGGTCTGCGGCCATATCTTGATCCACTTGATGAAAACGAACGGGCGGCCTATCTCGAACGATACACACGGGCGGTCGCAAAGGCTTATCCGGCATTGCCGGATGGCACTGTCCTTCTCCCCTTTCCACGGTTGTTCATGGTCGCCACGCGCTGAAAGCAAACTTTCAAAACACGCAAAGCAAACTTCCAATGCAAATGGCGGCCAATTGGCCGCCATTTGCATTTAGAGTTTCAAAATGCTGACATCAGGCAGCCTTAATTAAATACCTTTCCCCAGTCAGTTGAAAAACGTGTTCTGTAATGACACTGCAATCATTGCACGCCAGAACGGACCAGTATTTCAGCCAGAGAGCCGTATGGTTTATTATCGAACAACATCTGCCGCATGTGGCAAGGCGCCCTATGGTTTTGGCGCCTGGAGCCAACCAGCGCTTGCTATCAGCCTTATTATCCTGTGGGCAGCACTGGCTATCCTTTTCAACCATGTGCCGGAGATCGATAAATCAGTCACGTCACTGTTCTTTTTTGCGTCTGATTGCGTAACGACTATTGGTGCCAAGATTTGTGGAGATTTCCCGGCGGCAGAGGTTCCTCTCCTCAAGACATTGCGGCGCGCTTTTTATGCGCTTCCAATCGTGGCAGCTTCCGTGATTGTCACGATTGCCTTGCGCGATCTCGCCTCCGGTCTGCGCTGGAGCCATGAAAGAATCCGCATCTCAACCGTGGCCCTCATCACACTGGCCGTAGGACCTGGACTGCTGGTCAATGCTTTCATGAAAGAATTCATTGGACGTCCTCGCCCGGCGAACGCCCTGCTTTTTGGCGGCGAACAACCCTTCGTGGCAGCTGCGCAGTGGTCGAATGCCTGCCAGCACAATTGCTCTTTCGTTTCGGGAGAGGCTGCGGGCATAGCCTGGCTTATCTGCCTACTCCCTCTGTGGCCACATGAAGTAAGGCGAAGACTGGCGCTGCCCATAATGGTCATCATCATTGTCACCGACGTGCTGAGGGTTGCTTTCGGTCGGCACTACATTTCCGACGTGATACTGGGGTCTCTCTCAACGGTGATCGTCTTTTGTGTGTTGACCTGTCTTTGCGAGATCTGGACCTCGCGCCGCTTTCCACTGCCTGATACGCGCGATCAAAGCTGATCTTGCCAACATTGCCCCAACTGATAAAAGAACCCCACCTTCATTAAAACGACAGCAGGGCTGCTAGGCAGTCAGGGAAACAGAATGAACAAGTGGAAAGACGTCAAGAAAGTCGTGCTGGCCTATTCGGGCGGTCTCGATACATCGATCATCCTTAAATGGCTGCAAACGGAACTCGGCGCAGAAGTCGTTACCTTCACCGCTGACCTTGGTCAGGGCGAAGAGCTGGAACCAGCGCGCAAGAAGGCCGAGATGCTCGGCATCAAGGAAATCTATATCGAGGATGTGCGTGAAGAATTCGTCCGCGATTTCGTCTTCCCGATGTTCCGCGCCAATGCCGTTTATGAGGGCGTCTATCTGCTCGGTACATCCATTGCCCGCCCATTGATCTCAAAGCACCTCGTGGAAATTGCCGCCCGTACCGGCGCTGACGCGATCGCCCATGGCGCGACCGGCAAAGGCAATGACCAGGTGCGTTTCGAGCTTTCCGCCTATGCGCTGAACCCCGACATCAAGGTTATCGCCCCATGGCGTGACTGGACTTTCAAATCCCGTACCGACCTTATTGAATTTGCCCGTGAGCATCAGATTCCGATTGCCAAGGACAAGCTCGGCGAAGCTCCGTTCTCAGTCGATGCAAATCTCCTGCATTCGTCTTCCGAGGGTAAGGTTTTGGAAGACCCGTGGCAGGAGGCACCTGAATATGTGCATCAGCGCACCATTTCGCCCATGGATGCACCCGACAAGGTGACTGAAATCGAGATTGCCTTTGAAAAAGGCGATGCCGTGGCCATTGATGGCAAGCCGCTTTCACCGGCAACACTGCTGAAGACCCTCAACGATCTGGGCCGTGACAACGGCATTGGCCGTCTCGATCTGGTCGAAAATCGCTTTGTTGGGATGAAATCACGCGGCGTCTATGAAACACCCGGCGGTACGATGCTGCTCGCGGCGCACCGCGCCATGGAATCGATCACGCTGGATCGCGGTGCGGCCCATCTCAAGGATGAGTTCATGCCCCGCTATGCGGAACTCATCTACAATGGTTTCTGGTACTCGCCAGAGCGCGAGATGCTGCAGGCCATGATCGACAAGAGCCAGGACGATGTGGAAGGCGTCGTGCGCCTCAAGCTCTACAAGGGCAATGTGATGGTATCGGGCCGCAAATCGAAGAAGTCGCTCTATTCCGATGCACTCGTCACCTTTGAGGATGATCGCGGCGCCTACGACCAGAAGGATGCAGCGGGCTTCATCCGCCTGAACGCCCTGCGCCTCCGGACACTGGCTGCTCGCAAGCGTAACAGCTGATTTTAGCAAAATGCGGATGATGACGGGGCGCAAGCCCCGTTTTTCGTTTGGGTGACAAGCTTTCTGGCCCTGTTGACTTGTGGTCGCTCTATTGCCGCCTTAGATGTTAGAACCACAGTCCATCATCTATGCCGGAGCTTTCCCATGTCCTTAGAAAAAACGTCTATCAACCCTGCATTGACGGACTGGACCGGACCGCTCGGGCTCCCTGATTTCACAGCCTTTACAGACAACGATTTCGCTCCAGCCTTTGACGCAGCTCTTGCGGCTGATCTTGCCGATGTGGAAGCTATCGTCAATCATCACGAAGCGCCGACCATTGAGAACACGCTGAAGCCATTGCAACTATCAGGTGAAGGTCTGGATCGCGTGTCGTCCATCTTCTGGTTACGCGCCGGTGCGCACACCAACGAGGCGATTCAGGCCCTGGAGCGTGTCTTCGCGCCCAAAATGTCGCGCCATTACTCATCGATCATGATGAACCCGCTACTGTTTGCCCGTATTGATTCGCTCTACGAGCAGCGGGATTTCCTTGGCCTCGATGCGGAAACCGACCGAGTTCTGGAAAAGACATGGAAAGGCTTTGTACGCAGCGGTGCGCGGCTCGATGAGCAAGGCAAGACCCGTCTTGCCGATATCAATGAAAAACTGGCCAGCCTCGGTGCGCAGTTCGGTCAGAATGTCCTCAAGGACGAAGCTGATTGGGCGCTGTTCATAACCGATGAAGCACAGATGAAAGGTTTACCCGATTTTGTCCGCGCCGCCATGCGTGGCGCCGCTGAAGAACGGGACCGGCCAGACGCCTGGGCGGTCACCCTCTCCCGTTCGATCATTGAGCCCTTCCTTTCCTTTTCAGAGGACCGTTCCCTACGCGAAAAGGCGTTTCGAGCCTGGGCCGCACGCGGCGAGAACGGTGGAGCAACGGATAACCGCGCCATCGTTGCCGAAATGGTGTCGCTGCGTGCCGAAAAAGCCAAGCTGCTTGGATATCACAGCTTTGCTGCCTACAAGCTTGACGATACTATGGCCAAGACACCCAAGGCCGTCATGGATCTGTTGGAACCTGTCTGGGACAAGGCGCGCAACCGGGCTGCTGAAGAAGAGATTGATCTGGAACGCCTGATCGCTGCAGAAGGCCGGAACCACAAGGTGGCGCCGTGGGACTGGCGCTATTACGCCGAAAAGCTACGCAACGAGCGCTTTGCCTTCGACGAGGCGGAACTCAAGCCCTATCTCCAGCTCGAAAAGATTATCGAAGCCTGCTTTGATGTGGCTACGCGTCTTTTCGGCATCCGCTTTGAAGAAAAGACCGGCATTCCAACCTGGCATCCCGATGTGCGCGTCTGGGAAGTGCAAAATCCTGACGGCAGTCGTCGTGGCCTTTTCCTCGGCGACTATTTCAACCGGCAATCCAAGCGCTCCGGTGCATGGATGAGCGCGTTGCAATCGCAGCACAAGCTTGATGGCGGCCAGAAGCCGATTATCTACAACGTTATGAACTTTGCCAAACCTCCAAAGGGTGAACCAGCGCTTCTTTCGCTGGATGGCGCACGCACGCTTTTCCACGAGTTTGGTCATGCGTTGCATGGCCTCCTGTCAGATGTGACATGGCCTGCCGTATCGGGAACGTCGGTTTCACGTGATTTTGTCGAACTGCCATCACAGCTTTACGAGCATTGGCTGACGGTGCCGGAAGTTTTGGAAAAATACGCTGTTCACTATCGGACCGGTGAAGCCATGCCAAAGGCGCTGCTCGACAAGGTACTTGCGGCCAACACGTTCAATGCCGGTTTCAATACGGTGGAGTTCACCTCCTCCGCACTGGTCGATATGGCCTTCCATGCGGACGGCACGCCGCCAGTTGATCCGATCCAATTTGAAGCTGATACGTTGAAGAGCCTCTCCATGCCTGACGCCATCATCATGCGTCATCGCACCCCGCACTTTACCCACGTATTCTCAGGCGATGGTTACTCCGCCGGTTACTATTCCTACATGTGGTCGGAAGTGCTTGATGCCGATGCTTTCAAGGCGTTTGAAGAGACCGGCGATGTTTTCAACGCTGAGCTTGCCAAGAAACTGAAGCAATATATCTATTCGGCCGGCGGCAGCCGCGATCCGGAAGAATTGTACAAGGCCTTCCGTGGCAAGATGCCAACACCGGACGCGATGATCGAAAAGCGCGGTCTCGCCTGAAATCAAAAAACCCGCCGCACTCGGTAGAGCGCGGCGGGTTTCTGATCGATCAAGCCTTGGCAAATGCCAGGAGTTCCTTGTTGAGTTGATCCTTGTGGGTCGTTGCCAGACCATGCGGTGCGCCCGGGTAGATCGTCAGCTTCGAGCCTTTGACCAACGTTGTGGCGATTTTGGCCGAGTCGTCGATTGGCACGATCTGATCGTCATCCCCATGGATAAACAGGGTCGGTATGTCGAACTTCTTCAGATCTTCGGTGAAATCCGTTTCCGAGAATGCCTTGATACAATCAAGTTCATTCTTCAGCCCACCCTGCATACCTTGAAGCCAGAACGCATCGCGTACACCTTGCGAAACCTTGGCGCCCGGACGATTGGCTCCATAGAACAGTGTCGTCAGGTCCTTGAAGAACTGCGAGCGATCAGCAGCAACACCATCGCGAATGCCATTGAACACTTCGATCGGCAGACCACCGGGGTTGGCTGCTGTTTTCAACATCAGCGGTGGCACAGCGCCGACCAACACAGCCTTGGCCACGCGCTTGGTGCCATGGCGACCAATATAGCGGGCAACTTCACCACCACCAGTTGAATGGCCAACGTGAATGGCGTCTTTCAGATCAAGCTTTTCGACAAGTTCGGCCAGATCGTCGGCATAGGTATCCATGTCATTGCCGTTCCACGGCTGACTGGAACGGCCATGGCCGCGCCGGTCATGCGCAATGGCACGGTAGCCGTTCGAGGCGAGGAAAACCATCTGATCTTCCCAGGCATCGGCATTCAGCGGCCAACCATGGCTGAACACAACCGGTTGTCCTTTGCCCCAGTCCTTATAGTAAATTTCGGTGCCATCTTTCGTCGTGAATGTTGTCATGACCTTATGTCCTTTGACTGGCTCTTTGGATTTGGTTTTGTTCGGCTTGTCTGCTGCTTGCGCATCGCCGACCTTGAGACTGACGGCAGCAACAAGACCTGCACTTGCTGTCAGAAAGGAGCGGCGGGACGTCAGAAGAGTTTCTTTCTTGCTCATGGTCGTCATTCCCGTGAGCCGCTGGATTAACCGCGGCCTAGTTGATGGAGATACGAACGTTCAGATTGCTGCGGGTGGCTTCCGAATAGGGGCAGACGATGTGTGCGCCATCGACGATTTCGCGTGCAGTTGCCGCATCGATGCCGGGCAATGTCACTGCCAGAGCAACATCAAGGCCAAAGCCTTTGCCGTCTTCGCGCGGACCAATGCCAACTGTCGCAGTAACCGATGTGTCGTCGGACAATTTGATTTTCTTCTGCGAGGCAACGAACTTCATTGCACCGATGAAGCAGGCTGAATAACCGGCGCCAAACAACTGCTCGGGATTGGTACCTTCCGCCCCATTGCCGCCGAGTTCCTTCGGTGTCGACAACGTCACTTTGAGGCGGCCATCCTCACTGGATGCACGGCCATCGCGTCCGCCGGTTGCTGTCGCTTTGGTGGTGTAGAGAATGCTCATGGTGGGCTCCTTGGGTTGTATCGATTATTCGATGCATATTAAGTTGCACACAATTTAATTGCGCGCAATAGAAAATTACATGTGAGTTACGAAAAATTAAATGGTGCGCAATTTAATTGCTTTGTGTATGTTAGGCGGAAATGCGGACGGAGTAATGACAATGGAAAAGACAGGCATGAACAATCAGGAATCTCTCCTCAAGCTGGAGAACTTCCTCTGTTTCGCTATCTATTCCACCGCCAACGCGGTGACGCGCGCCTATCAGCCTCGTCTTGCTGCGCTGGGCCTGACCTATCCGCAATATCTTGTGATGGTCGTCCTGTGGGAAGAAGAAAACCAGACCGTGAAGGCAATCGGTGACAAGCTCAGTCTGGATTCCGGTACGTTGACGCCCCTGCTCAAGCGATTGGAAGCTGCGGGGCTGATTACACGCCGCCGCGACACAGTGGATGAGCGTCAGGTTTTAATTGGTCTAACTGCTGATGGGCGGGCGATGCGCGCACAGGCCGAGGCCGTACCTATTGCCATGGGTAAGGCCTTCGGATGCACTATGGATGAGGCAAAATCCCTGAGATCGGAACTGATCGCCATGCGGGACAATCTGGTGGAAAGTATCGACGAGGTAAAATAGCGACCGATCAAGCCGCTTTTTGTATTGGCAATTGCAGGCGAATGCGCGCACCGCGCCACGGTCCGGTCAATATATCGACACGCCCGCCATGCAATCGGGCAATCTGACGGGCGAGGTTAAGGCCGAGACCAGCCCCGCTGGAGCGAGGGCGCAGACGGTAGAAGGGCTCGAACACGTGTTCATGCTCTTCCTCCGGAATACCCGGTCCTTCATCACGAACTTCAATACCGCCCGCCTCGTCAACCAACACTGTGATTGTTCCCTTCCCGTCACAATGTTCGATTGCGTTGCGGATGAGGTTTGCAACAGCCTGTTCGATCTGCAACGTGTTGACCTGAACATAGACGGGCTTTGCCGGTGGTTCGAAGGAAAGATCGTAACCGGCAGCAATTGCCAAAGGCGCAAAATCTGCAGCGATCTGACCAGCCAACGGCACAAGATCGACAACCTCACCCGGTCCAACCGGCTGGTCAAGCAATTGACGGTCGAGCAATTGCTGCGCCAGATGCGACAAACGCTCGATATCCTGGAGCAAACGCGCACTTTGCGGATCTTCCGTCAAAAGCTCGGCTCGCGTTCGCAGAATCGCAATGGGCGTACGCAGCTCGTGTGCCGCATCCGTCAGAAAGCGATTGTGCTGATCATAGCCTTGGCCAAGCCGGGCAAGCGCGTGGTTGAAAGCCTGAACCAGCGGTGTAATTTCCAGCGGCACCTGTTCGATGGGCAGTTGCATGGCACGGTTATTGATATCAATACGTCCCGCCTGAGTGGCCGTTGCAACAAGCCCAGCCAGCGACCGGCGCACAACTGCCGGCGTTGTAACCAGCGTTGTCACGCCCATCACGATGATAATGGGCAAAAGCAGTGCGATGATAACGATAATGAGAACGGGAACGACCCTTATCCAGGCCGTACTACCATCCGGATTTCGCGCCATGTCCACTTGCATATCAATATTGATTTCCAGGCCCTCATTTTCATCGCGAGATGCCCGCGTAGAGGTAATGACCTGTATGGGGCCGGCCTTGGTATCGATTTTTGAGACGACAGCTTCAGGGCGCAAATCCCCCTCGCTAAAGCCAAGAGTTGCGTGGTCTACGGCCTTCAAAAGATCGCTGGTATCATTCTCATAACCAACGGGAATATCGCCCTGCTGTACGGACTGTCCGTTTGTATCGCGCGCAATGAACCAAAGTCTGGGGAACTCCTCGCGGAATGAATTCAGTTCTTCAGTCTCACGCACGATCAGCTTGCCATCGGCATCCCGGTCGATTGCGCTTTTCAGAAGATCCACAGCCGCTTCATTATCGACAAGCAACTTTGGATTGGCCACCCACAAGACCAGCGAAAACAGCCCGATGAAGATAAGCAGCGTCGTTGCCTGCAGCACAATGAGCCTGCGAACCAGAACCCATTGCAACGAGCGCGGACGGATTTTCTTCATGCAGTTGCCCGTAACAGATAGCCAAGATTGCGTATAGCCCGGATCTCGACTCCTGCGGCCACATCTTCCAGCTTGCGCCGCAGCCGTGACACGTGGGCGTCAAGCGCATTCGAGCCAATCTCATCATCCATCGCATAGACCGATTCTTCGAGTGTGGCACGCAGGACAGTACGCCCCGGCCGGCGGATCAAGGTCTCAAGCACCAGCCTCTCCCGCCGCGGCAATTCCAGTGGCTGATCGTCTATGAGCGCTTCACGGTGGCGGAAATCATAGGTCAACCGGCCAATGACTGTCTGCTCTGCACGTAGGGTGAATGGACGCCGGTGCAATGCGCGCAAGCGGGCCATCAGCTCTTCCGTGGCAAAAGGCTTGACCATATAGTCATCCGCACCCGCATCCAGTCCGGCAACACGATCATTGAGGCTGCTCATGGCCGTCAGCACGATCACCGGCGCATCGACATGCAGGGCCCGCAGACGTGGAATGAGACTCAAACCTTCTCCATCCGGCAACCGTCGATCCAGCACCACAGCGTCATAGGGACCAAATTTTGCCATAGCCTCGGCATCGGCCAATGTCGATACATGATCGACGATCACATCGCGACGCTCCAGCGCGGCTTTCAGGACCGAAGCCATCTCAGGCTCGTCCTCAAGCAGCAAGATGCGCATTGAAATTCTCCATTGGTGAAACACCGGCACTAAGGCCCGCGTGTGGTGACAAAATCTTTATCATGACTTGCAGATAAATGCAGTGTTGCTCGCACTGTATGATCCGCCCATCATTCACACTCCAGCTTTGGCTTGCGGAAATTGGTGATGTACCAGCGACCACCGGACGAACGGGCGTAGAATGTATAAAAACATTCCTTCTGCTCGACATAGCCGGGCGTTTCCGTTTCCACATAACGCCTGCCATGCCGTGTATCGCGGACCTCACCGCTGGATGTGCCTGAAACAGCATTGGTCGATATCTTGCGCCACTGATAGGCACGCTCTCCCGGACCAAGATCGAGAACTTCGGTCGGCGGGCCGTAATCGATAACCACCGATTCAACCGGCTGCCCGATATAATTCTTCATGATGTCGGACGCACATCCTGCCAAAATCAATGCGCTAACTACAAAACCGGCTCCGATAACCCGTTTGCAATTACGGGCATTGTGCATGGACATATGGAAACCCCCATCGACAAAACTTATGCCCGGCAACTAGGCTGCGAAGATTGCATCGACATTACCTGAGGGTTGCAGTGATATGACTGCCGCTTCACAAATCATTGCAGAGCGCATCAACTGTCAGAAAATTTCGCAGAAAGCTTTCCATCTTTGCTGAACTTGCGCTAAGAACCCGCCATCCCTTTCAAACGCTCCTAGAGGTTTCCCCGAAATGGCATCGAAAAAGCTCCTTCTTCTTCCCGGCGACGGTATCGGACCCGAGGCAATGGCCGAGGTCCGCAAGATCATCGCCTATATGAATGCTGAACTCAAAAGCGGCTTTGAACTGGACGAGGGCCTTGTCGGTGGCTGCGCCTATGACGCCCATGGCAAGGCGATTTCGGATGCCGACATGGCAAAGGCCATGGCAGCAGATGCAGTTCTCTTCGGCGCTGTCGGCGGTCCAAAGTGGGATAGCGTCCCCTATGACGTGCGTCCGGAAGCTGGCCTTCTGCGCCTGCGCAAGGATATGGAACTCTTCGCAAATCTGCGCCCTGCCATCTGCTATCCGGCACTTGCCGACTCCTCTTCCCTCAAGAAGGACGTGGTCGAAGGTCTCGATATCCTGATCGTGCGTGAATTGACCGGCGGCGTCTATTTTGGCGAACCAAAAGAGATCGTTGATCTCGGCAATGGCCAGAAACGCGGTATCGATACGCAGGTTTATGACACCTACGAGATCGAGCGTATTTCCGGTGTTGCCTTCGAGCTGGCGCGCACGCGCCGCAACAAGGTTACATCAATGGAAAAACGCAATGTGATGAAATCCGGCGTTCTGTGGAACGAGGTGGTTACCGCCACGCACAAGGCACGCTATTCCGATGTCCAGCTTGAACATATGCTGGCTGATGCCGGTGGCATGCAGCTGGTTCGCTGGCCCAAGCAATTCGATGTGATTGTCACCGACAATCTCTTCGGCGACATGCTGTCAGATATTGCCGCGATGCTTACCGGTTCGCTTGGTATGCTTCCCTCCGCCTCTCTCGGCGCGCCCGATGGCAAGACCGGCAGCCGCAAGGCGCTTTATGAGCCAGTGCACGGTTCTGCCCCTGATATCGCGGGAAGTGGCGCAGCCAACCCGATTGCCATGATTGCATCTTTCGCCATGTGCCTGCGCTATTCCTTCAATATGGTTGAAGAAGCGGACCGGCTGGAAGCTGCGATTGCCGGTGTTCTTGGCGACGGTATTCGCACGGCTGATATTATGTCCGAAGGCAGCACCAAGGTTGGCACCACCCAGATGGGCGATGCGATCCTTGCCAAGTTCAAGGCGCTCGCTGCCTAATCGGCGGTATCTTATTGAAAAACCCGGCGCGAGTGATCGCGCCGGGTTTTTTATCAGCCTCAAATCACTTGATGTCGTTCAGATCCTGTCCCTTGGTCTCACGGACGAAGATCAGACCGATGATCAGTGTCATGGCGGCGATAACGATCGGATACCACAGGCCGTAGTAGATATCGCCCTTAGCCGCACTCATCGCAAAAACGATTGCCGGAACCAGACCGCCGAACCAGCCATTGCCAATATGATAGGGCAATGACATGCCGGTGTAGCGAATGCGGGTCGGGAACATCTCGACCAAAATCGCAGCAATCGGGCCGTAAACCATCGTCACGTAAAGAACGAGAACGAACAGAATGGCGATGGTCATCGGCCAATTCACAGCCTTCGGGTCGGCAACCACGCTGAACGCGCCGCCATTGGCGATCGTGTAAACAGCCATCTCGGTGGCACCGGCTGCCTGTTCCGCGGTAAGCAGCTTGTCCTTAACGAGATTGGCAACCGGCGTGACGGCCTTTTCACCGGCACGAATGGCAGCAGCATCAAGATTGAGTTCCGGATTAGCTTTGACGAAGCCATCCAGCTTCACCTCCGGGACCTTGGCAGCAGCCCGCACCAGCGGGAACCCGGCCTTTTGCAGGGCAAGGTTCAGGTCATGCGTCAGGACCGCATTCTTGGCAGTTGCATCCGCACCGGCGGCAACAGCGTCGTAGGACGGGATGACCGTATCGCCAAGCTTGATCGTGGCTGGCTGGCCAGCAGGGCCATTGACAACGTCGTAGGGTACGGAACTTTTGGACAAAAACGACGTGGCAATATCGCACGAACTGGTGAACTTGGCATTACCAACAGGGTTGAACTGGAAGTTACAGTCACCCGGCGCTGCGGTCACAGTTGCACGAACCGTTGCTTCGGCCTGTGCCAATGCCGGATTGGCGGCCTTGGTCAGCGCCTGAAACAGTGGGAAGTATGTGAGGATTGCCAGAGCGAGACCAGCCATGATGATCGGCTTGCGGCCAATCTTGTCCGACAACCAACCGAAGAAGACGAAGAAGCCGGTGCCGAGCAGCAGGGCTATCGCAATCATGATATTGACAGACTGTCCATCGACCTTGAGCACGTTCTGCAGAAAGAACAGCGCGTAGAACTGACCGGAATACCAGACGACAGCCTGACCGGCAGTCAAACCGAACAGCGCAAGCAGAGCGATCCGGGCATTTTTCCACTGACCGAACGCCTCCGTCAACGGCGCTTTGGAGCCCTTGCCTTCTTCCTTCATCTTTTTGAACGCAGGCGATTCACTCAAGGAGAGACGAATCCATACGGAAATGCCAAGCAACACGAAGGAAAGAACAAAGGGAACGCGCCATCCCCATGCAGCAAACGCTTCCTTGCCAAGCAGGTTCTGAACAATCAGAATAACTATCAGTGACAAAAACAGACCGAGCGTTGCGGTGGTCTGAATCCAGGAGGTGTAGTAACCGCGCCGGTTGTTTGGCGCATGTTCCGCGACATAGGTTGCCGCACCGCCATATTCTCCGCCAAGTGCCAATCCTTGTAACATGCGCAGTACAATCAGGATGATTGGTGCTGCAATACCCAGCGTTGCAGATCCGGGAAGAAAACCGACCAGAAAGGTCGACGTACCCATAATCAGGATGGTGACAAGGAACGTATATTTACGTCCGACCAGATCACCAATGCGGCCAAAAACCAACGCTCCAAATGGACGAACAAGAAAGCCTGCTGCAAAAGCCAACAACACGAAGATGTTACGGGTTGTTTCAGGGTACTCATTAAAAAAGGCCTGACCTATGAAAAGACCTAGTGAGCCGTACAGGTAAAAGTCGTACCATTCGAAAACAGTTCCAAGAGAAGAAGCGAAGATAACTTTCTTCTCTTCTCTCGTCATAGCCCGGCTGGCGTCGCCAGCCACAGAAGTGGTCGCCATTTCTATTCCTCCCAGAAAACAGCATTTGCCCGGCCCCAAGGTCCGGTCATATCTTCAGTTTTTGTCACTGCGCAGGATTTCATTGGCCAAGCCCATTGGCTTCAACTGATCTCACGCCGGTGAATGTCCTCCGGAACTCTCCCCCCAAAGGTCATGCACCCCATGCACCGCCCAAGTGTTGAACAAATATTCACGAAAGCAAAGACTGCTTTTGGCAGCAAAAGTCCAAAATTGTGTGTAACGCGACATATTCTTATCTTTTGCATGGACAATTGACTCTTTTTGGAAAGCGGATACAAGCGTGTCAGGTTAAGGAGACGCCCCCGTGAGCAGCGAATCAACTGCACACTTTTTGACGAGCGGTTCCGGCTTTCATGCCGGATGCGCAGGCGCGTCTGTTCTTTCCACCAAAATGTCGGCCAAAACGACCACCAAAACGGTCTGATTTCCCTTGGCCTGCTCGCCCCCTCCCGGGTCCGGCCCGGGGGAAAAGACCCGCAGTGGCCAGCGGGTTTTTTGCAAAGAGCGGTGAGGGACAGGAGATAGCACATGAGTTTCAAGGTTGCGGTTGTAGGTGCCACGGGCAATGTGGGCCGCGAAATGTTGACAATACTGGAAGAGCGCGGCTTTCCAGTGAGTGAAGTTGTTGCGCTAGCCTCGCGCCGGTCACAGGGTACCGAAGTTTCCTTTGGCGACCGCACGCTGAAGGTCAGGGCCCTCGACACCTATGATTTTTCCGACACCGATATCTGCCTGATGTCGGCTGGCGGCAATATTTCCAAGGAATGGTCACCGAAGATTGGTGCGCAGGGCTGCGTCGTCATCGATAATTCTTCCGCCTGGCGTTACGATTCCAACGTGCCGCTGATCGTTCCAGAAGTAAATCCCGATGCCATCGTCGGCTTTACCAAGAAGAACATCATTGCCAACCCGAATTGCTCGACTGCCCAGCTCGTCGTGGCTCTGAAGCCACTGCACGATAAGGCAAAGATCAAGCGTCTTGTCATCTCCACTTATCAGTCCGTTTCCGGCGCCGGCAAGGAAGGCATGGACGAACTCTTCCAGCAGTCACGCGCTGTCTTTGTTGCTGACCCTGTCGAGGCCAAGAAATTCACCAAGCGCATAGCCTTCAACGTCATTCCGCACATCGACGTCTTCATGGAAGATGGTTACACCAAGGAAGAGTGGAAGATGGTCGCTGAGACCAAGAAGATGCTTGATCCCAAGATCAAGCTGACGGCGACATGCGTGCGTGTACCTGTTTTTATCGGTCATTCGGAAGCCGTCAACATTGAGTTCGAAAGCCCGATGAGCGCAGAGGAAGCCCGCGATATCCTGTCCGATGCTCCAGGATGCCTTGTCATCGACCGGCATGAAGATGGCGGTTACATCACGCCTTACGAGGCGGCCGGTGAAGACGCGACCTATATTTCGCGTATCCGTGAGGACATCACTGTCGAGAATGGCCTATCGCTTTGGATTGTTTCTGACAATCTGCGCAAGGGTGCCGCGCTTAACACCATTCAGATCGCCGAGCTTCTGGTGGCTCGTGGGCTGATCCAGCCCAAGCAGCTTGCAGCTTAAACAGGCAATGCCGCAAAAAAGAAAGGGCGCAGTTTCTGCGCCCTTTTTCTTTGAATAATCGATAGTATCAACAGGCTTAAACCTGCATGGTTCAGCGCTTAAGCCCAGGGATGCCTCTGGGCATTGGCCGCTTCAAAGGTGTCGATCTTCGAGGCTTTTTCCATGGTGAGACCAATATCATCAAGACCGTTCAGCATGCAGTAGCGACGGAATTCATCAAGGTCGAAACTGATCTGACCGCCATCAGGCCCCCTGATCGTCTTCTCTTCCAGATCGATCGTCAGCGTTGCATTGGCACCGCGCTGTGCATCGTCCATCAGCTTGTCGAGATCCTCATGGCTGACACGGATCGGCAGAATGCCGTTCTTAAAGCAGTTATTGTAGAAAATATCGGCAAAGCTGGTCGAGATGACGCAGCGGATACCGAAATCGAGCAACGCCCAAGGCGCATGCTCACGGCTGGAACCGCAACCAAAATTATCACCGGCAACCAGAATCTGCGCCTTGCGATAGGCTGGCTTGTTGAGGACGAAATCCGGATTCTCCGAGCCGTCTTCATTGAAGCGCATTTCGGCAAAAAGTCCGGTACCAAGTCCTGTGCGCTTGATCGTCTTCAGGTAATCCTTGGGAATGATCATATCCGTGTCGATATTGATGATCGGCAACGGTGCGGCAACGCCGGTGAGCTTGGTAAACTTGTCCATAATCTCTGCCTGTGGTGTTCATAAGATGAGTATGTTGGCTTTACACCAGCTTGGCGGCAAATCAAAGACCTTCCGCCTGTGGCAGATTGGGGCAGTCAGCTGCGCATGATTGCTCTTGTCTTGGCTCGCGTATCAATGCAAAAAAGTGATATGCGCAAAACGTCTCACCCTCGCCGCTCGGTTCTTTACGTTCCCGCCTCAAATGCCAAGGCTCTCGCCAAGATTGCCAGCCTTGATACTGATGCGGTTATTTTTGATCTGGAAGATGCTGTTGCGCCGGATGCAAAAGATGAGGCCCGCGAGGCTTTGCGCGATTATTTCCGTGCCAATCCGGCAAGCAAGGCTGAACGGATCATTCGTATCAATGCGCTTGCAAGTGAGTGGGGCGCCGAAGATCTTCTGGCTGCGCGGGCCTGCAAACCCGACGCAATCCTTTTGCCGAAAGTCGAGACACCGCATGATATAACCGGCGTTACCGAAATACTCGAAGAGACCGATGCTTCAGAAAATATCAGGCTTTGGGCGATGATCGAGACACCGCGCGGCATTCTGAACGCGGATGAGATCGCTGAGCTTGGTTTACGGTCCACGGGTCGTCTTGATTGTTTTGTCGTCGGCACCAATGATATCGCCAAGGAAACGGGTATAAGTCTGAGCGAAGGCCGTTCCTATCTCATACCATGGCTGATGCAGATCGTTCTTTGCGCCAAAGCCGGGCGCCTTGATGTCATAGATGGCGTCTATAACAACTTTGCGGACACTGCCGGTTTTGCAACTGAATGCACTCAGGGCTCGAAAATGGGCTTTGACGGCAAAACACTAATCCATCCCTCGCAGATCGATGCAGCAAACCGCGCTTTTCAGCCGGATGAGGCGGCCCTTACAGAAGCCGAATCCATTGTTGCAGCCTTCGCCTTGCCTGAAAATGCTGGCAAGGGTGCGATTGCCCTGAATGGAAAAATGGTTGAACGCCTGCATCTCGCCAATGCGGAAAAGACGCTGGCGAAAGTGCAAATCAAAGGAGACAAAGCATGAAACTGTACCGCTTCTTGACCGGCCCCGATGATGCCAGCTTCTGTCATAAGGTTACGGCTGCCGTTAATAAAGGTTGGCACATTTACGGCTCGCCTACCTATGCCTTCAACTCCGTCACCGGCACAATGCAGTGTGGCCAAGCGGTGGTAAAGGATGTTGATGGGGTCGATTATGATCCGGGTATCAAGCTCAGCGACTATTAAGCCGCAGCATTACTCAGGCGGCTTTTCGGTGCTCCATATTGCTGCTCTGACATATCCATTGTGGGTCTTCGTCTTGAGAGCAGCCTTTCCCGCAATCGCTGATTAGTCGACGCTTGCTTCAATCCGTTCCATATCCTCATCTGAAAGGCCGAAATGGTGGCCAATCTCATGGATGAGAATGTGCGTGACAATATCGCCCAGAGCCTCCTCATATTCGGCCCAATAATCAAGGACAGCACGACGATAAATAGTGATTTTATTGGGCTGTTCACCCGTCTGTAGCGAAAAACGTTCACCGATTCCCCGGCCTTCGAACAGGCCAAGCAAATCAAACGGCGATTCCAGACCCATATCTTCAACGATTTGGTCCTCGGGGAATTCGGATACCTGAATGGTGATATCACCGCAGAGACCTCGAAAATCCTCCGGCAGATGCGCATAGGCCTCAATCGCGAGGGATTCGATTTCACTCAAAGCCGGTGACAGGCGATGAGTCCAATCTGCAGTTTGGTTACTTCTGGCCATTAAAACTCCCGGAGCACTTTTCGCTTCATATAGTGCTTTTACACCAAGGATGCGAGTGCCATGCGAACTAGCTCCGCGAAGGCACCAGAAGCCGTTCCATGCGCCGGAAGCTTTCTGCAAGGACCGTTGGGTCTTTCAAGCCATGGGCAAGCATGATGCCGCCCTGCCACTCCGCCACCGCATTGCGCGCTGTTGCAAGCGCCGTTGAAGGCCGCAGTCCCGTTCTCCCGAGTTCTCTTCCGATAAATCCGATGAGAAGACTGAAAACTTCCGCAGCCCGTTCAGCCGCCTGCGGTGATTCATGTCGAAAGTCGCGAATGCCCAAGGCGATCGGACACCCGTTCTCCACTCGGCTTTTTAGGGAATGCGCCAGTTTTTCAATGAGTAGCTGCAGACGCTTGCGCGGCTCCTGATCCGCTTCAACAATTTCCGTCAGCATATCCTCGGTTTCAGCGACGAAAATATCGGCAACACCGCGCGCCAACTCGGCCTTGGTCTTGAAGTAATAATAAATATTGCCAAGCGGAATGCCGGACTCCGCTGCGATATGCGCAAGGCTTGTCACCGCAAAACCCCGACGCCAGAACAACCCGGCCGCCGTAGCGACAAGAATATCGCGTTTGTCATTCCGCTTGGTCAAGAACCGCCTCTGATTCAGTTATTCAACTGACTCATATTCTCACAGTTTCCGTGAAAAATGGAGTTAAAATATCTAATCTTCGATGGTCCGCGCCTCTGATGGCAGCATGATCGGGATGCCGTCGCGGATGGGATAAGCAAGATGCGCCGATTTTGAAATCAGCTCCGACTTTTCTTGATCATAGACAAGGGGCCCCTTGGTCAAGGGGCAGACCAGAAGCTCAAGCAACTTGCGATCTATTGCCGGTTCGCGTTTTGGTTCAATCACGGGTGCGCTCCCTTGAAGTGGGTCATTGCAGATTTGACCCAAAATCATCTTTGTCTTTTGCCAGCATGATTTCAGTGATTGCAATCAGAGTCTCGGCTCTGGTTTTCAGGTCGGCCGCTTCAAGCAGGGCTTGTTTTTCCGCCGCACCAAAAGGCGACATCATTGCCAGCGCATTCACCAGCGTTTCGTTGCCCGCACGGGAAATACCATCCCAATCCGCTTCAAGATTATTTGCATCAAGATAAGCCCTGAAAACACGCAGCAGAGCAGTGCGATCCACTTCCGAATCATCTGCCTCGTCGAGATCAGCAAGAAGCGGCGCGATCTTGCACTGCCGGAACGGTGTTCTGCTGGACAATTCCTTAACAATCCGAAAGCGGCAAATGCCCTGCAACGTGATCAAAAGACGGCCATCGCCTGTCTCAGCAAAGGACGTGATGCGGCCAAGGCACCCGACCTCGCATAATTCATCCGTTTCCTCTTCGCCCTGATCGAAGCGGGGCTGGATCATACCAATAATACGCTTACCGCTCAGAGCAGCGTCCACCATCGCCAGATAGCGCAGCTCGAAGATGTTCAAAGGCAGTTGCCCGCCGGGGAGCAACAGTGCTCCCGAAAGAGGGAAAATCGGTACACTTTCCGGAATATTCTCCAGCGTCCGATAACGAACATTGCCTGCTTGCATTACCAGCTCCAGTGATTGATCCGCTGAAACACGGACCGATCGCTATTGTGCCCTATTTCATTCAGGAAAACAGCAGGGAAGACAGTTTCCGGCGCGCGGTAAGCGACGCCGGATCAGCCGGCCCCCATGCTTCGAAGAACTGCAACAGCTGTTTGCGGGCACCATCATCGTTCCACGCACGATCGGCCTTCATGATGGCAAGAAGATGATCGGCAGCCTCGTCACGCTCTCCGGTGGCGTTCAGGATCATGGCGAGATCATAACGTGCCTGATAATCCTTTAGATCAGCTTTAAGCCTTGCTTCCAATGCAACGGGATCGCCGAGTTTGGCCACCTGATCGGCCAAGGCGATCTTTGCTTCTGCCGCCCGTACACCAGCATCTTCCTTCTTATCGGCAGGAACCTGCGCGAGAACGGCCTTGGCCTGATCGAGATCACCAAGCTCAATCAGGCAATTTGCCAATCCGGCAAGCGCGCCGACATGATCAGGCACCTCGCCAAGAACCGCGGAGTATATCTGGGCAGCCTGTTCGGCATCACCGGCCGCAACCGCTTGTGTCGCCGCATCCAGCGCTGCTTGGATGGCCGCATCCCTGTCACCATCGGGTGATGCAATACGATCGATGAATTCCTGCACCTTGGATTCAGGCAGGGCACCCATGAAACCATCGACAGGTTTGCCGTCCGAAAAGGCAATTACAGCGGGAATCGACTGAATACCCAACTGACCAGCAATCGCCGGATGTTCGTCAATGTTCATTTTAACGAGCTTTACACGCCCGCCAGCGGCATTGACCACCTTTTCGATGATAGGGGTCAGCTGCTTGCACGGACCGCACCACGGCGCCCAGAAATCAACCAGAACCGGTTGGTTCTTCGATTCGGCAATCACATCGGTAGCAAATCCTGCGGTGGTTGTATCCTTGATCAGGGCGCCCACAGGTTTTGAGGGCGCAGATGGAGCCGAGCCGCCATAGGATACGGTCGTCGTGCCAGACGCGCTGCCATAGCCGCCACTGAACGGGTTATCTGTATTGCTCATGAAAGTTCTCCCGCATCCGCTGGTCACGTATTTGCCAAGTCCGGTTGGACTGACGCATGTCTGCACTCAGGTTGGGTTCGATTCGTCAATTTTCAAGATCAGGGGCTCATGACCCGTCGCCTCCAGAAAGCGCATGAGGTCATCGCTTGCGATAGACGTTGTCGCATCATTGCTCAGAGGATGCGCATTAATGATATCGCTGCGCATAAGATTTTCATCGAGCACCACCTTTACCTGATGGTCCTCGTCATTGATTACGCCCAGCACACTGACGGAGCCTGGAACAAGCCCAAGATATTCCATCAGCTTTTCCGGCTTTCCAAAGGACACCCGGCTTGAAGCACCAATCTTTGTATGAATCGTCTTGAGATCGACCAGCGCCTCTTCGCCAACAGTCACAAGAAAGAATTTGTCCTTCTTGTCTTTAAGAAAAAGATTCTTGGTATGAGCACCGGCAACCTGCCCGCGCAAATCCTGTGCTTCGGCGACCGTAAATACCGGTGCATGGCGAATCGTTGACGTTTTGATCTCGAGTTCGTCGAGTTTCTGCATCAGCTCTTCATATGTCTTGGGCATTCTGGCTCTCGCGGCACCGATCATCAGGAAATAAGCTTTCCTGTCCTAATCACTTCGACGCGCGCTCTCAAGCGAAAAGCCAGCGATACGGCGTTTAAACAAGTGTTCGACCTTAAGGCCAACGCAATCATTCAACAATTTTTTCGAATATCGTCATAAAGTCGAAAATTCACTGTTGCAATTGCCCTGTGCTTGGGTCATATAGGCCCCGCTTCGCAAGACAAACTGGCACATGCGGGAGTAGCTCAGGGGTAGAGCACAACCTTGCCAAGGTTGGGGTCGAGGGTTCGAATCCCTTCTCCCGCTCCAGTTGTTCGAAGTTCAAAAGGCTCAGGTTTTCCTGAGCCTTTTTGCTATCTGGAGTTTATTCCCTGCCCTTAAAGCGCTGCTTTGATAAGCAATGTACAATTGCAATCCGTGTTCAATGCGCTAAACCCTACAATCATGGCACAGAAGAAAGCGCATGAGGTTGATTCCTTCCTGAAAAGGCTCGATCGAGCCTATCCCATTGTGCTTCTGTACGGTCCGGACAAAGGCCTGGTGAGCGAAAGGGCAGGGAGTTTCATCAAACTAACCGGGCTCTCACAGGATGACCCCTTCGCCGTCATCCGTCTGGACGCCGATGATGTTCAGGCAGAACCTGGCCGTCTTTCCGATGAAGCCAATACAATTTCCATGTTTGGTGGCGAGCGCCTGATCTGGGTCCGTAACGCATCAGCGCAAAAGGGATTGGCCGATGCCGTAACGCACCTGACCAAAACACCACCCGTAGACACGTTTATCCTCATTGAGGCTGGCGATCTGAAAAAGGGCGCAGGCCTGCGTGGCATTGTCGAACAAAGCGCCAGTGCCATGGCACTGCCTTGCTATAGTGACGATGCCAAGGGGATCGATGCAACCATTGACGATATGCTTGCAAGGAATCAGTTGCAGATCACGCTGGATGCCCGCAATCTGCTAAAGGAAAGCCTTGGCGGTGACCGTTTGGCGACCCGTGCCGAGCTGGAGAAAATTTGCCTTTACGTTCATGGCCGGGAACGCATCACCATTGAGGATGTTCGCGATATCATCGGCGATGTCAGTGCAACATCCTACGAGACGATTATCGATGCGCTCATGACTGGCAATCTCAACGATTTTACCCACGCATTTGATCGGGTAATCGGCTCGGGTTCATCAAGCTTCCTCATTCTGAACTCAGCTATACGGCAGTTCCAGACGCTTCAGTCCCTGCGTTACGGCATGGAGACAGAAGGCAAAAATGCCGGTTCCGCCGTGGCAGGTGCACGGCCGCCTGTATTTTTTTCAAGACGCCGGCTTGTGGAGACAGCATTGCAGCGCTGGACAACGCAGACATGCGCCAGAGCCATTGAAAGATTGCAAAAAACCGTTCTGGAAAGTCGTCGCAACGCGGTACTATCCATTCCGATCATTCGGCAATCACTTATAGCTTTGGCTGCCGAGGCTGCGCGAGCAGGGCGGAGCGGGCGTTAGGTAACGCACGCAAGAATCCGCGACTAGATAGAGAATAAGCATTTGAATTAAAACGATAATATACCGTTACGTCACGCTAGCTTTGCAGGCGGCGGCAAATTTCATCCAACTGCTCCAGCGTCGTATAGTGAATACGCACATCCCCACCCTTTGCCTGGTGGTTAACCGTAACACGCATCCCCGTGACATCGGAGAGCAGCTTTTCCAATGCCCGCGTATCGGCGTCTTTATTCTCATCATTGTCGGCCTTGACTTTGGGTGCCGCTGGTTTGTTTCCGCCGCCCTGTGCCAGAGCTTCAGCCTGACGAACCGAAAGACCATCGCGAATGATCCGATCAGCAAGAAGCCCGGGATTCTCCGCTGTGATCAGCGTGCGCGCATGCCCGGCTGAAAGAGCACCGTTCGTAATATGGTCACGCACTGGCTCAGGCAATTTCAGCAAACGCAGCGTATTGGCCACATGACTGCGGCTCTTGCCGATCACCTGCGCCAGATCCGCCTGCGTGTATTCGTGATCATCGATCAGCTGCTGATAGCCCATACCTTCTTCGATCGGGTTGAGATCGGCACGTTGTACGTTCTCGATAATAGCCAGTTCAAGTGCAACGCGGTCATCCACTTCGCGAATAATGACAGGAACTGTTGTTAGACCGGCACGTTGCGCGGCACGCCAGCGCCGTTCACCGGCAATCAGTTCGTAGCGATCTGCCGAATCCTTGGCAGGGCGAACGACAACGGGCTGAACGATGCCATGCTCTCGGATCGACTGTGTAAGGTCTTCAAGATCAGCTTCCGTGAACAGGCGGCGCGGATTGCGTGGATTGCGACTGACAAACTCAATAGGAACCTGACGATCCAACGTTGCAATACGCGGAGGAACGTTTTCTTCCGGTAGACGGTCCATCTCTCCAATGAGCGCGGCAAGACCACGACCGAGGCGTTTTTTTGACGGATCTTCATTCATTGTCATAGGCTCTCATAAATGTTTCGTATTCGAATCGATATCAAGCGGCGCGTAAATGCCGCTCTCTTTGAATAACTTCCGATGCAAGCTGCAGATAAGCCTGACTACCGGCGCACTTCAAATCATAAAGGATGGCCGGTGTTCCATAGGATGGTGCTTCTGATACCCGAACATTGCGTGGGATCACGGTACGATACACCTTATCGCCCATAAATGAGCGCACATCATCAACGACTTGCGTCGCAAGATTGTTACGGCCATCAAACATTGTCAGCACGATCCCCTGAATGGTCAATGACGGATTGAGGGCCGTGCGCACCTGATTTACCGTTTCCAGCAACTGACTTAAACCCTCCAGAGCAAAGAACTCACACTGCAAGGGGACAAGGACAGAATCGGCAGCCGCCATAGCATTCATCGTCAAAAGGTTGAGGGATGGCGGGCAATCAATCAAAATATAGGTGAAAGGCGAGGCGGTATTGTTACCCCGAAACGCCTTACGCAAACGGGTGGCGCGATCTCCGGACCCGGCGATTTCCATTTCAACACCAAGAAGGTCAAGTGTCGATGGGATCAATGAGAGATTGGGAACTGCCGTTGCAATTGCTGCCTCTTCAACCGACGCAGTCTGCATGAGAACGTCGTAGGACGACAGTTCACGATTTTTGCGGTCAATTCCAAGCCCGGTGCTGGCGTTACCCTGTGGATCGAGATCAACAATCAACACATTCTCACCAATGGCCGCAAGCGCCGTAGCCAGATTGATAGCGGTCGTGGTTTTGCCCACACCACCCTTTTGGTTGGCTATGGTAATGATACGAGTCTGACTGTTCATCACTGTCTTCCCAAGCAAATCATCGTTATCGACGACCGAAATCGAAAAGTGGTGTTACTTTACCGCCGAATTGCGCCGCACATTGCTGATCTGCAGCACGACCGACTCAACATCAACCACACTTGGATGTTGTACCAGATCAAAGGACCAGCCGTCACGGCTTTCCTCGATCTCCCGCCGGTAATCCCGGCCTTTTTGGAAAAGAGCCGTTGCACCACCTGCCAGCCAAGGCTCAGTAAGTACAAAAAGCTCCTTAAGGGGAGCAAGAGCGCGCGCGGTAATAACATCAGGAGTTGGAATTTTCGCCCAAACAGCATCAATTCTGGCGGAATGAACTATGCCAGGCGTCGCGAATTGAGCCAAAGCAGTGCGAAGAAAAGCTGCTTTCTTGCCATTACTCTCCACAAGGTCGATCTTTGCGCCTGCATTTTCCTTCAGGAGAATGGCGAGAATAACGCCCGGAAAGCCACCGCCCGAACCAAGATCAAGCCATTGTTTAGCATCAGGGAGCAAGGGATAGAGCTGAGCACTATCGATAATGTGCCGCTCCCACAACTCATCCAGCGTGGCAGGGGAGGCAAGATTGATTGCTTTTGACCATTTTCGAAACAGGTCTTCAAAGCCTATCAGGTCCGCCACTGTTTCACGTGAAACAGTTGGCAAGACTTCCCGCAGTCGCTTCTCGCGCCGATCGCTCACGCTACATCTCTCGCAATAGAGCTGCGACGTATTTGCGCAATAATTAAAGCGAGTGCTGCAGGCGTCATGCCATCAATACGCTGTGCTTCGGCAATGGATCTGGGCTGACGCTGCTGAAGCTTTTGTTTCAATTCATTGGACAGTCCCGAAACTGCCGAAAAATCGATGCTCTTTGGAATGAGCAGTGCCTCTTCGCGTTCCATCGCCGCAACATCGGCTTTCTGTCGCTCGAGATAGACAGCATATTGCGCTTCAATCTCGAGCGCTTCTGCTATCCGCCCTGTGACTGATGTCAGTTCTGGCCAGATAGCGGTGAGGCGGGCAAGGTCGATATCGGGAAAGGCAAGAAGCTCATAGGCTGATCGGCGGACGCCATCTTGGTTCAAATGCAAATTCACCGAAGCTGCTGCATTTGGCGTGATATTCAGTCGCTTAGCCATCTGCCGCACCGCATCCAACTCCTGCGTGCGTTTCTCGAACCGCGCTCTGCGCGCAGAGCCAAGAATTCCCAAGTCATCCGCCATTGGGGTAAGCCGCTCATCTGCATTATCAGCACGCAAAGAAAGTCGAAATTCCGCACGAGAGGTGAACATTCGATAGGGTTCGCTGACGCCGCGCGATGTCAGATCATCGACCATCACACCAATGTAAGCCTCGGTACGCTGTATAACGAACGGTTCACTGCCGCTTGATAGTCGGGCCGCATTGAGGCCGGCCAACAGACCCTGTGCAGCTGCCTCTTCATATCCAGTCGTTCCGTTGATTTGTCCGGCAAGAAACAGACCACCAATACGTCGCGTCTGAAGGCTCCGATCCAACTCGCGTGGATCAATGAAGTCATACTCAATGGCATAACCCGGTTGCAGCATAATCGCATGCTCGAGGCCAGGTATTGTCTTGAGAATTTCCAGTTGCACTTCTTCGGGAAGCGAAGTGGAAATACCATTCGGATAAACCGTATTGTCATCCAAGCCCTCGGGCTCCAGAAAAATCTGGTGGCCATCGCGATCGCCAAACTTGACGATCTTGTCCTCTACCGACGGGCAATAACGCGGTCCAATGCCTTCAATCGATCCTGAATACATGGCTGAACGATGCAGATTCGCACGGATCACCGCATGCGAAGCGGCTGTTGTACGTGTGATCCCGCAATCGATCTGAGGATTGGTGATAGCATCCGTCATTAGTGAGAAGGGCAGCGGATCTTCGTCCGCAGACTGAACGTCAAGAGCCTTCCAATCGATTGTACGCCCATCCAGACGTGGGGGTGTTCCGGTCTTCAAACGCCCCAAAGCAAATTCATGCTTGGCCAATGTGTCGGATAAACCAAGCGCCGGGGCTTCACCCATTCGTCCAGCCGGTATTTTCTTCTCACCAATATGAATGAGCCCACGTAGAAATGTTCCCGTTGTCAGAACAACCGAACCACAGGATAGAACACGTCCATCCATCAGCTGTATGCCCGAAATCTTTCCATCTCGAATGACGAGATCATTGGCGCCACCTTCGATAACGGTCAGATTCGGCTGTTCAGCAATGGCCGACTGCATGGCAAGACGATACAATTTCCGGTCGGCCTGTGTGCGGGGACCACGCACCGCCGGGCCCTTTCGCCGATTGAGCAGACGAAACTGAATACCGGCAGCATCAGCGACGCGGCCCATCAAACCATCCAGAGCATCAATCTCGCGGACAAGATGGCCTTTCCCAAGACCACCAATCGCTGGGTTGCAGGACATCACGCCAATCGTGCCAGCTTTATGCGTAACCAAAGCGGTTCGCGCACCAAAGCGAGCGGAGGCTGCTGCGGCTTCACAGCCTGCATGTCCACCACCAATGACAATAACGTCGAAATTATCTTCCACGAGCCAAACTTTCCGAGATTCGAATTAAGTGCCTTGATGAGCAAAACAGCGCCGTGAGTCAAGTGTGAGTCAAGGAACGATGTTTCACGTGAAACAATTCGATGACGTCAATCTGGCAATTGATGCCCCAATTGTTTCACGTGAATCATTTTCCGATACAGAACTGGGAGAATACCACATCCAGAATATCTTCAACATCCACGTCGCCGGTAATCCGCCCCAGTGCGTGGGAAGCCCGGCGTAGATATTCCGCCCGTACCTCCAGCGGAGCATCCTCATCCACCACCGCTTGATTGATCTCGCGGCTGGCCTCCGTCAGCAGTTCCATGTGACGTCGACGTGTTGGCAAGGGATCTGAGAGGCTACCCGCGGCCGTCTCGGCTTTGGTCCTCAAGGTATCAAGGAGTTCCGCCAAACCAGTATTGGATTGAGTCGACAATGTTAGATCAAAGTCATCTGACGTTGTTTGATGGCGTAAATCTGTTTTCGTGCCGACCCGCAAGACGTCATTGCCTGCAAGCTGCTCGAAGGGAATGGGTAGAGGGTGGGATATATCGATAAGTGCCAGAATCAGATCTGCAGATGAGGCGCGTTCAAGCGCCCGATCAATGCCGATTTTCTCCACCTTGCCTTCTGTTTCCCGTAGGCCCGCTGTATCTGTAATGAGTACAGGAAGGCCGCCCAAATCAAGCTTGATCTCAATGAGGTCCCGCGTTGTGCCAGGCTCATCCGAAACAATAGCAACATCACTCCCGGCCAGTGCATTCAACAGACTGGATTTACCTGCATTCGGAGCGCCAATGATGACGACCCGAAAACCATCACGGATGATGGCACCACGCTTGCCGTCCGCAACGTGCTTTTCAATCCTCTCTGCCAAATCCCGCATCGATAGCCAGACCTGATCGGAGACTGAGCCGGGCACATCGGATTCATCGGCAAAATCCAGCTCCGCTTCAATTAGAGCGCGTGCGCGGATCATTTGCGTGCGCCAGGAAGAATAGAGTTGAACCTGTGACCCGGACGCAATCTGCAGGGCGAGGCGACGTTGCCCATCGGTTTCCGCCGCTATCAAATCTGCGAGGCCTTCCGCTACGGTCAGATCGAATTTTGCATTGGCAAAAGCGCGCCGCGTGAATTCGCCCGCCTCGGCAAGCCGGCAGTTCTCGAATGTGTAGAGAAGTGAAATCATGGAATCCACGACGGCGCGCCCGCCGTGCAGATGAAATTCACCACAATCTTCGCCGGTAAAACTGTTCGGATTGGGGAAGAACAATACGAGTCCCCGATCAACGAGATTTCCTTCTCTGTCCTTGAACGACCGCAGCTCGGCACGGCGTGGTTCTGGAAGTCGACCGCAAATTGTTTCGATAACGAATCGAGTTTGGGAGCCGGAAATACGCAGCACCGCCACGCCCGACGGCAAACGCCCGCTCGACAGGGCGAAGATGGTTTCAGGAAAATTCTCGTTCTGTTTCATTTGTTACTGTCCGCGTCTACACTCGCAGCCTTGATAGACCTCACGGCACCATTCGGAAAGAGCAGAGTCTCCAATGTATCAGCAAGCCAATTTGCTCGGACAGGAATCCAGTCCCTATTTGCGGCAACACGCCCATAATCCCGTTCACTGGCGACCTTGGGGGACGCTTGCATTGCAGGAAGCACGGGAAACAGGCAAACCCATACTGCTTTCCGTGGGCTATGCCGCCTGCCACTGGTGTCACGTCATGGCGCATGAGTGTTTCGAAGACCAGCAAGTGGCTGATCTCATGAACGCCCACTACGTCAACATCAAAGTTGACCGGGAAGAGCGGCCGGATATTGATCAAATCTATATGGCTGCGCTTGGAGCTATGGGAGAACAAGGCGGCTGGCCGCTTACAATGTTTCTCACCCAGGATGCAAAACCCTTCTGGGGGGGAACCTATTTTCCCAAGAACTCGCGCTATGGTCGGCCAGGATTCATAGATGTGCTGCAATCCATTGACCGGGTATGGCGCGAAGACCATTCCCGTGTTGTCCAGAATGTCGATGCGCTTACGGATCATGTCAGCGCCCGCCTTGATGCAAAAGCGACTGCCATCCCGCTCGACAAGGAGCTCTTTGATCAATTCGCCGTCAATATAGCGGGCATGATTGACATGAAAAAGGGTGGTCTGACCGGCGCGCCTAAATTTCCCAATGCTCCTTTTATGGACACACTTTGGCTTTCCTGGCTTCGGAGCGGCAATATTCAGCACCGCGACGCATTCCTCAAAAGCCTGCGAATGATCCTCCAAGGCGGGATCTATGATCATCTCGGCGGCGGGCTGTCGCGATATTCCGTCGATGATGACTGGCTTGTCCCGCATTTTGAGAAGATGCTTTACGATAATGCGCAATTCATTCGTCACGCGACTTATGCCTATGCGGAAACCAAAGATGAATTGTTCCGCATACGAATCGAAGAGACTGTTGATTGGTTGAGGCGGGAAATGCTGGCAAATGGTGGGCGTTTTGCCTCAAGCCTTGACGCGGATAGCGAAGGGGAGGAGGGACGTTTCTACGTTTGGTCCGCGAGCGAAATTTCAGACGCGGCGGAGTTTCAAGCGTTCAGAACCACCTATGACGTCACGCCTGAAGGAAATTGGGAAGGCAAGACAATTCTGAACCGCCTCAAATCTCCCGATGCCATCGACGCAGATACTGAGACAGATCTATTGAAGGTCCGGCAAATCCTCTTTGCTCAACGTGAAAAACGTATCCATCCCAATCGCGATGACAAATCATTGACTGATTGGAATGGGCTCATGATTCGCGCGCTGGCGGAAGCATCGCGTGTTTTTGAGCGCGCGGATTGGCTCGAATTGGCTATCAACTCTTATCGTTCCATATCCGAATCGATGGTCGACGGGCGCTTGCCACATTCCGTTCTCGGCCAATCGCAACTGTTTCCCGGTCTTTCATCGGATTACGCAGCTTTGATTAACGCGGCAGTCTCTCTGTATGAGGCCACGCAGGACAAAACGTTTCTCAGCGACGCAAGCCGCTGGCTCGAAGCCCTTGATCGCTGGCACATGACCGCTGACGGAAATTACGCACTCAGTGCCGCCGACAGTACTGACGTCATCATCCGCGTGCGTGGCGACCAAGACGAGGCAATACCCAGCGCTACGGGACAGATCCTCGAAGCAATTATCCGTCTGGCAACAACCACTGCGGACTATGCGCTACAACAGAGAGCTGAGAAACTTGCAGAGAATGCTATTGGCCGCGTTCTTGAACAGCGCTATGGCCAGGCCGGCGTTCTCAACAGTGCCAGCCTGTTGCTTGAACCGATGAAGCTTGTCCTTGTCACCACCGATAAAGAGCATCCACTTATCCGTATTGCGAATAGCCACCCAGATCCTCGGCGAACCGACATATGGATAAAGTTCGAAGAGAATACAAAAATTGAGCTCGTGCCCGGCGCCGGTGAATTCACCATAAAAAAACCCGCAGCCTATCTGTGCCGCGGGTTTGTTTGTCTGGCTCCTGTGGAAACGGCCGAGGCGCTCGCAGAGCTGCTTAAGCCGAAACCGTCAGAGCATTAGGTATTCATTGAATCGAAGAACTCGCCATTCGTCTTGGTCTGCTTGAGCTTGTCGATAAGGAACTCGATTGCATCTGTTGTACCCATCGGAGCGAGGATACGGCGCAGAACAAAAATCTTCTGCAGATCCTGACGCGGTACAAGCAGGTCTTCCTTACGTGTACCGGATTTGAGAATATCCATTGACGGGAAGATACGCTTGTCAGCAACCTTGCGGTCGAGCACGATTTCCGAGTTGCCTGTACCCTTGAATTCTTCAAAGATAACTTCATCCATACGGCTACCGGTATCGATCAAAGCCGTCGCAATAATGGTAAGCGATCCACCTTCTTCGATATTACGCGCGGCACCAAAGAAACGCTTCGGGCGCTGCAATGCGTTGGCATCCACACCACCGGTCAGTACCTTGCCGGATGATGGCACGACGGTGTTGTAGGCGCGGCCAAGGCGGGTAATGGAATCGAGAAGAATAACGACGTCACGGCCATGCTCAACAAGGCGCTTTGCCTTTTCGATGACCATTTCCGCCACTTGAACGTGACGGGATGCCGGTTCATCGAACGTAGAAGAGACAACTTCACCCTTCACCGAGCGCTGCATATCCGTCACTTCTTCCGGACGTTCATCAATAAGAAGAACGATCAGATAGCATTCCGGATGGTTTGCGGTGATTGAATGAGCAATGTTCTGAAGAAGAACAGTCTTACCGGTACGGGGCGGAGCGACGATCAGACCGCGCTGGCCTTTACCAAGTGGTGCCACCAGATCAATGACACGAGCCGACAGATCTTTGGTAGTCGGGTTTTCCAGTTCCATCTTGAAGCGCTCATTTGGATAGAGCGGCGTCAGATTGTCAAAATGGATCTTGTGGCGAATCTTTTCCGGGTCTTCGAAGTTGATCGTGTTGACCTTGAGAAGAGCAAAATAACGTTCGCCTTCCTTGGGTCCACGAATCGGACCTTCAACCGTATCGCCGGTTTTCAGTGAAAACCGCCGGATTTGCGACGGTGAAATATAGATGTCATCAGGGCCTGGGAGATAATTTGCATTGGCAGAACGCATAAAGCCGAAGCCATCCTGCAATATCTCGACCACACCTTCGCCGATAATCTCGACATCCTGGGAAGCCAGTTTTTTCAAGATTGCAAACATCAATTCCTGTTTGCGCATGACACTGGCGTTTTCAACTTCCAGTGTTTCAGCAAACGCCAGAAGGTCTACTGGCGTCTTGTTCTTGAGTTCTTGTAGTTTCATTTCCTGCATGTGTGCGGAACTCTTAATTCTATAGGTTTGAAATGGGGAAGGGAAATGACGATGCCGGAATGCAGTGCCATGTATGAATGGCTGAAGATCGCTATGGCGGTATTTCCAGAGAGGAGCCCTTATCTAGCCAATCATGACTGCAAGGGCAAGAGGTTTCATGAGTAGTATTGATATCAGGCAGAAAATAAAATGATGAGTCAAAATGGCTTTATGATGACCATGATGACAATAATGATCATCAGGAGCGTCGGCACTTCGTTCATCATGCGCCAAAAACGAGCAGGTTTTTCGTTTCTGTCTTCGGCAAACATCCGTACAGCTTTGGAAAAATAGCCGTGAAGGCCAGATAAAATCAGAACGGCCAGAAATTTAACATGGAACCAGCCATCCATATAGGCAGCAGTTTTCCAGGCAAGCCAAAGTCCAGCCGCCCAGGTTACCATCATTGCCGGCGTTATAATTGCTTTGAGCAGGCGATGCTCCATCACCTTGAAGGTTTCCGACTGGATCGAACCTTTTTCCGCAGCGCAGTGATAAACGAACAAGCGTGGCAGATAGAGCATTCCCGCCATCCATGAAATAACGGCAATCACATGCAACGCCTTGACCCAGAGATAGGCCGCATCGGGATATAGATAAACCAGAGTAACAATGATGAGGGCGAGAACAACACCAATTGCCATAGCCATTGGCGCCGTTTTCTTCGAACCTTGCGCCGGTATCTGGTTATTACTCATGATCGATCCTTCATTGCTTCCTAGGACTTGGCTTGCCGCACGCGGGCGACCATTTGTTCCACGTGGGACACCGGCGCATCCGGCGTGATGCCATGGCCCAGGTTAAAGATGAGGGGTCCGTGACCCAGCCCATCCAGAATTGCATCGACACCCTCATCCAGAGCCCGGCCGCCCGCAACCACACGCAAAGGATCAAGATTACCCTGAATAGCGCCGTTGCCTTGAAGCGATGATGCGAGTGAAAGCGGTACGGTCCAGTCCAGTCCAAGAGCCGTAACGCCGGTTCGTTCACGATAATTCACATAGAGTGCCCCGGCCCCCTTCGGAAAACCTATAATTGGAACGTCAGGATGAGAAGCGCGTACTTTTTTGACGATCCGGGCCACCGGAGCGATACAGAATTGCTCAAAGCAGGTTTCGTCCAGAACGCCAGACCAGGAATCGAAAATCTGCACGGCATCAGCACCGGCATCAATCTGCCTGATCAGATACTCAGCCGAAACATCTGCCAGTTCATCCAGCAGTTTCTGGAAGGCTTCAGGATTTCTATAGGCGAACAATCGGGCCGGCGCCTGATCCGGCGTACCGTGCCCCGCTATCATATAGGTCGCTACGGTCCAGGGAGCCCCACAGAAGCCAAGCAATGTGGTTTCCTGAGGCAGTTGCTGCCGGAGGAGCCGCACCGTCTCGTAGACAGGCTCCAGCCGTTCTACAGCACCATTGGGTTCGAGCCAGAAGATACCTTCCGCATCAATCGGGGTCATCAATGGACCTTTGCCTTCTTCAAAGCGAAGATCGCGCCCAAGTGCATGTGGTACGACAAGGATATCCGAAAACAGGATAGCTGCATCAAAGCCAAAACGGCGAATTGGCTGGAGTGTCACTTCAACGGCCAAATCCGGTGAATAACAAAGATCGAGAAAGCTCCCGGCGTTCTTTCGCACTTCCCTGTATTCGGGAAGATAGCGACCGGCTTGGCGCATCATCCAGATGGGAGGCGGAAAGACTGTCTCGCCTCTAAGGACTTTCATCACTTTGCGAACCATTCCATCTCTCTCCAGCTTTGTCCTACAAAAAAGAAAATTTGATATTTTCTAATTTTCTGATTCTTAGAGTCTGTTTGTATCGGGAATTACCAGATTGCCAGCATTTTCCCACAGGCAACAACATCGAAGCCAAACTGGGAAAACCATAAAGCAAAATTCTGAGAAAGCGGAAATAAAGACGAATAACATTATTTATCAACGAGTTATGGAGCATACACCTGTGGATATTGGTGTGGGAAAACACGGAATAATGGACGAAGAGTCGCAACAATCCCCAGATCGCAATACGCTTGGGAAGAGTCATCCACAAGTGGGCTCGCTGTGGATGACTTGCCAATAATTCACATGGCTGCCATTGCTTGTTCAAAACCGGGAGATTTCTCCCCAGTCATCAACAGGGAGTGGAGTTTTCTGTGACAAAGCCAGTAAACTACTTCCATCTTCATATGATTTCTGATGCGACCGGAGAGACTCTCTTGGCGGCCGGGCGGGCGGCAGCCGCGCAATATGTGCATGCGCGCGCCATTGAACATGTCTATCCGCTTATTCGTACGGAAAAGCAGATCAAAAAGGTACTCGACGGGATCGATGCGGAACCGGGGATTGTCCTTTATACGATTGTCGATAAGCGGCTGGCGGCAATGATCGACGAAAGTTGTGCAACCATCGGCGTACCCTGTGTTTCGGTGCTTGAACCGGTCCTCAGTATTTTCCAGTCCTATCTCGGTGCTCCAGCTGGACGGCGTGTTGGTGCGCAGCACGTCCTCAATGCTGAATATTTCAGGCGAATTGATGCACTGAATTTCACCATGGAACATGATGATGGTCAGCTGCCACTGGATATAGAAGAAGCCGATGTCATCCTGATTGGAATTTCGCGGACATCAAAGACGCCGACCAGCATTTATCTTGCCAATCGCGGCGTCAAAACAGCCAATGTTCCAATCGTACCGGGCGTGCCCATTGCAGATGTCATTATCAATGCGGAAAGACCGCTGATCGTCGGACTGATCGCGTCGGCAGAACGGATATCGCAGGTGCGCCAGCACCGCGTTCTGGGAGCAACGCCGGGTTTCGACACGGATCATTATCTCGACCGGGCCAATATTATAGAAGAGCTCTCCTATGCCCGGCAGATCTGCCACCGCTACAATTGGCCCATGATTGACGTATCACGCCGGTCTATTGAAGAAACAGCCGCGGCCGTTCTTGCCCTGCGTTCGCAAGGGCGATAACCAGATTTTAGCAACACAGAAGAAGACAAATGCAGATCATCCTCGCTTCCAAAAGCCCTTTCCGGGCAACGTTACTGAAGAATGCTGGCGTTTCCTTCATCGCAGAGTCGGCCAATATCGATGAGCGGGCTGTGGAAGCGCCACTTTATAAAACCGGCGCAACCCCCGAAGATGTAGCGCTGGTTTTGGCCGAAGCAAAGGCCCTCGATGTAAGCGAGCGCAACCCGGATGCACTGGTTATCGGCTCGGACCAAACATTGTCACTGGGCGATGAAGTTCTGCACAAACCTGAGGATATGGATGCTGCGCGCCGGCAATTGCTCAAGCTTTCGGGCCAGACGCATCATCTGAATAGCGCGGTTGTTCTGGCCAAAGGCGGACAGACCCTATGGCGGCACGTATCAGTGGCGCGCATGACATTGCGGGATCTCGATGCCGCTTTCATCGGTCGCCACCTGTCGCGCGTCGGACCAATCGCCCTGCAAAGTGTCGGCGCCTATCAATATGAAGGTGAAGGCGTGCAGCTTTTCGAAAAGGTCGATGGCGACTATTTCACCATTGTCGGTCTTCCGCTGCTGCCATTGCTGGCTGAATTGCGCCGGGAAGGAGCCATCGATGGTTGATAATCCCCGCGCATTTGTAACCGGTTATCCGATCCGCCATTCGCGTTCGCCGCTCATTCATGGATATTGGCTGAAGCAGTTCGGGCTGAAAGGATCATATCAGGCGGTGGAAGTTGCTCCTGAAGCCTTCCCGCAGTTCGTGAATGGTTTGCGGGACAATGGTTTTGTCGGTGGTAACGTCACCATACCGCATAAAGAAATGGCTTTTTCCCTGTGCGAAAAACGTGATGCCGCGGCTGAGGAAATTGGAGCTGTTAATACACTCTGGTTTGAAAATGGCCTGCTTCATGGTGGAAACACGGATGCTTACGGATTTGTGGCAAATCTCGATGCAGGCAGCCCTGACTGGAGCGAACGCAAGAGTGCGCTGGTGCTGGGGGCGGGCGGTGCAAGCAGGGCTGTTGTCTTTGCTTTGAAACAGCGTGGCTTCACCGATATTCGGATCGTCAACCGGACTGTGGAGCGGGCTAGGGAATTGGCCGACCGATTTGGGATCTCCGGAGGTGCGCATGGTTGGAATGCGATTCCTGAATTGCTGCAGGGCGCGGCTCTCATTGTAAACACCACATCGCTCGGCATGCAGGGCAAGGATGAACTCGATATTGATCTGTCCGGAGCTGATTCGGATGCGCTGGTAACCGATATTGTCTATGTGCCGCTGGAAACACCGCTTTTGCGGGCAGCACGCTCGCGCGGTCTTAAAACTGTCGACGGACTTGGTATGCTGCTGCATCAGGCAGTGCCCGGTTTTGAACATTGGTTCGGCAGGCGACCGGAAGTGACGCCGGAGCTGCGAAACCTTGTGCTGGCCGATATGGATTCGGCGGCGGAGAAAGCAAAATGATCGTACTTGGCCTGACAGGGTCGATCGGTATGGGCAAATCAACTGCCGCCCAGATGTTTATGGATGCCGGCATTCCAGTCTATTCCGCTGATGAAACGGTTCATAAGCTTTATTCCGGTGTCGCTGCGCCATTGATTGAAGCGGCCTTTCCCGGAGTAACTGAGAATGGTGTTGTGGATCGCGCCGAACTGTCAAAAGCCGTCATTGGCAACCCTGAGGCTCTAAAGAAGCTGGAATCCATCATTCATCCGCTGGTTCGATCAGAAGAGAACGCCTTTCGCAAGACGGCTGAATCGCAGGGAGCCAAGCTGGTCGTGATCGATATTCCACTGTTGTTTGAAACGGGCGGCGACGAGCGGGTGGACAAGATACTGGTTGTCAGCGCACCGGCTGACGTGCAGAAAAAGCGGGTTCTGGCGCGGTCCGATATGACACCCGAAAAACTGGAAGCGATCCTTAAGCGCCAGACGCCCGACGCGGAAAAACGCAGCCGTGCCGATTTTGTCGTCAATACAGATCAGTCATTTGACGCCACGCGGGCCGAAATCAACGATATTATTCGCGTTCTTACGGAGTCTTGATCAAGGGAAGGCGGGGAAACCGTTGCTCCTCATCTTGCGTATCCTGTCCGATTCGTGAAATTTGGACAAAAGGATGATTCCATGCGCGAAATCATATTCGATACGGAAACAACGGGCCTCGACCGGCTGGACGATCGCGTGATCGAAATTGGCGGTGTCGAGCTGGTCAATCGTTTCCCCACCGGCAATACATTCCACGTTTTCATCAACCCTGAGGGTAAACAGGTCCATCCGGATGCTCTTGCGGTTCATGGCATCAGTAATGACCGTCTGAAGGACGAGCCTGTTTTCGCAGGTGTTGTCGACAGGTTTCTTGAATTCATCGACGGGGCAAAGCTGATCGCCCACAACGCCACATTCGATATGGGTTTTATCAATGCTGAGCTCGGCCGGCTCGGTCAGCCTGCTATCAGCAATGACCGGGTTATCGACACGCTTGCGCTTGCGCGCCGCAAACATCCGATGGGTCCAAACTCGCTGGATGCACTGTGCCGTCGATACGGAATTGATAATAGCCACCGCACAATGCATGGCGCATTGCTCGATTCGCAATTGCTCGCCGAAGTTTATATCGAACTGATTGGTGGGAAGCAGGCGGCTTTGGGGCTGACTGTCGCCGAACAGTCGGACAACAAGCAATCGGCAAATACCGAAACAGTGGTTATTATTGCCCGCCGCGCTGCGCCGCTTGCATCACGTTTGACGGATGCTGAAAAGCAGGCCCATGAAAAACTGGTCGAGAAGATTGGCGAAAAAGCCATCTGGAACGAACGTATAGCCGCTCTTTAGAAAATCATGACAACAAAAAACCCGGGCCAGACCCGGGTTTTTGCTATTTATGGATCAATGATTTAACTGACCATCGACTTGGCTTGTTCTTCAGCCATACGCTGCTGGAACATCTGCGCAAAATCGATCGGGTCGATCATCAGCGGCGGGAAGCCGCCATTGCGGGTTGCTTCCGCAATGATCTGACGCGCAAACGGGAAGAGTAGGCGTGGGCATTCAATGAAAAGCAGCGGCAGGAGATGTTCCTGCGGGAAACCTTCCAGACGGAAAACACCGCCATAGACGAGTTCTGCATTAAACAGAACTTCCTTGCCTTCGCCGGCACGCGCCGTAAGGGTCAGAACAACATCGAAATCGTTCTCAGCAATCGGATTGGCGTTGACATTCACATTGATGCTGATGCCAGGAGCCTTGTCACGCGGACGCAGCGACAAAGGCGCGCCGGGGCTTTCGAAGGAAAGATCCTTCACATACTGCGCAAGGATGTTCAGTGTCTGCTGCTGGACGCTCCCATTGCCATTGGTCGCTTCATTGCCGTTTTCGGCCTTTTCATCAGGCTTTTGAGCCATTGTCTGGAAACCTTCTCTCGTTGCGTCCGCGTTGGCGGTTATCGAATGAATGATGGCTGGCTAGCATGAGTGTTCCAGCGAGGCAAGCCGCGAGCGCTCATCCTATGGTACTAGGCCTATTCTTTCGGTTTCCAAGGAGAGTTAGGATCAGATTTTCTGGAATAGTCTTCGGGATCAAGCTCAATGACACGGTCCGCGTTGTGGGTGGGCCTTGTGCGCGAGTAATCAGCAGTTCCCGAATTGACAACAACCACGCGGCTTTGGACAAAACGCCAGCCAATATCGCGGACAGCGGGGATGAACAGCAACAGACCGATAATGTCCGTAATGAAACCCGGAACGATCAGCAGAAATGCCGCGAAGAACAGCATCACACCATGCACCAACTCCCGGCTCGGTGTTCGTCCGGCTGCCGTTTCAGATCGAATTTTTTGCAAAATGCCAAAGCCTTGCAGGCGCAGCAGAAAAACACCGAGGAAGATCGACAGGATGATCAGACCGAGCGTCGCCAGGACACCGATCTTGCTGCCAACCACAATGAAACCGGCAATTTCCAGAAATGGAAGCGCTAGGAGCAACAGGGGCACAAAAGAGGATCGCAACTAATTTACCTTTCAAATGACATATCCGGTTATAATCCATACCCGGCGTCGATTTCATGCCTATATATAGGGACTGAACATGAGCATTTGTATGATTGCCTTCAGCAATCTATATGTTTTTGGTAATTCGACAAAACCGTGATGGCCGCAAAACCAATGGCCAACGAATTTAGGGATGAATGGCAGGCGACATGGAATATCTGGACTTCGGAACGATTTTCTTCTTCGTAGCAGCAGTGGTGATCTTTTTGCAGCTGCGCAAGGTCCTTGGTCGTCGCACGGGTAGCGAGCGTCCACCATTCAATCCGTACACGTCTTCGCGCACGGCCGAGGTCGATGACAAGACCAAGCCTGGCGATAATGTCGTGTCTTTGCCGCGTCGTGGCGAGCCTAAGGAAAACCAGTTCGAGAAAGTCGACACGCTGGCCAAGCCGGGTACGCCGCTCAATGATGGTCTGCGGGCTATCCAGAATGCTGATCCGGCATTCGATCCGGTGAAGTTTCTCGAAGGCTCGAAGATGGCCTACGAGATGATTGTCATGTCCTTTGCCGATGGTGATCGCAAGACATTGAAATCACTTCTGTCCCGCGAAGTGTTTGATGGCTTCGTTTCGGCCATTACTGATCGCGAATCGCGCGGCGAGAAAGTGCAATCCTCATTCGTCGGTATCAACAAGGCTGAAATTACCGGTGCCGAGATGAAGGGAACAGAAGCACATGTAACTGTGCGTGTTGTCAGTGAGTTGATTTCGGCAACGCTTGATAAGGATGGCACCGTTATCGACGGCGACAAGGAAGCGGTTGCTGAAGTCAAGGATGTCTGGACCTATTCGCGCGACACGCGCTCGAAAGATCCGAACTGGAAGCTTGTCGCGACCGAAGCCGAAGATTGATTCTCCTGTTGCGAGCACATGACAATGCTTTCCCCCCTCTTCAAACCGGTGGCATTCACCGAGTGCCCCGGTTGGGGGGACGACAACCAGCTTGAAGCGTTTCAAGCCTTTGCGCGTTCCGCGGCAAGAGTCCTGGAGAAACCCTATAAAAGCGGTTCTCTCGGGATCTCTTTCGAAGCCTTGGCTCCAATTTTTACTGATTCACGTGAAACATTGATCGAAAATGACGAGCAGGCGCGGCAGTTTTTCGAAAAATGGTTCCATCCGGCCCGCGTTGAAACCCCGGAAATGAAGCAGGGTTTTGTCACCGGGTTCTACGAGCCAGAAGTGATTGCCTCGCCTGTTCGGACAGAACGTTTTTCCGTTCCATTTCTTAGTCGCCCCTCCGATCTTGTCGATGTTGATGACAATAATCGACCTGAGGCTCTTGATCCTTACTTTGCTTTCGCCCGGCAGACTGCGACAGGACTTGTCGAATATTTCGACCGTGCCGCCATCGAAACGGGTGCGATCAAGGACCAGAATCTGGAAATAGCCTTCGTTGAAAGTGCGGTGGACGCCTTTTTCATTCACGTTCAGGGCGCAGCTCGGCTGAAAATGACGGATGGACGTTTGCGCCGCATCACCTATGCCGCAAAAACTGGCCATCGTTTCACGGGCGTCGGTAAAATTCTTCTGGACCGCGGCGAAATTCCATTGGAAAAAATGTCGATGCAGGCCATTCGGCAATGGCTTGCCGAGAATCCCGATCAGGCTCAGAACCTCCTGTGGAATAACAGATCCTATATTTTCTTTCGTGAAGCGGCTGTCGATGACGTTGCGCTTGGTCCCATTGCAGCGGCCAAAGTGCCATTGACAGGAGGTCGATCCCTGGCGGTTGACCGGCTTCTGCATACATTTGGCACCCCGTTCTACATCTCCGCCCCTACGTTGAACGCTTTTGGCGGCAAAGGTTTTGCCCGTTTGATGATCGCGCAGGACACCGGCTCAGCTATTGTAGGCCCGGCACGCGGTGATCTTTTTGCCGGTTCCGGCGATGCGGCGGGCGAAATTGCCGGTGGAATCCGCCATGAGGCCGATTTTTACGCGCTCGTGCCCCGATCACTATTGGCGGGCCAGATATGAGACGATCCAAAGACGAATTTGCCAATGTTGAAGATCGTATCCTCTGGGAAAAAGTCGCAAAATCCGCCCGTCCCTTGAAGGGCAAGGACAAGATGGAATTCCTGCTTGACGAGATGCAGGATCAAGCGGCGCTCAACCCATCGGCGCCTGAAAAGATCAAATCGAAGGCGATGCCAACGCCGGCTCCTGCAAAACCGGCGGCCCCCACCCATCGCCTGCATCCAATCGATCGGCCGACTCATAAGAAGATTTCGCGCGGCCGCGTGGTCATTGAAGGCCGGATTGATCTGCACGGTCTGACACAAAGCGAGGCCTATGGGTTGCTTCTTGGCTTTCTTCGCCGCGCGCATCAGCGCGAACTGCGGCATGTTCTTGTTATCACCGGCAAAGGATCGTCTTTAGGAAGTGATGGGGTTTTGCGTCAGGCCGTGCCCCTGTGGTTTACCACTCCGCCGTTCCGCATACTCGTCAATGGCTATGAAGATGCGGCCCGCAATCATGGCGGCACAGGTGCCATTTATGTGCGTATGCGCCGGATACCGGAGGCTCCATGACGCCGTTCGGTGAGAAACTACGTCAGCTTAGGGATCAGCGTGGCGTCTCGCAGAAAGACATGGCCAAAGCCATTGGTGTTTCAGCTGCCTATCTCTCGGCGCTGGAACATGGAAGGCGCGGTCAGCCAACTTGGGACAAGCTGCAGCGAATTATTCAATACTTCAATATCATCTGGGACGAGGCCGAGGAACTGCAACGCCTCGCAATGATCTCGCATCCGCGTATTACGATTGATACGGGCGGCTTGTCACCCGCAGCAACAGAACTGACCAATCTGATCGCCGCGCATATACGCGATCTCGATACCAGCGCCGTTCAGTCTCTGATCGACCAGGTGAAAAAATCCACCGACAAGCGCCGCCGCTAGAGCCGTTCTTACTCGGAAAGGCCTAGAACAGAGCTTTCAACTGATCCAGCTTGCTGTTGACGAGCCAGCCATAATAATTTTCCTCAGGCATTTGAGCCGGTTGGCCAGCCGCCACTCGGCTTGCATTGGCATTGGCAAGCGCCCGTGCGCGCGCATCAGCTCCACCCGTATTGTAGAGCGTTGCCGTGATGCCGGGGTTTTTTGAAATGTCGAAATCCGCAACCCGCTTGTAGACGTCAATGGATTCCTTGATGGTCGCCGCCATATAGGGAAGCGTAAAATCCGGATCCATAATGGTCTTGTAGACATCTGCCGCATGGTCGGCATCAAGTTTCGGCAGACCAGAGTAGCGATTGACCATATCGGTCATTTGCAAGGCTGTGAGAGGGCTGAGCTGGCCGAGGCCAAAGGTCTGTCCGGCGTAGAATGGCTGGAAGAACACGGCAGCGAACCGGTTATCGGTAAAACGCTTGCCACCCACTGTCTTGCCGCGAAAGTCCGATTCCCAGACGTTTTCACGGCATGTCCACAGGCGAAGGCTGTCCTTATATTGCGCGCACTCGGAAAACTGCGGGCGCTTGATGAAATCGCTGATGTTCTCACCCTGATAGTCAAAGCTAATTCCTTGTTTTACATAGGAAATAGCTTTTACATAATAAGTCTGAAGCCGGTCATAGGCGTCAACATTATAGGTGTGTTCGCCGACAAGGGCTCCGACAATATGAACCGGATCGATCCCATAGGTTTTGGCAACGCTCGAGATTTTCGAACGCAGCTTCGGGTCCGATTTCAGGAGATTGTAGATTTTCTGATACTTCGCTTCATGCGTCGTATTCAAATCACCCGTGCGTTTGATTGAGGCGAGAGGAATACTTGGCTGGGTCGCATTGCGATTGCCTTCGGGCACAACCGTTACAGCTGCGGCGGGCTGCAGTGCTACGGACAGTGAAAGAAGGCAGGTGGTCGCGAAAAGGATCAGATGGCGTTTCATTGTCAGTCCAGATTTTCGATCAAGTCAGTAGGAACGGACATGCGCCCGGGAGATGGTTAAACACCGCTCCCCGTAACAGGTTCCGGCCAAAGTTGCGCGAAAATAAAAAATGCCCCCTCATAAGTCGAGGGGGCATCGGTAATAAGCTTAGAACGGTGCTTATCTGTCACAGGGTCAAAGAATGAACCGGGATAGGTCGGTGTTCTTCGCAAGATCGCCGACTGTTTCACGGACGTACTTGGCATCGATTGTAAATTCCGCACCGGCCTTATCGGGGGCATTGAACGAGATATCGTCAAGCACGCGTTCCATCACAGTTTGCAGGCGGCGCGCGCCGATATTCTCGACGGTTGAATTCAAATCAACAGCAATGTCGGCCAGAGCGTCGATTGCATCGTCGGTAATTTCGAGTTTCACCTCTTCCGTCGCCATCAGCGCAATGTACTGCTTGAGCAAACTTGCTTCCGGCTCGGTGAGAATGCGGCGCATATCATCGCGCGTCAGAGCACTCAGTTCCACGCGGATAGGCAGACGGCCCTGCAACTCCGGCAGAAGGTCGGATGGCTTTGATACGTGAAAAGCACCCGACGCGATGAACAGAATATGATCGGTTTTGATCGGGCCATATTTTGTTGCAACGGTTGTCCCTTCGACCAGGGGCAAGAGATCGCGCTGCACGCCTTCGCGTGAAACACCAGCACCCATGCCGCCATCGCGAGCAGCGATCTTGTCGATCTCATCGAGAAACACGATGCCGTCATTTTCTGCCGAGCGTAGTGCTTCCTGCGTGATCTGATCCTGATCGAGCAATTTATCCGACTCGTCATTGATCAGAACACCATAGGACTCCTTGACCGTTGTCTTGACGGTCTTGGTGCGTCCACCCATGGCTTTACCCAGCATATCGCTGAGATTGAGGACACCGATATTGGCACCCGGCATACCCGGAAGCTCGAAATTCGGCATGCCAGAGCCCGAGTCGGCGATCTCGACTTCGATTTCCTTGTCGTCAATCAAGCCGTCACGCAATTTCTTGCGAAATGAATCACGTGTTGCCGGACTGGCTGTCTTGCCGACCAGCGCGTCGAGAACGCGTTCTTCCGCATTGATATGGGCTTTGGCCTTGACGTCTTCGCGTTTTTTCTCGCGGACAAGACCAATCGCAACTTCAACGAGATCACGGATGATCTGTTCGACGTCACGGCCAACATAGCCGACTTCGGTGAATTTGGTGGCTTCCACCTTGATGAAGGGCGCACCCGCCAGCCGCGCGAGACGGCGGGAGATTTCCGTCTTACCGACGCCGGTGGGTCCGATCATCAGAATGTTTTTTGGCATGACTTCTTCGCGCATCTGGCCTTCGAGCTGCTGGCGGCGCCAGCGGTTGCGCAGGGCAATAGCGACGGCACGCTTCGCGTCCTTCTGACCGATAATGAAACGGTCAAGTTCAGAGACGATTTCGCGAGGGGAAAATGTTGTCATCATGGTCTCATTTCATCTGGATTATCCCGTGCCATCATCAGGGCAGGGCCATAAACGGTTGTGCGGGTATCGAAAGGGATAAAACCCGCCTTTGTGTAAGCTCTGATAGCGCGCGCATTGGCTGGATCGGGATCGAGGATCACGCGGGGCACGCCCTCTTCGAAGAGCAGGGAAACAAACTCATCGATCAGCCGCGAGCCGTGTCCGTCGTTGATCAGTGTCGGTTCACCAATGAACTGGTCGAGGCCAAGTGTACCTGTTGGCTGATCCTGATAGGGATGATCATCCTCCAGATGCGGATCATAGGTCTGCATATAACCAATTGGCCGTTCACCCAGCATAATGATGAATGGCTCAACCGAAATACTGTCCATATGCGCAACAATGGCGTCGAACTCTTCCTTGGGGTCAGCACCCCACCATTGCGCGACATGCGGCTCGGCCAGCCATTCTGAAATCAGGTGCAGATCATCCGGCTCCAACGGCATGAATCGGTAGCGGTGGGTTGGTTCACTCGGCATCGATCGTCTCGAGCGTTACACTCGTATTGGTAAAGATGCAGATATCCGCAGCGATCTCCATGGCCTTGCGGGCTATTTCCTCCGCACTCTTGTCCGTGTCAGCAAGCGCAAGGGCTGCAGCCAAGGCAAAATTGCCGCCAGAACCGATGGCCATGACGCCATGTTCGGGTTCCAGAACATCGCCGTTACCGGTCAATGCAAGGGTGACGGATTTGTCAGCGACCAGCATCATCGCCTCAAGGCGGCGCAGATAGCGATCAGTGCGCCAGTCCTTGGCGAGTTCGACGCAGGCGCGCATAAGCTGGTCGGGATATTGTTCAAGCTTGCTTTCAAGCCGTTCAAGCAGGGTAAAAGCGTCAGCCGTCGCGCCAGCAAATCCGGCAATGACATTGCCTTTGCCGATCCGGCGCACCTTGCGGGCATTGCCTTTCATGACGGTATTGCCAAGGCTGACCTGTCCGTCGCCGGCAATCACCACTTTGCCGCCCTTGCGGACGGTAACAATCGTGGTCCCATACATGGTGGAGGGGTTGTGTTCTTGCATTCGATTCTCCTTCAAGCAAGTCCGACTATGCCCCAAATGGCAGCAGATCGAACCCCTTCTGTGCAACTTATGTATGATGCCGCTCCGGAATTGCAAATCCGGAGTTGAGACTGCGCCATCAAAGCATTTGGAGATTCGGCAATCCTGATCTAGAAGGCCAAGATTAGTGCCGTTTCGAGAAACCCATATAGCGGGAAACAGGGATGACCAGTGCCAGCACACGGACTGCGAAAATAGAACGGACCACCAAGGAAACCAGCATTGCCGTTTCGGTGAATCTGGATGGGACGGGTGCGTTCGATATTTCCACCGGTGTGGGTTTCTTCGATCATATGCTGGAACAGCTCTCCCGCCATTCGCTGATCGATATGGACATCAAGGCCAAGGGTGATCTGCATATTGATGATCACCACACGGTCGAAGACACTGGTATCGCCATTGGACAAGCAATTGCCAAGGCGCTCGGCGACCGTCGTGGTATCAACCGCTATGCGTCGCTTGATCTTGCTATGGACGAAACACTGACCCGTTCAGCGCTTGATGTTTCGGGCCGCCCGTTTCTGGTGTGGCAGGTGGAGTTTTCCGCGCCGAAGATCGGTACATTCGATACGGAGCTGGTGCGGGAGTTCTTCCAGGCGCTTGCCCAGAACGCGGGTATCACGTTGCACGTATCCAATCTCTATGGTGCCAATAACCACCATATCGCCGAAACCTGTTTCAAGGCTGTTGCGCGCACGTTGCGCACGGCTATCGAGACGGACCCACGTCAGAAGGGTGTTATCCCTTCGACCAAGGGTACGCTGAACGGCTGAGAAGAAGGGCTAGGGTATATGGCCAGTTACATTGTTTTGGTGCCACCGCTACTGAATAATCAGCGGCAAGATGACAAGACCGTTTTTGTCAGGGATGGTTTTGCCATACTCGCCTTCTTTCTGCCGGTCCCATGGCTGCTTTTCAATCGGCTGTGGTTTGAAGCGGCGCTGGTTTTTGCCGCTGTTGCCGCTATTTCCGTTGTCGGCACCTATACGGATCATGCAGTTCTGGCGGAAATCGTTGCAGCATTGCTCGCGTTGCTGGTCGCGTTTGAAGCGAGCAACTGGCGCATCAAGGCACTTGAGCGCCGCGGCTTCGATCAGGCTGCAATTGTCGATGCGCGCAGTGCCGCCGATGCTGAAACAGCCTATTTCTACGGTGGTAATTTTGTTTCAACTCCAGCACCTGTTTTGCCCGACCTGAACCATGACGCTCCTTTAGCGATGTCTGCTGACAGCAAACCGATTGCGGGCGGCATGCTCGGCCTTGTCGGCTATCGGGGAGAGCGTTGAGTATGCGTGTTGCCATTATCGACTACGGATCGGGCAATCTGCGCTCGGCCACCAAGGCTTTTGAACGGGCTGCGCGGGAAAGTGGTATCAATGCCACCATCGATCTGACCGATGATGCCGAACGGGTGCGCACCGCAGACCGCATTGTTTTGCCGGGCGTCGGCGCCTATGCAGATTGCCGGCGTGGCTTGCATGCGGTGCCAGGCATGCCTGAAGCGATCCACGAAGTGGCTATCGAAAAAGCCCGGCCATTTTTGGGAATTTGTGTTGGCATGCAGCTCATGTCATCGCGCGGATTGGAAAAGACAATCTCCACCGGTTTCGACTGGATCAAGGGCGATGTCCGCGAAATGGTACCATCGGACCCCAATCTGAAGATTCCACAGATTGGCTGGAATACGCTTCGCCTCAACAGACCGCATCCGCTGTTCGATGGCATAAAAACGGGCCCGGACGGATTGCATGCCTATTTTGTGCATTCCTATTTTCTGGATGCTGAAATTGAAAATGATGTGCTGGCGGTAACCGACTATGGCGGACCGGTTACGGCAGCCGTAGCCAATGACAATATGGTGGGCACGCAGTTTCACCCGGAAAAGAGCCAGGCTCTGGGTCTTGCCCTTATCGCCAATTTCCTGAGGTGGCAGCCATGATTTTGTTCCCCGCGATCGATCTGAAAGACGGTCAGTGCGTGCGGCTGAAGCTCGGTGATATGGATCAGGCAACGGTCTATAACGAAGACCCGGCAGATCAGGCAAAGTCCTTTGAAGATCAAGGGTTTGAGTGGTTGCATGTGGTTGATCTCAACGGCGCTTTCGTTGGCCAGTCCGTCAATGGTGCCGCGGTAGAATCCATTCTGAAGGCAACAAAAAACCCGGTTCAGCTTGGTGGCGGCATTCGCACGCTTGACCATATTGAAAATTGGCTGGCCAAAGGCTTGTCGCGCGTCATTCTCGGCACCGTGGCTGTGCGTGACCCGGGGCTGGTTATCGAGGCCTGTAAAAGGTTTCCCGGCAAGATTGCTGTCGGTATCGACGCCAAGGGCGGCAAGGTAGCCGTCGAAGGATGGGCGGAAGCGTCAACATTAGAGGTCGTTGAACTGGCAAAGAAGTTCGAAGGCGCTGGTGTAGCAGCGATCATTTATACCGATATTGATCGCGACGGCATTCTGGCTGGAATCAATTGGGAATCGACGCTGCAACTGGCGGAAGCGGTTTCCATACCGGTGATTGCATCGGGAGGCCTTGCTTCCCTCGCGGACGTTGTTCGCATGACCATGCCTGATGCACGCAAGCTTGAGGGCGCGATTTCAGGCCGTGCGCTTTATGATGGGCGTATTGATCCGCATGAGGCACTGCAGGTGTTGCGTGAAGCGCGGGAGCGCGCCGCATGACCCTCAAAGCCCGCGTTATTCCCTGTCTTGATGTGAAAGATGGCCGTGTCGTCAAAGGCGTCAACTTTGTCGATCTTGTCGACGCTGGTGATCCCGTTGAAGCGGCCAAGGCCTATGATGCTGCGGGTGCAGACGAGCTGTGTTTTCTCGATATCACCGCTTCATCAGATAATCGCGAAACCATATTTGACGTGGTTGCCCGTACTGCTGAACAGTGTTTCATGCCGCTGACCGTTGGTGGCGGGGTTCGGACAGTTGCTGATATCCGCAAGCTGTTGCTTGCTGGTGCCGACAAGGTTTCGATCAACACGGCAGCGGTGAAAAATCCGGAGTTTATCGCCGAGGCGGCTGATAAATTCGGCAATCAATGCATTGTCGTTGCGATTGATGCCAAGAAAGTGTCAAAAGCAGGCGAAATCGATCGCTGGGAAATATTCACCCATGGCGGGCGGCAGGCAACCGGCATTGATGCAATTGAATTTGCCCGCAAGGTGGTTGACCTTGGCGCCGGCGAAATTCTTCTGACGTCAATGGATCGTGATGGTTCAAAGATCGGTTACGACATTCCGGTAACGCGGGCCATTGCCGATGCGGTACGTGTGCCGGTTATCGCTTCCGGCGGTGTTGGTAATCTCGATCATATGGTCGAGGGTATCCGCGAAGGCCATGCCACGGCGGTTCTTGCCGCATCCATTTTCCATTTTGGTACTTATACGATCGGCGAGGCGAAAGCCCATATGGCAGCCGCGGGTATTCCCATGCGGCTTGATCCCATACGCCCATCCACCGGAGTTGCACGATGACAGCATTTACGCTTGCCGATCTTGAGCGGATCGTAGCCGAACGGGCTGCGTCTTCGGATGCCAAATCCTATACGGCCAGCCTCTATGCCAAGGGTATCGGCAAAGCCAGCCAGAAGCTTGGTGAAGAGGCCGTTGAGACTGTTATTGCAGCCGTGTCTGGAGATGCGCAAGGCGTTGTTTCCGAAAGCGCAGATTTGCTCTATCATCTACTTGTTGTTCTTGGACTTTCCGGAGTCAAACTTGATGACGTCCTCAAAGAACTGGAACGACGTACGGCGCAAACCGGGCTTGAAGAAAAAGCCGCCCGTGAGCATGGTTGACCAAAGCCATGTTTAAATCACAGGCGCTAGAACGACAAAGGGATGGGGACGTCATGGATCAACTGGCACCCAGCGAATTTTCGCCCTACCGGTTTTTCAGTGCCGAGCGTTGGGCGGAGTTTCGTGCCGACACGCCGATGACGCTGACCTATGATGAGGTCAAGCGCCTGCGCTCGCTCGGCGATCCCATCGACCTCGATGAGGTCAACCGGATTTACCTGTCATTGTCACGGCTTTTGTCCGCCCATGTCGAAGCCAGCCAGCTGCTATTTTACCAGCGCCGCCAGTTTCTCAACACGGGAGACGCCTTCAAGACGCCCTTTATCATTGGCATTGCCGGTTCCGTTGCCGTTGGCAAGTCGACAACTGCCCGTATTCTGAAGGAATTGCTCGCCCGCTGGCCTTCAAGCCCCAAGGTCGATCTGGTCACAACGGACGGCTTTCTTTATCCGAACGATGTCTTGCGTTCGAAAGGCCTGATGGAGCGCAAGGGTTTCCCGGAAAGCTATGATGTCGGCATGCTCCTGCGATTCCTGTCGCAGATCAAGGCTGGCCAGCGCAATGTCAATGCGCCGCTCTATTCGCATTTGACCTATGATGTGCTGCCGGGGATGTACCAGACCGTCGATGCGCCTGACATTCTGATTTTTGAAGGCATCAATGTGCTGCAGGTTCGTGATCTGCCGGAAGATGGAAAAATGGTGCCATTCGTTTCCGACTTCTTTGATTTTTCGATTTATATCGATGCGGATGAAGAGCAGATTCACAAGTGGTACATCCACCGTTTCATGCGGCTGCGGGAAACCGCCTTTAAGGACCCCAGCTCCTTCTTCCATCGTTACTCGACCATATCGGACGATTCTGCCCTCGCGATCGCCGAGAATCTTTGGAACAGTATCAATCTGAAGAACCTGAAGGATAATATCCTGCCGACGCGTCCGCGTGCGGACCTCATCTTGCGCAAGGGCGGCAATCATCTCATTGAGGAAGTTGCGCTCAGGAAGCTGTAACCCGCCGCAGCGTCAGGTTGATGCGGCCGGTATTTTTCAGAAGTGTCGATGTGCCGGGATAGATGTGGTCGACGCCGTGAAACGCAAGGCGGCCTTCACCGCCCAGCACAATCACATCGCCACTCTTGAGCTTGATGGACTGTGTCCTGTCATTGCGTTCCACGCCGCCAAAGCGGAAAAGGCAGGTATCACCCAGGGATATGGAAACGACAGGAGCAACAAGGTTCTGTTCGTCGCGATCCTGATGCAAGCCCATCTTCGCGGTTTCAGCATAAAAATTGACGAGGCAGGCTTCCGGAGGAAGTGCGAAATCTCCGACCTTGTTCCAAAGGGTGAGCAGGCGCTGCGGGATATCTGGCCATGGCTTTTGCGTGACCGGATGAATGGCCTGATAGCGGTAGCCGCGTTCCTTATCCGTTACCCAGCCAAGTGAACCGCAATTGGTCATGCGCACGCTCATTTCCTTGCCGGTTTTGGGCATGGCAGGGATATAGAGCGGTGCTTGGGCAACGATGGTCCTGATCTCTTCAACCAGAGCGGATTGCTCGTTCAAATCAAGATAATCGGGGAAGTATCGGATGCCGGGCGCAAGCAGTAGCATGGCGTGACCTGATGAATGAGAAACAAAGACCCGGACGTCAAAGAAGGCCGGGTCCTTGTATGAGTCAGCGCGATCAGTCGATCGACGGAATGCGCAGGACCTGTCCGGGATAGATCTTGTCCGGGCTGGTCAGCATCGGCTTGTTGGCTTCGAAGATTGCCGTGTTCTTCACGCCCTTGCCTTTGCCATAGACCGCTTCAGCGATCTTCCACAAATTGTCGCCTTTTTTGACGGTGTAGAAAACCGGGTCTTTGGCTACAGAACCGGTGGTGGTGTTATCGACCGCGAGCCCGCCAGTATCGACTTTGGAAACGCCGAGTGAATTGCCGACAGCAATAATGGCCTTTTCCAGAATTTCCTGATTGGTGACGCTGCCCTTGAGGATAGCCTTGTCGCCTTCGACCACAACGTCGACCTTATCAGTACCGAGGTTGTGCGAATCGAGCTCTTTTTTCAGATCGTCTGCCTGAGGCTCGTCACCACCGATACCGACTTTCTTGCCGACTGATTTAACAAAATCGAATAGTCCCATGTCTGGCTCTCCTTGTTGATTGTTCAAACCGACGATTAGGGTTGTTACATTACCCGTCGAGCTTGAAAAGCAAAGAATAACAACGTTCAGTCACGTTCTGTTCCCGACACTAATCTCCTTTGACCCGTCCGCGCATCTTTTTCACGTCAGAACGACCCGCTTTTACTTTAAGGCGGCGTTCGATAGACCCCTTTGTTGGTCTGGTTTTCTTGCGTGGCGGCGGCGGTGGTTCTGCTGCCTTGGCAATCAGAGCGATCATGCGTTCGCGTGCATCTTCCCGATTGCGCTCCTGGGTGCGAAACCGGCTGGCTTCGATGAGGACGTCACCATCCTTGGTGCCCCGTTGACCCGCAAGTTTCAAAAGCCGTGCCAGCACTTCGTCGGGCAGTCCAGCCCGTGCTGCGAAAAATCGCAATTGCACGGCTGTGGAAACCTTGTTGACGTTCTGTCCGCCCGGGCCGGCGGAGCGAATGAAACTCTCCTCCAGATCATCCTCATGGACGTAGATCCGGTTGGTGATTTTGATCTGGTTGCGGTTCTCTTCCATGCGGGATTGGTAACCTAATCTTTTCTGGGCGGAAAGCACAAAAAAGCCCCGCTGGTGAACAGCGGGGCTTCAGTTTGGGAAGTAGAACCCGGATTATTCGGCAGCAACCGGCGTGTGCGGAGCCGCAGCGCGGATATCGCTATCGACGTGACTTTCGAACTTGCCGAAATTGGTGACAAACATGCCAACCAGCTTCTTGGCCTGCGCGTCGTAAGCCTGCTTGTCGGCCCAGGTTGAGCGCGGGTCGAGAATCGATGTGTCCACGCCGGGTACAGCAACCGGTACGGCAAAACCGAAGTTCGGGTCTGTGCGGAACTCTGCATCCTTCAGCGAACCGTCAAGAGCAGCACTCAGAAGAGCGCGTGTCGCCTTGATGGGCATGCGCTTGCCTGTTCCATAGGCACCGCCGGTCCAGCCAGTATTGACCAGCCAGCAATCCACACCATGTTCAGCAATGAGCTGACGCAGGAGATTGCCATATTCCGAAGGGTGACGGGGCATGAACGGTGCACCGAAACAGGTCGAGAACGTGGCTTCCGGTTCCGTGACACCGCGTTCCGTCCCGGCGACCTTTGCCGTATATCCGGAAAGGAAGTGGTACATGGCCTGCGCTGGCGTCAGCTTGGCAATGGGCGGCATCACACCGAACGCATCTGCCGTCAACATGATGATATTCTTCGGGTGGCCCGCTTTGCCAGTTTTGGATGCGTTTGGAATGAAATCCAGCGGATAGGCGCAGCGCGTGTTCTCGGTCAGGGAGCCGTCATTGAAATCCGGAACCCGGTTTTCATCGAGAACGACATTCTCAAGCACTGTGCCGAAACGCTGTGTTGTTGCGTAGATTTCCGGTTCTGCTTCAGCCGAAAGCCGGATTGTCTTGGCATAGCAGCCACCTTCGAAGTTGAAAACGCCGTGTTCGCCCCAGCCATGTTCGTCATCGCCGATCAATGTGCGGGTCGGATCAGCTGAAAGTGTCGTCTTGCCAGTGCCCGAAAGACCGAAAAACACTGCCGCATCACCATCTGGACCTTCATTGGCCGAGCAATGCATAGGCATGACGCCCTTGGCAGGCAGGAGATAGTTCAGGGCGGTGAAGACAGACTTCTTCATTTCACCCGCATAGGCCGAGCCGCCGATGAGAACGATCATGCGTGTAAGATCAACGGCAATAACCGTTTCAGTACGGGTTCCGTGCCGCTTGGGATCGGCGCGGAATGAAGGCAGATCAATGATCGTCATTTTGGGCACGAAACTTGCGAGTGCTTCGCGTTCCGGACGGATCAGAAGATTGCGAATGAACAGGGAATGCCAAGCGAATTCCGTGATCACGCGGGTGTTCAGGCTGTAATCCTTGTCAGCACCGCCAATGAGGTCCTGAACGAAAACTTCCTTGCCTTTGGCATGTTCGGCAAAGTCTGCATAAAGCAATTCAAATGCTTCTGGAGTCATTGGGGCATTGTTATCCCACCAGACATGATCTTCCGTCGACGCATCGCGCACGACAAACTTGTCCTTGGGTGAACGGCCTGTGTGCTGGCCGGTCTTTGCAACCAGTGCGCCTTGTGCCGTCAGCTGTGCTTCGCCGCGGCGCAAAGTCTCTTCGTAAAGCTCAGCGGCTCCGAAATTATAATAGACCGCCGAAAGCTCCTTCAAGCCTGAGGTGCCGAGCGCGATCGCCGCGTTATGGATACCGGTCTCTCTAGTCATGTGTCCGCCGTTGTTAAGAAGGTTCAGGGTCAATATTAGAATACGCCGCCTCACACATCTTCCAGCATGAATGCGGGCACATCACGTCAAAAGCAGAAAAAATGAGTAGTATCAAATGTTTAATCGATTTAAAGAATTTAAAAAATATCTAAATCGTTTTAAATGATCAAAATCCACAGGACGGGTTTGCCTTGCGCATCACTGACGGACGTAGTCGGGAAACTGCTCGCTGATGAGATCAATGATGGACAGTGTTCCGGAAAGATGTTTGCGAACGGCACTCTCCGCTGCGCCGGGGTTTTTCGATCTGATCGCATCGATGATGCCTCTGTGATCGGCCAATACCGTCTGCATCTTTCCGGGCATTGGGAGATTGAGGCGGCGCAGGCGATCAAGATGCACACTTTGGCGACGCACCGTCGCCCACAGGTTGAGAATGTTGGCTCGTTCGTAAATTTTGCGGTGAAATTCCTTGTCGAGTGTATCGAACAGATCAAATGTCTGCGGGGAGGCGACCATTTGCTGGCGGGTCAAAATATGATCGAGGTCATCAGCCAATTGTTCGGGACATTCTAAGGTCAATCGCCGCACGGCCTCCAGTTCAATTGAAAGTCTGAGAAACTGCGCTTGCCGTGCATGGTTGATGTCAATTCGCGCAACCACGGTGGCGTATTGCGGATAGACTTCAACGATCCCTTCCTCTTCCAGGCGCATTAGCGCGTCCCTGACAGGTGTTTGACTGACTCCGAATTCCAGCTGCAGGGATGCGCGCGACAAGATGGTTCCCGGAACAAGCTCCACCGCGAGAATCCGTTCCCGCAAAATTTCATGGATTTGATGGGCCACTTGCCGGGTCCGATCAAGAATGCCGCCGTTCACCCTGTCGCTCATGTCTGATTCTCTCGTTTGCTCCTGCGACATTAGCACAATTGTTTTGTTGATGTACTGATGCATTAGTGCTTTAATGCAAATAAGCGAGGATGGAGGATCGTCGCCAATCGGAAATCAAAGAAATAATCGGGAGGAAGAAATGCGATTGCTTGTTCGCGGGATTACCGCACTTGGTTTGATATTGGGTTCGTGCTCTGCGGCACTTGCTCAGCAAAAAACCGAGATTTCGATCACACGCCAGCCAGGTATTCTCTATCTGGCAAGTCATGTCATGGAGACCCAGAAGCTCATTGAAAAACACGCGGCTGAAGATGGGCTCAAGGGCGTCACCGTCAATTGGCGGACGTTCAGCGGCGGTGGTGCGCAAACCGATGCATTGCTCTCAGGCAATGTCGACGTGGTCAATACCGGCACAGGCAATCTGTTGCTTCTGTGGGACAGGACGCGCGGAAAGGTAAAGGGGATAATCACCAGCTCGGCGCAGCCTGTCATCCTTGTATCCCGTGATCCCAAGATCAAATCGTTGAAAGATATCGGGCCGACTGACAAGATTGCCGTGCCGACGGTGGGCGTTTCAACACAGGCGATTTTGCTGCAAATGGCCGCGGCGCAAATGTTCGGTGAAGCTGATACCAAGCATTTCGACCCCAACACCGTGCAACTCGGCCATCCGGACGCAATGGCGGCACTGGCAAACAAGAACCATGAAGTCGCCAGTCATTTTTCTGCTCCGCCGTTTCAATATCTTGAGATTGCCGCGGGAAATCACGTCGTCGCCAATTCCAAGGACATTATTGGCGGACCGCTGACACAGGCAACCTTTTTCACCACGACAGCTTTTGCCGATTCAAATCCGGTGCTTGTCAAGGCATTGCGGGAAGCGACAGTCGAAGCAATTGACCTGATCAAGAAAAATCCGCGGGAAGCCTTGAGTGAATATAAGCAAATATCCGGTGATAAGACCGATCTTGATGCGCTGGTGAAAATCCTTGAACAGCCAGACATGATGGAATTTCGCACCGATCCTCAGGGGACGATGAAGTTCGCGACGCACCTGCACAAGATCGGGACGCTCAAGACAATGCCTGCGGCCTGGACAGATTATTATCTGCCTGAATCCGCCGATCTCAAAGGCAACTGACATCCGGACAAGCAAGCGCCCCGGCACATCTGCCGTGGTTGCGCCCGTTCAAATCTATGGAGCCGATATGTTGCAGGCCACTCAGCGAATGACCCATGGAATAACCGAAACTGCCGATGCCCACGGGCAAGGGGCGAGTAGATCGCTTCTCACTGTCGACAAGGTAACGCTGCGGTACAAGACGCCAAATCTGTTGGTCACAGCGACGGAAGATGTGAGTTTTTCCGTCGAACAGTCCGATCGCTTCGTTCTTCTGGGACCATCCGGTTGTGGCAAGTCTACGCTTTTAAAGGCGGTGGGCGGCTATATGACGCCGGTCAGCGGTTCCATTCACATTAATGGACGTCCTGTTAAAAAGCCCGGTGCTGATCGCATGATGGTTTTTCAGGAGTTCGACCAGCTCCTGCCTTGGAAGACGGTGCTTGAGAATGTGATGTTTCCTTTGCTGGTTGCGCGGAAATTACCGCGCGCCGAAGCGGAGGAACGGGCACGCGATTATATCGACAAGGTGAAGTTGACACGCGCTGCTGATAGCTACCCCCATACATTGTCAGGCGGCATGAAACAGCGTGTGGCTATCGCCCGAGGCATGGCCATGCAACCGGATATCCTGCTGATGGACGAACCCTTTGCTGCCCTTGACGCGCTCACCCGCCGCCAGATGCAGGATGAGCTTCTACAGCTTTGGGACGATACGAAATTCACCGTCATCTTCGTGACCCACTCGATTGCCGAAGCCATCAAGATTTCCAATCGGATTCTTCTGCTTTCGCCACATCCGGGGCGCGTCAAGGCCGAAGTTATCGATGTTGATCAGGCACGCACGGATGACGGTAGTGCCGCTGCACTGGAACGCGACATTCACAATCTGCTCTTTTCTGAACCGGGTCACAGGGAATAACACTATGGCCAATCCACAAATCATACTCGCTTCCGACGTCACGACGAACCGGCCGCATTCCAATGTGGCTGAGGTCGAACAGAAACTTGGAACACTGGAACTGGTGTGGGGCATCAGTGCCGTACGCAAGACGGTGCTGATCATCGTGCTGGCATTAATTTGGCAAGCATATGCTGTTTATCTCGATAACCCTCTGCTGTTCCCGACGCTCAGCGATACACTCATTACAATGTATGATCGTTTTGCCGATGGCGTATTGCCAGCGCGCATCTGGACAACGCTTCAAGTGCTGATAACTGGATATGTGGCGGGCACGGCACTTGCCGCGCTGTTGACCATTCTCGCGATCAATACGCGCATAGGCACCGACTTTCTCGAAACCATGACGGCGATGTTCAATCCCTTGCCCGCCATCTCGCTGCTGCCGCTGGCCCTGATCTGGTTTGGGCTCGGTGCTTCCAGTCTTGTCTTCGTTCTTATCCATTCGGTGCTCTGGGCTGTGGCGCTCAACACCCATGCGGGGTTTCTCGGTGTTTCCAGAACTCTGCGTATGGTTGGCGGAAATTATGGGCTAACGGGACTATCCTATGTTTTGCGGATTCTGGTGCCGGCGGCCTTTCCGTCAATTTTAACCGGATTGAAGATCGGTTGGGCCTTTGCCTGGCGCACGCTAATTGCCGCCGAACTCGTATTTGGCGTTTCATCCGGGCAGGGCGGTCTTGGTTGGTTCATCTTCGAGAACCGCAATCTGCTGGATATCCCGGCCGTGTTTGCCGGTTTGCTGACCGTCATCATCATTGGTCTTGTCGTTGAAAACCTCGTCTTTCAGACGATTGAACGCCACACGATTCAAAAATGGGGAATGAAGGAATGAACGGATTTTCCTTCTGCCAAAGCCGCATACGCCTCGAGGTTCAGTCATGACAGTCAAGAAAACACAGGACATGTTGAGGAGCGCGCGTTGGTTCGCCCCGGATGATCTGCGCAGTTCCGGGCACCGCTCAAGAACGATGCAGATGGGCTATGCGCCGGAAGAGTGGGCTGGCAAACCTGTGATTGCTATCCTCAACACTTGGTCCGATGCCAATCCGTGCCATGCTCACTTCAAGCATCGCGTTGAAGACGTAAAGCGCGGTGTATTTCAGGCGGGAGGATTTCCTCTGGAATTGCCAGCGCTGTCGCTGTCCGAAAGTTATGTCAAACCAACGACCATGCTTTATCGCAACATGCTGGCCATGGAGGCCGAGGAATTGCTGCGTTCCCATCCGGTCGATGGCGCTGTGTTGATGGGCGGTTGTGACAAGACCACGCCGGGGCTGGTCATGGGCGCATTAAGCGCCGGATTGCCGATGATCTATCTGCCCGCCGGTCCCATGCTGCGTGGCAATTATCGCGGCAAAGCTTTGGGCTCGGGCTCCGATGCCTGGAAATTCTGGGACGAGCGGCGTGCAGGTAATCTTTCGACTGAGGAATGGGTGGAAGTGGAAGCAGGGATTGCCCGATCCTATGGGCACTGCATGACCATGGGGACAGCGAGCACCATGACGGCAATCGCCGAGGCCATGGGGCTGACATTGCCCGGTGCGAGTTCAATACCTGCGGCAGACTCCAACCATATCCGCATGTCATCCGCCGTCGGGCGGCGTATCGTGAATATGGTATGGGAGGATCTTGTTCCCGGCAAAATTCTGACGAAGGCGGCTGTCGATAACGCGGTTGCGGTGGCTATGGCCACGGGCTGCTCAACCAACGCTATTGTTCATCTGGTCGCCATGGCCCGCCGTGCCGGGGTGGACCTGACAATGGACGATCTCGACAGAGCGGGTCGCTCGACGCCTGTTCTCGCCAACATAAGACCAACCGGCAATACCTATCTGATGGAGGATTTTTATTACGCCGGAGGCCTGCGGGCGCTTATGGCAAAGCTTGCCAGCAAACTTGATCTTTCCGTGCTTACCGTCTCCGGACGAACGCTCGGAGAAACATTGGAAGGAGCCGAGTGTTTCAATGATGATGTCATCCGCTCGCTCGATAATCCTGTGTATCAGGAGGGCTCGCTTGCAGTGCTCAAAGGCAATCTGGCGCCAACGGGGGCCGTGATAAAACCTGCCGCCTGCGATCCGCGTTTTCATCAACATGAGGGCCCCGCCCTTGTGTTTGACAGCTATCCCGAGATGAAAGCCGCGATTGACGATGAGAATCTGGATGTGACGCCGGACCACGTTCTTGTGCTGCGCGGCGCCGGACCGCAGGGTGGCCCCGGCATGCCTGAATGGGGCATGCTGCCTATGCCAAAGGCTCTGTTAAAACAGGGCTATCGCGACATGCTTCGCCTTTCCGATGCCCGGATGAGCGGTACCAGCTATGGCGCTTGTGTTCTCCACGTCTCTCCCGAGTCGCATGTCGGTGGTCCGCTCGCACTTTTGAAAACCGGCGATATTATCAGGCTCGACCTGAACGCACGCCGGATCGACATGCTTGTTGATGACAGCGAACTCGAACATCGCCGTCGGAATTGGGTAAAACCAGCTGAGAAAGCCGGCCGAGGGTATGGCTGGATGTTTGCCCGCCATGTGGGACAGGCTGACACGGGCGCGGATTTTGACTTTCTTGAGACACGATTCGGACCATCCGCCCCTGAACCAGATATTTACTGACCCCAAGGATCTGACATGACAAACTATGATCTAAAGCCAGAAACGCGCGAAAAACTGATGGGCGTCGCGACACCGACCATTGCCACAGCACTGTTCAAACGTGGACTACGCAACCAGTTTATTCAGGACGTCCGCCCGCTTTCTGCGAAAAGCCGTAATATGGTCGGCCAAGCCTTCACCCTGCGCTATATCCCGGCCCGTGAAGACCTGAACACCATCGATGTGTTCAAGAACCCAAACCACCCACAACGCGCTGCCGTCGAGCAGTGTCCGACGGGCGCCATCCTTGTCATGGACAGCCGCAAAGATGCGCGTGCAGCCTCGGCAGGTTCCATTCTGATCTCGCGGCTGCAGGTTCGCGGCGTCGCCGGCGTTGTCACCGATGGTGGTTTCCGCGACAGTCCGGAAATTGCTGGTCTGTCTATCCATGCCTATCACAACCGGCCATCGGCCCCCACCAATCTCACACATCATCAGGCCTATGACATCAATGTGCCGATTGGCTGCGGCGACGTTGCGGTGTTTCCTGGCGATGTACTGGTCGGCGATAATGAGGGTGTCATTGTCATACCTCAGCATCTTGCGGACGCGATAGCCGATGAAACAGTCGAGATGACAGCCTATGAAGATTTCGTCACTGAACAGGTGATGGGTGGCGCTTCAATTATCGGGCTTTACCCTGCAACGAGCGACAAACCCAAAGCTGAATTTGCTGTCTGGCGCAAAAAGAATGGGCGGTAGACCCGCTTTTATCTGCTTTTCCGGTTGAAATTGATGAGTAAGACTTCAGCAATTGCCTGCAATTGTCGTGTGAAAATGACACGGGATGACATGACTTTCGATCTGTGCCACATTTTGTACCTAATTTGTCCGGCACAAGCACGATCGGATTTAACCTTTTAAACAAGGAAAAGCAGGGCATGAGGGAAGTACCCGCAATGCAGACCATCGCGCTCGTTGACGACGATCGCAATATTCTGACGTCCGTATCGATTGCGCTTGAATCGGAAGGTTATCGTGTCGAGACTTATACCGACGGCGCTTCGGCACTCGACGGCCTGATGGCTCGTCCGCCAAATCTTGCCATTTTCGATATCAAGATGCCGCGCATGGATGGAATGGAACTCCTGCGCCGTCTGCGCCAGAAGTCCGACCTGCCTGTTATCTTCCTGACGTCCAAGGACGACGAGATCGATGAACTCTTCGGCCTCAAGATGGGCGCGGATGATTTCATCACCAAGCCGTTCTCGCAGCGTCTTCTGGTCGAACGCGTCAAGGCGGTATTGCGCCGTGTTGCTGCGCGTGAAGGCGCCGCCAAGCCCGGCAGCCCGCAGGCCAAATCACTGGAACGTGGTCAGCTTGTCATGGATCAGGAACGCCACACCTGCACCTGGATGGGTGAACCTGTGACATTGACTGTGACCGAATTCCTCATTCTGCACTCGCTGGCCCAGCGCCCGGGCGTTGTCAAAAGCCGCGATGCCTTGATGGATGCGGCCTATGATGAGCAGGTCTATGTGGATGATCGGACGATTGACAGTCACATCAAGCGCCTGCGCAAGAAGTTCAAGGTCGTCGATGATGATTTCGATATGATCGAGACATTGTACGGCGTGGGGTATCGTTTCAGGGAAACGTGATCCTGATTATACCTGTTGTTTGCGTATAAATGGGCTAAAGATCACGCATGGTAATTTCACGCATGCGTGATCCCCTGTAGAATAAGATTGTCTCGGCGCGTTTTGAGTGCGATGAGACAGCCCATTTACGATGTTCTGAGGCAGAAATGGTAGCCGGACTCCAAGGCAGCAATGTTACGCGCAAGAGCGCCGTCATGCGCCGGAAGCGTTCGCTTGCCGTGAGGCGATTCCTGCAACCACTCAATCGGTTGTTTGGCAATTATCTGTTTTCAAGCCTGACCCGCCGCATTCTGTTTCTCAATCTTGCGGGTCTGGCAGTGCTCTTGTCCGGCATCATGTATCTCAATCAGTTCCGCGATGGGCTGATTGATGCGCGTGTCGAAAGCCTGATGACGCAGGGTGAGATCATCGCGGCAGCCATAGCCTCGGAAGCCACTGTCGATACAAACTCCATCTCGGTTGATCCGGAGAAGCTGCTGGAACTGCAGGCCGGGCAGAGCATAACGCCATCGCCGGATGTGCTGGATAATCTTGATTTCCCGATCAATCCGGAAAGGGTTGCCCCTGTGTTGCGGCAACTTATCCAGCCAACCCGAACCCGCGCGCGTATTTACGATCGCGATTCCAACCTCCTGCTGGATTCACGCCATCTTTATTCGCGCGGTCAGGTGCTGCGTTACGAACTGCCGCCCATTGAGGGGGATCAGCCCACTTTTCTGGAGCGGCTTACCAATCGCATGACCCGGCTGCTTCGCCGGAGCGATCTGCCGATCTATCAGGAGCAACCCGGTGGTAACGGTGCGTCCTTCCCTGAAATCGTCAAGGCATTGACCGGACAACCCGCCACCATTGTTCGCATGACGGAAAAGGGCGAGCAGATCGTCTCGGTTGCCGTGCCAATTCAGCGCTTCCGCGCTGTGCTTGGCGTTCTGCTGCTTTCCACCGAAGGCGGCGATATCGATAAGATCGTTCAGGGCGAACGCTATGCGATTATTCGTGTGTTTACCGTTGCCGCGCTGGTTATGGCCATTCTTTCGCTGTTTCTGGCGTCAACGATTGCCAATCCCTTGCGCCGTCTTGCCGCCGCAGCGGATCGCGTCCGCCACGGTGTCAAAAACCGCGAAGAAATTCCTGATTTCTCCGAACGTCAGGACGAGATCGGCCACCTGTCCACCTCTATCCGCGACATGACCAATGCGCTCTATGCCCGTATCGAATCGATCGAGAGTTTTGCCGCTGATGTCAGCCACGAACTGAAGAACCCGCTGACGTCGCTTCGAAGTGCGGTGGAGACTTTGCCGCTGGCCAAGAATGATGATTCACGCAAGCGACTGCTTGATGTCATCCAGCACGATGTGCGCCGACTGGATCGTCTTATCACGGATATTTCCGATGCCTCGCGTCTGGACGCGGAACTGGCGCGTGAAGATTCGGAGCATGTGGATCTCAAGTTCCTGCTTGGCAATCTGGTGACTGCCGCGCGCGAAGTGCGCCGCAACAAGAAAGACACGCAGATCGACTTTGTGGTGGGCAAGCTGCCACCAAACAAAAAGGGCTTTTTTGTTGTTGGCCATGATCTGCGCCTTGGTCAGGTCGTCTCCAATCTGATTGAAAACGCGCGATCTTTCGTGCCTGAAGAACATGGCGCCATCACCGTTTCACTGCAACATATGGGTGATCGTGTCCGCATTCTGGTCGAAGACAATGGCCCGGGCATTCGTGTCGAGCAGATTGATCGTATTTTTGAGCGATTCTATACGGATCGGCCGTCGGGCGAAGCTTTTGGCCAGAATTCCGGCCTTGGTCTTTCCATCAGCCGCCAGATCATCGAGGCTCACGGCGGCACGCTGAATGCGGAAAACATTATCGATCCAAATGATTCTGAAAATTATCTCGGTGCCCGCTTCACCGCGATTCTACCGGCCGAGATCTGATGCAAAGCGAAGATGGTGAGCTGATTCATGCCAGCGCCGTGCTCGTCGGTGATCGCGGCGTGCTCGTTTGCGGAAATTCCGGATCGGGAAAATCATCGCTCGTTCAGGCGCTTATGGATCGGGCTGCCTATAGAGGCATGTTCGCAATCCTTGTCAGTGACGATCAGTGCCGAATTCGCGCGGAGTCAGGTCGCCTGCTTTGTACAACGCCGCTTGCCCTGCATGGCGGTCTGGAAGTACGCGGGTCGGGTTTACACGCTGCAGATTTTGAAGAAAGCGCTGTCATTCACCTTGTGGTCGATCTGGTCGAACCGAACCAATCGGTTCGTTTTGGCGAAGATGCTATAACTTGTCTTCACGGCGTCGCAATCGCACATCTCATTCTGCCAAAATGGGCAATAAATGCTGCCTGCCGTGCGGTTGAAGCCAGGCTTTTTCGGCCTGTCTGGAAAAAATAATGTATTGAGATCAATTGGTTGCGTTATTAGCCTGCGATAAAATGACTGACACTTACCCTCAAGTCATTTTTCCGCTTGCCTTCGCAATTCGTCCTGCCAAAATGCGACACCTGCCAAGTGGGGCATTCAATGCGCAGAAAAAAGCCTGATCCCAATGGGCTGGCGCGACAGGAGCAGTTTCAGAATGATCGGACTCGTGCTTGTGACGCACGGAAGACTGGCCGAAGAATTTCATCATGCTGTTGAGCATGTTGTCGGCCAGCAAGAGTATTTGGAAACCGTCTCAATCGGTGCCGATGATGATATGGAGCAACGCAGGCGCGACATTGTCGACGCTGTGGCGCGTGCTGACAGCGGCAATGGCGTCATTATTTTGACAGATATGTTTGGCGGCACTCCGTCCAATCTGGCAATTTCAGTGATGGAATCGGGGCGGATTGAGGTCATAGCCGGCGTTAACCTGCCCATGCTGATCAAGCTTTCCAGCGTGCGCGTGACCAATGATATGGCTGCGTCGCTGCGCGAAGGTCAGGATGCCGGACGTAAATACATCAATGTGGCCAGTCAGGTGCTGACAGCGAAATAGAGGTTGAACAAGCATGCGCCTGACAGGAGAAACCACCGGGACATTCGATCCTGATAATGCGCTGGTGTCATCTTTCGAGATCGTCAACCGGCGCGGGCTGCATGCGCGTGCTTCTGCCAAATTTGTCCAGCTGGTCGATGGCTACGATGCTCATGTGCGCGTCGAGAAGGACGGCATGACCGTCGGTGGGACCTCCATCATGGGATTGATGATGCTTGCCGCTTCACCCGGCTGTTGCATCAAGGTCAGCGCATCAGGCCGTCAGGCCAGCGACGTCATGATGGCGCTTGGCGCGCTCATCGCCGACAAATTTGGCGAAGAAGCCTGATTTGTCGCTTGTCCGTCCGATTGCGGTGTTTGATGCGGGCATTGGCAGCTATGCGATCGTTGATCTGATACGGCGTAGGCTGCCAAAGCAGGACATTCTCTATTTCGCTGATCGTGCGAGTTTCCCCTATGGACGGAAATCCCGTCACGAGCTTCTGACGGTCATGGACCGGACGATACGATTCCTCTCGCAGCATGAACCGTCAGCCATTATTGTTGCGTCCAACGTGCCGTCCATCACAGTTATGGATGAGTTGAAATCCATGGTGGAGGTGCCGCTTTTTGGTGTTTTGCCGCCTCTGGCGGACGCTTTGTCGCAAAGCCAAACCGGCAAGGTCGGTATCATGGGTGTTCAATCCATGGTCGAGAGCCCGCAGCTAAGACAATTTGTTGGCAAGCATACGAGTGATCCAGATGCCGTCGCGTTGATCAATGCCTCTCCCATGGTTGATCTTGTCGAAAACGGCGACTTTCTCTTCGATCCCGCTGGGACGCAGCGAAAGGTCGATGTTTTTCTGCGCGATGTTTTTCTGGATCATCCGGATATCGATGTGCTCACCCTGTCGAGCACGCATTTGCCATGGCTGCGTTCCTATTTTGAGAATGGCCGCCCATCATGCCGGTTTCTTGATCCGGCTGATGCGATTGTCCAAACGATTGGTGCGGGAACGTCAGGTTCCGGCATGACGACTGCACTGGTGACAGAAAGCCCGGAATACCCTGCGGATGCATTCCGGGCGATGCTGGCAAAGCTGCAGATTGATATTCCAATCCGTATCGTCCCGCCGCCTTTTCAATAGAACCAATGCCTTCGGATATGCACGCATAAGGATTTCTTTATATCCCATTGTGCGATCCACCCTAATCTGATAGTCAACAGCCACCTCCGGTCGCCTCGGAATGGCGGCTGGACCCGAAAAACAAAGACGGAGCTGACAACAGATGGCCGATAACCAGGATTTTATTGTCAAGGACCTTGAGCTGGCCGCATGGGGCCGCAAGGAAATTGAAATCGCCGAAACCGAAATGCCGGGCCTGATGGCAAGCCGCGAAGAGTTTGGCACGTCCAAGCCACTCAAGGGCGCACGCATCACCGGTTCGCTTCATATGACGATCCAGACGGCAGTTCTGATCGAAACATTGCAGGCTCTTGGCGCTACCGTGCGCTGGGCATCGTGCAACATCTTCTCGACACAGGACCACGCCGCTGCCGCAATCGCCGCAACTGGCACGCCGGTTTTCGCCGTCAAGGGCGAGTCGCTGGAAGAATACTGGACCTATACCGACAGGATTTTCCAGTGGCCAGATGGTCAGCCGTCCAACATGATTCTCGATGATGGCGGCGATGCCACCATGTACATCCTGATCGGCGCACGCGCTGAAGCTGGTGAAGACGTTCTGTCCAAGCCTGAAAGCGAAGAAGAAGAAATTCTCTTTGCCCAGATCAAGAAGCGCATGAAGGAAACCCCAGGTTTCTTCACCAAGCAGCGTGATGCCATCAAGGGCGTGACGGAAGAAACAACGACCGGTGTAAACCGTCTGTACCAGCTGCAGAAGAAGGGCCTCCTGCCTTTCCCGGCGATCAACGTCAATGACAGCGTGACCAAGTCGAAGTTCGACAACAAGTATGGCTGCAAGGAATCACTGGTTGACGGCATCCGCCGCGCCACTGACGTCATGATGGCTGGCAAGGTTGCCGTGGTTTGCGGTTATGGCGACGTCGGCAAGGGCTCGGCACAGTCGCTGCTCGGTGCTGGCGCTCGCGTCAAGGTCACAGAAGTTGATCCGATCTGCGCCCTGCAGGCGGCCATGGACGGTTTCGAAGTGGTTACACTTGAAGATGCTGCGCCGACCGCAGACATCATCATCACCACCACAGGCAACAAGGATGTCATCAAGCTCGATGACATGCGCAAGATGAAGGACATGGTGATCGTTGGTAACATCGGTCACTTCGACAACGAGATTCAGGTCTCGGCACTGCGCAACCTCAAGTGGAACAACATCAAGCCACAGGTCGACATGATTTCCTTCCCTGATGGCAAGCGTATGTTGCTTCTGTCCGAAGGTCGTCTGCTCAATCTGGGCAACGCCACAGGTCATCCAAGCTTCGTCATGTCAGCTTCGTTCACCAATCAGGTTCTGGCTCAGATCGAGCTCTACAGCCGTGGTGAACAGTACAAGAATGAGGTCTATGTTCTGCCAAAGCACCTTGATGAAAAGGTCGCGCGCCTGCATCTCGACAAGCTCGGTGCAAAATTGACGACCCTTTCGGACGAGCAGGCTGCCTATATCGGCGTAACGCCGACTGGTCCTTTCAAGTCGGACCACTACAGGTATTAATCCGTTAACCAATACCCACAATATATGGAAGCCGAAGGATTGACAAATTCTTCGGCTTTCTTTTTTGCGCTGAGTTCTTCCCGTCGATTCGCCAAGGGTTTATTGTAGTGATTCGGGATAGCTTTCTTCCAGATGGGCCAAATGGTTGGATCAATCAGATGGGTTGGAACATGAGATATCTCTCAGGATGGGGCGACGACGGCTGTTATGAAAATTGTTGATGGGGATGTTCGCGGAAAAGATGCAGCACGCGGAAGGCGGGTGCTGAAGAAACTGCGGACTGCGCTGGCAGGAGCCGGCTCGACCCTTTCATTCCTTGGTGCGACATGCATCGCTGCCCATGCCAATGACCCGCTTGGCAAGATCAACACCCCGTTCGGCGTGGCATTCGGCACTTTTGAAGTCATCCAGTTTGCCATGTTCCTGGGCGCAATGGGCGCGGCCCTCTTGTCAGCCGGCTGGCTGATCCGCGAGCGCAGCCGTATCGCCAGTGAAAACCGGCAGTTGCGCGATAAAGTCGCCGATCTCAATGTTGCCGTTCAGCGCAGCGAAGCTCTGCTCAATCTCAAAGATCAACGGGTCGTTGTCTGGGAAGGCAATTCCACGACGCCCAATCTCGTCGGCAGTCTGCCGCAGGAAATAGGCATTCCGGAAGACCGCTCCCTGTTTCTTGCCTATGGGCGCTGGTTGCGGATCGATTCCGCGACCTTGCTTGATCGCTCCATCGAGGCTTTGCGTGGCAAGGCTCGTCCCTTCGACATTGTCGTTGAAACATCAAAGGGCACGCCGCTGGAAATTCAGGGTCGTACCTCAGGCAGCTATGCCATTGTTCGTTTTATCAGTCTCGGCGAAGCGCGCGCGACACAGGCCTTGCTCAAAACGGAAAACTATCAGCTCAACGAAGCGCTGACGACCTTGCGCGGCTTGCTGGAACAGCTGGAAATGCCCGCGTGGAGCCGCGACAGGAGCGGCAAGCTCAATTGGGTTAATATGGCCTATGCCAAGGCCGTTGATGGCAATGATGTGAATATTGCTGTGGCGGAAGCCCGCGAACTTTTCGGCGTTCAGGCGCGCGAACGCATTGAGCGTGAGAAAGCTACAGCCCAAGCGTTCCGAGACGAGCTTTCCACGGTCGTGGGCGGCGATCGCCATGTGTTCCGGGTCACGGATGTGGCCAGCAGTGCGGGCTCCGCCGGTCTTGCCAATGATGTGAGCGATATTGAACTGGTGCGTGAGGAATTCAAACGCACGGTCCTTAATCATTCGGACACGCTGGATCAGTTGAATTCCGCTGTTGCGATGTTCGACGCGAACAGGAAGCTGCAATTCTTCAATCAGGCTTTTGCCAAGCTGTGGGGGTTGGAAACCGCATTGCTCGAAAGCCGGCCTGACAATGCCATGCTGCTGGACCGTTTCCGCAGCGATGGCACTTTGCCAGAGCAGCCGGATTGGCGCCGATGGAAGGAATCCATGCTCTCGGCCTATCATTCGGTCGAATCGCAGGAGCATTTGTGGCATTTGACCGATGGCCGCACCTTGCGCGTCATTGTTAATCCGCAGCCAAAGGGCGGCGTGACCTGGGTCTTCGAAAACCTGACTGAAAAGCTTCAACTGGAAAGCCGGTACAATACGCTCATCAAGGTACAGGGCCAGACATTGGACCATCTGGCTGAAGGTGTGGCCGTGTTTGGTTCTGACGGCAAGATCAGGCTGTCAAATCCAGCCTTTGCCTCGCTTTGGTCGCTAAAAGCCGAGCAGATCGCCGAGGGAATGCATATTTCGGCCATACGCCGCCTGTGCGAACCGGTCTCCAACGCGGCGCAGTGGGAGACTTTCGTAACCACTGTCACGGGCTTCGATGACAAGCGGGAATCCCTGTCGGGCCATATTGAGCTGACAACCGGCAAGATTCTCTATTTCGCTTCCGCGCCTTTGCCGAGCGGCCAAACCATGCTGACATTTGTCGATGTGACGGATTCCGTCCAGGTCGAACGGGCTCTGAAAGAGAAGAATGAGGCGCTGGAGCGCACGGACGAATTGAAGAATGATTTCGTTCAGCATGTGTCCTACGAGCTGCGCTCGCCGCTTACCAACATCATGGGCTTCACCGAACTGTTGCAGACGCCGATGACCGGACCGCTCAACGAGCGCCAGCGCGATTATCTTGATCATATCGGCACGTCCTCTTCGGTCCTGTTGACCATCGTCAACGATATTCTCGACCTTGCTACCGTTGACGCCGGAATTATGGAGCTCGATATCAGTGACGTTTCCGTTGCCGATGCCGTCGCCACAGCCTCTGAAAAAGTGGCGGAGCGATTGAAGGAGCATAACATCCTGCTCGACACACACATTGCCTCAGGCGCCGGTTCCTTCCGCGCTGATGCCAGCCGGGTCAAGCAGGTACTTTCCAATCTCCTGAGCAATGCCGTCAATTATGCGCCGGAAGGCAGCACGATTACTTTGACTTGCAGGCGCGAGCCGGGCGAGATGATTTTCAGCGTTCAGGACAATGGTCCCGGCATGCCTGACTATGTTCTCGACAGCATCTTCAAGCGCTTCCAGCCCTATCCCAATGGCGGGCGCAAGCGCGGCGCCGGTCTTGGTCTGTCTATCGTCAAGGGTTTTGTGGAGTTGCATGGCGGCAAGGTGGACATCAGCAGTGCCGCTGGCAGGGGAACGCTGGTCACTTGCCGCTTCCCGCTGGAAGCGCGCACTTTCAGCATTGCTGCCGAATAAGGCGCCCATGACGTCTTTGATTATCCAGCTTGCAACGGCAGAAGATACGGAACGGCTTGGCCAGGATTTGGCACTGGCGCTGGTCAAGGGCGACCTTGTTACCCTTTCCGGCGATCTCGGCGCAGGAAAGTCCACACTTGCCCGTGGGCTCATCCGCACCATCGCCGATGATGGTGCCTACGAAGTTCCAAGCCCTACCTTTACCATCGTGCAATCCTATCCGGAATTGCGGCTGCCGATCAGTCATGTGGATCTATACCGGCTCTCGTCCAGCGAAGAGATAGACGAGCTTGGACTTGATGAAGCGCTCGAAGATGGCGCGGTGCTGGTGGAATGGCCTGAACGGGCTGATGATGCTCTGGGAAAGCCGACCATCCGTATCAATCTTCTCAATGATGGCGACGGCCGCAAGGCGGAAATTGAAGGCGAGGCTGCCTCGCTTGCAAGGTTACAACGATCACTTTCAATCCGGACTTTTCTCGGTCGGGCGGGATATGCCACGGCTGATCGCCGCTATCTGCTCGGGGATGCTTCTGCACGCGGCTATGAAACGGTTGATACCGGCTGCGTGCGTCCGCTTATCCTGATGAACTCACCTTATAATCCCGGCGGGCCTATCCTGCGTGACGGCAAAACCTATATGCAGATTGCCCACCTTTCCCAGTCTGTCACAGCTTTCGTCGCTATCAACCAACTTCTTCGGTCAAATGGTTTCTACGTTCCGCAAATCATGTCTGATGATCTTGATAACGGTTTCCTGCTGCTGGAAAACCTTGGAAGTGAAGGCATCCTTGATGCTGACGGAGCGCCGATTGTCGAACGCTACGAAGCCTCAGTGCGGCTGCTTGCGCGGATGCATGAGCGTTCGTGGGCGCGGGACATCGAAGTCGCCAAGGATCACTCCCATCATGTGCACGATTTTGACCGCGATGCCATGATGATTGAGGTTGAACTTTTGTCTGACTGGTATGTCAGGCGCATGTCTGGTAGGCCGTTGACGCCTGAACAGAAAGACGAATATGTGGGCGCCTGGGATATGGTGTTTAGTCAGCTTATTAGTTCTGAGAAAAGCCTCGTGCAGCGGGATTTTCACTCGCCCAATATCCTTTGGCGCAGTGAGGCAACAGGTATGGACCGCATTGGGCTTATCGACTTTCAGGACGCTATGATCGGACCATCGGCCTATGATGTTGCATCACTGGTACTTGATGCGCGTGTCACAATTGACCCCGCCCTCCAGAAACATCTGCTTGACGCGTATATCGAAGAACGGCGGTCGCGCGACACATTGTTCAACGAAGCGGCCTTTCTGCAAGCATTTTCAATTATGGCAGCGCAGCGCAATGCCAAAATACTCGGGATTTTTGTGCGGCTGGATGAACGCGACGGAAAACCCTATTATCTGAAACATCTTCCGCGCATTCAAACCTATCTTGCCAGCGCCCTTGTTCATCCGTCGCTGAAACCTGTACGTGAATGGTGCGAGAAGATGGGCATTCTTTCCCTGGAGTTGCAGTAAATGGCGATACCCGATACGGCAATGATTTTGGCTGCGGGGCTGGGCAAGCGTATGCGCCCCATCACGGATACAATACCAAAGCCTTTGGTAAAGGTAGCCGGCAAATCATTGATCGACTGGGGGTTGGATTCACTTGCCGCAGCAGGGGTTGGGCGAACGGTTGTCAATGTCCATTATTTGGCCGATCAGGTGGAATCGCATCTCAAATTGCGGCGAACACCAGCCATTACTGTGTCGGACGAGCGAACCGAATTGCTTGATTCTGCAGGAGGGATCATCAACGCTCTATCGCTGATTGGTTCGGAGGCGTTCTATATCCTCAATGCCGATACATTCTGGATCGAAGGATCTCGCCCTAACCTTGTTCGGCTTGCCGAAGCGTGGGATGCTTCGAAGATGGATATCCTTCTGATGATAGCGCGAATGGATCAGGCAACCGGCTATGAAGGGCACGGGGATTTCACCGTGGCTGCTGATGGAACATTGCAGCGGTTCCGCACCGATGATGCCTCACCCTATATCTATGCCGGCGCTGCGATCACCCACCCGCGATTGTTTGCCGGAAAGACCGCGGCTCGCTCCTCGCTCAACCGCTATTTTGACGAAGCCATCAGCGCCGGGCGGCTCTACGGGATGCCCATGCAGGGTCATTGGTTGACTGTCGGCACGCCCGAGGCGATCGGCGAGGCGGAAGCCGCGATTGCTGGTCTCGGGCAGGAGAGCCATGGTTGACCGCGACAGCCCCCGCATTTTTTCAATAGCGCCCGGAGAACCGTTTCTTCCCGCTCTGGTTGATGCGATCCTTTCTGGCAACCTTATTTCAGGCTTTCCCGTCAACCCTGCTGATCCGCTGGCTCTGGCCCGGGCCACCATCTATGTGCCTACCCGCCGCGCCGCACGCACGCTGCGGTCATTGCTCGTTGAAAAGAGCCCGGTAAAGTCCGCCATTCTGCCGGTCATTCGTCCGCTCGGCGATGTGGATGAAGATGCGGCCATGTTTGATATGGGATCGGATGCATTTTTTGATCTGCTTCCACCGGTCGGTTCCGCCGAACGGCTCCTGCTGCTCGCACGGCTTGTTCGCCCGTGGCGCGAACGCTTGCCGGACCATGTCCGTGCCCTGTTTGGCAATGAGGATATTGCCATACCCGCGACAACAGCGGATGCGATCTGGCTGGCGCGCGATCTGGCTGGACTCATGGATCAGGTGGAGACTGAAGCCAGCGGTTGGAGCACGCTATCCAATATCGTCTCGGAGGAGCTGCCGAACTGGTGGCAGGTCACGCTGGATTTTCTGAACATCGTTACCAGCCTGTGGCCGGAAATTCTCAACGAACGGCACCGCTCCAATCCGGCTGCTCATCGCAACCGCCTGATTGAGCTGGAAGCGGAGCGGCTTGTGCGTAGTCCTCCGGACGGCCCGGTTATAGCGGCCGGTTCTACCGGTTCGATTCCCGCCACGGCGCATCTGCTGGCAGCAATTGCAGCTTTGCCACAGGGTGCCGTGGTTCTGCCGGGACTTGATCGCGATATGGATGACGCAAGCTGGCAGGTCTTGGCGAATACAGAAGATAACCCTTCCATATTCGGACATCCGCAATTCGGTCTGAAGAAACTTCTGGGTGAACTTGGTGTTCTTCGTCAGGATGTGGTTCGTCTTGGCGCAGTTGCGCCACAGAAGCGTGCGCGCGAGCACCTGCTCGCCGAAGCAATGCGCCCCGCCGAGACAAGCGAAGCGTGGAGCGCCATTAACAGGGAAAGCAGTCAATTCTCTGCCGCGGTCGCGCCGGTTGCCCTGATTGAAGCTGCCAATGAGCGCGAGGAAGCGCTCGCTGTCGCCATTGCCCTGCGCGACGCTATTGAGAAACCAGACAAGACAGCGGCGCTGATCACTGCCGATCGTGATCTCGCCCGGCGCGTTGCCAGTGAGCTTGCGCGCTTCAACATCGCCGCCGACGATTCTGGCGGCCATGCCCTGCGCGAGACGCAGCCTGCAACGCTTTTGCGGCTGACCTTGGAAACGGTCTTCAATCCCGGCGATCCTGTTGTGTTGCTCGCCCTGCTCAAGCATCCGCTCACCCGGCTTGGCATGGACCGTAACGCGGTGCGTCAGGCCGCCGAAACAATTGAATTGATCGCCCTGCGCGGCGGTACCGGACGCGCCACCTTGGCCGGACTCGCCGAATTCTTTGAACGGCGTCTTGCCGAAGGCAGCGATTCTCCGTTTGAACCTGTCTGGTTACGCCAGATCTCCGTGCAACGGATTGAAGCTGCCCGCATTGTCTGTGCGGCGCTCGGGAAATGCATGAATGAGCTTGGCGCCTTCACGCAGATTGGTGAGCCGGTCGGCATAACCGATATCATCAAGGCGACCATTGCCAGTCTTGAAAATCTCGTTCGCGATGACAAGGGTGATATTGGCGGGCTTTATTCGGGGGCTGCGGGTGAACAATTCGCTGCTTTCCTGCGCAATCTCGTTTCTGCCGATTCAGGCCTCGATTTCCTGCCGGTTGAATGGCCGTCAATGATCGAAGCGCTGATGGCGGGTGAAGTGGTCAAGCCAAAGGCGGGTGCGCATCCCCGCCTGTTCATCTGGGGTGCGCTGGAAGCGCGTCTGCAGACGGTTGATACGGTTATTATTGGCGGATTGAATGAGGGTTCGTGGCCGGGCAAGACCCGCAATGATCCTTTCATGTCACGGCCGATGAAATCCATCATCAATCTGGAGCCGCCGGAGCGGCGTACGGGCCTTGCGGCACATGACTTCCAGATGGCGCTTGGCATGGAGCGGGTGATCCTTAGCCGGGCACAGCGCTCAGCCAATGCGCCAACCGTTGCTTCGCGCTGGTTGCAACGGCTTGAAACGGTACTGGGGAAGAAAGCCAGCGATGAGCTGCGTGCGCGCGGTGCGCAATACCTGCATTGGGCGCGCGAGATTGATGATGCGCCGGATGAGGATTTTGTTAAACGCCCGGAGCCGAAGCCCCCGCTGGAAGCGAGACCCAGACATTTTTCCGTCACCGAAATCGAGACGTTGCGGCGCGATCCCTATGCGATCTTTGCCCGGCGAATCCTGCGTCTGCGTCCCATTGAGCCACTGATCCGCGACCCTGACGCGGCAGAGCGCGGCTCACTGTTTCACAATATCCTGGCCCACTTCACCGAGCTGGGCATCAATCCTGCTCAGGCCGATGCGGCGGCGCGCCTCTCGCAGATCGGGCGTCGCTATTTCGATGACATTGCCCTTCCGGAAGAAATCGATGCGGTGTGGTGGCCGCGGTTCCTCAGCCTTGTGCCGGAGTTTCTGCAATGGGAACGGGAACGCGCGCCGCTGCTTGCCGTACGCCACCCGGAAATTGCATCAAAGAAAATTCCAGTCGAAGCAACTGGTGTCACGCTATCAGGCCGCGCTGACCGTGTTGATCTGATGAGCGATGGAACTGTTGAAATCATCGACTACAAGACGGGCTCCACGCCATCACGTAAACAGGCCCATGTGTTGCTCTCACCGCAACTGGCGTTGGAAGCAGCGCTTCTTGCGCGCGGTGCCTTTCATGAAGTCGGCAAGCGTCAAGCTTCGGATCTGCTCTATGTCCGCTTGCGTCCAAATGGCAGGGTTGATCCGGAATCGATCCTTAAAGTTGGAACGGCGGCAAACAAGAGCGAGAAAACGGCGCCTGAACTGGGTGAACTTTCCTGGCTGCGGCTGAATGAATTGCTTCTTGCCTACCAAGACCCGCATAAGGGCTATCTGTCGCGCGCATTGCCGTTCAAGGAAAGCGATCTGACCGGGAATTATGATCATCTCGCGCGCGTGCTGGAATGGTCGGCAGGCGGAGCCGATGACAGCGGGGAGGGCGGCGAATGAAAAAGCCACTTAATATCCCGCATGAAACGATTACCGACCAGAACCGCGCTGCCAATCCTGTGGATTCCGTCTGGGTGTCAGCCAATGCAGGCTCTGGCAAAACCCACGTCCTTACGGAGCGCGTCATCCGCCTTCTGCTCGATGGTACCGATCCATCCAAAATATTGTGCCTGACCTATACCAAGGCCGCAGCTGCCGTCATGCAGAACCGCGTTTTTGCCCGATTGTCAGACTGGGCGACGATGGACGAAGAGGCGCTTGCACAGACGATTGCGAAGATCGATGACAAGCGCCCAAGCCCGGCTCGCCTCGCACAGGCCCGGCGTCTGTTTGCCCGTGCACTGGAAACGCCGGGCGGATTGAAAATTCAGACCATTCACGCCTTCTGCGAAGCCATTCTGCATCAGTTTCCACTGGAAGCGAACATCGCCGGTCACTTCGAACTGATGGATGACATGATGCAGATGGCGCTAGTCGGTGAAGCCAGACGCCAGTTGCTGCAAACAGCGCGACTTGACGGTAATATCGAACTCGCAACCGCCTTTGCAGATGTTCTGGATGCGGCCGGAGAATTCGGTCTGCAGGAACTGCTCGATGAAGCGGTCAATAAGCGTTATGACCTCACCCAGTTTATTCGCGAAGTCGGCCATGATGCACTGCGACGGCCGCTGTTTTTTGCCCAGTTTGGTTTTAGCGGCGATGAGACCGAAACGGATATCCTTTCAACGCTGTGGCCCGTTCCAGAATTTCCGCAAGGGGTACTTGAAGACATCATGGCGGTGCCGAAAGGCGCCTCGCGTGCGCAGGAATTTGCCCTTTTGCTGCGTTTTGCCAAGGTGAATGAGCAGGTCGATCAACGCGAAGAGGTTCTGCGATCGGCTTTTCTGAAGGCTACGGGAGATCCCAAGAGCGGCAGCTATGTCGGATCGAAGGGCGTCACGGATCGCATTCCTGATTTTGTGGAGCGGTATGATCGGGCTGCGGACAGAGTTTTCAACGGTCTCGACCGTCTCAAGCAATTGCGGCAGATACGGCTCACCCTATCGGCGCTCGTTCTGATTGATGATTTGATCGGCCGCTATCAGCACATGAAGAAGGCTCGCGGTCTTCTCGATTTTGATGATCTGATTGTGCGCACGGTGACATTGCTGGCGCGCCAGGATGCCGGGCCGTGGGTGCAGTACAAGCTCGACAAGGGCATTGATCATATTCTGGTCGATGAGGCGCAGGATACGAGCCCCAATCAGTGGCGGGTCATTCGCCTTTTGAGCGAAGAGTTCTTTTCCGGCAATACCGCGCGCAACATCCGCCGTACACTGTTTGCTGTCGGCGACGAAAAGCAATCCATCTATTCCTTTCAGGGCGCTATCCCGGAGGATTTTGCCCGCCACGGCAAGACAACCGAGAAAAACGCCGATAATGCCAAATTGAGTTTCTCCAAGGTCAATCTCAATTTCTCATTCCGTTCCGTTCCAGATGTGCTTTCTGCGGTTGATGAGGTTTTCAAGCGACCCGAAGCCAATCGCGGCTTTGGCGTTGATCATGGTGCGACTGTTCATACGGCGATCCGGTCCCACGATCCCGGCGAAGTCCAGATATGGGACATGCTCACGCCTGAGACCACGCAGCAGGAGGAAGATTGGCGAACGCCTGTCGATAGTCTTCCCGCACCGCCTGTTCGCCTTGCCGAACAGATTGCCAGGACGATTGATCTCTGGCTGAAGAATGGCGAAATCATTGAAGGCAAGAACCGGCGTTTGCAGGCACGGGACATCATGGTTCTGGTGCGCAAGCGCGACCAGTTCATGCCAGCCCTGTCACGCGAGCTGAAGAAGCGTCAGGTACCGGTTGCCGGTGCTGACCGGTTGAAGCTGACAGACCATATTGCCGTCAAGGATTTGATGGCGCTCGGGCGGTTTATGCTGCTGCCATCGGACGATCTGTCTCTGGCCGCGCTTCTCAAAAGCCCTGTTTTCAAATGGGATGATGATCAGCTTTTCGATCTGGCCTATGGGCGCGCGGAGAATGAAACACTGCATCAGCGTCTGACAATCCGGGCGAAGAGCGATCCAGCATTGGCCGCTGTTGCCAAACGCCTGCAGGAATGGCGCAACCGCGCCGATACGGTGCCGGTGTTCGAGTTCTATGCCGACATTCTTGGCAATGGCGGGGCGCGCCGCGACCTTCTCGCGCGGCTTGGCCACGAGGCTGGCGACGTTATCGATGAATTCCAGAATTATGCAATTGCGACAGAGAAAACCGGCCTGCCCGGACTTCAGGCCTTTCTGGAAACGCTCGATGCGGCAACCCCGGAGATCAAGCGCGAGCTTGATCAGAGCCGGGATGAAGTGCGCATCATGACCGTTCACGCGGCGAAAGGTCTTGAAGCTGCGGTGGTGTTTCTGGTTGATTCCGGTAGTTCCGCCTCGTCAGGCGGGCGAACACCCAACCTTCTGTCTTTCCCGATGAAGGAAGAAGAGGGCTGGCAAGGCAAGGGTTTCCTCTTCGTGCCATCGAAATCCTATGCAACAGCCTTTACTGGATCTATCGTGGAAAACCTCAAGATCCGGTCGGAAGAGGAATATCGCCGTCTTCTCTATGTCGGGATGACCCGCGCGGAAGATCGCCTCATCGTCTGCGGTTATCGCGGTGCCAGACAATCTCCAGATACCTGGCATGGTCTTGTCGATGCGGCGTTGTCAGAACTGAGCGAGCCATTCGAACATCCGGTCGGGGATATCGTTGCCAGACGCTATCGTAAGACAGCGCGCTCAAGCGTTCCGGTGGAGGAACCGGAGCCCCTCCCTTTAAGACCGGTTCTACCTTTCCCAAGTTCATACCGGTCGCCCATGGCGCGCGAAGCGGGGTTGCCACGTCCCCTCGCCCCCTCTGGCGTTTCACTTCTGATCGAGCCCGAGGAGGAGGAGCCGCTGGTCACTGGTTCGCCAGTTCTTGGCTCTGGTGGCACTGACCCGTCATTCGCGATCCGGCGTGGTACGGTCATTCACGCGCTGTTGCAAACCTTGCCCAATCTGCCAGTTGATCAAAGGCTGGTTGCCGCCGAGCGTTATCTTTCCCGCGCTGCCTTCGACTGGAAGCCGGAAGAAATCGACAACGCCCTGCAATCGGCGTTCGGCGTTATGAACGATCCACGGTTTGCGCCCGTATTCGCGCCCGGTTCTCTGGCAGAAATCGCCATTATGGGAACCTTGCATTTGCGCGGCAAGGATCATGCGGTTTCAGGTGTTATCGACCGGCTCGCCGTGAGCGAAAGCCGAGTGCTGATTGTCGACTACAAGACCAATCGCCCCGCTCCACGCACATTTGCGGACGTGCCTGACGCCTATGTGGCCCAGCTTGCACTCTACCGGCAGTTACTGGAGCCGCTTTATCCCGGAAAGAGTGTGGAAGCGGCCTTGCTGTTCACCGAAGGTCCCCATATCATCGATATACCAGTGAATGAGATGCAGGCCGCACTTGTCCGTCTCACCGCATCGTGAGATGAGCGAGCTTGACGCGGGTGGGTAGACTCACCACATGATGGGCAACATTCAATAACGTAATAAGGAAAAGCCGATGGCTACCGTCAAGATCGACACCAGCAATTTCCAGTCCGATGTGCTTCAGGCCGGTCAGCCTGTTGTTGTTGACTTCTGGGCCGAGTGGTGCGGCCCATGCAAGATGATCGCACCAGCCCTTGAAGAAATCGCTTCGGAGATGGAAGGCAAGGTCACGATCGCGAAAGTCAATATCGACGAGAATCCTGAACTTGCAGCCCAGTTTGGCGTACGTTCCATTCCGACACTGCTCATGTTCAAGGACGGCGAACTGGCTGCCAATCTGGTTGGCGCTGCTCCCAAGAGCAAGCTCAGCGACTGGATTCGCAATTCAGCTGCATAAGCTGAAAGACGTTTGCCATTATCAAGCCCGGCCTTTTGCCGGGCTTTCTATTATTGCGGCGGTGTTCCGTTTTCTGACAGAACGTCACCAGCAAGATAGAGCGAACCGCCGATAAGAATACGCGGAGCCGGTTCTGACTTGTCCCAACTGTCGCGCAATATTTTCAGGGCATTCTCGACGGAATGCACCGGTTCGGCAGAAAGCCCGGCTTCCGCTGCGGCAATCGCCAGCTCGTCATGGGGAATACCGGAATCGCTGGAACGGATCGGCACCGTATAGACGTGCCGTGCCATGCCGGTGAAAGCAGCGAAATAACCAACCGGATCTTTCGTGTTGATCATGCCTGTTATCAAAAACAGCGGACGCGGGCTGCGATCTTCCAGCGAGGCGATTGCCTCGGCAATCACCATGCCTGCCCCGGGGTTGTGACCGCCGTCGAGCCATATCTCGGAACCCGGCACTGCCAGTTCGACCAGTTTGCCTTTGACCATGCGTTGCATGCGTGCCGGCCATTCGACCGTCGTCATGGCTGTCTCGATGGCATAATCGGGCAGGGTAAAGCCAGCCGTCTTGACCGCTTGAATGGCCGCCGCCGCATTGGACAGTTGATGGCGGCCAAGCAGGGAGGGCAAAGGCAGGTCCAGCAGGCCGGTATTGTCCTGATAGATCATTCGCCCGCGTTCTTCGAAGGCCAAAAAGTCCTGCCCATAGACAGCAAAGGGGCAATCCCGGCGCTCGGCTGTTTCGATCAGGACAATGCGCGCGGCTTCCTCTTCCTGCGCTCCGATAACAACCGGGCATCCCGGCTTGATGATCCCGGCTTTTTCGGCGGCAATCAGTTCCACGCGATCGCCAAGATAGGGCTGATGATCAAGCGAGATCGGCATGATGACGCTGACTGCGGGTTCCGGGATGACATTGGTGGCGTCGAAACGGCCGCCCAGACCAACCTCAAGGATCACCGCATCGGCGGGATGCTCGGAAAACAGCACGAACGTAACGGCCGTGAGTATCTCGAAGACGGTAATGGCTTGGCCCGCATTGGCTTCCTCGACCCGCATCAGCGCATTGGCAAACACAGCATCTTCAACCAGCTTGCCGCCACCCGGCGCGCCAAGCCTGTAGCGCTCATGCCAATGGACAAGATGGGGCGAAGTGTGAACGTGAACAGTATAACCGGCGGCTTCCAGCAGAGCTCGCGAAAAGGCGACGCAAGAGCCTTTGCCGTTGGTTCCCGCCACATGGATGACGGGAGGCAACTTCAGATGCGGATTGCCCAGCGTATCAAGCAAACGCGTGACACGCCCCAGCGATAGATCAAAACCCTTGGGATGCAGCCCGAGCAGCCGCGCAATGATCGCCTCAGCCTTGGATGACATGGACAAAACCAATGGCAAAAGCCTCCAGAACCATCAAATGAATCAAGCTTCGGCTTCAATCGTTGCCGGTAGTGCGGCACCATTTGGCTTGGCTTCGGGAACTTCCGTGGCTTTTTCGCCCATAAGCATCTTCAGAAGGCGGGCAATGGTGGCTTTAAGCTCGGTGCGCGGCACAACCATATCGATCATACCGTGTGCCTTCAGATATTCTGCGGTCTGGAAGCCCTCAGGCAGTTTTTCCCGGATGGTCTGTTCGATAACGCGTTGTCCGGCAAACCCGATCATCGCACCCGGCTCAGCAATGTGGATATCACCGAGCATGGCATAGGAAGCTGTAACGCCGCCGGTGGTCGGATTGGTCAGGACCACGATGTAGGGCAGGCCCGCTTCTTTCAGCATTTCCACAGCAACGGTCGTGCGCGGCAGCTGCATCAGCGAAAGAATGCCTTCCTGCATACGCGCTCCACCTGATGCGGCAAACAGCACCAGTGGCCGTTTTTGCGCAATTGCCGTTTCGAACGCTTTGATGATCGCTTCACCCGCCGCCATACCGAGAGAGCCGCCGATAAAGCTGAAATCCTGCACAGTCGCAACAATCGGCAGACCTTCGATCGTGCCGAGTGCGTTGATGATTGTATCTTCCACGCCTGATTTGGCGCGATGTTCCTTCAGGCGATCAATATAGCGCTTTTCATCACGGAACTTCAGCGGATCGGTTGCTACCTTCGGCTGTTCCAGCAATTCGTAGGCACCGTCATCCATGAAGTACCGCAGACGGTCCTTGGCACGAATGCGCATGTGGTGACCGGACGATGGCACAACCCACTGGTTTTTTTCCAGATCGGTATGGAAGACCATTTCGCCAGAAACCGGATCCTTGATCCAGAGGTTTTCGGGCATTTCACGGCGACCAAGCATCGAATTGATCTTCGGCCGGACGTAATTTGTGATCCAGTTCATGATCGGTCCTGTTCTTTCGTCGATATTTTGATTTAGGGCTTCTATTCCGCCGCTGCAAGGCGCACGGCGCGCACGCCGCTGGAAAGTCCCTGCACCATCGTGGCGACGGCTTCTGCCGGATCGGCGACAAGCGAGCCATCCGGACGTATTGTGTTGGCGACCGCATTGACGATAGCAGTGCCGACGACAACGCCGTCAGCCGCCATGCCAATGACCTTGGCCTGCTCGGCAGTCTTGACGCCGAAGCCGACAACGACAGGCAGATCCGTGTGTTCCTTGATGCGCTTGACGGCGTCCGCCACCTTGCTCGTATCGGGCAGGGCGGAACCGGTAATGCCGTTCATCGAGACGTAATAGACGAAGCCCGATGTGTTTTGCAGCACTTTAGGCAGACGCTTTTCATCTGTGGTTGGGGTGGCAAGGCGAATGAAATTGATACCTGCCTTGATGGCAGGAATGCAAAGTTCCGCATCCATCTCAGGTGGCAGGTCGACAATGATCAGGCCGTCAATGCCAGATGCTACCGCATCTTTAAGGAAGCGGTCGACGCCGTAGATATAGATCGGATTGTAGTAGCCCATGAGAACGATGGGTGTGGTGTTGTCGCTCTCGCGGAAGCTTGCGGCCAGTGCCAGCGTCTTTGTCAGTGACATGCCCTTTTTCAGCGCACGCAGGCCTGCGGCCTGAATGGCTGGACCATCGGCCATCGGATCGGAAAAGGGAACGCCAAGCTCGATAATATCCGAACCGGAGCCGGGCAGCGCTTTCATGATCTTCAGCGAGGTGTCGTAATCCGGATCACCGCCCATGAAATAGGTCACGAGCGCCGGACGTCCCTCAGCCTTCAGCGCAGCAAATTTTCTGTCGATACGGCTAGCCATGCTTAAATCTCCATACCCATCAATTTGCCAACCGTATGCACGTCCTTGTCGCCACGACCCGACAGGTTGACGATCATGATTTTGTCCTGCGCCATGGTAGGAGCGATCTTCACAGCCTGAGCAATGGCATGAGCGGATTCAAGTGCCGGGATGATGCCTTCAACGCGCGTCGTCAGCTGGAACGCGTCCAGAGCTTCGTTATCGAGGATCGGCACATAGGAAACTCGGCCCGTGTCGCGCAGCCATGAATGCTCAGGGCCGACACCCGGATAATCCAAACCGGCGGACACAGAATGACCGTCGAGAATCTGGCCGTCTGCATTCTGCAAAAGATAAGTACGGTTGCCGTGGAGGACGCCCGGCCGTCCAGCACTCATCGAAGCGCAATGCTCTTCGCCATCAAGGCCGCGACCACCGGCTTCAACGCCGATGATCTCGACGCTCTTGTCATCAAGGAAAGCATGGAACAGGCCAATGGCGTTTGAACCACCGCCGACGGCAGCGATAATCGTGTCGGGCAGGCGGCCTTCGCGCTCCAGTATCTGCTCGCGGGCTTCTTCACCGATCACCGACTGGAAATCGCGCACCAGTTCAGGATAGGGATGCGGACCTGCGGCAGTGCCGATCAGGTAATAGGTGTCATCGACGTTTGACACCCAGTCGCGCAGGGCCTCGTTCATCGCATCTTTCAGCGTGCCATGACCTGACGCAACCGGCTTCACTTCCGCACCCAGCAATTTCATGCGGAAAACATTCGGTGCCTGCCGTTCAACATCAGTCGCACCCATATAAACAACGCAGGGAAGACCGAAGCGCGCCGAGACTGTTGCAGAGGCAACACCATGCTGGCCAGCGCCGGTTTCAGCGATGATCCGGGTTTTGCCCATGCGCTTGGCCAGCAGAATCTGGCCGAGGCAATTGTTGATCTTGTGGCTGCCGGTGTGGTTGAGATCTTCACGCTTGAAGTAAATCTTTGCGCCGCCATCAAGACCCTTGTCTTTGGCAAGCTGGCGGACGTGCCTGGTCAGGCCTTCAGCATAATAGAGTTTTGAAGGGCGTCCGGCATAATTGGTCGACAGTTCACGCAGTTCAGCCTTGAAAGCCGGATCGTTCTTGGCGTCATCATAGGCTTGCTGCAATTCAAGGATCAGCGGCATCAGGGTTTCGGCGACAAAGCGCCCGCCGAAAATACCAAACATGCCCTCTTCGTCAGGGCCTGTCTTGAATGAATTGGGTTCAACCGCCTTGTCCACCATTCCGCTCCGTTTGTTCAGGCTGCGTCCGCGCTTTTGGCAGCGCGCACAGCCCGGAAAAATTCTCTGATCAGGCTAACATCTTTTACGCCGGGCGCGGACTCGACGCCTGACGAAATATCGACACCGCGCGCATTCGTCGCTTCCAGCGCCTCGGCAACATTGCCAGCGTTGAGGCCCCCGGAAAGCATGTAATCAATGGAGGCGTCAAGGCCACCGAGGATCTGCCAATCGAAAGACACACCGTTTCCGCCCGGAAGTTCCGATCCTTTGGGCGGCTTGGCATCGAACAGAAACCGGTCAGCTATACCGATATAGGGGGTAATCGCGTCAAGATCGCGGCGTTCGCGCAGGGCAAGTGCCCTGATGACAGGCAATCCGTAGCGTTGTTTTACCTCGGCAACCCGAGCGGGACTCTCATCGCCGTGCAGTTGCAGCATATCAGGCTTCATTCCGGCAACGATCATATCAAGCGTCGCGTCATCAGCATTCACGGTTACCGCAACTGCCCTGGCACGGCCTCGTGCTGCTTGGCGCAGGCGGCCGGCAGTCTGCGGATCAATATTGCGCGGGCTTTTGCCAAAGAAGATGAAACCGATATGCGACGCACCTTCATCAAGCGCTGCCGCAACGGCATCCTCGGTCTTCAAACCGCATATTTTGATATCAAGGCTCATAATCGGTGCCAGTGCCATGAAAACACGCAGGAGTCGAGTGTTTTGCTTGGTTTATGGTTGGTGGTGCAGGTTCGTGGTTCGACAAGCTCACCATGAGGCCCTTCGACAAGCTCAGGATGAGGGGAGCTGAATTCTGCAACCTTTATGACCTGCAATCTCTGCGATTATCGTTGCATCCTCGCTCTCCCTGATGGTGAGCTTGTCGAACCACGCACCACCGCTTTGCAAAGTGCTATTCACGACCGCAGCTCTAAAGATGGTGGTCATAACCCGCTTTGACAAGAAAATCGAAGGCATCTGCGACAGGCGCAGGGATTGATTGCGGAATCTGAAAGCCTTTGGCCGGATAATCGATCATACGTTTGACGTCACCAACCATTTCATGGATCAGCTTGTCGCGCGGGTATGCAGGAATTGGCTGCTGCTCGAAATTGATGAGCGGTGCGGTGATATCCGCGTGAACTTCCGGCCACTGCGCTCTCACGGTCGCAAATGCCCGGCGCTGCGTCTGCGGCTTGGTCACAATGATGATCCGCTTCATGGCATCGCCTGCCATCGACCGGGCAAACCGGATATTCTCGCCAATATTGGTGGCGTTTGGTTCAATGATGATGGCTTCGGCAGGAACGCCAGCATCTCTGGCGCGCTCGGCAAAGGCTTCCGCCTCTGACGTTTTGTAAAGATGGTTGGTCCAATTGCCAGCCTTGCCGGTAAACAGGATTTTCGGTGCCAATCCCTGATGAAACAATTCAGCGCAGCGATCCGCAACGCGCAAGTCATAGCTGCCCAACCCAACAATGAGATCGGCTGGGGCAAGCGGATCATAGACGAGATGGAAATCCCACAGCGTGCGGGCAGCTGCTTCTACAGCTGGCGTAATGGACTCTGACATCAACTGAAATCAATCGCCTGCAAGGCACTGCCATTGCGTTTGAGCCAAGCCTTGCATCGTTCGGTATCGGGGCAGAGTTCGCCGCAGAGCTTCCAGAATTTTGGCCCGTGATTCATCTCTTTCAGGTGTGCCACTTCGTGGGCAACGAGATAATCGATGATCGGCGGCGGAGCCATCATGATGCGCCATGAAAAGGAGAGCGTTCCATCTGATGTGCAAGAGCCCCAGCGGCTCTTGGTATCTTTCAGCCGAATGACCTTGGCACGCCGCCCGACCGTTGCCGTATGCCGGGCCACCAGCATATCAAGATCGTGCCGCGCCTCGCGCTTGAGAAAATCGCCAACACGGCGGGCGAGATGTGGCCGATCGCCATGCACGATCAATCTCGGGCCTTCTGCGCCGTTTTCCTGCTGGACGGTCCCGCGCTTGCCGGGTTCATGCACGATAAGATGAGGGACACCGCGGATCGGGATTTTGACACCGGGGCGCACTTTCGGCTGATCCGGCATTTTGGCAATACGGGTCTCGATCCAGCCCTCATGCCGCGCCAGAAATTTTTCAACTTCGCGCACAGGCATTCCCGGTGGCACGGTAATCCGCAAGCCCTTGCCGCCCGCATCGATGCGCAGGGTTAGCCGCGTTGCCCGGGGATTCTCCATCACACGCAAGGGCAGAATACGACCGGCAACCTCGTAGCTCCGCTCGACTTTCAGCGTCGCGGATTTTTTCGGCGGGCTTTTGAACAGAGACAGGATCATGTGCAGGACTTTAATTGATTCGGGTGAAAGCCGTGAGACAAAACAGAGGCGGCGCCGGAAGGCTCCGACGCCGCTTTAGCAGTGGAGTGCGGGCAGCACTGGAGGGAACCGCCCGCAGAGTGGTTATTCCTCTTCGGCGTCGGTAACGCCCGGAACCGATTTGCGCGATGACGGCTTTTTCGGCGCGGCATTGCGCTCGGCCATGAAGCGATCAAACTCTTCCCGGTCCTTGGCACGGCGCAGTTCGCTCGCATAGTCTTCGAACTCGGCACGCATTTCCTCAAGCTTGCGACGCTCTTCAGCGAGGCGCTCAAGTTCTTTCTCACGCCATTCGTCAAAGGCAACATTGCCTGTGCCAAAGGAACCACGTCCGAAAGATGGGCCATTGCCGCGGCGGAACGCGCCACAGAAGCCATCGGTGGCGCGATTAATGTCGCGCTTGAAACCCTCTAGCCGGTTACCCCAAAGGATATAAGCGAGCATGGCGAAACCAAGCGGCCAGAACAGCATGAAACCAATAACCATCAGGGCGATGGTTGCAGGGGTCCAGCCTGGCCGGATCAAAGCAGCAGTGTTCATAAAACCTCTTCCTTCTCACGAAAGCCCGACCCCGATTGGTCGATTGAATACGACATGGGAGACAGATTGCGGCTTTTCAAGAAATCGTGAGCGGGAATGCGATAAGGGTTTGAAATCAGATATGTTTCTTTGCGTGATCGAAGGCAACGACAAGCAGGCCGGCAACCAGCGCCCAGAAGGCCGCGCCAATCCCGGCAATCGAAATGCCCGATGCGGTCACCGCAAAGGTCACAACGGCGGCAAGCCGCTCCGTCTCATTCTTGAGGGCAATGGTCAACGCATTGGCAAAGGCGCCGATAAGGGCAAGTCCGGCAACGAGTGCAATCAATGGAGCGGGCAGGACTGCAAAGAGCGCCACCAGTGAAGCGCCGAAAATTGCCAGTATCAGATATGAGAGTGCGTAGAACGGGCCTGTCAACCAGCGTTGCGCCGGGTCTGGATGGGCGTCGGGTCCCGTGCAGATTGCCGCCGAAATCGCCGCCATGTTACTGGTATGCGCACCGAAAGGCGCGGTTAGCAGCGAGATGAATCCTGTAACCTGCAATGCCGCTGATGTTGGCGGTTCGTAACCGGCAGCACGCAGAACTGCGAAGCCCGGCAAATTCTGCGATGCCATTGTGACAAGGTAGAGGGGAAGGGCAATACCGATAATCGCTCTGGTATCGAACACCGGCATGATGAGCGTGAGAGTTGAAAGGCCGATATCCGGCACATTGGCGACACGGCCGCTTGCGAAGGCAAACAGAATTCCGCCGAAAAGCACCGCGAGCACCGCCATGGCCGGGCTGAACAGGCGGATGACGAAGAAGAGCAATATCAGCGGTAATACAAACAGCGGATCGACGGGAATTGTTCGTGCGGCACCGGTAAGGAAGGCAAAGAGGACGCCTGCAAGCATGCCTGAAGCAATCGATGCGGGGATTTTGGAAACGAGACCCGAGACCGGCTTGACCAATCCCGTGATGATGATGGCGATCGCCGTGACAATGAAGGCGCCAACGCCCTGTTGCATGGTAAAGCCGGTGCTTGCCCCGATCAGCGCCAGACCCGGTGTCGACCACGCGGTGATGATAGGCATTTTATAGCGCCAGCTCAGATAACCCGTGCCGACAAACATGGCGAGACAGAGCGCCGTGACCCAGCTTGCTGTCTCTGCCTGTGTTGCCCCAAGCGCGTTTGCAGCCGCGATGATCAGCGCAAGCGTTCCGCCAAAGCCAACGATGGCAGCAACGACAGCAGAAGCAATCACGGAGGAGCGCATGGGTGAAACCTGTTTCGGAAGAGACTTAACGGAGCGGTGGGCGGGGTTTTGAGTGTTCGACCATGGATGCCACGGTGCGGGTGAGAAGCTCGAGATCCTGCGGGCGTGACAGACGATGATCGCCATCACGCACCAGCGTAATCGTCACATCGTCAACCGGCAAGTGATCAAGCAGTCTCAGAGCGTGTGTATAGGGAACATCCTTGTCTTCCATGCCTTGCAGGATATGAACAGGGCAATCGGTCTGGATAACACCTTTGAGAACCTGATTGGCCTTGCCGTCGTCAAGCAGGGCTTTGGTATAAATATAGGGCTCATGCGAATATTCGGATGGCTCTTCCATATAGCCCCGCTCGGTAAGCTGGCGACGCTGATCCTGCGTCAGGCCCGGCTCGACCAGTTCAGACGTGAAGTCGGGGGCAGGTGCAATCAGGACCAGCCCGGCGATACGGTCACGCTCGCCAGCCTTTTGCAGTTCCTCGATCATACGCAGGGCGATCCATCCACCCATGGACGAACCGACAAGGATTTGCGGGCCTGATGAAAACTGCCTGAACACCGCAAGGCTCTGTTCAAGCCAGAGCGATATCGTTCCGTCACGAAATTCTCCTCCCGACTCGCCATGGGCGGAATAGTCATGGCGCAGGAATGCATGGTTATTGGCCTCAGCCCATTGATCCAGCCACTCCGCCTTGCTGCCGCGCATGTCGGAACGGTATCCGCCCAGCCAGACAATACCCGGCTGACGTCCCTCGCGGTGGCGCAGGGCTATCCTGATTTCATTGACCGTAAGGAATTCCGGCTGATGAGCCGCCATCTGTGAGTCTCCTCGGTGAGCCGCGTGCTTTTGCCATGCAATGGCGGATCAATAAAGCTGTCAAACAGCAATCTTCATTGTATAGAATGTGGATATTCCTATATCTGAACCGGATGATTTATCCGTGAAAAGATGTTAATGAGCTAAGCCCCGCAGACAAAGCATTGCAGGCGAGGCCCGACGGTGCTATTTGCGGGACCGAAATAATTCAAGGAGACTACTGCCATTCGCCGACCCTTTAGAGCACAGGTGGTCCAGAAAGATGGACCTCGTTCAAACCGTGATATCCGGGTACCCCAGGTACAGCTCATTGATGCCGAAGGTGAAAACCACGGTATCGTTACCATTCAGGCCGCACTGGCTATGGCCGATGAGGCCGGACTCGATCTCGTCGAGATCGTGCCCAATGCCGAGCCGCCGGTGTGCAAGATTGTTGACCTTGGGAAACTGAAGTACCAGGGACAGAAGAAGGCTGCCGAGGCGCGCAAGAAGCAGAAGACGGTCGAAATCAAGGAAATCAAGATGCGACCGAACATCGACACACACGACTATGATGTGAAGATGAAGGCTATCAAGCGCTTCTTTGAGGAAGGTGACAAGGTCAAGGTAACACTGCGGTTCCGTGGTCGTGAAATGGCCCACCAGGAACTCGGAATGCGACTGCTCGACCGGGTCAAGGAAGATACGGTTGAGATTTCCAAGGTCGAGGCTGAGCCACGGCTTGAAGGCCGTCAGATGATGATGGTTCTGGCGCCGCGCTAAAACTGAACATACTTTTTGACAAGAGCCGCCTTCGGGCGGCTTTTGTCTTGAACGAACTGGATTCCAAGGGCTGACATGACGCTCACATCTCCAAAAGACATGGCCCGTTTTCAACGCCGCCGCCGCTTGGCGCTGGCAATCGTCATTCTGTTGATCCTCGCAGCCCTTCTGACAGTTCGCTCCGCCTGGGCCGATGGCTGGACGCACGAATATATCGAGGATTTCGGCATTGGTGTGATCGTTCTGGCGATCCTCGGGCGCATGTGGTGCACGCTGTATATCGGTGGGCGCAAGAGTTCGGAGATCGTTCGTCTTGGGCCATACTCCATGAGCCGCAACCCGCTCTATGTGTTCAGCACACTCGGCGCCTTTGGTATTGGCATGATGACCGGCAGCCTGACTGTGGCATTCATACTGGCTGCTCTTTGCTATATTGCCTTCCATTTCGTCATCGTTGCCGAGGAAGGTTATCTGGAGAGTGTTTTCGGCGAGACTTATCTTGCCTACAAGCGTGAAGTGCCGCGTTTCTTCCCCAATATCAGACTGTACCGGGAGGCCGAGGTTTTGACCGTAAAGTCTTCCATGCTCTACAAGACATTGGCCGATGGACTGGTTTTTTTCATTTCCTATCCTTTGCTCGAGTTCGTCGAATATCTGCAATCAACCAATATCGTGCCTGTTCTCTTCCGATTGTATTGAATTTTTCAGAAGTCTCTGATGATTCAACAGTTGCGCTTTTTCCGGCTTCTGGGTATAAGGCCGCGTTCAAACCGCCCGGCAGGGCATGCCGTGGCGGTTTTGCATGCTTTCAGACTTTGGTCGGTCTGAAGTAAAATCAGAAGGGTCCGGCTCCATTGGAGTGACAGGGAACCCTAGAAATAGGAGTAGCAAAATGCCCAAAATGAAGACCAAATCGGCTGCCAAGAAACGGTTCAAAATCACCGGAACTGGCAAAATCAAAGCCGCCGCCGCTGGCAAACGCCATGGCATGATCAAACGTTCGAACAAATTCATTCGTGACGCACGTGGCACAATGGTACTCGCCGATGCCGATGCGAAAATCGTGAAGAAGTTCTTGCCCAACGGCCTTTAAGCCGACAGCGACGTTTAAGGAGATCATATCATGGCACGTGTAAAACGGGGCGTTACGTCCCACGCCAAGCATAAAAAAGTTCTGAAGCAGGCTGAGGGTTTCCGCGGCCGCCGCAAGAATACCATCAAGACTGCAAAAGCTGCCGTCGATCGTTCAAAGCAGTACGCTTACCGCGACCGCAAGAACAAGAAGCGTACATTCCGCGCTCTGTGGACCCAGCGTATCAACGCTGCTGTTCGTGAGCATGGCCTGACATACAGCCGTTTCATCGACGGTCTGAGCAAGTCCGGTATCGAGGTTGACCGCAAGGTTCTGTCGGATCTCGCGATCCACGAGCCAGCAGCATTCGGCGCACTCGTGGCTTCTGCCAAGAAGGCACTCGAATACCTCAAGAACACCACACCGAATGCTTTTGAAGGCGCTGTCCACTAAGCCAGCCGCCGCTCCCAAAGCACATTCGGAATATAGACTTGGGAAACCCGCGCTGGCTCGGCTGGCGCGGGTTTTTCAATTTTCTGCATTGAATTGATCGCATAATCGCTCAAGACGCGAAACAGGTGAGAAGCATGGACGATCTGGTACAACTGGAAAGCGCGCTGGTCGCGCAGATTGAGGCAGCCAATGACGAAGCGGCCATCGAGGCCGTCCGTGTCGCCGCGCTTGGCAAGAAAGGCTCGATTTCGGAAAAGCTGAAATCGCTGGGCTCCATGTCGCCGGAAGAACGGCAGACGCAGGGACCGGCCATCAACGGTTTGAAGAACCGTGTCACCGAGGCTCTTGCCAGCCGCAAAGGCACGCTGAAAGACGCTGCGATTACCGAACGCCTTGAAAAGGAAAAGCTGGATGTCACCCTGCCCGTGCGCACAGCACCGGCCGAGCGCGGGCGCATCCATCCGATCAGTCAGGTGGTTGATGAAATCACGGCGATCTTTGCCGATATGGGTTTTTCAATTGCTGAAGGCCCTGATGTCGAGACCGACTATTACAATTTCACCGCGCTGAATTTTCCGGAGGGGCATCCGGCACGGGAGATGCACGATACGTTTTTCTTCAACCCGGACGAAAATGGCGAGCGCAAGCTTTTGCGCACCCATACAAGCCCCGTGCAGATCCGCACCATGGAAAAGCAGAAGCCGCCGATTCGCATTGTCATTCCCGGCAAGACGTATCGTATGGATTCCGATGCAACGCACTCACCGATGTTCCATCAGGTGGAGGGGCTTGTCATCGACAAGACGGCCAATGTCGCCAACATGAAGTGGGTTCTGGAGGAGTTCTGCAAATCCTTCTTCGAGGTTCCCTCATTGCAGATGCGCTTCCGCCCATCCTTCTTCCCGTTCACCGAGCCATCGCTGGAAGTCGATATCCAGTGCGACCGCTCCGGCAATGAAGTGAAGTTTGGTCAGGGCACCGATTGGATGGAAATCCTGGGTTGCGGCATGGTTCATCCGAATGTCCTGCGACACGCCGGGCTTGATCCTGATGAGTATCAGGGCTTTGCCTGGGGCATGGGCATTGATCGCATCGCCATGCTCAAATATGGCATGCCGGATCTGCGTGACTTCTTCGACGCCGATGTTCGCTGGCTGCAGCATTACGGCTTCCGCCCGCTCGACATGCCGACATTGTTCGGTGGCCTGAGCGCGTGACCGCGCTTCCAGGCAATGCTGGCGGGTTTCGCCTGACATGGACCTTTTATGCGAGCGGTTTCGCCTTGTCGAAATCCTCAGACGCTGAAATCGAGAAACGAGTGAAATCATGAAATTCACCCTCTCCTGGCTAAAAGATCATCTCGAAACCGAGGCTTCCCTCGGCGAGATTGTCGATGCTCTGACCATGATTGGTCTTGAAGTGGAATCGCTGGATGACAAGGCGGCGCTAAAGCCGTTTGTCATCGCCAAGGTGTTGACCGCCGCGCGACATCCGGATGCGGACAAGCTGCAGGTGCTGACCGTTGATACGGGCGACGGCAAGCCGTTGCAGGTTGTCTGCGGTGCACCCAATGCGCGTGCGGGCCTGATCGGTGCCTTCGCTGCACCCGGAGCCTATGTTCCGGGCATCGATGTCACTCTGTCTGTCGGCAAGATTCGCGGTGTCGAAAGCCACGGCATGATGTGCTCGGAGCGCGAGCTGCAAATGTCCGATGAGCACAATGGCATTATCGATCTGCCAGATGATGCGCCTGTCGGTACCAGCTTTGCTGCCTATGCCGGTCTTGACGATCCGGTCATCGAGATCAATCTGACGCCAAATCGTCCCGATTGCACCAGCATTTACGGCATTGCCCGTGATCTGGCTGCGGCGGGTCTTGGCAAGCTCAAAAGCGGCGCTGTGGAGCCTGTCAAAGGCACCGGTGCTGCTTCGGTCAGTGTGGCGTTCGATTTCGGTGATCGTGCGCCGATGTGTGAAGGCTTTGCCCTGCGCACCGTCAAAGGTGTCAAGAATGGTCCGAGCCCGAAATGGCTGCAGCAGCGGCTGATTGCCATTGGCCTGCGTCCCATCAATGCGCTTGTTGATATTACCAACTACATCACCTTCGATCGTGGCCGTCCGCTGCATGTGTTCGATGCCGACAAGGTCAAAGGCAATCTCACCGTGCGCTGGGCGCAGGAAGGCGAGACGATCCTTGGTCTTAACGGCAAGGAATATACGCTGAACCCCGAAATCGGCGTTATCGCCGATGCGGAAGGTGTGGAGTCGCTTGCGGGTGTGCTCGGCGGCGAACATTCCGGCTGTGACGAGAACACAACCAATGTTGTGGTTGAATCCGCCCTTTGGGATGCGATGAATATTGCCCGTACGGGCCGCAATCTCGGTATCATCACCGATGCGCGCTACCGGTTCGAACGCGGTGTTGATCCGGAATTCATGGTGCCCGGCCTCGAGCTTGCAACGCATATGATCCTTGAACTGTGCGGCGGTACGCCGTCAGCAGCTGAGGTTGTCGGGTATAAGGGCTTCACGCCAAAGTCGGTCAAATTCCCGGCGGCAGAGGTGAAGCGCCTCACCGGTATCGAAGTGCCAACGCAGACAAGCCTCGATATTCTCACCCGTCTCGGCTTCCAGCCAAAAGGCACCGGTGAAGTGGTCGATGTGCTCGTTCCATCGTGGCGGCCGGATGTGGATGGCAAGGCTGATCTGGTGGAAGAGGTCATGCGTATTCATGGCGTCAACCGTATTGAACCGCAGCCACTGCAAACCCATGCGACAGTCAATGGCAAGATCCTGACGATCCTGCAGATCCGTACCCGCAATGCCAAGCGGGCGCTCGCCTCGCGCGGGATGATGGAAGCTGTCACATGGTCGTTCATTTCGGAGGAACAGGCAAAGCTGTTCGGCGGCGGTCAGCCTTCGTTGAAGCTTGCCAACCCGATTGCTGCGGACATGTCCGATATGCGGCCTTCGCTGCTGCCGAGCCTTCTGGCTGCTGCCCAGCGCAATGCCGATCGTGGCTTCAATGACATTGCTCTGTTCGAGGTTTCCGGCACCTATGAAGGCAATACACCGGAAACCCAGCGCCGCGTTGCCGCCGGTATACGGCGCGGCACGGCGAAGCTGGATGGCTCTGGCCGCCATTGGTCCGGCAATGCCTCACCTGTCGGTGTGTTCGATGCCAAGGCCGATGCCCTTGCCGTGCTTGAAGCTTGCGGTGCGCCTGTTGACAAGCTGCAGATCGAAAGCGGTGGCCCGGCCTGGTATCATCCCGGCCGTTCCGGCACGATCAAGCTCGGGCCAAAGGTCGTTCTGGGCACGTTCGGTGAATTCCATCCAAAGACGCTGGAAACGCTTGATGTATCGGGCGCGCTATGCGGATTTGAAATCTATGTGGATGCCATCCCCGAACCCAAGCAGAAAGCAACCCGCACCAAGCCGCCGCTGACACTGTCAGACTTCCAGACGGTGCGCCGCGATTTTGCATTCGTTGTCGACAGGTCCGTGGATGCGGCCTCTATCGTTCGCGCGGCACTGGCTGGCGACAAGAAGCTCATCGCGGGCGTTCAGGTGTTTGATCTGTTCGAAGGTCCGTCCCTGGGAGCCGACAAGAAATCTGTTGCCATTGAAGTCGCGATCCAGCCACAGGAACGCACCCTCAATGATGAGGATCTCGATGCGCTGACCAAGCGGATTGTTGAGAGCGTTGGCAAGCAGACGGGCGGCGTTTTGCGCGGGTAACAGACTGTAGGATTGTGGTTCGTGGTTCGACAAGCTCACCATGAGGGAGAGGGGTGATGAAAGGGAGCTAAATTCTGCACCCTTTGCGCGCAATCTCTGTGATTAGCGTTGCATCCTCACTCTCCCTCATGGTGAGCTTGTCGAACCACGAACCACGAACCACGAACCACGAACCACGAACCACGAACCACCAACTGAACACCACGCACAACAGTCTTGCAACTGAATCAACAAAAAAGGGGCGCACTGCGCCCCTTTTCATTTGGCTCGAACCAAAATCTATTTCTGGATGACTTTCCAGTTTTTATAGAAGATCGAATTGCTGCCCTTGAGGATGAGACCCATGAACGAAACAACGGCAGCATAAAGCCCGGGCAGATAGGACGGCCGCAGGATGTCGACGAACAGGCAATAGCGGGTCTGGTCAGTCTGGTTGACGGACTGGTGCATCAGCGTGTCATCGAAAATGAACAGCTTATCGTCTTTCCAGTAGCTCGTCGTATCGCCGCACCAGATATAAGCCGTGCGGTCATTCATATCATTGATGTTGTAAAGCACGCGGATGGTGGCGCGGATTGGCCCGAAATGCTTCGACGTCGAGTTCTTCTTGTTGAACACTGACACGCCAATAGTCTTCACGAAATTGTACTTCTCATAGAAGGACGGCACATTGGCAAAACTCGGCTGGTCTTTTCCGTACCATTTGAAGAAGAACATGCTGCGGGCCTGCTTCTCCGCGCGCTCCTGCAACTTGCCAACAAGGTTTTCCTTCTGCGTCGCTGTGATCAGCCGCTGTACTTCCGCCTGATAGGCCGTTGGCAGGTCTTCCAGCTTGTAGACGCCCTTGTTGATATAGGGCAGCGACAGGATGTCGAGAACGATATTCAGCGGCGACAGGATCCATGTGAACAGGCCATTGCCCATGAAATATTGTTCGACCATCTGCAGATCGATGTTCTTGTTACGCGACAAGTCATAAATTCCGCAGATCAGGTAAAAGATCACCAGATAGGGAACGAAATAGGCGAGAATCGCCAGTAGAACCAAACCGATAGCCCAACGTCTGATCGACTTTTTTGTTGCTTTTTCCATTATATTCCAGCTTCAGAAGGCCTGACCATCGATGAACGAACAGGGGTGGTTTGGCGTGTTAGAACGAATAAATTGCATGCACATTGCATAGCCGCCGTGAATGTTTTTTGATCCCGGCAACGGCGTGAAATAGGCCTCACGCCGTACCGTCTGTCAAGCATGTGGTTTTATAATATGAATACAGTTATCAACAAATAACCGCAACGGGCTAGATTGTTCTTGTTGCGGCGATCATTTTCAACCCCTGCCACTCGATCAGGGCAAAACAGGCAACGACAGCCGTAATTGCAAGGCTGGCGACAATACCGAGAGCTGTAAAAGCAGACGGCATCGCCATAAGAAGGGCTGGAACACCAATAACCCATAAGAGATCGGCAATGAAAACAAAGCCGACGAGTGCCCGCGATTGGGCTTTCCACCGGGAGATCAGGGCGACATCAATCGCAAACAGAACCAACGCAATACCCAGAGACGCGATCAACCAGATCGGCGCGCCGGGTATCAGATATTCTCCGGATAGTTCAGCAAAAAGCGCAAGGCCAAGCCCGGTAGCAGCAGTCAGTACTGCATTGATCATCAGGCCATCTTTCAAATTGACTTTGGTCATTTCATTCTCCTTCGTTTGCGTTGGTATTGGAGAATGCAAGGGTAAAGTAATCAAAACAATTACCTCTGAGGTAGTGTTTAATACGAAGTGTTTGCAGCAAATATTATGGGAAACAAGGAGCGATGATGGAGTTTGGTGACCACCTCAAGCAATGGCGTTCGCACCGGCATATGAGCCAGATGAATCTGGCATTGGAGGCCGGTATATCTTCTCGTCATCTGTCATTTCTGGAAACCGGTCGGGCCAGGCCCTCGGAAGGCATGATCATCCGCATTTGCGAAGCGCTGGAATTGCCATTCAAGATTCAGAACGAACTGTTCGGTGCCGCCGGTTTTGCACCGCGTTATCTCTCCGCCGAGCGGGAAGGTGTGGCAGGGCTGCCTGTGCTAATCCGCGACACGCTTAACATGATCCTTGAACGGCACGCGCCATGGCCAGCTGTCGCGTTCAATGCGGATCACGATATTCTTGCGGCCAATGTGGGGTTCATGGCTCTGGCGGGAACTCTGGGCATCCCCGTTGCGCCGGGTGTCAACATTTTGGCGCTGGTGCTTGATCCGGGCCCCGTGCGCAGGGCAGTCGCCAATTGGCCAGAGGTTGCATTGCTGTTTCTCAAGCGCGCTCGCAACGAGGCACGGCTTTATGGTCCGAAAAGCCAGTTGGCCAAACGTATTGCTGATTACGAAAGCAATGCGGAGATTTCAGCCCTTCTGCGCAATGATGAAAGCGAACGAAATCCGCCGCCGATTATCACAGTCAAATTACATTTCGGCGATGCGGTGACCAACTGGATCACCACGCTCACGGCATTCGGCACCGCGCAGGAGGTTTTGACGGAAGGCATTTTCATTGAGCAATATTTCCCGGCAGATGATGCTACGCGGGTAATCGCTGGAAGTATGGGACGCTGAGCATACAGCGTCCCATTGTTCATATCAGCCGTTCACGAGAGCAAGGGCGGCGTCAGTATAACGATTGCCGGCAACCTGCGTCGGTGACAATGCATCACCAATCTTTTTCAAGTCAGCTGGCGAGAGGGAAATATTGGCCGCCGCCGCATTCTCTTCCAGATGCTTGATCTTGCGGGCACCGGGGATTGGCACAATGAAGTCACCCTGATGCAGCACCCAGGCAAGGGCGAGTTGTGCCGGTGTGATGCCCTTGTCCTCGGCCAATCCCCGCAGTGTGGCGATCAGGGCCGCATTGGCATCCATGTTTTCAGCCTGGAAGCGCGGCAAGGTCTTGCGCCAATCATCGGCACCCAGCTCATCCGGCTTGTTGATCGTGCCGGTAAGAAGTCCACGACCCAGCGGGCTATAGGGGACAAAGCCGATGCCAAGCTCACGGCAGACGGCAAGCACTTCATCCTCGGGTTCGCGGCTCCATAGGGAGTATTCGCTCTGGACGGCGGCAATCGGATGCACCTTGTGGGCGCGGCGGATCGTGGCGGCACTGGCCTCGGACAGACCAAGGGCTTTCACCTTGCCCTGTTGTACCAGCTCCGCCATAGCGCCAACCGTGTCCTCGATCGGCACAGTCGGATCAACACGGTGCTGGTAGAACAGGTCAATCTGTTCAATGCCAAGCCGTCCGAGTGATGCCTCAGCCACCGCTTTGAGATGTTCCGGATGGCTGTTGACGCCGATCATGCGTGATAGGCCAACCCCTTCATCCGAAATCTTGAAACCGAATTTGGTGGCGATCACGACCTCGTCGCGACGGCCCTTCAAAGCCTTACCGACAAGGATTTCATTGTCGAAGGGACCATAGACTTCGGCTGTGTCGAAAAAGGTCACACCGAGATCCACTGCGCGGTGCAGCGTGCGGATCGCATCGGCCTCATCCTGTCCGCCATAGGCAAAGGTCATGCCCATGCAACCAAGGCCAACTGCTGATACGCTAAGTTCCGTTCCGAGTTTGCGCTTTTCCATCACTGATCTCCTTTTGATGTGGTGGAGGCAACTTAGGCTGCGGATCAGTGTTCGATAATTCCCTTAAGTTTTTACAGCTTGTTCTATATAATAGATCAATGGATCGCTCTCATCTGCCTCAACTCGCTGTCTTCGCCACCGTTGCCGCCTGCGGTGGCTTTCGTGGCGCGGCCAAAGAGCTTGGCATCGCACCATCAGCAGTCAGTCATGCAATCTCAATGCTGGAGCAGAATCTCGGCGTCAGGCTTCTGGCGCGAACCACACGCAGTGTTAAAGTGACGGAGGAAGGCGCGCTGCTTTTGCGGCGGCTTCGCCCGGCACTGGCCGAAATCGATCTAGCGCTCGACGCAGCCAAGGAAGCCAACAACCGCATAGCCGGAACTTTGCGCTTAAGTGTGCCACCCTTTGCCGCCCATTGGCTGCTGGCCTCACGCCTGGCCGCATTCGCTGCGGCCTATCCGGGGGTAACTCTGGAAGTGCGCGTAGAGGAGCCGTTCAACGATATTGTTGCCGCAGGCGTCGATGCGGGCATGCGGCTCGGCGAAAGTCTGGAACCGGACATGATCGCCGTGCGGATGAGTGATCCGATCAAGGCCAGCATCGTCGCTTCGCCAGACTATTTCGAAAAATGCCCAATTCCGCTGCATCCGCACGATCTTGCCAATCATCAGTGTATCCGCCGCCGTTTTGCCAGCGGACAGATTTATCGCTGGGAGTTCGAGAAGGATGGCGAGGAAATCGTCATGGAAATGGGCGGGCCATTGATTCTCGGCGATGACCATCTGGTCATTCAGGCAGCGCTTGATGGAGCGGGCGTGGCTTTCCTGCTGGAATATATGGCACCCGAAGCCATTACCGATGGTCGGTTGCAGCGCGTGCTTGATGACTGGTGCGCGCCATTCCCCGGGGTCTATCTCTATTACCCCAGCCGCCGCCAGATGCGGCCCGCCTTGCGCGCTTTTATCGATTTCTTCAAAGTCTGAGCCTGCGCTTCTTTCCATTCCGTCTTGCCTTGTCTAGGTTGCCACCCGACGAAGAGGAGAGAAGTCATCATGTTCCGTTGGGGTATTCTGTCGACAGCAAAAATCGGGGTTACGGCTGTTATTCCAGCCATATGCGATGCGGAGAACTCGATCCTCTCAGGTGTCGCCAGCCGCGATCTTTTGAAGGCGCAGGCCGTGGCTGAGCGATTCGGTGCACCGCACGCCTTTGGTTCCTACGAAGCCATGCTCGCTTCGCCCGATATTGATGGGGTCTATATCCCGCTCCCGACGTCCCAGCATGTGGAATGGTCGGTGAAAGCGGCGGAAGCTGGCAAGCATGTTCTCTGCGAAAAGCCGATCTCGCTGCATTCGGGTGAAATTGCGGCTCTGCAACGCGCGCGTGATACCCATGGCGTGCTGATTGCCGAGGCTTTCATGGTGACCTACCATCCACAATGGCTGAAAGTGCGCGATCTTATCGCCGAAGGTGCCATCGGCCGCCTGCGTCAGGTTCAGGGTGCTTTCACTTATTTCAACAAGGATGCCGGCAATATGCGCAATCAGCTGTCGCTTGGCGGCGGTGCCCTGCCGGATATCGGGGTTTATCCGACTGTGGTCACCCGCTTCGTGACCGGCAAGGAGCCGGGCAGGGTTTCGGCCAATGTGGAACGCGATGCGGATTTCGGCACCGACTGCTATGCCAGCGTGCGTGCCGATTTCAACGGTTTCGAACTGTCTTTCTATATCGCCACCCAGCTCGCCGCGCGCCAACTGATGGTTTTCCATGGCGATGAAGGGTTTATCGAGGTGCATGGACCGTTCAACACGGGCAAATATGATCACGCCCGAATCACCCTGCACAATCAGAACCACACTGGTGCCACCGAATGGACTTTCGGCGATGTGAACCATTATCGCCTGCAGATCGAGGCGTTTGCCCGTGCGGCAAAGGGCGAAGATGCTGGCGTGTTTTCGCTTGAGAGTTCAGTTCTCAACCAGAAGCTGATCGATGCAATCTATCGCGCCGGGGAAACCGGTGATTGGGAGGCCGTAGCATGATTGGTCATCATTCCCTCAAGCGTATCGCCTGCACGATATTGGCTGTTACCCTGTGGGTCGCGGCCCTTCCAGCCTATGCGCAAAGCAACGACAAAGTCATTTCCGTTGACAATGCAGACCCGGATATGAACGCGGCGATAGAGCAGGCACGCAAAGGCCTTGATAAATTCATTGTGCTGTCAAAGACACCGCCAAAAGGAACGAACGGGTACAAACTCAAGGTCATGGTCCACGATGGAGCTAAAGTGGAGCATTTCTGGGTTACGCCATTTCACACAACCAAGGATGGGTTTGAGGGCACCCTGGCCAACGAGCCGGAGGTCGTTACCAATGTAACGGCCGGCCAGAATCTCAAATTTACCCGCAATGACATATCCGACTGGGGATACACCAAAAACGGTCGTCAGATTGGTAGCTACACGGTCTGTGTACTCTTCAAAAAGATGACGAAAGAAGAAGCCGACTTCTATCGCAATAATTACGGTTTCGACTGCTGAAGCCGGGAGGCTGTTACCAATAGACGCCGCCTCGCGCCACATGCACGCGCGGGTTGGCATCCGGTGTATTGAGACTTCTGGGGCAAGCTTCGCATTCCGCTTCGGGGCCCGATACCACCGGCTTGCCGGACTGGGTGTTGAGTAGCGACAGGATTTCCAGATTGCTGGAATTCCAGCGCCCGTGCTGACCGCTGATCTGCGGCACAGGCGAAGGGCGGGTGCGGATACGGTCCTGCGGCTTGACGGCAAGCGTCAGCAGAATATCGTCAGGCAGCGCCTCGCCGCGCGCGACAACACCTGATGCATCTTTCAACGCCTTCAGCCTCTCCACGCGGGTGTCTGTCAGTGGGTGCGTGCGCAGGATTGACGGATCGGGAATGCGCCCGCCCGGCAGGATGAGATTTTCCCAGAGTTTGCCCTGGGCTTTTTCCAGTTTCACCAGCGCCTGTGCCAGCCCATCGGGATCTCCGGTTAGAAGTGCGGCGCCAAGATCCGCATCAAATTCGCGGGTGCGCGACAATGCCATCTGCAAAAGGCCGCCAACCGTGGGGGCGACAAGCAGAATCAGCACGCCAAGCCAGGGAATTTGTGCGTGCGCGCCGCTTGCCAGAAAAGTGATATTGAACAGCAGCGATACGATGCCGATTGTCGACATCAGCGAGGTAAAGCGCGAGACCGTATCGGCAAGCGCCATGACCTTGAGGTCTTCATTGCGGATATGACTGATTTCATGGGCCAGCACGCCGGTAAGTTCCCGAGCGGTCAGCACCCGAATCAGTTGATCAGTGACGGCAACCACGGAATTGTCTTTCCGCCCGACCGCAAAGGCATTCATCATCCTTGACGGTATGACATGCAGTTCGGGGACATCAGGCAAACCGGCGCGGCGGGACAATTCTTCCACAATGGCAAGACCTTGCGGGAACTCGGCCCGCGTAACCGCCCTTGCTTTATACATTTTCAGCACCATTTGAGGACTAATGCGCCTGATGGCGACAAGGCTTATTGCGCCGAAAACAAAGGCGTAGATAATGCCTGCAGGACCCGCCAGCGTAAAAGCGCAGACAACGAGCAATGCCAGACTTCCGGCGAGAAGCAGCCATGTGTGCAGTGTATTGATCAACTGGCTGCGCCGGTGTTCGGGAAGGTTGAAGTGAAGGGTATCATCGGTCATAGGCGATATATGGCGCTAAAAAGCCGGTTTGCCGAGTCTTTTAAGGCAATTAGGCGTGTAAATGCCGCAGCTTCTGACTTGCATGGTAATTTCAGCCTTCTTATATAGCCAACAACACGTAAGTATGGCTCGCCGTAGTCGTCTTGCATTGTTTAACCCCCCTAGGGGCTGCTGAATGGAATGCTCGGCAGAGGTCCCGGCAGCCTGCTGAATGGAGAGAAGTATAATGGCTAAAGTTATCGGTATCGATTTGGGTACGACCAATTCCTGCGTCTCCGTCATGGACGGAAAGAGCGCGAAGGTCATCGAGAATGCGGAAGGTGCACGCACAACACCTTCGATCATCGCTTTTACGGATAGTGATGAGCGCCTTGCTGGCCAGCCGGCCAAGCGTCAGGCTGTCACCAATCCAGAAGGAACTGTCTTTGCGGTCAAGCGTCTGATCGGTCGCCGTTTTGACGATCCGACCGTTGAAAAAGACAAGAAGCTTGTGCCTTACGAAATCGTCAAAGGCGACAATGGCGACGCATGGGTAGAAGTTCACAAGCAGAAATATTCGCCTTCGCAGATTTCCGCGATGATTCTGCAGAAGATGAAGGAAACGGCGGAAGCCTATCTGGGCGAAAAGGTCGAGAAGGCTGTTATCACCGTTCCTGCTTACTTCAATGATGCCCAGCGTCAGGCCACCAAGGATGCGGGCAAGATTGCCGGTCTTGAAGTCCTGCGCATCATCAACGAGCCGACCGCTGCTGCCTTGGCCTATGGCCTGGACAAGAAGGAAGGCAAAACCATCGCCGTATACGATCTGGGCGGCGGCACGTTCGACGTTTCGGTTCTGGAAATCGGCGACGGCGTTTTCGAAGTAAAATCGACCAATGGCGATACGTTCCTTGGCGGTGAAGATTTCGACATGCGTCTGGTCGAGTACTTTGCAGCCGAGTTCAAGAAGGAACAGGGTATCGACCTGAAGAACGACAAGCTTGCCCTGCAGCGCCTCAAGGAAGCTGCGGAAAAGGCCAAGATCGAACTTTCCTCGGCACAGCAGACCGAAATCAACCTGCCATTCATCACCGCTGATGCTTCCGGACCGAAGCACCTGACGATGAAGCTGTCGCGCGCCAAGTTCGAAAGCCTGGTTGACGATCTGGTTCAGCGCACCGTCGAGCCCTGCAAGGCAGCGCTCAAGGATGCGGGCCTCAAGGCTGGTGAAATCGATGAAGTGGTTCTCGTCGGCGGTATGACCCGCATGCCGAAGATTCAGGAAGTCGTAAAGGCTTTCTTCGGCAAGGAACCCCACAAGGGCGTGAACCCTGATGAAGTTGTTGCCATGGGCGCAGCTATTCAGGCCGGCGTTCTGCAGGGCGATGTCAAGGATGTTCTGTTGCTCGACGTGACACCGCTGTCCCTCGGCATTGAAACACTCGGTGGCGTGTTCACCCGTCTGATTGACCGTAACACGACAATCCCGACGAAGAAGTCGCAGACCTTCTCCACGGCAGAGGACAACCAGTCCGCCGTGACGATCCGCGTCTTCCAGGGCGAGCGCGAAATGGCTGCCGACAACAAGGCACTTGGCCAGTTCGATCTCGTTGGCATTCCGCCGGCACCACGCGGTATCCCGCAGATCGAAGTCGGTTTCGACATCGATGCCAACGGTATCGTCAATGTTTCGGCCAAGGATAAGGGCACCGGCAAGGAACATCAGATCCGCATTCAGGCTTCCGGTGGTCTTTCCGATGCCGATATCGAAAAGATGGTCAAGGATGCCGAAGCCAATGCGGAAACCGACAAGAAGCGCCGTGATGCCGTCGAATCCAAGAATCAGGCCGAAGCTCTGATCCATTCGACTGAAAAGTCGTTGAAGGATTATGGCGACAAGGTTTCTGCCGAGGACAAGCAGTCCATCGAAACGGCATTGGCCGAATTGAAGACTGCTACCGAAGGCGAAGATGCTGAAGCCATCAAGGCAAAAACACAGACTCTGGCCGAAGTTTCAATGAAACTTGGTCAGGCCATGTACGAAGCCGCACAGGCTGCCGAAGGCGAAGGCGAGGCGACCGCAGCCACGGCCAAGGAACATGACGATGTTGTCGATGCCGATTTCGAAGAAATCGACGAAAACGGCAAGAAGAAATCTGCATAATCTGCAGCACATAATCTGATGAAAAGCCCGGCCTTGTGCCGGGCTTTTTGTTTGCCTGTTTATTTCCGGCTTGCGCGCAGTGCGGAAAACGAGGTGCGACTTTCGCCTAATTGACGTCAAATGCGTGTGAACATATGAAGAACATGTGCAGATTTTTAGAGTGCCTATTGGAATCAATATTCCCATCGCGATCTCCGGCTTATTCGCGCTCCGGAGGTTGAAACCGATTATTTTATCAAAATTTTTCAAAGGATTACGCAATGAGTATCGATATCAATGTGTATACGAACGAAATTTCTGACGATCTTATTCCAGCGATTCTCGAGGAACTGAACAAGTTTGGCATGATTTGTGAGTTTCCTCCCGATTTTTCATTGGAGAGCCAATCAGGCTTCCTGCCAATCAGGTTTCGCGTGCCGAGTTCTACATTCGAGAACATGAGAGACAAGGATCTCGTGAGCGGTTTTGAGCTTTCTGTTGATGACAACGAACTGGATGAAGACGATGGCCACAGCGAGGAAGATCAGAAGAAACTCAAAACCTATCGCAAGCTGGTCAGTTTCTATTTCACCGGTGCTTCCGACAGTTTTGAACTTCGCTTTGCAAGTTTGACCAGTGCGATCATTGCGACGCTGACCCACGGCGCACTGTCAGACTGCGATTGTAAAGTCCTTTATGATGGCGCCTCCATCATGGAAGCCGCACGGGATCTGATTGCAGGTGACAGCGACCTCACGTGGCGAGAATTGGAGTACCACGAGTTCGAGGGATGGGATTAAGGTTCAAAACCGTCTCGCATCCTGTTGACGAGCTTATACGTCTCTCATGGCGCTTCCTGAGCCTGTCGAAGGATCAATCGCGTACGGCATCGCATTTTCCGTATCGTTTTCAAATATTTGCATCAAGATCGTGCATGGTTCGACAGGTTCACCATGAGGGAGATGGGCAGGTTGCAGGGTGCTATGATCTGCGACGTTCGCGATTAGCGTTGCGGCCAACGCTCTCCCTCATGGTGAGCCTGTCGAACCATGCACGATCTTGATGCAACAAGAAACTGTGTTCAACACCTGCAACATTGGCAGATGCAAACACCCCCCTCTGTCCTGTCGGACATCTCCCCCACAAGGAGGAGATCACATTCACATCGACGCCTTTGCACAATTTGAAACGTTTTCGATTGTGCAAAGGCAGTAGTGACAGCTGATCTCCCCCCTTGTGGGGGAGATGTCCGACAGGACAGAGGGGGGTGAGCACCACTGTGAACGCCACCCAAACCACCATTCTCAAAAAAATCACCACCAACTTATCCACGTTTCTCCAACCTCGCTTATTCTGATGGGGTCCTTTCCGGCGGGAATGCTTCCGGAAACTATTCGAAGTCAGGAAAGGACCGGCGCTTCTGTTTGCGGGTGGTAGTCTCGCAAGCTGGAGAGGTCCGCTCTTATGCCGGTACTGAGCCTGACAGCCAGGAAACCGGTGAAGAGCGGGAACACAAATCGCCGGGGCGGGTGGTCCAGGTGCTTTTCTGATTAAATGGAACACGTTCTATTTAGCCAATAAGAAAAGCTCCGGGGAGCATACTCACCGCAACACCAACCAAAGACTTCAGCGCTCCCGATGGACCGCCCGTCTTTCCCACTTTTCCAATGGCCAGACGCGAAAGCGGGTGTGGCAACGGGGAAGCATAATCTGGTTGGCTGCAAAAACCATTGTTGCGCCCTTCGACAAGCTCACCATGAGGGAGGGTGAGGATTGCAATGCACATCGACAATTCTGCAGAACTTGACTCCCTTGCATCCACCCTCTCCCTCATGGTGAGCTTGTCGAACCTCGAACCACGAACCACGCGCAACACACCTTCAAGAGGGGATGATCAGGCATTTTGTATTTCATAAGTGCATAAAACCGTGGAAGGATTGCCACACAAACGCAATAATGCGCAAATATGCGGCACTTGGAGCGAATCAATCCAAGAAGGCTATGGCATTCCGGGCGTTGAGCACCTAAATACCGCTCTAAAACAAGCTTCTGCGTGAGGCTTTATGATTTCATGGAACGAGTGTTTGGATGAAGGCTGACTATTACGAAACCCTCGGCGTAGCGAGAGGCGCTGATGAGAAGGAGCTCAAGAGCGCTTTCCGTAAACTGGCGATGCAATATCACCCCGACAAGAATCCGGGCGATGAAAAGGCCGAGCACAAATTCAAGGAAATCGGCGAAGCTTACGAAACGCTGAAAGACCCCAACAAGCGCGCGGCCTATGACCGGTTCGGTCACGCTGCGTTTGAAAATGGTGGTATGGGCGGCGGAGGCGGCGGTTTTGGCGGCGCCGGTGGTTTTGCCGATATTTTCGAAGACATTTTCGGCGAGATGATGGGCGGTGGCCGCCAGCGTCGCTCCGGTGGCCGCGAACGTGGCGCTGACCTTCGCTACAATATGGAAATCACGCTTGAGGAGGCCTATGCGGGCAAGACAGCCCAGATCCGCGTGCCAACCTCCATCACATGTGATGAATGTTCCGGCAGCGGCGCCAAGCCGGGCACATCACCCGTCACGTGCAACACCTGTGGCGGTTCCGGCCGTGTCCGGGCAGCGCAAGGCTTCTTCTCCATCGAGCGTACCTGCCCGACCTGCCATGGTCGCGGTCAGACCATCAAAGACCCCTGCACGAAATGTTCAGGTCAGGGCCGAATCACCGAAGAGCGTTCGCTGTCGGTTAACATTCCGGCGGGTATCGAAGATGGTACACGCATTCGTCTGACTGGCGAAGGCGAGGCGGGTGTCCGCGGCGGACCTTCGGGCGATCTTTATATTTTCCTGTCGCTGAAACCGCATGAGTTCTTCCAGCGGGATGGGTCGGACCTTTATTGCAAGGTGCCCATTTCCATGACCACCGCTGCGCTTGGCGGCCAGTTTGAAGTGGCGACGCTTGACGGCACGCAGACACGGGTCAAAATCCCTGAAGGCACGCAGAACGCCAAGCAGTTCCGCCTTAAAGGCAAGGGCATGCCGGTCTTGCGCCAGCCTGCCATGGGCGATCTCTATATCCAGATCGCGATCGAGACGCCGCAAAACCTCAACAAGCGCCAGCGCGAATTGCTGGAAGAGTTTGAGCGTGTGTCGTCGCAGGACAATAGCCCGCAATCATCGGGCTTCTTTGCTCGCATGAAGGAATTCTTTGAAGGACTGAGCGAGTAAATTTGTTGCCAAAGTGAGGTGACTGGCCTTGCTTCCGCCACGAGTTGCGTCATAAATCTGTCAATATGCGACGGGAGGATGGGAATGACACGACCACTGGGAAAGAAACTCGCTGAGAGATTCGGCGAGGAAATCCGCTTTTTCAAGGGCTGGATGCATGGTCCGAAGGCAGTGGGTTCAATTCTCCCGACCAGTTCCATCACGGCGCGCCGTATGGCCAGTGTCGTTAATCCCCATTCCGGTCTGCCTGTTCTGGAGCTTGGGCCGGGCACTGGCGTAATCACGCGCGCGATCCTCAATCGCGGCGTTACACCTGAAAACCTCTTCTGCGTTGAATATTCCGCAGATTTTGCCGAACATTTGCGCGAAGATTTCCCCGGTGTGAATATTATCGAGGGCGATGCCTTCAATCTCGACAAGACACTTGGCGAGCACAAGGGACAGATGTTTGATTCGGTCGTCTCGGCGGTGCCGCTTTTGAATTTCCCGGTTGGTGACCGCGTGAAGATTATCGAGGACCTGCTGCGCCGGGTTCCACATGGCCGTCCGATTGTTCAGATCACTTACGGCCCGATGTCGCCGGTTCCTGCCGGTCGCGGTAATTACAAAATCGAGCATCTCGATTTCATCATCCGCAATGTGCCGCCCGCCCGCCTGTGGATTTACCGCCACGCCTGATAACCTGCTTTCGCCGTTTGACCCCCGAAGGGAACCATATGCTGCCGAAGATCCTTGTTTTCGCAGGTTCGAATCGTACCGGTGCTTTCAGTGGCCAGGTTGCTGATGTTGCGACGAAGACATTGGCGGCTCTGGGTGCTGATGTGACACGCCTTGCCCTGATCGATTATCCGCTACCCATCATGGATCAGGATTTGGAGTCCGAAAAAGGCATCCCGGAAAACGCCATGAAGCTCGGGCGGCTGTTTGCAGCCCATGACGGCATTCTGATTGCCTCGCCTGAATATAATTCCTCCATCCCACCGCTTCTGAAAAACACCATTGATTGGGTCAGCCGTATTTCCAGGGACGGTGAAAAGCCTCTTAAGCCCTATGCGGGCAAGATTGTTGCGCTCTGTTCATCATCCGACGGCAATTTCGCCGGTATTCGTGGCCTCTATCATTTGCGGTCGGTTCTGATGAATGTGGGAACGCAGATTATCAGCGAGCAATGTTCGGTTGCCCATGCCCACGAGGCCTTTGCAGCAGAAGGCTCCTTCCACGATAGCCGGACCACCAGAGCCATGGAACGAACCTGCCAGTCGCTGATTGATCACGCAAGGCTGGCAAAAACCCGTTAACAGGCCGCTTTTGTCTGCACTTTTGCTGTTCTGATCTTCCCTATCGCGCATTGGTGTGTCATGGGATGGCGATCAACGGAAAAGGTGGTTTGTCATGATGGAAGCGGCTTTGCGCGATCGCCTCATCGTAGGCCTTGATGTGCCTGACCTGAAGGCGGCAGGCGATATCGTCAGCACCCTCGGGGATACGGTATCCTTCTATAAAATCGGCTATCAGCTGGCCTTCGCCGGCGGCCTCGGTTTTGCAACGGAGCTTGTCCAGTCAGGCAAAAAAGTCTTCTTGGACATGAAGCTCCTCGATATCGACAATACGGTCGCAAAGGGTGTCGAGAACATTGTCAAGATGGGCGTTTCCATGCTGACACTCCATGCCTATCCCAAGGCAATGAAGGCCGCTGTGGAAGCAGCGCGCGGTTCAGATCTGTGCTTGCTTGGCGTCACCGTGCTCACCTCCATGGACCAGCAGGACATGATTGATGCCGGTTATGAACATGATCCGCACACGCTGGTGCTGATCCGGGCGGAACAGGCGCTGCGTGCGGGAATGGGCGGCATAGTCTGCTCCGCTGCGGAGGCCTCTGCTGTGCGCAAAATCGTCGGTCCCGATCTTGCTGTCGTCACCCCCGGTATCCGGCCAAAGGGCGCCGATGTTGGTGATCAGAAACGCGTCATGACACCGTCCGATGCCCTGCGTGCCGGTGCAAGCCATCTCGTTGTTGCTCGTCCAATCGTCAGCGCCGCCGATCCGAAGGTTGCGGCTGAAGCGATCCTTGCCGAAATGGCGGGTGTCTGATCAAATCTGCCGGAGTTCGGGCGAACCGCTCGTGTAGTTTGGGAGGAATTATGGCCAAGGGATATTGGATAGCGCGTATCGATGTGAAGGACGCGGAAGGCTATAAGGGTTACATAGCGACAGCAAAACCGGCCTTTGAGCGTTACGGCGCGAATTTTCTGGCACGCGGCGGCACATATCATCAGCTTGAAGGTACCGTGCGCGCCCGCAATGTCGTGATCGAGTTTCCGTCGGTGCAGCACGCGCTCGACTGCTACAACTCACCGGAATATCAGGCCGCCAAAGCCATCCGGCAGCAATATGCCGAAGGCGAGATGGTCATTGTCGAAGGTGCCTGACCCTTTACCTGTGCAGTGCGCAATTTATGTTGCGCCTGCACAGACATTTGTGAACATCTTTCTCCCCACTAATCCTTTTGTTGCATTGCAATATCAATTAAACCGGCTAGGGTTATCCTCCCGTCAAGAACATATTCATCTTTGATGATCATGTTTTTGAGATCGCCGTTGTGTTGATATGATCGGACAGTGGAATGTTCTACCAGCTTTATGAACTTAATCATGCCGCCCTGCAGCCGTACCGGGCCTTGGCGGACGCAACCAAGCTGTTCTACGACAATCCGCTCAATCCTTTATCGCAAACGATTATCGGCCGTTCCATCACCGCTGGCTGCGAGCTGTTCGAGCGCACGACACGCGCCTATGCCAAGCCTGCTTTCAACCTCCCGACGACCGTCGTGGATGGTGAAGAGGTGGAAATCCGCGAGAAGATCGTCTGGTCGAAACCATTCTGCAATGTGATCCACTTCAAGCGCGCACTGTCGTCCAAGCGTGCAGCTGATCCAAAGATTCTCGTTGTTGCGCCCATGTCCGGTCACTACGCGACGCTGCTGCGCGGGACGGTCGAGGCGCTGTTGCCCCATGCCGAAGTCTACATTACCGATTGGGTTGACGCGCGCTCCGTGCCGCTGAGTGCAGGCCGTTTCGATCTCGATGACTACATTGATTACGTCATCAAAATGTTTCACGCTCTGGGGGAAGACACCCATGTGGTGGCCGTCTGTCAGCCATCCGTCCCAGTTCTTGCAGCAGTATCCATCATGGAAGCCGATGGCGACAGGTTTGCCCCATCAAGCATGACACTGATGGGCGGCCCAATCGACACGCGCAAGAACCCGACAGCGGTCAATATTCTGGCCGAGGAAAAGGGCATCAACTGGTTTCGCGACAATGTCATCATGTCGGTGCCATGGCCGCATGCGGGCTTCATGCGTGACGTTTATCCCGGCTTTCTGCAGCTTTCCGGCTTTATGAGCATGAATCTTGACCGCCATATCACGGCGCACAAGGAATTCTTCATGCATCTTGTCAAGGAAGATGGCGATTCCGCTGACAAACACCGCGAGTTCTATGACGAATATCTGGCCGTGATGGATCTGACCGCAGAATTCTATCTGCAGACGGTCGATACGGTTTTTGTCAAACAGTCCCTGCCCAAGGGCGAAATGACCCATCGCGGCAAGCTGGTCGACCCTTCGTCAATCCGCACGGTTGCCCTTCTGACTGTTGAGGGTGAGAACGACGACATTTCGGGTGTCGGCCAGACCAAAGCCGCCCAAACCCTGTGTGTGAATATCCCTGATCACATGCGCATGCACCATCTGCAGGATAAGGTTGGCCACTACGGCGTGTTCAATGGATCGCGGTTCCGTGCTGAAATTGCACCACGTATTGTCAAATTTGTTAATGATCACGCTCAGGCCAATCGCAAGAGCAATGTGACGCCGATCGGCAAACGCGTTCGCGGCTGAACACAGTTTTAGAGCATAAAATTGAATTGCCGGAAGACTGGTTCTTCCGGCATTTGCTCGTTGTGACCTTCAAATTATTCGATAAAAATCAATAAATTCAAATAATTGCTGATAAGGCCGTGGATTTTACTCAGGCGGGACGTAACAGCTAAATCTCCTGCTGGTTGCAAGTGCTCGCGGCATACAACTCTCAAATTTTCGTCAAAATCTAGGAAGTTCAAATTTTAACCATATATTAACAATGGCGGGATCGTGGCGCCATTGTGATTGACTCATATCCCCTCCCGACATTAACGTTTTGTTAACGAAGGCTGGTTGGGTTCGGAGTAAAGCATGTTCGGAGCGGTAAAGATTTTGAAGTCGATGGGGTTCGCAGCGGCATTTTTCGCTGGTGTGCTCATCGCAAATACCGCTTCCGCAGCCGAACCTTTCATGCAGACCGGCGGCCTGACATCCCAGCCAATCGGTCATTATGAGTTCTGCAAGCGCCTGCCGGACGAGTGCTCGGTGCGTAGCCGCAATGTTGCTCCAGCCAAGATGACCCGTGATTTCTGGGAACTGATCGTCAACGTCAACAGCCATGTCAACCAGGCTGTCAAGCCATTGACAGATATGGAAATTTACGGTGTCGAGGAATATTGGGGCTATCCTGACAAGGTCGGCAATGTTGGTGATTGTGAAGACTATGTCCTGGAAAAGCGCCGCGAACTGATGCAGGCGGGCATTTCACCGGCTGATCTTCTGATCACCGTGGTGCGCAAGCCTGATGGCGAAGGTCATGCGGTTCTGACCGTACGCACCGATACCGGTGATTTCGTCCTCGATAACCTTGCCGATAGCGTCAAGAACTGGTCGGAAACCGAATATACCTACCTCAAGCGTCAGGCCACGAACAACACCGGCCGCTGGGTCAGCATCGAAGCACCAAGCAATATCCTTGTGGGTTCGGTCCGCTAAATCGAGGCCAAAGCATTCAAGATATGCCGGATCGAAAGTCCGGCATTTTCTTTTTTCTGATTCAGGCGGCTTGATTGGCCGCATCCTGCGCCATGCGGTATGAAATCGCTTCCGCCACGTGAATACGCCCGACAGCTTCAATCCCTTCCAGATCGGCCAGCGTTCGCGCAACTTTGAGAACCCTGTGATAGCCGCGTGCGGAGAAGCGCATTTGTTCTGCTGCTTGCTGTAACAGCGTGAGGGCCGCCTTGTCACATTGCGCCACCTCCTCAATCAGCGCGACGGGGCAATGAGCATTCATTGTCACGGCGGGAAATCCCAATGCTTCGTAACGCCGCTTCTGGACGTCTCTGGCACGGGCGACCCGTACAGCAACAAAGGCGCTACTCTCCGAAGCCGGGCGGTGGATGAGATCGACCGCACTGACGGCGGGAACATCGATACGAAGATCGATGCGGTCGAGTAATGGCCCGGAAACGCGTGCCTGATAATCCTGCTGGCAGCGCGGTCCTCTGGCACAGCGATGCCCCGGTTCACCGGCCATGCCGCAGCGGCAGGGGTTCATGGCAGCCACGAGCTGGATTTGCGCCGGATAGGAAATACGGTGATTGGCGCGGGCGATCATGCAATCTCCGGTTTCAAGCGGTTGGCGCAGGGAGTCCAGCACTTGTGGTGTGAATTCCGGAAACTCGTCAAGAAACAGCACGCCGCGATGTGCCAGAGAGACTTCGCCCGGCCGGGCACGAATCCCACCACCCACCATAGCAGCCATGGAGGCAGAATGGTGCGGCGCACGAAAGGGTCGTCGATCCGTCAGTTTACCACCCAGCAATTGACCGGCAACCGAGGCAATCATGGAGACCTCGAGAAGTTCGCGCGGCAGGAGTGGCGGCAGGATGGAGGGAAGCCGCTGCGCCAGCATGGACTTGCCTGAACCGGGCGGGCCGATCATGAGAAGGTTATGACCGCCTGCGGCGGCAATTTCCAGTGCGCGTCGGGCGCTTTCCTGACCTCTGATATCTGCCAGATCGGGCAGATCTGGTGCATTGGCGTGCATGGAAGGCTCAGGGCGCGATAGTACCTGATGGCCGCGAAAATGATTGGCAAGGCTGATGAGGCTGCGCGGTGCCAAAATATCGATGTCCTCGCCCGCCCATGCCGCCTCAGGACCGCAGGGAGCGGGACAGATCAAACCGCGATCCTGCCGGTTGGCGGAGATTGCCGCGGGCAGGACGCCTGCCACATGGGTGATCGTTCCATCAAGCGACAACTCGCCAAGCACGACGTAGGATTGCAGCGCATCGGCGGGCATGGCGCCAAGCCCCGCCATCAAACCCACGGCGATCGGCAGGTCGTAATGGCTACCCTCCTTCGGCAGGTCTGCCGGAGCGAGATTGACGGTCACCTTCTTCGGCGGCAGGGAAAGCCCTGAAGCATGCAGCGCCGCCTGCACGCGCTCACGGCTTTCAGCCACCGCCTTGTCTGGCAGGCCGACAATGTGGATGCCCATTTTACCGGGAGAGATCATGACCTGCACATCGACAGGTTGGGCCTCAATGCCCTGAAATGCGACGGTACGCACGCGGGTGACCATCAATCGTTCCTTGAAAATATCGCGTTAAAAAAATGAATAGTGCCAATAATGGCACCTCATCACAATTTGCGCGGCATGACAAGAACGTTAGGGGAACGCAAGGAAAGCAGCACCAGCGATCAGGCTGGCGCTGCCTTATCAGCTGAGGATAGGCGCAATCAGCCCCACTTCATCTCGCCCTTGGCAACCTTGGCACCAAGCTCGAGCGACGAGACATCGAGAAGGTCAGGGTAATGCGTTTTCATTGCCGAGATCAGTTCGCCGCTCGTCTTGGCTTTTTCAGCTTCGGTATTGAATGTCTCGAGATAGTCGCGGGTGAATTTCACCGCACCAACACCCTGCGGCGCATCGGTAGCCTGATGGGATGGCACAACAATCTTAGGCTTACGGGCAGTGATTTCATCAAGTGCCGCAATCCACTTCTTCCGGTCGTCAGCTGTCGGTTCATCCGCAACCCAGACATGGACACCTGATGATATCAGAACGCCGCCAAAAATCGCTTCAAGGCTTGGCACCCAGAGATAGCGGCGATCTTTCAGGTCCTTGACATTTATCACTTCTATCTTGTTACCCTCAAGCTCAAGCAAAGCCACATCTGATGCTTCCGGGATGACGACATCGGCCAATATTTTCGGGCCATTGTCCTTGAGCTGCGGGCCCCAGACATCAAGCTTGCCCTGTACATTACCCTTGATAGCCTCGACCGTCGCGGTGGCAGCAATCACCTTTGCCTTCGGGAAAGCATCAACGATAGGACGCAGACCAAAATAATAGTCGGGATCGCTGCAGCTGACATAAATCGTCGTCAGCGTCTTGCCGGTGGCCTTGATGGCATCGGCGACAACCCGCCCGTCGGACAGCGTAAATCCACCATCAAGCAATATCGCTTCCTTTTCACCGGTCAACAGCACCGGCGTGCGGCGAAAACCATTCTCATCCGCCTGAAAATAAGTCCATTCCAGTTTCGCAGCGGCTCTTGCAGCCAAGGTGCCGAGTGGCTGAAGAGCGGCCACAACACTGGCAGCCAGAATGGATTTCATCGTATCGCGTCTTGTCAGAAGGGTTCGCACAGTTTCATTCCTTAATCGGTTTCTCGGTGTGAGGCCGAACACTGACACGGAAAGGTTTCTTGAAAAATCCTGATCAAAGAGACAAACTGTCTGATTAAATCAGATAATAGAGTGCGCCATGCCTTCGGTCAGTTTCAATCGCTTCATCTATTTCGTCACTGTTGTCGATATGGGGTCCTTTACGGCCGCAGCAGACCGGCTTGGGGTGGCCAAGGCTGTCGTCAGTCATCAATTGTCGAAGCTGGAGGAGGAACTGGGCACAGCGCTTCTCATCCGCACCACGCGGCGATTACGGGCGACCGAGGCAGGACGCCGCTTCTATGAGCGTTGTATCATTGTTCTGCGCGAGGCGGAGAATGCGATTGATGAGGTTTCATCCGAGACGGGCACACCCGCGGGAACACTGATGCTGACCGCGCCGCTGGATTATGGCGCGAAAATCGTGGCGCCAGCCGTGGCAATCTATCTTGAGCGTTATCCGCAGATGAAGGTCGATCTGAAATTCACCGACGTCAAATTCGATCTGGTCGATAACGAACTGGATCTGTCGATCCGCGTCGGCTGGCTGGAGGATTCCAGCGCGCAGGCCAGGCGCATCGGCACTTTCGAACAGCATCTCGTCTGTTCGCCCGCCTATGCCGCACGAATGCGTTCTGCCAATCATCCAGAAGTTCTGGAAGACGCGAAATGGATCGCCAATGGCGCGTTGAAGGAGCCGCTGCGCTGGTTGTTTTCAAGCGCGGACAAAACCGTGACTATCACAGGCAAGCCCGTTGTAACAGCCAATGGCACTGAAGCCAGCTATGTCTGCGTGCTGGCGGGCATCGGACTTGCCGTTATGCCCGACTATCAGGTGGCTGATGATATTGCCGGTGGCCGGTTGGTGCAAATCTTGCCTGATTGGTCACTGCCATCTGGCGGAATTCATGCGGTTTACCCGCCGGCAAAGTTCCGGCCGGCGCGCGTGCGCGCCTTTGTCGATATTCTTGAAGCGATGGAACGTGAACGGCGCAGTTAGCGTCGCTTGGCTTCCACCGCGTCCCAGAACAGCGCTGCAATATCGGCGCCGCCAAAGCGCTTCACTTCGCGCACGCCGGTGGGTGACGTGACGTTGATCTCGGTCATGTAGTCGCCAATGACATCGATGCCGACGAGGATGAAGCCGCGTTCACGCAAAGAGGGGCCGATGCGTGCGCAAATCTCGCGTTCGCGCTCCGTCAGCTCGGTTTTTTCAGCCCTGCCGCCCACATGCATGTTGGAGCGGGCATCACTTTCCGAAGGAACGCGGTTGATCGCGCCGACAGGTTCACCGTCGATCAGGATGATGCGCTTGTCGCCTGCGCGCACGTCCTTGAGATAACGCTGGGCAATGATTGGCTCGCGGAACATCTGACCGAACATTTCCAGAAGCGATGTCAGATTGCGGTCGCCATCAGCAAGATGGAACACACCGGCGCCGCCATTGCCGTAAAGCGGCTTGAGGATGATATCGCCGAACTCTTTGCGGAAATTCATGATTTCCTGCGGATCCTTGGTGATCAGCGTATCCGGCATAAGGTCAGGGAATTCCGTGACAAAGATTTTTTCCGGGCTGTTGCGCACCCAGGCCGGGTCATTGACGACAAGCGTTTTCGGGTGAATGCGCTCAAGCAGATGGGTTGTCGTAATATAGTTCATGTCGAAAGGCGGGTCCTGCCGCAGCAGCACCACATCCATTTCCGACAGATCGCGCGAGATCTGTTCACCGAGAGTGAAATGATCACCTTCGATGTCGCGAACCTTCAGCTCTTCAACGCGGGCGCGAACGACGCCATCGCGCATGCTCAGCCTATCGGGCGTGTAGTGATAGAGCGTGTGGCCGCGCGCCTGTGCCTCGAGGCACAAAGCAAAGCTCGTATCGCCTGCGATCCGGATAGAATTGATGTGGTCCATCTGGACCGCGACTTTCAGTGCCATGGAACGTCCCCCGACAGGATTAGGAGTGTTGACATGGCGATGTCACGTTCAATGGTCAAGGTCAATCCTGAACCGCGATCAAGATATCGTGGACGCTTGCACCCGGACCTGTCAGGCACGGGTACAGAAAGTCGTATCAGAGCTTGGCCATGCAGATATTGGTATGGCCGGCACCGACAAAACCGAGACGGTTTGCAGCGCCCTTGGAGAGGTCGATAACGCGGCCTTTGATGAACGGACCACGATCATTGATGCGCACGACGATCGACTTGCCATTGCGCTGGTTGGTGACCTTCACCTTGGAGCCGAAAGGCAAAGTGCGATGAGCAGCAGTGAGAGCGGAGGGGTTCATTCTCTCGCCGGAGGCGGTCTTGGAATGAAGAGCATACCATGAAGCGCCACCACAGGCGGAACCGGCATTTGCTGAAACGATACCAAACATCAAAAGAAGCATGGTTGCAGAAAGTACCTTACGGATACTTGCAATGGAGACCATATTGAAATTCGCACTTTAAACGGCCCGTGGCAGGAATTGCCAGACTGAAGACACACGCTTGAGAATGATCCTGGGCAAGTAGATCGTCACGTGAATGAGTGGCCTCTTCTATTTTGGGTAAATGTGGCCTCGAGGTGGCCCGATAAGGAAATATCCCCGAGCAAATCCCGCAAGATGAGCCAAGTCATTCAAAAAATTCGTCTTATTATGACTCAAAACGTGATCAGTGATGCTTGGAACAACTGGCGTGTTGTGGCCGTTCGTGACGAAATATGGCGACAATGTGATTAATACTGAACGAAAAACTAAGCGAAGACTCTGAAATCTTGTTTTTGAGTACAAAAGAGTTAATCAAAATTAACAATTAAAATAGAAAAAGCCCCGACGCGACGATGCCGGGGCTCTTCAAATCAGCTGGGTCACAGAGAAGGTCAGGGGGACGGGACAGCCTCCAGAGCGTGAATAATGCCACGCAATTCCGCCAGACCACGCAGGCGGCCAATGGCCGGATAGCCCGGCGTGACCTCTTTGTTGAGGTCATCAAGCATGCGATGACCGTGGTCGGACCGGAAGATAATACTGTCAGATTTGTCTCGCTTGCGATCTTCGGTGATCAGTTCTTTCAGCACGGCCACCATATCCACATCGCCTTCCAGATGCGCTGCTTCGTGGAAACTGCGGCCATCGCCTTCGCGGGTGGTCGCGCGCAGATGTGAAAAATGGATGCGCGAGGCAAAGCGACGGGCAATTGCGGGCAGGTCGTTATCGGCCCTGACGCCGAGGCTTCCCGTACAGAAGCACATGCCATTGGCTGGGGACGGAACCGCATCGAACAAAGCAGCATAATCGGCTTCCGTCGAGGCAATGCGTGGCAGACCGAAAAGCGGGCGGGGCGGATCATCCGGGTGCAGGGTCAACTTGACACCGAGGTTATCGGCAACCGGCGTAACCGCTTCAAGAAATTCGATCAGATGCTGGCGCAGCTTGTTGGCGTCAATACCCGCATAGGCTTCGAGCTTGTCGCGGAAGGCCGGAACGGTCAGCGGCTCCGTTGTGGAGCCCGGCAGCGCGCTGGCGATATTGCGGGTAAGGTCCGCAATCTCCTGACCGCTCATCTCTGTATAAAGCGCGGCGGCAATGTCCCTGTCCGCCTGCGAATAGGCAGCTTCAGCATTTTTGCGCTGCAGGATATGCAGATCGAACACTGCGAGCATGTTGTGATCGAACCGCATCGCGGTTGAACCCGTCGGCGTCACATAATCGAGGTCCGTGCGGCACCAATCGACCACAGGCATGAAATTATAGCAGATGACACGGATATCATTGGCAGCAAGCGCTTCCATACTGGCGATCCACGCCGCGATTTCCTGCTTTGCGGCACCGCCAAGACGTTTGACCGCATCGGGAATTGGAATGCTCTCGACAACCGACCATGTGAGCGGAATGCGCCCGGCGGGAGTTGTTTCGATGAGGGACTTGCGCTCGTGCACCTGTTTTTCGGTCCAGGCCTGACCGATCGGTACCTCGTGCAGCGCCGATACAATATCGGTCGCTCCGACTTGGCGCACATTATCCAGTGTTACACCGGCTTTGGGGCCAAACCATCTCCATGCCTGACGCATTCAGTCCTCCGTCATTTTCTTGTAATCGCCGGGCTCAGACGAATGAACCCGGATGGCTTTTTCTCAATTCATCAATATCGGGAATGACGGCATTCAAATGCTGTTTCATGGCCGCGCAGGCAGCCGGTACGTCGTGATTCTCGATGGCATTGCGGATGATCTGGTGTTCGGCCAGCACGTGTTCCATGCGGCCAAGCGCTGGCAAAGTCATCCTGCGGGCCCGGTCGATCTGCACTTTCACCGGCTTCAGATAGTGCCAGATACCGGGATGGCCCGAAATGCCTGCTATGGCCTCATGAAAGGCTTCATCGGCCTCATGAAATGCGCTCATATTCTGCCGGTCGGCAAAAAACTGCTGACGCGCAAGGATTTCGTCTAGCCATTCAATGTCTTTCGCCGTGGCAACCGCAGCAGCGCGCTCAACAGTCGCGCCCTCCAGCGCCTGACGAATGACCACAGCTTCGGGAATGAGCGCAACGGGTATGCGGGCGACAAAGGTTCCCGATTGTGGAAAAACATCGACAAGCCCGTCTTCTACAAGCCGGATCAATGCCTCGCGCACGGGGGTGCGGCTGACACCAAAACGTTCCGTCAGCACTTTTTCGTTGAGAGCGGTTCCGGGTGTCATCTGCATCGAAACGATGGCCGCATGCAGTTCGCGATAGATCGCCGTAGCGGTCGTCATCCGCCCAGCCGGTGCGCCGCGTGCGCCTGTCTTGGCAAAGCGTGCTGCATTGTCTCGTGCTGAGGTGTCAGGTTCAGCCAGTGTCGCCACGGCCAAACTCTTTTCTCCCCGGTTCTGTGCTGTCATTCCAGCGCTCCATTTCCTGTGTCACGAATGAATCTACCGCAATGAATGGTAGAATTCCGCGCGAAATCATAGTGTCTCCTGCCGCAAAGCAAACGATTTCAGAGCACATCGATCCAGTTGACATACTAATATATTATTATTTACTCTTCGCCAAGATCGCAAAAGCCGAATGTTCACAAGGCAAACAGGACATTGGATGCGAAACGAACAGCGCCCGGAGACGGGCAATTTCACGGCGTCGCTGCTGGTACGCGTCTCATCTTGTATCCGCTTGGCCCGTAGATAATAGCAAGGACATACAATGCCTCTCCATCCAGACCGACTTTTTCCTATAGAGGCCGATGCCCGCATCATTGCCCGGCGTCTTTTTGCCGAAGTCGAGCATCTGCCCATCATTTCACCGCACGGCCATACGGACCCGCTCTGGTATGCGCATGACGAGGCATTTCCCGATCCGGCCAGCCTGTTCGTCAAGCCCGATCATTATATTTTCCGCATGCTCTATTCTCAAGGTATCAGGCTGGAGGATCTCGGTGTACCGCGTCACGATGGCGGACCGGTCGAAACCGACGCGCGCAAAATATGGCGGCTCTTTGCCAAGCATTGGTACCTGTTTCGCGGCACGCCGTCGCGCCTGTGGTTTGAGCATGCCATGGAAACGGTCTTCGGTATTGAGGAGCGGCTGACCGAAGCCAATGCGGATCAGCTCTATGACCGTATTGCCGAAAGACTCGATGATCCATCCATGCGCCCGCGCGCGCTTTACAAGCAGTTCGGCATTGAGGTGATCTCCACAACCGACGCCGCCACCGATGATCTTGCTGCCCATGACACGATCCTGAAATCCGGTTGGCAGGGACGCGTGGTTCCCGCCTACCGGCCTGATGCGGTCATTGATGCGTCTCGTCCGGGCTTTCTCAAGAACGTCGAAAAGCTCGTTGCCCTTGCTGGTACGTCCCTTGATTACCAAGGCTATCTCGAAGCGCATCGCAACCGGCGCGCCTATTTCAAAGCGCGCGGAGCCACCTCAAGCGATCACGGCCATCCCAATGCCCGCACGGCCGATCTTTCTCTAGCCGATGCGACGGCTCTCTTCGAGCGCGTGCTTAAAGCAAAGGTTTCCAGCGCCGATGCCGATCTTTTCCGGGCTCAGATGCTGACTGAGATGGCGCGGATGAGTATTGATGACGGTCTGGTCATGCAGATTCATCCCGGCTCCTTCCGCAATCACAATGCCCAGATATTTGCCGGTTTCGGCCCTGACAAGGGTGCCGACATTCCGCGCTCGACCGGCTATGTCGAGGAGCTGAAACCGCTGCTTGATGCCTTTGGCAATGATCCGCGTCTGACGCTTATTCTCTTTACATTGGATGAAACCAGCTACAGCCGGGAACTGGCACCGCTTGCCGGGCATTATCCCGCCTTGCGGCTTGGACCCGCATGGTGGTTCTACGACAGCCCGGAGGGTATGCGCCGCTTTCGCGAACTGACAACGGAGACGGCCGGGTTCTACAATACCGTCGGCTTCAATGATGATACGCGCGCCTACCTCTCCATCCCCGCCCGCCATGACATGGCCCGCCGTGTCGATTGCGCCTATCTGGCGCGGCTTGTTGCCGACCACCGGCTCAATGAGGATGAGGCGCATGACGTCGCCCATGATCTGAGCTACCGGCTGGCCAAGCAGGCCTACCGTCTCTGAAACAGAACAGACAAGATTGCAGGCATCAAATGGCTGATACCCACCAGACATATCTTTCCACTGCCAATCTGCCAAAGCTGGCGGAAGGTGTGGCAATACCCGGATACGACCGCAGCCGGGTTAAAACGGGCATTGTACACCTCGGTATCGGTGCCTTTCACCGCGCCCATCAGGCTGTCTATACGGACAGCGTGCTTGCATCAGGTGATCTCAATTGGGGCATTCTGGGTGCCTCTTTGCGCAGCGCCGACACGCGGGATGCGCTTGGCCTTCAGGACGGGCTCTATACTGTTGCAGTCAGGGACGGCAGCGGTAGCAGCTACCGGATCATCGGCAGTATCATGGATGTGCTGGTTGCGCCTGATAGCCCTGAAGCTTTGCTCGTGGCCATGAGCGATCCGGCGGTCAGGATTGTCTCCCTCACCATCACGGAGAAGGGTTACTGCTATGCGCCCGCTTCCGCATCGCTGGATGAAAGCCACCCCGATATCACGCATGATCTTGCCAATCCTGCCACACCGCGCTCGGCCATCGGCTTTATCGTCGAGGCATTGGCCCGGCGCCGTGCCAATGGCACCGAACCTTTCACACTTCTGTCCTGCGATAATCTGCCTGCGAATGGGCAGACCCTGAAACGGGTAGTCACACGCTTTGCCGAATTGCGGAATGTGGAACTCGGTACGTTCATCCGGGACAACGTAGCCTTTCCTTCGACAATGGTGGACCGGATCGTGCCTGCCACGACCGATGCGGATCGTGCTGCGGTGACAGTAGCCACCGGGCTCGCCGACCGCTGGCCCATTATGACGGAACCGTTCACGCAATGGGTGGTGGAAGATCATTTCCCTAGAGGTCGCCCGGCATGGGAAAAGGCAGGGGTTACCTTCGTTGGGGATGTTGATGCATTCGAGTTGATGAAGCTGCGTCTGCTCAATGGCAGCCATTCGACATTGGCTTATCTTGGTTATCTCGCGGGCCATGAAACTGTTTCCGACGCTATGGCTGCCGATGGCTTTGCCGCACTCATCGAGCGGATGATGGACGAGGAAATCACCCCGACATTGCCAAAATTGCCCGGTTTTGATCTCGAGGCTTACAAGGTGCAGTTGCGTGAGCGGTTTCAAAACCCTGCCCTGCGGCACAGGACGTGGCAGATTGCCATGGATGGCTCGCAAAAGCTGCCGCAGCGTCTGCTCAATACCATTCGCGTGCGGCTGGAGCAGAATGCACCATTTAATCTGATGGCATTGGGTGTTGCCGGCTGGATGCGCTACGCCACCGGGACAGATGAAAACGGCAAGGCTATCGATGTTCGCGATCCTCTTGCCAGCGAATTCAAGGCGCGCACCGCGGGAAAGACATCCGCATCAGGACTTCTGGAAGCCTATCTGGGGATGGAGCAGATATTCGGCAGTGATCTTCCGGCGAGCCGGGAATTTCGCGAGGTGATTGGCAATGCGCTGACAAAACTGCTGGAGCAGGGTGCTGCCCGAACGGTTGCCACGCTCTAAATCCGCAGGGGTGAAAGCGCTTGCTATCTGAAACTGATAGATTAATATATTAAGTCATAAATGAGCGGCTGGGAGATAGCCGCCGATCAATAAACCGGGAACAATTGGGAGGAAGACAATGATCCGCATCACGCGCAGACAAGCCATTGGTGGCATGGCAGCACTGGCGACGCTACCGGCCACGCGCCTCTTTGCTCAGACGAAACTGGCCCTGCCGACATCTCCGGTCGCGCTCAATGTTGCCGATGTGGCGGGTAATCTGGCCCTGACGCAGAAAGCAATCGAGAACTATGCGGCTGCCAAGCCCAATCTCGTTTCCAAGATCACTTTCACCAAAGCGCCCGCACCCGAACTTCCGGGAAAGCTAAAGGCGCAGCAGGCGGCCAACCGGCTCGATATCGATCTCGTTCTGACCGGAACCGACGCCTTGTCCGCTGGTCTGGATCAGGGCCTGTGGGTCAAGCTTCTGCCTGATCATTCGGCTTCGTTGCCGGATCTGAAGGCCATTTATCAGGAACCGGCGCACCGTATGCTGGCGCTCGGCAAGGACCACGGCGTTGTCGTCACCTATTACCCATCAGGCCCGCTGCTTGAATATATGCCAGACCGGGTAAAGAAGGTTCCGACAACGGCAGAAGAGCTTCTGGCCTGGGCCAAGGAAAACCCGAACAAATTCCTCTATGCCCGTCCCGCCAATTCAGGTCCGGGCCGCACTTTCCTGATGGGCCTGCCCTATCTGCTCGGTGACAGCGACCCGCATGATCCGGTCAAAGGCTGGGACAAGACCTGGGCGTACCTGAAAGAACTGCACAAATACATCGAATATTATCCGACCGGCACCGGCGCGCTGATGAAGGAGCTTGGTGAAGGCACGCGCGATATGACCGTTTCCACCACGGGCTGGGATATCAATCCACGCGTGCTCGGTGTCGTGCCGAAGGAAGCGGCCGTCGCCCCGCTGAAAGGCTTCCACTGGGTTGCCGACGCGCATTACATGTGCGTGCCAAAGGGCATATCAGATGAAAAGCTTGCCGTGCTTCTCGACCTGATGAGCTTCCTGCTCACGCCGGAACAGCAGGCCTATACCTACGATCAGGGTTATTTCTATCCGGGTCCTGCGGTCAAGGACGTGCCGCTCTCCATGGCACCGAAGGAAAGTCAGGACGCTCTGGCCGAATTTGGCCGTAAGGAATATGCCGATTGGATTGCCAACAATCCGATCGAGGTTCCCCTTGATCCATCCGCCATGGTCGTTGCGTTCCGCCGCTGGGACGAAGAAGTCGCCGGTAAGAAGCCCTGATTGATGCAAGCAATGTCACCATCCGGGGCAACCCGGATGGTGCATGATTATGAGGTATCCCATGCTGCTGGCGTCTTCGCCATTCCAGGAAATCCGTCTTGACCGCATGAGCCGCGCTTTCGGTTCGCACAATGCGTTGAAGGATGTTTCGCTCTCCATCCGCAAGGGCGAGTTTATTGCTTTGCTCGGCCCATCAGGCTGCGGCAAGTCCACCGCGCTCAATTGCATCGCCGGTCTGCTTGCTACAACGGGCGGCGGCATTTTCATTGACGACAAGCGCATTGATACGCTGAAACCCGAGGATCGCGGTTTCGGCATGGTGTTTCAGAATTATGCGCTGTTTCCCCATATGACCGTGCGCCAGAACATTGGCTTCGGATTGAAAATGCGCAGTGTCGCCAAGGCCGAACTCGACAAGCGGGTCGAGGAAGCGCTCAATCTGGTGCGCCTGCAGGGGCAGGGGCATAAATTGCCGGGCCAGCTTTCCGGCGGCCAGCAGCAGCGCGTGGCCATCGCCCGTGCCATCGTTATTGAACCACCGCTGGTGCTGATGGACGAACCTCTATCCAATCTTGATGCCAAGTTGCGTCTGGAAATGCGCGCCGAAATCCGCCGCATCCACAACCAGCTCGGTGCTACGACAATCTATGTAACCCACGATCAGGATGAGGCATTATCTCTGGCGGACCGTATCGTCGTTTTGCGCGATGGTGAAATCCGGCAGGTCGGTGCGCCGAGTGATCTCTATGAACGTCCTGATCATCTCGATGTGGCGGAGTTTATGGGTTATCGCAACCGGCTGACCGGCAAGGTTGTTTCCATTGATAGCGCACGGGTCAGCGTGGCCGTCGGCAACGCGACCTTGACTGGAACCGCGCGTGATACGTTGAAAGTCGGCGACTCGGCGATTGTTGCCGCCCGCGCCGATGATGTGGAGGCAGGCCAACGCTCCGAGAATACAGTGGAAGCCGTTGTTGAAACCATCGAATATCGTGGCCGCGAATTTGTCGGCACGGCCCGCACCGCCGAAGGGTTGGAACTGGTCTTCCATGCACCGCAAACAGCAGCGCTTGGCAGTGCGATCTGGCTGGCAATCGATCCGGCGCGTGCGCTGGTCTTCGGAGCGTGAGGAGCGCCATGGCTGTCTCATCTCCTCCCATCTATGATCGCCTGTCCCTGCGCCAGCGCCTGGCTCTGCGCGGTATTGATGGCGTCACGATCCTCGTTCTGCCAGCAGTGCTCTTTCTGCTGGCCGTCTTTGTCTATCCTTTCATTTACGGGTTGGTGCTTTCCTTCACGCCGAAGGAAGGCGGAGCCTTTGCCAATTACCAGAAATTCTTCTCCGATCCCTTCCTCTACGACACGATCCTGACCACGCTCTGGCTCGCAGTTCCAGTGACGGTGATCAGCATTGCCTTGGCACTTCCCATCGCATTCCGGGTGCGTCTGATGACACGCCAGCGGCTGCTGACGACCATTCTCGTCCTGCCCGTCACGCTCGGCACGGTGCTGGTGGCTGAGGGGCTTTTGAATTATCTCGGCCCGCAGGGCTGGTTCAGTCGCACGCTGATGCTGTTCGGGATGATCGACCGGCCTTTAAAACTCACCAACAATTACTGGGGTGTTTTTTCCTCGCTGATCATTACCGGTTTTCCGTTCACGTTTCTTCTGACCCTGTCCTATGTGACCGGCATTGATCCAGCGTTAGAACAGGCAGCGGCAACCCATGGCGCAAAAAGCTGGCAACGCTTCCGTTTCGTCCTGCTGCCCTTGCTTGTACCGGGACTGGCCATCGCCTTCTGTCTGTCCTTCGTGCAGGCCTTTGCCGTATTCCCGTCGGCGGTTCTGCTCGGAGCACCGGCTGGCCCGACGCGCGTGATTTCCATCGCAGCCTATCAGGCGGCTTTCGAGCAGTATGATTATTCCATGGCATCGGCCATCGCCATGATCATGGCAACGGTGCAGCTTGCCATCGTGGTGGCCATTCTTGCCATTCGCAATCTCTTCTATCGCGGCTCGACCGCAGGCGGAAAGGGCTGACCATGATCCGCGATACAACCATTGGTGCAAAGCTCTGGATCACAGCCGTCTGGGTGATTGTCGCCTTCTTCATCATCAATCTGTTGGCGATGATCGCAACCGTGATCATCTCCTCCTTCGGCACCCGCTGGCTCGGCACATGGTTGCCCGCCGGTTGGACAACAAAATGGTATTTTACCGCCTGGGCGGAATTTCAGCTTAGCGATGTCCTCATCGTCACATTCCAGATCGTCTTCACGGTGGTTGCCCTGTCGGGGCTTCTCGGTGTCACGGCTGCTTATGCTTTGGCGCGGCGCGAGTTTCCCGGCAAGAAGCTGATCATGCTTTTGTTCCTGCTCCCCTTGCTGGTGCCACCCATCACCTTTGGTATTCCGCTGGCAACGGTTCTTTATCAGGCTGGTGTCGGCGGTACGTTCTGGGGTGTGGTTCTGGCCAATCTCGTGCCAACGGTTCCCTTCGTCATCCTCGTCATGATCCCATTCATCGAACAGATCGACCCGAAGGTTGAGGCGGCAGCACGCGTCTTTGGCGCAGGCACATTCCGTCTGTTTCTGCATGTGCTGATGCCGATGCTACTGCCCGGTATTCTGGCCTCGCTGCTGCTCGTACTGGTGCGCACAGTGGCGATGTTCGAATTGACGTTCCTCACGGCAGGACCGACGAGCCAGACGCTGGTTGTCGCTCTCTACTATTCGGTGTTTGCATCCGGCGTGCGCGCTGTCCAATCCATCGATGCCATGGCCGTGGTCTATATGGTGACAACGCTGGTCTGGCTGCTGATCGCGCTACGCTTCGTCAATCCAACGCAAATTGTCGCCCGAGCCAAGCAACAACAGTCAGCTGCCTGACTCACTTTGCAAAAGGAAACGGGAGCCAATGGCTCCCGTTTTTCTTTGTACCAAAGCATGGATTACATCGTCGCGCCGATTTGCCATGGCACGAATTCCGCATCGCCATAGCCGAGCAGTTCGGATTTGCTGCGCTCGCCTGAGGCTACGCGCAAAACCTGCTCAAAGATTTCGCGCCCCTTGTCTTCAATGGACACGCCGTCAAGCACGTCACCGCAATTGATGTCCATGTCCTCGATCATCTGCGTATACATGGGGGTGTTGGTGGCAAGCTTGATCGACGGGGTTGGCTTGCAGCCATAGGCTGAGCCGCGGCCCGTGGTAAAACAGAGGATATTGGCGCCGCCAGCAACCTGTCCGGTAGCCGATACCGGGTCATAGCCGGGTGTATCCATGAAAACGAGCCCATGCGCCGTTACGGGCTCCGCATAGCCATAAACAGCTTCAAGCGGCGTGGTGCCGGATTTGGCAACAGCACCGAGGGATTTTTCGAGGATGGTCGTCAGACCGCCCGCCTTGTTGCCGGGGGATGGATTGTTGTTCATCTCCATCTTGTTGCGGGCGGTATAGTCTTCCCACCACGCGATGATGGATTGCAGGCGCGTCACCGCTTCCGGGTTGGAGGCGCGTTCAATCAGCAGATGTTCAGCGCCATAAATCTCCGGCGTTTCGGAGAGAATGGCCGTGCCGCCCTGTTTGACCAGAAGGTCGACCGCCGCGCCCAGCGCCGGATTGGCCGTGATGCCGGAATAGCCGTCAGAGCCGCCGCATTGCAACGCCAGCATCAACTCGGAAGCGGGAATGGTCTCGCGCTTCACATTGGCCGCTGTCGGCAGCATATCGCGCACGGCGGCAATGCCGGCTTCCATGGTTTTGCGGGTGCCACCGACTTCCTGAATGGTCAAGCTGCGGAATGTATCGCTCTCGACGATATTATAGGCTTCCTTCCAACGACCGATCTGAAAGCCCTCGCAGCCAAGGCCGACCATCAGCACGGCAGCGATATTCGGGTTGGTGGCATAGCCCCATTGGGTACGCTTGAGCACCTCATAGCCTTCGCCCTTCACATCAAGCGCACAGCCGCCACCATGCACCAGCGGAATGATCCCATCGATCATTGGATATTCATCAAGGATTCCGGAACGCTGCACTGCTTCAGCGATGAAGCGGGCGACGGATGCGGAGCAATTGACCGAGGTAAGCACGCCAATATAGTTGCGGGTACCCGCCCGCCCGCTGGCGCGGCGAAACCCCTGAAAGGTCGCCTGCTGTTCAATAGGCAGAATCCCGCTGGAATGGGTTTCGTGGCTACTATCGGGCTGGCGCGCAAAGCTGCTGAAATCGAGATTGTGTTCATGCACCCATTCACCCGGCTCGATGGCTTTTGAAGCCGAGCCGATGATCTGGCCGAATTTGCGCACCGGTTCTCCCATGGCGATTGGCTTTGATGCCAGCTTGTGACCACGCGGAACCCGGTCTTTGACGGTCACATTCTCCACATGCTGGCCTGCCTGAAAGGCATCCACCGCCACCACCACATTATCAGTCGTGTGAAGGCGCAGGTGGCGTGGGGAAATAAGCGTATCCATGAAAGTCTCCTGAGTAGACTAATATATTAATTCGCCTGATGTGAGGTTGCAATGTGTCAAGGTGACCATAAAGGGCCGAATTGTCAGAAACTGACGCCGCCTATGCCGGTCATCCCGCGCAGATAAAGAGCAAGGGCGATCAAGGCAATCGCCACCCCGATCCCGGTCCAGTCGATCTGCTTCTTACGGATACTGCCAACGATACTGTAGATTAAAAACAGGACGAGAACGAGCAGTGCGAGAATGATGATAAGCCGGATCATGCGCCGATACTCCGCTGAAACCCTTCTGATCAGAGTATCGCATGTTGAGGGCAGCTTGAAAAACCTATTCGAAATGAAGGGCCCGCTGTTTCCATAACATGGATGCGCAAGGACATATTTCGAGCACTGGCATATGCCAACTGCCCGGTAACTGTCACAAGGAGTAGGGAAATGGTAAAGTGGACGGGTATCACATTCAGGAAGAGAAAATGACACCTATGAGTTTTCTTGAACCTCAACGTCTTCTCCGGCTGGTTTTTCCGTTGATTTGCGCAGCGCTGTTCGCCTGTGCTCCAGCACGGGCCGCTGAACAATCGGACTGGAAGCAGATCGAGACCGAAGCCATCGCCGCGATGGACCGTCAGGATTGTGCAGGCGCGTGGAAGGTTCTTTGGCCCGTGGCACGCACCGGACAAGCCGAAGCCCTGACCCTGCTCACACAGCTTGTCATGTTTCGGGATCTTGTTCCGCCAAAAAGCATTTCTTCGTCTGAAACTGCGTCTCTGGAAGAGCAGCGCGTTGATCATCTGCTGGCACTCGCCATGGCGGACTGGAAGAACCTTACACAAGATGACGGGCTTACGGCGGCAGATCTTGTATCGGGTATTGCCGAGGAACGGGGAGGCGAGAATGACAAACGCCTCGACAGTTGCATGCAAGGGACTGAAGACAAGGCGCAATGCGTCAAGCTTGCAACGGAACTGAAGCTTGTTCCATCGTTCGATGATTATGTAAAAGCGATGGACGGAGCCACGGCGCCCGCCGTTTGCCTGCCCGATAATCGCCCGAAAAAATAGCCCAGAAGACAAATCCGTTTTACTTGCGAGGGAGAGTGCAATGGCTGGACGGAAACTGACACCCGGTGAAACCGATCTGGCCAGAAGCATATATGGATCCCAGATCGACTATACGAAAGTACTGATCTTCGATGAAAAGTGGAAGTTTTTCATGCCATCAGATCGGGCACACGCACCCAATGGCAATATTTATTTCCCCGGCATAGGCGGCGCCAAATACTTTACAGACTTCTCAGCGGCGCCATTGGACAACAAATCAACCTTCATTCACGAAATGGGGCATGTTTGGCAGCATCAACGCGGATTGAACGTTATCGTCAGAGCGGCACTCAAGCGGAACTACGACTATTCAGAGGTTTTTAAGACCGGCGATTATTTCGCTCTGGGCATGGAACAGCAGGCGGAATTCCTGTCTGATTATTATCTCTTGAAGAACGGGGTGATGATGCCGGATAAACCGGACAAATCAGAATTCGAGAGGGTCATGCCTAAAGTTCTTGGCGGGACGACGGCGCCATAAGCCGACTGCAGCCGCACTTCCCGAAACCAATGAGTAAACAAGCGCGACAGAAAACAAAAAAGCCCGCAGAAGCGGGATTTTTGTAGATTTCCATGGATGCCTAGCGACATCAGGAAATTGGGAAATGGTGCCAGAAGAGGCATCTAATCCAATTGTTAAGTGATTGTCATGAAACGAAAATAAAATACAATCATTCCGATAATACCAACAAAAGTACCAACAAATTTTTTTATGACCAAATACTCAACCAAGAAATCCAACTTCAAAAGTGCATGATCCGGTGTCTACTCTTCGGCAGAAAAAAAGTCTTCATCGAGTCTTTTAAATTCCAATGTTCGATAAATGCGAACCCCCACATTGTGTTCGATCATCAAATCAATAAGCTGTTTTCCATCGATAAGGATAACGCTTTTCGAAATGCTTCGCGCATATGTTCTAGCACCTTCCGAAAATCTGGAGGTAGTGACAAACACACCTTTGGAAGCCTTGAAGCCTTCTAAACTACCTACGAAGGCGTTCACCGCTGGAGTATGGATAGCGTTTCCTCGTTGATAGCGCTTTGCTTGAATATAAATTCGGTCGAAACCTAGGCGATCCTCATTAATTACGCCGTCAACTCCACCATCGCCCGTTCGAACGAGCTTACGGGTGGCGTCCTGATAAGAACCTCCGTAACCCATTGCAATCAGCAAATCGACGATCAGATCTTCGAAAAAACTAGGGCTATTCGCAAGGATTCTCTCCAATAATTCTTCATGTAGAGTACTGAGAAGAGAACCGTATGCTGCCTCTATTTGATCATCAGGAGACTGGGGGGATGAATCATGCACCGAGAGCAATGCAAGATTTCTCCCCTTTTGGTCCAACGAATTTTTACTTGCAGCATAGAATTCTCGAAATGCCGGATACTTCTTTAACTGCTCGTTGTCGATTCGTGCAGGTTTGCTCTCCAGTAACAAACGGCCAGCGTTGGTTGCTATGAATTGACCTCTTTGCGGGGTGCTTAAAAGGCCAGCTTTCAATAGGTAGAATTTAGCCCAATGAAGACGATTAGCCAACATTCTCTGGCGACCGCTTGGCAGAAGCTGCTGGCGTTCGTCGGCATTTAGCCGAAACTCACCCGCCGCTAAATCCTCCAAGTCCGGCACACGTATTGCCTTATTTGCTGCCGCCTTTAGAACAGTGAGCATTAAACTCTGATAATCAGGGATTGTCATTTTGAGTCCACGTGATTGTTAAGTCAAATATCCCGGCAGTTTCGATTTCCATTCGCTCATCAACACCAAAGCACACTCCACCGTTTCGCCGTTTACCCCCGCAAGCTCCAAAGTGCCCGCCGGAACGGTTTTATCCCAAGCAAAGTTACCAGAAAGAAATTCCAGCAGATCACGCTTGTAGGCTGTATCGAGATTGTCGAGTTGATCGCCTTTCGTCTCCAGAACGGTGATTCGGTCGCCACCCTCGTTTCGCTGAACGGCAAAAATAAAATCCGGGTAAATCTTTGCCCGCCGCCAACCCTGCAAACCGTATTGCTTGCGTGCAACATTCCGGTGCCACCATTTCAAGGCGCCCTCGTTGTCGAGATAACCAGCTACGGCACGCTCATCAGTATTGAGTTCCGTTTCGTAAATCGGTGCAAAAAGGCTCTTTACTAGCGGCCCCCCAGATAGGCTCAATACTTGGCGTGAGCCTACCGTTTCAGTTGTTTCTACCACAAAGGGCAAACGCCAGTTCTTTCCATCTAGGCGCAATCGAAATTGCACTATGCCCTTTGCAACTGCATCTTTAAAAAGTGCCTCGGTTTTTTCGGCTCTTGCCACATCAAGACCACGGCGCAATTCATCTATGATCCGGCTGGAAAGCATACCGAATTTGGCGTCATCAAAACCTTTGATCTTAAGGCCGTTCAGCAGGTTTCCTACAATTTCACGCCCGACAAAAGGATTGGGAACAAGATCGGAAATCATGCGCACGGCGTAGGCCGGATCAAAGTGCATGGCCTCTTGCGCAACTGAGAGCGTTTCTGCTTCGAAATGTTCACGCGTGTTGGTAATGCTGATACGCTGCACTTGACGTTCTGCAGCTTGGACATTTGTGGGGATTGCATCGGTAATAAACGTTGGGTCGAAATCGCGCCAATCAATGGCCGCCATAATGTCAGTTTCATAATCGAGTTCGCGCGGACAACCATTTTCAATTATCATTACCTTTGGCAGGTATATTTCATGGGATGAAAATTCTGGGCGTCGGTTAATTGTTCGCAAGGTTTTCGCGCCAACTGGACTTTCCCCCTGCTGCACGGCGATAACCAGATCGCCCAGTCCGTCGCTTTCCAGCCCTTCCTTAATCTTGGTCACAACGTCACCAGTGCCCGCCTGATGCGTAATCACATAGCACTCATCGAGTGGATCAACGCCCGTTTTGAGTGCGCTCGGTTGGCGAAGAATACGGCCAACAAGCTGCGTCATTGCCCGTAAATTGGAATTCGCTGAAAGCGAACAGAGAATGTAAGCGAAGGGGCAATCCCAACCTTCCTGCAATGCCTGTTTCGTAATGATCGCTCTTACGCGATTGAATGGCGACAGCAGGTCCTGATTTTCAGGCGAATTCAGATCGTTGGTTTCCGCAGTTTTAATCGCAATTTCAGCCTCATCGAAGCCAGCAGTTAGAAGCCATTCTTTCACGTCTTCGGAATGAATAAATCCGGCACTACGCTGATCCTTGCCCGTACGCTCGACTTGTATGAGCATGATGGGTCGAATGTACCGGTTTGTCTGACCGCGAAATCTGTCTGCTTCCTGTTGAAGCGTAGTTAAACGTTCAATTGCAGCCGTAAGCGTAGCTTTCCAGTCCGTGCCTTGGCGCGCATCCAGATTAAGCGGCATCTTGATCATGCCCTCTTTATCGAGTTCGACGCCGGTTACTTCAACAAGGACATTCGAATAACGACCCGAATGTGGGTTTTTACCACCCTTCGGCTGAACGTCATGTGGTGTTGCGGTCAACTCCAATACAAAGCATGGATTGAAGTCATAAAGCGTCTTGAACGCCAGATCAGAAACGGCCTTATGACCTTCATCAAGCACAACGACCGGGCGAATGATGCGCAAGGCATTGCCTAATGAATCCTTGATCAACGGCCAAGCTACCGGATTGTCGGCCAGATCATAGAGCGTGAGATTTGGGATTGCGGCGCTCAACTCCGAATGCGCATTCTGGTCGCCTTGCGGTGGAGTAAAACCAGACACGTCTCCACGATCCTGAAACATCTTCAAAGTGTCTTTGGTTTCTCGGTTCGCCGACTGTAGCATCAGGAGCATGACGCATAACTGATCTTCCACATCGCGCGCGTCGAGCCGATCCGTCTTCTCCATGATTCGCACACGGCCCGCCGCTGTACGGTCCAACATCTGGCGATATGGGTCCTGCCGATCCTTTAGGCGTTTCAATGTTTGCGAATAGATCGCTTCATTGGGAACGATCCACAGCACAAAACCCGTGTTGCGATTGAGATAGCGCCCAAAAACCCGTGACAGACTGTTAATGGCTACATAGGTTTTACCGCCACCAGTGGGCACCTTCAGAACAGCGTTGGGTACTGGGCGGCCAATACCGTCCAAACGCTGCGAATGACCGATGTCCGAACGCGAAACTGGTAGCTTGTTAGATACTCGCAGATGTTCCCAAGCGTCTTTAGCAAAATCCGGAATCAGCGATTTCAAACGCGGATTTTTCTCAGCCAGTTTGGCAATTTCGTCTGCGTCTGCCTTTTGCGCAATCAATGCGTCAAGATATAACTCCAGCGCGTCAAGAACCTTTATCTGATAGGCAAGTTGGCGCATCAGGTTCGCTCGATCCTGTAGAGTGCAAAGGGTAAGGGTATAAACTCAACGCGCAGGCCTTCCTCCTTGAGCAGTTTATCCGAAACGAAACGTGATGCTGCGAATACAAGATGATCTTGATCGGGATGCGCCGCCGCGATCCTGCGCGCGAAGTTCAAGGTTAGAGCGGCATCCGGGCCCTTCAGCCACTCCAGATCAGCGCGGTAGATCAACCAGACATGCCGGTCGCCATTCAGACCGAGATAAAATTCGCTTTCGTTAAAGGTGCTGCCGTCGAGCGTGTGGTTGGTCGCTGTGTGATAAAGCACGCTGCCGAGCGCTTCATAGGATGGCAGGCTTTCTCCGGTCAGGATCGCATCAAGTTCAATAGGGTCGCCCAATGTGCAATAGGTGAAAGTGCCACCCAGACCGTCAGTACGCTCGGCATAAGATTTTTCACCAGTGACAACCAGCTCGCCTTCTTTGATTTCTTTTTTTATCTTGTCAAACTGGTGTCCATAGAGGTTCTCAATTCCCTGCACCCTGTCGACAAGGGAATTGGGCTGTTCAATTGTACGCCAGTTCAGATTTTCACGCAGAAGCTCAGTCTTTTGCGTGCCGGTGAAATCATAACCGTTAATGACGCGCCGAACGCGCTCCGCAGTCAATCGGTCGGCATAATCTTCCATCTCGACAAGAATGAATTTGCGATTACCGCCATCGCGCTTGTTCGCTTCCAGTACGGCATGAGCTGTAGCACCCGAACCCGCAAACGAATCTAATACCAGCGAATCTTTTTGTGTAGCTATTTGCAGAACACGGGTAATAAGGGTGACAGGTTTGGGCGTAATTGTGGCGTCCTGCCCATCTAGCTCAGGTAATAGTTCTCGTAGTCTCTTGCGTGCTTCATCCGTATGACCTGCAAAATTATGGGTCCACCATGTCCCCGGAACGGTGCCTCCGCCAGTTCTCAACATGTGCCGGAATCGTTTGAAAGCAGGAACCAAAGATTTGCCGTCTTTGCCCCACCAAACCAGATTATTATTGATATTCTCCTGATGGCGCTCTTTTGAGTATCGCCAGACGGCGTTGCGGTTGGGCCAAATCTCCTCTCCAGTATTTGGATTAACCACTGGGTAAAAAAGATTTGGCCTTTCGTCGGCATTTTTATTGCAAGTATAATTGTCTATTCTAAAGACGCCACGATCATCCGAATGACGGTACTGTATGTCATTGGACTGCGTCCTATCCAACAAATTCCGTTGCCATTCGTTCTTACAGTAGACGAATAGATTGTCATGCATAGGCGCAATGCCAGTTTGATCATTGGGGGTTGCGTATTTCTTATTCCAGACAATATTGGCAGCGAACCCTTCTTCTCCGAAAATCTCGTCCAGCATGAGTTTTGCTCGATGAGATTCATTGTCATCAAGCGTCATCCATAAACTGCCATCCTCAGCTAAGAGGTCATGTAATAGGCGCAGCCTTGGCCACATCATGGCGCACCATTTGTCATGGCGTAGACCGTCTTCTATTCCGATGGGATTGGCTGCCAGCCATTCCTTGATCATTGGTGCACTCACGTTGTCATTGTAGGCCCACCCTTCATTGCCCGTGTTGTAAGGCGGGTCGATGAAGATACAATCGACCTTTCCCGCGTAACGCGGAAGAAGGCTTTTCAATGCATGCAGATTGTCACCCTGAACAATAAGATTGCCCCCGAGATCAACTTCTCCAATGCCCTTTTCGGCATGAGGTACAAGTGGGCAAAACGGCACTGAAAGATGATGATTGTAGACAAACTCCTTGCCCTTGAATGTAAGTTCCGTCACTGCAATCTATCTCCCAATTCATTTTGGATAGAATCGAAAGACCTCGACGATAGCAAGCTGTTTTGAGTCTCAAATGGAGCCGCTCGAGGTTTTTACACTTTTAAGAAACGCCTCCAGACCAGCAATCGCCGCTGGGTCAAACGCAGGTGATGTCGTTTGCGTAGAATTGCCAAGCTTGTTGATGATTTCTGCCTGCCGGTGACTAGGCACTTCTCCATAGGAGCGGAAGGTTGTCAGCACATGCTCATGACCAAGGTTCTGGCTCCATGCTTTGAATTCTTCGGGGCTCCGGCACAACGTTTCACCCAAGCGCGCAAGCGTTGTGCGAAAAGAATGCGGGTTAAAGTATGGTAGCCCGGCTTGAGCGAAGGCTTGGCTGAAGATGCGTCTAATTGCGGACGCGTTCTTCCACGGCTTACGCTCAATTCCAAGTGGTGAGAATTGTCCATCTTGATCAAGTCCGATTCGTGTTTGGGGAAATAAAGGATCACCTGACCCAAAGAGGTGCTTGGTTTTGAGGGTGGCAATCCAGCCATGAACAATCATTTCCAAATCATCGCCAACTGGAAAAAACCATGTTGTGAACGTTTTACGGTTTTTCGTGCGCACGTCGCGGGCGTCTTGAAAGACCATGTGCTTTTCCAGATTCACATGGCGAAGCGACATCGAAGCAAGCGCATCGTCGCGCGCGCCAGTCAGGATCGCAAATGCAATCAGCGCCCGGTCGCGTTGTTCTATGATTGTTTCTGATTTCATATTCTTGATCACGTGCCTGATTTGGCCAAGGTCGGGTGCTGATTTTTCGCGTTTCGCTGTGGCAATACGGCTGTCGTTTGCGGAAGGGTTGAAATAGTCGGAATCGGAATAGCTGATCTTCGACTTATAGCCGGGTTGACCCGCAAGCCAGTGAAAGAATGCCTTCAGCGCCATGAGCCGGGAATGAATTGTGATCTTAGCCAAGGGCTTTCCATTATCTGGTTTGACGGCTTCATTCTGGAGCCGTTTAAAGCGTCTCGCCTGTTCGATATTGAAGGCAGAAAAATCTTTGTAGCCGGTGGATGCTTCAAACAGGGCAATCGCAGCGGCTGCCTGATCGGCGGAGGTTGGTGAAAGGCGTTTGGCCTCTTCCAACCAGAACAAATACTGGCGCTTGATTCGCTCATTTTTTGGATGGTGCTTTCGCATGGGTTTTCGTCTCCTGTTGCAACTGATCATTCAGGCAAGGTTAGGCGTGCTTGTTTATGCGTTCTTTGCCTTGCGTGATTGTCACCGCTAAAATGGCTTTCAGCTCATCGAGCTTCATCACTGAAACGCGCTTGTGCATGAGGGTTGAACACTCTTCGCAGATCGCCCGCATGTTCCCGCTGGTCGCGTTCAAGGGTAGGAACTCCACTTCGCCAAAGGCTGGTTGTCGTGGCACGCGGCAGGAAAAGCAGTAGCATTCGTTCAGCTTACATTTGCGCTTGGTGGCCTTCCGGGATTTGAGAAACTCGGAAAGGTCACCGCCCAATATCAACGCGGGTTTGCGCTCCTGAAGGGCGGGGAGGCCGTTTTTGATCCAGCGCCGGATACTTCCTTCCGCGACACCAAGCACGCGCGCGGCTTCATCCACCGTGTAGTTTCTGTGCAGCCTAAGTGCCCGGCCATGCGCGCGGCGCGCCATTCACCGTACCCCGCTTTCGATCAGCGAACGAATGTCATCTACGCGCCATGCTGTAATGCGTGGACCAAGTTTTATAGGTTTAGGGAAGCGGCCATCCTTGATCCCTGCCCACCATGTGGATTTGCTAACGGGAATCGGGCCATGCGGCGCGATGATTGCAGAAAGTCTTACGAAGCCTGTTGTAGGGAAATCTAAGTTGTTCGGCACGGTGCCACCTCGTTCTGTTAAACATGAGGTGGTTTTAGGATGACCGATAGTGTCTTAGGCCGAATTCGGTTTCCATCAAACCGAATTCGGTTTTGTTATTAGAGTTCGCCGCCACGCAAAAGCACTTTGGCTTCGCTTAGATATTTTCGAATTGTGTCTTCATCCAGTGACATATCCAACTGGCGGAGATCACTGGCTATGTTGGACGTAGCAGCATTCTTGGCCATCATTGGTTTGAAATGATACTTTTTTATAGCCATCCCAATGATCAGTTTCAAAAGGCTTTCACGTTCGCGAATACTCAGAGATTTTTCTTTGCTTTGGCCATGACCCGTTTCAATTTCTGCGATGCGGGCCATCAATCGCTGGACATGCTCTTCTCTGTCCGCAATTGTGTCGTCTTTTATGGCCATCAGGTCCTTATAACGTTCGATCAACCGGCTTTGCTCTTCTCGCGTTTTTGCAATGTAGGCGGAATGTTCATGCAAACTGGACATATGAGAATCGTGCTTCTCGACTAATTGGTTTTGCATGGCTTCATTCAATTTCTTTTGGCCATCGTAAAGGGTCTTCCAATCCGCAATTTGGATACCCAGGACTTGGATCGAATCAACCAATTCAGTTGGAAATTCGAAACCCATACGCTCGGCCCAAGCAAGAAAATTTGACGGGATTGTCTGTTCCCACAACTGCCCCATCGTCTTTGCGCGTATGGCGATTTCACGCTTTGCAGAGAATTGTGCGGCAAATGGGGAAATGGAAGTCAACGATTGGATATGTTTCCAACTGGCATAGTTTGGGTCTCGGCCTAGAGAAAGTGCAACAGCCTCGTCAATACTCCAATAGGCCATCTTGGCCCAATGTTCGAAGTTTGCCTTTGCGTGATGCTGATTGAACGAGCGTGCTTGCTCTTCTTTATTTGCCTTTTCTTTGGCAATCTCTTCGTAACGAGTACGCGTCTTGAGTATAAGCTGGTTGAGCTCATTCGGAGAAAGGGCTTCGAGCTCATCTTTATAATGTTGGACGTTCTTTTGACTTTCAGAAGAGCTGATACCATCATCGGTAAATCGAGATGGAAACGCCGTGTCTTCCAATTGGGCTGTTGGGAAGCGTGCGCGTAGGAGATACTCAATAGGGTGTGACTGCCAGAACGGAACAAGTTTCGCCAATGCTAAACTCCATCTGAAATAGAATCACGATCACTATGGCTGTCAAACATTGTGAAGCTAATTGATTGTTATTTCCATGTCTAAGAGTTCTGGTTAGATTTCATAGCGACTATTTCGTTCGACCACCATTCTGCCATTTTTACGCGTTCGTCCCAATAGAGCGCACGATGATAGGCCTTACGAACTTCGTCAGCGCCGACATGAGCGAGTTCTGCTTCAATAGCATCAGCCGACCATTTGCCGCTCTCATTTAGGAGCGATGAAGCACTCGCTCGAAAGCCGTGGGATGTGGCCTCGCTGTGTGAAAAGCCTAAGCGCCGTAATGCGCCGTTGAGTGTATTTTCACTCATGGGGCGGAAGCGAGATGTAATAGCCGGGAACACCAGTGTTCCGTTACCGGTCAGCTTGTGCAAGTCCCGCAGAATCACGATGGCCCGTGACGAAAGAGGCTTGCGGTGTTCACGGCGCATTTTCATTCTCGCGCCGGGGATCGACCAAACAGCCCCATCCAGATCAAACTCTTTCCACTCAGCTTGGCGAAGTTCACCCGGTCGCGGATACAGAAGGGCCATTAATTGTAGTGCGCTTCTCGTTTCTGGCATGCCGTCATAACACCAGATGGCGCGAAGCAAACCACTGTAGGCCTTTTTAGTTGTAAGCGCTGCGCGATGGGTGACGACGGGTGTTGTCAAAGCACCTCTCAAGCCGAATGTCGGGTCGTTTTCGGCTCGCGTTGTAGCGATAGCATAGCGAAAAACCTGCCCGATGGTTGAACGCATCCGCCGGGCTGTTTCATAGTTGCCCTTACTCTCAACTTTTCTGAGCGATGCTAGAATTTCAGTCGCGGTTATCTCAGAAATGGGACGAGCTCCAAGGTCAGGACGGGCTAGATCAATAAGCCACCGTTTCTTAATCATGGTAGCAGTCGCTTTGCCTTCACGCTCGACCTTGATGAGGAACTCGTCGGCAATGCCACCAAAGGTTTCAGCCCGAGCCATCTGCTTGTTAATCCGCTCCAGCTTTGTTTGGTGTGCTGGGTCGAGGCCGTTGGCGAGCAACTTCTTGGCATCATCACGCTTTCGCCGTGCATCTTGAAGTGACACCGCTGGATAGCTGCCCAGCGCCAATGTCATCTGTTTGCCCGTGAAGCGATATGCGAGACGCCAAAGCTTTGAACCTTTGACTGTGAGAAGCAAATGCAACCCAGCGCCATCACTGTGTTTTTGCGGGGTCGCGCCCGGCCTCAACGCCTTAATGAAAGTATCTGTAAGTGCCATTTGTTGGTATCCAACTTCGGTCAGATGTTGGTCTTTCTAAGAGTACCAACAGATGTACCAACAAAATAGTCGGATGCAATAGGATGGTATTGGACGCCAGAAAACAAAAAAGCCCGGAAAACCGGGCCTTTTTTCTGTTTTCAGTACCGTACTGGACGGTGTGAAATGGGAATTTGGTGCCCAGAAGAGGACTCGAACCTCCACGCCTTGCGGCACACGGACCTGAACCGTGCGCGTCTACCAATTCCGCCATCTGGGCAGCGGGGTCTCATGTAAGGGGCGGGCGGAACTCTGTCAATCCATTTGTCGGGTATTTGTCATGCTATTATCATTTGCCTACGAATGTTCTGGCAAAGACTACCTGACAATACCGAAAAGATCAGCACAAACAACAAACCCGCACCGGTGTTCCAGCGCGGGTTTGTCTTAAAAAGATGGAAAGCGGTCGACCTCAAGCGGTCAGGATTTCCTTTGAAGCAACGGTCGAATCGGCATTCAGCTTGTAAATGACAGGAACGCCGGTTGCCAGTTCCTGCGCGATGATCTCTTCGCTGGTCAGACCGTCCAGCGCCATGATGAGCGCGCGCAGCGAATTGCCGTGGGCAGCCACCAGAACGGTCTCACCGCGCAGCACATGCGGCTGGACCTCATGCAGGTAGTAAGGCCAGACACGGGCGCCGGTATCGCGCAGGCTCTCGCCGCCGGGCGGTGGAACGTCATAGGACCGGCGCCAGATATGCACCTGATCCTCGCCCCACTTGGCGCGGGCATCGTCTTTGTTGAGGCCGGAAAGATCGCCATAATCGCGTTCGTTCAAAGCCTGATCACGGATCGTCTGAAGGGCTGGCTGACCAACCTCGTCAAGAATGTGCTGCAGCGTTACCTGAGCGCGCGACAGCACAGATGTGTAGGCGATGTCGAAATGCAGACCCTTGGCCTTCAGGCGCTGACCGGCGGCCTTGGCTTCACTGTGGCCAAGCTCGGTCAGTCCCGGATCACGCCAGCCGGTAAACAGATTCTTCAAATTCCATTCGCTCTGGCCATGACGGACAAGGACGAGGGTTCCGGACATTGCAATACTCCTGTTGGACGGGAAATCGGTTCGGGATATCAGGTGTTGAGGCCAAGCACATCGAGCATCGAATAGAGGCCCGGCTTGCGGCCCTTGCCCCACAGCGCCGCCTTGACGGCACCGCGTGCAAATATCGTGCGGTCTTCCGCATGGTGGGAGAGGGTGATGCGCTCGCCCGGTCCCGCCAGAATAACCGAATGGTCACCGACAACCGAGCCGCCGCGCAAGGATGCGAAGCCGATAGTGCCCTCTTCGCGCGGGCCGGTATGCCCGTCGCGCACGCGCACACTGTGATCGGCCAGCGAAATGTTGCGCCCTGCTACAGCGGCCTCGCCGAGCAGCAATGCGGTGCCTGATGGCGCATCGACCTTGTGCTTGTGATGCATTTCAAGAATTTCGATATCAAAATCGTCGGACCCAAGCGCTTTTGCAGCCTGCTTAACCAGCACGCCGAGAAGATTGACGCCAAGGCTCATATTGCCTGACTTGATGACAGCCGCGTGGCGCGCGGCAGCGCGGATTTTTGCATCATCTTCCGGCGAGCAGCCGGTTGTACCGATCACATGCACGATACGCGCCTGTGCGGCGAGTTCGGCAAAGGCAACCGTTGCCGCAGGCGCTGTAAAATCAAGGACGCCTTCGACGCCGACGAAGACGGAGAGCGCGTCATCGGTCACGGGAATGCCGAGATGGCCGACACCGGCGAGTTCGCCAGCGTCCTGACCGATATGGGGAGAGCCCGGACGCTCGATAGCCCCCGCAAGAACAGCACCGTCAATGGCTTGAATCGCACGGATCAAGGTTTGCCCCATGCGGCCGCCGGCACCGACAACGGCAAGCTTCATTGCGGATGTCTCACTCATTCAGCTGTTCCTGTTACTGGGGTTGCCCGCTCTTTGCTGTCATCAATGATGGGCGACTCTTCCTTGCCTTGCAACTGATAGAAACGTGCATAGATGCCGTTGGGCACGCCAAGCAAGGTCTCGTGCACGCCTTCCTCGACAACGCGTCCGGCCTCCATAACGACGATATGATCCGCATTGACGATGGTCGACAGGCGATGCGCGATGACAATGGTCGTGCGCCCCTGCATCACATGTTCAAGTGCCTGCTGAACGCGCTTTTCCGATTCATTGTCGAGGGCCGAGGTGGCTTCATCAAGCAAAAGAATGGGAGCATTGCGGACCATGGCGCGGGCGATAGAAAGACGCTGGCGCTGGCCGCCGGAAAGGGTCACACCATTCTCGCCGATCTCCGTGCCGTAGCTTTGTGGCTGCTGGCGGATGAACTCATCGGCATTGGCAAATTTCGCCGCTTCGATCACCTCTTCATCGGTCGCATCAGGGCGGCCATAGCGGATATTGTCGGCTATGGTTCCTTCAAACAGATAGGGGTGCTGCGAGACGTAGGCGATGGACTGACGCAGAGACTTCTTGCTGACATAGGCAATGTCCTGCCCATCGATTAAAATGCGGCCGCTATCAATATCATAGAAGCGCTGGATGAGACCGATCAGCGTCGATTTGCCTGCGCCGGATGCACCTATGATAGCTGTTGTCTTGCCCGCTCCAGCGGTGAAACTGATACCGTGCAGCACCGGCACGCCATTGCCATAGCTGAAGCGGACACTTTCAAACTGAACCTCGCCGGTTGGCACTGTAATTGGCACAGCGCCGATGCTGTCAGCTTGCCGCGGTTCAATATCGAGAATCTCATAGAGCATGCGGGCGTTGACCAATGAGCGCTCAAGCCCCACTTGCACACGCGCCAATCGACGAATGGGATCATAGGCCAGAAAAGCGGAGATGATGAATGCAAACATTGAGCCGGGAGGCTGCGCATGGAAAACCGCATTGTAACCCGTATAGCCAATCACGGATGCAATGGCGATGCCAGCGATCAGCTCGGTCAGCGGGGTGATACGCTCTGATACCCGTGCAATTTTATTGGCGCGCTCTTCGGCGCGATCGATCAACAAGCTGATCTTCTCGCGCAGTTGATCTTCCATAGTGAAGGCTTTGACGATGGCAATACCTTGCGATGCCTCTTGCATTGCACCCAGCAGATGCGAATTGAGGGTTACAGATTCGCGATGGATGCTGCGCAAGCGCTTGGAAAGGTAACGCACGGCAAGAACGATCGGCAACCCTACGAGCAGTCCAAAAAGTGAAAGCATAGGGTCAAGATAGATCAGGTTGCCTATCAGGGCGAGCAACAGGGGGATGTCTTTGCCAACGGTGGTGGCTACGATATCGAGGAGATCTCTTACGCCGCTAACGTTTTGATTGATGCGGGCCGCAAGTTGACCTGAGCGATTATCATAATAGAAATCGAGGCCCAATTTCATCAGGTGATCAAAGATTTTGCGCTGATATCGCGCAACAATGCTGTTGCCGATCTTGGCCATCATCACGGATTGCACATAACTCGCAATACCACGCACAACAAAGGCGACAAAAACGCCGAGACTGATCCAAAAGATGAGACCCGCATCTCTCTCATAGAAAATCTTGTTGGTGATGTCTTTGAAAACAAGCCCAAGATAAGACGTCGTTGCGACAGTTGCCAGCATTGCGGGAATAGCAATGGCGTAAGACGACCGCTGGTCATAAAGATTCTCGTTCAAGACCCTGCCAATGACGCGCCGTGCCTCATTTAGATCGATCTTTTTCTTCCTGGTCTCACTACTCATGGTAGATGATAACTCGCTTATAAACGGCAGTAGATGAGACGAGGCTCACCTGTTGATTGCTGTCCCTATAGCGTTATTGGTCCGGCTTGCCTATCGGTTTTGACCATCATCATAAACGCGACACGGCGAGTGTTGCCCTCATGCCTACGCACAAAGTCTAATCTTTGCGCCAGCGGCGGCCCTCGGTTGCTATGCCAAACCGGCTCGGCGTGCGCGAAAACGCCGACAACCCACTGAGCGCCGCGAGAGGATGGGTAATGATGTAGACAGGTGTCTCGCTTAAGATCTGGCGGTGTGGCGCCTTGTCTTCAAAGGCCTCGCGGAACGCCGGATCTTTGAGTGGCGCGACGATCTTCTGGACAATACCACCCGCAAGATAAACACCACCGCGCGCCATGAATGTCAGTGCGAAATCACCGGCAAGACGGCCAAGATAGGTCACGAACAGCGACAGGGTTTCCTTGGCTTCTGCTGATTCACCGGAAAGGCCCGCAGCTGTGATATCGGCAGGCGTCTGCAGTTTGGCTTCGGTGCCAGAGACCTTGCAAATGGCACGATAAATATTCTGCAGACCGCGCCCACACAAAAGCTGTTCGCCGGAAATGCGCCCTTCAATGTGCTCAATATGCGGGAAGAGTTCGAGGTCGCGCGCCGTGCGCGGACCCATATCCACATGACCACCTTCGCCGGGAACGGGAACCCAGCTGTTGCGCGAGCGAACCATGCCCGCAACGCCAAGCCCGGTGCCGGGTCCAAGAACCGCGCGGCTGCCATGGGGATCACCAGCGCCACCACCAAGTTTTTCCAGATGCTTTGGCTCAAGCGAGACCACGGCAAGCGCCTGCGCTTCGAAATCATTGAGAACAGTAATGTCGGAAAGACCAAGCGTTTCCATCATCTTGCGGGGTTTGACGACCCAGGCGCAATTGGTCAGATCAATCTCATCACCTTCAACAGGTCCGGCAATGGCAAGCACCGCGGAGCGCGGTTGAATGGATGTATGATCGAGAATGCCGGTCTGGATCGCCTCGTCGATGGTTTCGAAATCTGCCGTCTGGATGATGGGAAACTCTTTCGGTTCCGCATAGGCATCGACAAGAATGGCGAAACGCGCATTGGTGCCACCGATATCACCCACCAGAATCGGGAATTTCATGATGCAATCGGTGTCTGCTGAAGTAACCATAAATTCCGTCCCCAATCTCAATCGTGCTGCGCCATGCTTAACCATCAATCAGCGCGCAGCAAACCCTTCTTTTGTACAAGAACCTCGGCGGTGGCCCGGTTCAAGGCCATAGGAATGTCATAGACAATGCCAAGCCGCATCAGCGCCTTCACATCCACATCATGCGGCATAGGCGACAGCGGATCGACAAAGAAAATCAGCCCGTCAATCAGTCCCTCGGCGATCAGTGCGCCAATCTGCTGGTCACCGCCAAGCGGGCCGCTTTTGACGCGGGTGATTTGCAGTGACGGACAGGCGTCCTTGATCAAACCACCAGTTGTACCTGTTGCCACAATGGTGCAGGGCGCAAGCTGTGCCTCATAGGCGCGCGCGAAAGCCACCATGTCATCCTTTTTCTGGTCATGGGCGATCAGCGCGAGGCGGAAAGGCTGCTTCATGAAGGAACTGCTTTGGACCTTGGTCTTAAATCGATTGAAACCCTATACTCAATTCGTGCTCGCCTGAAAAGACCGAAGGCAAAAAAGACCTGAAACGGTGCTGCCTTGCCACTTTAAGTGGTAGAGCAGCACCCTTTGAGACACCCAATGGTTTAGTTTGTCTTCACGCGCGCCTTCGGCCGGGGAACCGCGACGGGTTCATCCGGCACAACAGCCGGGACATCGCTGTCGGAATTGGCCTTTGCACCCAGACCATAGGTAACCTGATCCTTGGATTGCGGGCCGGGTGCATCAAGTATCTGCGCACAAAGCTTCGGCAGGTCTGACAGCATCATCACCTTCGGCTTGACCGGTTTGGTTGATGGAGGCGCCTTGCGCCATGGCTCATCAGTGAACCACCAGGCCAGCGACTTGTCACAACCATCGGATGTGCCGATTGGTTCTTGCGGCTTGCAGTTGGGTGAGCCGGGCTGGCATTTGATGCGAACGTGGAAGTGATAGAAGTGGCCCCAGTAGGGGCGGATTTTTGCCATCCAGCTGCGGTCGCCCTGCACTGTCTCGCAGAGTTTTTTCTTGATGCCGGGATGAACGAAGATACGCTCTACCTCGGCATAGCTTGCGGCACGCTTCAAAAGAGCCGCATGTGCAGGCGTCCACTTGTCCGGGTCGACATAAAGTGTGTCGCCTTTCAGCATGGACTTGGCTTCGACTTTTTCACGCTGATCATTGTTGAAGCGGGCTTTGGGCATGGGGGTAAGCCAGATATCGGCATCAAGACCAACCTGATGCGAGGCGTGACCCGTCAGCATCGGGCCGCCGCGCGGCTGCGAAATATCCCCGACCAGCAGTCCCGACCAGCCATCCTTGGCTGCGGCATCGCGGGACAATCGTTCCAGGAGGGCAATCATACGGGGATGACCCCAATTGCGATTGCGCGATAGCCGCATCACCTGCCAGGTTGGACCGTCAACGGGCAGGGCGACACCACCGGCAAGACAACCCTTGGCGTAAAAACCTGTTGATTGCGGTGAACCAAGCGATGGCAGCGCGACGCCGCCAAACAGCTGTTTGGCCGGTCCGTCCTCGGCAAATACATTCGCCACTCCGGAAAAAGACAGGAGCGCTGTGAGTGCAAGACGCATCAGAGTTTTTGATTTCATGGCCACTGTCCACCAGCTGGGGGCGATTCCCGTGAGTTAGCATCGGGATTCCGGGCTTTATGATGGCCAGATTCGCGTGAAAGTCGCAATATGCTACCGAGATATAGCCCTCATCCTGATTCGCCCTCATTTGGTTCGAACGAAAGCGCATCCCATGAAAGCAGTTGTCTTCGAACAATTTGGCCAGGCCCCGTCGATACAGAATGTGGCCGATCCGGCACCGGCACCGACGGGTGTGGTTATCAAGGTCGAGGCAACGGGCCTATGCCGCAGTGATTGGCATGGCTGGATGGGCCATGATCCCGATATCCAGCTGCCGCATGTGCCCGGACATGAGCTTGCCGGAACAATTCAGGCGATTGGCAGGCATGTCACGCAGTGGAAAATCGGCGACCGGGTCACTGTGCCCTTCGTTGGCGGGTGCGGCCATTGTTTCGAGTGCAATTCCGGCAATCATCAGGTCTGCGAGCATCAGTTCCAGCCGGGCTTCACCGCGTGGGGCTCTTTTGCCGAATATGTCGCGGTGGATTTCGCCGATACAAATCTGGTTGGTTTGCCCGAAACACTGGATTTTGCCACAGCCGCCAGCCTTGGCTGCCGGTTCGTCACGTCATTCCGGGCCGTGGTCGACCAAGCCAAGGTAAAGCCCGGCGAGTGGGTTGCGGTGCATGGTTGCGGCGGTGTTGGTCTATCAGCGATCATGATCGCGACAGCCATGGGTGCGAACGTCATCGCAGTGGATTTGACGGAAGAAAAACTCGCCTTTGCACGGGAGTTAGGTGCCGTAGCAACGGTCAATGGCTCGGAGCAGAAAGATATCGTCGGTGCCGTCAAGGAGATCACCAAAGGTGGGGCCCATGTGTCAATTGATGCACTGGGGCATCCCTCAACGTGCTTCAATTCCATCGCCAATCTGCGTCGCCGCGGCCGGCATGTGCAGGTCGGGCTGATGTTGGGTGATCATGCCCGCGCGCCCATTCCGATGGACAAGGTTATTGCCTACGAGCTGGAAATTCTCGGCAGCCATGGCATGCAGGCTTTTCGTTACAAGGCGCTGATGGACATGCTTGAGCACGGCAAGCTCGCCCCGCAAAAGCTTATCGGCAAACGCATTGCCCTTGATGAAGCGCCTGCGGCGTTGATGGGCATGGACCGGTTTGAGGGTACCGGCATCAGCGTTGTCACAAGTTTTTAACGCCAGCTTCCGTCGCGCCACATCATTGAAAAAGCTGTTCCGTAATCGGGATAGCGAAAGGCAAAGCCAAGCTTCTTGAGGCGTGCATTGGAAACGCGCTTGTTCTCACCGTAGAACGAGCGCGCCATGGGCGTAAGTTCTGCCGTTTCAAACTGGGATTCAGCCGGCGCTTCAACACCCATCAACTCCGCCGCATAGGCAACGACATCCTGCGGGGGTGCTGGCTCGTCATCGGTCACATTGAATACACCGGCTTCGTTGCGCTCTGCCAGAAAGCGCAGGGCTCCGGCAATATCGTCGACATGAATGCGGTTGAATACCTGCCCCGCCTTGTTCAGGCGGCGTGCAGTGCCATTGGCAAGATTGACGAATGCATTGCGGCCCGGCCCATAAATGCCACCGAGCCTGAGGACTGCCAGTGGCACCTTGTGTGCATCGGCCAGTTTCTGCCAGTCCTGCTCGGCATCGACCCGCTCGACCGAACGTGCAGAAACGGGATGGCACGGCGTGGTTTCATCAACCCAAGCGCCACCATAATCACCATAAACGCCGACGGTGGAAAGATAACCGATCCATTTCAGTTTCGGCATGGCGGAGCGGATTGTGTCGCCGAACTGTGCGTAAACGGGATCACCAGTCTGTCCGGGCGAGGTCGAGATGACGATGTGGGTCACGTCCTCAAGCGCACTGACGATCTCCTGTGATGCATGGGTGCCCTGAAACAGGAACGGTGTAATACCTTCCCGTTTGAGCGCCGCAAATTTGTCGCTGTCACGCGTGGTTCCGCCAATGAAGTCTGCTTTATCGGCCATCATCCGGGCAAAAGCGCGGGCTGAATAACCGGCCCCGAAGAGAAAAATCCGCATCATTGTTTCTTTCCTGCATTGCGCCATTCAGTCAGTACATCAGCATCAGTTTCCTGTGCAGCATAGCGTATTTGCAGAGTAGCAAAATGCTGAGCATCGACAAGCTCCCCCAACGCCCAGATGGCGGCGCCGCGCACCACCGGTGCAGGATCGTCGAGATGCCGTTCGACGAGCGCGCTCAAATCCGCTTGTCCTGAATTTCCACAGGCGATCAGCACGTTGCGCATAAAGCGGTCTCTGCCGATGCGCTTGATTGGCGAACCGGAGAAGAGGGCGCGAAAGGCACTATCATCAAGCGTCAGAAATGTGGCTAGGTCAGGCGCTTTCAGATCATCCCGCGCCTGCAGTTTTGCTTCCCGCGCAGTCTCGGCAAATTTGTTCCATGGACAGATCGCAAGGCAGTCGTCGCATCCATAGATGCGGTTGCCCATGGCCTTGCGGAATTCCAGGGCGATTGGCTCCTTGTGTTCGATGGTCAGGTACGAAATGCAACGCCGCGCATCAAGCTGATAGGGTGCCGGGAAGGCATTCGTCGGGCAGGCATCCAGACAGGCCCGGCAGGAGCCGCAATGATCGGCCTCTCGCGTGTCAGCTTCGAGTTCTGCTGTGGTAAAAATCGTGCCGAGAAACAGCCATGAACCGTGAGTGCGGCTGACGAGATTGGTGTGCTTGCCCTGCCAGCCCAAGCCCGCAGCTTCCGCAAGCGGCTTTTCCATCACGGGCGCTGTATCGACAAACACTTTGACACTCTCGCCCGCCATACGAGATGCGAGGCGGCTGGCGACGCCTTTCAGCTTGCCCTTGATAATATCGTGGTAATCGCGGTTCTGCGCATAGACTGAGATCGCCGCCTTGTCTTTCTTGCTGAGGATTTCAAGCGGGTTGCTATCCGGACCGTAATTCATCGCCAGAACAATGACCGAGCGCACATCCGGCCACAGATTTTCGGGGCTGGCGCGGCGTTCCGCCGTTTCCGCCATCCACGCCATGGAGGCGTGGCGGCCTTTTTCCAGATAGTGGCGTAACCGTTCCTCGGCCAATGGAATGGCATCGGGCCGTGTGATCGCAACAAGATCAAAGCCCGCTGCCTTGGCCTCCTCAACTATGAATTGTTTCAGCCCCTGTGGCTGCGCTTTTGGCCCTGAACGTGTCGCGGCTTTTGCATCCGCGGGCAGCATCAGAAATCCAGATCGCCATAATGCGATGATGGCGGCAGGCCGCGTACGCGGTCAGTCAGCAATGGCCGGAATGAGGGGCGCGATTTCATCCGCGTGTACCAATCCCGCGCGGCCTTGTATTCAGCCCATTTTATTTCGCCGAGATAATCAAGGATGGAGATGGAGGCTGCGGCTGCCATATCCGCATAGCTTGGTGTCGGCCCCGCCAGCCAATTCCGCGTGGCGGTCAGCCAGTCGATATATTTCATATGCTGGGTAATGTTTGCCCGTGCGGCACGAATGGCGGTGGAATCCGGTGCACCGCCACCCTGTTCGGCTGTCATATGCAGCTTGAAAATGCGCTCACGCGCCATGTGGCGGGTGACTTCATTCTCAAACTTGATCAGAAACCAGTCCACCAGACGGCGTACTTCCGCGCGGTTCAGCGAATCTTCTGGAAACAGGCGGCGGCTGCGTTTCAACGCGCCGCGCGTTTCGTCAATATATTCTGAAATCACGGTTGCGCCGGCAACGGGAACGTCGCCTTCCGCCAGAAGAACAGGCAGCGTTCCAGCAGGGTTGAGCGCCAGAAACTCCTTGCGCCTCGACCAGCTGTTTTCCTCGATCAGCTCAACTTCAATATCATATTCGTTGAGGATAAGCCGGGCATAGCGCGAACCGGTGGACATCGGATGATGAAAAAGCGTCAACATGGCAGGTGTTTCATAAATCTTTCGAACTGGCATTTTAACAATGGGCAGCGTATTGCTCGTCTGCCTTGAGTCTATGCCAAACCTATAGGCGTAACCGCGGCACGAGACAAGCAAACAGCGCGTGATCATCCGGACCGGGATCACCATGGAAAGTTATAATCATGGAATCACAGACAATTGTCGAAGCCCTTTTTCTCGGATTGCTGGAAGGGTTAACAGAGTTTATACCTGTTTCCTCCACGGGCCATCTGCTGCTCGCCGGTCACTTCCTCGGCTTTGAGTCCAACGGCAAGACTTTTGAGGTCCTTATCCAGCTTGGAGCGATCCTTGCCATCCTCACCGTCTATTTCGGTCGTCTTCTGAAAATTGCCAAGGATTTCCCCAGTGACGCACGCACGCGGCGCTTCGTTGCCGGTATACTGCTCGCATTTCTGCCCGCTGTCGTGATCGGTATCTTTGCGCATGGCTTCATCAAAACAGTGCTGTTTGAATCGCCCATGCTGATCTGCGTCATGCTGATCATCGGCGGTATTATCCTGCTGTGGGTCGACCGGCTGGATCTGAAACCCCGTTACACCAATGTGATGGATTATCCGCTGTCCCTGTGCCTGAAGATCGGTTTTATCCAGTGCCTGGCCATGATCCCCGGAACATCCCGTTCCGGCTCCACCATTGTTGGTGCGCTCCTGCTTGGCACGGACAAGCGCTCAGCCGCCGAATTTTCATTCTTCCTGGCCATGCCGACCATGGCGGGCGCCTTTGCCTATGATCTTTACAAAAATCGCGATGTGCTGACGTTCAATGACGCATCTCTCATCGCTATCGGCTTCATTGCCGCCTTTATCTCGGGCGTATTCGTTGTGCGTTATCTTCTCGATTACGTCTCGCGCCATGGCTTTGCACTGTTTGCCTACTGGCGGGTGATTGTTGGTACGATTGGTCTCATCGCTCTCATCCTGATGAAGTAACAATAAAAAACCCCGGCAGTGCCGGGGTTTTCATTTCAGAGAACAGATACTGAAATCAGGCGGGTTTCTGGCTCGAATACTGGCCCTGCACACGGAAGCGCCAGAGATAGGACGGCAGGATCGTCTCGATTGTTTGCGGCTGGATGCCGAGCCCTTCAAGCGTGCGGTTCTCGGTTTTTGCCGCTTCGGAGACGATGGAGTCTTTTTGCAGCAGCACCACCTGATCCTTTGTCAGAAGCGGCTTTGGCAACATGCCGAGAACGGTCCCCTGAATTTTGGCGACCCACCATGGGATTGGAATAAAGATACGCTTGCGGCCGATGACGCGCAGGGTCTCTTCAAGACACTGGCGGAATGTCAGCACTTCCGCACCGCCAAGCTCATAGATCTGTCCTGATTTCAGCGAGCCATCGACCGAGCGGGCGAAGACCTCCGCCAGATCACCGACATAGGCAGGCTGGAACTTGGTCTTACCACCGCCAATCAGCGGCAGGAATGGCGAGATACGCGCCATGGCGGCAAACCGGTTGAAGAAATCATCTTCCGGACCGAACACGACGGACGGGCGGATGATTACCGCATCGGGCAATGTTTCATGGACGGCAGCCTCTGCACGACCCTTTGTGCTGGCATAAAGCGAAGAGGAGTGCGCATCAGCGCCGAGGGCTGACATATGTGTCAGCGGAACGCCCGCGGCACGCGCAGCTTCTGCCACGGCACGGGAGCCGAACTCATGCACAGTGCTAAAGCGCTGGGCGCCGCTCTCATAGGCAATGCCGACAAGATTGATGACGTGGTCGGAACCTGCAACGGCGCGGTCGATGGACCAACGATAACGCAGATTAGCCTGAACCGCCTGTATCTGGCCGACGCCGCCCAACGGCTGGAGGTGGAAGGCAAGGTCAGGACGGCGAACGGCGACACGAACGCGATAACCGCGCTTGGTCAGCGCCCGCACGATGTGACGACCGACAAAACCTGAGCCTCCGAAAATCGTGACAAGTTTTGGCTTCGTGATTGTCATCAGGCTCTCCTATGGAAATCGTCCTATATTCCTCTGCTGTTTAAAGCCTTTTGCTCCGAAGGCAAAGAGTTGATCGATATCAACTCTCGCGGCGCGTTGCCGCGCTTCGTCTCACGGCTTTTTCCAGTTGCCCGACAGGACGACCATGGAAAGAAGCTTCAGCGTATTGCCATAGTAATCTTCATCGGAAATCTTCCGTTCCACCATGTCATCCCAAATTGCATTCAGCCACATTTGATTACCGGCGTCGATCATCGCTGAAATACCGAATGCAGAAACAAAGGCCATGGAATTTTTGCTGTGATCCGGCAACGTTCGACCATCGAGTCGATAGCTGTCAGCAAGATGTCGGGGGTTATCTTTTGTCGCCATGCGGGCCCATTGATTGAGCGGTTGCAGGGCCGTGCGCGCGCGGGGCTCCGCGTACAACAGGTAATCCATCGCCACGCGCCAGGGATAGCGCGCGGCGTTCCAGGAGTAGAGACCGTCCCGCTCGTCACCAAGAAAACCGGCTGTGGCAGGTGTTGGCTTTGTATCAAGATGAAAGATGAAATCGGGCATCAAACCGGTTTTGGAAGCGTACCGTTTGCGGACATCATCAATGATATCATAGGTCCGGTCCCTTATCTCCAGCCATCGTTTGTCGCCCGTCGCGTCAGCAAAGGCTTTTAGATGCGACTGCATGAAATCGGAAGAGCGCGTGGTCATTGCGATCTCTGGCTCGCCATCGGCAATTGGCCAGTCGCCGATCATCAGATGACCGCCCTGTCCGTGAACGTCATGGCTCAAGATAGCGTCGAGCGTGCGGTCCGCTTCCTTCCGGTAGTTGAAGCTTCCCTTGCTTCCCCACGTGGAATCGGCGAGCAGAAGCGCATAGGCGATATCGAGATCACCATCGGTTGCGCTAATCTGGCCGCGAAACCGGCCGCCAGCATTCTTGCAGCCTGTGACCTGATTCCAAGCCATGAGACCGGGATTGGATGTTGCCGGAAAATCCTTGAAGTAGCGCACCATGCCATCAAAGATTGCATGGGCCTGTGGATCACGCTCTGCCATCAACACCATCAGCATCATGCCGTAACCATGGGCTTCCGATACCGTGATGGTGCCGGGAGCCGTATCGCCGCCAACGCGTTTTCCATCCGCATTAACCTTGATGAAGAAGCGCCCGTCGCCGCATGCCTGCACAACATACAGCTTCTTCCATTGTTGGTAGAAGACCACAAGTTGCCGGTCGAGATCAGATTGCTCCACATGATTGGGTTTGATCGATCCAGCGATGTAATTTGATGCGGCCTGAGCTTGTGACTGGGATATCATCGCCAGACTGAAAATCAAAAAACCGGCAATCCAACGGATCAGGCAATTCTTCATGGATGGCTCCGGGCACGGCAGGAAAGAATAATGGCCCGAAGCGTTATGGATCAATTGTGGCTGATTACCAGCCGCAGGCGGCGGAATAATCCGCAAGAACGCGGTCAATAGCGGTAATGAGGATCGCCTCAGGATTGTTGCGGTCTGCCGGTTTTACAGTGAGAGCAGGCAGGAATTGCCGCAGCAGTGTTTCCGGGATGTCTCGGCCACTTAGAGCGGCCATCAGGGTGTTAACCGCTGCTACCGCCTCGGGTTCCGTCCAGTAATAGCGAATGCGGTCGCTATAGCTGTAATGGCGCTGAACATGCAGCGCACCCTTCGCCCCATGATAGTGCGATGCCCAATGGTCAGGCTTTTGGAGCATCAGGCGTTCCATGGCGCGAGCGAGCGGGCGTTCGCCATAGGATGGATCAAGCTCCGACGCGATGAGATCAAGCCCGTACAGCGCTTCGCGCAATGCGAAGGTCAGTCCGGGGCCGACTTTGAGGATCGGAAATCCGTCGCGTACAAGTGCCGAAAGTGATTGTACCGTCTGATAGTCAGTGGAATGGGCTTCGAAGATGAATTGCGGCTCGCTATCCAGCAGCTTCGTCAGCATTATCGCCCGATCCGGCCTGTACTCGACAACATTCTCATTGCCGAATTCAACGCCGGGCTGAACGACAATTCCAATAACGCGGTCAAAGGCATCCTGCAGCCCTTCGCTGGCAAACCGCGCCCGGTGGACGGCAATTGTGTGCCGCGCTGCCTCCGGGCTGGTCGGCGTGACTTCAGTCAATTCATGATCCGCGCCGCCGGGAACAGGCACTTCCGTGCCGATAATATAATTCGGCAGGGCAAAGCCACTGTTCTGGGCCGCCTGTTCAGCTGCTTTGGCAAGCCGCGCCGCGCGTTGGGCGGTTATTTCATCATCAAGCGCTGCAGGCTCTCCCGCGCAACCCATGCTGGCATCCAGATGAATTTTGGTGAAACCAGCCTGCACATAGTCGATGACCATCGTCACGGCTTTCGCCATTGCCTCTTCGGCTGGGAGCTTGCGCCATGGATTGGGTCCAAGATGGTCGCCGCCAAAAATGAGGCTGTTCCGGTCAAAGCCTTCTTCCCGCGCCATCGCTTCGACGAAGACGACAAAATCCACGGGTGTCATCCCGGTATAGCCACCAAACTGGTTGACCTGATTGCACGTCGCCTCGATGAGCACGATCTGCCCATGCTGCTTGCCTCGCCGCAGGGCAGCCCTGATGACAAGTGGATGAGCGGAGCAGACGGATGTGATTCCCGCATTCTCGCCGTTCCGGTGTGCGCTGGCCAATTGGGAGAGGGACTTGAACATGTTTATTTCCTTGGTGTCGAAGCCATGAACTGGTCAAGTTCATGGAAAGTCGATGTGCCTTCCATGGGGCCGCGATGGGTAACATTGCGGGCTCCGGCCGCATTGGCATAGTCGAGCGCGTGTTCGGCTGAGTGGCCAAGACGACGGCATGTAAGGTAGGTGGCGCCAAAGCAATCGCCAGCGCCGGTCGGATCGATTTCATCGACAAGGAAAGCCGGACGATGAACAGGACCAGCCTTTGTATAGAGCGTGGAACCGTCCTGTCCCCGCTTCAGGACAATCTCGGAAATACCTGACGAAAGAAGCGCATCGATAGCTTCGTTTTCGGAGGCGGCTGGGCAGGCAACGAAGAGTTCATCTCCTGATGGCAGAAGCAGGTCTGTTGCCTGTAGAAGAGCGGCGAACTGACTGCCCGTTTCTTTGCCCGCGGCCAGTTCCTTGCGCATATTGGGATCAAGCGAGAGCGTTCCGCCACGCTGCTTGATGTCGTGCAGGGCGTATTCGACGATGGGCCATACGGCCGGGATCGACAGGGCAGATCCCATGACATGCAGATGACCGGCACGCGCAATCAGAGCTTTGGCGGCGTCCGTTAGCTTGATTTCACCGGCAGCACTGCGGGCGATATTATAAACAAAATCCCGTGTTCCATCATTTGCATAGCGCACAAAAGCGCTCCCCGTCGGATAATCGGGGCTGATGGTAATGGCCGAGACGTCGGCACCATCCTTGCGCAAACGTTCAATATTCAACCGGCCGAAATCATCCTTGCCAACGGTCGCAATGATACCTGCCTCAGCCCCCAATTTGGCCACCTGATCGATAAAGATAGCCGGCGCACCACTGGGGAAAGGCCCGATCAGTGGCTGTGCCTCGAGAAAGCCATTGCCTATTGTGGTGGCCATGATCTCGACGAGAATTTCGCCAATGGTGATGGTCGGGCCAAGGCTTTCCGGGGCCAGGGAAGAAAGGGGCATATCAAGCGTCATATCGGTATCTGCCTGTTGTCTCGCGCATGAATCGTCAATACGCTCGACAAAGACAGATAAGCCGTATTATTTCCGTGTCAACAAATAAATCTTTACGCGCGACAAGTTTTGGATCAGGCGGACATGCGCAGCATGATCTCGGCGTTCAGCAATATCCGCTCATTGGCGGGCAGTTCGAACTTCGCATCCTGATGCTCGCCGAGTTTGTGAAACAGCAGCGCCGCCGCTAGCCTGCCGATCTCGTTGTAGTTCTGCGCCACCGTTGTCAGTGGCGGGCACATATAGCGCGATAATGGCTGATCATCGTGACCTGCCACCCGCAGGTCGCAATCATCGCCGCGCCCAACCTTGACGCCGATCTGGAAAGCCGCAGCAATTACGCCGAATGCAACACGGTCATTGGCGCAAAGAACGGTCTTTGTTGGAAAACCGCCATTGCGCAAGATCTGGATTGTTGCGTCGAAGGCAGACTTTTCAAAATCCCAATTGGCTGTCTGCTCCACTTCGATGATCCGAGGTTCAAGCCTGAGGCGCTCCATGGCTTCACTATAGGCTTCGCGTCGCTCAAAAGCGTTGCTGTTGACGGGCGGCATACCGAAATAGCACGGCGCATCGCCGGATCGCGTCAGATAGTCGACGATGAGTTGAAAACTTTGCCGGTTATTCGTGCCGACAAAGGGCGAAACTGTATCGAGCGGGGAGTCCACATAGATCATGGGGATGGACTCGCCGAGCTTCAGCAATTTCTCCTGATGGGACTGCACGCCGAGGGGCGCGATGATGGACCCGGCGACGTTCATCGATTTGAATGTTTCGATGGCGCGCTCTTCAAGTTCCGGCTTGCCATCGGAGCTGAGCACAAAGGCGAGGTAACCCGCCTGTTCGGCAATTCCCTCAATGCGCCGGGTGAGGGCCGTATAGAACGGATCAGTGGAATTGGGAATAATGATGCCGAGGATATTGGTGCGGCGGCGATTGAGGTTGACCGCAAAAATGTTCGGCCGGAAGCCAGATTGCTTGACGGCAGCCTCAATGATTTCGCGGGTTTTCTTGCGCACCGAGTTGGGGTCGTTGAAATATTTCGACACGGTCGGACGGGACAGGCCCACAAACGCGGAAAAGTCTTCCATGGTCTTGATCGTCTTTTTCACCGCGCATTCCCTTTTCACGACCGATTCGCTTGTTCTAGGAGACATCGTCGTGCTTTTGAAGAAAATGTCCTGAGACAATCTCATCGGTCTTTCGATTGTATTCGTGCCATCGGCTGCAAATCATGCCAATCAAAAATTTACAAGGCTAATCACATGCGTCAAGTTTTCAATTAAACCGTACCAACTCTGGATCATGTCAAACTTCGCATTTATAACGCATGGTGATGTGGGATGTTCCTAGTCACTGAAGCGCTGTAGATTGATCCCATACGGAGCTTCGGAATTATTCCATCAGATTTTTGTATACATGTCCGTAAATATTTTTGTATGACTTATTTTAAGTTTACGTGCGTAAAGTTCGTAGGCTTAACCTTGGAGGAGGAAAAGAATGAGCGTTACCTTGAAGAGGCCAGCGCATCTGCTGCTCATGACCGCCGTCACCGGCGTTCTTGCCAGCACTGCGTTTGCAGAAGAATTGACCATCGCGACTGTCAACAATGCCGATATGATCGTGATGCAGAAACTGTCGCCCGAATGGGAGAAAGCGACCGGCAACAAGCTTAACTGGGTGGTTCTGGAAGAAAACGTGCTGCGTCAGCGCGTCACCACAGATATCGCCACCAAGAGCGGCCAGTTCGATATCCTGACCATTGGCGGATATGAAGAGCCAATCTGGGGCAAATCGGGTTGGCTCACGGCGATGGATGATCTTGGCGATGATTATGATTACGCCGATCTGCTCGATCCGATCAAAAAAGGCCTGACCGTAGACGGCAAGCTCTATGCGGTTCCGTTTTACACCGAGAGTTCCTTTACCCTTTATCGCAAGGATCTTTTCGATGCGGCAGGCCTGACCATGCCGGATCAGCCCACCTATGACCAGATCAAGGAATTTGCGGCCAAACTGACCGACAAATCGAAAGAACAATATGGCATCTGTCTGCGCGGCAAGGCTGGTTGGGGTGAGAACATGGCGTTCCTTGGAACCATGATCAACACCTATGGCGGTCGCTGGTTCGATATGGACTGGAAGCCCCAGATCAATTCGGCACCTTGGAAACAGGCGGTGGCGACCTATGTCGATCTGATGCAGCATTATGGCCCGCCCGGTGCCACATCCAATGGCTTTAATGAAAATCAGGCGCTCTTTGCCACCGGCCATTGCGCCATGTGGATTGATGCGACCTCCGCTGCGGGCCGCATTTATGATCCCAAGCAAAGCAAGGTAGCCGATAAGGTAGCGTTCACGCGTGCGCCGGTTCAGGTCACCCCCAATGGTGCGGGCTGGTCATGGGCATGGACACTGGCTATTCCGGCCACCTCCAAAAAGGTGGATGCGGCAAAGTCCTTCGTCAAATGGGCGACATCGAAAGAATATGTCAAACGGGTTGCTGCCAGTGAAGGCTGGGTTGCCGTTCCGCCAGGAACGCGCAAATCCACCTACGACAATCCGGAGTATCAGAAGGCGGCGCCTTTTGCGGTTACCGTTCTGAAGTCCATCATGGCCGCCGACCCAACAAAACCGACAAAGGATCCCGTGCCTTACACGGGTGTGCAGTTTGTTGCCATCCCCGAGTTTCAGGCTTTCGGGACAACGATCGGACAACTCATATCGTCGGCGCTTGCCGGAACGCAGACCGTCGATCAGGCGCTGGATGCGGGACAGCGGCAGGTCGAACAGATCATGACCCGCGCCGGTTACATCAAATAGCCCCATAATGAAGGTCCGCGCAGTAAATGCGCGGACCATTCGCCAGCATCTGAAATTTCAACAGGACAGAGTGGATTTGCCATGAAAGCCATTCATTTCACGGGCTTGGGCGCCGCCGGACTGGCCGATCTCAGGGAACCGGAGCTTGAGCCGGGGCACGCCCTTGTGCGTGTCATGGCATCCGGTCTCTGCCATACCGATATCGATGTTCTTTATGGACGTTATGGCAACGGTGCCTTTCCGCTGGTGCCGGGACATGAATATGCGGGTATTGTCGAAGCTGTTGCCGAGGACGTCACAGACTGGCGACCCGGCGACCGGGTTGCCGTTGACCCGAACATACCCTGTGGTAAATGCCGTTCCTGCCGTAAGGGACTGACCAATCTATGCGAGACACTGGAAGCCTATGGCGTATCACGCAATGGTGGGTTTGCTGAATATAGCACCGTTAAAACCGGTCATCTCCATGCCACGGGTAATCTGCCTTTCCATATTGCTGCACTGGCGGAGCCTCTGGCCTGTGTTCTCAACGGTCTTGGCAATGCACGGGCTTCAAGTGCCGAAAATGCCCTTGTGTTTGGCGCTGGACCGATCGGGCTTCTCATGGCCCTATCATTGAAGGCGCAGGGCGTTGAAGATGTCAGCGTTGCGGATATCAACGAAAGCCGCCTGACATTCGCCCAGTCCCTTGGCCTGACGCCTCTGCGCTCCGGCTCGTCCGATCTTCAAAGCCGAGCAAAGGCGTTCGATTTTGTTGCCGACGCTACGGGTATCGCGCGGGTGGTGGAGGATATGATCGCTTATACCGCTGATGGCGGGACTGCATTGGTCTTCGGAGTCAGCGCCCCGGATGCGCGCATTCAAATTGCACCATTCGAGATTTTCCGCCGCCAGATCAGTCTGGTTGGCTCCCATTCGCTGAACCGCAATATTCCCGAAGCACTGGCTATCCTGCAACGCGACGATGGAATGATGGCAAAGCTCGTTTCCCATCGCTTGCCGCTTGCGGACGTCCTTCCCTATTTGTCGAAAGGGACAGCAACCCCACAGACCATGAAAGTACAATTTTCAACTGAATAAAACAGATGAAGATTTGCATCGGTATAAGACTTGGCTAGCATAAACCTCATGCCAATTTGATTGGATCAGGATGAGGAATATGTAATGGATAGCAATATACCGAGCCCGGAAGTATTTACCCATGTACGCGTGATCATAGGAATTATTCTGGGGCTGAGTATCTCGCGTCTGTTGACCGGTGTCGCCCGTATCATCCAGCATCCCCTGCGCAAAAATATCTACGCGGTTCATCTTGGCTGGGTATTCTTCGCATTTTTGACGGTTGTGCATTTCTGGTGGTTTGAATTTTATCTGCACCAGACATTAGTGTGGAAATTTGAGGCTTATCTTTTTGTTATTTTCTACGCCAGCCTGCACTTTCTGGCCTGCGGCTTGCTGTTCCCCGATAGCATGGAAGGCTATTCCGGTTACGAGAACTACTTCATGTCACGGCGTGCGTGGTTCTTCGGCATATTGATGGCGATTTTTGTGGTTGATTTTGCCGACACAGCCATGAAAGGGCGGGAGCATTTTCATTCACTCGGACCGGAGTATCCATTCCGCAATCTGTTTCTCATCATTGTCTGTGGAGCTGCCATTTTTGTGCGCGAGCAGAGAACGCAGCTGATACTCCTTGGTCTCGCGCTCATCTGCCAGATCGTATTCATCCTCATCCAGTTCGATACGATTTAACAACGCACAAAGAAAAACCCGCCGGTCACGAGACCGGCGGGTTTCTGTTTCAGTCTGAAACGCTGGGAAAAGCTTAGTTCTTTTCCTGCTTCTTCAGAGCGGCACCGAGGATGTCGCCGAGCGAAGCGCCGGAGTCGGACGAGCCGTACTGTGCGACTGCTTCCTTCTCTTCAGCGATTTCAAGCGCCTTGATGGAGACCTGCAGCTTGCGGGTCTTCTTGTCGAAGGCGATGACGCGGGCGTCAACCTTCTGGCCAACCGTGAAACGCTCTGGACGCTGTTCGTCACGATCGCGGGAAAGATCCGCACGACGGATGAACGAGTCGAGATCGTGGTCAACCAGACGAACTTCGAGGCCGCCATCGGTAATGCCGGTCACTTCGACAGTTACAACAGCGTTCTTGCGCAGTTCACCTGATGTTGCTGCTTCACCGACCTTGTCGCCTGTGAGCTGCTTGATGCCGAGCGAGATGCGTTCCTTCTCGACGTCAACATCGAGAACCTGCGCCTTGACCACGTCACCCTTGTTGTACTCTTCAATGACCTGTTCGCCTGGACGGTTCCAGTCGAGGTCGGAGAGGTGAACCATGCCGTCCACATCGCCGTCGAGGCCAATGAACAGGCCGAATTCGGTCTTGTTCTTGACTTCGCCTTCGACGATCGTGCCGACAGGGAACTTGTCTGCGAAGGTTGTCCATGGGTTGTCGAGTGTCTGCTTGAGACCGAGGGAGATGCGGCGCTTGACCGGATCCACTTCGAGAACAACGACTTCGACTTCCTGCGTGGTCGAGAGCAGCTTGCCCGGATGCACGTTCTTCTTTGTCCAGGACATTTCGGAAACGTGGATAAGGCCTTCGATGCCTGGCTCGATTTCGACGAATGCACCGTAGTCGGTGATGTTCGTAACCGTACCGGTGATCTTTTTGCCGATCGGATACTTCGCACCGATACCATCCCAAGGATCGCTTTCGAGCTGCTTCATGCCGAGCGAAATACGATGTGTTTCCTGGTTGATACGGATGATCTGAACCTTGACCGTCTGGCCGATGTTCAGGATTTCCGAAGGATGGTTGACGCGGCGCCATGCCATGTCAGTGACGTGCAGCAGACCATCGATGCCGCCCAGATCAACGAACGCACCGTAATCGGTGATGTTCTTGACGACGCCTTCAACGACCTGACCTTCTTCAAGGTTCTGGACGATTTCAGAGCGCTGTTCTGCACGGCTCTCTTCAAGAACGGTACGACGCGAAACAACGATGTTGCCGCGACGCTTGTCCATCTTGAGGATTTCGAAGGGCTGCGGGTTGTGCATCAGCGGAGTAACGTCGCGGATCGGACGGATGTCAACCTGCGAGCGCGGCAGGAAGGCTACGGCGCCGTCGAGATCAACGGTGAAGCCACCCTTGACCTGATTGAAGATAACACCATCGACGCGTTCGCCGCGGTTGAACTTCTCTTCAAGACGGACCCAGCTCTCTTCGCGGCGTGCTTTTTCACGCGACAGAACGGCTTCGCCGAGGGCGTTTTCGATACGCTCGACGTAAACTTCAACGATATCGCCCGGCTTTAGCGAGCCGTCTTTGGCTTTCGCGCCGAATTCCTTGAGCGGTACGCGGCCTTCAACCTTGAGGCCGGCGTCAATGATCGCCATGTCTTTTTCGATGGCGACGATGCGGCCCTTGACGACATAACCTTCAGCAAGGTCATTGGTGGCAAAGGACTCGGCGAGAAGAGCTTCGAAATCTTCGCGCGTTGGATTGGCTTGAGACATAAATACTCCTGATATGTCCGGAAATAGTCATCGGACACAGCACCGGTGGTTCGTGTTACGGTTCATTTGCGTGCCAACCCGCCCTTACAAGGGCAATCCGGTGCGTGGATCGGTAGCAAATGCTTGTTTAATGCTTGTTTCCCACCAAAGCCTGATCAATCAGCTTTTTGGCAGCAAGAAACGCGGTCTCTATATCCATTTCTGTCGTATCAAGCAAGTGCGCGTCGGAAGCGGGCTTGAGCGGCGAGTCCGTGCGGCCCATATCGCGCGCATCACGGCGGGTGAGATCGGCCAGAATTTCCTCATACTCGGCACCCCCGCCGGTTGATCTGATCTCTTCAAAGCGGCGCTTGGCCCGTGCTTCCGGTGAGGCGGTAATATAGAGTTTGACCGGCGCGTCCGGGCAAACAACGGTGCCGATATCGCGCCCGTCAAGCACAGTGCCGGGTGAGCGCTGGGCAAAAGCCTGTTGTGACGCGACAAGTGCCCGGCGCACAGCGGGCATGACTGCGACCTTCGATGCGGCTTCACCGACGTCGTGTGTCGATAGCGCCGTCCGGTCAAGTTTGGACAGGTCAACAGTGCGCGCTGCCTTTTCGGCGAGGAACTCGTCATCAAGCGCCATGTTCTGGTCGAGCAATGCCTTGGCAACAGCCCGGTAGGTCAGACCCGTGTCGAGATGGTGATAACCGTAATAGTCGGCGATCCGTCGCGCCAGTGTTCCCTTGCCAGATGCAGCCGGACCATCAATGGCAATGGTGAACCGGGATGGTACATCGACATCATCCTTTTCATCGCGGTCAAACAGCCAATTGCCCAGTGCGAACAGCGAATAGGCAGCAGCAAGGACCAGCGTTATCAGGGGCGTAATGCCGATCGACACAAAGGCAAAGCCACCCACCGTTGTCACCATCGAGGAAAGCCAGTCCGGCAGATAGGCCGATAAATTCTGCAGCAATGCATCAATGGCGAAGATCAACGCAAACTGGAAAATGAACAGCCAGAACAGGAGAGCGAACAGTCCGAAGCGGACTTTCAGCGCAAATCGCTCAATAGCGTAGGAAACACCGACAATGACCAGAGACGTCAGGATAAAATACATCAGACGCCCCCTGCCTGCGGCAAGACCGTTTTCGATACACTCTGCATATGGACAGCAGGTTCGATCATAACACTCTTTTTCCGGCCTTTGCGCCCATGAGGAAGCCTATACCATAACCGGCGATTGAACCGAACGCGGGCGGCAGAAGCAAAAACTGATAGGGCGTCCAATCGCTTGTTCCTGCAGTTTCGACCTCGGGCAAGCCTGACCGTGAACCGTCGGAGACGTTCCACGCATAGAGGAAGATCAGCAGCAAAGGAAGAACGACCCGCATGATCGTGCTCAAAATGCCGGGCCATGGCCGCGATGATCCACTGGAAATTGTGCCCGCATAGGCGCTTCGCCCCGCCCAGACGATGAACGGTACGCTCGACATCAAATAGAGAAAGTATACCGTCAATGCGGAAAAAAATGCGCTCATATGCGTATCAGGCTGGCGTTCCCTGCTCTGAAATCTCGGCACCCATGCCGGTCATCATACCCATGAATTCCGGAAAGCTGGTGGCAATCATGGTTGAATCATCGACGGTGACGGGCTTTTCCGCGACGAGGCCCATGACAAGGAAGCTCATGGCAATGCGATGATCAAGATGCGTTTCAACCGTACCGCCGCCGATGCCCTTACCGTCAGGGCGCCCGCGAACGCTCAGGGTTTCAGGCCCTTCCGTGCAATCGACGCCGTTGACCTTGAGGCCGTTGGCAACCGCTGACAGGCGGTCCGATTCCTTGACCCGCAATTCCTCGAGCCCGTTCATCACGGTCTCTCCCGTGGCGAAAGACGCAGCCACGGCGAGCACGGGATATTCATCGATCATCGAGGGCGCGCGATCAGCAGGCACGGCAATACCCTTAAGCTCAGAGGCACGTACCCGAAGATCGGCAACATCCTCGCCGCCAGCAAGACGTGCATTGAGGATTTCAATGCTGGCACCCATTTCCTGCAGGGTCAGGATAAGTCCGGTGCGGGTGGGATTCATCAGCACATTGCGGATGGTGATATCGGAGCCGGGAACAAGCAATGCTGCCACGAGCGGGAACGCTGTTGACGATGGATCGCCGGGCACATCAATGGTCTGACCTGTAAGTTTGCCCTGACCCTCAATGCGGATATGGCGCACATTGTCCCTGTCGGTTTCGACGGTAAGGTTAGCGCCAAAGCCCTGTAGCATCTTTTCCGTGTGGTCGCGCGTCATCACAGGTTCGATGACCGTTGTGATTCCAGGCGTGTTGAGACCTGCCAGCAGCACAGCGGATTTGACCTGCGCCGACGCCATGGGAACGCGGTAAGTGATGGGAGCGGCAACTTTCGGACCGCGCAATGTCAGCGGCATACGGTCGCCTTCCGATGCGGTCACCTGAACGCCCATTTCCCGCAACGGGTTGAGCACGCGGCCCATCGGCCTTTTCGACAGGGATGCGTCACCGATGAATGTGGTTTCCATCGCGTAGGTGCCGACAAGGCCCATGGTGAGACGTGCGCCGGTTCCGGCATTGCCGAAATCAAGCGGCGCTTCGGGTTGCAAGAGGCAGCCATTGCCGGTGCCCTTGATGATCCAGACCTCGCCTTCTTTGACGATCGTTGCGCCCATAGCCTGCATGGCGCGGCCAGTGTTGATCACATCCTCGCCTTCAAGCAGTCCCGTGATACGGGTTTCACCGGAGGCAAGGCCGCCAAACATGAAGGAACGATGCGATATCGATTTATCGCCCGGAATCCGGATATCGCCGGTAAGGGCTTTGGAGCGGCGGGCTGTGGCGGGCTTGGGTAATGCGGAATGGGACATGAGCAGGATCGATCACAAGGAAAATGGATGTTTCAGGTGTTGCCTACAGGCGCTGGCGTTCGTAACACAGCTTGCCGGTTCGGTCATCTCGCAAATGCATTGATTGGCTCAATGGCAATCACTCATCGTTTTTGGCTTTGACAAATGCGCTGAATTGCGTTTATGGGACCAGAAATCCATTTGATGAGCGCTGGCATAAACGGTTGGACGATGGCATACCGAATGCAGGCGCAGCCAGAAGACGAGGCATAACGTGGTAAATGCAAAACTTGGTACCAAGCGAGTTGACCCTGAAACGGGTCAGAAATTCTACGATCTGAACCGCGATCCGATTGTCTCGCCTTATACAGGCAAGAGCTATCCGCTGAGCTATTTTGATTCGACCGCTCCATCTGTTCGTGAAGAAGAGGAAGAGGCCGAGACCGAAGAAGTGGACGTTGTTCTGGAAAAGCCGGAATTCGTTTCACTTGAAGAAGCTGACGGCGATACCGATGCTGATGTGCCGGATCTGGGCGATGACGTCGACGTTGATGTCGATGATGCCGATGATGACGATACGTTCCTTGCCGAAGACGAGGAAGATGAAGATGATGACGTTACCGACATCCTCGGCGGCGGTATCGGCGAAGACGACGAAAATTGATTTTCATCAAGGTCTTTCGCTCTTCCGGAAAATAACGGAAATATCCGGCGAATAGACCTTGATCTTCTCTGCGGCGGGCTTTATGTACCCGCCTCGGAACGGTTCCCGACCGTTCGACTGTCCAGCCGGATTTATCCGGCTTAGCCGAAACCGGCTAATGGAATGGGGCCATAGCTCAGCTGGGAGAGCGCTTGCATGGCATGCAAGAGGTCAGCGGTTCGATCCCGCTTGGCTCCACCAAATCCTTCAGTACTAAATTTTAGTTTTCTGGCATTGACACCGAAAGGGTCTGATCCGATTGTCGGAGATATTGCTCATTCCCCTTTATTCAGGGGTTTTTTAGAAACCTTTTCGCTAACCATTTATCTGGGCCTTGTGGTCCTCTTATGCATTTGACGAAGGAAAGGTCATGTCTTCCGAACTTACGACTGTTATTTCCGGCTCATATCGCAAGCATCTTCGCGCGCTATACGATTTAAAGCAGCGGCTGGAATCCGCTGGAATCAGGGTTCTTTCTCCGGTGGGCTCAGGTGCGATCAACGTTGGCGAAGAGTTTGTGCTCCTTGATGCCGATCCCATACATGACCCGCGAACTCTTCAAGATTCGATTTTCGCCAAGATTCGTATTTCTTCCTTCCTCACTGTTTGCAATATTGATGGGTATATAGGGTCAGCTGCGCTTCTTGAAATCGGTTATGCAATTGCAAACGGGCTGCAAATTCTAACGGTCGTGCCAGTGAAAGACCCAAACATCGCTCCCTACGCACGAACAATTGGGGATGTCTTCGGTTCAAGAATGAGTCAGTAAAAGAATGCGAAGCAGATTAAGCCTTGTTGGAAAAAACCACGGCTGCGAACAAAACGACGCCAGCAAGAACGATAAACGAGCCGATACCAACAAGTGGCTCCATTGCCGTATGGCCAAGATTGAGGAAATACAGCGCCGGAATCATGATGATGACGCCTATCGTAAAGACGGCGAACTGGATCATCGGCAATCGACCCTGGGCCTTGGCGGGATTGAGCGCGTAATAAATGCCGAATATGGCGCTGGTGACCCAGCCAAGCAGGTTGAGGTGCGCGTGAGCAGGGAACGCCGCATGGTCGCCCGATATGCCCATTTGAAGCCCTAGGAGAATACCGATCAGAAAGAAGACAGTTGCGGTCTTGAAGAACAGCTGCGAAACCCGGGGCATGAGCGTATTCTTTCGTTGAGCTAAAATATCAGTCTCGCAGATTTATATTCCCGAATCCGGGTTTATTCCAGAGGGGCAGCTTTCGGGCAAAGCGCGACCTGGATGCCATAATGGAGAACTATTTTGCAGCCTTGCGCCGCGATTGCTGTTTTCGACTGGATTAGCTTGATAAAATCGATCAAAGCAGTCTGAAAAAGACCAGTATCGAGGAAACTCCCATGTCCGCCCGCTCCGGTGCCTTTTCTGCAACGTCCGAACCATCTCTGGCGCGCACCGGCGTGCTTTTGATGCTGCTCGGCATGCTGATGTTTGCCCTGAATGATGTGATGGGCAAATGGCTGGTATCGACTTATTCCGTCGGGCAGGTTGTGTTTGTCCGTAGCGTTGCCGCGTTGATCGTTCTTGCGCCCTTCCTCTGGTTCTCAGGGCCGAAGAAAATCATGCAGGTCGACAAGCCATTCCTGCAATTTGCGCGTGTTGCGGCGTCAACGGCCGAGATTTTTGCGTTCTATTTTGCGGTGGTCTATCTGCCGCTGGCGGATGTGATGACGTATTGGCTGGCGGCTCCGATTTACGTTGCGGCGATTTCACCCCTTGTGCTGAAAGAGCCGGTCGGCTGGCGGCGGTGGAGCGCGATTGTCGTTGGCTTTATCGGCGTTGTCATCGCACTGGAACCCTCTTCACAGGCGCTGACGCCGCAAGCCATTATCTCGATTTTGGGCAGCATGACCTTTGCGCTGATGCTGTTGCTGGGACGGTCGCTGCGAGGAACGCCCGACACGACGCTGGTATTCTGGCAGATCGTCGGCGCCGGTCTTGCTGGCGCTGCATCGCTCTATTTCGACTGGAAACCGGTCAGCCCGCGTGATCTGGTTTTGTTGGCTATTCTCGGCGTTGTGGCTATGCTGGCCCATATGCTGGTTAATCGCGCGCTCAAGATGGCTGATGCGGCCACGGTTGCGCCGCTGCAATATACGCTTTTGTTCTGGGCTATCGTGTTCGGCTGGCTGGTCTTTGGCGATGTACCGCGGCTGCCCATGCTGATAGGATCAGGATTCATCGTCGCATCGGGTCTGTTCATCTTCTTCCGCGAACAGCAGCTGAAGCGTCAGGGACGGATAAAAGAAGAGCCGGTGGAGACAATTGTCACCGGCTCCGGTGATCCGCTTTGAGGGCAGCCGTCAGGCGTTGACTGGCGCGCCCTTCAGCGAGGCACCAAGAGCATCGAGCAGCTCTTCCGTTCCGCGTCTGCGCATATCTGGCTCGTCGAGCCCATCAAGAAAGGCACCCTGTTCGGTAAGGACAAGCTTTGTGCCGGTTCCCTCGGGTTTCAGTTCCATTGTTGCAACCGAGACAGAAATGCGCTTGTCGTCGATATACATATCATAGGTATAGATGATGCGCTGGTCAGGCACGATGTCCTGATAGACCGCATCATAGGTATAAACAGGACCGCCCTTTGGTCCGCCGCGATTGATCTCATGACCACCAATCCGAAAATCCATCTCGAATCTCGCGGCACTCTCATCCGGCCCGGCAAACCATTTGCTCTTGGCTGTCTTATCGCTAAGGGCAAAAAACACCCGCGTCGGGGCCGCCGCATAGCTGCGCTCGATAACAAATGTATCGTGTTTTACCGATCGGTTGGTCATACTTCTGCTCCCGATTATTGATTGTCATCGCTGGCGAGAAAATCGCCCAGCCGGTCAAGCCGGCGCTCCCAAGATTTGCGCCGCTCGTCCATCCACTGTTCTGCCGTTCGCATGGCTGTCCATTCAATATGGCAGGTACGCACACGGCCGACCTTTTCCGTACGGATCAGGCCACTGTTCTCAAGCACCTGCAAATGCTGCACGACGGCGGGCAGGGACATGGTCAACGGTTTGGCCAGTTCACTGACGGAGGCCGGGCCACGGCTCAGCCGTTCGACCATGAAGCGCCGGGATGGGTCTGCCAGCGCCTGGAACATGAGATCAAGTGGTGTCTGTTGGTTAAGCATACACTTAAGTATATCTGCCGCCTGAATTTGTCAACGGAATTTGCCGGGCCTGCTGATTTAAATGCTTTCGTGCCTGTTATGAACAAGCGCTTCTTCAAAATGGTTGACCGCCTTCTCGAATTTATCGCGGCAGCCGGTATTGCAAAACCCACTACGGCACCCTTGTAGAGGGTGAGACTATCTTCCTTGATGGGATCGCCCGACCATGGGCAGGCCGTGTTGACGGCATCACCGATTTTCAGTTCTGACATAATATTTCCTCCCTTAACCCAGATCGATGCTGATATCGGTTCGCACGGAGTTGGCGATAAAGCATTGCTCATGCGCTTCGTGATGCAAATGCTCTTCCGTGGCTCGATCCGGTGCAGAACCAGCATAGGTCACATGTGGTTTCAGCACGACCTTGCTGACAAAGAGCTTGCCATTTTCATTCTTGCCAAGTTCCCCTGACGCTTCGTCGCGATATTCATCGACAACGAAACCGCCCTTTGCGGCACCTGACAGGAAGAACAACATGTGGCAACTGGAGAGGGAGGCAACAAAGGCTTCTTCAGGATCGACATTCTCCGCCGCCGAATAGGGCAGGCGCACAATATGCGGCGATGATGAAGCGGGCACTTCCGCCCCGCCGTCAAATTGCCAGACATGGGCGCGGCTATACTTGTTGTCAGTAAAAATGGCATCTGAAGCACGGCTCCATAGAACCGTCGCGCTGAATGAGGTCATGGAGGCGTTTCCCGAATCTGTTGTTGATGGATTGACGGAAGCTTGTCAAAGCTGCCAGCAATTGTCGACAGGAAGTTGGAGAAGCAGTGAAACGCCTTACTCGGCGATGAACCTGTAGCCGACGCCAGCCTCTGTCCTGATAAACTGCGGATGGTTCGGATCTTCCTCAATCTTGGCCCTGAGCTGGCCGACGAAAACCCGGAGATAATGCACGTCTTCGACATGCGCAGCGCCCCACACGGACGCCAGAAGCTGGCGATGCGTCACAACAAGACCGGGGTGCAGGACAAGATGCACAAGAAGCTGGTACTCCTTGCGGGTCAGATGAAGTTCCTCGCCCTTGAGCGTGACCACCCGCTTCGCCATATCAACAGCAAGGCCATTCCACTCAAAGCGCGAGGGAACGCTGGTCCCGGCCACTTTCTGACGCAGGGCAGTTCGCACCCGCGCCAGCAATTCACCAATGCCGAAGGGCTTTTCGACGTAATCATTGGCACCGAGGTCAAGCGCTGCAATCTTCTCCACTTCGCGGTCCCGCGCCGATAGAACGATAATCGGTACTTCGGAAAAGGCCCGTACAGTTTTGATGACTTCCTTGCCGTCCTTGTCAGGAAGACCAAGATCGAGAATGACGAGATCGGGCGCGCTTGTCGCAATCATGCGCTCTGCCTCTGCACCTGTCGTGGCAGTGATGACATCGTAACCGGATGCCGTCAGTGCGGGATGCAGAAAACGCTGAATTTGCGGTTCATCATCGACCACAAGAATGCGGTTCTCGTTCATGCAGCCGTATCCTCGTTCTTGGTCTCGTCAAAAATAGGAAGCCGGATAATAAACCGCGTGCCACGCTTACGGATAGCAGGACTTTCGGCTTTGATTGTACCACCCATGGCCTCGACAAAGCCTCGGCAAATGGAGAGGCCAAGCCCGGTGCCTGCAGCTCTTCCATCGCCTTTTACGCGCCGGTAGAACTTCTCGAAGATGCGATCAATATCCTTTGCCGGAATGCCTTTTCCCTGATCAGTGACATTGATCACCACACCTGTTGCATCTTGCTTTGCATAAACCGAAATCGCGCCCTCGCCACCATATTTGGCGGCATTGTCGAGCAGATTGAACAGCACCTGCCCGAGCAGGGAAGAATCGCCACTCGCCGTTGCAAGGTCAGGAGCAATGCTGATGTCAATCGCAACACCGGGTTTGAGCTTCTTCATGCGCTCCACCGAGGAAACGATGACATCGGCTGCGTCGACGGGGCTGCTCTTGACCTTGAGCGTACCAGCCTCGATGCGCGTCATGTCAAAGAGGTTGGAAACAAAGCGTGTCAAACGCCCCGCTTCTTCTTCGATGGAAAGCAGAAGATCATCACGGCCTTCCGGTTTGATGCGGCCGCCAAGCTCGCGCAGCGTCGTGACCGCGCCTGTGATCGAAGCCAGCGGGGTTTTCAGATCGTGCGAAAGGGAAGAGAACAGCGCAGCATGCAGTTGTTCGCTCTCCTGCAGCGCCGCCGTCTTGGCGTTTTCCCGAACCAGCAATGCACGATCAATGGCAATTGCCGTCTGATCCAGAATCGCGGTCAACATGCGATCCTCGTTTTCGGTCAGCGATGCCGGATGCTCCAGCATGGAAAGGCCAAGAACACCCGCGACACCGTGCGATGTGAGGATGGGCAGGAACTGCCAATGGATTTGCGGCAGCGTGCCCGTGTCATGCCCGGACCGTTCATTCTTTTCGAATGCCCAGCGGACGGCAGTCATATCCGTATTATCAAGTGTCAGGTCCGGCGGCCACGCCGTTTGCAGCGAGAGATCACCCTCTTCCGGCAGCAGGATAACAACGCCTGTGCCAAACGTTGAATGCAGGTGCATGGCGGCGGCCACAAGCACGTCGTCAAGCCGGGCGGTGCCGGAAAGCTTGCGGGAAAATTCGTAGAGCGCCTGCGTATTCTTGGCCTGATTACGCGACCGGGCCACCTGATCACGCAAACGTCCGGCGAGATCGCCGATCATCAGCGCCACACCAAGGAAGATGATCAGCGAAAACAGCTGATGCGGCTTGGCGATGCTGAGATTGTGGATCGGGTCAATAAAGAAGTAGTTGTAGAGGACGAATGACAGGCCAGCCGCAATGATGGCGGCGAAACGTCCGCTCGACATGGCTGAAAGGATGACCGCCACCAGATAGAGCATGGAAAGGTTTTGCGGATGCACAATTTCACTGGCGCCAAGCCCCAGAAGTGTCGTTGCAGCGGTTGCCACGACAGGAATGGCGATGGATTCCGCAAGCTCGCGTCTTGAGCGTTTTTGCGGCGCAGGCGGGACGTAGGGTTTGTCCTGTTCGTCGCCGGTTACAATATGCACGCCCACATCGGTGAAGCGTTTCACGATTTCATCGGGAAGCGACCGGCGGAACGGATTGGCAAAGCGCTTGCCCTTGGGGCGGCCCAGTACGACTTGTGTGACGTTTTCACGCCGCGCAATACGGAAGATTTCATCAACAAAATCCCCGGCGATCACACGCCGTGTTTCCGCACCCAGTCTTTCCGCCAGATCAAGCAACTCATCGAGGCGCTGGTTTGCACCAATATCCATGCCGGCGTCGCTGGTCTTGGTCAGCGAAACCACCAGCCAGCGTGCATTGAGACCGGAAGCGAGACGACTTGCAGTGCGCACAACCTTGTCGGACAGGCTGTCAGGACCGACACAGACCAGCAGCCGCTCTCCGGTAGCCCATGGGCCTTCAATGGCGTTCTGCCGCAACAGATCGATCATCTGGTCATCAACACGGTCGGCAGTGCGGCGCAGCGCAAGCTCGCGCAATGCTGTCAGATTGGCTGGCTTGAAAAAGCCCACGGCAGCGCGCTCGGCATTGCCGGGCAGGTACACCTTGCCCTCTTTCAGGCGGGCAATGAGTTCCGCTGGCGGCAGGTCGACGAGCAGCACCTCATCGGCACGCTTTAGCACGACGTCAGGCACGGTCTCGCGCACAATCACGCCGGTAATCTTGGTTACCAGATCAGACAGACTTTCCAGATGCTGGACATTCATTGCCGTCCAGACATCGATCCCCTGCCAGATCAATTCTTCAATGTCCTGATGGCGCTTGGGGTGGCGGCTGCCCGGTGCATTGGTGTGAGCCAACTCGTCAAGCACCAGCACTTTTGGCTTACGTACCAGTGCCGCATCCAGATCGAACTCTTCCAGCGAGCGGCCGCGATAACCGATCTGCTTGCGTGGTAATACTTCCAACCCGTCAAGAAGCTCAGCTGTTTCAGTGCGGCCATGCGTTTCAGCAAGGCCGATGACGATATCAACGCCATCCTCTTTCAGGCGGCGCGCGCGCAAGAGCATCGCATAGGTTTTGCCCACGCCGGGAGCAGCCCCCAGAAAAACGGTCAACTTGCCGCGCGTTTCACGCGTGGCAAGCTCAAGCAGCTTATCAGGATCGGGTCGTGTCTGTTGACCGTAGTCGGCCATATACGCCTCGGATTGGTGTTTTCAGATCGTCGGATGAAATGTTAAACGCCAGAACGTTTACCCCAACCTCACCGAAAATGCCAAGGGCAGGATGCCGCGTGTTTGCAGCTACCAGCGCAGAAATTACGTCCGCTGGCAAGGTTGCCGGTCAAACTGCGACAGCACATCTATTGACGCTATGATCAGGTGCATTAAAAGTCCGCGCCAGTTCGATCAAGCAGGAATAACGACCGTGATCCGCCATATTGTATTCTTCAGTGCCCGCAATCCCGAAGATGTCGACACAATCCACACCCGTTTGAAACGGCTTGGAGAAATTCCGCATTCCATCGTTTTTGAGGTCATGAAGAACACCAAAACCGATCCAATCTCCGGCGAGATTGACATCGTTGTCTATGGCGAATTCGAAAGCGCCGAAGCCTTGGCGGCCTATAAGGCACACCCGATCTACAGTGAAACGACAGCTGTTGTGCGTCCCTTGCGCGAGTTGCGCATCTCGGCGGACGTGGTTTCCACTATCGCTTAAGCCTCACCGGTACCGGAAATACTCTCCAGAATGGGACAGTCCGGCCGCTGGTCGCCATGGCAATGGGCGACCAGATGTTGCAGCGTATGTTGCAGCTCGCGCAGTTCGGTGATCTTGCGGTCGATCTCCTTGAGTTTCGTTTTCGCTATGGTTTTGACATCGGAACTCGCGCGCTCCTTGTCTTCGTAAAGCGCCAGAAGCTGACGGCATTCTTCCACGGAAAATCCAAGGCCGCGTGAGCGTTGCAGAAAACGCAGCTTGTGCACATCCGACATCGAATAGTCCCGATAGCCATTGTTTGATCTATCGGGCTTGAGCAGCCCGATATCCTCATAATAGCGAATGGTCTTGGGCGGCAGACCTGATTTTTCCGATGCGTTGCCGATATTCATGGGAACCTCACAGTTTCAGCGTCCGCAGCCGCAATGCATTGGCAATAACCGATACGGAAGAAAGGCTCATTGCCGCTGCTGCCAGCATGGGCGAAAGCATTGCCCCGAAGACGGGGTAGAGAACACCGGCTGCAACCGGCACACCAAGCACATTATAGACGAAGGCGAAGAACAGGTTCTGCTTGATGTTGCGGATCGTTGCGTCAGCCAGATAACGAGCGCGAACAATGCCGTTAAGATCGCCCTTCACCAGGGTGATACCGGCGCTTTCCATGGCTACATCCGCACCGGTGCCCATGGCAATGCCGACATCGGCTGCCGCAAGCGCAGGCGCATCGTTGACGCCGTCACCGGCCATGGCAATCTTTGCACCCTTTGCCCGCAACTCATCGACCAGCTGTTTCTTGCTTTCGGGCAGCATGTCCGCGCGCACCTCGTCAATGCCGAGCTGTGAAGCAACCGACTGTGCTGTTATACGGTTGTCACCGGTGGCCATGATGATCCTGAGGCCAGCCTTATGCAGAAGGCGGATGGCTTCCGCCGTTGTGGACTTGATGGGATCAGCCACGGCAATGATACCGGCAGCCTTGCCATCGACGGCAATGAAAAGCACGCTCTTGCCGCCTGCGCGCAATGTATCCGCCTTGCCGCTCAAGGAAGCGATATCAGCACCGATATCCTGCATCATCGCTCTGTTGCCCAAGGCGACAGTCCATTTCTCAACGGTACCGGAAACGCCCTTGCCCGTGATCGCCTCAAATTGCTCCGCCTTGAGCAAAGCGAGATTGCGTGTCTTCGCACCCTCGACAATGGCTTCGGCAAGCGGATGTTCCGAACCCGTTTCGAGTGTCGCCGCAAGGACGAGCAATTGGTCGTCAGGCAGTGAACCAGCCGAAACGATATCGGTGAGTTTCGGTTTGCCTTCGGTCAGAGTGCCTGTTTTGTCCACGATCAGCGTATCGACGCTGGCAAAGCGCTCCAGCGCTTCCGCATCCTTGATTAAAACACCGGCCTGCGCACCTCGTCCCGTGGCGGTCATGATCGACATGGGGGTCGCAAGACCCAGCGCACAGGGGCAGGCGATGATCAGCACCGAAACAGCAGCCACAAGGCCATAGATCATGCCGGGTTCAGGCCCGAACCATGCCCATGCAATAAACGAAACAATGGCAACGAGGACCACCGCCGGTACAAAATAGCTGGCCACCCGGTCCGCCAGTCCCTGAATGGGCGCGCGTGAGCGCTGGGCGGTCGCAACCATGCCGACGATCTGCGACAGGACCGTATCGGCGCCCACCTTTTCCGCCTTGATCAGCAGCGTGCCGTTGCGATTAAGCGTGCCGCCCGTCACCATATCGTTCTCGGTCTTTTCGATGGGGAGCGGTTCGCCCGTGAGCATGGATTCGTCTATGGAAGAACGGCCTTCCAAGACGATGCCATCCACGGGAACGCTTTCGCCTGGACGCACCCGCAACCGGTCTCCGGCCACCACCTCATCCAGCGGAATATCGTTTTCCGTGCCATCAGCAGCCACGCGGCGCGCTGTTTTTGGTGCAAGATCAAGCAATGCGCGGATCGCCGAGCCTGTACGTTCACGCGCTTTCAGCTCGAGAATTTGCCCGAGGAATACCAGTGTAACGATAACGGCAGCGGCTTCGAAATAAACCGGCACAGCGCCGCCATGCATGCGGAATGCATGCGGAAAAATGTCGGGAAACAGTGTCGCTACGACACTGAAAGCATAGGCCGCGCCGACACCGATTGCGATCAGCGTCCACATATTCGGGCTGCGATTGACGAAGGAAGCCCATGCCCTTTCAAAGAATGGTATGGCTGCCCACAGAACAACCGGGGTTGCCAATACAAATTCCAGCCACCCTGCGCGGCTTTCGCCAATCCATTCACGGAACGGCAAGCCAAGCATCGGGCCCATCGTGATCAACAGCAGTGGTACAGAACACAGCGCGCTGATCCAGAACCGGCGGGTGAAATCCACGAGTTCAGGGTTGGGGCCTTCATCGCCTGTCGGTATACCCATCGGCTCCAGAGCCATGCCGCAAAGCGGGCACGCGCCGGGACCATCTTTGATGATTTCCGGATGCATCGGGCAGGTATATTGCGTGCCTGCGGGCACAGGCTTTGGCGCTGGCCGGTCACCGAGATAATCTTCAGGTGCCTTTTCAAACTTTGCCATGCAGCTTGCCGAGCAGAGATAATATTTTTCATTGTCGTGCCGCAGAAAATGTCTGGCCGTCGCCCGGTCGACAGTCATGCCGCAGACTGGATCAACCGCAGTCAGATAAGATTCGGGGTGAGCAACGAATTTGCTATGGCAACCGGCCGAGCAGAAATGAAACACGCGGCCCGCGTGCTCAGCCGTGGGCTTGCCCGCAGCAGGGTCCACCAGCATGCCGCACACGGGATCACGGACGACATCCGTCTCATCCTTATGCGTGCTGCAACAGCTATGCCCGTGGGTGTCATGGGCATGATTGTGATGGGCGGAATGGTCATGTTTCATGATAGAACTTTCGACATGGGTAATGAGATAGTGATGCAAAGGTAATCTTTCCAGTAACTGGAAGGTCAAGGCCTGCTCGAAAGTTTCTTGGAAAAATGAAAAGCCCGGCATTTCTGCCGGGCTTTTTTGTCTGCGGGAGGATGTGGCGATCAGCCGGAGCGCGCCATATCGAGCTGGTCAGGGTCGCCCATCTGTCCGGCTTCCCAGCCCAGAATGGCGCGTTTGCGGGTCAGGCCCCAGTGGTAGCCGGTCAAAGCGCCCGATTTTCCAACGGCGCGATGACACGGAACCACAAAGGAGAGCGGATTGGCACCAACCGCAGCACCAACAGCGCGGGAAGCCTTGGGCGAACCGATGTCCTGAGCAATATCCGAATAGGCACAAGCCCTGCCCATAGGGACCTTCAACAGGGCTTCCCAGACGCGAAGCTGGAAGTCCGTTCCGATCATGACAACCTTCAGCGGCCGGTCGGAGCGCCATTCAGCCGGATCAAATACCCGCGCCGCATAGGGTGATGTTGCGTTGAGATCCTCCACATAGGTGGCATTGGGCCAGCGCGATGTCATATCGCCTAAAGCTTCACGCTCCTGGCCCTGATCGGCAAAGGCCAGACCGGCGAGGCCGCGATCTGTCACCATGACCAGTGCGCGGCCGAATGGCGAGATATGGAAACCATAGCGGACGATGAGCCCCGCGCCGCGCGTCTTGTAATCGCCGGGGGACATGCCTTCATGGGTGACAAACAAGTCATGCAGGCGGCTCGGACCGGAAAGGCCTGTTTCATAGGCCGTTTCAAGCAAAGGCATTCCTTCGTCAAGCAGGCGCCGTGCATGATCGATGGTCACTGCCTGCAAAAAGCCTTTCGGTGACAGACCTGCCCAGCGGGTGAAAAGCTTCTGCAATGCTGTCGGCGATAGACCCGCATCCTTGGCCAGTGTTTCAAGCGATGGTTGATCGCGATAATCCTCGCTGATTCGCTCGATGATATGGCTGACGATGGCATAGTCATTGCCTGTCGGCGTGATGTCATTTTGAAGTATGGCATGGGGTTTCATGATCTTTACCTCATTCAGGCCTGTGCCGGGTGCGTTACATCGCCAAGGCCGGTTCAAGGCTTTCAATTCATCTGAAGCACTTCATGCAAATAGGATGGACATAAAGGGCTCTGTTGAGTGTCATATGACCATGCAGGTGCCTGATCTGCCACCCGATTCTTGCACCTTGTGAAAACTATCGGCCCTTGGCTGTGGCCAAAGCACGCGTAAAGGCCGATGCAAAGCTTTCGCGGTCATCGGGATTGAGAAATGAGCCGATTGTAACGGCCTTTCCCTGTCCCTCGACGCGCATGGACGTAATGCCAATTTCCTCATGACGGGCCACGCTGAACCGCGTCCAGAAGGGGTTGAACTCGTGTAGTTTCGTGCGTCCTGACGGCGCTACCTGTTTGATCTGCAATGTTATGCGCGAAACGCTGACCTCTTCATGGGCTTTCGCTGCCGAATAATTCATGCGGAAGGCAAGGTAGACCAAAAGCACATCAAGCCCGAAGAAGCCGAAAACAGGCCATGCGCCGAGCGAAAGGAAGAACAGTCCGGTCAGAAAACTGGAGCCGCCAATAGCAGCCATGACAATGAGAAACCCTTTTTGTCCAAGCGAGCGGTGCGGCACAAGAAGGGCGCGGAAGATTTCCTCTTCATTGCGCACGGCAGCGTCAATTGGGTTCATTGTTTGGCTCATGACGCTTGAGTATAGAAGGGTCATGGAAAATCCCAAGAGCAAAGTTGATCAGATTGACGTGAGTGCAATTGCCGGAAAAACGGCAAAGAAGCCACGTCTTGTCGCGGGTACGCGCTATACGGCTGATGAGATTCATGAGATTTTTCGCCGGTTCTCCATCCAGCGCCCAGAACCCAAGGGCGAGTTGGAACATGTCAACGCCTTCACACTGCTTGTCGCGGTTGCGCTTTCCGCTCAGGCAACCGATATCGGTGTCAACAAGGCAACACGCGCCCTGTTCAAAGTGGCCGACACGCCGGAGAAAATGCGCGATCTTGGCGTGGAAAGTGTCGGAGAATATATCCGTACCATTGGCCTTTGGCGCAACAAGGCGAAGAATGTCATTGCCCTCTCGGAAGCTCTGATCCGCGATTATGGCAGTCAGGTGCCGGATGATCGCGACGAACTGGTCAAGCTTCCCGGTGTGGGCCGCAAGACGGCCAATGTCGTGCTCAGCATGGCGTTCGGACAGGCAACGATGGCTGTCGACACGCATATATTCCGCATCGGCAACCGGCTTGGCCTCGCTCCCGGCAAGACGCCGGATCAGGTAGAAGCCAAGCTGATGAAAATCATCCCGGCGGAATATCTTTATCACGCCCATCATTGGCTGATTCTGCATGGCCGCTACGTCTGCAAAGCCCGTAAACCGGAATGCACCGCCTGTGTCATCGCCGATATCTGCAAATCAGCCGAGAAAACATCGGAAATGCCAGCGCCGCTGGTGCCTCTGCCGCCGCAAGTCTTCTAGCGCAATGCGGCAGGGGGTTCCGACTGCGCGACCGCCTTGTGCAGATGCACCATCATGGCGGCTGCAAACAGCGGCGTCAGCAGGTTGAGGATGGGGATAGCCATAAAGGCTGCAATCACAAGACCAGCCAGAAACACCGTTATTGAATGTTTTGACCGCAGCGCCTTGGCTTCCATTTCCGGGCGAAACCGCATGGCGGCAAATTCGAAGAATTCGCGACCGAGCAGATAACCGTTGACCACGAAGAACGCGATGATGTTGACGCCGGGGATCAGCAGCATCAGCAGAGCGATGATATTCCCGATGATAACGACGCCCATAAATTTCAGCGAAAGCACGAAGGAGCGCAGCACCGGCAGCGGGCGGCCTCTTGGATCGAGCGGATAATCTGACTTTTCCACAACTTCCGCCACGTCGTCGAGAAACAGCCCGGCAACGATGGCTGAAACCGGAGCAATCAGCAGTGCCAGCCCCAGTGCAAGGACAATACTGGCAAGAATTGCTGCAATAAAACCAAACCAACCGGCCCAGGATGGCAGATCTGGCATCCACTGATCGAAAAACGGCAGAGCCAGCACTTCAAACAATTCCCGCAGTCCAAACCACGCTCCGATGAGCAGCAGAATGGTCATCCCGAGTGATTTCCACAGCACGGATCGAAATTCCGGCCGAAACAGATGGCTTGCGGCGGCGCGTGCGCTTTCAAAGATCATTGTGCCATCATCCTTTTTGGCCACTCGGGAACTTCCGACATAGGGAACGACTTCGGCACAGACAAGGCGGTGACACTTATTGGGGGTAGTCAACGCCTATCGTTCCCGCTAGGACTTGGCAAATGAATGGAACGAATTTGACATCACGCGAACCATGCAAATGTCAGAATCGGACCGTGAGAGGCCAAGAACTGCAATTGAATCAATCCTGGAGTTTTCATGTCGAGTTATGACGTGCTTTGCATCGGCAATGCCATTGTCGATATCATAGCCCGCACGGATGATGATTTTATCGTCAAGAACGGTATCATCAAAAATGCGATGAATCTGATCGATGCCGACCGTGCGGAATTTCTGTATGAACGCATGGGCCCGGCGATCGAAGCGTCAGGCGGAAGCGCGGGCAATACAGCGGCGGGCGTTGCCAGCCTTGGTGGCCGCGCTGCCTATTTCGGCAAGGTGGCCGATGACCCGCTCGGCCATATCTTTACCCATGACATCCGTGCCCAGGGCGTCGCCTTCGATACGCGTGTTCTGAAAGCACCGCCGCCCACGGCCCGCTCCATGATTTTCGTAACGCCCGATGGAGAGCGTTCGATGAACACGTATCTTGGTGCCTGCGTCGAGCTTGGACCGGAAGATGTGGAAAGTTCAAAAGTATCCGAAGCCAAGGTGACCTATTTCGAAGGTTATCTCTGGGACCCGCCCCGGGCCAAGGAAGCCATCCGCCTCTCGGCAAAAATTGCCCATGAGCACAAGCGTGAAGTATCGATGACGCTATCAGATCCGTTCTGTGTCGATCGTTATCGCGAGGAATTCCTCGATCTGATGCGTTCCGGCACGGTTGATATCGTCTTCGCCAACGAGGCGGAACTCAAATCATTGTATCAGACCGACGACTTCGAAAAGGGTCTCAATGCGATCCGCAAGGATTGCAAACTGGCCGCCATCACGCGTTCCGAAAAGGGCTCGGTTGTTGTTTCGAAGGATGAAACTGTCGCGGTTCCTGCTATCGAGATTGCCGAACTGGTTGATACGACAGGCGCTGGCGATCTCTACGCGTCGGGTTTTCTGTTCGGCTATACCAATGGCCGGTCATTGACCGATTGCGCGAAACTGGGTTCGCTGACAGCCGGTCTTGTCATCCAGCAGATTGGCCCGCGTCCCGCACAAAACCTGAAGATTGCCGCGCAGCAGGCCGGATTACTCTGACCGCACAATGCCGTCACGCTTGAGTTCTTCAGGCGTGCGGCCCGGTTTATGATAGTTGGGTAGCGTCCAGCCAAAATACAGCGCGCCGCCACGCACCGTGAAAGCGGTGAGGGCGGCGAGCAGCGCCGAAACCTCCGGCCCTGCCGAAAGTCCAAGCAGGATCGTATAGGCGGCCGAACCGGCAAGCGCTGCCGTTACGTAAATCTCGCGCCGCATCAGCACAGACGGTTCCCCCGATACAATATCGCGCAGTACGCCGCCAAATGTGGCCGTTAGAATACCGGTGACAACGGCAATCGCCGGATCAAATCCAAGTGCCAACCCCTTGGCTGCACCCATGACGCTGTAGGCGGCAAGTCCGAGCGCATCAAGCCAGAGCAAAAGCCGGTAGCGCGATTCCAGCAGATTGGCGGAGAAATAGACAAGGACAGCGGCTGCGGCGCAGACGAGGATATAGCCGGGCTCTCTCACCCAAAAGACCGGAACCCCGAGAATGAGATCGCGCAAGGTTCCACCGCCAATGCCTGTTACCGCAGCCAGAAACACAAAGGCGATGATATCAAGCTGGCGGCGTGAGGCGGCAAGACCGCCCGTAGCAGCAAAGACAAAAACGCCCGCATAATTGAATATCTGGATCAATGTCATCGACCGCTCCCCCTTTTACCAGAGGTAGAACACGGCCAATCCGGACGGTAAATAGCGAAATGAAAAAGGCCAGACACCGTTACCCGTATCTGGCCCTTTTTCACATGAAGGCGCTTTGATTATGCGTCTTTTTCAGCCTGTGGATTGATAGGGCCCGGCTCCGCCTGACCTTCGCCCGTAGCTTGCTTGGGGCCGCCCTTGGAAACGCCGACCAGTGCCGGACGCAACATGCGGTCGCCAATGACAAACCCGCTTTGCGCCACCTGCAGCACTGTGTTGTGCGGCACGTCGGTGTTGGGGATCTCATACATGGCCTGATGGAAATTCGGGTCGAAACGCTGGCCCTGTGGTTCGATCTTCTTTACGCCATGGCGTTCCAGCGCCGACATCATCGAACGCTCAGTGAGTTCCACGCCCTCGGCGAGGGTTTTGAAACCCGCATCGCCATTGGCAAGTGCGTCGGCAGGAATGGCTTCGAGCGTGCGCTTCAGATTGTCGGAAACCGACAGCATGTCGCGGGCAAAGTTTGCAACCGAATAGGAACGTGCGTCATGCACGTCGCGTGCTGTACGCTTGCGCAGGTTTTCCATGTCAGCGGCTAGCCGCAGCAACTGGTCCCTCAGATCGCCGTTTTCGGCGCGCAATGCGTCCAGTTCGGCGCTGCTGATGGCTTGCGCCTCGTCTTCCTCTTCCTGCGCCATGGCGTATTCTTCCGCCTTGCGTGATTTCAGAAAATCATCGGCGGCACGCTTCAGCGCATCACGGTCGCGCGGATTCTTCAGATCGCGCTGATCGAGATCGGGTGCGTCATGATGTTTCTTTTCTTCAGTCATCTATCCTGTCCGTTCATAAATCCAATGTGCGCTGGATATCGAGGTTTAGGCCATGAAAATCAAGTGCAAATGCCCTGAGTAGGGCAAGTTAGTAGGGCAAGTTCACGCAGCAGAATGGTACAACCGGAGCTAACGCAACAGTCTTGAGACCAGTTGTGCCGTATAATCCACCATGGGAACAATCCGCGCATAGTTAAGCCGCGTTGGACCGATAACGCCGAGCGCGCCGATAACCCGCTGTTCCGAGTCGCGATAGGGGGCGATAACCAGCGATGAACCCGAAAGCGAGAACAGCTTGTTCTCCGAGCCGATGAAAATACGCACTCCCGAGCCCGCTTCTGCCAGATCAAGCAGTTGTATCGTGCCTTCCTTGGTTTCAAGGTCATCAAAGAGATGACGCAGGCGGTCAAGGTCAGCCTCAGCATTGATCGAATCGAGCAGATTGCCGCGTCCGCGCACAATCAGCCGTGGCGGTTGTCCGCCGCCTGCTCCACCCCAGACTGCCAGCCCTTCTTCGACCAGATGCTGTGATAGTGCATCGAGCGCCTGCTGGGTCTCGTCCTTCAGGCGTGCGATTTCGGCGCGCGCTTCGGTGATGGTGCGGCCTTGAATATGGGCATTGAGGAAATTCGACGCCTCAATCAATTGGGAGGGCGTGACGCCGGGCGGCAAATCAATCACCCGGTTTTCGATATCGCCGCTCTGTGTAACCAGCACCGCCAGCGCCTTTGTCGGCTCCAGCCGCACGAATTCGATGTGCTTGAGCGCGCCTTCCGCTTTCGTTGCCAGAACAAGTCCCGCACCGCGCGACATGCCGGAAAGGAGTTGGCTGGCTTGCGTCAAAACATTCTCGGTTGATTGGGCATCACCACCCGCCCGAACCTGTGCCTCGATGGAATTGCGCTCGTCCGAGGAAAGGTCGCCGACTTCCATGAAGGCATCGACAAAGAATCGCAGGCCGAGTTGCGTCGGCAGACGTCCAGCCGAGATATGCGGCGCATAGACAAGGCCGAGATGCTCCAGATCACTCATCACATTGCGGATTGTCGCAGGCGAAAGTGCAACCGGTAGTATCCGCGAAAGATTGCGCGACCCAACCGGTTCGCCATCGCCAAGATAGCTCTCGACAATGCGCCGAAAGATATCTCGCGATCGCTGGTCTAGCGATTGCAATGGTTCGGGAGTGACTGCCCTGTTCATTCTGTGTAACGCCCTTGTTTCCTGTCAGGGAATATAGGCATTGTCGGTCCAATCATCAAAGCTTTTGCTGCATGGTTCCATTTAAGCGTCCATTGCTCTAAAAGGCCGGACAAACATATTTTCAAGAGGTCATTCCATGCGTCCTTCCAAACGAGCCCCAGACGAAATGCGCGCCATTTCCTTCGAGCGCGGTGTTTCCAAACATGCTGAAGGCTCGTGCCTGGTCAAGTTTGGCGATACGCACGTTCTGTGCACCGCCAGCCTTGAGGAAAAGGTCCCGGGCTGGATGCGCAACACCGGCAAGGGCTGGGTAACAGCGGAATATGGCATGTTGCCACGCTCCACCGGCGACCGCATGCGCCGCGAGGCCTCATCCGGCAAGCAGGGTGGTCGTACTTTGGAAATCCAGCGGCTGATCGCCCGTTCGTTGCGCGCTGTAGTGGACCTGCAGGCGTTGGGCGAAGTGCAGATCACCGTCGATTGTGATGTCATTCAGGCGGATGGCGGTACGCGCACCGCTGCTATCACCGGCGGTTGGGTTGCCTTGCATGAATGCCTGCGCTGGATGGAAACCCGCCAGATGCTCAAGGTCGAAAAAGTGCTGAAGGATCATGTCGCGGCGATTTCCTGCGGTATTTCCAACGGTACGCCGGTTATCGATCTCGATTATGCCGAGGATTCAACGGCACAGACCGATGCCAACTTCGTCATGACCGGCAAGGGTGGTATTGTGGAAGTGCAGGGAACGGCGGAAGGCGAGCCATTCTCGCAGGAAGAACTGCTGGCATTGATGGATCTTGCCCGCAACGGCATTACCCGTCTGGTTTCCCTGCAGAAAATGGCGGTCGCCTAAACGGAAAACATCATGCAGCCATCGGGTATTCTGGAAACTGCACTTTATGTGACCGATATCGAATTGGCTGCACGGTTTTATACGGACGTGCTTGGACTGGAAGTCATTCTGCGCGCGGGCAATGAATCAGTATTCTTTCGTTGTGGCGAGGGTGTTCTGATCCTGTTTGATGCGAACAAGCTGCTGGAAAGACCCAAAGGCGGGCTGCCTATCCCCGCCCATGGTGCCAAGGGTCCGGGTCATGTCTGTTTTCGCGCAACGCGGGATGAAATTTCTAGCTGGAAATCCCATCTTGAGGCCAATGGCGTTACCATCGAAAGTGAATTTGACTGGCCAAACGGCGCCCGCTCCCTTTATTTCCGCGACCCTTCTGGAAACTCGATAGAATTTGCCGAACCGGCTTTATGGAACCCGAAATGAGAACACTCGAAAAAGGCAAGCTGCTCGTTGCCAGTCATAACAAGGGCAAGATTCAGGAAATGATCGACCTGCTCGGTCCCTTCGGTTTCGAAGTGGTATCTGCGGGTGATCTCGGCCTGCCGGAACCGGATGAAACCGGTACCACCTTTGAGGAAAACGCCTATATCAAAGCGTTTGCGGCAGCCAAGGCGACGGGCCTTGTTGCTCTCTCCGATGACTCTGGCCTTTGCGTTGATGCGCTGAACGGCGACCCCGGCGTCTACACCGCCAATTGGGCCGAGCTGCCAGATGGTAAGCGCGATTTCGCCCATGGGATGCAGAAAGTTGAATCCGCCTTGCAGGAAAAGGGCGTCACCAACCCTCAGGATCGGGGCGGGCGCTTTGTTTCGGTCATCTGCCTTGCATGGCCTGATGGCGAAGCCAATTACTATCGCGGCGAGGTGGAGGGCGAGATTGTCTGGCCGCCGCGCGGCACAGCCGGTTTCGGTTTCGATCCGGTGTTCAAGCCACAAGGCTATGATGCCACTTTCGGCGAAATGACTGCCGAGCAGAAACATGGCTGGAAGCCCGGCGAAGCCGATGCGCTATCGCACCGCGCCCGAGCCTTCCAGCATTTTGCCCGCGATTGTCTGGGCGCGTAATGACAAATCCGGTGCGTGGCCAGGAAAATGAAGGGGGCTTTGGCGTCTATGTCCATTGGCCCTTCTGCATGGCCAAATGCCCCTATTGCGACTTCAATTCGCATGTACGCCACCAGCCAGTGGATCAGCAGCGATTCACGGCGGCCTTTGCCCGTGAAATGGCGACAATGCGCCAGCGTACCGGTCCACGCACAATTTCCAGCATTTTCCTTGGTGGCGGCACGCCGTCGCTGATGGAGCCGGAAACAGTGGGATCGGTTCTCAACGAGATCGCCAAGAACTGGACTGTTCCCGATAATATCGAGATCACGCTGGAAGCCAATCCGACCAGCGTCGAGGCCAACCGGTTTCGCGGCTATCGCGCGGCGGGTGTCAATCGTGTCTCGCTGGGTGTTCAGGCGCTGAATGATCCTGATCTGCGCCGGCTTGGCCGCATGCACAATGTTGACGAGGCGTTGGTAGCAATCGGCCTTGCGCGCGATATTTTCCCGCGCCTGTCCTTCGATCTCATCTATGCCCGGCCTGATCAGACCATCGAGGCATGGCGGGAAGAACTCAACCGCGCCATTTCCTATGCCGCCGATCATCTGTCGCTCTATCAGCTGACGATTGAGGAAGGCACGGCATTCTACCAGCTATGGAAAGCCGGCAAACTGATCACGCCGGATGGTGATCATGCGGCGGCGCTTTATGCGGAAACGCAGGATGTGACCGCACAGCGTGGTCTCCCCGCCTATGAGATATCCAACCACGCAGCACCCGGTGCCGAATCCCAGCACAACCTCGTCTATTGGCGTTACGGCGAATATGTCGGCGTCGGTCCCGGTGCCCATGGCCGCTTCATCGAGAATGGCAAGCGCGCCGTAACGATCACCGAGCGCCATCCGGAAACCTGGATGAGCAAGGTTGAGGCCGATGGTCATGGTATCGTGGAAGAAGAGCTGCTGACCGGCGAGCAGGAAGGTGATGAATTCCTGCTGATGGGCCTGCGGTTGGTCGAGGGTATCGATCTTGCCCGCTACGAGCGGCTAACCGGCCATAGTGTAAAGGAAAAACGCGTAATTTCCTTGGCCGAACAGGGCCTTATCGAATATATCGGCAATAGTCGCATCCGCACGACGCCCGAGGGTGCTATCGTTTTGAATGCGGTTATCGCCGATCTGGCGGCGTAGGGGTATAAAGTGTCTGACGGGGAAGCCAGCGAACGAAACTATCAGATCGGCAACAGTTCATTCCGCGCCCGCCCGCTCGAACCCGCGCTTTATATTGTCGCGACACCCATCGGCAATCTTGGTGACATGACCCTGCGCGGCATTGAAACTCTTGCGGCTGCGGATGTGATCGCCTGCGAGGATACACGCGTCAGCCGTGTGCTGCTGGAGCGCTATGGTATTTCCCGTCGTCCCTATGCCTATCACGAACACAATGCTGCTGAAGCTGGACCCAAATTGATCGAGGCTTTGCTCGCAGGGAAAAGTGTTGCTCTCGTTTCCGACGCGGGAACGCCGCTCGTCTCTGATCCGGGCGGGCGACTTGTGCCGGAAGCCAAGGCGGCTGGTATTCGTGTTGTTCCCATTCCCGGCGCGTCATCAGTTTTGGCCGCGTTGACGGCCTCGGGGCTGTTTACGGACAGTTTCTATTTTGCCGGGTTCCTGTCATCAAAACAGGGTCAGCGCCGGTCCAAGCTCGAATCCCTGAAGACGCTGGATGCAGCACTGGTGTTCTTTGAATCGCCCAATCGCGCCGCCACAACGCTGGCCGATATGGTCGAGGTGTTCGGGCCAAAGCGGCAGGCATCGCTGTGCCGCGAACTCACCAAAACCTATGAAACCATCGTCACCTTGCCGCTGGCCGAACTTGCAGCGGAATTCGACGGCGAGGACCGTATTCGCGGCGAGGTGGTCCTTGTAGTCGGGCCTCCGGAAGGCGACCAGAATATTGCCCGTTCTGACGATGATATCGATGCACTGCTGCGTGCGCTCGTCTTGGAAATGTCGCCTTCAAAGGCAGCCGGTGAGGCCTCGCGCATGACGGGCCGTCCCAAGGGTGAACTCTATCAACGGCTGCTCGCAATGAAATGAACGGAGCGGGCAAACGGCACAAAGCGTATAGGCGTGGCCACTCAGCCGAATATTTCGCCGCCCTTGCTTTGATGCTGAAAGGCTTCCGTATCGTCGAGCGCCGCTACCGGACAAAGCTGGGTGAAATCGACCTTATTGCCCGGCGTGGGAATCTCATTCTCATCGTTGAAGTGAAAGCGCGAACAACACTCGAACAAGCAATGGACGCTGTAAACGTCACTACCATGCGGCGCATCGAATCCACAGCCGATCTTTGGCTTGCTCGCCAGCCCGATTATGCAAAACTCTCGCTGCGGTTTGATCTTGTTGCCATCCTGCCTTGGCGCTGGCCGGTGCATGTTCCTGCTGTTTTCATGGTCTAGCGCATTGATTCATGGCTGCGCTTGATCCCGATCATTTGGTGATCCCCTAAGCGGCGAGTAGAAAAAACGCTTGCATTTCCCCACTAACACGATAAAAATAGTCGTGTATTGGATCAGCGCGTTTTGAGCTGACACCCTTGGTTGCAGCATGTCCGTTTTGCAGATTGTGCAAAAGCCGGACGTGCGTTTTTCTGTGTAATGTAGAACGGAAATCCGCTTGTTCCCGGATTTTCAGAAATTCCATGCTCCGCTGTTCGATTCGGCGCACTTTCGTTCCTTATAAAGAGTGGTCGGATCAACGATAATCCCGGTAATCATTGGGATTATCTGCTCATGTCTGTTCATGCCAGCCAGCTTTCTGTCTTTCCTGCCTTCTTCCGCGTGCGGAATGAAGTGGTTGTGGTTATTGGCGATGGCGAGGAAGCGCTGAACAAGGCCCGGCTTCTGGTGCAGACCAATGCCGCGATCCGCATTATTGCTGCCAATCCTGAACGCGAGCTTGCCGATTTCATCCACTCCGGGCGCTATGATCACGTCGTGGAAAATTTTGCTCCCGAACATCTTACTGGAGCAAAGCTGGTTTTTGTGGCGACTGGCGATGAAGAGCTGGATAGCGCAATTGCGGCGGAGGCCCGCCGTCAGCGCGTTCCTGTTAACGTCGTGGACCGTCCCGAACTCTGCGATTTCTTCACCCCGGCCATCGTCAATCGCGCACCCATCGCCATTGCCATTGGTTCGGAAGGCACAGGCCCAGTCCTGACCCAGCTTATTCGCGCCCGGATCGATGCAGCTTTCTCGCCGCGTCTGGGTGATCTGGCCCGCCTTGCCAATGCCTATCGCCCCGCGGTGGAAAAGCTGGTGAAGAAGGGCTTGGCGCGCCGCGTGTTCTGGCGTTCGTTCTTCTCCGGCGATGTGGCAGGCAAAGTCTATAACAATGATGTTGATGGTGCCCGTCAGGCCGCCGGTTTGCTTCTCGACAATCAGGACGAGCCGAAAGGTTATGTCTGGCTTGTTGGTGCAGGTCCCGGCGCTGAGGATTTGCTGACCCTGCGCGCCCACCGTGTTCTTATGGAAGCTGATGTCATCGTCTATGATGCGCTGGTGCCCGAGGCAGTTGTCTCCATGGGTCGCCGCGATGCGGTCAGGCTTTCTGTTGGCAAGCGCAAGGGTTGCCATACCAAGAGCCAGAGCGAGATCAATGAACTCCTTGTTTCCCTTGGCCGCGAAGGCAAGCGCGTTGTCCGCCTGAAATCCGGTGATCCGCTGGTTTATGGCCGTGCCGGTGAGGAAATGGCAGCGCTGCGTTCCGCCGGTATTCCGTTCGAAATCGTTCCCGGCATCACTTCGGCTTTTGCTGCTGCCGCTGATATGCAATTGCCTCTGACCCTGCGTGGTGTCGCATCCTCCCTTGTGTTCACCACCGGGCATGACATGGCTGGTGAAGTGCTGCCCGATTGGGCGCGCCTCGCCATTTCGGGTGCAACAATCGCCGTCTATATGGGCCGTAGTGTTGCTGCATCCGTTGCTGAACGGCTGATGAGCGCTGGACTGCATGCCGATACCGGTGTGGCTGTCATCGAAAATGCCGGTCGTGCGGATCGCCGCATGTTCCACGGTACGCTGCATGATTTGCCGGCGCTGGAACAGCGTCTTGATCTTGATGGACCCGTGATGGTGGTCATCGGTGATGCGGTCGCCGGTGCTGCAATCGACAAGGCGGAGCCTCTGGCTGTCCAAAACTCAAACTCTTCGGTGGCCAAACGCCACCTTCAAACCAATGCCGCTTAACCGCGAAGGATGATGATCATGAGTGTAAAAGTTCTCACAGCAAACCGTCTGACCGATGGCGAAGCCGTTTGGCTTGGCGCCAATGGCGATTGGCTTGATCAGATTGATGGAGCCCTTGTGGCACGTCACGCGGAAGCGGCGGCAGCACTTGAAGAAGCTGGTAAGGCGGCGATCAAGTCCAACCTTGTCATCGACGTCAATGTTATCGATGTGGAAGAGCGCGGTGAACATCTTTATCCGGTGCGGCTGCGCGAGCGCATCCGTCAGCTCGGCCCCACCGTCCGTCTTGATCTTGGCAAACAGGCTGATAAGCCTGCGGCTAACGCCGCTTAACCTGTAATCGAAGGCCCGCAGAATGTATCGTTACGATGAGTTTGATCACGCGTTTGTTTCAGCCCGCGTTGAACAGTTCAAGGATCAGGTAGAGCGCCGCCTTGCCGGCGAACTGACCGAGGACCAGTTCCGCCCGCTGCGGCTGATGAATGGCGTCTATCTGCAATTGCATGCCTATATGCTGCGCGTCGCCATTCCCTATGGCACATTGTCGGCGCGCCAGATGCGCAAGCTTGCCCATATCGCCCGCACCTATGATCGCGGCTATGGCCATTTTACCACCCGCCAGAATCTCCAGTACAATTGGCCTGCGCTCAAAGACATGCCAAAGGTGCTGGATGAGCTTGCGGAAGTTGAAATGCATGCCTTGCAGACTTCAGGTAATTGCATTCGCAACGTCACAGCCGATCACTTTGCCGGTGCCGCTGCCGACGAGGTAGCGGACCCGCGTCCCTATGCGGAAATTCTGCGCCAGTGGTCGTCAATGCATCCGGAGTTTTCGTATCTGCCGCGCAAGTTCAAGATCGCCGTCACCGGTGCCGAGCGCGACCGCGCGGCCATTCAGGTCCATGATATTGGTCTGCATCTGAAGCGCAACGAAGCGGGCGAGATTGGCTTTGCCGTTTATGTCGGCGGTGGTCAGGGCCGCACGCCGATGGTTGCTAAGAAGATTCGCGACTTCCTGCCTGTCGAAGATTTGTTGACCTACACCACCGCGATCATGCGCGTTTACAATCTCAATGGTCGCCGCGACAACAAGTACAAGGCGCGCATCAAGATCCTCGTGCATGAAACCGGCACGGAAGAGCTGACCCGTCAGGTTGAAACCGAATGGCTGGCTCTCAAAAACAGTGATCTGAAGCTGCCGCAGACGGATGTCGATGCTATCGACAGCTATTTCCGCCCGCCGCATCTGCCGCTGCGTCCGGAAGGCTGGTCTGCACTGGCGGGTGCTCGCAAGGCAGACCATGCCTTTGCAGCCTGGGTAGACCAAAACGTGACGCCGCACAAGAACCCGGATTATGGTGTCGTGACCATTTCCCTGAAGCCAATTGGCGGCATTCCGGGTGATGCCACTGATGCCCAGATGGATCTGGTGGCCGATATTGCCGAACAATTCTCGCAGGATGAAATCCGCGTCAGCCATGAGCAGAACCTTATCCTGCCGCATGTGGCGATTGCCGATCTGCGCATTGTCTATGATCTGCTTTTGACCGATGGCCTTGCCACGGCCAATGCAGGGCTGATCACGGATATTATTGCCTGCCCCGGTTTGGATTATTGCGCTCTGGCGACGGCCCGGTCGATCCCCGTTGCCCAGCGCATATCGGAACGTTTTGCCGATCCGGCCCGTCAGGCGGATATTGGTGAACTCAAGCTAAAAATTTCCGGTTGCATCAATGCCTGCGGCCATCATCACGTTGGCCATATCGGCATTCTCGGCGTCGAGAAGAAAGGCGAGGAACTCTACCAGATTTCGCTCGGCGGTTCGGGCGATGAGGTCTGCACCATCGGTGACATTACTGGGCGCGGTTTCTCCTCGGAAGAAATCGTCGATGCGATTGAGACCATTGTCGATCGTTACCTCGAAGTGCGGACGGACAAGGAGGAAACTTTCCTTGCTGCCTACCGGCGTCTGGGTGCTGCTCCCTTCAAGGATGCGCTCTATAGCGAGGCTGCAAATGCTGCATGAAGCCAATGAGATCACCGTAGCGGATGAAGCGCGTGCGCTTGAAGAACGCTATGGCAATCTCGAACCCTCAGCGGTGATAGAACTCGCCATCGAACATCTTTTTCATGATGAGATCGCGGTGGTGTCTTCGTTCGGTGCGGAGTCATCGGTGCTGTTGCACATGATTGCGCAGGTGAATCCATCCTTACCGGTACTCTTCCTTGAAACGGGCAAGCATTTTCCGGCCACTTTGCGTTATCGGGACCAATTGGTGCATGATCTTGGTCTGACCGATGTGCAGGACATTCACCCGCTGAAGCAGAGCCTGAAGGATGAAGACCCCTTTGGCGCGCTGTCCATGACCAACAAGGATCGCTGCTGCTATATCCGCAAGGTCGAACCGATGGCCCGTGCCGTTGCGCCGTATCGCGCCTGGATGACTGGCCGCAAGCAGTTTCAGGCTTCGACGCGCACAGCTTTGCCGGTCTTTGAATCTGTTGGTGCGCGTGTGCGCATCAATCCGCTGGCGCGCTGGACTTCGGCTGATCTGAAGGCCTATATGACTACCAACCAGTTGCCGCCGCATCCGCTCATAGCAGAAGGCTACCGGTCTATTGGCTGCATGCCCTGCACCTCCCCCGTGAAGGATGGCGAGGATGATCGTGCTGGCCGCTGGGCAGGCTCTGATAAAACTGAATGCGGCATCCATCTGACTGGCCTGACCGACCAGTTGAGCAATATTTCCCTGACGGATTCGAATCTATGACTGACATTTCCGAAAAGCCCGAGAGCCAGCTATGGGGCCGCGAAGGATTTCGCGAAGACCCCTACATCACGGTTGAGACATTGGAAGAGGCTGGAGACGCACCGGCGGTGATCCTGCCTCTGGCCGTTTGGCTCGGTCTCGATGAAGGCGTGCGCAACGCAACCAACCGGCGTATCGGTGTTTCCATTGCACCGGGGGAGAGCATTGATCCGCTCCTGCCGCTGCTCGGTTCCATCCCGGTGATTGCACTGCAATTTCCCGCATTTAACGATGGCCGTTCCTATTCCAAGGCCGAAGTGCTTAAGGACCGTCATCAGTTTCAGGGTGAGTTGCGTGCGGTTGGCGATGTGCTGATCGATCAGGTCGCCTATATGCTACGGACCGGCTTCGATACGCTGAAAGTCACCCATGCGGTTACATTGACACGGCTTGCGGATCACAATTTGCACGATACGCCGGTTTATTATCAGCCGGGCCGCGGCTCACACACCAAAGCGGGTACCTATAGCTGGCGCCGTGTGCCCGACACGCAATAGCGAGGCACATCCGCTGCCTGATTGATCAGAGCACGACAACGGGAGTTCCCAAGGGAACCCGTTCGTAAAGATCCATCACATGTTCATTGATCATGCGGATACAGCCGTTCGAAACGGCCTTGCCAATTGACGAAGGCTCGGTCGTGCCATGGATGCGGTAATAGGTGTCGCGGCCGTTGCGATAAAGATAGAGTGCGCGAGCCCCCAGCGGATTGCTTCCACCACCAGCCACGCCATCAGCGTAACGTGCATATTTTTCCGGCTGTCGTTTGATCATATTGTCCGTCGGCTGCCAGCGCGGCCATTTGGCTTTTCGTCCGACTTCGGCCGTTCCTGAAAAGGCGCGCCCGGCGCGGCCAACGCCGATGCCGTAACGCACCGCTGAATATTCGTCTTCGATCAGATAGAGAAAACGGTTGCGCGGGTCGATCACGACTGTCCCGATCTCTTCATAGCCCGGGTAGTCAACGATCTGCGGCATATATTCAGGATTGAGAACAAAGGGCCGCTTCTTGGATTGCGCCAATGCAAGCTGTGGTGCGGCAAGGGCCGCCGCAAATCCGTAAAAGAACGTTCGCCGTGTCAGCATGTCGATCCCATACGCTTGAGCCCCTCGTTTCGGGCCTTCTGTCATGCAATGATTATGCGCCTCAATTGCTGAACGAAGGTTTACACGGACTCAACTTTTTGTGATGAAACAAGGAGATAGGTCCGGAAGCACGCGCCGCCGGACCCTGTTGGTTCAGGGGAGACGGGCTATGCGTTCAACCAGCAGATCGAAGAAACCGTCATCATTCACATCTCGTATGTAAAAGGCGTTTTTCGGCCTGTTGGTCACACCCCACCAATCGGCGACTGTCATGCCGAGCGTGAGCTCCGAAGCTGTTTCAACGGTGACGTTGCAATGCCTTCCCTTGTAAAGCTCCGGTTTCAGGAGATAGGCAATCACGTTCGGGTCATGCAACGGGCCGCCATCGCTGCCATATTTTTCCTCATCAAAACGTTCGAAGAATTCCAGTAGCGCAACACAGGCCGTGCCTGATTTGGTGCCCATGGCCCGAAACCGGTCAATACGCTTGGCCGTGGTCAATGCCTTGTGCGTTACGTCGAGCGGCAGCATGACAACTGGTACACCTGACGCAAGCACCACCTGTGCCGCCTGCGGGTCCACATAGATGTTGAATTCAGCGGTTGGGGTGATGTTGCCACCCTCAAAGAAACCGCCGCCCATCAGCACGATCTCGCGGATACGCGGGGCGATCTCGGGCGCACGGATCAGCGCCTGCGCAATATTGGTAAGGGGACCGAGCGGGCACAGGGTCACGCTGCCGCTTTCTTCCTTGAGCAAAGTTTCGATGATGAAATCAACCGCGTGCTGTTGTTGCAGAGGCATGGTCGGTTCGGGCAGGTCAGGGCCGTCAAGGCCGGTTTTCCCATGCACATTTTCAGCGGTGACCAGCGCGCGCATCAGCGGTCTGTCTGCGCCGGCAAAGACTTTTACATCGGGGCGTCCTGCCAGTTCGCAGATTTTACGGGCATTGGTTTGCGTGAGTTTCAGCGGCACATTGCCCGCAACGGCGGTAATGCCGAGAACATCAAGTTCCGGGCTTGCCAGCGCCAGAAGGATTGCCAGCGCATCATCCTGGCCCGGATCGGTATCGATTATTATTTTCCGCGTCATCTCTTGCTTTCATTCTCTTGAAGTCTGCATCCGGATCAACCATATCAAAGGACAGAAGGGAAATGCCATCTCCGGGTTTCTCTTTTAGGTCGCTTTTCTGAGGACTGCACAGATGACACGAATGACACCGTTTTCAAGCCCTTTGCTGCTTGGTTTCGACACGATGGAAAAGACGCTGGAGCGTATCGCCAAATCCGGTGACGGCTACCCGCCTTACAATATCGAACGTATCCAGGCCGATAATGGCCGGGAACAGCTTCGGATAACCCTCGCAGTCGCTGGCTTTTCCAATGATGATCTTGAAGTGACCACCGAAGACAACCAGTTGGTCATTCGCGGGCGGCAAGCCGATGAAAGCGAACGGGAATATTTGCATCGTGGCATCGCAGCGCGCCAGTTCCAGCGCATATTTGTTCTTGCCGATGGAATGCGCGTCAGCGCTGCTGCTTTGAAGAATGGGCTTCTGTCGATCGATCTCGACCGTCCGGAACCCGAACGATTGGTCAAACGCATTAATATAGCGGTACAGGATTGATCGTGGCTCTAACGGGACAGGGCCTTTGGAAGGACTGTCCGAATATGGAGGCTGATATGCAAAACACTGTTTCGAAGAATTTCCTGAGTGAACTGGAATTTTCGCGTCTTGGCGCCGGACAGGTCGCCTATATGCGCAAGGTGAAGACCGACGATCTCGCCACCAGTTTCCCCGCTTTGCCACCAATGACGCCGGGTGTTGAACTCTGGGCACTTTTTGCTGCTAACGGCGATCCGATCGTGCTTTCCGATGAACGTGACAACATTCTTGTTGGCGCACAGGAGCATGAATTGCGCACGGTTATGCTGCAGTAAATGCAGATTGATGGATTGAGTAAAAACCCCGTTGGCTTGCCAGCGGGGTTTTCTTTTAATGGTGAAATGGGATTGCATTAGCTTGGTTCGTGGTTCGTGGTTCGTGGTTCGACAAGCTCACCATGAGGGAGAGGGGTGATGAAAGGGAACCAAGTTCTGCAATCCTTGTGATCTGCAATGCTGGTGATTATCGTTGCATCCAACCATCTCCCTCATGGTGAGCTTGTCGAACCACGAACCACGCTGATGCAAGCGTCCCTGCTCAAACCTTCACCGTCTGCTCAACCCTATCCACCGCCCCGAACAATTCCAGATAGCGCTTGATCTCGGCCTTGTCGCCGGTAGCTTTTTTCGGATTGTCGGAAAGCTTGACCGCCGGGCGGCCATTGGCTTCGCTGACCTTGCAGACCAGCGAGATGGCATTGAGCTGATCATTGAAACGTGGGGCGCAGTCCTCAAAATCATTGGTCAAATTGGTGCCCCAACCAAAACTCATGCGCACCTTGCCCTTGAAGTGATGATAGGTCTCCTCGATCGTCTCCACATCGAGCCCGTCAGAGAATACCAGAAGCTTGCCGCGTGGGTCTTTACCCTTTGAGCGCCACCAGGACAGGATTTTTTCGCCTCCCTCAATGGGTGGAGCGCTGTCAGGGCGGAACCCGGTCCAATCAGCAACCCAGTCTGGAGCATCGCGCAGGAAGGCTGCTGTTCCAAAAGCATCGGGCAGCACAATCAGCAGATTGCCGCCATAATAGCGGTTCCAGTCCTGCAGCACCTTATAGGGTGATTTCAGCAATTCCTCTTTCTTGCGGCTGAGGGCTGCCAGAACCATCGGCAGTTCATGCGCATTGGTGCCAAGTGCTTCCAGATCGTTGTCCATGGCCAAAAGCACATTGCTGGTGCCGGTAAAGGCATCGCCGATCCCTTCCTTCAGCGCTTCGACGCACCAGCGCTGCCACAGGAATGAATGGCGCCGCCGTGTGCCGAAATCGGAAATCCGGATGTCGGGCAGGGAGCGCAGGCGCTCCACCTTGGTCCACATCTTGGCCTTGGCACGGGCATAGAGCACATCAAGCTCAAACCGGCCCATTTTCTTCATCGCCGCCCGTGAGCGCAGCTCATTGATGATGGTGAGCGCCGGGATTTCCCACATGGTCGTGTACATCCACGGGCCATAGAAATTCAGTTCATACTGACCGTCGCGCTTGGTCAGCTCATATTCCGGCAGTTGGAAATTTGTCAGCCATTCAAGGAAATCGGGCTCAAAGATCTGTTTCTTGCCATAGAACGTATTACCGCCAAGCCAGATCATTTCCTTCTTGGAGAAACGGATGGTACGCGCATGGTCCAGCTGCTCGCGCAGCTCTTCCTCGTCAATCTCATCTCCCAGCCGGACACGGGTGGTCCGGTTGATCAGGGTAAATGTTGCATCGACTTTCGGATAAACGCCCCAGATCATCTGCAACATCAGCAATTTGTAGAAATCCGTATCCAGCAGGCTGCGGACAATGGGATCGAGTTTCCATGTGTGGTTGAACACGCGCCGTGCAATGTCGGTCTTGGTCGCCATTGAATGCTCTCCTTCCGGAATTTCCGCCCGCCATGTTGCACGGCAGAAACCGGTCATCAAGCGGAACCGGTCATATCCGGCTAAATTCCGCAGTCAGATGATATGCGATCCTTGCATTAAATCTTTGTAACCTCACACTTTTGTCATTAACGGCGACATCAAAGCGCTTTATTCTTCGTTGTAATCAACCTTTCGCGCCGGGATGCGCTTTGGGATATAATCATAAATATGGTGGTGCTGGCTCTGCCTCATGCGGAACCGGTCTTTTTGGAGTGATGTATGAAAGTCTGGAAACAGCTTGTACTGGTTGTTGTGGTCCTCGCCATTGCTGGCGCTGGGTGGCTATACTTTTTTCCAGGTGCATCCAATCTCTTCAAAAAAGCGGGCGTTGACAAGGTTCTGACCGCAGACAAGCCCGCAACGTCAGGTGGACAGGGCCGGAGCGGACAGGTGGCGCCGATTGTGGTTGTGCGTGCCGCTGACGAAGCCAAGATCAATGACAAGCTGTCGGCCATTGGCACCGGCAAGGCAAAAAGCTCGGTTTCCGTCACACCATTTGCCGCTGGCCGCATGAACGAAATTCTGGTCACATCAGGCACCAAGGTCGAGGCAGGGGATGTGATTGCCCGGCTCGACGCCGAGGCCGAAGCCATTGCCGCCGACAAGGCACGCACCATGTTGAAGGACGCGCAGACAAAGCTGAAGCGCGCCGAAAACCTCAGCACCACCAACACGGTCTCCGCCGTGCAGGTGTCCGATGCTGGTCTGGCCGTCGATAATGCCGGGCTCGATGTGCGTGAAGCGGAACTGGCGCTGGACCGGCGTGACATCAAAGCGCCAATTGGTGGCATCGTCGGCATTCTGCCAGTGAGTGCCGGTAACTACATCACCACAACAACGCAGATCGCCACGATTGCCGATCGCAGCGATGTGCTTGTTGATTTCTGGGTGCCGGAACGTTTTGCTCCTGCGGTCAAGGTTGGGGCTGCCGTTACGGCCACCTCCGTTGCCCGGCCGGGTGAGACGTTCAACGGAACCATCAGTTCCATCGACAATCGTGTCGATCCTGATAGCCGTACCCTGCAGGTACAAGCCAAGATCACCAATCCGAATGATGCGCTGCGCGAAGGCATGGCTTTTCAGGTGACCATGGGCTTTGCCGGTGAAACCTATCCGACAGTTGATCCGCTGGCGATCCAGTGGGGCACGGATGGTGCCTATGTCTGGAAGATCGTGGATAATAAGGCGCAGCGTGTTTCCGTGCGCATCATGCAGCGCAATACAGCCTATGTTCTTGTGAATGCCGAGATCAAGCCAGGCGACCTTATCGTCGCCGAAGGCGTGCAGGCGGTCCGTCAGGGCGGTACTGTCCAGATCAAGGGTCAGCCCGCCAGTCAGACGGATTCCGGCTCAAAACCGCTGGCCTCTGTCGGCGAACAGGGCTGAGGTGCGACGTGAGTAATTCGCACGGACAATCCGACTCCAATTTCACCGCTCTTTTTATCCGTCGTCCGGTACTGGCGCTGGTCCTGAACGTATTGATCGTGGTGGCCGGGCTTGCTGCCTTCTACGGTGTTGATATCCGGGAACTGCCGGATGTTGATCGCCCTGTTGTAACGGTAACGACGACCTTTGAGGCAGCGGCTGCCGAAACCGTTGATCGTGAACTGACAGCGGCCATTGAGAGCGCCGTGTCGCGTGTATCAGGCGTCAAATCCATTTCTTCAAGCTCATCCTTTGGTACCAGTCGTGTGACGGTAGAGTTCAATGATGGTGTTGATCTCAACGTTGCTGCCGCCGATATGCGCGATGCCATCAGCCGCATCACCAACACGTTGCCTGAGCAGGCGGACCCGCCGCAGATCGTCAAGGCCGATGCCAATGCCGATGCGGTGATGCGTCTTGCGGTGACATCGGACACTATGGCGGTCGAGGACATGACGGTGCTGGTCGAAGACCAGATCGAAGATGTGCTCGCCTCGGTTCCCGGCGTTGCCGATGTGCAGGTCAATGGCAATCGCAGCAAGATTTTCCGCATTGATATTGATCAGGGCAAGCTCGCAAGTCTCGGTCTGACCGTCGCCAACGTCCGCACTGCGCTCGACACCATGGCTTTTGATACACCAGCCGGCCAGATCAACAGCAATGCGCAAAGCATTGTTGTCCGCGCCACGGCCCCGATCGTCACGCCTGAGGATTTCGAAAACATCATCATCAAGGACCGCACCAAGATCAGGGATATCGCGACCGTGACGCTTGGTCCTGATATTGGTACGTCGACACTACGCGCCAACGGCAAGACGGGCATTGGTCTTGGCATTATCCGGCAGGCGCAGTCCAATACACTCGATATATCCAAGGGCATTCGCGAAGCCGTTGCCCAGTTGCAAAAGACTTTGCCGCAGGGTGTCGATATCCGTGTGACCAGTGATGATGCGGAGTTCATCAACGGCGCCGTGCATGAAGTGGAAATCGCGCTTGGCGCTTCTGTCTTCATCATTATTCTGATCATCTATCTCTTCCTGTGGGACATCCGCGCGACGCTGATTCCTGCCGTCTCCATGCCGGTGGCTCTCATCGGAACCATCTCGGCCGTGTATCTGGCGGGCTTCTCCATCAACATTCTAACGCTGCTGGCGCTGGTATTGGCGACGGGTCTCGTGGTTGATGATGCTATCGTCGTGCTCGAAAACATCGTCAGGCGCCGCAATCAGGGTATGGGACCGCGCGCGGCGGCTGTGCTTGGAACGCAGGAAGTGTTTTTCGCCGTTATCGCAACGACCGTGACGCTTGCCGCCGTGTTTGTACCGCTCTCCTTCCTGCCGGGTCAAACGGGCGGTCTCTTCCGTGAGTTTGGTTTCGTTCTGGCAATCTGCGTGCTGCTTTCTGCCGTTGTTGCACTTACGCTTTGTCCTATGCTGGCATCGCGCCTGCTCTCGGCAAGTGAAGCGAAACATGAGGATATCAATCATTCTCCGGGCCTTGTCAGGCGTGTTGGCAGTTTTTTCCTCGAAGCCTACAGGCGCATGCTGCATGGCTGTCTGGCCGCTCCGTGGCTTGTCGTTCTGGCATCGCTTTTGTTTGCCGGTGCCGCCTTCGGTGCGTTTTCGCTGCTCAAGCAGGAACTGACGCCGACCGAAGACCGCGCCGCCGCTTTCCTGCGCATCACGGCACCCCAAGGCGTCAGCCTCGAATATCTCAACGATCAGATGCGCCAGATCGAGACTTTGATCCAGCCGATGCGTGATTCCGGCGAAATCCAGAATACGTTCTCCATCGCGGGACAGAACGGCAATACCAATCGCGGCTTCATGGTGCTCAGCCTTGCCACATGGAAAGAGCGCCACCGCAGCCAGCAGGAAATTCTGACTGATGTTTCCAAGCGCGTGCGCAACATTCCGGGTATTCAGGTCTTTGCCGCCCAGCCCAATTCGCTCGGTATTCGTGGTGCGGGTAACGGCTTGCAGTTTGCCATCGTCGGCACCAACTATGCTGACCTCGGTTCGACCGCAGCCAAGATCGTCTCGGCACTGGAAAAGGACCGGCGTTTTGACCGACCGCGTCTGACCAATGAGCCGACACAGCCGCAGCTTTCCGTTTCCATTGATCGCGAACGGGCTTCCGACCTTGGCATTGATATCACCGGTCTCGCCGAGGCCCTGCAATCGGTGCTGGATGGTTACAAGATTGGTTCTGTCTATATCGAGGATCGCAGTTTCGACGTGAAGCTGGTTTCCACCACCAATCCGATCAATGATCCGACCGATCTCGAAAATGTATTCATGCGTACCAGCGATGGGCGTTTTGTGCCGATGTCGACCATCGCCAAACTGACGGAGGTGGCTGTGCCGCCCGCGCTGACGCGTGAGCAGCAGATGCGCTCCGTTGCCATCACGGCGGCCCTCAGCCCCGACTTCGCACTGGGTGATGCCTACAAGGTCGTGCAGGAAGTGGCCGCGCCGATGCTGCCGCCGGGTTACCGCATCATTCCTCTCGCTGAAGCTGCGACACTGGGTGAAAACTCCGCCAGCATGTTCGTCACCTTCGGTTTTGCTATCCTGATCATCCTGCTCGTGCTGGCCGCCCAGTTCGAAAGTTTCATCAGTGCCGTTATCGTCATGGCCACGGTTCCTCTCGGGCTCGCCTGTGCAGTCTTTGCCATGATCCTCACCGGCACCAGCATGAACGTTTATAGCCAGATCGGGCTGGTGCTGCTTGTCGGTATTATGGCCAAGAACGGCATTCTCATTGTTGAATTTGCCAATCATCTGCGCGATCAGGGCCGGAATGTGCGCCAGGCCATTGAGGAAGCAGCCAATATCCGTCTGCGCCCGGTTGTCATGACCATGCTCTGCGCCATTCTCGGCGGCGTTCCTCTGGTTCTTGCCAGTGGCGCCGGGGCCGAGGCGCGTATTGCCCTTGGCTGGGTCATTGTGGGTGGTCTGGGGCTTGCCACGGCCTCAACGCTGTTCCTGACGCCGGTTGCCTATCTCCTGCTTGCCGGTTTCTCCAAACCCAAGGCAGAAGAGGAAGCGCGGCTGGAGCGGGAATTGCTGGAAGTAGTGTCGCAACCACCATTGCCCGCCGAATAGAACGGATCATTTGGACAAACAGAAGGCGGGGAGCAATCCCCGCCTTTTTCGTTTCTGCCCTTTGCCTTACTTTGCGGCGTCGGTGACCTTTGTTGTCCACGCGCCTTCCGGCTTCTTGGTGATAACAGGGTCGGAACCACCACCGAGCAATGTCTCGACAGTGCGCTCGGCTGCCGCCACATCGAGAACGCCGGTCGAGCCCTCCGTCAGCTTGTTGATCTCGGCCACCATGCGCTTCTGGTGCTTTTCGGTCTGCGCACCGCTCGCATCATTCTCAAGCACGATATTAGCTGCTTCATCCGGATGCTGGCGGGCATAGTCCCAACCCTTCATCGAGGCTTTGACGAAGCGGGCGAGCTTCTCGACCATCTTCGGATCATCAAGGCTCTTCTGTAAGACGTAAAGTCCGTCTTCCAGTGTGGCGACCTTCTCGTCCTCATATTTGAAGGTGACAAGTTGATCAGCCGGAATGCCCGCATCGATTACCTGCCAATATTCATTATAGGTCATGGTGGAGATGCAGTCGGCCTGCTTCTGGATCAGCGGATCGACGTTGAAGCCCTGCTTGAGGACAGTCACGCCATTTGGCCCGCCATCGGTTTTGAGGCCGAGATGGTTCATCCACGACAGGAACGGATATTCATTGCCACCGAACCAGACGCCGAGGGTCTTGCCCTTGAAGTCTTCAGGCTTGGTGATGCCGGTTTCCTTGCGGCAGGTCAGCATCATGCCGGAACGCTTGAACGGCTGGGCGATATTGACAAGGGGCAGGCCCTTCTCGCGGGTTGCCAGCGCCGAGGGCATCCAGTCAACCACCACATCGGCGCCGCCACCAGCGATCACCTGCGGCGGGGCAACATCAGGACCACCCGGCTTGATCTCGACATCAAGATCAGCTTCCTTGTAGAAACCCTTGTCCTTCGCGACGTAATAGCCAGCGAACTGGCCTTGGGTTACCCATTTCAGCTGTAAGGTCAGCTTGTCGGCTGCCAGCGCAGAGCCCGCCATCAGCAGTGTCGCCAGACTCATTGAGAGTGCAATCGTTTTCTTCATGTTTCAGTTCTCCTCTTTTCTTGTTTTTAAGTTCTGTAGGAAGGATGCCAGAAAGTAACGGCCCGCTCGATAAGGGTAATAAGCCCGTAAGACAGGGAACCCGCAAGCGCTGCCACGAAAATTTCCGCCCAGACCATATCGACATTCATGCGTCCGACTTCTGCCGAGATGCGAAAGCCCATGCCGACAATGGGAGAGCCAAAGAATTCCGCAACGATGGCGCCAATCAATGCCAGTGTCGAATTGATCTTCAGCGCGTTGAAGATGAATGGCATGGCGGCGGGCAGGCGCAGCTTGAACAGGGTCTGTGCGTAGCTTGAACCATAGGTCTGCATCAGGTCGCGTTCCATCGCGCCGGATGCGCCTAGTCCTGCCACCGTGTTCACCAGCATCGGGAAAAAGGTCATGATGACGACGACTGCGGCCTTGGATTCCCAGTAGGACCCGAACCACATCACCATGATGGGTGCTATGCCAACAACAGGAAGAGCGGCGACAAGATTGCCGATGGGCAGCAGGCCCTTGCGCAGGAATGGCACCCGGTCAACGAGGATAGCCGCGAGGAAACCGCTACCGCATCCGATGGCATAACCGGCGATGGCGGCTTTCAGATAAGTCTGCTGGAAATCCGCCCAGAGTGTGGGTACAGAGTTCGAGATGCGCCCGGCGATCATGGATGGCGGCGGCAACAGGATGCTTGGTACGCCGAAACCCCGGACAATGATCTCCCAGAGGATCAGCAGCCACGCGCCGAAGAGAACAGGCAAGGCGAGATTGACAACGCGCTGCGCGTCCGGTCGGGCTAATTTCAGGCCGGCGAGATTCTGCACGCTGAACCATGCCAGCAGCCAGGCTGACGCCACCATGCACCAATAGCCGATTGAAGGGCCTTCTGGTCCCATAGAGTGGAGCAGACCGATAAGACAGAAGGGAACGATATGGACGAGTATAAGCAGCGCAATCAGCGATGAGGCCGACACGCTGGTGAAAAGCGCCACCGCCGCCGCGACAAACAGGATAACCGGTGTCGAATAGGCAAGCGTATCCTGAACATCGCCACCCGACGATATTAGCAATCCGCCAATAGCAAGCAGGAAAGCTGAAATGGCCAGCGGCGAGCGGGAAATCCTCATGGGCGTACTCCCATGCGCCGGTTGACGAGCGTGGCTACCAGCCCAATCAGGCTGACGAGAATGGCAGCCATCAGTGCCGCCGCAAGCAAGGCGGCCCAGATCTGCACCGTCTGGCCGTAATAGGAGCCTGCCAGCAGCCGCGCGCCGATCCCCGCGACTGCTCCGGTCGGCAGTTCGCCGACGATGGCGCCAACAAGGCTGATGGCCACAGCAATCTTCATCGAGGTAAAGAGATAGGGCATGGAAGCGGGCCAGCGCAGTTTCCAGAACACCTGTGACTTTGAGGCATTATAGGTGCGCATCAGGTCAAGATGCATAATCTCGGGTGAACGCAGGCCTTTGACCATGCCGACAGCCACGGGAAAGAACGAAAGGTATGTGGAGATCATCGCCTTGGGCAAAAGCCCGGTGATATTGACGGCATTCAGCACCACAATAATCATCGGCGCGATGGCAAGGATAGGCACCGTCTGCGAGGTGATGATCCATGGCATCAGGCTCTTGTCCAGCGTGCGCGAATGCACAATTGCAATGGCAAGCAGGACGCCAAGCAGCGTTCCAAGCCCAAAACCCAGCAGGGTCGACGAGAACGTTACGCCGACGTGGTAGACGAGGCTGCGCTTTGATGTCGGACTGATATCGAACACAGTCTTGCGGATTTCCTCGGCGACCTGATGCGGAGCAGGCAGGACCGGGCGCTCCTGCGCCATGGTATTGGCAATCAGCTGGCGGGTTGAAATCTCGGTATTGGCGCGCGCTGCCTGATCACGCTCGAATGGCGCGTTGAGAATGACGGCGAAGCCATACCAGAGCACGAGAATGGCGATGAGCACCGTTCCGACAGGTATCACGCTGTTGCGGATAAAGTTCATGGGTGCGGCCCTCCAACCGGGCGCTGCCATCGATAGAGAATATCCGGCAAATGTTCCTCATTATCGCCATCGGTGCGCCGAACCTCGCTAAATCCTTCCCTGAGATAGAAAGCTTGTGCGCCGTGATTTTCCACAAAGGTCCAGAGTTCTATCGGCCCGGTTGCTTCCTGTTTGGCGTGGTCCAGCAGCGCCTTGCCGATTCCATTGCCGCGATGGTTCCGGTGAACATAGAGCGCGTTGACGATATTGTCTGGTGAGAGGGCTACCATTCCGGCAATCGCACCATCGTCGTCGGCGACAAAGACCTCGTACTTTGCAAAAACAATGTCCTGATAATATTCGGCGACGTCCTCTTCCGGATGTACCCGCGGCATCCATTCGGTTGTATCAATCCATGCATTGACGATTGCCGCACAGTCAGACATGTCACGCAATTTGGCAGCGCGTATCGTGGTCATCATCTGCCCCGGTTGATCATGATGCACCAGACCATGGCATTACCATAATGCGTGGTTCGACGAGCTCACCATGAGGGCGCGTGTTGGCTGCAATGATAGTCGCCAACGTTGCAGACCTTGACGCCCATTCATCACAACTCTCCCTCATGGTGAGCTTGTCGAACCACGCACCACGATAATGCCAACTGCCCATGTCATTCTCCATCATAGGAATGACCATGGCGCAGGCCCTCGCGAACCCGGTGCGCAATCTCAAGAAACGCCGGTGTCTCGCGAATATCGAGCGTGCGTTCAGTGCCGAGATTACAGTCGATAATCTCGTGAATTCGGCCCGGACGCGGGCTCATTACGACGATTTTCGTTGAGAGGAACACCGCTTCGGGAATGGAATGTGTAACGAAAATCACAGTCTTCTGCGTTTTCGCCCAGAGCTTCAACAACTGCTCGTTGAGGTGATCGCGGACGATTTCGTCGAGTGCACCGAAAGGTTCATCCATCAGCAGCATATCAGGATCGAACGAAAGCGCCCGTGCGATAGAAGCGCGCTGCTGCATACCGCCCGATAGTTGCCATGGGAACTTCTTTTCGAAACCGGAGAGATTGACCAGCTCAAGGTTTTTGGCGATGCGCTCCGCCCGCTCGGCTTTCGACATGCCCATCACTTCCAGCGGCAGGGAAACATTACCGCCAATGGTGCGCCATGGATAAAGCGCTGCAGCCTGAAATACATAACCATAGGCGCGTTTCTGGCGTGCTTCGGAAGGCGTCATACCATTGACGGAGATCGCCCCGGACGTTGGCTGCTCCAGATCGGCAATGACGCGCAGAAGGGTGGTCTTGCCACAGCCGCTTGGTCCGATGAAGGAAACGAATTCGCCGCCATTCACTGCAAGATTGATGTTCGACAGTGCGTTGACAGGCCCGTCATTGGTCTGGAAGACCAGCGACAGGTCTTTGACATCGATCACATTTTTGAGGGTTACTTGAGGCATTGCATTCATATCAACCCCATCAGACACCCGCCGGTATGTTCTTCGGATCGCGCTCAACCTTACGCGGTGCCGTGAGTTCCTTCCAAGTGGAAAGTGCGCGATTGGCTGGCGCATTGGCCTCGCGTTCGACAAAGCGTCCGCTGCCCGTGGGAGCCAGCACTTCACCATCTTTGTAGGCAATCTGACCGCGTGACAGGGTGATGCGCGGCAGGCCGGTTACCTCGATACCTTCGAACACATTGTAGTCGATGGCGGATTTCTGGGTTTTGGCTGAAATGACTTTTGATGCCTCAGGGTCCCAAATGACGATATCAGCGTCCGAGCCTTGCAGGATTGCACCCTTGCGCGGGTAAATGTTGAGAATGCGGGCAATGTTTGTGGATGTTACAGCCACAAACTCATTGGGCGTCAGGCGGCCGGTGCGAACGCCTTTGGTCCACAGAACAGGCAGGCGGTCTTCAAGGCCGCCGGTGCCGTTCGGAATCTTGGTGAAGTCGCCAACTCCAAAGCGCTTCTGTTCTGTTGTGAAGGCGCAATGATCAGTTGCCACGACCTGTAGGCTGCCGGAGGCGAGGCCAGCCCACAGACCGTCCTGATGGCTTTTGTCGCGGAAGGGCGGCGACATCACGCGCCGCGCCGCATAGTCCCAGTCCTTGTTCTTGTATTCGCCTTCGTCAAGCGTCAGATGCTGCACCAGTGGCTCGCCATAAACGCGCATGCCTTTCTGGCGCGCACGGCGGATCGCTTCATGCGCCTGCTCGCAGGAAACATGCACGATATAGAGCGGTACACCGGCCTGATCGGCAATCATGATGGCGCGGTTGGCCGCTTCACCCTCAATCTCAGGCGGGCGGGAATAGCCATGAGCCTCCGGTCCGTTATTGCCTTCAGACAGAAGCTTCTGCTGGAGATGGGCGACCACATCACCATTTTCCGCATGAACCAGCGGCATGGCACCGATTTCGGCACAGCGCGTGAACGAGGCGAACATTTCGTCGTCATCCACCATCAGTGCGCCCTTATAGGCCATGAAGTGCTTGAACGTATTGATGCCGCGCTCAACCACCTTTGGCATCTCGTCAAAAATTTGTTTGTTCCAGCCGGTGATGGCCATGTGGAAGGAATAGTCGGTGCGCGCCTTGCCTGCCTTCTGGAACCAGTCCTGCAAGGCCGCAAGCAAGCCGTCTGTACCTGGGAGAACGAAATCGACCACCATTGTCGTTCCGCCTGCCAATGCTGCAGCGGTGCCAGTATCGAAATCGTCGGAAGAATGTGTGCCCATAAAGGGCATTTCGAGATGGGTATGCGGATCGATGCCACCCGGCATCAGATAGCAGCCCGTCGCATCGATAATCTCATCGCCGGAAAGATCAGCGCCGATCCGGGCGATGATATCGCCTTCAATCAGCACATCCGCTTTGTATGTGCGGTCGGCGGCAATGATTGTCCCGCCTTTGATCACTTTCGTAGCCATGTGTTCGTTCCCCTTATTGGTCTTTTGTCGAACATGTTGCTCTGTATGAACGGTTATCCGGTCAGGTTTCAATCACCGCCGTTTCCAGAACAGCATGCAGAAGGACATCCGCACCGGCGGCCGCCCATTCCTTCGAAATTTCTTCATCTTCATTGTGGCTGAGTCCGCCGACGCAGGGGCACATGACCATCGCTGTCGGGGCAACCCGGTTGACCCAGCAGGCATCATGCCCGGCACCGGAAATCATGTTGCGATGGCTATAACCAAGCCGCTCGGCTGCATTGCGCACGGCGGTCACGCAGCCCTCGTCGAAGGTGACGGGATCAAAATGCCCGGCTTCTTCGATCTCGATTTCCAGCCCCAGTTCCTTGGCGATCTTCGGCGCCTTTTCCTCAAGCTCGGCCTTCATCGCGTTCAATGTCTTGATATCTGGCGAGCGGAAATCGACGGTGAAAATCACCTTGCCGGGAATGACATTGCGCGAATTCGGATAGACATCGCAATGGCCGATGGCACCGACAGCGCTTGGCTGATGGGCCATGGCGATGGTGTGGACGAGTTCGGTGATGCGCGCCATGCCCAGCCCGGCATTCCGGCGCATGGGCATGGGGGTAGAGCCCGTATGGCTGTCTTTGCCGGTCAGCGTAATCTGTAGCCACCACAATCCCTGTCCATGGGTGACAACGCCAATATCCTTGCCTTCGATTTCAAGGATAGGACCCTGCTCGATGTGCAATTCGAACAATGCGTGCATCTTGCGGGCACCGACGTTTTCATCGCCCTTCCAACCGATACGCTCCAACTCGTCGCCGAATGTCTTGCCCTTGGCATCTTCGCGCGCATAGGCCCAGTCCTGCGTGTGAATGCCAGCAAACACACCCGATGCCAGCATGGCCGGAGCAAAGCGTGTGCCTTCCTCATTGGTCCAGTTGACCACGACGATGGGATGCTTGGTTTTGATGTTGAGATCATTGAGCGTGCGGATCAGTTCCAGCCCCCCAAGCACACCGAGAACGCCGTCATATTTGCCGCCGGTCGGTTGGGTGTCGAGATGGCTGCCGACGTAAACGGGCAGGGCATCCGGGTCTGTACCCTCGCGATGGAAGAACATATTGCCCATGGTGTCGACGCCCATGGTCAGGCCAGCCTTTTCACACCAGCTCTGGAACAGACGCCTGCCTTCGGCATCCTCATCGGTCAGGGTCTGGCGGTTATTGCCGCCGCGCAGACCCGGCCCGATCTTTGCCATATCCATCAGGCTGTCCCAGAGACGGTCGCCGTTGATCCTTAGATTTCCAGTGAGCGCCATGTGACAGCCTTTCGATTATGCGAGGTTCTTGAGAACATCGGCCAATGTATCGAAGAGATGTTCGATCTGGCCCTTGGTGATGATCAGTGGTGGCGACAGCGCAATGATATCGCCTGTCGTGCGGATGAGAACGCCCTTCTCATAGGCGTCAAGGAATGCCTGGAAGGCGCGTTTTGTCGGCGCACCGGGAATAGGTTCCAGTTCGATCGCGCCGATCAGACCAAGATTGCGGATATCGATGACGTGCGGCAAACCCTTCAAGGCATGCAGCGCATCTGCCCAGTAATCCGAAAGCTCGGCTGCGCGAGTGAGCAAGCCCTCTTCCTCATAGGTGTCGAGTGTTGCCAGTGCCGCCGCACAGGCGACCGGGTGCCCGGAATAGGTATAGCCATGGAACAGCTCGATGGTGTTCTCAGGAGCAGTCATGAAAGCATCGTAGATTTGCTTGGAAGCAAAGACTGCGCCCATCGGAATCACGCCGCTGGTGATGCCTTTGGCCGTGGTGATGAGATCGGGAACCACGCCGAAATAGTCAACGGCAAACGGCGTACCAAGACGGCCAAAACCGGTGATGACTTCATCGAAGATCAGCAGGATATCATTCTTGGTGCAGATTTCACGCAGGCGCTTCAGATAACCCTTTGGCGGGATGAGAACGCCTGTTGATCCTGCGACCGGCTCAACGATGACAGCGGCAATGTTCGAGGCGTCATGCAGAGCGATGACCTTTTCCAGATCATCGGCAAATTCCGCGCCATACTCAGGTTCGCCGCGGGTAAAGGCGTTGCGTGCAAGGTCGTGCGTGTGGCGGATGTGATCGACCCCGCCAAGTGCATTGCCGAACGCCTTGCGGTTGCCGGAAATGCCGCCAACGGAAATACCACCGAAACCGACGCCGTGATAACCGCGCTCGCGTCCGATCAGTTTTGTCTTGGTGCCATTGCCTTTGGCGCGGTGATAGGCGAGGGCGATCTTGAGTGCCGTATCGACCGATTCCGAACCTGAATTGGTGAAGAATACATGATCAATTGGCGAGGGCAGCATGGCGGCGAGGCGTGCGGCCAGTTCGAAGACTTTGGGATGGCCCATCTGGAAGGCGGGCGCATAGTCGAGTTCGGCAACCTGCTTCTGCACAGCTTCGACAATCTTCGGGCGTGAGTGACCGGCATTGCAGCACCACAGACCGGCGGTTCCATCGAGGATTTCGCGGCCATCGGCTGACTTGAAATGCATGTCCTTGGCACTGACCAGAAGACGCGGATTTTGCTTGAATTGCCTGTTTGCCGAAAACGGCATCCAGAACGCCTCGAGATTGTTGGTGCCCAATCCCAATGCCGATTTCGACATGTGACGTACGCCTCCTGATTTGCGGACATTGCCGCTTGTTTTGTGTTCCCGAATGATTGAACCTGTGGTGCAATCAAAAACTTGACTAGTTGGTCAAAATGCAGGCTAGAAGAGCATAGGAAGCCGGTCAAGCGCTTTATGGGAAATAAGGGTGGTTCCGGGATGCGACGAAAAAGCCGTTGTGTCCAGTACCAAGAAGGGGTGAGGAGCATGGCAAGGGCAACGAAGAAAAAGACCAGCGAAGCGCCGGAAAAGACAACGCGGATTCAGGAAATCAACCGCCGTCTCATCCTTGACGCCGCCCTTGATGTTTTTTCCACCTATGGTTTTCGCGGCACCACCATTGATCAGATCGCTGACAAGGCGGGGATGTCCAAGCCGAACCTGCTCTACTATTTTCCACGCAAGCAGAATATCTATGTGACGCTGCTGGAGGAGACGCTGGAGGAATGGCTTGCACCGCTTGCAGAGATTGATCCCGAGGGCGATCCGATCGAGCAATTGCGCAAATACATTACGGTGAAAATCCGCATGTCGGAAAGCCACCCGGAGGCATCACGGCTTTTTGCCAATGAAGTGCTGCATGGCGCACCGGCTATCAGCGAATTTCTGAGCAAACATCTGAAGCCGCTGGTGGATGACAAGGCGGCGGTTATCCGCCGCTGGGTGGGCGAGGGCAAGCTTGCACCGGTTGATCCCTATCACCTTATTTTCATGATCTGGGCCACCACCCAGCACTATGCGGATTTCGACGTGCAGGTCCGCGCCATTATGGGCAATCAGGTTGGCCGTCCGGGTTTCCGCGAGCAGACAGCGCAGGCGGTTTTAAGCATTATTCTCAATGGCATTCGCCCTAGGCTGTGATTGGTGATTTGCATTAACATTGTGCGCCCTTCGACAGGCTCAGGATGAGGCAGAGGAGTGGCTGCAAAGCTAATCGGAAACGTTGCAGAATATAGCTCCCTGCAACCCACCCATATCCCTCATCCTGAGCCTGTCGAAGGGCGCACAATGTTAATGCAAATCACCAATCACATGATTTCACAGCAAATTGACAGACAGAAATTGTGCATTGCACTATTGTCACATCGCGCTGCAATATTGGTTGTAGCGCCTGTCTTGTCAGCAAGGCCGCCCCTGATATCCGGAGATAACCCGTGAAAATATCCGATGTTCGTTCCGCCTATGCCATGCCGCTTACCAACCCGTCCTATCCGCCGGGACCCTATCGCTTCATCAACCGCGAATATGTGGTCATCACCTATCGCACCGATCCGGAAGCACTGAGGGCTGTCGTGCCGGAACCGCTTGAGATCACGGAACCGGTCGTCAAATTCGAGTTCATCCGCATGCCCGACTCCACTGGTTTTGGTGACTATACCGAGTCCGGTCAGGTCATCCCGGTCCGCTTCAACGGCAAGGATGGCGTCTATGTTCATTCCATGTATCTCGACGATGACGCCCCGATTGCGGGCGGGCGCGAAATCTGGGGCTTTCCGAAGAAACTGGCCAGCCCGAAAATCACCCATGAGGGCGAGACCATCCTTGGTACCCTGCACTATGGCAGTGTCCTCTGTGCCACCGGCACCATGGGCTACAAGCACAAAGCGGCCGATCATGATGCCGTGCTGAAATCGCTATTGCTGCCGAATTATCTCATCAAGATTATTCCGCATGTGGACGGCACGGCACGCATCTGCGAACTGGTTCAGTATCACCTGCAGGATATTGATCTGAAGGGCGCATGGACTGCCCCTGCCGCGCTGGAACTCCATGCGCATGTCATGGCTGATGTCTCGCGTCTGCCGGTTCTGGAAGTTCTGTCAGCTTCGCATTTCATTGCTGATCTGACATTGGGACTTGGGGAAGTGGTGCACGACTATATGACTGAATAGCCACTGTTGGTTGTGCAAATCGAGGTGTGTGGTTCGTGGTTCGACAAGCTCACCATGAGGCCCTTCGACGGGCTCAGGGTGAGGGGAGCTTTATTCTGCAACGTTTGCGATTAGCGTTGCATCCACACTCTCCCTCATGGTGAGCTTGTCGAACCACGCACCACGAACCAAACAACTCACAAAAACCCGCCTCGAAGGGCGGGTTTTGAGTTTGTTATTCCGCTGCCGCCTTGGCCATCGGATTGTTCGGGTGTGTCGTCCAGTTGGCGTAATCAGGCTGGATTGGTGTCTTGGTGCGCGGATCAACGCCCGACGTCATCGGCACCATGGTGATGCAGTTATCAACCGGGCAGACATTGACGCACAGATTACAGCCAACGCATTCCTCATCAATCACCTCGAAATGCCGCGCACCATCAACCATCGCTGTGATGGCCTGATGTGATGTGTCCTCACAGGCGATGTGACAACGACCGCATTTGATGCAGAGGTCCTGATCGATCTGCGCCTTGGTGATGTAGTTGAGGTTGAGATATTGCCAGTCCGAAACATTCGGCACGGCCAAACCACGGAAGTCTTCGATGGAGCTGAACCCGCGTGAATCCATCCAATCGGACAATCCGTCGATCATCTCCTGCACGACCTTGAAGCCGTAGGTCATGGCGGCAGTGCAGACCTGCACATTGCCGCAACCGAGCGCGATGAATTCAGCCGCATCGCGCCATGTGGTGATGCCGCCAATGCCCGAAATCGGCAGGCCGCGGGTTTCCGCATCACGCGCAATTTCCGCCACCATGTTCAGCGCGATTGGCTTGACCGCCGGGCCGCAATAGCCGCCATGTGAACCGCGGCCATCAATCGACGGATTAGGTGCAAATGTATCAAGATCAACAGATACAATGGAGTTGATGGTGTTGATCAGTGACACGGCGTCCGTACCGCCAGCTTTTGCCGCCCGTGCTGGCTTGCGAATATCGGCGATATTCGGCGTCAGCTTGGTGATGACAGGCATACGCGTATACTGCTTGCACCAGCGGACAACCATTTCGATATATTCAGGTACCTGACCGACAGCGGCACCCATGCCGCGCTCGGACATGCCGTGCGGGCAGCCGAAGTTAAGCTCGATACCGTCAGCACCGGTAGCCTCAACCAAGGGCAGAATGGCTTTCCAGGCATTCTCCTCGCAGGGCACCATGATAGAGGCAATCAGCGCCCGGTCGGGCCACTTCTTCTTCACCTCGGTCATTTCCCGCAAGTTCACTTCCAGCGGACGGTCGGTGATAAGCTCGATATTGTTCAGGCCAAGCAACCGCCGGTCAGGGCCGTGGATTGCGCCATAGCGTGGACCGTTGACGTTGACGACAGGTGGGCCCTCTTCCCCCAATGTCTTCCAGACTACTCCGCCCCAGCCCGCCTTGAAGGCGCGCTCGACATTGTAGGCCTTATCCGTTGGCGGTGCAGAAGCCAGCCAGAAGGGGTTAGGGGATTTGATGCCGAGGAAATTCGATGAAAGATCAGCCATGTCGATATCTCCTTCAACCAGCAATGTGGTTTGAATGGGTGGGATGCTGGGCCGCAGCTGACGTGCCATCCGGATTCTCGGCCATGACGGCTTCAACAAAACCGCTGATTTTCTCCGGTTGCTGCGTCAAGGAGCGATGGATTGATTCAGCGGCAAGCTTGCCATCCTGAACCGCTGCCACGGTCAAATCCTGACCACCGGCAATGCAGTCACCGCCCGCCCATATGCCGGGAACGGATGTACGGCGATCATCATCGACGCTGATGCGTCCCTTCGCCAAAGCCAAGCCGGATTCAGCTAGAATGCTCTCCGCTGGCGTCTGGCCGATGGCTTTGAAAATCTGGTCACTGGCAAGCGTGATGCTCTCGCCTGTCCCGGCAAGCCTGCCATCGACCATGGCCGTATAGTCAAGCGTGATACCGCAGACTTCGCCTGCCGCGTTGCGGGTAAGCGCGCGCGGCTGCAACCAATGACGGATGATGACGCCGGTTTTCAGCGCCAGTTCCTGTTCATAAGGGCTGGCATTCATGCTTTCCGGCCCGCGCCGGTAGGCGATGATGACATTCTCCGCACCAAGCAGTTTCGTCTGGACGGCTACGTCGATGGCGGTCATGCCACCACCAATGACGACAACGTCGCGCCCGACGGATATTTGCGACAGGTCTTCGCTCTGGCGCAGCACGGAGATGTAATCAACCGCATCGATGCAGCCTGCGGCGTCTTCCCCTTCAAGGCCAAGTTCATTAACACCCGGCAAGCCCATGCCGAGGAACACCGCATCAAAACCCGCTTTCAGCGCGTCGATACTGATATCGCGGCCAAGCGCCTTATCATTCTCGATGGTGATTCCGCCGATTTCCAGAATGAAATCGAGTTCCTGCTGGGCGAAGTTATCGACGCTCTTATAGGCGGCGATACCATATTCATTGAGACCGCCAGCCTTGGGCCGCGCCTCGAAGATCGTGACATTGTGCCCGTGCTTGGCAAGGCGGTGCGCGGCGGATAATCCGGCAGGACCAGCACCGACAACGGCGACGCTTTTGCCTGTCGGTTCAGCCCGTTTGAATGGGTGCTGGCCTTTTTCCATCAGGTGATCGGTGGCATAGCGTTGCAGGAGCCCGATCTTGACCGGCTTGCCTTCAGCCGTTTCGCGCACGCAGGCCTGTTCGCACAGAGTTTCCGTCGGGCAGACACGGGCGCACATGCCGCCCAGAATGTTTTCTGCGAGAATGGTCTTTGCCGAACCGGTAGGATTGTCAGCGGCAATCTGGCGAATGAACAGCGGAATGTCGATGCCCGTGGGACAGGCATTCATGCATGGCGCATCGTAGCAGAAGTAGCAGCGGTCGGACTCAACAAAGGCCTCATGCCGTGTCAGTGCCGGATGCAGATCGGAAAAAACATCGGTGTAGGCCTCAGACTCAAGCCGCCCGGCCCTCACATCACGGATTCCAGAATCAATCGATCCCATGAAATCGCCTCTCCATTTCTGAAATTGCGGCGTCCCGTTCCCTTGGGAAGCGCCTGCAATTTGGTGGTGGGCCGGTATGTCCGGCGCCTGTTGAGGGAAAGAATGCCAGATTTTCACAAAAGGTCAAATTTTTTATCAAACGGTCAAGAAAATGCAAAAAAGATGTGTTCCATCCTCTGGCGCTCGCGAAGGAAGGATTGAACGGGGCTATTGAACGAAATGAAATTTATGCACGTTCTTCCAGAACAAGGCTTGCGCCCTTGGCACCCACCATCATGGCAGCGGCATTGGTGTTGCCGGATATGATGTTGGGAAAAATCGAACAATCGATAACGCGCAGACCCTCGACGCCGTGAACGCGCAAGCGCGGATCGACCACCGACTGAGCGGGGTCTGGCCCCATGCGGCAGGTGGAAACGGGATGATAGACCGTACCGCTGCGTTTGCGGAAGTCAGCGATAAGATCCTCATCGCTCCGGCAATCCGGACCCGGCAGCAATTCCTCGACAATCAGTTTTGACAGGGTTGGTGTGCCTGCAATCTTTCGCAGGAATTTGACCGCATCGAGCATCTCAGCCACATCATGCTCGGTTGAAAAAGCATTCGGCACAATTCTCGGTGCTTCAAGCGGATTGCCAGAGCGAATATGGATGGAGCCGACGCTGGTCGGACGGCAATTGGACAGACCAATGGAAAAGCCCGGCCACGGATCAGGTGTCAGGATTGGCCGCTCGCCCTCCTTGGGGCGCACTGTTGAGAACGCTTGAAAATAAAGCTGCATGTTTGGGCGTGAGCGGGATGGATCGGTGCGAAAAAAGCCCCCGCCCTGATTCATGCTGATCGATAGCGGCCCTGTTCGCAGCAACAGATATTCGATGCCGACCAGCATCTTCCCCCACCATGGCCGCAGCACCTGATTAAGTGAGGCGACATTGGCGCGGTAGGTGTAATTGATGCCTAGATGATCCTGCAGGTTTTCTCCGACCTGACTATTGGCTTGTACGACGGGGATGCCGAGTTGCTGCAATCGCGTTGCATCGCCAATACCCGATAGTTCAAGCAGCTGTGGTGAGTTGACGGAACCCCCGCACAGAATGACTTCGCGCCCCGCGTTGACTGTCTCGGTTTGGCCATTGCGGACAAACGTGACGCCGGTGGCACGCTTGCCCTCGAAAGTGACACGCTGCACCATTGCGCCTGTGAGTACAGTCACATTGGCGCGCTTCATCGCCGGGCGCAGGAAAGCCCGCGCGGCGGACATGCGCCGCCCGTTCTTGGTGGTCAGCTGAAACGGTCCTGTGCCTTCCTGTGTAGCGCCATTAAAATCAGCATTATAGGGCAGGCCCGCCTCCTGTGCGGCTTTCAGAATTTGGTTGGCAAGCGGATGAAACAGGCCCGAGCAGTCGGTGACATGAACGGGGCCGCCGTGGCCAAGGCTTTTCGCTGGTCCGTCATGATCTTCCAGCGCCCGGAATAGGGGGAGCAGGTCATCATGGCCCCAGCCGGGATTGCCCCGGTCGCGCCATTCGTCGAAATCTTCCCTTGCACCACGCACATAGACCATGGCGTTGATCGAGCTTGATCCGCCGAGTACCTTGCCGCGCGGCCAGTAATCAGCATTGCCGCCAAGTCCCGGATCGGATTCGGCGCGGTACATCCAGTTGACGGATTTGTCATAAAAGGTTTTGCCATAACCAAGCGGCATCTGCACGAAAAACCGCCGGTCCGAACCGCCTGCTTCCAGCACAAGCACAGAATGACGGCCGCTGGCGGACAGGCGCTCGGCAACAACCGATCCGGCTGAGCCTGAACCAACAATGATGAAATCAAATGCGCGCATGAATTCCAGCCTGAATGCAATCTTTATCTGCGGGCAGGATATCCGGCTTCATTGCATCAGACCCAAACGTCATTCCGCCATGGCTTATGGAAAATGCGACAGGCCGGTCGATTTCTAGAAGGCCTCAGGTGCTGGCGGCAATCTGACCAAGGCTTTCGAAAAACCGGGCGGCAAGTTTTGTGGCCCAGGACGATACCAGTCGGCCGCCGATTTGGGCAATTCTGCCACTCACATCGGCATGAACCTTATAGACAAGCACAGTCTCGTTGCCTTCCTCGATCAGGTTGACATCTGCTGCGCCTTTGGCAAATCCGGCAATACCGCCCTTGCCCTCGGCGGTGATGGTGTATGAGTGCGGGGGATTGAGATTGCTGAGTTCAATCCTGCCGCTGAAGCGCGCTTTTATGAGGCTGAGTTTCACGACGACTGTCGCTTCAAGTTCCGTATCTGAAATCCATTCAAGCCTCTCGAAGCCGGGAATACAGGCTTTCAGGATGTCCGGATCATTCAATGCTTTCCAGACTGCATCGCGTGGTGCAGCGATGCGCTCTTCGCCTGTTATGTCCATATTTCAAATCCTCTTTGCAAAGAGAAGGCTAAAATAGACGACTCAGCCTGTCCACAATTTATAAAGTTCAATATTTTTGCCAATGTATTAAATCCTGTCACAAAACATCATGATACTGGCGATGATGGCTCTGGACCGAACAGAGGCAGTGTAATAACAGGGTTAAGACTTTGTGATTCCGTAGGGATGACGCATCACAGGGCAATATCGGAGAAGTGTTTCACTTCTCTACTTCACTCATCTCATCAAGGGAGACTGCAAATGAAATTGAAAATGGTCGCCGGCATTTCGCTGCTGGCTGTCGCTCTCGTTGGTTGCTCGAAAGCCCCTACCTGCACCCAGGAAGAGCTGACCAAAAAGGCCGGTGAAATCACCGCTGCCGTACAGCAGGTCGTTACCAAGGACCCATCCAAGGCACAGGGAATTGTTACCAAGATGCAGGAACTGGCGACCAAGTATCAGGGCCAGACCGATCTGAAAGACGCCTGCAAGGCGTATGATGAAGTTCTGACAGCCATCAAGGGCTGATAGACTTTTGCGCCGCAGTTCCGCCCGGATTTGCGGCGCACACTCCTGATGTTAAATCGGCCTGACGTTAAATCGGAAGAGATTCTGCTTTTGACCGATTGAAACAAAATGATTCCGATGGCAGGTTCCTGCCCGACAGGTTCAAGGCGTGACTTCAGGAGAGAGATATGGCGAAGGTGAAAGCGAACGACCTGCGTGGTTCCGTTCAGGCATTGAAAGCACATTTCAAAAGCGGCGCACCGAAAAATATGCGTGCGACCTTTGCAGAAGATCCCAAACGCTTCGACCGCTATTCGCTTCATCTTGATGATCTTCTTCTCGACTGGTCGAAATGTCTCGTCAATGACAAGACATTGTCTCTTCTTGGCGATCTGGCAAAAGTTGCCAATGTCGAAGCCCGGCGCGATGCAATGTTTGCCGGCGAACCAATCAACAATACGGAAGGCCGGGCCGTTCTGCACACAGCGCTGCGCAACCGCTCCAACAAGCCTGTGAAGGTTGATGGTGTGGATGTTATGCCCGGCGTGAATGATGTGCTCAAGCGCATGGGTGCCTATGCGGATGGTCTGCGCTCGGGAGCGATCAAAGGTTCCAAGAACAAGCCGATTACTGACGTGATCAATATTGGTATTGGCGGTTCCGATCTTGGGCCGGCCATGGCAACGCTTGCGCTGTCACCCTATCATGATGGCCCGAAGACGCACTTCGTCTCCAATGTTGATGGCGCACATATCGCTGATACGTTGAAAGACCTTGACCCGGCGACAACGCTGATTATCGTGGCCTCGAAGACATTTACCACCATTGAAACCATGACCAATGCCAAGGCAGCGCGCAAATGGATCGCCGATGCATTGGGCGAGAAGGCCGTTGGCCAGCATTTTGCAGCGGTTTCGACCGCACTCGACAAGGTCGACGCCTTTGGTATTCCAGAAGACCGGATCTTTGGTTTCTGGGATTGGGTTGGCGGCCGCTATTCCATCTGGTCGGCCATTGGTCTGCCTCTGATGATTGCTATCGGGCCTGAAAATTTTGGCCGTTTCCTCGACGGCGCCCATTCAATGGACGAACATTTCCGTAAAGCTGCACTTCATAAAAATCTGCCGATGATGCTCGGTCTGGTGGGCTACTGGCATCGTGCCATCTCCGGCTATACCAGCCGCGCCGTTATTCCCTACGATCAGCGTCTGGCCCGTCTGCCCGCTTACTTGCAACAACTCGATATGGAATCGAATGGCAAGGGCGTCACCGTTGATGGCAAGCCTGTCTCCGGGCCAACTGGTCCTGTCGTCTGGGGCGAGCCCGGCACCAATGGCCAACATGCTTTCTTCCAGCTCCTGCATCAGGGCACAGACACGATCCCGCTGGAGTTTATTGTCGCGGCGAAGGGGCATGAACCGCATCTGGACAATCAGCACGAGATGCTGCTTGCCAATTGCCTTGCCCAGTCGGAAGCCTTGATGAAAGGCCGCACGCTTGACGAGGCCAAGGCGCAGCTTGCTGCGAAAAATCTGCCGAAGTCCGAAGTGAAACGGATTGCACCGCACCGCGTTTTCACCGGCAATCGTCCATCGATCACCATCGTCTACGACAAGCTCGATCCTTTTGCGCTTGGCCGCCTGATTGCACTCTACGAACACCGGGTGTTTGTCGAGGCGCAGCTTTTCGGCATCAATGCTTTTGACCAATGGGGTGTTGAGTTGGGCAAGGAACTGGCGACGGAACTTCTCCCGATCGTCTCCGGCGAGGTCAAGCCAAAGGACAAGGACGCGTCCACGCAAGGTCTTGTCGCGCACTTGCGAAAACGCCGCGCCAAATAGGCTATAATGGCCCAATAACAAACAGAATGGGTTTCCGGCCTTTGCTCCAGGGCCGGATTTGAGGAACCGGGAAAGCATTGATGAAAACCGAGACTATTCAGCTGGCTGGCGATGTGCCGGGCAACCATATTGAACTGCGCGTGCTGCGTTTTGCGGGCAAGGATGAAAAGGCGGTCAGCGCCTATCTGCAATCCTCCCTCCATGGCTCCGAACTGCCCGGCCAGGCTGCCTTGCATTTTCTCATTCCCATGCTGGAAAAAGCTGACAGGGAAGGTCGGATATCAGGCGATATCACAGTGGTGCCGCAGGCCAATCCGGTTGGATCGGCGCAGTGGCAGTCGCATCAACATCTAGGCCGGTTTGAATTCTTTTCCAGCGTCAATTTCAATCGTTCATTCCCGCTGCTCGATACGTTCGATACTTCAAGGCTTGTTCCCATTGATGGCCCGAAATCTCTGGCGGAACGGTTGAAGGCACAATTGCTGCGTCTGGCGCTACCCCATGAAATCGTGCTCGACCTGCACTGCGATGATGAGAGCGAGAATTATCTCTATATCCATCAGGCTTTCCTGCCCGAGATGTATGATCTCGCTGCGGCGCTGGGCTCAACAGCTATTCTGTCATGGAACAGCACTGCCGATGCCGCCTTTGAAGAAGCATGCGCCCATCCGGTTCTGCAACTGCCGGAAGCCAAGCGCGACGTAAAACGTCGCGCTGTTACGACTGTTGAGTTTCGCGGGTTGAGCGATGTCGATATCACTACCGGCAAAGCCGATGCGGAAGGCCTTTATCGTTTCCTCGTGCATCGCGGTGTGGTCACTGATCCTGCCGTCAAGCTGATTGTCGATTTCAAGGGGCCGGTCACGCCACTCGAGAACGTTGAAATGATCCGCGCGCCGCAGGGTGGTATGATCCTGTTTCATGTTGATATCGGCGATGAAGTCGAGGCAGGCGCAAAACTGGTCACGATTGTCACAGTTCCGGGCGATCCTTCGGGCGATATCACGCTGATAGCACCGCAGGCAGGCCGCATCCTCACGCGCCGCAGCCATAGGTACACACGCCGGGGCGATGATCTCCTCAAGCTGCTGGGCGCCAAGCGTTCCGAACAGGCGCGGCCCGGGTCACTGGAAGCCTGATGGCCCGCGCTCAACCTTCGGAAATCCGCGCCATCCTATTCGACAAGGACGGCACGCTGGTTGATTTCAATCGCACATGGTTCGGCATCACCATGGAACTCGCCCACAAGGCCGCAGGCGGGGACGAGGGTCGTGCGCGCGCCCTTGTTGAAGCTGGTGGCTATGACTGGGAGATGGAGCGTTTCCGTGGTGGCTCTGTTGTGGCTGCCGGAACGATCAACGACATTGTCGATCTCTGGCACCCCGAATTGACGCTCGAAGAAAAGCGCGAGCGCATTCGTGCCTATGATGAATATGCGGTGCGTGAGGGATCGCGCCGCGCTGTAGGCATTGACGGATTGCGTGAGACGCTGGAACGGTTGGCCGCGCAGGGTTTTGTCCTTGGCATCGCCACGAATGATTCCGAGGCCGGCGCACGCGCAACCGCCGAAGCCTTGGGGCTGACCTCTCTCTTTTCGGTCATCATTGGTTATGATTCCGTGGCGCGAGCAAAACCCCATGCTGACCAGTTGGAGCTGTTTGCAGCAAAGACGGGGTTTCCGGCCAGTGCCATCGCCATGGTCGGTGACAATGGGCACGATCTGGAAATGGCCCACGCCGCCGGTGCAGGGCTTGCCGTGGGTGTGCTCTCCGGCAACAGCACGCTTGATGATCTTGCTTCGTTAAGCGATGTCATACTGGGTTCGATTGCCGATCTCCCGGATTTTCTGGCTGGGCGGGCTAAATCACAATAGTTCTGATTGATGTGACAAGTTGATGCCCGTGGTGCGTGGTTCGACAAGCTCACCATGAGGGAGAGGGGTGATGCAAGGGAGTCAGGTTCTGCATCCTTTGTGATCTGTAAAGTTGGCGATTAGCATTGCATGCGATCTGTCAGGCGCAGGGATTGCGTATCATCAAGGGCTTCAAGGACAAGGACTATGGTTTACGGGCCTTTGTTTTCGAGGGCCTTGACGGCAACCGGATTGATGTCGGGCAACCCATTTAAAAATCGGGATACATTAAAAAAGAAGAAAGCCGCACGGGGCGGCTTTCTGGTGTTTGTCAGCCGCGCAACTCGCGCCGCAGGATTTTGCCGACATTGCTTTTCGGCAGTTCATCACGGAACTCAATGGTTCGGGGACGCTTATAGTTGGTTAGTCGCTCGGCACAGAACGCCTTGATCGCATCTTCGGTCAACAGCGGATCTTTGCGCACGATGAAGAGTTTGACCACTTCGCCGGAATGCTCGTTGGGAACACCAATCGCCGCCGCTTCGCGCACGCCGGGGTGTTCCATGGCCACTTCTTCGATTTCATTCGGATAGACGTTGAAACCGGAGACCAGGATCATGTCCTTCTTGCGGTCAACAATCTTGGTGTAGCCGCGTTCATCCATATAGCCCATATCGCCGGAACGGAAGAAGCCGTCCGATGTCATCACCTTGGCTGTTTCATCCGGACGGTTCCAGTAGCCGGCCATGACCTGAGGTCCGCGAATACAGATTTCCCCGACTTCCAGCAGTGGCAATTCCTTGCCATCATCGTCGCGAATGGAGAAATCCGTGGACGGAAGCGGTGTACCGATCGTGCCGGAGAATTCCGTCGCATCCAGCCGGTTGGCCGAGGCAACAGGCGAGGTTTCGGAAAGACCGAAACCTTCCGTGATCAGGTTGCCGGTCACTTCATACCAGCGATCCGCAACCGGCCTTTGCACGGCCATACCGCCGCCCAGCGACAGGACAAGACCCGTGAAATTCAGCTTGCGGAAATCCTCATTGTTGAGAAGGCCGTTGAACAACGTGTTGAGACCGGGGAAGACGTGGATCGGCACCTTCTGCAATTCCTTGACGAAGGCGGGAATGTCACGCGGATTGGGGATCAGGATATTGTTGCCGCCAAGCTCCATGCTGATCATCGCATTCACGGTGAGGCCGAAAATATGATAGAGCGGCAGTGCGCAAATGAAGGTCAGATTATCAGGGCGACCCTTCTTTTTGAAACCGACCTCAACCCAAAAGCGCATCTGCGTGACATTGGCCACAATGTTGCTGTGCATCAGGACAGCGCCCTTGGACACACCTGTCGTACCGCCAGTATATTGCAGGAAGGCAACATCGTTGCTTTTGATTTCGACCGGCTTCAGCGTAAGGCCTGCGCCCTGCGAAAGGGCTGTCTTGAAAGGTGTATGGCCGGGCAGGGTCCAGGCTGGCACCATCTTTTTGACGCGGCGCACCACCAGATTGACGATGTGGCCCTTGAGACCCAGCATGTCGCCCATGGTTGCCACGACAACATGCTTGATCGGCGTTGCCGTCAGAACTTTTTGCAGCGTTATCGCAAAGTTTTCCAGAATGATAATGGCCTTGGCGCCACTGTCTTTCAACTGGTGCTCAAGCTCGCGCGGCGTATAAAGCGGGTTGATGTTGACGACCGTCAGGCCCGCACGCAGGATCGCCGCAATGGCCACCGGGTATTGCAGGATGTTCGGCATCATAACGGCAACGCGATCACCCTTGACCAGTCCGCGTGACTGCAGCCACGCGCCCAGATCGCGGGAATGACGATCCATTTCCGCATAGGACATGGCTTTGCCCATGCATGTGAAGGCTGGCCGGTTGGCGTACTTCTTATAGGCTGCCGCGAAGAGTTCGTTGATATTCTCGTAAGGCAGCGGTCCGATCTCGGCGGGAACGCCATCAGGATAGGATTTGACCCATAATTTCGGCGCGGGCATTTTTGCCAGAGATGCGGCTTTTGCGGGCGCAGCCTTGGCAGCGGCGGGTGCAGCAGTTTTGGCCTTTATCGCTGTTTTCTTCGCGGCAGGCTTTGTTACTGCCACAGGTGTCGGGCTTGGTGCCGGTGCTGCTTTAGCCGAGGCTTTCGCGGTCACCTTTGCAGGTTCTGCGCTCTTTGCCTCGGTTGCAGTCTTTGGTGCAGCCTTGGATTTTGTGACAGGTTTGGATTTTGCGGCAGGTTTGGCTTCCTGTGCAACTGGCGCAGCAGCTTTCAATGCCGCAGGTGCCGGTGTCTTCTTTGCAGGTGCTTTCTGTGCAGCCGGCTTTGTTGTTGCGACGGGTGCGGAGCTTGGTGCCGATGCTGCTTTGGTCGCCGCCTTCGCGGTCACCTTTGCAGGCCCTGTGCTCTTTGCCTTGGCTGTTGCCTTCGCCGCAGGTTTGACTTCGCTGATAGCAGGTGCGGTTGCCTTTGTGGCTTTCTTTATGGCGGCAGGTTTGGCAGATGCAGCTTTTGCCACTGGCTCAGCGGCTGCTCGTGGCTTCGGTGCGGGCTTGGCCGTTTTAGCAATAGCAGGCGCTGCGGTCTTTGTATTCGAAACTGATTTTGCTGGTGTCGTTTTGGCAGCTGGTTTTGCTCCTACCGGTTTGACGGCCTTTGCTGCTGTCTTGACCTCGCCGACGGGTTTTTTCGCGGCGGCTTTTACAGTCGTGACGGCGGGTTTCGCCGTTTTGGCTGGCGCTGCCTTTGTACCGGCGCGCTTGGCTGTCACGGATGTTTTTACCGGCGTTGTCTCTTTTGCCACATTAACCTCCCCTGATGGTTTCCTTGTAGCTGGCCTTCGGTCCTCCAACCTCTGCCATGCTACTCAACAATCCTATCTATGGCGAGAGGCGGCACGCTTGCAAGTATTACATTGACGTAAACGTAAAATTGATTGTCACGAAAATGTCTGGTCACGGCGCCATTTCACCCAATAGGCACGATCTGGGCGCAAAGTTGCCAAGGTTCGCCTCGACAAAGCACCGGCCTTTCCTTCATCCTATTCCGACAATCAAAATGGATTCGCCGTGGAAACAATCACCATCGTCCTGCTGATGCTATTGGCCGTTGTGGTCAGCGACTCCATCGTGCGCATACTGCCTTTGGCTGTCCCGCTGCCGTTGGTGCAGATCGGTCTTGGCGCGGCGATTGCTTCGGTTACCACCATTCGCGTTCAGCTTGATCCGGACATTTTCTTCCTGTTGTTCCTGCCGCCGCTGCTGTTTCTTGACGGCTGGCGTATACCCAAAGAGGGGCTTTTCCGGGATAAGGGTATCATTCTGGAAATGGCGCTTGGCCTTGTCATCTTTACTGTCATCGGCGTTGGTTTCTTCGTACATTGGATGATCCCGTCCGTGCCGCTGCCCGTGGCGTTTGCCTTGGCTGCAATCGTCTCGCCAACAGATCCAATTGCGGTGTCAGCCATTGCCGCCCGTGTGCCGATCCCCTCACGCATGATGCATATTCTTGAAGGGGAATCTCTTCTCAACGACGCGTCCGGTCTCGTATGCATGCGCTTCGCGGTCGCTGCGATGCTGACAGGCAGTTTCTCAATCACCGAAGCCTTCTTCACCTTCCTGTGGCTCGCTTTTGCCGGCATTGCCATCGGTATTGGTGTCACCCTTGGCGTCACGCGCGGCAAGGCTTTTCTGGCGCGTAAATTGGGCGAGGAAAGCGGCTCGCAAATCCTTATCAGTCTGCTCATTCCGTTCGGCGCCTATCTTCTGGCAGAACATGTGCACGCTTCAGGCATTCTTGCTGCTGTCGCTGCCGGTATCACCATGAGCTATGCCGAGAACACCACGCAATCCATGGCATTAACCCGGGTGCGCCGCACGGCGGTGTGGGACACAGCGCAGTTTGCCGCAAATGGTGCCATCTTTGTGCTGCTGGGCGAGCAACTTCCCAGCATCTTCTCCGGCGCAGTCAAAAACGTGCAGGAGGCGGGCGAATCCAGTCCCTGGTGGCTACTCGTCTATGTCGTGGTGATCTATGCGGTTCTCGCTACCTTGCGGTTTCTTTGGGTCTGGGGGTCATGGCGCGTCACCATGGCAAAGCGCAGCGCACAGGGTGAAGCCGTGGTCAAACCGAGCTGGAAACTCATCGCGACCATGTCCTTTGCCGGTGTGCGTGGCGCAATCACTCTGGCGGGTATTCTGACGTTGCCGCTGTTTCTTTATGATGGCTCGTTGTTTCCGGCCCGTGATCTCGTCATCTTTCTTGCAACGGGGGTGATCATCCTGTCGCTCATTATGGCGAGTATCGGTCTGCCCCGGCTTCTGCGCAACATTGATCTGCCAGTCGAGGACTCGAACCAGCGTGAAGAGGATTATGCGCGTATTGCGGCGGCGGAAGCGGCCATCATGGCAATCGAGCGCGCCCAGCACGATCTCGCGTCAGGGCGCGCCGATGCTGACATTTATACGGATGTCGCCAACCACATCATGGAGCTTTATCGCAAGCGCATTGATGGGCGTATGCATCTGGGCGAGGAGCGCGAAGAAGTGGCGCGCAGTGAAGAGATCGAGAAACTGCTGCGCATCACGGCGCTGAGGGCAGAGCGGCAGGAAATCCATCGCCTTGTCAGGGCAAGACGGCTCGAAAGCACCATTGCCACGAAGATGGTCAGGGATATCGACCTACTGGAAGCGCGCTTCCAGTAGGTCGGTTTGATCCAGGTTAGTTCCAGTCATCCGGAATCTGACGCACGGCACCCTTGGCGGCGCTGGTTGCCATGGCGCCATAAGCGCGCAATGCCGTTGTGATCTTGCGCTTGCGCTTTTCCTCAGGCTTCCATGCGGCAGTGCCCTTGGCTTCCATCTGGGCGCGGCGTTCGGCCAGAACAGCATCGTCAACAGCCAGATGAATCCCGCGGTTCGGAATGTCGATATCAATAATATCGCCTTCCTGCACCAGACCGATCAGACCGCCTTCAGCCGCCTCAGGGGAAACGTGGCCAATGGAAAGACCTGACGAACCGCCGGAGAAACGACCGTCGGTAATCAGGGCGCAGGCTTTGCCAAGGCCCTTTGATTTCAGATAGCTGGTTGGATAGAGCATTTCCTGCATGCCGGGTCCGCCGCGCGGACCTTCATAGCGGATCAGCACGATATCACCGGGCTTGATGCCGCCATTGAGAATGCCCAGAACAGCGCTGTCCTGACTTTCGAAAATGCGGGCGGGGCCAGAGAATTTCAGGATCGAATCGTCGACACCGGCGGTTTTGACGATGCAGCCATCTTCCGCCAGATTGCCATAGAGAACAGCAAGACCGCCATCCTTGGAATAGGCGTGCTCAAGATTGCGGATCACACCCTTTTCGCGGTCGAGATCAACATCGGCGAAGCGGCGTTCCTGACTGAATGCGACCTGTGTCGGAACACCGCCCGGCGCAGCCATGAAGAAATCATGCACCGACTTGTTGTTGCTGCGCACCACATCCCAGCGGTCGAGTGCCGCGCCGAGGTTGGCCGCATGCACTGAATAGACTGATGTGTCGAGCAGACCGGCACGGTCAAGTTCGCCAAGAATACCCATGACGCCACCCGCATGATGCACATCTTCCATGTGCACATTGGCAACGGCAGGCGCAACCTTGCAGAGAACAGGCACGCGGCGCGACAGACGATCAATGTCACTCATGGTGAAATCAACCTCGCCCTCATGGGCAGCGGCCAGCAAATGCAGCACCGTATTGGTTGAGCCACCCATGGCAATATCAAGCGTCATGGCATTTTCAAATGCTGCGAACGAGGCAATGGAGCGCGGCAGAGCCGTTTCATCATCCTGCTCGTAGTAGCGGCGGGCAAGATCAACCACCAGATGACCAGCTTCGACAAACAGGCGGCGGCGATCCGCATGGGTCGCCAGTGTCGATCCATTGCCGGGCAGGGACAGGCCGAGCGCTTCGGTCAGGCAGTTCATGGAATTAGCGGTGAACATGCCGGAGCAGGAGCCGCAGGTTGGGCAAGCGGAACGCTCGATGGCCTTCACTTCCTCGTCGGAAATGCGGTCATCGGCGGCAGCCACCATGGCATCAACCAGATCAAGCTTCTTTTCCTTGTCATCCCAAACAACCTTGCCCGCTTCCATGGGGCCGCCGGAAACGAAAACAACGGGAATGTTGAGGCGCAGCGCGGCCATCAGCATGCCGGGTGTGATCTTGTCGCAATTGGAAATGCAGACCATAGCGTCGGCGCAATGGGCGTTGACCATATATTCGACGCTGTCGGCGATGATTTCGCGTGATGGCAGCGAATACAGCATGCCGTCATGGCCCATGGCGATGCCATCATCGACAGCAATCGTGTTGAATTCCTTGGCAACGCCGCCAGCGCTTTCGATTTCGCGCGCGACAAGCTGGCCGAGATCTTTCAAATGGACGTGGCCCGGAACGAACTGTGTAAAGGAATTGACCACAGCAATAATCGGCTTGCCGAAATCCTCATCCTTCATGCCGGTCGCGCGCCAGAGCCCGCGGGCACCTGCCATGTTGCGGCCATGTGTGGTTGTGCGTGAACGATAAGGAGGCATAGTCGAAATCCTGCTGAGAACGGGCGAGGGAGCATCTCTATAGAAAAAGCGCTCTCCTGCAAAGAATGGAATTTTATTGCCTGAAAAGACAAGTTTTATTGCATTGATTACATAATGCAGATGCGGAGCGCATGAAACGAGACGTAATGTCTCGCCTCGCGCCCACTCCGGTCAGAACGCGGTGAAGGTCAGCGTTGTCAGCGAACGGGCAATACCCGCAATGTCGAGCACGTTCTCATTGATGAACTTGCCGATATCCTGATCCTCGGGAATGTAGACTTTGGCCAAAAGATCAAACTCGCCACTGGTCGAATAAAGTTCCGAGACGATCTCCCGCTCGAATAGCGTTTTTGCAACCTCGTACGTCTTGCCGGGTGCGCATTGCAGTTGCAGAAAGACAGGCTTCATGAGTTCCTCCAGATGGGTATGCCGCTTTTATCAAGCATAATTGCTGTAACGCTTCTTAGCCAGTTGTTCTCTTCTCGCAACTGCGATATATATCTCGCGTTCGCACAGACTATCTGGGAGAGACCGGTAAAACCGGCGCCGATGGAGCAACCGCCCCGGAAACTCTCAGGCAAAAGGACCAGAATAGTCTAGAACATCTGGAGAGAGGTATGCCCTGCAAAGGTTGTACCCACCGAAGGAGAAAGCCCTGCCCGGTCGAATGACCGGAAAACGGTGCCGACGACACGGGTGGCAAACACCCGGCGGGCGCTCAAAGGGCCAAGCTCTCAGGTTCCGTGACAGATGGGGTTTCGTGCCGTTTTGAACGGCGAAACTGAAACCATGTGTTGCTTGAGGACCGCTATATCATGACCCATATTGCCATTATCGGCGCCGGTATCACCGGCGTAACGACCGCCTATGCGCTCGCCCGTCAGGGCTATTCCGTCACCGTTTTTGATCGCAACCGTTATGCGGCCATGGAAACGTCCTTCGCCAATGGTGGTCAGTTGTCGGCCTCCAATGCGGAAGTGTGGAACAGTTGGTCGACGGTACTCAAGGGTATGAAGTGGATGTTGCGCAAGGATGCGCCGCTCCTGATGAACCCGAAGCCTTCCTGGCACAAATATTCCTGGATGGCGGAATTCGTGATGAACATTCCGCATTACGAAGAAAACACCATTGCCACGACCAAACTTGCCATCGAAGCCCGCAAGCGCATGTTCGAGATTGCCGCCGATGAAAAGATCGACTTCGATCTGGAAAAGCGCGGCATCCTGCATATTTACCGCTCAAAATATGGCTATGATCACGCCGTCAAGGTCAACAAGCTGCTGGAAGCCGGGGGCCTCGACCGCCGTGCCGTCACCAATGAGGAAATCCGCAGCATTGAGCCAACGCTGAACGGTTCTTTTTATGGCGGTTTCTTTACACCATCCGATTCGACCGGTGACATCCACAAATTCACACGCGGTCTTGCCGCTGCTGCCATCCGCCACGGTGTTCGCTTTATAGGCGATGCCGATGTCTCGGCGTTGAAGCATGGCACCGACGGCGTTGTGGTCGAATGGGGCAAGGCGTCGATTGCCAATGCGGAAACCGAGACCGCGCGCTTTGACGCCATCGTTATCTGCGCCGGTATTGCCAGCCGCAAGTTTGCTGCCCAATTGGGCGACCGTGTCAACATCTATCCGGTCAAGGGCTACTCGATCACCGTTAATCTTGACGATGCCGAAAGCCAGAAGTCAGCGCCATGGGTCAGCCTGCTGGATGATGATGCAAAGATTGTCACCAGCCGTCTTGGCGCTGGCCGACTGCGCGTCGCCGGTACTGCCGAATATAATGGCGAAAACCGCGATATCCGTCACGACCGCGTTAAACCGTTGGTTGATTGGAGCCGTGATCTCTTCCCGGGCATGGATACGTCAAATGTCGTGCCATGGGCCGGCTTGCGTCCGATGATGCCGAACATGCTGCCGCGCGTTGGTGCGGGCAAGCGTCCGGGTGTTTTCTACAACACCGGCCATGGTCATCTGGGCTGGACTCTTTCGGCCGCTACGGCGGAAATCGTTGCAGACCATATCAGCGCAGCCATGCCGGTTGACGCCAAGCCGCAGACCGGCTGGCTCGCCGCTGCAGAGTAGATATTTCAAAGAGCGCCTGTCATTTCAGGCGCTCTTTCTATTGTGCTCGACGAGATAGCGCGTGGCGAGTGCGATGTGCCGGGGGATAGGCTTGTCCTTGCGGAAATCTGCAATGAGGCGACGCGAGATTTCCAGCGCCGCCGCCATGCCATCAAGGCTCATGCCAAGCTCATCCATGGCCTCTCTGAACTGACCATTGTCGAACATGGCCGGGGCGAGGCGCTCAAGCCATATAGCGGAGAGTTCTGCGCCATCCTCCCATTCGATCGCATTTCCATCTTCGTTGACTTTGAGTGTTAAGAAGAGGGCATCATTCGTTCGCAGGGTAATGAAAATGCGTTTGCTTGCGAGGGCGGGCATTGTGTCGATAATCTGCGTTTCGCCGGTCCGCCACCTGATTTGAACCTTTCGCTCATTGAGAGCAATTGCTTCGTCAATACGAGGTAGAGGCGCGCCAACAGATATAATATCATCATCCATTACTGCTGTTCCATTCATCTTCAAGGAATCTCCTGTGCTGGAATGCCCATTCACGTACAACCCGGTAATCGCCATTGCGAAGCGAACCCTGCAAAATTGATAGATCCGCCAAGGCAACGATAGCCTCACGATCAGGTGTGATGACGTGAAAGTGGGGCGGGTTATGATCTTCGGCATAAATTTGAATTTTGATATTTCCGATTCTGGCGATGGTCGGCATTCAAAATATCTTTCGATAAAATAGTGCATTGCATGCACTTTGTCAATAAATAGTGCGCAATGTGCACTCAATATCAAGTGCGCGCGAATGGGATGAAACATGAATATTTTTATCAGCAGAGGTATTGGGCAAACTATTGCACGCACCACATAAAAAGTGATTGCAAGGCCAATCCTGCTTGTATCGCGGTTTTGTGGCCATATAGCCACTAATGCTGGGTTGCATGGCCCATCGGGCGCCATTGCGGGTTGGCCCGCTTTTCCCGACATGTTATCGTTTTCTTAAGCTCGAAGGGCGAATTTTAGCAATTGCAGGCGGCGTGCGCGCGTTTCCTGCAGTGTGTCTTTGTGTTTTAATGTGTAGGGAATTTGCTGGTTGATGGACTTCAAGCGCCCACAGGCCAGTTGTTTCGGTGCCGCATTGCTGGCCCTTACGGCTTTTGTCTCGCCTGCCCAGGCCTTTGATCTTTTCGGCGTTCATCTCTGGGGTGCCAAAAAGGAAGACGATGCCGATTCGGTGATCGCCGATCCTCAGAAATACACGGTTGAAACCGCCGCCTCCACAAATGATCAGACCAAAACGCTTGTGGAAGGCGCGTCCGGCCTTTTTGCCGACAAGGAAAAACCAGCCTCCGGCGCGGCGGGACTGCTCGCCAAGGCGCGGGGTGACTACCGGCGCATTCTCGGCGCTCTTTATGCGGATGGCCGCTATGGTGGAACCATCAGCATTCAGGTCGACGGCAAGGAAGCCAGCGATATTCCGCCCGATGCTGTGCTGTCCGATCCTGCCAAGGTGGTTATCTCGGTTGATCCCGGCGCACAATTCCTGTTTGCATCTGCCCGCGTCAAAAACATGGCGCCGCCGACGCTCGACCCAAAGGATTTTGTCGAAAGCCCCGAAAAGGAAGGCTATATCGCTGGTGAGATTGCCCGCTCCACCGCCATCGTCAAGGCCGAGCGCCTTGTGGTCGATGCCTGGCGCCAGCAGGGGCATCCCAAGGCGAAGATTGTAAGCCGCGAGGTAGTGGCCGATCACGAGAACAACCGGATTGATGCGACCATTGATGCGGATCCCGGTGCGAAAGCTGGTTTTGCGCCGGTTCAGGTCAAGGGCACCGAGCGCATGGACCCGGAGTTCGTCGCGTTCATCACTGGTCTGCAACCCGGTCAGGAATACGATCCGGACGAGATCGAAAGGGCCAAGAAGCGCCTGTCGCGCCTTGAGGTCTTCCGTTCGGCACGGATTGAGGAAGGCGATGCCATTGGCAAAGATGGCTTGCTACCGATCACGGTAGCGGTGCAGGAGCAGAAGCTGCGTCGCTTCGGCGTCGGTGGCAGTTATTCGACGCTTGATGGCGTTGGGCTTGAGACATACTGGCTACAGCGCAATCTTTTTGGCCGGGCGGAACGCCTGCGCATTGACGCCAAGATCGGCGGTATTGGCAGCCAGTCCTATGATCCCTCGGAATACAGTTATTTGCTCGGTGCAAGCTTCACAAAGCCCGGCGTCTACACACCCGATACGGATTTCATCGCGTCGTTGATCGGTGAGCGCAAGGTGCTCGACGCCTATACGCAAACATCCATTACCGCTAATGCCGGTTTCACCCAGATTTTCTCTGATGAGTTGTCCGGCAAGCTCACGGCCAATGTTGCCAAATCGCAGTTCAAGGATGATTACTTCGGCACGCGTAATTTCCTGACTGTCGGTCTGATCGGTGGTCTCACCTATGACAGCCGCAACAGCAAGGTCGACCCGGCGCGCGGCTATTATCTTGAAGGCTTGCTCTCACCATTTTACGAAGTCGAGTATGGCAACTTTGCTACCAAGCTCACAGCAGAAGGTCGTACCTATTTCGGTTTTGGCACCGATGACCGGTTTGTGCTGGCCAGCCGTCTGAAACTTGGCTCGATTGTCGGCGCAGAGATTGCCGAGTTGCCCTCGGATGAGTTGTTCTTCGCTGGTGGTGGCGGTTCGGTACGTGGCTATGCCTATCGCAACATCGGCGTGAATGCACGGCGCAATGGCGACAATTATGTCATCGGTGGACGATCACTCGTTGAAGGTTCCGTTGAAGCGCGCGCCAAGCTGACGAACACGATCGGTGCCGTCGCCTTTGTTGATGCGGGCTATGTTGGTGAGGAATCATTCCCGGATTTCGCCCAGCAATTGCGGGTCGGCGTTGGTGCCGGCATCCGCTATAATACAGGTCTCGGCCCGATCCGCCTTGATGTGGCGATGCCGCTTGATCGGCAGGCAGATGATCCCAGTTTTGCTTTCTACGTTGGTATAGGACAGGCGTTTTGACCCGGATTTTCGCAGTCATATTCCTTCTGCTTTTTGCAGCACCGGCTTTGGCGCAGGATAGCGCCGAGGCGGAGAAATCCTATTTCCTCAGCTTCGTCGAAAATCAGCTGTCGACTCCCAATCGGCAGATTGTGATTTCAGACATTCAGGGCGTGCTGTCGTCCGAAGCCAGCATTGGCAGTATCACCATCGCCGATCGCGAGGGCATCTGGCTGCGCATCACCAATGCCAAGATTGTCTGGAGCAGGTTGGCGTTGCTGCGTGGCCGCCTTGATATCAACAGTCTTGGTGCTGAGCGGATTGATGTTATTCGCAAGCCATTGCCTGACAACAGCCTGCCTTCGCCAGAGACCAAGGGTTTCAGCCTGCCGGAATTGCCGCTGGCGGTTATCCTGCAGGATTTGCAGATCGGGCGCATGGCCTTTGGCGAAAATATCTTCGGGTTGAAATCCGAGATTTCGCTTGCGGGTAATGTCACGCTTGACGGCGGATCACTGGATTCAAACCTCAAGGTGCAACGCCTCGACGGGCCGGGAGGCCAGTTTGCCATCAAGGCCGCCTATGCCAAGGCAACCCAGAAGATCGATCTCGACCTTTCGCTCAATGAACCGGCGAACGGCATCGCTGCCAACTTACTCAACATCGAGGGCAGACCTCCGGTCGCGCTGTCATTCAAAGGTTCGGGACCGCTCAGCGATATCGCATTGCAATTGACATTGGATGCTGCGGGCAAGCGCGTGCTAACAGGCAATACACAGATCAACCGGCAGGGTGAGGGACTTGGTTTCAAGACCACGGTCGATGGCCAGATCGCTATGCTGGTGCCGCCGCTTTTCCGGGATTTCTTTGGTAACGACACTGCGCTTGTGGTCAATGGTGTCGTGCGTGATGCAGGCGGTGTGTCGCTTGATCGTTTGAATATCAAGAGCGCCGCCCTGTCGGTCGATGCGACGGGCGATACCACCAATGATGGCTTCCTGCGACGTCTGAAAGTCGACGCATCCATTGCTGATCCGACAGGCAAGAAAGTCATTCTGCCTGTCGCGGGTGGTCAGACGACTGTCGACAGGGCTGTGCTGGCGGTTGCCTTTGGCACGAGTGCCAATAATGACTGGTCGAGCACGGTTGACGTGACCAATCTGACAACCAATAGTTTTGCTTCCAAATCGGTCAATCTGGTTGCCAAAGGGTTGGCGGAAAACCTCGACAATCCAGCAGCTCGCTCGCTGACCTATGATGTAACCGGCGATATATCGGGCATCACGGCAAAGCGTGCCGATGTTGCCAAGGCGCTAGGCGAGTTGATCCAGTTGAAGATAAACGGCGACTGGAAGGCCGGCACGCCGGTCAATCTCAAACAGGCGCTGGTCGCCGCCAACGGGTTCAGCACCTCCCTTGCAGGGACCATCGACAAGTTCATCTATCACGGTGACATACTGGTCAAGGCGTCGAGCATTGCGCCGTTTTCGGAATTGGCCGGACGTGATCTCGCGGGCTCTCTGGATTTGAAAGCGAACGGTGCCGTCGAAGCGCTGACAGGCGGCTTTGATCTGATGCTGGATGGTCATGCCACCGGCATGAAGCTCGGTATTGAATCCGCAGACCGTGTGCTTGAAGGCGAAACCCGCATCACTGGCGGTCTTGCCCGCGGGCAAGCGGGGCTCAGCGCCAAGAATTTCCGGGTTGAAAACGCGCAAACGCTCGTTACCGCCAATGGCACTTTTGCAACCGGCGCCGCCAATTTCGATTTCGGTCTCGACCTCACCAATCTTGCACTCCTTTCTGAGAAGGCCAGTGGTGCGCTGAAGGTCAAAGGCAGTGCGCGTGGCAGTGACGGCATCATCGGTCTGGCTTTCAATGCGGGCGTGCCGGATGGCAAGCTTTCAGGACGCAAGCTCAGCGAAGGCGCATTCTCGTTCAATGGATTACTCCTCAAGGATGCGCTTGATGGCAGGGTATCGGGCCTCGCTTTCCTTGACGGTGTACGTGCCGATCTTGCCACGGAATTTGCGCTTCACGACGATGAAAAACGTCTGAGCAATGTGCAGTTCATTGCCGGTGGAACGCGTCTGCGCGGTGACGTCACCCAGGACAAGAAGGGTCTGCTTCAGGGCAACCTGACCCTCGCCTCCAGCGATGTATCGACAGCCGCAGCGCTATTCCTCCTGGAAGCAACAGGCAAGGCCAATGCTGCCATTGCGCTCACTCACGATGACGAGCAACAGAATGTCGATATCAAGGGCGACATTGATGGCCTGAAGGCAAGCAATGTTGTTGTCGGCAAGGCAGCGATAGCACTGGCGGCCCAGAATATTTTCAAGGTGCCCTCTGCCAACGGCACGGTGACGGCAACCACTGTTTCAGCTGCTGGCATTGAGATTTCCAATCTGGATGCTCAGGCAACACAGGAAGGTAAGACCACCGATTTCAAGCTGAATGCTGCTTTGAAGAATGGTGCTAAAACGTCTGTTGGCGGTTCGCTTGAACCGACCGAGAAGGGTTTTCTGCTGTCGCTGGCCAATATGGATCTGACCAAAGGCGCGCTTGCCGCCCGGCTGGTGCAGCCAGCCGCGATCAATGTTGCTGGCAGCAACGTTTCCTTTGGCGATATTATTCTCGATATTGGCAAGGGCAAGGTGACCGTTCGTGGTGACGTGGCCGAAACGCTTGATCTGTCGGTTGCCATTGACAAGCTGCCTCTCGATATTGCCAACACGGTCAAGCCCGATCTGGGTTTGGGCGGCGAGATCAACGGCACGGCAAAGATTGGCGGCACGCGCGAAAAACCCGATGTCAATTTCAATATGCAGGCCCGTGCCATCACCGCCGCAATGTTGAAAAAAGCCGGACTTGATGGCCTCAATCTTGACGCCAAGGGAACGTCCACCACCGATCAGCTCAATGTCGATGCACATCTGACGGGGGCCAATGGGCTCGATGCTTCGGCGAAAGGTTCTGTGCCCCTGACGCCCGGACAACTTGCTGTTGATCTGACGCTTGGCAATCTGCCGCTTCGCGCTCTTAACGGTGTGGTGAAGGATCAGAATCTGGCCGGTAATGTCACCGGTCGTGGCCGCATCACCGGCACGCTGCAAAAGCCCAATGCCGAGTTCGACCTCAAGGGTTCTGGCCTGTCCGCCAAGCCCTTGCAGGAGGCTGGCCTTTCACCGCTGCAACTCGCAGCCGCAGGGCGCTTTGCCAATGACATGTTGACGCTTTCTTCTGCCAAGGTCGATGGCCCGCAGGGTCTGACAGTTTCCGCAAGCGGCAATGTGCCGGTGTCCGGCTCCGGGCTTGGCATCAATGTAACCGGTAATATTCCGCTGGCGCTTGCCAACCGGTTCCTTGCTGATCGCGGCACACAGGCCAAAGGCAATATTGATGTAACCGCTTCGGTTTCCGGCAGTTTCCAGCAACCGTTGATCCGCGGCATGTTCTCCGCCAATGGCGCTGAGATCGTGGACCCGGAGACCAATCTGCGCCTGCAACGCATTACTCTGCTTGGCAGCATGGAAGGGCAGACGGTGACGATCCGGACGCTCAATGCAGGGCTTTCCACAGGCGGCACGGTCAGTGCAACCGGCACTATTTCCACTGACGCAGCCGCCAATTTCCCTGCCAATATCCAGATCAAGCTCGACAAGGCGCGCTATGCCGATGGCAATATGGTCGTCGCCACGCTGACCGGCGCGCTCGGTATCAACGGTTCATTGACGCGTGATCCACTGATTGCAGGTACCATCAACATCGATCGTGCGGAAATCAGCGTTCCCGAAAGCTTTGGCGGCTCGTCTGCCGTTATTGATGTCAAGCACAAGAAAACGCCAAAGGCTGTTGCCAGGACGCTGAAACGCGCCAAGGCCGATCAGCCGACCACCGCAAAGTCCACCGCACGGCCGAGCGTAGTCAGACTTGACGTCAATGTGACAGCGCCCAGCAAGATTTTCGTGCGCGGTCGCGGTCTCGATACGGAACTTGGCGGTTCGGTGCGCCTGACAGGCCCCGCTACCAATATCCAGCCCGTTGGTGGCTTTGACATGATCCGCGGGCGTTTGGAGATTCTGGGCCAGCGCATCACTTTCACCGAGGGTCAGGTTACATTGGTCGGCGATCTTGATCCGGAACTTAACTTTGTTGCCAGCACGCAAAGCAGTGACATTACGGTGAATGTTGGCGTCAAGGGCCGGGTTTCCGATCTGAAGATTACCTTTTCCTCACAGCCGGAATTGCCTCAGGACGAGGTGCTCGCGCGCCTGATCTTCAACCGCTCCATCACGGAACTGTCGCCGTTGCAGATTGCTCGATTGGCTGCAGCCGCTGCGGAGTTGGCGGGCGGATCAAATTCGTCCCTGATCGACAGCTTGCGCAAAAGCACCGGCCTTGACGATCTTGATGTGGTGACCGACAGCGAAGGCAATGCCGGTGTCAAAGCCGGTCGCTATATCCGTGATAACGTCTATCTCGGGGTGGAAGCGGGTGCGGCAGGCAAGACGAAGGGCACGATCAATCTTGATGTAACCCCGCAATTGAAAGCCAAGGGCTCTGTCGGCAGTGATGGCGACTCGGGCGCCGGCGTGTTCTTCGAAAAAGACTATTGATTGCCTGCTTGCAATGACGATGGTGCGCGTATTGAACCACGCACCATCGGATTCAACGCCTCACTTCCGGGGTGGAAGCACCGGCAGAGGCTCTGCACGCCCTACAATGAATGCGTAAGTAAACGCACCAACCAGCGCCATAACCGCTGCCATGGCAAAGGAAGGCGTATAGTTGCCGTGGAAGCGATCAAGCAATGCGCCAAACAGGAACGGGCTGATAATACCGGCAATGTTTGAAGCGAAGTTCTGGATACCTCCGATTGACGCTACATGATGCGAGCTGGGTGCCACATCGGCAGGCAGGGACCAGATGGCAGTGGCCGCAACGGCGAGGCTGCTATAGGAAATCGCCAGGAAGATAAGAGCCATATAAAGCGATGACACCAGTGCCGCTGGAAGGATGGCGGCACCGCCGAACAATCCGCCAACCATGACGATCTTGCGGACAGTTGTCACATCGGCGCCGCCGCGAATGGCCCTGTCAGCCCAGGCACCGGCGCTCCATGCGGCAACAACAGCTGTCAGGCCTGGAATCATGCCGAATGTACCAAGCTCAGCTAGGTTCAGGCCGCGTGCATTTTTGAGATAGTCCGGGAACCAGGTCAAGAAGAAGTAAATAACGAAGTTCAGGCAGAAGAAGCCGATCATCATGCCCCAGACAGTGCGATAGCGGAAAAGGTCAACCCAGCGAATTTTCACCGCCTCCGCATCATCGGTCGCGTCAGTGCGTCCGCCATTATCAGTAATGTACTGGCGCTCAAGATCATTGGCACCGCTGTGTTCGGCGGGGTCGCGATACATCACATACCAGAAAAACGCCCAGACCAGACCAAGTGCGCCAAGGATCGCAAAGGAGTAATGCCAGGTCGCCAAGGCAATAATGCCGGTTACGATAGGCAGCGCAAGCACGGTGCCGACACGCGAACCGGAGTCAATAACCGCAGTGGCAAAGGCGCGCTCGCTTTTGGGGAACCAGCGTGATGCGGCCTTGGTGGCGCTGGGATAGGCGGGAGCCTCACCGGCACCAAGGGCAAAGCGAACGGCAAAGAAACCCCAGAAACTGGTAGCAAGCGGGGTAAGCGCCGTGAAGGCCGACCACCACACAGCGGCAATGGTGAATGACCGGCGTGAACCAACTTTATCGGTGAACCAACCCGCGATCAGCATCATGCCATCATAGGCCCAGAAAAAGGCACCGAGGATCAGACCCTTCTCCGCATTGGTCAGCTGGAGGTTAAGTTCGGCATCAATGTAGGGCAAGGCCACGCTCAGATTGGCGCGGTCCAGATAATTCATCGTAATGCCGAGGAAGCACATGGCGAGAATGATGTAGCGGACCTTGCTGGCGCCCGCAGGGGCTTTTTGAGGCGGATGGGCTTTTGTAGTTGATGGCATTGTTTGGAACTCCCTTTGCCGCTTATAGCTCAGTCAATCACGCACACTTGGTTTTCAGGTCAACCCTGAATAACAGTCTGCTTTTGCTCACCCAGACCTTCGATACCCAGTGTCATGACATCTCCGGCTTTCAGGAAGATATTCGGCTTCTGGCCAAGGCCGACACCGGGTGGTGTACCTGTAGAGATGATATCACCCGGATGCAGGCTCATGAATTGCGACAAATAGGAAACGAGGTATTTGACACCGTAAACCATCGTCTCGGTCGAGCCGTTCTGGTAGCGGTGACCATTGACTTCGAGCCACATTTTCAGTTTTTGCGGGTCGGCAATTTCGTCCTTGGTGACCAGCCACGGACCCGTTGGGCCGAACGTGTCGCTGCTCTTGCCCTTGGTCCATTGGCCCTGGCGCTCCGCCTGAAAGGCGCGTTCCGACACGTCATTGATGAGGCAATAGCCCGCCACGTGATCGAGCGCTTCTTCTTCACCGACATATTTGGCGTGTTTGCCGATAACGACCCCAAGTTCGACTTCCCAGTCGGTCTTGAGTGAGCCGCGCGGTATCTCCACATTATCATTCGGGCCAACAATGGCCGAGGTCGCTTTCATGAAAATGATTGGCTCCGGCGGTACGGTCGCCCCGGTTTCCGCCGCATGATCGGAATAGTTGAGGCCGATGCAGATGAATTTTCCTGTTCCCGCCACGCAGGCGCCATAGCGTTCCACAGCAACCTCTGGCAGCGAAGCTGGATCAATGCCCGCAAGCGTCTTCAAACCCTCAGGGGAGATCGCTTCACCGGCAATATCCTTGACGTGAGCGGAGAGATCGCGGACCTTGCCATCCTTGTCGACAAGCCCCGGCTTTTCCTGACCGGCAGGGCCATAACGCACGAGTTTCATGGGATAACCTTTCTGATTGGGAGGTGGTCAATAGGTGGCGCGGCCACCGGAAATATCGAAAACGGCGCCTGTGGTGAACGAACATTCTTCACTGGCAATCCATGTAATCAGCGATGCCAGCTCTTCGACTTTGCCAAAGCGCTGCATTGGAATCTTCGACAGCATGTAGTCGATGAATTCCGGCTTCAATTGCTGCAGGATGGGAGTGTCTACCGTCGCCGGTGTAATGGCGTTGACGGTGATCCCATCATGCACCAGCTCCTTGCCCAGTGATTTCGTCAGGCCGATAACAGCAGCTTTTGATGCACTGTAAGCGGAGGCATTGGGGTTGCCTTCCTTACCTGCGATGGACGCAACATTGACGATGCGCCCATAACCGTTCTTCTGCATGATCGGAACGACAAAGCGGTTACAGTAGAAAAGGCCGTTGAGGTTGATGTCAAAGACCCGCTTCCACTCGGCGATGGGATAATCCGCGACCTTGGCATTGGGTCCGGTAATACCGGCAGAGCAGATCAGAATATCGATCTTGCCGAAATCATCAGCCGTATCCTGTGCTGCCTTTTCCACCTGAGCCGGATCGGAGACGTCAAGAGCGATGCCGCTGGCTGTAGCGCCGAGCTTTGCCCTTGCTTCCTCGATCCGCGCTGCATCCATGTCCCAGAGACTGACCGTGCCACCTTCCGACACGATCCGCTCTGCAGTCCTGTAGCCTATGCCGGAAGCGCCGCCGGTGATAACCGCGTGCCGCCCTTCATAGCGCCTGATAGCATTCGCCATGGTTCCTCCCGAATATCTGGCGTCAGTGGTTGTCGCGCGGCAATCCCTTGGTCTGGGCAATGCGCTGGTATTTGACGGCAGGTTTCAGCACCATGCCCTGCGCCAGTTGGTCGACCATGCTGCGCTGGATTTCCTGCCATGGTGTCTGGCTGGCCGGATATTTGAAGCCACCTGCTGCCAGAAGATCATCCCTGCGTTTCTGCAACTCCTCATCGTCGATGAGAATATTGGCTGTGCCCTTCCTCAAATCGATGCGCAGGTGGTCGCCGGAACGCACCAGCGCCAAACCACCATTGACAGCAGCTTCCGGTGATGCGTTCAGAATGGACGGCGAGCCTGATGTGCCGGACTGGCGGCCATCGCCAAGACACGGCAAGGCATGGATGCCCTTCTTGAGCAGATAGCCCGGAGGCTGCATGTTGACGACCTCAGCCGCACCGGGATAACCAATTGGACCGGTACCGCGCATGATCAGGATGCTGTGCTCGTCAAGGCCAAGCTTCGGGTCATCGATTCGGGCATGATAATCTTCCGGACCTTCGAAGACTTCGGCAATGCCCTCAAACGCTTCCGGATCATCAGGATCGGAAAGATAGCGTTCACGGAATTCTTCCGAGATCACGCTGGTTTTCATAATGGCGCTATCGAAGAGGTTGCCCCGCAGGTTGATGAAACCGGCCTTCTTCTTCAGCGGCGTTTCGAAGGGGCGGATGACATCAGTGTTGAGGTTTTCAACCCCCTCGCAATTGGTGCCGATGCTCTTGCCGTTGACAGTAAGCGCCGTTGGATGCGGCAGCCGTTTCGCTTTCAGCAGTTCCGCCACCACAGCGGGAACGCCGCCCGCGCGGTGGTAATCTTCTCCGAGATATTCGCCGGCCGGTTGCAGGTTGACCAAAAGCGGCACGTCATGGCCGATGGTCTGCCAGTCGTCATTGTCGAGCGCAATATCAAGGTGCCGCGCAATCGCATTGAGATGAATGGGCGCATTGGTGGAGCCACCAATGGCCGAATTGATGACAATGGCGTTTTCGAAGGCTTCGCGCGTCATGATATCGGAAGGTTTCAGGTCTTCGCGTACCATCTCGACGATGCGTTTGCCGGTATCATAGGAAATCTGGCCACGCTCGCGGTAAGGCGCAGGAATAGCCGCACCACCGGGTAGTTCCATACCGAGTGCCTCGGCCAGCGAATTCATCGTGGTTGCTGTGCCCATGGTGTTGCAATAGCCGACCGATGGAGCCGAGGATGCAACGATATCCATGAACTCGTCATAATTAATTTCGCCCGATGTCAGCTTTTCGCGCGACTTCCAGACGATTGTGCCGGAGCCGGTGCGCTCGCCGCGATGCCAGCCGTTCAGCATCGGACCGACGGACAGCGCGATGGCCGGAATATTGACCGTCGCAGCACCCATCAGCATGGCTGGAGTGGTCTTGTCACAGCCGATGGTGAGCACAACACCATCGAGTGGATAACCGAACAGCACTTCCACCAGTCCGAGATAGGCCAGATTACGATCAAGCGCTGCGCCGGGCCGTTTGCCGGTTTCCTGAATGGGGTGCACCGGAAACTCAAAGGGAATGCCGCCAGCAGCGATAATCCCGTCGCGCACCCGCTTCGCCAGTTCGATGTGATGACGGTTGCACGGAGAAAGATCAGAGCCCGTCTGGGCGATCCCGATGATCGGCTTGCCCGACTGCAATTCTTCGCGGGTCAGGCCGTAATTGAGATAGCGCTCAAGATAGAGCGCTGTCATCCCCGGATTATCAGGATTGTCGAACCATTCCTGCGAGCGAAGCTTTTTCGGGGTTTTGGTGGTCGTCATAGTATACTCCTGGAAGGGCTTTAGCCCCAGCTACTCTTTGACCGCCCCGGTCATTGAGGACACGTAATAATCGACAAAGAATGAGTAGAGGATCACGACGGGCAGCGAGCCAAACAGCGCACCTGCCATCAGCGAACCCCACTCGAAAACGTCTCCTCGCACCAGTTCCGTCAGGACACCGACCGGGACAGTCTTGTTCTCCGAGGACTGGATAAAGGTCAGCGCATAGATGAACTCATTCCACGACAAAGTGAAGGCGAAAATACCCGCAGAGATCAGCCCTGGCACTGCCAGCGGCAATATGACCCTGACGAGGATTTGCCAGCGCGATGCACCATCGACGAGCGCGCTTTCTTCCAGTTCGAACGGGATTGAACGGAAGTACCCCATCAGCAGCCATGTGCAGAACGGAATGAGGAATGTCGGGTAGGTAAAAATCAGCGCGAGCTTGCTGTCATAGATACCGAACTTGAAGACGATCACAGCCAGCGGAATGAACAGGATCGAAGGCGGCACGAGATAGGCAAGGAAGATCAGAAGTCCGACGGAACGCGAACCCTTGAAACGGATGCGCTCGATGGCATAGGCGGCGAAAACCGAGGCTGCGAGCGACAGGACGGTGGCGCAGACCGATACGACAAGCGTGTTCCACAGCCAGCCGGGATAGGAGGTCTCGAACAGCAGATATTTGATATGGTCGAGAGTTGGACCCACCACCCAGAAGGGACTGTAATTGTTATAATCCGTTAGCTGTGAATTTGGTTTCACCGCCGTAATCGCCATCCAGTAGAACGGGAACAGCAGGACAATGATGAATACGGCAAGCGGCAAATAAAGCACGACAATGCGCCGCGGCAACCGGTTGAGATAGCTCATGCCCTGCGCATCGTCGGTCAGGGTCTGTGTGTTTGTCTGTTCGGAAATGCTCATGATCATTCTCCCCTATCAATCCTGTCCGCCCTGTTGCCATTTCCGGCGCTGAAGGCCGAAGAACGAGAACAGGATCGAGGCAAGGAGGAACGGGATCATGGCAACGGCAATTGCCGCGCCTTCGCCGAGCTGCCCGCCGGGAATACCGCGCTGGAACGAAAGTGTGGCCATGAGGTGGGTCGCATTCACCGGCCCGCCCTTGGTCAGCACATAGATCAGCTGGAAATCGGTGAAGGTAAAGAGCACCGAGAAAGTCATCACCACGGCGATAATCGGGGTGAGCATCGGCAAGGTGATGAAGCGGAAACGCTGCCAGCCGGTTGCACCATCAAGCGAGGCGGCCTCATGCAATGATTGCGGTATGGTCTGAAGGCCCGCAAGCAGCGAGATGGCGACGAAGGGGATGCCGCGCCAGACATTGGCGGCAATCACCGAAGCACGTGCATTGTTGGGATCACCGAGGAAATTGATGGGCGTGTCGATCAGGCCGAGTTTGATCAGCGACCAGGAAAGGATCGAAAACTGCGCATCGTAGATCCACCAGAAGGCAAGCGCCGACAGTACGGTCGGAACAACCCACGGCAGGAGGATAATGGCGCGAAAGAATGATTTGAATGGCAGGTTCTCGTTGAGGATCAGCGCCAGCCATAGGCCCAGCCCAAATTTCAAGACAGAGGCAATGAAGGTGTAGAGAACCGTATTATAGACGGCCATCCAGAAAACGGAATCGCTGGCCAATGCCTTGTAATTATCAAGGCCGATGAAGACGCCGTCCCGCCCGATCTTGGCATCGGTGAAACCAAGCCAGACACCAAGCCCGAGTGGGTAGGTCAAAAAGCACAACAGGAAGACGGCAGCCGGCAGGAGGAACATGAAACCAAGAAAGGTATTGTTCCGGGTAAGGGCGACAAGCGCCGAAGGTGGTTTGGTTGTCGCCGTCATGAAGAGCACCCCCCTCTGTCCTGTCGGACATCTCCCCCACAAGGGGGGAGATCAGCCTTCAGTATCGCCTTTGCGAAACTTGAAAGGTTTCCGGTTGTGCAAAGGCGTTTATGCCAATGTGATCTCCCCCCTTGTGGGGGAGATGCCCGACAGGGCAGAGGGGGGTGAGAAACTCCCCCCTTCACGTTCAATCCTGTGATCATCATCCTGCCGGTCTCCACCTCTAGCTAAACGTTGTAGTAACGGTTGGCGCGTTTTTCGGCTTGGGCGATGGCGTCCTCAGGCGTCATCTGAGCCGTCACGGCGGTGGCATACATGTCGACGAGCACGTAGTCGGCCATCACACCTGCAGAGGCTGTTCCGAGCGGTCCGGCATAGCCGTTTGGCCGCAGGCTTCCCGAAGCCTTGGCATAGGCTTCATGGATGGGGTTGGATTTCCAGACGGGATTGGCAGCAAATTCCTTCAACGGCTGGCAGCAATAGGCGCTGGCGCCCTCGATCCACGCATTCATATTGTCAGCCTGATACATGAACTGCAGATAGGCCTTGGCCGCTTCCGGGAACTTCGTGTGTTTGAAGATGGAGAGCGTCGACGCCTGATGCAGCTCTACCGATTGGCCGATAGGTCCGATGGGCAGGTTGACCGAGCGCATATCCTCGGCGATGGCCGCCATTGATGGATCTTTCTTCGCCGCATAATAGACAGACACGCCGTTAGCGGTCAGCGAGACCTGACCGGCGAGGAAAGCGCGGTTGTTGTTGACGTCCTGCCAGCTTTCCGTGCCGGGAATGAACGTCTTGTAGAGTTCCTGTGCATATTTGACCGAAGCGAGCGTTTCAGGGCTGTTGATGACAACCTTGCCACTCTCGTCGACCATCTTGCCACCATGGCTCCAGAGCAGCCAATGCGCATAATTGTTGCCGTCACCCACAGCCTTGCCGTGCGGGAAGCCCGCCGGTGTACCCTTGGCATGCAAAGCCTTGCAAAGCTCAAGGAAGCCAGCTGTATCCTTCGGGAATTCGCTGAAGCCAGCGGCCTTCATGTGGCTATCGCGATAGACGATGGCATTGCCGATAGCGCAAAGCGGTAGGGCAATGAATTTGCCGTCGCGCTTGGCATAGCCCTCAAGGCCGGGATACCAGCCGCCATGCGCGCCGCCGAGATAGGTGCCAAGCTCTGTTACATCAAGCAGTTTGTCAGGATATTGCTGCGGATCATCGAACCAGCTCATCACCATATCAGGGCCGGAGCCGACATTGGCAGCAACAGCCGCTTTCGGTCGTACGTCCTCCCAGCTTTCCTTGTCGATGCGCACCTCAACGCCGGTGGCGTCGGAAAATTTCTTGGTATTGGCAAGCCAGGCAGCTTCTTCGGCAGGTACAAACGGTACCCAGCGGAGCAGACGCAGTTTAGCACCGGCTTCGGGTTTGTACGTGGGGGCGGCCTGCGCAAAGGCAGGGGTAAGACCGAACCGGTTCAATCCGGCTGCGGCCACTAGTCCGGCAGAAGCGCCGAGAAGATGTCGTCTGTTGATGGTCATGGATGCTCCTCCTTTGGGTTTCACAGGCATGTCCGGAACGTCTCCCGCTTCCGGCTCATGCTTTTCGGGGGCTTTATGACTGGCACTGCTCCCCGATTGGCAGGTGCCGTTTGGTAAATTTCAGACCAGCCGCTTGCCGGTCTCTGCGTCGAAAAGATATGTGGCCTCCGCATGGATCGACAGGCCGACGGTTTCACCGGGCTTGGCATTGATGCGCTGGTGGAACACACCGGTAACCAGATCGCCGCCAACCCGCATGATCATTTGCGTTTCAGAACCTGTCGGCTCGATGACCACAACTTCGGCCGGAATGCCGCCAGCAGCAATTGTCATGTGTTCGGGCCGCAGGCCATAGATCAGCGCGCGCCCTTTCGCGCTCTCCGGCGCCTTTGCAACGGGCAGTTCGATGCCATTATTGGTTTTGAACTTCAAATTACTGTCTTGATCGAGCGTACCCTTGATCATGTTCATGGCGGGCGAGCCGATGAAGCTGGCGACAAACAGATTGGCCGGCTGGTCATAGAGTTCCAGCGGTGCGCCGATCTGTTCGACAATCCCGTCATGCATGACCACGATCTTGTCAGCCATGGTCATGGCTTCGATCTGATCGTGAGTCACATAGACGGTAGTCGTCTTCAGCCGCTGGTGCAGTTCCTTGATCTCAGCCCGCATGGCGACACGCAATTTCGCATCGAGGTTGGAGAGCGGTTCGTCAAACAGGAACACCTGAGGGTCACGCACAATGGCGCGGCCCATGGCAACGCGCTGACGCTGACCGCCGGATAACTGCCGGGGGAAGCGGTCGAGCAGATGAGTAAGCCCCAGTATCTCCGCTGCCGGTTTTACACGCTTGTCGATCTCGGCTTTGGAAGCACCCTTTAGTGTCAACGAGAAGGCCATATTGTCGGCGACAGTCATGTGCGGATAGAGCGCATAATTCTGGAACACCATGGCAATGTCGCGTTCCTTTGGTGCAAGGCCGTTGACCACCTGGCCGCCGATACGGATTTCACCGGCGGAAATGTTCTCAAGCCCCGCCAGCATGCGCAGAAGCGTGGACTTGCCGCAGCCCGATGGCCCAACCAGAATGACGAACTCGCCATCGGCGATCTCGATATCAACGCCCTTGATAACCGGATGCGTCCCGAATGATTTTCTTACATTGGCGAATTCGACTGATGCCATGCCAGTTCCTCCCTATTGTTTTATCGAACGGTGCTTCTCCCAAAACGCCGCCTTGAATTGCTATCCACGCCCGACCAGCGGCATTTTTGTTGCCATGACCGTCAGCGACAGCACGTTGGCTTCCAGCGGCAGACCCGCCATATAGACAACAGCATCGCCGATATAATGCGCAGGTATCGTCGGTTCGCTCGCGGTTTCGCCATTGGCCTGCAAAACGCCACCGGCCATTCGCGATGTCATTTCGGTGGTGGCATTGCCGATGTCGATCTGGCCGCAGGCAATGTCGAAGGGCCGCCCATCCAGTGCTGTGGATTTGGTCAGGCCGGTTATGGCGTGCTTCGTTGCCGTATAGGGTGCAGAATTCGGACGCGGTGTCGTCGCGGAAATCGAACCATTATTGATGATGCGCCCGCCGCGCGGTGTCTGCGCCTTCATCAGTTTCAATGCCTGTTGTGTACACAGGAACGCGCCTGTCAGATTGGCGCCCAGAATGGCGTTCCACTGTTCGAACGTCACCTCTTCTATGGCAACATTCGGCACATTGATACCAGCATTGTTGATAAGAAGGTCGAGCCGTCCGAAATCGGCTTTGATTGCATCGAAAAGCGCCGTTACGGATTTAGGATCGCTGACATCGGCGGCGATAGTTTTGACCGTGCCTTTGGTTTCGGCAGCCAATGTTTTCGCCGCCTCATCAAGCACCTCTTTGCGCCGACCGGTAATGACAACGGTCCAGCCAACAGCGAGCAGCGCTGTTGAAATCGCCTTGCCAACGCCCGTACCGCCTCCGGTGACGAGCGCGATCTTGCCTTTGCCTGAATCCTGATAATTGGTCATATGTTTCCGCCCAGTTCGTCTTCAATATGCGCCTTGATGATGTCGTCAAAAACTGTCTCTGCCTTGAAGCCGAGTGCTGCCGCGCGCCGTGTGTCGAAATCTGTCGCCCACCCCGCAACAATCTTCTGGATCGTGGGATCAGGTTCGTGCCGGATCAGTTTGACAGCCTTTTCGCCTGCCACACGCTTCAAGGCAGCAATCTCTTCACCGACGAGAGCCGAAAGGCCGGGCATGGAAAGGTTGCGGCGCGGCCCGACCTTTTCCAGATCGAGCGTCGCCGCATGCACAAAGAAACCGACAGCCGAGCGCGGGCTGGCGAACCAGTGACGCACGTTCTCGTCTACGGGCAGAATTGCCTCTTGTCCCGCAAGTGGCTCGCGCAGAATGTTGGAGAAGAAACCGGATGCGGCCTTGTTGGGCTTGCCGGGGCGAATACAGATGGTAGGCAGGCGGATGCCGATACCATCGAAAAAGCCGCGGCGGCTGTAATCCGACAGGAGCAGTTCGGAAATCGCCTTCTGCGTGCCGTAACTTGTGAGCGGAGTCGTGAAAAACTCATCGCCGATCTTATCGGGAAACGGCGTGCCAAACACGGCGATCGACGAGGCAAAAATCACACGCGGACGATAGGTTGCCTTGGCGCTTTCCAGCCGGATTGCCTCGAATAGTGAGCGCGTGCCATCCAGATTGACCTTGTAGCCCTTCTCGAAATCCGCTTCCGCTTCGCCGGAAACAATAGCGGCAAGGTGGAAGATCAGATCAGGACGGCTGGCGATCAGCTGTTCCGCGACACCCGGATCAGAAAGGTCAGCGGCTCTGGATGTGGAAATGCCTGCCAGTACGGCGGGTGCTGCCGGTTCGATCACATCGACGAGTGTCAGCTTGTCAATACCACCGCCAAGGATGCCATCTTCGGCCGCAATTCTATCAAGCAGTTTGCGGCCCACCATGCCAGCAGCGCCAATGACCAGTACATGCATATGCAATCAACCTCTTTGTCGTGCGGGCTTCAGCCCTCATTGTTCAAACAGCAGTGACTTCAGTCTGTTGGGGTGCTGGAGCCGGAAGCTCCAGTCCGGTAATGTTGGCATAAAGCCGTGCCACGGATGCATCATCATCCCGCCCCATACCCGACGCCGAAGTCATCAGGAATAATTGGAGAGCCGCGCTTGCCACCGGCAGGGGAAACTTTTGCTGGCGGCCGATATCCGAGACAATACCCAAATCCTTGGTGAAAATATCGACAGCGCTTTTTGGTGAATAATCACCGGCGAGCACATGCGGAATGCGGTTCTCGAACATCCAGGAATTTCCTGCGGATTTCGAGATCACCTCGAACACTTTACTGATGTCGAGATCGAGCCGCTTGGCAAAGGTAATCGCCTCGCAGGCAGCCGCAATATGCACACCGGCAAGCAACTGGTTGACGATCTTGAAGGAAGAGCCAATCCCGGCCTCATTGCCAAGTTCGTAGACAGTCTCGGCCATGGCGTCGAGGGCGGGGCGGGCGGCTTGGAACGCATCAGCAGAACCGGAGGCCATGACAGTCAGACGACCATCACCGGCCTTTGCCGCACCGCCGCTGATGGGCGCGTCGAGATAAAGCACCTGATGTTCGGCTGCGCGGGCAGCAAAATCCTTGGCGTCCGTGGGGGAAAGCGTTGCGGATGATATGATGACGCTGCCCGGTTTCAACGCATGGATTGCGCCGTTTTCTCCGAACAGGACAGTTTTTGTCTGCTCTGCATTGACGACAACCACCGCAACAATATCGGCATCCACTGCTGCAAGTGCGGGTGTTGCGGCGATTTTACCGCCAGCGGCGGCAAGCGTCTGCAAGGAAGCCGGATTGACATCACAACCGACAACAATATGTCCGGCACGCAGCGCCGAGCGCGCCATGCCAAGGCCCATCGAGCCAAGACCTATCACTGCAATCCTTGCTGCTGAACTCAAAAACTATCCTCCCGATAGGTTCATTCGCCTGCCCCTTTGATGGGTTTATGACAGCGCTAACATAAACTTTTGCACACTCACTAGCGTTCATCAAGTGATTTATGGTAGCGCTATCATTATTCTGCACAATCCCACCGGGATCATGATATGCCACGCAAACGCAACGCGCACCGGAACCCCGACACACCGACATTGGCGGATGTGGCGCGCCTTGCAGGTGTCAGCGACATCACCGCCTCGCGGGTGGTGCGCAGCAAGGGGCCTATCGCCGATGCAACCCGAGCCAGGGTTCTCGCTGCCATTGCCGAACTTGGCTATATCCCGAACCGCGCTGCAGGCAGCCTTGCCTCGTCGGCATCCACTCTGATGAGTGTGCTTCTGCCTTCGCTGTCCAACATTGTGTTTCCCGATGTGCTGCGCGGCATTCACACGGCTCTGACCGAGACGGCATTTCAGCCGGTCATTGGTGTTACCGATTATGACCCGATGATCGAAGAGCGTATTCTTCTTTCCTTTCTGGCGTGGCAACCGGCGGCGGTGATCCTTGCGGGGCTGCACCACACGGCGACAGCGCGGCGCCATCTGGAGCATGGGCGGTTCCGTGTTGCCGAACTCATGGATATCGACGGTGATCCGGTCGATATTGCCGTGGGCATGTCACACTGGCAGGCAGGCTATGATACCGGAAAGCATCTGGTTCAGCGTGGTTACAGACGCTTTGGCTATGTTGGTCATACCATTGCCGGGGATGACCGCGCCCGCGCCCGTTACAATGGCTTGCGAGCAGCACTGAAAGACGCTGGCCTGTTGTTGATTGCCGAGGAGCGTGTTCTGGGACCAAGCTCGACCATGGCTGGCCGTCATCTGCTGGAAACAATTCTGCGCAAGGCAGTTGGTCTTGATGTGGTTGTATTTCCAAATGACGACATGGCGATGGGTGGCATCTTCCATTGCATCCATGCGGGTATCACACCAAAGGAGCAGCTGGGCATTTTCGGCTTCAACGGTCTTGATATTGGGCAGGCAATGCCGATGCCATTGTCGACGATCCTTTCCAAACGCTTTCTGATCGGCAAGACTGCGGCGGAGAAACTTCTGGAAAGCCGCGAACGTCCGGCGGAAAAGACCATTATCAATACCGGCTATGACATCATAGAAGGAGCGACCGCATGACCGCGATCCTGTCAGAACAGACCAGACTGCGCGATGAGATCGTTTCGGTCGGTGCGTCTCTGTTCAATCGTGGTCTTACATCGGGTTCAACAGGCAATATCAGTGCTCGGCTTTCGAACGGCGAATTGCTGATGACACCCACCAATGTTTCGCTGGGCATACTTGATCCCGCGCGGCTCTCCCGCTTCACCGCCGCAGGCGTGCATGTCGATGGTGATAAGCCGACGAAGGAAGCCTTCCTGCATCGCTGCATGTATTGCGAACAGGCGCAGGCCAATGCGGTGGTGCATCTTCACTCCACCCATTCGGTGGCGGTCAGTATCCTTGCTCACCTTAATCCGAACGACGTATTGCCGCCCCTGACTGCCTATTACGTCATGCGCATCGGTGTCCTGCCTCTTGTTCCCTACTATCCACCCGGCGATGAGGCACTGGCCCTTGCCGTAAGCGAGAAGGCCAAAGAACATCATGCGGTTCTTCTCGCCAACCACGGACCGGTTGTAGCTGGAAAGACGCTGCAGGATGCGCAATATGCTATTGAGGAACTGGAAGAGACGGCCAAGCTCTTCCTGCTTCTGCATGGCCATCGAATCCGTCCACTCACATCAGATCAGGTCGCCGCGCTCAAACGGATTTGACGGCTTTCAAGGATTGCAGGCCGAGGCCCATAACCGCCAGAAGCACACAGGCAATACCGATGATCTGGTTTCGGCTGACGGGCTCTGCGAGCAATATAACAGCGAAAAGTACAGCCGAGACAGGTGCCACGGCGGTAAAGAGCGAGGCTTCGGCACCGCTAACCCGCGCGGCGCCTGCGTACCAGAGAAGAAAGCCGCCCACCGTCGGGACGATGGCATAATAGATCACCGCCCAAAATGAAGCAGTGCTCATCCCGCCCGCCAACGGCGTCTCGAAGACAGCTGGTACGACGGCCACAGCCAGTCCAAGACCGGTCATCAGGGTCGAGAGGGCCAATGGTGGAATGGGTGTCCTGAGGCGTTTGTTGAGCAGGATAAACAGACCCTCGCAGATAACGGCGGCAAAGATCAGGGCATTACCAACAAGCGAATGCATTCCGTTTTCTCCCGGTCGAAAGGCGATGGAAACCACACCTGCTGTCGCCAACACAATGGCAATGAGGGTAAAGCGATGCGGCCGTTCACCCAGAATGAGAATAGCAATGGCCGCTGATACAACGGGCAATGTCCCGATAATCACACCGGCATCCGTTGCCGATGTCAGTTTCAGGCCTGATATCAAGAGGGTTGTGTAGCCAACGCTGCCCGCACCTGCCTGCAGCACAAGTAATATCCAGGTAGATCGATCAAGCTTGGGCCATGTTGCTCCGGTCATCCGCATGAGCATCAGGAACACGGGGAAAGCAATCGCAAAACGAAGGGCAGTTGCAGTAAAGGGCGGCAAACCCGCCGCGATGATTTTGCTGGCAATCACGGTACTTCCCACGAGCACCATGGCCAGCGCCAAAAAAACATAACCCTGAACCTGCTTCGACATGCGCCATCCTCTCCATGTTGGAAAGGCGCATAGAGCCTTATCGCGGATGGATCGTCTTGAACGAAATTGCAGGCGATAAAAAGGATCAGATTATTGCCGCAGCATAGGCGCCGGGCGATACGCCGTATTTGCGCACGAAGGTTCTTGTCATATGGCTTTGGTCGGCAAAGCCGCTGGCAATGGCTGCTTCTGCAAGCGAGGATCCCTCCGCAATCATCCGGCGTGCAAGATCAATCCGGCGCTGCGTCAGATAGGCGTGGGGCGTCAGGCCCGTGGCACGGGTAAAACCGCGCAGCACTTGAAAGCGACTCAGCCCGGTTTCTTCCGCCAAATCGGCTAACGTCACCGGAAGCGTCGGCTGATCATCGATCAGGTTCCGGGCGCGACGAATGGCTTTTGGTATTGCCTGAAACAGGAGCGGGTCATCTATTTCGCGAAACACGCCTGCCAATAGCTCAAGCAGCAGTTCTTCGCGATGAAGGGCGGATGCGGTGGTTCGGTCATCGGTCATTACAGTAAAAAGCTGTTCGAATGCACTTGCCAAACGTACGTCACGGATGACTGGTCGGGGGAACTCATCCCTCTCCTTGGCCACCTCATTAATCACATGCGGATCGAAGTAGAGCATCTTCCAGGAGCGTCCGTCATCGCCGATTGGCGTTCCGTCATGCACCTCGCCGGGATTGACGGTAATCACATCACCAGAACCAGCCTCCACCATGCCGCGGCCGCTAAGGGACTTTTGCGCACCCTGATGAATGACGCCGATGCCATACTGCTCATGCGTGTGGCGTGGAAAACTGTGTTTCGTTGCAGCCGCGACGGCATCAATGCCTGCGACGCTACACCGAAAGATCTTGAACTGGCCCTTTTCCATCGGATACATCTACCATCGGACTTGTATTGTCACAAATCCTGACGAGCTTGCCGCATTTCGCCTCAAGTGCGCATAGACGAAATTCTGAGGTAATAGCCATCCGGGTCGGCAAGGCGGAAATCTCTAAGTCCCCATGGCCGTTCGCCCAGTTCACTGACATCAGGCCAACCGCTGGCAGTCACCTTCTCAAAGGCCGCGTCGATATCGGCAACACTCAGCACGATTTCGATACCGCGTCCCAGTCGCTCTCCAGCGTGCGCCTGTATCGGATGATCGTCACCCAACAGTTTGCGATCATTGAGCGATATCAGCGCGTCGCCGTTGCTCAGGCTGGTGTAACCGCTCGCTTGTTCAGCGCGCACTTCAAAGCCGAGCACGCCAGTGAAGAAATCGCGTGATCGCTGGAGATCATCGACAAAAAGCTCGAGAAGCAGTTGCACAGGGATACCTCATTTGCTGCATTTGTATGATGATTAAAGCGAACAGGGATTGACGTTGATCGTCAAGGTGAATCAGCATAGCCGTCTTGGCGGGGCGTTGATCCGGAAATGATACCGTCGTCCAACAAGGCGCAGGCAGATTCCCGGTCTTAGTGAAAGAAGCAAACGCGTGGCAAAACCAAAGAATGTAGTTGTGGTTGGTGCTGGAATTATCGGCGCCTCCATTGCCTGGCATCTGGCGCGGCAGGGTGCTGCTGTAACAGTTGTCGCTGAGAAAAGTGGCGGTGTGGCCACGCCTGCTTCCTTCGCATGGATCAATGCCAGCTGGGGTAATCCTGAATTCTATTTCCGCTTTCGTCGTTACGCGATGGAGGGATGGCAGCGTCTGGCAAAAGAACTGCCTGATATCGGGGTCAATTGGTGCGGCAGTATTTGCTGGGATATGTCGCTCGAGGACATGGAAACCTATACGACGCAGTATGGGCGTTGGGGGTATGGTATCAGGCGCATCAATCGCGACGATGTTGCAGCGCTGGAGCCTTATCTTTCTCAGGTGCCCGCCATTGCGCTGCGCATTGCTGAAGAAGGGGTGGTCGAACCTGTCGCGGCTGCTCAACGCATGTTGGCGGGCGCGCAGGCGCGTGGAGCGCGATTGCTTTATGGAGCAAATGCCCAAGGGCTTCTACAGGAAGGCAACAGAATTACCGGGGTCGCCACAACATTTGGCGCATTGCAAGCCGATCATGTGGTGCTTGCAGCGGGAGCAGGGGCGGCTGTGCTGGCAAAAACAGCGGGCGTTACGCTCCCCGTCGAGACGCCGCCGGGGCTGATCGTGCATTCCAGACCCACGGAAAAACGGCTGAATGGCCTCGTCCTCGCGCCGGAACTGCATATGCGGCAGACGGCGGAAGGCCGGATCATTGCGGGTGCCGATTTCGGTGGACGTGACCCCGGCGAAGACCAGCAGGCAGCGGCGGACCGGCTCTTTACCAAACTGAGAACAATGCTGAAGGGCGCTGATGATCTGGCGCTGGATTTTTTTACGGTCGGCTATCGGCCAACCCCAAAAGACGGGTTTCCAATCATCGGCAAGGCTGAAACCCATGAAGGGCTTTCTGTTGCCGTCATGCATTCTGGCGTTACACTTGCTCCCGCCGTTGGCTTGCTCCTTTCCAGAGAAATCCTGTCAGACAAGCCCGAGGAAAGGCTCACGCCTTTCCGGCTTTCAAGATTTGGCTGACAAGGTGTGATAACGGCTTATAAGTCGCTTTCATTGGTGCCTTACGTATCCAACAGCCAGAGCTTCAATCGTCGCTCATTGCATGATCAGACCGCCATCAACGGCATATTGGCTGCCGGTGACGTAGGATGCATCGTCTGACAGCAGAAACAGCGCGACCGCAGCGGCTTCTTCGGCTGTTCCGACACGGGCAAGCGCCAGATGTCCGACCACATCCGCCTCAAATTTCCTACGGAAATCATCAGCCATGAAATTGCGAAAATTGGTTTCGATCGGTCCGGGAACAACCACATTAACGCGTATCTGTCTTTCGCCAAGGGCAGAAGCCCAGGAGCGCGCCATGGCAATCATCGCCCCCTTGGTGGCCGCGTAAGTGCTGGCAATTGGCGCGCCCTCATAGGTCGCAGTCGATGAGGTCAGAACAACCGAGGAACCTTTGTTCAAATAACTGGAAAGTTTGGCAAGCTGAAGCACCGGACCGCGCACATTGGCATTCATCATGCGATCGAAGAACGCAGCGTCAATGTCCTCGATTGCTGCCACTGCGGCATAACCTGCATTGAGCCAAAGCCCGTCGAGGCTTCCCAATTCACGCACCTTTTCAGCAAGCGCATCGGCAGCAACAGGGTCTCCGGCGTCATTGCGCAAAATCAGCGCCCCCGGCAGCGCCTGCTTTGTTTCGTCGAGATGTTCCTTGCTCATGCCGGTGACAATCACCTGACCGCCTTCCGCTACAATGCGCCTGGCACCGGCAAGTCCCATGCCGCTGGTGCCGCCCGTGATGAGAATTCGCTTTCCCGAAAATCGACCCATGATCCACCTTTTAAAGATTGAAGAGCTAGATTGTACAATCTCACTTCGTAATGAAGCTCAGAATGCGGTAATTTCTGAAGGGGTTGTTTAGGAAAGGTGGTATAATGCGTGGAAATGAGCATGCTGAATTGCGGGCGTTCGCCGCCATCGTCGAGCACGGCAGTTTTGCGCGCGCCGCTGCCCATCTTGGTGTATCGGCCTCTGCCCTTAGCCAGACAATCCGCAACATGGAGGAACGTCTCGGCATCCGTTTACTGCATCGAACAACGCGCAGCGTCCGGCCGAGTGAAGCCGGCGAGAAATTCTTGATACGACTTCTTCCTGCACTGACAGCGCTCGATACAGCCGTTGCGGAACTGGTGGCTGCAAAAGATGTTCCCTCAGGTACATTGCGGATCAACACAATGCGTCTGGCCGCCATCCACTATCTTGCGCCGTTGGTTGGTCCGTTCCTTGCGGCCTTTCCCGATATTGTCATGGATATTGTGGTCGATGAACGTCTGGTGGATATCGTTGCTGAGGGCTTCGATGCGGGCGTCAGGCTCGGCGAAAAGCTGGAGATGGACATGATCGCGGTCAGGTTGAGCGCTGATCAGGAAATGATGGTCGTGGCGACCCCTGATTATCTGGAGCGGTTCGGAACGCCGCTGACGCCGCGCGATCTCTTGCAGCACCGGTGTCTGAATTATCGCTGGCCCACGGATGGCAGCCTGTATCGCTGGGAGTTCGAGCGCGGCGATGAGAAATTACAGATTGCGGTCAATGGCCCATTGATGGTGAACGAGCCCGGAATGACACCTCGCATTGTCGCCGACGGGGTGGGTATTGGCTATCTCTTCGCTCATGATATCAGGGATCTGGTCGCCAGCGGCAAACTGGTCCAACTGTTGCAGGAGTGGACGCCAACATTCCCCGGATTCTATCTTTATTATCCAAGCCGCCGTCAGATGGCTCCTGCTCTGCGCGCCTTTCTGGATTTCGTAGCCGACCGCCCTATGAATTGACTTTCCGGAACCATTCAAGTCGGCACACGTTTCTTTGCAGGCTTCGACGGCAATTTCAGAGAGCCGGGCCGTAACGAAACAAGGACATATCATGAAAAAACTGATTCTGATGGCCGCTGCCATTTCGATGGCTTTTGGTGCAACTGCTTACGCAGCGCCTCATCATAAGAGCAAACAGCAGGCTCACACCGCGAGCGGCCCCAAGACGCGTCTCGGTACCCTGTCCTGCGCGGTTGATGGCGGCGTCGGAATGCTCATAGGTTCAAGTAAGGCGGTGCAATGCAAGTTCACGCGGACCAATGGTTCCGTTGATAAATATACCGGGCGTATCGGCAAGCTGGGGGTGGATATCGGCATCACCAAGAAATCCTACCTGCAGTGGATTGTTTACACAGCCGCCGGTAACCGGGCAGGCGACGGTGCCCTTGCGGGCAATTACGTGGGTGTGACGGCTGGTGCCTCCATCGGCGTTGGATTAGGCGCTAATGCTCTTGTTGGCGGAACGTCGAAGAATTTTGGCCTCCAACCTTTCAGCGCCGAAGCGACCCAGGGCCTCAACGTTGCTGCCGGTGCAACGCAGTTGTCGCTGCGTTCCACCCGCTAGTAACGGCTTTCTGACCGCCGGTTTCCGGCGGTCAGATCACTGTATTCGTTTAATCATCCGATGCGCGGAACGGAATGAGGGCGCGAACGCGCGGATCGCGCAGATAGAGCCCGCCCCAGACCATGAGGCCGAGATACACGCCGAACAGCAAATGGCTGAACAGTGGGTTGCCGACACGCAATTGTGTGGCAATGGCTCCCCCAAGATAACCAGTCAGCAAAATGGCACCGAGAATTGAGGTGCGCGGAATGGCGTAAAGCACCGTGCAGATCATCAGCAGAATACCCAGCCCGCGTCCCATGGCTGCTGTGTCGGGATAACCCAGTTCCGCCAAAGATTTGAGCACGATATCGAACGGTACCAGCTTGATGCCAAAGTCGAAAATCAGAAATGCGATAACAAGGCCACTGAGAATCCAGCCTCCCCATAATGCCTTGTTCGAGATCACTGTTGCCTGTCCTGTCGTTTCCATAATCATGTCCCCTGTAAGTCCGGCACCCCTTGTGCCTGATGATTGTTGCTAGGACGAACCGGAATCACCGATACCGACACAGTTGTCAGAAAATTTTCTGCCTGTCGTTTGCAAGTTGAAAATCAGCCCACCACAAAACGCAAGAATTGCCGCCCGCCGTTGACGTCCAAGACCATTCAAATATCCGGTATTTAAGCCAGCTTCGTTTTTCGCTGATTGACATATGTTCATTTTCGTTTTCGTATAGCGTGCAGAAAAACGAAAATGAAAGCTACGTCCATGTTCCTGCCGCCCAGACACGCCGAAATTCTGGAAATGGCCAAAGAACATGGCCGCGTGCTGGTGGATGATCTTGCCGTTCATTTCAACGTTACACCCCAGACCATCCGTAAGGATCTGAATGATCTGTGTGATCAGCGGCTTCTGAGCCGCATCCATGGGGGTGCGCTGTTTCCTTCGGGCATCCAGAATCTTGAATATGAGGCACGACGTCTGATTGCAGCCAGCGAGAAGGAAGCCATTGGCCGCGCCGCCGCTGCCCTTATCCCTGATAATGCCTCGCTGTTCGTTAATATCGGGACGACGACCGAGGCGGTGGGGCAGGCGTTGCTGGATCGCAAAGGCTTGATGGTTATTACGAATAATATCAATGTTGCCAATCGGTTACGTGTTTACCCCGATATTGAGGTGGTCATCGCGGGCGGGGTTGTGCGTGGGTCAGACGGCGGAATTGTGGGTGAGGCTGCAGTGGATTTCATCCGCCAGTTCAAAGTGGATTTCGCTGTCATCGGTACGTCCGCAATCGATCATGACGGGGCGTTGCTCGATTTCGATTTCCGCGAGGTCAAGGTGGCGCAGGCGATTATGGCCAATGCCCGGCATGTGATTCTGGTTTCTGATTCCACCAAATTCGAGCGGACAGCGCCGGTCCGTATGGGGCATCTGTCGCAGGTCAACACCTTCATCACAGACCGATGCGAAAGCGAAGCCATCCGCGCTATTTGTGCGGAAGCGGACGTCAGGCTGATCGAAACTTCGGTCTGATCTGCCTCTTGTGTCGTCGGGTGATGCGCGTTATAGTTCCTTTTAGTTTCGTATTGCTTTCGTAATTAATCCATATCTCTTTCGCAATTGCGAGGAAATGGTGCGTTGCGAAATGGGGAGCATGGGCATTGGCAACGGACAAGATCTACGACGTCTTCGTGATCGGCGGCGGCATCAATGGATGCGGCATTGCCCGGGATGCGGTTGGCCGTGGCTATTCCGTTTTCCTCGCAGAGATGAATGATCTGGCCAGTGGCACGTCATCCGGTTCCACCAAGCTTATTCATGGCGGTCTGCGATATCTCGAATATTACGAGTTCCGTCTGGTCCGTGAATCGCTGATGGAGCGCGAGGTGCTGTGGGCTGCTGCGCCGCACATTATCTGGCCGATGCGCTTTGTCCTGCCGCACCATGCGGGGCTGCGCCCGGCCTGGCTGCTTCGCCTCGGTCTGTTTCTTTATGATCACATTGGCGGCCGCAAGAAACTGCCTGCGACCCGCACCCTTGATATGACCCGCGATCCGGCAGCCAAGCCACTGAAGTCACTCTATACCAAGGCTTTTGAATATTCCGATTGCTGGGTCAATGATGCGCGCTTCGTTGCGCTGAATGCCCGTGATGCCGCCGATCGCGGTGCTGTCATTCATACGCGTTCGAAGGTTATATCAGCGCATCGTGACGCTGATAGCTGGACATTGACAGTTCAGGATATGCTGACGGGTGCTACCGAAGAGGTTCGCTCGCGCCTTGTTGTCAATGCGGCTGGCCCTTGGGTTGATGAAGTTCTGACTGGAGTCGTGGGCATTAATGATGCCCATAATGTCCGCCTTGTTCAGGGCAGCCATATCGTTGTGCGCAAGAAGTTTGACGATCCCCGCGCCTATTTCTTCCAGAACACCGATGGCCGTATCATCTTTGCCATTCCCTATGAGCAGGATTTCACGCTCATCGGCACGACGGATCAGGATTATCACGGCAATCCGGCCGAGGTGAAAATCACTGATGCCGAGATTGATTATCTCTGCGCTGCCGCCAGCGAATATTTCGTAGAGCCGGTGAAGCGCGACGATGTGGTCTGGACCTATTCCGGCGTGCGTCCCCTCTATGATGACGGCGCATCGAAGGCACAGGAAGCCACCCGCGATTACGTTTTGAAAACGGATGCGCCAGATGGCAAGGCACCGCTTCTCAATATATTCGGCGGCAAGATCACCACATATCGCCGGTTGTCCGAACACATGCTGGAAAAGATCGAAGAACAGATCGGCAAGAAGGGTAAGCCCTGGACGGCCACCGGAACGCTTCCGGGCGGTGACTTTCCGGCAACTGCATTCGACACCGAATTGCAAAAGCTGAAGGCGGATTATCCGTTCCTAGATGCGCGTCATGCTCGTCGCCTGTTCCGGCTTTATGGCACCAAGGCGCGTATTCTATTGGGCAAAGCGACGTCATTGGCTGATCTTGGCCAGCTTTTCGGTGCGGATTTGTACGAGGCCGAAGTGCGCTACCAGATCGCGCATGAGTGGGCGGTCAATGCACAGGATGTGCTCTGGCGCCGGACGAAAATGGGATTGCATCTTTCCGCCGACGAAGCTGCTGCGCTCGACCGTTTCATGGACGGCGCAGTTGATCGGCGGGGCAAGGTGGCGGCTGAATAGACATTGCACTGCTCCGGCAGGGTAATGAAGTGATTGGGAAGGCGGGACAAAGAGGCAGGAGGCCTTTTGCCCCAGGGAGGATTGAGATGCTGGAACTGCGGAATGTGTCCAAGGTGGTGGGTGGTAAAACCCATCTCGACAATATTTCGCTTGAGCTTCAACACGCCACGCTGAATGTTCTGCTGGGACCGACCCTATCAGGGAAAACCAGTCTCATGCGCATCATGGCGGGTCTTGATGTTCCAACCTCAGGCTCCATCTGGTTCGATGGCAAGGATGTCACCGGCGTTCCCGTGCAAAAGCGCTCGGTCGCCATGGTCTATCAGCAGTTCATCAATTATCCGGCCTTCACTGTTTATGAGAACATTGCTTCGCCCATGCGCGTTGCCGGTGTCGACAAGGCAACGATTGACCGGGAAGTGCGCAAAGCTGCTGAGCTTCTCAAGCTGACACCCTATCTTGACCGTACGCCGCTTAGCCTTTCGGGCGGGCAGCAGCAGCGCACCGCATTGGCTCGTGCCATCGTCAAAAATGCCAAGCTTGTGCTGCTTGATGAGCCGCTTGCCAATCTCGATTACAAGCTGCGCGAAGAGTTGCGGCAGGAACTACCGAAGATTTTTGCCGAAGCCGGTACGATCTTTGTCTATGCGACCACGGAGCCGCACGAGGCGCTGCTTCTCGGCGGCAACACGGCGACGCTCTCAGAAGGCCGTATCACCCAGTTTGGCCCGACCATCGATGTATTCCGTAAACCGGATGATCTGATCACCGCACAGACTTTTGCCGATCCGCCGCTCAATACCATTGCACTTGCCAAGATCGGCAAGGCATTCCAGCTGGAAGGCGGTGTGGCCATGCCGGTTCCGTCCAATCTCGGCGAGATTGCCGATGGCACCTATACGGTTGGGTTCCAGCCGCACCATGTGGGAACCAGCCGGCGCAATGCCGATGAAATTGCGCTCAAGGCCATCGTCACCGCTACGGAGATCACCGGTTCTGAAAGCTTTGTGCACCTGTCCTTTGCCGATGCACGCTGGACCATGCTGACCCACGGCATCCACATCTACACACCCGATGAAGTCATCGATATCTTCATCGATCCGCGCAACCTGATGATCTTCGACGCGAGTGGGCAATCTGTTACCCGTCGCCAGAAGCTGGCGGCATAGGGGAAAATCATGGCGCGCATTGATCTCAACCATATTCGCCACGCCTATGGTCCCAATCCGAAGTCGGATAAGGACTATGCCTTGCGTGAGGTGCATCATTCCTGGGAGGATGGCGGTGCCTATGCGCTGCTCGGCCCTTCAGGCTGTGGCAAGACCACACTGCTCAACATCATTTCCGGCCTGATCCATCCATCGCACGGCCAATTGCTGTTCAACGGGCAGGATGTGACCAACCTGTCGACGCAGGAACGCAATATTGCGCAGGTCTTCCAGTTCCCTGTTATTTACGACACCATGACGGTTTACGACAATCTGGCCTTTCCGCTGCGCAATCGCGGCGTGCCGGAGGCCGAGATTGACCGCAAGGTGCGCGAGACGCTGGAGATGATCGATCTCGCCAGCTGGACCAACAAGAAGGCACGCGGCCTCACGGCTGACCAGAAACAGAAGATTTCGCTGGGACGCGGTCTTGTGCGTTCCGACGTCAATGCCATTCTGTTTGACGAACCTTTGACAGTTATCGACCCGCACATGAAATGGGTGTTGCGCTCGCAGCTGAAGCAGTTGCATCAGCGTTTTGGCTACACCATGGTTTACGTTACCCACGATCAGACCGAGGCGCTCACCTTCGCCCAGAAAGTTGTCGTCATGTATGACGGTGAGATCGTGCAGATCGGCACACCGGAAGAGCTGTTTGAGCGGCCAAAACATACATTCGTCGGCTATTTCATCGGCTCGCCCGGCATGAATGTCATGCCGGTTCAACTGGCCGGTGATACCGCGCAGGTGGGTAGCCACAAGATTGCATTGCCATCACCGGCTATGCCTGCGGACGCCAAGAAGATCGAACTCGGTATCCGCCCTGAATATATCAGGCTCGGCCGCGAGGGCATGCCTGTCACCATCGCCAAGGTCGAGGATATTGGTCGCCACAAGATCGTGCGTACCAAGCTGGAAAATCAGGACATCGCGGTCATCGTTGCTGAGGGCGAATCCATTCCTGCCGATCCGCATATTGCATTCGATCCGAAGGGCATCAACATCTACGCCGATTCCTGGCGCGTCGGGGGAAACTGAACCATGGAAAAAACATGGAACAACAAAGCATGGTTCATGGTTCTGCCCATGCTTCTGCTTGTGGCTTTTTCAGCCGTCATCCCGCTGATGACCGTGGTCAACTATTCGGTGCAGGATACGTTCGGCAACAACCAGTTCTTCTGGGCCGGTACAGAATGGTTCACGGAAATCCTGCAGTCAGAGCGCTTTCACTCGGCGCTTTTCCGCAATCTGGTATTCTCATTTATTATTCTCGCCATTGAGATTCCGCTTGGCATCATCATTGCGCTGAATATGCCGCGCAAGGGTCTTGGTGTTCCGGTATGTCTCGTGCTGATGGCGCTGCCGTTGCTCATTCCGTGGAATGTGGTTGGCACGATCTGGCAGGTGTTTGGCCGCGTTGATATTGGTCTTCTCGGTCATACGCTTGAAAGCCTCGGGATCAACTACAACTACGTGCAAAACCCGCTGCATGCGTGGTTCACGGTCATCCTGATGGATGTCTGGCACTGGACAAGTCTTGTCGTGCTGCTTTGCTATGCCGGTCTTGTCTCGATCCCCGATGCTTTCTATCAGGCTGCGAAGATTGATGGCGCATCGCGCTGGGCCGTGTTCCGTTACATCCAGCTGCCAAAGATGAACCGCGTTCTGCTGATCGCCGTGCTTCTGCGCTTTATGGACAGCTTCATGATCTATACCGAGCCATTCGTGGTAACGGGCGGCGGTCCAGGCAACTCCACCACGTTCCTGTCCATCGATCTTGTAAAAATTGCTATTGGCCAGTTCGATCTTGGACCGGCAGCGGCCATGTCCATTGTCTACTTCCTGATCATTCTTCTTCTGTCATGGGTCTTCTATACGATCATGACCAACTATGATGCGGAGCGCTGATATGAGCGTGCAAAACGAAACACTCGCCCGCACGGCAACGGCCAGCCCCGAACAGGCAAAGATTGACAAGGCATTGGCGCGCAAGATGCGCAAGCGCGGCGATGAATCCAAATTCTGGTGGCTGATACCAACGATCTATATCATCTTCCTGCTGCTGCCGATCTATTGGCTCGTCAATATGAGCTTCAAGACCAATCAGGAGATTCTCAACAGTTTCACCCTGTGGCCACAGAACCCGACACTGAACAATTACGCCATCATCTTCACCGATCCGGCATGGTATCGCGGCTACATCAATTCCATCATCTACGTGGTGATGAACATGGTGATTTCAGTGCTGGTGGCGCTTCCTGCGGCCTATGCCTTCTCGCGTTATCGTTTCCTTGGCGACAAGCATCTGTTCTTCTGGCTGCTCACCAATCGCATGGCACCGCCAGCGGTGTTTGCCCTGCCATTCTTCCAGCTCTATTCCGCCTTCGGATTGATCGACACGCATATCGCCGTTGCGTTGGCCCACTGTCTGTTTAACGTGCCGCTCGCTGTCTGGATTCTGGAAGGTTTCATGTCGGGCGTGCCGAAAGAAATCGATGAAACAGCCTATATTGACGGCTATTCCTTCCCACGCTTTTTCGTGAAGATTTTTATCCCGATGATCGCGAGCGGTATCGGTGTGGCAGCCTTCTTCTGCTTCATGTTCTCATGGGTGGAACTGCTGATTGCCCGCACCCTGACCACAACAGATGCCAAGCCAATCGCAGCAACCATGACCCGCACTGTTTCCGCATCGGGCATGGACTGGGGTCTTCTAGCGGCGGCAGGTGTATTGACCCTGATCCCCGGCGCTATCGTTATCTATTTCGTGCGCAATTATATCGCCAAGGGCTTTGCCCTGGGGAGGGTGTGATGAATGCTGGAAACTCGATCGAGTTGAGTGAATTGAAGGGGTTGACCAACAGGTTGTTCGACCTTCTCGAGCAAGCTCGTATTGAGCGGATTCCTGTGACACAGAATCAGTATTGGTCTGTTTTTGCTGCGGACGCGTTTGCCCTTGATGGCCCACCAAGCCCCACGATGGGTGACGTGTGGGATGATTGGGAGGACCTGCGTTCAGAGGTTGCGGGTCAAATACCAGAGACAACAACCATTTTTTGGCATGCTTTTGATCATCTATCCGGATTGATGAAGGCGGTGGCTTACGCTGATCTGCAAGGTAGTTTCATCGCGGCGAGGGACTTGTCATGAACCCTTTCTGGACGATTTACATATTTGTGACGACGTTGCTGCTTAGCACGACTATGCAGCAATATGCCCTGCGCAAGATCACGGCGAAGTGTTCCGCCCGGGAGAGCGTGTAATGGCAGAACTCAAGAGTATTCCAATCGTCGAGTTGCAGGAAGCGACCGCGAAGCTGTTCGCTTCCCTTATCGCGCAGGGTGTTTCGGAAATACCGCTTGAGAAGGAACAGTATTGGCGGGTGTACTTCCATGATGTCTTTAACGACGAGAAGCCTGAACCCGTTCAATCCAGTGTGGGAGAGGATTGGGACGATTTGAAAGCCGAACTCAATGACCCCTCCGGCATTGCCCACTGGCATGCCTTTCACCATCTGGCAGGGCTGATGAAAACCGTGGCCTATGCAGATTTGCGCGGAGCGCTTGTCGCTCCGGCTTCAAGGAAAATATCATGAACTTCTCGTGGATGGCATGGACGCTGCCGACAGCGCTGTTCTTCCTGACAATTCTGGCACTGCTGATCGGCATGGCCGTGTGGGAATATGTCTCTCCCGGTGGCAATCCGCGTGTTGGCATCCTGCGCTTTGAAACCACGCGCGGCGACCGCCTGTTTGTGTCGTTGCTTGGCAGCGCATTCATTCATCTCGCCTGGCTGGGGCTGGTTGGTCCCAACCTGTGGTGGGCTTTGGCTCTCTCCGTGGTCTACGCCGTCGGCGTATTCCGCTTCGTGTAGGAAATGATATGGCGCCGGAATCGAAGGACAATTCCGGGCAAAACGCCATGTTGAAACAGGACAGCCGGTATCATCCGGTTGTTCCAGCAATCGCAACTCTGGGAGGACTTCAATGCGAACGCGAATACTAACGACAACAACAGCACTGGCGCTGTTGCTCGGTGCAGGCTCTGCCTATGCCGGGATCGATGACGCCAAGAAATTCCTCGACAAGGAAATTGGCGATGTTTCCACGCTTGACCGCGCTGGTCAGGAAAAGGAAATGCAGTGGTTCATCGACGCGGCCAAGCCTTTTGCAGGCATGGAAATCAAGGTCGTCTCGGAATCGCTGACCACGCACCAGTATGAATCGCAGGTGCTTGCACCGGCGTTCACGGCTATCACCGGCATCAAGGTCACGCATGACGTGATCCAGGAAGGTGACGTTGTTGAAAAGATCCAGACGCAGATGCAGACCGGCCAGAACCTTTATGACGGCTGGGTCAATGATAGCGATCTGATCGGCACCCACTGGCGCTATCAGCAGGTCCGCAACCTGACCGACTTTATGGCAAGCGAAGGCAAGGACGTGACCAATCCCGGTCTCGACATTGATGACTTCATCGGCACCAAGTTCACGACAGCGCCGGACAAGAAGCTTTATCAGCTTCCTGATCAGCAGTTCGCCAACCTTTACTGGTTCCGCTACGACTGGTTCAACGACGAAAAGAACAAGGCCGACTTCAAGGCGAAATATGGCTACGAACTCGGTGTTCCGGTCAACTGGTCTGCCTATGAGGATATTGCTGAGTTCTTCACTGGCCGCGACGTCGGCGGCAAGAAGGTTTACGGCCATATGGACTATGGCAAAAAAGACCCGTCACTCGGTTGGCGCTTTACTGATGCTTGGCTCTCCATGGCCGGCAATGGCGATAAGGGCCTGCCAAACGGTCTGCCTGTGGATGAATGGGGCATCAAGGTCAACGAGAAGTCCCAGCCAGTCGGTTCCTGCGTGGCCCGTGGCGGCGATACCAACGGACCAGCAGCGGTTTACTCAATCCAGAAATATCTCGACTGGTTGAAGGCCTATGCACCGCCGGAAGCACAGGGCATGACCTTCTCTGAATCCGGTCCCGTACCGGCGCAGGGCAATGTCGCGCAGCAGATTTTCTGGTACACCGCTTTCACCGCCGACATGGTCAAGCCGGGTCTGCCTGTCATGAACGACGACGGCACGCCAAAGTGGCGCATGGCTCCTTCGCCGCATGGCGTTTACTGGAAAGACGGCATGAAGCTCGGCTATCAGGACGTGGGTTCATGGACCCTGATGAAGTCGACACCAACAGACCGTGCCAAGGCCGCCTGGCTCTACGCACAGTTCGTCACTTCGAAGACGGTTGACGTGAAGAAGAGCCAGATCGGCCTCACCTTCATTCGTGAATCGACGATCAAGGACAAGAGCTTCACCAAGCGTGCGCCGCAGCTCGGCGGTCTGATCGAGTTCTATCGCTCGCCAGCCCGTGTTCAGTGGTCACCGACAGGTACCAATGTTCCTGATTATCCGAAGCTGGCACAGCTTTGGTGGCAGGCTGTTGGCGATGCATCATCCGGTGCCAAGACGGCGCAGGCCGCCATGGACTCTCTCTGCGCCGAGCAGGAAAAGGTCATGGGCCGCATCGAAAAGTCGGGCGTGCAGGGCGATATCGGTCCGAAACTGGCCGAAGAGCATGATCTTGCCTACTGGAATGCCGATGCCGTCAAGAACGGTCATCTCGCACCTCAGCTGAAGATCGCCAATGAAAAGGAAAAGCCCCAGACCATCAATTATGATGAGCTGGTCAAGAGCTGGAACAAGTAAGCTTTGCTATCCGATGAAAAAGGGGATGGTGCTCGCGCGCCATCCCCTTTTTCTTTGAGCAACCGCATCGATAGAGCCAGATTGGAATTTTACCGCCAATCGGCTATGATGGGGACATGAGCGATACTTCGAGCACAGTTGTATCCAAGGCAATGAAGGCGTCCTGTGAGGCCGTTTACGGTGCTTTCACAGATCCTGACGCCCTTGCCGTATGGCTTCCGCCCGGCTCCATGCATGGCATTGTCCATGATTTTGATGGGCGCGAAGGCGGGTCTCTACGTATGTCACTCGTTTACCCCGAGGATGAGGGGCTGCCACGCGGCAAGACGTTGGACAATATTGATACTTTTGACGTCCGCTTTGTGGCTCTGGTACCTGCCAGCAAGATCGTATGGGCGGTCCGGTTTGAATCGGATGATCCGGCCTATGCGGGCGAAATGCTGATGACAACGACGATGGAGCCGACGGACGGTGGCTCGCAGATTACCATAGCGTGTAACGATATTCCCCGGGGTATCCGGCCCGAAGACAATGAAACCGGGTGCCGTTCCACGTTGAACAAGCTTGCTTCTTTTCTTGGTGGCTGAACGCTTTTCTATCAGTCGTGGGTTTCGCCGGAGAAAGATGTCGCCTGCATGGATGGTCGCTGGCAGAATTCCGCATACCATGCGGCAAGGCGTGGACGCTTCTCTATGAACGGATAAATGCCGCGGAATTCGACCCAGTTCAAAGTTGTTGCCAACGCGATCTCACCAATAAGCGGCAGACCCTCAAGCGCTGCTTCCTTTTCGGCAAAGTCGCAGGCCGCGATAATTTTTTGCAGTTGAGCATCGCGCATGGTTGCCCAGCGTACGGGTTCCGGCCGCCGCTCGGTCTCCCATCGCACCACAATCCCGGAATCGGCAATACCCTGCGCCGCTGCCTGCAGCCGCAAAGTATCCCAGCGCGCTTTGCCTGTTGCGGGGATGAGTGCGTTTCCACCGGGCAGCGTGCTGAGATAATCAGCGATAACGACTGAGTCAAAGAGCGCAAGACCGTCATTGTCGATGAGCACCGGGACCTTGCCCAATGGGTTGAGCGCGTAGACGTCTTCATTGCGCCGGGTCGGGCTGGTTTCATGGTGGATCACCTCAACACTATCCGCGAGGCCGATCTCATGAATGGCAACCAGCACTTTACGCGCATAGGGCGAGTGCGTCTGATAAAGAAGCTTCATGGGAAATCCTGCCTGATCGGATGAGTCGGCGCAGACAATCGCCCGGCAGGCTCCTTCGATCAAGTGCCCGGAAAACTTAAAGTCCGTAGATTTGCAGCAAGCTCTTCATACGGCCTGTCGCAAGCTCTGGCCTGTCCAGAACATTGGCCTGGTCGGCCAGTCGGAAAATATCGGCGTAATGCACGATACCGCGCGCCGACTGCATGCCTGCGGGCATGGTGAAATGGTTCTGGTGACCGTTGAGCCAAGCAAGGAAAACCACACCCGCCTTGTAATATTGGGTGGGTGCTTCAAAGATTTTGCGCGACAGTGGCACAGTGGGCTCGATCACATCGCGGAACGCTTGCGTTTGTCCATTGGCCAAATGAGCCAATGCTTTGGATGCGTGCGGCGCGACTGCATCGAAAATGCCAAGCAGGGCATGGCTATATTTCTCGCCGTCCCCTTCAATCAGTTCCGCATAGTTGAAATCATCGCCAGTGAAACACAGAACGCCCTCGGGCAGACGCTTGCGTAAAGCAATCTCTCTTTCGTTGTCGAGCAGGGAAATCTTGATGCCCTCAACCTTGTCTTTGTTGTCGGTGATTATGGCGAGCACCGTTTCCAGCGCTTCCTCAAAGGCATGGGAGCCCCAATAACCCGAAAGCTGTGCGTCAAACATATCGCCGAGCCAATGCAGCACGACCTTATTCTGTGTCTGGCGCAGGATTTCGCCATAGACGCTTCGATAATCATCCCCGGATTTTGCCACTTTGGCGAGAGCCCTGCTTGCCATCATGACAGCGCGGCCACCATGCGCTTCAACAAAACCGATCTGCGTTTCATAAGCAGAAATAACATCCCCAAGGGTGCTGGTATTTTCGGGTAGCAGTTGATCGGTTCCAGCACCACAAGCAAGATCGGCACCCGAAACACTGCGTGCTTCGGTAAGCGAACGACGTATCAGTTCCTGCGCGCCAGCCCAGTCCAGCCCCATGCCACGCTGGGCTGTGTCCATCGCTTCGGCGATCTTGAATCCGAGGGACCAGAGATGGTGGCGAAACGCCATGGTCGCATCCCAATCTATGGCCGGAGAGCCCCATGGTGTCCTGTCCTTTAGCGGATCGGATACCACATGGGCGGCTGCATAGGCGATACGATTGAAGACTGGTGGGGAGGCTGGCCGGGCGGTTGGCTCACCTGAAAGGCGATAGGCTGAAAGCTTACCATCTGCGGTGGGCAGGTCCAGAACAAGGGTCATCATATCGCTCCCATTCAACACGATGAGCTTTGTAATTTGGAACGTTCCAAAAAACAAGTAGGAAAAATTGGCCGATTGGACGGCTATTTTCGTTGAAATTGTACGTACTTCACGTGGTATCATTGGAAAATGCACTATTACCCACGAAAAATGCGCTGTTTGGCGCGATTATATCTCTTGGTATTCTCTCTTGACAAATTTGGAACGTTCCAATTATATCGATATTCTGATTGTGGAGGATGCCTGTGAACCGAAGCCGGACAACCGTTGTGGATATTGCGCACGCCGCTGGCGTGTCGAAATCCACCGTGTCGCTGGTTCTGCAAGGCAGCCCATTGGTCAATGAAAAGACCCGCGAAAAGGTCAATAGTGTCATTGCCGATCTGGGCTATGTCTACAACCGCGGTGCCGCCAATCTGCGGCAGTCACGCTCAAAAATCGTCGGCATCGTGGTCAATGACCTCACCAACAGTTTCTTCGCTGAGCTTGCTGTGGGGATGGATATGGTTGTCCAATCCGCAGGCTATGTGCAATTTCTCGCCCATAGTGGTGAAAGCGTCGACCGTCAGCGCGAAGTCATCGCATCCATGCGCGAAAACGGTATCGCCGGTCTGATCCTGTCGCCGGCACGCGGTACGGAGGCTGCCGACCTCAAGCCATTGATTGATAGCGGCATTCCCGTCGTGATCGTCGTTCGCAATCTGCCCGGCGCCAAAGTCTCAACGCTACTGTCCGATAATTATACGGGCGCCAAGGCCGCCGTGCGTCATCTGATTTCGCTTGGGCATAGCCGTATCGGCTTCATGGGCGGCTTTCTTGATACAGCGGTTTTTGCCGAGCGGCTTCGCGGCTACCGCGATGCCTTGCAGGAGGCAGGTCTTGCTGTTGATGAGGCGCTCATCATTCATTCTGCACCATCCCGTGCTGGCGGTGTTGCTGCTGTGGAGCGCATGATGCTGCTTGCCGATAGGGCAACGGCCGCGCTGTGCCTGAACGATGCGGTGGCCTTCGGTGTCTGCGACGGTTTGCGGTCGGTTGGCATTGAGCCCGGCAAGGGGTTCGGCGTCATCGGTTTTGATGATGTGATCGAGGCAAAGACTGCTGTCCCGGCTCTGACAACGGTTTCGGTCGACCCGCAGGGCATGGGGCAGCGCGCGGCGCAGCTTTTGCTCAAGCAGATCAATGCGGGTGGAAGCGAACAGGAATCACTGGTGACATCGGTGCGTCTCGTGGTGCGGCAGAGTTGCGGTGCGCCGGTGAAGAACAATCATCTGGAGAAAATGGCATGACACGTTGGGGTTTGATCGGAGCAAGCACGATTGCGCATGAGTGGGTTATCGATGCGATCCGCGCCGAGGGCGGCGAAATCGTCTCCGTGATGAGCACCAGTTCCGAGCGTGGTCAAAAATATGCTGCGGACCATGGCATTGCCAAATCTGTTACCTCTGTTGATGCGCTGGTCAGTGATCAGGATGTCGATGCCGTCTATATCTCGACAACGAATGAACTGCACAGGGATCAGGTGCTCCGCGCTGCGGCTGCCGGAAAGCATGTGCTGTGCGAAAAGCCGCTGGCGATGAGCCTTGGTGATGCGAAGGCGATGGTTGACGCCTGCCGCGCGGCGGGCGTTGTGCTGGGCACAAATCATCACCTGCGCAATGCCGCCAGCCATACGGCCATGCGCGATGCAATCGCTGCGGGCAAGATCGGCAAGCCGCTGGCCGCCCGGGTCTTTCACGCCGTGTATCTTCCGCCGCATCTGCAGGGTTGGCGGCTCGACAAGCCGGAAGCTGGTGGCGGTGTGATTCTTGATATCACCGTGCACGACACGGATACGCTGCGCTATGTGCTGGGCGATGATCCCGTGGAAGTTGTCGCTGCCTCCCAGCAGGGCGGTCTTGGCAAGGCTGGTCTTGCTGATGGTGTCATGGGCGTCATGCGTTTCAAATCGGGTCTCATTGCGCAGTTCCATGATGGTTTTACCACCAAATACGCGGAAACGGGGTTTGAGGTGCATGGTACTGAAGGTTCCCTTGTTGGTCGCAACGTCATGAGCCAGAAGCCAGTTGGCACAGTCACCCTGCGCAATGCCGATGGTGAGACTGAGCTGAAGCTCGATCACAAGAATCTCTATGAGACAGGTATTGCGAAATTTCATGCGGCCATCCTCGGCAAGGGGCAGCCACCCGCAACAGGTGAAGATGGCGTTTGGTCGTTGGCCACCGGTCTCGCGGTGGTGGAGGCGGCCAGCACAGGCACCGTCCAGAAAATCAACCCAGGTCTTTAAGAGAACGACATTCCAGAATGAGCAAGCACATAACCCCTGAAGAGGCCGCAAACCTCATCCCTGACGCGGCGATCGTCTCGGTCTCCTCGTCGAGCGGTCTTGGCTGTCCCGATCTGATGCTGAAAGCCATCGGCGCGCGGTTTGATGCGACAGGACATCCGCGTGATCTGACGACGCTGCACCCTATCGCAGCTGGTGATATGAGCGGGATCAAGGGTATCGATTATATCGCTAAAAAAGGCTTGCTCAAACGTATTCTCGGTGGTTCCTACCCTTCCGGCCCATCAACGGCGGAACCGCCACTGATCTGGCAGATGATCGGCAATGACGAAGTCGCTGCCTACAATATTCCATCGGGTATCCTGTTCGACATGCACCGCGAGGCGGCGGCCAAACGGCCGGGTGTGTTGACCAAAGTCGGGCTTGATACATTCGTCGATCCGGATCGTCAGGGTTGTGCCATGAACACCTCCGCCGCTAAGGACCCGATTGTCCGCAAGATCGAATTCGAGGGCGAGGAATGGCTGTTCTTCAAACCCGTTATCCCGCAAGTCGCCATCATCCGTGCGACGACGGCGGATGAACGCGGCAACCTGACTTATGAGCATGAAGGCGCTTATCTCGGTGGCTTCGATCAGGCGCTGGCTGTGCGCAATAATGGCGGCATCGTCATTGCCCAGGTCAAACGCATCACCAAGAGCGGCTCGCTGAAACCGCATGATGTCCGCGTGCCCGGTATCCTTGTTGATTATGTGGTTGTTGATCCCGATCAGAAGCAGACGACACAGACGGTTTATGACCCGGCTATATCAGGCGAAATCTTCCATCCTCTGGAGGATTTTGCTTTGCCGGATTTCAATATCCAGAAGGTCATCGCCCGCCGTGTGGCAACAGAGCTGGAGGCAGGCAGTGCTGTCAATCTCGGCTTTGGCATCTCGGCTAATGTGCCGCGCATCCTGCTTGAAGAAGGATTGCATGGAGCCGTGACATGGGTGATCGAGCAGGGGCCGGTCGGCGGTATTCCGCTGCTGGATTTTGCCTTCGGCTGCGCCTCCAACGCAGAAGCCTTTGTGCCGTCGCCGCACCAGTTTACTTATTTTCAGGGTGCGGGTTTTGACGCATCGCTGCTGTCCTTCCTCGAGATCGACAAAACAGGTTCGGTGAACGTTTCAAAACTCAGCTTCCGCCCGCATGTCACCGCAGGCGCAGGTGGGTTTGTCGATATCACCGCCCGCGCTCGCAAGATCGTCTTCTCCGGCATGTTCAATGCGGGTGCCAAGGTTCATGTGGCCGATGGCAAGCTTGTCATCGAGAAGGAGGGCAAGCTCAAGAAACTCGTCAATGAAGTGGAGCACGTCACATTCTCCGGCCGCCGCGCCGTTGAGCAGAGGCAGGATATCACCTATGTGACTGAGCGCTGCGTGATGGTTCTGCGTCCTGAAGGTATTATCCTCACGGAGATTGCACCGGGCGTCGACCTTCAGACCCAAATTCTCGACCAATCGGAATTCCCGCTCATCGTTGCCCGTGACCTGAAGTTGATGGCAGCAGAACTTTTTGCCGAAGGCCCTTTCGGTTTGAAGCTGCCGCAGAAACCGGAAAGGACGCTCCATGGCTGAGCCTCGCATTACTGTCAGTTTCGATGGGCCTGTTGCGACGATCACCGTGTCGCGTCCGGAAAAACTCAATGCATTTGATATAGGCATGCTGAAAGAGCTTTCGGCTGTCTGCGATGAGCTGGAAGCCAATGCCGATATTCGTGTGGCCATTCTAACCGGCGCTGGCAAAGCCTTCTCGGCGGGTGGCGATATCAAGGCCTGGGCTGCCATGACCCCGAATGAATTCGGCCATGCCTGGGTGCGTTTCGGGCACCGTGTATTCGAACGTTTGGCGACATTGCGCGTGCCGCTGATTGCTGCCCTCAATGGCCATGCACTGGGTGGCGGGCTGGAGCTTGCTGCCGCTGCCGATATCCGCATTGCCGAAACCCACATCCGTATCGGCCTGCCGGAAACCGGTTTGGGCATGGTGCCGGGCTGGTCAGGAACACAGCGCCTTGTTCGCCGGTTCGGTGCGCAGGTGATCAGGCGCATGGCGCTGGGGGGTGAGATTTTCAGTGCTACCGAAGCCGCATCGCTCGGGATCGTTGATCATGTGGTGGAAACCGGAGCAGCGGTCACTGCAGCGCAGGCCTATGCGGAACGGATCGCCAAGCGCGGACCTGCCGCTGTGGAAGTGGCAAAATTGATGATTGCGTCGGCAAACGGCGAAGACAATGGCACGGCGGTTGAAGCTCTTGGCTCGATCCTCGTCGCAAAAACAGCGGACCTGAAAGAAGGTGTTTCGGCCTTTGCCGAAAAGCGCGAGCCCGTGTTCAAGGGAGAATGGTAATGACGGTTCTGATGCGGCCACAAGCGCTCGACAATTTCAAAGTCCGCGAATTCCAGATGCTGATCGATGGCAAATGGACCAATGGCGCGGAAGGCGGCGTGATTGAACGCAAGAGTCCCGGCCATGGTGTTGTTGTCTCGCGCTATCAGGCAGGCACAAAGGCCGACGCGGAACGGGCAATCCGCGCTGCGCGCAATGCCTTCGATAATGGCCCATGGTCGCGCATGACCGGTGCCGAACGCTCGAATATCCTGTTGAAAGCGGCAGACCTGATTGCAGCGCGTTCTGACGAACTGGCCTATCTCGATTGCATCGAATCCGGCAAACCAATTTCACAGGCCAAAGGCGAACTCGGTGGTGCCGTCGATATCTGGCGTTATGCCGCCGCGCTTGGCCGCGATCTGCATGGCGAAAGCTACAATACGTTGGGCGATGGCACACTCGGCGTGGTCTTGCGCGAGGCGATAGGCGTCATATCCATCATCACCCCGTGGAATTTCCCGTTCCTGATCGTCAGCCAGAAGCTGCCTTTTGCCTTGGCTGCCGGCTGTACCGCCGTTGTCAAACCGTCCGAGCTGACATCGGGCTCGACTCTGGTTCTCGGTGAAATCCTGATGGAGGCTGGCGTTCCCGCTGGTGTCGTCAATATCCTCGCCGGAACCGGTGCGGAAGTCGGCGCGCCGATGACCACCCATCCGGATGTCGACATGGTTTCCTTCACCGGTTCGACCCTTATTGGCAAACTGACAATGGCCAATGCGGCCCAGACCTTGAAGAAAGTCTCGCTGGAACTGGGTGGCAAGAACCCGCAGATCGTTTTTCCGGATGCCAATCTGGATGATTTCATCGATGCCGCCGTCTTTGGTGCCTATTTCAACGCTGGTGAATGCTGCAATGCCGGTTCGCGCCTGATCGTTCACCGCGATATTGCCGATGAAGTGACGCAACGTGTTGCGGCCCTCTCGGCCAAGGTTAGGGTTGGTGACCCGCTTGATCCGCTAACCAAGGTCGGCGCGATCATCACACCGGAGCATTTGACCAAGATCGATACGTATGTGCGCAATGCTGCGTCTGCTGGTGCTGCCATTTCCCATGGTGGCACGCCGCTTGATCTGGGGCTGGGTCAATATATGAGCCCGACCATTTTGTCCGCTGTGCAACCTGACATGGCTGTTGCCCGTGAAGAAGTGTTTGGTCCTGTGCTTTCCGTGCTAACATTCGAAACCATGGACGACGCGATCCGGATTGCCAACTCCATCGATTACGGCCTGTCGGCAGGTGTGTGGAGTCGCGACTTCGATACATGCCTGACCGTTGGCCGCCGGGTGCGTGCCGGAACCATCTGGATGAATACGTTTATGGATGGCGCTTCGGAACTGCCGTTCGGCGGTTATCGTCAGTCGGGATTGGGTCGCGAATTGGGACGCCATGCGGTTGAGGATTATACGGAGACCAAGACTCTGAACATGCATATGGGACGCAGGGCATTACTTTGGGCGTCGAATTAAATCGATTGTATTCGTCGTTCCGCTTATTGTATGAATGCATCAGGCTGAGGGATATCTGCAGTCTAGGGTAGTGGGAAGTTTTATCTTTTTTCCTTGGGAGGAATGAAATGAACAAGCTGATGAATACGGTTGCCGCGACAGCCATGCTGCTCGGCACGGCGACAATGGCCCGCGCTGCGGAAAACGTCGAAGTCCTGCATTGGTGGACATCCGGCGGTGAAGCGACAGCGTTGGAAGTCCTGAAAAAGGATCTGGAAAAGAAGGGCATCACCTGGTCGGATATGCCTGTGGCTGGCGGTGGCGGTACGGAAGCCATGACCGTTCTGCGTGCTCGTGTAACCGGTGGCAATCCTCCGACAGCCGTACAGGCACTCGGCTTCGACATCACCGACTGGGCAAAGCAGGGCGTTCTTGCCAACCTTGATGACGTTGCAACGAAGGAAAAGTGGGCTGACGTCATTCCTGGCGCGTTGCAGAATTTCTCCAAATATGACGGTCATTGGATTGCTGCACCTGTCAACGTTCACTCCACCAACTGGATGTGGATCAACAAGGCGGCTCTCGACAAGGCTGGCGGCAAGGAGCCCAAGAACTGGGATGAATTGATTGCTCTTCTCGATAATTTCAAGAAGCAGGGCATCACGCCGATCGCCCACGGCGGTCAGCCATGGCAGGACGCAACCATTTTTGATGCGGTTGTGCTCTCGCTCGGCAATGATTTCTATAAGGCGGCTTTCATTGATCTCGACCCCAAGGCTTTGGGCGGCGCGAAGATGAAGGAAGCTTTCGACCGCATGACCAAGCTGCGTTCCTATGTGGATGACAACTTCTCCGGTCGCGACTGGAACCTTGCTTCCACCATGGTTATCGAAGGCAAGGCTGGCGTGCAGTTCATGGGTGACTGGGCCAAGGGCGAATTCGTCAAGGCCAAGAAGGAGCCAGGCAAGGATTTCGTTTGCATGCGCTTCCCGGGCACTCAGGGTTCTGTAACCTTCAACTCCGACCAGTTCCTGTTCTTCAAGAAGAGCGAAGCAGAACACAAGTCGCAGCTGGTTATGGCATCATCCATTGAAAGCCCGACATTCCAGTCAGCTTTCAACGTTGTGAAGGGTTCGGCTCCGGCTCGTACCGACGTTTCCGATGCGGCTTTTGATGCTTGCGGCAAGAAGGCAATCAAGGATCTGGCTGAAGCCAACAAGGCCGGAACACTCTATGGTTCCATGGCCCATGGTTATGCTGTTCCTGCAGCCATCAAGAACGCGATCTATGACGTTGTTACCCGCGAATTCAACGGTGAATTGACATCCGACGCGGCTGTCAAGGAACTCGTTTCCGCCGTGGACGCTGCCAAGTAAGCGCTCCCATTCTGTCCGGGGTGTTACCGCCCCGGACAGGTTTCCCGTGAATATGCACGGCAATGACAAGAATTTAAAAAGTTGAAGGGGTGAGGCTATGGATACCCGCAGCCGCATACAGGACTTGATACCCAAGTTGGTGTTGGCACCAAGCTTTCTGATTGTCCTGATCTTCGTCTATGGCTTTATCATTTATACGGGCGTCCTGTCGTTCACCGATAGCAAGATGCTGCCGTCATTTGGTTTTGTCGGACTGGAGAACTACCGCAAGCTGTGGGCTCTGCCGCATTGGTGGCGTGCCATCAGCAATCTGGGTATTTTTGCCTCGCTCTATATCATTATCTGCACGGTTATCGGTCTAGGCCTTGCCATTCTGCTGGATCAGAAAATCCGCATTGAAGGCTTCCTGCGCCCGATCTACCTCTACCCCATGGCGCTTTCGTTCATCGTAACCGGCGTTGCATGGAAATGGTTTCTCGATCCGGGTATCGGCCTCGAAAACACCATGCACCAATGGGGCTGGACCAGCTTCGCCTTCAACTGGATCAAGGATTCCAAGATGGCGATCTATACGGTGGTGATTGCCGCCGTCTGGCAATCCTCAGGTTTTGTCATGGCGATGTTCCTTGCGGGTCTGCGCGGCGTCGATAACGAGATCATCAAGGCGGCCCAGATCGACGGGGCGTCCACCACGATGATCTATCGCCGTATCATCATTCCGCTGATGCGCCCGGTTTTCCTGTCTGCCTTCGTCGTTCTCGCCCACCTTGCCATCAAGGCCTATGATCTTGTGATCGCATTGACAGGCGGCGGCCCCGGACAGGCAACTGAATTGCCCGCAACATTCATGTACTCCTATACGTTTACACGTAATTCCATGGGCATCGGTGCTTCTTCGGCGATCATCATGTTGATCACGATTTTCGCGATCATCATCCCCTATCTCTATTCCGAAGTAAGGGGAGGCAATAAATGAGCGCCCAGAACCCCGATAATGCCATCTCCAGCGGCAAGCTGACCCGCGTCCTGATCTATATCGCGCTGCTTGTCTTTGCCTTTTACTACCTGCTGCCACTTTACGTTATGGTGGTGAACTCGCTGAAAACCCTTGATGAGATACGTCAGGGTGGGATGCTGTCACCGCCGCATGAGTGGACCATCGAGCCATGGTTGGCCGCATGGTCGACGGCGCAGATTGGCGTGCAGCCAACCGGATTGAAACCCTATTTCTTCAATTCGATTATCATGGTCATTCCAGCCGTTGCCATTTCAACCGTTATGGGTGCGTTGAATGGTTATGTCCTGACCAAATGGAAATTTCGCGGCTCGAACGTCATGTTCGGCATGTTGCTGCTTGGTTGTTTCATTCCGTTCCAGATCGTTCTTATTCCGATGGCGCGGGTACTCGGCATGCTTGGTATGGCGGGCACTATTCAAGGCCTGATATTTGTCCATGTGATCTATGGCCTTGGCTTCACCACGCTCTATTTCCGCAACTACTATGAAGCGTTCCCGACCGAACTCGTTCGCGCTGCACAGATTGACGGTGCGAGCTTCTTCCAGATTTTCTGGCGCATTCTTCTTCCCTCATCAGGGCCGATCATTGTTGTATCTGTCATCTGGCAGTTCACCAATATCTGGAACGACTTTCTCTTCGGTGCGTCTTTCTCAGGATTCAGCAGCACGCCAATGACGGTGGCGCTCAACAATCTGGTGAACTCATCGACAGGCGTGAAGGAATATAACGTGCATTTCGCCGGCGCGATCCTCGCCGCACTGCCAACTCTTATCGTCTACATCGTTTCCGGGCGCTACTTCGTCCGTGGACTTATGTCCGGCGCCGTGAAGGGATAATCAAATGTCATTTCTACAGATCAAGAACCTGCATAAATCCTATGGCAATGTCCCGATTTTGAAGGACATCAATATCGAGATCGATGAAGGCGGTTTTCTCGTTCTCGTTGGACCTTCCGGCTGTGGCAAGTCCACTTTGCTCAACACCATTGCTGGGTTGGAGCCGATCAGTTCCGGCGATATTTCCATCAAAGGCAAATCGATCAGCGGACTGCATCCATCCAAGCGTGATATCGCCATGGTGTTCCAGTCCTACGCGCTCTATCCCAACATGACCGTTGGCGGAAACATCGCCTTCGGCATGGAAATTCGCGGCGTACCGAAAGACGAGCGCGAGAAGGCCATCAAGCAGGTCGCCGATATGCTGCAGATCGGCCATTTGCTCGACCGCAAGCCAAGCCAGCTTTCCGGCGGTCAGCGTCAGCGTGTTGCCATGGGTCGTGCCCTTGTGCGCAATCCGCAGGTGTTCCTGTTCGACGAGCCGCTGTCCAATCTCGATGCCAAGCTGCGTGTCGATATGCGCACGGAAATCAAGCGCCTGCACCAGCGCATGAAAACGACTATTGTCTATGTGACCCATGATCAGATCGAGGCCATGACGCTCGCGACCAAGATCGCCGTGCTCAAGGACGGTATCCTGCAGCAGTTCGGCACCCCGGCCGAAATTTACAACAACCCGACCAACCTATTTGTTGCCGATTTCATGGGATCACCCGCGATGAACCTGCTCAAGGCCAAGATCGAAGGTAATGCGTCTGATCTCAGCGTCGTGCTCGACCGCCCCGATTCTTCGCCGCTGCGATTGCCGATCAAGAAAACCAACAGCGCGCTGATCGGCCATTCCGGTAAGGACGTTATTTTCGGCATTCGTCCGGAAGCCTTGACCGATCCGGATGGTGCGGATCGTAATGCTATCTCGCTCGTGGAAGGCGAATGCCTGATCGACGTGGTTGAACCTGCTGGTTCCGATACATTTGCGGTGACAAGACTTGGCAGCAAGGAAGTGGTCGCACGGTTGCGTGCCGACGCTCACATCCTGCCGGGGCAGAAGACGCAGCTGGCATTCAATCTCGACAAGGCCGTGTTCTTCGATCCGCAATCGCAACTGCGCATCGGCGCCTGACGATCACCATGCCATGAACGTTGCATCACCACAAAGCCAATCACCCGATATTGTTATCATCGGTTCGGGGATTGGCGGGTCGACTATTGCCGCCGGTCTGGCCAGTTCAGGAGCGCAAATCCTGATTTTGGAGGCCGGGGATCATCTGCCCGATCGCCCTGAGAACCGCGATCCGCGGGCGATCTTCCAGCGGGGTTTTTTCCGCCCCGATGAAAGCTGGTATGACGCTGATGGTAAGGCATTCAACCCCGGAAATTACTACAACGTAGGCGGCAATTCGAAGTTCTATGGTGCCGTGCTGACACGCTACCGCGCTGAGGATTTTGCCGAGATGCAACATCTGGAAGGTGTATCGCCTGCCTGGCCATTTGCCTATGAGGAACTGGAGCCCTGGTACGGCAAGGCGGAAGCGCTCTATCAGGTGCGTGGAACCTCAGGCGAAGATCCGACGGAACCACATCATTCCACACCCTACGGCTTTCCACCCGTGCCCGACGAGGAGCCGATTGCTGCCTTGCGCAAGCGATTGCATGGCGCAGGCGTCCATCCGTTTTCGCTGCCACTCGGCGTTGATATCGATAAATGGATGTCGCATGGCAAGACGCCTTGGGATGCGCATCCAAACAGTTTCAACGGCAAGATGGATGCGGAAACCACCGCCCTTGCCGAAGCTTTGCAGCATGGCAACATCCGCCTGCAAACCAATTCGCGAGTGACGCGCCTGGAGACGGCGACCGATGGGAAATCGATTGTCGGCGTACATTACGTGAGGGACGGCAAGACCACTGTCATCAAACCGAAACTGGTGATCCTCTCTGCCGGGGCGGTTCAGTCGGCGGTACTTCTCTTGCGCTCTGCCAACAGTAATAATCCGGCTGGCCTTGCCAACCGGTCTGATCAGGTTGGCCGAAATTTCATGAATCATAATCTGTCGGCAGTGATCGGGTTTGATCCGCGCTTTCGCAACGATTCGATCTATCAAAAAACCTTTGGCTTCAACGATTTTTACCTGTCCGACGGGCAGGGCGGTGCGCCGCTTGGCAATGTTCAGTTGCTCGGGCGCATCAGCGGGCCTGTGCTGAAATCGGACCTCAAACTTGTTCCTGAATGGCTGCTCAATCAGTTCTGTAATCATACGGTGGATTTTCTTGCCATGAGCGAGGATGTGCCGAAGCCCGAAAGTCGCGTTCGCGTCGATGGCGACAGGATCATTCTGCAATGGGTGCGCAGCAACTGGCCTGCGCATCAGAAACTGGTCGCGCAGATCAAATCCGTCTTGCGCGTAGCCGGATTTCCGCTGGTTCTCTCCAAGGCTTTTGATCGCAAGACGCCCTCGCATCAATGCGGCACTGTTCGGATGGGAAGCGACCCGGCGCAGGCACCTCTCGATGTCTATTGCCGCGCTTTCGATCATCCCAATCTGTTCGTCGTTGATGCAGCATTCCTACCGACATCTGCTGCGGTCAATCCCGCGCTGACGATCGCCGCACAGGCTTTGCGCGTTGCTGATCATATCATTGCGAAGGATCTTGCGTGATGACACAACAACCAGCACATTTGGCGAAACCCCTTGCTATCATCACCGGTGCGCGTCGCGGCATTGGGCTTGGAATTGCCAAGGCACTGGCCGCCAAGGGTTTTGATCTCGCACTCACCGATTTGGTGCGGGACGAGGCTGCTATTTCTGCGCTGGAGGCGCTTGGTGCCAAGATACAGTTTATCGAGGCTGATCTGGCCGAGCTTTCCACTCACGAACAAACGGTCAGTGCAATCATGACGACGTTTGGCCGGATCGATTGCCTGGTCAACAATGCCGGGATCGGTTCGAAAGTACGGGGTGATTTCCTCGATCTTGATCCGGCAAATTATAATGCGATTTTTGACATCAATGTGCGGGGAACAGTGTTCTTCACGCAGGCCGTATTGAAAGCCCTGCTCAAACAGGCTGATACCGGAACGCCGCGCACCATTGTCAATATTACCTCGGTTTCCGCTGAGATGACCTCGCCCGAGCGCCTTGATTACTGCATGACCAAAGCGGCGCTTGCCTCGTTTACGCAGGGCCTGGCGGTGCTGCTTGCAGATGCGGGGGTCAGTGTTTTTGACGTGCGGCCCGGTATCATCCGGTCGGATATGACGGCGGTTGCTGCCGCCAAATATGACAAGCGTATTGCTGACGGCCTTGTGCCGATGAAGCGCTGGGGCGAGCCGGATGATCTTGGTCGCATCGTTGCTGCACTTGCCAGCGGCGATTTCAGTTTTGCCACCGGCTCGATCATCAATGCGGACGGTGCCCTATCCATTAACAGGCTTTAGCAGGTTGCTGAAAATGACCTTCACTCCCCTCTGTCCTGTCTCCCTCCGGGGCGAGCCACGGGTCTCGCCCGTCCTTCGGCCCCCCCACAAGAGGGGAGATCAGCCTACAATATCGTCTTTGCGCAATCTGAAACCTTACCTGCTGTGCAAAGGCGTTCATGCCAATGTGATCTCCCCCCTTGTGGGGGAGATGTCCGACAGGACAGAGGGGGGTGTCTAAACTATGCAAAACCTTTCGAAGAGATCGTCTTCATACGACTATATCATCACCGGTGCTGGCCCTGCGGGCTGTGTCCTTGCCAATCGCCTGAGCGAGGACGCCGAGGTAAAAGTCCTGCTGCTTGAGGCTGGTGGCAGTGACTGGAACCCGTTGTTCCACATGCCCGCGGGCTTCGCCAAGATGACCAAGGGTGTTGCTAGCTGGGGCTGGTCGACCGTCCCGCAGAAACACATGAACAACCGGGTACTGCGTTACACGCAGGCAAAGGTCATTGGCGGCGGTTCCAGCATCAATGCGCAGCTTTATACGCGTGGTAATGCAACCGACTACGACTTGTGGGCGTCAGAAGATGGCTGTTCTGGTTGGAGCTATCGCGACGTGCTGCCCTATTTCAAACGCGCGGAAGACAATCAGCGCTTTGCTGACGATTATCATTCCTATGGTGGTCCGCTGGGCGTCTCCATGCCCGCCGCGACCTTGCCAATCTGCGATGCCTATATCCGGGCGGGGCAGGAGCTTGGCATTCCCTACAACCACGACTTCAACGGCAAGCAGCAGGCGGGGGTCGGGTTTTATCAGCTGACCCAGCGCGATCACCGCCGTTCATCAGCGTCCATGGCCTATCTCGCTCCCGTGAAGAACCGCAGGAATCTTACCGTTCGCATGGGCGCGCAGGTTACCCGGATTGTGGTTGAGAACGGCCGGGCCGTTGGTGTCGAGGTGATCAAGGGCAACGCCCGCGAGATCATCCGTGCGGACAGGGAAGTGCTTGTCAGCTCCGGCGCGATTGGCTCGCCGAAACTGTTGCTGCAGTCGGGGATTGGCCCATCGGATCATCTTCGCAAAATTGGTGTTCCCGTCATACACAATCTGCCCGGTGTTGGCGAGAACATGCAGGATCATCTGGATCTGTTCGTAATTTCCGAATGCACCGGCGATCACACCTATGATGGGGTTGCCAAGCTGCACCGCACCCTGTGGGCTGGTCTGCAATATGTGATGTTCCGGTCTGGGCCTGTGGCGTCGAGCCTGTTTGAAACCGGTGGTTTCTGGTATGCCGATGCCAATGCACGCTCACCGGATATTCAGTTCCACCTTGGTCTGGGTTCAGGCATTGAAGCGGGTGTCGAGCGGCTAAAAAACGCCGGTGTGACGCTGAACTCGGCCTATCTGCATCCGCGTTCACGTGGGACTGTGCGCCTGCAATCCTCTGATCCCACGGCTGCACCGTTGATCGATCCCAATTACTGGAGCGATCCGCACGACCGGAAAATGTCGATCGAAGGATTGAAGCTTGCGCGCGAGATCATGAGTCAGGCAGCGCTGAAACCATTCGTCATGGCGGAACGATTGCCGGGGCCGAAATACAACTCCGACGAGGAATTGTTCGCGTATGGTTGCGCCAATGCCAAGACCGATCATCACCCGGTTGGCACTTGCAAGATGGGAACCGGCTCTATGGCGGTTGTTGGTCTGGATTTGAAGGTACATGGGCTGGACGGCTTACGCGTCTGCGACAGTTCCGTGATGCCGCGCGTTCCCTCGTGCAACACCAATGCGCCGACAATCATGATGGGGGAAAAGGGAGCGGATATCATTCGCAAGCTGGCTCCGCTGCCGCCTACCGTCTTCAGCCATGAAATGAATGAAAAACGCCCGCGGGCGCGGGCGGATATTCGCTGATGATAAAGTGCGAGCGGCGCGAGATATATTTTGTCTCAGCGCCGCTCGCTTCTGATTACTGATGCAGTCTTGTGTCAAGAAAGATCCCCGCATCACGCGCAGCGCTGACAAAGGCATGGCGTGCCTTGTGGGCAGGTTTCCAACCATCCAGAACATCAAGACAGGCTTGCAACGCGCGGCGGTAACTTCGGCCAGTTTTTGATGGCCAATAGCGCTGCAGGCATTCCATCGCTTCCCAGACGCTGCTGATGGCCAACTGACCTGCAGCTCCCAGTTTGACCATAACCGGTATGGGAAAACGCTTGTCGTTCATCACTTCCTCCATGAGTATCTGATGAGCATGGCATGCTGTTGGGCATTGCCAGACTAACGGGAAAAATGCGTCGGGAGTCCGTATGGTTCCATGACAAATTCAATAAATATTTTTGAACGAAATAGGCCCCGAAAACACGAAGGTTTGATCGGTTGGATCAACGCATATTCGAGGGCATGGAGCTGACTTCCTCGAGCAGCCAGTCAAGGAATATGCGCATGGCAGGACGTTGCGGACGGTCCTGCGGGCACGTCAGCCAATAGGCATGGCGACTGACAAAACCAAAGCCGTGCGGATTGACGAGTTTGCCGCTGGCAAGTTCATCGGCGATCAAACCGCGTGGTACCAAAGCAAGGCCCTGTCCGGCAATCGCCGCGCGGATGACCAGCGCATAAAAGCCAAAATGCGTGATGCGTTCCGGAGCGAAATCGGCAATGTGATGTGCCTCGGCAAACTCTTCCCAGCGCAGCGGTGTGAACTTGTGGTCGAGCAGCGGAAATTTGCTGATATCAGCTGGTCTTGTCACACCGCCGAGCCGTGCGACAAACTGCGGGGCACCCACCAGCGCAACTTCCCGGCCGAACAGGTAGTGGTTGTCTTGATCAGGCCAATCGCCCTCTCCAAACCGGAAGGCGGCATCCGCCTGATTGATCAGATCATTGTTGGCGAAGGTCGACAGTTCCACATCAATGTCGGGGCGCGCTTCAGCAAAGCTGGCAAAGCGCGGGATCAGCCAACGGTCGCCCATGATGGGCAGAATATGCAGCTTGATCGCATTGGGCGCTGATCCCAGCGCCGCAACCCGTAGCGCCGCATTCTCCATGGCACCCAGCGCAATCCGCGCTTCGGCCACATAAACCCTGCCTGCCTCTGTGGTTGAAAGCCCGTACGGCGTGCGGACAAAAAGTGGAACGCCAGCCAGTGCCTCCAATGCAAGCAATTGCTTACTCACGGCGCTCTGCGTCATGTTCAGCGCCTTGGCACATGCCGTGGTGCTGCCATGTTCGGCAATTGCCGCAATGACCTGCAATCCACGTGTAGATGGGTATATCCGGCCGGATACCATCGTTTTTGCCTCACCGGTTTTTACAACAGAGGGTATTCCATTTTGGAATAGATATGGGAATTCATTTCGTTTGTCCTCTCCAAAACGCAACCATAAGCTTCAGATAACAAGAAAAAGGGGAATGAAAGAAATGACCGAGCAGTCCGTCCGTCTGTGGGGGGCTCGTTTCAGGACGAGTCCATCGCCCGAGCTGACAGCGCTTTCCCGTTCGGAGAGCAGCTATTTCCGCCTTGTCCCGTATGATCTGACGTCTTCGCTGTCCCATGCACGCGAATTGGTGCGTGCCGGGATTCTGACGGAAGCCGAAGCCGAAACGGTATTCGCTGCCATCAAGGGGATTGGCGCTGATTATGCCGCTGGCAAGATCGAGCCAACGCCGGATGATGAAGACATTCATACATTTCTGGAACGGGTTCTCGGTGAACGTATCGGGGTTCTGGGTGGAAAGCTGCGGGCCGGGCGTTCGCGCAATGATCAGGCGGCCAATGATCTGAAGCTCTATCTGCGCGATATGGCGCGGGGTATCGGTTCGGATATTCTTCTCCTGCAGCAGGCACTTGTGGGTCAAGCGGAGGCTCATGTGGCAACGCTCACATCAGGCTTCACCCATTTGCAGCCCGCGCAGCCCATTAGCTTTGCCCATCAACTGCTTGCTCATGCGCAGACCTTTACCCGCGATCTGGATCGGTTGCGTGACTGGGACAAGCGCGCAGCGCGCTCGCCGCTGGGAGCAGCGGCCATGGCGGGCTCAAGCATCGCCGTACAACCAGAGCTTTCAGCGCGTGAACTTGGCTATGACGCGCCCTGCGAAAACTCCATCGATGCGGTGGGCAGCCGTGATCATGTCGCCGAGTTTCTTTTTGTCACCGCCATGTTTGGCGTGCATCTGTCGCGCTTGGCCGAGGAACTGTTCCTCTGGTCGTCGCGGCAGTTTCGTTGGATCGAGATGGATGACAGCTATGCCACCGGTTCCTCGATCATGCCGCAGAAGAAGAATTGCGATATTGCCGAACTGACGCGCGGTCGTGCTTCACGGCTGATCGGCAGCCTGACGACCATGCTTGTAGCGCTCAAAGGATTGCCCTTTGCCTATAATCGCGATCTTGCCGAGGACAAACATGCTGCCTTCGATACGATCGACGCCCTGACGCTGGTTGTACCCGCCATGGCCGGGCTGATCCGCACCATGCGGGTCAATGTCGATGTCATGCGTAAGCAGTCGGTTGACGGTTTTACTCTTGCCACCGAAGTTGCCGACTGGCTGGCAAAGACCGGGGTCCCATTTTCCGAGGCGCATGAAATCACCGGCGCTTTGGTGCGCTATTGTGAGGACAAGAATATCGGGCTTGAGGATTTGAGTGATGATGATCTTGCCGCAGTCGATGCCAGATTGCTGCCATCGATCAAATCAAGCCTGTCGCCGCAAGCGGCGGTGGAAGCCCGCAAGGGCTATGGCGGAACGGCGCCTGACCGCGTGCGTGAACAGATTGCCCGGCTCAAAACTGTGTTGGAATCGCAAACGGAGTGGCTATCCTCCTATTCGGGCCCTGTAGCGGCCTTGAAAGGATGAGGACAATGGCAAATATCGAAAACACGATTTCCATCCCGCCCGCCAAATATTCCATCGCGCATCTGAAGCATCAGCCGCGCCGCCACTATGGCCGCTGGCTCGCCGCTGCCTTGATCATTCTGGCATTGGCGCTGATCGTCAAAGCCTTTGCGCAAGGCCAGATTGCCTGGCCTGTTGTCGGCCAGTTCTTCACCGCGCCAGCTATCCTTGCGGGTCTCTGGAACACCATCCTGATGACAATCTGCGCGATGGCGCTCGGATTGGCGCTGGGCGTTATCTTCGCCATCATGATCATGTCACCCAATCCGGTGCTGAAATATGTGGCTGTTTTCTACATCTGGTTTTTCCGGGGCACGCCGCTGCTCTTGCAATTGCTGCTCTGGTTCAACCTTGCTCTGATCTTCCCAACGCTCGGCATTCCGGGCCTCTTCGAAATGCGCACTGTCGATTTCATGACGCCGTTCATGGCCACGCTTTTGGGCCTCGGTATCAATCAGGGCGCCTATACGGCAGAGGTCGTGCGGGGCGGTATCCTTTCCGTCGATAATGGTCAGATTGAAGCAGCTAAGGTCATCGGTATGACGCGGCTTACCATGCTGCGCCGCATCGTGCTGCCGCAAGCCATGCGTGTGATCATCCCGCCTGTGGGCAATGAAGTTATCAGCATGGTCAAGCTGACTTCGGTTGCCAGCGTCATCCAATATGCGGAAATCCTGCGCAATGCCCAAGCCGTTTATTACGCCAATAACCGGGTCATGGAATTGCTGATCGTCTCGGCCATCTGGTATCTCGTCGTTGTTACTGTTCTCTCCATTGGTCAGCATCTGCTTGAGAAGCATTATTCGAAGAGCCTCGGACGCCGGACCGGCAAACGCACCGAACCCGCCGCAGTGGAAGGAGCCTGAACATGTCAGTCATGGTCGCAGCGGTAGACGTCAATAAGTATTTTGGGCCATTTCAGGCGTTGCAGAAGGTCTCGCTTGAAATCAATCACGGTGAAGTCCTGTGCATTATCGGTCCTTCCGGTTCCGGCAAAAGCACGCTCCTGCGTTGCATCAATCAACTGGAGCGGATTGATTCCGGCGCCATCTGGATTGATGATGAACTCATCGGTTTTCGTCAGGACGGCAACAAGCTCTATGAATTGACCGATGCTGAGATTTCGCGCCAGCGTCTGGCAAGCGGCATGGTGTTCCAGAGGTTCAACCTCTTCGCTCACATGACCGTTCTGGAGAATATCATCGAAGGGCCGGTTATCGTCCAGAAACGCGCGAAAAGCAGCGTCATCCCGGAAGCAATGATATTGCTTGAGCGCGTTGGCCTTGCCGATAAGAAAGACGCCTATCCGAGTGAACTTTCCGGCGGTCAGCAACAGCGGATTGCCATTGCACGCGCGCTCGCCATGAAGCCCAAACTGATGCTGTTCGACGAACCGACATCGGCGCTGGATCCCGAACTGGTCAGCGAAGTGCTGAGCGTCATGCGTGATCTTGCCACCAGTGGCATGACCATGATCGTTGTTACCCACGAACTTGGTTTTGCCCGCGAGGTCGCACACCGGGTCGTGTTCATGGATCGCGGCCGTATTGTCGAAACGGGAACACCGCACGAAGTGCTGACGAGCCCGAAGGAAAAACGTACTCAGGACTTTATCGCAGCGGTCTTGTCCTGATCAAAGATCAGAGAACAGGCCGGGAGAACCGGCCAAAGGGGAACAGATATGAGGAACCAGACAATGAAAACCATAACCCGGCTTGCAATTCTCGGCGGCGCGCTTGCTTTCAGCTTTTCCGCCACCGCGCAGGAACTTCCAGCCCGCATCAAAGATGCTGGGAAACTGGTTATCGCGACCATGCCGAACTATCCGCCGATTACTTACAAGGACCCCGCCACCAATGAGTTGCAAGGTTTTGACATCGAGCTTGGCGAAGCCATCGGCAAGGAACTCGGTGTGAAGGTTGAGTGGCAGGAAATTGCCTTTGCCCAGTTGCTTCCGTCCCTGCAAACAGGTCGTGTTGATCTTGCCATGGCCGGTATGAGTGACAAGAAGGCCCGTCAGGAAACCGCTGATTTCGTCGATTACATGAAATCCGGCGCGCAGTTTTACACGTCCAAAACCATGGCCGGTGAAATCAAGTCGGTCGAAGATCTCTGCGGTAAGTCGGTAGGCGCCAGCCGTTCAACCGATTGGCCAGCGCAGATCACCGCCTGGAGCGAGGCCAACTGCGTCGCCAAGGGCAAACCGGCGATCACCGTCATGGGCACAGAGGGATCGGCTGATGCCCGCACGCAGATCAAGAGCCAACGTCTGCAGGCCGCCGCGCAAGGCAATGAAACTTTGCCCTACAACCAGAAACTTGAACCTGACACTTACGTTACGTTGGGCGAGGCATTCAGCCAGTCTCTGGCGGGTATTCCTGTCCTGAAAAGCGAGACTCAACTGCGCGATGCGGTCAAAGTGGCGCTTGAAAAACTGCAGGCGAATGGTACCTATGATGCGCTTTTGGAAAAATACGGTCTGAAGGCCAACAAGCTGACGCCGGTAACCATCAATGCAGGCGAATAAAGCGTAAGGCTGGAGAGACAAAGGAAGGCGGTTCTGATGCGCATCAGAGCCGCCTTTGCATGGAAAGGAATGCGGGATTGATCAAGGTCAGTTTGTCCAATCCGTCGGATTATCTGCAGCTTGCGGCTCTTTTTGAAGAGATGCAGGCGCATTACGAGGTACCTTGCCCACCTCGCGAGGAGATATTGCGGGGATTGCGCGATATGCCCGACGGGACAGAAATTCTCGTCGCTGGTACCGATGAACTGGTTGGGTTTGCAGCGTTTTCCTCCGTCTATCCCGGACCCGGCTTGCAGTCTGGCCTGTTTCTTAAGGAGCTTTTTGTGTCAAAGGCTTATCGCAGCAGCGGAGCGGGAACCAGCTTGATGCAGGCACTTGCCAAGCTGGCCCTTGAACGTGGATACAAGCGCGTTGACTGGACAGCTGATCGCAACAATCCGAAAGTTCTGGCCTTTTATGACGGCTTCAATGCTTCGCCCATACCCGACAAGCTTTTCTATCGTATGGACGGCGAAGCGCTAGCCGCGGCGGCTGCGAAAGCCGGTAACTCTTAAAGTCCGGGGTCATTGAGAACGCTGTGGCCGCACCAGCCAGCAATAGGCTGCGCCGCAGGCCATAAGCACGCAGGTTGCCAGAAACACGGCGCGCATGCCGAAATGCCCGCCAATGAACCCGCCCGCCAATGGCCCCACCACCTGTCCGGCATATTGCGAGGATGTCGAATAGCCAAGAATGCCGCCCGCGATACGATCGGGAACATTGTGCCGGATGACGCTGGTTATGCAGGGCAAGAGCCCGCCAAGCGACAGCCCCATCAGGAATCGCAACCCGATCAACTGCCAGCCCTGCGTGACAAATGCCTGCGGTATCAGCAGCAGCGATGATATGGCCAAGGCGGCGATAATTACGTTCCAATGGCCAATGCGATCAGCGAGTTTGCCGAGCCTTGATGCGGAAAGGATGCTGCCGAGTGCAGCCGCCGACATGACAATGCCGGAGACGATGGTAACTTTGCTCACGTCGTTGACCAACTGCGCCACATAGACTGTGATAATCGGTTCAATCGACATATTGGCGAGCATCAGCAGCATGCCCGTTGCCAGCATGGCAATGATCGGGCGCTTGTCTGGAATGGCTGACCATCCGCCGCTTGCTTTCGCGGTTTTGTTTTTCGGCGGTCGCTTTTCTTCCTTGATGAACAGACTTGTGGCAATAAAGGTGAGAAAGATCACGCCTCCAGCCAGCCAGAATGTCTGGCGAATACCGATGAGGGGTGGCAAGCCGCCACCGATCAGCGGACCAACAAGGTTGCCTGCCATGATTCCCGATGAAAGCGTGCCGAGCGCCCAGCCGGTGCGGGCTTTCGGCGTTTGGGTTGCCACCAATACGGTCGAGCCGGAGGCATAACCGCCGAGCAGCCCCGCGACAAGGCGCAAGGCCACCAATTGCCAGACATCGGTTGCCATGCCGATCAATGACATGGCGACAGCCATCCCAAGACTGGCACGGATCAGCATCAGCTTGCGGCCATAGAGATCGGCAAGCCGGCCCCAGAGTGGCGCGACCAGTGCGGCGGTGAAAAAGGTTGCGCCATAGGCAACGCCTGACCATTGCACGATTGCCGCATGGTCCTTCACGCCCAGCTGTTCGACATAAAGCGGCAGGAAGGGCAGAAGCAGCGTCATGGCCACAATCGTGGTGAAGGAACCGAGAAGGCAGACAACAAGATTTTGGCGCCAATAGCGGGATTCAGTTGCGGGTTCTGCTGCGATAACCTGCGCATCGGTCACGGATGTATCGTCCGTGCCATCATGTTCATCAGTTGTATTCATGGGAACATATTTCCGCGGCAGGGGAATTTGCCGTGCCACTTGCAGGTATCAAACTGTCCTCACTGTTTCACCAGACCCGTTCAATAGCAATCGCTCAACCACTCTGTAGTGGCAACGAGTCGCAATTCCCGGGCCGCCTCGCAGCAAAGTGATCCAATGAGACGGGCCCTGCGTATCTATAAGTGACAATCCGGCGATGGACTTCACCGGCAAGAGGTCTATCCCACTGGCCGGTTTTCCGCTGGGTAAAGAAAGGAGACGGCATGGCGAGAGCATTTCCAATTGCTGTTATTGTCAGTCTGCTGCTGGTTGCCGCTCCAGCGGCGGCCGATGAACCGCTCGACACGGGACAATCGATCATTAAAAAGCAGATCACCGCATTTCTGAGCGATGATGCAACGACCGCCTATTCCTTCGCGTCCCCTGGCATTCAGGGCAAGTTTATCGATAAGGATGTGTTCTTCGATATGGTGAAGCGAGCCTATCAGCCGGTTTACCGGCCGGGCAATTTTGCCTTTGGCCGCAATAAAGTATCGGACAGCGAGATCATGCAGGAAGTGGTGATCAGTGGTCCTGACGGCAAGGACTGGACTGCCCTGTACCAACTGACAAAACAGCCCGATGGTAGCTGGAAGATCAACGCTGTGCGGATGATGCAGGCGGCATCCGGTCCCGAAATCTGAAGCGGCTACCCGTCAATCGCCCGCAAGTTGTTCGATGGTATAAATGCCATCGGTTTGTGGTTCCGCGACGTAGTTGTCGTCAGGCGTTTCGAAGGTCACGCGCGTGTGGCGAAGCCCATCCACAAGCTCAATAGTCCAGTTTTCCTTCAGGCGCCAGGCGGTAATGTCCCCCATGACCGGAAAGGCTTTGACGCATTCGGGATCAATATCGATCTGCGAACCACCGATCGTCTCTTCCCGCTTCAGTGTTACCTTGCACACCCTGTCGCCACCCTCATCGCGGATTTGCCATGGGCCAAAAAAGCTTTCGAGGAGATCAGGATCGACGGAATTCATATCCATCGGCTTGAGCTCATCGGCAAATGCGGCAGTGACCGGCAAGACGGCGACAAGAAAGAGTGAGGCTATCATATTCCGCATATTGATCAGACCTGTCACAGCTCCCAGTGAGTCAGGAAATCTACCCGCAATTCTCCACCCCGCAAACGTCTAATGCGCGAGAGGGTGAAATGGTCGCGGCTTGCTATTTAGATTGGGCCACGGACCGGGCAATAAACCATTGGGCGGCGTAATAGGTTCCAAGCACCCAGAGTGGGCCAAACGGTATGGTGAAGCGGAATTTCCCATAGGCAAGCAGCGTATCACTGGCAAGAAAAAGCGCGCCGCCAATTGCGGCCAGCTTTGCAGAATGTGTTGCAAGGTGCTGTGCCCGGCTGATGGCCTGTGCGCCCATCAGCGCCAGAACCAGAGCATAGACGGTCACCGGCAGCGTGAGTTCTGCAGGCAGGCTCGACCATAGGCCCCAGACAATCGCGACAGCCAATAGGGTGCAGGCTACAAAAGTGGCCGGTATCGCAGCGAGACGGACATTGCTGGTAAGCGCGATGATATAGGCGCAATGGGTGATCAGGAAACAGATCAGCCCGGCGACGAACATATCCTGTGGCAGCATCAGAAAAATGTCGCCGCACAGCGAAAAGACGAGACCAACCGCGACCGCCCATTGATAGCGCTTTGAAACCGGTGTGACGGTTTGCACAACGATGAACAGAAGCAATGCGGTTGCAAGCGGTTTGCTGATGTAATGCAGCCAACGCGCATTCTCACCCAGCAATGCGCTGACTATGGCCGCGATTGCGGCTATGGTAAAGAGCACATTGTATGCCGAGCGGATATTGGACCCTGCTCCGTCTGTCATGATGACCCCACTAAATTTCAGGACAATATTACGCCTTGGGCAGTCCGGCTTTACCAGCTTCATCAGGATGAAGCCTGACGTAATCGGCTTTCAGGTCTGCCGAAGTTTTCCGGCTGCCGTCATGGCTCCAACCCGGCGGCGCCACCAGATAGAGAAGGCGCTGGCGCAGTGTCAGGCCCGGCGAGAATGTATCTTTCAACATGCCCATCCATTCATGAAAGGCCACACGTATAGGATTGAATGTACCAATATTCTTGACGATGCCATAACGCGGGACATCCTCATCCAGCTCTGCCACGAATGTCCCGAACATGCGGTCCCAGATGATCAGCGTGCCGGCATAATTGGCATCGAGATAACGGGGATTGGTTGCGTGATGCACCCGGTGATGCGACGGCGTGTTGAAGATGAATTCGAATGGCCGCCACATCTTGCCAATCGCTTCCGTGTGAATCCAGAACTGGTAAACAAGGTTGAAACCGTAGACAAAAGCGATAACAGTCGGGTGGAAGCCGAGCAGGACCATCGGCACCTGAAGAATGAACATGCCGGTTATCTGACCCGTCCATGACTGGCGCAGGGCAGTGGACAAATTATAGTGCTGACTGGAGTGGTGGTTGACATGTTCAGCCCAGACCCAGCGCACCCGGTGCGCGATGCGGTGGTAACAGTAATAGCGCAAATCATCAAAGACAAAGGCCACAATAAAAACCCACCAATGCAGTCCCAGATCGAAGAAGCGGAACTGCCAGACCCACATCAACGCGGTTAGCGACACAAAGCCCAGCAGCAGACCGGCGGCAACATTTCCCGTTCCCATCAGCAGACTGGTCAATGTATCGCGGGTTTCAAAATCACCTTTGCGCTGCCAGTAGCGGATGGCCACCAATTCAATCAGGATGGCGATGATGTAGAAAGGAACCGCCAGTTTTGTGACGTCAAAGAACATGGGTGCGTTCATTGGTAATTCCTCCCGCGGAAAGCCAGCGCCGAACAGTATTTCTATCCGTTTCGTTGGCAAAGGAAAATGTCTGGCGGGGCCATGTCATGTCATGAAGCCGCAGTTTCAGGTCCAGAACCCCTGCGGGTTCAGCGGAATGCACATCATCAAGAGAAATATTCCGCGTCAGAAACTTGTTGCCCATGCCGTGAACAATGCCGGTGCGATGGGCGGGAAGCTCAAGGAAAGCCGTGCGGCGGCTTTGGGTGTAAATAATCGTTCCGATCCGGCTTTCGGGGTAATCGAGAAGAAAGATGGATTGGGCTTGCTGGTCATCCGCAAGCGCCGGGCGTTTGCTGCCGCCAGCCAGATGCACGGCAAACACGCCCACGGAAATCCCGACAACGATCATGCCGATCAATGCTGGCAAACCAAGCAATGCGCGCCTCCCTCAACCTTGACCTGCCGGTGGGCGAATACGCCGAATCGACAGGTTCTCTAGTTCTCCCGGCGGCACCTTTCCACAGAGTGGTGCAATTCTCAATCACACCAGCGGCGACTTGCCTACGGCATAAGCTGCCCGCCATTCACTTCAATGGTCTGCCCGATCAGATAGCCGGAGAGGGCGGCTGAGGCGAGAAAGAGATAAGCGCCAACGCAATCCTCAGCGGTACCCAAACGGCCCTGAGGAATTGTTGCCAGCATGGCATCAAGTTGTGCTTGCGTTGAGTAACGTTCGTGGAACGGCGTGTCGATCACGCCCGGTGCGACCGCATTGACACGAATGCCAAACGGGATCAGCTCCTTGGCCATGCCGCGGGTCACATTGGAGACGAATGCCTTGGAGGAGCCGTAGAGCCCGGCACCATTGCCTGCACCATTTCGCGCGGCGATGGATGTGGTGTTGATGATGAAACCACCCTGCGCTTTCAGATGTGGTATGGCCGCTGTAGAGGCCGAAAGTACCGAGCGCGCGTTGAGGTCCATCACTGCATCATAGTGATTGTCGGTCATTTCCTGATAGGCAAGCCGCGCAACCATGCCGCCCGCATTGTTGATGAGGCCATTCAACTGGCCAAAGGCCGCAGCGGTTTCTTCCACCACGCGGGCCATCTCGCCTGAGCGCGACGCATCACCCTTCACCAGCGCTACCTTGCCGCCCGAATCGCTGATGTCTCCGGCCAGTCGTTCGGCTGCATCGACACTGGAGTTGTAGTGCAGGCCAACAGATGCGCCCTGTGCAGCAAAGGCCCGGGCAAGTGCCGCGCCAATGCCCGTTGATGCGCCGGTGATCAGCACGGCTTTGCCGGCAAGGTCGGAAATCGTAACGGATGGTGTGGACATATGGTTCTCCATGACAGCGAAACGTCAAATGATTGAATGATGAGCGGATGTCTTTGATGGGCCTGAACGGCGGAGTGAACGGGAATCTCGAGGCGAAGCCTACCCCCGGAGTGCCGGTTCTTCCATATGAAAATGATCAGAAATCCGTTGGCATTACCTATTTTCTCCAAAATATTATTTTCTTTCGGGGAAAGTAAGCGGAGAATTTTGTATTTTCTACTTTGCGCTGCGCGATCTGTCTTGACAGTAAAGAACAAAATAAAAGAATATATTTTCATTCGGGGTCGATGAAGCAGGATGATATGGGAGACGATTCGAAATTTAGTCCAATTATAATCTGTGGTTGTAAGAGGAGCGGCACAACGGCGCTCGTTCGAATACTGAACGAAAACGGTATCACTATTTCAAATGAGTGGGCTTTGTTTGCATGGAGCGCGTGGCAACACGAGTATTCCTTGTCTGATTGGCTTCACAACAAGCATGTGGAAGTTGAGACCAACGACTGGCTGCAGCATTGGAATTATAGAATGAACTTGAAGGGAAACGAAGCCGAGCGCGGTTTCCCTGCGGCACTTCACTCTATCTATGGCAATAAGCCACGCTGGAAGTGGGGCGATAAATGGCCCGACTACGTGTTCCATGTGAAGGAAATCAAGGAGCACTTTCCCAATGCCAAAATCATCTACATTTACAGGGACGGACGTGACGTTGTAGCGAGCATGTTGCGAAAGGGGATGGCGGATAATCTGAATCACGGCTTTGAACAGTGGGTTAACGCCATAGAGGCGTGGAAGTCCTGGGAAAAGGATGTTGATCATCTTGCCGTCAAACAGGAAGACCTGTTGCGATATCCTGCCGAGGTTTCAGCTTACATTGCGCGATATTGCGGCATTCGTCTGATGAGTGCCGAGCATGCCCGCTATGTGCTGCTCGGTGCAGATGAGGTGTCGAATGACGACTATGTATCCGAAGATCCATTCGCCCATACGCGCTCTTATGGCTCACTGTTTTCCGATGAAGATGTGCCACCCCACGCGAGAAGCCTGTTGACCTCGCTGGGGTACGCCTGAGTTCTGGAGTGGCCGTAGCGCAAGAAACTGATTTCACACATAAAGACGATCGGCGCTCACGCCTTAGGCATGGTCTCATCTGTCACTTTGAAGATGCGACGAATTCCCGCCGCATCTTTTGTTCCGGACCTATCGTACTGCAGCAAAGATCAGTTGCGGGGCTGTAGCAGTGCCAGCACAGCTGTCGATGCTGCAAGGATAGCCGTAAGGGTTAAGGGCGCCGTCGCACCATAATTATCCACCACATAGCCGCCGGCAACCGCGCCAATGGTAATGGCGACCTGGAAAGAGGTGACCATCAGGCTGCCCGCCGCTTCCAGCGCGTCAGGTGCGGCGCGGGACAGGTTGGTCGGTAGCACGACAGGCGCCATGCCGAAGGCGAGGCCCCACAGCGTAACGAAACCGAAGGCAACGCCAATGTGCACGCCTCCAAGTACCAAAGCGAGTGCTGCAATGGCCATTAAGGCGGCGGTGGCTGCGAGGGCCATATGGATATTGGCATCGGCCATGCGACCGCCAGCGATGTTACCGATTACAGCTGCGATACCAAATCCGAGGAGTGCCAGGGCAATCGGCCCGGTTCCAAGGAGCGTGACGTGTTCAAGGAAAGGGCGCACATAGACCGAGCCAGCAAAATGGCCTGTCATGAGCAAAAGGATAGCAAGCATACCAAGTTGAATGCCGCGCCGCCGTGTCAGCCGAAAGACATCGGCAAGGCTGTTGCTTGTTGTTGCAGGCAAGGTTGGCAGGCTGAGAAACTGCAGCAACATGGCAATTGCGGCCAGTCCTGCGGTCATAGCCATAGCGCTGCGCCAACCCACCCAGTCGCTGATCAACGCACCCATCGACGGTGCGGCAATGGTGGCGAGGGAAACGCCGAGGGTGACGATAGCCATGCCCCGACCGGTGGCATTGGCGCCAACCAGCCGTGCTACGACGGCAACCGAAAGAGCCCAGAACGCACTGAGGGCGATGCCCAGCCCGGCCCGGCCTAACAATAACAGCCAGAAATCGGTTGCTACCGCCGCAAGAATATTGGAACCAATCGCTAGGGCACTCAGACCAACAAGCACCGTCTTGCGGTTCAATTTGCCGATAAGAACATTGCTCAGCATAGCCGTCACCGCGCCGACCGAAGCGGTAGCAGTGACGACCTGTCCGGCGGTTCCCTCGCTGATGCCGAGATCGCGCGCCATTGGCGTCAACAGGCCTGCCGGTAGAAATTCGGCTGACACCAGCGCAAAGCTGGCGGCTGCCATCGAAAGGACCGCGAACCAGGTGGCCGGGCTCCACGCGGTTGGCGCAGCGGCATCAAGGTCTATCGCCGCGTCTTCAAGCTGTAATGTCGTGTCTGTCATTGAAGTATCTCCAAGGTTTGGAGAACTTTATAGACGAGTCGACCCGGATGATATGTATCTTAAAATCCGAAATCCATGTCCGTTCGTCCGGAAATTGTGCGGCGCACAACACCTGGCGAGACGCTGGTGATGCGCTTGAAGGCGCGTGCGAAGGATGCTTCGGATTCATAGCCCAAACGGGTAGCGACCTCGGCAACCGACATGCCGCTTTGGCCCAGCAACTCGCGGGCAAGCTGCATACGCAGACGGGCAAGATAACGTGCCGCGCCTTCTCCTAAAACAGCACTGAAGCGCTCAGCGAAAATCGTGCGCGATTGGCCCGCAAGGCCAGCAAGGTTTTCAAGTGTCCAGTTATGGCCGGGGTCCCGGTGCATGGCTGCCAGAACGCGGCCAATATGGGGGTCACGGATGGCGGCGAGCCAACCGGTGGTCGGGGCTCCGGTACAATTGACCCAGCAACGGATGAGTCGCGCTGTGAGCAGGTCCGCCATGCGTGATAAGATAGTGGCGCTACCCATCTGGGGTTGTGCAGCCTCAACCGTCATAGCCGCGAGCAAGGGGCCAACAATCGGGTCATTGCCAGCCACGTCGCAGCCCTTGATGATTGGCGGCATCAAAGTGATCAGGGGATTGAGTGCACAGGCGCCCAAGGCCATGGAGCCGCAGAAAAGGGTGCTTGCCGCGCCCGTTCCTTCCCGCACCACTTCGCTGACATTGCTTCCCAACTTGGTTACCTGGCAACTCTCGAGTGAGTCGCCCACAACATCAGGCGCGCTGGCCAGCTGATGGGCGATGCCTTGCGGCAGCAACACCAGATCGCCATCGTGCAACTCCTGCCAGCCTTGCACCTCTGTATGAATCCAGCATGGACCCTTGCTGACAAAGTAAAAACGCAGCAGCTGTTGTTGCGGAAAGGCGAAGCTCCATGGATGTCGCAGCTCACAGCGCCCATAGTTGACGCCGTTCATGCGAAAGTCTTGCAGGACTTCGCTGAGCGCATCCATCGGGATGTGCGGTGGTGAAGATGGTCGGGACGGATGGTCAAGCATTTCGTCAATATATATGCAGGACGTCCGGCAAGCAAGTGGAGACCATTCTTCTATACAATCGCCTTTTCAGTCGCTGATAAGGCCATCGCAGGATTTTCCCCGCAATTTTTCGATTGGCATTACCTGCTCCCCATCTGGTCTTCCTCGGCAGAATAATTTCGTCGCTTTATTCGATCCGAAACCGGATGGTCTCCCGAGCGGCCTTTTCCACATCTGCTCGCAAGAACGCCTGCGGACGGCACTCGAAGCGCTGATAAAGATCCAGTTGATCTTCATAATGTGGGGACCGTTTGCCGGTTGGGTCGATAAAGCCGCTTTGGCCCGGAGGGGTGACGGCGCAAAAACTGACTTTCCCATCGCGGAACGTGACCATGTCGCTTTGCGTGCCGCGATTCATGCTCGTAGCGATTGCCTTGCCCTCATCGGGATTAGCCTGAGGAATGCCCATATAGTTCGAGGTTTCGAATACATGCTGGGGAAGAGGAACACGCCAATTGCTGACATCGCCACTGGAATATTCGTCCTTGAGGCTGTTGCCCGTTTTCTCCAGCGCCGAAAGAATGATCTGTTGACGCCCTTTAGCATCCGCGCCATTGAAGAAATCATAGGTCTGGGGCACGCCAGCCTTGTCGGCCAGCATCGCGTTATGAAGTATCTGCGCGGCTCGCGAAATGCGGCCATATTGGATAGTTGCCGGAATGATGGGACTGTCATCCAGCAGCACATCCCTGACCATTGTTTCCAGCCAACGGCGGAAAATTGCCACTGCGGGTGTCGTCGCGCGCCCATCCGCACCGCGAAGCTGCTGGCCGTCCCACGCCTTCAATGCTGCAATCATGGGTTGCCTTGGGTCATTGTCAGCCACGTCCTTGGTGGCATCCAAAATATAGGGGAGGAAATAGCGGGCGTTGACGTCCAGAAAGCTGATCTGTCGATTGATGTCCCAAACTTCTTGAGGCGTGAGCTTGTCTTTGCTTTCCAGCCGCGTGGTAATTTCAAGGACACGATCAGCCGATCCCCAGCCGCTACCCTCAACGGTTGCAACCGCGCCGTGAGCTGATCGATTGTTCCAATTGGCAATATAGTTTTGGCTCGGGTTGTAGGTCTTTGGAACGTTGGCGAACGGTTGAGTACCTGACCAATCTTGGGTGCCATCCCCTTTCGCGGGCAGCCTGATATCCTGTTGTGGCGAGCGGATCGGCAATAGCCCAGGGGAAACATATCCGATGTTGCCCTCACGATCAGCGTAGTACCAGTTGATGGTGGTCGCAACTTTCCGTGCCTGAGCGAGCCACTCATTGAATGTTTGAGCTTTGGTCGAATTGATCCAGGCAAAAAGGGTCTGGATCTCCTTGCCTTTCCAACTGCGCTTGAAGGCATAAGCTGAGTTCGACTTTTTATCGATGAGGCTGACAACCCCGTATTCCGATTCATATACCGTCGTCTCTACATCCGGAGAGCCTTTGACGTGAAACGTCTCCTTGCGTGGGTGCATATCGACCCAATTGTGCCCGACGCGGTATTTCGTTGAATTCTGTGGATTCAAATCGAGCTTGAAGTAATCGTTTACATCCAGCGGTCCGGCGGTGGCTCCCCATGCAATCTTACCATTCGTTCCAAACAACACATTCGGCACGGCAAAAGGCGTGTTTCCCGTCAGATCGAAACCGGCTCCATGGAGTCCGATACTAAACACATAAGAAGGATTGAAATTGTCGAACTGCGGACCATTGACCAGAATGGTGCTGCCGTCGATTGTCTTTTTGGGACCTACAATCCAAATGTTACTGGCGCGTGGCCGCATGTCATCTCCACCAGGAACCGTCGAGTCGAGCAGGTCTGCAAAGCGAATTCCGTCCAGTTTCAGAGTTTCCGCCTTCTTGTACTGTTCGCCTTTGGGAACAGTCGTTGGCGCCAGCGGATCCTCAAGCCAGAACATCTGCTCGAAAAGAGCCTTGGCTTTTTCACTTCCGTGCTGCTTCTCGAGCGCCGCCAGAAGCTTAGCGTTCGCCAGTTCTGTGCTATAATGCGAGAAGCGTCCGGCCATCGTGCCGACATAGATCATCGCCACATCAAAATCGGTCCAAGTTGTGGGGGTGATGCCGAAATCGGAGAACTCTTTTGGCAGCAACGTATCGGGGGAAGCCAATACCTCGTGGACGCGACGATTGTAGCCAGCAGCATATCCCTTGAGGATTGCGCGCTCTTCCGGGTTTAATTGTTCAATCTGCTGTTTAATCTCGGCATGACTGAAATTGGCACGTGTTTGTATGTCATACGGTAAACGGTCGATCCCGAGAACTTCCGATACGGTCCCCAGCACAGAGCGCTTTGCCATCTCCATTTGGAATAAGCGATCTTGCGCTACGACATAGCCAAACCCGGCATATAATCCATATACATCAGCTGAATATACGTGTGGGACACCCCAGTCATCGCGCAAAATCTCAACATTAGATTGTGCATATGTCGGGGCCATAGACAGGCCCGAGAGGCCGAAAGCCAGAAAAAGCTTGCGCAGGTTGTAGCCAGTCTTCATCGCAGTATGTTCCTCCCAGAACGTTTTCAGGTTGTGAAAACTCGGTTCGATGGCAAATGCTATATAATAAACCGTTCGGTCGGTTAATTAAATCATCGTAGCGATAGACCGTCAACCTCATCGAACGGAACGATGCAATGGAGCGGTTAGATCGGCACTTGGTCTCGGGGGAGAGCAGAGGTTCGCCGACTTACAAGAGCCGCGTTACCTGTTCGAGATCGGGGCTCGCACCGTCTGGCTCTACTCTACGGCCGTTCAGTCTAAGCCTGCGTGCGGCTGGGGAGATGACGCTGAGGGGCATTCATGGTCTTCTGCGAGACAATCCTCCGTATCAAATGCATGGTCCCAAACATGCCCGCCGCAAACCTGGCAATGTAATGGATAAGACAATGTTTGCCCCTTGATGAACGCGTCGCGCATCAAGGGGCAGATATGCAGGGATATGACGCACGTCCGATCAAGACCGTTGGTGCTTGACGAAATTCGTCACCTGGAAAAATAACGACTAACCTTACTGTACCTTTTTGCGTTCAGACAGCTCCATCGCAGCCAAAGATGCCGCATATAGATTGAGCCGCGAATAGACGCCAAATGACGAGCCATTATCCAGGAAACCGCCGCCAGGACCTTCAGTGGCCGTCAGGATCTGGTTGGCTTCTTCGAGTGTCAGGGACGGGAATGCCGTGGTCAGCAGGTAGCCGGCCTCGGGTGCCAGTTTATTGACGTCCTCTTTCACACCAAAATTCTCCGGATAGACGACAGGCAGCCCATAGGTCTGGGTGGCATCATAGGCCGACTGGTTTATGGCAGGGTCACTGAACCGGCTCGTATCGTCGTGCGCACAGGAGCGAATTTCGGCACCGCAGCCCGCCTTGAGTGCCTCGGTCAACTCGGCTTGCGCTGTTTTCACCGCCGCCTGATAGTCCTTGATGACAGGAGCATTCTTCAGAGTTTGCCCTGTATAGGCGCTGTCATTGGCAAGCAGATGCGCCAAATCGTAGGTTGCGAGGGTGCGTCCTGCGAGAACATCCATGGCATAATGCGCACCCATGAGGATGCGGTCATTACCATATTCCGATGCGCGCGTTATCATTTGCGGGTATCTCTGCGGCACCAGTACGGCCAGCAGAATGGACCCCATATAGCCGTAAGTCGTATGCCCGCTGGGGAAAGAAGGGCTGTCGGTCAGGTTCATGACCGGTCCGCGATTGTAGACGGTATTGTTCGCCGGTACGCCAAGATAGTCCCGGCCGATGATAGCGAGAGTCTGTGGCTGCGTCTGGAACGGACGAGAATCACCAAAGGCATCGGCTCCGGGACTACCGGCTGGGCGGCCGTAATTGGTGCCGAAAACATCAACGCTGCCGCCAATCTTCTGCAGGATTTCCAAGGCTTCCGCCGAGACCGGATTCTTGCCATCCGTCGTGGTGTTCGCGAAGAAATACTTTCCCGAATTGGAGTCGGGGGCCGTCGTCGCGTTGGTGTAGGCGATCAGATCTGCCACGGCCTGCGACACATTCGTAAAATGCTCACGATCCTGATAATGTGCGCGCGCCACATAGGCCCCGCCCAAAGTGGTGCCAAGTCCATCTGCCAGTTGGGCCAGATTGCCATCGGTGATGAAGGCGTCTCTGAGTGCTTGTTGTTGTTGTTCGGTAAAGGGCAACAAAGTCGCCTGACGAATGTCGCCTGTCTGTATTCCGCCTGTAACAGCGTAGTTCGAAGACAATGCTGCTTTGCCATTTGCCGATTTTCCCAGCACGGTCAGCGGCGAAAGTCCTTTCAGGACAGCAATATTGGATACTGTCTGAGCCTCCGCGTGGGTCGCAGATACCAGACCAAGCCCGAGGCTGATGACGAATAAATTAAATATACGCAAGGCTAAACTCCTATTGGATGTAGCTTTGTCAAACCCTTGACGATGGTTGACGTGGCTCGGAGGTTGAAATTCATAATTTGTAAATGGACGCTATTCCTGGTCAAGCTGCTTATTGCAATCCCGGTTCCTGCAGGTAAGTGACGCGCGCACTCACCCCGGTGGGTGTGAAGTCGGTGAAGACGCCATCCACGCCCAAATGAAAGAACTTGAGATATTCGAGGCTGGGATCACCGTGGTAATCGACGGCCAGATATTTCTTTTCGTTGCGAAAGGTGAAGACATGCACGAACAGACCAGCCTTATGTGCATCGGCGATCAGGCTGGTGGCATCTTGAGTCGAGGCTTCGGGCGTTGATCCCTTGAAAGGCGTGCCATCTGCGTTGGTCTCTTTCCATGGCGAGATCTTGAGAGGCACGATCTGAGGTTTCCACGGGCCGATGCCGTCGGCATAGGACTTGATCTCAGCGAGGCCTTCGGGGGTCAGCATGGCATCAAACCAGCGCGGATCGCCGGAGACTGTCCAGTCGAAAGGGCGGGAATTGGTGATGTCGTCATAGAGAACCTTGCCGGTTTTGAAATCAACGCCGTCGGCATCAATAAGCTGGACCAGTCTGGTCTGCAGTCCGTGATCATGCATATATTTCAGACTGCTTGGTTCAAAACTCTGCACCAGAATCGGTGCGTCCTTTGAATCGAGGCCGTTATCCTTGATGATCTTCATCACGGCGTCCTCAAGCGGGCGGCTACCCGGCGCTCCGCAACCATTGGCGATGGCCTGCGCATTGTTCCATGTCGGATTCTTGGTTTCCGGATAGACGGCGATCGTGCGACCGGTTTCCTTGGCCTTTGCCTTGGCGATATCGATGATCTCCTGAAAGCTGAGGACCGGGAATTTGCCATTGAAAACCTTTGGTCGTTCATTGGCTGCATCAAAAGTCGTACCGGCAATCCAGTTCTTCAGTTCCGCCATGGTGAAATCGGTAATCGACCAATCACTGGTGTGGTCTTCGCCATCAACGATCAGGGATTTCAGCACCGATTTGGCATCCGCCGGATTGGTGAGATCGGTGAGATATTCTGCTGGCCCGCTGGTCGGAGTTTGCGCCCACTTCACCTTAACCGGGACACCCGGCACCGTGCGCTTGCGGGCCGCAACATCAGGATTGCTCTTTGCCACCTCAGCGATGTTGGTATTGTCGCTCAACCATGGATTATGGCGTGCAACCAACATGCAATCCTTGGTCAGATGCAAGTCCTCTTCGAGGGCGTCTGTTCCCAGAGCCGCAGCAAGATCATACGACGCCTCGGTCTCTTCCGGTACTAACCCAGGTAGGCCCCGATGTCCGACAATCAGCGGTGGCTTACCATCCAGAGTTGGGAAATTTTTTTGGCTCACGGCAGCGGAAGCGCTTTGCGCCTCGGCCACTCGCTGGGTATTCAGCGCAAAAACCACCGAGCACAACAGTGCGAAACCGGTCAGCACTTTCGAACCCGCGAGAATATACTTCATGATCGCGTCTCCAATCCTGCCGATGCCATGGCTCTGAGCACCTCGAAATCCGCGGCCGCACCAACGCCTTTTCGCCTTCTTATCGCAACTATCTGACAAGTGGATGACCATCCGGGAGATGCAGATGCAGGCTACAGAACGACTTGACCATCGAGGCAAAGCAATCAATGACCCGCAGCTTGCAACTCATCGGCAAGAACTTTTACCAGCTGTGCGGCGGGCAGTTCGCGCGCCATTGGCGCTCCCTGGCCAGCCCACTGGGCGGCAAACTCGTTGTTGCCATGTTTAGCCGCGCCAGCATGAAGCCGCTTTGCAAGGTCATATGCTACCGGATAGGGCGCGGGTATCGGGCTTCCGGCCGCCTCGCAATGCGCAATGAAACGGTTGACAATGCCCCGCGCCGGGCGTCCTGACAGAACCGACGTCAACCGCGTGATAGTGGCTCGGTCACTCTTGAGATATTCCCGATAACTGGCATTTGCTGCGGATTCCGGGCATAGGATGAATGCTGTTCCGAGCTGTGCAGCAGTCGCTCCCAGATCGAGCGATGCCCTGATGCCTGCGCCATCCATGATCCCGCCTGCCGCAATCACGGGCAAGCTGGTCCGGGTGACAAGCAATCGGACGAGAACCGACGTACTCAGCCTCTCGTCCACCTCTTGCGGGTCGAAAATGCCGCGATGGCCGCCAGCTTCAATTCCCTGCGCCACTATTCCATCAATCCCGGCTCCCTCAATCGCTTTGGCTTCGGACAGGCTGGTCGCAGTCGCCAGCATCTTGATACCGGCTTTGCGGAAAGCAGAAATCTTGTCGGGGCTAGGCAAGCCAAAATGAAAGCTTATGACCGCCGGACATTCATGGAGCAGCATGCGAAACGCATCTTCGTCCGCAAGGACGGTCTTATAGATTTCATCCAGCGTAACCGGTGCCTCAATGCCGAATTCCATGAAAAGAGGGGCGAGATATTTCAGCCAATTGGTTTCGACCCCGGCATCCCGGCGGGCTGGCTCGTGGCAAAAGACATTCACATTGAAGGGCCGGGAAGTCAGCGCGCGCGTTTCTTCCATCGCCTGACGGGCCTGTGCCACCGTGCTGGCTCCGATCCCGAGTGATCCCAGTCCGCCTGCATTGGAAACTGCCGCAGCAAGAGCGGGAGTGGAAACCCCGGCCATAGGCGCCTGGACAATAGGAAGCTGGACTCCCAGTGCTTTGAGCATGCGCTTATCCCTCGTGTAACATATTTCATTTGGAGAATGATTGACTTTAATTCTTATATAAAGAATACATATTAAGAGTTATTCTGCAATGGAGAATTTTATGGACCTTGCATCGCTTGCTGTTTTCCGCGCGGTCGCCCGAGAGCAGAGTGTCACCCGAGCGGCTGAATTACTGGGTCGCGTGCCTTCAAATGTCACGACCCGAATCCAGCAGCTGGAGGCGGAAATCGGTGTGCCTTTATTCCAGAGAGACAAGAAGCGTATGGATCTTACCACCGAAGGTGCAACCTATCTGGATTATGCAGAGCGCCTCCTGAATCTGGCTGATGAGGCGCAGCAAACGGTTAATCCTCTCGCACCACTCGGTGTCCTGCGCCTCGGTTCGATGGAGTCAACCGCCGCCACGCGTTTGCCCATGCCGCTCGCCGCGTTCAACATGCGATGGCCGCAGGTCACCATCGACCTTTCGACAGCACCAACCCGGCAGCTCATCGACGCGCTCCTTGCTCACCAAATCGACTGTGCGCTGATCGCGGTGCCTGAAGGTGAGTGGTGGCTCGCGCCAAATGTCTTGGATAAGGTTCCGGTATTTCGTGAGGAATTGGTATTGCTGCTGCCGCCGGGGCATCCCGAGATCCAGCATTCGCAAGAGATCAAGCCGCGTGCCCTTGCCGCTTTCGCGCCCGGTTGCACCTACCGCATGCTGGCCGAAGAGTGGGCCATGGACTTTGGTTCAAAAAGGACGGCGCTGCGGATACAGGAAGTGGGGTCCTATCATGCCATGGTAGCGTGTACCGCGGCCGGGTCGTGTTTCTCCATCTTGCCACGCAGCGTGCTCGATCTCGTGCCCGATGCTGCACGTTTCACAATCAAGCCGTTGATGCGGGTCGACACATGGGTCGCCAGCCGGCCGGGCTTCGGAACGCCCGCTTTCAAAGAGTTCCGTGAGCTGCTGTTGGAATGCTCCAATCTCGAAGGCACAAATGATGCGGTACGCGTTACTTGAACCGTTTCCGATAAGGCCCGTTACGCTGCGGGCACGTGGCAAACCACTTCGATGTTATGGCCATCAGGGTCAATCACAAAGGCTGCATAGTAGTTGGCATGGTAGTGCGGGCGCAGACCGGGACCACCATTGTCTTTGCCACCTGCCTCCAGAGCGGCGCGGTAAAATGCATCGACTTGCTGGCGATTCTCGGCTGTAAACGCTAGATGCAGATGCGCCGGCTTCTCCTCGGATTGATACAGGCATAATGAAGCCTTACCCTCTGGGCTAAGCTCGACGCCATAGGTTGGCGGGCCCTCAGCGATAACAGCGACGCCGAGCGGCTTGAGTGCTTCAAGGTAGAACGCCTTGCTTGCCGCAAAGTCTCTGACTCCGAATTTAACGTGATCAAACATGAGGTTTTCCCGTGCCGTTGCGCGTGTGCAAAGTCCTCGCCCCGTAAGTCAAGGACATTAACACTATGACAGCAGTACGGCTCCCTTGCTACGTTGGCTTGATGGTCGCTGCAACGGCATAGGCGCGTAACACGAAATTTGGCGCAGGTGCAAATGCACTTAAGGCATTGAATCACAATGGAAATAAGGAATTATAGAAGGACTGGCGGAGAGAGCGGGATTCGAACCCGCGTTACGCTTTTGACGTAAACACACTTTCCAGGCGTGCGCCTTCAACCACTCGGCCACCTCTCCGCAGATCATCCGGCATGGGGCCGGTCGGGTTGGTCATTCTCAGCCGGAAAAACCGGCTCAGGAGCACCGTCAACCATCGGTCACTCAGTCTTTGGAATTTGCGCGAGTCACTTGAAGATGGTTAGCCAACAACGACCCTGTGCGGCGCGCACTATAGTCAGAACAAGCACTTGTTCAACACCTATTTCAACATAATTGCGCTTTGACGCATTTTCATGTGTTTGCCTCTGAAATTGTTGGGAATTTTCAGGGAAATTTCACATTCCGGGATCAGACTATCGCCAAATCCGCATTCAATCGGGCAATGTTCCGCGCTAGAATGCGATTTTTGCGTTGCTGGCGCGACGCTGAATCATGATTTTGGAGAGTGATGTGATCCGACCCGTTTTGAGGCTTTTTGCCTATATAGCTCTTGCCATGGCGATCATTGCGGCGGTTCTCGACGCTGCCCGGTCTGTCGGCGCGTCCCATCTGGTCACCACATCCTTGCGCGAAAGCTGGCAATCCCTGTCCGCTTCATCGCTTACCCTCGTTGAAACCTACTTCAACGCTCATCTTTATCCCATTTTGTGGAATCCCCTGATGCTCTGGGTGCTTGAAACCCCAACCTTCGTTGTTTTCGCCATTCTGGCTTTTCTTCTATATGCGCTGGGATATCGCCGCGAGAACCGGGTAGGGCGCTTTGCGGCCCGTTGACAGGGGTGAGCTAGGGTCTATCCAAGATGGATATTCCTGTCCTATTCCACAGGTAAAATCCATTTAAGCCTCTGTTAAAATTGTATTATTCTTTGATATTTGACCGGGAGGCAAAATTCCGCGTGAATTTTGCCCGGAGCCGTGCAAGATTGCTTTTTGGGGCGGCCATAATGGGATAGGTCGCAACGAATTCCGGAACCAGCAGAATGTTGGTCCTCGTTAACAAAATCCAGAGGGTTGGTATCAAATGAAGCGTATTGTTCTTGGTCTGCTGGCTGCCACAGCCATGTCCGTTTCGGCCTATGCTGCGGACAATAAACCTGCCTTGATCTTTGATCTCGGCGGCAAATTCGATAAATCCTTCAATGAGGCTGCATTTCACGGCGCGGAAAAATACACCAAGGAATCCGGTGTAAAATTCCGCGAGTTCGAAATCCAGAATGAAGCACAGCGCGAGCAGGCTCTGCGCAAATTCGCTTCCGATGGCAATTCACCGATCGTGATTGCCGGTTTCTCCGCCGCTGCGGCGATTGAAAAAGTATCGACGGAATTTCCCGATACCAAGTTCGTCATCATCGATGCTGTCGTTGACAAGCCGAATGTGCGCTCGGTTGTCTTCAACGACAATGAAGGTTCTTATCTTGTCGGCGTCATCGCCGCCAAGTCGTCAAAAACAGGCACTGTCAGTTTCGTTGGCGGTATGGACGTTCCATTGATCCGCAACTTCGCCTGCGGCTATGTCGGCGGGGTCAAGGCAACCAATCCGGATGCCAAGGTTATCCAGAACATGACTGGCGATACACCCGCTGCGTGGAATGATCCTGCCAAGGGCGGTGAAATTGCCAAGTCTCAGATCGATCAGGGTTCGGACGTAATCTTCGCTGCGGCTGGCGGTACCGGCATCGGTGTATTGCAAAAGGCTGCTGATTTGAACAAGCTTAGCATTGGCGTTGACTCCAACCAGAACGGCCTGCATCCGGGCAAGGTTCTGACCTCCATGTTGAAGCGTGTCGATGTTGCCACATATAATGCTTTCAAGGATGGCGCGGATGGCAAGTTCACAGCGGGCGTCAATGTTCTCGGCGTCAAGGAAGGCGGTGTTGACTATGCCGCAGACGAAAACAACGCCAAACTTCTGACCGATGATGTCAAGAAGGCAGTGGAAACCGCCAAGGCCGACATTATCTCGGGCAAGGTCAAGGTTCACAACTACAACACGGACAATGCCTGCCCTTACAAGGGCTGATTTTTCTGCCCTTACAAGGGCTGATTCTCTAATTATTTGACGAGCCGCCGGTTGCATGACCGGCGGCTTTGTTTTTTGCCACCAACGTCTGCTTGTCTTCCCGTCGGATTGTGAGATTATGCCCACCTGCGCAACTGGCGCATTGAGATGGGGCACCATCGGGAAGCGCAGATTTAAAATGCCGCGCGCCTGGGCAGCTTGTTCCAATCCAAGGAGGATGCCCTATGTCTGCGATAGCCGTTTTCTTCAGTATTCTTGGAGTTCTGCTGCTGGGAGCCATGAGCCCCGGCCCGAGCTTTGTTCTCGTTTCCCGTATCGCCATCACCTCGCCGCGCCTGCATGGACTTGCGGCAGCACTTGGCATGGGCATTGGCGGTACGATCTTCAGCTGTCTTGCCGTTCTGGGGCTGACTGCTTTGTTGATGCAGGTCGAATGGCTTTATCTGATCCTGAAAGTGGCTGGTGGAGCCTATCTGGTTTATGTCGCCATCCGCATCTGGAACAGCGCTTCCGAGCCCTTGGCCCTGCCGGGAACCGGCGCGCGGATGTCCGTGACCCGGTCTTTTTCGTTTGCGTTGATGACACAGCTGAGCAATCCAAAAACGGCAATTGTTTATGCCAGCCTGTTTGCTGCACTTTTACCAGCCAATGCGCCCCTTTGGCTTTTGCTCGCCCTGCCGCCCATGGTGTTTCTCATTGAAACGGGCTGGTACATGTTCGTCGCCACCATGTTTTCGACGGCCAGAGCCCGCGCTACCTATGCCGGTTTCAAGGCGTGGATTGATCGTGGTGCGGGGGCGGTTATGGGTGCGCTCGGCTTGAAGCTGATTGTGGAAGCATTCAAGGCGCACCGGATCTGATCAAAGATTGCGGTTGAGAATCGTCATACCCTGATTTTCACCGGCAAGCTCTTCATGCGGTTGCCAGCCAACGGACCGGTAATAATCGGGTTTGTCCGTATAGAGGTATAGTTCTTCGTGGCCCTGACTTCTGGCGGCTTCTTCCGCGGCTGCTATCAATTGCTTTCCAATGCCTTTGTTGCGGAAGGCGGGGGCAACGTAAAGGCTGGCAAGCCATGGCGTCAGATGTTCGTGGCTGTCCAGATCATTATCGATCAAAAGCACAAGGCCTGATGGTATCCCGGATACGAGTGCAACAAACGCCTTTTGCCGGCTATCCGGATCGAGCATGGGCATCAGGGCGTCGACCGTCTGCTCCATGGTCCTGCCATAGGCCTGCCCCCATTCATGGAAATTCCAGCGTGCGCACACGGGAACAAGTTCGGGACGATTTTCCAGAGGTTCAACAGTGATCATTGGGATTTGTGCCTACCAGTGGGGTGGTTTGGTCACCGGAACGTCCGGCGCAGTTTGCTCTTCCAGAACGAGGAAGCGGTCCGTCAAGGCATCAAGCTTGCGGCGCATACCCTCGATCACCCTCCATTGCTCGGCAATTTGGGTGGAAAGCTCCTCAATGGTCTTTTCCTGTTCCGTCACAAGAATTTCAAGCTTGGTGACGCGGTCCGTATCAGCAGTCATCCCTGTCTCCGTTACCAGGCCGTTCTATAGATCGCCAAGGCATCGGCCTCAGTCACGTCGCGTGGATTGTTGACCAGAAGCCGCCCCTGTTTCATGGCATCAGTAGCCATGAAGGCCAGATCGCCCTCGCCAATGCCAACATCCCGCAACCGGGTCTGAAGCCCGAGTTTTGCCGAGAGTTCGGCCAAGCGATCAATAAAGCTGTTGCAAATGAGCTGTATTCCCCCGCTCACATTGATATCTGCAAATGCATGAGGTGCCAGTGCTGCATAAAGCCCCGCCGCCCCGTTTGTGGATTCGGCGGCGTTGTAACGCAGCACATGGGGCAAAACCAAGGCATTGGACAAACCATGCGGCACATGGAACGTCCCACCGATGGGATAGGCGAGGGCATGGACGGCGGCGACGGGCGAATTGGCAAAGGCTTGTCCTGCCAGCATTGAACCGAGCAGCATGGCTGAACGCGCAGCCTTGTCCTTGCCGTTAAAGACCGCCGTTTCGATGTTCGCCCCAAGCAGGCGCAGCGCTTCCACAGCAAGTGCGCGTGAGACAGGATTATTATTGGCATTCTTTGACGCGTAGGCCTCAATGGCATGCACCATGGCATCAATACCGGTGGCTGCGGTAACATGCGGCGGAAGACCGAGGGTAAGATCAGGATCAAGCAAAGCCACGTCCGGCAGGATCAGCGGTGACGACACGCCGCGTTTTTCGCTGCCGCTCACGGTAATAATGGAGACGGGTGTCACCTCGGAACCCGTTCCCGCCGTGGTTGGGATCAGTGTCAGTTTCAGGCGCGGGCCCTTGGCGTTTCCAACGCCCCAGGCGTCATCGAAATTCTCATTGGAGCCAGCCAGCAGCGCTACCAGTTTGGCCACGTCAAGCGACGAACCGCCGCCAAATCCGAGAACATGGTTCACACTGTTCTCACGGGCCATTTCGACCGCACTTAACAGTGTTTTTAGCGATGGGTCCGCTTCCACCTCGCCGAACACCGTGATATCCGCTCCGGCGGCTTGCAGACTGGCGATGGCTGGTTGCGCCAGTCCCAAGGCAAGGATGGTTGCGTCTGTGACGATAAGCAGCCGGTCTTTGGGCTGTATGCGCAGATGGGTGGCGACATCACCGCTGGCGCCAGCCGCAAAGACGATGCGCGGCGTGGTATGGAAGGCAAAGGGAGCAATCTGGTCGGTCATATCAGGAGATTGCCAGAGCAGGGGTAAGCTTGTCGAGAGCCGCGATGGAATGTGAATCGTGTAATTCTTGACTGGAAAGAAAATAATCCCGTGTTAGGGTCGAAAGTTCGAAAAGACGTAAAAAGCTGATCAACAGCGGATGGGGACATGGCAGAATCGGCAATTGAACTTGTGGGGATTGATAAGCGTTTTGGTGCCGTTCATGCCAATCGTGATATCCATTTGCGCGTTGAAAAAGGCACTATTCACGGCATCATTGGGGAGAATGGCGCTGGCAAGTCCACGCTGATGTCCATTCTCTATGGCTTCTATCAAGCCGATAATGGAGAAATCCGCATTAATGGGGCGCCTGCCCGGATCAGCGATCCCAATACCGCCATCGCGCTTGGCATTGGCATGGTGCATCAGCACTTCATGCTGGTGGAAAATTTCACTGTGCTTGAAAATGTCATGCTCGGTGTAGAAGGCGCGCCACTCCTCAAGCGCGGTATCGCCAAAGCCCGTGCCGAACTGAAACGGCTGGAACAGGAATATCAGCTTGATGTCGATCCCGACGCGCTGATTGAAGAATTGCCGGTTGGTTTGCAGCAGCGTGTGGAAATCTTGAAAGCGCTGTATCGCGGCGCGGAAATTCTCGTGCTGGATGAACCAACAGGTGTTTTGACACCCGCTGAAGCTGATCACCTGTTCCGGATTTTGGAGCAGTTGAAGGCGCAGGGCAAAACCATTGTCCTCATCACGCATAAATTGCGCGAGATCATGGCTGTTACCGACAATGTGTCTGTGATGCGGCAGGGCTCCATGGTGGCAACCCGCAAGACAACCGAAACAACGGTCGAGGAACTGGCTGAGTTGATGGTTGGCCGCCGGGTGCTTCTGCGTGTGCAGAAGGGCGAAGCCAAGCCGGGTGAGGTGAAGCTCTCGGTGGAAAATCTCACCGTGCGCGACAGTCGCGGCGTTATCATGGTGGACAATGCATCCTTCACCGTCCGGGCCGGTGAGATCGTCGGCATCGCCGGGGTGGCAGGCAATGGCCAGTCGCAGCTCATCGAAACGGTTGCGGGTATTCGCACTGCGGTCTCCGGCCGGGTGCTTCTCGATGGTCAGGTCATCGATATAACAGGTGCTGCTGATCCGGGTGAATTGCGCGATCGCGGTCTCGCCCATGTTCCTGAAGATCGTCACCATATGGGCCTCGTTCTGGCCTTTGAAGAATATGAGAATTCCATTCTCGGTTATCATGATGATCCGCTCTATCTCAATGGACCATTTCTCGACATTCAGGCCATACAGGCCGATGCCCGCAAGAAGATTGAGAAATACGATATCCGCCCCAGCGATCCGCGTTTGAAAACCGCCAATTTTTCCGGCGGCAATCAGCAGAAGATCGTTTTGGCGCGTGAGATCGAGCGCGATCCGGGTGTGCTGATTATTGGCCAGCCGACGCGCGGTGTTGACGTGGGTGCGATTGAGTTCATCCACAAGCGCATCATCGAAATGCGCGATGCGGGAAAGGCGGTTCTGCTCGTTTCCGTGGAACTGGATGAAATCCGTTCATTGTCGGATCGCATTCTGGTGATGTTCGCCGGTCGCATCGTCGGCGAGCGGGATTCGGATGCAAGCGAAGGTGAACTCGGTCTCCTCATGGCAGGTGTCGAACAGCAGGAGGCCGCAGAATGAGCGTTACCCAGGCGCTTCTTGTGATTGACGTACAACATGCAATCGATGATCCCAAATGGGGTCGCCGTGGCCAGCCCGAAGCGGAACAGCATATTGCCCGCCTGCTGGGTGCCTGGCGCGAGCGCCGCCTGCCCATTGTCCACATCAAGCATGATTCCACCGATCCGCAATCGCCCTATCGTCCCGGAACCGAGGGCAATGAGTTCAAATCCGAAGTCGCTCCGCAGGTCGGAGAACCGGTTGTCGACAAGCGCACCAATAATGCCTTTATCGGTACTGATCTGATGGACGTGCTTGATGAATTGCAGGTGCGTAGCTTGGTGGTCACAGGTGTCTTGCTGGAGAATTCTGTCGACGCAACTGTGCGCATGGCCGCCAATCTCGGATTTGAGGTGGTCGTCCCCGAGGATGCGGTAGCGAGCATTGATCGCAAGGATCATCAAGGCAAAAACTGGTCTGCCGAAGATGTCCACGCCCTGACGCTTTCCATTCTTGATGGCGAATATGCCAAAATTTCCACTTCTGATGCCATCATTGAGGCCCTGCCATGAGCCAGCCTTTTGCCAAATTGCCCGCATGGGCTGACTACGGCCTCCTGCCGTTGATCAATGTGATCGTGGCGTTTTTCGTTGCAGGTCTTGTTGTTCTTCTGGTCGGGGAAAGCCCAATCGATGCCGCCGTCCTGATGGTCAAGGGCGCGCTTGGCTCCGGCGATGGTATTGGCTACACGCTTTACTACGCCACCAACTTCATTTTCACCGGCCTTTGCGTGGCCGTGGCCTTCCATTGCGGCCTGTTCAATATTGGCGGCGAAGGGCAGGCCTATGTCGGTGGGCTGGGTGTTGCTCTGGTCGGGCTAGGTCTTGGCAGTGTTCTGCCGTGGTGGCTGACTTTTCCGCTGGCTATTATCGCCTCGGCTATTGTTGGCGCGCTCTGGGCTTTCATTCCGGCTTGGTTGCAGGCCAAGCGTGGCTCGCACGTGGTCATCACCACGATCATGTTCAATTTTATCGGTGCCAGCCTGATGGTCTATCTGCTGGTCGGCATTCTGAAAGCACCGGGCACACAGGCGCCGGAAACCCGTGTTTTTGGTCCGGGCGGTCAATTGCCGGATCTTGGTTGGCTGCTCGGTATGTTCGGCCTCAACATGCGCTCCGCGCCGCTCAATATCAGCTTTCTCTTGGCTTTGGTCGCAGCCTTTGTCGTCTGGCTGCTGATCTGGCGGACCAAGCTCGGCTACGAAATCCGCACCATGGGCCACAGTCCCAAGGCGGCGCGCTATGCTGGTATCAGTGAAGTGCGCATCACGATCGTGACAATGCTGATTTCGGGTGCTCTTGCCGGTATGGCGGCTATCAATCCGATCATGGGTGCACAGCATCGTATGCAGCTTGAGTTTGTCGCCGGAGCCGGCTTCGTTGGCATCGCCGTCGCGCTTATGGGCCGTTCGCACCCGGTGGGCATTGTCCTGGCTGCAATCCTCTTTGGCGTACTCTATCAGGGTGGCGCGGAAATCGCGTTCGACATGCCCAATATTTCCCGCGATATGATCGTGATCATTCAGGGGCTGGTCATTCTGTTCGCCGGAGCGTTGGAGCATATGTTCCGGCCATCTCTGTTGCGTCTTTTCCAGCGTTTGGCCCGGACCAAACAACAAGCGACACCCGCGGTAGCGACAGGAGGGGGACAATGATGGACTTCTTGATAGCAACGGCTCAGGTATTGGATGCAACAGTCCGCCTTTCGGTTCCGCTTTTGCTTGCCTGTCTGGCCGGGCTTTATTCGGAACGCGCCGGTATTTTTGATATTGGCCTGGAAGGAAAGATGCTGGCAGGCGCTTTTGCTGCTGCTGCAACTGCTGCCTATACCGGCTCAGCCTATATTGGTCTCCTTGCCGCCGTGCTCGTGTCCGTCGCGCTTGGTCTGGTACACGGTTTTGCCTCGATCACCCATCGCGGCAATCAGATTGTATCCGGCATGGCCATCAATTTTATTGCCGCCGGAACGACAGTGATGCTTGGGCAGGCCTGGTTCAAGCAGGGTGGGCGAACACCCCCGATTGCGGATGCGGCCAGATTCAATGCAATCGATCTTCCGGGTGCAGAGGCATTGCGCGATATTCCCGTGATTGGCCCGTTCTATTCCGGGTTCATTTCGGGTCGTCCCCTGCTTGTTTATGTGGCCTTCCTGCTTGTCCCGTTTACCTGGTGGGTATTGTACCGTACGCGCTTTGGCCTGCGTCTGCGCGCTGTTGGCGAAAATCCTGCGGCCGTTGATACCGCCGGTATTTCCGTGCCTTGGTTGCGCTACCGGGCCGTTATCTGCTGCGGCCTGCTTTGTGGCATTGCCGGTGCCTATCTCTCCACGGCAGATGGCGCAGGGTTTGGCCGGGACATGACCGCAGGCAAGGGTTACATCGCACTGGCTGCGCTGATTTTTGCCAAGTGGCGTCCGGTACAGGCCATGTTTGCCTGCCTGCTCTTCGGTTTCCTTGATGCTTTTGCCATCCGCAATCAGGGCCATCCTTTGCCATTGATTGGTGAAGTTCCGGTACAGCTGATGCAGGCCCTGCCTTACATTCTCACCATCGTGCTGCTTGCCGGTTTCATCGGCAAGGCAATCCCGCCCAAGGCGGGCGGCGTGGCTTATGTGAAAGAGCGATAGAATGAGTAAAGACCTGTTCGACGCGGCATTTGCAGCAATGCAGAAAGCGCATGCGCCCTATTCGCAGTTCCCGGTGGGTGCAGCGGTGCGCACCAGCGATGGCCGCATTTATTCCGGTTGCAACATTGAAGTCATTTCCTACCCGGAAGGTTGGTGCGCCGAAACGACAACCCTGTCGCATTTTGTCATGGGCGGCGGCGGTACAATCACAGACATCGTTGTGGTTGCGGAAAAGAAGGCAAAATGCACCCCTTGCGGCGGCTGCCGCCAGCGGCTTGCCGAATTTGCCGGACCCGATACACGCCTGCATCTTTGTGACAATGATGGCATTGTCGAAACGCTGACCATGCGGGACATTTTCCCCTATGGCTTCGAAGCGGAAGTCCTTGGCAAAGGGAACGCCGCATGATCGCGCCTGCCACGGGAGCACTCATCCACAAATTGAAAGGCCTTGCGCCGCGTGTGGCAATGGTCCTCGGCTCGGGTCTTGGATCGCTTGTTGATGCGGTCGATGATGCTATCCGGATTCCCTATGCGGATTTGCCTGGCTTCCCCCATAGTGGTGTTTCCGGCCATGCGGGTGAAGTGGTTGCAGGATATCTTTCCGGCAAGCCTGTGCTGATGCTGGCTGGCCGCGCCCATTATTATGAAATGGGCGATGCCGCGGTTATGCGCCCTGTTATGGCGGCGCTGGCGGATCTTGGCATTGAAATGCTTGTTCTGACCAATGCCGCTGGTTCAGTGCGTCATGATCTGGCGCCCGGCAGTGTCATGCTGATTGACGATCACATCAATTATTCCGGGCTCAATCCCTTGATCGGCGAGGCTTCGGACCAGCGTTTTGTCGGCATGACGGCTGCCTATGACAAAAAACTCAAGGACGCCTTTGTCATTGCTGCGGGGGAAGTCGGCGAAAAGCTGCCGATGGGTGTCTATATGTGGTTCTCCGGCCCGTCATTCGAAACACCGGCGGAAATCCGCATGGCACGCACGCTTGGTGCCGATGCGGTGGGCATGTCCACCGTGCCGGAGGTTATTCTGGCGCGCTTCTTTGGTCTGCGCGTTGCGGCCTGTTCGGTAATTACCAATTACGGGGCTGGTATGACGGGGGCAGAGCTCTCACATGAAGAGACCAAGGATGTTGCGCCGAAGGGCGGTGCACGCCTGCAGAAAATCATCCGGGCGCTGGTTCGGGAGATCGGCTAGATCATGTTGCTGCCTCAGGAAATCATTCGTCGCAAACGCGACGGTCATGCGCTCGACGCTGCGGATATCACGGCTTTTGTCAACGCGATGAGTTCAGGTGCCATCACCGAAGGCCAGGTTGCTGCCTTCGCCATGGCGGTATTCTTTAACGGTATGAAGCGTGATGAGGCGGTTGCCTTGACCCTTGCCATGCGTGATTCCGGCGACATTCTCGATTGGTCGGATTTGCCGGGTCCCGCTGTCGACAAACATTCCACCGGCGGTGTCGGCGATAATGTCTCGCTGATGCTCGCCCCCATTGCCGCCGCATGCGGTGCCTATGTGCCGATGATCTCCGGACGTGGCCTTGGCCATACGGGCGGCACGCTCGACAAGATGGATTCGATCCCGGGCTATCGCAGCCAGCCCGACAATGCGCTGTTTCGCAAAGTCGTGCATGAGGTTGGCTGTGCCATTATCGGCCAGACCGCCAATCTCGCACCTGCTGATAAGCGATTCTATTCCATCCGCGATGTTACAGCGACGGTGGAATCCATTCCGTTGATCACCGCCTCTATCCTGTCGAAGAAATTATCTGCAGGGCTTAATGCACTGGTGCTCGATGTGAAATCCGGCAATGGCGCATTCATGGCGCGCAGCCGCGATGCGGTGGCTCTGGCCGAGAGCATTGTTGCAGTTGCCAGCGGTGCCGGGCTGACGACGACTGCTCTGCTTACCGACATGAACGAGCCGCTGGCACTGGCTGCGGGCAATGCCGTCGAAGTGCAGAACGCAGTCGACTTCCTGACCGGCGATCTCCGCGATTCCCGCCTTGAAGCAGTAACACTGGCGCTGGTCGCCGAAATGCTGGTTTCGGCAAAGCTCGCTGCAAACCCAAAAACCGCGATGGATATGGCAACGGAAGCACTAAACTCGGGCAAGGCAGCGGAAGTCTTTGGCCGCATGGTCACAGGGCTTGGCGGTCCGGCAGATTTCGTATCGCGCGCCCGGCATTATCTGCCGGTTGCGCCGGTGACATTGGAAGTGAAAGCCCCGCAAACAGGATATGTGTCATCGGTAGAAACCCGCGCGATTGGTGTTGCCGTTGTCACGCTCGGCGGAGGGCGCATTCGCCCGCAGGACCCGATTGATCACGCGGTTGGTATCACGGCCCTGCAGCCGATCGGTGCGCGCATGGAACAGGGCGATACTATTGCCCTTATCCATGCCCGAGGTGAAACAGATGCACAGACCGCCGCCCGCGCGATCCTCGGTGCTTACGGTTTTTCTGACCGCAAGCCGAGGACTATCAAACCTATTCTAAGACGCATTGGTGGGTAAAAAGCACCTTGCATGAACATCGTGCGTGGTTCAACAAGCTCACCATGAGGCCCTTCGACAAGCTCAGGATGAGGGGCATTTCATTCTGCAACGTAGGCGATTAGCGTTGCATCCTCACTCTCCCTCATGGTGCGCTTGTCGAACCACGCACGATGTTCATGCAATAATGATGCAAACTTACTTCGTGCCGTACATCCGGTCACCGGCATCGCCAAGCCCCGGCATGATATAACCCTTTTCATTCAGATGGCTGTCGATGGCAGCCGTGAATACAGGCACATCAGGGTGGGCTTTGGTGAAGCGCTCTATGCCTTCAGGCGCAGCAAGCAGGCAGAGGAAGCGAATGTTTGTAGCGCCGCGATCCTTCAGCTTCTGGATTGCCGCAATGGCTGAATTGGCAGTTGCCAGCATTGGGTCAACCACGATGATCAACCGGTTGACGATATCCTCAGGCGCCTTGAAGTAATATTCCACCGGCTGCAACGTGTCATGATCGCGGTAGAGGCCAATATGCGCGACACGCGCTGCGGGCACCAGATCAAGCATGCCCTCCAGCAGGCCATTACCCGCCCGCAGGATGGAGGCGAAAACCAGCTTTTTGCCCTCAAGCACTGGCGCTTCCATTTCCATCATCGGCGTCTGGATCTTGATTGTGGTCAATTCCAGATCGCGCGTCACCTCATAGCAGAGCAGCAGCGAAATCTCTTTGAGCAACCGCCGGAAGCCGGCCGTGGACGTATCCTTGTCGCGCATGATGGTAAGCTTGTGCTGAACAAGCGGGTGGGAAACGATCGTAACGCCCATGGGAAAACTCCTACTCAAATTTTATCCGACCTTAACGGCTTGCAACCGATCCCGCAAAGTCTGTGACTCAGGCACTAACAGTTTTGTCGGTATTTAAGCGTTCAAGCAGGCTGTTTCGCGTGGTTTCGTCGATATAGGCAGCTTTCAATGCCGTTCTGGTGATCTCAGTCAGGGTCTCATCATCACAACCGAAAAACTCAGCGGCGATTTCATATTCCCGGGTCAGGTCCGTATGGAAATAGGGTGGATCGTCAGAATTGAGCGTTACGGGCACCCCCGCCTTGGCCAAAACCGGAAAGGGATGGGAGGGGAAATCCGGGTAAACCTGCAGGGAAATATTCGATCCGGGGCAGCATTCCAGCAGAATTTGTTCGTCTGCCAGCCGCCGCACCAGATCCGGATTCTCGATGGCCCGCACACCATGGCCGATACGCGATGGCTTCAGAGCATCAAGCGCACTGGCAACACTTTCCCATCCGGAGAGTTCGCCCGCATGCACGGTGATCCCCAGCCCCGCATCGCGCGCAACATTAAATGCCCTGGCGAAATCTTCGGGGTGATGCATGCGCTCATCGCCCGCCATGCCAAAGCCTGTTACAAGCGGATGCGGGTTCTCGGCGATATAATTTGCCGCCTGCATCACAGCATCAGGCCCCTTATGCCGCAGGCCCGTGGCGATCATCCGTGATTCGATGCCGGTGGCTGCTTTGGCGCGGCGCATACCTTCCGCCAGCCCTTCGATATAGGCGCGAGGGGACAGACCGGCACTGATGGCATGATCCGTGGAGATGAACACTTCCGAATAGATCGCATCCTGTTTGGCGAGCGACAGCAGGTAGTCCTCGGTCAAGTCCGCATAGTCCTCTTCCGTGCGAAACAACGCGGATGCCTGATCATAAGCGCGCAGAAAGGACGTAAAGTCGTGCCAGACAAACTTGCCATCGATAATAAAGGCCGAAACATCAGCGCCGTATTTGGCGGCTTTTTTCTCGACAAGGGCAGGCGAGGCGGCGCCTTCGACATGACAATGCAGTTCGGCTTTCAGCACCATAGGCGGTCTCCATTCAACAAATTTCGCCGCGCGTCGCTTCATCGCGCAACAGACAATAGCCTTCTGCGTTTCAATCTTCTATGCTCCCGCCGCAAAAGAGATCAGCAGGTAGCACAATGAGCCAGCAACGCACCGGTGCCCATGGCGGCATGGAAACATCCTTCGGTTTTCAGGATGTCGGCGACGGAGAAAAGCAGACACGCGTCAATGACGTGTTTCATCGCGTCGCCAAACGCTACGATGTGATGAATGATCTGATGTCCGGCGGTCTGCACCGTGTCTGGAAAGATTCGATGATCGCATGGCTCGCGCCATCCAAAACATCAAACTGGAAAGTGCTTGATGTGGCCGGTGGCACCGGTGATATCGCATTCCGCATCGTCGAGGCTTCAAATCGCAATGCCCATGCGACTGTTCTTGATATCAACGGATCCATGCTGGGCGTTGGCCGCGACCGCGCCGAAAAGCAGGGCCTTGCCGACAACACGGAGTTTGTCGAAGCAAATGCGGAAGAACTGCCTTTCGAGGACGCGAGCTTTGACGCCTATACAATCGCTTTCGGCATTCGCAACGTGCCGCGTATTGATTATGCTTTGGCCGAAGCTTACCGCGTCCTGAAGCCGGGCGGGCGATTCCTTTGTCTTGAATTTTCTGAGGTTGAATTGCCGGTTCTTGACAAGATTTATGATGCCTGGTCGTTCAATGCCATTCCGAAAATCGGCAAGGCTGTCACGGGCGATGCGGATTCCTATCAGTATCTGGTTGAGTCCATTCGTAAATTTCCCCGGCAGGCGGATTTCGCCGAGATGATCCGCACAGCAGGTTTCGAGCGCGTCAGCTGGCGCAATTTTACCGGCGGTATTGCTGCCCTGCATTCCGGCTGGAAGTTGTGACGTTCTGAATGAGTAAGTTTGCAGCAGTATTTCGCCTGATCCGGGCCGGATGGATCATGACGCGCGAAGGCGTTATCTCCGCTTTGCCAGCTGAAGGGCTGAGCGGCCTTCCGGCATTCGGTCATCGTGTGGCGGGGCTTCTGGCACGGCGGCGTGCCCGCACGGCCCGCCGGTCGGAGCGCATGTCGCGGGCGATCAACAAGCTTGGACCGTCCTATGTGAAGCTCGGCCAGTTTCTGGCGACACGGCCCGATGTTGTCGGCACCGAAGTAGCCGATGATCTGGCGCTTCTGCAGGACCAGCTTGATTTTTTCCCGATGGAAGCATCGGTAAAGGCCATTGAAGGCTCGCTTGGCCGTTCAGTCAATGATCTCTATGTAAGCCTCGGTGAACCAATAGCCGCCGCGTCGATTGCGCAGGTTCACCCTGCCTACGTCAAGGTGAATGGCGAAGACCATAAGGTCGCGGTCAAGGTTGTGCGGCCTGGCGTACGTCAACGTTTCAACAATGATCTGGAAAGCTTCTTCATGGTGGCGCAATGGCAGGAACGTTATGTTCCCGCCACACGCCGCCTGCGTCCCATTGAAGTGACACGCACCCTCGCACAGACCACACGCATTGAAATGGATTTGCGGCTGGAAGCGGCGGCCCTTTCGGAGATCGGCGAAAACACCAAGAATGATCCGGGTTTTCGCGTGCCAACTGTTGATTGGGAGCGCACCGGACGCGATGTGCTGACGCTTGAGTGGATTGACGGCATCAAGATGTCGGATATCGAGGGCTTGCGCGCTGCGGGCTATAATCTCGTTGGTCTCGCCGAAACGTTAATCCAGTCTTTTCTGCGCCACACGCTGCGGGACGGGTTTTTCCATGCAGACATGCATCCCGGCAATATGTTTGTTGACGACAAGGGCCATATTGTTGCGGTGGATTTTGGCATTACCGGGCGGCTTGGCAAAAAGGAGCGGCGGTTCCTTGCGGAAATCCTTTATGGCTTCATCACCCGCGACTATGTCCGTGTGGCTGAAGTGCATTTTGAGGCGGGTTATGTGCCGCATCACCACGATGTGGCTAGCTTTGCCCAGGCAATCCGCGCCATTGGTGAGCCGATCCACGGCCAGCCGGCTGAAACCATTTCCATGGCCAAGCTGCTGACTTTGCTGTTCGAGGTCACCGAGCTTTTCGACATGGAAACGCGGCCCGAGCTTGTCATGCTGCAAAAAACCATGGTTGTGGTGGAAGGTGTCTCCCGCACGCTCGATCCGCATTTCAATATGTGGAAGGCCTCGGAGCCTGTTGTCGGTGAATGGATTCGCCGCAATCTCGGCCCGCAAGGTATCCTTGCCGATGCGCGCGAAGGTGTTGGGGCAATGCTGCATCTTGCCCGGCAGGCACCGGAACTCGTTGCGCGTGCGGATCGCCTGTCCAAGGAAATGGACCGGATGGCAGAACAGGGCTTCCGCTTCGATGATGAGACTGCAAAAGCCATCGGCAAAGCCGAAGCCCGGCACACCCGGTCTGGTCGTGTTGCGCTTTGGGTGATTGCAACCTGCCTTGTCATCATCACTTACGCGCTTCTTTTTTGAGTAAATCTGCGCTAATATGATTGCAATGATTGCATTACATGCAGTCTTCTTCTCTGGAGTGCAATCATATGGCCAGCATTACCATTCGCAACCTTGATGATGCCACCAAAGAAAAGTTGCGGCTGCGCGCCGCTGCCCATGGTCGTTCCATGGAGGAGGAAGTGCGCCTTCTTCTTGGTGAAATGACGCATGATGTTGCCTTATCTTCCCCCGTCTCGCATCTGCGGTCCGCCCCTTTGTTCAAGGGGGAGGGTAAGAAAAACCCGGCTCAGTTTCTCGCCGGGCGCGATATTCTTCTGATCATTGGTGGCGGCATAGCGGCCTATAAATGTCTTGATCTCATCCGGCGATTGCGTGAGCGCGGTGCACATGTGCGTCCTGTCCTGACCAAGGCAGCGGAAGAGTTTGTTACGCCGCTCTCTGTTGGTGCGCTTGCGGCAGACAAGGTGTTTACCGAGCTGTTTTCCCGTGAGGACGAGCATGATATCGGGCATATCCGCCTGTCGCGTGAGGCGGACCTGATTGTCGTCGCCCCCGCCACGGCTGACCTGATGGCAAAGATGGCAAATGGCCTTGCCAATGATCTCGCCTCGGCCGTGCTGATGGCGACGGATAAGCCGGTACTCATCGCCCCGGCCATGAATCCAAGAATGTGGAACCATCCCGCAACCAGGCGCAACCGCGCAACCCTTGCGAAAGATGGCATCTGGTTTGTCGGGCCGAACAGTGGCGAGATGGCCGAAAGTGGCGAGAGCGGTGCGGGCCGCATGGCGGAACCGCTGGAGATTGTCGCAGCAATTGAAAAGTTGCTGGATCGCCGACCAAAACCGCTTTCCGGCAAAACCATTGTCATGACGTCAGGCCCGACGCATGAACCCATTGATCCCGTGCGTTATATCGCCAACCGCTCCTCGGGCAAGCAGGGCCATGCCATAGCCGCCGCATTGGCGCAGCTGGGTGCAACGGTGCATCTGGTCTCCGGGCCGGTTACGATTCCCGATCCCGAGGGCGTCTCGGTGGTGCATGTGGAGTCGGCCCGTGAAATGCGCGATGCCGTGGAACAGCTTTTACCCGCTGACGCGGCAGTGATGGTTGCCGCAGTTGCCGACTGGCGCACCGCGAACGAGGCAGGCGAGAAGATCAAGAAGCAGCCGGGCGAGACTGCCCCAGCGCTGCAAATGGTGGAGAACCCCGATATTCTCGCCGGTGTCGGGCATAACAAGCAGCGTCCGCGCCTCGTGGTTGGCTTTGCTGCCGAAACACAGGATCTGCTCGCCAATGCCCGCAAGAAGCTCGACAATAAGGGCGCAGATTGGATTGTTGCCAATGATGTCAGCCACACGACCGGTGTGATGGGCGGTGACCGCAATGCGGTGCGTATCGTTACGCGCTCAGGCATCGAGGAATGGCCCGATATGAGCAAGGAAGAGGTGGCGGAACGCTTGGCAGCCCGTATTGCTGCGGCATTGCGGACCATCGAAGTATGACTTTCCATATCAGAACGGCCAAGGCTGATGACGCGCTCAATCTTGCGGCCCTATCCACTCAGGTCTGGCTGCACACCTATGCCAAGGCCGGTTTGCGCAATACACTCTCCCGTTACGTCTTTGCTGCATTTACCGAGAAAAAACTGGCCGCAGAGATCGCGAATGGCGCAAAACAGCTGCTTGTATGCGAGGTCGATGCCTGTCTCGTCGGCTATGCGAAGATTGCATATCGCGCCATCTGTCCGGTGCGTCGGCTTGAGAGCGTCGAAATTGAAACGCTCTATGTTCAAGAGCATTTTTCCGGTCACGGTGTAGGCAGTGCCCTGTTGCAGGCGGCAATGGATCACAGCCGTGCCAAGGGCTGGAATGAGGTTTTCCTTATGGTCAATCTTGAGAACCATCGCGCGCGAACATTCTATGAAACAAGGGCGTTCGAGAGAATTGGCACGGTTGATTTTGCGCTTGAAGATGAGCGTCATGCAAACGCAGTGCTGATCAAATATCTGTAAGCCTGTGCTTATACAATTAGCCATTTGACACTGCGCGCAACAGCCGTCAAAAAGTCATGCAAAGATTTCAAATGGATTCCGTATGACCTCCACCATCCCTGTTGTTGAAACTGAGCGCCTTATCCTGCGAGAGCATCGCCTTGGAGATTTTGAAGCCCTGCACACTGTGTGGACACATCCATCCGTCTATGAATTCATTACAGGCAAGCCCTCGACTCGTGAACTTTCCTGGGCGCGTCTGTTAAAATATGCCGGTCTCTGGGCCTTGAACGGCTACGGCTTCTGGGCTGTGGAGGAAAAAGCCACCGGCCATTATATCGGCGATCTCGGCTTCGCCAATTTTCTACGCGACATCGAACCGCCCTTTGGCGATACGCCTGAAATGGGCTGGGTTCTAGCGCCGGAGACGCATGGCAAAGGCTATGCCAGTGAGGCGCTCGCCGCTGCGGCTGCCTGGGGCGATGACTTCTTCAAGCAGGATTATGCACGCTGCATCATCTCGCCGGAGAATATCGCTTCCGTTCGCGTTGCTGAAAAGACGGGCTTTGAGCGCATTGATGAGATTGAGTATACGGGCGAAAAAGTTCTGCTGTTTGAGCGCAAGTTCCGGCGCTGATTTGATAAATGTAAAAGGCCGGCATGAAGCCGGCCTGTTGTATGGCGTAAGTTACTGCTTACCATCCATCGCCTTTTTGCGAAACATGATGGATGATCTGGCAGGGGCTGGTGATCCAAAAATCCTGATGCCCCTCCGGCAGCGCCTCAATTTCATCGCAACGCACAATAGCTGCATCCTTCAGATGTACAGCCGCCGAGCGCAAATCGTCGGCAGCAATCTCCAGCCATAGCTCGGCTTGGCTCATACCGGGTGTTTTGTCTATCCAGAGCTGAATGGAACCAAAATGAAACCCGATAGAGGGCAGATGGTTTTGCAGCGGCTTCAATCCAATCACATCACGGTAAAAGGCGATTGTTGCCTCATACTGGTGCGGCGGCACTTTCATCGCGATATTATGGCTGCCTTCATAATGCGGTTTCATATGATCTGTCCTTTGATAGATATGTCAGTAACGATACGAAAGGCTTGGTCAGGCCGGTAATATCCGATCATATTCCGCTTCGAGGCTTTCCAGTTTCCCCCAGAAGTCGGTTGTCTCAACGCCATCAAGCACATTGATCAGCACGCCTAGATGCGTATGCCAGCCGCTTGAGACACTCACCATCGCGCCATGATCGGCAAGGCGGCTGTGCGTCAAAGTCAACAGGGTATCGCCATCGACGGCCTGTAGTTCAAAGCTGACTTCCGATGGTTCGCCCGCGCCTTCTTCCCAGGTCATGGCAAGATATGTCGGCGGCTCGCAGCGAATAATGGTTCCGGCATTCTTATGCCCTTCATACCGCAGGTATTTTTCCGGGGTGGGTGCGGTCGACAATTCGGAATGGCGGAATATCAGTTCGACGGGCCCACCCGCATGTCCGGCCATCGGACCTTTGGCCAGCCATTTACCCCGCTTTTCCGGGTCTGTGAGGTATTCCCATACGCGTTCAACGGGGCCGGGGAGCAGCCGTTCGATGCGAACGGTGCGCTGGGCTGTTGCTACTCCAAGTTGGTCATTTCCCTGATGCAGGCTCATTTTCCTACTCCTTGATTTCATGTTTGGGTTTTGAGCCCTTGCGGCGCTCGTGTTTTGCCTTTTCGGCAAGCGCGCGATCCTCTGCACGCAGAATATCTTCCAGATCGTCGAGACGTTCTTCCCAGAACTGCTCGTAATAACGCAGCCATTCCTGTGCCTCAGCCAGTCGGGCCGCCTGGAGGGCGCAGATATGCGTCCGCCCCTGTACATGGCGACGAACCAGTCCTGCGGCTTCCAGCACCTTGATGTGCTTGGAAGCTCCGGCGAGCGACATGTTGAACGGCGTCGCCAACTCGCTGACGGTGCGTTCGCTTATTGACAGCCGGTGCAGCATTGCCCTGCGTGTTGGATCGGAGAGGGCATGAAAAACCGCGTCAAGAGTGGGTGTGCTATATTCAACCATAGGGTTTAATATAAGCGCATGAATTCAATTGTCAACCGTTTGGTTTAATATAAAATTCTGCGCATGGACAGTTAAGGCCTTACCCTCGCTGCAAAAAGCAAAGGGAAAGGCTTAATAGCTGTTTCAATTGAAGAATTACGGTATCAGGCCGCCTTTTCGCGGACCTGATAATCCTTGATGGCGGCGAAACGAATATCTTTCCAGCGTTCCGCCTCATAGGACAGCGAGAATGAATTCTGCGCCAGGAACACCGGATCATTGTCGAGATCGTGGGCTATATCAGCCCGGTGCGCATTGATGAAACGCTGCAATTCCGCCGGATCGTCGGCGGTAATCCAACGCGCAATGGTAAAGCGTGCGGGCTCGAAGCCGACAGGCAGCGTATATTCCACTTTCAGGCGTTCCGTCAGAACATCGATCTGCAGGGCGCCAACAACACCGACGATTGCAGGCGAGCCATCATCGGGCAGGAATAGCTGGACAACGCCTTCTTCCGCCATCTGCTGCAGGGCTTCGCGCAGCTTCTTGGCTTTCATCGCATCGTCAAGCCGCACGCGGCGCAGAATTTCAGGCGCAAAGTTCGGTACGCCGCGAAACAGGATGTCCTCGCCTTCGGTCAGCGTATCGCCAATGCGAAGGGTGCCGTGGTTAGGAATGCCCACCACATCACCGGCCCATGCCTCATCCGCAATCTGGCGGCTGCGGGCAAAGAAGAATTGCGGTGCCGAAAGGCTCATCGGCTTGCCGGTGCGCACCAGCTTGGCCTTCATACCGCGCGATAGCTTGCCTGAGCAAACCCGCAGGAACGCAATGCGGTCGCGATGATTAGGGTCCATATTGGCCTGAATCTTGAACACAAATCCGGTCATCTTGTCTTCGGTCGCCTCGACGCGGCGTGTATCGGCATCTTGCGCGCGAGGGCTTGGGCCGAAATCACAGAAGGCTTCAATGAGGTCGCGCACGCCATAATTCCGCAAGGCCGAGCCGAAATAAACCGGGGTCATGTGACCTTCGCGGAAAGACTGCAGATCGAATGGATTGCACGCATCGCGCGCCAGCGTCACTTCTTCGATCCACGCCTGCCGCTCATTCTCCGGCAGCAATCCGGAAGCGCCTGAAGCTTCCGGGCCATTGACTGGCGTTGGCTTTTCTTCCTCGTCGCGGCGACGCACGGTGTTGTCCTGCAGATTATAGGTGCCGGCAAAGCTTTTACCACGGCCGATCGGCCAGGTGATGGGTGCGGTATCCAGCGCCAGTTTCTGCTCGATCTCATCAAGAATTTCGTAGGGGTCGCGGCTTTCCCGGTCCATCTTGTTGACGAAGGTGACGATTGGAATATCGCGCATGCGGCAGACTTCGAACAGTTTCAGCGTCCGTGCTTCAATACCTTTGGCGGCATCGATGACCATGACGGCGCTGTCGACTGCTGTGAGTGTGCGATAAGTATCGTCGGCAAAGTCTTCGTGACCGGGCGTATCAAGCAGATTGAAAATGCAATCCTTGTACTCGAACGTCATCACTGATGTGACCACCGAGATCCCGCGATCCCGCTCGATATTCATCCAGTCGGAGCGCGTCTGGATACGGTCCTTCTTGGCCTTGACTTCACCGGCAAGCTGGATCGCTCCACCGAAAAGCAGCAGCTTTTCAGTCAGCGTGGTTTTACCGGCGTCCGGGTGCGCGATGATCGCAAAGGTACGGCGTTTCGAAACGGGATGATCGGCAGAAGACATGAAAAGGCTCAAACTCAATAATTCAAGGGTTGCGCGCCTTCTATCAGCCGAAGCCGCTGCCGTCGACCATCAATTCAAATAGCTCTTATACTAAGGTTGTATCATGGTGTGATACATTTGTCTTGACTCACCAGTGTATCATATTATGATACACGTATTTGAGGCAGTGATGATATGTTCATTCAAGGACAAATTAACGGAAGCTGTTGCACTTGGGAAAATTCCAAAAGGGTTTCAGGCGGAGATTTTTCAACGCGCTGTGCGCAAACTGACGATGATAGAACACGCCATGTCTTTGAACGACCTTCGAGCCCCTCCGGCCAATCGGTTGGAGGCCCTTCGTGGAGATCGAAAAGGACAGCACTCAATCCGCATCAACAATCAATGGCGCATTTGCTTTATCTGGACCAATGCAGGTGCTGAACAGGTAGAGATTGCCGATTATCATTAGCCTCCAAGGAAACGAGCATGGCAAAAGTCAACTTACCCCCAATTCATCCCGGCGAAATTCTTCGCGAAGAATTTCTTGTCCCGCTCAGCATGAGTGCCGGTGCGCTGGCGAAAGCACTTAACGTCCCGCGGACGCGCATAGAGCGCCTCGTTGCGGAGCAGACGGCTGTCACGCCGGATACCGCATTGCGGCTGGCAAAGTTCTTCAAGACCTCACCTGAGTTCTGGATGAATATGCAGACGTCCTATGATCTCAAGATTGAAAGCCGCAACAAGCAGGCGGAAATCGACAAGATCGTCGCGCTCGATTCCATGACACACCAAGCTGCTTGATAGCGATGTCGCGGTTCAAACACTCTCCAGCACCGGCCCGGATTTCTCCTGCGCCATAAAAGGCTCAATGGCGATGCGCTTGCTGTTCTTGACCGTCACGAAACTGTTCGGCGGTACGGGCATCCAGTTCTCCGCTTCACCATCAAGTGGTTCCGAGACAACGCAAAGGCCGGAGCTGGGCGAAAGGGTGGCCGTGTAAAGCGTCGGGGCGAAGCGATCAGTGGCGTAGCGCACGGCATAAAGCTGTGCGCCGTCGGAAAAGGCAGCCGTCAGCCGGATGAATGGCGGCACACCGGCGCGTTCTGCTTCCGCCGTGATCACATTGACCGTCTTAATCAGCGACTGTGCCGGGTCTTTGTCGAGCCCGTATTGCAGCATCAGCAGGAAAATCAGTTCCGAATCCGTTGATCCAAGCTTTTGCACATAGAGTGCATCATCAAGCCTGGCTTCCAGCCCGCGCCGCAGCTTATCGAAATGGCCGATCTGCCCGTTATGCATAAAGCTCCATTTGCCTGATACAAAAGGATGGCAATTGGTTCGGCTCGTCGCGCCGCCGGTGGAGGCGCGCACATGGGCGAGAAACAGGTGGGAGCGGATTTGCCGGGAAAGGCTCTTCAGGTTCTGATCCGACCAGGCGGGAAGGATATCGCGATAAAGGCCGGGCTCAGCCCGCTCGCCATACCAGGCAACGCCAAAACCATCGCCATTGGTGCGGGTTTTGGCTTCATGCGCGTCATGGCTTTGGGCGATCAGCGAATGACAGGGCGAGGCAATGACATCTTCCAGATAAAGCTGAGGTCCGAGATAGGCTGCCCAACGACACATGATTCACCCGATTCACGTCTGATATGGCTGACAATAGCGCGTCGCGCGGCGCTTGGGAATCGTCTGGCCGCATTGACAGCTAGAAAGAGATTGTGTGCAAAGAATGATCGCAGCAAATCTTGCCGGTTGACCAATCTCGCAGACTGGTGAAAAAGGTGATCTCATGTCTCAATCATCCGATTCCGCACGATCTGTGCGCCCCGCTCTCGGTCTTGTCAGGTTGCCGCATGGGCAGGACCTTGATTTGCCCTCCTATGAAACGTCAGGTTCCGCTGGCATGGATCTGCGTGCCGCCGTACCGGAGGACAGACCCCTCCTTTTGTTGCCCGGTCGCCGGGCATTGGTTCCCACCGGTTTGATCTTCGAAATCCCTGAAGGGTATGAAGCGCAGGTCAGGCCGCGTTCCGGCCTTGCGCTCAAAAACGGAATTACCTGCCTCAACACGCCGGGGACCATTGATTCCGACTATCGGGGTGAGGTAAAAGTAATCCTGATCAATCTCGGAGATGACGATTTCTATGTCGAGCGTGGCATGCGCATTGCGCAGGTCGTGCTGGCTCCAGTGGTTCAGCTTGCCGTTGAAGAGCGGCAGCATGCCAGTGAGACGGCACGTGGTGCCGGAGGATTCGGATCAACGGGAACATCGTAAGTTGATGGTGTAGGAGGATATCATGGACAAGGGCAAGATTTTCCGTCAGCTGCATCAGGGGCCGGAAATTCTCTTGATGCCCAATCCATGGGACCCCGGCACGGCACAGTTTCTCGGTTCATTGGGTTTCAAAGCTCTGGCGACCAGCAGTGCCGGGTTTGCCTTTTCGCGTGCTCTGCCCGATGGCGCCATTACCTTTGATGTCATGATGCAGCATTGCCGCGATCTTGTTGCGGCAACCGATCTGCCTGTTTCCGGCGATCTGGAAAAAGGCAAGGGCGATAGCGCCGACAGCGCGGGTGAGACGATCTTTGCTGCGGAAGCTGCCGGGCTTGCAGGTTGTTCCATTGAGGATTTTTCCGGCGACCCGGACAAGCCGATCTACGACTTTTCCCATGCGGTTGAACGTGTTGCAGCGGCTGCGGAAGCAGCGCGAGCATTGAAGAATGATTTCGTTTTCACCGCCCGGGCCGAAAACTTCCTGCGTGGCCGTCGCGACCTTGATGACACCATCAAGCGACTGCAGGCTTTTGACAAGGCGGGCGCCGATGTGCTGTTCGCCCCCGGCATTTCCGATCTTGAAAGCATCCGCACCATCTGCGCGTCGGTGTCGAAGCCGGTCAGCGTTTTGGCTCCGGCTCCGCTCAGTGTCAGTGAATTGGCGGCTGTTGGTGTGCGGCGTGTTTCGCTGGGACCAAGGCTGACCACCGCCGCCTTTACCGCTATTCGCGATGCGGCCCGCGAAGTGCTCGATAATGGTACTTTTGGGTTCTCAACGGCAGGTGTGACGTTTGCGGAGCTGCAAAATCTCTATTCCCAAGGCATCGACAAGGACAAGTGAATATGACGCGCCCCGATCTGGTGATTTTCGACTGTGACGGGGTTCTGGTCGATACCGAAACGCTTGCCAATCAGCATCTCATCAAGATGCTCAATGCTTCGGGCTATCCCATCACCTTCGATGAAGCGCGCAAGAACCTGTGCGGCATGCCGATGCGGGCGGTGAAAGAAAAGGTCGAGGCGGAAGGCTATTCGCTGGGCGAGGATTTTGTTGAGCGCTGGTATCAGGCCATTCCAGTCATCTTTGAAAATGGCGTCGAGGCCATCCCGCATATTGAGGATGTCATCAATGCGGTGAAGCAGGCCCAGCTTGCCTATTGCGTGGCGTCCTCGGCCAATATCGAAAAAATGCATCTGACGCTCGGCAAAACCGGGCTGATCGGCCACTTTCAGGACGTGCTCTACAGTGCGTCGATGGTGGCGCGGGGCAAGCCGTTCCCTGATCTCTTCCTGCATGCGGCAAAGCAGATGGGCTTTGAACCATCCCGGTCAGTGGTGATTGAAGATAGCGTTGCCGGCACCACCGCCGGAACAGCGGCAGGAATGCGAGTCTTTTCCTATTGCGGCGATGAACATGCCGATCATGAAGGTCTTGTCGCGGCGGGCGGTATTCTCTTCGACGATATGCGCAAGCTGCCCGCACTTCTGGGCATCGCCTGATGGCCGCGCCACTGACTGTTGTCGATATGCATACGGGCGGCGAGCCGCTGCGTATCATCACCGGGGGATATCCTGTGCTGCCAAAAGGCACGATCCTCGAGAAGCGCGCCTATGTCAGGGACAATCTTGACCATTTGCGCAAGATTCTGATGTTCGAGCCGCGCGGCCATTTTGATATGTACGGCGCGCTGCTGGCCGAACCGAATTTACCCGGCGCTGATCTCGCCGTGCTGTTCATGCACAATGAAGGCTATTCGACCATGTGCGGCCACGCGATCCTCGCGCTTGGCCGCTATGCCATCGATTATGGTCTGGTGGCAAAGGTCGAGCCTGTCACCACGGTTCATATCGAATGCCCATGCGGCATGGTGGTGGCCTCGGTTGAGGTGAAGGACGGCAAGTCAGCCAGTGTCTCGTTCGAGAGCGTTCCGGCTTTCCTGTTTGCTGGAGACCGCACCATCAATCTGCCAACGCATGGCGAAGTCACATTCGATGTGGCCTATGGCGGCGCCTATTATGCGCTCGCCCATTGCCAGCAGTTCGGTCTGGAATTTGGCCGCGATCCCGCCCGCAAATTCATCGACGCGGCAACGATTTTGACCGAGGCGGTGAAAGAGGCTGTGCCGCTGGAACACCCGGATCATCAGGATCTCGCCTTTCTCTATGGTTCGATCCTGACTGACGGGCTCGATAGCTGGTCGGAAGCGCCGACGAAGAATGTCTGTATTTTTGCCGATGCGCAGCTGGATCGCTCGCCAACGGGATCGGGCGTCACAGCGCGTCTTGCCGCCATGCATGCCAAGGGCCAGATTCACGCAAGTCAGGCCCGGATTTTTGAAAGCATTGTCGGTTCGCGTTTTGCCGGGGCTGTGGCTTCGACAACAAAGGCGGGCTCTTTCGATGCCATTACGGCACGGGTTTCCGGGCATGCCTATTACAGCGGCAAGGCGGAGTTTATCGTCGAGGATGATGATCCGTTGGGACAGGGTTTTCTGGTTCTATGAATGGGATGTCAGGGATGATTGGACGGGCTGTCATTGCTCTTTCTTTGGCGATACCTCTTGGGACATCCGCAGTTCAGGCTTCTGACAAAAAGGCTTTGGATCTAGAAGTCCAAGCAATTGCGCAAAAGATAAGACTGAGCATTCAGGCCTGCTGGAATATACCAGATATGCGTAAGGATATTGCACGCACTGTCACTGTGAAGTTCAAGTTGGACAAGGATGGCACGATTATCGGCAAGCCTGAAATCATCAAGCCATCCAAAGCAAAGAGTTTTAACCTGCTGGCGAAAAGCAGCATTCGTGCAATTATCCGTTGTGCGCCCTATAGTGTGATTGCGGAAAATCCGGCCCTTTATGATGAGTTGAAAGACGTCATCATAAATTTCTCCAGCCCTGAAAATTGAAACGCCGCCTTGGTTTGGCGTTTCGTTGAGCCGTGTTGCCACTGCCGAAAATCAGAGTATTCTCCAGCCGCAGTTCTCAGATAGGGATTGATCATGACACTTGCCGGTTTCATCACCTATTCAGGCGCTCTTGCCATTGCTGCCGCCATTCCTGGGCCCGGTATTACCGCGCTGATTGCGCGTGCGCTGGGTTCTGGTTTCCGTTCGGCGCTGTATATGTCCTTTGGTCTCGTCATTGGCGATCTGACTTATCTGACCGCCGTGGTGCTTGGCCTTGCCATGGTGGCGCAGACTTTTGGCAACGTGTTTCTGCTGATCAAATGGGCTGGCGTGGCCTACCTTGCCTATCTTGCCTGGAGTTTCTGGAACTCCGGCATTTCGGCTGAAAAGATTGAAGCCAAACGCAGTAATGGTGGCGTTGTCTCCGGCATTCTCTCGGGCCTTGCAGTAACGCTCGGCAATCCGAAAACCATGATCTTCTATATCGCGCTCACGCCGACCCTGATTGATCTGCACGCCATTACGCTGGCGGATTATGCCGTATTGGCCGTGGTGACAGTTCTGACTTTGATAGTCGTGCTCGTGCCTTATCTGGCGCTTGCTTCCAAGGCGCGCTGGTTCCTGCAATCCCCGCGTGCTTTGAAAAGACTGAACCGGACAGCGGCTGCTTTCATGGCGGGTGCCGCTTTGGCTATCGCTGGCCGGACCTCGTAAATGTAGAATTTTATTCTAATCGGATATCTATATTAGCAGATTTTTCTCACTGATTGGGCATTTGCGCATGAGTTCGACTATGAATTTTCATGCTCGCGCCATAAGATATCAACCTGTCCAATTCGAGGGAGCACTTTCATGAGCACTGGTGACGCGCGCAAACCCGGTCGTGGCCGTATCTACAATTCCATTGTCGATACGATTGGCGATACGCCGATTGTCCGCCTTGATAAGCTGGCAAAGGATCAGGGTGTTGGTGCCAATCTTCTGGCCAAGCTTGAATTCTTCAATCCGATTGCCAGCGTCAAGGATCGTATCGGCGTGGCCCTTATTGAAGCTCTGGAAGCGCAGGGCAAAGCAACGCCCGGCAAAACCACTTTTGTTGAACCTACCTCTGGCAATACAGGTATTGCACTGGCCTTTGCTGCCGCTGCCAAGGGATACCGCCTGATCCTCACCATGCCGGAAACCATGTCAGTCGAGCGTCGCAAGATGCTGAAACTGCTGGGTGCCGAACTGGTGTTGACCGAAGGCGCCAAGGGCATGAAGGGCGCGATTGCCAAGGCCAACGAACTGGTTGAGACAACGCCGGATGCTGTTATCCCCGGCCAGTTCGACAATCCGGCCAATCCGGAAATCCATCGCAAGACGACCGCCGAGGAAATCTGGAACGATACTGATGGCAAGGTTGATATTTTTGTATCGGGCATCGGCACCGGCGGCACGATCACCGGTGTCGGTCAGGTGCTGAAGCAGCGCAAGCCTGATGTGCGTATCGTTGCGGTTGAGCCGAAGGATTCACCTGTTCTGTCAGGCGGCAATCCCGGCCCGCACAAGATTCAGGGCATTGGTGCCGGTTTTGCGCCGCAGGTGCTCGACACGCACATCTATGATGAGGTTATTCAGGTTTCCAATGAAGATGCCTTCATCAATGCCCGTCTGGTGGCAAAGCTGGAAGGTGTGCCCGTCGGAATTTCTTCTGGCGCAGCGCTGACTGCGGCCATTGAGCTGGGCAAGCGCCCTGAAAACAAAGGCAAGAACATCGTTGTGATCATTCCGTCCTTTGCCGAGCGCTATCTCTCAACGGCATTGTTTGACGGCCTCGACGCCTGATCAATCTTTGACCCGGCGCTTGCCGCCGGGTCAACACTTCGGCCGGGATCGAAGCATCCACGCGCCAGCCCGCTCTACAAAAGGCCAGTCCACACAAAGGAGCGGCCATTATGAGCATCACCTGCATTATCAAATATGAAATCGATCCGTATCAGAAAGATGCGTTCGTTGATTATGCGCGCAACTGGAACGAGGCGATCCCGCGCTGCGGCGCCGATCTGATCGGCTATTACGCACCACATGAAGGTTCTGCCACGCTCGCCTATGGTATTTACAATATCGAGGATCTGGCGGCCTATGAGGCCTATCGTGCCCGGTTGACGGCTGATCCGCTTGGCCGTGCCAATTATGAGTTTTCGCGTGAGAGAAAATTCATCCGCCGCGAGGACCGTACGTTCCTGCGCAGGGTAACAGGCAATAATGGGGGATTGATCAAATGATTGCGGTGATTTTCGAAGTTGAGCCTGCGGAAGGTCTCGATCATGAATATTTCGAGCGGGCGGCCAATCTGCGCCCGCTTCTGGAAAAGATGGACGGGTTTATCTCCGTCGAACGGTTCCGCAGCCTTGGCAACGAGAACCGCTATCTTTCCCTGTCATTCTGGCGTGACGAAGCCTCAGTTGCGGCTTGGCGCCAGACCGAGGAACATCGCGCTGCCCAGAGCGCAGGCCGCGCCGGGGTCTTTGCCGATTACCGGCTGCGGATTGCGGCTGTTATGCGTGACTATGGCTTGCGAGCCCGTGATGAGGCTCCGTCTGACGCGCGTGTTTACCATCATGCCTGACCGTGGTTGCGCTGGGCACAAGCGGGGCCGGGGCCGCGCATGTAATGGCGTTCCGGACGGTAGGTCGGAACAATGAATTCACGGACGACGCGAAGCGTATCGCGCAGTTGAACAATCATAGTCATTTTTTCGTATCCTGAATCTCAATCGCCCGAAAAATCGGTTAGCGATTATTTAGCTAAAATTTAACCTCTAAAGATGAACGCTTGCTGAATGCGGATGGTTAAAACAGCTTAAATTCATCGAAAATTAGCTTTAAGACCTATGGCAGGCCGCAATTCTCCGGTTGAAAAGATAAAAAGAAACCCGGTGTTAACCACCGGGTTTTGTCACTTTTGATTCGTCTGCAATACACAAATCACATGGGTATCGGTCAGGCATTGCCAATGAGAATACCCGTGGCCAGCACCAGACTGCCCCCAAGCACGACCTGAACAGCGGCACGGAGGAACGGCGTTTCCATATATTTGTGCTGGATATAGGCAATCGCCCAAAGCTCGACAAAAACCACCATTGCCGCGACAGTCGTTGCTGTCCAGAAATCCGGAATAAGATAGGGCAGGGCATGACCCAATCCACCAATGGCCGTCATCACACCATTGGCAAGGCCGCGCTTCAAGGGCGATCCGCGCCCGGAAAGCTTACCGTCATCATGTGCGGCTTCGGTAAAGCCCATTGAAATACCGGCACCCAGCGAGGCGGACAGACCGACAAGAAATGTCTGCCATGTGTCCTGCGTGGCAAACGCTGCGGCGAAGATCGGCGCAAGCGTCGAAACCGAGCCATCCATCAGCCCGGCAAGTCCCGGCTGGATATAGGTCAGAAGGAACTGCCGCCGTTCGGTCAGCTTCTCGTCCTGCTGCACCGCATCGGGCGTGTGCTGCTCGCCCAGCTGGTGCGCTAATGATTCATGGGTTTTTTCGGCAATTGCCAGATCACCCAGCAATTTGCGGGTCGAGGCATCGCTGACAAGCTTCACCGCTTCCGTGTAGAAGCGATAGGCTTGCTCTTCCATCTTTTCGGCCATCTCGCGCACCTTGTCGATGCCGAGCGGACGCACCAGCCAATCCGGCTTGCGTTCCAGATAGCCACGCACATGCTCGCGCCTGATCAGCGGGATGCGATCACCGAAGCGTTCGCGGTGCAGATCGATAAGCACCTGCCGGTGGTGATTTTCCTCCTCCGCCATATCCTCGAACACCTTAGCACTTTGCGGAAAATCATCACGAAGCCCATCCGCATAGGCAAGATAGATTCGGGCATCATCCTCTTCCGATGAAATGGCGAGCGCCAGAATCTGCTGTTCCGACAATGCATGGAGTTCGTGGCGGCGGGGTCCGAAGAAGCGGCTGAGCATGATATCTTCCTACTTTAGAATAATTCTAAACTATAGCGTTATGGCCAAACTTTCAAGAGGCCGCATGGGACAATGATGACAATGATTTGGATGCCGGGATTGGCGCGTGGTGCTATGAATGGCAAAACCATCACGCAGGGTGTAGCCGAGGACATGATGACTGCTTTAGCCATTGCCAATACCGACATTGTGGATGCCGCCGCCCGTCTCAAGGGCCAGCTTGTTCCGACGCGTCTGATCGAATCAGAAGGGCTCAACGCCAAATATGGCGCGCGCATCCTGTTCAAACCGGAATGCCTGCAACGAACAGGCTCGTTCAAGTTTCGCGGTGCCTATAACCGGATCAGCCAGATGACGGCGGAAGAGCGCAAGCGCGGTATTGTTGCTTTCTCTTCCGGCAATCATGCGCAGGGCGTAGCAAGTTCCGCCCAGCTCTTTGGCATCAAGGCTGTGATCATCATGCCATCGGATGCACCGCAACTGAAAATTGCCAATACGAGATCCTACGGCGCGGAAGTTGTGCTCTATGACCGCTACAAGGAAAGCCGCGAGGAGATCGCCGCCGAATTCATCAATGACCGCCGCATGATTCTGGTCCCGCCCTACGATGATCCTGCCATCATGGCCGGGCAGGGCACCATCGGGATTGAGTTGATTGATGAGGCGGAGGAGCGTGGCATCACCTTTGATGATGTTTTCGTGCCAAGTGGCGGCGGCGGTCTGATCAGCGGTATTTCTGTTGCTGTGAAGGCCCGCTCACCGCAAACGCGCATCTGGGGCGTTGAACCAGACAATTTCGATGATCTACGCCGTTCGTTGATTGCGGGCGAGCCTGTTGCCAATGAGCCGGGTCACCGGTCTATCTGTGATGCCATTCTAACGCCGCAGCCCGGTAAACTGACTTTTCCGATCAACAAGCAAAATCTGGCTGGCGGCGTTGCTGTTTCGGATGCCGCAGTTGCGGCGGCCATGCGTGATGCGGCGACCTATCTCAAGGTGATCGTCGAGCCGGGCGGCTGCGTCGGCCTTGCCGGTGCGGCGGCGCGCAAGGAAGAGATCAAAGGCAAGACAGTTGCCGTGGTGCTCTCGGGCGGCAATGTCGATCTTGATATTTATGGCGGGCTTATCGCAGCGGCTTAAAACGATATGGCTGTCGTGACCGGGTTATTTTCGGTTTTTCAAAATGCGTCTTGTCGGAATCGGTCGCTCTGGCGCGTCCTTGGGCAGAAGCGTCATGAGGAGGAAACCCGTGAGAGACCTGATCTTGAAGATGGCCATATCGATCGACGGCTTTGTGAGTGATCTTGATGGCCGAAACAGTTGGATGTTCGGCGCTGATCAGGAGGCGAAGGCTTGGGGCGTTGACTATATATGGAATGCCAGCCTGCATATTATGGGCAGCCGCAGCTTCCAGGCCATGGCCAATTACTGGCAGACCTCCACCGACCAGTTCGCGCCGCCGATGAACCAGATTCCCAAAGCCGTCTTCTCGCAGCAAGGGCAGGCGATCCTTGGGAATGTGAACACGGCGGCGGCAGTTGATGCCGTCAGCGCCAATGCGGCAACGGGACAGTCTGTCGAGCTGCAGCCCGGCGCTGCAAGTTGGGCCAAGGCCTATGTGGCGACCGGTGATCTGGCTGAGGAAATCGCCAAGTTGAAAGCCGGAGAAGGCAAGCCGATCATCGCGCATGGCGGGGTGAGTTTCGCCCGCAGTCTTGTCGCGCAAGGGCTGGTTGATCAGTTCGCACTCGTCGTGGCTCCTGTGGCATTGGGCAAAGGCCTACCACTCTTCTGCGAACTCGCCGCGCCAATGCGCCTCAAGCTGATCAGCTCAAGAGCATTCCCCGGCGGAGCGGTGGCGCAGATTTATCGACCCGCGTGACAACGCTTCTCATACCTTTGTCGGGTACTTGCGAATATTCATCGCTTTGTCATGAAGATGTTACGCTGACCTTCTAGCGGTCGGGGACGGTTCGAAGCCGCTCCCCCCAGCCAGATAGCCAGAGGTCAGCATCATGAACGAACTTCCCTCCCAGCAGCCATTCCGCACCAGCCAGCTTGAAGAGAATGACGGCCCCGGCCATAACCTCTCCGACAATGCCACCATGGGCGAGATCATTGCCGCGCGTTTTTCGCGCCGTGGTTTCCTGAAAGGTTCGCTTGCCGTTTCCGCCATTGCCGCAACCGTCAGCCCGATGGCGCTGATGCTGGCTGACGACGCCCGCGCTGCGGACGCCAAATCCGCTTTCTCCTTCGAGGAAGTCGAAGTCGGCATTGATGAAAAGCATCATGTCGCCGCTGGCTACGATGCTGATGTGCTGCTGCGCTGGGGTGATGCCCTGTTCCCGGACTCACCCGAATTCGATCCGAAGAACCAGACACCGGAATCGCAGGCAAAGCAGTTCGGCTACAACAATGATTATGTCGGCTTCATTCCGATCGATGGCTCGTCCGAACACGGAATTCTCGTGGTCAATCATGAATACACCAATGAACATCTGATGTTCCCCGGCATCGTCAAGGTCGTTGAGGGCAAGATCAGCGTCGCGCCCGCCGACAAGAAGCGTGTCGATATTGAAATGGCAGCCCATGGCGGCACCGTCGTCGAGATCAGGAAGGTCGATGGCAAGTGGCAGGTGGTGAAGGATGGCAAGCTCAATCGCCGCATCACCGCGAACACGCAAATGCAGCTGTCCGGCCCGGTTGCCGGTCATGAGCGCGTCAAGACCAATGCTGATTCCACCGGAACCAAGGTTTTCGGCACGATCAACAATTGCTCCGGCGGCGTGACCCCGTGGGGCACCTATGTGTCGGGTGAAGAGAACGTTCACGGCTATTTCCTCGGAAAACTGCCTGAGGACAGCAAGGAAGCCGCCAATTACAAGCGCATGGGTATCCCGGAAGGTGTTTACGACTGGGGCAAGTTCCATGACCGTTTCGATCTGTCCAAGGACCCGAACGAAGCCAATCGCTTTGGCTGGGTTGTTGAAATCGATGTGAATGATCCCAATTCCATTCCCAAGAAGCGCACAGCGATGGGCCGTTTCAAGCATGAGGGTGCTGATTCCATCGTCGCCAAGGATGGCCGCGTCGTGTTCTATCTCGGCGATGACGAGCGCTTCGACTATGTCTACAAGTTCGTGACAGCAGGAAAATTCAATCCTGATAATCGCGCTGCCAATCTCGACCTGCTTGATGACGGCACACTTTACGTCGCCAAGTTCGACGTTGATGGCTCGCTCAACTGGCTGCCTGTTGTCTTTGGTCAAGGCCCGCTCACCGAAGCCAATGGCTTCCATTCGCAGGCTGATGTTCTCATCGAAACCCGCCGCGCCGGTGACTTGCTCGGCGCGACCAAGATGGACCGTCCCGAAGACATCGGTCCGAATGGCGTCAATGGCAAAGTCTATGTCATGCTGACCAACAATACCAAGCGCAAGGATGATCAGGTTGACGCGGTCAATCCACGTGCCAAGAACGCCTTCGGCCATATCGTCGAAATCGCCGAGGAAGACGGCAACTTTGCCGCGACCAAGGGCAAGTGGGAAATCCTGCTGAAGTGCGGCGATCCGGCTGTGGCCGATGTCGGCGCGTCGTTCTCCACCGAGACGACCAAGAACGGCTGGTTCGGCATGCCTGACAATTGCGCGGTTGATGCCGCCGGTCGTCTTTGGGTCGCCACCGATGGCAACTCGCCGAAGGACACTGGCCGCACCGATGGTATCTGGGCTATCGATACGGAAGGCGGCGCCCGCGCCACGTCAAAACTGTTCTTCCGCGTGCCGGTTGGTGCGGAAATGTGCGGTCCGCTGATGCTGCCTGATATGAAGACCATGATGGTTGCCGTCCAGCATCCGGGTGATGGTGGCGAGGACTGGAAAGGCTTTGGCCGTCCATCCTATTACGAGGACCTGTCCACCCGCTGGCCTGACTTCAAGGACGATATGCCGGTGCGCCCCGCCGTTGTTGCCATCACCAAAAAGGGTGGCGGCAAGATCGCCGTATAATATGAACAGGCAGGCGGCGGATCGAACGTTTGGTTCAGTCCGCCGTTGCCAGTTTTGATGCCATCCGTTCCCGTGGATGCGGGTCCACATGCATCATCTCGCCAAAGGGCGAGCCGCCGAAACCCCAGGCCCACTTATAGCCGACGAGATCCGCTTCCGCCGTGGTCTGCTGGTCGTAATGGGAAAGCAGCTTGGCGCGTTCGGCCAGTTCCTCCGCTTCCTGCCGCAGCAAATCCGCCGTCTGGCGGCGCATGGGGCGGGAAAAGCTGAGGAAGTGGCCATCATTGCCGCGATGGGCAATGCACCAGCTGATGAAATTGCGGTTCATCATGATGAATGTCTGATGCAGCGGTCCATCAAAATCCCATTGCACCGGCTGCTCCACCAGCAGGCGAAAGTTCAGGCCGCGCCCGATCTGTAGAAGGCCAAGCTTTTCCAGATCGCGCAGATAGAGAAACATGCTGGCTTCGCTCAGGCCATGAATGCGCATGATACTTTCAGGCGTGAACTTTTCCAGAATGAGGATGAATACGAAAAACAGCGACTGGTTTTGCGCCAGCCGCCGCTGCACATCCAGCGTCACCTTGGTGCCTTGATCCGGCGCGCGGTTCATCGAACCGATCAGATGTTCGATCTCGATCCCCGCCGCCTCGCAAATCTCAATAAGACGACCAAACTTGCAATCCTTCTCCTGAAAGATGCGTTTGATGGTCGGTTCCGACAGTTTCATCCGCCGGGCCAGATCGCCATAGGTGATGTTCTTGGCTTTCAGGCCGCGCTTCAAGGCTTCAAACAGCATCTTGTTCATCAGAATTTATCCCGGATCGACCATAAAAGTATCGGTTTATGATACTTGAATGAAGGTATCTTTCGCATGAAGACCAATAATCTAATGCTTCTCCTGATCATGCAAGGAGAAACATCATGCACGCAGGTTTCAGGATTTTATCGGTCGTCGCGGTTGCCGCGAGTGTTTTTATTGGTCAGGCCTATGCTGGTCCTGCCAAGGAAGTCTGGAAAGTATCCGGCTTCAAAACGCCGGAATCCGCACTCTATGACAAGGCGCACCAGCGTCTGATTGTGAGCAACATCAATGGCGCACCGGATGCCGTGGATGGCAATGGCTATCTGTCACTCATCTCGCTGGATGGCCAGATTATCCAGATGGATTGGGCCAGCGGCTTTGACGGGCCAAAGGGTATGGCAATCGTTGGCAACAAACTTTTTGTCTCGGATATCACCAAACTGCGCATTGTCGACCTTGATACGGGCAAAATCGTTGAAAGCCTAGCCGCTGACAAGGCGGTATTCCTCAATGACGTGGCGGCTTCCGGGAATGGCGATGTCTTTGTCACGGATATGCTGGCCAACCGCATCTATCGCTATTCCGGCGGCAAGATTGAACTGTGGCTGGAAAGCGCTGATCTGAAGTCACCCAATGGGATTATCGTTGATGGCAACCGACTGGTCGTCGGCTCATGGGGCGCGGGGATACATGCGGATTTCAGCACGGATGAGCAGGGCGGGCTCGTTTCTGTTGATCTGGCAAGCAAGGCCGTCACGCCTTTCCCGAAGGCCACTCGCTTTGCCAATGTCGACGGGATCGTCAACTTCCCCGGACGCATCTATTTAAGCGATCCTGCAAAGGGCGCGCTTTATGAAATTGTTGAAGGACAGTCACCCCGGCTGGCCGCCCAGTTCAAACCCGGTGATGTCGATATCGGATCAAATGACGATACGATTTTCGTCCCGATGATGTATGAGGGCGAATTGCTGGCGGTGAAGGTCAGCTCGCTCAACTAGTCCTCACCCGATCCCGTTTCTACCCAATGGCCGCGAAATTTCCGCGGCCATTATTATCGAGAGGTGATGCCGCGCGACAGCATGTCTACTTCTCATTGAACGCATTCCGGTGACATATGTCCGCAGCGAAAGGACGCCGTCATGGATCCGTTCATTCTGTCGAGAATACAATTCGCTGCGAATATCTCGTTCCACATCCTGTTCCCGACGATCACCATCGCGCTCGGCTGGGTACTTTTGTATTTCAAGCTCCGCTATATCCGCTCCAGCGACGATGCCTGGATGAAAGCTTACCATTTCTGGGTCAAGGTATTCGCCCTGTCCTTCGCTTTCGGTGTCGTCTCGGGTGTCACCATGAGCTTTCAGTTCGGCACCAACTGGCCGGGCTATATGGAGACTGTCGGCAATATCGCCGGTCCACTGTTGGCCTATGAAATCCTTACAGCCTTTTTTCTGGAAGCTGCTTTTCTCGGCATCATGCTTTTCGGCTTTCGCCGCGTGTCCAATCGTGTTCATACGCTGGCAACTTTCCTTGTGGCCTTCGGCACCACCGTATCGGCATTCTGGATCATCGCGCTGAATTCGTGGATGCAGACACCAGCCGGTTTCGAAATGCGCGGCGGCAAAGCATATGCCACTGACTGGGTCGCCATCATCTTCAACCCGTCCATGCCCTACCGCCTCGTGCATATGCTGCTGGCATCGGCGCTGACCGCATCGTTTCTGATTGCGGGTGTTTCCGCCCTCCGCTGGCTTTTGGGTGATCGCACGGATGCCATGTGGAAGACCCTGCGCACCGGGGTCTATCTTGCAGCCATACTTATCCCGATCCAGATTTTCGCCGGGGATCAGCATGGGCTCAACACGCTGGAACATCAGCCGCAAAAAATTGCGGCCATGGAAGCCAATTGGGAAACCGGCTCCAATGTGCCACTCGTACTCTTCGCCTTGCCTGATGAAGCAACGAGGGAAAACCGTTTTGAGATTGCGGTGCCCGATGGCGCCAGCCTGATCCTACGGCACAGTGCCCAAGGCGTGGTGCCCGGTCTCAACCAGTTCGAAGGCAACCATCCGCCTGTCTTACCGTTGTTCTTCGCTTTCCGGGTCATGGTTGGAACGGGTGTGCTGATGCTGCTCGTGTCATGGATGGCCGCATGGATGCTGTGGCGGCGCGGAACCATCGCACGACCACTCGCCATGCTGATGGTGCCGATGGCGCTTTCCGGATGGGTGGCCACACTTGCCGGCTGGTACACCACCGAGATTGGCCGCCAGCCTTGGCTGGTTAGCGGCGTGCTCAGAACCGTTGATGCGCTTGGGCCAGTGTCAGCGGGGGTGATTGCCTCTTCGCTCGTGGCTTACCTCGTTGTCTATGCTGTGCTTTTGCTTGCTTATATCGGGGTGATCATCCGCCTCGCGGTCAAGGCTGCCAAAGAGGGTGACAAACAGCCGGAACCAGGCGTTGAGGACCAACCATTGGGTCAACCTGTGAGGGGAGCGTAAGAAATGGTGTTGAACCTCCTGTTTCACCCCCCTCTGCCCTGTCGGGCATCTCCCCCACAAGGGGGGAGATCAGCCTTCAATACCGTCTTTGCGAAATTTGAAAGGTTTCCGGTTGTGCAAAGGCCCTTATGCCAATGTGATCTCCCCCCTTGTGGGGGAGATGCCCGACAGGGCAGAGGGGGGTGCTTTGAACATCAAGCACGATGCCCGGCATGACCTACAACACAGCCACCATTCTTCCCCACATTTTTGCCGGACTGATGGGCTTCTCGATCCTTATCTATGTGATCCTTCGATCAGCCCATTTGCATGAAGATTGTGCGTGGTTCGACAAGCTCACCATGAGGGAGATGGGTGGGGTGCAAAGCCAATCAGAAACTTTGCAGAATAGAGTTCCCTGCAATCCACCACTCTCCCTCATGGTGAGCTTGTCGAACCACGCACAATCGACCTGCAATCCCAGCGAAAGTGCACGGGCATGACCTACAACGCAGCCACCATTCTCCCCCTCATTTTTGCCGGGCTGATGGGTTTCTCGATCCTTGTTTATGTAATCCTCGATGGCTTTGACCTCGGTGTCGGCATTCTCTTTGCCGGGACTGATGATGCCGAGCGGGACATTAGTGCACGGGCATGACCTACAACGCAGCCACCATTCTCCCCCTCATTTTTGCCGGGCTGATGGGTTTCTCGATCCTTGTTTATGTAATCCTCGATGGCTTTGACCTCGGTGTCGGCATTCTCTTTGCCGGGACTGATGATGCCGAGCGGGATACCATGGTTGCCGCTATCGGCCCGTTCTGGGATGCCAATGAGACATGGTTGGTGCTTGCCATTGGCCTGCTGCTGGTGGCTTTTCCCGCTGCGCACGGCGTTGTCCTATCGACCCTTTATATCCCCGTTGTCATCATGCTGATCAGCCTGATCCTGCGTGGTGTCGCCTTTGATTTTCGCGCCAAGGTCGACCTGCATGTGAAACCGCGCTGGAATTTCGCCTTTTATGCCGGTTCGATCACCGCTTCCATGGCGCAGGGCTATATGCTCGGCGTTTATATTCTCGGGCTTGATCAATCCTGGACCGGCGTTCTCTTTGGTCTGCTTGTCGGGCTCTGCCTTACCGCCTCCTATGCGGCGATTGGCGCTGCGTGGATCATCCATAAAACCGAAGGCGCGCTCCAACACAAGGCCGTGCTGCTCATGCGTCGCTCGCTGGTCTTCGTCGCGCTTGGCATGATCGCGATCTCGCTGGTAACGCCCCTTGCCAGCCCGCGCATTTTCGCCAAATGGTTTTCATTGCCGGAGATCATCCTGCTTGCACCACTGCCGCTGGTTACAGCATCGCTATTCGCCGCGCTCTGGTATGTGCTCGACCATCTGCCCGCCGCCAATGACCGGCATTCCGCCCTGCCATTCGTGATGATGGCGGGCATTTTTGCCCTCGGCTTTGCCGGGCTTGCCTATTCCTTTTACCCCTATGTGGTGCCTGACAGGCTGACGATTTTTGAAGCCGCCAGCGCCCCGGAGAGCCTTGGCATTATTCTTGTCGGCGTCATCGTGGTGCTGCCTGTCATTATCGGCTATTCGATCTTTGCCTACCGGGTGTTTGGCGGCAAGGCGAGCGAACTGCGTTACGACTGACGCGAAAAGGTGAGCCGGTCCCGCTCACGCTGGCTGCCCGCCACATAGAATTTGTCAAACCATGCATTGGCCTCGCCCGATATCGCCTTGGGCTTTTTCAGCGTGATCTTCTTGGGCTGTGTTGCAATTTCCACCTGCATACGGTTGCGAAAGTTCAGATGGTCGAACATGCGCAGCGCCTCGATGGCAAAGGCGGTCGCCACGCGCTGATCCTCGATGATAACGAGATGATCGCCATTGCCCATCTCGCCCGAGGGTGAAAAATTGCTCGACCCGGTAAAGACTTTTGCCGTTGGTTTGTCGAAATCCACCACCGCGAATTTGTGGTGAATATTGATGCCGCTCCCCCCGGACCATTCGCTCTTGAACGGCTCCGGTGCATTCTTGGCGAGATAGGCAAAATCAACGAGCCCGTTCTCGCCGCTCGGCTTCTGGATTTCCATGCCGCTTTTCTTGTCGACCACGCCATAGCTGAACAGCGGCTTCTTGATCAGCCGGTCCAGTGCCTCGCGCACCGGTCCGGATTTCGTCTGGTTCATGAAGGCGAAGGAATAGAACACCGAGGATGTGGCCTGATCGATGGCTCCGCCCACCGGCTGCAGCGACAGGTCAGACGATTTGTGCGGCGAGAAACAGATATGCACCGCCGGGCGTCCCTCGCGTTTCACCGAATGCCAGACCTTGGAGAACGGATCTTTCTGGAAGTTCTCCATGTCGGTGAAAGCCAGCGTGAACATCTGCTCGAACAGCCCGGCGACCGTCTCGTCATCAAAAATGAACAGATTGTTGGCCTGAATGTAAAACCCGCGAAACGAGAAATTCATCGATCCGCCCAGCACCCGCACCGGCACGCCATTGCGCTTGGCGATCAGCACCTTGTTGTGTTGCAGCCCGCGAAAATGCCCGCGCTTTACATGGTCAGCCCCGGCGCTGGTGACAAGCCGCGCTGCCGCCTGTGTTTCCGCACTATCAGGCGCACCATGCCCGCTTTTCTCGCCGGTCTTCTTGTCGACAGCGCCTGAGTCATCGACGATAACACGCAAACGGCTGCCGAGCTTTTCCAGCTGCGCCAGAAAATCCGGCTCATTCAGATCATAGGCCAGCGCATCCACCTCGATGGTCGGGTCCTTCACCGCCCAGTCGAGAAAGCCGAACAGCAGCCGGTGCGCCTCAAAACCCAGCCAGTCATAAATGCCTGTCTTGGCGATCTCGGCTTTCTTGGCCGCAAAGGCAAGACCATCATCCGCATTGCTGGGGATGATGTCATTGGTCAGATGCAACTGCTTTTTCTTGTCCTCGAACGCCTGCGAGGAGGCAAAGTTACGGGTAAAGCCGATATCGAGAAATCCGTCATAGGTGACGGCATCATAGCGGATCGGCAGCTCGATCATGGTGCCGCGTACCAGCCTGCCATCTTCAGGCATATGCATCTTTGTGATGCGATAGGTATAGATACCGTCCTGCGGCTCATAGGGAAAATGCACCCAGCGGAACATTTGTAGCGGCGCTTCGGTGGTGGGAAATTTGACCCCGCCCGTCACCGCCTTCTTGGCGGGTTCGCCATAATCAAAGGCAATGCGGTTGCGCAGATTGAGGAATTTTGTGCCCTTCGGCTCTTTATATTCCACCGCGAACCCGACAAAATCATCCTCCGGCGCATCCACGTCGAAGCCCAGCAGGCACATATATTCGCCGCGCCACAGCTTGACGCGGAACCCATCCGTCTCTTTGAAATTGAAGAATTCGTCCATCATCACATCCCCCGTGTGTGGCACAGGGGCAAAATATAGCACGTTCGATGCAGACATGTGACAGTGTCCCTGCATTTCCCGCTTTGCGTTTTGCCGGTTCACTGCTAAATCGCGCGCATGAGCACTCCACTTGACCACATTCGTAATTTTTCCATCGTCGCCCATATCGACCATGGCAAATCCACCCTTGCCGACCGCCTGATCCAGCAGACAGGCGGGCTAGAGCTGCGCGACATGAAGGAACAGGTGCTCGACTCGATGGATATCGAGCGCGAGCGCGGCATCACCATCAAGGCGCAGACTGTCCGGCTGAACTACAAGGCTAATAATGGCGAGGATTATATCCTCAACCTGATCGACACGCCCGGCCATGTCGACTTTGCCTATGAGGTGTCGCGGTCGCTGTCCGCCTGCGAAGGCTCGCTGCTTGTCGTTGACGCCTCGCAGGGCGTCGAGGCGCAGACCCTCGCCAATGTCTATCAGGCCATCGACAACAACCACGAGATTGTCGTGGTGCTGAACAAGGTCGATCTTCCCGCCGCCGAGCCGGAGCGTATCCGCGAGCAGGTCGAGGAAGTCATCGGCATTGATGCCAGCCAGGCCGTGCTGATTTCGGCCAAGACGGGCCTTGGCATTCCTGATGTGCTTGAGGCGATCGTCAACCAGCTGCCGCCGCCGCGCGAAGGCGACCGCACCAAGCCGCTGAAAGCCATGCTTGTCGATAGCTGGTACGATGCCTATCTCGGCGTTATCGTTCTCGTGCGCATCATTGATGGCGTTCTTAAAAAGGGCCAGACCATCCGCATGATGGGCACCGGCGCGAAATATCCGGTTGAACGCACCGGCGTGTTCACGCCAAAAATGCTGGCTGTGGACGAGCTTGGACCCGGCGAATTCGGCTTCATCACCGCCTCGATCAAGGAAGTGGCCGACACCCGCGTCGGCGATACCATCACCGAGGACAAGCGCCCGACCGATAGCATCCTGCCCGGTTTCAAGCCGGCACAACCCGTGGTGTTCTGCGGCCTCTTCCCGGTTGATGCGGCTGACTTTGAAGATTTGCGCGCCGCCATGGGCCGCCTGCGCCTCAACGATGCCTCGTTCTCCTTCGAAATGGAAAGCTCTGCGGCGCTCGGCTTCGGTTTCCGCTGCGGCTTCCTTGGGCTGCTGCATCTCGAAATCATTCAGGAGCGGCTGGAGCGCGAGTTCAACCTTGATCTTATCGCCACCGCCCCAAGCGTTGTCTACAAGCTCAACATGACCGATGGCACGCAGAAGGAGTTGCACAACCCCGCTGATATGCCGGAGGTGATGAAGATCGCCACCATCGAGGAGCCGTGGATTCGCGCGACGATCCTCACCCCCGATGATTATCTCGGTTCGATCCTGAAATTGTGTCAGGACCGCCGCGGCATTCAGGTCGATCTCAACTATGTCGGCAAGCGCGCCATGGTCACTTACGATCTGCCGCTCAACGAAGTGGTGTTCGATTTCTACGACCGGCTGAAATCCATCAGTCAGGGCTATGCCTCTTTCGACTATCACCTGTCCGATTACCGCGAGGGCAACCTCGTCAAAATGTCGGTGCTGGTGAATGGCGAGCCTGTCGATGCGCTGTCCATGATGGTGCACCGCGCCGCCGCCGAAAAGCGCGGGCGTGATCTGTGCGAAAAGCTGAAAGATCTCATCCCCAAGCACATGTTCAAGATCCCGATTCAGGCGGCCATTGGCGGCACGGTGATCGCGCGCGAAACCATCTCGGCCCTGCGCAAGGACGTGACGGCAAAGTGCTACGGCGGCGACGTCTCGCGCAAGCGCAAGCTTCTGGAAAAGCAGAAGGAAGGCAAAAAGCGCATGCGCCAGTTCGGCAAGGTCGAAATCCCGCAGGAAGCCTTTATTCAAGCCCTGAAAATGAGCGACAACTGAGCCGTTTCGAAAACGTGAAACCCGTTTTTTCAGACATGGCAGCTGCTTTCAGTCTCACCCGCGCTACGGCGCGGGTGTTTGCCTTCGGCACGCTTCTTATCTGCGTTGCTGCCTGCACCACCGTGCGGCAACCCACACCGGCATCCCCTGTCATGCAGGACGAAAAACCCGAGCCATTAACGCCGGGTATCAAACCGCTGACGGTCGACGAGGCCGAGCAGGTGGGTTGGTAAGGAATTGAGCTATTGCATGGGTCCCATGCAGATATTGCACTGCACAATCCGAGTGTGTGGAACTATCCTGTGTCCAGAAAACAGAGACACGGATACCACCAATGAGCTTCATTTTTGATTTCACCACGCGCGGGCGTCGCCGCAAGGATCAGGATTTCCGCAATGCCATGGCTTTGCTGAATGCCATGAGCCCGGCAGACCGCGCCGATATCGGCATCAAGCAGGCCGATTTTACCCGCATCGCCCGCGAGATGACCCGCAGCTGAATTTGGTTTGGTGGGGGCTTGTTGTGCGTGGTTCGACAAGCTCACCATGAGGGAGAGTGGTGCTGTAACGCTAATCACCAACCTTGCAGAACGTGGCTCCCTGTAATCCACCCCCCCTCCGTCATCCTCGGGCTCGACCCGAGGACCCACGGCAAAGAAGCACTTCATTTGCACCAAGTACTACGTATTCCAGAAAATTTCGGTCTTGATGATCTGCACTGTGTGGCGTGAACTGAATCGCATCCAGATTGTGGAAGCTGCACCGCGACTCAGTCGTGGGTCCTCGGGTCAAGCCCGAGGATGACGGCGAAGGAGGTGCCCGAGGATGACGGAGGTGGTGGAGAGGATGGCGGACAGAGGCGTTTGGGGTGGCATACGTTTCCCTCTTTGCCTATTCCACGCTCTTGTAGCGCTTGCTTGCCAGAGCCTCGACCATGATCGCTACGGTCTCAAGATCGTCGGGTAGCAGTACCCTGATGGCAGCCCGGATACGTTGCCGCTCAATTGGCTCGGGGTCATTCATATCCTCCCCAAATGACAACAGTTTGTTCGGTGTCGTTTCCAGGACTTTGGCAATGCGAACCACCGTTGCAAGATCGGGTTCGCGGCTATTAGCGATATAATTTCCGTATCTTCTTTCACTCAAACCCGCCCGGCGGCCAGCTTCCGAGTTGGAAATGCCGAGTTCGGCTGCGCGTTTTTTCAGGTTCGATGCAAACTGTTCCATCGGAACAAAATGTTCTGGCAAATGCCACGGGTCGATGTACAATACGAGCGATTATACTACCACATTTCGTTATAGGTTATAATTGTGTTTTGTTTTTTTAAGTGGTTCATTTTCACCTCTCCCATCTGGGGTACTTTTTTGTTCCATGAGTGGGAGTTTTCCATAAAGCCGCGGTTGATCCCGAAGGAGAAAATCGACGGGATGGTTGACCAGTTGATTGCGGAGCATGGACCGCGCGCCGCCTATCGCGCTTATATCGAGGAAGATCGTGCCTGGCGTCACTGTGACACGGTCCAGCAGGGCATCTGGCGGCGCGTGCGCCGCGAGTTGCAGCGCCGGGAAGCGGGGTGAGGTGGTGCGTTTCACTCTTCTCCCCCCACCGTCATCCTCGGGCTTGACCCGAGGACCACCTATAGAAACTTCTGGAATGCGAAGCATTTCGTGCAAATGAGGTGCTCCTCAGTCGTGGGTCCTCGGGTCAAGCCCGAGGATGACGGCGAAGGAGGTGCACTGCGGTTTCGCGGCGAAGGAGGTGTCCGAGGAAGACGGAGAGAGATGCACCACAATTTGCAGGGAGGAGTACACGGCGAGGACAAGCCGATAAAATATTCCCATCATCTCCACCTTTCGTCGAATTTACGAAACCATCAGCCACACCCAAAATCCGCCAAGGCGGTTTGGCGTGGCTGGTTATGTTTACATTTTGACAAATCATAAGCGGGGAACGCTTTATATCGGCGTGACGTCTGATCTTGAGGGGCGCATTTATCAGCACCGCGAGGGGCATACGCCCGGTTTTGCGTGGAAATATGGTTGCACACGGCTTGTCTGGTATGAGGAGCATATGCGGATTGGGGATGCGATTCAGCGGGAGAAATCTTTGAAGCGCTGGTATCGCCAATGGAAGATCGAGCTGATCGAAAGCATCAATCCCGATTGGGACGATCTGTATGTGACGCTTGGGTAAATTCCATCTCTGAGAAAGAACCACATACCTCCCCCTTGCCACGCCCGCTTTTGCGTCTGGCTATTGAAGGTGGGAAAGACGGGCGGTCCTTAAGGGAACGCGGAAGTCTTGGTAGAGGTAGTGTAGTGAGTGCGTTCCCCGGCGTTTTCTAATTTGAGGTAAGAAAACTCCCGGACCACCCGCCCCGATGACTGGTTTTATCCTTGTGAGATAAAACCTTTTCCCCTGCGGTTGGGTTCTCCCCGCAGATGAAATCACCGATCCTTTCCTGACTTCGAAAGTTTCCGGAGCATTCCCGCCGGAAAGGACACGAGTAGAATAAGCGAGGTGGGATGGTGTTGGATAAGTTGGCATGATTTTTTGAAAATAGGTGGTTGCAGTAACATCGCTGGCCCTTCGACAGGCTCAGGATGAGGGAGAGGATTGGGCTGCAAAGATAATCGCCAACGTTGCAGAATAGAGCTCCCTGCAATCCACCTAACCCCCGTCATCCTCGGGCTTGACCCGAGGACCCACGGCTAAGGAAGCCAGATAAAACCATCTATTCAGCACTTTTGAATTATGGGTCCTCGGGTCAAGCCCGAGGATGACGGGGGGAGAGTTGTACGAAATCGCAGCGGCTCTCCGCATAAACGGGGGAGCTTACATACCGATGTGGAAATGCTAAGAAGCCGGTATGACAGTCAAACCGCGCATTACCATCCTTTATTGCACCCAATGCAGCTGGCTCCTCCGCTCCGCCTGGATGGCGCAGGAACTGCTCTCCACCTTTGGCGCCGATCTGGGCGAAGTGGCGTTGATCCCCGGCACCGGCGGGGTTTTTGAAATCCGCGTCGAGGGTGATCTCATTTGGGAACGCAAGCGCGATGGCGGGTTTCCCGAGGCAAAGGTGCTCAAGCAGAAGGTGCGCGATATCGTTTGGCCCGAGCGCGATCTTGGCCATTCCGATGGACATAAGGCCGTTGAGGCAAGCACCACTCTCTCTCATGGTGAGCCCGTCGAACCACGCGCAGATGCTGCCACCGGCTTTTCCAAACAGGCCGAGAAATGAGCAAGCCCGAGGTTACGCCATCACGGCTGGATGATGCGGCACGGGCCGGCTGGCTTTATTATGTTGCGGGCAATACGCAGGACGAAATCGCGGCAAAACTTGGCATTTCGCGCCAGTCGGCGCAGCGCATGGTGTCGCTGGCCATGTCGGAGGGGCTGGTAAAGGTGACGCTGGATCATCCCATCGCCAATTGCCTTGACCTCGCGGAGAAGTTGAAAAAGCACTTTGATCTGAAAATGGTCGAGGTGGTGCCGACTGATCCGGGATCGTCCTCGACCACGCTGGGTGTGGCCGATGCGGCGGCAGCTGAGATGACCCGCTGGCTGAAATCCGAAGCGCCGATCATTCTGGGCATTGGCACGGGCCGCACGCTGAAAGCGGCGATTGAACTGCTGTCGCCCATCGACTGTCCGCAACACAAGGTCGTGTCGCTCACCGGCAATATTTCGCCCGATGGTTCGGCGGCGTTTTATAACGTCATTTTCAATATTGCCGACAAGATCAAGGCGCGCTCATTCCCGATGCCGCTGCCGGTTATCGCCTCCTCGCCGCAGGAGCGCGAGCTATTGCATGCGCAGGCGATGATCCGTCCGGTGCTCGAATTGTCGGCGCAGGCCGATGTGGCTTTTCTCGGCATTGGCGACCTTGAAGATGATGCGCCGCTCTATGTTGACGGCTTCATTTCCCGCGCTGAATTGCTGGCTTTGCGGCAGGCGGGCGCCGTGTGCGAGATCGTCGGACGGGCGTTTGATCGCGATGGAGTGGCCATTCAGGGCCTCACCAATGACCGCGTGGCCAGCGCGCACATCCCCTCGCGGGAGACGGCAACGGTGATTGCCATCGCCAAGGGTGCGAAGAAGCTTCCGGGTATTGTTGCTGCGATAAAAGGCAACCTTATCAATGGCTTGATCACGGATGAGCGAACCGCAGAAGCGCTTCTCAACTAACATAGACTAAAGTTGTACGACTATATGAGGGCTTGATGTTGCGACGCAGCAACGATTATCACTTGACTTGTTTTGTGTTTGTGTGAGTATTTGCTCATAAGACAAGCATTTGCTCATAACATTCACGGGAGGAATGAGATGTTAACGAGAACGCTTCTGCTCGGCGCTGTGTCGGCTTTGGCTGTGGCGAGTTTTGCCGCAAGCGCGTCATCGGCTGAAACGCTGACCATTGCCACGGTCAATAATGGCGACATGGTTCGCATGCAAAAATTGACCGATGATTTCACCAAGAAAAATCCTGACATCAAGCTGGAATGGGTAACGCTCGAAGAAAACGTGCTGCGCCAGCGTGTCACCACTGATATCGCCACCAAGGGCGGCCAGTACGACATCATGACCATCGGCACCTATGAAGTGCCGATCTGGGCCAAGCAGGGCTGGCTGTTGCCGCTTGATGGCCTTGCCAAGGATTACAACAAGGACGATCTGTTGCCTGCGATCCGCGATGCGGTTTCGGTTGATGGCAAGCTCTACGCCTCGCCATTCTATGGTGAAAGCGCCATGGTCATGTACCGCAAGGATCTGGCCGAAAAAGCTGGCGTGACCATTCCGGAAAAGCCAACCTGGGACCAGATCGCTGACGCTGCGAAGAAGATGACTGACAAGTCCACCGAGACTTATGGCATCTGCCTGCGCGGCAAGGCGGGCTGGGGCGAGAACATGGCGCTTCTGACCGCAACGGCCAATTCGTTCGGTGCGCGCTGGTTTGATGAAAAGTGGCATCCGCAGTTCGACCAGCCGGAATGGAAGCAGGCGCTGAAATTCTATGTGGACCTGATGAAGGAAGCCGGACCTCCCGGCGCATCCTCCAACGGCTTCAATGAAAACCTTGCGCTGTTTCAAACAGGCAAGTGCGGCATCTGGATCGATGCGACGGTGGCTGCTTCCTTCGTAACCAACCCGAAGGAATCCAAGGTTGCCGACAAGGTGGGCTATGCGCTCTTCCCGACTGGCGGTGTTGAAAACCACGGCAACTGGCTGTGGGCATGGAACCTCGGTGTTCCGGCTGGCACCAAGAAGGCGGCAGCTGCGCAGAAGTTTATCTCCTGGGCGACCGATAAAGCCTATACGGAACTCGTCGCCAGCAAGGAAGGCTGGGCGAACGTTCCTCCGGGCACGCGCTCCTCGCTCTATGCCAACCCGGAATATCAGAAGGCCGCGCCTTTCGCCAAGATCACGCTCGATGCGATGACCGCCGCGAACACCAGCAAGCCAACCATCAAGCCGGTGCCCTATACGGGTGGCCAGTTTGTTGCCATCCCTGAATTCCAGGGGCTGGGCACCGCCGTGGGTCAGCAGTTCTCCGCTGCGCTTGCCGGTTCCATGACTGTGGATCAGGCTTTGCAGGGCGCTCAGGCTCTCACAACACGTGAGATGACAAAGGGCGGCTATATCAAGTAGAATCCTCCTGGCTCCGGACGGCTCCTGACGCGAATGTCAGGAGCCGTCCGGGCCTCCTTTAGGGTATTTGGATTCTCGGTTTTCACAAACTGTATCGGAACCTGACCATGGCTACGCTTCAGACACGTGCAACAGCCCGTATCATGATGTCGCCCGCTGTCATCCTGCTCTTTCTGTGGATGATCGTGCCGCTTGTCATGACCCTCTATTTCTCGTTCCTGCGCTACAATCTGTTGATGCCGGGAACCGAGGAATTTATCGGCTTTCTCAACTACCAGTACTTTCTGACTGATCCGGCGTTCTTCACCGCGCTTGGCAATACGCTGGTTCTGGTGGGCGGTACGCTGCTCATTACAGTCATTGGCGGCATTCTGTTGGCGCTGGTGCTGGATCAGCCATTCTTCGGACAGGGTATCGTCCGGCTTCTGGTCATCGCGCCGTTCTTCGTCATGCCGACGGTGTCGGCGCTGGTGTGGAAGAACATGCTGATGCATCCGGTCAATGGGCTCTTTGCATGGATTGCCCGGCTGTTCGGCTTCCAGCCAATCGACTGGTTCGCCCAGCTGCCGATGTTCTCGATCATTCTCATTGTCGCCTGGCAATGGCTGCCCTTCGCCACGCTCATTCTGTTGACCGCCCTGCAATCGCTTGATGGCGAGCAGAAGGAAGCGGCTGAAATGGACGGTGCCGGGGCGATCTCACGCTTCATCTATCTGGTGCTGCCGCATCTGTCGCGGGCAATCACGGTTGTCATTTTGATCCAGACAATCTTCCTGCTCAGCGTCTTTGCCGAAATTTTGGTGACGACCAATGGCGGACCGGGCATCCAGACGACCAACATTCCGTATCTCATCTATATGCAGGCACTTTTGCAGTTCGATGTGGGTGGCGCTTCCGCTGGCGGTATCGTCGCGGTGGTCCTTGCCAATATCGTTGCCTTCTTCCTCATTCGCCTTATCGGCAAGAACCTGGAGAGGTAGAATCATGGCCCGCTCAACGACAACACGCAGCAAGGTCATCTTTACGGTTATCGGCTGGACGATCGGCTTTCTGATCTTCTTCCCGATCCTGTGGACGTTCCTGACCAGCTTCAAGACGGAAGGCACGGCCATCGCAACGCCGCCGCAATTCCTGTTCTTCGACTGGACGCTGGAAAATTACCACGAGGTGCAGAGCCGCTCCAACTACTTCAAGCATTTCAGCAATTCCGTGGTGATCTCGGTCGGATCGACGCTGATTGGTTTGGCGCTCGCCATTCCGGCGGCCTGGGCGATGGCGTTCTCGCCGACAAAGCGCACCAAGGACATTTTGATGTGGATGCTGTCCACCAAGATGATGCCTTCGGTCGGTGTGCTGGTGCCGCTCTATCTCATCTTCCGCGACTGGGGATTGCTTGATACGCGTATTGGCCTCGTTGGGGTGCTGACCCTGATCAATCTGCCGATCATCGTCTGGATGCTCTACACTTACTTCAAGGAAATTCCCGGCGAAATTCTCGAAGCGGCGCGCATGGATGGCGCATCGCTGATGAAGGAAATCGTCTATGTGCTCACGCCGATGGCTGTGCCCGGTATCGCCTCCACCATGCTGCTCAACATCATTCTGGCATGGAACGAAGCGTTCTGGACGCTGAACCTGACGACTTCCAATGCAGCGCCGCTCACGCAGTTTATCGCGTCCTACTCAAGCCCCGAAGGTTTGTTCTGGGCCAAGCTATCCGCCGCATCCACCATGGCGATTGCCCCCATCCTGATCATGGGCTGGTTCTCGCAAAAGCAACTGGTGCGCGGTCTGACGTTTGGCGCTGTGAAATAGATTTCGGCCTTTGGCGTAGCCAAAAGAGATTGGAAAAATATTATGGGAAGCATTACACTCGAAAAAGTATCGAAGTCATTTGGAACCACTTCGGTCATTCCTGAAATCGATCTTGAAATCAATGATGGTGAGTTTGTTGTGTTTGTCGGTCCGTCCGGCTGCGGCAAGTCCACGCTCCTGCGCATGATTGCCGGTCTTGAGGACCTGAGCGGCGGGCGCATCATCATCGACGGCAAAGACATGTCGAGCGAGGCTCCGGCCAAGCGCGGCCTGTCCATGGTGTTCCAGTCCTATGCGCTCTATCCGCATATGACCGTCTACGGAAACATCGCCTTCCCTCTGAAAATGGATGGGCAGGAAAAGTCCGCCATCGACAAGAAGGTCAAGGACGCGGCGCATATCCTCAACCTCACCAATTATCTTGACCGCCGTCCGGGACAATTGTCGGGCGGTCAGCGCCAGCGTGTTGCCATTGGCCGGGCGATCGTCCGCCAGCCCAAGGCGTTTCTGTTTGACGAGCCGCTGTCCAATCTTGATGCGGCGCTGCGTGGCAATATGCGGCTGGAGATCAGCGATCTGCATCATCAGTTGAAGACGACAATGATTTACGTGACCCACGATCAGGTGGAAGCCATGACCATGGCTGACAAGATCGTCGTGCTGAATGCCGGACGCATTGAACAGGTGGGCTCGCCGATGGAGCTTTATCGCAGCCCGAAGAATGTGTTTGTTGCGGGCTTTATCGGTTCGCCGCGCATGAACCTCATTGAAGGCGCCGAAGCGGCCAAGCACAATGTGACGACGCTTGGCGTTCGCCCCGAACATATCCGCATTTCGACGACGGAAGGCGCGTGGAAAGGCAAGGTGGGTGTCACCGAGCATCTCGGTTCCGACACCTTCATTCATACCCAGGTCGACGGCATCGGTCAGGTGACCGTGCGTACCGATGGTGATTTTGACACAAAACATGGCCAGCCGATTTTCCTCACGCCTGATCCGGCGCGGCTTCATCGATTTGGCGCGGACGGACAGGTGATTTGAAATGAGCAGACTGGCAGGTAAGACGGCGTTTATCACGGGATCAGCGCGGGGCATCGGCCGTGCCTTCGCGGAAGCCTATCTTAAGGAAGGCGCCGCCCATGTGGTGATTGCCGATATCGATTTGAAGCGGGCACAGGAAACCGCATCGGAACTCGGTAACGGTGCCTATGCGGTGCGACTTGATGTAACGGATCAGGCGTCCATTGATGCCGCCGTCAAGGAAACCGTCGACAAGTTTGGCGGGATCGACATCCTGATCAACAATGCGGCGTTGTTCGATATGTCGCCGACGGTCGAGATCACTCGTGCGAGCTATGACAAGCTTTTTGCCGTGAACTTCTCCGGCACGCTCTTCACGCTTCAGGCTGTGGCGAAAGCGATGATTGCACGCGGCAAAGGCGGCAAGATCATCAATATGGCAAGTCAGGCTGGCCGTCGCGGCGAAGCGCTGGTTGCAATCTATTGCGCAACAAAGGCTGCCGTTATCAGCCTCACCCAGTCGACCGGGCAGGACCTCATCAAGCACAAGATCAATGTCAACGCGATTGCACCCGGTGTTGTCGATGGTGAGCATTGGGCAGGTGTCGATGCGCTCTTTGCCAAATATGAAAACCGGCCGCTCGGCGAGAAGAAGCGTCTGGTTGGCGAGGCGGTTCCCTATGGCCGCATGGGCACAGCGGAAGATCTCACCGGCATGGCGGTTTTCCTTGCCAGCAGTGACAGCGATTACGTGGTTGCCCAGACATATAATGTCGATGGCGGCAACTGGATGAACTAGGCGGAATTGCGCCCTGAAAGCGGGCGCAGTCGCATCTTCATTTGAGAAAAAGGGGTTAGGCCCGATGACTGTTAAACTCTCCGGAAGCGCGCTATCGCAGCTTCCTGCCAATGTCGCCGTACCCGGCTACAACAAGGCCGATTTGACCGCCGGTATCGTGCATTTCGGCATTGGCAATTTCCATCGCGCCCATCAGGCCGTCTATCTCGACGATCTTTTCAATGCGGGCAGCGATCATGATTGGGCCATCGTCGGTGCCGGGGTTCTGGCTTCCGATGAGACAATGCGCCAGAAGCTGAAAGAACAGGACTGGCTGACGACAGTGGTCGAACAGGACAGCGGTCACCGCACGGCGCATGTCACCGGATCGATGATCGATTATCTGAAGCCGGGTGAAACAGAAAACACTATTGCGCGCCTTGCCGATCCGAAAATCCGCATCGTATCGCTGACCATCACCGAAGGCGGCTATTTCATCGATCCGGCATCCGGCGTATTCAACCCGCAGCATCCGGCAATTGTTGCCGATGCCGCCAATATCAATGATCCCAAGACGGTTTTCGGTCTCATACTGGCTGGCCTGATCCGTCGCCGCACTGAGGGCACAGCACCTTTCACGGTTATGTCCTGCGACAACATTCCGGGTAATGGCCATGTGACCAGTGATGCCATCAGCGGCCTTGCGGCGCTTGTCGATACGGACCTTGCCAAATGGGTGAAGGACAATGTCGCTTTCCCCAACAGCATGGTTGACCGCATTACACCGGCGACATCAGACCGCGAGCGCGGAATGCTTGCGGACGATTTCGGTGTCGAGGACAATTGGCCGGTTTTCTGTGAGCCGTTCAAGCAATGGGTGCTTGAGGACCATTTCCCCGCGGGCCGTCCGGCACTGGAAAAGGTCGGCGTTACCTTTGTGCAGGACGTTGCGCCCTATGAGCTGATGAAAATCCGCATCCTCAACGGTGGCCATGCAACCATCGCCTATCCGGCTGCGCTGATGGATATCCATTTCGTCCACGAGGCGATGGAAGAGCCGTTGATCCGTGGTTTTCTCGGCAAACTGGAACGTGAAGAAATCATACCGGTGCTGCCGCCGGTTCCCGGAATTACCTTCGAGGAATATTACGATCTGATCGACCGGCGTTTTTCCAATCCAAAGATTGGCGACACGATCCAGCGCCTGTGCCAAGACGGTTCCAACCGCCAGCCGAAATTCATTCTGCCGACAACGGCGGACCGGCTAAAGGCGGGGCAGAGCATTACTGGTCTTTCGCTGGTTTCGGCGCTCTGGTGCCGGTTCTGCGAGGGAACGACCGATAGTGGCAAGCCGACGAATTATCTTGATGCCAATGCGGAACGATTGAAGACGGTAGCAGTGAAAGCGAAGAGCGATCCCAAGGCATTTCTGGCAATGTCAGATATTTTTGGCGACGTCGGAACATCACCCGTTTTCGTGGAATCCTTTTCCCGTATTCTCAAAACCCTTTGGGAAAAGGGCACGCGCGAGACGCTGACGCTCTATCTCGCTGATAAGCTTTGACGCCATGACAAAGCTCGTCATCTTCGATTGTGATGGAGTGCTGGTCGACAGCGAGCCGATCTCCATTGCCGTATTGCTCGACATGATCGCGAAAAGCGGTACGTCATTGTCCGAAGATGAAGCATACGAGATGTTTCTCGGGCGCAGCATGACGACGATCAGCAAGATTCTGCATGAGGATTATGGTTTTGCCGCCAGCGATGCGGATCTGGAGGATATGCGCGCCAATCTCTATGCGCGGTTCCGCGAGGACCTGAAGCCTATTCCCGGCATCGCCGAGACATTGAATCATCTTGCTCTGCCCCGCTGCGTCGCCTCATCGAGCCAGCCGGAGCGCATTCGGCTCTCGCTCAAATTGACCGGGCTTCTTGATCTGCTCGAACCGAATATTTTCAGCGCGACAATGGTGAAACATGGCAAACCCGCGCCCGATCTGTTCCTGCACGCGGCCAAATCCATGAATACACAGCCTGAGGAGTGCGTGGTCATTGAAGACAGTCCTGCGGGCATTGAAGCGGCCAAACGTGCCGGAATGAAAGTCTTTGCCTTCACGGGCGGAACCCATGCACGCGGTGGTAGGCTGGAAGCTGCGCTTGCGTCTCTCGAGCCAGACCTTATATTCGGCGACATGCTGGAATTGCCAGGTTTGCTATCGATATTGCAAGCCCGAACAGACGTTCAATAGAGCGTTCCGGTTCACGACAAGCCGGAAGGTTCGAATGCCAGATTTCGTATGTGCTGTGGATGTGGGAACAGGAAGCGCCCGGGCGGGTATTCTTGACACAAAAGGCAATCTGCTGGGGCGGGTTGAGCACCCCATTTTGATGAATCGTCCACTGCCTGACCATGCCGAGCACAATTCGGAAGATATATGGAAGTCCGTCTGTATAGCCGTGCAGGGCGCGATAGCGGCGGCAAAGGTCAATCCATCGGATGTTACGGGTATCAGCTTTGACGCCACCTGTTCGCTGGTGGTGCGCGATACGGACGGCAAGCCGCTGACCGTCTCGACCGACGGCGATAATCGCTGGGACACGATCGTCTGGCTGGATCACCGTGCTCTTGACGAATCGGATGAATGCACGGCGACGGGCCACGACGTGCTCAAATATCTCGGCGGCGTCATGTCGCCGGAAATGCAGACGCCGAAATTGATGTGGCTGAAGCGGCATCTGCCTGAAACATGGAACAAGTCAGGCTATTTCTTCGACCTTGCCGACTTCCTCAGCTGGAAAGCATCGGGATCATTGGCGCGCTCGCAATGCACGATCACCTGCAAATGGACTTATCTTGCGCATGAAGAGCCGGGTTGGCAGACCGACTATCTCAAAGCGGTTGGTCTTGATGATATGGTCGAGCGCGGTAATCTGCCTGTGCGGGCAAGTCCTGTCGGCACCGACGTCGGCACGTTGACACCGGAAGCGGCAAAGGCTCTGGGGTTGACCACGCGCTGCCACGTCGGCGCAGGTCTGATCGACGCTTATGCCGGAGCGCTTGGTGTTCTCGGTGGCTTTGCCGGTGACCTCTCGGAGATTGACCGGCATCTGGCTTTGATTGCCGGAACCTCAAGCTGTCTGATGGCTCTGTCGCAGGAGCCGATTTCCTTCAATGGCGTCTGGGGGCCTTATTATGGTGCCGCGCTGCCGGATTGCTGGCTGAGTGAAGGCGGGCAGTCCGTTTCTGGGGCGCTGCTCGATCATATTATTCGCTGGCATGGTGCTGCTGGAGAACCCAATGCCGCCCTGCACAAGAAAATCACCGATCGTGTTATGGAGCTGCGGGAAAAGGAAGGGCTTGATCTTGCGGGCCGCCTGCACGTCCTGCCGGATTTTCATGGCAACCGGTCCCCGCTCGCCGACCCGCATGCGGTGGGCGTGATCAGCGGTCTGACACTCGATGCGTCGTTTGACAGTTTGTGCCGTCTCTATTGGCGCACTTCCGTCGGCATTGCGCTCGGTGTGCGCCATGTTCTCGACGCGCTGAACGAGCGCGGCTATGCCATTGATACGATGCATGTCACCGGCGGGCACACCAAGAACCCATTGCTGATGGAGCTTTACGCCGACGCGACGGGATGCACTGTCATTACATCGGCTGCTGAAGATGCGGTGTTGCTTGGAACGGCGATGGTCGCCGCAACGGCAGCCGGGCTTTATCCTGATCTACCCGCCGCTTGCATGGCCATGAAACAGGGCGGGCGTCCCCGCCAGCCAGAACCGAAGGCTCGGACACGCTTTGACCGGGATTACCGTATTTTTCTGGAAATGCACGCCCAGCGCAAAGTGCTGGACAGGTTGCAGTAAGGATTAAGATAGCACCATCTTACCCTCCCCACGTGGGGAGGGTGGGTGCCAAGCCCACTTTCAGTTCGTTAGAAACCCAGCTTAATGCGCTTCGTCCCAATTATTCGCGGCGCGGGCATCAACCCGTAGCGGTACAGACAGGGAAATCGCCGGCATGGCGGCGTTTTCCATGATCTCGCGGACAACGGGAATGGTTGCTTCGACTTCCGCTTCCGCGGTTTCGAAAATCAATTCGTCATGCACCTGCAACAGCATACGTGCCGAAAGATTTGCATCATTCAATGCCGGCTCCATCCGCACCATAGCGCGGCGGATAATATCAGCCGCTGAACCCTGAATCGGCGCGTTGATTGATGCGCGTTCATTGAAAGCGCGAACCTGCGGGTTGGATGAGCGAATCTCAGGATAATGCGCGCGGCGTCCAAAAATCGTCTCGACATAGCCGTTCTGGCGGGCATAGGCCTTGGTTGCCTCCATATAGTCCTTGATGCCGGGAAACCGCTCGAAATAGGTGCGGATATATTGACCGGCTTCTTCGCGCGGAATGGAAAGCTGATTGGCAAGGCCAAAGGCGGAAATACCATAGATGATGCCGAAGTTGATCGCTTTCGCACGTCGCCGCACTTCCGATGGCATGTCCTTGACGGGAACGCCAAACATTTCCGATGCTGTCATCGCGTGAATGTCGATCCCGTCGGCAAAGGCCTGGGTAAGCTGGGGAATCTCGGCGACATGCGCCAGAACCCGCAATTCGATCTGGCTGTAGTCGGCCGATATCAGCTTGTTGCCCGGCGCAGCAATAAACGCCGTGCGAATCTTGCGGCCTTCGCTGGTGCGCACAGGAATGTTCTGCAGGTTCGGTTCCGATGAGGAAAGCCGTCCGGTAGAAGTCGCCGCCATGGCGTAGGATGTATGCACCCGCTTGGTATCCGGGTGGATATAGCCGGGCAGGGCATCGGTGTAGGTGGATTTGAGTTTGGTCAGCTGACGCCAGTCGACAATCTTGCGCGGCAGTTCGTGCCCTTCCGCAGCAAGGTCCTCCAGCACCTGTGCCGAAGTGGACCATTGTCCTGTTTTGGTTTTCGATCCACCGGGAAGGCTCATCTTGCCAAAGAGAATATCGCCAAGCTGCTTGGGTGAGCCGATATTGAGCTTTTCCCCGGCAAGCTGGTAAATCTCGTGTTCGATGGCGGCCGCTGCCTGGGCAAGATCGCCCGACAGTCGCGAGAGGATTTGCCGGTCGACGGATATGCCGCGCTCTTCCATCCGCGCCAGCACGGCAACGAGAGGACGCTCCAACCGCTCATAGACCGAGACAAGACCATCCTCGACCAGTCGCGGTTTGAGCAGGCGCCACAGGCGCAGCGTTACATCGGCATCCTCAGCCGCATAGGCGGTGGCGCGATCAATATTGACCATGTCAAACGTAACCGATGACTTACCGCTACCCGCCACATCCTTGTAGGCAATGGGTGTATGACCCAGCCAGCGCTCGGACAGGGCATCCATCCCGTGGGTGCCTTCACCCGCATCAAGCACATAGGAAATCAGCATCGTATCATCGAAGGGATGTGCATCGATGCCGTAGCGGTGCATGACCAGCCAGTCATACTTCATATTATGCGCGATCTTGAGCACCGAGCGGTTCTCAAGCAGCGGTTTCAACGCGCGCAAGGCATCATCAAGCGGGATCTGTCCTTCGACAGTGCCACCACCCAGAAGATCACCGGTTCCCGATTTGTGATTGAGTGGAATATAGGAGGCATGTCCGGGCCGGATAGCGAGGGAGACGCCGACAAGCTCGGTCTGCATAGGATCAAGCGATGTTGTCTCCGTATCGAAGGCAACGATTCCCGCTTCCATCGCCTCGTTGACCCAAGCCTGCAACGTCGCAAGATCGCGAATGCAGGTATAACCTGATGTGTCGATCTTGGAGGCCAGGGCCTCGTCCGTGCGCGCCTTGACCAGATCGGCGGGCAGCATTGCGCCCGTGTCCGATTTATCCTGTGGCTTGTCGTCAGATGCAGCCGATGTCGTCGCACCGGTGAAAATTTCAACATCCGGGCCATGCGCCTCGGCAACCGTATCAACCCCCACCTGCGATGCCTCAATCAGGGACGCATCAACGCCGGTGGCTTCGGCGGCGCGGCGGGTGAGGGAGGTGAACTCCATGGCTTTGAGGAACGCGACGAGCTTTGGCCCGTCCTGCGGTTCCAGCACAAAATCTTCAAGCCCGACATCGATGGGTGTATCGGTTTTCAACGTCACAAGCTGGCGCGAGATGCGGGCGATTTCGGTAAACTCAATGATGTTCTCACGGCGCTTCTGCTGTTTGATTTCGCTTGCGCGGGCAAGCAGCGTATCGAGATCGCCAAACTCTTCCAGCAGCTGCGCAGCGGTCTTTGGACCAATGCCGGGAATACCCGGCACATTATCGGTCGAATCGCCTGTCAGCGCCTGCAGGTCGATCATCTTTTCCGGTGGCACGCCCCATTTCTCGATAACGTCAGGGATACCGATCTGCTTGTCCTTCATGCTGTCATACATGGACACCATGGGGGTAACGAGCTGCATCAGATCCTTGTCTGATGAGATGATGGTGACTTCCGCACCAACGGCTTCAGCCATACGCGCATAGGTGGCGATCAGATCATCCGCCTCGTAGCCTTCTTTTTCGATGCAGGGCAGGTTGAAGGCCTTGGTTGCCTGACGAATCAGTCCGAACTGCGGAATAAGATCTTCCGGCGGTGCCGAGCGATTGGCCTTATACTCGGGGTAAATATCCTTGCGGAATGTGTTCGACGAATAGTCGAAGATGACGGCAAAATGCGTCGGCGTTACGCCCACGGATGTATCCCTGGCTTCCCGCAGCAGCTTCCACAGCATGTTGCAGAAACCGGACACGGCACCGACAGGCAGGCCATCCGATTTGCGGGTGAGGGGCGGCAGCGCATGATAGGCACGGAAGATATAGCCGGAGCCGTCGACGAGAAAGAGATGATCACCTTTTTTCATGGTGCCTACGATTAAATGAACATCCCGAAAAAGGAAATGATCTGTCTTTCCCATGCACTGAAAGATGCGCTGATAACCGACTCATCCTGACAGAATTCAGGAGTCGAGGGTTCTCACCCGGCTGGCTTGGTCTTTTGCGGGTGAATGGTTTCACCGCGCGCCAGCATCGCCACGAACTTTTCGATGCGCTGTGCTCTTGTCTCCGGCTTCTTCGCATCATTGACGCGGTAAATGATGGCATACCGATTGACGCTGGTCAGCAGCTGGAACATCTTTGTTGCCTCGGCATTTGCGTCAAGGGCGGCCTGCAAATCGTCGGGCACGGTTGCCTTGCTTTGTGGCAGATAGGCCTTGTCCCAACGCCCATCGGATTTTGCCCGCTCGATTTCCAAAAGACCAGCAGGTTTAATACGGTTCTGGTCGATGAGTTCATTGGCGCGCTTCCGATTAATGTCGGACCAAGGGCTCGTGCTCTTGCGCCGCGTGAAGCGGACGAGCCAATAGTGCTCGTCAAACTTGTCGGCTTGGCCATCGATCCAGCCATGGCAAAGCGCACCATCAATTGCCTCCTGTCTGGACAGGGTTTTTATCTCGGCTGACTTCTTGCCGAATTTGAGCCAAGCGCCTTGAGAGATTTCATGATTGATCGCCAGCCATACTTCCCAATCTGCGCCTGTCGGGAAGAAAAGCACTGGCAAGTCCGTCGCGGCTTTCGGCATGAGATTCGCCCCTCGTTTGAGGGAACGTTATGCCGGAAATCCCGTGTCATGAACATATCACCTGCTCATCACGCGTTTGTTACAAAGATGTAATGTTCCGTGCCCTTGAAATGCCACGGTTTGAGACCCAAATCCAACTTGTCGACGTTAGATCGATGTCCGGGATTTAAGGCTCGTCCCCCGCCTTCCCCGGTCTTGCGGCAACCTCATCCCCCCTCTCCGGGTTGTCGCATCTGAGTGTAGTGATCTGGTCGCCTGTGGTCCCCCCGCCACGGCGGCCATTTCTTTTCTGGGTCCATTTTTTTCTGCCGTTTTCCCGAAAATGGGCTAAGAAGAATTCCCTTCACAAGTCCCGGTCCAACAAATTCAGGAAATACCATGTCAGCGCTTGAACCTGTCTTGAACGCCCTTGATACCAATCTCGATAAAAGTCTGGAACGGCTATTCGAACTGTTGAAGATCAAGTCCATCTCGACCGATCCAGCATTCAAGGCCGAATGCCGCAAGGCTGCCGAATGGCTGGTTGCCGATTTGAAGACCATTGGTTTTGACGCCAGCGTGCGCGACACGCCGGGGCATCCCATGGTCGTGGCTCACCACGAAGGACCAAGCGCCGATGCGCCGCATGTTCTCTTCTATGGTCACTATGATGTGCAGCCTGTTGACCCGCTTGAGTTGTGGGAAAACGATCCGTTTGCACCTGAGATCAAAGATATGGGCAATGGCCGCAAGATTCTGACCGGTCGTGGCACGGCCGATGATAAGGGGCAGTTGATGACCTTTGTCGAAGCTTGCCGCGCTTACAAGGAAGTACACGGTAAGCTGCCGGTAAAGATCTCCATTCTGTTCGAAGGAGAGGAAGAGTCTGGCTCACCGTCGCTAAAACCTTTCCTGAATGCTCATAAGGACGAACTCAAGGCCGATTTTGCGCTCGTTTGCGATACGGGCATGTGGGATATGCAAACCCCGGCAATTTCCGTTGGTCTGCGTGGTCTGGTCGGTGAAGAAATTGTTGTGAAGGCTGCGGATCGCGATTTGCATTCCGGCTCGTTTGGTGGCGCCGCTGCCAACCCGATCCATATTCTCACGAAGATTCTGGCTGATCTGCATGATGAGACAGGGGCCGTGACGGTTCCGGGTTTCTACGATGGGGTTGAAGAGACGCCAACGCAGATATTGCAGACATGGAAGGGGCTTGATTGCACGCCTGAAAACTTCCTTGGTCCTATCGGCCTTTCCATTCCATCAGGCGAGAAGGGCCGCTCCATTCTTGAACTGGTTTGGGCACGCCCAACTGCCGAGATCAACGGCGTTATCGGTGGCTATACCGGACAGGGATTTAAGACAGTGATTGCGGCTCAAGCCTCCGCAAAAGTGTCATTCCGCCTTGTTCACAAGCAGAACCCGGCAAAAATCCGCGAGGCTTTCCGCGCCTTCGTAAAGGCGCGTATTCCTGCTGACTGCTCCGTGGAATTCCATGAACATGGTGGATCGCCGGCAATTCAGCTTTCCTATGACTCGCCGCTTCTGGCCAAGGCGAAGACCGCGCTGAGTGATGAATGGCCGAAGCCCGCTGTTCTCATTGCCATGGGTGGTTCCATTCCGATTGTTGGCGATTTCCAGCATATGCTCGGCATGGAATCGCTGCTCGTTGGCTTTGGCCTTGAGGACGACCGCATCCATTCCCCCAATGAAAAATATGAGCTGAATTCCTTCCACAAGGGGCAGCGCTCGTGGGCACGCATTCTTGACGTGCTGGCGAAATAAAAACCGGAGAGATTTTGATGACCATCCGCTTTCACCGCAATGATCTGCCCGACCTTGCCAATTATCAGGTCAATGCTGTCGCAATTGATACGGAAACGCTGGGGCTCAACCCGCATCGTGACCGGCTATGCGTTGTGCAGATTTCGCCCGGCGATGGCTCGGCGGATGTCATCCAGATCGACAAGGGACAGACATCAGCCCCCAATCTGGTGAAACTTCTTGGTGATGACGCCATCACCAAGATTTTCCATTTTGGCCGTTTTGACCTTGCAGTCCTCTATCACGCCTTCGGTGTCATGCCGAAGCCGGTTTTCTGCACCAAGATTGCCTCGCGCCTGACCCGCACCTATACGGACCGGCATGGCCTGAAAGAGATTTGCAGCGAATTGCTTGACGTGAACCTATCCAAGCAGCAGCAATCGTCAGACTGGGCTGCCCCTGAATTGTCACAGGCACAGCTCGAATATGCGGCGTCGGACGTGCTTTATCTGCATCGCTTGAGCGCAATCCTCATCGAGCGGCTGAAGCGTGATGGACGCGCGGAAGAGGCTGCTGCCTGTTTCCAGTTCCTGCCAACCCGCTCCAAGCTTGATTTGATGGGTTGGGACGAACAGGATATTTTCGCCCACAGCTGATAACTCATTCGGCCGATGCGAGCGCGCCCCTGCCATGTGGTGTGGGCGCGCTGTCTATATGGGCCCATTGCGGGCGCTTGAACAGGAACTGGCCATAGCCTGTCCACTGGACCAGTCCATAAAGGATAACCGGTCCCAATACGCCGCTGATGACGGTGAGCAGAGAAATCGTGCCGATATCCGTAATGAAGCCTGATCGCAGCAGAACCGTTCGTGCTATCGCCATCGGCAGGAAGAAGGCCAGATAGACGACAATGGAATGAGCGCCTAGCCAACGCAGGGCGCGGACAAACCATTGTGCTGCGGGTATCGAGCCAAGTCTGGCGATCAAAGCCGAAATCGAAACGATGGCCAATGCCCCGGCAAAACCTGCCAGCAGTGAGATGATGGGCACATTGCTCCACCCGCCAAGCCCGCCTGACGTATAGGCCTCTTCCGGTATCCAGTCAGCAAAGGGTGCCGACGCCGGATGAAACACCAGCCAGCCATTAACGAGTGCCCATACGCCAAGAATGAGAAGCGCTGTCCATGGCCGTTGTCTCAACCATTGCGCCAGATCAAAAATCACCGGCGCAAAGGCATATCCGGCAAAGAAAAAGACGTAGCGGCTACAGAACTCGTCAAGCACAAGCCAACCAGTGTGGATAGGGAATGTTTCGAGAGCAGCGGCAATGAGCAGAATGATCCAGACATTGACGGATTTGACGAGGCGCGTGACGACAAAGAATATCGGCAGGAGATAAATGAACCAGAGTGTGCCGAACGGTTGGACAAGGGCAAGCAGATAAGCGCTGACAGCACCGCCAACACCGCTTTCGGCGATGATACCCGGTGCCTTGAACAGAAACTGGATCGTCAGCCAGAGCAGATAAAAATAGATGAAATGCACAATCTTTCGATCGGCATAGCGCCGCCATGACCGGTCGATTACCAGCCCGAGAAACAGACCTGAGATTAGAAAGAAATCAGGCATGCGGAATGGTTGGGCAAAAGACACGACCGGGTGCATCCAACCACGCGCTCCAGCGGCGCTCTCGACGCCGAGCACCGAGTGCATCATCACGACAAAGATAATGCAGATGCCTTTGGCAATATCGACCCAGTCGACACGCATTTTCTCGCCAGCGTTCATGATTAGCCCGTCCCCCCCGATTTTACTCTCTTTGATACGCGATAATTCAAAACGGGAAGTAAAATTCAGGTGATGGTAGCAAAAATGCGCTGCGAATGAGCGATCCGGATGGCCAATTGGCTCGAAATATCATCTTGCCGGATCAAGATACAAAAAAGCCGGGCAAGAGCCCGGCGAATTGTGAACGCAAATGCGTCCAGAGGGGAACACGCAACGAGCGAAAAAATGGGAGGAGAACCGCTCGTTACGCAACACTAAAATATAACTGCTGCGTTTAATTTTCAAGGGCACAAGAATAATAATCTTTTCGCGCGCCAAGAATCGACAGAATGCGCCAATGTATTAATTCGGATCGAAGAGCAATTTCAGCTGGCTGGCGTGCCCGTCGGCGCTGGCGTGGCCGCCGGATCAAGCTGTTCCTTGCAGGTTCCCTGCCCTCGCAGCTGACACCCGCCAAGACGGTATTGCGCTTCGGAGTCTGGTGATGGGTTCAGCCGTGCAATGGCGCCGCCACCGCAACCGTTCAGGATCATCAACGCACAGGCAAGAACGACAAACCGCATTATCTACTCCAGTATAGGGGGCGCTGCAGGCTATAGTGAGTGGTTCACGGGCTCGTCGTTCGACAAGCTCACCATGAGGGAGATGGGTGATGAAAGGGAGTCAAGTTCTGCAAACTTGGCGAAGTGCAATCTCTGCGATCAGCCTTTCATCACCCATCTCCCTCATGGTGAGCTTGTCGAACCACGCACCACGCACTGCATTGATGCAGCTTCTCCTCATAGCCTAACCGTCTGTCGCAGACTTCTCAACCGTGAGCCGCACCTTTTCAGGCGCGGCCCGATTGAATTCCGTTTAATTCAGCTTGACCAGAACGACCCGGCGGTTCTTGGCGCGGCTTTCCTCGTTGTCATTGCTGGCAATAGGTGCCATCATTCCAGCACCTGATAGTTTCATCGGATTTGTCCCCGGTATGAATGAGGCCGTTCTATCGGCTTCTTATTTTACTTCAATTGATTGGCGATCGGCCGGATATGCCAATCAAAGCATTGATTGGCACTTCTGTCGATTTCCAATGATTTACGTCGATGGCATAAAGTTAAACTGCCAAGCGGCAAAAACCGCTCAAAGTATTTTTTCAAATAGGCGAATGAAAAAAATCTTGTGATATTCGATTTTCTGCAATCTAATTTTGTATACATGACGTCATAAGGTGATGCGTAAAGTTAAAAGGAGGACGGCCAGCCTATGGAAGCGACAGCGGCAGACATTGACTACTGTTTCCGGTTGATACTTGGACGCCTGATGAACGAAGTGGAGAAAGACCACTACACATTTGTTGGTTTGCCGCTTGAAACTGTCGTGAGGAAATATCTGAACTCCCTTGAGTTTCAGGGCCGTCGCATGCTCGATCCCCCGGCGCAGACGGGTTTGGAGAAAGTGTTCATCAATAACACCTGGGTCTTTGCGGATCGCAACGACGGTGATGTCGGCGAACATATCGTCTCCGGCGCCTATGAGCCGAATGTCACCCGCATTTTCCAGGAGTGTGTGAAGCCGGGTATGCGCGTGGTCGATATTGGCGCCAATATCGGATATTTCTCAATGCTGTCCGCGTCCCTGGTGGGCCATACGGGGCGCGTTCTTTCTGTTGAGCCGAATGTGGAAAATGGCCGGTTGCTTGCCGCAAGCCGTGACGCCAATGCCTTCACCCAGATCGAAATTCTGCTGACAGCGGTGAGCGACAGAACGGATGTCCTCTCGTTGAGCGGGTCATCATCAAATGGAACAACGGCGACAGTTTTTTCCGGCCAGTCGCTTGAAATCAAGCGGCTCGTGCCATGTGTGCGTCTGGATGATGTCCTGCATGAATGGGACAGGGTGGATTTCGTCAAGATCGATATTGAAGGGGCGGAGTACAAGGCACTGAACGGGATGATCCGGACACTCCGGCGTTTCCGTCCGCTGATTATCAGTGAATTCAATCCCAGCTTGATCGGATGGATATCGAGTGTCAAACCGGAAGACTATCTGGGGTTTCTGTTTTCGCTTGGCTACAAGGTTTCGGTCATTACCCCGGAAGGAAACCTGCTTCATCGGGGAACTGACATTGCTGCAATCATGAATGATGTGAACACATTTGACGGTGATCACATCGATTTTCTGGCACAGCCTATCTGATCGCTGTTACGAAAAGTCAAACGCCGCCGGTAAGGGCGGCGTTTCTATCAAAGCTCTAAGAAAGGCTTCAGGCAGTCTTGGAATAATAGATGCCGAAGTTGAGAGCGAGAAGCACCACCAGAGTGGCCGCAAAGCCGCCAACAAATAACAATGCCCTTTTTGCTGCTGTTTTCTCGCGATTCTTTTTGGAGAATGTGGTCACGATAGCGGCTCCAGCCGATATGCCGAGGATAGCTGGCAGGGACATCATGTTCATGGAATTGCCTTTCTCTTTGTTACCGGATGGGCATAGCGTCCGTTTCTTTCGTTAACAAGCCCAGGCAGCGCTGGTGCTCTGAAAACAATAGAGAATTTGGGTTTTCTCGTCTCCCCAATCCCGTTGGCTCACGTCGTTACGTGTTCCTCGACAGATGCGGTTGTTTGGGGGATAAGAGCGCTATGGAATATGTCCAAGAAAGGGTCGCGGTGAATGATGGTTCGTATGTCACAGACATACGGCGAACAACATTCCGCCTGGGTATATTTTATTGGGCCAGTGAGTTTGTCATCAGCAATACGCTGTTCCAGATTCTGGGCCTGACGCAGATCAACTCGATCATTGCCAAGCTCATCTTGTCATTGTTCAGTTTGCTCATAACATTCTCAATCACATTCGTCTTATTCAGATTGAGAAACGCCAACTTGGCCGTAAAAATATTCGCGTGCTTTTCACTGGCCATAATGGGTGGCGCCATGCATTCGCTCTGCGATCACCTTGTCTATGTGGTGAGCGCCTGGCCCGAGGTGGCAAAATTCAACTTCACTGATTTTGGCTATACACTCGTTTACGATATGTCGCTGTTTTTCGGCTGGTCATGTCTGTTCATATCCATCCTCTATGCCTATGAGATGCGTGAAAACGAAAGGTTGCTGGCGGCCTCACGGGAGGAAGCCCTTTCGGCGCAAATGCGCGCGCTGCGCTATCAGGTCAATCCGCACTTTCTCTTCAATACGCTCAATTCCATAGCCGGGCTGATAGAAGAGGGCGCAACCAAAAGTGCTGGGCGTATGGTGTTGTCGCTTTCCTCATTCCTGCGCACCACCCTTGAAATTGACCCAATGAATGACGTTCGGCTGGGCGAGGAACTGGCCTTGCAGGCCGAGTACCTGAACATTGAAGGCGAACGCTTCTCTGATCGAATGAAGGTGCGCATCAATGTTGCAGCGGAGCTTGAAGACGCGCTTGTTCCAAATCTCATACTTCAACCATTGATCGAAAACGCCATCAAACATGGTGTGGGTACCACGCCGGGTATGGTCGAGATAACCATCAGCGCCACAAGCAGCGGGCAGGTTCTGTATCTCACGGTGGAAAATGACAGTGCCAAGTCCAGTACGGCGGGGCCGGCTAAAATCCAGGGCATGGGTATCGGTCTTGCCAACGTTGCCCATCGCTTGGAAACCCGGTTTCCCGGTGTTGGCTCGTGCAATGCGGGGCACGATGAGACCGGAAGATTCCGCGCTTTGCTTTCCATGCCGCTGAGGCTCTAGCCCGGTTCCAGCATCAATTTCAGCGGCTGCCGAGGTCCTTGAGATATGCGCAAAACATATCGGCCATGGCCTCCGCATAGGCTTCGATTTCATCCGGTGTTCGTGGGCTTTCCGAAAACTGTTTTCCCACGCTGCTGAATGTCGTTGCGATCAGATCAACGGCCAAGGCGAGGACCTCTGGCGAAGCCCCGGGTAGTATCTCCCGCATGAAGATTGCGAAGGTACGGGCTCCCGAGGCACGCGCTTCCCGGGATTCCGGTGCATCGCGATAGAGAGGGGCGGCATCGTGGAGTGCCATACGGATCGCCGCCTCAGCGCATTCGGAGCGAATGAAGGCGTGAACCAATATGCGGAGCCGTTCAAAAGGCGGCTGCGCAACGTTTTCGAGAATGTTGCGCATCAAATCGCTTGTCTGCCGCCATTCGTCACCTTGAAGCCGGAAGAGGATTGCTGCCTTGTTCGGAAAATATTGATAGAGCGAGCCGACGCTGACACCGGCTTTCTCAGCCACCCTCGCGGTGGTGAAACGCTGGGCACCTTCCTTTTCCAAAACCTGAACAGCTGCATCCAAAATCGCGGCAACAAGGTCAGCCGAGCGTGCCTGTTTGGGCTGTTTTCTTGAGGAAATCTGGGCTCTTGGTCGATCCGTCATGGCGGCCTCCGGCAATGCGAATAGCGAATATGACGAATTAGTCGTATTTTTGATCCGGCGCAAGTAAGCGCTCAATTCAAACCGGAGACTGTCTATGACCACCCTGACATCAACCCCGCTTGCGCCGCTGCTGGATCGCTTGTTCGAAGAGGCCGACAGCCAGTCCGTGCAGGCGAGCCCTGCGGTGGCCGCGCTCTCTTCTGCGGAGCGGTCGCGCCTTATGCGCAGCAAGACCGATTACCTCGATTTTTATGGCCGCCTCAAGGATCTTCCGCTTGCGGTCTCGCGGGAGACCGGGGTGTTGCTCTATATGCTGACACGAAGCGGCAATGTACGCACGGTCGTGGAATTTGGAACTTCGTTCGGTATCTCAACCCTGCATCTGGCCGCAGCCTTGCGGGACAATGGCGGTGGCCACCTGATCACCAGTGAGTTCGAACCCTCAAAAGTGGTGCGGGCGCGCAAGAATCTGACCGATGGTGGTCTCATCGATCTGGTGGAAATCCGGGAGGGCGATGCCTTGCAGACGCTGAGCGCTGATCTTCCTGAAACAGTCGACCTGCTTCTGCTCGATGGTGCCAAGGCACTTTATCCGGAAATCCTCAATCTGGTGGAGAGCCGTCTGCGGCCGGGAGCATTCATCGTCGCTGATAACGCCGATTATAGCCCCGACTATCTTGCTTATGTGCGCTCGCCTGCGAACGGGTATCTTTCTACGCCGTTTGGTGAGGATGTTGAGCTATCGATGCGGCTTGGCTGATACCAGCCTAATGACGGTCGCCTACTGGGGCGACCGTCATCAGCTTGTCAATTATTCCTTGGGAGCTGGCTTCTCACTATCGGCATGATGACGATGCTTGTGCCCGTCATGTTCGCGGCCTTTGTGATGCTTCCAACCGTGCCGCAATTCGCTCTTTTCGAGCTTTCCATCCTCGTTGCGATCCAATAGCGCAAATCGCTTTGCCTTCTGTTTTTCAACTTCGGCGATTGTCACCACCCCGTCGCCATTGACATCAAGACGGTTGGTAATGCGGCGCGCCCGCTTTTCCACCAACTGCTTCAACGCCATGGCATCGATTTCATCCTTGGAGAGCGTGCCGTCGCCATTGGTATCGGCCTGCTTCAGGCGATCCATGTTGGTGAATTCGGCAAGATCAACCACGCCATCATCATTGGCATCGATTTTTGCGCGTTTTGAATGGCCGGCATTCGCTGCTGCGTCCGTTGCTACCGGGGCAGGGTCCTTTGCAGGGGTCTCGGTCTGGGCGAATGCTCCACCGGCAGCAAATACCGTGAGGAAGGTGCCCGAAAGGACGAGAAGAGTAATGCGTTTCATGGTCGTCTCCTTTGTAGCGCGAGCGGATTGTTTCGCTCCGTGAAGACAACTTAACGTTGCGAAAATGAACGGGAGATGACTGGTGGCATTACGATTTCGTAATGAAAACAATTGGTTCGATATGCCCCGGCTGCGGAACGTACATACCGATATATCCTTAGGGCAAATACATGGTGTTACAAAAATCCTCCAAGCCGAAACATCCCGGATACATGTCTGCGTTCAAATCCTGATGTCGGATGAATGGGAAGTTCACCCGCCATTTTAATGTGCGAAAGGATGATGACATGAAAACAACGCGTATCATGGCTGCTGCAGTGCTGGCTTTCGGGATCGGCATGCCGCTGTCTCTGGCACACGCACAGCAACAGGCGGTCCAACGGACTGATGTTCTGCAGAATGATCTCGGTGTTGCCGGGCGCGAATTCAGTCAGGTGCGGGTCGATTTCGAACCGGGTGCCGTCTCCATAAAACACTCCCATCCCGGCGTTGAGGTTGCTTATGTGCTTGAAGGAATAATGGAGTACCAGCTTGAAGGCAGACCGCCTGTAACGCTCAAGGCGGGCGAGGCGCTGTTTATTCCCGATGGTGTTGCCCATGTGGCGAAGAACGTCAGCAGCGGCAAAACGTCGGAACTTGCAACATATATCGTCAGAAAAGGCGAGCCGGTCGTTGTTCCGGAAAAGTGAACGCGGTTTTAACCCCACCTTAAATCGCCGCATTTACCCTGCAACGGGTCGCAAAGGATTTTGCGGCACCGGTTGGGGCGGGTATTTCAGTCAATGGCATCACGCGACAAGGGCAGACAACGCATCGAGCCGGGGTTCAGTTCGAACCGCCGTTCGGATGACGATGACATGCGTGCTGACCCGGAGGACAGACCCGTGCGGAGCCAGAAGCGCAAGACGTCGCCGCGCAAATCCGCCAGATCAAAGCGCAGCCGTTCTGGGCGCGGGCAGCGTCGCGGCTTCTTCGGCCTTTTGCGGCGTCTCGTCTATTGGTCGTTTGTTCTGTGTATCTGGGGCGGTATCGCAGTGGCAGGCACTGTCATCTATTTTGCTGCAAAAATGCCCCAGACGACCACATGGTCGATCCCTGATCGTCCGCCCAATGTGAAAATCGTTTCGGTTGAAGGTGATCTGATTGCCAATCGCGGCGCCACGGGCGGCGAAGCCATTGGACTTCATCAGATGTCGCCTTATCTGCCGCAGGCCGTGGTTGCCATTGAAGACCGGCGTTTTTATTCGCATTTTGGTGTTGATCCCATCGGTTTTGCCCGCGCCATGGCGACAAATGTGGTCTCCGGACGGTTGGTGCAGGGCGGCTCGACCATCACGCAGCAGTTGGCAAAAAACCTGTTTCTGACCCCGGACCGCACATTGGAGCGCAAGGTACAGGAAGTGCTGCTTGCGCTGTGGCTTGAGCATAAATACTCGAAAGATCAGATTCTGGAGATGTATCTGAACCGGGTTTATCTTGGTTCCGGCTCCTATGGCGTTGCCGCTGCCTCACGGCGCTATTTCAACAAATCGGCCCATGACGTCAGTCTGTCCGAAGCGGCTGTCATCGCTGGGCTCCTGAAAGCACCTTCGCGCCTGTCCCCAGCCCGCGATCCCAAAGCTGCCGCCGAGCGCTCGCAGCTTGTGCTCGCTGCCATGCGCGATCAGGGCATGATTGGCGACAAGGAACTGACCTTTGCCATGAAGCAGCCCGCGACCCGTGCTGCCGCCTATTGGAGCGGTTCGGAACACTATGTTGCCGACCGGGTGATGGAAGAACTGCCTGACCTTATCGGTGATGTGCGCGCTGACGTGATCATCGACACGACGGTTGATCTTGGCTTGCAAAAGCTTGGTGAGGCCTCAATCCGTGACCTCATCCAGAAAAACGGCGAAAAGCTGAATGTTTCACAAGGCGCGCTTGTTTCCGTCGATGGTACGGGGGCTGTCCGCGCACTGGTAGGCGGCTATGACTACGCCAACAGCCAGTTCGACCGGGCCAGCGAAGCCAAACGCCAGCCGGGCTCCACGTTCAAACCATTTGTCTATCTCTCGGCACTGGAGCAGGGACGCACGCCCGAATCCGTGCGTGTCGACGCGCCGATCCGCATCGGCAACTGGACGCCCGGTAATTACAACGGCAAATATTTCGGCAAGGTCACATTGGCAGAGGCGCTGGCTCGTTCGCTGAATTCGGTTTCCGCGCAGCTGGTTATGGAAGTCGGCCCGAGCACGGTCGTGGATACCGCGCATCGGCTTGGTATTGTCTCGAACCTTAACGCCAATGCCTCGCTTGCGCTGGGAACCTCGGAAGTTACCCTTCTGGAACTCACCGATTCTTTCGTGCCCTTTGCCAATGGCGGCTACAAGGCACCGGTTCATATCATCCGCCGTATCACCACCAATGAGGGCAAGGTGCTTTACGAATATAAGAGCCCCAAACAGGATCAGGTGATCAGCGAGCGCAATGTCGGCATGATGAATGCGATGCTGCGCCAGACTGTCGAAAGCGGTACGGCGACCAAGGCAAAATTTGGTTGGCCAGCAGCAGGCAAAACCGGCACCAGCCAGAATTTCCGCGATGCATGGTTCATTGGCTATACATCGAACCTGACCACCGGTGTTTGGTTCGGCAATGATGATGGCAAGCCGACAAAGAAAGTCACCGGCGGCGGTCTGCCTGCATTGGCGTGGAAAGAGTTCATGGTTGCCGCGCATAAGGGCGTGCCGGTTGCTGAATTGCCCGGCAGTTATCGCATGAATGAAACCGTTATAGACGGGAATGATGCTCTGCCTGATTCCGTTCCCGCCGCAGAAGGTGTTCCGTCAGCGCAGCTCAATCCGGGTGCGCCTGTTCCATCGGTAGGGCTCGAGGACCAGACCGGTTCGACGCACCCAACGCCACCGGGTACAGTCGGTGGCAATGGCCAGAAAAGTCGCAAGACCACCTTGTTTGACCTGATCATGGGAAACTGATCCCCGGATCAGGCACGACGTCTCCCATCCCGCTATCGTTGCCAGAGATTACGCATTCCCGACCAGTCCAGCGCACGCCACCTCAGGCGTGTGCCGGTTTTCCATGCGCGAAATCCCGCTTGACAAGTTACAGGGCTTGTTATCCTATCACGAAATCCATTATTAAATATTATATTCCATAATAATGGATCAAGCACAATATTCGCTCGACGGATAGGGGAACTAAAAATGTCCAGATTATTTTACGCAACGGCCGCTGCGGCCGTATTTCTTGCACAACTGTCGGGGCAAGCGCTCGCTCAGGACAACAAAAGCAAACTTGATGAAGTATTGGCTCGCGGCCATCTGGTTCTGGGTACAGGCAGCACCAATGCTCCTTGGCATTTCAAGAGTGCCGATGACACATTGCAGGGCTTTGACGTTGATATGGGTCATATCATTGCAAAGGCGCTGTTCAACGATCCTGACAAGGTGGAGTTCGTCAACCAGTCATCCGACGCGCGGATTCCGAATATCACCACGAACAAGGTTGATATCACCTGCCAGTTCATGACGGTGACGGGCGAAAGAGCGCAGCAGATTGCGTTCACCATCCCCTATTACCGGGAAGGTGTCGGCCTCATGCTGAAGGCCGATGGCAAATATGCCGACTATGCGGCGCTCAAGGCGGCGGGGTCTTCGGTGACAATTTCGGTGCTGCAGAATGTGTATGCCGAGTCCATGGTGCATGCAGCCCTGCCAGAGGCCAAGGTCGATCAGTATGACTCCGTCGATCTGATCTATCAGGCACTTGAATCCGGCCGCGCGGATGCGGTTGCCACGGATCAATCGTCACTGGCGTGGTACATGACCCAGAACCAGGGCCGGTACAAGGATGCCGGTTATGGCTGGAACCCGCAAACCTACGCCTGCGGTGTGAAACGCGGCGATCAGGATTGGTTGAACTTCGTCAATACGGCGCTGCACGAAGCCATGACTGGTGTTGAATTTGATTCCTTTGCGAAATCGTTCAAGACGTGGTTCGGCAAGGATCTTGCGCCTCCACAGATCGGCTTTCCCGTCGAATACAAATAATTGCTCCGGCGGTCCCTGTTTGGTGCAGGGCCGCCTTCTTTTGTTTCTGGTGGCGGATATCCATGGGTTACACGCTGAATTTTGCTGCCGTCTGGCGCAGCTTTGATGATCTGCTATTGGGGCTGGGGCTCAGCCTTGTCCTTGCCTTTGGCGCAATTCTCATGGGCGCGGTCATCGGACTGGGGGTAGCCTTTGCCCTGATGGCCAAAAACAGATTGGTGAAACGGCCGGCGGCAATCTACGTTTCCATCATCCGCAATACGCCAATCCTTGTGCTCGTTCTGTTTACATATTTCGCCCTTCCCCAATTGGGTGTTCGTCTCGGCAAGATCGAAAGTTTCGTGTTCACGCTGGCAGTCTATTCGGGTGCCTATCTGGCGGAGGTGTTTCGGTCAGGTCTCTTGTCGATCCCGCCGGGATTGCGAGAGGCCGGTTTGGCTATCGGTTTGACGGAAACACAGATACGGACATCGATCATCGCGCCGCTGATGTTTCGCAACATCCTGCCATCCCTGAGCAGCACAATCATCTCGCTGTTCAAGGATACATCGCTTGCTGCGGCGATTGCCGTGCCGGAGCTGACATTCGAGACCCGCAAGATCAATGTCGAAACCTTTCGGGTCATCGAGACCTGGATGGTCGCAAGCTGCCTCTATGTCTTTACCTGCTCGACCCTCGCCGCGCTGATGCGTGCCTTGGAACGCCGTCTGGCCCTGCCGAGGTGATGTGATGGATATGGCGCACTTTCTCGACGTTCTCTGGCTCGCCCGCTGGCCCATCCTCAAAGGCATCGGTGTCACGCTTTCCATTTCGTTTCTGGCGATCTGCTGCGGCACTGTGCTCGGGGTCTTCGTTGGTCTGGCGCTGACCTACAGCAAGGCGCCATTGCGGTGGATTGTGCGTGGCTACACGGATTTTATTCGAGGAACGCCGGTTCTCGTTCTGGTTCTGGCCAGCTATTACGTGCTTGGAACCGTGGGCCTTGATCTCGGGCCTTTTCAGGCAGGGATTCTTGCGCTTGCCGTCTTCTGCAGCTCCCATGTGGGCGAGATTGTTCGCGGCGCCCTGCAAGCCATCCCAAAGGGGCAAACCGAGGCGGCCAAGGCTATCGGGCTGACGTTCCCCCAGACCTTCGCCTACGTGCTTGGACCGCAGGCTTTGCGACAGGTCGTGCCCGCCTGGGTGAACACCGCCGCTGAAATGGTCAAGGCGTCGACATTGTTGTCGATCATCGGGGTCGCCGAGTTGCTGCTCCGCACGCAGGAACTGATTTCCAGAACCTTCATGAGCCTCGAATTCTATTTTTTCGCAGGCTTTCTCTATTTCATCATCAACTATGCCATCGAGCGTTTAGGCCGTTATGTCGAGCGCAAGATCATGGTTCCATCCTAAGGGGATTCCGGGATGTCAGAAAACCTTCTTGAAATCCGGGGCCTGCACAAGAGCTACGGTAATGTCGAGGTTCTGAAAGGCGTCGACTGCACCATGAAGCAGGGGGATGTGGTGAGCATCATCGGATCAAGCGGGTCCGGCAAAACCACCATGTTGCGCTGTATCAATATGCTGGAAGAGTTTCAAGGCGGCTCTATCAGCATTGATGGTGAGGAGATCGGTTACGAAATGGCCGGAGCACAGCGCCGGCGCAAGCGGGAAAAGGAAATCGCCCGCCAGCGCGCCCTGACGGGCATGGCTTTTCAGCAGTTCAACCTGTTCCCGCATATGAGCGCTGTTGGCAATGTGATGCTGGGTTTGGTCAAGGTAAAGAAAATGGAGAAGGATGCAGCGCGCACCGTTTCCGAAAAGTGGCTGGACCGCGTCGGACTGCTTTCCCGTGCCGATCATTTTCCCGGACAATTATCCGGGGGCCAGCAGCAGCGTGTTGCCATTGCCCGGGCCATCGCGATGAATCCCCGCTTGATGCTCTTTGACGAAGTCACCTCGGCGCTGGACCCGGAGTTGGTGAACGAGGTGCTGCAGGTAATCAAATCCCTGGCACAGGATGGAATGAGCATGTTGCTCGTCACTCACGAGATGCGCTTCGCCTATGAGGTGTCCAACCGGGTGATTTTCATGAATCAGGGACTTATCGGCGAGGAAGGCAATCCACGCGATATGTTTCATAAACCCAAGAGCGAGCGCCTCGCCGAATTTCTGAAAACATCAAGTTTTGCCTGAACCGCAGCCGGTTCAGGTGCTGATCCACTAGGGTTGCTTTTGTTCTTCCAGCTCTGCACTTTCCCGGCGTAGAGGTCGTCCGATCGGACAGATATCCTGAACAAACCCGGTCAAAGTGCTCGCCAGCGTATCGGATACCTGCCGGTAATAGACATATTTGCCGCGCTTCTCGCTGGATACAAGTCCGGCATTCTCCAGCAATGACAAATGCTGCGAAATGGATGGCTTTGTCATATTGAAGCGCGCGGCAATGTCCCCGGCATTAAGCTCGGTGTGGGCCACGTAAGCAAGAATCTTTCGCCTTACGGGCGATGCGAGAGCTTCGAAGATGAGTTGAACGGTCATATCCCTTCATACAATAAGTTAATTAGTTTTTCAACTAACTGTTGACGGACAACAATAAATCAATAAGGTAATTAACTAAATGAATTGTTTGATGGAGAACAGAGATGATAATCCGGTCCGAATGGGTATTTGATTGCGAGCCGCAGCATATCTGGCCGCATTTTCTTCATGCCAAGATGGACAATACGCGGCCATTCCTGTTCCGGTTTGGTGTTCCGAAGCCCATGAGTTGCCGCGTGCTGGAAGACAGGGCGGCGGTTGGCAATACCCGGCAGTGCACGACGGATCGCGGTACGATTAATCAGCGCATTCTCATTCTCGATGAAAACAGGCAGTTGCAGTACAAAATGCAGGAAAGCACGGTCTGGTGTCGAGACTGGGTTGGATATCTCGAAGATACATTCACTCTGACGCCTCTACCCGGTGGCAGGACCCGCGTTGAACGGACAACGCGATTCGGTGCCGCCGGAGCACTGCGTCCACTTAAGCAACTGGGCCTCTGGGTATCCCTGCGGCAAGCCCATGCCTATGCATCCAGAAACTGGCGCAGGCTTGCCTACCAACGAAAAGAAGAGATGGCCGCACCTCTTGCAGCCTAGTGCGTCAGGGTCCGTTTGACGGCGATTTTCCAGCCGGCGATTTTTGCCTTGCGGGTCTTCTCATCCATCTCGGGGGTAAAGCGCATATCGCGTTCCCATGTTTTCGCGAACTCGCGCCGGTTCGGCCATATCCCGGCCTTTGATCCGGCAAGCCATGCGGCGCCAAGCGCGGTGGTTTCGAGGATCGTCGGGCGATCAACAGGCGCGTCGAGAATGTCGGCAAGACGCTGCATGGTCCAGTCCGACGCGACCATGCCGCCATCGACACGCAGCACTGTTTTCGTATCCGATGATTTCCAGTCCTTGCGCATGGCATCGAGCAGGTCGCGGGTCTGGTAGGCAACGGATTCCAACGCCGCGCGGGCAAATTCCGCCGGGCCGGAATTGCGCGTAAGGCCATAGATCGCCCCGCGTGCTTCGGCATCCCAATGCGGCGCGCCAAGGCCGACGAAGGCAGGCACGAGATAGACATTCTGGCTAGGATCGGCCTGATCGGCGAGCTTTCCGGTTTCAGGTGCCGAACCAATGATTTTCAATCCATCACGCAGCCACTGCACCGCCGCTCCGGCAATGAAAATCGACCCCTCAAGCGCATAGGTTGTCTTGCCGTTCAGCCGATAGGCAATCGTCGTCAATAGCCGGTTCTTTGAGAGCACCATGTCGCTGCCGGTGTTGAGGATGGCAAAGCAGCCGGTGCCATAGGTGGATTTGAACATGCCGGGCTCAAAACATGCCTGACCGATGGTTGCCGCGTGCTGGTCACCGGCCACACCGAGAATAGGAATATCGGCACCCAGCAGCGATGCTTCGGCGGAACCGTAATTGGCCGCGCAATCCTTGACATCGGGTAGCATTGCGCGCGGAATGCGCAGGATTTCCAGCAACTCATCGTCCCATTCATTGGTCGCAATATTGAACAGCAGAGTGCGTGAGGCGTTGGTGGCGTCAGTGGCATGAACCTTGCCGCCGGTAAGACGCCAGATCAGGAAGCTATCAACCGTGCCGAACAGCAGCTCACCATTTGCCGCGCGTTTGCGCGCGCCGGGCACCTTGTCGAGAATCCACGCAAGCTTGGTGCCGGAAAAATAGGGATCGAGCAGCAGGCCGGTCTTTTTGGTAAACTTCTTTTCCAGCCCCTGCTTCTTCAGTTTCTGGCAGAGGGACGCGGTGCGCCGGTCCTGCCAGACAATCGCATTGTGGATGGGTTTTCCCGTTGCCTTGTCCCAGACGATGACGGTTTCCCGCTGGTTGGTAATGCCGATGGCGGCAACATCGCCAGCCTGAATCTTGGCATTCTCTATGGCCACCTCGCAGGTGCTGAGCACAGACTGCCAGATTTCTTCCGGATCATGCTCGACCCAGCCGGACTGGGGATAAATCTGGGTAAATTCCTGCTGACTTTTTCCAACCACCTTGCGGTTCTTGTCAAAGATGATGGCGCGGCTCGATGTGGTGCCCTGATCGATCGCGAGGATATATCCGTTCATGCTTCCCCCTCAAATTTCGGCCACGATATTTGCTTCGCTCCGGTGGATCAACCGCAGCGATGGAATATCCGTGAATTTCGCAGAACCTGATCACACACGCCAAAATGAAAACGGCAGCAGTTCCCTTTATCAGACGCTTGCTCTATGGCTCATGCAAACGGAGTTTTCCCATGAGTAGCGATGAAGCACGCAAGGTCCTTGTCCTGACTGGCGCAAGCCGTGGCATCGGCCACGCAACAGTCAAACGGTTTTCCCGCGCCGGATGGCGTGTCATCACCTGCTCGCGTCAGGATTTTTCCGATGATTGTCCCTGGCCCGCAGGCCCTGATGATCATATCAAGGTCGATCTCGCCGACCCTGCCGATGTGGATCACGCCGTTCTGGAAATTCGCAAAAGGCTTGAGGTTGAAGGTGGCAAACTGCACGCGCTGATCAACAATGCCGGTATTTCACCCAAGAACTCCGGTGGAAACCGCCTCGATTCCATCGAAACACCGATGCACACATGGTCGACGGTGTTTCAGGTGAACTTCTTCGCCCCCATCATGCTGGCGCGTGGTCTCTTCAAGGAGTTGGAAGCGGGGCAGGGATCGGTTGTCAATGTCACCTCCATTGCCGGAAGCCGCGTCCATCCCTTCGCCGGTACCGCCTATGCAACATCGAAAGCCGCGCTCGCCTCGCTCACACGCGAAATGGCATCGGATTTTGGCCCGCATGGCATTCGTGTCAACGCGATAGCACCCGGAGAGATTGATACGGCGATCCTGTCACCGGGTACGGACAAATTAGTAGAACAACTGCCGCTGCGCCGCCTTGGCAAAACCGCTGAAGTGGCTGAGACGATCTATTTTCTGTGCTCCGAGGCGTCGTCCTATGTGACGGGTTCGGAAATCCATATCAATGGTGGTCAGCACGTTTAGGTTTGTATTGGTTGGGGCTTTCACCCCCCTCTGTCCTGTCGGACATCTCCCCCACAAGGGGGGAGATCACTTTGACATGAACGCCTTTGCACAACAGGAACAGTTTCAGATTGTGCTAAGGCAGTAATACAGCTGATCTCCCCCCTTGTGGGGGAGATGCCCGACAGGGCAGAGGGGGGTGAAAACACCCCCAAGCCATCAAACATACCGATTGACGACATTCTCCAGATATTCCTGCCGACCGGAACGCGGTTGCGGCTGGATTTTCTTTTCTTCGACATGGGCAGCGATATCATCAAGCGATAGTTTGCCTGACAGCATCGCCTGTGCATCTGGCTTTGACCAACCGGCATAACGTTCCTCGACAAAGCCAGTCAGGGCCTTGTCTTCGACCATCTTGGCTGCTGCTTTCAAGCCGCGGGCGCAGGTATCCATGCCTCCAATATGCGCAATGATCAGATCCTGCGGGTCGAGCGACTGACGGCGCAGTTTCGAGTCGAAATTGGTGCCGCCCGTCGTGAAGCCACCGGCTTTCAGGATTTCGTAATAGGCCAGCGCCACTTCGGGTACATTGTTAGGGAACTGGTCCGTATCCCAGCCGGACTGGTAGTCATTGCGATTCATGTCGATGGAACCAAAAATTCCAAGTGCCGCAGCAGTTGCCAGCTCGTGTTCGAACGAGTGACCCGCCAGAATGGCGTGACCCTGTTCAAGATTGACCTTTACTTCATTCTCAAGACCGAAGCGCTTGAGGAAGCCATAAACTGTTGCCGCATCATAGTCATACTGATGCTTTGTCGGCTCCTGCGGCTTCGGCTCGATCAGGATGGCACCCTTGAAACCGATCTTATGCTTGTAGTCGACAACGAGGCTTAAGAAACGGCCCATCTGGTCCAGTTCACGCTTCATATCGGTGTTGAGCAGAGTCTCGTAGCCCTCACGGCCACCCCACAGCACGTAGTTCTCGCCCTTAAGCTTCTGCGTCACGTCGATACAGGTTTTGACGGTGGCTGCCGCATAGGCAAACACATCAGGATCAGGATTGGTCGCGGCACCGGACATATAGCGGCGGTTGGAGAAAAGGTTAGCCGTGCCCCAGAGGAGCTTCGTGCCTGTTGCTTCCATCTTGCCGGCAAAATAGTCGGCAATCTCGTAGAGACGTTTGTTGCTCTCGGCGAGCGTGTCGCCTTCCGGGCGCACGTCGGCATCGTGGAAGCAGAAATAGGGCGCACCAAGCAGCGAGAACATTTCAAAAGCCACGTCGGCCTTCAGTTTTGCCCCTGCCATTGTGTCATTGAACCATGGGCGTTCAAAGGTCTGACCGCCGAAGGGATCGCCGCCCGGCCATGTGAAGGAATGCCAATAGGCGACGGCAAAGCGCAGGTGATCTTCCATACGCTTGCCATTGATCAATTCATCCGGGTTGTAAAAGCGATAGGCAAGCGGATTGGTGCTGTCCGGCCCTTCATATTTGACTGGTTTGATATCACCAAAAAATCCGCTGCTCATGATTGAACTCCCTTTAATGCTGGATAGAGGCTGTGATAGCGCCGATAGGCGGCGTCGAACTCGGATGTGAGCGTCTTGTCGGGCTCGATGGTTTTTTCTGTTGCGGGCTGAGCGCAAATGCTGCGCGGATCGGCCCTTTCCGCAGCGATCAGGCCAAGCCTTGCCGCGCCGAACGCCGCGCCGAAATCGCCGTCAGCGGGAACGTCGACTGGAATGTCGAGTGCTGTTGCAATGGTCTTCAGCCAATAGGCGGAACGTGATCCACCGCCAACGGCGGTGACGCGATCAAGCTTGGTGCCGGCACTGGCAAGTGCCTGCAGGCAATCACGGAAGGCAAAGGCAACACCTTCGAGAACGGCCTGTGTCAGGCTTGCACGGTCGCTGGAGTGTTCAAGCCCCTGAAACGAGCCGCGAATGGCCGAGTCGTTAAGGGGCGTGCGCTCACCGGAGAGATAGGGCAGGAAGGTAACGCCTGATGGGGCACGCAGTTTATCGCCCAGCTCATCTGTCAATTCAGCCGGCTTGCGCGCTGTAATGCCCGCGTACCAGTTGAGCGCGTCGGTCGCCGACAGGATCACACCCATCTGATGCCATGTGCCGGGAAGGGCATGGCAGAAGGTGTGAACCGCGCTTTCAGGATTGGGCAGATAGGCGTTGTTGGCAGCAAAAAGCACGCCTGAAGTGCCAAGTGAGACAAAGGCATGACCTTCGGCAACCGTTCCCATACCGCAGGCAGAGGCTGCATTGTCACCGGCACCACCGGCAACAACCACCTGATTGCTCATACCCCAGCGGGATGCGAGATCGGCTTTTAGCGTGCCGGAAACCTCTGTTCCCTCGACGAGAGACGGCATATGGCTTTTATCCAGCCCGGATGCGGCGAGCAATTCTTCCGACCATGCACGTTTGCCGACATCGAGCCACGACGTGCCCGCTGCATCGGACATTTCAGAGACATGCTCGCCCGTCAGCCAAAGCCGCAAATAATCCTTCGGCAACAATATCCGCCGGGTTTTGGCAAAAATCTCCGGCTCGTTGTTCTTGACCCACACCACTTTCGGTGCGGTGAAGCCGGGAAAAACAATATTGCCGCTCAGCGCGCGGAAGATGGGATTGCCGTCAAGTTCCGCTGCTTCCTTGTGACTGCGGGTATCGTTCCACAACATGCAGGGCCGCAGCACCTTGTCATCGCCGTCGAGGAGCGTTGCGCCATGCATCTGCCCGGACAGGCCGATCCCTCTGACCGCTGCAAGTTCCTTGGGATGGCTGGCCTTGAGCGCTGCAATCGCCTCTTCCGTCGCGCGTATCCAATGGGCGGGGTCCTGTTCCGACCAGCCGGAATGCGGCCGTGAAACCTCCAGCGTTCCCGTGCCGGAGCCGATGACCAATTGTTTGTCGTCAATCAACAGCGCCTTGACGCCGGATGTGCCTAAATCGAGACCGAGATACATGGAAAATCCTTTGAAATATGAAAACTAGATCACGCGTCGAAGCGGCGTTTCACGCAGGTCGCCGGGAGCGAAAAGCTGGGTATCAAGATGCAGCAAAGATGTCATCATGCACCCCTGCAGGATGAGAGGATGCTCGTCAGGATAGCAGCGGATGGTCAGGTCAGGCTTGCCACCCCAGCCGGTTGTGCCGGATACCATCTCGCGAAGATCGGCTTCAATGAGATCGAAAACACCCGCACCCGGTCCAACGAGCGCGATGGGGATGGGATCAATCAATGAGAAGAGGCTGCGCAAGCCGGAGCCGATAGCCTCTCCGGCCTTGCGAAACGCCTCGCGCTCCACCCCATCACGGGCGCGGGCGCGATTTGCCACGTCGTCAAACGTGACAGAATCCACGTCCTGCGCGGGCTGAGATCGTTCATCTTCGCCAGCTGTCCGGCGCAAGATGGCGTAATCACTGGCATAAGCTTCGATACAGCCATGCCGGCCGCAGCGGCAAAGTGCACCGTTGGGCACATGCAGCATGTGACCAAATTCAGCCCCTGAAGACTGCACGCCAAGAAAGGGCTTGCCTTTGAGGTAAAGGCCCATGCCGATACCGTGCGAAAGCAGGATGGCGGCGAAATCTTCCGTATAATGTTCCGGATCGGTCCAACGCAGCGCTTCGGCAATCATGCTGCAATCATTGGCAACTGAAACGCTGACACCGTATCGCGCTGAAAGGACTTCGCCGAAAGCCACATTATTGTCCGGTGTAATTGGTGACCACAGCATAGTCGCGCTGGCTGCATCGGTCACACCCTGCACACCCATCGAAATATGCATGAGCTTGCCTGCACTGTCAGGCATGGCCGATAGCAGCCCGTCAAGCATTTCGCAGATTGCCCGTGTCAGATCGCCAGTGGTTGCATCCAGTGTCGGAATGCGCCGGATTTCTTCGCCGATCACCTGTCCCTTGTAGTCGAACAGCACCGCGTGGGCGAGATTAAGCGCCAATTCAACGGTCGCGATGGTGGCAATCTCAGGATTGAGTGTCAGCGCGACCTGTGGTCGGCCACGACGGTTGGCAGTGACATCGCCGTCACGGCTTTCATTGATGATTCCCTCGGCGATCAGCGCTGTTGTGATGGCCGAAACCGTGGACGCGCTGAGGCCCGTTTGGGCAACAATATCCGTGCGTGACAAAAGGTCATGGCCACGCAATGCGGCCAGCACGAGCCTGCGATTCTGGCGCCGAACATCATCGGGTCTGGCTATCTCATCAATCAACAAAGGATCTCCTCCCGAAATCTTTTTTTGATGCGATGCAAAAATATTGTTGCAATGCAATAACTTAGCAGATCAGATTCTATGTTGACATGGAAATCAAATTAAGTCACTATTTTTTTCGAGCCTCGAAATAAAGAGGTTTGGATATCTGGCCGGAGGTGAAAGGCTGGATATCTGACGGGATTAACGTGCCATGTGCACTGGGAGGATTATCATGAAAAAATACGCAACCGCTTTGGCGGGCGTTGCTCTTGCTGTCTCTTTGGCTGGCCCTGCGCTGGCAAAGGACAAAATCATTGGCGTGTCCTGGTCAAATTTTCAGGAAGAGCGCTGGAAGACTGACGAAGCTGCCATCAAGAAGGCGCTGGAAGCCAATGGTGACAAGTATATTTCGGCCGATGCGCAGTCTTCCGCTTCCAAGCAGCTGACCGATGTTGAAAGCCTGATCTCACAGGGCGCCAATGCGCTGATCATTCTGGCTCAGGATTCGAGCGCGATTGGACCAGCCGTTGAAAAGGCCGTTGCTGAAGGCATTCCGGTCGTTGGCTACGATCGCCTGATCGAAAACAAGGATGCGTTCTACATCACCTTCGACAACAAGGAAGTAGGCCGTATGCAGGCACGCGGCGTTCTCGCCGTGAAGCCGGAAGGCAACTATGCCTTCATCAAGGGTAGTTCCGCTGATCCGAACGCCGATTTCCTCTTCTCGGGCGCACAGGAAGTCCTCAAGGACGCCATTGCATCAGGCAAGATCAAGAATGTCGGCGAAGCCTATACCGATGGCTGGCTGCCAGCCAATGCGCAGAAGAACATGGAACAGTTCCTGACCAAAAACGACAACAAGATCGACGCTGTCGTTGCGGCCAATGACGGCACTGCTGGCGGTGCTATCGCTGCTTTGCAGGCGCAGGGTCTTGCCGGTACGGTTCCCGTCTCCGGACAGGATGCTGATTTTGCTGCGCTGAACCGCATCGCGCTTGGCACCCAGACCGTTACGATCTGGAAAGACTCGCGTGAACTTGGCAAGGAAGCTGCCGGTATTGCTGCGGCGCTTGCTGATGGCAAGAAGATGACTGAAATCCCGAAAGTCCAGAAGTTTGCTGGCGGTGCGAACAAGGTGGAAGTCAATGCCGTGTTCCTGACACCGGTTCCGGTCACCAAGGACAACCTCAACGTCATCATCGACGCCGGTTGGGTGAAGAAGGACGTTGTCTGCCAGGGCGTCAAGGCTGGCGCTGTCGCGGCCTGCAAGTAAACCTGAGATAATCTGTTAAAATTGAGCGCCGCTGATCCACAGGATCGGCGGCGTTTTAAAAAGAACCTTAGAATGGGGAGAGAAAAATGAGTGATCCGGCAGTCAGTATTGACCGGGCCCGCGCCTCCGAACTTGGCCTTGTCGCCCGTTTCTTCAAAGCGACCGAGCTTGATACCCGTCTTCTCGGTATGATCGGCGCGCTGGTCGTTATCTGGATTGCATTTCAGGTTCTCTCCGGCGGACAGTTTCTCACGCCGCGCAATCTGTGGAATCTGTCCGTGCAGACTTCATCCGTGGCCGTCATGGCAACGGGTATGGTGTTGATCATCGTCACGCGTAACATCGATCTGTCGGTGGGTTCGCTGCTGGGCTTTGTCGGCATGATCATGGGTGTGATGCAGACGGAAATGCTGCCAAAGCTTATCGGCTTCGAGCACCCCGCCACATGGATCATCGCGCTTGGCATCGGCATTGTCACCGGCGCTGTCATCGGCGGTTTTCAGGGTTTTATCATCGCATTTCTCGGCGTTCCCGCCTTTATCGTCACCCTTGGTGGTCTCCTCGTCTGGCGCGGCGCTGCGTGGTGGGTCACTTCTGGCCGGACGGTTGCGCCGATGGATTCCACCTTCCGCCTGATGGGCGGTGGCCCTGAAGGTTCGATCGGTTCCATGTGGAGCTGGATCGTTGGCATTGTTGCCTGTGTCGCCATCATCATCATGGTGGTCAACAGCCGCCGTCAGCGCAAACGGTTCAACTTTCCACGGCGTCCTGTCTGGGCCGAAGTGTTCATGACAGCCATCAGCTGCGCTTTGGTGCTCGGGGCGATCGCCATTGCCAATGCCTATTACTGGCCCATTGGCATCGTGCGCAAATATGCGGAAGCCAACAACATTACCATTCCCGATGGTGGCCTGTTTATCTCGCATGGCATTGCCATTCCGGTTCTGATTGCAGTGGCAACGGGCATCATCATGACTTTCGTGACGACGCGCACCCGCTTTGGCCGCTATGTCTTCGCCATGGGCGGCAATCCGGAAGCCGCTGACCTTGCGGGCATCAACACGCGCTGGGTTACTATGAAGATTTTCATCATCATGGGTATCCTCTGCGCCATCGCAGGCGCGATTTCCACAGCCCGCCTCAATGCGGCAACCAACGCACAGGGCACACTGGACGAGCTTCTCACCATTGCCGCCGCTGTCATTGGCGGAACGTCACTCGCCGGTGGTGTCGGCACGATTGCCGGTGCCATGATCGGTGCGCTGCTCATGCAGTCACTGAGTTCAGGCATGGTGTTGCTCGGGCTTGATACGCCCTTGCAGAATATTGTCGTCGGTCTTGTTCTGGTGGTCGCTGTCTGGCTCGACACGATCTATCGCCGCCGCACGGCTTGATGGAGGAGAAATCATGACCAATACACAGACACCTCTCATCGACATGGACAATATCTCGATAGCGTTCGGTGGTATCCGCGCGGTCGATGGTGCTTCCGTCAATCTTTTTCCCGGCGAAGTCGTGGCTCTTCTCGGCCACAACGGTGCCGGGAAATCCACACTGATCAAGATTCTGTCCGGTGCCTACAAGCGCGACAGCGGCACAATCAAGGTCAATGGCGAAGAAGCATCCATTGGCAATCCGCGTGATGCCAAGGCCTATGGTATTGAGACGATCTATCAGACGCTGGCTCTGGCCGACAATGTCGATACAGCCGCCAATCTTTATCTTGGGCGCGAATTGATGACGCCTTGGGGCACACTTGACGATGTGGCCATGGAACACAGTGCCCGAGAAGTGATGGGCCGCCTCAATCCGCGTTTCCAGCGTTTCAAGGACCCGGTGAAAGCCCTGTCAGGTGGTCAGCGCCAGTCGGTGGCCATCGCGCGGGCAATCCTCTTCAATGCCCGTATCCTGATCATGGACGAGCCGACGGCTGCGCTAGGACCACAGGAAACCGCGCAAGTGGGTGAACTGATCAAGCAGTTGAAGAGCGAAGGCATCGGCATTTTCCTGATCAGCCATGACATTCACGACGTGTTTCATCTGGCTGATCGCGTGGCTGTGATGAAAAACGGTCAGGTGGTCGGCACCGCCAAGGTGGGGGATGTCACCGAGGATGAAGTGCTCGGGATGATCATTCTGGGCAAATGCCCGCCCGGAGCTATTCCCGGTCCCGGCGCGGTCAACTGATTCAGCCGATTTAAACGTTTGAACAGCCCTGCCATGCGGGGCTGTTTGCGTTTCAGCACTATCACGGCTAGTGATTAATCATTGAATGCAATGCAATCATTGATTAATATGTATTCAATGATTGATGGAGATCATAATGGCCAGCATGACAATTCGCAATCTTGATGACCAGTTGAAAACACGGCTGCGTATTCAGGCGGCGCAGCATGGGAAGTCGATGGAGGATGAGGCGCGCGATATCCTGCGCGCGGCGCTTTCACGCGAGCCATTTGCGCCCGTCAATCTGGCTGACGCAATTCACGGGCGCTTCAAGGCATGGGGTGGTGTCGATCTGCCGATTGCCCCACGCGAAGCCGCCCGTAATCCTGTTGATTTCAACGAATGATTATCCTCGATACAAATATCATCTCGGAAATGATGAAGCTGGAGCCGGATGCACGGGTTGCGCAATGGCTTGGCGAGCAGCCCGTTGCATCGCTGTTTATAACCACGATCACGCAAGCGGAAATTTTATACGGCCTGTCGCTGCTTTCAGATGGAAAGCGCAAAGCGGCATTGTTGGACACCGCCCAGTCTATGTTCAACGAAGATTTTGCCGGTCGTATTCTGCCTTTTGACGGTTCTGCTGCTGAAACCTATCCCGAAATCTTTTTGGAGCGACGCAGGGCTGGCAAAACCATCAACCAGTTTGATGCGCAGATTGCGGCGATTGCGCAATCCAGAGGCGCAAAGCTTGCGACGCGGAATATAAAGGATTTTGCGGATTGCGGATTGGATATCATCAATCCCTGGCTAGCGTGAGACAACAAAAAGGCCGCATCAAGCGGCCTTTGTCATGATCATGTAGAAGCAATCAGATGGCTTCGACCTGCTGAACCTCAGGCACAAAATGCTTCAAGAGGTTCTGGATACCATGCTTCAACGTTGCCGTTGAGGATGGGCAGCCGGAGCAGGCGCCCTTCATGTGCAGGTAAACGGTGCCGTTCTCAAAGCCCCGAAACGTGATATCGCCGCCATCCTGCGCAACAGCCGGGCGCACGCGGGTCTCCAGCAATTCCTTGATCGTGTCGACGATCTCGGTATCCGCCGTGTTGAAAAACTCGCCTTCGCCTTCCAGCTGGGCCGTGGCCGCAACGGATGTCGCACTGGCCATGACAGGGGCGCCGGACATGAAGTGTTCCATGATCGCGCCGAGAATGGCCGGCTTCAAATGCTGCCATTCGGGGCCCTCAGCCTTGGTGACAGTTACAAAATCATAGCCGAAGAACACACCGGTAACGCCGGGAACAGCAAAAATCTTGGCAGCCAGCAGCGATGCTTCGGAAGCGGTCGCCGCATCGCGGAAGTCAGCCGTGCCTTCCTCAAGCACAACCTTGCCAGGCAGGAATTTCAACGTCGCCGGATTGGGCGTGGCTTCAGTCTGGATGAACATGGCGGATGTCTCGCGTGTCTAGTTTAGAACAGTTCAAAAGCATATAGGCCTTTCAGCCAGTCTCTTCAAGGCGGATTGTATCACGGTTTCAAGATGCAATCATGTGATTGCGTCAATATCCTCGTTTGAGAGATTATAAGGCACGACAGTCACCGGAATAGAAAAGGATTCGCGTCCGGCCAGAGCCTGAACCAGCGGGCCGGGACCGTCCTTGCCGGAACCAGCAGCCAGAACCAGAATGGCGATATCCTGATCTTCCTCGATGAGCTTCTGGATCTGTTCGGAAGTGATTCCCTCACGCACAACAAGCTCGGACTCAATGTTGATGGTTTCCCGCACGGATGCGGCAAACTTGTTCAGCGTCGAGTGCGCCCGCTCTTCGGCTTCTGCTCGCATAATCTGCTCAACACCGAGAAACTGCTGGAAGTCAGCGGAATCAATGACAAAAAGCAGAACCAGCACGCCATTCGTGGTCTTGGCGCGGCGCGAGGCATAGGCGACTGCCCGCTCGCATTCAGGCGTTTCGTCAATAACCGCCAGAAACTTGCGGCGGTGACCAGCTTCGCGGCTGAGACGTCTTGATACCATCTGTTCAACCTGCCCTGACTGTTGATCCTAATCCTGAAGAAATCCGACAATATCACGCACATTGCGCATCGTCTTCTCCGCCAACACACTTGCCTGTTCGCCGCCGTTTTTTAGGACGGAGTCGATATAGGCAGTATCGGCGGAAAGGCGGCGCATCTCGCTGGCAATCGGTGCAAGCTTTGCCACGGCCAGATCGGCCAAAGCGGGCTTGAACACGGAGAACTGCTGGCCGCCGAAATCGCGGATGACATTTTCCTTGTCCGTATCGGTGAGCGCCGCATAGATGCCGACAAGATTGTCTGCTTCCGGCCGCTCTTTCAGACCTTCAATATCCGATGGCAACGGCTCGGAATCGGTCTTAGCCTTGCGGATTTTCTTCGAGATTGTGTCTTCATCATCCGTCAGGTTGATGCGCGACAGATCGGACGGATCGGATTTCGACATTTTCTTTGTGCCATCGCGCAAGCTCATCACCCGCGCAGCTGGACCGCCAATGACAGGCTCCGTCAGCGGGAAGAAACTCTGGATGGTTTCATCGCCCGATTGGGTCTCGACGCCAAGACCAAGTTCGGCAATGCGGTCGGAGAAATCCGTGTTGAATTTTTGGGCAATGTCGCGTGTCAGTTCCAGATGCTGTTTCTGATCTTCACCGACAGGCACATGCGTTGCGCGGTAAACGAGAATATCGGCAGCCATCAGGTTGGGATAGGCGAAGAGGCCAACGGAAGCGTTTTCGCGGTCCTTGCCCGCCTTGTCCTTGAACTGGGTCATGCGGTTCAGCCAGCCCATGCGCGCGATGCAATTGAACACCCATGCGAGTTCCGCGTGCTGGCGTACCCGGCTCTGGTTGAAGACAATGTGCTTTTCCGCGTCGATACCAGCAGCCAGAAAAGCCGCAGTGACTTCGCGTGTATTGCGCTGCAACTCGGCCGGTCCGCCCCAGACGGAAACCGCCTGTGTGATCGCGTGCTGGTCAACGACGCAGTAAATGCAATTGTTATTTTCCTGCAAGGCAACCCAACGCCGCACGGCTCCCAGATAATTTCCGAGATGCAGATTACCGGTTGGCTGGACACCGGAAAAGACGAGCGGCTCAAACGTGCTCATGGTCAGTCCTTAGATCGTTCGGGGATCGGGTCTTCGGACCCGATGTCAATGGAGAGGAGGTTTTGGCAGAGCAGGGCGCTCTATTCAAGCCCTATCGAAACGTGCTGGTTCATTTGAGTTCGAGGAGGTCCCATGTGTTGCCATAGAGATCTTCAAACACGGCAACGCTGCCATAGGCTTCGTGACGCGGGTCTTCGAGAAAACGCACGCCTGATTTCAGCATTGCCGCATGATCCCGTGCGAAGTCATCCGTATAGAGAAACAGCGCTACCCGTCCGCCTGTCTGATTGCCGATGCTGGATATTTGCATTTCCGTGTCAGCCTGCGCCAGCAGGAGCTTTGCTCCATCTTGCTCAGGCGCGACGACAACCCAGCGCTTCGTGGGGGACAGTGCGGTATCGCTGACAAGCGAAAATCCTAACACCCCAGTGTACCATTCAATCGCCTCGTCATAATCGCGCACGACAAGGGTGATCATCCCGATATGACGGCTCATGCGGCAGGGTCCTCCGGTGGCGCTACAGGTGTCTTTGCGCCCCGTTTGACATTGCGGCGGATCATGCCGAAGCTCGCACCACCTGTTGCGAAAGCCAGCGCGAAATAGATGATCATGGAAAGCAGGATCAACCCAAAGACAACAGGTGCCTGAACATGAACGGGCGTATGGGAAGCAAGGTAAGGTGCTGCCCATTGGATCGCATAATAAAGCGCAAATCCCATCGCCGCAGCCGAAAAGATCAGGCGCGGAATACGCGTGAGCAGCGGAATATCGCGGCCCCAATGACCACGCCACACCAGCGTTGCGAAGAGCAGAATGGCATTGACCCAACCGGCGGTCACTTCAGCGGTGGCAATGCCGGTTTCCGCCATCAACGGAAACAGCGTGAGAGCCATGGCAACATTGATGACCACGGAAACTGCCGCAAAGATCATCGGTGTCTTGGTGTCTTCGCGGGCAAAGAAACCGGGAATGAAAGCCTTGATCAGAACAAAGGCGGGCAGGCCAAGGCCATAAACCGCAAGAATGTTGGAGACGCGCCGCGTCGACTCGACGGTGAATTCACCGCGCTCAAGCAGGAGCCGGATAATCGGCTCCGACATGACAAGAAGCGCGGCGGCAGCTGGCAGTGTCAGGAACAGGATGAATTCGACGGAGCGGTTCTGCAGGCTTCCGGCTTCCTTCAGATTGCCGGAGCGTAATGCGCGGGCAAGCTCGGGCAGCAGCACGGTTGCAACGGCAATACCCACAACACCAAGCGGCAACTGATAAACCCGGTCGGCATTGGCGAGTGATGTCACCGCGCCGTCCCGGGCGGAGGCGATATTCGTGTTCACCAGAAGATTGATCTGGGTAATGCCGCCGGTAATTGCGGCGGGGAGGGCAAGCACCAGCAGACGCCGCACATTCGGCGTGAAGTGCGGCAACCGGAAGCCGATCGAAATGCCCGCATTACGCACGGCAAACCAGACGATGGCCAATTGCACCAGACCGGCTGCCATAACGCCCCAGGACAGGCCATAGCCGATCTTGATACCATCATGGCCCTTATACCAGGCATAGGCGAGAACGCCGATCAGGATGACATTGAGAAACACCGGCGCAACTGCGGCGGCAAAATAGCGATGCAGCGAATTCAGCATACCGCTCATCATCGCCGCCAGCGACATGCAGGCGAGATAGGGAAACATGATGATTGCCATCGACACCGTGTTGCCGAACTTGACCGGATCATCGAGAAAGCCCGGCGCGATCACGGTCCGCACGATCAGCGGCATCGACAATTCCATCAAAATGGTCAGCGCCATCAGGACCGTAAAAAGTACACCGAAGACCTCTTCGGAAAAGCGCTTGGCGCCCTCCATGCCGTTCGCCTCAATCTCCTTGGCAAACAGCGGCACGAAGGCGGCATTGAATGCGCCCTCAGCAAACAGGCGGCGAAAGGTGTTGGGAAACCGGAACGCAGCATTGAAGGCATCTGCGACGGGGCCGGTGCCGAGCGCTGCTGCCATCAGCATTTCGCGCGTCAGCCCGAAAACACGGCTCATCAGGGTGCCGGAGGCCACCGTCGCGAATTTTTTGACCAGACTCATACCTGTTCCAGTTTTCGAATAAACATGGGTGCTGAACCTATTCTGCCGACATCAGGATGTTGTGCCGCTGCGGCTGTGCCGTGGTGATATCGCCTTCGCCGAACAAAGCGAGCATCTTTTTGCGGATACGGTTCTGCCGGGCCGCATTGGTGATCTGATGGCCAACGAGATCGGTGACGTAGAACACGTCGATGACCTTTTCGCCGAACGTCGTCACATGGGCCGATGCAATGTCGAGGGACAGATCGGAAATGACACCTGTTATCTCGGAGAGCAGACCCGGACGATCCAGACCCTCCACTTCGATAACGGTAAACTTGTTCGACAGTTTGTTGTTGATTTCGACACGCGGCGTGATGCGGAATGCCTTGACTGCACGCTTGGGCTTGGTCCGCGATGCCAGCATTTCAGGCAGATAGGATTTGCCCGAAAGCACATCTTCGATCAGGCGGCCAACCCGCATGGCACGGCGGCGCTCATCATCATCGGTCGGGAATTCGCGGCTGATGAGGATTGTATCAAGTGCCCGGCCATCGCTAGTGGTGAAGATTTGCGCATCGACAATGTTGGCGCCGGCTGCGGCACAGGCACCGGCGATGATCGACAGCAGGCGCGGATGATCCGGCGACAGCACGGTGATTTCGGTCACGCCTTCAAAATCATGGGTTTTCACCATGGTTGCCAGCGTCTTTTCGGTATTATCGGACTCGCGCACGAAATTGGCGTGACGCACCTGATCATCGAGGCTGACCGTCAGCAGATAGTTCTGATAGTGCAGGGCAAGATAGGACTGGCGCTCCACCTGCGGCCATGACGAAAGGGAATGCTCAAGCTGCGCACGGGCGTGGTCGGTGCGCTCCTTGCGCGATACTTCCGAGAAGCCGCCGGTCAGCATCAGTTCCGTTTCATAGAAGAGGGTGCGCAGCAACTGGCCCTTCCAGCCGTTCCATACGCCCGGTCCAACCGCCTTGATATCGCAAACGGTAAGGATCAGGAGAAGCTTCATCCGGTCGAGCGTTTGAACAATCTCGGCAAAATCCTCAATGGTCTTGCGGTCATTGAGATCACGCGACTGTGCCACCATACTCATGGTCAGGTGCTGTTCCACAAGCCATGAGACGGTTTCCGTATCGGACTTGGACAGGCCCAGACGCGGGCAGATACGCTTGGCAATGCGGGCACCCGCATGGGAATGATCTTCGGGCCGGCCCTTGGCGATATCGTGCAGCAGCAGCGCGACGTAGAGCAGCTTCCGGTCTTTCTTCATACCCGGCATAATCTGGTTGGCCAGCGGATGTTCCTGACCAAGATCGCCATGCTCGATTTCCGAAAGCACAGCGATACAGCGCAGCAGATGCTCGTCAACCGTATAGTGATGATACATGTTGAACTGCATCATCGCGACGACCTTGCCGAAATCCGGGATGAACTTGCCCAGCACGCCTGACTCATTCATGCGGCGCAGGATCAATTCCGGATTGCGCTCGGAAGTCAGGATTTCGAGGAACAGGCTATTGGCCTCAGGGTTTTCGCGCAACTCCGCCTTGATCAGCGAGAGCGAACGGGTAACGAGCTGCATCGCATCGGGGTGAAGTTCAAGGCCATGCAGATCCGCCAGATGAAACAGGCGGATGAGATTAACGGGGTCTTTATGGAACACGCCGTCATTGGCGATGGTGATGCGGTGATTGTCGACGACAAAATCCGATGTTCCCGGAAGCTTGCGTTTGCGCCGGGAAAAGGTGAGGAAAATCCGGTTGAAACCCGGAACGTGTTTAGCCTGCTCTTCTTCCAGCGCCGCGCAGATGATGCGGGTCAGGTCGCCCACTTCCTTGGCTACAAGGAAGTAATGCTTCATGAAGCGCTCGACGTCGCGCTGGCCGGGATGGGCCGTATAGCCGAGCCGTTGGGCAATCTCGCTCTGAATATCGAAAGATAGCCGCTCTTCCGCCTTGCCCGTATAGAAATGCATATGGCAGCGCACGGCCCAGAGCAGGTCTTCGGCCTTGCGGAAAATATTGTGTTCGGCCTTTGACAGCACGCCGAGCTTGACCAGTTCGTCGCTGGTTTTGACGTGGTAATAATATTTGGCAATCCAGAAAAGCGTGTGCAGATCGCGCTGACCGCCTTTGCCTTCCTTGACGTTCGGCTCGACCAGATAGCGCGTGGCACCCGCCTTGCGGTGGCGTTCATTGCGCTCGGTGAGCTTGGCTTCAATGAAAGCGGGTCCCGTACCCTTGACGACTTCCGTATCAAACCGGCGGACCAATGTGGTGAAAAGCTCGTCGTTGCCGCAGACATAGCGCGCTTCGAGAATGCTGGTGCGGATGGTCATATCAGCAAGTGACTGGCGAATGGATTCGTCAATATTGCGGGTGGCATGGCCGACCTTCAGGCCCATATCCCAAAGCATATAGAGAATATACTCGACCACCTGCTCGCCCCACGGCGTCTGCTTATAGGGGAGAAGGAATAGAAGATCGATGTCCGAACCCGGAGCCAGGCCGCCGCGACCATAGCCACCCACGGCAACCACGGTCATACGCTCCGCCGAGGAGGGGTTGGTCGAATGGTAGATGTGGGTGATGGCAAACTCGTAGAGTGCCGAAATGATCTGATCCATCAGATAGGACAAGCGCACGGAGCAGCGTGTGCCGCCGCCGTCCTTTTTCAACATCTCTTCAGCAGTCTTGCGACCCGAACCGAGTGTTTCTTTCAGGAGCAGCAGCACGTCATTGCGATTGACGGAAGCGGCGCCTTGTTTCTTTGCCGCCTTGACCAGATCTTCAAATTGACGATGAAGTTTGGCCGGACTGACGATCTGTTCCAGTTTCAGGTCTGCGCTCATGAACACGACTTTATGAATGATGGCCGCACGCTATAGCGTGTATTTGCTATAAACGAAATGCTTACCTTTGAAGACAGTGTATCCGCTAGGGTCAGGCGTGCCCCTATGCGCTCAGGATGTCGGGTTTGTGGCAAGGCCTTTCAACCGGTAGAGGGCGTCGAGCGCTTCACGCGGGGTCATTTCATCCGGGTTTACTGTTGAAAGCGCGGCCAGCAAAGCGCTGTCCTTACCCTTGGCGGGTGCTTTCACCTCGCGTTTCACCTCAACCGAGAACAAGGGCAGATCATCAATCAGCTTGTCCGCCTTCCCTGAAGTCTCTCCAGCCTCAAGCTGATGCAGAACGTCGCGGGCGCGATTAACCACCGCTTCGGGCAGCCCCGCAAGCCGTGCCACCTGCACGCCATAGGACCTGTCAGCAGCGCCCTTGGCCACTTCATGCAGGAAGACAACATCGCCATCCCATTCCTTGACACGCATAGTGACGTTGCTCAGCCGCGGCAGTTTTTCCGAAAGCGAAGTCATTTCGTGGAAATGCGTGGCGAAAATCGCCCGGCACTGGTTTTTTTCGTGCAGATATTCCACCGCCGCCCAAGCGATGGAAAGACCGTCAAACGTGGCTGTTCCGCGCCCGATCTCATCGAGAATAACCAGCGAATGATCACTGGCCTGATTGAGAATGGCAGCGGTTTCCACCATTTCTACCATGAATGTCGAGCGACCGCGTGCCAGATCATCCGAAGCGCCGACGCGCGAGAACAGCCGGTCGACAATGCCGATATGGGCGGAGCCCGCCGGAACAAAGGAACCCATCTGCGCCAATATGGCAATCAACGCATTCTGGCGCAGGAATGTCGATTTACCACCCATATTCGGCCCGGTCAAAAGCCAGATAGCGCCCTTGGCCGTTCCTTCCGGTGAAAGATTACAATCATTGGCCACAAACGGATTGGCGGCCTGACGGCGCAGGGACTGTTCGACAACGGGATGGCGACCGGCAACAATTTCGAAGGCCAGACTGTCATCAACAAGCGGGCGGCAATAGCCCTGCTCTTCGGCAAGCGCGGCAAGCGATACGGAAACATCGAGCGTCGCCAGTGCTGCTGCACCGGCGCGGATCGCATCCGCATTGGCAACGGTTTCCGTGACGAGCGTCTCGAAAATCCCAAGTTCAATCGCCAAGGCCCGTTCCGCCGCATTGGCAATCTTGGTTTCAAGCTCTGCGAGTTCGGTGGTGGTGAAACGCATGGCATTGGCGATGGTCTGCCGGTGAATGAATTTGCCTTTGGCTTCATCCGTATCCGTCATGACAGATGAATTGTTGGCTGTTACCTCGATGAAATAGCCGAGCACATTATTGTGTTTGATCTTGAGCGAGCGGATACCGGTCAGATCCATATAGTCGGCTTGCAAGCCGGCAATGATGCGGCGCGAATGATCGCGCAGCGCACGCATTTCATCGAGTTCCGCATTGTATCCGGGGCGGACAAAACCGCCATCGCGCTTGAGCAAAGGCAACTCATCATCAAGCGCATGCTCAAGATGGGTGGCAAAATCCACCGGTAAAGCGCCAAGGCAGTTGCGAACTGCAGAAAGTTCCGCCGGAAGCACTTCTCTTCCAAGGAAAGTGGCAATCTCGGCCGCCGCTTCCAGCCCACGCGCCAGCGCACCCAGATCACGCGGGCCGCCACGTCCAACCGCAAGCCGCGACAGGGCACGCGGCATATCAGGGACGCCCTTCAAGGCCTCGCGGGTCAGATCGGCAAGCGATTGGCCCGCCAGAAAACAGGATACGGAATCAAGCCGCTCGGCGATGGCATCGGGATTGGTGAGGGGCGAGGTCAGGCGTTCGGCAAGAAGCCGCGCACCGCCGCCGGTAACCGTCCGGTCTATGGATTTCAGCAGGCTGCCATCGCGTTGGCCGGATAATGTGCGCAACATTTCCAGATTGGCGCGGGTAGCCGGGTCAATGAACAGCGTGGAGCCTTCGGATTCCCGCTCCGGCCGCATCAGCGGCGGGCGTTCGGCAATCTGGGTCTTTTCCACATAGGCGATAGCGCCTGATATCGCTGAGAGTTCGGCACGGGAGAAGTTGCCGAAACCGTCGAGTGTCGCCACATCGAAATAGCGCTGAATGCGGTTTTCTGCCGTGGCACTGTCGAAAAGGCTCGGTGGCTGCGGACTGACGGAACGGCCGATCACATCGAATGTCGGGCGTAGTTCCGGATCATGGAAAACCGGGTCGGCAACGATTAACTCACGCGGGTCGACCCGCAGAATATCAGCCAGAAGCCGCGACGGATCTGTTTCGGCCACCCGAAATGTTCCGGTCGAGATATCGATCCAGGCAAGCGCAAACTGGCCCTGTGCCGCACCTTTGACCCGTCCCAGCGTCATCAGATAATTGGCTTCGGAAGGATCAAGCAGCTTTTCTTCAGTGATGGTGCCCGGTGTGACCAGACGCACGACATCGCGCTTCACCACGGATTTCGAGCCGCGTTTGCGAGCCTCGGCTGGGTCTTCCACCTGTTCGCAAACCGCGACCCGGAAGCCGCGCATAATCAGCTTTTGCAGATAGTCATCCGCCGCATGCACAGGAACGCCGCACATGGGAATATCGTTGCCCAGATGCTTGCCACGTTTGGTTAGCGTGATTCCGAGCGCACGCGATGCCTGCACGGCATCATCGAAGAACAGCTCGTAGAAATCCCCCATCCGGTAAAACAATAGGCTATCGGGGTTGGTCGCCTTGATCTCGATATATTGCTCCATCATCGGCGTTGGGCGCGCCGAGAGGTCAGCTTCATAGGATGGTGTTTCCGCTGTGAATGGCATGTCGGCCAAGACGTTCTCCTGAATTTGACCGATTCCGATCAGAAGACCAATCTATGCGCTATCGAAAACTTTACACACCGTGCGACAACATCATCAGTGGTTTTCTCCACAGATGATGTTGTTCCAGCACGCAGGGAAGGGCAAATTTCAGTCGAAACGCTTGGCGTTTGAGATGTAATGGCTGACGTAGCGGCTGGAAATCCGGCTGACCGGCAGGATAATCAGCACATCAGTCGTGCCAAAATCATAGTCGACTACCGCACCGTCGCCGATCATGGCACCGAGACGCAGATAACCTTTGATCAATGGCGGCATGGCAAACAATGCGACCTTTGGATTAACCGCTTCGCTTGGGACGAGATCCATTGGCTGGTACAGCGAAGGCAGAGCCTGGACATCCCAATCTGCAGTTGCGCGGCAATTGTGATAGAGGAACGACAGCGGCAATGCATGTGCCGCCGGGACAGTTCCCTGGAAAGATGCGCAGCCGAACATCACGTCAATCGAGTGATAGCGGCAATAGCTCCAGATCCCCTGCCAGAGCAGTTCGACCGTGCGCTTCGAGCGATACTCCGGCAAAACACAGGAACGTCCCAACTCAAGAAAGTGCATTTGCGGTTTGGCGGCCACAAGATTGTCGATGGTGTATTCGCTCGTCGTGTAAAAGCCACCGGTCTTATGGGCAACTTCCGAACGCATCAGGCGATATGTACCGACGATCTGCTTGTGCTTTGGCCCGACAATCGAGGTGTCATAAACCAGAAGATGGTCGCATACCGGATCGAAACGATCCGCATCACGCTGTTCCAGCGAAGCCGAACCTTTGGCACCTAACTCATCGAAAAATACTTTGAAACGCAGCTGCTGAGCCGAGACAATTTCGTCCTCGGTCTGGGCAAGACACACTTCCATCGTCCCAATGCGTCCAAGCACCGAGACCAGGTGTGGCGCCGTAAACGGCGAGCGTGTTGAATCAACCTGCGACATCGTGTGCTGATCTTTAGAGATAGACGCAGGTTCAAGCAAGGCGAAGCTCATAACGATTCGCTCTCATCATGGTTGATCGGCAATCACTAGATGCCTGAATACAACAATTGGATGACGAGCACATGACGTCCAGAACGCTGCAAATACTGGTTTATGATCAGTTTTCCCCAGTCTGCCCCTTCGGTGTTTTGCGCTCTCGCAGCCACACAAATATTTCTTCAAGCACAACAAGCGCTGCGCCGACAGAAATATAAGCGTCAGCCAGATTGAAGACGGCAAACGACCAGGATGGCAGGTGGAAAAGAATATAATCAACGACATAACCAAGCAGGCTGCGGTCAATCAGGTTGCCGATAGCGCCACCGATGATCAGCGCAAAGCCGATGCGCGAAATCCATCGCGCCGCGGCGGTGGTCCACCAGAGATAGCTGACAAAGGCGATGACAATGACAGTCATGCCAACAAGGGCAAGGTCATGCATGCCGCTGAGCATTGAAAATGCGATGCCATTATTGTGAACGCGGAAAAGTGCAAGAAATGGCAGCACGTCGATCTGCTGCTGATAGTCCATTCCGGTCTCAACGAGATATTTGATGATCTGGTCACTGGCCACGGCAAAAACCACGATGGCGAGCAGGCTGAAGAAGGATTTGTTCTTCATGGGGTCATTTATCCTGTTTGTCGCCGATGAGCGTCAACGCCTCACGGCGGATCTCGAACAGCATGACGCCGGTGGCGATGGCAAGGTTGAGCGAATCCGCTCGGCCTTCCTGCGGAATACGGGCAAGCTTGTCGCAGGTCGATGCCAACGCGTCGGGGAGACCCTGCTGTTCGTTGCCCATCAGCAATATGACGGGTTTTCCCTTATAGGGGATCGTCCGGTAATCCACGGCACCCTTGAGATGCGTGCCGACGATGAGACCGGAGAAACCCTTACGCCAGGCAAGGAATTCGGCTTCCGTCGCGCGCGCCAGTGGCACGGCAAATAGGGAACCCATGGTGGCACGCACGGTTTCCAGTGAAAACGGGTCCGTCGTATCGCCGATCAGAATGATCCCCTTGGCGCCTACGGCATCGGCGGTACGGATGATCGTGCCGAGATTGCCGGGGTCGCGCACCCGGTCGAGAGCCACGTAAACTTCGTTGCCCTGCGGTTTGATCGCGGACAAGGGCTGCAACTTCTGCTCGAAAACACCGACAACCATTTGCGGGTTGTCGCGGCGGGTGATTGCGGAAATCACCTTTTCATTGACTTCAAGCACATCGCCGCCTTTGGCGACGGTGCGGGCTGCCACCTGCTCGACGAGGGAATTGCCCTTGCCAGCCTTGGAATAGACGAGTGTCTTGATAACCCAGCCGAGATCAAGCGCATCGATAACCAGTTTCAGGCCCTCGGCAAGGAAAACGCCCTGTTGATCGCGAAACTTCTTCAGCGCCAGTGAGCGCAAATCCTTGACGATCGGATTGGTCAGGCTGGTGACTTCCTTGACCCTGCCGGGGCTTGAAATAGAGCTGCCGTGCTGGCGGTCATCATGTCTTGTCATTTGGCACCCCAGCGGCTGAACAGGGAAGTGGAGAGCGCGCGACCCGACGAGCGTTCGCGCAGGATCAGTTCGCCCGATTGTACTTCGCCGCCAAGGCCTGTGAATGCATCGCGCATCAGCTCGTGGATCGCAAAGAATGATGCCCGGATGGAATAGGCTGTCAGAACAACGCCGAGCGGGTTGGGTGTGAGGATCGACCGGCAAAGATCGACCATATCAGGCAGGTTGTCGAAAAGCTGCCAGACCTCGCCATTCGGGCCACGGCCATAGGCGGGTGGATCAAGCAGGATGATGTCATAACCGCTGCCGCGCCGCTCTTCGCGGGCAACGAACTTCATCGCGTCTTCGCAAATCCAGCGAATAGGCTTGCTGGACAGCCCCGCCATTTCCTGATTTTCCCGCGCCCAGACAATCGCTTTCTTCGAGGCATCGACATGCGTTACCTCTGCACCGGCACGCGCGGCAACGAGTGAGGCGACGCCGGTATACCCAAAGAGATTGAGCACTTTTACCGGACGCTTGGCGTTGCGGATAGTTTGGTCCATATGCGACCAGTGTGTTCCCTGTTCGGGAAACACACCGACATGGCGAAATGAGGTGAAGCGGCCGAAGAACGGGATACCCTCATAGGCCATTGGCCAGGTCTCGCCGAGCGGCACATGTGGAAAGTACCAGCGTCCAACGCCCTCTTCATCCGTATTGCCCGTGAAGACAGCATCCGCCTTGTCCCACTCGGCCTTACTCCATGCCGGGAGCCAGATGGCCTGACCTTCTGGCCGGATAATGCGGTAGGGACCGTATTGTTCAAGCTTCAGGCCGTTGCCGCTATCAAGCAGCGCATAATCGTCTGATGGCAGTGTTTCGAGGATCAAGCCGGTCTTTTCGGTCGGGCGCGTACCGGTGCGGCGGGTCAAGACACGCTTCGGCAGGGGCTCTGAACGCGGCGCGGCCTTGACGCGGGTGTCAATTTCCGGCGCAGGAGCAGGCTTGGCAAATTGCGGACGCGGCTTGGTGGCCTGCTGCTTGTAGGGAGCGGCCTTCGGTCCTACGCCCTTAGGGCTCGCACCCTTGGGGCTTGCGCCCCGGGGGTCAATACCCCGGGGGCCAGTACCCCCGGCTTTCCTGATTTTTCCACCAGACGATTTCAAACGACTATGCCCTCGTGTTCCCTTGGCCTTTGATCCAATGGTGGTTTCCTATGCCAAGACGAGGAAAGGCGAAAGCTAAAACACTCAAATCGAGGCAGCAATCGCCTTTTCATAGACCAGAATACCCGCCGCAAGGTCTTCCAAGGCAGCACCTACGGACTTGAACAAGGTGATTTCGTCAGGTGATTGGCGCCCTTTGACCTTGCCGCGCGTGAGATCGAACAGGTCGCCGATTACATGGCTTTCGCTGATCACACCCGCTTTGATTGGCTGGACAATATCGCCGCCTTCTTTCAGCGCGCCTTCTTTCGTGTCGACAAACACCCGCGCAAGCTTGACGCATTCATCATCGCTTTCGCGCATGGCAGGGGTGAAAGCACCGATAAGGTCGACATGAGCGCCCTTTTTCAGGTGTCTGCCAAGAATGAGTGGCTCGGTAGAAAGCGTTCCTGCCGCGATAATGTCGGCATCGCCAATGGCTGCATCCTTATCGGTGACTGCTTTGGCATTGAACCCTTCGGCAACAAGCTCCGCAGCCACTTTCTGCGCATTGTCGAAATTGCGGTTCCAGATGGAAATCTCGCGGATCGGCCTCACAGAACTGTGCGCACGGGCAAGGAAGCCTGATAGCGCGCCTGCGCCGAGGATAACGAGTTTGGATGCATCTTCGCGGGCAAGATAGCGGGCGGCAAGGGCGGAAGCACCCGCGGTGCGCCACGTGGTCAATCGTTGACCATCAATCAGAGCTTTGGGTTCACCAGTTTTGCCGTCGAGCAGGAGATAGACACCCATGACGGCAGGTTTGGCGATGGCGCCATTGTCAGGGGAGACGGTGACGATCTTGACGCCCATATAGCCTTTCGTGGAATCGCCAAGTGCATCGAAATCCGACCAGGCGGGCATCAGCAAAAGTGTCGATGCAGCGCCGTCAGGGCGGTCAACCGTATGGTGATGGCGGACAGGCTGGATCACGCCCTGCCGGAACGCCGTTTCGATGGCATTGATCATATCCGGCCAGTTCAACAGCCCGTCGACCTCAGCCGGTGAGACCAGTTTCATCATAAATCCTTGAAAGTATGCTGTTTAATGCAGCGATGGGAGATTGGGTGTTGACTGGGTGGCGGCTGATTTCCGCGCTTCTATGCGCAGGAGTTCCGCTTCCTGTTTGCGTTGGCGCGCCAGCTTGCGATGCTTGCCCTGATTGAACCAGGTGGCAAAACTGCCAAGGATCAGGCCGATGATGAGTGCAAGAAACAGCCAGACGAACAGGGGGGCCGAATAGGAAAGCCCGGGATTTCCCGGATTGAAGGGATCAATCGTGAAGGTCACCAGCCCGCGATTGGCCACCGACAAGGCAATCAGAATGACGGCAAGCGGCACAAGAATGAGGACGACAACAACGCGATTGATCATTTCTCTCTCCAGGGTGACGGCACTTTACAAATAGTCAGGCAATGGAGCCGCCCCGGCTTGTCACTGCGCTCAGTCGGCGTTCAGCCTGTCGCGCAATTCCTTGCCGGTCTTGAAAAATGGCACCCATTTTTCTTCGACCTCGACACTGTCGCCGGTACGGGGATTGCGGCCGCTGCGGGCGGGACGGTTTTTCACCGAGAACGCACCGAAGCCACGCAGCTCGACCCGGTTTCCCTCCGCCAGAGCATCGGTGATCTCGTCAAATATGGCGCCGACGATATTTTCGACATCACGTTGAAACAGGTGCGGATTGCGGTTGGCAATGATCTGGACGAGCTCTGATTTGATCACGGCATAATCCCTTCTGGTTCAAGTTCAGACAACATCGCCATTATGACTATGTCACTGATCCTGTAAGCTTAAATATCCTATTGCGCCCCGACAGGCCTGCCGTCAACGTGCCAAACTGAAACGAGCCCGTCAAGGAAGATACGATCACCGGTCAAATCCTTGAGCAAGCCAGTGCTTTCCTGCGGAATGCCGAGATATTCCGCCAGCATTTTCAATGCTGATTGCGACAGAAGCGAACTAAAAGCGGTTTTTTGAACGGGTTTCCATTCAACTACGGGTAATTTCTCGTCCACACCCTTGGTTTTCAGCCATGCAACAGACTTGTCTTCGCCGCCAAGCTCATCGATGAGCTTGTTGGCAAGTGCCTGTCTGCCAGTGAAAACAGAGCCGTCGGCGAGCGCAAGCGTCTGCTCACGGGTAAATTTGCGCCGCTCCTGCACAATTCCGACAAACCAGTCATAGGAATCCATGATCATGCGATGGATCATCGCTTTGGCTTCATCGCTTGCGGGATTGAAAAAGTTTGGCTCAGCCTTGAGCGGGCTGGATTTGATCGTTTCGACTTTGACGCCGATCTTTGTCAGCAATTCGGAAATGTCAGGATATTGAAAAAGTACGCCGATAGACCCGACGATGGAAGACTGGCGTGCGACGATATGATCCGAACCGCTGGCAATCATGTAACCCGCCGAAGCGGCAAGGGTACCCACCTGCGCGACCACGGGCTTTTTCGCTGCGATCTTGCGGACCGCTTCGTAAATGGCTTCTCCACCAGCAGTGGTGCCGCCGGGCGAATCCACCGAGAGGATGACGCCTTTTACCGCAGCAGAATCAGCAACTTCACCAAGGCGCTTGATGAGTTCGTCATTCTCGAAAATGGTTCCCTCGATGCGAACTTTGGCGATATGCGGGGCAGTTTTGCCCGAAAGGCGGTCGGAGCCGGAGAGAAAACCGTAGAGCCCGATCAATGCAAGTGCCACCACAAGCAGGGCAAGAACGCGCCAGAATGTCAGCTTGCGCCGGAGACGACGCCTGTCGATAATTGCGTCAGCGGTGTTTGCCATCGTCTTGTCCGTTTCCTGTCCAATTGAATGCAAGCATTCTTCTGCGGCAACATTCTGAGGATGTCCAGAGCCTTGAGTCTGGTGTACTGAACGATATAGGCAATTCGCCGCGCACCTTGTATATGGGCAGATGACGGCATACTTGTTCGATCAGATGCGACTTTTGCCATGGGCGCTCGTTCGTTTCATCGAAAAATAACCACATTGGCGTTCAACTAACGCAGCGCCAGTAGATATCAATCGGTAGTATAACCAACTTATGTCCATTGAACTTAAACATACGCATCCTAACGGTGATGCAACAGCCGCTGCTGCGCAGCATGCGGAAGTTGCGCGGCAATTTGCTGCCACCGAAAAGGAATCGCACGTTTTTCGTGCGGCGGAGCGTCATTCCAGGCGTGTGCGCTTCCTGAAGTTCGCGCTGCCGACGATCGCATTGGTTGGCGCCGGTGTGTTTTCCTGGTTCACTTTCTTTTCCACGACCAATATTCCAAGCAATATCTCGTTGGACAGTGCCGGCATTCAGGACGGCAAGCTTGTCATGACCAATCCGAAGCTTGATGGCTTCACCAAGGACAAGCTCCCCTACAAGATGGGTGCGGAACGCGCGCTTCAGGATGTCGGTAACAGCTCCCTGATCACGCTTGAGAATATCAATGCTGAAATTCCTGTTGGCGCGGAATTGCGTGCGCAGGTGCATGCCAAGTCAGGTCTTTATGACAATGCCAACCGTCAGCTGAAGCTGGACAACGACATAACGCTGACAACTTCAGATGGTATGAAGGCACAGTTGAAATCCGCCGATATCAATATAGAAGCGAACACGATGTCGACCGATCAGCCGGTCAGGATCGAGAATAGCAGTGCCAGTATTGTCGCAGACAGCATGAAAATTACTCAGAGCGGCAAAGTAATGGTCTTTGAAAAGGGTGTCAGGCTTGTCATTCAGCCCGCAAAGCTGCAAGAAGGTCGCAAGGAAGCCAAATCACAACAGTGATTGTGGGCCTCATGGGGATATCCCGGATTTAGGAGATTGAGACAATGTCGCGCGGGACAAGACTGATCAGCATATCGACTGTTGCATTGGGTATTTTGGCAACCTCCATGATTGGTCCTGTCGCAGCACAGGATGCGAGCAAGGCCGTTGCTCCAAACGGTATGAAGCTTTCGAGCGATCAGCCCATCCAGATCGATTCTGATCGGCTCGATGTTCACAATGATGTCGGTACAGCAACTTTTACTGGCAATGTATCGGTTGTACAGGGCACCACGTTGATGAAGGCCGGCTCGATGGTCGTTTATTACGTGAAGAAGCCTGAGAAGACCGAGGCGGAAAAAGCAGCCGACAAAGCTGCGAAAAAGACGGAAACCAACCCTGCTTCGCCTGCAGGAGCCGGTGCCCAGGACATTGATCATATCGAGGTCAATGACAAGGTCTACGTCAAGTCAGAGGATCAGGTTGCCACGGGCGATCACGGTACGTTTGACATGAAGACCCAGGTTCTGGTCCTGACCGGTAGCAAGGTTGTTCTGTCTCAGGGCGACAATGTCGGTGTCGGCTGCAAGCTGACCGTGCAGATGAAGAGCGGACAGGCCCAGCTTGAAAGCTGCAAGAATGGCCAGACTGGCCGTGTCTCTATCGTTGTCGCACCGAAAAGTGCTCCGAAAAACTAGACCGGCGGTATAAGTGTCCCTGTTCTCGCGTCGATCCACCCAGACTCCCGTATCGCCAGACGCTCGCATTTCTCAGGAAATGCGGGCCGCTGATCCAACTGCTACGGATCGGATGAAGGGCACGCTCGTCGCGCGCGGCATCACCAAGAGCTATAATGGCCGTCAGGTGGTCAATGGCGTTTCCTTCGGCGTGCGCGCCGGTGAAGCTGTTGGTATTCTGGGTCCGAACGGCGCTGGCAAGACCACCTGTTTTTACATGGTCACCGGGCTGGTGCCCGTTGATAAGGGCAATATCGAGATCGATGGCTTTGATGTCACGACAATGCCGATGTATCGCCGTTCGCGCCTTGGCATTGGTTATCTGCCGCAGGAAGCGTCCATTTTCCGTGGTCTCTCCGTCGAAAACAATATCAAGGCCGTACTCGAAGTTGTCGAGAAGGATCGCTCGGCGCGGGCACAGGAACTGGATTCCCTTTTGGAAGAGTTTCACATTGCCCATCTGCGCAAGGCCCCGGCGCTTTCGCTGTCGGGTGGCGAGCGGCGGCGTCTCGAAATTGCGCGCGCTTTGGCTTCGCGGCCCAATTTCATGCTGCTGGACGAACCCTTTGCCGGTGTTGACCCGATTGCGGTGGCCGATATTCAGCAACTCGTGCGCCATTTGACCAGCCGTGGCATCGGTGTGCTCATCACTGACCACAATGTGCGCGAGACATTGAAGCTGATCGACCGTGCCTATATTATTCATGCTGGTCAGGTTCTGACCCATGGCCGTCCGGATGAAATTATTGCCAATCCGGATGTTCGGCGTCTTTATCTCGGCGATCAGTTCAAGCTTTGATTTTGTCGATTTCTGGTGACTTTTCGCCAGAAATTGCTTCCTGAGCCGTGTATCAAGACGAATTTTCCTGAAAAAGAGTCGTTTTTTGCTTTGTCGGAATTGACAAGCAAGGATTGGGCCAGTTCTGTACATTGAAAAGAATTTCGTACAGGGGTCCTTGCGTTCACCATGGCATTGTCGCCAAAACTCGATTTGAGGCAAACACAGTCGCTGGTGATGACGCCACTGCTAATGCAGTCGATTCGGCTGTTGCAATTGACCTATGTCGAGCTTGAGCAGTTTATCGAACAGGAGATTGAAAAAAATCCTCTGCTGGAACGCGATGATCCGGCAAGCGAGCATTTTTCCTTTGAAAGCAGGGGCACATCAGACGAGCGGGGACCCGGAGAGGCTGGTGATTACTCCCGGAGTGTCAATAGTGGCGACGCTGGTGAACATCGGGATACATCCGACACGGGCGAACAGACTGAGCACTGGCTCGTCAGTGGCGAGACCACCAGCTCCGGTTCGATGTCCGATACATTCGACAGTTCGCTGGAAAATATCTTTCCCGATGACCCCGGAACCCATGATTTCATTGCAGGCGATCTTGCGACGCAGTGGAAATCATCTTCCGGTGATGGGTATGTGTCGACGGGTGGTGAAGGGTTCAACCTCGAACAGGTGACGGCTTCGCCTCTGACTTTGCGCGACCATGTGGGCGAACAGATCATCTTTGCTTTTGTTGATGCTGCGGACCGGTTGATTGCGGCGGAGCTCGCCGATCATCTTGACGAAATGGGCTATCTGCGCGCTGATGTGGATGAAATTGCCGAGAGATTGGGTGTTGATGCGGCCCATATCTGTAAGCTCGTCACAGTCTTGCAGACATTCGAACCCGCGGGCCTTTTTGCCCGCGATCTGGCTGAGTGTCTGGCCATTCAGCTCCGCGCCAAAAACCGGCTCGATCCGGCGATGACGATGCTTCTGCAGAATCTGGAACTGCTCGCCAAGCGGGATTTCCAGACCTTGAGAAAGCTGTGCCGTGTCACGGATACGGACCTTCTCGATATGCTCAAGGAGATCAGGCTGCTGGATCCAAAGCCGGGAACAGCATTTTCCTCTGGCGTGGCTGATAGCATCATTCCGGACGTTCAGGTTGATATGGCGCCTGATGGGACTTGGAATATCGAACTCAATCCCGATGCTTTGCCACGCGTTCTCGTCAACAACACCTATTATGCGACGATTGCCAAAGTCACCGCATCTCCGGCCGAGAAGGGTTTTTTGAGCGAATGTTTGCAAAATGCCAACTGGTTGACCCGCAGTCTGGACCAGCGAGCACAGACAATTTTGAAAGTGGCGACGGAAATTGTACGCCAGCAGTCGGAGTTTCTGCAATTTGGCGTGGCACATCTAAAGCCGCTTAACCTGCGAAATGTGGCTGACGCCATCGGTATGCATGAATCAACAGTGAGCCGCGTAACCGCCAATAAATACATGCTGACGAAGCGTGGTGTTTTCGAGTTGCGTTACTTCTTCAATGCCGGAATTTCGGCCACCGAAGGCGGCGAGCAGCATTCTTCACAGTCTGTCCGGCATCAAATCAAGCTTCTTATCGACAATGAAAAGCCTGAGGATATTTTGTCCGACGATACAATTGTGGATCTTTTGAAGGGCCAGGGCGTTGATATTGCACGGCGTACCGTTGCGAAATACCGGGAAGCGATGAACATCGCTTCCTCGGTCCAAAGGCGCCGCGAGAAAAAAGCACAGGCTTCTGTGCGCAAGGGTGACGGAAACTCTGGATTCATCCGCCACACAGGTGTAGAATCGCGACGAGTGGGTAAATGAACCGGACCATAGAAGTCCGGTCAAGGGAGAGTGAAGCGCCGGTAATTTGCGTCAATTGAAGCGAAAGCGCGCCTTTGGATATGAAGAATCAGAAAGTGAAATGTGATGAATCGCTCGCAGGGAATGTGCGGGATGTCTTTGCTCGTCTTACAACAACAGTGTAGATTGGCTCGGGCAATGAAAAGTCACAACGAAGGTGAGGTATCATGAGTCTGCGTGTATCTGGGAAACATATGGACATTGGTGACGCTTTCCGCATTCGCATTGACGAACGGATCGGCGAGATGGTTACCAAGTATTTCGATGGCGGATATACAGGCCACGTCACAGTGGAGAAGCAGGGGTCGCGTTTTATCGCAGACTGCCTGATCCGTCTCGATACCGGCACGGTGTTGCAGGCAGCGGGCGAGGCACAGGATCCTCAGCTTGCTTTCGATGCAGCCGGAGAACGCGTGGACAAGCGTCTTCGCCGTTACAAGCGGCGTCTGAAATCGCATCAGGCACCGGGCTCCAACGGTGTTTTCGACGATATTTCCTACCGGGTCGTAGCCCCTGTACCGGATGAGGATGAGGATATTCCGGAAGATTACGCACCGACAATCGTGGCTGAGACGTCCATGGCGCTCAGAAGCATGAGTGTCGCGTCTGCTGTGGTCGAGCTTGATCTGAAAGATAGTCCAGTGGTTGTCTTCCGCAACTCTGGAAGTACGCAGGTGAATATCGTATACCGCCGCGCTGACGGCAACATCGGCTGGATCGATCCATCGGCCGTTGCCGGTCAGAACGGCGCCGGCTCATAGGCGAAATTTGAACTACCGTCCGCGCTCTAAAAGCGCGGACGGTAATCAGGAAGGAAGAGAATAATGGATCTGGGTGATCTCATTCAGCCCGACGCTGTCCTGCCCGCATTGAAAGTCAATTCCAAAAAGCAGCTTTTGCAAATCATGTCGGAAAAGGCAGCCGCCTTGACCGGTTTGACGGAGCGGGAAGTGTTCGACACTGTCCTGCAGCGGGAGCGCCTTGGTTCGACCGGTGTTGGCAATGGCATTGCCATTCCGCATGGCAAGATCAACAGCGTGAAGCGAATTACCGGGGTCTTTGCGCAGCTCGAAACGCCTGTCGATTTCGAAGCGCTTGATGATCAGCCTGTGGATATTGTTTTCCTTCTGCTGGCGCCTGAAAATGCCGGTGCTGATCATCTGAAGGCTTTGTCACGCATTGCACGTATGCTGCGTGATCCCGAGAGAATTGCCAAATTGCGCACCGCCCATGATGCGAGCCTTATCTATGAATTGCTGACGGCGCAGCCTGCATCCAACGCCGCCTGATTCTTTTTATATTGTTTGAAGAGAAAGCTGCCTCCGGGCGGTTTTTTCGTTTCCATACATCAGGCAGCCGAAGCATGCCGGAACGGGATTTGCCAGCCGAGCCGCACACCAAGTGTGCCGCAGGCAATCAGCAGCATTCCGGCGGCCTGCGCTATTCCCAATGGATGGCCGTAAATTGCCCAGTCAACAATGATGGCGACGATCGGATAGATGAAGGTCAATACGCCGATGACAGGTGTCTGCAGGCGCGGATAGGCCGAATAGATCAGGATATAGGCAATGCCCGTATGGAAAATGCCAATGCTGGCAAGCCAGCCCCACGAAGCCAGCGGGACAGGTCCCGTCAGATTGGCAAACGGTGCGAGCATGAAAATACCGACGATTGTCTGACAAAGCACGGTGATCTCAGGGCGCTGCTCGCCAAGACCCTTGGCGAGAATCGTTGCCGCTGCATAAAGCATGGCCGCGCCGAGTGACATGACAATACCAAGAACCCAGATTGTGCTGATGGGTGCTGTGCTGCCAACAAGACCACTGGCCAGTACGACGCCAAGAAACGCGCCGAGCATCCAGATGATCTGATCACGGGTGATGCGTTCCTTGAGTAGGGTTGCGCCGATGAGGACAACGAAGAATGGTTGGATGTGATAGATGATTGTGGTGGTTGCAATGGACGTCATGCGGAAACCGGCAAAGAACGAAACCCAGCTTAGCACCATGCAAATCCCGCCAAGCGCTGCGCGTGCCAGTCGCGACCAGGAGAGCGTCCGATCAGGCAGATAGCCGCGCAGAAAGCACCATGCGCCGAGAAAGATCGTACCAAACACGCAGCGCCAGAACACAATCGTTACCGGATCAAGCCGTGTTTCCGTTGCAAATGCGCCCACTGTGCCAATGATGACCATGGCAATGGCAAGCCGGGCAGCTGGAAAACGTTCTGAAAGCGGCTCGGCCATGACGGGTCATTCCTGAATAATTGGATGCCCAGTTAGCCTCGATAGTTTCATCCAAACAAACGAATAGATTTGTAAGAAACTATTCGTTATGCTGATGGCATTATGGCCGCACCCCTCGACCTTGATCTGCTGCGAACCTTTGTTGCTGTCGTCGAAAGCGGCAGCCTTTCGGCGGCTGCGCCGCGCGTTGGCCGAAGCCAGTCAGCTGTCAGTATGCAGATGCAGCGGCTGGAGCAGGCAGTCGGCAAGCAGCTTCTGATTCGCAATCCGCGTTCAGTCGAACCCAATTTAGCCGGCGAAAGTTTTCTGAATTATGCACGGCGGCTGTTGCGATTATCGGATGAGGCGTGGGCCAATGTCACCCGCCCTGAGGAAACCGGCAGCGTGCGTCTGGGGGTGCCGGATGATTATGCCGCCTTCCTCCTGCCACCCATCCTGTCGCGGTTCGCCGCTGACCATCCGCTGGTTACTGTGGAGCTGGTGTGTGAACAGTCCACATCGCTGGTCAAGGCGATTGAGGATAACCGGGTCGATCTGGCTATTGTGACACGCGTTCAAAAGCAGCCGCTTGAAATTATCCGGCGCGAACGTTTTGTCTGGGTTGCATCACCAACGCACGTTACCTGGGAAAATGACCCGCTTCCCATTGCCCTGTTCGAGTCGGGCTGTGCGGGACGCACCCATGTCTTACAAGCGCTGGGTGATGCGGATCGCAGTTATCGCTGCACTTACTCCAGCGCCAGCCTGCTTGGTCTGATCGCCGTTGTTCAAGCGGGGCTGGCGGTGGCGGGGCTTGCCGCCTGCAGTGTACCGTCCTCACTGCGCATAGTCGGCGAGAATGAGGGCCTGCCGCCGCTGCATGACCTTGAGGTCGGGGTTATGCGTAACCCTACTTCAACGGATGCCGCTGTTAACCGGCTTGATGATTTCCTGCGGCGGAACCTTGCGCAGATAGTGTGAGTTTTAGACCCAAACGTCGTTCTGTGCTGTCCGCGCGCCACCTTCGCGGCCGGTATTGACCACCCCGCGCGGCTCGATCATCATTAAGCGAACTTCCCTCTCCGCATAGGGCTTATGCTCGACCCCCTTGGGCACCACATACATTTCACCCGGTTTGATCGTCACGGACCCATCGCGAAAATCGATGCGCAATTCGCCATCCAAAACGATGAATGCCTCATCGGTTTCCGGATGGTCATGCCAGACGAAATCGCCTTCGAGACGGGCAATCTTGAATTGATAATCGTTGAGTTCAGCCACCACTTTGGGCTGCCACTGTTCGGTGAACAGGCCAAATTTCTGGGAAAAATTGATGGCATTATAAGGCTTTGACGGGGCGGACTGCATGCATGACTCCCTTGGATAATCGCAAGCGGGAGTTATCCGCCAATCGGGAACAGCGGTCTTGTACGTTTGTGCGCAGGAAAAGACTTGTTCCGGCGTTTGCCCTTTCGGCTATAACGCTGCATCCCCGAACGGGTCTGATGTTCTTCTGCGCCGTAACCTCGCAAGGTCAAACCTGCCGGACGAGGGTGCCGATGACATTGACGATAATGCGTGCGGCGGTCAGCGCCGAGAGGCTGTCAATATCGGCGGGCGGATAGAGTTCGACAAGGTCGAATCCTGCGATACTGGCGCACTTGCTGAGACCCGCGATCAGGTCGATGACCTGCGTGTAAGTAAGGCCACCCGGCGTACGCGCCGCCACACCCGGCATAATGCTGGGATCAAGGCTATCGCAGTCGAGGGTAACAACAACGCGTGCTCCTTCAGGGATATGCCGGAGAGCGGCTTCGACGCCTTGAGTATGAACTTCGCGGGCAGTCACAAAACGGCTGCCATAGTGCCGGGCTGCTTCAATGTCGGTAAGGCGCGCGCTACCAACGCTGCGCAGGCCGACCTGCACAATCCCGGCGACGTGCGACATCTCGCTCGCCCGGCGCATCGGGCTCGAATAACCGTGGCGCTCGCCATGCACTTCGTCGCGCCAGTCAATATGAGCGTCTATCTGAAGAATCCAGACAGGCCCGTGATCTGCAAAGCCGGCGAGGAAGGGTATGGTGACAGAGCAGTCGCCGCCGAGCACGATGGGTAAGGCTGGCAATGCCAGAACCGCGCGCGTCCGCGCTTCGATCCGGGCCCGGTTGCCAGCGTTGTCATACATCGTCGTTGGAATGTCACCCGTATCGACGCAACAGACCGGCTTGCCGTCAAAAAGTGGACCGCCGAGATCAAAATCCCAGTGCTCGACGAGTGCGGTATCGTCTTGACTCGCAGCGCGGATCGCGTTGGCAGCCGAGTGATAGGCGCTGCTGTCCTTGCCGGGATAAGTGCTGCCGTGACCGGCTCCGAAGATCACCATGCGGGGCGTATGGCCCTCGGTCAGTCGTTCAGGAAACCCGAGAAAGGGAGGAAAGGCGGTCATTGTTTTTTGTCAATCCGTTGCTCAGAGCAGACTTATTCAGGCCGTTTTGATTTCCGTCCGTAAAGCTCAAGCCGGTGATGGATGATGTCATAGCCAAGGGCGCGGGCGATTTCTTCCTGCAACTTCTCGATCTTATCGGACTGGAATTCGATAACGTCACCCGTATCGACATCGATCAGATGATCATGATGCTCGCCGTGCGCCTGTTCAAAACGCGAGGGTCCGCCATTGAACGCGTGGCGATGGATCGCCCCCATTTCTTCCAAAAGGTTCATGGTACGATACACGGTCGAGAGCGAAATGCTGTCGTCAATTTCGATGGCCCGGTGGAAGATTTTCATCGCATCCGGATGGTCTTCCGTCGAGGTCAGAATATCGAGAATGATTCGGCGGGGGCGGGTGATCCGAACGCCTGCCTTGCGTAACTCTTTCTCGTAATCCGGCTTCTGATTTAGTGCATGTTTCATGAGCGTGATTATGCGCCAGAACGCGTTCAGTTGCAAAGATTCTCAACTGGCTCGCCCAGATATCGGCATTGTTGCACAGAATTTCAGTGATTGGAGCAACCGGCGTGTCAGTCTTCCGGTGAAAATTTCTTTTTGCAAATCATTTGCATTTGCATTGACGGATGAAAAATCGAACGTTATGGAGTAACAATGGCGCTGAAAAAGCCGCGCCATTTTCCCTTGTATGCTGGAGGCGATATGAGATTTTACCGACTGTTGATTGCTGTTTTTGCTCTTTTCATGATTCTCGGCCCGGCATCCGCTGCTGATGGCAAGAAATTCAAGGTGGTCACTACCTTCACGATCATTGCTGATATGGCACGCAATGTTGCGGGTGATGCAGCAGATGTGGATTCGATCACCAAGCCCAATGCGGAAATTCACGATTACCAGCCCACACCCGGTGATATTTTGAAAGCACAGGACGCCAATCTCGTCCTCTGGAATGGTCTTGGCCTTGAGCGCTGGTTCGAAAAATTCTTTGGCAATGTGAAAAACGTGCCAAGTGCTGTTGTCAGCGAGGGTGTTGAGCCCATGGGTATTTCCGAGGGGCCCTATGAGGGCAAGCCAAATCCCCATGCGTGGATGTCGCCCAATGCCGCTCTGATCTATGTGGAGAATATCCGCAAGGCCCTCGGCAAATATGACCCCGATAATGAGGCAATCTATGACCGCAATGCTGCGGCCTATTCGGATAAGATCAAGGCCACCGTCGCGCCCATCCGCGAAAGCCTTGCTGCCGTTCCTGCCGAGCATCGCTGGCTTGTGACCAGTGAAGGTGCCTTCAGCTATCTCGCCCGTGATTTCGACATGAAGGAGCTTTACCTCTGGCCCATCAATGCGGATCAGCAGGGTACGCCCCAGCAGGTTCGTAAGGTCATCGACAAGGTACGTGCCGAAAAAATCCCGGTTGTGTTCAGCGAAAGCACAATTTCCGCCTCGCCCGCCAAGCAGGTGGCGCGCGAGACCGGCGCGAAATATGGCGGTGTCCTCTATGTCGATTCGCTCAGCGATCCCGATGGACCGGTGCCCACCTATCTCGACCTGTTGCGAACTACGGCGCAAACCGTTGCCAAAGGATTTACCCAGTGAGCGCAACCTCCCAAGCGCCCGCCAGTCCCTCCGCCGCAAAGCGAGGGGCTGGCCTCTCCGTACATGACGTCACCGTCACCTATCGCAATGGTCATACGGCCCTGCGCAATGCCAGTTTCGATATCCCGCGCGGGTCGATCACCGCTCTGGTGGGTGTCAATGGCAGCGGCAAGTCCACCCTGTTCAAGGCAATCATGGGTTTTGTCCCGCTTGCCAAGGGATCGGTATCGATCCTTGGCGAAAAGGCGGGACAGGCGCTGAAGCGCAATGTCGTTGCCTATGTCCCGCAGAGCGAGGATGTCGACTGGAATTTTCCTGTACTGGTCGAGGACGTCGTGATGATGGGACGTTACGGCCATATGAACTTTCTGCGTATACCCAAGAAGCGTGACCAGCACATGGTGACGGCGGCGCTCGAACGGGTCGGTATGACCGATTTCCGTAAGCGCCAGATCGGCGAACTCTCCGGGGGCCAGAAGAAGCGGGTGTTTCTGGCCCGCGCGCTGGCGCAGGAAGGGGATATCATTCTGCTGGATGAGCCATTTACCGGCGTCGACGTGCGCACCGAAGAGGCGATTATCGGCCTGCTCCGATCACTGCGCGATGATGGCAAGGTTATGCTGGTCTCCACCCATAATCTCGGCAGTGTCCCCGAATTCTGCGACCGGGCAGTGCTGGTCAACCGCACGGTTCTTGCCTCTGGTCCGACCAAAAAAGTGTTCACGCAGGCCAATCTGGAAATGACTTTCGGCGGTGTGCTCCGGCACTTCATTTTGGGTGGTGTTGATTTGCATGATGACGCCGACCCGCGCAGCGTGACTGTGCTTAGCGATGACGAACGCCCATTCGTTATCTATGGCGAGCCCAAGAGTGGCAAAGGCAAGTCGAAGCCATGACGCAAATCCTGCTTGAACCATTCTCCTATAATTACATGGTCAATGCCATGTGGGTAAGCGCGCTGGTTGGCGCCGTGTGCGCCTTCCTGTCTGCCTATCTGATGCTGAAAGGCTGGTCGCTGATTGGCGATGCGCTCTCCCATTCCATCGTACCGGGCGTTGCCGGTGCCTATATGCTCGGCCTGCCCTTTTCCATCGGTGCGTTCTTCTCCGGTGGTCTTGCGGCCATTGCCATGCTGTTTCTCAACCAGCGAACGAAGCTGAAAGAGGACGCCATCATCGGTCTTATCTTTACCTCCTTCTTTGGGCTCGGCCTGTTCATGATGTCGTTGTCACCGGCCTCGGTGAATATCCAGACCATTGTGCTCGGCAACATTCTCGCCATCACGCCTGAAGACACGTTGCAACTGGTCATCATTTGCGGCGTCTCGCTCGCCGTCCTTCTCGTCAAATGGAAAGATCTGATGGTGACGTTCTTCGATGAAAACCACGCCCGGTCCATCGGCCTCAATCCGCCAGTTCTCAAAATCCTCTTCTTCACACTGCTCAGCGCATCGACGGTTGCAGCCATGCAGACGGTGGGCGCGTTTCTGGTTGTGGCAATGGTTGTCACTCCCGGAGCGACGGCTTACCTGCTGCATGATCGTTTCCCGCGTCTGATCCAGACGAGTGTGGCTATTGGCGCGCTGACCAGTTTTGTCGGATCCTATCTGAGCTACTTCCTTGATGGCGCCACCGGCGGCATTATCGTGGTGTTGCAAACCCTCGTCTTTCTCACCGCCTTTGTCTTCGCACCCAAACACGGAACACTTGCCGCGCGCCGCCGTGCCAAACTGGCACTGGAGGAGGGGGCATGAGCGATCTTGTCCAGCTTCTGTTGCAGCCATTCAATTTCGGCTTCATGCAGCAGGCCTTTGTCATCACGCTGCTGGTGGCCATCCCCATGGGCCTGCTCTCTCCCTTTCTTGTTCTGAAAGGCTGGTCGCTGATGGGTGATGCCATTTCGCACGCGGTGCTGCCCGGTGTGGTCCTTGCCTATATCGCGGGCATACCACTTGCCATCGGCGCTTTTGCTGCGGGTATGATCTGTGCGCTGGCAACCGGTTTTCTCAAGCAGAACAGCCGGGTCAAGGAAGACACGGTTATGGGCGTGGTATTCTCCGGCATGTTCGGGCTTGGCATCGTGCTTTATACCAAGATCCAGTCCGACGTGCATCTCGACCATATTCTGTTCGGCGATATGCTGGGGGTGGCATGGAGTGATATTGCCGAGACAGGTGTCATTGCAGCGGTCACTTTGCTGGCCTTGGGCATCTGGCGGCGCGATCTGCTGCTGCATGCCTTTGATCCGCAGCACGCGCAGGCTATCGGCCTGCCGGTCAAATTCCTGCACTATGGCCTGCTCTGCATCCTGTCGCTTACCATCGTCGGTGCACTCAAGGCCGTTGGTATCATCCTTGCCGTTGCAATGCTGATAGCGCCGGGATCGATTGCATTCCTGCTGACCAGACGCTTCGAGCAGATGCTGCTCGTCTCAGCGGCGGTTGCCGTGGTGACGTCGCTCGCCGGTATCTATCTGAGTTTCTTCCTCGATAGTGCTCCCGCACCGACTATCGTGCTTCTGCTGACAGCAAGCTTCATTCTGGCGTTTCTCGTTTCCAGAAAAAGAACCGCCGCCAGCGCAGAAGCGCAGGCGGCGGAGTAAACGTCGAAGTCAGCGGTGAAAGCCGCTGGCTATTTTCCCGGCACGACTTCCACAAGCACCTTGTGTTCGCCCGATGTCTCAAGCGGAATGCCCGCATCGGCCTTCGCCAGCTTCTTGCCATCCACAGTGATTTTCCTGCCGCCCTTGGCGGCTGGTTTCACCTCGACCGTATAACGCGCCTTGCCGTTGCGCAGGACGAAGCTGAAGCCATTGGTCCATGCGGTTGGCAGGGCAGGATCGACGAACAGCCGGTCATTCTGGCGGCTGATGCCGAGAATGCCTTCCGTCGCCACCCGGTAGAGCCAGCCGGCGGAACCCGTGTACCAGGTCCAGCCACCGCGTCCGCGCATCGGATCAACCGAATAAACGTCAGCAGCGACAACATAGGGCTCAACCCGATAGGATTCGGCCTTATCGGCATCCAGCGAATGGTTCACCGGATTGAGTTTGCTGAACCAGCGATAGGCTTCATCGGCATTGCCGAGCTTTGCCATGGCAAGCACAGCCCAAGTGGCCGCATGGGTGTATTGACCGCCATTTTCGCGCACGCCCGGCGGATAGCTCTTGATATAACCCGGATCGTGGCGCGACTTGTTGAAGGGCGGTGTGAACAGCTTGATGATATCCACTTCGTCATCCACCAGATGCGTCGCCACAGACTGCATCGCCTGCCTGGCACGATCCGCATCGCCGTAACCCGAGAGCACGCTCCAGGACTGGGCGATCGAGTCAATCTTGCACTCCTCGCTCGTCTTGGAACCCAGAGGCGAACCGTCATCGAAATAGCCGCGGCGGTACCATTCACCGTCCCAGCCATCTTTTTCAAGCGCGGCCTTGAGGCTTTCAATATGGGCTTCCCATCGCTTGACACGGTCAGTGTCTTTGCGCTGACGGGCAATCGGCAGAACATCGCGCAAGGTGCTGATCAGGAACCAGCCCAGCCAGATACTCTCGCCCTTGCCCTCTTCGCCGACACGGTTCATGCCGTCGTTCCAGTCGCCGGTGAGCATAAGTGGCAGACCATGCGAACCAGTGCGGGCAATGGCGAGATCAAGCGCCCGCGCCGCATGTTCATAGACTGTTACTTTATCACCAGCGATTACCGGCTGGTAGAAAGCGTCATGTTCGCCATTTTCCAGAGCCTTGCCCTCGATGAAGGCGATCTGCTCATCCAGAATGCTCATGTCGCCAGTTACCGAGGTGTAGTGCGCAATGGCATAGCCAAGCCAGACCACGTCATCGGAAATCATCGTCCGCACACCGGCGCCTGAGGTTGGCAACCACCAGTGTTGAACATCGCCTTCCTTGAACTGGCGGGCAGCGACATTCAGGATCTGGTGACGGGCCAGAGACGGATCGAGAACCAGCATGGACAGTGTATCCTGCAACTGGTCGCGGAAACCGAAGGCACCACTGGCCTGATAGAAGGCCGTGCGTGCCCAGATGCGGCAGGCAAGGCTCTGATAAGGCAGCCAGCGATTGACCATCACGTCGAACGCATCATCAGGCGTATCCACCTGCAACCCGTCGAGGAACCCGGTCCAGATTGCCTTGGAAGCGGCAAGCGTCTTTTCAAACGGCTTTTTCAGCTGTTCGGAAAGCACACGGCGGGCTTCTGTGGCACCGGCAGTATCGCCGATATAGAACAGGATTTCCTTGGTCTCTCCGGCTGCGATTTCCACATCGACAGCCATTGCCGCACAGGGATCACCGCCTGCTTCAACCACATTCGAAAGTGTCTTTGCCTGTAGCACTGCACTTGGCTGATCAACCGAACCCAATGGGCCGAAAAACTCTGTCCTGTCGGATGTCACCGATTGCGGTTTCACGTTTGAAGCAAAGAATGCCACATGATCTTTCCGGTCAGCACCATAGGGATTGCGGGCGAACAGTGCACCGCTTTCCACATCGTGCGACGGCACGATGAACGGCGCCGTTTTCGCCCGGGAATTGCCAAGCATCCATTCGACGAAACCATAAACGCGCAGTCGTTTGGCCGTTCCGCCATTATTGGTGATCTTGAGACTGGACACACGCACCGGCATTTCCGTATCGATCGTGTGGGTCAGTTCCAAGCCAACATTGCCATGGCGCGACAGGAACGTCGAATAGCCCTGTCCATGGCGTGTTTCATACTGCACCGAAGGATCGCGCAGCACCGAAGCCGTGGGCGAGAATGCCGTGCCCTTGTCGAGATCAACGACATAGATCGCTTCGCCCGACCGGTTGATCACAGGGTCGTTCGACCATTGCGTCAACTGATAGTCGCGGCTGTTGCTGGACCATGTGAAGCCTGCACCCTCAGCCGAAACGTGGAAGCCAAAGCCTGCATTGGAAATCACATTGATCCAAGGCTGCGGCGTGTTGGCCCGGTCGGCAAGACGGATGACATATTCATTGGTCTTCATGTTGAAGCCGCCAAAACCATTCCAGAAGGCAAGATCACTACCCTCTGTTTTCTGGCGACGCTTGCTTGCCAGTTGGGTCGGCGCTGGCGCAATGGCGCGCATGTCGTCAAGACCGGTGTCACCGGTAGCGAGCGTTTTGCCGGAAGCAGTAATGGCTGGTTGCAGGTCTGCCGCCGCCAGTTCTTCCGTACGCTTCAACTGCTCGACCAGCGTACCGTTCTGGGCATGCATGACAATGCGGGCGGAGGCGAGCAGGGTATTATAGCTCGCATCGCTCATCTGATCCTTGCGCACGGTGAAGATATGGACACGCGGTCCATATTGGCCACCACGGTTGCGGCTGTTCTCACAGATCGCTTCAAGCCCACGCTGGAAATCCTGTGCATAGGAGAAGGAGCGCTCATTGATGACGACAACGTCAACCACAAGACCCTTCGCCCGCCAGTATTCCTGTGCCTTCAGCACATTCTTCAGCGTTTCCATATCGGCTTCATCATCAATGCGCAGTGCAAGGATGGGGAAGTCGCCCGAGATGGACATGGGCCAGAGATCGGACTGGCTGCCAAGGCCGGATGCGATGCTTTCGGAGGGCAGGCGCAGGGCCTTGTCCGTATAAATCAGGCTGGTTGCAACGCGCTGGAAATCCGCGGCCTCATCCGGATTGATCTCGATATGATGCAGCCGCACCTGCGAACTTGTCCACGACAATGAGAATTCGCGAGCAAAGCAATCCGGGTGACGGAAGCGCGAGACGACTTCTTCCAGTTCATGCCGGTCTGGCCCGACAAGGGTCCAGTAAACCAGCGTCACACGCTTGTGCGCAGGAACACGCACGCGGCAACGCAGCGAAGCGATGGGATCGAGCACAAATCCCTGACTGCCGTTAAGAGTGACGCCCTCATCGAAAGCTGCCGGATTGCGCAGGTTGCGACCACGGCCGATAAATGCCCGCCGGTCGGTTTCCGCCTGAATTTCGCGCATTGCGCCAGAACCATCGGTAACCACATGGGCCACGTGAATATCGGGTTCATTGCTGTCACGCTTGCGGCGCGTCGCATAAATCGTGTCACCGCGCGGATCGATATCGGTTTCCACGAACATCTTGGCAAATGCCGGATGTGCCGTATCCGTATCGTCAGCGGTCAACACCAGTTCCGCATAGGACGTCACTTCAATGATCCGGTCTTTTGTTCCGGTATTGGTGATGATGATGCGGCGGCCTTCGCCATCGGAATCCGAAGCGACGATGGTTTCCACTGTGGTCTGGATTGTGCCGTTTTCCTTGACGAATTCGGCTTTGTAGTCAGCGAAGATTGTCGTGCTTTTTTCACCGGCAGCCCGGACAGGATCACCGGTCGCTGACCACCATTCACCGCTGTCGAGATCGCGCAGGAACAGGAAGGTGCCATAGCCGCTTTCAAGCGGATCTGGCTGGAAGCGGGTGATGGCGAGACCATTCCAGCGGCTGTAACCACCACCATTGGCGGTGACCATAACCGAGTAATGGCCGTTCGACATGATCTGCGTGGCGCGCGGGGCGGAAAGCGGGTTCTTGATGAAGCGGATAGACGCCGTTTCCTCGCCGCTTTCCACGGCCTTGCGCATCGGATTATCAGCCTTGGCCTGCAGGACAGGAATTTCGCGCGGGGCTTTTTCCTGCAGCAACAGTTCGGCAGCTTCAATCACAGGGTCCGAATGGAACCGATCACGCATGCGGCCTTCGAACACCACATTGTTAACAGCAACAATCGACATGCCGTGATGGTGCGCCATGTAATTGCGAACGACGGCATATTCCTCACCCTCGCGAACACGGGAGCGGGTGAAGTCCACGGCATCATAGAAACCGTACTGACCCAGTGCACCCATCTCGCGTAGGCGCTTCAGATTAACGACAGCTTCTGCCGGGCGATATTGGGCCGCCATGATGCTGGCATAGGGTGCCACCACATAGTTCTTGGACAAGCCACGCTTCAGGCCGAGCGTCGGAACACCGAAATTGGTGTACTGGTAGTTCATCTCCGGATCGCGCGCATTATAGGCGGCTTCCGAAATACCCCATGGCAGACCCTTTGACTCGCCATATTCGATCTGGCGCTGGACGATCAGCTTGTTGGTTTGATCGAGCATGGAGCCCAATGGTTCGATCATGACCAAAGGTGGCATGAGATATTCGAACATGGAGCCTGACCACGAGATCAGCGCACCGCGCCAGCCAACCGGAACCAGAAGACGGCCAAGACGGAACCAGTGATCAACCGGTATATCGCCCTTGGCAATGGCAAAGAGGCTGGCAAGACGGGCCTCCGAAGCCAGAAGATCGTAGCAGCTGGCATCAAGCTCATTGGTATCGACACGGAAACCGATTGATAGCAGACGGCGTTCCTTGCGCTCAAGGAAGGTGAAGTCCGTATCAAAGGCCAGTTGCCGGGCCCGGGTTGCCAACGAAACCAGACGTTCGCGCAGGCTGTCCGTACCATCATGCGTTCCGATGGCATCATCCGTATGGGCCTGACAGGTCTTGACCAGAAGCAGCGCCCAGCCATTGGCAACGGTGCTCAGCGGGCTTTCAAGTTCGCCGTGCAGTTCCTCGGTCAGGCGCTGAATGTCACCGGCAAAGAGCGAGAGATTGATGGTCCGCAATGATGCGGTTTCCGGCTCTTCCTTGATGGTCGTGATGGCACGGCGGAAATTCGCCACACGCTCATCGAGACGGCGGCGCAGTGGCCGCAGCACACGGCGTTCATCGGGAATATCGTTGATCGCCTCTTCGAGGATATCGCTGACATCGAGAATGCCGTCGAGATCGCTTTGCAGATAGACCGACGGTGCTTCGGCCCACTTTTCCAAAGCGGAGGAAAGCGCCACCAGATGACCGGCGAGATTGCCGCTATCCACTGAGGAGACATAGAGCGGCAGCAGGGGCCGCAATGTCGTTGTCTCATACCAGTTGTAGAGATGGCCGCGATATTTTTCCATCTTCTCAAGGGTGGTCAGCGTGTCATCGATGCGCGTCAGCGTCTCGTTGAAACCGATCCAGCCAAAGTCGCGCGCAGCCACCGTCGACAGCAGATACATGCCGATATTGGTTGGCGATGTGCGTGTCGCGATAACCGGGTGCGGGTCTTCCTGAAAATTGTCAGGCGGGATGAAATTCTGCTCTTTGGTGACGAACGTATCGTAATAATGCCAGGTGCGGCGGGCGAACCGGCGCAACTCGCTCTTATCCGAAGAGCGGACGTTCAGATCATCCAGCGGCTTGGCCGAACGGCTGACGAGCCATGCAATGACAGGCGAGAAGAACCAGATCAGCGCAAAAGGCACGGCGAGGAACCACGCCCGGTTATGGGTGGCGAGTGGCAGTGCAATGGCAACAATGGCCACGATAACAGCTGGCCACATCAGGCGGGCATAATATTGCAACGTATCCGGCGCGCTGGCCTTGGCCTGTGCCGCAGCACGCCATTCAAGCAGGTTCTTGCGCGAGATGAACACGCGGTAGAGTGTGCGGGCAATGGCATCCGCCATCAGGCAGGCCATGTTGGCGATAAAGGTAATGCGCAGCGCAATATCGGCGGCACCGGAGAAGATATCGGTGAGGATCGCCTGAAAATGGCCCTTGAGCGACAGGTTCATATCTGTCGGCACGAGATTGGTGAAGAGGATCATCGTCGGGACGATGAACATGCTGAAGATCATGAAGAATTGCCATAGCGCGGCAACACCCGGTGGCAGCAGTGTCCAGCCGGCAATCGAAGCGATAATCCAGAAAACAGGCGTCAGCGAGCGGCGCAGATTGTCGGTCATCTTCCAGCGGGTAACAGCTGTTACCCCCGGCTTGGTGCTGAAGAGGTAAGGCAGAAGCTGCCAGTCACCACGGGTCCAGCGATGGTGGCGGGAAATGTCGACATTATATCCGGTAGGATAATCTTCAACCACCTCGACATCGCTGACGAGAGCGGCACGGGCATAACCACCTTCGAGAAGGTCGTGGCTGAGAACAGTGTTCTCATCGATCTTGCCGTCAAGCGCCAGCTCAAAGAAGTCGATATCGTAGAGGCCCTTGCCGGTGAATGTGCCTTCACCCAACACGTCCTGATAAACGTCTGAAACGGCAAAGACATAAGGATCGATGCCGCGATTGACCGAGAAAACGCGCTGCAGGAACGAAGCATCGTCACCTGTTGTTAGCGAAGGCGTAACGCGCGGCTGGAGAATGGCATAACCACTCGTCACACGGCCGGACTTTTCCTTGTAGATTGGACGGTTCAGCGGATGGCTGAGCTTGCCCGCAAGACGATTGACGGAATCCGGCGTCAGGCGCGTGTCGGAGTCGAGCGTCATCACAAATTTGATGTCTGTCGGTACTTCCTCATTGCTGGGGAAATAGGTTGTATCCTTATCGCCGCGCAGCAGAAGGTTGAGTTCGTGCAACTTGCCGCGCTTGCGCTCCCAACCCATCCAGCGGCCTTCCTGCGCATTGTAAAGGCGCTTGCGGTGCAGGAGGAAGAAACGTGGATTTCCGCCCTGAGTATAATGCTGGTTGAGCGCGGTTACTTTCTCGCGGGCATAGTCAAGAATATCGAGATCATTCTCGGTCTGCTCAACTTTGCTGTCGGCCCAGTCGGTCAGCAGCGCGAAATAAATTTCACCGCGCGGATTGGTCAGATAGTGGACTTCGAGATTGCGGATATGCTCGTCAACGGAATCGCGCGAGGTGATCAGCGTCGGCACCGCCACAAGGGTTTTGGCTTCCGGCGGCAGGCCGTTCTTATATTCAAAGCCGATGAGCCGTGTTGGCGGCATGAACATCGGAATGATCCAGTTGACGAAACCATTGGCGGTTTCCATCGTCGGGAAGACGGCCAGTATCGTCAGCAGAAGAACCGTATCGCTCGGCAGGCCATAGCGGCGCAGCCAATAGTGGATCAGAAACAGAATACCGATGGAGATAACGGAGGCAGGGACCCACAGACCGGCAAGGCCAAGCATCTTGTAGAACCGCACCCAACGCTGCAGCACGGTCGGTGTGGAACCACAGGTTTCCTCAAGTTCGGAGCGTCCGTCACCCGCGAGATAATAACCGACATCGCGCTTGCGTTGCACGGTAACGCTTTTCTCGTCGCCTTTGGTCTCGGCGCTGTGATGGGCCAGATCAAGTGCGGCCTGTGTAATGTCCTGCTCGCTCTTGCCGGAGCGGCGCGCGATCTTTTCAATTGCCACGCGATAGGCGTTGCGGGAGTGGAAATCGAGCGCGTCGAAGTTGGAATGTTCGCGCAGCACCGCATCGACGCCGCTAACCGTCTCAAACCATGTGATCCAGTCGACGTCGTCAATGGCTTTCAGGCTGCGAATGAGGTTACCCATGGTAACACCGCCGGTGGACTGGCGCGTATGTTCCTGGATAATGGCGTCTTCCGCGTCACTGCCGTTCTTCTCCAGCTCTTCTTCCAGCCAGGCGACAGCGGCGCCGGAATGCATCGCGCCGCCACGCAGGCGGTAGAGCAAATGGGTAGCAAATGTGCTGTCGCGCGCAGCCGTGGTATATTGGGCTAGAAGCTGCGGCAGCGTGTCCTTGTCGGCGTTGAGCGTGATTTCATCGGCAACGCTATTGGCATAGGCGCGCATGCGCCGGGCGCGCTCGACCCGCAAAGACAGGCGGCGCGCATTCTCGATAAGGATGAAGCGCACAGCTGAAGGCAGCGCCCAAAGCTCACCAATATGCAGCGGCGAAACGGTCTGGAAGCCTTCGACCACGGCGGTCAGGCTGCTGAGCGAGAACTGGCTGTCCGTATGGGCTGCATAGAGCCAGGCGAGTGCCATGACACGCGGAATTTCCGGCTTGCCTTTCAGCGGGGGCAACTGGCGGAAGAATTTTTTCGGAAGATCGCGTTCGACCTGCTGGATGTTCTGATCAACGAGATAATAATTGTCGAGGAGCCACTGCGCTGCCGGTGTAATCGTTTCGCCCTTGCGTGCAGCCGCGTCGGAGGAACGATAGGAGTGCAGGATCAGCCGCGCATTCTCGACGGTGCGTTGCTCAAAGACCATCGGTTCATAATCGGGCAAGCGGATATCTTCGCCGCGCGCCACGCGCGCACCCATCTCTCGCAGATCGTCAACGGATTTGTAGTGAGCTCTGATTGGATTGGGTTGGACCGAAAAAATCTGACCAACGGCATTCTTCTGTGGTGTGAAAGATTTAAAAAAAGACAGTAGGGCCATTTGCCTTCGTTTCGGTTGTGAAGAAAAAATCTTCAGGGCTGCAACACAGACGATAATAACGGGTCGATTGACCCATAGAGGAGTCACGATCTAATCGGGTCGGAGCAACTAAGCTACCATCACTTTTACCCTTGCCGATCAGTTTTGATGAAAATGAGTCAAATTTCCATCTGTTTATCTTAGGCAATTCGTAGCGGACTGCACAGGGGCATTGCGCGCAAACCGCGTTGTAGCCGTTCACGGAATGCCATAGGCTTTGTGAACAGACTGTTTCGAGATCAGTAACAGCAAATATAGCGGACATGCAAAAAAGCCGGAGGGGAACTCCGGCTTTCCGTGTCGGTCGTAAGGAGGATCAAACCTTCGGAAAAACCCGCCAATGCTTGGGGCGAAAGGCGATGCGGCTCTTTTCCTTGGCCGGATGATCAGCGGGAATTTCAATCTCGACCCGTTCTGCCGCGCCGCCGATTTCAAGTTCCACACGCCTTGTCGCACCCACGCGGCGGCTTGCAATGACAGTCCCGGCAATGCAGCCGCCACAACCATCGACCAGTTCGACATCGTGCGGGCGGAAATAAAGCGCGGCTTCCCCGTCAGGCACATCGCTCTTTATGCCAAGTGCACGGTCCGTAAGCCAGATTTCTCCGCTTTCGATGCGCACGGCAAGCGAACTTGATTCGCCAATAAAGCCGTAGACGAACGGGGAATTGGGCGTGTCATAGACCTGATCAGGTGTGCCGATCTGCTCGATCTTGCCCTGGCTCATCACCACCACACGGTCGGCGAGTTCCAGCGCCTCGTCCTGATCATGCGTCACAAAAACCGTGGTGTGCATGGTCTTGTCGTGAATTTCCCGCAGCCAGCGGCGCAGTTCTTTCCGCACTTTCGCATCCAGCGCGCCGAATGGCTCGTCAAGAAGCAATACGCGCGGCTCAATCGCCATGGCACGGGCAAGCGCAACGCGCTGGCGCTGACCACCGGAAAGCTGGGCCGGATAGCGCTTTTCCAGTCCACCAAGCTGCACGAAATCGAGCAGCTCTGACGAGCGGCGACGGATTTCCTCATTGCTTGGGCGGCTGGCAGACGGGCGAACTTTGAGGCCGAAACCAACATTGTCGATCACAGTCATATGCCGGAACAGCGCATAATGCTGGAATACGAAGCCGACATTGCGTTCCTGCACGGATTTCAGCGATGCGTCTTCGTCGCCGAAGAACACCTTGCCCTCAGTCGGAGTCTCCAGACCGGCAATCAGGCGCAGAAGCGTTGTCTTGCCTGATCCCGATGGGCCGAGCAAGGCAATCAATTCCCCCGAATTGATATCGAGCGACACGTCGTGCAACGCCGGAAAGCGATCAAATTCCTTGCGTACACCACTTACGCGAACGTCCATCTTAATTCCTCTCAGTGTCCGCCATTGGCAGCCAGTTCCGCACCATATCTCAACTCCAGAAGAGTTTTGAGAACGAGCGTTACCAGCGCCAGCAGCGCCAGAAGCGAAGCCACTGCAAAGGCAGCAACCGTATTGAATTCGTTGTAGAGAATCTCGACCTGCAGCGGCATCGTGTTGGTCAGGCCACGAATATGGCCTGAAACGACGGACACTGCGCCAAACTCTCCCATGGCACGGGCGTTGCACAAGAGCACGCCGTAGAGCAAGCCCCATTTGATGTTCGGCAGGGTGACATGCCAGAAAGTCTGCCAGCCATTGGCACCAAGCGAAAGCGCGGCCTCCTCATCGGTCGTGCCCTGTTCCTGCATCAACGGAATCAGTTCCCGCGCTACAAAGGGGAAGGTCACGAAAACCGTTGCCAAAACAATGCCCGGAACAGCAAACAGGATTTCGATCCCGTGCGATTTGAGCCAGGGCCCTAGCGCGCTATGACTGCTGAACAAGAGCACATAGACAAGACCCGAAATAACCGGAGAAACCGAAAAAGGCAGATCGATCAGGGTTGTCAGAAACGCCTTTCCCTTAAATTCGAACTTGGCAATCGTCCAGGCTGCGACCACGCCAAACACGAGGTTGAGTGGAACAGCAATCACCGCCACCAAAAGGGTCAGCCGAATGGCGGAAAGCGCATCCGCATCGGCAAAGGCTGCAAAGTAAGCCGCGGGACCCTTTCGGAACGCCTCAAAGAAAACCGAGATAAGCGGCAGAAGCAGGAACAGCCCGAGAAACGCCAGCGCCACGCCAATCAGCACGAAACGCGCCGTTCGGCTTTCCGTGGTCGCCGGGTGCCAGGCTTTGGTTGCAGGCTCCGGAGGTTGTGGCAATTCATGTCGCATAGCCATACCTCCTGCGGCTCCAGGCCTGAATGAGATTGATGACAAAAAGCATCGTGAACGAAATGATCAGCATAATGGCCGCAATTGCAGTCGCACCGGTATAGTCAAACTCTTCAAGCCTGATAACGATCAGAAGTGGCGCAATTTCCGAAATATAAGGAAGATTGCCAGCAATGAAGATCACCGATCCGTATTCGCCAACGGCACGGGCAAAGGCGAGGGCAAAACCGGTGAGGATCGCTGGTGTCAGTCCGGGTAACAGCACACGCGTGATCGTCTGGAACCGCGTGGCGCCGAGTGTGGCGGCCGCCTCTTCCACTTCCTTGCGGATTTCCTCCATCACCGGCTGTACGGTGCGCACGACGAAAGGCAGTCCGATAAAGATCAGGGCAATCGTTATGCCAATCGGTGTAAAGGCGACCTTGATTCCCAGCGGATCGAGCCATTTGCCGATCCAGCCATTCTTGGAGTAGAGCGCTGTCAGCGCAATACCGGCAACGGCCGTTGGCAAAGCGAAGGGCAAATCCACAACGGCGTCGATGATACGGCGACCGGGGAAGCGATAGCGCACCAGCACCCAGGCGACGATAACGCCGAACACGACATTAACAAGCGCGGCCACGAACGACGTGCCGAAGCTGATCTTCAGCGCGTTCAGTGTGCGCGGATCTGTTGCGACATGCCACATGCCGCCCCAGCCGAGCGAGGCGGAGCGCCAGACGAGGCCAGCCAGTGGAATAAGGACAATGAGGGTCAGATAGGCAAGAGTGAAGCCGAGCGTCATTCCGAACCCTGGAATAACACTCGGCCTCTTAAACCGCCAACCTGCCTTGGCAAGGTTGGAAAGCATGCTGTTACTTTTTCGGCTTGTAAATCTGGTCAAACGTTCCGCCATCTCCGAAGTGATAGGGCTGTGCTTTAGCCCATCCACCGAAGATTGGATCATCGATCGTCACCAGTTTCAACTCCGGCAATTTCTTCAAGATGTCAGCAGGCACCAGTTTGGGCTCCGCCGGGCGATAAAAATGCTTGGCGGCGATGGTCTGGCCCTCTGCGGAGTAGAGATATTGTAGGTAGGCTTCAGCCACCTTGCGTGTGCCCTTGGCATCGACATTGCCGTCAACAACAGCCACGGGCGGCTCGGCCAGAATGGATTGCGGCGGGACAATGATGTCGAACTTGTCAGCACCGAATTCATCGGAAGCAAGATAGGCTTCATTTTCCCATGCGAGCAGCACATCGCCAAGCTCGCGCTGGGCAAAGGTAGTGGTCGAACCGCGTGCGCCGGAATCAAGCACGGGAACATGCTGGAACAGATTGCCGATATAGTCCTTGATCTTGGCTTCATCGCCGCCGTACTGGCCATAGGCCCAAGCCCAGGCTGCAAGGTAGTTCCAGCGGGCGCCACCGGATGTTTTCGGATTTGGCGTGATGACTTCGACACCATCCTTGACCAGATCGCCCCAATCCTTGATGCCCTTGGGATTGCCCTTGCGCACGAGGAAAACAATTGTGGACGTGTAAGGTGCCGAATTGTGCGGATATTTGGTGCGCCAGTCAGGATTGATCTTCTTGGTCGCCTTGACGATGGCCGAGATATCGCTCTCAAGCGCCAGTGTCACCACATCGGCATCAAGGCCATCGATGACGGAGCGGGCCTGCGCGCCGGAGCCACCATGCGAGGTCTGGATGGTCAGGGTCTCGCCCGTATCGGCCTTCCATTTCGCAGCAAAAGCCGCGTTGTAGTCCTTGTAGAGTTCGCGGGTAGGATCATACGAGACGTTCAGAAGCGTCGTATCCGCATGGGCGGCAGACAGCGATTGAAAGGAAACTGTTGCGGCGAACAATGCTGCCGCCAGCGATAGCGAAAATCGGGAATGTTTCATGCCTGCCTCCGTGTAGTGTGACCTGAAGCGTAGCAGAGCGACCCGCATAGCGGGCGTTGGAAAGAATTCCTTTTATATCGATAAATTAGAAAATTCTACCTGAATACGTTAGTCTACAGAAACAGTAGTCTATTATCCGCTGACCCGGAATTTTGCCCGCAATGGGATTCTTTCCGGCTATCAAGCGCAAGCTCCAATTAAATGGATTGATGGGTTTGGTACTCTTAGGAAAACTGGTTGCGTGCGAAATAATATTTCACCGGCAGGTTGTGCTGTCCGCGTTGAAGGACAGTACCGGCGCAGGGCCGGTACCGGGCTCGAGGCCTTTATTTTCTGAGCAGCAGGTCGGCCGGTTCCACCGACGCAACTTCCGTGAAAGTGCTCGTCACGGCCTTGGCTTCAATGGAAGCGCGCACCGTGAGCGGTGTGATGAAAATCGCCAGAGTCAATGCGGCAGTCGCGGCGATTGAGAGGCGTCGTTCCAAGCGGGAGCTGATGATCATTATATTTCCCCTTCTTCTTAATGGTACTTCGCCCGCACCGGGCGAGAAATGATGTCGTCGATCGCAAATTTGGGGATCGGCAAAAGCACTTGATCCAGTTCCACCAGTGTTTCGGCAAAACCGATGGCTGCGTTCTCGACTTCCTCATGCCGGGAGGGACATGCCATGGCATTGAGGCAGGTTCTTGCTGCAAGCATGTCGCAATTTTGAAGCCCGGCGATCAGACCCAAAGTCAGGCACTCTTCCTTGCACACATGGTGCGAGCCGAAGGGGAATGTCTTCAGCGGGCACAGGGCGCAATGGCGCAGCGTGCGGATGAAGAAAGACAGTTCCGACAGGGCGCGATTGCCTTCACGGGTGCCAAGAATTTCGCTGTAAAGTCCGTAAGCCATTTCCCAGGCAATCACCGAGCCGGTTTCAAACCCGGCAGTCCAGCGGCGATACCCTTCAAGTACGAGCTTTTCCGGGGGGCGGTCGAAATAACAACCCGTACCGTTCCCGATTTCAGATGTGCGTGGATACATGTCCACTCCCATCCTGCTCATTGTTGCGGATCAAGGCAGTAAATTCGTTGTGGCATAGCCAGGCAACGGGCTGCGTCAGCCTGTTGAGGCCGGAAGCAGAATGTGGACGCCGCGGGTGCAGCGTAGAAACCACGCGCAGGCGTGGCAGAAAAAGACCTATCATAGGGTCCTCCAATCGAACGGGTTCAAGGCCCAGACATCAAAGGTATGCACTCTTGTGCTCGTGCATAAAGGCAATGGTTCAATTCAAAGTCAAACGATAATTTCGGAAAACAATAAAAAATATCAATAGCTTAGAATTATTCTAGGAAATTATGAGTATTTTAGTAGACAATTGTTCTGACAAGCCGACAAATCACCGCACCTCAGCCGTCTTTACGGGTGGAAGCCGTGCGAACCGCATCCTCAGGAAATTCGGGAATTTAGCCTAAAGCTGCGTGACCATCCGGTGGGACGAGGGATGGATCATCCTCACAAATGTGATCGGTTTCTGCGGCACGAATGTAACGCGCTCGACAATGAACACCGCATCCTTTTCGGCAACACCGAGAATATCGGCTTCTTCTGCCCCCGCCACATCAGCGTGAAAGACAATTTCAGCCTGTGAAAACGGCGAATGGGTCACCAGCCATTCATTTGGGCTGATGGTTTCAAACGTCTCACCGCGAATGGAAGGCACAGCATCCAGATTGACCCAGCGGTCCTCATATTGATAGGCCTTGCCATCGGACAGATGCAGGCACCGTACATGCAGCATCTCCTTGCCCTTGGTGAGGCCCATGCGCTGGGTAATGCTAGCGGGGGCTTTCTCAACTTGGTTGGAAAGCAGCTTGAATTGGTATTTTCCGCCCTTTGTCTCGATTTCCTGCCTGATAATAGGAATGACGAAGCGTGCCTCGCGCATTGGATGCAGGGCAACCCGTGTTCCGGCCTTGCGCTTGCGTACAAGCACACCGCCACGCGCCAATTCCTGCAGGGCGCGATTGACAGTTGCGCGGGCACAGCCAAACTCAACCGATAAAACTTCCTCGCCGGGAATAAGCGCCCCGGGAGCCCAGACCCGCTCGGCGATGCGCCGGGCCATTTCAGCCTTGATGGCGTGGAAGGATTTTCGCGCTGTTGCTGTCACACCCGCTCCAGAATTGACGCAAGCCGCGTCTTGTAAGTTGCAAAGATTTGTTCTCGCGCATGATGGCGTCCGTTATGCACCACATGGCGGCCTGCCGACCACACATCGGTCACCGCATGCCTGTCGCCTGCAAAAATCCAGCCGTCAAGCAGCCGGTCGCCCTTAAGGCCAAGGATCGCAGGAGTATCGGCATCGAGCGCGACCATATCGGCCCATTTCCCGGCCGCCAGACTGCCAGCATTGCGGCCGAGTGCCTGTGCTCCGCCGATAAGTGCTGTGTCGTAAAGCGTTCGCCCGTTTGATTTGCCGTCAACTGAAAGCGTCACCCGCGAGACATCGCGTAAGCGCTGGCTATATTCAAGCTGGCGCAGTTCTTCCGATGGTGAAATGCGGATATTGGAATCCGAACCCGTACCAAAGCGTCCACCCGCATTGAGGTAGCGCACACCATCGAAAATGCCATCGCCAAGACTGGCTTCCGTCAGCGGGCAAAGGCCGACAACCGCGCCGCTTTTCGCCACGCGCAATGTTTCTTCCGGCGTCATATGTGTCGAGTGGATGAGGCACCAGCGTTCATTGACGGGCAGGTGATCCAGCAGCCAGCTCATGGAGCGTTGGCCATAGACAGCCTGAACCTCTTCAAGCTCGGGAAGCTGCTCAGCAATGTGAATATGGAACGGCATGGCTCTAAACCGGCGCTCAAGCTCCAGAAGGTCATGCTCATTGACGGCGCGGATTGAATGCGGCGCAACGCCGAAACCGGCATCCGGCCCGGTCTGGCGGGCCGCTTTTTCGGCTGCCTCCGCCAGTTGCGAAAACCGCTCGATATCATTGCCGAAACGTAATTGCCCGCCCGCAAGCGCCCGACCATCGACACCGCCCTGCGCGTAGGCGACAGGCAGCAATGTCAGGCCGATGCCGGTGGCACTGGCTGCAGCGGCGATCCGCTCGGACAACTCGGCAAGGCTCGCATAGGGCGTTCCACCCGGCTGGTGGTGGACATAGTGAAATTCCGCAACGCTGGAATAACCGGATTCAAGCATTTCGACGAAAGCAAAGGCGGCGATGGCCTCAATATCCGCAGGGTCGAGAATATCAAGAAACCGGTACATGATCGCGCGCCACGTCCAGAAACTATCCCGGCCTTCAGGGCTGCGCGCTTCTGACAGTCCCGCCATCGCGCGTTGAAAGGTGTGACTGTGCAGATTGGCCTGAGCGGGAAGCAGGATAGGGGTGCTGTGGCTGTTGGGGAGGGCGGTGCTGTTGGCTTTGACGGAAACAATCTGCCCCAATGTGTCGATCTCAACCAGAACATCGTTTTCCCAGCCGTTTTCCGTGAGGGCCTTATTCGCAAAAACGGATTTTTTGGCTTCGCTCATTTCTTCTCTCATCCCCGGATTGACATAATATGTATATACATAATAACGTCATGAGCAAGCGCTAATGGGGATGGTATCAAGGCCAATGAGGAAAATTCTTTCCGGATTGAGAATTGCGACGCTGGAGAATACCGGTGCGGCCTATGGCCTGATCGATACGGGTGCCATCGGCATTGAAGGTGATCGCATCGCCTGGGTCGGCGAGACCATTCCGGGTGAATGGAAAGGTGTTGAGACGCAGGATTTCGGCGGACGTCTGGCAACGCCTGCGCTGATCGATTGCCATACCCATCTGGTGTTCGGCGGCAACCGCGCCCGTGAATTTGAAATGCGGCTCGAAGGTGCAAGTTACGAGGAAATCGCCCGGGCGGGCGGAGGCATAGTTTCCTCGGTCAAATCGACCAATGGCCTTTCGGAAGATGAACTCGTCGCGCAAAGCCTGCCGCGCTTGGATACCCTGCTGGCGGAAGGTATTTCCACGGTTGAAATCAAATCCGGTTATGGTCTCAATATCGAAACGGAACTGAAAATGCTGCGGGTGGCGCGCCGCCTCGGCACGGTGCGCCCGGTGCGCATCCGTACCAGCTATCTTGCGGCCCATGCGGTTCCGCCTGAATATCGTGGGCGCGCGGATGATTATATCGGCGAAGTAGTCCTGCCCGGTCTTGATGCTGCCCATGCGGAAGGTCTGGTTGATACGGTTGATGGCTTCTGCGAGGGCATAGCTTTCTCGCCCGCGCAGATTGCCCGCGTTTTTGACCGGGCCAAGGCGCTTGGTATCCCGGTCAAGCTCCATGCGGAGCAGCTTTCCAATCTTGGCGGTGCAAAGCTCGCAGCCTCCTATGGCGCGCTCTCCGCCGATCATCTTGAGTATCTTGATGAAGATGGTGCAAAGGCGATGGCTGCTGCTGGTACGGTTGCCGTGCTGTTGCCCGGTGCCTTCTATGCGCTGCGCGAAGAACGGGCGCCGCCGGTCAAAGCCCTGCGCGAAGCCGGTGCGCGTATCGCTATCGCCACGGACTGCAATCCCGGCACATCGCCGCTGACATCCTTGCTTTTGACCATGAACATGGCCTGCACCCTGTTCCGCCTGACCGCCGAAGAGGCGCTGGCAGGCGCAACGCGCGAGGCGGCCCATGCGCTTGGATTGCAGGATGATCTCGGCACCATCGCATCAGGCAAACGCGCCGAAATCGCCATCTGGAACGCCACGCAGCCAGCAGAACTTTGCTACCGCATCGGCTTCAATCCCCTCCACCAGCTCATCTTGAAGGCCTAACCATGACTGTCGTCCTCCACCCCGGTTCCGTTCCTCTCGCCGAACTGGAAAAAATCTACTGGCAGGGAACTCCAGTCAAGCTTGATCCCTCGTTCCATAAGGGCATTGAGGCCGCCGCTGCCCGTATCGCCGAAATCGCCGCTGGGAACGCCCCTGTTTATGGTATCAATACCGGCTTCGGCAAACTTGCCTCGATCCGTATTGATGCGGCTGATGTCGGAACTCTCCAGCGCAATTTGATCCTCTCGCACTGCTGCGGCGTCGGTAACGCGTTGCCGGAAAATATCGTCCGGCTGATCATGGCGCTGAAACTCATTTCGCTGGGTCGCGGCGCTTCTGGTGTTCGCCCTGAACTGATCAGCCTGATCGAGGGTATGCTCGCCAAGGGTGTTATCCCGGTTATTCCTGAAAAGGGTTCAGTCGGTGCTTCGGGCGATCTGGCACCTCTGGCCCATATGGCTGCCGCAATGATTGGCGAGGGCGATGTGATGTTTGCAGGAACCCAGATGCCCGCCGGCGAAGGACTTGCGAAGGCTGGTCTGAAGCCGGTTGTGCTTGCCGCCAAGGAAGGTCTGGCCCTGATCAACGGTACGCAGGTTTCAACGGCGCTGGCGCTGGCTGGCCTGTTCCGCGCGCACCGTTCCGCGCAGTCAGCTCTGATCACCGGCGCGCTCTCGACGGATGCGGCGATGGGCTCTTCCGCTCCGTTCCATCCGGATATTCATACCCTGCGCGGTCATCGCGGCCAGATCGATACGGGAGCAGCACTCCGCCGTCTCCTCGAAAATTCGCCGATCCGCGAAAGCCATATTGAAGGCGACGAACGCGTTCAGGACCCCTATTGCATTCGCTGCCAACCGCAGGTGGACGGGGCCTGTCTTGATCTCCTGCGCATGGCGGCCCGCACGCTGGAAATCGAAGCCAATGCTGTCACCGATAATCCGCTGGTTCTCAGCGATGGTTCAGTGGTCTCGGGCGGTAATTTCCACGCGGAACCCGTGGCTTTCGCTGCGGACCAGATTGCGCTTGCGATCTGTGAAATCGGCTCGATTGCGCAGCGCCGTATCGCGCTGCTGGTTGATCCGGCCCTGAGCTATGGCCTTCCTGCTTTCCTCGCCCGCAAGCCCGGTTTGAATTCCGGTCTGATGATTGCCGAAGTGACTTCTGCTGCGCTGATGTCAGAAAACAAGCAGATGTCGCATCCGGCATCGGTCGATTCCACCCCGACGTCAGCCAATCAGGAAGACCATGTTTCCATGGCCTGCCACGGCGCGCGCCGCCTATTGCAGATGACCGACAATCTGTTCTCCATCATTGGCATCGAGGCGCTGACCGCTGCACAGGGCATTGACCTGCGCAGCCCGCTGCAAACAAGCCCGGAACTTTCCCGCGCCCATGCGGCGATCCGTTCCGTTGTGCCGACGCTGGATGAAGACCGCTATATGGCGCCCGATCTCAAGGCCGTGTCTGATCTTGTTGGCTCCGGCGCTCTGAATGCCGCCATTTCCCCTGATATCCTGCCAGCACTGGATACCGCCCTATGAGTGTTGTTGACGTCAAACAGGGTTCATCCCCGGTCATTTTAGGCTTGCCGCATACGGGCACGGAGGTTCCTGCTGATATCTGGGACCGCCTCAATGAAAACGGCAAGCTGCTTGCTGATACGGACTGGCACATTCACACGCTGTATGATGGCCTTTTGCCTGAAGCGACGACGGTGCGTGCGACGTTCCATCGTTATGTCATCGACGCCAATCGCGACCCTGAGGGTGTGAGCCTTTATCCCGGACAGAATACCACCGGCCTAATTCCTGAAACGGATTTTGATGGCAGGGCGATCTGGCGCGACGGTGAAAAGCCTGCCGCCGCCGACACACAAACGCGTCTGGAGCAGTTCCACAAACCCTATCACGAGGCGCTTGCTGCTGAGATCAAGCGCGTGCAGGATATTCATGGCCTTGCCATTCTCTATGATTGCCACTCCATCCGCTCGCACATCCCGTTCCTGTTTGAGGGAAAGCTGCCGGATTTCAACATCGGCACCAATCAGGGCACCAGTTGCGCCCCCGAAGTGGCTGCTGCCACTGGCCGATTTGCCCTTGCTGCATCCGGTTATGATGGGGTGATGAACGGCCGCTTCAAGGGCGGCTGGACCACGCGCCATTATGGCAAGCCACAACTGGGCATCCATGCGATCCAGATGGAACTGGCGCAGTCCACCCATTTGCAGAGCGAAGCGCCGCCCTTTGCCTATGATGAAACCAAGGCCGAGCGCCTGCGCAAACATCTCAAAGACATTCTCGAAAATCTCGAACAAACCGCTTTCAAGCTGGGGAGCTAATGATGAACAATCCGCGCCATAACATTAGAGAAATTCGTAGCCCCCGTGGTACGGAACTCAACACCAAATCCTGGATGACCGAAGCGCCGCTGCGCATGCTGATGAACAATCTTGATCCGGACGTCGCCGAAAACCCCAATGAACTGGTGGTTTATGGCGGCATTGGCCGCGCCACCCGCACATGGGATGATTTTGACAAGATCGTCGCAACGCTCAAGACATTGAACGAAGACGAGACGCTGCTCGTGCAATCCGGCAAGCCGGTTGGCGTGTTCCGCACCCATGCGGATGCGCCGCGCGTGCTCATCGCCAATTCGAACCTCGTTCCCCATTGGGCTACATGGGATCATTTCAACGAACTGGATAAGAAGGGCCTGGCCATGTACGGCCAGATGACCGCCGGTTCATGGATTTATATTGGCACGCAGGGCATCGTTCAGGGAACATATGAGACCTTCGTCGAGGCTGGCCGTCAGCATTATGGCGGTAGTCTCAAGGGCAAGTGGATTCTGACCGGCGGTCTTGGCGGCATGGGCGGCGCGCAGCCGCTGGCGGCTGTCATGGCCGGTGCCTGCTGCCTTGCCGTTGAGTGCAATCCTGATTCCATCGATTTCCGCCTGCGCACCCGCTACGTTGATGCCAAGGCTGAAACGCTGGATGAAGCCCTTGAAATGATCGACCGCTGGACCAAGGCTGGTGAAGCCAAGTCCGTTGGACTTCTCGGCAATGCCGCTGAAATTCTGCCGGAACTCGTACGTCGCGGCGTCCGTCCTGACATCGTCACCGACCAGACCTCGGCCCATGATCCGATCAACGGCTATCTGCCCAAGGGCTGGAGCATGGCTGAATGGAAAGCCAAGCGCGAAAGTGACCCAAAGGCCGTCGAAAAAGCAGCCCGCGCCTCCATGCGCGAACATGTGGAAGCGATGATTGCCTTCTGGAATGCCGGTGTGCCGACGCTCGATTATGGCAATAATATCCGTCAGGTCGCCAAGGATGAGGGGCTTGAAAATGCCTTCGCGTTCCCCGGTTTCGTTCCTGCCTATATCCGTCCGCTGTTCTGCCGCGGTATTGGTCCGTTCCGCTGGGCCGCGCTTTCGGGTGATCCTGAGGATATCTACAAGACCGATGCCAAGGTGAAGGAGCTGACACCCGGCAATACCCATCTGCACAACTGGCTCGATATGGCGCGTGAACGTATCGCGTTTCAGGGCCTGCCCGCGCGCATCTGCTGGGTCGGTCTGGGCGATCGCCATCGCCTTGGTCTTGCGTTCAACGAAATGGTGCGTACAGGCGAGCTGAAAGCGCCTGTTGTCATCGGTCGCGATCATCTGGATTCCGGCTCTGTCGCCTCGCCGAACCGCGAAACGGAATCCATGAAGGACGGTTCCGATGCGGTTTCCGATTGGCCATTGCTCAACGCTTTGCTCAACACTGCATCCGGTGCCACATGGGTTTCGCTGCATCATGGCGGCGGTGTCGGCATGGGTTTTTCGCAGCATGCGGGCATGGTTATCTGCGCCGACGGTACTGATGATGCCAAGCGCCGTATTGAGCGGGTTCTCTGGAACGATCCGGCAACCGGCGTCATGCGCCATGCGGATGCGGGCTATGAGATCGCCATTGACTGCGCCAGGGAGAAGGGCCTCAACCTGCCGGGCATTCTCGGCTGATGCGCATCCTGCGCGCCGCTGATCACCGGCAAATGCCCTGGAAGAACGGCAAGGGTGTCACCACCGAAATTGCCGTTTTTCCTGAGGGCGCATCGGTCGACAGTTTCGACTGGCGTATCAGCATGGCGAAAGTACCCAATTCAGGTCCGTTCTCGGCCTTTGCCGGGATCAACAGGGTGCTGGCCGTGCTGGAAGGCGAGATGGTGCTGAAGGTGGACGGTCGGCCGACTGAAAAACTCGATCGGTCCTGTCAGGCCATGGCATTTCCCGGCGATACGCCGACAAGCGCAGTGGTCTTGCACGAGGTGACGGATCTCAATGTTATGATCAGGCGCGGAAGATATCAGGCGCGGGTTAGCCGGTTGGACAGGGCGGTTGTACGTGGCGACGCCGAGCAGACTTTTGTGCTTCTACGCGATAATTCACAGCTGGTGTCAGGTGAAGCGCTCAGGTCCGACGATGTATTGCATCTCGCAACATCGGAAACAGCAACATTCGAAACCGCGCCATCCCATGCATGGCTCATCGAGATCAATTCTCTCTCGTCATGAGTATCCTCCGGGCATTTGTCGCTTTGCCGCATAGATTTCGCCGCCGAGCTGGAGTATCTGGTTAGCCGGAACCGCAAAATGGGGATGTGATGCGCAAATACGGATACGATTGGCAACTGGCTGTGCGCATGCTGTGCGCGCTGGCGCTTGTCTTCGTCGCCTTTGCCCATCAGCCGGTTATTGCATCGCCCGGCGATCAGATTGATCTTGCCGCCTATACGCTGCCTGACGGCACCGTTCCTGTGCTCTGCCTTCCCGGTAGTGGTGATCAGGACCCGCATAAAAGCGCCTATCACGGCAATAGCTGCGAAGCCTGCCGCCTCTCTGCTTCGTTCATTCTTGCCACCCCGCCCCATACGGGTGGCTTGAAGGTTGAACCTGTTCGCTCGCTTGCCATCAAGCGTGAAGCGGTTCTGATTGCCCGCAGCCTTTATCCTCCGGCAGCGCCGCCGCAGGCTCCCCCACTCGTCTGACAAGAACCCTTTCGCACGCTGGTCCGCTATCGAACGGAAGGGTTGCGCCATTTTTGGCGCGTCCATTGGCCTGATCAAAGGCCAATCATTGTTGCTTTCGGACGATTGGAACACGCATGAGCGTCTCAACTCTGGCTTCGGAGAAGCCAAAAGACATCAGTCAATCTCTCTACCGCGCCATCTGGCGCTGGCATTTTTTCGCTGGCCTTCTGGTCATTCCTTTCATGCTCAATCTCGCCATCACCGGCGGGCTTTATCTCTTCAAGGATGAAATCGACAATACGGTCTTTGCCTATCGCAATGTCGTCACGCCCCATAATGAGGTGCTTGCGCCATCACTGCTGATCAAGAATGCACAAGCGGCGGTGCCCGGTTCGACAATCCTGCGTTATCGCGATCCATCGACACCAACCCAATCAGCACGGGTGATCGTCGGCACTGATGCCGGAAAGGTGCTGGTCTTTGTTGACCCTTATACGGGTTCTGTTCTTGGCAAGGTCGCCGAGAAGCAGGAGTTCAACTGGGTCGTGCGCAAGATCCATAGTCTGGTCTATTTCGGCCTTGCACTTGACCGGGTGGTTGAAGCCGTTGGCGGTCTCGCATTGATCCTCGTTGTCACCGGCTTCTATCTCTGGTGGCCGCGGAAGCAGAGTGGCGGTGTCATTACAGTGCGCGGCACGCCCGACAAGCGGGTGTTCTGGCGCGATCTGCATGCGGTGACCGGTGCGGTAGCCGGTGCGCTGATCTTCTTTCTTGCCATCACAGGCATGCCCTGGTCGTCCTATTGGGGTGAAAAGCTCAATGGAACATTGGCGAATAACGGTCTTGGCTATCCCACGCAGCTCTGGAACGAGACACCCATGTCGCAAATCCCGACAAAGGATGTGCTGACCGAAGCAGGCTGGACCGTTGAGAACGCACCCGTTCCAACCTCGACGGCTGATGGCGTCATAAAGAGCGTTGGCCTCGATCAGATCGTCACATCCGCCAAGGCTGAAGGCATTACCCCCGGTTTCGAGGTTTCGCTGCCATCCGATCCGGAAGGTGTCTATACGGCGGCGATCTTTCCCGATGACATCGCCAAACAGCGGACGATCCATTTCGATCAATACACCGGCAAGCCGCTGGTCGATCTGAAGTTTGCCGATTATGGCGCGGGTGCCAAGGCAATCGAGTTCGGCATTGGTGTTCACATGGGTCAGTATTGGGGTCTCCTCAACCAGATTGTCATGCTCATCACCTGCTTTGCCATCATCCTTGCGGCGGTTTCCGCCGTGGTCATGTGGTGGAAGCGTCGTCCTTCCGGTCGTCTTGGTGTGCCGCCCATGCCTTCGCAAAAAAGCGTCTTTGCGGCGCTGACTTTGGTCATCCTCGGCTTCGGTGTGCTCTTCCCGCTCACCGGGTTTGCCATTCTGGCGATGCTTGTTCTGGATCAGCTGATCCAGCGTATTCCTTCCCCGCTCAAACGCGTATTCTCGTAACCAAACGGAACTGGAGAACGTCCATGAAATCCACTCTCAAATTTGCCGCCATTGCTCTTCTGGCGACATCCTTTGCAGTGCCTGCACTGGCCCATGATCATGCGGCCATGGGTAAGGGCGATGCAGCCAAGATGAAGAAAGATATGACGCAGGACGCGGTGAAAGTCGGCAATCTTGTGTTCACTGATGCTTTCACCCGCGCCACATTGCCGGGTGCCAAAGTGGGCGGCGGCTATATCTCAATCACCAACGAAGCCAAGGAAGCCGACCGTCTGCTCGGCGGCTCCAGCCCGGTCGCCGCCCGCGTCGAAGTGCATGAAATGAAGATGGACGGCGAGGTGATGAAGATGCGTCAGCTCAAGGATGGCGTTGAAATTCCCGCTGGCGGAACCATCGAACTTGAGCCCGGCGGCATGCACCTGATGTTGTTGGAGATTAAACAGCCTCTGAAGCAGGGTGAAACCGTTCCCGTCACGCTGGAATTCCAGAAGGCGGGCAAAGTTCAGGTCAATCTGAAAGTGGAAGCCGCCGGTGCGACCTCCACGGGGCATGGTCAGTGATGAATGTACGCAATGTTCGTATAGCGCTGTGGTCGGTCATCGGTCTCTTGATCATCTTCCTTGCCTTTACCTATCTGAGTGCCCGCAATGGCAATGAGATAGAGCCGGTCAAGCTTGGTGCTCCGTTTTCCCTGATTGATCAGAACGGTGCGCCAATCACCCAGGCGGCGTTCGAGGGGCATCCGACAGCCTTGTTCTTTGGCTTTACCCACTGTCCGGAAGTCTGCCCGACAACATTGTTTGAGATGGCGGGCTGGCTCAAGGCACTGGGCGATGAAGGCAAGGACCTGCGTGTCTTTTTCATCTCTGTTGATCCTGAGCGTGACACGCCCGAGGTGATGAAGGGCTATACCGCTGCCTTTACCGACCGGATCACTGGTATCACCGGCGATCCCAAGGAAGTCGAAAAACTCATCAAGGGCTGGAAGATTTATGCCCGCAAGGTGCCGACGGAAAATGGCGATTACACCATGGACCACACGGCATCGGTGATGCTGCTGGACCGGGATGCCCGGCTGAAAAGCACCATCGACTACAAGGAAACCACAGAGATGGCGTTGAAGAAGCTGCGGCTTCTCATCGCTTCCTGATTTCCCGCAACAATGAACGAGGCCAATATCCGGCCTCGTTCATGATGGTTCAATTGTCCAGCATCACCAGATCGAAGCCACCGAGGCGTTCCGGATCGGCAATAGCCTCGATGCCAGTGATTTTTCCGTCCATCATTGTCAGGTTTAGCACCACGCGTAACTGACCTTGGATAGAGACAACAATAGCCAGCGCACCATCGACAAGTGCTGGCAGTGCGCCCTGTGCTCGTCCCTTGAATGTATTGGCCACAGCCTCGGCACCACGAATTTCCGCAAGTGAGCCCATCTGCACCGCAGTACTGTCGGCACGGAAAACCACATCCGGATCAAGCAGCGCCAGAAGCGTGCTGAAATCCCCGCCACGCGACGCGGCCAGAAAGGCAGTTACCACTTCACGCTGCCGGGCGAGATTGCGTTCCGGCGTGGTCTCCGTTCCCTGCACCCGCCGCCGTGCCCGGCTGGCAAGCTGCCGCGCCGCATCCGGCGTGCGATCGACAATGGGCGCGATCTCGTCAAAGGACACGCCGAACATATCGTGCAGCACGAAAGCCAGCCGCTCCGCCGGGGCCAGCTTCTCCAAAACCACCAAGAGCGCTGCACCAACTGAATCCGCCATCACCACATCGCGTTCAGGGTCGCCACCGGCCACCGGTTCTGGCGTTTGCGGGGTCAGTTGTTCCTCACGGCGGGATTTGCGCGCGCGCAGCATGTCTAGACAGATGCGGGAGATCACGGTTGTCAGCCACCCGCCAAGGTTATCGACACCATCCATTTCCGCGCGGTTGAGCCGCAGCCACACTTCCTGCACCGCATCCTCGGCCTCGGTCATGGAGCCCAGCATGCGGTAGGCAACCTGCCGCAAATGCGTGCGATTGGCCTCGAATTGCTCTGCCAGAAATTTTTTCTCGTTCATCTGTCACATTTCCTCATCCTGTTCCGTCAAAGCAATGACGAACGAAAACCGGCGGATGTGACAAGAAATCGGAGCCGCCGGACCGTCAAGAGCAAATGCCCGGTTATGCACACACCGGACCCTGAAAAATGAGAGGAAAGAAAATGCAAGCACGTATGAGCAACCCGGCAATGATCAATCCTGAAGCCATGAAAGCCTTGCAGGCGCTCGCCGCTTCCACCAGCACGAGCGAGTTCCCCAAAGGTATGCTGGAACTGGTCCATTTGCGGGCCAGCCAGATCAATGGCTGCAGCGTCTGTGTTGATATGCATCCACGCATGGCCCGCAAGGCTGGCGAAACCGATGAGCGCCTCTTTGCTGTCTCGGCATGGCGCGATACGCCTTATTTCTCCGATGCCGAGCGTGCCGCGCTGGCGTTGACGGAAGCTGTGACCCGCGTTGCCGACAAATCCGACCCGGTACCGGATGACATCTGGAATGAAGCCGCAAAGCATTTCGATGAAAGGCAGCTCGGAGACCTCGTTCTGGCCATTGCCAACGTCAATGTGTGGAACCGTCTCAACATCGCCACCCGGCAGATACCGGGTGTGTGGAAAGTCTGATCCCAACTTATGCATTCCGCTGTGGCTCTCACGGTCGGCCGCAGCGGATGATGCGCATTGCCCCATTGGCGTTTCTGTTCAACTGCACTATGTGAAGCGTTGGGAAATAATAGGGACAACAAGCATGGCAGGCGTGAGCAAGGAGCAGGTTCTCGATCAGCTGAAAACAGTGACCGGACCTGATTTCAACAGCAATATTGTCGATCTGGGGCTCGTCTCGGATATTTTCATTGCTGACAACAAGGTGTTTTTCTCCATCACTGTTCCGGCGGCGCGTGCCCAGGAACTGGAGCCTCTGCGCTCTGCAGCCGAACGGGTTGTCAAGAACATGCCCGATGTGGCGGGCGCTATTGTCGCGCTGACCGCCGAGAAAAAGGGTGGCCCGACCAGCGATGATGCCGTACCGCGTCCGGCACCTACTGCCCCGCAACGCCCTGCCCAGCGGCCCGCGCCTGCCGGTGCTGTTCCGCCGCCCCGCGTTGCCGCACAGCCTGCGGCAACTCACCAGCATGGCCACGCCGCCGCGCCGGTTAAATCAGGTGTTCCCGGTGTTGGCGCGATTATCGCTGTGGCTTCCGGCAAGGGCGGTGTCGGCAAGTCGACAACCGCCGTCAATCTGGCGCTTGGATTGCAGGCCAATGGCCACCGCGTCGGGATTCTCGATGCGGATATTTATGGCCCGTCCATGCCGCGCCTTTTGCACATCTCAGGCAAACCGGAAGTCGTCTCCGGCCGCGTGCTCAAGCCCATGGAAGGCTACGGTCTGAAAGTCATGTCGATCGGCTTCCTCGTCGATGAGGAAACGCCGATGATCTGGCGTGGCCCAATGGTCATGTCGGCCCTGACGCAGATGCTGCGCGAAGTGCAATGGGGCGATCTGGATGTTCTCGTTGTCGATATGCCGCCCGGCACCGGCGACGCACAATTGACCATGGCACAGCAGGTGCCGCTGGCTGGCGCGGTGATCGTCTCGACCCCGCAGGATCTGGCGTTGATCGATGCGCGCAAGGGCCTCAACATGTTCAAAAAGGTCGATGTGCCATTGCTCGGTATTGTCGAGAATATGAGCTATTTCATCGCGCCCGATACCGGCAATCGCTATGACATTTTCGGTCATGGCGGAGCGCGTGCGGAAGCGGAGCGGCTCGGTGTTCCCTTCCTCGGCGAAGTGCCGCTGGTGATGGAAATCCGCGAAATGTCTGACGCTGGAACGCCCGTTGTGATCAGCAATCCTGAGGGGCCGCAGGCTAAGGTTTACCGCGAGATTGCGGCAAAGGTCTGGGATCAGTTGCAGACGGCGAAGACCCAGGGCAGGGCGGCTCCGGCTATCGTGTTTGAATAGCTGTGTTCTGTGTGTTGGTGGGGTGGTTTTCACCCCCCTCTGTCCTGTCGGACATCTCCCCCACAAGGGGGGAGATCACATTGGCATGAACGCTTTCCCACAACAGAAAACGTTGCAGATTGTGCAAAGGCGGCAATACAGCTGATCTCCCCCCTTGTGGGGGAGATGCCCGAGAGGGCAGAGGGGGGTGAAACCGCTCCTCAAGTAATCACACTCGGCTTATCGCGGCCGGTGCGGGTCTTGATCTCGGTCAACTCGTCCGCAGCGCTGATAAGGTCTGCCAGAGCCGCTTGCGTTTCAAGGCCGTGGCGCTTCGGGTCTGCCTCGTAGCGCTCGATATAGAGCCGCAGCGTTGCCCCCGATGTTCCTGTTCCGGAAAGGCGCAGGACAATGCGCGAACCGCCCTCGAAGAGGATGCGGATGCCCTGGTGCTGGCTTACCGATTTGTCGACCGGATCGTGATAGGCAAAATCATCCGCCGTGGTGATTGTCAGCCCCTGCACGGTCTTGCCAGCCAATGTCGGCAACTTGGCGCGCAAGGTGTCGATCAGGCCATTGGCGGCTGCCGAATCGACTTCCTCGTAATCGTGGCGGGTATAGTAATTGCGCCCATAGGTGGCCCAATGTTCCCGTGAGATCTGCTGGACACTTTCCTTGCGCACAGCAAGGATGTTGAGCCAGAGCAGAACGGCCCACAGACCATCCTTTTCGCGGACGTGATTGGAGCCGGTGCCTGAGCTTTCCTCACCGCAGATCGTTGCCATATCCGCATCAAGCAGATTGCCGAAGAACTTCCAGCCTGTCGGCGTCTCGTACATGCCGATTTTCAGCTTTTCGGCCACGCGATCCGCAGCGCCGCTTGTGGGCATGGAACGGGCAATGCCTTTGAGCCCAGCCTTATAGCCGGGCGCAAGATGCGCATTGGCTGCCAGCATCGCCAGTGAGTCCGACGGGGTGACATACATGCCCTTGCCGATAATCAGATTGCGATCACCATCGCCATCGGACGCAGCGCCAAAATCAGGGCCATCCGGGGACATCAGCAGATCGTAGAGATCTTTGGCATAGACGAGGTTGGGATCGGGATGGTGTCCGCCGAAATCCTCCAGCGGCACAAAATTCACGCAGGTGCCGTCAGGCGCACCAAGACGGTGTTCGAGGATTTCCTTGCCATAGGGGCCGGTCACGGCATGCATGGAATCGAAGCGTAGCGTGAAGCCTGACTTGATCAATGCGCGGATGGCATCGAAATCGAACAGCGTTTCCATCAGCTCCGCATAGTCGGAGACGGAATCGATAATCTCGACATCCATACCTGCGAGCTGCTGCTTGCCAACGGTATCGATGTCGATGTCAGCGGCTTCCGCGATCTTGTATTCCTTGATCACCTTGGAGTTGGCAAAGACCGCATCAGTGATCTTCTCGGGGGCCGGGCCACCATTGCTGATATTGTATTTGATGCCGAAATCTTCGGTTGGACCACCCGGATTGTGGCTGGCGGAAAGAATAAGGCCGCCGAACGCCTTGTACTTGCGAATCACATTGGAGGCAGCCGGTGTTGAAAGAATGCCGTGATGACCGACAAGGACCCGGCCAAACCCGTTGGCCGCCGCCATCTTCACGGCAATCTGGATGACTTCGCGATTATAATAGCGCCCGTCACCGCCGATCACCAAAGTCTTGCCTTTATAGCCGTCCAGTGAATCGAACACCGACTGGATGAAGTTCTCGACATAGTTCGGTTGTTTGAATTCGGGAACTTTCTTGCGCAGTCCGGATGTTCCCGGCTTCTGATCGTCAAATGGCGTGGTGGCTACGGTTTTAAACATGTGGACCTTCCCGGTTATGCGCATTGAGAACAATCTATGAGCGCCTTGTCGATCAGGTCAACAAGGCAAAAATCAGTTCGATAAATAAAAAGGCTGCCCGAGGGGCAGCCTTTTCGTGCAATTCATAAGCCGGAAAATTAAAGAACAACGACCTTCGCACCCACCTCGGCGCGGTTGAAGAGGTCGATAATGTCCTGATTCATCAGGCGGATACAGCCGGAGGACATCGCCTTGCCGATGGACCACCATTCGGGGGTGCCGTGCAGGCGGTAGCCCGTATCGCCACCCTTGTTGAAGAGGTAGAGCGCACGTGCGCCAAGCGGGTTCTGCAGGCCGGGGTCCATGCCGTCGCGGAATTCAGCCAGTTCCGGCTTGCGCTTGATCATTTCCTTTGGCGGTGTCCAGGTCGGCCATTCGCGCTTCAGGGCAATGCGGGCAGAGCCGGACCATTCAAAACCCTGCTTGCCGACGCCGATGCCGTAACGCATGGCGCGACCATCCCCAAGCATGAAGTAGAGGAACTTTGCATTGGTATCGACAATGATTGTCCCCGGTGCTTCACCACTATCATAGCGAACTTCTTGACGCAGGAACTGCGGAGGAATTTTGGCGCGTGGAATGGCTGGAAGCACATATCCCGCGTCAGTCACAGAAGAATAGGAGGCAGTGGAATAGTTGAAGCCGAACGTGGAACAGCCGGTCAGAGCAGTTGCACCCATCAGTCCAACTGCAAGAGCGATCGTCTTGAGTTGCATAGTCACCCCATCAAGTATTGGCCGAATCCAAGGCGATTCAGTTGTCTTCCCTCATTACTGCCATTATTGTTAATGCTTGATTAACCGTAAAGCGTAGTTTTCTGTTAACCACGTTTTCTTCAACCAACTGGTGCATTTTTGCCGTATTCGGTTGCAGAGTTTTCAAAGATACTTGCGCCATGCCCCTTGTGATTCCCGGTCAGACCAGTCCGCTCATCGATGGACGCCAGTCAGAAAATGCCATGCTGGTGCGCCGCGGCGTGCAGCGGCTGTTTCTGGAGCTTGGTTTGGCTGTCGTGCCGGAGCTGCCGCTGGCCTCCGGACGACGTGCGGATTTGGTGGCTTTGTCGCGTAATGGTGAAATATGGATTGTTGAAATCAAGTCATCGATTGAGGACTGGAAGGTCGACAGGAAATGGCCCGAATACCGCGCCCATTGCGACAGGCTGTTCTTTGCCACCCATCCCGGCGTTCCGGCAGATATTTTCCCTGATGATTGCGGGTTCATATTATCGGATGGTTATGGCGCTGAAATCCTGCGCGATGCCCCGGAGCACAAATTGCCCGGCGCCACCCGCAAGGCGATGACCCTGCGTTTTGCGCGGGTAAGCGCCGCACGCATGACGCTTGCTGAACTGTCGGGGATACATTTGCCTGAGACGGATGTGGAGTAGGTGTTTGTGATGTGTTGCAGAGTTGTTGCAGGTTCGTGGTTCGACAAGCTCACCATGAGGGAGAGTGAGGATGCAACGCTAATCGCACAGGTGCAGAAAAATTGGCCATGCCCCTCTTTCCGTCATCCTCGGGCTTGACCCGAGGACCCACGACAAAGCGGCAAAACCACTACAATGCCGGTAACTCCCGTGTTTCTCGATCATGGGTCCTCGGGTCAAGCCCGAAGATGACGGGAGGCGTGTCTCTGTCATGGTGAGTTGCGCCTACTGCATAGGCTGCAAAAACCGATGACATGGAAACTCAGCGCGGGGCGCGTTTGGCGAGGATGCGTTGCAGCGTGCGGCGATGCATGTTGAGGCGGCGCGCTGTTTCGGAAACATTGCGGTCGCACATTTCATAGACACGCTGAATATGCTCCCAGCGAACACGATCCGCTGACATCGGATTCTCAGGCGGCGCAACCTTGGCACCGGAGCGCCGGGTCAGTGCAGCAAACACCTCGTCCGCATCGGCAGGCTTCGACAGATAATCGATGGCACCCAGCTTCACGGCGTTAACAGCAGTCGCGATATTGCCGTAGCCGGTTAAGACAATTGCGCGGGTATCTTCGCGGCGCGCCCGGATTGCTTCGATGATATCGAGACCATTGCCATCACCAAGGCGCATGTCAACAACCGCATAGGCAGGTGCGTGCGTCTTGACGCTGGCAAGTCCGGCCTCGACCGATTCAGCGATCGCCACCGTAAACCCGCGGGATTCCATGGCGCGCGCAAGGCGCTGCAAAAAGGGCTTGTCGTCGTCAACCAGTAACAACGTTCGATCGCCGCCTATGGCCGCAATATCGTCCTGATCCGTGTGTTCCATCAGGGTTTCCTGCTCATTTCTTACAAATATACTCCGTTAATGGTTCGCAATGAACAAAAAGTCAAAGGTTATCCGTTTTGTTCATCAAGTTGGTTGCGTGGCCATGTCACGACAACTTCCGCGCCTTGGCCCGGATCATTGCGATTACGGAAGGTTATGGCTGCGCCGGAGCGTTCCAGCAGGGTTTTGGCGATGAATAGCCCGAGGCCCAGACCGCCACCATGTTCATTGATCTCGCGGTCGCGGCCAGTGGTATAGGGCTCGCCGATTCGGTCGAGAATATCAGCCGGGAAACCTTTTCCGTCATCGGCGACGACAATCTGCACCGTCTTGTCAGTCCAGCCCCAACTGACCTCAATGGTCTCGCGAGCGAAATCCACGGCGTTCTCAACCAGATTGCCAAGGCCATAAATGATCCCCGGATTGCGGCGGATAACCGGCTCGTGGCCTTCGCCGCGCAGTTTTGTTACCTCGATGCTGATGCCGAAATTGCGGTTGGGTTCGATGACTTCCTCGATCAGCGAGGAAATCTTCAACCGGGACATATGCTCTTCGCTCTCGGAGGAAAGGCTGGTCAGGCGCTTCAGAATTTCCCGGCAGCGATCCGTCTGCGAGCGTAAAAGCTCGACATCTTCGGCAAAGCGATCATCCTGTGCCAGTGCCCGCTGCATTTCCTTGGCGACAAGCGCGATGGTGGCAAGCGGTGTGCCAAGTTCATGCGCTGCTGCTGCGGCAAGGCCATCAAGTGCCGAAAGGTGCTGTTCGCGTTGCAGGATCAGTTCCGTCGCGGTGAGCGCGTCGGCAAGCAGGCGGGCTTCTTCGGCAACGCGGTAGGCATAGACGGCGGTGAAGACCAGCGCGGATACAACGGAACACCAGACGCCCGCGACGAGCACAAAGGGCAATTGCAGTGTCTCGTCAGGGTACCAGGGCAAGGGAAGGTGAAAATAGGCCAGTGCCGTTGCGCAGACGGTCACAAGAATGCCGAGTATGACGGTGGATGATGCCGGCAGTGATGTTGCGGAGATAATGACCGGAACAATCATCAGCACGGCAAAGGGGTTCTGCAGACCGCCAGTCATATAAAGCAGTCCGGCCACCTGCAGGATATCGAAGGCAAGTACGGTGATCGCTGCCCGTGGTTCAAGGCGGTGATTGATCGGGTAGCGGAACGACAAAAGCAGATTCAACCATGCCGAGCAGGCAATCAATGCGAAGCAGATGCTGACCGGGAACGGGAATTTCAGATAGAGCGCGACAAAGAGAACCGCGATGCTCTGACCAGCAACCGCCAGCCAGCGCAGGCGGATCAATGTTGTCAGCCGCAGTCGCCGCGACAGATAGGAGGAACGTATGCCGAATTCTTGAGCCATGGGCGAGCTTTAGAACAAACCCGATGCAAAGGGAATTCTCGTTTTACATCGTTGGTTACGGTTCAGAATCTGGACTTAGGTGCCGCGCGGCTTGGCGCGGCTGGTGGGCAGGGCCTGCGCCGGGTCCTCAGGCCAGACATGTCTTGGATAGCGCCCGCGCATGTCGCTGCGCACATCGGCCCATGAGCCTTTCCAGAACCCCGGCAGATCGCGGGTGATCTGGATTGGCCGGTGTGCGGGGGAGAGGAGCTCAAGCAGCAGCGGGATCGTACCTTCAGCGATGGCAGGATGGGTGCCAAGCCCGAACAGTTCCTGCACACGTACCGCAAGAACGGGGTCATCGGCATCATAGCGGATGGGAATGTTCGATCCTGTTGGCACCTCGAAATGCGTCGGTGCCAATGTGTCGATCTTGCGTTGCAAATCGTAAGGCACTAGCGAACGCAATCCATCCGTCAGCACATGCACGGGTATCTGGTTGAGATTTGATGCGCCTGACAGGAATGGCAGCAACCAGTCATCAAGCGCCGCGATCAGGTCCGCATCCGCCATGGATGGCCATGGAGTGCCAAGGCCCTTGTGCAGCCATGCAAGGCGCCGCCGCAGGATGGTCGCTTCCTTCGACCAGGGCAGGATATCAAGGCCGTGATTGCGCACCGCTTCGACAACACCTTGATTGGCCTGTTCGCCTGTGGGTGCGGGCAGGTTCTTTTCCGATAGCGCTATGGCCCCGATCCGGGTGGCGTCGCGGGCCTGCAAAGCATTGCGGGCGGCATCGTATGTAACCTGCTTGCCGCTGATAATGCGATCAGCCAGCGCCTCGCGGATTTCAGTTTCGGATATTTCCGTTGCTGCGAGGATACGCGCTTTTCCGGCGCGGCCAGCCAGATCGGCAACCACCAGCCACGGGGAACGTGCCAGTGACGTCGCCGCGTCAACCTCGCCGCCGCGCCCATTGGCCAGCGTGAACTGGCCATTGCCGCGCGATTTGGCGATACGATCAGGATAGGCATCGATGAGCAATCGTCCAACGCTATCCGGTTCCGGCGCATACATGGCGTCGCGTCCCGCCAGCCGTTTGGCGAGGCCGCGCGCCCGTGTCGCACGGTCGCCGCGTTCACGCTGGAAGCGGGAAAGACGCACGTCAAGGTCGATATCATTGCCGCCAAGCCCGCGTTCGGTCAGAAGCACGGCAATTTCTGACGCGCGCAGGGCCTGTCCGCGTTCGCGCGCTGTCAACACCATATGCGCCAGACGCGCCGGCAGGGCGAGGGCGCGCATGGCATTGCCCATCGGGGTGATGCGGTCACCATCCAGTGCGCCAAGGTTTTCAAGCAAAGCCTTGGCTTCCTTGATGGCAGGCGCTGGCGGCAAATCCAGAAATGACAGGCTGCGCGGATCGCCAACACCCCATGCCGCACAATCAAGCACCAGCCCGGTAAGATCAGCTTCGAGAATTTCGGGTGGCGCGAATGCTTCCAGTGCCGCCGTCTGTTCCGCCCGCCACAGGCGCAAGGCGATACCCGGTTCCGTGCGCCCCGCACGTCCCGCCCGCTGGTCCACCGCTGCCCGGGCGGCGCGCACAGTTTCCAACCGGGTCAGGCCGGTTGCCGGTTCGAATTTGGGCAGGCGCGCAAGGCCGCTATCGATGACAACGCGCACGCCGTCGATAGTGATTGACGTCTCGGCGATGGAGGTGGCCAGCACCACTTTGCGTTTGCCCGTGGGTGCAGGCTTGATTGCCGCGTCCTGATCGCGGCCCTCAAGCGCGCCATAGAGCGGCACGATCATCGTATCTGCGCCGACACGCCTTTCCAATGCCCCGGCGGTTCGCTCAATCTCGCGCTGGCCGGGCAGAAACGCCAGGATGCTTCCGGCCTCGGTCGCCAGCGTATCGCGGATCGCCTTGGCCATGGCATCTTCGATCTTTTCATCGGGCTTGCGCTCGCGATAACGCGTTTCGATGGGAAATGAACGGCCTTTGCTTTCCAGCACAGGCGCATTTCCCAGAAGCTGCGCGACCCGCGCGCCGTCAAGCGTTGCCGACATCACCAGAAGTTTCAGGTCCGGCCGCAAGGCTGCCTGCACATCAAGCGCCAGCGCCAGACCGAAATCCGCATCGAGACTACGCTCGTGGAATTCATCGAACAGCACCACCGCGACGTCCTTAAGATCAGGATCATCAAGGATCATGCGGGCAAAAACGCCTTCGGTCACAACCAGAATGCGTGTCTTAGCCGAAACCTTGTTTTCAAGCCGCATGCGATAGCCAACGGTGGCGCCAACCTCCTCGCCAAGCAGGCTGGCCATGCGGCTTGCTGCTGCCCGCGCTGCCAGACGGCGCGGTTCGAGCAGAATAATGGTGCGCTCGCCGCGCCAGCTGGCGTCAAGCAGGTGCAGGGGAATGAGCGTGGTTTTGCCCGCACCGGGCGGCGCAACGACAACCGCCGCATGGCCGCCTGCCAGCGCTTCATCCAGCGCTGGAAAAATCTCGGTAACGGGCAGGAGAGGCAGATCGGGCACGGGCGAAATCCAAGGATGAAATGTCAGGCCGTTTTGACAAGGTTTACTGTCGCAAGTCCATAGCCTTGTGCCTCCCTCCCTGTCGGTTGCCCTGATCGGCGACGGGAAATGTCGCCGATTTGATTGACGACACCGGCTATCATCCTGCACAACAGCAAATCAGTACACCGCACTTAAAAGACGTATCAGGGAGAGTTTGAATGAAATCGCGCGCCGCCGTTGCCTGGGAAGCCAAGAAGCCACTGACCATCGAGACAATCGAGATTGGCGGGCCAAAGCCGGGCGAGGTTCTGGTGGAAGTCATGGCCACCGGCGTGTGCCATACGGATGCTTACACACTCTCCGGGCTTGATTCCGAAGGTAAATTTCCCGCCATCCTTGGCCATGAGGGCGCAGGCATTGTGCGCGAACTCGGCGCTGGCGTCACGTCGCTCAAAGTCGGCGATCATGTCATCCCGCTTTACACGCCGGAATGCCGCCAGTGCAAAACCTGCCTGTCGCAGCGCTCCAATCTCTGCACCTCCATCCGCTCGACCCAGGGGCAGGGCGTTATGCCCGATGGCACCAGCCGCTTTTCCTGCGATGGCGGTGAAGTGTTCCATTATATGGGGTGCTCGACCTTCTCCAATTTCACCATCCTGCCTGAGATCGCTTTGGCGAAAGTGCGTGAAGACGCGCCATTCGACAAGATTTGTTATATCGGCTGCGGTGTAACGACGGGCATCGGCGCGGTCATCTATACGGGCAAGGTCTGGCCCGGCGCGAATGTTGTCGTGTTTGGCCTTGGCGGTATCGGCCTCAATGTCATTCAGGGTGCCCGCATGGTGGGTGCGGACAAGATCATCGGCGTTGATCTCAATCCAGCGAAGGTTGAGATCGCGAAAAAGTTCGGGATGACCCATTTCGTCAACCCCAACGAAGTGGGCAATGACAAGGTCGTGCAGGCCATTCAGGACCTGACCGATGGGGGCGCGGATTTCTCCTTTGATGCCACTGGTAATACCAATGTCATGCGGCAGGCGCTGGAATGCTGCCATCGTGGTTGGGGCACCAGCATTGTTATCGGCGTTGCGGAAGCCGGCAAGGAAATCGCAACCCGGCCGTTCCAGCTGGTCACCGGGCGTAATTGGCGCGGTACGGCCTTCGGCGGCGCACGCGGCCGCACGGATGTGCCGAAAATCGTCGACTGGTACATGGAAGGCAAGATCGAGATCGACTCGCTCATCACCCACACCATGCCGCTTGATGAAATCAACACCGCCTTCGATCTGATGCACGAAGGCAAGTCGATCCGCTCGGTTGTGGTCTTCTGATGAACCCTGCCGATTACACGGTGGATGTGCGCGGGATTGATGAATTCAGCCCGCGCGATCTCTATGCCATGCTGCGCATGCGGGTTGACGTGTTCATTGTCGAGCAGAAATGCCCCTATCCGGAATTGGATGGCAAAGACATTGAGGCGTTGCATCTGAGGCTTTTCAGCGGTGATGAGCTGGTGGCGAGCGCCCGTCTGCGCCAGCCGCATGGCGCTGGCAGCGATGCACGTATCGGCCGGGTCGTCGTCTCGCCTGTTCATCGCGGCAAGCGGCTGGGCGACCGGTTGATGGCGGAGGCGATTGCCGAATGTGAACGGCGCTACCCGGATAGTCCCATTGCATTGTCCGCCCAAAGCCATTTGCAGCGGTTTTACGAATCCTTTGGCTTTTTGCCGGTTTCCGGGGAATATCTCGAAGACAATATTCCTCATGTGGATATGCAACGGCCAGTGACGGCAAAAGCGGGGTAGGATGTTGATACTGAGGCGGCACAATCCTTTTTATCTTGCAGCAATTGTCGGCCTTGCGGCGCTGGCGCTCGCTCTGGCGTTCTACCCGCGCCTTGCCTATGTGATCGGCGCAAACGCCTTTTTCATTGTCTATCTCGTGCTCTCCGCATTCAAGATTCATCGTCTGACCGCAGCCTTTCTCAGGAAGAATGCCGCCCGTTCCGATGAGCCGATCTGGATCATTTTTGCCGTGACATTCTGCACGGTTGTCGTGGCTGTGGGCTCGCTTTTCGTCTTGATCAACAGTGAGAAAAACCCGCATTTGCTGGATCTTTCTCTGGCATTGGCTGCAGTGCCGCTTGGCTGGTTCACCATTCATATGATGACCGCCATTCATTATGCCCATCTTTACTGGCAGCCGGATGAGACGGCGGAAGGGGCAAAGGACGCACCGCGCAAACATGTCGGCGGGCTGGATTTTCCGGGAGAAAAAGAGCCCGGCGGCATCGAGTTTCTCTATTTTTCCTTTGTCATCGGCATGACGGCGCAGACCTCGGATACCGCTGTCACCAGCACCGAAATGCGCAAGGTCAATCTGCTGCACGCCATTGTTTCATTCTTCTTCAACACCGTTCTTGTCGCGGCAGCGGTGAATGTCGCCGTCTCGCTCGGCCAATAATCAACACATAAAATCTCACGGGAATTGTCATGGAAACGCTATCGATCGCCAAAAGTTTTGACGGTACGCAAGGGGTCTATCGTCATCGCAGCGATGCATGCCAATGCGACATGACCTTTGCGGTTTTCCTGCCGCCGCAGGCAAAGGATGGTCCAGTACCGGTGCTGTGGTATCTGTCGGGTCTTACCTGCACCCACCAGAATGTCATGGACAAGGGCGAATATCGCCGTGCCGCCGCCGAGCATGGAGTGGCCATCATCTGCCCGGATACCAGCCCGCGCGGCGAGCATGTGCCCGACGAAACGGACAATTGGCAATTCGGTAAAGGCGCGGGCTTTTATCTCGATGCCACACAGGCGCCCTATGCCACCAATTATCGCATGGCAAGTTATATCGCCGAGGAACTGCCCGCGCTGATCGCCGCTAATTTCCCCGTTGATATGGCGCGTCAAGGCATTTTCGGCCACTCCATGGGCGGGCACGGCGCGATCACGCTGGCGCTCAAAAACCCTGATCGATTCAGGTCCGTATCGGCCTTCGCTCCGATTACCCGTCCGGGCGTTGCGGGCTGGTCACGTCCCGCTTTTGAGAAATATCTTGGCACGGATCAGGCGGCTTGGCGCGCCTATGACAGCGTGCTTCTGATCGAAGACGGCCACCGGGTGCCGGAATTGCTGGTGGATCAGGGCAAGGCCGATGGTTTTCTCGATGATGGCCTGCGTCCATGGCTGTTGGAAGTCGCCTGCAAGCGCGCCGGTATTCCGCTGACGCTGAACATGCGCGATGGCTATGACCATTCCTATTTCTTCATCTCGACTTTCATGGCCGATCACATCACCTGGCATGCGGCGCGGCTTGGCTAGACCCGTGCCATGCGTGGATCATTGGCAAAGATCGCACGGCTGAAACCCAGCCGAATATCAGGCTGATCGCAGATGGCTTTGACGCCATAATTGGAAAACACCAGCCGCCACGTCGTCGTATGCGTCGGGCGGGGCATGGCAAAGGCGGCGCAGGAGAGAAGCGCGAGATTGGCGCCGCCCGATGGATCGCGCACCGACTTGTAGCGGATAATCTCGATTTCAGCCTCGTGTGCCGCATCGGCAAGCGCAAGACAGGCCGAGTAATCGGACAGGTGCGTCCAGTGCTCCGCATGCTGCACAAAGGGCGCAGCCATCAGATCGATGCCGCGCTTGGTGGCGTAGCGGGCTTCAAATGCGGTGAATTCCAGCGCATTGCGCGGCCATGGCGTGCCGGGGCTCTCGCTGAAGAACAGCAGCCGGTAGAAGGCCGTTTCCGCAACGGCTGTCTCCACCACTTCGCTGGCATAGAACACGCCGGGGGAATAGCCTTCGCGCCGGAAACGTGAATTACCGGGATAACGGCCATAGCGGAACGGCGTTGCCAGCAGATAGTCGAGATGCACGCAGGCTTGCGGAAGGGGTGGTTTTGTCGCTTCGATCTCGTCTTCAAGCAAAGCCTGCTCGTCGAGCGTATCGACAAGTTTCATGGTGGAAACGCGGTGCTGGGCTTCAACAAGACGCCAGCAGGCGCCGTGCCTGTCACGCGCCTCAGATCGGAGCGCGTCGGGCGTCCAGATAGGCGAGGACATGGGCGAGACCGTCAATGGTTTTGATGCGGTTGAGCGGCTTGCCGCCAAGCATGCTGTTGTCAGTGCGAATCCAGTGCCGGGCGACGGTATCGTCACCACCGACAATGGCGTCGAGGGAGCGGTAAAGACGGATGAACAGGAGCGCCAGTTCGTAACTCTTGCCGGTCAGCGGCGTGCCATCCTCACTGCGCTTCAGGCGTGATATGGTCGGCTCCGACAATCCAACCACTGTTGACAGCTCCTTGGCGGTCAGCCCGAGCAACTCTGCCGAGCGCAACAAGGCTTTCGAGACAACCGCAGTCTTGCTGGAGCGTTCCGGTGTGCGTTGAGTGAGTGCCGACATAATCATACCTTTCATCTGAAAGGAATATAGCGTTTATTTCATGTGAAATCAATTGGCAGGTTTATTGTTTGTCTATGCGGGGTTGCAGGGGGCTTTCTGCCATTGGGTCGAGGCATTTCACCCCCCTCTGTCCTGTCGGACTACTCCCCCACAAGGGGGGAGATCACATCGACACAAACGCTTTCCCACAACAGGAAGCATTTCAAATTGTGCAAAGGCAGTACTGACAGCTGATTTCCCCCCTTGTGGGGGAGATGTCCGACAGGACAGAGGGGGGTGAATGCCGCCGTTTTTGGATCGCCCGTCTTTCCCACCTTTCAATAGCCAGACGCAAAAGCGGGCGTGGCAATGGGGAAGCTTAATCATGTCGGCTGCAAATCGATTGTTGCGCCCTTCGACAAGCTCAGGATGAGGGGTTTGGTTTGGTTGCAAAACTAATCTCCACCATTGCAGAACTTGACTCCTCAGCAACCCACCCCACCGTCATCCTTGGGCTTGACCCGAGGACCCACGACTAAGGAGATTAGGTGAATCCCGATATTCAGCACTTTGGGGTTACGGGTCCTCGGGTCAAGCCCGAGGATGACGGGAGGAGATATCTCCCTCATGGTTGTTATGTCGAACCACGAACCACGTTCATGCAACGCTCACTCTCTTATCTCCGCCCGGTAACAGCCATGGGCAAGCCGCCATCGGGTTGGGTGGTCAGCTTCTGTACCGGCCATGGTTTGCCTGCGCCAACCGTATCAAAGCGGAAGCGGTGCAGCAGTATTGCAAGCGCGATGATGGCTTCCTGCAGGGCAAAGCTGGCGCCGATGCAGACGCGCGGTCCGGCGCCGAACGGCAGATACTGAAAACGGTCAATCTTGTCGCGATTATCTGGATGGAAGCGGGCGGGCACGAAAGCCTCGGGGTTGTCCCAATAGAGCCGGTGGCGATGCACGGTCCATGGCATGACCAGAATGGCCGAGCCCTTGGGAATAAACAGGTCCTTGTACTGATCGTCTTCCACCGGCTCGCGATTGATCGAGGGGGCGGGCGGGTAGAGCCGCATGGCTTCCTCAAAGGCTGCGCGGGTGAAGGGTAGGGCGTTCAGCCAATCATGCGGCGCGGGCAAAGAGTCCTGCTGCATGAAGGCATCGATTTCCTGCTCGATCAGGTCGCGCTCCCATGGTGCCTGCGCCAGCAGATAAAGCGTCCAGCCAAGCGCGCGCGCCGTGGTTTCGTGCCCGGCACCGATGAAGGTGATGATATTGTCTTCGATCTCGGCACGCGACAGCCCCTCCGGCCCTTCTGCGCGCAAGAGTAGCGTGAGGAAATCATTGGGAACCTTATCACCGTCACGGTCCATCCGTGCCTTGCGCAGGACGATGGTCTCGGCAACGATCTTGCGAAAGAAAGCCAGCGCCCGGCGCCCGCGTATCTGGGTAAAGCGCGGCAGCCAGCTTGGCGCACCGAGAAGGTCAAGCGGATCGACGCGGCCCATCGTCTCGAACAGCCGGTCAACCTCGTGGGCAAATTGATCCGCTTCCCCGGCGATTTCGCCTGAGAATAAAGTTTCCGCCAGAATGTCATAGGTGAGCATCGTCATATCGCGGGAGACATCGACGGTTCCGGCCACGCTTTCATAGCGCTGGGCAAAGTTTTCGGTCGTTCGCTTCATAGCTTCGGCAAAGCCATTGATATGGCGCGGGGTGAACACCGGGGCCATGGCCTTGCGCGAGCGCTTCCATGTTTCGCCTTCGGCAGTCAAAAGCCCATCGCGCAGGATTGGGCGCAGGATGCGCTGGCGCACTGCCGCCATTTTGTAGTTCTTGGCATTGTCGACAAGCACATGCCGGATCAATCCGGGATCATTGGCGATGATCGTATGCTGGAAGGCCCAATCGATTGATACCCACGGATCATTGTAGGAGGGCTCGCCCCATAATTCGAGTGGATTGCGGTAAATGGTGCGGATTAGCTCAATCGTACCAACCGGTCCCGTACGCGGTACAGGTGCAGGGGGAATGAATGCGGTTCTGACAGTGTCCATTTGGCAGCCTCCAGAGCCACGATGTGGGTATAATTATTCCCAATGTCCACTAATTTAGCCATCATCCGTGGATAGCCTGGTGCTCAAGAATTGGAAAAACCCACATTAACCACTATATCTAAGTCTGTAACCGGGCATGATTCGCCCGGGTCCTTCACGCCAGCTCACGGCGCCAAGAAAAGATTGAATTTATATGAGTGATACACCTGAGATGACGACCGGAACTTCACCGGAATATGGTGCAGATTCCATCAAGGTTCTCAAGGGGTTGGATGCTGTTCGCAAACGCCCGGGCATGTATATCGGTGACACGGATGACGGTTCCGGTTTGCACCACATGGTTTACGAAGTCGTGGACAACGCAATTGACGAGGCACTTGCCGGTCATGCGACCCGCGTCACCGTGACGCTTAATCCCGACGGTTCCTGCACCGTTACGGATAACGGGCGCGGGATTCCCACAGATATGCACGAAGAAGGCGTCTCGGCTGCCGAGGTCATCATGACCCAGCTGCATGCGGGCGGTAAATTCGACCAGAATTCCTATAAAGTGTCAGGTGGCCTGCACGGCGTCGGTGTTTCTGTGGTCAATGCACTCTCGGTCTGGCTGCGCCTGAAGGTTCGCCGTCAGGGCAAGATTCATGAAATGAGCTTCACCCACGGTGTTGCCGATGCGCCGCTCAAGGTAACGGGCGACTCGAATGGCGAGACGGGCACGGAAGTATCCTTCCTGCCATCGACAGATACGTTCACCATGGTCGAGTTTGATTTCAAGACGCTGGAGCATCGCCTGCGCGAGCTTGCGTTCCTGAATTCAGGTGTCCGCATTTTGCTCGCGGATCGTCGCCATGCCGATCCGGTCGATCTTGAACTGTTCTACGAGGGCGGACTGACCGCCTATGTCAAATATCTCGACCGCACCAAGAAGGAACTGGTCAACGAGCCGATCTACATTCGCGGTGAGCGCGATGACACCACGGTGGAAGTCGCCATGTGGTGGAACGACAGCTACCATGAGAACGTGCTGTGCTTCACCAATAACATTCCGCAGCGCGATGGCGGCACGCACCTTGCCGGTTTCCGTGGTGCGCTGACGCGCCAGATGACCGGTTATGCCGAAAGCTCCGGACAGGCCAAGAAGGCAAAGGTTACGCTGACTGGCGATGATTGCCGCGAAGGTCTGACTGCTGTTCTCTCGGTCAAGGTTCCCGATCCGAAATTCTCGTCGCAGACCAAGGACAAGCTTGTTTCGTCCGAAGTGCGCGCGGTTGTCGAAAGCCTTGTCAACGAGGCGCTGTCAAGCTGGCTCGAAGAGCATCCGGCTGAAGGCAAGATTCTGGTGGAGAAGGTCATTCAGGCCGCTTCCGCCCGTGAAGCTGCGCGCAAAGCGCGCGACATTACCCGCAAGAACTCGCTCAGCATCAGCTCACTGCCGGGCAAGCTTGCCGATTGTCAGGAACGCGATCCGGCCAAATCGGAAATCTTCATCGTCGAGGGTGATTCCGCTGGTGGTTCTGCCAAGGGCGGACGTTCGCGCCAGAACCAGGCCATCCTGCCGCTACGTGGTAAAATTCTCAACGTCGAGCGCGTCAAGCTCGACCGCATGCTCTCCTCCGACCAGATCGGCACGCTGATTCTGGCGCTGGGCACCAGCATCGGCAAGGATGAGTTCAATCCGGACAAACTGCGCTACCACAAGATCATCATCATGACGGATGCTGACGTCGATGGCGCGCATATTCGCACGCTGTTGCTGACGTTCTTCTTCCGCCAGATGCCTGAATTGATCGAGCGTGGCCATATCTATATCGCCCAGCCACCGCTTTATAAGGTGTCGCGTGGCAAGTCCTCGCAATACATCAAAAACGAAGCTGCTTTCGAGGAATTCCTGATTGAATCGGGTCTGGAAGAAGCATCGCTGGAATTGACCAGCGGCGAAGTGCGCACCGGACCCGACCTGCGCGCCGTCATCAATGATGCGCTGGCTGTCCGGCATCTGCTAACGGGCCTCAATACCCGTTATGACCGTGCGGTCGTGGAACAGGCGACCATCGCCGGGGCTCTCAATCCTGAAGCCATTTCCGATACGCCACGCGCCGAGCTTTTAGTGAAGGAAGTTGCTGCCCGCCTCGATCTGATCGCCGAAGAAACGGAAAAGGGCTGGTCCGGACGCCTCGCAACGCCTGATGATGGTGTTGATGGTTACGTCCTTGAGCGCTCGCTGCGCGGTGTGAAGGAAACTGTGACACTCGATATGGCTTTGATCGGCTCCGCCGATGCACGCCAGCTCGACCGCTACTCGCCGCGTCTGCAGGAAGTTTACGGCAAGCCGCCGGTTCTGCGCCGCAAGGAGAAGGTCGAATCCCTTGCCGGACCAAGCACACTGCTGGAAGCAGTCTTTGCCACGGGTCGCAAGGGCCTGTCGCTGCAACGCTATAAGGGTCTGGGCGAAATGAATGCCGACCAGCTGTGGGAAACCACGCTTGATCCGAATGCGCGTTCACTGCTGCAGGTGAAGGTCAACGACGCGACCGATGCCGATAGCCTGTTCTCAAGGCTGATGGGCGATGACGTTGAACCGCGCCGCGAATTCATTCAGGACAATGCGCTGAGCGTCGCCAATCTGGACGTGTAAGGTTTCGGGCACCTTCGTAATGTTACGGAGGTGCCTTTCCTCATGCCGCTATACCGCCTATTTCAAAGACAGCGGTAATTTTGCACCAGGGAACGCTGATCTTGCCGGAGTGCAGGATTATAAGCCCCTCGTCCTCCAATGCCTTAACATCGGCATGAACTCCCCGATAATCACGTTTTAACTGTTGGGCCAATAGGCGTATGGACGACGGGCCAATCTCGCTTAGTTTTTCCACCAAGGTCCAACGATTGGGCGTCAACACCTTTAAAAGTGTTTGCATGCTGTTAAACGAAAGCGTGGCGGGCTGATTCTTATAATCTCCCGCATCAAGAAGCTTTGCAGTTTCGACAGACCGCTTCGAAAAATCTTCGAATCGCTCGATTAGAATTTTTAATTCGTTCATGAGCGGCTTCCTTTCATCTCACGACGGATGTCGGCCAAGAAATCCTCGACCAGCACGACCATTGACCTGAACGCATATGGTTCTTCTTGGTGGCGATAGTGACGATGATCGCCTTTCCCCGCCTCATTATCATAACCTATTATTCTCTCGCCTCTTCGACCAAAAAAGAGCGAATATTTCAAACCATGGGGTCGCTCTGTAGTCGAGTAAGGTAATTTCCATATTTTGATCTGCACGATCAGACCATCCGGAAAATCAAATCGCTCGTCTCGAATAAGGATCGCGGATTTCCTCATATGCTAGAAATATCATATGCTAAAATTAACATCATACAAAACACGAATTGTGAAATATCTCAATTGGTAGCCTGAAAGCTGGGTTTTAACCACGACCCACAGGTTGCAATCAGTCGTCATAGGCAGCCCGCGCACAAATGCGGCGGCTATTATACTTTTGTACAATTACTATCTTGCCTGTTCGCCGGTGACATGATCTTTTGTCAAAGAAGAAGTGCGTGATGCCGGAATTGATGAAACGATTTATCGGTACCCGCGCCTTGCCGAACAACCGGATTGGGAATTGAAATGCAGCCTGTCTTTGATGGTCACAACGATGTGCTTTACCGGTTGTGGAAACATTCAAGAGACGGAGCCGACCCGATCAGGGAATTCATCGACGGCACCACATCAGGGCATATCGACAAGAAGCGTGCGCTGAAGGGCGGGTTGATTGGTGGACTTTGTGCCATCTATGTCCCATCCGGCGATCTCGCCTTCAAGGCGCCTGATGCAAAAGGTCATTACTCTACGCCGCTTGCCGCGCCTTTGGAGCGTGCGCCCTCTCTCGACATCTCGCTGGAAATGGCTTCAATTGCGCTGCGTCTCGAACAGGCGGGCGGTTGGAAATTATGCCGGTCCACTGCCGATATCGAGGAAGCGATGGGCAAGGGCCTTTTTGCTGCGGTCTTGCATATTGAGGGCTGCGAAGGTATTGGCGCTGATCTTTCCGCGCTGGATGTCTTCTATGCTGCCGGTTTGCGCTCTCTGGGGCCTGTCTGGAGCCGCAACAATGTTTTTGGCCATGGGGTTCCCTTTGCTTACCCCATGGACCCCGATACGGGCCCCGGTTTGACCGCCGCTGGCGAGGATCTCGTCAAGGCCTGCAATCGCCTCGGTATTCTTGTCGATCTCGCCCACATCACCGAAAAAGGTTTCTGGGATGTCGCCCGTATCAGCGATCAGCCGCTGGTCGCCAGCCATTCCAATGTTCATGCGCTGACCCCGGTCGCCCGCAATCTGACGGACAAACAGTTCGACGCTATCCGGGAGCGCAAGGGGCTGGTTGGCCTGAATTACGCTGTGGCGATGCTGCGTCCTGACGCGCGCGAAAATGCCGATACACCGCTCAGCGATATGGTTCGTCATATTGATTATATGGTCAATCGTATGGGTATTGACTGCGTGGCACTTGGCTCAGATTTTGATGGTGCTAAAATCCCCGGCGAAATTGGTGATGCAGCGGGTAATCAGGCGCTCGTCAACGCGCTGGGAGAGGCGGGATATTCTGAAGAGGACCTTGCCAAGATTTGCCGCGGGAACTGGATGCGCGTTCTTGGGTCGGCCTGGCACGAAACAAACTGAAACAATACAAAAAACAGGGGTAATCATAATGTTGATCAATCAGATAAACGCAAAATTCCGACTGCTCGTCGGCAGCGCGGCGCTGTCAGCGCTTATTGTGTCGGGCGTGCCTGCGTGGGCGGCAACACCGGCGGACACGCTTGTCGAAGCGTGGGCGATTGATGATGTCATCACGCTTGATCCGGGCGAAGCATTCGAGCTCACCATGGGTGAGATCAACGGCAATACCTATGACAAGCTGGTTCGTCTCGATATCAACGATCCTTCCAAGATTATCCCCGATATTGCCGAAAGCTGGACGGTTTCTGATGATGGCCTGACCTATACGTTCAAGCTGAAGCAGGGCCTCAAATTCGCCTCCGGCAACCCGTTGACTGCCGAAGACGTTGCCTATTCCTTCGAGCGCGCCATCAAGATCGACAAGAGCCCGGCGTTCATTCTCACCCAGTTTGGCCTGAAGCCTGACAATGTGACCGAAAAGGCCAAGGCGACAGACCCGAACACGTTCGTCTTCACCGTTGATCAGCCCTATGCGCCAAGCTTTGTGCTCAACTGTCTGACCGCAACGGTCGCCTCGGTTGTCGACAAGAAGCTCGTCTCCCAGCACATCGTCGACAATGATTACGGCAATGCCTGGATGAAGACCAACTATGCCGGGTCCGGTCCGATGAAAATCCGCGACTGGCGTGCCAATGAAATCCTCGTTCTGGAACGCAATGACAATTATTACGGCACCAAGTCGATACTCAACCGCGTTATCTATCGCCATGTGAAGGAAAGCGCGACGCAGCGCCTGCTTCTGGAGAAAGGCGATATTGATGTTGCCCGCAATCTGGAACCGAACGATCTGGAACAGGTTGTGAAGAACAGCGACATCAAGACGACAAGTGCGCCAAAGGGCACGATCTATTATTTCAGTCTTAACCAGAAGAACGCCAATCTGGCCAAGCCGGAGGTGCGCGAAGCGCTGAAGTATCTCGTTGATTACGATGCCATCGGCGAAAAGCTGATCAAGGGTATCGGCGAAATCCACCAGACGTTCCTGCCGAAAGGCATTCTGGGCGAACTGGATGAAAAGCCCTATTCGCTCAACGTGGCAAAGGCCAAGGAGCTTCTTGATAAGGCAGGTCTGAAGGACGGCTTCTCGGTGACAATGGATGTGCGTAACGGCCAGCCGGTAACGGGCATTGCCGAATCCGTACAGCAGACGTTTGCACAGGGCGGCGTCAAGCTGGAGATTATCCCCGGCGACGGCAAGCAGACCCTGACAAAATTCCGTGCCCGCACGCACGACATCTATATCGGCCAGTGGGGCGTTGATTACTGGGACCCGAATTCCAATGCGGAAACCTTCACCAGCAATCCTGATAATGCCGATACGGGCACCAACAAGACGCTCGCATGGCGCAATGCCTGGGACGTGCCTGAGTTGACCAAGGAAACCAAGGCCGCTTTGCTTGAACGCGACACGGCCAAACGTGCGCAGATCTACGTGGATCTGCAGAAGAAGGTTCTTGAAACAAGCCCGTTTGTGATGTTGTTCCAGCAGACGGAAGTTGCTGGTTACCGCTCAACCCTCAAGGGCCTTAAGCTTGGACCATCATTCGATACCAACTACGTCTTCAACGTATCGAAATGAACTGGGGCAAACGCCCAAGGCTGAAACGATGACAACGACCGATACCCAACTGGAGGCCAGGCGCTCAGGCGCCTGGGTCTCCAGCCTTGCCCTTGCCATTGGCCGTTTTGTGCTGATCGGTGCAATCACCTTCCTTGGCCTTCTTGCCGTCACGTTCTTCATCGGGCGGGTCATTCCCATTGACCCCGCCTTGGCGATCGTTGGTGATCGAGCCCCGGCCCATGTGGTCGAACGTATCCGGGAAGAATATGGGTTGAACCTGCCGATCTATCAGCAGTTCATCCTTTACGTGAAAGGCGCATTGCAGGGCAATTTCGGCAATTCGGTTTTAACGTCCAATCCTGTGATGACCGACATCCGCAGGGTATTTCCCGCGACGATGGAACTTGCCACTTTCGGTACACTCATAGGCACGCTTTTCGGCGTACCGCTTGGTGTGCTCGCCGCTGTCAAGCGCGGTAGCCTTGTTGACCAGATCGTGCGTCTTATCGGTCTGATCGGCTATTCCATGCCAATCTTCTGGCTTGGGCTGCTGGCGCTTCTGGTGTTCTATGCAAAACTCGGCTGGACCTCTGGCCCCGGCCGTATTGATGTCATCTATGAATATACTTTCACGCCCATAACAGGCTTCTATCTCCTTGACGCCGTGCTGCAGGGCAATTGGGAAGCCTTCCGGAATATCTTCTCCTTCATCATCCTGCCCGCCTCGCTGCTCGGTTATTTCTCGCTTGCCTATATCAGCCGCATGACCCGCAGTTTTATGCTGAATGAACTGGAACAGGAATATATCGTAGCCGCCCGTGCCAAGGGCCTGTCCGAAACCCGTATCATCTGGGCCCATGCGCTGCGCAATGCGGCGGTGCCACTGGTGACGGTCATTGCCCTGTCCTACGCCAATTTGCTTGAGGGATCAGTCCTGACTGAAACAGTCTTTTCATGGCCGGGTCTCGGCATGTACATCACCAACTCCCTGCAAAACGCCGATATGAACGCTGTGCTTGGTGGCACCATCGTCATCGGTACAGTGTTCATCGCCATCAATCTTCTGTCCGATCTTTTGTATCGGGTGCTTGACCCACGGACGCGTGCACGATGAGCCAGACAATCAAGACACCACAACCCATGTCCCGCCGTGAATGGCTGATGAGCGACCGTCCGCAATCGCGCCTGCAGGCAAGGCTTGGGCGCGCCTATCTGGTGTGGGGCCGCTTTGCCAGCAACCGGCTCGCCCTTGCCGGTCTTGCCATCATCATCGCGCTGTTGCTGGTGGCCGCCCTGGCCAATGTTCTCGCACCGCATTCGCCTGTCATTGGCGATTTGCGCAATGCGCGCCTGTTGCCGCCCGGTGGTGACTATTGGCTTGGTACTGATGATCAGGGCCGCGATATTCTCTCGCGCCTGATCTATGGCTCGCGCCTGACACTCTATGTGGTGATTCTCGTCGCTATCATCGCGGCACCTATCGGCCTGATCGTCGGCACTGTCGCCGGTTATGCGGGTGGCTGGGTGGATTCGATCCTGATGCGCCTGACGGATATTTTCCTTGCCTTTCCAAAGCTCATTCTGGCGCTGGCGCTGGTCGCAGCCCTGGGACCCGGCATTGAGAATGCGGTCTTGGCCATCGCCGTCACCTCGTGGCCACCCTATGCCCGTATTGCCAGAGCCGAGACGCTCACCATACGCAACTCCGACTATATTGCAGCCGTGCGCCTGATGGGTGCATCGCCCTTTCGGATTGTCCTGCGCCACATCATGCCGCTCTGCCTGTCCTCGCTCATCGTGCGTGTGACACTTGATATGGCTGGCATCATCCTGATTGCAGCCGGTCTTGGCTTTCTCGGTCTCGGCGCTCAGCCGCCACTGCCGGAATGGGGTGCGATGATCGCTTCGGGCCGTCGCTTCATCATGGATCAATGGTGGGTTGCGGCAGCACCCGGCTTTGCCATTGTCATCGTCAGCCTTGGCTTCAACCTGCTGGGCGATGGCCTGCGTGATGCGCTTGATCCGCGGGGTAACAACCAATGAGCACCCTTTTGACCGTGAACGATCTGCGGGTTCAGTTTCCAACCCGCACCGGGGTGGTCGATGCCGTGCGTGGCGTCTCCTTTACCCTTGGCCGTGAACGTCTTGGTATCGTCGGTGAATCCGGTTCTGGCAAATCCCAGACCGGGCGTGCCATTATGGGGCTGACACCGTCTCATGCGAAAATCACGGCGGAGACGTTGAATTTCGACGGGATCGATCTTCTGAAAGTTTCAGCAGCCGAACGGCGGTCGCTGCGCGGCAATCGCATTGCCATGATCCTGCAGGACCCGAAATATTCGCTCAATCCGGTGATGAGCATCGGACGGCAGATTGTCGAAACCCTGCGCACCCACGAAAAGGTCAGCCGGTCAGAAGCGCGCAAGCGGGCGCTCGATATGCTTGCCGCCGTGCAGATTCGCGACCCTGAGCGGGTTTTTGATCTGCACCCGCACGAAGTATCAGGCGGTATGGGGCAGCGGGCCATGATTGCCATGATGCTGATCACCGGGCCTGAATTGCTGATCGCAGACGAGCCGACCTCGGCGCTTGATGTCACCGTCCAGCTCGACGTTCTTGCCATCCTCGACAATCTGGTGCGGGACCGCGGCATGGGGCTGATCTTCATTTCGCATGATTTGCGGCTGGTATCCTCCTTCTGCGACCGGGTCATTGTCATGTATGCCGGACGGATCGTCGAGGAGATTGCCGCCAAGGACCTGCACAATGCCAAACATCCCTATACGCAAGGTCTTTTGAACTGCATGCCCAAGATTGGTGCCGATACCCATCCGCTCCCCGTCCTTGATCGCAAGCCGGAGTGGGCCGCATGACTACATCTCCTTCCAAAGCGCTTGTCGTCGATAAACTTGAAGTGACATTCGACCGCTTCCGCGCGCTTCGCGGCGTCAGTCTTGACGTGATGCCGGGTGAATCCTTCGGGCTTGTGGGCGAATCCGGTTCAGGCAAGTCGACATTGCTGCGTGCCATTGCAGGACTGGCCCCAACGACACGCGGATCAATCACCGTTAACGGCAAGCTTCTCGGCAAGAGCCGCACCAAGGCATTTTACCGGGAAGTGCAGATGGTGTTTCAGGACCCCTATGGTTCTCTGCATCCGCGCCAGACCGTCGACCGGCTTTTGCTGGAGCCGCTGGCTGTGCATGGCTTTGCCGATATTGAAAAACGTATCCTGCGCGCGCTTGACGAGGTGGGACTTGGATCGAGCTTCCGCTTTCGCTATTCGCATCAGCTATCCGGCGGCCAGCGCCAGCGCGTGGCTATTGCGCGCGCCCTGATCCTTGAACCATCGATCCTGCTTTTGGATGAACCGACATCGGCGCTTGATGCCTCGGTGCAGGCAGAGGTGCTAAACCTGCTCGAACAGATCCGCCGCGACCGCAAATTGACATTCCTCATGGTCAGCCATGATCTGGCAGTTGTGACCCATATGTGCGACCGGCTGATGGTGATGCAGAACGGCGCGGAAGTGGAGCGCCTTTCAGCTGATGATCTTGCGGCGCACAAGGTCACGCAGGCCTATACGCGCAATCTGCTTGTCGCCAGCGAGGGTTTTGTGCGGCCGGATATACCCGCCGCATAGGGTCTGTTTCACCGGATTTTTACCATACGCTGAGACTTGCCGCAGATCGTGACAATCTGAACGAATTTCCTAAAGGCGTATTTACGCCATTTCATCCATGGTCCGCCCAACACCGGAGCGGGCTATGAAAAAATTCAGAGATTTTCTTAAAGATACCAGCGGCGCAACTGCATTGACGTTTGGACTATTGCTTGTTCCGCTTCTCGGCGTGACAGGATTGGCCGTGGATTATACCCGTGCAAGCAGTGATCACGCGGAACTGCAGAATGCAGCAGATGCCGCGGTTTTGTGGGGCGCCTCAACTTACAACGGCAGCAATTTACCCGATGTGAAGGCCCGCATTCAACAAAGTTTGCGCGCTAACCTTCCAGGCTTTGACGCTAGTGGCGCTACCTACGACGTGTCGGTTACTGACGATGTCCCTGCACGGATCAAGCTTTCACTCGCGAGGCCGATGAAGACGACATTCATGCAGGTGTTGAGCCAAAATTCGATGGATATCGGAACCACTTCGACAGCTTCAGGGGCGTTGACGCCAAAGCAAGCAACAATAAAAGTCACGAACGTAAAAGGAATTTATTACAAGAAAATTTCCATTATTGTTGTTGGAGCCGATGGCGCTGAGAAACAAGTCGGCTCTATCGAATACAAATACATCAACAACACAGGGACATCCAATCCCGCAGTGGGATCAACGCCGCTGACCTTTGACTTGGGCACATACAAGTCGTTTTATTTTACCATGATCGTCAAGAAAGACGGCTGCGCTATTGGAATGAAGCCTTCGGGCAGGAATTGTGTGGATGCCCCCAAGGTAAAATCCAACGACCCTAAGAATCCTGGCATGGTCGATGATCCCAAATACCAGATCACGCCAGTTCCAAACAATCTAAACTTTGACAACGAGAATAAATTCTATGGCAATGATACGACCTATGCTTTCTTGGTCAAAAGCAACAGAGCGCGTGATGCCTGGCGGTTCGTTGAGGGCGGCGGTCAATCCACTGTGCCGAAAGATAGCGACACTCCGGTGATTATGGACAAACTTATGAACTGCGATGGTTCGGTAAAAAAACACGGTTGGGAAGATGGCGGTGGGGGCACACCGGATTTCGAGTATACGCTGACAACCGGGTGCGCATTCGATTACTCACAAATTCGCCTGACCCAGTAATCATCAGCACAAAAGCGGCGCGATTGACTTTGCTCTTGCGCCGCTCCATCATGACTTTATTCCGAGGGGGGCACTGTACAGTGCTGAGATAGCGTCGAGCTGGACCCTTGAACCTGATCCGGGTTATGCCGGCGTAGGAACGGGAATTGAGCACTCTCCACGCACTCTGCCTTGTCTTCGCACATATCCGGATCTCCACGCTTTTGATGGAGTCCTGCAGATGCCGTTTACCCTGATATCGCAATCATCATTTCTGTGACGATGTGATCGCCGTCATGGGCATGCTTGTCCGCATCACTGGCGCTTTGCTGGCTGTGCTTCTGTGCTGGCAGTTGGCTATCTGGGCCTTGCAGCCGCCGCGCTTTATCCTGCCGGGTCCCGGCTCAGTTATTGTCGCCTTGATCGAACAGCGCCACTATCTCCTGACCAATGCCGCCATCACCGTGCTCGAAATTCTGCTCGGATTGTTCTTTGGTGCTGTTGCCGGAATCCTGACCGCACTTCTCGTTGCTGGTTTGCCGGGTTTCGGTCAGATCGTCTGGCCGCTCCTGCTTGTTTTGCAGGCACTTCCTGTCTTTGCCATCGCGCCGCTTCTGGTTCTCTGGTTCGGCTTTGGCCTTGCCTCGAAAGTGGTCATGGCGAGCCTCATTATCTTCTTTCCCGTGGCCTCCGCCTTTGCCGATGCGCTGCGCCGCACCAATCAGGATTTGCTGGATGCGGCAGCCCTGACACAGGCAACGCCGCTGGCGACCTTGTTTCGAATCCGCGTTCCCAGCGCCTTGCCCGGTCTCGGCTCAGGCCTGCGCGTTGCGGCGGTCTTTGCGCCTATTGGTGCGGTGATTGGCGAATGGGTTGGTGCCTCGCGTGGGCTTGGCTTTGTCATGCTTCAGGCCAATGCCCGTATGCAGACCGATACGCTGTTTGCCGCCCTCATCATTCTCGCGGTTCTGACTATTGTCCTGCGTTTTCTCGTCGATGCTTTCGCCGCGCGCCTCACCCCTTGGATGCAGGTGTCATGATCAGAATTTTCGTTCGTCCCATCAATAAAGGAATATCCATGTTTCGCCGCTGTGCGTTTGCCTTTGCCCTCTTAACCGCTTTGCCTTTCCTGCCATCACAGGCGATGGCGGCGGACAAGCTGTCTGTTCTTCTCGAATGGTTCGTCAACCCTGACCATGCACCGCTGGTTGTCGCTCGCGAAAAGGGTTTTTTCAGTGAGGCCGGTCTTGATGTCGATCTGATCCCCCCGGCTGATCCGGCGGCGCCACCGCGTCTTGTCGCGGCGAAACAGGCTGATATTGCCATCGGCTATCAGCCCAATCTCTACCTCAGCCATGATGAGGGTCTGCCGCTGGTGCGCTTTGGCACCTTGGTGGAAACCCCGCTCAATACGGTGACGGTGCTGGCCGATGGTCCGATCAAAAGCCTGAAGGATTTGAAGGGCAAAAAGGTGGGCTTTTCCGTGGCGGGCTTTGAAGATGCCATGCTCGGCGCCATGCTGAAATCGGAAGGCCTGAAAGCCGATGATGTCGAACTGATCAATGTCAATTTCGCCCTTTCATCATCGCTCATCGCCAAACAGGTGGATGCGACGGTTGGTGGTTACAGGAATTTTGAACTCACCCAAATGGCGCAGGAAGGCCATAAGGGAACGGCGTTCTTTCCGGAGGAGCACGGTGTTCCTGTCTATGATGAACTGATCTTCCTGACGCACCCTGACCTTGCCGGAGACAGCAGGATGAAACGTTTCATCGAAGCGGTGGAGAAGGGCGCGGTTTATCTGACCAATCACCCGGATGAATCCTGGGCGCTGTTCATCAAGGCCTATCCCGACCTCGATAACCCGCTGAACCTGAAGGCATGGACCGATACTTTGCCGCGTTTTGCCAAGCGTCCCGCTGCGCTCGACCGTAGCCGTTATGAACGGCTCGGTGTGTTCATGCACGATGCCGGACTGATCAAATCCGTACCCAAAGTTGATGATCTGGCCGTTGAACTGCGGTGAAACGTTTCATAGAGGAGGAACAATCATGCCAAAAGTAGATTTTCGTTTGAATGCCATTGTCGATGTTGATGCAATCGGTGGTGACAAGGATTTAGGGCAACTGGCGCTGCAGGCCGCGCGCGGCGGCGCGACCATTATCCAGTATCGCGATAAGAACTCACCGACCCGGGTGATGGTGGAGCGCGCGCGGGCTATCCATGCGGCGTTGAAAGGCACTGGTGTGCCGTTGCTCGTCAATGACCGCATTGATGTTGCTCTGGTGGCTGGTGTTGACGGTGTGCATGTCGGGCGTGAGGACATGCTGGTCAGTGATGCACGAAAGCTGCTTGGTCCTGATGCCATCATTGGTCTGACGGTGAAGAACGAAGCGGATGCGCAAGCGGCCATAGTCGCTGATATCGACTACGCCTGCGTGGGCGGCCTGTTCGAAACTCCAGCCAAGCACAATCCGGATGGGCCGATTGGCTTTGACGGCTTTGCCCGGCTGGCTGCGCTCATCCGGGCAGCAAAGCCGGATCTACCTGTGGGTGCTATCGCTGGCATTGACCTTGGCAAGGTGGCTCCAGCCATTGCGGCGGGCGCAGATGGCGTTGCGATCATTTCGGCAATCTTCCGGCAGGCTGATCCGCGCGCCGCTGCACAGGTGCTGCGCGATGCTGTCGATGAGGCGTTGAGGGCGACGGCATGACCGCCATTGCCTTGACGATTGCAGGCTCCGATAGCGGCGGCGGCGCTGGTATTCAGGCCGATCTCAAGACGTTCTCGGCGCTTGGTGTCTATGGAACAAGCGTATTGACCGCAATCACGGCGCAGAACACACGCGGCGTTACCGCCATCGAGAATTTAAGCCCGGGCATTATTCGCGCGCAGATTGATGCGGTTCTCTCGGATATCGCGGTGGGTGCGATCAAGATCGGCATGGTCTCCACCGTGGAAACCATCGATGCTATCGCCGAAGCCTTGAACCGATGGCAACGCCAGGTGGTGCTTGATCCGGTAATGGTTGCAACCTCGGGTGATCCATTGTTACAGCCCGAGGCGATTGAGGTGCTTCGTACGCAGCTTTTGCCTCTGGCGCTTGTGCTGACACCCAATTTGCCTGAGGCCGCGCTCCTGACCGGCACGGACATTGCTCAAGATGAACAGGCAATGACACGGCAAGCCGAACTGCTGTTGAAGCTTGGCCCGGCGGCAGTGTTGATCAAGGGCGGCCATGGCAACAGTGCCTTGAGTACGGACCTTCTCTTCGACGGTTCGTCCTTACAGCGTTTTGACGGTCCGCGCCTGTCAACAACTCACGATCACGGTACGGGTTGCACGCTTGCAGCGGCCATCGCCAGCGGACTTGCCAAAGGTCACGACCTGCCTACGGCAATCGGCGAGGCAAAGGATTATCTGACGGCAGCCATGGCTGCCGCCGATACGCTTAAAGTGGGTCAGGGGCGCGGGCCTGTTCACCACTTTCATCATTGGTGGGCGGCGTAGCTGCCGCCCCCGCATTGAGAATGCGCTGATAGAACAGCCCCACACCAACAAGCGAGAGGCCGAGGCCAATAAAGGACAGCGCCCGCAAGATGCCTTCAAGATTTGCCATGTCGAGCAGGAAGACCTTGGCGATGACAAGAAAGACGATCGGGGCAGAGATCAGACGCAACGGCCTGTTCTGCCGCCATGCCCCAAGACCGAACAGGCCAAGGCCGAACAATAGCCAGACGGCGGAATAGGTGAACATCTCAGGCGAATCCACACCCTGTCCCAGATTGATATAGTTGCCCTGGAAGAAGAGACGGATAGTCAGTGTGACCCATGTAAACAGCATGAGGCCCGAGAGGATTGCCAGCGCCATGGCGTAATGTCTGGGGCGGTTCGCCTGTGCCATAACCAGCGGCAAGCCGAAGAGTTTTATCTGCGGTTCGCCAAAGGCATTGAGCGCAACAAGTGCTGCCAGAAGGCCGGGCAGCAGATAACCCATAAACAGGCTGTTGAAGACAAATCCGCCAGCGACAAAACCGTCAAACAGCGGATTGAGGAAGATGAAATGCTGACACACGGCAATCAGAATGCCGACATAGCCAACAATCAGTGCAGCAGTGCGATAGAGCCAGTCCTGGCCACCCTTGCTCAGCATCATCAGTGACAGTGATCCGCCAAGCGCGATGAGCGTGTAGAGCGACTGTTCGCTCAATGTGAGATCGCCATTGCTGCTCAATGTGCCGCCGTTCATCCAATGGCGAACGAGGATATTGATAAGCACGAAGCCCGCCAACACGGCGAGCGCCTGCACGAGGCGGTAGGCCGTATCCTTGATCCCCTTGGCGAGGATGATCTGCGCGATCACCATAGCCGCGAAGAACCCGCCATAATTGAGCAGAAGCTGGTTGAAGAACGGCGTTGTCGACAAGCGGTCACTGCCGACGATGGTTGGATCGAAGAAAATATGTCCGATGATGACGACCGCAAAGACTGCCGGAGCAAAGCGCAGCACCGGCGCCATGCGCATGCGGGTGGCGAGCGCGTAGACAACGGCAAGTATGCAGGCGGCCAGAACACGCCATTGCGGTTCGAACACGACAAATAGCGCAAGAACGGCAAAGCCGATGGATGCAGCATCAAACAGCCATGCGGGCGAGATTGGCTTGATGTCGTCTTTCCATGCGCGTGCCAGCCACGTCGCAGCGCCAAAGCCGATGATTGCCAGCGCCACGGTCAATATTTCTTCGGTTGAAGCCGGTGTATTGCCGAAGATGTAGATCATCAGGATGATCATGACGAATGGAACAGCAGTTCCCAACGCCGCATAGGCAAGTCCGCGTATGATGTCAGGCAGCCGGGCAAGCACGGTTGCCGCAATAACGCCGATAGCTGTGAAAGCAAGCGCAATGAAAATGGCAAAGCTGCGATATTTCATCGGGTCGTAGAGCGATAGGCCTGAATTGTCGAAGCCGCTATCCAAAAACTGGTGCATGTCCAGAAGGGTGAGTGGTACGAGCGAGAGCAGGGCCGCCGGAACAAGGAAGGGCAAGGCACGGCGTATAAAGAGCGGTGCCAGTGTTGATACGGCGATGATGATCGTTGCAAGGATCAGATAGCGCGAGGACGCCAGTCCGAAAAGATCGTGCGAGATATAGCCAAGTCCGAGAAGAACCGCGCCAGCGGCACCCGCTATGGTAACAGGGTCGAAATAGGGCTCCTCTATCCGGTCGAACAGTTTGTAGCTTGGCTTCAGATGGCTAAACACCGATAGAGCCAACAGGCTGACCGTTAAAAGGCCGAGCGCGCCGCCATTGGGCAGGGGATCGAAACCCGTATAGGCCGCGCCCCAGAGCGCTGCGAGAATGATTGCGCCGCCGCCGATCAGTGGCCAGTTTTTCGCGCGCGACAGAACAACCGAGACGAGCGTAACAACCGACAGATAGGTCATGAAACTGTAGGGTGCCGGTGCTTGCGAATTCACCAGAGCCGGAGTGAGGTACGAACCGATAAGGCCAAGCCCGGCAATCCACGGGCCATGTTTGATGGCCAAAGCGAGTGTCGCAAGGCCAACAGCTCCGAGCGCAACAAAGGCAGTGGAGGTGCCGATAAAGCCATAGATGCCATGGGCGGCATAGACGACGGCAAAGAGTGCCGCCGAACCTGCGGCGGTCAGAACACCGGGAATATAGTCAGGGCCGCTAACAGAAAGGCCGAGTGGCTTTTCTTTGCGCCGCAGATATTCACCCGCGCCCAAGAGCAGCAGGCCAAAAAGAGCGCCGAGGCAAAGCCGGATACCGGGGCCAAGCAGTTCATTTTCAATGGAATACTGCACGACGAAGATACCGCCGAGGAAAAGCGCGACACCGCCGATCCAGACTGGCCAGTTGCGGCCAAGCGACCGCTCGAAATCGCCATAGGATTTCTTCTTTGGCTGCTCGACTGGAATACCGGTTGCAGGCGTCGCTTTGACTGTAACCGGCTCAGCTGAGGGTTTGCCGGACATGATCTCGGCGACCTTTTTGGGGTCGAGTCGAGTGGAGGCGGCTACTGCTCGCATCGGCGGCCCTACGGGCTCGGCGGCGGGTAGCTGGGGTGTGACGACGGTCGTTAAGGGTTCATCTTCCCGGAACCGGCGAGCCGTTTTACTATTCTCGCGCCCTATGGGCGCAGGCTGGAGTGTCCCGGCAATTTGCTGCTGCAATTGCTCAACCTGCTTGCGCAGTACACTGATTTGCTGCCGCGCAGTTGCCGCAACAATAAGCGCGACGATGGAAATAATGATAGAAAGAAACATTCATGTGCCCCCGATTGAGCACACAACGCCATGAATCGGCTAATTATTCAACTAGCGTATTTATAGCCCGTTCAGAATGGGCGGTCCGCAGGAATGGCAACGAGGCTGAGACGGACAGGCGCCGGATCAGCCATTGCAATGGCTGCGGCGGGTTGGATGATTGCGGCTGTCTGCTGCTGGGCAATGGTTGGAACCGGAGCCATGGGCAGGGAAGCAATCTGGGTCGACACGACAGGCGTGCCACCCTTCAGACCGGTTTCTTCGAGCATACCCTTGCGCTTGGCCTGATAGTAATAGCCTCGCGAATAAAGCCGCACGGCCTGATCCGGATTGCGGTCGGCAACGCGATAGGCACCGGCCAGATATTTCACACCGTATTTGAGGTTGGTTTCCGCATCGAGCAAGTCTTTGGCGGTACCGTTGTGGCCCATGGCGCGAGCCGTGGACGGCAATAATTGCATCAGGCCCCAATATTTGCCGTTACGCGCTTCCGGGCGGCCACGGCTTTCACGGTGGACGACACGGCGCACAAGTGATTCAGGTACGGCATAAGCGGCTGAATATTGCGAAATGAGGGTGTCAACCGGAGTGCCCGGCGCAGAAAACTTGGCAGGTTCCGCAACCGAAGCCACTTCGACAGCTGCGCTCGGCGTCATCGTTGTGGTTTTGACCGCCGGGCCCGCATAGGCCATCTGGACTGGGGCGTCCGTTACCGTCAATGCAGTGGTGCGGGGGGCAGCAGCAGGAACCGGAATCGATGCTGTAGCGACTGGAAGTGTCGGGTTGCCCGTGGTGCAGGCAGCCAAGGTCAGTACCAGACCAAGACAGGCCAGAGGGCGCAGCAATCGAATGTCAGAAACCATTGTCCACCAGTTTTATGCGGCCGTTTACGACCCGTTAATTTTCTCTCTACCCTGTTCGGGGGCATCTGCGGCAATCACTTTGCGCAACAAACTGTAACAAATGCCCTTTCCACAGGCCTGTGCGGCGGTTTTGGGCGGTTAAATTGGCTGCAAAATTGAACAATTGACTCTATCATATATATCAATGTATCAGTTGAATATTGGTAAGGCCAATTTACCAGTGGTGCGTGTGATCGGGAGGATGCGCGCACAGGGGAGGGTCCATGTTTGCAGCCATCCAGCCACGCCGGCTCTACCGGCAGGTCGCCGACCAGATACGCGCGCTCATCGAAAAGGGTGAGTTTGCGGTTGGCGAACGCTTGCCCGGCGAGCGCGAACTGGCTGAACAGCTTGCGGTCTCCCGCCCAACCATACGTGAAGCCCTGATCGCCCTCGAAGTGGAAGGTTTTGTCCACATCCGCATGGGTTCAGGCATCTATGTCATCCAGCAAAGACCACGACGGAGTGCCTTTCATCCGGAAGATCTGGAGGGCCCATTCGAACTTCTGCGCGCCCGCTCATTGATTGAATGCGCCATTGCCGAAGAAGCGGCGCGGATGGTTACACCAGCCCATGTGGCGGCGCTGGATGAGGTGCTGACCCGCATGGCGGGTAATTTCCATAGCCCGCAAATATCCATTGGTTATGATCGGGATTTTCACACGACAATCGCCGGTATCATCGAAAATTCCGCGTTGAACCGTTTTGTCGGCGAGTTGTTTGACCAGCGCATGACGCCCTATTTCGAAAAGCTCGCCAGTTATTTTGAAGGTCCGGCGTCGTGGCAGCAGGCGTTCGCCGAACACCGCGCCATTCGTGATGCCATCGCGGCGGGTAATCCTGTGGCGGCCAAAGCGGCCATGCAATTTCATCTTCTGCAATCGCAGGCAAGATTTTCCGAAAGTTTCGGTGAGGAGCCGGACACGGAGAGGGGGCAACCTGAGGGGCGCGCCAAGAGAAGCAACACGATCTGATTTCAATCTGGGAGGAGAAAGACATGAAGATCAAACTGACAGCCATTCTGGGCGCTGTGGCAGCGCTTGCCTTGTCCGCCGTAGCGGCACAGGCGCAAACGGTGCTCAAATGGGCCCATGTTTACGAAACATCCGAACCGTTCCACACGCAATCGGTCTGGGCCGCCGAAGAAATCAACAAGCGCACCAATGGTCGCTACAAGATCGACGTTTTCCCGGCTTCGCAGCTCGGCAAGGAAGCCGACATCAATCAGGGCCTGAAGCTCGGTACCGTTGATATCATCATTTCCGGTTCCAGCTTTGCCGCCCGTGACTTCAAGCCGATTGGCGTTACTTATTTCCCCTATATTTTCCGCAATCCTGAGCATCTGATCGCCTATACGAAGAGTGATATATTCAAGCGTCTGGCCAAGGGCTACGAGGACAAGACGGGCAACCACATTGCCGCTGTCAGCTATTACGGCACGCGTCACACCACATCGAACAAGCCGATTGCAAAATGCTCTGATATGCAGGGTCTGAAAATCCGTGTGCCTGATGTGCCTGCCTATCTTGCCATGCCGCGCGCCTGCGGTGCCAACACCACACCGATTGCCTTTGCCGAGGTCTATCTCGCCTTGCAGAATGGCACTGTTGAAGCGCAGGAAAATCCGCTGACCACGATTGAAGCGAAAAAGTTTTTCGAGGTGCAGAAGAACATTGTTCTGACCGGCCACATTGTTGATCACCTCAACACGGTGATCTCCAAGACCCGTTGGGCCAGCCTTTCGGATGAAGACAAGAAAATCTTCGGCGATGTGATGCAGGAGGCGGCGGAGAAGACGACGAAGATCATCGAGGACAAGGAAAACCAACTCGTCACCAGCTTCAAGGAACGCGGTCTGAACGTTACTGAAGTCGACAAGGCTGACTTCGAGAAGAATGTCATGGAAAAGGTGAAGTTCGAAGACTTCGGTTACGAAAAGTCCGATTGGGAAGCCATTCGCGCCATCAAATAATTTCTGGCGATGACCGGGGAAATTCTCCGGTCATCTCTCCCCATGGTTTTTGAACGGAGAGATTGCATGACAAAGGAAGTTCATACCCAGACGACCGCCGAGGAACTGGCGCATTCATTTGAAGATGCGGCACCGGCCGCCAATTTATCCGATTATGCCATCGAGGATTGGCTGACGCTGATCATCTTCTGGCTGATGACCGGCTGCGTTTTCCTGCAATTCTTCACGCGTTATGTCCTCAACAACAGTTATGCCTGGACAGAGGAAATCGCGATCAACTGCCTGATCGGTGTCGTGTTCCTTGGTTCCGTCATGTGCGTGCGGGTCTCCCGGCATATTCAGGTCGACGTGCTCTATCACTACATTCCGGCACCTCTTGCGCGCGTACTCGCCATTTTCGTTGACCTCGTGCGCATGGGCTTCTTTGTCTATGCCTGCTGGTTGATGTGGCGCTATGTCGACATTGTTGCCGACGAGCAGATGGTCACTGTCGATCTGCCGCGCAATATCGTTTTCTATTCCGTCCTGCTGGCATTCGTCCTGATGCTGTTTCGATCCATTCAGGTTTTCATCAGCAATTTGCGCCGTGGCTATTCCGTTCTGGAACGGCCGGAGGAATTTCAGAAGGTAGAGGATTAATCCATGCTGCTTCTTGTTGGATCGTTTCTTGTTCTCATGATTATCGGCGTGCCGGTTGCCATTTCCATGGCCGTGGCCTCGGTGCTCTATCTCGTTCTCTACGGCGTCGCCCCTGACATTATCGTCGCACAGCGCATGATTGCCGGTGTTGAAAGTTTTCCGCTGCTCGCCGTGCCCTTCTTCATTCTCGCTGGCAATTTGATGAACTCCGCCGGTGTCACAGGCCGCATCTATGCCTTTGCTGTCGCGCTTGTCGGGTGGATGAAGGGTGGCCTCGCGCAGGTCAATATCATCGGTTCCGTGGTATTCTCCGGCATGTCTGGTACGGCGCTTGCCGATGCGGCCGGTATCGGCACCATCGAAATCAAGGCGATGAAAGACCATGGCTATCCCATCGAGGCAGCCGTTGGCGTGACCGCCGCGTCGGCAACGCTCGGGCCAATCTTCCCGCCATCCCTGCCTTTCGTGATTTACGGCATGATGGCCAATGTCTCCATTGGTGCATTGTTCATGGCCGGTATCATGCCCGGTGTTGTCATGACCGTGTTGATGATGCTGACGGTTGCCGTCTTTGCCTATGTTTACAAATGGGGTTCGGACGCGCCCTTCGAGATGAAGCAACTGCTTGAGGCAGGGCTCGAAATCCTCGTCGTCTTTTCCATTCCCGTTATCATCTACATCGCGACGCTTCTGGGCTTTTCCGTTAATGCCTCGGTTGGTATTGCCCTTCTTATTCTGCTGGCGGTGGACTGGTATTTTGACTTCTCCGCCGTGATGGCCCTGATGACCCCGGTTATTCTCATCGGCGGTATGACCATGGGCTGGTTCACGCCCACTGAAGCCGCTGTAGCAGCTGTGCTCTGGTCATTGTTTCTTGGCCTTGTGCGCTATCGCACCATGACTTTGGCAAGCCTTGCCAAGGCGAGTTTTGATACCATTGAAACAACGGCTTCGGTGCTGTTCATCGTAACGGCGGCATCGGTATTTGCATGGCTGCTCACGGTCAGTCAGGCCGCACAATTGCTGTCAGCGACAATCCTGTCGATCACCGATAACAAATGGGTGTTCCTCATCCTCGTCAATCTGCTGATGCTGTTTGTCGGCTGTTTCCTCGATACAATTGCCGCCATCACCATTCTGGTGCCGATCCTGCTACCGCTTGTCCTCAAATTCGACATTGACCCGGTGCATTTCGGGTTGATCATGACGTTGAACCTGATGATCGGTCTGCTGCATCCGCCGCTCGGTATGGTGTTGTTCGTGCTGTCGCGTGTTGCCAAGCTTTCGGTTGAGCGTACCACCATGGCAATCCTGCCCTGGCTGGTTCCGCTCTTCATCGCCCTTATTGCCATTACCTTCATACCGGCGATCACCCTGTGGCTGCCGACACAACTGGGACTAATCAAATGAATACCATAGCTGCTACCCTTTTTGGCCCCGAGGATCTGCGTGTTGTCGAAGGTTCGCTCTCGACACTGAAGCCCAATATGGTGCGCATCAAATTCGGGGCGGGTGGCATCTGTGGCTCTGATATGCATTATTTCCGCCACGCACGAACCGGCGATTTCGTGGTGACATCGCCGCTCATCCTCGGCCATGAGGTGGCCGGGGAAGTGGCGCAAATCGGGTCTGACGTTGCGGGGCTTGCTGTTGGCGACCGCGTCGCGGTCAACCCGTCGCGCTGGTGCGGCACCTGTGTCTATTGTCACGAGGGCCGCGCCAATCTGTGCGAGAATATCTACTTCATGGGTTCCGCCTCAAAGACCCCGCATATGCAGGGGGGGTTCGCCAGTTATTTTGATGCAACACCGGCGCAATGCGTGAAGGTGCCGAAAGATTTTCCGTTTCAGGCAGCGGCGCTGGCCGAACCTCTTGCCGTCTGTCTTCACGCGGTGCGGCGTGTCGGGCATGTCAAAGGCCACTCAGCCATTATTTTCGGCGCCGGACCTATCGGCCTTCTGACCTTGCTCGCGCTGAAACATGCGGGAGCTGAATCGGTGGCGATGGTTGATCTGGCGGCAGCACCCCTCAAATTCGCGCTTGAACTCGGCGCTAACAAGATATTCGACCTGTCAGAAGGCGAGGAGAAGCTTGCCAAACTGGCTGTGGCAACGCCTTTCGATATTGGCTTTGAAATTTCGGGCACCGCCGCTGGTCTTGCCTCGGCCATACGCACCGTACGGCGTGGCGGTACGGTCGTGCAGGTCGGCAATCTTCCCGGCGGGTCTATTCCCGTGCCAGCCAATGCTGTTATGGCAAGGGAGATCGACCTGAAAGGCACATTCCGTTTCGGCGAAGAATTCTATGAAGCGGTTGAGTTGATTGTCTCGGGCGAAATTGATGTATTGCGGCTTGTGACGGGTGAATTTCCGCTCAGCGAGGCTCCGGCGGCATTCGCTGAGGCTCTGGACCGGTCCCGTAGCGTCAAGGTTGTGCTGACCGCTTGAAGCCCAGCGACAATTTAGTGATGGGAACACCGCTTGGTCTTGATCAAGAAATCAGCTAACAGGATGGCGGTGCAGCGTATTATTAACGATACTGCGCTAGAAACTGCCTGTTTGCACTCTTGGAAATCAGACACCGGAAAATGAACGTGCCGCGAGTTTTTTACCCCCTGTCACTGATGTCGAAATGCCTGGCATTGTTTGTTCTGGTCGTTGGTGTGGCGAGCGGTTGCACAACCACTTCGGCACTGCAGCCCGTAGCGACGACGACCCCAACCGTAATGACGGAGAAATCCGCTTCGATCGTCGTGGATAGCAGCACCGGTGCGGTGCTCTATCAGGCGAGTGCCGATCTGCCCCGCATTCCGGCATCCCTCACCAAGATGATGACGTTGTATCTGACCTTCGAGGCGCTGGAATCCGGCCGCCTCACCAAGAATACAATGCTTCCGGTTTCGGCCCATGCCGCGTCTCAGGCGCCAAGCAAGCTTGGTTTCAAGCCGGGCCAGTCGATCGATGTAGATACGGCGATCAAGGCCATCGTAATCAAGTCTGCTAATGACGTTGCCGTCGCTCTTGCCGAAGCGCTCGGTGGTTCCGAACCGCAATTTGCTGCGTTGATGACAGCCAAGGCCCGCCAACTCGGCATGAAGGGAACCACCTTCAACAACGCATCGGGCCTGCCCGATCCCGCACAGATCACCACGGCCCGGGATATGGCCCTTCTTGGCATGGCACTGCGCAAGCATTTTCCCAACCAATATTACTATTTTGCCCTGCATGAATTCACGTTCAACGGGAAGCTTGTGGAAGGCCACAACCGTGTATTGGCAAAGCTCAATGGCGCTGACGGTATCAAGACAGGCTATGTCCGCGCCTCCGGTTTCAACATTGTCACCTCCGTCTATGACAATGGCCGCCAGCTCGTCGCTGTGGTGATGGGCGGTGATACGGCAAGAGCGCGCGATCAACAGGTCGTCGATCTGGTCCATAGTTATCTGCCCATGGCGGCCTCGCGCTAAGCACCTTCGATCTCTACCCAAGGACTTGCCATGCAACGCGCTTACGTTGCATGTTCCGCAGAAAGCGACTCAGAGTTTAGCGCGATTGTATCGCGCTGATGGGAGGATGATCGCCCGATGTGGTCCTACATGCGCAATCTCAGCAGCAAGGCGCTTGCCTGGATAACAGCTGGTATTGGTGGTTTCGCGGCAATCGCCGTTGCCGTAGCGTTGGGGGTTTCCGAAGCCCGGTCGCCAAATGAAATTCCCAAACTATCGCCAGGGCAATCGCTCGATGCGGGCAGGTGGCAGATCAAACCACTGAAAGTCTGGGCGACCGATCAGAAAATTTATGGTCTGACGCCAAAGCCCGATCAGAAAGCACTGGTACTTGAAGTTGAGTTGATGAACCGGACGGCCCAGTCCGACAGAAGCTATTACAGCGCGTTCCATTTGCCCTCGGAGATTGAAACGAAGGCGGAAAAGCCGATGGTCTATCTTGCGCGCGATCAGGCCTTGATGCCGTCTCTGCAGCCGGGGCTGCCGGAAAAACTTGTCTATGTCTGGCTCATACCAGCCACCGCAGTGCGAAAAGACGCTATATCTCTGAGTATCGAGGCCGAGAAATTCAAACCACAGGATAATCTGTACGGTATGCCCGGCTGGTACAACAAATATACCGCGGCGACGGTCAGTTTGCCGCTCGCCGGAGGGCAGGGCTGATGCGCCTTGTCGCCAACATTCTGGCGGTCTGCCTTGCTGTCGCTTTGCTCTATGGCATGCAACAGACGAAGCCACACTATATGGATTTAACCGGCCCCATTCCCGTCTATGGCAAGATGCATGACAAGGTGCTTACCCGCCGCTTTGATGTAACATTGGATCAGGTGGAGTTTGCCCGCGTGCTTACATTCACCCAGTATGGGCAGAGCAAGACCCTGACCACTTCAGGTCTGTGGGCTATCGCAACGGTAGATTTGGCGGCAACAGACGCTTCGACAACAGTGATTGCCGCGACATGGCAGGGACCGACTGGCCTGCGTTACCAGAGGTCTGATCGTCTCGGGACGTTGGCGAGCATGATGCCTCCGATGCTTGAGCCAGGCATGCCCAAAAAGCTCCGTATTGTTTTCGAGATCATTCCCGATCAGGTCAATGGCGCCACATTTGTGCTCGCCAACCAGATCGAACCAAGGCTTGATTCAGAGGCGCGTATTGCCATCAATGATTTCAGAAAATTCAATGATGGCCAGCCGCTCATAGCCGACACCTATGATCTTTCAAAACCCATGCTTGTTTCAGGGAACTGACAAGATGAGCGCTCTATACGAGGAAACACCTGACCTTTCCGAACGCTGTTGGCGACGGCGCAGCCTTTGGGCGCTGATCCTGCTCGTTCCCCTGACTTTGCTTGTTACGTCCTATGATGATCTCAAGGAAATGGGAAAAAGTAACGACTTTCTGCCTGTTGACGTCGCCTCGGGTCAAAGCGCACGCTATGGTGGCAGCGACTGGCAGTTTGTCGAATTCCGCACGGTCACTGATGGCAAAAATTCCAAGTCACTTCCGGAAAATTCAGTACCTGTTATCGCGCGCTTCATTGTCGAGATTGGTGATCCCGATCTGAGAAACCTTTGGGTGATGTGCTCCATCCAGCTTGTCGATGCGTCAGGGCGGTCGTGGTCGCCAACGTCAGTTCCGGGTCTGCCACCTCAGTCCGAGGGTATAGAGACCTGTGTTACCACTATCTTTGCCGGTGTCAGCAAGGGAAACCGGCGGGTGGTGGAGGAAACCTATCTTGTTCCTGCCAATGTGGTTGGTGAATTGCGGCCAACGCTCGGTATGCGCACCGAGCGTCCCTATTATCTGCGCTTTGCCCGCCCGCAATAGAGCTTAGCTTGCAGCTTTTATAGGCTCGGCCACCACCTCCTTGGGTTTGCGGGTCATGGAGAATGCAGTTTCCAAAACAGCGGCTAGAAAGCAGATGCGCAACGGTTCAATCAGAATACCGGTGGAGGAGTCCTGTAGGGAGCTGCCAAACAGAAACGCTACGCCATTGGAAAGAACCTGCCAAATATCAAGCGAATGCGGACCAATCAACCGGGCGGTGCCCAGCCATAACCATGCCCCAGCCCATTCGATAAAACGATAACCGAGGATCAATGTCAGGATCAGAAGCAGTCCGGAATTGAGGGTCAGCTTGACGCTGTTGGCGATGGGCAGGTAGCGCGAGCGATAGCCGCCAATGAAATGTTCAATGAAATCACGCAGGAATTTCGGGATGGTTTTATAACGCTCGCCGAACCGTTCGACACGGTGATGGATGCGCAGAAGTTCCTTTTCGTCGCGCACGTCGTAACCATAGACCAGCGCCACCATGACGAGCCAAATGACAGGTATGAGCGCATGGAAAAACAGGCTCACCGCAACAGTGCTGAAGGCTTGCGGGGTCTGTTCGACCGGTATGAAACCCACCGCAGCATAGGCAGACGAAACCGGCTCGGAGAGGCTTGCAATCAGTGACTTGAAATAGCCCCACAGATTGCCTTCGCTCAGTGCCTTCATCCAGCTGTCTTTCCAGCGGCTGACAATATAGAGACCGATAAAAACCCAGTTTGTCTCACACACGACCATAATGATCTGCCAGACAGACTGACCGGTCTTTTCCTTCATGATCTTTGCTAGCTGGCGCACCGCCCATGAGACGGCTACGGACAAGAGTATCCATCTGGAATCCAGTACGTCGAGGACATTGCCGCCGCTTTCGCCGAAGGGCATCTGCTCAAGCGCCGCACGCGAATATTGCCGCACGGTATTGGCAAGAAATCCCCATGCGGCGTAATAGGCAAAGAAGGGAATGAGCGCGACGGAGACCATGGTAGCCAGTCTTGAAAGACTCTTGCGTGCGGTGTCTTCCCCGCTATCAGGCTGTCTCTTTTCTTGAGCCGCATTGAGTGCCGGAAGGCCGGGCCTGATAATCTGGATCATGCAAACGGTCGTCACCAGCTGTGCCAGTGCAACCAATGTCAGCACCGCCAGTCCCGCATAGTGATTGGCGAAGGCGGCATCGACTGCCAATTGCATGAGTATGTTGGAGGCAATGACGCCAAGCAGAACCACGGCAAACAGTTGCGGCCAGAATCTCCACCACAGCCGGAATGTCAGCTTGATAGGCAATACCGCTTCGGCCAGCATGACAGGTCCCTCCCGAATCTCATGCGGACCTTAGCAAAATTGACGGCCCTGTCACCCTTGGGCGCGCTTCGGATTTCTGTCGCAAAGGACAGACAATAAAAAACTGCGCCGGATATCCGGCGCAGTTTGCTTGGCGTAATCAGCGTCTTTGTTAGCAGGCGGCAAGAGCCGTTGTAGCCGCCCGCCGGTCAAGTGCCTGGCTCCAGATCGTCAGCCCGAGAGCACCGAGGACCAGAATTGCACCGACCCATGGTGTAGCGCCAAGTCCAAGTGGCGAAGCCACGATAAGACCGCCAAGAAATGCACCACCGGCGATGCCGAGGTTGAAGGCGGCGATGTTGAGAGCAGATGCCACATCGACGGTCTCAGGCGTGTGGATCTTGGCAAGCTGCACCACATAGAGCTGTAGGCCGGGGACATTGGAGAAAGACAAACCGCCAAGCGCAGCAAGTGTAACAAGTGACCAGATCGGCGACACAGCCGTGAAGGTGAAGATTGCCAGCACGAGAGCCTGCAGGGCGAACATTACAATCAGCGCGCCAACCGGGTTGCCGTCGGCAACGCGTCCGCCAACCATATTACCCACGGCAATCGACAGGCCATAGAGCACGAGGATGAGGCTGACTGTTGAACCGGCATAGCCTGTGATTTCCTGCAATACCGGTGCAAGGAACGTGAACATCACGAATGTACCGCCATAACCAAGAGCCGTCATGGCAAAGGCAAGAAGCAGGCGGCCACTGCCGAGTACACGCACCTGATCAATCAGGCGGGCAGGAGCGGCCTTGGCGATCTTCGAAGGCAGAAGCATGGCAATGGCGAGGAATGCAATGACGCCGAGGGCAGCGACAGCCCAGAATGTTGCACGCCAGCCGAGCTGCTGACCGATAAATGTGCCGAGCGGAACGCCGGTGACGATGGCAACGGTCAAGCCGAGGAACATCATGGCGATAGCCGATGCACGCTTGTTGGGTGCAACCAGATCAGCGGCAATCGTCGCGCCGACGGAGAAGAATACGCCGTGGGCAAAAGCGCTCAGGACACGGGCAACCAGCAGAAGCTCATAGGTTGGCGAGAGAGCCGCAGCCGTATTGCCGACGATGAAAAGGGCCATGAGACCAAGCAGAAGCGGCTTGCGTTCAATCTTGCCCGTGAGGGCGGTCAAAACAGGTGCGCCGAAAGTGACGCCAAGCGCATAAACACTGACGATAAGTCCGGCGAGCGGCAGGGTGATGCCGAGATCACCGGCAACGGTGGGCAGGAGGCCGACGATCACGAACTCTGTCGTGCCGATGGCATAGGCGCTGATTGTCAACGCCAGAAGTGCGAGAGGCATTGTCTTATCCTTTGAAATGGCAGGTCAGATTTCAGTCCGGCCCGTAAATGGAATGATAACGGATAGCGATCCGGTTGCGCTGAATATGGTCGAAGTGCATTCCATTGATAATCCGGTGATATTGCGTGATACCCGTGAATTGAATTCATAAATCAAACAATTGGCGGCTAAGACTTGTTATCGCGTGCCGTTTCAGGAAAACTCGTAGCAATCGAGGCACTCCATGACGCGTGATCTGCCAATCCTATATTCCTTTCGCCGCTGCCCCTATGCCATGCGGGCAAGGCTGGCTGTCCACGCCTCGCATCAGACCTGCGAGTTGCGGGAAATCATGCTGAGGGACAAGGCACCAGAGTTTCTGGCCGTCTCACCCTCGGGAACCGTGCCTATGCTGCTGTTACCGGATGGCACGGTCATCGATGAAAGCCTCGACATCATGCGCTGGACCCTAAGCCAGCACGATCCCGAACATTGGCTTGGGGTGGATGATGGAGGCTGGATTGCCCGCAATGATGGTCCATTCAAGCGCAGCCTTGACCGCTACAAATATCCATCGCGTTTTGAAAAGGTGGAGCCGCTTGCCGAACGGGCGAAGGCTTTGGCCATTCTGGATGATTATGAAGAGCGCCTCGCCTGGTCGCGTTATCTTTTCGGTGCATCACCATCCCTTGCCGATATGGCAATCCTGCCATTCGTCAGGCAATTTGCCAGTGTGGATACGGATTGGTGGTATGCGCTTGCCCGGCCAAATGTGAAACGCTGGCTGGGTGAGTTTGTATCATCGGGCCGGTTTGAAGCCGTCATGCTCAAATATCCGAAATGGCAGGCGGGTGATGCGCCTACGCTGTTCGGTCAGTAGCCGCAGGTAAGGTCTGCGGCACGCGCGGAACACTCCTGTTTTTCAGGTTCAGAAGATTGCCTGAAAGGATCAGCGCTGCCCCGAGCGCGGTATAGATGTCGATACGCTCCGCATAGATGAGCCAGCCGAGCACCGCCGTGAGAGGTACACGCAGGAAGTCCATGGGGATCACGATGGTGGCATCCGCATAGAGCAGGGCTTTTGCCATGCAGAAATGCGAAAAGGTGCCTGTGAAGGCAATGATAACAATCCACGGCCATGCATGCACAGTCGGCCATTGCCAGACATGCAGCGCTGGCAGCAATCCGATACCGGACTGGATGACCAGCATCCAGAAGATGATTTTCACCACGCTTTCCGTGCGGGTCAACGATTTGACCATGGTGAAGGAGATGCCGAACGTGAAGGCCGCTCCAAGCACGATCAGCTGGCCAACTTCAATCGTCCCAACGCCGGGTCGCACGATAATGATGACACCGACAATGCCAAGCAGGATTGTCAGCGTTCGCAAAAGGTTCATCCGCTCGCCAAGAAAGGCGACAGCCATGACCGCTGTCCACGCAGGCGTCGTAAATTCAATGGCGATTACCTGCGCCAGCGGGATGAGGGATAGGGCCTGCAGCCACGCGAACTGACCGGCATAATGCGCGGCATTGCGTCCAAGATGCTCCCAGATGCGGCCTGTCTTCATCGCCCGCACGCCGCCGGAGGAGCGGATCAGCGGGTAGAGCATGGCCAGCCCGATCAGCGAGCGCATTTCCATGATCTGGAAGACGTTGAGTTCTTTTGATGCTTCCCGGCCCGAAATTGCCATCAGGAGAATGGCAGTCAACGACCCGGTCATCCAGAACGCAGCCTTCAGGTTCGACGGCTTGAATTCCATGATGGATTATTTGGCGTAGACGCTGGCGAAATCGGCAAAGCCTTTGACTTCGATGGGATTGCCTGACGGATCGCGAAAGAACATTGTCCATTGCTCGCCGGGTTCGCCCTTGAAGCGCACCAGCGGTGGCATGACGAAATCAACCTTCGCCCCTTTCAACCGTTCCGCAAGGACATTCCAGTCTTCCAGTGGCAGGATCACGCCGAGGTGCGGCATGGGCACCATATGGTCGCCAACCTTGCCCGTATTGGTTGTTTCGAACGGCTTGCCCAAATGCAGCGAAATCTGGTGGCCGAAGAAGTCGAAATCGACCCAGCTATCCGTGCTCCGTCCCTCCTCGCAGCCAAGAATGCCGCCGTAGAAGCCGCGTGCTTCATCGAGATCATGGACGTGATAGGCAAGATGAAACAGCGAGCGCATGGGAAGAATCCTGAGAAGCGGGAGTGATGACAACGCTATCAGCAAGTTTACGGGCAATGCAACGCATGACAGTTCGAAATGCTGCGAAACATTGTCCTCCCGGGAGCAACCAGCAATCTTGCCGGGGTCTAATTACCTGCTTTCATGGAACAAAATAGCCAGCAAAGAGTTTTGTCAGGCTACGATTGTTCAGATCCCGAAAACAGGAAGTTTGTGATGTCCATACTTATCAGCCTTTTGATCACCGTTCTGGTGATTTTTCTTGTGCTCTATCTCGTCCAGATGCTGCCGCTTGATGGCCGCGCCAAGCAGATCGTTCAGGTGATCGTTGTGGTGATTGGTATTATCTCGTTGCTGCGTTATCTCGCAATCTTCTAAGGATCACTATGGCGGGGCTTTTGAGCCCCGTCTTTTCACATTTTTATCTCGTCTATGTGGCTGAGCACCCAGTCGCGGAACGCGCGGATTTTTGGAACGTTGCGCCGCGCCTCCGGGTACACCAGCCAATAAGCATGCTTGCCTGACCCCACAACATCGAACGGTTGGATAAGCTGTCCTTGTTGTAGCTCCGATTGGAAGAAGACCGGCGTCAATATGCCGACGCCTTGTCCTGCCAGCACAGCCCGTCCCTCCAGATGCTGATCACCCAGCCGGTTGCGTACATCGCCGCGCAGCTCCGGCTTTTCGATGCCGACGAGCTTGAACCAGATGGTCCACCATGGATCACCGGGGTCAAGCACCGGCAGTTTGAGAATATCCTGCGGTGTTTTGATGCCGCCTATGGAGGCCGCCAGCGCAGGCGACAGCATTGGCGTGAAATTCGCATAGAAGAGCTTGTGGCAGACCAAGCCGGGCCATTTTGTCTCGCCGCTGCGAATGCCCACATCAGCCTCCTGACGGGCAAAATCCAGCATATCCCGGGTGGATTTCAATCGTACAGCGAGTGAAGGGTGCTCCATCTGAAACGAACCCAGGCGTGGAACCAGCCATGTGGCGGCGAAGGTCGGTATTGTTGTGATCGTCAACACCCCATCAGCGCTTTCCCGTGTTGTCGCAAAAGCGGCGCGCAGGATTTCGAAAGCCTCGGTCGTTGAAGGGGCCAGCCGTGCACCCACCTCAGTCAGCACCACCTGTCGCGGCAACCGCAGAAACAATGCCGTGCCAACGCGCTCTTCCAGAAGCTTTATCTGATAGCTGACGGCGGCCTGTGTCATGCCGAGTTCTTCCGCCGCCTTGGTAAAATTGCCATGACGGGCAGCGGCTTCAAAAACCCGGATGGCGGCAAGGGGTGGAAGATTCATGATGGCGATCCATAAGGTGTACTTATGGAAGATACTCGCGGTTTTGTTGGAAAACAAGCGCGATCAGGCGCATCTATTCTCCACCCAAGACGCGGATGCGCGTAGAAACCGGAGTTGAGGTTATGAACCCATCGCCATCACACTGCACACATATAGAAAATACCAGCTCCCGTTGGGGCTGGCTTGTGAACATTGGACGATTGCTGGCCCGGCCAACAGTGCCTCCAACCCTCAATGCGACGGATTTTTCCAGTCACATGCTGCGTGACATGGGCATGCTGGATGGTCGACCTCTACGCGGCGAGGCTCCTGCATCCCATGATGATCTACAGAAAGATATCTTCAAAGGGTCTGTCTGAGCGTGCCCGTCAGGAATCAAAATCCACTTCAAGCTGCTTCTCGAGGGCCACGAGGTCCTCGGGAAGCGGCATTCCCATGGCTTTCAGTTCGTTGAGGTGCTCGCGCAAGCTTTCATGAATTTCATGAGCGTCCGCTGGCCGCTGCACCATCTCTTCAAGCAAGAGTGCGATCTGTGCCTTGATGTCTTCGAACGCCATGGTTTTTCCTCTCAATTCATCTGCAATGCCTGCTTCCACACCCAGGGGCATGCTAGCAGATTAGGCCATCAACGCATATCATTTCGATGACATTTGAGCGTTTGCGGCGCTACTTTGCGCCGGAATATTGGCTATCGGAAACCTTTTCCATCCATTCGACGGCATTGCCATCCAGTGCTTCCTGCATGGCAATATGTGACATGGAATTTGCCGGGCCTGCGCCATGCCAATGTTTTTCTCCCGGTGGAATCCAGACCACGTCTCCGGCTTTGATTTCACGGATTTTTTCACCCCAGACCTGCGCCAGCCCGGAACCCGAAACCACATAAAGGGTCTGGCCAAGTGGATGGGTGTGCCATGCCGTGCGGGCAGCGGGTGCAAAATGCACGACGACGGAGATCAACCGCGCTGGCGCTGGGGCCTGAATGATCGGGTCCTGCCACACCGTTCCGGTGAACCAGTCTTCCGGCGCACGGCGTGAGGGTATGGAGCCGCAAGTCTTTACGTCCATTCGGTTTCTCCTGCTGGGTCGGCCGCATTGGCCGCGATGGGGTTCTCGCGCAATGGAATGGTGTTGGCCGAGGCGATGATTGAATCGAGAAAACCCGGAAACCGCCCCTCCAGATCGACACGGCGCAAGGTCAGCAGCCGCTTTGTCCCGTCAGGCCGCACATTGATCACTCCCGCTTCCCGCAGCTTGGCCACATGATAGCTCAGAGCGGTTTTGGAACCGAGTTCAAGAAATTGGCCGCATGTCATGGCGCGTTCACCGTTACGCGCAAGAATAGCGATGATGTTCAGACGTGTCTCATCGCCAAGTGCTGTGAGGATGGCTGGAAGCGAAATCTCTTCGGCGTCCGGATGAAAAAGCGGATGGGTCATGGCTTCTACCTAGCAACATCAGGCGAAAAGTTCAATGTTCAATAATCGTTGAACTTTGTTCTTGACTTCACATCCCGGTGAGTTCAATAGTTCAAGGATCATTGAACAAAGGATTACTCCCATGGACATTCGCCTCGTCGGTCTGGCGTTGGGTACATTCGCCATTGGCATTGAAGGTTTCGTCGTCGCCAGTCTCCTGCCGCAGATTGCCGGTGATACCGGTGTCACGCTTGTGCAGGCCGGTTATCTCGTCGTCATGTTCGCTTTGGCCTATGCGCTGGGCGCGCCTGTACTGGCGGCCCTCACTGGTTCGGCTGACCGTCGTGTCATTCTGGCGGGGAGTGCGACGACATTCGTTATCGGCGCGATTCTTGCCGCGCTTGCTCCATCCTATGCCTTTCTGACCGCCGCCCGGTTGATTATCGGCATGTCTGCTGGTCTTTACGCCGCCACGGCACAGGCAACAGCGGTTGCCATTTCTGAATCGCACCACCGGGCGCGGGCGATATCGGTCATCGTCGGTGGTACCACGCTGGCCGTGGCCTTTGGCGCTCCGCTTGGCGCGTTGATTGCGTCTTTTGCCGGATGGCGCGGCACGTATGTGTTTGTGGCATTAATTGGCGCTGCTGCGACGACTTTCGTGTGGTTCCTCCTTCCAAGCGGGCTGCGCGCCGACAAGCTGACGCTGAAACAGCGGCTCGGCATTATCGGGCATCCCGGTCTTTTGCCCGCACTCGTAACCATGCTCCTCTATATGGCCGGTGGTTTTATTGTGTTCACCTACATTGCGGCTATCGCGGTGCAGGGCACGGGTCTTTCCCGCGAAATGGTCCCTCTGGTCTTGCTGGCTTTCGGTCTCGGCGCTGCCCTTGGCAATTTCGTTGGCGGGCAATTATCCGATCGCTTCGGGCCGACGCGCACGGTCATCGCGGCTTCGTTTCTGAATGCTGCCTCATTGATGGCAATCAGCTGGATCATGCAATGGCCTGATGAAATCGCTGGTCCTGCGCTCATTGCGGTTATGGTTCTTTGGGGTGTCGCCGCCTGGATGTTCCCACCGGCACAGGCCAGCAGGGTTCTCGCCATCGCACCGGAAAGCGCGCCGTTGGCGCTTTCGTTAAACGGTTCGGCACTTTATCTCGGGATAGCGTCAGGTTCGCTGGTCGGCGGATTGATCATCGCCAATATCGGCCTTGAATATCTGGGCTGGATCGGTGGAACATTGCCGCTGCTTGGCCTTGTGGTGATGCGGCTTGCCAGTGTCGGTGCGCGCAAGACGGAACTCTCCGTCGCGTGAGAAAAACCGCTGGCCGAAGGGATCACTTCGGCCAGCGCTATTGTCAGGAAGACGTTTTCAAAAGCGAAGCGATCTGCTGAGTGGTCGGGACCTGACCATTCGGGGTCAGTTTGTCGACGACGCCGGGCAGGACTTTGGAGAGCTGCGCCAGTAGTTCATCTTCACTCATTCCCGTCTGCTGGGCGATCTCACTGATTGCCTTTTTGCCGAGAGCCACGCCAAGCTCATTGGGCGCGATGGGTTTGTTTTCACCGGGCTTCACCCAGGAATCGGCTGTCTCGCCGTGACCCGCATTGGTCAGACTTTCCAAAAGGCCACCGAGGCCGCCCAGAAGGCCGCCGCCAGCAGCGTTGCCGTTGTCGGCTGTCTGCGGATTTGCCGGAGTTGGAGCGGGCTGGCTCGAACCGCCACTGAACATTTTCCCAACGAGAACGGCTCCAAGCGCTATCAAGAGCGGCTTTGAAATGTTTCCGCCCGGTACCGCATTATCGAAAATTCCCATCTCGATCTCCTTCAATGTTGCTCGGTTTTCACTCAAATTCTGTATTGTGTCCCCCTAAAGGAGTTTATTCATTCAGGGGCAAAGCACAACATAGCTTGATTTTATCCAATCTATGCGAAAACATGACGACATTATGCCAATGGATAGGGAAGGAATGCGTGCATGTCTGTTATCGGTTGGATTGTACTTGGACTTGTTGCGGGGTTTATTGGCAGCAAGATCGTCAACAAGAGCGGTCAGGGTTTTATCCTTGATATCGTTCTTGGCATTGTCGGCGCTGTCGCCGGCGGTTTTATTTTCAGCTTGTTTGGTGCAACCGGTGTCACCGGCTTCAACATTTACAGCCTGATTGTCGCGGTTATCGGTTCCATCGTCGTGCTCTGGCTCTATCACGCGATTACCAACAGATCTGCTTAAGCCAAGCCTGTATCACCCTGTGGATTAAAATAGCGCGGCACCCGTCGTGTCGCGCTATGGTCTTTAGCAACAGCTATGATTCACGAAACCTGCGACTCACCCGGCATAAAGCGCATATCAGCGCCCAAAGGCGCGCTGTGACGAAGGAGGATATGTTTCATGACAACCAGCCAGAAAATCAGAACCTTCCTGTGGTTTGACAAGCAGGCCGAGGAAGCCGCCAATTTCTACGTATCGCTGTTCAAGGATTCGAAGATTGTTGACATTCTTCGGCCTGCCGGGTCCGAGCGCGCGCTCACGGTTGTCTTTCAACTCGGCGGGCAGGAAATCGTCGCCCTCAACGGCGGACCACAATATAAATTCACCGAAGCCATTTCCCTCACCATCGATTGCGCCTCTCAGGAAGAAGTCGATTATTTTTGGGAGAAACTGTCCGCAGGCGGGGAGGAACGCGCATGTGGCTGGCTCAAGGACAAGTATGGCCTGTTTTGGCAGGTTGTGCCTTCAAGGATGATCGAACTGCTACAGGATAAGGACCCCGGCAGAGCCCAGCGCGCCATGAATGCCATGATGCAAATGGTAAAGATTGATATTGCCACGATTGAAAAAGCGGCGGATGGCGAGTGATGCGATAATGCCGTGCTAGCGTCGAGTGTCCAATTTGCGGGCTTTCCACTCACTGACAGGAATGAGACCGCCAATTCTGAAGGTGAATGATACCACACGGCTGATACGCGCATCGACCGAACATCTATAATCCATATTGTACCAGTTTGAGCCGAGGCGAAAAGCAGCGCCGGTGCCATCAAACGATGTCGCCGAGATGATGCCTCCAGAGGGGCCGTTTGGAAGCAGTGCGTCTCTCGACGCCGTGCTGGGGCTTGAACGCAATCGTGACAACGCCTCCGAGGTACAGAGACTGGCAAGCCGCTCTTCCGGTGAAAGCCTGGCAACAATCTGCCCCATCCTTGGATCAAGGCTCGGCAGAAACTGTTGATTGAGATCGGCAAATGGATCGGAACTTTTCATGGCTCTTGATCCATTGGGCTTGAATGCCGGACCGGCTTTTTTGGGCTGAGGTTCGGACTTTTGTTGCGGTGTCGGAGCGTCCTTGAGAGACGCAGTCGGGGTGGGGGATGGTTGTGCCGTCTGTCCCGCTGTTTCACTGGGTGTGGGGGTTGATTGCATTTCCGCCACATCGGGCACCGCTGGTTGTGCCTCGACCGGAGTGGCGCCAGGTCCAGCGTCTGCTTTTGCTTGTTCAGTGGCAGAGTCCTGCGGTGTCGAAGCCGCGTCTTGCGTCTCACCCTCGCCGGAAGGGGGCTTTTTGTCTTCAGTGGATTCTTTTTCGGATCGCGGCAGAAGTTTGAGGAGATGGTCCGAAGACGCCGCAGGCGCAGGCGCAGGAGCGGGGGCCGGCGCAGGCTGCGGCTTGGGTGCTTCTACCTTCTCTTCTTTCTTTTCCGGTTCAGGCTTTGGCTCCGGTTCGGGTTTTGGCGGGGGAACAATCTCAACCTTGACGCTCTCCTGTTCCGGCGGTGTCGGTTTCCATTCCGGTAGTTGAAACAACAACAACGCCGCCACCAAAAGATGCAGGACCACAGACGTCAAAACGCCTGCTCCAAGTTCGGCCCGCAGCTTCTTGGTAAATTGCAGCATTGCTTAGACGATTATCGACCACATGCCCGAAACCTAGGAGCTTGAACGGCTCGCAACAAGTGGCAAAGTCGGATGAATGTTCAACCTTACTTCAACAGTTTGGTAATCGCCGGTTTGTCCGCCGCCAATTCCAGCGCGGTCTTGCCGCTCTCGGTCTTGGCCGTCTTGTCGGCACCATGTTTGAGAAGTGCTTTGATAACCGCAGGATCATCGCCGTAACTGGCAGCCATATGCAGCGGCGTCATCTTGTCATAGTCACCCTTGGCATTGACATCAGCGCCCTTGGAGACGAGCAGATCAATCACATTGGCCGGACCATAATAGGCCGCAGTATGCAGCGGCGCCCATCCCTCCTGAGACTTCAGATTCACGTCAGCGCCGCAGGCCAGCATTTTGGCAACCAGATCAGCTTTCTTGTCCCGGATCGCAATGGCAAAATGCGGATCACCGCCAGAATCCCGTCCATTCGGGTCGAGCTTTTTGCATTCAGCCGCTGTCGGAGCCGCGCTTGCAGCTGTCGCTGGAACCAGACCGCCTGTGGTCAGCGCCAAGCCAAACAAGACTACGCTTGAAATCAATCTCGACATGCTATCGTCCTCACCAATTTGATTGCTTCTGCCGCCCGTTACACAGTCGGATCTATGCCAGCCTTCTACAGGGCTTCTCGTCGGCTGAGCAAGGGAGGACAAGCGGATTTCACAGGGGCGACAACGCGATAAAAATCCCGCAATTTGCACTGCGGGATTTTTTTAAAACGGCAAAGACTTAGCGATTGCGGCGAATGCCCACCGCACCGCCGATTGCCGCGGCAATTGCACCGATCAGCATGGCGATAAAGGCTGCAAAGCTGCCACCAGCGGCAAGTTTCGCAGATTTGTCGGCAGCCTGCTTGGCTTGAACTTTCAGTTCTTCAACCTTTGCGTTGGCTTTGGCCTTTACGTCATCGATCTTGGCAACAGCCGCGTCGTAACGCTTGTTGGCTTCATCAGGCGAAATGCCGAGTTGTGCCGCAATAATACCGGTAACGCGCTGTTTGGTTTCCGCAGTCGTCTCTTCACCCAATGCATGACTTGTCAGAGCCGAGACGATTTCCTTGCGCGCCTGTTCCGGCGTCAGGGATGTCGTACCGGATGGGTCGCGGTTGAGAACGCCGTCAACGAGGCGGTCAACTTCAGCGCCTGCCTGTTCCTTGGTGATACCGCTGGCCTGCGCCGCTTGCGGGATCATGTCCTTGGCTGTCGAGGCAGCGCCGGCTACGGCCTGACCTGCCGTCGAGCCGACCGAGGAAGCGACGCTACCGAGAACCCCAAAAGCACCACCAACGGCTGTGCCGAGCAAATAAAGGCCGATAACCAGACCAGCGGCCCAGACAACCAGGCCGTGCAAGACACCACTCCAGCGCGCGTACTGACCGGAAAAATACGCAGCGACATAGCCGCCGATCGCCAATGCGATGATCATTACAATGGCGCTCCAGATGCCGCTGCCGATGCCAAGCCCTTGCGCCGAAGCGCCATCACCCGTTGCACTGACTGTGCTCAGTCCGATGCCAAGCCCAAGGGCTGCAAACAGGACCTGCACCGCAATTGTCAGAAGTGTGCCGCCGAAAATACCGCCCCAGGCCAGCCGCTGCCCGTCCACTGCGATTGTATCCACTGTGCCTCGTTCATACGAAACCATGGTACGTCTCCATTCATTTTGTTCTTCAGATAAAATTGCCCGCAGGACGTCGCTGTCCGGCGAGATCACGGCGAAAACACGTCGGAACAAAGTTGGTTCCGGATCGGCAGCCGGATATATTTTATATTGATCAGGGAACAGAAAGGGCGTGGAGGCGTACGCCTGCGCAAAGCGCGCAGGCGGCAAAAAGGTCCGGATAATATTTTGTGAAATTGCTTGCGCTATGCCAGCGCGCGGGCTTCACGGAACGAGATCAGACGGCGCCGCCCCTCATCCCACAGAACCAGCTTCACGCAGCGCAGGCTTTGCATGATGGTGATGCGCCCGACATCGCCAAGCTCCGGATAATCGCGCAGAACTTCCGGCAGCCGGTAATAGGGAACGCGGCTGGAAAGATGATGCACGTGATGAATGCCAATATTCCCGGTGAGCCAGCGCAATACCAGCGGCAGGTCGTAGTGAGACGAGCCATGCAGCGCTGCTTCCTGGAATTTCCAGTCGGCACCCTGCGACCAATGGGTTTCTTCGAACTGGTGCTGGACATAAAACAACCAGATCCCGGCTGCACCAGCCAGAACAACAATCGGCAGATGGATCATCAGGAAGGGAATGACGCCGACAAACCAGATAAGGATTGCCGCCAGAAGCGCGATGGCAAAATTGGTTGCCATGGTTGAAACCCAGGGCTGGACACCGGAGCGCATCATGCCGAATGGCAAGCGCTGCTTGAAAATAAACAGCCAGGCGGGACCCACGCCGAACATGATAGCCGGATGCCGGTATAGCCGATAACCAAGCCGGCCCCAGCGTGACAGAGCACGATACTCGGTGACAGTCAGGGTGGTGATATCGCCGACCCCACGTTCATCGAGATTTCCCGCCGAAGCATGGTGCAACGCATGGGCGCGGCGCCAATAATCATAGGGTGTCAGGGTCAAAACACCGATTACCCGGCCGGTCCAGTCGTCGGAATGCCGGTGGGCAAAGAACGAACCATGCCCGCAATCATGTTGAATCATGAACAGGCGAAGCAGGAAACCAGCTGCCGGAATGATCAACAGCAGCCCCCACCAGAAACCATAATGCACGGCCGCCCAGCACAAAGCCCAGAATATTGCGAAAGGAATAACCGTCACAGCCAGTTCAAATGCGCTGCGACCGCGATTTGGTTTGCGGTAATTCAAAAGGATTTTCGGCCAGGCGCGTTCGCCGGAACCAGCGTCAGAATTCAAGGAGGAGTTTTTCATCGGCCATTATAGGCTTGCGCCACAGGTCCGCACAAGGGACGGCACCGTTCTTTTGTCGTGTGGATCGGATTTATGTGCAGCTCAGAAGAAATGACGCTGCGCGCCGGCGGATGCCGATACGCATTCGCCCATTTCGCAGCGATTTTGCGTGGTTTGCACGGGAACCTCCCACGCCGAAGAGGCGTTGTGACACCAGTGCAACTGAGGTGAACAGCCACATGCAAAGGTTCGTTTTAGAGAAACGTTTCAACACAAAGAGATTTCTACGCAAGTTGCACTACCATCTTCTATGCCCGAAGGTTCCGGTTCATCCCGAGCCTTTCAAAGGGCCGGTGCTGGTGGTGGGGTCCGCCCCCGGATCGCATCTGCCTGAAGGGTTTGATGACCGCTTTCGCGTTATTACAGTCAATGGCTCCCAGAGTGTTACAAAGCGATGGGGCATTCCGGTGCCCGATGTAACTTTCATGCAATTTCGCCAGGTCTACGGCATGAACGAAAATGCAAGGGAAGTGCGGCGGGTGCTGAATGGGGAGCGGACCAGACTGCTATATGTCATGCGCTGGCCGGAAAGCCGGCGGCGGTTAACCGTTGGCCTTAATGCTTTCAACTACAGTTATGACCGGTTGCAGACGATTAGCCGGTATGAGCGAATGGCGCTTTTTAAGAAGGCGACGGGTGTCCTTAACAGTGAAGATGATCTCGATACAAAGTTTTCAAACGGTGTCACCGCAGTGCTCTATGCGCTGACAAACGGTGCGACATGCGTTGTTATTTCAGGAATTGATCCTGCCTCGACAGGCCATGTCTACAATGCGCTTGAGCTTACCCGTCATCACAGCCAGTCAGATCGCGACATCCTTTTATTGTTGAGCGCGCGGGGGCATGAAATCTACACCGCCGATCCGGATGTGGCTGTGGCAACAGGACTTCCGCTTTGGACAGAAAAAACGCTCGCCGCGCATTTGGCTTCAAAGGCTGCAACAGCAATTCAAATCCCGTAACCCCGCCTGATGACCGGGAGCCCGAACTGAATTCCGATGATGGAATGACGAATAATTGGTCATTTGGCTTGACTAAAGACGAACCAGCACCGCATTGCCCGTCCGATTCTCATCCCTTCCCCGCGATGGCGGAGAGTGATGCGCAAGCAATTTGCGTCCTTGCATGAGCTGGAGCATGTCAATTCTGTGACATATTGGCAACGCAGGGTTGTGAAAGATCGATAAGATCGGAAATGACGGACAAAATTGGGTGCATTCCTTGCAGAACTAAGTCAGCTTACACGTGTAAAAGTATTACTATTCCAATTGAGGGGGAAGTTCATGAATATAAAGTCGCTCTTGCTGGGTTCCACTGCTGCGCTTATCGCAGTCGGTGGCGCGCGTGCCGCAGATGCTGTTGTTGTCGCCGAACCGGAGGCTGTTGAATATGTTCGCGTCTGCGATGCGTATGGCACAGGCTTCTTTTACATTCCGGGAACTGAAACCTGCCTGAAGGTCAGCGGCTATGTGCGCTATGACGCCAAGGGCGGCGATGATGCGTATAATGGTGGCGAGCGCGGTACATGGTACAAGCAGTCGCGCGCCGAATTGCGCTTTGATGCCCGTTCAGAAACTGAACTGGGTACATTGCGCTCATACGCAGAAGTGCGATTCAACTACACGGATGGTTCAAACAGCACCACCGAACTCAATCAGGGCACCATCGAACTTGGTGGCTTCCGTGTTGGCGCCGCCGACTCGCAGTTCACTTCCTATCTGGGTTATCTGGGCGACATCATCTCCGATGACGTGATTGCTCCCGGTGCTTATGTCACAAATCAGATCAGCTACACGTTTGCCGGAAGCAATGGCTTCTCTGCAACGATCGGTGCCGAACAGGGTGACAAGGGTTATCTGATCGACGATTACATGCCACACGTTGTGGCTGGTGCGAAATATGCACAGGGCTGGGGCTCGATCGGCGCAGTGGTCGGTTACGACTCGGTCGCTGAAGAGTGGGCAGGCAAGGTTCGCCTGGATGTTAAATTCACGGACACTTTCTCCGCTTGGGTGCAGGGCGGCTACAAGTCAAATGGCGATGAGCTCAACAACAACTATTTCGGTCGTTGGAACGGTGATTACGCGGTTTGGGGTGGTGTTGCTCTCAAAGTATCGGAAAAGGCAACTGTCAATGCACAGGCCTCCTATGAAGATGCTGGTACATTTGCTGCAGCTTTGAACGTTGGCTATCAGTTGACACCCGGCTTCAAGATTGTGCCGGAAATCAACTACACCTCGTTTGATGGCGGCCGTGGCAACGGCAATGACGATGCCTTCCAGGGTATCATTCGCTTCCAGCGCAACTTCTAATCGGCTGTTGATGGAATTTGGCGGTGCATGACATGTGCACCGTCAAATAGCGAAACAATATGATCTCCAGTCATTGAATCGCAGAAAGCGGCGGACCCAAAGTCCGTCGTTTTTTTGTTTTGGCAGGATTCATATTGTGAAGAGAATGGCGCACCCGACAGGATTCGAACCTGTGACCTCTGCCTTCGGAGGGCAGCGCTCTATCCAGCTGAGCTACGGGTGCATGGGGCTGCGATAGCTCGCATGCGCGAAGCGGTTCTAGCTGATGCGGGGCAAGGCTTCAATGGTCAATTTTGCCAAACAGCAAGATGCTCGATTGATATCGTTGAAGTCGCGTGGTTCGCTTGCGCTGTAAATCCGGCAAGACGCAGGCGCCGTCATTTTGGCAGAAACACAAATGATGCCGATCAGCATTATCCGCTGACCAGCATCATTTCAAAACTATTCCAGATTTAGTCGCTGCTATTACATCTTCTTTGCATGATGACGATGATGCTTCGCATGATGGCGATGATGCTTCATGTGATGCCGCATGTGATGATGCTTCTTCATCGGTGCTGCCGATGCAGTCGTGCTGCTGGTGGCAAGAACCGGTGCGGAGAATGCAAGGGCAAGTGCGAGACCAAGTGCTGTATAGAGTGACTTTTTCATAATAGCGTTTCCTCTCAGATGGGGCTGTTGTGATACAACCGTCAATTATTGACCGGTTGCACACCGAGTGCTTTCAATGCCTTGGCAAAAGTCCTGACACCCTGCGCCTGCCTGTTGCTTGCACAAAATCGGATCGCCTTTTTCTGCAGTGATTTCGCCTTGGCCGCCCGGGGAGCCTCGGCATGCTCGATGATTGCCTGATGAACTTGTGTCTGGAATTTCGCGCAAAGTTCCTTGCGCGACAGTGGCCGCTCTTCAGCCGATACTCCATAGAGGCCAGTAGACATTATCGCCCCGGCGAGAAGTATCGTTTGTAAGGTAGAAATATTTATCACGGCCACCTGCAAGAAAGAGAAATGTATTCTGAAGATTTGCGAGAATACAAAACCATTTTACTTGCTCTTTATCGGCGAGCATTGTTTCAACGATATTTCTGGGATGTGGCGTTTTGTTTCTGTAATATTTCTGAAATAAGGCGCTTGGCGTAACTATCTGAATGAAATGAATAAACCTGTATTTCCGCGCAGTAAAGGTTATGGATGCGGCCTGGCAAAGGAGCCGCATCCATTTGTGTCAAAGCGCAACGAGCTTCTTGGCTGTCGCCTGGACGTCGTCGCTGGTGAGGTGACGAAAATCTTCCATTGGGCTTGGCATACCCAGATAGAAACCTTGTCCCGCGCTGCATGATTCGCCCATCAAAAATTCCAGCTCATCTGGCGTTTCAATGCCTTCTGCAAGGACAGGCATGCCGAGACCCCGGCCAAGACCGAGCACGGCCTTGACGATGGCGGCGGCCTGCTCGTTTTTGTCCACGGATTTGATGAAGGAGCGGTCGATCTTGATCATGTCGAAAGGGAAGGCGCGGATATTCGACAGCGAAGAATAGCCGGTACCGAAATCATCCATGGCGATGCGCACGCCCAATGCTTTTAACTGCCGCAGCGTGGTCAGGGCGCGATTTGTATCCTTGATGAGGGCAGTCTCGGTGATTTCAAGTTCGAGGCGATGCGGCTGCAAACCCGTATGCAGCAAGGCGTGGTGTACGCGCTGCGGGAAATCGTGGCTGTAAAGCTGCACGGCAGAAACATTGACCGCCACGGATAATGGCTTTTCCCAACTTGCCGCTTCCCGGCATGCTTCACGCAAGGCCCATTCGCCGAGCTGCAGGATCACGCCGCTTTCTTCTGCGATTGGAATAAAGATCGTCGGCGAAATATTGCCCTGGCGCGGGTTGTGCCAGCGCATCAGTGCTTCAAAGCCGGTGACGGCACCCGTATCCATTCGCATTTGCGGTTGATAGACCAGCCGGAGTTCATTGCGCGGCAGAGCGTTGCGCAGGTCATGTTCGATCATGCGGCGTTCTCTCGCCTCCGCTCCCATTTTGGCTTCAAAGAAGCGATAGGTATTCCGGCCCTCTGCCTTGGCCTGATAAAGAGCAGTGTCAGCCTGATTGAGCAATGTCTCGCGGTCTCCCGCATCGACAGGAAAGATCGCAATGCCGATACTGGTTGAAATCAGGAAACCAATGGGTGAGTTCAGGTTTTCGGACTGGAGTGCTTCCAGAATCTTGTCGGCTAACCGGCTTGCGGCTGTCGGTGTGACGAGGCCCGGCACGATAACGGCAAATTCGTCGCCACCCAGCCGCGCCAGCATTTCATCCTTGCCGAGCAGCTTGGTGATGGCACTTGAAACGCGCTGCAGGATATTGTCGCCGGCTGCATGACCAAAGAGATCATTGACCTCCTTGAACCGATCGAGATCGAGGCAGAACAGGGCCAGATAGGTTTCATCGCCGCCCATTGAAGCGGCAATCAGCTGATCCAGACGAGCGTTGAAATTACGGCGGTTGGGCAGGCCGGTCAGCGCATCGTGGTGCGCCAGATAGTTGATATGGGCTTCAGCCTCCTTGCGTGAACGCAAATCGCGAACTGCGACAGCCCTGTGCCATTTGCCATTGAAATCGATGGTATGAGCTATCAGTTCGACCGGAATGGTTCCGCCATTCTCTGTCATAAGATCAGCTTCGATCAATTCGTTCTGATCGCTCAGAAGTTTTGAACGCAATCGGGTGTCGGGCAGAAAGGCCGCGATGGAACTGCCCGCGAGCCTGGAATCATCAGTGTCAGTCAGGGCACAAAAGCTCTCATTGGCAGTCACAATGATCTCACCGTCGCAGATGACCAGTCCTTCAACCGCTGCATTGACCAGTTTGTGCATGCGCCGCAATTCAAGTCTGTATCGCCGATTGCGAACGTCGATGGTCAGGGCGATGGAACTGCCAACAAGAATCAGTGTGCTTACCAATGCCACCGTTACGGCCACAAAATTGGCAGGAATGGCATTCTCGGGAACGAAGATCGAAGAATCCGGCGTGATGGACACAGCACTCATGGCGATGAAATGGTGACCGCAGATTGCAAGGGTCAGCAACCCGGCAGCCGCATGGCGGGTCTTGTCTTCGGCTTGCGACAGCGCAAGCCGGATAGCAAAAGCACCAAGGACAATGCCAACGCCAAAAGCTGCAGCAACGAATATCGGGTCCCAGGCGATCCTGCCTTCCACTTCGAAGGCGGACATGCCGGTGAAATGCATGGCCGCAATGCCCGCGCCGATAATGGCTCCACCGGCAAGGTCAGCATTTTTCCATTTGGCTGTTAGCGCAATGAACGAACCAAAGCCGGTCACAAGAATAGCGATGAACAATGACAGGACAGTCAACAAACCATCATAGCCGTTAGGCAGGCCCGGCGAAAAAGCCATCATGGCAATAAAATGCGTGGCCCAGATGCCGAAACCACAGGAGGCGGCAGAAACGCAAAGCCAGACTGTGCGTTGGGCTGAGTAACGCGCATGCCTGAGAAGGTCCACCGCCGTCAGGCAAGAAAAGATACAGATAGCTGCAGCAAGAAAAACAAGTCTGACATCATGCTCATTGACGATACAATTGTATACTGTCAGCATATTTTTGTTCCCTGTCCCGTATTCTTTTCTTCAACGACACTGTGTTTCTTTGTCTTAAACCAGACTTAAGAAGTATTTTATTCGTGAGTTTGAAGTGATTTGGAACGGTGATGATGAGAACGAAGTAAACAAAAATGAAACAATTCACAGAGGGCTTTAAGAAAACTGAATAGATAGGAACTCAGCGAAGTATAAAATTGTAATTATCTTTGAGTTGGCGCTACATCCAGGGCAATAAAAAGCCCCCGGTTCGCAGAGACCGAGGGCTTCAATTGAAGTGGTCAGGGTATCAATCGATGTCGAAGGATACACCCTGCGCCAAAGGCAGCGCCTTGGAATAATTCACCGTGTTGGTTGCACGGCGCATATAGGCTTTCCACGCATCCGAGCCGGATTCACGCCCGCCGCCGGTTTCCTTTTCGCCGCCAAATGCGCCGCCGATTTCAGCGCCTGATGTGCCAATATTGACGTTGGCAATGCCGCAGTCCGAGCCGTCGGCGCTGAGGAAGCGTTCTGCTTCCTGCAGGTCGAGGGTGAAGATGGAGGAGGACAGCCCCGCACCAACAGCGTTGTGATCGGCAATCGCCTTGTCGAAATCATTGTACTTCATCACGTAAAGGATGGGCGCAAAGGTCTCTTCCGTCACAGGACCGGCCTGCTCGGGCATTTCAACGAGAGCAGGGCGCACGTAATAGGCATTCGGGTGTGCAGTATCGATCCGCGCACCGCCGGTCAGCTTGCCGCCATGGGCAACAGCTTCCTTCACGGATTTCTGCATATTGTCGAAGGCTGCCTTGTCGATCAATGGGCCGACGAGAGCCGATGTCTCGATCGGGCTACCGACGGAAACGCTTTCATAGGCCTTCTTCAGGCGTGGAACGAGCGTGTCGTAAACGCTTTCATGCACGAAGAGACGGCGCAGAGTGGTGCAACGCTGACCCGCGGTTCCCATGGCACCGAAAGCAATGGCGCGCAGGGCCATGTCGAGATCAGCAGACGGGCAGACGATGCCGGCATTGTTGCCGCCAAGTTCAAGGATTGAACGCGCAAAACGTTTTGCAAGGCGCGGACCAACTTCACGGCCCATACGGGTCGAACCGGTTGCCGAAACGAGCGCGACTTTTGGATGATCCACCAGAGCTTCGCCGATTGTCCGGTCGCCCATCAATGTCTTGGTCAGACCAGCAGGCACATCGCCAAAGCGGGCAACGGCGCGGTCAAAGATTGCCTGACAGGCAAGGGCCGTCAGTGGGGTCTTCTCCGATGGCTTCCAGACAACAGCATCGCCGCAAACAAGGGCGAGGGTCGTGTTCCAAGCCCAGACGGCGACGGGGAAGTTGAAGGCGGAAATGACGCCGACGACGCCGAGGGGATGCCAGGTTTCCATCATGCGGTGCCCGGGGCGCTCGGTTGCAATCGTCAGGCCGTAAAGCTGACGGGAAAGGCCGACTGCGAAATCGCAGATATCGATCATTTCCTGCACTTCGCCGAGGCCTTCGGACGGAATTTTACCGGCTTCAATCGAGACGAGGCGTCCAAGTTCCGTCTTCAGGGCGCGCAATTCTTCACCAAACAGGCGAACAAGTTCACCGCGCTTTGGTGCAGGAACAAGGCGCCATTCGCGGAATGCAGCGTCAGCCTGTTCAATCGCTTTTGCGGTGTCAGCAGCTGAATGAACAGCGATATCGGCGATCTTTTCGCCAGTAACCGGGCTGTAGGAAGCCATCTGGCCGCCAGTATAGGCAGCCTCTGCTACGCCAAGCTTTCCGAGGAGCGTTTTTACGTCTTGAGCAATCGTCATTTTGACTTCCCTTTACATATCTTTTGTCTGACCGTGCGGCGAGAGCCGGACTTTTGCCGGAGAGGCCGCCATAAGGTCAAATGAGCGTTCAACTTGCAAGTGCTGCGGGGCGCAGTGCTTGCAGGCATTGTTCGATGGAGCTTTGTTCAAGCCCGGCATAATGGGCAAACTCGTCAAGAACGGCTGTGCCGAGATCATTTTCAAATTCGCGCTGGCTGGGGCTGGCGACAAATTTCTGACTGGCTTCATCACCAAGGTTCGACTGGAAAATACCTGCCGCGCTGACGGGGAGAAAATCCTCGTAGACGATGGGATCAAACCGCACGGCTCCAAGCGCGATCAACGCTTGGATATCCGATGCGCCGCGTGAGGGCACGCGACCGGTAAAACTCTCGACCACGGAATAGCGGAAATAGCCGAGACCCTCGCGTCGAATATCAGCCCAATTATCAGGGAATGCTTTGAACGTGTCGGACAGGGCGGCGATATAGGCTTTTGCATTGGACCCGTCGGCAGCCGGCCGAATGATCTTGCGGGTATCATTCAACAGCTTGTCATAGAGCGCCCGGCCTTTGGGTGTCAACGCAACGCCGCGTTGCTCGATCTCGCCAAAGCGTGCAGTGTGCGAGCCGGTTTCCCACGTACCATCCGTGTTTTGGAAAGATACATTTTCTTCCAGCGCCTTGAAGGATGTCTGGCGCAGAAGGATAGGGCAGGCGCGGGTGGGCGGACCTTCAATAACAGCCTTGGGCGAAATGCCATGCTCGGGCATCATCTCCTGTACCGCATCAATATCAAGTGTGCGCGGTGTCAGATGGTTGATGTGCGGTCCTTTGAACGAAACCACGTCGGCAATCAGCCGGTGGGCATCATGCAGGCGCTGGTAAAGCGCACCACTAACGTTTGCCCGGTCATGCCAGCGGAATGTCTCAAGAATTTCACCCACGAAGGTTTCGGCATCCTCGGCATCAAGGCCGCCTTGTGCTTCGGCTTTTTCGACAAGAGCAATTGCCTTGTCAGTGAAAATCTGGCGAGCGGCAAGGACAGCGCGCGCCTTTTTGCGCAAACCCGCATCGCCAATCAGGTTGAGGCGCAGCAGAGATGTGAAAACCCGGAACGGATTGATCTTCAGCGCAGCATCGCCCACGGGACGAAAAGCGGTGGAATGAACGGGAACACCAGCTTCGCTCAAATCATAATAGCCAACGGGATACATGCCCATAACGGCAAAGACCCGGCGCAGCATGGAGAGTTCTTCCGGAGTGCCGACGCGGATCGCGCCATGGCGTTCTTCCGAAATACGGTCGAGCGTATCGGTTTCCTGCAACTGATCTTTCAGGTCAGGTGATGCTGCGAGCGTTTTGCTGTTCACCTCGGCAACCAGCGACATCAGCGTGCCATAGGCTGGAACCTCGGTCCGGTACATGGATGACATGGCGGCCGAAAAGGACGCCCTGATCACGTCAGTTGACGTAAACGTGCCTGATTTCATCGTGTCTCATTCCGTGTTGTTGCTGCGACGGCGAAAACTATCGCTGTCATGCTCAATCTGGATTATAGAGGGGTGATATCGCCAAAGATTGCGATGATTTGAACTGGGTTGATGCGAGATAAGAATGAAGTTGAGCCGCCGCCTGATCCCGGACATTGATATCCTGCAAACCTTCGAGTGCGCCGCCCGCCATGGCAGCTTCACGCAGGCCGCCAAGGAGCTGAACCTGACCCAGAGCGCGGTCAGCCGCCAGATGAGCGAGCTTGAAAGCCAGATCGGCGTACTGCTCTTTGAGCGCATCAGGCAAAGGGTGGTTCTCTCCGATGCCGGGCAAAAATTCTTGCCCGAGGTGCGCCGGCTCCTTGGGCTCACCGAAGAAACGATGCTGCGCGCAATGGCGGCGTCACAGTCAGCGTCATCGTTGAGCATTGCGACCTTGCCGACGTTCGGCAGTCGCTGGCTCATGCCACGCCTGCCGGATTTCCTGCGGCTCTATCCTGATATGGCGCTGAGCGTGGCTTCGCGTTCGCAGCCCTTTGATTTTGAAGAAGAACCGTTTGATCTGGCGATCCATTATGGCCAACCGGTTTGGGCCCATGCCACATGCACTTATCTTTGCAGTGAAATGATCGTCCCTGTCGGCAGCCCGGAGCTGTTGGCGGCCAATCCGGTGGCCACACCGGCACAGCTTGCGAACGCGGCGCCACTCCTGCATCTGTCGACACGGCCAAAAGCCTGGGCGGACTGGTTTGAATCGGTACAGGCGGACGTGGTCAGCCCCTATAAGGGGCATCGTTTTGAACATTTCTCCATGGTGATTGAAGCTGCGCTGGCGGGATTGGGATTTGCGCTCGTGCCGCGTTATCTGATTGAGCATGAGTTGGCATCCGGCCGTTTGCAGGTGTTGTTTGATCAGCCGTTGATGACGGAGAACAGCTATTATCTTGTGGTGCCGGACCACAAGAAAGAGAATCCCATGGCGCAAAGCTTCTTTGCCTGGATCGCCGATCAGGTCAGCGAACGGCAATAAACCAAGATCATTCATTTCTCGCATCACCTGTTCGAGGAATTTCACTTCCGTTGCCAAAAACGCGGCTTATAAGCAGAATTGACTTCGAGTCTTTGCAAGATTGCCGGTAATTCCGGACCGACCTGACGGTGACCCCATGCTGAATGATGAACGCTCCCACGGCCTCTGGGAAAAGACGGCGCCGCCAGCCCCTGCGATGGAAAAGTTGCGCGGGGATATATCCGTTGATGTCGCTGTCATCGGGGCCGGTTTCACCGGTCTGTCTGCGGCGTTGCATCTGGCAGAAACCGGCACGAAAGTTGCCGTTCTTGATGCTGTCGAAATCGGCTTTGGCGGGTCGGGTCGCAATGTCGGTCTGGTCAATGCCGGCATGTGGGTGATGCCCAATGATTTGCCTGAGGTGCTGGGGCAGGTACATGGCGAACGCCTGCTGGAATTGCTCGGCAATGCGCCGCAATCGGTGTTCAATCTTGTCGATAAACACAAGATCGCCTGTGAGCTTGAACGCAACGGTACATTGCACTGCGCGGTGGGCAAAGGCGGCGTGAAGCAGCTGGAACAGCGGGCGGAGCAATGGCAGGCACGCGGCGCAGCTGTGCGCTTGCTCGGTGCTGAAGAAACGGCGCAAAAAGTTGGCTCGACGGCTTATGCCGCCTCATTGCTCGACAATCGCGCCGGTACGATTCAGCCGCTCGCCTATGTGCGCGGCCTTGCGACTGCGGCCATTGCTGCAGGCGTTGCTATTTATACGGGAACACCTGTGTCATCCACGACACGTTCCGGCGACCGCTGGATCGTCAACACACCAACCGGCAAGGTTTCTGCTGAATGGGTTGTCGTGGCGACCAACGCCTATACGACATCACCCTGGCCGGAACTACGAGCCGAAATCCTGCATCTGCCCTATTTCAATTTTGCCACGACACCGCTTCCCGAAGAGGTGCGCAACACTGTTCTCTCTGAAAGGCAGGGCGGCTGGGATACCAAGGATATATTAAGCTCTTTCCGTATGGACCAGCGCGGCCGCCTTGTGTTCGGCAGCGTCGGTGCGCTGCGCGGCACGGGGATGGCCGTTCACAAGGCATGGGCCGCACGCTCCATCCGCAAGCTGTTTCCGCAAATCAAGGATGTCACCTTTGAAGCGGGCTGGTATGGCCAAATCGGCATGACCAATGACAACCTGCCGCGTTTCCACACGCTTGCGCCGAAGATCATCAGTTTCAGTGGTTATAATGGCCGGGGCATTGCTCCGGGAACAGTGTTTGGCCGGGTATTGGCCGAACATATTGTTGGAAAGCTATCTGATGCGGATTTGCCCTTGCCGGTCACTAAGCCACGGGAAGAAGGTCTGCGTACTCTGCGCGAAGGCTATTACGAGGTCGGTGCGCAGCTGGCGCATTTTGTCGGAAACCGGGTTTGACCGGCGGAAGCTGTCAGGGACTATTATGCCCTAGCAAACTTTTGCGTCCCTAGCGAACTTTTGTGACGGCAGAGGAATTGTCAGGCCATGATCGCTCGCAGCCTCAAGCCATGCCGCGATGGCATCGTGGGCATTATGAACTGCTTCCTCCGGCGTGTTTCCATCGCTCATGCAACCGGGAAGATCGGGAACATACGCAACGAATCCGCCTCCATCGTCTGGTGACAGCGGAGAAACAACGACTGGGTAGTCATAATAGGTCATGTTGCATCTCTGACGGCTTCAATGAACTCAATGAGCTTTCGTATATATACAGGCTTGATGGGTCTATTAAAAGGCACAGTCAAAATCGTATGTTGCGACGAGTGAGAGATTTTATAATGGGAACTCCCGGATCGCGGTTTTTCGCATTGCAGTTCGAATTCCTTGCAGATCGCCGCAATGTCCTCGATGCGCCAATCAGCTTTCGGGTTTTGGCGCATTCGTTCAAGACGTTTGTTCATACTCTCATGTCAGTCACTATGACCAGAGACTATGTATCAACATTCGATTTCTAAAGAAATTAGCAATTAGGAGTAGGAATGAAGCCTGTCCTGATGATGGGGTCGCTGCATTTGCTTGCCATTCCATCATTCCCGACATATCTCTTATAGATGGACAGCAAGAAGCCAATGCGGCACACAAGACCCAGTGTCTCAGCCAGCATCCTCGCAGCGGTGAAGAACCGCAACAAACGCCCGACAGGCGTGACCAAGGTCGTGCGAAATGACACCGTCATCGCGTCCTACAATGTCCATAAATGCGTTGGCATCGACAAGAAATTTGATCCGGATCGCATCGCGCATGTCATCGGCGAGCTTGGTGCGGATGTAGTCGCTGTTCAGGAAGCAGACAAACGCTTTGGTGAACGCTCTGGCCTTCTCGATCTCGACAGGCTTGAACGCGAGAACAATCTCGTGCCGGTTCGCGTTGCCTCGCTTTACCCCAAGGGGCATGGCTGGCACGGCAATCTGCTGCTCTTCCGAGAAGGTGTTGTGCGGCGCGTACAGCAGTTGAAGCTTCCGGGACTTGAGCCACGCGGTGCGCTTGTCGTTGATCTTGATCTTGAAGCCGGACCATTGCGCATCATCGCTGCGCATCTCGGGCTTTTACGCCATTCGCGCATGCAGCAATCGGAAGCTATTCTGAACGCCGTCCATGCCGATCCGTCACGCCCAACGCTGTTGCTTGGTGATTTGAATGAATGGCGCGTTGGCAAGGGCTCGTCGCTGCATTTCCTGCATCCAGTGTTTGATCCGATGAAAAATGCCGTGCCGAGTTTCCCCTCGCGCTTTCCGGTTCTGGCGCTGGACCGGGTACTTGGCCATCCGCACAGTCTGGTTACCGGCATCGAAGTGCATGACACGCCGCTTGCCCGTGTTGCCTCCGATCATCTGCCGATCAAGGCCTATGTCGATCTCAAAGGCGCCTTGGCTGAAACAGTCGAAATCAGAGATAGGGCGAGCCTAGCCAGATAATCCGGTCAAGCAGCCGCACCCAGAATGAGCGGGCGCGCAGGCTTTGCAGCAGAACCGGTTTTGCCGATTGCATGGCGGTATCAACGAGCGCTTCCACTTTGGTGGCAAATTCTGCATTCATGATTTCAAGATCGACCTCGAAATTGAGGCGCAGCGAGCGCGGGTCGAGATTGGACGAACCCACATAGGCCCACTGACCATCGATCGCCAGCAGCTTGGAATGATTGAAATTGCCGCTGGCGCGCCAGATACGGCAGTGACTATTCAATATCTGGTCGAATTGCGCGGTCATGGCGCGGTCGACGAGTTTCAAATTGTTGACCGCGGGAATAACAATATCGACTTCCACACCGCGCCTTGCCGCCGTTACTAGTGCGCTGATCAATTCGCGGTCAGGCAGGAAATAGGGTGACATGATGCGGATATGGCTTTGCGCCACAGAAAACGCGCCCATCAGCATACGGTGATTGGCTTCCACACTTCTGTCGGGTCCCGATGGCACCGCGCGGATGAACACAGGATCGCCCGCATGCGTATCGGGCGAGGTAATCAGCCATGGCTCGCCAGCCAATTGTTCGCCTGTGGTGAAGCGCCAGTCTTCCGAAGCGATGTGGAAGAGGTCGGTGACAATCGGCCCGGTCAGGCTGAAATGTGTATCGCGCGCATTGTCTTCCCCGACGATTTCCGCGGAAAACCCGGCACGAATATTCATGCCACCTGTGAAGGCCGTGGTCCCGTCGACAATCAGGATCTTGCGGTGGGTTCGAAGATTCGCATAGGGCAGGCGCAGACCGATAATGATGTTGCCGTTGAACACATCGGTACGCACGCCGTTCTTTTTCAGATAACCAACAATGCTCGGGATTGAGTAGCGGGCGCCGACTGCATCGATGAGAACCCGGACCTCGACACCGCGTTTAACGGCGGCAATCAGGGCATCGGCCAATCGCAGGCCGATCTTGTCCCGGTCAAAGATGTAGGTTTCAACGAGGATGCTGCGTTTGGCATTGTTGATGTGCTCCAGCATCGAGCGGTAGGCGTCATCACCACTTTGCAGCATGGTGATGTTGTTGCCGGTTGTCAGGCGGCAGCGGCTCACGCGGTCTCCCAGCGTTTTCATCGCCGCAAAGCGCTTTTCGAAATGATCAAGCACGTTCTTCTCATTTGCATCAAAGCGCATGAGATGGTCCTGACCGATTTCGTGCAGGAAGGCGCGCTGCGAACTGATGGAGGAGCGCCTGATCCGGTTGATACCGGCTACTGCATAAATAACTGCACCGATCACCGGCGAGAGAATGATAACGCCGACCCAACCAATGGCCGCGCGCACTTCTTCCTTCGTCATGGTCGCATGGACCGCGGCGGGAACGCCAAGGACGATAGAAAGAACAAAGAATATCTGGGGCCAATAGGCAGGAAGATAATCACTCATTTGTGAGTGTCATATCACGATATTGAATCCCGGCGCGAGCGCCATTCGGCAAGAGAAACCGGCTGATCCGGAATACGGATTTCAAAACCGGTTCCGGCGCCTTCACCGCCGCGCAGTTCAATTGTGCCGCCATGGGCGCGCACCAGCTCGTGGACGATGGCAAGGCCGAGGCCCGTGCCGCCCGAGCGCGCCGAACCCTTGAAGGCTGTGAACAGATTCTCGCGGGCCTTGGGCGGGAGCCCCGGACCGGTATCCTCAATGCTGATGATGGAGGTGGTGCCAATTTGCCCCGCCGTAATTGTCAGCCGTTTGATAATTGAGGTACCGCTACCCGTATCGCCGCTCATTGCCTGAACCGAATTGCGGCAGAGATTGGAAATCACGCGGAAGAATTGATCCGGATCGGCGTCGATTTCGAAATTTTCAGGAACAAGGTTCTTGAATTCAATTCCCGACTTCGCATCAAGATTCAGCATCTCTTCCACATCACCGACGATAGTGTGAAGTTTAACGCGCCGCCGCTGCGGCGGTGGTTCCTGTGTTCCGCCATAGGCAAGCACGGTCTGCGAATAATTGATGGCGCGATCAATCGTCCGAACAAGCTTCGGCACCATGCGCTGAATGGCCGGATCGCTGGCATTGGCAAGGTGATCGGACATCAGTTGGGCGGATGCCAGAATATTGCGCATGTCGTGGTTGATCTTGGAAACGGCAAGACCAAGGTCGGCAAGGTGCTTTTGCTCGGAAAGCGTGCGTTGCAACCGCAGCTGCATGTCGGCGAGTTCGCGCTGCGCAATACCAAGTTCGTCTTCGCGATTGTCGGGCTGGATAACCCTCTGCGGATCATCAGGCTGCTGGGCGAAAGCCAGCATGTTGGCGCTCATGCGCTGTATCGGCCGGATAAGCAGATGGCTGATGGCAAGAAAGACGAGACCGGCGGTAATAGCCGAAATGAACATCGAGATAAGCGCGACATTGCGGGCGTAGCGCAGCATCGCATTGCGCAAGGGCGCGTCCGATGTGATCAGCTCGATGACTTTTCCTGTGTCTCCAACAGGGCCGTAGACAAGGATGATGCGGTTACCACCATTGATAATAGTGTCGAATGCGTCGCGCAGCGTTGTCCATGGGTCAGTCACGGTCATGTCGATATGCCGGTCGACCTTGGATGGCATTTCCGAAACCGCAAGCAAGCGCGAAGCCCCCATTTCACGCAAGGCAATCGCCTTGGTGCCCGTGGCGAGAAGCACGTCGTTCTGCACGCTCTGGGGGATGTCCTTGCCATCGCTTGCAGCGAGCACGACGCTGGCGGCAGCGACCGTATTCAGGCGGTCCGAAAGCCAGCGCATCCGCATATCGGCCATGATGGGAACGAAAATCATGACTCCGGCCAGAAAGCCGAAAAGCAGCGTCAGACGCAACAGCTTACCCGAAAGCCGTTTGAGAACAGGCAAACGCCGCCCCGCCTGCATTTGCACGCGCGCCCGTTGCTCTTCCTGTTGCGTTACCGCCATATTTGCTCCATCAACGCCCGATGTAGGTCAAACGTTGCGACGGTACAATAAATCACTTCCTGATTTTTGCCTATTTGTGAATCTTCTTGTATGAATTGACTTATCACCATCATGCCTCTATAAGCCGCGCACGTCCGGGTTGACCGCCCCGGCGGCGTATTTTTATGCGCTAATGGCGGTCCTGATATGCTCCTGTCAAAGAACAGACCACAAGAAGGGCCGCACACCGCGGTATTAAACAAATGAAGCGTACTTATCAGCCATCCAAACTTGTCCGCGCACGTCGTCACGGGTTTCGCGCCCGTATGGCTACTGCAGGCGGCCGCAAGGTTATCGCAGCACGTCGTGCTCGCGGTCGCAAGCGGTTGTCGGCATAAGGCATTCCGCGCAGGTTTGCGCGGTTGGCCAACGTTGGCATTGCAGGAATGAATGATCAAAAACCACTCCGCCTTCGCAAGAGAGCGGAGTTTTTGGCTGTTCGGGCCGGAGAAAAACGCCGTGGTGGCTTTTTCCTGCTCGAAGTCAAGCAGCGTGAAGACCGGGAAGGTCCGCCGCGTGTTGGTTTTACAGTCACAAAAAAGAACGGAAATGCCGTTGTCCGCAATCGCATCAAGCGCCGCCTGAGAGAGGCTGTACGCGTCAAAGTTGCAGGTGACATGGCCCCCGGAACCGACTATGTGATCGTTGCTCGCCGTGACGCGCTTGATGCGCCGTTTGCGGACTTATCCCGGGAACTCTCGAAACGGGTTTCCAAAAAATACCAAACCGGCGTTTCTCCAAGACATGACCGGCCCAACAGGACCCGATAATGGAAACCAATCGTAATTTCTTTATCACCATTGCTTTGTCCGTCGTTATTCTGGGACTTTGGCAGGTGTTCTATATGGGCCCCAAGATCGAGGCCGAGCGCCAGCAGGCACAGGTTGAAGCCTCGCGGCAGGCTCAGGCAGCTAAAACAGCGGCACAGCCAACGCCAGCGGCCGGAACAACCGCCAACAATCTGCCGGGTACGACACCAGCAGCGCCGGGTGCGAATATTCCGGGGCAGACGCCGGATGCCACACAGCCGGGTTCCCTGAGCCGCGCTGCGGTTCTCGGACAGACTTCGCGCGTTGTCATTGACACACCGAGCCTCAGCGGTTCCATCAGCCTGACCGGCGCGCGTCTCGATGACCTGCAGCTCAAGCAGTATCACGAGACTGTCGACAACAATTCACCGACCATTCAGCTGTTGAGCCCTTCGCAGATGGCGGACGGGCAATTTGTTGAGATCGGGTTCACCGGTAACGACACCACAGGAACTGTACCCGGTCCGACAACCGTCTGGACTGTTGACGGCAACAGCAAGTTGACCCCATCCACCCCGGTTACCCTGGCCTTTACCAATGAAAAAGGCCTGACTTTCAAGCGCACGTTCAGCGTTGACGACAACTATATGTTTACCGTCAAGGATGCCGTGACGAATGGAACGTCAGCTCCGGTGTCGTTGGCCTCCTATGGCCGTGTCACACGCTTCTACAAGCCTTTGCATGCCAGCACCTATGTGTTGCACGAAGGCCCAATCGGCGTGATCGCCGGAAAGCTGGTCGAGTACAAATTCGCGGCGATCGAGAAAGAAAAAGAAGTCGCTCCGGAGAAGACGGACACTGGCGGCTGGATCGGCATTACGGACAAATATTGGGCTGCCGCTCTCGTTCCGGCACAGTCAAAGCCGTTCAAGGCCCGCATGTCCTATTTCGACAATGGCCGCCCGCAGTATCAGAGCGATTATCTGTCTGACCCGACAACAATTGAACCCGGTCAGTCCACAACGATCGAGAACCTCGTCTTTGCCGGTGCCAAGGAAGTTGGCAAGATCAATGGCTACATGAACAATCTGCATATTCCATTGTTCAAGAACCTGATCGACTGGGGCTGGTTCTATTTCATCACCGAGCCGATGTTCTATCTCATCGACTGGCTCTACAAGGCTATCGGCAACTTCGGTGTCGCCATCCTTGTTGTTACCGTTCTGCTCAAGGCGCTGTTCTTCCCGCTGGCCAACAAGTCCTATGCTTCGATGGCACGCATGAAGATGGTTCAGCCGAAGATGACTGAAATCCGTGAGAAATATGCGGATGACAAGGTCAAGCAGCAGCAGGCCATGATGGAGCTTTACAAGACCGAGAAGATCAATCCGATCGCCGGTTGCTGGCCGATCGTCATCCAGATTCCGGTTTTCTTCGCGCTGTATAAGGTTCTGTACGTGACCATTGAAATGCGCCACGCGCCGTTCTTTGGCTGGATTCAGGATTTGGCTGCGCCCGATCCAACATCCGTGTTCAACCTGTTTGGCCTCATTCCATGGACGGTTCCGGCATTCCTGATGATCGGCGTCTGGCCATTGATCATGGGCGTGACGATGTTCCTGCAGATGCGCATGAACCCGACACCGCCAGATCCAACGCAGGCAATGATCTTCAACTGGATGCCGCTGATCTTCACGTTCATGCTGTCCAGTTTCCCGGCGGGTCTGGTGATCTACTGGGCATGGAACAACTTCCTGTCGATCACCCAGCAGGGTATCATCATGAAGCGGCAGGGTGCGAAGATCGAACTGTGGGGCAATCTCGCAGGGCTCTTCAAGAAGAAACCGAAGCCCGCCGAATAGGCGGGTTAACCCGGAATTCCAAAAGCCCCCGCTCATACCGGGGGCTTTTCATTTGTCGTTGAACAATCTCGTTCAGTTGACAAGGCGGCGATAACATTGAATGCAGGTGGCATATGGCTGCCCAGTGAACGGACGGAAAAGAACGTGAGTGAAACCAACGACAATACGAACAGGCTGATCGAAAAGGGCCGGATGCTCTTTGCGCAGGGCTGGGTTTTCATTCGCGGTGTTCCTGCCATGAAGTTCCTACCGCCGGAAGGGCCCATCGAAATCGCGTTTGCCGGTCGCTCCAATGTCGGCAAGTCATCGCTGATCAATGCGATCATTGGCCAGAAGGGCCTTGCACGCACGTCCAACACGCCGGGGCGTACGCAGGAGCTGAACTATTTTGTGCCGGATGGCCATTCGGGCGAAAATGGTGACCTGCCGCCACTCGCGGTAGTCGATATGCCGGGATATGGTTTTGCCGAAGCGCCGAAAGAACAGGTCGACGCATGGACGCGCCTTGTTTTCGATTATCTGCGCGGCCGTACCACGTTGAAGCGTGTGTACCTGCTTATCGATGCACGCCACGGTGTAAAGAAAAATGATGCCGAGGTGCTAGACCTTCTGGATCGCGCCGCGGTGTCCTATCAGATCGTCCTGACCAAGATCGACAAGATCAAGCCTGCCGGTGTTGCGCGTCTCATGGAAGAAACCGCACAGGCCATCAAAAAGCGCGCAGCCGCCTACCCGACCATTTTGGCCACATCATCGGAAAAGGGTGCAGGTCTGGATGAACTGCGCGCCGCAATAGCGCTTCTTCTCGAAGAATAAACCGCTCGGTTTTCTAAATGCTGCTCACCGAGCCTGCGGCCACAACTGCACCGGTGGGCGCACCGCTCGGCGAGCCGCCGACGGGTTCAACGGAGATGGCCAGCGTTGTGCCATCACGCAATTTAGCCGCGACAGGGGTCGATACCGCAAACTCGGTTATCTTGGGCGACTTCAGTACACCAAGCGAGACCGGAGCGTCTTTTCCGGCGATCAGCCAGAGTTCGAGCGATTTGCCTTGCGGGATTTCTCCGGCAACAAGGGTCACTTTCAGCTTTCTCGACTTGTCGTCAAAGATTGCCACGCTTCGCAGCGGACCGGTGTCGCTTGCCATGGAAGCAATCAGTTGCGAGGGCGCAGAGCCCGCCTGACGTTGGACGTACTCTCGACTGACGTTGAATATAACAAGGGCAAGTGCCGCAACGGCGACCGTCCGCCAGAAGGCCAGGCTATTCCAGAATGAAGCGCCCGTTGCGACCCGCCCGGAATCGATGCCGAACAGACGCTGGTCGACCTGACCTTTCAGGTAATTGGGCGCTGTGACCGGCTGGAACTGCTCGTTCAGCGGATCGAACTGGCGCTGCCAATTGGCAACAAGGCGGGCAAATTCAGGGTCATTTTCAATACGGCGGACAGCGTCGCGCCGCTCCTGTTCCGGGAGCACGCCCAGCACATACTCGGCAGCGACGAAATCGTCGCCTTCGGGCATTGTGTCATCGGGTGGTATCGTGCTCATCGTTCCAGACATTCCTTCAGTTTCATCAGGCTGCGGCGTAGCCATGTCCGCATTGTATTCAGTGGTACTCTATGGCGTATCGCCAGAAGGTCGTAACTTTCGCCGTTCAGATAGGCACCCCGCACCGCCGATGCCCGGTCAGTGTCCAACTGGTCGAGACATTCATTGATGCGCTTTGTCTCACCCGATGCAATTGCAGACTGTTCGGGATTGGGCGATGGTTCAGCAACACCCACGGCTTTTTCCAGTTCGGCTGCAGCGGGTTTGCGCGCACGCAGCACGTCAATCGAGTGATTGCGGGCAATGGCCACCAACCATGAAATAGGGCTGGTATCAGAGACTGCAAACCGGTCTGCCTTGTTCCAGATCTTGACGTAGATATCCTGTAATGCGTCCTCTGCTTCCGAGCGATTGCCCAAGATACGCAGGCATACGCCGAATAGTTTCGCACTTGTTGAGCTGTAAAGCACATCGAACGCCGCACGGTCGCGCAGAGCGACTCGCGAAATCAGTTCCGATATGCCCTCGGGTGTCATGCGGTAGACGTTTCCAACTCTTTGATTAACGAAGTTAAATCGGTGCAAAGGTTCATCTGTCAATGGGCCGCATGCAAAAACGTTCCCGCCAACCCTAAATCATGTTTGCCCATGATCGTCTTTAGGGTTATGAACCCCCGTCCTTTTCAAGCTGGAGCTTGCTTCCCACATGTCCGAGACTGAGCACACCGCAGAAATTCAGGCAAGCCTTCTATCCGCCGCTCTTCCCTATATGCAGCGGTATGAAAACAAGACCGTCGTTGTGAAATATGGCGGTCATGCCATGGGCGATGCCACGCTGGGTAAGGCCTTTGCCCGCGATATCGCTCTTTTAAAGCAGTCCGGTATCAATCCGATTGTCGTGCATGGCGGCGGCCCGCAGATTGCATCGATGCTGGCGCGCATGGGTATCGAGTCCAAATTCGAAGGTGGCCTGCGTGTCACCGACGCAAAGACACTCGAGATTGTCGAGATGGTTCTGGCCGGTTCGATCAATAAGGAAATTGTTGCCCTGATCAATGCCGAGGGTGAATGGGCGATTGGCCTGTGCGGCAAGGACGGCAATATGGTCTTTGCCGAAAAGGCCAAGAAGACGATTATCGATCCGGATTCCAATATCGAAAAGATCGTCGATCTCGGTTTTGTCGGTGAGCCGGTTGAGGTGGATCGTACATTGCTCGATTTACTGGCCCGCTCCGAGATGATCCCGGTCATTGCTCCGGTTGCACCGGGTCGCGATGGACATACCTATAATATCAATGCCGATACGTTTGCTGGCGCCATTGCCGGCGCTCTGGCCGCCTCGCGCCTGTTGTTCCTGACCGATGTTCCCGGTGTGCTCGACAAGGACAAGAAGCTGATCAAGGAACTCTCCGTTGGTCAGGCGCGCGCGCTGATCAAGGACGGAACGATTTCGGGCGGTATGATCCCCAAAGTCGAAACCTGCATTGATGCGATCAATCGCGGTGTCGAAGGTGTGGTAATCCTCAACGGCAAAACACCCCATTCGGTTCTGCTGGAGCTTTTCACCGAGCGTGGTGCCGGAACACTCATCGTTCCCTGATCAGCGTTTCAGGTGGTCGAGCGGTATCTTGCCCGGCCCCTTGATATTTTGCAGCACAAGCTGGGTGTGTACATCGCGCACACCCTTGAGGCGCATCAGTCTGTGCATGACGAAATCGTTGAGATCATCGACGGTTGGCACCATGACATGCAACAGAAAGTCGTGCTCGCCGGTCATTGTCCAGCAGGATGACACCTCATCCATTCGCTGGATTTCAGTGATGAATCGCTCCGGCGAATCGTCACTATGGGACGTAAGCCGCACCTGAACGAACACCTCGACCATTAACCCGATGGATCGCCGGTCGATAACAGCGGCGAAGCCTTTGATAACACCGGTTTCCTGCAATGCGTCGAAACGCCGTCCACAGGGCGTGGCGGAAAGTCCGATGGTCTGGGCAAGATCGGTAATCGGCACCCGGCCATTATCGCGCAGAACTTGCAGCATCTTCACTTCAAATTCGTCAAATCGAGGAGATGTCACTCATTCTTCTCCGTAAGATTATATATTTCTCTCAACAGGATGCTACATTGAGACAATAAGGTCAAATTCACTCGTTTTCCCGACATATTCTTTGTTTGAGAATGGGAATCGAGGAGGAATTCATGACCATCAGTGTTGAGGCCTATGCCCGCGAATGCGCCGCTCAGGGATTGCGCGGCGACTATCATGCCTGCCAGCCGGATTTTACGGTTGAGCAGCAATATGATTATTCGGTGGAAGATCAGGGCGTGTGGCGTACCCTTTGCGACCGCCAGACCAAGCTGACCTCACGGCTTGCTCATCACAGCTATCTCGATGGTGTTGATGCTCTGGGTCTTCTTGATCGTATCCCTGATTTTCATGATGTGAGCGAAAGGCTGCGCAAGCTGACCGGTTGGGAAATCGTGGCTGTTCCCGGCCTCATCCCGAATGAACCGTTTTTTGATCACCTCGCCAATCGCCGTTTTCCGGTGACCAATTGGCTGCGCAGCAAAAAAGAACTCGACTACATTGTCGAACCTGACATGTTCCATGATTTCTTCGGCCATGTTCCAATTCTCAGCCAACCAGTGTTTGCTGATTTTATGCAGCTTTACGGTGAAAAGGGTGGCGCTGCGGTCCGCCTTGGCGGTGAACAGATGGTCGCCCGGCTCTACTGGTACACTGCCGAATTCGGCCTGATGCAGGAAGAGGGTGCAGAACTGAAGGCGTTTGGTGCCGGGTTGATGTCATCCTTCAGCGAGCTGCAATATTCGGTCGAAAGCCCCGATGCCCACCATGTTCCTTTCAATCTCGAAACGGTCATGCGGACCAGCTATGAAATCGACAAATTCCAGCGTGCGTATTTCGTTCTCCCAAGCTTTGCCGCGCTGCGTGATGGCTTTGAAAAAGCCGATATGGCCAGTCTTGTTGCACGATGGAAAGACAGTACGGCGCTGGATCCCTCGGCTATTTAAGCTGCTGATTTCATCACCGGTTTGATGATGACGCAATTGCGGCCATTGCGCTTGGCCTCATAAAGTCTGCGATCGGCGGTCTGAAAATGATCGGCGATCGTTTCGTCTGACAGGTCGATTACTCCGCCAATACTGACACTGAGCGGCACCCGTTCATTCTCCGGCGTCCTGAAATCGAGACGGGCGACTTCCGCACGGATCGCCTCGGCGACCGCCCGCACCTCATTCTCGCGATCCGATGCGAGAAACACCGCAAATTCCTCGCCGCCGATACGGCCTATGCTGTCGTTTTCGCTGACAGTGCGTGAAATGCAATGGGCGATGGCCGTCAGCGCACCGTCACCATTATAATGGCCGTGCTGATCATTGATCTTCTTGAAATGATCGGCGTCAATAATCAGCAATGATCCCGGCACCTGCATGCGCATCGTATCGACATGCGTGAAGAATGCTTCGCGGTTGAGGAGCCCCGTCATGCTGTCGCGTGAGGCTTTCTCCAGCAATCGCGCATTGGACTCTTCAAGCCGCTGCATAACCTCGCCCAGATGGATGAGGGTGATGCGCAATCGCTCCGATTGCTGGAAAACCTTAAACGAGATTGGCGGCGCGATAACAAGCGGGCAAATCGCGGCGATGACAAATCCCATTTTGTTGTGCATGCCGAAAGCAGACATGATGCTTCCGGTGAAAGAACAGACAATCGCAATAATTGTGACCAATGCGCATTTGTAGAAAATTCTGAACATTTCGACCCTAACACCGCTTCGTCAGTACTATGCTGGATTGATGACGCTGCTGTTAGTAGAAAATTTAAAAATGGTCGTAGTTCAGTCTTTTTTCGTCTATTGAGTCGATATGGCAACAGAATGCCTGTCTTCTGCTTTATGGTTTCCGAAACGACGAGTTGTGAATGACAAAACATCCTGATCCACTGAATTTTGCCCATATAACGGACTGGATCTTTGATCTGGATAATACGCTCTATCCGCATCACTCCAATCTGTTCTCGCAGATTGATGTGAAGATGACAGGCTATATCGCCAATCTTCTGCAACTCTCCCATACGGATGCGCGCCAGATTCAGAAGCAATTCTACAAGGATTACGGGACCACGTTGAAGGGCTTGATGGATCGCTACGACATCGACCCGGATGATTTTCTGCAGAAGGTCCACGATATCGACTATTCATGGCTGGTTCCGGATCCGGCTTTGGCCATGGCGATCAAGCATCTGCCGGGACGTAAATTCATTTTCACCAATGGCGATCGCGGCCACGCCGAACGGACAGCACGCCAGCTTGGTATTCTCGATCAGTTTGACGATATTTTTGATATCGTCGCTGCGGAACTCATGCCCAAGCCGGCGCGTCAGGCCTATGATCGATTTCTCGATCTGCATGAGATCGACGCCAACAGCAGCGCCATGTTTGAAGATCTTGCGCGCAATCTGGTCGAACCCAAGGCGCTGGGCATGAAAACCGTGCTGATCGTCCCGCATAATTTCGAGCCGACATTCTCCGAGATATGGGAGAGCGATCCTGATTATACCGATCACGTTGATTACGTGACTGATGATCTGGCATCGTTCCTGAACGCCATCCAACCGGGGCAGGTTCGCACGGAAATTCCTGCTTGAAGCGGTTTACATCGGCCGAGGCGGCTATCGATGCGGCGGCGCACCGGGTCCTTGCCCGTTTGCCGCAATCGGGTATCTGTGGCGGCCTTGTCGAGTTTCTGGTTTTTGGTATCAAACAGGCTTGGGCGTGCCTGTTTGGCGGCGTGATGCTCGCCATCATCATGCTCACGCGATTCCATTGGCCTGAACACAGCCCGATAACGCGTTATGATTTTCTGTTTCTTTCGGCTTTGATCATCCAGCTTTCCATGCTGGTGTTCAAACTGGAAACATGGAGCGAAGCCAAGGTTATCCTGATTTTTCACATCGTCGGGACAATCATGGAAATCTTCAAGACCCATGCCGGTTCGTGGATTTACCCGGAAGCCAATTTCTTCCGGATTGGCGGCGTCCCGTTATTCTCCGGCTTCATGTATGCTGCCGTTGGGTCCTATATGGCGCGTATCAACCGCATTTTTGACATCCGCCTCGAACGTTACCCGCCATTTGCCCTGACGCTGGTACTGGCAATCGCTATCTACGCGAATTTTTTCGCGCATCACTTTTTGCCGGATATCCGGATCGTATTGTTTGCTGCAACCGCTGTCCTGTTCTGGCGTACGACGATGTATTACCGTGTTTTCCGATTCCGCCACAAAATGCCGCTGCTCGTGGCATTCTTTCTGGTCGCATTGTTCATCTGGGCCGCTGAAAACATCGGAACATGGTCAAGGGCCTGGATTTACCCCTCGCAAGCCGACGGCTGGGCGCTGGTATCTTTCGCCAAGCTCGGCTCGTGGTACCTGCTGATGATCATATCAGTTGTGCTGGTGACGTGGGTTCATCCGCCGCGTGGCAAGGATGAACCCGACGATCAGGCCAGTTCGTAGAACGTCTTGATGACGCCCCATGCTTCGTCGGCATCATCGACAAAGGTGATCAGCTCGCGATCCGATGGTGAAATAACGCCCTGCTCAGCCAGAAACTCGAAATTGATAGCCTTTTCCCAGAACGAACGACCAAACAGAAGAACGGGAATCCGTTCCATACGACCGGTCTGAATGAGCGTCAGTGTTTCGAACGTCTCGTCCATGGTGCCGAAGCCGCCGGGGAAAATCGCCAGCGCCTTGGCACGCATCAGGAAATGCATCTTCCGGATCGCGAAATAGTGAAAATTGAAGCAGAGTTCAGGCGTCACATATTCATTCGGCGCCTGTTCGTGCGGCAGGACGATGTTGAGGCCAATGGTCGGCGCGCCGACATCCGCCGCACCCCGATTGCCAGCTTCCATCACGCCGGGGCCGCCGCCAGTGACGACAACAAACTCGCGATTATATGTGGTTGAAGAATAAACCGAGCAGAGCTGGGCAAATTTGCGTGCTTCGGCATAGTAGCGCGAATTGGCTTCAAGGTTTTTCTTTTGCACCTCGTTCTTCGCGGCCCATGCTTCACCGCCCGGTTCCGGAATACGCGCGCCGCCAAAAAGCACGACTGTCGAACGGATACCCCGTTCGGTCAGCGCCATTTCCGGCTTCAGCAATTCAAGCTGCAATCGCACGGCGCGCAGATCGCGGCGTGTCATGAATTCAGGATCGGCAAAGGCAAGACGATAGGTGTCTGACTGTGTTTGCGGGGTCTCGGGAGCAGTTTCTACCCGTCTTACGGCTTCTGTGGAGTGGGAAAATGGCGTCCAGCCGTTTTTTTCATCGGTATTCAATTGTTATTCTCCTTCTGCGGACGCAAGTGACGCTTACAGACATTAAATCCTATTCGTCGTCCAACATTGTGACGCTGCGATTGACCCTCTCACAGAGTTATCTTACTAGGCCTTACATCAGCCTTAACCGCCCGTGCAATGGAGTGACCCGAAAATGTCCAAGCCCGATCTGGCCAGCCTTGAGAAGACCATCAACAAGGCCTTCGATGACCGCGATGCCGTAAACACTGAAACACGCGGCGAAATACGCGATGCTGTGGAAACCTCTTTGCTGCTTCTCGATAGCGGCGAGGTCCGTGTTGCTGAACGGCAGGCTGATGGTGCATGGACGGTCAATCAGTGGCTGAAAAAGGCAGTGCTTCTCTCCTTCCGTCTCAATCATATGGGGATTGTTGAAGGTGGTCCGGGTGGCGCGCCGTGGTGGGACAAGGTTCCCTCAAAGTTTGAAGGCTGGGGCGCGACCGAGTTCAGCAAGGCAGGCTTCCGCACCGTGCCAAACGCCATTGTTCGCCGCTCTGCCTATATTGCTCCCGGCGCGATCCTGATGCCTTCCTTCGTCAATCTTGGCGCTTACGTCGGCGAGGGCACCATGGTCGATACATGGGCAACGGTTGGCTCCTGCGCGCAGATCGGCAAGCATGTGCACCTTTCCGGCGGTGTCGGCATCGGCGGCGTTCTGGAGCCGATGCAGGCTGGCCCGACGATTATCGAAGACAATTGCTTCATCGGTGCACGCTCGGAAGTTGTGGAAGGCTGCATCGTGCGCGAAGGCGCGGTTCTCGGCATGGGTGTGTTCATCGGCAAGTCGACAAAGATCGTTGATCGCGCCACCGGCGAGATTTTCTACGGCGAAGTTCCACCCTATTCCGTTGTTGTTGCAGGGACTTTGCCGGGCAAGCCTTTCCCGAACAATGAACCCGGCCCGAGCCTTTATTGTGCCGTCATCGTCAAGCGTGTCGATGAGAAGACCCGCTCCAAAACGTCGATCAACGAATTGCTGCGTGACTGATTAGGCGATTTACAACTGGACAGACGGAGATTCTCGACAGAAGCTGGTGCCAAAGCCGATTCCCATTTCAGCTGAGGTATCCGTATGACCGTACAGGCTTCCGTCTCCATCCGTGATTTTGAGGCCAAGCGACGACACGCCATTGCCGCTGCTACGATCGGCAATGGTCTCGAATGGTTCGACTTTACGGTCTACGGTTTCTTCACGCCGATCATTGCGCGGCTGTTCTTTCCGGCCATCGACGATCTGACCTCTATCCTTTTGACAGTCGGCACCTATGGTGTCGGCTTTTTCATGCGGCCGGTTGGTGCTGTCGTTCTCGGTGTCTACGCTGACAAGAAGGGGCGTAAGGCCGCGCTGACCCTGACAATCCTGATGATGGCGCTGGGTACTGCGCTTCTCGGATTTGCGCCGACCTATGCGCAGGCCGGTATTTTCGGGCCGCTGGTCATTGTTCTTGCCCGGCTTATTCAGGGCTTTTCCGCTGGCGGTGAAATCGGCGGCGCCACCGCTTTCCTGATTGAATATGCCCCGCCGGAGAAGCGCGGATTTTATGCCAGCTGGCAGCAGACAAGTCAGGCGCTTGCGGTTGTGCTTGGCGGTATCTGCGGCATGATCGTTACGCAGTTTCTTGACCCGGCCTCCATTGACAGCTGGGGCTGGCGTCTGCCCTTCCTGCTCGGGCTGCTGATCGGCCCTGTCGGGTTCTACATTCGTGCCCGTGTTGACGAGACGCCTGTATTCACCGACAGCCACACGCAAAAGAGCGAGTCGCCGCTACGAGATGCACTGCGTGATCATCCGCGCGGTATCGCGTCGGGTTTCGGTGTGACCATTTTGTGGACCGTATGCACCTATGTGCTCTTGTTCTACATGACCACCTATGCAGTCAAGCAGCTCAACATACCGCTGGCCGATGCATTCATTGCAACCACCATTGGCGGGCTTGTCCTGATGTTGGGCTGTCCGATTGCCGGCGCGTTGTCGGACCGGATCGGACGCAAGCGGCAATTGCTGTTTGCCGCCATAGCCATCGGTGTTTTGATCTATCCGCTCTTTGCGTGGGTCAATGCATCACCAAATCTGATGACACTGTCGATTGTGCAGGCCATCCTTGGTCTTCTGCTTGCGGCATTCACAGGACCAGCGCCCGCACTTCTGGCCGAGCAGTTCCCGGCTGGTCTTCGCTCCACCGGCCTGTCGCTCGCCTATAATTTCGCCGTTACCATTTTCGGCGGCTTTGCCGCTGTCATTGTGACACTGCTGATCGAGGCGACTGGTACAAAGCTCGCACCAAGCTTCTATGTGATTGCCGCAGCGGCTGTAAGTGCGCTGACGCTTCTTTCGATGCGGGACAAGACAGGCAAGCCAATCGATTGACGGGGTTATAGAATTGTTTTCTGTCTGATCTCAGCGACCGCATGGCTGCGGATGGGCTGGCCTTCAGCCTGTCTGACACAAGCGATAACCTTTTGTGCCAGCGGCGTGGGAATGTTTTTTTCCCGCGCCAATTGCACAATGACACCCTGCAGATAATCGATTTCAGTGGTGCGGCCCCGGGAAAAATCCTCCCACATGGATGACCGGGCACGGGGATCGATGGCCAGCATCTTGCGGGCAACGCGGCGAAAGAGAAAATTCGGCAGAAGCAGAATCAGGCGCAATAGGGCTGGTGATACGCCCTGCACCGGGGCCGCGACGATACCGTGCGCTTTCATGACCTTCAGCCCTTCGCCCATCTGGTCGGCAAGCAGGACACGCCAGCCCCGATCCGCAAGCTGTGTGGCAAGTGGCAGGTTCGACAAGGCGTTAAGCGCGTTGTTGAGGTTCATCATCAGCTTGCCCCACAAAATGCCCTGCATATTATCGTGGGCACTGACAGGAAGGTCTGGCGTGGACAAAGCTTCGGCAAGGCCTTCCACTCTGCTTTCGATTAAAATCGTGCCTGCCGTCGTTCGGCGCACGGTCAGCGGCAACTGCCCGCTCTCCGACTGAACAACGTTGAATGGAACCATGCCAGCAATGACGGTCATGCTTTCAGCCAGGTTTTTCCGCAACACCTGCGCATTGCCAACGCCATTCTGCAGGCTGACGACAATGCATTCGGCCGGAGCGTGTCTGGCTATGAGCCCGGCCATTTCCCCGGTGGCACCACTTTTGACAGCAACGAGAATGATTCCAGCGCCTTCAAATGCGGTGGCAGGATCGGCTGTCACCGAAAGCTGGTCTGCACGGATGGTATGCTCTGTTCCATCGAGATTGATGATTTTCAGCCCGGCCTGCCTGATTTCCTCGTTGACACGCGGCCGTGCCAGAAAGGTAACGGCTTTCCCTGACGCGGCAAGATGGCCACCCACATAGCACCCGATGGAACCTGTTCCAGCGACAACAATACGGCTATTGTTTTCAATCATCATTTGGTCCCGGCCTGAGGTAGGTACAGATCATTAAAACAGATGCATGCATCGTGATCCAGTGCGTGACACGATGGTGCTTTTGGATTATCGCTTTGCATATGACATCCTCCACTGACCCCGTAAAAAACCTCGCCCAGCTTATCGCCTGCCCGTCGGTGACCCCGGCGGAGGGCGGCGCATTGACCACACTCGAAACCATGCTTTCGCCACTGGGCTTTACCGTTGAGCGGCCCATTTTCAGCGAAGATGGTACACCCGATGTGGAAAACCTCTATGCCCGGCGCTCGGGCAATGGTCCCCATCTGATGTTCGCCGGGCATACGGACGTTGTGCCTGTTGGCGACGAGGCGGCTTGGACCTATCCGCCTTTTTCAGCGGCGATCTACAATGGCGAAATGTATGGCCGCGGGGCCGTGGACATGAAAGGCGGCATTGCCTGCTTTGCCGCCGCTGTTGCGCGCCATATTGAAAAGAATGGCGCATTGAAGGGCTCCATCTCGTTCCTGATCACAGGTGATGAAGAAGGCCCGTCGATCAATGGATCAGGCAAATTGCTGGAATGGGCCAAGGCCAAGGGTGAGACTTGGGATGCCGCCATTGTCGGCGAGCCGACCAACCCCGATAAGCTTGGCGACATGATCAAGATCGGTCGGCGTGGTTCGCTCTCCGGGACTGTTACCGTCCACGGCATTCAGGGGCATGCGGCTTATCCGCATCTGGCCGAAAATCCCGTTCGTGGTCTGGTAACATTGGTCGACAGCCTGCTTTATCCGGCCTTCGACAAGGGTACGAAGCATTTTCAGGCGACCAATCTGGAAGTCACGACTGTCGATGTCGGCAATCCCGCAGTGAATGTGATTCCGGCCAAGGCAACCGCGACGTTCAACATCCGTTTCAACGATACATGGACGGATGAAACATTGATGGCGGAAATCCATAACCGTCTCGACAAGGCGTCGGGCCGTCGCAAGCTTAGACCCGGCAGGAAAACCCCCGTTAATTACGAGCTGGTCTGGCGCGACCGGCCAAGCCATGTATTCCTTACCCATGACGAGAAGCTCATCGGCACGCTGACCGCGTCCGTGGAGGCGATCACAGGCAAACGCCCGCAGCTTTCCACGTCGGGCGGCACATCCGATGCGCGTTACATCAAGGATTATTGCCCGGTGGTCGAGTTTGGTCTTGTCGGGCAGACCATGCATATGGTGGATGAGCGCGTGGCGGTTGCCGATCTGGAAACACTGACACAAATCTATGAGCGGTTCATTGCCGACTTTTTTGCCTGAGTGGCCATGCTGAGTTTCGAAGACATCCAACGCTATTTCTGGGGTTCGTGGCGGATGATGAATGGTCACGCCGACGGCCTGGATTATTTCGACTATTCCGAAGATGGCTTCTGGCAATCATTCCACGCCATTACCGTGTCACTGCCGCCGCTCATTCTTGGCTGGATTGTTTTCGCCAATGATATGGTGGCCTTTCAGCCCGAGGCGGGCACCCGGCTTTCCGTAATCGGCCGCGTCGCCTTTGTTGATCTTACGTCATGGGTGTTGCCACTGGTTGTGCTGCTTTTGCTGGCGACGCGCATTGGCCTGGGCAATCGCTTCAGTGTCTATGTCATCACCAGCAACTGGGGGTCGGCAGTGACGTCCTGGTTGGCTGCGCCTGCCACAATCATACGCGTTCTTCTGCCGGAATGGACTGCAGTCGCGACCGTTTTCGGTCTTGCGCTTTATATGTTCGTTCTCGTTCTGACCTATCGCCTGACCTATATCGCCTTGAAGAAACCCCACGCTTACACGGCGGCCTTCTTCGCCGTTCTTGTGGTCGGTTCCATACTCCTGATGATTGGCCTTCAGGATATGCTGGGTATTTCGCTGCCGGAACCGGTGACAATCGGATAATCCACGCCGACAAGGTAAAGCCCATAGGGCGGCGCGACGGGACCGCAAGCCTTGCGGTCGCGGGCAGCGAGAGCATCGCTCACATCGTCAGCCGTCCAGCGGCCGCAACCAACCTCGTTCAGTGTCCCGGCAAATGACCGGATCTGATTGTGCAGGAAGGAACGCGCTGATGCCCGGATTTCGATGATTTCACCGTTTCTGAGGACGCTGAGATGGTCAAGTGTTTTCACCGGGCTTTTTGCCTGACACTGGGTGGCGCGAAATGTTGTGAAATCATGCGTGCCAACCAGCCGCTGTGCTGCGTCATGCATGGCTTCCGCGTCGAGTGGTTTCTTCACCCACCAGGCACGAAAAGCTTCCAGCGGGGCGGGCGGCCTGCGGTTGATAATCCGGTACAGATAATGCCGGCCCGTCGCGGAGAACCGTGCATCGAAATGTTCGCTCACCCGCTCGACATTGATGATCCCGACAGTTTCGCCAGCCACGATCAGATGCGCATTCAGCGCTTCACGCACCTTGGAACTGCTCCAGTCCTTGGTCAGATCGACATGAGCGATCTGTGCGATCGCATGCACACCTGAATCGGTACGGCCCGCCGCGCCAAGCGATATGGTTTCGCCGCAAAACTTGAAAATGGCCTGCTCAATGGCCGCCTGAACCGTATGGCCGTTCTCCTGCCGCTGCCAGCCTGCATAGGGCGTGCCATCATATTCAACGGTGAGTTTGTAACGCGGCATCAGAGCGCCTCGAACGCTCTGGAATAAATCAGCGTTCCAGCCGACGGCGCATCGCCGAAAGCCAGTGCCTGAAGATATTCACCCTGATATTGGCTGGAAAAGCCCGATGCCCGTTCTTTAGTGTAGCCGAAACGGCCATAATATCCGGGATCGCCAAGTACCACGGAGAGCGTTTCACCCATAAGCACAAGCTGCTGATGTGCGGCCTTGATCAGGGCCGCGCCGACGCCTTTACCCTGATGATCCGAGGCAACGCTTAACGGCGCGAGCGCAACTGCGTCAAAACGGGTCTTGCCGTCAATGTACAATCTTGAAAACAGGATATGACCGGCAATCGCGCCATCCAGTTCTGCAACCAGTTCGAGAACGACATCGCCATTATTGTGCAAATGTTGCACCAGTTTTGCCTCATCCGGGCCTTCAAAAGCATCGTCAATGATGCTTGCAATCAGCGAGCGATCTTCTGGTTCTGCGGCGCGGATGGAAATGCTGCTCATGGCAGCTTTGCCCCTTGCGTGAGCTTGGCGCCGCGTTGGAACTCCAGCCCGTCCATGACCTTGCCACCAGCCCGTTGCAGCGAGCGCAGCCGCACGGCACCTTCTCCGCAGGCAATACGCAATTCATCATCAAGCACTGTACCAGGAGCGCCAGCACCAGTTGCAAGCAGCGAGCGCAGCAGTTTTACCCGCTCAAGACTGTCGCCGATCTCCATCTCGCACCATGCACCGGGAAACGGTGCAAGGCCACGAATGCGATTGTGAATGTCGATTGCAGGGAGCGTCCAATCGATCCGGGTTTCAACCTTGGTGATCTTGGAGGCGTAGGTGACGCCCTCTTCGGATTGCGGTGTCAGGGTCAGGCTATCGCGCGTCAGCGCGGCCATGGCGCGCACCATCAGATCAGCGCCAATCATGCTGAGTTGGTCATGCAACTCGCCCGCGGTCATATCCGATGTGATCTTGATCTTTTCAGCCATGGCAACGGGACCGGTATCGAGCCCTTCGTCCATTTTCATAATCATCATGCCAGTTTCGGTGTCACCAGCCATGATCGCGCGTTGAATGGGTGCAGCACCGCGCCAGCGCGGAAGAAGCGAAGCATGGCCGTTGTAACAACCGAGGCGGGTGCCCTCGAGAATGGCTGTCGGCAATATCAGGCCGTAGGCAACCACAACGGCAACATCTGCATTCAAATCACGGAATGCCTGTTGTTCCTCGGCGCTTTTCAGGCTTTTGGGCGTGCGCACCTCAATGCCGAATTCTTGGGCATTGCGATGGACGGGCGAGGGGGTCAGTTCAAGCCCACGCCGCCCGGCTGGACGTGGCGGCTGGCTGTAAACGGCGACGATCTCATGGCCTTGGCCAATGAGCGCGTTGAGAACCGGAACAGAAAATTCCGGGGTTCCCATGAAGACGATACGAAGGCTCATGGCTTACACCGCCAGCCGGCTCGGAACACGATCCTTGGCAAGCTTCTTGAATTTCTTCACCACCATTTCCCGCTTCAGCCGCGAGATATAGTCGATGAAAAGAACGCCATTGAGATGGTCGATCTCATGCTGCAGGCAGGTCGCCAGCAAGCCGTCCGCATCGATCTCGTGCTTTTTGCCTTCGATGTCGAAATAGGCAACACGTACTTTTGCCGGGCGTTCCACTTCCGCATAATAATCCGGAATGGACAGGCAACCCTCTTCATAGATGTTGCGCTCTGTGCTGGAGGACACAACCTCGGGGTTGATGAACACCTGCGGTGCCTTCGGCTCGTCTTCCTTGGCAAGATCGATCACCAGCATGCGCAGGGGTTCCGCCACCTGAATAGCAGCCAGACCAATGCCCGGCGCGTCATACATGGTGTCGAGCATATCCTGCGAGAATTTGCGCAAATCAGCGTCAAAGCGCGTCACAGGTTGAGAAACCTGACGCAACAGCGGATCGGGAAGAATGACAAGCGGTTTGATAGACATGAGCATCACCTAATATCTCGGCTTTCAACCGTCAATCCCGATACAAATGGCATTTGTAAAAATGTTCTTGTTTTGATCTCACATTTGCCATCCGAATCGGTTAATCTATCTCCCATGGAAACATCACATTCACTCGACCAGCCATTATTTCAGCTTGGCGCCAGTACCGTATCGGTTGGCACGGCCCTGCTGGTTGCTGCTGTGATCGTCGCCCTCGCTGTCATTCTTTGCGTGGTCGCAATGTGGCGGGCAGGGCGGGCCCGGCTTATGGCAGAGTTTCAGGCGGAAGACCGTGCCCGCGATGCGGAAGTCCGGATGGCTGAAATTTTGAAAAGCCAGTCGGAGATGCAGGGGCGTATGCAGACCATGGCCGAGCTTTTCGGCTCGCGTCAGGCAGAGCTTAATCAGTCGATCCGCGAACGGCTTGACGGTATGACCACGCGTATCGGCCAGACCATGACGGAGCAGACGCAATCGACGCACGAAAATCTTGCCAAATTGCAGGAGCGGCTGGCGGTTATTGATACGGCACAGAACAATATCCAGTCGCTGGCCGGTCAGGTCGTGCAGTTGCAGGCCATTCTAGCCAACAAACAAACGCGCGGTGCTTTCGGTCAGGCGCGCATGGAAACTATTATTGCCGATGGTCTGCCACTGGGGGCCTATGAATTTCAGGCAACGCTTTCCAATGGCAGCCGGCCCGACTGTATTGTCCGCATGCCGAACAATGCGCCCAATCTGGTTATCGACGCCAAGTTTCCGCTGGAAGCATGGAATGCCATTCGTGAGGCCGAGACACCCGATGCCAAGAAAATGGCACTGGCGCAATTCCGCCGCGATATCGAAATCCACATTCGCGATGTATCGGAAAAATATCTGATCAGTGGTGAAACGCAGGATACGGCGTTTCTCTTTGTGCCATCGGAATCGATCTTTGCCGAGATTCACGAGAATTTCGAAGGCATCGTGCAGAAAGCCCACCGCTCCCGCATTGTGATCGTTTCACCGTCGCTGCTGATGCTGTCCATTCAGGTCATTCAGGCGGTGCTCAAGGATGTGCGCATGCGTGAACAGGCGCATCTCATTCAGGGCGAGGTTATCCGCCTGATGGAAGATGTTGTGCGCCTTGATGACCGCGTTCGCCGTTTGCAGACGCATTTTGGTCAGGCGAACAAGGATATCGACGATATTCTCGTTTCCTCCAGCAAAGTGACCAAACGCGGACAGAAGATCGAGGCGCTGGAATTTGTTGAACCCTCGGCTGGCGAACCTGCAAAAGGTCCGGACGCTAGCCGATCAGCGGCTTCCACAACAGGCCAGTTGCGCCTGCGCGTGGTGGACGAGGACTAGGCTATATCCAAGTGGCTTTAGACCAAGTGGGCTGGCGAAACTGAAATGGATCTGTAAGTCGCAGGCCCTATCATCCATGGGCCCTAATCGTCCAACCCTTTTCCGCCGAGAATATGCGGTATGAATTTTTCAACGCGTGTCTCGCGTGTTTTGGATTGTTTTGGCGCGGAAAAATGGAAGAGATATGCTCTTTGGCGTCCGGGTGTGAGAGCCTCAAACGCGGCTTGCAAAGCAGGGTTCTCACTCAATCTGCTTTGAAATTCTTCGGGAACTGCGAAATCTTCCGTTTTCTTGAAAGTTACCTTTGCACCCGATTTTTCGATATCGATAGCCGCGTGAATATAGGCTTTCAGGATGTTATCCATCTTGGATATTTCCTGAACGCTGGTGAACCGGATCTGCCGCCCCGCCTGCACGTTTTTCGTTTGCTGGATGAGAATATGGTCGGGGTCGTTTAACAGGGCACCCTGAAAAAACAGGAGTGCGCAGTATTCTTTAAAGCCATGTATGAGAACAACGTTGCTTTTATCCAACGTGTAGCAGGCACATCCCCATTTCAGCTCTTCCTTGAGATCACAGGCAAGAACAATTGTTCTCAACAGCCTGAATTCTTCCTGCCATTTCTGGGTCTCATCAAAATACCAATCGACTTCGGGGTTCGTTGTGTCCTTGACCATGGTGCATCTCTCAACTGATTTGGAATCTCATCTGCGAGTATGCCCTCCAGTCACTTCAGCCTTCAATGATTTTCTGCCGGCGCATTTTCCAGGTACTCGCTGTCTGCGGCTTGACGAATACGGAGACAATGTCCGGATTGGCCTGACGTATCGCCGTTTCAATACGCTCGACACAGGCTTCAATATCGGGCGCGGTCAGATGATCCTCAAACTCGATGCTGAGCCCGGCGACAATCTGCTTGGGTCCCATATGCACCGTCAGCACACCATTGGCCTGCTGAATAGCCGGGTCTTTGCTGGCAATAGCAAGGATCTGCTGTTCCGCTTCGGGCAGTGCCGACTCGCCGATCAGCAGTCCCTTGCTTTCCCGCGCGAGGAAAATCGCCGTTGCGCCGAGAATGATCGCAATCCCGATCGAGGCAACACCATCAAGCTCCGGCATATTGAACAATTGCGCGGCAGAAATACCGACGAAGGCGACAATGAGGCCGAGCAAAGCCGCCGTATCTTCAAACAGGACCGTAAAAACACTTGGGTCTTTGCTCTGCTTTACGGCTTCGAGATAGCCAAGCTTGCCTTTCATGGTCCGGAACTCTTTCAAGGCAACCGTCCATGAGATGCCCTCGAAAAGCAGCGCAAAGCCCAAGACCACATAATTAACGATGGGATTCGACACCGGCTCTGGCTCAAGAATATGGATCAGGCCCTCATAAAAGGACACACCGGCACCCACAGCGAAAACCAGCAGGGCAACGATAAAGCTCCAGAAATAAAGCTCGCGTCCATGGCCGAGCGGATGCGATTTATCCGCTGGTTTGGCCGCGCGCCGCAACCCGTAAAGCAGCAATCCGCCATTTCCCGTATCGACAAGCGAGTGAACACCTTCCGATAACATGGCCGAACTGCCGGTGAAGAAGGCAGCAATGAATTTTGTCGCCGCGATCAGAAGATTGCCTAGAATGGCGGCATAGATGACCTTCTTCGATCCCGCATGGCTGCCAGATTGTGATGCCATTGAAGTCCCCTTTGTCCCACGTCACAACGTAACAGGATTTGAATGGTTCCGGCACTCTTGTGCCGTTGCGGCGGCAAATGGTCGGAATGACGCTAGTCGTACGCGGTGTCTTGCGATAACCCTGCCTCAACAGGCGCAGGACATCATGGCTGATTCACAGGTTGAGAACGCAATTTTCCTCGGAATTGATACGGGTGGCACCTATACGGATGCCGTTCTCTGGTCGGAGGCGCGCGGCGTTATCGCCAAGGCAAAGGCACTGACCACCCGTCATGATCTGAGTGTCGGCATATCCGGCGCTGTCGAGCGCATCGTCGAAGAAGCCTCCGTTGATCCCGGACAGATCCGCCTTGTATCGATGTCAACGACGCTTGCCACCAATGCGCTTGTTGAAGGGCAGGGTGGGCGCATTGCCCTCGTCATGGTCGGCTTTTCGCAAGTTGATCTTGAAAAGGCTGATCTTGGCACAGCGCTTGGCTCCGATCCGGTGATTTTCCTGCCCGGTGGACACGATGTCTATGGACGTCCGCAACCTTTTGACGTTTCGGCCCTTCGGGAAGCACTGCCGCGTTTGAAAGAAGAGGTAACGGGGTTTGCAGTCTGCGCTTATTTTGCCGTGCGCAATCCGGAGCATGAAATCGCCATTCGCGATCTCGTGCGAAGCGAAACCGGGCTTCCCGTCACCTGTAGTCACGAACTCTCCGCCAAGCTCAATGGTCCGCGCCGCGCCCTGACAACGGTTCTTAATGCCCGGCTCATTGCGATGATCGACCGTCTGGTGGCCGCCACGGAGGGGTTTCTTGACCGGCGTGGCATTCATGCGCCGCTGATGGTGGTGCGCGGCGATGGCGCACTGGTGTCGGCGGCTTTCGCACGGCATCGCCCCATCGAAACCATTCTGTCGGGCCCCGCCGCCAGCCTTGTCGGCGCCCGTCACATGACCGGTCTCGACAATGCGATTGTATCTGATATCGGCGGCACCACGACTGATGTTGCCGTTCTCGACAATGGTCGCCCACGGCTTGATCCCAATGGCGCTACCGTCGGCGGTTTTCGCACTATGGTCGAGGCGGTGGCGATGCGCACCTTCGGGCTCGGCGGCGATTCCGAAGTGTCGCTTGATGACAATGCGATGGCCCCGCGTATCAAGCTTGGACCGCGCCGTCTCGTTCCGCTTTCGCTGCTTGCGGCCAATCACGGTGCAATCGTCATTGATCATCTGGCACGGCAGGTCAAAACCGCCAATCCGGGTCGACTGGATGGACGGTTTGCACTGTTGACCGGTGTGCCCGAGCAAATGGCATCGGGATTGAGCAAGGGCGAAGCCGAGCTTTATGTGCGGATTACACGCGAGCCGCAGCCGCTCGACCGGCTTCTGAATTCCGTTTCGCAAACCGCGACCATCAACCGGCTGGTTGCACGCGGACTGGTGCATCTCTCGGGCTTTACCCCTTCCGATGCCTGCCATGTTCTCAATTTGCAGAGCAACTGGAACGGTGAAGCAGCGCGCTACGGAGCTATCCTTTATGCCCGCCGCAAGGACGGCGCGGGCCGTCCGCTATGCGATACACCTGACGAGGTGTCGCAGCGCACCTATGATGCGCTCATTCGCCGTTCATCCGAAGTCGTGCTGGAAACCATATTGGCCGAGGATGGGCTGGATGGTCCTGATATGGTGGCGAGCCCGCTGATCCAGCGCGCTCTATCGGGGCAAGGCGGTATTGCGGGTATCAAGCTTGATATTGACCGGCCGCTCATCGGTCTTGGTGCATCAGCGCCCGTTTATTATCCTGCTGTGGGCCGGATGCTTGGCACCAATGATATCGTTCCCGCTGATACGGATGTAGCCAATGCGCTGGGCGCGGTGGTCGGGCAGGTCCGCGTATCGGTTGAGGCGCATATCAGCCAACCGGTGGAAGGAATCTTCCGGGTCTCGTCGGGCGCGGTGGTCAAGGATTTCCAGGAGGAAGAGCTTGCCATCGCCTTTGCCGAGGACACGCTGCGGGGACAGGTCAAACATCTGGCACTGGAGGCGGGCACCGACGAAGCGCAGATTGCCATGGCAAGGGATATCAGCGCCGCAACCGTCGAAGATCAGCGGAAATTCATCGAAGCTGTGCTGATCGCAACAGCCACTGGCAGGCCCCGCATCGCCCACTGAGTGATTATTTCCATTCCGGCACAAATCATGTTCATTTTTGATGAATTGACTGGGAATGCTTTGGTGTGTTCAAGGATACGGTAATAAAAATTCTGAAGGAGCATGGCATGAGTGAGCGTATCGAGATCAACGGACTGAAGGTGGCAAAGGAACTCTACGATTTCGTGGTGAACGAAGCCATTGCCGGAACTTCAGTCAATGCCGATGCCTTCTTCGAAGGGTTGGCCGCTATCGTTGATGACCTCTCACCCAAAAACCGTGCCCTGCTGGCCAAGCGCGATGCTTTTCAGGAGAAACTGGACGCCTTTTATCGTGAGAAGCGTAGCACGGGTTACACGCAGGACGAGTACGAAGCCTTTCTTCGCGAGATCGGCTATTTGCTGCCCGAGGGCGGCGCTTTTTCCGTCTTGACCAGCAATGTTGACCCGGAGATCGCTGTCACTGCTGGACCGCAGCTCGTCGTGCCTGTCATGAACGCCCGCTATGCGCTCAACGCTGCCAATGCCCGTTGGGGTTCGCTCTATGATGCGCTCTATGGCACCGATGCGATCCCGGAAACCGATGGCGCCGAAAAAGGCAAGGCATTCAATCCTGCGCGCGGTGCCAAGGTCATCGCCTGGGCCAAGGCTTTTCTCAATGAAAGCGCGCCCCTCGACGGCGGAAGCTGGGCTGAGGTAACAGGTCTTTCCGTTGATCGCGGCGCATTGGCGCTAAAGGGTGGTAATGGTGCGGTTTTACCGCTGAAGGATCAGGCGCAGTTCGTTGGTTACAAGGGCGATGCGGCCAAACCATCTGCTGTTCTTCTGGTCAAGAACGGCATGCATGTGGAAGTTGTCGTCAATGCCGATCACCCGATTGGCAAGACTGACCGGGCCAATATTGCCGATGTGGTTGTGGAGTCAGCGCTCACCACAATTCAGGATTGCGAAGATTCCGTTGCTGCCGTTGATGCGGAGGATAAGGTTGTCATCTATCGCAACTGGCTCGGCCTGATGAATGGCGATCTGCAGGACACGTTTGATAAGGGGGGCAAATCAGTCACGCGCAGGCTCAATCCCGATCGCGACTATACGGGTAAGGATGGCAAGCCGGTTACCCTGCCGGGCCGCTCGCTTATGCTGGTGCGCAATGTCGGCCACCTTATGACCAATCCGGCTATTCTCGACAAGGATGGCAACGAGGTGCCCGAGGGCATCATGGATGCGGCAATCACCGGTTTGATTGCGCTGCACGATGTCGGCCCGAACGGTCGCCGCATGAATTCGCGCGCCGGTTCCATGTATGTGGTGAAGCCAAAAATGCATGGCCCCGAAGAAGTGGCCTTTGCGTCGGAACTCTTCGGCCGGGTGGAAGCCTTGCTTGGCATGCAGCCCAACACGATGAAGATGGGCATCATGGACGAGGAACGCCGAACGACTGTGAACCTCAAGGAAGCGATCCGTGCGGCAAAAGAACGGGTTGTGTTCATCAACACCGGTTTCCTTGACCGCACTGGCGACGAGATTCATACCTCTATGGAAGCCGGACCGATGATCCGCAAAGGCGACATGAAGCAGGCATCGTGGATCGGTGCCTATGAAAACTGGAACGTCGATGTGGGTCTTGAATGCGGCCTTTCCGGCCATGCGCAGATCGGCAAGGGCATGTGGGCCATGCCGGATTTGATGGCCGCAATGCTGGAGCAGAAGATCGCCCACCCAAAGGCTGGTGCCAACACCGCATGGGTGCCTTCGCCGACGGCGGCTACGCTGCATGCAACGCATTATCACAAGGTCAATGTGGCTGAAGTTCAGGCTCAGTTGAAATCACGCGGACGCGCCAAACTCAGCGATATTCTGTCGGTGCCCGTTGCCTCACGGCCCAACTGGACGCCCGAAGACATCCAGCGCGAACTCGACAACAATGCGCAGGGCATTCTCGGCTATGTCGTCCGCTGGGTTGATCAGGGTGTTGGTTGCTCCAAGGTTCCTGACATCAACAATGTCGGCCTGATGGAAGACCGCGCTACTTTGCGTATTTCCGCCCAGCATATCGCCAACTGGCTGCACCACGGCGTTGCCAGCCAGGCACAGGTGCTGGAGACCCTGAAGCGCATGGCCGCTGTCGTTGACAAGCAGAACGAAGGCGATCCGCACTACCAGCCAATGGCTGCGGATTTCGATGGATCAATCGCGTTTCAAGCGGCCTGTGATCTCGTGTTCGAAGGTCGGGCCCAGCCGAATGGCTATACGGAGCCGGTCCTGCATCGCCGCAGGCTGGAACTGAAAGCCCAGCGCGCCGCAGCATAGCGACGGATGGGCACCTATCGCCTTCTGGCCCTGCTTCTTTTCGCATTATTTGCGGAGGCAGGGTTGGCGAGGGCGCAAGGTGGCGAACCTACCATTGAAATCCTCAACTGGGGCCTGACGCGGGCCAGGGATGTCGGGACGGAAACCGCGCCGGATACGCCGACGGGCTATAACAGGCTCGTCGACGGCCCGGTTGAAGTTATCCAAGCTGAGAAAATCACCGCCTGCCTCGGTACGAGTTTCGGCGTTATGTACGCCGCTTTCAATATTCCCGATTTTCAGATCGTGCCCATTATGGTTGTAGTACAGCATCCGGCCATTCACACACCTGACGGCCGGGTCATGTTGCGCAGCAGCTGGCCCGATGGTGCTATCCGGCGGCAACGCTATGCGGGATGGGTGTTTGAAAAGAGCTACGAGCTTGTATCGGGTGTGTGGACCTTTTCGCTCCAGGACGCGAAGGGACACGAATTCGCCACCAAAAGCTTTGATGTCCTGGCAGGGAACTGCCCCATATCGTGACGGGATGAAATCAGAGGTTCGACCATGTTGACGATAATCCACGAAGCCGATCCTGCGCGGATGTGTCGGTGTCTATCTCGAAACCTTCACCTTTCAGGCGCCGGATTTTTACCGCAAGCAAGGATATATCGAGTTTGGCAGGCTTGAGGGCATCCCGCACGGTTATGACTGTATCTGGCTGAAGAAAGCGCTCATCTGAACCTGAGAGTGGATGCGACGACGAAGACAACGGACGGTTGCAAATAGCAATTGTCACAAGCCGAAATTAGACTATTTGATAGGGCAGATACTTCCTCTGTCTCTCAGACACAATTTGGCGATTGGGTTCATCCATGAGCGATTTGCCCCTTTCAGTGCTTCAGGACGCCCATAGGCTGGCTGCGCTTGACGAATATGATATCTTGGACACGCCGCCCGAACCGGCATTCGATAATATCGTTTCTCTTGCCAAACAGATTTGCGAAACTCCGGTTGCCTTGATCAGTCTGGTCACGGGTGACAGGCAATGGTTCAAAGCCCGCTCTGGTTTCGAACCCTGCGAGACACCGCTCGAACAGTCGGTCTGCGCTCACGCCCTGCTGACAGGTTCAGTTCTTATTATTCCCGATCTGACGTTGGACGAGCGCACCAAGCACAATACGCTGGTGACGGGCGAACCCTTCATCGGGTTTTATGCCGGAGCCGTGCTCAACACACCAAGCGGCGAAGCAATTGGTACGCTCTGCGTCATTGACAATGCGCCGCGTCCCGCCGGACTGACTGAAGCACAGGCCGAAGCTTTGCAGGATCTTGCCGAGCAGGTCATCACCATTCTCGAATTGCGCCGCGTGGTTGAAGACCGCAATGACGTTGTGATCCAGCAGCGCCGTACGGTTCGGGCCACCCTCAAGCGCGCGCTATCCAGCGAAGCGGCACGCAACAAGCAATATCGGATTGATGGTTGGCTCGTACCTGCCCAGCAGGCGGGTGGCATCGGTGCATTCGAACTCGATATGAAAACCAACACATCGCGGGTGACACCAGAGATGTGCAGGCTCTACGGGTTGGCTGTAAATGACCAATACGCGGCCACGACGTTCGAAGCATTGACCTACGAGGAAGACAAACACCTCGTATCGAACCAGTCCACGCGACGGGACGGCAATGTTATTCTGGATATCGAGTACCGCATCAAGCGCGCCGATGACGGGGCGCTGCGGTGGTTGAGCCGCCGGGGTGAACTTGTCCATGATGATAAGGGACAGCCGGTGGCCTTCCGGGGCACGGTTCAGGATGTGACCAAGCGCAAGCAGGCTGAAATCCGGCAGACTGCACTGCTAGAACTTGGTGATAGTATTCGCGATGCCAATACAACCGGTGAAGCGGCAGAGATTGCCTCAAGGATATTGGGAGAGAATCTGGGTGCCGGTCGCGCAGGATTTGCCATCATCGATCTCACGGCGGATCTCTTCAACGTGGAGCACGACTGGACAGCGTCGGATCTAAAGTCCATGGCTGGCCGGCATTCGCTGGTTAATTTCAAGGCGACAATCAAGAACTCGCAAATCGGCATACCCATCGCCGTTTCTGACGTAAACAGCACGGACTGGCTCGCCCTCGACTATGATGGTTATGCCGCAATCCAGGCCCGATCCTTTATCAATGTCCCGTTGATGCATGGCGGCGAACTGGTGGGGCTGATGTTCGTCCATGATGAAAATCCACGGGATTGGCAGACGGATGAGATTCAATTCGTGGTCAGTGTTGCCGACCGAACCTATGCCGCCATCGCCAAGCTGCAGGCCGAACACGAGCAGGGCATTCTCAATCAGGAACTCAGCCATCGGTTGAAAAACACCCTGACCATGGTGCAGGCCATCGCGACACAAACCCTGCGTGATGCGCCGCAGGATGCTGTCGAGGCGTTCAAGCAGCGCATCATGGCGCTTAGCTCTGCCCACAATGTGTTGTTGCATCAGAACTGGTCGGCGGCGCGTATCCGCTCGGTACTGGAAAGCGTTCTGGCATTGCATGGCGAAACGTCACAGTTCAATTTGCGCGGCCCCAATCTCAATCTCGGTCCCAAGGCCGTTCTTTCGCTGTCATTGCTGCTGCATGAACTTGCAACAAACGCGCTGAAATATGGGTCACTGTCCAACGCGCATGGCAGGGTGGATATCAGTTGGGAGATTCAGCGCGCGCAGTCGCAGATGGAATTCGTGCTAACATGGCGTGAGCGCGGTGGTCCGGCGGCAATAGCTCCTGAAAAGAAGGGATTCGGCTCGCGCCTGATCCGTTTTGGTCTGTCAGGAACAGGTGACGCCGATGTCCAATATGAAAAGGAAGGGCTTGTGGCACAGTTCAAGGCGCCGCTGGCGCTGATCATGGATAATTGATTGGACGCTTTTTAACGGCAGGGAAGGGCAGATCGGATGAACACCAAAACAGCGCTTGCCCGTACTTTTGGCACTATTCTGACAGTTCTTTTGCTCTGCAGTGGGGTCGCCGCTGCGGCGGATGATCCATCAGATGCCGATCTTTACCAGTCGCAGGCGGTGGTGACAGGGCGCGGCGATGCAAACAGAGCGCTTGGCCTTGCCCAATGCCTGCAAGATGTACTGGCGAAAGTTTCTGGCGATCCCCGCCTGATCGGCGATCCGGCGGCTATTGCGCTTGGAGCCAATGTTGCAGGACTTGTCACCCGCTTTGAATATCATGATCGCCTGTCGGGCCAGCCTATACACGACGAACAGGGTTCTTACGATCGTCCACAGGATTTGACCGTCTATTTCAACAAGACTGCCGTAGATTCGTCACTGAATTTGCTTGGACGCCAACCATGGCGTGCAGCCAGACCGCGTGTCGCGGTATTTCTCGATATCAGGCCGCCCAAGCGCGTTTTTGTCATGACGAGTGACAATGAAGAAGACGCTGACATGCGCAGCGCTCTTCAAGCTGCGGCTACGAAAGTTGGGCTGCCGATTGCACTGCCGACCAAAGCCCAATTGGCGCAAAAAGGTTGGACCGTGCAGACATTGCCGACTGCTGATCTTACCGAACTCAATGCCGCTGCAAAGAGCGGGATAGGTGATACAGCGCTTTCCGGTGTGCTGGTGTGGAGCAATGAGGCGATGGGCTGGGTTGCCGATTGGCGGATCAATGGCCGGCATAAAACGTTTCACTGGCAAATCCGTGGTGTTAGCTTCGATGATGCCTTTCGCAACGGAATGCGTGGCGCCCTACAGGTTTTGTCCGGCCACGGCCAGCCAAAATAGCAAGAGGTTAACCTTAGTACGCATTGTTTAAGGCATCATTTGATGCTAAAATCGTGCCTATCAAGGAATATGAAGATGCGTACCACACTTGCTCTCGATGATGATTTGGTTGCCAAGGCACAGGAATACACGGGCTTGCGGGAAAAATCCGCACTTATGCGTGCGGCCCTCAAGGCTTTGATCAACAGTGAGAGTGCCCGTAGATTGGCACTTCTGGGTGGGAGTGAACCTGATTTGAACACTATACCCCGGCGTCAAGTTATGCCGGACGTTCAAGAATGATCCTCGCCGACACTTCAGTATGGATAGATCATCTGCGTTACGGCGATGCGGAGTTGGTACGACATCTCAACACTGGGCAAATATTAATCCATCCGTTTATCGTGGGGGAACTAGCTTTGGGGAGTTTGCGGCAGCGTGAACTCATTTTGAACAGCCTTCAGGATTTGCCGAAAGTACAGGTGGCCGATGACAAAGAGATCTTATATTTCATTGACGCTGAAACAATCTTTGGTCTTGGTATCGGCTATGTGGATGTGCACTTGCTGGCTGCAACACGGCTGACGCCCGGCACACGGTTATGGACAAGAGACAAAAGATTGGCTGCGGCTGCAACTCGTCTACAGCTCCAAGCTGATTTTCACTAATCACGACACCATGAACGAGAATTTGCATCGTCAAGCGAACACACCTTGTTTGCTGGCTGATTCTTGTTTACGCGATTGGTCATGAAACTGCTTGCCCTTGATACTGCTTCGACTCTTTGCTCCGTCGCTGTTCTCGATGTTGAAACCGGGACTATGCTCGCCGCAATCAGTGAGGATATTGGCAAGGGGCATGCCGAACATCTGATGGCATTTATCGAACAGGCATTGAATGAAGCCGCCATATCAATCGGCGAAATCGGCAAAGTTGCCGTAAGCGTTGGTCCGGGCTCGTTCACAGGTGTGCGTGTCGGGGTATCGACGGCGCGTGGGTTCGGCCTCGCGCTGAAATGTCCGGTGGTGGGTATCAGCACACTTGAAGCGCTGGCTTATGATGCCCGGCAGACATTTGCCGGACGCCCTGTGCTGTCCATCATTGATGCGCGGCGGGACGAGATTTATGCGCAATTCTTTGCGTCAGATGGCTCGATTGGCTCGGTGCCCGGTGTGACGACCCTGCCAGAGGTTTTTACCGCATTGTCGGAACGCCAGAATGATGTGGTACTATCCGGTTCGGGTGCGGCGCTTGTCAACGCCGGTCTTGAGCAGAAGCTGGACGTGGCTGTGACAACATCGACAGGAACGATTGGAGCCTTTGCCCGCCTTGGCGCGTTGAGCGAGATCAATGGCGAAGCGCCCAAACCGCTTTATCTGCGCGGGCTTGATGTTAAGCCCCAACAGGGCTTCGTGTTGAAAAGGAAGGTCGCGGAATGATGGGTTTTCCCCTGGGCAATCTGCGAAACCGCCCTTTTGTCATCGAGCGATTGATGAGCGGCGATGCGACCCATTTGGCAAAGCTGCACATGCTGACCTTCAGCAAGCCATGGAGCGATGAAGAATTCCATGCGCTGATCGTGCAGGAAAATGTCTTCGGATTCATCGCGCGGGAAGAGGGCAACCGATCCGCACCACCGGGCGGTTTTGTGCTGGCTCGGCTTGTGATTGATGAGGCCGAAATACTGACTATTGCCGTCGCACCATCATCACAACGCCGCGGCCTTGGCCGCGCTTTGATGGATGCTACCTTGCGCCATTTGCACAATGCCCGTGCAGACATGTTGTTTCTTGAGGTCGATGAGACGAACATTCCGGCGCTGGCGCTCTATCGTCGCCTTGGCTTTAAACAGGTCGGCAAGCGTCCGGGCTATTATGAGACCGCTGATGGGCGCTCAGCTGCCCTGACAATGCGCCGCGATTTAAAGCAGGTCCGCTGATATGATGGCATGGGCCCGTTTCATCGTAACGGCAACGGCATTCGTCCTGATCACTGCGATCTCGATACCCTTGCAGTATTTTTTCCTGAAGGCCGGTTTGGGTTTGCGCAAAAGCTTTCCCATTTTCTACCATCGTATTGTCTCCAGATTGCTTGGCTTCCGTATTCACATGCATGGTGACATGGCAACGGAGCGACCATTGCTGCTGGCGGCCAATCACGCCTCATGGTCCGATATTGTGATTCTGGGTTCGCTCAAGGAATTGTCTTTTATTGCCAAGATTGAAGTTGCGAGCTGGCCGTTGTTCGGGATGCTTTCCAAGCTGCAACGCTCTGTCTTCGTTGAGCGTGAAAAACGCGGCAAGACCCATGATCAGGCGAGCGAGATTGCCACGCGCCTTGCCGCCGGTGATGTCATGGTGCTGTTCGCCGAAGGTACAACGTCTGACGGCAATCGTGTATTGCCTTTCAAAACCTCGCTCTTTGGCGCTGCACAGGTGGCTATTCGCGAAACAAGCGTTGAAACAGTCACAGTGCAACCCGTGGCCATTGCCTATACGCGGGTGCATGGCGTGCCCATGGGACGGTTTCATCGCCCGTTGATTTCGTGGCCGGGTGATGTGCCTTTGGGACCAAGCCTGATCGGGCTTTTGAAGGATGGTGCGATTGACGTTGATGTCTGGTTTGGCGAACCGATAACCATCGATGCCAAGACCAATCGCAAGACCCTGGCACGGTTGATGGAGGAGCGGGTGAGGGCGATGATGTTGTCATCACTGCTCGGACGCGATCTGGTTACGCCTCGCGTGGAAAACCCCGAGACGGCCATTCTCCCTGACTCTGCTATTCTCAAAGACGATAAAAAGCTTTAGAAGCCTCGCATGGACGATATCAGCATCTCTCATAAACCGGACGAGACATCCGGACCCGCAGCAATTTCACCGGCCCTTGCCAATACGCGCAAGGTCTATGTGAAGACCTATGGCTGCCAGATGAATGTCTATGACAGCCAGCGCATGACGGACAGTCTGGCCGCCGAGGGCTATACACCCACCGATACGGCTGATGACGCCGATCTGGTGCTGATCAACACCTGCCACATCCGCGAAAAAGCTTCCGAAAAGCTCTATTCAGCGCTGGGCCGTTTGCGCAAGATGAAGGACGCCCGCGCCAAAGAAGGCCGCGAACTGACTGTCGGCGTGGCGGGCTGCGTGGCACAGGCTGAGGGTGACGAGATCACGCGCCGGGCACCGGTGGTTGATCTGGTGGTTGGACCGCAAACTTATCATCGGCTGCCGCAGGCGCTTGCCCGCGTGCGTCAGGGCGAACGGGTTGTTGAAACCGAATATGCCATTGAAGACAAGTTCGAGCATCTGCCTGCGCCGCGCAAGGAACAGACCAGAAGCCGTGGTGTGACCGCTTTTCTGACTGTTCAGGAAGGGTGCGACAAGTTCTGCACCTTCTGCGTCGTGCCCTATACCCGTGGTTCGGAAGTCTCGCGCCCTGTTGCGCAGATATTGAAGGAAGCCGAAAAGCTTGCGGATGCCGGTGTGCGTGAACTGACCCTGCTCGGCCAGAACGTCAATGCATGGCACGGCGAGGGTCCCGATGGACGCGAATGGGGTTTGGGCGAATTGCTTTACCGGCTCGCAGAAATCCCCGGCATTGCGCGTTTGCGCTACGTGACCAGCCACCCGCGCGATATGGACGATACGCTGATCCACGCCCATCGCGACCTGCCTATGCTGATGCCCTATCTGCATCTGCCGGTGCAATCAGGCTCAGATCGCATCCTCAAGGCGATGAACCGCAAACATACAGCTGCGGATTATGTCAGGCTTATTGATCGGATTCGCGATGCGCGTTCTGATATTGCCCTGTCAGGTGATTTCATTGTCGGCTTCCCCGGTGAAACGGAAGAGGATTTTGAGGCGACGCTTCAAATCGTGCGCGATGTCACCTATGCCGCCGCCTATTCCTTCAAATATTCGCCGCGCCCCGGCACGCCGGGTGCCGATATGGATGATCACGTTCCTGAAGTAGTGAAGGATGAAAGGCTGCAGCGCTTGCAGGCATTGCTGTCCGAACAGCAATACGCCTTCCAGCGCAGTCTCGTCGGCAAGACCATGGATGTGCTGATTGAAAAGGCTGGGCGGCAGCCGGGACAGATGGTTGGACGATCTCCTTGGTTACAACCTGTAATTATCGATGTACATGGCGGCGAAATCGGCGACATAATCAGGGTACGAATCATCAGCACAGGAACCAACAGTCTGGTTGGGGTTCGTGAGATGGAAACTACGGGCGATGGGACTATATAAGGACTGAACACCTTTTGGTAAGGAGAGCCGATTGACCGCCACCGAAAAGCTGAAACCCGCTCCATCAGGAGCCTCGGATCTGGCGCATATCGTACTGACATTTGATAATAACCGGCTGGCAAGTGCCCTGTTCGGTCAGTTCGACGAGAACCTTGCCCGCATTGAACAGAAACTGGGTGTGGATGTCCGATCCAAGGGCAACCAGCTTGCCATTCGCGGCGAACCCGGTGCGACGGAACAGGCCCGCAGGACTCTCGACCAGCTTTATGAACAGCTGCAGAAAGGCCATGACATCTCAGCCTCCGATGTGGATGGTGCCTTGCGCATGGCTATTGCCGCTGACGATCAGTTGACGCTTCCCACCATGGAAAACAAGAGCAAGATGGCTGCTGCCCAGATATCGACTCGCAAGAAAACCATTTTTGCCCGCACGCCGACGCAGGATGCCTATATGCGGGCGCTCGACCGCTCCGAAATGGTGTTCGGTGTTGGACCTGCCGGTACCGGCAAGACCTATCTCGCGGTTGCCCATGCGGCCATGCTTCTCGAGCGCGGTCTGGTGGACCGGATTATTCTTTCCCGTCCAGCTGTCGAAGCGGGTGAGCGTCTGGGCTTCCTGCCCGGCGATATGAAGGAAAAGGTCGATCCCTATCTGCGGCCGCTTTATGACGCACTTTACGACATGATGCCTGCCGATAAGGTGGAACGGGCAATTGCTGCCGGTGTGATCGAAATTGCACCGCTCGCGTTCATGCGCGGACGTACGCTGGGACACTCTGCCATCATTCTTGATGAAGCGCAGAATACGACAGCGATGCAGATGAAAATGTTCCTGACCCGGCTGGGTGAAAACGGCCGCATGATCATCACAGGCGATCCGAGCCAGGTCGATCTGCCACCCGGCCAAAAATCCGGTCTTGTCGAGGCGCTGAGAATTCTCGAAGGCGTCAGCGGCATTGTCACCGTTCGGTTCTCGGATGTGGACGTTGTCCGTCATCCGCTCGTAGCGGCAATCGTCCGGGCCTATGATAAGGAAGGTGCCAAGCCTTAATGAGCGGCACTATAGAAACTGTACTGCTGTGGCGGCCCGTTGGGCCGCTGGAGCTTGAATTGATCAGGCAAGCGGGAATGCGTGCTTTTCCGCCAAGATTGCCAGATCAACCGATCTTTTATCCCGTGCTGTCTGAAGACTATGCAGTCAAAATCGCGCGTGATTGGAATGTTCCGGCGAGTGGCGCGGGTTTTGTAACCCGTTTCCACGTCAGGAAGGACTATCTCAATCAGTATGCTATTCAAGAAGCAGGCGGTAAGGCGCATCTTGAATATTGGATACCGGCGGAAGATTTGCCCCGCTTTAATGAGGCGATCGTTGATGAGATAGAAGTGACGGCAGAATTTCGTGAAGGTGTATCCGGTCATTCGCCGACGAGGACTTAGTTTTGATCGATATCGATATTCTGGTTGAGACAGACGGCTGGGCCGATGAGTTGGAACTGCGCACGTTTGCAGAACGGGCCATTGCTGCTGCGTGGCAGATTCTCGACGGGGGCTCGCAGCCTGAAAGCGAACTCAGCCTCGTATTCACCGATGATGCGGCAATCCGCGCGCTTAACAATGACTGGCGCGAAAAGGACAAGCCGACCAATGTCCTGTCATTTCCGGCCTTCCCCATCAAGCCGGGTCAAAAGCCGGGGCCGATGCTTGGCGATATCGTTATTGCGCGGGAAACGGTTGAGCGCGAAGCGATTGACGAGCAGAAGCCGTTTGACCACCATCTGACCCACCTGATCGTGCATGGATTTCTGCACCTGCTCGGTTATGATCATATTGTTGAGAGCGAAGCGGAAGAGATGGAGGGACTGGAGCGTAAAATTCTTGCGCATCTTGCCATTCCCGACCCATATGCGCTATCGGTCTCTGACGATCAATCCGATTGAGGACCATGTCTGACACGTCGCACCAGAACGATCCTGCCGCACCCGCAAAGGGCATAACCGGGCAGGAGAGTGACGCCGAGGGGCAAAGTAGCACCAGAGCGCCCGCCACTGAAAAGCGCTCGCTTCTCACCGCAATTTTTCCATTCCTGCGCGCTCGCCCGGGTACATCCTTGCGAGAGGATATCGATGCGGCGCTGGCTGGCACCGATCATGGCGATACGGCATTCTCGCCGGAAGAGCGTGCCATGCTGCACAACATCCTGCGCCTGCGCGAATTGCGCGTGGAGGATGTGATGATTCCGCGTGCCGATATCGAAGCGGTTGATATCACCACAACCCTTGGCGATCTGCTTGAGGTTTTCGAAAAATCCGGCCATTCGCGTATGCCTGTCTTTGCTGAAACCCTGGATGATCCGCGTGGCATGGTCCACATCCGGGATGTGGTCAATCACATCACCAAGATTTCGCGGGTGAAGACCCAGCGGCGTACGTCGGCCAAGGCACCGAAAGCGCCCGCTGCTGCCAAGTTTGATCTGGGCAACGTCGAACTGACCAAGACGATTGCCGAACTCAGCCTGATGCGCCCGATTCTGTTTGTGCCGCCTTCGATGCTGGCCAATGATCTGATGGGCCGCATGCAGGCGCAGCGCATCCAGATTGCGCTTGTCATCGATGAATATGGCGGTACCGATGGTTTGGTATCACTGGAAGATATTGTGGAAATGGTCGTCGGCAATATTGAAGACGAGCATGACGACGATGAAGTGATGATCATGGAAGAGCCGGAAGGTATCTTCATTGCCGACGCGCGTGCCGATCTTGAAGAGATCGCCGCAAAAATCGGCTCGGGCTTCGTGGTTGGCGAACATGGCGAGGATGTGGATACGGTCGGCGGTTTGATCTTCTCGATCCTTGGGCGCATTCCCGTGCGCGGCGAAATGGTGCAGGCGGTTCCCGGCTATGAGTTCCATGTGCTGGAAGCCGATCCGCGCCGTATCCGCAAGGTTCGCATCGTACCACTGCGCCATGCCGAGCGCCGTCCGCGCACCCCGCGGCAAGGCGCGGCGGATGAACCTGCCGAAATGGACGAATGATTGGCGCAAGTCTCACCGACTAAGACTGAAGAAAAATCAGAAAGGGTGGGGCTTGGCATGATCCAGCGTCTGGCCGGTAAAATCATCCTTCTATGGGGATGGAAGCGTATTGCGCTGGCCTTTCTCATGGGCGCTCTGGCGAGTTTCGCACTGCCACCCTATGATTTTTTTGCCGTTTGCTTCGTTTCCTTTCCTGTTCTTGTCTGGCTGATCGATGGTGCCGTTGATAATGCGGGGGCAGGTCCCATTCGCAGGCTGTTGCCAGCGGCCATGATCGGCTGGTGGTTCGGCTTCGGTTATTTTGTTTTCGGGCTCTGGTGGATTGGCAATGCCTTGCTCGTCGATGCCGCCAATTTCGCCTGGGCTATTCCATTGGCGATCCTTGGATTGCCTGCGGTTCTTGCCATTTTCTACGCTTTTGCGGCTGCATTGGCCCGGTTCTTCTGGAGTGAAGGGCTTGGGCGTATCCTGTCACTGGCATTCGCTTTTGGCGTTGCAGAATGGCTGCGCTCCTTTGTTCTGACCGGCTTTCCATGGAATGCCATTGGCTATGCAGCAATGCCCGTTCCAGTGCTCATGCAGTCGTCGGTCATTGTCGGGCTGCTGGCAATGAATGCGCTGGCTGTGCTGGTATTCTCCATGCCCGCTCTATTGGCGGGTCGCCGGGATATCAGGACGGGCGTGATTCTGGCGTTGGTTCTGGTCTGTGCGCATGCCGGTTATGGATTCTACAGACTGCAGACGGCGAGCCTTGTGGCCAAGGGTCCGAACGTGCGTATTGTCCAGCCGTCCATCGCGCAGGACCTCAAATTCGATGCAGGTGCTCGCCGCGATATTTTTGACAAATATCTTGGTATGAGCGCCCAACCGCCAAAAGCGGGGGTCGCCAAACCGGATATTATCGTCTGGCCGGAGACCGCTGTTCCCTATATTCTGACCAAGACGCCGGATGCTCTGCAGGCTATTGCCGACACGCTTGATGATGGACAGATGCTGCTCGCAGGCGCTATTCGCATGGAAGAGCCGGGCGGCAATCAACAGCCGCTTTATTATAATACGATATATTCCATCAACGGCGCGGGCGAGATTGTCGGCGCGGCGGACAAGGTGCACCTCGTTCCTTTTGGCGAATATCTGCCGCTTGAAGGTATTCTGCGCAGTCTGGGCGTCAGTGAGGTTGTGGAAATGCCCGGTGGCTTTACATCAGGAGCGTCGCGGCAATCGCTGAAGGTGAATGATCGTTTCGTTGCCCTGCCATTGATCTGTTACGAGGCAATTTTTCCCGCTGAACTCGGTTATCAGGGAGCCCCCGCAGATGCGATCATCAATGTGACCAATGATGCATGGTACGGTGATACGCCGGGGCCATACCAGCATTTTCGTCAGGCGCAGTTGCGTGCTGTCGAGCAGGGCTTGCCACTGGTTCGCGCAGCCAACAATGGGTTGTCGGCAGTTGTCGATCCTTATGGTCGAATCATTGACGCTTTGGCACTGGATGCCGTTGGCGTTATTGACGCGGCGCTACCGGGTAAGGTTCAGCTACCATTAAGTGAAGCCTTACGCAGGTTTCAATTTCTGATTGTACTCAGCGTGTTTTTTGCTGCGGTACTGGCGTATTTTTACCGTGACAGAAGGCGTCTTGGTTGACTTTTATGTCGTTGCCCTGTCGAATACCTGTATATTTGGTCTGTTGATACATTGATGATAAAATTAGTTTTCAGCCCCATTTCATACGAATGAGATTTTCATGCCCGATAATAAAAAGCGACCGAACCCAGTTGACGTCCATGTGGGCGCGCGCATCCGTTTGCGCCGCAACATGGTTGGTCTAAGCCAGGAAAAACTTGGCGACAGTCTGGGAATTACTTTTCAGCAAATTCAGAAATACGAGAAGGGCGTCAACCGTGTCGGCGCCAGTCGTCTGCAAGCGATCGGTAACGTTCTCAATGTGCCGGTCACATTCTTCTTTGACGATATGCCCGAGCAGCCGGATAAACCGCAGGGTTTCGAAGAGGAAGGTGACAACACCTATGTGGTTGGCTTCCTCAACAGCTCGGAGGGTATCCAGCTTGCGCGTGCCTTTGCAAAGATTGGTGACCCCAAGATAAGGCGCAAAATCCTCGACCTCGTCCGGACTTTGAGCCATGAGGAAGATTCAGAATAGCAAAAATTCTGTGCAAACTGAGCTTTCTTTCCGGATTGTAGTAAAAAAATCTTCCAATGCTGTTTGTTTGAAAATGAAAGCAATTGACTGAATCCTTCGAGCTTGGCAAACACTACGCATGCTCGTTCCCTGCGGATAGAGCGCATATTTGTTTCAAGAGGGGTTCCCCGTGACACGCAGTTCCTACCTTTTTACCAGTGAGTCCGTATCGGAAGGTCATCCAGATAAGGTTTGTGACCGGATTTCCGATGAAATCGTCGATATGATCTACAAGGAAGCAAAGAAGACGGGCGTTGATCCGTGGACTGTGCGCATCGCTTGCGAAACCTTGGCGACGACCAACCGAGTCGTTATCGCCGGTGAGGTGCGTGTTCCCGATACGCTTCTCAAGAAGGACAAGAGCGGCGCGGTTGTCCATGACGCCAAGGGTCATCCGGTCATCAATCCAGCCCGTTTCCGTGCGGCGGCGCGTCGTGCGATCCGTGATATCGGTTACGAGCAGGAAGGTTTCAGCTGGAAAACTGCCAAGATTGACGTGCTTTTGCATCCTCAATCGGCCGATATCGCACAGGGTGTCGACAATGCCGCCGACCGGCAGGGCGAAGAAGGTGCAGGCGATCAGGGCATTATGTTCGGTTATGCCTGCCGCGAAACCCCTGACTTGATGCCAGCGCCAATCTATTACTCCCACAAGATTCTCGAGCTGCTTGCCGAGGCTCGTCACAGGGGCGAGGGCGATGCCGGACGGCTTGGCCCCGACGCCAAGAGCCAGGTTACGGTTCGTTATGTCGACGGCGTTGCCGCAGAAGCCACACAGATCGTCCTTTCGACCCAGCATCTTGATGCAAGCTGGGATTCCAAGAAGGTCCGCCAGGTTGTGGAACCCTATATCCGCGAAGCGCTGGGTGATCTCAAGATTGCGGATAACTGCGTCTGGTACATCAACCCAACTGGCAAGTTTGTCATCGGCGGACCCGATGGCGATGCCGGTCTGACGGGCCGCAAGATCATTGTTGACACTTACGGCGGTGCCGCTCCCCATGGTGGTGGCGCTTTCTCCGGCAAGGATACAACGAAGGTTGACCGCTCTGCGGCCTATGCAGCGCGCTATCTTGCCAAGAATGTTGTGGCTGCCGGCTTTGCCGATCGCTGCACGATCCAGCTGTCCTATGCCATTGGCGTTGCCCAGCCGCTTTCTGTTTATGTGGATCTGCATGGCACTGGCAAGGTGAGTGAAGATGCAATCGAAGGCGCCCTGCGCAAGGTCATGGACCTTTCGCCGACAGGCATTCGCAAGCATCTTGATCTGAACAAGCCGATCTATGCCAAGACCTCAGCCTATGGCCATTTCGGCCGCAAGCCGGGCCGTGATGGTTCCTTCTCCTGGGAAAAGACTGATCTGGCCAAGCAACTGAAGAGCGCATTGGCAGCGTAAGCCGCCCGTACGATTGATTGTAATGATGACAGAGACAGAAGAGCCCAGACGCGAGCGTTCGACGGAAGCCTTTTTTGGCAGACGCAATGGCAAGACGCTGCGGCCCTTGCAGCGGTCCATTCGCGATGAATTGCTACCGTTGCTCAAACTGGATCTGTCGGAACCTGCACCAAGCGACCTTCGCAGTTTGTTTACTGCGGAGGTCGACAAGGTCAGGCTGGAAATTGGCTTTGGTGGCGGTGAGCATTTGCTGCATGAGGCCGCACGCTTTCCCAAGTCTGGTTTCATAGGCGTCGAACCTTTCGTCAACAGCATGGCGAAGCTCGTCGTCGATCTGCATGAGAACCCTTTGCAGAATATCCGTCTTTACGATGACGATGCGACTCAGGTTTTGGATTGGTTGCCGGAAGCATCGCTTGATGGCATTGATCTCTTCTATCCAGATCCCTGGCCGAAAAAGAAGCACTGGAAGCGGCGTTTCGTCAGCCAGAAAAATCTTGATCGTTTTGCCCGCGTATTGAAGCCGGGCAGTCCATTCCGCTTTGCGTCCGATATCGACACCTATGTGAACTGGACACTGCAGCATTGCCGCATTCATAGCGAATTTGACTGGCAGGCCGAAACCTCTGCTGATTGGCATATGCCCTACGAAGCCTGGCCCGGCACGCGCTATGAACAGAAGGCGCATCGCGAAGGCCGCATTGGCGCTTATCTAACCTTTTTGCGCCGCTGATTTTGGTGTTTCGGGCAATATTTGCCTGCTCTTCATTGCCTATGACAGCTTCCAGACAGTTTTCTCATATCAATTTGAAGATGAGGAGACCGCTGGGAGGCTGTCCGTAGTTATATTGTTGTGCTTGAGTTCGACGCTCGCCGTCAATTCATGACTTTGACTGTTGCCAACTCCCGGCTTCTTCAAAGGACCAGCAAAAACAGATGGCGGAATGCTGTCACGGGAGGATTTCTACAATGCGTAAAATGTTGCTTGCTTTCGTCGCGACCGGGGCACTGATCGTGTCAGGTGCGGCTTTCGCTGCAGACTATAAGATCATGGCACCTGCGGCCCCTGGTGGTGGCTGGGATCAGACAGCGCGTACGATCCAGACCGTATTGCAGGATGAGAAGATCTCCAAAAGCATTCAGGTGGTCAATGTTCCGGGTGCTGGCGGCACCATCGGTCTTGCTCAGTTTGCCAATTCGGCAAAGGGTGATCCGGCACAGCTGATCGTCGGCGGTTATGTGATGGTCGGCGCTATCCTCACCAACGACTCACCTGTTAATCTGACACAGGTCACTCCGATTGCCCGCCTTACCGGTGAATTCGAAGCGCTGGTTGTTCCGGCAGCATCCCCGATCAAAAATATCGCTGATCTTGTTGAGAAGCTGAAGTCTGATCCCGGTTCCGTTTCCTGGGGCGGTGGCTCCGCTGGTGGTACGGATCACATTACGGCTGGCTTGATTGCCAAGGCGGCAGGTGTTGATCCCACCAAGGTCAATTACATTGCCTTCTCGGGTGGCGGAGAAGCACTGGCTGCCATTCTCGGCAATCAGGTGACAGTCGGTATTTCCGGTTACGGCGAGTTTGAATCGCAGATCAAGGCTGGCACACTGCGCATTATCGGCATTTCCAGCGATGCAAGGGTTGCTGGCATTGATGCGCCAACCTTCAAGGAAGGCGGCGTTGATGTCGCCATCCAGAATTGGCGCATGGTTGCGGCTGCCCCCGGCATATCCAAGGAACAGGAAGCTGCTATCGGCGCTGACGTTGAAAAAATGGTGAAGTCGAAGACATGGCAGGATCAGCTTGCTGCCAAGGGCTGGGCCAATACCTATCTTGCCGGTGATGCATTCAAAGCGCAGCTCGCCAAGGACACGGAAGCAACGTCAGCGATCCTGAAAGACATCGGCCTTGTAAAATGACAGACAAGCCAACCACCTCCGAAACGCGCCGCCCTGATCGGGCGGCGCTGGTCATTGCAGCCGTTCTGGCCATCATCGCGGCTGTCATTGTCTACAGCACGGCGACCGCCCATGGCGGAAGCTCGACACGCATTGGCCCCGGCGCTTTCCCTTATGCCATTGCCGCCTGCTTGTTTGTATTGGCCATATGGACCGGTTTTGAAGCCCGTCGTGGAGATTTTCCCGTGCGCGAGGAACAGGAATTCGGTCCGGTTTTCTGGATTGTTGGCGGACTTGCCGCCCAGATGCTGCTTCTGAACACCGTCGGCTTTTCCATTGCAACGGGCCTCCTGTTTGCAGCGACCGCGCGTGGGTTCGGTAAGGGGCCGCTCTGGATGACAGTTCCAATCGGCATCGTCCTTTCCTTTGTCGTATGGGTGATTTTTGCCAAGGGGCTGCAATTGTCGCTTCCGGCCGGTCCACTTGAGCACCTCATTTAAAGGGCATCATAGCCATGGATACATTCACACTCTTGGCCCACGGCTTTCTCGTCGCTCTGGAGCCAATGAATCTGTTTTATGCGTTGGTCGGTGTGACACTGGGCACAGCCGTTGGCGTCTTGCCCGGTATCGGGCCAGCGCTGACTGTCGCGCTGCTTTTGCCTGTAACCTACAAGCTTGATCCTGCGGGTTCGCTCATCATGTTTGCCGGTATTTATTATGGCGGCATGTATGGCGGCTCCACCACGTCCATTCTTTTGAATACACCGGGAGAAAGCGCATCCATCGTCACCGCGCTCGAAGGCAACAAGATGGCCCGCGCGGGGCGGGGAGGGCCTGCACTGGCAACGGCTGCCATTGGCTCTTTCGTTGCCGGACTGATTGCGACGCTGGGCCTTGCACTGATCGCACCAACGATCGTCAAATTTGCCCTGTCCTTTGGACCAGCCGAATATTTTGCATTGATGATTCTCGCCTTCATGACCGTCTCGGCGGCCTTTGGCGATTCCACACTGCGCGGTCTGACAGCATTGTTCCTCGGCCTGGCCCTCGGATTGATTGGCATCGACCTTCAGACCGGTCAGGCACGATTGGCCTTCGGCATTCCGGATTTGCTTGATGGGGTGGAAGTGACGACGCTTGCCGTTGCGCTTTTTGCTATCGGTGAAACGCTGAGTGTGGCGGCTGCGCGTGGTGGCGGCGATGAAAAGATCGAGCCGGTCAAGGGTTCTGTCTGGATGAACCGGGAAGACTGGTCACGTTCATGGAAACCATGGCTGCGCGGCACGCTTATCGGCTTCCCGATTGGTGCCATGCCTGCCGGTGGTGCGGAAATTGGCACATTCCTGTCTTACTCGGTGGAAAAGCAGCTGGCGAAAAAGCCGGAGGAGTTCGGTCATGGCGCGATTGAAGGCGTGGCTGGTCCAGAGGCTGCCAACAATGCATCGGCTGCCGGAACGCTGGTTCCTCTTCTGACACTAGGCCTGCCAACGACGGCCACTGCCGCGATCATGCTGGCGGGTTTCCAGCAATTCGGTTTGCAGCCGGGACCGCTATTGTTTGCGACAAATCCGCAAATCGTCTGGGGCCTGATTGCCAGCCTGCTGGTCGCCAATTTCATGCTGCTGGTGCTAAACCTGCCGCTGATCGGTCTTTGGGTTCGCTTGCTTTCGATCCCGAGGCACTGGCTTTATGCGGGCATTCTGGTGTTCGCAACGCTTGGCACTATCGGCGCCAATCCCTCGACATTCGAACTCGGTATGTTGCTGGTGTTCGGTATTCTGGGATATATCCTGCGGCGCTTCGGTTATCCGATCGCCCCGGTCGTTGTCGGCCTGATCCTTGGACCCATGGCCGAGCAGCAATTGCGCCGCGCGCTGGCGATCAGTCAGGGCGACGTCACCGTTCTGGTGGGTTCGCCCATCGCGATCATACTGCTGGTTCTGGCTGTCTGTGCTGTGGTTGTGCCGTTGATCTTGCGGGCACGGGGCAAAGGCAAGGTACTGTCGCAGCTTGCCGCAAACGAAGACTGATCAGCGATCAGCGATCAGCCTCGGTCCACCGGATATGAGAGCTTGCGCCTTATTGACGGCGCGATGCTTTAGTTCCGGTGGATAGCGCTGAACTGAACAGGGTCAATGCCAAGATTGCGCAGGTCGGATGCAACTGGCTGGTGACCGATACGTGTTGCAGAAGCAACAGCGACGGCACTGCCGAATACATTGAGAAAGCGGCTGATCTTGTTAGGCATATGTCTCGTGGTCATGGCTCATTCCTTTCGCAGTTATATTGCGATGCAGCATAAATAGGTGAGTTAACCTCCAATGGTTAGTCCCCCAGGCGCAGGGCAGCCATGCGAAAATGCATTGCGATGGCCAGAATCGGGCGTTTTGGCCCCTCATAAAAGCCTCAATCTACCTGTCCGGACCGCTTTTGACTGCCTTGGGCTTCTGCTGCGTTTCTCAGCGCAACACGTTAGACAGATTGGTAGTCTTCCGGTTTGAAAATCATCGAACTGTGGCTGATGTGTAGAAATTCGACACGGAGCTTGAAACTACCCCGTCATTTCGATATATAGAACTCATATTCTTGGTCGATAGAACAGGGGTGGGTCCACACAGGTCCCGCTCTTTTTTGTTTCTTGGGGCCGAAACAGGGAAAATTCTGCGTGACAGACGGCACCAAAACAGAACACGAAGCGGTTGAAACAACCGTGCATGAAGAGCGTATTATAACCGAGACGGGTGTTGATGCCCGTGTTGCCGGTATTATCGAACCGGTTCTCGAATCCATCGGTTTTCGCCTCGTGCGTGTTCGTCTATCAGGCCTGAACGGCCTGACTTTGCAAATCATGGCAGAGCGCTTCGATGGCACGATGACCGTTGAAGATTGCGAACTGGTCAGCCGCACCATGTCGCCGGTGCTTGATGTGGAAGACCCCATCGACCGCCATTATCATCTGGAAGTGTCATCGCCCGGTATCGATCGCCCATTGGTGCGCAAGTCGGATTTCAACACCTGGTCCGGTCATATCGTCAAGGTCGACACATCGGCTGTTTTGAGCGGTCGGAAGAAATTCCGTGGCCGCATTGCTGCGGTTACCGAAGGCGCTGTCACGATAGAGAGCGATCAGGCGAGCTATGGTGATGAGCCGGTAATCGAAGTGCCTTTCGAGTTGATCTCGGATGCACGCCTCATACTGACGGATGATCTCATTCGCGATGCTTTGCGCCGCGACAAGGATTTGCGCGAAGGCAGGATTCCGGAGGAGGGCGCTGCTGATGAAGCAGAGCAGCCGGAATCTGCTGAGCAGGAACAGACTAAACAGGATTGATCTTCATACGCCGCGGGAGAAGCGGTGCGATGAACCCCAAGGGGAATTTCAAGGAGAAAGACATGGCAGTCAGTGCAAACAGGCTAGAACTTCTGCAGATCGCCGATGCGGTGGCCCGCGAGAAGTCGATTGACCGCGAGATCGTTCTTGCGGCAATGGCCGACGCCATCCAGAAGGCCGCACGTTCGCGTTACGGTCAGGAAACCAACATCCGCGCCGATATCAACGCCAAGACGGGTGAAATCAAGCTGCAACGTTTGCTTGAAGTCGTCGACAATGTCGAAGATCCGGTTACGCAGATCAGCATGGATGCTGCCCGCGACCGTAATCCAGATGCGCAGCCGGGTGATTTCCTCGCCGATCAGCTGCCGCCGATGGATTTTGGCCGTATCGCTGCCCAGTCTGCCAAGCAGGTTATCGTGCAGAAAGTGCGCGAAGCCGAACGTGATCGTCAGTATGACGAATACAAGGACCGTGTTGGTGAAATCATCAACGGTAGCGTCAAGCGTGTTGAATACGGCAATGTGATCGTCGATCTTGGCCGCGGCGAAGCGATTGTTCGTCGTGACGAGCTGATCCCCCGCGAAACATTCCGTTACGGTGACCGCGTTCGCGCCTATGTCTATGACGTTCGCCGTGAACAGCGTGGTCCGCAGATTTTCCTGAGCCGCACCCATCCGCAGTTCATGGCAAAGCTTTTCACCATGGAAGTGCCTGAGATTTACGACGGCATCATCGAAATCAAGTCTGTTGCCCGTGATCCGGGTTCCCGCGCCAAGATCGCCGTGATTTCCCGCGATTCCTCGATTGATCCTGTTGGTGCCTGCGTTGGTATGCGCGGTTCGCGCGTTCAGGCGGTTGTCGGCGAATTGCAGGGCGAAAAGATCGACATCATTCCATGGTCGCCAGAGCCAGCTTCGTTCATCGTTAATGCATTGCAGCCGGCGGAAGTTTCCAAGGTTGTTCTCGATGAAGATGCGGAACGTATTGAAGTTGTGGTCCCGGATGACCAACTATCACTAGCAATCGGTCGTCGTGGTCAGAACGTTCGCCTTGCATCACAGCTGACAGGCTGGGATATCGATATTCTCACCGAGCAGGAAGAATCCGAACGTCGCCAGAAGGAATTCGTCGAGCGTTCGAACCTGTTCATGGAAGCGCTTGATGTTGACGAGATGGTCGGTCAGGTTCTTGCGTCGGAAGGTTTTGCCAGCGTCGAGGAAATCGCCTATGTAGATGGCGATGAAATCTCCTCCATCGATGGTTTCGATGAGGAAACGGCAAGCGAAATCCAGCAGCGTGCGCAGGAATATCTCGGTCGCATCGAAGAAGAGCGCGATGCCCGCCGCAAGGAACTCGGTGTTACGGACGAATTGCGCGACCTGCCAGGTATGACCAATGCCATTCTGGTTGCTGTCGGTGAAGATGGCGTCAAGACGATCGAAGACTTCGCCGGATATGCGGTGGATGAACTGACCGGCTGGCGTGAGCGCAAGGATGGTGAGACAATCAACCATTCGGGCATTCTCTCGGCTTTTGAAGTCAGCCGTACCGATGCCGAACAGATGGTTCTGACCGCCCGCCTCAAGGCTGGCTGGATCACCGAAGACGATCTGGTTGCTGTTGAAACTGACGAAGTGCCGGACGAAGAGGTCGCTGGCTGATAGCGAGAAGACCTTGTACGTGGAACCGGAAATGAACGACAGGACATGCATTGTCACGCGCGAAGGCGGTTCTGTCGATGACATGATCCGGTTCGTGGCAAGCCCCGATGGGACGGTTGTTGCTGATTTGAAGCGCAATCTTCCCGGCAGGGGGTGCTGGGTGAAGGCCGAGCGGCGTTATATTGATGAAGCGGTCAAGCGAAAGCTTTTCCCGCGTGCATTGAAAACCAACGTGACTGTCCCGGATGATTTCGGGTTGGTTGTGGAGCAGATGCTGGTAAAATTCGCGCTCGGCAGTTTTGGGTTGGCGCGCAAGGCCGGTGTTGTGGTAACAGGGGCCGCAAAAGTGGACTCAGCTATCCGCAGTGGCACCGCAGCGTTGGTTCTTCATGCCCGAGAAGCCGCCGAAGATGGCGTCCGCAAGCTTGACCAGGCCCGCCGTTCGGTAGTTTATGCCGGCGGACCGGAAATTCCCGCCCTTTCATTGTTTGAAAGCGATGAAATGGATTTGGCATTAGGCGGGGTAAATGTGATACATGCTGCCGTACTCAAGGGGAAGGCAGCTGCCGGGTTCATCAATCGAGCTCGGCTGCTACAGCATTTTCGCGATGGCCGTACGGATCTGGCCGACGCTAAAGCGGCACCTGCCGCGAAGGAAACGGAAACGGAATGAGCGATACAAAATCGACAGACGACAAGACGCTTGGCGTCAATAAAAAGACCCTGACCTTGAAGCGGCCTGGCGTTGAACAGAGTACAGTGCGTCAGAATTTCAGTCATGGCCGCACGAAGTCTGTTGTCGTTGAAACAAAGAAGCGCAAGTTTAGCCTACCGGATCAGAAGCCGGAGGTAACGCCTCCTGCTGCCCCGGCTCCGGCGCCCGCTGCATCCGCGGCGCCTGCGCCTGCGGCACCGGTTGTGCGGCCTGTAGCACCGGCTCCCCAGCCTGCGCCAGCCCCTGCGCCTGTTCAGACAGCAGCACCAAGCGCGCCAGCCCCAGCCCCGCGTCCGGCGGCACCTGCACCAAGTGCACCAGCAGCTTCTGCTTCCGCGAGCGCGCGTTCCGCTGCTCCGTCGCAGTCGCAGCGTCCTGCACAGCAGCCTTACCGGTCAGCAAGTCCGCGCCCGAACGACCGTTCAGGCATGGTCTTGAACACATTGTCGACTGCCGAGCTTGAAGCCCGCCGCAAGGCACTTGAAGGTTCAAAGGTTCGTGATGCCGAGGACCGGGCCCGTGCCGCTGTTGAAGCGACGCGCCGTGCGGAAGAAGATGCTCTGCGCGCCAAGGAGCGTGAAGCATCCGCCCACCGTCAGGCTGAGGAAGAAGAGCGCCTGCGCAAGGAAGCTGAAGCCAAGCATCGCTCGGAAGAGGAAGCCCGCAAGCGCCAGCCGGAAACAGCAAAAGCTGCCACCGAAGAGACGGCTGCTCCCAAGGGTCCTGTACGCAAGGCCGGTGGTGAGGAAGAAGAAGAACGTCGTGGCAGCAGTCCTGCCGGTGCGCGCCGTGGCAACAGCAGTGCTGCTCCGGCCAAGCCGGAAGTGCGCACGCCCAAGGTCGTCAAGGGCGAAGACGAACGCCGTCGTGGCAAGCTTACTTTGGGCTCTGCGCTCAATGATGAGGGCCGCAGCCGTTCGCTTTCCGCCATGCGTCGCCGTCAGGAGAAATTCAAGCGCGGCATGCAGCAGGAAACACGTGAGAAGATCGCACGTGAAGTCATTCTGCCAGAGACCATCACCATTCAGGAACTTGCCCAGCGTATGGCCGAGCGTTCGGTCGACGTCATCAAGTACCTGATGAAGGAAGGCCAGATGATGAAGGCTGGCGACCTGATCGATGCGGATATGGCGCAGCTGATTGCCGAGGAATTTGGCCACACGGTTCGCCGCGTTGCTGAATCCGACGTTGAAGAAGGTATCTTCAACGTGCAGGACGACCAGTCTTCCTTTGTATCGCGTCCGCCCGTTGTTACCATCATGGGTCACGTCGATCACGGCAAGACCTCGCTGCTCGACGCTATCCGCAAGGCGAACGTTGTATCGGGTGAAGCCGGTGGCATCACCCAGCACATCGGTGCCTATCAGGTTGAGCAGAACGGTCACAAGATCACGTTCATCGATACGCCGGGTCACGCCGCCTTTACGGCCATGCGTGCCCGCGGTGCGCAGGCAACGGATATTGCTATCCTTGTTGTTGCTGCCGATGACAGCGTGATGCCGCAGACGATCGAATCGATCAACCATGCCAAGGCAGCGGGTGTTCCGATCATCGTGGCGATCAACAAGATCGACAAGCCATCCGCCGATGCGCAGAAGGTCCGCAACGGCCTGCTTCAGCACGAAGTTTTTGTTGAAACCATGGGCGGTGAAACGCTCGATGTGGAAGTTTCAGCCAAGACAGGCCTTGGTCTCGACAAGCTGCTTGAAGCCATCCTGCTTCAGGCCGAAGTTCTCGACCTCAAGGCCGATCCGACCCGTACAGCTGAGGGCGTCGTTATCGAAGCCAAGCTTGATCGTGGCCGTGGTTCGGTTGCAACCGTTCTGGTTCAGAAGGGCACACTCAAGCCTGGTGATATCATCGTTGCCGGTAGCGAATGGGGCCGTGTCCGCGCGCTCGTCAATGATCGCGGCGAAAACCTGAAGGATGCGGGACCGGCAATGCCGGTTGAGGTTCTCGGTCTCGGCGGACCGCCGCAGGCTGGTGATCGTTTTGCTGTTGTTGAGAGCGAAGCCAAGGCCCGCGAGATTTCCGAATACCGTACGCGCCTTGCCCGTGAAAAGGTTGTGGCACGTCAGGCTGGCTCGCGCGGTTCGCTCGAACAGATGATGAGCCAGTTGCAGGTAACCGGCCTCAAGGAATTCCCGCTGCTCATCAAGGGCGACGTGCAGGGTTCAATCGAAGCCATCGCCGGTGCGCTGGACAAGCTTGGAACTGACGAAGTTCGGGCACGCATCATCCATTCGGGTGCTGGCGGTATCACCGAGAGCGATATTGCTCTGGCTGAAGCTTCCAATGCTGCGATTATCGGCTTTAACGTGCGTGCCAACAAGCAGGCCCGTGATCTGGCCGAACGTGAAGGCATCGAAATCCGCTACTATAACATCATCTACGATCTGGTGGATGACGTGAAGGCAGCCATGTCCGGTCTTCTGTCGCCGGAACGCCGCGAAACCTTCCTCGGCAATGCGGAGATTCTCGAAGTCTTCAACATTACCAAGGTCGGCAAGGTGGCTGGTTGCCGTGTTACGGAAGGCAAGGTCGAACGTGGTGCAGGCGTGCGCCTTATCCGCGACAACGTTGTCATTCACGAAGGCAAGCTCAAGACGCTCAAGCGCTTCAAGGACGAAGTCTCCGAAGTGCCTGCGGGTCAGGAATGCGGTATGGCGTTCGAGAACTACGACGATATTCGCGCAGGCGATACAATCGAAGCGTTCCGCGTCGAACACATTACCCGCACACTCTAATGCTCAGCCCTGACAAGGGCGGCGTTTAAATCATCGATAACAGGATCGCCGGACCAAAACCGGCGATCTCCTGTATGTTGGGATACGATTATTATGCCTCGTTCTGCTCTACCCGGCCCTTCTCAACGCCAGTTGCGCGTCAGCGAACAGGTGCGCCATGCGGTTTCTCAGGTGCTCCAGCGCGGTGAAGTCCGTGACGACACACTGGAAAACGCCGTCGTCGCCATTTCTGAAGTGCGCATGTCCAACGATTTGAAGATAGCCACCTGCTTTGTCTCGCCGATTGGCGCGAAGGACGGTGATGCGGTGATTGCCGCCTTGAACCAGCATGCGAAATTTATTCGCGGCCGGGCGGGCGTTTTCCTCAAGCAGATGAAATATATGCCGGAGTTTCGCTTCCGTATTGATACGAGCTTCGACAATTACGCCAAGATTGATGCGCTGCTGCGCAAGCCTGAAGTGACCCGCGATCTCGACAATCATGACGATCATGATGACGATGACGGCGGTGATCCAAACCCCGGCGATGTGCCGGGACATGGCGGCGACGGTAATAACTGATGGCACGGCAGCGCAAGAAAAAGGGCCGTCCGGTATCCGGCTGGCTGATTTTCGACAAGCCGAAGGGCATGGGCTCGACCGAAGCCGTCTCCAAGATCAAATGGCTGTTCAAGGCTGAAAAGGCCGGTCACGCGGGTACGCTTGATCCGCTTGCATCCGGCATGCTGCCAATTGCGCTGGGTGAGGCGACAAAGACTGTTCCTTACGTGATGGACGGAACCAAGATATATCGTTTCACCGTCACCTGGGGTGCCGAACGCACCACCGATGACATGGAAGGCGAGATCACCGTCACCTCCGATATTCGCCCCGATAAGGCGGCGATTACGGCCATCCTGCCCAAATATACGGGTGTTATTCAGCAAACGCCGCCAAAATTCTCAGCCATCAAGATTGCAGGTGAACGTGCCTATGATCTGGCGCGGGGCGGTGAGGAAGTCGAAATTCCTTCCCGCGAAGTGGAAATCGACCGGCTTGACCTGATCGAGCAGCCTGATGCGTCGACCGCGATTTTCGAGGTCGAGTGTGGCAAAGGCACCTATGTACGCTCGCTGGCGCGCGATATGGGGCGCGACCTTGGCTGCTACGGCCATATTTCCGATCTGCGCCGCATTGAAGTTGCACCCTTCGACGAGCAGGATTTCGTCACCCTGGCAGAGCTGGAAGCTGCCCATCCGCCGGTTCCCGCCGAGGATGATGAAAGCGCGGATAATTCCTATGAAAGCATCGCAGCGCGTTTTTCCGTAATGGACGCGTTTCTGATCGATACGGGCGCTGCGCTGGAAAGCCTGCCTCAGGTTGCTCTTTCCGATGATCAGGCCCACCGCATCCGCATGGGTAATCCAGTGATCCTGCGCGGCCGCGATGCGCCTGTTGAGGCTGATGAAGCCTGTGTGACCAGCAAGGGCAAGCTTCTGGCTATCGGTTTCATCGAACAGGGCCAGTTCAAGCCAAAGCGCGTTTTTAACGCCTGAGCGTTAGCTGCGGTTACGCCAGCGATACCATTTTTGCGTGGTTCGTGGTTCGACAAGCTCACCATGAGGGAGAGTGAGGATGCAACGCTAAGCGCCAAAATTTCACATCACAAATATTGCAGCGCAAAGGTTGCAGAATATGGCTCCCTTGCATCACCCCTCTCCCTCATGGTGAGCTTGTCGAACCACGTACCACGTACCTGCAGGATAGAGTTGCCAAGTTTCACCCCCTCTGTCCTGTCGGACATCTCCCCCACAAGGGGGGGAGATCAGCTGGCAATACTATTTCCACCAATCTTCAGCATTGCAATTTGCGCGAAAGCGTTTGTGTCAATGTGATCTCCCCCCTTGTGGGGGAGATGTCCGACAGGACAGAGGGGGGTGAAACCCCGCAGAACCACATATAGACCCAACCTAAGCTTTCACATAAACCCAGGCATCAATCCCCGACTTCAACCGCACCTCAATGCGTTTATAGTCGGAAACTTCATAAGCATCGGCGGCAGCAAGCTCCGATGCGGTTATCTGGAAAACCGTTCCAGCCACCTCGTCCCCGATATCATCACTTGGCACAACTATGGGATGAAAATTGCTCCCGCTGGCACGGATGACATCAGGATTGGTGATCTCGATCATCGATTGCTTGAAGCCCGGCATCGCATCCGGTGCACCGCTCAGAAGGCGACCGAACGAGGATAGCTGCACACCCTCCTGCTGCAGGGTACCATAGGAAAAGAGATGGATTGCGCGTGTGTTATTCATGCCGTTTGCAGCCTCCTTGCTCTCTATCCTTATTGGCTGACATCATTCCTTGACGCAACTGTAGGCTGCCGTGTCATAGGGCAGCGTCACTTCTGTCCTGCCTGAAAGCGATGGTTCGCTCGCTATGATCGCCCGCACGTCAGCTGCGACTTGCTCCTGTTTTTCCGGCGGCAAGGCCGCGATGAAGCTGGTTGATAGCACGCGATTGACAAGGACATCCTCCGGGGACCCGATGTGACTATTGGGGAAGTGTTGTTCCTTGAGAGCGCCGAAACCTTTGAATGGAAAGGGTTTTTTCCAGTCGCCACTGCCATGGCGCGGTGTGTCACCTTCATAGGGCTTGAAGATATCGGCAAGTCTTGCCACCCAGGGAAGCCGCTCGTCCCGCGTGTTCCAGATCAGCCCCAGACTACCGCCTGGCTTGAGCACGCGGTGGATTTCAGTGAGGGCCGCTTTCGTCGCAAACCAGTGAAACGCCTGTGCACAGACAACCGCATCAACCGACGCGTCATCAAGGGGAATCGATTCCGCCGTGCCAGCCATCGCTGTGATATCAGGGTGTTTCTCTGAGAGTTTCTGCAGCATTTCGGGCACCGGTTCGACCGCAATGGCGGTTGCGCCTGTTGCGATGAGTCGGAGGGTGAATTTGCCGGTTCCGGCTCCAAGATCAACCACGGTCTTACCCGCCGTCAGATGAAGCTCATCAAGCAACCACGCATCGAGTGCAGGCGGGTAGTCCGGCCTGCCGCGCACATAACTATCAGCCTTTGCAGCAAAACCCACGGCGGCAGCCTGATGAATGGTATTCATGATTTCACTCCGGATTGGTGGCGAGGAGAAACATTATGGAAACGAGGATGGGCGGAATCGAGGCGAAGACAGCCTGCCACGCTCATGCCGGAATTCAATTCTATTGTAAGATGGCAAAATGAATATGACCGTTTTGCCCCACGTTCGACTGCTGAAAAGCCCTCGAATCATTTGCGGCTGGTAATTTGTCACATTTTCGACTATACGGCCCGCAGCGATAGGCATTGCCTCCGCTTTAACCGGCCCCCGCTGGACGACATCCCGGCCGTGGGCATCCCGTTTTCCCTTCAAAAGAAAGGATATACGATGTCGATTACCGCTGAACGTAAGCAGGCACTGATCACTGAATATGGCACAAAGACAGGCGACACCGGTTCTCCGGAAGTCCAGGTTGCTGTCCTGACAGAGCGCATTGTTAACCTGACCGAACATTTCAAGGACCACAAGAAGGATAACCATTCCCGCCGTGGTCTGCTCAAGCTCGTTTCGACCCGCCGCAGCCTTCTTGATTATCTCAAGAAAGTTGATCAGGGTCGTTACCAGACGCTGATCGAAAAGCTCGGCCTGCGCCGTTAATAACGGATTAGACCGGCGGTTGCGTTCATTCGCTCCGCCGGTTTCGTTCATTCCGAACAGGGTGAACACTGACTCATGCGACACGTCATGGGGCAGGATTGCAGGCAACTCGGATAGGCGAGTTGCACGTTGTCTTGCCCGTGATTGGTCAAAACGAAACGGAAGAATAACGCTGCTATCCAAAGGGATGCGCGTTTGTCTCCACTCAAGGACACAGTATGTTTAATCAACACAAAGTTGAAATCGAATGGGGCGGTCGTCCGCTCATTCTGGAAACGGGCAAGATTGCCCGCCAGGCAGACGGCGCAGTTCTTGCCACTTATGGCGAGACCGTGGTTCTTGCCACTGTCGTTTCCGCCAAGGAACCAAAGGCAGGTCAGGACTTTTTCCCGCTGACTGTAAACTACCAGGAAAAGACCTACGCAGCCGGCAAGATCCCCGGTGGCTACTTCAAGCGTGAAGGCCGTCCAAGCGAAAACGAAACACTCGTTTCCCGCCTCATCGACCGCCCGATCCGCCCGCTCTTTGCTGATGGCTACAAGAACGACACACAGGTTGTTCTGACCGTTATCCAGCACGATCTCGAAAACAACCCTGACATCGTCTCGCTCATTGGTGCTTCAGCAGCGCTGACACTCTCCGGCGTTCCTTTCATGGGCCCGATCGGCGGCGCACGTGTCGGCTACATCGGCGGCGAATACAGACTGAACCCGACCGTTGACGAAATGGTTGAGTCCAGCCTCGATCTTGTTGTTGCCGGTACAGGCGACGCTGTTCTGATGGTTGAGTCGGAAGCCAAGGAATTGGCTGAAGACGTCATGCTCGGCGCCGTTATGTTCGGTCACAAGAGCTTCCAGCCGGTGATCGATGCGATCATCAAGCTTGCTGAAGTTGCTGCCAAAGAGCCACGTGATTTCCACGCGGAAGATCTTTCGGCTGTTGAAGCTGCGGTTCTCAAGGTTTCCGAAGCTGACCTGCGCGCTGCCTACAAGATCACTGACAAGCAGAAGCGTTACATTGCGGTTGATGCTGCCAAGGCCAAGGTCAAGGCACATTTCTTCCCGGAAGGCGTTGAAGAGCCGGAATTCTCCTCCGAGCAGATCGCAACCGTGTTCAAGTCGGTTCAGGCGAAGATCGTTCGCTGGAACATTCTTGACACTGGCAGCCGTATTGATGGCCGTGATCTGTCGACAGTTCGTGCAATCGTATCGGAAGTTGGTCTTTTGCCACGCACCCACGGTTCGGCCCTGTTCACCCGCGGTGAAACACAGGCCATCGTTGTTGCAACGCTCGGCACCGGCGAAGACGAGCAGTATGTCGACTCGCTGACTGGCATGTACAAAGAAACCTTCCTGCTTCACTACAATTTCCCGCCCTATTCGGTCGGTGAAACAGGTCGCATGGGTTCGCCCGGTCGCCGCGAAATCGGTCACGGCAAGCTCGCTTGGCGCGCTATCCATCCGGTTCTGCCTGCCAAGGAACAGTTCCCCTACACGCTGCGCACGGTTTCGGAAATCACCGAATCCAATGGTTCGTCGTCAATGGCAACCGTTTGCGGCACCTCGCTTGCTCTGATGGATGCCGGCGTTCCGCTGCTCCGTCCAGTTGCCGGTATCGCCATGGGCCTGATCAAGGAAGATGAGCGTTTCGCTGTTCTTTCTGACATCCTGGGCGACGAAGATCATCTCGGCGACATGGATTTCAAGGTTGCCGGTACTGAGAACGGTATCACAGCGCTCCAGATGGACATCAAGATCGACGGTATCACCGAAGAGATCATGAAGGTTGCTCTGGGTCAGGCCAAGGATGGCCGTCTGCACATCCTGACTGAAATGGCGAAAGCCATCACGGAAGGCCGTTCGGAACTTGGCGAATTTGCTCCGCGTATCGAAGTCATGAGCATTCCGACCGACAAGATCCGTGACGTTATCGGTTCCGGCGGCAAGGTCATTCGTGAAATCGTCGAAAAGACGGGCGCGAAGATCAACATTGAAGACGATGGCACGGTCAAGATCGCGTCCTCTTCTGCCAAGGAAATCGAAGCTGCCCGCAAGTGGATTCATTCGATCGTTGCTGAGCCTGAAGTCGGCGAAATCTACGAAGGCACAGTCGTCAAGACTGCTGACTTCGGCGCATTCGTCAATTTCTTCGGCCCGCGCGATGGTCTGGTCCATATTTCCCAGCTCGCTTCCGAGCGCGTTGCCAAGACCTCCGATGTGGTCAAGGAAGGCCAGAAGGTCTGGGTCAAGCTCATGGGCTTTGACGAACGTGGCAAGGTTCGCCTGTCGATGAAGGTTGTCGATCAGGAAACCGGCAAAGAAATCGTTCAGGAAAAGAAGCAGGCTGAAGAAGACGCTGAATAAGCCTCTTGCTTTGACGTGATGAAAGCGCGCCCCTGTGGCGCGCTTTTTTCTTGGCGGGATTTCCTTGTCTGGCAATTTCGCCCTAGATTGACCTATTGATGAATGGACACTGCCATGGCCAACGGCGCACTCAAGACGCTTTTTCTGCCCTTTGAAGATGAGATATTGCCGCTCCCCGGTGCTGATAGCGCATGGCTCTTCCTTGGCGCCGAGGTGGACCGCGACATCGATCCCGCGTGGAAAGCTGCCCTGACAGCCCTCCAGCCGTTCAGGCCCGATTATCTCGCTTTGCAAAAGGCAGGCTTCAAGGCCGTTTCGCGCCTCGAAGGCAGCGAACGCTTCAACGGCGCGCTGATCCTCCTTGGCAAGCATCGTGGGCGCAATGAAGCATGGCTGGCACAGGCTCTGCGCCATGTGGATGCGGGCGGTCTGATTGCGGTTGCCGGCGACAAGAAACTTGGCATCGACAGTTTCCGCAAGACAGTCGAGAAATTTGCGCCGGTCGCGGATCGTCTGTCCAAGAACCACGCAGTGGCGTTCTGGTTCACCAGCCCCGAGACGGTTGACGATATGCAGGTGCAGGCGCTTGTCGCCGAGCCAACGCGCGTGGAAGAGCGTTTCATCACGGCCCCCGGCATGTTCTCCCATACGGCCATCGACAAGGGTTCTGCTCTGCTGGTGAAGCATTTTGCCGGACGTATAAGCGGCCATACCGCGGATTTTGGTGCAGGCTGGGGTTATCTTGCCAGTGAAGTGCTGAAGCATCCTGAGAAGCTTAAATCACTGGCGCTCTATGAAGCGGATTTTGAAGCACTGGAAGCGGCAAAGCAGAACCTTGCCGGATCAACGGAATTGCCGCTGTCATTCCACTGGCATGATGTGAACGGCGAAACCATCACCGAGATTTACGATACCATCGTCATGAACCCGCCTTTCCACGCGGGTCGCAGTGCCGATCCAACCATGGGGCAGGGGTTCATCGCCGCCGCCGCCAAGCGCATGAAGCCCGGCGGCAAGCTGCTACTGGTCGCCAACCGCCAGATGCCCTATGAGGCGGGCCTGAAGTCGCTGTTCCGCTCGGTTCTCCCGATAGAGGATGTGGCCGGTTACAAGATCATCGAAGCGAAGAAATAATCAGAGTCCAGACCCTAGTCCACCGCTCGTCTTCGGACACCGCAGAGCCGGGTTTCCTCGATGGCAGCTTCGCTCATCCACGCCATGGTTTTGAGGCTGACGACGATGCGTTCGAGAATGGCGGGGCGTGGTCCCTTGCGCCATATATCGCTGGAATAGAGCGCCTGCTGCGAACTGTTCAGATGATCAAGATTGTCATAGGCGCGCACGAGGTAATAGGCATCGGGGTGGTGTTCCGACTGGCCGAAGTCAACGATGTCCATATCGACAGCATTGTGTATCGGCAGGCTTTCTTCGCGCACCAGCTTATGGAACTCGGCACCTGTTCCCGGGCGCAGGCTGTAAATGAGTGTTTCAACGAGGCGCATGGTGGTTCTCCTGACATTCCTGACGAAAAAGGGAGGCCCACTTTCAACAAAAATCCCGCAAAACCAAGCCTGGCTTTGCGGGACTACTGTCAGGTCTGGCAGGAGGATTTATTCCTTGCCGTCGTCGGATTTCTTCAACTCTTCAAGCGTTGGCATCGATACGATGTTGTAGCCGGAATCCACATAATGGATTTCACCGGTTACACCGCTCGCAAGATCCGACAGAAGATAGAGAGCAGAACGGCCGACATCTTCAATATCAACAGTCCGGCGCAGCGGCGCATTGCGCTTCTGGTAGGAGAACATGGCGCGTGCATCGCCAATGCCTGCACCGGCAAGCGTGCGCACAGGGCCAGCAGAGATCGCATTGACGCGGATGCCTTCCGGACCATAATCCGCCGCAAGGTAGCGCACCATGGCTTCCAGAGCCGCCTTTGCCACACCCATGACATTGTAGTTCGGCATGACGCGGGTCGAACCGCCATAGGTCAGCGTCAGGATTGAGCCGCCATTTTTCATCAGCTTTGCGGCGCGCTGCGCCACTTCCGTGAAGGAATAGGCAGAGATCACCATTGTGCGGCTGAAATTATCGCGTGTGGTCACATCCGCATAACGACCCTTGAGCTGCGATTTGTCGGAAAAGCCGATGGCATGCACAACGAAATCGATTGTGCCCCATTCTTTTTCCAAAGTTTCAAACACCGCATCGACAGTCGCAATATCCTCGACATCGCAGGCCAGCAGCAGTTTTGAGCCCAGCTGTTCAGCCAGCGGCGCAACGCGCTTGCCGAATGCGTCACCCTGATAGGTGAAGGCAAGCTCGGCACCATTATCGGCCAGTTCCTTGGCAATTCCCCAGGCAATGGAATGGCTGTTCGCGACCCCCATAATGAGACCGCGTTTGCCTTTCATCAGTTCACCCATATTCTTCCCTCTCAACCCTGGAACCGCTGGAATACCAGCGTTGCATTGGTGCCACCAAATCCGAAGGAGTTGGTCAGAACCGTATCCAGTTTGGCATTGTCGATCCGCTTGCGCACAATAGGCATGTCCTCGAATGCCGGATCGAGTTCTTCGATATTGGCGCTTTCAGCGATGAAATTGTGGTTCATCATCAAAAGCGAATAGATTGATTCGTGCACGCCAGTGGCACCCTGCGAGTGGCCGGTCAGCGATTTAGTCGCCGAGATCGGCGGGCAACCGGCTTCCGCCGTGCCAAACACTTCGCGAATCGCCTCGATCTCCTTGAGATCGCCAACGGGCGTCGATGTGGCGTGCGGGTTGATGTAATCCACCTTGCCCTTCACGTTCTCGATTGCCATGCGCATGCAGCGGGCAGCCCCTTCGCCGCTCGGTGCAACCATGTCGGCACCATCTGAGGTGACGCCGTAACCGACAATCTCGCCATAAATCTTGGCGCCGCGTGCCTTGGCATGCTCCAGTTCTTCCAGAACCAGCACACCGGCACCGCCGGAGATAACGAAGCCATCGCGATTCTTGTCATAGGCGCGCGATGCTACCGAAGGCCGGTCATTGAACTTGGATGACATGGCACCCATGCCGTCGAAAAGCACAGAGAGGGTCCAGTCGAGATCTTCGCAGCCACCTGCAAACATCATGTCTTGCTTGCCGTAAGCGATCATCTCGTAGGCATTGCCGACGCAATGATTGGAGGTCGCGCAGGCCGATGAGATGGAATAATTGACGCCCTTGATCTTGAACCATGTGGCAAGTGTTGCCGAAGCGGTTGAAGACATGGCTTTCGGTACAGCAAACGGCCCGACCTTTTTGGACGAACCCGATTCGCGGGTTTTATCGGCAGCTTCCACGATTGTACGGGTGGATGAACCGCCCGAACCCATAATGATGCCGGTACGTTCATTGGAAATCTGGCTCTCATCGAGACCGGCATCGGCGATGGCCTGATCCATCGCCACATGATTCCAGGCTGTTCCACCACCGTGAAACCGCATTGCGCGCCGGTCGACCAGCGTTGTCGGATCAAGCGTAGGAGCGCCGTGCACCTGACTGCGGAAACCGTATTTTGCATAGTCTTCGGCGAAGACAATGCCCGATTTCGCTGCACGCAGGGATTCCAGCACCTCCTGCACATTATTTCCGATAGAGGATACGATACCCATCCCCGTCACAACCACTCGCCGCATCGCGATCTCCTTGAAGGTATTGCGCTGCCCTATCAGGCCGCGCTTTCCTTGAACAGGCCAACCCGCAGGTCAGTTGCCTTATAGATAGTTTCGCCATCGGCTTTTAACCAGCCGTCCGCAATGCCAAGCACCAGCCGTCCGCGCATGACACGCTTGAAGTCGATACCATATTCAACAAGTTTGGTCTTTGGTGTGACCATACCGGTAAATTTCACTTCGCCCGTCGACAGGGCACGGCCCTTTCCGGGCTCGCCCAGCCAGCCCAGATAGAAGCCGGTCATCTGCCACATGGCGTCAAGGCCAAGGCAACCCGGCATGACAGGATCGCCGATGAAGTGGCAGGGAAAGAACCAGAGGTCTGGCTTGATGTCGAATTCGGCGCGGATATAGCCCTTGCCGTTTTCGCCGCCGGTCTCGGAAATCTCGGTAATGCGATCGAACATCAGCATGGGTGGCGCTGGCAACTGGGCATTGCCCTGGCCGAACATCTCTCCGCGGGCACAAGCAAGAAGCTCTTCATACCCGTAGCTTGATTTCTGTTCTGGCATTCTGTCTCCCATCAATTGCTTCAATGCTGGCGCTTTTGCGCGGGCGGACCCTATCACAGAGTGTTTCTTGCTGAAAACGGTCTGTTGGCTTATCCCTAACGGAATGGCTGAATTGCAGCCTATTGATCGATTTCGCAAGACGGCATATATCAATGATGTAACACGATAGACAACAGTCTATGGTGAGACTTTTGATATCATTTAACGGAGTGGCAGACGGGCCATGCATATTTCTTATGAGATTGATGCCGACGTACCCTTGCAAGAGCGCCTGCGCTTTGCGGGTTTGCGTCCTACCCGTCAGCGTATTGCGCTTGCCAGCCTGATCTTTGCCAAGGGTGATCGTCACCTTTCAGCCGAAGAACTGCATGAAGAGGCGCTGGGCGCCAATGTGCCGGTTTCGCTGGCAACTGTGTATAACACCCTGCACCAGTTCACCCAGGCAGGAATGCTGCGCATTCTGGCTGTCGAAGGCGCAAAGACCTATTTCGACACCAACGTGTCCGATCATCACCACTTTTTCGTCGAAGGCGAAAACGAAGTAATCGATATTCCCGATGGCTCCGCCATGGTTGGCAGCCTCCCTCCCGTGCCAGAGGGCATGGAAATCGTCAATGTGGACATCATCATCCGCCTGCGCAAAAAGCGCGGCTGATTGATTTGATGTTTAGGCGTGTGTCCTTTTGGGCAGCGTCTTGAAATAGTACCTTGCGACATTTGCAAAGACTGACGTTGCACTGTCATCACGATGATCGTGATAGGCGAGGGATATCTCAAGATTTCCCAAAGCAGGGTATCCGTCGGATTCATCAAGATATCTAAACGACGGCGTTTGTGTGCTGGCCACCATTGCCGACACCGCCATGCCTGATGACACCGCTGCCAATATTCCAGCTTGGCTGGTGCTCTGATAGCAGATCGCATAATCCTTCTTTGCTTTTGCCAAGGTTTTCACGGCCAAATCCCGATCAGCACAACCTCTGGTAAACAGGGCCAGCGGCACGGGATTTGCCATATGGACATCGCTTGCCTTGGAACAAACCCATTGCAGCGGCTCTATGTGAAGCGTTTCGGACATGATGTCAGCCGGGCAACTCTGTGTGAGAACCACATCCAAATCACCACAGGCAAAATCACCCCAGATTTTTTCGCTGTAGCCACAATGCAACTCGATTTGAAGATTCGAATTAGCCTCTCTGCACACGGCGAGCATTGCGGGAAGAAAACACGCCGCATAAGTGTCCGATGTTCCAATTCGCAAACAGTCAGTTGGCTGCGAACGGCGCAGCATTCCAGCCGCTTCATCGTTGATTGCAAGCATCTTTATCGCATAGGGCAGGAGTGCTTCTCCCTCTGCTGTCAAACTGATCCTGCCACGCTCCCGCACAAAGAGCTTCGCGCTTATGTTCGCCTCGAACCGCTGGATAAGCTGGCTGACGGCAGATTGAACGCGATTGAGTTGCAACGACGCGCGCGAAAAACTTCTCAATTCTGCCACTGTTACGAAGGCGCGCAACTGCGAGGTATCCAGATCCATTCGGCAAGTCCTGCATAAAGGAGGCAATCATATTTTGTGATTGAGGAGATCGTTATTTCTAATTTTACGGGCAATTCTGAATGAATATTATGCCGGGTATCGTTCAAAACAATGGAAATCGAGCTGTCTGTGCGAAATCTCGTCAAGGTCGCTCCCGTGCTGTTTTTGCTGATGTGGAGCAGCGGCGCGATATTTGTAAAACTGGGCCTTGAGAATGGCTCTGTTTGGTCGTTCCTGGCTTTGCGGGCGTGCGGGGCGCTGTTGGTGATTACCGTCGCCAGCAGCGTTCTATTGCCAAGGGAAATGCGTGAAACGCTCTCCGTTTCCAAAAAGCATATATTGAAATCCATGGTCGCGGGGCTGTTGCTGCAGGTTGCCTATCAAAGTTTTTTCTTTCTGGCGATTGATCACCATTTGGCGCCGGGCACTCTGGCAATCATTCTGGGTCTTCAACCCATTCTCACGCCCATTTTTGCGCGGGAAGTCATTGGCATCAGGGGGTATCTGTCGCTTGCCGTCGGTTTTGCCGGGCTTAGTCTGGTCGTTTACGGTGCCAAGGATGTAAGCGCCATGAGCCTAGGCGGCGTTCTGTTTGCTTTTGCATCGGTTCTCGCGATCACAATGGGCTCTGTGTATCAAAAGCATTTGAACATCCATCCGATCGCGTCGGCGATTTATCAGTACACTGCCGCTTCCATTGTCTTCCTGATCATTATTGCTTTTCAGGGATGGAATGTGCTGTGGACGGCTCAATTCGCCTTTTGCGTGGCGTGGATGGTGTGTGTTGTGTCCGTTGGCGCTGTTCTCCTGCTGTTTCATATGCTTTCCAATGAAGCCGCGAGCAAGGTAGGCGTTTTGTTCTATCTGGTGCCGATTTTTACCATGGCTTTTGATTATATTGTGTTTGGTACCGTTGTGACGGGATTCACCGTTGTCGGCGTTCTCATTGTGATCTCGGCGATTCTTATGTTCCAGCGGTCGCAAAATCGACGTGGGCGCGAGATCGCATAAATCTAATTATCGAATTTCTCGCCGGGGTAAGCGCCCCAGATATCCGATTGGCGCATCCAGCCGCTGGCACCGCTGAACACCAGCCGGCACCAGTCCCCGTTGCAGTTCTTGAGGGTTGCCAGAACGCCGGGTTGCACCTGCGCCACGACGCCAGCCTTGTCATCGGCGCTGCGATAGACATTCAGCATGACATTGTCCTTGTCGCGCTGCCATGGTGCGGTCATGGCCGTGCGCTTGCCTGACAGCAGTGACTGATAGACCCAGCCTTCGGTCCCTTCAGAATCGCGGATGCGCCGCCAATTGTCATATTCCTGCACGATTTCAACAGGCAGTCCGGATTTCAGAAAGAGCCATGTCACGGCATAATCACGTCCGGGACCCACGCGCAAATTGACGCGGCCGGGCTTCAGGCTGACAAAACGCGGCAAAGGCAAGCCGCTCGGCCCCACCTGTTCCGCGGCTTGAGCCGCTGCAAAGCCCGGTATCGCGGCAGGCGAGGCCAGCAAAATGGCCCAGGCAATGCCTGCAGTCAGTGCGAAAGAACGAATAAATGAGATGCCCAACAAAACCAGTCCTTCATCATTCCCTGCTCTTTTCCGGCGATTATGCGGTTGAACGAGAAACGATCCCTATTTTTCTTTGTCTTTGATGCGCCGCCTTGATAGACAGGAAGCGGAACTCAAGAGCGATTGCAGTTTGCAGTGGTTTGGTTAAAGAGGTCTCAATACCATCGGAAAAAGGGAGGGGAATATTGGTTAGCAAAAAGCCTCTGGTCGTCATCACCCGAAAGTTGCCCGATTCCGTTGAGACGCGCATGCGTGAACTTTTCGAATCCAGATTGAATGTCGATGACCGGCGATTGTCGAAGGCGGAACTGATTGAAGCCGTCCAGCAAGCCAATGTTCTCGTGCCGACTGTCACCGACCGCATCGATGAGGAGATCATCAATGCTGCCGGTCCCAATCTCAAGCTCATCGCCAATTTCGGCAATGGTGTCGACAATATTGACGTGCCTGCCGCCGCCAAACGCGGCATCACTGTTACCAATACGCCCAATGTTCTGAGCGAAGACACCGCTGACATGACCATGGCGCTGATGCTGGCCGTGCCGCGCCGGTTGGTGGAAGGCGCGTCCATTCTTCTCGATGATGGCAAATGGGAGGGCTGGGGCCCGACCTGGATGCTCGGACGCCGTATCTGGGGCAAGCGCCTCGGTATTGTCGGCATGGGCCGCATTGGTACAGCCGTTGCCCGCCGCGCCAAGGCATTCGGCCTGTCGATCCACTATCACAATCGCAAACCTGTCAGCCCCAAAACGGAAGCCGAACTGGAGGCTACCTATTGGGACAGTCTCGATCAGATGCTGGCCCGTATGGACATCATCTCGGTCAATTGCCCGTCTACTCCAGCGACGTTCCATTTGCTGTCGGCGCGGCGGCTGGCGCTGATGCAACCCTCCGCCTTTATCGTCAACACGGCTCGCGGCCAGATCATTGATGAACAGGCACTTATTGCCCAACTGGAAACTGGAAAACTCTCCGGTGCGGCGCTTGATGTGTTTGAGCACGAACCCGCCGTCAATTCCAAGCTGCGCAAACTCGCCAAGGCGGGTAAAGTCGTCATCCTGCCGCACATGGGCTCCGCCACGCTGGAAGGCCGCATTGATATGGGCGAGAAGGTGATCATCAACATCCGCACCTTCATTGATGGCCACCGCCCGCCTGATCGGGTTTTGCCGAATAGGGTTTAGCTGATCTTTATCGGGATTGTGGGGTGCTTTGTGGTCATGGTTCGTGGTTCGACAAGCTCACCATGAGGGAGAGGGGTGATGAAAGGGAGTCAAGATCGGCAACATTTGTGATCTGCAAACTTTGGGATCTGCAATCTTCGCGATTATCGTTGCATCCCCACTCTCCCTCATGGTGAGCTTGTCGAACCACGAACCACGAACCACGAACCTGCAAACAGCTCTATCGGATTGAAATCATCCCACCTGCATCTATCTGCAAAATCTTGTGGGACAGACACCCAAACGCCTCGCGATCAAGCTTCAACGCCATTGGCGTTCCATGATCCATCTCCTGCGCAACGATCAGCCCAAGCAGAAGGATGGCATCCGGTTCATGCAGGATGATCGCTGCGGGCGCGAGGCCTGCGTAGACAAGTTCCAGAAGCACGGCGGCGGCGGATGAAGAACCGATGGTTCCCGGAAGGCACAATACTTTTCCAGTGATCGCTACGCCATGCTGCGGGTGGCGCACATCGGCAATCAGCCCTGTTTTGGGATTAACCCCGCCCCAGAAACTGATCGGGGCCGTCAGCACCAGGGCTTCGGCCTTTGCTGGCTGTCCCTTCACGAGGATCTCTGTCTGGAGCTGTGTCATGCGGCACCAAACATCGGACGCCCGGTTACGGCACTTTCCACGCATTCGGCCATGGAACCGTAAATGACTCCATACCCCGTATTCCCCGGTGCATAATGCGCAAATTTGCCCGAATTGGTCATCAGCACCGCATTGTCGATAGCAGGCAGGATAGGCGTAACGACGACGCAGGTATCGGCAACGATAATGACGCCGCTTTTCTCCAGCGTCTGACGCTTGCCGCTGCTCTCCAGTGTAGCCAGCGCGTGGCGGCCGGTGCAGGCATAGAGTGGCACGCTCAGGCGACGCCCGGCGATCAGCGCCTCCAGACGATCAAATTCAGTGCTGGAAAGATGCGGGCTGCCAATCGCTACCGCATTGATGGTTTGCGCATCTGCCACGGTCGACAGTCTGTGGCGTGATTCTTTGATCATATCGCCGGTCACCTTGATCACCGCTTCAGGCGTCTGATGGTGCAATGCTGTGGCAAGATCGGGCGCTTCAGGCGTGACACCCGCCACATGAAACAGCCCGACTGCACCCGCTGATGCCGAGGCTGCACCAAAGGCTTTCAATGCATCTTCTCCGGGATGATGGTCGATACCGGCGACAACGCCGACAGAATCTCCAACTTCCCGCCCGAACAGGCTGCCGAGAATCGGCCATGCTACTTCTGAATCAAGAAAGCTGACTTCAAGACCTGAGACATCAAATATGATTTTGGCCCGGCGGTTTTCCGGCTGGTGAAATCCATAATAGGGGGCACAGCCTGATATCGCGCAGGCGATATCGAGAAAATCACCATAACGGTTGGTGCGCGCACCCAGAACGGAATTGCAGAAAACCACCGCATTGGACTCGCCCCAGGCAACATCACTGCCAAGAGCCGGGCGATGGCCCGCCTGATAGGGCGCGCAGGTCCATGTCGGCTCGCAGCCAAGCGTCCGGTAGGCATCCATCATGCGCCGCGCCATGCCGCGTTCATGCGGTTCAAGCCTGTTTTTGGAGCAGCCGGTCAAGTCAAGCGAGCCGACATTGAGTGTCGCCCGCACGGCAACCTTCGCTCCGCCTTCCGCCAGTTTCTCGGCAAACAGCGTGCCGGAATCGCCGTGATAGAGAGCGCCATCAATATGCGCTGAGGCGATGGGGATGAGAGAGGGCGCGCCCATCAGCCGGGCCGTTGCGGCCACAATGCGCATTGCCATCGCCGCGCCTTCACCACGCGCGCCGCTGGCGATAGCCTGCTGCTCCGGTGTCAGCTCAAGCGGCATGGATCACGCTCACGCCGCGGCCCCGGCCGCACTTGCTCTGTATTTGATCGTCTCGAACCGCGAACTCAAAGCATCGTAAAGCAGCAGCTTGCCGATGAGCGGTTCACCGACACCGGTAATCAGCTTGATGACCTCCGTTGCCTGCAAACTGCCGATCACACCCGGCAACACCCCGAGAACGCCCGCTTCTGCGCAGGCAGGCACAAGTCCCGGTGGCGGTGGTGAAGGAAAGAGATCGCGATAGGATGGATTTTGCTCACCCTTGGCGTTCTGCTCATAGGGTTTGAGCGTCGTCAAAGAACCATCGAAGCGCCCAAGCGCTGCCGAAACCAGCGGGCGTTTTCCTGCTGCACAGGCATCTGCCAGCAGATAACGTGTGTCAAAATTATCCGAACCATCGACGACGATGTGATAGCGGCTGATGAGATCTGAAACATTGTCGGATGCAACCCGTGTTTCATGCGCCTCAACCACTACGTGTGGGTTGATCGCAGCAATGGCCCGGGCAGCGCTTTCCACCTTGGCTGAACCGACAAGGTCCGTATCATGGATGACCTGCCGTTGCAGGTTGGACAGCGAAACCCGGTCATCATCGACAATGCCGAGCGTGCCGACACCGGCGGCTGCCAGATATTGCAGCACCGGCGCGCCAAGCCCACCAGCCCCCACGACAAGCACACGGGCGCGTTTGAGCTTTTGCTGGCCAGGCCCGCCGATCTCCGCAAGGATGATGTGGCGGGCATAGCGCTCGAGTTCCGTTGGGGTAAATGCTGGGTTTTCAGGCTCGGTCATATCTCACATTAGAACAAGATTGAGCCTGAAGGCAGCATCCGATTTGTCTCAGGCGAGAAATTTCAAACCGGCAATACCGGATACAATCAGGCCTATACAGACAAGACGGATCACTGTAGCCGGTTCGCCGAAGAGATACATGCCTAGCAGGGCAGTACCCACTGTGCCAATGCCGGTCCACACCGCATAGGCACTGCCCACGGGCAATTCACGCAAGGCAAGCCCAAGAATCACAACACTGATAACCATGCTTGCCCCGGTCAGTACCGAAGGCGTCAGACGGGTAAACCCATCCGTATATTTGAGCCCGATAGCCCAGCCAATTTCAAACAGTCCTGCGATAACGAGATAAATCCAGGCCATGACGACCATCCTTTTCCATATGCGGGCCGTCCCGGCTGTGTTCATCCGCTGCAAATCATGCCGCGTGGAGGGCGTCCTCCATGGCTCTATCTAGGCTGGGGCGAATGCGCAGGCAAGGGCTGAAAGGCTGAGTAATTTTGGTGTTTAACATCAAGGATAATGAATGGAATTGCGTCCATTCAGGCCAGATACAGCCTTATCGGGCTGGTCTTTTCCCGTTTCACCACGCCTTTGGCTTCAAGATCGAGCTGGACAGCCTTTGCCCACCATCCAGCTTTGGCACCGCCGGGAAATTGCTCCTGTGACAATACATCAGTCAGACGTTCACGAATTTCAGCCACGGTCAGGCCGGGCGTTGCTGCTGGCAGGACCTGCAGATATGCTTCTTTCATGGCATCGTACTTAGCCTGATCAAGGCGCTGTTTGTTGCCGGGATGGTTGACGTTCTCTACCTGCACTTTCTGTGACTGGGGCATTTCATTCTTTCCTTCTGACGTCCGCCCCACACCGGGCGTTGCTCAATAGGACGTATAGGCGGGTTAAAAACCGACAGCCGTACGAAAATAGCTCAAACCAATCGCGGCCAACGGAAGCCGCGACGTCTGTTGGCAGGCGATTACGCTCAAGGTGGCGTAACGATCATCCAGGTAAAGACGTAGGCCTGAAGCATCACAAGCACGCCGACGAGACAGGCAAGAATGATCGAGTGCTTGAAGACGAAGCGCAGGATCGTCCCTTCATGCCCGTACCAGTTGGTGGCTGTCGAAGCGACGACGATGGACTGCGCGTCGATCATCTTGCCCATGACACCACCCGATGAGTTGGCGGCGCCCATCAGGATCGGCGAGAGACCAAGCTGTTCGGACGTGATTTTCTGCAGATTGCCGAAGAGCACATTGGAAGCCGTATCCGATCCCGTCAGGGCAACACCCAGCCAGCCCAGCAATGTGCCGAAGAACGGGTAGAGCACACCCGTGGCGGCGAATGCGAGCCCGAGGGTGGCATCAATGCCCGAAAGGCGCGTCAGCGTTCCAATGGCCAGCATGGCTGAAATGGTGATGAGGGAATAGGAGCACAGTTTGATCGTGCGCCCATATACCTTCAACATTTCTATAGGCTTGTAGCCCATGACAAGCCCGGAAATAACAGCCGCAATCAGCATGCCTGAACCCGTATAGGACAGCCACGTAAAGGCAAAGACCGCTTTCTCAGGCGTTGGCTGTGCGGCGATGGGCGCTACTTTCATAATCAGGTTGTTAAGGCCGGGAACGCTGTAGCTCAAGGTCGCCCATGGATTGACGGCGCTCTTGAACCAGTCGGTACCCCAGAGCAGAAGCACAGCGCAGACAATGATCCACGGGGTCATTGAAGCCCAGACTTCTGCCCGGGTTGGTGTGGTCTTCGTTGTCTTCACTGGCGGAACTTGTGAGGCGGAATCATCGCGGGTGCGCAATGCGGCGGATGTCCATATGACTTTTGGCTGCCATATGCGCAGGAAGCCGATGAGACAGGCCATGGAGATCAGCGATGCACCGATATCAACGATCCATGGATTGATAAAGTTCGAGATGAGAAACTGCGGTACCGCAAAGGAAACGCCGGTAACGAGAATTGCCGGCCAGACCTCTTTCATGCCCTTATATCCGGCAAAGGCCCAGACAACCCAGAACGGCACGATGAGCGAGAAGAATGGTAGCTGACGGCCAACCATGGCGCCAAGCAGGAAAGGATCAATGCCGGTGACGCTGGAAAGCCCGGCAATGGGTGTGCCCAGAGCACCGTAGGCGACGGGTGCCGTATTGGCGATCAGCGAAAGCCCGGATGCTGCCAGCGGCGAAAAGCCAAGGCCGATGAGGATCGCGGCAGTCACTGCTACAGGCGTTCCGAAACCGGAAGCGCCTTCGAAGAAAGCGCCAAAGGAAAAGGCAATCAGCAGGATTTGCAGACGCCGGTCGCGCGTTACGCCGCCAATGGTGTTTTGCAGCGTTTCGAAGACGCCTTTCTCCACCGTGAGCCGGTAGAGAAAGATGACGTTGAGGACGATCCATCCGATGGGAAAAAAGCCGGTGATGACGCCAAGCAGCGAGGCCCGGATCGACATATCCGCTGGCATGGTGAACACGAAGATTGCGATGAGATTGGCAACCACCAGCGCAATGATTGCCGCGATGTGCACCTTGACCTTGTTGGATGCGATCATCGCCAAGAGCACGACAACAGGTATTGCTGCTGCCAGTGTTGAAAGAACGGAATTGCCAAACGGATTATAGACCTGATTCCACATCATAATGCCCCCCATCATGGAGCACCGCGACGATCCGAATACCTCGAACAATCGTCCGGTACTCTAGTATATGTGTCAGATCGCTCTATTTGTGCGGCGTTCGAAGGAGAATGCAACCGGACAAAAAGCAAACGCCGCCGAAATGGCGGCATTCACTGGCTTTTCAACAGGAATGACTGATTAAAAGCGTCTAGGGGCGCTTGGGGATATCCAGGCCGCGCTGTACTGCCGGACGTGCAAGACCACGTTCCAGCCATGCCGGAACGTTCTTCAGGCTGGCATAGTCAACAAGATCGCCCGCGCCATAGAAGCCCACCAGATTGCGCACCCAGCCAAGCGTGGCGATATCGGCGATGGTGTATTCATCGTCCATGATCCACTGGCGGCCTTCCAGACGCGTTTCAAGCACGCCAAGCAATCGCTTGGATTCATTCTGGTAACGTTCAAGCGGGCGCTTGTCCTCGATCTCACGACCGGCAAACTTATGGAAAAAGCCAACCTGACCGAACATTGGACCGATCGCGGCCATCTGGAAAAACACCCACTGAATTGTCTGGTAGCGGCGCGCTGGATCAGAAGGCAGGAATTTGCCGGTCTTTTCGGCGAGGTAAAGCAGGATCGCGCCGGATTCGAACAGTGCCAGCGGCTTACCATCAGGACCATCCGGGTCGATGATCGCAGGAATTTTGCCATTCGGGTTGAGCGACAGGAATTCCGGTGTCCAGCTTTCGTTCTTTCCGATGTCGATGAGATGAACCTCGTAGGGCAGACCAAGCTCTTCCAGCATGATCGACACTTTCACGCCATTCGGTGTTGGCAGGGAATAGAGCTGAAGAAGCTCAGGGTGCTGGGCTGGCCAGCGTTGGGTGATTGGGAAGGACGAAAGATCAGACATAGGGATTCCTTTGTTGGATCAAGTGGCCGAGGGCCGTAGAAGCTTTGTTTGATGGGGGTTGCTGCGATTCCAGGACATGCTAACACGGTGACAGACAGACTTTCCATGGTCTGTGCTAACCGGCATGCACTTCTCCGTGAGCCACGTCGAAAAACTGGGCGCGACCGGCGAGACTTGAAAACAGCGCCCGGTCGGTGCCGGTCATGAAGGCCTGACCGCCAAGCTCTTCGATAATGTCGAAAAGTGCCGCCCGGCGACCCTCGTCAAGATGGGCGGCGATCTCGTCCAGCAGAAGGATGGGCGCCATGCCTGCCAGTTCGCCTGTTAGCCGCGCATGCGACAGGATAAGGCCAATGAGCAGGGCTTTTTGCTCGCCGGTCGAACAAAGTTCGGCGGGCATGCTCTTGGGCCGATGGCGCACCAGCAGATCGGAGCGGTGAGGGCCGTCAAGTGTACGGCCTGCAGCCCGATCACGGCTGCGACCATCATGCAGCGCGCGGCGAAAGGTTTCTTCCACATCGGTCGCCGATTCGATGCCGATGCGCGCTTCCAGTTCGCCATCAAGAATACAGTCGGCCTTGGGGAAGGGGCTATCATCCGGCAGCCGCTCGATCATGCCGTTGATCAGGCGCATAAGCTCGGCTCGGGCCGCTGCAATGGCAATGCCAAGCTCCGCCATAGGGGTCTCGATAGCATCAAGCCAGGCGCTGTTGCTGCGCTCTTCGCTCAGCAGGCGGTTACGGCTGCGCATGGCTTTCTCATAGTCGAGAACGCGGCGGCCATGCGCCGGATCAATGGCAAGCACCATACGATCAAGAAAACGCCTGCGATCACCAGCAGGACCGGTGAAGAGCCCATCCATGGCAGGCACCAGCCAGAGAATGCGGGAATATTCCAAAAGGTCATCGGCGCTCGATGCAGTCACGCCATTGATACGCACACGCCGTGCCGTATCCCCCGGGGCATTGCCGGCAAGCCCGGTACCAACGTCGACGGAGCCGTCCTCCGTTTCGATAGCCGCGTGGATGGCAAAACCATCAGGCGCATCATTGCGGGTAACATCCGTATAGGTGGCGCGGCGCAACCCGCGGCCCGGTGAGAGGAACGAAATCGCCTCAAGCAGATTGGTCTTGCCCGAACCGTTTTCACCCGTCAGCACCACATGCGACGGACCAAGCCGCAGCGACAGGTTTTCATAATTGCGGAAATGAGCGAGCTTCAACCGGCTGATCGAAACGCGGGCCGGTTTGCCAGCTTCGGGAGTTGGGAAGTCGTTTGTCATGCTGATGTACTGCCGCTCTTTACTCTCCCCCAATGTGGGGAACGTCCTGATTGGAGGGAGGAAAGCGTTGGCATCAGTGAACAGTCGCGTTGATGAAAGAAATCATATGACTTTGCATTGTTCATTCTCCCACTGCGCTATTGATGATGTTTGTCGGGGTTCAGAGCGTGGTTGGTGTTGCAGGGTGCGTGGTTCGTGGTTCGACAAGCTCACCATGAGGGAGAGAGGTGATGCAACGCTAATCGCAAAGGTTGCAGATTACAAAGGTTGCAGATCACAAAGATCGCGGATCATAAAGGGTCCAGAACTTGACCCCCTTTCATCCACACTCTCCCTCATGGTGAGCTTGTCGAACCACGAACCCATCTCTTACCCCCCACACCGCGGAGGAGGGCTAGCAACTCCAGCGTCAGAAACGTTCGTCAGCCAGCGTTAAACCCGCATTGGCATGAGCACATAGAGCGCATTCGCATCGCCCGTATCACGCACCAATGTCGGCGAGCCTGCATCTGCCAGCATGAAGATCGCCTCGGAGCCGGAAAGCTGGGCTGTGATATCGAGGAGATATTTGGCGTTGAAGCCGATCTCGATCGGGTCGGAGTCGTAATCAGCGGCAAGCTCGTCCGTAGCGCTGCCCGAATCCGGGTTGTTCACGGTCAAGGTCAGCTGCCCGTCGGCAATGGTCAGTTTGACCGCGCGGCCACGCTCGCTCGAAATGGTCGAAACGCGATCAACAGCGGAGGCAAAGCTCTGGCGGTCGATGGTCAGCTTCTTGTCATTGCCGGATGGAATGACGCGCTGATAGTCAGGGAATGTGCCGTCAATCAGCTTGGAGGTGAGAACCACCGAGCCAATGGTGAAGCGGATTTTGGTGTCCGACAATTCGATCGTGACAGCAACATCCGGGTCATCGACCAGCTTCTGCAACTCGGCGACAGTCTTACGCGGAATAATAATGCCGGGCATGCCTTCGGCACCTGACGGCGCTTCGAGTTCCGCGCGCGCCAGACGATGTCCGTCCGTGGCGACAGCGCGCAGTTTCAGGGAACCCTCGCTTTCAATGGCATGGAAGTAAATGCCATTGAGATAATAGCGGGTTTCTTCAGTGGAGATGGCGAACTGGGTCCGCTCGATCAGGCTTTTCAGCGCTGTCGAGGTAATGCGGAATGTGTGAGTGAAGGAGCCCGCCGTTAGCTCAGGGAAATCCGATTGCGGGAGGCACTGGAGGCGGAAGTTCGACCGGCCAGAGGTCACAGTCATCGAATTGCCGTCGGTGTTGGTCGCCAGCATGACTTCCGCGCCATCGGGCAGCTTGCGCACAATGTCATAGAGCAGATGTGCGGGTACAGTGGTCGCGCCCGATTGTTCGATCTGGGCTGCCGTGGCTTCGGTTACTTCAAGATCAAGGTCGGTCGCTTTGAGGGCAAGACTTGCACCCTCGGCCTGCAAAAGAACGTTCGAAAGAATCGGAATGGTGTTGCGCCGTTCCACCACGCGATGGACATGGTTGAGCGACTTCAGAAGATTGGAACGTTCAAGAGTTACACGCATGATAAACCGGTCTCACTGTCTTTTTAGACCCAAAGCCTTTAGGGGCCTGCGGCGCTTTTTCTGGCGAGAGGGTGAAGTTCCCCCAAGGTCAAGCAAATTGGCAGAAAGTCACCATAAAAAGCAAGCCTGCGGCTGGCATCAACGTACCATACCACAGGCTTTCTGTTGATAAGTGGCGTGGTGGCTTACTGGGCCTGATCGTTGATCAGGCGCTTGAGGAGTTCAAGTTCCTGCGACAGTTTCTGGTCCTTGCCGACAATATCCTCGATCTTACGCACCGCATGCAGAACTGTGGTGTGATCACGGCCGCCAAAGCGCCGGCCGATTTCCGGCAACGAACGGGGCGTGAGCATCTTGGCAAGATACATGGCAATCTGGCGTGGCTTCACGATGGTGCGTGTACGACGGTTGGACAGAAGGTCCTGCTTGGACACGTTGTAGTGGCGGGCAACAATGCGCTGGATTTCTTCGATGCGGATGCGCTTGGCTTCGCCGCCGCGCATCAAATGGCTCAGCAACTCATCGACCCGGTCTACGGAAAGGTTGGGCTCGAACGTCTGACGGAACAGAAGCTGGTTGAACGCGCCTTCGAGTTCGCGGCCGCTTCCCGTAACGGACTGGGCAACGTGATCGAGAATCTCGGGCGAAATATCAAGCGACTGGTCTTCGTGCTGGGCTGAAACCAGACGGCGCTTGAGAATTTCCAGACGCATTCCATAATCAGGGGAGATCATTTCAAGAGCTACACCACCCTGCAGGCGCGAACGTACGCGCGCATCAAGCGATTCCAGTTCTGACGGCGGACGGTCAGCGGCCACGACGACCTGCTTTGCGCTGTCGAGCAAGGTGTTGATCAGATGGCAGAATTCATGCTGGATCGACTTGCCCTGCAGGAACTGCATGTCGTCAATGATCAGAAGGTCGATGTCGCGCAGCTGTTCCTTGAAAGAGAGCGCATTGTTGTCGCGGATAGCCGTTGCAAAGCGCCACATGAAATATTCAGCTGTGAGATAAACCACACGGGCGCGTTCCGAGCGCTTCAATGCATCAGCAGCAATTGCCTGCAAAAGGTGTGTCTTGCCGAGACCCACAGAGGCATGGATGAACAGCGGGTTGAAACGGACGGCGCTGGCACCTGCATCAGCGATGGTGCGCGCAGCAGCGAGGGCAACGCGGTTCGGCGTACCATCAACAAATGTCTCGAACGTATAGCGAGGGTCCAGCGGCGAACCGAAGACAGAGTTCTGTCCGGGACGATCCGTCGCGCGGTCAGCGAAATGTGCCGGTGCCTTCTTGTCCTGCGATGTGCTGCCGACAGGGAAAACTGGCTTGTCACGGGTAATGGCACGAGGGTCGGCACGCAATGCTGGCTCTGCTTCCAGCGAAGGACGGCAGGCACGGCTGGCGCTACGGAATACGATCTCGACCTTGAGAACCTGTTCGTCCTCTTCACGCCACAACGTGTTGATCATGTCGGAGTAGTGGTTGTTGATCCAGGAACGGAGAAATGCGGTTGGCACGGAAAGGCGAACGATGCTCTTCGACGTTTCATCCAGTTTCAGACGACCAAACCAGCTGGAGTAAACTTCATTTCCGAGTTTGGCCTTGAGCTTGGTCTTGACCCTCTCGAAAATCATTTCGCCCTCGTTGCCGGCCGACATGCTTTTCCCTTCATCCATATGGAGCGGTACCATGGCTGCATTCGTGCCGTTTTCCATTATTCCGCTGGTCATTGTCATCGCCTCATCCTGATATTTATCTGTTCGGGCTTTATTGTGCCCGTGTTCTCATGTGGACCGGTCTGAGACCGGTTGGCAGTCCTGAAAAACCGATCACCCCTATGATCGGCCCCCACTCTCCTGAAGCTAATGGTTGGACAGGGTCAAGGACGCGTAATACAGATCAGAACAATCTCGCACTGAAATTCTAAAAACTGCCACGTCCATATCCTTCTCAACTTAGGCGCAAAAAGACTCACGCCCGGCTGATGCCAGCGCCGCCAACTTGCTTCTTTTCTGAAACGACCCAGGCCCGTATAAAACCTGAATACCGACAAAACTTACTCGTTACGCAAACAAAAAATCTGCGTCCGAACCCACTAAATTTATAAGCCTGTTAAATGGGTTTTTGCCCACCCCTTCGATGTCTGGACCTTACAAAAACCTTTGCGGTGAGGGCAAGGGCAGGCACGACGCTTTTTTAGTAAATAAAAGGTTAACGCTTTTACGTTTTTTTTAACGACTCCCGGTTCAGCCGGGAAAAAGCCTTCGGATTCAAAGCCTTTTTTGGAATGCGGATTTTGCTGCACCGCAGACTCACGCGATCAAAAAAAAATATTAAATTATCGCTTGACAGTGGCTGGGGTGGCAGATTCTCCCGGCTGGGGTCGGCATACAATGACTACCTTCTGTAAGTAATTGATATTAAACAAGAAATGATGATTGTCGCTTTTTGTATGAAACTCTTTGTGACCGGCATATGTCAGGGTTTTGATATGCCACAATCTTTTTCGCTGGAAACGAATTTATGCTCAAAAAAACGGCAAATAAAAAACCCGGCTAAAGACCAGCCGGGTTCAAAATAGACTATTTCTGTCTAGTTACGCAGACATGCCCTTAAGGCGCTGTGCAAGACGGGAAACCTTCCGGGATGCCGTGTTCTTGTGCATCACGCCTTTGGTAGCAGCGCGCATCACTTCCGGTTCAACAGCCTTGAAGGCTACGGAAGCGGCTGCCTGATCACCGCTTGCCACCGCATCTTCGAACTTGCGAAGGAAGGTGCGCACGCGTGAGCGGCGGGATTTATTTACTTCGGTGCGGGCTTCAATCTTACGCGCCGCTTTCTTGGCCGAAGGAGTGTTGGCCATGATGCCTCTCTTTTCTGTCAGCTACTCGGCAGCTTCAAAGCGGCCGTCACAAAATAATAGGGTGGCCGAGGGGCCACCAAACGTTGTCGGGCTTATAGATGACGTTTCCTGTTGCGTCAACTTGGAATCGTCGCCTTGCCGGTGGATATTTCACCCTCAACGATTCTTGAAATTTGGCGTGCGCTTTTCCGCAAAGGCCGCCATTCCCTCTTTCTGATCTTCCAGCGCAAACATGGAATGGAACAAGCGCCGTTCGAACCTCAATCCTTCTGACAGCGTTGTTTCATAGGCGCGGTTGACCGTCTCCTTGGTCATCATGACAACCGGCAGAGAGAAGGAGGCAACTTTCTTGGCCGCCTTCAATGCTTCCTCAATAAGCTCGCCAGCGGGCACCACGCGCGCCACAAGGCCGCTTCGCTCCGCTTCTGCAGCGTCCATCATGCGTCCGGTCAGGCACAGGTCCATTGCCTTGGACTTGCCGACAAAGCGCGTTAACCGCTGGGAGCCACCCATGCCGGGCATGACGCCAAGTGTAATCTCGGGTTGCCCGAATTTGGCGGTATCTGCTGCAATGATGAAATCGCACATCATGGCAAGCTCGCAGCCACCGCCCAGCGCATAGCCCGCCACCGCGGCGATCAGCGGTTTGCGCAGACGCGTGACCCGCTCCCATTCGCTGAAATAATCGCTGAGATAAGCATCGGCGAATTGGAGTGTCTGCATTTCCTTGATGTCGGCACCGGCAGCAAATGCCTTCTCAGAGCCGGTAATGACAACGGCACCGATCCGGTCGTCCTTTTCGAAGTCTTCCAGCGCCGCGCTCAGCTCGGCAAGCAAGGCGGAATTCAGCGCATTCAGTGCCTGCGGTCGATTAAGTTGAATGAAGCCAACCTTCTCGCGCGTTTCGACGATGATATTTTCGTAGGCCATGCGGGTACTCCTCCTAATGCTGGCAGATCGGGCAGAAAAATGTCGACCGTCCGCTTTGGACGATGCGCGTTACCGTGCCATCACAGGCAGGACGCGGGCAAGGCTCGCCTTCGCGATCGTAGACAGAAAATGAATGCTGGAAATAGCCAAGCTCCCCGTCGGTCTGCCGGTAGTCCTTCAGACTGGACCCGCCTGCGGCAATCGCATCGGAGATGACGGAGCGAATGGAGGTGGCAAGCCGCTCCGCCATGGGAGTAGGTTCGCTGTTCTCGCCAGCGATGGACCCGGCGACGCGCAAAGGCGACAGCTCGGCGCGCCAGAGAGCTTCGCAGACATAGATATTGCCAAGGCCGGCAATCAATGTCTGATCCAGCAGGGCTGCTTTCAACGGCGCATTCTTGTTCTCGAAAAGTTTTGCGAGCAGTGCGCCATCCAGTCGGTTGCCCGTGGGTTCGATGCCGAGATCCTGAATGAATTTGTGGGTGTTGAGCGCACCGGGTTCAGCAAACAGCATAAAGCCGAAACGGCGTGGATCGTTGTAGATGATACGACTTTTCACACGTTCTTTTGATTCCACATGGATCACCACATGGTCGTGTGTCGTATTTCGCGATCGTTCATGGTGAAACACACCCGGCGCCGTTTCTTCCTCGTCCTGCTCGATCCGATAGGAGCCAGACATTCCCAGATGGCTGATCAATCCCAAACCATCGTCGAGATGTACAATCAGATATTTGGCCCGGCGTTCCAGAGAATCGATCCGGCGCCCCGTCAGCCTTTGCGCGAAATTTTCCGGAAAAGGAAAGCGCAGATCCGGTCTGCGCTGCTCGACGCGCGCAATGGTTGCGCCTTCCATGAAGGGCTGCAACCCACGGCGCACTGTTTCGACTTCAGGAAGTTCAGGCATGGGATGCTGTGCCTCGCAGAAAGCTCTTGCCGTGTGGGCCGGGTGCAATGTCGAGATGAGCAGCAATCGTTTCACCAATATCGGCAAAGGTCGGACGCACACCCAGCGATCCGTGCGGCAGGTCAGGCCCGAAACACAGAACCGGAACGCGTTCGCGCGTGTGATCTGTCCCCTTGAAGGTTGGATCACAACCATGATCGGCTGTCAGGATGAGCAGATCACCGGCCCGCAATTTTGCCAAAGCTTCCGGCAGGCGGCGGTCAAAGGCTTCGAGGGCTGCGGCGTAACCGGGTACATCACGGCGATGGCCGTAAAGCATGTCAAAATCGACAAAGTTGGTGAAGACCAGATCACCGTCCTGCGCATCGTCCATGGCAATCAACGTTTCGTCAAAAAGGGCCATATTGCCATTGGCCTTGCGCACCTGTGATACGCCCTTATGCGCATAGATATCGCCGATCTTGCCGATCGCGATGACAGTGCGGCCAGCATCGGTCAGGCGGTCAAGCAATGTCGGTTCGGGTGGTGGGACGGAATAGTCGCGGCGATTACCGGTGCGCTCAAAGGTTTCTTTGGTTTCGCCGACAAATGGCCGTGCGATCACCCTGCCAATATTCAGCGGATCGACCAGCTCGCGCATGATCTCGCAAAGCTTGTAAAGCCGGTCGAGGCCAAAATGCTGTTCGTGCGCAGCGATCTGGATCACGGAATCCGTTGACGTATAGAAAATCGGCTTGCCGCTGCGAATGTGCTCTTCGCCATACTCCTCGATGATGTCAGTTCCGGACGCATGTTTGTTGCCCAGAATACCCGGTAAATTGGCACGGCGGACGGCTTCTGCAATCAGACTGTCGGGAAAGGTCGGGATTACCTGCGGGAAGTAACCCCAGTTAAAGGTTACGGGTACGCCAGCGATTTCCCAATGACCTGACGGTGTATCCTTGCCATTGGAAACCTCTTCTGCGGCTCCCCACAATCCGACCGGATCAGTTATATCAGACGGAATTTCAAAGTCAGACGCAAGATTGGCTGCGTGGAAGAGACCGAGTGAAGCCATTTTTGGCAGAGCGAGCGGGCCGGAACGCAACCCATCCTTGTCGCCGCGTCCTTGAGCGCATGCTTCCGCAATATGCCCCAGCGTTGTTGCGCCTGCATCACCAAAAGCTGCAGCATCCGGCGCGCCGCCTATGCCAAAGGAATCGAGCACAAAAAGAAAAGCGCGAGACATGCATTACTCCATCAGAACCACCTTCCACAGATAGGTGAAACTGAAGCGGATGACAAACATCAAGTAACAGCAGCTCTTGAAGGCGATCTGTTATCTCAGCAATTGCTGCAAGCGACTGCTTTACCTTGACGGACGCGGCCATAGATCATCTTCGCCATGGCAATGCCTTTGCCTGTGGTGCCGCTGGACGTGTCGACAGGATTTTGCATCGTCCAGGCGATGAGCGGTAGGTAGGCGATGTTTGTCTCAACACGCACAAATGTGATGTCGGTGCCCGTGACGCGCAAATTGGGATCAATGGCGATTGTGCTGCCTTTCGCATAAGGCGTTGTGACCGACTGGTTGACCCGGCGCTGCGACCACGCAACCGTCGCACTGCTGCCATCGCCAGGAACATTGATGGATGTCACCGTGATTTGCGGTAAATCACGCTGGTAAGGCAGAAGCGTCAGACCGGCGATCTCCATGATATTGTTAATCTGGTCTTTCGTGACCGATTGCTGCTGCGTCACCAGATCGGCCACCATACTGCCGGAGCGCGCGAGTTTCCTGTTGACGTCAATTCCATTCGTCACTTCAACGCTGCCAAGCAGCAGCAGGATCATCACCGGTGCAATCAATGCAAATTCCATTGCTGCAACACCACGTTGATCTCTCAGGAAAGCCGTAAAAGACGCTTTCAAACTACTGGCGATGGCAAACAGGCTTTTACAGGGCTGCATGGTGCGGGCTCTCGCTGAAGACGGGGAATGTTGGGAAGTCTGGCGGACAATCACAGATAGGGCTCGTTTTGCCAGGTTGCCGTTGAGAAGAGCAGGGTCTTCCCTTGCCCCTTTATGCTTTCAATGCGGGGCTTCATCAAATCGGTAAGGATAGGCCAGCGGTAAAAGACCCGCAGTTGATTGATTGTTCCTGCGCCACCGGGAGCGTTCTTGAACCCGGACGCGTCGACATCGTTGTCCGCCTTGAGTGGAATGGTCTTCGGCACAGCCTTGAAGGTCGCATATGTTTGCAAATCGACGACGAGATCAGGGCAACCCGCTGCGGGCATGAGCAACTGGCCGCAAATGAGCGTCGCCAACTTGGTGCCGCTTACGTCGCTGGCTTTGAGCTGGCCGGTTCTCAGTTTGCGCGAGAGATCGTCAACGGTGTTGGACATGACCTGTTCGGCGGTAAAGCTCAGGCTGATTTCAATAATAGCAAAAATGAGCAGGAAGAAGGGAAGGGCAATCAGGGCAAACTCGATTGCAACGGTACCGCGATTGTTCCTGCAGAACCGTGCAAACATTGAAGGCCTGCGTTCGCCGCATGCTGGTCCAGAAGGGCCATTACCTTCCTGTAAATCAGTTGTAACAGCTCCCCGCACCATGGATTGTCTTTCTCCGTATTATCGCGCCGGACAAAGCTCTATCAGCCAGATGTTAGAATCTCGTTTGAAGCCAGATGCAAATTGCGATGAGTGAATTCACTCTTTCTCAACTTTGATGCAGGTGAACGGGAGAAATTATCAGTTGCCGCCGATTTCCGTATCGGATTTCTTTTCAGCGTCGGTCTTCTGGGACGTTTCGCAAAAGGGCGAGCATGAGAGTGTCTGGACAGCAGCGCGCCTATAGACGCGCACGGTGTTGGCGACGCTGCGGCTGACGAGAACGTGATCATCGACAATGGCGCTGCCATCGGCGTCCATGATGACAATGTTCGTCACACCGAAACCTTTTCCTGTGAGCACCACCGTTTTTGAATCTTTCACAACCGCATCGGCTATTTCAGGATCGCCGACAACGACCGTATCCGCAGGGCGGGCCAGCTTCAGAACGGTGGCCTGATTCATCACAACATGGATGCCGGTATCAGCACCAGCTTGTACCGCGCTCGACAGAGCAGCCAAAAGCGCAAGTGCAATGATCGTGCCGTGATGTCGAACCATGGGAATGCCCTTCGCAAAATCGTTGGATGAACCATGCCCGTGATTGGTGAAAGAAGGCTTAATCCGTGAACCGCTTGTTAAGCATAATTTTGAACGGCTGCTCTGTTCGTGGCAATAGGTCATCAGTGTACGTCGAGCCAACAATTTTAGGCTTCAGTTTCATCCTTTCGTAACGGTCTTTTTTAAGATGAAAGCAATTCGTCGCGGATAATCTCCAAACATATCACGTTACAAAAATGGCCACGATAAATGGCAACAGAAGTGCGGGAGATCACAATGTTCAACGTAAAACATCTCGCAGAGCCGGGTGACAATGCTTTCACCGGCTTTCCCCGGAACAGATCCGGAGCAACTGCCATTGAATATGCCCTGATTGCGGCCATCATCTCCATCGGGATCGTCTCCAGCGCAGGAACGCTCGGAACTGCCGTCAAAGCCACCTATGAAAGCGTCTCTACCAAAGTTGTAGACGTGGCCCAGTGATGTTCAAACGCAAGAACGGCTCAGACGCTCGGCGTGATGGACAAGAGCGATGATTGAAGCAGCAATATTGATCGTCTTCCCCTTTGCGATGGCATTTGCGGGCGTATCCGATCTTCTCTCCATGACAATCCAGAACCGTGTCTCGGTCATCTTGCTCGTCTCGTTTGCCGTACTGGCTCCTCTCACCGGAATGCCTTGGGATATTTACGGCCTGCATTTTGCAGCTGGTGGTGCAGTTCTTGCGGTCACGTTCCTGCTGTTTGCGACCGGAACCATGGGCGGCGGCGATGCCAAGCTCATGACGTCAACGGCAGTCTGGATCGGCTGGAACATGGAATTGGCAGGCTATCTGCTCATTCTGTCGCTGCTTGGCGGGGCTCTGACACTGGCAATCCTTAGATATCGAAGCTCGCACCTGGCTATTGTATATGCGGGGCGGCTTAATTTCATGCAACGATTGGCACAGAAAGAGGAAGGCGTGCCCTACGGTGTGGCTCTCGGAGCAGCCGGTTTGCTGGTGTTTCCGTCATCGCCCATGTGTCTGTGGGTTGTGGACCGATTGGCCCATATTTAACAGCCTCTGGTTGGCTTTCCGATCCTCCGCACGGCATGCGCGTAGGATTGGATTGAAACAGTACAAAATACGACCAGATTGTCCCCATTAATCATCATTTTAAGCAAAGTATTAACCATAATTACACGATTGCGAAGCCAAGGTGTTCCCCGGGCAATGTGGGTGAAAAACTATTGGGGTCGTCAATGCAAAAGGCACGCGTTGTTATTCTCATCGTGGCGATAACGGCTGCCGGTGCGGCTGGCTATATCGCAATGAATATGAAGCCCGATGCTCCGGTTGTTGAGGCCGTCGCGCCGCCCCCGCCTCAAATTGAACTTCAGGATGTATTGGTAGCCACCGATGGCCTTGGCGTTGGTGCCGAAATGCAAAACCAGATGCGCTGGCAGCCATGGCCTGTAGCGGCATTGGCTGACGGCTACATCAAACGTTCAGAGCGACCAAACGCTGAAAAAGAACTGAGCGGATCTACCGTCCGGTTGCAGATATTTCCGGGAGAGCCGATCCGTGAAGCCAAGCTGATCGGCAAGGGCCAGAGCTTCATGTCAGCGCAATTGCCCGCCGGGATGCGTGCAGTGGCAACGCAGATTGCGGCCGATACCGCCGCTGGCGGCTTCATCCTGCCCAATGATTATGTCGACGTGATCATGATCAGGCAGGTGGAAGGCGAACAGAAGCAATTCACTACCGAAACAATTCTCAGCAATGTGCGGGTTCTCGCCATTGATCAAACAATTCAGGAAGACGAGACCGGCCAGAAAAACAAAGTGGGCTCCACCGCAACGCTCGAACTGACCCCGCAACAGGCAGAAATATTGTCGGTGGCGCAGCAGATGGCGAGCCGGATGACGCTGGTGCTGCGATCCCTGCAGGATGTGCAGGAGCCGACAGGGCCGGGCGCTGAATACCTCGTCAATTCACCGGGACGTGCCGGAAACGTCAAACTCATCAAATCCGGAACTGTCACTGAAATATTGGGGCGCAAATAAAATGGAGTTCCGATCAATCGTCATGACGCGCAAATGCGACAACCGCCTGTCCCGATTCTGGAAAGCCGGACTCATTGCAGCAGGCTGCGGCATCGCTCTTTTGCCAATACAGACAAGTGCCGTTGCTGAAAGTAATGTGGTCAAGCTGAACCAGGGGCAGGGCGTATCGAAGCGGATCAACCTTGCTCTCAATAAGTCGCTTGTCGTTGATCTCCCCGCGGATGCCTACGATATTCTTGTTGCCAATCCGACGGTTGCTGACGCTGTTACCCGCACGGCCCGCCGCATCTACCTCTTTGGAAAACAGGTCGGTCAGACGAATATCTTCGTTTTCGGGCCAAATGGCGAGCAGCTTGCAAGCTTTGATCTGGTGATCGAACGCGATGTCGCTGGTCTTGAAGGCAGTCTGAAGAAATACATCCCCGATTCCGACATCAAGGTCGAGCTTCTCAATGATAATGTGATTTTGACGGGAACAGTGCAGACCCCGCTCGACGCCAAGCGTGCGACCGATCTTGCAACCTTGCTGGTAACAGGCGGTGAAGCAACAACCGGTCAATATTCGCAGAACAGCGTAACCGGCGGTAGTGGCACCAGTGTCATCATTGGCAATCAGGATGAGGCACGCCAGAAAAGCAAGATCGTCAATCTGATCCAGATTGCCGGCGAAGATCAGGTGACGCTCAAGGTTACCGTGGCGGAAGTCAGTCGCACCGTGATGAAGCAACTGGGTGTGAACCTCGTGGCTTCAGGGAGCAGCAACGGCATAAGCTTTGCCGGGCTTTCTCAAAACGTTGCAGGTCTCGGTGTGCCCTTGAGTGGGTCTGGAGCCGGTATAAATGCAAAGATCGGCAGTACATCGATCGGGGCATACCTGAATGCAATGGAATTGGCCGGTGTGATGAAGACATTGGCCGAACCAACCCTCACAGCGATATCAGGCGAAAAGGCAACCTTCCGCGTAGGTGGGGAATACAACATTCTTTCGGGACAGGATGTTGACGATAAAGGCAAGGTTACGCGCGAACACAAGACGGTGGAATACGGCATCGGCCTTGAATTTGTGCCCGTCGTCCTTTCGCCGGGGCGCATCAGTCTCAAAGTCAGAACATCTGTGTCTGAGCCTACCGTTGAAGGCTCTCTTCCTATGGGTACGTCTGCCCAAGAGCTGTCAGCAAATATCATTTCGATACGCAAGCGCCTCGCTGACACCACAGTTGAGCTTCCGTCCGGCGGATCAATGATGATCGCAGGACTCATGCGCGATGATGCTCGCCAGGCAATATCGGGCTTTCCGGGACTTTCCAAGATTCCGATACTCGGCACCCTGTTCCGCAGCCGTGAATTCGTGCGCAACGAAACTGAGCTTGTCATCATCATCACGCCCTATCTCGTTCGCCCGGTGGCCCGCAATGCGCTTGCCCGCCCTGACGATAATCTCAACCTTGCCAGCGATGCGGCGGGAATGTTCCTCGGCAAAGTCAATCGGGTCTATGGCACGAACGCTTCTGCCGCCCCGGCCGGGCGCTATGAAGGCGTTGTTGGATACATCTACAAATGAGCAAGGACCTCTCCATGTCAGACAAGAAATCCATGCGCATGCAACAGGTGCTTGCTCTCATTGCGATCACATTCCTTGCCGGTTGCGCTGACCGCAGTGGAACGGTTGGCAGTATCCCTGATGATTATCGAACCAATCACCCGATTGTCATCTCGGAAAAAGAGCAGGTTGCGGATATTCCGGTTGGACATGCCGACAGCAGGCTCTCCATAACCCAGCGCAGCATCGTTCAGAATGTGCTGGCCAATTATCATGCCAATGGTTCCGGCGTTATTCATATCCTGTTGCCATCGGGCACATCCAATGAGCGTGCTGCCGCCCGGTTGCGCGATGATATTATCGCGACTTTGCGCAAAAGCGGCGTAAAGCCGTTCAATATTTCCAGCGAGCGCTATCAGGCTGATCCTGATGAATCGGCGCCCATTCGCCTGTCTTATTCCGCAATGACCGCCTCGACAGGCCCTTGCGGCCAGTGGCCCAAGGATATTCTCGATACCGCCGACAACAAGCATTATCAGAATTTTGGTTGTGCCAGTCAGAACAATCTCGCGGCACAGATTGCCAATCCGGCTGATTTGCTTGGACCAAGAGCGACCACTTCAATTGATGCCGAACGCCGCGGCAAGGTGATCGATGCCTACAGAAACGCCACAACGCCGCAGCCTGTCTACACGCAGGAAGTCAAATACTAACAGATGAACAGCACCTCTTTTTGAAAAGCGGAATGCCAGAATGAGCCAGTTGGCCTTTGAATCAGAAATTCAGTTGGAGGACGGCAGCGGGCGTGCGGCCACTACCGGGCTGCATGCCTACAGGCCCATACCTCGCATATCGATACAGGCATTTTGCGAAACGGACGCTGTTGCACAGCAGATATCGCGGGCAAGTGACGACCGCCGCATGGCGAAGACCCATGCCCAGCTGCATATGGGCGGGATAGGCAGTGCCGTCGAACTCTTCCAGACGATGCCGACGCCCAATCTCATTCTTCTGGAATCATCGGCAGCGCCTCGCGATATGCTGGAACAGCTTGCCGCGCTTTCTCAGGTCTGCGATCCGAGCACCAAGGTCGTCATTATCGGTCACTACAATGATGTCTGGCTTTACCGCGAACTTCTGCGCAACGGCATTTCCGAATATATGGTCGCTCCAATTGATCTGGCCGATATTATCGGCGTGATCGGCGGCTTGTTCGTTGATCCAGACGCCAAGCCTTTGGGAAGTTCCATTGCATTTATCGGTGCCAAGGGTGGTGTTGGTGCGTCCACCATTGCGCATAATATTGCCTGGTCCATCTCGTCGCTTTTCAAGAACGAAGTCGTCATTGCCGATATGGATTTGCCCTATGGCACAGCCAATATCAATTTTGATCAGGACCCGCCGCAGGGCATAGCGGAAGCGGTCTTTTCGCCAGAGCGCATTGATGATGTCTATCTCGACCGGCTTCTTGCCCAATGTGCGGAGAACCTGTCTCTGCTTGCCGCCCCATCCACGCTCGACCGCGTGTTTGACTTTCGTGATGATTCCTTCGCTCATCTGATTGATGTTGCCCAGCGCTCTGTTCCCCATGTGGTATTGGATATTCCGCACACCTGGAACGGCTGGACCCGCACCACGCTCGCACGGGCTGACGAGATCGTCATTGTCGCTTCGCCTGAGCTAGCCAATCTGCGCAACACCAAAAACCTGCTCGATACATTGAAACAGTTGCGGCCGAATGACGGGCCGCCGCGCCTCATTCTCAATCAGGTTGGAATTCCCAAGCGGCCTGAGATTGCACCGGCGGATTTTTGCAGTCCGCTGGGAATTGCGCCGCTGGGTGTGATTCCGTTTGATCCTGCCCTGTTTGGAAATGCCGCCAACAATGGACGGATGCTTGCGGAGACTGATTCCGCTAATGCAATTGTCCAGAACATCAATGAGATTGCCCACATCCTGACTGGCCGCCTCGAATTGAAGGCCAAGAGGAAGCCGGTACTTTCTTCAGTCCTGTCGAAACTGAAGCGCAAGAAATGACATTGAAGGAATAAACCCATGTTCGGCAAACGCGGAAGTACGGGAGAAGGCCGCCCGATTCAGGAGTTTCGGGCAATTGCGCTTGAGACAGCGTTGCCGATGCACGCTGCACCGGATGCTGCGCGTTCTCCGCGCGATGTTGCCGAGATAAAGCGTCTTGCCGTTGTCGAACAGCCGTCAAAACCAGCCGCACCGCAACGCGAAAAGAACGAGAGCTACTACGACACCAAATCGCAGGTGTTTACGGCATTGATCGATACGATCGATCTTTCGCAATTGTCGAAACTTGATCCAGACGTTGCGCGCGAAGAAATCCGCGACATCGTCAACGACATCATCGCGATCAAGAACTTTGCCATGTCGATCGCCGAGCAGGAAGAACTGCTCGATGATATCTGCAACGATGTTCTTGGCTATGGTCCGCTGGAGCCTTTGCTGGCGCGCGATGATATTGCCGATATCATGGTCAACGGTGCGCGCAAGACCTACATCGAAGTCCTCGGAAAGGTACAGGAGTCCAGCGTCCGGTTCCGCGACAATCAGCAACTTCTGAACATCTGCCAGCGCATTGTCAGTCAGGTTGGCCGCCGTGTTGATGAATCGAGCCCCATATGCGATGCGCGTCTTCCTGACGGCTCGCGCGTCAATGTCATTGCCCCACCACTTGCACTTGACGGACCTATTCTCACCATCCGCAAATTCAAGAAGGACAAGCTGACCCTTGATCAACTGGTTCGCCTTGGCGCCATCTCGCCTCCCGGCGCTGAACTGCTGCAGATCATCGGTCGTGTTCGCTGCAATATTGTTATCTCGGGTGGTACGGGTTCGGGCAAGACGACGCTTCTGAACTGCCTGACGAACTATATCGACAGGGATGAACGTATCATCACCTGCGAAGATTCCGCTGAACTTCAGTTGCAGCAGCCGCATGTGGTCCGTCTTGAAACCCGCCCGGCCAATCTGGAGGGCGAGGGCGAGATCACCATGCGTGATCTCGTGAAGAACTGCCTGCGTATGCGCCCGGAACGTATTATCGTCGGTGAGGTGCGCGGACCCGAGGTTTTCGATCTTCTGTCTGCCATGAACACCGGCCACGACGGGTCGATGGGTACCATTCACGCCAACAGCCCGCGCGAATGTTTGAGCCGTATGGAATCGATGATTGCCATGGGTGGCTTCGCACTGCCGCAAAGGACCGTGCGTGAGATCATCGTTGGTTCTGTCGATATTATCATTCAGGCCGCACGTCTGCGCGATGGCTCCCGGCGCATCACCCATGTGACCGAGGTCGTTGGCATGGAAGGCGATGTGATCATCACGCAGGACCTCATGGTCTACGATATCGAAGGCGAAGACGCCAATGGCCGTCTTGTTGGAAAGCATGTCTCGACGGGATTGAGCCGTCCGAAATTCTGGGATCGCGCACGATACTACAATGAAGAGCATAGGCTGGCGCAGGCCATCGACGCGATGGAAGTCCAGTCATGAGATCATTAGCGCGGCGGGAGCATGGCGATGTTCGGTCTTGATTTCGAGCAACTCGCATTTGTCGTGCTGACAACACTTTCGCTCGCCTCCTTGGCTTATTTCTGCGTCTTCGACCAAATCGAACAGCAGAAAAAGTCCGATGATCGTTTAAAGTCGGTCAAGCTGGCAGCAACCGACAGTCTGAGTAAATCCAGCGCCCGGGATAAACAGGCGGAGGCCGTGAAGCGCCGCAAATCGGTGCAGGATACGCTGAACGATATCGACCAGCGGCAAAAGCTGCGCGACAAGAACATCAAATCCCCTCCGCTCAAGATGCTGCTCCAACAGGCGGGCCTGAAAGTCACAGTCAGGCGCTTTTATATTTATTCGGGCATTGTCGGGATTGTTCTGGTGTTTCTGCGCGTATTCTTCGGCGCGCCGCTTTATCTGGCGCCTGGCTTCTTCCTGATTGGCGCTTTGGGTCTGCCACGCGCCTTTGTTTATTATATGCGACGGCGGCGCGTTGCCGCCTTCCTGCACGAATTTCCAAACTCCATTGACGTCATCGTGCGCGCCATACGGTCGGGACTGCCGCTCAATGATGGAATTCGATTGATTGCGCAGGAAGCGCGGGAACCTGTCCGCACGGAGTTTCGGCGGATTGTTGATATGCAGCAGGTCGGCGTGAGTATTCCGGAAGCGGCAATGCGCATGTCGGAGTTCATGCCCTGTCCCGAAGCAAGCTTCTTTGGCATCGTCATCCAGATCCAATCGCAGGCGGGCGGCAATCTATCCGAAGCACTTGGCAATCTTTCGCGCGTATTGCGGGACCGCAAAAAAATGAAGGCGAAAGTGCAGGCTCTGTCCATGGAAGCCAAGGCATCCGCCTATATTATCGGAGCATTGCCCTTCATTGTTGCCGGGCTCGTTTACATAACAAGCCCCGGTTACATTTCGCTGCTGTTCACGACCGATAAAGGCAACCTCATCATGATGTGCGCAGGCGTTTGGATGTCCATCGGCATTCTTGTGATGCGCAAAATGATCAACTTCAAATTCTAGACGGAGCAAGCGCGGTGTTTTCTTCCCTTCTCAAAGCCGTGCATGACAATCCGGACACCGTTCGGGCTGTGCTTGTGGCTGTTTCAGCCTTTGCAACGGTTATGACGATTTTCCTGCCGAAACTTCGCACATCAGTTTTGAAAACGCGGATGAAATCGGTGGCTTTGGAGCGGGATCAATTGCGAGCGAAAGATCGCACGCGCCTTGCGGCTGAAAGCATCAGCCGACATAAGGCCACTTCGCAGGGTAGCCTGCGCATGGCCCAGCGGCAGGGCGTCCGGCAATTTGTCGAAAAGCTGGACCTGCAACGGGCGCTTGCCGATGAAAAGACGCTGGCATCGTTGCGCACCGCCGGCTTTCGCGGGCAGAATGCACTGAATGTGTTCCTGGCGGCCCGTTTCGGTCTGCCATTTCTGACATTCACCCTGACAGCCTTCTGGATATTCGGCCTGAATGGTCTTTGGGGGCAGCCGACAATGGTACGCGTACTCGTATGTCTCGTTGGAGGCTATATCGGTTTTTACGCGCCCAATCTGTATGTTAGCAATGCGGGCAGCAAGCGCAAGCACTCGATCCAGATGGCGTGGCCGGATTCCCTTGATCTCATGCTGATCTGCGTTGAATCCGGAATGTCGATCGAGGCCGCCTTCAAGAAGGTGTCGGAGGAGATCGGCGTTCAGTCAACGGCGCTAGCCGAAGAGTTTGTCCTGACGAATGCAGAACTTTCCTTTCTGCCCGAGCGGAGGTTGGCCTATGAAAATCTTGCAACGCGCACTGGGCTGGAGTCGGTCAAATCAGTCGTACAGGCCCTGACCCAATCCGAACGTTACGGTACATCCATAGGCGGCGCGCTTCGAACCTTGTCCGATGAAAGCCGCGAAGCCCGGCTGAATGCCGCCGAGAAGAAGGCGGCAGCCTTGCCGCCCAAATTGACCGTTCCGATGATTGTGTTTCTTCTGCCTGTGCTTTTCGCGGTCATTCTCGGACCCGCGATCATTCAGGTTTCGGCGCAAGGCGGCATTTTCGGCGCGCTCAAATAAACAGACCGCTTCTCATCATGCGGCTGTTTCCATTGCTCTTGGAAGGTTCAACTGTTGTTGGGCTTCTTCTTGTCTTTCAGCATGTTCCAGGAGTTCTGCTGGGCAAGCATCGAGCGAAGATACCTGACATTGGTCTCTGCCTGTTGCGGCGAGAGTTCCTGTTTGGCGATTGTTTCCGCCTCGGCGAATCGGCCCTGCAGTCCGACAACCAGCGCCAGATTCTGCCTGACACGGCTATCGGCACCTTGAGCGCCAACTGCCTTGCGCATATATGTCTCGGCCGTGTTCAGCTCACCTGACAGGACATAGGACATGCCAAGATTGGAGAGCAGCGATGCCTCATTTGGATTGATGTCCGTAGCCTGCTTGTAGATGTTGCGGGCCTCGCTGGTCTTGCCCAGCTGGTCAAGGATAGCGCCTTCAGCGGAAAGCAGTTTCCAATCGGGATATTCGGGTGTCTGCGCGCGGCGAATTGCATCAAGCGCCGCTTCAAATTCGCCGCTGCTCGCCAGTGCCTTACCATAGGCAGCAAGCACATCACGGTCTTTCGGGTAGGCAATGGCCAGACTGCGCATGACCGCTAGTGCCTGATCATTGCGGCCTGTCATACGCAGCACGGTGGAAAAATTCATCGCCGTGGTCTTGTCCTTGGGATTGCCTTGATAACGCGCTCCAAGACTGGATGATGCTTGCGCGAGCTGCTGCGCATTCATCTGATCGAAATTGCCCGCTGGTGCTGCCGTAGTGGAAGCGGGGGAAATAGATCCGGTGGTTGTTTTGTCGGTTGTAGCGCAGCCAGAAATACCCGCGGCAAGGGCAATTATTGCGGCGGAAAAAATGAGACGGCGATTGCGTTGAATAATCCCTGCGCTTGTCATAATTTGCCCCGTCAGATCCCACCGCACGTTCATTGGTGCGTTAACCAATCCCATGCGAAAGAAATATTCTGTTAACCCTAACGGACCGTTAATGACGCCATGTTTGCAGGCGTAAATGCATAAAATTGACCCCAGGAGTAAACAATCATGTCTGCCGAAATCACCAAACAGAAATCATCGGGCAGCAGGCCCGTCTGGTTCGTCCCGAAGGGCGGGTTGGAGGCCCTTGGACTTGACGCGGTAACGCTCGCCTGGGCCCATGCAAACGGGTTTGAAGGTCAGGCTGGCAGGCTGCTTGTTGTTCCCGGTGAAAAGGGTGAAATATCCGGCGCACTGCTTGGCACAGGCAAAGATGAAAACCGGCTGGCCGCAGGCAAACTGGCGCAGGCTTTACCCAAAGGTGCGTGGCATCTGGTCGGTCCGGTTAACCAGCCGGATCTTGCAGCACTCGGCTTCCTGCTCGGCGGCTATAAGTTTACCCGTTATGTGAAGAAGGACGATACGGAGGTCTCGCTTGCATTGCCTGATGGCGCCGACAAGGCTGACGTCAAGCGGCAGGCAAGGGCGGTCACGCTCGCTCGCGACCTCATCAACACCCCGACCAATGATATGGGTCCCGATGCGTTGGAAGCCGCTGTGCGCAAACTGGGCGACGAGCACAAGGCATCTGTCGATGTGATCAAGGGTGATGCGCTGCTCAAGAAGAATTTTCCGATGATCCATGCCGTTGGCCGCGCTGGAAGCGAAGAGCCGCGCCTGATCGATCTGGAATGGGGCAAGAAGGATGCACCGAAGGTAACGCTTGTCGGCAAGGGGGTCTGCTTCGATACCGGCGGTCTTGATATCAAACCAGCGAGCAGCATGCTTTTGATGAAGAAGGATATGGGCGGCGCAGCCAATGTGCTGGCACTTGCCAGCATCATCATGGATGCGAAACTGCCGGTGCGTTTGCGTGTGCTGATCCCGGCTGTCGAGAACTCCATTTCCGCCAATGCCTTCCGGCCGAGCGATATCCTGACCAGCCGCAAGGGCATCACGGTTGAAATCGGCAATACCGATGCGGAAGGGCGGCTTGTCCTTGCCGACGCGCTGGCGCTGGCCGATGAGGAAGAGCCGGAAATCCTGATCGATATGGCAACCTTGACTGGCGCGGCGCGTGTTGCGCTCGGCCCTGATGTGCCGCCATTCTATTCGAACGACGAGATTTTTGCGGCCGATGTTGCCAAGGCTTCTGAAGCTGTAAGCGATCCAGTATGGCGCATGCCGCTTTGGCAGCCCTATGAGGCAAAACTTTCGTCCCGCGTTGCCGATATCAATAACGTAACAACGGATGGTTTTGCCGGTTCGGTGACAGCAGCTCTGTTCCTGAAACGCTTTGTTGAAAAGGCCAAAGTCTGGGGCCATTTCGACATTTACGGCTGGAACCCGGTGGAAAAGCCGCATTCACCCATTGGCGGTGAAGCGCAGGCGATAAGGGCGCTATATCATTTGCTGAAGACTCGTTTCCCGGCCAGCAAATAACGATGTTATGATCAGTGCCCGGCAGCGAGTTCTTCAAACGCTGTCGGGTGCACCGGACCATGATTTAGTCTTTGGGCGATCAATGCAGCACAATCCTGCGGGCTTTGTGCTGATGTGTCGACTTCCAGATCATAAATGCCGGGATGATGAACAGCCTCCTGCCAGCGAAGTACGGCTTCCGGGATTGGCGTATCAACTGTTCCCGTCTCATACTGGCCATCACGTCCCGGCTGACCGGCATTGCGGCGCTGCATGATGACCTCGAGAGAACAGCGAACGCCGACAAACAGCACCGGCAGGCCACTCAAACGCCGCGCACAATCGATGAGGATATGAAGCGGCTTTGTGTAGCTGTCGTGATGACCGATATCGGCCACGACGTTCAGGCCAAGCCGACTATGCGCCGCAATGGATTCATAAAGGGCCGCATAGAACACGGGAAGGAGCGGTTCGATATCTGGCCGCTCACCACCGGGACGCAATCCGATCCCCGGCTGATAGCGTGGTGGCGTGATCCGCATATAGTTGTCGACACCAAGATTCATCCAGACGCCGCTGAATGTTTCCTGAATGACTTCAACGATGCTGGATTTTCCGGAGCGCGGTGCTCCGTTCAGGATAATGATTTGGCCATATTCCATGGAAAACCTCGCTCTATACAGGCTCAATTTAACCCGACTTGCCGAACAAAATGAACAGCTTGCACTTAGCGTGGCAGAGAATAAAATGATACGGAACCGAAATGATCTCGGAAGCCTCTTATGCAGATTGAACTCAAGCCGTTTCAGGCGCTGACATTGTGGAAGGAAATTGCCATCTCCGAAGTGCGGGATGATGCGCATGATCTGACAATGCGGCAATTGGCCGTGCTGTTGACGGTTTATCTGGAGCCGCCGCCGCACACGATCCGTGGTATGGCTGCGAAATTGAAAGTGACCAAGCCAGTGATCACCCGTGCGCTTGACACAATGGGTGGCTATGGATTGGTGGATCGTCATCGTGATGAAAAAGACAAGCGCAATGTTCTCGTCAAGAGAACGGTAAAAGGTGCGCTCTATGTTGAAAAGCTCGGCGACCTTGTGATTGCCAAAGCAAGAGGATTACCCCTGTGACATTGGATAAACGGTTGAATGCGTTCCGCCCCGATCTGGCGGATGAAAGCCTGCGCGGGCAGGTCGAGGCGGATCAGTTTGTCGAAGGCAAGCCCATGCGCATTTCCGACCCGGTGGTTGACGTGCGTAGCGAAGCACGCGGCGATGCCGGTGTGACCACGCAATTTCTGTTCGGCGATGATGTCCTGGTGTTTGAAGACAGCAATGGCTGGTGCTGGGTCCAGAACGAACGCGATGGCTATGTAGGCTATATCGTCGATACCACGCTTGATCAGCGCTATGACGAGCCAACCCATATTGTTATCGCACCGCGCACCTTTGTCTATCCGGGTTCGGACCTGAAGTTTCCCCCAACCAACGCCCTGTCCATGGGATCGCTGGTCACGATAAAGGGCGGTGAGGAACGCCGGGGTACGCTTTATGGTCTTTTGCCAAGTGGTGAGGCGATTATTGCCAAGCATCTCGTGTCCATTGATGAAGTCACTGACGATCATGTGGCTGTGGCCGAAACCTTGATTCACACCCCCTATCTCTGGGGCGGCGTATCAGGCTTTGGCATCGATTGCTCCGGTCTCCTGCAATTGTCGCTGCTGATGACCGGACAGTCCGTATTGCGCGATTCGGATATGCAGGCGGCTTCCATAGGCGAATTGGTGGAACCGGACGAAAATTATAAAAATCTGAAGCGCGGTGATTTTGTTTTCTGGAAGGGTCACGCGGCCATGATGGCCAGCCATTCCATGCTGCTTCACGCAAGCGGCCATACCATGAGCGTGACGCTTGAACCTCTGCATGATGCTATTGAGCGGATTGATTATCTATATGGCAAGCCGACAGCGGTGCGGCGGTTGTAGTTTTTCACCCCCCTCTGGGCTGTCGCCCATCTCCCCCACAAGGGGGAGATCAGCCTTCAATACCATCTTGCACAATCTGAAACATTTCCGGTTGTGCAAAGGCGTTACTGCCAATGTGATCTCCCCCCTTGTGGGGGGTCCGAAGGACGGGCGAGACCCGTGGCTCGCCCCGGTAGCCCGACAGGGCAGAGGGGGGTGAAACCCCTCAAGCAGCCGTCAATTCAGCCACGCGCCTGAACGTTCCAATAATCTGCAAACACGCACGCGCTGCTTCCTGACCTTTGGTCAGAAAATGCTTGGTGAAGAACTCGATATGTTGTGCGTGTTCCTGAAAATGATGCGGGGTCAGCACTGCTGACAGCATCGGAACACCCGTTTCCATCTGCGCGGTGAGAAGCGCATTCACCACGGTCCCGGCGACGAAATCATGCCGGTAGATGCCGCCATCAACAACCAGACCCGTTGCAACGATTGCATCATAATGCCCGGTTTCTGCCAGCTTCTTGGCCAAAAGCGGAATATCGAATGAACCCGGCACGTCATAGACGTCGAATCGTGCGGGGATGACGCCCTGACTTTTGAGTTCGCCTTCAAAGCCGATACGGCATTGATCGACGATTTCCGAATGCCATCGCGCCTGAATAAAGGCGATGCGTGGTGCGGGATGTGGGGTATTGTTATTCTGGAACTGATCCATGTCTGTCTCCTTCGAGTTGACGTGAATCAGGGCACAACCAAAAATGCTGAGGGACTGCCTGACGGCAGCCCTTGCTTTCAGTTGTTCTCTTTCATCCGGACTATACCGTCGGCTTCGGAATTGCACCGAAATCTGCTGACCTTTCCGGTGAACCGGAAAGCGCTCGCGGGCTCGCACCTGACATCTTTCGACATCCAGTGATTACCGCCGGTGGGGAATTACACCCCGCCCTGAGAACACTTACGCGGATAATCTATCCGAACAGCAGCGGCGGTCAAAGCCAAATTTTTCTAATACTGCGCTTGTCTGTCGACAATATTTTTCAGTGGCTCACCACGCTCATAGGATTCAATCTGCGCGATGATCTCAGGAACAAGTGCGGATGGACTGGAGCTTGCCGCTGCGTGTGGTGTGATAATCACCTGTGGATGCGTCCACAATGGACTATCCTTCGGCAATGGCTCCTTGTTGAAAACATCAAGCGTGACAGCCGAGAGCATGCCGCGTTCGAGCGCCGCCAGAATATCCGCCTCGTTCTGCAGACCGCCACGACCGGCATTGATCAGGCTTGGCGGTCCAAGAGGACCGTCGTGTTTCATCTGGGCAAAAAGGCTCATGGAAAGAATGTTTTTGGTTTCCGGCGTCAATGGCAGCAGGGACACAACAATATCGGCATCCTTCAGGAAAGCCTTCAACCCATCGGGACCATGATGGCTTGTCACACCCTCGACGGACTGCGGCCTGCGGCTCCAGCCGCTCACCTTGAAGCCCAGCGCGCGCAGCTTCAGCGCAGCATCGCGGCCAAGCACGCCCATGCCGAGAATGCCGACATTGACTTCATGGGCGGCGGGCTGGCGCCGGTCTTCGTGCCAGACCTTGCCAGCCTGTTGCTGCCGGTAGCGCAAGCCGAGACGATGGTGATCCAGTACCTGCCAGACCACATATTCGGTCATGCGCATAGTCAGGTCAGGCGAGACAATGCGAACGATTGGCACATCGGGAATCCGGTCGTCATGGAAAACGTGATCAACGCCAGCACCGAGTGAAAAGATGACTTTCAGGTTCGGCAGATCGGCAAGCGATCCCGGACGCTGCTTCCACACCAGCGCATAACGGACCTTTTCCTTGTCCGTATCGGTGTTCAGCACGAGTTTGCGGGCAGGATCGTTCTTGGCAAATTCCGAGAGCCAGACTTCCGGGTCCCAACCCGTTACAGCCAGAAAAATCGTGTCGCTTGTCCCGGTCATTCGCTTACTGCTCCCTGTTCGGCCGTTTCTATCCTGAAGGCTGCTGCCATCAGTGCTTTTGTATAGTCGCTCTTCGGATTAGCGAAGATTTCCTCCGACGGACCATATTCTACCGCCTTGCCATTGCGCATCACCAGCACATCATTGGCCAGCGCTTTCACCACTTTGAGGTCGTGGCTGATGAAAAGATAGGCCAGATTGTGCTTTTGCTGCAATCCGCGCAACAGATCGACCACCTGTGCCTGCACGCTCATATCAAGCGCCGAGGTTGGCTCATCCAGCATGACAAAGCGCGGATTGAGCACCATGGCGCGGGCGATGGCGATACGCTGGCGCTGACCGCCGGAAAACTCGTGCGGATAGCGGAAGCGGTTTTCCGGATCAAGATTGACTTCCCTGAGTGCCGCGACAACCCGCGCATCACGTTCATCCGCCGACAGTTTCGGCTCGTGCACCGCGAGACCTTCAGCCACAATATCGGCAATCGACATGCGCGGCGACAGCGAACCGAACGGGTCCTGAAACACGATCTGCAATTCGCGCCGCAGGGGGCGCATCTGCTTGAACGAGAACTGGTTGATGTCCTTCTCACCAAAGCGAATGACACCTTGCGATGAAATCATGCGCGACAAGGCGAGGCCAAGCGTGGTTTTGCCCGAACCGGATTCACCGACAACACCCAGCGTCTGTCCGGCGCGAATGGTGACATCGATACCATCCACCGCCTTCACATGATCAACGGTACGGCGCAGGAAACCCTGCTTGATCGGGAACCACACCTTGACCTGTTCACCGCGCATCACAGGGGCAGCTGAAAGATCGGGGGAGGGCGGATTGCCCTTCGGTTCAGCGGCCAGAAGATGGCGCGTATAGTCGTGCTGGGGGTTGTCGAAGATTTCCTTCGTCGGCCCCGTCTCGACAATCTTGCCCTTGGTCATGACGCAGACGCGGTCGGCAATCTTGCGGACAATGCCAAGATCATGCGTGATGAACAGCATCGACATGCCCTGCGCCTTTTTAAGGTCCGCAAGCAGTTGCAGGATTTGCGCCTGCACGGTCACGTCAAGCGCTGTCGTCGGCTCATCGGCGATCAGCAGCTTCGGCTTGTTGGCCAGCGCCATGGCAATCATGACACGCTGCCGCTGCCCGCCTGACAGTTGGTGTGGATAGGCATCGAGGCGCTTTTCCGGCTCGCGGATGCCTACTTCATTGAGAAGTGCAAGCGTGCGCTGCTTGGCAGCTTTGTCGCCCATGCCCTGATGCAGCTTCAGCACTTCAACGATCTGTTTCTCGATCGAATGAAGCGGATTGAGCGAGGTCATCGGCTCCTGAAAGATCATGGTGATGTCATTGCCACGCACGCGGCGCAGATCATCCTCGTCGCTATCAAGAAGGTCCTGCCCGTTGAACAGAATTTGCCCGGATGGATGCGAAGCTGGTGGATAGGGCAGGAGCTTCAGGATCGAGAGGGCCGAGACTGACTTGCCGGAACCGGATTCGCCGACAAGGGCAACTGTTTCACCTTGAGCAATGTCAAAGGAGATGTGATCGACCGCAATCGACTGGCGGCCATTCTGGGTGAAGGCAACCGAGAGGTCACGCACGGAAAGGAGAGGGGACGCACTCATTTGAAAGCCTTGCGCGGATCGAATGCGTCACGGGTCGCTTCACCGACAAAGATCAGCAGCGACAGCATGAGCGAAATAACGATGAACCCGGTCAGGCCCAGCCATGGCGCCTGCAGATTGTTCTTGCCCTGCGCAAGCAGTTCACCAAGCGACGGCGAACCTGGCGGGAGGCCAAAGCCGAGGAAATCCAGCGACGTCAGTGTCGTGATCGATCCGTTGAGAATAAAGGGCAGGAAGGTCAGCGTCGTCACCATGGCATTGGGCAGAAGATGCCGGAACATGATGGTCCGGTCGCGCACGCCAAGCGCCCGCGCCGCATTCACATATTCAAAATTGCGGGCGCGCAGGAATTCCGCACGGACGATGCCGACAAAATGCACCCATGAAAACAGCAGCATGATCCCGAGCAGAATCCAGAAACCCGGAGGCAGGATCGAGGCCATGATGAGCAGCAGATAGAGCGTTGGCACCGAGGACCAGATTTCGATGAAACGCTGTGCCAGAAGGTCAAGCCAGCCACCGAAATAACCCTGCAATGCACCCGCCGTCACGCCGATCACAGCCGACGCTGCGGTCAGGATCAGGCCGAACAGCACAGAAATACGAAAACCATAAAGCGCACGGGCAAACACATCACGCGCCTGATCGTCGGTTCCCAGAATATTCATGTTGCCGAACGTGCAATTGGCATCGTTCACCCCTTGGGGATAGCGCGCACAACGCTCCTCAGCCGTATAGAGCCAGAATGGCTTTGACGGTGCCGTATCGGGAAGCTCGTTGTTGACGGTCCGGTAGGAGTAGCGAACCGGCGGCCAGATGGCCCAGCCATGAGCCTTGATCTCATCCTGAATGACCGGATCGCGATAATCCGTCACCGCATAGAAGCCGTTGAATTTTTCCTCCGGATAATCGACCAGCACCGGAAACAGGATTTCGCCCTTGTAGGAAACGATGATTGGCTTGTCATTGGCAATGAGCCCGCCGCCAAGTGAACCAATGAACAGGAACAGGAATATCCACAACGCCCACCAGCCGCGCCGGTTGGCCTTGAAATTCTGCCAGCGCCGGGCGTTGAGCGGTGACATACGCGGACGACGCGTTGCGGCGGGTGTTGCTTGGGTGCCGATGGTCGTATCGCTCATCAGACGTCCCTCCGCTCAAAATCGATACGCGGATCGATCCACGTATAAAGCAGATCGGAGAGAAGGCTGATCACCACGCCAACCAGCGCGAAGATATAGACCGTGGCAATCACCACAGGATAATCCCGGTTGATGATCGATTCATAGCCAAGCAATCCAAGCCCATCGAGCGAGAAGATCGCCTCAATCAGCAGCTGGCCGGTGAAAAAGATCGAGATGAACGCGCTGGGAAACCCGGCGATGACAATCAGCATGGCATTGCGGAAGACATGACCATAGAGAATCTTGCGTTCGGTCAGGCCTTTGGCGCGCGCTGTCGTGACATATTGCTTGCGGATTTCATCGAGAAACGAGTTCTTGGTCAAAAGCGTCGTCGTCGCGAAGGCCGAGAGCAACATGGCGGTCAAGGGCAAGGCGATATGCCAGGCATAGTCGACAATCTTGCCGAAGAAGGAGAGGTCGGCGAAATTGTTCGAGGTCAGGCCGCGCAGCGGGAACCAGTCAAAGAATGAGCCACCGGCAAAGAAAACGATGAGCATGATACCGAACAGAAACCCCGGTATGGCGTAACCGACAATGACAACGGCACTGGTCCAGACGTCGAAGGCAGAGCCATCCTTGATGGCCTTGCGAATCCCCAGCGGTATGGAAATCGCATAGGATATCAACGTCATCCATAGCCCCAGCGATATGGAAACGGGCAGTTTTTCCTTGATGAGCTGCACCACGCTGATATCGCGGAAATAACTCCGGCCAAAATCAAAGCGCAGATAGTTCCACACCAGAAGGCGGAAACGCTCCAGCGGTGGTTTGTCCAAGCCGAACTGCTTTTCAAGGCTGGCGATAAAGGCAGGGTCGAGGCCCTGCGCACCACGATATTTCGAATTGGCTGCGCCCGTGCCAAGCGATTCATTGGTCTGGCCAAAATCGGCTCCGCCACCGCCGATACGATCAAGTGCATTGCCGCCCTGACCGGTCAACTGACCGATAATGCGCTGCACAGGACCACCGGGCACGAATTGTACAATCACGAAGCAGACTAGCAAAACTCCGAACAGGGTCGGTATCATCAGAAGCAAACGCCGTAGAATATAGGCTCCCATTAAGACGGTGCTCCGCAGGGGAGGATCAGTTCAAAACTTGCCAATTGCCTTTGCCTTTGCTTCGTCACGCCACCATAGCGTTTCCACCGGAAAACCATAATCGGGCTTCGGCTCCTTGAAACCGAACATATCCCAATAGGCGATCAGGTGATTCGCACTATACCAATTTGGAATCCAGTCGCGTCTTATACGCAAGAGCCGATCCAGAACACGCATAATCGTGATCAGCTCCGCCCGCGATTTGGCCCCGCTCACCTTCTGGATCAGCGCATCCACGGTTGGGTCGGCGAGACCGGGAAAATTTGTTGATCCCGGAATAGCTGCGGATTTGGAGCCGAACATTGCCTGCAGGCTTTCCTCGGTCGGCGTCGGGCCAAGCGAATAGGCTGCGCCGATCATATCGAAATCGAAATCCTGCAGCCGGACCTGATATTGTGTGGGATCAACCAGCCGCAACGATGCATTGATGCCGATGGCGTTGAGGTTGTTGATGAACGGCGTTGAAGACCGGGTGAAGACTTCGGCAAAAATCAACAGCTCAAGATTGAGCGGTTTGCCTTTGGAATCGGCAAATTTGCCATTCTGGCGAGTGAATCCCGCCGCTGTTATCAACTCGACCGCACGCCGCAGATTGTTTCTGTCGCGTCCTGATCCATCCGAGGTTGGTTGCAGAAGCGCATCACCGAAAATCTCCGGCGGTAGCTTATCGCGCAGTGGCTCCATGACAACAAGTTCTTCCGGCGATGGCTTGCCTTCGGAGCGAAACTCCGACTTCTCAAACAGAGATTGCGATCGGTTGTAGACGTCGTAAAAAAAGTTCTTGCTGGTCCACTCAAAATCAAAGCAGAGCGCAATGGCTTCCCGCACGCGCTGATCCCGGAATTGTTCGCGGCGCTCATTGATTGCCCATGCCTGTAGCACTGGACGCTTTTCGCTTGAGAATTCGCGTTTCACCACGCGTTTTTGCTGAATGGCCGGAAAATTATATTCCGTCACCCATGTTTTGGCGACAGATTCAGTTCTCCAATAGATATCGCCCTTCTTGAAGGATTCGAAATCTGCCTGACGCTCGCGAAAGAACTCGATGCGAATGCGATCAAAATGATTGGAGCCGCGCTGGACAGGCAAATCCTTCGCCCAATAGTCCGCGACCCGTTCATATTCGATTGTTTGTCCCACCAGAATTGTTGCGGCACGATAGGCCCCCGAACCCAGTGGCGCTTCCAGCGTCGAGGCGTCAAAATCGCGCGTCGCATACCAGGCTTTGGAAAAGATCGGTATTGTCGCAGCAATATCGAGAATGGCGCGATCGGAATGCTTGCCGGAAAAGCCAAGACGCAGCGTATGATCATCCTGCGCGACAATCTCTTTAAGTTCCGCCATCAGGACGATGAGATCGGGATGGCCTTTGGTCTTGAGTGTTTCATAACTGAATGCAGCATCATGCGCCGTCAGCGGCGAACCATCATGAAAACGCGCTTCAGGCCGCATCTTGAAGACAAATGTCTTTTTATCTTCGGAAACCGTCACATTCTCGGCAACCAGCCCGTAGATCGAATCAGGCTCATCCAGCGCTGATGCCATCAGTGTGTCGAAACACAGTTCGATACGGGGCGGCGCATCACCGCGCGCGCTGAAACCATTCAATGTGTTGAAGGTTTGCGGCGACTGATTGAAAAACCAGGTACCGGGTGAAAAACAGAAGGTGCCACCCTTCGGCGCATCGGGATTGGTGTATTCAAAATGGGTGAAATCCGCCGGATATTTCAGCTCGCCAAAAGCCGAAAGGCCATACAGTGGCACACCGGTTTTGACCTCCGCCAGCGCCACGCGCGGGGCGAGCGCTGACAGCGCCGCCGCACTGGAATATTTCAGCAGGTCCCGGCGGTTAAGACGGCTTCCCATCATTGCGCCCGGGCTTTCAGCGCTTGTTCCTTGGCGGTGTCGATCCACCATGAATAGGGATCAACGCCAATATAGTCCGGTTGCTTGTCGGGCATGCCAAACTTGTTCCAATACGCAATCTTGGTTCTGTCATCGTACCATTGCGGTACAACGTAGTAATTCCACAGGAGAACCCGGTCGAGCGCATGGGTCGCGGCTACGAGTTCCTCGCGGTCCTTGGCAAAAATGACCCTGTCGATCAGCTTGTCGATTGCCGGATTTTTGATGCCCATGTAGTTGCGGCCACCGGGCGTATCTGCGGTAACAGACCCCCAAAAATCCCTTTGCTCGTTACCCGGCGACAAGGTTTGCCCGATCCCGGAGATCGCGAGGACGTCATAATCATAGTCATTGACTCTGGCTGCATACTGTACGGCGTCCACCGCCCTCATTTGCGCGTCAATGCCCAGTTTTCGAAGGCTGGCCATAAATGGTCCGACCGTACGTTCATTGCTGGGATCATCGGCAAGAAACTCAATGGTCAGCGGCTGGCCGGTTATAGTATTGACCAGTTTTCCGTTCTTTTGATCATAACCAGCATCCCGCAGCAGTGAGACAGCTTTTCGCAAATTGTCACGTTGTGCCTGCGGCGTGTCGGAAACGGGATTCTTGAATTCCTCGGTAAAAACACCTTCCGGAACTTCGTCTTTAACCGTCTGTAGAATTTCAAGTTCTTTGCCTGCTGGAAGGCCGCTTGACGCCAGTTCAGACCCCGCGAAATAACTGTCTATCCGCTTATACTGCCCGAAAAATGCATTCTTGCTCATAGTCTCAAAGTCGAAGGCGTAATTCAGTGCTTCGCGTACTCTGATATCCTTGAATTTGTCGCGCCGTGTGTTTAGCAAGAACCCTTGCATACGACCTGAAGATCGCTCCGGATATACCGCTTTGACGACATCACCTCTTGTGAATGCGGGGAAGTCGTAACCGCGCATCCAACGGCCAATGCTTGGTTCGCCCCGTAAATCCTGGAATCCGCCCTTTTTGAAGGCCTCCCAACTGGCATTCGCGTCACGGAAGTATTCATAACGAATACGATCAAAATTATAGCGCCCGACATTGCTGGGTATGTCTTTGCCCCAATAATCAGGGACACGGCTCCATGTTATGGTTTTGCCTAAGTCGACACTTTCAATCTTGTAGAACGAAGAACCAAGCGGAATTTCTGTCGTGGGCTTGGTGATATCGCGTTTCTTGCCGGATGGATCAGTGCCCTCCCACCAGTGTTTTGGCAGTATTGGATATTCGCCAACGATACTTGGCAATTCACGATTTCCACCGCTGGCAAAGGTAAAGGTGACTTCACGATCGCCCGTTTTTTCAGCCTTTGTCACATCATGGTAGTACTTATTATAAATTGGGCTTTGCGCCTTCAGAATATCAAAAGACCAGATCACATCCTCGACGGTGATGGGCTCACCATCATGCCATTTCGCTGCCGGGTTCAAACGAAACTTTACCCAGGAAAAATCATCCGGGTAGGCAATGGCTTCGGCAAGCAGACCGTAATTTGTTGCTGGCTCATCAAGGGCGCGGTTAAGAAGTGTGTCATACAGTAGTCCACCCAAAATTGTGCCACCGGGAAGCCCCGCCGCAGCGGTTCCCTGAACGACAAAGGGATTGAGACTATCGAATGAACCCTGTGCAATCTGGTTTAGGGTGCCGCCCTTAGGGGCATCGGGGTTCACAAAATCATAATGTTTGAAATCTGGCCCATATTTGGGCGTGCCTAAGGCGCTCACCGCATGCCGCCATTCTGGCTCCGCAGCCCTCGCATTTGACAGGGGAGCCATCGCGGTGATGGCGAGGAGGGCGAGGCTGGCAACGAGTGGGCGGAAGTGCAAATCAGGTCTCCACAATTTCTCTTTTGGGTCAGTCTAAGAGAAAATGCGGCAGAGAACAGGCCTTCAGCAAAAAAACACGCAGTCTTGATGGCGAGATCAGTCCGATACAAAAAAGCCGGGCACAAGGCCCGGCTTTCAGTGTTCTTTTGTTTGGCTTATTTCGCTGGGGCAGGTGCTGCGCCTTCAGCAGGCTTTGCGCCCTCGGCTGGCTTGTCGCCGCCCGCGGGTGCTGCATCGGCAGCAGGAAGCGGTTTCGGGCTGTCGGAGAGTGTGCGCAGGTAAGCAATCAGATCGGCGCGCTCATTGTCCTTCTTGTCGCCGGCAAAGCCCATGGCTGTGCCCTTGATATAGGCCTTTGGCGAGGTCAGGAAGTGATTGAGATGGTCAAAAGTCCAGAGCTCCTTGCCGCCTTTCGAAAAATCCTTGATGGCGCCGGAATAGCTGAAGCCTTCATGGGTAGCCATTGGACGATCAACAATGTCCCAAAGGTTTGGGCCAACCTTGTTTGCTCCGCCCTTTTCGCCGGTGTGGCAGGCCTGGCAGCGCTTGAAAACAGCTTCACCGCGTGTCGCATCGGCAGATGCCAGCAGTGTTGCAATCGGCACGGCAGCCGCAGCGGCCGGTGCGCCGGCTTCGCCTTCACCGCCAGCTTCCGCTGCCTGAATGATGAAACCGGGTTTTTCGGGCGCATGTGAATCAAATACGAAATCCGAAAGGATGCCCGCTGTCATGACAACGAAGACTGTTGCCAGAAACGCCATGGCATATTTGTTGAACGCGCTCGAATCCATTGTCGATCATTGCTCCTCTTGCGGAGGTTCTCATTATCTGGTCAATGCAAACAGCTGCATTTACTTGACGAGAGTCCCCTCGTGATCGCGCGGAAACTAGGTCTTTTGCTCAAGACTTGCAACACATATAAGGGCTGTTCTGCCTGAGACTTTTTGACACCGTAGGTTACTTGCGACGATGAAAACATTGACCCTGATTCCCGCCCGTATGGCCTCCACCCGGCTTCCCGGTAAGCCATTGGCCGATATTGCCGGAAAGCCGATGATCGTGCATGTGGCCGAACGTGCGCTGGCCGCAGGACTTGGCCGCGCTGTTGTTGCCACCGATAGTGCCGAGGTGAAAGCCGCGGTCGAAGCGCACGGACTGGAAGCTGTGATGACGCGCAGCGATCATGAATCCGGTTCGGACCGTATCTATGAAGCACTGCTGGCGCTCGATCCGGATGGCACTGTCGATGCCATCGTCAACGTGCAGGGTGATCTGCCGACCATTGATCCTGAACTGGTCAGGCGTGCCCTTTTGCCGCTGCAACAGGGGCCTGCCGATATCGCCACATTGTGTGTTGAAATCATCAGGGATGACGAGAAGACCAACCCCAATGTTGTGAAAGTGGTTGGATCTGGCATTGGTACAGGCAAAATGCGCGCTCTCTATTTTACTCGCGCGACAGCGCCTTACGGCAATGGCCCGCTTTATCATCACATCGGTCTTTACGCCTATCGTCGCGCGGCGCTGGAGCGCTTCGTCGGCCTCGGGCCTTCACCGCTGGAACAGCGCGAGAAACTGGAACAATTGCGCGCGCTGGAAGCCGGTATGCGCATCGATGTCGAGATCGTTGATTCGGTGCCACTGGGTGTTGATACCCCTGAAGATCTCGAACGGGCACGTGATATTCTTACATTCATAAAGGGCAATTGATTATGGCCAAAACCAACCGCATCTCCTTTCAGGGCGAACCGGGTGCCAATTCCGACACAGCGTGCCGGAACATGTTTCCGCAGATGGAACCGCTGCCATGCCCGACCTTCGAGGATGCGTTCAATGCGGTTGAGAGCGGTGCAGCCGATCTTGCCATGATCCCGATCGAGAACACGATCGCTGGCCGTGTGGCTGACATCCACCATTTGTTGCCGGAATCGCGTCTGCATATCGTTGGCGAGTACTTTCTGCCTATTCATTTCCAGTTGATGGTTCTGCCTGATACAAAACGCAGCGATATTGTCACTGTTCACAGCCATATCCATGCGCTGGGCCAGTGCCGCAAATATATCCGCAAGAATGGCTGGAAGCCGGTTATTGCCGGTGACACCGCCGGTGCAGCGCGGCTGGTTTCCGATGTGAAGGACAAGACCATGGCAGCGCTTGCACCGCGTCTTGCCTCCAGCCTCTACGGTCTCGATATTCTGGAAGAGGATGTCGAGGACACCGAGAACAATGTGACGCGCTTCGTCGTTCTTACGAAAACGAAGAAATGGGCCCCGCGCAAGTCGGACGAACTCATGATGACGACGTTTGTGTTCCGCGTACGCAACGTACCTGCCGCGCTCTATAAAGCCATGGGCGGCTTCGCGACGAACAGCGTCAACATGACCAAGCTGGAAAGCTATCAGATCGACGGCAAGTTCACGGCAACGCAGTTCTATGCGGATATTGAAGGACATCCTGATGACAAGAATGTCGCCCGCGCGCTGGAAGAGCTGGAATTCTTCTCCAAGGAAGTACGGATTCTGGGCGTCTATCCCGCAGATACTACATTCCGCAGTTCACAGAGTGATGACGAGTAGGTAGCTATTGGCTTCTGCTGCATGAAACACGCATCAGTGGTGCTCACCCCCCTCTGTCCTGTCGGACTACCGGGGCGAGCCACGGGTCTCGCCCGTCCTTCGGACCCCCCACAAGGGGGGAGATCACATTGGCATTAATGCCTTTGCACAACCGGAAATGTTGCAGATTGTGCAAGAACCGTATTGAAGGCTGATCTCCCCCCTTGTGGGGGAGATGTCCGACAGGACAGAGGGGGGTGAATACATCCACCAACATTGCAGTTGCGGAACAAGCTTCCCCATTGCCACGCCCGCTTTTGCGTCTGGCTATTGATAAGGTGGGAAAGACGGGCGATCCAAAGGGGAACGCGGGGTCTTGGTATTGGTAGTGTAATCAATGCGTTCCCCGGAGATTTTCCTGTTCGAACCAAGAAAATAACCGGATCACCCGTCTCGATGACTGGTTTTACCCTTCTGAGATAAAACCGCTTCCTCTGCGGTTGGGGTCTCCCCGCAGATGAAATCACCGATCCTTTCCTGACTTCAGAAGGTTTCCGGAGCATTCCCGCCGGAAAGGACACCATCAGAATAAGCGAGGTGGGATGGTGTTGGATAAGTTGGTGTGATTTTTTTTGAAAAGATTGTTGCAGTAACATTGTCGCGCCCTTCGACAAGCTCAGGATGAGGGAGAGGGAGGGTTGCAAAGATAATCGCCGACATTTCAGATCACAGGTGTTGCAGCGCAAAGGTTGCAGAATATAGCTCCCTTACATCACCCAAGCCCCTCATGGTGAGCTTGTCGAACCACGAACCACAACACCTTACGTTCCGCTCTCAACCCAACTGCGGATGAGATGGGCGGCAATGGCGCCGGGAGGGGGTGTCATCAACCCGTCCGGATGGGTACGGTCCAGCATCAAGACGACTTCCTCGCGCGTAAACCAGCGTCCCGCTTCCAGTTCCGCCTTATCAAGCGTGTAGTCGTCGGACAGTGCTTCCGCATGGCAGCCAATCATCAACGAATAGGGAAACGGCCACGGCTGCGACGCGTGATAGACAACGCGGCCGATGGGAAGGTTTGTTTCTTCGAGCGTCTCGCGCCGTACGGCATTTTCAATGGTTTCACCGGGTTCAATAAATCCGGCAAGGCAGGAATACATGCCCGGCCCAAAATGGGCGCCGCGCGCCAGCAGGCACTTGTCGCCGCGCACCACCATCATGATGGCTACGGGATCGGTACGGGGGAAATGCTGGGCGTCGCAATTGGGGCATGTACGGCGATAACCGCCATCCCGCATCACTGTTTCCGAACCGCAGCGTCCGCAGAAGCGATGATTCTCATGCCAGGTCAGCAATGAGACCGCCTGCGCCATCGCGCCGAGCTGATCCTCAGGGATAAGACCCTGCGTATAAACAGGGCGATATTCAATGGCCTTGATTGTTTCCGGCAGTGCCGCGAGATCGACGCCGCTTAAAGTCGCGAGAACCGGCGTCTCGTCCTGCATGCCCAAATAGATCGTCCTGTTCGGGTTCGGCAGCAATGCGACAGCATCTTCAAGGGCGAAAAGAGCATTGCTGATGCCGTCACCTTGGGCCACCAGCACATGACCTTGTCCAATCAGCAGCATGCGTGTGTTTGTGTCCGCCAGTGCAACCGTGACCACATCATCGCTGCGCTTTTCCGCATGGCGGTTGATCCGGTTGCCGGCAAAACCGACGAAATGGCTCGCTTCCGCTTCCGGAACATCATAAAGGCGAAACGACATGGATGAAGCTCCAGAAAACTGGTCCGGAAAAGGACTCACATGGTGTGAATGATTAGATAGCCCCGAGAATGGCGTTCGCAAAGTCCCTTGCATCTTTTTCGCCATAGGGTTCGCGAATACCATGTCCCCAGACAGGTCCGGGCCAGGCCGGATCGCCCGTGTTGCGGGCGATCACATGCAAATGCAGCTGCCGCACAATATTGCCAAGTGCGCCGGTATTGATCTTTTCGCAATTGGCGACAGTTTTCAGCGCCTGTGCCGCTATTCCAGACTCGAAAACAAGCATGGTCTGATCAAGCGGCGTGAGGTCATGAATCTCGCTGATTCCAACCCGTTGCGGCACGAGAATAAGCCAGGGCCAGCGCCGGTCATTCATCAGGCGCAGGTCGCAAAGGCCCAGCCTTGCAATGGGAATTGTATCAGCTGCAAGTTTGCTATCGAGTATGAACGTCATGATTTGCAACAAATAGCAGTTTTTTTGTCGTTCCGCTTGCTTTTTGCGTAAAGATTGCCGATATGAGCCTCGGGAGGTTGGTGGTGGACGAGCCACTCGCCAACCGGGTCAGGTCCGGAAGGAAGCAGCCCCAACGAGCCAGGCACGGGTCGCCGTGCCAGCCTCCCACCCTTTATCCTCTTCAAAGCCGTTATCCGGCATTGACGCTGCGGTGTGCGGCGGTACAAACTTGTCTGACGCAATGAAGAGCAATGCAGGAGCGGAATCAACCGGGATGGACACCAAAACGGCAGATAGCGCCTATCGCGTGCTCGCCCGCAAATATCGCCCGCAGAATTTCGACGATCTGGTCGGCCAGGAACCTATGGTGCGCACGCTCACCAATGCGTTCGAGACTGGCCGTATAGCACAAGCATGGATGCTGACCGGTGTGCGCGGGGTGGGCAAGACCACCACAGCCCGTATTCTGGCCCGAGCACTCAATTACAAGACAGCTGAGATCGACAAGCCGACCATCGATTTGTCTGTTCCCGGTGAACATTGTCAGGCGATTATGGAAGGCCGCCATGTCGACGTGATCGAGATGGATGCCGCCTCCCATACGGGTATCGATGATATCAGAGAGATCATCGAGCAGGTGCGCTACCGCCCGGTTTCGGCCCGCTACAAAGTCTATATCATCGATGAAGTACACATGCTGTCCAATCAGGCCTTTAACGGCCTGCTGAAAACATTGGAAGAGCCACCACCCCACGTCAAATTCATTTTTGCCACGACGGAAATCCGCAAAGTTCCGATCACGGTCCTGTCGCGCTGCCAGCGTTTCGACCTGCGCCGCATCGACGCGAATATGCTGACTGGCTTGTTGAAGAAGATTGCCGACAAGGAAAGCATCACGGTTGATGCGGCATCGCTGGCGATGATTGCCCGCGCCGGTGAAGGCTCGGCGCGCGATTCTCTGTCGATCTTCGATCAGGCGATTGCCCATGGTGCTGGTAATGTCGATGCGCAAACCGTGCGTTCCATGCTGGGGCTTGCGGATCGCGCCCGTATCATCGATCTGTTTGAAATGCTGATGCGCGGTGACGTGGCGTCGGCTCTGCGCGAGTTTCGCGCGCAATATGATGTCGGGGCTGATCCAAGCGTTGTGCTTTCCGATCTTGCCGATTTCAACCATCTGGTGACACGCATACGTTTCACTCCCGATGTGGCTGATGATATTTCCCTGTCGGAAGACGAACGGGTACGCGGCAGGGATTATGCGGAAAAGCTTTCCATTCGCGTGCTCTCCCGCACATGGCAGATGCTGCTCAAAGGCATTGTCGAGGTGGATGCATCCAACCGTCCGGTGCAGGCCGCCGAAATGCTGCTGATCCGGCTGGCCCATGCGGCAGATTTACCGACATTGGATGAAGCGCTGAAATCGCTGGAGAACGGTGCGTCTCCATCAGGCCAATCGCCGCGAAACGATGGCCCGCGCCCCGGCAATGGGGGTGGACAGGCTTTGGGCCGTTCGGCACCGGCGGATGCGGTAGCACCTGCCCGTAGTGCCGTAAGTTCAGGCGGCGGTGCCACCATGCGGTTGGTTGAGCAAACGGTACAACCAGAGCCTGTTGTGCAGGTTCAGCCCGTGGTGGAAGAACAGGCTCCATCGGTTCCCGTAAACAGTATTGCCGATATCGTCGCGCTCGCGGAAAAAGAGCGCAACATGCAGTTCAAGATTCTGGTCAAGAATTGCGTCCGGCTCGTCAGCATCAAGCCGGGAAGGCTTGAGATCAATCTGACCGACGATGCGCCCAAAACCCTGATCACGGATCTGTCGCAAAAACTGACCGCATGGACCGGCTCACGCTGGATGGTATCGCTGTCCCGCGAGCAGGGCGGGAGGACGATCAATGAAACCGAAACGGCGCGGCGCGATTCGATGCTCAGCGATGCGCGCGCTGATCCGGACGTGGCAGCGATCCTGTCGCGGTTTCCCGGGGCGAAGATTATCAATGTGCGGATTGCAACGCCTGCCGGGCAGGCCAATGGCGATCCGGATGCAATGGACGGAACAGGCCTTGGCGATGACACGCTGGCGCCCGTCGAAGAAGACGATTGATCAAAAGGAGTTTTTCCCATGCGTGACATTATGGGCATGATGAAACAGGCCAAGGAAATGCAGGGCAAGATGGCCGCCATGCAGGAAGAAATCGCAGCGCTTGAAGCTGAAGGGCATTCGGGCGGCGGTCTCGTCACGGTGAAGCTGTCAGGCAAGGGTGCGTTGACCTCGCTCAAGATCGATCCGTCCCTGTTTAAGGAAGATGATGTGGAGATTCTTGAGGATCTGATTATCGCTGCCCATAACGAGGCCAAGGCGAAGGTCGAGGCTATTATGGCGGAGAAGACTCAGGCGCTCACCGCTGGTCTGCCGATCCCGCCCGGTTTCAAGCTGCCGTTTTGATCGCGAGCGTTGCAATCACAAGTTTATTGGAAATAGAGAAAGTTTGGCCTATACTGGCCCGGAGTTGGAGACGAGCTTTCGCCCGTCTCCTGTCCTCATTTTGAAAATTGAACCCGGACGGTCCATGACCAGCTCGTCCGGGTTTTCTTCATAATGAGGGTAATACTAAACGGAAAAATCCGCATAATTTCACCTCCAAGTTCAAAGGCAAGGCTGTTGCTACAGTCGGGTAGCCCATTCTCCCGATGCACCGGCTGGCACAGTGCTGCTGCTTCGCCTTCGAACCATTGCGTCTTGCAACGCTTGCGGTGATGATTACTTGGTTCTTGGCTGTCGGCAACGAATGCAGGGTTGTGAAATTTCGGCCACTTTCCGCTCAGGTTGCGTCTGCGATTCCCTACAAGCCGAATTTGCTTTAAACCGTCGATATGTCGAAACGAATCGCCGGTCCTGAAATTGAACGCCTGATCCAGCTTCTGGCCAAAGTGCCGGGCCTCGGGCCGCGTTCTGCACGCCGGGCGGCGCTGCATCTGATCAAGAAAAAAGAAGCACTGCTCATCCCGCTCGGTTCCGCCATGCAGGATGCAGCGGAAAAGGTACGCATCTGTTCCACATGCGGCAATGTCGATACGTCTGATCCCTGCATGATCTGCACCGACCCGCGCCGGGAACGGGCGACGCTGATTGTGGTCGAGGATGTTTCCGATCTTTGGGCGCTTGAGCGTGCCGGCTCCATGAATGTCCGCTACCATGTGCTTGGCGGCCGCCTGTCGCCGCTGGATGGTGTCGGCCCTGATGATCTCAACATTGCAAGCCTTGTCAGCCGGGTGGCGGAAGGCGAGATCAAGGAGGTCATTCTCGCTGTCAATGCGACTGTTGAGGGGCAGACAACGGCGCATTACATCACCGACCAGCTGGCGGATTTCGAAGTGCGCATCACACGGCTTGCCCATGGGGTGCCTGTCGGCGGCGAACTGGATTATCTGGATGAGGGCACGCTGACGGCGGCCCTGCGTGCACGGACGACGTTATAGGGAGAAGGCTTTTGATCAAACGCCCGATGAAATCAGTCCTTGGGGCGGTGATAGCCGTACTTCTCTATGCAACAGCTGGTTTTGCCGCTTCCAAGCCTGAAATCGAAGCGCAATTCCGGACGTGGCTTGCCAATGATCTGTGGCCGGAAGCCAAGACGCTAGGCGTTTCCAAAGCGGTTTTCGATGATGCCTTTTCCGGCGTCACGTTGAATTTCGATCTGCCTGATCTGGTTATGCCCGGTGAAAAGCCGCAGACGCCGAAGGAACAGAAGCAATCGGAATTCGGCTCACCCGGCAAATACTTCAACGACAAGACGGTTGGTGCAGTCACATCAGGCGGTACGGCACGAGCCGGTCAATATGCCAAAATTCTCAAAGCCGTTGAGAGCAAATATGGTGTACCCGGCCCCATTGTGCTGGCGATCTGGGGCCGCGAAAGCGGCTATGGCAGCGTCAAGATTCCCAACAATGCCTTTACCGTGCTTGGCACCAAGGCCTTTTTGGCCACACGCAAGGATATGTTCCGTAAGGAATTGATCGCGGCACTGCAGATCGTTGAAAAAGGCTATATCGGCGTCGGCGCCATGAAAAGCTCATGGGCTGGCGCGCTCGGGCAGCCGCAATTCATGCCGACGTCCTATCTCCAGCATGCGGTGGATTTTGACGGGGACGGCAAACGCGACATCTGGAATTCGGTTCCCGATACGCTTGGTTCCATCGGCCATTATCTGGCACAATATGGTTGGCAGCGTGGGCGCGACTGGGGCTATGAAGTTAACGTTCCCCAAAATGTCAGCTGCTCGCTGGAAGGACCGGATCAGGGCAAGCCCTTCGCCGCTTGGTCCAAGCTCGGCATTACTCGCGTCAACGGCAAGCCGTTTCCATCGAGCGAGACAAATCGCGAAGGTTTTCTGCTGATGCCTGCGGGGCGGCATGGACCGGCTTTCGTCGTGACCAAGAATTTCTATGTCATCAAAGAATACAATATGAGCGATCTTTATGCGCTCTTCATTGCCCATGTCGGCGATCGCATTGGCAGTGGCGCCAAGGGCTTCTCGGTTGGCTGGGGTGATGTGGGCGGGCTCTACCGTTCCGATATTGCCAGCTTGCAGAAAGCACTGGAGAAAAAGGGCTATGACGCTGGTGGCGCCGACGGTTTCCCGGGGTTCAAGACAAGGCGCTCCATTGGCGATTGGCAGGCGAAGCAGGGCCAGCCTGCCACCTGTTTTCCGGATAAGGACCTGGTCAAGGCAATTCGCTGATTTTCGCAGCGATAGCTACCAGATGTTTCAGGGTAGGGGATGGATCATCCCTGCGCCAGATCAGCCCGGTTTCGATGACGGGCGGCTCGCCGGAGAGTTTGAGATAACGCACGCCGGTGCGGCCAAGATTTTGCAGCGATTCCGGCACCAGCGCGATCCCCATTCCGGTGGAGACTAGGCTGATGATCGTCTGCATCTGGATTGCTTCCTGTCCGATCAGTGGAGCGGCACCATTGTCGATGTAGTAGCCGGTGATCAGATCATGAAAGGCTGGCGCGCTGCGGCGGGGAAAGATAATCAACGGCTCCGATAATGCGGCGGTGATATCCAGCGTGCCATCGACACTTTTGAGCCTTCCCGATAGCAACCATTCTTCCGGTATGGCGGCCACCAGCTCTTCCTGCAGGAGCGGCAGATAGGTTAGCGAGGCGTGAAGAGCCGCCTGCGGCGGTGGAATGATCAGACCCGCGTGAATGTCGTCCTGCAAAAGAGTTTCGATCTGCCAGTCGCTGGTTGCCTCCTGCAAATTGACGTGCACTTCGGGATAATCAGTTCTGTAGCGGCTGAGCAGTTTTGGCAGCAGGCTGTAATCGGCGGTGCTGACAAAGGCGAGTTTCAAAGTGCCCAGCGTTCCGCGTGACAGTTGCCGGGCGATTGTGGGCAATGCCGCCGCGTCGTCCAAAATCTTCCGCACATGATCAAGCCATTGCGCGCCTGCCGGTGTCAGCACAACACTGCGCTTGGTGCGGGCGAACAATTCGACACCGATTTCCTCTTCGAGCGCGAGAATGGTCTGGCTCAGTGGCGGTTGGGTCATGTTCAGTCGTGCGGCAGCCCGGCCGAAATGCAGTTCCTCGGCAACAGTGATAAAGTAGCGCAGCTGACGCAAATCCATATCGCGTTTGTAATATGGAAAACGACCTAATCAAGCATGAATTATATATTTCACACTTGTTTGGAAACGCTCTAAACAAAAGACGATCGGGTCTTCGAACCAAAATGTCCTTGTGGAGGAACAGCCATGGCAGCCAATGAACGGTCGAAACATATCACACAGGGCGTAGCGCGCTCGCCCAACCGCGCGATGTATTATGCGCTGGGTTATGAGAAGGCGGATTTTGACAAGCCGATGATCGGCATCGCCAACGGCCACTCCACCATCACGCCATGCAACGCCGGATTGCAGCCATTGGCCGATGCGGCGGTTGCTGCGGTCAAGGCGGCGGGCGGCAATCCGCAAATCTTTGGCACGCCAACCATTTCCGATGGCATGGCCATGGGCACGGAAGGCATGAAATATTCGCTGATCTCCCGCGAAGTCATCGCCGATTGCATCGAAACCTGCGTCAACGGTCAGTGGATGGATGGCGTTCTGGTGCTTGGCGGCTGCGACAAGAACATGCCGGGTGGTATGATCGCCATTGCCCGCACCAATGTTCCGGCGATCTATGTCTATGGCGGCACGATCAAGCCGGGCAAATGGAAGGGCAAAGACCTTTCCATCGTTTCGTCCTTTGAGGCGGTCGGGTCTTTCATGGCTGGAAAAATGAGTCAGGAAGATTTTGAAGGCATTGAGCGGCATGCCTGTCCCTCCACGGGTTCCTGTGGCGGCATGTACACGGCCAATACGATGAGTTCCTCGTTCGAGGCGTTGGGCATGTCGCTCATGTCCTCATCGACCATGGCCAATCCCGACGCCGAAAAGGTTGATAGCACAACAGAGTCGGCGCGCGTTCTGGTGGAGGCGGTGCGCCGGGGAATCCGTCCGCGCGATATCATCACCCGCAAATCCATTGAAAATGCCGTGTCGCTGATCATGGCGACCGGCGGTTCAACCAATGGTGTCCTGCATTTCCTCGCCATTGCCCATGCGGCTGAAGTCGAATGGACGCTCGATGATTTCGAACGTGTGCGCCGCAAGGTGCCGGTTATCTGCAATCTTCGGCCATCAGGCCAATATATGGCTGTTGATCTGCATCAGGTTGGCGGCATTCCGCAGGTTTTGAAAATCCTGCTCAATGCAGGGCTGCTGCATGGCGATTGCCTGACAATCACCGGTCGCACCATCGCCGAGGAACTGGTTCACGTTCCAGATGCGCCGCCCGCTGATCAGAATATAATCCGGACCATCGACAAGGCGCTCTATAAGGAAGGGCATCTGGCGATCCTTCGGGGTAATCTGGCAACGGAGGGTGCTGTCGCCAAGATTACCGGCCTGAAGAACCCTGTCATTCAAGGCCCTGCACGGGTGTTTGATGACGAGCAATCGGCGATGGATGCTATTCTGTCGGATAAAATCAGGCCCGGTGATGTGGTCGTTCTGCGCTATCTCGGACCCAAGGGCGGACCCGGCATGCCGGAGATGCTGGCGCCAACATCGGCGATTATCGGGCGTGGTCTCGGTGAGAGTGTTGGGTTGATAACCGATGGTCGTTTCTCCGGCGGGACGTGGGGCATGGTCGTCGGCCATGTTACGCCTGAGGCCTTCGAAGGTGGTGCGATTGCGCTGATCAAGGAAGGCGACACGATCACCATTGACGCCCACAAACAGCTTCTGCAACTGGAAGTGAGCGATGCTGAGCTGGCAGAACGGCGCAAGGCTTGGCAACAGCCTGCCCCCCGCTACACGCGCGGCGTTCTGGCAAAATTTGCCAAACTCACCAAATCTGCCAGCGAAGGTGCGGTCACGGATTAGATTGAGAACAGTCTGTCAAAAGCATGGGCGGTATGAATGCCGCCCATGAAATGCGATCCTGACGCACAATCGAAATCGTCAGGAAATAAGCATATGCCAGCCCTCGTGAATGGACAGTGGATCAAAGGCGACGTTGCCGCCAGTGAAATGAAGGATGGGGCATTCCATCGTGAGCCGACTCGGTTTCGCAACTGGATTACGCCGGATGGCGTGCTCGACAAAGAGGGCACTCCCACCTTCAAGGCAGAGGCTGGCCGTTATCAGCTTTTTGTATCCTATCTTTGTCCCTGGGCTTCCCGGACACTGATCTTTCGGCACCTCAAAGGGCTGGAAAACATCATCAGCGTGGCAGTGGCTGAGCCTGCCCTGGGGGAAAATGGCTGGACATACACCAATCTTGTCGATGCGGGGTCAAAGGCACCGCCGATCCATTACCTGCACCAACTCTATACGGCTGGTTTGCCCACTTACACCGGCAAGGTTTCTGTTCCGGTGCTCTGGGATCGTCAGGAGGGGCAGATCGTCAATAATGAGTCGGCTGATATCATCCGTATTCTGAATTCCGCATTCGATGGGCTGACCGGGGATCGCAGGGATTTTTATCCGGAGAGCTTGCAGCCGGAGATCGAACGGTGGAACGCGCTCATCTATGACAATATCAACAATGGCGTGTACCGTGCCGGGTTTGCCAAGATGCAAGGAAGCTACGACGAAGCGGTGAGGGATGTTTTTGCGGCGCTTGATCGTGTGGAAGCACATCTGGCCGATCATCGGTATCTGGCAGGACAATATCTAACCGAAGCCGACTGGCGTCTGTTTGTGACGCTGGTCCGGTTCGACGCTGCCTATAATGGTGTTTTCAAATGCAACATCCGGCGGTTGGAGGATTATCACCATCTGTCCAATTATCTGCGCGAACTCTATCAGTTCGAAAATGTGCGCGAGACGGTGAAGATTGATCACATCAAGACCGGGTACTATTCCATCGCCTCGGTCAATCCGACCGGCATCGTTCCGGCTGGGCCATTGATTGATTTTGATCGGCCGCATGACCGGGAGCGCCTCATCGGCAAAGGCATCGTCCTGCGTTAGAGCGCTGACTTCAGCCGTTTTGAACCAAAGCCCGATGGCTGGATAGAAATATCCGGCCATCGGGCTTTTTGCATTGCGGCCGCTTTTTCTCTCGTTTTATGGCTTGTCATGAATACCCATATGTGAAAATATTATTCACAAAAGAAGATTGAGGAGGATCGCACCATGGGACGCCAGTCCATTTTTGAAAGCCTGAAGAGTGCCTTTAAGGTGCCGCTGTGAGTGATTTTGCGCCCACAGTCGGCGTGTCCTCGACACAGCCAAAGAACATGCCAGCCGATCATGCGGCGCTGCCGGTCTGGAATGCGGAAAACTGGTTCTATGAGGATTGGCCCGTCGGGCAAAAAATACGCTCGCTGCGCCGAACCCTATCCGAAAGCGACAGTCACCTCTTCAATACGCTGGTCACTGACATCCACCCCTATGTGCAGGATCAGATGTTCGCGGAAAGTGAGGGCATATTTGGCAGACGGCTGGTCGCCGGGGCATTTGTCTTTTCCGCTGGTCTCGGACTTGTCGCAACCAATTGCGTCAATGCTTTTTCCTATGGCTATGACAAGCTGCGTTTTATCAAGCCGGTCTTTCTCAACGACACGATCTACACCATCCGCACCAATCTGGATAAGCGCCCGCGCTACAAGGAACTTGGGCTGATCCGCGCCAGCTACGAGGTGTTCAAGAACGAGGGTGAACTGGTTCTCTACTGTGAGCATCTGCAAACGGTGAAATACCAGACCCCCGCCGATTTTATTGGAAAGACTGAGAAATAATGACCACGGATAATGCTGATCTGCCGCTCGCCGGGCTGCTTGTCGTTGATATGAGCCAGTTTCTGTCAGGGCCTTATGCCTCGCTGCGCCTGATGGATCTGGGTGCGCGGGTTATCAAGATCGAGCGCCCTGACGGTGGCGATCTTTCCCGGCGGCTTTATTTGAGCGATACGGAAATCGGCGGCGATTCGACTATTTTCCACGCGATCAACCGCGCCAAGGAAAGTCTGGCGATTGATCTGAAAAGCGAAAGCGATCTCGCCTCATTGCGGACACTTCTCGGGAAAGCTGATGTTCTCATTCAGAACTTCCGTCCCGGTGTCATCAAGCGTTTGGGCCTCGATTATGAAGCTGTTAAGGCGATCAACCCGCGTCTCGTCTATGCCGGGATTAGCGGCTATGGCGAAGAGGGTCCGTGGGTCGGGCGTCCGGGGCAGGACTTGCTGGCGCAATCGCGCTCGGGCCTGATGTGGCTTAATGGCGATGAAAGCCAAGGGCCTGTGCCATTCGGGCTTGCCGTCGCCGATATGCTGGCGGGCGCCGCGACGGTTCAGGGTATTCTGGCTGCACTGGTAAGACGTGGCATCAGCGGCACCGGAAGTCACATCGAGACAAGCCTGCTGGAGTCTCTCATTGATTTCCAGTTCGAAGTGCTGACCACGCATCTCAATGATGGCCGCCGCCTGCCCAAGCGCTCGGATTTCCGCAGCGCCCATGCCTATCTCTCCGCGCCCTATGGCGTTTATCCGACCAAGGACAATTATCTCGCCCTTGCCATGACACCCCTGCCAAAGCTTGCCGACCTTCTGGGCCTGGATGAACTCGCACCTTACCGCGATACACCCGCCAGCTGGTTTACCGCCCGTGATGAAATCAAGCGGATCATCGCCAATAAGCTTGCAACTGAGGATACGGATCACTGGCTTTCAATTCTTGAGCCCGCCGATATCTGGTGCGCGAAGGTGCTGAACTGGGAAGAACTGATGGCGAGCGAGGGCTTCAAGGTGCTCGACATGCTGCAGACCGTCGAGCGCGAGGACGATGTTTCCATTCTCACGACGCGCTCGCCCATCCGGGTGAACGGCAAACGGGCAAAATCCGACCGGGCGGCGCCGCGTATTGGCGAGCACAGCGAGGCGATCCGCAAGGAGTTCGGCCTGTGAGCACGATCACGTTGAAGGGCATGACGTGGAGCCATCCGCGTGGCTACGATCCCATGGTTGCCTGCTCCAGACTTTGGTTTGAGAAGACTGGAATTACCATTGAATGGGACAAGCGTTCGCTTCAGGATTTTGAATCCTTTCCCGTGGAGGAACTGGCGCGCACCTATGATCTGATCGTGATCGACCATCCGCATGTCGGGCAGATCACGGCTGAGCATTGCCTTGCTCCGCTCGATGTTCCGGGGCGGGAGGCAGAGCGCGCCGCGCTACTCAAGGGCAGCGTCGGGCAATCCTATCCGAGTTATCATTGGCAGGGCCATCAATGGGCCTTTCCCGTTGATACGGCGACGCAGGTCTGCGCGTGGCGGCCTGATCTTCTGAAGCACGCACCCAAAACATGGGCCGAGATGTTGGTTCTTGCCAGAGAGGGCAGAGTTCTTCTGCCGCTCAGGCCACCGCATTCCCTTATGACGTTCTACACCCTGTGCGGTAATCTCGAAACTCCCTGCGCAACAGCATCGGGCCAATTGATCAATCGGGAGCACGGTATGCATGTTCTGGAAATGATGGGCGAGATCAGTGCCCTTGTTGATCCCGCCTGTTTCGAGATGGACCCGATTGCTGTACTTGAACGCATGGCCAAAACCGGATCAGAAATCGCCTGCGCGCCCCTGATTTATGGCTACGTCAATTATGCAATCAAAGGCTTCCGCCCCAATCTCGTTGCTTTTGCCGATATTCCTGCTGCGGGTGAAAATGGCCCGGCTGGGTCAGCACTTGGTGGAACGGGTATTGCAGTCTCTGCATTTTCCGGGCATCGCGCTGAGGCCATTGATTTTGCCTACTGGATAGCCAGCGGCGGCATACAGAAAAGTCTTTATGCGGAAGCGGGCGGCCAGCCCGGACATGCGGATGCGTGGGAAGATCAAGCGGTCAATGCCGCCACGTCAGATTTTTATACAGCAACACGCAAAACGCTTGAGGCTGCATGGGTGCGTCCACGCCACAATGGCTATATGGCGTTTCAGCAATCAGCATCGGAACGCCTCAATGAGGCTTTGCTGAAAGGACACGGCGCGGGACGGGTTATTGATGATCTGAACGCGCAGTTTCTGCGCAGCTTTAGGGGCCTCGCCAATCAGGCATAGCGTTTCTCAGGTTCGACGTCCGCCCCATTGACAGCCGGGTGGGCATTGACAGCGGTGATAACCGCCAGAGCAGCAAGTGAATTCACACTGCGATTGCCGCGATTGAATGCCGTCATAACGGTTTCGGCGATGATTTTCGCTTCCTCATTTGTGCTGGATTTCACGAGGAGTGTTGCCGCCGCCTTGTCGTAGGCCGCCTGCATCAGGTCCCAATCATCCTGCGAATAGGTCGGTCCTGGTGGATTTGCGAAAGACATGGGGAGTATTCCTTCCCTGAAACGAATGAAAACCCCGCGACAGGAAAAGGCTAGTCGCTCAAATGTGGCATGGCAATTCGAAACGATTTCCTGGTACTCTGAAAGAACTTACCGCAGTGCAAACTGGCAACCCGCCTATCGGAATATGGCAAATCCGGACAGTGATTATGAGCCGGCTTTACCCATGTATGGGTGGGTGATTCGAGCCATCGCTACAAACTGCTTTCAGCATCTGTTCTTGCCTGAATATGCCTGGAAAGACGGGACCACCGCTGACTGAACCATGGAGTGACCAAAGATATTTTTTCAAAGCGCTGGCTGGAAAAGGACGGATCAGTCTCCTCAAAAGTCCAGACCTTGAAGTTTGTCAGTTCGTGCGGCCCGAACGTATGGATGAGCGGAATATCGGCGGCATCGCGGCCACGCGCCACAACAATCCGTCCGATACGGCGCGTGTTGTGGCGGGCGTCGAATGTGTGCCACTGATCTCCGAGATAAACCTCGAACCACGCGTTGAAATCCATCGGCGCGGGATCGGCAGGAATGCCAATATCACCCATATATCCATTGACGTATCGCGCTGGGATATTCATGCAACGGCAGAAAGCAACGGCGAGATGCGCGAAATCCCGGCATACGCCGACGCGCTCTTCATGGGCCTGTGCGGCAGTCCGCGTGGCACGGGCAAAACCATAGCTGAAAGTCAGCCGCTGGTTGACGTAATCACAGATGGCCTGAACCCGCGACCAGCCTGGCTTGACATTGCCGAACAGGCTCCATGCCAGATTGCTCAGCTCATCCGTTTCGCAATAGCGGCTGGCGGACAGAAAGGCGAGACACTCGGTAGGCAGTTTGTCGACGGTCAATTCCTGTGCATTTTCGTCAATGGGGTCAGGCAGTCCGTCATCCTCTACAACAGCATCATATTTCAATGAAAGATTGCCCGCCGGAGCCAGAAGACGCAGACAGCTATTGCCGAAAAGGTCGTGGAAATTCTCCAGTTTTACCGTGGGCGACGCTGACGGTCCCCTCTCGCAAACAATATCGGAAAGTCGTCCCGCCTCCAGATTGAGATAGGTCGTCATCGGCGTTGGTTCGTTGCACTTGATAGCAATTTCATATCCGACACGGATCAACATGGCGCATCCTTTTGGGGTTTTGAATGGAACGCGAGAAAGGAGTTTGAGTTCCTGCCATGCCCAATAAAATTGTCGATAAATGCAAATGGGCTTTGCTCAAACCCGCGCCGAAAGGCTCTTCAGTCTTTGTTGACTATAAGATTGTAAAATTTGAAACGAATGCCGCCTCGGTCCGTTATCTCAGCAGGCCCAAGCATTGCTGGAAGGGTGATAGGCGGGTGCAGAAGCATAGGCTTTTGAGGTGTTTGGCACGCGTCGGCAAATGAGTACCGATCTTGCTCCAGAAATGGATGGGAAGGGTCATGGCTGTAAAACATGGAATGCCGCATCAACCGGTTGCCACGGTCATGCGCACACAGATTACCAGGCAGGATTTTCGCAATGCCGTCCAGTCCTCCCAGCTTTCTCAGGCTGACAAGGATCTTCCCTCGCAGTTCGTTGATCTGCTCAAGCGCCTTGAAAAGGCGGAGAAGCGCAAACAATAATGAGTGGCTCAGTTGTTGCGTGTGTCCTGCATAACCTTGCCCTGATAGGCGAGGTGGGCGTCCCGGCCGTATTTGGCCGTGTAATTGACAAAACTGCCGAAGGACAAGGCAAAAGCCATGAAAATGAAAAAGACAATGCCAAGACGCTGTACAAGCATGACAGATACCCCCGTGGAACTGACACAAAGGTATGGGTTGCAACCTGAACACGCGTAGAACCAGCCGTTCATCCCGCGTTTCAATTTATTAAAATTTTACAAATTTTATGGCCGTTGCCCGGCAGCTATGGGTTTCTCTACCGACCAGCGTTCGTGCAGCCGTGCCAGCATCAGATAGATGACTGGTGTGGTGTAGAGGGTGAGCACCTGCGACACGATGAGCCCGCCGACGATGGTAATTCCAAGCGGACGCCGCAGTTCTGAACCGGGACCGGTCGCAATGATGAGCGGTATGGCACCCATGATGGCGGCAAGCGTTGTCATGAGGATTGGCCGGAAACGCTTGAGGCACGCCTGATAAATCGCATCCTCCGCCGACAGGCCATAGCTTCGCTCGCCCTGTAGTGCGAAATCCACCATCATGATGCCGTTCTTCTTGACGATGCCGATCAGAAGAATGATGCCGATAAAGGCAATCAGTGTCAGCTCCGTGCCGGTTATGACCAGTGCAAGCAGGGCGCCAAGCCCGGCAGAGGGCAGGGTGGATATGATTGTCAAAGGGTGGGCGAGGCTCTCATAGAGGATGCCCAGCACGATATAGACTGTCAGCAGTGCCGCAAGAATAAGCAGGGGTTGGCTGCCGGTGGATTGGGTGAGTGATGCGGCGTCGCCCGCAAACTCCGCGTGAAGTGAATCGGGAAGATGCATGCCGAGAACAGCTGTTTGTACCGCATTATTCGCGTCCTCAAGCGATGTCCCCAATGCCAGATTGTAGGAAATGGTGACGGACGGAAACTGCCCCTGATGATTGACGACGAGGGGCGCAAGGGTGCGCTCGATTTTGGCGACACTGCTGAGCGGCACCTGTATGCCGCCGGTTCCGGTCACATGCAGATTGGCGATTTGCTCAGGGTCGAGCGCGTAACCGGCATTGGCTTCGATCACCACCCGGTACTGATTGCGCGCCGAGTAGATCGTGGAGACCTGCCGCTGTGAAAAAGCATTGTTGAGCGCGCTGTCTATATCGCCGATGGCCACGCCCATGCGTGCAGCAGCAACCCGGTCTATCGTCACATTGGCCTGCAATCCATTGGGCTGGCGGTCCGTTGCCACATCGGTCAAACCGGGTTCCTGTTTCAGGCGGTCCAGCACCTTTGGCGCCCATGTGACAAGTTCACTGTAATTGGCATCCCATAGGGTGAACTGATATTGCGACTGGGTCGAACGTCCGCCCGCGCGGATGTCTCCCGGCGAGAACAGGAATGTTGACAGCCCCGCCACGGAGGCAAGCGATTTGCGCATACGGTCGATGACGATGGCGGTCGGGTCGCGTTCCTTTTCCGGTTTCAGTGAAATCAGCAATTGCCCGCGATTGACACCAGATGAGAACCCGCCGCCACCGACGGAGGAGCCAACGCCAGCAACAGCCGGGTCTTGACCTGCAATCGCTGCCGCCTGACGCTGCAGGTCCACCATGGCCGGATAGGAGATATCGGTTGAAGCCTGCGTACCGCCCATGATGAAGCCGGTATCATCAGACGGAAAGAAGCCTTTTGGGACTTTGACATAGAGAAAAGCTGTGATGGCAACGCAGGCAAAAATGACAAGCACGGCCAGAACACGGTGATAGAGGACACTTTTCAATGTCCGGCCATAAAAGGCGATCACAGCGTCAAGCGTACCTTCGACTATACGGCCGAAGGCGCCCGGACGGGCATTGGCATCATGGGCTTTCAGCCTGTGTCCGCAGATCATCGGCGTGACAGTCAGGGATACGACCGTGGAGACAAGAATGGTGAAGGCAAGGGTCAGCGAGAACGTCTGGAAGAAACGCCCGACGATACCGCCCATGAAGAACAGGGGAATGAAGGCGGCAAGCAGCGACACGCTGATGGAAACGACAGTGAAGCCAATCTGCCGCGCGCCTTCAAGCGCTGCCCGCATCGGCTTCATGCCTTCTTCAAGATTGGCATAAATATTCTCGATCATGACGATCGCATCATCGACAACGAATCCAACCGATACGGCCAGTGCCATCAGGGACAGATTGTCGATGGAAAGACCCCAGGCCCACATGGCGGCAAATGTGCCAGCGAGCGACAATGGTACGGTCACACCGGCTGCCATGGTCGGGGTGGCGCGCCGCAGGAAAACCATGACAACCGCCATAACAAGACAGATGGTGGCCAGAAGCGTCCACTGCATATCATTCACACTGGCATGGATGGTCGTGGTCCGGTCTGAGAGAACCGCAATATCAATGCCCGGCGGTATCAGTCGCTTCAGATCGGGCAGCAGCGTTTTCACCGCATCCACGGTGGCAATGACATTGGCATTGGCCTGTTTGGTGATGTTGAGAAGAACCGAAGGCTTGCCATTATACCAGGCGTCCGACCTGCTGTTGCGCACGCCCTGCTCGACAGTGGCGATATCAGAGAGGCGAACAGCCGTCCCGTCGCCGCTGCGGATGATGATCCGTCCGTAATCCTCGGTTGTTTTCAATTGCGCATTGGTGCCAATCGAGAAAGCAAAATCACTGCCATCGATAGAGCCAACGGGTTCGGCCACATTGGCATTGACGATGGCGGTGCGAACCGTGTCGAGCGACATGCCCATGGCCGCAAGGCGATCAGGGTCGAAGCGGACGCGGATCGCCGGTTGATCCGCTCCGCTGGCTGTCACTTCGCCAACCCCTTCCACCTGTGAAATACGCTGGACGATGACAGTATCTGCCGCATCATAAATAGCACTGGCAGAGACCGTATCGGATGTCAGCGCCAGAATAAGCACGGGTGCTGCCGCCGGATTGACCTTGCGGAAACTGGGCAGTGACGGCAAGTCGGAAGGCAGGTCCGTAGCAGCTGCGTTGAGCGCTGCCTGCACGTCCTGCGCCGCCCCGTCGACATCGCGCGAAAGGTCGAATTGCACCGTAATGTTGGTGGAGCCGAGCGAGCTGACCGATGTGAGTTCCGTAACGCCAGCGATGGAACCGAGGCGCCGCTCCAGCGGCGCGGCAACGCTGGCGGCCATGGTCGCAGGGTCGGCGCCGGGGCGGCTGGCGGAAACGCGGATCGTCGGCAGATCAACGGAAGGCAGGCTTGCTACAGGCAGAAAACCATAGGCGACAATGCCGAGCATCAACAGACCCAGCGCCAGAAGCGTGGTTCCAACAGGTCTGCGGATGAACGGTTCGGAAAAGTTCATACGCCGCCATCCGCTTCAGGGGCGGGTGTGCCGGTTGGTCGGCCGACGATGCGGCTGCGCAGCCGTTCGAAGCCGAGATAGATGACCGGCGTTGTATAAAGCGTCAGGAGCTGGCTGAGCACGAGACCACCAATAATGCTGATGCCAAGCGGAATGCGCAGTTCAGATCCGGTTCCTTGAGCCAGCGCCAGCGGCAGGGCACCGAAAAGCGCCGCAAGCGTGGTCATCATGATCGGGCGGAAACGCAGGATCGATGCTTTGACAATCGCTTCGCGCGGATCAAGTCCTTCGGTTCTTTCAGCTTCAAGCGCAAAGTCGATCATCATGATCGCGTTCTTCTTCACGATACCCATGAGAAGCACGATGCCGATGAGCGCAATGATCGACAGGTCCTGCCCGAACAGCATCAGGGCGACCAGTGCCCCGACACCCGCCGATGGCAGTGTGGAGAGAATGGTGATGGGATGAATGGCGCTTTCGTAGAGAACGCCGAGCACGATATAGATCGTGATGATGGCAGCAAGAATGAGCCAAGGCTCGCCCGCGAGTGAACTGGCAAATTCCGCCGCATCGCCAGAATATTGCCCACGGATCGACTCGGGCAGGGCAATGGCCTTTTCAGCCGATTTGATTGCCGTCACCGCGTGGCTTAGCGAGGCTCCCGGTGCAAGATCGAAACTGACGGTGACAGCAGGAAACTGCTCGTCATGGCCGATAACCAATGGTGCCGTGGTGAACGAAGCGGTGGCAAACGCGCTCAATTGCACCTGCGCATCCCCGGTGCCGCTGACATAGAGTTTGTCGAGCGACTTCGGGTCCGCCTGATATTGCGGCGAGGCTTCAAGGATGATCCGGTATTGATTGGCCTGTCCATAGATCGTGCCGATCTGGCGCTGACCGAAAGCGTCATTGAGCGTGTCGCTGACCGCCTGCATGGAAACGCCGAGCCGCGAGGCGGTTTCCCTGTCGACATTGACGAAAATGCGCCCGCCGCCCATTTCGATTTCCGAAGCCACATTGATCAGAGCCGGATCGCGCTGCAATTCCTTGGCGAGCCGCTGCGCCCAGTCCACCACCATCGCGGTATCGGTGCCGGTCAGCGTATATTGGTACGGCGCACGGCTGGAACGGGTGCTGATGCGGATATCCTGCACACTCTGGAATGTTACCTGTACGCCGGGAATGCCAGTGGTCTCTGTTCGCAGCCGGTCGATAATCTGCGCGGCCGAATCCGACCGCTGGTCCTGTGGTTTCAGCACAAGGCTGAGCGTGCCCGTGTTGGGCGTAAGATTGGTCGTGCTGGTTCCAACGACCGAAACAACGCCTGCAACATCAGGGTCCTGTCGCAGCCTGTCGGTAACAATAGCCTGGGTGCGTTTGATCGCGTCGAATGAGGTTGTTGGCTCGGTTTCGATGATCGCCGTTATCAGCCCGGTATCCTGTGAAGGCAGAAATCCTTTGGGGATGATCACGTAAAGCGCAATCGTCGCTGCAAGCGTGACAGCCGTCAGCAGCAGCATCAGTTTGCTACGATCAAGCGCCCAGAGCAGGCTGCGGCGGTAGCCCTCTATGACCTTGTCCATCCACTGGTCGATGCTGTGCAGGACGCCCCGGCGCTCGCCTTCCTCTTTGCCACGCAGGATGCGGGCACACATCATGGGTGTCAGCGTCAGGGAGACGATTGCCGATACGACGACGGCGATGGTCAGGGTCAAGGCAAATTCGCGGAACATGCGCCCGACAATGCCGGTCATAAAAAGCAGCGGGATGAACACTGCGATCAGCGAGACGGTCAGGGATATGATGGTAAACCCGATCTCGCCCGCGCCCTTTAGGGCAGCTTCGAGCGGGCCTTCGCCGTCTTCAATATGGCGAACAATGTTCTCAATCATCACAATGGCATCATCGACCACAAAGCCGGTGCCGATGGTCAGCGCCATCAGGGAAAGATTGTCGAGGCTGAAACCTGCAAACCACATCACCCCGAACGTCGCGACAAGCGACAGGGGAAGCGCAACACCGGCAATGATTGTGGCACGCACGGTTCTCAGGAAGATGAAAACCACAAGAATGACCAGTGCGATACTGATTGCCAGAGTCAATTGCACATCATGGATGGACGCGCGGATTGTGTTCGTTCGGTCGTTTACCACATCCAGCGTGACCCCTGCTGGCAGGGCTTGTTTGAGACGCGGCAATTGCTGCAGCACGCGGGCGACCGTATCGATGACATTGGCACCGGGCTGGCGCATCACATCGATGACGACGGCAGGCTCGCCCTGATACCACGCGCCAACACGGGAATTCTCCAACCCTTCAACAACAGTTGCCACATCTTTGAGCAGGACCGGGGAACCGTTTTTGTAGGCAACAATGATGGAATTATAGGTCTGTGGATCAACAATCTGGTCGTTGGCTGAAATCGTATAGGATTGATGTGTGCCATCGAGCGCACCCTTGGCACCCGCAACGCTGGCATTGGTGATCGCGGTTCGAATATCCTCTAGCGCAATGCCATAGGAGGCAAGACGCGGCAAATCCGCCTGAATGCGCACGGCCGGGCGCACGCCGCCCTGAATATTGACATTGCCGACGCCCGTGACCTCGCTCAGGCGCTGCGCCATCATGGTATCGGCAAAATCGCTGAGATTGCGGATGGAATAGCTCGTGGACCGTAAAGCGAGGGTGATAATGGGCGTATCGGCGGGGTTCACCTTGGCATAGGTGGGCGGGTAGGGCAGGGTTTTTGGCAGCAGGGAACCGGCAGCATTGATCGCCGCCTGCACATCCTGCGCGGCACCATCGATATCCCGGTCGAGATCAAATTGCAGGGTTACCTGACTGATGCCGAATGCGCTTGATGACACCATTGAAGAGAGCGAGGGTATTTGCCCCAGCTGACGTTCAAGCGGTGCAGTGACGAGCGACGCCATGGTGTCGGGGTTGGCACCTGGCAATTGTGTTGTCACCTGTATCGTCGGAAAATCCACCTGTGGCAGCGGCGCTACCGGCAGGGCAAGATAGCCGAGAATACCGCCCAGCAGCACTGCAATCCCCAGAAGCGAGGTTGCAATGGGCCTGTGGATGAAAGGTGTCGAAACACTCATTTCGGGGTCCCGCTATCGGCCTCTCCGCCGCTTGCACCACCGCTCTGCTGATTGCGTCGCTTATGCTGCTTTTCGCCGCTCTTTGCAGTTCCACCCGGTTGTTTGCCATCATCAGCCGGTTTTGCATCAGGAGCAGGCGTCGTTCCTGCATCCGTAGCGCTGGTGACCTGAACCTTGGCGCCGTCCTGCAATCGGGCAAAGCCGGTGGTGACGATTTTGTCGCCCGCTGCAACACCTTCCGTAATCACGGCCTGCACATCATCCTGTTGCCCGACTGTCACCGGATGCATGGCAACCGTGTCACCCTCCTGAAGCAGATAGACAAAGGTTCCCGTGGGGCCACGCTGCACCGATGCGGTGGGTACGACAATTGCCCCGTTCAAGGTCTGCACCAGCAAGCGCGCATTGACGAAAGCGCCCGGCCAGAGGACGAGCTTGTCATTGGGAAAGTTTGCCTTGAGCTTTACGGTTCCCGTCGTCGGATCGACCTGATTGTCGATAACAGCAAGGGTGCCACTGTCGATGACCGTCTTTCCGTCTCCCGAAAGCGCCTGCACGGGGAGGGTATTGGCCGCGCTTGCCACATTGATCTTGGCCAGCCGCTGCTGCGGGATCGAGAATTGCACCGAAATCGGCTTGATCTGCGACAGTGTCACGATACCCGTGGTATCGGATGTGCTGACAATATTGCCGACATCGACATTGCGGATACCGGTGCGCCCATCAATGGGTGCGCGGATAATCGTGTAATCCAGAGTTGCCTGCGCACTTTCAATCGCAGCCTCGTCGGATTTGAGCTGCGCCTCATATTGCGCGACCAGCGCGCGCTGCGTGTCCGCCTGTTGCTGCGTGCCAGCATTGGTCTGGGCAAGGCGGATATAACGTTCAAGGTCGAGCTTGGTATTGGCAAGAAGCGCCTGGTCCTGCGCCTTCTTTGCGGTGGCCTGATCCAGCTGGGCACGATAAATGGCGTCATCAATGCGCGCGAGCACATCGCCCGCCTTCACATCCTGCCCTTCCTGAAACTCTATGGCGGCCAGCTTGCCGCTGACCTGCGAACGCACGACGACAGAGTTGAGTGGACGCACTGAACCCACGCCATCAATATAAACAGGAACATCAGCGGACTTGGCCTCGGCCACAAGAACAGGCGTGGGGCCAAGGCTCTGGCCGCCGCCGCGCCGCCCGCCGCCACGGCGGCCGCTTTCCTGCTGACCACCACCCGGCGAGGCAGCATTTTGCGTTGTCGCGCCGGGTGTTTTCCACCAGCGTTCGCGCGTCACATATGCGCCCGCGCAAAGGGCAGCAATGATCAGGATCACCACCAGAGCGCGCGTTTTCGATACCATTCACTCACCTGTTCATGTCTTCCCTCGAAAGGGTCTAAGAGAAACAGTACATTAGCGGGTAATGGGGTTGCATGGAAATTGCCGCCGCCATTAAATTTTGTCCACGTTTACGCGGCTTTCGCTTGCGCCGGAGAGGCTTTCAAGGCTAGGAACAAATTGAAACAGATAGCCTTTCTCAAGGTGCAACTTGCTGACTGCCACAAGGCTCTACATCGCGTCTTTCGCGTTGACGCTCATCGCTCTCTTTGCTGTCCTCCAGCTTGGGCTGCTTTCGGCCCTTCTATCGGGACTTCTCGTCTATAATCTCGTCCATCTTGCGGCGCCCGTGCTTGGTAAGCTTGGTGTTTCCAACAGCTTGACCAAGACATTGGCGCTGGCGCTGCTGGCGATTATTTTCATTCTTCTGATTGTTGCAGCTGTCGTGAGCGGCCTTGGGCAATTGACCAATGGTTCCGAAGGCGTTGTCTCGCTATTCAAGAAAATGGCCGAGATCATGGATACGGCACAGGTTCATGTGCCTGACTGGGCGAAAGCCTATTTCCCGTCCAACCTTGACGAATTGGAATCCATTGCCGCCAAATGGCTGCGCGAACATGCGGGCCAGTTGCAGCTTGTCGGTCGTGATTTCGGCGTGCTGATCGTCCGCGTCATCGTTGGAATGGTGATCGGCGGCATGATTGCGCTAAGCTCGGTGAATATATCGCGCACGCCGGGTCCACTGGCCCTAGCGCTGGTCGAGCGGGCGAGCGTGCTCAGCGGGGCGTTCCGCAATATCGTCTTTTCGCAGATCCGCATATCAGCGCTGAACACATTCCTGACAGCGATCTATCTCGTTGTCATCCTGCCGATCCTTGGCGTGCATCTGCCACTGGTCAAGACGATGATCGTCGTCACTTTCGTGGCCGGTCTTCTGCCCGTCATCGGCAATCTGATTTCCAACACGATCATCGTCATTGTCGGGCTCAGTGTGTCGTTTATGGCGGCGTTCGGCTCGCTCGCCTTCCTCGTCGTGATTCACAAGCTCGAATATTTCCTGAACGCCCGCATTATCGGCGCGCGGATCAAATCCCGTTCGTGGGAATTGTTGTTGGCGATGGTGTTTATGGAAGCGTGGTTTGGCGTGGCGGGGCTCATCGCCGCGCCGATCTACTATGCCTATCTGAAAGACGAGCTTACGGCGCGCAAGCTCATCTGACGCTTATTCGCGTGATGCAAACAATGCTTCGAACCCGCTGACGTACTTTTCGAAAAGGCGTCCGAAGATTTCGATTTCTTCGGGCGACCAATCAGCAACGATGCCCTCGACAATGGCCTGCTTTTGCAACCGCAGTTCGGCGAGAAGCCGTTGTCCGAGCGGTGTCATGACAACGACAATGCGCCGCGCATCGGCCTGCGAGGCTTTCCGGCGCAGCACATTCTTGGCAACCATTTCCGCAACGATACGGCTGGCGCGTGAGGGATCGATCCGCAATGTTTCGGCAATCAGGCCAACCGTGACTTCACCGGAGATTTCCCCGCGCCTGACCGCATCAAGCACATCAAGGTGTGTGAGTTCCAGCCCCGGCGCAACCTTCTGAATGGCAAGACGGCCAATCACCCGCCGTCCTGTCATCAGCCGCATACGGGTCATAGCATGGCCAATGCGCAGGAGATCGTCATCTGTCCCGGTTTCGGGCGTTTCGATTTCATGTGTCACTAAAGTATCAGTCATGATTCAACCATAACAGATGCGCACCGGGTTTAAAATATGCAAAAAGCATTCCGCTGCTGTTGACATATGTATGCTAATAGCACATAAATTGCGCCAATCAAACCGGATACCCCATCCAATGGACCAGAATAATTCCTTTGAGCCGCTCGTCGCGGACCCGCGCAAACGGCTGACTCTCTTCTTCTTTCTGATGGCCGCCATGTTCATGGCGACGCTGGATAATCAGATCGTCTCAACCGCCTTGCCGACTATCGTTGGTGAATTCGGCCAGCTTGAGCGCTTCGCCTGGATCGGCTCTGCCTATCTGCTCGCCATCAGCGCGGTCATGCCTGTCTATGGCAAGCTTGGCGACCTGTTTGGCCGTAAATATGTGATGATTTCGGCCATCTTCATTTTCACGCTCGGCTCCGTCGTCTGCGGCCTTGCGATCTCCATGAACACGCTGATTGCCGCACGCGTGCTGCAGGGGCTTGGCGGCGGCGGGGTCATGGTCTCGATCTTTTCCGTCAGTGCTGACCTGTTTCAACCGCGCGAACGCGCACGGTACCAGAGCTATCTCAGCCTCGTCTTCATCGCCTCTGGCGCTATCGGGCCGGTTCTGGGCGGCACGATGAGCGATCTTTTTGGCTGGCGCTCGATCTTCCTGATCAACCTGCCGATCGGGCTGATCGTCCTCGCCGGGCTGATCTTCATGCTTCCCTACCGCAAACCCGCCCGCAAGCCGAAGATCGACTATGCCGGTGCTGTCCTGCTTGCCCTGACGACGACAAGCCTTGTGCTTGCGGCCGATGGCGGCCAGCTGTTCGGCTCGTTGCTGGCGCCGCAGACCCTCGGCATTATCGGCTTCGGCATTGTCTGCGCCATCATATGGGTTTTTGTCGAGCGCCGCGCGCAGGAGCCGATCATTCCGTTATCGCTGTTCCGCAATTCGACCTTCACATTGTTCGTGATCATTTCGGTTGCCAGCGGTTGCATTGCCATCGGCATGGTCAATTATTTCGCCTTCTTCCTGCAGACGACGACGGGTCTGTCGCCATCGATGGCAGGGCTGCTGTTCATCCTTTTGACGGGTGGCATTGTCGGCGGCTCGCTATTTACGGGCCGCGTGATCTCGATGACGGGCCGCTACAAATATCTGTCAATGGGTGGCCTGGCCATCAGTACCGTTGCCTTTGGTCTGTTCACGCAGGTTCATGCGGGAACTCCCGTGGTTCTCATCGGCCTCCTGATGCTGATGCACGGTGTTGGCATTGGCATGGGGCAGCAGATTCCGATTATCGGCGTGCAGAACGCCGCCGGAAGTCGCGATGTTGGTGCAGCGACTGGCTCGGTATCGCTGGCACGCATGGCCGGAGCCTCGATTGCCATCTCGGCCTATGGAGCGATTATCGCGGCCAATATCTCGCATGGGGCGGTCAACATTCCGGGTGTCGGCAATATCGAAGAATTGACGCCCAAGATGATGGCGGCACTGCCAGCGGAAGCAAAGCAGATGCTTGCCGATAGTTATGCCGCAGCATTCAGCCCGCTGTTCCTGACAGCCGCCTGCATTGCCCTGTTCGGCTTGCTGATGGCGACGCTCCTGAAGCCGGTGCAGTTGCCGAGCGCGGGCAAGCCCAAGCCGGTTGATCCTGCCATGCAGGCCAACGAAGCCATTGCGGAGGCGGCGGAGTAGTCCGCCTCCGGCCCATTGCGGCGCTGACTGAAAAGTGCTGATCTTGCTGCTCACCCACTGCAATCATTGCAGGAAATGGAGAGCATCATGAAACTCAAATCAGTCGCCGCCGCTCTGGGATTGTTGTTTGCCTTCGCTGTGACAACGGCGCTTGCCGCCGAGCGCTGGGAGCAACTGCCTGATCCCGCACCAATGCCAGCCGCCGTCAAAAGCGGCACCGCGCCTGTTAATGGCATTCAGATGTATTATGCGGTCTATGGTTCCGGCCCACCGGTGCTGCTTATCCATGGCGGGCTTGGCTATAGCGATGTCTGGGGCGGGCAGGTGGCTGATCTCTCCAAGGACCATATGGTTATCGTTGCCGATAGCCGCGGCCATGGCCGCTCCACCCGCAATGCCGATCCGTTCAGCTACGATCTGATGTCGTCAGATTACCTTGCTTTGCTCGATTATCTCAAAATCGACAAGACGGCGCTGGTTGGCTGGAGCGATGGCGGCATTATCGGCATTGATATCGCCATTCATCACCCGGAGCGCCTCACCAAAGTATTTGCGCAGGCCGCCAATACCAAGATCGACGGCGTCAAGCCGGATGTGCTGCAGAACAAGACCTTTGCGGGTTACATCGAAAAGGCTGGCGGGGTTTACAGGAAAATTTCGCCGACACCGGGCGAATATGATGCCTTTGTCGAGCAGATCAGCGGCATGTGGGCCAGCGAGCCAAACTGGACCGATGACGACCTGAAAAAAATCAAAACACCAATTGCCGTCGTGCTTGGTGATCATGACGAAGCGATCACCCGCGAGCATACGGATTACATGGCCAAAACCATTCCCGGCGCCAAGCTGGTGATACTGGATAATGCCAGCCACTTTGCGATGCTGCAGGACCCGGCGGGGTATAATAAGGCCGTGCGGGATTTTATTGACAGGTAGGTGATCCCTGCAAGGCTGTTGGTTGGTGGTCGTGGTTCGTGGTTCGACAAGCTCACCATGAGGGAGAGGGGTGATGCAAAGGTAATCATAATGGCTGCAGAATATGGCTCCCTACAAACCACCTCTCCCCGTCATCCTCGGGCTTGACCCGAGGACCCACGGCAAAAGAGATCAAACGAACGTGACCACTCGCGCTTTTAAATTATGGGTCCTCGGGTCAAGCCCGAGGATGACGGAGTGGGGAGGGATGATGGGGAGCTACAGTCTGCAACCATTTTGATCTGCAATCTCTGCGATTATCTTTGCATCACCCACCTCCCTCATGGTGAGCCTGTCGAACCACGAACCACGAACCACGAACCACGAACCACGAACCACGAACCACGAACCACGAACCACGCCAAGCTCAATAAGTCTGCATACCAGTAGTTCTACCAGTTCCACCCCCGTCACATTCCAATTATGGTCCGCAATGAGACCGCTCGAAATGGATCGGTCTTGGGGTGTCGTAACCTCTCGCAGGCGGCCTTGTGCTGCCGTATACTGCACTTCCCGTTCTATGATCGGGGAGGCGCCAGCGTATGTTCAGGGGGCAACCCTAAAGGCTGGCGCGCTCTTCCTGCGAGAGTTACGAACTCCCCGGTCACCAGAGGCTTAGCCTCCGGTGGCCACTTTCCTCTTGGACAAGGGAGTGCGCATGAACGATTACAATTTCTGGGCTCATCTGCTCGATACATTTCAAGCCTCGCCGGATTTGATCAAGGCGATATGGCTGCTTATACCTCCCGTCTTCGTGCTGGGGCTGCTGGCACTGACGCTGCGGTTTCGGATCGACAGCAAGCTGGCGGACAAAGCGCCGGATGGCGAGTTGGTCTATTCAGTCCACCGCGATAAGCAAAACCGGGTTCATATTATCAGCCATACCAAACAACTGGAGGGCAGCTCGCCGCTTCTCCTGCTCGACCCGGTCCGTACTGACCAAGCGGAGCCCGATCTCATCGACAAATAGAGCGCGTTTCCCGCGTCACGCGGCACGCAGCGGGACGATGTTGGTTTGGTTTGTATCAGCAGGTTCGGTGCGTGGTGGTCTGGTTTTCGACCCTGCCACCCAGTGCGGGCTGCCGCCGGAATCCATGGTCACGCGCAGAAAGACGTGGGTTCGGCAATCGGCCCACAGCTCGCTTGGCAGCTTCAGTGAACCGTTGGTCCATCG
>NZ_FNIY01000018.1 GCF_900104355.1 Phyllobacterium sp. OV277 | reverse complement strand
AAATCCGCATCCCATATCTCGTTGCACTCAACAAGAAGGTGACACAGCGACGTTTCTACTTTGCAGAAACAGGACACTTTAACTTTGCGGCTACAGCCCTAAGTTGCATAACCTTAATTATGGAACTGAAGAATCTTAGTTGAGCTTTGGAGCATAGCTTGCCGGATCGACCGCATCAGGACGACCATTCAACGCGATCGTACTGACCCGTTTCGGTGTCCGCGCAATGACTTTGCCCGACTTGATCACCACAAGCCGGGTCGCCTTGAGACGGATAGCCTCAATCGTATCTGCTGCCTGTAACAGAACCATGTCCGCCTTGCAGCCGATATCAAGACCATAACCTTCGAGATTGAGTATTTTGGCTGGCTCCGTTGTTACAGCCGCGAAGCATTGACGCATCGCATCACGGCTCGTCATCTGCGCTACATGCAGCCCCATGCTGGCGACATCGAGCATGTCGGCCTGACCCAGTGAATACCAAGGGTCCATCACACAATCATGTCCGAACGCGACGGTAACACCATGTGCAAGAAGCTCCGGCACGCGGGTCATGCCTCTGCGTTTCGGGTAGGTGTCGTGGCGGCCCTGAATGCCGATATTGATGAGCGGATTGGCAATCGCTGCAACACCAGCTTCTGCAATCAATGGCAGCAGCTTGCTGACGTAGTAATTGTCCATTGAATGCATTGACGTCAGGTGCGAGCCAGTAGAACGGCCTCCCAGACCAAGGCGCTGTGTTTCATAGGCCAGCGTTTCGATATGGCGCGATAGTGGATCATCTGTCTCATCGCAGTGCAGATCGATCATCAGGCCGCGCTCCGCCGCGATCTCACAGAGCGCTTTGACGCTCGCTGTACCATCCGTCATGGTACGCTCAAAATGCGGGATACCGCCAACCACATCAACACCAAGATCAAGCGCCCGCTTGAGCAGATTGACAGCACCGGGATAGCGGTAATAGCCATCTTGCGGGAAAGCCACGAGTTGCAGATCAATATAGGGTGCAACTTGCTTTTTGACGTCGAGGAGCGCTTCCACGCCCAGCAGGCGTTCATCGCAGATGTCAACGTGAGTGCGGATTGCAAGGAGCCCCTGCGTCACAGCCAGATCGCAATAACGTAGCGCCCGATTAATTACGGCGTCATGAGTGAGAAGCGGCTTCAACTCACCCCATATCTGGATACCATCGAGCAACCGCCCGCTTTCATTAAGGCGTGGCTGGCCAAGCGAGAGAGTTGCATCCATATGGAAATGGCTGTCGACAAATGGCGGTGAAACCAGCAGCCCGTCCGCATCGATTGTCTCCCCTGCCTCACCGCCAAGATTGGTTTCGACGGCAACAATACGACCGGATTTGATACCAATGTCGATATGGGTGCGACCGTCAGGCAAGGTGGCATTCGTAACTTTCAGATCGAACATAGGATTCTTTCGACTCTTCCCGGATTGCTGTTGTGTCTAGTTAACAAGCAAACCTCAAACTTCTGCAATGGGCAAACCAAGCCATTACAAAAGTCACAATCACGTATCGGGATAGAAGTAATATTATCTAATTGAAAAACAACTAATTATCCCTATATAATAGGAATTCCAACACGCAAGGGATAATTCTTTGGAAATCAACTTCCTGATTCACCAGTGTTGATATATTATCCCTACCACGACATAAAATTGATGACTCGGGGATAATATGAGTAAATTCAGAGAATTATCTTCAGAGCAAGTGCGCCAATTGATTGACACGGAACAGGCCTATGATGTCTACCGGGCAAGTCTGAAGGAATATGAGCAACGGTTTTCCGGCTCGATGTCCTGGAAAAAGAGCACGAACGGCAAGGAATATCTCTACAAGAAGACGAACGGCATCTGGAAATCTCTTGGAGCCCACTCGACCGAGACTGAAGCAATCTTCGGGCAGTTCCATACTGGGCGCGAAGTCTCGAAAACCCGCGTTTCACGCTTGGCAAAACGGTTGGATGAACTGGCACCTGTCAACCGGGCAATGGCGCTTGGCCGCGTCCCGCTTCTGACAGCACGCATTATCCGCGCACTCGGCAAATCCGGTTTGATTGGCACGGCTGTCGATGTGGTCGGCACCAATGCGCTCTTTGCCTATGAGCGTATGGCAGGCGTCCAGATATCAGGCGGACTTTTGTCCACCCAAGATGTCGATCTCTTATTCGACTCGCGCTTCAGTCTGCGGTTGATCAGCAAAGACTTTTCGCACAAGGGCCTGATCGGGCTTTTGCAAAAGATCGATCATTCCTTCGCACTCATGGCCCGCAATGGATATCGCGCTGCCAATCGCGATGGTTTCCTTGTCGACCTGATCAAGCCGACACCGAAGGATCGCATGTCCACGCGGGAGAAGGCTCGTTTCAGTGCCGATGCGGATGACCTGCAGGCTATTGAAATCGAGGGGCTCACATGGCTGGTCAACAGCCCTAAAATCTCAACTGTGGTTATCGACGAAAAAGGTTATCCGCTAGACTATACCTGTCCTGATCCGCGCGCCTTTGCCTTGCACAAGCTATGGCTGTCACGCCGGGCTGATCGGGATGCTGCAAAGCGTGTGCGCGACGAGATGCAGGCAAAAATTGTTGCTGGCCTGATCAGGACCAGACTGCCGCATCTGTCCTTCGATGCCAATGATCTACAAGCACTTCCACAGGCGTTGCGGCAGCTTGCACCCGAGCTTGGCCCTATGCCTGATGACGATGCAGACGAAAGTCTAAGCCTCACACCGAACTGGTAAAAAAGCCCCTCCCGAATGATCCGGAAGGGGCGCTTTGTCTTAGCTATATGCCTGCATGGGCGGACAGGAGCAGACGAGATTACGGTCACCGGCCACATTGTCGATGCGCGATACGGGAGGCCAATATTTCGGGTTCTCTTCGCTCTCACCGGCCGGAAGGCTGGCTTCCCTGCGGCTATAAGGATGCGACCAGTCATCGGCCAACACGTCGCCGGATGGATGTGGTGCATTGACCAGCGGATTGTCATCACGCGGCCAGACCCCGCTGGCAACTTTTTCGGCTTCTCCGGCAATGAGGATCATCGCATCGCAGAAGCGGTCGATTTCCCGCTTTGATTCCGATTCCGTCGGTTCGACCATCAGCGTACCGGCAATCGGCCAGGACATTGTCGGCGCATGGAATCCGTAATCAATAAGACGCTTGGCAATATCCTCGACGCTGATCCCGGCACTGTCTTTGAGAACACGGGTATCGAGAATGCACTCATGCGCAACACGGCCATTACTTCCCTTGAACAGCACGGGATAATGGCCTTTCAGCCGCTCAGCGATGTAATTGGCGTTGAGAATAGCCATTTCCGTTGCACGTTTGAGACCCGCACCACCCATCATGCGGATATACATCCATGTGATTGGAAGGATGGATGCGCTGCCAAACGGTGCCGCAGAAACCGCATGCTGCGATCCCTTGGCGACATGTCCAGGCAGGAACGGAGCCAGATGCTTCTTCACGCCGATGGGGCCAACACCCGGTCCGCCGCCACCATGCGGAATGCAGAAGGTCTTGTGCAGGTTCATATGGCAAACGTCGGCGCCAATATCACCTGGACGGGCAAGCCCGACCAGCGCATTGAGGTTGGCACCGTCAAAGTAAACCTGTCCGCCATGCTGATGAATGACTGTGCAGATATCCTTGACGCCTTCCTCGAACACACCATGCGTCGAAGGATAGGTGATCATCAGCGCCGCAAGATTGGCGCCGTGCAGTTCCGCCTTTGCCTTGAGGTCTTCAAGGTCAATATCGCCAGCCTCTTCGCAGGCCACAACAACAACGCGCATGCCAGCCATATGGGCACTGGCCGGATTCGTGCCATGGGCTGATTCTGGAATGAGGCAGATGTCGCGATGATCATCACCCCGGTCTAGATGGTAACGGCGAATGGCCAGAAGACCGGCATATTCGCCCTGACTACCCGCATTAGGCTGCAATGAGACGGCATCAAAGCCGGTAATCTCCGAAAGCCAGCTTTCCAGATCGTCGGTCATCGACTTGTAACCAACCGCATGATCAGCCGGAGCAAACGGATGCACATTGGCAACGCTATTCCAACTGACCGGCAGCATTTCCGCTGCTGCATTCAGCTTCATCGTGCAGGAGCCAAGCGGGATCATGGCGCGATCAAGCGCCAGATCCTTGTCCGCCAGACGGCGCAGGAAACGCATCATTTCGGTTTCTGAACGCTGCTGATGAAAGACGGCCTGCGTCATAAAACCTTCCGTCTGCCTTTCGCCGGGCAAGGTTACCTTTCCCTCAGCGGGCAAGGTCGCGCCGAAGAGTGCAACTAGCGCCGTCAGATCATCTTCCGATGTTGTTTCATCGACTGTAATGCCCAGCCGGTCCTGATCGATAATGCGCAGCAGACGCCCATTCTTTTCGGCCTCGGCTGCGATTGATGCGGCCTTGCCGGGAACAGTGACGGTAACAGTATCGAAGAAATGCGATCCGGCGATGGAAAGTCCGGCGCCCGTAAGAGCAGCCGCCAATCGCGAAGCCTGTGCATGCACACCGCGCGCGATAGCCTGAAGACCCTGCGGACCATGCCAGATGGCATAAGATACAGCCATATTGGCGAGCAGCGCCTGTGCGGTGCAGATATTGGATGTCGCTTTGTCACGGCGGATATGTTGTTCACGCGTCTGCAAAGCAAGGCGGTAACCTGCCCGTCCCTTGCTGTCGACGGACTGACCAACCAGACGGCCCGGAATAAGCCGTGTCAGCGTTTCGCTGACAGCAAGATAAGCAGCGTGCGGGCCACCATAACCAATCGGCACACCAAAGCGCTGCATGGAACCAGCGGCAATATCAACACCTGACTTGGCAGGCGGCGGCGTGATTGTCAGAGCCAGCGGATCAGCAACTGCGATAACCAGCGCCCCGGCGGCCTTGGCTGTCTGAATGACCGAGGTATAATCACCATAAACACCAAATGTATCCGGCCATGGAACGATGATTGCTGCAACACCCGCATCAATTTCGCCCTCGTCGACGGTCATCCCAAGCGGCTCGGCACGGGTCTTGACCACATCGACGGTCTGCGGATGCAAAGCACCTGCGATGACGATACGCTCCCGCTTTTCGCGATGATGGCGATAGGCAATACCGACCGCTTCGGCAACAGCCGTCGCTTCATCCAGAAGTGAAGCGGATGCAACCGGCAGACCTGTAAGCTCTGTCACCAGCGTCTGGAAGTGGAACAAGAGTTCGAGCCGGCCCTGGCTGATTTCCGACTGGTAAGGCGTATAAGCCGTATACCATGCGGGGTTTTCAAAGAGATTACGCAGGATAACGGCTGGCACATGGGTGCCGTGGTAACCCTGTCCGATAAAGCTCTTATGGGTCTTGTTTTGCCCCATCTTGGCCGCGAGTTCCGCTAGAGCCTCAGCTTCGCTGGCGGCTTCGGGAATATCGAGCGGGCGCTCAAGGCGGATCGACTTCGGCACGGCCTGTGAAATCAGGGTTTCCAGCGATGGAATGCCAAGGGCGGCCAACATGGCGCGCGAGCCTTGTGTGCTTGGGCCAATATGGCGATCAGCAAACGGGAATACGGTGTCTTTCATCATCATGCCTTCAGCCAATGATTGCTTTGTAGCCAGCCTCATCGAGAAGGCCGGTCAGCTGGTCCGGATTGGACAGCTTCATCTTCCACAGCCAGCCATCGCTAGCGGCCGCTGAATTGACCAGCGATGGATCGCTTGTGGTCGCATCATTCACTTCGGTGACTTCACCGTCGACGGGCGCATAGACGTCAGATGCGGCCTTGACGGATTCAACAACAACGGTGGGATCGCCCTTGGAGAGGGACTGACCAACATCCGGCAACTGGACAAAAACCAGATCGCCGAGCTGATCCTGTGCGTGGTCGGTAATGCCGACTGTCGCAATGTCATTCTCGACGCGGACCCATTCGTGATCTTCGGTAAAGTAAGTGGCTGCCATCTCAATTATCCTTTGTGGTAGCGATGTGGAGTAAAAGGGAGTGAATGAATTTCCACGGGGATGCGGTTGCCCCGCACCTCGGCAAAAACCTTGGAACCCAGCGCAGATAAATCTTTGCTGACATAGCCCATGGCAACTGGGAAACCAGCCGACGGGCCAAACCCGCCTGATGTGACCAACCCGATCTTGGTGCCATCAGCATCAAAGAGTTCAGCATCAGTGCGTACCGGCTGCCGCCCCTCGGGTTTCAAGCCAACACGCTTCTTGGTCGAACCCGTTGCGATCTTGGCAAGGAGTGCCTCGGCACCGATAAATCCGGCTGCCTCGCGCACTGGCTTGGTGATAGCCCAGAGCAATCCAGCATCAACAGGGTCATAATCAGGCGTAATATCGTGACCATGCAGACACAGGCCCGCCTCAAGACGCAGGCTGTCGCGGGCGGCAAGCCCAACCCATGCAACGCGATCATCGGCAAGCAAGCGTTTAACCAGTGCGCGCGCGTCAGCTTCGGGGAAACCAATCTCAAAACCATCTTCACCCGTATAACCGGAGCGGCTCATGAACCATCCCGGTTTCGGCTCAAATCCATGCATGAAAGCAAGATCGATCCCGGCAATACCGGCATCGCGCAGCACATTCACGGCCTCAGGTCCTTGAATGGCGAGGAATACCCGGTCCAGCGCATCGATCTCGCAGTCAAATCCCTTGGCCACACCGCGCAGGTGCGCCTCATCAACTGCCGCATTTCCGGCGTTGGCGACGACCATGAAATGCTCATTCCCCAGACGGGTAACGATCAGATCATCGAGAATACCGGCTTCATCATTCAGGAAGAAGGTGTACTTCGATTGACCCGTCTGCAGCGCAGCCGCATCAAGCGGGCAAGCGCGCGAAAGCAGCGCCGCAGCATCAGCGCCAGCAACATCGAACAGCTGCATATGCGAAATGTCGAAAAGGCCAACCTTCTCACGCGTGTGCAGATGTTCCTTCATCACACCAAGCGGATAGGTGATTGGCATAGACCAGCCCGCAAAGCCGCCAAAGCGCGCGTTTGCGGCCTTGTGCAGATCATCGAGCGGCAGTTGTTTCAGATTTTCTTCAGTGCCCATTTTTACTCCAGAGACGTGCAAAGACCTCCGCCATAGAGCGGAACATTTCTTTGCCCCTCTGTCGGAAGCCTGAGAGACTCGCCCAGCCAGGACCCCTGACTGAACTTACACCTTCGGCGCGGAGTTTCCCCCGACTTTCCAGAGTTGCCTTCCCGGTTTGCGGTTCCTGGTACCTGAGAGATTTCGGGCGATTTCCCCTTCGGTGGCCTGCATATTTCTATGCACGACACTCTCCCGCAAACTGACAGAGCCGAAGCCCTCGACAGCCCGGACCATAGCGCAACGGCCTTTGCCTGTCATCGTGCAAATGGCCGATTTGCCGCTTTGTGGACAGAAATTGTCTGAATGAGAATACTCGCAAGCTGGACACCAGACTGTCACCGCGTCAGAGCGATCACCCCAAGGGCCTGCCCCCTGCCCTTTACGCCATGCAAACCCAGATAATCAGCTTTGATTTCATTGGATAAACTCATGCGCTGTGCCAAGTCAGTCGAGATCAAAACCGGTGCTTCCAGTGTCCGACAAAGACTTTCAAGGCGTGCTGTCGTATTCACCGTATCGCCAAAGTAGGTGATCTTGTGGTGATCGACCCCGATTTCGGCTGTGATGATGGGGCCTCCATGCAGCGCAGCACGCAAAGCTGGAACCTGCCCGAATCGCTCCAGCCATTGAGCCGTGTTCTTTTCGATTCCATCCAGAATATCAAAGACGCAGCGCACGCAGCTTGCGTCCTTAATGCCGCGATCGATAGGCCAGGTGATGATGGCAGCATCGCCGACATAATCATCAATGGCACCATGATGACGCCGGACCGGCTCGGCAAATGCAGCGAACAGTTCTCCAAGAAACTGCTGAGCCCGCAGATCTCCATATTCTTCGGCAAAAGTTGTCGACCCAACCAGATCGATGAACAGAAACACGCGTTCTTCTGCCACCGGCTGACGGTAGCGGCTGATGAGAAGGTTCGCAAAAATATCGCGGCCCAGCAAATCCCGCACCCGCAAAATGAATATCATGATGCTTAATACACCAAGCGTATAGAACAATACCTGCGGTGAAAGGATCGCGGCCTGCCAGAATGTTCCGTTGAGCCATCCGAAGTACCACAGAATTATACCGCAAACGGCATTACCAAAACTGATCAACACATAATCAGCTACCAATGCCGTCACGAGAAAGCCCGCCGTCGGCAATGTGTTTATCCATGCGCGCAGTTTTGGAAAGATAACGCCGCGCTCGAAAGCCAGAATCGGCGCACAAATCGAAAGGGCAAATATTGCGCCAATGTAATAGCCCTCGCTGTATACTATCAAACTGTAGAGATAGCCGCTCGCGGCAACTGCGGTAAGCACGAATATCCAGAAGCCGATCGAATTTCTGCGCATGCCCCGCTCCCATCTCATTCAAATTGTCAGAAACCTATCTCAAGGCGTGCTTCTAACGTCATTCCCTTATGCCTCACTGGATCAGTATTAGCCCAATAGACAGATGCTATAGCCTGTTATCCATTTGAAGAATTCATTGATAGACCAATACAAGTCACATCCCCATGTCGCGTGCAGTATTTCGGCTTGCAAGGGTGGCAGGTTGAAATTTAACCAATGAAGTGAAGAATATTAATACAGTTTCGCCGCTGTTTTTTAGCAAAGCGTTCTTTGACGCCCCCCGAAATTCGGGAAAATCTAACTGCCTCTGAAACGGAGTCCTAGCGCTCAATGGCGATGCGTGACTTCAATCAAATGGAGGCCATACCCTAAAATGGGCTATGCACTGAGTTTGCTCGATAAAAGTCCAATCCATGATGGCGAGACGGCCAGCACTGCGCTGAAACGCACAGTCGCGCTGGCCCGTCAGGCCGAACAATGGGGTTTTCATCGCTTCTGGGTTGCCGAACATCATGACACACCTGCTTTGGCAAGTTCCTCCCCTGAAGTGTTGATTGCCTTCCTGCTCGCCAACACAACACGCATTCGCGTTGGTTCTGGTGGTGTCATGCTGCAGCACTACAGCCCTTACAAGGTGGCAGAGAATTTCAATCTGCTTGCCGCCCTTGGACCGGATCGCGTAGATCTTGGCGTCGGAAAAGCGCCGGGCGGGCTGCCCTACTCGACCCGAGCCTTACAAGGCGTCATCCCCCGGTCCGAAAAACAAGACTTTGCGGCACAACTGGCCCAGCTCGGCGCATTCCTTGCGGAGGGTTTGCCCGAGGGTAATACACTTGCCGGTGTACGGGCAACGCCGCTCCCTACGGTGGCCGCCCACCGCTTCCTTCTCGGCGCCAGTGTTGACAGTGCTGAACTTGCTGCAGCCCAAGGTTGGGATTTTGTCTTTGCCAGCCACTTGAATGGCGATGAGACAGTGCTGCAACAGACACTCGATGCTTATCGAAAGAAGGCTCCAGATCGCTCACCTTTACTGGCAGTGGGCATTGTAGCGGCCGAAACCGATGCGGAAGCTGAGCGTCTCGTGGGCAACATCCAGCATTTCAAGGTTCATATCGAGAACGGCCAGAGCGTCACCGTCGGCAGCGTCGAGCAGGCGGAAGAATACGCCCGTCAGGCAGGCGCCACCAATTACCGGATCGAGAAGAAGACGCCCAATGTCCTGCGTGGTTCAGCGCATACGGTTACAGATCAGCTCGAACGCCTGCATGGCCGCTATGGCATAGGCGAATTCATCATCGACACCCCCATCAATGACGCCGCGAAGCGCCTCCGGTCCATCGAACTTCTGGCCCAGGCACAATTCGCTGCCGCTGCATAGTACGGAGATTTCAAAATGACCAAGCGACCCATTCCGTTCGGTGTGATGCTGCAAGGTGCAGGTGGTCATATGAACTCGTGGAAACACCCGAGTTCGCCTGTGGATGCCAGTGTCAATTTCGACTTCTTCGTGCGCAATGCACGCAAGGCCGAAGAGGCAGGTATCGCTTTCGCCTTCGTCGCTGACGGGCTTTACATCAACGAGAAGTCCATTCCGCATTTTCTCAACCGCTTCGAACCAATCGCCATCCTGTCTGCGCTGGCCGCGACTACGTCAAAACTCGGCCTCGTCGGTACAGTTTCGACCTCTTACAGCGATCCCTTCACCATTGCCCGGCAGTTTGGCTCGATTGACAAGATCAGCAACGGCCGTGCCGGCTGGAATGCCGTGACGTCGCCACTTGAGGGCTCGGCCAAGAATTATGGCCGCGATCATCCCGATCATGCACTGCGCTACGAAATCGCCGATGAACACCTTGAGGTGGTCAAGGGCCTGTGGGATTCATGGGACGATGATGCCTTTGTCCGCAACCGCGAAACAGGACAGTTCTTCGACAAGACCAAGCTGCATCGCCTGAACCATCATGGCCGGTTCTTCAACTCGGAAGGGCCTCTCAACATTAGTCGTTCCGCTCAGGGGCAGCCCGTTATTTTCCAGGCAGGATCGTCCGATGACGGCATTGATCTGGCTGGCAAGCACGCAGACGGCGTGTTCACCAACCATGTGCCGATCGAGGAAGCGCAAACCTTCTATCGCCGCGTCAAGCAGAGCGCCGTGGAGCATGGCCGCAAACCGGGCGATGTCCTGATCTTCCCAGGGATCGCACCAATCGTGGGCGCAACGGACGAGGAAGCGGAAGCCAAATACCGTGTGATCCGCGATCTCGTGACTGTCGACGAGGCCCTTGCCTATCTCGGACGTTTCTTCGACCACCATGATTTTAGCGCCTATCCGGTGGATGAACCTTTCCCCGAGCTTGGTGACATCGGCAAGAACAATTTCCGCTCTACAACCGACCGCATCAAGCGTAACGCCAAGGAAAAGGGCCAAACCTTGAGGGAAGTCGCGCTGGAAGTGACAACGCCGCGCAACGCCTTCACTGGCACGCCGCAGAAGATTGCCGACGAACTCATCCACTGGGTCGATACCGAAGCGGCCGACGGTTTCATTCTTGGCTTTCAGATTCTGACCGAAGGTCTCGAAGACTTTACCCGTGAGGTCCTGCCGCTGCTTGAAGAACGCGGCTATCACAACAAGGTGCTGCCGGGAACGACGCTGCGCGAGAATATTGGTCTCCCTTTCCGCGAAAGCCGGTACGCCAAACAGGATCAAGGCGCCAAACAACGCGTTAAAGAAACGGCGCTCTGATGGGTCAGCACACGGACAGGATTGGGGAAAAGATCGGCACTTATCTGGACGAGATGGTCGCTCTTCGTCACGATCTGCACCGGCACCCCGAGCTTGGCTACAACGAGCATCGCACCAGCGAACTCGTCGCAGACAAGTTGAATGACTGGGGCTATCAGGTGACCCGAGGCGTCGGCAAAACCGGCGTTGTCGGCACCTTGCAAAACGGCAATGGACCCAGGAAACTCGGCATTCGCGCCGATATGGACGCCCTGCCTATCGTTGAAGCAACCGGCCTACCCTATGCCAGCAGCACGTCTGGGAAAATGCACGCCTGCGGTCATGACGGCCATACGTCAATCCTCTTGACCAGCGCCCGCTATCTTGCAGAAACACGCGACTTCGCCGGTACACTCAACGTCATCTTCCAGCCAGCCGAAGAAGGTGGCGCCGGTGCGCGCGCGATGGTCCGCGATGGCCTGTTCAAGCGTTTTCCCTGCGACGCAGTGTTCGGCTTGCACAATTGGCCCGGCGTTCCCGCGGGTCAGTTCGGGTTCATCACGGGCCCCGCCATGGCTTCGGTGGACAAGGTGACGGTCCGGATTATCGGCAAGGGCGGCCATGGCGCAAGGCCGCAGGAAACCGTGGACCCGGTTATCGCCAGCGCATCCTTCATCATGGCGCTGCAAAGCATTGTGGCCCGCAACATCGATCCATTGGATGCTGCGGTGATTACAGTTGGTACCATCCATGCGGGTATCGCGCCCAACGTCATACCCGACAGTGTCGAGTTGGAACTGACGGTGCGCACATTCCGCAGAGAAGTGCGGGAAACCATCAAGGCCCGTCTCAACACCCTCGCCAAGGCACAGGCTGAAAGCTACGGCGCCGTTGCCGAGGTGGATTATCCAAGCGGCTACCCCGTGCTGGTCAATCATCCTCATGAAACAGCATTTGCCCGGCAGGTGGCGCTTGATCATTTCGGTGATGCGCGCATTGAAAAGGAATTCCGCCCGATTTCCGCCAGCGAGGATTTTGCCTTCATGCTGCAGGAAACGCCCGGTAGCTACCTATTCATCGGCAATGGCGATAGCGCTCCACTGCATAGCGCGCTCTATAATTTCAACGACGAGATCTTGCCTTCAGCCGCCCGGTACTGGGTGACGCTAACCGAAGCCTATCTTGCCAAAAATCCCTCCGACAAAAGCGCGAGACAATCATGACTGATGTTTTTGTTTACACCACGCCGAATGACAAACGCTCCCAACCTTTGATCGAAGCGCTGATCGTCGAGTATGAAACGCGCTACGGCAACTATTATGGTGAACCCGCACGCAACGAGTTAAGCCGTTATCCAGCCGAATTGTTCGCCCCTCCCCACGGCGCTTTCCTGCTCCTGATCCGTAACGGCGAAACAATTGGCGGCGGTGCGTTCAAGCGTTATGATGAACATACCGCTGAACTCAAGCGCATCTGGACCCATGCGGATCTTCGCCAGCAGGGGCTCGCGCGCAAAGTTGTCGTCGAACTGGAACAACAAGCCGCCCGCCAAGGTTACACACGCATTTACCTGACCACCGGCTTTCGCCAACCGGAGGCAAAAGAACTGTATCTGCGCTCCGGCTATACGGCACTTTTCGATGTCAATGCTGCGCCGGAAACCTATCGCCATCTGCCCTTCGAAAAGGATATCAGTGCATTGGCTGCGCAGCTTTCACAAGTAACAGATGGCGCTACGTCAGACCGTGATCTCCTGCGTCAGGCCGGATGATTTGACCGGCGCCACGATTGCGTCATCTGTGGGAATTCATGCTCAATACATCCTGTTCTTTGCAACAAAGCTTCTCTAACCACCCTGAATTCGCAGTCTGTCGTCTTTGACTGTTTCGCTTAAACACTACTAAATCAGTCGAGTAAAAGGTAATCCCGTACAAGTTTTCTTTCACGGGATTTCTCGACAGAGAAGTGTTGTACAGGGGAATTTGGAAGTATGGCGATTACAGCAGACTATTCGGGCGCGCATTCCGCGCAGCCCTCCGCCGCCGCGACCGAGGATTACACGCACTACAAGGTTGTGAAGGCAAAATATCCGGCGCGTTTCTTCGGAACATTAGTTGCCGCACTTATCATTGCTGTTACGCTCCAATCTATCCTGACGAACCCAAAATGGGGTTGGAACGTCTTCGCCGAATGGTTCTTCTCAGCACCGGTTCTCGCGGGGCTTGCACGCACATTGCTGCTGACCGCTTTAGGCAGCCTACTCGGCTTCGCGCTGGGAACAGCGCTTGCGCTTGCCCGCGTATCAAAATCTCCTCTCCTGTCGGGCCTCTCCTGGGCCTATATCTGGCTGCTTCGCTCCATACCCTTGATTGTTCTGCTGCTGATCCTCAACAATCTCGGCTACCTCTACGCAACTGTGCGGATCGGTGTTCCCTATACGGACATTCTCTTCGCCGAGTATCCAACGATCTCGATTCTCAGCCCGTTTGCAGCTGCCCTCATCGGCCTCAGTCTCAATCAGGCAGCCTTCTCCTCCGAGATTATCCGTGGCGGCATTCTGTCTGTTGATCAGGGGCAGCTGGAAGCAGCGGCGGCACTCGGTCTTTCCCGTCGCAGACAGGCATTGCGCATTGTCCTGCCACAGGCCATGCGCACGATCCTCCCCACCGGCTTTAACGAGATCATCGGTTTGGCGAAGGGCACATCGGTGGTCTATGTGCTGGCATTGCCGGAACTCTTCTACACCGTTCAGGTGATCTATCGACGCAATCTTGAAGTGGTGCCACTTCTGATGGTGGCAACGGTCTGGTATCTGATCATCATGACTGCCTTATCGGTAGCCCAGCACTATATTGAACGGCACTTTTCCAAGGGTGCGCTGCGCAATCCCCCTGCTCCGATTTTCCGCAAACTGTTCCGCAGGCTCTTTGGCGCACCGATCCTTGCCCGTCCGCAGACCGTGATCGTGTCGTCCCTGCAGAACGTCGCGGCGTCCAAAACCAGCGACCGCAGCATACCTCTCGCCAAATGGCGTACACCGGGATCAGTAAAAATTCAGGGTGTATCCAAGAGCTTTGGTCAGCTCAAGGTGCTTGATGATATCCGGCTCGATATCAAGGCAGGCAGCGTAACAGCCATTCTTGGCCCGTCCGGCTCGGGTAAATCCACTCTTCTGCGTACCATCAATCATCTTGAACGCGTCGATGATGGCTTCATCACCGTCGACAACGAGCTGGTCGGTTATCGCAAAAGTGGCAGGACGCTCTATGAGTTGAAGGAAAGGGATATTCTCAAGCGCCGTGCTGATATCGGCATGGTGTTCCAGAGTTTTAATCTGTTCCCGCATCTGACAGTTCTCGAAAATATCATCGAGGCCCCGGTTTCACTTGGTCACCTCACCCGCCCCGAAGCAATAAGCCTTGCTCGCGAACTGCTTGCCCGCGTTGGCCTCAGCGACAAGATTGATGCTTATCCGCGTCAACTCTCCGGTGGCCAGCAGCAACGCGTAGCCATCGCCCGGGCGCTTGCTCTCAGACCAAAGGTCCTGCTGTTCGATGAACCAACATCGGCGCTTGACCCCGAATTGGTGGGTGAAGTTCTCGACGTCATCAAGGAACTTGCCCGCTCTGGTACCACGCTGATCATCGTTACCCACGAGATCGGCTTTGCCCGGGAAGTGGCAGACACGGTGATTTTCATGGACGGCGGCAAGGTTATTGAAACCGGATCACCGGAACAGGTCCTGAACCGCCCGAGAAATGCGCGCACCAGCGAGTTTCTAGCCAAGGTTCTTTAAACCGCCACACCTAAAGACATAAAATATCAAGGGAATACAATATGTTGCTTCGCCCCTCTTTCATCTCCTTCGCCCTGGCAGTTCTCATCGCCACGGCATCAGGACTTGCTATGGTTCACGCTGAAGGTTTCGACCTCAGCCCCGATCAAAGCGGTAAGCCGCGGGCCGAGAAGAGTGAAAAGGTGATTGCGACGATCCCGGCAAGCTTCAAATTCGTTAAAGATGACACATTCACCGTTGGTATCAGCGTCGCGCATCCGCCGCTTAGTACCTATGCCACCGATGCCAAGACAGTCGTTGGCTATGATCCTGACTTTGCGCAGTTGATCGCCGATATCCTAGGCAAGAAACTCGAACTTGTTCCCATCGCCTGGGCAGATTGGCCGCTTGGTCTTCAATCCGGAAAATTCGATGCCGTCATTTCCAATGTGGGCGTAACCGAGCAGCGCAAAGAGAAATTCGATTTCTCCACCTATCGTCTCGGCTTGCATGGCTTCTACGTCAAAGCCGATAGTCCGATCACCTCGATCAAGGAACCAAAGGACATTGCGGGACTCAAGATCATCACTGGTTCCGGCACCATTCAGGAGAAAATCCTGCTCGAATGGGACAAGCAGAATGTTGCCAGGAGTCTGAAGCCTGTCGAACTGCAGTATTATGACGATGACGCGGTGAGTGCGCTCGCCATTCAATCTGGCCGTGCAGATGCGGAGTTCAATCCCAACGCACCGCAAGCATATCGTGCCGCTATCGATCACAAGATCAAACTGGTTGGAACAGTGAATGCCGGATGGCCGCTCATTGCAGATGTTGCAATCACCACCCGTAAGGAAAGCGGCATTGCCGATAGCCTGACAGCTGCAATCAACGAGCTGATTGCTGACGGTAAATATGCGCAGTCACTCGCGCGCTGGCAGCTTACCCCCGAAGCCCTCGACAAATCGCGGACAAACCCACCCGGCTTGCCGAAAATCTGATTGGCCGACCATCAGTTTAAGCGCCAACAACAAGGTCTTCCCTATGACGCATACTTCTCTTTCCATCAATCATGTGGGCTTCCTGACACCGGGAAACTATCGGGACGACGATCCGCACGAAGGATTGGAGAACACACTCCGTCTGCTGGAATTCGGCGAGAAGCTGGGATTTGACAGCGGCTGGGTGCGGCAGCGGCATCTTGAACACGGCATATCCTCTGCGGGTGTGTTCCTTGCAGCGGCAACACAGAGAACCAACCGTATCCAGTTGGGCACAGCGGTCATTCAGATTGGCTACGAAAGCCCGTATCGCCTTGCGGAAGACCTGTCGACCGTTGACGTCCTGTCGCGTGGCCGCCTCAACATAGGTCTGAGTGCTGGGACACCGGCCCATGCGGACCTGCTCGGACCACTGGTATTTGACGGCAACTGGAAGGATTTCGATCTTTCTCACGAGCGCGTCATCCGTTTTGCCAATAATCTGCGCGGCGAATTCCTTGCTGATCTCGAGACATTCATCGCGACACCGGGTGGGCCGCAGCGACCACGCCTGCAGCCCCACGCCGAGGGTTTGGTCAATCGTGTCTGGTATGGCGGCGGGTCTTTGCGATCCGTCGGCTGGGCAGGCAAGAACGGCTTCAATCTGATGATCGGCAATGTCACAGCTGGCGAAAACACCGACAATTTCTATGAAGCTCAGGGGCGTCAACTCGATGCTTATCACCAGAATCTCGACGGAGCGTTCCGACGCGTATCCCTCGGGCGTGTCATTGTTCCCACGGATAGCGCCGATGCGGCCACCCGGAAGAAATATGCTGAATATGCGGCTAGCCGCTATCAACGCACACTGAAACCGCAGGGCGACAGGCGGACCCTGTTTCCGCAGGACCTTGTCGGGACGTCGGAGCAAATTCTCGAACAGTTGTTCAATGACCCTATCATTGCGCGTGTCGGGGAATTGCGGCTCGAACTGCCCTACGAATTCAAACAACACGAATACGAGCAAATCCTCTCCGATTTCATCACCAAAATCGCTCCGGAAATCGGCTGGGGCGATCAGCCCGTGCGCATCAGCGCGGGGGCACGGCGCTGAACAACAACCAACAAACCACACTCAAGGGGTTATCCATGACCAACAGACTAAAACTTATATCTTTTGTCGCAGGGGCTTTCATTGCCGCAACGACAGGGCTTGCCTTCGCAGCAGGCGACGGCTTCGATCTGAGCCCTGACCAGAAAGACCGCGTGCGGGCGGAGAAAAACGAGAAAGCCATCGAGGCGGTCTCCAAAGGTTTCAAGTTCGTCAGCGACGGCAAGCTCACCATCGGGCTCCATCCTTCCAACCCGCCACTCAGCACCTATGCCAACGACGCCACAACTGTTGTCGGCTTTGACGTCGATCTCGCACAGTTGGTGGCCGATAGTCTCGGCCGTGAATTGGTACTCGTCCCCGTCGCCTGGGCCGACTGGCCGCTTGGGCTTGAATCCGGCAAGTTCGACGCGGTGATCTCCAACGTTACCGTTACCGAACAGCGCAAGGAGAAGTTCGATTTCTCCACATATCGCAAGGACGAGCTTGGTTATTACGTAAAAGCGGACAGCACCATCAAAGCCATTAAAGAGCCAAAGGACATTGCCGGGCTGAAGGTGATCACGGACGCCGGTACCAATCAGGAGAAAATCCTGCTGGCCTGGGACAAGGAAAATGTCGCCAAGGGCCTGAAGCCCATCGAAGTCCAGTATTATGACGATGATGCGGTCAGCACACTTGCCATCCAGTCTGGCCGCGCCGATGTGGTGTTCAGCGTGAATGCTACGCAGGCCTACAAGGCCAAGGTGGGCGGCAAGACCAAGCTGGTTGGTACTGTCAGCGGTGGTTGGCCCATCACTGCCGAAGTTGCCGTAACGACGCGCAAGGCCAGCGGAGCCGCTGATGGCATCACTACCGCACTCAACGCGGTGATCGCCAATGGCAAATACAAGCAGGTTCTCGATCGCTGGAATCTAGGCTCGGAAGCCATCGACAAGGCTGCTACCAATCCGCCCGGTCTGCCAAAGAGCTAAAATCATTGAAATCAAAAAGACCGCAGCGGTTAGCGCCGCTGCGGTCTTTCTTGCGTTATTCGCCGTAGGGCACCCAGATGTTTTTCACCTGAATGGCGCGGCGCAGATAGTCCTTGCCCTGCCCCTGTTGCGTATTCAGCCAATCACGCTGGCGGTCATTGTTCACCCATGTGGCTTTCAGATTGCCGCAGGATGCTTTTTCAACCATCGCGCTGCCATCCTTCGAGCCGACATACCAGAGCGCATCGACTTCATCGTGTTCAGCCAGTGTTTTAGCCAGAACATCGCGCTCACCAGTGACAATGTTCACCACGCCGCCTGGAACATCTGAGGTATCCAGCACCTGATAGAGATTGGCAGCCAGAAGCGGATGTTTGGTCGATGGGACGGCTACGACACGGTTGCCCATGGCGATTGCTGGCAAAACCAGTGAAATGAATGACAGCAACGGTTGATCATCCGGGCAGACAATGCCCACAACGCCCCATGGTTCGTTCATTGCCAAGGTTACATGGCGGGACTTGGTGGAATGCACCGCGCCATCATATTTGTCGGATTGAGCCGCATAATAGAAGATACGGCGCAGCGCGGTTGCGAACTCTTCAGCCGCAGCTTTCGGCGTAACACCAGTGCTTTCTACCAGCAATGCCTCGAATTCGGTTTGCCTCGCACTGAGGTTTTCGCCGAGATAGTAAAGCACCTGCGCGCGGTTATGCGCTGTCACACCACCCCATGAACCGGCCTTGGCAGCTGCTTCAACGGCATTGCGAATATCCTTGCGATTACCGATGCCAGCCTGACCGATAATCTGCCCACCCTTGCCGATGACGGAATAGCTGTACCCACCATCAGGGCGGGCCTGCTTGCCGCCAACATAGTTTTTGACGGTGCGGTCGATCGAACTGCCAAGGGCGATTTTCGCTTCACCGTCAGGCGCGGCCGATGGTTTGAATGCCTGTTCTGCTTTGCCCAGTGGCAGGCGCTTTTCCCAATCGGCAGTCAGATATTCATAAAGCCCTTCGCGTCCGCCTTCACGGCCATAGCCGCTTTCGCGATAACCGCCAAAACCGGCACCGGCATCGAGAAGGTTGGTCGAATTGATCCAGACAACACCTGCCTTGACCCGCGCCGCCATATCAAGCGCAAGATTGATATTCTCAGACCAGATTGATGCGGCCAACCCATACTTGGTATTGTTGGCAAGTGCGATGGCTTCATCCGGCGTGCGGAACGTCGTCGCCGTGGCGACGGGACCGAAAATCTCTACTTCACAAACTGTCGATGCAGGCTCTACATCGGTGAAGAAAGCAGGCGCAAAAAAAGCACCCTTGGTCGGCAGCGTTACCGGCGCCTGCCAGAGCGTGCCGCCCTCGGTCTTACCCTGTTCAACCAGTGATGTAATGCGCTTCAATTGTCCCTTGGAGACGATAGCACCAACATCCATTGTCTTATCAAGCGGATCGCCAACCCGCAGTGTTTCCATGCGCTTGCGCAACTTCGCATAGAAATGCTCAGCAATGCCTTCCTGAATGAGAATGCGCGAACCGGCACAGCACACTTCACCCTGATTGAACCAGATGGCATCAACCACACCTTCGATAGCGCCATCAATATCGGCATCTTCGAACACGATGAAGGGCGACTTGCCGCCAAGTTCCAGTGACAGCTTCTTTTCAGAACCGGCAATCTGCTCGCGGATGATACGGCCAACTTCGGTCGAGCCGGTGAAGGCCACCTTGTCGATATCATCATGACCGCAGATTGCAGCGCCTGTCGCGCCATCGCCGTGAACGATGTTGACCACACCGGCAGGCAGGCCCACTTCATGGCAAATCTCGGCAAAAGCAATGGCTGTCAATGGCGTCAGCTCAGCTGGCTTCAGAACAACTGTGTTACCAGCAGCAAGCGCCGGAGCAATCTTCCATGCGAGCATCAGCAGCGGGAAATTCCACGGGATCACCTGTCCGCAGACACCCACAGGCGAGAAGCCCTCGAACTCTGTCTCGACCATCTCCGCCCAACCGGCGTGATGATAGAAATGCCGGGCAACCAGCGGAATATCGATATCGCGGGTTTCGCGGATCGGTTTGCCATTGTCCATGGTCTCCAGCACGGAGAAGAAGCGCTCACGCTTCTGGATGTGACGGGCAATCGCGTAGAGATATTTAGCGCGTTCATGCCCTGACAGCTTCGACCATTTACCGAATGCTGCACGCGCCGCTTTCACCGCCTCGTCAACATCGCCGTCAGTACCATGGGCAACCTTTGCGAGTACGGCATCATTGGCCGGATTGATAACGGCAAATGTCTCACGTCCATCAGTGCCGGTGAACTTGCCATTGATGAAATGGCCAAAACCCTTCGCATTGGCATCAAGCCAATTCTGGACATCGGTATTGCTTTCTGGTGCGGGGCCATATTCCATCGTGCGAAGAATATCCTTGATCTGTCCCATAGTCGTTTTCCTCAAGCGAGTGCGTGGCGCGAAGACGCCGAGTAGCGGCCCGTCACATAATGTTCCAACTGCCGTTCGATATCACCAAGCATCGAGCTGGCTCCGAGCCGGAACAGGTCCGGCTGCATCCATGGCAGTCCTAATTCTTCTTTCATCAGGATCAGCCAGTTCATGGCGTCTTTGGCGGTTTTCATGCCACCGGCAGGCTTGAAACCAACGATCTGGCCGGAAAGCTCGCCATAATCCCGCAAGGCACGCAGCATCACCAGACTGACGGGAAGCGTGGCGTTCACGTCCTCCTTGCCGGTTGATGTCTTGATGAAATCTGCTCCGGCCTGCATCGCAACCATCGAAGCGCGATACACATTGCGCAATGTGTTCAGATCACCCGTCGCCAGAATGGCTTTCATATGCGCCTCGCCCGAAGCCTCGCGCATTTGGGAAATCTCGTCATAAAGCGCCGACCAGTTCTGGGTCAGAACATGTTCGCGCGTGATGACGATATCAATCTCCTTGGCACCTTCACCAACGGCGTAGTGGATTTCGGCCAACCGCTGCGGCAATGGCGTCAAGCCAGCGGGAAAACCCGTCGCAACTGATGCAACCGGGATGCCGGAACCTTCGAGAGCCTTGACCGCATGGGAAACCATGGTCGGATAGACACAGACAGCACCGGTCGTGATATTCGCATCGGCAAGACCAAGCGCTTCAAGAATGTCATCGCGAACCGGCTTCTTTGCTTTGGCACACAGACGGCGAACACGGCCAGCCGTATCGTCACCGGCAAGGGTGGTCAGATCAATGCAGGTGATCGCCTTGACCAGCCATGCCGCCTGATACTCCTTCTTGACGGTCCGTCTCGTCGTCAATGTCGCGGCACGACGTTCCGTTGCAGAACGGTTGACTGCAATATCCTCGAACCAATCAGGCAGCAGTTTCGTGCCGGTGTTACGCGCGTGGGAATGTGGCATTTGGATTTCCGTGCCCTTTTGGACCAATGGTTGTTGCGTGTTCATCCCCGACCCTTCCTGTGATCGATGAAGCGATTGAGCAAGATGGCTGCAACGATGATAATACCGGTCACAGTCATCTGGTAGAAGGAGCCCAATCCCAGAAGATTGAATATGTTGCGGAGAACCTGCAGCAGCATGACGGCAAAAAATGTACCGAGCACGCCACCGCGTCCACCGAAGAGACTTGTACCACCGAGCACAACGGCAGCGATAGCGTCAAGCTCAAGTCCTTGAGCCGCCGTCGGCTGACCGATACGCAGGCGTGATGTCAGAAGAATACCGCCAAGTGCCGCCATGAAACCGGAGACGGCGAAAACTGCGGTGATCATGAACCGCGTCGGCAGGCCGGAAAGCCGAGCAGCTTCAGGATTGCCACCTGTGGCAAACACGTACTCGCCGAAAACGGTAAAACGAAGCACCAACCCGGCAACAATGCAAAGAACAATGAAAATTAACCCCATTGATGACAGGGAGAAGCCGGGGAAAAGCGGGATCATCGTCGAGCTGATCGACGCAAACCCCTGCGGCAGACCGCTCACCGGTACACCGTCGGTCATGAGGTATGTGATACCTCGAAACGAAACGAGCCCCGCAAGGGTCACGATAAAGCTGGGCACTTGAGCGAGCGCACTGATTGCACCCATCCCGGCACCGCAGGCTGTGCCGACGAGAGCCGTTATTGCGACTGCCACGAATGGATCAAATCCGTGCGACATGAGCACTGCAACCAGCATACCGCAAAGCGCGACAACGCTGCCGACGGACAGATCGATATTGCCGGTCAGAATGACGAAGGTCATGCCTATGGCAACCAAGCCAACAACAGCCGCCTGCTGAAACAGGTTGGCGATGTTGGTGAAGGTTAGAAAGTTGCTCGAAAGCGACGCTGCGATAACAACGACTGCCAGAAAGATGACGATGAAATTATACTCGATTGCCAGATCGACAAGGCGTTTGCCGAATGCCGGCGACGGCGTATCAGCCGGCGACAATGCGGTTTCAGTGTTGGACATGATTTTCACCCAGAATTGTTGCCCTTAATATCGTGTCACGGTCCACGATCGAAGGATCGTATTTGCCGATGTTGCGGCCTTCATGAAATACCCAGATGGTGTCGCAGGCGGCGTAGAGTTCGTCGAGTTCGCTGCTCGCAACGATGACGGCCGCTCCTTTCGCCGCAAGCCTGTCAACGAGGTTGTAGAGATCAGCCTTAGCGCCGATATCGAGACCGCGGCTCGGTTCATCCAGAAGCAGGACCCTCGCGCCATTGATGATCCATTTGGCCAGAACAACCTTCTGTTGATTGCCACCGGAAAGCTGCACAACAGCCTGTTCCGGTCGCCCATATTTGGTCGAAAGGCTTTTAAGAACCGGCGTCGTCTTTTGTTTCTGATGGGAATGGCGTGTCAGCCAGCTTTCGCGCATGGAAGGCAACGTCGCATTCTTGTAGATCGGCGCATGAAGAACCAGCCCTTCCGTCTTGCGATTTTCCGGCACAAGACCAATGCCACTGCGAATAGCATGGGCCGGATGACGCGGATGGAACAGCTTGCCTTCCAGCTTGATTTCGCCTTCGAAGCTATTGGCACCGAAAAGCGACTTCAGGAACGATGTGCGGCCGGAACCATTAAGACCAGTCAGGCCAACCACCTCGCCCCAACGCACGTCAAGGCCACTGATATCGAGACCTTCCGGCCCGCGCAGCCTGTTGACACGCAGCGCTACGTCGCCGGTAACTGGTTCGCGCACTTTTCGTTCGATCAGGGATCGTTGTTTGCCAATGATCGCTTCGACCAAGGCGCTATCGCCGGTATTTTTTACATCGAATGTCTCGATGGTCCTCCCACCCCTTAACACCGTAACCCGATCGCCGATTTCGCGCAGTTCACCAAGGCGGTGGCTGACATAGAGTATGGCAACCCCTTGTTTGACAAGTTCGCGGATGACTGCAAACACGCTGGCAAGCTCGGTTTCGTTGAGGGATGCCGATGGCTCATCCATGATGATGATCTTGGCGTCCATAGTCAGCGAGCGGGCAATAGCTGTTAATTGCTGGTTGGCAACCGACAGGGTTTCAACCCGGGCTTCCGGTTTGAAATTTGCGCCAACGCGCTTTAAGGCCACGGCGGCTCTTTCCCGGCGTTCCCTGTGGTTGATCAATCCAAAGCGACCGGGTGCATGGCCAAGAAACAGGTTCTGCTCGACGGTCAATTGCGGGACCAGATCCAGCTCCTGATAGATCATGGAAATGCCAAGCCGTGCTGCCTGCGCGGGCGAATGCAGATCAACGGGCTTGCCATCGAGTAGCAGCGAGCCATCTGTCGGACGGAAGGCTCCGGCGATAATCTTCAGCAAGGTTGATTTTCCAGCGCCATTGGCACCAAGAAGACAATGCACCTCGCCGGCACGAACATTCAGCGAGGCCGATTCCAATGCGATGATGTTGGGCAAGAACTTCTTCGACACTTGCTGAACCGTCAGAACATCAATCGTCACTTCTGGCCTCCAATGCATAGTGAGCGGTGGCCTCGTCGGTGACAATGACAGAGACATAACCGGCTTTCAGCGCAGCAAGTGCGATCTGAAGTTTCTCCTCACCCGCAACGACACCAATCGAACGCTGCTTGGTCTTGAGATAGTCAAGCCGCAACCCAACCGTGCGGTCATCGATCGTCTGGTCAACGATGTTGCCGTCCTTGTCGAGGAAGCGGCCGAGAATATCACCGACAGCGCCCGCGTCTTTCAATCGGTCAATATCTACCTCTTCAAGATATCCGGAGCTGAGAAGGACAGAATCATGGGTGATGCCACCCATACCGAAACAGACCACATCGGCCTCTATCGCCAGCTTGAGCACACGCTCGATAATCGGGTCTTCCTCAAGCACTTCACGGGTGGTTTTCTTGCCGACAATGGCAGGGACAGGCAGTAGCGTTGCGATACCATTACCAGCCTTGGCGAATTCCTCGGCAACGGCACTTGTATGGGTTGAAGTGGACCGCAGATTTGTCGAACCATTTACCAGAACGACATGCACACCGGGGTTCCAGTTGTTCGGCAGAAATTTAGCAACCGCCGACATGGTGCGCCCCCAGGAAACACCGATCAGATCGGCCTTGGGGTTGAGACCAGCCAGATATTTGGCCGTAGCCTGCGCCACACTTTCCATAAGAAGAGCTGAATCGGTCGTTCCGCCTGATGGAACCACAATGGCGTCGCGCAGACCGAATTCCTGCTGCAGTCGTACCTCAAGTTCCGTTTTGCGATAGGCGCGCGGCGTAATCTCAATGCGGACAACGCCCAGTTCCTTGGCTTCAATCAGCAACCGGCCAACCTGCCAGCGTGTCAGGCCAAGCTCCGTGGCAATCTCGCTCTGTGTCCGCTCAAGATCATAATAGAGCTTGGCGACACGCACCATCAGATGCTCCCGCTGCTCATCGGAGGGTAACCGGACAGATGGATTGATCCGAGCGTCGTTCATGATGCAGCCCCTGCCAATTGCCTGCCGCTCAATGTATGCAGCGTCGGCATCAATGTTTCGGTTGTGTCCCGATAAAGCCCTATCGTATCGCGATACCGCTGACCGCGCACGGGGTCAGGGTGAACTTCTCTCGTCGGTGCTGCACAGGCTTCCGATGCAGAGATAAGATCAGGAAACAGCCCAAGTGCGTGGGCGCAGCAGACGGCTGTTCCAATAAGCGAGAGGTTGTCATCTCCAGCCACATGAACAGGTCTACCGATGGCGTCGATTGTCGCCTGTAGCCACAATGCATTCTTGCAAATGCCGCCAGCCATCACGATCCGCTCGACGGAGACACCGCGCTCTTCCAGCACAGCGATAACATTGGCAGAGCCAAGCGCGATGGAATCGACAGCCGACGAATAGATGTCCGCCCTGTTATGACCGAGCGACAGGCCGAGTATTGCCCCGCGCAGATCTGCGTCGCGATAAGGTGTGCGATTTCCCATCCAGTAATCAAGCGTCAACAATCCCGAATTCTGCTTCGAAACGGCGGATGCCTCACGAATGAGATCACGATGACCCTGTTCATCCAACCCGAAAATCTTGCTGCTGAACCAATTCAGGATCGAACCGGCCGAAACCTGACCAGCTTCGACGAGCCATAATCCATCGACAAGCGCATTGGGATAAGGTCCCCAGAAGCCCGTTACATTGCCCTGCTCTTTCAAGTGGGTCAGATGCACGACAGATGTTCCGCCGATGATCAACATGCCGCCCGCAGCAACAGTCCCTGCACCCAGCACGCCGATATGAGCGTCAATGCCGCCTTGAGCGAGCAGTGGTGACGATGTGACGCCAAGCGCAGCCGCGATCTCAGGCTTCAATGAGCCGATCGTATCGCCGACCGGAACAATCCTCTGTGGCAGCTTGTTCTGCAATTCGGGAACGCCAAGCGCTTCGTAAATCTCGGAAACAAAAGCGCCATTCTTGGAATCGTAATTCCATTTGCAGGCGGCGTTCATGCGCGAGCCTACCCACTCACCGCACAGCCGGTAATTGATAAAATCCAGAGCCTCACAGATGATATCCGCCTGGCCAAAGATAGTGCGCTCGTGTTCGGCCAGCCACATCGCCTTTGGAACAAGCCATTCGACTGCATCACCCCCACCGCTATAGGCCATAACCGGATGTTTGACCTTTTCCGTCGCACGCGCCTCTTTTGCAGCACGGCAGTCCATCCATAAAATAGCAGGATAAAGCGGCGCGCTGTTCCTGTCACAGACCACAACGGACGACGCTGTTGTGGCAACACAAACTGCCGCTATTTCTCCCGATCCGCATTGCTCGACTGCCTGGCGGCCCGCCGTCAAAAGCGCGTTCCACCATTCATCTGGCTGCTGTTCGGCCCAACCTGCGTGGGGATATGTGGTGGAATAGCTTGCCTCCGACAGCGAGAGCATGGTCTTGCGCTCGACATCGTAAACACCGGCGCGGACTCCTCCCGTGCCAAGATCAAAGTTCAGGACAAGTGTCATCCTGCCAAATCCTCCCTCGATACCCTGCCTCTTCCCAAAGTCTCAGGGCCGGAACATGACTTTTGAAAAGAACAAACCCCTGTCAGTCCGGAATTTTTCGAACATGCCCGGCAATTCAGCAAGGTCAAGATCATGGGTAATCATGAATTCCCATTCGAGTTCGCCAGAACCAAGTTTTTCCAGCGTAACCGTCCATTGTGGCCCCGGATAAGGGGCGCCGAACGAGTTCCACGAGCCATGCAGCGAGACTTCCTGCCGGAGGAAATGTTGGAAGGTTTTGTTGTCGAGGGGTACATCGGCAACCGGAATTCCAATGAAGACCACATGACCGCTCGGCGCGGCCATTTTCACAGCCATATTGATCGAGGATGGATGTCCTGCAGCTTCAATAATCGTATCGCAAAGCAGGCTCGCTGGAATGTCTGCTCCAGAGAGAAATGTATGCGTCGCGCCCGCGCGCCGCGCCATATCAAGTTTTTCTTCCGACACATCGACGGCAACGACTTCGCTCGCACCCATCAGTTTGAGCCATTGTATGGCAAACAAGCCAATCGGCCCGCAACCAATGACGCCGCCACGCTGCCCCATGCCTATGCCACCCGCTTTCCAGATAGCATGAATGGCAATTGATGCAGGATCAGTCATCGCAACCGCGCGCGGATCGATCCCCTTCGGTGTCTTCAAAAGGTTGGAAACAGGAACACAGACAAATTCCGCATAGGCCCCGTCGCGCCGCGAGCCGAAATAGTCATAGTCGCGGCAGCGCGAAAACTGCCCCTTCTGGCACTGGTCGCATTTGAAACATGGCAACATCGGCGGAATGGCCACCAATTCGCCAAGGTCAAAACCCTCAACCCCTTCCCCAAGCTCAGTAATATGACCCGAAAACTCATGACCGCAGATGAGCGGCATCTTATGCGCGCCTTTGATCAGCATGCGCGGCAGATCCGACCCGCAGACACCAACAGAAGCAACGCGGACGATCACATGGCCCGGCTTGATCTGCGGTTCTGGGACTTCTTCAAGGCGTATATCGCCGGGGGCATAAAGAACTGCTGCACGCATGACATGATCCTGTGGGTATTAATGAGAGGAGCTGCGAAGCAAATCTGCTCCGCAGGCTCGAGAGACGGCCTTACTGACCGAGAACTTGCGGGCGATATTCGGCAAACAGTCCAGTACGCGGGAAACCCGCAACATTCTTGGGTGTTACCAATGTCGTGCCCGCATCAACGAATTTCGAAACAGGCTTCTTGGCTGCCGCTTCACGCGCCACCTGAATCGTCACATCGCCGAGATATTTCGGATCGTTCAGTGCCGAGCCGATATAGTTGCCGCCATCAGCGATAATGCCAAGCGCTTCGGAAAGTCCGTCCACGCCAGCGACCAGAACGTCGTTGCGATTGTTTTCCTTGAGAACCTGCAAGGCACCGAGCGCCATATCGTCATTATGCGCGTAAACAACCTTCACATCCGGATTGGCCTGAAGCAAATCCTGCATGGCTGTTACCGCATTGGCACGGATATATTCGGCATAGGGGCCTTCAACAATTTTGTGGCCTGTTCCTTCAATGGCACTGTGAAAACCATCGCGCCGGTCCATCATCACCGCACCGCCTGCGTCGCCCTGAATCTCGATGATCTTGGCTTTCTCAACGCCGTCAGCCTTGAGACGTGCAACAACGGCTTCACCGACCAGCTTGCCCATATTCTTGTTGTCGCGGCCAACATGAGCGGTAACACCCTGACCATTGACACTGCGGTCAACGGTGATCACCGGGATACCTGCAGCAACAGCTGCTTCAAGCGATGGCACGACGGCATCGGGATTAACAGGGTTGATGATCAGCGCATTCACACCTTGAGTGATCAAATCCTGAATATCGTTGTTCTGTTTGCTGACATCACCATTGGCGTCGAGAAAAACCAATGTATCGCCGCCGGCCTTGGCTGCCGCCTCCGCTCCAGTCTTGAGCTGCACATAAAAAGGCGACTGCAGCGTCACCTGACTGAACCCGATTTTCAAGCCTTCAGCATTGGCGGCAGTGATGGTCATACCGAGAGTCGCCATCAATGAAATAGCGGTTCCGGCAAATGCGAATCTGAACAAAAAGGTGCGGCGGTTGAGCATGGTTTTCCTCCCCAGGAACTCAATTTTCCAATGAATCTACATTTGAGCAAATATCGCTCATTTGTTAATTTAGATAATCAGAAGTTGCATGATGAGTCAACGCGGTTAGAAGAAACCTCACAGAAAGATGCGTAATAATTTGAAATCATTATGCTTTTTAGATCAGAACAGTTGCCGTTTGAACGCAAGCCGTTAAAAACTTGAAATGTGAGGATTGGCTGCAAAACAACAGAACTTGCATTTGCAGGTTAGAGCACTCTATTCTGATGTCTCCGCATCGCGAGTTGTCCATGTCCAGCCCAACACAAATTACCCCCGAACGCATCGTCGAAACCGAGCGCCTTATTCGGCCACATATCCGGCATACGCCTGTCATACGTGCCGATCTTGTCGACTTCGGAATGCAACCATGCAGCATCGACCTCAAACTCGAATTTCTGCAGCATTCGGGTTCGTTCAAGGCGCGTGGCGCCTTCACCAATCTGCTCACTCGCCCTGTGCCAGAGGCTGGTGTCGTGGCAGCTTCAGGCGGCAATCACGGTGCGGCTGTGGCGTACGCCGCCATGCGGCTTGGTGTTCCCGCAACCATATTTGTTCCCAATGTTACTGCAGCCGCCAAGGCTGAACGTATTCGCGGTTATGGTGCGAATCTCATTATAGGTGGCGATCGTTATGCCGATGCTCTGGCCGCCAGCGAGCAATTCGTGGCAGAGCACAACGCTATGCCAATTCACGCGTTTGATCAGCCGGAAACATTGCTTGGTCAGGGAACGCTTGGTCTGGAAATCGAAGCGGACCTGCCCGATATTACAACCCTGCTGGTGGCGGTGGGCGGCGGTGGTCTCATTGGCGGGATCGCTGCATGGTTTCGCGGTCGTATCAAAATTGTAGCTGTCGAGCCGGAAGGTTCGCCAACCTTACACAATGCCTTGGGTGCGGGAAAACCTGTCGATGCGCCTGCGGAAGGTATTGCCGCTGATTCCCTCGCACCCAAACGCGTCGGAGAATTGATGTTTCCGTTTGCTCAAAACTTTATTGAGCATTCGATACTGGTATCGGACGATGATATTCGCGCCGCTCAACGCGCGCTTTGGGAACGGCTTCGCATTGTTGCTGAACCGGGCGGAGCAGCGGCCTTCGCCGCACTTTTATCGCAGAAGTATATTGCAGGGCCAGATGAACGTGTTGGTGTTCTATTGTGCGGTGCCAATAGCGGCGCGGTACGGTTTGACTGACGATAGAGCTCTATTTCTTTCGCTATTATAGCCCCTTATAAACGCGAATAGCCCCGCTTTATGCGGGGTTCTTGATTGTGTTTTGGATTGTTGACTTGCTTGAAGAAGCTAGTTTTGGTTTGATATTTGGGAGTTTGGGGGAATGATTTGCCCGCTGGTGTCTTTAGACAGCGCCGTGGGTTGTTTTGCGGGCTTTGGCTTCCGGTTCTCGCCCTTCCTGTTGAGCGGCTGGCGAGGAGATCGGTGTTTTGAGAAGCTTGTTGGTTTTCTATTTGGAAGGTTTGGTTGCGGGGACAGGATTTGAACCTGTGACCTTCAGGTTATGAGCCTGACGAGCT
>NZ_FNIY01000003.1 GCF_900104355.1 Phyllobacterium sp. OV277 | reverse complement strand
GGCACCAGACTGGATGCACTGACTTTAAGCCTTGGCACCAGCCTTGCCCATCATCAGATTGATACGCGCCGTAAAGCCCTCGGCGACAGCAACACTGCAGACTATTCGGCCAACACAGTGCAGCTGTTCGGTGAAGCCGCCTACCGGATCGATACGGCCTATGCCGCCCTCGAACCCTTTGCCGCAGCCGCCTATACCCATCTGAAAACCGATGGCTTTACCGAGACCGGTGGCAAGACTGCTCTGTCAGGTCAATCTGATACAACTGACCTGACCACCACTACCCTTGGTCTCAGGGCCTCACATCGCTTTGTCTTGAGCGAGGCGACCGCACTCACCGCTCATGGCATGGCGGGCTGGCGGCATGCCTTTGGCGATACCACACCGGAAGCCTCATTGGCCTTTGCCAGTGGTGGTCAGGCTTTCCCGGTCCATGGATTGCCCATCGCATCAGATACAGCCCTCGTCGAGGCCGGACTGGACTTTGGTATCGGCAAGGCAACCACGCTTGGCGTTAGCTATACCGGCCAGTTCTCGCAACAAACCCGCGACAATGCCGTCAAGGCCGATCTGACGGTACGGTTCTAGCTCAATCGATCCAATCTGTTCATGAACAGATTGCCCCGGAATGCTTCCGGGGCTTTTCTTTTTAAAATCAGCAACTGCGAAGCCTGCGCGGATCGAATGGCAGGTCCGCCAGTTCATCCAGTCCCATGGCTTGCAACGCCGGATGGGAGAGTGGGTCCCGGCGCCAATGGTCAGCTGCATCTTCGTCGGGAACATTCCCGTTCGGGCGGAACAGGCCAAGAATTTCCGCACACCACTTTGTTAGCCAGAAAATCTTCATAACACGGCTCCCATGATTGGAGGAATGTGCTATTCTGATTGGGTTTATTGCCATCAGCAATCAAGAATGGCGATATCAGAGTTTAGAAAATCTTGATGAAGAAATCGCATCATGAAGAATTTGAACAGGGTCCACATCAACGGATTGAAGGCTGTTGAGGCTATCGGGCGGCTGGGATCGCTGCCTAAGGCGGCGGCAGAACTTGGCGTTTCAGTCAGCGCCGTCAGCCAGCAGTTGATCCGCACCGAAGCGCAGATTGGTCACACGGTCTTTGACCGGACGCGGGCAGGGCTCGTTCCCACCTTTTTCGGCAAGGGATTCATTGCCCGGCTGGAGGAGGGGTTCCAGCATCTGTCGCGCGCTGTCGCCATGGCGGATGGGGTTGAGCAGACCCTGCTTCTTTCCGTGGCCCCGACTTTTGCCTCAAAATGGCTGGTGCCACGGCTTGGTCGTTTGCGCGCCGCACATCCGGATATGAAGATCCGCATTGATCCTTCCCCAGGCATTCTCGACCTGAAGAACTCTGATATCGATCTGGCCATCCGGCTCGGCAATGGTGATTGGCACGATGGGGCCCCTGAATGCCTGCTGCCGCAAAAGATGTTTCCGGTCTGCACGCGCGCCTTCGCCGAACGCCTGACGGGACCTGCCGATATTTTTCGCCAGCCTATCATCTGTTACGAAAATCCTATGTTCAGCTGGGATGAATGGCAGACGGCGGCTGGTCTGGGTGGTCCGCTATCCTTTGATGGCCCCACTTTCTCCGACCCGTGGCTTGCGGTCGAGGCGACCATCAGCGGGCAGGGCATCATGCTGGCTTGGGAATTGTTCGTGGAGGATGCGTTGGCCGATGGGCGTCTGGTTGCGCCATTTCCGCTGCGTGTGCCTTCAAATATTGCCTATTGGCTGGTTTCCCCGAAAAACCGCAAGCCGACGCTGCAAATGCAGCATTTTCAGGCATGGATACGCACGGAAATCGCCCTGGACGACCGCGCTCCGACCGCATGATCTGTTGACAAGTTATACCGAAGTTTGAAGAGTGCGGCTCACCACCAGACGGGTTGCGTTGGGGAGGACTACATGTCTATGCGCGCGGTTATCGGATTTTCAGTTTTTCTTCTCTCTGCCTTGGTTTCCGGCGCACCCGTTGGCGCTGCTGAAACGAATCGCGACATTGTCACCACCAAGGACGGCGACTATTTCGGGTTTGACCTGCGCACCGAAGAGGACGTGACCCTTGAGCAGTGCGAGGCTGTCTGTCTGGCTGAATCAACGTGCAAGGCCTTCACCTATAATCCCAAGGTGAAGTGGTGCTTCATGAAGTCTGACTTCAACCAGTTGCACAGTTTCCCCGGTGCCATCGCCGGCAAGGTTGTTGAAACCACCGTCGAGCCGGATATCGGCGCGCCGACAAGACTGGCATTTCTCTCCGACCAGCTTGTGCAGGATGCCCGGCAGGTCAAGGCGCGTCTTGCCTTGACGGACGCGCAGAAAGCAGAGGGCGCTGACGGGCTGAAGGCTACCGCACGGGCGGAGCTGGCCGCTGGTAATATTGAAAATGCGCTTAATGCCTTCAAAGGCGCGCTTGCCGTATCGCCCGATGATGCGGATCTGTGGATTGAAACCGCTCTCGCTGCCAATCGCGCCGACAAGAACACCTATATTGCCGGTCAGGCCGCGCTTGCCGCCTATAATGGTTATCTTTTAACCCGCACCACCCAGAGCCGCGCCGATGCGTTGGCTGTGCTGGCGGCTTCGCTGCAAAACGCGCAGAATTATCGCGCGGCGCTGAATGCCTACAAGGCCAGCCTCGAACTTGTCGATGCGAAAACTGTCAAGGCGGCCTATGTCGATCTGAAGGCTCGTCAGGGCTTCCGGGTCATCAACCACACCATCGATGCGGACAGTGCAACGGCGCGGGCATGCGTGCAGTTTTCCGAGCCGCTGGTTAAAATGGGAACGGACTACGCGCCATTCGTAACACTGGATGGAGCCGCGCCCAAAGGTCTTGAAGCCAAGGGCAGCGAGATTTGTGTAGAGGGCCTGAATCACGGCCAGCGCTACAAGCTGGCCTTGCGCGCGGGTCTGCCATCTTCGGTGGGTGAACCGTTGCAAGGTCAGGTTGATCTCGACATTTACGTCAAGGATCGCTCGGCCATGGTGCGCTTTACCGGCGATAGTTTTGTGCTGCCCAGCACCGCCCGCCGTGGCATTCCGATTGTCTCTGTTAATACCACCAGCGCCAATCTGAAGCTTTACCGCATCGGTGATCGCGGCATTGCTTCACTGCTCACAAGCTCGCAGTTTCTCACCCAGATTGATGGTTATAACGCCCAGAAATTGCAGGATGAATCCGGCGAACTGGTCTGGCAGGGCGCGATTGATATCCAGTCCGATCTCAACAAGGACGTGGTCACCAGTTTCCCCGTGGACGAAGCGTTGCCGCAGCGCAAGCCCGGCGTCTACGTTCTGACCGCAGTCTCAACCGACGCTCATACCAATGAGTGGGATTCACAGGCGACCCAGTGGTTTGTCGTTTCCGATATCGGACTTTCCACCTATACCGGCACGGATGGCCTCAATGTTTTTGCCCGGTCTTTGGCAAGCGCTCAACCTTTGATAGGCGTTGAGTTGCAGCTTCTGGCCAAGAACAATGAAGTCCTCGGTACGGCCATCACCGATACGGATGGCCGCGCGACATTCACCGCGGGCTTGCTGCGCGGCACTGCTGCCATGACGCCTGCCGTCATCACCGCCAAGAATGGCGATGCGGATTATGTGTTCCTCGACATGACGCGGGCGGGCTTTGACCTTTCGGATCGCGGTGTGACCGGCCGCACGGCTCCCGGTGCAATCGATGTGCTTCCGTGGACGGAACGCGGTATCTACCGCGCCGGTGAAACGGTGCATGCGGCAGCACTTGCCCGCGATATCAGCGCCAATGCCATCGAAAACCTGCCGTTGACCTTTGTCTTCAAGCGTCCTGATGGTGTGGAAGATCGCCGTAAGGTCAGCGCCGGTACTGAGCTTGGCGGCCATATGCTCGATCTGGCGCTGCAGGCAAACGCCATGCGCGGCACATGGAACATGCAGATTTATACGGACCCCAAAGCTTCGCCGATCGCCGAAAAATCCTTCATGGTTGAAGACTTCGTTCCTGATAGGATCGAATTCGACCTGACCAGCGAGGCTAAGTCGGTCGCAGTCGGCGCGCCGACGCCAGTTACGGTTGATGGCCGTTTCCTCTATGGCGCACCGGCAGCGGGCCTCAATCTTGAAGGTGAAGTCAGCCTCAAGCCGACGCATGAGGATGCCAACTTCAAAGGCTATCGTTTCGGTCTGGCCGATGAACAGGCCAATGAGGACACGCGCATTCCGCTGGAGGATTTGCAGGCGCTTGATGAGAACGGCAAGACGACATTCGATGTCACGCTGAATGAGGTGCCTTCAACAACGCAATTGCTGAATGCCAATATTGTCGTGCGTATGCAGGAAGCCGGTGGCCGTGCCATCGAGCGCACGCTCACCCTGCCGGTGAAATCGCAAGGCTCGAAGATCGGCATCAAACCGGAATTCGATGGTGATCTCGCCGAAAATTCCGTCGGCAAGTTCCACATCATCGGCGTTGACAATAATGGTCAGAAACAGGCGATGAATGGCTTGAGCTGGAAACTTGTCAGCGTCCAGCGCAACTATCAATGGTATCGCGATGGAAACTCATGGAAATATGAGCCCATCGTTTCGACAAAACTCATCTCCAACGGCACTGTTGATGCAACGGCTGATGGCTCTGAGATTTCCGTCCCTGTTACCTGGGGCCGTTTCCGGCTTGAGGTGGAAACAGCAGAAGCGGACGGGCCCACATCCAGCGTCGAGTTCGATGCCGGATATTATGTTGCCGCCACGTCGACCGAAACGCCTGATGGCCTTGAGATCGCGCTCGACAAGCAGAACTATGCCCCTGGCGATACGGCCAAATTGAAAGTATCGCCGCGTTTTGCCGGTGAACTTCTGGTGACGGTCGGCGCTGAAAACCTGCTGACGACGAAGCGTGCAAGCATTCCTGCGGAAGGTGGCGAGGTGGAAATTCCTGTCACTGCCGATTGGGGCGCCGGGGCCTATGTCACGGCGACACTGTTCCGTCCGGGCAATGATCGGGACAGCCATATGCCGATGCGCGCCATCGGCGTGAAATGGCTGGGTGTCAATCCGGGCGACCGCAATCTTGCGGTGAAGCTGGATACGCCAGAAAAGACCCTGCCACGCCAGCCGCTGAACATTCCCGTTCAGGTGACCGGTGCGGGCGTTGGTGACACGGCCTATGTTACGGTGGCCGCCGTTGATGTCGGTATCCTCAATCTCACCCGCTATGAAGCGCCCAATCCCGACAACTGGTATTTTGGTCAGCGCCAGCTCGGCCTTGAAATCCGCGATCTCTATGGCCGTCTCATTGATGGCTCGCAGGGCGTGGCAGGCCGGTTGCGCACCGGTGGTGATGGCGCGCAGATGCCATTGCAGGGCAGCCCGCCCACCGAAAAACTGGTTGCTTTCTTCTCCGGCCCGGTAAAGGTCGATGCGGAAGGCAAAGCCAATGTGAGCTTTGATATTCCGCAATTCAATGGAACTGCGCGCGTCATGGCTGTTGCCTGGTCTAAGGCGGGCGTTGGCCATGCCAGCAAGGATGTCATCATCCGTGACCCTGTTGTGGTGACGGCGAGCCTGCCAAAGTTCCTCGCACCCGGAGACAAGGCCGCACTACGGCTCGATATCGCCAATACGGATGCACCGGCAGGCGATTATCAGTTGCAGGTGACGAGCAATCAGGCAGTGGCTGTGGATCAGCAGTCCGCTGCCCAAACCGTCAAGCTGACGGCTGGCGGCAAGTTCGATCTGACATTGCCACTTAACGGTCAGGAACCGGGTGATGGCGTTGTCTCGGTCAAACTATCGAATGCTTCAGGGATTTCGCTGGAACAGTCGTTGAATATTCCGGTAAGGCCGGCATCACTGCCGATCACGCTGCGCAATCCGATCAAGATTGCACCCAACAGCACGTTGAAAATCGATCGCGAATTGCTGGCAAGCAGCCTTTTGCAAGGCGCATCGGTCAGTCTCAATGTATCGCGTTCATCGGCCTTCGATATACCGGGCCTGCTCATGACGCTCGACCGTTACCCCTATGGCTGCGCCGAACAGACCACCAGCCGTGCTCTGCCGCTGCTTTACCTCAGCGAAATGGCCAAGCAATCGGGTCTCGCCGAAGATGGCGATGTGCAGAAGCGGGTGCAGGAAGCGATCTTCCGCGTGCTGTCCTACCAGTCATCGACGGGCAGTTTCGGCCTGTGGGCGCCCGGTTCCGGCGATCTCTGGCTTGATGCCTATGTCACCGATTTCCTGACGCGGGCACGCGAGCAGAAATATGATGTGCCTGAGAAGGCGCTCGTACAGGCGCTGGAAAACCTGCAGAATTCACTGAGCTATGACGTGAATGTCAAGGATCAGGGCAACCAGATTGCCTATGCACTCTATGTTCTCGCCCGCAACCGCAAGGCGGCTGTGAGTGACCTGCGCTACTATGCCGATACGAAGCTGTCGGAATTCCCCACGCCATTGTCGCGCGCCCATCTGGCCGCTGCTCTGGCGCTTTATGGGGATGCGCAGCGCTCGCAGAGCATCTTCACCAACTCGCTGCAAATGTCGACCAAGGCCACCAATGTCAGCCTTGTGCGTTCCGATTATGGTTCGTCCCTGCGTGATGATGCGGCGGTTCTGGCGCTGGCGGCGGAAAGCCGTCCGGTTCCGGCCATCATTCCGCAATTGTCGCAGATTGTTGCCAAGGAATGGGAGCGCAAGCTCTATACCAGCACGCAGGAGCAGACATGGATGCTGCTGGCCGCGCGTGCCATTCAGAGTGGTGATAATGATCTGAAGCTCACCATCAATGGTGCAGCGCATACGGGCGGCTATGCCCAGCGTATGACCGGCGACGAACTGATCGCGCAGCCTGTCAGCATCACCAATGGATCAACCGAGGCCATATCGGCCGTGGTGACGACAGTTGCTGCACCCGCCCAGCCTTTACCCGCGGGTGGTGATGGCTTCAACATCCAGCGCAGCTATTACACGCTGGATGGGTCGGAGGCCAATGTCAGCGAAGCCAAGCAGAACGAGCGTTATGTTGTCGTTATCAAGGTCACTGAAAACAACAACTGGCCGTCGCGTGTCTTGATCACCGATCTCCTGCCAGCCGGTTTCGAGATCGACAATCCGGGTCTCGTCAACAGCGCACAGCTGTCGAATTTCGACTGGATCGGCGAAGTGGAAGCCGCCCATACGGAATTCCGCAGCGACCGTTTCGTCGCCGCCTTTGATCGCAATACCGGTGACAACAGGGAAATCACGCTCGCTTATGTGGTACGTGCCGTGACGCCGGGAACCTATGATCATCCGGCAGCCAGTGTCGAGGACATGTATCGCCCACAATTCTCCGCACGCACGGCAACGGGCCGGATGGAGGTTGTAACGGCGCAATAGGCGAGTCTTTGCTCAAGGTCGGTTCATTCGATGATCACGTGGCGCACATTTTGTATCGGCATATCCGCCAATCTGGTGGTGGCGACGGTGCTTGCGTTCGGCCTTGACCTGGCAGACAGAAAATTTCCGCCGCCATTGGAACAGGCGCGGGAAGTATCGCCAGAAGTTGTCGATGCCAATGGCCAGCTGCTCCGCGCCTTTGCCACGTCGGAAGGGCGCTGGCGCTTGCAGACCACCGCTGCTGATGTCGATCCGCAATTTGTCCGTATGCTGGTTGCCTATGAGGATCAACGCTTCTGGCAGCATCGCGGCGTTGACCCGCAGGCCTTGGCGCGCGCGGCACTGCAACTGGTAAGCAATGGTCGCATTGTCTCCGGTGGCTCTACCCTGTCGATGCAATTGGCACGCCTGATCGAACCACGCGAAGGGCGCTCGCTCAGCGCAAAATTTGCCCAGCTGGTTCGTGCCCTGCAGATCGAACGGCGATTGACCAAGGCACAGATTCTTGACCTTTACCTCACCCATGCCCCCTATGGTGGTAATCTTGAGGGTATCCGCGCGGCAAGCCTCGCCTACTTCGGCAAGGAACCGCGTCGTTTAACGGTGGCTGAATCGGCTTTGCTGGTGGCACTGCCGCAATTGCCGGAGAAGCGCCGCCCCGACCGCAATCTTGCTGCAGCACAGACCGCACGCGAGCGCGTGCTGGATCGCATGGCCGTCGCCAAAGTGGTGGGCGAGGGCGAGGCAGAACGTGCCGGGCTGATACCCATTCCGTCCCGCCGCCTGCAACTTCCTGTTTATGCGGCGCATTTGGCGGAAGCCGCCTTGCGCAAGGAGCCGCAGATTCTCAGACACCAGACAACGCTGCGCCGTCCGATCCAGCAAGGGCTTGAAGCGGTTGCCAAGGATGCGGCCAGCAAGCTTGGCCCAAAGATATCGATTGCCATGGTGATGGCCGATGCCCGTACTGGCGAAATCGTCGGTGAGGTGGGTTCAGCCAATTATTTTGATGCCAGCCGCTCCGGCTGGATTGATATGACCCGCGTCATGCGCTCGCCGGGATCGACGCTGAAGCCGTTCATCTATGGTCTGGCCTTCGAGGATGGTCTTGTGTCGCAGGAAACGATCATCGAGGATCGTCCGTCCGACTTCTTCGGTTATCGTCCACGCAATTTCGATATGAGCTATCAGGGCGATGTCAGCATAAGGCAGGCCCTGCAATTGTCGCTAAATGTGCCTGCGGTCCGTCTGCTTGATGCCGTTGGCCCGACGCGGTTGATGGTGCGTTTCCGCCGGGCCGAAGTAAGACCTGTCCTTCCAGCCAATGAAGAGCCCGGACTGGCGATTGGTCTTGGCGGCGTCGGCATTACATTGAAAGATCTGGTGCAGCTCTATGCGGCGCTTGCCAATCGCGGCAGACCTGTGCTGCTTGGGGATGGCATTCAGGGCAAACCGCAGCCGATCGAGGCGGAACCATTGCTGGAGCCGGTTGCCGCATGGCATGTGACCGATATTCTATCAGGCGTCATGCCGCCGCTTGGGGCGGCGCAGCGTGGCATCGCCTATAAAACCGGTACAAGTTATGGCTATCGCGATGCATGGTCCGTGGGCTTTGATGGCAGCTACGTGCTCGGTGTCTGGGTTGGCCGTCCGGATAATGGCGCGGTGCCGGGGATTACCGGTTTTGGTACAGCGGCGCCGATCCTGTTCGAAGGCTTTGTCAAATCCGGTGTTCCTGTTACGCCGCTGCCAAGGGCACCGGGCGGTGCCGTTCGGATCAGTCAGGCGGAGTTGCCGATCAGCCAGCGGCGTTTCAGCCGAACCTCCAACGGGCTTCTGGCCTCATCCACGCGTGAGCCTGCACCGCAGATCATTTATCCGCCTGAAGGTGCGCGTGTCGAACTCGGCGCAACATCAGGTGGAGCCTTATCGCCGCTTGTGCTGAAATTGCAGGGAGGCCGCGCACCGTTCCGCTGGCTGGCCAATGGCAAGCCTCTGCCGGAAACCTCGCGACGCCGCGACAATCAATGGGTGCCGGATGGTGGGGGATATTCAACCCTGACTGTTATTGATGCCGTTGGGCGCGCTGCAAGTGTCCGGGTCTTCGTGAACTAGAGCAGGTGTTGGTTTTTCCTGCTGCAGGCAACGGTTTTGCGTGGTTCGTGGTTCGTGGTTCGACAAGCTCACCATGAGGGAGAGTGTGGATGCAACGCTAATCACCAACGTTGCAGATCGCTAAGGTTGCAGAACTTGACTCCCTTTCATCACCCATCTCCCTCATGGTGAGCCTGTCGAACCACGCAACAATGGTTTTGCAATTCGTTGAACCCCCCTATGTCGATCTGCTCGTTTTTACAGATCATACATAGAGGGGCTCATGTATTTACCGGCCCTGAATCATTGACGCGATAATGCCGGATGCAATGCTGACCATGACATAGTCATTGTTTGCACGGACCCACTGATAACCGCGCGGCGGTGTCTTCAGGTGATAGCGGTGATAATCACGCACCACATTGCGGCGGTAGTTGTTGGGCAGCTGATGGCCACGCACCCAGCGCGTCTTCTTCACAACAGTGCGTTCGGTGATGACACGCTTCTTGACCATACGGTCCTGCTGCTGGTGGCCATAACCCTGCTGCTGCTGGGCAAAGGCTGCGGGCGTTGCAATCAGTGAAATGGCAAGGGCTGCCAGGGCGATCTTTTTCATGTTGTTTCCTCGTCGGTTGCAGGGGTTATCTTAAAACACCATGCAGTTTTACGAGGTGCGAGATGAATGAAAACTGAACGCGAACCTAAACAATTTGTAATGTTTTAAATGGGTTAGCTCGATGGAGAAGTCGCTGTCTTCTGCCCGCAAAGTCAACTTTCGCAGGCAGAAGAGAGTGTAAACCGGACCGTCAGGCGTAGCGGCTGATCCCGAGTTCCGATGCGTCAACGTCGGGTGTTTTACCGGACACAATGTCAGCCAATACCCGGCCCGAACCACAGGACATGGTCCAGCCAAGCGTGCCGTGGCCGGTGTTCAGGAAGAGGTTCTGATATTTGGTGCCGCCACCAATAATGGGCGGGCCATCAGGCGTCATCGGTCGCAGACCGCTCCAGAAGGTGGCTTTCGACAGATCGCCGCCACCGGGGAAAAGATCGCTGACAGAATGCTGCAATGTCGCCTTGCGCGCATCGCGCAGGGTCAGATCATAGCCGGAGATTTCCGCAGTGCCGCCGACGCGGATACGATCGCCAAGCCGCGTAATGGCTACCTTGTAGGTTTCATCCATGACGGTCGATTCAGGTGCGCATGTGGCATCGGCAATCGGCACGGTGATGGAATAGCCTTTGATCGGATACACAGGAACGGGCACGCCAATGCGGCGCAAGAGGAACGGCGAGTAGCTGCCAAATGCCACGACATAGGCGTCGGCTGTCAGTTCTTCCGTCTCCGTCGAAACGCTGGCAATACGGTTGCCGCTGGTGTTGATTGAGGTGATGGTGGTGTTGAAGCGGAAGGTAACGCCCTTTTCAGCCGCAAGCGCGGCCAGCTTTTCCGTGAAAATCTTGCAATCGCCGGTTTCATCGCCGGGCAGCCGTAGGCCGCCGACAAATTTTTCGCGCACATTGGCAAGGGCTGGTTCGGCGGCAATACAGCCAGCAGGGTCAAGGAGTTCATAGGGCACGCCGAACTGCTTGAGCACGTCGATATCGCCTGATGTGCCGTCATATTGGCTCTGTTTGCGGAAGAGCTGCAATGTGCCCTGACTGCGCTCATCATAGCTAATGCCGGTCTCAGCCCGCAAATCGCGCAGCGAGTCGCGGCTGTATTCAGCGATGGGGACCATGCGGATCTTGTTACGGGCATAACGTGCCGACGTGCAGTTGCGCAGCATACGCACCAGCCACAGCGCCATGTATGGATCAAATTTCGGCCGCACGACGAGGGGGCCGAAATGCATCAGCATCCATTTGATGGCTTTGATGGGAACGCCGGGGCCAGCCCATGGCGATGAATAGCCGGGTGAAATTTCGCCGGCATTGGCAAAGCTTGTCTCCAGAGCCGGACCGGGCTGCCGGTCGACCACAGTGACCTCGTGACCTGCCTGTGCCAGATACCAGGCAGATGTGACGCCAACGACGCCACTTCCAAGAACGAGAACTTTCATGGCCGCAGGGCTCCTTCATACAATGCAAATTGTGCCGGTGTCTTGGCAGACATCAGCATAGGGGTGACTCGCACTGTGGGATGCCGCAAAAATTCTTTCCAGAGGATTCTTGAAGAATACGCGGAAATATCTTGGGTTTTTAGGGGGATGCCTGATTCATCGTCCCGGATTCAGGACAAAATAAAAGGCCGGGAAAACCCGACCTTCTCAAATTCATCTTGGCTATCAGTGCCAGTACATCCGTGGTCAAAGACCGCGAAGACGAATTATATCAGCCAGCTTGAAGCTGGTCAGCAGTCATCTTGCCGGACTTGTTGTCACGAACCAGCTCGAAGCTGATCTTCTGACCGTCATTGAGGCTGCGCATGCCAGCGCGCTCAACTGCGGAGATGTGAACAAACACGTCTGCCGAACCATCGTCTGGCTGAATGAAGCCGAAGCCCTTTGTGGAATTAAACCACTTTACTGTTCCAGTGCTCATAATGAACCCTTTCAAGGAATATGTTTTGGTGACCTACCGGGCGACGCCCGACAGTTTTAGCTCGATTTTTGAAGAAGGATCGTTGAGAGCGCGTTGGCGCAATAAAACTAAAAACAAACTACCAAATACCGATGGGCCTTACATAGGGCCTGAAGATCATTTCGTCAATGCTGCGCCGGAAAAAATAATTTAATTATAAAAACTTAGCCTGATTCAACGGCTATATTGGATGCTTTTACTGCGCAATATTTGAGTGTGTCTGGCAACCATTCTTCATGGGGCAAGCACGTCTGCATTCTGATAAATTGATCCAGCCGCGGCTTAAAAGACCGCGTCAATGCGTTATGAATTGCTGTCGGGTTACTTACCCTTGGTTGCCAGCGTCACCTTTGCCTTCGCCTTGGCTTTCGTAGGCTTCTTGGCCGGTTTTAAAGCGTTTTCAGCTTCTTCTTCCGCTTCCTTGGCCAGCCGCAGCGCCTTCAGGCGTGCGGTCTTGTTTTCCCATTTTGCAGTCTCGTCATTGATAATGGCGGACGCGGCAGCGGTTGTGGCCAGACTTTTCTGTTCCGAAGGACTAAGGACCCGCTTCGGACGGACACCAACTTCAGGCAATTGTTTTGGACTATGTTTCATCGTGTCTCGCATTTTTGAGCCACAATCATCGCACGCGACGCTCCACAAGTCTATCGTGCATTCCTGCTGTGTCCCGGCGTCCAGCCCCGTGCAAAGCCATAGGACATGGCCAGAGAGGCATATTCGATCTCGCGCAGCAGGAACTCCCGCTCGGCCAGAAGTGCGGCTATCGTCGCGCGCGTGTCCCCTTGATGGTAAGCCAAGGCTTCATCGATTTCGTCTTCCGGTTGTTTCAATATGGCGTTCATCGGAATCTCCTTTTCAGAAAGAATGCCACAAGCGGGAACCCTTGAAAAGGAATTTGTTCCTGTTTTGTTCTAATTTTACTCTTGACGCGTGTTTCGGGTTGCGGGGCTGAATGGGCATTGCGCGTGGTTCGTGGTTCGTGGTTCGACAAGCTCACCATGAGGGAGAGTGTGGATGTAATGCTAATCGCAGAGATTGCAGAGTAAAACTCCCTGCAACCTCACCCCTGTCCGTCATCCTCAGTCCTCGGGTTTAACCCGAGGATGACCCGAGGACCCACGGTTAAGGAGATTGAACGAACTTGGATGCTCGGAGCTTTTAAATTGTGGGTCCTCGGGTCAAGCCCGAGGATGACGGAGAGGGGTGAGGTAAGGGAGCCAAGTTCTGCGACGTTGGCGATTAGCGTTACATCCACCCAAGCCCCTCATGGTGAGCTTGTCGAACCACGAACCACGAACCACAACCCAACGTTCACCGCAACAATACGGCGCGATCCTCACAATCGCGCCGCACCTGAACAATGGTTTGTTGGATAAGAGAGAGGCCCTTAAGGCTTGGGTTTGCCCTTGCCAATAACCTCAGTCTGTTTGCCAATGGAACTTGCAAACGGAACAGCGGCCTTCACCTCAGCCTTGTCCTTCTTTGGTTTGCGCACTTCACGGTTGCTGCGCTGTTGACCTTTAGCCATGGTGGTTCTCCTTTTGTTGATTGTAATCTGGACGGGAAGATTTATTCGGGGCGGGACTGATCCTCAAGAAGCGCTGCTTCCAGATCAAAGTGATCAATCGGGAAAACCTGCCGGGTGCTGAGCTTTGATGACCGGGATGGAACGTGGATGAAGGTCGCAACGCGGCGGTGGGCAACCCTGGCCAGGCCGTCGATCAGCTCTTCATCCTGATCGATGTCGTAATCCCCTGCGGGCAATGTCTTGTCCACTCCCTTCAGCGCAAATGGTGCGTTGAAGTGGACGATGGAATGTGTCGTACGCGTGAACATGCCAACCCTCCTCTGGAAGTGGCAAGCAGCGAAAGCTGACCTGCGGTGTTCTCATCCCGGCGGGTGCCGGAGATCAGTCGTCGTGCAACGTTTAAACCCGTCGCCGCTTTGGAATGAGATTGGCGGGTCGAGAACCTCTGACGCCGCGAAGAGCCAAATCTGAACCAAGGATATCCAAAAGGCGACAGCAAAACAATCGTCATCATTTAAGGCATAATTGCGGATGTCTCGTCCGGAAACACCTTCAGCCAAGGACACCGGCAAAACTTTCTGTCAGCCTGCCTTGCCGGAATGCCTCGGCAATAAAATCAACGAACACCCGCGTCTTTGCCGGTAGCAATGTGCGGCTGGCATAATAGATCGACACCGGTCCGGCATCGACATACCAATCAGGCAAAAGCCGAACGAGTTTGCCGCTCTTCAGAAGAGGCAGGGCAACCGGCGCTGAAAGAATCGTAACCCCGAGACCAAGCAGTGCTCCCTGCCGCATGGCCGCCGGATCGTTGACGACAATCCGTTCCCTGATATGTGCCGGCTTTTCCTCTCCTGCACTGTTGCGCAGCATTCGAACGGGTATTCGTCCTGTGCTGTCCCGACGCAAGACAATTCCGTCCATATTGGCAAGCTCCACCGGATCGGTCGGAGATACGCGCCCCTCCATGTAGCTGGGTGAGGCAACGGCAATGAGATGAAGCGTCGCGAGCGAACGCGACACCATGCCGGGCAAAAGCTCGAAGCCGCCGCCGATAGCCGCATCAAAACCTTCGCCTATCAGGTCCACCTGCCGGTTTTCGAAATGCCATTCAGGCCGGATCAACGGAAAGCGCTTGAGGAAGTCAGGGAGCAACGGCATGACAAAGCCAATACCGAGCGTCGGGCTCATGCTCACCTTGAGCACGCCTGAAGGTTCGTCGCGTTGGGCTGAAATGTCGGCAATTGCTGCCTGCAAATTATCAAGGTTCGTCCTGATAGCCTGCAGAAAGCGCTCGCCTTCCTCCGTCAACGTCAAGTTTCGCGTGCTGCGATGAAACAGCCGGATACCAAGATTGCGCTCAAGCATCGCCACATTGCGGCTCACCGCTGCGGGTGTCAGTTTCAGCCCCCGCGCTGCGGCCGAGAAGCCGCCAGCCTCGGCGCTGCGTACAAAGGACTCCAGATTGGCAAGGGTTTCCATGTCGGTACTTTCAATTGATGCTTGAAAATACTTAAAGCCATTACTCGCTTATCGTCAATGAATGAACGGACCATATTCAACCCATGCAACTTCACTCATTCACGACATCAAAGGAAATAACATCATGAGCATTGGTATTATTGGCTCGGGACTGATCGGTTCGGCTTTTGCACGGGCATTGGCGCGCGCCGGGATCGAAGCCACTCTCTCCAACAGCCGCGGACCGGATTCACTCAAAGAACTGGTCGGCGAAATCGGACCGTCCATCAAAGCGGGTACAGTCCAACAGGCTGCAAGTGCGGACATTGTTCTGATTGCCGTCAACTGGACCAAACTGCCGCAAGCACTGGCCGGTCTGCCCGCATGGAATGGCCGCATTGTCATCAATGCCAACAATGCCATTGAGGCACCTGAATTCAAGCCGTTTGATCTGAAAGGACGTCTGTCGAGCGAAGTGGTTGGCGATCTCGTTCCCGGCGCAAAACTGGTCAAGGCGCTCAACCATCTGCCCGCTGCCCAGCTTGCCGCTGACCCGAAAGCCGAAGGTGGCAAGCGCATATTGTTTTATTCGGGCGACGATGCGGACGCCAAAGCCAAGGTGGCTGCCCTGTTTGAAAAGCTTGGATTCTTTGCACTTGATCTGGGCAGTCTGGCAGCGGGCGAGAAGATGGCGGGTTTCCCCGGCGGTCCGCTTGTTATCCATAACCTCGTTAAATTTGGCTGATCGCTGTCAAAGGGCCTGCTCCATGAGCGGGCCCTTTCAGGGCTCTCCGCCCTGTCATCACCGGCTAATTTCCCTCGGGTACTTTTATATTCGGCAAATAATGTTACATTGGCTTCAACGTTAATGAACAAGCGCCTTGCCTGCGTCCTCCAGAGGTTCGCGCGGCGCCCGAAGGATAAGATTTTGAAAGACCCCGAATCGGACGCCCGTAAAGCGTCGAATGAAGGGGCGTCTGGCGGTGGTTCGGTGTCAAACGGCACTACAAATCCCGCCAAGAACGGACCCGGGCCACAAGGGGATTCTGCGCGACAGACGCAGGAGAGCCAGCCTGATTCCCAAGAAGGACGCTTCGACAAAAACCCCAAGAAACGCGCGCGCCGCCGTCGGCGTGGCAAGTCGAAACATGGTGCTGTTTCGACAGAGAATGCTGTTGCCGTTGCAGCTTCGGCGCACCCGGTCGGAGAAGCAGGTACCGTTGCGCAGGCCAAGACAGGCAAGAAACGCCGTCCGAACCGCAGACGTCGTGGACGTTCCGGTGCGAAACAGCCGGAAGCTATTATTGCCGCGACTGTAACACCGAGCAATCAGGCAAAGCCTGCCGAACAGGATAATGTCAGGCGCGAACCGAAATATGCGGGCGCTCCGCTCTACGCGGCGCTCGATCTTGGCACCAACAATTGCCGCCTCTTGGTCGCAACACCAACGCGGCCCGGCCAGTTCCGCGTCATCGATGCATTTTCGCGCATTGTTCGTCTTGGCGAAGGCCTTGGTGCAACCGGACGTTTGAGCCCCAATGCCATGAGCCGCGCTATCGAAGCGCTGAAAATCTGCCGCGATAAGCTGGAAAACCATGATGTACGCAAGGCGCGTCTCATCGCAACAGAAGCCTGCCGTCAGGCGGAAAATGGCGCGGAGTTTCTGGGGCAGGTCAAGCACGAGACCGGCCTTGATCTCGAAATCATCAACCGCCAGACCGAAGCCCGCCTTGCGGTATCCGGCTGCGGCACGCTGGTTGAACGGGAAACCGATGCGGTTGTTCTGTTCGATATCGGTGGTGGTTCCTCGGAAATTGCCCTGATCGACGTATCGGAACGGCGTTCGCCGCGTCTGGCCGAGCACATCATTGCGTGGACATCGTTGCCTGTGGGCGTTGTCACGCTGGCCGAACGTTTTGGCGGCCGCGATGTAACGACGGATAATTTCGCTGTCATGGTCAATCATGTGGCGGAACTGCTGAATGATTTCTCCGAGCGCCATAAACTCGGTGATCTGGTGAACAGCCAGAATTTCCACCTGCTTGGCACGTCTGGCACAGTGACCACGCTTGCCGGTATCCATCTGGGGCTCGACCGCTATGACCGGCGCCGCATCGATGGTATCTGGATGCAGAATGATGATGTGACCGAGATGACCAGCAGGCTTCTATCGTGGAGCTTTGACGAGCGGGTTGCCAATCCCTGCATCGGGGCTGATCGTGCCGATCTGGTTCTTGCCGGTTGCGCCATTCTGGATGCAATTCGCAATGTCTGGCCCAGCCAGAAACTGCGTGTGGCTGATCGGGGCCTGCGTGAAGGTATTTTGACTGAACTCATGTCGCGCGATGGCGCGTGGCGCAATCGATGGTTTCGCGCCAATGTCGCGTAAAAGAGGGGCGTAATTTCCCAATGGCTAAGACAACAACAGGCGGGCGCGGCGGCACTGGTACGCGCGGCCTTCATACCAAGATCAAGAAGAAGGCTGGCACGATCAAGGAATCGTCACGCCGCTGGCTGGAACGTCACATCAACGATCCCTATGTGCAGCGCTCCAAGCAGGACGGTTATCGTTCGCGCGCCGCCTACAAGCTGATCGAAATCGACGACCGCTACAAGATCCTGAAAAAGGGTCAACGCATCATCGATCTGGGTGCCGCCCCCGGCGGCTGGAGCCAGATTGCCGCTGGTATTGTCGGCTCTCCCGAGGACGCGCCGACGGTTGTCGGTATCGACTATCTGCACATCGATCCCTTGCCGGGCGTGACGCTGCTTGAGATGGATTTTCTCGATGACGCAGCACCGGACAAACTGCTCGAAGCGCTCGGCGGTCATCCCGATATCGTCCTCTCGGACATGGCGGCTCCAACAACGGGTCATCGCCGTACCGACCATATCCGCACGACACATCTGTGCGAAGTGGCGGCGGATTTTGCGGTTTCCGTGCTGCGTCCCGGCGGCCATTTTCTGACCAAGACCTTTCAGGGCGGTACGGAAAATGAAGTGCTGACGCTGCTCAAGCAGCACTTCAAATCCGTACATCACGTCAAGCCGCCCGCATCACGCGCGGAGTCGGTCGAGCTTTATCTGCTCGCACGCGATTTCAAGGGTCGTTCCTGATCCTCTATTCGGCAGGTGCGGGCTTGGCGGGCGGGTAATGGCCCGACACTTCGGCGCCCGCATCCGGCTTCATCGGCATAAACGAGAAGAACGCCAGCGATGATATGGCTGCCACAAGGAAGAATGCCGTGTGGAAGTCGGCCAATCCCAATGGCCTGTCGTGCAGGCTGGTGGAAACTTCAAGAATGCCGCCAGCCACTGCTACACCAAGCGCAATGGATATTTGCTGCGCAACCGATGCGATGGGTGTTGCCAGACTGGTCTGTTCATTCGGCACTTCCGCATAGGCAAGCGCATTGGTGCCGGTGAAGAACAGGGACCGGAAAAAGCCAGCAACCAAAAGCAGAACGATGATCAGCGCTGTTGGCGTCTGCGGTGTGAAGAAGCCATTGATGGCGATAAAGCTTGCAGCGACCAGCGAGCCCCACATCAGCGCATTGCGAAAACCTGTCTTGCGGAAAAACCACTTGGTAACCAGCTTCATGCCGATAGCACCAGCAGCCGACACAAAGGTAATCAGGCCCGATTGAAACGGCGTCATGCCAAAACCGATCTGGAACATCAGCGGCAGCAGGAACGGTGTCGCACCGACGCCGATACGGAACAGGCTTCCACCAAATATCGAGGCGCGAAACACCTGATTTTTGAACAGATCAAGCGCCAGCAGCGGCTCCGGCGTGCGCTTGGCATGAATGAGATAAAGCACCGTCGAGATCAGCCCGATAATAAGCGTTGTTATTCCGACCCAGACCGGCAAGGCAGGAAGACTGACGACGGAAAGGCCAAAGACCACACCGGACGCGGCAATGCCGCTGAGGAAGAAACCGGGCACATCAAGCTTGCGCTGGATCAGCGTTTCCACGTCAGGCAGATAGCGCGTGGCGAACCAGATACCAAGCAAGCCGATGGGAACATTGATCAGGAAAATCCAGTGCCAGGTGAAATAGGTGGTCAGGAATCCGCCAATGGGCGGCCCGAGCAGCGGCCCGACAAGGGCAGGCACTGTCAGCCATGCCATGGCGCCGACAAGTTCACTGCGCGGGGTTGATCGTACGAGCACCAGACGTCCAACCGGTGTCATCATGGCACCGCCAACACCCTGCGCGAAGCGCGAGATGACGAAAGCCAATAGAGAATTCGATACGGCGCAGGCAATCGAGCCCAGCACGAACACGACAATCGCCGCGCGAAACACATTCTTTGCGCCGAAACGGTCGGCCATCCAGCCACTGACCGGAATGAACACGGCAAGCGAAACGAGATAGGCGGTCAGTGCCAGTTTCAGGGCAATCGGGCTTGTCCCGATATCCGCTGCAATGGCGGGCAGAGATGTGGAAATGACAGTCGAGTCCATCTGCTCCATGAACAGGGCGACTGCGAGCACGAGCGGAACAATGCGATTCACAATGAATTCCAGTTCTCAGTAAAGGGCTTCGTCAGCAATCGGGGTCCGTCGCGGGACTCACACTCAAAAAACAACCCTTGCTGGCGCTGCGATATCACCAGTGTGGCGGGTGCTCAAGCACCGATCAATCAGATGTGATCCGGCGCGATCAGATTTTCCGCTATTCAGAACGGAACAGTTCGCCAGCCGCAGCGTTGCCCGGACTAAATCTCAACCGCAGAACCCAAGACTGCCTGAAGGAGATGCCCCCTATGACCCCCTACGAAATTTCCCGTCGCGACTTGTTTCTTGCGTCTAGCGCGATTGCTGGAGGCTTGGCTATGTCTCAGGTTATGTCAGAGCCTGCTACGGCAGCGGTCCCGTTGTCTGGCGCAAAGTCGCCGGGCTTCAAACGCTTTAAATTGGGTGATTTCGAAATTACCACACTGCTTGATGGCTTGCGCCCGTCCGATGGGCCGTTTCCTACCTTTGGAGCCGATCAGTCGCAGGAAAAAGTGGGCGAACTCATGCGTGCCAATTTCCTGCCGGAGACAAAATTCGTCAACGGCTTTGCCCCGGTTCTGATCAATACGGGCAGTGAGCTAATCCTGTTCGATACCGGTTTTGGTGCGGCGGGACGTGACAATGGTTTTGGCCAGCTGGAAGCCAATATGAAAGCGGCTGGTTATACGCCCGATCAGGTGAGCACGGTTGTCATCACCCACATGCATGGCGACCACATTGGTGGCTTGATGAATGGCGACACACCGGGCTTTGCCAATGCACGTTATATCGCCGGGCAGATCGAATATGATTTCTGGACCGATCCGGCGCGGACAGGCACACCCGCTGAAGCTGGTGCCAAAGGCGTTGCAGCCAAGGTGAAGCCGCTGGCCGAAAAAACCACGTTCATCAAGGCTGGCGATGCAATCGTATCCGGCATTACCAGTGAAGCAGCCTATGGGCATACGCCCGGCCACATGATTTTCCATGTGGAATCCGCAGGCAAGCGAGTGGTGCTAACAGCCGACACTGCCAATCATTATGTCGCTGCCTTGCAGCATCCCGAATGGGAGGTCGCCTTTGACACGGATCGCGCCAAGGGCATCGAAACGCGCAAGCGGGTTCTCGACATGATCGCCACCGACCGGGTGCCATTCATCGGCTACCACATGCCGTTCCCGTCAGCCGGTTATCTTGAACGGCTTGGAAGCGGCTACCGCTTTGTGCCTGTGACCTACCAGTTCGACGTTTAAGGCTGTTCCAGTATTGCCGCTGCGGCTTCGGCGCGCTTGCGCCGGATCGTATCGGCAATGAATACCCGTGACAGGGCATGGTAGAGCGGTTCGTGCGAGATAATCCGCGCCGTGCCGTAGCCGAGCATCGATGTGCACATCAGCGCAATCACACTGTCGTGGCTGCCGGTCATTTCCAGAATGATGACAAAGGCCGTCATTGGCGCTTGCACCACACCGGCGAAATATCCCGCCATGCCAAGCACCGCCGCAAGGCCGATATTGCTGCCGGTGAGCAAGCCGACGGAGCTGCCAAAGCTCGCACCGACAGAAAGTGAGGGTGCAAAGATACCGCCGGGAATGCCCGATACCATCGAGAGGAAACTCGCAAGCAGCTTTTCCAGAAAGAAATACCACGGCAGGGCATGGCCTTCCACAGCGCCGCGCGCCTGCTCATAGCCGGTGCCAAAGGTTGTCCCGCCTGATGCCACCCCGATCAACGCCACGGCAAAGCCGCACACCGCAGCCAGCAACAGTGTCCGGCGAAACGGATCAGGCGCGGCCCAGCGCTTGATCCGGCGCAGTGCCTTGACTGCACCCGCGCTGAAACAGGCACCGAATGCACCGCCGCCAACACCGCACAGAATAACCAGCAGCCAGTCGGAAAAGCCGGTGGTTGCCGCCACCGATTCACCAAAATAGGTGTAGTTGCCGACAAGCCCGATGGCCGCCAGACCGGAGAGAATCACCGCGGTCAAAACCAGACCATTGGTGCGGGCCTCATAGGAGCGGCCCATTTCCTCGATGGCAAAGACGATACCCGCAAGCGGTGTGTTGAAGGCGGCAGCGATACCGGCGGCGGAACCGGCCAGAATAAGACCGCGCGCCTGCGCCATGCCACCCCAGCGCGCCACCTGCAGCATCAGCGACGCGCCAACCTGTACAGTCGGACCCTCACGGCCAATGGAGGCGCCCGAAAACAGCCCGACAACAGTCAGAAGAATCTTGCCGAAAACCATGCGCAGGGAAAGCAGTCTGATACGATCTTCGTGATCGTTGAGATGCCGGGCGGCAATGGCCTGCGGAATGCCGCTGCCTTGTGCATTGGGAAAGAAGCTGTAGGCCATATAGGCACAGAAAATGAAACCCAGCGGCGTAATGATCAGCGGCAGGAATGTTGTCCAGCCGCTGGTGCCTATAACACCATGGAACGATTGCTGGGCAAGATCCGCCAGTTTGGCAAAAAGCACGCTGATGACGCCGATCGTGATTGCACCCGCCCAGAACACGAGGCGTGGTCGCCAGACGCGGGTATTGCCCCACATGGCGCGCGACCGGCGCAGGACGGAAACTTTTCGATAAATCGGGCGCACTGGATTTCCAATATCAAACAGCAGAAGGGATGTTTTGTCCTAACATGAGCGAAAACATCAGGCCAGTCTCATCAATTCGCTCTTTTCTTGCCAAGATGCATAGGGCAATTTGCCGGGACGAGGAGGACGCCATGAAACGATTCTATGCTTTGCTTTGTGTTTCGCTGACACTGGGTGCCGTGGCTCCGGCTTTTGCCGCATCGACGGAAGAAAAGGTCGATCCGATCGATAAGGCTGCCAATGAGTGTCTGGCCAAACCGGAGGGACAGACAACCGCAGGCATGGTTGATTGCACGCATAAGGCGTTCGTCGCCTATGACAAACAATTAAACGAAGTCTACAAGAAGGCTCTGGCATCGGTTGATCCAGAGTCTGCCAAAAAGATCCGCGATGCCCAGCGCAAATGGGTGGCGTGGCGCGAGGCCCAGATCAAGGCCAATGATGGCCCTTGGCGTGCCGACCGGGGCACGATTGTCAGCATCGATATCGAAGCAATGAACGTGGATGCGGTGCGTGCGCGCATCAAGGAACTTCAATATTATGGGCAGTAGGGGCGGTTTTTATCCACCCCTAGCGGGTGATCACGTATTACTGATTGCGGAATAAATACGTTTCCACCTTTCCAAACCGACATATCCATGTTACCAGCCCGTGCCAATTCACCTGAACATTACTGACTCGGCGCACCGCCATCGTGGTGCGCTTGTCGCTTTTTAAGGAATTGGTTATGGCAAAAATCGTAGAATCCGCGACAGGCGCGCTGGCACTGACATTTGACGATGTCCTGCTTCAGCCGGGTCACTCCGAGGTCATGCCCGGCCAGACCGATATTCGCACCCGCATTGCTCCCGATATTGAACTCAACCTGCCGCTGCTCTCCGCAGCCATGGACACGGTCACCGAGTCGCGTCTGGCGATTGCCATGGCACAGGCTGGCGGCATGGGCGTTATCCATCGCAATCTCACCCCTGAGTTGCAGGCCGAAGAGGTCCGTCAGGTCAAGAAGTTCGAATCCGGCATGGTGGTCAATCCTGTGACCATCGGCCCGGATGCAACCCTTGCCGATGCGCAGGCGCTGATGCGCGCCCATGGCATTTCGGGCATTCCCGTCGTTGAAAATGGCGGCGAGGGCAGCCGCAAGCCCGGTCGTCTCGTTGGTATCCTGACCAACCGCGATGTGCGCTTTGCTTCGGACCCGTCGCAGAAGATTTACGAGTTGATGACGCGCGAAAACCTGATCACCGTGCGCGAGAACAATGTTCAGCACGAGGAAGCCAAACGGCTTCTTCATCAACACCGCATCGAAAAACTGCTGGTTGTTGACGGCAAGGGCCATTGCGTCGGCCTCATCACCGTCAAGGATATGGAAAAGTCGCAGCTTAACCCGAACGCCGCCAAGGATGCGCAGGGCCGCCTTCGCGTTGCCGCTGCATCCAGTGTGGGCGAAGACGGCTTTGAGCGCGCCGAACGGTTGATTGCTGCCGGCGTCGACGTTCTCGTCATTGATACGGCCCATGGCCATTCGCAGCGTGTTCTGGATGCAGTCACCCGCGCCAAGAAAATGTCCAATGCCGTGCGCATCATCGCCGGTAATGTGGCGACGGCTGCTGGCACACAAGCGCTAATTGATGCGGGCGCCGATGCGGTCAAGGTCGGTATTGGACCCGGCTCCATCTGCACCACACGTATCGTTGCCGGTGTTGGTGTACCGCAGCTATCGGCTGTCATGTCGGCGGTTGAAGCGGCCCACAAATCAGGCGTTCCTGTTATCGCCGATGGTGGCATCAAATATTCAGGCGATTTTGCCAAGGCACTTGCTGCCGGTGCTTCCGCTGCCATGGCCGGTTCCGCGCTTGCAGGCACCGAAGAAAGCCCCGGTGAGGTCTATCTCTATCAGGGCCGCTCGTTCAAAGCCTATCGCGGCATGGGCTCGGTTGGCGCCATGGCGCGCGGTTCGGCAGATCGCTATTTCCAGGCTGAGGTAAGGGACGAGCTAAAGCTGGTTCCAGAGGGCATTGAAGGTCAGGTTGCCTATAAGGGGCCAGTATCGGGCGTGCTGCACCAGCTCGCTGGCGGTCTTCGTGCCTCCATGGGCTATGTCGGTGCAAAAAACCTTGAAGAATTCCGCGAAAAGGCAACCTTCGTGCGCATCACCAATGCGGGTCTGCGTGAAAGCCACACCCATGATGTGACAATCACCCGCGAAAGCCCCAACTATCCGGGCGGCAACTGATACGGGCGCGGAGGCCATGTCTGACAACACCCTCCGCGACCACTTCTCGGCCATGGCGCGCAACAGCGCCTGGTCGAACAACCGGCTGCTTGGTGCCTGTGCAGGGTTAACCGATGCCGAGTTTGCGCAGGAGCGCACCAGTTTCTTCCCATCGATCCAGATGACGCTCAACCACAACCTTATCGTTGACCATATCTATATGGCCGACATCAAAGGTATCGGACGCAAGAATATCAGCCTTGTCGGCGATATTCCTTTTCCCAAACTCATTGATCTGAAGAAAGCACAGGATGCTTTCGATGCGGAACTTATTGCTTTTTGCGACAGCCTGAGCGCATCCGATCTCAACCGGATCATATCCATCGAATGGCATGATGGCGCGGTGTCACGCGAGCCGCTGCGGCTTGTCCTGTCGCATCTCTTCGTGCATCAGATACACCATCGCGGACAGGCGCATGCCATGCTGGCGGGAACAAAAGTGCCCCCGCCACAACTCGATGAGTTTTTCCTGAATTATGATATGCCCCGGCGGAAAGATGAGCCTTTTACGGGGTGAGAGCGTAAGTGCCGCTCTTACCCCCTCCCCACAAGGGGGAGGGTAAGAGTGGTGCCATCTTTCCATCGATCAAATGCCTGAACATCAAAGAGGTTACAGAACCAAATACCGTGGTTCGACAGGCTCACCATGAGGGAGAGTGAAGATTGCAGGGAGTCACATCCTGCAACGTTGGCGACTATCATTGCAGCCCACCCCAGTCCCTCATGGTGAGCCCGTCGAACCACGCACGATGTTGATGCAAACAGTATTTGAAAGTCACGGAATAATCTTCCGCTCCCGCAAATCCCGGAACACCCGCAAAAACATCTCCTCCGTATCGGTATATTCATGAAACCCGGCGCGGCGCAGTTTTGTGCCGTCGGCGAAGAAATCATAATTCCAGCTGAACACCGCATCGCCAAATCCCCATGAGGACACATCCTTGTAGGGCACATCGGTGAGACCGTGTTTCCTGATCATACTGTCCCACAGTGGTTCCTTGTCAGCCATCACTACATTCAGTGACATCGGCAGGGGCGGGGCAACTTCGAGATCAAAGAATTTGGCAATTTTTGGCCACATCTCACTCCAGCGGAACAGGTCGCCATTGTTGATGTTGTAGGCCTGATTGCCGCTGGCCGGATTGGTGGCGATAAACACTGTTGCCCGCGCAAGCAGTCCGGCATCGGTCATTTCGAGTAGGCTGTCATAGGCGCCCGGCTTGCCCGGAAAACGCAGGGGAATGCCAAGTTCCTTCGACATCGAAGCATAGACCGCGATCACCGATGCAAGGTTCATCGGATTGCCCAATGCAAATCCAACCACCACAGACGGGCGCAGCGCTGACCATGTCCAGCTTTTATCCTTCTGCAAGGCTTCAAGGAAATCCTGCTGGTCGATATTGAATTCCGGCGGCATGTGATTGGCGTCGCTTTCGCGGGCCGGGGTCTTGAATGGACCGAGATGCGCACCGTAGACCTTATAGCCCTGCATCAGGCTGATGTGCTGAAGCTTGGGTGCGATAGGTTCAATAGCGCCCACCACATTCACCAGCATGGCAAGGTTCGGCGGCACCAGTTCGGCCCATGTCGGGCGATCCTGATAGGCCGCGTAAAATATATGCGTGATATCTGTCAGGTGCGCGAGCTTTGCCTTGGCATCCGCAGCGTCGAGCAGATCGACCGCGATATGGCTGAGCTTGCCCGCAGTTTTACCGCCCCGCCGCGACAGCCCCACAATCTCCCAGTCACCAAGTTCTTTAAGATGCGCGATGAGATTGCCGCCGATAATGCCGTTGGCACCCACAATTACGGCCTTCTTGATATTCTCCGTCATTTCATCAGCTCCATTTCGTTGGTGCTGCATCATCATTCATTCGTAGCTATTTGCGTAGATGCGCCGTGATGATATCATTCATAAGAATATCTTTGAGGTGATGTATGGACCGGTTCACAGCGATGAAGACCTTTATGCGGGTGGCGGAGCTTGGCTCACTGTCGGCTGCGGCGCGGGAACTTGGCCTCACACAGCCTGCGGTCAGCCAGCAGGTGGCTGCGCTGGAACGCCATCTCAAGATGCGGCTTCTGCACCGCTCGACCCGCCAGCTGGCTCTGACGGAAAGCGGCGAAACCTATTACCAGCGGGCGCGGCATATCCTGCAGACGGTTGAGGAGGCGGAAGAGGAGGTGGCCGGTCTTGCCACGGCCATTCGCGGCAATCTTCGTGTGCATGCACCTGTTGGCTTTGGCCAGATGCATCTGGCCCCTGTTCTTATCGATTTTCAGCGGCAACACCCGGATTTGACCGTCGAACTCATCCTTGATGACCGCTTTGCCGATCTGGTGGCCGAGGGTGTCGATGTCGCCATTCGCTTCGGCGCGCTGGCATCATCAGGGCTTGTGGCGCGCAAGCTTGCCACGTTCGAACGCATTCTCGTGGCTTCGCCCGATTACGTTGCACGATACGGCAATCCCTCGACACCGGAGGAATTGTCAGAGCACCCGCATGTCAGGTTCATCTGGTCGCCTCAGGGGGAGGCGGTGCCCCTGATTGGTCCTGAGGGTGCGATCACAGTGCCGGTTAAATCCAGCTTTCTCGCCAACAATGCCTTCGTGCTCAATCAGGCCCTGTGCGCAGGGGTGGGAATTGGCGGAGCGCAGGTACCGCTGATCCGGCAATTCCTTGACGAGGGCAGTCTTGTCAGGGTTCTGCCCGCCTATGGCTATGCGCCGATGGATGTTCACGTGGTCTATGCATCGGCAACGTTTCTGCCACGCAAGGTGCGCGCTTTTGTTGATCATCTCGCCGCAAGTCTGACGGAAATTCCCGGTCTGAATTAACAGGTTGCGGAAAAAATGAACGTAGACGTAAGATGCGTCAACGATGGAGGAAACCATGTCGCAAACAGCAATTCTCTGGCCAATAATCGCTCTGACAGCCCTGATCTACATTGTTTACGGGCTGGTTTTTCTGCGCCGGATGGAGGCTGTCGGCAGCGGGCAGGCATCGGCGCGCGATTTCAAGGTGCCAGTGAAAGAGCCAGAGGCCAGCGCCACGGTGATCCGCAATCTGATCAATCTCTATGAATTGCCCGTGTTGTTCTATGCCGTGTGCATTTCACTTTACGTGGTCAATGGCGCATCATTCCTTGCTGTTATCGTGGCATGGCTGTTTGTGGCAGCACGCATTGCCCACACATTCGTGCATGTCACGTCAAACAGTTTGAAACTTCGCCAGCCCATCTTCACCATTGGCTATATTCTCAACGGTGTTCTCTGGGTCATGCTCGCCCTGCATCTGGCTATACCTGCCCCGGTTTAGACGTAGAGTCACTGGTAGAGAGAGCGGTTTCATATTTCACCCCCCTCTGTCCTGTCGGACATCTCCCCCACAAGGGGGGAGATCAGCCATCACTACCGCCTTTGCACAATCTGAAACTTTTCCTGTTGTGCAAAAGCGTTCATGTCAATGTGATCTCCCCCCTTGTGGGGGAGATGTCCGACAGGACAGAGGGGGGTAGATGCCGCCGGTTCGTGGTTCGACAAGCTCACCATGAGGGAGAGTGTGGATGCAAGACTAACCGCAAAGATTGCAGATCACAGAGGGGCAGAATTTAGCTCCCTTTCATCACCCCTCTCCCTCATGGTTGTTATGTCGAACCACGAACCACAACCAATACCCCCACAACCCCGCCAATCCCCTCAGGCAGCCAAATCATCCAGCTCATCGGCTGAAATCAGCAAACGCTGGCCGCAATCGACAATCGTTGTGGCCAAAGCCTCAAAATCATCACGCCGTTCGCTTTGCCTGCGCCAGATCAGGCCAATCTCCCGTGAAGGTTCGGGGTCGGCAAAAGCAATAATGCGGACATTGTTGCGGCTGGCTTCCGTGCGCACGGCGATCTCGGGGATCAGCGTCAGGCCCATGCCATGGCTGACCATTTGCAACAGGGTTGCCATGCTGGTGGCGCCGTAATTGACCAGTTGCCGCTGCTTGACGCTGGTGCAGACTGCTAACGCCTGATCGCGCAGGCAATGGCCCTCTTCCAGCAGCAGCAGGCGCTCCAGCGCCACATTCTCCTGCGTCATCGGAGATGTGAGAATGTCGATGTCATTGCTTGAGGTGGCGATGAGAAAGCGGTCCCGGAACAGTGGTTTGGCAATCACGCCTTCGCTGTCGATCGGCAGGGCGGCGATCAGCGCATCGAGATCGCCGAGACGCAAATCCTCGACGAGTTTTGATGTCACTGCCTCGCGCAATTCGATGGTCAGGTCAGGATAGGTCGCCCGCAGTTCCGGGATGAGAATCGGCAGGAGATAGGGCGCAATGGTTGGTATGATCCCGAGCCGCAGGCGCCCCTGTAAAATGCCGCGCCGCTGCGAGGCGAGTTCTTCCAGCGAGCGGATGCCGTTCAGAATGCCACGAACCCGCGGCAGAAGCCGTTTGCCCATATCAGTTAGAACAACCGTGCGGCGCGTCCGCTCAAACAGGGTTGTCCCGAGCCGCTGCTCCATTTCGGCGATCTGCGCGGAGAGCGCGGGCTGAGAAATACGCGCGAGTTCCGCCGCTTTGCGAAAGTGCAAAGTGGTGGCGAGGATATCGAAATAGCGCATTTGCCGGACTGAAAACATGATAACTAAATCCTATCAATAATAATTCTAAATTCAATTGGAAACTATGATTGGAATAGTTCTATGGTAGCGGCGAGATCGCAGTAGGCCATGGTGCCCTGCGATTCTGAAATAGTGTCAGAACACGAAATTCAAGGGAGAAGCCAATGGCTGACCGTCCGACGTTGACAACTACTGCCGGTGCACCGGTATCAGACAATCAGAATTCGAGAACTGCCGGCGAACGCGGCCCTGTTCTTCTGGACGACTACCAGCTGCTTGAAAAGCTTGCCCACCAGAACCGTGAACGTATCCCGGAACGCGTTGTTCACGCCAAGGGCTGGGGCGCATTCGGTACGCTGAAAATCACCGGCGACATTTCCCGCTACACCAAGGCCAAGGCATTGCAGCCGGGTACTGAAACACCGCTGCTGCTGCGTTTCTCCACCGTTGCCGGCGAACTCGGCGCAGCCGATGCCGAGCGCGACGTGCGTGGTTTTGCGCTGAAATTCTACACCAGCGAAGGCAATTGGGATCTGGTTGGCAACAACACGCCCGTGTTCTTCGTCCGCGATCCGCTGAAATTCCCTGACTTTATCCACACGCAGAAGCGTCATCCGCGCACCAATATGCGTTCGGCCACCGCCATGTGGGATTTCTGGTCGCTATCGCCGGAAAGCCTGCATCAGGTTACAATCCTGATGTCTGATCGCGGTCTGCCAGTCGCGCCGATGTATATGAACGGCTACGGCTCGCACACCTATTCCTTCTGGAATGATCAGGGCGAACGTTTCTGGGTAAAGTTCCACTTCAAGACTCAGCAGGGCCATAAGCATTATACCAATGCCGAAGCCGAAACGCTCATCGGCAAGTCGCGCGAAACCTATCAGGAAGAACTGTTTGGCGGCATTGAACGCGGCGCATTCCCGAAATGGACTGTTCAGGTCCAGATCATGAGCGAAGCTGACGCTGAGAAGACCTCCTACAATCCGTTCGACCTGACCAAGGTTTGGCCGCATGGCGAATTCCCACCGATCGAAATCGGTGTCATGGAGCTTAACCGCAACGCCGACAACTATTTTGCCGAGATCGAACAGGCGGCCTTCTCGCCCTCAAACGTTGTTCCCGGCATTGGCCACTCGCCAGACAAGATGCTGCAGGCGCGCGTGTTCTCCTATGCGGACGCGCATCGCTATCGCCTCGGTACACATTACGAAGCCCTGCCGGTTAACCAGCCGAAATGCCCTGTGCATCACTATCACAAGGATGGCCAGATGAATTTCGTTGGCCAGAAGACCGGCAATGTGGATGCTTATTACGAGCCCAACAGCTTCTCCGGTGCTGTCGAGCAGCCTTCGGCAAAAGAGCCGCCATTGGCCCTGTCAGGCAGTGCAGACCGTTACAACCATCGCATCGGCAATGATGATTATGGTCAGGTAACGGCTTTGTTCAATCTGTTCGATGCCGGGCAGCGTTCGCGCCTGTTCTCCAACATCGCTGCGGCAATGGGCGGCGTTCCCGGTGCTATCATCGAGCGCCAGCTGGCGCACTTCAAGCTGGTTCATCCTGAGTATGAAGCCGGTGTGCGTGCGGCACTCAAGGAAGCGCATGGCTATGAAGCCAATGCAATTTCCAACGAAGAAAAGCACGCCGCAGCCGAGTAAACACGGCTGAACGTACTTTGTTGAGTAAAGTGAAAGCCGGAGCATCACGCTCCGGCTTTCTTTTATTGGCTTTGCCATGTATGCGATGCCGGTAGATCTAATGAAGGAATTTCCATGCGACTTGGCGGACGCCTGCAGGCGGCAATCGAAGTACTTGATGATATAGAGACCCGCAAACGCCCGGCTTCCGATGCGCTCAAGGATTGGGGCCTGTCGCATCGCTTTGCTGGTGCCGGGGATCGCGCGGTTATCGGCAATATCGTCTATGATGCCCTGCGCCGTAAATTATCGCTCGGCTGGCGCATGGACAGCGATGCAGCCCGCCATATCGCCTTTGGTGTGCTCCTGTCCGATGCCGAACTGGTCATTGACGAAATCAATGCCGCGCTTGAGGGTGACAAGTTTGCGCCTGAACCGCTTGAAGCTGACCGCATGGCAATCTGGCAGGCGCGTGACCTTTCCAACGCGCCGGATCATATCCGCGCCGACGTGCCGGAATGGACCATTCCGCATTTTCAGGCGATTTTTGGCGATGCCTGGGTTGGTGAAGCCGCTGCACTCAGCGACCGCCCGCCAGTCGATTTGCGTGTCAATACGCTGAAAGCCGACCGCGAGAAGGTGCTGAAGGAACTGGTTCGTGCCGGAGCCAATGCGGCACCGCTGCTTGAGACTGCCGTGCGCGTTCCGCCTTTGCGCGCCATGGGCCGCCACCCGAATGTGCAGGCGGAACCGGCATTCCAGCGCGGTCTTTTCGAGGTGCAGGATCTCGGCTCGCAGATCGCGGCAAAGCTTTCGAATGCCAAGCCGGGCGAGCAGGTTCTGGATTATTGCGCCGGTGCTGGCGGCAAGACGCTCGCCCTTGCAGCCCAGATGGGCAATAAGGGACAAATTCATGCCTATGATGCGGAACGCGCGCGTCTTGCACCGATTTTCGACCGGCTGAAGCGGGCAGGAGTGCGCAATGCGCAGGCCCATGCCAATGTCAGCGAACTTGCCCCGCTTGAAGGCCAGATGGATCTCGTTCTGGTTGATGCACCCTGCACGGGTTCGGGTACATGGCGGCGCAGGCCCGATGCCAAATGGCGTTTGAGCGAGCAGCAGCTGGAACGGCGCGAAGTGGAACAGCGCGAAGTGCTTGATGCGGCCAAGGCCTATGTGAAGCCGGGCGGACGGCTGGTTTATATCACCTGTTCGCTGTTTGCGCCGGAGAATGGCAAACAGGTCGCTGCATTCCTTGCTGCCAATCCCGGCTACGCGTCCGTGGATACTGCTCCGCTCTGGCAGGAAGCTGTTTCGGCAAGCGATAATCTCGGCCCGCTCTTCAAGGACGGCAGCACGATCCTGTCGCCATTATCCACGTCGACAGATGGCTTCTTCATTTCAGTTCTCAGACGCGAGAAATAACGGTACAACCATCCGCGACACTGTCGGCAGGAAAGGTCTACCCATGTCCCGGTCTGTAGGATTTCTGTTGTTTCTCGTGCTCACCATCGGTGGCGGTCTCGCCATCGGCTATATAACGCTGCCGGGCGAATGGTATGCCGGTCTGGCAAAACCTTCCTTCAATCCGCCCAACTGGGTTTTCCCGCCGGTTTGGACCATCCTTTACGTTCTCATTGCCATCGCCGGTTGGCGGGTCTGGGATATTGACCTGACATCCGCCCAGCGGTTCTGGTGGGCGCAGCTCGTCCTGAATTTTCTCTGGTCGCCGACATTTTTCGGTTTCCAGCAGATGGGACTGGCGCTGCTGGTGATCGCACTTCTGCTGGTCTCGATCATCGGCTTCATCCGGGTGACGTGGGAAGCGGAGCGACCATCGGCGATCATGTTTATTCCCTACCTTCTCTGGGTGGCGTTTGCCACATTGCTGAACGTGTCGCTTTATCTGCTCAACCCGGTAGTCTGATATGAGTTTGCCCTATGAACTGGCCGCCGTTGGTGGCAAGCAAGTGCTTTTTGTCATGGCTGTGGATGCGGAATATGGGCACCACCTGCAACGGCTGTTCCGGCCGCTGATCACCGGCGTCGGCCCGGTGGAAGCAGCCGTCAGCCTCGCCGCCAATCTTGCGGCGCTGGAAAAGGACGGCATTGTTCCCGATCTCGTTGTGTCCCTCGGCTCTGCCGGGTCGCGCACACTGGAGCAGACCGAAGTCTATCAGGCAATAAGCGTGTCCTATCGCGATATGGATGCCTCACCGCTTGGTTTTACCAAAGGTGCCACGCCCTTTCTCGATCTGCCGGTGACCGTGCCTTTGCCGCTGCGTATTCCGGGTGTCAAAGAAGCATCACTTTCAACCGGCGCGAACATCGTCTCGGGCAGCGCCTACGACCTGATCGATGCGGATATGGTTGAGATGGAAACGTTTGCCATCCTGCGCGCCTGCCAGCGTTTCGGCCTGCCGCTGATCGGACTGCGCGGCATTTCCGACGGCGCCGCAGAACTGCGCCATGTGGGCGACTGGACTGAATATTTGCACGTGATCGATGAAAAGCTCGCTCTGGCTGTTGAGGCCATGGGGGCAGCGATTGCGGGTGGGAAGATCGTTCTCTGATATTTTGTGAAATGTGCTTCGTGCGTGGTTCGACATAACAACCATGAGGGAGAGTGAGGATGCAAAGACACCCACTCTCCGTCATCCTCGGGCTTGACCCGAGGACCCACGACTAAGATGCTCAAACGAGCATGGCTACAGCGGCTCTTCGCATGGGTCCTCGGGTCAAGCCCGAGGATGACGGAGAGGGGGCACCACCAACCACAAGATCAATCCCACCCAAATTGTGAACAAATCAAATCCGCATCGATGTGTGGTGGGGTGACCCATTGCATCGACTCAGCAATTGCTTTAAAGGCCCGCCATGAACACTCCCACTCATTCCGATACAGTCCTCATCGTCGATTTCGGCAGCCAGGTAACGCAGCTGATTGCACGTCGCGTGCGCGAAGCTGGTGCCTATTCCGAGATCGTTCCTTTCCAATCGGCAGACGAAGCATTCAGGCGTATTCAGCCGAAGGCAGTCATTCTTTCCGGCAGTCCGCATTCCACCGTTGATATCGGCAGCCCGCGCGCACCGCAGGGTGTGTTTGATGCGGGTATTCCGGTTCTGGGCATTTGCTATGGCGAGCAGACCATGTGCGCGCAGCTTGGCGGCAAGGTTGAAAGCGGCCATCATCGCGAGTTCGGTCGTGCGTTCCTCGATATTCAGGAAGAATGCGCCCTGTTTGACGGCGTCTGGGCCAAGGGGACACGGCATCAGGTCTGGATGAGCCATGGCGATCGAGTCGTGTCCATTCCCGATGGTTTCAAGGTTGTCGGTACATCGACAGGCGCACCTTTTGCGGCCATCGCCAACGAAGCCAAGAAATTCTACGCCGTACAGTTCCATCCGGAAGTCGTGCACACGCCCGATGGTGCCAAGCTTTTGCAGAATTTCGTGCATCGCATTGCTGGCATCAAGGGCGACTGGACCATGTCCGCCTATCGCGAACAGGCGGTTGCGGCGATCCGCAAACAGGTTGGCGACAAGAAGGTTATCTGTGCGCTTTCAGGTGGCGTTGATTCTTCCGTTGCCGCATTGCTTATCCACGAAGCCGTCGGCGATCAGCTGACCTGCATCCTCGTTGACCATGGCCTGATGCGCAAGAATGAGGCCGCCGATGTGGTTGCCATGTTCCGTGAACATTACAACCTGCCGCTCATTCTGGTGAATGCACAGGATCGCTTCATCGGCGCGCTGGAAGGTGAATCCGATCCGGAAAAGAAGCGCAAGACCATTGGCCGTCTTTTCATCGAAGTCTTTGAAGAAGAAGCCAAGAAGCTTGGCGGTGCGGAATTTCTCGCTCAGGGAACGCTTTACCCTGATGTGATCGAAAGCGTTTCCTTCACCGGTGGCCCCTCGGTAACGATCAAGTCACACCACAATGTCGGTGGTCTGCCTGAACGCATGAACATGCAGCTGGTCGAGCCGCTGCGCGAACTGTTCAAGGACGAAGTACGCGTTCTCGGTAAGGAACTCGGCTTGCCCGATAGCTTCATTGGCCGTCATCCGTTCCCCGGTCCCGGCCTTGCCATCCGTTGCCCCGGCGGTATCACCCGCGAAAAGCTGGAAATTCTGCGTGAAGCCGATGCTGTCTATCTCGATGAAATCCGCAAGGCCGGTCTCTATGATGTGATCTGGCAGGCTTTTGCTGTGTTGCTACCGGTGCAGACCGTCGGCGTCATGGGCGATGGCCGGACCTATGAGTTCGTCTGTGCCCTGCGTGCGGTCACGTCTGTTGATGGTATGACTGCGGATTTCTATCACTACGACATGAGCTTCCTCGGTCAGGCGGCCACCCGCATCATCAATGAAGTCAAGGGCATCAACCGCGTCGTCTATGACGTGACGTCGAAGCCGCCGGGTACAATCGAGTGGGAGTGAGGCTGTCGGTTGTCTTCTGAAGCGCACGTCTCTTAAAATGATTGAGGAGCGATCAGTCCGCTGATGAGAGTAATCGACGAGATTCAACAAGCACCTTAACTCGTTAGGTCGAGTGATGAGTTATCTGGTGCTGTTCGGGGTGTTCAACACGGAGCAAGAGTATGGCAAACGATGATGCGCAGGGGGAGCACATCCTCGCGTTCTTTGAAACTGCCGAAGGTGAACACCTCCGCGCGTTCTTTGAATCTGCCGAAGGTCAATACCTCTTCCCTAACTGCCCCTTTCGGCGGCAACTTGATTGTTTGCACCAATTTGATGCCAAGTCAGTCAGCAGTATTTGGGTCCATATGCTAGGACACATCATAGACCACAGAGCGGGCCAGCCGTGCCGCAATGACTCGGATGAAATGATATCGGCGATCAATCAGGACGGTATCAATGATGAACTTCGGCACGTGTACAATGATTGCAACAATCCCGAGCTGAATAAAGCAAGACAGGTTAATCGCGATGTTGATCCATCGGATAGGCTTGAATATCGAGACTTCGGGCCTGAACAGAGGGGTTGTTTCGGCGCCGACGCGCAGGCAGAATTGATGGCGGAAGCCATTCGGACTTACATGCAGAATCCAAACTATTTGAAAACCGTGGCGCCGAACGTGGCTGCCCGAATCCGTGCCGCGGTAAATCCAAATCCCAACCTGAACAGGATCATCCAATTCAACTGAAGGCCGGTCGACCGGGTCGAGATAATTGACTGTTGCCCCGGCACAATCATTAAGAACAAGCTCGATATGAGTGGATGTGATCGATAGTGGAGGGGGAGGGCAGCAAATTATTGATTAATCAGTCCATAATTGTTAATCCACTTATCATGGCAAGACCAAGGGAATTCGATCGGGAGTTGGCACTGGAGCGCGCTACGCGCGTTTTCTGGGCGAAAGGCTATGCTTCGACCTCGACGGAAGACCTTCTCGTCGCGATGAGGATCGGCCGGCAAAGCCTGTATAATGCTTTTGGTGACAAGCGGGCGCTCTATCTTGAGGCGCTGGAACGCTATCAGCGGGGCACCACGTCGGGTCATCTGCAACGGCTGAAAGGCCCGTCATCGCCTCTGGCCGGGATTGAAGCGCTGCTGCTTGGCTTGATCGCCGAAGACGATGGTCAGCGAGCCATGGGGTGCATGGGAGTGGGTGCCGCCAGCGAGTTTGGTACTGGTGATCCTGCCCTTGTAGAGCTTCGGGCTAAAGTCGTACCCGTTCTCTTTTCCTCTTTGGTTGAGCGTCTGCACGAAGGCCAGGCCCGAGGTGAGATCGATCTGGCTATGAACGTCGAGGATGCGGCCAGCTTCATCCAGATGACGATGACCGGATTGCAGCTTGCCGCACGTAGCGGCGCGGGTGTTGATGCCTTGCACGCCCTCGCACACTTCGCCGTGGACAGACTTAAAATAGATTGAGCGCCATCTGAACACGAAGGCGCATCTGCTTGCCTAATTATGGATCAATCAGTCAATAATGGAGAGAGTTGTGAGTGAGAATTTCAAATTGTTGGGTAAGGTGGCGATGGTTTTCGGCGGATCTCGCGGGATTGGCGCAGCCATTGTCCGCCGTTTGGCCGAAGATGGTGCGGATGTCGTCCTGACCTATGCATCCGCGGAAAACAAGGCAGCAGAAACCGTCGAAGCTGTTGAAGCGATTGGCCGCAAGGCTCTGGCCATAAAGGCAGACAGTGCCGATGCCGGGGCGATTCAGAATGCCGTTGCGCAGGCCGTCGACCGGTTTGGCCGGCTCGATATCATCGTCGTCAATGCCGGTGTTCTGCGCTTGGGTTCCGTCGAAACTTTCGGCCTTGAGGAACTCGATCACATGCTTGATGTCAACGTGCGCGGCGTGTTCGTGGCAATTCAGGCGGCTGCGCCTCGGCTCACCGATGGCGGACGCGTTATCACCATCGGCAGCAACACCGCCATTCGCACCGGTTTTCCCGGCTCCAGTGTCTATTCGATGACCAAGGCAGCCGTGGCGACCATGGTGAAGGGGATCGCGCTTGATCTCGCGCCGCGTGCAATCACTGTCAACAATGTTCAGCCGGGGCCTACCGAGACGGACATGACAGCCGATCATCTGGAGAGGGTGAAATCTCTGGTTCCCCTCGGGCGTGTTGGCCAACCGCATGAGATCGCGGGCTTGGTTGCTTATCTGGCCAGCGACGAATCTGCCTATATGACCGGCGCCAGCCTGACCATTGATGGTGGATATGTGCTTTGAAGGCTCGGCGGGATATTGCAAGCCGCGACTATTCAGCCGCGAGAGGTTCGGGCTGATTGATATAGGCGGCTCCGCGTTCCTTGTTCGAAGCGGAAATCGGTTTTCGGCCACGGCCATATTGCCGCGGCGAACAGCCCATGGTCCTTTTGAAGGCGGTGCTGAAGGCGCTTTCGGATTCGTAACCCAGCGATAGGGAAATAGCGGAAACGGGATCGCCGGAGTTTTCCAGCCGATCTGCGGCAAGCACCATGCGCCAGCGCGTAAGGTATTCCATCGGCGCTTTCCCGACAGCCTCCTTGAATTTCAGGGCAAAGGTTGAGCGGGACATGCCTGCGCGGTCGGCCAGCAACTGCAATGTCCAGCGATGCGCCGGGTCCTCGTGCATGGCCGTGATCGCCGCGCCCATCTGTTTGTCCGCAAGGGCAAAGATCCAGCCAACGCCTCCATTTAATCCTTCCTTCAGATGCTGCCGCAACGCCTGAATGAGCATCATATGGGCAAGGTGTTGCACGATCAGAAAACCACCCGGCTGCCGTTCGCGCAATTCCTGCATCATCCGCTCCACCGGCCAGCGGAGCGCCGCCACATCTGAATCCTTGTGGATATGGACGATGGACGGCAGCATCCGTAACAGGAGGTCGGCATAATTGCCTGAAAGGGCAAAGCGGCTGCTGACCATAAAACAATCCCCGCCGCCATTGTGCAGGACAACAACACCACTACGCGCAGTAGAAAAAACTGTGCTGGCCTCAACCGGAGATAGTGTGATGTCACTCGCGAGGCGGAAAGGTCGCCCGTGGGGCAACAGGAAGCAGTCTCCCGCGTCGAGGCGTACGGCCCCGGCAAACCCTTCCACCGAAAGCCAGCAATAGCCTGATACCACGGCGCCGCATTTGATACTGCCATGCTGGTCAGGAAACGCGATCGACCAGTCTCCACCAGCATCAAAGCCAGCGGACATGTAATTGTGCGGTTTCAGCACCGACAGCACGTCTGAGAGTGGATCCATGGTTGATTCCGGACGATTGCAAAGATAATGCGGATTTTACAGCATAGATCGTATTTTCTCAATCGCTTATTTTCTTCACACGGGCTGCGACTGCGGTCGTGAAATGAAAGTAAGGAGAAATAAATGCGTGTTTTTGTTACCGGAGCCACAGGTTTCGTTGGTTCTGCCGTCGTTCAGGAACTCATTAACGCCGGCCATCAGGTTCTTGGTCTTGTGCGCACGGATGCGGCCGCCAGATCGCTTGCATCAATGGGCGCTCAAGCGCATCCGGGTGATCTCAACGATCTCGAAAGCCTGCGCACGGGTGCTGCCGTTTCTGACGGCGTAATCCATACGGGCTTTAACCACGACTTTTCGAAATTCGCGGAGAATTGCGAAATGGACCGGCGTGCGATTGAAACACTTGGCTCAGTGCTTGAGGGCTCGGACCGGCCCTTGGTCGTCACTTCAGGGTTGGCGATTCTGGCGCAGGGGCCTATCGGGACGGAAGAAGATATGCCGGTCCCACCGTCAACTGCCTATCCCCGCGCGTCGGAAGCAACAGCCATCGCGTTGGCGGTGCGCGGCGTGCACGCCTCAACTGTCCGTCTTCCTCCGTCGGTTCACGGCCGCGGCGATCATGCCTTCGTTCCGCATCTCATCAACCTTGCGCGTGAGACGGGCGTATCTGCCTATGTGGGGGAGGGCCTCAATCGCTGGCCTGCGGTGCACCGGCTGGACGCTGCCTCTCTCTTCCGGCTTGCGTTTGAACGGGCTGCCATAGGGGAGCGGTATCACGCGGTGAGTGAAGAGGGGCTTTTGCTCAAGGATATTGCGACGCTGATTGGCCATCATTTGAACGTGCCCGTTGTGGCCAAATCCTCAGAAGAGGCCAAGGTTCACTTTGGCTGGTTTGCAAATTTCGCCGCGATGAATGCGCTGGCCTCAAGTGAACGCACCCAGGCGTTGCTGGGTTGGCAGCCGAAACAGCCGGACCTGTTCACAGACCTTGCCCATGCGGGTTATTTTGAGGCTTGAGAGCAGATAAATAGATTAGTATTGACTAATTGATTAGCCTGTACTAATTTGTCTTCATGATTGAAGTTGCCACCATCACGACCGTCATGCGCACGCTCGCCGATCCGACAAGACGGGCGGTGTTTGAGCGGATCGTTAAATCCGATGAGATCAGTGTGGTTGAACTGACACGGGGAAGTGGCGTGACACAGGGCGCCATTTCCCAGCATCTCAAATCCCTGAAACAGGCGGGTTTGGTCGCCGAGCGTCCTGAGGGCCGCAATGTCTATTATCGTGCCCAGCCTGAGGGATTGGAGCCGCTGGTTGATTGGATGAGCCATTACGGCGTCTTCTGGCGTGAGCGGTTTGCGGACCTTAGAACCTTGCTGAAGGAAATCGACCCATGAACCAAGCTGTAGTAAAGTCCGATACGCAGGCCATCGTCGTCGACGAAATCTTTCCACACGCCCCGGAGATGATCTGGAAAACACTGACATCGGGCGATTTGATCAGCCGGTGGTTGATGGAACCTGCGGGATTTGAGCCTGTAGCTGGCAATCAGTTCACGTTTCAGACGAAACCGGCAGGTGTATGGGATGGCACTATCCACTGCGAGGTGTTGGAAGTCGTGCCGAATGAGCGGCTTGCCTATGCGTGGAAGGGCGGTCATGCGGGCAATGACGGCTATGGCTCACAGCTGGAAACGGTGGTCACCTTCACCTTGTCCAAGGCAGAGACAGGCACGCGCCTGCGCCTTGTTCATTCCGGCTTCGTGCTGCCGAAGAACGACACGGCGCTCAAGAATATGAGCGAGGGCTGGAGAAAGATTCTCCCGCGCATCGGCACGATCGCCGATGAGCAGGACTGACGATCACATCAATCATATCAATTTGGGGAGAGGAATATGAGCAAATCCTATACCGGTGGTTGCGCCTGTGGCGCAATCCGTTACGAGATTTCAGGTGAACCGGCTGTCATGGTTGACTGTCAGTGCCGCCAGTGTCAGCACGATAGCGGCACCGGACATCAATCGCACCTGACTTTTGTGGCGGCACAAGTGAAGGTTGAAGGCGACGTATCGCAGTGGCAGACCGTCGGCGATGGCGGAACCGTGAAGCGACGCGCCTTCTGTCCGACCTGCGGTTCGTCCGTCTATATGACATTTCCTGATATGCCTGACGTGTTCATCGTCACGCCCGCAAGCCTCGATGATCCAAGCCGCTATAAACCGCAACTGGTTTCCTGGACGGCAGCGGGATTTGTCTGGGATCATCTCGACCCGGCCGTGCCTAAATTCGACAGAATGCCTCCTGCTTGAATGAAAAAGGGCGCCCGGAAAGATCTGGACGCCCTTTAATATGCCAATGATTGATCAGGCCGTCTGGGCAAAGGCGGACATGTCCATCCACATGACCTCCCAGACGTTTCCATCAGGGTCTTCAACGCTGCGGCTGAACATGAAGCCGTGGTCCTGCGCCGGATTGGGATCGGCACGGCCGCCAGCAGCCGTTGTTTTCGCCAGCGTTGCATCCACCGCATCGCGCGTTTCGACACTAAGCGCGATCAGGGCCTGACTCTCGCGACGGGCATCGCCGATCGGGCGCTTGGTGAATTCACTGTAACGCTCATGGGTCAATAGCATGATCCCGATGACGTCCGACAGCATCACCGATGTCGAGCGTTCATCCGAGAATTGCGGGTTTACCTCACCGCCCAGCGCAACATAGAATGCAGTTGCCGCGGCCAGATCGCGCACGGGCAGGTTCACAAATATCATCTTGCTCATCACTTCCTCCTTTTGCGGGGGTTCAAGCTGTGTTATTCCCCATGATTAAGTTAGTAGATAGAATGTATCTTAATGTCAAGATACTTTATGCTAAGAGGAATCCCGATGGATCGTGCCGATATGGCTGTCGAACAATGGGGTCGCGAGCGCCCGGATTTGCCCGCTTTACCCATGGAGGTTTTTGGCCGTCTGTCTGACGCGTCCGAGCGCGTGTTGCGCGATCATATGAATCCGCTTTTTGCGCAAGCGGGATTACAGCCCGGCGAGTTCGATGTGCTGGCAACCCTCAGGCGCTCCGGCGAGCCATATCTGCTCTCGCCGACCCGGCTTTATGAAGCGGCGATGATCTCATCAGGCGGCATGACCAATCGTCTTGATCGGCTGGAGCGTGCCGGATTTGTCGAACGTCGCCCCGATCCTGGCGACCGTCGCGGCAAACTGATTGCACTCACCGATGCCGGTAAACGCGTGATCGACGAGACGATTGGCCGTCATGTAGCAAATGAGGAGCGGATACTGTCGGCGCTGACACCCGATGAACAGCAAACGCTCAATACTTTGCTCCGTAAACTGATCGCCGCGCTTTGACGGCGCGGCGGATCGTAAGCTATGCCGCCTTGTTTGCTTCACCTTGCCCGCCTGCGTTGAAGAGGTCGCGCCCGATATCTCTAGCCTTTGCGAGGAACGGCGCCGTATCACGGATCTCGGAATCAAACAGGATTTCTGACGTCACAACGCGAGCGCCGCAATAATCGAATATTCCATGGTCGATCTGCGTCTTCATGGCAGTCAGATAATTGTGCCGCGTATACATCTCCTCATCGGCACCACCAATGCCAATAAGATGGACTTTGAGGTGATGGAGCTTTTTTACCGAACCGGTATCCGGGCTGAAATCAAAAGCCCAGCCATTGGAAAATACGCGGTCGATCCATCCTTTGAGCAGACCCGGCATGGACCACCAATAAACGGGGAATACCAGCACCAGCGTATCGGCGCGGTCGATCCTTGCCTGTTCGGCGACAATATCGGCAGGCGGCGTTGCCTGTGTACGATGCACTGCAAGGTCGGCTGCCGAATATCTGGGATCAAAAGCTTCTGCTGAGAGATCGGCGATTTCAAAGGTGTGACTGGACAGAGACACGCCTTCGGCAACCTGCGCAGCGATGCTATGGCTGAGTGAGGTGGGCTCGGGGTGCGCAACAACGATGAGTGCATGCATGACGAAACTCCTGTAGAGGATTGCAGATGGGTGGCTTACGCTATATACTTTTAGTAAGCTACTAAAGGTAAGTTACTTTTGGTATATAAGCATGTCAAGTATTGAAACAAGAGAAGACGATTCCAGCCCGCAGCCGCGTCGCCGGCTATCGAGAGAGGAGCGGCAGCGCCAGCTTCTGGATGTTGCGTGGCGGATCATCCGTGAGGAGGGGACGGAAGCCCTGACGCTCGGACGGCTTGCCGAGCAGTCTGATGTCACAAAACCTGTTGTTTATGATCATTTCGGCACACGGGCCGGGCTGCTCGCCGTACTCTATCGGGAATTCGATACCCGGCAGGCCACCACTATGGACGCCGCGCTTGCCACCAGCGGGCCGACCCTGAAAGAGAGAGCCGATGTCATTGCATCGTGTTATGTGGACTGTGTGCTGGTTCAGGGACGCGAGATCCCGGGCATTATCGCAGCGCTGGCTGGTTCGCCTGAACTGGAAAAAATGAAGCGCGAATATGAAACTGTCTTTATCGAAAAGTGCCGGGTGCTCCTCGCACCATTCGCCGCATCAGGCGCAATTTCAACCGCCGGTCTTTGGGCGATGCTGGGTGCCGCCGAAGCCTTGTCAGATGCGGCGGCCACAGGTGAAATTACACCGGTAGAGGCGCAGGAAGAACTCTATGAAACAATTGTTGCTATGGTGCGCAGAGGCACGCGCGACGCAGCGGCGCCTCGCTGATTTTTTCTGAAATCCCTTGTATATTGTTCACTATTTGTTCTAGTGTGACCGCTCGAAAATGCAGGAGGCATGTTCGAGGGGTGTGCCGGGGCATTTCGGCGAACATGCCAGAGCATTTCGGGAGGTCACATGCAAGGCGAATTGAACTTGGGCGACAACTGGCCCAATAGACCAAAGCGACCCAATTTACAGGAACGGTTGTTCTTTGGCATCATGCCGAATGTCGATGTGGGCGATATTGTCGACGCCTGCCGGGCGGGCATTATCAACGATTTCCAACTGGTGCGAAGCAGTCTTATCGGGACAGAACGTTACCATATCTCTTTGCGTGCTTTGGGCGATTTTAAACGTCTGCCCAACTCGATCGTCTTTGCAGCAAAGCGGGCAGGCGACGCAGTATCTGTGCCACCCTTTGAGGTCACATTTCTGTCTCTTAGGAGTTTTGAGGCAAAGGGACGGCGCAATCAACCGCTGGTGCTGATCGGTGAAGGAAATGGGCTCACACAGCTGTATACGGTGCTTGGCTCCTGCCTCATCCGCAATGGTCTGCCCGGCAGACTTGGTGAATTCACCCCGCATCTGACCTTGCTCTACAGCCCGAAGCTCATCGCTGAGCAGCCCATTGAGCCCATCCGCTTCACTGTCCGCGAGTTTGCGCTGATCCATAGCAAACGCGGGCTTTCTGAGTATGACATTTTGAAGCGGTGGACCTTGCATTGAGGCACTGCTTCTAGTGTTTGCTCAGATATTTCATTCCCGTATCGCACATAATGGTAACGATGGTTGCGCCGGGCGAGAGGTTCTCGGCCAGACGCAGCGCAGCGACGACATTGGCTCCCGTGGATGTTCCGGCAAAAAGACCCTCTTCACGCGCCAATCGCAACGTCATGTCGGCAGCCTCCGCCGTTGATACCTGCTCTATCCCGTCGGCTAAATCACTCTGCCAAAGGGGAACAATATAGCCCGCGCCAATCCCATCAATTTTATGGGCTCCGGTTTTCCCGCCCGACAGGACGGGGGATTCTGCCGGTTCCACCGCAATAATTCTGGTCTGGTCATTGTGGCGGCGCAAGGCCTCGCCAATGCCGCGCAGCGATGCGGCGGTGCCGACACTTTGAACAAAGCCGTCAATCGGCCCGTTGGCCTGTGCGCAGATTTCCTCTGCCATGGCGTGGTAGGCGGTCAGCTGATCCCGGTTGTTCATCTGGTCTGTCCAGAAGCTGCCGGGGGTTGCTTGCGCAATAATCCGCGCCGCTTCGATCATGTCACGGGTCAGCTTTTCCGTCATGCGGCCGCTTTCGCTGGCCAGGATTTGCAATCTGGCACCGAGGATTTTCATATGATCCAGCTTTTCACGGGCAAAGGCATCTGACGTAACGATGTGCAACGGATATCCCTTGACCGCACAGACGAGGGATAGGGAAACGCCGGTGCTGCCGCCTGTATATTCGACCACGCAGCCGTTTGCTGCAAGACGCCCGTCCGCCTCCGCCGCCTCGATCATGGCAAGCGCCATGCGGTCTTTCATGCTGCCGGTCGGGTTTTCACTCTCAAGTTTCAGCAGGATGCGCGAGCCGTTTGCCGGGACGATGTTCCGCAGCGCCAGCAATGATGTGTTGCCTATGCTGTGCAGGATATTCCGTTGTAAGTCGCTCATGCTGGCTGTGCTCCGCGATCAATCAACGCTGATCTGGCAGCGCCAATCTGTCTGTCGAAAGGGCAAATTTCAATTTCCATGTAGATACATATAATGTATATGCATATATCTATGAGCCTTGAGAAACAACCCAAAAAGACATTGCGATCCGATGCCCGCGCGCTGGTTGAAACATGTGCGGGCTGGAACAGCCGTCTTGCCGCGCGCCGCATCACCAATTTTCTCGATCATGAGATGGCAGGGCTTGGCCTGACTTCGGCGCAGATTGGTCTGATGGCACAGATCGCCAGCCTGCCGGATGATACGCTGGGCGTATTGGCGCAGAAGAGTGGGCTGGAACAATCAACCCTGTCGCGCAATCTGCGCACGCTTGAGCGTGAGGGTTTGATTGAAATCACCATGGTGGAAACCGACCTGCGACGCCGGGCAGTGTGGCTCACCGAGACGGGCGCACGGCGTCTGGAAGCGGCTATTCCGGTCTGGCGAGAAGCGCAGTTCAGGCTTGCGGGGCTGCTCTCGGCCGATTTGGCCCGCCAGCTGGCGGACCAAACGGAGGTTCTATCTAGGCAAGAAAGGCTCTAAATCGTCTTCACATATTCCACCAGCTGGTCGAGCACCGTGCCCCAGCCATCGTAAAAGCCCATTTCCTCGTGCTTCTGCCGCGTTGCCTCATCACGGTGAATTGCCATGGCGGTGTATTTGGTGCCGCCATTTCCATGTGGCTCCAGCAGAAGGATCGACGTCAGGAACGGTTCCGCTGACGGACGATAACCGGGCAGCAGGGCGTCGGTCCACACGAGCCGTTCATTCGGGACAATATCCAGATAGCAGCCGTGAATGATGGATTGTTCGCCTTCGGGTGAGTTCATGACGGTGCGGAAAATACCGCCCGGACGCAGATCAATCTCACAGTCGGAAATATACCATGGCTTGGGCGTGAACCATTTGGAGATATGCTCCGGTCTTGTCCACGCTTTCCACACGAGTTCGCGTGGCACGTCCACAATGCGTTCAAGCACAAGGTCGAGTTTTGGATCAGGTTTCAGCAATGGGGTCATGGTTTTTCCTCCTCCTTGAGGGTCAAGAGATAATCATCCAATTGATCCAGCCTGCGTTCCCATAGCGCCCGCTGTTCCGTTAGCCAGTCTTCCGCCAGTTTCAACCGGGCGGGAGCGATCTGATAGGTGCGCACGCGTCCGGTCTTGCGCGAAAGCACAAGGCCGCATCCTTCCAGCACCCGCAAATGTTCGACAAAAGATGGCAGCGCCATATCGAAGGGCGATGCCAGTTCGCTCACCGAAGCGGGACTTCGGTTGAGCCGCTCGATCACATGGCGGCGTGTGGGGTCCGCCAATGCGCGAAACACCGCGTCGATCGGTAAAATATTCGGGTCAGGCAGGGTGGCGGCCGCTCTTGCAGTCATCGGGACGGGATCTTCCGGCTGGTTTCAATCAACGAGAAGGCAAACGTAATGCAATTTGAAACTTAGGACAATACCTAAGTTTCAAATTATGCCAGTTGCCCCGGAATGTTGTATGAATAAATGAAGGGGGGATTCCGCTGATCGCGGAGCGCAACCTTTGTGCAATGTGCATGACATAATTGTGTCGCGACCTTTGTAACCTCGTGCATGACTGGGCCTGAATATTGCGTATTTTGCTGGTGGAAGACGAGCCCGAAATGGCCGCTGCCCTTGGGGAAGCCCTCAAGAACTATGACATGATCGTCGATCATGTCGGAACACTTGCCCAGGCCGAAGAGGCCGTGTCGGTCAATATCTATGCGGCAATTCTGCTCGACAGGCAGTTGCCCGACGGCGATGGGCTGACAATTGTGCCGCAGCTTCGCGCGAAAGGCGAGGGCGTACCCATCATTGTACTGACCGCGCGCGGCGAACTGGCGGATCGTATATCCGGTCTCGACAAGGGAGCTGATGACTATCTCGCCAAACCCTTTGCCGTTGAGGAATTGCTGGCGCGGCTGCGCGCCATCCTGCGCCGACCCCCGAATATGCCATCGGAACTTCTGAATGTCGGCAATCTTTCCTTTGATCTGATCAATCGCGAAGCCAGGATCAGCGGCAACCGGCTTGACCTGCCGCGCCGTGAACTCCTCGTCCTCGAAACGCTTTTGCGGCGCATGGGGCGCACGGTTCTGCGATCATCGCTGGAAGATGCCGTTTACAGTATCGATGATGAAATTCAGTCCAATGCATTGGATACGCATGTATCCCGGCTGCGCCGCAAGCTGACGGAGTCCCGGGCGGGCGTTGAAATCCACGCCATTCGCGGCGTAGGCTATCTGCTGAAGCGCCCCTCCTGATGACCAGTACAAAACCGCACTCCTTGAAGTGGCGTCTTGTCAGCCGGCTGGTTCTCCTGCAGGCGACGTTGCTGACATTGTTCGTCGTGCTCGTGCTGTGTGCGCTTTGGTATAGCGGGATGTTGGGCTCAATCGACACGGAAGATACGACGATCAATGCCTTGCGCGACTCTATCGGACGCAGCGCCGAAGGCCGTTTGTTTGTGCAGGAAACGCCGATCCTTACGCGCGAGCGTACCACCAATCCGAATTTCTGGTTTGTGGTGCGCGATGGGCAGGGGCAATCCCTGACACAGGGCAACGTACCACCCGAATATAGCCGTATCGGAGATGCATTGAGCGATATCGGCCAAGCCCGGTTTGGCTGGAATCTCGGCGATGCGCCACGCTCCACCGCCCGGTTCAAGCGCGTGTCCACCAAGGCAGGCATGATCCAGATACTGACAGGTCCGGGCGGCTCCGTGCCATTAAGCTTTTATCTGGCTGCATTGGGCGCTGTCCTTGCAACAATCATTCTGCCCGGCATCATCGTCATGGCGCTCAGCACGCTTCTGGTGACGCCGTTTGTCGTGCGAAGAGCCCATGCAACGCTTGGCCATGTGGCGGCGCAGGCGGAGAGGATCAATATTGACGAGCGCGGCACACGTCTGCCGCTGGACGGGGTACCAAGAGAAGTCACACCTCTGGTGACGGCAGTCAACAATGCCCTTGGCCGCCTTGATGATGGTTATGAACGGCATAAGCGGTTTCTGCTGGATGCCGCCCACGAGTTGCGCACGCCCATCGCCATTCTGCAGACCCGGCTGGAATCTCTGCCCGTCACCCCAACCAATGGCCGTTTGCTGGAGGATGTGGCCCGTCTTGGCATTCTCGCCGAACAATTGCTCGATCTGCAACGCCTTAGCCAGAGCGGCGTTCAATTTGCGGCTGTCGATCTTGTGGCGCTTTGCAGGAGGGTTGTGGCTGACCTTGCCCCGCTGGCTATCGCAGCCGGTTATGCCATGTCGTTTGAGCCGGAAATGCCCAGTGTTGTCGTCAGCGGCGATCAGGCAGCACTGGAGCGCGCGATCATCAATCTGGTGCAAAATGCCATTCAGCATGGTGGGCGCCAAGGCACCATATCCATCCGCATCAAGGCACCTGCGATTATTCAGGTCGAGGATGAGGGGCCGGGCATACCACCGGAACAGCGAAACCGCGTCTTTGAACCGTTTCATCGTCTGCACACCCGGGATCGTGGGGTTGGCCTTGGCCTCAATCTTGTGCAGGAGATCGTGCAATTGCATCATGCGCAGGTTATAGTCACAAAGGCGCCCGGCGGCGGTGCCTGTTTCATTATAAAATTTTCCGCTACATCTCTGGTGCCGTAATCTTCCGCCGATACTTCCAAGTTCTGTTTAAACCATTTCCCTGTGGGTATTTTGTCGCAGACGGTTAGGGTCCGGGCCCTACCGCAATCTTCCCACAATATTGGCGCCATAAGCAGATTGCACGAAAACGTTGGAGCATGATTTTTATGATGACGGGTAGCGTTTGGACTTTCATGCGGGCCTTGCTGAGCGATCCGTTTCGCGTCAGCGCGATTGCCCCGTCGGGAGCCGCCCTTGCGCGCTTGATCACCAGCGAAATCACCCCTGCGTCGGGGCCGGTGCTTGAACTCGGACCCGGTACCGGTGTTTTCACCGACGCACTGCTTGCGCGCGGCGTTCGCCCCAAGGATCTGACCCTGATTGAATATGGCGCCGAATTTGCCCGATTGCTGCAATCGCGGTTTCCCGGCATGCGTATTTTGCAGATGGATGCTGCCCAGCTTGACCTGCACGAATTCTTCGACATTCAGCCCGCTGGTGCCGTTGTCAGCGGTCTGCCGCTTCTCAGTATGACGCAGGAGAAAGTCGCAGCAATCCTTGGCGGTGCATTCAGTAATCTGCGGCCTGAAGGCGCCTATTATCAGTTCACCTATGGTTTTCGCTGTCCGGTGTCGAAGTCTGTGCTCGACCAGTTGAATCTGGACGCCGTTTGTATTGGACGGGCTTTTCGCAACATCCCACCGGCAGCCGTTTACCGTATTGTCAGGCGCGGCGCGGCCACACCCGTTGCGATCTGAACCATAGCGGTTGATCGATCATCATCTGTGACAGGTTGATCAATTTTATTGTCTTGTCATGCTGCATCGCAGCGATAATGTCCGCGGCATGACATCTTCAGGCAATTCCCCCGTTCGCTACGCCCTTGGTGGGTTTGTCACCATGGCGGTTGCCATGGGTATCGGGCGTTTCATTTTCACGCCCATCCTGCCTGCCATGATGAAGGACCTTGCGTTGACGGCGGGTGCCGCCGGTGTCATCGCTTCGGCCAATTATGTCGGCTATCTTCTTGGCGCTGTCATTGCCGGTTACGGCTGGGCCTCGGGAAGAGAACGCCGGGTCGTGCTGGTTTCTCTGGCGGTAAGCGCTCTCCTGTGCCTTGTCGCAGGTTTGAGTACCACACTTCTCGAGTTTATCGTCTTGCGGTTTCTCGCCGGTATGGCCAGCGCTTTCATGCTGGTGCTGTCAGCGACGATTGTTTTCAGCCATCTCGCAGCAGCCAACCGGCAGGATTTGCAGGCATTGCATTTTGGCGGTGTCGGCGTGGGTATCGCGCTTTCATCCGTGCTGATTGTGATAACCGGAAACTATGGCTGGCGGTTTGACTGGTACGGAGCAGCTATCCTCTCCTTCCTCGGCCTGTTCGCGGTGATGTACCTGCTGCGTGAAGGGCCGGTGCGCACGGGAACCGATCAGAAGGAACCACCCCTGCGCTGGACGCCTGCCTTCCTCCAACTCAATATCGCCTATGGGGTTTTTGGTTTCGGCTACATCATCACGGCCACGTTTATCGTCGCCATTGTGCGTGCAAACCATGGTGGTGCCGAAATGGAAGCGCTGGTCTGGTTTCTGACCGGCGTCACGGCTGCTTTCTCGGTATGGTTGTGGACGCCGGTCTTACGCCGCGTCGGCCCCTTTATTGTGGTTGCGCTGGGCATGCTTGTGCAGGCAGTGGGTGTTGCTGCAAGTGTTCTCCTGCCGCTACCTGTGGGACCGATCCTCGGCGGCGTGCTGCTGGGCCTTACCTTTATCGTGCTCACAGCAGCGGGCTTTCAGGCGGGGCGGGCACTTCTGCCGCAATCGCCGCGCCGCGTCATGGCTGTCATGACCGCCGCCTTCGGCATCGGCCAGATCATCGGGCCGCTGGTGGGTGGATACCTTGCCACTATCACAGGCAACTTCACCACAGCGACGCTTGCCGCAGCTGTCAGCCTCGTCATCGGGGCTGTCTTTGCGTATCTTTCCCGGCAGTGAAGATTACAGCAATTTAATTGCTGTCATACAACCTTTGCCCTATTCCTGGTGGTAGACTCACATCAAATCAACCCTGATTTGTGTGTTTATGCGAGGGTCCTGCTACCGTGTTTGTCTCATTTTTCCCCAAGCCAAAGTTGTTTTTTATCTCGGCAGTCCTTTGGTCGCTGTTCGCGGTCCTGTTCTGGATATTTGCCGGTGAACAGCTAGGTGCTTATTTCGGTCTGCCGCCAGCCGATCCGAACGCGCCGCCGATTATTGGCGTGGGGGTCTTCATATCCAAGCCATATCTTTGGCTTTATATCTACTTCGCAGCTTTCGTTGCTGTGTTTGCCACATTTTGGATGTGGTATGCACCACATAGATGGCAAAGATGGTCTGTTCTTGGATCAGCCTTGATCCTATTTTATACCTATTTTTCGGTTCAGATAAACCTTGCCATCAACGCTTGGCGCGGCCCTTATTGGGACTTCTTTCAACAAGCCTTTGCAAAGCCGGGCTCTGTATCAGCGGCAGAGTTCTATTGGCAAAATTGGTTGTTTGCTGGGATTGCATTTCTTGCCATTGGGTTGAGCGTAATTTTCACCTATTTTACCAGCCATTATATATTCCGCTGGCGTACCGCGATGAACGAGTTTTATGTGGAGCACTGGAACCAGTTGCGCCACATCGAAGGTGCATCGCAGCGTGTTCAGGAAGACACAATGCGCTTTTCAACGATAGTTGAAGCGCTTGGTGTCAGTCTCATTCAGGCCGTGATGAATTTGATTGCGTTTATGCCCTTGCTCGCGCAGCTTTCTCACCATGTCACAGAAGTTCCGATTATCGGGCAGATTCCTTATTCATTGGTGGTTTTGTCGATCGTTTGGTCATTGCTCGGCACCCTTCTGCTTGCAGTTGTCGGAATTAAACTCCCTGGACTGGAATTCAAAAAGCAGCGTGTGGAAGCGGCATATAGAAAGGAACTGGTGTTTGGCGAGGATGATGAAACACGTGCCGAGCCCTTAACTCTCGCGGAACTCTTTCGAAATGTGCGGAAGAACTATTTCCGGCTCTATTTCCACTATGCCTATTTCAACATTGCAAGAAGCTTTTATGGACAGGCAGATGGGCTCATCCTTGATATCATTCTCATCCCAAGCATCGTGGCTGGAAAATTGACCATGGGGCTTTGGCAGCAGATTTCAACTGCGTTCAGCCAAGTCAGCAACTCATTCCAATATCTGGTAACTGCGTGGCCCACGATTGTTGAGCTTATTTCTATCTATAAACGTTTGAGAGCCTTCGAAGCGACATTGGAAGGCGAACCGCTGCCAACCATCGATCAACATTTCATGGAAACAGGTGTCGAACACTAAGCCAAAAAAACGGGTGGCGGTCAGATACCGCTGCCCGTTGCATTCCGGCTTGCTGCCGGAACGACTGCAACAGGCGCTTCGGCGCCTGTTTGTCTTAGGTAATCGCTATAGGTCGTGCAGCGGACATCAGGCTTGGTGCACACTTCGGCGGTAAAGCGTTCCAGTGCCCGCCAATAGGCATCGCCATTCATCAGTGTGAAGTGAATGCCGATCTGAAAGGGGATGCGCTCGCCCTTGTACTGGCGCTCAAATGCACCCTTGAATGCATCATAGGCGCGGTTTTCAAATTCATTGAGATGATCCGCCCGCTCAAAACCACCGGAGTGGCGCACGAACATATTGTAGTCCATGGCAACAACGGGTCGATGTTCCGGGCCTTCGCTGATGGTCGGCAAGGCGAATTGATAAAGCCCGCCCGCATGCACAGGCAGGGCCGGACCCTTGGAAACACTGCTGGCATCAAAGGCGTAACCCATATCCTTCAATGCTGACAGCAAAGCGGGGCTGCTGGAAAGATAGGGCGCACGGAAACCGCGCACTTCCTTGTCGACAAATGCTTTCCAGCCCTCAGGCTCCGGATCGCTGCCATATTTTGCCCATGCCGTGCGCAGCACCTGCTTATAGGTGGTGAACTCGCGTTCCCAATCTGCCTTGCCCCATGTGCGTCCGTCAAAATGGCCGCAGGCATGGCTGGCAATCTCGTTGCCTTCATTGCGTGCCCGCCAGATATTGTCGAGCCGCTTGGCAATGTCATCCTTCGATGCCGCATAGCCGATATTGGAGCGGCCAAAGCTTTCGCCCGGTGCCTGATAGGATTTACGGTCGCTGCGGTCGATCAGAAACACGCAGGAGAGAAAATAGGTGAATTTTGCATTGGAGCGTTCGGCCAGAGCCCGGCTGCGCTCCCACAGGGCATTGCTACCCGAATTATCGAAAGAGATCAGGACATATTGTGGCTTGCTGCCGATGGAACCACGCAGCTCCGCATCATCAGCATGGGCCGGAATGCACACCGAAACGGCTAGGGACGCAGCAATAATACTGGAAATCAGACGCATAATGCAGGCACAACACAACCAATGAGAGAGATACCTCTCGCTACAGGTGAATTGTGGCGATGATCGGACGCGTCGATCCACCGCAAGCGCCCGTCTTGGAACTGTTCTAAAGCCGCTATAGTCTGCCGCCAGCCAAGGGGGAGCGGTCATGCTTGTTTTGATTCTGGGTATTGTCGTCTTTCTGGGAATTCATTCGGTGCGTATTGCCGCGCCACAATGGCGCTTGGACAAAATCGCCGCGTGGGGCGAGGGCAAGTGGAAAGGTTTTTATTCGGCCATTTCCTTTGTCGGACTGGTACTCATCATCTGGGGTTATGTGCTGGCGCGGCCCTATTCTCTGTTTATCTATGAGCCGCCTGTCTGGATGAAACACATCACGCTGCTCCTGATGCTGTTTTCCTTCATCTCCGTGATGATTTCCAATTTCAAGCCGGGCAAGTTGAAGCCTATTCTCAAGCATCCCATGCTGATTGCCGTGAAAATCTGGGCACTTGCCCATCTTCTGGCCAATGGCGATCTGGCATCGCTCATCCTGTTTGTATCGTTCCTCGCTTGGGCGGTGGTCGATCGTATCGCGATCAAAAGGCAGGCGCGCGCTGGCTTTGCGCAACCGGTGATCGTGCCCGGTCCAGTCTCCAACGACATCATGGCCATTGTCGCCGGTGTGGTGCTCTACATCCTGTTTGTGTGGAAATTGCATGCCTGGTTAATCGGCGTATCACCACTTTAAACAGCTGACGAAGGGCTATTTTTCACTTAGCCCTTACATCTCAAGGATTTTCCGACTAAAAGCGCTCTGACTATATGCGCGGAGTGGCGAAAGCTGCTTCGCGCATCTGCAATTCATTTAATGGCAGGCCCCCAAGGGCACCAATGAGGCACTATGACTGACGACGGCTTTTTCCGTGAGGTAAATGAGGAACTGCGCTCCGACAAGATGCGGGCGTTCTGGAAGCGTTTTGGCGGCCTGTTGATCGGCGCGGCTGTTGCGCTTGTCGTCGGCACGGGCGTTTTCGCCTTTTATGAATACTGGACGGAAAAACAGGCTTCGAAATCCGGCGATCAGTTTCTCGCCGCGCTCAATCTTGTCCGTGATGGCAAGAATGACGAAGCGTTGAAGACACTGGACGAACTTGAGAAGACTGGCTACGGCGCCTATCCGGTACTGGCGCGCATGCGCGCTGCCGGTGTGCAGGCGCAAAAGGGTGATCCTGCAGCCGCTGTTGCGGCCTTTGACAAGGTTTCTGCCGATACGTCAGTTCCCCAATCCATTCGCGATCTGGCAAAGCTGCGCGCTGCATTGCTGCTTCTCGATACGGGCACCTATGATGATGTTGCAAGCCGGGTCGAATCTCTTTCATCGAGCAGCAATCCAATGCGCCATACCGCTCGGGAGGCTCTTGGCCTTGCCGCATGGAAAGCCGGTCGCGGCGGGGACGCGGAAAAGCTGTTCAAGCAGATTTCCGATGATCAGGCAGCGCCCGCCAATATTCGCCAGTTTGCCGACACAATGCTCGACATGCTTCGCAGCACTGGCGCAGCACCTGCTGCTGCAGCCGGTTAACACAGGAATTTGAGTCTTTGAGTTTCACCCTAGCCATTATCGGCCGTCCGAATGTCGGTAAGTCCACCCTGTTCAACCGGCTTGTCGGCCGCAAGATCGCGCTGGTGGACGACCTGCCGGGCGTAACGCGCGACCGGCGCGTTCATGCCGCCAAGCTTTATGATCTGAAGTTCGATGTTATCGACACCGCCGGTCTTGAAGAAGTTCCCAGCGATTCGCTGGAAGGTCGTATGCGCGCGCAGACTGAACTGGCGATTGGCGAAGCCGATGTGATCTTGTTCATTGTCGATGCCAAGGCAGGTATCACACCCGCTGATATAACCTTCGCCGATCTCGTTCGCCGCTCGAGCAAGCCCATTATTCTGGTTGCCAACAAGGCTGAGGCACGCGGTGCCGAATCCGGCATGTATGATTCCTATCAGCTTGGGCTTGGTGAACCATGCCCGATTTCCGCTGAACACGGGCAGGGTTTCCCTGACCTGCGCGATGCAATCGTCGACGTATTGGGCGAAGAACGTGTTTTCCCGGATGAGCACGAAGTCAAAGACCCTGACAGCGATGCTGTCGCTGTCACCATTCCGGCAGTGGCTGGACCGAAAGACGATCTGATCGGCGATGATATCGACGATCCGGATGCCGAAGATATTCCAGCCTATGATTCCACCAAGCCGCTGCGCATTGCCATTGTTGGTCGCCCGAACGCCGGTAAATCGACACTCGTGAACACGATGCTGGGCGAGGACCGTCTGCTGACTGGACCGGAAGCCGGTATTACCCGCGATTCCATCTCCGTCGACTGGGAATGGAATGGCCGGAAGATCAAGCTGTTTGATACCGCAGGTTTGCGCCGCAAATCGCGCGTTCAGGGCAAGCTCGAAAAGCTTTCCGTGGGCGATGCATTGCGTGCCATCCGCTTTGCCGAAGTGGTCATCATCGTGCTTGATGCAACGATCCCCTTCGAGAAGCAGGATTTGCAGATCGCCGATCTGATCATCCGCGAGGGCCGTGCGCCGATTATCGCCTTCAACAAATGGGATCTGGTGGAAAACCGCCAGATGGTTCTGGCTGATCTGCGTGAAAAGACTGAACGGCTGCTGCCGCAAATTCGCGGCATTCGCGCCGTGCCAATCTCGGGCGAGCGCAATCAGGGTATCGACAAGTTGATGGCCGCTGTTGCCAGCACCGACGAAATCTGGAACCGCCGCATTTCCACTGGGCGTCTCAACCGCTGGATGGAAGGTGTGACGACCCATCACCCGCCGCCTGCCGTGGCTGGCCGCCGTCTCAAGATCAAATATATCACGCAGGTGAAAACCCGCCCCCCGGGCTTTGTCATCTCGTGCTCGCGCCCCGAGGCGTTCCCGACATCCTATGTTCGCTACCTGTCAAACGGTCTGCGCGAGACATTCGAGATGCCCGGTGTTCCGCTGCGGCTGGTCTTGCGCACATCAGACAACCCGTTTGCCGGACGCGCAAAAAAGAAGCGCTGAGCGCTTTCGACGCACCGAATTTTACCGCCTTCGTGCCCTGCACGAGGGCGGTTTGCGTTTCTGGCCACCCGCACACCACAACCCAATACCTTCTTTTTGCGGTGATCGTTAACTCTCCATCAAGGTTAATGCTTCATTTTTGCAACCAGTATTGTTCGGTTGTGAGTGGGGTATTCGCGTGCGTTTCTCTGAGTTTTTTCGGGCATCGAGTTCCCGGCGAAAGAATCGGACAAACAGGAATTTCATCGGTCCGGTGGTCATCGGCACGGCGATTTATCTATTCTCGCCGACCGTCATTGCATATCAGGATATGGCAAGCATGTTGTCGGGCGTCGAATCCGGCAAAGGGCGCTGGACTGCCTATCTGGAAAATTCGCCTGCGGGTTCCATCCAGAAGGCCAATATGACCTTTGTCGATGAAAGGGCTATCACGTCAGGTATTCCGGCAAGTGGTGTCAATGTTCCGGGCATTGGTCCTGTCGTCGTCAATGGCACCCAGAAATCTCCCGGTGCAACACCTGATGAAGATCGTATCAACCGCGCTGAAAAGCAGGGACGTATCGTCACCATCAGCAAGAAAGCGCCTCCCAAGGCGTTCAGTGCGGGTTCGATCCTGCAGCGCTCAAGCATGCTGATCCGCCCAACCCACGGTGTTGAGGTCGAGATGGCCTTTGCCAAGCCGAAAATCGCCGGCAAGGAAATCCAGATTGCGCTGGCTTTTCACAATCGCGCCCCAGCCAAGGCTGACCCGCAGGTCTCGCCAATGCTGGCAAGCCTGATTACCAGCAACACGCCGGATGTTCTGGCACTGGGCTATGCCCCGGCTCAACCCGATTATGCCAAGACGTCGCCTTTCGACAATATCCTTAACGAGCCAAAGCAGCCCGGCCGGTTCATTCCGCAACTTGGCGCAGGCGACCATGCCTGGCTGGCATCGCCGCTGCCCCCTGTTGTTTTCACCAAGGAAGAACAAAAATGCCTGGCGACAGGCATTTATTTTGAGGCAAGAAGCGAGAGCCTCAAAGGTCAGGCCGCCGTTGCGCAGGTTATTCTCAATCGCGTCCGCAACCCTGCTTATCCCAAGACCATTTGCGGCGTCGTCTACCAGAATGATGACTGGATCAATCGTTGCCAGTTCTCCTTCGCTTGCGAGGGTCGCAAGCTGCTGGTGACAGAGCCGAGATATTGGAAAATGGCGCAGGAAATCGCCATGGCTGTCACGGCGGGGCGCATTTTCCTGCCGGAAGTCGGCTCCGCCACTCACTATCATGCTGTTTACGTTCGCCCGAACTGGGCCCGCACGATGAAACGCGTCGACAAGATCGGCCAGCACGTTTTCTACCGTACATATGGCGGTGGTTGGATTTGATACCCCTTGGAAGCTGAGCAAAAGCTGCTATTATTATTCTTGGAGTGAGGGGCAGGCTCTCGCCCACCCCTCCTTCCTGTTATGTGAATTGAACCCGGATTGTCAGCGACCAACTGGTCCGGGTTCTTTTCAATATCAGGGTGATGCTAAATGGCAGAAACCACATAGTTCACCTCCAAGTTTGAGGGCAAGGCCATTGCCATGGTCAGGAGGCCCATCATCCCGATACACCGGCTGACTCGGTGTTTTCTGCTTCGCCCTCAAAGCTGTCTGCTTGTGTTGTCATTTATCCTTGGGTTTGCTCAGGCCCGCAAGAAACGCAGGGTTGCGTCAGGCTGTTTTGAGCGATCGGAATCTGCTTCATTGCCTGGCTGGATTTGCTTCCAGGTACCTGTCTATTGCTTGCCTCATCCACAGGATTCGCGGGCGATTCTTGACCTCAGAGGTGAGACATAAAGTCATATTTACCTAAGGTATTGAAATTGACCGCGAAAATTACCTTTAAGAGTCCTGCTTCTGCGCCTTGACTAGCGAGGATCGTAACAATATGTTGCGCGCGACTTCGAAGCGGGGGTGAAGCCCTGCATTCAGCGTGTAAAGGACATGCCATTGACCACGGGAAATGAACCCGATCAGTCAGGTTCTGTCGGTAATACGCCGGATGCTGGAAAGCCGCTGACTTCAGTTGAACTGGAAAACCGTCGCCGCGATCTTGAAGCAAAACTTGTTTCAAAAGGGGTCGGCCGGAAGGCCAGTTCGCAAGACGAGGGGACGGGGACCGCCTCCGGTGTCGCGCAGGCCATGAAATTGTCGAGCGAATTTATCGCGGGCGTTCTGGTTGGTGCGGGGTTGGGCTGGTTAGCTGACCGATTTTTGGGCACTTCACCCTGGGGGCTGATTATTCTGCTCCTTCTGGGTTTTTGTGCCGGAACGCTGAACATCCTGCGCTCTGCAGGACGTGTGGCGGAGAACCGCGGTTTCGAGCTCGACGAGAGCAAGGACCGTGAGAAACCGGAATAAGCCTGCGGGCATGGAACGATATAGACGAGGTTAGCGTGGCCAACGATCCGATCCATCAATTCCAGATTGCACGATGGATTCCCATTGATGTCGGTGGAATTGATCTGTCCTTCACCAATTCGTCAGCCTTCATGGTTGCGACGGTTGCGGTGGCATCGGCGTTTCTTTATCTCACCTCGTCCAATCGTGGCCTGATCCCGACCCGTTTGCAGTCGGTTTCCGAGATGGCCTATGAATTCGTGGCCTCGACGCTGCGTGATTCGGCGGGTACTGCCGGGATGAAATTCTTTCCGTTTGTTTTCTCGCTCTTCATGTTTGTGCTCACAGCCAACATGCTCGGCATGTTCCCTTATTTCTACACGATCACCAGCCAGATTATCGTGACATTCGCCCTTGCGATCCTCGTTATCGGTACTGTTCTCGTTTACGGCTTTGCCAAACACGGCTTTAAATTCCTCGGTGTTTTCGTGCCGTCTGGCGTGCCGGCACCGCTGCTGATTCTCGTGGTACCCATCGAGATTATTTCCTTCCTTTCCCGCCCGATCAGCCTTTCAGTTCGTCTTTTCGCCAACATGCTTGCTGGCCACATCACACTGAAAGTCTTTGCTGGTTTCGTGGTGTCGCTGAGCGCGTTCGGAGCTGCCGGTGTCGGCGGCGCGATTCTGCCGCTCGCCATGACGGTCGCCCTGACCGGTCTCGAATTCCTGGTGGCTTTCCTGCAGGCCTACGTCTTCACGGTGCTGGCATGCATGTACCTGAATGACGCAGTGCATCCTGGCGGTCACTAAGAAAGAACTTCGCCGGCGGTGCTCCGCCAAACGCAATCTATCAATGACTATTCTATCCAAAGGAGTTTAACATGGATCCCGTAGCAGCAAAGTACATCGGTGCAGGTCTCGCCTGCTTTGGTATGGCCGGAACGGCCCTCGGCCTTGGCAACATTTTCGGCAGCTACCTCTCCGGTGCATTGCGCAACCCATCCGCAGCTGATGGCCAGTTCGGCCGTCTGGTATTCGGCTTCGCCGTTACCGAAGCTCTGGGCATCTTCTCGCTGCTCATCGCTCTGCTGCTTCTGTTCGCTGTTTAATCAGCCGACAACTCAATACTGGCTGCGCTTTGCGCGGCCAGTATAACATTTATAGTCAGTAGCTCGGGAAATGCCCGAACCAAGGGGACAACATATGTTTGTGTCTTCGGCTCAAGCCGCATCCACAACCGCTCAGAACGAGACACCTGCGCATGCCGAAACGGCTGCACCGGGTGCCGCGCCTGATGCTCACGGTACCGCGACCCACTCCGAAACGGGTGTGGCGCATAAAGGTGTTTTCCCGCCCTTTGACACCAGCCACTTTGCTTCACAGCTGCTCTGGCTGGCACTGACATTTGCATTTTTCTATCTGTTCCTGTCGCGCGTGGTTCTGCCGCGTATCGGCGGCATCATCGAGACGCGCCGCGATCGTATCGCCACCGATCTTGATCAGGCTGCCCGCATGAAGCAGGAATCGGATGAGGCGCTTGCCGCCTACGAACAGGAACTTGCTGAAGCCAAACAAAAGGCTGGCAGCATTGCCCAGACGGCCCGCGACGAATCCAAGGCAAAGGCAGACGCAGAAACTGCACAGATCTCTGCTGCCCTGGAAAAGAAGCTGGCTGATGCCGAAGCAAGCATTGCATCCATCAAGGACAAGGCAATGGCTGGCGTCGGTGCTATCGCCGAAGAAACGGCGACAGAAATCGTCAAGAAGATCGTGGGTGGAACTGTCGACAAGGCAAGTGTTACCGCCGCGGTCAAAGCCGTGCGCGGCTAAGGAGAACCATCATGGACGCAACATTTTGGGCTCTGGTTGGTCTGGTCATTTTCCTGGCACTGCTGGTTTACCTGAAGGTTCCGGGCACTGTCGGCAAGTCGCTTGACGGCCGCGCTGACCGTATCCGCGACGAGTTGGAGGAAGCCCGCCGCCTGCGTGAAGAAGCACAGTCCCTGCTTGCTGAATATCAGCGCAAGCGCAAGGAAGCCGAAAAGGAAGCTGGGGAGATCGTTGCCGCAGCGCAGCGCGAAGCCCATGCCATCCTTGAGGAAACCAAGCAGAAGACTGAGGAATATGTTGCCCGCCGCAACAAGCTTGCTGAGCAGAAGATCGCTCAGGCCGAGACAGAGGCAGTCAACGAAGTTCGCGCTTCGGCAGTTGATATCGCTGTTGCCGCCGCAAGCCGCCTCCTCAAGGACAAGGTCGATGCCAAGACATCGGCAGACCTGTTCAAATCGTCGCTGAGCGAAGTCAAATCCCGCCTGAATTGATTTTGGGCAAATGGAACTGGATCAAGCCGCCGCAAGGCGGCTTTTTCTTTTGGCCTCCAGTCAGCTTACTTCTCATAAGGGATTGGCATATCCATCGTGCGTGGTTCGCCCTTCGACAGGTTCAGGAGGCTCACCATGAGGGAGAGGGGTGATGAAAGGGAGCCAAGTTCTGCAACCCTTGCGCTGCAATCTCTGCGATTAGCGTTGCATCCACCCAAGCCCCTCATGGTGAGCTTGTCGAACCACAAACCACATTCATGCACCATCAATTTAAAAAAATCATGCCAACTTATCCAACACCATCCCACCTCGCTTATTCTGATGGTGTCCTTTCCGGCGGGAATGCTCCGGAAAACTTTCGAAGTCAGGAAAGGATCGGTGATTTCAGCTGCAGGAATGACAATCCTGCAGATGGAATGGCTTTACCTCACAAGGGTAAAACCAGTCATCGAGGCGGGTGATCCGAGAGTTTTCTTGGTTGAAACAGGAAAGTTCCGGGGGAACGCACTGACTACACTACCAATACCAAGACACCCGCGTTCCCCTTTTGGATCGCCCGTCTTTCCCACCTTTCAATAGCCAGACGCGAAAGCGGGTGTGGTGATGGGGGAGTGTGTTCCGCAATTGAAATGTTGGTAGATGCAATCACCCCCCTCTGTCCTGTCGGACATCTCCCCACAAGGGGGGAGATCACATTGACATCAACGCCTTTTCACAACCGGAACAGTTTCAGATTGTGCGAAGGCCGTATTGACAGCTGATCTCCCCCCTTGTGGGGGAGATGCCCGACAGGGCAGAGGGGGGTGAGCACCGCCGTTGCGTTGTGCGTGGTTCGCCCTTCGACAGGCTCAGGATGAGGGGGTGATTGCATGGCGCCTTATTCTGCAACGCTGGTAACTTGCATTGCACCAAGCATCCGCCCAATAACAGTAAAAACCTAAACTTCGCGGTTTTTCAGCGGGGCAAAACTGAAACGGTGCAGGCCAATCACCGGGCCATGGGTTTCCATGGCATTGCGATGAAACTCCGTGCCATAGCCCGCATGGGTTTCAAGCCCATAGAGCGGATAGCAGCGGCCCGCCTGTGCCATCATGCGGTCGCGGCTGACCTTGGCGAGGATCGAGGCGGCAGCGATGGATACGGAGCGCTGGTCGCCTTTGATCATGGCCGTGCCGGGGCAGGGAAGGCCACGGGGCACGTCGCGCCCGTCAATCAGCGCATGGCCGGGCAGAATCGACAGGCCGCAGGTGGCGCGGCGCATGGCCTCCAGCGCGGCTTTCAGAATATCGGTAGCGTCGATGGACGGCGCGGCGACACTGGCAATACCGGATGCAAGCGCAGTGTTCAGAATAATGTCGAACAGCTCTTCGCGCTTTCTGGCGCTCAGCCGCTTGGAATCATCAAGGCCATCAGGAATTCTTTTGGGGTCGAGAATGACTGCTGCTGCAACAACCGGTCCAGCCAGCGGACCCCGACCTGCCTCGTCAATGCCGACGACAAAGGGCGCACCATCGCGCAAAAGCCTGCGCTCCGTGGCAAAATCCGGTTTGCCAGGGTCGAGAGGAAGAAGCAGAGAATCAGAACGTGATCGAGCCATGTTGCGGCGAGACTCGCATTCGTTCTGATTCTCTGCAAGGCCCTGATGCTGATGGGGTAGGGCATCAGGGCTTCCGTCAGGGGGATGGGGGTCGCCTGACGGAGTTTTGGAACCGGGAAAAATTGCCCGATTGAATGCTTAAAACAGCGACAATTGTTCGCTTCCGGCTGTGGGCACGAACAGATCCGTGCGCAGGCGGCGCTTGGCCAGATTGAGACCGAGCCGCTTGGCAGCAATTTCGAACCGGCGCCCAATCTGCCAGGCATAGGGGCCTTCACCGCGCATGCGCTTGCCCCATTCCGCATCGTAGTCCTTGCCGCCGCGCATGGAGCGTATAAGCGACAGCACATGGCGGTAGCGATCCGGATAGTTGCGCAGGAGCCATTCCTTGAAGATCGGACTGACTTCCAGCGGCAGACGCAACAATACATATCCAGCTTCGCGTGCGCCGGTGGCATACACACTGTCGAGAATGCGCTCGATCTCATGATCATTCAGGCCAGGAATGATGGGAGCCACCAGTGAACCCGTGGGAACACCCGCATCGGAGAGCGCGCGCAGCGCCTGCAATCGCCGTGTCGGCGTCGATGCACGCGGCTCCATGGTTCGTGCAAGCTTGCCGTCAAGCGATGTGACCGACAGAAAGACCTTTGCCAGTCCTTTTTCCGCCATGCGCGACAGAATATCGATATCCCGCATGATCAGGGCCGACTTTGTGACGATTCCAACCGGATGCTGATGCTCTTCCAGTACCTGCAGAATCTCGCGCATGATGCGCCATTTCTTTTCAATCGGCTGGTAGGGGTCCGTATTGGTGCCAATGGCAATGGTTTTGGCCGAATAGCCGGGCTTTGACAGTTCACGATCCAGCATCTTGGCCGCATCGGGCTTGGCAAATAGCTTCGATTCAAAATCGAGGCCGGGAGACATGCCCATATAGCTGTGGGTAGGCCTAGCAAAGCAATAGATGCAGCCATGCTCACACCCGCGATAGGGATTGATCGAGCGGTCGAAACCCACATCGGGAGAATCATTGCGCGTGATGATGGTGCGCGGCTTCTCGATCTGCACTTCTGTTTTGAAAGGCGGCAAATCCTCAATGGTCTCCCAGCCATCATCAAAGACATGACGGCTTTCCGGTTCGAACCGCCCGGATGGATTCATGCCAGCGCCACGTCCGCGCCGCCGTTCATGATCGATCCGCAGTCCGGCTTCCTCGACCAGCACATTGGCATGTTCGGCCCGGCCTTGCCCGAAGGCGGCCTTATCGGCCTGCACCATGATGTTCATTGACATTCTCCTTGAGACCGGAGCGATTGTGAGTCGCTCACACCGTCGCAACATGAATGTATTCCTAGCAAATTATGAGAACAAAGCAAGAACAATCTACTAAAAAATGTAGGATAGAAATTTCAATAATAATACTATAACTGAAATGAATGATCTCAGTCCTGATTGAAACACGAAATGCCGATGAACCCTTGGCCAGAACCCTCGGCGGACTGGTAGGCGGAGCCGTTGAAGGCGTATTGAGCGACGTGATCGTGATTGATCAGGGATCGACGGATCAGACGCACCGGGTGGCCGATGCGGCTGGGTGTATTTTCCTGCAGGACCAGACATTGATCGACGGTTTGCGCCGCGCGCGCAGCGACTGGATTCTGTTCATTGAGCCGGGCGCAAGGCTGATTGACGGCTGGATCGAGGCGGTCGCCACCCATGTGGAACGGATGCAGGGCCCGGCCTGCTTCACCCGCTCGCATGCACATCGGCGGCCATTCTTCGCCCGCGTTTTCTCGCCGGGTAATCCGCTGGCCGATGGTCTGCTGATTTCGAAGCGTCAGGCTATGGCTTTGTCAGCACCGGGCAAGAGTGCAGTTGATCTGGCGCGCGGTCTCGCCATGAAGCGGCTGCGGGCGGAAATTATCCCCGGCACGCTGAAATAGCTTATTGGGATCGTTCAAGCCGCAGCGTGGATATCGTTGCTGCAAAGAGCAAACCAGTTAAAACCAGACCCAGCGCCACCCAGCCCAGAAAAACTTCTGGCTGTTTGCTGACCCATGCGATGCCGGCAAGACCGCCACCCAGGGAATCTCCCAACAGAAAAGCGCTTTGCAGCCAACCCATAACGGTCGCCGCGTGATCGCGATGGATAGCGCTCATCTCAATGTTTTTTTCACTCAGGTAGCGCGCATTGGATGTTATTCCAAACGCCATGAGCACGAATGCTAAAAGCGCGATGGAATGCGGCATATCCAGACACACGACCGTGACCGCACAGGCTGCGAATGAAATCAGGTATGTAGCAAAAGCACCTCGTGTCTCGATCAGCCTGTTTACGACAGGCTGCGAAAGCACGACGGAGATACTGACGAGGCCAACCAGCATGATTGCAGTGCCGGATTGAAAGCCCAGCCGTGTGATCAGAACGGGGAGGTATGGCAGGATGAAACTCGACAGAAGCCCGGTGAAAAGCGCGTTCAAAACGAGGACATAGGCTATCGTGCGCTGGTTGGATGTCAGCGTTGTTTTTTCTTTCCGGTGTGATACGGGCCTCGTCGAAGGCAAGTGCCGCGCAACAAGAACCGCCCCGGCAAAAGGCAGCGCGGCTACACAACACAACACGACAACAAGAACCTGCTGGCCGCCAAGCGCACCTATTGCACCGCCAATTGCCAGAATACCAACGCCCCGGACCAAGTGCCCTGACAGGGTGGTGTAGCTCAATATTCTCGCCCGTTCGCTTTCGCTGGACCAATCGAAAACCCACAAACGGATACACAAAAGCGCGAGAGATGCGCCGATTCCGGCTAACAGACCGGATAGGATCGCGGGCGCGGGAAAGGGAAAAGCACGCAGCAGGAGACCCAGCGTATAAAGACCGGAGCCCAAGAGCATGGAATGGCGCAGTCCCAATCGCGCGGCGGCCGGACCCAGAAGAAACGATGTGGTCCCGGCTAAAGCCATCACGCTGTAGGAGAGACCAAACAAGGGCAGGGCATTGTTCTGTTCAAACCAGAGGGGATGAATCGTCTTCGATATCCACATTCCCGAGAAGAACAAAAGGCAAAGGACGAATACCGGTCGGCCATCTGGTTCAATTTTCCAGAGTTTCAGCATATTTATCCATGAACTGGGCGCAATTTAGCTCTTGCGGCCATACATTCGAGCACGCAGCAAATCCGCTGGCAAACCGCGAACATTCGCTGCCTGCCCAGTGTTAAAACGAGGCGTGCATTGGAAGAGAAGGCGTCCGTGAAAATAGAAAACGATTAATTGCTGAACAGGCTTTAACAGGTCTCGCTAAATTAATTTCATTCCGAAAAAGGGGTTGGGTTTATCGCTCTATCTTCTCAATAAACATGGGCATGTCAATAATAAATGTAACAACATAACATAAAGTATAATACGCACGCCCTGTAAGTTGCAGCAGCAAGCCAAGTCGCTGATTATTCCGACAGTGCGTTCGTCAGCCGCGTTTCAGGTGTTCATCCAGCCGTGGCATGATCTCGACGAAATTGCAGGGCATGTGGCGATAGTCGAGCTGGAACTGGAGAATATTGTCCCAGGCATCCTTGCAGGCGCCGGGTGAGCCGGGCAGCACGAATACGAAAGTGGCATTCACCACGCCGCCGGTTGCGCGGGACTGGATGGTCGATGTGCCTATTTTGTCGTAGGAGATGCGGTGGAACACTTCGGAAAAGCCGTCCATGCGCTTCTCGAAGATTGGTTCCAGTGCTTCGGGCGTTACATCCCGGCCGGTAAAACCGGTGCCACCCGTGGTAATGACCACATCCACCTCAGGGTTCTTCGACCATGCCAGCACTTTATCGCGTATCCTGTCGCGATCATCGGTGACGATGGCGCGGTCGACAAGACGATGACCGGCAGCGGTGATGCGATCCACTAGCGTCGTGCCGGATTTATCATCCTCAAGCGTGCGCGTATCGGAAACGGTTAAAACGGCAATGCCGACGGGGACAAAGGGGCGTGTCTCGTCAATGCGGGTCAAGATCAGTTCCCTTCCGTGCTGGTGGCGACAACAAACCAATCGGGCTGGTTTTGGTGCAGCCGGGTTGCCGCCGCTTCAGCCATTTCATCATCGGCATAGATGGCAAAACAGGTGCCGCCAGAGCCGGACATGCGCGCAAGCAGCGGGTTGGTTTCGCGCAATGCCTGCATGCTGGCGTTGATCGACGGAGCCAGCTTTTGCGTTGCTGCGAAAAGATGATTATCGGTTTGCGCGAGATAGGTGCAGACATCGCCCGGACCCATCCGTAAAGGCAGGGCGGGAAGGGGAGGATTGTCGCGGCGGCTAAGCGCAGAGAAAACCTGCGGTGTTGAAACCGTCACGCCATTATTGACGAGAACCATCGGGAGGCGCGGAAAGGCGGCGATCCGCTCGATATCTTCGCCAATGCCGCGCGCGATCAGCGCCTCACCATGCAGGCACATAGGGACATCGGCGCCCAGTGGCAGGCCGAGCGCAGCCAATTCGATCAGGGTGGCCTCGACGTCCCAAAGAGCGGTCAGCGCGCGCAAGGCCGCTGCGGCGTCGCTGGAGCCGCCGCCGATGCCGGATGCGATGGGAAGATATTTTTCCAGATGAATGGCAACGGGCGTTGCCTTATCAGGGTAATTGTGGCGCAGGGCATCGCGCGCCTTGAGCACAAGGTTGCTTTCATCGCCGGGAAGATCAGCACCGTAAGGACCGGATATGGTGAAGGAATCCACTGCCGCTTTTGTTACGTCAAGCCTGTCGCCGAACCGGGCGAAGACCACAAGGCTGTCAAGCAGATGGTAGCCATCATCGCGTCTGCCGGTTACATGCAGTGCAAGATTGATCTTGGCCGGAGCGATCAGGCTGATTGTGTGGTCAAAACTGGCGAGCATCGCATCAATCTTTGCGCAGGCGATATTCACCGGTCTCGGGGTCCTGAACCAATGTTCCCTGCGCGCGGTTCTGCGCTTCTTTCTCAGCCTCGCGCACGCGTTGCGACACGCGTTGTGCTTCCTTCTTGAACGAACGATAGCCGTAATAGGCGGCGGCGCCGACAAGAGCAAAAAAGATCAATTGTGGCATCGTCTGTAACCCTCAACTACCGCTATCATTCCTCGCTCATATCAATAGCACGGAGTTTTGGCCTTGCCAAAAAATCCTGTGTCGATTTACAAATCAAAACGCGACCAAAGCGCACGTTCTTCAGCGGCATCCACAAGCCCATTGGCCAATCCGGTGCCAATTCCGGCGATCTGCACGCTTGTCGAAGGAATTCGGCGGCCAAACAGGCCACGCGGTTGCGAGATCAGCTTTAGCTTGGTTTTGGGGCCATATTGCGACTGAAGGTAGGAGCGCATATCGCCGAGACCATCGACCAGACCAAGCTCAACGCCGCGCACGCCGGTCCAGAACTGTCCGGTGAAAAGATCCGGACTGTCGCTCAGCTTGTCGCCGCGCCGGTCCTTGACGAGATTGATGAAGGTCTCGTGGATTTCCAGCTGCAACGCTTTGACATGGTCGATATCCGCCTTGTTCTCGGGCTTGAAGGGATCGAGCGTCGCCTTGTTCTTGCCTGCGGTATAGACGCGCCGCTCCACGCCGATTTTCTTCATGAGTTCGGTGAAACCGAAACTTGCGGAGACCACACCGATTGAACCGACAATGGACGAGGGGTCGGCAATGATTTCGTCACCGGCAATAGCGATCATATAGCCGCCGGAAGCTGCCACATCCTCAACGAAGACATAGACCTTCTTGTTCTTTTCTGCGGCCAGATCGCGGATGCGCCGATAGATCAGCCGCGACTGCACGGGCGAACCACCTGGCGAATTGACTGATATCGCCACGGCAGGCGAATCCTTGTCCTCAAATGCCTTTTCAAGCACCGCTGCCGCGCTGTCCAGAGAAAGGCTTTGCCTGAATTGACCACCGCCAGACATGATGGCGCCATGCAGGCGAACCACCGGTATCTCCACATAATCGGGGCGCCAGCGGCGCGGCAGCAATTTTCTGATCAATCGGGCCAATGCTTTCTCCTTTTGGCGGTTTGGGTCATGCGCATGTAAGCGGTGCCTATGAAATCACAATGGCACCGGGCCGAAAATGCTACAAAAGTGCTGTAACGCCGTTGTTTATGGCAATGGCGCGCTCGGTAAAGCCGTTGCCGGTCTCGTGATGCATGATGAGGGCTGGGGCAAGGGTCAGCCCGGCGCGGCTGCCACGAACACCCCTAATAATAATCCGGATCGCTGCATCCTGCGGCCTTGGCTGCACAGGTACGATAACCACCCCGCCAAAGCGCCGCTGCAGGGCATCAAGCAGTTCCGACAGGGAAGTCGGGCGGGCAATAATGGCAAGCGAGCCGCCGGGTTTAACGATGGCGGCAGCGGTGCGAATCCACTGTTCCATCATGCCATCGGTCATGACATGCGCTTCCGCCTTGACGGGATCAGGCGTGGCCCGGTCCGTTGGACGGTTGAATGGCGGGTTCATGATGACGAAGTCAAAACTGTTATCGGCAAGCCCCGCCACAACCCGCGCCTTGCCGGTCAGGGTAACATCCGCCTGCACAAGCGCGGCGCGTGCGGCAATATCTGCATTTTCTGGAAGGGCAAGCGACCGGCGGGCAAAATCCGCCATAAAATCCGAACGCTCGATCAGCACCGCTCTGGCTTTGGTGCAGCGGGCAAGCACGGCAAGTCCGGCAGCTCCGGCTCCGGCGCCAAGATCAGCGACACGCCCGGAAAAATCATTGGGCACTGTGCTGGCAAGTACCATTGCATCAACGCCGGAGCGATGGCCTTTCAGTGCTGGCTGGAGCAGGTGAAACCTGCCGCGATGGAATGCATCCAGCGTGTGGGGTGTTTCCATCGATGACATGGATCAGCCGCGCAGCTCACGTTCGAGGCAGGCGTCTTTCAACAGTTTGCGCGCTTCCTCTTCGCGACCGGAATCAACCAGTACCCGGCGGGCGAGAATGCCGACTGAGCCTTCCAGAATGCTCATGTTGGAATCGGCAATAAAGTACCTGATACCGGCATCCTTCAACAGTGATTCGACAAAGGAGATCAGCACCGGGTCGTTCGTGCGCATGATTTCGATCATGAAGGTGCCCATTCCGTTCGGGGTTGCGAGGATTCTTATATAGTCCCTTATTGTTTTTTTACAGCTGTATCGGCGGCACATATACCTGCCAGTGCCCGATCAAGTGCGATTGCGTGAAGCACATCAAGCTTTTGCGCCTTCACCACATTGCCAGCCGCCTTGGCCAGATCGGCAGGGCAATCCTTGCTACCGCGCAAGCTGGAGACGACCTCAAGTTCGTGGACAAGCGTTTCCGTATAGCGGGCAAGGGTAGGGCGGATTTCCTTGACCAGATCGGGTCTTTCGGTTTTCGGAGCCTCGCCATTGCGGTGCCATTCGGCCAGAAGCTCATATTGGACAAGCTTGTTGGCTTCGATCTGATTGGCGAAGAAGGTTTGGATAAGTGCCGGGTCGAGTTTTTCCGCATTGGGCAGCGCTGCCACGCCTGCGATGACCTTCGCTTCCTGTTCCTTGTCCTCAACCGGTTTGCCGCTATCCCATTTTGACAGGGCAACCTTGTCGGCAAATTGCAGTCGTCCGGCAACCGCCTGTGCAAGTGCGTCAAAAGATGGCGTTTGGGCAAAAGCGGGGATGCTCGGCAGTGCCAGAACAAGAGCGATCAAGCTGTAAGTTGCGACTTTCATGAAAAGAATCCTTTCAAAATCAGGATGGTCACCCCATCTGCATTACATCGACGGTGGACAATGTTCGGAGAGGTTATAGCGATGCCCTATCACGAATTTGTAACCCGTGCCATTTCTGCGCGCCAATTCGCCGCTTGCGGGTTATAGCCTGTCAAAATAAGGTGTCGCCGCATTACGCGAGAAGTTTAGGAGTTTCGTTTTGGGCGTTGTTGTCAGTCTGGACGATAAGAAGAACAGCACGGGATCAGTGCAACCGCTGGTCGATCTTACCAAGGCCGACATGGCCCGTGTGAACGAATTGATCCTGTCCAAGGCGGGTTCTGATGTCGAGATGATTCCCGAAGTGGCGAACCATCTGATCTCATCCGGCGGCAAACGCCTGCGCCCGATGATCACGCTCGCCGCAGCGCGTATGTTCGGTTATCAGGGCGATGGACACATCAAGCTCGCGACCAGTGTGGAATTCATGCACACGGCGACGCTGCTGCATGATGATGTGGTTGACGAGAGCGATCTGCGCCGCGGCAAGAGCACGGCCCGCATGATCTGGGGCAATCAGGCCAGTGTTCTGGTTGGCGATTTCCTGCTGGGACAGGCCTTCAAGATGATGGTGGATGTTGGCTCGCTCGAAGCGCTTGACGTTTTGGCAACCTCCGCTTCAGTGATTGCCGAAGGCGAAGTCATGCAGCTTGCAGCTGCAAAAAATCTCGAAACAACCGAAGATGAATATCTGGCTGTTATCAAAGCCAAGACCGCGGCGCTGTTTTCAGCGGCTGCTGAAGTCGGTCCCATCATCGCGTCCACCTCGCGCACGGACCGTCAGGCGCTGCGCTCTTACGGTCTCAATCTCGGCCTTGCCTTCCAGCTGGTTGATGATGCGCTGGATTATGGCGGCAATGCCAAGGATCTTGGCAAGAACACCGGCGATGATTTCCGCGAAGGCAAGATTACCCTGCCTATTATCCTGACCTATCGCCGTGGCACGGCGGAAGAGCGCCTGTTCTGGAAACAGGCGCTCGAAAACGGTGCCAATGATGACAAGGCGCTGGAAAAGGCAAAGGGATTGATGACGCGCTACGGAGCGCTCAGCGATACAATCCAGCGTGCCCGGCATTTCGGCGGTATCGCCCGCGATGCACTGGCCCCGCTTGACCAGTCGCCGCAGAAGGATGCGCTTCTGGAAGTCATCGATTTTTGTATCAGCCGGGTTAATTGATAAATCTTGGATGAAATCCCGCCACGCTCTGAAGCGCTGCGGGCTTGCCTCGAATTCTTTCGATCAAACTTGAGCGAGGACCGTAAAAAGGCCATGCTTTTCTTGAGGATTCGGGCAATCATTTCATAATGACGACAATGAGGAGGGATTTTGCACATGCAGCGCAGTAAATTGCTTGGCTCGGTTATGGGCGCAACACTCGCTGCCTTGGCCATCGGGGTCGCTCCCGCACCCGCTTCTGCCGGTAAAGATCCCGTTTTAGCCACCGGTTCATTGTCGGGTGCTTTTCTCTCGGCTCGTACCGCCGAGCGCAGCAATGACTTTGACAGCGCCATTTCCTTTTACCGGCAGGCACTTGCCTATGACCCGAAGAACCAGGAACTGCGCCAGAGCCTTCTCCTTGTGCTTTTGACCGATGGCCAGTTCAAGGAAGCCTTGCCGATTGCCGAAGAATTGAAATCCGTTCCGGAGATCGAACGCTTTTCGCGTCTGGCACTTGGCATCGATGCGCTGAACAAGAAGCAGTATCAGAAGGTCGATACCCTGATGATGCTGTCGCTGCAGTCCGATCTCGACAAAATGATCACGGGATTGGTTTCGGCCTGGGCCAAAGCCGGGGCCGGCAAGCCCAATGAAGCGCTGGCCATGATCAGCAAGCTGCAAGGGCCGGATGGTTTTGCGCTGTTCAAGATTTACAACTCTGCGCTTATTGCCGATATGGCCGGGCAGAAGGACAAGGCCGCAGCATTCTATCAGAGTGCGCTTGATGACCGACCCAGCCTTGCGGCTGCGCCGGATACCTATGAGCGGCTGGTTCAGGCCTATGCCTCTTTCAAGGTGCGCAATGGCGACAAGTCAGGTGCGGAATCCATGATCAAGGATGCGTCGGAAGCTCTTTCCGGACGCATGGTTCTGGCCGAATTCGGCAAGCAGCTTTCGGCGGCCAAAGCGGTCAAGCCATTGGTGCAGACGCCGCAACAGGGTGCGGCGGAAGTGCTTTATACACTCGCAACGGCTATCAATCGCGGTGGTGCGGAAGCGTTTTCCAAACTCTATCTGCAAATGTCACTGCCGCTGCGTCCAGACCATGACGCGACGCTCTTCCAGATTGGCGATATCAACGCCAAGCTTGAACAGCCCGAGAAAGCCGTCGAATACTTCAAGCGCATTCCAGCTGACTCGGCCTATAGCCGTGATGCGGAAATGCAGATTGCCATCAACCTTGCCATCCTGAAGCGCAACGACGAGGCGATCACCCATCTCAACGGGCTTCTGGCTGCCGATCCGCAGGATATCCGCACATATCTCGCCATTGGCAGCATTTACGCGCAGGACAAGAACTATGCCAAGGCCGCCGAGACCTATGACAAGGCGGTTGCGGCCATCGAAAAGCCCGAGCGCAATGACTGGATGATCTTTTATCAGCGCGGCATTTCCTATGAGCGGCTGAAGCAGTGGGACAAGGCAGAGCCGAATTTCACCAAGGCGCTTGAGCTTTTCCCGGATCAGCCGCAGGTGCAGAACTATCTCGGCTATTCGTGGATCGACATGAACGTCAAGCTGGAGCAGGGACTGGACCTCATCAAGAAGGCCGTCGCATCGCGTCCGCAGGATGGATACATCGTCGACTCGCTTGGCTGGGCCTATTATCGCCTTGGCAATTACAAGGATGCCGTGATCCAGCTGGAACAGGCTGTGAAGTTGCGGCCTGAGGATGCGACCATCAACGACCATCTGGGCGATGCTTATTGGCGGGCCGGGCGCAAGCTGGAGGCTACATTCCAGTGGGCCCATGCACGCGATTCCAAGCCGGAACCGGAAGATCTGGTCAAGATCGAGGCAAAGCTGAAGAACGGCCTTCCCGATGAAAAGGACCCGGGCGTTGCCAAGAACGGCGGTGAGGCTCCAAAGGCACCGCCTGCACCCGAACCGATGCCGCCTGCGCCGGTTCCCGGCAATAAGGGTTGATTGTGATCTAAAGCAAGGGTGCCCTGGCATCCTTGCAATCCCTCCCGTTGCGGGTGCTGCGAAAGCTGCTGCCAGGACTTCCTTTCTCTTGACCGGCCAGACTGCACGCCTTAGGACGGGCACTCCATTTCCGTTCGTCAAAAAGGCCTGACCGGTGACCGTTCCATTGCCCGATCATATGCACCCGACCCGCTCCTTCCAGGGTCTCATCCTGACGCTCCATAATTACTGGGCACAGCAGGGTTGCGTCATCCTGCAACCCTACGACATGGAAGTTGGCGCGGGTACGTTCCACCCGGCGACGACATTGCGTTCACTCGGTCCCAAGCCATGGAAAGCCGCCTATGTGCAGCCGTCACGCCGCCCGAAGGATGGCCGTTATGGTGAGAACCCCAACCGGTTGCAGCATTATTACCAGTATCAGGTGATCATGAAGCCTTCGCCGCCCAATCTGCAGGAGCTTTATCTTGGCTCGCTGCGGGCAATCGGGCTTGATCCGCTGTTGCATGACATCCGTTTTGTCGAGGACGACTGGGAAAGCCCGACGCTGGGCGCCTGGGGTCTGGGTTGGGAATGCTGGTGCGACGGCATGGAAGTGTCGCAGTTCACCTATTTCCAGCAGGTCTGCGGTATTGAATGCACGCCGGTATCCGGTGAACTGACAATTGGTCTGGAGCGCCTTGCGATGTACATACAGGGCGTCGACAGTATTTATGACCTCAATTTCAACGGCCTTGAGGGCGATGAAAAGGTTACCTATGGCGATGTCTTCCTGCAGGCTGAGCAGGAATATTCCAGGCACAATTTCGAACATGCCAACACATCGGTCCTGCTGCGGCATTTCGAGGATGCGGAAGCCGAATGCGCAGCCTTGCTGCGTGCTGGCGCGCCGAAGGATAGCGACAATAGCCCGATGCATAAAATGGTCCTGCCTGCCTATGACCAGTGCATCAAGGCTTCACACGCTTTCAACCTTCTGGACGCGCGCGGTGTGATATCGGTGACGGAGCGGCAGAGCTATATTCTGCGGGTGCGCAATCTCGCCCGGCAGTGCGGCGAGGCGTTCCTTTTGACCGAAGCCGGCGGCATCAATTTCAAGAGTGAGTCCGTATAATGCCTGATCTTTTGCTCGAACTCCGCTCGGAAGAAATCCCGGCCCGCATGCAGCGCAAGGCTGCCGGTGATCTGAAGAAGCTCGTCACCGATGGGCTGGTTGAAGCTGGCCTGACCTATGAGGCCGCTGGTGAATATTGGACACCGCGTCGCCTGACGCTGGATATTCGCGGGCTGACGGCACGCTCGAAGGATGTGCACGAAGACCGCAAAGGTCCGAGCGTCAGCGCGCCGGAAGCCGCTATATCAGGCTTTCTTCGCTCCGCTGGCCTCACGGATATCGCGCAGGCCCATGTCCATACCGATCCGAAGAAGGGTGACTTTTACGTTGCCCATCTGACCAAACCGGGTCGTGCCGCCGAAGAGATCATCGCCGAACTCCTGCCAAAAATCATTCGCGAGTTCCCTTGGCCAAAATCCATGCGCTGGGGTGCAGCATCGGCCAAGGCTGGCAGCTTGCGCTGGGTGCGTCCGCTCCAGTCGATTGTCTGCATGTTTGGCGGCGAAACTGAAGAGCCTGTTGTCGTTGATTTTGAAATCAGTGGTGTACGTTCCGGCAATGTTACCTATGGTCATCGCTTCCTCAGCGATAACAAGCCGATCACCGTGCGCCGCTTTGACGATTATGTCGCCAAGCTGGAAAAGGCCAAGGTCGTGCTTGATGCCGACCGCCGCAAGGAGATCATTCTCGCCGACGCGCAGAACATCGCTTTTGCGTCAGGGCTTGAACTTGTCGAGGATGAGGGCTTGCTTGAGGAGGTTTCGGGTCTTGTCGAATGGCCCGTCGTGCTCATGGGTGATTTTGAGGAAGAATTCCTCGTCATTCCGCCTGAGATTATCCGCCTCACCATCAAGACAAACCAGAAATGCTTTGTGACCCGCAAACCGGACGAGGCGGACAAATTGTCCAACAAGTTCATTCTCGTTGCCAATATCGAAGCCAGCGATGGCGGGAAAGAGATCGCCTATGGCAATGGCAAGGTTGTACGCGCAAGGCTCTCCGATGCCTTGTATTTCTGGACGACCGATCAGCATGATCTGCCTGACATGGAGAAGCTTGCCGCCGCAGCGATCCGCTTTGATCTCGATCTGAAAAAGCCGCTCGACCAGCGTATGGCCAAGCTTGACGCACTCAACGTCACCTTCCATGCCAAGCTCGGCTCACAGGGCGAGCGCGTAACACGCATCAAGGTGCTGGCCCGTGAGATCGCAACTCTGGTGGGGGCTGATCCTGCTCTGGCAGCGCGTGCTGCCGTGCTGGCCAAGGCTGACCTGACAACGGAGATCGTCGGCGAGTTTCCGGAACTGCAGGGCGGCATGGGCCGCAAATATGCTGTGCTCCAGAACGAGCATCCGTCGGTCGCTGCCGCAATCGAGGACCATTACAAGCCGCAGGGACCATCCGATACGGTGCCCAGCGATCCCGTTTCTGTCGCCGTCGCGCTTGCGGACAAGCTCGACACGCTGGTTGGATTCTGGGCTATTGACGAAAAGCCGACTGGCTCCAAGGACCCGTTTGCGCTGCGCCGGGCTGCCCTTGGTGTCATTCGTCTGCTGCTTTCAAGCGACTGGCAGATAGAGCTTCTACCAGTGTTCCAGGCCGCTTTTGCGCAACAGCGCGAAGCGACAATCGAAAAGCACCTCGAGCGCTACGAAGCGCATCAGGCCGCGCAAAACTCAGGCGATGTGGATGGCGAGGAAGATGTCACCAATGCAATTTCCGGTTTCGAAAAGCGCGTGCGCACCGAAGTTGCACAAAGCGCGCGGCCGGTTCTGCTTGATCTCCTCGCGTTTTTCCACGAACGGCTGAAAGTGCATCTGCGCGATCTTGGTGCGCGCCACGATCTGATTGATGCTGTCCTCACGGATGATGCTGATAATCTCCTCCTGATCGCCCGCCGCGTCGAGGCGCTGGTGGTCTATCTCAATTCGGAAGAGGGCAAGAACCTGCTGGCAGGCACCAAGCGTGCGGCCAATATCTTAAGCGCCGAAGAGAAGAAGGGCACAGTCGTCACCGACAAGGTTGATGAAGCTCTGTTTGCGGTTGATGTGGAAAAGAAGCTCTTTGCCGCCATCAATCAGGCAGAGAAGGACGCGGCGCAAGCGATTCAAAAACAGGACTTTTCCGGGGCGATGATTGCGCTGAGTGCTTTGCGTGAACCGGTTGATTCATTCTTTGAAGAAGTGCTGGTTAATGACGAGAATCCCGCCATTCGGGCCAATCGGCTTGCTCTGCTTGCACGCATCCGGACGGCAACCAGCACGGTTGCGGATTTCTCCAAAATCGCTGGTTAAACAATAGAAAGGCGCGAAAACTTCGCGCCTTTTCGTCCTTGCAGCTGGATCGTAAATTTTATTGGATGCTGGCGCGCAGGGGCGTTGCCCCGATATCGGCAATCGGGCTTGCCGGAGTCTGCGTGGCGGGAACCGCCGTTTCCGGCGGCAATGTTGCTGCATTCGCCGCGGCGACAAGAGCGTCTGGTTTGGGTCCATTGCCCTGCAGGCGGGCCATATATTGACGCGAGCGTTCGCGTCGCTCCAGATAGGCCTTGAGCTTGGCGGCTTCTGCGGCTTTCTGCTCGATGCAGGGCGTACAAACAGGGTTTCCGTCGACATCGAAACTGTCATAGCCGATATAGGAAACCGAGTTTGGCCGGGCTGATGGACCTTTGAGCATGATCGAGTCGCCGGCATGCGCAATGACCGGTGCAAGAAGGGCAGCAGCAGTGAGGGCAAGCAAACGGCGGAACATGGGCTCTATCCTTGTGATCCACCCAGCTCTACCAGCCAATCCTTGCCAATTCCCACCATGGTTGGATTCAATTTTACGCATCACCTCATATGGTGAGTTCATCAGCACAGGCTTGCGGCAGGCCCCGCCCATCGTGTAGGCAATGCGCTCTATCGGAGATGTGCCCTTGGCCGAGATAATAGCACCAGATGAGCAGGCAATTTTACGGGCAGCCCAGACGCTGGCTGCGGGCAAGCTCGTCGCTATCCCGACCGAGACCGTCTACGGCCTTGCAGCCGATGCCACGAATGGCGATGCGGTCGCCGGTATATTCGAGGCGAAGGGCAGGCCGCATTTCAACCCGCTGATCTGCCATGTCTCGGATATTGCCATGGCAGAGCGCTATGCGGTCATCGATCCTCTGTCGCGCCAGTTGATGGATGCATTCTGGCCCGGCCCGCTGACATTGGTTCTGCCGCTACGCCCCGGTACCCATATTCATCCACTGGTTGCGGCAGGTCTCGACACGGTGGCACTGCGCATGCCGCGCGGTATCGCTGGAAAGATCATTGCGGCGCTTGGCCATCCGCTGGCCGCACCCAGTGCCAATACATCGGGCAAGATCAGCGGCACCAGTGCTCAGGCCGTCGCGGATGATCTGGGGGAAAAGATCGCGCTGATCCTTGATGCTGGACCGTCCGAAGTCGGGCTGGAATCGACTATTCTCAAGGTGGATGACGATGCGGTTCTGCTGCTTCGTCCGGGCGGACTTGCGGCTGAGGATATCGAAGCCCTGATCGGCCATTCCTTGCAGCGCATGGATCAACGGGCGGCTATTCAAGCGCCGGGTATGATGGCCTCACACTATGCCCCGTCAGCCGGGGTGCGGCTCAATGTGCATGAGGTGCGTGATGGCGAGGCGCTGCTGGCATTCGGTCCTGAACGTGCCGCCGATGCGCACAAGGCAAGCGCCCGGCTCAACCTCAGCGAGGCGGGCAATCTGCGTGAGGCCGCCACCAATCTTTTCGACTACATGAAACGCCTTGACCGTCTTGGCGGCGCGGTGATTGCCGTCGAGCCGATCCCATTCACCGGACTGGGCGAAGCCATCAATGACCGCCTTGTCCGGGCCGCCGCGCCGCGCGTGCCTCCCATTGAAGAGTTGGAACAGATCAAATGACCCTGACGCCGGAACTTGCTGCCCGCTTTATATCCATTGTCGGCGAGAAGAATGCCTTGCGCGATGCGCATGATATCGAACCCTATCTGATTGAACCGCGGGAGAAATTCGGCGGCAAGACGACGCTGGTCCTGCGCCCGTCGGAAGTGGAAGAGGTCTCGGCCATTTTGAAGCTGGCCACCGAAACCGGCACAGCCATTGTGCCGCAGGGCGGCAATACCGGCCTCGTCGGCGGCCAGATGCCCGATGCGTCAGGCGAGCAGATCATCCTGTCCCTGTCGCGCCTCAACAAAATCCGCTCTGTCGAACCCTCGGGCAATCTGATGATTGTCGAGGCCGGTGTCGTCCTGCAGAAAGTGCAGGAAGCAGCTGAGAAGGCGGGACGCCTGTTTCCGCTGTCACTGGGCTCGGAAGGCTCCTGCCAGATCGGCGGCAACCTTTCGTCCAATGCGGGCGGCACGGCAGTGCTTGCCTATGGCAATACGCGCGAGCTTTGCCTCGGCGTCGAAGTGGTTCTACCGACCGGCGAGATTCTCAACGATCTGCGCTACGTCAAGAAAGACAATACAGGCTATGATCTGAAGGACCTGTTTGTCGGTGCGGAAGGCACGCTTGGCGTCATCACCGCTGCCGTGTTGAAACTGTTTCCGCTGCCCAAGGGCAAAGGCGTTGCCTATGTCGGGCTGAACAGCCCCGATGATGCGCTGAAACTGCTGGCACTAGCGCAAAGCCATGCGGGCGCGTCGCTGACCGGTTTTGAACTGATGCCGCGCGTCGGTGTCGAGTTTTCCGTCGCCCATACGGAGGGCGTACGCGATCCGCTGCAGGGCGTACACAACTGGTATGTGCTGATTGATATTTCCTCATCACGCTCGGCTGAAGACGCGCGCGAAACGATTGAGGCTATTCTGACGGAAGGTTTTGAAGCCGGGCTGGTGGAAGATGCAACGATTGCCGACAGCACCGCCCAGGAAAAATCCTTCTGGCATATGCGCGAAGCCATGTCGATGGCGCAAAAACCCGAGGGCGGCTCGATCAAACACGACATTTCCGTGCCCGTGGCGCGTATTCCGGAATTCATTACCGAAGCGGATGCGGCAGTGCTCGAAATGATCCCCGGAGCCCGCATTGTTTCCTTTGGGCACATGGGCGATGGCAACCTGCACTACAACATCACCCAGCCCAAGGGTGCCGACAAGGAAGCATTCCTTGCGCGTTGGGGCGAGGTCAATGCCCGTGTTCATGGCATTGTCCGTGCCTATAAGGGCTCAATTTCCGCAGAGCATGGCATTGGCCAGCTAAAGCGCAAAGAGCTGTCGGAAACCAAATCACCCGTGGCGCTCGATCTGATGCGCCGCATCAAGACATCATTCGATCCCGCTGGCATCATGAACCCCGGCAAGGTGATCTGACTGCTTTTGCGGTCGCCATGCAATGACACCTTCGGTCCGCGCCCGCACCACGAGTGACGCCAGACAGGTGGCAACAGCCTCATATCCGGGCGCGCCGGGATATGGCGCTACACATATGGGCGGGCTATGATTGGCGGGGCAGAAGATGATTGTTTCATCGCTGCCAACAGCAGCTAAATCCAGGATCGCGCTGGAGCGCGTCATCAGGAACAGCGGCTTGGTATCAGGGCCGCGCCGTTTGAAATAAGCGCTAAGAGCTTCTTGGCTGGCCTGATCCAGCCCCTGTTCGACCATGTCGACCACCAGCATGGCGGCGGTGGAAGACTCCATCGCAACAAGAAGTGCGATCAAGGCCTGTGATGCCGTGGCACCATCCTCGACAAGCCACGCTACAATCCCGTCCACACGCCGTTTAAGGGCTGGGTCAGCTTCCATCCGTGCCATGGCGTTATCCGCTGACCGGTCCAATCCGATGAAAGCTGCATTCGGCAAAGCTTTGGCTATGGCAAGTGCCAGCCGTGTCTTGCCGCTGCCTAATGGACCGATGATATAGTTGAGTGCCCTGATATCGGATAACGCAAATTCTTCACCGCCCCACGGCCATGGAAGATCGAATGCAATTCTAACTGTCGGGGCAGGGCGGATCAGTTGCGCCAGCTCTCCGGCATCAGGCGTGCGGCCAGCGGCAATATTTGTTCGCATAGCGGATACTTTTTCAATCGTACCGGCGAGATGGTGTAGCTGCCTTTGGAGCACTGCCTGATGTGCTGTTAATGCCGGTTCCAGAGCTTGCCGATCGCCTTTGAGAACCCTCGCTATCTGCGCGAGGCTTAAACCCAGATGGCGCAGGGCAGCGATCTCGCCAGCCCGTGCCATCTGAACCGGACCATATGTCCTCCATCCTGCTTTGGTGCGGACAGGAGCGATCAGGCCCCGTTGTTCGTAAAGGCGAAGTGCCTTGGCGGATACACCGAGCCGTCGTGCTGCTTCGGAAGGGTTCAGGAACTGTGCGGAAGAATTCACGACTCACCTCGTTCGTTGTTGACCGCTCTCCTTATCGGGGCAGTCCCAAGGGCCGGGTCAAGAGCAGGCTCACACAATCTGGCGGTTTATGCTCTGTCAGTGTTTTGTTTATCTCTCTTTTCGAAACCTTACCGATGGTCGAATTTCGATAACCATTCCCCGCGATGAGAATTGATTAACCGCGTTCGTTAAGCGGAACCGGGGGGATTGGCGCCTATTGTTTCCCCATACGAGACCAGAAAAAATTGGTCCGCTCTACAGGGAAATACAAAAGAGAAGACCGGAAAACCGGCTCTCAGGATCGACAGAAGGCGTCACATGAAAAAAGCCGGAGCAAAGCCGGTTTGGGCAGGCCAGGAATTCAGGCTCGACCCATTCCACCTGCCACAGACCGTAACCTACGCCACGCGCGATGACCGCGGCGATATCACTTTCTCGCTGCATGAGCGGGGCGCGGTGGTCAAGCGGGTGCTGCCAAACAGCAACCTGCCCATCTCGCTGGCTCTGCCAGCCTGCGCCTTTCAGGGGGTCACGGCCCGTGCCGCCGAGGACGAGCTTGGTGACATCACAGTGACACTTGAGCTGATGCATAGCGATCCGCACCTTTCAGTGCCCTTGCTGGTGGCGCATGATCTCAATGACATTGCTGCGGATTGGCGCGCCTGGTCGTCGCTTTTCAAACTGCCGATGATGCTTGTCGAGGAAGACGGCGAAGCCCGTCAGCTCGAACAGAGCATTGGGCCGGTGGCCGTGGCAGAACCGAAAGAACGCCGTCAGGGCCGTGAACCGCGCCGCCGCCGTCCGCGCTTCCTTGCCCGCCGTAAAATGGGTGATCTCGGTCTGCGCCTCGTCGTGGGCGGTGAAGAAATCATCACTTCGGGCAGACGCTGACAAATACTCAATCGGCGATTTCCTTCATGCAGTTGTGACGTTAGGGTTCTAATCAGGAACCTAGGCAACACTGTATGAGGGGCTCTCCGATGCCGGGTATTGAACGTCGTCATTTTCTGATCGGCAGCGCTATGACCGCGCTCGCCGCAACAGCCATCAAGGCATCCGCAGCGGAAACCGCTATGCTTCCAGCCGCCAATGACATGGCCATAGCAACCGATCAGTCCTATTGGGGCGCGGTTGGCGATCTCTATGATGTCGAGCGTTCCATGGCTAATCTCGAGAACGGCTATTGGGGCATTATGGCCCGGCCAGTTCTGCAGGCCTATCTGGAAAATACCCAGCGCGTGAACAGGCAGAACACCGTTTATGCGCGCAACGTGTTCAGCAAGGATGCCGAAGACGTGCGCAACCGCGTTGCGGCGGCAGTTGGCGCGGCACCGGAAGAGATCGCGCTGACACGCGGCGCGACGGAAGCCCTGCAAAAGCTGATCACCGGCTACAACAAGCTGCAGCCGGGCGATACGGTGATCTATTCCGATCTCGACTATGATTCGATGCAATATGCCATGAATGCGCTGGCCAGCCGTCGCGGCGTTGAGGTCAAGACCTTCGCCATTCCGGAACCGGCCACGCGGGAAGCCGTGCTTGACGCCTATCGCGCGGTGCTGGAAGCCAACCCGAAGGCGAAACTCCTGCTCTTGACGCATTTGTCCCACCGGACAGGTCTTGTCATGCCAATCCGCGAGATCGCCGACATGGCGCGCGCCCGCGGCGTGGATGTGGTTGTTGATGCCGCCCATTCGTGGGGGCAGATGGATTTCAAAGTCACTGATCTTGGTGCGGATTTCGTCGGTTTCAACCTGCACAAATGGATCGGTGCACCTGTTGGTATGGGCTTTTTCTATATCCGCAAGGAAAGGCTCGCCGATATTGACCGGGATCTGGCCGATGAAGACTGGCCAAAGGATGATATCCGTTCGCGCGTTCACACCGGCACAACCAATTTCGCCGCGACCCTGACGGTACCCGCTGCGCTTGATCTGCACGAGATGATCAGTTCAAAACGCAAGCAGGCGCGACTGACCTATCTTCGCAATTACTGGGTGAACAAGGTTCGGGCCATTGAAAGCATCGAAATCCTCACGCCTGACGATGACACCATGCATGCGGGTATCACCTCGTTCCGCATCAAGGGCAAAATCAGCAAGGATGACAACACGGCCCTGATGACGGCATTGCGTGACAAGCATCATGTGCTGACGGTGCGCCGCGCGGGGGTAACCAAGGGCCAGTGCCTGCGCGTATCACCAGCGCTCTACACAACCGAGGCGGAACTTGACCGGTTGGTTGAAGGGCTGGGTGCTATCAGTTCGACCTGACAGGCTAGAAGAACGGTTTCACCACCGTCCACAGCGCGCCAAGCACCAGCCCGGCGAAGATCAGCCAGCCGACGACCTTGTTTGAATGGAACAGGCGCAGACATTGCGCGGGGTCGTCAATGTCCAGCACCATGATCTGGCGGTACATATGCGCGCCTGCTGCCAGAAGGCCAGCGACAGCGGGCATGGGCACTTCCGCCATGGCAAAGGCCCAGAGGAACAGCACGAGCGCGCCGCCATACAGCACCATCAGCGCCTCGCGGGTACGGCTACCGAACAGTCTTGCGGTTGAACCCACACCGACCAGCGCGTCATCTTCCTTATCCTGATGTGCGTAGATCGTGTCATAGCCGATCACCCAGAGGATAGACCCGGCATAGAGCAGCAGCGGCGGAAGGAAATCTTTCAGCGTTGCCGGTGCGCCAAAATGCGCCGCCCAGCCAACAAGAGCGCCCCAGGAAAACGCAAGACCCAACACCAGCTGCGGCCAGTTGGTGAAACGTTTCATGAAGGGATAGATGGCGACAATCACCAGCGAGGCAATGGACAAAAGAATGGTAAAACCATTGAACTGGATAAGCACGAGCAGGCCGACAAGCGCTTGCAGGGCGATGAATATTTTCGCCTGTTTGCGCGTCACCTGACCCGAAGGCAATGGCCGCGACCGCGTGCGTGCCACCTGATTGTCAATATCCTGATCCGCAAGATCATTATAGGTACAACCAGCACCACGCATGGCAACCGCGCCAATGAGCAACAGCGCCAGATGCCAGGGCGAGGGGATGATCGACCAGACGCTGTCGCCAACCTTGGCTCCCGCGCTTGAAGCCAGCGCAACGGACCACCAGCAGGGCCAAAGCAGCAGCCACCAGCCAATAGGCCGATCCCAGCGCGCCAATTGCGCATAGGGCCACAGCCATGCGGGGAGCGCCCGATAAACCCAATGCCCCGACGGCGCATCGAAAACGCGGCCTTGGCCTTCGCTTGACTGGATAATGTCTTTTTCTGATGTCATGGCGTGACCTTGCAGCGAGCGCTTTGCCAGTCAAGTAAATATTGCAGGAAATTGCCGGTGGGGGTGCTGATATCGTTCGCGTTTGGACGTTAGGAGAAAGTGCTCACCCCCCTCTGTCCTGTCGGACTACCGGGGCGAGCCACGGGTCTCGCCCGTCCTTCGGACCCCCCACAAGGGGGGAGATCAGCTGTCATTACTGCCTTTGCACAATCAGCAACGCTTCCGGTTGTGGGAAAGCCTTACTGTCAATGTGATCTCACCCCTTGTGGGGGAGATGCCTGACAAGGCAGAGGGGGGTGAGCGCTTGGCGGAAAAATGTGCGTGGTTCGTGGTTCGACAAGCTCACCATGAGGGAGAGTGGGGATGCAAGGGAGCTTCATTCTGCCATATTGCAGAACTTGACTCCCTTTCATCACCCCTCTCCCTCATGGTGAGCTTGTCGAACCACGAACCACGAACCACGCGCGCCCCAAACACCTTTTCCAAGCAAATCTGTGATTGCGTGCTTGACCCCCGGCGCTCAAGGCCATACCGACACAGCAACCCCCTATGCACGGAGCAGAAAAACGATGAACGTCTTGCTTATTGGTTCCGGTGGCCGTGAACATGCTCTGGCGTGGAAGATTGCCGCGTCCCCCGTGCTGACCAAGCTTTACTGCGCGCCCGGCAATCCCGGCATTGCGCGCGAGGCTGAATGTGTGGCGCTTGATCCTGCCGATCATGCGGCCATTATTGCCTTCTGCAAGGAAAAGAGCATCGATTTCGTTGTGGTGGGCCCGGAAGCACCGCTGGTTGCGGGGATTGCCGATGATCTGCGCGCGGCGGGTATTTCCGTGTTCGGCCCGTCCAAGGCGGCGGCACAACTGGAAGGCTCAAAAGGTTTCACCAAGGACCTGTGCGCCCGCTTCAATATTCCGACCGGTGCCTATGGCCGCTTTACCGATGCCGCTGCTGCCCGCGCCTATGTGGAAAAACATGGCGCGCCCATCGTGGTCAAGGCGGATGGTCTTGCGGCGGGCAAGGGCGTTGTTGTTGCCATGACAGTGCAGGAAGCGCTCGATGCGGTGGATGCCTGCTTTGACGGCGCATTCGGCGGCGCCGGTGCCGAAGTGGTGGTGGAAGAATTCCTTGATGGCGAGGAAGCCAGCTTCTTCTGCCTCTGCGATGGCAAGACCGCGCTTCCTTTCGGCACGGCGCAGGATCATAAGCGCGTCGGCGATGGCGATACCGGTGCCAATACCGGCGGCATGGGTGCCTATTCGCCCGCGCCCGTCATGACGCAGGCAATCATCGAGCGCACCATGCGCGAACTGATTGAGCCCACCATGCGCGGCATGGCTGAGATCGGTGCGCCGTTCAGCGGCGTGCTGTTTGCCGGACTGATGATCACCAAGGACGGCCCGAAACTGATCGAATACAACACCCGCTTTGGCGATCCGGAAACGCAGGTGCTGATGCTACGGCTGAAGGATGATGTGCTGCTTCTGCTGAAAGCTGCCGCTGACGGTGCGCTGGATCAGGTGTCGGTGCGCTGGAGCGATGATCCCGCGCTGACCGTCGTCATGGCGGCAAAAGGCTATCCTGCTTCTCCGGAAAAGGGCAGCGTCATTAAAGGCGTTGATGCGGCCCAATCGGACAATGTTCAGGTTTTCCATGCGGGCACTGCCGAGAAGAACGGCGAACTCGTTGCCAATGGCGGGCGTGTGCTTAATGTCACATCGACAGGCAAAACTGTACAGGAGGCACAGGATGCTGCCTATGCTGCAATTGCCCGGATAGACTGGCCAGAAGGCTTTTATCGGCGTGATATTGGCTGGCGCGCCATTATCAGGGAGAAGGGTGCAGTGCAGTAAAAACTTTGTTGATCGGGTTTTCAACATTGACATCGGCGGTTCGTAGCGCAATGTCTCTCTCAAATCGGAACGAGTGGTTCGCTGAGCCGTACCCTCTGTTTAAACTGTCGGAGAAATTCACCGTGTCCATAACAGCCAAGCGAAGCCTTACTGCGATCCTGCTGATGACTTCGGTTCTGACGGCAACGCCTTCCATGGCCGAAAATCTTTTCGGTGCCATGTCCAAGGCCTATCAGAACAATTCGACGTTGAATGCCAACCGCGCCGGTGTGCGGGTCACCGACGAAAACGTGGCCATTGCAAAATCCGGCTATCGCCCGACCGTTACAGGTCAGGCCAGTGTGACTGCAAACCGCCTCAAGCTTGACGGCAGCAGAAGTTCGTCGAGTGACACGGCCACTGAAGGCGTTGAAGTCGATCAGATGCTCTTTGATGGCTTTCAGACGAAAAACAATGTTGCAGCAGCGGAGACAGGCGTTCTCGCAGCCCGTGAAGATTTGCGCGGAAGCGAGCAGACAACACTCGCTGCAGCCGTGCAGGCCTATATGGATGTCTATCTCAATCGCCAGATCGTAGCCTTGCGCGAAAAGAACCTGGCGTTCCTGAGCGAACAGGTACGTTCGAACCGCGCACGGTTCGATGTGGGCGAGGGTACGCGCACGGACGTTGCACAGGCAGAAGCATCACAGGCTACGGCGGTCAACGACCGGAATACCGCCCGCGCCAACGTGAAAATTGCCGAAGCCACCTATATCCAGACTGTTGGTGCAGTTCCGGGCTCGCTGACGGCTGCCACACCGGCAAAATCATTGCCAAAATCACTTAAGCAGGCCTATGCAATCGCCGAAGCCAACCATCCCTCGATTGGCTCTGCCAAACTGAACACGGATGTTGCTGGCTATCAGGTCAAGGTGAGGGAAGGCGTATTGCTGCCGCAGGCGGGTGTCACCGGTACCATCAGCCGGACGGATATTTTTAACGGCACGTCGCTCAGTTCCACCAACAATACCACTGGCTCGGCGCAGTTGAAGGTTACCGTACCCATTTACGGAGCGGGTAAGACGGCGGCAAATGTTCGCCAATCCAAGGAAAATCTCGGCCAGCGCCGCATTGAGGTGAATGTGTCTGAGGACAGCGTCCGGCAGGCGGTTGCTTCTGCATGGGCACAGCTGGATGCCGCGCGCGCGTCGATTACGGCGCAAAGAAGCGTTGTTTCTGCCGCGCAGCTCGCGCTCAATGGCGTGATCGAAGAGCGCAAGGTCGGACAGCGTACAACCCTTGACGTTCTGAACGCCCAGGCTGACGTGATTACCGGCCAGCTCGCACTGGTTCAGGCAGAGCATGACAGCGTCGTGCAGAGCTATCAGGTGCTTTCCGCGATGGGCCGTCTGACGGCCAGGCAGGTTGGTTTGCAGGTGGCCGAGTACAAGCCGGAAGAGCACTTTAATGCCGTCAAGGACAAGTGGGGCGGCACGAGAACACCTGACGGTCGCTAGAATCCAGTTTTAGACGAGAAAACCGGAACATCCCGAAAAGGATGTTCCGGTTTTTGTTTGTGGTGCGCGTGTCAGTTGCCGACGTGATAGCGCGATGCCGATTTGCTGGTCCGCGATGCCGCCATTAATTTCAAACGGGCTTCTTCGTAGTCTTTCAGGACCTGCACGTCCTCAAGCGATGGCATGGTGATCAACTCACCCTGATCGAGACCGGCAAGGGCGGCGTCCACACATTCTTCCGCGTCCATCACCGTTCCCGGCTCAAGCTGTGTCAGCGGAACGCCGGATAAATCCCAGATATCCGTAGCTGTCGCTGCCGGAAGCACAAGCTGGACCCTGACGCCGGTTCCGGCCACTTCGTCCTGCAAGCCGCGTGTGAAATTGAGAACGTAGCCCTTCGTACCGCTATAGGCGCTGCTGATGGGAAGCGCGTGGAAGCTGAGCACAGAGCCAAGATTGATGATGACGCCATGATTGCGCTGCCTGAATGCAGGCAGGGCGGCGAGGCTGAGGCGGACAAGTGCCGTGACATTTACATCCGTCATGGATTTGACATCGCTGAGTGCAGTGTCGCCAAGCTTGGCCAACGTCGAGGTGCCGGCATTGTTAACAAGCATTGTGATATCCGCATTTGTCGACAGGACAGTTGCAACGCGCTCAAGGTCAACGACAGTACCGAGATCCGCCACGATGGTATCAACCTTGACGCCATGGCTATTGCGAAGGGTTTCGGCGACCGCCTGCAATCGGTCCTCACGCCGTGCAACCAGAATAAGATTATAGCCGCGCCTGGCCAACCGGTCCGCATAAATCTTGCCCAGTCCTGCCGAAGCGCCGGTGACAACCGCCGTTCCCAGCGGGTTCTTCTCAGTTTCATTCGTCATATCAGTTCCAATCCGATGGAGATGGCAGGTTTTCTGGCCAACGTTCCGAAGAGGTGCAAAGGCAAAGCTTCGCAATCCCCGATAGCGGATAGCCGGGAGACAAATTCCTGTCGGTTCACTCTGTTTACGCTTCAAACATGATGGTCATCATGCTTGCATTTTGCATACATGACGACTATCATGTTTGATGTCAATACCCGTGAAATAAAAGTGGAAATAGTCATGAGATACCCGGCGGCCGAAACAGCTGAAAAGCACGAGCGCATATTGGACCAGGCCGCGAAACTGTTTCGTGAGCGCGGCTTTTCCGGCGTCAGTGTCAGTGAAATCATGAAGGCGACGGGGCTCACCCACGGGCCGTTCTATAATCACTTCCCCTCAAAGGAAGCGCTGATGGCCGAAAGCATGCAGCACACATCGCAAAAGGCGATGGGGAAGTTCAGCATGGTTGAAAACACCGCCAACGGCAAAGCCGACTTTATCGGCAGTTATTTGAGTGCGACCCATCGGGATACACCCGGTGATGGCTGTCTCATAGCAGCGCTTGCGCCCGAAATTAGCCGCGAACCGGCGGTTCGTGGACCGTTGACGTGTCATCTTGCTGATTTCATCGACAAGATGACATCACAATTTCCGTGGCCCGAAGACAAGCCTGCGCGCCAGCAGGCTATTCAGGCCATTGCCGCGATGGTCGGCGGTCTTGTCATGGCCCGTGCCGTCTCCGACGAAGCCTTGTCGGATGAAATCCTGCATGATGTGCTTGCCGGGCTGACCGAAGGTTCGTGATTGCACGCTTCTTGTCAGCATAGGCAGCAAAACGATCTGATCAGTGGTGACAGACTCAGGTTTTTCCGTTCTTTTATTGGGGGCACCAGAACCGGAGGAATTATCCATGTCATCGACAAATGTTCCGTTTTCCCTTGTGGGGATCGATCATGTGGTCTTTCTCGTCGATGACATGCCGTCTGCCCTGAAATTCTATTACGATGTTCTGGGATGCCAGCCCGGTTATATCTACCCCGCATTGGGTATGGAGCAGGTGTGGTGCGGCTCGGCGCTGATTGTCCTGTGGGATATTACCCATCCCGGCGCGTCAAGCGCCGTGCCGCCGGTTGCGGGTGGGCGCAACGTCGATCATGTCTGTATCGCAACGGGGCCGTTCGACCATGATGCCCTGCGGGCGCATCTTCATAACCATGCGGTCGAGATCGAGCGGGAAGCCATGCATGGCGGCGCGCGCGGTATGGGGCACTCATTTTACATCCGCGATCCCTTCGGCAACAAGATCGAGATCAAGGGACCAGCAGTGTATCCGGATGGGAGAGACTAGCTCTTCTGCAAAGCGAGATGCACGCCAAGGCCGACCAGTATTGTACCACCGGCGCGTTGCATCAGCCGCTGTGCGTGGTTTGAACGCTTTAGCCGTGTGATCACCGCGCCTGCCAGAAAAACACAGACAAGATCGGCGGAAGAGAACATCAGATTGACGATAGTTCCGAGCAGCACAAATTGCAGCCAAACTGGAAACGCGGCTGAAGCGTCAATGAACTGCGGCAGGAACGCCATGAAGAAAATGGCTGTCTTCGGATTGAGAACTTCGACGCTGATGCTTTCGAAAAATGCGCGGCGTGCAGATTTCTGCGCGACGTCAGGCATGGTTACATCGCCGTTCACCTTGGCGCGAAACAGGGAAATACCAAGCCAGACCAGATAGGCTGCGCCGCAGAATTTCACTGCGAGATAAAGCATGGGCACCGCGTGGAACAACACCGACAGCCCGGCAGCCGCAGCGATAACATGCACATAGCCACCCAGATGAATGCCAAGGGCCGCCATCAGCCCGGACCAGCGGCCACGCGCAATGGTTTGCGCTGCCGCATAAAGCATGGCGGGGCCGGGAATATAGGCGAAAATCGCTGTGGTCAGGAAGAAAGCGATCAGCAATTCGGTCGATGGCATTGGATGCTCCAGACAAGTGTCCATGAGAATGAGAAGCACAATATAAACAACGTAACGCCGCCTCATACAAGTCAGGATCATTTGCGTTCTGGCGGTAATTATTCCGCGTTATTCAAAACCGCTTCGATGTGATGTCCATCGGGGTCCACAACGAAGGCAGCATAGTAATGCGGGCCGTAATGGGGCCGCGGGCCCGGTGCGCCATTGTCAATGCCGCGATGGGCGAGGGCCGACGCGTGGAAGCTGTCAACAGCCAGCTTGTTTGGAGCGGAAAATGCCAGATGGAAGCCGGGGCCGGGCGCGTGCTGACCCTTCGGGCGATGCTTGATCGCAAGTTTGTCGCCACCACCGGGACTACCATAACCTACGGCCTGATCGGGCTCGCCTGTTCGTAAATCCTCCCAGACCCTGACATAACCGAGCGGGGCAAGCACCGCATCGTAAAATGCTGCTGCGCGTTCAATATCGGAAACACCCAGCGAAATATGATGGAGCATATGCATAGCCAATTCCTAGCCGTCGATGATCTCAAGTTTTTCCGGGGGTGATGCGGCAAGTTCGGCAAAATCGAGGTCCTGCTCAAGCGCATGATAAACGTCATCATCGATGATGCCGCTGTGCCGCATGATATTCAGCTTGGCCCGTTTTGCCGCGATGATGGTCAGTCGAAGCTGGTCGGTCTTGCTGACGGCGCGCGGATGCTGACCGTCTGCCACCAGATCACGCTCCTCCTCGTAGAACTCGCGCAGGCTGACCGCCGCGTGATCATCCCGTGTATTAAGCTCGAAGAGGGCCGTATCGATAAGTGCGAGCCGGGCATTGGCGAGATCCTTTTCCAATGACGTGTCCGGCGGGAAGCCGAGGAAGCGAATGAGGGGCCCGAGCGTCAGGCCCTGTATGATCAGCGATCCCAGAACAACAGCAAGTGCGCTGAGGACAATCAGTTCTCGTGACGGGAAGTTGGCAGGCAAGGCCAATGCGGTGGCAAGCGTTACCAGCCCGCGCATACCGCACCAGGATACAATCAGGCTCATCCCAAGCGCCGGGCGCGGAAAGCGGGTCTGCGATGGATTGATGTAATGGATAAGGCGATTATAGGCGAGAACCCAGGCAACACGCACGACCACGACAGTCGCAAAAACCGCCGCCGCAAAGCTCAGCGCAAATGAAAGCTCCTGCGGATCAAGATCACGAACGATCGTGCGCGCCTGCAGACCCATCAGCAGGAATGCCAGAACGTTGAGCAGGAATACGGAGGTTTGCCAGACGGAATAGGAATGCAGCCGGTTGCGTGGTGCCTGCCGGGCAGGCACGTAATGGGCAATGGTCATGGCAAAGGCGACGACGGCAAGGACTGCCGACAAATGCAGGCGCTCCGCGATGATCCATGTGCCGAACACGGCGACAAACTCGAACAGCGTTCCGCCCAGTGTTCCGGCCAGTCGTGGTGCGAACAGCATGGATGTTCTGGCAAGGAGGAAACCGATGATCAGTCCGCCCGGTACGGCAATGATCAATTGCGGGATGAGGCTGGTGAGCGACGCTGCACCAATTGCAACACCAACGGCGGCACTGAAGATGAGCAGGGATACGGCATCATTGAGCAGGCTTTCGCCCTGAAGGATGGCGACAGCGCGCCTCGGCAGCGCAAATCGCCCAAGCATGGCGGCTGCAGCTGCTGCATCTGGCGGGGCAACGATGGCACCCAGTGCGATCGCAGCGGCAAGTGGCAACCCGCCCAAAGATACACCAACCCAGGCAACCGCCGCCGTGGTGAGGATGACAACCCAGACAGCAAGCGAGAGGAGGGGCAACCAGTCCCGGCGGATCGTTCGCGGTGGCAGATCATAGGCAGCGTCAAGCAGTGCCGGGGCGATGAACAGCGCCATGGCAAGGTGCGGATCAATCGAGATTTCCGGCGCCCATGGCAGTGAAGCAACGATAACACCAGCCACCGCCAGCATCGTTGGATAAGGCACTGCCAGCTTTCGCGACAGCTGGAGGAAGATGATCGCCACCAGCATCAGGACCAGCATGTTTTCAAACAACGCCATCGGCGGACTTTCCGTTAAAGGCGGCTCATCTGTGGGCTCCACAGCAGACCGCGAACACACAAGATGTGATGAAATGGTATGAGGCTGTTTGTCCGGATACAAGCGTTGTTATAAAGGGTGTGCTATCGGTGCTGAAATCGGAATTCATCGCTGACAGCACCCTTGAAGGTATCAGCGGCTTCGACGAAAGCCACCTGCTCAAAACCAAGCGCTGTAACAAGCGCGATTGACCTGACGTTGCGCGTGTCGATGGAAGCCCCGATGTCCACAACGCCGTTATCGTGCAGGAGCGCAACAATGCCGCCAACTGCCTTTCGTCCGATACCGCAACCCTGACTTTGCTTGAAAACAAAATAGGCAATGTCTGCTGCCGTGTCCCTGACCGTCACCTCCACCAGTCCGGCGTAACGCTGCGAGGGAATGTGAAAGACAGCCCAGTTGAGCCATGCCTCGGTTCCATCCGGTGAGCGGCGACCTGACAGGCGCTGATAGCGTGCCCGCAGCGCATCAATGCTGACTGGCGGTTCCTGCGGAATGAAAATGTAAAGATCCGGATCAGAAAACCCATCGAACAGAAGCGCCGCGTGGTCAGGCAGCAGTGGTTCCAGCCTGATATCGCCGGTGAATACCGGCTGTTCGGCAAGTTCCATCATGCGCTGCAATAGAGCCATTTGGCGAAACCAGTCATTAAACGATCAATGAACCTGATTGCACTGTGTTGTCTGCTCTTGCAATCTCAATTCTGCATTCACCTGGCTGATCAGACTTGATCTTAGTCTGCTGCTGTCTCGAACACCGGTAGCACGCCGAGAATATTGGCCGAACGGCGGATAATTTCAGCGGCCATCGGCGCGGCATTGAGGCCTGCACCGGCGGCGACCTGTCCTTCGACAGGTTTCGGTTCATCGATGATCGTGAGGACGATATATTCAGGATTTTCAATCGGAAAGGCCGCGATGAAAGTGTTGAAGCGCACATCCTTGGAATAGCGCCCATTGATGACCTTTTCGGCAGTGCCTGTCTTGCCGCCAACACGATAACCGGGAACCTGTGTGCGGCTGGCCGAACCGCCGGTGCCCTTTTGCGCGTTGAGGCGGTAAAGGTAACGCAGATCGTCGCTTGTCCGCTTGCTCACAACCCGCTTGGCGATGGTCTGCGCCTCCTCGATGGTGCGCGGCAGGAATGTCGGTGCGATCAGCATTCCGCCGTTGAGGAGGGCAGCCGCGCCAACGGCTGTTTGCAGCGGTGTGGTTGCCATGCCATGGCCGAAGGAGATCGTGATTGAATGAACCTTCTTCCAGACTTTCGGCTCGGTTGGACGCGCCACTTCGGGCAGCTCCGTCTGCAGGCGGTCAAGCAGGCCGAGCCGCACCAGAAATTCGCGGTGTCCTTCAATGCCAACAATATCCGCTTCCTTGGCCGAACCGATATTGGACGAGAACAGAAAAACCTCCGGCAGGGTTAGAACACGGCGCTTGCCATGAAAATCGTGGATGGTCTGACGACCGATGGTGATCGGCCGGGTGGCGTCAAAGGTACTGTTCAAGTCTGCCTTGCCGGAATCCAGAGCCATGGCGGTGGTGAAGGTCTTGATGGTCGACCCCATCTCGTAGACGCCAGCGGACATGCGGTTGAGCCGGTCTTTTTCCAGCGCATTGAACGGGTTGTTCGGGTCAAAATCCGGCACGGAGCCCATGGCAAGAATCTCACCCGTTCTGGCGTCGAGCACCACGGCCCCCGCCGCGATGGCGCGGTAACGTTCGATGGCATTAACCAGTACATCGCGCACCACATGCTGGACGCGCAGATCAATGGAAAGCTTCACCGGCGCGAGTGTGCGTCCATGCGCAAGGCCAAGATCGCGCAGATCGGTCAGGCCCTGCCCATCAATATACTTCTCCATACCGGCAATGCCCTGATTGTCGATATTCACAAGCCCGAGAATATGTGCTGCCGTTGGCCCGCCCGGATAGAAACGGGATTTCTCGGTGCGAAAGCCAATGCCGGGAATGCCAAGCGCCATGATCTGGTTTTTATGCTTTGGCGTCAGGCCACGCCTGAGCCATGCAAACCCCGCATTGCCTTTCAGTCGGGCATAGGTCTGTTCAAAGTTAAGGTCGGGCAACACGGTGGACAGCAGTTCGAAGGCTTCATCCGGATCGATGATCTTGCGCGGTTCGGCATAAAGCGAGACGGAGTTGATATCCGTTGCCAATACCGCGCCATGGCGATCCACGATATCAGGGCGAGAGGCGAGAATGGAGCCGGTTGGCCCGGCATAGTCAACCGGATCGTCCTTCATGCCGTAGAACACCAGCCGTCCGCTGATAACGCTGAAAATCCCGATGAAACAGGCCATGACGATCAGGATACGGTTTTGGGCGCGTGGGCGACGTTGGGTCATTATCTCATTGCGAAACGGTGGATTGCGGCTGATGGCGCCAAACTAGCATCGTTTCACCAGCTGCAATTCTCACGATTTCCGGAATGTCTTGTTAACCTGAACAGATGATTAATTTGGATTTTTAGCGTGGATAACTCTGGGGAAGCGGCCGCAATATCTGGATATGGGCATTGCGTTTTTGCCGCAAGGAACCGCCTTGCGCCGGGCGCTCGTGCCAAAGGATGTTCCAGAATACCGCTGTTTTGCTGCACCGGATGGGCAGGAGAAAAAAATGTTGCCGCAGTGTGGCTTTGAGGTCACCTCATCAGGGCATCATCTGCCATGCATGGCGCATGAATTTATATTGTGCATTGCACAGGGATTAACTGATGGAAATATTGAGAATACGCGCTTCATTGGCAATATATATTCAAATGTACTGTTACATGAAAAAGTGAAAATTTTACTTTTAAATTTGAAATATTTTGCAAGTAAAAACAGTCTATTTAATCTTCATTACATCTAGAAAACGACACTTGCTTGTCATTAATCCTTACATATACTCCGCCATCGCAAGTTGTTGGGAGACAAATCAATGGCGAAAATAGTTGGTGGTGGTGCAAGTGATACTCTGCAGGGAACCGATGAGAACGACAATCTCTGGGGACTTGGCGGTAACGACATTCTCGATGGTGGTGCTGGAAACGATTATCTCTACGGCGGGGCCGGCAATGACGTCCTGACCAGCTCAAGCGGTTTCGACCAGCTTGAGGGCGGTGATGGTGATGACCGTCTGTCGTTTGTCGGCGTTGGCGGTGCAGCGCGCGGCGGTGCCGGTACGGATACGCTGGCGGTTGATGCTTCAAATTCTTCTGAACCGGTCACATTGAACAGTTCAGCCGGTCACATTGTTTTCGGCGATCCGACGGTGGCGGCCAATCATCTGTACTTCGTTGATCTGGAACGGCTGGAGCTAACGACAGGTGGCGGTGCTGACAAGATTATCGCCACGAACTTTGCTCAGGTCGAGGTCAATACAGGCGCTGGCAATGACCACGTCGAAACTGGCGAGGGCAATGACACGGTGTTTGGCGGTTCCGGCAATGATGTCATCTATGGCAATGGCGGCAATGACGAACTGCATGGCGATGCGGGCAATGACTTTGTCGATGGCGGCAATGGCAATGACAGCATCTGGGGCGATGATGGCAAGGACAATCTGAATGGCGGCCGCGGCGACGACCATATTGATGGCGGCGCGGGCAACGATACGGTGAATGGCGGCGACGGCAATGATGTACTGCTCGGCGGTGCTGGCGACGATGTTCTTAAGGGCGGCTCAGGCAGTGATCATCTGGATGGCGGCGCGGGCGCTGATCAACTGATTGGTGGCACCGGTGCAGATACGTTTGAGTTCAATGGAAATACCATTGGCGGCGTTGATCACATCGCTGATTTCAACGTGGCGGAAGATGTGATCAATCTGCACGATTTCGCCGCAAGCGGCACCGGCATTCATGATTTTGACAGCTTCCTTGCTGCAGCGCATGACACGGCCGATGGCGTCTATGTCAGCTTCGATGGCGATTCCAGCGGCATTCTTATTGAGCATGTCACGCTTGCCGACCTCTCGCCTGACGATGTTGTTTTCTCTTGAGCGTGAGGTCTGATGCGTCGCCCCTGATGGGGCGGCGCAATGCAGTTGGAGGATAGTTAAACACGAGCAACGTCTGGGAGGACGAACACAATGGCTAAGATAGTTGGTACTGGAGCAAGCGATAACCTGCTTGGAACGGATGAGAACGACAACCTCTGGGGACTTGGCGGCAATGACACACTCGATGGCGGTGCTGGTAATGATTTCCTCTATGGTGGTGCTGGCAATGATGTCCTGACCACTTCAAGCGGTTTCGACCAGCTTGAAGGCGGCGATGGCGATGACCGGCTGGCTTTCATTGGCGTAGGCGGTGCCGCACGCGGTGGTGCCGGTACGGATACGCTCGCAGTTGACCTCACAAGTTCCACCCAGGCGGTGACTTTTAATGGCTCCAGTGGCCACTTCGTCTTTGGCGATCCGGCTGTTCAGACCAATCATCTCTATTTCGTCGATATCGAACAGCTGGAACTGAAGACCGGCAGCGGCAATGACACGATAATTGCGACCAGTTTTGCCCAGATCAATGTCAACGCAGGTGCGGGCAATGACCGTGTTGAAGCCGGAGAGGGCAATGATGTCATCTCTGGTGGTGACGGCCGGGATATGCTGTTTGGCGGCGGCGGCAATGATGAAATCCACGGCGATGCAGGCGATGATTACGTCGATGGCGGCAACGGCAACGACAAGATCTGGGGCGATGCAGGCAATGACAGTCTGGCTGGTGGCCGTGGTGATGATTGGATCAGCGGCGGCGATGGCAACAATAATCTCAACGGCGGCGACGGCAACGACGTTCTTTACGGTGGTTCCGGCAACGACATTATCAAAGGTGGGGCCGGAAACGATTATATGGGTGGTGGCTCCGGCGATGATCAACTGTTTGGTGGTGACGGTAATGACAGCGTTTTCACCAATGGTGGATGGGATGTCCTCCTCGACGGCGGTAATGGCGACGATTCTTTGACGGATGGCAGCTCGGACGAGCCTTACCTGGGAGGCAATGCCAATCTTCACGGCGGCGCCGGGAATGATCGTCTCACTGTTTATTCAGAAGGCGGGACAGGTGGTTTGGATGGTGGAGATGGCTACGATACAGCCTATCTGCATTTTTCCTCGACGTCGCAAGGATTCACATTCGATGCAGCGCGTTACTCAACGGTTGAAGAGTTTCACGTCTCGGTATTCGGTGGTTATCAGGGCGTCAAGCTATATGGCGCCGATGGCAATGACGAGCTGGGAAGCTATGATGCCTACAGACCCGGTGCGAGCGGCGATGACTATATCGATGGGCGTGGCGGTGATGATGTGCTGAACGGCGGTGGTGGTGCTGATCATCTGGTCGGCGGTGCTGGCAATGACACGCTTAACGGTGAAGATCTCGTGACAATTCCGAGTGCCTACAACGACATTCTGGAAGGTGGCGAAGGCAATGATATCTTGAACGGTATGTATGGGAAGGACACTCTGGATGGTGGTGTTGGCGCGGACATCTTGAAGGGCGGCAGTGACGCCGACACCTTTGTCTGGGACGAGGCAACGGCACGCCTGAATGGTGGCATCGACCACATATCAGATTTTGATACTGCAGGCGGCGACGTCATTGGCCTGCGTGGATTTGGTCCCGACAGCGTTACGGGCATCCACGACTATGCAAGCTTTCTGACGGCCTCACACGATACCGCCGCGGGCGTCTATGTCAGCTTTGGCAGTGACACCAACGGTATCCTTATCGAAGGCGTGACGCTTGCTAATATCTCGGCGAATGACGTCATTTTCTCCTGAGTTTGGTGCCGATCTTATCTATGAAAACAGGCGTCTGGTGACAGGCGCCTGTTTTCGCAAGTTCCGCTCATACAATAACTCATGCAGCAAATTCTCAGTCCTGATGGCAAGCCAAGGTGATTCCTGCGGCTGTACTGGAAGGTTGTGCAAGCGACCGGTATAGGTGTCTTGAGGACAGCGTTAGCAACTGAACTCCCGCAAAGCGGAACAGTGGGAAGAGTTTGGCATGAGTCTTTTGTCTGCGCGCGAGAAAGCGCTGGAAGTGGCGCAGCGCCTCGTGGTTATGGGGCCAGTTGAGGTAAAGCGTTTCTTTGGCGGAGCAGGGCTTGCATTGGAAGGTATCCAGTTCGCTTTCGTCATGAAGGGCGCGCTGTATCTGCGGGTGGATGATGAGACACGTCCAAAGTTCGAAGCCATGGATGCCTTGCCATTCACTTATGCCGGGCAGTCGCAAACCGTAAGGGTTGCGAGTTATTACACGCTGTCCGATGAAATTATCGACGATCCGGACGAATTGCTGAACTGGGTCAAGGCGGCATACCGTGCTGCCCTTGATGCCAAGCGCGCTACGCGCCGACGTTCCAAATGATATCTTGAACGCCCCCGGAATTCAGCGCTGCATTGCATAGGCGGGCCAGCGGCCACGAGATGCTTTGGCGTCATCAAAACAGAAACTGACTATCCCGGCGATCAATTGGCTGTCGGGACGCTCGCCAGCCGCAGTTTTAGGCTGCTGCAGACTGATTTTGATTGCCGCCACCGTCAGCTTTTCAACGGGCTGAGGGGTAATGGAGGCGGTTAGCATCGTGTCGATTGCTTCAGGGGTGTCGTCCATATGGTCAAGATAAGCCTGTGCATCGGCGAGCAAACGGCCAGCTACTCCCGCCAGCATCTGCGGAGCGCGCAGAAGCTGGCGATAATCGACAAGTGGCGGCTCCATTGATGCCATCAATATATCATCGGTAAGGGGTGGCCGTTCGCCGGGCCTCGGCATGTCATCAGGCACCACGGCTGGAATGAGATTATCAAACGGCCATGCCTGTTTGAGCTGGGCCACAGTCATATCGGCAATGTTGACGTCGATATCGCGGTTTGTACCATTTGGGCGATAGGGGCAGCGTGTTTTCGTGCAATTGCTTTGCGAGGTAAATTGCCAGAGCGCATAATCCTGCCAGTTGCCCTTGGGAAAATGCGGGGCGATGTCAGTTTCATAGCGCGCATACCAGAGCGGCAGGCGGGAGAGAACCGGAAATTGAAGCCGGTGATCGGCAATGTATTTTGCCGTGGTGCCGTTGGTATAGAGCACGGGATAGCGACCGGTGCGCAGCTTGATCTGCTCGGCAAAGATCTGGCCATCCTGCAATGACATGAAACGGGTAGGGTCATTGTCCTCGATATCGAGTGCCATCAACTCATCGCTGGTTGGCTCCGCATAATCGATAAAGTGATTTGCCTGTTCGACAGGGTTGCCGGGACGCGCGAGATGGTAGGAACCCCATTTCAGCCCGAGCGCTTTGGCCAGCGCGCGCCGCGTTTGGTAAAGCTCGCGCGACACCGCATAATTGCGCCAGATGCGCCGGCATATCTCCTGATCCTTCACATCGGCGATCCGCCCGCAATGATAAGTGGCGGGCATTCCGTCGGAGCCCTTGTGGATGAAGGCGGCGACGCGCGGGTCCTTGATGATCTCAGGCAGATTGAAGGAATTATGCTCGTAACCATCAAGCACGATGGCACGGTCCTGATTGGACCAGGGTGTCTGGAATTGCGAGTCCGCACGGGAAGGGGCGCTGGAAAGCAGCGCGGCGACAATGGCAGCAAGGGCAAAAACCTGCGCACGGATCGTCAAATGGGTATCCCTTCACACCTCGTTGTCTGGCACTTCAGATACAAGAGCGTATGGTCGCTGGTTTATGGTTAAAATGCCGTAAACCATATCCTGCGCATGACAATTTAGGTCCAAGGCCGATTGTCCGGAATGCGGACCGGCAGGCTCAATACATCCAATGACACCAATCCCGAGGTTGCCAAAAAGTGAATTTTCTTACGTTTACGTAAAAATCCACTTGCCTTGCCTTGCCGAGGGTTGCAATGTCCTGACACTACGACCCAGCATCACTGGATGAGGAGACATGTGATCAATGTACCGGGCACCCGTCGAGGAAATCGCATATACTCTCAAGAAAATTGCCGGACTGGATGAGGCCATTGCTGCAGGGCGTTTTGGCGATCTCTCCGATGATCTGGTTGACGCCATTCTGGAAGAAGCAGGCAAGTTCGCCTCAACCCGCGTTGCGCCGCTTCTGGAGGTTGGCGACAAGTATGGAACACCGCTGAAAGATGCTGAGGTGACCATGCCTCCCGGCTGGAAAGACGTTTACAATGACTGGATCGGTGCGGGCTGGAATGGGCTGACGGGCAGGCAAGAGTTTGGCGGGCAGGGCCTGCCGATGATGCTTGCTATAGCGGCGCTCGAAATGTGGAATGCCGGTTCCATAGCCTTTGGCCTTGGCCCAATGCTGACGCTGGGTGCAATCGAGGCGGTTGACGCCCATGCGACGGACGATCTGAAACAAACCTATCTGCCAAAGCTGGTTTCCGGCGAGTGGATGGGAACCATGAACCTCACCGAACCGCAGGCGGGTTCCGATGTTGGGGCTTTGCGTTCGCGCGCCGAGCGGGCTGATGATGGCACCTATCGTATTTTTGGCCAGAAGATTTTCATCACCTATGGCGAACATGACCTGACAGACAACATCATCCATCTGGTTCTGGCGCGCCTGCCCGATGCGCCCGCGGGAACCAAGGGCATATCGCTGTTTCTGGTGCCAAAATTCCTGGTGAATGCCGATGGATCGCTTGGTGCACGCAATGATGTGTTCTGCAGCGGTGTCGAGCACAAGCTGGGCATTCATGGCTCGCCGACCTGCACAATGATCTATGGCGATGGCTTTGCGAAAGATGCAAAGCCGGGCGCCATTGGCTGGCTGATCGGTGAGGAAAACCGTGGGTTAGCCTGCATGTTCACCATGATGAACAATGCCCGTCTTGCCGTGGGCATTCAGGGCGTTGCGGTGGCGGAAGCTGCCTATCAGAAGTCGCTTGGCTACGCGCAGGAGCGCCGCCAGATGCGCGCGCCCGGCTGGACCGGCGAGGGCATGAGCCCGATCATCGAACACCCGGATGTACAGCGCAATCTCCTGACCATGAAGGGCCTCACCGGTGCTGCCCGCTCCATCTCCTATGCCTGCGCCCATGCGCTGGATATGTCGCATACGGGCTCCGGCGATGATGCGAGGCATTGGGCTGACCGCGCCAATCTGCTGACGCCTGTTGCCAAGGCCTTTTCCACCGATGTGGGCGTGGATGTTGCCTCCATCGGCATCCAGATTCATGGCGGCATGGGTTTTATCGAGGAAACCGGTGCAGCGCAGCTTCTGCGCGATGCGCGCATTGCGCCGATCTATGAGGGCACCAACGGCATTCAGGCCATTGATCTTGTCCAGCGCAAGCTGCCGCTTGGTGGCGGCAATCATGTGAAGGATTATATTGCCGAACTGCGCAAAGTCGCTGAGGCTGTATCCGCCAGCAACAGCACTGACTTTGGTGAGACAGGTGAGCGCTTGCAGGCCGGTCTTGACGATCTCGAAGCCGCAACGCTCTGGCTGCAAAAGGCGCTTGCCGATGGCAAAGTCAGTGATGCGCTGGCTGGCGCGACGCCGTATCTGCGCCTTTTCGGCCTTGCCGCCGGGGCGACCTATCTCGCCAAGGGCGCGCTCGGCGGCGACAATACCGGACGCACGGCTCTGGCGCGGTTCTTTACGGAAAATCTTTTGAATGAAACCTCGGCGCTGAAAGATCGCGTCCTCACCGGTGCACCAAGTCTGCTTGGCGCCCGCGCTGCTCTTCAATAAGGAAACACCATGTCAGACCATATTTTGATCGAGCGCCATGGCGCCGTCCAGACCATCCGGATGTTCAGGGCCGACAAGAAGAATGCGCTGACCCGCGCCATGTATGCGACGATGACCAAGGCGCTGGTGGAAGGTGATGCGGACCCGGAAATCCGCACCCATGTCTTCTTCGGTGTGCCGGGTGCATTCTCCTCGGGCAATGATCTGCAGGATTTCATGGCTTTTGCCACGTCGGGCACCATGGGCACTGAGGTTTTTGATTTTCTTCTTGCGCTGGCCAATGGCAAGAAACCAATTGTCGCCGGTGTGGATGGCCTTGCCATCGGTATCGGCACAACGCTCAACTTCCATTGCGACCTGACATTCGCCACGCCGCAATCCCTGTTCAAGACGCCCTTTGTTGATCTGGGCCTCGTGCCCGAGGCTGGCTCAAGCCTGCTTGGACCGGCCCTCATGGGCCGCCAGCAGGCCTTTGCCTTTCTGGCCGTGGGTAACGGATTGAGTGCGGCAGAAGCCAAGGAAGTTGGCCTCGTCTACAGGATCGTTGAAGCGGACCAGCTGGAAAGCACGGTTCTGGCCGTCGCCACGGAAATTGCCGCCAAGCCGCCGGAAGCCATGCAAATTTCGCGCGATCTGCTGCGGATGCCGCGCGCCGAGACTGTCGAGCGCATCAAGCTGGAAGCCGGACATTTCGCTGAACGGCTCCAGTCTGATGAGGCGCGTAACGCCCTGATGGCCTTTCTTACCCGCAAGAAAGGTTAAGCTTTACGGGTAAAGCCGCGTCTTGCTGTCCCAGTCGCTTTCAGGCGTCTCGCGGCTGAAGACCACCCGGTCATGCAGCCGGAAAGGCCGGTCATGCCAGAACTCGATTGAGGTCGGGCGAATGCGAAAGCCGGACCAATGGGCTGGACGCGGTATGTTGCCGATGGCGTAGCGGGCCGTGTATTCCGCCACAGCTTTCTCCAGCGCAAAGCGGCTTTCCAGCGGGCGCGATTGCTTGGAAGCCCATGCACCGATACGGCTGCCGCGCGGCCGCGTGGCATAGTAGGCATCGGCCTCGGCGTCGCTGACAATTTCCACAGGGCCGCGTATGCGCACTTGACGGCGCAGCGTTTTCCAATGAAAACACATGGCAGCTTTCATTGAGCCAAGTATTTCCTGACCCTTCTGACTTTCAAAATTTGTATAAAAAACAAAGCCTTGTTCGTCAAAATCTTTGAGAAGAACCATGCGAACATCAGGCAGGCCATCACCATCGACCGTTGCCAGCGCGACAGCATTGGGATCATTGGGCTCTGTTTTGGTGGCGTCCTTCAGCCATTCGTCGAAGAGCGCGAAGGGTTCGTTTTTTTCCGTGAAGTCATCGGTTGTTAACTTCATTTCACCCATAGTCATTGCTGGTTGACCTTGTTAAAGAGAGATATGCGTTTGGCACTGGCAATACCAGATATCAGGAACCTTGGGGCGAAAATTTCGGTGCGGACAGCGCCGGTCGCCGCTGTTTTTGCACTTTGCCTTCTCTCCGGCTGCGCAATGAAAAGCTTCAGCATTGAGAGTGCGGTGCCTGACAAGGCGACTGTGACAGGCTCGGTTGCTCCGGTACCACCGGTCGATGCCAAGGGTGCTGCAGACCAGTCTACCGTCCGCAATATTGTGTCTGCCCTGAACTTCACGCAATGGGGCAACAAGCCGCTGCCCTGGTCCAATCCGGAGACCGGCAGTCAAGGCACGATCACAGCCATTGCCGAGAAAAAGACCGATACGGGCCTTTGCCGCGAATTCCAGACATCGCGCGAATCCTTTGATGGCGTCATGCTCTATAAGGGCGAGACCTGCATGCAGAATGGCGGGCAATGGACATTGAAATCCTTCGCTCCATTGTAATTATCTGCAACTGAATGATATTTTCGATAGAATCGGGTGGTAATTGCAGATTTCTTGACAGAAACTCTGGAATTTCTTCCTATTGATGGGCATATACAGGGCAACTCCCAACGCACTTCCGTTTATGCCAGTGGAAAGGCACACACATGCGCGATCCCTATACCGTGCTGGGCGTCGCCAAGACGGCGAAGCCTGAAGAAATCAAATCGGCGTTTCGCAAGCTCGCCAAAAAGTATCATCCTGACCAAAATCAGGATGACCCGAAGGCGCAGGCAAATTTCTCTGAAATCAACCAGGCCTATGAAATAATCGGCGACAAGGAACGTCGTGGTCAATTCGACCGGGGCGAGATTGATGCCGAGGGCAAGCAGCGCGCCCCGCAAGGGTTTGAAGGCTTCTCCGGTGGCGGTGGTGATCCTTTTGCCGGGTTCGGCAATGCACGCGGCGCGCGCTCGGGTGGGTTCGACTTCCGCAGCGGCAATGCTGGTTTTGATGCGGAAGACATTCTCAGCAACCTGTTCGGCGAAGGTGCCGGCGGCTTTGGTGGCGGAGCGCGTCGCGGCGGGCCACGCAAGGGCACGGACCTGCAGGCAACGATTGATGTGACGCTCGAACAGGCCGTTGGTGCCGAGAAAGTCGAGGCTGTCTTTCCGAACGGCAAAAGACTGGCGATCAAGCTTCCCGCACAGGTTGAAAACGGTCAAACGATTCGCCTGAAGGGTCAGGGTGAGGCAATTCCGGGCGGAACACCTGGCGATGCGCTGGTTACAATCCGTTTCAAGCCGCATCCGAAGTTCAAAGTGGAAGGCCACGACCTGCACATGGATTTGCCCGTGGCGTTGCGTGATGCGGCGCTGGGTTCGCGTGAGGAAGTTGAGACTTTAAATGGCCGTGTGGCGGTAAAAATCGCGCCTTGGACCAGTTCTGACAGGGTTTTACGGCTGAAAGGCAAGGGTTTGCCGAAGAAGCCGGATGGTCATGGCGATCTTTTTGTTCATGTTCGCGTCATGTTGCCCGAGCATGGTGACGCCGCATTGGAAGCATTTCTGCGCGATTCGAGTCTCTGAAAATCAACGGTTCCCGAAAATCCTTGACGAAACTGACACGATGCTTGAAGCCCGGCGCGGGCTGTGCGATACCGCAAATCAATCATATGTCTTTCGTGAAGGGTTGGTAAATGACCGCCAAAACTGGTTTGATGCAAGGTAAACGCGGACTTATTATGGGCGTTGCCAATAATCGGTCGATCGCCTGGGGCATTGCCAAGGCTGCCCATGATGCCGGTGCCGAACTTGCTTTTACCTATCAGGGTGATGCGCTGAAGAAGCGTGTGGAGCCTCTGGCTCAGGAACTTGGCGCATTTCTTTGCGGCCATTGTGATGTTTCTGATGCCTCGACCATCGACGCGTGTTTTGCGGCGTTGGAAGAAAAATGGGGCAAGATCGACTTTCTGGTGCATGCCATCGGCTTCTCCGACAAGGATGAACTGACTGGCCGCTATGTCGATACATCGGAAGCAAATTTCACCAAGACCATGTTGATCTCGGTGTTCTCGCTGACAGCCGTTGCCAAGCGTGCTGAAAAGCTGATGACCGATGGCGGCTCGATCCTGACGCTGACTTATTACGGCGCAGAAAAAGTCATGCCGAACTACAACGTCATGGGTGTCGCCAAGGCAGCGCTGGAAGCCAGTGTGAAATATCTGGCTGTTGATCTTGGCCCGGATAATATCCGCGTCAACGCGATCTCCGCTGGCCCGATCAAGACGCTGGCAGCATCAGGTATTGGCGATTTCCGCTATATTCTCAAGTGGAACGAGTACAACGCGCCGTTGCGCCGTACCGTTACGATCGAGGAAGTTGGCGATGCCGGTCTTTATTTCCTTTCTGATCTGTCGCGCTCGGTAACGGGCGAAATTCACCATGCCGACAGCGGCTATCATGTCGTTGGCATGAAGGCTGTGGACGCACCGGATATCTCTGTCGTCAAGGACTGACCTTAAAGTGCATTTGCCGGACTCGATTGTTTATTTCTCGCGTCACGGCGAGACAGACTGGAACGTGTCCGAACGCATTCAGGGGCAGGAAGACGTCGATATCAATGGGCGCGGCCAGTTGCAGGCCGTGCGCAATGGCGACCTCCTGAAATCATTGATCGGTGAGGGTGCAGGCTTTGACTTTGTCGCCAGCCCCCTGCGCCGCACGCGCGACACGATGGAGCGGATCAGAACACGCATGGGCATTGACCCATGGGCCTACCGCACCGATGACCGCCTTATGGAAGTGAATTTCGGCGAATGGCAGGGCTATATGATGGCGGATATTGAACTCCGCTCGCCCGAAATGGTCGCCGCACGCGCCAGGGACAAATGGAATTTTATTCCACCCGGCCCAACGGCTGAAAGCTATGCAACATTGGCAAAACGGATGGGAAACTGGCTATCGGAAGTCCGGGAGCCGACCGTGTGCGTGACACATGGTGGCTGTATGCGGACAATTTTTCAGATGGTCGAAGGACTTGATGGCCACGATGCCGCGAATCTTTCCATCACTCAGGATAAAATTCTGCGCCTTGAAAAGGGCCGCCTGACCTGGATGTAACCACCCAGGTCTAAATCATTGGAAACAGATGCTTATTGCACCGTCTCTTCAATATCGGTGATAAAGCGCTCTTTATTGACCAGATCAAACATGATTGTGACCTTCATACCCTTGTCGATGGCGCTGAAATCGAACTCGCCCGGCAGTTTGTAGACCTTGCCATCATCAAGCGTAATGGTCGAATTGACTTCATCGATTTTGGTGATCGTGCCCTGCGCATCGTCGGCGAGCGCGCCGACTGGAAGCAGGGAAGCGACAAACATGAATGTTGCGACGATGAAACGCATTTTGATATCCTCTTTAATCAAAATCTGGTGGCCGATTTGTTGCTCAACTTAAAGCGTCCAACTGTGGCAAAACAATTGCTTTTTTCGTGGCGGAACAAGGAATTTCAGCGGCGGGTTTGACCACAGGCGTAAACGCTCATAAAACCCCCTGACGCAACACCGGATACCCTCATGTCGCATAATACTTTCGGTCATCTTTTTCGTGTCACAACCTGGGGTGAAAGCCATGGAATCGCACTTGGTTGCGTGGTTGACGGCTGTCCCCCCGGCATAAGCTTTAGCGAGGCCGAGATTCAAGCCTATCTCGACAAGCGCAAGCCGGGCCAGTCGAAATACACCACCCAGCGCCGCGAGCCCGATCAGGTAAAGGTCCTGTCCGGTTTCATGCTGCAGGATGACGGTGTGACAATGATCTCCACCGGCACGCCGATTTCGATGATGATCGAGAATACGGACCAGCGCTCCAAGGATTATGGCGATATTGCCCGCCAGTATCGCCCCGGCCACGCGGATTATACCTATGACGTGAAATATGGCATTCGCGATTATCGCGGCGGCGGCCGCTCATCAGCCCGCGAAACCGCAGCGCGCGTCGCCGCCGGTGCCATTGCCCGCAAGGTCGTGCCCGGCCTGATCGTGCGCGGTGCGCTTGTTGGTATGGGTATTCATAGCATCGACCGTGATCGCTGGGATTGGGACGAGGTGGATAATAACCCGTTCTTCACACCGGACCCCGGCTCCGTCGATGTCTTTGCCGGATATCTCGATGGTATCCGCAAGGCCGGTTCGTCCATTGGTGCAGTTGTCGAGATTGTCGCGGAAAACGTGCCTGCCGGTCTCGGCGCGCCTGTCTATGGCAAGCTTGATCAGGATATTGCCAGCTATCTCATGTCCATCAATGCGGTGAAGGGCGTTGAAATCGGCGACGGTTTCGAATCGGCCAAGCTTAGCGGCGAGGAAAATGCCGACCAGATGCGCATGGACAATCACGGCAAGCCGATTTTCCTGTCGAATCATGCCGGTGGCATTCTCGGCGGCATTTCCAGTGGCGCTCCGGTTGTCGCGCGCTTTGCCGTCAAGCCCACATCATCAATCCTCACCCCGCGCCAGAGTATCGATGCCGATGGCAAGCAGGTGGATGTGATGACCAAGGGCCGCCACGATCCCTGTGTTGGCATCCGCGCTGTACCCATTGGCGAAGCCATGGTTGCCTGCGCAATTGCCGATCATTATCTCAGACATCGCGGCCAGACCGGTCGCATTTAAGCAAGAGGCGCAACAATGGCTTACAATCAAAAACGGGTCGTCGATGCGCTGCGCGCTTTCGAACGCGGTGAAATCGTCGTTGTCATGGATGATGACGGGCGCGAGAACGAAGGCGATCTGATCGTTGCTGCCGTTCACTGCACGCCGGAAAAGATGGCGTTCATCGTGCGCCATACATCAGGCATCGTTTGCACACCCATGCCGCGCGAACACGCCAAGCGCCTCAACCTCACACCCATGGTGGCCGAGAACGATGCGCCGCATTCAACCGCCTTCACGGTGACGGTCGACTACAAGCACGGCACCACCACCGGCATTTCCGCCGATGACCGCACCTTGACCGTGCGCAATCTGGCCAATCCCAATGCGGGCGCGACCGACTTTGTGCGTCCCGGTCATATCTTCCCGTTGATCGCCCGCGAGGGCGGCGTGCTGATGCGTTCCGGCCATACGGAAGCCGCCGTTGATCTGTGCAAGCTTGCTGGTCTGCCGCCGGTTGGCGTCATCTGCGAACTCGTCAATGATGATGGTTCGGTCATGCGCGGCCCGCAAGTTGCCAGCTTTGCCGAAACCCATACCCTGCATCAGGTGACAGTGGCCGACCTCATCGCCTATCGCCAGCGCAAGGAAACCCTGATCGAGCGCATCGGCGAATATGAGATCGATACCTGTGCCGGCAAGGCAAAGGCCATCACCTATGCGCTGCCATGGGAGCCGATGCACCATGCGGCCATCGTCTATGGCGATATCCGCGACGGCGAGGATGTGCCTGTTCGCCTGCAGCGCGAGGACATCCTCAGCGACGTGTTCGGCACCCGCAACACGCTCGACAGCATCATGAAGCGCATTGCCGAGGAAAAGCGCGGCGTGATTGTTTATCTGCGTGAAGGCTCCGTCGGCGTTGGCCGCGACGACGACCGCAACCGCGCCACCCTGCAGGAGCGCGAAGCCCACGCCGAAGCCAAGGTCCGCGAGGAAGAATGGCGCCAGATCGGCCTCGGCGCGCAAATCCTGAAAGACCTCGGCATCACCTCAATCCGGCTGCTGTCTTCACGCGAACGCCATTATGTCGGTCTTGAGGGGTTTGGTATCCAGATTACGCGGACGGATATTATCTAGGCTGAGATGGGTTGAGGGGGCTCGATTCTTTTCGTTGATAAGTTGTAAAAACCTCTCGGTGCGTGGTTCGACAGGCTCACCATGAGGGAGAGGGAAGCTGCAAAGGTAATCACCAACGTTGCAGAATGACCTAAATTGCAGAACTTGGCTCCTTTTCATCACCCCTCTCCCTCATGGTGAGCCTGTCGAACCACGAACCGATAGCGCTGCAAATCTCTCTCGTATGATTGTATAAACTAACGTTTTGCAGGCGGATCACTCTCGGCATATTCAAACGCTTCGCTCGGTCCCTGATCGAGGAAAAGCAGCGCAGGGTTATCACCCACCTGCTTTACATGGCTGATAATATGAACCCGGTTTTGCGCATCGCGATGGACTGAATAAACAAGTTCTCCATCCAACACTCTGTTTACCCGCTTGCTGTCGATCCTAAACCGCAGCGTCAGCGCCATCAGTCCAAGCACAAAGGCAGGCGGGACCAGTAGCCATAATGCCTTGATCCAGTCCGGGGAAGCTCGAAACGTATCAAGCAAGTGAGCCCAGAAATTGTAGTCGTTCATTATCTGTACTCCGCTGACCAGCACAAGCCGTTAGCTTAAAAATATGTATTAAAATACATGGAAGAAATCGCTGTCAAGCGGCTTCGTGCCACCTATGGATATCAAAAAGCGATTTGGGTTGGCGGTGAAGGAACGACGGGGTGCTCTTGGCATTTCGCAGGAAGAACTGGCCATGCGAATTGGCGCAGATCAGGCTTATGTCAGCCGCGTTGAAGCTGGGCAGATGAATGTCACCCTAGAAACCGCCGAGCAGATCGCGGTGGCGGTTCAGTCGGATGTTGCGGAATTGCTTGGTGGTTCGACATAACAACCATGAGGGAGAGGGGTGGGTTGCGGGGAGTCAAGTTCCGCAATCTTTGCGCTGTACCCTTAGCGCTGCATCCTTTTGCACTACAATCTCTGCGATTAGCGGTGCATCCACCCAAGCCCCTCATGGTTGTTATGTCGAACCACGAACCACGAACCACGAACCACGAACCATGCAGCTGTGGTGCTCACCCCCCTCTGTCCTGTCGGACATCTCCCCCACAGGGGGGGAGATCAGCTGTATCGCCGCCTTTGCACAATCTGCAACGTTTCCGGTTATGGGAAAGCATTACCGTCAATGTGATCTCCCCCCTTGTGGGGGAGATGTCCGACAGGACAGAGGGGGGTGATTGTATCCATCAACATTTCAATTGCGGAACATACTCCCCCATCACCACACTCGCTTTCGCGTCTGGCTATTGAATTGATGGCTGCATCAACATCGCGCGTGGTTCGACAAGCTCACCATGAGGGAGAGGGGTGATGAAAGGGAGCCAAGTTCCGCAACCTTTGCGCTGCACCTTTAGCGCTAAATCTTTTTGCGCCCAATCTTTGCGATTAGCGTTGCATCCTCACTCTCCCTCATGGTGAGCTTGTCGAACCACGAACCACGAACCACGAACCAACAACCCTGCAACATCAGCCCCCTAAACCCGGCGTTCCTTGATCGTGTTCATGACAAAACTCGTCTCAATAGATGCCACACATTTCAGCCGGGCGATTTTTTCCTTGATGAAGCGCTCATACTGTTCCAGCCCGGCGCTCATCACTTTCAGCACATAATCGCGCGAGCCGGTGACGAGGTGGCATTCCAGCACTTCGTCCCAGCCACGAATGGCTTCCTCGAACATGACGATCTCGTCCTCATGCTGGCGGCTGAGGCGGATCGTGGCGATGGCTGCCATGGTCCAGCCTTCAATCACCGGGTCGACGAGCGCCGTATAGCCCCGGATGATTCCCGCTTCCTCCATGCGCCGCAAACGCCGCAGGCAGGGCGAGGGCGACAGCCCGACGCGCTCGGCCAGCTCATTATTGGTGATCCGCGCGTCCGCCTGCAATTCCTTCAAAATGCGTCTGTCAGTCTCGTCAGCAATTTTCTGCGTCATATCTTTTCATTCTTGGCAATTGTTTGCCGCAATCAATGCAATTTGATCACAAAAAGCAAGGATTGATCACTGCATTTGATATAATTTGCTTAAGACACTCCATCTCTCATACCCAAGATTCGCCCAAGGAGATTCGCATGGCCGCTCCCCATCCGTACAAGACCCACATCGGCAACCACAAATTGCATCCCGAAACATTGATGCTCAATTATGGTTTTGATCCTGAATTGTCGGAAGGCGCGGTAAAACCCCCGGTCTTTCTGACCTCGACTTTTGTGTTCAAGAACGCCGAGGAGGGCCGCGACTTTTTCGATTTCGTCTCTGGCCGTAAGGAACCGCCGGCGGGCGTCGGCGCCGGCCTCGTCTATTCGCGCTTCAACCATCCCAACAGTGAGATCGTGGAGGATCGTCTGGCCGTCTATGAGCGCACGGAAAGCTGCGCGCTTTTCTCCTCCGGCATGTCGGCGATCGCCACGACACTGCTGGCGTTTGTGCGCCCCGGTGATGCGGTGCTGCATTCGCAACCGCTTTACGGCGGCACGGAAACGCTGCTCGCCAAGACCTTCCTCAATATGGGCGTGGCGGCAGTCGGCTTTGCCGATGGGGTCAACGAAGCCACCGTGCAGGCAGCCGCCGACCAAGCCATGGCCAAGGGACGCGTTTCCATCATTCTCATCGAAACACCTGCCAACCCCACCAACAGTCTGGTGGATGTGGCGATGATCCGTAGGGTTGCCGATGCGATCGGTAAGAAGCAGGGGCACACACCGGTTATCGCCTGTGACAACACCTTGCTCGGGCCAGTGTTCCAGCGCCCCATCGAGCATGGTGCCGACATCTCGCTCTATTCGTTGACCAAATATGTCGGCGGCCATTCCGATCTCATTGCCGGTGCTGCGCTTGGATCGAAAGCCGTGATGAAACAGGTCAAGGCGCTGCGCGGTGCCATCGGCACCCAGCTTGATCCGCATTCCTGCTGGATGCTGGGCCGCTCGCTGGAAACGCTAAGCATCCGCATGGAAAAGGCCAACAACAATGCGCTGGCCATCGCCGATTTCCTGCGCGATCATCCGAAAGTGGAAAAGATCCACTATCTGCCCTACCACGATGCAAACTCGCCGCTCGGCCGCACATTTGCCGCGCAGTGCACGGGGGCCGGTTCAACTTTCTCCTTTGATATCAAGGGCGGCCAGCCCGCAGCCTTCAAATTCCTCAATGCGCTGCAAATCCTCAAACTGGCGGTCAGCCTCGGCGGAACAGAATCCCTTGCCAGCCATCCTGCTACCATGACCCATTCAGGCGTGCCTGTGGATGTCAGGCAGAAGATCGGCGTTCTGGATTCGACCATCCGGCTGTCCATCGGCATTGAACATCCGGATGATCTGATCGCGGACCTCACTCAGGCTTTGAGTGAGGCTTAAGGCGGGGTATCCCGTCATTCCAGCGGGAAGGGCGTGGATTCCCAGTATTTCGATAGTTTGAGGTTTTTGATCGTCTTGGCCTCCAGTTCATGCAGGCATTTGGCCACTTCTGCCCGGTCCTCGGCAATGAGGGCCGGACAGAGCGAGGGGTAATGAGCTTCCAGACTCAGCCGCATTCCCTCTCGTTTTTCGATGATATGTCTTGCGGTTTCAAAGTCGCCAATGGCCGCTGCCAGCAGGAACCGCGCATAATACATGAACTCGAATGGGGTGAGATTATTCTCGGGGCGTTGGGCAAAAGCCATCATCTGCTCGAAGGTGGTCATCTCACGCAGTGGCTCCAACGAAGCCTCGATAAAGCGCAGCATCAACTCGATATTTTCAGGGTAGCGGGTATCCCATTTGCCAAAGCGGGGATCATTTCTCCTTTTATGGATCAGATCGGGATCAGCCTCTTCGAAAGAGAGATAGATTAAATGGTCTCCCCATCCGATACCCTGAGTGGTCGATCCGCTGTATGTGAGACAGACGCTGGTGGCTGGAACGAAGATGTGACGATCGCCGCTGCGATCAATAAAGACGCCACGAACGAAATGTCGCACTGGCGTCAATATAAGGTATCGCCCGACCAGCGCTAAATCAGCATGGCGCGCGAGGAGCGGTTGGATGATTTCTTTGACTTGCGTGATCGTGGTCATCTGGACACCTCAAGTTCCAACGGGAAGGGTGTCGGTTCCCAGAACTTCTCCAGCTTGTATGTCTTGATCGTCTGGGCTTCCCATGCGTGCAGGATTTTTGCAATTTCCGCGCGATCTCTGGCTAGCAGTGCGGGATAGAAAGACGGTGCCAAATATGCGAGATAAAATTGCATATCGGGCAACGGCTCGACGATAGATTGAGCAAGGTCGAAATCGCCAACTGCCGTTGCAATCAGCATTTCAAAGAAACGATCCCTGTCATAATAATCACCCGAAGCGCGATATCGTTCGGTCAATACCCGATAATGATCGAACGTCTTCGTGGAGCGCAGTCTCGGAAGAATTTTATCTTCGAGCAAATCAAAAAACCGTTGGACGGCGTCGGGATTCGTAGCGTCCCAAAAGCCCCTTCCGGGGTCAGTAAGGTAATCGCCTCGACCCAGATAGCCGGCGTCACTCGGTGGTATGAGGATATCGACCACGGTTCTTGGGTTAAACATCTCGGGTGTTCGACAATAGTCCAGGTAAATTCCGCGCCGAAGGTGATGAATGGGTCCAACGACCATGAAACGGCCCACCATTGCCAGATCGCTATGACGTTCAAGCAACGGTTTTACCATTTTGCGAATTTGCGCCCCGGTAGTCATGGCCGAGTATCCTCCATGAACGTGCCTTGGCCCGGTCTCATTTCGATAATCGTAAAGCCTGACGGTCCAAAATTCTTTGCAACAGCGTATGAAATCTCTTTGATGCGGCCCAGACCCAAACGCGCATGACCAGTTTTAATGTCATAAACACAAGCCATTTGGGGGCTTACTTTTTCCAGCACATCGATGCGGAGAGAACCTTTCATACCTCGGGTAACATCACTCCTGAGGTGTGCACCTCCCGCAATTTCGCCCAGATATTTCATGTATGATTCTTCTGCCTTCAAATCGGGATCCTCCATCGCCTTTATTTGATGCTCGAGATTAGTGTGAACAGCGGTGCCATAGTTCGCAGCGCTGCGGTAAGCTGACCTTGGACCGGCTGCAAACTGCGCAATATCCGTTTGCGTTTGGACAGTCATGAATTTCGGGCACAATTTACGAGCCTCATCCCGCTCAAGCTCCTTCATGGTAGCAAATACGCGCTGCGGGCTGGTACCCGGGTCAAACGCCCGCGCACGAAACGTGAGCGACGGTATTGTATTTCTATCTTTAACCGCGACTGCGGAATTGTATTGGGCGAGTGCCTCTTCCAAGGGATAGGCAAGCTGACGATCGTCAAGCAATTGGACGAGAGAGACCAATTGTCCGACTTTAGGTAGCCGCCGTAAATAAGGCGATGCGATGCGGCTCGCATTTCCCCACCAACTGGCAGAGGGCTTGGAGGAGTTCTGCCCACTGTTTTGGGTTGCGTCGCTGTTTCCAGCACCTCCGCCATCGATCCACCTCCCGCCTTCGCGGGTTCCCGCAGGCTCGCGCGGCTGGTCTGGGTCATACTTTCGCCAGAGGTCGATTTCCGCCTGAAATCGGAGTTCCGCCTCCAGCATCGCCCGCTCGTTTTCAAGCTGGCGATATTGCCTGCTGCGCAGGCTGCTATGCGGCGCTATCTTCAGCGCTTTGAGTTGCAGTTCATTGGCGGAAATGTGCCATCGGAGCCGGAGATTTCTGGAAGAATGTTCACCATGCAATGTCATGAATACTATCCCTTAAAAGGACAATATTCCTATAGCAAGCAAGCCATCGTCAATTAGACGTTGGTCGGAATTTTCGACGAAATTTCAGAGATTCTTGCCATCGCCGGTTGAACGTGTCCGAATTTTGCCACCGGAGAAAGAGGCGCACTCATCAGCCCTTTGCCTCTTGTGCAAAGCGCGGCGTCTGTGCAAATTCTCTTCATGCGACCTTAGGGTTGTACTGATGTCCATTCACAGTTGCAGAAAGCCGATATGGTCACCCGTCTTTATTCGCACCCGATCTATCTGGAACATCTAACGCCTGTCGGTCACCCTGAACGGCCGGACCGCTTGCGTGCGCTTACCAAGGTTTTGGAGGACAGTGCTTTTGACGCGCTGGATCGTACGCTGTCGCCACTGGGCGATGAAGCGACCATCCTTTATGCGCACCCCGAGCATTTCGTCGAGCGGGTGCGCCAGGCAGTGCCGGAGGAGGGAATGACCCGCGTCGATGCGGATACATCCGTCAGTCCGAAGAGCTGGGAAGCGGCGCTCACCGCCATCGGTGCGGCCAATGCGGCTGTTGATGATGTGTTTGCGGGCCGGGCGGATAATGTTTTTGTGGCGTCGCGTCCGCCGGGCCATCATGCGGAGCGCAACCGCGCCATGGGGTTCTGCCTGTTCAACAACGCAGCCATCGCCGCTCGCCACGCGCAGAAGGCGCATGGGGCTGAGCGCGTTGCTATTGTTGATTGGGATGTGCATCACGGCAATGGCACGCAGGATATTTTCTGGGACGATCCGTCGGTGCTTTATTGCTCCACGCACCAGATGCCGCTTTATCCCGGCACGGGGGCCAAGGATGAAACCGGTGCGGGCAATATCGTCAATGCACCATTGGCGCCGCAGACCGGAAGCGAGCACTTTCGCGAGGCGTTCAACACGCGTGTTTTGCCATCGATTGACAGTTTCAAACCGGATCTGATCATCATCTCAGCCGGTTTTGATGCGCATCATCGTGATCCACTGGCCGAGATCAATCTGGACGAGGATGATTTTGACTGGGCGACCGGCGTTTTGCTGGAAAGAGCTGGGAAGTATGCGTCGAACCGGGTTGTCAGCCTGCTGGAAGGCGGATACGACCTCAAGGGCATGTCGCTCTCCGCTGGCGCACATATCAAACGTTTGATGAAAGGTTGAAACCATGGCCGATGTACAACCCAACTCCGATATCGCCGCCATGAGTTTTGAGCAGGCGCTCGATCAACTGGAAAAGATTGTGGATGATCTGGAGCGCGGCGATGTGCCGCTTGAGCAGTCCATCCGCATTTATGAACGCGGCGAAGCCCTGAAAAAACATTGCGATACGCTGCTGCGTGCCGCTGAGGACAAGGTTGAGAAGATCAGGCTGGGCCGCGATGGCCAGCCCGTCGGCACCGAGCCGCTCGACCCGGAATAGGCACGGCTGTTCAGGTAAGCTGCGAGACGCTATGATGCGGCTCCAATAGGTTGGAGCAGCATTGATGAGCTTTTTCCCCGGCAATGATCCGCACCCCGGCGACACGACAGCCGTTGATTCGATTGAAACGCTCATCATTCCACGCACCAGCGATATTGGTGGCTTTCAGGTTCGCCGCGCCCTGCCGACGGCAAAGCGGCGGCTCGTCGGACCGTTCATTTTCTTCGACCGCATGGGCCCTGCAATCCTGCGCCCTGATGACGCGCTGGATGTGCGCCCGCATCCGCATATCGGACTGTCGACAGTGACCTATCTCTTCGACGGCAATATCCGCCACCGCGACAGTCTTGGGACCGAAATGGTCATCCGTCCGGGCGATGTTAATCTGATGACGGCGGGACGCGGTATCGTCCATTCTGAACGCTCGCCTGAGGAGTTGCGCACCCAGCCCTTGCCTATATCCGGTTTGCAGACATGGCTGGCGCTACCCGATCATCTGGAAGAAATCGACCCGACCTTTGCCAATACGGCGGCGGGGGAATTGCCCGTCCTGCATGAGGCCGGAATGGAAGCCCGTGTGGTCATGGGCGCGTTTCATGGGGCGGGATCGTCCGTCAAACAGCATGCGGAAACGCTCTATGTCGACATCCGCCTGCAACCGGGTGGGCATATCCAGATACCAGCGAATGCCGCCGAGGAACGGGCGATCTATACGCTGGATGGATCGGTAGAGATCTCAGGCGAGAGTTTTCCCGCCGACCGCCTGCTGGCTTTCAGAACTGGCGATGAAATTGTCATATCCGCACCGCAAGGTGCGCATTTCATGCTGTTTGGCGGTGCAACCATGCCATCGAAGCGCTATATCTGGTGGAATTTCGTTTCGTCTTCGAAAGAGCGGATCGAGCAGGCCAAGGAAGAATGGCGCTCGGGCCGTTTTGATATCGTACCGGGTGACGAGGAAGAGTTCATACCCCTGCCTGAAAATTGACATGGGTAAGGAGAAAGCTGCACTTCTTGCTGCTTGCCCCGAATTCATCTAGGAAACCGCAAGAAGTGACCCTGGAACTGGAACCTGTGCTTTGGCGAAGAAACTGGAAACACCGCTGCTTGACCGCGTCATAATCCCTCCGGATTTACGCGCCCTGCCGGAATCGGATCTGCCTGAGCTGGCACAGGAGTTGCGGGCGGAACTGGTGGATGCTGTTTCAACCACCGGCGGTCATCTCGGTGCGGGTCTGGGTGTGGTGGAACTCACCGTTGCCTTGCACCATGTTTTTGATACGCCTCATGATCGGATCATCTGGGATGTCGGCCATCAGGCCTATCCGCACAAGATATTGACTGGCCGCCGTGACCGTATCCGCACCTTGCGGCAGGAGGGCGGTCTCTCAGGGTTCACCAAGCGCAGCGAAAGCGCATATGATCCATTCGGTGCGGCGCATTCGTCTACATCCATTTCAGCCGGGCTTGGCATGGCGGTTGCCAGCAAGCTCTCGGGCCAAAAGCGCAATGTGATCTCGGTTATTGGTGATGGCGCCATGTCTGCGGGCATGGCCTATGAGGCGATGAACAATGCCGGAGCGCTCGACGCGCGGCTGATCGTCATCCTCAACGACAATGATATGTCGATTGCTCCGCCCACGGGTGCCATGAGCGCCTATCTGGCGCGGCTGGTATCGGGGCGGACATACCGCTCCATCCGCGAGACCGCCAAGCAATTGGCCAAGAAACTCCCGAAATTTCTGCAGGAAAAGGCGCGGCTTTCGGAAGAATATGTGCGCGGGTTCTGGACTGGCGGCACCATGTTCGAAGAGCTTGGCTTTTACTATGTCGGGCCTATCGATGGGCATAATCTCGATCATCTTTTGCCGGTTCTGAAAAATGTCCGCGATACGATGAACGGTCCCGTGCTCGTGCATGTGGTCACGCAAAAGGGCAAAGGCTATGCCCCGGCGGAAGCTGCCGCCGACAAATATCATGGTGTCAACAAGTTTGATGTCATCACCGGCGCGCAGGCGAAACCGCCTGCCAATGCACCAAGCTATACCAAGATTTTCGCAACCAGCCTGATTGAGGAAGCGCGCCACGACGACAAGATTGTTGCCGTGACTGCCGCCATGCCGGGCGGAACCGGGCTTGATCTCTTTGGTGAAGTCTTTCCTGACAGGGTATTTGATGTCGGCATTGCTGAACAGCATGCGGTGACTTTTGCCGCTGGTCTGGCAACGGAAGGGTTCAAGCCGTTCGCTGCGATCTATTCCACCTTCCTGCAACGTGGCTACGATCAGGTCGTGCACGACGTTTCCCTGCAAAACCTGCCGGTGCGTTTCCCCATTGACCGGGCCGGGCTGGTCGGTGCTGACGGTGCCACCCATGCAGGTTCGTTTGATACGGGCTTCCTTGCGGCATTGCCGGGCTTTGTCGTCATGGCCGCATCCGATGAAGCGGAACTGCGCCATATGGTGCGCACCGCCGCGGACTATGACGAAGGCCCGATTTCCTTCCGCTATCCACGCGGTGACGGCGTTGGCATTGATCTGCCGGAACGGGGTGAAATATTGCAGATCGGCAAGGGCCGCATTATCCGCGAGGGCTCCAAGGTCGCACTTCTATCCTTTGGCACGCGCCTGCAGGAATGTCTGGCCGCCGCCGATGAACTTGATGCGGCGGGACTTTCGACAACCGTTGCCGATGCCCGTTTTGCCAAGCCACTGGATGAGGACATGATCCGCCGTCTGGCGCGCGAGCATGAGGTTCTGGTGACGGTGGAAGAGGGCGCTATCGGCGGCTTTGCTTCCCACGTCCTGCATTTCCTCAGCCGCGATGGCCTGCTGGACCATGGCTTGCGGGTTCGCACGCTGACGCTGCCAGACCTTTACCTTGACCATGCCAAGCCGGAAGCTATGTATGCACGGTCGGGGCTGGATCGGGCGGGCATTGTTCAGACCGTGTTTGCAGCGCTTGGCCGCAACACGCTGGCCGCTCCGGCGCGCGCATAATTGGCAATGCGGCTCGATCAACTGCTCGTTGAAAAGGGCCTGTTTGCCAGCCGCTCGCGTGCACGGGATGCCATCGTGCGCGGCACGGTCACTGTTGATAACGCTGTTGTCACCAAACCCGGCGCGACCTTCAACGATACTGCTGATATCAGTGTCGACGATCCGGCAAGCGGCTATGTTTCGCGCGCGGCGCTGAAACTCATTGCCGGGCTTGATCATTTTTCCATTGATGTGAGTGATGTCAATGCACTGGATATCGGCGCATCCACCGGCGGTTTCACGCAGGTCCTTTTGGAACGCGGCGCGACGCATGTCATTGCCGTTGATGTCGGCCATGGCCAGTTGCATGACAGTTTGCGTGCTGATATCCGCGTCACTAACCTTGAAAGCCTGAATGCGCGGGAGCTTTCCCGCGATCATCTGGCTGACAGGACAATCGGTCTGGTGGTTTCGGATGTCAGTTTCATCTCGCTGAAACTCGCCCTGCCACCGGCACTCGATTTGGCCGAGCCCGGCAGCCATTGCGTTCTTCTCGTCAAGCCGCAATTCGAGGCCGGGCGCGAGGCAATCGGCAAGGGCGGCATTTTGCGCGATCCAATGGATGGCGAACGCGTTGCAAATGCTCTAAGGAACTGGCTGGATGGATTGCCGGGCTGGAAAGCCCTGGGGCTTTGCCCTTCGCCTATCGAAGGCGGCGATGGCAATCGCGAATATCTTCTGGCCGGTTTGAAGAGAAAAGATTGAAGAGCTGATGAGCACGCGCGTAACAATTGAGCGGATGGGCGCCGGGGGCGATGGCATTGCTGCAACGGCAGCGGGCAGCGTCTATGTGCCATTCTCTCTGCCCGGAGAAACCGCCAATGTCGCGCTGGAAAATGGCCGCGCAACCATGATGGCTCTGCTTGAACCATCGCCGGAGCGGATTGATCCGGCCTGCCGCCATTTCGAAGAGTGCGGCGGCTGTGCGCTCCAGCATTGGCAGGATGGTGCCTATCAGGATTGGAAGCGCGCGCTGGTACAGGAAGCGCTCGGCGGTCGCGGGCTGCAATTCAAACTCGATCCATTGGTTCCCTGTGCACCGCAAACCCGTCGCAGGGCGGTTTTTGCCGTGCGCACCAGCGATCATGGTGCCGTGCTTGGGTTTAACCGGCACCAGAGCCATGAACTCATCGACATCACCGAATGTGCCGTCACCACGCCGGAAATCGTCTCCCGGCTGGATGATCTGCGCGAGGTTGTGGCGGTGCTTGGCGGCGGCATGAAACCCTTCAAGCTCACCGTGACGGCGACGGCTTCCGGCCTCGACATCATGGCCTCGGGCTGCGGCGCACCGGATGCGGGCAAGCGCCATGCGCTGACCAATCTTGTTTTGAAGAAGGGTTTTGCGCGCTTAAGCTTTGAAGGCGAAATCATCGTCGAGCCGAAAAAGCCGCTGGTACATTTCGGCAAGGTGCCTGTTTACATTCCGCCGGGCGGTTTCCTGCAAGCAACGATGGAAGCCGAGGAAGCCATGTCGGCACTGGTGGCTGGACATCTGGCCAAAGCCAAAAAAACCCTTGATCTCTTTTGTGGTTCCGGGACCTTTGCGCTACGGATGGCGGAAAAATCTGCTGTCCATGCGGTGGAAAGCGAGCAGGCGGCCCTTGATGCACTGGATCGTGGCGCGCGCCATGTTCAGGGCTTGAAGCCGGTCAGTGTGGAACGCCGTGATCTGTTCCGCAGGCCTTTCCTTGCCCGCGAACTCGCGCCCTTCACCGGATTGGTTTTCGATCCGCCGCGTGCCGGTGCCGAAGCGCAGGCCATTGAAATTGCCAAATCCAGTGTGCCGAAAGTGGCAGCCGTATCCTGCAATCCGGTGACGCTTGGCCGTGACCTGAGCATTCTTGTCAAAGGCGGCTACAAGATTGACCGCGTTGTGCCGATTGACCAGTTTCTCTGGTCCTCGCACGTCGAAGCCGTCGCACTCCTGTCAAAGAAATAGGGGAGGCGGTCGTTAGACCGCCGTTCCACCCACGGTCATCTGGTCCATGCGCAGATGCGGCTGGCCGACGCCGACGGGCACCCACTGGCCGCCCTTGCCGCAATTGCCCATGCCGGTATCGAGCTGCAGATCATTACCGATCATGGAAATGCGCTGCATGGCATCGGGGCCATTGCCGATCAGCATTGCGCCTTTAACAGGTGCACCGATCTTGCCATTTTCGATCATATAGGCCTCGGTGCAGCCGAAGACGAACTTGCCCGAGGTGATATCCACCTGACCACCGCCGAACGAAACCGCATAAATGCCGTTCTTCACCGAAGCGATGATTTCCTCCGGCGTCTTGTCGCCGTCGAGCATATAGGTGTTGGTCATACGCGGCATCGGCGCATGGGCATAGGATTCACGCCGTCCATTACCCGTCGGCTGCATACCCATCAAACGCGCGTTCTGCCGGTCCTGCATATAGCCGACAAGAATGCCGTCATCGATCAGCACAGTCTTGTTGGTCGGCATGCCCTCATCATCGACGGTCAATGAACCGCGACGTTCCGAAATCGTGCCATCATCGACAACGGTAACACCTTTGGATGCAACCTTCTGGCCGAGCAGACCGGCAAAGGCCGATGTCTTCTTGCGGTTGAAATCACCCTCAAGGCCATGGCCGACAGCTTCATGCAGCATCACGCCGGGCCAGCCGCTCGACAGAACAATGTCAAATGTTCCGGCCGGAGCTGGGATGGCTTCCAGATTGACCAGTGCCTGACGCAAGGCTTCATCAGCCGCATGCTGCCACTTCTCGGTGGTGATGAACTCGCCAAAGCCCTTGCGGCCACCGGCACCGTAGGAGCCGCTTTCCTGCCGGTCGCCATCACCGACGACAACGGAAACGTTGAGGCGCACCATCGGGCGGATATCGCGAACGAAATGCCCATCAGCGCGCAGGATTTCCACCTGCTGCCACGATCCTGCCAATGAAACCGATACCTGCCGCACCTTCGGGTCCTTGGCACGCAGATAAGCATCAATCTCCTGCAGCAATTTAACCTTGGCTTCAAAGCTGGGCGAACCGATCGGGTTTTCATCGCTGTAAAGGCTGCGATTGGTTCCGGGAGGCGCAGCGGTATAAGCGCCGGTATAACCGGTGCGCACAGCCGAGGCGGCATCGGCAGCACGCTTGAGCGCGCCAAGCGAAAGCTCGCCCGCATGGGCATAGCCGACAGCTTCACCGGCAACAGCACGCAGGCCAAAGCCCTGATCCTGATTGAATGTACCGTTCTTCAACCGGCCATTATCGAAGGAGAGCCCTTCCGATTCGCGGTATTCGATGAAAAGCTCACCATCATCGGCACCATCAAGGCTTTGCTTGACGGTTTCGAGGATTTTTTCGCGCGGTGCGTCAAAACTATCGATGAGGCTTTTCATAATGGATCATCCGTTCACGTTATTACGAAGCGGATGTAGGGCCTCGCCCGGCCCGCTACAACAGAAAACTTGTTCAAAGCTCAGGGAAGGGCGTCGAAACCTTCGCCAAATCCATTGAGTTCGACGGGAATACCGATGCCTTCTTCCGGTGTCTGGAAGACGATGAAGGTGGCAGCCTTGCCTGTCTTGAAGGTCTGGACGAGCTGGTCTTCCAGAATGACTTCCGCATAGCAGCCATCTTCGAAGCAGCGGACGAAATAGGCGCGGCCTATATCCTTGCCATCGACATTCAGGCCAAGGCCATTGGGCAGAAGCACACCAAGCGGTGCAAGCACGCGCAGGATTTTCGCCTTGTTGTCAGCGGTTTTGAGAACCACCACCGAAAGCCCCATCTCCGGGCGATCAGCCGCGACGACATTTTGAATGAGAGCGCATTGCTCTGATTTTGCCCCTGCCGGGGTGTCGCACAGGATCGACCATGCGCCATGGGTTGATTTAACGGTGCCGCTCTGCTGCGCCGCCATGGCACCGCCGGAAAAACCGGCAATAGACAGGGAAAGCAGACCAAGGGTGATGCTACGTAGCGCGAAAGAGGACATGTAGGCTCCAAAACGAATCATCCAGACGTTAAACCGCCGAGGCCCGGATGAAAAGAATACCGCTCAAACACTCCCCAGCATACAGCGGCTCTCATATGTCTGGTGTAATGTAAAAATGGCCGGATTGTGAGCCATGTGCCCTTCATGCAGTAAAATCACAGTGAAAGTCAAAAAACATACGTCTTTACAAGATGCTGTCATCCACAGGAGGCAAGCTGCGCGCAAAAATGCCGCACGGGATCACGTTCGCCTTCCTTGCGATGTAGGCTAATGTGTGATTTGAACGCGGCATATCACCGGGCCACAATGAAGCCCGGTATTAACGTATGGAATTGAAGCTTCATTCGGGAGATTTCTAGGTGAAGAAGAACTTTGTCACGCTGATGGGTGTCCTGGGAAGCCTGTTAAGTGCCGGTACTGCATATGCTGCACAGCCTGAGCCTTGGCAGATGACGTTCCAGCCGGCTGCTTCTGCCATTATGGCGCAAATCGTCTGGTTTGAGCACTATACATTGTGGTTCATCGTCCCGATTACACTGTTCGTAATGGGGCTTCTGGCCTGGGTCATGTATCGCTATCGCGCCAGTGCCAATCCGGTTCCGTCAAAGACCAGCCACAACACGGCTGTGGAAGTTGTCTGGACCGTTGGCCCGGTTGTTATTCTTCTCTTCCTGGCAATTCCATCCTTCCAGCTTCTGACCGCGCAATATTCGCCTGAAGAAGCCAAGATGACAATCAAGGCGACCGGTTACCAGTGGTATTGGGGTTACGAATATCAGGCAGATGCGCCTGTTTCATTCGACTCCGTCATGCTCAAGGATGGTGATCGTGCTGCCGCAGGCAAGGAAGACCGCAAGGCCTATCCGCGTTTGCTCGCAGTTGACAATGAAATGGTCGTTCCTGTGAACACAACCGTCCGCCTTCTGGTGACCGGTGCTGACGTGATCCACTCCTTCTCCATGCCTGCTTTCGGCGTGAAGATGGACGCTGTCACCGGTCGCAGCAACGAAACATGGTTCAAGGCTGATAAAGAAGGCATGTATTATGGTCAGTGCTCGCAGATTTGCGGCAAGGACCATGCGTTCATGCCGATTGCGATCCATGTGGTTTCGCAGGGCCAGTATGATGCGTGGTTTGCTGCTGCCGGGAAAGATCTTCCGGGCGCATACAAGACACTCACCGCTAAAATCGACGCAGACAAGAACGTAAACGTCGCCGGCAACTAAGCTGGTTGACGCGAATTATTGAGGAACGGGAGCACTTTGATGGCAGGTTCTGCAGCTCACGAGGCCCATGACGCTCATAAGCCGACAGGCTGGACGCGCTGGGTTTATTCGACGAACCACAAGGATATCGGCACACTTTATCTGATCTTTGCGATCATTGCCGGTATCATTGGTGGTTGTCTTTCGATCGCCATGCGCGCCGAGCTGCAGCAGCCCGGCATTCAGATTTTCCATGGCCTTGCATCCATGGTTTACGGTTTCGAGGGCGACGCAGCTATCGACGCCGGCAAGCAGATGTACAATGTGTTCTCGACGGCACATGGTCTGATCATGATCTTCTTCATGGTCATGCCTGCGCTGATCGGTGGATTTGCCAACTGGATGGTGCCGATCATGATCGGTGCGCCTGACATGGCTTTCCCGCGTATGAACAACATTTCGTTCTGGCTGCTCCCGCCAGCATTGCTCCTGCTGATCCTTTCCATGTTCGTTCCCGGCCCTGCCGGTGGTTTCGGCACGGGTGGCGGCTGGACGATCTATCCGCCTTACTCGACCTCAGGCCAGCCCGGCCCGGCGATGGATTTTGCCATCCTGTCGCTGCACATTGCCGGTGCGTCGTCGATCCTTGGTGCGATCAACTTCATCACCACGATCTTCAACATGCGCGCTCCCGGCATGACGCTGCACAAGATGCCGCTGTTTGCCTGGTCCGTTCTGATCACTGCATTCCTGCTGCTTCTGGCCCTGCCTGTGCTGGCTGGCGGCATCACCATGCTTCTGACCGACCGTAACTTCGGTACAACGTTCTTCTCACCGGAAGGCGGCGGCGATCCGATCCTGTTCCAGCATCTGTTCTGGTTCTTCGGTCATCCGGAAGTGTACATCATGATCCTGCCGGCATTCGGCATCGTCAGCCACATCGTCTCGACCTTCTCGCGCAAGCCGATCTTCGGTTACCTCGGCATGGCCTATGCCATGGTCGCCATCGGCGTCGTCGGCTTCATCGTCTGGGCGCACCACATGTACACCGTGGGTCTGTCGCTCGACACACAGCGCTACTTCGTCTTCGCGACGATGGTTATCGCCGTGCCGACAGGCGTGAAAATCTTCTCGTGGATTGCCACCATGTGGGGCGGTTCCATCGAGTTCAAGCCGCCCATGGTTTGGGCAATCGGCTTCATCTTCCTGTTCACCGTTGGTGGTGTGACGGGTGTGCAGCTGGCCAATGCCGGTCTCGACCGTGCAATGCATGACACCTATTACGTGATTGCGCACTTCCATTACGTGCTGTCGCTGGGTGCGGTGTTCGGAATTTTCGCGGGCTGGTACTACTGGTTCCCGAAGATGACCGGCTACATGTACAACCACACCATTGCGCACACGCACTTCTGGGTCATGTTCATCGGCGTCAATCTGGTGTTCTTCCCGCAGCACTTCCTCGGACTTGCCGGTATGCCGCGCCGTTACATCGACTATCCGGATGCATTCGCAGGCTGGAACGAAGTATCGTCAATCGGTTCCTACATCTCCGGTGTGGCCGTGCTGATCTTCCTGTTCGGCGTCTTTGAAGCCTTTGCCAAGAAGCGCGAAGCCGGTGCCAACCCTTGGGGTCCTGGTGCAACCACTCTGGAATGGCAGCTGTCGTCACCGCCACCCTTCCATCAGTGGGAACAGCTTCCACGCATCAAGTAAGTAAAATCTGGGCCGCTGCATCCCAGCGGCCCCGATACCTTCAAGTTAAAACGAACAAGACTGAGCGAATGGCCGTACTGAAGAAAAATGCATCTGTAGAAACCGCGATTGGCCTGTCTGAAGCCAATGCGTCGGACTACATTGCCTTGCTCAAGCCGCGCGTCATGTCACTGGTGGTGTTCACTGCCGTTGTTGGTCTGATGGCCGCTCCCGGCCACATCAATCCCGTTCTGGCCGTTATCGCCATCCTGAGCATCGCTGTTGGTGCTGGTGCCTCCGGCGCGCTCAATATGTGGTACGATTCCGATATTGACGCGATTATGAAGCGCACGGCCAATCGCCCGATTCCAGCAGGTCGCATTACGCGCGAAGAAGTGCTGACCTTCGGTCTGCTGCTGTCGGCGTTCTCGGTGGTCACGCTCGGCCTCTTCGTCAATCTGCTGTCGGCTTTCCTTCTGGCCTTCACCATTTTCTTCTATGCGGTCGTCTATACGATGTGGCTGAAGCGCTCGACGCCGCAGAACATCGTTATCGGTGGTGCCGCCGGTGCGTTTCCGCCGATGATTGGCTGGGCCGCCGTGACCAATTCGGTCGGCGTTGAAAGCATTGTGCTTTTCCTCATCATCTTCCTGTGGACGCCGCCCCATTTCTGGGCGCTGTCGCTGTTCATGTCGGATGATTATGCGAAGGCGAAAATCCCGATGATGCCCAATGTGATGGGTGAAGCATCGACAAAGTTTCAGATTTTTCTCTACACGCTTCTGGTCGTGCCCGTCGCCGTGCTGCCATGGATCATGGGTTTTGCCGGTATCGTCTACGGCGTCTTTTCCATCGGTGTTGGCGCCATGTTCACGTTCTACGCGTGGACCGTATGGCGCGCGCCTGTTGGTCCAGCAATGATCAAGCCTGCGAAAAAAATGTTCGCTTTCTCGATCTTTTATCTTTTCAGCCTTTATGCGGTGCTTCTTGGCGAGATTCTCGTGCGCAAGGCGCTTTTTCTGGCAGGTGCATGACATGAGTGATGATCGCGTAACACTGACACCCAAGCAGAAGCGCGCGCAGCGCAGCCGTTCCATCGCGCTTGCGCTGGCATTGGCGGCCTTTGTTATTCTTGTCTATGTCGGCACCTGGGCCAAGCTCGGTGCGAAGATTCTTGAACGGCAGATGTGATGAGCGCTCCAGTGGAAGAGAACCAGACACCAGCCACCGATAGCGCAGCAACGCCGAAGCGCCGGGTTTCAGACCGTACGATTGCGATCTCCTGCATTGCCTTTTTCTTCGGCATGGTCGGCATGGCTTTTGCGGCGGTGCCGCTTTACGCCATGTTCTGTCAGGTTACCGGTTATGGCGGCACGACGCAGCGCGTTGAGCAGATGTCCGATACGATCCTCGACAAGAAGATCACGGTTCGCTTCGATGCCAATACGTCGGATGGCCTGCCTTGGCAGTTCAAGCCGGTGCAGCGCGAAGTGACGATGAATATTGGCGAGACCAAGCTCATCCACTACGAAGCCAAGAATATTCTGGATAAGCCAACCGCTGGCCGCGCCGCGTTCAACGTGACGCCGCAGGCAGCGGGTGCCTACTTCAACAAGGTTGAGTGCTTCTGCTTTACGGACACTGTCCTGAAGCCGGGCGAAGACATGCAAATGCCCGTTGTTTTCTTCGTTGACCCTGACATCGTCAACGCGGAAGAATTGAAGGGCGTCAATACAATCACCCTGTCCTACACCTTCTTTCCGATTGCGATGCCGGCACCGGTTGCCGCCAGCGCCAATGTGAAGAAAGACAAGGCGTCGGGACAGCTTTGAACTTGCGCTGACGCTTTGTCAGTGATGAAACAGATGAATAGAACTTGCGGGGGTTAAAATGGCCGAAGCGCACACAAAGAACCACGACTACCATATCATTGATCCAAGCCCATGGCCGTTCCTCGGTTCGGTCGGCGCTTTTGTCATGGCTATCGGCGGCATCGCTTACATGCGCTACCACAATGGCGGTGAGTTGCACCTGTTCGGCCATAATCTGGCACAGCCCTGGCTGTTCCTGATTGGTCTTGCCATCGTTCTCTACACCATGTTCGGCTGGTGGTCGGATACGATCAAGGAGAGCAAGGAAGGGCACCACACCCGCGTTGTCTCGCTGCATCTGCGCTATGGCATGATCATGTTCATCGCGTCGGAAGTGATGTTCTTCGTTGCCTGGTTCTGGGCGTTCTTTGATGCCAGCCTCTACCCCGGCGAAGTAGAGCAGGTTGCCCGTGCTGCCTTCACAGGCGGTATCTGGCCTCCCAAGGGCATCGAGGTTCTCGACCCGCTGCACCTGCCGCTTTACAACACCATCATCCTGCTTCTGTCGGGCACGACAGTAACCTGGGCACACCATGCCTTGATCCACAATGATCGCAAGGGCCTGATCAGCGGTCTTACCCTGACCGTGCTGCTCGGCATGCTCTTCTCATTCGTGCAGGGTTATGAATACGCGCATGCACCGTTCGCGTTCAAGGATTCGATCTACGGCGCAACCTTCTTCATGGCTACGGGTTTCCACGGCTTCCACGTAATCATCGGAACAATCTTCCTGCTGGTTTGCCTGCTGCGCTCCATGCGCGGTGACTTCACCCCGCAGAAGCATTTCGGCTTCGAAGCTGCTGCCTGGTACTGGCACTTCGTGGACGTGGTCTGGTTGTTCCTGTTCTTCTCGATCTATGTGTGGGCCTCATGGGGCGCACCGATGGCTGTCGAATAAACAGGTCATCAGATCAGGACATTACAGGGGGCGGTTATGGAAACATGACCGCCCTCATTCTTTTGGCGTAATCCTGCATCATGCATCGGATATGATAAGGCATCTGATTATATCGTCGGCATTTCTCGTGGCACTGTTCCCGCTCTTTGCGGCAAAGGCGCAGGCGAACGAGGGCAAGGTTGATCTGGTCCGCGTTGAAAAAGCGGAACGGCGAATGCAGCTGTTATCTGGCGACGTGGTGATCAAGCAATATACGATAGCGCTGGGTGCGCGGCCTGAGGGCCACAAGCGCTGGGAAGGCGACGAGCGAACCCCGGAGGGTCGCTATGTTCTTGATTGGCGCAACCCCAAAAGCATGGCCTACAAATCCATCCACATTTCCTATCCGAATGCACGGGATACGGCGGCAGCCAAATCCATGGGTGTATCGCCCGGCGGTCTGATCATGATCCATGGTGCGGCCAATGGTTATGGCTGGTGGGGATGGATGCTTCAACTTATCGACTGGACAGATGGGTGTATTGCCGTCACTAATCGCGAAATGGATGAAATCTGGGCATTGGTCCAGGATGGAACACCGATCGAGATCAACCCATGACTGAAGACAAAGCCCTTTATCCGCCAGTTGACCCTTTCGCGGCTGGTGTAAAGGCACGCTGCCCTCGCTGCGGACAGGGGAAACTCTTTGACGGCTTCCTGACGCCCGCCCGCCAGTGCTCCAGTTGCGGCCTCGACTATTCCTTTATTGATTCGGGTGATGGTCCGGCAGTGCTGGTCATGCTGCTGATCGGCTTTATTGTCGTTGGGCTTGCTCTATGGATGGAAGTAACGCTGGATCCGCCGCTATGGGTGCATTTCATCCTGTGGATTCCACTGGCGCTGGTGCTTTGCCTGATGGCCCTGCGCTGGATGAAGGGGGTTCTGATCGCCCTTCAATACAGAAACAAAGCTGCGGAAGGGCAGCTTGATATTCCCGCTTCCCATGAGTGATATTGCAATGCCCGTAAGACCAACCCGGTTTCCATGGATCACTCTGATCCTCAGCACGCTTCTCTTTGCCGTCCTGATCGGACTTGGCACATGGCAGGTGGAGCGCCTGCAATGGAAGGAAGCATTGCTGGCAACCATCGCCGCGCGCACCCATTCCGAGCCGCAGCCGCTGGCTGATATCGAAAAAATCTGGGCGCAGGAGCATGATGTCGAATACCGTCCTGTCACGGTTACCGGGCGCCTGCTTAATGATCGAGAGCGGCATTTCTTCTCGACCTATGATGGTTACTCTGGCTATTTCGTCTATACGCCTCTGCAACTCGACGATGGGCGAGCCGTCTTTGTCAACAGGGGTTTCGTGCCCTATGACCAGAAGAATGCATCGACGCGCCAGCAGGGAGAAGTTGCAGGGCCGGTGACAGTCACCGGACTTGCCCGCAACCCGCTGGATGGAAAGCCATCCTCGATCCTGCCGGACAATGATCTCGTCAAGAACATCTACTTCTGGAAAGACCTGCCTACCATGGCGGCGCAGTCCAGCATCAATCCGGAGCAGTTGGTGCCGTTTTTTATTGATGCGGACAAAACGCCCAATCCCGGCGGCTTTCCCATTGGCGGCGTAACAATCATCGATCTGCCCAATAGCCATCTGCAATATGCGGTGACCTGGTATGGGCTTGCTGCGACTTTGCTGGCGATTGTCATCATCTCCATGATCAGGCGAAAGCGGGATGCCAAACTACAAACTGAACCTTCGGACTTGACTTCCCGCTGATTGCCGCCCAATTCCAAGGTGCATATCAAAAGCTTTGAATTTCCGCGAGACCTGTGACCATGGCTGACAAGAAACCACTGACAATCCGCCTGTGCGGACCGCGCGGATTCTGCGCCGGGGTGGACCGCGCCATTCAGATCGTGGTTCTGGCGCTGAAGAAATATGGTGCGCCAGTTTATGTCCGGCACGAGATCGTCCACAATCGCTATGTGGTGCAGGGCTTGCAGGCGCGTGGTGCCGTTTTCGTCGAAGAACTCGACGAAATACCGGCAGAGCACCGCAGCCAGCCCGTGGTCTTCTCTGCGCATGGCGTGCCGAAATCGGTGCCCGAAGATGCAGAGCAAAAGAACTTGTTTTATCTCGATGCAACCTGTCCGCTTGTCTCCAAAGTGCATAAGCAGGCCATGCGCCATCAGCGGCTTGGACGGCATGTCATTCTGGTCGGCCATTCCGGTCATCCCGAAGTTATCGGAACGATGGGGCAATTGCCCGAAGGCGCGGTAACCCTGATCGAGACCATTGAGGATGCTGAGAATTATCAGCCTGACGATCCGAAGAATCTCGGCTTTGTTACCCAGACAACGCTATCTGTCGATGATACCGCAGGGATCATCGCTGCCCTGCAGAACCGGTTTCCGGATCTGACGGCACCTGCGGCCGAATCCATCTGCTATGCCACGACAAACCGTCAGGACGCGGTGAAGGAAGCAGCGCCGGGCTGTGACCTGTTTCTGGTGGTTGGAGCGCCGAACTCATCCAACTCCAAGCGTCTGGTTGAAGTGGCTGAGCGTTCCGGTGCCTCGCAATCGCTTCTCGTGCAGCGGGCGGTGGATATCGATTGGGATGCCATTGGCGATATTTCGACGGTTGGCCTTTCCGCCGGTGCATCCGCACCTGAAATCATTGTCGATGAAATCATTCAAGCCTTTTCGGAGCGCTATTGCGTGTCGATCGAACTTGCCGAAACAACCATTGAAACCGAAAATTTCCACGTCATGCGCGATTTGCGCGATGTGGAACTGACCAGTGGCGATATGGCTTTCGTCAACGGAACCCACTGATTATGGCTGTCTATACCGATATCAACGAAATCGATCTCGCGCATTTTCTCAAGGACTACGACATCGGCGAACTGCTCTCTTACAAGGGAATTGCCGAAGGCGTTGAGAATTCCAATTATCTCGCGCATACAAGCAAAGGCTCGTTCATCCTGACGCTGTATGAGAAGCGGGTGAACAGCAATGATCTGCCGTTCTTTCTCGGCCTGATGCAGCACCTTGCAGGAAAGGGGATCAGTTGTCCCTTGCCTGTGGTGCAGAAAAGCGGTTCCAGCATTGGCGAGCTTGCGGGTCGTCCAGCGGCGATTGTGACTTTCCTTGAAGGCATGTGGATGCGCAGGCCCACCGTGCAGCATTGTCATGCCCTCGGCGAGGCGCTGGCACGTATGCATGTGGCGGGTGCGGATTTCCCTATGCGCCGCAAGAATTCGCTTTCAGTCGATGGCTGGCGGCCATTGTGGAACAATTCGAAAGACAATGCGGACCGGGTTGAGCCCGGACTGGCAAACGAGACCGAGGCCGACCTTACATTCTTCGAGGCGCATTGGCCAAAGCATCTGCCAACAGGCGTCATCCATGCGGATCTGTTTCCGGATAATGTCTTCTTTCTTGGTGACAAGCTTTCCGGCCTCATCGATTTTTATTTCGCCTGCACCGATCTGCTCGCCTATGACGTAGCGGTCTGCCTGAATGCCTGGTGTTTTGAAAAGGACCATTCCTTCAATCTGACCAAGGGCACTGCCTTGCTGCGCGGTTATAATTCCGTGCGCCCGCTCTCGGCTGAGGAAGCTGAAAGCCTGCCGATCCTTGCGCGCGGTTCGGCCCTGCGCTTCATGCTGACGCGGCTTTATGACTGGCTGACGGTTCCCGAAGGCAGTTTCGTCGTCAAGAAAGACCCGATGGAATATGTGCGCCGCATGCGCTTCCATCGCCAGATCAAGTCGGCTGCGGAATATGGCCTGATTCCTGCGAGTACTGCCTCGTGAAGTCTATCCAGATTTTCACCGATGGTGCCTGCTCCGGCAATCCCGGCCCCGGCGGCTGGGGCGCGGTGCTGCGCTGGAACGGTAATGAGAAAGAACTATCAGGCGGTGAAGCAGACACGACCAACAACCGCATGGAGCTGATGGCGGCCATTGCTTCGCTCAATGCGCTCAAAGAGCCATGCTCCGTCGATCTCTATACGGACTCTGTCTATGTCCGCGATGGTATTTCCGGCTGGATCGAAGGCTGGAAGCGCAACGGCTGGAAAACCGCAGCCAAGAAGCCGGTGAAGAACGCCGAACTGTGGCAGGCCCTTGACGAGGCGCGCAAGCGCCACAAGGTTGTCTGGCATTGGGTCAAAGGCCATGCCGGGCATCCGGAAAATGAGCGCGCCGATGAACTTGCCCGCGCTGGCATGGCGCCGTTCAAGAACAGGTCTTGATATATGTGAAGAGAGCCTATTAGCTCTAGGTGCTAATAGATTGAGATAACTCAAAATGAGACGAACGCTTTCCGCCTTTTTGGTGTCACCGCTGTGGGTTCCGCTTCTGGCGGCTGTCTATGCCGCGGTTTTTTGGAAAACACCGGATTTCATGGAACACTTTAGTCAAATGGAACTATTTTCCGTAGCCATAGCAATTGGGGCGATGCTCGGATATGGCATAATTTTGACTTTCGGGGCCATTGCTCACCGACTTCTTTGGTCAAACCGCCGTACCTCCATATTGATGTACGCTTCCGTGTTTTCCGGCATAGCTTTGCTGTCTTGGTGCGCTCTGTTGATCGGCGGCTGGGCTTTTGGGGAATATGGTATTCAGTTCGGAATACACGTACTTGTTGATACGGTTTTGCATCGCCCATATGTTCCAGGAACCGCCTGTGTATTGGGCGCTCTGGTTGGTAGTACTTTCTGGGCTATTGCGAGACCGGATCGTAAAATGCGAACGAAGTAGCTTTAAGTTCACTTTTTTCAGCAAATTGATTGTGCGCATCGATCATCCGAAAGCTGCAAATAAAGCACTCAGAACGACTTACGCGTAGGCGAGGGACCAGCCGGGTGCACGAACCCAGCAGCGTTCCGCCTGTATATCATCCGTCCGGTAGAGGCGCGTGACCCGCGTGTAATCGCCCTGCTCGAATGCCTTGGCGAGCGCTTTTTCTGATGCCTCGTCGCGCATGCCCACGCAGGGGAATATGCCGACGGGCGATATCCATTTTGCGCGAAACGCTTCTGCCTCGCGCGTTATCAGAAACATGGCGCCGCGCTGTTTGATCTTGCTCCAGTCGCTGCTGAAACCATTGTCGGTTGTCAGCGGCAGGATCAGCCTTCCGCCTTCTTTGAGGTTGTCGAGCCAGTTGTCAGCGGGCCGCGTGGCTCCGGCGTTCACATAGATCAGGTCGGCAGCGTCGAATGCAACAGTGCTTCCGTCACCTTGGACCACGGTCACATTGGGATAGGCGGCAAGGTTTGCGAGTGCCCTTTCGGCTAGTTCCGGATCATATTCAATGGCCGTGACTTTGCCCGAGGGTCCGACCAATTGCGCCATGATCGCCGAGTAATAACCGACACCTGCACCCACATGCACGATATGCTCGCCCTCCCGGGGAGCCCCTTGTGCAAGCAGGAAAGCATGCAGCGATGGTTCGCCATTGTTGATGTGCCGTTCGGGCAGGATACCAACAAGGTCATTGGTATAAAGATAAACCGGATCAGCGCTTGGTGTTGGTGTATAGGAGCGGCGTTGCCAACGCAGGATTTGCCATGGTCCTCGCCCAAGGAACTCCTCGCGTGGCACCTTGGCGAAAGCGTCTTCCACGCCTTGGTCAGCAGCTCCGGCAATGGCTGCGATCTGCATTGCATAGGCGCGGCGAACGATCTTCAACTCATCCGGTGTCATCGGTGCAAACACTCCCAAGGTGTGAAAGTGTGATCGTACACAGCAATATTCCCAAATCCAATGACATCACATGAATGAGCCATCAAAATTCTTGGCGATATTAAAAAGGGCCGGAAAACCGGCCCTCTGGGTATCTTATGAATGGCGCTGATTACAGCTGGCCGAGCAGGGTTGCTGCGCTCGAAGTCACTGCCTGACCCGGCGAATCCTCGATGTTCAGTTCCTTGACCACGCCGTCTTCAACGAGCATGGAATAACGCTTGGAGCGTACGCCCATGGTGCCGGCAGCAAGATCGATATCGAGGCCGACAGCCTTGGTGAAGGTCGCATTGCCATCGGAGAGATACTGGATTTTGCCTTCGCCATTGGTGGCCTTGGCCCATGCGCCCATGACATGCGGATCATTCACGGCAACAACGGCAATGGTATCCACACCCTTTGCCAGAATGGCATCGCGGTTCTCAAGATAACCGGGCAGGTGATTCATGCTGCAGGTCGGGGTGAAAGCACCCGGCACGGCAAACAGCACGACCTTCTTGCCCTTGAACAGCGCATCGGAGCGCACTTCGCTGACACCGTCATCGGATTTCGTCTTGAACGTGGCGTCCGGCAAACGCTCGCCTACCTTGATTGTCATGAATTGGCTCCCTGATGAAATGAGGAATTGAGACCTAAGGCAGATAGGGCGTGCGCGGCAAAAAGTCGAGGGCGTTTGCTGCTATTCCTGCGCGTCGAGTTTACCCGAAACAGCCTTTTCCCCCTGAACCAGCGTATAGTTCAGCGTAACAGACTTCTTGTCCTTGCCCGAAAGAACAGGAACGGAAAACACCGCGCTTGAGGCCTCGTGGCTTTTCAGCTTGGCCATGCCAAATGTAACACCGCCTTCACCGGCAACGAAAAGGTCAGTCGGCGGCTGATCTACAGGAAGCTGAACGGTTACCTTGACGTGGTCATCCCGGCGCACCGCGCTTTTGATGCCAAAGGAGTCGGAAGCTTTGTCAGGCAGAGCGGCGAACGCATCGCTGACGAGCGTCTTGGTCAATGCATCCGTCGGGTTATTGTCAACGGTAATGTCAAAATCAGCCGTAACCGGAATGCAGATTGCTTCGCAGATGCCGAGAAATGCGTGGCCCTTCAATTGCGCCGGTTTGGATGGATCAGCCAGCGTCAGAATAACCGGAAAGGAAACGGACTTTTTGTAGCCAGCCGATTTCGCTCCGCCATTTTCAAAACGGTGCGGCGCCGGGAAGCCCAGCGAATAGCTCTTGATATTGCCTTCCTGCGAAAGCGCCAGTTCCGGCGGCACACCCGCATCGCCGGGTTCGCGCCAATAGGTTTTCCAGCCCGGATCAAGATTGATCTGGACGGCACCACGCACCTCACTTGCGCCCTTCTGCGGATTGTCGACAATCAGCCGGACACTGCCGCCGGCTGTTCTTGTCCAGTCCGAATTTCCGGCAAGTGTTGGCGAAACAAAAGCCAGCATGGCAAAAGCAGCTGTAAAAATTATGTTCATTTTCATGCGCGGACAATTACAGGGCTTCAGGGCCTTATCAAGGATATGATAGGATTTGCTCATCATTTCTGTGTGAGGAACGTGTTATTTGGAAGCAGAAAGGGCCCGGATTTGGGCTCTTTTTACATTTCCTTGCGCAAGACCGTTGTCATTTACGCAATCCTTGATACCTTTATTTGATGGAGATTTTCAGAACGGCGAACAAAGAGACCGGATTTCTGAATGGTCAATTCCTTCTGGCAATGCCGGGAATGGATGACAGCCGGTTTGCGCGTTCGGTCATCTATGTCTGTGCGCACTCGGAAAAGGGTGCGATGGGGCTGATCATCAATCGCCCGCAGGAAATGGAATTCTCCGAAATTCTTGTTCAACTCGGTGTTCTTGATGAGCATCAGGCAATCATGCTGCCCGACTGTACGCGCGATTTTATCGTGCGCAATGGCGGCCCGGTCGAGATGCGCCGTGGCTTCGTCCTGCATTCGGATGATTATCTGACAGATTCAACCATGCCCGTCTCGGAAGAGATTTGCCTGACCGGAACAGTGGACATTCTGCGCGCTATATCCGGGGGCCGTGGCCCGCGCTGTGCCCTGATGACATTGGGCTATTCAGGCTGGGCTTCAGGCCAGCTTGAAAACGAGATCGCCAATAATGGCTGGCTGACCTGCCGTGCGCCGCAGGATTTGCTTTTTGATACGGACCTTGAAAGCAAGTACGACCGGCTTCTGGCTTATATGGGTGTTGACCCTTCGCGCCTCGCCACGGTTGCCGGGCACGCCTGATTATTTAATCCTAAGACGCCTTCGACTGCTGGAACTGCTCGCGCAGCAGTTTTGTTGCGACATCAAGCGTCAATGGCGGGCTGAACATGAAGCTCTGGGCATATTCGCAGCCCATCTGGCGCAGTTGCAGCGCATCGCTCTCGTTCTCGATACCTTCCGTGACAACCGAAAGACCAAGGTCATGCGCCATGCTGATCATGGAGCGCAGCAATGTTACCTTCTGTGGCTGTTCGGCCTTGAGGAACGACCGGTCGATCTTGATCATGTCGAAGGGGAAAGAGGTGAGGTAGGAGAGGGACGAATAACCCGTGCCGAAATCATCCAAGGAAACGCCGACGCCCATCGCTTTGATGCTCGAAAGCACATGGGCGGAACGTTCAGGGTTTTCCATCATCAGGGATTCGGTCAGTTCCAGTTTAAGGCTCGCCGGATCAATCTGGGTCTTTGTCAGCACTGAGCGTACGTCGTCAATCAGGTCCTGCCGGATCAACTGGCTGCTCGAAATATTCACCGAGACGAAAAGCGGCGTCGCGCCAATGGTGCGCTGCCAGTTGACGAGATCTTCTGCCGCGTGCTGCATGACAAACAGGCCAAGCTGCACGATGAGGCCGGAACTTTCGGCAATCGGGATAAATTCAGACGGTGGTATCGAACCCCGGCGCGGATGATCCCAGCGCATCAGGGCTTCAAACCCGGCAATCGTATTGTCCTCAAGCCGCACAATCGGCTGGTAGGCAATGTGAATTTCGCTGCGTTCGAGCGCCCGGCGCAGATCGGATTCCAATTGGAGTTTATCACTGCCAACAGCGCGGAATGCCGGACGGAATGGTTCGATCCGGTCGCCGCCAAAGCGCTTTGCCTGGAACATGGCAAGTTCGGCATCTTTCACCAGATCCTCAGGTGAGGCGGAACTGCCTGATGTCCAGGTGATCAGGCCAAGCGAAGCGGTCAGCACAATCTCACGTTTGGCAAAGGCAATCGGCGCGCGGATCGCAGTTTTGACCGCCTCGGCAAAGGCGGCAATGCGTGCCGGTTCAACTTCCGAGACCAGAATGAGGCCGAACTGGTCGGCGGAAAGGCGGCTCAGCGTGTCCTGCGGGCGCAACAGGCGGTGCAGACGGCGCGATACGGTCAAGAGGAACGTATCACCCGCCGACATGCCAAGCCCGTCATTCACCTGCTTGAAGCGATCAATGTCGATGATGAAGACAGTCGGGCGAATCTTGCTTTCGGTCTGCGCCATGGTGATGACAGAACCGAGGCGATCAAGAAACAGCTCGCGGTTTGGCAAGCCGGTCAGATTGTCATGCACCGCATCGTGCAGCAGGCGTTCTTCCGCTTTTTTCTGTTCGGTCACATCGATAAGCGTGCCGACACAGCGGACAATTTCACCATCCGAACCGATAACAGGCCGGGCTTTCAGCGTGTACCAGTAATAATGACCATCATTGGCGCGCAGGCGGAATGTCTGCGAAATGCGGCCGCGGCGGTTCTCAAGAATGACGTCGAGCGTGGTGCGGAAGCGGTCGCGATCATCCGCATGCAAGGTCGGCAGCCAGTTGCGCACAGCCCCATGCAGCGAGCTTGCCGAAGCGCCGAGGAAATTGGTGAGATCAGGGGTGGTGACAACGCGGTCGCGCGGCACATCCCAGTCCCAGACGATATCGCCCGAGCCGATAATGGCCAGCGCCTGCCGCTCCACATCGGAGAAAAGACCCTGCTGCAAAGCGCCGCCGGAAAAGGCGTGCTGCATGACCGTGAAACCAATGAGCAGGACGATCAGCACCAGACCGCCGCCCAGCGCAGGCTGGACAATATCATTGGCGAGAATGCCCGATACGGTCAGCCAGCTTCCCATCATCCAGACAAGCAGAAGCAGCCATGTCGGTATGAGCATGATTGCCCGGTCATAACTTCGGAACGAAAAGAAGCCGATCAGCACAATGCCGGCAATGATGGTCAGCGCAAACGAGAAACGCGCGATACCCGAAGCAATGGGCGGATCAAAAATTGCCACGCCGGAAAGGATACCAAGACCTAAAATCCACGTCAGAGCGCCATAGCTGAAATTGTCATGCCATCGGTTGAGATTGAGATAGGTGAACAGAAAGATCACCAGTGTCGCCGCCAGCGCCACTTCGGTGCCCGCTCGCCACATCTGCTCATTGCCGGGTGTTATTTCGATCAGCTTGTTCCAGAAACCGAAATCCACGCAGATATAGGCAAGAACTGCCCATGCCATGGCGGCCGTTGCGGGGAAAAGTGAGGTTCCCTTGACCACAAAGAGGATAGTCAGGAACAGCGCGAGAAGACCGGCAATGCCGAGCAGGATACCGCGATAAAGCGTATAGGAATTGACCGTATCCTTGTAAGCGTTCGGCTCCCACACATAGACCTGCGGCAGGTTGGGGGAAGCAAGTTCAGCGACAAAGGTAATGACAGAACCGGGATTGAGCGTGACGAGAAAGATATCAGCATCTTCACTGGCCTGCCGGTCAAGGGCAAAGCCCTCGCTGGGGGTAATCGAGGTGATGCGTGTCGAACCGAGGTCCGGCCAGATGAAACCCGATCCGACCAGACGAAAATGCGGCGCGACGATCAGACGGTCGATCTGCTCGTCAGTGGGATTGGCCAGCGAGAACGCCGCCCAATCGCCTGTTGAGCGACTGTCATTGGCCTGCACTTCGATACGGCGGACAATACCATCCGTGCCCGGTGCAGTGGAAATCTGGAAGGTCTCGCCCTGATTCCGGTAAATCTCCACGGCCTTGGAGAGATCGAGAGCAGTGCTTTCCTTGGTGATCTTGATGGTTTCAAACGCGTTGGCGGCTGACAGCATGGACGTCATCAAAAAGATGAGGACAAAAATCCTCGATAAGCCTTTCAGCATGAGTCCGGTCAATGATGCCACGAATGTAACCTTTATTTTAGCGTCGCACATCGTCTTCTAAGAGCGAGAAGAGCAGATGGTCTTGCCACATACCATTTATTTTGAGGTAGGAGCGTAGCAGTCCTTCCCTCTGAAATCCGGCTTTTTCGAGAAGGCGGATCGATCTTTCATTGCTTGGAATACAGGCCGCTTCCAGCCGGTGCAACCGTACTTTAGTAAAAGCATGGGATATCAGCAGGCTTAGAGCCTCGCCCATATAGCCCTGTCCGGCATAGGGCGCGCCTGTCCAGTAGCCAATCATACCGTTCTGGCCGACCCCGCGACGGATATTTCCAAGCGTGATGCCGCCCAGAAGACGTGAATCAGAATTGTGGAAAAGAAAAAACGGATGCGCCGTTCCTGCCGCTGCTTCCTCGTCATAATGGCGAATCCGGTGCCGGAATGAACTGCGCTCCAGATCATCATCGGCCCAGAGCGGCTCCCAAGGCGTCAGAAAATCCCGGCTCTGGGCGCGCAGATGGGCCCACGCCCGATAGTCGGAAACCTGCGGGGCTCGCAGATAAAGCCTTTCGCCCTGCAGTGAGAGCGAAGCGCTTTTCAGGAAGGGCAGGGCGATCATGGCGCTTGAGCCGTTAGACCGCTATTTTTCGCTGGCTCGGCGTTATCGGTGCCAACCCCTGACGAATATCCTGATATTTCATCAAAGGTGCGATGGGACCAACCGCAGCCAAGGTCGGCGATGAGTCGATGAAAAGCCGTCCGGCAAGATCGGTCAGACGTTCCGTCGTGATCTTGGACAAGCGCTCCACCAGCTGCTCGGTCGAAACAGCATGACCGTAAAGCAGCAATTGGCGGGCAATCTGGCCAGCGCGGCTTGCGGCGCTCTCATGTGACATCAGGAGGCTGGCACGATATTGCGCCCGCGCGCGGTTGAGCTCGTCCTGTCCGATATTGCGGGCGGCTTCATGCAGTTCATTGATGATAACAGGCACCAGCTTCTTCAGGTGATTGCGGCCCGTAGCGGCATGGATGCCGAATACGCCGGTATCCGAGAAGCCCCAATGGAAGGCATAGACCGAATAGCAAAGCCCGCGCTTTTCGCGCACTTCCTGAAACAGCCGCGATGACATGCCGCCGCCAAGGATCATGGCGAGAAGTTGTGAGGCGTAGAAATCGCGCACATGATAGGCGCGGCCTTCAAAGCCGAGAACGACCTGAGCGTCCATCAACTCGCGCTGTTCGCGGAAATCGCCGCCAACATAATGCGCGACATCCGGTTCAGGCGCTGTTGTCTTTGCCCGGAAGGAGCCAAGACGGCTTTCGACTTCGCGGACGAAATCATCATGTTTGACGCCGCCTGCAGCGACAACGACCATGCGCTCGGCGCTGTACTGGTCATCCATATAGGTTCGCAGATTGGCAGAGGAAAAGGACTGGACGGTTTCCGGTGTGCCGAGAATGGTCCGGCCAATGGTCTGATTCTTGAACGCGGTTTCGGTGAACCGATCGAAGACAACGTCATCGGGCGTGTCATGCGCCGCACCGATTTCCTGCATGATGACGTTTTTCTCGCGTTCCAGTTCTTCCTCGTCAAATTTGGAACTGTTGAGAATGTCGGCAAGAATATCAATCGCCAGCGGCATGTCATCGCGCAGAACGCGGGCATAGAAGGATGTTGTTTCAACACTTGTAGCGGCATTGATCTCGCCGCCCACATCTTCAATATCGGCGGCTATTTTCCAGGCAGAGCGGTTTTCCGTGCCTTTGAAAGCCATATGTTCGAGAAGATGGGCAATACCGTGCTGATTGCTCGCCTCGTTACGTGATCCTGCCTTGACCCAGATGCCAAGGGCTACACTCTCCACATGCGGCATCGTCTCTGTCGCAATCGTCAGACCGTTGGAGAGGCGACTGATTTCAACGCCCATGCAATGCTCCTTACTTCGCCGCTCTTGAATGACGGCTTACATACTCTTCCACATTTTTAAGGTCGTTGGGAAGTACCGTATAGTGTTCTTTTCGCTGCATGAGGTCGCCAAGCCAAAGCGGAAGCGCCGGATGGATGCCACTTGCAGCCTCAACAGCATCAGGAAATTTGGCCGGATGAGCGGTCGCAAGAACGACACTTGGTGTTCCAGATTGAACCTTTTCACGCGCGACTTTGATACCGATCGCCGAATGCGGATCAAGCAGATAGCCCGATTGATCGAGAACATCCTTGATTGCCACTGCCGTTTCAGCCTTCGTCGAGCGTCCCGCGTCGAACTCGGCGCGGATTTTGTTCAAAGGCGCGTCCGCAATGGTGAAACTTCCCGATTGCGTCAGCCCACTCATCAGGCGGCGCAGCGCCTCGGCATCCCGGTCATGGGCTTCAAACAGCAGACGCTCAAAATTGGAGGAGACCTGAATGTCCATGGATGGAGAGGTCGTGTGCATCACACCGCGTGTTTCGTATCTTCCCGTTTCCAGTGTCCGGGTCAAAATGTCATTATCGTTGGTGGCAATCACCAGCCGGTCGATGGGAAGACCCATGCGCTTGGCAACGTAGCCAGCAAAAATATCGCCGAAATTGCCCGTGGGAACCGTGAATGACACCGGACGATCAGGGCTGCCGAGGGAAACCGCTGCCGTAAAGTAATAGACGATCTGCGGCATGATGCGCGCCCAGTTGATCGAATTCACACCGGACAGTGACAGCGCATCACGGAAATTCAGATCATTGAACATGCCTTTGACCAGTGACTGGCAATCGTCAAAATTGCCTTCGATGGCCAGCGCATGCACATTTGACGCGGCGGAAGTCGTCATCTGGCGTTGCTGTACCGGCGAAACGCGATTGTGCGGAAACAGAATAAAAATATCGGTGCGGTCGCGGTTGGCGAAGGCTTCAATGGCAGCGCCGCCGGTATCGCCAGATGTGGCACCGACAATCGTCGCGCGCTGGTCGCGTTTGGTGAGAATATAATCCATCAACCGGGCGAGAAGCTGCATCGCCACATCCTTGAAGGCAAGGGTCGGGCCATGGAAGAGTTCAAGCACGAATTCATTGTGATCGGTCTGGACCAATGGGCAGACAGCGCTGTGGCGGAAAGTGGCATAGGCTTCATGCACCATGCGTTCGAAATCAGCCTGATCAATATCACCCGCAATAAATGGGGTCAGAACACGGATGGCGACGTCTTCATAGCTTTTGCCGCGCAGCGCGCGAATCTCATCTGCGGAAAACTGTGGAAACTCCTGAGGCAGATAAAGACCACCATCACGCGCCAGACCAGCCAGAAGGGCGTCGGAAAAGCCCAAAACAGGCGCTTCTCCACGAGTACTTGCATATTTCATATCATTCGCCTTTTGTACCGCGCTTGCGAGCCAGCCAACTCCTGTGGCAGAAAGCTGGAAAGCACCGTCGTATTCTTACCTTACCGTTGGTATAGAACAGGTTCGTTCGTCAAGGAAAGTTCAGTTCATGAAGTCAGAAACACATAAATCTCTGCCCTTCTATCAACTTTGCGGCATGATTTTCGCTGTAGGTCTTGCAGGCTGCAGCACAACCGGTGAAAAAGATCCATCAAAGGACCCGGCAGTAGCGGAAGCCCAGGCCCGTATCACGGCAACCGAGCTGACCGCCTATTGCCCTGGGGTGACGATCCGTGAAGGTACAGCTATCTTCAATAATTACGGCAAGGCACCCAAAGCTCCAGAAAACCTGATCTATCAGGCTTCGATTGGCGATCAGAGCCGGTCCTGCAAGCGCGGTGAAGGTACGCTGACCATGAATGTCGCGATCTCAGGCAAAGTGGTTCCAGGTCCGAAGTTCAGTGCCGGTACGCTGACCATGCCGATCCGTGTTGCGGTGATGCAGGGCTCGAACGTGCTCTATTCCAAACTGTACAAGCAGCCGATTTCGGCAACCGACACGTCAGCTGCGTCACAGTTCATTTTCAACGATCCCAATGTCAGCTTCCCGGCACCATCAGCCAAGGATGTTCAGATTTTCATCGGATTTGATGAAGGTCCGGATGATACGCAGGCAAAGACGAAGACCAAAAAGAAGAAATAACAACAAGGCGGCCGATTGGCCGCCCTTTTCTTTGCTAGGGGCATCGCTTTGAGCGGCGCCGGTTGCACACCAGTTCAAACAGCCTCGGACCAGACAGCCATTGCTTCGAGAACGGCGGGCAGGTCGCGGTGGCGGCTGATGACGGTTTCAGCACCGGCATCGGTCAGCTTGTCCGCATGACCCGGATAAGTGTGGGCACCGCCGGTAAAGCCGATAACACGCATTCCAGCTGTTGCTGCCGCATGGACGCCGTGCGATGAATCCTCGATCACGATGCAGCGGGCGGGTTCGACATTGAAATGTTTTGCCGCAAACAGGAAAACGTCAGGGGCAGGCTTTGGCTTCTGGCTTCCCACTTCGCGTGCCGAGAAAATGTTCGGGGCGAAAAGGTCATAGAGCGTGCTCTGCTCCAGCATCATCTTCAATGCAGCGCTGGTCGAGTTCGACGCTATGCATTTGGGATATTTCAGAGCGGCAACGACCTGTTCGATACCATCGATGACATTGAGCTCGTTGCGCAGTTTGTGATCCATCTGGCGCGCGGATTCTTCAATAAGCGAGGCGGAGATCGGCACGCCGGATTCTTTTTCCACCTGAATGAGAATGTCGGTCCAGGTCAGTCCGGCGAAGCGTTCGGCAATGGCCTCCGGTTCGATCGGATAACCCGACTCTGTCAACAGTTTCGATTCGACTTCAGCGGCGAGTATCTCTGAATCAACGAGCACGCCATCGCAGTCGAAAATAATCAGCTGGGGTTCCATTCCGTCATACCTGTTCGTGAAAAATAGCTGCATTGAGCAGCTTTGGGTCAAGCTTGGGGGATTACCGGCATCGACTACACTCTTATTGCCGGGGCGTCAAAGAAAAGCGCACCGGTCAGAGATATCGCCGGAGATATCGATTGGCTTTAACGCGATGTTTACCCTGCTCGGTAACCATAAGGACAGTTCAGTAACGCGTCTCCAGTAATCGAGTATCCCATGTCCGTTGTTCGTCTCGTCAATGACCTGCCCCAGGCTGCACCGCAATCGTCCTGGCTCGACACGATCCTCAAAGGCGACTGTGTTGCCGCCCTCAATCGTCTCCCTGATCATTCGATTGATGTTATTTTCGCCGACCCTCCCTATAATCTGCAGCTTGATGGCGATCTGCATCGCCCCGACCAGTCAAAGGTCGACGCTGTCGATGATCATTGGGACCAGTTCGATAGTTTTCAGGCCTATGATGCCTTTACCCGCGCATGGCTGCTTGCCTGCCGCCGCGTGCTGAAGCCGAATGGCACGATCTGGGTCATCGGCTCCTATCACAACATCTTCCGCGTTGGTGCGATCATGCAGGATCTCGGATTCTGGATGCTCAATGACATTATCTGGCGCAAGAACAACCCTATGCCGAATTTCCGTGGCCGCCGCTTCCAGAATGCGCATGAAACCATGATCTGGGCGTCGCGCGATCAGAAAGGCAAGGGCTACACCTTCAACTATGAAGCGATGAAGGCTGCCAATGACGATCTGCAGATGCGGTCCGACTGGCTGTTTCCCATCTGCACCGGTGCGGAGCGTCTGAAAGATGAGAATGGCGACAAAGTCCACCCGACACAGAAGCCGGAAGCCCTTTTGGCCCGTCTTCTCATGGCTTCATCCAAGCCCGGCGATGTCATTCTCGATCCGTTCTTCGGATCAGGAACAACCGGCGCGGTCGCCAAACGCCTTGGCCGCCATTTTGTCGGCGTTGAACGTGAGCAGAAATATATCGACGCGGCGATGAGCCGGATTGCCTCGGTCGAGGAACTCGGCGGTGCCGAACTCAAGGTCATGACCGGCAAGCGCGCCGAACCGCGCGTTGCCTTTGGCAGCATTGTTGAAGCGGGCTTGCTCAAGCCGGGTGTGGTTCTGAGTGATGCGCGCCAGCGTCACGCCGCTATTGTACGGGCTGACGGCACTGTTGCCAGCAATGGCGATGCCGGTTCAATTCACCGCATGGGCGCCAAGGTGCAAGGTTTTGATGCCTGCAATGGCTGGACGTTCTGGCACTATGAAGAGGACGGCAAGCTGAAACCCATTGATGAACTGCGCAGGCAGGTTCGCGACGGAATGGCGTCCGCTGGCATCTAACCCTTAATCCGATCGGACGAGACCTCCAGTGCCGCTCTGATCTCGAAACGCCCAAGGTTGCTGCCTTGGGCGTTTCGTCGTTCTGGTTCAGACACGAATGCCGAGATGATGAAGGTCTGCGCGCAGCGTCTGCGGATTGATGAACTGCACCGACTGCCAGCCGGCTGCCTGTGCGCCAGCGACATTCTTTGCACTGTCGTCAATGAAGAGTGTTGCAGCAGGGTCAACACCAAACGTTGCAACATGGTGGTCGTAGATCGCCTTGTCAGGCTTGATCAGGCCGATATCGCCGGAAATGGTCACACCGCGGCTTTCGGTCAGGAAGGGGAAGCGCTGCCAAGCTTCCCGCAGCGTATCGGATGCAAAATTCGTCAGCATGGTCACATCATGCCCGTCGGCGATCAGCTTGCGCATAATCACGACGCTATCATCAATTGAACCGGTGATCATCTGGTGCCAGTTCTGCCGGAAAGCACGAATGTGATGTTCCCGATCAGGAAAATCGGCAATCAACAGCGCTTCGGCATCGGCCCATTTGCGGCCACGATCCTGTTCAAGATTCCATTCATGGGTGCAGATGTTTTCAAAAAACCATTTACGCTCGGTCTCATCAGGGATGACACTGCGAAAAGCAACATCGGGATCGTAGTGAATAAGAACCTGTCCGATGTCGAAAACGATGTGTTTGACGGGTGTCATGCCTCTTTCCTTCTCTTCTCGAATGCATCCGGTATCGCGGCAGCAATGGCCTTTTTCATGACCGTCGGCAATGCCTCGCCGTTCAGATTTTCAATGCGTATCCACCAGCCGTCATTGCTGGCCTGTTTTTGAATATTCTCCGCCCGGTAGATCGTCAGCCGCAGTTCAAAATGCGTGAAAATATGGGTAATTGAACCGCTGGGCAGCCACTTTGCGTTGAACGGCGCAGCTTCGACGCCGGTTTCGCCGTCGATCCGTGATGTCCATTCTGTTGTCGGTACTTCAGCCATACCGCCGAGCAATCCCGTTTGTGCCCGTCCGCGCAGATAGACTTCACCCTCGGTCGAAATCGCCACGAATGCCGCGCCAAGACGAACTGGCTTGTCCTTTTTGGGTGCCTTTACCGGGAAAAATTCTGGGTCGGTGGTTTTAAGCGCCTCGCAATTGTCATTGAGCGGACAAATCACGCAGGCCGGGCGCTTGGGTGTGCAAATCGTCGCACCAAGATCCATCATCGCCTGGGCAAAATCACCCGGACGTTTGTCTGGGGTCAGCAATTGCATCAGGCGCCGGATCTCGGGTTTTGCCGCGGGCAGCGGCGTGGCCAAAGCATGAAGCCGTGTAATGACGCGCTCGACATTGCCATCAACAACCGCAATCGGCCTGTCAAAGGCGATGGATGCAATGGCCGCCGCCGTATAATCGCCAATTCCCGGCAATGATTTAAGCTTTATAAAATCATCAGGAAAACGCCCGTCGAAATCGGCCGCGATAATATCGGCGCACTTCTTCAGGTTGCGGGCGCGGGAATAATAACCAAGCCCGGCCCATGCCCGCATGACATCATCCTGAGTGGCCGCCGCGAGGTGCATAACGCTTGGCCATTTGCCTATAAAGGTCAGGAAATAGGGCTTTACTGCCTCAACGGTTGTCTGTTGAAGCATGATTTCCGACAGCCAGATTCGGTAAGGATCTGCCACAATTCCTGACTTGTGTTCATCAGGCGTTATGCGCCAGGGTAAAATTCGATGGTGGGAATTATACCATAGTAGCAGTTTAGTGGTTATAGGTTGCATCAATCCAAAACTGCTTTACAGGGAAGTGGTGTGACATTTCTTATGAAACGGTTGCGATCGCAAATTCAAGAATATTCGGATTCATAAATGTTTCCAGCTCAGTTGACCAACGCCCTGCTGCTTCCCACCAAAGGGCGTTTGATCGGTATCGACCGGAACAATCGTATATTCACGTTTCTGTTTGCGCTTTTCCCGGGTTTGCTGGTCAGCGGAACATCGGTGACGCTGGTGTGCGCGTTCCTCTGGGCGATCATTTCACTGAGCCTGAAGCGCTATCCGTATCAGATGACACGGCAGGATCGCGTCATTGCGTGGATTTTCACCACCTATGTCCTGGTCACGGCTCTCACCGTTGTTCTCAGCCCCAATCTGGCAAAGGGCGGCGAATATCTCCTGAAAATGATCCCGTTTCTGGCGGTATGGGCACTTATCCCTCGTCTCAGAGTGAGTTTGCAGGGGCGCCTCGTACCGTTCTTTGTTACAGGCGCAGGCATCGGGATGATTGGGGCTCTGATCTACAGCATTATTCAGGTGCTGTTTATTGAGAGCCGGGCAGCAGGCGGTGCAGGCAATGCCGCTGTGTTCGGACTTTTCACGGTTCTTTTCGGCAGTATTTCACTGCTCAATGTCCATTCAGAAAGCAGGACCGAACGCATAATTGCAATTGCCGGTTTCACCTGCGGTATAATTTGCGCGTTTCTCTCCGGAACCCGGTCCGCATGGCTGGTGATTCCCGTTCATTGCGCCATTCTGTTTTGGTATCTGCGCGGTCAGACATTGCCGACGATCAACAGAACGGTAAAAGTTTTGATTGTACTTTTGCTTGTCGTGGTGGCCCTGGCTGCGATACCCAAAATCCTTGACCGTTATCGTGCCTTGCAGATCGATATCGTCCAACTTGACGAAAAGCCTGATAATATGAGTTCGCTGGGCGCGCGGATTCAGCTGTGGAGCGGTGCCGAGAAGGCATTCTTTGCTTCACCTCTCATCGGGCAGGGTCCGCAAAATCGCATGCAGTCTGTCAATGAGGCTCTGGAATTGCCCATTGAGAAATATATGACATTCACCCATGTCCATAATGGGTTTCTGAATGCTGCTGTTGACGGTGGTGTATTGGGTATTCTGGCGCTGCTGCTTCTGCTGTCTGCGCCTATTGTTGCGGCAAGGCTGAAAGAACCCGGACCGGGCCGTGATCTGATGATGGCGCTTTCGCTGCTGCTCGTTACCAGTTATGTGATAACAGGCATGTTCGGCATCATGTTCGGTCATGATGCCACCGATGCGGTTTTCATCTATATGACGCTTCTCATTTCTTCGGTTTCCGGCACGATACCCTATCTGTCGATGCGGGAAATCGCAGACCGCGCCGAAGATGACAAGGCCGCTCTGGCTGCATAATAATAATGGGTGTTTGGGATAAAGTATTGAAATGAAAGCGATTGTTACCGGAGCGGCAGGCTTTATCGGCTTTCATGTGGCAAGACGGCTGGCCAGTGAAGGTTTCGAGGTCGTCGCCATCGACAATCTCAATGATTACTATCAGGTCGCTCTCAAGGAAACGCGCCTGTCAGCGCTTGAGGGCTTGCCCGGTATCCGTTTTATCAGGGCCAATATCGCCAAACCTGAAGAATTGCGCGCCGCCATTGCCCGGGACATGGATGCGGATGTCATCGTGCATCTCGCGGCTCAGGCCGGTGTCCGTTACTCGGTTGAAAATCCTGCCGCCTATGTCGACGCCAATGTGCATGGTCAGGTGACGGTTTTCGAACAGGCGCGCGTCATGCCAAAACACCCGCCTGTTGTCTATGCCAGTTCATCATCGGTCTATGGTGCCAATACCAAAGTGCCATTTTCCGAAAGCGATCCGGTCAACAACCCGGTTTCCGTCTATGCGGCAACAAAACGATCGGCGGAATTGCTGGCCTATTCCTATGCCCATGTGCACAAGGTCGCGTCCACTGGCTTGCGGTTCTTCACCGTCTACGGCCCCTATGGCCGCCCTGATATGGCCCCATGGCTCTTTACCGATGCCATTTCGAAGGGCGAGCCGATCAAGGTCTATAATCACGGCAAGATGGCGCGTGATTTCACCTTCATCGACGATATTGTCAGCGGTGTGCTGGGTGCGATCAACCGCATCCTGACCAATCCTAATGAGACCGCGCCTGTTTATAATCTCGGCAACAACAATCCGGTCGCTTTGCTGCGCTTTATCGAAATCATCGAACAGGCTGTTGGCCGGGAAGCCATCAAAAAGTTTGAACCAATGCCGCCAGCCGATGTCGAGCGCACGTTTGCCGACATCGATCTTGCTACGCGCGATCTGGGCTTTTGCCCGAAGACGACGCTGGAAGAGGGTATTCCTTTGTTTGTTGAGTGGTTTCGCGGCTATAATGGCCGCTGACACTTCCCTTCCTGATGCAAGGCATTTGGTACGATGAGCAATGACCGCAAGCAAAGAGGATTCCGGCCTTTGGCGGATCCCGCATCGGGCATTCTCGACCCTGTCCTGCGCAAGCGCGCCGGTATCACGATTGAACTCGTTCAGGCGTGGGAAGAGGTGGTTGGTCCGGCTCTCGGCGATCAGTCGCGTCCACTGAAATTGCTATGGCCGCGCCGCGCGCATGAAGACGACCCATTCCAGCCCGCAACGCTGGTTATCGCCTGTCAGGGCTTTACAGCCATGCGTATTCAGCACGAAACCGGGGAAATCATCAGCCGGGTCAATGCTTTTTTGGGATTTGCCGCCGTCGGCCGTATCAAGATCGAGCAGAAGGCAATCACTCTGCCCGCACCGAAGCGGCGCGCACTGCCGCCTGTTGATGCCGCCACCAAGGGCAAGATCAGCCGCGTGGTGGAAGCCATCGAGGATGACAGCTTGCGTGAGGCACTGGAACGCCTCGGCCAGAGCATCCACGCGGAAAAGATCAAGCGTTAGGTTCGAGTGCGGCGGTTGCAGCATAAAGGTCGCGCAGATTGGCTCCCTTTCATGATCCATCTCCGTCATCCTCGGGCTTGACCCGAGGACCCACTGCTAAAAAGATCAGGTAAATCCGGATATTCAACATTTTAAATTATGGGTCCTCGGGTCAAGCCCGAGGATGACAGGCATGGGTGGGTTGCAGGGAGTCCAGTTCTGCAACGTAGGTGATTAGCGTTACATCCACACTCTCCCTCATGGTGAGCTTGTCGAACCACGAACCACACCCCACAGCTTCGTCAGCCCATCAACACTCAAACCACCAAATACCAACAACCCACCCTGTTATCCCATTGACTTGATTTTATTCCCGTTCAGATCACGAAAAATTCAAAGACAGAATGCAAGCTCTGCCTTAAAGAAACTGCCATGGGGCTCTATTGAGTCAATCAACGCATAATCAACACCGGAGACAGGTGATCCTTATGACCGAAATGCTGACACGCCGAAACATTCTGACCCTCGCGGCCGTATCGACGGCGGCGCTCGCTGCAACTGCGGGCAATCCTGCATGGTCAGAAGATGCGGCAAAGCCCGCTGCTGCCGCTTCGACACCTGTACCATCCGATGTGAAAATCCCTGAGGCTGCCGGCAAGATCGATCCGGCCAAGCTTCTGGAGCAGGGCCCGTTGAAGGATATCGTGCTGGGCAAGGCCGAAGCGCCTGTCACCATCATTGAATATGCATCGATGACCTGCCCGCATTGCGCGCACTTCACCGTTGCGACGCTGCCGACCATCAAGGAAAAGTACATCGATACGGGCAAGGCAAAACTCATCCTGCGCGAATTCCCGTTCGATCCGCGCGCTGCCGCTGCCTTCATGCTCGCCCGCTGCGCCCCTGAAGATCGTTATTACCCGCTGGTTGATGTGCTGTTCAAACAGCAGGAACAGTGGGCTGCATCGGCAAATGCGGTAGAACCTTTGCTGCAAATCTCCAAATTGGCCGGTTTTACACAGGAGTCGTTCAACGCTTGCTTGACGAACCAAAAACTTCTGGATGATGTGAATGCATCGCGTGACCGCGGAGCCAAGGATTTCGGCGTGAATGCCACGCCGACATTCTTCATCAACGGCACGAAGTATGCAGGAGCCCTATCGGTTGACGAAATGTCAGCGATTATCGACGGTCTACTCTGATAGCTGCCTGTTGAAATCTGGCGGACGCCTTACTGCGTCCGTCCCTATGGCGTTTTGGGGAAGGGCCGTCTGATGCGCTTCACAAAACTCCGCCTTCTCGGTTTCAAATCCTTTGTCGAGCCCGCCGAATTCGTCATTGAAGGCGGGTTGACCGGCGTTGTCGGCCCCAATGGCTGCGGCAAGTCCAATCTGGTGGAAGCCCTGCGCTGGGTGATGGGCGAAAACTCCTACAAGAATATGCGCGCATCCGGCATGGATGACGTCATTTTCTCCGGCTCCGGCACGCGCCCATCGCGCAATACGGCTGAAGTCACGCTTTTTCTCGACAATCACGACCGCAGCGCCCCGGCAAGCTTCAACGATGCCGATGAATTGCAGGTCTCGCGCCGTATCGAGCGCGAGGCTGGTTCGGTCTATCGCATCAATGGCAAGGACGCCCGCGCCAAGGATGTGCAACTGCTGTTTGCTGACCAGTCAACAGGCGCTCGTTCGCCTTCTATGGTCGGGCAGGGCCGCATCGGTGAACTCATTCAGGCCAAGCCGCAGGCACGCCGTGCGCTTCTGGAAGAGGCCGCAGGCATTTCGGGTCTGCATACCCGCCGCCATGAGGCGGAACTGCGTCTGCGGGCCGCCGAGCAAAATCTGGAACGGCTGGAAGATGTCGTTGGCGAGCTTGAAACCCAGATTGAGAGCTTGAAGCGGCAATCGCGTCAGGCCAACCGTTTCAAGAGCCTGTCGGCGGATATTCGCCGTTCAGAAGCTATTCTTCTGCATCTGAAATGGGCTGTTGCCAAAAATCAGGAAGCCGAGGCGCAATCGGCTCTATCAGCGGCCACATCGGGTGTCGGTGATTTTGCACAGGTTCAGATGAATGCGGCCAAGGAACAGGCCATCGGCGCACACAAACTGCCTGATCTGCGTGAGGCGGAAGCCAAGGCCGCAGCGGCATTGCAGCGCTTGACCATTGCCCGCTCGCAGATCGATGAAGAAGCCCAGCGCATCCGCGCCCGTCAATCGGAACTGGAAAAGCGCCTTGCCCAGCTCACGTCGGATATTGCCCGCGAAGAACAGATGGTGCGCGATAATGCGGATATTATCGCCCGCCTTGATGCCGAAGAGCGCGCGCTGAATGAAGACAATGCCAATGCGGGCGAACATGAGCTGGAAACCCGCGCTGATTTTGAACGGGCCGACGCCAAGCTGAAGGAAAGTGAAGCAGCACTTGCCAAGGTAACGGCCGAACGCGCCGAGGCGACCGCAGAACGGGCACAGGTTGAGCGTAATCTGCGCGAAAGTGCCGAGCGCCGTGAGCGTCTCATCCGCCAGATGGGCGATGTGGAGCGTGATCTCGCCGGGATTACGGCGCAGATCGCCGCCCTTGCTGACCCCATCGAGAAGCAGGCGCTGGTTGAAACGGCCGAAGCTACACTTGAGCACGCTGAAGAAGGTGCGCTGGCCGCTGAAGCTGCCGTTGAAACGGCGCGCCGCAATGAAGCGCAGTTGCGCCAGCCCTTGCAGGATGCCCGCAGCGATTTGAACCGGATTGAGACCGAAGCCCGGACTTTGGCAAAAATGATCAATATCGGCGGTTCCGATCTGTTTCCCGCTGTCGTGGAGGCGGTCAAGGTAGAAAAGGGTTTTGAAATCGCCCTCGGTGCGGCGCTGGGTGAAGATCTGGACGCGCCTGTTGATCGCAGCGCCCCGGTGTTCTGGGGCGACGTGGATGGGGCTGGCGATGATCCCGCCTTGCCATCAGGTCTCAAATCGCTTGCCAGCGTCGTCAAGGCACCCCTCCAACTGGCCCGCCGTCTTGCCCAGATCGGTATCGTCGATGAGGCTGATGGCGCACGGCTGCAAACATCCTTGAAAACAGGACAGCGGCTCGTCAGCCGTTCAGGTGCCCTCTGGCGCTGGGATGGCTATACGGCCAGCGCCGATGCGCCGACACCTGCCGCTCAGCGTCTGGCCCAGAAAAACCGCCTTGCCGAACTTGATATCGAAGTGGTCGAGGCAACAAAGCATTTGCGTGAAGCCGAAGCCGCCATTGCCGTAGCGGAAGCCGCCGTGCGCCAGTCGGTCGAAAATGAACGCACCGCCCGTGACCATTGGCGCGCCATGCAGCGTGGTGTCAGCGATGCGCGCGAGGCACTGGCCGCTGCTGAACGCGCTGCCGGGCAGCTTTCCAGCCGCCGCGCCGCATTGGATGAAGGCAAATCACGCCTTGCCGAGACCTTGGCCGAAACGCAGGAGCAATTCCTTGCAGCCGAGGATCGTTTGGCCCGCGCGCCGGATCTTGAAGAAGTCAATATCCGGCTTGCGCATCTCACCACCGAGGTCATGACGGATCGCGCAACTCTTGCCGAGGCGCGCGCTGCGCATGAAGGTCTGCGCCGCGAAGCCGAGAACCGCATGCGGCGGCTTGAATCCATCGGCTTTGAGCGCAAAAGCTGGAATGATCGTGCGCAAAATGCCGATCGTCAGATTGAATCCCTGACCGAGCGCCGTCAGGAAGCCGAAGAAGAATTTGCCGATCTGGTCGATGCGCCTGACGAAATTGCCGAACGCAACCGGGCGCTGCTATCGCAATTGTCGCAAGCCGAAGCTTTGCGCAAGGAAGCCGGTGACCGGCTTGCTATTGCCGAGGCACGCCAGCAGGAACTTGACCGCGCCGCCACCGATGCCATCCAGTCGCTCGCCACGGCGCGCGAGGGCAGAGCGCGGTCGGAAGAGCGCCTTGCCGCTGCGCAGGAACGCCGGCAGGACGCCGAAACCCGTATTGCCGAGGCGCTGAACTGCGCCCCGCACGAAGCAATGAAGCTGACCGGCCTTGGTCCCAATGATCCGCTGCCCGATGTCGATGCGACGGATCGCAATCTGGAGCGGCTCAAGATCGAGCGCGAGCGCCTTGGTGCCGTCAACCTGCGCGCCGAGGAAGAACAGGAAGAATTGTCAGCGCGGCTTGAGGCGATTGTCAGCGAACGCGAAGACATTATCGAGGCGGTCAAAAAACTGCGTCAGGCGATCCAGAGCCTTAATCGTGAAGGCCGCGAGCGGCTGCTTGCGGCGTTCGAAGTGGTGAATGCCCAGTTCCAGCGGCTCTTCACCCACCTTTTCGGTGGTGGTACGGCAGAGCTGCAACTGATCGAATCGGAAGATCCGCTGGAAGCCGGTCTCGAAATTCTCGCCCGCCCGCCCGGCAAGAAGCCACAGACCATGACGTTGCTCTCTGGCGGCGAGCAGGCACTGACGGCCATGGCACTGATCTTTGCGGTGTTCCTGACCAATCCGGCACCCATCTGCGTGCTCGATGAGGTGGACGCACCGCTCGATGACCACAATGTCGAGCGCTTCTGTAATCTGATGGACGAGATGGCCGCGTCGACCGAAACGCGTTTCGTCGTGATCACCCACAACCCCATCACCATGGCCCGCATGAACCGCCTCTTTGGTGTCACCATGGCCGAGCAGGGTGTCAGCCAGCTGGTATCGGTCGATCTCCAGACCGCCGAGCAACTGCGCGAGGCGAGTTAAGCTATTCGCAGTTCCGTGGAATGCTCTTGCATGAGGGTGGTTCGTGGTCCGTGGTTCGACAAGCTCACCATGAGGGAGATTGGAGATGCAACGATAATCACAAAGATCGCAGAACCTGACTCCCTGCAGCCCATCTCTCTCCCTCATGGTGAGCTTGTCGAACCACGAACCACAAATCATGCACCGGCGGCACTCACCCCCCTCTGTCCTGTCGGACATCTCCCCCACAAGGGGGGAGATCACATTGGCATGAATGCTTTCCCACAACAGGAACCGTTGCAGATTGTGCAAAGGCAGTAGTGAAGGCTGATCTCCCCCCTTGTGGGGGAGATGTCCGACAGGACAGAGGGGGGTGAAACTTGGCAGACGGAGAGGGATAGGTTGCAGGGAGCCAAGTTCTGCAACGTTGGTGATTAGCGTTGCATCCTCACTCTCCCTCATGGTGAGCCTGTCGAAACACGAACCACGAACCACCCGCGAAGCAAGCCAAGGTTGCAGGCTAACCGTTTCAAGCTTGAAATGACGAAGGATTTCAAAGATTAACGCGGATTTACCCTGCTAATCGATTTGAATGCTGCGATGCAGCATTTTTCGATGGTGCTTGCCTTTTCTATCGAATAGACCTTCATCAGTGCTTTGCGGCACATGGACGGCGGCAGGGAGGCTGCAATGGTGAAGTGGGTCTACACATTCGGTGACGGCAAGGCGGAAGGCTCCGCCGGTGATCGCAATCTTCTGGGTGGCAAAGGTGCCAATCTCGCGGAGATGTGCGCGCTCGGGCTGCCGGTCCCGCCGGGGTTTACCATCACTTCGGAAGTGTGCAGCTGGTTTTATGCCAATGGCCGCCGCTATCCCGATACGCTTGAAGCTGATGTCAAAAAAGCACTTGGCCATATTGCCAAGGTGACGGGCCGCGATTTCGGCGACAAGTCAAAACCTTTGCTTGTTTCGGTGCGCTCCGGCTCGCGCGCGTCAATGCCCGGCATGATGGATACGGTGCTCAATCTCGGCCTCAATGACGAGACGGTAGAAGCCATCGCCCGCGAATCCGGTGATCCGCGTTTTGCCTATGACAGCTATCGCCGTTTCATCCAGATGTATTCCGATGTGGTCATGGGGCTTGACCATTCTGTCTTTGAGGAAATCCTTGAGGATACCAAGGCCAATCTCGGCGTCGAGATCGATACCGCGCTTACAGCCGATGACTGGAAGGGCGTTATCGACCTTTACAAGGCCAAAATCGAGGAAGAGCTGGAAGAGCCATTCCCGCAGGACCCGGAAAAGCAGCTGTGGGGTGCCATCGGCGCGGTATTTTCCAGCTGGATGAATGCCCGCGCGATCACCTATCGCCGCCTGCACAATATCCCGGAAAGCTGGGGCACGGCGGTCAGTGTTCAAGCCATGGTGTTCGGCAATATGGGCGAGCGCTCGGCAACCGGCGTTGCCTTCACGCGCAATCCGTCCACCGGCGAAAAGAAGCTCTATGGCGAGTTTCTGGTCAATGCGCAGGGCGAAGATGTGGTTGCGGGCATCAGAACGCCGCAAAACATTACCGAAGATGCGCGCATTGCAGCTGGTTCCGACAAGCCTTCACTGGAAAAGCTGATGCCGGCTGCTTTCGCCGAATTCTGCGCCGTGTCGGACCGGCTGGAAAAGCACTACACCGACATGCAGGATCTCGAATTTACCATCGAGAACGGCAAGCTGTGGATGTTGCAGACGCGCTCCGGCAAGCGCACCGCCAAGGCAGCGCTGAAAATCGCGGTTGAAATGGCCAATGAAGGCCTGATCAGTCAGGCTGAGGCGGTGCTGCGTATTGATCCGGCGTCGCTGGATCAACTTTTGCACCCGACAATCGACCCATCAGCCAAGCGCAATGTCATCGGCAGCGGCCTTCCGGCATCGCCGGGTGCGGCAACGGGTGAGATCGTGTTCTCGTCCGAGGATGCCGAACAGCTGAAATCCGAGGGCCGCAAGGCCATTCTCGTGCGCATTGAAACCAGCCCGGAAGACATTCACGGCATGCACGCCGCCGAGGCTATCCTGACCACGCGTGGCGGCATGACCAGCCATGCGGCCGTTGTGGCGCGCGGCATGGGCAAGCCCTGTGTTTCCGGTGCGGGTTCGCTTCGCGTCGACTATCGCAATGAAACGCTGCTCGCCGCCGGTGTGCTCCTGAAAAAGGGCGATATCATCACCATTGATGGCGGTATCGGACAGGTGCTCAAGGGCGCCGTGCCCATGCTGCAGCCTGAGTTTTCAGGCGACTTTGCCAAAATCATGGAATGGGCCGACCGCACACGCCGCATGAAAGTGCGCGCCAATGCCGACACGCCGACCGATGCGCGCATGGCGCGGTCGTTTGGTGCCGAGGGCATCGGCCTTTGCCGCACCGAACACATGTTCTTTGACGGCGACCGCATTCTTGCCATGCGCGAGATGATCCTGGCCGACAACGAAAAGGGCCGCCGTGCGGCGCTCGACAAGCTGCTGCCGATGCAGCGTGCTGATTTCAAGGAACTCTTTGAAATCATGAACGGCCTTCCCGTCACAATTCGACTGCTCGACCCGCCGCTGCACGAATTCCTTCCCAAGACGGATGAGGAAATTGCTGACGTTGCGGCTGTCATGAAAATAAGCCCGCAAAAACTGCGGGAGCGGACTGACAGCCTGCATGAGTTCAACCCGATGCTCGGGCATCGTGGTTGCCGCCTTGCTATTTCCTATCCGGAAATTGCCGAGATGCAGGCAAGGGCGATCTTTGAAGCGGCCATACAGGCTGCCGAAGCCACCGGTGCGCCTATCGAGCCTGAAATCATGGTGCCGCTGGTTGGCCTTCGCGCTGAACTTGATTTCGTCAAGGCACGCATTGATGCGGTTGCCGCCGATGTGATGAAGGAAGCGGATATCAAGATCAACTACCTCGTCGGTACGATGATCGAGCTGCCGCGTGCCGCTGTCCGTGCCCATTCCATTGCCGAAGTGGCTGAGTTCTTCTCCTTCGGCACCAATGACCTGACGCAGACAACCTTCGGTATCTCGCGCGACGATGCCTCATCCTATCTGATGACCTATCAGATGAAGGGCATTATCGAGCAGGACCCGTTTGTCTCCATCGATGTGGATGGCGTTGGCGAACTGGTGCGCATTGGCGTGGAAAAGGGCAGGGCAACGCGCCCGGATATCAAACTTGGCATTTGCGGCGAACATGGCGGCGATCCGGCTTCGATTCACTTCTGTGAAGAGACGGGTCTCGACTATGTGTCCTGCTCGCCGTTCCGTGTGCCGATTGCCCGTCTGGCGGCGGCGCAGGCTTCGGCGAAGAAAAAGTAGTGTTATTGGCCCTGTTCACAGGGCCAATGCCGCATTTTGGACGCGATCTGCGCGTGTAGCTGCGCGAAATCCTCATTATTGGTCAATATCGTGCGCTCAGCTTCTGCAATCATCGCTGCTCTTCTTCTGATCGCCCCTGCGGGTATCGCAACGGCCAAGGATCAGGCGTCTTTCGTCGAGCCAAAACTCTACATCGCCAAGGGCGGTGCGGTCTCTCCACAGGTGGCTTTGACGCTCGACGCCTGTTCGGGCCAGACGGACCTGCGCATCTTGAATACGCTGGTTGAAAACCATATTCCGGCAACCATCTTCGTCACCGCCCGCTGGATGCGGCGCAATGCCGAAGCGCTGGCCGTCATGAAGGCGCACCCTGATCTGTTCGAGCTTGAAAACCATGGGCTGAACCATGTCCCCGCTATCGACAACCAGCCGACCATGTTCGGGCTGAAAACGGCCGGCACCGAGGCGGGTATCCGCAGTGAGATTCAGGGCGGTGTCGATGCTATGTTGACAGCGTCGGTCGCCAAGCCGGTCTGGTATCGCGACGCGACGGCCCGTTACAGCGAAAACGGCATGCGGATCATCCACGACATGGGCTACCGCGTTGCTGGTTACTCGCTCAATGCCGATATGGGCGCTTCGCTGATGGCGGGGCAGGTGGAAAAGCGCATTTCCGCCGCCAAAGATGGTGACGTCATCATCGCCCACATCAACCAGCCCAGCCGTGTGGCCGGAGAAGGTGTTGCCAAGGGCGTGCTCGCCTTACAGAAAAAAGGCTTCCGCTTCGTGCGCCTTCAGGATGTGACGGTGTCTGCCCAGCCTGTTCATTCAGGGGTTTGAGCAATTACAGCTGATTTGGGTGTAAACTGCTGGTGACGATGTTTGTTGTTGCGGGGGTATGGTGCAGGTTCGTGGTGCGTGGTTCGACAAGCTCACCATGAGGGAGAGGGGTGATGAAGGGAGCCAGTTCTGCAACCTTCGTGATCCGTAAACTTCGTGATCCGCAATCTCTGCGATTAGCCTTGCATCATCACTCCCCCTCATGGTGAGCCTCCTGAGCCTGTCGAAGGGCGAACCAGGCGTGAAGGGTTTTGCCAAGTTTCACCCCCCTCTGTCCTGTCGGACATCTCCCCCACAAGGGGGGAGATCACATTGATATGAACGCTTTCCCACAACAGGAAAAGTTGCAGATTGTGCAAAGGCAGTACTGACAGCTGATCTCCCCCCTTGTGGGGGAGATGTCCGACAGGACAGAGGGGGGTGAATGCCGCCACTGCTGCGTGGTTCGTGGTTCGACAAGCTCACCATGAGGGAGAGTGAGGATGCAACGCTAATCGCAGAGATTGCGGATCGTGAAAGTTGCAGAACTTGCTCCCTTCATCACCCCTCTCCCTCATGGTGAGCTTGTCGAACCACGAACCACGCACCTGCACCATAACCCCGCAACAATTTTGATCGTGCTCAGATCAAGGGCTGAAGATCAGCACGAGATAAACAAAGAAAATCATCAGATGCACCGCGCCCTCAAGCACCGTTGTGCGCAGACCGGAAAAGGTCAGCGTGCTCAGGATCAGCGTCACCGCAAGCAGGGTCATCTCGGTGGACGACAGACCGAGAATTGCCGTTTGTCCAGTGAACAGGCTGATGGCGAGCACCGCAGGCACCGTGAGGCCGACGGTCGAGGTTGCCGCGCCGAGGCACAGGTTGACGGCGCGTTGCAGCTCGTTGCTTGAAACCGCGCGCAGGGCCGTAATGGCTTCCGGCGTGAAGACGATAGCGGCAATCAGCAGACCGCCAAGGGCCGTTGGCGCGCCAAAGCTTTCAATGCCGTGATCGAGCAGTGAAGCAAGGCTCTTTGATAGCAGCACAATTGGCAGAATGTTCAGGATAAGCAGCAATGTGTGGCGCCCTATCGATCCCGCCGCAGGCTTTGCGTGTGGCGCTTCCACTTCGGGTGCCGTTGCCGGTAGCACTTCATCACCCTTGGGATAGACGAAGAAGCTGCGATGCCGTCCGGTCTGCAAGACGAGGAAGATCACATAAAGCGCAATGGTGAAAATCGAGAAGAATACCGATTGGACCACGGTCAGTGAGCCATTGCTGGTTGAGGTCGTGAAGTTCGGCAGGATTAGCGGAATGACCGTCAGCGGAATGATGACGATGAGATAGGAAGCCGCACCTTGCAGGTTATAACCCTGCTGGCCATGGCGCAGCCCGCCAATCAGCAAACCCAGCCCGACCACGCCGTTGAGAACGATCATCAGCACCGCAAACATCGTATCGCGCCCGAGCGTCGGCGCATCGGAACTCAGCATGACAGCACTGATCAGCACCACTTCGATGATGACGATGGAGAGTGTCAGAACCAGTGTCCCGAGCGGCTCGCCCAGCAATTCCGCCAGTTCCTCTGCCTCATGCACCACGCCAAAGGCGGACCAGATGATGACACCGAACAACCAGACAAACAGAAGTGAAGCTTTCATCACCGAGCTTAGATCGGCCATCCAGCCATATCCGAAGACAAGAAAGGCACCCACGGTTGCCCAAGCTACGATTAGTCTGATCCATCCGGATATCATCGGTCCTCCTTCGTCTGGCTGAGGTATCAATTCATCTTGCCAAACCTATACAGGAATTTATTGGCAATATCGCGATTTTCTCATGCTTATCAACGATTTCGCCTGGTCGGCCAATGCCGAGGCTGCATAATCACGCCCTTATGACGCATCGCTTGCTTGTGTCTGCGGCCCGCTCTGCCTAACTTGCGGATGACGAGGAGCCTGCGGGTTCCCGCGATGGATTGCAAACACTCCAAGGAGAATGAAATGCAGCTTGGCATGATTGGGTTAGGGCGCATGGGCGCCAATATGGCGCAGCGCCTGATGAAGCGCGGCCACGCTCTCGTCGTCCACGATACCCGCGCCGAAAGCATGGCGGATCTGCAAAAGCAGGGCGCCACCGGAACAATTGTGCTTGAAGAGTTTGTCTCGCTGCTGGCCAAACCGCGCGCCATCTGGCTGATGCTGCCCGCTGCCGTTGTTGACAGCGTGATTGCCAAGCTCGTGCCGCTGCTCGACAAGGACGACATCATCATTGATGGCGGTAATTCCTATTATCATGACGATATCCGCCGGGCAGGTGAGCTGAAAACCAGGGGCCTGCATTATGTTGATGTGGGCACCAGTGGCGGCATTTTCGGGCTTGAGCGCGGCTATTGCCTGATGATCGGCGGCGAAAAGGATATTGTCGAACATCTGTCACCGGTTTTTGCCTCGCTGGCACCGGGTGGCAATGATCCCGCTGCTCCGGTTGTGGCTACGCCCGGCAAAAGCACGTCCGAGTTCGGCTATCTTCATTGCGGCGCCAATGGTGCCGGGCATTTCGTCAAGATGGTGCATAACGGCATCGAATATGGGCTGATGGCCGCCTATGCGGAAGGTCTCAATATCCTGCGCAATGCGGATATCGGTCTGCGCAAACACGAGGTTGACGCGGAAACCACGCCGCTGCTCCACCCCGAACATTATCAGTACAGTTTTGATCTGCCGCAGATTGCCGAAGTCTGGCGGCGGGGCAGCGTGATCAGCTCGTGGCTGCTCGATCTGACTGCTGACGCCTTGCACGATGATCCAACCCTGTCGAATTTTCAGGGCCGTGTTTCGGATTCAGGCGAAGGGCGCTGGACCGCCATTGCAGCCATTGACGAGGCGGTTCCGACCCCGGTTCTTAGCGCCGCATTGCAGGAGCGCTTCAGTTCGCGCGGCAATGCCGATTTTGCCAATAAGGTGCTTTCGGCCATGCGCAGCGAATTCGGCGGACACGTGGAAAAGCCTGCACCCAAGGGTTAGTGTTTAAAGCACCGTGCGGGCGGCCCCAAAGGCGGGCCGCTTTCGCTCGGATATACCGTCATATGCCAGTATCTACTACCTCCAACTTTTGCTTGATACGCGCCATCGGTTGAGACTTTAACCGGAGACGAATTGCATTGATCGACCTCAGATTTTTGGGCGGTGGTGCCGTGTCGCCACGTATTTTGGAGATATTCATGACATCGAAACTCTTAGGTGGAGTCTTCGGGGCCATCGCATTGATGGCGCTATCCATCTCATCCCATGCCTTTGCCGCCGATAAGGAAGGTTGCAAGGATTTTCCGGGCATCAAGCGGTTCGAGGGTTCGTCGATCGAGCTTTGCGATCATAAAAACTTTGCAGAATATACTTTGCCGACTGGCAAGTGGATCAAGAACGAAGATGACTCCGACAAGTCAGATTTTGCCAGCAAGGAAGCACTGGAAGGCCGCCTGACGCAGAATGTCTATTCCGTTCCTGCGGGACCTTCGTCAGCCGAAGTATTCCGCAATTATCTGAACGATCTGCAATCGGCAGGTTACAAGATATTGTTTCAGGCGAAGAAGGAAGAAGCCTATAATCTGGACCGCTTCTTTGAATCCCAGGGTCCCGGTGGCCAGCTTTGGGGTTACAGCGCCGATGAGGCGCGCTACGTGACTGCCGTGAAGGAAGAGGGCGGCGTTAAAACCTATATCGCACTCTACGTTATCGAATTTGAAGATGGCTATGTGCCTCAGTTCGAAGTGGTCAAAGGTCAGGTCTACGTGCGTCTCGACAGTCTTCAGGTTGGCGAACTGAAGGACCAGATGGTTCTGGTAACCGCGTCGGAGATCACCAAGGCGCTCGATACCTCGGGCAAGGTGCTGCTTTACGGCATTCACTTTGATTTCAACAAGGCATCAATCAAGCCGGAATCACGCCCGAGCCTTGATGAAATCGGTAAGTTCCTCAAGGACAAGACTGACGAAAAGCTCTCCGTGGTCGGCTACACCGACAATATCGGTGGTGCGGATTTCAACATGCAGCTGTCCAAGGCACGGGCTGACGCGGTTGTTGCGGATCTGGTCAATACCTATGGTGTTTCGCAGAGCCGCCTCAAGGCAAGCGGTGAAGGCTTGCAGTCGCCGGTTGCATCGAATGACAATGAAGATGGACGGGCGAAGAACCGCCGCGTCGAACTGCATCGGCAGTAACATACGTTCATAGCGTACACTATCGGCAAAGGCGGCTCATCCAGCCGCCTTTTTCGCGTCTGTGCCAAGTATCAGTTCGGCCGCACGCTTGCTTCGCGGTTGCAATCACCGCCGCAGGCATCAGGAGAGGCGAACTGCATGGTGAAAACCTGTCCGCCTATGCCCTGGGCGAGATCCGACGAGAAGGTCAGCGGCGTACAATCCTTGACGGCGGAGATTGCCGCATCGATGAATGATTTGCGGGCCGTTGCGTCTTTGCCCGGAAAATCAATCGCAGCCGTTGTCGGCGGGCCGATCAGCGAGCCATCGCGCTTGAAGCTGAAACGCAGTGTCACGGTTGATTTTTGTGCGCCCTGCGGTGCCGTCCAGCACGCCTGCAACGCCTTGCCGACGTCGTCCATGGTATTAAGCGGTCCGGCTATCGCATAGGGAGTGGTGAAAAGTGTTACGGCGAGTGCGAGGGATACGCGATTGAGAAGCTTTGTCATGATCCCAGTTGCTCCTTTTGAATGTCCAAAGATGGTGCACTTGAGTCCACAGACAGAATAGCACCAAAACCGCTTTCGCGGGTGCCAAAATACCGTTGCAGGAGGGGACATTATCGGGGCAATTCCCAGCATTTACTGGGTTTTCGCTATGCTCACACGAACATGTGATGGTGGGTCGCCATCTCAGGCAGTTCCCACCATCATTTTGCTTGGAAACAGGTCAGGCCGCCTTGATCGGGCGTGGTCCAACATAGAGCGATTGCGGGCGGATCAACCGGCCATGCTGGGTTTGCTCGCGCGCATGGGCAATCCAGCCGCCGACCCGGCCCATGGCAAAGACGCTGGTGAAACTTTCTCTGGGAAAGCCAAGTGTTTCCAGCAGTAGTGCCGTATAAAACTCGACATTCGTCTTGAGCGGCCGGTCCGGTTTGCGCCGCGCGAGAATACGTAAGGCCGCAGCCTCGACGCTTTCAGCCAGCTTGAAGCGGCCCGCACCGTAATTGCCCGTTCCGGCCAGCCGCCGCAGTGCCTGCATCAATGCATCGGCCCTAGGGTCGCGCACCCGGTAAATGCGGTGGCCAAAACCCATCAGCCGCTCGCCATCATCCAGTGCCTTTTCCAGCCAGCTTTCGGCATTATCAGGCGTGCCGATGGCATCCAGCATGTCGAGAACCGGCCCCGGTGCGCCGCCATGCAGCGGACCTTTGAGCGCTCCGAATGCGGCAAGCACTGAGGAAACCAGCCCCGCATGGGTGGATGCGACAACGCGGGCGGCAAAGGTCGAGGCGTTCATGCCGTGGTCGCTGACAGTCACCAGATAGGTGTCGAGAGCAGCGGCCTCCTGCGGCGATACGCTACGGCCATGCAACATGTGCAATATGTCGGCGGCATGGGTGAGCGAGCTATCAGGGGCAACCGGTGCTTGACCATTTTTCAGCCTGATGACCGCAGGTGTAAACACGGCAGGCGCCGCGATCAGGCGCAAGGCTGTGGCAAGATCATCACCGTCGGCAAACTGGGCGGTCAGGGCGCGCACAGCATCGGTAACGGGCAATTTCAGCAAAGGCATTGCAGCGTCAGGCACTGTGCGGAAAACTTCCTGCCGGGCGAGGCCAATCTGCTGGCGCAAACCATCAGCATCAAGCTTTTCATCGAAGGCATCCGACAAAAGCAGCGCCAGCAATTCCTCATAGGTCACGACGCCGGCCAACGCGTCCAGCGATTGGCCGCGAATGATCAATATGCCCCCGATACCATCAACATCCGACAGCATGGTTTCCGTGGCGACAACATCATCAAGACCGTTTTTCATGGCAAACTCCAGTTTTCGTTTCCATGGCAAGATGGTGTGCGCTATGATTGACGTCAATCTTGACGTAAATAATCAATGTGAGATCACATGGCTTGGTTGACGGCATCACAGGCATTGGCTGCTCTCGGGGTTCAGCCGCAAACCCTTTATGCCAATGTCAGCCGGGGGCGGATTCAGGCAAAACCTGATCCACAGGACCCACGCCGCAGCCTTTACAAAAGTGAGGACGTGAAGCGCCTTGCCGGACGCAAGGCAGGTCGGCGCACGGTCGCCAACGTAGCGGCCGAGGCAATCGGCTGGGGCGATCCGGTCCTGCCATCAAGCGTCTCCACCATTGTTGATGGCCGTTTATGGTATCGCGGCAAGGATGCCGCGGAACTGGCGGCAACATCGATGCTGGAGCAGGTCGCCGCCTTGCTGTGGGAGGCAGAGCGCATTTCGCTGGCTCCTCGTGCCGAGACCGTGCCGACGCCAGAGCAACCACTCGAAGCCGCCCTGATCACGCTGGCACGCCGCGCCGCAACGGATCTGCCTGCCTATGGCCGCTCCCGCGCTGTACTCGTGGTCGAAGCAACCACGATCTTCGGCGAAGTCGTTTCCGCTATGCTGGGCGCTGACAGGGCTCATGCAAGCCACGTTCACACGCGTCTCGCCCGTGTCTGGAAGGCACCGAAGGCGGAGGATTGCATCCGGCGGGCGCTGGTTCTGCTTGCCGATCATGAACTCAATGCATCGACCTTTGCCGCGCGGGTCGCTGCTTCCACCGGAGCCCCGCTGGCCGCAAGCATGCTCGCCGGTCTCGCCACGCTGACCGGACCTTTGCATGGGGAAGCCTATCTCAGCGTACAGGCGCTGGCCCGGGCGGCGCAGACCAGTGGTGCAGGTTTTGCAATCAGGGATTTGCTGGCACAGGGCCGGGCCATCCCCGCATTCGGGCATCCGCTCTATCCAAATGGTGATCTGCGCGCCAAGGCGTTGCTGGCTCAGTTCAAGCCGGGGGATGTTTATCAGGAGATTGGTGAGACGACGCAGATGTTGACGGGCGAATACCCCAATATTGATTTCGCCCTTGCGGCCATGACCGACACTTTTGACTTGCCCCCGTCAGCGCCGGTCATACTCTTCGCCATTGCCCGGTCTGTCGGCTGGATCGCCCATATTTTCGAACAGCAATCAATGAACCAGCTGATCCGCCCGCGTGCCCGTTATATCGGTCCGCCATTGACCATGTCCTGACAAGGTTCGCCCTATAGGGAAAGCTTCATGCCTTCGTGGCTGGCAACAAATCCCAGCGCTTCATAGAACCGCGCCGCATCGGGCCGGGTCTTGTCGGTGGTCAACTGCACCAGCCCGCAACCGCGCTCCCGGCAGGCTTCAATTGCCCATTCGAACAGTCGCCGCCCAAGACCGCCGCGCCGGTGGGTTTCGGCAATCCGCACGCTTTCGATCTGCCCGCGCCACATACCGGTGCGCGACAGGCCGGGAATGAAAGTGACCTGCGCACAGCCGACAACATCGTTATTTTCATCCGCAACAATCAGCAACTGGTTTGGATCATTGTCGATGGCTGCAAAGGCCGCGAGATAGCGGGCATCGACAGGATCAGAGATGACCTCACGCTGCTTGCCCAGCGGATCATCTGCCAGCAATGCGATAATCGCTGCCAGATCGGTCCTTGTGGCTTTACGGATGAGGATGTCGGTCAATTTTGGTCTCCCAAGTCTTAGATTCGGAGCAGGATACTGCCAAGATGGATTGCAAAACCAGTATGCGTTATTCGCCAAAACAACCATGAGGGGGCTGCAAAGATATCGGAAACAGAGCTGATCACCCACGTTGCAGAACGTGGCTCTCCGTCACCCACCCCACCGTCATCCTCGGGCTTGACCCGAGGACCCATGGCTAAGGAGATCAGATGAATCCGGATATACAGTGCTTTTAAGTTGTGGGTCCTCGGGTCAAGCCCGAGGATGACGGTGGGGGGGTACGGGGAATCAGGTTCTGCAGCGTGGGTGATCAGCTCTGTTTCCGATTATCTTTGCAGCCCCCTCATGGTTGTTTTATCGAACCACGAACCACGCACACTGATTTTGCGTTCAACTTTAGTCTGACGTCATCAAAACTTCACACAACAGTCAAACGGCAGAGATGCACGGCACCTAATCCTTCAGGCTCGACCCACGAACTCGAACCCTCTGGTGATCCCATGCGACCAATGCTTGCCGCTCTGCTCTGCGCTTCCGTTCTCGTTCCGGCCTCAGCCCTTGCTGCCGATCAGGAATTCAAGGCGAAACTCGTTTCTCACGCCATTCTGCCCGCCAATACGATTATCAAAGCGCCTGAAAATGCCCCTGAACATTTAAAGACTGCGGCCAAATTCACCACGGCGGACCGCAAGCGTGCGGAAGGTCTGGGCACTGTTCCGGGCAAGGATGGTGTGCGGTTGACTGGCCTCAGCCTGCCATTCGACGGTCAGGCAGTTCAAGGCTTTTCCGGCATCAAGGCTGTCGGCGATGGCACCTACTGGTCGCTATCCGATAATGGTTTCGGCACCAAGTTCAATTCCCCCGATGCCATGCTGATGTTGCATCATCTGGCATTCGACTGGGATAAAGGCACTGTCGAGCGCAAGGAAACCATCTTCCTGCGTGATCCGGACAAGAAAGTACCGTTCCCGATTGTCATGGAAGGCAGCGACACCCGGTATCTGACCGGTAGTGACCTCGATATTGAATCGATCCAGCCTGTTGCCGATGGTTTCTGGATTGGTGAAGAATTTGGTCCCTATCTCGTCAAGGTAACGCGTGATGGTAAAGTCACCGACGTCATTGCAACCAAGGTTGGTGACCGCGCTGTCCGCTCGCCTGACAATCCTGCGATCACGCTGCCAGCCAACCCGACGCTGAAAAACCCTGCCTTCAATCTCAAACGCTCCGGCGGTTTTGAAGGTCTGGCCCAATCGAAAGACGGCAAGAAGCTTTACGGTCTGCTCGAAGGCCCGCTGTTTGGCGATGATGGCGTCGTTGAAAAGGTCGATGGTCAGCCAGCCTTGCGCGTCATCGAGTTCGATATCGCGTCAAAGAACTGGACCGGCCGCAGCTGGCTTTATCCGTTGGCACAGGGCGGCGAGGCAATCGGCGACTTCAACATGATTGACGATACGACGGCGCTGGTGATCGAGCGCGACAATGGCGCGGGCACTGCCGCCAAGGCCTGTGCTGACCCAAAGACACCAAAGCCCGATTGCTTTGACGTGCCATCCAAGGTCAAGCGCATCTACAAGATCGAAATGACCGATCAGAATGTCGGCGCTGCCGTGCGCAAGATTGGCTATATCGACCTTCTGAACATTGCTGATCCTGACAAGAAGAAGCGTCAGGGCGGCGGCGAAGGCTTTTATGATATGCCGTTCGTCACCATCGAAAATGTCGATGTGGTCGATGCTACCCACATCATCGTTGGCAATGACAACAATTTGCCATTCTCCGCTGGGCGCGCTGTCGACAAAGCTGACGACAATGAATTCGTGATCCTTGAAGTCGGTGACTTTCTGAAGGCGCGCTAAAAACAATCCGGGGCGGTGAAAACCGCCCCGAATTTTTTAAGTCATTGCCTTAAACCGCGCGCAGATTGTTTTTCGAAACGTGCTCTTCCGTATCGGCCAAAGCCAGTTCGAAGCGGTTGAAGAGTTCGTTGAGTTCCGCTTCCGTGATGATCATGGGCGGGCAGAAGGCGATGGAATCGCCGATGGCCCGCAGTACCGCGCCGTGCCCTTCGAGGAAACGCGCAAGCTGCGCGCCGACGCCATGTGTCGGATCGAATGAGCGCTTGGTCGCTTTGTCAGCCACCAGCTCCACAGCACCCATCAGGCCGGAATTGCGCACTTCGCCGACCAGTGGATGGTCGATGACCTTTTTCAGCCGCGCTTCAAAGGTTGGTGTCAGGCCGCGCACATAATCGACAATGTTGCGGCGCTGATAAATCTCGATGGCCTTGACGCCAAGCGCACAACCAAGCGGATGGCCGCCATAGGTGAAGCCATGGCCGAATGTGCCAATCTGGGCGCTGTGATCCACATAGGCCTGATAGACGTCTTCAGGAACCAGCACGGCACCGAGTGGCGCATAGGCCGAGGTCAGCTGTTTGGCCGCCGAAATGGTTGTTGGTGTCATGCCCACGGCCTGACTGCCCCACCAATGGCCGGTACGGCCAAAGCCGTTGATGACCTCATCGGAAATGATCATGATATCGTGCTCGCGCAGGATCGGCTCGATGGCGGCGAAATAGCCCGAGGGCGGCACCAGCACACCGCCCGCACCCATGACAGGCTCGGCGATGAATGCGGCAATCGTTTCAGGACCTTCGCGCTCGATCATATCACGCAGCGAATCGGCAAGGCGGGAGACAAACTCCGCTTCGCTTTCGCCTTCCTGACCGAACCGGTAATAATGCGGGCAATCCGTGTGCAGGATGCCCGCGACAGGCAGGTCCCAGCCCTTGTGATTATAAGGCAGACCAGTCAGCGATGCCGCCATGATGGTCACACCATGATAGGCTTTGACGCGTGAGATGATCTTTTTCTTGTTCGGGCGACCCAGCGCATTATTGTAGTACCAGGCGAGCTTGACCTGCGTGTCATTGGCTTCCGAACCCGACGAGGTGTAAAAAACCTTGGAAATCGGAACCGGCGCGATTTCCTTGAGCTTTTCGGCAAGCTCAATAGCGGGCTCCATGCCCTTGCCACCGAAGAGGTGATAATAGGGCAGGGTACGCAGTTGCTCGGTTGCCGCCTCGATCATTTCCTCGTCGCCAAAGCCAAGACCGGCGCACCACAGGCCCGACATGCCCTCGATATATTCCTTGCCCTGCGTGTCATAGATATAGACACCCTTGCCGTGGCCCATCACCAGCGGTCCCTGCTCCTGAAGCTTGTGAAGAGGCGTATAGGGATGCAGGATCGAATCGATATCGCGCTGCTGGACATTCGAAAGGGGGCGGCTGCTCGCCATTTTTTAACTCCATCTGTGAGGGATGGCGCGAGCTTAGACACAGAGCAGGCAAAGAGCAAAGCACCTTGAAAAGAAAACGCAAAATGCGCGATTATTCCGGGCGCAGGCCCTTCATCACGGCGGCATAATCCTTGCCAAGCCGGGTGAGCAGCGTGTTTTCGTCATCCTCGGCTGAAACCGTCAGGCTGGTGCCATCATTGCCGAGCATGACATAGACGATCTGGTCGACAGCACCGTCGGATACGGAAATGGCGGCAATGCGCTGCTGGTCGCCGTCCTCAGGTGCCCGGATATTGAAAAGCACTTCGCCGCTCACCAGCGCCGCAGCCTTCTGCAATGCACCTTCGAACCCGTCGGCAACCATATCCTGTGCGCCAAGCGCCAGTTCAATTTCGACAACTTCAAGCGAAACCGCTTTGCCAGCCTCAGGCATTTTGTTCGGCCTCGTCATTTGGTTGTAAAAGCGATTTGTTACCCGCCTTCTGTTTCCTGCCCTGAATCACAAGAGTGATGATGTCAGCTATGTGACAGCCGATCTACTCATAAAGTGTAAACGGTTGAGATGGTTCGATGGGTTCGTGGTTCGACAAGCTCACCATGAGGGTTCGACAAGCTCACCATAAGGGAGAGCGGAGTGCGCAGGGAGCCAAGTTCTGCAACGTTGACGATTATCGTTGCATCCACACTCTCCCTCATGGTGAGCCTGTCGAACCACGAACCACGAACCACGCATACCTTGCAGCTTATCAATTGTACCCGGCTCGGCAGGCTTGTCTCATGGCGAATTTGCGATTAGCTGTTTGCACCAGCCACTGACCAGCAATGCCAGGACTCCATGCGACACCACATTCGACGCCGCCAATCGATTTCCGCCAAATGGTCGGTGCGGATCGCGTTCCTGTCGGCAATCCTGTTTGTCCTGTCGGCGCTCGGACACCGGTTTGAGCGGATTGAGACGCCGGAGTTTCTCTGGCTGCTCGCCATTGTTGCCGGGCTGGCGCTTCTGGCACTTCTTCTGAGCATCAAGGGTTTCACCAGCCTGTGGCGGCGTGGTGATCGGGGTGGTCCGTCGGCTTTTTGGGGCGCAGTGATCGCACTCATCGTGCTTGGCCCCTTCATCACGACGGTCTATCAGGCGATGACCTTGCCAGCGATTTATGATGTTTCCACCGATCTGACCGACCCGCCTGCTTTGTTTGCCCTTTCCGGTCAGAGGACGGATCAGATGAACCCACTGATTAATGATCCGCATAGCCGCGCATTGCAGGCCAGTGCCTACCCCGGTGTGACAGGTCGCCGTTATGAGGGGTCGCCGGATCGCATTCTGGATGCCGTGGTGTCGGTTATTGCCGATGATGGCTGGACCATCACCGAACAAAAGGGTGTGCCCGGCGACGATGAGGAAATTCTGGTTGAAATCGTGGCGCGAACCTGGCTGCTCGGCTTCACCAGCGATGTGGTGATCCGTTTGAGCGATGAAGGCGAGACCACCTATGTCGATATGCGCTCCGTTTCACGCTACGGCATTCACGACCTCGGTGAGAATGCCGACCGTATCATGCAGTTCATGACGGCGCTCGACACGCAGATCCAAAGCGCTCAGCCCGAAGAAGATACCACTCAGCCCGCCCAGTAGACACCATCGATGGACGGGTTGCCTTCCGTGTGCACCTTGCCGCGCGCCACAAGGTCTTCAAGATGGGCGAGCACCGAAAGCCCGGCAGCGCCGTGCAGACGCGGATCGGTTTCCCGGTAGATCACCTTGACCATGGCGGCAATGGTGCGGTCGCCCTGTTTGATCCGCTCCAGAACCGCGCGCTCGCGCATCTTGCGATGGGCTTTCAGGCCGCGCACAAACGTTTTTGGTTTGGTCACGGCACCGCCATGACCGGGCAGATAAACCCGGTCGTGCCGCTCCAGCAGCCGGTCGAGCGAAGCCATATAATCAGACATCGAACCATCGGGCGGCGCGACGATTGACGTGGCCCAAGCCATTACATGGTCGGCAGAAAACAGAATATCCGTTCCCACCAGCCCGAAAACCACATGGTTTGCCGTGTGGCCGGGTGTATGAATGGTTTGCAAGGCCCATCCATCACCCTCAATGACCGAATTATCCGCAGCCACGATGTCAGGCACAAAATCATAATCACCGCTGGCATCGAGCAGATTGACCTCGCCGGTATAAAGAGGACGGGCAGGGCGGTGGGGCCCTTCGGCTACCAGCTTTGCGCCGAGTTCATCTTTCAGGATCGTGGCGAGCGGCGAATGATCCCGGTGCGTATGGCTGACGAAAATATGGCTGACGGGACGTCCGCCAATCGCCCGCAGCAGGGTGGCATGATGCGCGTCGTCAATCGGACCGGGATCAATCAGTGCCAGCGTATTGCGGCCGATCAGATAGCTATTGGTGCCATAAAAGGTGAAGGGGCTCGGATTATTGACCGTGATACGCTTGATATCAGGCGCAATCTCAACCGCCTCGCCATAATGCGGCGCAAAAGAACTGTCGAAAACGAGGGACATGGGGTTATGCAGGCCTTTATGGGACTTCAGATGTATTGCGAAGCGGCGTCATCCCCAATATACCCTTTTCAACGCGTGGTGAAAGCCGATCCGGAGGATAGAAAATGACAACTGCCCAGACCCGTTCCCTTGCCGAAACATTTCAGCCGGAAGGCCAGCTTGCCAAAGCCGTCTGGTACGTCTCGCTTGCCCTCGTCGGCACGGCGCTGATGACCCTTGCCGCCAAGACCAAGGTCGACATGGTTTTCGTCAATGTGACGATGCAGACCTTTGCAGTCTTCGCCATTTCCGCAGCTTTTGGCTCACGTCTCGCAGTTGCCACCATGGCGCTTTATCTGCTTGAGGGCGCGCTCGGCATGCCTGTGTTCACCGGAACGCCGGAAAAGGGCATTGGCCTTGCCTATATGGTCAGCACCACAGGTGGTTATCTGATCTCCTATCTCGCCGCAGCCTGGGTTGTTGGCCGTGCCGCTGATAAGGGTTTTGCCCGCAACCCTGTTGTTATGGGCCTTGCCATGCTCGCCGGTGAAGCCATCATCCTGAGCCTCGGCTTCCTCTGGTTGGCCTACCTGCTCGGCTTCGAAAAGGCTTTTGCCTTTGGTGTTGGCCCGTTCATCGTTGCCGATATCCTGAAGGTTGCTCTGGCCGCCGCTATCGTTCCAGCCGTCGGTTCGCTGCTCAAGCGCCGCTGATTTTATTGTATTGTCTGGCACCCCCCTCTGCCCTGTCGGGCATCTCCCCCACAAGGGGAGAGATCACATTGGCATAAACGCCTTTGCACCACAGAAACAGTTTCAGATTGTGCAAAGACGGAATTGAAGGCTGATCTCCCCCCTTGTGGGGGAGATGCCCGACAGGGCAGAGGGGGGTGCTGCACCATATCCTGCCACATTGTGGAGAGGCCTTCCTTGTCAGACTATCCCCGCGATCTCATCGGCTTTGGCCGCGATACACCCGACCCAAAATGGCCCGGCAATGCCCGGATCGCCGTGCAGTTCGTGATCAATTACGAGGAGGGCGGTGAGAGCTGCATTCTCGACAATGATCCGGCATCGGAAAACCTGCTCTCGGAGATTGTTGGCGCCGCGGCATGGCCCGGCCAGCGCAATCTCAATATGGAATCCATTTATGAATATGGCTCCCGCGCCGGTTTCTGGCGGTTGTGGCGTATTTTCACCCGCCGGAACCTGCCAGTCACGGTTTACGGTGTGACGCTGGCCATGGCGCGCAACCCCGAAGCGGTTGCTGCGATGAAGGAAGCCGATTGGGAAATCGCCAGCCACGGCTTGCGCTGGCTGGAATACAAGGATTTCCCCGAGGAGATCGAACGCCAGCACATTCTCGAAGCTGTCCGGCTGCACACGCAAATCACCGGCTCGCGCCCGCTCGGTATCTATCAGGGCAAGCCGTCGGACAATACGCTGAAGATCGTCATGGAAGAGGGCGGGTTCGTCTATTCTGCCGATAGCTATGCGGACGAGCTGCCCTATTGGGTCAAGGGGCCAAAGGGGCCGCACCTGATCGTACCCTATACGCTCGACGCCAATGATATGCGCTTTGCCACGCCGCAGGGTTTCAACACGGGCGACCAGTTTTTCACCTATCTCAAGGACACGTTCGATGTGCTCTATCGCGAAGGGCAGGAGGGCGCGGCAAAGATGATGTCCATTGGCCTGCATTGCCGCCTTGTCGGACGTCCGGGACGCGCGGCAGCGCTGGAGCGGTTTCTTGATTATGTGCAGGGGCATGCGGGCGCGTGGGTGACGCGGCGCATCGATATTGCGCGCCATTGGCATGAACATCACCATCCGGATAATCCCGCATGACCGTCATTCCGCTTGTCGTGCAGCCGCTGACCCGCGCGGCATTCAAACCCTTTGGCGATGTGATTGAAACGGATGGCGCGGAGATGCGCCTCATCAACAATGGCACAACACAGCGCTTTCACGATCTCGCCCATGTGGATGTAACGGGCGAAGATGCGCGGGTTCTCATCAATATTTTTCGCGGGCAGGCATTCGCGCCGCCCATCGATATCGTGATGCTCGAACGCCATCCGCTGGGCAGTCAGGCATTCTATCCGCTGCAAAACAAGCCGTTTCTGCTTGTCGTGGCTAAGGATGATGCAGGCCGCCCCGGCGCTCCGGTCGCGTTTCTCGCGGGAGGGAATCAGGGCGTCAATTATGGCCGCAATGTCTGGCACCACCCGCTGATTTCGCTTGACGATACGTCAGACTTTCTCGTGGTGGATCGCGGTGGGGCGGGGGATAATCTGGAAGAGTATTTCTTCGCGGATGTGGTGTATCGGGTTGAGTCAGTCTGATCTGCATCAATATTGTGTGTGGTGTGCGTGGTTCGTGGTTCGACAAGCTCACCATGAGGCAGAGGGGTGGATGCAACGATAATCTTCAACGTCGCAGAACTTGACTCCCTGCACGCACCTCTCTCCCTCATGGTGAGCTTGTCGAACCACGCACAAATCCGCGTGAGAGAAGCAAGAACCAACCAGCCATCCCTGTTGTATGCCCCTTGACGGTTTAACGTTGCCGGATGAAGCTGCATGTCATGTCTCATATGATTAGATTTTTTCTCAATGGTCAAAAACAGGAAGCCTCTGTCCGGCCGGATATGACAGTGCTTGACTGGCTGCGCAGCGCGCCGCGCCTGACGGGAACCAAGGAAGGCTGTGCGGAGGGCGATTGCGGGGCCTGTTCGGTGCTTATTGGCGATCCCCATGGTGATTCGGTGCAATACCACGCCGCCAATAGCTGCATTCTGGCCATGGGCCAGATTGATGGTCGTTCGCTGGTGACGGTTGAGGGCCTGAAAACCGAGGTCCTGCATCCGGTTCAGGCGGCGATGGCCGAGAATGGCTCGTCGCAATGCGGTTTCTGTACGCCCGGCATTGTCATTTCGCTGACGGGTCTTGCCGCCAACAATGCCACGCCTGACGACCACGATATTCATGATGCACTAGCGGGTAATCTTTGCCGCTGCACCGGCTACCGGCCCATTGTCGAGGCCGCGCGCAAGGTTGCGAGCGCGGGTGGGGCTGGTATTGCCGGTCCGCTGGTTACAGCATTCACGGAGATAGAGCCGCAAGCCGCCATATCTGCTGAAGGGTCGACGTTCCATCAGCCGCAAACGCTGGTGGAACTTCTACAGTTGCGCAAGGAGAAGCCCGATGCCCTGCTTCTGGGCGGCGGTACTGATCTTGGTGTCGCGCTGGCCGACTATCATTCCGATTGGGACGAGGTAATCTCGCTGGCGCATGTGCGCGAACTGCGTGCCATTGGCGAATCCGACAATCATCTGAGCTTTGGCGCTGCTGTGACATGGGAAGAGGTGCTGGCGCGCGTTGCCGGTTCCTATCCGTCCTTTGCCACGCTCATTCGCCGTTTTGGCTCCACCCAGATTCGCTCCATGGGAACCATCGGCGGCAATATCGGTACTGCGAGTCCGATTGGCGATGGTCCGCCCGCATTGATTGCCCTCGGCGCGGATGTGGAACTGGCTTCGCTGAATGGTCGAAGGTTCATGGCGCTCGAGGATTTCTTCCTCGATTATCGCAAGACGGAACTGCGCGCGGACGAGGTGATTGCATCGGTGTCTATCCCCAAGCCAAAACCGGGACAGGAATTCCGCGTTTACAAGATTTCGAAACGCTACGATCAGGACATCTCAACCGTTTGCGCGGCGTTTTCCATCACCCGTGAGGATGGACAGGTGCGCAATGCGCGCATTGCCTTTGGTGGTATGGCGGCAATACCGCGCCGGGCTGTGGAAGCCGAGCGGGCGCTTGTTGGGACAGAGTTCGATGCGAAGGCGGTTGAAGCCTGTGCGGCGGCAGTTACCGCTGCGTTCAAACCGCTGAGCGACTGGCGCGGGACGGCTGAGTATCGGCTGCAGGTGGCTGGCAATCTGGTTGAGCGCTTCTGGCGGGATGTATCAGGTGAAACTGTCGAGGTGATGGCGTTATGATGGGATATCTGGGTATCACCCCCCTCTGTCCTGTCGGACATCTCCCCCACAAGGGGGGAGATCAGTCTTCAATACGGTCTTTGCACAACCTGAAACTGCTCCGGTTATGGGAAAGCATTCATGTCAATGTGATCTCCCCCCTTGTGGGGGAGATGCCCGACAGGGCAGAGGGGGGTGAAGCGTGACCCAAGCCACTCCCCAAGTCATCCCCCACACCGTCCAGCGGACCATCGTAGGCAAAGGCATCGCCCATGATTCTGCTGCGCGCCATGTGGCGGGTGCGGCGAATTACATCGACGATATGCCCGAAATGCCCGGCACATTGCATGCGGCTTTCGTACTCTCGCCCGTCGCCCATGGGCGGCTCAAATCCATTGATCCAACACAGGCGCTTGCCATGGCAGGTGTTGCCGGGGTCTGGTGGGCCAAGGATGTGCCGGGGCATAATGAGGTAGGCCCGATCCTTGAAGGCGAAACCCTCTTCGCCGAGGATATTGTTGACCACGAAGGCCGGGTGATCGCCGTTGTGGCGGCCTGCGATTTCGAAACCGCCTATCGCGCCGCCAAGCAGGTGAAGGTGGATATTGAGCCGCTTGAGCCGGTGCTGGACATAGAAGAAGCGCATCGGCGCAAGAGCTATGTGCTGCCGCCGCAGGAAGTGGTTGATGGCGATGTTGAGACGGCACTGGCCAGCGCACCGCATATCCTGTCGGGCACGCTGCATATGGGCGGGCAGGATCATTTCTATCTGGAAACCCAGATTGCCTATGCCATACCAGGTGAAAACGGCGAGATGCTGGTGCATTCCTCGACCCAGCATCCGACCGAGGTGCAGCACCATGTGGCGCTCATTCTTGGATTGCATGCCAATGCGGTGGAATGTCAGGTGCGGCGCATGGGTGGCGGTTTTGGCGGTAAGGAAAGTCAGGCGACGATCATTGCCGGTGCTGCCGCACTCGTTGCAGCCAAAACGGGAAAACCCTGCAAAATGCGGCTGAAACGCCGCGATGACATGGCGGGTACGGGCAAGCGGCACGATTACGTCGCCAATTGGAAGGTGGGCGTTGATTCCCGTGGCAGAATTTTGGGCCTCGACGTGGAATATCTCGCTCGCGCCGGAAATCTGCCTGATCTGACGGGGCCAGTCATCACCCGTACCCTGACCCATACGGACAATGCCTATCATATTCCCCATGCGCGTTTTATCGGCCATGCCTGCAAGACCAATACGGTGTCCAACACGGCGTTTCGTGGCTTCGGCGGGCCGCAGGGCATCCTGACCATCGAGAACATCATCGATACCATCGCGCAGGAATTGAAACTTGATCCCAACACCGTGCGCGCCATCAATTATTACGGCGATGCGACCGGGGAGGTAACACCCTATGGCCAGCCGGTGGAAGACAACCGACTGATTGAAGTAACCGAAGCCGTGCTCGCTTCATCGGACTGGCAGCAGCGCCGCGCTGAAATCGATGCGCATAATGCGACCAATCCCGTCATTCGCCGGGGTCTGGCGATGATGCCGGTGAAATTCGGTATTTCCTTTAACCTGACCTCGCTTAATCAGGCCGGTGCGCTGGTGCATGTCTATCTCGACGGCTCGATTTTCCTCAACCATGGCGGCACGGAAATGGGGCAGGGCCTGTTCGTCAAGGTGGCGCAGGTCGTGGCCGAGGTGTTTCAGGTCGAGCTGGATATGGTGCGCATTTCCTCCACCGCGACGGGCAAGGTGCCGAACACCAGCGCAACGGCGGCGTCGACAGGTTCTGATCTGAATGGCATGGCAGCCTTCAAGGCAGCCACGGCGATCAAGGCGCGCATGACCACGGTCGCCGCCGAGCATTTCGGCGTGGAAGAGCAAGTCATCACCTATCGCGAGGGCCGCGTTCACGCGGACAATGAGTCCGTGTCATTCGGCGAACTCGCCAAAATGTCATGGCTTAAGCGCGTGCAATTGTCTGAAGCCGGGCATTACGCCACCCCGAAAATCCATTGGGACGGCAAGACGATGAAGGGGCGGCCGTTCTTCTATTTCACCTATGGTGCGGCGGTGGCGGAAGTTGCCGTTGATACGCTGACAGGCGAATCGCGCTGCCTGCGCGCCGATATTCTGCAGGATGTCGGCTCACCGTTGAACCCGGCTATCGATCTTGGCCAGATCGAGGGCGCCTTTGTGCAGGGTATGGGCTGGCTCACCTGCGAAGAACTCTGGTGGGACAAGACAGGCAGGCTGCGCACGGTCGGCCCGTCCACCTATAAGATTCCGGGTTCGCGCGATGTGCCACCTGAGTTCAACGTGCGTATTCTTGAAAATGCGCCCAATCGCGAAGAAACGGTGTTCCGCTCCAAGGCCATCGGCGAGCCGCCGCTGATGCTCGGGGTTTCCGTGTGGCTTGCCATTCGCGATGCAATCGCCTCGCTGGCCAAGGGCGGCGCTGCGCCGCAACTTGATGCGCCCGCCACGCCTGAGAATGTGCTGCGTTCTGTGAACGCCCTGAAACAACGCTTGAAGAAAGGTCTCGATGACTCTCGATGAACTGAACAACGCCGATCCGGAAACTTTTGTCACAGCGCTGGGCGGTATTTTTGAGCATTCGCCTTGGGTGCCGGAAGCAGTGGTGCCGCTGCGGCCCTTCGCCAGCGTCGAACTCCTGCACGCAGCTATGGTCGGTGCGGTGGACAAGGCGGGACAAGTGGCACAACTTGGCCTTATCCGCGCTCATCCTGATCTGGCGGGTAAGGCTGCGCGGCAGGGTAGTTTGACCACGCATTCAACCAGCGAACAGAAGGGCGCGGGGCTCGACCGTCTGACGGACGCGGAATTCAACGAGTTTCATCGGCTGAATGATGGCTATCAGGGGCGGTTCGGCTTTCCTTTCATTCTCGCGGTGCGCGGCCATGACAAACATTCCATTCTGGCGGCGTTCAGGACGCGGTTGCAGAACAATGCCGGGGAAGAAGTAACAGAAGCTTTGCGGCAGATTGCCCTGATTGCCCGTTTCCGGCTCGATGATCTGATTGCGTGAGAGGCAAATCATGGGAAAATTGTCTACACATGTGCTTGATACATCGCAGGGACGCCCTGCATCCGGCATGAAGCTGACCCTGCATCGCATTGATGCGGATGAGGTGAGGCATTTGCTGAAGGCAGTGGTCACCAATGGTGATGGCCGCACCGATGAACTGTTGCTGTCATCAGATGAGATGGCGGTTGGACGCTATGAAATCAGCTTCTTTGCCGGGGAATATTTCAAGGCAAAAGGTGTGGAGCTTGCGGAACCGGCATTTCTGGATGTCGTACCCATCCGCTTTGCCATTTCCGATGTGGAGGCGAATTATCATGTGCCGCTGCTGGTGACGCCTTGGTCTTATTCCACCTATCGCGGGAGTTGAGGTTTCCTGAGTTCACTTTGCATGAGTGTGGTTCGTGGTGTGTGGTTCGACAAGCTCACCATGAGGGAGAGGGGTGGATGTAACGCTAATCACCAAAGTTGCAGAACTTGACTCCCTGCACACTCCACTCTCCCTCATGGTGAGCTTGTCGAACCACGAACCACACCGTCAACCACACAACATCACCCATACACACCAATCAAATTATATCGCCCGCGCTCATCACCTTTGAAGCAGATGAGATTGCTTGATGATACCGGCGATGCAATCGAACATGCGAGTGTCATCCCCCCGGCAGTACCACCATTAAGCACCACACCATCCTGCACAAATACATTACCCAACTGGCTGTACATAAGCGGCGAGATATCGACAGCAATCGTCTGGTTAGCCGGATCAGCTGTCTGAAGGTTATCGCCAGCAACCCACTGCCTGATATGATCAGGGTTGCTCACCTGCAGTTGGTCAGTACCTGTGTCCCATTTCACCCATGCGGGTTGTGCCGGGGATTTGCTGATGTTCCAGAGGCGGACCATCGCCGTGCCGCGCATTGTGGAAGCAAAGAGTGTCGAAGCCACCTTGGTTTTGAGCGAGAGAAGATCACCAGAAACCGATGCGCAAGCCGCAGTGGCTGCGACCGGCTCAAGAACGGCATTGCCGCTACCGGATAAAAAGATCAGGCCGGAAAGTTTTCTGCCCGTATGGCTGCGGACCACGCCGCCGGGAAACTGAACCGTCCCCGTCTTGCCATCGGCAATCATGACCTCACGCCATTGTTTGTTATCTGCGCTGACCTTAATGGAGAAATCCCTGTTCCAGATCGTACCGATTTCGGCTCGACCTTCATAACCGGACTGAAACAGAATCGAGGCGAGTTTCTGATCGCCCGCCTTGTTGATTTTCAGCTGGTGCCCTTCACCCGCATGGTCAAACAGCGAGGCAGCACTTTTTACACTGAGGCGGTTTGTATCATCCGCGCGCGTGTTGATGCCGACAAGCTCGACCGGATTTGTCCCCGTTTTGATATCAGCCCAACGTCCCTGACTGAAAACGGCAAGGCAGTTCTCCGCGGCAATCCATGCATGCCAACCGTCCACAGGTTGAAAGAAAGCCCATGCACCGTCCTGCCACGCCGCGATTTGCCCGTCCTTGCCATTCCATGCCCCTATGGCACCGGACGAAACAATATACCGCTCGCCCTCCTTGGCGCTTGCCGGAGGCTCTTTCTGTGATCTGCCGATAACCGAAAGCTGCACCAGAGCGTCCAAAGCCCTGATAGCTTCATTGTGGGTGACATGCTTTTGCGCCTGGGATGGGGCAATGTAGGGAAGCTTGAGGTTTGACGTCTGTTCCATGGCTTGTTGTTCCGTTGTTTGGGAAAAACCAAGGATAAATGCTGCCAGACTGTGTTGGATAAAGTAGCGGAAAAGAAAGTAGTTTACTAATCATCAGACGATCATTGCATTTGTGTAACCCTATGTTACTGGTCTCCAACACAATTAGGGTTCTAAGGATGAGCAGCGCAATCTCACAAATGCCTCAAATTGGACTTTAAGAAAAATCGCAGTTTCTCATATTACCCAGGCATTCCGTAAGCACCGAGGATCAATGAAATTGGAAAATTTTCGGCAAAGCATCTCGATGATGCCGCGTCGTTATAAACAGGTGCTCCTTGTCAGCTTTGACATGGTGGTGCTGACGTTTGCGGCCTGGTTCAGCTATGTGCTGAGATTCAATACCCTTTTCATGCCCAATACCGAGCAGGCGATGCTGATGATTGCCGCGCCGCTGATCGCGTCTCCGGTGTTCATCCGCTTTGGCCTTTATCGGGCTGTCATCCGCTATCTGCCTGACAAAGCCATATGGACAATGATTCAGGCCGTGACTTTTTCGGTCATCATCTGGGTGGTCGTGGCGTTTCTCACGCAAATGACCGGCGCAGAAGGCGTGCCCCGCGCTGTTCCGTTTCTTTATTGGGTTCTCAGCGTCGTTCTGATCTGCGGCAGCCGTTTTGCCGCGAAATGGCTCCTGTGGAGCCCGCTTCGTGAAAAACTACTGTCCCGTCAGTGCCTTATCTTCGGTGCGGGCGATGCCGGACGGCAATTGGCCAATGCGCTCAAAGCGCAGAACGAAGTTTTTGTTGCGGGCTTTATTGATGATGATCGCAGCCTGCAGGGCATGGATATCCTTGGCATTCGTGTCTATCCTACCTCCCAGATCGAGGCGTTGATTGATAATTTTGGCATCAACGAAATGATTGTGACGACGTCATCCCTGAGCGGTAGCCAGCGCCGTTTGCTGATCGGCAAGCTCAAGGTTCTCAATGTCAAGGTGCGCATTCTGCCTGCTATTTCCGATCTGACCGCCGGAAAATACATCGTCAGCAATCTGCGTGATATTGATATTGACGATCTTCTCGGTCGCTCGCCTGTGCCCGCCGATCCTGATTTGCTCGACAAGACAGTTGAAAACCGCGTTGTTCTGGTGACAGGCGCGGGTGGATCAATCGGCTCGGAACTCTGCCGGACCATCGTCAAGCTGGCCCCGGCAAAGCTTGTGCTTTTCGATGTGAACGAACACAGCATGTATCAGCTTCAGCGGGAGCTTTCGGATATCAGCGATTGCGTTCTGGTGCCCGTCCTTGGCTCGATCAGCGATGGCCCCTTGCTCAAGGTGGTGCTTGAACAGCACAAGGTCGAAAACGTCTATCATTGCGCTGCCTATAAACACGTTCCCCTGGTCGAAGAGAACGTCGTTGAAGGTGCGCGCAACAACGTCATCGGCACCGATGTGCTGGCAGCGGTTGCCCGCGAGGCGGGGGTGCGCAATTTCGTCCTCATCTCGTCCGACAAGGCGGTGCGGCCATCCAACATTATGGGCGCAACCAAGCGCTGGGCCGAACTGATCGTGCGCTATCACGGCGACGAGGCAAAGAAGCACGGTACAGGTCAGATTTTCACCTGCGTGCGCTTCGGCAATGTGATCGGGTCCAGCGGTTCCGTTGTGCCTCTGTTTCGTGAGCAGATCGCCCATGGCGGTCCGCTTACCGTTACCCATGACGAGATGACCCGCTATTTCATGTCCGTGCGCGAAGCGGCCGAACTGATTATTCAGGCCGGTGCCCTTTCCGAAGGCGGCGATATCCTGCTTCTGGAAATGGGTGAAGCGGTGCGCATCCGCGATCTGGCCGAAAACATGATCCTGCTCGCCGGGCTTTCGGTGAAGGATGACCAGAACCCCGATGGCGATATCGAAGTGGTAACGATTGGGATTCGGGACGGGGAGAAGCTGCACGAAGAGCTTTTCTATGATCCGACAGGTGTTTCCGAAACGAGCCATTCCAAGATCTTGCGGGCGAAACGGCGTGTTGCACCCGTCGATCATTTGCCGGCAGCCGTAGCCGAATTGCGCAAACTGATCGCAAAGCAGGACCCCGATGGAGTGCGGGTTCTGCTTTTCGACAAGGCGACGAGTTAAGGCACCGACCTCAATCTTGGCCATATTCACGTGCAGAAACAACGGCACTGATTGACCGACGGAAAACATCAAGCGGGATTGCGGGCTGTTGAAAAGGGCACCATCATCAGGGACAGTGGCTGTCCTCCTGGGAACATTCAACGGCGCAGCATTTCTCGATGAGCAACTGGCTTCGATCGCCGCGCAAACCTATCCGGATATCGATCTATGGGTGTCCGATGATAGATCGACGGATGCAACGCGGGCAATCCTGCAGCAATGGGCAAAGCGCTGGACGAAGGGGCGTGTAACCCTCTTATCCGGCCCCGGCGATGGCCGAGCCGAGAACATCCGGTCGCTGATTACCAACCCGGCCATTCAGGCGGAATATTATGCCTTTGCCGATCAGGATGATATCTGGGAGCCGGAAAAGCTTGCAAACTCCATTCGCTGGATCGAGCACAATGCTTTTGCCGTTCCGTCGGTCTTTTGCTCGCGAACGCTCAAAATAGCGCGGAATGGCGCGATTGTCGGCTCATCGCCGCTCTATGCGCATCCTGCGGATTTTCGCAATGCGCTTGTCCAGAATATCGCCACCGCCAATACAATGCTCTTCAACCGCATGGCGCATGATCTTCTCGCCCAGTCCTGCCTGACGACGCCATTCTCCAGTCATGACTGGTGGCTTTATCTGATTGTATCTGGCGCAGGTGGCGTGGTGCATTTTGATCCGCAACCGCTGGTGCGCGATCGTCAACCTGATCATGGCAAGGGTTGGCAGGGACAACTTGCGGCAGCACGCTCATTGTTGGCAGACCGTTTTGCCGATCAGGCGGATATGAATATTCAGGGACTGGTGCGCAACCGGGATCTGTTGAGTTCCGAGGCTCAAGCCATCTGCGATCTCTACTGGAAGGTCCGATCCGATAATTTCATCCGCCGTATTCTCGCCCTGCATCAGTCGGGTGTTCACAGACAGACGATACTCGGCCAGATCGGGCTTTATCTTGCAGCGATTTTCCGCCGCCTCTGATTATCTGGATTTCTGTTTGCGAAAGCGCAACAGCACAGCTGTGACGCTAACAACTGCAACCGCGATGCCGATCAGCCGAACCGGAATATTGGTCGAACCCGCCGCAAGCGCGCAGATGCCGAGAACGACATTCAGGGCGGCTACGGTCAGGACCACCTGCCAGACGGACCAGCCGGATCGTTTGGCCACCTGATAGGCATGTTTGGAATGGGCAGCGAAAATGTTATCGCCTTCCAGAAGCCGCTTGATCAGCGTTGTCGTGGCGTCAGCAATGAAGAACAGGGGTAGAATGAACCCGGTTGCAATGCGCATGTCGCGGGCGACCATGAAGAAGGCGAGGCCGCAGAGAAGCCCGAGCGGCAAACTACCGGAATCGCCCAGAAAAACCGTAGCCTTGGGCCGGTTGAACAGCGCAAAGCCGAGAAGTCCTCCGGCGATGGCCGCCGCTATGCTTCCCGATGCCATGCCAGCCAGTCCGAAAGCTGCAAACCCCGCCAGAAAGGCGAGGGGAATACCCATCCCCGAAACCATCATCATGTCGAGCCCATCCATGAAGTTGGTCAGATTGATGAAGTAGACGAGCGCGAGAACGAGCAGGCCTTTCTCGATGATCTCAGGCAGGAAATCTGGCAGGAGGCGAAAATCAGGGCCGAGGCCATAAATGCAAAGGCAGGAGGCAATCAGCTGTGTGGCGATCCTGATGCTCTCCGGTAGGTGACGGCGGTCATCAAGCATACCCGTGATCCAGAGGATGAGCGCGCCGATGGATGCGGTCATGAGAAAGCGCTGGTCGAGACCAATCTGCGCGCCAAATACCCAAAGCAGCACCAAAACCACGGGCACAATGGCAAGGCCGCCAAGCTGGCGTGCGGGCTGCGTATGGTTGGAGCGCTCATTGATTCCTGCGGCGAGGAAATGTTTCGGCAACAATTTGAAGAGAATGCCGAGAAGCACGGCGCTGGCAACCGCTGCGGCAAGGACAAGGGAGAGAATGAGAGGCAAGAAAATGTCGTCCTCAATTTACAAAGCTGTCGAATGATCCACCCTTGTCATGAAAATAATGCCGAAACAATTGTGAAGAGCGACAAACTGGCCAATCATTCACGTTGCGCAAGCCGGAACCAGAGGTTATAAGGCCGCGCTGTCATGCGGTGGAACACACTGACAACAGCATTTTGGGGCGTAGCCAAGTGGTAAGGCAGCGGTTTTTGGTACCGCCATCCCCTGGTTCGAATCCAGGCGCCCCAGCCACCACATTAAATTATCTAAATTATTGATTCTGTTGATATATACCGAACATGGCCCTGTTCGGTTACATTGCTTTCGACAAAACCGATTGCTGAATCCGCAAAGCGGAATCATCGGTTGGCTCCCAGCCGGTTGATTCCAGCAATGCAGCATTCGCCACAAGATTACCGTTGAGTGTCCGCCAGCGCTGGTTCTGGCCGGTTATCAACGCGGCGAGATGCAGAAGCGGCGCGGGCAGGGTGAACAGCCCTGCATCCCGTCCCATACCGCGCCGGATCGCGCTGACAATCCCCGCCGCTGTCATCGGTTCCCTGTCCGCGACGATATAGATACCGCCATTAGTATTCGTGCTTTGCAGGCTGTGCAGAATGGCGCGGCAAAGGGCGGAGCGGTCAAGCACTGAGCGCTGGCCAATCAACGATTTAAGCGGCAGCGGAATTTTCAGCGCCGCCAGTTTGATCAGTGCAGCCATATTGCCTTTCACACCGGGGCCATAGACGAGAACCGGACGCAGGATCGTGAAATTGCGCTGTGGCAAAGCCTTGGCTATCTCAGCCTCGGCGGCAAGCTTTGCCCGGCCATAATCATCCGTTGGCTGTGGAGGCGACAGTTCGGTGATGATCCCGTCTTGCGTTGGGCCTGACTGTGCCCGGATCGAAGACAGGAACACGAACTTCCCTGATAGGGTTTTATCAGCCGCGCGCGCCAGTTTGGCCGCAAGCAGGCAATTGACATCGTGATAAAGCTTTGCGGCATCGGGCAGGTGCGTATGGGCAATTGCCGCCAGATGCACCACATGATGATAACCGGCAAGAACCTGTTCGAACGCTTCGTTTGGTGCGTCGGGCGAGGGCAGGTGTACCACATCGACAGGTTGTGTCGTCCGATTGCCCGCCGCCCGCGACGCGGCGGTCACCTGATAACCGGCGGCCTTGAGGTAAGGCACAAGCTCCTGTCCTATGAACCCGGAAGCGCCTGTTACGAGCACCTTGCCCTTTACCATCGTATGAAACCTCATTTCTGAAATTCACTCATACCAAGAGGTATCCTCGCGGATCAATGCGCCTGACAATATTCGCATGGCTACCGATAGTTTTTTGCCGATCACCCGGCAAAATTTAGCGACAAATCAATATTCCGGTAAACATTTGTTCAATACACGTCGATGCGTATTGACAAGTCCCATATGATCCGAAATGTTAAATGAAACGTTTCATCGAGCATGAATCGCAGGGAGAAGCACTTTTGCAGCGGTTTGGGAGAACCGGCGAGCAAATGGATTGGTCAGGTTTTGGCGTCAGATAACGGCATCCATCATGGGCAAGCCGATTTTGATGCACATCGTCGCGCCAACCGCTTTTTCCGCAATTTGAGAAGAATTTCAGGGCTGGCGCCTGGCGCACAATCCGGAAAATGACTGGGCAAAACCAAGGGAGGATTAACCTGTGAAGAAACTGCTCGCATCACTCGCCATTATCGCGGCATTGGCCGCACCTGCTATGGCTGACAGCGCCGTCGATACATCCAAGGTGAAGAAGGAATACGTCACCTCTGCCAGCGGCAAGAAATACACTATTGCCACTGTGGTGAAGGTGGATGGCATCGCCTGGTTTGACCGCATGCGCACCGGCGTTGAACAGTTCAAGTCTGAAACCGGTGCAGATGTATGGATGGTCGGCCCAAGCCAGGCGGATGCCGCCGCACAGGTGCAGATCGTTGAAAATCTCATCGCGCAGGGCGTTGATGCCATCTGCATCGTGCCGTTCTCGGTGGAAGCGGTTGAGCCAGTTCTGAAAAAGGCGCGGGATCGCGGTATCGTGGTCATCGCCCATGAAGCTTCCAACATCGTCAATGTCGATTATGAACTCGAAGCCTTCGACAACAAGGCTTACGGCGCCAAGCTGATGGAAGTTCTGGCCAAGGACATGGGCGGCAAGGGCAAATACCTCGCCACCGTCGGCAGCCTGACCTCAAAGTCGCAGATGGACTGGATCGATGGTGCCATCGAATACCAGAAGAAGAATTTCCCCGAAATGTCGCTGGCAACCGAACGTCTGGAAACCTATGACGATGCCAATCAGGACTATACCAAGCTGAAGGAAGCCATGACGACCTATCCTGACGTCAAAGGCATTCTCGGCGCACCGATGCCGACATCAGCTGGTGCTGGCCGTCTGATCGCTGAAGGTGGTCTGAAGGGCAAGGTATTCTTTGCAGGCACGGGTCTTGTGTCCGTTGCCGGTCAGTACCTGAAGAATGGCGATATCCAGTACATCCAGTTCTGGGACCCCGCAGTAGCAGGTTATGCCATGAACGAATTGGCTGTGATGGCGCTGGAAAAGAAGACCGGCGAGATCAAGGCCGGTCTTGATCTGGGACTGCCCGGCTATAACAGCCTGCTCGTTCCCGATGCCTCCAAGCCAAACCTGCTCTATGGCGCAGGCTGGGTCGGCGTGACCTCAGCCAATATGGGCGATTACAACTTCTAAGGTATTTCACCCCCCTCTGTCCTGTCGGACATCTCCCCCACAAGGGGGGAGATCACATTGACAGTAACGCTTTCCCACAACCGGAAACTTTTCAGATTGTGCAAAGGCCGCACTGACAGCTGATCTCCCCCCTTGTGGGGGAGATGTCCGACAGGGGGGGGTGAAACAGAGGGGCAAAAAGGAAAACATGAGTGAACACCTTCTGGAACTAAAAAACATCGGCAAGCGCTTTGGCGGCCTTGTGGCGCTGGATGCGGTGTCGCTGTCGATCAAGCCGGGTGAAATTCACTGTCTGGCCGGTGAAAACGGTTCGGGCAAATCGACAATCATCAAGATCATGGCGGGCGTGTATCAGCCAACCGATGGTGAAATCCTGATCGATGGCAAGCCGGTCTCCGGCATGACGCCAGCCCAGTCGGTGCAGCATGGCATTCAGGTCATCTATCAGGATTTTTCCCTGTTCGGAAATCTGACCGTTGCGGAGAATCTGGCGCTGAACACATTGCTTCTGGAGGGCAGGCGCGCCGTCAACTGGCGCCGTGTGCGCGCCCTTGCCGAAAAGGCGCTGGCCCGCCTTGGCGTGACCATGGACCTTGACGCCGATGTCGAGACGCTCCCCACATCAGGCAAGCAGATCGTCGCCATTGCCCGCGCTGTCATGGCCGATGCGCGGTTGATTATCATGGATGAGCCAACAACAGCGCTGACCCGTCATGAGGTGGATGCGCTATTCAGCATTGTGCGCGATATTCAGGCGCAGGGCATTGCCGTGCTCTTCGTCAGCCACAAGATGCGCGAGATGCTGGAGATCAGCGAACGCCTGACGGTCCTGCGCAATGGCAAAAAAGTTGCCGAAGGTCCGATCAGCGATTTCGACGAACCGGCGATTACCCGCGCCATGACCGGGCATGACCTGACCGATCAGGCCTATCGCTGGGAGCAGCCCAAGGGCGACAACCTCCCGCGTCTTGATGTGCGCAATCTGAGCATTGCAGGCAGCCTTGAGGATATCAATCTGACCCTGCATGCGGGCGAAATTGTCGGCCTCTCCGGGCTCATTGGTTCGGGCCGCACGGAACTGGCGTTGGCACTGTTCGGCATGAATCCCAAATTCACCGGCACCGTCAAAATCGATGGCAACGGCGTTCATCCGAAGACCGTGCAGGAAGCCATTGCCAGCGGGCTTGCCTATGTGCCCGAGGACCGGCTGACCGAAGGTCTGTTCCTCACCCAGTCGATCGAACGCAACATGCTGGCGACCTCCTTCGACAAATTTGTGCGCGGCCTGTTCATCGACCGCAAGAAGACCGCTGAGGCAACCACCTCCATGTTCGGTGCCATGCAGATTGCCGCGCCCGGACCCTATACGCCCGTCAACCATCTCTCCGGTGGCAACCAGCAGCGTGTGGTGCTGGCGCGCTGGCTTCTGACCGGCGCGCGCATCCTCATCCTCAACGGCCCGACCGTCGGTGTCGACGTTGGCTCCAAGGCGCAGATCCATCGCAAGATCCGCGAGCTTGCCACCGAGAACGGCCTTGCCGTGCTGATGATTTCAGATGACGTGCCGGAGCTGGTGCAGAACTGCAACCGCGTGATCGTCATGCATCGTGGCCGTTTCGTTGATGAAATCGGACCTGATGTTTTGAATGAAGACGCTTTAAACGACCGCCTGAAGGCCTTGAAATGACTCTGTTTCGTCGATCGGAATTCATCATCGCGTGCATTCTTTTTGCCGCCATGATCATCATTGGATTGATCAATCCGGCCTTCTGGTCGCTTGATAATCTGTTCGGGCTGCTCCGGAGCAATGTCATCATCGGCATCATGGCGCTTGGTGTTCTGGTGGTGATGATATCAGGCGGGATCGATGTTTCGTTCACCGCCTTTGCCGCTGCCGCCATGTATCTGACCATCAAGCTGATGATCTATACGGGTTATGAAGGCGTGTTTCTGCCCTTTGTTGCCGCAACGCTGATTGGCCTTTTCCTTGGCGCGTTCAATGCATTTTTCATCCATACTTTCAGGATGATTCCGCTGATCGTCACGCTCGGCACCGGCAGCGTGGTGCGCGGCTTGCTGCTCGGGCTGGTTGGCACCAGCGTCATCAATATCGACAAGATGCCCCAGCAACTGATCGCCTTTGCCAAGACCGATCTGGTCAGCCTGACCTCGGCCACCGGCACCAATTTCGGCCTGACGGCGATGATCCTGATCTATCTCGGGCTTGCGCTCGTCACCCATCTTTTCCTGACCTACACCATGGCTGGCCGCAGCATTTTTGCACTCGGCGGCGCACCGGAGGCGGCGAGCCGTGTCGGCTTTAACACCCGCCGCACGTTGTTCTTCGTCTATTGTTTTGCCGGGGCGCTGGCGGGCTTTGCCGGCCTGTTGCATGGCTCGATGATCTGGCTTGCCAACCCGCGCGATTTCGCCGGTTTGGAGCTTGATGTCATCGCCGCCGTGGTGCTGGGCGGTGCCTCGATTTTCGGCGGGCGCGGCAGTGTCATCGGCACGCTGCTTGGCGTCTTCATGCTTGTCATGGTCAAGAACAGCCTGATCATCATGAAGGTCGACACCACATGGCAACGCGTCGTCGTTGGCCTGATCATTATCGTTGCGACAGCGCTTACCGCCTGGCGCGACCGCAAGAAACTGGTTTGAGGGCGTCATCATGCAAAACAGCTCAATCGCCAAACGCATTCTCGGGCAGGACCGCAATATCCTGCAACTGCTCGTCATCACGGTGCTTGTCTTCGCGCTGATGTCCTATCTCAACCCGGACAAGTTCCTGCGCTATTACAATTTTGAATCCATCACCTACATCATGCCCGAGCTTGGCATTCTCGCCATTGCCATGATGATCGCCATGCTGACCGGCGGCATTGACCTTTCCGTTGTCGGTATCGCCAATCTCGCCGGTATTCTGGCAGGCGTGTTTTTCCATTCGGTCATTATCGGCACAAGCCAGTCCACAGGCATGGTTCTGCTTTACACCGGCATCGGTGTGCTGATGGCGCTGGGCATCGGCCTGCTCGCCGGGGTGCTTAATGGCTTCCTCATCTCCAAACTGCGTATCACGCCCATTCTGGCGACCCTTGGCACCGGACAAATCTTCACCGGCCTTGCCGTGGTGCTGACAGGCGGTCCGGCCATCGTGGGCTTTCCCGATGCGTGGAACTTTATCGGCAATGGCAAAATCCTTGGCATCGCCACGCCGTTCATCCTGTTTGTTGTGGTTGCAGGGGCGGTGGCAATCCTGCTGACGCGCACAACGCTTGGCGTTAATCTGATGCTCATCGGCACCAATCCGCGCGCTGCGATCTTTGCCGGTCTGCGCAAGGACCGGATGATTTTCTATTCCTACATGATGACCGGGCTTCTGGCTGCTATCGCCGGTGTCATCCTGTCGGGGCGGACCAATGCGGCGAAATCCGATTACGGCGCGTCTTACCTGTTGCAAGCCATCCTGATTGCCGTTCTCGGCGGCACCAATCCGGCTGGCGGCAAGGGCAGGGTGCTTGGGGTTTCCATCGCCCTGATCGCGCTGATGCTGCTCTCTTCGGGTTTCCAGATCCTGCGCTTTTCCAATCACCTCATTGATTTCATCTGGGGCGGCTTCCTGCTCTTGGTCATTGCCCTCAATGCCTTCAGAAACAGCGACAGGTGAGGGCATGTTTCTTTCCCGAAATCATTGATATAGACCAGCTTCGAACGTTACGAATAAGACAAGGAAAATAGCATGGCCCGTCGCATTGCAGTCGTTGGCAGCAACATGACCGATCTCGTCACATCGATCATCCGCATGCCAGCGCCCGGCGAAACGCTGGAAGCACCGGCATTCGCCATGGGGTTCGGCGGCAAGGGTGCCAATCAGGCCGTGGCTGCTGCCCGATTGGGCGCTGATGTGATGATGGTCACCAAGGTTGGTGATGACGTGTTCGGCCAGAGCACCATCGACAACCTGAAAAGCAACGGCGTGGATATCAGCCATGTCGGCATGGTCGCCGGGCAATCGAGCGGTGTTGCACCAATCTTCGTTGATGAGACGGGCGAAAATTCCATCCTGATCATCAAGGGCGCTAACAATGATCTGAAGCCATCGGATATCGATGCGGCAGCCGAGGATTTGAAGACCTGCGACCTGATCCTGATGCAGCTGGAAGTGCCGCTGGAGACAGTTTACTACACCGCCGCTTTCGCCGAAAAGCACGGCATTGAAACCATTCTCAACCCCGCACCTGCCGCTCCTGATCTCGATGCTTCGAAAGTCGCGAAAGTCACCTTTGTGGTGCCCAATGAAAGCGAACTGGCGCTTTTGACCGGCATGCCAACCGAAACGGATGACCAGATCGAAAAGGCTGCTCATTCGCTGATTTCGCGGGGCATCCGTACGGTTATCGTCACGCTGGGCTCACGCGGCGCACGGCTGATTACATCTGACAAGTCGACCATGATCGAGCCTGTCAAGGTCAAGCCGAAGGACACAACGGGTGCTGGCGATGCCTTCATCGGCAGCTTTGCCCGCTACTATGTCGAGAGCAGAGAGCTTGAGGCGTCGTTGAAAAAAGCGGCGCTCTATGCGGCTGATTCCATCACCCGGCCCGGCACGCAGAAAGCCTATGCGACGACAGCAGAATTCGAAGCCTTCATGGCCGCGAACAAACCTTGAGAATAAGGAAACAACCGTGCTGAAAAATCTCGATCCGCTGTTGAATGCCGATGTGCTCTATGCGCTCAAATCCATGGGGCACGGCGACCGTCTGGTCATTTGCGATACGAACTTCCCCGGCGATTCCATTGCCCGGCAAACCCGCCTTGGCCGCTTGCTGCGTATCGACAATGTGAGCGCGCCGCGCGCTGCGCGCGCCATCCTCTCGGTCATGCCGCTCGACACGTTTATTGATGACGCTGCCGCCCGCATGGAAATCGTCGGCAGCCCCGATGAGATTCCGGATGTGCAGAAGGAAATGCAGGTGGAAATCGATGCTGCCGAGGGCAAGCATTGGCCAATGGTCTCCATCGACCGCATGGCCTTTTATGAGCACGCCAAAAACGCCTATTGCGTCATCGCCACGGGTGAGCGCCGCTTTTACGGCTGCTTCATTCTGACCAAGGGCGTGATTGCGCCGGAGGCTGGTTAACACCAGCGTTTATAACAGGCAGGAGGGTAAGTGGTGCCTCCTGTTCGCGCTTTTATATTGCAGCCCTCGCTCTTCCGAATGGATCGCCCGTCTTTCCCACCTCATCAATAGCCAGACGCGAAAGCCAGTTTGGTGATGGGGGAGTGTGTTTCGTAACTGCAATGTTGGTGGATGCAATCACCCCCCTCTGTCCTGTCGGACATCTCCCCCACAAGGGGGGAGATCAGCCTTCAATGCTATCTTGCACAATTTGCAGCGCTTCCTGTTGTGCAAAGGCGCTGATGTCAATGTGATCTCCCCCCTTGTGGGGGAGATGCCTGACAAGGCAGAGGGGGGTGAATGCTTGGCAGAGAATTAAAAGTTAGTCGTGGTTCGCCCTTCGACAGGCTCAGGACGCTCACCATGAGGGGCTTGGCTGGGCTGCAATACGAGATGCAAATCGCAGAGATTGCAGAATTTAGCTCTCTACACGCCCCATCTCCGTCATCCTAAAGCTCCCATCTCTCCGTCATCCTCGGGCTTGACCCGAGGACCCACGGCTAAGCAGATTAGATGAGTTGCAGGGGGCAAAATTCTGCAATGCTGACGATTAGCCTTGCATCCACCGCTCTCCCTCAAAGCTGTTTTGTCGAACCACGCACCACCAGCGTTGCTTCGAAGAATTCGTCCTGCAAAGGCACACCATCGCTGCCGGTGGTGGCGGCAACTGCCCGCGCGGCGATTTGCTCCACCGGCTGGCTGATCGTGGTCAGGCGCGGCGTTACCAGACTGGCCAGTGGAATATCATCGAAGCCGATGATTGACACATCATCCGGCACCTTGAGTTCAAGATCGCTGGCGGCGCGCAACAGGCCGATGGCCTGCTGATCGCTGGCCGTGGCAATAGCGGTCGGGCGTTCATGCGCGGGACGGTCGAGCAACAGGCGTCCCAGCGTCTCGCCCGAAGCATAATCGAAATGACCCTCGACAACCTCGCACCGCGCGCCTGCTGAGGCGAGCGTGTTGAGAAAACCGGCACGCCGTTCACCCGCAACGGGTGCGTCGACCGATCCGGCAATATAGGCAATGCGCTCATGGCCCAGCGACATCAAATGCACGGCCGCGAGACCTGCACCCCTGTAGTGATTAACCGAGATCAGGGGAAAGCCCGCGCAACGCCTGTCGACAGCCACGGTTGCCACATCGCTGCTCCAGCCCTTGGAGGCGCCGTATTGTGTGGGGACAACAATGAGACCGGTGGGATAGCTCTTGAGCAGACTGTCGATCTGCGCGCGTTCGATCTTCGGATCATCATTGGTGATCGACAGAAGCACTGACAATCCCGCGCGCGAGGCAATTGCCTCCACATGTTTTGCCAGTTCGGCGAAGAACGGATTGGTAATATCAGGGATGACAAGGCCGATCATATCGGTGCGGCTGCGGCGCAAACCGCGCGCCACGCCATTTGGCCGGAAGTTCAACTCGCGGATCGTGGCTTCCACCAGTTCGCGCAGCTCTTTGCCGACTGTCTCGTTCTTCGCCAGTACGCGTGAGACAGTGCCTACGGAAACATTGGCCTTTGCGGCTACGTCCTTGATGTTTGCCATCTTCCCATGCCTGACCTGTTGCGGATGCCAACCTTGGTTAACACCATCATTTCCCCTTATGCTTTCGTCAGCCTTTCACGATATTTGTCAAGGATTACTGCAAGGATAATCACAAATCCGGTGATCATCTGCCGCATGAAATCGCTCAGACCCAAAAGAATAAGACCATTGGCAAGCACGCCGATGATACAGGCACCAAGCAGGGTGCCGACAATACTGCCGCGTCCGCCGCTCAAGCTCGTACCGCCAATGATGACAGCGGCAATCGCATTGAGCTCAAAGCCGATGCCGATGATCGGGCTCGCAATGTTGAGGCGGGCCATGTAGATGATCGCGCCGATACCGACGAGAACGCCGCAAATGGTAAAGGCGGCGACCTTGTAGAAGAACACATTGTGCCCGGCGAGGCGGGCCGCTTCCTCATTGTTGCCAATGCCGTAGAGCACGCGGCCGAACACGGTTTTGGCAAGGACAAACCAGCCAATCGCCACCAGCACCAGCGCAATCAGGAACAGCAGCGGAATGCCGTAAAAGGTTTTCGAACCGAAGGCGTTGAACGCTGCCGGAAAGGAATAGATCGTGGAGGCATTGGTGACCTGCAAGGCCGCACCGCGCGCGATATTGAGCGTGCCAAGCGTGACGATGAACGACGGAATGGCCCAATAGGCGCTGATCAACCCATTGAGCAGGCCGAAACCGATGCCCGCCAGAATAGCGCTGATGGTTGCCAGAAACACCGCCATGACAGGATCAAGCCCCGGCAGTGTCATGACTGTGCCCGCCACCACAGCGCAGAAGGACAGGACCGAGCCGACGGAAAGATCGATACCGCCGATGAGAATGACAAAGGTCATGCCGATGGAAAGCACCAGATTGATTGTCACCTGCGTCAAGATATTGGTGACATTGCTGGAGGACAGAAAATGCGGCGTGAAGGAAAACACGATGATCAGCGCGATCAGCGCAATGCCGATACCCGCCTCGCGCAGCACTGTTTTGGTCGTGGTTGCGATGGTTCTGCTGCCCGCAGGCGCCGTGGTCAAATCAGTGGTGTCCATGGTTGCGTTCGTCCTTATAGGCAAAGTTCAAAATGCGCTCTTCGGAAAAGTCCGCGCGTGCCACTTCACCGGCAATGCGGTGTTTTGACATGACGAGAATGCGGTCGCTGAGCGTGATGAGTTCGGGCAGTTCCGACGAAACGATGAGAAGCGCCAGCCCTTTTTCCGCAAGACCGCGCAGCAGCGCGTAGATTTCCGCCTTGGCACCCACATCAACGCCGCGCGTCGGCTCATCGAGCAGCAGGATTTTCGGATCGTTCGCCAGCCATTTGGCCAGCACCACCTTTTGCTGGTTGCCGCCGGAAAGGGTGGAAACCGCATCGGAGGCGCCGCCATATTTCAGCTTGATCTCGCCGCCGAGCTGTTGGGTCAACAGGGTCTCCGCGCGCTTGTTGAGAAGGCCAAGGCGCGAAACCTTGCGCAGGCTCGCCAATGTCACATTGGCAGATATCGCCATGTCCAGGATCAGGCCTTCTTCCTTGCGGTCTTCGGTGACAAAACCGATACCGTCGCGGATTGCCTGCTTGGGGTTCTGGTAACGGCGCGGTTTTCCATCCCGTTCCAGCGTGCCGGAGAGGGGCAGATCAGCGGCGAAGATCGAGCGGAGCAGTTCCGTGCGGCCTGAGCCAACCAGCCCGGCAATGCCAAGGATTTCGCCATAGCGCAGATCGAGGGAAACACCTTCCGCATGGGGCGAGGCGGGGTGGCGCAAACCGCGCAAGGAAAGGGCGATGCGGCCCGTTTTATCCAGATCGCGCGCGGCGGCCATGGCCGCGGCCAGCTGGCGTCCCACCATATTGGTAACCAGCTGATCCGGGGTGGTTGATGCAATATCCGCCGTCATGACCGATTGGCCATTGCGCAGCACCGTCACCCGGTCGCAGATCGAAAACACCTCGTTGAGGTGGTGCGAGACAAACACCACCGCCACGCCTTTGGCCTTGAGGGCAGCAATGATCTCAAACAGCCGTTCAGTCTCACGCGCGGTCAGCGTCGCTGTCGGCTCGTCGAGAATGAGGATACGGCTTTCGCCCATAAGGGCGCGGGCAATTTCGACGAGCTGGCGATGGGCCACGCCGAGCGATTCCACCGGACGGCGCACATCGACATCACCAAGACCGATGGCATCCAGCGCCTTGCGTGCTCTGGCATAGAGCGTCGGGAAATCCACCATGCCGAATGCCTTGCGCGGCATGTCTTCAAAGCAGATGTTTTCGGCAACGGAAAGATAGGGCAGGAGATTGAATTCCTGATGCACCACCTGAATACCAGCCTTCTTGGCATCGCCGGGTGTATGCGGATCATAGGCCTCGCTATCGAGCGTAATTGTCCCGGCATCGCGCTGGATAATCCCGCACAGGATCTTGATCAGCGTGGACTTGCCTGCGCCATTTTCGCCGACAAGCGCATGGACCTCGCCCGGGCGCAGCGAAAAGCTGACGCCATCAAGCGCGACAACACCGCCAAAGCGCTTTTTGACGCCCGAGAGCGCAAGCACCGGTTTTACGGCAGCATCCGCCAATGCCGGGGCCGTCGCACCTGCCATTTGCACATTTTCCATGATCTTTGACCCGGTTGGCGGCTGCGCAGAGGAGCACAGCCGCTGTTTGACCGTGTTACTTCACATCATCAGAGGTGACGAGCTTGATCTCGGTCTTCACCCAGCCTTCGAGCGGCTTGCCGCCAGCCACTACGCCCAGCGCCTTGTCGATGGCATTGGCGGCCATCTGCTGACCGAACTGGTCAACGGTGGCCAGCAGCTTCTTTTCCTTCAGGAGCGGCTGTACGGCAGGGATATTGTCGAAGCCAACGACTTCGATCTTGCCGGTTTTACCAGCCGCTTCAATGGCCTTGACCACACCAAGCACCATGGAGTCATTGGCGGCCATCACGCCCTGAATATCAGGATGGGCGGTCAGCATATTGGAGAAAACGGTGTTGGCTTCTTCGGTTTCCCAATGGGCGGTGCGCGAGTCCAGAAGATCAAGCTTGCCCGCAGCAACGGAGTCCATGAAACCAAGCTTGCGCTGGGCCGCATTATCAGCGCCGGGATTGCCTTCTATGATGACGACTTTCGCACCGGCACCCAGCTTCTTGGCCAGCGCATCACCGGCCATCTTGGCACCTTCACGGTTGTCAGGGCCGACGAAAGCCAGCTTCAGGCCCGCTTCTTCCTTGGCCTTGTCATCCAGCGCCACGTCAAAATTGACGACGGTGATACCGGCATCAACCGCCCGCTTGATCGGTGGAACAAGAGCGCGGGAATCGGAGGGTGCAACAACAATGGCATCAACCTTCTGGGTGATGAAACTTTCGATCGCGTTGATCTGCGTCTCGACATCGGTCTCGGACTGCATGCCAACAGCTTTAAGCGTATAATCACCGCGCTTGGCTTCGTGTGCCTTGGCGCCCTCAAGCATGTTCTTGAAGAACTCATTGGCAAGCGACTTCATGACCAGCCCGACAACGGGCTTATCAGCAGCAAAGCTTGCGGCAGGCATGGCGAGCGTGCCGACCAGAATGCTGGCGGCAATAAGATGTGCGAATTTCATTGTATTCCTCCCAGAATAACAAAAGACGTTCAATTGTTTGCCATGTCCTCCAACAGGGCGATGAAACGTTTCATCAAATGGATAAATTGAGAAACGCCTCGTGATAATAGGAGCCCCAAGATCACGATCTTGTCAAGATGAAACGTTTCATTTGATCAAAACGCGGCTTTATTGGGCTGCATGGGAATGGTTCGTGGTTCGACAGGCTCACCATGAGGGAGATTGGGGATTGCAGGGAGTCAAGTTCTGCAATCTTGGCAATGAGTTTAGCTATGACCGGGCGATGACCTCAGCGATTATCATTGCATCCACCCAGGTCCCTCATGGTGAGCTTGTCGAACCACGAACCACGAACCCCATCACAACCAATGCAAATCAAAACTTACAGATAATCAGCAACGCGATTAACAGCCCAGTGGTAAAAACTGCCTTCTAGTGGTGGCTGGTTTGTCGGGCCTTTTTTATGGATATGAAACCCGATGAAATCAGGATGGTGGCTGGGCTCCAGACCATAGGCGGGATCAAAAATCTTCAGGGCGTCGCGCGCGGTCCAATAGTAGAAGTTTTCCTTCGGCGCGGCGTCCTTGAAGAAGCCGTAGCGCTTGGCCATGCGCGAGATGCCATCATTGGCAAAGGCGGTAATACCGATGGTTGCGGGCGTGATCTTCTGCCCGGTCAGGCGGAACCATGCGGGGCGCAGGACGCGGCGGCGGAAGCCGAGCCATGGTGGAACGATAACCGTTCCTTCCATATATTCGTCGAACTCCCTGATGACAGGATTATCCGGCGGCAGATACATGGCTGATACACCAAGGCGGAAATAGTTTTCGCGCGCGAGGTAAGGCTTGTCGGTATCAGGGTGAAATTGCTTCAGCAGATAAATGTCCGTGTCGAGCCAGAAACCTTGCTGCTTCTTCATCAGGGTGACGCGGAATAGATCGCTGAACTGGCCAATGACGCGGCTGGCTTTCTCGATATTGGGAAAATCCGGATCGATGCGCTGGAAATACTTTTTATCCAGAATGGTCGCGGCATCGTGAAGCTCGACACCCTTCGGCAGGTTCTCGATCTCTTCAAACGCGTAAAGTTTCACCCGCTGTCCGGTCATCGCCATGGATGCCAGACAGACCCTGTCGACTTCCCGTAAGCGCGGCCCATACCAAAACGTACAAATGTCCATGAATCAATTCCGGAACTTCTGGTGAATTTAAATTCATTAATTTTCACAAGCATCTAGGAGAGATGATCATTCCGGTCAATCGTAATGTATGTGTAATGTTTGGCCAAACGACTGCTGCCGATGGCGTCTTGATATAAATGATCTCTTATCGGCGGTTCTGAGAGTGAATTTTGCTGGATCAATTTTCCACAGATCGGCTTTTTTGAAAAAGTCAGACTCTCGCTTTCAACTTCGCTGGAATGATGTTCTTATATTTCAGACGTTCGCAGCAATAAATTGGCGTGAATTTGCCTTGCCTTGTGAAACCATCCTTTTCTTCATGCGGGGCCGTCCACTATGGTTGCCGCACGGTTCGGCAAGTCGTAAGAAGCCGAAAAATTGGATCGATATTTGTTGCGGCGAACATCTGGAAATCGAAGCGGAAACCGGGGCAACCCGGAGGTTTTCGAAATACAGTGGCCCGAAAAGCAGTGGATAGTATTTTCATGACCAAGAGCCTGACGCACCTTCAGCGTCTTGAAGCCGAAGCAATCCATATTTTCCGCGAGGTTGCCGCGACATTTTCCAAGCCGGTGATGCTGTATTCCATCGGCAAGGATTCCTCCGTCATGCTGCATCTGGCGATGAAGGCCTTCTATCCGGCCAAACCGCCATTTCCATTCCTGCATGTCGATACGACCTGGAAATTCAAGGAGATGATCGCGTTTCGTGATTCAGAAGCAAAGCGTCTCGGCTTTGATCTGCTGGTTCACAGCAATCAGGAAGGCATAGAACAGGGCATCAGCCCGTTCGTGCACGGGTCGAACACCCATACCCACATCATGAAGACCGTTGGCCTGCGCCAGGCGCTCGACAAATACGGCTTTGATGCAGCCTTTGGCGGTGCGCGGCGCGACGAGGAAAAGTCCCGCGCCAAGGAGCGTATTTTCTCCTTCCGCAATGCCCAGCACTCCTGGGACCCGAAGAACCAGCGGCCGGAAATGTGGAAGATCTACAATACGCGCGTTGCCAAGGGCGAATCCATCCGCGTTTTCCCCATTTCCAACTGGACCGAACTCGATATCTGGCAGTACATCCTTCAGGAGAATATCCCGATTGTTCCGCTTTATTTTGCGGCCAAGCGCCCGGTGGTGGAGCGCGACGGCATGCTGATCATGCGTGATGATGAGCGCATGCAGCTATTACCCGGTGAAGCGCTTGAGGAAAAGCTCGTTCGCTTTCGCACGCTTGGCTGCTATCCTCTGACCGGTGCAATTGAATCCGATGCGGTGACGCTGCCCGAGATTGTCAGCGAAATGCTGATCGCCCGCACATCCGAACGGCAGGGGCGCCTCATCGACAAGGACGAAGCGGGATCAATGGAGAAGAAGAAGCGCGAGGGCTATTTCTGATGAACAACGTTGCCCCGATCAAGGCTTCCGCTGCCGAGGAAATCCGCGCCTATATGGCCGAGCAGGAAAAGAAATCGCTGCTGCGCTTTCTCACCTGCGGTTCGGTTGATGATGGCAAGTCGACACTGATCGGCCGTCTGCTCTATGACACCAAGCTGATCTTCGAGGACCAGTTGGCCGCGCTGCAGAATGACAGCCGCAAGCATGGCACCAATGGCGAGGATATTGATTTCGCATTGCTGGTCGATGGGCTTGAGGCAGAGCGCGAGCAGGGCATCACCATTGACGTTGCCTATCGTTTTTTCTCGACGCCGAAGCGCAAGTTCATCGTTGCCGATACACCGGGCCATGAACAATACACGCGCAACATGGCAACGGGCGCATCCACCGCTGATCTTGCCATTGTGCTTGTCGATGCACGGCAGGGCATTTTGCGGCAGACGCGCCGCCATAGTTTCATTGCCTCGCTGCTTGGTATCCGCAACATCGTGCTGGCCATCAACAAGATCGATCTGGTCGATTATTCGCAAGAGATTTTCGACAGGATCGTTGCGGATTATCAGGAGTTTGCCGACAAGCTCGGCTTCCAGTCGATCCAGCCCATTCCGCTGTCGGCGCGCTTTGGCGATAATGTCATTTCTTCCTCCGCCAACATGCCCTGGTACAAGGGACCGGCACTGCTGCAACATCTTGAAGATGTGCCGCTGGCGGATGCGGATGAAGAGCGTCCGTTCCGTTTCCCCGTGCAATATGTCAACCGGCCCAATCTCGATTTCCGTGGGTTTGCCGGCACCATAGCCTCGGGCGTTGTTGCGCCGGGTGATGAGGTTGTCGTCGCCAAGTCAGGCAAATCCTCGCGGGTGAAGCGTGTTGTCACGCAGGATGGCGATCTTGACCGGGCTGTCGAAGGGCAGGCGGTAACGCTGGTGCTTGAGGATGAGGTTGAAGTCTCGCGCGGCAATATGCTGGTTGCGCCGGGTGCCCGCCCTGAGGTGGCGGATCAGTTTGCCGCCCATCTTGTCTGGTTCTCTGAACATGCGCTGATCCCCGGCCGCTCCTATATCCTGCGCACGGAAACCGATCAGGCGACGGCGACGATCACTGACCTGAAATACCGAATCGATATCAACAGCTTCGCGCAGGAAGCGGCCAAATCGCTTGATCTGAATGAAGTGGGCGTCGTCAATATTTCGGCGCAGGAGCCGATTGCGTTCGATCCCTATAAGTCGAACCGCTCCACCGGGTCGTTCATTCTCATCGACCGCCTCACCAACGCGACCGTCGGTGCTGGTATGATCGATTTCGGTCTGCGCCGTGCATCCAACGTGCATTGGCAGGCGCTTGATGTCAGCAAGGCCTCGCGTGCCGACCAGAAGAACCAGAAACCGGCGGTGATCTGGTTCACCGGCCTTTCCGGCTCGGGCAAATCAACGGTTGCCAATCTCGTTGAAAAGCGCCTCTCTTCGCTCGGCAAGCACACCTATATTCTTGATGGCGACAATGTGCGCCATGGTCTCAACCGCGACCTTGGCTTTACCGAAGAGGACCGGGTGGAAAATATCCGCCGCGTCGGTGAAGTGGCCAAGCTGATGGTCGATGCGGGCCTGATCGTGCTTGTGTCATTCATTTCGCCATTCCGTTCAGAACGCCGCATGGTGCGTGAGCTTCTGGGTGATGGCGAGTTTTTGGAAGTCTTCGTCGACACGCCATTCGAGGAATGCGCCCGCCGCGATCCCAAGGGGCTCTATGCAAAAGCCCTGCGCGGCGAGATCAAGAATTTCACCGGCGTCGACTCGCCCTACGAAGCGCCCGAAAATCCTGAATTGCATTTGCATACGGTTGGCCGCACGACCGAGGCCCTCGCATCGGAAGTGGAAAAGCTCTTGACCGATCATGGTATTATTTTCAACTACGATCAAAGTTCTTGGTCGATTTAGCGGTGTGATGAAACCGGCTTTCACCCCCCTCTGTCCTGTCGGACATCTCCCCCACAAGGGGGGAGATCAGCCTTCAGTGCTGCCTTTGCACAATCTGAAATGGTTCCGGTTGTGCAAAGGCGCTGATGTCAATGTGATCTCCCCCCTTGTGGGGGAGATGCCCGACAGGGCAGAGGGGGGTGAATGACCATCACCACCACCATCAATCACACCACTCTCCTTACCATCCTCGAAACCACCGCCATATCAGCCGGACAGGAAATCCTGCGCATCTACGCCAAGGGTTGCGATTTCGAACTGAAAGATGACAAGTCACCGGTGACGGAAGCCGATCATGCCGCCGAAGCAATCATTCAGGCGGCGCTCAGCAAGGCAACGCCCGATATCCCTGTGGTAGCGGAAGAGGAAATCTCCGGCGGCCATGTGCCCGGTGATCTCGGTGCACGTTTTTATCTGGTGGACCCGCTCGATGGAACGCGTGAGTTCGTCAACCGCAATGGTGACTTCACCGTAAACATCGCGCTAATCGAAAAAGGTGTCCCGGTTCTGGGTGTTGTCTATGCGCCGGTTCGCGGTGTCCTGTTCACAGGCGGAAACGCCGGTGCGCAGGAAGTCACCATTAGTGAAGATGGCACTGTCCTCGCGCGCAAGGCAATCTCCTGCCGCAAAGCGCCCGACGCGCTGATTGCCGTCGCCAGCCGCTCGCATCGCACACCGGAAACCGATGCCTATCTCGAAAAGTTCAGTGTGACAGACTGTGTTTCCGTGGGGTCTTCACTGAAATTCGGCCTGTTGGCGCGCGGCGAGGCGGATATTTATCCGCGTTTTGGCCGCACGATGGAATGGGACACGGCAGCCGGTGATGCGGTTTTGCGGGCGGCGGGGGGTATTACGCTGACGCTTGATGGCAATCCACTAACCTATGGCCGCCGCAATCAGGCCGATGATGCCGATTTCGCCAATCCAAATTTTGTGGCTTGGGGAAGATTGTAGTTTTCTGTGAAGCAGTCTGCGCTTTCTTAAGCGCTTCTCCTCCCTGTCCGTCATCCTCGGGCTTGACCCGAGGACCTTGCTGGAATGCGTCGCGTCAATGTTTACCTTGGCACTTCTTAGTCGTGGGTCCTCGGGTCAAGCCCGAGGATGACGGAGAGGGAGGAGATATTCAGGGATGACGGAGAGCGGGTGCGTGGTTTGCCATGCGGAAAGTTCAGGACGCTCACCATATTATGCAAAAACCCAATCACCCCGGCCGTTTCCTCAACAGCACTGTCACCACAAAAAACGCACCGATGGAACTGGTAACAATACCGATGGGTAGTTCCTGCGGTGCCAGCAGCAAACGCGCTGCGAGATCGCTGAGCAGGATCAGCGTTGCCCCGAGCAGGGCGCAGGTCACAATCAGCCCCGCATGCAACTGACCAGAGAAACGCCGGGCAATATGCGGGATCATCAGGCCGACGAAACCGATCACACCAGCCACCGAGACAAAAATTGCGGTTGAAAAAGCGCAGACGATAAACACCGTGTTGCGGATGCGGGTTACGCGGACGCCAAGGCTTTCGGCGGTGTTTTCGCCTGCCAGCAGTGCATCCAGATTGCGGTGGTTGTAAAGCGCGTAGATGAGGATCGCCGCAAGGCCGACAAGCGCCAGCGGCAGGTTTTCCCAGCGGGCAAGGCCGAGGCCGCCAAGTGTCCAGAACATCACCGAATGGGCGGCGCGCTGATCACCGGCAAACACCATATAGTTGGTGAGTGCAGCAAAGAGGAATGAGACGGCAAGACCCGCCAGAATCAGCCGCTCCGGTCCCTGTCCCTGCACGCGCCGCACCAGCATCAAAACAACAATCGCCGCCAGCATGCCGCCACTGAACGCTGCAATCGGCAAGGTCCAGATGCCGAACCGGTCGCCGATGATGGTGATGACTGACACGGCTCCCGCCGCAGCGCCATTGGAAAGGCCGAAGAGGAACGGATCGGCGAGATCATTGCGAGTGACGGTTTGCAACAGCGCGCCGATGATGCCGAGCCCGGCGCCAACGCAAATGGCAAGGATCACTCGCGGCAGGCGCAAATCAACAATGATCTTGCCAACGGGACCCTGAACAGCAGTGTCGGAGAGACCGGCGGCATGGGCAAGCGCGCGCAGCACATCACTGAGCGGGATAACCGTTGCCCCATAGGCAATGGAAATGAGGGCGAGGGCCAAAATGGCCATCACCCCCACGATAAGCATCAGATGCTGACGGATAGACGGAAGCACTCAGAATGCTTCCGGGTGCATCGCCTTGGCCATCTTGACGATCGCCTCGATATTGGCGGGGCCGGGTGTCAGTTCCGCATAGCGCAGGGCGACGAAGCGATTGTTTTTCACCGCGTCGGTTTCCTTCATCGCCGGATGCGATTTAAGGAAGTCGAGCAGTTTCTGATAGCCCGCATCATCCTGATAATCGAGGAGCACGAGGAACTCAGGATTGCGTGTGGCGACGGTTTCCCACGAAGTGGTGCCCCAGCTTGTGTCGAGATCGGCCATGATATTGCTGCCACCGGCGTCGCTGATCATCGCCGTCGGAATGGCGAATTTGCCTGCGGTGAACGGCTTGTCCTCGCCGGAATCATAGAGGAACACACGGGTGCCGCTCTTGTCGCCGATCTTGGCCTTCAGGTCGGCAAGCTCGGTTTTCCAGCCGCTGACCAGCTTGTTTGCTTCCTCTTCCTTGCCGAAAATCTTGCCGAGCTTTTCCATGTCGCCATAGAGCAGGTCCATGGAGGCGGCTGGCCGGTTTTTGTCGAGATGAATGCAGCTTTCAGTCAGCTCCAGCGTCTTGATGCCGTGCGGGGCGAGCGTGTCAGGCGTGACTTCACCGCCGGGTTTCATGCCGTAATTCCAGCCCGCAAAGAAAAAGTCGGGCTCAACGGCGACGAGATTTTCCAGTGTTGGATATTTGGGCGCAAGTTCCGGGATGGACCCCTGCTGTTTTTTGAAAGCGTCATCCAGCTTGTACCAGCCGGTAATGCCCGAAACGCCAACTATTGACGGCTGCAAATGCAGGGCGAAAGCCATCTCGCTCATATTGATGTCCTGAATGACCGCGCGCTTGGGAGCGGCATCAAAGGTCAGCGGCTTGCCGCAGCTGTCGACGGTGACAGGAAACGCCCAAGCGGGCGCTGAGAGCACCGATAAGGTGAGGGCGAGCAGCATTCTTTTCATCAAATTCTCCGTAGCTGAGCAGATTGTATTGTTGTTGTAGGTTCCGGTGCTTCGAACACCATGAGGTCGCGATCCTGCGAGGGATGGCGCAGGCGCAATACGTCGAGATCAAAGACATCGCTGACAATGCGCGGCGTCAGGGTTTCATCAGGCGTGCCAATGGCAACCAACTGTGCGCTGTGCATGACGGCGACATGGGTGGCGAAGGGCGCGACAAGCGGCAGGTCATGCAGCACCGCGATGACAGTCACATCCAGTCCGGCGACAAGCGCCAGCAATTCGCTGCGGGCTTTCGGATCGAGATGATTGGTGGGTTCATCCAGAAACAGAATATCAGGCTGCTGGGCAATAGCACGAGCCAGTTGCACGCGCTGCCTTTCACCACCGGAGAGCGAACCTATGGGGCGGCGGGAAAACTGGGCAACCTTGGCACGCAGCAGCGCTTCCGCCACGATATCGCGATCTCCGGCCTTGGTCAGAGCGCCCATATGCGGAATACGCCCAAGCGAGACATAATCCTCCACGAGCAACTGATGGTCAGGCGCATCGGTCTGGCCGACAAAGGCAAAGCGTCTTGCCCTTTCTCTGGGCTTCAACCGTTCAATAGGGGTGCCTTCGATGTAAACACTGCCGGAGGAGGGGCGCAGCAGGCCCGCCAGCATGCGCAGCAGCGTGGATTTTCCGGCACCATTCGGGCCGATAATGGCGAGCCGCGAACCTCGTTCGATATCGAGCGAGGTTTCGTCCACAAGTGTCTGGCCGGACGTGCGAAATGTCACATCGTCGGCGCGCATGACAATCTCGCTCATGGGCTGATGATGTCCGTGACTGCAGGCAAAACACATGGTGCTGGGTCCCAAATCGGTAAACTCTGTCGTGCCATATCAGGCGCATTGTTCTCGTATAGTAATGTTATAACATTGGTCAATGCCTGCCGTGTCATAGATGTGCGGGAATGCGTGCGAGTGTCTTGTCATAAAGGCCTGCCGGGCGCTGTGATGCTTTGGACCAGCCGTCATCAAGCCGCTGATACATCCGGGCAAATTCGACAAGATCGGCAAAGTTGGTGTCGGGACAGATATCGCCAAAGAGATATTGCGCCTTATTGGGGGATCGAAACGCGACGGTGCAGGGATGTCCGCAGCCCGCCATGCAGCCAACACCGCGCACCTCATAGGCGGGATCGCCATCAAGTTCCGCCGCAAGCCTGTCGACAAGGTCCTGCCCCGGCCGTGACTGGTCAACGGCTGACTTGCACAGGGTGCAGACAATAATCTGGTGGGTGGGCGTGCTCATGCCTGTCCGCTGCCTCAAAGACAGGGGTTGGGGAACGCAGCCAATGCACCATCGCGACAATGCGGGAGAGACATCGCATCGCTCCCGGCACACCCCGTCCGGTTCGAATTTCAAGTGTGATGGCAGGTCTCCTGGCTCGCGGGTCTCAGCTTCGCCTTGCCTTCCCGGTCTTTCAACCAGTGGCATGTCAGGCATCGCTCACCGCTTACAGTTGCGGGGGCAGCCACGGTCTCGGTCCCTTTTGGGTACGCCTCACCGTGTTCCCTTTTCATCTCCGGCGTTGTCTTGCCGGAGAAACCATCGGCGCGGATGCTATGCGGCCAGCACCGCCGTTGCAAGCACGTTTATGCGGCAATTTTTGACGCTGCCAAAATTTTTGGCAAATGAAAGATTTCAATTGGCTGACAACACGGTAGAGTGCTTGAGTATTTGTGGAATCGTAGCTTTTCGAAACTGACTTTTGAGGCGACATGGCAATTCACGCAGCAGTCTACCACCTGACGCACTACAAGTATGACCGGCCCATCATGCTCGGGCCGCAAATCATCCGGCTCCAGCCAGCGCCGCATTCGCGAACCAAAGTTCTCAGCCATTCCCTGAAAGTCAGTCCGGCCAATCATTTCGTTAATCTGCAACAGGACCCCTACGGCAATTTCCTTGCCCGCTTCGTTTTCCCCGAACCGGTGACTGAATTGAAGATTGAGGTCGATCTCGTCGCCGATATGACCGTCTACAATCCGTTCGATTTCTTTGTGGAGCCTGTCGCGGAGACGTGGCCTTTCAGCTATCCACAGGAAATCAGCGACGATCTGTCGATCTATATGAGGCCGGAACCGATGGGGCCATTGGTCTCGAACTTCCTTGCAACGATCGATCGCAGCCCGACCAATACGGTGAACTTTGTCGTCGATCTCAATGCGCGCATCCAGCGGGAAATCGGCTATGTCATCCGCATGGAAACCGGTGTGCAGGAGCCGGAGGCGACGCTTGGCCTGCGCTCCGGGTCATGCCGCGATTCAAGCTGGCTGCTGGTGCAGGTCCTGCGCAATCTTGGGCTCGCCGCGCGGTTTGTCTCCGGCTATCTCATTCAGTTGAAGCCTGATCTCGTTGCCATTGATGGTCCTGCCGGGACGGACAAGGACTTTACCGATCTGCATGCCTGGTGCGAGGTTTATCTGCCCGGTGCCGGCTGGATTGGCCTTGATCCGACATCCGGCCTTTTGACTGGTGAAAGCCATGTGCCGCTGGCCGCCACCCCGCATTATCGCAACGCCGCGCCGATTTCCGGCATGGCGGAGTTTGCCAATGTGGAATTCGGCTTTGATATGCGCGTTGACAGGGTTTCCGAACATCCGCGCATTACCAAGCCGTTTTCGGATGAATCATGGAACGCGCTCGATGCCCTTGGCGAACAGGTGGATGCTATCCTGAAAGAACGTGATGTTCGGCTGACCATGGGCGGTGAGCCGACATTCGTCTCCATCGATGATTTTGAGTCAGGCGAATGGAACACCGATGCGGTCGGCCCGACCAAACGGGAAAAGGCCGACAAGCTGATCCGGCGGCTGCGCGAGCGTTTTGCGCCGGGTGGTTTCCTGCATTACGGGCAGGGCAAATGGTATCCCGGCGAAAGCCTGCCGCGCTGGACGTTCTCGCTCTACTGGCGCAAGGACGGTAAGCCGATCTGGGTCAATCCGGACCTGATCGCGCCTGAGAACAGCACGGCCGATATAAAGCCTGATGATGCCGGAAAGCTCCTGCTGGCGCTGGCGGATGAGCTTGGCGTTGAACAGGAAATGGTTGCGCCTGCCTATGAGGACCCGGCTGAATGGATCGTCAAGGAAGGCAATCTGCCTGATAATGTCGATCCCTCCAATTCAAAGCTGAAGGACCCGGAAGAACGCAGCCGTATCGCCCGGGTTTTCGAACGTGGCCTCACCGAGCCAAGCGGTTTTGTGCTGCCGGTGCAGCGCTGGAACAGCCTTGCTTCCGGGCCGCGTTGGCGCAGTGAAAAATGGACGACACGGCGCGGCAAGCTGTTTCTCGTGCCGGGGGATTCGCCCGTCGGCTACCGCCTGCCGCTCGGTGCGCTGCCGCATGTGCCGCCGTCCGATTTCCCCTATATCGTCCCGGTTGACCCTTCGGTTGAGCGCGGTGCACTGCCAGACCCCTCGCCACGGGCAGCACAACGCGCAGCAGAACATCCACTGACCGTTGCGTCTTTCACAGCCGCTGAAGGCAATCAGCAGGAGCGGGTGGAGCAGGAACTGGGCGAAATCGGCGGTGCGGTGCGCACGGCCATATCGGTTGAGCCGCGCGATGGCCGTCTCAGCGTATTCATGCCGCCGGTTGAGGCACTTGAGGATTATCTGGAACTGGTTGCCGCAGCGGAAGCTGCCGCCCACAAGCTTGGCCTGCCCGTGCATATCGAAGGCTACGGCCCGCCGCAGGATCACCGGATCAATGTCATCCGCGTTGCGCCCGACCCCGGGGTGATCGAGGTCAATATCCACCCCGCCGCCAACTGGCGCGACTGCGTGGAGACGACCGAGGCGATCTATGAGGAAGCCCGCCAGACACGGCTGGGCGCTGATAAATTCATGATCGACGGTCGCCATACCGGTACCGGCGGCGGCAATCACGTGGTTGTTGGCGGTGAAACACCCAACAACAGCCCGTTTCTGCGCCGTCCTGATCTTTTGAAAAGCCTTGTCCTGCATTGGCAGCGCCATCCCGCGCTGTCCTACATGTTTTCAGGCCTGTTCATCGGTCCGACCAGTCAGGCCCCGCGCTTTGACGAAGCGCGCCATGACAGCCTGTATGAACTTGAGATCGCCTTGGCGCAGGTGCCGCGACCGGGTGAGGGCACGCCGCCTTTGCCTTGGCTGGTCGACCGGCTGTTCCGCAATCTCCTGGTGGATGTCACCGGCAACACGCACCGCTCCGAGATTTGCATCGACAAGCTGTTTTCGCCCGATGGGCCCACTGGGCGGCTTGGTCTGGTCGAGTTCCGTGGCTTCGAAATGCCGCCCAATGCGCGCATGAGCCTTGCCCAGCAATTGCTGATCCGCGCGCTGATTGCCCGGTTCTGGAACAATCCCATTCAGGGCAGTTTCGTGCGCTGGGGCACGTCATTGCATGACCGCTTCATGTTGCCCGCCTTTGTCTGGCAGGATTTTCTCGATGTGCTCGCTGATCTGCGCGAGAACGGCTTTGATTTCCGCCCCGAGTGGTTCGAAGCGCAGCTGGAGTTCCGCTTTCCTTTCTGCGGCGAAATCGAGAATGAGGGCGTCAAGCTGGAAATACGTCAGGCACTTGAACCATGGCATGTCATGGGTGAACAGGGCGCCATTGGCGGCACCGTGCGCTTTGTCGATTCATCCGTGGAGCGGCTTCAGGTCAAGGTCGATGGCTTTAACCCGGCCCGCTACAGCGTGGCATGCAACGGGCGCGAAGTGCCGCTGAAAATGACCGAGAATCAGGGCACGGCGGTGGCGGGCGTGCGCTACAAGGCATGGCAACCGCGCTCCGGCCTGCATCCGATGATCCCTGTCAATACGCCCTTGGTGTTCGATATTTACGACCAGTGGTCGCAGCGAGCCATTGGCGGTTGCGTCTATCATGTCGCACACCCGGGCGGGCGCAGCTATGATACGTTCCCGGTCAATTCCAACGAGGCTGAGGCGAGGCGGCTCGCCCGTTTCGAACCGCGGGGCCATACAACAGGTGGATATGAACTGCGCCGGGAGCAACCATCAGGTGAATTCCCCATGACCCTCGACCTGAGAAGGCCGCGCCATTGAGATTGTGGGACTGACAGTGATGCATTTTTCACCCCCCCTCTGTCCTGTCGGACATCTCCCCCACAAGGGGGGAGATCACATTGACAGTAACGCCTTTGCACAACCGGAACAGTTTCAGATTGTGCAAGATGGCTTTGAAGGCTGATCTCCCCCCTTGTGGGGGAGATGCCCGACAGGGCAGAGGGGGGTGAATGCCGCCGGTTCGTGGTTCGCCCTTCGACAAGCTCAGGAAGCTCACCATGAGGGAGAGGGGTGGTGAAGGGAGTCAAGTTCTGCAACATTGGTGATCTGCAATGCTGGCGATTATCGTTGCATCCACACTCTCCCTCATGGTGAGCTTGTCGAACCACGAACCACGAACCACGGCAACACACCATCTTCATGCAACAGCGAGTAAAACAGGAATATAAAGCACACCAATGTCACAAAGCGTGAAAGCAACTCCTCTCTCCGGCCTGCTTGCCAGCTATAAACCGCTGGCAGGGGTGGCAGATGAGATGATTGATCCCAACGGTGCGGTACGTCCCGGCTGGGAAAAGCTGTTGCGTTCGCTCGATACGCTTGGTCCTGACAAGCTTGCCACCCGTTTTGCCCGTGCCAACCAGTATCTGCATGATGCCGGTGTGTTTTATCGTGTTTATGACGAAACAGGCACGCAGGAGCGGGAATGGCCGCTGGCTCATATTCCGCTGCTCATCAACGAGGATGAGTGGCGCGCGATCACCGCAGGGCTGACCCAGCGTGCTGACCTTCTGGAAGATATTGTCGCCGATATCTATGGCGATAACCGGCTGGTGCGCGATGGTTTGCTGCCGCCTGATCTCATCGCCTCCAACCCTGAATTTCTGCACCCTGTTGCCGGTGTCAAACCGGCGAGCGGACATTTCCTGCATTTCTGCGCCTTTGAGCTTGGCCGTGCACCCAATGGCCAGTGGTGGGTGCTGGGGGACCGCACGCAGGCGCCATCAGGTGCCGGTTTTGCGCTGGAAAACCGCGTTGCCACCACCCGTGCGCTGTCAGATATTTCCACCGAAATGAATGTCCACCGCCTTGCCGGGTTTTTCAAGGATTTCCGCGATTCCCTGCAAAGCCTGATCAATGATCCGGCGGGCCGTGCGGCGATCCTGACGCCCGGACCCAACAACGAAACCTATTTCGAACATGCCTATATCGCCCGCTATCTCGGCATCATGCTTTTGGAAGGCGATGACCTGACTGTGAGCAAGGGGCGGGTGATGGTGCGCACCGTTTCCGGCCTGAAACCCATTGATGTGCTGTGGCGGCGCATGGATGCGGCCTATATGGACCCGCTGGAACTGAAATCCGATTCGTGGATCGGTACGCCGGGCATGGTTGGGGCGCTGCGCCAGCGTTCCGTTTCGCTCGTCAATGCGCTTGGCTCCGGCATTCTCGAAACGCGGGCGCTGCTTGCCTTTCTTCCAGCCATCTCCAAGGCGCTGCATGATCGCAGCCTTGCCTTACCAAGCATTGCCACATGGTGGTGCGGTCAGGAAAAAGAGCGCCAGCAGGTCATCAACCGGCTGGATCAGATGATGGTAGGCCCTGCATTGTCGACACGCCTGCCGTTTGAAGATGTACAGGCGACGGTTCTGGGTTCGGCGCTTGACGAGACGGCGCGTCAGGCGCTGTTGCACAGGCTTAAAACCGATGGTCGCGGGCTGGTCGGGCAGGAAGCGGTGAAACTGTCGACGACACCTGTTTATGTCGACGGCAAGCTCGAACCGCGCCCCTTTGTCCTGCGCGTCTTTGCGGCACGCCACAAGGATGGCTGGAGTTTTATGCCCGGCGGTTTTGCCCGCGTCGGTTTTACGCTGGATACGGCGGCTATCGCCATGCAGCGCGGCGGGCAGGCGGCGGATGTGTGGATCACCAGTTCGGCCCCTGTGCGTCATGATACGCTGCTGCCGCGCGAAGATGATGCTTTCAGACGCAATGTACCCGGCACCCTGCCAAGCCGCGCCGCCGAAAACCTGATGTGGATGGGGCGCTATATCGAGCGTGCCGAAGCCACGGCACGTATCCTGCGCGCCTGTCATGCCCGTTATGCCGAGACGGCCAATGCGGAACTGCCCCTTTTGACAGAAATGCGCGATCAGCTCAAACCGCTGGGTATTGATCTGGATGAGGCCGTGCCAAAAGGCCTGTTGCGGTCGATTGATGGCGCCATGCTGAGCGCCGGGCGCATCCGCGACCGGTTCTCGCCCGATGGCTGGCTGGCGTTGCGCGATCTGTCAAAGACTGTGCACCGCTTTCAGGATGTCGTCTCGCAGGGCGATGACGGCACCCGCGCCATGACCATTATCCTGCGCAAGCTGGCCGGGTTCTCCGGTCTGGTGCATGAGAATATGTATCGTTTCACCGGCTGGCGTTTCCTCGAAATCGGCCGCCGGGTCGAGCGCGGTATCCAGATGGCCCGCATTCTCGCCAATCTTTCCCGCCACGAAGCGCCCGAGGGAGCGCTGGAAATGCTGCTTGAAATCGGCGACAGCGTGATGACGCACCGGCGTCAATACAGCGTCTATTCCGGCCGTTTGAGTGTGCTCGACCTTCTGGCGCTTGATCCGCTCAATCCGCGCTCGATCATCTTTCAGCTCGATGCGCTGAAAACAGAGTTCAGTCTTCTGCCGCAGCGTGATGCCGGGGCGCACATGTCGGCCTTTTCCAAGGATGTGCTCCGCCTGCACACGCAGCTTGCCATCATGGAAGCTGATGAGCTGACCCCTGATAAGCTTTATGATCTCGCCAATGAAATCGGCGCGTTGTCCGATACCATCTCCGACACCTATTTTGCCTGAGGGGATGAGAGATGCTGTATAATATCCGCCTCCACCTGCACTATGATTATGAACGCTCCGCCGCCGGTGGCCGCCATCATATCCGGGTTATGCCGCAGACCCTGCCGGGCATTCAGCGCGTGGTGGCTTCAAGCCTGTCATTTGATCCTTCGGCGGCGGAACGTTCGGATTTTACTGACTTCTTTTCCAACACCGTCACCTCCATCGTCTACCGCAATCCGCATGAAACGCTTGATGTGACCATGACAGCGCGTATCAACGTGGCGCGCCCGCAGACCATGCTGGATGTTTCGCCTGATCTTGCCGGTTTGACCAAGGAGATACGCGGCGTCTGGTCCGTTGCATCCGATGCGCCACATCACTTTCTGACATCAAGCGCACAGGCGGCTATTGACCCTGATATCACTGCTTATGCCGCGAAAAGTTTGGGAACGACACGCACGGTTATGGAGGCAGTGAACGATCTCTGCAATCGCATCCATGCGGATTTCGCCTATGATTCGGACGCCACCAATGTGCGCACCACGGCGCGCGAGGCTTTTGATCTGCGCGCCGGGGTCTGTCAGGATTTCAGCCATATCATGATCGCAGGCCTGCGCGGTATCGGCATCCCTGCGGGCTATGTCAGCGGCTTCCTGCGCACCATTCCGCCACCCGGCAAGGAACGGCTGGAGGGCGCCGACGCCATGCATGCGTGGGTCCGCGCCTGGTGCGGCCGTGAGGCGGGCTGGCAGGAGTTTGATCCCACCAACGCGATGATGGCTGGCAATGACCATATCACGGTGGGATATGGCCGGGATTATGCCGATGTGTCGCCCATTGTCGGCGTGCTGAAAACCAGCGGCTCGCAGGAAGCCAAACAATCCGTGGATGTGATCCCGCTGGAGTAGGTGGGTGGTGCGGGTGCGTGGTTCGTGGTTCGACAAGCTCACCATGAGGGGCTTGGGTGGATGCAAGGCTAATCGCGAAGATTGTGGATCACAAAGGTTGCAGAATATAGCTCCCTTTCATCCACCCAAGCCCCTCATGGTGAGCTTGTCGAACCACCCCCCACACTCATTCACCACCCCATTTCCCACCCTATTCCAAATTGTTAGAACAGTTTTTCTTGGTTTCCATCAAACGTGAGAATATGGTCTGCTCCTAGTGCCATTTGAGCCCGCAAATGGGATGAAATTTCGAAGTGCGATCCATGCTCCCCATACCCCCGATAATGCTGACCACAGGTCCCGTTCCTGCCTATCCGCAAGTGCTTGCTGCGCTTGGAAAACCTGTTCTTTACGACTATGACCCGGCGTTCCAGACCTTCTATGCCGACGTGATCGAAAAATTGCGGCGGGCGCTGCGGCAGGATACGCCGCCCGTCATCATGCAGGGCGAGGCGATCCTTGGCATTGAAGCGGCAGCGGCTGCGCTGATCGCCCGCGATGACGTGGTGCTGAACCTTGTTTCCGGGGTCTATGGCAAGGGCTTTGCCGGTTGGGCCGCGCGTTATGGCAAGGAAGTCATCGAGCTTGCCGTGCCTTATGACGATATTATCGATCCGCAGGCGGTGCGTGATATCCTGCGCAAACGTCCGAATATCAAAATTGTCTCGCTCTGCCATCACGACACACCGTCAGGCACGCTCAATCCGCTGCCTGAGATCGGTGCCATTGTTGCTGAACACGGGGCCTATCTGATCGTTGATGCGGTGTCGTCCTTTGGTGGCATGGATGCGCATCCCCAAGTACATGTCGATATTTTCATCACATCGCCGTCCAAATGTCTGGGCAGCACGCCGGGCCTTAGCCTGATCGGGGTGAGCGAGCGGGCATGGGCCAAGATCGAGGCCAATCCGGATGCACCGCGCGGCTCGTTCCTCAGCCTTCTTGGCTGGAAAGGCGCATCGGAACCCGGCAAGCCATTCCCCGTCACACCGTCTATTGCGGAGATTTATGCGCTGGATGCCGCGCTTGACCTCTATGCGCAGGAAGGCCCGGAAAATGTCTGGGCACGCCATGCGCAAACCGCTGATATCACCCGCAGAGGGCTGCTGGAACTTGGGTTAAAACTCTGGCCGAAAAAGCTGGAATACGCAGCTCCAACAGCCACCGCTTTCCGGCCGCCGGAGGGTTTCAGCGATGTTGCCCTGCGCGACCGGCTGCGCGATGAACACGGGATTCTCCTGTCGCTTGGCCGCGCCGATACGGCGGGCAAGCTTTTGCGTGTCGGCCATATGGGCGCGTCGGCCCGGCCAGACTTTGCCCGCGCCACCATCTCTGCTTTAAGTCATATTCTGTCCCGGCCCATCAATTCGTAAGAGGATCGTCAGCATGTCCCGTATCCTGCTCAATCGGCGCAATTTTCTTCATCTGACCGCCAGTGCCGCCGCGTTGACCGCGCTGCCGGGCCTTGGGTGGGCGCAAGGCGTAACGCCTGTCAAAGGCGGGCGTCTGGTTGTCGCCGGGGACAGTGAACCAGCCAATCTCAATCCGGCCATTGTCGCCTCCAATGGCGTGTTCTTCGTCGCCAGCAAAATCGTCGAGCCACTGGCGGAACAATCCTATGATGGCAAGGATGGCTTGTCGCCGCGCCTTGCCACCGCATGGGAGGGGTCTGCCGATGGCCTGACGGCTACATTCAAACTGCGTGAGGGCGTGACGTGGCATGACGGCACGCCGTTTACTTCGGCTGACGTGGCTTTCTCCGCACTCGAAGTGTGGAAGAAACTGCAAAATCTCGGGCGTGTCGTCTTCAAAAATCTGGAGAGTGTCGAGACGCCTGACGATCACACGGCCATCTTCAAATTCTCCGAGCCGACGCCATTCCAGCTTATCCGCAATGCGCTGCCCGTTGTCACATCAGTTGTGCCGAAACATCTCTATGAAGGCACTGACATCGCCAAGAACCCGGCCAATGAGAAACTGGTTGGGACGGGTCCGTTCAAATATGGCGAGCACAAACCGGGCGAATATTATCTCCTGAAGCGCAATGAAACCTATTGGCAAAAGGACCAGCCGGCACTGGATGAAATCGTCTATCAGGTGCTCACCGACCGCGCCGCCGCAGGCAATGCACTGGAAGCCGAGCAGATCCAGCTTGCTGCATTCTCGGCTGTGCCGCTTGCGGACCTTGATCGTATTTCCAAGGTGCCGGGCCTGAAAGTCTATGCCAATGGCTATGAGGGGCTGACCTATCAGCTCATTGTCGAAATCAACCATCGCCGCAAGGAACTGTCCGACCCGAATGTGCGCCAGGCACTGGCCCATGCGATCGACAAGGATTTTGTGGTGAAAACCATCTTCCTTGGCTATGCCAAGCCATCAACAGGACCTGTGCCAGCCTATGACAAGACATTTTATGAGCCCGATGTGGCTGCTTATGTCTTTGATCCTGATAAGGCCGAGACACTGCTTGATGAGGCCGGTTATAAGCGCGGTGCGGATGGCATTCGCTTTACATTGAAATTGCTGCCAGCCCCATTCTTCAATGAAACCAAACAGTTTGGCGATTATCTGCGTCAGGCATTGGCAAAGGTTGGCATTGATGCGCAGGTGGTGAGCAATGACACACCGGCGCATCTGAAGGCCGTTTATACGGATCATGATTTCGATATCACCGTGGCAACGCCGGTTTATCGCTCTGATCCGGCCATCTCGACCACCATTCTGTTCGAAAGCGGACTGCCTGATGGTGTGCCATTCTCCAACCAATATGGCTATGTCAACGCGGATGTGGACGATCTCATCAAGGACGCGGCTTCGACTGTAGATGGTGGCCAGCGCGCGGACCTCTACAAACAGTTGCAGAAGAAGGTGGCCGAGGACCTGCCGCTGATCAATGTCGCCGAGTTTTCGTTCATTACGGTCGCGCGCGATACGGTGCAGAATGTATCTGACAATCCACGCTGGGCTGTGTCCAACTGGGCCAATGTCTGGCTTAAAGGGTAGGGGTTGGAGCGTGTGGCGGTGGTTGGTGCGTGGTTCGACAAGCTCACCATGAGGGAGAGTGGTGCTGTAAGGCTAATCCATCGGTGTAGAACCTTGACTCCCTGCAATCCTCCCACACCCTCATGGTGAGCCTGTCGAACCACGCTTAATGGTTTTGCAAATCTCCTTGTGGGGGAAAGGGGGATATAAGGTGGCTTTGATTCTGCACCCTTTGTGATCTGCAACGTTGGTGATCCACCCTAGCCCCTCATAATGACAACAAACCCATTTGTTTTCCCCAGCCAATCGCTCTAGTGTCCCACTCCATTCGCATGACCTGTCGGAGCCATACTTGCCGCCTCTCGCCTCCTTTTTTGTAAAGCGCCTGCTGGGGGCCATTCCGGTTTTGGGTGTGGTGCTGGTGGGCAGCTTTTTGCTGCTGGAGGCAGCACCCGGCGATGCTGTCGATTCCTATGTGGCGGGCTCTGGTGGTCTTGATGCCAGTCAACTGGCGCAATTGCGGCAGGCGTGGGGGCTCGACCAAGGGCCAATGAACCGTTTCATCGCCTATATTTCCGCGCTTGCACATGGGGATTTCGGCTGGTCAACGGCCTTTCAGCGGCCCGTGCTTTCGGTGATTTTCGAACGCCTGCCGGTGACACTGCTCTTGATGGGCATTGCCACCGCATTGGCTTTCTTTCTGGGCTCGCTGCTTGGCATTATCGCCGGTGCAAAGCCGGGATCATTGCGTGACCGCTTCCTCTCTATCGGCTCGCTGGCGCTTTATGCGGTGCCGGGTTTCTGGCTCGGGCTGGTGCTGATTGTGATCTTTGCCGTCGATCTTCGCTGGCTGCCCATTGGCGGTATCGAAACTATTGCTTCAGGGAAAACCGGATTGGCGCGAATGGCGGATATCGCAACCCATCTGGTCCTGCCGGTTGCTTCGCTCGCGATGGTCTATCTCGCGCTCTATCTGCGGTTGATGCGCGACCGCATGAGTGAAATCAGGCGCGATCCCTTTGTGACTGGGCTCAAAGCGCGCGGGCTCAGCCGGCGCCGTATCGTCTGGCGGCATGTGGCGCGCAACGCGGTTCTTCCCGTTACTACCATGCTCGGCTGGCAGGCAGCGGTGATGCTCGGCGGCAGCGTGGTGGTGGAAAGCGTTTTTGCCATTCCGGGCTTTGGCCGTCTGGCGGCGGAAGCCGTCTCGCGCCGCGATACGCCGCTGCTGCTCGGTATCATCCTGTGCAGTGCGATCACGGTGATCATCGCCAATCTGCTGGTTGATCTGGCCTATGGCAAGCTCGATCCGCGCGTGAGGGTGGGGCGATGATGATCTGGCGACGTCTTAACCTTGAAGGCCGGGCGGGCTTCGTGCTGCTTGTCGTGCTTGTGCTTATGGCACTGCTGGCCCCGTGGATCGTGCCGGGCGATCCGCTTGCTATTACAGGCGAAGCCTTGCTGCGCCCCTTCACATCGGATGCGCATCTGCTGGGTACAGACCGGCTTGGCCGCGATGTTCTCTCCGAACTCCTCTATGGAACGCGCACGACGCTGCTCGTGGCGTTCTTCTCGGCTGCGGCATCGCTTATCATCGGCAGTTTTGTCGGCACGCTTGCCGGGTTTCTGGGCGGCATTGCTGACGCGATCCTGATGCGGATCACCGAGGCATTTCAGACGGTTCCGGGTTTTCTGCTGGCGCTGGCAACAATCAGCGTCACCGGGCCAAGCGTTCCAACGCTGATCTTTGCTATCAGCATCGGCAACTGGACACAGGCCGCACGGGTCACGCGGGCGGAAGTTCTCTCCCTGCGCGAGCGTGATTTTGTTGCTGCTGCCCGCACGCTCGGGATGCGTCCGCTCGAAATTGCATTCCGGGAAATCCTGCCCAATGCCTTTGGCCCTGCCGCTTCGCTGGCGGCTATTTCGGTCGCCGCGGCCATTCTGATCGAGGCGGCACTGTCATTTCTCGGCTTTGGCGATCCGAACCGCGTGACATGGGGCAGCATGATTGCCGAAGGGCGCACTGTCCTGCGCACCGCACCCTATCTTTCCATTGTGCCGGGTCTGGCGCTGGTTGTGACAGTCCTCAGTGTTCATCTGATCGGACGCGGATTATCGCGTAATGAGAGGTTGCTCCAGTCATGAGCGAACCATTCCTGCGCGTTGATCATTTTGGTGTTTCCTACGGCAAAACCGTCGCGCTGGCGGATGTCTCGCTGGAACTTCTGCGGGGAGGGCGGCTGGCGCTCATCGGCGAAAGCGGTTCGGGGAAGTCCACCCTCGCCATGGCAATTGCCGGGCTTTTGCCAAAACAGGCGCAACAGACTGGCACGATCAGTTTTCCCGGTGCTTTGATGCGCCCACGTCTCGGCAGGGATATTGGCGTGGTGTTTCAGGACCCCGGTGGCAGCCTTGATCCGGTTATCAAGGTCGGCGACCAGATTGCCGAGGTAATTCGCGCGCATGAGGACACAAGCTGGATTGCCGCGCGGGTGCGTGCCGCCAATCTTATGGACCGCGTGCATATTCCAAAGGCGCTTTCACGGCTCAACAGCTATCCGCATGAATTTTCAGGCGGTCAGCGCCAGCGCATCGCGCTTGCATTGGCCTTGGCCGCGGGTCCGTCACTGATCATTGCCGATGAACTGACAAGCGCGCTCGACACGGTGGTGCAACGCCATATCGTCAACCTGCTGGATGAGCTGGTGCGCGAGGATGGGCTGACCCTGCTTTTCGTGACCCATGATATTGCGCTGGCTTCCGAACGTGCCGACCAGATCGCTGTTCTCTACAAGGGGCAACTGGTCGAGTGCGGCGGTGCAGCGGATGTTTTGGGCAAGCCTGTGCATCCCTATACGAAAGCGCTGATCGGCGCGCATCTGTCGCTGGAGACACCGCGCCAGCGACGCCTTGCCGAAATCAACCCCGACAGTCTGAGCCTGCCATGAGCGAAGCTGATTCCATCGTTCTTGATGTGCGCGATATTGCCAAGCGCTTTGGCGACCGCAATGCGTCGGGTCTCAGAGATATCGGCCTTACCTTGGGGCGCGGCGAAACGCTGGCGCTTGTCGGTGCATCAGGCTCCGGCAAAACAACGTTGGCGCGCCTTGTCATGCGGTTAAGCGAGCCGGACGCCGGATCAATTCGCCTTTGCGGGCATGATATCACCGCCATGCGCGGTGGCACGCTACGGCAACTGCGTCACCGGTTCCAGATGGTGTTTCAGGACCCGCTGGCGGCATTCAATCCGCGCGCCAATGTCAGGCGGATTCTGGAAGACCCGCTGCGGCTGCATGATCTGGCTCCAAAGGAAAACTATGGCGAGGTTATCGCCGCCGCACTTGAACGAGTCGGCCTAAGCCCCGATCTGATGCAACGCAATCCGCTTGAGCTTTCCGGCGGCCAGCGCCAGCGCGTCGCTATTGCCCGGGCTGTCATGACCAGACCTGATCTGATTGTGCTCGATGAGCCGGTCTCGGCGCTCGATGTTTCGGTGCGGGCGCAAATCCTCAATCTGCTGCTCGACCTGCAGGAGGAGACGGGTGTGGCCTATCTTTTCATTTCCCATGATCTCGCCGTGGTCCGCGCTATTGCCGACCGCATGATCGTGATGGATGAGGGGCGGGTCGTCGAAAGCGGTGAAACGGAACGGGTTCTGGCTGCGCCGCAGGCTGAAGCCACCCGGGCACTGATCGATGCGGTGCCGCGCCTCAAAGGCTGGGCCTGAATTACCTCGGCTTGTTCACAAAACATCAGGAAATACGGGGATTATCTGCTTTCGTGAACAGCCTGTTCGCGAGCGCGGAGGAAACAGCGGCGCCGGTCCATATCCGTATTGCAGCGCAGCAAGTCCGGGTTTAGAGCCACGCCAACGGTGGCAATCAGGCGCCGTCGACAAAGTTTCCGGAGAGTGTGATGAACCCTGCCATGCAGATGCCGATGATGAACAATATGATGCCAATGATGAACAACATGATGCCCATGCAGATGCCGATGATGGGCGGAATGATGCCAATGCAGATGCCAATGATGAACGGCATGATGCCAATGCAGATGCCTATGATGGGTGGAATGATGGCCATGCCCATGATGATGTGCACCATGACTTGCAAGATGACGCCAACGGGCATGGTCTGCGAAATGATGCCAATGGAAGGCATGTCGATGGAAATGATGAAGGATTGCTGTGACCGTATGACCGCGATGATGAACATGGGCATGCCCATGATGATGTCGTGTGGCGGTATGCCAATGATGATGTGCAAGATGGGTTGAGCTGTAGCTCGCCACAGGCACGTTTGACAGGAGCCGGCACTGCCGGCTCTTTCCTGTTTCAGCCTACAGTTTCGACATAGGTCATGACGAGATAGATGACTGCCTCGCTGTCGGTCAAATTGCGGTAGCTGTGCGGTACATCTGCCTCAAACAGCATGGCATCGCCTTCTTCGAGTGTATTGGCCGGTTCCTGACCGGTCCTGATCTCGATCCGGCCCCTGACCAGAATGAGGTTCTCGATTGTACCCGGCGCATGAGCCTCCGCCCGCTCCACATGGCCGGGACCAATCCGGAGTTCATAGAACTCGACCTTGCGTTCGCCATCGAAGGGGAACAGCGCGCGCGAGGTAAACCGCCCATCGGCAAGGCCGAGAATCTTGGCTTTGTCGCGCCGCAGGATAATGGTGCCTTGCACGCGCTGACTGTCGAGCAATGTGGCGAAGGGAACGCCGAGTGCCGTTGCAATCTTCCACAGTATATTGACGGTCGGAGCGCTTTTGCCCGTTTCAATCTGGCTGAGCATTGCCCGGCTCACACCGGCCAGTTTTGCCAGCCGCTCCAGCGAGTGGCCCTGCCGTGTCCGCAACCGGCGCAGGTTGCGCCCGAGAATTGCGGGCAAGTCATTGGCCGCGTCGTTGTTCTCGCTATAAGCAGCCGATTGAAAATTCTCGTCCAGAGCAAGTGTCGTCAAGAATGCGCCTCACCGGCAACCGGGCTATAAAAGACGACGGGGACGAACGAGACAGGCATGGCAATCCAGGCAAAGGAAACCATCGGATAGGACATGAGCTGTTGAGGCTTTTGCTGCTCGCTCCGCTGGGCATCGGCTTTCGCCTGCCTGTAGGCCTTGAGGTCGATGATATCAGCCTGATATGCCAGCATGGCCTTGATCCTTTCAAGAATGGAGATCAGTCTAGGCGCTGACAGATCAACCCGACAGAATGTTCGTTTCAAAAATGGCGCCGGATTTGAAACCGCATACCAAACTTGTTGCGATTTCTGCTCCCGATAGCCCTCGATATCGTTCCCATGGAAATTCATATTTGAAAAACTGACTTCAGGAATCATCAAAAAATACAACCTGTGGTAGAATATTTGTGTTAGATCATCGGGTAGTTCAATTTTTACGGATGTCCTTCGTACGAAATTAGCCCGGCAAAGCTATAGTCGTAGGGAGTGGAATTGAGGTTGGTAATTGTACACTGAATATTTCCCCATCGTCGCGGATCTCGTCCACCGTCTTGGCCTGGTAGCGCTGGTCAGCATGGCCTATGGCTCGATTATTCGCGGCTTTCACACCCCGGTGACACGTAGTTTCATGGTGGGGCTGTTGTTCGGCTGTTCGGCCGTTATCTCCATGCTTGATCCCGTTATTGTCGACCAAGGTATTATTGTCGATGCCCGTTCCATTCTGCTTGCGCTCAGCGCGCCATTTGGCGGCGTGGTTGCAGTGCTGGTCTCTACAACTTTAACGATTATTTCCCGCATCCTCATCGGGGGCAATGGTGTTTATGCGGGTGTTGTCGGCATTGTGATTATCGGTCTGATCAGCCTGATCTTTACGCAGGTCTACCGGCCAAAAAACTATTCCTGGAAGCACTTCATTATCCTTGGTCTGACTGTTCCGCTCTACACGCTGAGCATCTTTGTCCTGCCATTCGAACAGGCGCTGCCGATTTTCCAGCGTATCGCCCTGCCAATGCTGACGCTGAGTGTCACAGGGATCATTCTCATCTCGATGTTCCTGCATCGTGAGCGCCTGCGGGTTGATCGCGTGAAAATATTGGAGGTGGACGCTCACACCGATCCTTTGACCAATCTTGCCAACCGCAGGCTGTTCGACAGGGTTGCGCGCCGCACATTCCGCAAGGCGGCTTCAACGGGCGGCGATGTCTTTTCGCTTGTCATGATCGATATCGACTCGTTCAAGAGCATCAATGATCATTGGGGCCATTCCAATGGCGATCTGGTGCTGGTCGAAATCTCCACCATCATCCGCTCGCTGGTGCGCAAATCAGATCTCGTTGCCCGTTATGGCGGCGAGGAGATTGCGATCCTGATGCCCACGGCTGACGCCGAAGAAGCCATGGCCATGGCCGAAGCAATCCGGCGGCGGGTCAACGAAACCTTCTTCGATTTCGGGCGCACGCAAGCGCATGTGACTGTCAGCGCCGGTGTTTCGACCTTCACCTCGCAGCACCAGTCGCTGACGGACCTTATCGAAGAAGCGGATACCGCGCTTTACCGGGCCAAGCGCCTTGGCCGCAATCGTATCGAACTGGCATCGATAGCGGCTTAGCATCACGCACGGGGCGAGAGCAAAGCTCGTCCCGCAGCGCACCAGAACTGCGCGCCCGTGTCGTTGCAATACCCCTCATACCAATTGCTTATAGAGGGCTCAAAAATATTCCTCTAATAATCGAACATAGTTTGCCGGTTACATCAATCCGATGAAGCCAGCTTGATATTTATCGCTTGTTAACATCCTGAAATATCTGCATTTTTTCGCATTGGATTCGGCAAAACTATCCGGATAAACCGAAAAATCATCGGTCCTGCATCATTCGAACTCAATCAATTTTCATCTGCCAAAACATAATCAAAATAATAAAGGGGAACTATGACAAACGCTTTTGCTGCCCAAAAACCCAAATCAGGGCGTCCACATAACAATCAAACCAAAAGCATCATAGCAGCCGTGCTTGGCAATGCCATGGAGTTCTATGATTTCGGGGTCTATGCGGCCTTCGCTGTTGCTCTTGGACATGTGTTCTTTCCATCGACAGATCCCAGTATCAGTCTGTTACTTTCGGTTGCAACATTTGGCGTCGGGTTTGTCGCTCGTCCGCTTGGCGCCATTGTGATGGGGGCTTACGCCGACCGCTACGGCCGCAAGCCAGCAATGACGATGACCATCCTGATGATGGCTTTGGGAAGCGGAATGATCGGGCTGCTGCCCACCTTCCAGCAAATCGGCTATGCGGCACCGGTGCTCCTGATTGTCGCCCGTCTGATCCAGGGCTTCTCTACCGGTGGTGAAATGGGCCCGGTTACGGCTTTTCTGATTGAAAGCGCCGCACGCGGACGTCGAGGTTTCGCGGCAAGCTGGCAAGCTTCCAGTCAGTTTATGGGGTCGTTGCTGTCGGGCACGGTCGGTATTGTTCTTGCAACAACGCTCCCTGCCGGTGCGACGGAGGAATGGGCCTGGCGTGTGCCTTTTTTAATTGGAGTTCTGATTGCGCCCATCGGTTTTTATATTCGCCGGAGCCTTGAGGAAACACTCGATCCCGAGCAATCGCTTGATAGCATGTCGACTGTTTTGTCGACTGTTTTCAAACAACATTGGCGGACAATTCTGATATGCATCATGATGACCGCAAGCGCGACGGTATCCACCTACTTCTTCCTTTTCGGTACAACTTTTGCCATTACTTCACTTGGTTTCTCCCAGTCAGTTGCAATGGCAGTTACCTTCACCGTGGGAGCTGTAGGGGTCGTGTTTGCAATCGTCGGCGGTATGTTGAGTGACCGCTTTGACATTAAAACTGTTGTCTTCACCGCACGTATAATTTTCGTTATTCTGCTCTATCCCGTCATGCACTTTATTCTATCAATGGATTCGCCAGTCGCATTGATTGCGGGTTTCGGTTTTCTGATGGCGATCTACTCGACGGCAACCGGCGCAGCCTCTGGTATTTCAGCCAGAGCATTCCCTGTGTCTGTGCGCACTGTCGGCTTATCGACGTCCTATGCCTTGGGTGTCACGCTGTTCGGCGGCACGGCACAGCTTGTCTTTACAACAATCATCAATACGACTGGTGATAAGCTCTCATGGATTTGGTACATTGTCGCAATGTGTTGTGTCGGCATGGTCGGCCTTTGGCTTGTGCGTTTTGTACCTGATGAGCCCAGTTTGGATAAAACCTCCCATACGGAAAAAGTGAACGCAGGTGTGCCGGTTGCTGCTGGCGTTTAAAGGTCGTGCCCATCGTGATCAAAGCGCACTGGGCATCTCAAAGGCACTCTACCGTAAAGGGATTGAAATGACTGTTCTGGAAAAAATCAACGCATACAAAGAAGAACTTATCGCTATTCGCCGCGATATTCATCAGCATCCCGAAATTGGGTTCGAAGAGGTGCGAACTGCTGGAATCGTTGCTGCAAAGCTGGCTGGCTGGGGGATCGAGGTTCATACCGAAATTGGCAAAACCGGTGTTGTCGGTGTTCTGAAAGGCACCAAAGGCAGTGGCAGGTCGATCGGCCTCAGAGCTGATATGGATGCTCTGCCGATGGAAGAACAGACCAACCTTGCCTATAGTTCGAGTATACCGGGCCGCTTCCACGGCTGTGGACATGACGGACACACCACAATGTTGCTCGGCGCGGCGCGTTATCTTGCGGAAAATCGCGGCTTTGCCGGTACAGCTGTTTTCATCTTTCAACCGGCTGAGGAAGGTTTGGGTGGTGCCCGCGCCATGATTGAGGACGGGTTATTCGAACGCTTTCCCTGCGATGAGATTTATTTCGTTCACAATGCCCCGGCTGATGAACCCTATAAAATCGGTATTAAACCGGGACCGGCGATGGCAGGCAGTGATCGTTTTGATATGTATATTCATGGTTGTGGGGGACACGGTGCAAAACCTGAGGCCTGTAAGGACCCCATCATTGTCGCGACTGCATTGGTACAGGCGCTGCAATCCATTGTCAGCCGCAATATACAGCCGTTGAAAGCGGCGGTGCTTTCCGTTACGCAAATTCACTCCGGCACTGCTTATAATGTCATTCCGCAGGAGGCGAGGATATCAGGTACTATTCGGTATCTGGATCGAGAGGTGCAAAAAATTGTCCATGAGCGCATGCGCACCATTGCTGCCGGGCTTGCTGCGAGTTTTGATGTGACAATCGATGTGGATATTCGCAACCTTACGGACGTTTTGGTCAACACGGACGCGCTTGTCGAGGGATTTGCACAAGCAGCCCGCGACATTGTCGGTGCGGAAAATGTCTATCTGAAAGAACAGCCCGGAATGGCCAGCGAGGATTTCGCCGAGATGCTCCATCTGCGGCCGGGCGTTTACGGGACGATTGGGCATGGCGGAAACATTCCGGTTCACAATCCGGGTTTTGTCCTCGATGAAGGCGTTCTTCCGGTGGGTGCCAGCCTTCTCGCGCGAATTGTCGAACGGCGGCTTTCAGCCTGAATTGAGCCGCCATTTTCTCTACCCCGTAAGGGGCGGTCTTTGCGAACCGGCAAATACCGCGCTTTACCGGGCCAAGCGCTTTGGCCGCAATCGTATCGAGCTGGCATCGATAGCGGCATAAGTGCAATTACAGATTGATCTTCAGGCTTTTCCAGAATGTGTCGATGACTGCACGTTCTTCCGCGGGGCTGTTATCCTCATTGAAACGTGTCAGGATGACGATGCCTTTGTTGCCATTAACGGTGGAGAATGCCTCTCTGATGAGATGGGTGGATTTTCTTCCGATCACCGCTTTCATGCCTTTAAGGGTTTTGCCCGATTCAAGTTTGCGCTCGGTTGGTGTTTCTTTGATCTTGGCTCCGGCCTTTCGGTCATCATTGGTGAATCCCTTGATCATCCGGGACGCGATGGAATCCGCATCCGAACGGTCATATTCCTGCACGATAACCGATGTCCCGGTGGCGGACGTCAGGAAATATTGTGTGATGCCCCGGCTGATTTCGGTTTTCGCGGGATTAAGATCACCCGGATGATCGAAAGAGAACAATGCGCCCGAGGCTGTCGCAAATTTTGAACGCTCCAGCGCTACCTTTATTTCCTTGCCGTCGCCGGTTGTGACGGTCACGGTCTCACCAACATTGATACCGGTCTGTTTGCCATCAATGGTGAGTTGAAATCCCTTGCTGTTCTCTGCCCACGCAGATTGCGTGGATATCGCCGCAAGGCACATGAATCCAGTCAGTAAAGCGCTGCGCATCATATCCCCTCCTGTTTGGTCGCTTGCTTAATTGCCGCCGAGCTTCCCCCGTTCATCGACAATCCGCGCCATGGCCTCGGCTTCCGGACCTTCCTGCCGCAGGCCATCAGCCACGCCTGTTCTGTCCGCTTCGCCTCTGTTCTGGCTGACCTTCCATTTGCCTTCAATGCGCGAGATGGGGATTTCAATGCCGATAATACCCTTGATCTGCCCGGCGATGAAATTCTCAGGCGCGTCCTCGACCGCCCATGGTTGCGCGCGGCCCGCCTCCTGTGTACGTGTCAGGCTGCCGATCTGGCGGCGCAGCCACTCCGCGCCATCTTCGACGTGCGGGGTTCCCCATGCCTGCACAACCACATAATTCCAGGTAGGGACAACCTTGCCGTGTTCGCGCTTCGTCGCATACCACGAGGGCGTCACATAGGTGTTCGGTCCCTGAAAGATGATCATGGCTTCCGCACCCGCCTGCAGGGCCGCAACCTGCTCATTGGCTTTGGCGAGATGGGCCCGAAGCGTCCCGTTTGGCGAGCCATCCGGGTCGATTTCAAACGGAATGAGGTTGGCCATCAACCCGTGCTCGCCGCCCGTCACCAGCATAGCCAGCGGGTGCTTGCGGATCAGATCGTGCATGACGTTAAGACGATCTTCGCGAAATGCAGGTGGCCTATACATGGTAGCTCCAGTCATATCTCTCATTGGGCATTGGCCTCTGGCCATGCCTGCGCGTTTGTTCGGAATGATAATGAAACAATATGTCTTCGCAAGGCGAATAGCTTGCTAGTCGATCATCAGGATCAGGCTTGCCGCGCCAGTGCCAGAGCGGCTTGCCGACCCGCAGCCAGAATATTCGCGGATGTTTCCTCGTCTGTCACCAGTCTTGCCAGTTGCAGGGTGCCGATCATGGAGGCCAATATCGCACGACTTCTCTGGGTTGCCGCTTCTTTTTCAAGATGTTTGGGCAATACTGACGCAATCAGATCAACAAGCGCATCGACGATCTCGACCAATCGTTCGCGTATCTCGATCGAGAGACGGCCAACCTCAGCAACCAGTGATGGAATGGCGCAGCCAAGCTCCGGGTGCTTCACATGCGCGGGGCGCAGATAGGCGTGTATGATAGCCTCCATCCCGTCCGCACCGCGCGCCCGCGCACTTCTTACCGCATGCACCAGATAATCCCGGGATGAATCCACTGCCGCCGTGATGGACTCCTGCACCAATTGTTCCTTGGATGAAAAATGCGCGTAAAAACCGCCATGGGTCAGTTCCGCATCAGCCATCAGGCGAGCCAGACCCGTTGCTTCAATCCCATCCTTGCGGAAGCGTTTTGACGCAACCTCTACAACGCGCTGGCGTGTCTCGGCTTTATGGTCCTTGGAATAGCGCATCAGCCTACCTCGTCTACCCGTTGTATGGCGATTGACATATCATATGATGGTCATAATATGAAGCCCATCCAACAAGCAGGCAACCATTGCAGGAGCCAGATATGTCCGAGATGCTCAATACAACTTTTGGTCTGGTTCCCCCCGAGATTGCCGCAACGCTTTCGGGGCTCGATCTTCTGCAGGGATTGCTGGATGGCACCTATCCCGCACCGCCATTTGCTGAAACCACCGATCTTTGGCCGATTTCGGTCGAAACGGGCAAGGTCGTGTTTGAGGCACGGCCATCAAAGCGGTTCTATAATCCTATGGGTTTCGTCCATGGCGGATGGATTTCCCTGCTGATCGATACGGTCATGGGCTGTGCGGTGCAGTCAACGCTGAAGGCGGGACAAACCTATACTACACTGGAAATGAAAACGACATTCGTCCGTTCCGTGCTTGAAACGACGGGTAATCTGCGCTGCGAAGGTATTATGCTGCATTCCGGTAGCCGGACAGCGAGCGCCGAAGGCAAGATTTTTGACAGCAGCGGCAGGCTTGTCGCCCATGGTTCGGAAACCTGTCTCGTCATGGATGCGCTGAAAAAGGCGGGTTAACGCCTTCGCTGTCAGCCAGCCCTTTTCCCGGGCTAATCATAATAGGCCGGCTCTTCTTCGCCGCGAGTTTCAATTGTCACAAATTATGCGGATATTTGCGCCGATAGGAAAGATGCAGCCCGGAATGGAAAGGATTTCCATTTTCTGGCTTGCTATTTCCCGGTACGTCGTAAGATGATTGAAAAAACAACTTGAGGTCCCAAGGGGCACATGATGGATGATGAAGAACCCGAACTGGTTGTGTCGCGTTTGTCGAAAGAGTTTACCCGCGACGGAATCACCGTGAGCGTCGAGATTTATCGCCTTGCAGAGCAGAGCGAATGGACGCTGGAGGTGGTGACAGAGGACAAGGACTCAATCATCTGGGATGATCCTTTCGAGACGGATCAGGCCGCCTTTGACGAGTTTTTACGGGCCGTCGAAGACGAGGGCCTTGCAAGCCTCATCGATCCTGAGGGCGGAGAGACACTGCATTAGAGAGGCCTAAGATACGAAGGCCGTCGCAACATCACGCCCCCACGAAGATCAGGAGTGCTCCGAAATCTCCTGCATCCGCATTTCGCAAGGCTTTTAGATAGGTTGTCCGCCGCTCGTTATCGGCTTGCAGGTCAAATCCATTCGCCCATTGGATTGGCGAATGGCCGTAATAATCAGACAGAAATACATCGGCAGCAATGCGTGTATGTCGACCGTTGCCGTTTGGGAATGGATGAATCTGAACCAATCGATGATGAAATCGAGCCGCTGCCTCCAAGGGCGTGTAGACGGCATTTTCTGCCCAATAGCGGACATTGTCCAAGTGTATGCGAACTTGCGTGGAAATTTGGAGCGGATCGATACCAATGTTTTTTTCGCTTCGCCGGTAGTTACCCGCCCAGTTCCAGACGTCGCCGAATAAACGAACATGCAAGGTCCGGATAAAGCTATCCGTCAGAATGTCGCCGCCACGTCGCCGCCCAAGCCACAGGAGACCTTGCTCAATATTGGCTTGTTCCAATTCATCAAGCTCACTGCGTGTCGTGATGTGACTGAATTTAAGTCCATGAATTTCATCAGGTTCGAGGGGCGTGGCGCCTTTTGCTTCCTCGAACACTAAGTGTTTTCCCAAAAGTTGGGAGGCATATGCCGGATCATACTGTCGGCGAGCCTATCAATCTCAATTTGTGTCTGTTCCCGAGATAAAGATTGTTGCTCCAGAGCCATGTGAGAACTTGCGCGTCTGACAATATCTTCAGCATTCTTCAAAGCTTGAGCTTTGAGGACATCTTCAATCCTTTCATGAAGCACAACAGCATACACGAATCGTCCGCCAAGCGCCTCTGCCATTTTCTGCATCTGATTGAGGGTAATTGCTCCCTCCCGTTCATTGCGTTCAGCCTGATAAATAGCAGCTTTTGTTATGCCTGCTCTTTTTGCCAGTTGCGGGCCGCTCATAGCCAGAGCCTTGCGCAATGTCGCGATCCACCCCTCCGGTGGCACAAGAAGCCCGCTAACCTGCTGTAGGCCATGATCTGCCAATTTTTTATATTGGCGCGCCACGGTGTCTTTTACACTCATGGTATGAGTCCTGCGTTGATGGATATCAATAAATATTCCAAATGGGATGAAAAGGCAATTAATTGATATCCAGTTGTGGTAAAAAGATATCAATAGATATGCATTATGCAGTGAAAAGGATATTAAAAGATATCCATTTTGTTGAAAACATTTAAAAACAATACTATGTGAGTGTGGCACACGCAGGTTTTCCTAGCCGGTTTCATATCCTTCTGGACATAGAGGGTAGGGCTGAATGAGAATTGTAACAGCGTTCCGCGGTAGTTTCCGGCCAAACCCAATTTCAATGATAAGCTATTTTGATGAACTCATATGTTTTATAAACATATCCGTCCCTCTTCATTGCGGGAGTGGCAATGACACGGAAAAGGACACAAATTTTCAGTGCAATAATTTATGTGATTGAAAACACTGGTCGGAGTGAGAGGATTCGAACCTCCGACCCCGTCGTCCCGAACGGGCAGTGCTATCACGAAACCCGTGTATTTGCTGGGATTTTTATTACGTTAGATTGTTGATGTTCACGTTTAATTCTGGTCATTCCGTGGGGTTTATGTGGGGAGGAAACCGCATTGGCTGCATCCTGTAGGTGATCAGGATGATGATGGCCATATGTGTTAATCAGCGTTTCCACTGTCATGCCAAGGAAGCCCGCTGATTGCCAGACATCGGCACCAGATTGCATCAACCATGTTGCAGCGGTATGGCGCAGAATATGGGGCATCACATCGCTACCGAGCTGCGCAGCTTTGCACGCAGCACGAAAGCTCTTCTTGACGCTTGTCACTGGTTTACCATTCCACTCGACAACGTGGCTTTGTGAAATCTTCGGGCCATCTGGTTTGCCCAGATCAGCCGGCGTATCACTCCATCGGCGAAGGTGAACCAATAGGCGCCGGGGAATCGGAATTGGTGGTTGGCGCTTCTTGGTTTGTTTCGTGCCGGGCGCCCGGCGATAGAAAACACCTCTATCCAAGTCCACATAGCCGGTGCCGACTGTAGGGCGGATCGCCGCAGCACAAATAGCGGCGCTACGGGTGCCTGTATAGAGCGCGACGAGTATGAAACGTGCCAAATGCCGACCGGTCCGTCGTTTCGATTCCTGACCCTTCCAGGACTGCGTCATGCGCCAAGCAGCCCACAGTAGGGAAGCTGCTTCTTGTCGTGTCAGCCAACGATCACGGGCAGCCGGTTTTTCAGGCAGCCAGACGGTTGGCGCGATGGTCGAATAACCTTCGTCTTTGTAATAATTGATGGCGGACCGTAAATCCTCAAGCTGTCGCCGGGTTCCAGCGGTCATATCCTTATCGACCCAGTCCGGTTTTCTCTGCCGTTTGGACTTGACGCTCATTTTCTCATCGGCGTCGATTGAGGCGTTCCAATCCTTCACAAACTGCCGTTGTTCAGCATTCCATTTATCGCGGCGGAAGTCCGCATAGGCTCGGCAGAGTTGGCCGTTAATTTGATCAAGCGTCTTGTTTCCGAAGAAATCCAGTATTTTTCCGAGCCGCGCCGCCGTTTCATGAGGCTTTGTGTGTTTTGGCGCAACTTCGGATACATAGATCGAAACGACATCCGCTATTTGGATGTTAGTGGAATCACGTCCGCGCTCTCTGGACGGCTCATATTTGTCCGCGAGGTATTTTGCGAGGGCTTTTTCAGCATTTCCACGATCCGTCTCGCCGCCGCCAACGCTGACGAACGTTGATCCGTCTCGGATAAACCAGCCCGCCCGGTTCCTGAGCGATCCATCGGCTTTCCTGCTTTCGTCGCGCCAGTAGATATGAGCACCTTTCGATTTGCGCGACATAACTCTCTCATCCTCGCGATGGCCGACAGAGTGACATACTCTTTCCCGGCGATCATTTCCGTTTCAAGTCGTCCTGCATCGCGCTCTTTGCGCAATCCGGGTGGCCCGATGGAGCCGTCAGGGAAGGCGATCTGAGCGGCGATATCAAGTCTCAGTGGCGTGTCATCGGTGTAAGTGTGCGGGGGAGGAACGTTTGCCATTAGGTCAATCCCCGTTATCCACAGGTTGGCCACCCTTGGCCTGTTCCAAAATGTCGAGCGTTTTGGCAAGCCGCTTCTGCATGCTTCCCATAAGCCAAGATATTGAAGACGCCGTATTGTCTGCAATATCGCCTTGATCCAACGCAAGAATTGCCAGCGCCAAGGTCTCGATCACGTCATATACTGCGTCAATGTCTGCATCGGTAATCATGATCGCACCTCTGCAGCCAGCTTTTGAGCAAGCTTTGCAATTTCTTCCACCGTCGCGCCTGTCATAACCGCATTCTTGATCAGGAAGTGGTGTCTGGTCTCTTCGTCAAGCGCGCTATTTGGCTTCAACTTGGCCATGTATTCAGGAATTCTGTTTTCCTGCGCAAAGAACCAGTTTTGAAGCCTCTCAATCTCTTTGCCTACTGGTGTGAGATCGCGCGCTCCCCGCATGATCGTACTAGGGACGCTGCAAGGCTCAACCGGCCATATTTCTTCCAGATGATCGCCGATCTTTTCCAGCCGCCATTTTAACGTTTCAAGATCGGAGATGGTATAATCCGATAGATCGATTGGATCGATTGACTGACCGGCCTTGGTTTCCGCCTCAAGTGCGGAAAGATAATTTTCTTGTGTAAGCTCATTCCTTTGAGCAAAGGCAAGCAGATATTCAGCCTTTAGTTTGCGGTCTCTGTCCGAGGTGGCGGGGCAACGACAAACATTCATAAGGGAGTCGCTTTCGGCCTTATCAGCCTCGGCATAACGTTGCCGTGCTGTTTCGGATGGGTCGTAACGTTCGTCCTGGGTATCGTTCTTCGGGCATTCTGAATTGAACAGATCGTGCGCGCGGCGGTGAAGTTCTATCATTACATATACGGAAGTCATGACCGCACCCTCACGTCGCAGCGAGGGAGCTCGGCAATCACTCGCTCTGTGACAGATAGAAAATCCTCTGGATCTACATTGGTCCACATTTCGTCCGCTGTGAGCAGGAAGAATTTGTAGCCCCGGTCGCGCTCGTTACTCGGCTGTCGTGTTCCAGCCTCCCGAACGACGGCGCTGATCTGTTCCGCGATCATATCGGATACGTCTTCAAGCAAGTTGCCCGCAGCGTTGTATCTGGTGCGATCATCGTTCTTGTAACAGCGCGGCTGGTTGACCGCTCCTCCCAAGACGTTGAACACGGTATAAAGGTTTTCATAGACGGTAGTCAGCTCGTATAGTGACAGGGCGGTGAGGTCGAGTTGCATTTTATTTGGGTAGCCTTCGGCCGCTGTCGGAACAGTGTTCGACATGGTATTCTCCAAAACTGGGAAGGATGGAGCGCGGTTAGTCGCGCTCGCTGCTATTCAGTGGGCGTTTTGATCAGCTTGAACCGACCGTCGATGAACGGATGAGTGCAGCGTGTCGCCGTGACTTGCTCACATTCATCAACAAATCGTTTGAAGACGGCTGACACATCCTTTTTCCAATAAACTGCGAACGTTGCGCCGTCGGCTTCTTCTCGGTCGTTGCGGACCATGCCAGCGGGGCGGGGGGCGTAAGACGTGTTCCGCATCACCGCATCGGTAGTTTCGTGAGAGAGCCCGTAAAGCTTGCCTATACGTGGGCGAATATGGGTGATAGATTCTGCATTGGCTGGTCTTGTCTTCAGAACAACCTGAGCTTGTTCAATTCGATCCACCTTAACATCAATCGCTTGTATTGCGGCATCCTGTTGTTCCTGCCGCCGCTCTGTCTCGGCCAGCATTTGAAATGCATTTGCAAACGCCTCTGCCGTTGTTGGCAAACGCACCTGTGTTTTGTGGGCTTGCCAATAGTCTACCAACGATGCTGTGAATTCGGGCGAAAGCTGCGCGACAACGACATAACTGTCGCGTTCTCCCATGAGATACACAGCGACCAACTGTCCGCGATGATTGCGAACATCCTCAATCTGAGGACGTTGGATAGTGCCCTGTGACGCGAGAGTTTCAATGGCGCGCTTCACGTTGTCATGGCGCTTATCCACGAGTTCAGCCATTTCTTGGCTAGTCATCGTAGCGGGTTTACCGCCGCCCGGCGGCGTGTTAATCATAAGGCTGTCCATAAAACCTCCTACGGTATTGGGACAAGATTTCCGCGTTGCTGCGCGGTAGTCATTTGAAAACGGTCGTTGAATTGGGTTGCTGCCCTATTCGGTGGCCGTTTTCGTTTGTCGGTCCATACGTTCTTTGATTGCCCTAGTCACCTCGCTGGATAATGAACTTCCATATAGTTGAGCCTGTTGTGACACAAACGCATAAACTTCTTTGGGTAGTCTCAAATTGATCTGCCTATCAGTACGGGCCATTGTTAACCTCTCATAAACTATATAGCACGGTGCTGGATTGCGAGCAACAGCACCGTGCTATATAGTTTAATAATGGCCAGAACCGATCCGCAGATAAATATTCGCCTTCCGTTGGAACTCAAAGAGAAGCTTGAAGATGAGGCGCGGGGAAATAACCGTTCTACAACCGCTGAAATAGTCTCACGTCTTGAAGAAGTGGACCAATTGCGTGCCAAACTCAGTGAATTGGAGCCGCAAGTTGGCCGAGTGCTGGATTTTTCTAGACTGGAGCGCCTTCTTGAACAGTCTCTTGAGATGCTCGACCGATCGGCAGCTGAAGCGAAAGAGAATGTGGCAGTTCTGCATTGGATGCGAGAACAGCAGAGCGGGTTGGTGAGGCTCATTGAGGCAATAGCAGCTGGCAATGGCGAGCTGAAGCCTGAATTCATGGACGCACTGCGTAAAATGTTGGCCAACAAAGGGAAGGGCAATGATTTTCCAGAGACACCAATATCTGACAGCCCAATCCAACCATTAGACCTTGAAGAACTACTGTACGATCCGCCAGCCAAGAGTGCGCCGCAAAAAAAAGGGAAGAAAATCGGCCCGGGTGACGAATGAAGCATTACGCTATCTTTCCAATCAATTGCCATCTGTAGTTTTCTTTTCTGCTGTCACCAACGCTTCCTTTATCAATAGTCTGATAGTCTCTGCTCTGGTTGCTATCCGGTTTTCAAATCGGTAGTCGTCGATCTGGTCCAATAGGCTGGCCTCCATCATCAGAGGTACGCGCTGTTCCTTTGGCTCGTTATTCAATTTTATCTCTTGCTTATGTTGAATAAGTTGCACAATCTATCGTTAACCCTATTTGTGAGTCTGCGCAAGCGATAAGTTGTGCAACATATTCAATCTGTGTATAACAACGTTCATGGCCCCTAAGAAAAAACCCACAGACCAGCTCAAAGATCAACGCATTCCAATCATGATGACGCCTTCCGAAGTGGAAGCAATTGATGACTGGATGTTCAAAAACCGTATCAGATCGCGCGGCGAGGCAATTCGGCGCCTGTGCCAAATGGCGATCGCTGTTGATGCGAAAGCAGATCCCATTTTGAAGCAAGTAATGGCGATCTTGAGACGCAGAATAGAAGACGGTCGGATAGATCGATCTAAGGTGGACCGGGGTAATCTCGATTTTATCCGGTTTTCGCTTGCGGCGCTGACCGCCATTAAGGAGGGTCTGGAAGACCATTCTCGCTTATTGTTAGCCATTGTTGGATTGTTCGGTCCTCTACGTGCAATGAGGGATGAGCCAGAGCTTGAAGATGCATTACGAGCAGCTACGACCGCGCGGGAAGGTATGGATACAATCCTCTCAGACCTAGCGATCCTTGAAAATCCAACGCGCGAGATTAAGGACTGACCCATCACGCAGCCTCTGCCAGTGCCATAGAATGCCATGCGGCCGATTTTAGAGCCCATCTTTTGTCCTAGGTGCTGCTGCCGCGATCCACGCTGGTGAAATTGAATGTCTTGCCATGGATGGAAACGCGATAAACCTCCCCGGCCGGCAATATGAACCGGCGAGTACCTTGTCAAAGATGATAGTCGAATTGTGGGTTGGTAGGCTTTGCATAGCGCGGTCCATCTCGTTTGATGGCGCATTTATGCATTAAACGCATTAAATGGTCAATTATAAAAAATGCGTTAAACGTATTAAAATAATTCATAAAGAAGAGTGTGATACAATATACGCCATTATACGCCTGTCGGTAGGGGCGGGCCTTTGCGATTTTATCGCAGGGAAGTGCGAGGGAGGATAGCGAATATCTCTCCAATCCAATCTAATCTCACGTTTTCAATTGGTGCGGCATTCCATGAAAATAAATTGATGCCCGGCGCGCCGCGCATCACTGTTTTTATAAACCGACGACCGTCAGTCGTTCGAACTGCTGCTTCTTGCCCATAGAAGGATTCGAGAGGCTTCTTTTGATCGCGGTATACCACAACCACATGACCGTCCTTAAAGACGGGCAGCATCGAATCACCACGTACTACAAAAGCAATCATATCATCAGGCATATCAAACGGCACTTCAATCTGATCAAGCCCTTCGTGCGGCACCTGTTCGAAATCCGGCATTACCTCAGCCCCGGCACCAAGGTATCCCATGACGGGAACCGTGGTTGGCCTCATTCCGACTTCTCGATCGTACATCGCCTCAATCTGTAGGCGGCGCGACTGTTCGGGGTCCGCCCCCGCAAGCCATCGGGCAACCGTCGGTTGGCTCACATCCATCTCTTCGGCGAATTGAGCCTGTCGAATTCCACGAGATTTAAGGATGGCTTTTACTTTATCTGACGTTTTCATAATAACATCTTATGCGTTTGACGTTTAAAAATAAACTGCGTTCAACGCATATGGTAAATTGACATTTAATGCGTTTGACGTATATAATGCAAGTCATGAACAATCTAAAATATATTCGAACCAACGTTTTCAAGCTTAGTCAGGCTGAATTCGCGGCAATTGTGGGATTAAAACAATCTGCCGTATCGCGATGGGAGGCCGGTACATCCTCACCGACCTTCAACCAAGTCCGGGTCATTCGGGAAGAAGCAAAGCGCCGTGCGCTGGGCTGGGACCATGACTGGCTATTCGGAAACGTTCCAGGGCCAACCAATCCTCGCACCCAGCGCCATCCGCGGACGAAACTGCGCACACGCATGCACGCGAGGGCTGACCTATGAGCAGAAACCTCGAAAACGAATATCCGGAAGAATATGCGGCGTTCGAAAAGTTCCGAACGGCAAAATTAAAGATGGATGGAGAATTCAGCTTTGAAAACGCCCGCGTTGCCAAACAAGCATGGATCGATTTTCTGAATGTGTATCAGCCGACTGGTCAACGACTGTATCCGGTAAATGTCGCTGCCTTCCCGTCTGACCGTATTGTCGGTCGATCGCCACTGAACCCGAAAGGCGCAGCATAAATGGCACGCATCCGGTCTGTTCATCCCGGTCTCTCCACCGACGAGGCGTATATGCAGATGTCAGCATTTGCCAAGGCAGCTTTGCCGTTGCTGTGGACGGAGTGCGACGATCAAGGGGTTTTTGAATGGAAACCCGTGGTGCTCAAAGCACGAATTCTGCCAGCGGATAGTGTTGATTTCTCAGCAATCCTTGGCGAATACGAAGCCTTAGGGGCGGTGCTCAAGATCGACGTTGAGGGAAAGAATTACGGACTGGTACGGAATTTCCAGAAGTATCAACGCCCAAAAAAACCGAATGAAATACATCCACTTCCGAACCAGTATCGGACATTTGTCGGATCACCAGACATTAGTTCTGAACCGGTTCCCCACCAGTTACCCACTGGTTCCGAAAACTCTCCGCAGATGGAGGATGAAGGAGGGAGGATGAAGGAGGAAGGAGGTATAGGTAGTTCTGATAACTTAGAACCTAGAACCAACGTCGTAGGCGCAAAAGCGCCATCAACCGCCGCCTATGCCTTTGAAGGCAGAACGATCAAGCTGAACCAGAAAGACTTGGATCAGTGGAAGAAGGCATATCCCCATCTTTCGCTTGAAGCCGAACTTCTGTCGCTCGATGACTGGGCTGGCAAAGAAAAGCCGAAAAACTGGTTTGCCGCAGTGTCTGGCGCATTGAACAAGAAAAACCGAGCCGCTCACGAGGCAATCGAAAAGCACCGGGTCAGCATCCAGACACCCAATGCGAAAACGAAATCACGGACTGGGGTGGATAGCCGGTTATGAAAACCGTCAGTGAAATCCTGGACCGCGAAGGCATCTGCATCCGGCGCATAACGTCCGGCAATCAAAAGGTTACTTGTCCCAAATGTTCACCGTCGCGCAAAAACAAGAAGGAACCGTGCTTGTCGGTCGAAATCGGCAAGGATGGCATCCGCTGGAACTGTCATCACTGCGGATTTCATGGAGGTCAGTGGTATGACAGCTCACGCTCTGGGGAATACGGCAATCTTAGCTTTCGAGGGTCGGCAAATCGACCCGGAAACCGCATCTCGTTTAGGAGTTTATACAGGTAAAAGCGTCACCGACGCTGACGGCAACAACTCTGTTGTGCCAGACCAGAATGGCAATATCGTCGTCTTCCCGTTCCTCGACGGCGGTGTCAGCGTGAATGAGAAATATCGAGCACCCGGTAAGAGGTTCTGGCAACTCAAAGACGGCAAAAAGACATTCTGGAACGCTGACGCCCTGGACGATCCAGCGTTGCACGATGGAAGCCAACGTCTGATCATTACCGAAGGCGAACTTGATGCGCTGACAGCGATTGATTGCGGATTTCCGTTGACGGTTTCAGTTCCGGATGGTGCTCCACCCGTTCCGAAAGGGAAGGAACCGGAAGAGCTCGACGACACTCCACCCGAGGAAGATGCCAACGGCAAATTCGAGTTCGTGTATAACAACCGGCACCGTATCAAGCAGATCAAGCATTTTGTTCTTGCTGTTGACAACGATGGGCCGGGGCAGCGGCTTGCCGCAGAATTGGTGCGCCGCATAGGTAGTGCTAGATGTTTCTTCGTTCGGTATCCTGAGGGCTGCAAAGACCTAAATGATGTTCTCATGAAGTTCGGTGTTGACGCTGTGACGCTCTGCCTGAACACAGCGAAGCCGTATCCAGTAAAGGGCCTATACCGACTTTCCGATTATCCCGAGATAGGCGACCCGATCACTTACACCACAGGTTGGCCGGACCTAGATGAGTATGTAAAACTCTGGCTGGGGTCGCTGGTAGTCATCACCGGTATTCCCGGACATGGCAAATCGACATGGACAATGAACCTTTGTGTCAATCTTGCTCGCATGCACGGTTGGACTACCTGCGTAGCTTCCTTTGAAATCCCAACCGTACCGGCGCTTCGTGCCAAGTTGCGCAAGGCCATCACACAGACTGCCCCAGATAAATGGTATCGAGACCTGATCGACGAGGCTGACGGCTTCATTCAAAAGCATTTTGTCTTCATCGATGACGATCCCAGTGGCGACAATGAGGATGATCTGACCCTTGAGTGGTTGTTGGAACGAGCTGCCGACGCCGTGACAAGGGATGGCATAAAGGTTTTGCTAATTGATCCATGGAACGAAGTGGAACACGCCAGACCGCGCAACGAGAGTGAAACCCAATACGTCAATCGGGCTCTTCGCCAGATACGGCGGTTTGCATCAAGGTACAACGTTCTTGCAATAGTTGTGGCCCATCCAACGAAATCCGTTGGTGCTGAAGGCAGTAGCCGGACGCCAACGCTGTACGACATCGAAGGCTCTGCGGCTTGGTACAACAAGCCAGACCACGGCATCGTCATCGATGTGCCAGATCCGAACAATAACGAAACTGTCGTCTTTATCCGCAAGGCCCGCTTCGCATGGACAGGCCGCAAAGGTGACGTGACGCTTGCCTACGAACCATCAACCGAAACCTATCATTCGCTTCATGGGCAAATACCGCTCTGGAAGGCAATGCAGGAGCAAGCATGAAGACCCTCTCGCAAAACGGAATGGTCGCCACTGAAACCGGTTGGTTGATCCTCAACGGTATGGGCCGCCGATGGGATGGTCACCTGTATTTGACGCCTGAAGCGGCCGAGCTGACGGCGAAATGCTGTGTCAGCGGTTCCTTCTCCATCCTGTCGGCAAAGCGCGTGAAGTGGGTCGAGGTGCGCACTCCCAACAAACAGGTTGTTCGGCAGCAATACATCATCGAAGGAAAGGTAGCCTGATGAGTGCTAAGAAAAAGCTTAAGACCAAACGGAATGAGCCTGGCTTCGATGGGGCAAAAACTGCTCAGGTGAATGTTCGTATCTCTGTCAGCAGATCTGACTGGCGAGTGGTTAGAGCAATGCCCGGAACATTTGAATGGAGGTACGGACGCCAGTCTGGAAACGTGGCGTTGTATCATGCAGGTTCTCACTATGCCGTTTTGTGGGAGCGTGCAGGTACGGCCGCCGCTAAGTCTCCCGATCTTGGGAGCGCGGGCGGTGGAGGCGGCTGGATAGGCATGCCTGATGGCAGGCTTGCTGCAATGGACGATCTTAGCCAGGCAATGCGCGAACTTGGAAAGCGTGTTTCGGCGCGTCTGACGGACTATTGCGTTCACGGCTTAACGACGAAGGCCATAGCCCGCAAGTATGATGTTCCAGAGCGAGATATGGCGCCGATCTTGCATCAGGATCTGCGAGACTGCGCGTACCAATTTAAATTCCTATAGGGCATTTCATTTCGGAAGCGAAATGGAGTTGACATTGAACGCGAACCCATCTACCGATTAGATATTGTGGCGAATAGCGCCTATTAACCCGCCTAGTGAGGCGGGTTTTATTTTTCCAAGGGTAGCACGGAGCCAGTGAACAAAATAACTGGTAATAAAGTGGAGCTATCTTGTAAATAAAAGGCCAAGAAATAAAGTGAAGCTTCTAGCGGGGGAATCACTTTAACTATGACGTTTTCAATTGGGCTGCGTTTCTATCGTATTTCTATAAGGAAAAAGGGCGATAAAGAGCCTTTGGAAATTGGTCCGGGTTGTGAGCCGTGCGATCTTTTGGACTATGTCGAAGATTTTGTAGCCCGCAAGACGGAACCCACTGTTGAGACTACCGAGTCTAGAACGTGGTTTTTTGAGCGGTTAGATTCCAATTCCCTCCGAGCTGTCCATGGCTTTATAAATTATGGAACTCACGGGTTCGAAAGCAAACTTAAAGATGTAACTACAAAGGAAGAAAAGTATAAGCGCGAATCAACCGACCTTGAGGAGATACCGCTGTATTTTCAAATTTGGATGCCTAGTTCTACAAACTATGCGCTGATGGCTTTTCAATCATTTCAAGGGCGTTCATGCGTTCAGTTTGTGCAATCGGCTATGTCAGCCGACTTTCAAGACAAGTTCAAGGGACATAACCTGTCATTCAAGGTTATTGCACCGGCGGCTGCTCTTCTGGATACAGCGCCAGTAAAATCGGTTACATTTCTTAAGCCGAAGCAGTCGTCCGATCGGGCGGATAAGTATTGGCTTGGCAAGAAAATGGATGAATTGGATTATGAAGTAACCGTTCGAGCACATAAGCGAAGCGCGTTTATATCCATGTACAAAGATCTGAAGGAACTTGTCCCATCTGATCAAGGCGGATTCGTAGAGTTCGACGGTGTAACGTACGAGGGAGTTAAAGCCGACATCAAGATGGGAAAAAAGCGTCGATCTGTTGGGATATTCGGATCTGGAATTGACGCAGGCCTTATAGACGTCTCAGATAATGTAAAAAGAGATAAAAGCGGACATCCGACTCTGAATAGCATTGTAGCGGAGGTAGACAGTCTGATGGAAGATTTTTTTGCCAGCATAAAGATGTAAGTGATGCAAAAGATCAATGTGCTATCGATTATAATTTGCCATCTTAAGTCATTGTGCGACGATAAGGGAAAATTTTTCCTTGGGGATATTGTGACTTTTTATGTGATGCCAATTTTCTTAGGTGTTGCGTCGGTGTTCCTGGGCTGGCAAATGCCAGAGAAAGCATTAGAGCTGTCGATTTCTGTATTTTCAATTTTTGCCGCATTATTATTGAGTGTCCAAGTGGCGCTTTATGGAGTATCGCTTCGCCCTATAGCAAAACCCGAAGACCCAAAGAAACTTAAGGATTTTGAGCAACAAAAGGCATTCCGTAGAGCACTTCTAAGAGAACTCAATGACAATATCTCCTACTTAATACTTCTCTCAGTTGTAACTGTAACCATCACGCTCATCCTTTTCTTTTTTAACGCGCCCAGGGTTATTGGTTCTGGCTTGGCAATTGCGTTGTATTGTCATTTCTTCCTTACGCTTCTTATGGTGATCAAACGAGCCAGCATCGTCTTTTCGCGAGAGTATGAAGGCTCTGACCTCTCAAATAGCTGAATGTCGAACTAATAAAGCCCCTCATTCAACGAGCACGGTCTACAGCGAAAGTTTCCACCCTGTATCGTCCAAGTTTGGGTTCCACTGTTTGCGGCTTCCCGTCCACAATCACAACATGTGGCATTCGGTTTTTTCCGAGCTATTTCTTGGGCACTCATCTGTTGCATTGTCTGAATCCTTTAACGCAAAACTGCCGGTACTGAAGACGCTTAATTCCTATTGGTAGACATTCTCGTAGCTTCATCCGTGGATCAAGAATGGGCTTAGTTCTTCTCCTATGTACGTCGGTTCGGGCAGTTGTGCTGTGTGTACGTGGATGTCTGCATGATGTGCAGCAGATAGATGCTTTTTTACATAATCGATAGCCGCTTCAAATCCTGCGAATGTCTCACTCGGAATATCCGTATCCCAAAAGTAGACCGTACATTCAATCTCGGCGTAATCCACAAGTGGTTCAACTGATTTAGTCATCGTAGCCCCCATCTTGGTCAGATTCTCAATCAACCAATTCGGATTACAGAAAGCAAGGGTCGTCAATGGTGGATACACCCCGAAAAAACGGGAAATCTACGGGAAAAGGCAAGCCGCCGGTTGAGCATCAATTCAAGGTTGGGAATACGGGCAGACCGAAAGGAACGCGGAACAAGCTGGGTGAGGCATTTCTTGAGGATTTGCTTGCCGCTTGGGAGAGCAAAGGCCCGGCTGTCATTCACACAGTCATTGAGAAGCGTCCGCAAGATTTTCTGAAAGTCGTGGCATCGCTCATGCCGAAAGACCTCAATGTCAACGTCAACCAGATGGGCGAAATGACGGACGAGCAGTTGCTTGACCGCATCAGGAAACTAGATGCAACAATCAAACCTTTCCTTGATGCTCATGGAGCGGATGGAGCTGACGGCGGAGATACAACGCCGACAGCGCACTAATAAGCTTCGGTTCTATTCGCCCTACAAGAAGCAGCGCGATTTCCATAAAGCAGGGCTGACGCATAGCGAACGCTTGTTTATGGCTGGCAACCAGCTCGGCAAAACCGTTGCTGGTGGCGCTGAATGGGCAATCCATCTGACGGGACGTTATCCAGACTGGTGGGAGGGTGCAACGTTCGAACGCGCTCCGCTGCTATGGGCTGGGTCAGTTACGGGTGAAAGTACACGAGACAACCCGCAACGCATTCTCATTGGTCCGCCCACTATTGAGGAAGATTGGGGAACAGGCTTCATACCGGCCGACTGCATACGGGACCGCACCCGCGCCATGGGTGTGCCGAACCTGCTTGATAGCGTGGTGGTTCGCTGGGGTGGCGGCGGCGATGTACAGGCCAGTGACAGCGTTATCGCCTTCAAGGCCTATGAAGAAGGGCCGCGAGAAGTGGCAGGGGCCGACAGTTGACGGCGTATGGTTCGATGAAGAGCCGCCGGAGGACATTTACAGCGAGGGCCTGACCCGGACGAACAACGGCCAGCGCGGGCAGTTTGCCCAGACGACATTCACACCGCTGCTCGGCATGTCCACGGTAGTCAGCAGGTTTGTCATGCCCGGCAGCGACGATCTGGGAGACGAGGCCCGACACGTCACGTCAATGACCATTGATGACGCGGACCACTATACGCCAGAGCAGCGCGCCAAAATCATTGCAAGCTACCCAGCGCATGAACGCGAGGCACGGTCAAAAGGCATTCCCACGCTCGGCAGTGGTTTGATCTTCCCGGTTCTGGAAGAGGACATTGTTGTCGAGTCGTTCAAGATACCGGCAATCTGGCCGCAAATTGGCGGGTTGGATTTTGGCTGGGATCACCCGACTGCTGCTGTCTCCCTCGCATGGGATCGTGACAGTGATATCGTCTACCTGACCCGGAATTATCGAAAGCGGCAGGCAACGCCGGTCATCCATGCAGCAGCCGTCAAGCCTTGGGGGCTTTGGTTGCCTTGGGCATGGCCACATGATGGCAATAACGACACGGCAGCAGGTGAGAACCTTGCTTCCCAGTATAAGGCTCAAGGCCTCAAGACCTTGCCGGAACGCGCCACATTCGAAGATGGATCAAACAGCGTCGAGGCCGGTCTTATGGATATGCTGGACCGGATGCAAACGGGCCGGTTCAAAGTGTTCTCAACCTGCATCGAATGGCTGGAAGAGCGCCGACTGTATCACCGTAAGGATGGCAAGATTGTCAAAGAGCGTGATGACGTTATTTCAGCGTCCCGATATGCGCTCATGATGTTGCGGTTTGCAAAGATCGACAAGCCAGCCAACGACTGGAAATTCACACCGCGTAAGGTGGTCTAATGCCCAAAATGACAGACGAAGAGCTTGCCGGTGTTGTCGGCGGCCTGCTGGAAGATTGCGATAACTACGAAAACTCGTACCGTAGGCCGGATCGCCTGAAAGCCCAGCAGTATTATGACGGCAAGATGGTTGACACGCCTTCGGATGAAGGCCGCTCAAGAGCCATTTCCAAGGACGTGCGCTCGACCATGAAAAAGGTCTTGCCGTCAGTTTATCGCGTTTTCTTCGGATCCGATAAGATTGTCGAATATGCGCCTATTGCAGAAGGTGACGAGGGTAGCGCGGAACAGGCAACCGACTACGTGAATTACGTCGTATTGCCTGAAAGCGGCGGACAACAGGCGATCTATGATGCCATGCATGACGCCCTGTTGAAGCGCAACGGCATCCTCAAGTGGTATGTCGAGAAGAAGAAAGAAACCCTGACAACCACGCATGACGGGCTGGATGAAATGTCCGCTCAATTACTGGCGTCAGCGAAGGACGTTGAAGTTATCGGCGCGACACAAGATCAGGCGACAGGTTTCTACACGTTGCAAATCCGGCGCGAGGTTGAGAAAAAGCGCATTGTGCTGGAATGCGTTCCTCTGAGTGAGTTTTTCATTCATCCCGACGCCAAGACTATCGAAGATAGCCCGATTGTCACACACAAAACGCTCAAGCGGCGCGGCGAGCTGATTGCAGCTGGATACAAGAAATCCGTCATTGAGGCCCTGTCTGCTGCTGACGGTGCTGACATTCTCGACAACCAAGACGAGGAAGAGGACAGCAAGCGCGTCATTGGTACAAGTGCGCAGGGTCATCACCCATCGATAGATGAAATCGAAGTCTCCGAATGCTTTGTCCGGGTCGATTATGACGGTGATGGCATCGCAGAGTTGCGCCGGGTTATCTATGCAGGCGGATGTGATGAAGCCCATATGCTTGAGAATGAGCCATGGGATGACATGATACCCTTTGGTGATCTGGTCGCAGAGCGCGAGCCACACCAATGGGAAGGCCGGTCCATCCCTGACGATATCGAGGAAGTGCAGCGCATCAAGACTGTTCTCCTGCGCAATACGCTCGACAACATCTACTGGCAGAACAACCTACAGCCGATTGTGCAGGAAGATAGTGTCAGCAACCCCGAAAGCGTCACTCAGGCGAAGTTCGGTGAGCCGATCCGCGTAACCGCTGGCACCGATGTTCGCGCCGCTGTTGGTTATTCGCAGGTTCCCTTCGTTGCCGCTCAATCCTTCCAGATGCTCGGCTATATGGATGAGGTGATTACCGATCGAACCGGCGTTTCAGATGCTTCAAGCGGACTGGCCCCGGATGCACTGCAGAACACCACGGCCAAGGCATCTGCGATGATTGAGCAGGGCGGTATCGCCCAGACGGGCATGACGTTGCAGAACCTCGCGCTTGGCTTGCAGCGCGTGTTCAAGGGTGTTCTCCGGCTGGTGATCCAGCATCAGGACCAGCCGCGCACCGTGCGCCTGCGTGACAAGTGGGTGAAGTTTGATCCGCGTTCGTGGGATGCAAGCATGGATGCGACCGTGAACACCGGTCTGGGCGCTGGCACCCGCGAGCGTGACATGATGGCGTTGCAGTTCGTCATGGGCATGCAGGAAAAGCTTCTTGCCAACTTTGGCCCGGTCGATAACCCCTATGTGAAGCCCGACAATCTCTGGAATGCTCTTTCCCGCATGGTCGAAGCATCAGGCCTTAAAACCGTGAGCCTGTATTTCAACAAGCCTGATGAGGCGGAACTGCAAAAGATCATGGAAGCCCGGCGCAATCAGCCGGACCCGGAAGAGACCAAGCACAAAAACGCTCTGGAATTGGAGCAGGCAAAGGGCCAGACGGCGGTTACACGCGAACAAGCCCAGGTTGAGGCTGCAAGGCAGTTGAAAGAGCTGGAAATGCAGCGGGAAACTGAATTCAACCGGCAGAAGCTTGACCTTGAAGAGCGCAAGGACGCCCGCAAAGCCCAGCTTGAGCGCGAACGGATGGAAGGCCAGCTTGCAATCGAGCGTGAGAAAATCGCGTCTCAGGAGCGCATTGCGCTTGGAAAGCATCTTGAACAGCAGCAGCGCGACGAGGCCCAGCAGTTCATGCAGGAATTCGAACAATCGATAGGGGCGGTACAATGAGCGGGGAGCGTGATGTCAATGATGCCCTGTTTCTGCTTGAGCATCCCCTGATTGTCAGGACGCTGGAGGAATTGGAGCAGAATGCGGTCAATCATGCCATTGCTGCTCCTTATAATGATCACGAAAAGCGACAGGCATTTCTTGCCGATGCTCGCTCGATCAGAGCTTTGCGGTCGAAGCTCAAGGCTCTCTCAGAGAGCACAGCCAAACCGGCCCGCAAAGGCTCCGTTGCATAGGCACGGGGTCTAAACTACCCGAAAGGAAGTCACTATGAGCGGCGAACCCACCAACCTGCCTACGGGCGGGAGTGATAACGCACCCCCCTCTGATGCCCTCGACACGGCACTTGATGCAATGTTTGACGAAGGGGAGACTGAACAGTCCAACCCCGATAATTCGGACAAAGCTCCCGCCACCGATGGGACTGAGACGGATGACGCCTTTGAAGAAAATGGCGAAGAGACCGGCGACGAAGGCGAAACAGAAGGCGACGGCGGCGAGCCTGATCCTGATGAAGCAACTCTTGTCACGCTCGCCGATGGCACGGAAATCTCCCTCAAGGAATTGAAGGGCGGTTATCTGCGTCAGGGCGATTACCAGAAGAAGACGCAGGAAGTTTCCAACATGCGGCGCGATGCAGAGGCGAAAGTCGCTGCAATAGGACAGCAGGAAGCAGCGTTTTCTCAGCAACACACCCAGTTGCAGACAACCTTGGATGGATTGGTGGATTATCTGGCAAGTCGATTGCCGGAAGAGCCATCAACGACCCTCGCAATGACCAATCCCGGCGAATACACCCGGCAACGGGCTATGTATGAGGCGGCAGTTGGTGAATTGCAGACCATTCTTGCCACTAAAAAGCAGGTCAACGAACAGGGACAGCAAGTCGCCTATCAACAGCATCAGGAACGGCTCAAGGCCGAAAATGACGCCTTGATAGCGGCCTTCCCCCAGATCGCTGACCCGGCCAAGCGTGAAGTATTCAACAAGGGTATTCTGGACACGGCAACAAAGGTCGGCTTTTCGGTCGATGAATTGAACACCGTGGCAGATCACCGCTTTTTGAAGCTCGGTTACTATGCCCAGATCGGCCTCAAAGCCCTCGAACAGCAGAAAATCGGCAAGAAGAAGGTTGATAGCGCGCCAGCGCTCGCGTCCGGCAAGCCCCGGCCAACGGTCAACACATCCAGCAAGGCCCTGCAAAACTTCAAGAAAACAGGATCGGCACAGGATGCATCGAAAGCACTCGATGCGTTCGACTGGTCCTAGCCATTTTCGAAAGGATCACAAATGGCTCAAGCAGCAGGTACTTCCGATACCTACGATATGAAGGGCAAAGCGGAGGATTTTCGCGATGTTATTTATACGGTTGCCAAGGAGGAAACTCCTTTTCAGAAGCTTATCGGCACCACGTATGACGTGACTGCCGTCAAGCACCAGTGGCAGACTGACACCCTCCGCGCTCCGGCAGCCAATGCCAAGCCGGAAGGCAACGAGACTTCCTTTGCGGAAGTCGCACCGACTGTCGAGGTCGGCAATTACTGCCAGATTTCCGATGAAAGCTTTATGATTTCGAACACTGCGGAAGCGGTCAAGAAATATGGGCGCAAGTCTGAAATCAAACGTCAGACCGTCAAGAAGGCAAAAGAGCTTGCTCGCGACATGGAGTTTACCATGGTCGGGACAAAGCAGGCATCTTCTGCCGGATCGGCTGGCACACCAGTGCGTCAGGCTGGCTCCCTCTGGACTTGGCTTGCCACCAACGCCAATCGCGGTGCGACGGGTGCGAACGGCGGCTATAGTTCCGCAACCGGCCTTACTGTCGCCCCTACGGACGGCACACTCCGTGCGTTCGCAGAAGCACAGGTCAAGGACACGCAGCAGAAGTGCTTCAACGTCGGTGCAAAGCCAACCGTCATCATGATGCACAGCAGCTTGAAATCCGCATTCTCCGGGTTCGCCGGTATCGCGCTTAATCGCGTCGATCAGAAGGTGAGCAAGACCGGCGATGCGCAGGCCACCATCCTTGGCGCGGCTGACGTGTATCAGGGCGATTTCGGCTACCTCACGGCTCTTGCCAATCCTTGGCAGAGCGCCCGCGACGTTGCCCTGCTCGATCCTGAGATGTGGGAAATGGGCTTCCTTCGCGGCATCAACCAGACACCACTTGCCAAGACCGGCGATGCTGAAAAGCGTCTGGTCAACTGCGAATGGACACTGGTTGCCAAGAATGAGGCATCCAGCGCGGTCATCGCTGACGTTCAGTAAGCAATGCGGACAGGCGGGGGCTTTGGCCCCCGTTCCCCTTCAACGGAGACTATCACCATGGCAGACAAGAACACACCAGCAGCCGAACAGGTTGGCAATTTCGATAACGGGACCGATGAGCGCGCTTTGGAAGTGCTTATTGTTCGTGGATACTTCCGCGAGGAAGGCAAGCAGATTGATCCGGGTACGGTGATTGAGCTTCCCCTTTCGGAAGCCAAGGCAGCCATCAAGAACGGCATTGCGACGTTCCCAGATGAAGCTTGATCGGCCCTATCGTCACGGCGAGGTCATTGAAGATGACCCCGTTCGTGGCTTCCGTCGCATCTGGTTCGATATTGACGATGATTATGGCGTGGTGAAAACCGAATACTACGCCACCAATGAACTGCTCGACAAAAATGCAGCCGAGCGGGCCGAAAACCAGAAATGGGGCGAATTCGGCAAGGTCGCTTCGATCCCCCTCAACATCCTCTATCGAGATTTACTCCCAGCTATTCGCAGCGGCGACGACGCGTTTATTCAACGCTGGTTGCAGAATAGCGATAACGCCAAATGGCGGACGCGAGATAAGATATGAGCGCTATCAACGGATATGCTGACCTGCTTGTGACTGCCGGGGAATATTCCGGCCGGAACGACGTGGCGCACCTGTTTTCCCGTTTTCTCGGCATGGCCGAAACCAAGCTCAATCGCCGCTTGCGGGTGGGCGAGATGGAGCAAGCTGCAGTAGTCGCCGTTGCGTTTGGCGCAGGTTCTCTGCCAGCAGACTTTATCGAAGCGCGGTCGGTTTCCAATCCAGCCGGTTGCGTTCTCCGGTCATTGCCTTTGCAGGTTCTCATGAACCGTGATCGCACGAGGCGCGGCATTCCTGATGCCTATGCCGTACAAGGACGCTCCATTGCGGTTCGGCCCGCATGGAATGGCACCCTGACGGTGTTCTATTACGCGGCTATCCCGCCACTGAGACCCGCAAATCCCTCGAATTGGCTGCTTGAAACCGCGCCAGACGTTTATCTCTATGCCTTGGTAGAAGAAATCGCGATTTGGGCCAAGGATGCCGCGTCAGCGAGCGCCGCCGCTTCATTCAAAGAGCAGGCCATCAAGTCGCTTGCTGTCAATGACGAGCGCGCACGGTTCGGCCAGAACAAGGTTAGTATTGGAGGGCCGACACCGTGACCCTTAGAACAGCAGTGAATGACGCCTGCGATGTCGTGTCCCTTGACCAGTTTGACACGGTGTACGGCAACGACAATCCGAACGCTCAAACTATGCTTGAGTTTGCGCAAGAGGCCGGTGACGAGATTTCCCGGCGCGTCGATTGGCAAAGAACACTCAAGACAGCGACGGTTCCTACATCGCCATATGCGCTCGATGAGAACTTTCAGCGGCTGATTACAGGCGGCGCAATCACCACGGCGACAGGCGAATTTGTTCGCCCTGTCACCAATGGTAGCGAATGGACCGTCGTTAAACAGGTTCCATCCTCCCAGCCATATTTTTTCATTCGTGGCGGTCAAATCCACTTTACTCCGCTGTCGGCTGGGGCAGGTGCAAATATCGAATACGTGTCCAAAAACTGGATCAAAGCGGGATCTGATGAAAAGGACGCATTCACAGCTGACGACAACACGTTTCTGTTTCCAGAACGCTTGCTGGTGATGGGTCTGATATGGCGCTGGAAGCGACAGAAGGGCCTTAACTACGAAGACCAGCTCGCAGAATTCGAGGCGGCGCTTGCCTTTGAAATCGCAGCGGATCGGGGGGCATCACAATGATGGTTCGTCCTGGGCGAATTGCTCAAACCAACCGTGGTAGCGTTTCCGTCGGCAGCAAGCCAACGGGAACGCCTATCACGTTCCCGGCTCCAAAGCTGGGCTTGGTATCCAACTATGATCTTATGGAAGAACAGGCCGGAGCGGCAAGCGTCTTGCGCAACTTCTTTCCAACATTGAAGGGCGCGAGAATTCGGGGCGGTTCCATCAAAAAGGCGTTGCTTGCAGGCCTTGGAAACGTACGAAGCGCGTTCAACTATCGCTTTGGCGGCGCTGAAAAGATGTTCATGGCGACGGATACGGGGATTTTCGAAGTCACCAGCCCGTCAGCCCCGCCAGTACCGACACCAGCAAGCCTAGGCGGTCAAACATCGGGCAACTGGACAGTCGTGCAGCACACCACCCAAGGCACGTCTATGATGGTGTGCGTCAACGGCGCTGATCCTCGCCAGATGTACAATGGAACGGGTTGGGTGACCACACCGGCCATCACGTTCACCGATGGCACAACGAGCAATCAGCTCAATTATGTTTTCCTGTTCAAGAACCGTGAGTTCTTCCTCAAGAATGCAACGATGGATGCCTATTATCTTCCGCTGAATTCAATCGGCGGTGAGGCGAAGCTGTTTCCCCTTGGCGGTGTCATGAAAAAGGGTGGCTCGCTGCTGACCGGTTTTTCGTGGTCAATCGAAAGCGGGGACGGCCTGAATGATATGTGCTGCTTTATCAGTACTGAGGGCGAAGTTGCTATCTATTCCGGCGCTGATCCAAGTGATTTGAATACATGGGCGCTCAAGGGCGTCTACCAGATTGGCAAGCCACTGGGCAAAAATGCGTGGATCAGGGCTGGCGCTGATGTCCTGATAGCAACGACTGATGGTTTCCTGCCGATGTCGCAGGTTTTCCAGCGTGATCGACAGTCGCTTTCGCTTGTTTCCGTCAGCCGGCCAATTGAGGACGAATGGCGCGCGGCGGCTGCTGCAACCGGGACAGGCTGGACCATTACCCAGTGGATTGAACGCAATCTGGTTTTCATCACGTTTCCGAAAAACGTTGTCATTCAGGACACGACGTTTGTTCTCAATGTTCTGACCGGGCGATGGTCAATCCTGACCAACTGGAATGCGAGCTGCTTTTCTACCCTTCAAGGCAGTCTGTTCTTTGGCTCGGTCGGCGGCTACGTTTGGCAGGGGGACACGACCGGAACCGACGATGGCGCGCCATTCACTGCGGCATATCTGTCGCAGTTCCTTGCAGGTGGCAACGTCGGGCAGCGCAAGACGGCTGCCATGGCCCGTATGCTGCTCAAGGGCAAGGCCAAGCCAAAGGTTCTGCTATTCGCCCGCGCTGACATGAATAAGACGCTCCCGGCCTTCTCTGAGGTTTCTATCGGCAATCAGCAGTCGTCGGAATGGGATGTGGGCCTTTGGGACCAAGCCGTATGGGACGGCGTATCGAGCCGGAATGACTATTGGTATCGCCAGAACGTTCGCGCATCCGGTGACACATTGGCCCTTGGCTGCATCATCGTTTCAGGCGGTGCATATGCCCTTGATGCTGAAATTGATATCGGCGCGCTGCATGTCGAGGTTGGCGAGGCAAGCGCATGATTATCGCGTGGGGCGGGGCGGATTGCCCGGAAATCAACGAAGGTATTGCCCGGTTCGTTGCTTCGCACATTCCCGGCTGTGATCGTGGCTTTACCGATCATGTCACTATGGGCGTGGTTGAGGGTGACAAGCTCCTTGCAGGCGTCGTCTATCACAACTGGACACCGGAAACCGGTGTAATCGAACTTTCCGCTGCCTCCCTTGATGCCCGCTGGCTGACGGCTCCTGTACTCAAGGCCATGTTTGATTACCCATTCCAGCAGCTCGGTTGCCAGATTTGCGTGTTGCGGGTTTCAGAGCGGAATAGACGCATGAAGCGCATTCTTGATCGCTTCGGGTTTTCATCGGTTCGCGTTCCCCGCCTCCGGGGCCGGGATGAGGCCGAAATCATATTCACACTGACCGACGACGTTTGGCGGTCGCACAAGATCAATTCCAGACAGGGAGAGCGCGAAAGCGCTTGATGCTCCATGGGTAAATCCGCTCCAAAGGCTCCCGATCCAGTCAAGACAGCCGCCGCGCAGACTGCGACGAACGTTTCAACAGCGGTCGCGAATGCTGCCCTCGGCAACGTCAATCAGGTCACTCCTGACGGCACCCTGACTTATAATCAGTCGGGCACGAAACAGGTTTTCGACCCCACATCAAAATCCACCTATGATGTGCCAATTTATACGGCAACACAGACGCTTTCTGCACAGCAGCAGGCTATCAAAGATCAGAATGACGCGGCCTCGCTCAATCTCGGTAAGCTGGCGAATTCGCAGTCAGATCGCCTCAATGGGTTGCTGGGTACTCCGTTCACATTAAACGGGCTTCCTGCCGGTGGTGATGCATCCAAAATTACGGGGCCGAACTATCAGCAATTTACGGATGGCCCGCAGCTCCAAACGAGTTACACCGACGACTTTTCGAAGGACAAACAGGCTGTACAGGATGGACTTATGTCGCGCCTACAACCCTCGCTCGACAAGGATCGTTCGGCACTTGAACAGAGGCTTGCCAATCAGGGCATCCAGATCGGATCGCAGGCCTATAAAGATGCGATGGATGATTTCGGGCGCACGTCAAACGATGCCCGCACATCCACATTGCTTGCCGCCGGTCAGGAACAATCCCGCCTTGCTGGTCTTTCGCGAGATCAGGCGACGTTCGGCAACAGTTCGTTGCAGCAGATGTTCCAGAACAAGAACACCACGACAGGCGCGAACAACTCCCTGCAAGACCAGATGACCAATGCGCAGCTTGCTCAATTCAATGCGGCCAACACTCAGCGGCAGCAGGCATTGAGTGAAAAGTTTGCCGAACGCAACCAGCCCATCAACGAAATCAATTCGCTGCTGTCTGGCGCGCAAGTCACAAATCCCCAGTGGGCAAGTGCCAATATGCCGACACTGCCAACCGTGGATTATGCAGGTCTCGTCAACCAGAAATATCAGGGTGATGTGAACGCCTACAACCAGAAGGTTGGGGCGATGAACGGCATTGTTGGCGGCCTCTTCGGCCTTGGCGCAAAGGCAATTGCCGCCTCTGATGAACGGGTCAAAAAAGACATTACGAAGGTGGGTAAGGCCAATGGCCAGAACCTCTATATGTATCACTATAAGGGCGAACCGGACGATGCACCGATGCGCCTTGGCCTTCTCGCGCAGGAAGTGAAGAAGAAAAAGCCGTCTGCCGTCATCAAAATGCCCGGCGGGCTTCTCGCAGTCGATTATAGCAAAGCATTGGGGGCTTAAATGTCGGTTCAGTCGTTCATCTTTGGCCCCGGCCAGAAATATAAGACGCAAGAAGAGCTGGACCGTGCCCGCGCCACGGTACGCGACATGTACGGCAATATTGGTTCGCCAAAGAACATTGGCGAGGGACTGTCAGCACTTGGTGATGGCATCCTTGCCAACGTCATGAACCGCCGTATTGCACAAGGTCAGGGTGAGTTTGACAAGAACCGGGCAAGTGCTGACGCGGAATTCCTGAATGGCGCTGGCAGCGGGTTTGCTCCTGCATTTCCGGCGAGTGTTGCCGCTGGCGGCTCCACCACGCCCACGGAAAGCGGCGATTACTTCTCTAAAATTCGCTCGGCTGAAAGTGGCGGCAATGATAGTGCAAAAAACCCGCTTTCGTCTGCAACGGGTCGTTACCAGTTCACAACAGGCACGTGGAACCAGCTCGCCCAGCAAAACCCTCAGCTTGGTCTAACTGCTGACGGGCGCAACGACCCGGAACAGCAGGAGCGAGCAATCCGCGCCTTTACTTCTCAAAATGCAGGCGTCCTTGGCAATGCGGGTATCGAGGCGACAAATCCGAATTTGTATGCCGCACACTTCCTCGGCGCGGGAGGGGCGACAAAAGTACTGTCTCAGGCCGACAATGCACCTGTTGCCTCAATCGTGGGGCCGGGTGTGGTTAAGGCAAACCCGTTTCTTGCCAACATGACGGTTGGAGATTTCAAGAACTGGACGGCTAAAAAGGTCGGCGGCAATGGTGGCGGTGTGCAGGTCGCTTCGCTCGATCCCTCGGCAGGCATGGGGCAGGCTTACGCTCCGGCACAGCCACAGCCCCAGAATGGTGCGGCGCAAGCCATCAATCAAGTCGCTCCCCAGCAGAATAATTACCCGGAAGCTGGAAAGGTCGCTCCGGTCGATTGGACGGATCAGCAGGGACTTTCGCAAGCCGCTGGGCTTTCCTTCTCGAAAGGCATTGGTCAGGACGATCAACAGCAAATGGCCTCACTGCCTTCTCAGCCGGTCATGTCGCCTTTAGCGCCTGTGCAGCCGACCGGCCAGCCGCAAGCTCAGGACCCAGCTCGATCTTTGGAAATACGCGCACAAGCGGGCGCTGGGGATAAGATGGTGGCAGGAGCAGATCAGACTATTCAACCTCCTGCGCCGTCTAACAATGCTCTACAGCAGAACGGCGATCGCTTGCAGTATTACGCGCGAAATATGGCAAACCCATTCCTGTCGCCCCAATATCGAAAGTTGGCTGAAATTGGCTATCAGCAGGAAATGGAACGTCAGCAGCAGGCGAGTGATCCACGTTATCAGATGGGATTGGAAAAAGACCGGCTTGAGCTTAACGCATTGAAAAATCCGCCGGTGAAGTATGATTTCATCTCAGGTCGGGACGGTGCAATTTTTCGCTCTGATAACAGGGGCAACATCGAGTCCGTCTACGGCGGTAAGCCCGATACTTTCAGGACACTTACGGCAGACGAAAAGAAGCAAGCCGGACTGCCGCTTGAGGGCGCATACCAGATCGGCGCAGATAATAAGATAACCCAGATTGGCGGCGGCGGAACGACCGTCAATATCGATCAGAAGAGCGAAGGCGCATTTGATAAGAAGCTCGCTGAAAACCAAGCCACGATGTTCGACAATATGCTCACGGAAGGGCAAAACGCTAAATCCGATCTTGCCGTTATTGGCGAACTTGGGCAGGCGTTGCAGGGGCAGGGCGGCATTCTCACTGGCCTCTCAGGCAGGCTGGCCCGTTACGGCATAGGTGGCGAGAACGTCAGTGATCTTCAAGCAGCAGACGCACTTATCAATAAGCTGATCCCGACACAGCGTCAGGCTGGTAGTGGTTCGATGTCCGATCGGGATGTTGAGATGTTCCGCGCCTCTCTGCCCAGCCTGTGGAACACGCCGGAAGGCAACCGGCGCATTATAGGTGTGATGCAGGGACTTGCTCAATACAAAGACCAGCAGGGTGCGATTGCCGCCCGCGTGATGAATAATGAAATTACGCGACAGCAGGGTATTCAAGAGTTGCGCGCCTTGCCAAACCCCCTCGCTGGGTTTGGAAAGCCCGCAAATGTCAAGACGGATGCGGAATATGACGCGCTGCCCACTGGAGCGCAGTTTGTTGACCCAGACGGCAAGCTCCGGAGAAAACCATAATGGCAAACAGATGGGAAACTGCTCCCTTGGTGGAGCAGTCAAAGCAGTCCGGTCAGGACAACCGATGGAGTGAGGCTCCGCTGGTTGATCAGTCGTTTGTCAATGATGGCAGTGTTGGGCCAAGTTACGCGCGTGGCGGTCAACCATTGGATGGCGGAAAAGATGCCGCCGTTGCAGGATTTTTTGATGGAATGCCGGTTGTTGGGCCTTATGTCCTTGGTGGCCTGCAAAGATCAGTCGCGGGTTTGCGCGCTCCCTTTACTGATAAGACGTACGCAGAAGAACTCGCTGACGTACAAAAATATGACAAACAAGTCATGGACGCGAACCCCGGATCAACAACTGCGGGGCGCATAACCGGTGGAGTCATCGGAAGCGCAGGAATGGTTGCGGCCGCTCCGACGTTGTTCGGCGCAGGCGGCGGCGGACTTCTTGGCAAAACCTTCGCATCTGGCGTATCTGGTGCAACAATCGGCGGGGCTGACAGCGCTGTACGATCGGATGGTGATTGGCGAGAAGCTGGCAAGGGAGCCTTTATTGGCGGCTTGACCGGCGGTGCTGCGCCTTTAGCTGGCCAAGCTATTGGTGCGGGCGCCCGCAGTTTCATGGATATGGTTGCGCGCCGTGGTGCGGCCAAGGCTGCTGAAATGGCTCCGGGTGCTTTGGCAAGGTTGGGCCGCGCCGCGGCAGCGGATGGGCTGGATGCGCCTGCATTGCAAACCAGACTTGCCGAACTTGGTCCTGACGCCATGATTATGGACCTTGGCCCAAATCTCCAGCGTCAGGCTGGTGCAATCGCGGCAACGCCGGGACGCGGGCAAGAGATTGTTCGAAACGCGGTCAATCAGCGACAGATGGGCGCAAATCAACGCATCATTGGTGAGTTGAATGATACGCTTGGTCCTGTTCGTTCACCGATCCAAATCAATCAAGGCATTCAAGAGGGGCAACGCGCAACGGGTCCGGCTTATGCCCAGTCGTTTGCTGACGGTGTGCCTGTTCAGACGGACTATATTGCCAATGCTCTTGAGCAGCAGGGCCGTACCCTTCGCGGACCACAGCAACGCGCTGTCCAGCAGGTCCGTCAGATGCTCAACGAAGCCGGACGCGATAACTTGGACACAAATCCCTACACGCTGTTTCAGACGCGCAACGCGATTGATGGCATGTTGGCGGGTGAGCAAAATCCGCAGGTCATTCGCGTTCTTACCCAGACACGTCAGCAGATTGACGAGAACCTTTCCCGAAATGTACCGGGTATCAAGATGGCCGACGCTCAATATGAAGAGCTTGCCCGACAGAACCATGGATTAAATCGTGGCTCACAAGTTCTCGATAGCGGCAAAACCGCTCCCCGGCCGGAGGACCTCGCCAATGAAATGACTGCCGGTGTTCAGCCTCAAGGTCTTTCTGTTGGTCCTTCTGGTGAGGCATTCAGAATGACCCAGGGCGCGCGCGCCGAAATTGATCGGATCGTCGGCACGAACGTCAATGATGTTGTTGCGCTTAATCGGATTGTGAAAGGCGAAGGTGACTGGAACCGGGATCGTCTCGCAACATTGTTTGGGCCGAGTAGAGCGGATCGCATCATAAACGTGCTTGATCGCGAAAAAGCTTTCGCAAACACTCGGCATATCGTCGGTCAGAACAGCGAAACAGCGGCGCGATCTGCCGCAATGCGCGAACTCGGCCAGCCTGACATTCCAGAATTCGGCGTTCGTGAAGGCTACATGTCAGGTGGTGTTCTTGGTGCGGGCCGATCCGCGGCTGTTCGAGGGTTTGAAAAGGCCGCAAAAACTATCCTTGGCTCCGGAGCGGACCGGCGTAATGAGAGTTTAGCAAATGCGATTTCAAGTAATCGTCAAGTTGTTATTGATGCGATCATGCGGGCACAAGCGGTCCGCAATGTTCCGCAATCAGAGATCAATCAGATCACGCGAGCGGCTCTGATGAGCGGCGGGCTGCTGTCCAGTCCCCGATGATTTTTCCATCTTCAAGATGAGAAAGACCAATGCAGAGGTAAACAGAGCACCCACGACGCAACCCCACGCGAAGTCACCTGAAAATTTGCTGATGAACCAAGACGCGCCCTGATTAATAGCAATCATGACGGCAATGAAGACGACAACGCAGCCTATTTGAACAGCTCTTACCATGGCGCTCAATATGGCTGAAAGCCGCTAAAAAGAAAATCCCCCATCACTAGCAATATCAGCCGTTCGTCAGGGCGCGCTTATCTATGGAGAATGCCATGCCTCGTACAGGTGGTATCTACACCGCTCCGGCTGGAACAAAAGGTGTTCCAAACACCACAATCCAGTCAGCGCCGTACAACGCGCTTGTTGACGATCTGGTAGCCGATGCGAACGCGGCCCGACCCATAACAGCAGGCGGTACGGGGGCGACAAACGCCACTGATTCCCGTGTTAATTTGGGAGCGTTCGGTGCTGCCGATCTGCTGGCCGCTCCAACAAAAGCAATCCCTGTCGACAATGATAGCTTGGTTATCCTTGACAGCGAGGATACCCAGAAGCCAAAGCGCGTTCTCTGGTCAGTCATCAAAGCCCGGTTGAAAGCTTTCTTTGACCCGATTTATCAGGTTACGCTTGCGAATGTGCCGAACATCGAGCTTAACAGTGGGCTGACGGCTAATTCGGGATCGTTTATCGATTTTCATTCGGTGTTTCCTGCCACCGATTTTGATGCTCGCCTGATCCGCAATGCGGGAGCGAACGGAACCTTCGATATTCTCAACAATGGCGAAGGCCAAATGCGCTTCTTCGCCAATGCTGGTTCCTATTTCAACAAGGCAATGATTGTAAATGGTCGCGTTACTGGCGTCGGCGAGTTTATGGCGCAAGCGGCCTCCGCCGCTGGTAACGTTCATTTTTATATGATGGACGCGGATGGTTTCACGACGCGCGCCATTCTTTATGCACAGGCTAATAGATCGGCAATCCTTGCAGTGAATGGTGGCAACGTCGGTTTTGGCTTCAATAATGACGGGAGTTTTACTGCTCCGGGACGCCTTGTCGCCGGAAGTTCTTACATGCAGACCGACGGCAACATCGGGGGAACGGCCTACACAGGCGGTAGCGTCATGACCCATATCGACAGTCGCGCGTCAGCCTATGCTGGCAATGCTCAATCTGCCGCCATTAATGCCAGCATTATCGATAGCCGCATGGCCGGTAATATCGAAGTCGCAATCGCTACCAACCAGACGCAAACAACAGAATTGCATACGTCAGGCTACGTCCTCACTCGAATGAGCAAGAACGGACAAGGGCAGTTTGGTATTCTATTCGGCTCCCGTCAGCCGCAACTTTATTGCACCAACAAAGGTGGCTGGTACGCCGCCTTCAATTATTGAGGTAGTGAGATGAAACATTTCGGCAAATTGCGAAGCACCATTGAAACTATCTCTATCGTGACGCCTGAAGTCACAATGGAAATCCCGGAAACGCGAGATGAAAATGGGGTAATAACCTCCCCAGCCCAACGCATTGTAATTTCACCAGAACGCACCAGTAATGTTCTAATAATGGTCTTGCGAAATGCGGACGGCGTTGAGTGGCACGACCTGTTCAAGCAATATCCTCATCCATGGTACATCGCCGTTCAGGACGATGGCACGATAATCTCCATGGAAAGCGATCCGGAACAGTCGCAAATCCCTGATGTGTCAATCTGGGGCATTGATGAAACATTCGGCTTTACACGCGGCACCGGCGGCACAGTTTATGGCAAGCGCTGGAATGGAGCCACCATTGTTTCAGCGCCGGTTACGCCATTGGGTTTGGCACTTGATCCTGATCAGTTTTACAGCTTGCTTGATGGCCTTGGAAAGATTGATCAGTTCATGGGGGGAATTGAAACCGTAACGCCGACAGCAAAAAAGCTAACCTGCCGCAATCAGTTCAACAACTCTACTATGTTCACGTGGGATATGGTTCTCATGGCGCTGGTTGCCCCGAAGGTTTGGGGCGACGCATGGCAAGATGATCTTTCCTCCGCTTGGATAGCGGCTGCCGTTTAATCCGGCCCGCCAATTACTCAATACATAGGCGGACCGGACCATTCTACTGGTCTCGGCAGAGGTCAGCCTTTCGACGCTAATTCCCAAATCTAAATAAGGATTTAACCATGGACAGAACCGTACCCAAGGGCGCGGCGATCCTGCTTGACTTTATTGGTGATACCGAAGCGCCAAAAGGCTATGGCACGATCTACGGCAACAATCAGGGTAAGCTCGGAAGGCCCATCACCAGCATGACGCTGGGCGATATAATTGACGCTCAACCAGCATGGTCAAAGGCTTTCAGATCGTCCGCGACAGGACGCTATCAGTTCATGCGGGCGACCCTACAGGATTTGTCGCGCGAGCTGGGCCTGCTTGGTACTCAAGTGTTTAACGCCGGCTTTCAGGATCGGCTCGCCTATCATCTCTTGAAGCGCCGGGGATATGAAGCGTTCATGTCTGGCGCGATCAGCCGAACCGAGTTTGGCAAGCGGCTGGCGCAGGAATGGGCATCCTTCCCGGTTCTGGCTGCCATAAAGGGCGGTTCGCGTCCCGTCAGTCGCGGACAGTCCTTCTATGCCGGTGATGGCCTTAATAAGTCGCTGGTGAAGCCTGAGACAGTCGAGGCGGTTCTTGACCGCGTGAAGGCGGCAGAATCAGCGCCGATCACTCCCGCACCTGTCGAACCAGCCACACCACAACCCACACCAGAACAACCGGCAAAACCTCAATCGCTCTTCGCGATCCTCGCGGGTCTGTTCGTGCGCCTATTCAAGAAAGTTTAATCCCATGACTGCCACGAAATTCTGGGTCGCGTTCATCATCGGCCTGATTGCTTTCATCCGCGCTTTGTTCGGCATTGATCTGGGCATGGATGATGCAACCATCAACACCATCGCCATCGCCGTACAGGGATTTCTTACTGCTCTGCTCGTCTGGGCATTCCCCAACCATCCAAAGGAAAAATAATGGGCACGATTGTTTCCCTCATATCGGGCGGCAATGGCCTGCTGGTCGCGCTTGGCGTGTTTCTGGCCGGTCTTGTCGCCGCATTCCTCAAAGGCCGCTCTGTGGAGCGCAGCAAGCAGAATGAAAGGAATTCCGATGCTCTTCAAAACCATTACAAAGATGTCGCTGATGCTGTCGATGCTCGCAGCCGCTTCAATCCTGACGGGGTGCGGAACGATGACCCTTATCGGCGCGACTGATCCTGTCAAAAAGGATGTGTGCGGCAAGGTGTTTAGCCCGGTGACGTATTCCGGCCGGGACACACCCGAAACCCAGCTACAGGCCCGCCGGAACAATGCGGCCTATGACAGTTATTGCAAGGCACCGCGCTGATGGCACCAACTAGTCTGAATGACATCTACAAGGCCATTGGCACGCTATCGGCTCAGGTGGAAGCCTTGCGGCGTGACATCGATGGGTTTGAGCGTCGGGCCGGTGCGGAAAACCGTGAAGCTGATGAAAAACGTGCGGTCGTTCATCGGCGCATGAATGAGATCATTTCAGAGGTTTGCGACATAAAAACCGATATCGCGACGATAAAAGACGACGTGGTCGATGCAAAGGCTGTGACGGATGACGTTAAGAAGTGGAAACTAATGGGGATCGGGGCGCTCGGGGTTGTTGGCATAGGAGGCACGGCACTTGGGGTCAGTCTCGCAAACTCTTTTGAATGGCTGGCGAAACTGTTTCATAGGTGAATCTCTGTTCTACCGCGTACCTAAGCATTGAAAACTCGTCCGCTATGCAAGTCGGAGTTAACGTCATAAGAACCAAATCATAATAGCGTTATCGTGATAGGTCTTGCAGAAGCGCAGGAATGATTTATCTGTGGTAATCTCAGACGGCATCGTACATCATCGCGTCCGCAGCGTAGCGTTTGGGAACTTAACCGCGTTCACATGGTTGGGATAGCATGTCTGTGTATTTAATTATCACTCAATCCGATCGTCCTGATTTGACTGAAGTGATCAAATCCAAATTTCCTGATGATTACAGGGTTATTGCACCCGCTCAATGGCTCGTTTCTGCCGATATGACGCCACAGTCGTTGTGCACTCAACTCGGTGCAAATGAGGGAGCGTTCGGCAGGATTATGGTTTCTGCTGTAGGCAGTTATTATGGGTGGCATGAAAAAGATTTGTGGAATTGGCTCTCGTTGAAGGAGAAAAAATGAGAAAAGGCGCAGCGCCATCTCCTCAGCAGGTTGTAGGCACCCCACCTTCAGACGGACGTCCTGCGCAACCGTTATCAGGTGAAAACAACTTTCATGTCATGCAATCTCTGATGGAAATCCAGAAGGATTTGGCAAGCCTGAATACAAAAACTGACAGACTCATTGTGGATGTAAATAAAAACGATGACCACATAGACAAAGTTCGTGGAAAAATTTCCCGATTTGAAGGCATTGGAATATGTGCGCTTCTGCTGGTTTCGATATTCGGAGGTTTCATTTGGTGGCTCATCGGTGGTCAGATCACACAATTGAGAGATCAATTGTATCAGTATCAACGCGAAGTCGCGCCGACGTCAACAAAGCCCCCAACAGCTCCACCGCCTACAGGATAATTTCACCTATATTCTATAAAGCCCCGCATCTGGAGATAGGAGGGCATTTACGCGTTAGCTCTTAAACCTAGTCCAGCCGCTGAATGTGCCTTAAATGAATCGAGGCCCGGCAGCGACTGCTTATCGAAGGTAGGCGATTGCCACGCCCCATGCCGATCCCGGTGTTCTTGGGATGCTACACAATGGTGGGTTCAAGTTAATCCCGCAGTTCCTTACGGGTGGCGCGTTTTGATTTTTTGGCCGTTTTAACATGCTCTACGTCCGGAATTGACGGTAATGCCGGTAGTTCGAGCTTCGTCTGGTCGTTAAGAAGTACCATCAAACTATTAAACTTCGACCATACGCCTAATTTCGTAATGTTTTCAGCGGCACGAGTGTTTTCAGCCGGGGTATCAGTGGATATGAAAACCGCAGCATAAGTTGCATTTATCGATTGTATGCGGTCTTCGGTGCCAACGACAGTTTTTCCACATTGGATTTTTGCTTGAAAGAACACTTTATCAGGCTCAACCAATTGTAGTTCACTGATAAATACTCGATAGAATGGCTCTGTATTTTCGTCTTCTGTATTTACCAAATCGAACTTAACCACTGATTCGATGTTCAATAGGACAATGGTGGGATTGCCAGCAGAGTAAGTTAGCCCCTGACTTTCTTTAGGCATGTGTCGATCTCTTTTGTGAAGCTGCAAACCGAAATGCAATCGCTTCGTCTTTTGAAACGGAACGAATATTAGGCTGCAGCAGTCTCACTGCATGATGTGCAGCGGCTATATGGAACGCTGGAGTTTGCTCACTAATAAGAGTTCTGAGAAAAACTATCTCACGTTGATCGTCGACACTCGCACTCCTTGTTGCCGCTAGATTTCCTCCAAATTCTAACTTCTCAATTACTGCAGACGATATCCAGGCGTTCAGTGAATCACCGGCCTCAGCCGCCGCGATTGCCGCTCTGCGGTGATTGTCTGGAGAAATCCTTATGTTCAAAGAACCTTTAAATGGCTTGGACGGTTCCTTTTCCAGTTCTCGGCAATCAACCAAGTACTCGTCAATTATACGTTTCAACGTCGGTTCTGCATCAGACGCCTTATCACATTGACCAATCAGAACGTCATCAAGGTGCAAAACTTTGACAAAGAGCACCCCATCCTCAAATTCAACTGAGGCTTGGTAACCCTTATACTGTAAGGTTTTCATATAAGACCTCGATCATTCAAATGTTCGCGTACTTGTCTAACCACGTAAGGCAGCACCTCGTTTCCGGGATGCGGTTCATGAATCGCAATTACTGCCTTCGTATCTGGATGAAAGAATTTACGAGCGCTGCCGCTCCCATTTTTCTCTTCATATCCAAAACTACGCAAAATTCTCGCCAAATCTTTATATGGGAACGGTCCATTGCAACCTTTCAGCGCAGCGACGAGTTTGTCAGAACGTGTCATTCTAACTCGCTACACTAATGTAAGCATCCTTGGCACAGTTGCAACTACTATTTAGTTGCACTGTGCGAGTATGGGGTTCAATGGTATTTTTCAAGTTAAAATCTCATCGTCGATTCACTATCTCAAATTTGCAATTAAATTCGTTTTATCGTCAAGGTGATAAGGGAAGAAAGGCGGCGATATTTGTTAAATCATCGGTTGGTCTAAAGTAAATCGTTCGAGTCAGAAGGTATTTCATTGACGATATCCGGTGTGTTGTTGCGTGGCGAATTAACTTTCGTCGAAACTGGCCACATAGTCATCAGTTCAGCAGGGGATGGCTTCAAGAGGTCATTTGGGTTAGGCTCGATTTTGGCTATCCAGCGCTGTCAGCGACTGCTAATCGAAGGCAGGCATTTACCGGGCGTCTATCTGCTTTCCTGCAAGCAAGAAAGTACACGGCGTTCTGACAAAGATCATGTGGTTGTTTGTTTCCAGCATGATCCTTGGGTTTGTAGCGGTTTTGTCAACGGTGGGCTGAGAGTGCCTTATCCCTGTTATGGCTACATCTAGTCGCATTAACCGAACTCGATTGTCGGCGGTAACGATAAAACCTCACTCTGGAAAATTTCAGTATTTTGTGGAAATTCTGTTATGAAGTGCATATCTAGTGGTTGTGATGGGAACGTCTTTTTGAAGACTGGTGCAAATTGGAAACTATTCGTTAGCTAGTTTGTTGTAGTTGTACCCGATTGGGAATAATTGGGTGTTGACATCACGATTCCTATATGGCTGATGGTGTTTATAGAAATTTGGACAGCTCATATCTAAGTAAATTCTTTGCATGCTCTCAAATGGAACTTATAGCTATAAGCATTTGGAAGCCGACTGCAGGGATGACGGGTGGCGGAGAGATCGACTATGTCGTGATCTGACATTACCGAACCGGTGTTGAGAATTTGAGCTTAGATATTTGAGTTGAAATTGGGCGCTTCGGTGCCCAATTTCTTTTTATACTACATAGTCATTAGGAAACATGTTCAGATGTTCACAATTGCCGGCAGTTACAGAGTTTCCATGGCATCCAATAAATTTATGCGAATGTAGCGATCCATCGCTCCCCAACGAGACATTATAGTGCCGTTCGTTGCAGTAAGGTAATCCGAGCCTTAATTTTGCACTAACTAAGCACTGCAGGTTATGATTTCCCCCTTCAGTTTCTTGTTTCGCGTGAATTTCGTGACCATAAGAAAAATGATATCCTCTGGCGTCGACAAAATATTTGTCGTTATAAGATCCTCGCTTTTTAGGAAACTCTAACATTCTTAAATGTTTAAGCAGCGCCTCTAACTCTACTGCAAACTGGAAAGTTCGATCGCTGAATTTAGTTGTAATTTTCTTCCAAGAATTAGAAGCTTCTTCATCAACAAAATTCTTTAATGGCAAGAGTAATGCCTTGCGGTTTCCCATCGGTTCAAAAGTCTTGGCCACGGCATGAATACGCTTAGTCCAAAATGTGATGAGTCGTGACAGCTCGGCAGCGATGGTTCTTACACCAAGCTCAAGTAGGCTAAACGGGACACCTACCATATCCAATGATTGTAGATTTTTCTCAGTTAGCGCTACAAATGCATAGTCTTCGTTCTGCTTTACAAGATCCGCAATGAATTTATCTTCAGAAGGCTTATCAGGATAGGTAAAGAATTTATAATCAATATTGTACTTTTCGCGAATTTCCTTGGGAACCATCCCAAGTTTTGTTTCGCCAAAATATTTTTTTATATTGTGTGTTGCAGCATAAAGAACAAAAGCTATTTTCATTTTTGTGCAAGTTTTAAGATGATATCAAACGGAATTTCTATGCGGCGCAGATCACTTTCGCTTAAGTTACTAAATATCTCAAAAAACGAATTCTTCGGTGAGTTTTGTTGTTCCCTGATGTAAAGTTTCTCAATCGCAAGCCCGTTTACCTCCGCCCATTTATGTATATTCTCGCTAACTATTCTGGCATCATATAATAGTCCTGTCCCATCCGTTATTGATTCAGCTGGAATTGCTCGATGTCGGGGTGAAGGTGGTCCATCTTCCAAATCAACAAATCGGAGCGCATCATCCCCAATGTCCAAAAAACGCTTCAAATCTGTTTGAACTGGCTTCACAAATGCAGCCCAAATGGATGGCTTTATTCTTTCCTTAGATCTGCTAGCCGCCGTCGAGTCAGTGACTGTCGATTCTTCGGTGCGTGTTTCCGAAGTAACAAAGCTGAATTCTTCGCCTATCGGAATCAAGCCAGTCTTTTGTGGTTGAAAAGGGTGGGTAACAATTACGACCTTATCAATAAGTTTAGTTGCTATGTATTGTCGCAATTTCAAAGGTGCAATCGTGGTGCGATAATCCGCAATCTTCGCAAGATCGCTACCTAATGTGCTCAGGAGGAGAGGAGCTTTGTTAATGGACCACATATCAATTGTGGACGTCACAATGGTTGAGTCCAGATTTTCTGCGCCCCAAGAGCTTTCAGCCATTTCTAGCCATCCCCTAATTTTATGATTTGATTTGTAGCCATTTCTTCACCTATCACACAAGTTGTATCTTGATCCGGCAGGGCGGTCATCGCGGTTTTAATTTTCCATACGATAAGAGGTGTCTTGTCAAACTACCTATAAACGGCTGTCAATTGTCCCAATAGTTTTGCTTTGGCGGCGGCTCCCCTTCAGGATCTGCCAAGTTATCGGGTTCCGGGAACAAATCTTTTTCTACCAACGATTCTTGAAGACGCTCTACGGCCGTTTGTTTTTCAAGTGCAGAAAGACGTTCCATGGCCCACTTTATCATTCTGCTATAGTCTGGCGCACCGGCATCAGTGTCGGGAATCGCCCCTATCGTCTGTTTAAGTTCATGTACTTCATGTCTGGTGCGCGCCACAGAAGTTAGGAACTCAAGGCGCAGTTCTTCTCTCTTCTTTCGCTGCTCGGCCAATCCTCGCCGATGCGCCATGTGTTGTCGTATTCGTGCCTCTTCACGTTTACGATCGTCGTGTTCTTTTTGAACTGTAAGATTTATGCGGTAGCTTTTGACAATCGCGTCGACACAGTCTTCGATCTTCTTGTCGTCCTCATCCACCCAGTTTTTGCGAATCCCTTCGGCATTGCCAAAAATGCGGAATGCTAACCGTCCGACGTAAACATTTTCGTAGCTCTTCCAGCTTTCCCTGTCTGCAACGACCCTCTTTTTGGGGCTTGTGATTTCAAAGTCCACGTCAGCGTTGTCATTAATAAATTTTACTCGGCTCCCAGCGCCTGAAAACGAAATCCCAAACGGCTCAAACGCAAACGCGAGTGTGCTCAGGAAAGCGATTACCCGGCCAACGCTATCGCGATGAATTTTTATCCAGCGCAGTTGGACGGTGCCCTCTCTATCCGGCGTAACTTTTTGAAATTCTGCGGCGTAAGCTTTCACCGACGGGTGCAACTTGTTCAGAGGTGCTGCCTGTCGCGATGCTGGTTCGTTGTTATTGGGTTGCGCCTTCTTCGGAGGAGGAGTCTCGTCCGCCAGTTTCTGTTGTGCCGATTGAGTTGCCGCGATAGCAAAGGCCACGTACGGATTTACATCCCGCTTGAAGTCGCCGATGTGAACGGTCTCCAACTCTGGAGTGTACATTTCCCGCAAAGGCGTTTTTGTAGCACTCTGGCCAGCTTCAAGCTTTGCCCAATAACCTTTTCCCGGAACCGGAATCAGATTGCGTTGGCAAATTTTGGCTAGGCCTTTGTCGGACATGCCAAACTCCTCGGCGAGCTTTACGATAGGTGTCGACCAAACACGTTCATAGAGTTCACGCCGCGTGTAGACGGTATTTTTATCAGACATTGGATGCTACCGTGATGAATGGAAAAATCTGTGAGACCAGTAGTCTACACGCCGAAGATGCTAGCGCAACGATGGCAGTGTTCGGAGCGCCATATCCGCAACATGATCAAAGCAGGATTAATACCGGCGTTCAGGCTTGGCGGAAAGCTGGTTCGCATTGGTGGCGATGATGTTTTGAAGATTGAGGCCAGCGCATCAGCCGAAATCGATGCGGATGTCGGGCCCTCAACTGTTCAAATATCCGCCATTGTGCCCCAGGCACAGCAGCTTCCATATCGAATGGATCCGTTGAAGCGAGCGAAAATATCCCGCTTGAGAAAGAGCCCGAAATGAATGTGTTGGCTTCAATCCGTGGGGAAATCCGTGGGGTAGAAATAGTGGGGTAGTCCAAAGTGCCCGGAAACACTGGTCGGAGTGAGAGGATTCGAACCTCCGACCCCGTCGTCCCGAACGACGTGCGCTACCAGGCTGCGCTACACTCCGTGACCAGCGATGTCGGGCTATATACCGCCGCGTTTTTGTGCCCGCAAGTCGTTTCGTCAGCACTTTTTGAATTATAGCGGTGCAAACATAAACCATGTTCTGGAAATGGCGGAACCGGTCTTGTGATCGTCAATGAAAGTCTTGTATCGATAAAACACAGGCGATGCGGTGTATCGCAAAGTCTGCCGAAAGATCGCGAATTGTATATCGGACGAGATATCGACTGAAACAATGAGGTTGCATGCAATGACGTCGGGAATGAAGCGTATTATCAGCTTTGTCATGAGTGGTGGTGTCGGTTCAAGGCTTTGGCCTTTATCGCGTGAAGACTTTCCAAAGCAGTTTCACAATCTTTCCGGTCAGGGCTCGATGCTTTTGCGCACCGTCAAGCGCATGAGTGCGCGGGGCGGCGAAACCTCCGTTCCTGTCTATCTGCTTGCCTCCGAGCGTCATGCGGACAGGATCAGCCAGGATCTATCCGGCGTTGATCTGGCCGGGGGCCGCGCGATTCTTGAACCCATGGGGCGCAACACGGCCGCGGCCGTGGTGCTGGCAACCGAGATTACACTGCGTGAGCATGGCGATGATCTTGTTCTTGTCGTTCCGTCCGATCATGAAATCACCACCGATCGTGACTTCTGGAATACGATAGAGGCTGGCACGGACGCTGCCATGGCGGGACGAATCGTCGTCTTTGGCATTCAGCCTGACAGGCCGGAAACCGGTTACGGTTATATTGAGGTCGGCCCCGGGGATGACAATACGCGCGACGTGATCCGGTTCGTGGAAAAGCCCGATGAGAAAACTGCGATTCAATATCTCGAATCGAAGAACTTTCTCTGGAATTCCGGTATTTTTCTTTTCCGCGCCAGTGCCATGCGCGATGCATTCCGGGCGCATGCGCCGAAGATCTGGGATGGCGCCGTTGCAGCGCTTGACGAAGCGACCAGCAATATCTCCGGCACCTATCTGCCGCATGATCTTTATGCGGAAGTGCCGTCCATCTCCGTCGACTATGCAATCATGGAGCACGCGAAAGATATCGCGCTGGTTCCTGCGCGGTTTCGCTGGAATGATCTGGGCTCATGGCAATCGCTTCTGGAAGTCAGCTCGACCGATGGCAGCGGCAATGTGATTGTCGGTGATGTGGTCGCTATCGACTGTGAGAACAGCTATCTGCGCAGCAATGGCCGCCTGCTTTCCGCCATCGGCCTGCGTGATCTGGCTGTTGTGTCGACCTCCGACGCGACATTTGTTGCGCCCGTGACCGAAAGCCAGAATGTCCGCAAGATCGTCGAGCAGCTGGAAAAGACCGGGCGGCTTGAAACCAAGTTCACCCCGGCGCAGGACCGCCTGCCGCAGGTGGGTGCCTATGAAAAGCGGGTGCGCCACTGGCTGTTTGAAGAAACATTGCCGCTCTGGTCCACGGTGGGCGTTGATACGCGCTATGGCGGCTTTCACGAGGCGCTGACCTTCGATGCCACGCCGATCACCCGGACAAAACGCATGCGCACCACGGCGCGGCAGATTTATGCTTTTGCCGTCGCCCACGAAATGGGCTGGGATGGTCCGGCCAATGATCTGATCGACCATGGCATTCGCTTCATCACCGCCAACGGCCGGACGAAGCGTGGTGGCTGGGTAAAGACCTTCAATCCTGACGGCACGGTTCTCGACGGGGCTGAGGATGCCTATGACCAGTCCTTTGTGCTTCTGGCGCTGGCCCATGCGCATCGTGCGGGCCATCCGCAGGCGCTGGGGCTTGCCACGGAAACCTTTGCCTTCATTGACGAATATCTCGCCGATTCAAAGCTGCGTGGTTTCCTCGAAATGCCGGGGGATACCGGTCTGCGCCGTTCCAATCCGCATATGCATCTGCTGGAATCATTTCTCGCCTGGTACGATGTCACTGGCAACAGGGATTATCTCCAACGTGCAGCGCGTATCGTCGATCTGTTCCGCCATCACTTTTTCGATGCGGAAACCTGGACGCTCGGCGAATTTTTTACCGATGACTGGGAGCGGGCACCGGGTGAGAAAGGCGAATGGACGGAGCCGGGGCATCATTTCGAGTGGGCCTATCTGCTCTCCAATTTCGCCGCCGCGTCAGGCCAGAAAGATGTCATCCGCTATGCGCGCAAACTCTATGCTTCGGCCATCGCCAACGGCCTGAACCGCACAACGGAACTGGCCTATGGCGCGGTTTCCCGTCATGGTTTGCCGCTTGATACCAATTCACGCAGCTGGCCGCAGACCGAAGCGGTGAAAGCGGCTATCGCGCTTGACGGCAATGGTGGGCCTGACCTGAAGCCTGAGGTAGAAGCACGGGTAGGGCGGCTGTTCCGCTGGCATATCGAACAGGCGCCCAAAGGTCTGTGGATTGACCTGATCGATGAAAAGGGCCGGGCGCGGGCGGAAGATGTGCCCGCTTCGATCTTCTATCATCTGGTCTGTGCGCTCACGCAATATGTGGATTATATCGGCAAGGCTTAGTCTGAAGCTTTTTCAGGCCAAGCACTCATCGCCGTTTCTGCAATCGCCGTTAGCTCATCGACCGTCGCGCCATCATGCGCCTGCACCGACATGCCCTGAATGATGGCGCCGTAAAACCGCGCCAGATGTTGAGCATTGGTCGAGGCGGGCACCTCGCTATCCGTTATCGCCCGTTGCACGAGGCCGGTAAGAACGCCAAGCGTGGCGCTGCGCATGGCTGCAACCTTATCTGCAACGCTCTTGACATCAGGCGCGCAGGAAAGTGCGGCCGTCGAGATCATGCAGCCGCCGGGACCAAAGACAAAACTGGAGGCGGCACCATGGAGCAGGCGCGAAATGGTGCCCTTTGCCGTTTTTTCCTCTGCGAGTGCTTCGGTGAAATAGGCACCGGGGCCGATCTTGTAGAGCGACAGCACCTCCATATAAAGCTCTTCCTTTGATCCGAACGCCGTGTAGAGGCTGGGCGGTGTAATGCCCATGGCCTCCGTCAGATCGTTGATCGACGTGCCCTCATAGCCGCGCTGCCAGAACAGCATCATCGCCTTGTCGCGCGCCGCTTCACGGTCAAAGCTGCGCGGACGGCCACGCCTGCGGGCGGGCTCTTCAGGGGAATTGGCGGAGTCTTCAATTATTTTCATAGTGACCACTAATAAATTAGTTGACAGGAAAGAAACGCGTGTTAGTTCTTTTATATAGTGACCACTATGAAAAAGGAACAGGTCTATGAACATACCAGTTGCCGCTACTCTGACAACACTTGCTGCGAACACGCCAGGGCTGACTGTTGAGGCCGATTTCAAGAGCCGCCTTGATAAGGTGATTGACGAAGCCATTGCCGACCAGACCATAGTGGGCACGGTCATTCTGGTGGCCGAAGACGGCAAAATCGTCTATCGCCGCGCCGCCGGTTTTGCCGATCGCGAGGCAAAGACCCTGATCAAGGAAGATGCGATTTTCCGCGTTGCCTCGCTGACCAAGCCTATTGTGGCTGTTACGGCGCTGCGATTGGTGGAAGAGGGCAAGCTGAAACTGGATGATCCTGTTACGACTTATCTTCCGGATTTCCGGCCAAAAACAGCCGATGGCCGGGAAGCAGTCATCACGATCCGCCAACTCATGAGCCATACATCTGGTCTGACCTATGGCTTTCTCCAGCCCGCCGGTGGCCCTTATCTCAAGGCCGGTGTTTCCGATGGTCTCGATCAACCCGGACTTTCCATCGAGGAAAATCTCCGCCGCATTGCCAGTGTGCCCCTGTCCCATAAACCCGGCACCGCATGGGGTTATTCGGTGGGCCTTGATGTGCTGGGCGCTGTCCTGGCCAAGGCAACGGGCAAATCCCTGCCGGAACTGGTGAAGGAGAATGTCACCGGCAAGCTTGGCATGGATGACACCGGCTTTACCGTTACTGACCGGGCAAGACTGGCTGTGGCCTATGGCGACGGCGAACCGCCAGTGCGTATGGGCAAGTCCCATAGTGTGCCGTTCTTCGATGGCGGGGTCAGCTTTGCACCGGACCGGATATTTGATGCCGCGTCCTATGCTTCAGGCGGCGGGGGCATGGCCGGAACCGCCGATGATTATATCCGCTTCCTGGAAGCGTTGCGTGGGGGCGGTTCCCCCTTGCTCAAGGCCGATAGTCTTAAACTTCTGGAAAACAGCCAGATTGGCGATCTTGTTCTGGATGTCGCACCTCCCGGCACGGGTTTCAGCCTTGGGTTTTCTATCGTGAAAGACCCGGCAGCGGGAGGCTCACCGCAATCGGCAGGAACATGGAGGTGGGGCGGGGTCTATGGCCAGTCATGGTTTGTCGATCCAGTGCGCAAGCTGACCGTCGTCGCGCTGACCAATACCGCTTATGCGGGCATGATCGGCGCATTCCCCGATGGGGTCCGCGACGCCATTTACGGCAAATGATTGAAAAGGCGGGGCATGCCCCGCCTTTCGTTTTTAGTAGGGGCTTTCGACGTTGCCTGTCTCTACATAGACGGACTTGATCTGGCTGTAGTGATAAAGTGCCGCCAGACCGTTTTCACGGCCAACGCCCGATTGTTTGAAGCCGCCGAACGGCATTTCCACCGGTGCCAGATTATAAGTGTTGATCCAGCAGGTTCCGGCCTTCAACTGGCTGATGACGCGGTGGGCGCGGGAGAGGTCTTTGGTGAACACACCGGCGGACAGACCGAATTCTGTGTCATTGGCGCGGGCGACCACTTCGTCCTCATCGTTGAAATCAAGAACCGCCATGACAGGGCCAAAGATTTCTTCCTGCGCGATGGTCATCCCGTCGGTTACACCGGTGAAAATTGTCGGCTCCACATAGCAGCCCGCCTCAAAACCCTGCATTTTGGGAACGCCGCCGCCAAAGGCCAATGTTGCGCCCTCGGCCTTACCCTTTTCGATATAGGCAACAACCTTGTCGCGCTGTGCGGCATTGATCAGCGGTCCCAGATGAATTTCCGGATCAAGCGGATCGCCCAGACGGATAGCCTTGGTTCGGCTCACCAGCCGGTCGAGGAATTTTTCCTTGATACCCTTCTGGACAAAAACGCGGGTGCCGTTCGAGCAGACTTGTCCCGTCGAATAGAAATTGCCAAGCAGCGCACCGCCCACGGCATTTTCCACATCCGCATCATCGAAAATGATCAGTGGGGATTTGCCGCCGAGTTCCATCGTTGCGTGCTTCATGTGCGAACCGGCCTGCGCCAGTACCTTTCTGCCTGTTGGCACCGAGCCGGTCAGCGATACCTTTGCCACCAGCGGATGGTCGACAAGCTGCGAGCCGACATCGCCAAAACCCTGCAACACGTTGAACAGGCCATCGGGGAGGCCAGCTTCCTTGTAAATCTCGGCCAGCGCCAGCGCCGAAAGCGGGGTATTTTCCGAAGGCTTGAAGATCATGGCATTGCCTGCGGCCAGCGCCGGGGCTGATTTCCAGCCTGCACCCTGGATAGGATAATTCCACGCGCCGATACCGATACAGACGCCAAGGGCTTCGCGGCGGGTATAGGCATAGGAGCCGCCAAGCTCGATCATCTCACCGTTGAACCCGGCAATGATGCCGCCGTAAAATTCCAACGCATCGGCGGCGGAAGCCGGATCGGCTACCAGCGTTTCCTGAATGGCCTTGCCCGTGTCGAGTGTCTCAAGTTCGGCGATTTCCGCATTGCGCTCGCGCAACAGATCAGCCGCACGGCGCAAGATACGCCCGCGCTCCACCGGCTTCAGCGCCGCCCATGCGGGTTGCGCCGCCGCTGCGGCCTGCACCGCCTGCTCGATCAGCGCAGGCGTTGCACCAAACAGTCTTGCAATGATCTCGCCGGTTGCGGGATAGATGACATCCAGCGGCTTGCCCGCCTTGTCCTCAACAAAGCGGCCATTGATAAAATGCGATGCCTTGGGCTGCGCGCGCATGGTGTTCTCCTTGGGTTTATTCATCGATAGCTTATTTCACCTTGGCAGAGTTGTGCGTGGTTCGTGGTTCGTGGTTCGACAAGCTCACCATGAGGGACAGGGGTGATGAAAGGGAGTCAAGTTCTGCAAGTTCTGCACTCTTTGCGATTAGCATTGCATCACCCCTGTCCCTCATGGTGAGCTTGTCGAACCACGCACAGATCGTGCAAGGCAAGATCACCCGCCATCACCGGTCACTCACTTCCCAGCGCGGGTTAATCCACGGCTCCTGATTGGAACGCGGCAGGGGATCGCGGCCGAGAATGTGGTCGGATGCCTTTTCGCCAGTCATGATGGACGGGCCATTCAAGTTGCCATTGGTCACCCGCGGGAAGATGGAGGAATCCGCCACCCTTAGCCCCTCGACGCCAATCACCCGGCATTGCGGATCGACAACCGCCATAGGGTCATCAACCGCACCCATCTTGCAGGTGCCGCAGGGATGGAAAGCACTCTCCGCATGCTCGCGCAGAAAATCGTCAATCGCATCATCAGACTGCACATGCGCACCCGGAGAAATCTCCCGGCCACGATAGGGCGTCAGCGCCGCCTGTCCGAAAATCTCGCGGGTCAAGCGCACCGCATGGCGGAAATCAGTCCAGTCATCCGGATGCGACATATAGTTGAAAAGGATTTTTGGTTTCTCGAACGGATCGGATGAACGCAGCGTAACGCTGCCGCGCGATTTGGACCGCATCGGCCCCACATGCGCCTGAAAACCATGCCCCTTCGATGCCGCCTTACCGTCATAGCGAATGGCGGCGGGGAGGAAATGGTACTGGATATCAGGATAATCGACACCCGGTTTGGAGCGCACAAAGGCGGCGGATTCGAAATGATTTGTCGCGCCGTCGCCGGTTTTGAAGAATAGCCACTGCGCCCCGATCCGCGCCTTGGAGAATAGTCCGAGCTTTGAGTTGAGCGTGATGGGTTTGAGGCTCTCCTGCTGGATGTAGACCTCCATATGATCTTGCAGGTTCTCACCGACGCCGGCGCGATCCGCAACCACGGCGATACCATGCTCTTTCAGGTGCTTGGCGGGGCCAATGCCTGATAGCATCAACAGTTTTGGCGAGTTGATTGACGAGGCCGCAATGATCACCTCACGCCGGGCGCGGATGATCTCGGTCTTGCCGCGCCGGGTGATTTCAACGCCGGTTGCCCGTTGATTCTCGATGACCACACGCCGCGCGAAGCCATTGACCAGGTTAACATTCCTGCGTTTGAGCGCCGGGCGCATATAGGCATTGGCGGTGGACCAGCGGCGGCCATTATGGATCGTCTGCTCCATCGCGCCAAAGCCTTCCTGCTTGGCGCCGTTATAATCCTCGGTAACTTCGAAACCGGCCTCTCTGCCCGCATCGACAAAGGCGTGGAAAAGGGGGTTGTCACGTCGCCCGCGCTGCACATGCATCGGGCCATCCGTGCCGCGCCAACCGGCTTCGCCGCCATGGGAATGTTCCATACGCTTGAAGTAGGGCAGCACATCCGCATAGGACCAGCCCGTCGCGCCGCTTTCTGCCCAATGATCGAAGTCACGGGCGTGGCCGCGCACATAGACCATGCCATTGATGGAGGACGAACCGCCAATAACCTTGCCGCGCGGTGTGACCAGCGTGCGCCCGCCCAAATGCGGCTCCGGCTCGGAGGAAAACCCCCAGTCATAGGTGCTCATATTCATCGGGAAGGATAAGGCTGCCGGCATCTGGATGAACGGCCCGATATCGGTGCCGCCAAACTCGATGACGATGACCGAATATTTGCCATCCTCCGACAGGCGGTAGGCCATGGCGGATCCGGCCGAACCGGAACCGATGATAACGAAATCTGCTTCCATAGCTCTCACCTATTCGCCGCGCGGAAAGCGGGCGTTCTCTTCCAGAACATTCAGATCCATGTGATTGCGCATATAGCGCTCGGACGCCTTTTGCAGCGGCTGATAATCCCACGGATAATGCGAGCCGTTGCGCAGTGCCTCATAGACAATCCAGCGCCGCGCCTGACTTTCGCGCACCGCCGCATCATAGGCTGCCATGTTCCAGCGCGCCGTGGCCGCCGTCTGGAACTGGGCAAGCAGTTTCGCATGGGCGGGGTCACCGGCAAGGTTGGTCAACTCCTGCGGATCCGATTCAAGATCAAACAGTTGCGGCGGATCGATCTCGCAATGCACGAACTTGTACTGGCCATCGCGAATGCAGACGAGCGGGGCGTTGGAACCTTCAGCCGCATATTCCATCAGCACCGGCCCCTGCCGTTTGCCGCCCGCGATAACGCCGCTCAAATCCTCGCCATCGGTCCATGGTTTGACCGATGCGATGTCAAGACCGGCGAGCGCCGCCAGTGTCGGGTTGATATCGAGCGTCGAGACTGGCTGGCTGATCCGTTGCGGCTTGATACCCTGACCTGCGATCATCAGCGGCACGCGCGCGGAGCCTTCAAAGAAGTTCATCTTGAACCACAGGCCGCGCTCGCCGAGCATATCGCCATGATCTGAGGTGAAAACGATGATGGTGTTGTCGAGCATGCGCGTTGCCCGCAACACCTCGAGTATCTCGCCTACCTTGTCATCCACATAGGAAATATTGGCGAGATAGCCCTGACGCGCGCGGCGCACATTATCGGGTGTGATGTCGAACTTGGTGTAGTCGCAGGCCTGCATCAACCGCTGCGAATGCGGGTCCTGCGCCTCATAGGCAATGGGTGGAACAGCCGGTTCCAGCGCCGGGGAATTCTCATAAAGATCCCAATATTTGCGTCTGGCCACATAGGGATCATGCGGATGGGTGAAGGAGATGGTCAGGCACCACGGGCGGCGCGCCGCATCGTCTGACGTGCGCGACAGCTGATAAAGCTTTTGCGTGGCATGAAAAGCCACCTCGTCATCATATTCCATCTGGTTGCTGGTTTCGGCGATGCCAGCGCCCGTAACAGAACCGAGATTGTGATACCACCAGTCAATCCGCTCGCCCGGCTTGCGATAGTCAGGCGTCCAGCCGAAATCGGCGGGGTAGATATCCGTGGTCAGGCGTTCTTCGAAGCCGTGCAACTGATCCGGCCCGACAAAATGCATCTTGCCGGATAGGCCGGTGTAATAGCCTGCCCGGCGCAGATGGTGCGCATAGGTTGGAATGTCGGAAGCAAATTCCGCCGCATTGTCATAGACGCGGGTGCGCGATGGCAACTGCCCGGACATGAATGACGCACGGGCAGGGGCACAAAGCGGTGAGGCCGTATAGGTATTGGCAAAACGGGCTGAACGGTCGGCGAGGCCGCGCAGATGCGGCGCATGGATGAAATCAGCAGGGCCATCCGGGAACAATGTCCCATTCAGCTGATCGACCATCAGGATGAGTATATTCGGCCTTGTCATAGGGGCGCTCCGGCAGCGGCAAGTTTCGTCGTCACATAATCTTCCACAAGCGCGATTGCCGAGGCTGCCTCAGGCGCGCCATTGCGCAGCGCATGGCGGATATAGAGCCCGTCAATCATCGCGCCGGTGCCCTCCGCAATCTGTACTGCGGTGGCCCGGTCGGTCATGCGGCTGAGCGCATAGGCGAGATTGGAGTGCATGCGCCGCGCATAGACGCGCAAGAGACGGCGCGTTTCATCCGATTGCTGGGCGTGGACGTAAAAGGCCAGCCATGCGGCGACAGTCTGGGGTGCAAATTGCGAGGCGGAAAAGTTCACCGCAATAATCGCCGCAACGCGCTGGGCTGGGGTGTGTGCTGTTCCCAACGCCGCCCGCAAATCTTGTCCAAGTTCTTTCAGCAGATGGCGCATGGTGGCGAGGATCAGCTGTTCCTTGCCGCCGAAATAGTGATGTGCCAGCGCCGCCGACACACCCGCTTCATGGGCGATCTCCGCAACTGTCACATCAAGCGAGCCGCGCTGGCCAATCGTGCGAATAGCCGCATCAATCAACTCCCGCTTGCGCAGTGGTTCCATTCCGACTTTGGGCATGTGGGTAACCTCGTTCGAAGAAAATATTATTCTTGATTGACTGATCAATCAATAAAAAAGTTTTGGGTAATATGGGGCAGTTTTCACCCCCCTCTGTCCTGTCGGACATCTCCCCCACAAGGGGGAGATCAGCCTTCAATACGGTCTTTGCACAATCTGAAACATTTCCGGTTGTGCAAAGGCGTTCATGCCAATGTGATCTCCCCCTTGTGGGGGAGATGTCCGACAGGACAGAGGGGGGTAACTCTGCAGAGCAATTGGGCGTGGCCCGTGGTTCGACAAGCTCACCATGAGGGACTTGGGTGGATGCAAGGCTAATCGCAAAGATTGCCGCATAAAGGGTGCAGAACTTGGCTCCCCTTCATCACCCATCTCCCTCATGGTGAGCTTGTCGAACCACGAACCACGAACCACGAACCACCTCAACGCAGCCAGCTACAAAGCTGACAAAGCAATAAACGACTCTCCACACCCTCCCCACCAGCACGATAATTGCCAAACACCCCACCTCGGTATTGCACTGCAACAAACCCCTTTACCTTGAAGCACAGCGGGTTCATGCTTACCTCAACAAGAATGACATTTTGGAGGAATGACATGACAGCCTGTATCGTTGGATGGTCGCATCTGCCTTTCGGAAAACTGGAAGGTGAGAGCGTCGAAAGCCTGATCGTGAAGGCGGCGGTTGCGGCGCTTGATCATGCGGGTATTGGTCCGCAGGATGTGGACGAGATTGTGCTGGGTCATTTCAATGCCGGGTTCTCGCCGCAGGATTTCACCGCCAGCCTTGTGTTGCAGGCCAGTGATGCCTTCCGCTTCAAGCCCGCCACGCGGGTGGAAAATGCCTGCGCCACCGGTTCGGCGGCTGTGCATCAGGGTATCAAGACCATTCGCGCCGGTGCTGCGAGGGTTGTACTGGTCGTGGGTGTCGAGAAGATGACATCGACCCCCGGACCCGACATCGGCAAGAATCTGCTCAAAGCCTCCTACCTGCCTGAAGAGGGCGATATTCCTGCCGGTTTTGCCGGTGTGTTCGGACAGATTGCAGCGGCCTATTTCCAGAAATATGGCGACCAGTCCGATGCGCTGGCGACGATTGCTGCCAAGAACCACAAGAACGGCGTCAACAATCCTTATGCACAGATGCGCAAGGATCTGGGCTATGAGTTCTGCCGTCAGGAAAGCGAAAAGAACCCCTTCGTTGCCGGGCCGCTGAAGCGCACGGATTGCTCGCTCGTCTCCGATGGTGCTGCGGCACTCGTGCTGACCGATACGCAGACCGCTCTGAAGATGAAGCGCGCTGTTGCATTCCGTGCGGCGAGCCATGTGCAGGATTTCCTGCCGATCTCCAAGCGTGACATCCTTCTGTTCGAAGGCTGCTCCGAAGGCTGGAAACGTGCGCTGGATCAGGCAGGGGTGACAATCGACGACCTGTCTTTTGTTGAAACCCATGACTGCTTCACCATTGCAGAACTGATCGAATATGAGGCGATGGGCCTGGCCAAGCCGGGTGAGGGTGCCAAGGTTGCACTCGAAGGCCAGACGGCTATGGGCGGGCGTCTGCCTGTCAATCCATCCGGTGGTCTGAAAGCCAAGGGCCACCCCATCGGCGCCAGCGGCGTTTCCATGCATGTGCTCTCGTCCATGCAGTTGACAGGCGAAGCGGGTGGCATTCAGGTGCCGGATGCCAAGCTTGCGGGTATTTTCAACATGGGCGGCGCTGCGGTGGCCAATTACGTGTCGATCCTCGAACGCATCAAATAGGCATGAGCCTTAGTAGAGGTTTTCAATCCGGGACTTGAAGTCCCGGATTCTTTGTTTCAAAAGCACATTATAAATCCATGAATTGAATCATCTTTTTCCGACGAGGAAATGCCATGTCGAACGGATGGAAAGAATCGGCCTCCGCATGGATCGCCGAACAGGCTGATGATGGCGATTATGGCCGTGTCTATGTCCTCGACCGACCCATGCTGGAACGCATCAGCGGCCGCAGCTTTAAAAACGCCCTTGATGTCGGCTGCGGCGAAGGCCGCTTCTGCCGCATCCTCAAAGACCTCGGAATCAAGCCGGTGGGAATCGACCCCACCGAGGAACTACTTGAACAGGCACTGGCCAGAGACCCCGAGGGGGACTATCGCGTCGGCTATGCGGAGGCGCTGGAATTTCCCGACGCGTCTTTCGATCTGGTGGTGAGCTATCTCAGCCTCATCGACATTCCCTATCTGCGCAAAGCCATTGCCGAGATGACCCGCGTGCTCGCGCCGGGCGGAACTTTGCTGATTGCCAATCTCAACAGCTTCAACACCGCAGGACAACCCGCCGGTTGGCAGCCCGATATCAATGGCGATCCACGCTTCTATGTCGATCATTATCTGGAAGAGCGCGTCGACTGGGTGGAATGGCGCGGCATTCGCATCCAGAACTGGCACCGCCCGTTGAGCACCTATATGTCGCTCCTGCTTGGCCAAGGCCTCACCCTGCGCCACTTTGCCGAACCCGCCCCCTATGGCGGCGATCCCGATAAAGCCGACCGCTATCGCCGCGTGCCCTATTTCCTGATCATGGAATGGGAAAAGCCTGCCTGACCGGAATAATTCCGGCGCGCAGCTTTCTCCATTGGAAAGGGAAACGGAGCGTCCTATAAGACCATCAATTCGGGCCGATTTCGGTCTATTTCCTGTTCAATGGTGGACGTCATGAGCAATCCTGTTCTGGTTGAAGTTTTTCGTGGTGAAACAGTTGAAAGCCGCCATCGCGGTGCAATCGTTGTCACCGATGGCGATGGCAAGATTGTCTATTCCGTTGGGGATATTGAGCGACCGACTTTTCCCCGTTCGGCAATCAAGGCGATACAGGCGCTGCCGCTGGTGGAAAGCGGTGCTGCTGATGCCTATGGTTTTGGCGATGAGGAGCTGGCGATGGCTTGCGCTTCCCATTCGGGCGAGCCGCTGCATGTGAAAAAGGCTGCCGATATGCTCGGCCGGGCCGGGCTTGACGGTTCGGCGCTGGAATGCGGCGCGCATTGGTCATCGGATCAGGCGGTGCTGATCGCCCTTGCCAGAAGCGGGCAGGAGCCGACGGCGCTGCACAATAATTGTTCCGGCAAGCATTCCGGCTTTCTGTGCACCTGCGTGCATTTGGGGATTTCGACATCGGGTTATTCGTCGCTTGGCTCACAGTCGCAGAACATGGTGTGCGAAGCCATGGAGAGCGTGACCGGCGCGGTCCACTCGCTTGATCATTGCGGCACCGATGGTTGTTCGATCCCGACTTATGCCATTCCGCTTAAAAACCTTGCCCATGGCTTTGCCCGCATGGCGACTGGGACTGGTTTGCCGCCGGTACGTGCCAAGGCCGCCAAGCGTCTGCTCAATGCCACCATGGCCGCACCCTATTACGTCGCTGGTACCAACCGCGCCTGCACCCGCCTGATGGAAATGGCACCGGGGCGGATTTTCGTCAAAACCGGTGCGGAAGGCGTGTTTGTTGCGGCCCTGCCGGAGTTTGGTCTTGGCATTGCGCTGAAATGCGATGACGGCGCCACTCGCGCATCGGAAGCGATGATCGCATCGGTTCTCTCCAGGATTTTCCGCAATGATGCGGAACTGGAATCAAAACTTGATCGGTTTGCGGACCGGGAAATGCGCAACTGGAATGGCATCACCTATGGTGTTGTCAGCCCCGCCGATATTCTGACTGAAGCCGATATCAACTAAGAATATTGCGCTCAACGATCAGGCGACTATTGCCGCTGGCATTTTGCCTCGCAAGGTCGCCTGTCACGGCATCCATCCAGCGATGGCCGATAATGCCGCCGCGTAGCGCCTTTTCGATGATGTTGTCAGTGATAATGGCAGAACCAACACCGTCGACCATGCTGACATAAATGCCTGTGCCTGCCTGCCGGATGACGTTTCCCGTCGCCACCACATTGCGCAGATACGGCCCCCAGCCAAGCTTGATGCCATAAAGCGCCGCGTTCTCGATAAGATTGGCGGTCACGGAAATATCCGCTTCAACGCTGATGCCGATACCAAAGCCCGGTGCATCGGCGGGATAGGGGCCAATTGCCGAGAGGTTGCGCACCACATTGCCGGTGCAGGTGCCCATGCGCCCGCCGCCATCGAAATTGACCATGGAAATGCCGCTGGCCGCGCCATCGACAATATTGTTTGAGATGACAGCCCCTTCGAAGGCAAACTCCGAGTAAAGTGCCATCTCGCCGCTGTCACGGCAGTTATTACCTGTGATCTGCACATTGTTTCCGGCATTGGCGCGCACGGCAGAAAAGGCGCACTTGTTCAGAACATTATTGGCAACCAGCACATTGCCGGCGCGAAACACATTGATGCCATTGCCATTCTGCCCAGTGCCGCCACCATCCGCCCGGATGTTCTCGACGCGGTTGTTGGTCACGATCGTTCCGTCCGGCCCCTGCGCATCGCGAAACACCAGAATTCCGCCATTGCCGCAATCATGAACATGGTTCGCAGCTATCTCCAGACCGCTGGATTGCGAGGCGAAAATGCCCGCATCCGCAGCCCGTTGGATACGATTGCGTTCGATCCTGCCGTCGCACCCGTACAGCGCTATGGCATTTTTGGTTGAAGCAGTGAAATCGCAATCATCGATGACGAGTTCGGACACATTGGTGCCTTCGACCAGCGCTTTGCCGGTGAGTGGTTGGCTTGCACCATCGATGACAAGTCCGCTCAGCCGAACCTGATTGGCATTGCTGGCATTGAGGAAAGAACCGGCGCCGCCGTAGAGAAGGCGGGTTGCGCCGGGAATGCCCGCAAGATTGGCGCGCGAAGGAAGATCGACACCCGAAACAATATAGGTTCCCGGCGACAGCAATATCTGTTCGCCAGTGCGGCTCGCTTTCTGCAAAAGTCTATTCAGCGCTTTTCCCTGATCGTCAGGTGAGCCCGGCTTCAACCCGGTTGACGATGCGGCAAAGACACGGACTGGCAACACCGTTGCCCCCAATCCGGCCATTACGCCAAGCATAAGACGTCTGTTGATCACGGATATTTCCTCACGATCAGCGTTTAAACCAGTCAATACAGACCGGCCTTCTGACTGTCCGATTGATGGCACTTGCAGCAGGGGCAGGCAAGGCATACCTTTATCGGATGAGCAGAGCTTTCACGAAGGAAGATGACAGCAATTCCTCGATTGATCTGGGCGAGCGTCCCATCAGTCCGCACCGGAATCTTGTGACCGAAAACGGCCTTGCGCTGATCGATGCGGAAATCGCCGCTTCACACGAAGAACTGGCCAAGGGCAACGCCGAGGCCGACCGCGACCTGATTGCCCGCGCGTCACGCGACCTGCGCTACTGGACGGCCCGCCGCGAGACTGCGGAGGTGTCGCATCCCGATCCCGCCAGCAAGGTCGTGCGCTTCGGCATGATCGTTACGATCATTGACGAGCATGACAAGACGCAGACATGGGCCATTGTCGGCGAGGACGAAGCCGATGCCAGCCACGGCAAGATTTCCCATGTCTCACCCATGGCGCAACTAATGTTCGGCAAATCAGTCGGCGACAGCTTTGTGCTGAATACGCATGAATGGGAAATCAGCGCGATTGATACGGCGCCGTAACGTGAATCTGTATGGCAGGAACGCGGGCTAAGCTTTTATTTAGAACAATTTTACGAGGCCCTGCGGATGGGTATGAGTTCAAACCCGTAGTCAGTCACGATAAGTTCTCGCTCGTCGCCGGTTTTGAGATTGTAGCGTTCTAGAATCTCATCCGGAAAGATGAAACCTACTTCGTCTCCGACCTGTATCAGCGTAACACGCATGATCTTTGCCCCAGTGTTGTAAGCGGATTACAACATCTGTCGGTAGGTTCATCAAGGCCATTGATCTCATCACTTCGTCTTAGAGCCAGCCCTTTTTGCGGAAGATCAGGAGCGGGATGACAGCCGAAGCGATCATCATGCCGATGGCCATGGGATAGCCCCAAGCCTCTTTGAGTTCAGGCATGAAGGCAAAATTCATGCCGTAGATCGAGGCGACCAGCGTTGGCGGCATGAAGGCTACGGCGGCGACGGAAAAGATTTTGATGATAGCATTCTGCTCGATGGAGATCAGTCCCACCACCGTATCGAGCAGGAAGGTGATCTTGTTGGACAGGAAGTCGACATAGGTGCTCAGTGATTGGGTGTCGCGCTCCAGTGACTTGATCCAGGCCTTTGTCTCTTTCTTGTAGCTGTTCTGCTCGGTAATCGCGGCAAGGTAAACGAGCAGACGGCTCACACCGGCAATGCTTTCCCGAACCTTTGACAGGAACGCGCCCTGACCGCCGATACGGGTAAGGCTGTCGCGGAAATTTTTTGTCGTCATCGGCTTGTCAGTGTCATTCCGGCGGAAAATCGTATGGGAATTCTGGTCGATATCGGAGGCAACGCCTTCAAGAATATCGGCGATCCGGTCCGTTACCGCTTCGACAATGCCGAGCAGAATGGTCACGCCACTGCATTTTTCATTGATGAGGCCATTGCCGGGTTTTGTGGCGCGGCTGACGTAAAGGCTGAACGCCCTTGGTTCGGCGTAGCGCACAGTCACCAGAAAGGAACCCGTCAGGATGAAGGAGACAGGGCTGATGGCGTGGTGTTTGTGCTCGGTGAAATAGAGGATCGGCGCTGTCAGGTACTGTCCGCCATTTTCCGTATAGAACCGGCTGGATTCTTCGATTTCCACCATGTCCTCGCGCGTCGGAATGGCGGTCTTGGTCCAGGTCTCAGTTTGGATATCTTCATCATGGGTCGGATTGAGTAGATCAATCCAGACTGTATTGTCAGGCAAGGTATCACCCACCTTGGCGGGACGGGCGAGAAGATGGTCTTCTTCGAGTGTGTATAAAACGATCATGTCACAATGAATCCAGCAAAGTATCGATCAACTTTTCTGCAGCTTCGCCAATCACGGTTCCGGGCGGGAAAATCGCCGCTGCACCAGCCTTGAGCACAGCGTCAAAATCCTGAGGTGGAATGACGCCGCCGACAATGATCAGAATATCGTCGTGTTCGCGGCGGCCCAGCGCCTCTTTCAGCTCGGGAACAAGGGTGAGGTGCCCGGCGGCCAGCGAGGACACACCGACAATATCAACATTGCTCTCGATGGCGAGCTCAGCCACCTCATCGGGTGTCTGGAACATTGCGCCGACGATGACGTCAAAGCCGAGATCGCCAAAGGCTGTCGCAATAACCTTCTGGCCGCGGTCGTGGCCGTCCTGACCCATCTTGGCGACAAGAATGCGCGGCTTTTCGCCCGTCCGTTTTTCATAGGCGGCAGCTTTGGCCTGAACCCGGTCGACAACCCCGCTCTTGCCGATTTCCTTGCGGTAGACGCCCGATATGGTGCGGATATCCGCAACATGGCGGCCATAGGCTTTTTCCAGTGCCAGCGATATCTCACCAACTGTTGCGCGCGCCCGTGCAGCTTTGATGGCAAAATCGAGCAAATTGCCGGTGCCGGATTTTGCCGCGCTGGTGAGCGTCGCCAGCGCACTTTCCACGGCGGAGACGTCACGGGTGCCCTTGAGCTGTTGCAGCTTGGAGAGCTGCCGCGCCCGCACTTCGGCATTATCGATTTTCAGAACATCGATTTTGACATCCTCAACCGGGCGATAGGAATTGACCCCGACCACCGGCTGTTGACCGCTATCGATCCGCGCCTGCGTTCTTGCTGCCGCTGCCTCGATGCGCAGTTTGGGAATGCCCTGTTCGATGGCCTTTGCCATGCCGCCGAGCGTTTCGATTTCCTCGATATGGGCGAGCGCACGGGTCGCCAGATCATGGGTCAGGCGCTCCACATAGGCGGAACCGCCCCATGGATCGATGATCCGCGTGGTGCCGGATTCCTTTTGCAGGATCAGCTGTGTGTTACGTGCGATACGCGCCGAATGGTCAGTTGGCAGCGCCAGCGCCTCATCGAAGGAATTCGTGTGCAGCGACTGGGTATGGCCCTGCGTCGACGCCATGGCTTCGATCATGGTGCGCATGATGTTGTTGTAAGGGTCCTGCGCGGTGAGCGACCAGCCCGAGGTCTGCGAATGGGTGCGCAGTGACAGCGAGCGCTCATCTTTCGGGTTGAAATTCTTCTTCAAAAGCACTGCCCAGAGCAGGCGTGCGGCCCGCATCTTGGCGACTTCCATGAAGAAATTCATACCAATGGCCCAGAAGAAGGAAAGGCGCGGCGCGAAAGTGTCGATATCAAGCCCGGCGGCGACACCGGCGCGGGCATATTCGATGCCGTCGGCAATAGTGTAGGCAAGTTCGAGATCGGCGGTCGCTCCGGCTTCCTGCATGTGATAGCCGGAAATCGAGATGGAGTTGAATTTCGGCATGTTCTGCGAGGTATAGGAGAAAATGTCCGAAATGATCCGCATCGAAGGCTGCGGTGGATAAATATAGGTGTTGCGCACCATGAACTCTTTCAGAATATCATTCTGAATGGTTCCAGCGAGCAGTTTTTGGTCGACGCCCTGTTCTTCGGCTGCAACAATATAGAGCGCCAGAATGGGCAGCACAGCGCCGTTCATGGTCATGGAAACGGTCATTTCGCCGAGCGGAATACCGTCGAACAGTTGCTGCATGTCGAGAATGGAATCAATGGCAACACCAGCCATGCCGACATCACCGGCCACACGCGGATGATCGCTGTCATAGCCCCGGTGCGTGGCAAGGTCGAAGGCAACGGAAAGACCCTTTTGACCAGCCGCCAGATTGCGCCGGTAAAACGCATTGGATTCTTCGGCGGTGGAAAAACCGGCATATTGCCGGATCGTCCAGGGCTGCTGCACATACATGGTTGGATAGGGGCCGCGAATGAATGGTGCAGAGCCCGGATAGCTATCCAGATGCGGCAGGTTCTTCAGCGCCGCATCGCCATAGGCACGCTTGACGCGAATACCCTCGGGCGTCTTCCAGACGCCAGCTTCCGGTTTGCGAGGCGCTGATTTGGGCTCTTGCCAATTGATCTCGGTAAAATCTGGAACGCGCATTATTCGGACGCCTGCAATGTTTGATCAATACGCGGGAAGGTCAGCGGCTCGCAATGAACCACGCCATCCGTCGGCAAGGGCATGTGGGGTGCATCGAGCACCGTCACCGGACGTTCCTGTTTCGCCGGAAAAAGTGTCGTTCCGATGATGGCGCGCTTGCCGGAGCGATAGTCGCGGCTGCGTTCCTCGCGCGCGGCAATAACGCGCTGCTGGAACCGGTCTTCGACGAGGCTTTGCAGGATACCGCCTTCCTTTTCCAGCGTCTGGAATTCCTTCCATGCGGCTTCGCAGAGCGCTTCGGTCAGGGCTTCGATAGCACCCGAACCACAGCCGGGATCGGCAACGAAAGCAAGATTGCTTTCATCGGCAAGCACAAGTTGGGTGTTGCGTGCAAGTCGGCGGGCAAACTGGTCGGGCAGGCCGTGAGTGATGGTATGGGGCAGAATGGCAAGCGAGTCCGCACCGCCAACCGCCGCTGCAAAGGCCGCGATTGTTGTACGCAGCGTGTTGGTTTCGCAGTCCAGCTTCGTCATCATGCGCCACGAGGTTTCCGCATGGATGGTTGCCTCGGATGGCCGGATGCCGCAAGCCTCCTGCAACCGCGCCCAAAGGCGGCGCAATGCCCGCAGTTTGGCAATGGACAGGAACTGGTCCTGATCAACGGCGATGGAAAAGCCGATATGCGGCGCGGCATAAACGATTGGCTGGCGTGCTTCCTCGAACAGGCGGAAGTGCCCGGCGGCGATGGACAGCATGGCGCCGAGTTCCTGTGCCTCCGTGGCACCGGCATTGTGATAGACGCGGCCATCCGCCTCCAGCACAATCCCCGGCAGATCGGTAGAGAAAAAACCGGCCAGCGATTGCGGCAACGACGCCTTCAGGGCGGCGAGCGTCATGCGCAGGCGGCCTGTTCCGGCCAGAGTGGCTGCCGGGTCAATACCCAGCGAGAAACTCATCGTCTTGGGATCGACATTGCGCGGGCGCATGTAATCGACAAACCAGTCGGCGCAGGCACGGCTTTTCGGATGCACATCCATGCGCAGGTGGATCATCTCCAGATGCACACCGCGCAACACCTGATCGACAGCTTCGCGCGTCGACGGCAACCCATAGCCAAAGGCATTGGGCGCGCCTTCGAAAACCAGTGAAATACCGGTTGCGCCATTTTCCAGATCTTCCAGAAGTTGTTTGTTGGCACGGACTGGGTCCGGATCGTCGATGCGCTGCACAATATGCCATGGCTGCGCCGGATTGCGGCGCGGTGTCAGTTGCGCCTTTTTGCGACGCTCGTAAAGCGGCTGGATAGCAATATTATCGTCAGTCCGGGAGACAAGTGTCTCCTTGAAATCAACCCCCTTCAGGGCCTTCTGCGCCAGCTTGACCCAGCCCTCGTGGTTTGTTGCCGCAAAGGCTGTATCCTTGAGTATAGACGCGTCCATGCTCACTCCCGGTCGAATCGCACCGCTTTCCCGTCGAATGAAATCATTTCGGCAGAAAACCGGCGCAATTGTTGGTTTTCAGGCTCAAATAACGCAATCCGTGCGCAGCCCGACATTTTCTACCAACTTTACGGGGTGTTATGCTGCTACGCAATAAAACAAAATATGTGGCGCGGAGATATTGGGCTAGTCCAGAAAGGTCCACGTATCGGCGCCATCGAAGTGGCGAAGGCGTAAACCCTTGATATCAGTCGGGTTCATCAGGCCTGCATTGATGCCCATCCGATCCGCGTTCTCCTTGTCGGTGCTTTCCCAATGGGTCACACAGCCGCAGATCTGGCAATGATGCATCGCCAGCGTGCGATCTCCCTGAACATAGGCGACAGTCGTGCCTTCGCCTTTGGTGAAGGTCACATCTTTGGGATGGTAATAGGCCCAGAGACCGCCGACACGGCGGCATATGGAACAATTGCAGGATTGGAGGACGTTTGGCCGCTCGGCAAGTTCAATGCGAACGGCGCCGCAGTGGCATGAGGCTTCAATCATGGTTTCCTCACTGTGATACCTATGCCGGATGCCCTGTCTGAAATATTGGAAACTGTTTGAAATCGTCCACTCGATAACTCCCTGTGCATCCGTCACAGACGCACAGGGGAAATGAGTAAGCCTTACTGTCAGTTTCTGGCAGCACTGCGTTATGCGTCAGTGGTTGTCTCCCTGACGGGGCATGATGATCCGTCCACCGGAATCAGACCCGCCAGTGTCACCAAGCGGGCGCATCCGTCCGCCGCCATCTGGAGCCGGGCCGGGATCGACGCGCGGCGGCATAACCGGGCGTGGTCGCGGATCGGGCCGCGGACCGGGGTCAGGCCGTGGGCCGGGATTGACGATCGGCCGTGGGTTGTCAGGACGTCCCGGACGATCCCATCTTCTGTCGTCACGACGATCCCATCGTCTCCCATCGCGCCAGTCGCGGCGGTCATAGCGCCTGCCGTAGCGCGGGCCATCATAATAGGAATCGTAGTAACCACCGCCGTAGCCGCCGTAGTAACCACCATAGCCGCTCGATCCCTCATAATAGCCGCCGCTGCCTTCAACGCATCCGGAGAGCGCGAGGCCGGAAACCCCGATCAAAGCTGCGAAGACAAAAGACTTGATAGACATCGTGTTTGCTCCTGACGAACAACATTCTTGTTTACTCAAACAAGTTCAGTGCTCAATGGTTCCTTAAATCGGTATTGTACGCCAGCGCAATCAAGCAGGAGATGCATGATTAACGGTCACAATTGCACTGTTTTCGTAATCAATCGTGTCCCATACCGAAACGTCTGCAGCTATGACATCAGATTTAGTCTGCAACACGCAAGTATACATGCTCCATTCCGTCAACGTCGTCCATTTCCTCGCCCACTTTGACGAAACCGAACTTTCGCGCGATCCCTAGTGAAGGCGCATTGTCGGGAGAGATGGATAAGACGAAATGGCTGATACCGTGTGCATCCCGCGCCCAATCCATGATGGCTCCCACCGCTTCGGATGCATAACCTTTGCTGCGATCGTGGCCAAAGATCCGGTAACCGAACTCGACGGCATTACGGGCATATTTGCGGAGATAATCAGGGTCGGGGCGGCTGTGAAATCTCACATGCCCGATCATTCTGTTTTCGTCCGGCAGCATAACCGCTCGCGATGACCATGGCCGATAAAGTGGGTCTGCTTTGAGTTGATCAAGACCGAATCGGAATGAACTCGCGTGATCCAGCACTTCTCCCGGTATTCTGACACCCAGCCGTTGTTCGACGTCCGCAATCTGTCCAGCCAGCAAAGCCGACAGGTCTTCGCCTTCCATAAGCCGGAGCACAAGGCGCGGAGTAATGATGTCAGTGATGGGAAGGGAATTGTGGTCTGGAATCATGACCGGCAATCTATCTGCCCGCGCGAATTGATCAAGCGGGCAGTATGTCATTACGAGCGAACAGCTGGCCCCTTGTCGAGTATTCTGCAGAGTTGCACAAATTCTGTGGCATCTACGGGCGTATCACCATTGATATAGACGCCGGATATATCCCGGAGCTGGGGGATTGCCATGCACGCCTGGTCGACGCTGGGGTATTTATGCTCGGTCGAAGCCAGATTGCCGTCAAGGGTGAGCACGATTGTTTCTGCGTCGCGATTGACATCAGACGGATCGATCACTTGGTCCTCCTGGTGTTGATTGAAGTGCGAGTGCCAATTTTACGGCAAATGACAGCCGTGCCAAGTCTTGAAAATTCCACCTTGTGGATAACTGGGAGCAATGGCTAGAAACTCTCGCATTCATAGGACTTTGCGCAAGGCATGTCTGGGAGCCAGGGCAGGGCAGACCGCAGCCACACCTCCTTTCGCGGCACAAGCTCGTTGCGCTGGGCCAGCGATCCAACCCGCAGGCCATAATGAGTCGGGTGTTCATCGGTGCTTGTAGAATAGAGGGGAGTACCGCAATGCCCGCAAAATCCTTGCATCCGCTGCCTGCCGCTATCGGCGGTTTTTCTATAGGTTTTGGGCATGCCTGTGATGAAATGCAGACTGCTGGCCGCTGCAGGAACCGAGACCCGGAAGGCGGTGCCGGTCAGTCTCTGGCAATCGGTGCAGTGGCAGATTGTAACGCTGTCGGGGTCTATTTCAGCTTCGAATTTGATCTGGCCGCAATGGCATGAACCATCGACTTTCATTTCGTTCTCCGTTGAAGCAGGGTGCATCTAACCCCATAAACAGAACAACAACCGTGAAAGTTCCCCTAGACGATAAGTGCTTCCGGCTTCTTGATCTCGATTTCAACAAAGGCAATCGGATGTGCCGAGCCATTCATGACATCATGCCGGATACCGGACGGGCGCTGATAGGATTGGCCCGCAACGAGCGGGACATCGGTAATATCGGTTCCGTTGTGAATCCGCAGCGTTCCATCCATGAGCATGACAACGAAATAGGGCCATCCATGCTCGTGCCAGCCGGTAACCGCACCCGGCTGGAAATCCCAGCGGGTTATGCGCACGGCGTCATCATCCTGCTGAACGGTGGGAATTGCGGGCAGATCGCACTGGAATGCCAATTATTATCGCTCCTGATTGATGAACATTGATCCAATCGCGTTCAGCCGGGGAATGCAAGTCTCCCGGCAATTCTCACAGGCCGCTGCTGCACGTTTCCGCAGTTGCGTTCAGGCGCTGTTCCTCTATGGATGCAATGACATTGCGGCCGACTGCGATAACGAGCAAAGCGCAGATCACCGCGACACCCAGATTGAGCGGCTTTCGCGGGTATCGTGCATTGAGAAAAGCACCTAGCGCATAGATCAGCAAAGCTGGCGCTGCGAAGAGCAGCACCTGAAGCGATCCGTCGCAATCAACGGCATCGATTCCCTGTGCCTTGTATTCATTGACGGGCAGCACCGCCCCAAAAAACGCCAGGGGCAGGGCTGCAACAAGAATCCCAAACCCGAGCCATTTCAAGCGGTTGTTTGATGGGCGCGCGGCAGGCTCAGGAGGGCGCACGCAAGGGGTCCTGAATCGAATGTGCGGGTATTTGGCCGGGCCTCGAATCTTTTCTGGAAAACAGAGCAAGGGTCCCCAGAAGGGCAAACAGAACGACAAGTACGCCGATCACAAGGCATTTGTGTCTCATCAAGCATCTCCGTTGTGACGTTGACGTAACAGTGAAGTAGTTTTTTGGCAGCAATCGGGTCGGGGGTCAAATTCCTCTGCCAACTGTCCACATAAAAGGCCTCCTGAGATGCAAAAAGCCCGGCAGGATTATTTGCCGGGCTTTTGTTTTTTGCGAAGATTCAGCGACAGACGCGCACTTTCTTGATGATGATACGGCCATGAACACGGTGCCGTTCTGTCCTGACAAAGCAGTTGCGGTTCCATTTGCGTTGGTTGTGCCGGTAACCGGGCCGGTAATCAACATTCTGCACTTCGGTTGCGGTATTCCCGGCCAGAGTTGCAGCGAACGGTGCGGCTTGGGATGGTGCATTGAACGCCACCAGAGATGTAAGGGCGATCGTTGTAGCAATGATCAGATTTTTCATGTCGTACCTCTAAGCTATTGACGATCACACAATACACGGGCCGGACGCCCTGTTCCGGCATTACAAAAATTTTAGGTTTGTCAGTCGGTGGTTTCACCATCCGGCATCGTTACAAAGATCAGCACGGCAATGATGGTGATGAAGAAACGGAAAGCCGATTCGATGCCGTTCCACGTTGACGACATCCACATGCCAAACCATTCGCCACCAATGGACAGGAATGCCACCTGCCAGACAAGGAAACCAAGCGCGAGGCCGCCAATGGCCCACTTCTTCGAGCGGTTGAACGCACGGGCGTTGTCTGCGACACGTCCGATCATGTTGAAAGCGCCAATCCAGCACAGAATAGCTGTCAGGGTCTCGGCCGCGATGATGAGAATATAGAATGCATTGTGCAGCGCCGGGCTGCTGATAGCACGGTACTTGATGGTTGCATCAGGGAAGATCGTATCCATCAGCAACACATGCTGGACGAAGGCGAAGTTGGAGCCGTAATCGGTGATATTACCGAAAGCCACAAGCGTGGCGAAGAAAGCGATTGCCGCAACGAACGCGGTTTTGCTCAGGCGGGTGATAAGCATTGGACGTCCCTCATGATCTTGTTGTTTTTCAATGAGAGAGTGTGCCATCAGCCGGTTAATGGCGGCTTATTTTTATGCCGTTTTGAATGATGGAATGTGAAACACTGCCTGATTGACGCGATGCTAATTCTCGTCGCTGTCAATACGCAGCAACGGGGCCTGTTCGTCCTCGATCAAGCCAACCGCAAAGGTTCCGACCGCTGTTTTTCCCTTTGCAAAGGCGAGAACAGACAACAGGCTCGTCACCAATGCAGGGTCTTCGGCCCTCGGATAAATTTGCAGCGCAAGCGTGGCCATATCGATCCATGCCCGCTCATAGGCATCCATCAGCCATTCAGGGATAGGTGGGTTGCGATCATTGTTGAGGCGCGCTTCTTCGATGGTTGCAATGAGCGCGAAGGCATTCCAGTCCGCAAGCTTCAACTGCCAGGCAATCCGGACAATCTCGGGAACGGAAGCGTAGGCGGCCGTATCCACATCCCGCTTGTAAATCAGATTATCCCAAAGCTCATCCCAAGCCAGCGTAAAATCGCCCTGTTCGAGTGCCTGAAGTGCCTCGGACGGGTTATAAAGATCACGATACCCGCTGCGTAGCGTGTACCAGCGTTCATCGGTCCATGCCAACAAACTCATGCTTGCCCCATCAAATGTTTACCGAGCCAATCAATCGTGTCATTGGCATGAATGCAATAACGAATGCGTGCGGGATGGCTCCGATTCCGTCCACGCGAAGCAACGGCTGTGCAAAAGGATGCAATACATGAATTCGACTATAGACAGCACTGATGCAACAATACCGGTTCAGGGGCAGCTCGAAGCCTATAATGCCTGCGACATTGACACATTCATGCAGTTTTGGGCGGATGATTGCCAATATTATGCTTTTCCCGATCAATTGCTCGCCAATGGCGCCGCAGAAATCCGCGAACGGCATATTGTCCGTTTCAAGGAGCCGAATCTGCTGGGAAAACTGCTCAAGCGCATCGCTGTTGGTACGATGGTCGTTGATCAGGAAGTTAACGCGCACGTTCCCCGAGGGTCCCGGCGAGGTGGATGTCATTGCCATCTATGAAATCGATAAAGGCAAGATTGCTAAAGCCTGGTTCAAGATGGGTCAGCCAAGGTTGCACGCTCCGACGGCCTGACGGTCAATTATGATTCACTAGTGCATTTTTTACCCGCGGAATTTTGCCAACCCAGTGCTATGCACTGAAACGGATGCCAGCCGGAAACATCGAGTGCGTCGAGGGGTAGGGGCTCTGACATCGTCGGGCTCTATTTGCTACAGGGGATTGCATGATCAGGAAACTTCTTGCGGGCATCGCATTTGCAACATTGGCCGTCTCATCCGCGCAGGCACAGACGTGTGCAGGTAATTTCAAGACGGAAGGCATTCCGGTTATCACTGCCATAAATTACAAGAGCTGGCAGGTTTTCCCGAAGCTCGACCCGAAGACGGCGTTGAGTAATCTCGCGCAAGCCGTGGCGGCTGAAGGTTTTTTCGGCATCGATGTGAATAAGAGCCTTGGCGCGATCACGGCTGAGCAGGAAGTCACCGGTTCGGGCCGCCCGCAGACATTGCGTGTCGTCGTGCGCAAGGCGGGCAAGGGTAGCCGGGTTGATGTGGTTTTCATGGTTGCGATAGGACAGATAGCACCCGAAGGCACAACGCGCACCGCCATCTGCCGCATTATTGCATCGGCCAACAGTTAGGGTGGGGAGAACTGCCCGGCCGCTCCGGCGACCGGGCAGATACTCTGACCGAACAGATAAATCTATCGGCGGACAGCGCGCCCGACGGCAATCAGGATACAGGCGCCGACAAAACCGGCGATGAGATAGCCGATCCAGCCTGAGAGAATAATGCCGAATACCGACAGGATGGCATTGGCAAGCACCGCACCAACGATGCCCAGAATAATGTTCATGATGATGCCGGTATTGCTCTTCATGAACATCTCGGCCAGCCACCCGGCCAGACCACCGATGATAATGGCAGCAATCCAGCCTACACCTGCAGTTCCCATATCAATTCCCTCCGTTGCGAACAGTCGCGACGATTGAAACGGTGCAGCGTGCGGTTTGTTCCGCGCCCCATGCGCTATTTCCAGCCTTTGCGTGGCCGCCAGTCTTCTTCGTCATCCCGTTCACGCAGCCAGCGCTTTATTTCCCGGCAATTGCGGGGGCGGCCATCACTGACCCTGCCGTCGGTGCAGGGGTTGTAACGCTCACGTCTCTCGCGATAATCGTCCCGCCTTTCCCGATAGCGCTCGCGCCGATCCAGCATGCGCAGGAGTTCGCGGCAACTGCGGGGCTTGCCGTCATTGTAACGGCCGTCGGTGCAGGGGTTGTCGTACTGAACAAAATGGATCAGCGGCTTCTGATAAAGGCGGCTGTCGATTGGTGTCGCATCACCGACGGCAGACGCGGCGGCCACAGGAGACGTGGCGGCCATGGCAGGGGTAAAACTCAGAAGCAGCACAGCGGGCAGCAGGACTCGAAAGAGACTGGGCATCTTGGCTCTCCGGATGTGGTGCCATCAGTGACAGCACCGGATCCAAAGAGTGTGAGCGATTCCCATTGCGGCAACATTGCACAAAAGTGGAAACTGTAAATGCAATATCTGAAACTTCACGGAACCAGATAGTGCTGGCCCCACTCATTTTTCGGAACCTTGTCGCCAATCTGGTATTTGAAGGCGACGATTTCCATATTGTCTTCATTCGTCATGCATTTGAATGCCAGATGATACCATTCGCCTCGGCTACGAAAGGCTGCGCCGCGCGACTTGATCGAATGCACATCCACCTTCGGATCAGCAAAGGCATAGGCAAGCACCTTATCGGGATTATAGCCATGTTCGTCCTTGCGGATGCGCTCCATAGCCTCGACGTCGCAGCGCTGTTCCAGCCGGGTTTGCGGATCGAGCTTTTCCAGTCCGACTTCCATCCTCGTATCCATTGCCGATGCGGATTGCAGGGACAGCGCAAGGATTGCGAACAGGAGCGTTGGCTTTTTCATGAATGGGGTCAGCCTTCTATATCTGCCTGCGGACAATGCCTTGGCAGCGATGTTGATGAATCAAACCACATGGTTTGCTTTTTCGAATCGCGGGGAGAGGAAATTTGCCCAAAGCTGCGGCAATGTCAAAAGTTGCCAACTTGGTTGCCGATCATCTTGAGGATACAATCCCCTATCCGACCCATATCCGGCAAAGAGGAGGTATATCCGATGACAGAAGATGAACAGGCAATCCGCAATGTCGTCGAGACGTGGATGGCCGCCAGCCAGGCAGGCGATACTGCCACGATTCTCAGCCTGATGACCGACGACGTTGTATTCACCGTGCCCGGCCGGGAACCATTCGGCAGGGAAGTCTTTGCCTCTGCTTCAGACAGTCTGAAAGAGATGCGCATGGAGGGGACAAGCGATATTGTCGAGCTTCAGATTCTTGGGCAATGGGCGTTCATCCGCAATCATATCAGGATTGCCGTTACCGCACCGGGCAGCGCGACGCAACGCCGCTCGGGCTATACGCTGACCCTTCTGCAAAAAGAGCCCGACGGCAAGTGGCGGCTCGCGCGCGACGCCAATATGGTGACAGAAGACAAGTAGCTCGGTGTTAGGCGCGGCGAGCCGTCACAATCCATGTCCCGGTGCCGACGAAAACGCCATCCGGCGTCCTGTAAGCTTCAAGGCTCCGCCGAATGGCATCCCACGCGGCGTCTGCCTTGTCGGGGAACTGTTTGATGTGTTCACCGACGAAACCAATGTGAAGAATGCTCAACACTTCGTCGATATCGCCGCCACCTGTCTTAAGATCCAGTGGCGTAACGCCAATATCGGTAAAACCTGCCGCGCCGAGAACTGCCCGCACGCGCTCGGGATTGGCGAGCGAAAATGCGCCCGGACCGATTCCCGGTAAATCCGGGGCTGGCACGCCATGTTTGCTGGCGATCTGAATTGGCATTTCAAACCATTCGACTTCGGGCCGGTCACGCCAGCAAACAAAGGCAAGACGTCCGCCCGGCTTCAATGCCTTGCCCAGATTGGTGAAGGCCGCAACAGGATCATCGAAGAACATCACGCCAAAGCGCGAAAACAATCCGTCAAACTGACCGGAGCCAAAGCTATGTGTCTGCGCATTGGCTTCGATGAAGTGCAGATTGCCGAGGCCTTTCTCCGCCGCATGATTGCGCCCGGCAGCAAGCATGGACGCAGACAGGTCAGCACCGGTAACACTCCCATCCGGTCCGACAGCATGGGCCAATGCCAGAGAAGTGTGGCCGCAGCCGCAGCCCACATCCAGAAAGCGCTCGCCCTTTTGTGGTGCAAGAGCTTTGATTGCCTGTTCGCCCAGCGGCGCAAGCATCCGCTCCAGCGGGGCCTGCAAGGCAATCCAGTTATGCGAACGTGAATCGTCCCATACACCCGGTGTTCCGGTATCGTTGTTGCGCGCGTCAGACATGGGAATCCCTGCTGTTGGATGGAGCGTCGATATCTGTCAGTTATTCATCCGCACTCAGATCCAGATCGGCAAGCTCTTTTTCTCCGGCAGTCTGGGCTTCCTGCTCTGTCTTGTAAGGACCGATCTGCGGACCGGCTTCCCCATCGACCACAAGCACATAGTACCAGCTCGTATCGTTCTTCTGGCTGACCGCCACATGACAGATTTGTTCATTGCTCATCGCGATTCTCCTGCCTGCATAGCGGTTATTTCATAAAGCACATGGCGGCACAGCGGGTGATCTTTTGGCAGGCTGGGATGGTCGAATTCGCCCGTCTTTTGCATGCCAAGCCGTTGCATCAATCCCCAGGAGGCAGTGTTGGCGGGCGTGGTAAAACTGACGATACGGTCGAGTTTCAAGACCTGGAAGCCATAGGCAAGCGCGGCTTCTGCCGCTTCCCGTGCCAGCCCTTTGCCGTGCCATGGCGTCGAAAGCCGCCAGCCGATTTCAACTGCCGGGGTAAAGGACGCTTGCCATGGGATATCGGCAAGTCCGCACATACCGATCAGCGTTCCGCTGGCACGCTCTTCAAGCGCCCAGAAGCCCCAGCCATTTTCAGCAAACTGCGCGTCGATGCGATCAAGCATGGCATCCGAACCCTCACGCGTCAGGGGCATGAGATAGCGGTAGACTTCAGGTTCACTGTTAAGCGCAAAAAACGGCGCACGATCTTCCGCCCGCCATTGGCGCAGTCGGAGCCGGGGAGTTTCTGGTCGCATGGGGCAATTATGGGAGTGAAGCCCGAGGCCGTCAAGGCGTGTTGAGGCGAACAAGAGGGGCGGCAGGTTTCGGGTGGCGGCTTGGAACCGGCAAGGCCATTCATTGCGCCGCGGGCATATTTAACGTGCCCTTCCCACCGAAATCGCAGAGGCTGCAAAATGAACAGTTTGAATGGAAAGATCGCTATCGTTACCGGCGCAAGTTCCGGCATTGGTTACGAAACGGCAAAGCTTTTTGCCCGCGAAGGCGCGAGCGTCGTTGTCTCGGCCCGCAATAAGAATGGGCTGGATAAGCTTGTTGCCGAGATCATTGTTGATGGCGGCAAGGCTATTGCGCTGGCCGGGGATGTCAGCGATGAAACCTGTGCCAAAGCTCTGGTGGAATTGGCTGAAGAGAAATTTGGCGGGCTGGACATTGCGTTCAACAATGCCGGAACCAATGGTGAGATGGGGCCAACGCCCGATATCTCGCTTGCCGGTTGGCAAAACACTGTTGATGTCAATCTGACATCGGCTTTCCTCGCGGCAAAATACCAGTTGCCAGCCATGCAACGGCGTGGCGGTGGCTCGCTGATTTTTACCTCGACCTTTGTCGGTCACACAGCAGGTATGCCCGGCACCGCCGCCTATGCTGCCAGCAAGGCGGGGCTTCTCGGGTTGATGAAAACACTGGCGGTGGAATTTGGTCCACAGGGCATCCGTGTCAACGCGCTGCTGCCGGGTGGAACGGCGACCGCTCTGGCCGAAGCCTGGGTGGATACGCCGGAAAAGCTGGCCTTTGTGGAGGGGCTGCATGCCCTGAAACGGCGGGCACAGCCGATCGAGATCGCCCGCTCGGCACTCTATCTTGCCTCTGATGCGTCAAGCTTCACCACCGGCTCGGCCATGCTGGTGGATGGCGGCGTCTCGATCAACCGGACGTAAGAGTTACTTCAACTGCGTGCGCAGCGTTTCCTTCACCACCATATCGAAGGAATCGCTGCCCTTGTCCTTGTCTTGCTTGGCCGTCTGTTCGGCGACATAGGCATCGCGCTTCTTCACCAGTTCAGCCATGCCTTCTTCCAGCTTGCCGCGTTCCTGCGATTGCTGATCGAGCACGGCCTGTTTCTCTTCCTTGGACTTACCGCGCAGGTTCTCCGGCAATTCCGCATCCTTGAGTGCATCGAGTTTCTGCGTGCCGTTCTTCACGTCGGCCACCAGATCGCCACCACCGGTAACGACTTCTTTCGAACCACCCTTTTTCGAATAATAGCGGGAATTGTCGACCTGCACCGAGGCCGGAGCCATGGCCTTTGTTTCCATCTTGGTGCGCAAATCAGCCTGCTTCGCCCCGCTGCCATAGGGGATAACAGTCTTGTCGATCTTCTGTTGCAGGATGATGATGTCGCCGTCAAACGGCGTTTCGATAACAGTGATGCGTCCGCCATCCTGCGGAATCGCGATATAACGGCCATGTCCCAACTGGGCGATTTCGCGCCAGACTTTCGTCGTATCTGGATCGTCACCCGCCTGCACTGTATTGACGGTAATCGCCTCATCCTGCGCCCGTTTCAGTACCTGCGGGTACAGGGGGCCATTGGGGTAATCCATATGCGGCGGGGCATCGCCGACAAGAAAGACAATGCGTTTTGCATCGCCGCCCTTGGTCCATTCCAGTTTGCGCACGGATTCATCCAGCGCCTCATTGACGGACTCAGGCGTATCGCCGCCGCCATCGGCTTCAAGTTTGATCAGCTTGCCATAGAGCCCCTGCACATCGGAGCTCATGGCGAAGGACTTGACTACATATTCGTCGCCCCGGTCGCGATAGGCAACCAGCGCCATGCGGATATCCGCATCGGGATTGACGTCGATAATCGTGTTGGCGATTGACCATATCTTGCGCTTGGCTCCATCGATGAGATCGGCCATGGAGCCTGTTGTGTCGAGCACAAAGGCAACTTCGATGCGCTGGCCCTTGATATTGCTTTGCGCCAGAGCCGGCGAGGCCAGGGCGGTCATGGCAAGACTTGCAGCAAGACCTGTTACGAGAAGACGCGGTGAACGATACATGGATTCCCCCCAAACGTTGATCCGATGCCTATGTTTCGCGGCGGATTGCGGCTTAATTGGGAGATGCTTTGGACAAGACTGTGATGCCCGGGAAATATCGATTCTTATACTTTTTGCTAGCTAAGATTTTTCTACATTTGCAGATAGGCTGTGAGTATGCGGACAGCGCGCTAGTCATTAGATCACACGTCGCTCCGATTTGACCAAAATGCCAATAAGTATTTGGTAATACTGAATATTATACTTCGATTATATTGCATTTGAAGATTTGGAGAGCAGAGATTGGCGATGAGGTTTATTGCCTATGTTGACGAAGCGGGTGATGAAGGGTTTGGCAAGCTTGCAGAACAGGGCCCCACCGCCCAGTCATCTTGGTTTGCAATTGGTGCCTGCCTAGTCAGTGACGATGATGATAAGCTTCTGCCGGTTTGGCGTGACGAGATACTTCGGCAATTTCCAAAGAAACGCACGTTGGATTTGCATTTTCGCGATCTAAAACATGATCAAAGAGTTCAGACGTGCCTTATGATTGCGCAACGGCCAATTGCGGCGTGTATCGTTGCTTCAAACAAGGTCACGCTTCTGACACACCCCAAACGAGAGATTTTTAAGAAGAAGCAACACCTTTATAATTACCTGACTCGCTTCCTGCTCGAACGACTTACACATGCTTGCAAACGTAAAGCGGAACTGGAGGGCGATGGGCAGGCAAGTTTACGGGTAATCTTTTCCCGGCGAAGAGGCACTGACTACCACGCTATGCGTGAATATTTGGAGTTTATGCGCGATGGCCGTGAGGTCATGAAACCGGTTCGAACAATCGATTGGAGCGTTCTTTCTCCCTCGGACATCGCTGTTGAAAATCACAGCAAAAGGGCAGGTCTTCAAATAGCCGACGTATTCACCAGTGCCCTCTGGCATGCGATTGAACCAAATGGATATGGCTTCTGTGAATCTCGGTATGCACGCAGCCTCGCTACCCGCCTTATTAAACGCCGTGGCCAAAGGTTGGATTGCGGACTGACACTTGTTCCAGCTTACGGAAAAACACCGCTGAACAACGAGCAGACAGAGTTTGTCGAATGGATTAGATGCTACAAATAAAAATGTGGGCCCCCAGACTCCTGAAGAACACTGCAGAGAGTGCTGCCGCCTCGAAGGCAACTCGGAGCAATCTGGCGCTTACCCACCACCATATAATAGGATTAATATCGTATTTTTCAATACGACATTGGTCTATGAAGCACGAATTGACCAACAATTCATTCTCGCCCGTATTTGGGTTGCAAGATCAATTGCCTCACGGACATTTCTGGGTGCATTGCGCTATTCCGTTGACAGAATAGCCCATTCAATAAATGTAAGCATGCTGATGGTAAGTGTGCGATCTGTTGAACCTGGTCCCCCAAAGACGAAAGTGCCCCGGATCGTTTACAGTCAGTAGAGGCTCGGTGCTCTCCATGGTAGTGACATGCAATGGCCGGTGTCGAGCCTCACAATTCCTGTGTTCAACATATGATGTGTTGATGGCGCGTATATTACGCGCGCCGCCGGTGGGTTGGCATTGCATTTCAACCTGAAGCCCGACATTCTCCAGCCTCCAACGTTCTTAGCGAGGCAACATGATCTCCCGAATTGAACTTGAAACGGTATGGGCACCCCGGCTTCTCTCTGTCCTGCGCATCATAACGGCATTGCTGTTCGTGGCGCATGGCTCGTCAAAGCTGTTCGGCTTTCCCATGGCAATGGATCCGGCTCCCAACCTGATGTCGCTGATTGGCGTGGCTGCCATCCTTGAATTTGTCGGTGGCATACTTTTGGCTCTCGGTCTTTTCACCCGTCCTATCGCATTCCTGTTGTCGGGTGAAATGGCCGTTGCCTACTGGATGGCGCACGCGCCGCAAGGCTTCTATCCGATCGTCAATCACGGTGAAAACGCTGTGCTCTTCTGCTTTGTCTTCCTCTATCTGGCTGCCGCAGGTCCGGGAAGCTGGGCTCTCGACAAGGCGCGCGGATAGGCACGGCTCCATGCTCGCCAGGCTGTCGGCCACCGTGCCAACAGCCACATTTACCTGTCGTTAAGCATGCAGGCTTACCCTTGGAGCCTTGGAGGGCGCATAGCCCTCGTTGGATGTGAAGGCTGGTCCGATGATAAGCGATAACGACAACGACAGTATCTGGACAGATTTCGTCTGCCGCACCTGTGCGCTCGCAATCTTCATGATTGGCGTTGCGATCCCCGTTGCATTCAAGCTGTTCCTGTAGAATCCGGCTGCAAAGGCATCATTGCCGATTTGTAATTTGACCCGGCAGGGCAGCCGCTCCACCATGGCGATGCTGGTTTGTCGTGGGGCCAGCACGAGGCTCGACGGCCACCTGTCCTTCAAAATTCCGGTGCCGTCGAGTCTCTCCGAATTTTGAAGATAAATACTTCAAGTTTTACATGCGGAAACCCCGTTAAGGTTACTTATAATAGAGCTATTCTAAAGTTTAGCGGAATAGAGCATAAGAAGCGCCTCTCATAAAATGTCAAAAGACTGTGAGGAGACTGTTTCGTGCGATCAAAGATTACTTACGTCGATCAGAAGAATTACAAAAACAAAATCGTTGTTCAGGCGTATGGGCGCAGTGAGACCGCCCAGGCGCATTTGCTGGCTGCGATGCGCAGAATGCGGCGGCGTATGCGCATGAAAATGCTCGTCTTCAATAAATATTAATTACTGGTTCAGCCGGGCGTTTATCCCATGCGCTGCGGCGCGGCCGGTGGCAAAGCACGCTGTCAGAAGGTAGCCCCCGGTCGGTGCTTCCCAGTCCAGCATTTCCCCGGCCACGAAAACACCGGGTAGCGCTTTCAGCATATATGTCTTGTCGATGGCGCTCCAGCGAACGCCACCAGCCGAGGATATGGCCTCGGTGATGGGGCGGGGGCGCTGTACAACCAGCGGTAGCGCCTTGATCAGCTTTGCCAGCCGTTGCGGATCGGAAAGATCAGCTGCGTCGGCAAATTTTCGCAGCAATGCAATTTTGATGCCCTCGATCCCTGCGCCTTTGCGTAAGCGATTTGAGAAACTCGCCTTGCTGTCCTGACGCGCGAGGTCCCGCGCCAGCTTTTCGGTGGATCGTCCGGGCGCCAGATCAAGCACAAGCGATGCGTTACCTTGCTCTTCCAGTTCATCCCGCAGACTGGCCGCATGGGCATAGACAAGACTGCCTTCGATACCATGTTGTGTGATGACAAACTCACCGGAAAACGCACCAGCACCTGAGGTAGCCGTAACGGACTTTACCGGAGTTCCGGCAAAACGCTCCCTGAAACCATCGTCCCAATCCACGTCGAAGCCGCAATTGGCCGGGCGCAACACATTAATTTCCACGCCCTTATCGGCCAGCCACGAGGTCCATGCGCCATCGGAACCGAGCTTTGGCCAACTTGCGCCGCCAAGTGCCAGCAATGCTGCGTCGCATTCGACGGTCTTGATCCCCGCCGGTGTTTCAAATGTGAAAGCGTTTCCGGCGAAACCCGTCCAGCGGTGACGGGTTAGAATGGTCACACCCTGTGCTTCAAGCCGGCGTAGCCAAGCGCGTAACAGCGGTGATGCTTTCATCACCTTTGGAAACACCCGCCCTGATGAGCCGATGAATGTTTCCGTGCCAAGGCCAGCGGCCCATGCCTGCACATTTTCAGGTGTGAACCCATCAAGAGCAGGGCGCAAATGGTCGGATGCAGCACCAAACCGGGTAACGAAACGCGCGTAGTCTTCCGAGTGTGTGATGTTCAGGCCTGACTTGCCCGCAAGCAGGAATTTACGGCTGACGGTCGGCATTGCGTCATAGACTGTTACATCATGTCCGGCTGCTGATACCACTTCGGCTGCCATAAGACCCGCGGGGCCGCCACCGATAATCGCGATTGTTTTGCGTTGCATATGCCTGTCCAAACCCGAAATACTGCTGTTCACTCATGACCCGGACGTGTGGTGAGTACAAGATCATTCGGCGCAGGAACTTTTGCAAAAACTGTCTTTGAAGCGCCATTGTAATAAAACAGTTGCATGACACGTTAACACTTTCGCGCATATGGGCTTTACGGCTTCCATAAAAAATCGTTACAAGGGTGCGTCGTTCACTTTGTGCGACACTCAATACATCTGCCCTACGGAGGTTCATTATGGCCACAGGCACAGTTAAATGGTTTAATTCTACAAAGGGCTTCGGCTTCATTCAGCCTGAAGATGGCGGTGCAGATGTATTCGTACACATCTCTGCAGTTGAACGCGCTGGATTGCGTGATCTCAACGACGGCCAGAAAATCAATTACGAACTGGTGCGCGACAAGAAGTCGGGCAAAATGTCAGCGGATCAGCTGAGCGCCGCTTAAAGCTGGTGCCAGCGGGGTCGCCATTGGGCGATCCCCGGGGTCACCTAAGTGTGATCCCCGGGGTCGCCAAAAGGCGATTCCCAGGATCGTCCCGGTGGCGGTCCACGATGACAGACCAGAATGAAACAGGCCGGATGCAAATCCGGCCTGTTTCTTTTTTGCCGACAAAGGCGCCATCGAATCGTTCCACTAGCGCTTTTGGCCATGTTGAGGCATCCTGTCATCGGACTTTGATCGTAGCAGGGGAGGACGCGAATGCGCTGCTTTACGGTACTTGGACCCTCGCAGACCGGAAAATCCACGCTCGTGGAAAAACTCGGCGCGCTGGAGGGCGCGCCAAGGAAGTCGGTCTCGCCTTACGGGTTAAATCTGACAGAATTCACTTTCGGCAATGAAACATGGTGCGCACTGGATGCGCCGGGTGCCAATGAAGCCCTTGCGCACGCGCAGGATGCACTCTTGGCCAGTGATGCCTGTATCCTTTGTGTTTCACCCGCGCCTGAGGATGCGGTGCTTGCCGCGCCTTATTTGAGGGCCATCGAAGCGTCGGGGACGCCTTGCATCGTTTTCGTCAACCGCATTGACGAGCCAAGAGGCCGGGTGCGCGATGTCATTTCAGCATTGCAAGGCTATTGCAGCCATTCTCTCGTGCTCCGGCAGATACCCCTCCGCGAGGGAGACAAGGTTGTCGGCACATGCGACCTGATTTCCGAACGCGCCTGGCGTTATCGAGAGGGGCAGACATCCGCCCTGATCGAGATACCGGAAAGCGAGCTTGAGCGGGAACACGAGGCGCGCGCCGAACTTCTGGAACATTTATCCGAATTTGACGATTGGCTGCTGGAAGAGCTGATCGAGGACCGCGAACCGCCGAGCGATGCGGTTTTTGCCATTTCATCGCGTGTATTGCGCGAAAACAGGATTATTCCCGTGCTGCTTGGTTCAGCCAGCCACAGCAATGGCATCATGCGCCTGATGAAGGCGCTACGCCATGAAGCACCGCCTGTTGATATGCTGCGCAAGCGTCTTGCCGCCGCAAACAGCACGCCTGAAAATGCCTTGGCGGCTGTCAGCTTTCACGCCTATCACCGCCAGAATATCGGCAAGACTGTGCTGGTGCGCGCGCTGAAGGACGGACTGAAACAGGGTGGCCTGCTCGGCGGAGGACGGCTCGGGCCGGTGCAGGACCCGGGAACCGGAAAGCCCACCCCATCGGGAATACCTGTACCCGGCGATGTCTTCGCCACCGTGAAATCAGATCATCTGCCGGTGCCGTCTTTGCTTAGCCTCGATGCCGTGATCACGGCACCTGAATGGACCACACCGCCGACACCCATGCTGGAGCGCATCCTTGTCCCCGAAAGCGAACGGGACGAAACAAAATTGTCGGAAACACTGGCAAAACTGGCGGAGACGGATCACGGATTGAAGGTCATGCAGGAGGAGGGCACGGGTGCCCAGCTTGTCAGTGTGCAGGGCCCGGTGCATCTGCGTGATCTGTGCAAAATGCTGTCGGACGTCTTCCACGTCAATGTCACAGACCGGATGCCGAGCCCGGTCTACCGGGAAACCATCTCCAAACCGGCGGAGGTTCATTACCGGCACCGCAAGCAGACAGGCGGCGCAGGCCAGTTCGCCGATGTGAAACTCAGCGTGCATCCCAATGGGCGCGGCGAAGGTTTTTCCTTTGCCGAAACGGTCAAGGGCGGTGCTGTCCCGCGCAATTACATACCCGCTGTTGAGGCGGGTTCGCGCGAGGCAATGGAGCGAGGGCCATTGGGGCTGCCGGTCATCGATGTCGGCGTCATGCTGACTGATGGCCAGCACCATTCGGTCGACAGTTCGGAATTTGCTTTCCGCGCTGCGGCAAAAATGGGGGTAAAGCAGGCGCTTTCAGAAGCGGCGGCTGTGCTTATGCAGCCGGTGTTCCGCATCGAAATTCATATCCCATCTGTTTATTCGGGCAATCTCGTACCCATTATTTCCGCCTTCAAGGGGCAGGTACTGGGTTTTGACCGGGACGACAACACCAAGGGTTGGGATGTCTTCCGGGCCATTATTCCCGGCAGTGCATTGGATGAACTGGCGCGCGCCTTGCGCTCTGCAACACAGGGTATTGGCAGTTTTTCCAAAGCTTTCGATCATTTTGAGGAGCTTTACGGCAAGGAGGCGGACGCTATCGTCACAGCTCAGGCCGCGCACGCCCATTGAACAGGTGCCGGGTCGCCGCATCGAGACGGCCCGGCAATTGCTTCAGTTCTGTCGCTCGGCGGCAAAAAACGCCTCCGGACTTTCCACTTCGATCAGGCGACGCTTTTCGATCAGCCAGAAGCGGTTGCCGACTGCCCTGACGAAACTGCGGTCGTGCGAGACCAGCAGGCAGCTTGCCTCATGCGCCATCAACTCCGATTCCAGCGCCTCCTGACCGTCAATATCCAGATGGTTGGTCGGTTCATCCAGCAGGTAGAAGTTCGGATTGGCAAGCCGTAGTACCAGCATGCCAAGCCGCGCCTTTTGCCCGCCTGACAGCACACTGTTCGGCTTGCTCTGGATATCAATGCCAAGTCCCGCTCCAGCCAGAAGGGTGCGGGTGCGCTGGTCGCCAATATCGAAGCGCCTGTTGATCGTATCAAACGGCGTGTCGCGATCCGGCAGGTCGGCAAGTGCCTGATCACCATAGCCGAGCACCAGAGAAGGCGTTGCCTTGACTGCCTCAGGCGAGGTCAGCGGCTCCGTAATGGCACGCCTGATCATGCCGACAAGACGTGTTTTGCCCGCACCATTGGCCCCGAGAAGAACGATCCTGTCGCCCTGGCATATCCATTTCCTGCCTGTCTTGAACAGGAAGGTACCATCTGGCGTTTCCACCGATGCATCGTCGAGCGTCACCAGCACCTTGGCATGGGTGCCGCTGTTGGTGAGCCTGATTGCCCCGGCAGAGCGTTCCTGATGGGCAGGACGCGCAGCATCCTCAAGCCTTTCCGCCCGCTGTTTCAACTGCTTGGTCTTGACGGTCAAAAGATCGCTGCCGGAATTAATGCCGATATTGTTGAGCTTGGCGGCTTGCTGGCGCAACTGCTGCGCCACCTTCATGTCCCGCTCGTAACGGCGTGCTTCCGCCGCATCGATTTCATCCAGCGCTGCCCGAGCCCGTGTATAGGGCAGGGCAAAGGCTTGCGAGTTCTCCGGCCGCAGGAACAGTGTCCGGTTGGTCGTGGCATCAAGAAAGGCCCGATCATGGCTGCAGATGACAACAGGAACATCGCGCGGCAAATTATTGAGCCAGTCTTCCATCTGCGCGATCTTGGCAAGATCGAGATGGTTGGTGGGCTCATCCAGCAGCAGAACATCCGGGTCTGTCACCCATACACGCGCAAGCAGGGCAAGTCTTTGCCAGCCGCCGCTTAGCTGGGCAAGGGTGCGCTCGCGCAACTCATCGGGCACGTCAAGTGAGGCAAGCACGACATCGACGCGCCAGCTTTCCGTCTCTTTCTGCTCGGCGGGCAAGGCCTGCAACACCATTTCGTAGAATGAGGTGTTGAGGAGATTATCAGGCACTGCCTGTTCGACAGTGCCGATGCGCAGGCCGCGCGTGCGGGTGGTATCGCCGGTGGTGGAATCAAGCGTTCCAGCAAGGCAGCGCAGCAGGGTGGATTTACCCCGGCCATTGGCGGCGACGATGCCGATACGATCCCCCGCCCCGACGACGAGGTTGAGGTTGACAAAAAGCGGGGCTCCGAGGGTAACGCCCAGGTTTCTTACATTGATGAGTGCCATTTTAATTCTCTGGTCTGCCGGGCCATGTGCATTGACGGTATTCTGTTTGTACCGTCGGTTTTGCACCGGTGGTCAGCGTCCATGCGGGCAATGACCATTTGGCTCGGTGGGTTGTGACGTTACGCAAGGCCGCTCGAATGACGAGTTTGGCGCTGCGTGACCACGAAGGGCAGACCTGGAATGGGTATGGAAAAGCTGTTTCCGGTCAGCCCTGCAAACGTATCTGCAGGGCGTTGACGGGGCCACGCTGGCGATGATGCCGGAAGAACGTATTCATGCGCAGCCCTCCTTTCCTTAAAATGAGCTTGGCACTCCCATAGCATTCCACGGAGCGGCTTTCAATCGCCTTTGCCATGGTTGATATGGCGCAGAATTACCTGGAAAATATGCTGGTTACTATCTTTCCGAAGTGTAGCTCTACATGCATTATAAGAAGGGGGTTGCTGCGAAAGCAGATTTTGAGGGGATTTCATGCGGCTTGGCAAGCTATTACTGGTGTCTGGATTCTTGTTGTGCCTGAACGGACAGGCTTTTGCCACCGAGACGATGGGCCCTTTCAGAAATGGCGAATATCCGGCGGAAGTCGACCTTTTGCGTGGGATGGCCGAGAAGGGCGATGTCAACGCGCAGTACAAACTTGGCGATATTTATCAGACCGGCACAAAGGTTCCGGAGAACGATTATGAAGCTGCCAGATGGTATCGCAAGGCTGCCGAGGGAGGTCATGCCAAAGCGCAGCTGGAATTGGGTGCGCTGTATGAAAATGGCGCCGGTGTTGTTGAAGACAAGGCCGAAGCCGCCCGGTGGTATCGCAAGTCCGCTGAACAGGGATATGCCAAGGCACAGCTCTATCTTGGCGATATGTATGATGGCGGCATAGGCGTTGTACAAGACAGTTCTGAAGCGTTCCGCTGGTATCGCAAATCCGCTGAGCAGGGACTGGCGGGAGGGCAGAATAGTCTTGGTGTTATGTACGACAACGGTAGAGGCGTTCGGCAAGACCACAGCGAAGCGGTAAAATGGTATCGCAAAGCGGTGAAACAGGGACATCCGAATGCCCAGACCAATTTGGGTCTGAAGTACGAATTTGGTGAGGGCGTTGCGAGGAACCCAATCGAGGCAATTCGCTGGTACCGCAAGGCCGCGGAGCAGGGCTGGGCCGGGGGACAACACAATCTTGGCACCATGTATGATGAAGGCAAAGGCGTTAAGAAAGACGATCTGGAGGCGGTGCGCTGGTACCGCAAGGCTGCGGATCAGGGATATGCGAAAGCAGAGAACAATCTGGGTGCCATGTACTTTAACGGGAACGGCGTGGCCAAAGATTTGGGGCGGGCTGCCGAGTGGTATCGCAAAGCTGCCGATCACGGAAACAGTTACGCGCAAAACAACCTTGGCAACATGTATTTCATGGGTAATGGTTTTGCAGAAGACAAGGTTGAGGCAGCCAAATGGTATCGCAAAGCCGCCGATCAAGGCCATGCCGATGCACAGAACAACCTTGGTGACGCGTACTATTTTGGAGCCGGTGTTGCCGGGGACAAGGCAGAGGCTGCAAATTGGTATCGCAAGGCGGCCGAGCAAAACAACGCGGATGCGCAATACAACCTTGCCTATCTCTATGATCTGGGAGAGGGCGTCGTCCAGGACTATCCTCAAGCCGTCAGCTTGTATCGCAAGGCCGCAGCGCAAGGAAAGCTTTGGGCTCAAACGAGGCTTGGGTTGAAATATGAAAACGGCGACGGCGTGCCCCGCAATATCGCCAAAGCACGAGGCTGGTACGCCAAAGCGGCGGAAGGCGGACTTGATGAGGCCCAGTTCAACCTCGGAGTTCTCTATGCAAATGAAGTGGGCGGTAAACCAGACTACATGGCTGCACTGAAATGGTATGAGAAGGCGGCGGCTCAGGGGAATGCCAAAGCGCAAAACAATCTTGGTACGCTGTACGAAAAGGGTGGGGGCGTTGCGAAAGACCTGCGCATGGCGGTCGATTGGTATCGAAAAGCTGCCGATAAAGGCAGTGCCGTCGCGCAGAACAATCTGGGCACCAAATATTATCAGGGCGAGGGTATTTCAAAGAACCTGTTTGAAGCTGCCAAATGGTATCGTAAATCTGCCGATCAGGACTATGCCGATGCGCAATATAGTCTCGGCTATATGTATGAGCACGGTGAGGGCCTGATAAAAAATCAGGCTGAAGCCTTGGGGTGGTATCGCAAAGCTGCGGAACAGGGAAATGCCGACGCGCAATACGTGCTTGGCGGCAGGTATGAATATGGCACAGGTTTGGAGCAGCACAAATCCCTTGCCGCGAGCTGGTATCGCAAGGCTGCTGAACAAGGCTATGCCGACGCTCAATACAGGCTTGGCCTGCTCTATTTTGAGGGTAAAGGCGACGCGCCTGATCAAACACAGCCGGCTGCATGGTTAAGCAAGGTCGCGCATAGTTTCACCACGGTGCCAACGAGTTCCGGTGTGCCTGATTCAGCCGGTGATGGCATCGTGCAGGACCGGGCTGAAGCAGCCAAATGGTTTCGCAAAGCAGCCGAACAGGACAACACCGATGCGCAGTATAGGCTTGGTCTTATATATGCGCGGGGGCTGGGCCTCACAGAGGATAAAGCCGAGGCGGCCAAATGGTTTGGCAAGGCGGCGGCCCGTGGTTCTGCCGAGGCGCAATACAACCTCGCCGTCATGTTGGTCGCAGGACAGGGTGTAACCAGAAACGCAGGTGAAGCAGCCAGATGGTTGCGCAAAGCTGGCGAGCTTGGCAATGCCAAAGCTCAGTACAGCTTGGGACTTGCGTATGAGCAGGGAACCGGCTTGCGGCCGGACAGGACAGAAGCCATCAAATGGTATCTGAAAGCGGCAAGGCAGGGCCATGCCAAGGCCCGGCTGAAGCTGTCAGAAATGGGTGCCGGTGGTTAGGGGCATGGCCCCGACAGCGTTTTGAAGCTCATCCCCGCGAAACTTTGAAAAAAGCCTGTTTGCCCTGAATGCCCGCAAGATTGCCTCCATGGCCTTCCTTGGTACACAGGGCAATCGCTTCGATATAGTAGTTTGCCATAGCCGACATGGGCGGGTTGAGCAGGAATGGCACAGCTTTCCAGTTGTAGAAGGTCAGCGCCACCAGATTATGCGTCTTCGGTATGAGTGATTTCGGGTCCTTGAACAGATTGGAGACGAGATTGAAAATGCCAATCGACTCGCGGCTTGGGGTCATGAGTGTGCCGGTTGTAATGCCGACTGCGCCAGAAAATTGGTCCGACCCATCGGAATCCTTCCAATAGGGGCCCTTGAAGATTGGCACGCCAATCTCTCCATCAATGACCGGTGTTCCGGGGACGGGTCCGATCGCCTCGCCGGTTGAAGGCAGCTTTGCCAGTTCGTTGGAGCCTTTGACTTTGAAATCCTTGACCTTCACGGTAAGCACACTCAAGCCGAAGGTAATGCCGAGTGTTCCGCCGAGACCGCCGCCGGTGAAGACAATCTGCTCACCGGTTTTTCTATTGACCATTGGAATGGAAATGTGACCAAGCGTGACGCCTAATTTGGCAACAGGCGTGCTGACTGAAACACCAAGCTCCTTGGCATCAACAAGATTCCAGTCCGTCCGCTTACTATTGATCGAAGAGGCATAATTCTGGACCTCCTCCCGCTGGCGATTGTACTCATCCTGTTGCCGATAGGCTTCCTGCATCATCCCGGCGCGGGCAGCAGCGGAAAATCCAAAATCACTCGGGCCCATGGTTCCTCCTGTGTAAGGCGTATTGCTCCGAAGATTAGACGAAAGAGCTTATTCTCGTCGCACTGTGCAATAAAATTTGCAGGTAGAATACCCGTAGATTTCTATGAATCTCAAATTTCTTTGTTTCGAAAACACCAACGGAGATGCAGAGGCAATAGTGGCGACGGCCAGATTGTTGTTGTTTCTGGACCGGAATTTGATTGCGAAAATCTATTGGACATCACGTGAAGTCCTCCAGCTGATTTAGCCGCTGGAGGCATTACTTCGGTCAATTACCGGCAAATCAGCGTGTGGCAATACGCGAGGAAGATGGCAGTCGCTCCACAACGACGAGGCGCGAGACCTCGCCCCGCTGGAAAGCCTTGAGGAACCGGCGATAATCCTTGAACACCACACATCCGTTCGAATCGCCGCGCGGTCCGAGCATGTATGTGTGAGCAAGCAGACCATTGCGGCCAAAGGCATTGCGACCATCAACCGGGGTCAGGCGGATCGCAGCGACGCCATGGAAAAGCGCCTCACGCATGGTGAGATTATAGGTGTGTGGCGGTGTCGGTCCACGGTTCGATTCGCGTGTGAAGCGGGGATTATCAAGCATATGCCCCATGCCCGAATGCGCTTCTAGCTGTTCGCCATTGGGCAGGTAAACCGTGCGTGCGGAAATATCATAGACCGCAACACCATTGCGCGAGCCGCCAAATATTGACCCGAACAAACGTCTGGTGCGCGGCATGGCTTCGATCACCGCATCATCCGGCCGGATCGAAGCGAGTTTAGCGTTAGGCTGTTGCTTTGCTGGTGCATTTGGTGCTGCCGGAAAGCTTTCCGTCGCAAGTTTTGGCCGTTGCACGGGCAGGGGAACGTCTATCGAGTCCTGTCCGTCATCGGATTGCGTATCATCCGGCGCAATGCTGGCCGTATCCCGGGCGGGCGCATTCTCGGGTACAGGAACCGCGACTTCCAGATCCGGTGCCAGTGGTCCGATCAACGGATTGCTCTCGGTTGCCGATGGCGCGTAGCTTGCCAGCAGCGGTATTTGAGGCTCACCCCGCCGCTTGTCGACCAGATCCGGCTGTGCGCTGAACGGGTCGTTCGATACGGATGCCAGAGCGGCATCCGCTGCGGCAATCTCCAGAGCCGTTCTCTTGGGCGCGTCTTCAGGCAGTGGAATTGATCCGACCGTTTTTGTATCAAGCGTTGACGCCCTGCCATTTGCAGCAAGCGCAAATGCACGATTGGCTATGGCAGACTGAATAGCGTTCTGCACGTCGGTGTCCACTGGACCGGCTGGCTTATTGAGAAGTGCTGTCACATCGGATTCCGATAGTGGCGATGTTTCCATCATGACAAGCGCGGAAGCCGGTTCGGCAAAAGCATCATCGTAAGTCACGACGACGCGGTCTGCCGTATGCGCGTTTTTCGCCGCGCCCTGTGCACTGCGGGGAATGCGGTGCTTCAAATCGGGATTGAGCATTGCCAAAGCGCTGCTACCTGGTCGGCGTGCGATCTGATCGTGTGGATTGACAAGAGCGATGGTCTCGAATGCCCGCAGATCATGCCGTATGACAGTGGGACCCGAAGAGAGGGTGGAAACCATTTTCTGCGTCGTGCTGACAGTTGCAAACATCCACACGGTTGCGGCAATCCCGACACCAATGGCAAGCGCGCTGACAAGCGTGCCACGCGACTTGCCTGCGCGAGAAACAAAACCGTTAAAGGAGCCACCCTGACTGAATGTATCGGTCGCGAACGCCATCGTACTCTTTTTCCAAACGCTTACTCAAACCTGCGGCGCGCCCCAAAGGGGCACCACGGCCAATACAAACCATCAGGCACGGAACACGCGTGTCTGACGTCATTTGCCGATTGGCTTGGAGCATGAAGAATCTTGGTTACTAATTTCTTTATATATCGACGTCTTGTTGATCACGAATTGCCACAGACCGGATAAGAACGTTGTTGATAATCTACATTGGGATACAAATCAGTGCGCCGCCCGTACCAAAGACATATTGCGCAAACGACAAGGTGGCCTATTAATGAAACCTTCGGGTTTCATTTGCCTCACAATGCAATTTCAAGAGGACATATCCATGGAAAAAGGTTCAAAAAGGGCCATATTGTGGCTGCTTGTGATTCCTTATATCGGGCTGCTCTGGGTTCCCTTCTATAATTTCCGCGAACCTGAACTGCTCGGCTTCCCCTTCTTTTACTGGTATCAGCTCGCCTTCGTGCCGCTGACTGCATTGATCACCTGGATTGTTTATCGGAGCACCAGCTATGACGACTAATCTTGATCCGGTAGCCATTTCGATTTTTGTTTTCTTCTTTGCGCTTGTCACCATTCTTGGCTTCGTCGCCTCGCGCTGGCGTGCGCCAAAGACCATGGACCATATTGATGAATGGGGTTTGGGTGGCCGAAACTTCGGTACGTGGATCACATGGTTTCTCGTTGGTGGCGATTTTTACACCGCCTATACGATAATCGCGGTTCCGGCACTGGTCTATGCGGTGGGTGCCTACGGTTTCTTCGCATTGCCCTATACAATCGTCGTCTACCCCTTTGTATTCATGGTGATGCCGCTTTTGTGGAAGCGCGCCAAGGACAATGGCTATGTGACTGCCGGTGACGTGGTGTTCGGGCAATATGGTTCGCGCGGGCTTGAGCTTGCCGTGGCGCTGACGGGCGTGATTGCCACCATGCCCTATATCGCGCTGCAGCTGGTTGGTATGGCCACTGTCCTGCAGGCGCTGGGATTAACGGGTGAATTGCCCTTGGCGGTCGCCTTCATCATTCTTGCGCTTTATACCTATTCGGCTGGTTTGCGTGCCCCGGCGCTGATCGCCTTCGTCAAGGACATCATGATCTATATTGTGGTGATCACCGCCGTTGCGCTGATCCCGTCGAAACTTGGCGGTTATGCCAATGTGTTCGCCTCAGCCGACGCGGCGTTTCAGGCAAAGGGTTCCGGCAGTCTGCTTCTGGGTGGCAATCAATATGTGGCCTATGCCACGCTTGCGCTCGGTTCAGCGCTGGCGGCCTTCATGTATCCGCATACGCTCACGGGTATTTTCGCCTCCAATAGCGGAAATACCATCCGCAAGAACGCGGTAATGCTGCCAGCCTATACGCTACTGCTCGGTCTTCTCGCTTTGCTTGGTTATATGGGCCATGCGGCGCATCTCAATGTCTCCAGCCCCAATCAGGTGGTTCCGGCACTGTTCCAGACCCTGTTCCCGAGCTGGTTTGCCGGTTTTGCCTTTGCGGCGATTGCTATCGGCGCTCTGGTTCCAGCAGCCGTGATGAGCATTGGTGCCTCCAACCTCTTCACCCGCAATTTCTGGAAGGCCTATGTCAATCCCAATGTCACCGATGCCGGGGAGGCAAAGGTCGCCAAGATTACGTCGCTGGTCGTCAAGATCGGCGCGCTGCTGGTGATCGCATTCCTGCCAACGCAGTTCGCCCTTGATCTGCAATTGCTCGGCGGTATCTGGATTCTCCAGACGCTCCCGGCGCTGGTGTTCGGCCTCTATTCAAAATGGTTCCGCGCACCCGGTCTGCTGGCTGGTTGGTTCGTTGGCTTCTTCGGCGGCACCTATCTGGTCTGGATCAATGGCCTGAAGCCATTACAGGCACTCAGCCTCGGCGGTGCTCCGTTTACTGTCTATATCGGGCTTCTGGCACTGGCCGCCAATATTGTGGTGGCTGTGATCGTCAATCTCGTGACGGTTCCAGCTAGAAAGCCTGCTTGAGAGTGAGCGTGTGCTGGGTGCGCTAGTTTACGTGCGATCGGGCGTGTGGTGAGTTTTCACCCCCCTCTGTCCTGTCGGACATCTCCCCCACAAGGGGGGAGATCACATTGGTATAAACGCTTTTGCACAACCGGAAATGTTCAGATTGTGCAAGATGCTATTGAAGGCTGATCTCCCCCCTTGTGGGGGAGATGTCCGACAGGACAGAGGGGGGTGAATGCTGCCGGTTCGTGGTTCGACAAGCTCACCATGAGGGAGAGTGGGGATGCAACGATAATTGCTAAGGTCATAGCCAAGGCTGCAGAACCGGACCCTCTGCAATCCACCTCTCTCCGTCATCCTCGGGCTTGACCCGAGGACCCATAATTTAAAATGCGCTGTGGATCCGGTCTCATTTGATCCCCCTTGGCCGTGGGTCCTCGGGTCAAGCCCGAGGATGACGGGGAGGGGTGGTTGCAAGGAGGCTGGTTCTGCAGCCTTGGCTATGACCTTAGCAATTACCGCCGCTTCCCCCTTGCCACAGGCTTCAAATTACAAATCTCTGTGCGCTCGCGAATTGTTCGGCCCTGATAGACTGAGCCCTTTTTAAAAATGCGGCAGCCATACCAGGGTGGCCGCTTATGCGTGGTCTCGATCTCGACACGCTTATAGGTGCGATGGGAAAAGTCATGGCCAAAAATGCGGACATTCTTGCCCAGACGCACCTCCGCCATGGCGGAGCTGGAAATCAGCAGGCCGATGCCAAGTACACAAACAAAAACGCGCGCCAAAGGGCGCGCGCTTGAAACAGGTTTTGTGAGCGGCAAAGCCATGCGTCTTAGACGAACTGGCTGAGGCCCGGGATCGAGTTGACGACTTCGTCAACCGTTTCACTGCCAACCTTTTCACGGGCAAAGGCAATGGTTTCCTTGGAAATACCGGAGATTTCGCTCATGCCGAGGCCAGCGCCCATCAGCTTGGAGCCGAGGCCCATAACACCGGGCATCAGGCCGGATAGGAAGCCGCCGCCATCTTTTGCGTCGGCAATGGCTGCATCTGCACCCGGAATGCCGCTGATCAGCTCGGAGGCCTTGGCAGGGCCTTCCTTTTCAAGGAATGCCAGAATCAGGCCAACGGCCTTGCGTGCCGTCTCCGGATCGGTGCCAACATTGGCGGAAATGCGCGCGATAAGTTCGTCCATGAGCCTAATCTCCCGTCTATCATGAATTACGTTTACGTAATATGCGGATATTCTCGACCTTGCAAGCCACTGCGTCAATCTGGATCAATTGGACTGATCCGGATCGGGTGGCGAATGCCCGGTTGTCGCATGGGAAGATGACATGAAAACGTCAATGATTCCGGCGTCTGTTTCAATCATATTCACAACGCGACGAGTAAACCATTGTCCCTCCGGCATCGGGCCTTTATATCGGAAGGACGAGACATCGCATTGAAGAGGATCAACCCACATGGCAGCTGACGACAGAATCTTCCTTGGTGCGAGCCGCAAACCCGATGACAGCTATCAACAGGCCGAAGCCCTGCTATTGAAATACGGCAACCGGCATGGGCTGATCACCGGCGCAACGGGCACAGGCAAGACCGTGACGCTGCAGGTGCTGGCCGAAGGTTTTTCGCGCGCTGGTGTTCCGGTTTTCTGCGCTGATATCAAGGGCGATCTGTCGGGTATCGGTGCCAAGGGCGAGGCGAAGGATTTCCTCGTCAAGCGCGCCGCCGATGTGAAGCTTGATCCCTATGATCTTGATGCCTCGCCGGTTATTTTCTGGGATATTTTCGGCGAGCAGGGCCATCCGATCCGCGCCACCATTTCGGAAATGGGCCCACTGCTGCTCTCGCGCCTGATGAATCTCACCGACGCACAGGAAGGCATCATGAATATTGCCTTCAAGATCGCCGATGAAGAGGGGCTGCTGCTGCTCGACATGAAGGATCTGCAATCCTTGCTGGTCAACATTGCCGAGCGCGCCGAGGAAATTTCCGCGCGTTACGGCAATGTGACAAAGCCATCAGTTGGTGCGATCCAGCGTTCACTGCTGGTGCTTGAACAGCAGGGCGGCACGAAATTTTTTGGCGAACCGGCCCTCAAGATTGCCGATATCATGCGCACCAATACCAATGGCCGCGGTGTGGTCAGCGTATTGGCAGCCGACAAACTGATGATGAATCCACGGCTTTATTCAACATTCCTGCTTTGGCTTCTGTCCGAGCTTTTCGAGGAACTGCCTGAAATCGGCGATCCGGAAAAGCCGCGTCTCGTGTTCTTCTTTGACGAAGCGCATCTTCTCTTCAATGAAGCGCCTAAAGCTCTGCTCGATCGTGTCGAGCAGGTCGTGCGCCTGATCCGCTCCAAGGGCGTCGGCGTCTATTTCATCTCGCAGAATCCGCTTGATGTGCCGGAAACGGTGCTGGCGCAGCTTGGCAACCGCCTTCAGCATGCGCTGCGTGCCTATACGCCGCGTGAGCAGAATGCAGTGAAGACGGCTGCTGATACATTCCGCCCCAACCCGGATTTCAATACTTTCGCGGCCATTACCAATCTGGCGACGGGTGAAGCGCTGGTTTCGACACTGGCAGACAAGGGTGTGCCATCAGTCGTGCAGCGTACATTGATCCGCCCGCCATCGGGACGCATCGGGCCGCTGACACCGGATGAGCGGCAAAAGCTCATCACCGGCAGCCCGGTTGCTGGCCAGTATGACACAATGGTCGACCGCGAATCCGCCTATGAAATCCTGCAGAAGAAGGCGGCCCAGACTCAGACCGAGGCAGAAGCAGCAAAAGAGCAGGAAGCAGATAGCACCAGCGGCTGGAGCCTGCCGGATATTCTGGGCGGTGGCAGCAGCAAGCCGGGCCCGCGTGGTGGTCAGCCCCGTGCCCGCCAGACCGTAGCGGAAGCAGCGATGAAATCCGTCGTCCGCTCCGTGGGAAGTTCGCTTGGCCGCGCGCTGGTGCGCGGCATTCTGGGAAGCCTCAGTCGCCGCTAACAGGCGCAGGAATCAGCCATAGAAAAGCCGGTGCAATGGGAACATTGCCCGGCTTTCGCTTTCTCGCAGGCCTGTGCCCAAAATATGCCCGCATCCGATTGTGTTCTCGATCATTCGCAACCATTGCGCGTGGGTTGCGTTCAGCGAACGGCATACAAACATTTCGGACAAGGCAAAATGAGTACAGCAAGACGATCCCATACCCTTGTGCGAAACCTTTCTCAATTCATTGCCATTGTTCTGGCTGGTCTGCTCGCTGCAACTGGTGCGGCCTTTGCCAAAGACAGCGAAGAGATGATCGGCGGCGTCAATGTCCATGTCTGGCAGCCGGACCAGCCGATGACGGCGCGCCAGCCGGTGATTTTCTTCTCCCACGGGTTTCATGGTTGTTCGACCCAATCGAAATTCCTGATGCGGGCTTTTGCTGAAGCTGGTTACATCGTCTTTGCGCCGAACCACCGCGATGCGACGTGCAACAATGGCCATCAGAACATTTGGGATAAGCCGCAAGTTTCCCTGCGCAAGCCGGAGCGCTGGAAAGACACCACATTCCGCAACCGCGCCGATGATTTCAAGAAGGTCATATCAGCCCTGAAAAGCGACCGGCAATGGAACAGCAGGATCAACTGGAACGAGATGGGTCTCGTTGGCCACTCGCTTGGCGGCTATACCGTGCTGGGCATGAGCGGTGCCCGGCCAAGCTGGCGCATTCCCGGTGTCAAGGCAACGCTTGCCCTGTCGCCCTATGTCGGCCCCTATCTTGATAAAGACTCCCTGCAGCATCTGGAAGCGCCGGTTATGTATCAGGGCGGAACGCGCGATATCTTTGTAACACCCAAGGTGCGAAGGCCGGGCGGCGGGTATGATCTGTCAAAAGGGCCGAAATATTATGTCGAGTTCACTGGCGCTGGTCATCTGACATGGACGGACCTCGGTCTGTTCACACGCAAGCGGATTATCGAGACCAGTCTCGCGTTCATGGATCGCTATGTCAGAGGCAAGCCCAGCGGCGTGCCCTTGAAGGAGATTGCCGATCTGCCGGGAGTCTCTGATTTCCGTTATGATATCAAGTGAGTCGGGCAGAACGGCGAGGGCAGTATGGCCTCACAAATTGTTTATCGGCTGTTGAACGGCCAAAACAGCTTGCACATGGCGTTTCTGTTGCGGCAGCGCAACACTCGGCTCATCGCCTTGTTTATGCCCTATTGCCAACGGTTCGCTGCCACAATTTATGTGCGTTTAAGGGCGGTAAACCCGATCCACGTTATCTCGCAACCCATCTCCCACCGCTAAATTGGTTCAATGATGCAAAACACGATTTCCCGCCGCGGTTTCCTGACTGCATTGACCGCAACAGCGGCCGTCGGCCTTGCCGGATGTGCCGCAATCCCGGATATGCCGGTTATTCAGGTCGATGATAATGGCCAGCCGCTTTCGCCGCAGGCTGATGTTGATCCTGCATTTGGCTCCTACGATGCCATGTATGCGGCGCGTGAGGATGACGGCTATCAGCTGCCAGCCATTCCGATCAAAAGAATGAACAAGCGCTATCTGCGTCAGATCGTTCAGGACCCGACCGGCGAACAGCCCGGCACCATCGTCGTCGATACCAGCAACAAGTTTCTTTATCTGGTGCGCGAAGGTGGTCAGGCGATCCGCTATGGCGTCGGCATCGGCCGTGAGGGCTTTGCCTGGTCCGGCCGCGCAGTCATCCAGTGGAAGCGCCATTGGCCGACATGGACACCACCGGATGAGATGGTCGCCCGTCAGCCTGAACTGGTGCAGTACAGCGCCCGCAATGGCGGTATGCAGCCCGGCTTGACCAACCCGCTCGGCGCCCGCGCGCTCTACATCTTCCAGAACGGTCAGGATACGCTGTACCGTCTGCATGGATCGCCGGAATGGTGGTCCATCGGCAAGGCAGTCTCTTCGGGCTGCGTGCGTCTGATCAATCAGGACATTATTGATCTCTATGATCGCGTGCCAAACAAGACCCCAATTCTGGTCATGTAGGTTTTAGGCGCTGCACTCATGAAAGGCCGGAGACGTCACGTCTTCGGCCTTTTTGTTTGCCAGTGCTTTGGCGAGAATAAGAAGGGCAGGCCCCGCGAACGGGGCCTGCCAGCCGACCGCGCGAGCGGGGGTGAGGGATAACTGACGCGGCGGCTTGCACAGCTTTTAACGCCGGAACTGACACCCGTATCAAAGCTGCACACCAATTTGTGATCCGCTATGTGCCCATACGCAATTCAACGAAAGTATGGGATGCGTGGTTTCAGCCCTCAAAAAGCACCGATTAGGCGTTGTGTTTGTCGTAAATTGCTTCCATTCGTGCCAGAAGCATTGACCTTGCGGTTGAATAACCCTTCGATAGGGCAACAGACACACAGCAGCGGAATCACTTTCATGGCAGTCAATACAGCAGCGCAATCAATCACCTGGACCTATGTCGACGGCGACTGGCATGAGGGAAACATTCCCCTGATCGGCCCGCGCAGCCATGCCATGTGGCTTGGATCGTCGGTTTTTGACGGCGGGCGCTGGTTTGAAGGTGTTTCACCGGACCTTGACCGCCATTGCGCCCGCGTCAACGCGTCGGCGCTTGCCCTTGGCCTGAACCCGACCATGGGAGCCGATGAAATTGCCGGTCTCGCCCGCGATGGCCTGAAGAAATTCGACGGCAAGACCGCCGTCTATATCCGCCCGATGTATTGGGCCGAGCATGGTGGCTATATGGGCGTGCCTGCTGATCCGGATTCAACGCGCTTTTGCCTCAGCCTCTATGAATCGCCCATGCAGGAGCCGACAGGTTTCTCTCTGACTGTCTCGCCATTCCGCCGTCCGAGCTTCGAGACGATGCCGACCAATGCCAAGGCGGGCTGTCTTTATCCGAACAATGGCCGTGCCATTCTCGAAGCCAGATCGCGCGGTTTCGACAATACGCTGGTTCTCGATATGCTTGGTAATGTGGCTGAGACCGGTAGCTCCAATATTTTCATGGTCAAGGACGGGCATATTTTCACCCCGGCGCCCAATGGCACATTCCTCTCGGGCATTACCCGCGCCCGCACCATCGATGTGCTGGCTGATTATGGCTTCCGCACAACACAAGCGACATTGACGGTTCAGGATTTCCTGACCGCTGACGAGATTTTCTCCACCGGGAACCATTCCAAGGTTGTGCCCGTTACCCGTATTGAAGGTCGTGACCTTCAGCCGGGTCCGATCGCCAAGAAGGCGCGGGAGCTGTATTGGGAGTTCGCCCACTCCACGCCGAAAATTTAACGCTGAAAACGGGTTAAACTGAAATATTGATCCGTTCCGCATTGCCCCCGAGGAAATACGGACCTATGTAACGAACGCAGGTTTTGTCAGGATTGGCCACCACCCCGCAATGGGGAACATCCGGTGCCAATTCCGATCACAGATTGAATCGAAGAGGAGACTTCCATGGCTTTCGAACTGCCCGCACTGCCGTATGATTACGACGCACTCGCCCCCTTTATGTCGCGCGAGACGCTGGAATATCATCATGACAAGCACCACAAGGCTTATGTTGACAACGGCAACAAACTGGCTGCCGAAGCCGGTCTTGAAAATCTCTCGCTCGAAGAGATCGTCAAGCAGTCCTATGGCAAGAATGCCGGCCTGTTCAACAATGCCGGCCAGCATTACAACCACCTGCATTTCTGGCATTGGCTGAAAAAGAACGGCGGCGGCAAGAAGCTTCCGGGCGCTCTCGAAAAGGCCGTTGACTCGGATCTGGGCGGTTACGACAAGTTCCGCACCGATTTCATCGCTGCTGGCACCACACAGTTCGGCTCCGGCTGGGCGTGGCTTTCCGTCAAGGACGGCAAGCTTGAAATCTCCAAGACACCAAACGGCGAAAACCCGCTGGTTCATGGCGCAACGCCGATCCTCGGCATCGATGTCTGGGAACATTCCTATTACATCGATTATCGTAATGCCCGTCCAAAGTACCTTGAAGCTTTCGTCGACAGTCTCATCAACTGGGATTACGTCCTCGAACTCTACGAAAAAGCCAAATAAGCTTTTTCGGGAGAAGCCAGACAGGCTTTTTTCGGACTGAGATTGATAAAGGGGCCTCGTCATGGACGGGGCCCTTTTTCCTTCAGCGGGTGCACATTTGGTCTTGAGAAACATCCACTGCAAGCCGCGCATTCATTTGAAAACGGACCCGGACAGCCCGTGGCACCGACGGGTTCCAACCCGATCAGCACGTCAATTTTTGATATGCGATAACCCTCTGGCGGGGAGGGTAGTTTTCCAAACGTCAATTGATCAGCCGGAATATCGATCAGCAGATCCTGCGCCTCGATATAAAAATGGTGGTGATCGCTGATATTGATATCGAAATAGCTCTGTTCGCCATCAAGATTGACCTTTGAGAGCAATCCGGCATCGGCGAACTGGTTGAGCGTGTTGTAGACGGTCGCGAGCGAAAGCCGCACGCCGGATTTGATCGTCTGCCGGTGAAGCTGTTCCGCCGTTGTGTGGCCCTGATGGGCCCGAAACAGAATCTCGCCCAGCGCAATGCGCTGCTTTGTCGGCCGCAGACCCGCCGCCTTGATGCGGTCCCTGACAACTGCGGAGAAACCGGATTGCCGGTCACGTTCAGTCAGCAGGCGGCGTCGAACCTTATCTGGAATGAAGAGCATCTGGTCATCCGGTCTTTTTTCTCAAGGCAAGCACAGAATACGAAGAACGAGCGCGCCGTCAAGCGTTATTGCAAATGATTTGCAATTGCATTTATAGACAGCTACTTGGGAAAGCGAGGGATGAGCGTGAGGGCAATAAGCCTGCGTTAGACCAATTGGTAATTAGATTGAAATCCATTTTGGGTTATCGTGCTTAAAAGGGAACTGCATAAAAAGGCGCGAAATTGCACGATCGTCAGGGTGAGTGATGCTGGAAATTGTTTTGAACTTGCTGGCCTTCTATCTCATCCTCGCCCTTGGCGCTTATCTCAGACGATATCTGAACCCCGGTCTGCAAAAGCAAAGTGGGGTATTTCTCGTAAGATATGCATTGCCGATGGTTTTCTTCATATCCGCATTGCGCATCCATGATCACGGTCTGCTCTCGGTATCCCTGCTATCGCTCCTGTCATCTCTTCTGGTTTTTGGGTCCATTGCTGTTTTAAGGAGAGGCGATCCCGACGGCATAGCTTTGGGAACCATGTCCTCGTGGTCGAACAATGCATTTCTTGGGATTCCCCTCGCATCTATTTTATTCGGTAGCAGGGGAACCGAGATTGCAAGTTTGTGGGCATCGGGAAGCATCACATTTTTCTCGCTGGTCAGTGCCATCTTCTTCACCGAAGGCAGTGGCGGGCATCAGGGCTGGTTGCTGGCCTTTTTGCGGAAGATCATTTTTCCACCCTATATTCCGGCGTTTCTGGCCGGGTTTGCACTGAGCCAATTCGGTTTTGTTCCATCGCCTGTCTTGTCCAGTATTCTTTGGTTCGCAAGTCAGGCAATTTTCGTGCTGTCGGTTCTGTATGTGGGATCATGCCTGAAACTGCAGGGTGATATTTTCCGTTCAAAGTTGATCCTTCATGCCCTCTTGTTCAAACATGCCTTGTTTCCGCTACTTGCCGGCTTTCTGCTGTTTCTTGATGCTGCCGTACTGGGGTCGTTTTCGGAGGCAGATTATCCGGCAATCCTGTTCATGTCTGTGATGCCGGTGGCCATTAATGTTGTCATTCTGTTTCAGGGAAGAGCTGAACTTCAGTCGCAGGCTGCGTTTTCCGTCACGGTCAGCACATTGATTACCATTCTGATGTCTGTAGCGTTTTTGGCCTATAAAGTGGCTTAGGCCACAGACTGCGCACGTTCAGGCGCGCCGCAGAAAACGGCTCCGTATCAAGGTGCCGTTTTCAATATTATCAGATCAAAGGTCTGAGGGCGGTTTTGCCTAGTGCCCAACCACAACCGTATCGTCAGGCCCAAGCAGGCGCCCGTCATCAGACCGCAATTCGAGCCGCCGCACGGGCCGGCCTGTTTCGCGGTCGACCAGCCGGACCTGCGCCTTGTAACTGTCGGTGTAATATTCCTCACCCCATTGCCGCAGGGCGACAAGCAGCGGGAATAGCCCCCGGCCTTTTTCGGTCAACACATATTCACTATAGGCGCTGCCATCCGCACAGGGCTCTATCGTGAAAATATCGTGTGCAACCAGATTGCGCAGGCGTGTCGACAAAATATTCTTGGCCAGACCAAGACTTTTCTGGAATTCCCCGAAGCGGCGCGATCCCTCAAACGCGTCGCGAATTATCAGTAGTGACCACCAATCCCCAATTGCATCCAGTGGCCTTGCCACTGGGCATGGATCATCCTTGTGGCTCGTTCGCTTGACCATAGTTGTCCCCCTTTATAGTCGTCGCAGAGCAGCGCTCATCAGTGAGCATTCCGCGAAGGGTGGTTGCATAATAAAACTAGACTCGTTAAGAGGCAATAGGTTTTAATTTGCAACCACATTCGCAGGGAACACGATGAAGCTTGAACAGGACGATAATCTGCTCATTGCCGCCGGACAAGCGGTTTTGCGGGGTGAAATTGCCGAAAATGGGCCAATAAGCGCATCAAACGCTGCAGAGTTCTCCCGGCCCCTTGCGCTCTTGTTCGCGATAGCCTGCGGGCTGGCAGTGGCGAATGTTTATTTCGCTCCACCCTTGCTCGATGCCATTGCCGATAGCTTCGGCATGAGCCACGCCACATCAGGCTTGATTGTCTCAATCTCGCAAGTTGGCTACGGAATTGGCCTGCTGCTGATTGTGCCGTTGGGGGACCTTATCGACCGCCGCCGTTTGATTGCGGGCCAATCCGTCCTGTCCGCTCTGGCACTGTTGGCGGTCTGTTTTGCCCCGACATCCTTTGCGCTGCTCGTGGCGATGGCTTCGATTGGACTGCTCGCCGTTGTGACGCAAGCTCTGGTCGCCTATGCCGCCGGTCTGGCAAAGCCGCATGAGCGCGGGCAGGTGGTGGGGATCATCACCAGCGGTATTGTCCTCGGTATTCTGCTCGCCCGCACTATTGCCGGAACCATGGCCGATCTGGCGGGCTGGCGCTCTGTCTATGCGGTGTCCGCCGTGCTGACACTGGTTATCGCTGGGCTGCTTTTCCATTTTCTGCCGCGCAATGAAGCCAAGCGCGCAAAAATTGCCTATCCGCAACTGATCAAATCGGTGTTCTTGCTGTTTGTTGAAGAACCCGTTTTGCGTATCCGCGCCATCATCGCCATGTTCATCTTCGCTGATATCACCATGCTGTTGACGCCGCTGGTGCTGCCATTGGGCGCGCCGCCCTTTTCGTTGTCACACACCCAGATCGGCCTGTTCGGTCTTGCCGGGGCTGCTGGTGCGCTCGCCGCTTCAAGGGCAGGCGGATGGGCCGATCACGGCCATGCGCAGCGCACCACAGGCATTGCACTGACAATCATGCTTTTGTCATGGGTGCCGATTGCGTTCATGCAATCGTCGCTCTGGTTTCTTATCATCGGTGTTGTGACAATTGATTTCGCCTTGCAGGCGGTGCATGTCTCCAACCAGAGCCTGATTTACCGGGTGCGCCCCGAAGCCCAAAGCCGCCTGACGGCTGGCTATATGATCTTCTATTCCATCGGCAGCGCCGCCGGATCGTTCGGTTCAACATTGATCTATGCCTATGCGGGCTGGGCAGGTGTCAGTCTGGCAGGTGCGGGCATCAGTCTGCTGGCGCTGGTTTTCTGGGCCGCAACCCGCCATCTGACACCTTCAGGCGCGGCGCTCCATCACGGATGATCAAACCATCTGCGGCACGCGGGCATTCATTGCGTCGGCGATAATCTCAAAATCCTGCACGTCGATGGCAAGAACACCAAAGCGGAACTGATAGCCCCAATTCTGCCTGCCCCTGGTGAAACTCAGCCGGTCGAGCAGGGGGCGGATTTCCGCCTCCGTTGCATCGAACCAGTCAATGTTGCGGCGCCAGGGCACAAAACCACCGCCCATGTCGTGGCGATAGGCGTCGTCTTCCCGCACCGCGCCGATGGCGGTGAATGATTGCAACCCGTCCTTGGCGCCAAATACTTCGGTCGGCGAATAGTAGATCACCTTATCCTCGGGTTTGATCCGCATGAGCGGACCTTCCTTGCCATGACAGACCTGCATGAAACCCTCCTGCAGACCACGACGCACATGCTCGGCTGAAGCCACTGCAATCCAGTGCGCGCTCATTGCTCCGCTCCCTGTGTCGAAGCGGCAAACATCCGCAGGCGATGACCATCCGGATCAAGCGCGACAAAAGTGTAGCCGAAATCCAACAGAACCGGGGCTTGTGCAATCGTCAAGCCGCGTGCCGCCCAGTCGCGATGTGCGGTTTCCACCTCATCATCTGTACCCACGCTGAAAACGAGTTCGGTGCTGGAACCGGTGATGGTGACTGGAGGCTGGACCTTGTCGCGCGCCCACAACCCAAGCAGCAGGCCGGAATGAAGGGCGAACATGGCAAAGTTTTCTGTTTCTTCCAGCGGTTCGCGCTTGAGCAGTTCCGCATAGAAAGCGCGGCTTACAGGGGCATTGGCAACATAGAGTATCATGAGATTAGGGTTGGCCATGGTGTGTCTCCTTCAGGTTGTGATGGAGCAACCATAGATCGGCATACTGCCAGTTTCTGGCAGTAGCGATTAACTTGGCTGGGCGATACCCTGCTTGTCGCGCCATTCTTTCAGAAGAACCTGACGGCGGCGTGGATAGCGGATGTCGGTAGGTTCAAGGCGCGCGAGGCGGTCGGTGCGAAAGTGCCTGAAATCCCGCCGCAATTCGCACCAGGCAACGATAACACGCACCTTCTCGAAAAACCCCAGCGCAAACGGCCAGATGAGCCGGCTCGATTGACTGCCATTGCTATCGCGATAGGTAATATCGAGCTTGCGTTCGCTGCGGATGGCCTTGCGCACGCTGGCAAGATCGATTCCGTCGGTTGTCGAGCTTTCGCTCGGCCCAACGAGCAGTGTGGAAGCATCGACACTTTCACGCAGATCATCCGGCAAGACAGCTGCAATCTTGTTGAGAGCATCGCGCGCGGCGGTGGAAAGGCGGTTATCAGGCTGCTTTGCCACCCAGCGCGAGCCAAGCACCAAAGCCTCTATTTCCTCCTCGCTAAACATCAGCGGCGGCAGCATGAAGCCAGGTCGCAAAATATAGCCAAGCCCCGGTTCGCCCTCGATATGGGCGCCTTGCGCCTGCAAGGTCGCTATATCGCGATAGAGCGTGCGAATGCTGATGCCGGTTTCTTCCGCCAGCACCTTGCCACTGACGGGACGGCGATAACGGCGCATGGTCTGGATGAGATCAAGAAGGCGCTCTGATCGGGACAAGTCTGGCTCACATGTGAGAGTGGTTTGTCAGATCATGCCATAATTTGGCAGTGGTTGCATTAGACCTTTTGCGCTTCCAGATAGGGAGCATAGAGGCTGCCATCGGTTGCCGAGCGGCGGAAATCCAGCACCTGTTTGCAGAAGGCATCAAGTTCCGGATCATCAGTGAGGGCATTCAGGATGAGCCCTGTTTCATCAGCTGTCGCCCTGCCGCCATGGTGACCGGTGCGCTCGATCCAGAAGCTCGGAAAATTCTGGCGCGGGCGGCAGGAATTCGATGAACTGACGGCGTATTGATGGAGCCATGCATAACCCTGAATCAAGGGCTGTATCGTATGGGCTTCGATCCGGTCCCGCGCCACATTATCCGTATAGCAGGAATGAAAGATCATCTCAGCCTTTCCCGCATGCTCCTGCCACAGCTCCGGGAAAGCCCAGTCAAGGCAGATAAGGAAACCGCAGCGCACGCCTTTGATATCGACGGTCAGCGGCTTGTCACCCGGTGCAAAGGCGCGCAGATCATTGATCGAACAGCGCCGCTTGTCATAGCGCCCGGCAATGACACCCTTGTCATCAAAGACAAACACGGAATTGGTGGGGCGGGTATGCGCATCGTCCCAATGGACGGAGCCGGTGACGATCCAGACGCGATGGGCGCGGGCGGCTTCGGCAATCCTGTCCATGGCAGCGTTCAGGGTTGCCCATTCAAAATCATCCCATGACGGCCACGTTGCCGCGCCATAGCCGGAGAGGGCGCATTCGGGAAAATGTGCCACGTCGGCGCCTGAAGAAGCAGCGTGGCCGATCAGATCAAGCATATGGGCCAGATTGGCATTGATATCGTAGGAAACGGGAAACTGGCAGGTCGCAACCGTCAACCGAGCTGGCTTGCCCCGGGCCGAAGGCGGGACATCCCAGACGTGGTCAGCGCGTTTTTTCTTCACGGGCGTTTCCTTCGACTCAGCGGCACGATGGAGTTTACCTGAATGCCCAGCATCCAAGAACTGTTGTGGTGCCTTAACATATGGACATTTTTGGATGTTTGAACACTTAAGCAATTACGATACTATCGCTTGCAAGGCGGGGGTCGATGTGTTACTTAAGCAATCACTTAATGAAATGGCTATTCAGGAGGAAGTCATGGCCGAGCGTTCTGTCAAACATGCAACCATCGTCGTGGAGCGGACCTATGAGGCCACGCCAGAACGCGTCTTTGCCGCCTGGTCCAGCGTTGAAGCTTTGCTGCGCTGGAACGCCATGGATGAGGGCTGGTATATGGCCTATGACCAGTTCGATTTTCGCGTCGGTGGCGGTGAAATCTGCCGGTTCGGCCGGACTGGCGGTGAAACCTATATCAATACCAGCACCTATCAGGACATTGTACCGAACAGGCGGATCATATCCTCTGGCACGATGAAGCGTGAGACAACATCGATTTCCAGCGGTGTTGTAACGGTTGAGCTTACGCCTGATGACAAGGGCTGCCATCTTGTTCTGACGGAGCAGGCGGCATTTCTCGATGATGAGGATAAGCCTGAATACCGTCAGGCAGGCTGGAGTTCCATGCTCGACAATCTCGGCAAGATCTTGAAAAATGAGACCGCCTCGGCCTGATTACTGTTCTGAAACGATCCATTCGGAAAATGCCAGCATGGCTGGCGTTGGTTGACGCGATTGCAGCCGCGTCAGCCAGTAGCTGCCAAGCGAGATCGAAGTCTGGAATGGCTGTTCAATGGCACCGGCAGTAAGCAGGCGGGAGAACATCATGGGCGGTGCCAGCGCCACGCCGATCCCCTGCAAGGCAGCTTCCATCATTGCCAGAGACGAGTCGAAGACAATAGCCCTGTTCAGTTGCGGTGCCGCAGGCGCGTCAGCCGCCGCAAACCATGTGTTCCACTCGTCAGTTCGATAGCTGCGCAGAAGCGTGTGATTGGCAAGGTCAGCAGGCTCTTGCAGTGTTTGCGCCAATGCCGGGACGCATAGTGGTGAAAGCGGTGCTTCAAAGAGCCGGGTCGCATCTGTGCCATGCCATGCGCCGCTGCCAAACCGGATGGCAAAGTCCAACCCTTCCGCCGCCATATCAACGCGGTTGTTGTTGGTCGACAGGCGGATATCGACGAACGGAAATTGCCGCTGAAAATCCGGCAATCGTGGCAGCAGCCAGCCCACGGCAAATGTTCCGACCGCACCCAGAAACAACAGTTCGCGCACATGGCCGCCTTCGATCCGTTCAAGCGTATCTGCCATATGATCGAAGGATCCGGTGACGACAGGCAGAAGCGCTTCGCCTTCAGCGGTGATTTTCAGGCCGCGCGGCAGGCGTTGAAACAGCGGCACACCCAGACGCATTTCCAGGCTTTTGACCTGTTGGCTCACCGCAGCCTGTGTCACGCATAACTCAATGGCAGCGCGGGTGAAACTTAAATGTCTTGCGGATGCTTCGAAGGCTCGCAAGCCGTTCAGCGGGAGAAAAGGGCGAACCATGGATGGCCTAGTTTTTCTTATGTCTGCCCCGAGATATCATGTTTTGACAGGCCCATACAGTGGAATAAATAGAGACCGCTCAGCAAAATTGATGCGTCAAGCGGCAGGCAGCTTATGCCTCGCTGTTCGCGCGACCAGCAAAAGGAAGCCCGATAATGATCTCCAAAGTAACCAGCTTACTGGCATGCGCCCTGCTTGTCACAGGCGCATCAATGGCCGCCAGCCATGCTGCCGAGGAACAGGAAACCGAGATCAAGGATTTGGTCGATACGGCGGTGCGTCCGATCATGGAAAAATATGGTGTTCCGGGGATGGCTGTTGGCGTCGTCGTTGAGGGAAACTCATATCTGTTCAACTACGGTATAGCTTCCCGCCAGACCAAAATGCCTGTTACCGGGGATACGATCTTCGAGATCGGATCGATCAGCAAAACATTCGTTGCAACACAGGCGAGTTGGGCGCAGGTCAATGGTCAGATTTCCCTGTCCGACAAGACGAGCAAATATGTGCCGTCCATGCAGGGGACAGAGTTCGGCGATGTCAGCCTGATGCATCTTGGCACCCATACCGCCGGGGGCTTCCCGCTGCAGGTGCCTGATGAGGTCACGAACGATGATCAGTTGATGACCTATCTGCAAAAGTGGAAGCCCGCCTACAAGGCCGGGACAGCCCGGACCTATGCCAATCCGAGCATCGGGATGCTGGGGTTCATCACCGCCAAAGCCATGAACAAGGATTTCGGCGCGTTAATGCAAGGGGAATTGTTCCCGGCTCTCGGGCTGAAAAGCACCTATGTTGAAGTACCGGCAACCAAAATGGCTGACTATGCCCAAGGCTACACGGCGAAGGATGATCCGGTGCGGGTGAAACCAGCCGTGCTTTCCTCCGAGGCTTATGGCGTGAAAACTACCGCCACCGATCTGATCCGTGTGCTTCAGGCAAACATGAAAATGGTCAAGCTGGATGGAAAGCTGCAGCAGGCAATCACCGACACGCATACGGGCTATTTCAAGGTCGGTGCGATGACACAGGACCTGATATGGGAGCAATATGCCTATCCGGTTGCTCTTAAGATGCTCCAGCAGAGCAATTCAGCTGACATGCTCAAGCAGTTACCGGTCAAGCAATTGACGCCGCCGCTGGCGCCGCGCGACGACGTGTGGATAAACAAGACAGGTTCGACCAGCGGGTTCGGCGGCTATGTGGCGTTCATCCCGAAAAAGCAAGCCGGTATCGTCATTCTGGCCAACAAGAACTATCCCAACGAGGAGCGGGTTCGCATCGCGCATCAGGTATTGACGGGGCTTGAATGAAACCATAGCGCGAAACGAACCGGCCGTACGAATGCAGCTTTCACGCATTCGCACGGCCGGTTTTTATATGTGATCAGGCTTTCCCGCTATGCCTTTGCTCCGCCATATTGATTATTCATCTCTGGTTCATGGGATTAGACTTAAGTCTATTACCTAGGGACTATAAACGTCGAAATGCATGTCCACTCAGGCGCATTTCACTGGAGGCACTATGAAAAAGTTGATTTCAGCTCTTTTTGCCGTGGTGATGTCGATTGGAGCCCTCGGAGCAGCCGGACCGGTTTCCGCCGCGCCGATGACTGTCGAGAAGCCGATCACCACATCAGGGACAGTTGCTGCAAATGGCGATGTACTGAAAGTTCAGTATTACCGCGACTATGATCGCCGTTATGACCGTCGCTGGGACCGCCGTTATGATCGTCGCTGGGATCGCAGATGGGACCGGCGTTATGATCGCCGGTGGGACCGTCGTTGGGATCGGCCGCATTATCGTTATGAACGCCGTTGGGATCGCCCGCGTTGGCATCATCGCTATGATCGCAGATGGCGCCGTATTTAACGAACCGACCAGAAAAACCCCGGCCTAAAGCCGGGGTTTTTCGTATCTGCGCCAATGCTTGTCATACGAAAATGTGATCGTATGACGCGGGTGCAATCGGAGATGTTTACTCTAGAGTGCCCATGGAAACCCTTGAAGCCACATATATTTGAAGCCACGAGAGTTGGAGACATTCATGAAGAGAGTGATTGCTTTTGCTGCGGCGCCTTTGCTGGCCCTTGCGGTGTTTTCGTCTGTCGCCGGTGCCGATCCGATTGCTGACCGGCAGGCACTGATGAAAGATCAGGGCAAGGCGATTGGCAGTCTTGCGCCTATTGCCAAAGGTGACAAGCCGTTTGACGCCGCCGCCGTGCTGGCCGCCCTTACCAAGCTGAACGAGGATGCGCAGAAGATCGATCCGGTGGCACTCTTTCCCGCTGGCTCGGAAACCGGCGGCGATACCACTGCTTCACCGAAAATCTGGGAAGACAATGCTGGTTTTGTCGCTGCGGTGAACAAGTACAAGGCTGATGCTGCCGCAGCAGCCGGTGCCAAGCCGCAGGATCTTGCCAGCTTCAAGCTTGCCTTTGCACAGGTGTCGCAGAATTGCGGAGCCTGCCATCAGACATTCCGCATCAAGAAGAACTGATTGCGTAAACTGGGGGATACACATTGATCCGCAAGCTTCTGCTGCTCATCATTGTGGTCGTGATAACCGGAGGCGCTGTTTTCTGGCTCCTGTCTGCACCATCGCGGGTTGATCCGGCAAGGCTCGCGGCTGTGGCTCCCGGCGATGCCAAGCGCGGTGAAAGCGTTTTTTGGGTGGGGGGCTGTGCCTCCTGCCATGCGGCACCCGGTGCCAGCGGCGATGCAAGGCTGGTGCTGACAGGTGGCCATGAACTGGTCACGCCATTTGGCACGTTCGTTAGCCCCAACATTTCCCCTTCGGATAAAGGCATTGGCAAATGGTCGTTTGAAGATCTTGCCAATGCCATGCTTGCCGGTGTCTCGCCGGACGGGCGGCATTATTACCCGGCCTTTCCCTACACCTCCTATGCGCGCATGCAGGTGCAGGACATTGCCGATCTCTACGCCTATCTGAAAACCCTGCCGCCATCGGATAATGTAGCGGCGGATCACCGTTTGAGTTTCCCCTTCACGGTTCGCCGGGGATTGGGTTTATGGAAGCGGCTTTATCTGTCGGCGGACCCGGTTTTGACCATTGCCGGTGCGACGGATGCGATCAAACGTGGCCAGTATCTGGTGGAAGGTCCGGGTCATTGCGGTGAATGCCATACGCCGCGCAATGCCATTGGCGGGCTCGACAAGACGCGCTGGCTTGCGGGTGCAAAGGCGCCTGAGGGCAAAGGGGTTGTTCCCAATATCACGGGCGGCGAGGGCGGTATCGACAACTGGTCGGAAAAAGACATCGCCTATGCGCTGGAAAGCGGCTTTACGCCGGATTTCGATTCGCTGGGCGGTTCCATGACCGACGTCGTGCTCAATATGGCGCATCTGGACGCCGCTGATCGCGACGCGATTGCAGCCTATCTCAAGGCGATTCCTGCCCATCCCAATGGTTTTCCAAAACCCTGAGATGACGTCAGTTCGATCCATTCCGGGTCAAATCATTTCACTTTGCTTGGGTTGTCGGGGAATGATTTTCCCGGTGTGATTGATTGTTCAATATTTATGACGTCGATCCCGTCAGTCGTTTGCTTCATCCTTTGATCAATAGTGATACGAAAAGGATGGCATCGATGTTGACCCGCAGACAGACTCTCGCTTTGCTTGGCACTGGTGCCGTAACAGTGCTCATACCGTTGACGAGCCGTGCAAACGCCGAGCCGTTGAAAACCCTGCGCATTGGCTGGCAGAAGGGCGGCGTTCTCGCGCTGGCCAAGGGGACAGGTGCACTGGAAAAACGCTTTGAAGCGCGCGGCATAGCTGTCAGTTGGGCCGAATTTTCGTCCGGACCGCCACTGCTGGAAGCCCTGGGCGCGGGTGCTGTTGATTTCGGGCCAACCGGTGATGTGCCGCCGCTCTTCGCGCAGGCCGCCGGCGGAAATCTGGTTTATGCGGGCACCTATAAGGGTTCGCCTGATGGATCAGCCATTCTCGTGCAGAAGGATTCGCCGATCCAAAGCATTGCGGACCTGAAGGGCAAACGGGTCGCCTTCAAGCGGGGATCGAGTGCCCATAATTTCACGGTCAAGGCTCTGCGCACTGCGGGCCTGTCGGTCAATGACATCAGGGCGTCGGACCTTTCACCATCCGATGCCGCCGCCGCCTTTGCGTCTGGCCAGGTCGATGCATGGTCGATCTGGGACCCATATCTTGCCATTGCCGAAAAGCGCCCGGAAACGCGGGTTCTGGCCACGGGTCGGGGCATTGCTGACAGTTGGTCCTATTTCCTCAGCAATGGTGATTTCACCGCCGCCCATGGCGATATCTTGACCGAAGTGCTGGACGAATTGGCAAAGGTAGGCCGGACCGCGCAGGACAATCTCGACCAGACGGTGGCTGCCCTGTCGAAAATTACCGGTGTGCCAGAGGATATTCAGAGGATCACACTGACGCGCGAAGGCCTGCGGCTTGGCGATGTAACGCGCGTGACGCCTGAGGCGATTGCCTATCAGCAGGCACTGGCTGATGAGTTCTATGAGCTGAAAATCATTCCGAAGAAACTTGATATCAGCAGCATCGTCTGGAAGGGCCAGCCTTCCTGAGCAGTTTCAGACATCGCTGCGAAGATTGACTTGGATACGGTTGAGGAACGCCACGAATTGCGCCTCTTCATCAGGCGTAAAATTGGTCATGGCGAGAATATTGCCCTCGTTGAGAGCCGCATAGGCCTGCGGCAGGCGCTCGACGGCAAGCGCTGTTAATTCGATGATCTGGCTCCGCCTGTTGCCGGGATCGACCTTGCGCCGGATAAGCCCGTCACGCTCCATCCGCCCCAGCAACTGTGCCATGGAAGGCTGCTCCACCCGCAAAAGCCGGGCAAGGTCCGCTTGCGTTGCCGCATCCCCGTTTTTCACCGCCACCATAATGGGAAGATAGGCTGTTCCAAGCCCGAGCGGCCGCAGCCGTTCCTCGCCCCGGCGTATCAGTTCCCGCGCCACCTGTTTGATCAGGAAGGATGGGGCTTGTCTTGTATCCGGCTCGGACATGTTGATTCTCCTTGCATAGGACCCTATGTTATATTAAATAGGACCCTATGCAATCTATCAAAGAGAATATGGAAATGTCAAAGAATTCAAATATAGCCATCATCGGCGGTGGTCCCGGCGGTCTGCTGCTCGCCCGTATGCTGCATATGACGGGTGTTGCCTTCACGGTTTTCGAGAGCGATGAATCGCCTGTGCATCGCGGGCAGGGCGGTATGCTCGATCTGCACGCGGAAACCGGACAATACGCGATGAAACGTGCCGGGCTTTTCACGGAGTTCCAGAGTTTTGCCCGTTATGAAGATCAGGGCATACGGCTCTACGACAAGCACGGGGCACTGGTATTCAAGGACGACTCGGCTGATGGCGACAGGCCCGAAATTGATCGCAGCCAGCTTCGCACCCTGCTGTTGCGCTCGTTTCCGCAGGAGGCGATCTGTTGGGGATACCGGTTGAGTGAGGCTTTGCAGCTTGCTGATGGCACTGTCGAGCTTCGTTTCACCAATGGTGTCGTCAGGCAGTTTGATTTTGTCGTCGGTGCTGACGGTGCCTGGTCAAAGGTTCGCCCGCTCGTATCAACGGCAAAACCTCAGCATACCGGTCTCAGCTATTTCGAGTTGTCGATTGCTGATGTCGACCGGCGTTATCCTGACGTGGCGGCACTCGTTGGCCGGGGCACATCCATCGCCAAGGGCGATGGCAAATCAATTTTTGCCCAGCGCAATTCCAACGCGCTTATCCGTGTCTATGCGGCCTTGCCGCGCGGCGATGAGCCGGACGTTGCCGAGACAAAAGAGAGCATTCTCGCGCATTTCGCGGACTGGGATGCGGGCCTGCTCCAGCTGTTTCATGCGGCCGACGAGGACGTGCGGCCATGGCCCGTTTATACGCTGCCTGCCGGGCACCACTGGGAGCACCATGCCGGCATCACGCTTATCGGTGATGCGGCGCATCTCATGCCACCGGCTGGCGAAGGCGCCAACCTTGCGCTGCGCGATGCTGCTGATCTCGCCGACGCCTTGACGCAGGGTGGCGACCGGAGCCGGGCGGTTCAGGCCTATGAGGCTGTGATGTTTGCACGCGCAAAAACAGCCGCCGACGATGCGATGCACATCCTCGCAGCGGGCTCGTCAGAGGACGGTTTGGAAGTGTTCAGAAAGCTGATGAGCGGCGAGGTTTAATTCGTTCCGTCAGCGTTTGTCGCATCCGATCAACACGAAGTTTCCATCAATATATTTGCTGCGCATGGTGTAGAGCCAGCCGCGGCACTCCTCCATGGAACGGAAGCAGCGATAGGCAGAAACGCCCACGTAATCGCCGCCCATGGAGATGATCGGATTGTCTGTTGTACCGGAATAACGCCCGACAATAACACCGGAGCCGCGCGGCGGCGTATTGCAGCGTACGCCAGCATATTCGCTGACATTCTTGCGAACTGCGGCCTGTACTTCAGTCATGTCCATGAGGGAGATTACCGGCTGGGCGGCGAATGCAAGACCGAGCATCAGGGTAAGTGCGCTTCGTTTCATCATGACAACCTCCTGCAGTGAACCAGTCTAACCTTGCTTCCCCACGAGCGCCTCATGCCTTTATAGCGGAAACAGCGATGTCTGTAACTGCGAGTCGACACAACATCAAACACATCTGCGCTACTGCCATCCGCTGGTTTTCGCGGATGGCTTGGTTGCATCCTCGTGGGCCATTAAACCTCCGCCTTGCCAACCAGCTTGAGGGCATAGGCATAGACATAGGCGACTTCTTCCAGCCGTGAGAACCGGCCAGACGCACCGGCATGGCCTGCATCCATGTTGATGCGGAAGAGCACGGGATTGTCATCGGTCTTCAGCTCCCGCAATTTCGCCACCCATTTTGCCGGTTCCCAGTAAGTCACGCGTGGATCGGTCAGCCCCGCCACTGCGAGAACAGGCGGATAGGCCTGCGCATGGACGTTGTCATAGGGCGAGTAGGAAGCCATATAGGCGTAATCGGTCGGCGAGGTGATCGGATTGCCCCATTCGGTCCATTCCGGCGGGGTGAGCGGCAAAGTATCGTCAAGCATCGTGTTGATGACATCAACGAACGGTACTTCGGCAATGATGCCGCCAAAGGCTTCCGGTGCCATGTTGGCGACGGCGCCCATCAACATGCCACCAGCCGAACCGCCCTGCGCGATGATGCGCTCATGGCTGGTGAAGCCCTCCGCAACCAGATGGCGGGCCGAGGCGATGAAATCCGTGAACGTGTTCTTCTTGTGCAGGCGTTTGCCATTGTCGTACCAGGCATAGCCCTTGTCCTTGCCACCGCGAATATGGGCAATGGCGTAAATGAAACCCCGATCGGCCAGCGACAGGCAACTGGTGCTGAAGCTTGAGGGAATGGTCATGCCGTAGGAGCCATAGCCATAGAGCAGGCAGGGCGCCGAGCCATCCAGTTTCGTATCACGGTGATAGACGATGGAAACCGGTACGGTTTCGCCATCGGACGCAGGAGCCAGCAAACGCCGGGTGATGTAATCATCCGGGTTGTGGCCGGAAGGCACTTCCTGCGTCTTGAGCAATGTACGCTCGCGTGTGCGCATATTGTAATCATAGAGCTGCGAGGGCGTGGTCATTGATGAATAGGAAAAGCGGATAACCTCGCTGTCATATTCAGGACTGCCCTGCAGGCCGAGCGAGAAAGCCTCTTCGTCAAAGGCAATGGCATGTTCTTCACCCGAATGGCGATTGCGGATGATGATACGGGGCAGGCTGTTCTCACGCTCCAGCCAAACCACATGGTCCTTGTAAGCGCCATGGCCGAGAAGCAGGCGGCCCGCTTTGTGGGCGACCACTTCAGTCCAGTTTTCCGGCTCCGGCGTCGTGACCGGCGTGCTCATGATCTTGAAATCCTTGGCACCATCGGCATTGGTAAGGATGTAGAAAACATCGCCGCCTTCGGTCAGGCTGTATTCCACGCCTGTCTGGCGTGCAGCAACAAGTTTTGGTTCCGAAGCGGCATTTCTGGCATCAAGTAGCCAGACCTCGGAAGTCTCGTGATCATGGCAATCGATGAAGATAAAATCGTCGAGCGAACTGCCGCCGACGCCCAGGAAGAACCCCGCATCCTTCTCCTCATGGATCAGGCGGTCGGTGCTCTCAGGCTGGCCAAGTTCATGATAGAAAAGACGGGAAGGGCGATGATTGGCATCCACCCTTGTATAGTAAAAGCCGTTGGAGTGGGCATTCCATACACCGCCACCGGATGTGTCGCTGACGAGATCATCCGCATCAGCACGCGTTGTCAGATCGCGCACTTTGAGCGTGTAGAATTCAGAACCCTTATCGTCAAAACCCCAGATCATTTTTGAATGATCAGGGGAATGGTCGGCGGAGCCGAGACTGAAATAGGCCTTGCCGTCACCTTCCAGATCACCATCGAGCAACATGGTCTGCTCACCGCCATCGCGCGGTGTACGGAAAAAACGTGGATGCTGTCCGCCCGTCTTGTAGGAAGTGCCATAGGCATAAGGTCCATCTTTTGATGGAACAGAGGAATCATCCTCCTTGATGCGGCCTTTCATTTCGTCAAAAAGCTTGGCCTGCAATGCCTTGGTATCGGCCATCAATGCCGATTGATAGGTGTTCTCCGCTTCCAGATGACTACGGATCGCAGGATCGAGCGTCGATGGGTCCTTGAAAACCTCCTGCCAGTTCTCAGCACGCATCCACGCATAGTCATCCACGCGGGTAATACCGTGGCGCGTATCGGAAACCGGATGCTTGGCGGATTGGGGAGCGGGAAGGGTGATGAAACGGGATGTGTTGGTCATAAAATGCTTTCAGGTGCAGTGGATAGGATGGGCAGGAGGGGCTGACGCGGATCATGCCAGCATATCGGACTCTTGCCAAAGCATACGATGACCACATCTGCAAAGGATTCGTCAATCCTGCTTAAGAAGCAGAGTGGCGGCACAGAACTACAACCATTACGTGCAATACCGTGGCCTTGCCTTTTTCTATTCCAGATTGTTTTACCAGTGGAGAGAACATCTTCATAAATAAAATGTTGCACATAACTTCTTGCAACAATACTGCCGTTATTTAAGCGAATGCACTGATATGGGCCGGTCGAAGGGCGGTTTCGGCTGATTTGGAGAGGCGTTTTGCCGGATCAACGTGGCTTTGTGGTTTTTTTGTTCATCTTGTGCGTAAATTGTCTATTTGGTCAAAAACAGAACTCTAACAATATTGTCATGAGTTATTCTATCGTAGGTTTCGCAACCGCACTCAGCAATATCCGTTATTATAGAATGCTTGTGAAATGAGGATTGGTTCCTCATTTTCGCCATTTTTGGTCTTAGTGGTGTTGTGTGGATGTTCACGTGTGAACATTTATGTTATCACATGTTTAATCGGATTTTGGCTTTCTTGCCTTAATCACCGTGAAGACCCAAGTAAATTCTATATCAAGGAAAAATTACAAATATTTCTTTTTTTGGTGAAGTATTGATTTGACAATTTGTGCTCTATCCTGAATACAGTGTGGCCATCAGTGTCAGGATTTCTGATATTTGCAGATTTATACTGCTTGCTTTCCCGAGTAATACCCAGTTTTCAAATTAGATGAAGGATTTGGACTTTGATGACAACATTCGACAATTCAAACACAGCTGCTGGTGATGTTCTTCTGGAGCTGACCGCTGAATTGGTTGCTGCTTATGTAAGCAATAATTCGGTGCCATCTGGCGATCTCCCAGCGCTTATTGCTGATGTCCACGCTGCTCTTGGTCGGGTCGGTAGTGGTGCAGAAGCAGTCGTCGCGATTCAGGAAAAGCCGAAACCTGCAATCAACCCAAAGAAATCCGTAGCGGACGATTACATCGTATGCCTCGAAGACGGCAAGAAATTCAAGTCTTTGAAGCGTCACCTGATGACCCATTATGGCCTTACCCCTGAACAGTACCGCGAAAAGTGGGATCTGGATGCATCCTATCCAATGGTTGCACCAAACTACGCCGCTGCTCGTTCGCGTCTGGCCAAGAACATGGGCCTCGGCCGCAAGCGTAAGAAGGCTGCTTAATAAGCGGCTCACGAATAATTTGCAAAGACGGCGCCTCTGGGCGCCGTTTTTGTTTGTGCCTCAATCCGCACGCACGGAAACTGGGATAGACTTCTGCAATGTATCCAAGGCCTGTTTGAGGCCGATATGACGGTTAAGATCATAGCTCCAGTGCCCTTTGCCGCCCTTGATCCTTTCTCTCTCGATCAGTCGCTTTAACCGCCTGCAATAGTTCAACCTGTCTGCAGGGCCGAGAGCGATCATGGTGTCGAGGTTCTCGCCGCAGAGAATTTGCAATGCGAGGCGTTGCCGCGCCGTCTCCCGCTCGGCTTCTCTGGTAGCCAGAAAAGTCTCCCGTTCTTTTATCCAGTCGATATGGGCCATGGTTCCATCCTTGATGTGGGATGGGGCATTATGGGGCGTTGGAATGAATGTAGGACAAAAGTCCTAGAAAATACTGCATTCAAAAGAAAAAACATTTGTAAAACAATTATATAACGCTTTTACGCGGCAAAACTTATCCACGGTCTTGATGGGAATATTATAAGAAGATATTCCTATAAATGAAGTGGAGCGAGAATGTCCGAGAATTTCCCTCATTTGATCAGCTCTGTCACCGAAGCGCGGGCGATGATCGATATTCTTCGTCAGCGTCGCTCAAGGCAACGGGTAATCAAGCCATTCATTCCCGATGATAACGAGCCGCTGGATGAGCGTCTCTTTCAGGTCTGCGACAGTGTTATCGATATTCTTTCAGGCTTTTTCAATGTCAGTGTCCGCGATCTTCGCTCACACTCCCGGTGCGAGCGTTCGGTGGCGCGAGTCCGGCAAATCGGCATGTATGTGGCTCATGTGACGTTGTCGCTGAGCATGTCAGAGGTCGGGCGCGCTTTTGGGCGTGACCGCAGCACGGTCAATCATGCCTGTCATCTCATTGAGGATATGCGTGACGAGCCGGAGTTTGACCGCATCATCAACACCATCGAGAATATTCTGAGGGCCGCCTTCCTGCGCAGTGGCATGGTGCGCCGATGAGTGTTGTCAGGAACGGTCTATTGATGCGCAGACTATTGTGTTTCCTCCGCAAGGCACCGGCGGAGGTCGTTGCATCAGGTAATGCAAAGCGCACGCTTGAGAGCGCAGCAGGCGGCGCAATTTCCGTTGAGCGGTCGACGATTGATCATGCTGTTCGTGAAGAATTGGCCCATTCACGCGGCGGCAAGCTCATAATCACCGACACGGGCAGGGCGTTCCTGCATCGCTTGGACGGTGAAGCAGATGCCTATGCCGCCCAGCATCGCAGCGAGGCAGTCATTGTGCTTGATGACGGCAATGGTTCAGCGCATGTACGCCGTAACGAAGCGGAATCTCCCCTTGGCCTGTTGCACAAGCGCAAGGATTCATCCGGCAAGCCTTTGATCAGTGAAGCAGCCTTCAAGGCGGGTGAGCGGCTGCGCAGCGATTACACGTTAGGCAATCTGATGCCGTCACTGGGCGTCAACTGGAATATTGCCGGTTCAGGCGCCAGCCATCGCAGTGGCAATGGTGTGCTTGAAATCACCGATGCAGCGCTGGCAGCGCGGCTACGGGTGGAGCGGGCGCTGGAAGCCGTTGGACCTGAACTGTCGGGCGTGTTGATTGATGTCTGCTGCTTTCTGAAAGGGCTGGAGGTTATCGAACGCGAAAGGCAATGGCCTGTCCGCTCGGCGAAGCTCATCCTGAAGACGGCGCTGGCTGCACTGGACCGGCATTACTATCCGCCATCACCATCACGGCGATCCCAGCGCATTATTCACTGGGGAACCGAGGATTATCGCCCGATACTCTAATGCTGCGTGGCTTGGGCTGACCCGAGGGCGGCCTGTGCCTCGTTGCGGATACGGCCAATCATGGAGCGCAAACCGTTGGAACGCTGGGGTGTCAGGTTCTCGTTCAATCCCAGTTTCTTCAAGATGGCTTCCGGATCGACAGCCAGGATTTCCGATGCCTTCTTGCCGGAATAGAGCACCATCATGATGGCAACGAGACCGCGCACGATATGCGCATCGGAATCACCGACAAACTCGATCACCGGGTCCGTGCCTTCGCTCAATGTGCTTTTCAGCCAGACCTGACTGACACAGCCATTGACCTTGTGCGCCGCATCGCGGGCGGTGTCTGGATAAGGTTTCAGTTCGCGGCCAAGATCAATGACATAGCGGTAGCGATCTTCCCAATCGTCAAGAAAGTCGAAATCCGCGATAATGTCGTCAATTGTCTGTGCCATAAAACAAGTCTCTGCTGTGATTAGGCACATATAGTGACGGGAAGCCTCCACGTCACCGTTTTTCCTGTCGCAGGGCTTACTTCTTTACAATGGTGCCGGTGGTCTTGTTGTCGACAGCACCCGAATGTTCGCGTTGACGAATGGCGACGTCGAGAATTTCGCGTAAGGCCATCTCGCGCAGTTTGGCTTTGATCAGATCGCTCTGGTTCGCCGTTGCGGTGGTAGGTTTGGTTTCGGCATCTTCATGCGCGGCAGCAACGGTCGCGTCAGCATTGTTTGTCTTGTTGCCGAGCTGTGTGTCGAGATACTGATAGCCGACTTTGGCAACCTCGCCGGCACGAACGCCTGCATTGTTAAGCGCGGCCTTGCCGGTTTCGCAGGCATCGGGATTGCGTGTGCAGAACTGGCTGAGATCGCTGATCGTGGCGCGCGCAGCAAAGAAAGCTTCAAGCGGGCCGGGCTGGGCGGTTCCTTGCGCATTGTCTTTCGGCCCGCCGGGAATGAACAGCGAGATCAGCATCATCCAGAAGCAGAACTTGATCGCAAACCTGATCAGGAAGAACATTTCAAAATCCTCTGTCGATACCCAACTTGCTTTCGACATTGCCACACAGACGGCAAAAACCCGTTGCGACGCGGTTTTGCATTTGAGTGATCATAGAAACCAAGGATTAAGAAATCTTGGCGACCAAAATGCCGCTTTCCCGATTCGACGGGCAAATGGGCGGCAACCCGAAACCCTTCATTTACCATGCATTGAAAAGCCCCCTCACATTTGCCCGAAACCGGTTGTGAGAGGCATCTGGTGCCCCGGTTTTATCCTTTCCTTAAAGCCTCGTCTGCGAAGGTTAACGGCGACATTGAAATGACCGTCAAGCATTTGGCCCCGGCCGGATCTTACGGATAGCAGGAAAAAACTGGTGCCGATTCATTCCGTCACACTGCCCAAGATTGCTGATGCCTTCAGGCGCCATTGCAAGCACTGGGTGAGCACATCTGTTGCCGGCGCCGCCGAACGCGACAGGGACGCCCGCATGGCCGGTGCATTTCTGGTTATGCCTGTGCTGCTGGCGGTTGCTCTTCTCACCAGCCATACATTGTTTAGTGAAGCCGGTGGCATGCTGAGCCTTGGCGTCGGGGTTTTTGCCCTGCCGATGATTTTCTGCGGCGCGCTTTCGCTTGTCCGTAACAGCACAATACTGGGTCTGGCTGCACTTGCATCCTATGGCGCGGCGATCGGCCTGATCAGTGTCACCGGTCCATCTGCCAATCTTCTGCTCTGGATCATGGCTGCAGCGATGCCGCTTGAAGCCTGGTTTGTCTATCGCTCGCAGAAATCCCTTGTTACGTCGACAGCAATCGCCGCCACCGTGCTTGCGATTCTCTTCAGTGTGTCGATGTGGATGGGCGGCAATGTCACCCTGACGGCGGTTTCGCTGCTGGCTTCGCTTGGTTATGGCGCTTCATTGCTCGTGCGTGCTGCCAGCGCGCTGGTTGCGCGTGGCCATGCAGCCCGCCGCGATGATCGGGTGGCCGATCTTGAAAATGCCATTGAAGGTGTGGTGATCGGCCTTGGCCGCGACGGTATGATCAATTCGCTGTCCTGCAAGGCGCAGGAACATTTCGGCATGGCCCGCAGCCTGCTGATCGGCACCACGCTGCTCGACCGTGTGCATATATCTGATCGCGTGCATTTCCTTTCCTTCCTGTCGGATTTGCGCGGCGGTGTGGCCGGAGCTTCCACGGAAGTAAAGTTGCGCTGTGTGGCTGCGAGCGCAGCACATACGGTTCGCTTTGCCACCTACCGCCTATCAGCCGTACCGCACAGTCAGGGTGATGGTTTCGTGGTCGTTGCCTCGGACATTTCCGGTGCCGTTGCTGACCGCTTCGCCCTGGATTCTGCCCGCACGCAGGTGGAAACAGCCGAGATCACCAAGGGCCGCTTCCTTGCTTCCGTCAGCCACGAATTGCGCACGCCGCTGAATTCCATCATCGGCTTCTCCGACGTGCTGCTGCAGGAGATTTGCGGCAAGCTGCCGGATGCCCGCCAGCGCGAATATGTTGAACTGGTACACCAATCAGGCACGCATCTGCTTTCCGTGGTCAATGCAATCCTCGACGTGTCGAAGATCGAGGCCGGAACCTATCCGATCATGGCCGAAAGCTTTGCCTTCAAGGATGCTGTGACCATGGTGCATGACATGATGGCGCATCAGGCCTCGCAGAAGAATGTCACCCTGTGTGATCGTGTGGGCAGGCATATCGGCGCTGTCGTTGCGGATCAGCGTGCCATTCAGCAGGTGCTGATCAATCTGGTGTCCAATGCGGTCAAGTTCACCGAAAGCGGCGGTGTAGTCACCCTTGATGCGGGCATCCATGATGACATGCTGGCTTTCTCCGTCAGCGATACCGGTATTGGCATTGCCGAAGCGGATTTGCAGACGCTGGGCCAGCCATTTCGTCAGGTGCAGAACGACTATACCCGCAAGCATGAAGGCACCGGCCTTGGTCTTGCAACCGTCCAGGGCCTGATCGGCCTGCATGGCGGCCAGATGGATATTCGCAGCCGTCCCGGACAGGGCACGGTGGTCAATGTTCTCATTCCACTCGCCGGTCCGCGCATCGAGCCGGTTCCGTTTGAACCGGTCAATATTGTTGAGTTCAGAGCGGACAGCGACAGTGAGGGAGGTTCCCATGCGGAAGCCCGTAAATCGGCCTGACAGCAAAAAGCGCCGCGCCCCCAAGCGCGGCCGTATGGCCGCTATTGCCATTGGGATCGGTGGGCTGATCGCCCGCAATCCGACTATCACAGGTGGTGCAACGGCCTTTCTGGTAACGCTCGGTTTCATATCAGCCAATGCGCTGTGGTATCAGCCGCAGGGTCATGATGGCGTGTTCTTCCGCACCCGCCCGGAACTGGTGTTCAAGCCGATCAAACATGACGGCACGGTATTCGGTACGCCGCAAAAGCAGAGTTCGGTTGACGCGCCCATACGAAAAGTCAATTCGGTGCCCGTACCGCAGGCCAATCCTGATCCAGTAGCTGCGGCTATCAATGGAGACCCTGTTTTGGCACCCGGCGGTGATCCGGAAGTGGCGAAGATGCAGCAGAAATTGCTGGCGCTCGGCTTCTACAACGGTACGGTGGATGGCCTTGCGGGCAAGGGAACCCGCGCCGCGATCGAGGCCTATCGCAAGGCGTCGGCAGAAATGGGTATCGAAACTCAGCCCGCTGTCGGCAATGCCAGCGACACCACCGCCAGCATCGCCATACCGGCGGCCAAACCTGATCATGGTCAGGAGAAAGCAACCGTTCAGACCATATCAGCCAAGTCTGACGACAAGATGCCAACAGGTGCGGGCGAGCAAACCGCAGGCAGCAATCTTGCTCCGGCGGAGATCGTTCGTATTCAGGCTGGCCTGCGCGCCTTCGGCAACGACAAGGTTGAGATCAGCGGCAAGGTTGGCGCCAATACGAAGAGCGCGATCAAGGAGTTCCAGACCCTGTTCAAGCTGCCGGTTACGGGTCAGCCCGATGCGAAACTATTTGCCAAAATGCAGGAAATCGGCCTGATCAACTGATCGGGGTGGTTACTGGAGAAGTGCAATGCGTCTGACATCGGAGTTCTGGGTTTCCGCACTGGTGCGCCGTATCAATGGCACTGGTGCTTTTGCCGCCCTCAGCAATAAGGGTGCGAGCGAAGCTGGCGCGATCTTCATCAAATTCCGCAATTCTGATGGCACCTACGACCTGTTCGGTCCGGCCCCGCAAATGGTCTATGACGAGATAAAGCCGGATGAGCGGCAGTTTACTCCGCTGAAATCATCCACTGCCGAAAGCGATGTCGACGCCGATCTGGAAAAGCAGAAGCGCTGGGATCGGGATTTGTGGATTGTCGAGATCGAAGATTATCGCGGTGAGCGTAGCGAACTTTTTCCGCTCGCCAAAGACTGATTGCCGTCAGGATACTTTGCGCGTTGACGACCCGGTGCCGCCACGTTCGAAATCCGCCGCCATTTCCCGCAATTTCTGCCGCAGCTTTTGCGAGTTTTCCTCGGTCTTCCAGCGATTGATGGTCGCCTGCGCCTTGTCCTGATCGATCTGCCGGTAGGACTGGACGAAGAGGCGCAGCGAGTGCAGATCCTTGTGAACGAGGCCGAACAGACCTGTCAGCACCAGATGCGCCGCTTCCGCCGATAGGCCGAGCGAGGCAAGTGCAATCGTCAGCTCCGCATTCAGGCTATGGCCGATGATGCGCTCGGCGGTTTCATTGTCGAGATCAAGCGCCTTGGCGAATTCACCACGGAAGAAGTGTGTTTGGTCGAGAAGCGCAGCATCAATCAAATGGTCTGCCAGCGCCTGATCCGTGGAAAGGCCGGCATCCGTATCGCGCATCAGGGCGCGCAGTGCCTCACGGGTTTCGCGCAGGCGCGGCGATTCTGTTTCCACACGGTCCAAAGGCTCTTCCTCATGGCTGACGGGCAATCCGGTCTGCAGCGCCAGGGCGCGGTCAATGGCCGGGTCGTGAAAATGACGCAGGGTTTGCAGAAGCGCAGCGTCCTCAATCTGTCGCCGCGCGATGGCGCGGGCATGGCCGATGCCTTTTTGCTGGATTAGGCCGATGAGATCAGCTGGTTTCAAAACCGGCGAGCGCAGCAGCAATGGCGCGCAAATATCCACATCATCCGCGGCAAGCGCGAGAATCAGGCGTTTCGGTGCATGGGGCATTTCGGAAAGGGCAGCGGCCGCATGACGGCGCACACGCGGCGAGGCGAGGGCGAGAAGCGGAACGGCAAGATCCTCAAGCTGACGGGCATCGCTCTTTGCCGGCCTTGCGACACAGCAGAAGGCGGTGATGGACGCGGTCAGGAGATCGTCAGCCTTGCTGCCGCCATTGCGGTCTTCAAGTGCCCGAAACTCAGGATACTTCACGAACACACTCCACTCGAACACTCAAGGACGCTATCAAACCATGGCTAAAATTAGCCACGAAGCGTTAGCAACCCGTTAACCATCGGGGTGTCTAATGAAATTATGCGCGAAATAAACGCGCGCGAGCTGATCGGGATCGATCAGCACCCCAAAGGGGTGGCAGGGCAGCCGCGTTATCAGCGCCCTGACCAGATGGCAGCAGGCATGAAGCGTTGCGTATCAAGGAGATCAACAGAGCAGACGGATGGATGAAATGGGTTTTGTCATCAGTTTTCCAAGCAGCGCCATGCGCCAGCGCATGGCAACCAAATCCGAACCGCGGGCGACACCCGCGCAGATCATGATTTTTCCGGGCGTGCGCTATGAGCGCGTTGCGAAAGACAATCGCACCCGTGACAAGGACAAGCCGGGCAGCCGGTTTTTTGATCCGACACCACAACCAAGCTAAATCAGCTTCGCCCGCACGATGGAGTTCGTCGGAGCGAAATTCCGACCAGATTTGCTTGCGCTATCTCGCCCGGTGATGACAGATCCCGGTCATTCGATCACGTTTGAAAAGCCTCGTGAGCCATAAGAGCGCGCAGCCCTTGCGCCATTCCTTATACAAAACATTGTCCCAATAATATTTCTAACGATCTGTAATTGAACGGGAATTGCGCGCAACACTCTTGCCGTAACCACGCCAGCAGGTTGTACTAGGTAGATTCACCGATTGCGCGTCCACGGCAATTATCGTCTCATACAACTATAGTAGTACGCATAAACACCAATTGCCCTGTCGCCGTCTTTTTTGAACCGCAACGAATATTAGGGACGATATTTCAATGTATTTTCACGCCAAAACTGCGGGTGTATCCGCACGTCACAACCTTACTGCAACCTTACGCAATCAGCTGTTGAAAAGCGTCTGCGCCGCATTGATCGTAACCGCGGGTTTCAGCGCGGCAAAGGCGCAGGTGATCCCGTCATCGGACGCGGCACATCCCGGCAACGATGCGGGGCGGCAATCAATGGAAGCCGCTGAGGATAGGGGGCTCATCGGGTCTCAACGTTCTGCTGACACGGATGGCCCGTTGGCCGCCGAGGAAATGAGAATGTTTGAGAATGTCAGGTTCGGCGGAGGGCTCAAACTGTTGGACGTCCCAGATGGCACCGTCAACGTTGAGGGTTATGGCCATGTGCTCGTCCACAGTGCGGGTATGCTCGGTGAACTGACGCCGAATAATGGAGCTGCCTGGGTCGACGCCGAGACCGGCAATGTTGCGGTTGGGAAAGGCGCAATTTTAACTGTCGGCGAACATGGCGTAACGCATGATCTGGTCGTGGATGGCGGCTATGCCTTCATTCATGGACTAAGCGGCAATACGATTGTCAACACTGGCGGGAGTTTACATGTCAGGGAAGAGGGCCGGATCGGGGTTCTCGCCATGAATGGCGGCAACGCATTTGTGGATGGAAAGGCCGGGAATGCCTTGATCGGTGGTGGGTGGTTGAATGTTGGTGCCAAAGGGGCAGTTGAAAATGTGCTGATGGACAACGGAGGCGCATTCATTAATGGCATCAGCCGCGATATTCAGGTCAATAACGGCGCGCAATTGAGTGTTCGTTCCGGCGGTGTGAGCCGCGATGTTCTTGTCAATGGTGGCACGGCCTTCATTGAGGGAAACAGCCGGGACGTTGCCGTCGGCCCCGGCGGTTCGCTTCTAGGCAATGGCACGGTGCGCGATCTGAGAGCGCTGGCCGGTGGCACCGTTGCTCCGGGAAATCCGGTCGGCACGCTGCATGTAACAGGTGATGCGACCTTCGACAGGGGCAGTATTTTTGATGTCGAAATTGCGCCGGACAAAAGCCGTTCGGATCGTTTGACCGTTGCCGGCGATGTCACGCTTTCGGGCGGCCGCGTAAACCTGCGGTTTGCAGGTCAGGACGCCCCCATGAGTGCACAGCAGATGCATGATTTGTTTCTCGGCCACTATACGATTTTGACATCGGACAAGCGCATCAACGGCGCTTTTGAAACCATCACCCCGCAATATAATTATATCTCTCCCTCCCTGACCTATGCCGCCGATGGCAGTGCCGTGGCTGTTGGCTTTGATTTGATTGATCCGGGCACCGGCAAGCCTTTGCAAGGGACGACGGATGAGCAGCCGCAACCCGGCGGCCACCCGGATGGCGGTGCAAAGCCGGAGACAGACCAGTCGAAAATGCAGCGCATCGAGGCAAAGGTGAAGAATATTGTTCTCGCGGATGCAACCTCACCCAACCAGAAGAGTGTAGGCGAAGCCATAAAGCAGCTTGATCTTGGCGATCCGCTGCTGGGCGCCGTGCTCTTCTCCAGCAGAGTTGAGGTTTTGAATTACGATGCGCCTTCGGGCGAAATTTACGCCTCGGCGCGCAACGTTCTGGCCGAAGATGGCCGCTTTATCCGCGATGCGGCCAATAGCCGGATCAGGGCTGCATTCACCGATGCCACAGGCTATAATGTTGCGCTGACGGAACGCACGGCCAAAGGCCCGGCGGTTGGGTTCAATTCGGCTGTTCCCACCACGGATTTGTGGGGCCATGCCTATGGTTCATGGGGCCATGCGCAGAGCGATGGCAATGCCGCCGCCTATAGCCGAAACACCGGTGGCATTGTCACCGGCGTGGACGGCAGGATTGCGGAAAAATGGCGGCTGGGCGTGCTTGCTGGCTATGGCAACACATCGCTGCATGGAGCCCAGTCTTCCGCCTCCGCCGATAGCTATCAGCTGGGTGTCTATGGCGGCACGAAGATGGATGCGCTGACCTTGAGCTTCGGCGCCGGTCTTGCCCATCACACCATCGATACGAACCGCAAAGTCCGCTTTGGCCATACTGCTGAAACCGACAGCGCATCCTACGCCGCCAATTCGGTGCAGGTGTTTGGCGAGGCTGCCTATCGCATTGATACACCTTACGTGACATTCGAACCCTTTGCCGACGCAGCCTATACCCACCTCAAAACTGACGGGTTCAAGGAAACCGGCGGCATTGCGGCCCTGTCAGGCGCATCGGCCACCACGGATCTGACCACGACCACCCTTGGGCTGCGAACCTCCTACAGTGTCGCTTTAAGCGAAAAGACCATGCTGACTGCCCGCGGCATGGCCGGGTGGAACCATGCCTTTGGCGATGTAACACCTGACGCGTCCATGGCGTTTGCCCATGGCAGGGCCTTCTCGATCAAGGGTCTGCCCGTGGCGCGGGATACGGCGCTCATCGAGGCTGGCCTCGACTTTGATATCGGCAGTGCCACCACTATCGGCGTCAGCTATACCGGCCAGTTTTCCAACCGCAGCCATGACAATGCCCTCAAGGCCGATCTGACTATCCGGTTCTAGGGCCCATGTTGAAGTACCGCCCGCCGGGGGAAACTCCGGTGGGTATGCTTCAAACAGTCAGGCATTTTTCGCGTTGCGGGATTTATTGCTGCAAACCGGGATAGGCCCAAAGCCCCGAGACGCGCATCAGATCGCGATAGATCACCAGCCGCTCATCCGCTGAAACCTTTGCCGCTTCCTCCAGTGTCGGTGCATCAAGCGCCACGACAGGCGTAACATTGGCACCGATAGCATATTGCTTTAGCGCATCTTCGAGCAGCGTGCGGGCACGGCGCATATGGCTGGAACTCGTCACCAGAATAACGCTGTCCGCCGTATGACGCTTCAGGAGATTGGCGACGTTGAGCACATTGCCGACCGTATCCTTGGACTTGTCTTCAATGAGGATGCGATCGCGGTCAACACCCTTTTCCACCAGCCATTTGGTCATAAGATCACCCTCGGTGACACCGGCCTGCGGCTGGCCGCCGGTGACCATGATGCGCGCCGTAGGGTTCGCCTGCGCGGCTTTCAGCGTTACATCCAATCGGTCGAGCAGCGGCTTTTCCATTGTGCCGTCCTTGGCCAGCGCATAGCCAAGCGCCACGATCATAACCTTGCCCTTGAGCGCAGGAATCTCCGCATTGGGTTTTTCCGCAATGATCTGTTCGGCGCGCACAAAACGCTGGCGATAGGCTTCCGCCTTGTCACGGTCGAGCCCTGAAAGCGCCTGATGGGCAAGGGTCGCGCCCGTCTCGTCATTGCCAATACGGGCGAGTGCCTCGATCCAAGCCTGCGCATCGAAGGAGGTCGGGTCCTTTGCCAGAATGTCTTCATAGGTGGCGCGGGCTTCGGTGACTTTCTTTTGCAGGATTTGCGAGGAGGCCACGGCAAAACGGAAATTCATCTGTTCGGGCGCAAGTTTCGAGGCTTCGGCAAAGGATTGCTCCACCACATCATAGCGGCCATGCAGGGTGATACCCTTGAAAATCTCCGCTTCCGCCTTTTTGACGTCGCCGCCACTCCAGTAATACTGCATGCCAGTATCGACCAAAGTCTTGATACGCTCGGCATTTTGCGGGTCAAAGGCGAGAGCAGGCAGCGAAACCCCAAGGGCGAGAAGGGCGGCAGTTCCGGCAATGATCAGACGTTTCATGGGAGCTTTCTTTGCGGCGTTGGATGTTTTTTCTACGGATAGGTTAACCGGCGAAATGGTTTTTGCAATCGGCGAAAATCGGATGTTTTTTGAAATTGTGCTGTTCTGTTCATCCTCTAGCACCCCTATATGAAATCCGTACTACAATCCCCCAGGAGTCCTCCCCATGTACGTTGTCTCGCTGAATTACGTCGCCCCGCTTGAAGAGCTTGATGCGGTTATCGATGGGCATATCGCCTTTCTCGACCATCACTATGCATCCGGGACATTTCTGGCATCGGGCCGCAAAGTGCCGCGCACCGGCGGCGTGATCCTCGCCAGAAGCGAGAGCGAAGAAGCCTTGCGCACAATTCTCACCGAAGACCCGTTCTGGCAGAAGAAACTGGCGACCTATGATATCCAGCAATTTGTGGCGACCAAGGCGCAAAAGGGGCTGGAAGCGCTGCTCGACTGATCAGAGCAGCGGCGAACAGTTGGCGCTTTTCAGAAAAGCGTCAACCTGCGCTTTCCACGACTGATCAGGCACAAAGCCGCGCACCACAACAAAGCCCTCATCCATATCCGCTTCGATCAGCACCGAATTGGCCGCTGAAACGGGCTTGGTCTTGTTAAGCTCGATCATCTGCAAGGGCCGTGCGACCACAAGATCGAGCTGATCTGCAATGGCGGTGCGGTCGTTGATCGAATAAATATTCTCGCCCTGCCGGTTATAGACCGAAATCGACCAGTAAGGCGCCGTGCCAAGACCAGTGATGTGGGCGGGAAGATCGGTGATATCGAAGCGGCAGGCCACCGCCTCAAACAGCGGATCAAGCGCCAGCGGCACTGTCTCCTGCGTGGCTTGCCGTACCACGGGGTGAAACGCCCAGTCCTCGCCATAATCAGAGATGCGCGACCACGCATTCCGATCGGAATAATAGGGCACGAGCAGCACCACGGCGACGTGGACAAGACCGGCGCCAATCAGGCCAAACAGCAGGGCGCGGAGGAATTTACCCATCGCAGCTCACCTTTTTGACCGTTGGGAAGGTCATATCGACCAGACCGGAATTGCTGCCGACGGGGGTGTCGTAAAGCGTCATAACCAGCACCATGCGGCCATCGCCTGTGGTGGCAAGCCAATTGCCTGTTTGTGCCTTCGGCGAGACATTGACGACGAACTTGCCGCTTTCGCTGCGGAAAATCTGGCGCGAATGCAAAGCTGGCAGCCGGTCCGCACCCGGATCAAGCGGGATAAGCGCCAGATCAGCAGGATAGAGCGTCCAGAAGCGGGAATTGGGGCTATTGCCGTCAATAGTGTAGGTGCATCGGCGGTTGAGAGCTTGGCCTTGATCGTCACGATAGGCATAGAAGGCAAGACCTTCCGCACTGCCCAGCGGAAACGCCCCCTCGCGCGCTGCCCGCGCCTTGGCGTAGGGGTCAGACTGCGGTGTACCCGCATCGGGATAGCCGGTCCATTGGCCAACGGTCAGCGTGCCAAAGCCGTCGAAGCGGTTGACGGCATACCACGCGCTCAGCGTTCCGCCGCCAACGGCGATCACAAGGGCAATGAGGACGAGGAGCACATTTCGAAGCATAGCGTCAGGACTACACGGGAGCGCTGGTCATAAGCAAGCACTGCGCGATCAAAGCGCAGAGACTTTCGCTGGCAGGACGGGCAGTTTCAGTTCCGGTGCTTCCTTTAGGGCCTGACCAATCTCACGTAAGGAGGTAACGGTTGCATTGGACAGAACGCGCGGACGCTCTTGCGCCTTGAGGGCATCAATATCGTCACCCGTTGCCGGTTTGGCTGCTGCCACCTTCTCCTGTTTCGGCATGGTGGGATCAATGCCCGGAATGGCCTTCAGATCGATATTCTGATGGGCATAATTCATGAAGCGCTGCCATGTCATGGCGGGCAAAATGCCGCCGGTCAATTCCTTGGTCGGGGTGAAATTATCATTCCCGAACCAGACGGCGGCGGTGTAATTGCCGGTAAAACCGACAAACCATGCATCGCGATAGCTCTGCGTGGTGCCGGTCTTGCCCGCCACGCGCGTCATTGGCAGGGCCGCGCGCCGTCCGGTGCCCCATTCGGGCACCTGCGACAGCATGATGTTCATATTGAATGCAGCCTTTTCCGTAAGGGCGCGATGCGGCTTATCCCCGTCGGCCTTCCAATCCCAGAGAACCTTGCCGTTCTGGTCGCTCATCTGCGTGAAGGCATGGCGTATACCGGCAATGCCGCCGGTGGCAAAGACATTATAGCCCGTTGCCTGATCCATGACGGTCATGCCTGATGTGCCGAGCACCATGGTCTTGTGCGAACTGATCACCGATTCCACGCCCATGGCCTTGGCCAGCGCTACGATAGGCGCGGTTGTCAGATAGTCCTTGGCGAGGCGTACAGGAACCGTGTTGATCGATTTGACCAGCGCGGTCGTCAGGTCGATCTGACCGAGATATTGACGGGAATAGTTCTGCGGCGACCAGTTGCCCCACGAAACAGCACCGCCTGAAATCATGGTCTTCGGGGTCATGCCTTTTTCCATGGCGGCGGCATAGACGTAAGGTTTGAACGAGGAACCCGCCTGACGCAGCGCTGCCGTGGCGCGGTTGAACTGGCTTTCACCATAGTCGCGGCCACCGACGATTGCCCGTACGGCACCATTGTTTTCGAGCACCACGACGGCAGCCTGCGTGACTTTATATTCCTTGCCGAACTGGCGCAGATGATATTCAGCCGATTCTTCGGCGGCTTTCTGGATGCCCGTATCAAGCGTCGTGCGCACCACCAAAGTGTGGGAGGGCAGTTTCTGGCCAACGCGGCGCACCTCGTCAAACGCCCAGTCGAGGAAATAATCAGGGCTTTCGGACCGGCCGCGATCCACAACCGTTGCGGGATTTCGCCGGGCACCAACAACCTGACCTTCAGTCATCAGACCGCCCTGCACGAGATTGCTGAGCACAACATTGGCGCGCGCACGGGCAGCAGGCAGATTGACATGCGGTGCATATTTGGCCGGAGCCTTGAACAGGCCTGCGAGCATGGCGGCCTCAGCCAGATTGACATCCTTGATGCTCTTGCCGAAATAGAATTCGGAGGCTGCCGCAATGCCGAATGTACCGCCCCCCATATAGGCGCGGTCGAGATAGGTCTGCAGGATTTCCTTTTTGGAAAGATTGGATTCCAGCCACAGCGCCAGAAAGGCTTCCTTGATCTTGCGATCAAGGCTGCGCTCATTGGTCAGGAACAGGTTTTTCGCCAGCTGCTGCGTGATGGTGGAACCACCCTGAACCACGGAATTGGCACGCAGATTTTCCGTCATGGCGCGGGAAAGGCCAAGAAAATCAATACCAAAATGGTCAAAGAAGCGACGGTCTTCCGTCGCAAGAACAGCCTTGATCACATGGTCAGGCAATTCATCGATGGGAACGGCGCTCCGATGCAGAATACCCCGCTGGCCGATCTCGTTGCCGTAGCGATCAAGGAAGGTAACGGCAAAATCGTCGCGCGTGCGCCAGTTCTTTTCGGTATCATGGAAGGCGGGAATGGCAAGCGTCAGCATCACCACGGAACCGGCGGTGCCCCAGGTAAAACCTTCACTGAGCACCTCCACAACCGCGCGCCGCCAGCCTGATACGTGGAAGCGGCGGAAGAAGATCGTTGTATCTTCCCAGAATTCGGCAAGGCGGAAACGCAACTCGTAGAGCGACGAATCAATCCACGCATCAAGTCCGAGCAGCGGCGAGACCTTGAATCGCTTGGGTTTGTTCTTGGCCAGAGTGTCTTTGGCCCGAGGCTCGTTCATCATGCCAATCTCTTGTCTGCCTGTCGTCAGCCAACGTCTTCTCGCGAAGATATGGTGTAGCCGATTACGCTTAACAGCTTCTTATGATGGCCGTTATAAGGCTTGGGCAGTCCGTTTCATCCCTTCCTATCTTGAGGAAAAATCTAACTCTTTTTATTGTCATGCCACAAGGGGTAGGGGGATTCGCACCAAGATTTGATGGGTTTTGGGCTTTTAAAAATTCCGCCGAAAATTCCACTTGCAATTGTTTTGCGGCGATGGATTGCTGTGTTTTTGGGTTGGGAGAAAACAAGCATGTCTATTGAACATTGGCTGGCATTCGTCGCGGCATCGGCAATCCTTCTGGCGATTCCCGGACCAACCATTCTGCTTGTTATTTCCTATGCGCTTGGTCATGGCCGTCGCTTTGCCGCTGCAACCGTTGCGGGTGTGGCGCTGGGTGATTTTACCGCTATGACCGCTTCGATGCTCGGCCTTGGTGCGCTGCTTGCGGCCTCTGCTGCTATCTTCACTGTACTCAAATGGATCGGGGCAGCCTATTTGATTTATCTCGGTATCAAACTCTGGCGCGCTCCAGTTGCCGATACCGCTGCGAGTGATACTCCCGAGACGAATGAAAGTGCGCTGCGTATTTTTCTGCATACCTATGTGGTGACGGCGCTGAACCCGAAAAGCATCATTTTCTTCGTGGCCTTCCTGCCGCAGTTTCTCGACACAACACGTCCGGTTTTTACCCAGATGGTGATCTTTGAAACGACATTCCTTGTGCTTGCGACACTCAACGCTGGCACCTACGCGCTGATGGCATCCATGGCGCGCCAGACTATCCGCAAGCCAAAAGTCCAACGCATCGTCAATCGCACCGGTGGATCGTTGATGATTGGGGCGGGCCTGCTGGCACTGGGCTGGAAGAAAGCCGCCTGACTATTCAAAGACTTAAAAGAAAATAATCATATTTAGGAAAATAGTCCTTGACTGCGTAACGGAACTCCTGTAGGTTCTGGTTATCGTCAGAAATGTGTCCGGAAAATTCCACCGGCGAACGAACTGACATCCCCAAGGATTATCCATGACAATGATGACGCGCGGCGAGCAATCGCTCTGTCGACGGCATTCCTATGATCTCTGTCGGCATTACGGAATTTCAACGGATGAAATGGCGCCGGTATTTGGGGTCAGCAAAGCGGAATTTGAGCTGCTTGTCATCGATGACGGGCTGACGCTGCAATATCTCGAATGTCAAAATAGTGAACTTACCCTTATTCGCGATCTCATGGAGCTTTTGCGCAAGGAGCTGGGTCAGTTGCAACTAGGCGATGAAACGGCGTCAGCCAAGACGCGGCTGGATGCGTTGGCGCAACTGGCACGGACCATGGACCGGCTCAGTGAAATGCAGCAGAAGCGGACCGAACAGCAACGCTCCATCGTGATGTTGGGTCCGGATGAATTGCGTGAAGTGCTGGTTCGCATTGATGGAAGAATCCATGAACTTGCCCTATGCCGAGCTGATCAACTGGTGCGCCAACAATCTCAGCCCCATGCAGATACAGGCTTTGACCAATGAATGGATATTTCAGGGACGGGCCAGTCAACAGCCGCCATATCATGACTGGCGCACGTGGCTGATCCTTGGCGGGCGGGGTTCCGGCAAGACCCGCGCCGGAGCCGAGTGGGTCAACAGCATTGTGCATGGATTTCCGCCATTCAAATCGCCAGCCGCGCTCAACATCGCACTGGTTGGTGAAACCCTTGCGGATGTGCGCGAAGTTATGATTGACGGGCCGTCCGGCATCATGGCGGTGTCGCGGACTGAACGCCCGCGCTTTGAGGCAACGCGCCGGCGGCTCATCTGGGCCAATGGCGCGACGGCGGCGATGTTTTCATCCGAAGATCCGGATAGTTTGCGCGGACCGCAATTTGGCGCGGCTTGGTGTGATGAGCTGGGGAAATGGAAACATGCGCAGGAAACCTGGGACATGCTGCAATTTGGTTTGCGGCTTGGCGACAATCCGAAGCAGGTTGTAACAACAACACCAAAGCCGACCGCCTCGCTGAAGGCTTTGATGAACGACAGAACTGTTTTGGTGAGCCGGATGCGCACCGCCGAGAATAATGCCAATCTGGCCCAGAGCTTTCTTGCGCATATGGAAAAGCTTTACGGTGGAACGCGGCTGGGACGACAGGAGCTAGATGGCGAACTGATTGAGGAGCGCCGCGATGCCCTGTGGTCGCGGACGATGATGGAAGAGATTTATCGTGCCGACATCCCGGAAATGCAAAGGATTATCGTCGCCATTGATCCGCCAGCCAGCGCAACGCGAAAGTCCGACGCTTGCGGGATCGTTGCTGCAGGGGTCGATGCGGAAGGTATGGGGTGGATACTCGCCGATGAGAGTTTTGGTCCGGCCAAACCTATTCAATGGGCCAAACGTTCCACCCAGCTGTTCTACAGGCTGGAGGCCGATCTGATCGTGGCTGAGATAAACCAGGGCGGCGATATGGTTGCCGCTGTTATCGCTGCTGAGGATAACACTGTGCCAGTTCGTGGCGTGCGGGCCAATCGCGGCAAAGCGCTGCGGGCTGAGCCCATCGCCGCATTATATGAACAGGGCAAGGTTCGGCACGCCGGCCGCTTTCCCGCGCTGGAGGATGAAATGTGTGATTTCACTCATGCAGGATTGTCGAGTGGACGTTCGCCCGACCGTGTTGATGCGTTGGTCTGGGCTCTGAGCGAACTGATGCTGAAAAAAGAAACAAGCCCACGCATTCGCGTTGTGGGCTAAACCTCGGGTTGCTTGGAAAAGTGGAGAGATTAATGTAAGGTCTTGGAGTGGGATGCGAGCTTTCGCCCGCACCCCTTTTCCTAGAATATGAAATTGACCCGGATGACGAGCTGCCAGCTGGTCCGGGTCTTTTTCATTTCCAGGGTGATGCTAAGTGGTAGATACCACATCATTCACCTCCAAGTTTGAGAGCAAGGCCATTGCTGTGGTCGGGAGGCCTATCGTCCCGATACACCGGCTGGCTCGGTGTGTGCTGCTTCGCTCTCAAAACTCGTTCTCGCTCAATACTTTGCCGGGTTTTTCGAACAGGTCCACGAAGGCAGAGTTGTAATTGCGTTCGCTCTGGCGGAACTGGGTTGTCTTGAGACCGGGGAACTCAATTCCCGAATGGGGTGTCCACTCTGGGTTGCTTGGAAAGACCGGGAAATTATAGTAAGGTCTTGGAGTGGGACGCGAGCTTTCGCCCGCGCCCCTTTTCTTAGATGATGTATTGAACCCGGATGACCAGCGTCCAGCTAGTCCGGGTTCTTTTCATTTCTAAGGTAATGTTAAGTGGCAGATACCACATCATTTACCTCCAAGTTTGCGAGCAAGGCCATTGCTGTGGTCGGGAGGCCCATCGTCCCGATACACCGGCTGGCTCGGTGTTTACTGCTTCGCTCGCAAAACTCGTTCTCGCTCAATACTTTGCCGGGTTTTTCGAATAGGTCCACGAATGCAGGGTTGAAACGACAGCGCGAACTGCTTCGCGTGGTTGTTCCCCTGATTTGATCCATCTCAACAATCAGAGAGAATATTTTCCATGGCACTTCATTGGCCGTGGCGCTGGCGCGCTGCGAATGAACATCCGCGTCTTAACACCAAGGCCGCGCAAGGATTTGTAGCGCTGCAATTTGACCGGGAGGCACGCTGGTCGCAGAGTGGATACACCGGTCTGTCGCGCCAAGGATTTATGCGTAACCCGATTGTCTACCGGTGTGTGCGCCTTTTGGCGGAAGCTGCCGCTGCAACCCCCTGGCTACTCTACGAAGGGCGGACGGAACACACGCAGCATCCATTGCTTGATCTGTTGTCAGACCCACATCGCGGCGCCGATGGAGCAAGCCTGTTCGAAACGCTGTACGGTCATCTTCTGCTTTCTGGCAACGCCTATATCGAGCGGGTTAGCGCCGGGAATGGTGCAGCCGAATTGCATCTGCTGCGCCCGGATCGCGTGCGCGTCATCACTGGCGATAATGGATGGCCGGTGGCTTTGGGCTATGGCGTTGGTGCCAGCAAGCGAACCATTGGGCTTGATGACGGTCAGGCGCTGCATCTCAAGCTGTTTCATCCGCTTGATGATCATTATGGCTTTGCACCGCTTGAAGCGGCCCTGATGGCGCTCGACATTCACAACGCGTCCGGTGTCTGGAACAAGGCGCTGCTCGATAATTCCGCGCGTCCATCAGGCGCGCTGGTTTATGCGCCTGCAGATACGGCACGTTTGACCGAAGCTCAGTTCGACAGGCTGAAGACGGAACTGGAAGAGGGGTATACCGGCGCAGCCAAGGCGGGACGCCCTTTATTGCTCGAAGGCGGGCTCGACTGGAAATCCATGGGCCTGTCGCCGCGTGATATGGACTTCATTGCTGCCAAAAATGCTGCCAGCCGCGATATTGCTTTGGCCTTCGGTATTCCGCCCATGCTGCTCGGCATTCCCGGTGACAACACCTATGCCAATTATGCCGAAGCCAATCGTGCATTTTATCGTCTGGCGGTGATTCCGCTGATCACGCGTACGGCCAAGGCGATCGGGAATTGGCTCGGTCCTGTTTATGGCGAACGGCTACGGTTGGAACCGGATTTCGATCGCATTGATGGGCTGTCCATGGAGCGTGATGCATTGTGGCAGCGTATGTCTGCTGCGCCATTCCTAAGCGATGACGAGAAGAGAGAGGCTGTGGGATACGCCCGCAAGCCTGATTAAATTTTCGGGAGAAAGATCATGACAAACTGGTCCGATGCCGCCTGGATTCTGGCGGCAAAGGCGGCTGGTGCCATCGCAGGTTCCGCCGTCTCACTTGCCTATATGCTGCCGAAGGACAAGAGCGAGGCAGCCATCCGCTTTATCGTTGGTATAGTCTGCGGGCTCGCCTTTGGCGGGCTGGCCGGCGTGAAGATTGCGTCCGAACTTGATATTGGCGGCCAGCTTGGCGATGGCGAATTGATGCTGATGGGCGCCGCCGCTGCCAGTCTGGCGGCGTGGACGGCACTAGGCATTTTTGCCCGTATCACAGCGCGCATGGGTGAATCAAAATCTCCGCTGGATGGCCCAAGCTCTTCAACAAAAAGGGATATCGCCAATGCTGGAAAATGAGCGAATTGAAAAGAAGTTTGCCGGACTGGCAATAGAACGGGTCGAACTGGACGGAAGTTTCTCCGGCTATGCCAGCCTGTTCGGTGAAGTCGATCTTGGCAAGGATGTGATTGCTCCGGGTGCGTTTGCAGCGTCCATTCGCAAGCGCGGCATCTCCGGTATCCGGATGCTTTGGCAGCACGATGCCAACGAGCCTATCGGCATCTGGACGCGTATCAATGAGGACAGCCGCGGCCTTTATGTCGAGGGGCGTCTGACAACAGGTGTTACGCGCGGTCGCGAGGTACTGGAGTTGATGCGGGCAGGGGCAATCGATGGACTTTCCATTGGCTTTCGCACCGTAAAGGCGAGGGCTGACGGCGCTGGCGTCAGGCGTATTCTCGAGGCTGATCTGTGGGAAATCTCTGTCGTGACATTTCCGATGTTGCCTTCCGCGCGGGTGGGGCAGGTCAAGGCATTGCATCCGATTGATGCGGTGCTGGCGGTAAGCCTGCGGGCCGCCGCCCGGCGTATCCGCGCTTGAATCATTCTATTCACTTCACACACAAAGGATTTGAAATGACCCAACAATTTTCGACACCAACACCAACACTGGCACCCGAAACCAAGAGCACAGGCACGCAGAACGTCGCCGAGGCATTCGACGACTTCATGCATGCCTTTGAAGAGTTCCGTCACAGCAATGACGAGCGTATCAAACAAATCGAAAAAAGCGCCAGCGCCGATGTTCTGACGCATGATAAGGTCGAGCGTATCAATCACGCGCTTGATGAGCAGAAACGTGTCATCGATCACATGCTGCTGAAGAAAGCACGTCCGGCTCTGGAAACGGGGTTTAGTCCCTTGCTTGCACTGGAGCACAAGAACGCCTTCGAGGGTTATATCAGGCGCGGCGACGAGCAGGGTGTGCGTTCGATTGAAGCCAAGGCTCTATCCATCGGCTCTTCACCCGATGGCGGCTACCTTGTGCCGCCGGAGCTGGAGCGCGATATCGGAACGCGGTTGGCGGTGCTGTCGCCCATTCGTGCACTGGCAACTGTACGGCAGGTATCAGGCTCCGTGCTGAAGAAGCCATTTGCGGTCAAAGGCCCGGCGGTTGGCTGGGTTGGCGAAACCGATGCCCGGCCACAGACCGAAGCCTCAAAACTGGCGGAACTTCAGTTTCCCACCATGGAGCTGTACGCCATGCCGGCCGCCTCGTCATCATTGCTGGATGATGCGGCAGTTGACGTGGAACAGTGGATTTCCGCCGAGGTAGAGACCGCGTTCGCCGAGCAGGAGGGGCAGGCTTTCATCAATGGCAACGGCACAACCCAGCCCAAGGGGTTTCTAACCTATGAAAGCATCGCCGACGCGAATTGGAGCTGGGGCAAGCTCGGCAATCTTTCGACTGGCATTGCTGGTGGCTTTTCTGCTTTGGGCGCATCGGACATTCTGTTTGACACGGTCTATACGTTGAAGGCCGGGTATCGGCAGAATGCGAGTTGGGTGATGAACCGCAAGACCCAGGCAGCTGTGCGCAAACTCAAGGACAATGACGGGCACTATCTCTGGTCACCGCCTGCCGCTCCGGGCCAACAGGCATCGCTGCTCGGTTTCCGGCTGAACGAGGCAGAAGGCATGCCCGCCATGACCACAGGCACGGCAGCCATTGCTTTTGGAGATTTTGCCCGTGGTTATCTGGTGGTCGATCGCACAGGTGTTCGCGTCCTGCGCGATCCCTATTCAGCCAAACCCTATGTGCTGTTCTACACAACCAAGCGTGTGGGTGGCGGTGTGCAGGATTTCGATGCGATCAAGCTGCTGAAATTCGCTGCCTAATCCTTAGCGTTGCATGACCGTTGCATGAAAATTGTGCGCCCTTCGACAAGCTCAGGATGAGGGACATGGGTGGCTGCAAAGCCAATTGCAGAGGTTGCAGAACTTGGCTCCCTTTCATCACCCATCTCCCTCATGGTGAGCTTGTCGAACCACGAAGGGCGCACGCTGATCATGCAATCTCTGTCACCTCATTAATTCAGGAAATCCCATGACCATAATTGTAGTGAAGCCACCGGCTGTGGAGCCGGTGGCTCTGGCGGATCTGCGCCAGTTTTTGCGATTGAGCGGAACAGGCGAAGATATGTTGCTCTCCGGTCTGCTAAAGGCAACGCGGGAAACGCTGGAAGCCCAGACGGGGCTTGCCTTGATCAAACAGACCCAGAGGCTTTATGTCGATCAATGGCCAAAAGATGGTCTGGTCAAAATTGACCGCCATCCCGTGCGGTCAATTGTTTGCGTCACGGCTTACGAGCCTGACGGCGTGCCGGTCATTCTCCCTGTCGCTCAAATGCATCTGGAAACAGGTACGCGTCCCGCCCGGCTTCGCCTGCACCGCGAGGACGGTGAGTTGGGCGGACTAGAGATTGATTTCGTCGCAGGGTTTGGGGAAACGGGGCTTGATGTTCCGGATGCGCTCAAGCACGCGCTCATGACGCTGGTTGCCCATTGGTACGAGTTTCGCGGTGCCGTTGGCCCTGCCGATCATCCTGTGTCCCTGACACCGGCATTCGAGCGTGCTGTAAACCTGTGGCGAAGGATATCCCTGTGATGCCGACGCTGTTTATCGATCCGGGTAAACTGGCGCATGAGCTGCAGCTGGAACGTGCCGTTCTTGTCGATGACGATGTGAATGGCAGCGTCGAAGAGTGGCGTGAAATCGCGACACTCTGGGCCCATATCGAACCGGCGGGGGCTGCAACGGTTCTCTTTGGTGAGCAGAGCCTGACAGAAGTTACCCATCGCATCACCATGCGGTCACGCGATGATCTGCAAAGCGGTATGCGCCTGCGCAGGGGTAGCCGCTTCTTCCAGCTTATCACCATTCACGATCCCGATGAAACCGGCCGTTATCTCATCTGCCGGGCACGGGAGGAGGGACTATGAAACTCAGCATGCAGATGACGATCACGGATCTCATCCGGACATTGCGCTGGCGCAAAATAGAGCTGTGTGAAGAGGCAGCAGACGCGTCGCGACCGATCCGGGACGAGCCGAAATCCGGCGGCGAGCGAAAGCCAGAGCGATGACCAGCGCCGGGCTTCAATTGCAAAAAGCACTGCTCAAGTTACTGAAATCCGATATTGCTCTGAATGAAAGGGTACATAGACGCGTCTATGACCATGTGCCGGAGCAGGCTGTGTTTCCCTATATCACCTTAGGGACGACGAGCACCTATGACTGGAGCACGTTTACCGAGCGCGGCAGCGAGCATTTTCTGACGCTGCACATCTGGAATCGCGGCACCGGCAGGAAAACGGTTTTTGAGATCATGGGCAGACTGGACAGCTTGGCCGTATTGCCCGCGTTCAAGCTGGAAGGGCATAGACTTGTCAGTTTCACCCTCGAACAATCGCAGACTTTTTCCGCCGAAAGCCACGGCGGTTATGCAGGTATCATGCGGTACCGCGCGATGACCGAAGAGCTTTAACCCGGATAAATCGAGTGAAACAAGGCACCCATTGAGGTGCCTTTTTGCATTAAAGGAAGTTCAAAAATGGGTGCTCAGAGAGGCAAGGATATCTTGCTCAAAGTGCAGGATTCGGGCGGTAAATTCGTCACCTGTGCGGGGCTGCGGTCCAACCGCATCGCCTTCAACACGGAAACTGTTGACGTTACTGACGCGGATGCAGCGGGACGCTGGCGTGAGTTGCTGGGTGGCAGCGGTGTGCAACGCGCTTCGATCAGTGGTTCGGGGCTGTTCAAGGATGCGCAGTCCGATGCGGTGATCCGGCGAACATTCTTCGCGGGCAATATCCTGACATGGCAGATCATCCTCCCGGATTTTGGTGCCTTGCAGGGGCCGTTCCAGATCACGGCGCTGGAATATTCAGGCAAGCACGATTCCGAAGTCACCTTTGACATCGCGCTGGAGTCAGCCGGTCTGATCAGTTTCACGGAGATTGTCTGATGGCGAACCGGCATCGCGGTGAAATCAATGCGACCTTGGATGGACGCGAATGGACGCTGTGTCTGACACTTGGTGCGCTGGCGGAACTGGAAGGCGCTTTTGCCGCAAGCGATATGGGCGCTTTGCTCAAGCGCTTTTCAAGTAGTCCGCTTTCCGCACGGGATGCCGCCAAAATCATTGCGGCAGGGTTGAAAGGTGGCGGCAACAGCCTATCGCTGGAAGAGGTCGAGCAGATGCGAGCCGAGGGTGGTGCGACAGGTTTTGCGCGTATCGTCAGTCAATTGCTGGCGGCGACATTCGGTGAATCAAAACCGGAGCAATCCACCGCAAACCCTTGAATGCCGCAGCAGATTCCCCGGCTGCTTTTCCATGGGCGACCATCATGGCAGCAGGATTTGGGCTGCTGCGGCTTTCCACACGCGATTTCTGGGCAATGACACCACGGGAAATCTGTTCGGCATTCGGGCCGCCCCCAAGGGACGGCGGTCCCACGCGTCCCGTTCTTGAGCTGATGATGCAACAATTTCCCGATGGGCCAACTATGAATGAGGAACAGGAATGACCGAGAACACGACGGTGCAGATTGATGCCGATACGTCAGGTTTCGAAAAGGCCTTGTCGGACTTGCAGGTCCATTCCGATCAGTTCGGTCGCGCTCTATCCGGATCTCTGAAAAGTGCCGCGCTGAGCGGCAAGGATCTGGGGGATGTACTGCGTCAGCTAGGCAAGAGCATGCTGGACATGGCTTTGACGGAGGGTATGAAACCTCTTCAGGGGTTGGGTTCATCCATGTTCTCAGACCTGCTCGGGGCGCTGGGCGGCGCAAAGCCCTTTGCCAAGGGCGGCGTGGTTTCCGGACCAACCTATTTTGGAGCAGGCGGATCGCTGGGACTGATGGGCGAGGCCGGTGCAGAGGCTGTCATGCCATTGACCCGCGGTGCTGATGGCAGGCTGGGCGTTGCCGCGCAAGGCGGTGCCTCGCCCATGCAGGTGGTCATGCATGTGAACACACCGGATGCCAATTCCTTCCGCAAATCCGAAGCGCAACTGACCGGCATGCTGGCACGAGCCGTGCGTCGCGGCGCACGCACTTTGTAGGATCAATGAGATGCAGGCATTTCATGATATCCGGTTTCCGCTCGGCGTATCCTTTGGCGCGACGGGTGGTCCGGAATGGAAGAATGAAATCGTGTCGCTGACCTCAGGGCACGAACAGCGCAATGCGCGCTGGGCCGCCTCGCGCCACCACTACGATGCGGGAACGGGCGTGCGGTCGCTGATCGATCTGGAAACGGTACTTACATTCTTTGAAGCGCGGCGCGGTTCGCTGCATGCGTTCCGGTTTCGTGATCCGTTTGATCATCAGTCCTGCGCGGCGGGAAAGCCGATTGCCGCTACGGATCAGGCGCTGGGGCAAGGCGATGGAAAGCAAGCGATATTCCAGCTAAGAAAACACTATGGCGATCATATCCGCCTGATCACCAAGCCGCAGGTGAGCTCGGTACGGGTTGCGGTCGCAGGCGTCGAGAAGCGGGAACCCACCGACTTTGTTGTCGATGTCTTGACGGGACGGATCGTGTTTCAGCCGGGACGATTACCGCCTGCCGGGTCTGTTGTGACCGCAGGCTTCGCCTTTGATGTTCCCGTTCGTTTCGATGCGGACAGGCTGACCATCAGCATCAAATCCTTTCAGGCGGGTGAAATCCCGACTATTCCCATCATCGAGGTAAAGGCATGAACCGCCTTCCTGCCGCGCTTGAATCACATCTTTCGGCGGATGTGACAACCCATTGTTTTTGCTGGGTTATCCGTCGGGCGGATGGCATTATCCACGGTTTCACCGATCATGATCAGGTGCTCACGATAGATGGCGTTGCCTGCGAGCCGCAAACCGGCCTGACCGCCAGCGAAGCAACAAGTGCTTTGGGATTGGCCGTGGACAGCGCCGAGGTTGAAGGTGCCCTGTCGTCGCTCAGTATCACCGAACGAGATGTGGAGGCTGGCGCCTTCGACAATGCAAGCGTTGAAACATTTCTGGTCAATTGGACTGCTCCGGATCAGCGCATATTGTTGCGGCGATCAAGGATAGGCACAGTCACCCGGTCGGGCAGTCATTTTGTTGCGGAACTAAAAAGCAGTGCTGTCGATCTGGACAAGGTGAAGGGGCGGCGGATAACGCGGCTCTGCGATGCGCAACTTGGGGATGCACGCTGCGGCTATCGGGGCGGTGCGCAGAAAGGAACCATTGTTCGTGTGATATCGGACAGAGCATTGGTTGTCAGCGGATTGCACGCACATGATGTGAACTGGTTTTGCAACGGCTTGCTGACCTGGCAATCTGGCCGCTCCACGGTGGTGATCGGACATCAACAGTCAGCGGAAGGCATACGGCTCGACCTGCGCGATGGCCCGGTTCCTGATATGCAAACCGGTGACGCATTCTCACTGTTGCCGGGCTGCGACAAGAGCTTTGCCACCTGCAAGGCCAAGTTTGCCAATGCAGTGAATTTCCGCGGCTTCCCGCATCTCCCCGGCAATGACGCCGCCTACAACTATGCTGACGGTACAGGTAATTTTGACGGCGGAGCGCTGGTGTCATGACCATTGCTGATGAAGTGGTCGCCGAGGCACGGCGCTGGATAGGCACGCCTTACCGGCATGGCGGTTCCACATGGCAGGTGGGCTGCGATTGTCTGGGGTTGGTGCGTGGTATCTGGCGCGCGCTCTATTGCTGCGAGCCGGAACGGGTTCCTGTCTATTCCGCCGACTGGGCGGAGGCCGGGCAGGGTGATCCGCTCATTCAGGCGGCCAGCCGGCATATGCGCATCAAGACTAGTGGTGAGATGGCGGAGGGCGACCTTATCATCTTCCGCTGGCGCGATGGGGTGGCAGCCAAGCACCTCGGCATTGTCACCGGCGCGGATCGTTTTATCCATGCCTATGAGGGGCACCGGGTCATGCAATCCGCTCTCGTGTCGCAATGGCGCAACCGCGTTGCGGCAGTGTTCGCCTTTCCCGATCACCAATAGGATTCATCCGAATGGCAACGCTTATTCTTCAGGGGATCGGTGCATATATCGGCGGGGCGCTGCTTTCGGCGGGCGGCTATCTGATCGACCGTGCCCTTTCCAGTACCAAGCATGTCGAGGGCGCACGATTATCATCGATGCGGCCTATGACCGCCGAGGAAGGCGCCGCGCTGCCAAAAGTCTATGGCTCCGTGCGGCTGGCAGGCACTCTCATCTGGGCGACGCGTTTTGAAGAGGTGAAATCCAGGCATAGAAGCGGCGCCAAGGGCGGGCCGAAGGTGACGAACTATTCCTATGTTGCCAATTTTGCCATTGCCCTTGCGGAAGGGGAAATCAGCTTTGTCAGGCGTATCTGGGCCGATGGAAAGGAAGTGGACCAGAGCGCGATTAATATGCGTGTCTACAAGGGCACGGTATCGCAACTGCCCGATCCGCTCATCGAAGCCAAGCAGGGAACGGGCAATGCGCCCGCCTATCGCAACACCGCCTATGTGGTTTTCGAGCGCTTTCCGCTTGAAGTCCATGGCAACCGTATTCCGCAGTTTCAGTTTGAAGTGGTGCGTGCCGTCGGTGCGCTGGCACAGAACCTGAAGGCAGTCGCGCTTATTCCGGGAGCCACAGCGTTCGGTCTGTCACCTTCACTCGTCACCAACGAGCCAACACATGGTGAAACACACGGTCTGAACCGCAATTGCCTGCAGGGTGCGACTGACTGGCAGGCTTCATTGGATGAACTCCAATCGCTTTGTCCGAACCTTGAGCATGTGGCCATTGTTGTGCCGTGGTTCGGCACGGACCTGCGTGCGGCGCGCCGCACCATCCGGCCGGGTGTGATGGACAGGGAAGGCTATGGCGAGAGCGAGGAATGGCGGGCTGGCGATATCAAGCGCAACGAAGCGCATCTGCTTTCGCGCATTGGTGATAGCGCCGCCTATGGCGGTACGCCGTCGGACCGCAGCGTCGTCGAGGCAATCCGTTCCGCCAAGGCGAAGGGGCTGAAGGTCACGCTCTATCCCTTTGTCATGCTTGACATCAAGGCTGACAATAGCCTGCCCGATCCCTATGGCGGGGCAAGGCAGGCGGCCTATCCGTGGCGGGGTCGCATCACCTGTCATCCGGCGCCCTATCATCAGGGTAGCAGCAACGGCACAGCGGCTGCTGCGCGGGAAGTCGCCGCATTTTTGGGTACAGTCGACACCGGCGCGTTCCGGGTGAAGGGCGAGAATGTCGGCTATCACGGCAAGGCTAATGACTGGGGCTACCGGCGGTTCATCCTGCATCTGGCCCATCTTGCCGTTTGCGCCGGGGGTGTCGACGCTTTTTTGCTGGGCTCAGAGCTGTGTGGCTTGACGATCATCAGGGATGAGGCAGACCACTTTCCCTTTGTCTCAGGGCTTTGTGCCTTGGCTGCTGATATACGCACGGTACTTGGCAGCACCTGCACCCTAACCTATGGCGCTGACTGGAGCGAGTATTTCGGCCACCATCCGCAGGACGGGTCCGGGGATGTCTATTTCCATCTTGATCCGCTCTGGGCACATCCGGCCATCGGGGCTGTTGGCATCGACAATTACATGCCGCTCAGCGACTGGCGCGACGAGGATTACAGTATTCCGGGGCCGGATGGTTTTACGGGTCCCTGTGATCTCGGCGCATTGCGGGGCCAGATCGCGGGCGGCGAGGGTTTTGACTGGTACTACGCGTCGGATGTGGATCGAACGTCGCGCCGCCGCACACCCATCACGGATGGTTCCGGCAAGCCGTGGATCTATCGCTATAAGGACATAGCGGGCTGGTGGAACAACGCTCATTTCAACCGCAAGGCTGGCATCGAGAGCGCCAAGCCAACCGAATGGCGGCCAATGGGAAAACCATTATGGTTCACCGAAATTGGCTGCCCCGCAGTCGATAAAGGGCCAAACCAGCCCAATGTCTTTCCCGATGCCAAGTCGTCAGAGGGTGCATTTCCCTATTTCTCCGATCGCGGGCGCAGCGACCTTGCACAGAACCGCTTTTTGCGCGCGCATCTTGAATATTGGCGCAGCCATGGCGGGGCAATGCTGGATACAAGCCGTATCTACGTCTGGGCTTGGGATACAAGGCCGTTTCCCGCATTTCCGCTCAACCGCAAACTCTGGTCTGATGGCGATCACTGGATGACAGGGCATTGGCTGAACGGCAGGCTGTCGGGTGTCGCACTTGATGAACTGATCGGTGCGGTTCTTGCCGATTTCGGCGTCACACAGGTGGATGCTGAAGGGGCGGATGGTTTTGTCAGCGGTTTCATCGTTGAAGAACCGACCAGCGCACGGGCCGTTCTTGAACCACTGCTGGCGGTTTTCGGTGTCAATGCCTTCGAAGAGGGGGCGACGCTGGTTTTCCAGAGCGCATCGCGGATGCATATGCAAACGCCGTTGATTGATGAATTTGTCGAACCGGAGCATGCGGGACCGGTCAGCCGGAAACTGCACGAAATAATGGAGCAGCCTGCGCGGATCGAAATCAGCTATCGCGATCCGATGCTGGACTATCAGGCAGCAATGGCATCGGCGGAGCGGCTGGACGGCAAGGGAACGGAAAACATGGCCCTTCCCGGTATGCTTGATACGGGCCAAGCGAAATCTCTTGCAGAAAACTGGATGCAGGCCCGCCGGGCGGCGCGGCGTACCGCGAATTTCGAACTGCCATGGAAATATGCGGCGCTCAAAGCGGGTGACCGTATCCGGCTTGATACCACTGCGCCGGTAAAGGACTACATCATTACGTCAATCGAAGATGGGGCAACGCGGCGGATCGAGGCGAAGGGGTTGCCCCGGCATGTCAGCTATCCGAACAAGGCGCCATTGCCAGCTTCGACCGAAGCGGGATCATCGGCGGTGTTTGGGCGTCCCAGCTTCCATCTATGCGATTTGCCGATGTGGCCGGGCGCAGAAAATCCCGTTGATCAGTTGCGCGTTGCTGCCTTTGCCCGGCCATGGACGGGCGCCAGTGTTTACGCTTCCCCGGAGGATACCGGCTTTGAGCCACGGGCGGTGGTAGTAGACCGTGCAGTGATGGGTAGGCTGGTGGACATTCTGCCAGGCGGTGTCAGTGGCCGCTTACTGAACAATGCCAGCCTTGAGGTCGAACTTCACTTTGGCGAATTGCGATCCACCACATTGCCGCAACTGTTCAACGGAGCAAATTCGGCACTGCTCGCAGCGCCGGATGGACACTGGGAAATCCTGCAATTCCTCAATGCACAGGAAGTTCAGCCGGACAGATGGCGATTGGCGGGGCTCTTGCGCGGGCAATGTGGAACAGAGCGGGAGGCTCTTCAATCAACAGAAAAAGGTGCGGTGTTCATTCTCCTGGATGGAGCCGTATTACCAGCCGGATTGAAGGCACGCGAAACCGGTTTGGCTCTGCATTGGCGTGTTGGTGCATCAGGGCAGGATTTGTCAGACCGGTATTTTAGCACGGTAACGGCATCCGGTGGCATCAGGGCGCTGGAACCGCTCGAACCCGTCCACATCAGGAGCAGGCTGCGCGACAATGGTGACCTGCATATTTCTTGGATTCGCCGTGGTCGGATTGATGCGGATAGCTGGCTGGCGATGGATATCCCCTTGGGCGAAGAGCAGGAAATTTATCGGATTGAAATACGCAACAGCGGCAAATTGATCCGGTCTGTCGAGGTCAGGCAACCGGAGTGGACCTATCCAGCGGCAGAACGTCTGTCTGATTTTGCCAGTCTTTCGGTGCCTGTCGATTTTCGTGTGGCCATGATTTCCGGCACCGTTGGCACAGGCAGATTCGCCCGGACGATTTTAAGTTTATAGATAAAAACCCTTTAGAATCAAACTGTTTCAGAAAGGAATTGATTATGACCAATGAAAAACCCTGGTATTTGTCGAAGACCATCTGGGCCTCGATTGTCACTGTTGTCTTGTCCTGTTCGAGCTTCTTCAATGTCTCGCTCGACCATGACGTCGAGGCTCATCTTGCCGATACGATCATGCAGTTTCTGACCGCGCTCAGCGGAATCGCCGCATTTTTTGGTCGATTGAGTGCAACGACGCTCATTTCACGTAAAGAAATATGATGTTAAAAGACGTGACCTGTGGCACCAATGGTTCGTGCCACGTCCAACTGTTCATGCATCGTTCAGACAGCAATTGATAATAATGACGCCATGATGAAAAACACACGTTTCTCTTTGCCCCTAGCGGCCCTGATTTCAGCATCCGGCGTGTTCCATGCCGGGGCGGTTCCGATTGCGCCTGATGCATCGCAGAACAGTGCGTTGCTTCAGCTGGCTGCAGCTGACTGTTCTGCGGTCGGCCAGCAGGTGGCGGAGTCACAGGGTGGAACCCTTGCCCGCGCCACGTCCCAGACGCAGAATGGTCGCGAGGTTTGCGTGATCGTGGTCCTCATTCCCGGCAAGGACGGTGAACGTCCACGCCGTGTCGAGGTTGCGGTGCCAGCAAACTGAACCGGATGTTGCCTGATCCGTTTTTCAGCTTATCCGGCAGGGGAAAGTGCGCATGAGAATACTCATCGTTGAAGATGATCGTGATCTGAATCGTCAGCTTGTCGAAGCGACGACCGAAGCTGGCTATGTGGTCGATCATGCATTTGATGGCGAAGAGGGGCATTTCCTCGGCGATACGGAACCCTATGATGCGGTGATTCTCGATATTGGCCTGCCGCAGATGGACGGGCTGACGGTGCTCGAAAAATGGCGCCGTGACGGTCGCATCATGCCGGTATTACTGCTCACTGCGCGTGACCGCTGGAGCGATAAGGTTGCCGGGATTGATGCCGGTGCCGATGATTATGTGGCCAAGCCTTTTCATATCGAGGAGGTGCTGGCGCGTCTGCGTGCCTTGATTCGCCGCGCGGCGGGCCATGCGTCATCGGAAATAAGCTGTGGGCCGCTGCGGCTCGATACCAAGACGTCAAAAGCCACCGTCAGCGGCACAACGCTGAAGCTGACCTCACACGAATTCCGCCTGCTATCCTACCTCATGCACCATATGGACGAGGTCGTTTCACGCACGGAACTGGTGGAGCATCTTTATGATCAGGATTTCGACCGCGATTCGAACACGATCGAAGTCTTTGTCGGACGTTTGCGCAAGAAAATGGGCATCGATCTGATCGAAACGATCCGCGGCATGGGCTACCGCATCAAATCGCAGGACAGCAAAGCCTGAGTGGCGGGAGCAGGGCAAACGCGTGAATATACGATTTACCCGTTATCTTCCCAATTTCCGTTCGCTTTCCCTGCGCGTTATCCTCTTTTCGACGCTCTGGACCATTGTTTCCTTCGTTGCCATCGCCACGATCATCTCGGCACTCTATGGCGAAGCACGCCAGCACAGCTTTCAGCAGCTGCTCTCCGCGCATCTGTTCAGTGTTATCGCCTCGGTGAGTGTCAATGACGGTACGCTGGTCGGGCGACCTGATCCGGGCGAAGTGCGCTATTCCAGCCCATTTTCCGGCTGGTATTGGTCTGTTGACCCCGTTGCGGACAACCTGAAGGGATCGCTGCGCTCGATCTCGCTCGGCGGTAAAACCGTCGATTCGCCATCAACCCTGATGGTTCCTTTCGATACATCGTTCCAGCGCTCCTACACGGAACCGGGCCTCAAGGGCGAAGAACTTTCCATTGTCGAGACGGAAGTTGTGCTGGATGCGGAAAACCGCGTCGCACGGTTTCGCGTCATGGGCAATTTGAGCGAACTGGAAGGGGAGATCGCCGATTTCCGCAACACGCTTTACTTCTATCTCGGCTTTTTCGGTGTGGGCGGAACGCTCATCAATGCGGCGGTGATCCTGTTCGGCCTGCGTCCGCTGGATCGTGTGCGTCAGTCGCTTGCCGATATCCGGGAGGGCAAGGTATCTCGCCTCGACGAGGATCTGCCCATCGAGATCGCACCGCTGGCGCGGGAAATGAATGCACTGATCGAAAACAACCGCCGTATTATGGATCGTTCGCGCACGCAGGTCGGTAATCTTGCTCATTCCCTGAAAACACCACTGTCGGTTCTTGCCAATGAAAGCCGCACGATTGGTGGGGCAAAGGGCAAGATTGTTGCCGAACAAAGTGCCGCCATGCAGGTGCAGATCCAGCACTATCTGCAACGGGCCCGAGTGGCGGCACAACGCGACAGCGTGGTTTTCCGCGCGCCTGTGACGCCTATTCTCGCCCGTTTGGTGCGCGTTACCGCCAAGCTCAATCCGGGTATGGATCTGAGTTTTGTCAATGAGATGCCTGACGCCGTCTTTGCCGGCGAACAGGAAGATCTTGAGGAAATTGTCGGCAATCTTCTGGAAAATGCCGGTAAATGGGGGCGTAGTGCAATTCGGCTCGTCCTGTCAGTGGCCAATCCGGAGACGATGGAAAACGCCTTTGACATCAGCGTTGAGGACGATGGTCCGGGTCTGGCGCCGGGGCAGATCAAGGATGCGCTGACACGCGGCAAGCGCCTTGATGAAAGCAAACCGGGAACCGGGCTTGGCCTGTCCATTGTCCACGATACGGTGCGCGAATATGGCGGTGCTTTGCGTCTCGAGCGAAGTGAAGCACTTGGCGGTCTGTGTGCACGCATTGTACTTCCGGTGGCCGGAGACTGAATCGAGCTTGCAACTATGCGTCCAATCAGGTCATAAGTAATTGCTAGCTATTGCCTATATGACAAGGCCCCGTAAAAACGGACCCATGATGAAATCCCAGATTGCTCTTTCGCTTATTACTGTTCTTCTTCTGTCTGCCTGTTCGACCACGTCAGGTCCCAAGGCTGGCGGTGGCACATTCGCCCGCCTGACCGGCAAATCATCTGAACCCGCCACATCGGATGTACTGGCCGCTCTGGGCAGAGGATTGATCGGCAACGCGTCGCTTGAACCTGCTGACCGTAAACGCGCATTGCAGGCGGAATATCAGGCGCTGGAATATTCCCCTGCGGGCAAGGCAATCGAGTGGAAAAACAGCGCGGGAAGCCGCAGTGGTGAAGTGGTTGCGGCGCAGCCCTATCAGGTCGGTTCGCAGAACTGCCGACAATACACTCATACGATCCGCATCGATGGAACGCCGCAGACAGCGCGCGGAACAGCCTGCCGCAATGAGGACGGCAGCTGGACACCCCTCAACTAAGTCTTAGCCTGATCATTCAATCGCTTTGCGGCGAATTGCCCTATCTGCGAAATCCATTTGGATTTTGCAGCGCTTGGAGACTATGTCTCAGCTCATGATTTTCTGGATTTCCGCTGCACTCTTGACCATTGTCGCAACGCTTGTCGTGCTCTTACCGCTCACGCGACGCGTCAAGACAAGCGTCTCGGACGATACATATGATGTCGAAGTGTACCGCGATCAGTTGCGGGAACTGGAGGCGGACGAAAAGCGCGGCCTCATCGATGCGGTAAGCGCCGAACAGGCGCGTGCAGAAATAAGCCGGCGTTTGTTGAAATCCGCCGCTGCAGCGGAAGCTGACAAATCAGTTTTCCGTCCACAAAAGAGCGCGACCCGCGAGTGGGCAACACTTGCAACAGTATTGGCCATTCCGCTGATTTCCTGGAGTATTTATGCCAAGACGGGTTCACCTGATCTGCCCGCGCAGCCTCTGGCTGAACGTCTCGCACGCCCGGCGGATCAGGCAACACCTGCCGAGCTGATCGCCCGCGCAGAAGCACATCTCACGCTCAATCCTGACGATGGTCAGGGCTGGGAAGTGCTGGCACCCATCTATCTGCGCACCGGCCGTCCGGCTGATGCGGTAACCGCATATCGCAATGTCATACGGTTGAACGGAGACAGTGGTCCCCGGCAGATTGGTCTTGGCGAAGCCTTGTCTGCGGTTGCCGGGGGCACAATGACGCCGGAAGCCGAAGCCAGTTTCAACCGTGCGCTGGCTATCAATCCCGGCGATATGCGCCCGCAATTCTTCATCATCAATGGCTGGATGCAGCAGGGCAAACTCGTGGAATCCCGTGATTTGATCCGCAAATTGCTGGCTGATGCACCAAGTGATGTGCCGTGGCGTGACGAAGCGCAGGCGGCGTTGACACGTCTCGACAAGGAAATCGCCGGCGACGCACCCGATGTCAGCGATATTGACAGAGCGACCGGCCCGGACGCATCGCAGGTGGAAGCCGCCGCGTCCATGAATGTGCAGGACCGGGCGGCGATGATCGAGGGCATGGTGGCCAGTCTTGCCGAAAAGCTCAAGCAGTCGCCCGATGATGTGGAAGGGTGGGAAAAGCTCGTCCGTTCCTACGTAGTTCTTAACCGGCCCAATGATGCGCTGGAAGCTCTGGCCAATGCTCGCAAAGTGTTGAGCGGTGATAAGCTTGCGCGCCTTGACGCTGTCGCAGATGATCTCGGACTGGCGGAGCAACCGGGTGACTCCGTGCCGGAGAAAAAGCGATGACACGCAAGCAGAAACGGCTTTCGGTGATTGGCGGCGCCCTGGTGGTGCTGGCCTGTGCTGCCGGACTGGTGCTGTTTGCGCTTCAACAACGCATCGCGTTTTTCCGTATGCCATCCGACATTGCCGCTACCGATCTGCAATCGGAATCGCGCTTCCGGCTGGGTGGACTGGTTGAAAAGGGCAGCGTGGTGCGCGGTGAGGGAACAAAGATCACCTTTGCTGTCACTGATCATATCAAAAGCGTTCCCGTAACCTATGATGGAATTCTGCCCGATCTTTTCCGTGAGGATCAGGGTGTGGTCATTGAAGGCAAGTTTGCCCCCGGTGGTGCTTTTACGGCTGATAGCGTTCTTGCCAAGCACGATGAAAACTATATGCCGAAGGAAGTTGCCGACAGTCTGAAGGCCAAGGGTGTGTGGCAAGGGGAGAACAAGCAGCAATGACGGAGCTCGGACATTTCGCTTTGGTTCTGGCGCTTGCCCTGTCCATTATACAGGCTGTCGTGCCGGTCTGGGGCGCACGGCGCAATGACGACCGCATGATGGCCGTTGCGGTACCGGCTGCCTTCACCGTCTTTGCGCTGATTGCGCTGGCCTTTGTGGCCTTGACCTCTGCCTATGTCGCTTCGGACTTTTCGCTGCAGAATGTCTGGGAAAACTCCCATTCGCAAAAACCACTGCTTTATAAAATCACCGGTGTCTGGGGCAACCACGAAGGCTCTATGCTGCTGTGGGTACTGATACTCGCATTCTTCAGCGCGCTGGTTGCCTTCTTCGGTAACAATCTGCCGCCGTCTCTCAAAGCCAATGTGCTTGGCGTGCAGGCATGGATCGGCTCCGCCTTCCTGCTCTTCATCGTTGCCACATCCAATCCCTTCACCCGCATCACACCTGCGCCGATTGAGGGACAGGATCTCAACCCGATCCTGCAGGACATTGGCCTCGCGATCCATCCGCCGCTGCTTTATCTCGGCTATGTCGGCTTTTCAGTGTGTTTCTCCTTCGCCGTTGCAGCGCTCATCGATGGGCGAATTGATGCGGCGTGGGCGCGCTGGGTACGTCCGTGGACGCTGACGGCGTGGATGTTCCTGACCGGCGGCATCGCCATGGGCTCCTACTGGGCTTATTATGAACTTGGCTGGGGTGGCTGGTGGTTCTGGGACCCGGTTGAAAATGCCTCTTTCATGCCATGGCTGGCCGGAACGGCACTGCTGCACTCGGCATTGGTGATGGAAAAGCGCTCGGCGCTGAAAATCTGGACAGTACTGCTGGCTATCCTGACCTTCTCCCTGTCGCTGCTCGGTACATTTCTGGTGCGCTCGGGCGTGCTCACCTCGGTCCATACATTCGCGACCGATCCGGGGCGCGGTCTTTTCATTCTCGCCATTCTCGTGTTCTTCATCGGCGGATCGCTGGCGCTGTTTGCCCGGCGTGCGCAGACCCTTGCGCCCGGCGGCCTGTTCCAGCCGATCTCACGCGAAGGCGCGCTGGTGTTCAACAATCTTTTCCTGACGACGGCGGCTGCGACCGTGCTGATCGGCACACTCTATCCGCTGTTGCTTGAAACGTTGACGGGCGAAAAGATTTCCGTCGGTGCCCCGTTCTTCAATATGACCTTCGGCCCGTTGATGATCCCGCTCTTGGCCGCCGTGCCGTTTGGACCATTGCTGGCGTGGAAGCGCGGTGATATCCTCGGCGTTGCCCAGCGCCTGATGATGGCGTTCTTCGTTGCGCTGCTTGTCGTGGCCGTGGTTCTCTACAAGACATCAGGCACAGCTATTTTCTCCGCATTCGGCATTGGGCTCGCCTTCTGGCTGATGCTTGGCGCATTGACCGACCTTTCCCTGAAAGCCGGTATCGGCAAGGCTCCGTTCGCCGTCATGCTGCGCCGTCTGACCGGGTTGCCGAAATCCGTATTCGGTACGGCATTCGCGCATTTCGGCCTTGGTGTAACCCTGCTTGGTATTGTCTCTGTCTCGACCTTTGCCACGGAAGACGTGACAGTGATGAAGCCGGGCGAAACATTGCGTGTTGCCAGCTATACCCTGCGCTTTGACCGCATTGATCCGGTCAAGGATTCGAATTTCACCGAAGATCAGGGCAAGTTCACCATTCTCGATGGTGCAGCGCGCGAAGTTGATACGCTGATGTCGTCAAAACGTTTCTATCCCGTGCGCAAGATGCAGACGACGGAAGCGGGTATCAAGACGTTCCTGTTCAGCCAGCTTTACGTGTCGCTCGGTGATGCCACCAAGGATGGCGGCATTGTCGTGCGCGTCTGGTGGAAGCCCTATGTGACACTGATCTGGCTCGGTGCGCTGGTCATGATGGCAGGCGGTGCCATGTCGCTGGCAGACCGGCGGTTGCGGGTCGGTGCGCCGGGCAAGGCCAAAGCCGCAAAGACGGGCCGGGCGAAAGGTGCCATGGCATGAGGCGCGTATCTGCAGTCTTTTTTGTGCTGCTGACCGCCCTTTGTCTCGGCGCAACGGCTGCACAGGCGGTTTCGCCCGACGAAGTACTGCCCAATCCGGCACTGGAGACCCGGGCACGCACCATTTCCACCGAACTGCGCTGCATGGTGTGCCAGAACCAGTCGATTGACGATTCCAATGCTGATCTTGCCAAGGATTTACGGGTTCTGGTGCGCGAGCGGCTGACGGCGGGCGATAGCGACGAGCAGGTGCTGGATTTCATCGTTGCCCGTTATGGTGAATTCGTTCTTTTAAAGCCGCGGCTGATGCTGAGTACAATCCTGCTCTGGGGATTTCCCATCGCCGCTCTGGTGGCAGGCGCCATCGCGATTGGCGTTTCGATTCTACGCCGTCGTCGTTCACCTGTCGAAACCACCCCGCTATCGGATAGCGAAAAGAAGCAGCTGAAGAAGCTTCTGGCTGCTCCCAACGACTAGAACTATTTGCCGGATGCCTTGAGTATCGATTCCATATTCTGTGTGTGAACAGGTTCATATGGTGCGTAATAGGTCAGTATATCCGAACGAAAATCTTCCGCGATGAAGGTAAGCAAATCCTCATTTGCCAGCTCCGGCTCGTCGCGCAGGCGCATAAGCTTGCTCACATAGCGTTCCGTTGCGGCGATCAGTTCTGGCCCATAGCCACCGGCAATAATCACATTTTCCGCACCATGATTGGGTAGAATTTTTTCGATACCCCAGGTCGATATGCGCTCCAGATCAAGCAAATGGTTTTCCAGCCGCTCCGGTTCGGCCACATAGGTGATTGGTTCTTCCAGCGTATCACCTGCAAACAGCAGCTTGAGGTGCGGCAGGATCATCACGGTGCCGTCATGGCTGTGAATATCCACATGACGCAATTGCACCTCGATCTCTCCGATCTTCAGATCGCGCCGGTCTTTGAAGATACTGTTTGGCATGACAAGCGGCCGGACAGGTGGTGTGCGATTCTCCAATGTATTCTTGTTATCGCTGAGCGCCTTTGCCGTCAGGTCATTGGCAATGATTTCGCAATCGGCAAAAACCGCGTTCCCTGCCACATGATCCACATGCCAGTGGCTGAGCACGACGCGGATGTGGCGGACACCGGCCTGATCAAGCGTGTCGCGGATCAGCGCGGCATGGGCGTTGGAAATACTGGTGTCGTAAACAAGCGCTTCCTCGCCAGAAACGAGGGCATAGGAGCAGACGCCGAGTGCATAGGCCCCATCGTCAAGCCAATTTGGCTCTGTGGAGTAGGCGCGAACGCCGTCCAATCTGCCATCGTAAAATGCGTAGACACCCTCATAGGGCTGGTGAACCCGCATTGTGGAACCGAGCGGCGGCATGGATGCCATATGAACTATCTCCCAGTGAGCAACGAATCGTAGCGCCAAAGAATTATCTTACAAATTTGTCATGTTGCGGAAATGGCGGCGTAACGTTCTTATCTGTATCACTGTTGGTTATTAAGCGGTCGGATTTCCGATCGGGCGTCCAAGGAGAAAATTTTATGTCTAAGAATCGTACGTCCTCCACTTACCGCAAGGGCATTGCTGCCGCGCTGCTCGCCTCGGCGCTCGCCGGGGGACTGCTGGCAACCGGCCCGCTTGCAGCCATTGCGCCAGCGCAGGCTGAAGCGGTGCGTGTTGATGGTGCGCAGCAGCCCGGCTTTGCCGATGTTGTTGAAAAGGTCAGCCCCGCCGTCGTCAGCGTTCGCGTCAAGAGCGCAGTTCAGCAGACATCCGATGATGGTTCGGGCATTCCGGGCTTTGATCAGCTCCCTGACGATCATCCGCTCAAGCGCTTCTTCCGTGATTTCGGTGGCCCGAACGGGCAGGGTGGAATGCAGCAACGCAAGGGCGGTCCGCGCGACCACCAGAATCGACCAGATCGCGTACGTCCGACAGCCCAGGGTTCCGGCTTCTTCATTTCTGAAGATGGCTATCTCGTCACCAATGATCACGTCGTGGAAGACGGCAGCGCTTATACCGTCGTCCTCAACGATGGCACGGAACTTGATGCCAAGCTGATTGGCAAGGACAAGCGTACCGATCTCGCGGTGCTTAAGGTCGATGACAAGCGCAAGTTCACCTATGTATCCTTCGGCGATGATAACAAGATGCGCGTTGGCCAGTGGGTCGTTGCCGTCGGCAATCCGTTTGGTCTCGGCGGTACAGTGACAGCCGGTATTATTTCGGCCCGTGGCCGCGATATTGGTGCAGGCCCCTATGACGATTTCCTGCAGATCGATGCAGCCGTCAACAAGGGCAATTCCGGTGGTCCTGCTTTCAACCTGAACGGTGAAGTCGTCGGTATTAATACCGCGATTTACTCGCCATCCGGTGGCAGCGTCGGTATCGCTTTCGCCATTCCGTCAACGACAGCCAAACTTGTCGTCGATCAGTTGATCAAAACAGGTACCGTGTCCCGTGGCTGGATCGGCGTGCAGATACAGCCTGTCAGCAAGGAAATCGCTGAATCGCTCGGCCTTTCCGAGGAAAAGGGTGCGCTGGTTGCCGAGCCGCAGTCCGATGGACCCGCCGCGAAGGCCGGTATCCAGTCTGGCGACGTCATCACCGCTGTGAATGGCGAGACGGTTTCCGACCCGCGTGATCTGGCCAAGAAGATCGCTGCGATCAATCCGGGCCAGAGTGCCGAGCTGAGCGTCTGGCGCAAGGGCGAGGCCAAGGCCGTCAAGGTATCGATCAATTCGATGCCGGGCGATGAAAAGCAGGCATCCAAGAGCGACAACACTGGCAAAACACAGGATCAGGCTTCAGTATTGGATGATTATGGCTTGACCGTAGTTCCATCCGATGATGGCAAGGGCGTTGTCGTTACCGATGTTGATCGCTCCGGCGATGCGGCCGACAAGGGCATCACAACCGGTGATATCATCGTCTCGGTCAACAACAAGCCTGTTAAGAGTGGCTCTGACATCGATGCGGCTATCGTTGAAGCATCAAAGAGTGGCCGCAAGGCAGTCCTGTTGCAGGTCCAGACCAACGACCAGTCGCGGTTCGTGGCTCTGCCCATCAATCAGGGCTAAGGCCGACACCAACGAAAACGGGCAGCGGATATTTCCTATCTGCTGCCCGCCTGCCATCCGGAGCATCATTCATATGGTGCTTACCTCTGTCTCGAAACCGGCTTAGTATAAACGCCATGAAGATTCTCGTTATTGAAGATGACCGCGAAGCGGCCCGTTATCTGGAGAAGGCTTTTGCCGAGGCTGGCCATTCGGCTGATGTCGCCGGTGATGGCGAAACTGGTTACACGCTGGCGGAGCAGGGCAGCTATGACGCCCTGATTGTCGATCGCATGTTGCCGCGCCGTGACGGTCTTTCCGTTGTCGCCGCACTGCGTGCTCAAGGCATTGATACGCCCGCCCTTATCCTTTCTGCGCTGGGTCAGGTGGATGACCGGGTAACCGGCCTGCGCGCTGGCGGCGATGATTATCTCACCAAACCCTATGCTTTCTCCGAACTTCTGGCGCGGGTTGAAGTCCTGCAACGTCGGTCCAGCCCGAAAGAAGCGGAAACTGTCTACCGGGTTGGTGATCTGGAGCTTGACCGCCTGTCACACACCGCCAAGCGGGCTGGGCAGGGCATTATCCTGCAACCACGCGAATTCCGTTTGCTCGAATATCTGATGCGCCATTCCGGTCAGGTCGTTACCCGCACCATGTTGCTTGAGCATGTCTGGGATTATCACTTCGACCCCCAGACCAATGTGATCGATGTGCATGTCTCGCGCCTGCGCGGCAAGATCGAGAAGGGTTTTGAAACGCCTCTGCTGCACACGGTGCGCGGCGCTGGCTATATGCTCAAGGCTGGCGGAATCGATGCATGAGCCGCTTTCTTGCCATGATGAAAATGACAGCCGTCCGGCTGTCGGCGCTCTACCTGCTTCTTTTTACTGTCTGTGCCATTGTTCTGGTTTTTTATATGACCAGCCTTTCGGTCAATCTTCTTACGTCCCAGACGGAAGCCGCCGTTAACGAGGAAATCGAAAGCGTCGGCCAATCCTATCAACGTGCAGGCATAGCCGGGCTCGTCCGCTCCATCGACCGTCGCAGCCGGCAGCCGGGAGCTTATCTCTATCTCGTGACCGACCCCGCTGGCCGGATCGTCGCTGGCAATGTGCAGAGCATCGAGCCGGGCGTGTTGCAGACGGATGGCTGGATAAAGCGTCCGATTGCCTATGAGCGCTACGGCGAGAACAATGACCCGCAGGCGCATACGGCCATTGCGCGGATCATTGTCATGCCCAATGGTATTCGCGTCATGGTTGGCCGCGATCTGGGCGAGCCGGAAAAGATACGGCTTGTGGTCCGCCGCTCGCTGGGTGCGGCGCTTGGGATTATGGGTATCGGCGCATTTCTCATCTGGTTTTTTGTTGGCCGCCGCGCTTTGCACCGGATCGATGAGGTTTCCGTCGCCTCGCAGCGCATCATGGGCGGTGATCTTGCCGGACGTCTGCCGGTCAGCGGCTCCGGCGATGAGTTTGATCGCCTCGCTGCCAATCTGAACGGCATGCTGGCCCGCATTCAGGAACTGAACGAGGGCGTGCGCCACGTCTCTGACAATATCGCCCATGATCTGAAAACGCCGCTGACGCGCATGCACAACCGGGCGGAATCTGCGCTCGCCAATGCCAAGACCACCAAAGCCTACCGCGCAGCGCTGGACGGTATGATTGCCGACTCCGATCAGCTTATCCGCACGTTCAACGCCATTTTGATGATCTCGCGGCTTGAATCAGGATACTCGTCGGAGACAATGGAACTCCTGCCGCTGTCGACAGTGGTGCAGGATGTTTACGAGCTATATGAACCGACGGCGGAGGAAGAAGGTATCGCCTTCACGCTTGGGGCCGAGGACGCAACGCCAGTGCGGATCAACCGCGAACTGGTGGGCCAGACCATCTCCAATCTCGTCGATAATGCCATTAAATATGCCGGTGGCGGTGAAAAGCCGGTGGAAGTTTCCCTTGCTGTGGAAAAGCAGGATCACACGGTCCGCGTCATTGTCACGGACAATGGCCCGGGCATCCCGCCTGATCAGGTGGATCGGGCAACGGAGCGTTTTGTCCGTCTTGAGGAAAGCCGTTCGCAACCGGGGTCAGGACTGGGTCTCAGTCTTGCCAAGGCGGTGATGAAATTGCACGGTGGCACTCTGGAATTGCAAGACAATGCTCCGGGGCTGCGTGCTGTGCTCGCTTTCCCGGTGGGGGAGGAGACTAAATGAATGAAGATGCGGCTTTTTTTGCCCGCGATCTGCGCTCGCTGACACCGCTCGACAAGAAAACAGCAGCTGCCTTTCTCGGCGAACTCATCGAGAGTGCTGTCGAGAAAGAATGTCCTGTTACAGCTGATGTGAAGAACAATGCGAAAGCCGCCGGTTTTCTCTCCGCAGTTCTCGATCTCTCGCCTTATCTGCGCAATGTGCTGATCCGCCGTCCGGCTATTCTGGAGCCCCTGTTTGCCATGCCGTTGGCCAAGCGTCTGGAAGCGTTGATGCGGGATGTGGCGGCGAGCTCGGAAAGCGAGAATATTACTGAAACCGGCATCATGGCCGTTTTGCGCCAGTTGAAGCTGGAAGGGCACGTCCTGATTGCTCTTGGTGATCTCTCCGGTGTGTTCAACACGGCGGACACAACCCGCTGGCTGTCGCAACTGGCAGAAGAAAGTGTCCGCGCTGCGGTGCGGTTCCTGCTGCGTGACGCGCATGAATCCGGGAAGCTTAAACTCCCCGACCCAGAACATCCGGAAAAACAATCCGGCTGGATTATCCTTGCCATGGGGAAGTTCGGCGCATTCGAGTTGAACTATTCCTCCGATATCGATCTCATTGTCTTTATTGACGAACACAGCCCAGCCATTCCCGACCCTTACGAATGTGTCGAGACCTTCTCGCGGCTGACGCGCCGTCTGGTGCGTATCCTGCAGGACCGCACGGCGGACGGTTATGTCTTCCGCACCGATTTGCGCCTGCGCCCGGACCCCGGTTCCACTCCGCTGGCGATCCCGGTTGGTGCCGCCCTTAATTACTATGAGGGGCGCGGCCAGAACTGGGAGCGTGCCGCCATGATCAAGGCGCGGCCCGTCGCCGGTGATATTGCAGCGGGTAAACAGGTGCTGGCCGAACTTGCGCCTTATGTCTGGCGCAAATATCTCGATTATGCGGCGATTGCCGACGTGCACTCGATCAAACGGCAAATCCACGCCCATAAGGGGCACGGCGAAATTGCCGTGCGCGGTCATAACGTCAAACTCGGGCGCGGTGGCATTCGCGAAATTGAGTTCTTCGTGCAGACACAGCAGTTGATCGCTGGTGGACGGTTTCCGCAACTGCGCGGCTCGCGCACGGTTGACATGCTGGCCGCGCTCACCGGCCTTGGCTGGATCAGCGAAGAGGCGCGCGACACACTGGTCGAAAAATACGGCTTTCTGCGCGATGTGGAACACCGCATCCAGATGATCGCCGACGAACAGACCCACATGCTGCCTGAAGATGACGAGAATTTCCTGCGCGTCGCGCATATGATGGGCTATCGCGATGGTGACACCTTCGCCACGGATTTCCGGCAATCGCTGAAAACAGTCGAGACGCATTATGCGGCGCTGTTCGAACAGGGGCAGGATTTGGCGGGTGAGGCCGGAAATCTTGTCTTTACCGGCGATGTGGATGATCCCGATACGCTGGAGACCCTCGCAAAATTCGGTTTCGAGCGGCCAAGCGACATTTGCCGGGTGATCCGTACGTGGCATTTCGGCCGCTATCGCGCAACGCAATCGGCGGAATCGCGTGAACGTCTGACTGAACTGACGCCGGTGCTGCTCAAAGCCTTCGGAGCGACAAGCCGGGCTGACGAAGCCCTGATGCGTTTTGATGAGATGATCAAGGGCCTGCCTGCGGGCATCCAGCTTTTCAGCCTGTTGCAGTCCAATCCGCGCCTGCTCGACCTGCTTGTGTTGATCATGGGCGCCGCGCCACGTCTTGCCGATATCATCACCCGCAAGCCGCATGTTTTCGATGGCATGCTGGACCCGGCGATTTTCGCCGATATTCCCACCCGTGCCTATCTGGCGGAACGCTTGGAAAACTTTCTCGGACCAGCCAAGGTCTATGAGGATATTCTCGACCGCCTGCGGATTTTTGCAGCGGAGCATCGTTTTCTCATCGGGATCAGGCTTCTGACCGGCGCTATTGATGGTATCAGGGCAGGCAAGGCTTTTTCCGATCTTGCCGATCTGGTCATCGACCGGGCATTGCAGGCGGTGATCGATGAATTCGCCAGCAAGCACGGCGTGGTATCAGGCGGACGTATCGCCATTCTTGGCATGGGTAAGCTCGGCAGCCGCGAACTAACTGCTGGTTCCGACATTGATCTCATTCTCCTTTATGATCACGACACGGATGCGGAAGAGTCCAATGGTGAAAAGCAGCTGGCGCCCTCGCAATATTACATGCGGTTGACCCAGCGCCTGATTGCGGCGCTCTCTGCACCAACGGCGGAAGGTGTGCTTTACGAGGTGGATTTCCGTCTGCGCCCATCGGGTAATAAAGGACCGGTGGCGACCCATATCGACTCTTTCCGTAAGTATCAGCGCACGGAAGCTTGGACATGGGAACATATGGCGCTGACCCGTGCCCGGCCGGTGGCGGGCGACAATGCCTTTTTCGGCGAGATCCAGACAGAAATCGCTGAAATCCTCGCTCTGCCACGCGATCCGGCGAAGATCGCCAAAGATGTGGCTGAAATGCGTGCTTTGCTGGAAACGGAAAAGCCACCACGCGATAGCTGGGACATGAAACTGGTTCCCGGCGGCATTATCGATCTGGAATTCATTGCCCAGTTCGCGGTGCTGACAGGCAATGTCGACGGGTCAATCATTGCCCATTCCACGGCGGAAGTTTTGACCAAACTGAAGACAGGTTTTGCAGAGCCCGTTGTAACTGATGAGCTGGTAGCCGCTGCCAATCTTTATACGGAGCTGACCCAGATTATCCGCCTTTGCCTCAACAGCGATACAAGGCGCGAGGATTTTCCGCCCGGCCTTGGCGATTTACTCTGCCGCGCCTGCGATCTGCCAGACCTTGCCCGCGTCGAAACCCATCTGGAAGACACGGCAAAGTCCGTTCGCAAGACGTTCAATGCGGTGTTGCGGAGTGCGCAGAAGAAAAGCTGATTGAGAAATATCTGCTTGAACTGATATAGGTTGTAACCTATATTCGGCCATGAGTTGGACAGTTCTTGAGCATCCCGAGTTTTCGAGAGAACAGAAAGACCTTGATCCAGACGTTGCAGACAAGCTGGATGAAGTGCTTGTTGCGCTTGGGAAAGTAGGCCCGAATCTGGGTCGTCCGCTTGTTGATACGCTTCATGGTTCGAAACACACGAACATGAAAGAAATCCGTTTTGCACTCAAAGGCGCCTGGCGTTTCGCTTTTGCTTTTGACCCGGAACGGCAGGCGGTGATCCTGATCGGCGGCAATAAAGAAGGCATCAGTCAAAAACGGTTCTACAAACTTCTCATCAAGGAGGCGGATAAGCGCTTTGACGAGTGGCTGGAAGCAGAGGAATAGGGCAATGGCAAAATTCAGGAAATCGGAATTTCGACCGGTAATGGAGCGCATCGCCACTCTTTCGGAAGACCGTCAGAAAAAGATTCAGGCGGGTGCATCCGCAATCATCGAGGCGATGCACCTCGCAGAAGTCCGCAAAGCGCTCGATGTGACGCAAAATGATCTTGCGCAGGCGACGGGGTTACAGCAGGGAGAAATCTCCCGTATCGAAAACCATACGGAAAATGTGCAACTGAAAACGCTTGAGAAATATGTGCTTGGACTTGGCGGCACATTCAAGATTGTCGCTGATTTCCCCGATGGTACCCATGCGGAAATACCGCTTCGTTCAGGCAAGCCAGTAAAATCGCGCGTAAAAATCGAAACGCACTGAAATCATCCGGCGCTAAACCCGCCATTCCTCCCGAACCGGACCAATGGTCCGGGTGGGAATGCGCACGGAGACGATGGTGCCGACGCCTTCCGTGGAGCGGATTTTCAGCGCACCGCCATGCAGTTCTGTCAGCGAGCGGGAGATAGCGAGGCCAAGGCCCGAACCCGTATGGGTCTTGGTGAACTGGTTTTCCACTTGCTCAAAGGGTTGGCCGATTTTTTTCAGCGCCGATTTCGGGATGCCGCAGCCGGTGTCCTCAATGGTAAAGACCAGCGCGCCTGACACTTTGCGGGCGCGCACCGAGATGCGCCCGCCGGTATCGGTGAACTTCACCGCATTGGACAGAAGGTTGATCAGGATCTGCTTGATGGCGCGCCGGTCGGCATTGAGCGTGACGCAATCGGCAATCTTCGTCTCCACCTTCACGTTCTTGTTCAACGCCTGCAACGAGACCACGCGCACGGTCTCATTGATCAGCGGGCAAAGATCGATCTCCTCACGGTCCAGCGAGAAATGCCCGGCTTCGATCTTCGACATGTCGAGAATGTCATTGATGACGTTGAGCAGGTAATTGCCGCTGGTGTGGATGTCCTGCACATATTCCTCATAGCGATCCGAGCCGAGCGGCCCGAACGTGCCGGAATGCATGATTTCCGAGAAGCCGATAATGGCGTTGAGCGGCGTGCGCAACTCGTGCGACATGTTGGCGAGAAATTCGGATTTGGCCCGGTTGGCCGCTTCAGCGCGTTCCTTTTCAACTGCATATTTGCTGTTGAGTTCGGTCAGCTCCAGCGTGCGTTCCACTTCCGATTTACGGGCTAGGCTAAGGTCGTGAATGGTCGCCATCAGGCGGCGCTCGCTGTCGACAAGCCGCTCCTCATGCACTTTGAGCTGGGTAATGTCAGTGCCGACGGATACCAGCCCGCCATCCTGGGTGCGGCGTTCATTGACCTGTAGCCAACGACCATCGGCCAGCTGCCGCTCAAAGGTGAGGGCGCCAGCGCGGCCATGCTCATTGGCCATGCGCTTTTCAAAAGCGACGGCGCGGATGCGTGGCTCCAGTTCCTCGCGGCTGATGCCGGGCAGCAGGCATTCATTGGCAAGGCCGGAATATTGATTGAACTTGCTGTTGGACATGACGAGGCGATTATCCGCATCCCAGAGAACGAAGGTCTCGGAAATGCTTTCAATGGCTTCACGGATGCGCTGGTCAGCCTGCGCGGTCTGCTGGGCAAAGCGGTGCTGTTCGCTGACGTCCACGGCAACGCCGACGAGATGCGTATCGCCGACCGTTGCATCGGCAACCTGGGCGCGCACCCGCATCCAGACCCAATGGCCCTCGGCGTGGCGCATGCGGAACACGCGATCGATCTGGGTAATCTCTCCCGCCGCCACCTGTGCCGCCAGACTGTAAAGCTTGTCGTCATCCTCATGAATGATGGAGGAGATATCGCCAAGCGACAGGATCGCGTCATAGGCCTCATAACCAAGCATTTCGTACATTGACCGCGACCAGTAGACCCGGCCGCGCGCCATGTCCCAATCCCACAATCCGCAGCGCCCGCGTGCCAGTGCCGTGTCGACCCGCGCCTGTGTGTGTTGATACAGCGCGTCCGCATCCTGCGCCCGGGCCGACTGGCTGAAATAGGCGTAGAGGACAACCAGCATGATGGCGGCTGTTCCGGCAAACAGCGTCACATTGACCGAGATCATCCGTCGCCATTCAGCAAATATCGCGTCAACCGGATGCATCACGAATACCGAATAACCACCGCTGCCGGTACGGCTGAAAGCGGCGAGGCCCGCCGTGCCATTCATGCGCACTTCCATCACCCCGGCGCGCTCGCCGAACAGGAAAAGCGGCTGGCCATTGGTAACAAAGCTTTCGAGGTTCTTGTCGCGCCAGCGATCGCCACCCTCCGAAGAGGCGACGATCTTCGATTCACCCGATGCAATGGCGATCCACATGCCCTGAGGGATGAGATCATTGGAACGCATCTCGGCAATAATGTTCTGCAACTCACCGCTGTCGAGTTTCTGACCAGCCTTCATGCGGTTGTCGATAATGCTGGCCATGTGGCTTGCGGCCAACGACAGCGTGGCACGGGCCGTGCGTTCCGTATCGTCGCGCCACGACAGCAGCGACATAGCACGGGCACTGGCCAGGATGATGAGGAAAATAATGATCAGCGGCGGGATAGCCCGGCGCAGGTAGGGTTCGGCAGCGAGCAGCTTGCCATAGGCAGGGTCAGCGAGAAGTTTGATATGTCCGGAAAGACGGGTGCGCCCCCGCGCAGTCTCCCGCTTTCCGGCATAAGTCTTCCCCGTCGGCGCGCGATACGCGTCCGCATTTGCCATCGAATGGCCCCCTCAATTGCCTTTATAATCAGTGATTTGCTTCGCCACGCCGCACATCCGAAGCACCCATAGTGAATCAAAACTGATTCGCTGTGTCCAGTCCTTTTGTTAAATATTTAGCAATCATTGTGGCAGCCGTGAATCAGTTCGCGAGCCGATTCCGCTAAGCCTTTGAAAAGACTCCAAGACCGGGAAAATCGCCTGCGGGGGTAAAATTATGCCCCAGCCAGTGGATAACCGGTTGGGTCAGTGAAATGCGGAAACGGCAGCCGAATCTTTGCGCAAAAACCAGTACGAAGCAGTGATGGGTCGACCAAAAATCGGAGGGAGAACGAGGTTGGTTTTCTAATTCCAGTTCTGTCCTGATGTGGTTAGCCAATGGTCCAATAGATTTCTGAAAGCGGTTTTGCTACCATGGGGTATATGTATCCCATATCTAAGAAAGTAGGGAAAATGAGCAAGCAAACAGCCATCCGCCTTCCGGATGAAACATACGAACGGCTGCAAGTCCTTTCTTCCCGCACGGGCAGGACAACGGCCTATTACATTCGTGAAGCTCTGGACGAATATCTTGATGATCTGGAGGATATATATTCGGCCGAGCAGGTGCTTGAGCGCATTCGGCGCGGTGACGAACAAACTCATTCCCTTGAACAAGTGAAGCAGCGTCTTGGCTTGGAGGATTGAGCTTTCGGTCACGGCAGAAAAACGCTTGTCGAAAATGGGAGAAATCGAGGCAAGGCGTATCATAACATTTCTGGCCTCCCGGATTGCCTCTCTGGATGACCCTCGTCAGACGGGGAAGGGCCTGCGAGGCGCAAAGCTCGGTAGTTTATGGCGATACCGCGTGGGTGATTATCGAATAATCTGTGAAATACAGGACCACAGACTTGTTGTTCTCGTCATTGAAATTGGTCATCGCCGCGAGATATATCGCTAGGGGATATAGCCTCACCCAACAGCAACGACATTTCGCGTGGTTCGTGGTTCGACAAGCCCACCATGAGGGAGAGTGAGGCTGCTATACCAATCTCGAAAGATGCAGAATGTAGCTCCTTCCATCTCCGTCATCCTCGGGCTTGACCCGAGGACCCACCATTTAGATACGCCGAACACTCGGGTTCGCTGATCTCTTTAGCCATGGGTCCTCGGGTCAAGCCCGAGGATGACGGAGATGGGGGATTGTCCTTTCATCACCTCTCTCCCTCATGGTGAGCCTGTCGAACCACGCGATATGGCTGGCACCTGAAGCGAAGAGAGGCAAAAGGCACCATGCTTACCCTCCCCGAGGTGAGGAAGGTGCGAGCGTTGGGGGGAGGCCCTCAAACCTAGGCAAGCGTCCTTTCGACGATATCGCGCACGTCGGCAGACAAGCCTTCAACCACGGCAATGGAAGCCAGCGCTTCCCGCGCATGCTCCCGCCTGATTGCTTCGAATGAACGCCACGAGCGCATGGCCGTCAGGAGCCGCGCCGCAAGCTGCGGGTTCTTCTTGTCGATGATGAGGATCGTTTCGGCAAAAAAGCGATAGCCCTCTCCATCGGCACGGTTGAAACCAGTCTGGTTGCCGCTGGAGAAAGCACCGATCAGCGCGCGTGTCCGGTTTGGATTATCCAGCGAGAACAGCTTGTGTGCCATCAAAGCGCGCACGCGTGTCAGAGCATCGGCACCCGGCTGGGTGGCCTGCACAATGAACCACTTGTCCATAACGAGCGGGTCATTGCCGAAACGCTCTTCAAACGCCTTGAGCGCCGCCTTGGTCGCCTCGCTGTCACCAAAACGCTGGACGAGGACACCGAGGGCAGCCACGCGGTCTGTCATATTATCAGCATGGGTGAATTGGGCCGCGGCGCGCTTTGGATTGCCTTCAGCCACACTCAGATAATCAAGCAGCACATTGCGAAATGCGCGCCGTCCGGCACTGGCCGCATCGGGCTTGAACGGGCCGCTATGGTCGAGATCATCATAAAGCTGATCGAACTTGTGCGCGTGCGCTTCGGCAACAGCACGCATAAATGCCTCGCGGCTGCCCAGAATCGCATCGGGGTCGATATTGCTGCCAAGTTCCCGCGCAATATCGCTTTCCGACGGCAGGCTCAGGCAAAGAGCCCGGAACGCTTCGTCGAGGGAACTGTTGAACGCAATCTCGCCGAGCAGCTTGATCGATGAGCTTTCGATTGTCGCCGGTTTGCCGCCGCGCACACGCTTTGAATTGCTGGTGAGCTTTGCAGCCAGAAGCTGTGTCAGCGCCTGCCAGCGATTGACTGCATCGCCATCATGGCGGGCGAGAAAGGCGAGATCAGAACGGGTCAGCTCGCTGGTCAAGGTAACAGGAGCAGAGAAGCCACGCAGCAACGAGGGCACCGGCCGCTCGGTAATGCCGGAGAAGCTTAGCCGCTCCTTGCGCTTGAACAGACGGATGACATCGCCCTTGACCGTGCCGCCCTTGACCGATTTCGGCTTCAGCTCGCGCCCTTTGGCACCCAGCAGGGCAAATTGCACAGGGATGTGCATCGGCTTCTTCGACGACTGTCCCGGTGTGGCTTTCAGCGACTGCTCGATTTCGATTTCGAATGTCTGCGTTGCCTGATCATAATCATAGGTAATGGCGAGGTTCGGCGTACCGGCCTGTTCATACCACAGTGAGAACTGGCTCAGATCCTCGCCGGAGGCATCCTCGAACACCTTGATGAAGTCTTCGATCGTGGCTGCATCGCCGTCATGGCGCTCGAAATAGAGGTCCATACCCTTGCGGAACAATTCGGCACCCAGAATGGTGCGGATCATACGCACCACTTCCGACCCTTTTTCATAGACGGTGGCCGTGTAGAAATTGTTGATCTCGCGAAACTGACGCGGCCGCACCGGATGGGCGAGCGGACCTGCATCTTCAGGGAATTGGTGCGCCTTGAGGCCCTTGACCTCGGCAATGCGCTTGACAGCACGCGAGCGCATGTCAGCCGAAAACTCATGATCGCGGTAAACGGTCAGCCCTTCCTTGAGACAAAGCTGGAACCAGTCACGGCAGGTGATGCGATTGCCGGTCCAATTGTGGAAATATTCATGGGCGATAACGGCTTCAATGCCAGCATAGTCCGTATCGGTCGCGGTCTCGTGGTCAGCCAGAACATATTTGTCGTTAAAGACGTTGAGGCCCTTGTTCTCCATCGCGCCCATGTTGAAGTCGGAAACGGCGACAATGTTGAAGACGTCGAGATCATATTCGCGGCCAAAGACATCCTCATCCCATTTCATCGAACGCTTGAGCGCATCCATGGCATAGAGCGCGCGTGGCTCCTTGCCGTGCTCAACATAGATGCCGAGATCGACATGGCGGCCAGAAGCCGTGGTGAAACTGTCGGTGATGACACCGAGATCACCAGCAACAAGCGCGAAGAGATAGGCGGGTTTGGGATGCGGATCGTGCCAGACGGCAAAATGCCTGCCATCGGCAAGCGCACCTTTTTCGCCTGGATTGCCGTTAGCCAGAAGCAGCGGCGCTTCCTTCATGCCAGCTTCAACCCGCACCGTATAGACGGACAACAGGTCAGGACGATCATAGAAATAGGTGATGCGGCGGAAACCTTCCGCTTCGCACTGGGTGCAGTAAACACCACTGGAACGGTAAAGCCCCGTCAACTGGCGGTTGGTGGTCGGATTGATTTCCGTGGTGATCTGCAATTTGAACGTGCCGCTCTCGGGCAGGGCGCTGATTTCAAGGCGATCAGGCGTCGCTACATAGGCATTGTCGCCCAGCGCCACGCCATCGATGCTGATATCCACAAGCTTCAGTTCGTCACCGTCAAGGACAAGTGATGCACCAGCGGAAACGCCCGGCCGGCGTTCAATGTGCAATGTCGACTTGACGATGGTGCGCTCGGGATGAAGCGAGAATTCGAGATGGGTTTCGGGAATAAGAAAATCTGTTGGCTTGTAATCTTCGAGATGAAAGACCTGGCCGGTATCGGTACGCATCGGGGAACTGTCCTTTTTGTGGTGCCGGACCCTAACCGTGTTTTCTCCCATGCACAACAAAAGCCATTAGTTTTTCGGCGTATGCTGTTGCTTTTGTTCACTTCCATATGTGCTCGATACATGCAACGTGATCGTTCTGCCATCTGGTGCCAAACGGCGAAGCAGCCTATACAGATATATCAATTATCGTTTTCTCCGTCGCTCCCTCAAGGAATACCAGTCGTGGCACCTATTGTTCACCAGAAAGATGGTGGACCACCCCTCGTGGATACCGTGCGCAGCACCAATGTCATGCTCGGAATTGGCCTCAAGGTCGCTTCGGTCTGTGTGTTCGTCTGCATGTCCAGCCTGCTCAAAGCTTCGGACGGAATACCGGCGGGACAGCTGGTGTTTTTCCGCTCCTTCTTCGCCATTTTTCCGGTCATCATCTTTATCGCCTGGCAAGGCCAGCTCAACGTGGCGTTCAAGACAAGCGAGCCTTTCAGCCATTTCTGGCGCGGGTTCGTCGGGGTCAGCGCCATGAGCGCAAGCTTTTATGGCCTTACCAAGCTGCCATTGCCCGAAGCGATTGCCATCAGCTATGCCACGCCGTTGCTGACTGTGCTGTGCAGTGCATTGTTCCTGCGCGAGACTGTACGGCTTTATCGCTGGACTGCGGTTTTCATCGGTTTGGCTGGTGTGCTGATTATCCTATGGCCGCGCATGTCGTTCTTCACGGGGGATAGCGAGTTTGGCGGTGATCAGGCTATTGGCGCACTGGCGACGCTGTGCGGGGCAGGACTTGCCGCAATCGCCATGCTTCTGGTGCGACGGCTGGTGCAAACAGAGCGGACACCGACCATCGTTGTCTATTTCTCTATTGCATCCAGCATCATCGCGCTGGTCAGCCTGCCATTCGGCTGGGTCTGGCCGAGCCCGGCGCAGGCAACATTCCTTATCATGGCGGGGATTGCAGGTGGTGTGGCGCAAATCCTTTTGACGGAAAGCTACCGCCATGCGGATATGTCGACCATCGCACCGTTCGAATATACGTCCATGCTGCTTGGCCTTGCTATCGGCTATCTGCTGTTCGGCGATATCCCGTCAAACGAGATGATGACGGGCGCGGTCATTGTGATCAGCGCAGGCATTTTCATCATCTATCGGGAACATCGTCTGGGTCTTGCCCGGGCGAGGGCGCGCAAAGTCTCGACGCCACAGGGCTGATCAGTCTTCTTTCGCCGTGCCGAGCGCCGGATTGAGCTTGAGCGTTTCCGGCGTCTGTGGCCGGTCATGCGGATGATAGACAAAATCCGGCCGCTCCGACGGCACCTGCCGTGCGCGACGCAAACTGCGCCAGAAAGCGTGGGAAGCATAGGCAGCATAACAACCTGCCATGGTCATAAAGAACCCGGAGGGGCCGCTCACATCCATCAGACGTCCGGCAATCTGCGGGCCGATCATGCTGCCAATGCCATAGACGATCAGCAGCCCGCTTGACACTTTGACGAACTCGCTCGGCTCGGCAAAATCATTGGCATGGGCAACATTCAGAGAATAGATTGGAAACAGTACCGTGCCGAATGCAAACATCAGTGAATAGATAACCCACGGCGTGACAGGCTGGACGATGATCATCGTCACCGACAGGAACACGCCGATTATCCCTGCGACCACCATCACATAGCGCCGGTCAACAAAGTCGGAAATGCGGCCAATGGGATACTGGAAGATTGCGCCACCGATCATGGCGCTGGCGATCATCGTGGCAATGTCAAACGTGGAAAGACCGATTTCGCGGCCATAGATCGCCGAAAGAAAATTCCACGCGCCTGCAATGATACCCGCAATCAGCGAGCCGATCATGGCGGCGGGTGATTTGCGGTAAAGGCCGGGCAGATCAAGCGAAACCTGTGTCAGCGGGCGCGGTGACTGGGCATTGGAAAGCCCGGTTGGAATGAGAGCGGCCGCATAGATCAGCGCGCCGATCATGAACAGCGCCTGCGTCGCCGGATTGCCGAAGGGCAGAATATATTGCCCGACCAGAAGCCCGATCATCGAAACAATCATGTAAATCGAAAACACCATGCCGCGCGTGGCGTTGGTGACACGCTCGTTGAGCCAGCTTTCAATGACCATGTAGCTGCCCGCCAGCGAGAAACCGGCCAGTGCACGGAACAAGGTCCATGCCCACGGGTCGATAATGAGTCCATGCATCAGCATCGACATGGAGAGCAGGGTGAGAAGAACGGCGAAAACACGGACATGACCGACGCGCCGCACAAGGCGGGGAACGACAATGCAGCCGCCGGTGAAGGCGAGGGCATAGCCAGTGCCGAGCCAACCGACCGTGGTCGGTGACCAGCCTTCAATTCCCGCGCGCAGGGGCAGAAGAATTCCTGCCAAACCTCCGGCGGTCAGCATCAGGAAGGTGCTGGTCAATAGCGCCGTGATCGGCAAGAGCTGACGAAACATATGGGTACCCTGCGTTTCCATACCGAAAGTACAGGGTTCACCGGGCTCCAGAGCCGGAAATTACGACACCGTCATTCCAGTTTTGCGCCATGGCATATGGATTATTGCGTTAATGTGCGCAACTGCATTTTGACGGCGATGAAATCCCGCCAGGCAAAGCGCTTTTGCGCCGCGTTGCGCAGGAGATAGGCCGGGTGCAGGGTCGGCATAACAGGAATGTCGATGCCTGCGGCAGTCCCGTGGGTTTTCCAGTTGCCGCGCAGCCGCAAAATACCCTCAGGCGCATGGGTTAAAGCCTTGGCGGCGGGACCACCAAGGGCAACGAGTAGTTTGGGATTGGCAAGCTCGATCTGCCGTTCAAAGAACGGGCGGCAAATCTCGGTTTCCAGCGGCGTCGGTGTCCGGTTGCCCGGCGGGCGCCATGGAATGGTATTGGCGATATAGACGCCGGTGCGATCAAGGCCAATGGCTGCCAGCATGCGATCCAGCAACTGCCCGGAACGCCCGATGAACGGCACACCTTCCAGATCCTCCTCGCGTCCGGGCGCCTCGCCAACAAACATGATGGGCGCATTCGGATTGCCATCGGCAAAGACCAGATTCTTCGCGGTGAATTTAAGATTGCAACCATCGAACGAGGCGAGCTGCTCGCGCAACTGTTCGAGTGTCGTGGCGCTGGAGGCAAGCTGGCGGGCCAGTGCAATCTTGGTATCGTCGGGTACGGACGTCTTGTTAAGGGCGGGGGCAGCAGCGGCCTGTGGCTCTGGCCTCGATCGTTCTGGTTGAGGTGCTGTTCGCGCCGGGGGTGCCTGAACAGGTGCGCGCGCCGGCTCCACCGCAAAGCGATCAACTGGCACGTCCTCAAGCGGTGAGTCGACACCGGCTTCAGCATAAAAGTGCAAGAGTTCACGCAGGTCAGGCAATGGACAATCCTTTAGCCCGGATTTGAGTGGGCTTGTCTTTCAAGTCGCAAATTGCGCGCGGGATTGCAAGGTCAGGTGGAGGGAATGCGCGGCTCCTGCACCAGATAAAATGTCCGCTTGGGGGTAAAGTCGCCAACGGGAAAATCGAAACTGGCATTGGCGTTGGGATCAACTTTGCCATCCCGGAAGATCATCCGATCATAGGGTTCGAAATTATCGTCATAGGTGGCAAAGAGATTGGAATGGATCATCCCTGTCTTGTCGCCAGGCTGATAAAAGGACAGCCCGTCACCATAGTCGCTCGGTTTGCCGAGAATTTCCTGCAATTCAAAGACGAATTCCACCCACGGATGTCCGCTGCCATTGACTGTTCTGACCTGCAAATGGAACAGAATGCCCCCTTCTTCGGTGGTGGGATTGAGCTGCTCCAGTTTCTCGGTTCGAATGACCAAAGTGACCGGAGCAATCGCATTCAGTTCTTCGGTAATGACAATCGGGTCGTCGGCAGAGCCGGTTCCACTGATCGAGCGGATGGTGAAACCGCCAAGCTCGTCGGAAAAATTATACTGCCCGGCAGTCCAGATCTTTTGCTCCTGCGCAGATGAATGGCTGAAAATCATACTGACGGCCAGAAAGCCGCCCAATGCCCAGATCATCCGAAGCGATCTCATCCCGTCTCCGCTTGTTGGTTATCCCCAGTCCACCAGCAGTTTATTATTCGAGACATTTCAATTGGCACGAGTATGAACGAAATGTGTAAAGTCGCAACTGGGCATGATTGCCGGTTGCAGTTCTCTCTATGGCGGTTGTGCAACTGCGGTAGATCAGCTGATTTTTGCAGAACCCTCAGCAATCACCCCCCTCTGTCCTGTCGGACATCTCCCCCACAAGGGGGAGATCACATTGACATGAACGCCTTTGCACAACCGGAAATGCTTCAGATTTCGCAAAGGCCGTATTGAAGGCTGATCTCCCGCCTTGTGGGGGAGATGTCCGACAGGACAGAGGGGGGTGAAACTTGGCGAGGCAATCACGCGAGGTTCGTGGTTCGACATAACAACCATGAGGGAGAGGGGGGTGGGTTGTGGGGATAGTGGTGGATTGCAGGGTACCAAGTTCTGCACCCTTGGCGATTATCCTTGCATCCCCACTCTCCCTCATGGTTGTTATGTCGAACCACGGATAATCTGTCGCACCGCACTCAAGAATATTGACGTTTACGTCAAGGTAACTTAAAAAACCAATGTATGGTCGTAGGATGAGGGCAATTGGCCGCATCTTGAATGGATGCTAGCCTCTGTCATACGGCTATTGTTGCGCTACAACTGGGAAAAACACAGGCGAAGTGTTTGCGGGGCAGAGCATTCAGGAGGGTTTTATGAGCGAGACAACCGAACTTCCAGAGCGGGAGAGCATGGAGTTTGATGTCGTGATTGTCGGCGGCGGTCCTTCGGGCCTGTCTGCAGCGATCAGGCTCAAGCAGATCAACCCTGAACTTTCGGTCGTTGTGCTTGAAAAGGGCGGCGAGGTCGGTGCCCATATTCTGTCCGGTGCCGTGGTCGATCCTGTTGGTGTCGACAAGCTGCTGCCCGGCTGGCGCGAAGAGGAGGGGCATCCCTTCAAGACCCCGGTAACTGCGGATCATTTTCTCGTTCTTGGACCCGCTGGCTCGGTTCGCCTGCCGAATTTCGCCATGCCGCCACTGATGAACAATCACGGCAATTTCATCGTGTCGCTCGGCAATGTCTGCCGCTGGCTCGGCACCAAGGCGGAAGAACTGGGCGTCGAGATTTATCCTGGATTTGCCGGTTCCGAAGTTCTCTATGACGACAATGGCGCGGTGATCGGTGTTGCCACCGGTGATATGGGCATCGAGAAAGATGGATCGCATGGCCCGGCCTATACGCGGGGCATGGCACTTCTTGGCAAATATACGCTCATTGCCGAAGGCGCACGCGGGTCGCTCGCCAAGCAGTTGATCACCAAGTTCAAGCTCGATGAAGGCAAGGAACCGGCCAAGTTCGGTATCGGCCTGAAAGAGCTTTGGCAGATCGATCCGGCAAAGCACAAGCTGGGGCTGGTGCAGCATTCATTCGGTTGGCCGCTTGATCTGAAGACCGGTGGCGGCTCGTTCCTCTATCACCTTGAGGACAATACGGTTGCCGTCGGCTTCGTCATGCACCTCAACTACAAGAACCCCTATCTGTCGCCATTCGAGGAATTCCAGCGCTTCAAGACGCATCCGGCCATTCGCGGTACATTCGAAGGCGGCAAGCGGATTGGCTATGGTGCGCGCGCAATTACCGAAGGCGGCTGGCAGTCGGTGCCAAAACTGTCATTCCCCGGCGGCGTGCTGATTGGTTGCTCTGCCGGTTTCGTCAACGTTCCGCGCATCAAGGGTTCGCACAATGCCATGCTCTCGGGCATGCTGGCTGCCGAACATGCAGCGGAAGCACTGGCCGCTGGCCGCACCAATGACGAGCTTATTTCCTACGAGAATGCCTGGCGTTCAAGCGAGATCGGCAAGGATCTGAAGCGCGTGCGCAACGTCAAGCCGATGTGGTCCAAGCTTGGCACCGTCGGCGGCGTGGTGCTTGGCGGCCTCGACATGTGGTTGAACACGATTTTCGGTGGCTGGTCGCCTTTTGGAACGTGGAAACACGGCAAATCTGACGCGGCAGCACTGGAACCGGCAGCCAAGCACAAGCCGATTGCCTATCCGAAACCTGATGGCGTACTGACCTTTGACCGGCTTTCTTCCGTGTTCCTGTCCAACACGAACCACGAGGAGAACGAACCTGTTCACCTGATCGTCAAGGACGCAGCACTGCAAAAGTCATCCGAGCATGATGTCTATGCGGGGCCATCCACGCGCTATTGCCCGGCAGGTGTCTATGAATGGGTTGAAGAAAGCACAGGCCCGAAATTCGTGATCAATGCGCAGAACTGTGTTCACTGCAAAACCTGCGATATCAAGGACCCGAACCAGAATATCAACTGGGTGCCGCCGCAGGGCGGCGAAGGGCCTGTTTATACCAGCATGTGATTGGGCGTTCAGTTCCCGCGTGAAATCAAAACCGCCTGCATCCATTGCAGGCGGTTTTTTTATGGGAGCGGCAAAGCGTAGGTCTGTTTGACCGTCTGGCTTGGCACATCTGTCTTCACGTTCTGAATACCGTTTTTGCGGGTGAGATGCGCCGATTGAAAGCGCCTGTAGTCATCCAGGTCAGCCACGACAACGCGCAGCAGCGCATCGCTTTCACCAAGCATAATGTAGCACTCCACCACTTGCGGCAGCTGCTTCATTGCTTCGATAAAGTGGTCGATTGTTTCCGCATCCTGTGCGGTCAGCCACACCCGCGCAAACATCGACAGGCCGAGGTTCACCTTTACCGCATTCAGAACAGCGACATAGCGGTCGATCACACCAGCCTCTTCAAGCAGCTTCACCCGCCGCAGACAGGGGGAAGGCGACAAGCCCACCTCTTTGGCAAGCTCAGTGTTTTGTATCCGGCCATCCCGTTGCAACGCGCGGAGAATGCGTCTGTCTATGTCATCAAGCTGCATTGGCATCCTGTATCAAGGTAGCGGTGTTTTTACGGTAAGAATGCCAACACTATAGAATTATATGGCATCTTAGCAATCCAATTGCTGGCAATCTGGTCTAGGATGTCAGTTATGGAAACCGCCACACTCATTTTCTTCGCAGCCACTGTCCTGCCGCTGATCTGCACACCGGGTCCCGATATGCTTTTCGTGGCCTCGCAATCGCTATCTGGGGGAGCAACTGCTGGCTTAAGAGCAACAGCGGGCATTTGCCTTGGCTATGTCGTGCACTCGGTTCTGGTGGCGTTGGGCGTCGCGGCTGTTATTGCAGCTTCGCCTGTGCTTTTCGAAGCATTGCGATGGCTGGGCGTGGCCTATCTCGTCTATCTGGCGTTCCAGCTGATCCGGTCTGCGACGACAACCGGAAAGCTCACCCTGTCGCCGGACCCGGGCCGTGCAATCCTGCAGCGTGGTTTTCTCACGGCTGTTCTTAATCCCAAGGGCATGATGATTTACTTCGCCATCCTGCCCCAGTTCATGAGCCATACGGGCAGCGTTGCTCTACAGGCGGGCGTGCTGTCCGCAATCTTCGTTGTACTGTGCGGGATCGTCTATGTAGTCCTGAGCATGGTCATTGGTGCAGCCGGTCGGCGGGGCAATTTTAGTGATGGCAGCCGTAAGATGGTCGAAGGCGGTGCCGGTGGTCTGTTGATCATTGCCGCCGGTTTTATGGCACTGAAGTGATGGGTTGATCCGTCAGCATAACGGTCTGCAGATCATGGCCGTCCTCGTCAGCTCCATCGACGGCAAACCGCAGAAGCAGTGGCAAATGATCTGATCCAACCGGCCGCAGCGTTTCAACACGCATGCCCGATATACGATCCGAGACAAGAATGTGATCGAGCGGCATGCCGATCCAGCGCGCCGCCTTGGCCAATGTGCCATTGACGAGCCAGCTTGGACGCAAGCCATCCACCGAGCGGGTCTTGCTCGCTTCCGTAATCTGGCGAACGGTCTGGCTCCATGGCACAGCATTGAAATCCCCGGCGACAATCATCGGCCCTTGCAACCGCTCGAAGTAGGGTCGCAACTCCTCGACATTCTCGGCCTGCGTGAATGGCCACGGCCACTCAAGATGCAATGCGGCGATCAATGCACTGCGCCCACCAAAATCGATACGCGCCATGCCTGCGAGGGCGTTGCCAATGCATTGCGGCGTGGTGCCAAGAGCGAAGGGGCGGCGCGAGAGGATGGCAACGCCGCCAATGCGCTTCGTGCTGGGGCAATAGATATTGTAGGGATAGCGCGCTTCAATTGCTGCAAACTTCGGTCGCCAGCTGTCCGAGACTTCCTGCAACGTAATGACGTCAGGGGCCTGTTGCGCGATCAATCGGATCACGTCAGTCTGTTCGACATTGTCAAAGCGAAGATTCAGCTGCAACAGCTTGTACTCAGGCCGACCAGATGGTTCCGCCACACGGGATGTTCCGGCAGAAGCCGGTGACGGGGTAGGCGCAAGGACAGTCGACAGGGCCATCACCGCAAGCACAATCGCCATCAGGCCTTCGCGCCACAAGCCCATGAATAGCGCCGGTAAGGCCGTAATGATCATCAGCCCGGCAAGATGCATGCGAAAATGCGCAAAAGCATCAAAAGCCGGATGAACGGAACCAAAAAAACCGAGAACCAAAGGCACCGATAGCAGAACCGGCACCAGCACGGCCGCAAGCTTCATCCAGGACGATTTTGTCGTTGTTACCATGGTCACGCATTAAACGTTCAATTGCGACGCAATCAAGATGGATGAGAAAACAACTCTCAACTGTAGAACCCGTTGAATATTCAACTCTGCATTCGTTGTCGTTCGCCTGAAATTTGCCAAGACTGGGTCATCTCGCATTTGAGAGCGAAGCAGCACGCACCGAGCCAGCCGGTGTATCGGGAAGATAGGCCTCCCCGACCATGGCAATGGCCTTGCTCTCAAACCTGGAGGTGACATGATGTGGCGTAAACCACTGAGCATCACCCTGGAAGTAAAAAGAACCCGGACCGGCTGGCAGCTGGTGATCCGGGTTCGATTTAACTTCTAGGAAAAGGGGGTGGGCGAAAGCCCGCCTCCACTCCGGAAGGATACGGCATTTTCCCCGCTTTTCCAAGCCGAATTTCCTCGAACAACTGGCTTTCAGCATCAAAAATGCATGCGGAGACAACTGTGAAATGCAGCGCGTGATGCCTTTCAACCCTGCATTTGTTGCCATCGCCGGAGAGTTTGCCAAGACTGTGTCATCTCGCATTTGAGAGCGAAGCAGCACGCACCGAGCCAGCCGGTGTATCGAGGAGATAGGCCTCCCCGACCATGGCAATGGCCTTGCTCTCAAACCTGGAGGTGACATGATGTGGCGTAAACCACTCAGCATCACCCTCGAAGTAAAAAGAACCCGGAGTAGCTGGCAGCTGATCATCCGGGTTCGTTTTACTCTCTGAGGAAACGGGGGCGGGCGTAAGCTCGCCTCCACTCCAAGGACAATATAGCAATTTCCGCACGTATTTCCAAACAACAATTGGTTGAATTGCAGGGCTAAACGGGAAAAAAGCCCCGTCTTTGCTACTGGAAGGCCATTTCGAAGAAGCTGCGCAACTTGCGCGAGTGGAGTTTTTCCGGTGGCATTTCCGCCAGCTTCTCCAGTGCGCGAATGCCGATCTGCAAATGCTGGGCGACCTGACGCTTGTAGAACTCCGTTGCCATACCCGGCAATTTCAATTCGCCGTGGAGGGGCTTGTCGGAAACGCACAGCAGCGTTCCATAGGGCACCCGGAAGCGGAAGCCGTTGGCGGCGATGGTTGCCGACTCCATGTCGAGTGCTATGGCGCGCGATTGCGACAGGCGCTTTACCGGCCCGCGCTGGTCGCGCAGTTCCCAGTTGCGATTGTCGATTGTGGCGACTGTTCCCGTGCGCATGATGCGCTTCAGATCATAACCCTCAAGACCGGTAATTTCCGCAACGGCCTGTTCCAGCGCCACCTGTACTTCGGCAAGTGCCGGGATCGGCACCCAGACGGGCAGGTCGTCATCCAGAACGTGGTCTTCACGCACATAGGCGTGGGCAAGCACATAGTCGCCGAGCGCCTGCGTGTTGCGAAGCCCAGCGCAATGGCCAAGCATCAGCCATGCATGTGGACGCAGCACGGCAATATGGTCGGTTATGGTCTTGGCATTGGAAGGGCCGACGCCGATATTGACCATCGTGATGCCGGCATTGTCTTTCTTGGCCAGATGATAGGCAGGCATTTGCGGCAGCCGCCCGATTGGTACACCTGATGTCGGTGCATCATGTCCGGCTTCGGTGATCAGATTGCCGGGCTCAATGAACCGCTCGTAACCGCCACCGCCGTCGGCCATCAACTGCCGGGCGAGGGCGCAGAACTCGTCAATGTAGAACTGGTAGTTGGTGAAAAGAACATAGTTCTGGAAATGCACCGGACGTGTCGCCGTATAATGCGACAGGCGATGCAGGGAATAGTCAACGCGCTGTGCCGTGAAGGGCGACAGCGGCATGATGCCGTCAATATCGTCACTCTCATATTCGCCATTGACGATCCTGTCGTCAGTGGCATTCAAATCCGGCACATCGAAGAGATCGCGCAGAGGGCGCTGAAACGCATCAGCGACGGAGGATTCCACATAGGTGCCTTCAAGGAAGGCGAAGTGGATAGGAATCGGCGTTGTCGATTCCTGTACCGTGACTGGGCCGCCATGATTGCGGATCAGCAGCCTGATCTGTTCTTCGAGGTAGTTTTCGAAAAGATCGGGCCGGGTGATGTTTGCCGAATATTGTCCGGGTGCCGAGACGTGGCCAAAGGCGAGGCGGGAGTCGATCTGCGCATAGCTTGATGTGGAAAGGCGCACTTCCGGGTAGAAGGCGCGAAAATGCGTATTATTTTCCACTTCACCCTTGGCGACCTTGTCAAAGCCATCCCGCAGAAACTGCGTATTTCGCTCGTAAAGGACGATCAGCGCCTGCACGGCGGCTTTCGCGTCGGTAAATTCTTCGGGTTCAACATGGGGTGGCATGCTGATGGCGACGGGTTTTTTTGTTCCGATTCGATTGTTCATACTCCCTAATATAGTCAAATCGGATGTCAGTTGGGAGATGGCAAAAAGCGTGAAATCTCAATTCAGTGTCAGCATAGCGCCGAAGGTGGTTGGAAATCGGATTCCAGCTATTGCGATCAGTCGTCAGGAACCTATGTTTGACAGCATGGATTCATTCTCAGGGAGACCGATATGACGACCCAGACGAAGCCGATTGAACTCTATTATTGGCCGACGCCGAATGGCTGGAAAATTTCCATCATGCTGGAAGAGCTTGGTGTTCCCTATGACCTCAAGCTGGTCAATATCGGCAGAGGCGAGCAATTCGAACCGTCCTTCCTCAAGATTGCCCCGAACAACCGCATGCCCGCGATTATCGATCCGGAAGGCCCCGGTGGTGAGCCGATTTCGGTTTTCGAGTCCGGCGCTATCCTGCAATATCTCGGCCGGAAGTTCGGCAAATTCTATTCGCAGGACGAGCGCAAGCGCGTTGCTGTCGAGGAATGGCTGTTCTGGCAGGTGGGCGGTCTCGGGCCAATGGCGGGGCAGGCGCACCATTTCCGCCAATATGCGCCGGAAAAAATCGAGTATGGTATCAATCGCTATACCAATGAGGTGAACCGGCTCTATGGTGTGATGAACCGGCGTCTGGAAGGCCGCGACTATCTTGCTGATGAATATTCCATTGCTGATATGGCATCGTTCGGCTGGGTTATCTCCCACGCAAATCAGGGCCAGGATCTCAATGATTTTCCCAATCTGAAACGCTGGTTTGAAACAATGGGAGCACGCCCCGCCGTTCAGCGTGGCCGGGAGCTTGGCAAGGAAGCGCGCCGTAATCTGGCCGAGGATAAGGAAGCCCAGAAAATCCTGTTTGGCCAAAGGGCACTTTAGCAAGCGTTCTGTTTGAGATTGAGTGCGTGGGTTCGTGGGTTCGTGGTTCGACAAGCTCACCATGAGGGAGAGTGAGGATGCAACGCTAATCGCCAACACTGTAGAACTTCAGTCCCTGCAGACCACCATTCTCCCTCATGGTGAGCCCGTCGAACCACGCGCTATGTTCGTGCAACGCACCACGTACCACAGGCATGCAGCTGTCTCAGATTTTACAAATGCCGGATTTCCGTCGGGACCTCTCCCCAGTTATCATGCAACCCGTCTTGATATTGCAAAGGGGCTGTAGCTAACTCTTCCGGTGAGAGATCATCAAGAACCGAGAGGTTGAGGCCGTAGAAGACGCCGCCCATGATTTCCAGGTCTCCCCGGCCAAAAAGCTTAACACCGCAGGTCTTACAGAAGAAATGCGTGATGTTTTTGCCGCCGAACTGGTATTCGGTCAGATTGTCGGCGCCTGCGATCATACGCAGGGCATCACCGCCAATAAAGGCTTTCCAATAGCGCGTCTTGGCGCATAAAGAGCAATTGCACTTGCTCGTACCGGCATCCAGATCAACATCGCATTCGAAACGCACAGTCTTGCAGTGGCAACTGCCGTGATAGGTCTTTTTCATCGAATCTCTCTTTTATTGGCGATCAATGACAGCGATAATCAGTCGATAAACCTTCGGTCTACCATAGCCGCATCAGTGGGCGTGGCCCAGCGGCTCGACATAGGCTTCCAGACGCTCCATGCATTCGGTCCAGCCGTTTTGATGGGAGTCACGATCTTCAACTGAATCGAACGGCGCCTGATGGAAAACGAGCTTGGTTCGCTCGCCTTTAGCATTCAAAGTGACGCTCACCAATGTTTGCGGCCCGCGCGTACCATCGGCGTCTTCCCACGCGAAAGTGAAAACGATCCGCTCCGGCTCGATGATCTCATTGTAATGACCGACCATCCAGGCGTCTTCGCCATCGGGCGAGCGAATTGATGAGCGGTAAGCGCCGCCCTCCCGGAAATCCATCTCGCAACTGGGGCAGGTGAAATCCTTCGGCCCCCACCATCGAACGATATGTTCCGGCTGCGACCACACCTTGAACACAAGCCCTACGGGCGCATCGACAATCCGCTCGATTGTCAGTTCGCGGTCCTTACCCTTGGCTGCCAGCGCTGCGACCATGTTTCTCTTCCTCCACCTTCAGAACGCATAGTATATAACAACGAGGTTAAATAACCTATTGGTTTAATACACTGTCATTTTATGAACGTCAACATTCCACGCATATCCATTTTGCGTCACAAATTTTCCTTGGAAAGCGCCATATCGGGCATCAGTTTCCGCGCAGCAGGGAATGCCTTGCGATTCATTATGTCGGAGATGGAGATGAGGGATGTCAGGTCATATTACGCGCCGCGCTGCGCTTGTTGGGTCCATGCTGGTTGTTCCGGCGCTGTCACTGTCGTTGAGATCAGCGGGGGCAGACACGGCAACTGGTCCATCTCTCGAAGCCGCGTTCAAAGATCTGGAGAAAGCAACCGGTACGCGCCTTGGGGTCTCGGCGCACGATACAGGCAGCGGTAAGCGCATCGACTATCGCGAGAAAGAACTGTTTGCCATGTGCAGCACGTTCAAGTTTTTCGCAGCAGCGGCCATTCTCGCGCGCGTTGACCAGAAGAAGGAACAGCTTGACCGGATTGTCACCTATAAAAAGTCCGATCTCGTTGACTATTCGCCGGTCACTGAAAAACACGTGGGTGAGGGGATGTCGCTTGCAGCCATTTGTGAGGCGGCGATCACCTATAGCGACAATTCCGCTGGCAATCTGATGCTCGATGCGCTGGGTGGATCAAAAGGGCTGACCGAATATGCGCGGTCCCTCGGTGACACGATCACCAGATTGGACCGGCGCGAGACTGAACTCAACGAAGCCACACCGGGTGATCCGCGCGATACGACCACTCCGGCTGCCATGCGTGAGAATCTGGAAAAGACTGTGCTAGGCACCGCTCTTTCGGAACAGTCGCGCAAACAGCTCGCCGATTGGCTGATCGGCAACAAGGTCGGTGACAAGCGTTTGCGGGCGGGGCTGCCAAAGGACTGGAAGGTAGGCGATAAGACAGGGACAAGCGATAGCGGCATGGCCAATGATGTGGCGGTGATCTGGCCGCCGGATCGCAAGCCGATCGTGCTGACCGTCTATCTCTATGATCCGAAGGGAACGGCTGACAGCCGCAATGCCATCCATCAGAAAGTGGCAAGCCTTATCGCCGAACATATCTGATTGAGGCAAACAAAAACCCGCGAGACCAGAACCGCCTCGCGGGTTTTATGCAGTCTGAAAATTATTGCCGTGTAAGGCTTTCGCTCTTGCAGATCAGTCCGCCGAGCACACAACCTGACAATGACAGGGTGTTGCCGCTGACGCTGGCCTTGCCGTTATACGTCTTGCCTTCGTCCAGCTTGTTGACCTGTCCCTTATAGGACCCGCCCTTGCCGGACATCTCGCCGATTGACTTGCCTTTATATTCGCCCGTCAGAACCGTGCCGCAATATTTGTCTGCACCACAGGATGCATATTGAATGAGCGTGCCCGTTGGCCGTTTCCACGTACCGACAATTGGTTCCTCGGCAAGGGCTGGTCCTGCCATGAGTACGACGCCAGCGCATGCCAACAAAAATTTGCGATTCATATTTTCCTCCCGATAAGGGTTGTGCGGCAAATGGGGTCTCTCCTCGTCCATTTGCATGTCCCTTACGTAAACGTAATTCAAAAGAATTCCGAAAGAAAGCCTCAAACACTGGCAAATGGAGGGTTTTTTGCTCTAGGGCGTGCAGGGATAAGAAAGGTTCGATTGGCCAATCTTCAACAGCTTGCGGAGAAAGAAGCTGTTCTTTGGTTAGCAAAGACTTGAAATCGAAGAATTGCATTTTAAGCAAATTTGACCCAAATGCCCGCAATTGCTGGGGCAATATATTTAATGAATTCCGAAGTTTACGAGTTGTTTTAGTTTTGTTTGGGTCCAGTTAATCATGCCTTTTAACAGCAATTTGAGAGCTGTGTGGCATTCTCAAAAGCATCGAAAGAGCACGCCAAAACAAACAAATCAGGCGGTTCTCAGAAGTCTAACAGGGCTTATCGGTTTAAAAGGGACACGGTAAAATGGCACGCTTTGATCTTCAGAATATCGATGCCGGACTCGTCGGCGGAACAGCGGAAACGGACATTCTCTTTGAGATGGGCATCATGTACGCCACCGGCCGCGACTGCGAAGTTGATCACGTGGCTGCGCATAAATGGTTCAACATTGCGGCAATCAAGGGCAGCGAACGCGCCGCAGAATTGCGGGCCGAACTGGTCAAGACCATGACCAAGGTGGATCTGGCTACGGCAATGCGCGAAGCCCGCGAATGGATGACCTCGCACTAAAACGCAGACTGATAGGCGCCCCCGGCCGAAGCACTCCCAATATTCCCGCGCCGCTCATCTGTAAATTGGGGGGTACCTGTAAACGGTCTCCGGCGATATTCTGCGACCCGTGACAAAACCGCAAGATCGGTCGAGCGCGTCATGCCTCTATGCGCTTAGTTGGTGCTGCCACGGAGAACAGAACGATGAAGGCGGCGCTTCAAAATTATCATGCCCGGATGCAGCAGGTATTGGACTATATAGACCGGCATCTGGATGATGATCTGGATCTGGACGCGCTGGGCAGTGTCGCGGCCTACTCGAAATATCATTTCCACCGGCAGTTCACGGCGACTTTCGGGTTATCCGTACATCGTTATATCCAGCTTGCCCGTATGAAACGCGCTTCATACCGGCTTGCCTACAGGGATGCCCAAAGTGTCACTGATATAGCGATGGATGCTGGTTACGATGCCCCGGATGCCTTCGCCCGTGCCTTTCGGCAACGGTTCGGGCAGTCGCCTTCGTCGTTCCGTAAGTCTCCCGACTGGGAGCTGTGGTTTGCGGCCTTCGGGCCCCTCGACAAAGCAAGGAGCAAACGCATGCAGAAGACTTTTACCAATGACGACGTGATAATTCGCGATGTGCTCGCCACACCCGTGGCGATCATGGAGCATCGGGGCGACCCGGCAACGCTGGGCGCCACCATTCAGCGGTTCATCGCGTGGCGCAAGGCCGCTGGCCTGCACCCCAAGACAAGCCCGACCTTCAATGTCTGGCGTTCCGAGCGGCGCCCCGCGTCGCCTGCCGATTATAGCATGGACCTTTGTGTCGGGACCAATCAGCCCATCGAAGTGAATGGCGAACAGATCAAAGCCGGTGAGATTCCTGGCGGACGCTGTGCGGTGCTATCAGTCGTTGGCAATACCGATAATCTGGAGCCCGCCGCGCTCTACCTCTATCGCGACTGGCTTCCGGCGAGCGGCGAGGAAGCGCGCGACTTCCCGATTTATTGCCAGCGGCTGAGCTTCTTCCCGGAGGTAGCGGAGCATGAGGCGGTCGCGGAGCTGTTCCTGCCGCTGAAGTAGCGACAGTCCAAATGACTGAGGCAGGGACGGCGCTAAAGAACCGCCGTCCCCATGGGCTGGAAAGCATCGCGGATAACTTTCGCCATGCCTTCGATCGCCGGACTTGTCATCCGCGGATTGCGCCTTAGCACCACATTCGATGAATCGATCACCGGAAAGCCTTCCGTCTCGGTCAGTTCGCGGCAGCCCGGCGGAATATTGCTGCGCGCCAGCGGCGCAATCGCGAGGCCCGAAACCGCGGCTATTTTCAAACCGCCGCCCGTATCGCAGCTATAGGCCACGCGATAATTGATCTTGTTTCTGTCCAGCGACCCAATGGCGAATTTCTGGCACCAGTCAGATCGTTGATAAATGGCAATGGGAACAGGCGTAATTTCATGCACGCAATGCACTTCCGACGTGACCCAGACAGTTGGATCGACAAACAGCACTTCGCCTATTGTTGGCGGCTCCCAGTTGAAAATCACAGCCAGATCCAACTCATCCGCCTCAAGGGCGGCCATCTGTTTTGCCGAATAGTCGCATTTGACCGTCACCTGTACCTGCGGGTGCTGGCTGGCAAAGGCGGCAAGCGCGCGAGGCAGTACCGTATAGCCATATTCTTCAGGAAGGCCGATCCGCACCGGTCCACCAAGCGGTTTGGCTCTGATTGACGCCATGGTCTCATCCAGCAGACCGACAATGCGGTTGGCATTGACGAGCAATGTCTGGCCCTGAGGTGTCAGAGTGACGCCGCGTGAACCGCGGTCGAAAACACTTTCGCCCAGCACTTCCTCAAGTCGTTTGATCTGGATACTCACCGCCGATTGCGTCCGCCCGATTTTCTCCGCGGCGCGTGTAACATTGCCTGTGGTGGCCACCGCCAGAAATGTGCGAAGCAGATCACTGTCGAGAGGAGGATTCATGGCTGTACCCGTGATCAAAATTTCGAATGACAGACATAATTTCTATTCGTTTGATATATGTCAACGATTGGATCAAGCATTGTGCCTATTCGTCATGCTGGAAATGCACAATGTCCGTTTTCCCTTTATTTTCAAATCTTTGGAAAGTCTGGAAAGCCGCAGACCGGGACGCTCGCCAATTGCAGACTTTACAGCGCAAACCGGGCGAACACCTGCTGCAAGATGCAGGGGTGACGCGTCAGACCGTGGCAGACATCCTGCGCTGCTACCGTTCGAAGCAAATATTGGCATTTCTGGCACGCTTTTGGACCCGATGATTGGTCTGTGAAGCTATGCGTTTTACGCATCACTTTCTTCGACATCTCCACATTATTGACGCAATCAGGACGAGATTGTCGTACTAATTGCAACCTCTCCGCTAGTTTGGCCAGTGGCGAAGGCGAGCGAGCATGTCGGACGAATGGTAAGTCAGTATGCAGGAATTATTGAATCCAAGTCAGGAGGATGCTGCAAAAGCGCTGTACGGGCGAATTGATACTTTCACGGTTCGTAGTAAATATGATTCATATTTGAATTAATTTAAATAACTTAAAGTTTAAATATGAGTGGCGCTTTTTGTATGAAGATTTCGCATAATGTACTATTCGGTTTTTGAGGCGATGTGACCTTGCTATTCGAAGTATAGCAATTTTTTATGATAAAATTTATCATGAAAAATGTGATCATTGTTTTGAGGTAATATGGTTTTATGTGCAATATTTCACAACTCTGTGGGGTTGCGAAGGCTGAAATATCAGTTAAGTAAACGGTTTGTGGAATTTTCTGATTCTTGAAAATTACGGGGAAGTTATGCAGGACGAGCTTGGAGAGTTATTATCAAAGTTGAGCGATGCTCAAAAAGAGTTGATAGTCTTGACTGCAAAGACCAATGCATTTCCTGACAATAATACATTGAGGAAAATAGCAACTTTGGCTCTGAATATCTCCGCCGTTGAGGGGCTTATTGCCGATACACAAAGCCGTGCCAAGCGTGCAAAAATGACCAAGGCCAATGACTGAGACGGCCTGAACTCCAACTGCTTGACGCGTTGGAGTTCAAACACCCATTCAATAATCAGCCTCCAGGAAAATTAGACTCCCGCCGGTCCGGTACGGGTTGCTTCGAACAGGAACCAATGGCGGCGTTCCGATTCGTCGATGTAATTCTCGATGATGCTCGTGGTGGCGCTATCGTGATATTCGTCGCAAAGTTCGTGCACCTGCCGGAGATAGCCAATAAAGGTTCTTGTGTCGTCGCGCAGTTCCGCCAGCATATCTTCTGGCGTGACGAAATTCGCGTCATTATCAAGCAGGCGTTGCTGCGCGGAGATTTGCCCGATGGAGCGCAGCGTCGTGCCGCCGATCTTGCGTACCCGTTCCGCCAGAACGTCGGTCATATCGAAGATTTGCGCGGCTTGCTCGTCCAGCATCAGGTGATAATCGCGAAAATGCGGTCCGCTCATGTGCCAATGGAAATTCTTTGTTTTCATATAGAGCGCAAAGGTATCGGCAAGCAGCGCATTGACAGCCGCTGCGATATCGCGTGTTGCCTCTGTGCCCAGATCGCTGGGCGTTGCTGTGGGGGCTCGTTTGATCGTCTGCAGTGATTTGTTAGCCATGGTCGATCTCCTCTACGATAAACGGGATACGCTTCCGTCTTGGGCACGCGAACGGTGCTGGTCACGACATATGACTAGCATGGCTATTTGTCATTTCTGCTTCACTTATTGGTCAACTCGGCAGTTTCGAGTTCTTCAAAGCGAACCAACGCAGTCTTTTCCTTCACCTGCGCCCCTTCCTTGACGATTTCAGCGATTTTGCCGTCATGCGGTGCGGTGATGGTATGCTCCATCTTCATGGCTTCCAGAACCAGAAGTATCTGGCCTTTCTTCACCAGATCACCCGCCGCTGCACGGACGGATTTTACCAGACCCGGCATTGGCGCGATCAATCGGTCGCCCGCGCCGCCTGCTTCATCGGCCCGCTGGAGTGGATCGATGAGCGCGAACGTTGCCACCACACCCCGCGCAATCACGGCGACGCCTTGCGGTATCGCTGCTGTCTTGGCTGTCAGGTTGATACGTTTGCCCGTGATGTGCCAGCTTTCGCCACTGCGCCGGACGCGCAGTTCAACGGCGGTATCTGGTGTCGCAACTTCAAAGCGATCATCGCTGAGAACCGCAACGCCATAGCGGGTTGTCTGACCGGGCGCATCAGATGTGCCGGGTTCGCCCAGCGTCACCGGATAGTGCGAGCGCGCGTGGTGGCTATAACCGCGCAGCGCCGTCCAAGGGTCATCGGATGCAATCTTTGTCAGAAGGCCACTGGCATGCAGGACAGCCAGTTCTTTGGCTCCTGCAGGCATTGCCACGGGAACAACGAGGCTATGAAGATCGCGGTCGATAAGACCCGTATCCACGTCGCCAGCCGCAAAGCCTTCGTGCCGCACCAGTGCTGCCAGAAATGCCGCATTGGTGACTGTACCCGCAATCTCCGTCTGCAACAGTGCATCTTCCATGGCGCGCAGCGCTGCCGGACGATCCTTCGCGTGTACGACAATCTTGGCGATCATCGGATCGTAATAGGGCGAGATCGTATCGTCAGGGCGCACGCCGGTTTCGATGCGCACTGTGCCTTCCGCAACAGATGCTGGAAAAGTCAGGTGATGCAGGGTGCCGATGGCAGGCAAAAAGCCCTTGGCCGGGTCTTCCGCATAAAGCCGCGCTTCCACCGCATGGCCGTTGAGCGGGATCTGCTTCTGCGTCAGCGGCAAGGGTTCGCCCGCCGCAACCCGCAATTGCCATTCGACCAGATCAAGCCCGGTGATCATTTCCGTTACAGGGTGTTCCACCTGCAAGCGTGTGTTCATTTCCATGAACCAGAAGCCATCAGCCCGCAGCCCTTGGCTGGCATCAACGATAAACTCGATCGTACCAGCACCGGAATAGTTGATAGCCTTGGCCGCTTTCACCGCAGCCGCAGTCATCGCCGCACGCATTTCCACGGTAATATCAGGGGCAGGGGCTTCTTCGATCACCTTCTGGTGGCGGCGCTGCAACGAACAGTCACGCTCATAGAGATGAACAGCATTGCCGTGATTGTCGCCAAATACCTGCACTTCGATATGGCGTGGCTTGGAGACGTATTTTTCAACAAGCACACGGTCATCGCCAAAGGCGCTCTTGGCTTCGCGCCGCGCACTGCCCAGCGCTTCGGCAAAATCCTCGGGGTTGTCGACCTTGCGCATGCCCTTGCCGCCGCCACCGGCGCGGGCCTTGATCAATACGGGATAACCGATCTCGCGTGCCTTGGAGGCCAGAACGACCAGTTCCTGCGCTTCGCCATGATAGCCGGGAACAACAGGCACCCCGGCCTTTTCCATCAGTCGTTTGGCTGCATCCTTCAGACCCATGGCCCGAATCGAGTCCGCCGAGGGACCGATAAAGACGAGCCCGGCCTTGACCACCGCATCGACAAATCCCGGGTTTTCCGACAGGAACCCATAGCCCGGATGAATGGCTTCCGCGCCCGTGTCGATGGCTGCCTGAATGATACGGTCGGCGCGCAAATAGCTTTCCGATACGGAGGAGCCGCCAATATGGACAGCCTCGTCCGCCATAGCCACATGCAGCGCAGTGGCATCGGCATCGGAATAGACGGCAACCGTGCCAACGCCCATCTTCTGCGCGGTACGGATGACCCGGCAGGCAATTTCACCACGATTGGCGATGAGGATTCTGGAGAACATTCTTGTCATGATTTTTCTCCTTACATCCTGAAGACACCGAATTTGGTGTCCTCCACGGGTGCATTCAGGGCTGCGGAAAGCGAAAGGGCGAGCACTTCGCGGGTTTTTGCCGGGTCAATGATCCCATCATCCCAGAGACGGGCTGACGAATAGAGCGGGTGGCCCTCGCGTTCGTATTTTTCAAGGATCGGTGCGCGGAAGGCTGCTTCCTCTTCAGCAGCCCAGTCGCCGCCTTTGCGTTCGATACCATCGCGCTTGACCAGTGCCAGCACCGTTGCCGCCTGTTCACCGCCCATGACGGAAATGCGGGCGTTGGGCCACATCCACAGGAAGCGCGGCGAGAAGGCGCGCCCGCACATGCCGTAATTGCCAGCACCGAAGGAGCCACCAAGGATCATCGTCACCTTTGGCACGCGTGCCGTGGCGACCGCCGTGACAAGCTTGGCGCCGTCCTTGGCGATACCGCCCGCCTCATAGGACCGTCCAACCATGAAGCCGGTGATGTTCTGCAAAAACACCAGAGGAATGCCGCGCTGGGTACACAGCTCAATGAAATGCGTACCCTTCAAGGCGCTTTCGGAAAACAGCACGCCATTATTGGCGATGATACCGACAGGCATACCGTAGAGATGGGCAAAACCGGTGATCAGGCTGGTGCCGTAATTCTGTTTGAACTCGTCAAATTCGGAACCATCCACCACGCGGGCGATCACCTCGCGCACATCATAGGGCTGGCGCAGATCGGTGGGCACAATGCCATAGAGTTCATGTGGATCGTAAAGCGGTGGAATCGACTTGCGAAGGTCGAGGCCTATCTCCTTCTTTCGATTCAGGTTTCCAACGATGCGCCGCGCAATGGCCAGCGCATGGGCATCATCCATGGCATAGTGATCAGCCACGCCTGACTCGCGCGTGTGGACCTCTGCGCCGCCAAGATCTTCTGCGGACACATTCTCGCCCGTTGCCGCCTTTACCAGCGGCGGCCCGGCAAGAAAGATCGTTGCCTGACCCTTCACCATGATCGTTTCTTCCGACATGGCAGGCACATAGGCACCACCCGCCGTGCAGGAACCCATGACCACGGCAATCTGCGGAATACCCGCAGCGGACATATTCGCCTGATTGTAGAAGATACGGCCGAAATGCTCGCGATCCGGAAAAACCTCGTCCTGATTTGGCAGGTTCGCCCCGCCGGAATCGACGAGATAAATGCAAGGGAGATTGTTCTGCATCGCGATTTCCTGCGCGCGCAGATGCTTCTTTACCGTCAAAGGGTAATAGGTGCCGCCTTTGACGGTGGCATCATTGACGACGATCATGACTTCCTTGCCGGAAACGCGCCCGATCCCCGCGATCAGTCCGGCGGAAGCAATATTGTCACCATACATGTCCCATGCTGCAAACTGACCGATTTCCAGAAAGGGCGAACCGGGATCGAGCAACTGCGCCAGCCGGTCGCGCGGCAGAAGCTTGTTGCGCGACGTATGGCGCTTGCGTGCCTCATCCGTGCCACCCCGGGTCACCAGATCAGCCTTTTCCTTGATATCATCGACAAGCGCACGCATGCGTTGCGCATTGGCGGCAAAGGTCTCCGATGTGGTGGTGATCTGGGACTGAAGTATGGTCATAGGATTCTCGCCATCTTTCTATGCATCTTTTTGGTTCGGCGTTTGCGCTGCCATTGGCCGGGGATAATGCCAGCCTTCACGCGCTCTCGCCGAACATTTCGCGGCCAATCAGCATACGGCGGATTTCGCTGGTGCCCGCGCCAATCTCGTAAAGCTTGGCATCGCGCAGCAGACGGCCCGTCGGGTAGTCATTGATGTAGCCATTGCCGCCGAGCGCCTGAATGGCCTCCAGTGCACACCATGTGGCTTTTTCCGCCGCATAGAGAATGCAGCCCGCAGCATCTTTGCGTGTCGTCTCGCCGCGGTCGCAGGCAGCCGCCACCGCATAGACATAAGCGCGCGAGGCGTTCATCGTCGTATACATATCGGCAAGCTTGCCCTGCATCAGCTGGAATTCGCCAATCGGCTGCCCGAACTGCTTGCGTTCATGCACGTAAGGCACCACCACGTCGAGACAGGCAGCCATGATGCCGAGCGGTCCACCGGCAAGCACCACGCGCTCATAATCAAGGCCGGACATCAGAATGCGCACGCCCTGACCTTCTTCGCCAAGCACGTTCTCATACGGTATCTCGCAATCCTCAAACACCAGCTCGCAGGTGTTCGAGCCGCGCATGCCCAGCTTGTCGAGTTTTTGCGCCGTGCTGAAACCTTTGAACCCTTTTTCGACGAGAAACGCGGTCATGCCGCGCGAGCCCGCCGCAGGGTCTGTCTTGGCATAGACCACAAGCGTGCTGGCATCGGGACCGTTGGTGATCCACATCTTGTTGCCATTCAGCACATAGCGGTCGTTCTTCTTTTCGGCGCGCAGCTTCATCGACACGACATCGGAACCGGCTCCGGGTTCCGACATGGCCAGCGAACCCACATGCTCGCCCGAACAGAGCTTTGGCAGGTATTTTGCCTTCTGCTCGTCCGTACCCCAGCGGTTGATCTGATTGACGCAAAGGTTGGAGTGCGCGCCATAGGAAAGCCCGACAGAGGCGGAAGCGCGGGAAATCTCTTCCACCGCAATGGCGTGGGCGAGATAGCCAAGGCCTGAGCCGCCGAAATCCGGGTTCGCCGTCATGCCGAGCAGACCAAGTGCGCCCATTTCCTGCCAGAGATGTGCAGGGAACTGGTTGGTCCGGTCTGTTTCAGCGGCGAGCGGCGCAATTCGTTCCTGCGCAAACCGATGCACCGTCTCCCGCAGAGCTTCGAGATCTTCCGAAAGTCCAAATCTCAGACCTGACTGATACATTTCAATCTCCCATGTCCTTTGTCGCGAATTATTTGGCGCCAACAAGGCGCAATCCCATAGTGACGTATTTTTCCGCAATCTGCGTGACAGTAAGCCTGTCGTCAGGGCGAAACCAGACATTCACGCCCGTGGTCATCGCAATGATGGCCCGGGTCGTCAGTGGAATGTCATCAATATCAAATTGACCAGATTGGCTGCCCGAGTCGAGAATCAGCCTCAGTTCGTTTTCATAGATCGCGCGCAGTTCCACCAGAACGGCCAGTTTTTCGCCCTGCAGGCTGCGCAGTTCCATATTGGCGATGTGCACATCATCCCGCCGTTCCACGTGATAGCGGATGTGGAAGCGGATAAAGGCAGCAAGGCGATCGAGCGGTGTGGCAAGGCTCTGGCTTTCGTCCCGCCAGGCAGCCAGCAGCCGGTCCATATGGTCGCGCATCACGGCAAAAAGCAGTTCCTGCTTGGTGGGGTGATAACGATAGAGTGCGGCGGGCTGCACACCAACCTTTTCCGCAAGCTGGCGCATGGACATGGCTTCATAGCCCATCCTCGCAATAAGCCGCCGTGCAGCGATGTGAATCGCTGCCTGCGTCTTTTCCCCGTCTGAGCCGATTGTCCTCGCCATGGTCAGTTAATAAAACGAACGTTCAATTCATTCAAGTGGTAAATTCAACTGGTAGTATGGTTTCCACAACTGGGGGACGAGCGGTGTTAAACGAAGTGATGAGACACACCCCGTAGCAATCGAAATCAAAAACAGCTAGATTCAATGTATTGCCAGTTTTCGATATGCATTTGATTAAATGATGTTTTTTACAAAAATGAGAGTTGAAACTCATGGGTGGTTCAGAATTCAAAAAACGAGTACCTGCGCTGGTCGCCGCAATCGTTCTGCTGGCATGGGGCATGCCGGCGCAGGCCATTTCCATGAAAGAGTGCAGCGTAAAATATAAAGCCGCGCAGGCGGCGGGAAGTGCGTCAAGCTGGAACGATTTTCGCAAGCAGCAATGTGCGAAGGACATATCCGCTACACCCGCGCCGGAGAGCGACGCGGCTGTCAGCGAGACAAAAGCGGATGCTGCTGCGAAAGATGTCCAAGCTGCGGGTGATACGAAATCACTTGTGTTTCCATCAGCTGTTTCAAGCAAATTTGCTACGGAGAAACCGGCCAAGGCGCGCATGCACACTTGTCTGGAGCAATATCACATCAACAAGGACAATAATGCGCTGGGTGGCACCAAATGGATTCAAAAGGGCGGTGGCTATTACAAGCTCTGCAATGACAAATTGAAGGGCAAGACCTGATCTGCAAGACCTCATTGATCGGATCAGGTCTGGTGTTGGAGCGGGAGCCTGTGGGGGCCTATTGAGGGGGCTTACTTCCTGAAATCGAACGCTCGAAATCCCGTTGCGGCAATGATGAGCCAGCCGAGAATAAGGAGCGTGCCGCCGACGGGTGCTGCACCGGGGAAAAGACGGTCGCCAGCGATATCACGCGAGGCAAGGTCGCCGATGAAAAGCATGAGGCCCAGCAGCAGCACAAGGCCGCCAAAATAAGCCGCACGGTTGATCTTGGCGAGGACTGCAAGCGCGAGAAATGCTGGCGCATGGATGAACAGGATAGGCGCGATGGTGCCAAGATGCGGGCTGGCACTGTGGGCAGCGCCCGCATAGGCGGCAATACCCGCTGCGCCGATCAACCCGCCGAGAGCGGCGAAAATCCGGTTAATATCGGGGCGGTAAGTGTCGTGCTGCCGGGTTGCGCGCGGAGTGTTGTCACCATCGATTGTCATATTTGTTTCCATCCTGCGTCAGTATCATCCTGACCTTATGTCGATAAAGGTCCGCAGCCTATTTCAACGCGGCCAAAGTCTCGGCGAGCTTCTCTTCAAACAGGTCGAGTTCCTCGTCGAGTCCCACACTGACACGAATGCAGCGGTCAAGCACCGGCGCCATGGGCTTGCGGACGAAAATGTCGCGCTCGATGAGGCCGTTGAGGATATTGGCGGCATAGGCGCCATCGCGACCGCAATCAATGGTGACAAAATTGGTGGCGGAGGGAATGGCGGCAAGGCCGTTCTGTGCGGCGATGGCTGCGATACGGTCGCGGCCCGCTATGATGCGCGCCACCACCTCACGGAGGTAATTTTGGTCTTCGAGAGCGGCGAGGGCGGCAATCTGCACCATGCGGTTCATGCCGAAATGATTGCGGATTTTATCAAATGCCGTGATCTGGCTTGCTGCGCCGATGGCATAGCCGCAGCGCATACCCGCCAAACCATAAGCTTTGGAGAATGTCCGCATCCGCAGGACATTGGGCCGCGAGATGTCGATAGCGGGCAGGGCCGAGGCCGGAGCGGTTTCGCCATAGGCCTCGTCGAGAATCAGCATGGTGGTTTCGGGCAAGGCGGCGATAAAGGCTTCGATCTTAGAAGCCTCATGCCATGTCCCCATCGGATTATCCGGGTTGGAGAAATAAACCAGCGGCGCTTTTTCCCGGCGCACCGCGTCGAGCAATGCATCGAGATCTTCATGGTCGTTCCGGTAGGGCACAGTAACAAGCCGCCCGCCAAAGCCCGCCACATGGAAATTGAAGGTCGGATAGGCGCCGAGCGATGTGACAACCGGTGTTCCCTCGCGCACATATTGGCGCACCGTCAGCCCTAGCAACGTATCAACCCCTTCGCCCACCACCACATTCCCAGGTGCTATAGTACCGGGTGCGACAGCGCCGGACGTGATGGCAAGATGCGCTGCAAGCGCCGCTTTCAGATCGAAATTCTCAGGATCGCAATATTTCCAGACATCAGGCGCGGCATCCCGCATGGCTGAGATGACGGATGGTGCCGGTCCAAAGCCATTCTCATTGGCGCCAAGACGGGCGCGAAATGGCCGGTTGCGTTTGCGCTCCAAGGTCTCAGGGCCGACAAACGGCACGGTGGAGGGGAGCGATTCAATCAGGGGAGTAAGCTGCGGTTCCATGGCCACAGCGATATCATTTTTTCCGGCGGTGAAAAGCAAAACCTGTCTCTTATTTCTGCGCCAGAGGATTGAGTTTGCGGCTTTGTGAATGAGTCACTGGTTTTATGCCGACCCACAGGGCCGGAAGCAGTGCCGCCATCAATATCCACCACATGGGACGGATTGAATAGGAGAAGGACAGGTTGGCAAAGAGCACCCGTGTTGGCGGAATTTTCGTTGCAAGTGCGAACCACAGATATTCGGCGAGCGCGGTCCCAAGTGCCGCCAACACCGCTACAACCAAAAGCGTCCAGACGGAGGAAAGCGGAAAACCCCGCGCATGGGCGAAGCGATAGAGCAGAAGGGCGATGAGAAAACCCGCCATCAGCGTCGCCTGCGTGACATCGGCCTTTGATTGCATGAAGAAGTGCAGGACACCCAGCGCCGCCAGCGGATAGGCGAGGCTGTGCAGCCGGTTCCAGTTTTTACCCATTCGCCGGATCATGCCGTCGGTGGACGTAACACCGAGCGCAGTCAGCCCAAGCAGGGTGGTGAAGCCGATCAGCAGATAGATGCGCAGCCAAATCTCGCTGGCAACCCGCAGGAGGTTCCAGTTCTGGTCAACGATATAAAGCGAGAAATGCAGGGCGGCATAGGCAAGCGCCGTGAGGCCGAGAATGCGGCGGATCAGAATAAGCCTGTTCCAGCGGGTAATGTGGCGCAGCGGCGAGACCGCAAGCGAAATGAGAATGAAACGGATAGCCCAGTCGCCGGTCTGGTGGATGGCTTCGGTGATTGGCCGTGGCCCCAGAATATTGGTCTTGTAGCCCGTGGTGATGAACACAAGCGGAATAAAAGCGGCAATCAGGGCCGCAATTTTTAGGACCGACAGTTTGCCTGCCCGGTTATTCCATGGAAATTTCATCACGCCGTTCATTTTCCCTGATTGTTCAGTTCCTTACATCAGCAGAAACGCGCCGTTGACAAAACAACAAGCTGTGAAATTGAGCCGATTTTTCCGGCCTTCTCTCGCCTGACAGGCCTTTGCCCGGCTCTTTTTACGGAACCAAACTCCGTTTTTTGGGGTTTTCCCTGTGCTGGGGCGAAGAAAAGCAACAGAGAGAGGCAGAACAATGAACAAGGTTCTTATACTCACCGCATCGGCATTTTTAGCCACAAGCGGTTTCGCATTGGCGCAGGACAAGGTTTATGTCGAGGTTCCACAGCCTGCCCGCGACTATGTCATAGCGCACCCGTCTGATCCCGTTGTGATCGATGGTGAACTGTCGCAAGGCTATGTGGTGCCGCAGACTGTTACCGTCAGGCCCATTCCCGACAGCCCGGGCTATGGCTACATCTATGTGGATGGCCGCCCCGTGATCGTTTCGCTGGAGAATCGCGAAGTCGTCTATCTCTCCGATAGCCGCGATGGTCCAGTTCCCGATGATGTCATCACCTATGTCGAGCAGAATCCCGTTGATACGGTCGCCATTGATGACATCACGACAGGCGCCATTGTACCCGATGATGTTGATCTGGCTCCGGTACCTTCCCAGCCGCGCTATGCCTATATCTATGTGGATGGTGGCCCGGCGCTGGTGGATAAGCGCACACGCCGGGTCGTCTGGGTTCGCTAAAGCCTATTCCGCCGGACCCGCAAACAGGATGAGATTGCCGTCGGGGTCAAGCACGATGAAGTTTCGCGCACCCCACGGCTCTTTCTTCAAGGTCTGATGAAACGGCACATCGGCAGCTTGGAAATCGAGGAACAGGTGTTTGATCTCGTCGGCGGTATCAACCGTGATGGAGGCGGAAAGCAAATGTTCGTGCTTTCGAATATTGCCGACAAAGATGGGTTCACACACCAGCCGCAGGGCAAGTTGCGCCCTGTCACGGATCACCTGCCCATAGAAGGGCGGTTCACCGTGAACAAAATCGACGGTGAAACCGAGTTTTTCAGTGAAGAAATCGCACGAGGTCTTGATATCGGCGACAAAGAGCTGTGCCGAGGTTGAACTGAGGACCGGGCGTGGTGCGGATTGTTTGCTGTGGCTGCTCATGGTTTGGGCTCCTGATTTGAGCGCCTGCCATCCCTCGAATCCCATCTGCCGTGCGACGAGTTCCTGCGCATCGCTGAGCTTGAAACTTGCGTCCAATATCCCGCTATCGTCGAGATGCTGGAAGCGGGGCAGGTTTGCCCGGATTTCAGCGGCGACGGGATAATATCGTTCACGGTGCCAACGCAAATATTGCTTGGCCTGTTTCCTGATGTTCTCGAGATTCGGCATAGGCGCAACCATTGTCATGTGAGACAGGTGGGCATTGCCCTTTCGACCCCAGGAACTTCATCCAGAAAGTTCAAATGTCGATGCGCCCTACGCAGCAGTCGAATAATCCTGCAAACCACGTTCATTTGTCAATATCAGACAGATAATACAGGCCAGCTCACCCGGCGGGGATGAACTGGTAAACAGCAGTATGGATGCAAAAGCGATTTACTGACGCTGGATAGCCAGCCAGCGATCGGCACTGGCGCGGCCAAAAACCCGTGCCCGGCGATTATATTCGGCCGTCAATTGCCGTCTGCTTTCTTCACGGGCGTAGGAGCGCTTGGCAGGGCGATTTTTTCTGAGCCTTGCCGATGCGGCATCCTGATTGGACACGCGGGGGAGGGTCTGCGAACTGGCATCGGGTGCAACGGTGTTAACAACCGGCGTCTCTTGCGCCTGGCTGTCAGCAGCCATCAGTCCCGCAACCATTGCCACGGCAAAAAACAGGCTTCGCATGAATAGTGTCCCTCATCAGTCGTCTGTGTTTTTTCGGGTGCCGAAATTTTTCACGCACTTCTCGTGAAGTTTCAAAACCCGTCAAGGGACAGCGTTGTCCCCGAATTGCCCTTTACCAGCGATAATGGCGGCCGCCATAGAAAATAATGGGCGGATTGTTAAAACGCATGTCGTCAAACTGGGCCCGGCTGGTGGCACGGCGGTCAAGTTCGAGGTCAAGCAGGCAGCGCGCAAAAGCTTCTGACTTTGGCTTGAAGCCATAGGAAGAGCAGGTTCTGCTATCCATGGCGCGGCGCTCTTCCGGCGTTATCGTCTGGCAGCCGGCAACGAAAAGAACAAGCGCAAGGACAAATCCCGTTGCGAATTTCATTATGACCTCCATGTCGCCACTCTACCCAAAACCGGCTGCGACAAATCACTTCAATGAAGTCGAGATTATCACGAAGCCCAAGCTCGTGTTATCCCAATTGGTTGATAAGAAGAACGATTTGAATGTGGGCGAAAAGCGCGGCAGCGCTTGGGAAATAAGGTTGGATCAGGCGATGAGCGCCCCGGCAATCATAAAAATAATAATCAGCCCTGCCAGCAAAGGCAGGATGGAAACGTTGGCTTGGGTGGGTTCCGGTTTCAATACCAATTTGGCAAAGTCAGCAGCACTGTTGCCGCAATTTCGGTGACCACGAGAAACACGACGAGCGGAAAAAATCCGTCGCTGATCTTTCGGTTGTCATTGGCTGGTGCAACGCTTGTCAAAGTCTGCTCCTGATTTAAACGACCTCGCAAAATGCGAAACCCGGTCATGCTCGTCAGTGCCGAAATTCGGCTGGTCACAAGACTGTAACAGTTTGAAACTTTTTGTCACCCCAAAAAGTGATTTTCATCCTGTGGACAGCATTTTTAGCGTGTCTTTTGCACTGGAAAGCTGGGGAAAACGATGTGCTTTCAGTGACTTGATTCGCGTGGTGCGCAAGCAAAAAAACCTGCGCACCACGGTTGTTTTTTATTCCGCTGGCACTGCAGCCGGGACAATCGTGCCCGAATTGTGGCTGGTTTCCCCATCGAAATGGCTGCCCTGACTCGCATGCTTGAGCGGGCGGTTGCCTGTCATTGCGCGCACCAGCATGTAAAAGACCGGTGTCATGAACAGGCCGAACAGGGTCACACCGATCATGCCCGAGAACACCGCCACACCCATGGCACTGCGCATTTCCGAACCCGCTCCCGTCGATGTGACGAGCGGAACAACACCCATGATGAAGGCAAGGGATGTCATCAGGATCGGACGCAGGCGCAGGCGGCTGGCTTCGATCACCGCCTTGAAGGGCGTTGATCCCGCGAACTCCAGCTCTCGTGCAAACTCGACAATCAGGATCGCGTTCTTGGCGGAGAGCCCGACAAGCACGATCAGCCCGATCTGGGTGAACACATTATTGTCACCGGCGGTCAGCCAGACGCCGAAGAGGGCGGCCAGCAGTCCGAGCGGAACGATCATGATGATCGACAGCGGCAGGGACAGGCTTTCGTACTGTGCCGACAGAACCAGGAACACCAGCAGGATCGACAGCGGGAAGATCAGATAGGCGGAGTTGCCCGCAATGATCTCCTGATAGGTCAGCTCGGTCCATTCATAGCCGATACCCGCAGGGAACGTCTCGGCGGCGATACGCTCTACGGCAGCGCGAGCCTGACCGGACGAAAAGCCGGGGGCAGCATTGCCGTTCACATCGGCTGCAAGGAAGCCGTTGTAACGCATGGCGCGATCTGGTCCGGCACTGGTCTCCACCTTGAGCAGAGCCGAGAGCGGAATCATATCACCCGAACCTGACCGTACTTTCAGATCGCCAATGTCTTCAGCCTTGGCCCGGAAGTTGGAATCTGCCTGCATACGGACAGAATAGGTACGGCCAAACTTGTTGAAGTCATTGACGTAAACGGAGCCGAGATAAATCTGCAGCGTATTGAAGATCTCCGGCAGCGAAACGTTGAGCTGGCGCGCCTTGGCACGGTCCACATCGGCGTAAAGCTGGGGAACATTGATCTGATAGCTGGAGAACAGGCCTATCAGTTCGGGAGCGGTGGCAGCCTTGGCAAGGAATGCCTTGGTTGCATCATCAAGCGCCTGATAGCCAAGACCGTTGCGGTCCTCAATCTGGAACTTGAAGCCGCCAATTGCGCCGAGACCCTGAACCGGGGGAGGCGGGAACACGGCGCTAAAGGATTCCTTGATACCGAACAACTGCATGTTCAGCGCCTTGGCAATCGCACCGGCACTCAAATCGGGTGTCTTGCGCTCCTCAAACGGCTTGAGCGAAACGAAGACGATACCGGCATTGGAGCTATTGGTGAAACCGTTGATCGACAGTCCGGGGAACGCGATGGTGCTTTGAACGCCCGGAATCTTCAGGGCGATATCACCGATACGGCGCACGACTGCCTCGGTCCGGTCAAGCGTTGCACCATCCGGCAGCTGAGTGAAGCCAACCAGATACTGCTTGTCCTGCGGCGGCACGAAACCACCGGGAACACTCTTGAACATGAAAGCGGTGGCACCGATCAGCAGGATATAGATGCCCATCATCACCGTCTTGCGCGAGATGACGGCGGTCACGCCCCGGCTATAGCCATTGGCGCCGCGTGTGAACACCGAATTGAAGCCACGGAACAACCAGCCAAGGGTCTTGTCCATAAACCGCGTCAGCGCATCTTTTGGCTCGTCGTGACCCTTCAGAAGCAGGGCGGCGAGAGCCGGGGAAAGCGTCAGCGAGTTAAAGGCCGAGATAACCGTGGAGATTGCAATCGTCAGCGCAAACTGGCGATAGAACTGGCCGGTCAGGCCGCTGATAAAGGCAAGCGGCACGAACACCGCAACCAGCACCAGCGCAATAGCGATAATGGGACCCGACACTTCGCGCATGGCCTGAATGGTTGCCTGTCGCGGCGCGAGGCCGTTTTCGATATTACGTTCAACGTTTTCCACGACCACGATCGCGTCATCCACCACGATGCCGATGGCAAGCACAAGACCGAAGAGGCTGAGCGCATTCACCGAGAAGCCGAAGAGGTGCATGACGGCGAATGTGCCGACGATGGAGATTGGAACCGCAATCAGAGGAATGATCGAGGCGCGCCATGTTTGCAGGAACAGGATAACCACGAGAACGACGAGCACGACAGCTTCAAGCAGTGTATGGACCACGGCCTCGATGGAAGCGCGGACGAACTGCGTCGTATCGTAAACGATCTCGTAGCTGACTCCCTCAGGCATCGTCAGCTTCATTTCGTCCATGACGGCACGCACCTGATCGGCAATCTGGATCGCGTTGGAACCCGGTGCCTGGAAGACGGGAATGGCCACCGCCGGCTTGTTATCGAGCAGCGAGCGCAGCGAATATTGGGCGGCTCCAAGTTCGATACGCGCAATGTCACGCAAATGCGTGATCGCGCCATTGGCCGCTGTCTTGACGATGATCTGACCGAACTCTTCCTCGGTCTGCAAGCGTCCTTGCGCGTTTACCGATAATTGCAGGTCAACACCATTGGGACTGGGGGACGCACCGATAGTGCCCGCCGCGGCCTGTACGTTCTGGGCGCGGATTTCATTGAGGACATCCGTTGCCGAAAGCCCGAGTTCCGCTGTTTTCTGCGGATCGAGCCAGACGCGCATGGAGTAGTCACCCGAACCAAACAGCTGAACGTCACCCACACCATTGATACGGGCGAGCCGGTCCTTGATGTTGATCAGCGCGTAATTGCGCAGATAGGTGATGTCGTAGCGGTTGTTCGGGGAGATCAGGTTGACCACCAGCATCAGATCAGGTGAGCTTTTCACCGTGGTGATGCCAAGGCTGCGCACCTCCTGCGGCAGGCGGGGTTCCGCCTGCGAAACGCGGTTCTGCACCAGCTGCTGTGCCTTGTCGGGGTCGGTGCCGATGGCAAAGGTAACGGTCAAAGTCATCTGACCATCAGTTGTTGCCTGGCTGCCCATATAGAGCATGCCTTCGACGCCGTTGATCTGTTCCTCGATAGGCGTTGCCACGGTTTCGGCAATAACCTTCGGATTGGCACCCGGATATTGTGCGCGCACCACGATGGATGGCGGCACAACATCCGGATATTCCGAAACCGGCATGGCCGTCAGGGCGATCAGGCCGCCGAGGAAAATCACGAAAGAAAGAACGCCCGCGAAGACCGGGCGGTCGATGAAGAAATTGGAAATATTCATATCACTGTCCGCCTGCCCGTTGCGGGGCTTCTATGCGATTACTGTTGTGCCTTGGCCGGATCGGCTGCCGAAGCCTGCAAATTGTGCGCGGCATCACCCATGGCGACCATTTCAGGTACGACAAGAGAGCCCGGGCGAATACGCTGCAAGCCATTGACGACAATCTTTTCGTCGGGTTGCAGGCCGCTGGTCACAATGCGCAATCCTTCTGCCGGGCCGCCAAGCGCGATCTCACGGTATTCAACGATGTTCTTGTCGTTGACCACCATGACAAACTTCTTGTTCTGGTCGGTCCCCACGGCCTTTTCATCGACAAGCAATTCCTGCTTTTCGTTGGCTGTGCCCATGCGCAGCTTGGCAAACTGGCCCGGCATCAACTTGCCGTCCGTATTGTCAAACACCGCACGCACCTTGACCGTGCCGCTGGCCGTATCAACCGTGTTGTTGATCAGCTGCAGCTTGCCCTTCACGTCCCGCTGGCCATAAACGTCCATCACCACGGGGATGCGGTCGGAGAAATCGCGGCTGTTCAAACCCTGCGGAAGGTCCGCAAGCGCCTGTGCAACAACGTTTTCATTGGCTTCGAAACTGCCATAAATCGGGCTGATCGAAACGATCGTGGTCAGAAGCGGGGAGGTAGGACCGGCGGCAATCAGATTGCCCGACGTGATCTCGATCCGGCCAACACGACCACTGATGGGCGCACGGATTTCCGTGTAGCCAAGGTTGAGCGCGGCAGTCTTGAGACTGGCCTGTGCCGCTTCCAGATCGGCCATGGCGCCACTCTGGACGTTGATGCGCTGGTCATAATCGCTCTGGGACACGGTGCGCGAGTCGATCAGGCGTTTGCCGCGTTCCAGTTCATTCTTGGCAAAAGCCAGCCGCGACTCGGCAGCACTGACCGCAGCCTTGGCGCGCGCCACTTCGGCTTCATAGGGGGCGGGGTCGATCTTGACGAGGAGGTCGCCCTCTTTGACCAGTGCGCCTTCCTTGAACGCGACAGACTGGATGGCACCGGCGACACGCGAGCGCAGTTCAACCTGATCAATCGCTTCAAGCCGTCCGGAGAACTCGCTCCATTGGGTGATGAGTTTGGGCTGGACGACAGCAACGGAAACGGGGGTAGCAGCTGGTGCGGCCTGCTTGGCTGTTTCGGCATGGCTTTTGCCAAGATCGAAGAATTGGGTGGAGCCCGCAGCTGCCAGTGCCACAATAAAGCCGCCGACATAGAGTGATCTTCTATAAGTGCTGATTGACATCGTGGTCATCCTGCTTTGAAAGTTGTCTTGCCATTGGGAGTGGCATAGAGATTCGATCATTGACGATCGATACCGATCGGTATAAAACAGATATAAGGCTGCGATACAGCGGCTGTCAATTGATTTTATACCGTCCGGTATATTTCTTCTAGGGAGTCTTGTCCATGGGACGGCCGAGGGAATTTGATGCCGATGAGGCACTCCAGACTGCGCTCGAACTTTTCTGGCGCAAGGGCTATGAGGGCACATCCATCACTGACCTGACGGATGGCATGGGCATTACCAAGCCAAGTCTCTATGGCGCTTTCGGCAATAAGGAAGAATTGTTTCGCATGGCGCTTGAGCGCTATGAGCAGAATTACATGGCCTTCTTCTGGGCTGCATTGGAAAAGCCCGATGCGCGCACGGTGGCGATGGACATTCTGCACGGCTTTGCCGATGCGCAAACCTGCGACTGCAATCCCTCCGGCTGTATGGGCATCAATGCGGCCATGGCTTGCAGCGATGCGGCAGCAGCTATCCAGAAAACCATCATTGAAAAACGTCAGATGGGCCAAAAGGCGCTTGCCCGCCGTTTTGCCCGTGCAAAGCGCGAAGGTGATTTGAAAACCGAGTGCGATCCGGAAGATCTGGCCCGTTTTATTATGACCATATCCCAAGGTACTGCGGTACAGGCATCAAGCGGAACCGAGCGTGATGAGCTTTACAGGCTGATTGATATCGCCATGAGCTCCTGGCCAAGCTGATCAGATTGTTAGAGTTGAGGTTGTAGTAATGGTGGGTCGTGGTTCGACATAACAACCATGAGGGACTTGGGTGGATGCAACGATAATCGTCAACATTGCAGACGGCAAAGCTTGCAGAATCTGGCTCCCCACAACCCACCTCTCTCCGTCATCCTCGGGCTTGACCCGAGGACCCATAATAAAATAGTGCCGAGCTCCAAGTTTGTTTAAGCTTCTTAGCCGTGGGTCCTCGGGTCAAGCCCGAGGATGACGGAGATGGGTGGGTTGTGGGGAGCCAGATTCTGCACCCCTTGTGCTGCAGTCTCTGCGATTATCGTTGCAGCCTCACTCTCCCTCATGGTTGTTATGTCGAACCACGAACCACGAACCACGAACCACGAACCACGAACCACGAACCACGACCCACCAGCCAAAACCCCACGACTTCCCAAATATAAAATCTCAAACCAATCTATGCCGGAAGAGCCACGAAGACACCGGCAGCGTCACCGCTGAGATGGCAATAAGCGCCAGCATTTCCGGTAAGAGCTGACCAACTCCCGCACCTTCCAGATAGACCTGATGCGTGATGCTGATGGCATAGCGCAGTGGATTGATCAGCGTGAAATATTGCAAAACATCCGGCATGTTGCCGATGGGTGCTGTCAGGCCAGATAGCAGCATGAACGGCATCAGCAGAACGAACGAGAAAATCATCGCCTGCTGCATGTTCGCGGCAAGGGAGGAGAGAAACAGGCCAATTCCCACCGCTGCGGCCAGAAACAGGATCAGCCCCATATAGAGGAGGAGATAGGAGCCGGAGAAGGGAATCTGGAACCAGAGCTGCGCCACAAGCAGGATCATTGTTGACTGCGTCAGCCCCACCATCATCGAGGGCAAGGCCTTGCCCACCATGATTTCCGACGGGCGGAAGGGTGTGACGAGCAGTTGGTCCAGCGTTCCCGCCTCCCGCTCGCGCGCGACGGACATGGCCGTCAGCATCATCGTCATCATCATGGTGATGGTGCCGATCAGCGACGGGATCATATTCCAGCGCGTTTCAAGGCTTGGATTGTACCAGGCGCGGGTTGTTACCTTGACACCTGCATTGGCAGCCTGACCGTTTTCCTCACGCCAGCGGGTGGTGAAGTCGCCGACAATCGAACTCACATAGCCCTGTGCGGTGCCGGCGGTATTGGAATTGCGCCCGTCGGCGATCATCTGCAATTTGGCTGGCATGCCAGCCATCAGGTTCTTTTCGAAATCCTGATCAATGACGAGCACCAGAAGCACCCGCTTATTGTTGATAAAACTGGCAATATCGCTTGTCCGTTGCAGGGTGGCGATGCGGCTAAATGTGCCTGAACCGTCAAGCTTGGCGATGAGCGCGATGGAGGCCGCGCTGTGATCATGATCGAGGATCGCATAGGGCACATTGTAAAGATCATAACTTGCCGCATAGCCGAAGATGAGACACTGCAAAATCGGCGGCAGCACGAGTGTGATGCGGCTTTTGGGATCTTTGAGCATCGCCAGCAATTCCTTGCGGATAAGGGCGATGATACGGAAAAGCGATTGGATCATGGCTGCCTCATCCAAGTTTCTTGCGCGTTGCCCGCACGGAAGCGGCCATCAGCACCGTTGCCATTACCGCAAGCACGGCGGCATTGGGCAGGATCACCCCCCAGATGTCGCCAGCCAGAAACAGCGTCTGGAGAACGCTGACAAAGTAGCGGCCGGGGAAAATATAGGTGATGAACTGGATGACCACCGGCATGCTGCGGATGTCGAACATGAAGCCGGATAGCATCATCGCGGGAAGAAAGGTTGCGACAAGCGTGATCTGGCTGGCGACAAACTGGCTCTTGGTTACAGATGAGATGAGAAGCCCGATACCAAGCGCCACAGTCAGATAAAGCATCGACACGATGATGAGAATCCACAGCGACCCACGCAAGGGAACGTGGAACAGCAACTGACTGCCCAGCACAGACAATGCCAGACCGAGCATCCCGAGAATGAAATAGGGAACGACCTTGCCGAGCAGGATTTCCACCGGCCGGACGGGCGTCACAAACAGGGCCTCGAATGTGCCGCGCTCCCATTCACGCGCCATGACAAGGGCGGTCAGCAGCGCGCCGATCAGCGTCATGACCAGAACGATCAGGCCCGGCACAAGAAAATAGCTGCTCTCATTGGCCTCGTTGAACCAGAGCCGCGTCTGCATATCCACCGAGGCCGCGCTTGGCGCGACCTTGCCCTCGGCGGCTTCGCGCGCCAGCCAGGTGGCGACGGCTCCTTGCGCATAGGCCAGTGAAATGCGCGCCGTATTGGCATCGGTGCCGTTGACGACGACCTGTATTTCGCCCTCACCAAGCGAGATATCGCGGGCAAATTGCGGCGGGATGCGCACAATGCCGCTGACGGTCTTGTCCATCAATAGCCGGTCGGCTTCTGCCATGGTTTTCACCGGATAGGTCTTGAAGTATTCGGAAAGCTCAAAGCCTGATATCGCGCCGCGCGCCTCGGCTGAGTTTTCCTCCATGACGAGAGCGACTGGCAGGTTTTTCAGATCGAATGACAGGCCGTAGCCGAACAGGATCAACAACATCATCGGCATGATGATGCCGACAATAATACTGCTGGGATCGCGGATCACCTGCCATGATTCCTTGCGCACCAGCGCAAGAATGCGCCGCAGGCTGCCATAATGCTGGGGAGCGGGCGTACTCATGCGGCCTTGCCCTGTGTTTCAGCGGCACGCCGCGATTCCTCGACAATGGCAATGAACGCGTCTTCCATGGTGGGCTCGCGGCCATCCTTCGGCTTGGCATGGCCGCGAATGTCGGCGGGTGTACCCTCCGCCAGATTGCGCCCGGCATCCATGATCATGATCCGGTCGCAATATTCAGCCTCTTCCATGAAATGGGTGGTGACGATAACAGTCACCCCCTGTTCGGAAAGCGCGGTGATACGGCCCCAGAATTCGCGACGGGCCAGCGGATCGGCACCGCTGGTTGCCTCGTCGAGAAACAGAATGTCAGGTTCATGCAAGAGCGCGGCGGCCATGGCCAGCCGCTGCTTGAAACCGCCGGGAAGCTGGCCGCTCGGCAGGGTTGCCAGTTCGCCCAGTTCAAACTGATCCTTTGACCAGTCGATGCGCTCGCGCTTTTTTGCGCCGCGCAGGCCATAGGCACTGGCGAAGAAATCAAGATTTTCATCCACCGAGAGATCACCATAAAGCGAGAATTTCTGTGCGACATAGCCAAGATTCTCGCGTGCTTCCGCCCGCGCCGTGCGCAGATCAGCACCTGCAACCCGCAATGTTCCGCTGGTTGCAGGAATAAGACCGCACAACATACGAAATGTGGTGCTTTTTCCCGCGCCATTTGGGCCAAGCAACCCGTAAATCTCGCCGCGTTTCACCTGAAAGCTCACATGGTTGACGGCGGCAAAATCCCCGAACATGCGCACGAGATCATGCACTTCGACGGAAATCTCATCTTTGCGGGCGGTATCGGCACGCTTCAACTCAAGGCTGCTGGAATGGCCTTCACCGGCGACCGCGCTGAACAAGACCATGAACCCGTCTTCGAAACGCGGCTGTGTCGCGGTAAGCGCCACAGTCTTGTTGTCAATGCTGAGTTTACCTTTCGAGCCCGGCTGCCGGACAATGCGCACCTTGCCCGCCTCAGGCACCGCATCCACCACGCCTTCATGCCGGAAGAGTCGTGCCTGCAACGAGCGGGCGCTCATGCCGTCCTGCGGTGTGGCGATGAATACATTGCCCTTGGCATGATCAGTGATCGCATCGGGTTTGCCCTGCGCCAGCACTTTGCCCAGATGCATGACGACCGCATGGTCGCAAAACTCCGCTTCATCGAGATAGGAGGTGCTGACGATGACGGTCAGCCCGTCCTCATGCACCAGTTTGAGAACAATCTCCCAAAGTTCACGCCGCGACAGAGGATCAACACCGACGGTCGGCTCATCCAGCAGCAAAAGCTCCGGCGAGCGGACAAGGGTGCAGGCAAGGCCAAGTTTTTGCTTCATGCCGCCTGAGAGTTTTCCCGCCAGCCGCTCGGTAAAGCGGCCAAGATTGGTCATGTCCATCAAGCGGGGATAAATTTCCTTGCGCTGCTCGGGGGAAATACCGTGCAGGTCCGCATAGAGATCAAGGTTCTGCTGGACGCTCAAATCCTCGTAGAGGCCGAATTTCTGCGGCATATAACCGATGCGATTCTGTACCGCCTGCGGATCGGCAGCGACATCAATGCCAAGCACATCAAGCTCGCCGCTTTCCGCAGCCATCAGCCCGGCGATCAACCGCAGGATCGTGGTCTTGCCCGCGCCGTCAGGCCCGACAAGCGCTGTCACTGTACCGTGCGCCGCTTCAAAGGAGACATCATCCAGCGCCTTGACCGTCTCCCCGGTATCGCGGTGGAACGTCTTTTGGAGGGACCGCGCCGTGACGGGGGAGGCTGGCGCGGTGGCAATCATGGTTTGGCGTCCGCTTCGGGCGTGGTTGCATGGGGGGCTTCACCCGGCAAAAGCTCAACCGTAGCGGGCATGCCCAACCGCAGCACATCCTTGGTGTCCTCAACAAAAATGCGAACCTCATAAACAAGACTGGTGCGCAAATCCGTTGTCTCCACGGTTTTCGGCGTAAACTCGGCGACAGGCGAGATAAAGCCCACCCAGCCATCAAGCGGCTTGTCCGGGAAACTGTCCGTGGTGATTTTGGCCCGCATGCCCGAGCGCAAATGGCCAAGATTGGCTTCCGACACGTAGGTGCGCACCCATTTTACGCCGCGCGTGGCCAGCGAAAACACCGGCTTGCTGGTGGTAGCCATTTCGCCGGGTTCCATCAGCCGCGAGCGCACCACGCCATCAAAGGGCGCGAGCAATGCCGCATCGACCAGTTGCTGGTGTACAAGCGCAAGCTGCGCTTGGCTGCCGCGCAGCTGCGCCTCGCTCTGGCTGATTTCCTCAACGCGTGGCCCGGCAATGGCAAGATCTAGCGCACTCTTGGCTACATCCACCTTGGCATCGGCGACCGCCGCTGCAGCCTTGGCCGTATCCAGATCCTGCTTGCTTGAGGTGGCATTGGCGGTCAACACCCGGATGCGCTCAAACTGCGCCTTGGCGTTCAGCGCATCGGCCTGTGCTGACTCCAGATTGGCGCGCGACTGGGCGATTTCCTCGGGGCGACTGCCGTTTTTCAACTGGAGCAGGGCGGCTTGCTGGGCTGCAACCGTCGCTTCCGCCTGCTGTATCTGCGGCGCAAGGCGGCTGGTATCGAGCCGGGCCAGCACCTGACCCTTGCGCACCATGTCGCCTTCCTCAACCAGCACTTCGGCGATACGCTCGGCGCCATTGAAAGCCAGTGACGCCTGCCGCAGGTCGACATTGCCATAAAGCGTCAAGTCATCCTTGTCAGTAGGGCGATGAAAATACCACCAGGCACCGCCGGCAAGGGCTGCGATAATAATAAGTGGAATGAGGATGCGAAGAATTTTGCTCATGCGCCATCATACAATCACACCCTGTGTTAAGTCAAATTTGAATTTCAATTTTAACTTTCAATCGTTACAAATCTGGGCTAGAGTGCTGTTATGATACGCAAGACACCTCGAAAACTTCCCGGACGCCGTGAAGACGGTGCCTCGACCAAGGCGCAGATATTGGAAGCCGCGGGCGCAATCTTTGCCGAAAAAGGCTTTGACCGCGCCACCGGCAAGGAGATCGCCGAGCGGGCAGGAAGCAATTCCGCGGCGGTGAACTATTATTACGGCGGCATTGAAGGGCTTTATGCCGAAGTGCTGGTGGAGGCACACCGGCAGCTCCTGACCTATGACCGGCTGGTGGCGCTGGCCGAAGGGCCGGGGGCTTCCGTCGACAAGCTGAAAATCCTCATCGGGCTGGTTGCCGGAGCGGTCACGGCCCCGGGGCCGTCAAGCTGGGTATTGCGGGTGCTAAGCCGCGAGCTTCTGTCGCCCTCATCGGCATTTCCGGTGCTGCTGCATCAGGAAATTCTGCCGAAAAAGCAGGTGGTAACCGGGCTAGTGGCCGATATTCTTGGCGTGCCAGTCGATCATCCGGCAGTGGGGCGTTGCCTGCTCAGCGTCATCTCGCCCATTGCCATGCTGCTGGTCGGCAACCGGCAACTGATTGCGCAGGTCCTGCCGGATCTGGCCTCTCCCGCCCCGGAGGCGCAAGCGGCCATCATCGCCCATTTCCAACGCTTTGCATTGGCAGGGCTGGAGGCAACAGCGGCGGAGATTGGAAGGGGGTAGGGTGGGCTTAAATCGATAACCGCGCCTTTATTCTGAGGGACGCGAAAAGCGTCTCCAACCTAAGTATACTGTTCAATTGGCCAATTCTTCGTTATATTCTGCCTATGTTGTATGTTCCTGCAATTCCAGATTGGTTTCAGACGCGAAAGGCGGCCCAAGTGGTTGCTTTTTTTGCCGTCCAGGCTGGTGGAACCATCAATATTCTTAAAGCGACCAAACTTGTCTATTTGGCCGATCGTAGGAGTATCGATGAGCGCGATCATCCAATAATCAACGACAATTACACCTCAATGCCATTTGGCCCCGTCAATTCCTATACTTACAATTACATCGATGGGGCTGCCCCCGTTCGTCAGGATCAGTGGCTTGAGTTTATCTCGCCACGAAACAAAAATCAGATACGCTTGTCTCGAAACGTGACTATAGCCGAGGATTTGGATGAGTTAAGCAGGGCAGATATTCGCATCCTTGAAGAAACTTGGAATGAGTTCAAGGATATTGACGAATTTGATTTGGCCGAATGGACGCATAAATTTTGTCCGGAATGGAAGGACCCGAAGGGAAGCTCCGTTCCGATTGATTTGGCTACAATTTTTGCAGCGCTGAATAAATCTGATCCTGTTGAGCGTGCAAAGGATTTGCAAGACGAACGAAGGATTGTTGCTAGCCATCTGGCAGCCTAAATGCCGTATATTCCCTATCGAACGGCGTCGCTTCTCGCGCCAATTAATGAGGTCCTTCATCTCGTTGTTCTGATGAATGATCCCTGCTCCAAAGGCCAGTGCCTGCTGATTAATGTAACTTCAATAAAACCAAACAGGTTTCATGATCCGGCCTGTATTCTCGATGTCGGCGATCATCCATTTATCAGGCAACCAAGCTACATGCTGTATAGAATGGCCGACTGCAGTTCAGCCGCCCGAATTGGCAGGTTTGTAGATCAAAACTACTACATCAAAAAAGAAGATGTCTGTTCTGCCATTTTTACTCGAATATTATCGGGCATTTACACCTCCGATGAAACACCACTGCGTATCATTCGCTATGCCAGCGCGAACAATATTTAGCTGTTGTCATTCAATCCGTAGTTTGATCAGGACATTACCGTAGGTTTTATTTAAGCCTTACCCCCGGACCGCCATCCACCATTTCGCCCTCGGCTTCAAATAGAACGCCCGCTTGTTCCAGAGCGGTCCTGATAATCAAGAGGGTGGCAGGTTTCAGCTTCTCGCCACGCTCCAGCCGGGCGATCGTATCTGACGACACTTGAGCAAGTGCCGCGAGGTCACGCACCCCAAGTCCCAGGGCCACACGGCCCATTTTGCATTGGACACGGATCATCTTCGTAACACCGTTGCGGCTTTTGCGAGCGCGATCATTTGAACCTCACGCCGGGTCCGCCTTTGGCATTTTGCCCCGGGCTGAGAAAGACAATCGACTTCTCTTCAAGCACCGATTGAATGGAGCGCAATGTGGAAGCCTTGGGATCGGTTACTCCCCGTTCAATATTGTTCAGGCCAGTCGTGGACAGACCGGCCAACTTTGCTAGCTCTGCTTGCGTCAGGCCCACCATTGCCCGCGCTCCGTGTATCTGTTCAGGTGTAATCATGAAATACTCGGCTTAAGGTCAATGTTTACGAAAATTCATTTGATTAATCTGACACCCGGGCCGCCGCCCGTTGTCTCGCCGTCCTGTTGGAAGATGACGCCTTCTGCTCTGAGAGCATCCGTTACGGCATCCAGAGTGTCGGTGCGCACTTTCACTCTGTTGGCTCCGAAGGCTTCCATATTGCGTATTGTATTGGCGCTGACACCCGCCTTCTCGGCGAGAGCAATTTGCTCCATGCCGATGAGTGAACGCGCCGCTCTGATCTGATTTCCGATAATAGGCATTATGGCCTCATAGTAAATGTTTTTGGTATTATACCTAAGTCTATATGGACAATAAACAAATTCAGCTTGTATGGTTCGAATAATAATATTCTTGGCTGTGATTACTAAAATGCGGTTTTGCTCTTTCTTGTGACAATCGTTCTATTTAAGCCTCACGCCTTGGCCTCCACCGGTCAGTGCGCCATCATCAAGAAAAATAACGCCTTCGGCTGTCAACGCGTCTTTGAGATCATCGAGCGTGCGGTCGTAAGGTAAGCGCTTTCCCGCTTCGAATGTCGCAATGGTCGCCGGTGCCACTTTTGCTATTTCCGCCAACTTCGCCTGCGACCACCCAATCAAAGCGCGTGCGGCACGGCATTGAGCCGGTGAGATTATCATATTTCATCAACCTTGAGTATTTTATATTGACTAATCCAGTAATCAGAGATTATATAATCCGCATAAGGTTAAAGCAATTATTAGGTCTTTGAACGCGCGCCCATATGTTCGGGCGACCTTGGAAGCCATGCCTAAAATATAAAGAATCGTTCATTTCATTGAGGCTTATTATGAGCAATGAATCAAGCAAAGTCATTGATGCCTGTAATCTTTTGACCGAAGTCAAATACCTTGTCGAAATGCTGTTTATGGCCGCAACCAATATCAACAATGAGCGGCAGCAATCGGCAATCCAATACATCTGCGACATTGCCGATGAACGGATCGCGTCGGTGGAGGCACTGCTGGATGGGGCGGGTAGGGAGCAGGCGTGAAGTGTGCTCTTTAGTCATTTCCCGTTTAGTTTGCGGATCTCTCTCGTACCATTCCAGGTCGTCAGTCCCAAGAATGCTACCGCGGGAAACATAAAAAGAAAGCCCATAAGGCCATATCCGACTTCAGGAAAACATCCTTTCTCGCTTGTGCTGTAATCAAACCCCTCACACAGGCGCGCTATTGTTGCTGCATCCATAGTGTATGCAGAATACCAAAGCCAATAAATCGTGAGCCAGATGCACATGGTCATGCAACATAAAATACGTTGAAACATTACATTCTTTCTTCAAAAAATCGGATTTTAAAATTTATGAAATATATGAAACAGGCGCGCTTAATTGATTTATCCTCACCTTTTAAGCACATCATTATGCACCTCCGCCAGTTTTAACTGCGGCTTTAAACACAGCAATAACATTGCGCTCGCGCCTGTTCACCGATACATGACGCTATCAAATTGCTCAATAAAATCATCGATGTTCTCTTCGAGCATTGATTGATATTGTTTGACAAAATACGCAATCAGCGTGTCGCGTGAGGCCTTCATTTCTGCTGCAGTGCCAAAATTGGTGGCGGCTGTGAACGCGTTGAAGCGGGTGGCGCCATACATAAATGATGCGCTGACCTTGCCGGGGGTGGTTTCACCCAATTGACCGTTCGCCAGTTCAATCATGGCATCCGCTCGATCGAAGAAAGTTTCATCAATATCTGAAGTCAATATTGTCTCCTGATGGTTGCGGGGAGGTGGCAGAGACATGGAACGACACATTGGTTGAAAATTCCGGTGTCCGACGCGAACGTGCCGCGGCAAGCCCAGCCGCCATTTGCCTTCGATGGAAACGCTGCCTTCGCCAATCTTGAGCTCGACGCCCCGTTTGTTCTCCTGCTGATAGGTGTAAATGCCAAAGCCGATGACAATAGCAAGCAGCGCGCCGATAATGAGCTAAAGACCGTTACGGTTCAAAACACTCTCCTGAATTGGGGGAAGACGGGGTGTAACGGAGCAGATAACATAAAAGTTCCCCGTGGAATTGTTCATACTCTGTTCATCAGTGAAGGCGCACCTATTGCAGGTATGAATCGATAGGAGTGACTCATGAAAAATCTTGTTTCGTTGTTTACCGCAGGATTGTTTGCGGTTCTCGTTGGATTGACTTCGGTCGTTTCTTCGAATGCAGCGCCGGTGTCTTCGCAGACCTCGCCAGTGGTTTCGAATGTGGAAAAGGCGCAGTACATTGAAAAGCGCCGCTACGACAATCGCCGCTGGGATCGTCGTAACGACCGCCGCTGGGATCGCCGCGATGATCGCCGTGGCCCTCGTTTTGACAACCGTCGCGGACGTCCCGGTTACTGGAACGGCCATCGCGGCTACCGTGAATATCGCCGCGGCTATCGCCGTCACAGCGATGGTTACTGGTATCCGCTGGCAATCTTCCGTCTCTGAGACAGAGACACATCAGATATGAAAAAGGCGGCTCGCACGAGCCGCCTTTTTCTTTGAATGTGGGAATAGGGGAAGCGTAGTCAGGCTTTGACGGCCCTTTGATCAGGAATTGCATCATTGTCTGAAAGAAACGAAGCATTGGTTTCGCGGGGTTTTTGCAGCGTCCAATTAGGCTGTCAAATGCTCAATCAGTATCGATGAGCCCAGTATAATCAGCGCGAAACCTGCGACAACTTCCGCGGCGCGGCCAAACCGTTCGCCAATCAACCGGCCTATCAGCATACCACCCGATGACATCAGGAAGGTCGCAATACCGATTGCAAGCGCAATCACCAGTATGTTCACATTGAGGAAGGCGAGAGAGACACCCACCGCCATGGCATCAAGACTGGTTCCGACAGCCGTTGCAAGCAACATATAGGCGGAGTTTCCAACGCGCTCTTCCGTTTGCGCTTTCCGAGACATGGCCGCATACAGCATACGAAAGCCGACTGCTCCCAAAAGTCCAAACGCAATCCAATGATCGATAGCCTGGACAAAGCCGCTGGCAGCAACGCCTGCCGCCCAACCAATCACCGGTGTGATTGCTTCGACGATACCGAACACTGCGCCTGTGCGTATGATTCGGAAAAGCGCGGGCGCCCCAATGCGGCCCCGCGGCCCACCGAGACCGCAAACGCATCCACAGACATGCTGATTGCCAAGACAATGATCGCAATTGGGGACATGAGATTAGCGCCGGGCGGAATGTTTTAATCGACGAATCCGCGCGTCCGCTGCGCACGAGATCGTCATTGCTTCATCAGTAATTTTTCGCAACTGACAACCCGCAAGTAGGGGTCATCAGGAAAAAAGTCAAGCAAAATCAAATAGTTAAATGCATTTAGTAGTCATTTGCAAGTGGGGAGCGATGACGCGCATGGCATGTCCGCCTATGTCGTTTTATGCCGACGGAAATGGTGCTGTTCAGATGGATTTCACAAGAAGTCCGGCGGCCAGGGCATGGAACGCCTCGATGGCTTTTGGCAATACGTCCTGCGGATGATCACTGGCAGCAATCCAGAGCGCCGCATTGAGCGCAATGCCGTTGAGCAGCCGCGCGGCGGCTTCCGCATCAACAGGTTTGAGGATGCCCTGTGCGGTGAGACGCGCCACTATTTGCTTTGTTGCCTGAAGACAGCCGCTCTGGCTCGGCCATTGCGAAGGATCACCCAACACGGCGGGACCATCAAGCAGAACAATGCGTTGAACCTCCGGATCAAGCGCCATCTCGATATAAGCAGCGCCTTCGTCAAGCAAACCCTGCCAGTCATCACCGGCACGGGCACCGATCTGCTGCGCGCGGGCCGCCATTTCCGAATCGATCTGATCAACAACTGCCGCAAGAAGCCCCCGTTTATCGCCGAAATTGTGATAGAGCGCGCCTCTGGTAAGGCCGGCATCGGCGGTCAGTTCGTCCATCGAGGCGCCCGCGTAACCCTTTTCGGCAAATGCCTTTCGTGCGGCCGCAATCAGCTTGATGCGGTTCTCCTCCATCGTCTCGGCCCGTCGTTTTACCATTCTTTCCTCAATTTCATATACGCTTCGTATATCAACTTGACACGCAATGCCTGCGTGGTCTATCTCACATACGCATCGTATATCAGATGAAGTGGCCCTGTGTGAAGCTCCGTCGCACCGTGCCCATAGTTTTCCACTCAACAGCGAAGAAGCGAGATCAAGAATGACCCAACGTGAAGCAATCTTTCCTACAAACCGGCATGCCCTTTATGAGGAACATGGCTATTCGGCAGCGATCCGATCCGGTGATCTCCTGTTTGTATCCGGGCAGGTTGGCAGCCGCTCCGATGGTACACCGGAACCTGATTTTGAACGGCAGGTTCAACTGGCGTTCGACAATCTCAAAGCGACGCTGGACGCGGCGGGCTGCACGCTTGACGACATCGTTGACGTAACGACATTTCACACGGACCCGGAGAACCAGTTTGGAACCATCATGGCCGTCAAGCAGAAGATTTTCAGCACGCGGCCTTATCCGAACTGGACAGCGATTGGCGTGAACTGGCTTGCTGGTTTTGACTTCGAGATCAAGGTTATCGCCCGCATCCCTGTGAATGCCTGATTTGTTGCCGACCCGCTGGCGCGCGCACATATTCAACGAAATCGAGCTTGTCCGATTGCAATAGGCCTTGCCGGGAGCAACGCTGTTCAATCAGACAAAATATAAATGAAATCAGGGTGGTGGCGGAGAGGAAGGGATTCGAACCCTCGAGACCGTTTAACGGGTCTACTCCCTTAGCAGGGGAGCGCCTTCGACCACTCGGCCACCTCTCCAAGGACGCTGACTAAAGATGAAACCCTTTGTTGGCAAGGACTTTATGCAGCTTCCTTGAAAAATCTGTGAATGTGAAGTTGACGCCGGAAAACCTGAGCAAACGCTGGTGACGGATCATTTGCGCAAAGTTTGATCTCTCTTCGTTCTCATCGGTAAAAACCAACCCAAACTTTGCGGCCAGTGCCGTAAGGGAAGGTGCGGCAAGTTTCAGATATCTTTGCCGCTGGTCTGATTCTCATGCCCTTCCGCTGTTCGTAAGCCGCTCCGCAATGCGCATCCGGTTTATCTGCATGGCTTCGCCGGTCGGGTCCCAATCAGCGCACCATTCCAATGGAAATCCGACAAGCAATTGATCTGTGTTGGCAAACTGCGGCGAGTATCCGCGAGCAAGCATCTCGGCAATCAAGTGGGACTGTCGCTTGGCAAGATAACCAAGCCGTGGATAGAAAAATCGAACGTGACCGGTGCCAAGTGTGTAGTGCAACGGATTGCGTCTATCACTTGGCGTTTCGCCCCTGACTATTGCAGCTCTGACGAGCGCAAACACCCGGGGAAGCTCCCGATACTCTGCGACCAGATGGGGGCCAGTGAGTTCAGCCGGTGGAATGCAATTGATGCGGGTCAAGCGTCGGCCCTTCTTATCGTTAGAATCCTGATACTATCTGGAGGATCAATGCTCAAGCGTCTTTCAGCCGCTGCACACCGGCCAATGCCACGCGCAACGTTGGTTTCGCCGCCAGTTGTGTGACGTCCCGGCCGCCAACATCAAGCAAGTGGGAACTGGCCACATCGATGCGCGGTGCGCTACATTCCCCGCAAGCACGCAGCGCTGCTGCTGGGTCGATGAATATTGAGCGGGGAAACAGATGTCGATTGTACTTGCATCATTGGGCGCCATATTCATCTTCGCGGGGATCGGCGGGGCGTTCATCCGCATCATTATGTTGATCGTAAAAGCCCGGTCATTTCATCCTGAACTGCCCGATAAGCGCGCGCGATTGGCGCATGATCGATCCGTCATCAGGGCAGGGCTCGGAACAGTCTTCGGACTGCTTGGTCTTGCCATTGCCGGTCTGGTTTTGCTCTTGATCGCTTGATGCATATGACGATCTAATTTGACTGCACGCGTGCGTAGGCGAGCATAGCCCGCCCGTCCTGCAGGTCTTTCTCCAGAGTTTGCAGCATCATGCGAAACGCCTGCGCTTCGATATCCGATGCGCGCACAAATCTGATGGCGCCGATTTTACTGACGGAAACTTTGCCGAGGCGATCGGCCCAGTTTGAAGCCGCAGTCGCTCCTTCGTATTTTACAGCAAGATAAAGGCTGAGGTGATTCTTTTGCAGGGCCAGCCCAACTATGGGCCACGCGATGGGACGGTCGGATGATTTGACGTTGTAGGCAAAGCGGCCATAGCCAATCATCGACATCCGCATACCCGGCATGCCCGCAGGCGTACCGGCGACGAACCATCTGGTCCAATCAGGCACTGCGCTGCGTATCATCTCGTCAACGGCATGAAGATCGTTTTCGCGCGACGGATCAAACTCAAAATATGCGGCAATATTTGATGCGTTTACCTCGAACAATTTTGCGTTTCCCCATTTGTGACCGGAGCCATCCTAGAGATCTTCAATCCATGCCGTTTGATCGCAATTGCTATAAGTGTCGGGTTGCGGTCCATCCAATCAGAATATCTACCGATAGCGGCACACAAACAGTTTTATGGCATATGCTTGCTTGAGAAATCCCTCATCGTATCGGATTGCACGACCATACCAGCCGGGATTGCCTAGCTTTGCTCCAGAACCACCACGCATGAATCAAGATCATTCGTCGCCAGATGAGCGTAGCGCATGGTCATCTGTAATGTCTGATGCCCGAGCCACATTTGTACACGCCGGATATCAATCCCGCCGCGCACCAGCCGTGAGGCGCAGGTGTGCCGCAAAATATGCGGGACGACCTGATCATCCGCCCCCAATCCCACCTCTGCCTTGGCCTCATTCCAGATGGCGCGGAAACGCACCTGATTGTGCATGGAGAAGGGGCCTTTCAAGCGCCCACGCGCGATCTGCGTCGCCTCATGCGCGCGTCTCGTCAGTGGAACCGTGCGGCTGCGCCCGGATTTTGTCAGCCAGAATGTCGCCCGGCTCCCCTGCAAATCATTCCAGCATAGCCCAATCGCTTCACCCAGCCGGCAACCCGTATCGACAAGAAAGACGCTGAGGCGATAGCTGTCCTCGCATTTGGCCCTGACGGCTGAAAACAGGCGCAATTCCTCCTCCGCTTCCAGAAAGCGAATGCGGCCTTGCCGCTCTTTCTGGCGACGAAATTCCGGCAGGTTGTAAATATCGCCCATCTTGCACGCTTTCCGGAGCAATTTGCTCAAGGCAGCCATCTTTCGATTGATGGTTGCATTGCTATTGCCGCGTTCGCGTAGCGTGCCGATCACAGAGTCCAGCATTTCCTGCGAAAAGACGCTGAAACGCTCGCCGACCAAAATTTCACTGATTTCTCCGAGGAAGGACTTCACATTGCCTTTGTGCGAACCTTCATCCCAGAGGACACTGATATAATGTGCCGTCAGTTCGCCGAGGGAATGGTCCTTGACCAGCCGTTTGGTTGCGTGATCCGTCGATGCGTAGGTGAGATTATATTGAAACCGCAGCGGGAAATTCACATCCGGCTGCCCGTTACCCATGGGTGACACTGTCATAATGATCGCACTCTAAATCTGAAAAATATGCATAAAGAAAATATACAACGAGTTGTAATCGTCTTTCAGAAAAGCGCAATCGGGTGTCTTATACAACTTTAGGCTAATAAAATCCCGTTTGATGAAGCCTTGCACAACCTCATCAACGACCAATGCCCATCGGTATTGTCCAAACATTTCAATATCTCCTCGGCCTGCGACCGGTTCGGATTCCTTTCTCTGTTAAATGTCTGTGCGCGCGATAACGAACGCTGAAAAAATGATGTTTGAATAAGTGTGTATTGGGAAAATCCAACGCCGGAAAAACCCGGCGTTGGCTGTTCGCGTCTCAGTATTTAGAAATTGCGCTGGAAGCGGATCAAGCCACCGAAGGCATCATCGCCGCCCTTATTGGCAATGGAGGTCGCCTTACGGTCCCCATCAAACTTGGTATAGTTGAGTTCAGGTGTGATCTTGAAACCAGGTACCAATTCATAACCAACGTTCAAGGCTGCCGCATAGGTGCCTTCGGACTCATAAGCCAACTGGGCATTGACCACTGCCTTATCGGACACCTTGGCAGTCAGGCCACCCCAAACGGCCCAATCACCGTTCCATGCGCCGTAATAGGAAGCGGTACGCTTCTCTTTGGTGTGATCCCCATAACCGGACTGGTAACCACCAAGGACAAAGGCAGAGAGAGTGTCGGTGAGCTTCACATCCAAACGCACTTTGCCGGCGAACTCTTCAACAACGGAATCGTAACCGACAACGCCGGAGATACCACCCCAACCCTGCTCGAACTTCGCGCCAGCAACAATATGCGGCGTGTAGTCTGTGATCAGGTGATCCTTGTCGCCCTGTTCCAGACCAATCAGGGCCGAGAAGCCATTGCCACCGGCAAAGGTATAGCTGACCTGATTGCTTTCACCACCGGCATAAGCGATCGTATCGTCAGTGATCACATTACCAGCTGAGCCGGTCCAGGTATCATAGAGCGAATCTGTGGCCCCGATGCGGAAGCCGCCAAGTTCGATATAGGCGTGCGGAAGAGCGGCCTTGTTCTCACCATTCTCATAGTTGAATTGTGTTTCGGCATAGGAGCGCAATGTGCCAAGTTCGGTGTCCGAGCGCGCATCAAAGCGAACTGTCGCGCGGGATTTCAGTTTCCAGGTGCTAAGCTTGCCGCCCTTGGAGACGTCATCGCCACCCTTGGCTTCAAACCGCACATAGCCGCCGACCTTCAGGCAGGTTTCGCTGCCCGGGATATAATAGAAGCCTTTGCCGTATGCGTCGCAAACGCGAACGTATTCGACAGCTTCTGGCTCAGCGACAACAACTGCGTCTGCAGCGCGGGCGCCGGTTACTGCAACGAGGGCTGCAGCGGAGCCGAGTAGAAGGCTCTTAATGTTCATTTCTGACCTCCAGTCAAAGTTTGACCGGAAGCCTGGTTGATTACAGGAGATCAGCCTTGCAGTTTGGACGTCAGGTCAGGGTTCAATGCCCGACAGTTCCAGAGAACAAATTGACGATGAGGACGCCCGATATAATGAGAGCGAGGCCAATGATAGCCGGTAGATCCAGCGGTTGCTTGAACCAGAACCAGCCGATGGCTGCGATGAGCACGATTCCTGCGCCGGACCAGATTGCATAAACAATGCCAACGGGCATGGTTTTGACCAGGATGGACAGGAAATAAAAGGCTGCCGCATAGCCCGCCAGACAGATGAGAGACGGCCAAAGCTTTGTAAAACCATCAGCTTGTTTGAGCGCAGACGTCGCGGCCACTTCAAAGACTATGGCTACAACAAGATAGAAATAAGTCATGGCAGACCACCTGTCAGAATCAGCATGCAATCGGTTCGATTCGATTCACACGCAGTAAATATGCTGGTGATGGATGCCCGATTCCTCGCCAAAATGCCGTTCTGTTTCCGCCATCGGTATGGTCGATTTTATGAAAATCCGGTTACCTATATTAATGAGTGGTAAAGATTTCGCTGGCCCCGCGGCGATTTCGTGTCATTTGTGCAACAGGGATAAGGCATAGAGCCCCCTCGAGGTGTGGATGCCGACATTCGTGGTTGAAACCCGGGAGATGGCGAGTATGTTCGGTCGCAGAGGAAGGGCGTTCGCCGCATTTCTTCTTGGACTTAGGGGATGGGGACAAGGTTGTCCTTCAGCCAAATTGGAATGCCCAGACCCATTTTTAACTTTGACTGGAGGTCAGAAATGAACATCAAGAGCCTTCTACTCGGCTCCGCTGCAGCTCTCGTTGCAGTAACCGGCGCCCGCGCTGCAGACGCAGTTGTTGTCGCTGAGCCAGAAGCTGTCGAATACGTTCGCGTTTGCGATGCGTACGGCGCAGGCTTCTTCTACATCCCAGGCACCGAGACTTGCTTGAAAATCGGCGGTTACTTGCGTTATGACGCCAAGGGCGGCGACGAAGTTTATGCCGGTGGTGAACGCGGTACTTGGGGTAAGCAGACACGTGCAACTGTTCGTTTCGACGCTCGTTCGGAAACAGAACTCGGCACACTGCAGTCCTTCATCGAAACACGTTTCAACTACACGAACGGTGAAAACAGCGGCGGTCTGATTCCTCAGGCTTACATCCAGCTCGGCGGCTTCCGTATCGGTGTTGCTGACGAAATCTTCGGTTCGTGGACCGATTATGCTGGTGGCAAGATCATCAACGATGACGTGATCAACTATCAGTCCGGCACTTCCAACCAGGTTAGCTACACCTTCACTGGTGGCAATGGTTTCTCAGCAATCGTTGCTGCTGAACAGGGCCAGCGCGAAGACAACAACTACTACAACTACGACTATCGCATTGACGACTACATGCCACACGTTCTGGCTGGTGCGAAGTTCGAACAGGCTTGGGGCAAGGTCTCCGGCGTTGTTGGCTATGACTCAGTTGTAGAAGAATTCGCTGGCAAGCTGCGTTTGGATGTGAAGTTCACAGACACGGTTTCGGCTTTCGTCATGGGTGGCTACCAGTCCAACTGGGATGATCTGCACGACAAGGGTCAGCGCAACTGGTTCGGCACCTGGGAAGGTGACTGGGCTGCTTGGGGCGGCATCGAAGCCAAGGTTTCCGAGAAGGCCGTTGTTAGCGCACAGGTTGCTTACGAATCCGAAGGCACATGGGCAGCAACTGCAAACGTTGCATACGAACTGGTTCCTGGCTTCACGATCACTCCTGAAGTTAGCTACACCAAGTTCGACGGCGACCGTAAGACGTTCGCTGAAGGCCTGAAGGGCAACAAGGACGACGCAATCGGCGGTATGATCCGTTTCCAGCGTAACTTCTAATCCTTCTTAGGATTAAGTTGATCAAGACCCGGCAGCGCAAGCTGCCGGGTTTTTCTTTGCGGCTGATATAGAGCAAGTCCGGCAGTGCATCATTTGATGCCGGGCACCGTTTGGTGCCGGACACCATGTTGATATTCCTGATCACATGGGGCAAGACAGCATCCTGTCTGATTGCCATAAGGGAACACGCCCCACATGCACATTGTCAAAAGCTGGTTTTGGCCCGGTATCATCACCGTTGCATGTCTGACGACACTCGCCGGCTGGTTTCTCGCTGAACCCGTAGACCGGCAATTGACCGAAACGGTCAGCACGGCGCTGGAAGTCGACAATGGCTGGGCCAGCATCGAGGTCGAGGGCCGCGATCTGACCCTGAAAGGCGTGGCGCCGTCCGAAGAAGCGCTCGCATCAGCGCTGAAAATTGCCAATGAAACCAATGGCATTCGTGTGGTTGAAAACGCAGCAACGCTTTTGCCACTGATCGATCCTTTCAGTTTCGTGGTGACAAAGTCCGATCAGGGGATTCTTCTGTCTGGAAATGTTCCCTACGGTGATACGCGCGCCAAACTTCTGGCAGCGGCCGAAAGTGCCATGCCGGGCATTGATATCATTGATGAGATGGCGGTTGCGCGCGGTGCGCCGAAGGGATTTATTGAACTTGCCAACTTCGCTTTGCAGCAGGCATCGCAGTTGGTGAGCGGGGAGGTTAGTCTTGCCGGAGAGAGCTACAGCATCGATGGAACAGCCGCAAATGCGGCCGATTATGAGTCGATCACCAACGCATTGAAGACACAACTGCCGGGTAATGGTAAGGTCGGTGACGTAAAACTTGCACCTCCCGCCGTCAGCAATGCCGGATGAGAATCACAGGGCAGCCTACTCAACAGGAGCGTGAACAATGATGTATCTCATCACCAAGCTATGGTTTTTTCTGTTGGTGGCTGTTCTGGTCGGCTTTTATGTTGGCTGGTCGACCGCTGGCGAGAAACACAACTGAACGTCGTTGAAATCGGGGTAAAGAGCTATGGTCATCTTTCTTGTTCAATCCCTTTTGCTCATCGCAGCGGCCTTTATCATCGGCGCCATTTTAGGACGCGTTTTCAAACGGTTCTCTCCAAAAACGGATTCCGTGTCTGAAGAATCAACCCGCGCTGCCGATGTGCGTCTGGCAGCAGCAGTCACCCCCGCCAATGACGATGTAAGCAAACCGGCAGCACGTGCTGCGGCGATGATACCCCCGGCGGAGCCAGTTCCTGCACTGGCTTCTTCCGCAGGTACCGCGATCAGTGCAGCTGCGAAAACGAAGACCAGAGCCCCCGGGAAGACCGCTCCAAAAAACCTGCAGGCGCGTCCGGTCAGGACGACTGAAGATGACAAACATCGTCCGGCAATTTTGAAGAATGCGCGGCGGGGCAAGCCGGACCAGTTGCTGGACATTGACGGTATCGGCAATGTCATCCAGTCCGAACTTTATGCACTCGGCGTGTTTCATTTCGACCAGATTGCCGGTTGGGATGCGGATCAGGCCGCATGGGTCAGCCGTGAGATCGGTTTCCCCGGTCGCGCGCATCGCGAAAACTGGATGAAGCAGGCGGCTGATCTGGCAAAGTCCGTGCCCGAGGCGGCTGCCAAATCGAAAGCTCCGGCTAAAGCCAAAGCGAAGGCGCCTGCCAAAAAGCCAGCGAAAACCTGATTATTCGCGCAGGTCGACGCCAGCCACAAAGGCCGCGATCAGATCAGGGATACGTCCGGTTTCAAGCAGTGGCGCGTGGCCCTGACCTGAAACATGGAACACCTGCAGCGAATTGTGCCGCCGCTGCATTTCCTCGACGGTTTCCTGTGCAAGCAGCTTTGTATTTTCGCCTCGGATAACCAGCAGCGGCAAATCTTTCATCAGATCGAACTGCGCCCACAGATCAGGCAATTTCTGCGTGTAATCAATGTTTTCCATCGTTTTCAGAAGGTTGGGATCATAGTCCGAGCGGATAACCCCATTGTCTTCACGATAGATCGCGCGGGCAAAACGTTGCCAGTCTTCACTGGTCAGAGCGGGAAAATATGCACCATGCACCTGACGTTGCAAGTCGGCGGCATCGTTCCAGTTTGTGGGCTGACGCGCGCCGTTGAGGTAGCTGCCGATCTGCTGCAGGCCTTCGACTGATATTTCCGGCCCAATATCATTCAGGATGACACCCGCCAGCAATTGCGGGGCAATAGCTGCCAGAATATGGGTAATCAGACCACCTCTGGAGGTGCCCAGAAAGACAGCCTGATTGATTTGCAGATGAGTAAGACCGGCAATGACATCACCGGCTTCGACGCCGATATTATAATGTGACCAGTCTGGATCATAGGCAGAACGCCCGCGTCCGCGATAGTCAAAGGTTACAACCGGACGTGGCGTTTGCGGATGCTGCGACAGGAAGAGCGCCAGTTCATGAAAATCACGGCTATTGCGGGTCAGTCCAGGCAAGCAGACAACGGGCAAATTACCGGTTTTCACCTCCGGTTGATACAGCCTGCCATAGAGTTGCAGACCGTCGGGGGCACTAAAATGAATATCACGAACTGAATCGGCCAATCTGCAATCCTGTTGCTGGGAGCTTATCTTAGCGTTGCAGCCTTCCGGCGGTCAGATCGCTCTCGATCTGAGCCTTGCCGTACAGCCGGGATTTGTACACTTCGTAGTTTTCCATCACACGTTGCACGTAATTGCGTGTCTCGGTGTAAGGAATGCGCTCGATCCAGTCGACCACCTCGTCGACGGATTTGCCGCGCGGATCGCCATAGCGTGAAACCCATTCATTGGCACGGCTGGGTCCCGCATTATAACCAGCGAACGTCAGGACATAGGAGCCATCGAATTTGGCGATCTGCTCGCCCAGAAAGCGTGCACCCAGCGTTGCGTTATAGGCTGCATCACCGGTCAGCCGGTCTTTCGAATAGGAGATACCCGCGCGCTTGGCCACCTCTTTTGCGGTGCCCGGCAGCAATTGCAACAGGCCGCGCGCACCAGCGCTGGAAACCGCACCGGCATTGAATTCGCTCTCCTGCCGGGCAATCGCATAGGCGAGGGCGGCACCGGAGCCGGAAATATTGGCATTGGTCGGAATGGCGCCGATAGGGTGCGAGAGGGCGCCGACATCGATACCGCGCTGGGCCGCTGTCTTGCCCACACGCAGCGCAACAAAGTGATTGCTCTTGCGCTCGGCCATGACAGCCAGCAGCGCCAGTTCGCCGGGGCTGTCGAGTTCCTGGCTGAGGCTGGTGTAGAGCATGGCGGCGCGCTGGTCATAGCCCGTATCTTCCAGCCGCTGAATAGCACGCACCGCTTCGCGCTGGGCAAAGCGGGCGCGGTCGGCATCGGAAGGACGCGGATAGGGAAGTTGCAGGCTCGACTGCCCAAGCTTCGCCGCCGCCAACTGGCCGTAGAATGTGGTGCCATAGCGTGCCGCGCGGCTGTAATAGTCTTTGGCATTGCCGCCAGCGCCAGCTTCGGCGGAGCGGCCAAGCCAGTAATAGGCGCGTGAGGCCGACATGGGGCGCGACGAAATTTCCGCGATACGGGCAAAATGGCGCTGGGCCGTTTGCGGGTCTTTCAGCGCACGCAGGGCGTACCAGCCCGCATGGAACTCGGCTTCGGCCGCGACGGAAGGCGTTTCGGCACTGTGCATGGCTGCGATCGTATAGGCGCGTTTGGCATCGCCAATATCGAGGAGTTCACGCGAAAGCACGCGCCGCTCCATCCACCATGCATCCGGATCAATCAGCGATGCCGCATCGCGCGGTGCGGTAGCCAACACGTCAGCGGCTTCCTTGAAACGCTCCTGACGGCGCAGATATTGCGCCTTGGCAAAGATATAGGCCGGATTGGACTGCATGGAGCCATTGATATCGGCGAGCTTCTTGGCTGCATCAGGCGACTTCTGCAAAACCGCTGCAAAAGCGCTGTAAAGCGGCTCGGCATTGGCAAGCTGGGCAACGCGTCCGGCAGATTTCGCCTTACCCTCATAAAGCATGGTCAACATGCGCATCAGATGGTCCTCGCGCGGGATAACCTGTGCGAATTCCTTCAGAATCATCGCTTCCTGTGTGTCGTCGAGCTTTTTCGTACGCCAGAAGGGACCGAGAACCTGCCGTGCGCGGGCTGTGTTTCCAGTCGCGACAAAAGCGCGGGCGAGGATGATTGTGCCCTCTGCCGTTTGCGGCGGTGTGCCACCAAAGGCGCTGATGACGGTGGCTGGAGCCGGATTCTCCTTATAGAGCGCCCGTTCCGAATTATTGCGGAAGGTCGCCATTCCCGGCCAGCCCGGCAGTTCAGCGGCGGCATGGGCAATTTCGGAGCTGGGAATACCCGGTGCATTCGACAGGCCAATGGCCCATGTCAGAATATGCCGGTCCAGCGCATTGACAGACAGGCCGTTGCGAATGCCCAGCGCCTGCTGCACATCCCCGCTGGAAAGGGCATCAAGACCGGTTTTCAGGCTGCCGGCAATGGCTGTGGGACTTGATGGCTGGGCGATCCCTGCGGTTGTGACCGGATCTGGCTTTGCCAGAATCTGTGCCGCCGGGCTGCTGCGCGTCTGTGTTGGTGCAAAGGGATTGAGTGCTGGTACGGGCGGTGTTGAATTTTGCGCAAGCGAAGCCGTCGTCACAAGCAGCGATGACGCAAGAAGAACATGACGCAAAACAGAAGTTCTCAGCATTCAGACAACCAGTTTATTCGAAAGGGGTCGCATCACAGTCCCGGACCCAGAACTGTTGGATCAGATAATAATGGCGGACGTGTGAAGGCACTCTTAACGAAAGGTTATCACGATCCGTTGCTTTTGACGAAACCATCAATTGCTTTGCTGTTTTTCATCAATGAAATCATCTTGCCCGGCGAAGGTTGCACGACTATGGTGCGCCACCTTATGGTCAGTACCATATCGGTTCTGCCATGAACCTAATCTTGTTTTCTTGGAGTTCACCATGCTGAAAGGCTCAATCACCGCTCTCGTCACGCCATTCGACCAAAACGGCTCGTTTGACGAGAAAGCCTTTCGTGCATTTCTCGGCTGGCAGATTGCTGAAGGCACCAATGGTTTCGTTCCTGTCGGTACGACGGGCGAATCGCCAACACTGTCCCATGCCGAACACAAGCGCGTGGTTGAGGTTTGCGTCGAGGAAGCCAAGGGCAAGGTTCCTGTTATTGCCGGTGCAGGGTCCAACAACACCCGTGAAGCCATTGAACTGGCTCAGCACGCGGAAAAGGCAGGCGCCGATGCCATTCTGGTTGTGACGCCCTATTACAACAAGCCGAACCAGCGTGGTCTCTATGCTCATTACAAGGCAGTGGCCGAATCTGTCTCGCTGCCCATTATCATTTATAATATTCCGGGCCGCTCTGTTATCGACATGACCCCGGAGACGATGGGCCAGCTGGCGCACGACTTCAAGAATATTGCTGGCGTCAAGGATGCGACCGGCAAGATTGAGCGCGTCTCGGAACAGCGCATCACCTGTGGGCTGGATTTCATTCAACTATCCGGAGAAGACGCGACAGCGCTCGGCTTTAACGCCCATGGCGGCGTTGGCTGCATTTCCGTAACCTCGAATATCGCTCCGCGCCTTTGCGCTGAATTCCAGGCAGCGACCCTTCGGGGTGATTATCCGGCTGCACTGGCCATTCAGGATCGCCTGATGCCGTTGCACAAGGCACTCTTTATCGAGCCAAATCCAACGGGCCCGAAATATGCGCTTGCCAAGCTCGGCAAGATGAACAATTCGCTGCGTTCCCCGCTCGTCCCGATTGAAGCGGCAACCGCCGAACGCATTGATCAGGCGATGAAACATGCGGGGCTGATCAACTGATAATTCAGTTGGAAAGTACTATATAAGCCTCATGAATAAGCCCAAAGCTGCCAAAAAACCCATAACGGTTAACAAGATCATTGCTGAGAACCGCAGAGCGCGCTTCAATTTCGAGATTCTCGACACGATGGAGGCTGGCATTGTGCTGCAGGGCACCGAGGTGAAATCCCTGCGCAACAACCAGTCGAATATTGCGGAAAGCTATGCCAGCCTTGAGAATGGCGAATTCTGGCTGATCAATTCCTATATCCCTGAGTATCTGCAGGCCAACCGCTTCAACCATGCACCGCGCCGTCACCGCAAGCTGCTGGTCAGCAAGCGCGAAATGGCGCGGCTGGCACAGTCGGTTGATCGTGAAGGCATGACGGTCGTGCCATTGAAGCTCTATTTCAATGATCAGGGCAGGGCCAAGCTTGAACTCGCGGTCGCACGCGGCAAGAAGCTGCACGACAAGCGCGAGACGGAAAAGCAACGCGACTGGAACCGCGAAAAATCCCGCCTGCTACGCGATCGCGGTTGATTATTCTGGTTGTGAGGTACGTTTGATTTGCAGGGCCGTTGTGGTGGCGCTCACCAACGTTGCAGTTGCGGTTCGTGGTTCGACAAGCTCACCATGAGGGAGATGGGTGATGTAACGCTGATCACCGGCGTTGCAGAACTTGGCTCCCTGCAATCCTCACTCTCCCTCATGGTGAGCCTGTCGAACCACGCACAATAGTTTTGCAAGCGCTCACCCCCCTCTGTCCTGTCGGACTGCCGGGGCGAGCCACGGGTCTCGCCCGTCCTTCGGACCCCCCACAAGGGGGGAGATCAGCCTTCAATGCTATCTTGCACAATTTGCAAAGTTTCAGGTTGTGCAAAGGCGTAAATGTCAATGTGATCTCCCCCTTGTGGGGGAGATGTCCGACAGGACAGAGGGGGGTGAATACATCCCCAATATTGCAGTTGCTGCACAAGCTTCCCCATCACCACGCCCGCTTTTGCGTCTGGCTATTGAAAAGGTGGGAAAGACGGGCGATCCAAAGGGGAACGCGGAAGTCTTGGTATTGGTAGTGTAGTCTGTGCGTTCCCCGGAGATTTTCCTGCTTGAGACAAGAAACTCCCGGATCACCCGTCCCGATGACTGGTTTTACCCTTGTGAGATAAAACCTTTCCCCTGCGGTTGGGTTCTCCCCGCAGACAAAATCACCGATCCTTTCCTGACTTCAGAAGGTTTCCGGAGCATTCCCGCCGGAAAGGACACCATCAGAATAAGCGAGGTGGGATGGTGTTGGATAAGTTGGCAGGATTTTTTTGAGAATGGATGGTTGCAGTAACATGGGTCGTGGTTCGACAAGCTCACCATGAGGGAGAGGGAGGGTTGCAAGGTGCTCTATTCTGCACCGGTTGGCGATTAGCATTGCAGCCAACATTCTCCCTCATCCTGAGCCTGTCGAAGGGCGCGACAATGGTTGTGCAACCCACCCATCTCCCTCATGGTGAGCTTGCCCCTTATTCTACACCACCTCATCCAAATACGTCCGCACCGCGGCAAACACGCTCTTGAACATGGGTTCAGTCAATCGCCCTGTGTTGGTGTTGTAGCGCGAGCAGTGATAGCTGGAAAAAATCCTGATATTGCCGATATCCGACTGCCCGCCATGACTGAACGGAAACTTGGCAACCGGTTGCTTTAGCGCACGCACGGTGGATTGGTGCGCGATGGTGCCGAGAGTGACGATGGCACGCAGATTTTGGAATTGCTGGATCGATGGCGTCAAGAACCGGCGGCAATTGTTGATTTCAGCGCCAACAGGCTTGTTCTCGGGCGGAACACAGCGCACAGCATTGACGATCGATGTATTGAGCAGTTCCAGGCCATCATCCGGGCGCGCGGCAAACGTGCCGCGGGAAAAGCCGAATTCGGACAATGTGCCGTAGAGCAAATCGCCGGCATAGTCGCCGGTAAATGGGCGGCCCGTTCGGTTGGCACCGCGCAGGCCCGGGGCCAATCCGACGATCAGCAACTGTACGGATTCAATGCCGCCAGCCGGGAGGAATGCTGGAACCGGGGCATTGTGCCAGGTCGGTTCTTTCACACGCCATCCGGCGATGAAATCATGCAGGCGAGGACAGATCGGGCAATCGGGGGAGGGTTCTACGGTCATAGGGCGCTAGAAAGCACAATGCCGCACGGTTTTCCATGCGGCATCTCCACGTCTTTCAGCAAATATCAATAGTCGACTTGTTCTTCTTCGACACGGCGCGGTGCCCGCTCCGACGGCTCGCGGCCGATTTCCGTGCGCAACGATGTCAGGTCGATGAAATGATCAGCCTGACGGCGCAACTCATCCGATATCATTGGCGGCTGGGTCGAAAGGGTCGAGACAACACTGACCTTGCGGCCCTTGCGCTGCAAGGCTTCCACCAGCGAGCGGAAATCGCCATCGCCAGAGAAGATAACAAAATGGTCGACCGTATCGGTCAACTGCATGGCGTCGACAGCAAGTTCGATGTCCATATTGCCCTTGATCTTACGACGGCCGGCAGAATCAGTGAATTCCTTCGCAGGCTTGGTAACGACCTTGTACCCGTTATAGTCGAGCCAATCGATCAAAGGACGAATGGAGGAGTATTCTTGATCTTCAACAAGCGCAGTGTAGTAATACGCGCGAAGCAAATAACCTCTCTTCTGAAAAGCTGTAAGAAGCTTGCGATAATCAATATCAAATCCCAGTACCTTTGAGGCTGCGTAGAGATTTGCACCATCGATAAACAAGACGATCTTTTCACGTGGATCAAACATAATAATGTTCCATTTCAAAAAGGTGAGCTTCAATTTCAAATCAGCTTGGCAGTAATACAGCTCGATCTGATCTTATACGTAAGTAGCATATTTACTACGTCGGGTTCGGCTAAAAGCCAATACCTCGCCGGAAAATTTGTCCGAAATTTGGACAGATGTGCTCAATATATGGTGATCATTTTTTGGTCGCTCAACAGATGTTATGCAATAGCTCGACGGCTTTTGCTTGTTTTTTCTGCGCAACCGCGTTATGTCCGGCTTAATCCGCTAATTCAGTTAAAAATGAAAGGGGCAGTTCATGGCCCGCGTCACTGTTGAAGATTGCGTTGACAAGGTCGAAAACCGGTTTGAACTGGTTTTGCTCGCCAGTCACCGCGCGCGCCTGATTTCGCAGGGTGCAGCGATCACCATCGATCGCGACAATGATAAGAACCCGGTTGTTGCGCTGCGTGAAATCGCCGACGAAACCTTGTCACCGGGCGATCTGAAGGAAGACCTCATCCACTCGCTGCAGAAGCATGTGGAAGTGGACGAACCGGAAGCCGTTGCCGTTGTTGCGCAGGTCACATCAGGTGACAGCGAAGGCGGCGAGATTATCGAAGCGGATGCAGACGACAATGTTTCCTTCGACAGCATGTCGGAAGAAGAATTGCTGGCCGGTATCGAGGGCTTGGTAGCTCCGGAAAAAAGCGACGATTATTAATCAAATGTCGCGCTTGAAGCGCGACCGATTGCCAGTTCAGGCTATCTTGATGCGTCGCAGTCTTTCTGCGGCGCATTATTTTTGCGTCTTGGTAACGCAATTACCATATATCGCTTGATAATTTAGAGTTTTGAGTTTGGAGGCTACCGTCCATGATGCGTCAGTATGAGCTTGTCGAGCGTGTTCAGCGTTACAAGCCTGACGTCAATGAGGCGCTGCTCAACAAAGCCTATGTTTATGCCATGCAGAAGCATGGGCATCAGAAGCGCGCATCGGGCGATCCTTATTTTTCCCATCCGCTCGAAGTTGCCGCAATCCTCACCGACATGCATCTGGATGAGGCAACGATTGCCATCGCATTGCTGCATGACACAATCGAGGACACGTCAGCGACGCGGCAGGAAATCGATACGCTGTTCGGCCCTGATATCGGCAAGCTGGTCGAAGGGCTGACCAAGCTGAAAAAGCTTGATCTTGTCTCCAAGAAAGCGGTTCAGGCGGAAAACCTGCGCAAACTGCTGCTGGCGATTTCTGACGATGTACGCGTATTGCTCGTCAAGCTTGCTGACCGCCTGCACAATATGCGCACACTGCATCATGTGCCGCCGGACAAGCGCCTGCGCATCTCGGAAGAAACCATGGATATCTATGCACCGCTTGCGGGCCGCATGGGTATGCAGGACATGCGCGAAGAGCTGGAACAGCTGGCTTTCCGCTATATCAATCCGGAAGCTTTCAATGCGGTGACCAATCGGCTCGCCGAGTTGATGGAAAAGAATCGCAGCACGCTGGCGCAGATCGAGGCCGATCTTTCCAGCCTGTTCGAAAAGCACGGCATCAAGGCCAGTGTCAAAAGCCGCCAGAAGAAGGCATGGTCAGTCTTCCGCAAGATGGAAAGCAAGGGGCTGTCCTTCGAACAGCTCTCGGACATTTTCGGCTTCCGCGTCGTCGTTGATACGGTTGGCGATTGCTACAATGCGCTTGGCATCATCCATACGACGTGGTCCATGGTTCCGGGGCGCTTCAAGGATTACATCTCGACGCCCAAGCAGAACGATTATCGGTCAATCCACACAACCATTGTCGGACCATCGCGCCAGCGTGTCGAACTGCAGATCCGCACGCGCGAGATGAATGATATTGCCGAATATGGTGTGGCTGCCCATTCGATCTACAAGGATCGCGGCAGCGCGCAGAATCCGCATGTGATTTCGACTGAGACCAATGCCTATGCCTGGCTGCGGCAGACCATCGAGGCGCTGGCGGAAGGCGACAACCCGGAAGAATTTCTCGAACATACCAAGCTCGAACTGTTTCAGGATCAGGTTTTTTGTTTCACGCCGAAGGGACGTCTTATCGCTTTGCCGCGTGGTGCCACGCCAATTGATTTTGCCTATGCGGTGCACACCAACATCGGCGACAGCTGCGTTGGCGCCAAGGTCAATGGCCGCATCATGCCGCTGATGACCGAGCTGCATAATGGCGATGAAGTGGAAATTATCCGTTCCAAGGCGCAGACGCCGCCAGCCGCATGGGAATCCGTCGTCGTTACGGGCAAGGCGCGGGCTGCTATCAGGCGTGCAACGCGCATTGCCGTGCGCAAGCAATATTCCGGCCTTGGCACACAGATTCTTGAACGGGCGTTTGAACGGGCGGGCAAGGTCTATTCGCGCGATGAGTTGAAGAAGGGTCTGCCGCGTCTGGCACGCAAGGAAATCGATGATGTTCTGGCGGCTGTTGGTCGCGGTGAATTGCCATCCTCCGATGTCATGAAGGCGGTTTATCCTGAATATCAGGATTCAAAGCCCAAGCCGACACCAACCGAGCGCGAGGAAGGCTGGGTCAATTTCCGCAATACATCCGGCATGATTTTCAAGATACCGGAAGGCAGCGAAGGCACGACAGGCTGGGAGCCGGGCGGCCCGCACGCTCTGCCGATCCGTGGTGCCAGCCCTGATATGCCCGTGCATTTCTCGCCTGAGGGTGCGGTGCCCGGCGACCGCATTGTCGGTATTCTGCAGCCGGGCTCGGGCATGACGATCTACCCGATCCAGTCATCGGCCCTCATGGCCTATGATGATCAGCCGGAGCGCTGGATCGATGTGCGCTGGGATATTGACGAGAGCAGACGTGACCGGTTTCCGGCGCGGATCAATATTTCGGCGATCAATGCACCGGGATCACTGGCGGAGATCGCCGAGATCATTGCGGCGAACGAAACCAATATTCATAATCTCTCCATGGTCCGCACGGCGCCTGACTTTACGCAGATGATCGTCGATCTGGAGGTCTGGGATCTGAAACATCTCAACCGGATCCTGTCGAAACTCAAGGAAAGCAAATGCGTCAGCGATGCGCAACGCGTGAACGGATAGAGGGTACATATGAACACGGATGAAGTTCTTCAGGTATTTCGCGAAGCAGGGGCAGTGCTCGAAGGGCATTTTATCCTGACATCGGGCTTGCGCAGCCCGACATTCCTGCAAAAGGCCCGCGTGTTCATGCATGCTGACAAGACCGAGCGTGTCTGCCGGGCTCTTGCCGACAAGATCAGGGATGCTGGTCTTGGCCAGATCGATTATGTGGTTGGGCCGGCGATTGGCGGCATTATTCCGGCTTACGAGACATCACGCCACCTCGGCGTTCCTGCCATCTGGGTTGAACGGGAGAATGGTGTGTTCCGGCTGCGCCGCTTCGAGATCGCCAAGGGTGCCCGCGTTGTGATTGTCGAAGATATTGTCTCGACGGGCTTGTCGATCCGCGAGACCGTGACCACCTTGCAGGAACTGGGGGTCGATGTTCTTGCCGCTGCCTGCATCATCGATCGCTCTGCCGGAAAAACAAATGTCGGCGTGCCGCTGATCGCACTGGCGGAATATGAAGTACCGGCCTATCCTGCGGATCAATTACCACCCGAGCTTGCCGCAATTCCGCCCGTTAAGCCCGGTAGTCGTAATATCTGATTAACCATAAGAAGACAGCGCCTGAGACAGTTGCACACTCGCTGGCTCCGGCACCGAGGAACCTGAATACCAATGCTTTTCAAACGGCGTATCAAACCGGGCTTCCGTGAACGGATGCGTATTGCGCTGTGGCCACGCCGCTCCGTCGGCCGCTCCCTGCGCTATTTTGGCAAGCGCGTGCTGCGGCTGCGGGCGACGCCCCACGCCATTGCGGCAGGTCTTGCAGCGGGTATTTTTTCCTCGTTCATTCCCATTCTTGGCGTGCATATTGCTGTGGCGCTGGCCATTGCCTGGATCATTGGCGGCAATATAGCCGCCGCTATTCTCGGCACGACGCTCGGTAATCCACTTTTTCTGCCCGTCATCTGGGGCGCGACGCTGGAAGTTGGGCGTTTTATCCTGAGTGGCGGTCCGAGTGACGAACCTTTCCCGCATCATCTTGGCCATATGCTGCGGCATCTGGATTTCGTTGAGTTGTGGGGACCAATTGTCAAACCCATGCTGATTGGCGCAGTTCCCTTGGGATTGATTGCCGCACTCATTGTCTATTTCCCGACCCGCTGGATCGTTGCGAGCTTTCAGAATCGCCGAAAAGCCGGGTTTCGCATGGAAAAGGTCGCTGAACCGTCATGATCATCGGGATCGGCAGTGACCTGATCGATATACGGCGCATTGAAAAGACATTGGAACGGCATGGCGAGCGTTTCATCAACCGGGTGTACACATCCGTCGAGCAGGCCAAATCCGAGCGGCGCAAACAGCGTGCGGCATCCTATGCCAAGCGCTTTGCCGCCAAGGAAGCCTGCGCCAAGGCGCTTGGTACAGGTCTTTCCCACGGTGTTTTCTGGCGTGATATGGGTGTTGTGAACCTGCCGAGCGGCGCGCCGACCATGCGTCTCACCAATGGTGCGGCCAAGCGCCTTGATGCGATTCTCCCCCCTGGCCATACGGCAAAAATCCATGTGACCATCACCGATGATTTTCCACTTGCACAAGCATTCGTGATTATTGAAGCGTTGAAAATCGAACAATAGCCGTATTCAAACGTCATTGAGCTTGACCAAGCGGCATTGCCCCCTGCCAATTCAGCGGTTAAGAGGGGGCACGTTACAAATTTGGAGATATGACGAGCGTGAGCGACAAATCTGTTGTGAAAAAATCTGGTGGTCTCGGCGAGACGATCAGCGTTATCGTGCAGGCTCTGCTGCTCGCTCTGGTTATCCGGACTGTGCTGATTCAGCCGTTCAACATTCCGTCCGGCTCAATGCGCCCGACTTTGCTTGAGGGCGATTATCTCTTCGTCTCGAAATTCTCCTATGGCTTTTCGAAATATTCAATTCCGCTGTCGCCCAACCTGTTTTCGGGCCGCATCTGGGGCAGCGAACCGCTGCGCGGCGATGTGGCCGTTTTCCGCACGCCTGCTGATACGTCGATTGACTACATCAAGCGCGTGATCGGCTTGCCCGGCGATAAGGTGCAGGTGCGTGAGGGCGTTGTTTATATCAATGGCGTTGCGGTACCGCGTGTCAAAGTTGGCCAGATCAACAATCCTGATGTGACTGAAAAGCCTTTTCCGATTGATGTTTATCGCGAAACACTGCCAAACGGCGTCACCTATGATACGCTTGATCTGATCCCGAACGGTCTTGGCGACAATACCCGGGAGTTCACTGTTCCGGCGGGTCAGTTTTTCATGATGGGCGACAACCGGGACAATTCCGCCGATAGCCGTTTTGAACTGGGAACCGTGCCGCTGGAGAATTTCATCGGTCGTGCCAACATCATTTTCTTCTCCATTGCTGACAAGGCAAGCCCGCTGGAAATCTGGCGCTGGCCGACGGAAATGCGCTTCGACCGATTGCTGCGCAGCGTGAATGGAACCTCCTTCACCCCGAAGAGCCAATGAGCCGCCTATGAACCTGTCCGCAGACGCCGTTCGCAGGCTGGAGGAGCAGACGAGCCACACATTTCGCGATCTTAGCCGCCTTGAGCGGGCGCTGACCCATGCCAGCGCCCGCCAATCGGTTGGATCGGATTATGAGCGGCTCGAATTTCTGGGTGATCGCGTCCTTGGGCTGGTCATTGCAGAAATGCTGTTTCGCGCCTATCCGACGGCCAGCGAAGGTGAGCTTTCGCTTCGTTTGAACTCGCTCGTCAACGCCGATACATGCGCTGATGTGGCTGATGAAATCGGCCTGCATGAGTTTATCCGCACCGGCTCCGATGTGAAGGGACTGGCTGACAAAAGGCTGAAAAGCCTGCGTGCCGATGTGGTGGAATCGCTGATTGCAACGATTTATCTGGACGGCGGGCTGGAAGCGGCGCAACCTTTCATCCAGCGTTACTGGGATGCCCGCTCGCGCGAGATCAATTCGGCGCAGCGTGATCCCAAGACAGAACTACAGGAATGGGCGCATCAGCAGGATGGTGCCCAGCCTTTATACAGCGTGGTCGAGCGCACCGGGCCTGACCATGACCCACAATTTACGGTAAAGGTAGAGGTGAAGGGCTTTGCGCCTGCCACCGGCATGGGACGCTCCAAGCGTATTGCCGAGCAGGAAGCCGCTGTTGCCTTGCTTTACCGGGAAGGCGTCCGTCAGAAGACGCAGGAAGAGGGACAAAAATGACCGATCAGGAACTAACACCGGAGGCGACACAGCCAGAAGGCCCGACACGTTCGGGCTTTATTGCTTTGATTGGCGCCCCCAATGCCGGCAAGTCGACGCTGGTCAATCAGCTGGTCGGCAGCAAGGTTTCGATCGTCACCCACAAGGTGCAGACAACGCGGGCGCTGGTGCGCGGCATTGTCATTCACGACCGCACCCAGATGGTGCTGGTCGACACGCCCGGTATCTTCAAACCAAAACGCCGTCTCGACCGCGCCATGGTGACAACCGCCTGGGGCGGTGCCAAGGATGCGGATATTGTTCTGGTGCTGATCGATGTGGAACAGGGCATCGATGAAGAAGCGGAAGCTATTCTGAGCAGCCTGCATGAGAAGAAGCGCAAGGTCATCCTCGTTCTCAACAAGGTCGACCGTATCGAAGCACCGAAACTTCTCGAACTGGCTCAAAAGGCCAATGAGAAGATCAACTTCGACAAGACATTCATGATTTCGGCGCTCAAAGGCTATGGCTGCAAGGATTTGCTGAAATATCTGGCCGACAATCTGCCAGAAGGCCCATGGTATTACCCGGAAGACCAGATTTCCGACATGCCAATGCGCATGCTGGCGGCGGAAATCACCCGCGAGAAGCTTTTCCTGCGTCTGCATAACGAACTGCCCTATTCATCGACCATCGAGACTGAAAGCTGGGAAGAAAAGCCGGATGGCTCTGTCCGCATCCAGCAGGTGATCTATGTCGAGCGTGACAGCCAGAAGAAGATTGTGCTCGGCCATGAAGGTCAGGCGATCAAGTCCATCGGTCAGGCGGCCCGCAAGGAACTGATGGAAATCCTCGAACAGAAGGTTCACCTGTTCCTGTTCGTCAAGGTTCGTGACAATTGGGGCAATGACCCGGAACGTTACCGCGAAATGGGCCTTGAATTCCCACACAGTTAGCGCGAGTCTCGCCTGATGGAATGGCGAGACGAGGGAATCATACTCGGAACGAGGCGGCACGGGGAAACCAGTGCGATCCTCGAACTGATGACGCGCGAGCATGGCCGCCATATGGGGTTGGTGCGCGGCGGACGTTCGCGCCGTATGCAACCGCTGCTGCAGGCGGGAAACCGGGTGGATGTGATCTGGCGTGCGCGTATCGACGAACATCTCGGCATGATGCAGATCGAACCGGTCTCCTTTGCCGCCGCACGGTTGATCGAGCAGCCCGTTGGTCTTTATGCGCTGCAACTGGCCGCCGCTCATTTGAGACTGTTGCCGGAGCGCGATCCGCATCAGGGCCTTTTTGAAACACTCGCCATTATCCTTGAGCATTGCGACGATCCGCTGATCTCGGGCGAGCTTCTCCTGCGCTTTGAGGTGATGATGCTGGAGGAGCTGGGCTTTGGCCTTGATCTGAAACGCTGTGCGTCGACGGGAAGCGCCGAAAACCTCGCCTATGTATCGCCCAAATCGGGCCGCGCCGTTTCGCGCGATGCGGGCGCACCATGGGCCGACAAGCTTCTGGTGATGCCACCTTTCATGGTCAGTTCAAAGGTGCGGGTCGCATCGCTGACGGAGCTTGTCGATGCGTTTCGCCTGACGAGTTTCTTCTTTACCCGGCACGTCTGGGAGCCAAGGGCGCTGAAAGCGCCGGAGTCGCGTGACGGGTTTCTGACCGCTGTTTCAAGATCGATATCAAGGGCGGCAGGGCAGGGTCCGGCGGCCGAGGAAAGGTCCGTGCTTCCATGAGTTCAGAGACTATCGCATTTCCCGGCGGCATTGGTACGCTGCCACTTGCCGATCTGGCCAAACGCAGCGGCCTCGACATCCTGCAGGCCATGCTGCGAGGCGAATATCCCGCACCGCCCATCGCCCAAACGCTGACCTTTAATCTGCATGAGGTGGAGCTGAACCGGGTCGTTTTCAAAGGCATCCCGGCGCGCGAACATCTCAATCCAATGGGCGGCATTCACGGCGGCTGGATTGCAACCTTGATGGATTCGGCGCTCGCCTGCTGTGTCATGACCACGCTGAAGCCGGGCGAGGCCTATACGACCGTCGAATTCAAGGTGAACCTCGTGCGCCCTGTGTCTCCCGATACCGGCCCGGTATTCTGCGAGGGCAAGCTCGTGCATCGCGGGCGGACGCTGGCAACATCGGAAGCCTTCCTGCGTGACGCAAATGGCAAGCTGCTGGCCCACGGCACCGAAACCTGCGCAATCTTCCCGCTTGAAAGTTTTATGCGCGGCGGTTGAATCAGCCGACGAGATACAATTCAGATTGTTGATTGTCCCGGTACAGTGACTTATTTGAGGCACGTTGTATGGGCCTATGAGAGCGAGTTCGAGAATGACAATTTCCAATGACGACGATCTGATCAAGCTGCAGGAAATTGGAAGAATTGTTGCCGATATCTTGGCGGCTATGGGTGCGGCACTGGAACCGGGAATGACCACAGCCGAGCTTGATGGGCTTGGACGGGAGCTTCTTGATGCAGCCGGGGCGCGATCTGCGCCGGAACTCACCTATGGATTTCCGGGAGCCACATGTATCAGCGTTAACGAAGAAATTGCTCATGGCATTCCAGGCTCGCGCCGCATCGCTGCTGGCGATCTTGTGAACATTGACGTATCCGCTGAGAAGAATGGTTTTTTTGCCGACACCGGAGCGTCGTTTGCCGTGCCGCCTGTTTCGCGTGTTGTGGAACGCCTTTGCCGTGACGGCCGTCGTGCTATGTGGACCGGCTTGCGGCAGGTCGGTGCAAACAAGCCAATCGCAGGTATTGGCAATGCAATTGGTACATTTGCCCGCAAGAATGGCTATACACTCGTGCGCAATTTGGCTAGCCACGGTGTCGGCCATTCTCTGCACGAAGAGCCGACTGAAATTTCGACGTGGCCCGATCATTCCGAACGCCGGTTCATGAACGAGGGATTGGTATTTACCGTCGAACCCTTTCTGTCATTGGGTGCAGAATTTGCAGAAGGTGGCGACGACGCATGGACATTGTACAGTGAACCGCGCGCCTTGACTGTCCAGTATGAGCATACGGTGGTTGCAACCCGTAACGGACCTTTGGTTGTCACATTGCCGGCCGGGGCCCACTGACACCATTGCTGAAACGCCTTAACCGGTTAAAGTGCGGCAGGAACCTCTTCTGCGGACAGTCTTTTGTGCAAACCGGCCTTGACCTTTTCATAAGACCGCTGACGCAATACGTGGACGGCATCGCTATCCGGCGATGCGCGGGGGGATGAGATCAGTACATTCACAATAGCGACCGAATTCTGACGCGTAGCTAAAAGACGCTAAGTGCGAGAAGGGAAATCCCAACCTTAGGCGACAGCTACGATTACATGTGCCTGAATCTTGGCGGCAACCTCGCCGCTGCCATGTCTATCGGCAATCACGGACGCGACGTAGTCGGTTGCAGTTTCCAATTTCCCGGCGTCTCTGGCCTCGATTTCGTTGCGAAGAACAGTTCCCTGACAATAGGCAATGGCGGGAAGGCGCGGCGAGGATGCACGGCTTTGTTCGGCTCTCGTGTCGATCACCACGCGGGAGAAACCTGAGTCCTCCAGCTCGCTACGGATCAATGCCGTATCGTGGTAGCCGTGCGGCGTGCGTGCCAGAAAGCGTGGCGGATCGTTCGGAAACATCTTTGCGAGAGCATTCGTCACATCGTCCGCAAATACGTTCTCCTCGATACGATCCCATACGTTGAACAAAAAATGTCCTCCGGGCTTCAAGACCCGCTTTGCTTCCCGGTAACCAGATGAGCGGTCAGGAAAGAACATCGCGCCAAACTGGCAACAAACGAGATCGAAGGTTGCGTTTTCAAATGGTAGCGCCAGAGCATCCGCTTGGCGCCATATGATCCGGCTGTCGCGAGGTTGTCGCGATGCGGCGTAGTCGATCATCGGCTGGTTGAGGTCGGTTGCGACATAGCTTGCGCCCGATGATAGTCTTGGCGCTAATGCGCGTGTGACAACCCCGCTGCCCACAGCGATTTCCAAAACGGCACTTGGCGACAGGGACGCCGCTCTTTGTGCAATATCCGCCGCATACGGCTCGAAAATCAACGGCACCATGTAGCGGTCGTAACTTTCCGGAATTGAACCGGCGAACACCTTGTCAGTTTCCAACATCGCCTATTGCCGGGCTCCGTTCGATAGCTCGTAAGACTAGCACATAATTGGCTGCATGGGGATCATTCGCGAGCGATCCGATACAACAGACTCGCATCAATCCGCCTTTGGTCGCGCGTTTGCGGGTCCGCGCCCTAACCCGCCCATGAAACGGCAATTTGCTCAAAATTGCTGCGCACAAGTGTGAATTCCCGTCAAATAATGTGAAAACCCGCTGGTTTTTCCCGCATATCCTGTCAAACATTGGCGCGACGCAGACATAAGCGTTGGGGGAATGCGCGGTCCAATGTGGCTGCTGGGAGGTTGGAATGGATGGTTTTCTGGCGGGCCTGAAGGCTGCCGTCGATACAATGGGACCAACGGTCCTTTTGCCGATTGTGATTTTTATCATTGCTGTGGTACTCGGTGCCAAGGTGGGGCGCGCGTTCCGTGCGGCTGTTACCATCGGCGTGGCATTTATCGGTATCAATCTTGTGCTTGGGCTGATGCTCACATCGATTGGCGATGTGGCCAAGGCGATTGTGACCAATACCGGCATTCAGCGCGATATTGTTGATGTAGGCTGGCCATCGGCTGCCGCCATTGCCTTTGGATCATCGGTCGGTCTCTGGGTCATCCCGATTGGCATCGCCGTCAACATCGTCCTGCTTCTGACGCGCCTGACGCGTACGCTTAATGTCGATGTGTGGAATTTCTGGCACTTTGCCTTCATCGGTTCGCTCGCCGTCGCGGCCACGGACAGTCTCGTTTACGGCCTGATTGTTGCGGCGCTGATGGTGGCGCTGTGCCTGCTGTTTGCCGATTGGTCGGCCAAGGCGGTACAGCAATTCTACGGCATCCCCGGCATTTCCGTGCCGCATCTGGCGTCGGCGCAAATCCTGCCGATTGCCATTGTGCTGAACTGGATCATCGACCGCATTCCCGGCATCAACAAGATCGAAATCAACACCGAGACCTTTGAAAAGCGTTTCGGTGTGTTTGGCGAGCCGGTCATTCTTGGCTTGATCATCGGTCTCGTGCTGGGTGTCATCGCCTATTATAACGCCGGGGATTTCGGTGTGGTTCTGAGCAAGGTCCTGCAAACAGGCATGACACTGGCGGCGGTGATGCTGCTGCTGCCGCGCATGGTCAAGATTTTGATGGAGGGACTGCTGCCGGTTTCCGATGCGGCACAGGCGTTCGTCAAGAAGCGGACAGGCGACCGCGAGTTGCTGGTGGGTCTCGATTCGGCAATCCTGATTGGCCATCCCGCCGCGATTTCCTCATCGCTGATCCTCGTGCCCATCGCGATCATCCTGTCGATCATCCTGCCGGGTAATCGCATCATTCTTTTTGCCGATCTAGCGGTTATTCCTTTCATCGTTGCCATGACAGCGCCCTTGTTGAAGGGAAATGTCTTCCGCATGGTCATTGTCGGCACGTTTACGCTGGCTGTCGGCTTCTACGTTGCCAATGCGCTGGCGCCGCTGTTTACCAGCGCTGCCCAATCATCCGGCTTCAAGATGCCTGCCAATGCGGTGCAGATTACCAGTGTGGTTGATGGGTTCCTGTGGGTTTCCTACGCGGTGATTGCTGCAATCCGCAGCCTTGGCGCGGCAGGTCTCGGGCTTATCGCCATCATTATTGCCGGTGCATTCTGGGCTTATCATCGAAATACCGCCGCGTGGGAACGGGCGGCGGGTGCCGATGAAAACGCAGACAAGACAGCCTGAAATACGCATACTGGAGTGAATTGAATGGCGAAAGCCTTGATGAACTATCTCGATCCGGGGGCAATTATCCTTGGGGTCGAGGCCGGAAATGATCAGGAGATTATCCGGATACTTTCCGACCGTTTGCACAGTCTGGGCTATGTGAAACCAAGCTTTGCCGAGGCGGTGCTTGCCCGCGAGGCGGAGCTGCCGACAGGCTTGCCGCTGGGTTCAGACAACAATGTGGCCATTCCGCATACGGACCCCGAACATGTGCTGAAACCGGGCCTCGCCATGGCGACATTGTGCAAGCCGGTGGCTTTTTCCAACATGGAAGATCCGGATGAAAAGCTGCAGGTCAGTGTGGTTTTTCTCATGGCGCTCAGTGATAAGGACCAACAGATCGAAATGCTGCAGGAGATCGCCATGACCATACAGTCTGCCGATACGATCACCGCCTTGATGCAATCCAACACGGTAGAGGATGTAGCCCGGCTGCTGGCTTAGGCTATTCGGGATGAAGAGGGACCAATGACCAAACAAAAGACTGTACTTTTCGCCTGTGGAACCGGTATCGCCACATCAACCGTCGTCGCCCATGCGGTGGCAGATGCATTGAAGGAACGCGGCATCAGTTTCAACGCGCGGCAATGCAAGGTGGCCGAGGTGGCCGGGCAGATCGATGATGTTGATCTTGTTGTCTCTACGGCGCAATTGCCGAAGGACCTTGGCAAACCGGTTATCACGACGCTCGCGTTTTTGACCGGTATCGGCAAGGCCGAGGCGCTCGACAAGATCGAGGCTGTTTTACGCGGTTGATATTTCTATCGCCGGAACTGAAATTTCCGCCGCTTGCTTCGTCAGGCGGCGGTTTCTGTTGATAGCCATAGATCGGCGCCAGACAGGACCCATTCTCGCCGCAGTGCTCCAGCAATTGGTCTGAACATACTGATCCGAAAGAGTTCCCATGCGTATTGCGACGACCCTGTTTCTGTCTTTGACCATGACCTGCGCTGCCAATGCGGCCGATCTCATCAGTTTCTGGGATAAGCCGCAGCATGGCGGCAACAGTTTCAACCGGCTGCCACCTGATCAGGCCTATTTCGATGCGCTGAAAGATTATGGCGCAAGCTGGGTGCGGCTGTCCTACGACAAGTGGAAACCGGCCAAGCGCGATTTTCTGATTGGCGATGCCGATCATTATGAAGGCATTCCGGCCTCCGATCTCGCCACGCTCAAAGCCACGCTGGATCGGGCTGACAAGGCTGGTCTCAAAGTGGTCATCACGCCGCTGTCGCTTCCGGCCATGCGCTGGGCCCAGAACAACAATGGCAAGTTTGATGACCGGCTTTGGCAGGACAAGGCAAAGTGGCAGGAGGCCGCGCAGTTCTGGCACGACCTTGCCGCTGCCTTGAAGGATCACCCCGGTATTGCCGCCTATAATCTGATCAACGAACCCGCACCGGAAAAGATGGGCGGCGTTGCCGAACATGCCTCAGCCGCGGATATGCAAGCCTGGTATGACAAGCAAAAGGGCGGCTCCCGCGATCTGATTGCCTTCTACAACATGGTGATTGCCGAGATCAGGAAGATCGATCCGGTAACGCCCATCATGGCCGACGCCGGATGGTATGCGGCAGCCGATGCGTTCAGCTATTGGCCGAAACCGCTTGATGACCAGAAAGTCATCTACAGTTTTCACATGTATGAACCCTATGAAGCGACCAGTGCTCCCAATATCAAGCGCAAGAAGCCCTATGCCTATCCCGGCGAGGTGCCCTATGCCGGATCGAAGGTTATGTGGAACGCGCAGAAAGTCACCGAATATCTTGCCAAGCCTGTGGATTGGGCGAAAGCTCATGGCGTGCCGCTGAACCGTATGGTGGCGGGTGAATATGGCTGTATGCGCCAGCTTCCCGGCTGCAAGCCCTATCTGGATGACGTGCTGACTGCGCTCGACAGCAACAAGCTGCACTGGGCTTTTTACAGTTTTCGCGAGGATAGCTGGGACGGCATGGACTACGAGCTTGGTTCGGAAAAAGTCAATTGGAAATACTGGGACGCTATCGACGCCAATGAGCCTGATCCGGTGAAGCGCAAGGCAACGCCGGAATTCGAGCCCATCCGCAAGCGTCTCCAGCCCTGAAGACTATTCGGCCGGTTGCAGGGCAGGGCGATCCGCCTGCCGCTCTTCAATCGGCCAATGCACGATAGCGGCTAAAATGCCAAGCACAACGCTCAGCCACCAGACGGGGTTATAGCTGCCCAAATGGTCGTAGAGATAACCGCCAAGCCAGACGCCGAGGAATGAACCGACCTGATGTGAGAAGAATACGATGCCGCCAAGCATGGCGAGGTAGCGCGTGCCGAACATGATCGCAACAAGGGCATTTGTCGGCGGTACCGTTGAAAGCCACATCAGTCCCATGACAATTGCGAAAACGACCACCGACGCGCCAGTTTGTGGCAGCAGCAGGAATGCTGCAACCAGCACCGAACGGCCAATGTAGAGATAAGCAAGAAATTTTGGCTTGGAATAACGCTGGCTGATGACACCGGAGGCCAGCGATCCGATCACATTGAAAAAGCCGATAAGCGCCAGCGCCAGCACCGCATACTTGGCATCAATACCGATATCATTGAGATAAGCCGGGAAATGCGCGGTGATGAAGGCAAGCTGAAAGCCGCAAACGAAAAAGCCCGTTGTCAGCAACACATAGCTTCTGTGTCCCAGTGCCTCGCGCAAGGCTTCACCCATGGACTGTTTATATTGCGCTTCACTGATCCGGCCACTGGAGGAGTTGCCCCGGAGTGGAATGGCGAGAAGCGGCACGATTGCCATGGCTATACCGAGATAAACCAGTGCATCCGACCAGCCATAATGCTCGATCAATTCAAGGCTGACAGGCGAAAACACGAACATTCCGGCAGAACCCGCTGCTGTGCCGATGCCGAAAACGAAAGTGCGTTTTTCTGCCGAGACATTGCGCGCAAACGCGGACAGGATTGTTCCGAACGACCCGGAGGCAATACCAAGACCGACAAGCAGGCCGCCCCCGATATAGAGCATTCCGGGCGTGGTCGACCATGCCATCAGCACAAGACCAGATGCATAGAGAATCGCCGACATCAGCAAAACGCGCCATGTGCCGTATTTGTCAGCGATGGCGCCAAAGAATGGCTGGCCGATACCCCAGAAGAGGTTTTGCAAGGCAATAGCCATGCTGAAGGTGGTGCGGTCCCAGCCCTTGTCCTGCAGAAGCGGCAACTGGAAAAGGCCCATGGCTGAACGCGGGCCAAAGGTCATGACGGCAATGAGCGAACCGGCGATGATGATCAGCCAGGGAATACCAGATGGCTTCTCGGTGCTCGATTGAATCGCGGCCATGATCTCTCCCCCTTATATGCGCAAGAGGATTACCCTATTTAAGGTCGCAATCAATTGAATAGATGTGAACTGGCACTTCAGCGTATTTGATGAATAGTGCGCTTTCCGCAAGCCTGCCAATGCAGAAATGAAGGATTTACCTTATGCGATTTCTATTACCACTTCTGGCCCTGGGCACTGTCACCTTAGCCGGATGTGCCAATTCGGGCCGTGTCAGTCCTTTGGTTTTTTGCGACAGGCCGTCAGATTTTGATGCGAAAGTTTTTGACAATTGCTCTCCGCGTCTGGGCGGCGACAGCCCGGCCAAACGTGACAGGCAAGCCCGCGATTATTATCGCCACCGGGGCGGTTACAACGGCGCGTAACCGTGTGAAATCAATCAAGGAAATAGTCCTGAGCCAGAAAGTGTGATCAAGCTTCGAGCTTTATGTGACAGGAAAAATTGCGCGCCGGAATGTTTTCGGCCCGGCCACCGCCAAGGCAATCTTTAGCCGATTGTTGAAAATATGCCTCTTGAAGCCATCGGAATATTGGCCTATGTATTGCCCGACGGCCTTGCCGTTTTTCTTTTGATCTGAAATATGCTCATATTGAGTATAAATGATCGGCAGCAGGCAACCGGAGGAGGTTGCCTTAGGAGGAAATGACGATGACCAGCATTGCTCGCAACCCGAACGGCCGTATCTCAGGCCCATCCGCAGCGGAACGTTTTGGCGTTCTCAAAATGCCTGATCTGTCTTTCACCCCTGATGTGGCTGAAGAAACCGAACACCTCTATCAGCGTGTTGCCCATCATATTCCCCGGATCGAATGGCCTGTCTATGCGCCCTATGTGGCTGCGATCAACCGGGTGAAGAAGCAGCGCAATGCCGTCATACTTGCGCATAATTACCAGACGCCGGAGATATTTCACTGCGTGGCCGATATTGTTGGCGACTCGCTGCAATTGGCCCGCGAAGCAACGCGCGTCGACGCTGAGATTATCGTTCAGTGTGGTGTGCACTTCATGGCGGAAACGTCAAAGCTGCTCAATCCGCAGAAAACCGTGCTCATTCCAGATATGCGGGCAGGTTGCTCGCTGGCTGAATCCATTACGGGTGCTGATGTGCGCCTGCTGCGGGAAACCTATCCCGGTGTGCCGATTGTCACCTACGTCAACACGTCAGCGGAAGTGAAGGCGGAAAGCGATATATGCTGCACATCGGCCAATGCGGTTCAGGTGGTCGAGAGCTTTGGCGTCGACCGTGTCCTGTGCATTCCCGATGAGTTCCTGGCCCAGAACGTTGCGGCGCAGACCGACGTCAAAATCCTGACCTGGAAGGGCCATTGCGAAGTTCATGAGCGTTTCACCGCCGAGGAGCTTCTCGCCTATCGCGCGGCTGATCCCGATATCCAGATCATCGCGCATCCGGAATGCCCGCCAGAGGTCGTTGCCATTGCCGATTATACCGGCTCGACCAGCGGCATGATCAACTATGTGAAAGACCGGCGTCCGGCAAAAGTGCTTCTCGTCACCGAATGCTCGATGGCGTCGAACATCGAGTCTGAGGTGCCTGATGTGAAGTTCATCAAGCCGTGCAACCTGTGCCCGCACATGAAGCGCATCACGTTGCCGAACATCCTTGAGAGCCTGCTCTATATGCGCGAGGAGATTCACGTTGATCCGCTGGTTGGAGAACGCGCCCGCCTTGCCGTGGAGCGCATGGTGAACCTGAAGAATTAGAGCAAATTTTATCTGGCCTTCAACCCAACTGCCCGGCTGGGCAACAGGGGGTAATATCCGATGAGTGCACTATTTTCCGATGCTTCAACACAGGTTGAACCTGTCATCATCATTGGCGGCGGCTTGGCTGGCCTCTTCTGCGCGTTGAAACTGGCGCCGCGTCCCGTCACTATTCTGGCGGCAGCACCGATAGGTCGGGGGGCTTCATCCGCCTGGGCACAGGCAGGCATTGCCGCTGCTGTCTCCGAAGGTGATACGATCGAAAAACACGTTGCCGATACGGTTGCGGCGGGTGATGGCATTGTTGACGAGAACATTGCCCGGTTGATGGCAACGGAAGCCGCAGCCCGCGTGCATGATCTGCTCGGTTATGGCGTGCCGTTTGATCGTGATCTGCAGGGGAAGCTTCAGGTATCACGCGAAGCTGCCCATTCCGAAAGCCGAATTGTCCGCGTGCGCGGCGATATGGCCGGTCGTGCCATCATGCAGGCGCTGGTGCACACCGTCGAAAACACCCCGTCTATCCGCGTGATGGAAGGCTATGTGGTTGAAGACATCACCACGGAAAAGGGCGCTGTGACGGGTGTGATTGCCCGTGCCGATGCGGGACGGGGCGAGAAAGTGCAGCTTGCTTCCCACTCTGTGGTGATTGCTACCGGTGGTATCGGCCATCTCTATGCGGTCACCACCAATCCATCCGAGGCGCGCGGCGAGGGTATTGGCATGGCGGCCCGCGCTGGAGCCATGATGGCGGATATGGAATTCGTGCAGTTTCATCCGACGGCACTCGATGTACACAAGGACCCGGCACCACTGGCAACCGAAGCCCTGCGCGGCCATGGGGCAACGCTGATCAACCGCGACGGCGAGCGTTTCATGCTGAAAATTGATCCCGAAGGCGAGCTTGCCCCGCGCGATGTGGTGGCGCGCGGTATCTATGCCGAGGTAATGGCAGGGCGAGGCGCCTGGCTCGATTGCACCACGGCTGTCGGTGCGACTTTCCCCGATGAATTCCCGACTGTTTATCGCTATTGCCGCGATGCGGGCATTGACCCGGTCACGCAGCCTATTCCCGTCGTTCCCGCCGCACATTACTTCATGGGTGGTATTCTGACCGACGCAGAAGGGCGCACCTCGATTGATGGCCTGTGGGCCTGCGGTGAATGCACATCAACCGGTGCCCATGGTGCAAACCGGCTTGCATCCAATTCGCTGCTGGAAGCGGTGGTGTTCTCCGCCCGTATCGCCGCCAGAATCGGCAAGGATGGCGCGAAACCAGTCGATAATTGGGCTGCTGGTTCCGTCGACCGGGATGATCTGCAATCGGAAGGTGACACTCCGGCCATGGCGACGCTGCGCAAGACCATGAGTGCCAGTTTCGGCGTTATCCGCAATCGCGAGGACATGGTTGCCGGATTGAAAGCCATTCTGACATTGGAAAAGAACAATCGCGACCCGGCCTTCCGCAATGTGCTTGCCACCGCCAAGCTGGTGGCCGTCAGTGCGTTGCGGCGTGAGGAAAGTCGTGGCGGCCATTTCCGCACCGATTTCCCGAAAAAGCGTGGAGAATGGCAGCATCGCACGTTCCTGAACCTCGATGACGCGCGGGCCTATGTCGGCGACATGATGGAACTTAGCCCTACGGCGTAGCCGGAAAACGAAATAATGAGCGTTGTCGGAAGGAAGATGACATGAATGTTTCCCCGCAAACCACTGTCGCGCAGAAGGCTTTTCCGCCTTCATTGCCGGGCTTGCTCGTTGATGATGCCGTGCGTGGCGCTTTGCTTGAAGATTTTGGCCGGGCAGGGGATCTGACCACCAATGCCACGCTGCCGGAAGAGGCGACGGCAAGAGCGGTTCTGTCGAGCCGCGAGGCCGGTACGATCTGCGGAATGGAATTTGCCCGCAAGGCGTTCACATTGGTCAATTCCGAGGTGGTGTTTACCCCTCTGGTCAAGGATGGCGCTCGGGTCAAACCGGGAGACAGGATCGCCGTCATCGAAGGCAATGCCCGCGCCATCCTGTCCGCGGAACGGGTAGCGCTCAACTTCCTGATGCATTTGAGCGGTATTTCCACCTATACCGCGAAGTTTGCCGATCTGATCGCCCATACGAATGCCAGGGTCTGCGATACGCGCAAGACCATCCCCGGTATGCGCGGCTTCGCCAAATATGCGGTGAAGTGCGGCGGTGGTATCAACCACCGGTTCGGTCTCGATGATGCGATCCTGATCAAGGACAATCATATCGCTGTTGCGGGCGGCGTGACCAAGGCCATTCTGGCGGCGCGCACTTATGCGGGAATTCTCGTCAAGATCGAGGTTGAAGTGGATGGTCTTGACCAGTTCGATGAGGCACTGTCTGTCAATGCCGATGTGATTCTGCTTGATAATATGGGGCCGGAACTGCTTGAAAAGGCTGTAAAAATCAATGCCGGACGTGCGAAACTTGAAGCCTCTGGCAATATTGCACTTGATACGATCAAGGCCGTTGCTGAAACCGGCGTCGATTACATCTCTACCTCGAAAATCACCATGGCAGCGCCAACGCTGGATATCGGACTGGATATAGAACTGAAATGAAAGTCATCGCCACCATCGCCGAACTGCGAACTGCCCTGAAAGCTGAACGGCTGAAGGGCAAGAGTATCGGTCTTGTGCCGACCATGGGTTATCTGCACATCGGGCATATGACGCTGGTGCGCCATTCGCGCGCCGCTTGCGATATCACTGTTGTATCGATCTTCGTCAATCCGACGCAGTTCGGGCCCAATGAGGATCTGTCGAGCTATCCCAGAGACATGGCGGGAGACCTCGCCAAGCTGAAGGCTGAGGGTGTCGATTACGTCTTTACACCAGAGGTGGCAGAAGTTTACCGGGCTGGTGCCAATACGATTGTCGAAAACCCGGTTCTTTCACGCATTCTGATCGGCAAGATACGGCCCGGGCACTTTCGTGGTGTCAGTACGGTGGTGACAAAGCTGTTCAATATCGTGCAGCCTGATCATGCGTTCTTCGGCGAGAAGGACTATCAGCAATTGACGATCATCCGCCGTATGGTTGCTGATCTCGACATGCCGATTGTGATTACCGGGGTGGCAACCGTGCGCGAGGAAGACGGCGTCGCCTGCTCGTCGCGCAATGCCATGCTGACGAAGGAAGATCGCAGGGCAGCGGTGATCCTGCCGCGATCGCTGGAACTTGCCGATGAGATGGTTGTAAGGGGCCAGCGCTCCGTTGCAGCCATTCGCAATGCCGTTCGCTCGCTGCTGGAGAGCGAGAAGCAGGGCGAGGTCGAAGCTGTTGATATTCGCGATGCCCAGACACTTGATCCAGTATCAGGTAAATTCAGGCAGCCCGTGGTCATTCTGCTCACGGTACGCTTTGGCAAGGTGCGGCTGATCGATCAGCGCGTTATCGGATAGAAGTGCGGGGGACGCAATGAGCCAGGAAATCATCATTCGCCGGGTTACTGCCCCTGAGATACGCGCGCGCAAGGGCGCAGAACCCATCGTTGCACTGACATCCTACCATGCCAATACGGCGCGGATTGTTGATAATCACGCGGATATTCTGCTCGTCGGCGATAGTCTCGGCATGGTGCTCTATGCCATGGATTCCACCCTTGGCGTATCGCTCGACATGATGATCATCCATGGCCGGGCGGTGGTACGCGGGTCCAAACGCGGCATGGTCGTCGTGGACATGCCTTTCGGCAGCTATGAGGAAAGCCCGGCGGTGGCGTTTCGCAATGCATCAAGGGTGATGCAGGAAACCGGCTGCGGCGCGGTGAAGATCGAAGGCGGCGTGCGCATGGCCGAGACGATCCGGTTTCTTGCCGAACGCGGCATTCCCGTCATGGCGCATATCGGCCTGACCCCGCAATCCGTCAACACGCTCGGCGGTTTCAAGACGCAGGGGCGCGATACGGCGCTCTGGCCATTGATCAAGGCGGACGCGAAAGCTGTCAGCGATGCGGGGGCATTTTCCGTGGTGCTGGAAGGCATTGTTGAGCCGCTGGCTGCCGAAATCTCGCGGGAAATCCCCATTCCAACCATTGGCATTGGCGGATCACGCGAGTGCGACGGCCAGATCCTCGTTTTGGAGGATATGCTGGGCTACAATCCAAAACCGCCCAAATTCGTCAAAGTATATGGTGCAGTCGGCGCCGGTATCGACGCCGCAGTGAAAGCCTATGCCGATGATGTTCGCACACGGACATTCCCCGGCGATGAGCACGTTTACGTGCTGAAATAGGCTTTAGAGCCTTCCGGCTTAAATAGGAGCCGAGTGAATTCAGCTCAACTCCATCGGGCTTCGGCTTCGCCGATGGGTTAAGATCAGTCTTGCCAATCCCTCGACCTTGAACCAAATTCGCTTCCACAGAACGCCTCTATTTAAACCGGAAAGGTTCTAGGCCGCGCGGATCGTTGGGATTTTGCTGACATCCACTTCCCGCTCCACATGCCAAGCATCATAGGCCGCCTGCATGCGAAGCCACACAGCTGCCCCATCACCGAAAGCCTTGCCAAGCCGTGCAGCAATGGCGGGCGAAACGGGTTTACGCTCCCCGATAATGTCATAAAAGTGCTGTCGGGATATACCGAGAAGCTTGGCAATCTCCGCCTTGGTTTTCCCCGTCGCCGGAATAATGTCATCAAGAAGCGCACCCGGATGTGACGGACAACGAAGTTGAATTGTCGTAGCTTTAATCATGCTCGTCGACATCTCGGACATGCGCTTAAACACCTCTGTTGCTGACAAGTCTGCCAATAGCGAGAAGGCCAGTCAATTCGACATTGGTCGTATATGCCGGATCTATTTCTTCTTGTTCGTATCGGCGCCCTGCCAATAGTCCATTGTCGCTGATTTGTCGTAGCCTTCACCTGTCAGCCGTACGCTGACGCGGCCGGTTTCCGGATAGACGATCACATCATGCGGGTTCTTTTCGCCGATAATGAGGAAGCGGCAGAGTGCATCGCTGTGATTGTAGAAGGAATGCCCGGCCTTCTGGCCTGCCGGGAAGCAGACATAATCGCCGGTTTTTACGAGATAGGTTTTCTCACCAAGCTTGAGCGTCATTTCGCCCGCGAGGATCAGCGCCTGCTCTTCCTCAAGCATGTGGTAGTGGTTGAGGGTGGACTCCATGCCCGGCGCCAGCTCTTCCATGGCAACGCCCACATGGCTCGCACCACCAAACCCCGATAGATAGCGGGAGCGTGAGCCGTAGCGCGTGTTCTCCGACCAGTTTTCCCATGGCACGTTTTCTACGGAAAACGGCTCAAAAATGCCTTCAGCGTTCACGGATGTGGGTTTTGGCTTGTCAGTCATTCTATCTCCTATCCCCGTCCGCCGACGCGCAGGCCGGCGACACTACGCTCTTCCAGCACATTGTGCCTGAAACGGTAAAGCGCGGCGGGTCTGCCGCGTGCCTGTGTCTGTTCAGCGCCTGTTGGTTCAACCAGTTCGGTACCTTCCACCAGACGGCGGAAATTCTGCTTGTGCAGGTGACGGCCGGATATGGCTTCGACGGTTTCCTGCAAGGCGGTGAGTGTGAATGTTGGTGGCATCAGCTCGAAAACCACCGGGCGATATTTCAGCTTGGCGCGCAGCCGTGAAATCGCTGTCGCCAGGATGCGCCGGTGGTCGAAACTCATGGGCAGGCCGAGATTGCCCGATAGTGCAGGCGGGTCAGCGCGCCCGTCGCGCACGGCCTCCCCAACAAGACCTGCCTCGTAGAGCAACTCGTAACGCTCCAGCACCCGCTCTTCATCCCAGACAATGCCTTCATCGCCAAAGGCCAGCCTGATACGGCTCATGCGTGCGTGGGAATTGCCCTGTACGGCCCATCGGCAAAGCGCTGGACGAATCGTGTCATCAATCATGGTGGGCTTGCCGCCGCGCCAGTCTTCCCATGGCAGGAACGAATACCAGCTGCGCCAGCGCGCACCGGATTTGCGCAAGGCATCCCGGTTTTCGTCGGTGATCCGGGTCAGCGCCAGATAGCCGACAGAAACGATATGCAGGTCGCGATCCTCAGCGGTTTTGTGCCTGCCGCGGTCGCCGAATGTGTAGAGCTGTTCGACATAGCCAAGCCGCAAGGGTGTCTGCTCGGCAACCCATTCGCGCAAGCCGGTCTCGAATGTGCGGTGAGCCAGAGGGTTAAATGGACCAAACGGCAATTCATCCCGCTGGGCATCATCGCTGGCCGGTGTCGTCAGGATAAGCGGATCATTGTCGGCGACTGCAGCAATGGCAGCACTCAGATTGATCTCGACAGCATTGGGCGCAGCTGTTGTCATCGCGGCTGGATCACCACAACCGGTAAGCTAAATGGCGTGCCCTCAAAAGCTTCTTCGCCCCGGCCAATCGCCTTGATAGCATCGACCATACGCCCCTTGCGGCCAAGAATATCATCGGCAAGTGCAATCAACCGGCTGTTGGGCGTGGCTGACGGCGCATTCCTGCGCAGGGTTTGCGCCAACAGCGTTTCATCAAGCTCAGGGTTGAGCGCCAGTGCGGTAATATAGGCGCCAGCCGTGGAGCGCGATATGCCGGCATAGCAGTGGACGAGCAGTGGCGTCTGGCGATCCCATTTTTGGCCAAATGCAATGAGGCTATGCACATGATCAATGCCGGGCGGGGTCATACCATCTGCCGGTTCGACAATATCGTTGAACCCGAGAAACAGATGCCGCCCTTCGGCAATTTCAACCGGTCGCTCAACCGGCGTGCCCATATTGATCAGCGTCACCATATCGCGCGCACCGGAACGCGTCGCCGTTTCGGCGAGGCGGGAAAGGGGAGTGACGATGATATGCGGCATGGCCTTTACCTTCTGCTGGCGCGTTGTGATTCCAATACAGCAAAACGCTGCAAAAAGGCATTCTGCGCATTCTGGGTTGCCATGGCGGTCAAGTCGAGACCCTGCGGGTCGATTCCGCGTGGACGGCCAAAGAAAAGCACAGCTTCCGTCTCGGCAAAACCCGCAAGCCTGGTAGCCTCGAAATAGGCGGCTATGGCATCCGCCCGCTTGATCAGGCCGCGCAGGTTTTGCGTGACCGCAGGCGGCAGGGCAAAGCGCAGATGGATGGCCTGCTGCAAACGCAGCTCCACGCTCTTGTAGTCGCCGCCCACCACAGCCTTGAAGGGTGAAATCATGTCACCGATCACATATTCAGGCGCATCATGCAGAAGGGCTGCAAGGTGGTGCTCGACCGTAGCATCCGGGACGATCATCCCGAAAATCTGCTCAACCAGCAGAGAATGCTGCGCCACCGAATAGGCATGATCACCGACGGTCTGGCCATTCCAGCGGGCAACACGCGCAAGCCCTTGTGCAATGTCTTCGATTTCAATGTCGAGCGGCGAGGGATCAAGCAGGTCCAACCTTCGGCCTGACAACATCCGCTGCCATGCCCGCATGTCGTTTCTTGATGCTTTTGGTGTTGCCGCTTTGGGCATGGATTCCCCCGGTCTGATTTGTGCGTGGTAGGTGGCTGGTGGTGCATGGTTCTGTGGTTCGTGGTTCGATAAGCTCACCATGAGGGCCCTTCGACAGGCTCAGGATGAGGGGAGCTTTATTCTGCAATCTTTGCGATTATCGTTGCATCCCCACTCTCCCTCATGGTGAGCTTGTCGAACCACGAACCACGAACCACGCTCATGCAACCCACAGCAACGCACCATAGATTCTGAGCTTAAGCCTCCTGGGTCGTCACCGGAAATGTAAAACGGTGTTCGGGCGGAATGGCAAGCGTCAGCGTTGTGTCTCCTGACAGGATCGGCGTACCGGCATCCGCAGCATCTTTCACCCGGTCAATGCGCACGAGCGCCAGCCCGGCATTGCCAACCACGCTGCCAAGTGTGCCGATATCGCGCCCGTTGGCGGTGATCGCGGTGCCTGTTTCGGGCAGATTGGCATTTCCCGATGCGATCAGGATGCGCCGGCGTGCCGTGCCGCGATGCTGCATGCGCGACACCACTTCCTGCCCGATGAAACAGCCCTTCTTGAAGGAAACGCCCGATATCTGGTCCAGATTCACATCATGCGGGAAAGCATCGCCAAGGGCATAGTCGAAGGGTGCTTCCGCCACGCCGTGCGCGATGCGCAGCGCCATCCATTGTGTCTCATCGGCGGTGGGTGCGGCCTCGGTGCCATAGTGGCGGCGGACATTCAGGGCATCGGGAAAGCGGCGGTCATGCACGCTTGAATCATTTTCTGAAGCGCCTGACTCATTTCCCCATGAAACCCGGATAACCGATTCAGGCCGTACGGTAATTTGCACTTTGGCGCGCAATTTATAGAGGGTCAGCCGCTTGGTTAAATCGCTGACAGAGGTTTCCAGCGTGTCGAGTAATAAACCGTCCGCTGTGCGGGCGACAAGAAACTCAAACAGGATTTTCCCCTGAGGGCTAAGCAGCGCGCCGGGTTTCAGATCACCCTTGTCGAGGTCATCGAGATCGGTTGTAATCAGGTTCTGCAGAAACTTTTCTGCATCGTCCCCGGTAACATCAAGAACCACTCTTCCGCTTAAGTTTGCCGATGGCATCGCTTCACCCTTGCCTTTCCTGTCACCGTTACGTAAGCCGCAAGTGAAGGGTTCGCAAGGCAGGAATGGAAAGCAAATGGCTCAGACGTTCGATACGATTTTCAGAAGCGGAATGGTTGTCAATCAGGATGGTGTGGCCTTGCGCGATATCGGCATCACCAATGGCCGAATAGCTGCCATCGGCAATCTCGGCGGTGCTTCCGCCGGAGAGATCATTGATGCGACGGGCCTGCATATTCTGCCGGGTGTGGTCGACAGTCAGGTGCATTTCCGCGAGCCCGGTCTTGAGCATAAGGAAGATCTGGAAAGCGGCTCGCGCTCGGCGGTTCTTGGCGGCGTCACTGCTGTCTTTGAAATGCCCAATACCAAGCCACTGACCACATCGGCTGATACACTTGAGGATAAGGTGCGGCGCGGCCATCACCGCATGCATTGCGATTTTGCCTTCTGGGTTGGTGGCACGCGCGACAATGCCAAAGATGTGGCCGAACTTGAACGTCTGCCCGGCGCTGCCGGTATCAAGGTGTTCATGGGTTCATCCACCGGCGACCTTCTGGTTGAGGATGATAAAGGCGTTGCCTCGATCCTGCGCAACACGCGCCGCCGCGCTGCCTTCCATTCGGAAGACGAATTCCGCCTGCGCGAGCGCGAAAGTTTCCGCATTGCCAATGATCCATCATCGCATCCGGTCTGGCGCGATGAAATCGCCGCGCTTCAATGCACGCAGCGGCTTGTCCGCATCGCCCGGGAAACCGGCGCCCGCATCCACGTCCTGCATATTTCCACGGCAGAAGAAATTGATTTTCTGGCTGATCATAGGGATGTGGCAAGCTGTGAAGCCACGCCGCACCACTTGACCATGGATGCCAGCCAGTACGCGACGCTTGGAACGCTGTTGCAGATGAACCCGCCAGTGCGCGATGCCAGACATCGTGACGGCATCTGGAAGGGCATCGGGCAGGGGATCGTCGATGTGCTCGGCTCCGACCACGCGCCGCACACGCTGGAAGAAAAATCAAAGCCCTATCCGGCATCACCCTCAGGGATGACCGGCGTGCAGACGCTGGTGCCGATCATGCTTGACCACGTCAATGCCGGGCGCCTGTCCATCGAGCGCTTTGTCGATCTGAGCTCCCATGGCCCCAACCGCCTGTTCGGCATGGCGCGCAAGGGTCGCATCGCCGTTGGCTATGATGCAGACCTGACCATCGTCGACATGAAGCGGCGCGAGACCATCACCAATGCACAGGTCGGCTCAAAGGCGGGCTGGACGCCCTATGACGGCAAGACTGTCACGGGCTGGCCTGTTGGTACGATCGTTCGCGGCATCAAGGTAATGTGGGACGGCGAAATCGTTACGCCATCGCAAGGTGAGCCAATCCTGTTCGGCGAAGCATTGGGTCAGGGCAGATAAATCTGCGCTTTCATGAAGGTGACCGCCTGACCTGTGATCAGCACGCGGTCACCTTTCAATTCGCACAACAAATGTCCGCCGCGGCTGGAGCGCTGGAAGGCTGACAGCTTTGTCTTGCCGAGTTTCTCCGCCCAGTAAGGCACCAGTGTTGCGTGGGTGGAGCCGGTGACAGGATCTTCGGGAATCCCGGCGAAGGGCGCAAAGTAGCGCGAAACAAAATCATGTTCGTCGCCTTTGGCCGTCACAACAAGCCCTTGCCCTTGCAGTTTCACGATTTCCGCTAGGTCAGGGATAAAGTCGATGACGGCTTGCTCATTGGCCAACTCGACAAACATATTCTCGAAATTGCGAAACGCCTCAATTGGTCCACTACCAAAACTGGCTCTGAGCGGGGCAGGAATATCTGTCACTGTTTCAGGCGGAAAACTTGGAAAATCAAGCTGATAACCGGTATCTTTGGGGTCAACCCGCAGCGTTCCAACGCGCGTTTCGAATACAAGCTGGCCTTTCGTACCAAGTTCATGCACGAGAACATGCGATGTTGCCAGCGTAGCATGGCCGCAGAACTCCACCTCATGCACAGGTGTGAACCAGCGCAGGTCAAATCCTCCGCCATTGGGCCGCACAAACGCCGTTTCAGCCAGATTATTCTCGCTGGCAATGTTTCGCATGGTTGCTACAGGCAGCCAGTCCTCCAGCACCAGCACGGCGGCCGGATTGCCCCGGAAAAGCTCTGAGGTAAAGGCATCGACCTGATACATCGTCAGTTCTGGCATGGGGATTCCGTTCTGTGGAAGGTGTCATGATACGCGGGCAATGATGTCTTGGTATTTGAACAAAGTATCATAGACGTTCCCTATCGCCTGTGCTTTCCTGTGATGGTGACAAGTTTTTCCCTGATGATGAACACCATGGACATTATGGCCGATGGACAAGCGGTGGTTCTTGCTGCCATGGCTCATCATACGAGGAAAACTAGCAGCGCGTTGTCATTGCGCGCGGTAAATTTGTTCAATCGTGAGACAGGAAAATCATAAATGCTGAATCGCCGGGATGCTTTGCTTGGGGCTGTTGTGGCGCTAACCGGGAGTGGATTGGCCATATCCGCAATGGCCGCTGGCGAGGCAATACCTGAACCAGTAGGCAGCGTCGACGTTGCCACGCTCATGCAAACGGGCCCACTCGAAGATATGGTCATGGGCAAGGCCGAAGCTCCCGTGACCATCATCGAATATGCCTCGATGGGATGTTCACATTGTGCCGATTTTACAGCGCACACTCTGCCAGCGATCAAGGCGAAATACATAAATACCGGCAAGGCAAAGTTGATCTTCCGGGAACTGCCGCTGGAGTCACGCTCAACCGCCATCTTCATGCTGGCGCGCTGCGTGACCAAGGAGCGCTATTATCCCTTTATCGAGACGCTGTTTGGTCATCAGGAACAATGGCTTCAGATCGCCGACATAAAGAGCTATCTGCTGCAGACATCAAAACTGGCGGGTCTCACAGAGGAGCAATTCACCGCCTGTCTGGCCAATCAGGACCTTCTGAACAAGGTGAATGCCGGGCGGGAGCGTGGGCTCAAAGAATTTGGCATCACCGGCACGCCGACATTCTTCATCAATGGCAAAAAATATGTCGGCGCTCTCTCGCTTGCCCAGATGTCGGCAATTATTGAAAACGAATTGGCGTCACCCCGGTAATACATCGCCGTTACCGACTTGTATCCTTGGGGGCAATGAACAGGTGAGACGTCGGGGCCGGGGATGATCAGGCCCGGTAGGTCAAACCGTATAGGTATGATTACCAATTGGCGTCTTGCCGATGGGCAAATAAGTTGAGCGCATTACTCATGGGCATAGCGTCCATCAAATGCGTCAAGGTAGATCATTCATGGTAAAATCAATACCAATTCTGGCGCTGGCCATATCCGTGCTTTCCGCATCGGCTTTGGCAGCGGACAGCACTCCCGCAGTCAAGGAAGAAGTCATATCCGCCTTCGAAACGATTACGGTGCAAGCGGATGGTCGTTTCGTCAGTGAATGGGAAACAAAACGCCGCCTGCTTGATGCGAGCGGACGGGACAAGCTGGCGACAAAGACGTTTCGCTTTAATGATCAACTCTCAACTCTCGATGTGATAGAGGCTGAGACGATCAAGGCCGACGGGCGGCACGTACAGGTGCAGCCGGATCAAATTCGATTGCAGGAAGATCCGGCCGCCACGGGCATGCCATTCTTCAGCACAAGCAAGCAGAAATCCATTATTTTCCCCGACATCGAAGTTGGCGACACCATTCATTATCGTGTTCGCAAAACACAAACAGAATCGGATTTTCCTGGAAACTTTGCCTATTCCGATTCTTTCAATCCCGATGAACGCGTGCTGGCTTACAAACTCGTGCTCAAAGCACCGCAATCCCTGAATTTACGCAGTGACGTGAATGCGATGAAAGAGGTGCGCGAGACCGATGCGAATGGCGACAAGCTGTGGAGTTGGACTTTTGCACAGCCTGATGTTCGTGCGTTTGACGACGGTAAGACGGATGTTTTTATCAACAGTCCGCATGTGACAGTCACCACATTTGCAAATTGGGAGGCCATTGCCCACGCTTATCAGGCCCGGGCCAACGACAAGGTTGCGGTAACGCCGGATATTCAAACGCTGGCAGACAATTTGACGAGGGGAGTTTCAGACCAACGGGAGCAAACCCGCATACTCTATGATTGGGTGCGGGGTAACGTTCGTTACGTCGCATTGTATCTGGCTCAGGGCGGGTATGTTCCTCATGTGGCCGGCGATATTCTGCGAAACAGATATGGAGACTGCAAGGATCATGTTGTTCTGCTGGAGGCTCTTCTTAAGGCCAAGGGCATCGATAGTCATGGTGTTTTGATCGCGTCAGGAAAGTTGTACAAACTGACGCCGGAAGCGATCCCTGACTATTTCGACCATATTATCAATTATGTACCGGCGCTTGATCTTTATCTCGATTCAACGGCGCAATATCTGCCATTTGGTGGGCAGGCCTATTGGCTGGCCGGCAAATCTGTCCTGCACGTTGATGCGTCAACCGGAACCAGAACAACGCCAGCAATGACGGCGACGGATAATAAAATGTCGACGTCTTTGACTGTATCCATTGGGTTGGATGGATCAATCAACGGCAAGGTGAACGAAATATCGCATGGCAGTATTGCATTTGACCGTCGTTCCGCTGTCGCGAGTGTGGACCCCCTCCGGCGTTCCGACGCGATAAAGCAGTTGCTCGCGCGCAATGGTTTGAACGGAAAGGGTGAGTTTACGGCCGGTGACCCTTCCAGTGATGATATCGGCTATCCAATCGATATCGGTTTCTCTGCAGAACAGACAGGACTTGATCTTGCCAATCCCGAAGCTTTGCCGATCGAGATGCCTATGGCGCTCGGATATTCGATTGCCGACATGACGAGTTTTGCCAATGATCTTGCTGAGCCGCATTATGGCACTGCTTGTGCTGCAAGCGACCTCACGGAGACCTATGACATTACGCTTCCCAAAGAGGTCGCTATCCAGTTTCTTCCAAAAGACCTGTCCGTTGACGATGGCCCTATTCAATATCGCTCCACATACAAGAAAGACGGTCAGAATATCAGGGTCAACCGCCACTACATTATGTCTATCGATAAGGGCTATTGCACTCCTGACGAAGTCGAGCACATGAAAAAGGCGGCGATCATCATGCGTCAGGATCTGCAGCGAAAAGTGATGCTTGCTCCTTTAAGCAATTGAACTGTGGCACTTGCGCGAGATTTCGTGATTGGTCTTCCGATCATGGAGTCTCGCCGTTCACGTCGGTATCCGCGTGTGTCTCAATTGACAAAAGCTACGTGCCCAAGCTTTTCCGGATTGCGGACGATGTAGATTGCCTTGATCTTTCCATCCTCGATTTCAAGCGCCGTGGTTTGCAGCAGACCGTCGGCCTCACGCGTGACATAGCCGGGTAGGCCATCGATCAAACCGCGATGCACAATCGGCGGTTGATGATATTCCTCCCGGCGGGAAACACCGGCGAAGAAGCGTGAAACCTTGTCCAGCGTGTAAACGGGGTTGATCGCCGAGGGACGAATGCCGCCGCCATCGGTGTAGAGCGTCACGTCATCGGCAAGCAGCGCCTGCAGGGTTTGCGTGTCGCCGCTGCGTGAGGCGTTGAAAAAGGCTGAAGCAATGTCCTTACCGTGCTCGTCCGAGACTGGAAAGCGTGGCTTTGCCGTCTGCACATGGGTGCGGGCGCGGCTGGCAAGCTGGCGGCAGGTCGCAGGATCACGGCCAATGGCTTCCGAAACCTGATTGAAATCCTGACCGAAAACATCGTGCAGTAGAAAGGCGGCGCGTTCCAGCGGCGAGAGGCGTTCCAGTGCCATCATCAGGGTGAGGGTGACGTCGCTGTCAGCCTCTTCTTCGCTTGGATCGAAAATGGGTTCCGGCAGCCAGCTCCCCACATAGGTTTCCCTGCGGACACGCGCGGATTTCAGATGATCGAGACAAAGCCGCGATATGGTGCGCACAAGGAAAGCCTCCTCGCTGCGCACCTGCGACCGGTCGGCCTGGTACCAGCGAATGAAACCTTCCTGCACAATATCCTCCGCCTCCGCGACTGACCCGAGCATGCGATAGGCAATGCGGATCAGCCGAGGGCGCAGCCGATTAAACGTTTCCGTAGCGTCAGGCTGGGACACGGGATTTGTCTACCGGGTGGACAGAGCGGAACCCGACAGAGATCCGGTTCCATGCGTTGATGGTCACGATCAGCATGGTAAGCTTGACAATCTCCTCCTCGGTGAACTGCGGCTTGAGAGCCTCAAAGTCACTATCAGGTGCATTGGTCTGGGCGACAAGCGTCAAGGCTTCGGTCCAGCCGAGAGCAGCGCGCTCGCGGTCACTATAAAGCGGCGATTCCCGCCAGGCATCAAGCAGGAACAGGCGCTGGGTGGTCTCGCCGTTTTTGATTGCATCCTTGGAATGCATGTCGATGCAGAAGGCGCAATGGTTGATCTGGGAAGCCCGCATCTTGACGAGTTCAATCAGGCTGTGTTCCAGCCCGCTCTTCACAACTGTTTCTTCCATGGCAAGCATCGGCTTCATGACGGGGTAGTTATAAGGGTTCAATCGGGCTTTCATCATCAGTCTCCTTGTTTGGCATTCAGTTGCCTGCACACAAGACGAGATAGGAAAGCCCGATGTGACATCGTCCCTGAAAATTTTTGAATTCTTTTTCAGCCAAGCGGAAAGGCCTGCGGCACGAGGATGCGCCGCGCAATTTTTCGCGCCGTGTCATCGTCTTTGACAAAGGCAAAGGAAACGCCAAAAGCATTGCCGAATGCCTGTGCCGCCAGCTTGATCGGTTTGGATATAGGGCCGCCATTCTCGATGACGATGGCTCCTGCACACCAGCGTTTGAGCTGGTCGCGGAACCGCTTGAGAACCTGCGCGCGTTGCTTGCGCTGTTCATGCGGTTCTTCCTGATGATGTTCAGGCGAATGATCGGCAATCATGACGAAACGCTCGCCGCGGGCAAACAGCGCCTTGATCTGCGCTTCAGGACTTTCGGTGCTGTCCTGATCGGCACGCATATAGACGAGCGGAAATTCCTTGAGATCAATGAGCATGACGGTCTCCATGATGGAAAAACGGGCGGCAGTCCGCCCGTATGGATCAGAGATCCAGGTGTGGATCAGAGATGGGTGACGACGAGTTCGCTAAGCTGCGGGTTGCGAATGGACATGAATTCGAACACCCCCAGCGCCTGCAGAGCGGGCAGGGCTTCGATGATGTCTTTTTCCGCTATAGCGCGATCTTCCTGTGAAGCGTTGGGATTGAGCCAGAGTCTGGCATTGGCGAGAAATGCACCGACGGTGCCTTTGCGCACGGGTACATCATTGAAGTGAAGCAGATTGATATCATCGGGTAGAATGTCCTGGGCACGCATGCTGGTCTCCTTCTTGGGTGTGGTCAGATCAAACTATCCAAAGGCGATTGGCGCTGCTATCGTATCAGTGCCATTCAATACGGTGTTGAGGCCAAAATGAGTTATTTCATCACGCCCGATCGTGCCGGGTCATCCCAAGGGCCGATCATCATCGCAGGCAAGCAGGAGGAAGACCTTCCGCGTCTGGTTGGTTTTCATAGCCATGCACGCGGGCAATTGCTTGGTGCCAGCACCGGCTTGCTGACGGTTGGAACGGAGCGGGGACAATGGGTCGTGCCCGCCATTCATGCAGTGTGGATACCGCCGCATCATGAGCACTCGCTGCGTTCGCACGGGCCTTATTTTGGCTGGAGTGTCTATGTGGCGGAGCCTGAATGTGCCGCGCTGCCCGCATTTCCCTGCACATTACGCAGTTCCGGGCTTCTGCGTGAGGCAGTCAATCGGGCGGCAAGCTGGAAGGGCGAAGAACTCAATCCGGTAGAGGAGCGCATTGCCCGGGTCATACTCGACGAGATTGCCAGCCTGCCGCAGGAGAATCTCGGACTGCCATTGCCTCAGGATTTAAGGCTTCTGCGCATTGCGCAAGCCTTCGCAGATAATCTGCTTGATGAGCGAAAGGCGGAGGAATGGGCCGACTGGGCTGGTATCCCCGCCCGCACAATGACGCGAAAATTCGTTGTCGAGACGGGATTTACGTTTACGGAGTGGCGTCAGCGCGCGCGATTGATGCGGGCATTGGAACTGCTGGCGGCCGGAGAGGCGGTCACAACAATTGCACTGGATGTCGGGTACAACAATATAAGCGCGTTTATTGCTATGTTCCGCCGCGTGTTCGGCGTCACCCCCACGCGCTATTTTGAGAAGAGCATTCTCTAGTCGCCATTGACGAAGAAGCGCCAGCGTCCCTTCGGGGTAATGCCCAAGCGGTAGAACACATAGGTGCCGAACTGCTTCATCTCGTCATAATCGCCAGCGGTGACGATCTGGAAGAGTTCCACGCGCTGTTTGGCGTCGAGCTTGTCGAGTGGATAGGCGAAGAAATAAGGCCATACGTAAAGCTCATCGGGCGTGCCTGCGTCGAGATGCACATAGCCTGAATTCAGAATATCGACCGCAATGGCAAGGATTTCCTGACCATCCGTGTCGCCAGCAAGGCTTTTCAGATAGGCAATCGGATCGCCGTCCACATCAGCGAGTGAAAGCTGGGTAACGTCATCGCCCGAGCCGATCAGCGGGCGCAAAGCTTCCAGCGAGCCGGATTTGGCGGCCGTAAGGATCAACTCGCGCATCTTCTGCACGGGGAAGGGCAGCTTGGTGACGTCATATTCCACATGCGGAGGCGCGGAGCCCTCGGGCACATTTGGCAGCGCCAAATTGTCCCGGGTTCCCGCTGCATCGCCTTCCTTGGCGGCAGGTGCCTCCGGCGCTTTTTTGTCAGGCGTTGCGGCTGGGGCTGCGGGCTTTTCCGGTGTTGTTGCGGGCTTGGTCTCGGAAGCGGGCGGAGGTGGCGCAGGCGGCGTTGCTCCGGCAGGCGCTTTTTCATCAGGCTTTGCCGGTGCGGTTTCGGCTGCCTTGGGCAGCTCTTCCTTCTTGATCTCGCTCAGTGCCAGCAGGACAGGTTTGTCAAAACCGGCTGCATAGGCAGGAACAGCGCAAGCGCAGAGAGTTGCAGCTAGAAAACCTGTTCTGGCTATCACAGAGACGGAAGCGAGCTTGTCGAGCATACAGGATCACCCCGAGTTAGAGCATTCGTGACAGGAATGCTCTGAATTATTGCAGAATGCGATTCGATGAGAACTCGCCTGCAGAAATACGTTCACGCAGCACCTCAAGCAAGGCCAATGCGGACACTTCCCCGTTATCACGGATCAATTCGGTCAATGCAGTCGCAAAAGCAGCTTCGGCCATAATCTCGGGCTCGATACCTTCAAGCGTGCCATCTGCCCAGACTTCATTCTGATATTCGATCGCAACCAGCTTTTTTTCTTCTGCAACCAGCTTATCAAGGTCTGCCGATGTCATGTTCATGATTATACCATCCTTGGCCGAAGCCAATTCTTACACTGCCGCTAAACAATACCATAAGTTTTGCTTAAAATGCGGTCCATTGGCTTCAACAGTTAAAGCCTGGTTAATTTCCATAGCCCGATATGATCTCCGAAGAAAGCCTTTCTCCCTCGGTCTGGTAGCGGTCAATCGCCGCAATCGCCTGGCTCGTACACGTCGTATAGGTCTCGGTAAAAGTCCGGTAGCCGCGGTTGAAGCTGGCAATGAGCCGCGCCTTCCGGGTCGGGTCCGGATTCTCCGCCGCCAGCAGCGAATCCATCCGGTCGCGCCATTGGCTGCTCTTCTCCCCGCACAGGTTGCGCAGTGAGTGAATCGAGCCCAGCACCTCAGCCAGACGGATCAGTTTTGTTTCATACAAGGGGTCAACCGCATAGGCGGGCACTGCGGTGGCGATTGCCAACAGAAATGCTGATATCAATGCTCTGCAGCGCACGTATTAACCCTATGGTGGTGGATTCCCCGCTGATGGTTGTGACTGGAAAGCAAGGCGTCTTCAAGGCGCAATAGGCGGCAACCCTCAACTTTTAAAGTTTCGGGTTAACGTCTCAGCCATTTCAAGCACGCTTGGCGTAACGTCAAAAGTCGCCATTTCCTCGAATTTCAACCAGTGGACGGCGGCGGCATCATCGGCAGCAACCGCTTCACCCACCGGATCGTGTGCCAGAAAGACCGCAAGGTGATAGGCTTTGGGTGCAGGAAATTCGGGCGTTGAATAGTCAAAGACGACAGTATCGAGATAGGAAACCTTGGTCGCGATTATGCCGGTTTCTTCGAACAGTTCCCGAATAGCCGCTGCGTCAGGTGCTTCTCCCTCCTCACGCCGTCCGCCGGGAAAGGCCAGCCAGCCCTTTGACGGTTCACGCCCGCGCTCAACCAGAAGGAACGCTTCGTTGCGGACGCAAACCGCCGAAACACCATCAACAGTCGGGGAAAGTGGAATCTGTGCCATGGGTTAGGGGTATGCCGGGAGAGGGATTTTGACAAGGGTGGTGGATGGTGGGGTGTGGTGCGTGGTTCGACAAGCTCACCATGAGGGAGAGTGAGGATGCAAAGCTAATCGCAAAGGTTGCATTGCAAAGGTTGCAGAACTTGACTCTCCACCTCCACCTGTTCCCGTCATCACCCCCACCTCTTCCCGTCATCCTCGGGTCAAGCCCGAGGATGACGGGAAGAGGTGGGGGGTGGGAGTCAAGTTCTGTAACTTTGCGACTAGCGTTGCATCCACCCTCTCCCTCATGGTGAGCTTGTCGAACCACGAACCACGAACCACACATCACACAGATTAATTGTAACCACCTTGACCCGGCATCGAAAAACCGGAAGATCACCATTCCAATTCAAATAGGCTTTTCATTGCATGTGTGGACGTTTTGCCCTCCTCGGAACCCCGGAAGAGATTGAAGCCCTGATGGGCACGATGGATGTGGAGGCATTTCCCGCCCGCTATAATATCGCGCCGACACAGCCGGTGCTGATGATTGTCTCAGGCGAAACACCGCCGCCCGGCAGCAACCGCCCGGATCGCCGGGCACTGTTGGTGCGCTGGGGGTTCATTCCGGGCTGGGTCAAGGACACCGCCAATTATCCGCTGATGATCAATGCCCGTTCGGAAACGGCCACTGACAAGGCGTCGTTTCGCGCCGCCATGCGCCATCGCCGCGCGCTGATCCCAGCCTCGGGCTTCTTTGAATGGCGCCGCGATGGCAACAAGAAATCGCAGGCCTTCTGGATCAGACCCAAACATGGCGGTGTCATCGCCTTCGCCGGGCTTTACGAGCCATGGGCCAATGCGGAAGGTTCGGAAATGGACACGGGCGCAATCCTGACCACCAGCGCCAACGAAACACTGCGCCCCATCCATGACCGTATGCCTGTTGTCATTGAGCCCAAGGATTTCAGCCGCTGGCTCGATTGCAAGACGCAGGAACCGCGCCATGTCGCGGATCTTATGAAACCTGCGCAGGCCGATTTCTTTGAGGCCATCCCCGTTTCCGATAGAGTGAACAAGGTTGCCAATATGGGGCCGGATATTCTGGAGCGGGTCGCCGAGGGGATGGCGGAAGTCAAAAAACCGGCGCGGCAAAAGCCGCCAGAGTCTGATGATCAGATGAAGCTCTTCTGATCCCCCTGTTTTAAGCTTTCTTCAATTTCAGGATTTTCCCAATGTTTTCCGCCGCTCTGTCCGGTTTCCTTCTTGGTGCCTCATTGATTATCGCCATTGGCGCGCAGAATGCCTTCATTCTGCGTCAGGGGCTTTTGCAACAGCATGTTTTCATTCTTAGCCTGATCTGCGCGCTATCCGATGCGCTGCTGATCACCGCTGGCGTTGTTGGCCTTGGCACGCTGATTGCCCAGTCACCCAAGCTGATCTCGTTTGTCACGCTGGGCGGTGCCGCGTTTCTGTTCTGGTATGCATCCGTGGCGTTTCGCCGTGCGCTCAAGCCCGAGGCCATGCAGGCGGCAAAGGCGGGCGAGGGGTCTTTGAAAACCGCGATAGCCACGGTTCTGGCGCTGACATTCCTCAACCCGCATGTTTATCTCGATACGGTGGTGCTGCTTGGTGGCCTGTCGGCGCGTTTCGAGGGGGTCAATCGCGCGGCCTATGGTGGCGGTGCTGCGGTTGCTTCGTTCGTGTGGTTCTTTGGTCTCGGCTATGGTGCGAGACTGTTGCAGCCGGTTTTTGCAAAGCCGGCCGCATGGCGCGTGCTTGACGTCCTGATCGGCCTTGTGATGGCCGGGATCGCCCTCAGTCTGTTAGTCCGTTTCCTGCACGGTTGAGTTAAGGTTCAACAGTGGCCGCTGGCGTGGCTTGGTTAAAACGGCTGCCTGAACGGCTGCCGGGCCAATCGCACGATATTGTGCTGCCAGATGATCGGCGAATACGGTGTCGCGGGCTTTGGCCGCTACGGAAGTGTTGGTCATGGGTCCGGTCCTGTGTCGCGGGGACAATTCCCCGGTGATCTCAGACGCAGGAATCCCGGTCAATTGGGCCGGAAAAAAGGCACTTTCCGGGAGGATTTTGGGCTTTCCGGTTAATTTGGATTAACCAATTCAAAACTGATAAATTTGTCACAGGTGACTACTGACAGCTTGCGCTTGACGTCGCGCTTCCGCTCAACCATAAATGCAATCATGAAAACGTCGTCCGTAACGATTATTACCTGTCGGATTATTATCAGCTAGCGCTTCGCTGGCCCCGGCCGTTTTCGTCTCAAAATTTGATCCAAAGATGTGAAACGCACCGGTCGCCAGACCAGCGTGATGATATGCGTATTCACCATTGAAACCTTAAATTTGAGATCAGAGACATGCCGCACAGATTGAGCCTTTACAATACGCTCACCCGCACGAAGGAAGACTTCGTGCCGATCGATCCGAAAAACGTGCGCATGTATGTCTGCGGCCCGACCGTCTATGACTACGCCCATATTGGCAATGCCCGTCCGGTCATCGTGTTCGATGTGCTGTTCCGGTTTTTGCGCCATGTCTATGGCGAGGCGCAAGTTACCTATGTGCGCAATATCACTGACGTTGATGACAAGATCAACGCGCGTGCCGCACGGGACTATCCTGATTTGCCCCTGAACGAAGCAATCCGGGTCGTCACCGACAAGACCAATGCGCAATTTCAGGCGGATGTGAAGGCGCTGGGCAATCTGGAGCCATCCGACCAGCCACGGGCGACGGATTACATCAAAGAGATGGTCGCGATGATTGACCGTCTGGTGGAGCGGGACGTTGCCTATGTTGCTGACGGTCACGTGCTGTTTTCGCCATCGGCGATGAATGCGCGCAAGGGGCCACGTTATGGCCTGCTTGCCCGTCGTTCATCCGATGACATGCTGGCCGGGGCCCGCGTCGATGTCGCATCCTACAAGCGCGACGAGATGGATTTCGTGCTGTGGAAGCCGTCCAAGGTTGATGAGCCGGGCTGGCCTTCGCCTGCGGGCATTGAAGGGCTGGGACGTCCCGGCTGGCATATCGAGTGCTCCGCCATGGCCATGGCCAAGCTGCTGGAACCATTCGGCGGCGGACTTTATTGCGATGATCCGATGAAGAACATCTTTGACATCCATGCGGGTGGCATTGATCTCGTCTTTCCACACCATGAGAACGAGATCGCCCAGTCATGCTGCGCGCTGGGGACCGAGCGCATGGCCAATATCTGGATGCACAATGGTTTTCTGCAGGTCGAAGGCCAGAAAATGGCCAAGAGCGCCGGTAATTTCTTCACGATCAACGAGCTTTTGGAAACAAAAGTCTTTGGTGACCGCAAATGGCCGGGTGAGGTGCTGCGCCTTGCCATGCTGATGACCAATTACCGCGAGCCGATTGATTTTACCGTCAACCGGCTGGAGGAAGCCGAGAACATTCTGGTCAAGGCACGCGAATATGTGGGCGATGCTCCTGTCGGGACGATTCCGGATGATGCGATCACCATCCTGTCGGATGATCTGGCGACACCCAGCCTGATCAACTGGCTGGCGTCCATCCGCAAATCCGGTTCGGTGAGCCCGGAAGATTATCATGCTGCCTTCGCGCTGCTCGGTGTTGATGTGGCGGGGCAGACGGCTGCCAATCTATCCGATGCTTTCAAGGCTGAACTTGACGCGAAGATCAGGGAACGTCTGGCTCTGCTTGGCGCAAAGAGCTTTGCCGAGGCTGACCGTATTCGTGATGAGCTGCTGGAAAAGGGCATTCAGCTCAAGGACGGCAAGAATCCTGAGACCGGAGAGCGCGTGACAAGCTGGGAAGTGAAAAGGTGAGTTTGGTGCAACACCCCCCTCTGTCCTGTCGGACATCTCCCCCACAAGGGGGGAGATCAGCCTTCAATACCGTCTTTGCACAATCTGAAACCGTTCCTGTTGTGCAAAGGCGTTCATGCCAATGTGATCTCCCCCTTGTGGGGGGTCCGAAGGACGGGCGAGACCCGTGGCTCGCCCTGGTAGTCCGACAGGACAGAGGGGGGTGAGCACCATGCCATCCCACACCCCCGTCTCGCCCGAAATCCGCGGTAACGCCAAGTCCATGCGCAAAGCATTGACGGATGCTGAACTGAAACTTTGGAATGCGGTCCGTGCGCACCGGCTGATGGGATTGGCCTTTAAAAGGCAAATGCCCATTGCGGGCTATATAGTCGACTTTGCCTGCCCCACACGTCGGTTGATCGTGGAGTTGGATGGCTCGCAACATGGTAACGACATCGATCTGAAATACGATCAGAACAGAACCCGCTGTCTGGAAGCGGATGGCTGGACCCTGCTGCGTTTCTGGAATGACGATGTTTTGCGGGATATTGACGGTGTATGTCAGCACATTATCAGCGCTGCATTGAGCGGGAACGAAAACCATGAGTCTTGATAACAAGCCCGTTTACACCGGCGGCTGTCAGTGTGGCGCTATTCGGTTTCGCATCGAAGGTGCGCTGACGGATACATCCATCTGTCATTGCCGGATGTGCCAAAAGGCGTTCGGCAATTTCTATGCGCCGCTGGTTTCGATTGGAACAGCGCACCTGCAATGGACACGCGGCGAGCCAAAGCGCTTTCGTTCGTCCAATCATGTTCAACGTGGTTTCTGCGAAAGCTGCGGCACGCCTTTGACCTATGAGGCACCCGATGGCGCGGCGCTTGCCATCGGTGCCTTCGATCACCCGGAAGAACTGGCACCGATCGTGCAATGGGGCATTGAGGACAAGCTGCCCTATGTCGATGATTTGCATCATCTGCCCGGCCATCGGTCTGATGCAGATCTGGAGTCAGCCGGGTTCCTGAAAACAATGATATCCAACCAGCATCCCGATTATGATACGGATGAATGGCCGCTGGGGGAGGCGGGCAAGTGAAAAAAGAACGCGTTTATCTCTTCGACACGACATTGCGTGATGGCCAGCAGACGCCGGGCATTGATTTTTCGGTTGAGGACAAGAAAGTCATTGCCGATCTGCTCGATGAATTTGGTCTTGATTATGTCGAAGGCGGCTATCCCGGCGCCAATCCCACCGACACGGCATTTTTTGCGGAAAAGCGCACCAAACGAGCAAAGTTTGCTGCTTTCGGCATGACCAAACGCGCCGGTGTTTCCGTCTCCAATGATCCGGGCCTTGCGGCGCTGATTGGCTCCTCGGCGGATGTTGTCTGCTTTGTCGGCAAAAGCTGGGACTATCACGTCCGCGTCGCGCTCGGCTGTACCAATGAGGAAAATCTGGAATCCATCGACGCTTCCGTGAAAGCAGCCGTTGCGGCAGGCAAGGAAGCCATTGTCGATTGCGAGCATTTTTTTGACGGCTACAAAGCCAACCCTGATTATGCCATGGCCTGCGCCAGAACCGCCTATGAGGCCGGGGCGCGCTGGGTGGTGCTGTGCGACACCAATGGCGGCACGCAGCCCAACGAGATCAGCGAAATCGTTCGTGCTGTAACCAAAGTCATACCGGGCGACCATCTCGGCATTCACGCGCATAATGATACGGAGCAGGCGGTTGCCAACTCGCTGGCGGCTGTGGATGCTGGCGTGCGCCATATTCAAGGCACGCTGAACGGCATCGGCGAGCGTTGCGGCAATGCCAATCTGATCACGATCATCCCGACACTGGCGCTCAAGCCCGCATGGTCGAGCCGTTTTGAGACTGGCATCAGTCCGGACAAGCTGAAGGACCTCACACGCCTGTCGCGCAGTTTTGACGAATTGCTCAACCGCGCTCCCAATGCGCAGGGGGCTTTTGTCGGCACCTCGGCTTTTGCGACCAAGGCTGGCATCCATGCCTCGGCGCTGATCAAGGAGCCCGCGACTTACGAACATGTGCCACCGGAAACAGTCGGCAACCGGCGCAAGGTCATGGTGTCGGATCAGGGTGGCAAGTCCAACTTCATCAACGAGCTGGAGCGGCGCGGCATATCGGTCGCCAAGAACGATCCGCGTCTTGATACGCTCATTTCTCTGGTCAAGGAGCATGAGGCGGAGGGCTATGCCTATGAGGGCGCCGATGCGAGCTTCGAGCTTCTCGCCCGTCGTACGCTCGGCACGGTGCCGGAGTTCTTCAAGGTCGAGTCCTTCCGCTGCATGGTCGAACGGCGCTTTGATGCCAATGGCAATATCAAGACTGTCTCGGAGGCCGTGGTCCGTGTCGAGGTGGATGGCGAGCACCGCATGTCCGTGGCTGAAGGCCACGGCCCGGTGAATGCGCTCGATCTTGCCCTGCGCAAGGACATGGGGCGCTACCAGAACGAGATCAATGATCTGGTGCTGGCAGACTTCAAGGTGCGTATCCTCAATGGGGGCACGGAAGCCATCACCCGCGTGCTGATCGAATCGACCGACTCCAGCAATGTGCGCTGGTGGACAGTGGGTGTTTCCGACAACATTATCGATGCTTCGTTTCAGGCACTTATGGACTCAGTGGTCTATAAATTGATGAAAAATCGCGATCTTGCGGGCAAAATCGCTGCGGAGTAGGCTGATTTCCCCGATTTTTCATTGAATATGGCTCAAAACATCAAGAGCCTTGATGCATTGATCAGCCGAATTCAATAGACGTTTTAGGGCTATGGTCGTAGATCAGCGCCCATGAGCGAACAGATCAATCAAAGCAGCCTTGGCGCTGGTGCAATGGTAACCGAAGCACAACCGGGAATGTCCGATGGCAGGAAGGGCTTTATCTTTGCGCTGTCTGCCTATCTGCTTTGGGGCATCCTGCCTTTTTATCTGAAGGCCGTCGATTACATGCCGACCCTTGAGGTTGTCTCGCACCGCATTGTCTGGTCGGTGCCGATTGCTGGCGTCGTTCTTTGGTGGCTTGGCCGCTTCGATGATCTGAAAACCGCGTTCAAGACACCGCGCATGCTGGCCATGGCGACCTTGACGGCAACGCTCATTACCATCAATTGGGGCACGTATGTCTGGGCCATCGGCGCGGGGCACGCGGTTGATACGGCGCTCGGCTATTACATCAATCCGCTGGTGAATGTCGTGCTCGGCAGTGTTTTCCTGTCGGAAAAGCTGACACGCCCGCAGATGGTTGCCATTGCTCTGGCGGCTGGCGCTGTCCTGTTACTGACGATTTCATCCGGTGGCTTGCCGTGGATCTCGCTGGTTCTGGCTTTCAGCTTTGGTTTTTACGGCTTCTTCCGCAAGACGCTGCCTATCGGGCCGACGCAGGGTTTCATGCTTGAAGTGCTGATCCTGTCCGTTCCGTCACTCGGCTTCATTTTCTGGACGATAGCACAGGGAACAAGCCATTTCGTCAATGGCAGCAGCCATGACATCGGCCTTTTGCTGTTTGCCGGTCCCGCCACGGCCATTCCGCTTATTCTTTATGCTTTTGGTGCTAAGCTTCTGCGCTACACCACCATCGGCCTGATGCAATATCTTGCGCCGACCATCGTGTTCCTCTGCGCCATCTTTGTGTTTGGCGAGCCATTCTCGCATGAACAATTCATTGCCTTCGCGATGATCTGGGCAGCGCTGGTGATCTACACCTGGTCCATGCTGCGTGAATCGCGCAAGGTGAAGGCGCTCGCCGTTTAATCAGCATCACCATGGGTGAGTGTTGTAGTGCGCGGTTCGTGGTTCGACAAGCTCACCATGAGGGAGGGTGTGGATGCAAAGCTAATCGCAAAGATTGCAGAACTTGACTCTCTCCCACCTTTCTCCGTCATCCTCGGGCTTGACCCGAGGACCCATAATTAAAAAGCTCCGAGCAACCAAGTTCGTTTGATCTCCTTAGCTGTGGGTCCTCGGGTCAAGCCCGAGGATGACGGAGGTGAGTGTGGAGGGTGGGGAGCCAAGTTCTGCAACCTTTGTGATTATCATTGCAGCCCACACGCTCCCTCATCCTGAGCTTGTCGAAGGGCGGATATCTGGTGGTGCAGCCTGCAAAGGCCTACCCAGCTTATCGCCCCGAGCCACCAATCTTGCGCACAAGCAGATAAACCATCCCTGAGATAACCAGCGCAAGCAGCGCGACGACCCAGAAGCCATGCGGGTTGTTGGCAAAGGGCAAGCCAAGTGTGTTCATGCCGAACAGGCCAGTTATAACCGTGCTTGGCAAGAGAACCGCCGTCATCACGGACAAGACGTAGAGAAACCGGTTGGACTGGTCAGTCAACTTGGCAAGAAGCTCGTCCTGCAACAGTCGCGCGCGTTGTTGCAGCTGTTCGCCTTCCGCATGCAGTGTCGCGGCGCGGATTGACAGTCCCTCAATCAGATCATCAAGATCTTCAGGCAGTGCACGCCGGTCCGCATGGTCAATATGGCGGAACAGGCTGGTGGCGGCGGTGAGATAGCGATGGAAGACCACAATCTGGCGGCGCACCGGTACCAGCCGCTCGCGCTCGCCCTGCCAGTTCTCGCCAACAATATGATCTTCGATGGAATCGAGCGTTTCCGAAAGTTTTGTGATTTCTGCTTTGAGCAGATCAAGAAAGCGCCGGAAGATGGCACTGAACAGCGCTATCGGCGAGGCGGGCTTGGTCTTGCCGCGATTGATGGACTGGCGCACATCATCAACGGATTGCAGCGGATGGCGGCGGCCACTGATGAAAAGGCTCTTGTTGAAGGCAAAGCGGAAATAACCAAGTTCGCGCGGATCGCCGTAGTGCTCATGCTGCAGATCAGGCAATTCCCCGAAGAGCCAGCCATCCTCATAGCTGATCTGGCATTGGTCGCCGGAGGACAGGAACGCCTCGCGCACGCTTTCCGGCAGAGCTTTGTCCGTTTCGAGGCTGCGGCGCGCCCGCGCGTCGGCTAATGCATAACTCTTCCAGGCCCACGCCCTGTCAGCCGTAGCGACTGGTTCAGCGAGCAGTGAACCTGCCGTGTCAAAACTGAAGGCAATGACAAAATCATCGTTGTTGAGACGCTTTGCGTCAGGTTGGGGATCTAAGCTCAATGTTTGAACCATGAAATCCCCATTCCTTCCAGCTACAGCCGTTCGATGATTGCTTCGTCGCCGTCCCGGTCACCCTTTGCTGCCGCATCAAGGATAGCCGGAACAATGTCTTCCGGGCGTTCTACCACAAGCGGATTGACCAAATGTGACGTATGGACAAAACCTTCGGCCTTCATGTGATCGATGAGTGCCAGCATCGGATTCCAGAAACCGTTAATGTTGGCAAAAACCATCGGCTTGCGATGCCGTCCAAGCTGCGCCCAGGTCATGACCTCGACAATCTCTTCCACCGTGCCGATGCCGCCGGGCAGGGTGACGAAAGCATCAGAGCGCTCAAACATCCTGTGTTTGCGCTCATGCATATCCTCGGTGATGATCAGCTCTGACAATTGGCCAAGCGCATGTTCGGTGGCCTCCTTGTTCATCAGGAACTTCGGAATGATCCCGGTGACCTTGCCGCCTGCGGACATGACGCCATCTGCCACGGCACCCATAATGCCTTTAGTGCCGCCGCCATAGACCAGTTCAAGCCCGTTTTCAGCGATGGACTTGCCCAGTATCTTGCCGCTCTGTTTGTAAATCGGATCACGGCCCGGAGAGGAGCCGCAGTAAACACAAATGGATCGAATCTTGCTCATTTGGAAATTGGTGCCTCCTGCCTTGCGAAACGTCAAGCTTCTGAAGATGCGACAAAAGTTTCGAATTGCCATTTTAGTCTAATAATCACAGGGAATAAGGCTGAATTTAAAGGGTTTTCTTGTAGCAGGGTGGAAAAGGCGCTAGACCAAAAACATCAAGAGGGTCGGGGAATAATGATCAAGAACAAGTTTGCACTGCTGGGATTTGGAGTTGTTGTCGCTTTGGGTCTGGTTGCCGCCTATCTGGGGTTTGTTCCGGGTAAGCCCACTCCCGGTGCGCCCGTTGTAACAGCGGATGGCACTGCGCCTGCGCCGGCTGCTCCAAAGCCAGCGGAAACGGCACAAAAGCCAGCAGAACAGCCGCAAATTGCTGCGCCTGCCCCGGCGACATCTGCCGATGCGACAACGCCCGCCGCCGGAACGGCACCAGCACCCGCGAATGCATCTCCCGCAAAGCCCGGTGTGCCCGCTTTTGACGTTCTGCGTGTTGATCCCAAAGGGACGATCGTTATTGCCGGTAAGGCAGCAAATGACGGCAAAGTCGATCTTCTGGCACGTGGGCAAGTGATCGGCAGCACCAAAGCCTCACCGTCAGGTGAATTCGTTATCGTTCTCGATGATCCGTTGAAGCCCGGCGATTATCAGCTTGTGCTGCGCTCAACGGCCCCGGATGGCAGTGCAATGACCTCGCTGGAGACGGCGATTGTATCCATTCCGGAAACCAAATCCGGGCAGGTTCTGGCGCTGGTCGAACAATCGGGCCAACCGAGCCGTATGATCACCAAGCCTGAGGTGCCCGCTCAGGCAGCTTTGAATGCGCCAGCCACAACGGCGGCACCCACCGGCGATAAGCCGGTCAAGCAGCCAACTGCCAAGGCCCGCATTGTCGTCGAAGCTGTTGAAATTGAAGGCAGCAAGCTCTTCATCGCTGGCATTGCCGATGCGGGTTCAACGGTCAAGGTCTATGCCAATGACGATCTCATTGGCTCGACCAAGACAGGTGCTGACGGGCATTTCCTTGTACAGACCACGCGCGATTTGCCAGTGGGTGACTATATCATCCGCGCCGATATGGTTGAAAAGGATGGGGTAACAGTGATTGCGCGGGCAGCCGTGCCGTTCAAGCGCGAGGCTGGTGAACGTGTATCGGCCATTGCGCCTGCACCAGCCACCGAAGCTCCGGCGCCGGCGCCGCAGGCTTCAACCGAGACAGCGCCAGCAGCCGGAGCCGAACAGGCGCAGAGCAATAACACCGGTGCGGCGCTCAAGAATGTTGACGGTTCCGTCATCATCCGGCGCGGCGACAATCTCTGGACGATATCCCGCCGTACCTACGGTGAGGGGACCCGCTACACGACGATCTATCTTGCCAACAAGGAGCAGATCCAGAACCCGGATGTGATTTTCCCCGGTCAGGTTTTTGCCCTGCCTGAAAAGGACAAGACGGCGCCGCAATAGAATTATCTGCTCGAGGAAGGTCGTCTTTGCGCAAAGGCGGCCTTTCTTTTGTCCTTGCATTAGAAAGTTATATCGTTTATCGCCGATGAACGATGAAATGCAGCAATCGATTTCAACAGGCAATGTCGGATGTGGAGACGGCGCGCACACTCACTGCGCTTGCCCATCCGGCCCGCTTGCGCATTATCAGGCAGCTTGCCGGGATGAATACCTCCTGCTGCAAGGATATTGTCGCCACGCTTGATCTGGCGCAGTCGACCGTATCGCAACATCTGAAAATACTGGTTGATGCCGGGCTGGTGAATTACCGGCAATCAGGTCAGAGTTCCCATTACAGCATCAATCCGGACGCGTTTGCCGATGTCGCCGCCCTTGTCAGCGATATGGCCAATCTTTGCTGTCCACCCGATATCATTGTGCCGGCAGCGCGGGTAAACGCTGCGGCCATCAAGGAATAGCCGTGGCTGAAAAAACTGTCTCTTCCGAGTCTGGCAAAACACTCCAGACCATTCGCAACCTTTGGGACTATATGTGGCCCGATGAGCGCCCCGACCTGAAAATGCGGGTTGTCTGGGCCTCGTTCTACCTGCTGATTTCCAAGATCGTGCTCATTCTGGTGCCCTACTTCTTCAAATGGGCGACCAATGCTTTGAACGGCAAGTTCGTGGCATCGGATCTGGTGCCGCTCATTCTGGTTGGCCCGCTCATGCTGGTTGCTGCCTACAACGCGGCGCGGATCATTCAGGCTGGCTTGAACCAGTTGCGCGATGCATTGTTTGCCAGCGTCGGGCAATATGCGGTGCGAAAACTTGCCTATAAGACCTTCGTCCACATGCACAATCTGTCCCTGCGCTTCCATGTTGAGCGGCGCACGGGCGGCCTGTCGCGCATTATCGAACGTGGCACCAAGGGCATTGAAACCATCGTCCGTTTCACCATCCTCAACACGGCACCGACGATTATCGAGTTTTTGATGACCGCCGTGATTTTCGCCTTCGCCTATGGCCTGTCCTATCTGGCCGTGGTTGTGGCAACGGTCTGGCTCTATACGTGGTTTACGATCCGCGCCAGCGACTGGCGCATCAACATCCGCCGCGACATGAACGACTCCGATACGGATGCCAATACCAAGGCAATTGACTCGCTGCTGAACTTCGAGACGGTCAAATATTTCGGTAATGAGCAGATGGAGGCAAGCCGCTTCGATGCAGCCATGGCGCGCTATGAAATCTCGGCAACCCGCATCTGGACATCGCTTGGCTGGCTGAATTTTGGTCAGTCAGTTATTTTCGGTATCGGCATGGCTGTCATGATGATCATGTCAGGCAGGGAGGTTCTGGCTGGCACGCAGACTCTTGGCGATTTCGTTTTCATCAACGCCATGCTGATGCAGCTATCGATCCCGCTCAACTTCATCGGCTTCATCTACCGCGAAGTCCGGCAGGGCCTGACCGATATTGAGCAGATGTTCGACCTTCTCGATGTCGAACAGGAAGTCACTGACAAGCCTAATGCCAAGCCGCTGGTGATCGAGCGGGGTGCGGTGCGCTTTGACAATGTAATGTTCGCCTATGATCCAAAGCGTCCAATCCTCAAGGGAGTGAGCTTCGAGGTTCCGGCTGGTAAAACCGTTGCTATTGTCGGCCCATCCGGCGCTGGCAAATCGACATTGTCGCGTTTGCTTTACCGCTTCTACGATATTCAGGGCGGATCGATCAGCATTGACGGTCAGGATATCCGTGATGTGACGCAGGAAAGCCTGCGTGCGGTGATTGGCATGGTGCCGCAGGACACAGTCCTGTTCAACGACACAATCGCCTATAACGTCCGCTATGGCCGCATCACCGCGACCGAAGAGGAAGTGCGCAATGCGGCGGATCTTGCCCAGATCGGCAGTTTTATCAAAAGCCTGCCCGAGGGCTATGACGCCATGGTCGGCGAGCGCGGGCTGAAACTCTCGGGCGGCGAGAAGCAGCGGGTTGCCATTGCCCGCACCATTCTCAAAGCACCGCCCATCCTGATCCTCGATGAGGCGACCTCGGCGCTCGACAGTGCCACGGAACATGAAATTCAGGCGGCGCTTGATCTTGTCAGCCGTGACCGCACGACGCTTGTCATCGCCCATCGGCTCTCAACCATTATCGGCGCTGATGAAATCATTGTGCTCAAGGACGGCGTGATTGCCGAGCGGGGAAGGCATACGGCACTTCTGGCAGAGAATGGCCTCTACGCATCCATGTGGAACCGCCAGCGCGAGGCAAGCGAGGCCGAAGAGCGTCTGCGCAAAGTGCGCGAGGAGGACGATCTTGGCGTCGTCGTGCGCGGCAAGCCAGCTTTGGATGTCGCCGTCGAACCTTAAAACGTCGCGCCAAGCAAAACCCGGCCAATGAATAATTCTGCTGATGAATTGTCCCGGCCGGGTTGAAAGGTTTGCTCCCGCTGCCAATCTCCGATAAGTAACGCGCAATTCCGGTGGCGTATATATGCTGCCGGGCGAGTATTTGGCGCTGTCAGGAACAAACCAATGAGCCTTGTCGATTCCATCCGCAACACGCTGGTACCCATCCACCGGGAGGGTTATCCGTTCATCGCCGGTTTTGCCGGGGTGACCGTGGTTCTCGGCTATTTCTGGGAGCCCCTGTTCTGGATCGGCCTCATCCTCACGGCCTGGTGCATCTATTTCTATCGCGATCCGCAGCGCGTGACACCCACGGACGATAAACTGGTGATCAGCCCCGCTGATGGTCTCGTTTCTGCCGTTGGCCCCGCTGTTCCACCGCGTGAGCTTAATCTTGGCGACCGGGAAATGACCCGCATTTCCGTGTTCATGAATGTGTTTTCGTGCCATATCAACCGCGCGCCGGTGCGCGGCCGCATCACGACCATCGTCCACAAGCCGGGCAAATTCCTCAATGCCGAACTCGATAAGGCCTCTGCCGAAAACGAGCGCAACGGCCTTGTGATCGACAGCCCCAACGGTCAGGTCGCGGTTGTGCAGATTGCAGGTCTCGTTGCCCGCCGCATCGTCTGCTGGGCCGATGAAAACAATTCCATTTCGATTGGCGAACGCTTTGGCCTGATCCGTTTTGGCTCACGCGTTGATGTCTATCTGCCTGAAGGTTTTGCCCCGCGCGTTGCCGTCGGCCAGACGGCGGTTGGCGGCGAGAGCGTGCTTGCGGAATTCGGCGGCGAGCCCAGCGCTCCGCTGGTCCGCATCAGCTGAGGCGCGCGGCATGAGCGAACCTGATACCGATCCGCTGTTTGACGATAAGCCTGAGGTGAAGGAGCCGACAGGCTCGCGCATTCCCATGCGCTATCTCATTCCCAACGTGATCACGGTTCTCGCCATCTGTGCCGGTCTTACCGGTATCCGGCTGGCCTTTGAGAACCGGTTTGAGCTGGCAGTTTCGATGGTGCTGCTCGCCGCTTTCCTCGATGGCATTGACGGGCGCATTGCCCGCATGATGAAGGGCTCGACCAAGTTTGGCGCGCAGATGGATTCGCTTGCCGATATTGTCAATTTCGGTGTCGCACCGGCGCTGGTTCTCTATGCCTATATGCTGGATCAGGCCCGGTCCTTCGGCTGGATCGCGGCGCTGCTTTATTGTATTGCCTGCTGCCTGCGCCTTGCCCGTTTTAACGTGATGCTTGACGTGGTCGGCAAGCCGCTGTGGCAGAACAATTTTTTCACCGGCGTTCCGGCCCCCGCGGGCGCGATGCTGGTGATGCTGCCTGTCTATCTCGGCTTTTTGGGGCTCGCGCCTACGCGCCCGCTGGCCTTTGCCGGTGCAGCCTATACGGTGGGTGTGGCCATCCTGATGATCAGTCGCCTGCCTGTTTTCAGCGGCAAATCTGCCGGAACAAAGCTGCGCTCTGACTGGGTCATGCCGAGCTTTCTGGCCATCGTTGTCTATGTGGCTTTCCTGATGAGCTATACGTGGGAAACACTGACGCTGACGACTATCGGCTTCTTCCTCACCCTGCCATTCAGCGCCCGGGCGTGGAAACGCCACGAGGCTGCCGATGCGGCGGCTTTGGCTGTTTCAGAGACGCCAGCAGCTTCCTGAGAGTGAACTGCAAGATTCTTGGTTGGTTATTCGTGATTCGTGGTTTGCCCTTCGACAAGCTCATGAAGCTCACCATGAGGAGCTTACCTCCCCCGTCATCCTCGGGCTTGACCCGAGGACCCACAATCTTAAAGCGCGGCACCCATGGGTCCTCGGGTCAAGCCCGAGGATGACGAGGAGAGGTTTGCGCCTCATGGTGAGCTTGCCGAACCATGCACCACGCAGCTGAGGCTTTGCAGCCTCACAGACCACCTCCCTATTTGCTTGGTTCCTTACCATTCAAATGCGTCTGGAAAAACGCCAGGACATCCGTATTGAACTGTTTGTGGAAGGCTGTGCGGTCAAAGCCCGGCGCATCGGTGCAGAGTTCTCCGTCGCCAGAGTCTGCAACGAGTTTGGCAAAGGCTTCGGAGCAGGGTGGCAGGAATGAGAAATGGCCGGAGTTTGCTACGGGGTGATAGTCCGGCTTGACCGGCAGGCGTTCGGCGACAGCGGCTGCATCGGCAGGGGATAGACCGTCGCCGCCATATGCTGAACCCCAGAGTTGTACGGGCACGGTCACGCGGCCTAAACTCTCCGGGGTGAACAAGCTGCCGCCCGCCGGATCGGCAATGACAGCGGCACGGATGCGCGGATCGGCGGTCAGGGGTGCAATGGCACCGGCGCGGATTTGTTCGCAGAAACGGTTTCCGGGATAAACAGGGCAGTTGTCGAGCAGTTTCTTCCAGTCGGGATTGCCGCCGATCATGCCAAGCCCGGTAAAGCCGCCTCGGGAAAAACCGAAGAAACCAATATGGGCCATATCAATCCTAGAATGATCCGGCCATGATGCCAGCAGAAAGTCCAGCATGCGCGTCATATCAACGGGGCGTTGGGTCATCGAGGCAATATCACCAGGATCGCGTGTTTTGGAGCGGCCGCCGTCTCTTGGATGATTAATGGCAGCGACGACAAAACCCGCATCGGCAAGCTTCTCCGCGAGGGTGTGAAAATTGCCGTACCAACCCCCAACGCCATGTGAGATGACAATGAGTGGGAGTTTTTCACCTGTCAGGGGACAGTCTTTCACGACAGTTGAATAATCAAAGCCGATATCCACCGGTGCGGGTTTGCCGGTACAGGGGTACCAGACCGCCGCATCCAGTGCAGGACCACGGCTATCGTTTGGCACGTCAATGAACTGCAGTCCTGCTGCGGCGGTGAGAAGGTTTAGCATGATGCGCTCCTGATGGTTGGCGTTGAAGCCAGAGGAGGGCCTTTTCACTGTTATCTCGACCTTGATCACAATTCAGGTCGTCCGGGATCGCGTTTCAGGACATAGTGCGGGCAGTCAACTCATGCCGGACATCTTCATGCTGTTTGTTCCATTGCCCTTTGTGGTTGCTGTCCTGCTCGTCGTTCTCCTGATCCAGATGATCAGGCGCAATGATGGCAGCGGTACAAATCCATTCTTTCTGGCTTTGATTTCGGTCTATGCCTTGCAATCGATCGTAATCGGTGTCCGCTGGGGTTATAATGTGCTGGAGATATTGCCGCTTCAGGCGGTTCTTGCGGTCATCATTGCAACGCTCGCATGGCTGAGCTTTGAAGGCCTGCGCACCGAACGCCCTCCAATACAGCGTCCGCTTCTTCTGTTGCACATCTTGCCGGCACTGCTGATCATTGGCCTGATCGCTTTCTGGCCCGCGCCGATATCTCTGACGATCATTGTCATTTTTGCAGGCTATGGAATTGCGCTTTGCCGTCTGGCATGGCGCGGACCCGATGCGCTGGGCTCGTCCCGATTGGATGGCGTTATCAACGCTTACAGGGCGTTGCAGATCACTGCCTTTGCCATCGCCAGTTCTGCAATCATCGATGTTGTCATCAGATGGGATTTTGCCGAGTCAGGCGGCACGCATTCAGGCCGCATCGTTGCTATTGGCAATGTATTAGCCATGCTGGTTCTGGGTGCGGCGGCGACGGTTGCCGGGACCAGCCGCCCGGAGGAGCGCGCTGATACTACGTCGGAAGAGGGCGCTTTGCCGGTAGCTACAAGCGGTGAGGATACGGATATTGCCACTTCGCTCGATAGCCTGATGCAGTCGCGTGAACTCTACCGCGATGTTGACCTCAATCTGAACCGTCTTGCCCGCAAGATGGGCCTTTCGGCCCGGCAGGTTTCCACTGCCGTCAACCGGGTCAAGACGATGAGCGTCTCGCAATATGTGAATGACTTCAGGGTGAGGGAAGCCTGCCGTCTGCTGGCTGATACGGAATTGTCGGTCACCAACATCATGTTTGATGCCGGGTTTCAGACCAAATCCAACTTCAACCGTGAGTTTCTGCGCGTTACCGGTATGAGCCCGAAGGCATGGAGATCCAATGCTCTGGCCAAAAATAATTCAGGTGGTACGGTTATCCGCCTCGCCGGGTGATTGCAGTTTGCTGGGGCGTAAGTTTGTCGCTGCATTTCCCGCTGTGCCCCTTCGACAAGCTCGGGATGAGGGAGAGTGTGGATGCAAGATAATCGCCGAACGTGCAGAACTTGACTCCTCATACCCCACCCATCTCCGTCATCCTCGGGCTTGACCCGAGGACCCACGGCTAAGGAGAGCAGATCAATCCGTATGTTCAGCGCCTTTAAGTTGTGGGTCCTCGGGTCAAGCCCGAGGATGACGGAGATGGGAGGATTGCGGGGAGCTAAATTCTGCACTCATGACGATTATCTTGCAGCCAACAATGCCCTTAATCCCGAGCTTGTCGAACCACACACCTCATCCTGAGCTCATCGAACCACACACCACACCCCTCACAACCACCCCTTAACTCGGGTTATTGTAGCCCAGCAGCTTACCGGCACGCACATCATACAGCTTGCCCGTATCATCAATCTTCGGATCGAGAATGAGGGCGATTTTGGCGGCAACTTCGGCTGGTGTTGGCAAGGTTTCAGGATCTTCGCCCGGAACGGCTTGAGCGCGCATGGCGGTGCGGGTTGCGCCGGGGTTGACCGAGTTGACGCGCAGCTTGGTCTGGCGGGCTTCATCGGCCCAGCTGCGGCCCATCACCTCAACAGCGGCCTTGGAAGCCGCATAGGGCCCCCAGTAGGCGCGGGCGGAATGCGCAGCGCCCGATGACAGCAAAAGCGCGCGACCCGCGTCAGAGAGCTTCAGCAGCGGGTCTGTGGTGCGGATCAGGCGCCAGACACTGGAAACATTGATATTCATCAGCTTGTCGAAGACTTTTGCTTCCACATGGCCAATCGGTGAAATCGTGCCGAGAACACCCGCATTGGCGACCAGAATGTCGAGTTTGCCCCAGCGCTCATAGATAGATCCGCCAAGCCGGTCGATGGCTGGCATATCGGTCAGATCAAGCGGAACAAGTGTCGCCGAGCCGCCAGCGGCGGTGATTTCGTCATCGAGTTCTTCAAGCCCGCCCACCGTGCGGGCAACGGCGATCACATGCGCACCGCGCGCTGCAAGTTCTTTGGAAAGGAAATAGCCAATGCCGCGGGACGCGCCGGTTACAAGCGCAAGCTTGCCGTCCAGCCGAAAACTGCCGTCAGAAATCATGAATGGAAACTCAACCGTTAGCCGTTATTTGCGAGAAGCGCGAACTGGCGCACATTGCTGATACCATCCCGGTCAACAAGCCGGGTTGGATAATCGCCAGTGAAGTAATGATCGGTGAACAACGGCGAACTTGCATCGCGCGGCGCTCCGCTGACTGCCCGGTAAAGCCCGTCAATCGACAGGAACTCAAGCGAATCCGCACCAATATATTTGCACATGGAGGCGAGCGTCGCGTGCTGATTTGCCAGCAGCTTGTCCGCATCCGGGGTATCGATGCCGTAAAAGTCAGGATGATAGATCATCGGGCTGGCAACGCGGATATGCACTTCGCGTGCACCCGCATCGCGGATCATCTGGACGATCTTGACCGAAGTGGTGCCGCGCACGATGGAATCATCCACCAGCACAACACGCTTGCCTTCAATAACAGCACGGTTGGCCGAATGCTTCAGCTTGACGCCGAACGCCCGGATCGACTGGGTTGGTTCGATAAAGGTACGGCCGACATAATGGTTGCGGATAATGCCGAGTTCGAACGGAATGCCGCTCGCCTGCGCAAACCCGATTGCAGCAGGGGTACCGCCATCGGGAACCGGAACCACCACGTCGGCTTCCAGCGGTGCTTCCTTGGCGAGATTAACGCCCATATTCTTGCGCGCCGTATAGACATTGCGACCGCCAACAACGGAGTCGGGACGGGCGAAATAGACATATTCGAACAGGCACATACGCTCGGGCTTCGGATTTTGCGGCTTGAAGGCCTCGATGCTGATCGAACCGTCAGCCTGAATTTCGCAGACAACCACTTCGCCGTTTTCAATATCGCGGACAAACTTCGCGCCGATAATATCGAGTGCGCAGGTTTCGGAGGCAAAGATTGGCTTGCCATCAAGATCACCCATGACGAGCGGACGGATGCCAATGGGGTCACGCGCAGCAATCAGCTTGGTGCGGGTGAGGGCGAGCATCGCGTAGCCGCCTTCCATCTGACGGATCGCATCGATGAAGCGGTCTGACGATGTGGTGCTGCGCGAGCGGGCGATGAGGTGCAGGACAACTTCCGTATCGGAATTGGACTGGCAGATAGCGCCATCGGCGATGAGCTTGCGCCGCATCGTCAGACCGTTGGTGAAATTGCCATTATGGGCAATGGCAATGCCGCCGATTTCCAGTTCGGCAAACAGCGGCTGGACATTGCGAAGCGCAGGATCGCCGGTTGTGGAATAACGCACATGGCCGATGGCCCGATCACCCGGCAATTGAGCCAGTGTCGCAGGATTGGTGTAATGGTCGCCGACGAGGCCCATACGGCGTTCCGAGCAGAACTGCTTGCCATCATAGGAGACGATACCTGCCGCTTCCTGTCCGCGATGCTGCAGGGCATGCAGCCCCAGCGCCGTCAGCGTTGCGGCATCCGGATGCCCCAAAATGCCAAACACACCGCACTCTTCATGCAGTGTGTCGTCGTCAAGGGACATGAGAGGGGTCTCATCACGAAAAATGTCGGTCATTACCGCAAGCCTTTCGCCGCAGATTCAACTGTAAGATCTGTCATTCCATTATGCCACACTATGTGGGGTATTACCACGCAAACGCCAAGTTAACCCATTGTCGCACCCAAAAAGCTGTTAAGGCTTGGGTGTTGTACCCTCAGGCGGGATATCTTCCTTGGGTTCCGGCGCTGTTGTTGCGTCCGGAGCCGTCATTGATCCGGGCTTCAAACGCTTCAGAGTTGCTTCCGGGTCCTCAGGCAGCAGGCTCATCAGCTTTGCGCCAAGTGAGTCGATCATTGGCTTGGATTTTGCCTGTGAAACCCATGCGGGCTGGTTCTCAGTTACGAGCCAATTGAAAAACAGCATCGCGACAACCACAAGGAGAACACCGCGGGCGGCGCCGAAGAGGAAACCGAGTGTGCGATCCAGTGCGCCGATACGGCTGTCGATGATGAAATCGGCAATCTTCATGGTGATAACCGAGACAATAATCAGCGTAACGATGAAGACGATACCGGCCGCTGCAATCTGGGCAATGGTTTCATTGCTGATATAGGGCGCAAGGAAAGGCACGACGGGCTTGTAGAAGAGATAGGCCGCTGCCGCTGCCGCTGCCCATGAGACGACCGACAGCACTTCGCGCGAAAAGCCGCGCACCATGGCCAGTATCGCCGAAACGAGAGTGATGCCCAAAAGAATTCCGTCAAGCAACGTAATAGGCATTTACATGTATCCCCAATCCAATTCCAACTTATACAGCCTTCGGATAATGGCGGTATCAGGTCAGTCGTCGCGTTTCCCTTTACCGGGTCCCGACGCCGCAATCCGGGCCACAAGGTCCGGCAGCGAGGCCGTCTCGGTCAGATGGGCGTTGCGTCCTTTCGGCACGTCGTTGCTTCCCTTGGGAAGAACTGCCTGCTTGAACCCAAGCTTCTCTGCTTCCTTCAGCCGCTGCACCGCATGCGCCACTGGGCGAACGGCGCCAGACAAGCTGACTTCGCCGAAATAGACGCAATCGGCCGGAAGGGCAATACCAGCAATGGATGAAACCAGTGCAGATGCAACCGCAAGATCGGCTGCGGGCTCAGAAATCCGGTATCCGCCGGCTACATTGAGGTAAACATCGTGCTGGCCGAAGCGCACGCCGCAATGGGCCTCGAGCACCGCCAGAATCATGGAAAGGCGGTTGCCGTCCCAGCCAACGACCGCACGGCGTGGCGTACCGAGCGTGGAGGGTGCGACCAGTGCCTGAATTTCAACGAGTATCGGGCGTGTGCCTTCCATCCCGGCAAAAACCGCGGCTCCCGGCGATTTGTCATTGCGTTCGCCGAGAAAAAGCTCGGAAGGATTGGCAACTTCGCGCAAACCGCGATCCGACATTTCAAACACGCCGATCTCATCAGTCGGGCCGAAACGGTTCTTGACCGTGCGCAGGATGCGATAGTGATGACCGCCTTCGCCTTCGAAATAAAGCACCGCATCGACCATGTGCTCGACCACGCGCGGTCCGGCAATCTGGCCATCCTTGGTGACATGGCCAACCAGTACCACGGCGGCACCGGTCTGTTTGGCAAAACGGATCATCGCCTGCGCACCGGCCCGCACCTGCGTGACCGTACCGGGGGCCGAATCGGCAGCGTCGGTCCATAGCGTCTGGATCGAATCGATGATGATCAGATCAGGGCGTTTGGAATCGGAAATGGTGGCGAGAATATCCTCGACATTGGTTTCGGCAGCCAAGAGTACATCCGTGTCAGCGGCATGCAGGCGCTGCGCCCGCAGCCGAATCTGCGCCACGGCCTCTTCACCCGAGACATAAATGACCTTGTGGCCCTGCCGCGCCAATGCGGCAGCAGCCTGGGTGAGCAGGGTAGACTTGCCGATACCGGGATCACCGCCCACCAGAATGGCCGAGCCGCGTACGAAACCACCGCCGGTCACCCGGTCAAGCTCGCTGATGCCGGATTGGATGCGCGGTGCATCCTCGATCTCGCCTGAAAGAGAGGTGAGGGCGACTGCACGGCCCTTGCGGCCCGACAATTTGCCGGGTCCGCTGCCGATACCACCCGCAGTGCCTTCCTCAACGAGCGTATTCCACTCGCCGCAGGCATCGCACTTACCGGCCCAGCGCGTGTGCACGGCTCCACAGTTCTGACAGATGAATTGAATTCTTGCCTTGGCCATCAATCGCCTTTTCCGGAGTAGAGGTAGCGACGATGATAACGGTTTCCAAGCCCGGTCAATAATTCAAAACCGATGGAGCCTGCAGCCCGCGCGGCTTCATCAAGCAGAATATTATGGCCGAAAAGCTCGATGTAATCACCGGGTTTGACCGCAGATTCAGGCAGGTCTGTGATGTCGAAGGATGTCATGTCCATCGTCACGCGGCCGATAACAGGCACTTTGTGACCGGCAACAAAACCTTCACCGCCCTTGCGCACAGCAATGCGCAGCGGTGTGCCGCTGCCCGAGGCCGAGCGCAGATAGCCATCCGCATAGCCGGTCGAACAAATGGCAATGCGCGTGTCGCGCTCAAGCAGCGCCGTTGCACCATAACCTGACGTCTCGCCTTTGAGGCCGGTGCGGATTTGCACAACCCGCGCTTCGACTGTCACAACAGGGCGCATCGGATTGGACTCACCCGCAAGCGGTTCGCCGCCATACATGGCAATGCCGGGACGGCTCAAATCGGAACCAATGCCAACCGGGTGGAAAATGCCTGACGAGTTGGACACGCTTGATTCAATGCCTGCAAAAGCAGTGCGAAGCTGTTGAAATGACTCAATCTGCCGCTGGGTGAGAAGGTGTCCCGGCTCATCGGCGGTTGCCAGATGGGTCATGACCAGAACAGGCATGTCTTTGGCTTGCGTGGCAAAATCAATTGCTTCTGCAACAGTCAGCCCCAGCCGGTTCATGCCGGTATCCACATGCAGTGCGTAGGGCAGGTTCAATCCGCTGCTGGCATTGGCATTGACCCAGAGGTCGATTTCGTAGTGCGAGCCCAGCACAGGAATGAGCCCAGACGTTTCAAAGAATGGACGTGCCTCGGCAAACAGGCCATTGAGAACAAAAACCCGCGCTTCCGGTGCAATCGCCTTGACCCGCAACCCTTCCTCGACAAGCGCCACAAAGAAAGTGCGGCACCCGGCATCCCACAAGACGGGCACGACATACTCAATGCCAAGCCCATAGGCGTTGGCCTTGACGACAGCGCTTGCCTTCGCCGGCTTGGATTTTTCGGAGAGAAGCTTCCAGTTCGCGGCAAGTGCATCAAGGTCGATCGTAAGCCGCCCGCCCGCAAGACGGGGGTCAGCGCCTGTGGTGGTGATGTGAGGCTGCATGTTGGTCAAGTGAATGAGGTCCGGACTGGTTAAACTGGTCAAAATGGTATGAGGCTTTGCATTTGGATACTAGGTGGAAGGTTTTGGTTGCATGTGGTGGTGCGCGATTGGTGGTTCGTGGTTCGACAAGCTCACCATGAGGGAGAGGGGTGATGAAAGGGAGTCAAGTTCTGCAACCTTTGTGCTCGGCAATTTTTTGATCTGCAACGCCGACGATTATCGTTGCATCCTCACTCTCCCTCATGGTGAGCTTGTCGAACCACGAACCACGAACCACCCCTCAACTCTACTCAAACCGCTCCGGCAAGTGTGATTCTTCTGCAAGATCCGTGAAGCGGGTGAATTCCGCCTGGAAGGCCAGTTTTACCGTGCCTGTCGGACCGTGACGCTGCTTGGCAATGATAACTTCCGCCTTGCCAATGGCTTCCTTCAGATCAGCCTGCCACTTGAAATGCTCTTCGGTGCCTTCCTTCGGCTCCTTGTTCTTGATGTAGTATTCGTCGCGATAAACGAAGATCACCACGTCGGCGTCCTGCTCGATCGATCCTGATTCACGCAAGTCGGAGAGCTGCGGGCGCTTGTCTTCGCGGCTTTCCACCTGACGGGAGAGCTGTGACAGCGCGATGATCGGCGTATTGAGTTCCTTGCCGAGCGCTTTCAGACCGGTGGTGATTTCGGTGATTTCCTGCACGCGATTTTCAGAGGCTTTCTTGGATGAACCCTGCATCAGCTGAATATAGTCGATGACCAGAACGTCGAGGCCGCGTTGACGCTTGAGGCGCCGGGCACGGGCGGCGAGCTGCGCAATGGAAATACCACCCGTCTGATCGATATAGAGCGGTACTTTCTGCATATGCTGCGAGCAGGCGACCAGCTTTTCGAACTCGGCCTCGTTAATTTCACCGCGCCGGATTTTCGATGAACTGATTTCCGACTGCTCGGAAATAATACGGGTTGCCAGCTGCTCCGACGACATTTCGAGGGAGAAGAAGCCGACAACACCGCCATTCTTGGCCTTGATCGTGCCATCAGCCAACTGCTCGGACTCGTAAGCCGCAGCGATGTTGAAGGCGATGTTGGTGGCAAGCGAGGTCTTGCCCATACCGGGACGGCCTGCAAGGACGATCAAATCCGATGGCTGCAAGCCACCCATACGATTGTCGAGCGCATGGATGCCTGTGGATACGCCGGAAAGATGGCCATCGCGCATGAAGGCGGCATTGGCCATATCGACGGCGGTTTTCACCGCATCGGTAAAGGTCTGGAAGCCGCCATCATAGCGGCCTGTTTCTGCCAGTTCGAACAGCCGGCGTTCAGCGTCCTCGATCTGGCCCTGCGGCATCACATCAACGGGCGCGTCATAGGCGATATTGACCATGTCCTCGCCAATGGTGATCAGCGCGCGGCGGGTAGCAAGATCATAGATGGCGCGGCCGTAATCTTCGGCGTTAATGACCGTAACCGCTTCCGTGACGAGGCGGACGAGATATTGCATCACCGTCATTTCGCCGACTTTTTCGTCCGTTGGTAGGAAGGTTTTCAGCGTGACGGGGTTCGCCATCTTGCCCATGCGGATCATGTCCGAGGACACATCGAAAATCTTGCGATGCAGCGGCTCGTAAAAATGCACGGCCTTCAGGAAGTCGGAAACACGGTAAAACGCATCATTGTTGATGAGAATGGCACCCAGCAGCGCTTGCTCGGCTTCGATATTGTTGGGTGCTTCGCGGTAGAGCTTGTCTCCACTGTCGCGTACCTCAAGGAATTTGCGTGCTGCCTCAGCCATGTTAATTTTCGCCCCGATTCCAATACCTGTTCCGCAGTAAGCAGTTAAAAATGGCGTGTAAAGCTGCTCTGGACAACCAATGACGGTCCGAATGAAACGGTACCATGATTCCCGCTATTAACAGCCTTGGGGGATAAAACTTTTATTCCTTGGTCTGGTACTATTGACACATCAGCACTTCCGTCGGCGATGATATGGAGCACCTCCTTCTTCGGTATCAAAAAGCACGTTCTCACCGTCATCGTTAAGCATCACTCTCTCCGTCATCCGTGCGCTTCTCTCTTCGTCATCCTCGGGCTTGACCCGAGGACCCATTGCTGAGCAGCGCCATGATTGCGGAAAAGTCCCCTCTGCCGTGGGTCCTCGGGTCAAGCCCGAGGATGACGGACTGGGAGTGGGGGCAGCCGCATCGGAGGCTTGAAGGTTAATGTAATTGGCCCGCCGCGATCATCACGATCATGGCGGGCCAATTTTATTCAAGTGCGGCGAACGTTAACGTCCGGCAACCGATTCCCGGTTGTCGACCTGCGTATTGGCGCAGCTGCGCTCGCTTTCCAGCCGCTTGAGACGTTTTTCTTCTTTCTCGATATAGCTGCGCGTTAGTGGCACAGCTTCCTGCCGGTGCGCCAGCTGTATCTGGAACACCATCAGGTTCTGCCAGCGGAATGCTGATTCTGATGCGGCGAGATAGAATTCCCACATGCGGCAGAAGCGTTCATCATAGATCGCCTTTGCCTTGTCGCGGTTGGCCATGAAGCGTTCACGCCAGATGCGCAACGTATCGGCATAGTGCAGACGCAGAATTTCGATGTCGGTAATAACAAGGCCAGCCTTTTCAATATGCGGAAGCACTTCTGAAAGGGCAGGGATATAACCTCCCGGAAAAATGTACTTCTGGATAAAGGCATTGGTATAGGACGGACCATCGGAACGGCCAATCGAATGGAGAAGGAAAACGCCATCCTTCTTCAAAAGCCGGGCCGTATGCTGAAAGTATTCGGCAAAATGCCCGACGCCGACATGTTCGAACATGCCGACCGAAACAATCCGGTCAAAACTGTCATCAATGGTGCGGTAATCGCGCAGGTCAAAGCGGGCCTGTGCCGATAAGCCCTCGTCAACTGCCCGTTTGTTGGCGATGCCATGCTGTTCATGCGACAGGGTAACACCCTCCACATTGGCATCGAGGTGGCGGGCGAGGTAGAGACCCAGACCGCCCCAGCCGCAGCCGATATCGAGCGTCTTGTGCCCTTTTTCAACCAGCAGCTTGGCGGCAATATGCCGTTTCTTCGCCATCTGGGCTTCTTCGAGCGTTGCATCGGGGTGCTCGAAATAGGCGCAGGAATACTGCATGTCCGTATCGAGAAACAGCCGGTACAGGTCTTCAGACAGGTCGTAATGCCTGTGTACATTGCTTGATGAACGGGCAAGCGTGTTCATCTGGTGCAGGCGGCGGGTGGCACGGCGAATGCCCTCCAACGCCAGCATCCATGGCTCGCGCGCAACCGTTGCCCCGGTATTTTCGAAGATGATCTTCAGGACGTCATAGATATCGCCGTCGAGAACATCGAGTTCGCCGTTCATATAGGCTTCGGCGAAATGCAGGGACGGATCAAAGGCAATCCGCCGTTCGGCTGCAGCCGTATTGATGCGGAAATGGATCGGTTCTCCGGTTCCATCACCAAAGGTGCGGTTTTGGCCGGAGGAGTCAGTGATAACAAGTGTACCAGTGTGAACAAGCCGCGAGAGAGCGGCCTTAAGGATGGCATTCATGAACAATCTCCATCATTGACGATAGAGCTCGGCCATTATGAGGCTCGGGAGCGAGCCAAGGTCGGGCGTGGGTAGGATGAATAAATTTACCTGTTTTTTTGATTCTGAAAAGCAAAAAAACACCCGACATCTCTGCCGGGTGTTTTATGGTAAAGCAAATACCACTCCTCAGAGCAGTTTATGCTTTAAAATCAGGCGTTTTCTTCGCCTTCTTCGTCTTCATCGAAGAATTCGTCAGAAAGCGGTGCTTCTTCAATGCCGTAGATGGCTTCGGCAGAGGTGAGGTCTTCACCCTTTACCTGACGCTCGGCTTCATCGGCAGTACGAGCAATGTTGATCGTAACAGTTGCTTCGACTTCCGCATGCAGAGCCAGAACGATCTTGTGCAGGCCAATCGTCTTGATTGGTGTGTTCAGTTCAACCTGGTTGCGGTTGATCGAGAAACCTTCTGCAGTGATCAGGTCAGCAATGTCGCGAGTCGTTACTGAACCGTAGAGCTGACCGGTTTCACCGGCGGAGCGAACAGCAACGAATGTCTTGCCGTTGAGCTTGTCAGCGATTGTCTGAGCTTCGGTCTTGCGCTCAAGGTTGCGTGCTTCGAGCTGGGCGCGCTGGCCTTCGAACTTCTTCTTGTTGGCTTCGTTGGCACGAAGAGCCTTGCCCTGCGGCAGAAGGAAGTTACGGGCAAAGCCGTCCTTTACCTTGACTGTTTCACCCATCTGGCCGAGGCGGCTGATGCGTTCGAGAAGAATGACTTCCATTTGAGTTTTCCTTTCAAGTTCAATTGGTCGTTAATTGTCGTTATTGGGTGGTGTTTTAATTTCAGCCTTCGAAACCGGCGCGTTGCGCGATGTGTCAAACAGACCGGCCAGAAGGAAGACGATGAGCGTAAAGCTGAAGATAAATGCGCAGGCATAGGCAAACCACAGGGCGAACGGCCGCCACGTCGCGCCGCGTGAGCGGGCATGCAGCATGGCAAAGCCTGCCATCGAGAACCCGGCTCCAACAGCGCCAGCAATGGTACTTCCCACATATCCGGGCGCGCCCGGCAGGAAAGCCATCGCGCAGGCAATGGCAAAAATTACCAGTGCAGGGCGAGGCAACCGCAGTGCGCGGGGCCAATCATCCCGGGGGCGTTGCAGTTTGCCGGCAGCAGCAGTGATACGCAGGGCCACGTAAAGGTTGGCGACGATAGACATCACAAACGCTGCGGAAGCGATAATGGGCATCAGACGCAGCATAATCCGTACAAGCAACTGACCGACTTCCGGATTTGCGGCCAATTGGGGATTGGTTTCGTTCATCTGTTTGGTCACGGCCTGTACGAGCGCAGTCATCTGTGCTTCGCCGATCATTGCACCGATAATGATCACACCGACAGCTACGACCAGGCAGAGGCGCAACAATGTGTCGGCCAGGGGATACCAGACAAAGACGTCTTTGGGGCCGCCGATTTCAGCTGCCGGTCGTGCCAAACCAATGAAATATGCGCCTGTAGCGGCTGGAACAGCCATCAAGAGTATGTCGGCCACTGCATCCAGAGACGGCGAAATGACAGAAACTGCGATTGTCATCGTGGCCGCGGCGATGAAGCCGGTTACCGTGCCCCAGCCGAGCGCTGCAATGAAAATCGGTAGCGGGGTAAACAGGACGAGGAGAAAGCCAATAATCGACTGATTGGCAAGGCCGATCGAGAGCAGCGCAGCCGCAAGGCCCGCCAACACTCCAACGCCAATATCTGTTCCAGTCAGTTTCATTTCGCTCGCTGTCCTGCTTTGCGCATAACCCCAAAAATCTTCTTTGATTTTTGGATAAGGATTATACGCCATTCATGCAGTTAGAGGTGGTTTTTAAACCGATTCCTCAACTTGGGTTTTTTGGTTTGCCTGACCGCGCCCATCGCGGAAGGCTTATATTTTGCCCGAAGGCTGAAGGCGGCGGGATGAAATCCTGCCGCCTTCGGTAGTCTTACTTCACAACGTAAGGCAGCAGGCCGAGGAAACGGGCACGCTTGATCGCCTGGGCGAGTTCGCGCTGCTTCTTCTGGCTGACAGCTGTAATACGGGAAGGAACGATCTTGCCACGCTCGGAAATGTAGCGCGACAGGAGCTTGACGTCCTTGTAGTCGATCTTCGGCGCATTGGCACCCGAGAACGGGCAGGTCTTGCGGCGGCGATGGAACGGACGACGGGTCGGGATCTGATTGATATCAACCATTATTCTGCTCCTTCACCGGCTTCGTTGTCACGCGGGCGGCGTGGACGGCGCGGACGATCGTCATCACGGCCACCGAACTTGTCGTCGCGTTCGCGGCGATCGTCACGGCGTGCAAGCATGGCCGACTGGCCTTCTTCGTGCTCTTCAACGCGAACGGTCATGAAGCGCAGAACGTCTTCATTGATGCGCTGCTGGCGCTCAACTTCTGCAACGGCTGCTGCCGGAGCATCGATGTTGAGAAGCGAGTAATACGCCTTGCGGTTCTTGTTGATGCGATATGTCAGGGCGCGGAGGCCCCAGCTTTCAATACGCCCGACTTTGCCGCCATTGGCCTCGATGATACCCTTGTACTGTTCTACAAGCGCATCGACCTGCTGCTGCGAAATGTCCTGTCGAGCAAGGAACACATGTTCATAAAGAGCCATTGTCTTTGCCTTTCTTCGTTAATATTGCCCGGAATCAACGGTAAACCTCTGCGAATCTCTCTGCCGGAAACCGGCGAAGAAAGGACGCTGATGGAGACGATCGAGAGCGGAGACACGGGAGGCTGAAGCTTTTACGCTTCCACGGATAAAATCCGGCCCTCCGTTCAGCCCCCAGCTGACGCCGAGCAATGAACGGGCGGCTTATACGGGCAAATCTGAAAAGAAGCAACCCGCATGGACCGTTTTATATTGCAACGCAAAAGATGGGGTGGTGGTGGCATTGTAGTGGTTCGTGGTTCGACAAGCTCACCATGAGGGAGAAGGGTGGATGCAACGCTTATCGCATAGGTTGCAGAATAAAGCTCCCTTTCATCATCCCTCTCCCTCATGGTGAGCTTGTCGAACCACGAACCACAAATCTGCAGCCACCTCACTGCAATCCTCCATCGATAATGTGCATGAAAGCTTGACTCTGGGCTTGCTGATAGGCACATCGCGCGGCACATTATCGAAAATAAAGCAGAAATCTGGAGGCGCCCCGCATGTCCATAGCATTTACCTTCCCGGGTCAGGGCAGTCAGACGGTTGGTATGGGCAAGGCTTTGGCCGACAATTTCGCCGAAGCCAAGGCTGTTTTCGACGAGGTGGATGATGCGCTGGGGGAAAAGCTCTCTTCTATTATTTGGGACGGACCGGAAGAAACCCTGACACTGACCGCCAATGCGCAGCCCGCCCTCATGGCTGTTTCCATTGCAGTTATCCGGGTTCTGGAAGCGCGCGGCATTTCGATCAAGGACAAAGTGGCCTATGTGGCTGGCCATTCGCTCGGTGAATATTCGGCGCTGTGTGCTGCCGGGACATTCTCGCTGGCCGATACGGCGCGGCTTTTGCGCATTCGCGGCAATGCCATGCAGCAGGCGGTTCCCGCAGGAGCGGGCGCCATGGCTGCTATCATCGGTCTTGAACATGATGTGGTGCAGGCTGTCTGTGCGGATGCTTCTCTGGAAGGTCCGGTGCAGATAGCCAATGATAATGGCGGTGGCCAGATTGTTATTTCGGGCTCAAAAGCTCCTGTTGAGGCGGCCGCAGCACTTGCGACCGAAAAAGGTGCCAAGCGCGCCATCATGCTGCCAGTCTCCGCACCCTTCCATTCTACCCTGATGGCGCCAGCCGCTGAAGCCATGCGCGCGGCGCTGGCCAGTGTATCCAAGCAGAACCCGATTGTTCCACTGATTGCCAATGTGCGGGCAACCCCGGTCACATCGGCTGATGAGATCGCAGCTTTGCTGGTCGAGCAGGTGACGGGTCAGGTCCGCTGGCGCGAAACGGTCGAGTGGTTTGGTGCCAATGGCGTAACGACGCTCTACGAGATTGGCGCTGGCAAAGTGCTGACCGGCCTTGCGCGCCGTATTAATAAAGACATATCAGGTGTCGCGGTTGGCACGCCTGACGATATTGAAGCGGCTGTTGCCGCGCTGAACGTTTGAACGGAAGGGATTGAGCAATGTTTGACCTGACAGGCCGCAAGGCTCTCATAACAGGTGCCAGCGGTGGTATTGGCGAATCCATTGCCCGCGCGCTGCATGCGCAGGGTGCGATTGTTGGCCTGCATGGCACGCGCGTTGAAAAACTTGAGGCGCTGGCAAGCGAGCTTGGCGACCGGGTCAAGATTTTCCCGGCAAACCTGTCGAACCGCGACGAAGTGAAGGCGCTGGGCGAAAAGGCGGAGAGCGAACTGGAAGGTGTTGAAATTCTCGTCAACAATGCCGGTATCACCAAGGATGGGCTGTTTGTCCGCATGGCCGATGCTGACTGGGATAGCGTGCTTGAGGTTAATCTGACCGCCGTGTTCCGCCTGACGCGCGAATTGACCCACCCGATGATGCGCCGCCGTTATGGCCGTATCATCAACATCACCTCTGTTGTTGGTGTAACGGGTAATCCTGGCCAGACGAATTATGTGGCATCGAAGGCCGGTCTGATCGGCTTTTCGAAGTCGCTCGCACAGGAAATTGCCAGCCGCAATGTCACGGTCAACTGCGTTGCACCGGGTTTCATCGAATCGGCGATGACCGACAAGCTGAACGACAAGCAGAAAGAAACCATTATGTCCGCCATTCCCATGCGCCGCATGGGGACGGGCGCGGAAGTGGCGTCGTCTGTAATCTACCTTGCCAGCAACGAAGCATCCTACGTCACCGGCCAGACGATCCACGTCAATGGCGGCATGGCAATGATCTGATAAAGTGCACCCGGACAATACAATTCAGCCGGGTGTAAAGGGTGCAATCACATTTATGAGATTGAGGCCGTCAATAAAGCGTGATAAGTCGCGCACCAAGTCAGGACATCAAATCGATTTGATGCCCTTTCCTTTCCGCAAGGAATAAGCCGCGAGGATGTGCGTTTTAGCTGTTAAACAGGGCTGAAGTGCCATCTTATTGCTTGATTAGAGTCATCCGTGCCGCTAACCAAGGCATAGGGAAAAACAAACAGGTTGAGGTTTCCACATGAGTGATACTGCAGAACGCGTCAAGAAAATCGTTATTGAACATCTGGGCGTTGATGCCGAGAAAGTCACCGATGGTGCGAGCTTCATCGACGATCTGGGCGCAGACAGCCTTGATACTGTCGAGCTCGTGATGGCTTTCGAAGAAGAATTCGGCGTTGAAATTCCTGATGATGCTGCCGAGACGATTCTGACAGTCGGCGATGCCGTCAAGTTCATCGACAAAGCATCTGCCTGATTTTCATTCGGCCTGGCAGCGCAGGAATCATGACAGGAGGCGAGAAGCCCCTGTCGGGACCTGCGCGGGGCCGTTGGAAAAGATCATGCTGAATATGACATTGAAGGATCGGCCATGAGGCGCGTTGTCATAACCGGCCTTGGGCTGGTTTCTCCTCTTGCATCCGGTGTTGAGCTTACTTGGTCCCGCCTTTTGGCTGGTAAGAGTGCTGCCCGACTGGTGACAGAGTTTGAAGTTGAAGATTTGCCTTGCAAAATTGCCTGCCGGATACCGGTTGGTGATGGCACCGATGGTACATTCAATCCTGATGATTGGATGGAGCCAAAGGAACAGCGCAAGGTTGATCCCTTTATCATTTACGCCATGGGTGCTGCCGATCAGGCGCTTGCCGATGCCAAGTGGGCACCGGAAAGCGACGAGGATCAGATTCGCACCGGTGTGCTGATCGGTTCGGGTATTGGTGGCCTCGAAGGCATTGTCGAAGCGGGTTATACGCTGCGTGACAAAGGCCCCCGGCGCATTTCGCCTTTCTTTATTCCCGGTCGTCTGATCAATCTGGCTTCTGGCCAGGTATCCATCAAGCATAAGTTGCGCGGCCCGAACCATTCGGTTGTCACAGCTTGCTCGACCGGAGCGCACGCCATTGGTGATGCATCGCGTCTGATCGCCTTTGGTGATGCTGACGTTATGGTTGCCGGTGGTACGGAATCGCCCGTCAGCCGTATTTCGCTGGCCGGTTTTGCCGCTTGCAAGGCGCTGTCCACTGCACGCAATGATGATCCGACTGCGGCTTCACGCCCTTACGATGATGACCGTGATGGTTTCGTCATGGGTGAGGGTGCCGGTATTGTCGTGCTTGAAGAGCTGGAACATGCTTTGGCACGCGGCGCAAAGATTTATGCCGAAGTCATCGGCTATGGTCTTTCCGGCGACGCTTATCACATCACGGCTCCGTCCGAGAGCGGTGAGGGTGCGCAGCGCTCCATGGAAATGGCTCTGAAGCGGGCGGGCATCACGCCCGATCAGATCGATTACATCAACTCTCATGGTACATCGACCATGGCTGATACGATTGAGCTTGGTGCTGTTGAGCGCGTTCTGGGCGATGCTGCTCCAAAAGTCTCGATGTCGTCCACCAAGTCATCCATTGGCCACCTTCTCGGTGCTGCCGGTTCGACCGAAGCCATTTTCTGTGCGCTTGCCATTCGTGACAATGTCGCCCCGGCTACGCTCAATCTGGACAAACCATCGGTGGAAACCAAAATTGATCTGGTGCCGCACAAGGTACGGCATCGTAAGATTGATGTGGCGCTTTCCAACTCCTTTGGATTTGGTGGTACCAACGCTTCGCTCGTTTTGCGGCGTTTTCAACAGTGATTGCAGCAATGGCGGAAGCGTTTTCGCGCTTTCGCCATAATCACAATCAAATTTACCGGCATTCTTGCCGGAAAAACTTGCTCGAGGTGTTTGCGTGAGCTCAGATCAGCAGTCTGAAGAGACGAACGGTTCGCCCGCCGCCAACGCGCCGGAGCGTAAACCGATTGTTCCGCAGTCGGCATCTGAAGCCTTGCGGCCTGAGCCGGGGACACCCCCGCCAGCACCCGTGCGCCGGTCGCGCCGTGCCCGCAGCCAGATCGTTGTCTTTGCCAATTTCATGCTGTCGCTGGTTGTGCTGGTGGTTCTTGCCGCCGCTGCCGCCGTTTATTTCGGCAAGGTTTCGTTCAACGAGCCCGGTCCGACAGATGTTACGACGGATTATGTCGTCAAGAATGGCACCGGGATTGTTGAAATTGCCGATGGTCTGGAGCGTCGCGGCATCATCACCGATGCGCGTGTTTTCAAATATGGCGTTCAGGCCTATGGCTATCAGCGCGATATGAAGGCGGGTGAGTACGAGATCAAGGCGCACGCCTCAATGCGCGATATCATGGATTTGTTGCGCAGCGGCAAGTCGGTCCTGCATTCGCTGACTGTTCCGGAAGGGCTTACCGTCGATCAGATTCTGCAACGCGTGAGCGAGGATGATGTGCTGACCGGCGCGTTGCCAGCGGTTGTGCCTGACGAAGGTTCGCTGTTTGCCAATACTCAGCGCTTCTCCCGCGGCACAACGCGTGAGGAAATCGTCAAGAAGATGCAGGCTGACCAGAAGAAGCTGGTTGACGAGATTTGGGCGCGCCGCGATCCGAGCGTTCCGCTCAAGACCATTGAAGAATTTGTCACGCTTGCCTCGATCGTCGAGAAAGAAACAGGGAAGGCCGATGAGCGCCCGCGCGTTGCTGCCGTGTTCATCAACCGTTTGAACAAGCGCATGCGCCTTCAGTCTGATCCTACGATCATTTATGGCCTGTTTGGCGGCAAGGGCAAACCATCTGACCGCCCAATCCTGAAATCCGATCTGGAAAAGCCGACACCGTACAACACCTATACGATCAACGGACTGCCACCGGGGCCGATTGCCAATCCCGGCCGCGATGCGCTGGAAGCCGTTGCGCATCCCTCGCAGACCAAGGATCTTTATTTTGTCGCCGATGGCACTGGCGGTCACGTATTTGCCGAAACGCTTGATGACCACAATGACAATGTGAAGCGCTGGCGCACGGTGGAGAAGAATCGCATTGACGAGGCAGCCAAGGCGGCAACCGGCGACAAGAATGCCGATCCGTCTGACGCCGGGGATGACAGCGAGCCAACACAACAATAATTCTGCAAGGGCCTGATTGCGATCAGGCCTTCGTTCTTGGGGGGAATAATGTCATTGCAAAGCATGACGGGTTTTGCCCGTCACCTCCGGAACGATGCCGGGGTGCAGATTTCATGGGAAATCAAATCGGTCAATGGCAAGGGCCTTGATGTCAGGTTTCGCCTGCCCACTGGCTTTGAAGCTGTGGAGCAAAAGGCGCGAGCATTGTTTGGCCAGCGTTTCAAGCGCGGCAATTTTCAGGCTGCATTGACTGTGACCCGCAATGCGGGTGATGCGAAGGCGCTCATCAACGAGCCTTTGCTGAAGGAACTGGCACGGATTGCCGCACAGCTGCGCGAGGACTTCAAACTGGCTCCTTCAACACCGGAGGGCCTGATGGCTCTGCGCGGCGTTCTGGAGGCGCCACAGGACGTGTTATCGCCGGAAGATCAGGCTGAGGTTGAGGAAGCCGTTCTGGCTGTTCTTGACGAAACGCTTTTGCAGCTCGAACACAATCGCCAGATTGAAGGCAAGGCACTCGGCGACATATTGAGCGCACAGGTCGATGCGGTGGAGCTGCTCACCCAGCAGGCGCGGCGTGATCCAAGCCGTACGCTCGATGCAGTTCGCGCGCGGCTTGCTGCGCAGGTGGCGCTGCTGCTGGATGCGTCTCCGGCACTTGATGAAGCCCGCCTGCATATGGAAGCGGCATTTCTGGCGACAAAGGCCGATATTCAGGAAGAACTTGATCGCCTTGATATGCATGTGGCCGCCGCGCGCACGCTTCTGCGCGATGGAAATGGGGTCGGGCGTAAGCTGGATTTTCTGACACAGGAATTTAACCGCGAGGCAAATACACTCTGCTCCAAGGCCAATGCGGCCTCGATCACGTCGATTGGACTTGACCTGAAGGCGGTTGTGGATCAATTGCGCGAGCAAATACAGAATCTGGAGTAATCATGCTCAACGCATCCAACAGCATCAAACGACGTGGCCTCATGCTGGTGCTGTCCTCGCCATCGGGCGCAGGAAAGTCGACGATCGCCCGACTGTTGCTCAATGATAAAGAGAAGCTCGAACTGGCATTGTCGGTTAGCGTGACCACGCGTCCGCGCCGCGCCAGCGAGATTGAAGGCGTCCACTATCATTTCATTTCCGTGCGCGAGTTCGAGCGCCTGCGCGACAGCGATGAACTGATTGAATGGGCTGAGGTGCATGGCAATTTCTATGGCACACCCCGGGAAGCCGCGGAAAATGCCCTTGCCGATGGCCAGGACATGCTTTTTGACATTGATTGGCAGGGCGCGCTGCAATTACAGGAAAAAATGAAGGGCGACGTCGTCAGCATCTTCATTCTGCCGCCGTCGATGACTGCTCTGAAGCACCGCTTGCATCGCCGCGCCGAAGACACGGAGGAAGTGATCGATGTGCGCCTGCGCAATGCACGCAACGAGATCGAGCGTTGGCGATCCTACGACTATGTTATCGTCAACGAGGATCTCGACCGCGCCTATCATCAGGTCCAGTCAATCGTGACTGCCGAACGCCTGCGCCGCGACCGTTGCCCCGGCCTGTTTGATTTCGTCAGCACCCTGCTGGATGAAAAGATCGACTAGAGCGCGTTGGCGTGACGCTGAACGCCACCCCTACACACTTGCTGTCGTATCCATCCGTGTTTCTTTTTCATCGTCAGCTGACACAAATGGGGTGAAGACACCGATCACGACACATCCAATGAGCACAATCATGCTCAATACTATTACCGTTGACATGTCTCCGGACTGTGTTGCGAGAATGTACCCGCCAAGCGTAGCGGCCAAAGGAACTGGCACGTAGCTGATCGTTCTGGTGATTGCGACCACGCGGCTTAGATATTGAGTTGGCACCACGCGTTGCCGTTCTGTGAACATCGTGACAACGATAACGGCTTCAGCGGCCATGGTGATAGACCGCGCGCCGACAACACCCCAAAAATCGAGGCGTTCCGCCAGCAGAAGGGGTGCCGTTCCGATCGCTGACACGAACACGCATGCCAGCATGAGCCGCCCCGGATGAACGCGCTGCATCAATTTCGGCGCTATCAGAGACCCAATGATTGCGCCAATGGCGGAGAGACCCAAGGCAAGACCTGCCAGCTCCGGACTAAGTCCGATGTCCTGTGTGAGAAAATAAATGATATTTCCAAGGATAAGGTGGGAAGAGAAATTGACCAGAATGAACAGGAATGTGCCCCACTTGATGATCGGGTAGTGCATGGCAGTTTTTAGACCCTGACCCAGGCCATGAAGTACTGAGGAAACCGATAGTGTCAGAGTGCCGTCACCAACAGGGTTTTGGGCGCGAATGATCAAGATGAGTGCCATGGAAAGAAAAAACGATGCGGCATTCAACCAAAGCACGTTGTATGCACCCAGTAAGGCCACGAGCGAGCCCCCAATTGCTGGCGCCACAAGGTTGAGAACACTATCACTTGTCGTGATCAATGAGTTTGCACGTGAAAGATGTTGCGCGGGCACGGTGCTGGGCAGAAATCCCTGAAAGGCCGGGTGAGAAATACTTGATATGGCGCCCAGAACTGCCAGCCCCGGCATGAGCCAATAGGCGTTTGCTCCGGGGAGGGACAGATAAAGACAGATCGCAAGGGCAATACATCCCGAGATAAAATCCGCAATCCATAACAGGCGTTTACGGTCTACTGCATCGGCCAGCACGCCGCCGAAAGGCATGACAATGATGAATGGCGCAAAGGTTGCTGCATAGGAAAGCGACATCAAAAAGGGCGATTGGGTCAGATCATAGACCACAAGAGGTATCGCGAGGCGATAAGCCCAATCACCGACGATTGAGATCGTATACGCTGCCCATAGAGCACGAAAATCGCGTCCGGGGATCATCTAACCGTCGGCTGCGCGGCACTGCGCGTAAAGCATGGAATGGCTATTTTCAGCTCCTGACAAAGTACGCTCACCATGAAGCGCCAGCACATCAGTGCACGCCACGGTTTCGCGGACAATTCGTAGGACTACTGACCGTTGGGGTGAGTTGGTTCTATCTGGCCGATATTTGCTTTACTTGAGCCACCGCTCAAAGTGCGTTGGCGAGGGCCACAAACTCTTCAATTGATAGCGTTTCCGCGCGGCGGGTGCCGTCTATGCCTGCCTTGGCCAGCAGCGTTTCGCCGCCAAGCGGCTTGATGCTCTGGCGCAACATCTTGCGGCGCTGGCCGAAAGCCGCCTGTGTTACTCGGCCAAGTATCGTCGCGTCGCATGGGAGCGGTGCTGCGCGCGGAACGAGATGGACCACCGATGATGTCACCTTTGGTGGCGGTGTAAAGGCCTGCGGCGGCACGTCGAAAGTGATCTTTGCCTCCGTGCGCCAGCCCGCCAGCACGCCGAGGCGGCCATAGGGATCGGAAGTCGGTTTTGCTACGATACGCTCGGCCACTTCACGCTGGAACATCAGCGTCAGCGAGGCATAGAAGGGCGGCCATGGCTCGCTGAGCAGCCAGCCGATCAGCAGTTGCGTGCCGATATTATAGGGCAGATTGGCAATGATTTTGACTTTCTCGCCGCCCGCCAGCGCCCTGAAGTCCGTCTCCATTGCATCACCAGAGATGACCCTGAGACGACCCGGGTAATGATCGGCGATCTCCTGCAGGGCCGACAGGCAGCGCTCGTCACGTTCAATAGCGATGACATTGGCACCCTGAGCCAGTAAGGCGCGTGTCAGGCCGCCCGGGCCGGGTCCAACCTCAATGACGGTCTGTCCCTGCAGATCACCCGCCTGCCGCGCAACTTTGGCGGTCAGGTTGAGATCAAGCAGAAAATTCTGGCCAAGCGATTTCTTCGCCATCAGTTCATGGCGGTCAATCACATCACGCAGAGGAGGGAGGTCGTCAATACTCATGCGATAGTGCGATTCTGGCTGGAGCGACGGGAGGCAAGTTCATCGGCAAGACGCAAGGCTGCAATCAGGCTGTCCGGCTTGGCCTTGCCAGACCCTGCAATGTCAAAGGCGGTGCCGTGATCCGGCGAAGTGCGCACAAAGGGCAGACCCAGCGTCACATTTACACTGTCATCAAATCCGAGTGTCTTGGCCGGAATGAGGGCTTGATCATGATACATGCAAACAGCGGCATCATAGGTGGCGCGCGCAGCGGCGTGGAACATGGTGTCCGCTGGAAGAGGGCCACGAGCGTCTATACCTTCACTTCGAAGGATTTCGACGGCGGGACGCACAATTTCCTCATCTTCCAAACCCATTGAGCCGCCTTCACCCGCATGCGGGTTAAGACCCGCAACCGCAAGGCGCGGTTTGGCAATGCCAAACTGGTTTCTGAGCGCCTCAGCGGTAATGCGGGAAATAGCGAGAATCTTGGCAGTATCAAGCACTTCAGGAACGCGGCTAAGCGCAATGTGAATGGTTACGGGTACAGCGCGCAGCAATGGCCCCGCCAGCATCATGACGGGCGTTACCTCGTGGCCGAGATGCTCACCGGCCAGATGCGCCAGAAACTCCGTATGGCCGGGAAAGCGAAAACCGGCCTCATAGAGCGGCTTCTTGGCGATGGGACAGGTAACAACGGCGCTCGCCTGACCGGACAGGGTGTATTCAACAGCCCGTTCAATGGCTTCGATTGTTCCGGCGGCATTGTCTGCCAATGGCGTGCCGGGGCGGTCGATTTGCGGATTTCGCAATGGAACAACCGGCAGCGCGCGATCGAAAACGTGGCGGGCATTGTCCGGTGTGGTGATTTCGATGGGGCATTCTAGGCCCAATCGCACCGCGCGCGCAGCAATGAGCTTCGCGTCGCCAAGCAGAAAAAAGGCAGGCAGGTGGGCTGATCTGCGCAAAGTCCAGGCTGTAAGCGCGATATCAGGCCCTATGCCGGACGGATCACCAGAACTGACAGCAAGGACGTTGTTCATGAAAGGGCAATACCATCATCGATTGACGATGGATGCCTTTTTCCGGAGATCGTCGAGATACTGCTTGTTGACGGCATCTGCCGTGGCATCAGGCTTCTGGTTGGCTGCTGCCGCTTCCTGCGAGAAGACCAGACGCGCAACGCGGTCGTCGGAAATCTGGCGGGTTGCGCAGACACCGAGGAACTCCACGCCCTTGTCAGTATCCTGCGTCACGGTGGCATGGCCAACGGATGTAGCTGTCACCTGCTTTGACCATTCCGGCGGCAGTTCCTGCTCGACGAAACGGCCAAGGTCACGCACTGTGACATCAAGTGTACCCTTGGCGATATCGCGTGTTGAATCACACCCGCTGAACTTTGCGCGCAGGGCATTGGCCTCATTGCGCCGCTTTGCCAGATTACCGCGATCAGCGGCAGGCACGACAAAAATCACCTGCTGTAATGTGTATTCGGTCGATACAGGCTTCTTGCCGCCATCTTTCAACATGCGCTGTACGGCATCCTGTTCGGAAACGCGGCTACCACCCTGCGTGCGGCCGCGGGTGCCAAGGGCACGGCCCCAGCCCATCTGCATGCGGATATATTCTTTGAAGTGATCAGCCGTAACGCCCGATTTGTCGAGGACACCATTGAGCTGGGCGAGCGTCATCTTGTTGTTGGTGGCAAAGCGTTCAAAAGCCTGGTTCACGTCCGTATCTGAAATAACGATGTTCAGCCGCCGCATTTCCTGGCGCTTGAGCATGTCGTCGGTCAGTTCTTCACGCGCCATCTGCACGAGGTTGCCCTTCTTGCGCTGCAGCTTCAAAAAGGCCGCGCGACGGGCAATGTCATAATCGGTAATTGGTGATCCATTGACAATGACCTTGACGTCACTTGCCTGCGCAGGCAGCGAAAACCCTGCCGTCAGACCAGAACCCAAAGCGGTCACTATCGCCGCCGCAAGAATGTGCTTCCTCACCATCATCTTCCACGTTATCCGATCATTTATGAATCTCTTTTGGCCATTTTGACAAAAATGATCAGCAAAATCCATTCCTGTGAGTTTATTTCTGTTCCCTAGTGCAATTTTACTAAGGCAAAAGCATGACTGGCCGCAAGTGCGGCCAGTTGAAAAGAAATGATTAAATACCGCCAATATTCACCGGCTTGCCAAATTCCCACAGGGTGCGGAACGAAATGTTGAAGCCGAACGTCGTTGTCTTGTCGCCTGCCGCGCCAGTGCTGTCGATTGGCCGCTGCTCGGTATAGGACATCTGGTAGGTAAAGCACTCGTCATCATAGGCCAACGCCGCTACCTGCTTCACGAGTGTATCGTGAACGATATCATAGGTGCCGGAACCCAGAACGCGCCAGTTTGGTGTGATTTTGAGGGAACCACCAAGCGTGACTTCCTGTCTGTCCGTCGGAAAACCGTAAGTTGGCTGAGCATCGATAAACGCATATTTGGCAAAAAGCGTGCCGTGTGTGCCCGCTGCAGTGGCTGCAACTTCAGCACGGCGCATTTCAAACGTATCCTTGTCGAAACGCCCGCCTGTCGTCAGATTATAGGCACCGTAATTGGCACCGATCATGGCAACATAGTCGGAGCGCGCCGATTCAAGTCCGGACTCCGCACCTGCATTGACAAAATCAGATGTCGCAAAGGAGTTCAACCCGCCAAGCTGGAATGATTGACCGGCAATACCATTGAGTGACAGGCCATTGTTGAATGTGCCGGAATAACGAATGCCGAGATTGGCACGCGTACCGCCTTCAACCCGGTCGTAACCGGAGAATTTGTCTCGCTCAAACAGGCTTGAAGCGTCAAAGACAAAGCTCTGCGCATCCTCGTTCGGCATCTGACCCGCATAGGGTTCATTGTTGCGAACAAAAATCTGGGCTGTTGGCTCAAGAACATGGGTCGAATTGGCTGCCGTAAACAGGATTGGATATTTGGCTTCAAGTCCGGCCGTTGCCAAGCCGCGGAAGGCCTGATCACGATTAACGCCAGCTGAATCCGAATCCACATACATGCCATCACCGCGCAACGCGAGGATGGGTGTCAGAACAAGGCCGCTATCCGTAATAAACGTACGCTTCCACTCAACTTCGCCAGTGATGCGGCCGTCATTGCCCTTGATGCCAGAGAGATACCCGGTGCGCGGCAGACCTGTGTATCCCGCCGTAGCATCCAGCTTGTCACGGCTGAGTGCCTGCACGTTGAGGTTAAAATTCAACTCGCCGCCCGCAAGAGGCTGTGTCGGGATATAGGCATAATCGAGACTTGGCAGAACCCAGGGCTGCTTGGGTTCGGATGAGGAGGGATTGGAGTCGCTCCAACCTTCCTGAATATGGAATTTATACAGACGCAGATCGAAATAATTGCGGTCATGCAATCCGGTCAGATAAATCTGGTCGGTCTTGTTATAATCCGCATAGTTCTCGAGACCATAACGATAGGCGAAAGCCTTGTCGGACTGCACCATAACGTCCCAGCCGAATGACCAGCGTGGATTAATCTGGAAATGGCCCTTCGATCCAACCATACCGCGACCGGTATTGTTGTAATCTTCCTGATCGTTAATCGAATTGAATTCGTGCGGTTTGTTCTGGCTGATTCCAGCAAGATTGATGCTGTATTCACCATTGGCCAAACGATGGCGCCATTCCGCTTCAGCAAGGAAACCCTGCTTTGTATAACCGGTGCCGGTCAGCGTCAGGTCGTAATTAGGGGCAAGCGCCCAGAAGTAGGGAACACTGACACCGTAGCCGAGATCCGTCTCATATTTGTAGCTCGGCATCAGGAAGCCGCTTTTGCGCTTCACTGTCGGGTCGGCAATTTCGAAGGCTGGCATGAATGCCAGGGGCATACCGAACAGCTCAAACCGACCGCGCTCGAAGCGGATGGTCTTCTTCTTGCCGTTCCAGATGATTTTCTGGGCACGCACCTGCCAAAGCGGAGCTTTGCCGGGTTTATCACGGCAGGGTTCGCACGCGGTATAAATGCCATTGTTGAACTTTGTAATCTCGCCGCCAACACGCTCGGCGCTTTCAGCGGCAAAGCGCGTATTATCGGCTGATTCAACCCGCAACGTGTTGATGAAGCCTTCCTTGAAGTCATCGGTCACATCGAGATTTTCCGCATAGATGCGGTTGCCGTCTTTTTCGACAATCTCGACCTTGCCCATGGCCTTCAGGCGACCGGTCTTCTGATCATAGGTGACCTGCCGGGCAACCAGCCGGTTGCCGTCATAATCGATCTGTACACCACCGACGGCCGAAATCGTCTTGGCGTTGATGTCATACACAAGCTCATCCGATTCCAGCAGCATTTGCGCGTTTGGATTCGTCTTGAAATTACCTGCTAGGGCATCATTGGTCTGGGCCACGGCTGGGAACGAAATCCCGCCTGCAAGGCATAGCACGGCCGTCCCGCACATAAGCCGTGCGAGCCACGTCGGCAACACCGAGCGCGTTACATTCAATCCCACTCTAACCATCCTCCTTGTGCAGTAGAAAGGAGACCCCAAAAAAAGTCGCAATCAGGACTGGAGTCCAAGCGGCAACAAAAGGCGGGACAAATCCCGCATTTCCGAATGCCTTGACCACGACTGTGACGACATAAAGCACGAAGCCCGCAAGGACGCCACCCAGAATCATTGTCCCGGATTGTCCAAAGCGCACAAATTTTAGCGAAACTGTCGCAGCGATTAGGGTCATCGCCATTAAAAGTGCAGGCAAAGCCAGCAAAGACTGGAAATGCATGTCAAAAGCATTGGCTGGATAGCCAAAAGAACGAGCTGCGGCAATTTTGTTACGCAGCTCAAAAAAAGGAATCGTCTCAGGCCGCGCGAGGCTTTCTTCAACAAATTCAGGGCGAAGATGGGTTGGAATCTGCACATCGCCCGGTGAAACAGGGGTCTCACCAAGCACAAATTTCGTCACATCGGTTAGCTGCCAGTAACCTTCTTGAAGGTCGGCAGTTTTGGCATCGAGTCGCTCGATAATGTCCTTGTTTTTGTCCAGACGGACAAAAGTTGCATCGACAAGTCGCAGGCCACGATTGACGATACTCTTGGCACCAATGATCGTCTCGCCTTCATCGGTCTTCTGGCGAAGCCAGGGCACACGATCGTCGGTCGTATCGTTGGTTTTTCCGCTCCGCCAGTTCGCTTGCACCGCTTCGCTTTTCTCAAAGCCGTAGGCGGCGAGGGGATTGACCACGAGCACTGCCAGAAGGCCAAACAGAAATGCTCCGGTGCAGGCAGGCAGCAGAAACTGCCAGGCCGACACGCCGACCGAACGGGCCACAACGAGTTCATATTTCCGGTTAAGGGAAATCAACGTGGTCATCGCCGAGAACAGGGCAATGAACGGGAACACCTGCTGCATGATGTAAGGAATACGCATCAGCGACAGGCCGAAAGCCTGAATCGATGAATATTGCGGCAGGGCGGCAAGCTTGCTCGACAGTTCCGTGAAATCCAGAATCAGGGCGAGCGCAAAGCTTCCCAGAAGGAAATAGCAGGTGATCGTCACGTAGCGGAGAAAGAAATAACGCCCGAGTGTCCAGCCTATCATTCTTCATTCGCTCCGCGATTGGAGCGGGGATTTAGCAGCTTTGTCCTGACACCCGCAAGCGCTGCCTGTGGTGTAACAGGTCCGTTCTTGAAGAGATTGCTCAGGAACGCCGGGACACCGATCTGACGGTTTGTCGCCAGTGCATAGATTGCCAGCAATGAAACCACAATCGGGAAGGCAAAGAGGAATGGAATAACGTCCTCGTTCTTTTCCGCCGTCTGGCCGCTGGAATAGCTGATCCAGAACACGATGAGACTCAAGGTGATCGCCGTGAAAGAAGCCGAAATGCGGGCTTCCCGGTGCGAGCGTGAGTCAGCCGCCGCCGCCAGTGAAATCAAAGCGAAGACGATAGGATACATCCAGTCGGTCAGCCGCTTGGCCAGTTCTGCCGTATAGCGCAAAGGTTTCTGTTGATAAACAGGATCGTTCGGGTCCGGGTTCATCAGATAATCCAGCGGCCTGTCCTTGGCGAAAATCGTTGGATCTTTATCGTCATTCGGCAAAAACTCAGCCAGATCAAGCGCATAGGTATTGAACTTGATAATGGAGACATTGCCGGTCTTTACATCGCGGCGGTCGATCTCGCCGTCTTTCATCACCAGCAGGCTCTGGTCACCCTTGTCAACGACAAGACCATCCTTGGAATAATACAGCAGATCAGTCACCGGATCGCGCGAATCGGAGACGAACAGACCTTTGATCGAGCCGTTTGAATCGCGGCTTTCAATCTGTAGATAGAGATTTTCGTCCAGCCGCTGAAACGATCCCTGCTGCACGACAAGATTGATGACGTCGGAGCGGGCATCGGCAATCATCTGCCGCATGCTCATCTGCGAATAGGGAGCAATGTAGTTGGCAATGATAAAGGAAAGGGCTGCAACGACAATCGCGAAGAGGATAACCGGACGAATGACCGTGGAACGCGGTGCGCCCGAGGCATTGATGACAACGAGTTCCGAATCCTGGTTCATCGTTGAAAGCGTCTGCGTCACGGCGATAACCAGCGCGAACGGCATGACAACGGGAAATGCTGACGGAAGAAGGTTGGAACTGAACTTGAGGATATAGAAGAAGCTCTGGCCGCTGGTGGTCAGAAAGTTGATGCGACCGAGCACCTGAACAATCCATGTAATACCGACTGCCGACAGCAGGACAGCCAGGAACATGACGACAATGCGTCGTAAGATATATATCTCGATCAGGCGCATGTCATGTTTCGCAAAAGAGTTCCGCCACCTTGTTTGTCGACTTGCCGTTCACGAATGACCGACCATTTCATCTATGCCATACAACTTATGGCATTATTTTGCCGCACTATGGGACGAACCCGGTATATGTTCAATCTAGTCAGGCTTGGCTAAAAATAGGCGAAGAAAGCTGGTTAACAAGGTGTTAGCGCGCGATCCTTATCGTCACCCACTTCATTCATCAACTGTGATGAATAAGGAAGTCACAATTTGTTCAATCTGGAGATATCATGTCCAAACGACCATCCATCAGTTTTGCAAAGTTTGCTGCCGTTGAAAACGGAACCGCAGTTTTGCTTCTGGCCAGCGAAGGTAAGGTAGCTGGCGAAGCCGAATCTGTCGTCGGGCAGGCGTTGCTGTCGCGTATCATTGATGTCTCGGATTTCAAGGGAAAACTTGCCGCAAGCCTGAGCACGCTTGCGCCTGCGGGGACTGAACTGGACCGTCTGGTGCTGGTTGGAACGGGTGATCCGGCCGAGTTGAAAGCCGATGACTGGCTGAAACTGGGCGGTTCCGCATTCGCAAAGATCGGCAAGGCCAAACATGTTTCGGTGGTTCTTGCTTTGCCTGAGGCAGAGGTCTCGGGCGAAAATGCCGCAGACTTTGCGCTCGGTATTCTGCTGCGCGCCTACAGCTTCGATAAATATAAAACCAAGAAGGGCAAAAGCGACGATGAGGGGAAGGAAGAGAAATCTTCCGCCAAGATCACCATTCTTGTGGCCGACCCTCATGCCGCAAAGAAAGCCTTTGCCAATGCCGAAGCCGTGGCCGAGGGCGTTAACCTTGCACGCGATCTCGTCAATGAACCCGCCAACATTCTGGGGCCGGTCGAATTTGCTGAACGAATCGAGGAACTCAAAAAACTCGATGTGAAGGTCGAAATCCTTGATCCGAAGGACATGAAGAAGCTTGGCATGGGCTCGCTTCTTGGCGTTGCGCAGGGTTCAGTCCGTCCGGCGCGCCTCGCAATCATGGAATGGCAGGGTGGCAAGGGCAAGGAAGCGCCGATCGCTTTCGTCGGCAAGGGCGTCACATTCGATTCCGGCGGTGTCTCGATCAAACCGGCCGCCGGCATGGAAGAGATGAAGGGGGACATGGGCGGCGCAGCTGCCGTGACAGGTCTTCTGCATACACTCGCCACCCGTAAAGCCAAGGTGAATGTGGTCGGTATTGTCGGCCTTGTGGAAAACATGGTGGACGGCAATGCGCAGCGTCCCGGTGATATCGTCACGTCCATGTCCGGCCAGACCATCGAAGTGCTCAACACCGATGCGGAGGGCCGTCTGGTGCTGGCAGATGCGCTCTACTATTGCAATGAGCGGTTCCAGCCGAAATTCATGGTCAATCTTGCCACGTTGACCGGTGCCATCATGGTTGCACTTGGTGTGTCACGCGCCGGGCTTTTCTCCAATGATGACACGCTCGCAGCGCAATTGTTCGATGCAGGGCAGGCAACGGGCGAGAAATTGTGGCGTATGCCGCTCGGTCCTGATTATGACAAGCTGATCGATACGAAAAATGCCGATATGAAGAACATCGGCACCCGTTTTGGTGGCGCCATCATTGCAGCACAGTTCCTCAAGCGCTTTGTCGGTGATACGGCCTGGGCACATCTGGATATTGCGGGCACCGCCATGGGCGCTCCAGCAACGGAATACAGCCAGTCCTGGGCCTCCGGCTTTGGCGTGCGCCTTTTGGACCGATTGGTGCACGATAATTTCGAAGGCTGATAAAGCCAGAAAGTGATAATGCGGTTCGTGGTTCGTGGTTCGACATAACAACCATGAGGGAGAGGGGTGATGCAATGCTAATCGCCGAGGGCGCAGAGTTTAGCTCCCTGCAATCCTCCATTCTCTGTCATCCTCGGGCTTGACCCGAGGACCCACAACTTAGAGGCGCTGAGCATACGGATTCATCTGATCTCCTTGGCCGTGGGTCCTCGGGTCAAGCCCGAGGATGACAGAGATTGGTGGGGTATGAGGAGTCAAGTTCTGCGCCCTCGGCGATTAGCATTGCATCACCCCTCTCCCTCATGGTTGTTATGTCGAACCACGAACCACGAACCACGCACCACGAACCATTCAACCAAACCGAGTGACGAATATCCAATCAGATGAGTAAAAATGACTGAAATCCTGTTCTACCATCTGACTGAATCGACACTGGAAAATGCGCTTCCGGGGTTGGTCGAACGCTCGCTCAGCCGCCAATGGAAGGTCGTTATCCAGACCGGGTCGCAGGAGCGGCGTGACAGTCTGGACAATCATCTGTGGACCTGGTCCGACGCATCGTTTCTTGCCCATGCCACGGATCAGGAGCCGCATCCGCAGGAGCAGCCTGTCATATTGACGACCGGTGAGGGCAATCCGAATGGGGCGACAGTGCGCTTTCTGGTGGATGGTGCCGCGCCCAGCAATGTTGAAGCCTATGAACGGCTTGTCCTGATGTTTGACGGGCACGATCAGATGCAGCTTGAACAGGCGCGCGCACAGTGGAAGCTTTTGAAGGCAGAAGGGCATATGTTGACCTATTGGCAGCAGAATGCCGAGGGCCGCTGGGAAAAGAAGGCCTGACATGCGCAAGCTGCTGCTGTTGCTTTTGATTGCTGGCATCGGGCTTGGCATCGGTTATCCCTGGTACATCTATAATTTTTCCGGTGCCGAGATAGGGTCATGGCGGGTGTTTGACCGACCCGGCCCCTACAAGCCAATCACCGTAGCATTGAAGGATAGCGACGGACCTGTCCGTGTTTTTGTGGATATGCAGCCGCTGCGCAATTTCATTCCGGCTGAAGGACGCAGCACATTGACTTCTGTCGTCACCCGCGATGGCAAGGACGTGCTGGTCAAAACGCTGTCCTATGTCAACGCCCAGACAGCCAACCGGGGATCGCCACAGGGGCCGCGTGTCTATCGCGACAGGGCGGGGGATATCGATCCGGTTGTCTCAGGTGACTATACATTCAAGATAGGGCCCGGTGATGTGGATGGTCTTGAAGTGGCGCAGGTTGATCTGGTTCTGCGAAAGGGTGCGGCTACGGTTGACCGGTGGGTTATCCCTGCTGGTCTGACGATGATTGCCGTCGCCCTCTTTGGCCTGATCCGGCTGGGACGCCGCAAAGCACAGCCCACCAACGCACCCGCTGCGCCAAAATGGGGACGGTGATGACCCATCAGCTCAATGGCTGTCCGACTTTACTGACGCCGCGCCTGCGCTTGCGGCAGTTTGAAAGCCGGGATGAGAAGGGCCTGCATGCCTGTCTGGGTGATGAAAAGCTGACGCAATACTGGGATTTTTCCGCCTGCGAGACAATCGAGGAAACGCGGCGCTGGCTGCGTGTGCTGGCCAAGACCACATCACCCTATGAAACGATGGCATGGGCGGTAGCAGACAGAACAACGGACCAGTGCATCGGCATGGTCAATTATCATCATCGCGAAGCGCGTAATCACCGGCTTGAAATCGGCTATATCCTGCGAACCGAATGGCAGGGCCGCGGCCTGATGGGGGAAGCGGTGCAGGCGCTCGTTAATCACTGCTCGGAAAATCTCAAAATACACCGTATTTCGGCGATCATTCATCCTGACAATGCCGCCTCCATCAAGCTCGTGGAGCGTTTGGGTTTTGAGTGCGAGGGCGGGCCGATGCGTGATTACTGGCGTGTCGGCACCACCTATATGAGCCCGATGCTTTACAGCCTCATCGTCAGCTGACGATTATCCACTTGCGTCCCGGTAATCCGATAGGCGCAGCGCCGCGCACCTTTCAATATGTGCTCGAACCGCTTGATTTCCACGTCAGGGCCAAGCGCGGCCTGAAACACATCCAGCTCTGACCGGCAGAGCTTTTGGCACGCTTTGGCGGCGACACAGATAGGGCAGTGGTTTTCGACGAGAATCAATGCTCCTGATTCATCGCGGTTTATCTCCGCCATATAGCCTTCGGCAGAGCGTATTTCCGCCAGCCGTTCCACGCGCTGCTCCATGGAATCTATGTTGGACAACTCGTTGCGGTAGTGATTGAGCGTGGTGGCTTCACGATGGGAAATAAGCTTGTCGAGACCAGCATCGCCGAAAACAGCGGATACCGAAGCCAGAATGTCGGCTGTCAGGGCGGCATGATTGTCGGGAAACTGCCGGTTGCCATCATCGGTCAAATGCCAGAAGCGTTTGGGCCGACCGACAGTCTCGCGGCTGTCTTCAAAGTCAACAAGGCCGTCCTCCTGTAGCCGCCCCAGCATCTGACGAACAGCAACGGACGTGATGCCAAGGCGGTCTGCCAGCGATGCGGCGGTCTGCGCGCCAGCCACCTTCAGGGAATAGAGCATGCGATTTGTGGTACGATCCTGCATCTTCTGACGATAACAAGAATATTTTTAAAAAGCTATTGCTTGTTTTATTAAGGGTAATATAAAAACATAAAACTTATTTAATTGAGGTGACGCCATGCAAGAGTCGACAGATCAAACCAGTGATGCGCGCTGGTCCGAGCTGATAAGCCCGCAATATTCGGCCGCAACAACAACGCTTTGCCTCGGCGTAGCGTTGTTTGCGTTCAATGGCTTTCTGGTTTCCACGTCCTTGCCGACAGCCGTACGGGAGATCGGCGGTTTGGCGCTCATCTCCTGGGCATTTACCCTCTATCTCGTCTTGTCCATCGTCGGTGGTGCCAGCGGTGCGCTATTGAAAGGCAAATTAGGGCCACGCCGGGCGCTGGTTGGTGCTGCACTGATGTTTCTGGTCGGAACACTGATCGCCGCTTTTGCCTCGTCCATGACGGAAGTGCTTGTTGGCCGGGCGCTGCAGGGGCTGGGCGAGGGCGTGATTGCCGCCATCTGTTATGCCCTTATTCCTGAACTTTTCCCGTCGCGTCTTGTGGCGAAAGTCTTTGGCGCGGAAGCTGTCGTGTGGGCCATTGCCGCCTTTGGCGGCCCGCTGGTCGCCGGTATTCTCACGGAAACCGTATCGTGGCGCGCTGCTTTCCTCGTCAACGTTCCCATGGCTTTGATCTTCATTACGCTGGTTTTCCGTATCGTCCCGCGCTCCAGCGCTGAGACCGGGAGTTTGTCCGTACCATTCCTGCGGCTCGCAGCCATTGGAGGCGGCATCATGCTGGTGGCGCTCGCAGGCATCATGCAGACTTTGACGATGGAAGTGCTGTTCGTCGCCGGTGCCGCTGCGGTCCTTGCCGCCGTTGTGATTGTGGACCGCCGCAGCCGCACGCCGCTGTTTCCATCGGATGCCTTCGCGCTTACATCCACCGTCGGTATCGGCCTTTGGGTCGTGTTGCTTATGCCCATCGCGCAGGCTTCCACGTCGGTTTATCTTGTCATGACCTTGCAGAATTTGTGGGGTTATGGCCCAACCATGGCCGGCGCATTCAGTGCAAGTTTTGCCGTCGCATGGAGCACAATCGCCATTTTGGTTGCCAATATTCAGGACTCGCGCCGCCGCTCATGGTTGATCCGCCTTGGGCCAACACTTTTGGTCACAGGGCTCGCCGTTCTCGTTCTCGGCTTCTCCGCCGATCTGCCGCTGGTGGTTCTGGCCGGTCAGATGAGCATCGGTGCCGGATTTGGTGTCAGCTGGGGCTTTTTAAGCCAGAGTGTCATGGAAGCGGCGCGTGATGGCGAGCGCGACCGGGCATCGGCACTGCTGCCGACATTGCAGTCCGCCGGTTATGCCATCGGCGCAGCTGTCGCCGGTCTGGTGGCCAATGCCGCCAATTATCCGCAGGCAACCAGCCCTGATGCCTTGCGCGATGCAACAATGACCATCTTTGCGGTCTCAACCATGATTGGTCTTGCTGCCCTGATCGCCGGTTTTGCCTTGCCATTCCGCAAGAAAACGGTGTTTGCAGCCGACTGCCTCAATTCTTAGAAAACCTGCCTCTATGGGGGCTGGCACCGTTCGGGAATTCACATCTGCTGAATTCCCGGAAAATCCAGGAGAGGGGAGGATTTCGACCTGCAAATCCCCTCTCTTGTGATTTTGTGAGCTAGCAATGATCGCTGCAAAACCTGCCACGCGTGGTTCGTGGTTCGACAAGCTCACCATGAGGGAGAGTGTGGATGGAACGCTAATCGCAAAGCTTGCAGAATATAGCTCTCTGCAACCCACCTATCTCCGTCATCCTATGGCTCCCATCTCTCCGTCATCCTCGGGCTTCCATCTCTCCGTCATCCTCGGGCTTGACCCGAGGACCCATAATTCAAAATTGTTGAATATACGGATTCATCTGATCTTCTTAACCGTGGGTCCTCGGGTCAAGCCCGAGGATGACGGAGATGGGTGGATTGCAGGGAGCTATATTCTGCAACTACAACATCACCAAATCAGAGATCAGCCATCGCCGCTTCATATTCGGTTGAAAGCGTCAGCCATTCCTCTTCCGCCCGGGCCAGCGAGGATTTGGCGTAACCGATTTCCTTGCCGATCTGTGTCGCCCTTGCGGGTTCGCGGCTGTAGATAACCGGGTCGGCCAACTGGTCCTGCAAGGTCTCGACCTTCTTCTGGAAACGCTGCACCATGGCATCGGCTTCCTGAATCTTCTTTTGCAACGGTTTTAGGGCTTCGCGCTTTTGTGCGGCGAGCTTGCGTTGGTCGGATTTGCTGAGCTTTTGTCCCTCATCGACTGATATCTTGCTGTTGCCGGAGCGTTCGGCCTTGGCGTCGGCCAGAACCAGCGAGCGATAGGCATCAAGATCACCATCGTAAGGTGCAACTGCCCCGTCACGCACCAGCCAGAGCCGGTCCATGGTGGCTTCGATCAAATGACGATCGTGGGCAATCAGGATGACAGCCCCGTCAAAATCATTCAGCGCATGCATCAGGGCTTCGCGGCTGTCGATATCCAGATGGTTGGTCGGCTCATCGAGGATGAGCAGATTTGGACCCTGAAAGGTTGAAAGCCCCATCAAAAGCCGGGCCTTTTCACCGCCGGAAAGGTCTTTGGCGGCAGTGTTCATCTTCACCGTCGCAAGACCCATCTGCGAAACGCGGGCGCGCACCTTGGATTCCGGCGCATCGGGCATCAGCTTGCGCACATGCTCGATTGCGTTGTCATCAGGCACCAGATCATCCAGCTGGTGCTGGGCGAAGAAGGAAATCTTCAGGTTCGGCGCCACGGTGATCTTGCCGGTTTGCAGGCCCAGACGTCCGCTGATCAGCTTGGCGAGGGTCGATTTACCATTGCCGTTCGACCCCAGCAGCGCAATGCGGTCATCCGCATCAATGCGCAGATTGAGGTGTTTCAGCACGGGCTTGCCGGGCGCGTAGCCGACTTCGCCGCTTTCAATCGCGATGATCGGCGATGCCACAACCTTTTCCGGCTCCGGAAAATGGAACGGCGCCACATGGTCTTCGATAACAGATGAGATCGGCTTCAGCTTCTGCAAGGCTTTCAGGCGCGACTGGGCCTGCTTGGCCTTGGATGCCTTGGCGCGGAACCGCTCAACGAAGGCTTCCATGTGCTTGCGGTGCGCTTCCTGCTTGGTGCGCTGCTTCTGCTGTAGTTCCAGCGCTTCGCTGCGCAGGCGTTCAAACTGGTCGTAATTGCCCTGCCACAGCGTCAGCTTTGTCTGATCCAGATGGATGATCGAGTTGACGGCTGAATTGAGAAGATCGCGATCATGGCTGATCAGGATGACCGTGTGCGGATAACGGCGCACATAATCTTCCAGCCACAGCGTGCCTTCCAGATCGAGATAGTTGGTTGGTTCGTCGAGAAGCAGCAGGTCAGGTTCGGCAAAGAGTACCGCGGCAAGAGCCACGCGCATGCGCCAACCGCCGGAGAACGACGAGGCAGGGCGTTTTTGCGCTTCGCTGTCAAAACCCAAGCCCGACAGGATCGCCCCGGCACGCGCTTCGGCCGAATGCGCATCGATGTCAACGAGGCGAATATGGATTTCGGCGATGCGGTTCGGATCAGTCGCCGTCTCGGCTTCTGCCAATAGAGCGGTACGCTCCAGATCGGCGGCCAGCACGATCTCGATCAGGGAATCTTCGGTTCCCGGCGCTTCCTGCGCCACCTGACCGATGCGGATATTCTTCGGCAGGAAGAAATCGCCGGTTTCCGCCGGCATTTCGCCAGTAATGACCTTGAACAGCGTTGATTTGCCCGCACCATTGCGCCCGACCAAACCCGCCTTCGTGCCCGATGGCAGGTTAAGGTTGGCGTGATCGATCAGCAGGCGTCCGGCCATACGCACGGATATATCGTTGAGAATAAGCATGGCCGCGCTTTTGCACGGGAAATGCGTTTTTCGCAAGCCGTGCTAGGGGGAGATATGTGCCGATTGAGCGAGAAAGTGGAGTTGAGAGATATTTGTGGGTGATTTGCCTGCCTGTTGTGGGTCCTCGGGTCAAGCCCGAGGATGACGGAGAGGAGGCGTGTGGTACGATAATCTCGCCATGCAGAAGTGGTTTGATTGTGCAAGAGCGTACACTCGTTAGCATTTCACTCCGTCATCCTAACGTGCCATCCACGGTTATCTTATAGTCCCTGCCTCTCGTCATCCTCGGGTTTAACCCGAGGACCCACGACAATACCGGCACGATAGCATTTCAGGCATATGCCCGGCCTTCTTCACTCCTTTGAAAATGCATCAGATCAAGGGATGGGGCAGAGGTTCCCAGTGCAGTCAGGATCGTATGCGCCTGTCCGCGATGGTGCGTCTGGTGGTTGAAGAGATGTGCCAGAGCCGGTGCAATGCGTTGGCTGAACGTGCGCATGTCACTGATCGTCGTATAGGTGAACCGGCCGGCAATATTTTCGCTGCTCAGCCCGTTGACCCAGTTGATAAGGCGGGCATCCTCCTTGACGCGCGCTGCCTGCAATTCATCACGCTTCTCGAACAAAATGGTATCGAGTGCCTTGGGTGCGTCACCTTCGCCGGTAAAGCGATAGAGCCAAACGCGATCAGTCACGAGGAGATGGTTGAGCGTTCCGTGCAGCGATTTGAATAATGCCCCCATATCGCGCCGGTAATCCTCGTCATCAAGTGCTGCCGCGGCGGCATAAAGCCGTTCATTTGCCCAGCGGTTATAGGCCGCTAGCATGCGAAAATGCTGTTCCATCAAATTGACTTTCCGCCGAAATGAGTCAGTCTTATTGCCATAATATCCAAACAAGGGCGGCTTTCCATGGGAATCATTCTGCACGAACTCGTTGGTACCGATTTGAACAGGCCATTTAGCCCGCATTGCTGGAAAACGGTGATGTCGCTGGCGCATAAGGGCCTGCCATTCAACCGCAACCGCGTATCCTTCAAGGGCATTCCGGAACTGGAAGGCGCGTTTTCGCCGAAAGTTCCTATCCTCCGCGATGGTGACAAGCGGGTGGCAGATTCTTTTGAGATAGCACTCTATCTGGAAGACAATTATCCGGACCGGCCATCGCTATTCAAAGGTGAGGGCGGCCGGGCCATGGCCCGCTTTGTCGAGGGCTGGTCGCAGATGACCGTTCATCCCTATCTGAACGTAGTCATATTGATGCCGGTGCATGATATTCTCGATGAGCCAAACAAGGCCTATTTCCGTGACAGCCGCGAGAAAATCTTTGGCCGCCCGTTGGAGGACGTGGCCGCCGAGCGTGATGCCAAGCACGACGCCTTTACCAGAAGCCTCGAACCCATGCGCAAGATGCTGTTGTCGCAGCCGTTCATCGGCGGTGAGGGACCTTTGTTTAGTGATTATATCGTGTTTGGTGCGTTCCAGTGGGTGCGGGTGCTGACACCGTTCAAACTGCTGGATGAAAAAGATCCGGTTTATGCCTGGTTCGAACGCTGCCTCGATTTGCATGGCGGTATTGCCCGCGAGATCAGCGCTGCTGAGTAGTTAAGTTGCATGAACGGGGTTCGTGGTTCGACAAGCTCACCATGAGGCCCTTCGACAAGCTCAGGATGAGGGGAGCTCCATTCTGCAACGTTGGAGATTATCGTTGCATCCACCTCTCTCCCTCATGGTGAGCTTGTCGAACCACGAACCACACACCCCCAATCGCAGTATGGCAGCTGTTAAATGGTTGCAGCCCCTTGGCAAAGGAGTTGCCTGCGGCTATAGAGCCGCCATCCAATTCCCCTAACGACAAGGTTTTATTCCATGGCGATTGAACGCACTTTCTCGATGATCAAGCCCGACGCGACCCGTCGCAACCTTACCGGTGCCATCACACAGAAGCTGGAAGAGGCTGGTCTTCGTGTTGTTGCTTCCAAGCGCGTCTGGATGAGCCGCCGCGAAGCTGAAGGCTTCTACGCTGTTCACAAGGATCGTCCCTTCTTCGGCGAACTCGTTGAATTCATGTCCTCCGCACCGACCATCGTGCAGGTTCTGGAAGGTGAAAACGCCATTGCTCGCAACCGCGAAGTCATGGGCGCCACCAACCCAGCCAATGCTGACGAAGGCACGATCCGCAAGACATTCGCTTTGTCGATCGGCGAAAACTCCGTTCACGGTTCCGATGCGCCTGAAACAGCAGCAGAAGAAATCGCTTACTGGTTCTCCGGTACAGAAGTCGTCGGCTGATTGCTTCGAGATTGATAAAAGAAAGCCGGGATTTGTCCCGGCTTTTTTGTTTGTGCGGGATGGGATCAGTTCTGCCGTGCCAAGCGGGCGATGGTTTTGCCCGCTGTGCCGCGCAGGGTCAGCTTGCCATCGACCACCAGAAAGGAGCGGGTCTGCTCCAGCACGGCAAAGAATTTGTTCTCCTGATTCATCAGGGCGGGCGGGCAAAGTTTTCGCGTTGCCGCGGCTGGGGTGAATGTCAGTTTAAGCCCCCGGAATGTGGCCTTGCTCATGAAGCGGTTGCAGCCGCCGGAACCGCTGACATTGTTGTCATGGTCTATCATCAACGTCGTCTGGGCAAAGTCGATCACCCCGCCGCCATCAAGGTCTTCAGCCAGCCAGCTCACATCGGTAATAACTGGCACGCGCTGCTCGCTTCGGGCTTTGAACGACAGACCGAACAGCGCGATTACGCCGATAAAGCCGATAATGAGCGACAGGATGGCAAGTCGGCGCATTTACTTGGCCTCGTGCCAGCGCTCGAGCGCCGCCGCATCGGTGGATTTGGCCTCGACCCAGCTGCTCTCGGCACCGCTGACGAGATGCTCCTTCTTCCAGAAGGGCGCGGCGTTCTTCAGGTAATCCATCAGGAAAGAGGCGGCATCGAAAGCCGCCCGACGATGGGCGGAAGCCGCCACAACTAGCACGATGTTTTCACCCGGCCTGATCATGCCATAGCGATGAATGACCGTAAGCCCCGTCAGCGGCCAGCGCCCGAGCGCTTCATCGGCAATTTTGCTGATTTCATTGGCAGCCATGCCGGGATAGTGCTCGATTTCGAGCGCAGTGAGCGTACCCGCTTCGTCGCGGCATAACCCGCTGAAGGTCACGACGGCGCCGATATCATGGCGTCCTGACGTCAGATGGGCAATTTCTGCAGCCGTATCAAAATTTTCGCTCTGGATTTTGACGAGCGGCTTGATTGCGCCGGTCATGGCTCAGCCACCGGTCATGGGCGGAAACAGGGCAATCTCCTGCGCGCCGTTGATGGGCGTCTTGTGATCGACATGCTCCTGATTGATGGCAACGCGGATGACGTCCTGATATTCCAGCGCCTGCTCATATTCTTCGCCGCGGGTTTTGAGATGGCTTAACAAGTCATGCACGGTCACGACAGAGGCGGGGAGTTCGATGTCTTCCTCGCCCTTGCCGATCCGCTCGCGCACCCATGCGAAATAAACCAGTTTGGTCATGGCTTAGTCTACCACATGTTTCAGACCGGCGCGGAAATAGTCCCAGCCGGTATAAAGCGTAACGAGAGCGGCAACCCAGAGCAGGGCAATGCCGAACTGCGTTGTATAGGGCAGGATCTTGTCACCCGCAGGTCCCGCCAGAAGAATGGCAACGGCAAACATCTGGATTGTCGTCTTCCATTTTGCCAACTGGCTGACGGGTACGCTGACTTTCAGCTCTGCCAGATATTCGCGTAGGCCGGAGACAAGAATTTCGCGGCAAAGGATGATGATGGCAGCCCACAGCGTCCAGCCCGCAATGGTTCCGTCAGCGGCAAGCAGCAGCAGGCAGGCCGAGACCAGCAGCTTGTCAGCGATGGGATCAAGCATGCGGCCGATAGTCGATGTCTGTTTCCAGATACGGGCGAGATAGCCATCAAAGAAATCGGTGATACTGGCAATGGCGAAAATCACCAATGCGCCCCAGCGGGCCGCATCGCTCGATTGCAGACTGCCTTCGAGGAAGAAACAGAGCACGACCAGCGGCACCGCAAGAATGCGCCCGTAGGTCAACAGGTTCGGCAATGAGTAAGCGTTGTTCTTGGGCATATTTCCAACCAATCAAATCAGTGCCGATCAAACGGGCTTGTCCGTCAAACGTCAAGCTCATCGTCGCGGAGTCGGGCGCAATTATGTCCCGTTTTCAATGTGTAAGCGAACTATGAACGAAAATGATCGCGAATAGTAATGGCCATTGCTTCCGATATCCCGTCCACCTTCATCAAATCTTCGACAGCAGCCTGTGATATCGCCTTTGCTGTACCAAATTGATGAAGCAGCGCACGTTTTCGTGAAGGGCCGATGCCGGCGATTTCATCCAGCGGATTCTTGATCATTTCCTTCTTGCGCTTGGCCCGGTGTGTGCCGATGGCAAAGCGGTGCGCCTCGTCGCGCAGGCGTTGCAGGAAGTAGAGAACAGGATCGCGCGGTGGCAGGGTGAAGGATTGCTTGCCCTCCATGAAAAAGCGTTCGCGTCCGGCATCACGGTCCACACCCTTGGCCACGCCAATGGCCGTTACCTTGTCGGTAAGCCCCATCTGCTGAAGAATACCGCGCACGGCGCTCATCTGACCCTGACCACCGTCGATCAGGATAATATCCGGCCAAGCGGGGAAGGCGTCGGAATCATCATCGAATTCGTCAATCTCGATATCAGCCGTATCGGGCATATCCTTATTCTCGGGCGTGCCGTGTTCTTTGACCAGACGGCTGAACCGGCGCTCGATCACTTCCTTCATCATGCCGAAATCGTCGCCGGGGGTGATATCGGTCGAGCGGATGTTGAACTTGCGATACTGGTTTTTCACAAAGCCTTCCGGCCCCGCGACGATCATGCCGCCAATGGCGTTGGTGCCCATGATGTGGGAGTTATCGTAGACCTCGATGCGGCGCGGTGTTTTCTCCAGCCCGAACGTTTCGGCCACACCTTTGAGCAGGCGCGATTGCGACGACGTTTCGGCAAGTTGGCGGCCCAGTGCTTCACGCGCATTGCTCAGCGCATGTTCCACAAGGTCCTTCTTCTCGCCGCGCTGGGGCACGGTGATCGTCACTTTCCGATCCGACTTTGCGGTCAGTGCCACGCCGAGCAGTTCCTGATCTTCGACCGTTTCCGAAAGCATGATCAGTGAAGGGCAGGGCTTGTCATCATAGAACTGTGCCAGAAACGCCCCCAGAACCTCGGCACTGGAGAGTGACGAGTCTGCCTTGGGATAGTAAGCACGGTTGCCCCAGTTCTGGCCGGTTCTGAAAAAGAACACCTGAATGCAGGTCACACCGCCATCCTGAAAAATGGCGAACACATCGGCTTCTTCCACCGATTGCGGATTGATGCCGGAATGCGACTGGACATGGGAAAGGGATGACAGGCGGTCGCGGTAAACGGCAGCCCGTTCAAAATCCAGCGCAGCCGAGGCTTCGCGCATGGCATCGGAAAGATGGGTTTTTACCGCCTGACTCTTGCCTGACAGAAAAGCCTTGGTCTCGCTCACCAGTTCATCATATTCAGCTTCGCTGATTTCATTGGTGCATGGGCCGGAGCAGCGCTTGATCTGATAGAGCAGGCAGGGACGTGTGCGGTTCTCGTAAAAAGAATCGGTGCAGGTTCGCAGCAGAAATGCCCGCTGCAAGGCATTGATTGTGCGCCCGACAGCACCCGCCGAGGCGAATGGACCAAAATAGTCACCCTTCGAGGATCGGGCACCGCGATGCTTGAAAATACCCGGTGCAAGCCGTCGATCCGTCTGTTTCGGCGCAGTCAGCAGGATATAGGGGAATGATTTGTCATCCCGCATCAGAACATTAAAGCGTGGACGTAAGCGCTTGATGAGATTCGCTTCCAGAAGCAGTGCTTCTGTCTCGGTGCGGGTGACGACGAATTCCATTTTCATGGTTTCGCGGATCATGCGGGCAATGCGGTTATTATGACCCTGACCGCGCGCATAGTTCGAAACGCGCTTCTTCAGGTTGCGGGCCTTGCCCACATAGAGCACGTCGCCAGCCTGACTGAACATGCGATAAACACCGGGTTTGTTCGGCAGCCGTTTGACCAGTTCGCCAATAACATCGGCACCGCTGGTTCCGTCGCTTTCAACGCTGGAATCCCATTCGATGGCGTTGATCAGCGCCGCAACATCGCGGATCGGCTCACTGTTCTCAGCAGCAAGCGGGCCTTCATCATCCAGCATCACGCCCATATCCTCCTCGTTCCCTTCGGGGGAAAGCGGTGGTGCCGGATCGATGATTGGATGATTGGGTGCTTTGTTCATTCTGCCATTCCTGTGACATCCGGCGTCTCCCACGCCAGATGCTGCCCGCCATCCAATGCAATCATTTGCCCGGTTACGGAGCGAGTCTGCCAGAGATAGCGGATCGTATTGCCAAATTCTGACAGATCGGGCCCGTGTTTCAACAGCAGGCCGTCAACTTGTTGTTCAAAATCGATTCTCTCCTGACGTTCTCCCTGCATTGTTGGCCCCGGACCAATGGCATTGACGCGGATATGTGGAGCAAGTGCCTGCGCCATGGTCTGGGTTGCCGTCCACAACGCAGCCTTTGACAGGGTATAGGAGATGAATTTGGGTGTAAGCTTCCACACGCGCTGGTCGATAATATTGACAATGAGGCCGCTTTCCCCGTGCGGAAGCGCCGCCTGCATGGCATCCGCCAGCAGGACGGGCGCTTTCACATGGACAGCAAAATGCCTGTCCCAGCGTTTATCATCGAAATCGCCAAAACCGTCTTCCTGAAAGATCGAGGCATTGTTGACGAGGATTTCAACAGGACCAAGCGCATCCTCAGCGCTGCCAATCAAACCGCGCACCGATGCACTGTCCGTCAGGTCTGCCTGAACCACGGCTGCGGTTCCACCTGCCGCCTGAACCGTTTCCAGCAGCGCCTGACCTTCTTCAAGTGAACGATTGCAATGAATAGCCACGGCAAAACCATTGGCGGCCAGATTTTCTACAATCGCCTTGCCAACACGTTTTGCCCCACCCGTTACAAGGACAACGGTCTTATCTGTCTGCAAGTGGCTCTCCTGATACTGCGATTCACCCTTGAATATAGGGAGGATATAGCGAAAGCGCGAGGGTTTGGCTGCGGCTGCAATGACAAATGAAATATCAAAGTCATTCGTATCAGTCGCGGCATTTTTCCTCTTTCAAAGCACGTATAACGCTGGGAGGTGCGTAGTCGCTTCAAGAGTAATGAAGAGTTTAAGTAACCATTAAGTATACTATATTGAAAACGCCGATTTTCAGACTTTGCGATAAATTTTACGCAAATATTTCGCAAATTCTATTTTGTTGGGTTATTTTTATCCATTTGAAATCATTCGTAAATTCGACATGTTGCATAATAAACACATCGCATTTCTGCCATTTTCTCGACAGTTTCTTTTCACAGTCCGGAGCAAGTGCCGCCACAATGCGGAGCGAATGTCCATCTCGTTCAGCGGACGCAAGTTTTGGTTTTCCCCACCAAGTGCCCGCTCCGTGTAAAAGAGTTCAAATAAGGAGATTGCTATGCGCACTCTTAAGACAATGATCCTCGCTTCGGCGGCTGTGCTGACGCTCTCCGCCCCAGTTCTGGCTGCTGACATTATTACTGAACAGGCTCCTGCGCCTGAAGCTGCATACCAGGCGCCTCAGGCCGATTGGTCCGGCGCTTATATCGGTGCCTATGGCGGCTATGGCTGGAACAAGAACAAGACCAGCGCCGGCAAACTTGATGCCGATGGCTTCAAGGGCGGTGCTTACGGCGGTTACAACCTCCAGAACGGCCAGTTCGTCTACGGTGCTGAAGGTGACATCGGCTATTCCGGTGCCAAGGAAAGCAACTTCGGCTACAGAGCAAAGCAGGGCGTTGAAGGTTCTGTCCGTGCCCGTGCCGGTATCGCTCTTGATCCGGTCCTGCTCTACGGTACAGGCGGTGTTGCGATTATGGACAGCAAGCTCTCCGGTCCTCTGGGCAGCGAAAGCAAGACTCACATCGGCTGGACAGCCGGTGCCGGTGCAGAAGCCAAGATCACCCAGAACATCGTCGGCCGCGTTGAATATCGCTACTCCGATTATGGCAAGAAGGACTACGATCTCGGTGGCATCGATAGTGTCTCGAACAAGATCACCACGAACGAAGTTCGCGTTGGTGTCGGTTACAAGTTCTAATCAGAATTTGATCCAGAAAAGAGCCGGACAGGAAACTGTCCGGCTTTTTTATTGCGTTGGATTCATTTCGGTAGAAGTGCGGCAAGCTCCGGGTGAAGTTCTTCAAAGCGTTTCTGCCAGCGCTTGAGCTTTGAACGGCCCTTTTCCCATTTGCCTTCAAAGCGCAATGTTGCATAGGCAAGGGCAGCAGCCAGCGCGATATGACCGCCATTGAGCTTTTTGCTCAGACGCGGCGGCGCTGCGTTCAGATAATCGAGCACACGAATCGCCTTCGCCCACTGCCAGTCGAGCCACGGCTGATGGATTTTCTCTTCCGGATGAAAACGGCGTTCATAGACATGGGCGAGCAGAACATCGCACAGACCATCCGCAATGGATTCCAGCTGCTCCGCCTCAAGCCGCTTTTCCGCATTGCGCGGAAAAATCTTGTTACCGGAAATGCGGTTGAAATACTGGGTGATGACGCGGCTGTCATAAAGCGATCTGCCATCATCAAGAATGAGCGTTGGAATCTTGCCCAGCGGATTGGCACTGATCAAATCGGCGGGCGCGGCATTCGTGTCTACAAGAATACTCTCAACCGGTATGCCTGCATAATGCGCGGCCATGCGCACCTTGGTGCTATAGGGCGAGGCGGGGGAATAAAGAACTTTCGTCACAATGACGCTCCAGAGTTGGCGATTCGATGATTGACGGTAAACCTGTGTTGGTTTTTAGCAAAGCGTTCAGAGCGGTGTGGTTCTTTGCATGAACATGGTTCGTGGTTCGACAAGCTCACCATGAGGGAGAGGGGTTGGTTGCAGGAGCCAAGTTCTCCAACGTGGCAGAATATAACTCCCTTTCATCACCCATCTCGCTCATGGTGAGCTTGTCGAACCACGAACCACGAACCACCGTGCACACACTCAACGCAATCTACTGTCCCGGCATATCCACGGATCGTTTGCGGCAGGCTGAGCGTTCCACCTCCGGGCAACCCCTGAACTGCAGATCCTTGGTCAGGCAGACACGCACCTCGCGCAGGTAATCTCTATCGCATGTGATCGAAACGGCATCGTTGCTCATACCGGAATTGGCAGCAATGAACGCCTGTTCCACCACCTGCGGATTAACAGGCGCCCGCTGGGTCGGCTGACTATAGGCGGAGGGGATGGAAACCCGTGATACCGCCTGCCGTATGACTGAAAAATAATCCTGCTGGCTCAATCCTGTACAGCTGCCGTGCTTGCGCCACTCATAGGTGACAAGACCTGCCGATGGCATGATGTCCGAGAGTTGCTTTGCCCGGCTGAACGGCACATCGCGCTCGGATGTGTCGCAATCCTGCGGATAACCCTGTTCATATTGCGGCCAAAGCCCGTGTACGACAAAACCGTAGGGGCGGTTGGTCGAACATTGCTGCCGGTTGGCGTTTGACCCTTCCGAAGCGCAATAGCTTGGTGACCAGGAAAGCGCGAGAACATAGAAATCAAAACCATTGCCTATGGGCACGGATGCCGCTGGCGATGATGGTGTTTGGCGCTTGCTTGTCGTGATCGCCTCGGGTGTTTGCTGGTTAACAGCATTTTCCCGGGGCTGTTGTTCGCGCAGATACGTCAACACGGACAGGCCAAGAAGGGCCGCGAACAGGGCGTAGCGGGCCAGCCTGCCGATCTGCATCAGTGATCACGGCTCATTTCAGGCTGCGGCAGCTGCCATTATAGACATTCCAGCGGTCGAAACCGGCAACGCAGAACTCGACATTGTTGCCGATGGACGCAAAGCCCATGCCTTCTTCAACCACATACCAGACCGGACGCTGGTTGCCATCGGAGAGATGTGCGGTGGCCTGGCAATAATAGCGCGAGACAGCCGACATTTCCGGATCACGGCTTGGCTCATAGCGCTGCTGATGGACTTCGCTGAAATCCTGAATGGCTACCTGCTGCAGGCCGGGCACATGATGCACCTGATAGGAGAAGCGGCTGGCGATACGGTTGAGAACGCCTGAGCGGCCGCATGTATCATCATAGGTCTGGCTGGGTGCGCGTTCGAGATAATCGGCTGATAACGCCGGAACGACGGATGAAATTGCCAGAGCAGCGCCCAGAGCGGTGCTGAAAGCTGTGGCGAGAAGGGTGGAAACGCGTGCCATAGGGGTCACTCTCCATAGGGTATACAAGGTATTAATGTGAGACCAATGTCGAACAGCCGATGCCTGCGGTCAAGCACCAACTTGCTCGCCGCGGACCCAATCGAGGGTGAAACCTGCATTCTGTCCGTCACTGAGGACTTTCGACAACGCAGGTAAAACAGTTCTAAGCTCGTCGTCCAGTGTGAAAGGCGGGTTGACGATGATCATTCCCGTGCCGTCCAGCCGTGGTTCGGGCGAGGCCGCACGAATCATCAGTTCCGCGCGCAGGATTTTCGGAATGCCGGTGTCGTGCAGGGCTGAGACAAAACGCTTCACCTCCATGCGGTCCTTGACCGGGTACCAGAAAGCATAGGTGCCGCCGGCAAAACGCCGATGGGCTTTAACGAGGCCCTCAACCAGACGGTCAAATTCGCCGCCCACTTCAAAAGGCGGATCAACAAGGATGAGGCCGCGCTTTTCCTTCGGCGGCAGATGCGCGCCAAGCGCCAGCCAGCCATCAAGCTCCGTGACGCGTACCTGCACATCGCCCTCGAACAGGGCGGCAAGGGTTTGCGCATCATCAGGATGCAATTCCAGCGCGGAAAGACGGTCCTGCTTGCGCAACAGGTGCCGCACGAGCAGCGGCGATCCGGGGTAATGGCGAATTGTGCCGTCGGCATTCTCGGCGCGGACAATATCGAGATAGGGCTTGATCAGATCGGCGACCGCTGCATCAAGCTTCGTGTCAAGCAGGCGGCCGATGCCGCTTTGCCATTCACCTGTTTTGCCCGCTTCCGTTCCTTTGAGATCGTAACGCCCGATACCCGCATGGGTGTCAATGACACGAAAAGCATGGTCTTTGCGCTGCATATACAGCACAATCCGCGTCAGGATAATGTGTTTGACAACATCGGCGAAATTGCCGGCATGATAGGCGTGGCGGTAGTTCATGGCTCAGCTTCTGTCATGATGTTGGTGCTATCGCAAGCAACTCGGTTATGCTGATGATCCAAAATGATTCCCACTGCAAGGCCTTTCCATGACAAAGCTTCTCGCTATTTCCGGTAGCCTGCGTGCCGTTTCCATGAACACGAGTGTTCTGGAGGCCTGCATGAAACTGGCACCTGCTGATGTGAGCATCACTCTGTACAAGGGTTTGGCAGGTTTGCCGCCCTTCAATCCCGATCTTGACGGTGATAGTCCGCCTAAAAAGATAGTAGCGCTGCGAAAACAGGTCGGCGCTGCCGATGGCTTGATCATTTCCTGCCCGGAATATGCCCATGGCATTCCCGGTAGTTTCAAGAACATGCTGGACTGGCTGGTTTCATGTGTTGAGTTCCCGGAAAAGCCGGTTCTTCTGATCAATACGTCGCCGCAGTCGGAGCGCATCACGCCGCTACTCATGGAAGTTCTGATGACGATGTCTGCCCGCGTGGTCATCAATGCATCGCTCACCTTACCGCTCAAGGGCAAGAAACTCGATGCCGACGGCATAGCCAAAAGCAAAGAATTCGGCGGCCAATTGCGCGACAGCCTTGCCGGTTTTGTGGACGCAATCAACGCCGTTTAGAACGACTGATGTTAAACATCAGATTATCCAATTTGCCATCTGACCCAGATGTGTCATTGAGCGGATGGAACACGCAAATAGCTGGCGTGTCGGGGTTTGATCATGTCCGGAACTGTTGTTCTCGTCGTCCTGTTTGCTGCATTTCTGCATGCAAGCTGGAATGCTGTTGTCAAATCCGAAGGCGATAAGTTCCTCAACACGGTGGTTGTAGTCACCTCGGCCGGAGTGATCGCTTTGATCTGCCTGCCGTTCCTGCCCGCTCCAGCGCCGGAGAGCTGGCCATTTCTGGCTGGTTCCGCAGTCGTGCAACTGGTTTATCTCGCACTGGTTGCCGCCGCCTATCGCAGTGGAGACATGAGCCAGGCCTATCCGATCATGCGCGGTACTGCACCGCTGTTTGTGGCCATTGCCAGCGGGCCACTGGTCGGCGAGTTTCTTTCCGCGCAAAAATGGTCCGGCATTGCCCTGATTTGCTGCGGCGTGCTGGTACTTGCCTTGGAGGCACGCAGGCGAGCAGGGGCCAATCGCGCCACAACGGTCTTTGCCCTGATTAACGCTTTGGTCATCGCCACCTATACGTTGATTGATGGCATTGGCGTTCGTCATTCAGGCGCACCGGCGGCCTATACGATGTGGGTTTTCACGCTCAATGCCGTTCCGCTGTTCCTCTGGACCATTGTCACCCGCAAGGGCGAGCTTTGGCCGCATTTTATCAAGCGCACCCGGCTGGCAACCGTGGGCGGTGTGGGTACGCTAGGCTCTTACGGGCTTGCGCTGTGGGCGATGACCATGGCGCCGGTTGCTGCCGTCGCCGCGCTGCGCGAGACGTCGATCCTGTTCGCCGTGGCCATTTCCGCCTTCGTTCTCAAGGAGAATATCGGTGCGAAACGCCTCATCGCCGTGGCTCTGATTGCCGCTGGCGCCGCCGTGATGCGTCTCGCCTGACAGCTATTCTGGCCGCATGTCGAAATAGGGCGTCGCCTCTTTGATCGCGCGGGCAAAGGAAGGCCTGTGCATAAGCCGGTTCAGATAGCCGGTTAAATTTGGATATCCCTCACCAATCGGCACGTCAAAATTGGCATAGAAAAGTGCTGGTGAGGCGGCGCAATCGGCCATGGTGTAGTCATTGCCAATGGCCCATGTCTTGCCCGCCAGATGCTTTTCCAGAATATCATAGGCGGTCCGCAGTTTTTGCCTGGCATATTCAACGCCGAGGGTGTCATTCTGGCCCTCGGGGCGAAAATTGTCGGTTACAATCTTCTGCATCGGGACCTGCACATGCAGATCGAAAAAGCGATCATAAAACCGGGTTTCGAATGCGAGTTCCTGATCCGACGGCAGAAGCTTTACTTTGCCGGGGAAGTGCTGTTCCAGATATTCGATGATCAGGCTGGATTCCGGAATGGTCTTGCCTTTCGCTTCATCGCGTAGAACCGGAAACTGCCTGACGGGCCAGATCCTGGCAAAGTCGGCGCTTTCCTTTTCGTCCATGAAGTTGACAACGCTTGGCTCAAACGGTGTGTCGTTCTCGTAAAGTGCGGTCAGCACCTTCATGCAAAAGGATGACAATGGGTGAAAATACAGTTTGAGTGACATGTCGGACCTCCCATCCAGCGTCGAATATAAATACTAAAGTAATTGCTTAACTATCAATTCAACAGCCGCCCGTCAAGCGCTGTCGCGACATTTCGCGCGTCCTGACAGGGACAAGAAGGACAATGCAGGCCATTTCAGCGGCGTTCAAACTGCGCTATGCATAAGGCATGAACAAAGCTGTCATCCTTCGCACCGGCCATTCAGCCTGTCCTCACGATTGCCCGTCCACCTGCGCGCTGGATGTCGAAGTGCTCGATTCAGGCCAGATCGGGCGTGTGCGCGGCGCCAAGGAAAACACCTATACTGCGGGTGTCATCTGCGCCAAGGTTGCCCGCTATGCTGAGCGTATCCATCACGCTGACCGTCTGTTGAAGCCATTGGTCCGTGGCGGCTCCAAGGGCGAGGGCATCTGGAAAGAGGCAAGCTGGGATGCGGCGCTTGATCTGGTCGCCGAGCGTTTCCTGAAAGCCGAAGCCGAATACGGCTCGCAAAGCATCTGGCCCTATATTTATGCGGGGACAATGGGATTGGTGCAGCGCGACTCCATGCATCGCCTGCGCCATGCAAAAAAGTATTCCAATCAGTTCGACAGTTTTTGCACCAATATGGCGTGGACCGGCTTTTTCGCTGGGACTGGCAAGCTTGGCGGTGTCGATCCACGCGAAATGGCCAAATCTGATTGCGTGGTTATCTGGGGCACCAATGCAGCGGCGACGCAGGTCAATGTGATGACCCATGCAGTGCGCGCCCGCAAGGATCGCGGTGCCAAGATCGTCGCCATCGATATCTATGAGAACGCCACCGTGCGTCAGGCCGATCTCGGGCTGGTTCTGAAGCCGGGAACAGATGGAGCGCTGGCCTGTGCGGTCATGCATGTGCTGTTCCGTGATGGTCTTGCCGACTGGGACTATCTCAGTCGCGATACGGACGATCCCAAAGGACTGGAAGCGCATCTTCGCGATCGCACGCCTGAATGGGCTGCTGCTCTGACCGGGCTTTCGGTTGCGGAAATCGAAGAGTTCGCCCGCCTTGTTGGTACGACGAAGAAGACATTCTTCCGCCTTGGCTATGGCTTTACCCGCCAGCGCAACGGCGCAGTCAATATGCATGCAGCACTATCGATTGCGGCAGTAACTGGCGCGTGGCAGCACGAAGGCGGCGGCGCATTTCACTCCAATTCAGGCATTTTCCGCATGGACAAGCGGGAAATCGAGGGGCAGGCATTCAAGGACACTTCTGTTCGCCATATCGATCAGTCGAAAATCGGTCTTGCTTTGACGGGCGATAAGGACACGCTCTATGGCGGCCCGCCCGTTATGGCGATGCTGATCCAGAACACCAATCCGGCCAATGTCGCGCCGCAGCAGCGTCTGATCAAGCAGGGCATGGCCCGCGAAGATCTGTTTATGGTCGTGCACGAACAGTTCATGACCGATACGGCAAAGATGGGGGATGTGGTTCTCCCTGCCACCATGTTTATGGAACATGACGATATTTATCGCGGCGGCGGCCAGCAGCACATTGTGCTCGGCCCCAAGCTCATCGATGGCCCGGGCGAAACCCGCCCCAACCTCTATGTCATCAACGAACTGGCCAAACGCCTTGGCGTTGGCGATCTGCCGGGCTTTGATCTTGATGCCAAGACGCTGATCGACAACATGATGGCCGCCAGCAATCTGCCCGGCTACGACGTGCTGAAAGAAATGCGCTGGCTCGACGTTCAGCCTGACTACGAGACTGCCCATTACGAAAAGGGTTTCAATTGGCCCGACGGGAAGTTCCGCTTCAAGCCTGATTGGACCGGCAGTCCATCGCCAAACCGTCCGCCACAATCCATGGGCACACAGGGACCATTCGAAACCCTGCCGCAATTCCCCGATTATTGGGAAGCCATCGAGGTCGCGGATGCAAAGCATCCATTCCGCTTGGGCACTTCACCTGCCCACAATTTCCTCAATTCGACATTCGCCGAAACACCGACATCGGTGCTGAAAGAAGGCCGTCCGGAACTGCTGATCCATCCTGATGATGCCGCCACGCTTGGCGTCGAGGAAGGCGCTCGTGTGGAAGTGGGCAATGAACGCGGTGAGGTGGTGGTTCACGCCCGCCTGCATACGGGCCTCAAGCGCGGTGTCGTGATCTCCGAGGGCCTGTTCCGCAACTCCGCGTTCGAGCGCGGCGAGGGGATCAATGTGCTCACCGGCTCCGACGCATCAGCGCCCTATGGCGGTTCTGCCTTCCATGACAGCAAGGTTTGGGTGCGCCCCGCAGTGAATTGATTTTATTGATATATTTTATATTTTTCTAAAATTGCAATTTTGAGTATCTATACATTTTGACAACTGTGGTTTACACTTTCTATGAGATTAATTGAGAAGACGGACACTTTTTTAAGCTGGATTGATGGCTTGAGAGACCAAAGAGCCAGAGCCAGAATTGCGATGCGACTTGATCGCTTGATCGACAGCAATCCCGGTGACATCAAACTTGTCGGCGACGGCGTCAGTGAACTTCGAATTGATTATGGTCCCGGTTACCGCGTCTATTTCATCGAGCGAAACGACGTCTTGATTATCCTGTTGTGTGGGGGAGACAAGAGCACTCAGGATCGCGATATCAGAAAGGCAAAGACAATGGCTGCTGCTTTAAGGAAAGTAAGATCATGATAAAGTTGAGCCCATACGATACTGCCCAGCATCTCGATTCCGAAGAAATGATCGAAGAGTATCTGTTGGCAACGTGCGAAGATGGTACTCCTTCGGAAATAGCCCGCGCTTTGGGTAACATTGCGCGCGCACGCGGTATTGCCGAGCTTGCCAAGAAAACCGGCCTTACCCGTCAAGCGCTATACAAAGCTCTGAGTGGTGAAGGTAATCCCGGATTGGCGACGATTACTAAGGTGGCTGACGCATTGGGGCTCAAGCTGTCTTTGGTGCCTGTGGCGACCAAAAAGCAGGACGCTGCTTGAGCTCAATCAGTCACTGAAAACCGTGCGCCCATCTTTCATAGCAGCCTTGCCTGAAGCGACAAGTGCAAGGGCACGGGCATAGGTCTCATGCTCAACGGATAGCACCCGCAATGCGAGGCTATCGGCTGTATCGCCATTGAGCACCGGTATGGCGGTCTGGGCGATGATCGGGCCTTCATCCATGCCTGCCGTGACAAAGTGCACCGTGCAGCCGTGAACGCGAACGCCCGCTTCCAGTGCCTGCTCATGGGTGTGCAGACCCTTGAACAATGGCAGCAGCGAAGGATGGATATTGATCATCCGGCCTTCCCATGCCTGAACGAATTCCGCTGACATCAGCCGCATGTAACCGGCAAGGCAGACGATTTCCGCACCTGCCGCGTGCAGCGCTTCGGAGACAGCCGCTTCATGTGCCTGTTTTGTCGGATAGTCGCGATGGGGGATAGCATGGGCGGCAATGCCGTGTGCTCTGGCTGTGTCCAGACCGCCGGCATCCGCTTTGTTGGCGATGACGGCCACAATCTCAGCCGGATAGTCCGCTGCCTTGGCCGCTTCAATCAAAGCCGTCATGTTGGAGCCGCGACCCGAAATCAGAACCGCGACACGCTTCTTTGGGGTTTTGTTGCTCACAGCGCCAGATTGCCCTGATAGACGACGCCAGTGTCAGCGCGGGCAACCATGGTGCCAAGCCGCACCGCGTCTTCGCCCTGAGCCTTCAGCGCTGCCAGCACGGCGTCGGCGTGTTCAGGTGCAACGACGGCGATCATGCCGATGCCGCAGTTGAAGGTGCGCAGCATCTCGTCGCGTTCGACACCGCCGACCTTGGCCAGCCATGAAAACACCGGCGGCACCTTGATGGCCGAGAGGTTGATGCTGGCTGTCAGGTCTTTGGGCAGCACCCGCGGGATATTATCAGGAAAGCCACCGCCGGTAATGTGAGCTAGCGCTTTGATCGCGCCGGTTTCGCGGATTGCCGCCAGCAACTGCTTCACATAGATGCGGGTGGGGGTGAGCAATGCTTGCCCGAGTGTTGTGCCGGGTTTGAAGGGCGCATCCGCATCCCAGCCAAGGCCTGATAGTTCAACAATACGGCGAACCAGTGAAAAGCCGTTGGAATGAACGCCTGAAGAGGCGAGACCGAGAATGACATCACCCTCTGCAATATCACCCGATGGCAACAACTGGTTGCGTTCGGCTGCACCGACAGCAAAGCCGGCAAGATCATAATCGCCATCCCGGTACATGCCGGGCATCTCTGCGGTTTCGCCGCCGATCAATGCGCATCCGGCTTGCAGGCAGCCTTCGGCAATGCCGGTGACGATGGCAGCGCCCTGATCCGGATCAAGCTTGCCGGTGGCAAAATAATCAAGGAAGAACAGCGGTTCGGCACCCTGAACCACCAGATCGTTGACGCACATGGCAACGAGATCGATACCAACCGTGTCATGCACGCCCGCATCGATGGCGATTTTGAGCTTTGTGCCGACGCCATCATTGGCAGCCACGAGGACCGGATCGGTAAAACCCGCTGCTTTCAGATCGAACAGACCGCCAAAGCCGCCAATCTCGCCATCAGCGCCGGGACGGCGCGTCGAGCGCACGATCGGCTTGATCTTTTCGACAAGCAGATTGCCAGCATCGATATCGACGCCTGCCTGCGCATAGGTGAGGCCATTTTTGATCGTCATTGTCAGCTCCGGATTATTGCTGGCGAAATGGCACGACTCCGCCGCCGCTGCAAGCTCTGAGTGCCTCATGCCGGATGAAAACACCAGATATCGACAGTTTGGCAGCATGAAAGGGGTTGAGCAATGCCGGGTGCCTGTCCATTTATGTTGTAATTTGCGGTTGAGCATAAAGAGCGGTGGTGTGTGAGCGTGGTTGGTGGTGCGTGGTTCGACAAGCTCACCATGAGGGAGAGTGGTGGTTACAACGACAAGCCCCACTCTCCGTCATCCTCGGGCTTGATCCGAGGATGACGGAGATGGACGGGTGTTAGGGAGTTAAGTTCTGCAACGTTGGTGATTAGCGTTGCATCCACACTCTCCCTCATGGTGAGCTTGTCGAACCACGAACCACGAACCAGACCGATAAACACAAGAAAATGCGAGGAAGCCGATAGCGTGACAATTCCCAATTACATCACCATCTTCCGCTTCATTCTTGTGCCTTTCATCGTCATGGCGTTGCTTTCCGGTTATGTCGCCACGGCGCTGATCGGTTTTGTCGTGGCGGGTGTGTCCGATGGTGTGGATGGCTATATTGCCCGCCGCTACAACCAGCGCACGGAACTTGGTGCCTATCTTGATCCCATCGCCGATAAATTGCTGCTGGTGACGCTGTTCGTCGTTCTCGGGTTCCTGAATGAATTGCCGGTCTGGCTGGTTGTCATCGTTGTTTCGCGCGATATCCTCATTATAGGGGCCGTGCTGCTCTCGACGGTGATGGCCAATCCGGTGGAAATGCGCCCGCTTCTTGTCTCCAAGGCAAATACGGCCCTGCAGATCATATTGGTGGCCTTCACGCTGGCAGATATGACATTCGAATTTTCGTTCGGCGCAGGCCGGATGATTCTGGTATGGGTGGTTGCACTCTTGACCGCAGCGTCCTCCACTGCCTATCTCGTGGCATGGATAAAACACATGGCAGGCTATGAGCAAATCCGTAAGTAAGACCAAGACGATCACACCGGCCGAGCAGGACATCCACGTCGATGTGCAGGTGAACACGCTCGCTGGCAGCGTGCGCCGTCAGGCGGTTTTCTGGACCGGCGCTGTCGTGTTCCTGGCTCTTTTTCTCTACATCTTCTCGTCCATTCTGCTGCCCTTTGTGGCCGGACTTGTTCTCGCCTACTTCCTTGATCCTGTTGCCGACCGGCTGGAACGCCTGGGCATGTCGCGCCTTGTCGCAACAATCGTGATCCTGATCCTGTTTGTGGTGACCTTCGCGCTGCTGCTGATGATCTTGGTGCCGATCCTTGCCTCGCAGATGACTGATTTCATCGCCCGTCTGCCAAGCTATGTGGCGCGCTTGCAGGAATTGATCGCCAACCGCGATTCGCAATGGCTGAAGGATTTTATCGGCGTTGATGCTTCCGTCATCCGCAACAGTCTCGATTCGCTGTTGCAGCAGGGCGCGGGCTTCCTTTCCACTCTGCTCCAGTCGATCTGGAGTTCGGGCAAGACGCTGATCGACGTTGCAGCGCTCTTCGTCGTAACCCCGGTTGTGGCTTTCTACATGCTGCTCGACTGGGACCGCATGGTGCAGAGCATCGACAACCTCACACCGCGCGATCATGTCCAGACCGTGCGCGATATCGCCAATGACATGAACAAGGCCATTGCCGGCTTCGTGCGCGGGCAGGGCACGGTGTGCCTGCTTCTCGGTATGATCTATGCCGTGGGCCTCACCATAGTTGGTCTGAATTTCGGACTGCTGATCGGCCTTTTCGCCGGTCTTATCAGCTTCATTCCCTATGTCGGTTCGCTGGTTGGACTGGTGCTGGCCATTGGCGTGGCGCTGGTGCAGTTCTGGCCTGATTATTTTTATGTGGGCGCGGTTGCTGTCGTGTTCTTCATCGGCCAGTTCTTTGAAGGCAACATTCTCCAGCCGAAACTCGTTGGCTCCTCGGTCGGGTTGCATCCGGTCTGGTTGATGTTTGCGCTGTTTGCCTTCGGTTCACTTCTGGGCTTTACCGGGATGCTGATTGCCGTGCCAACAGCTGCGGCCATGGGTGTTCTCGTGCGCTTTATCATCAGTCGCTACCGGCAATCCCCGCTCTACACAGGCGATCCCCGCAAAATCGAACAATCCAAAGAAATCCGGTGACATCAGGGCGGCATTGACTGTATTTCACTGGCTATGACCGATACACCGCGACAACTGCCGCTCGATCTTGGCCATGAGCCGGGATATTCGCGCGACGATCTGATCGTCACCGCCTCCAACATGGCGGCGGTGGATATTGTTGATCGCTGGCCGGAGTGGATTTCCCCGGTCGTTATTCTGGCCGGACCGACGGGATCCGGCAAAACCCATCTTGCCGCCGTCTGGAAGGCCGATTCGGATGCCACAGTCATTGACGCGGCGCATATCGGCGACGCATCGGGCAAAAGCGGACCATTTCTCATCGATAACATCGGCGATGGCCCAATTGACGAGGCTGGTCTGTTCCATCTCATCAATACGGTGCGCCAGAGTGGCTCAAGCTTGCTCATGACCTCGCGCCGCTGGCCCGCCAACTGGCCGGTAAAACTGCCTGATCTGGCCTCACGCCTGAAGGCGGCAACCACGGTGGAGATCGGTGAGCCGGACGATATGCTGCTATCAGGGGTGCTCTACAAGCTCTTTGCCGACCGGCAGATCGCCGTTGACCCCAATGTCATCAGCTTCCTCGTCAGCCATATTGAGCGTTCGCTTTCCACAGCCAGCCGCATTGTCGATAAGCTTGATCGCGCCGCGCTGGAGAAAAAATCGAAAATCACTCGCGCGCTGGCTGCCAGTGTTGTGACTGCTATTGATGAAGGGCAGGCGACATTCGATCTATAGAGGAGAGGAGATATAAGCCGGCAGTCGCGGCGGAGTATGAAAACTCGGGCCTGAGTCGCAACAATGTTTACAATTTGGTGTGCGATTTCAAGGCAAAGGGCAAATCAGCAGGATTTTGCATGCGGCTTTTCGGCCCTATTTCACGCCTGCACAGCAATTATGCGATTTTCATAAGTTTTCCTATTTCTGGCTATTGCTTTCCCGGTTCCGACTCTCTATTGCACACAACGTTCAAGTTGGAACGGAGCGTAGCGCAGCCTGGTAGCGCATCTGGTTTGGGACCAGAGGGTCGCAGGTTCGAATCCTGCCGCTCCGACCACTTTGACTAATGATGCTGCTGGTACTGAACCGAAGCCTGTACTATATCGGGATTTCAGACAAAGGGATTTTTTCTGATGGCAGCACGTATTTACAGCCCTGCAAAAACAGCAATGCAATCAGGCAAGGCCAAAACCGATGGCTGGATGCTTGAATTCGAGCCGGAACAGCCACGCAAGGTTGAGCCGCTGATGGGCTACACGTCATCGGGCGATATGAAGAGCCAGATTCGCCTGTCGTTCGAGACGAAGGAAGAGGCAATCGCTTACGCACAGAAAAACGGCATTGCCTATTCTGTGCAGGAGCCGAAGGAAACCAGACGGCGTGTGGTTTCCTATTCGGAAAACTTCCGCTTTGATCGCAAGCAGCCCTGGACTCACTGACTGTTTGCATTTTGTTCGGATTTCCCGGCGATACTGTGATCGCCGGTTCAAAAGCTGGTCCCGTAGCTCAGCTGGATAGAGCACCGGCCTTCTAAGCCGACGGTCGCTGGTTCGAATCCAGCCGGGATCGCCATCATTTCAAATATTTAGCGGTCAGTTTGATTGAAAGTTTAGACTCATCTGAAAAGGGAGTTTAGACTTTTGACGCTTATTTGTTCCGATCCCTTATCCGCCGACGACCAATTATTACGCGCTTCATCGGCCTGCCTGACACTCTCCAGATCAACTGGCTGATACGTTTTATGGATCGCGTTTGCGCTCGATATGCTGTTCGCCAACCCTGTGCGTGTCTCAGCCGATAGCGTTGAGACAATCTTCCTTGCAGAATTCGATATGGCATTCGACGACACTCGTGCTGCCCGCATCCATCGCAAAGAGGAAGAGGCAAATGAAAAGTCAAACTTAGCCAAGCGCTTTCCAGTAGGATTGGACGTATTCGTCACGGATTCCGGCAATCCATTCGCTTCGTTTTGAAGGAATTGTGGAGGAAGTGACAAATGCCGGGCGCATCATTGCGTTGATCGAACTTTTTGGCAGAATGACTCCTGTAGAGTTTGAGCAATCACAGCTCATGGCAGTGTCTGCTTGACTTGGCTACGAGCATCCAAAACAAAGATTATGCGGCACGCAGCGGGACGATATTGGTTTGGTTTGCATCAACAGGTTCGGCGCGCGGTGGTCTGGTTTTCGACCCTGCCACCCAATGCGGACTGCCGCCGGAATCCATGGTCACGCGCAGAAAGACGTGGGTTCGGCAATCGGCCCACAGCTCGCTTGGCAGCTTCAGTGAACCGTTGGTCCATCG
>NZ_FNIY01000006.1 GCF_900104355.1 Phyllobacterium sp. OV277 | reverse complement strand
AGCGGTGCCTTGCTGTTCTCCGGTGCAACGATAAGCACGCCGCCGAGCAGGGTTGCCTTACCTTTCACGTCCAGACGGTCGCTGCGCCCATCGGCAGCAACCTGAATGGTCAGGCCAGTCGCTTTATCAAAGTTTGCAGGCCCGGCCACATGCAATGTGCCGATGGAATTGCCCGGAGACACCATACCGCCCGCATGCACCGCCAGACTGCCCACTGTGCCAATGCCGCCAAGCTCACCGCCCGCGTTGACTTCAGTTGCACCGCTTGTTCCATCGACCGAGGCAACGCCGCCATTGAGGGTAACAGCCCCGGTGACACCCGGAGTATTGACCTTCAATCGTCCACCCGGATTTGCGGTCACAGCAGCCGTCTTGCCATCGACAGTCAAAAGCCCTGTGTTGTTGATGATGGAGGCCGAGATGATCGAACCTTCGGCAGCAATGCCAAGCTCGCCGCCATTGACGATGGTATCGCCGCGATAAGTATTCTTCCCCGTTAGCCACAATGACTTGGCACCAGATTTCGTCAACCCGCCGAGATAGGCGGATGGATCGGAGAGCTTCTTGGTGAGGTAAGCGGCGCGGGCTTCACTGACAGTGTATTCTGCCACCACTGCGTCAAATGCTCCGTGCATATGGACGGCAAATAGCGGATCAAGGACTTCAGTCTTGAAAACTCCGTAATTCTTGAGCGCATCTGCACTTTCCCACCACTTTGGATTTTGCTTTTGGTATTTCAGAATAAGTGGCAGCGTTACTGGATTAGTGTTTACTGTGTTGAGTATCATGAGGTAGTCGGCCATGTCTTTCTGACCACCTACCAGCTTTTCCACGAATGCGCCAAACAGGCCCGCTGATTTCTCCAAACTGTCTTTGTCTGCAGGTGTGGCTGCCGCGATTTCTGCTCGTATTGTTGTTAGCTTATAGGCTTCGTACAGTTCTTGAAGATTGGGTCTTCCAAACGCGTATGGATCGGCCTTGATGAAATTATCCCTGAAACGCTTTGCATTCGCATCTGCTTCTATAGCGCCATACGCGTTCTTCACTTCAAGGCTATTATTGAGTCTCGCAACGCTTGTGGTGAACAAGGATGTAAATAGTGAGCCCATCTTATCAAGATCGGCTTTTGTTGCGGCTTCAACTGCAAGTCTTCGCGACTGCGGTACACCATTTTCCCAGCCCTGTGCTTTCTTTCTATCTGTCCAGCTGGACACTTCAGTCTGCTCATCAATCTTGCGCTGATCAAGCGCTAAATCAGAGATATCGTTGCGCCATACATCATTCACGCCGGTATTTAGATTGGCTTCAACCCGGCCCAAAAATTGTCCGGGACCATTCATAGAATTCTCGAGGTTGACAAGGCCCCAACCCGATCGCTCATTAGGGATTTGGGTTCGAGATCCGGCAATGTTTAGCTTATCATTCCCGGAACCATCAGGCAGATAAGTTGCCGTGGTTAGCAGGATGTCATGGGCTGCTACAGAGTTCAGATAATTGAACCGCTGCATAATGAGCGTCATGGCCCCGGTCACATGTGGCGCTGCCATGGAATTACCGGTATCGTTGTTGAATGTGGGTGTTAATCCGCCGCTTTGTTTATCGTATTCAAAAAAAGAGCTTTTAACGTCTACAGCAGGTGCGGTTATACAATACCATTTTGTCTGTTCACAACGCGACGACCCAGCGTAAATCTTGTAATCGGAATAGCCGGGTATGGGAATGCCCGTTTGGCCAATACCCGTCACCGATAGCCAGTGGCCTTCCAGCTCGGGTCGGAAATAGGGCAGGCTGACCATGGCGTCCGGCGTAGCGCCCGGTCCATTGTTACCCGCAGCAAACACGAATTGTATATCATGTTTCTTCACCGCATCTTCGGCGATATTGAACATCTTTTTGCTAGGATCTGATTGATATTGCGGAATGACATCCCTAACGAAATTAAACGGGTTGCGTCCATAGTTGGATTCTATATTTGGCATACCACCAAGCGTTGATGGACCAATTCCCCAGCTGTTGTTGACGACTGGCACTCGTTTTTCGGCGAAGCCATCAATCGCCGCGGCAAATATAGATGAATCGAAGGTATCAATTGTGCCAACGTAAGGACCCATCTCCGTGCCATTTGCTGCAGCAAGCACTGCATCAAAAGCAACGCCTTGCATTTCGCCTTTTCCACCCTCACGCCTGCCAGCGATCGTGCCGCCGGTGTGAGTGCCGTGGGCATCATTAACGACCGGAATTCCTCCATAAAAATTAAAATAATCGCCAACATGAATAGGCGGATTTAGGATTATCCATGTTCCAGCGGACGTGTAATCATCAATGTGATCGCGATTACCTTGCGAATGAATGGAAATGAATTTACCGGAGCCGGAAAACTTCGGATGTGTTTCCAGAGTTCCGCTGTCGAGAACACCAGAAATCATTCCTCGACCTGTAATACCGAGCACGTATGCTGCTTCCGCATGGATCGCTTTCAATCCCCAGTTACCTTGAAACTCTTTGTCAGCTAGCCAACTTCTCTTGGCAGCTTCATAATCATTGGTCCTGCTGCCATCGGCGTTGAAATACTTGCTCGGCACCTGCTGTGCATGCGCACTCGGCCCGGCGGCAGCGATAATCAACCCAGCACAAACGCTGCTCATCAAATGGTTGCGGAATGTGGAAAGGCGAATAGTCCGTGCGGAAAAACCCGCATCTGTGGCGTGAAAAGACATGAAATATGGTTCCCGCTATAATTTATGTTGAAATACTAGTTCGAAAAAACAAAAAATATGCGGCTAATAAAGTTGCAAGCATACGATCCGTCAAGCTAGAAAATGCAAACAGAAAAATTACGGTCGATTTCTTCGCGGTGGGAGCCTGCCTGCTCCGTACCCTGTTACGTTTAATTTGCGTTCCAGGATATCGCCCTTCTCGCGAGGTGGGTGGTGCATGAAGATTGGCCGTCTTTGCCTTGTTTTGTACCGTTATTTGCGCCTGACTAACATGGAGAGTCTATGGAAGCATGGCTTGGTGTTCTGGTGAGCGTGGCTCGTGTTTCGCCAACACAGCCGATGGGTTTGTCATCCATCAGCTGTGTTGTCCAATTGAGGTGTTGCCTAGAATCGTACAGTCAGATCGGCTTTGACGGCGTTATCATGGCTCTGGCTGGAAAACTGGCCATTATAGCTAACACCAAGCGTGGTTGCCTTGCCAATACCGAAGTCCAGCCCGGCTTCGACGAGCGCAGTGTCCTCAGCTACGGGCAGACCATCAACAGAGAAGGCATTGCCGCCTGAGAAGGCCAGCGAGGCTTCCGGTGTGGTATCACCAAAGGCATGCCGCCAACCCGCCATGCCATGAGCGGTGACAATGGTCATATCGCTCACGATGAAACGATGCGAGGCCCTGAGTCCAAGGGTTGTGGTGGTGAGGTCAGTGGTGTCTGACCGCCCCGACAACGCGGTAATACCACCGGTTTCGGTAAAGCCATCGGTCTTTAGATGCGTATAGGCAACTGCGGCAAAGGGTTCGAATGCCGCATAGGCGCTATCGATTTGATAGGCCGCTTCACCGAATACCTGGACCGATTTTGCCGAATAATCAGCCGTGTTGTTGTCATTGATACTGCTGAAGACGACCTTGCGGCGCGTATCAATCTCATGATGGGCAAGGCTGGTGCCGAAACTCAATGTCAGCGCATCGATCTTGGTGCCGCCATAGACACCGACCTGATAGCTGTCGGCAGAGGCACGGCCACGATCCGTATGAACAGATGTATTGCCATAACCGGCCAACAGACCAAATCGCCACGTATCGGCAATCACACCATCAAACCCGGTAACGAACCCGCCGGTATTGCGGCTAAAGGCGGATGCATTGCCATTGCTGTCGGCATGGCTCCATGAGCCATAGGCTTCGCCCCACAGCGCTGTTGTTGGAGTAGCAGGTTCGACAGAAGCAAAGGCCGCACTCCCCTTCTTCTGATCGGGACCGTAAGCCAGAACCGGCATCGCTGACTTGCTGCTTGCCGTATCGCCAAAGGCAGCCCGGATACGATTGCTCGCGGCATCGCGGACAAACTTTCCATCCTCGGCCAGAATGCCTTTCAGTGAGGCATGAACTTCTCCGGACAGGGCGTCCAAACGAGCGGGCAGGTTCTCGTCCAACGTTGTAACAGCTATCGTGTCATAGAGTTGATTGCTTGCACCAAGACTTTCGACTCCGCCGGCTGCTGCCTTTTGGTTCTTCGTCCGTCCGGTATCGGCAAAGGCAAGACCGTTGCGCGACAGGGTGACATTCACATTGTTGGGATCATAGCTTAGCGCGCCCCCAATGAAGTAATACTTGGGCAGCACTGCATCAAACTTTCCGTTGATGCCGCCAGCAGCGGTGAGAACCGTATAACTCTTGCCCAGCAGAGCAAGCGTTTCGGCTGGTGTCAGCGGTGTAGTGCTGTTCTCGCTTGCAACACTGACCACGCCACCCAGCAGTGTGGTCTTGCCAGCCACTTCGAGACGATCACTGCGACCGTCAGGCGCAACCTGAATAGCGAGGCCGCTGCCCTTGTCGAAGCTGGCATCTCCAGCCACATGCAGCGTGCCGATGGAATTGCCCGGCGCAACGATACCACCCGCATGCACGCCGAGGCTGCCGACCGTGCCAATGCCGCCAAGCGCGCCGCTATTATTGACTGAAACAACCGAAGCGATGCTGCCATCAACAGCGAGCAGGCCACCATTAATCTGGGTGTCGCCCGTATAGGTATTGGTTCCGGTCAGACGCAATGTTCCGGTGCCGGATTTGATCAGACTGCCGAAATACTGGCGCGTTTTGAACGCCTCGTCGCGCGCGGTTTTGGTGGTATATTCAGTCCTGTCCGCATCGCTTGCATTGGCAGGCAGGCCATTTTGCCAGCCCTTTGTGGTTTTGGTCGTTTCCCATTCATCGTGTTCGGCCTTGTCTTCGGTCTGCCGGGCACGAATCGCCACATCGGAAATATTATTGCTCCAGCTATCGCTCACACCGGCGCCCAGATTGGCATCGAACCGGCCAAGGAACTGGCCGGGGCCGTTCATCGCCTTGTTCAGATCGACAAGTCCCCAGCCGGTCACGGCATTGGGTACCTGTGCGGTGCCGGGAACGACGGGTGTGCGCGAGCGCGTGCCCGTCGTCGGAGCGACGTCAGGGCTTGCAACCATATTCTGCGCCGTTGTGAACAGCACCGACAGTGCCTGTTCATTGGTCATATAGGGGAACCGTTGCATGATCAGCGCCAGAGCGGCGGAAGCATGGGGTGCAGCGGCCGATGTGCCGTTAAAACCATTGCTCAAACCACCATTGGTATCCGTCGTTTGCACAATGGTCGGCGCCATGATGCACCAGTATTTTGCAATGCCGCACCGATTGTAAATCTGGTCTTTCTGGTTGTTGGCAAAACCGGTTGTCGTCATCCAGTGGCCTTCAAGCTCCGGACGGAAATAGGGCAGCGAACCGCGCAGACTGGCATTGTCATAGCCGGAATTACCAGCGCTGAAATTGTTGATAATGCCTTCCTTGCCGTTCTTGCCCGTTGAGGCTCTCGCCGCCCCCTCGATCCAGGTATTCTTGCCGTCATATTGCTGATAGGCGGCGAACAGTTTTGCCAGAGTGGAATAGTTCTGGTCCGCCGGCTGGCTGCCCCAGCTATTGCTGATAATGCGCACATCCTGCGCTGCTACAGCGTCGTAAACCGCGGCGAGATAGCTCGCCGACGATTTTGGAAAGGCAGCTTGAGGGGATGGACCGAAAAGCAGGGCATCGGTAGCATTGGTATTGCCGACATATATGTCCGCATCAAACGCCACGCCCTGCACACCTGTGCCATTGCGGGCGGCACTGATAACACCTGTTACCTTGGTGCCGTGGCTGTCATTGACACCGCTGATCCAATTGCCGGAAACACCATCGGGATTGTTTGGATCTGGTGCGGCATTGGGGTCCTTGGCGAAAACCGCGTGATATCTGGAAGTCGGAGAAAATTCCGAATGCGGGTTGTAGAACCCCGAATCAACAATACCGATCTTGACGCGCTTGCCTGTGGTCGCGTCATAGCCGGTAATGCCGCGGGCATAGGCATATTCGGCCTTCATGGCGCCGACGCCCCAATTTGCCTGAAATTCCTTGTCGGCCCGCCATGTTGCGGCTGCCGCCTCAAGATCGCTGGTCTTTGATCCATCAGCATTGACGTAAATCGCATTCGCCTGCTGCGCGTGAGCGCCTGAGCACGCTGCTGCAATCAGGAACGCCGTAGAGGCGGTACTAAGAAGATAGTGGCGATACTTGGCGAAGAGGTCTGGACGTGCGGATGCAATCGTCCCTGTGGTACGGAAAGACATGGAATCTGGCCCCCCAGTTTCATCGTGAAAAATAAAATTCGGAAAAGTAGCGAGCAAATAGTTGGGTAATAGAGTTACAACCACTAGCAGCAGTCAAGTGGAAAAATATTTCAACCGAGGTTTTCCGCACGTCTTTTTGCTGTCGATGAAATAAAATCAGGCCCCGCGAACGGAGCCTGTTTTTTGCTTGGCATGGCTTTACCGGAACAGGATCACTGCCTGTTGCAGCGTGACCCAGACACCCCATAAAATGGGGATACCCACTGCCGCCCATGCGAGTGCGGCTTTCGCATCCAATCCGCCATGGCCAATGCCGAAGGAGCCCGTGGCTCCAGCATCTGCTGTCTTGGTCTTGGCCTGAAGTGCCGCGACCTCGGCGTCGGACATGAACCATTTTGATGCCAGCGGGCGGACGAAGAAGTTGGCGATGAAGCCGAGCGCCAGCATGCAGGCAAGGATATACATGGTGCGGTCATAGACCTGATCACGCGGCACGCCTGCGCTGATCTGGAACTCGCGAATATAGTTGACCACAACCGGTCCGACGATACCCGCCGTTGCCCAGGCGGTGAGCAGACGGCCATGGATGGCGCCGACAAACTGCGTGCCGAAAATATCGGCGAGATAGGCAGGTACGGTGGCAAAGCCGCCGCCATACATGGACAGGATCACGCAGAAAATGCCGACAAACAGCGCCTGACTGCCCATATGGGCAGCGGTTGGTGCCAGCGCATATAGCACGATGCCGAGGGCGAAGAAGGTGAAGTAAGTGGCCTTGCGGCCGATGCGATCGGAGAGTGAGGCCCAGAAGAACCGCCCGCCAATGTTGAACAGCGAAAGCAAACCGGCAAAGCCTGCAGCAATCGAAGCGATGGCGGTTTTCTGACCCGCATCAAGCTGGGTGAAGCTGACATCCGGCAGGCCAATGAGCTTGCCCGCGAAGATTTCCTGCAACATGGGTGAAGCCATGCCGATCACGCCGATACCGGCTGAAACGTTGAGGCAGAGCACGGCCCATATAAGCCAGAACTGTTTGGTCTTGTGGGCATCGCGCAGATGCACATGGCGGGTGGTGATCATCGCCTTGGCATCGGTTGGTGGTGTCCATCCCTCGGGACGCCAGCCTGCGGGCGGAATGCGATAGCCAAAGGCACCACAGATCATGAAGACGAAGTAACCCGCTGCCATGACGAGAAATGTCTGCCAGACACCGACGGAATCGGGCGTCTTGAAGTGGTTCATCAGAAGGTTGGCCAGTGGCGCGCCGATCATGGCACCGCCGCCAAATCCCATGATGGCCATGCCGGTTGCCATACCGCGACGATCAGGAAACCATTTAATCAGCGTGGAAACCGGAGAAATATAGCCAAGTCCGAGGCCGATACCACCAATGACGCCAGCACCAACCCACATCAGCCAAAGCTGGTGGGTGATAACGCCGATGGCAGCCAGAACCATGCCGCCGCACCAGCAGAGCGCCGAGACCACACCGGCCTTGCGCGGCCCTGCCCGCTCCAGCCAGCCACCCCATATGGCGGCGGAACAACCGAGAAGCACGAAAAACAGGGTGTAAATCCAGCCGAGATCACTGACACGCCAGTCGCAGCTTGTCGTGAACAGGGCAGTTACCAGGTTGAGATTGGCACACGCCGCCGGATCGCTGCCAATGGCGCGCGACAGAGGTAGCCAGAAGACGCTGAAACCATAGGCCATACCGATGCAAAGATGGATGGCAAGTGCTGCGGGTGGCACCAACCAGCGGTTAAACCCCGCTTTGGCGACGATACGCTCGCGATCAAGTATGCCGGGATTGCCATAGGCACCCCGCTCCGTCCTGTCAGTTGCTGACATGTGAATTCCTCCTCCAAGCCCCAATTTATGTTCTGGTATTTTAGTTTCTGGATAGTCTTTGGATAGCGCTATTTTCGTTGATTAACAGCACAGAATGCCCCTGCCGAAGGGGCCGAGGCGTACATAGAAGTTTCAACCATTGGAAAAGGTCAGACCGGGGTTGCAGCAGGCTTGCGGATGTGCGCGGACGCCTCGACCACCAGCGGATCAAGGCCGTTGTCTTCCTTTTCCAGAATGGCAAAAAGCTGGGTGCGCATGCGCGGTTCCCAGAAATTGTTGATGTGTCCGGCTACCCCTTCCACCGCCTCGCTCTTTGGCTGGGTGTGAAAGAATGTGGCGATCTGATTGGCCATATAAACCAGCTTGTCGGCAGTTGATTGCCGGTGACTATCATTATCCATATTGCACCAATCGAACTGTTGGACTTTGCACAAGGGTTGATGAAGCGGCATCCGCATTGGGCTTTGCCGCAGCCATAGGCTCTCCGGGCGTTACGGCCACCTGATGAACAGCAACGGGAATGCGCTCGGGCCGGGTGAACACGTCAAATTCGTCGCCGCGCACCAGCGCAACCAGCGTCATGCCCGCCGCCTGCGCGGTACGAACAGCAAGCGCGGTTGGCGCGGATACTGCAATCAGCACGGATGCGCCGATGATCGCGGCCTTCTGCACCATTTCGATGGAAACGCGGCTGGTAATGACAACAGCACCCGACGCGCCACTGATACCGGAACGGCAAAGCGCTCCGGCCAATTTGTCGAGCGCATTATGGCGGCCGACATCCTCGCGTGCCGCAACAATACCCTTGCCGGGAACATAGAAGCCCGCCGCATGCACAGCGCCGGTTTCATTGTGCAGGGGTTGAAGCGGCGACAGCAGCCGGACGGCCTGCGCCAGATCGTCAGGCGACAGGTTCAGCTGCGTCCCATCAACGGAGGCCACGGGTTTCAGCGCCTGTTCGATGGATTCAATACCGCAGAGGCCGCAACCGACAGGGCCTGCCATGCGGCGGCGGCGGTCGGTGAGGTCTTGTCCCGCTTCATCGGCCAGAAGCAGCTGGATATCGATGCCCTCGCCATGGTCTTCAATGGCGATCTCGCTGATCTCGCCAAGCTGGCTGATAATGCCTTCGGAAAGACTGAAGCCGACAGCAAAATCCTCGATATCGGCAGGGCTTGCCATCATCACCGCATGGGTGGTGCCGTTATAGCTGAAAGCGATGGGCGTTTCCTCCGGCACCATCCGGCTATCCGTCGCATAGACAGACCCATCGCCTTTACGGCGACGGGTTATGCGCGGCACCTGCAGCCGCGTTTCACGCACGCTCATCGTTATTCCGCCGCATCCAGAGTCTGGACAATGCGCCTGCTCTGGCGGGCCTGCTCGTCATATTTGACCTGCCAGTCGCTCGGCCCGTTGGACGCGCCAACCTGCACCGCCGTGACCTTGTATTCCGGGCAGTTCGTCGCCCAGTCGGTAAAGTCGGTGGTGATGACGTTGGCCTGCGTCGTCGGATGGTGGAAGGTCGTATAGACGACACCCGGTGACACACGATCCGTGATCAGAGCGCGCAAAGTGGTTTCACCGGAGCGGCTGGTGATTTTCACCCAGTCGCCATCGCGCACGCCGCGCTGTTCGGCATCGTGCGAGTGAATTTCCAGCCGGTCTTCCTCGTGCCAGACAACATTATCCGTGCGGCGTGTCTGTGCACCAACATTATACTGCGAGAGGATACGCCCGGTTGTCAGCAGCAGCGGGAAGCGCGGTCCGGTGCGCTCGTCGGTTGCCACATATTCGGTGCGTACGAACTTGCCCTTGCCACGGGCAAAGCTTTCAATGTGCATGATGGGCGTGCCCAAGGGCGCCTTTTCATTGCACGGCCACTGAACGGACCCTTCCTTGTCGAGAAGCTCATAGGAAACACCGGCAAAGCTTGGCGTCGTCAATGCGACTTCGTCCATGATCTGCGACGGATGGGTGTAGTTCCAGTTGAGGCCCATGGTCTGGGCCAGCGTCTGGGTGACTTCCCAATCGGCAAAGCCGTTCTTCGGGCTCATGACTTTGCGCACGCGGTTGATACGCCGCTCGGCATTGGTGAAGGTGCCGTCTTTTTCGAGGAAGGTAGAACCGGGCAGGAAGACGTGGGCGTAATTGGCAGTCTCGTTGAGGAAGAGATCGTGCACCACAACGCATTCCATGGCGGCAAGGCCAGCGGCTACGTGTTTTGTGTCAGGGTCGGACTGAAGAATGTCCTCACCCTGAATATAGATGCCCTTGAATGTACCATCGACGGCAGCATCCAGCATGTTCGGGATACGCAGGCCGGGTTCATCCTGCAGCTTGACGCCCCAGAGCTTGTCGAAAATATCACGGGTTGCTTCGCCCGAAACGTGGCGATAGCCGGGCAATTCGTGCGGGAACGAGCCCATGTCGCAGGAGCCTTGGACGTTGTTCTGGCCACGCAGCGGGTTCACGCCAACGCCCTTGCGGCCAATATTGCCGGTGGCCATGGCAAGGTTGGCAATGGCCATAACCGTTGTCGAACCCTGACTGTGTTCGGTGACGCCAAGACCATAATAGATCGCGCCATTGCCGCCGGTGGCGAACAGCCGGGCTGCTTCACGCAGGCTCTGCGGCGATACACCGGTCAGTTGTTCAATGGCTTCGGGGCTGTGCTCAGGTTCGGACACAAAAGTCGCCCAATCCTGAAACTCATCCCAGTCGCAGCGCTCGCGAATGAACTGCTCGTCGAACAGACCTTCCGTAACGATGACATGAGCAAGCGAGGTGACAACGGCAACATTGGTGCCGGGACGCAGCGGCAGATGATGAGCGGCAGCGACATGGGGCGAGCGCACGAGATCGGTACGGCGCGGATCGATAACGATCAGCTTGGCACCCTGACGCAGGCGCTTCTTCAACCGCGAGGCAAAGACCGGATGACCATCGGTCGGGTTGGCACCGATAACGATGACGACGTCGGTATGCTCAACACTGTCGAAATCCTGTGTACCGGCTGACGTGCCGAACGTTTTGTTCAGGCCATAGCCGGTCGGCGAATGGCAGACGCGGGCGCAGGTATCGACATTGTTATTCCCGAAACCGGCGCGAACCAGCTTTTGCACGAGGTAGGTTTCCTCATTGGTGCAGCGTGATGAGGTGATACCGCCGATGGAATTGCGCCCATACTGATACTGGATGCGGCGGAACTCATTGGCGACATATTTGTAGGCCTCTTCCCATGACACTTCGCGCCATGGATCGGAGATCTTTTCGCGGATCATCGGGTTGAGGATGCGATCCTTGTGGGTGGAGTAGCCATAGGCAAACCGGCCCTTGACGCAGGAATGGCCGCGATTGGCCTTGCCATCCTTATAGGGAACCATGCGCACCAGCTCTTCGCCGCGCATCTCAGCCTTGAATGAGCAGCCCACGCCGCAGTAAGCGCAGGTGGTGACCTTGGAATGCTCAGGCTGACCGATCTGGATAACCGACTTTTCCGTTAGCGTGGCTGTCGGGCAAGCCTGAACGCAGGCGCCGCAGGAAACGCACTCGCTGTCGATGAAATTCTCGTGCATACCGGGCGAAACGCGGCTGGAGAAACCACGGCCTTCAATGGTGAGCGCGAATGTGCCCTGCACTTCCTCGCAGGCCCGCACGCAGCGCGAGCAGACGATGCATTTGGCCGGATCGTAGGTGAAATAAGGATTGGATTCATCCTTGGGCATCCAGCGATCATTGGCAACATTATCGGCCTTGGCGAAGACGTGGTTGTCGCCCTCATAGCCATAGCGCACATCGCGCAGACCAACGGCACCCGCCATATCCTGCAATTCGCAATCGCCATTGGCGGCGCAGGTCAGGCAATCCAGCGGATGGTCAGAAATATAAAGCTCCATCACGCCCTTGCGGATATCCTTCAGGCGCGAGGTTTGCGTGTGGACGACAAGCCCCTGCATGGCGGGTGTCGTGCAGGAGGCAGGCGTGCCATTGCGGCCTTCGATCTCGATCAGGCAAAGACGGCAGGAACCGAATGCATCGACCATATCGGTGGCGCAGAGTTTTGGAATCTGAATACCCGCTTCCATCGACGCGCGCATGATGGAGGTGCCTTCGGGAACGGTCACCTCGTTGCCATCGATGGTCAGGGTGATCATCTTCTCGGATTTGGAGGCTGGCGTACCGAAATCAATTTCATGAATGAGGGACATGTCTGGCTCCTATTCCGCTGCTTGCGCGACGGGCGCAGGACGAAAATCTTCAGGAAAATGCGTCAAAGCACTCATGACCGGATAGGGCGTGAAACCGCCCAAGGCGCAGAGCGAACCGAACTTCATCGTGTTGCAAAGATCGGTCAGAACCTTGATCTGTTTTTCCGGCTCTATATTGGCGGCAAGTCGGTCAACGACCTCGACACCGCGCGTCGAACCGATACGGCATGGCGTGCACTTGCCGCAGGATTCGACAGCGCAGAATTCCATGGCGAAACGTGCCTGTTTCAGCATGTCGACACTATCGTCAAACACCACAAGTCCGGCATGGCCAATCAGCCCGTCCTTGGCGGCGAAAGCTTCGTAATCAAATGGTGTATCGAAGAGTTCGCGGGGGAAATAAGCGCCGAGCGGACCACCGATCTGCACTGCTTTAACAGGGCGTCCGGTTGCAGTACCACCGCCGATATCATCGACGATTTCGCCAAGTGTCAGGCCAAAGGCCGTCTCGAAGAGACCGCCATATTTGACGTTCCCTGCGATCTGCAACGGAATGGTACCGCGCGAACGGCCCATGCCGAAATTCTTGTAGAAGGGAGCACCCTTGTCGAGAATGACAGGAACGGAAGCCAGCGAGATCACATTATTGATGACAGTCGGCTTGCCGAACAGGCCCTTATGCGCGGGCAGAGGTGGCTTGGCACGGACAATGCCGCGACGGCCTTCAAGGCTTTCCAGAAGCGCGGTTTCCTCGCCGCAGACATAGGCACCGGCACCGACACGCACTTCAATATCAAACGTGTGGGCAGAACCCAGCACCGACGCACCGAGCACCCCGGCCTTGCGCGCAACACCGAGCGCTTCATTCATCACGGCAATCGCGTGGGGATATTCGGAACGGGTGTAGATATAGCCTTTGGTGGCGCCGACGGCGATACCGGCGATGGTCATGCCCTCGATGAGCACGAAGGGATCGCCTTCCATGATCATGCGGTCAGCAAATGTACCGCTATCGCCTTCGTCGGCATTGCAGACAATGTATTTGCGCGGGCCTGCCGCATCAAGAACGGTCTTCCATTTGATACCCGTGGGGAAACCTGCACCACCGCGTCCGCGCAGACCCGATTCCGTGACCTCAGTGACGATCCCAAGCGGCGTCAGCGCGAGGGCTTTTTCCAGCCCCTTCAGGCCATCATGGGCGCGATAATCATCCAGCGAGACAGGATCGGTGATACCGCAGCGCGCAAAGGTCAGGCGTGTCTGTTTTGCCAGGAACGGCAACTCTTCCGTCAGGCCAAGATAGAGGGGATGCGTCTTGCCTTCCGCTATACCGGAATCAAACAATGAAGTCAGATCGGATGGTTTCACCGGCCCATAGGCAACACGGCCTTGAGGTGTCTCCACTTCGACCATCGGTTCCAGCCAGTACATGCCGCGCGAACCATTGCGGACAATGCGCGCATCAAGTTTACGGGACGTAATCTCTTCATGCAGCTTGCGGACAACTTTTTCAGCGCCCAGAGCAAGCGATCCGGAATCGCGCGGGACATAGAATGTGACCGTCATAGCCGCACTCCCGCGCTGATTTCTTCAAGCTTTTCATCATCAAGACGGCCGATAACCTCGCCGTCAAGCATGGCTGCGGGGGCGCAGGCGCAAAGGCCGAGACAATACACCGGCTCCAGCGTCACCGCGCCATCGGCGGTGGTTCCATGCCAGTCGATGCCGAGCAGCTCGCGAGCCTTTTGGGCCATGGCGTCACCACCCATTGATTGACAGGCTTCGGCCCGGCACAGCTTCAGCACATGCCGGCCAGCCGGATGATCGCGATAATCATGATAGAATGTAACGACACCGTGCACCTCGGCGCGCGATATATTCAGCGCCTGTGCAATCAGTGGCAAGGTTTCCTGCGGCACATAGCCGAACTCCCCCTGCAACTCATGCAGAATCGGAAGGAGCGGACCTTCTTCACCCTTTAATTGATCGATAATGCCTATCGCTCTCCCAGCGATATCGGTACTTGCGGTCTGCATTTTGTGCAGTGCCCTCCCTAAATTCTCCTCGTATATTAGAACAGATCAAAAGCAGGGTGATAAATCAATATACCAGTCTCGTTGATCGATAGAAGAATCCTATCAAGCTCAACTCAACTCAAACCATATTCAGCTCTATCGCCAGCGCCCGGGCCTCGTGCAGCAACGCCGAAACCAGAGGCGTATGGGGTTCGCGATCCGCCGCGACCAATCCAACCAGATGACGTGCATCCGGCTCAACAATCGGGATGGCACGGATAGGTTCGGAAAAGCCGAGCGTTTCCGCAAGGTTAAGTGGCATGATGCTCGCCCACTTGCCCGTCCGGATATGCGAGAACAGCACAATCATCGAATTGGATTCGAGCGTTGGATGCACCTCAACCCCGGCTTCCTGCAAATGTTTATTGATAATACGGCGATTCTGCATGTCCATGGTGAGCAAACAGAGCGGCAATTGCCCGACCTCCGCCCAGGTCACAAATTCGCGATCGGAATAGGTGCTGCCCGTCGAGGTGATCAGCTGATAGCGCTCCGAGTACAGCGGAACCGAGGTCACACGCCCCAGCGGCTCGTTATCGAGATAGCTAATTCCGGCATCGATCTCGAAATTGCTGAGCAGGGTGAGGACTTCGAGCGAAGTGCGCGAGGTGACGGAAAAGGTTACGTCAGGATGCTTTTCACGAAAGGGCGTCGTCAAGCGCGAAACCATGGCCAGCGCCGTCGGAATGGCCGCTATTTTAACGTGCCCCGACAGGCCATAACGCGCGGCACGGATTTCCTCGCGCATCGTTCTGGTATCACCGACGATACGGCGCGCCCATTCCAGCACCCGCTGACCTTCTGATGTCAGGCCCTTATAGCGGGATGCGCGCTGAACCAGCACCACACCGAGCGTGTCTTCCAATTGCCTGATTGCTGCTGATAGCGTGGGCTGGGTCACGCCACACTCTTCCGCCGCCCGGCCAAAATGCTCGTTGCGTGCCAAGGCGATGAAAAATTCCAGCTTGTCGATCATCGAAATTGCTCCTCCGGGGAGACTCTAGCGATGATTACCCGCCTACAGCAAGAGCAAGCCAGTCACTACCTCAAACAAGGTCATCGAGATCGACGCGAAGAACAGCTGCGATTTTCTTCAGGGTTGAGAGACGGCCCTCTTTTTTGCCATTCTGGATATCAGATAGATAGGACGCGCTGATACCGACCTTCTGTGCCAGTTCCTGATTTGAAAGGCCGCGATACTCGCGCCAGACACGAACCTTGTTTTCGCCGCCCAATATGCGGTCAACAATTTCCGACGGCACCAGTTCCTCTTCGCCTGCATCAATCCGCGCCTTGACCTCGTCATAAGCAGCAAGATCCCGCGCCATTTCGGCATCGCTGACGAGCCTGTCGTAAAGGGTGCGTGGTATCATCATTGCCTCCTACACCGTCAGGAACTTGCGAACCTCCGGCTTGTCGAGACTGGCCGCATTGCCAGAATGCACGATCTCGCCGCGGTCCATGATGTAGACATGGTCAGCCAACTCACGGCAGAAATCGAGATATTGCTCGACAAGAAGGATCGCGAGGCCCGTCTGGTCGCGCAAAAAGCGGATGGCGCGGCCAATATCCTTGATGATCGATGGCTGGATGCCTTCGGTTGGTTCATCCAGAACAAGCAGCCTTGGACGCGTAACCAGCGCACGACCAATGGCCAATTGTTGCTGTTGGCCGCCCGACAGATCGCCGCCTCGCCGTCCCAGCATCGTTTTCAGGACGGGAAAGAGTTCATAGACTTCCGGCGGCACATTGCGGTTGCCGCGCTTGGCGGCGGCAAAACCCGTCGCCAGATTTTCGCGCACCGTGAGCAGCGGAAAGATTTCGCGCCCCTGCGGCACGAAGGCTATGCCAGCCCTCGCCCGGTCATAGGGTGGCTTCTTACCCAATAGCGAGCCATCAAAGCTGATTGAACCCGATGATAGCGGATGCTGGCCGACAATGGCGCGGAGCATGCTGGTCTTGCCAACGCCATTGCGACCAAGGACGCAGGTGATTGTCTTCGGTTTCACTTCCAGCGATACGCCCCGCAGAGCCTGTGCCGCGCCGTAATGAAGAGAAGCATTTTCAACCGTGAGCATAATCAGTTCTTTCTCTGTGCTTCAAAAGCAATGGATGGTGCAGGGAGCGTGGTTCGTGGTTCGACAAGCTCACCATGAGGGAGAGGGGTGATGAAAGGGAGACAAGTTCTGCACCCTCTTTGTACTGCAATCTTTGCGATTAGCGTTGCATCCCCACTCTCCCTCATGGTGAGCTTGTCGAACCACGAACCACGCTCCCTGCACCATCCACCACATTCCTGCGCCGTGTTTCCCTTGAGCACCCTCATCGCCCGAGATAAACCTCAATGACGCGCGGATCATTGCTGACGTGATCGAGCGAACCTTCGGCCAGCACCGAGCCCTCATGCAGGCAGGTGACCTTTACATCAAGTTCCCGCACGAAATGCATGTCATGTTCCACCACGATAACCGAGCGGGTACGGGCGATATCGCGCAGGAGCTTGGCGGTTTCAGCCGTTTCCGCATCGGTCATCCCAGCCACCGGCTCGTCGACCAGCAGCAATTTCGGGTCCTGCGCCAAAAGCATGCCGATCTCCAGCCATTGTTTTTGGCCATGGGACAGGTTGGCCGCCAGCCAATGGCGCTTTTCAAACAGCCTGATTGTGTAGAGGATTTCGTGGATACGGTCGGCCTCGTCCTTGCTCTGGCGATGGAACAGCGCTGACAAGGCCGAGCGTGGCCCCGAAAGCGCCAGCACCAGATTGTCTTCCACCGTATGGCTTTCAAAAACAGTCGGTTTCTGAAACTTGCGGCCAATGCCGAGCATGGCAATGTCAGCCTCGTCGTGCCCGGTCAGATCGACAGTGCCATTGAAATAGACATCGCCGGTATCCGGCTTGGTCTTGCCGGTGATGATGTCCATCATCGTCGTCTTTCCCGCACCATTGGGCCCGATAATAGCGCGCATTTCACCCGATTGCAGTACAAGCGAAAGATTGTTGATGGCCCGGAAACCATCGAAGGAAACCGAAACACCATCGAGATAAAGCAGTGTGTCCTTGGCCTTCATGGGACTACTCCGCAGCCTGAGGTTCGGGTGTTGGCATGAGCGTGCCGTTTTGCTTGACGACCGGAGGCAAGATCTCATCATCTTCCCGCGCGGCGCGATTGGCTTGTCGCGTTTTCCACGAACCGTAAAGTCCAAGAATGCCCTTGGGCAGGAACAGCGTGACGAGGATGAACAGTGCGCCAAGCGCGAACAGCCAGATTTCCGGGAAAGCCGCCGTAAAATAGGTTTTGCCGAAATTGACCAGCACGGCCCCGATAATGGGACCGACAATCGTACCGCGACCGCCAACCGCCACCCATATGACTGCCTCGATGGAATTAGCAGGCTCGAACTCGGATGGATTGATAATACCCACCTGCGGCACATAGAGTGCACCGGCAATGCCCGCCATCATGGCCGAGATGGTCCAGACGAAGAGCTTGTAGCGGTCGACGCGATAACCGAGAAAGCGCATACGGCTTTCCGCATCGCGCACACCAACCAGCACCTTGCCGAGCTTGGAACGGATGATGAAGCTGGACACAAAAACAGCGAGTGCCAGAAACAGCGCCGTGGCGGCAAAGAGCGCGGAACGGGTCGTGCCCGCCTGCACGTTGAAGCCGAGAATATCCTTGAAATCGGTCAAGCCATTATTGCCGCCAAAACCCATATCGTTGCGGAAGAATGCCAGCAGCAGAGCATAGGTCAAAGCCTGGGTAATGATGGAAAGATACACGCCCGTTACACGCGAGCGGAACGCTAGCCAGCCAAAGCCGAAGGCCAGCGCACCGGGCACCAGCACCACCATCAGGGCTGCAAACCAGAAATGATCAAAACCATGCCAGAACCACGGCAGTTCCTTCCAGTTCAGGAACACCATGAAATCGGGCAGGACGGGATCGGCATAGACTCCGCGTGGGCCGATCTGGCGCATCAAATACATGCCCATGGCATAACCGCCGAGTGCAAAGAAAGCGCCATGACCAAGCGAGAGAATGCCGCAGAAACCCCAGACGAGATCAAGCGCAACGGCCAGCATCGCATAGGTCAGATATTTGCCAAGCAGCGAAACCAGATAAGTCGGCACATGCAGGGGCGACGTATCAGGCACCAGCAGGTTGAGAAGAGGTACGAGACAGGCAATCGCCAGCAGAATGGCGATAACAATCAGGCTGCGCCGGTCCCCATGTGAGAAAAACCATTGGGTGATCATGCCTCGATGGCCCTTCCCTTGAGTGCGAAGAGACCGCGCGGACGCTTCTGTATGAAAAGAATGATGAGCACCAGCACGAGGATTTTACCGAGGACGGCACCCGCAAAGGGTTCAAGAAACTTGTTGGCAATGCCGAGCGACATGGCACCAACCAGCGTTCCCCAGAGATTGCCGACGCCGCCGAAGACCACGACCATGAAGCTATCGATAATATAGCCCTGGCCCAGATTGGGGCTGACATTGTCGATCTGGCTGAGCGCGACACCGGCAATGCCGGCGATGCCGGAGCCGAGGCCGAAGGTCAGCGCATCCACCCAAGGCGTGCGAATGCCCATGGATGATGCCATGCGCCGGTTTTGCGTGACGGCCCGCATCCGCAGGCCGAGCATGGTTTTCTTTAACACCAGTTGCAGTACGGCAAAGACCGACAGGGCAAAAACGATGATCCACAGACGCGACCATGTCAGCGTCAGCATGCCGACATCAAAGGAGCCGGACATCCATGAGGGGCTGCTGACCTGCACATTGGAGGCACCGAACCATGAGCGCGTCGCCTGTTGCAGCACCAGCGAGATGCCCCATGTGGCGAGCAGGGTTTCCAGCGGTCTGCCATAGAGAAAGCGGATAATGCCACGCTCGATGATAACACCAATTGCGCCGGAGACGAGGAAGGCTGCGGGCAGCGCGATCAGCAGGGAATATTCGGCCAGGCCGGGCATAGAGGTGCGAATGAGCTGTTGCACCACGAATGTCGTGTAAGCGCCGATCATCACCATTTCGCCATGCGCCATGTTGATCACGCCCATAACGCCAAAGGTGATGGCAAGACCGATGGCCGCCAAAAGCAGAACCGAACCAAGCGACAGGCCATAGACGATATTCTGGATGCCGTTCCAGAGTTCCAGCTCGGAATTGATGCTTGAGATTGCGGCACTGGCCGCTTCACCGACGGGTCCCTGAACATTTGCGAGCGGCGTCAGCAGGCCGAGCGCCTCACGGCCATTGCCGGATTTGATTTCAGCGATGGCGGCGATTTTCACATCATCTACAGCAGTGGAATTGAGAACCGCCGCCGCCTTGGCACGCTGCATCAGCACTTTGATACCAGCATCCTTTTCGGCTGTTATAGCCTGATCAAGCAGCGGAATGGTTTCAGGATCGCGGTTTTTGAGGATGGCTTCCGCAGCGGTGCGGCGCTCGGTTGCGTTAGTGCTCATCAATGTCAGACCGCCAATCGCAGCACCGATATCGCGGCGCAGCCGGTTGTTGACCTTGATTTTCTCCGCAGCGCTGCGCGGCACGGGCGCGAGCTTGGCGCCGGTCAGCGGATCGGTGGCCGCATAATCAGAACCTTCGCGCGCGCCGATAAAGACCGATTTATCGGTTTTGGAGACATAGAGATCCCCCGCGCTCAGCGCATTGAGAATAGCAGCGGCGCGTGGCGCACCACTTTTGGCGAGTTCCGAAACGGCTTTGCTCGTGTTGTCGAAATTGTCTCCCGCAAGCGCTTCCACCAGAGGTTTGAGTTTCGCGTCGTCCAAGACTTGCGCGCCCGCAATGGCGGGGAACAGGCAAAGGCCCAGCATCGCGATGATGGACAGGAAGCGGCTCAATGACATTCAACAATCCCGTGTTTGACATTCTTTCGGGGCGCTCCACCCCCGCAACATGTGCGGGAGTGGAGTTGGCTTCGGATTGTCGCCCCCGACCCGAAGCCGAAGCGCTCGTCTTAGTTGGTCACACCACCGCATTTGCCTGACACAACATTGAAGTTGCCGCAGGACATGGGCTTGCGCCAATCGGAGATGAGATCTTTGGAGCCGGGCAGATAGTCCGACCATTCATCGCCAACGACGAGGCCGGGCGTTCTGTAGACGATGTCAAACTGGCCATCGCCCTGCACTTCGCCGATGAGAACCGGCTTGGTGATGTGATGGTTTGGCATCATCGTTGCCGAGCCACCCGAAAGGTTGGGGACGGAAACGCCGACGATCGAGTCGATGACCGCATCGGACTTGGTTGTACCGGCCGCTTCAACAGCCTTTACCCACATGTTGAAGCCAATGAAGGTTGCTTCCATCGGGTCGTTGGTCACGCGCTTGTCGTTCTTCGTATAGGCATGCCACTGCTTGATGAATTCGGCATTGGCCTCGGAATCAACGGACTCGAAATAGTTCCACGCGGCAAGGTGGCCGACCAGCGGCTTGGTATCGAGGCCAGCCAATTCTTCTTCACCCACCGAGAAGGCGACAACGGGAATGTCTTCTGCCTTGATGCCCTGATTGGCCAGTTCCTTATAGAACGGCACATTGGCATCGCCATTGATGGTGGAGACAACAGCGGTCTTTTTACCGGCGGAGCCGAATTTCTTGATGTCGGAGACAATCGTCTGCCAGTCGGAATGACCGAACGGCGTGTAATTGACCATGATATCCTCATCCTTCACGCCCTTGGCGTTGAGATAGGCTTTCAGGATCTTGTTGGTGGTCTGGGGATAGACATAATCCGTACCGGCGAGAACCCAGCGCTGCACACCTTCCTGATTGGCAAGATAGTCAACGGCTGGAATAGCCTGCTGGTTCGGCGCTGCGCCCGTATAGAAAACATTGCGCGAGCTTTCTTCACCCTCATACTGCACGGGGTAGAACAGCAGCGAATTCAATTCTTCGAAAACCGGCAGCACGGATTTGCGCGAGGACGATGTCCAGCAGCCGAAAACCGCCGCAACCTTATCCTGCTCGATCAGCTGGCGTGCCTTTTCTGCAAAGAGCGGCCAGTCCGATGCCGGATCAACAACAACGGCTTCAAGTTTCTTGCCGAGCACGCCGCCCTTTTTGTTCTGCTCATCAATGAGGAAGAGCATCGTATCCTTGAGCGTCGTTTCGGAGATCGCCATCGTACCGGATAGCGAATGCAGAATACCGACCTTGATTGTGTCCTCTGCCGCGTTTGCGGGCGCGAGCGCCAGCGTCGCCCCCATAGCGGCTGCCGCCAAGGTTCCAATAAATCTGGCTGTTAGACTGAACATTCAGGTAAACCCCTTTTTATGGTTGTTTGTGCCAAGGGATACAAAGCAATGACCGTGCCAACCGGATAGTTTGCACTGCACAATTCTGAATTTGCAGGGATTCAGTGGGTGATTGTATCGGATGACATCTTGAAACACGGTGCGTTGACTAAAATGCTCACTCAGAAAATGCTTATTATCTCATCAATAAGTATTATATGCCTAATAATTGATCATGCGCTCTCTTTTGCCGCCACGATCAAACGGCTTTGATGTAGCATTGGCCATTGTTTGATGTATGGTGCTGCCACCAATCACATTCTCAAGGAAAGAAAATGGATATCCGTCAGATTGACGAAGGCTTTGCCGTGACCGGGCAGATTTCACCCGATGATGTGCGCGATATTGCTGCGGCAGGTTATCAGACCCTCATCTGCAACCGTCCCGATGGCGAGGGGCCGGATCAGCCGGATTTTGCCGAGATTGCCAAGGTTGCCGAAAAAGCGGGCATTCCGATTTATTACGTTCCGGTTATATCAGGACAATTGACGCAGGACGATGTGGACGCCATGGCCGCAGCGCTTGATAAAGCTGAAGGTCCTGTGCTTGCCTATTGCCGCTCCGGTGCCCGTTCGACCAACATTTACGGCATTGTTCAGCAGCAAAAAGGCTGATCTCCAAAGAGCGGGCTGACTCATGCACAGCCCGCTTCCTGCGAGCCGATCCAACCGCCCTTTTTTCCACCCTGATTCAACAGAGCCAACGTTCCCATGAGCCGTATTGCCGATCTGAACAGTGACGACCTCGCCGCTCTGCGCCAGCAGACATTGAATGACTACGAGGCGTTTCGCGCCCGTGGGCTGAAGATCGACATGACCCGCGGCAAACCGAGCCCGGAGCAGCTGGCGCTGGCCAATGGCATGCTGACCTTACCCGGCAATGGCGATCATTTCAGTGAAGCTGGCGAAGACGCCCGTAACTATGGCGGGCTGCAGGGCTTGGCTGAGGTGCGCGCACTCTTCTCCTCCACGCTTGGCACTTCGCCCGACCGTATCGTCGTCGGCGACAATTCCAGTCTGGCATTGATGCATGACTGCCTGCTCTGGGCCTTGGTCAAAGGCGTTCCGGGTGGTAGCGAGCCATGGCAAAAGACGGAATCTCCAGCCTTTATCTGCCCGGTGCCCGGCTATGACCGGCATTTCTCCATTTGCGAGGAATATGGCATCCGCATGCTACCCGTACCGCTCAAGGGCGATGGGCCTGATATGGATATGGTCGAGGCACTTGCGGCCGATCCCAATGTGAAAGGCATGTGGTGCGTGCCGAAATATTCGAACCCGTCGGGCGAGACCTATTCCGATGCGGTGATCGAGCGGCTTGCGGCGATGAAGACAGGTGCACCGGATTTCCGCCTGTTCTGGGACAATGCCTATGCGGTGCATCATCTGACCGAAGCAGGGCATGAAATCCCCGATATTCTTGAACTGTGCGAAAAGGCCGGAAACCCGGATCGCGCGTTTATTTTTGCTTCCACATCCAAGGTGACGCTTGCCGGGGCAGGTCTTGCGTTCTTCGCGTCGTCAGCGGCCAATGTGCGCTGGTATCTCGCCAGCGCCACCAAGCGGACAATCGGCCCTGATAAGCTGAACCAGCTGCGCCATGTGCGGTTCCTCAAGAATGAGGCCGGTATTCGCAAACATATGGCCGCGCACCGCAGTCTCATTGCGCCGAAGTTCGATACGGTCATCAAGGCACTGGAAAAGCGCCTTGCCGGAACCGGCGTCGCCGAATGGACAAAGCCGCAGGGCGGCTACTTCATCTGCGTCGATGCAATGGAGGGTACGGCGAAACAGGTGGTTGAGTTGGCCAAACAGGCCGGTGTGGTCCTGACCCCGGCAGGAGCAACCTCGCCCTATGGCAAGGATCCGCATGACCGCACATTGCGGCTGGCGCCGACATTCCCTTCCTTGGCTGAAGTGGAACTGGCCTCGCAGGGTATTGCATTGTGCATTCTCTTGGCAGCGGTCGAAAAGCTTTATTCAGACAGGAATGGCTGACCCTAAAGCGGGATGACCAGACCGTCGCGGCCGATGGTCAAGCGGCCATCCCACTTGCCGCTCAATGCCTTTATCCAGTCGGCCTCGCCAAATTGCGGGTCGTCGGCTGGAATGAGGTGATGCAGGGCAAGGTGCTTGACCCCAGCGGCATTGGCAATACGGGCGGCGTCCTCGATCAATGTATGGCTGGCGAGAAGGTGTTCTTTCAGCCGTGCGCCGTTGCCTGTTCGGGCGACGAGACGGTCCACACCATCTGATAACATCGCCTCATGCACGAGAATATCAGCGCCTTGCGCAAAATCAGCGAGTGGCGGAAAATAGCTGGTATCGGCAGAGAACACGATGGACTTGCCAGCAGCTTCGATCTTCAGGGCAAAACAATCGACGACTGGCGGGTGATCGACCCGTAAGGCGGTGATCACCAAATCCGTATCCCTATGCACGATGCCATCCGCATAAATCTTCAACTCGACAAGATCGCGCAGATCGGGCCGCCCCTCATCATCAATGCGCAGGTCGATGTCGTAACGCATGGATTGCAGGAAACCGGACCAGTAATCATCGATCCCGGCGGGGCCATAAACCGTGACTTTGCGGGAAAGACCTGATGTCCATGCCGTATGCAGCAACGGACCAAATTCCAGCACATGGTCGGAATGCAGATGGGTGATCAGAATCAGATCCAGATCCTTCAGCGACACATCCGCATTGACCAGAGCGCGGGTAACACCAAGTCCGCAATCAACAACAATCCGCCGACCTGATATTTCCAGCAGTGAGGACGTCGGCGACGGGCCGCCCTGACGTATCGCCGGGCCACCCTTGGTTCCAAGCAGGACGAGCCTGTCAGCCATCAGAAGAAAGCTTGGATGCCGGTTTGCGCACGGCCAAGAATGAGCGCATGCACGTCATGCGTGCCCTCATAGGTGTTGACCGTTTCAAGGTTCTGCGAATGACGCATCACATGGTAGCCGATCTGGATGCCATTGCCGCCATGCATGTCGCGGGCAACGCGGGCAATATCCAATGCCTTGCCGCAATTGTTGCGCTTGACCAGACTGATCATCTCCGGCGCCATGCGGCCTTCATCCATCAGACGGCCAACGCGCAGGCTTGCCTGCAAGCCGAGCGTGATTTCCGTCTGCATGTCAGCGAATTTCTTCTGGAACAGCTGTGTTGCCGCCAGTGGCTTGCCGAACTGCTTGCGGTCGAGACCATATTGCACAGTGCGCTGCCAGCAATCTTCAGCCGCACCGAGCACGCCCCAGGAAATGCCGTAACGAGCGCGATTGAGGCAGCCGAACGGCCCCTTGAGGCCGGAAACATTGGGCAGGAGATGTTCTTCACCCACCACAACACTATCCATCACCACTTCGCCGGTGATCGAGGCACGCAGTGAAAGCTTACCGCCAATCTTCGGTGCGGAGAGACCCTTCATGCCCTTTTCGAGGACGAAACCGCGAATCTGGCCGTCATGGGCATCGGATTTGGCCCAGATAACGAAGACATCGGCGATGGGCGAGTTGGAAATCCACATTTTCGCGCCTGAAATCCGGTAGCCATCGGCAACCTTTTCGGCACGCGTCTTCATACCGGCTGGATCAGAACCCGCATCGGGTTCGGTCAGACCAAAGCAGCCGATCCACTCGCCCGAAGCCAGTTTCGGCAGATATTTCTTGCGTTGTTCTTCCGAGCCATAGGCATAGATCGGATACATGACCAGCGAGGACTGCACGCTCATCATCGAGCGGTAGCCGCTGTCCACACGTTCAACTTCGCGCGCCACCAGACCGTAGGCTACGTAGGACGCACCGGCGGTGCCATATTCTTCCGGCAGTGTAACACCGAGAAGTCCAGCCTCGCCCATCAGCTTAAACAGCGACGGATCGGTTTTTTCTTCCAGATAGGCTTCCTCGATGCGCGGTGCCAGCTCTCCCTGCGCGAAAGCCCGCGCGCTGTCACGGATCATCCGCTCGTCTTCGGTCAACTGATCTTCCAGCAGAAACGGGTCCGTCCAGACAAAGGAAGCTTTGGAATTGGCCATGTAATTTCCTCCATGATGCTTTTCACAGACCTAGCACCAAATTTGCATCGATGACCAGATAGTTTCGGCTTAAAATATATTCCGGTGCGCTTTGGCAGCGAACAATTTCCGTCACCGGCCGAATCCCCTATATGTATGACATGGCCATCAAACAGCTTACCGAAACCATCATCAACCAGATCGCAGCGGGCGAAGTCATCGAACGCCCCGCCAGCGTGGTGAAAGAGCTTGTCGAAAACGCCATTGATGCGGGTGCGACACGTATTGAAGTGGTGACGGCAGGTGGCGGCAAGAACCTGATCCGCATCACCGATAATGGTTCGGGCATCCCTTCGGACGAACTGACATTGGCAGTCTCGCGCCATTGCACGTCGAAACTGACCGATGATGTGCATGATATCCGGGCGCTGGGTTTTCGCGGTGAAGCCCTGCCTTCGATTGGCTCCGTATCGCGGCTTTCGGTCAAATCCCGCACGGCACGGGCCGATTCAGGTTTCGAGATCAGCGTACATGGCGGCCATATGGATGGGCCGCGTCCGACCGGTATGAATGCGGGCACCATCGCCGAAGTGCGCGACCTGTTTTTTGCCACGCCCGCGCGTCTCAAGTTCATGAAGACGGACCGGGCGGAAGCATCCGCCATCAGCGATATCGTCAAGCGGGTGGCCATCGCCTTTCCGCATATCCGCTTTTCGCTTGCAGGAAGTGACCGGACACTGCTTGAACTGGCTGCAACAGGCGTAGGCTCGGCTGGCATGCTGGACCGGATTTCGCAGGTTCTCGGCAAGGAGTTTCCTGAAAATGCCATTGCCATCGATGCGGAACGCGATGGTGTGCGCCTATCAGGGTTTGCCGGAATACCCGCCTTCAACCGCGCCAACAGCCTGCACCAGTTTGCCTATGTCAACGGACGCCCGGTGCGTGACAAGCAGATATGGGGTGCCATTCGCGGCGCCTATGCGGATGTGATTTCGCGTGACCGGCACCCGGTTGTGGTGCTGTTTCTCAATCTCGATCCGGCGCTTGTCGACGTCAACGTGCATCCGGCCAAGGCGGATGTGCGGTTCCGTGACCCCGGTCTCGTGCGCGGCCTGATCGTCGGTGCGATCCGTCAGGCGCTGGGGCAATCGGGCATTCGCGCGGCAACCAGCGGGGCGGAAGCCATGCTGCAATCCTTTCGGCTCGGCGGTGCTGAGCCACTGTATCAGGCTCCACAGCCGCAACGCTGGCCGGGTTCTCCCTCGGTCAACCAGAATTATACAACACAGCAATCAGCGTTTCGACCATTTGAACCGGAACAGACCGCGCCCTATGCGGGCAATGGCTTTTCTGAAGCGATAGGCAGCTTCCTGCGGGAAGCGGATGTGCTGGCAACCGACACGCGCGCAAGCACGGCAGACGTGCCGCAAGCCCTGCTGGCTTCGCCGCTCGGCGCGGCGCGGGCGCAAATCCATGCCAATTATATCGTCTCGCAAACCGAGGACAGCCTGATCATTGTCGATCAGCATGCGGCGCATGAACGGCTTGTCTATGAAGCGTTGAAAACAGCGCTGCACTCTAGGCCCCTGCCCGCGCAAATGCTGCTCATTCCTGAAATTGTCGATCTGCCCGAGGAAGATGTGGAGCGGCTTGTGGCCCATGCGGAAACCCTCGCACGCTTCGGCCTTGGGGTGGAATCCTTCGGTCCCGGCGCGGTTGCCGTGCGGGAAACACCGTCCATGCTGGGCGAAATCGATGTGCAGCAACTCATCCGCGACCTCAGCGACGAGATTGCCGAACATGATACATCGGATGGCCTGAAAGCCATCCTCGACCATGTCGCCGCCACCATGGCCTGCCATGGTTCCGTGCGCTCAGGCCGGCGTTTGAAGCCCGACGAAATGAACGCGCTCCTGCGCCAGATGGAAGATACGCCGGGTTCGGGCACCTGCAATCATGGACGCCCGACCTATATCGAATTGAAGCTCACCGATATCGAGCGACTGTTCGGGCGACGGTGAAGTCTTGACCCGCAGGGCATCTGCCGCCTAAATGAACAGAGATATGAACTGGAAAACACCGGATAATGAACAGGTTTGAAGGCCCCGGCTCGCGCGAAGCCAAAATACGCTACCTCGATGGAGACTTTCAGGTCCTGTCGCCGGGCTCCTACGTACTTTGCGCCGTGACGTCGGAAAAGATTCCGCTTGATGAGTTGAAGTACTGGAGCGTTGCCCGGCAGGAAGCCTATGCCGATGCGACCATTTCGCTTGAGCGCGAGCTTGAGATGAACCCATCCCTGCGGCAACGCAGCAAAGCCTGATTGATGCTCAATCGCCGATCTGCACTTTTCGCACTGGTTGCCACCGCTCTGCTTACAAGTGGCTGCACCACGATGGGTGCCAAGAAGGAACCCGCCTATAGCGGCCCTACCAAAACGATCAAAGGCTATCTGCGCGGCTCGCCTTTTGCACGGTTAACGCCAAGCCAGGTCGTCTACATCACCGCCTATGATGCAACGAATGGCAATTCCAAGCCGATGCCTGTCATTGGCGAAACCAGCTTTACGCTTGGCCGCAGCGGCTATTTTCCCATTGCCTATGAGATCGAAATTCCAGCTTCAAAGTCAGCGCCAAAAGTAGCCCTGTCGGTACAACTCGGCTTGCCGGGCCGTATCCTGTTTTCCAACGACCGGCTGTATAGTCAGACGACCGGGCACAACATGGATATCCCCATGCGCGAAGCGCCGCCAAGACTGCGCAACTTCCGCCACGGCCTATGAGCGGCGAATAATCCGCAGGCGCGCACGCTCCCGCGTTTCACCGATGATGCGGGCCGCTGTTTGCGGATGGGCAAAGACCAATTCCACATCAAGCACCTGCGTTCGCGCAGCAAATGCCCTTGCGGCTTCACTGCCGTCGAGCAGGCGGACATGATCCTTCGCCGTCGTGATCAATGTCAGTCCTTCAGCATCGGCTATTTTGATCAAATCGGTTATTTCTTCATCCGTATAGGGATGATGATCGGGAAATGCCCTTGTCTGGACGACATTGCCGCCAGCCTCTTCCAATGTCCGGAAGAATTTCGATGGGTCGCCAATACCGGCAAAAGCGAGCAACGGTTGCCCCATGACGGAAAGCACCGCCTTGGGTTGAAGCGTGGCCTCGTATACCGGTTTGGCCGCACGGGCAGCATTGCGCACGAGCCCATCGGCACCGCTGGCTGAGCCAATCTTGAGCACGGCATCGGTGCGCACCAACTGATCCGTCAGGGGTGCCCGTAGCGGGCCGCCGGGAATGACGTGACCATTGCCGATACCGCGCCCAGCATCAACGACCATCAGCGCATAGTCAAAATGCAACCGCGCGCTCTGAAACCCGTCATCCATGATGATGAAATCGCATCCCGCAGCCTGCAATGCTTTTGCACCGGCAAAGCGGTCAGCGCACACGACCACCGGCGCGTGACGGGCCAGCAGCATGGGTTCATCGCCCACATGACGGGCACTGTCATGATCAGGATCGACCCGGTGTAGTCCCGAAAAAGCACCGCCATAGCCGCGCGAGACAATGCCGGGATTGAGCCCAACTGAACGTGCAGCCTGTGCAAAGGCAATGGAAGTCGGTGTTTTGCCCGCCCCGCCGACGGTGAAATTGCCGATGCAAAGCACCGGCACGGGAACGGCAGGGGGAACGGCGCGGCGAATGCGCCGCCCGGCAATCATGCCGTAAATCTTTGACAGAGGACTTAAGGCCCGCGCGCGCCAATCCGGCTTTTCCCACCAGAATGGAGGCGCTTCGCTGGTCATTTCCAACCACCTTCACGGGCACTCAGACGTGCCTTCAACACCAATGGTTGAATAAACGGTTCGAGCGCATTCATGGTGAGATCAAGAGAGCCGCGCATGTCTTCGACAGTTTTTACGCCAGCATCAATCATGATCTGACGATCAGCCGGATTGTTGAAGAGATAGTTCACCGCTCCAGCCAGCATATCCTTGTCGCGAATAAGCTTTGCCGCGCCATTCTTGATCAAGCGCTGGTAGGAATCACGAAAATTCTGCACATTGCGCCCGGACAGGATCGCTGTCTTCAGCATCGCCGGTTCAAGCGGGTTCTGCCCACCCTGTGCCAGCAGCGACCGCCCGACAAACGCAATTTCTGTCAATCTGAGATAAAGACCCATCTCGCCGATCGTATCACCAAGATAAATGTCGGTATCCGGCGTGATGATATCGCCGCGACTGCGCAATGCCACCTTCATGCCAAGCTTTTCGATTTCCTCAGCGATAGCAGGCGCACGATCCGGATGGCGCGGCACAATGATGGTCAGAAGATCACGGTGCCTGACCTTGAGCATATGATGAACCTGCGCAACAACCTCTTCCTCACCTTGGTGGGTAGAGATGGCGGCCCATGTCTTGCGATTGCCGACCTGCCGCTGCAAAATCTCAAGTTCGGACTGCACAACAGGCGGCACTGCCGTATCCACTTTCAGATTGCCCGATACCGTGACCGGGCGTGCGCCGAGGGCACGGAACCGTTCGCCATCAATGTCGGACTGCGCAACCACATGCGCAAGATTTTCGAACAGGGCTTCAGCGACGGATGATCTTTTCTGCCAGGAGGCAAAGGATTTATCTGACAGGCGGCCATTGACCAGAACCTGCGGCACACGCCGCAATCCAAGTTCGAGAATGGTCATGGGCCAGATTTCGGATTCGCAAATCACGGCAAGGTCCGGCTGCCAGTGACTGAGGAAACGATCTACCGCCGGTTTCAGATCAAGCGGCACATATTGATGGATAACGCGGTCACCCAGACGTTCCTGCACCATCTTGGCCGATGTAACCGTGCCTGTGGTCAGAACAACATTGATGCCCATATCGACAATGGTTTCGACCAATGGAGTGACGGCGGATGTTTCCCCTACACTTGCCGCGTGAACCCACACCAGCGGCCCTGTCGGCCGCGCAACACTGGCGACGCCATAGCGCTCACCCTGCCGTCCGCGCTCTTCCTTGCCCTTGCTGGCACGGAAGGCGACATAGGCGCCAACCACCGGAAATGCCATCGCACCCACCCAGCGGTAGCTGCTCAGGATGAAGCGTGCCCAACGCTCGCTCACGCCTGACCATCCACAAGCGCTTGCACCCGAGCTGTGTTGGCGTTCAGGCTCGCGGTCAACTCGACACGCTTGGTTTCAAGCATTGCATCATCGGCATCCTCGGGGACAAAGATCGGGTCGCCGACAATCAACCCTGACTTACCGAATGGCAAGGGAATCGTTGTCTTATCCCAGCTCTTCTCCAGAATTTTCCTGCGTGACGTCATATAGCAGATTGGAATGATCGGGCGGCCAGACAGTTTGGCAAGAAGTATGACACCGAGACCGGAGTCTCGCGGTGTTCCATGGGGAATATCAGCAATCATCGCCGCAGTCTTACCGTCCTTCAATGCCTTTTTCAGGGCGAGCAAAGCTCTAACGCCGCCCTTTTCAATACTTTTTGTCGGCTCCCTGCCGCCGGAGCCGCGAATAATCTCGACGCCGAACCGCTCTGCCACGCGGGCATTCAGTTCCGCATCCTTGCTCTTGGAGAACATGGCGACAAAGCGCACACCGCGCGGCATCAGAAACGGTGCCATCAGGTGCTGGCCATGCCAGGCAACGGCGATGAAAGGCTCACCGCCGCGCTTCATGTCTTCCAGATCGGATGAGCCGGGCAGGCGCGGATTGGTGTTGTTGACGAGCCGGAAAAACTGCGTGATCAGCCAGACAATCATCGAGCGGACAAAGCGCGATTTCGCCAGAGGCCCGCGCACCGAGCGCCAAAACCGTTTCAGCACCCCGTTCTTCTTGCGGGGTACCTTGGCGGTTGCTGTGCTGTTATCCATCATGCCGCTGTCAATGCGTGACCGGAGACCGGTCAGCTTGCCTTGCCTGTATCAGGGTCAAGCAGCTTGTGCATATGGACGATGAAATAGCGCATATGCGCATTGTCGACGGTCTGCTGAGCCTTGGACTTCCAGGCGCGCTGCGCCGTTTCGAAGTTCGGATAAATGCCGACAACATCCAGCTTTTCCAGATCGCGGAATTCAACACCGCCGAGCTTCTTCAGCTCGCCGCCAAAAACCAGGTGAAGCAGTTGTTTCGATTCTGCTGTATTTTCGCTCATGGTCGCCCATCCGTTCAAGTTATCGATAATTTTTAGCCTGTTTAACCGAAGGCGGTTTCGGCGACAACGTCCAACATGTTGTCCATGAGCAATCCGCTGGCCGCGACGAGCGCGCCATGGCGGTAATCGCCCCTCTCGTGGTTACGAAGGCCATAGATGAGTGGCTCGCCATCGGCCGAAAGGACACGACCACCAGCCTCAGCCAAAATCAGGTCCGCAGCGGCCAAATCCCAGTCATGCGAGTTTGGTCGCACAAATGTGCCTGCTATATCGCCGCGCGCCACCATGGCGATGCGATAGGCGAGCGAGGCGATATAGGGAGCGGCCTCCATCGACTGCTGAAAATGTTCCGGCAGTTTCTTCAGGAAAGGTCCGGGACCAGCGACTTTGAACGGCACGCCACTGGTGCTGACGTGAATGGAGGTTCCATTTTGCTCGGCACCCTGTCCCGGCAGTGCTGTGATCGTCTGATTGCGGGCCGGGCATTCGAGCACACCGGCAACGGGCCTGCCATCCTCGATAACAGCAACGCTGACGCACCAGACATCCGAACCTTCAATAAAGGCGCGCGTGCCGTCAATGGGATCAACAACGAAAAAGCGCCGGCGCGACGCCGCTGCACGGTCATCAAGGGTTTCTTCGGAAATCCAGCCATAATCAGGCCGGGCTGTCAGAAGCATGTCTTTCAGATATTTGTCCGCGGCAAGGTCAGCCTCGCTCACCGGCGAATTGCCGGTTTTCATCCAGACCTGCGGGTCCTGCCGGAAATAGGACAGGGCAATGCGCCCGGCGCCTTCGGCTGCTTCCCTGATCAGGGCAAGATCATCACGGTTTTGTTCACTTGCCGGCAAGAGTCATGCCTTCGATTACGAGTGTTGGACTGGCAACGCCAAAATTACGGTCAATATCATTTGCTGCCACCAGACTGAGGAACATATCCTTCAGATTGGAGGCAATCGTAACTTCACTGACCGGATAGGCAAGTTCACCGTTTTCGATCCAGTAACCGGATGCGCCACGGCTATACTGTCCCGTGATCATATCGACGCCCTGACCGAAAAGCTCCGTGACATAGAAGCCCGTTCCAACAGCGCGGATCAGCGCTTCGGGCGTCTGCTCGCCCGGTTCAATGGCAAAATTGGTGGATGATGGAACCACGCCAGTGCCGGAGCGAACGCCGCGCCCATTGGTGCTGAGCCCCAATTCCTTGCCCGTCGATGTGGACAGGAACCAGTGCTTCAACACGCCGTTTTCGACCATGGTCAGCGCCTGACCCTCGATCCCCTCGCCATCGAATGGGCGCGAGGAAGACCCGCGAATACGCAGCGGATCATCGGTGACATTGATACTGTCAGCGAGGATCTTCTCGTTCATGCGATCTTTGAGAAAGCTCGTCTTGCGCGCAACGGAAGAACCGTTGATGGCGCTGGACAGATGGGACGCAATACCACGCGCCACGCGAGGATCGTACACAACATTGACGAGGCCTGTTTTGGCCTGCCGTGCGCCAAGGCGTTTCACCGCACGCGCTGCGGCGGAACGGCCAATGGCAGCCGGGTCCTCAAGCGCATCAAAATGCTGGCGTGAGGAAAAATCATAATCGCGTTCCATTCCCGTACCCGTACCAGCAATAGCACTGACCGAACGGGAAAACCGCGATCCCATGTAATGGCCGACGAAGCCACCCGAGGTGACGAGAACCATGCCGCCAAGACCGGCGGAGGCGGATGCGCCACCGGAATTGGTAACGCCTTCAACCGCAAGAGCCGCCTCTTCAGCCGCAAGGGCATCCTGTGTCAGACGCGCAGCTTCGACAACGGTGGGATCAAACAGATCAAGATCGCGAATGGTGCGCACCAGATTATCAGGGTCGGCTAGACCTTCAAAGGCATCATCAGGCGAGACCTTCGCCATGGCGACGGCGCGCTCAGCCAGAATTTTTGGATCGGAACCGGCGGTTGCCGATATGCTTGCCACTTTCCTGCCAACAAAAACGCGTAAGGAAAAATCGTCACTTTCCGAAGATTCGGTCGCCTCGACCTTGCCAAGCCTGACGCTGACGCCCGTGGACCGCGAACGCACGACAACCGCATCGGCGGCGTCTGCTCCGGCTTTGCGTGCGGCTTCGACAAGCGCAGCAGCGTTGTCAACGAATTCGCGGGAATTGGCCGGCTCGATCATATTCATCCCTAGAGTTGATTGCATGATAGGATGCAAGGACATATCTGACCAATAATCAGATGATGCACTGCCTCCTATATGGTGCAAATTTGGGTCTATCAAGGCAAACACGCGTAACATTCGCAACAGACTGGGTCAGGCTCATGCTTTCACAAAGCGGCAATCTCTATTTTCAGGCTCTGGCTCTGCTGGCTGGAGCAATCATTGCCGCCCCATTGTTCAAGCGGTTGGGCCTTGGAACAGTGCTGGGATATCTGGCGGCGGGCCTTTTGATCGGACCGCTGGCCAATCTGATCACCGATGGCGAACAGGTCCTGCATTTCTCCGAGCTGGGCGTGGTTTTCCTGCTGTTTGTCATCGGACTTGAACTGAAGCCGACGCGCCTTTGGAACATGCGCCATGCGATTTTTGGCCTTGGCGCGGCGCAGGTTATCGTTTCGGGTGCCGTACTGACCGGGCTCATTCTGGCCTTCCATCTCATGAGCTGGCAGGCAGCATTGGTTATCGGCTTCGGTCTTGCCCTGTCATCAACAGCCTTTGCCATGCAGATATTGGAAGAGCGCGGCGAAACCAATATGCCACATGGTCAGACATCCTTTGCCATTTTGCTGTTTCAGGATCTCGCCATCGTTCCTTTGCTGGCAATGATTCCCGTACTGGCGCCGGGCTCCGCCCAACACGAAGCTGATCCTCTTGGCAAGTTCCTGATCGCTATCATCTGTATCGGCGCTATCGTTGCGGTGGGTCGCTATCTGCTCAATCCGCTGTTTCGCTTTATCGCCAACACCGGCGCGCGCGAGGTGATGATTGCTGCCGCCTTGTTCGTGGTGCTCGGCGCTGCACTGCTGATGCAGTTTGCCGGGCTTTCCATGGCTATGGGCGCTTTCATTGCCGGGGTGCTGCTGGCTGAATCGTCCTATCGGCACGAACTGGAAGCGGATATCGAGCCATTTCGCGGTATCTTTCTCGGCCTGTTCTTCATGGCGGTCGGGCTGTCGATTGATCTCAAGGTTATCCTTGCCGACTGGCAAATGATCCTTCTTGCTGTTCCCGTGTTCATGGCCGTCAAGGCTTTGGTGGTCTATGTGCTCGCGCGGCTTTTCCGTTGTAATCACAATGATGCGATCCGCATTGCATTCTTCCTGCCGCAGGGTGGTGAGTTCGGTTTCGTGCTGTTCACGACAGCCGCAGCGGCCGGATTGCTAAGCTCATCAACAGCTTCCGAGATGATCGCAGTTGTCACGCTGTCCATGGCAGTCATGCCGCTATCCGTCGCGCTCGGTAATCGCTTTCTCGTTGACCCAAATGCGGAAGAACAGATTGACGAGGATTTTGATGGTGCCGCCGGAGCCGATGTCCTGATGATCGGCTTTTCGCGCTACGGCCAGATCGCGGCGCAAATCCTTCTGGCTGGTGGTACGAGCGTTACCCTGATTGATGCCTCCGCCGATCGCATCCGCGCCGCCTCGAAATTCGGTTTTCGCATTTACTTCGGTGATGGCACCCGCAAGGAAGTGCTGGAGGCGGCCGGTATCCGGCAAGCGAAGATTGTCGCCGTCTGTACGCACAAGCGGGAGATCACGGACAAGATTGTCGATCTGATCCAGTCGGAATATCCTGATATCAAGCTGTTTGTGCGCTCCTATGATCGCGGCCACACGTTGAAACTCAGAGCCAAGGGCGTGCAGTACGAATTGCGTGAAACTTTCGAGTCGGGCCTGCTTTTTGGCCGACGCACGCTGGAAGAACTCGGAACGAGCGAAGACGTGGCCTATGAGATCATGGAAGACATCCGCAGCCGCGATGAAGACCGGCTGCACATTCAGGCGTCGGAAGGGCTGATGGCAGGCAATGACCTGCTGCTGACGCGGCCAGTGACGCCGGAACCGCTGATCAAGCCAACGCGTGAATCCAAGCGTATTGATACGGAAGAGATGCTTCCAGACCCGGAACCCGCAGAATAAGTCGACGCTGGCAAGGCACTGATGCAGCTGCGCTCGGATAAGTAGGCATACGGATTCTGATGTCGCACCGCCTCAGATACAAGAGATGAATTCGCATTCAGACAGGCGCGTTCATCATGATGACCTTTGTAATCGCTGCTGCCGGTGGATTAGCATCCTTTGTCTATCGCGTATGGCACGCACCGAAAGTTAAGCATTTTGCCGTGGCGCTGCTGTGGTACTGCATGGCACTTTCAGGAGCAGCTTTCTGCTACTTCATTTATCTCAACATAGTACCGATGTTTTTCTGATCCGAAGGCAGATCGCTGCCGTTATTCCTGCTCGGCATGTTCCGTATAGGTGATGGCGGCATCAACAGCGCGCTTCAGCTCGTCCTTGATACCGATTGATTCGTTCAACACCTGTTCCACCCGCAGGAAATCCAGAACCCCGAAACGGGCAACGCTCGGCCGCAGGAAGATGGCAGGCGGATCGGTGCGCAGCCGCGTCGCGATGATAGATTGCATCATCAACTGGCTTGCCCCGAACATCGCGTCAATCGATGACGGGAATTTACGCCCATCGCCTTCCGGCCCACCAACCACATCAATGCCGATGACGAATTTCGCCTTGTCCTTGAGATGATCGAACGGCACCGGATTGTAGATGCCGCCATCAATCAGCACACGGTCATCCCGGCGCACCGGTCTAAACAATGCAGGGATGGCAGCGGAGGCGGCAATGGCGTTGAAAAGATCGCCCTCGTTAATCGGGATTTCGCGCTGGCCGTAAAAGTCGGTTGCCGTGACACTGAGCGGTATGGGCAATTCCTCGAATGTCTCTGGTATCTGTTCCGGCAGAAAGGTCTTGAGAACCTTTTCGATGTTGAACTGACTGAAGCGGATGCCTCCACCGAACATTTCGCCGAATGTCGCCGGGCGCAGACGCCAAAGGCGCGCCGCTATTTCGGCACGCCGTGACAGGGTGGCAATGGCATATTCGCGGATGTCCCGCCCGGTCATGCCGGCAGCCATACCCGCACCCATGATCGCGCCAATAGAAGACCCTGAAATGGCCACCGGCTTGATGCCAAGCTCGTCCAATGCCTCGATGACATTAATATGCGCCAATCCCCTCGCCCCGCCGCCGCCAAAAGCGATGGCGAAGCTCGGCGAACTGCTGACAACACTGGTGCCAGCAGAACCGGATATACTTTCGAGATCACGCGCAATCATGGCATATCCTCAATCAGGACTGGGGCGGACCAACAATCAGAATTGCCGGTTCGGTTTCGAGCAATTTCTTTGCCGCAGCCTTTACCTGATCCAACGTCACAGCATTGATCAGGTCTGCCCGCTTGTCGATATAGTCCCGGCCAAGATGTTCATCCTGAAGCCCAATAAGTGTGCTGGCAACGGCGGATGATGAATCCAGATTATTGATGGCGTAAGAGCCAACAAGATATTTCTTGGCTTCGACCAGTTCATCCTCAGTCGGGCCATCCTTGGCCATGCGGGCAACTTCATCCTTGATAATTTGCAAGGTTTCGCCTGAACGATCAGAACGGGTTGCCGTCGAAATCGTCAGCGCTGCCATATGATCGCGGCTGACGAGAGCCGAACCGGCGGAATAGGCAAGGCCGCGCTTTTCGCGAACCTCGTTGTAAATACGTGAGGAGAAACTGCCGCCGCCCAGAATATGATTCATGACAAAGGCCGGGAAGAAATCGGCATCCTGACGACGCACGCCCGGATAAACCATGGAAATTGATGTCTGCGGCAAGGGGTAGTCGACACGGGTCGTCTTGCCCAACGCAAGATTGGCATCCTTGACCGGCTCGAGCTGCGCCTTCTCGGGCAGATCGCCAAAAACCTTGTCGAGCAAAGGAGCCAGCTGTTCGGGACTGATTGAACCGACAACGCCGACGATCAACTTGTCACGGGCAAAGACGTGGCTGTGATAGCCGACGAGATCATCACGGGTAATGGATGCCAGACTGGCTTCGGTGCCCTGCGACTGGCGACCATAGGGATGATCGCCATAGAGCGCTTCGGCAAATTTGCGTCCGGCGATGGTGTTTGGATCGCGTTCCGACGCCTTGATATTGGCAACAAGCTGCTGGCGAATACGATCAATCGGTGCCTGATCGAAACGCGGTTTGTTCACCGCAAGCGCCAGAAGATCAACCGCCTCATCGCGCTTATCGGCGAGCATACGCATAGCGCCAGAGATACGGTCGTCATCAGCACTGAAACCCATTTCAGCGCCAACATTGTCGAGCTTTTCCTGAAACGCGTCTGAATCGAAATCACCAGCGCCCTCGTCAAAGAGCCCGGTCATCAGATTGGCAAGGCCTTCCTTGCCTTTGGGGTCCTGCGCCGAACCGCCCTCGAAGGAAAACCGCAGGGCGATCAGCGGAACAAAGTCATCCTGCACCAGCCACGCACGAATGCCCTTGGGTGAGACCACTTCCTTGATCTCCACCGCATAAACAGGGGCGGCAGCAAAGATGACAAAAAGCAATGCAGCAGCGATCCTGCCGAAAACGGGTGTCAACATTCTGGTCATTGGATGACTCCCTCAGTTTGCGGCTGAACAGGTGCAGCTTCACCTGTTGACGGAATTTTCTCGTCGGGCTTGCCGTCCTCCGGCATCAGGTAACTGGTGACAGAACGGGCATCGACAAGATAGCGTTTGGCCACATCCTTGATGTCCTGAACTTTTACCGCCTGAATACGATCCGGCCATTCCTGAATGTCCTTGATCGTCTGGCCTGTTGAAAGCGTCGAGCCGTAAATACGCGCCATTCCGGCCTGACTGTCACGGGCGAAGATAACGCTTTTCAAAAAGCGGTTACGCGCCTGTTCCAATTCGTCTTCTGTCACGCCGTCCTTGATGATACGGGCGATCTGCGCATCAACACCTGCCTCGACCTGCTGCAGCGAGGCCGAACCACGCGGCGCGCCATAGACAGAGAACGTGCCGTCATCCAGCGATCCACCCTGATAATAGACGCCAGCGCTGGCGGCGAGCCCATCCTTCACAACAAGTGCCTGATAGACGCGGCTGCGCGTCGAACCACCAAGAATTTCACTTAAGAGATCAAGCGCTTCGGCTTCGCCCGGCTTGGCATTGTTATAGGACGGTACGAGCCATAATTTCTGGAAGCTTGGCTGCGATACGCGCGGATCGGCCAGCGATACAGTACGCTTGGTGTTTTGCTCCGGTTCCTGCGGCCTTATGCGTTTACCGGGTTCCGAGCGGCGTGGCACCTTGCCATAGGTCTTTTCAGCCAGCGCTTTCACGGTGTCGGCATCAACGTCACCCGAAACGACGAGCGTCGCATTGTTGGGCGTGTAGAATTTCTCATAGAATGCCAAACCATCCTTGAGGTTGAGCTGCTCCATCTCATGCAACCAGCCGATGACCGGGAACCGGTAAGGATGGTTCTGGTAAAGCGTTGCATTCACTTCTTCAGACAAAAGCGCCGCCGGATTGGTATCGACGCGTGAACGGCGCTCTTCCAGAACAACGTCGCGCTCTGTCTTCACCACATCATCGTTGAGGATGAGGTTTTCCATGCGGTCCGCCTCATAGGTCATGACCATTTCGAGCGCCTGCGGCGACACCTGCTGGAAGAAGGCGGTATAATCATAGGAAGTGAAGGCGTTTTCCTGACCGCCGATCTCGGCAACCTTGCGGGAAAATTCGCCTGCCGGATAGGTCTTGGTCGCCTTGAACATCAGATGTTCGAAGAAATGCGCAATGCCTGACTTGCCGGGGTCTTCATCCGCTGAACCTACATGGTACCACAGCATATGGGTGACAACGGGTGCGCGATGATCGGGGATCACCACAACCTCAAGTCCATTTTCCAGATGGAAGGACGAGACACCGGCGCTATCGGCTTTCTGAACCTCTGCCGTCAGCTGCGCCATGGTCTGGGCATGTGTGGGAAGAATGAAACCGGCAGTCGACAAGGTTCCGGCCAAAACGAATGCCGCAACGGTGCGGCCTATTACTTGCGACATCAATCTTCCTTCGCAATCCTGTTCAACAATGCAGCGGTTTAGCCGCTCAACGTGACAAATCGTATGATTGTTCCGCCGTAGTGACGTTCTTCCACCACCGCGAATCGCGGATCAAGATTGATCACGGCTTCGGCCTCTTCTTCAAGCACGAGAAGTGTGTCGGGATTGAGCCAACCGCCTTCAAGTGCGGATTTGAAGGCAAGTTCTCCAAGACCTTTGCCATAGGGCGGGTCGGCGAAGACGAGATCAAACGGCTCGATTGTCCCGGCTTCTCCAAGTTTGGCTGCGTCGCGGCGGAAAATCTTGGTGTTGCCAAGCAGGCCGAAGGCTTCGACATTGGTGCGGATCAGACCGCGCCCCTCGGTCGACTCCTCAATGAACACACCATAGCGCGCACCGCGCGATATGGCTTCAAGCCCCAAAGCGCCTGTCCCAGCAAAAAGATCAAGCACGCGGGTCGCTTCGAACTTTTCCGGATAATTGTGCACCAGAATGTTGAAAAGGCTTTCCCGCGTCCGATCCGTGGTTGGCCGGATGGCATTGGTGTTTGGCGTTGCCAATGCCCGCCCGCGAAATTTGCCGCCGACAATCCGCATCAAATCCACGCCTATGGCTTAGGCTTGCGTGGGGGACGACCTGCACCGCCGCCAGAACCACCACTGCGCGGACCCTTCGGGCCACCTGATGGAGCACCGCGAGGCGCCGCACCTTTTGGACCGCCATAGGGTCGATCGCCGGAACGGCCCTCCGACCTACCCGGACCACCGCTCGTGCCATAAGGGCGATCGGAACGCGCCGGGCGATCAGACTGGAATGACGGCTTGCCGCCACCGGCTTCGCGTTCCTTCAACTCGGCGCGCTCACGCTTGCCGACCCGTGGAGGACGGGGTGGACGCGGGCCATCACGCGACCCTTCTGGACGATCCGAACCAAAAGAACGCTTTGGACGCTCGGCTCTGTCATCATCGCCGCGTGGTGGACGCGGGGAATAGCTGCGCGGCTTGTCGCCGCCTGCGTAGGCAGCAGCGGGACGTTCACGCTGCGGACGGTCGCCCGCAGAACGCGAAGAACCTTCCTCGAAACGCTTTGGCCGTTCGGTGCGGGGAGCATCGGAATTCCTGCGCTCACCGCGTGGTTCACCAGTTTTGGCCTTGGGCTTGCCGACTGGACGTGCACCGGGCGCCATCCAGACATTGGCAGAGCGGGCACGCGGCGGTAGCGGCTCCTCAGCCTTTGCACCTTTGCCTCTCGGCGCTGAAGCATCACGCGGTTTGCGGTCATCGGCGCGCGGCTTGCGATCATCCGCACGCGGCGCACGGGCCGGACGCTCGTCACGGCCACCACGGGCATCGCGAGAAGCGCCGGGGCGTTCGCTGCGGTCCGTTGTCAGACGCGACAGGGATTCTTCGCGCTTCTCGTCCTTGGACTTGCGCGGGCCACGGCTTTTGGCAACCGGTGCGCTTGAAATCCACTCCGAGGAGCGGCGCGCCGGGCGATCGGCAGCAGGCTGCTGTACAACCGCCTCACCCTTTACCGCATCATTGGAAAAGACATTGATGATCGGCGCTTCAAAATCAGCACCGGATTCTTCGATCAGGCGCTCGCCGAGCTGGTCGCGCAATGTGCGGCCGTTCATTTCCCGCACTGAACCTTCAGGCAGATCGCTCAACTGGAACGGGCCGTAGGAAATGCGGATCAGGCGATTGACTGAAAGGCCAAGCGCGCCAAGCACATTCTTGACTTCGCGGTTCTTGCCTTCCCGCAGACCCATCATGATCCAGACATTGGAGCCCTGCTCGCGTTCCAGCGTCGCTTCGATTGCGCCGTAGAACACGCCTTCAACGGCAATGCCGTCTTTCAGCGTATCGAGCTTTTCCTGCGTCACGCTGCCATGGGCGCGGACACGGTAACGGCGCAGCCAGCCAGTGGATGGAAGTTCAAGCGCACGCGACAGGCCGCCATCATTGGTCAGCAGCAAAAGGCCTTCCGTGTTGATATCGAGACGTCCGACGGACAGAACGCGCGGCATATCCTTCGGCAGCGATTCAAAAACAGTCTGACGGCCTTCCGGGTCGCGATTGGTCGTCACCAGACCCGCAGGCTTGTGATAGAGCCACAGACGGGTGCGTTCTTTCTGCGGCAATGGCTTGCCATCAACTTCAATGCGATCTTCACGCTTGACGTTGATCGCCGGGCTGGCAAGCACCTTGCCATTGACCGAGATACGCCCTGCGGCGATCATCGTTTCGGCTTCGCGGCGCGAGGCTATGCCTGCGCGGGCAAGGCGCTTGGCGATACGCTCGCTGTCATCAACTGGCGCTTCCTCAAAAGATGATTTGCGCGGACCGCGCGTCGCGGGATCCCGCGCACCATCATCATATTTGCGCGGGGCCGGACGGCCACCACGGCCGCCATCGGCGCCCTTCTTGTCGAAGCTGCGCTTTTCAAAGGGACGTTTACCGCCCTTTCCGTCATCATTTGAACTGGTCATGGAATGTTTGCCTTTCAGCGGGGCTAACTACCAGCTATGACGGCAGCTTGCGAGTAAATTCTGGACAATGAGTGCAGCGTGAACCAAAAAACTGATCCTATGGGACCTATGGACCTTGCATTGGCCGAGGCTAGAGCCGCGGCAAAGCGTGGTGAAGTGCCCGTTGGCGCTGTTCTGGTCAAGGACGGCAAGGTGCTTGCGCAGGCAGGAAATCGCACGCGCGAGCTTAATGATCCTACGGCTCATGCCGAGGTTCTTGTCATCCGGGCTGCTTGCGCAATGCTCGATGATGAACGGCTGACAGGCTGCGATCTTTATGTGACGCTTGAACCCTGCACCATGTGCGCTGCGGCGATGTCCTTCGCCCGCATCCGGCGTTTGTATTATGGCGCGCAGGATATGAAGGGCGGCGGCGTGGAAAATGGCGCACGATTTTTCGCGCAACCAACCTGTCATCATGCGCCGGAGGTCTATTCCGGCTTCCAGGAACAGGAAGCCGAGATCATCCTCAAGGAATTCTTCCGCGCCAGACGGCTTTAGTTGTCAGCGCGTATTCTCGCAGAAAAGTCTTCAGCCTTGTCGGCGTCCATCGCGCGCTGGTTGATTGATGCGGCCTGAATGACCTGTTCAAGCGGCTTGCTTCGGTCTATCGCGCCAAGATCATACAAATAACCGGGTAGATATCCCGATAGAATGACGCGGTAGTCAATCGGGAGACCGGGTGTAATGGCCCGGATCATATCGAAAATCACCGTCGTGCAATTAGCCGTTATTGTGTTGTAAAACTGTGCTTCTTTCGACAGGCGGTTTCCCGTATCCAGATAGGACAGAAACAGCGCCTGACGCATTTCCGGTGTCATGTTGATCCGGTAGCGATAAACGTCTTCCTTACGGATATTGGTGCGTACGCGGATAATGTCACGCTCATCGGCGGCGATCATCGCCAGCTCAAACTCCTTGAAGAAGCCGCCCACTTCGGAAAACTGCTCGTGACGCTCTTTCCGGATTTCGGCGGAGAACACGACGTGCTCGCCATCGGTAAAACCAAAGCTCACCAGCGTATGGGCAATGGCCGGGCTCGACCAATAGGATAAAAACACATCCACCGAGTCGAGTTTCTCCAAATCGTAAGAGCGGACTTCCCAGCGCGGGGTGTAATCCGTTGCGCTGCGCCATTCAAAATTGCGGATATTGGCCAGAGTGACATGATTGCCGCTAAGTGTGCCTGTCACAGTCTGCGCCACGTCATCGGCCCAGATGCGATTGAGCGATGGCGTGATTGTGCTCCACCAGAACAGCAGGGCAGCCATAACCGGTATAAACACAACCAAAGCACGGCGGACGCGTCCGGTCACTTCAAGCCAGAGGACGACAAGGCCGATAATGACCCAGACGGCAACCAGACCGGCGACACCGGGAAGGCCGAATGGCAGTTGATACCAGAGAGCAAGCCCGCCCCACACAAAGGCAAAGACTGTCAGGAGAATGAGAACAATCAACGCGGGAATACGTAAAAGGCGCAAGATCGATGATCCTCAACTGACAGAGACAAAGCGATATTCCCGGTACATCAAGGCAAAGGCAAGACGCTTTACATCACCGAAAAAAGAAAGGCTCCCTGAAGGAGCCTTTCGAGTGTCGCAAAATATTCCGGATCAATTCCAGGGGATGAGGTTCTTGAAGCTGAAGCCCTTGTCCTTGCGGGCAGCGGCCTTGCGATCGCGTTCCTTCTTGGCTTCATCTTCACCCAGCTCATCGGTAGCTGCAGTTCCTGCCGGTGCGCGATACTCCAGCGGCGGCTCGCTCAGATAGCGACGGGTTTTCGGTGAACCGGCGGTGGAGGCAAGACGGCGCGCACGGAATTCAGCAGATTGCGTCTTGGCCGACACGCCTGATGGCGGCGGGTTCCTGTCGTTGAAGAAACCATGTTCACCCGTATCAACCGATTTGGCGGCAGGCACATCATTTTCGATCTGCGGGACATAATTGGGGTTGTTCTGGTTGGCGGTCGCCTCATCACGCAAGCGCTTGCGGCGCGCTTCCGGCGATTCCGGCCAGTTGGCACTATTGGCTGCCATGGCGTTGTCCTGCGGCGCAGGCAATTGGCCCGGCTTGCCAGCGACAGGGCGAACCAGATCAGGGCGCGGATTGTAGGCAATTGAATCTTTCTTCTTGGGCCCGAACGAAGCGATATTGGAAACGTCGTCCAACAACTGGCTACCAGCTGTCTTGTTCGTCCCATAGGTTGGCGACGAAGCACATCCGGCCAACGTCAACGACGCAAGCATTGCACCAAGAACTGTAATACGTCCGTTCAAATCCATACTCGCCACTTTCGCCCCAAGCTCATATTGCCGACTCAGCCGATTCAATAGGCCTGATCCATGCCCTGCCTGTTAAATCAGGCAACTCAATGGCAAGCCTTTTACATGAGGCCCGTCCCAATAAGCAAGCCGATGCAAGCTTTTGTTAAGCAAAATGCGGATCATCCAGAGAATGATCCGCCTTTATACACCTAAATGGCGAGTTTGCCGAGTTTTGCCAATTCATGCAAAGCGGCCGCATCGCGGGCTGAAACGTCAGGATAGGCCGGATCCGAGCCAACATCATGGGTATAACGCCATGAACGGGCGCATTTTGTGCCCGACGCACGCTCGGAAACAACAGCCACGCCTTTTACGTCGTCGGCAACAAAGGACCCGGCAGGAGCCGCCGCACCCTTGATCGTGATGGCACTGGTGATGCAGATCTCGGCCATATCCAGATCTGAAACGGCGGCAAGCAATTCCGGATCGGTGACATAAACCACCGGCGCGGCCTCCAGCGACGAACCGATGCGCTTGTCGGCACGCTCCAGTTCCAGTGCACCGGTGACAGCACGGCGAACTTCCCGCACCTTGCGCCACTTTTCAGCCAAGGCGTCGTTCTTCCACTCGGCAGGCGTTTCACGGAACTGCTCAAGATGCACGGACTTTGCCGCTGGATATTGATCCATCCACGCTTCTTCGGTCGTGAATGGCAACATCGGCGCAAGCCATGTCACGAGACGGTCGAAGAGATGACGCACGACCTGCAGTGAAGCGCGGCGCTTCACACTTGAAGGCGCATCGCAATAGAGCGCATCCTTGCGGATATCGAAGTAGAACGCCGACAATTCGACATTCATGAAATCGATCAGCGAGCGGGTGATGCGCTTGAATTCAAACGCATCATAGCTTGAGCGGACCAGTTCATCGAGTTCAGCGAGGCGATGCAGCATCAGCTTTTCAAGTTCAGGCATGTCCGCATAGGCAATCTCATCACCGGCATCATGGGCCAGAGTGCCAAGCATCCAGCGGATGGTGTTGCGCAATTTGCGGTAGGAATCGATGTTCGTCTGGATGATATTCTTGCCGAGACGCTGATCTTCCCAATAATCCGTGGTCATGACCCAGAGACGCAGGATATCGGCACCTGAGTCCTTGATCACATCCTGCGGCGTCACGGTATTTCCGAGCGACTTCGACATTTTGCGCCCCTCCTCGTCCATGGTGAAACCATGGGTGACAAGGGTGTTGTAAGGTGCACGGCCACGCGTGCCACAGCTTTCCAGGAGCGACGAATGGAACCAGCCGCGATGCTGGTCGGAGCCCTCAAGGTAAACGTCGGCAGGCCATTTCAGATCAGGACGATCTTCCAGTGTGAAAACATGGGTCGAACCTGAATCGAACCACACATCGAGAATGTCGCGAACCTGCACCCAAGGCTCGTTCGCCTTCTCACCAAGGAAACGCTCACGCGCGCCTTCGGCAAACCATGCATCGGCACCTTCCCGCTCGAAAGCCTCAAGAATGCGGGCATTGACTGCATCGTCTTTCAGAACATTACCGTTCTCATCGGCAAAGACGCAGATCGGCACGCCCCATGCGCGCTGACGTGACAGCACCCAGTCAGGGCGGTCTTCGATCATGGCGCGCAAACGGTTCTGACCACCGGCGGGCACAAAACGTGTCTCGTCGATGGCAGCGAGGGCACGGGAGCGCAATGTGGTCAGATCACCGAGGTCCTTGTCCATATAGACAAACCATTGCGGCGTATTGCGGAAGATCACCGGCTTTTTGGAACGCCATGAATGCGGATAGCTGTGCTTCAACCGGCCACGGGCAAACAGGGCACCGCGCGCGATAAGCTCGTCAATGACGACCTTGTTGGCATCGCCCTTCTTGCCGTTATCATCGATGACACGCGCAGCCCCGCCTTCACGGTCAGGACCAAGCCCCGGCGCGTCCTTGGTGTAGAACCCGGCATCATCGACGGTGAACGGGATTGCCGCAGAAATTCCGCGCGCTTCCAGTTCGCGGGCGGCATCGGTCCATGCATCGAAATCCTCGCGGCCATGGCCGGGAGCTGTATGAACGAAGCCCGTACCAGCATCATCAGTGACGTGATCGCCTGCGACCATTGGAACCACAAATTCATAACCTCCGCCCAATCCTTTGAAGGGATGCGCCAGCGTCATTGCAGCAAATTCGTCAGCGGCAACCGTTCTGATCCGCTTGAAGGTCAGCTTGGCTTTAACAGCAGATTCTTCGGCAAGCGCGTCGGCGAAGATAAGCTTTTCGCCGGGGCGTGGCCCGAAGTCGTTCTCAGCGGTTTCAACTTCATAGAGACCGTAAGCGATACGTGGCGAGTAGCTGACCGCACGATTGCCGGGGATAGTCCATGGCGTCGTCGTCCAGATAACCACATGTGCGGATTTGAGATCATCCGCACCGGTGGAGACCTGGAATTTCACCCAGATCGTGTCGCTCTCATAGTCCTGATATTCAACCTCGGCTTCGGCCAGCGCCGTACGCTCGACAACCGACCACATAACCGGCTTCGAACCGCGATAAAGCTGGCCCGACATGGCGAATTTCAGCAATTCGCCAGCGATACGGCTTTCGGCGTGAAAGGCCATCGTCGTGTAGGGATTGTCGAAATCACCCTCAATACCCAAGCGCTTGAACTCGGCGGACTGGATCTTGATCCAGTTGGTGGCGAACTCGCGGCATTCCTTGCGGAATTCGTTGATCGGCACCTCGTCCTTGTCCTTGCCCTTGGCGCGGTACTGTTCCTCGATCTTCCATTCGATCGGCAGACCGTGGCAATCCCAGCCCGGCACATAATTGGAATTGAACCCACGCATCTGGAACGAGCGGGTGATGACATCCTTGAGGATCTTGTTCAGCGCATGGCCGATATGGATGTTACCATTGGCATAGGGTGGGCCGTCATGCAGGACGTAGAGCGGACGATCCTTCGCGTCCTCCCGCAGCTTCCTGTAGAGGTCCATGTCGCCCCAGCGCTTGACAAATTCCGGTTCTTTGGCGGGCAGGCCCGCACGCATCGGAAAGTCGGTCTGCGGCAAATAAAGTGTCTTCGAATAGTCGAGTGGCTTGGGCGTGTCGGTCATTTTTCCAGCTTGTGAACAGGCCCGCGCGTGATCGCAGCAGGCTAGGATGTGACGAAAATCAAAAAAGAGCGCAATGGCGCATCCGGAAAACCCGGACCTTCCGCACCCGCAAGCCTAGGCTTCAGGCAAACCGGAAGGCCGGGCCAGTAATTCGTGGTGTCTGAAGTGGTATGGAGCGCGCAAGCGTCCAGGAAACAGTTTTCATGAGCGCGCTTTTAGCAATCACTGCTTCCAGAATAAAGGGGCTGACGCAATAAACTTCGCGTCAGCGCCATATTGGCATCAAAGGCCGAAATCGAAACGGTAGGTTGCCTGAAGCCCGAAGGTGGCCTGATTGGCTGAACCGCGCTCCTTGACGATGCTGGAATCCGATGCCGGGCCCATCAGGCGGCTATATTCCGCATAGGCACTGGTTTCGATCTTTTCAGTGGTTTTCCACGTGATCTGACCGCCAACGCCAAGCGATTTCAAACCACCGCCGCTGGGCTTGTAGCTGGACAGGCCGGATGCGGCGGCTTCTGTCGGATTTACCCCGTAATACTGCTGAAAGTAATCTTTCGAGGCGAGCGTGGCGCGGGGACCGGCGGAAACGCGGACCGTCGGCGTCAGATCCGTGAAGGCATCGATAGCAAAGTCAGCAACGACACCATCATGCGAACCGATACCCCGGCGTACTTCAACGCGGCCACGAATATTGTCAGTTGGGTAGAATTCGGCAAAGCCACCGAGTTCAACACCCCAGTCGACATCATGCACACCTTTGAGGTGAGCATCGCCACTGTCACGTCCGGTGAGCAGCTTGCCGGTGATACCGGTGCGGAAAACACCGGTATCGATGAGGCCGATCGATGCGTTGTCATTCAAAGAGCTGAAACGTGCGGCAGGTCCGGCGCGTCCAAGAGAAATAACCGGCGCAGCCCGCAGAAGATAATCCTTCGCACCTTCATAACGCGGAGCGATGAACCCTTTTGCGCCGAGTGTCAGATACCAGTCACCGGACCACCAATGCTGGCGCGGGGCCGCAGCGGTCTGTGTCTGCTGTCCGTCCGAATAATATTCATCGGCAGAACCTGGGGCGACACCGGCAAGAACAAGGGCGCCCGAAAGAGCAGCGATGAAACGAATATGCATGAAGTCACTCCAACAATTTCGCCTGGGAGGGCGGCAGATTTGAAATTGACGCTACCCAAAGATAGATAAAATTGGATTTATTCTTATGGTAAACAATTTACCGTTTCATTGAAAGTTAAGCGTGTCATCCAGTGGGGACAGCGGCTTGACACCCTGCAACAGGCTACGCGCCTCTTCCTCATCGCGTCTGATCTGCTGCATCATCGGCTCAAGTCCATCAAACTTTTCTTCGCCGCGCAGATAGGAGAAAAATGAAACCTCGCAGATTTCACCATAGAGATCACCCGTGAAATCAAACACATAGGTTTCAAGCAACGGCTCGCCATCCGTATCAACGGTCGGTCTGCGGCCAAAACTCGCCACACCGTCATAAAGCGTCCCATCAGCACGCCGAAACCGCACGGCATAAATGCCCTCCTTCAAATGCGTCTCGGGAGGCAGAACCATATTGGCAGTGGGAAAGCCGATTGTCCGGCCAAGCTCTTTGCCATGGATTACCTCAGCCCTAATCCGGTGGCGATATCCAAGAAGCCCTGACGCTTCGACAATTTCACCTGCGCCCAGAAGTTCGCGAATGCGACTGGATGAAATCGCCTGCCCGCCTTCATCGCGGAAGGCATCAACGAGTGTCACCTGAAAGCCGCGCTTTTCCCCGGCATCCATGAGAAAGGCCGGGCCGCCCTGACGACCTTTGCCGAAGTGAAAATCAAAGCCTGCAACAATGCGGCTGGCACCAAGACCGGCAACAAGGATTTCGTCGACAAACACATCGGCGGTAAGCTGCGAGAAATCACGGGTGAAGTGACATTCCACCACCGCATCAAATCCGAGGGCTTCCAGTATGGAGGCTTTTTCAGCGGCGGGCGTCAGCCGGTCCACCGGCTGATCTGGCACAAAAACACTACGCGGATGCGGTTCAAAGGTCAGAACCAGCGAAGGCTTTCCCGCCGCATGAGCGGCATCGAGCGCCCGGCCCAGAACAGCCTGATGACCACGATGCACACCATCAAAATTACCGATCGCCACCACCGCACCCCTCAGATGCTCCGGCAGATGAGAAGGGTCTGTCAGGCGTAGAATCGGCATGATGCATTTACCTCAGGCGAGAGCCGGCATGGTGGCAACGGGATTGCTGCCATGCTTTTTGAGAAAGGCGAGCAGCTTTTCCAGATCAAATATGCCGCCCATCACATAATCGCCAGCGTGAATGCCGCCGGAAATATAGAGCACGTCGATCCCGAAGAGATCAGCACCTTTCACATCTGTGAGCATGCCATCGCCAATAGCAAGCACGCGTGTGAGATCAACAGGCTTGCCGCGCACGACTTCGGCAGCGGCGATTGCTGCCTCGTAAATGGGGCGATGCGGCTTTCCGGCAATCAAGGTACGCCCGCCAAGCTGGCCATAATCGCGCGCCAAAGCGCCCGCACACCAGATCAACCGATCGCCGCGCTCTACAACGATATCCGGGTTGGCGCAGATGAAAGGCAGATTGCGCGAGCGAAAACGCGTGAGCATATCCACATAATCCTCGGGACCTTCGGAATCATCATCGAAAAAGCCGGTGCAGACAACAACATCCGCTTCGCGCTCTTCGGTAAGCTCGACATCAAGCCCCTCATAAAGCGTCTCATCGCGCTCCGGCCCCAGATGAAACACGCGGCGCGGTGCATTGCGGATCAACTCGCGCGTCACATCACCTGATGTGACAATGCGGTCATAGGCGGATTTCGGTACACCAAGCATTTCGATCTGCTGGGCAACACCGGCAAAGGGGCGTGGTGCATTGGTGATCAGAACGACAGTCTGGCCGTTTTCACGCGCGCGCTGCAAGGCGCTGGAAGCTGCGGCAAAAGAATCAATGCCATTGTGCAGAACACCCCAGACGTCGCACAGGAGAACATCATAACGGTCCTTGAGCGCATCGAGACGCTGCAAATGTAGCATGTCGGTCATGCCGATCCTTTCAGATTGCCGGAGCGAACTAAGATGGCATCGCTTAGCCGATAGCGGCAATCGTGTCACCTGTGATTGTCGTTGGAATGACAGGGATCAGGCGGCCGCCAAGTCCAAACCGCGACTTGCAAGACGGGTGCCGCATTCGCTGAGCACATCAACCAATGTCCTCAAACGTTGCCCTTCTTCCGTCAGGCTGTACTCGACGCGCACCGGAACTTGCGGAAAGACCGTGCGCGTGACGTAGCCAGCCTCTTCAAGAGCACGCAGGTCAAGTGTCAGCATGCGTTGCGAAATCTTTGGCATGTCGCGGCGCAGATCGCTGAAACGTTTCGTTCCTTCAAGCAGATAATAGATAAGAAGGATGCGCCAGCGCCCGCCCAGCGCCAGCATGGCATTTTCCACGGGGCATTTGGAAACCAGATCTTTCATCGTCGGCACCATCATCGAATGTTGGTATAAAATATGTACCAACATTACATTTTTGTGCCTTCTTTACAATAGTTACCGGCATTGCCATCTTGCATTTCACCGCGGTCAGACATTCAAAAATGAGGAAATGAAAATGGAACCTGTATTGTTTTACGGCGTGCCGCATGGCTGTTCTTTCGGATCGATTGTTGCACTGGAATGGCTTGGCCAACCCTATCGCCTCGCCCGCATCGACATGCTGGCAAAATCGAAGAGTGACGTCTATCGGCGCGTGAACACCATGCACCAGACACCGACGCTGCTACTGGAAAATGGCGCGAGCCTTAGCGAAAGCCTTGCCATTCTCCAGAACATTGCCGGACGGGATTTGTACAAGAAACTGGGCTTTGCCCAAGGCACAGAGGCCTATGACAAACTCAACCAGATGCTGGCCTATCTGCACACCAGCTTTCATTCGGCCTTTGCCCCGGCCTGGGCCGCCTACAAATTGCAGGAAGGTGATCCGGCGATCAAAATGTTGCGTGATCTGGCAAAGGAGAAGGCAGCAGCAGGTTACGCTTATCTACAGTCTCATCTGCAAGGCAAGGATTGGCTGGTCGGTGACAACAGGACAATTGCCGATGCCTATCTGATCGGCATTGCCCGTTGGGGCGAAGATCTTGGCCTGTTCAACATCAAGGCTGATTACCCTGATCTTTACCGCTATCTACAGACGTTAGAAGCCGACAAGGCTGTGATCTTTGCTCATGCCATCGAGGACGAGAACCCCGCTGCGACAAGCGGTAAGTTCCTTGGCCATGTGACACTGGACGAGGTTGGAACACGGCTTGCCGCCTGATCTCACCTTCCGAAGAATCCACCGGGCAAGCGCCCGGTGGACAGAATAAAATGGCGTTCGGCACGAGCGATTGACAACAAACATATGAATATGTATTTATATGTTTGTTGTCATCAACCAGACGAGCCAGAACCATGTCCCAATCGCATGAGGGTCACGACCACGCGCCCAAGATAACCAACGACAATCAGCGCAAGGTGCTGATCGCCTTTATCATTACTTTTACCTACATGGTCGTTGAGGTGATTGGCGGGCTGATGTCCGGTTCGCTGGCTCTGATTGCCGATGCCGGGCATATGCTGACGGATGCGGGTGCGCTTGCCCTGTCCTATGCGGCGTTTCATTTTGGCCAGCGTGCTGCGGATCAAAGCCGCACCTTTGGCTATCTGCGCTTTGAAGTGATCGCAGGTCTTGTCAATGCGATTGCACTTTTTGCCATTGTTATCTGGATCGCCATCGAAGCTATCGACCGCTTCCGCACACCCGGCGAGATTCTGGCTGGCCCAATGTTCCTCGTGGCCATAATCGGGCTGCTCATCAATATGCTGGTGTTCTGGATTCTGACCCGCGGCGACAAGGAACACGTCAACATCAAAGGCGCCGTGCTGCATGTGATGGGTGATCTTCTGGGTTCCGTCGGTGCCATCAGTGCCGCCATCATCATCTATTTTACCGGCTGGACGCCAATCGATCCAATTCTCTCCATTCTGGTTTCCGTGTTGATCCTGCGCAGCGCCTGGGCCCTGTTGCGCAATTCGCTGCATATCCTGCTGGAAGGCGCACCGGAGAATGCAAAGCCGGAGGAAATCCAGAACTATCTGATGAGCGCTGTCACCGGACTTGCCGCCGTGCGACATGTGCATGTCTGGCTCATCACGTCAGGCAAGGCTCTTGCCACCCTGCATGTCCAGCCAAAGGATGGAACCGATCCGCGCCTTCTTGTGAAAGCGGTCGAAGCGGAACTGGCCAAGCGCTTTGATATTCAGCATGCAACCATTGCCATCGACTGGCCTGACAGCCCAAGCGATGACTGCACCATGGGCGAAAAGCCCGGGGAACATACGGATCACGATCACGCAGATCACAGCGAGACAGGCGATCATGCCAATCATAACCACGATCATGCGGGGCACAAACATTGATGCCCCTCGATCTGCCCTCGGATTCCGACACCGCCACACTTGCCGAAACTTTCAGACTGCTTGGCGATCCCACCCGCTTGCGCATCCTGTTCTTCTGTCTTGAAGCGCCGCGATCCGTGGGCGATATCGCGGAAAGCCTGCAGCTGTCTCAATCGCTCGTCAGCCATCATTTAAGGTTGTTGCGCGGTGCCCGCCTCGTGCGCGGCAACCGGCTTGCCAAGCAGATTTTCTATGAATTGTCAGACAAGCATGTCAGCGGGATGCTCGCGGATATGGCGCACCATGTGCGCGAGGACGACTAAAGACTACTGACAAAATCCGGCAGCATTGTCATATCGGCCATAAAAGTTTTGCATTAGTCTGGCGGAATTGTTCCTCCGCAAGCACGTTTCGCCAATGCAATTCATCACACTGCTCCGCCGACGTTCGATCGGTCTGCTCTGGTCGGGTCTCGCACTGTCCGCCATCGGCGATCAGCTCTATACGATTGCGCTCAGTTGGATCGCCGTCGATATTTTCGGCCCTTCCGCCGGTTACATCACGGCGATCAAGTCAGCCATTATCCTTGCCGTCCTGTTTTTCGGTGGTGCCATGTCTGATGGATGGGATCGTCGCCGTACGATGATCGGCGCAGACCTTTGCCGCTTTGCTGCCCTTGTGCTTGTTGTCGTGGTCTGGATGGTCGAGGGCCAACCGGATGCATGGGTGCTGGCACTTGCCGTCGCTGTTCTTGCAGCCGGTGAAGCCTTATTTCTCCCCGCCCTTCAGACCATCCTGCCGCAGTTGATCATCAATGAGCCGGGGCTGCTGGCGGGAACCAATGCGCTGCTTGATGCGACCAACCGGCTGGCGCGGCTGCTTGGCCCCGGACTGATTGCTCTTGCGGGGGCGATTATCGCGCCCATTCACTTTTTCACGGCCAATGCCCTGAGTTTTCTTCTGTCTGCAGCCGCAATAACAGCTTTGCCGCTCTCAACCTCCCAACCGGCTCCGCCCGTCAGCACTGAACGAAAACACCCCTTCGCCAGCCTCCTATATGGCTACCGCGCCATGCACCGGGAGCCGCTGCTCGGCTTCCTGCTCGACAGCAATGCCTTCATTGGCGGCGCATGGTATGTGGCATTCTTCCTTGCTGTCCCGTTGATCATCTCCAGCCAGTTCGATGCATCGCTGACGACAGGCTTCGGGCTTTACGGCCTTGTCATTGCAGCATTCGGCGTCAGCAACCTCATCGCCAATCTCATTGTCGGCAACCGTGCCATGCCGGAGCAACCGGCACGCATGATTTTCATGGGCGTATGCGCAACTGGCACTGGCATCCTGCTGATGGCTTTGGCCACTCTTGCACCCATGCCGGATCATTGGCGGCTCGGCACGTTTGTTCTCGCATCGGGTTTGTCCGGCTTTGGCGGCCCGTTCAAGGATGTTGCTTTCGCGACGCTGCGCCAGACCCAGCTGCCATCTGCCGATATTGCACCAGCAACACGCGCCTATATCGTCACCACGCATGTCGGTATGCTTTTCGGCATGCTGGTTGCCCCAATGGTCAGCAACAGCATCAGTCCGAGCGATCTTCTGCTGATCTGCGGTGGCATTTATCTTGCCGTTACCTGCACCGGGTGGTTGCGCTTTGTGCGGTGAAGCAGGCAGAGCGTTGCACCCTGCCCGCTTTCTCTCAGAAACCTGACAGGACGATCTTGCCGCGGGCACGTCCGCTTTCGATCAAGGCATGGGCCTTCTTCAGATTGGCTGCGGAAATCTTACCGAGATCGTCGGCAAGCGTCGTGCGGATTGTACCGGCATCGACCAGTTCCGAGACCTTGTTGAGCAGATTGTGCTGCTCCTCAACATCGACAGTGTTGTAGCGCGAGCGCGTGAACATCACTTCCCAATGGATGGAAATGCTTTTCCATTTAAAGGGCATGATGTCATAGGTTATGGGATCATCGATCAGTCCAAATCGGCCCTGCGGCGCTATCAGCGTGGCAATCTCCATGCGATGATCATCGGAGTTTGTTGTCGAAAAAACAAAGGCGGGCGCACCGAAGCCGAGTGCTTCTACCTGCGCGGCAATCGGCTTCGAGTGGTCAATCACATGATGGGCACCCAACTCCTCAACCCATTTCTTCGTCTCCGGGCGTGAAGCTGTGGCTATGACAGTCAGGTTGGTCAGTTTTCGGACAAGTTGGACCGCAATGGAACCGACACCACCGGCACCGCCAATAATAAGGATGGCATTGGTTGCACCCACAACCGGGGTTTTGATCTGCATGCGGTCAAACAGCATTTCCCACGCTGTAATGGATGTCAGTGGCAAAGCAGCGGCGGCACTGAAATCGAGAGATTTCGGCTTCTTTCCGGCAATACGCTCATCGATCAGATGAAACTCGACATTGGTTCCCGAACGATCCACCGCGCCCGCATAGAATACTTCATCACCGACTTTGAAGTGCTGCACATCCGGTCCCACGGCGGTGACAATGCCTGCAGCATCCCAGCCAAGGACCTTGGGCTGGCCCGCTTCCGGCTTCACACCTGCACGGATTTTCGTATCCACCGGATTGACCGATACGGCTTTCACTTCGACCAGAAGATCGCGCCCCTTTGCTTCGGGCTTGGGCAGATCAATATCGACAAGGGATGTATCCGCAGTGATTGGCTGTGGTTCGTAATAGGCAACGGCACGCATAGGCATTCTCCAGATAAGTTGACGCTGTTCAAATGCGCGCTATGTTTGATAAGTGCAAGAATGCACATAAATTGCATATAGTGTCATAAAGGATACCGTGATGCCGCGTGTACGCCATACGAATTTTGATTGCGCTCCAGGTTGCCCCGTCGAGGGAACGCTCAATCTGATCGGCGGCAAATGGAAGGGAATGATCCTTTACCATCTCATGTCCGGCACACTCCGCTTCAATGAAATGCGCCGCCATCTGAATAGTGTCACCCAGCGGATGCTGACCAATCAGCTGCGCGAGTTGGAAGCCGATGGCTTCATCACACGCAAGGTCTATGCGCAGGTGCCGCCCAAGGTCGAATATTCATTGACGGAACACGGCCGCAGTCTTGAGCCGATTATCTCCGCGCTCAAGATCTGGGGCGACACGCATCTGCGGTCGGAAGCTGCCAAGGATGCAGCTGCCCGCCAGGCGGCTTGAACACCCCGGGGTCATCATTGGTTCACAATTCTATGGAATGATTTTTATGCTGGTCCGAGGACCTGTAACCGCGTGGTTTTTACCACTTCGCCAAAAAAATTGGCCAACCTCTCCCTTGACTCTTCCAAGACCTCCCACTATCTCCGAGCCCAGTTAGCACTCATCAATGGCGAGTGCTAATAACGCGAATGATCATTCGTTCGCTTCACTGTTTTGACACCAACATCAAGGGTTCTAACCATGGCCAAGACCAAGTTCCGCCCGCTTCACGACCGCGTCGTAGTACGCCGGATCGAATCCGAAGCAAAGACTGCAGGCGGCATCATCATTCCGGATACTGCCAAGGAAAAGCCACAGGAAGGCGAAATCGTCTCCGTAGGCACTGGCGCTCGTGACGAAGCTGGCAAGCTCATCCCGCTCGATGTCAAGGCTGGCGACCACATCCTGTTCGGCAAGTGGTCCGGCACGGAAGTCAAGATCGGCGGCGAAGACCTGCTGATCATGAAAGAATCCGACATTCTGGGCATCCTCGGCTAATCAGCCGACACTGCCTTTAAACCAACGAATTTCGATCAAACCGGGTTCAATCCCAGGAGAGATAAAATGGCTTCCAAAGAAGTAAAATTCGGCCGCGACGCGCGCGAGCGCATGCTGCGCGGTGTCAACATCCTTGCTGACGCTGTCAAGGTAACGCTCGGCCCGAAAGGCCGCAATGTTGTTATCGACAAGTCCTTCGGCGCTCCGCGCATCACCAAGGACGGCGTAACTGTTGCCAAGGAAATCGAACTTGAAGACAAGTTCGAAAACATGGGCGCACAGATGGTCCGTGAAGTCGCTTCGAAGACGAACGACATTGCCGGTGACGGCACCACGACCGCTACTGTTTTGGCTCAGGCTATCGTTCAGGAAGGTGGCAAAGCTGTTGCTGCCGGCATGAACCCGATGGATCTGAAGCGCGGCATCGATCTTGCTGTTGCAGAAGTTGTCAAGCAGCTCGGCAAGAGCGCCAAGAAGATCAAGACTTCGGAAGAAGTTGCGCAGGTTGGCACGATCTCTGCCAATGGCGAGACTGAAATCGGCGAAATGATTGCCAAGGCAATGCAGAAGGTCGGCAACGAGGGTGTTATCACCGTTGAAGAAGCCAAGACCGCTGAGACCGAGCTTGAAGTCGTTGAAGGCATGCAGTTCGACCGCGGCTACCTCAGCCCATACTTCGTCACCAACCCTGAAAAGATGGTTGCTGACCTCGAAGACGCCTACATCCTTCTGCACGAAAAGAAGCTTTCGAACCTTCAGGCTCTTCTGCCTGTACTCGAAGCTGTTGTTCAGACCTCCAAGCCACTCGTCATCATTTCTGAAGACGTAGAAGGCGAAGCTCTTGCTACGCTCGTCGTCAACAAGCTGCGTGGCGGCCTGAAGATTGCTGCTGTCAAGGCTCCTGGCTTCGGCGATCGCCGCAAGGCCATGCTGGAAGACATCGCGATCCTCACCGGTGGTCAGGTTATTTCCGAAGATCTCGGCATCAAGCTCGAAAGCGTTACGCTCGACATGCTCGGCCGCGCCAAGAAGGTGTCGATCACCAAGGAAAACACCACGATCGTTGACGGTCATGGCAAGAAGGGCGAAATCAACGCCCGCGTCGGCCAGATCAAGCAGCAGATCGATGAAACCACTTCCGACTACGACCGTGAGAAGCTGCAGGAACGTCTTGCCAAGCTCGCTGGCGGTGTTGCCGTTATCCGCGTTGGCGGTGCTACGGAAGTTGAAGTGAAGGAAAAGAAGGACCGCGTTGACGACGCTCTCAACGCAACACGCGCTGCTGTTGAAGAAGGCATCGTTCCTGGCGGCGGTGTTGCTCTGCTCCGCGCTTCGGCAAACCTGACGCTCAAGGGTGCAAACTCCGATCAGGACGCTGGCATCAACATCGTTCGTCGTGCTCTGCAGGCTCCGGCTCGCCAGATCGCAACAAACGCAGGTGACGAAGCTTCCATCGTTATTGGCAAGATCCTTGACAACAAGAAGGAAACCTACGGCTACAATGCAGCCAATGGCGAATATGGCGATCTGATCGCTCTCGGCATTGTCGATCCGGTCAAGGTTGTTCGCACAGCCCTGCAGGATGCTGCATCGGTTGCTGGCCTTCTCGTCACCACCGAAGCCATGATTGCCGAAGCTCCTAAGAAGGACAATGGCGGCGCTCCACAGATGCCAGGCGGCGGAATGGGCGGCATGGGCGGTATGGACTTCTAATTAGTCCAACGCTGATACATACGGAAAAGGCGGGCTTCGGCCCGCCTTTTTTATTGCGTGAACATGGCGCCAGCCAACGGCTGATCGCAAGGTCACATGAAAATCATCTATTCAGCTGCTTCAGCGAAGCTGGCGGCGATCTCAACACCATGTCCAGAATCGAACCGGGCACGCGCATTGGCGATGCGGTGTTCGTTCTGAATGGCAAAGTCGGCAAGTCCGCGAACCGGCACGAGCAACTCGCGGCCAAGCTCCGTCAGTTCATAATCGACGCGTGGCGGAATGGTTGGATAGACAGTGCGGGTGACAAAGCCATCACGCTCAAGGCCGCGCAATGTGCTGGTAAGCATCTTTTGCGAAATACCGTTGATGGTTCGCTTCAACTCATTAAAGCGCATTGAACCATTGCCCAGATAGTTGATAACCAGCACGGTCCATTTGTCCCCGACACGGGCCAGAATGTGATTCACCGCCGTACAGGCAGAGGTTACTTGAAAGTGCTTCGGTTTCAAAAAAGTGCCTCCTTGCGGGTATTTTGAACAGTCACTTATATAGCGCCAGTAACCAATAGTTACCATAGCAAAAACCTGAGGAATTCTGAATATGACGAAACTGAAAATCGGTGTCATCGTTGGCAGTACGCGGATTGGCCGCTTTGCCGAGTTCCCGGCGAAATGGATCGCCGAAGTTGCCGGCGCACGCGGGGATGTCGAAGTCGAGATTCTTGACCTCATCGACTATCCGATGGCGTTTTTCGGCGAAGAACGCGCCACCACCGAGCAGTCGGAAACGGCCGAGCGCTGGAAGAAGAAGCTGCGTGAATTCGATGCTTATGTCTTCACAGTGGCTGAATACAACCACGGCCCGACAGCCGTTCTGAAGAACGCCATCGATCTTGGCGATTTCATTCACAAGCCGGTCGGCTTTGTCGGTTACGGCGGCGTTGGTGGCGCGCGCGCTATCGAACATCTTCGGGTGATTTTCGTGGAAATGAGTGCCGCTTCGGTCAAGACAGGCATTCACATCTCCTTCCCTGAATATCTGACTGTCGTCAAAGGCGAAAAGAAGCTCAGCGACTACGGCCATCTGAACGAAGCTGCCACCAACCAGCTCGACCAGCTGGTCTGGTGGGGCAAGGCGCTGAAATCAGCCCGCACCGCGTAAATTTCAGGGGTGGCCGTTCATATGGCCGCCCCTTTGCTTATCCAGCAACAACGATTCAGGAGAAACACCATGACCAAGAAGCTTACCCTGATCAGCCATCTCCTTTGCCCCTATGTGCAGCGCGCGGCAATCGCGCTTGCGGAAAAGGGCGTGCCTTTTGAGAAAATCTATATCGATCTCAACAACAAGCCGGACTGGTTCCTCAAGATTTCACCGCTCGGCAAGGTGCCGTTGCTGAAAGTGGAACAGGATGATAGCAGCGAGGCCATCCTGTTCGAAAGCTCGGTTATTGCCGAATATATCGAAGAGACCGAGGGTGAGCCGCACCTGCACCCCGATAATGCGGTTGACCGTGCCCGCCATCGCGGCTGGATGGAATTCGGCTCGACCATCCTTTCGGATATCTGGTCGCTGGAAACCACGAAAGACGCCGGTCTGTTCGACGAGAAACTGAAAATACTGACAAGCAAATTCGGTCGTATCGAAGAGGTTCTCGGTGATGGTCCCTTCTTCGCGGGAACGAAGTTCAGCCTTGTCGATGCGGTTTTTGCGCCGGTTTTCCGCTACTTCGATACATTTGACACACTCGCCGAGCATGGCGTGTTCGCTGATTATCCAAAAGTTCGCGCCTGGCGTCAGGCCTTGTCGGAACGTCCCAGCGTCATCGCTGCGGTCACACCGGAATATCCGCAGCTCCTGCGCCAATTCATGGAACGTTACGACGCGCACATGCTGAAACTTGCGGCCTGAACCAGAATTATTTGTCTGACCAGACTGCGAGTTCATAACCATCAGGGTCGGCGAAATGAAAGCGCCGACCGCCGGGGAAATCGAAAATCGGTTTGACGATTTTCCCGCCAGCGCTTTCGACGCGCGTCAGTGTGTCGGTGAGATCATCAGAAAAGAGGATGACCAGCGGTCCGCCTAACTTGACCTCATCACCCACAGCAAAGCCGCCGTTGAGATTACCGTCGGAGAATTCGCAATAATCAGGGCCGTAATCCTTGAACGTCCAGCCAAATGCCTCACCGTAGAAGGCACGCATGCGCCCAATGTCACTCACGTTGAATTCGATATAATTGATCCGTTTGTCCCTGCCCGACTGAGCCATCTTATATTCCTGACGTTTCCAAAACGGCCTTCAAGGCCTTTAAATCCCGCAAAACCCATGCGGCGTCCTCAGCGAACTTACCGTCGCTCATATCGGGCATGCGAAAAAGGGTAAAACTAACCTCGCAGCCGTCATTGTTTGGAATCACCCGCATCGGCGCATAGACTTCTTCGCCTGTTTCAGTGACGACCCAATGGTCGAGAACGCCATAGTCGTTCGGCGGGGAGAAACGTATCCGCAGTTTTCCGGTAGGGCCGTCCGCAAGCCACTCATCACCGAATTTCTGCAAGCCGGTTGCCAGTCCCGATGCCCATTTCGGCAGGTTGAGCGGATTGGAGGTAAAATCATAGGCGGCATGCCAATCGCGTTCGATGGATACCTGCAAGGTTCGTGAGTCTCGCGTTGTCACGGCTTATCCTCCCAAATCAATAATACAGCACCTGCCACCAAGGCGATCGAGGCCTGAATAGAATCCCTATAATCGATTTTATCCCATTGCCCGACGATTTCCAGAACAACATTCCCGTCGCAAACCTTGCCTCGCGCGGAGGTTCGCAGTAGTGCTTCCGGCAACTCCCAACAGGAAGAGAGCACGATGAGCAATACCCGCACCGAAACAGATACTTTTGGTCCCATCGAAGTCGCCGCGGACAAATATTGGGGCGCGCAAACCGAGCGCTCACTGCACAATTTCAAGATCGGCGGCGAAAGAATGCCGATCCCGCTGGTGCGCGCACTTGGTATCGTCAAGCGTGCCGCTGCCGAAACCAACATGGCGCTCGGCAAGCTGGAGGAAGTGACTGGCCGCGCCATCACCGTTGCAGCCGAAGAAGTGATTGAAGGCAAGCTGGACGATCATTTCCCGCTGGTCGTCTGGCAAACCGGTTCCGGCACCCAGTCGAACATGAATGCCAATGAAGTGATCTCCAATCGCGCCATCGAAATGCTCGGCGGCGTAAAGGGCTCGAAGAAGCCTGTCCATCCGAACGATCACGTCAATATGAGCCAGTCTTCGAACGATACGTTCCCGACAGCCATCCATATTGCGGCGGCTGTTGAGGCAACCAAGCGGCTTTACCCTGCGCTCGATCATCTGACCGCTGCGCTGGCGAAGAAGGAAAAGGCATTCGCCGACATCATCAAGATCGGCCGCACACACACGCAGGACGCAACGCCCGTTACGCTCGGTCAGGAATTCTCCGGCTACCGCGCCGCGCTGGAATATGCCCGCAAGCGCATCGCACAGAGCCTTGCTGACGTGTTCCTGCTGGCACAGGGTGGCACTGCCGTCGGCACCGGCCTTAACGCGCCTGTTGGCTTCGACACAGGCTTTGCCGAAGCCGTCTCCGATATTACGGGCCTCAGCTTCAAGACCGCACCGAACAAGTTCGAAGCGCTCGCCAGCCATGGGGCACTTGCCAATTTCCACGGCAGCCTGAATGCACTGGCCACCGATCTCTTCAAGATCGGCAATGATATCCGCTTCCTTGGTTCTGGCCCCCGTTCCGGTCTCGGCGAACTGAAGCTGCCCGAGAATGAGCCGGGTTCATCGATCATGCCCGGCAAGGTCAACCCGACGCAGGCAGAAGCGTTGACCATGGTTGCAGCACAGGTATTCGGCAACCAGACGACAGTCACCGTTGCGGCCAGCCAGGGCCATTTCGAACTCAACGTGTTCAAGCCTGTGATCGCCCTGAACGTTCTGCAGTCGATCCGTCTGCTGGCGGACTCGATGGTCTCGTTTGCCGACAATTGCGTTGAAGGCATTGAAGCTGATGAAGTGCGCATCAAGGACCTGCTTGAGCGTTCGCTGATGCTGGTGACGGCCCTTGCGCCTGCCATTGGCTATGACAATGCAGCGAAAATTGCCAAGACCGCCCACAAGAACGGCACCACCTTGCGCGAGGAAGCACTGGCCAGTGGCCATGTCTCAGCTGAGGATTACGACCGTCTCGTTCGTCCTGAACGCATGATTGCACCGGAGTAAGAAAAGAAAATCATTTCATTGTGAACAATGCGTCGAGAAAATAGTGGCTTTGTTTGACAATCAAATTTAGTTATCTGGTTGTCACGACAAATTCTTTGGAGAATAACCCCATGTCAGACAACGCACTTGCCAACACAACAACATCCAGCAATGCCATCGTCACGCTGATCAGCCGCATTTTGCTGACCCTTCTGTTTATCCCAGCGGGATTTGGCAAGCTAAGCGACATCGCCGGTACGGCCGGATATTTTGCAGCCAAGGGTTTACCGTTGCCAACTGTAACAGCAGTTATCGTCGGTCTCGTTGAACTCGTGGGCGGCCTTGCCGTTCTCTTTGGCTTCAAGACCCGATATGCGGCTGTTCTTCTCGGCCTTTTCACGCTCGGTGCGGCCTATGTTGGTCACTGGGCACCGTTCGAAGGTACTCAGTTCTTCAAGAACCTTGCAATCGCAGGCGGTTTCTTTGTTCTCGCCCAACACGGCGCGGGTTCGCTCTCTGTTGACGCGAAGCTCCGCTAGTATCTGAGGTATTTCACGAAAAAGGCCGCTTTTCAGCGGCCTTTTTTGTTGTCTCACTCACAAGTCAGTTTGAAACCTTCGTTTCACTGACCAGAACAGGCTTTGCCCGGTAATCCTGCGGGAAGAATTTGCTCAGTCCCTCGATCTTCGGAATATCATAATAGGCGATATAGGGCTGCGTGGGATGGATCGTGGCGTAATCCTGATGATAACCCTCGGCCGGGTAGAATTTATCCAGCGCTGACACCTTGGTCACGATCGGGTCCGAATAGGTCTTGGCCTTGTCGAGTTGATCGATATAGGCCTTGACGATTTTGGCCTGATCCTCGGTGGTGGTGAAGACTGCAGAGCGATACTGCGTTCCCGAATCCGGGCCCTGCCGGTTCAGTTCAGTCGGATCATGCGCCACGGAGAAGTAGACCTGCAATATCTTGCCAAGGCTGACGATCTTGGGATCGAAGGTCACCTCAACGGATTCCGCATGGCCAGTCTTGCCGGAGCTGACAGTCTCATAGTCGGCCGTCTCCTTCTTGCCGCCGGAATAACCCGATACGGCATTTGTGACACCTTTCAGGTGCTGGTAGACGCCCTGTACGCCCCAGAAGCAGCCACCGGCGAGAACGATAGTCTCCGTTTGGGCGCTAGCGGTCTGGTCAACGGCGGGTGGCGGAACCATGGTGATGCTTTCGGCAAAGGCTGGCGCCGAAGCAAAGACGAGACAGGAAGCAAGGAGGATTTGACGCAATTTCATAGTGCAATTCCTTTCACGGAAACTCAGGCAGCGGCCGGCTTGAAGCTCATGGCAACGCCGTTCATGCAATAACGAAGACCGGTTGGTTTCGGACCATCATCAAAGACGTGCCCAAGGTGGCCGCCACAGCGGTGGCAGTTGACGGCGGTGCGCGACATGCCGAACGAACTGTCCGTTACTTCGGTGACGGCGCCCTTGATCGGTGACCAGAAGCTTGGCCAGCCGGTTCCGCTGTCAAATTTCGTGTCGGAGTCAAACAGCGACAAATCACAACCGGCACAGGCAAATGTACCCTTGCGCTTTTCATGGTTGAGCGGGCTGGTAAACGGGCGTTCCGTGCCCTCCTGCCGCAATACATCGTATTGGTCAGCCGTCAGCAGCTTCTTCCACTCGGCATCCGTGTGCTCGACTTCGAACGTGCCCGCTGCATAGGCCTTGGGTGTCGTCGTGGAAAAGCGCGCGGCGATGAGCGCTCCAAGCCCGAGAACAGCTCCGCCAAAAAGTGATCGGCGTGTCATCATGACATAGTCTCCCTGAACAGGATGACCGAAGCATATCAGTCATCTGCAGGGAAATACGGATGAGAGCGGGTAAAAGTTACAGAGCATCCGTAAAATCACGGATAGTTGATGTAACTCAACTGGAAGCGAGTGCAGCCTGTATGCGCTGTGCAAGCGCAGCAACCGCCGCAGGATCAGCGCTTTGGCGTGAGGAAACGAGGCATGCCTCGGACTTGAGGATGATACCGTCTTCCAGCACCTTCAGGTGATTGGCTTGCAGCGTCGAACCGGTCGAGGTGATATCAACAATGATATCGGCAGAACCGGACGCCGGGGCACCCTCAGTTGCACCGAGGCTTTCGACAATGCGATAGACCTGAATGCCATGCATCTGTGAGAAGAACTGCTGGGTTAAACGCCAATATTTCGTGGCGATGCGCAGTCGCCTGCCATGGCGCTGGCGGTACTCCGCAGCCACATCATCAAGATCAGCCATGGTAGACACGTCATACCAAACTTCGGGGACAGCCACGACCACATCCGCGTGGCCAAAGCCCAGCCGCGCCTCGATCTGCACACGCTCATCGGCTGCGGAGAGAGTTTCGCGGATCAGGTCTTCACCTGTTACGCCAAGATCAACGCTGCCATAGCCCAATTCGCGGGCAATCTCGGAGGCTGACAGAAACAGGATATCGATCTTGCTGTCGCCTTCGACCTGCGCACGATAATTGCGTTGGTCCTTTGGCATGACGACTTTCAGCCCGGCCTTTTCAAGGACTTCAAGCGCCTGTTCCTTCAGGCGGCCTTTGGAGGGAAGCGCAAGGGTAATGGTCATGGCGCAATCTTCTCCAGCCGGTCGAGCCAGATCGAAAAACCAACGCCCGGAATGGAATCAACAGCGCCAAGCATCGTGAGCAAGCGGTCATAACGGCCACCACCAACAATGGCGCCAAGTTCAAGATGATTCAAAGCCCGTGTTTCATAGACAAGACCGGTATAGTAATCGAGTGGACGGCCAAAGGCGGCATCATAGACGATGTTTTCCTGTTCAATGCCCGCCTCGCGCACCGCAACAACCCGCGCCTCGAACTGATCGAGCGCCGGGCCAAGGTCAAATTCATTGGTCTTCGAGAAATTGCGCAGATGTGATGAAGCGGATTGCAATGGCACACGAATGGCCAGAAATGTTTCCAGCGCGGCAAAAGCCTGTGCGGGCAGCTTTACCGAAGCCAGATTGGCTTTCTCGATCAGGCGACGGGCAATCTCGGTGGGGCTACGGCCAGCACCCGGTGAGATACCGGCTGCCTGCATATCCTGTTCCAGCTCCGTGGCCAAACCTGCCTCATCGCTTGCTGAGACCAGCGCGGCGAGCCTCTCGGGCAGCGAACCGTTTTTCTGATTGGACGAGAGATCAGCAAGCAGGCTCTTCAGCTGACCCGGATTGCCAAAGGCGCGTGCCAGCTTCTTCTGCCAGCCGCGCGGCAGGCCGAGTGCCGCCAGCACAGCTTCAAAAATCGCCTGATCACCAAGCAGCGTTTCGAGTTCTGCCTTGGGAGCCACAAGGCGAATGGAAGCGATGGCATCGGACAGCGAGCGGACATCGGCACGGGCGCGGTTGGCATCGCCCAGATCCTCAATCCCGGCCTGAAAGAATTCATTGCCGCCTTCGCGCCGCTGACGGAACACTTCGCCGAGATAGGCATAACGCTTCGGCGTCGCAGCATTCAGCTCAATATGATTGCGGCAGACAGGAATGGTGAACTCAGGCCGCAGGCACAGGCTCTGGCCGTTCTCGTTCTCGGTCAGGAAAATCCGGCGGCGCAAATCCTCGCCTGCCATGTCGAGAAACTGATCGGCAGGCTGAATGACCGGAATATCCACAAGCTCCGCCTCCCGCGATGAAATCAGCGCGGCAAGGTCACTGGCAAAGGCAGGAGCACGGGAACCGGTCATATCAGGATCAGCCAGCCTTCGCCGCGTTGACGCGGTCCTCGGCCTGCGCTTCAAGAATCTTGCGCACTTCCGCAATGAGATCGGTTTCCTTGGCGGTGATCTGGGCCTGACGCCCTTCGCGCCACACGGTATTGTCCTCAATCTCCTGGGAAAGCCGCGCGCCTTCGATCAGATCCTTGATCTGCACTTCGCCATTGTCGCGTTCCTGCGAGCCCTGAATGATGACGCAAGGCGCACCGCGCCGGTCGGCATATTTCATCTGCGGCTTCATACCGGAACCGCCGAGATACATTTCCGCGCGAATACCCGCCTGCCGCAGGTCCGAAACCATCTTCTGGTAACGGCCAAGGCTTTCCGTGTCGCGGTCCATAACCAGAACAACAACAGGCCCGACATTGTCCGAATTATCCAGTTTGCCAAGGTTTTTTAGCGCCGTCATCAGGCGTGAGACGCCAATGGAAAAGCCGGTTGCAGGCGTTGGCTCGCCGCGGAAACGCGATACCAGACCATCATAACGGCCACCGCCGCCAACGGAGCCGAAGACAACCTTTTCGCCCTTCTCGTTGGTCACATCGAAGGTGAGTTCCGCTTCGAAGACTGGGCCAGTGTAATACTCAAGACCGCGCACAACTGATGGGTCGATACGAACGCGCGCACCATAACCGGCAGCCGATGAAAGAGCCTCGATGGTCGCAAGCTCCGCAACGCCCTCAACACCTTTGTCATTGCCAGCCACAACGGTCTCAAGATTGGCGATGGTCTCGCGGCCATTGGCACCGCCCGCTGACGTAAACGCCAACACCTTGGTAATCGCAGCCTCATCGAGGCCTGCGCCCTTGGTGAAATCGCCGCTTTCATCAAGACGGCCTTTGCCGAGCAGCAGTCGCACGCCGTCAACGCCGAACTTGTCGAGCTTGTCGATGGCACGCAGGACGACCAGACGCTGGCCCATCTTGTCATCACCACCAAGCCCGATCGACTCAAGCACGCCGTCCAGAACCTTGCGGTTGTTGACGCGGATGACGTAATCGCCGCGCTTGATACCAACGGCTTCCATGACATCAGCCATCATCATGCACATTTCCGCATCCGCCGAGACGGAAGGTGCGCCGACCGTATCGGCGTCGAACTGCATGAACTGGCGGAAACGGCCCGGACCCGGCTTTTCATTGCGGAACACCCAACCGGCGCGATAGCTGCGATAGGGCTTTGGCAGGCTCTCGAAATTTTCGGCAACAAAGCGCGCCAGCGGCGCCGTCAGATCGTAACGCAAGGACAGCCACTGCTCATCATCGTCCTGAAACGAGAACACGCCTTCGTTGGGGCGATCCTGATCCGGCAGAAATTTGCCGAGCGCATCTGTATATTCGATCAGCGGTGTTTCGACAGGCTCAAAACCATAGAGATCATAGACCTTGCGGATATCGGCCATCATCTTTTCGGCGGCACGCAGATCATCGGGAACCCGGTCCACAAAACCGCGCGGCAGCCGCGCCTTTAACCTGTCTGCCTTCGTTGTCATGATTTTGATCCGATGCCTTGAAGTATCAATTTTGAATTGGAGTTTGCTCTAACCGATCAAGGCATTGAGGGCAAGGAATTACCGGCTCGCAATTGCCGCAGCAGCACGAGCCAGAGAGCAGTTTCATGACAATCAAACGGGTCGTTTAAAATTCGCTCGGATTTTTTCGATCTCGGCACGGCACTTGCAGCCTTCCACATGATCATTCACCAGCCCCATAGCCTGCATATGCGCATACATGGTGGTGGGGCCGACAAAGCTGAATCCGCGCTTCTTCAAATCCTTGGAAAGGCGCACCGAGGCGGGTGTTGAGGGATTGGTGATGAGGTGGCCATAATCAACGACCTTGGGACGCTCATCCACTGGCGGCTCAAAGCTCCAGAAATAAGCGCCAAGCGAGCCTTTTTCCTCAAGCAGTTCGATGACCCGCTTCGCATTGTTGATGGTCGAGGTGATCTTGCCGCGATGGCGGATGATCCCTGCATTGCCAAGCAATCGTTCGATATCCTTATCGCCGTAGCGGGCGATACGTTCAAAATCAAAGCCGTCAAAAGCCTCGCGGAAGTTTTCGCGCTTACGCAGGATGGTGAGCCACGACAGACCCGACTGAAATCCTTCCAGACAGATTTTTTCAAACAGGCGATAGTTGTCCGTGACGGGACGTCCCCACTCATGGTCGTGGTAGTGGATGTATTCAGGCAAAGCGCCGGGCCAGGAACATCTGCTCACACCGCTTTCATCCGTCATCAATCCTGTCTTTACGGGCGTTTCTTCCGTCATCATCTGTCCTTCCGGAACATGTTCACCTGACATTAACCAGTGGCCGAAACCATTCGATAACCACAACAAATGGTTTCCGATCAGAATCGCATTTTATTGATCCTCGTTCACTTTTTTCTACCGGCACGCAGGCAAACTCAATCCGAAACCTGACAGATCCTGTCAGGAGTGTTATTGCCAAGAGAATTACCCGATGAAGACCGCATTGCTGCTTCTGACCTCCTGCCTGACAATAGTATCATTCGGCGCTCATGCCAGTGAGCGTTACGCGACAAGGCCGCCTGTGGTTATGAGCCCCGATCTTTCAGCGCCTTGGGTCATGCAGTTGCGTCAACGTCCGGTTGGCACATCAGCCAATATGCGCGACCGGGTTGTACTGAGCGACCCACCTCTACGTGGAACCATTATCAATCGCCGAGAGGCGAGACGCCCCGTTCGCACGCAGGAAGCAACAAACCCGGCAGCACGCGAAGTTTCATTCCGGCGGCCAGCCGAGCCCGCAACGGAAGATCAGCCGAAAAAACGCGGTATGGACCCGAAATTCCTGCCACAGTCCGTTGCTTATGATGGACCACAGGCACCGGGCACCGTCGTTATCGATACATCGCAGCGTTTTCTTTTCCTCGTCGAAGCTGACGGACAGGCGCGCCGCTATGGCGTTGGCGTCGGCAAGGAAGGCTTTGGCTGGAACGGCACCAACAATATCTCCCGCAAGGCGGAATGGCCGGATTGGCGCCCGCCAGCCTCGATGATCGAGCGCGAGAAAGAAAAGGGCCACTATCTGCCTGTTCACATGGAAGGCGGCCCCGCCAATCCGCTCGGTGCGCGCGCGCTTTATCTTGGCGATACGCTCTACCGTATTCACGGCACCAATGCGCCATGGACAATCGGACATGCCGTATCCAGCGGCTGCATCCGCATGCGCAATGAAGATGTCACTGATCTCTACGAACGCGTCAATGTCGGCACAAAAGTCGTCGTGATGTGAGAGTTAGTGGGGACGGCACCGGGGGCGGTGCTGGAATTGGGCGGTGGTTCCTTTGGACCGCCGCCCTTCTTTTTACTCGGCAGCCTGCAGGACAGGCGCCGGCACACCTTCTGGTCTCGGGCCACCATAGACCCAATCCAGCAGTTCGACCGTATGAACAATAGGCATTTTTGCAGCACTGGCGATCTGGGTGATGCAGCCAATATTGCCCGTGGCAATGATGCTAGCGCCGGTTGCCTCGATGTTTTTTACCTTGCGGTCGCGCAAAGTGCGGGCGATTTCGGCTTGCATGATATTGTAGGTTCCGGCGGAACCACAGCACAAATGACCCTCGGCAGGTTCGCGGACCGTGAAACCAGCGGCTTTCAACAAATCCTTTGGCTGCCGGGTCAGCTTCTGCCCGTGCTGCATGGAGCAGGCGGAATGGTAGGCCACAACCAAATTCGCCGGGTGCTGTGGTGCAGGCAAATCGAGGGTTGTCAGATATTCGGTGATGTCCTTGGCAAGCCCTGAAATGACTGCCGCCTTGTCGCTATAAGCAGGATCAAGCCGCAGCATATAGCCGTAATCCTTAATCGTCGTACCGCAGCCGGAAGCCGTGACGATGATCGCATCGAGCCCTCCATCGTGCAGCTCGCGCGTCCAGACATCGACATTGCGGCGTGCATCCTCCAGTGCGGCTTCCTCGCGGCCCATATGATGCACCAGCGCGCCGCAACAGCCCTCGCCCTTTGGCACCACGACCTCGATGCCGAGACGGGTGAGCAGGCGAATGGTTGCCTCATTGATCCCCGGCTTCAATACGGGCTGGGCGCAACCGGTCAGAATTGCGACGCGTCCGCGCTTTTCGGTTGCCGGTTTGTGCAAGCCCGGCTCGGCAAAGCGGGATTTTGCCGGAACGGTTTTCGGCGCAAGTTCAAGCATGGTGGCCAGCGGCTTCAGCGCCTGAACTGATTTGAGCAGGGGGGCAAAAGGACGGCCGAGTTTCGCCGCCGTCAAAGACAGCCTAAAACGTGACGGATATGGCAGCACGAAGGCCAATAGCCCCCTGATGAAACGGTTCATCACCGGACGTTTGTAGGTTTTCTCGATATGGGCACGAGCATGATCCACCAGATGCATATAGTTTACACCCGATGGACAGGTGGTCATGCAGGCGAGGCAGGACAGGCAACGGTCCACATGTTTGACGATCTGCTCATCGGCAGGGCGGCCATTTTCCAGCATATCCTTGATCAGATAAATGCGGCCGCGCGGGCTGTCGAGTTCATTGCCCAGCGTGACATAGGTGGGGCACGTCGCGGTGCAGAAACCGCAATGCACGCATTTGCGCAGGATCTTTTCGGACTCGGCAACACCTGGGTCCTGCAATTGTTGCGGGGTGAAGTTGGTTTGCATACTACACTCCTGCAACCATACGGCCGGGGTTGAGAATACCCTCCGGGTCAAATTGCTGTTTGAGCCGCTTTGACAGCGCTGCCAAGGGAGCGGATTGCGGTTCGAAAACGGGTATGGCGGCACGAATGGTAGTGGACGCACGCACCAGCGTGGCATGGCCCCCGCCATATTTGCCGATCAGCACCCGCACGGCTTCCGCTTCTGGTTCGCCTTCCAGCCTCATCCACACAAGTCCGCCCTGCCAGTCATAATAAGCATCCACCGCAGCGCCCATGCGCATGGATGCAACCAGCTTATAGGCCTCCATCGGCGCCATCGAAACGCGCCACACGGGCCGTTCGGTCCCATCGGCGAAAGGAATAACATCGCGTACTTCCTGCCAGAGCCTGCGCGAGATATCGCCGGAGATTTCTTCAATGGTGCCCGCCGAAGACAGCAATCGCCGTAGCATCGTCACCCGGTCGGCAACGGAAGGCGCAAAACCCTCCAGCCGCAATAATGTTGATGCCTCGCCTTTCAGCACGCCATCAATAACCCGGCCAGAAATATTCACAGGCAGATGCGCTGCGGATGCCACTTCGCCGCTGGAACCCATGGCAATTGCCATGGCACGCGCGGCCTCATCATCCATCAACCCTCTGATAATGAGCGTTGTCTCCGTCTCCGGCGCGGGCAGAACCTTGAATGTAATTTCGGTTGCGATGCCAAGCGTGCCCCAGGAATTGGCCATGCCCTTGGAAAGATCATAGCCGGTGACGTTCTTGACCACACGGCCACCGGATTTGAACAGTTCGCCCCGCCCCGATACGACCCGCACACCCAGCACATGATCGCGCGCCGAGCCCGCCTTCAAGCGGCGCGGACCGCACAGATTGGTGGCAAGAACCCCGCCAAGGCTGCCCTGCCCTGCCGCCTCGCCCAGCAATGGGCCATAATCCATAGGCTCGAATTGAAACGCTTGGCCTTTCGATGCCAGCAGGGCTTCCAGTTCCGCGATTGGCGTTCCGGCTTTGGCGCTCAACACCAGTTCATCGGGTTCATACAGCGTCACGCCCACGTATTTCGACAGGGCAATCGTATGTTCGGTCTGAACAGGGCGACCAAGCCCACGCTTGGAGCCATAACCCGCGACCTCCACCGGCACGCGCTCGGACAGCGCCCATTGCACGGCTTCGACAATTTCTGCTTCGGTTGAAGGCATAAACACGGTCATTTCATTGCCCGTCCAGAAAGCTTTGGCCACGCGGCGACAACCGGTAGCCAATGTCGAGACTGATGGTCAAACCCATCTCCTTGAGCTTGCGCACATCACGTTTGAATTTGACCGTTTCGACGCCAAGCTGTGCGGCAAGATTTGCAGCGACCACGCCCGGTTGATCGGCAATCATGCGCAGGATTTGCCTGTGATAACCAACGTACTGAGCCGCTTTGTCCCAGCGCGCCAGTCGATCCGTCAAAGCGATCTTGTCCGCTTGCGACAATGGTTCTTCGTGCAGAGCGGTTCTCTCATCGACTTCAACAGCTCCGATGGCGATACGATAGAGCGTTCCATCGCCTTCACGCAGATTGCGCTCCAAAGCAGCAATGTTCTCGAAACCCGCACGTTTGGCGTCATCCACAGTCAGTTTGTCTGGGTCGACTGTGTCCACCGCACCGATGATCAGCGAACCGATGGTCGTGCGCAGACGTGTACCGGCCTTGACGGTCGGACGGGTCCAGCGCCGAAACGCCAGATCGACTTCCCCGCGTGCAATAGCTTCAAGCGTTTGTGCCTTGAACAACATCGATCAGAATCTCGGAATGTTTGGAAATGGCACCTGACCGCGATGCACATGCATCCGGCCAAGTTCAGCACAGCGATGCAATTGCGGAAAAACTTTGCCGGGGTTGAGCAGATGCTTGTCATCAAAGGCGCATTTGACCCGGATTTGCTGGTTCAGATCAATCTCGTTGAACATCTCAGGCATCAGATCGCGCTTTTCAACGCCGACACCATGTTCACCGGTGAGAACACCACCCACCTTCACACACAGCCTCAGGATGTCAGCGCCAAAATCCTCCGCCTTGCGCAGTTCATCGGGAATATTCGCGTCATAGAGGATCAGCGGATGCAGATTGCCATCGCCCGCATGAAACACATTGGCGACACGCAACCCGTATTTTTCCGACAGTTCGCGCATGCCAGCAAGCACCTTCGGCAGTTCCTTGCGCGGGATCGTACCATCCATGCACAGATAGTCAGGCGAGATGCGCCCAACGGCGGGAAACGCCGCCTTGCGCCCAGCCCAGAACGCCATGCGCTCTTCTTCGCTCTGGGATATCACGCAGGACGAAGCGCCGTTCTTACCCGCAATCTTCTCAACCATATCGATGAGGTGGTTGACCTCAACTGCGGGACCATCGAGTTCAATGATCAGCAGCGCTTCCACATCCAGCGGATAGCCCGCATGCACAAAATCTTCGGCCGCATGAATCGCCGGGCGATCCATCATCTCCATGCCGCCCGGAATAATGCCAGCAGCGATTATATCGGCCACACATTGCCCGGCTGTTTCGCTTGAAGGAAACCCGACCATCAGCGCGCGGGCGGTCGCGGGCTTTTGCAGAATGCGCACGGTGACCTCGGTCACGACACCGAGCAGGCCTTCGGACCCGGTCATCAGACCCAGAAGATCATAGCCTTCCGAATCCAGATGTTTGCCGCCCAGCCGCAGCACTTCGCCTGTGATGAGCACCATTTCCAGCCCAAGAACATTGTTGGCCGTCAGCCCGTATTTCAGGCAATGCACGCCGCCGGAATTTTCCGCAACATTGCCACCGATGGAACAGGCGATCTGCGAGGATGGATCAGGCGCGTAGTAAAACCCCTCATGCTCGACGGCCTTGGTGATGCCGAGATTGGTCACACCTGGCTGCACGACGGCGACGCGGTTCGGATAGTCGATTTCGAGAATGCGATTGAAGCGGGACATGACGAGCAGAACCGCATCTTCCAGCGGCAATGCACCGCCAGAGAGCGATGTACCCGACCCGCGTGGCACAACCTTCACGTTGTTTTCATGGCAATATTTGAGGATTTGCGAGACTTGGCGAACGGTCTGCGGCAGGACAACAACCAGTGGAAGCTGGTGATAGGCAGTCAAAGCATCGGATTCAAACGCGCGCATTTCATTGGTGACATCAACCACGCCTTCATCAGGAACAATGGCTTGTAATGCGGCGACAATGTCGCTGCGGCGCGCCATGGTCGCGGCATCGGCCTTCGGCATCACCAACCCGGACATAAAACCTCCCTCGCCTGCAATGCTTCAACTGGTAAATTATTTTTACCAGTGACACCAGCAGTTTCTAAACAGTCTAAACTGTTGCTGTTCCTTCGTCATGGGGCGGCATGGAGCCAAAGTGACGCGCGACTAGCTGGAACGCAGCTTTTCGAAACCAGCAACAAGTGCCGCAAGTCCAAATTCAAACCCTTCATCCGGAGAGATGTGTTCAACTTCGACAAAAGCCTGAGCGAGCATTGGAAATGCCACGCGCATCTCAGGCGTAAAGTCTGGCGAACTGATCCCCGGCATGAATGCCTGTTGTTCGAGCACCGAACCGACAACGTAATGCCCTGTCACGCGCAACACATGCGCAGCTGGCACCAGATCGAAACCAGCGGCAACCATGAATTGAATTTGCGCCTCCACGGCTGGAAAGAATACCGGACCTGGCCGCGAACCCGCATGAATCCGCGCGCCGTCACGATAGGCCAGTAGAGCGCGCCTGAAGCTACGCGCATTCTCGATCAGGAAGTGCCGCCAGTCCTCGTCTTTCTCAGGTATTGACGGTCCGTGGTGTTCAACCAGAATCGCCTCGGCCAGCGCATCAAGCAAGGCAGCCTTGTCCTTGAAATGCCAATAAAGCGCCGGTTGCTGCACACCAAGAGCCGTCGCAATGCGCCGGGTGGTCAGCCCATCAATGCCGGTTTCGTCAAGCAGATCGAGAGCTACCCGAATAACGGTCTCGCGCTGCAATTTCACATCACTACGTTTTGCCATGCTTGACAATTTATCACCGATAAAGGATATGTCTAGTTACTTATCAACGATAAATAAGAGTTTCCCATGACTTTCAACAAACCTCTGAACGTGATCCTGACGACCGTCACCCTCGATGCTATCGGCATCGGGATGATCATGCCCGTTTTGCCGCAACTGCTGACGACGCTCGCTCATTCCGATAATGTCGCACGGAACTACGGTGTTCTTCTTGCTCTATACGCGCTGATGCAATTTGTGTTCGCGCCGCTGCTCGGCGCACTGAGTGATCGGTTTGGCCGACGCCCAGTTATTCTCGGCTCCCTCGCAGGCGCGGCACTTGATTATCTGGTGATGGCTTTTGCGACCGTGCTGCCGCTGCTCTATATCGGCCGCATCATTTCAGGCGTCACCGGGGCCACCATGTCCGTGGCAAGTGCGACGATCGCCGACATTACTCCGGAACAGAACCGGGCCAAACGTTTTGGCCTGATCGGTGCCTGTTTCGGCCTTGGCTTCATCGCCGGGCCATTGCTCGGCGGTATCGCAGGCGGTTTCGGCGTCCACTATCCATTCCTGCTCGCCATGGCTCTCAACGGCCTCAACTTCCTGTTTGCTCTGTTCTTCCTTCCGGAAACCAGCAAGGGTGAGAAAACGCCCTTTTCACTGCGCAGCCTGAACCCCATCGGCTCATTCCAGTGGATCACCAGCATCAAAACCCTGACGCCACTGGTTGCGATGTTCACGCTGCTGCAACTGGTCGGCCAGCTGCCCGGTGCCCTCTGGATCATCTACACACAGGACCAGTTTCTCTGGAGCGTCTCCACTGTGGGTATTTCACTCGCAGCATTTGGTCTGCTGCATGCACTTGTGCAGGGAATGCTGACGGGCCCTGTGACCGAGAAGATCGGCGAAAAACGCACGCTGGTCCTTGGAATGGCCACAGATTGTATCGGTTATCTGCTGATGGCATTTGCCACCGAAAGCTGGATGGTCGCGCCCATCCTGTTTTTCCTTTCCATGGGCGGCATTGCAACACCTGCACTTCAATCCATCATCACCCGGCAGGTTGATGCGAGCAAAGTCGGCGAAGTTCAGGGGGTTCTGGCCAGCGCAACCAGTTTGGCCGGTATTATCGGGCCGGTGATCTTCACGACGATTTATGCGGCAACGCGGACCGACTGGAGTGGTCTGGTGTGGGTTTGTGGTGCAGCGCTCTATGTGCTTTGCATTCCGATGCTGCGTGTCGTCGCCTATCGCCATGCCGAAAGTGCTTCGAGGGCTTGACCTTCAGATAATCAGGCAGAAAGAGTGCTCTGATGGATCATTTGAACGATATGGAAATTTTTGCCCGTGTTGTTTCCGCTGGCAGCATGTCGGCGGCTGGACGGGAACTTGGCCTGTCTCCTGCCGTCATGTCCAAACGGTTGCGACGGCTGGAAGAAAGGTTGGGTACGCGGCTTTTGCAACGCACCACCCGGCAAATAGCCCTGACCGAAACGGGCCAGGGCTATTATGAGCGGGTGCTTGCCATTCTATCAGGCATTGAAGAGGCGGAAGCTTTCGTCTCCCGCCGATCCGAGCAGGCGCATGGTCAATTGAAAGTTTCTGCGCCTACAACCTTTGGCCGTATGCATATTGCCCCGCATCTGGAACCTTTCATGCGGGCCAATCCTGACCTTTCCATCAATCTTATTTTGACTGATGAATTTGTCGATATTGTCGGCGAAGGTTATGACCTCGCCATCCGCATCGCCGAATTGTCGGATTCAAGTCTCGTCGCGCGCAAACTGGCGCCGGTGCGGCGGTTTCTTGTGGCCTCACCGCGCTATATCGCCGAACATGGAATGCCATGCTCCATTGCTGATCTCGACAATCATGTTTGCCTTGCCGCGCACAATGGTGATCCCTGGCGCCTGAATGGTCTGGATGGCAGCATATCATTACGCCCGACCGGGCCAATCCTGACCAATTCCAGCGAAGTGGTGCGGGCGGCGGTGCTTGGCGGTCTTGGAATTGCCTTGCGCTCAACATGGGATATCGGCCCGGAACTGGCATCGGGTCAGTTGTTGCGCGTGCTTGAAGATTACGCAGCATCAGGCAATATCGCCATCTATGCGATCTACCCTTCCCGGCAGTTTCTTCCGGCAAAGGTGCGGGTGTTCATCGACTATCTCGCTGGGCTTTACGGGCCCGTGGCTCCATGGGACCGGGTCTGATCATTCGTCCTTGTGGGACTTGCGGATCGATTTGACCACAAACCACATGGCGATGATGGCAACAGGGACAAATGCCGCCGTCACAACGGAAGAATGCAGGTCCGGCGCATAGGCTTCGACGCCCTTGGCGAGATAATAGAACAGCCCCACCACGTAGTAGGAAATCGCGGCAACGGACAACCCTTCGACCGTACGCTGCAAACGCAATTGCAATTGCGCGCGCCGGTTCATCGAACTCAGCAGATCGCGGTTCTGGCGTTCCAGTTCCACATCGACGGAGGTGCGCAGCAGCGTTGCCGCACGAGAGAGTTTTTCCGACAGGTTTTCCTGACGCTCACTGACCGAATAACAGGTGCGCATGGCAGGTGCCATACGGCGCTGAATGAAGGCCGCCCACGTCTCATATCCGGTGACAGACTCTTCGTGCAGCGCGGCCAGACGTTCCAGCACAATGCCATCATAGGCGCGGCTGGCACCGAAGCGATAAAGGCTTGAGGCAGCATCAGCTTCCAGTTCCGCTGCCAGCAATGTCAATTCATCCAAAAGCTTATGATTATCCGCATCTGCCGCACGCATTTCCGTCGTCAGCCCCGCCAGACGATCCTCGATACGGCGAATGCGAGGCGACAGGGAATGCGCCAGCGGCAGCCCGAGCATGGCAAGCGTTCGGTAGGTCTCGATTTCGATTACCCGCTGCGACAAGGCACCGGCACGGGCGGGCGACAGACCATTGTCGAGGATAAGGATACGGGTCATCCCGTCCTTATCCTGCCGGAAATCCGTTATGATCGAGGCGAGCCCATTTTCGACATCGCTGTAGCAAAGGCTGGTCGGGTCAAATTCCTCGATAACAGCGTCGGCTGTATTGTCTTTCCGGATAATCTCAAGCCGCACACCGTCAATGACCGTACCGGGAGGATTGAAACCATGGCCGAAAGGATGTTGTGCGGTCTGCCCCGTACGCGGCACGGGACCTTCCCACAGGTAAGTCGAGAATTCCGTATGCCGTTCCCAGCGCAAGGTACCGTTGCCCCACGGCATAATATGGTGGCGGGCATCGCGGGCGGGGGGCGTAATACCAATGCTTCGGCTCAGTTCCGCAAGCACCGCATGATCGACGGTTGAGCCCGCCTCAGTCATGAAAGCGAGCTGGATGAGGAGGCGCGGTGTATCCACCAGCGGATAGGGACGCGCATGGACTTCACCCAAGGCAACCGAACGCTCTGCATGCCCCGGAAAGCCCATGACGCCAGAACTTGAAGCAGCGCTCGCAAACGCCGCCGCGGTCTTCAGTCTTTTCCCCTTCATATCGGCCCCTTGATCGCCTGTTCACAAGATGGTGAACGCAATGCCCCGTCCTTTCAATGCTACTTTACGCCAATCCGCTGCGGCTATGCGACGCTTACCGACCGAAGCGCAACTGGACAAAAGAATTGACCAGTTTTGTGGTTTGCCGATACGTTGCAATTGCAAATCACTTCCGCGGACGATTTCACCATGAGCAGCCCGATCTTTGCCCGCATCCAGCCGTCGCGCACCGCCGACGATATTGTCAGCCAGATCGAAACGCTGATCCTTGAAGGCATTCTGCGCGTAGGGGCCCGGTTGCCCGGCGAACGGGACCTTTCCGTACAATTCGATGTCTCGCGGCCGATCCTGCGCGATGCCTTCAAGACGCTGGAAGCCAAGGGACTGCTTGTTGCCCGACACGGTGGTGGAACCTTTGTTGCCGATGTCATCGGCGAGGTGTTTTCGAAGCCGGTGATGGACCTCATCTCCAGTCATAAGAAGGCAGCCGCCGACTACCTCGAATATCGCCGGGAAATTGAAAGTATTGCGGCCGATTATGCGGCCCGCCGGGCGACAGAAGATGACCGCCTATTGCTCTCCCGGATCGTCGAGGCCATGCAATTGGCTTACGAGACCAATGACTCCAAGAAAGAGGCTGAACTGGATGTCGAATTGCACAGCACCATCGGTGAGTGCGCGCACAACATCATCCTGCTGCACACGCTGCGCTCCTGCTACCGGCTTCTGGCCGATGATGTGTTCTACAATCGCACAGTGATCTACGGTTTTCCCGGCGCGCGGGACAAGCTGCTGCAACAGCACAAAGCCATCGCGCATGCCATCATGGCATCCGATCCTGATGAAGCCCGGGCTGCTGTGCGCGCACATATCGACTTCATAGAACAGGCCCAGCAGGACGCGGAACGCAGCAGCGCCTGGCAGGCAACATCGCGATTGCGCCGCAGCCAGAGGGAATTGGATCGCCCATGAAAACGATCGACTTCAAGCGGGCGCGCGGCCCGGACAGAATGCGTGTCTACGCTATCGGCGATGTCCATGGACGCCTCGATCTATTGCAGGCCATGCACCGGCGCATTCTTGAGGAAAACGAGAAGTCGCCACCTTTCGACTGGGTGGTGGTACATCTAGGTGACTATGTTGATCGTGGACCGGATTCTCGGGGCGTGCTCGACTATCTCGTCAATGCACAGAAGAAAACCCATCGCATGCTGACCCTTGCGGGCAATCACGATGTCGGGTTTCTGCAATTCCTCGACAAAGGCGACGGGCATGGTGTTTTTGCCCGGCATGGCGGCAGGCAGACAGCGCAATCCTATGGCGTGACCATCGATTTCGATGACTCTGCTTCGGTATCGGCCGGGCGCTCTGCCCTGCTGCGGGCCATGCCGCCGGAGCATGTGGAATTCCTGAGCGGATTGCGCCGCTCAACCGTTATGGGGGATTTCTTCTTCTGCCACGCAGGCATTCGGCCCGGCGTTGATCTCGAACGACAAAACCCTGAAGATCTTATCTGGATTCGCTGGGAATTTCTGGATGACCCACACCTGCACTCCAAGGTGATCATCCATGGCCATACACCAGCCAGCGATGTGGAAGTACGGCCAAACCGGGTCAATCTTGATACCGGGGCCTATGCCAGCGGACGCCTCAGCGCCATTATGATCGACGCTGAAGGCAAGTCTTTTCTGGAAGCGACTGTTTAGAGCAAGTGTTAACGCGAAGCGGAGCTGATTCCGTAGCCATCGCTTGATACGGTGCGGCCGCCAGCATCAACAGATACCAGTTCGGCGCCCATGAAAAGGATTGATGCAAGCATCATAACGGTCAAAAGGGCGGCACTCTTCATAGTCATTCGGGCGTTTCCATCAGTCTCTTCGGCCTGGCTTCATGCCAGCTAACCGGCCCGGCAACTACAGCCCACAATCCTTTCCAGCAAGTGAATCAAAGCCACGCTCCACATGAATACGAACAGTGCAATTTGATTCAAATCTTGGCTGTTGCAGAGTTGCAACTGAAATGCCTGACTCAGATCAGCGCAACCCAGGCGCGTGCCAAAGCGAGACCTGCGGCATCGGCTGGAGCGCCATTCTCAGCAACCAGCGCCGGATAGTTTTCCAGCCAGTCGGCATTGTCCCGTATGATCTCGTCCGCAAAGACATGACGCCATTCTTCAACAAGCGTTGTATCAGCCTCGAAGTGAAACTGGATGCCGTAAACGGCCCGTCCGATGCGAAATGCCTGATTCCGGGTTATGCCGCTTGAAGCAAGGTGAACGGCACCTTCGGGCAAAGTGAATGTATCGCTGTGCCAGTGGAAAATCGGGAAATGTTGAGGAACCGAGGACAGAACAGGGTCGGAAGCTGCTTCGGCTGTTTGCGTAACCTCATGCCAGCCAAATTCCAGCTGGCGTCCCAGAATGTTTTCAGCTCCATAGCCCCGGGCAACCAGCTGACTGCCGAGACAAATGCCAAGCACGGCCTTATCAGCATCGCCAAAACGCCTGATCAGGCGGGCAAGCAAGGGAAGATAAGGAAACTGTTCATCCGCCAGCGCATTCTGATCGCCGCCAAGCGAAATCAGCGCATCATAACCGGTATCATCGGAGGGCAGCGCTTCGCCAAGATATGCCTGCACAAGATCAATCTGCGCACCGGCTTCCGCCAGAGCCCGGCCAACCAGCCCGAGCCCGGTATGCTTATAATTCTGGATGACAAGAACCCGCATTCTGCCTGCCCGCTGATCGCATTAAAGATGATCTTGCGATAGCATGGACCTCCCACAGCCGGAAGCCACCAAATGCCCCTGCAAAACCGTGTCACACCCTTTGGCGAAATCGTGTCCGTTCCCCAGCGCGGAACATTCATGGGTAATCGCGGTATCATTCACGATCCATCCACGCGCACGCTCCTGAAACGGCGTTGGACGACGAGGGCGTGGATCATCTGCGTCTGTCAGTTCAAGAATGTCAGACGTGATGTCATGGCGCGGCAGAGCTGGACCGAACTGTTTTTCCTTGATGAAGCAACGGCTTTGAGTGCCGGTCATAGGCCCTGCTTTTATTGCCAGCGGCAAAGGGCAAAGGCATTTCAGGCGGCATGGGCGGATGGTAACGGTGTCTCCAAGCAATCAGCACCTGATATGGATACGGTCCTGCACGAGGAGCGCCTTGACACCACGGGTGGCAAGAGGCGTCACCCGCTCACCAGTTCCATCGAGGACTTACCCGACGGAAGTATGATCGCCTCCGGGGATAATGCTTATCTCATACGCGGCGGCCAGACCTCTCTTTGGTCATGGGAAGGTTATGTGATCCACACGCCGCCTACCCAGAACGTTGGTCTTCTCACACCGCCATCGACTGTGCATGCACTGCGCGCAGGATATAAGCCTGCCTTCTAGACTTCTATGTATTATTGCCTTTGAAAAAGCATTCCATATGAATGTCATCAGGCTCTGTGGCAAAGAGCTGAGGATCAGGCGTGCTGGTCACTACACAGCCGAGATGTTGGTAAAAATTCACCGTATGCTCGGAAGGAGTAGCGGAGACATAAAGGCCTTTTGCGCCCAGCGATTTCGCTGCTTCCTTGCAGCGCTCGAACAATCGCACGCCGAGGCGCTGACCGCGATAGGCGTTACTGACATGCAGGAAGCTGAGTTGCAGCAAGTCGCGCTTGGAACCGAGCCAGACACTGTCAATAACAGCGGCCCCGGCTAGTTTTTCATCATCAAAAACGCCAAAGAACTTGCCGCCGCGATCAAAACTTTGCTGGAGCAAAGGCGTATATTTTTCCGCCTCGCCCTCTTCCCATCCGGGCGCGTCACAAAAGTCCGGATGCAGGACCAGCTTACCATCCTGCAACCGATAGATATTCTCGATGATTTCGCTACGGTCGATAGTCCAGATCTGCTCGATCTGTTCGCGGGTAAGTGCGCGTATTTCCATGTTTCTGCTCTGTATTTGCCGAATTGTTCATGCTCTTTCATCACATATAGAGCAAAACAAAATCTGGCAAATAACAGGGCGAAATACCTTACACTTTAACGCTTGAGGGCACCGACCTGCCCAGCTTCCAACCAAGACTGGTGCCAGCGGCAGCAATCAGGATGGCCGCCGACCCGACAAACTGAATTGGCTGCAACTGATGCCCGAAGGCAAAATAGTCAACCAGAATGGCGGCAATTGGATAAATGAAGGAGAGCGAACCTGTCAGATGCGTCGGCAGTTTCTGAATCGCGCTATAGAGCAGAATGTACATCAAACCCGTATGAATGATGCCTATCGTGACGATGCTCCCCCATTGGACCGCGCCATTTGGCATGACGCTGAAGTCAGCCAAGGGGGCCATGAGCACGATGCCCACACAGACCTGAATGAGCGCAATCAGATGTGGCGGTGTGCCCTTGAGACGCTTCGCCACGATGGCAGCGATGGCATAAAGGAAGGCAGCGCCCAGCGACAGGCCAATACCCGCCATGTAGTCAGTGCCGGTGTAGCTGGTCCCACCCGGCTTGGCCTGAACAATGAGAATCATTCCGGCAAACGCGACGGCGAGCCAGAACAGCTTTGTGAACGTCAGCTTTTCCTTGAAAATCAGGGCGCCAAGCCCAACCAGCATGAATGGTTGCACATTATAGACTGTTGTCGCGATGGCGATGGAGGCGCGGGAATAGGCGGCAAACAGCAGGACCCAGTTGAGAACGATAGCAATGCCGCCGAGTACAGCGAGCCCAAACAGCTTCCATGAAATCACATTGGGGCGCAGCAAACCCATTGCAGCACAGACGCCAAGCAATGTGAGAGCGCCAATGGCGCAGCGCCAGAACACAACCGACAGCACAGGCTGACCCGACATCAGCACAAACCAGCCAATGGTTCCTGAAATCATCATCGCAGCGGTCATTTCGACGCTGCCTCTTACAATATCCCGTTCCATGCAATCCACCCTGTTGTCTCGTGCGGCAAGACTATTCGGAGGAAGGGGAATTTGATATACATAGAGAAAGGCGTAGTGTGCGCTTTGCCTATTTAATAAAGGCAGATTCTATGAACCACCTTATGAGGCGGATATGCTTGATGAAATGGACAAAACAATCCTCGGTATTCTTATCGAAGATGCGCGAATCTCGCTGAAGGAACTCAGCCAGAAGGTTGGACTTTCTTCACCCAGCGTTTCCGAACGATTGCGGCGGCTTGAAGAAAAGAAAGTCATCCGCGCCTTTACTGTCGATATCGACCCGGCAGCACTTGGCTATAACCTGACCGCTATTGTCCGCGTCAGACCCCTGCCCGGTATGCTGCACATTGTCGAACGGCTGATACAGGAAACCCCTGAAATCACCGAATGCGACAAGGTGACGGGCGATGACTGCTTTATCGGCAAAATCCATTTCCGCACGATGGAGCAGTTGGACACATTGCTCGACAGGCTGGCGGAAAAGGCGGAAACCAATACATCCATCGTCAAAACATCGCCGGTGAAACGACGCCTGCCACCCTTAAGCTGACACGCCCGGCTTGACCACCCTGTCTCCTCTCTGGCATCCATCATTCATGCGCGCAAATTACAAAATGCAACGGCTCTACATTACGGCGGATCTTGGTGCCGGAAGGCGGGCTGAAGTACCCACTGAAGCCGTTAACTATCTCGCCAATGTGCTGCGGATGAAAGAGAGCGATGAAATCCTCGTTTTCAATGGCCGTGACGGCGAATGGCGCGCCGCCCTGCGCTTTGAAAGCAAAAAGAAACTGGCGCTTGAACCCCTTGAACTGACGCGGGAGCAGCCTGTTTCGCCTGATCTCCTCTATTGCTTTGCGCCGCTCAAGCAGGGGCGGCTCGATTACCTCGTGCAAAAAGCTGTCGAAATGGGAGCTGGTGTTTTACAGCCTGTCATCACCCAGCACACCCAGGTCACCAGAATCGGCACGGATCGGATCGAGGCCAATGCGATCGAGGCGGCGGAACAATGCGGCGTTCTGGCAATCCCGCAAACGCGCGAACCGGTTAAACTCGACAAGTTGTTGGATAGCTGGGACCCCGAGCGGCGTTTGATTTTCTGCGATGAAGGCCATCATACCCATAACCCGCTGCCGCTCTTACAAAGCCTGCCGCGTGGGCCGCTTGGCGTGCTCATTGGACCGGAAGGCGGCTTCTCCGATGCAGAGCGCGAGACCCTGCGCAAACTGCCATTTGTGACTGCCATTCCGCTTGGTCAGCGCATTCTGCGCGCCGATACTGCTGCGGTTGCCGCACTCGCTCTTATTCAGGCGACGATCGGTGATTGGTGAGATACAAATTCTCTTGATGAGTGCATCAGAGAAATTTGCTTGCGCTCGTTTCCGAAAACAGCCAATCACGCCTCAGTTAAGAACATTCTAGTGGGGAAGCACCATCCATGGCGCGCGACACAACAGACGAGACGCCCCTTTCCGGCGCGGAAGAACTGGCGACCTATCTAGCTCAGGGTTCCAAGCCGCAATCCGCGTGGCGCATCGGCACCGAGCACGAGAAATTCCCGTTCTACACCGAAGATAACAGCCCGGTTCCCTATGATGGCCCGCGCGGTATCCGGGCGATCCTTGAAGGCATGCAGTCGAAACTTGGCTGGGAACCTATTATCGACGAGGGCAATATTATCGGCCTCGTGGAACCCACCGGCCAAGGCGCAATCTCGCTTGAGCCGGGTGGCCAGTTCGAACTATCAGGCGCGCCGCTTTCGACCATTCACCAGACCTGCCGCGAAACCAATGCGCATCTGGCACAGGTGCGTGAAATTGCCGAACCGCTGGGTATTCGTTTTCTTGGCCTCGGTGGCAGCCCGAAATGGACGCTGGCTGAAACGCCGCGCATGCCGAAATCCCGTTACAACATCATGTCCAACTACATGCCGAAAGTCGGCAAGGACGGGCTGAACATGATGTATCGCACCTGTACCATTCAGGTGAATCTCGACTTTGCATCGGAAACCGATATGCGCCGCAAGATGCAGGTTTCGGTGAAACTGCAATCCATTGCCACGGCGCTTTTTGCCATGTCGCCCTTTACTGAAGGCAAGCCCAATGGCCTGCTTTCGTGGCGCTCCGATATCTGGCGTGACACGGACAATAACCGCTCGGGCGTGCTGCCCTTCATCTTCAACGAGAATTTCGGCTTTGCTGATTACGTTGAATGGGCGCTCGATGTACCGATGTATTTCGTCCTGCGTCATGGCCGTTACCATGATTGCACCCATGTGACCTTCCGCCAGTTCATGAATGGCGCGCTGAAGGATTCCATTCCTGACGGTACGCCCAATATGGGCGACTGGACCAACCATCTTTCAACACTGTTCCCGGAAGTGCGCCTGAAGCGCTTCCTTGAAATGCGCGGTGCCGATGGCGGACCATGGCGGCGCATCTGCGCTCTCCCGGCGTTCTGGGTCGGCATTCTCTATGATGCCGAGGCGCTGGATGCAGCCGAAACGCTCACCCGCGACTGGACTTATCCAGAGGTGCAGGCACTGCGCGATGACGTACCGGCAAAGGGTCTACGCGCCACACTGCGCAACCGCTCGGTGCATGAAATCGCACGCGAGGTGCTGGCGATTTCGCGGCTAGGCCTGAAAAACCGCGCCCTGCTCAACAGTGAAGGCTTTGACGAGACCCATTATCTCGCCTCGCTGGAGGAAGTTGTCGCGCGCGGCACGACATCTGCCGAACAGATGCTGAGCCAATATAACACCGTCTGGGGCAGTTCGGTGGAACCCGCCTTTCTGGAGTACGCCTACTAAGGAGACACCGTAATGACCAAGACCATTCTGATCACAGGTGCAAGCCGTGGTATCGGCCGGGCGGCCGCAATTCTTGCGGGTAAAAAGGGATGGTCCGTCGGCGTCAACTATGTGGGCAATAAGGCTGCCGCCGATGAAGTGGTTGCCGCGATCATCGCTGCCGGTGGCAAGGCAAAAGCAATTCAGGGTGACGTTGCCAGCGAGGCCGATGTTATCTCGATGTTCAAGCAGAGCGAAGAACTTGGTCCGCTGGATGGGCTTGTGGTCAATGCCGGTATTGTCGCGCCCGTCTCGAAGCTAATGGATATCGACGTTGAGCGTCTGCAACGCATGTTCGATGTCAATATTCTCGGTGCCTACCTCTGCGCTCGCGAGGGCGTGCGCCGGATGGCCCGTTCACGCGGTGGCCGGGGTGGATCAATCGTCATTCTGTCGTCAGCCGCTGCACGGCTTGGCGGTCCATCGGAATATGTCGATTATGCCGGATCAAAGGGCGCGATGGATACGCTCACCATTGGTCTTTCCAAGGAAGTTGGACCAGAGGGCATTCGCGTCAATGCCATTCGCCCCGGTCTGATCGAAACCGATATTCATGCCAGCGGCGGTCAGCCTGATCGCGCCCAGCGCCTCGGCGTGTCCGCACCACTCGGACGGCCCGGCACGGCTGAGGAAGTCGGCGAATCCATCGTCTGGCTGCTCAGCGATGCCGCATCCTATGTCACCGGCGCACTTCTTGATGTAACAGGCGGGCGCTAGGCCAGAATTTGACTCCCGTTCGCAGACTTATGTGTTATGCGAAAGCCAGATTGTCTGACGCGGATTCCAGAGCCCATGCCAAAACACCAAGCGCTTACCGAAGCTTTCATTCCCGAATTGCCGAACTATTATCGCGGCAAGGTTCGCGAGAACTATGATCTGCCTGACGGGCGGCGCATCATCATTGCCACTGATCGGATCAGTGCTTTTGACCGGATTCTCGCCTGCATTCCGCTGAAAGGCGAAGTGCTGACGCAGATGGCGCGTTATCAGTTTGAACAGACCAAGGATATCTGCCCCAACCATGTGCTTGATTATCCTGACCCGAATGTTGTGGTTGCCCGCAGGCTGGATATTTTGCCGGTTGAAATCATTGTGCGCGGCTATCTCGCCGGAACCACAAGCACATCAATCCTGACGCAGTACAAAGCGGGCAAACGCGCCATGTATGGCACGACTTTTCCGGATGGCATGCAGGACAATGAAAAGCTGCCCGCTCCGATTATCACGCCAACATCCAAAGCCTTTGATGGCGGCCATGATGAACCATTGACCGTACAGGAAATACTGGATCAGAAACTGCTGACACAGGAGCAGTGGGATACGGTTTCCGCCTATGCGTTCAAGCTTTTTGCACGCGGACAGGAAATTGCCGCAAGCCGCGGACTTATCCTTGCCGATACGAAATATGAGTTCGGCACCGATACGGATGGCAATATCGTTCTGGCTGATGAAATCCACACATCGGATTCCAGCCGCTACTGGTTTGCCGACAGCTATGCGCCGGGCAAGCGTCCGGTTAGTTTCGACAAGGATTTCATCCGCACATGGGTGGTCGAGCGCTGTGATCCATACAAGGACGATATTCCTGAAATTCCACAGGATATGATCGACGCCACCACCAAGGTCTATATTCAGGCCTATGAAACGATTACCGGCGAGAAATTTACGCCCGGTGATGCGGCTGTTGATCCACTGGAGCGTATTCGCAGGAATCTGGCGCAGTATTTTTAATTGGTGATTGTGCCGCTTGGCGAGGTTTCACCTCATCAACGTCCTCAACACCCTAACCCGATAAAAAGATTGAACTTTGAATACCAGCAAGGCTACTCTTTCTTCGTGCATTAGCCCGAAGGAGGATCGGCGCCATGAATCTCGTAGACATGTTCCTGAAGGGACAGGGTGGGCAGGCTGTTGAGGCGCTGTCGCGCCAGTTTCAGCTTTCGCAACAACAGACAATCGCAGCCATCGAGGCGTTGATGCCAGCCTTTTCGCAGGGCTTGCAGCGCAACACGGCCGATCCCATGGGCGTTGGCGCGTTCATTCAGGCGCTTTCATCCGGCCAACACGTCAATTATTTTGATAACCCGCAGGCGGCCTTCAACCCAGCCGGTATTGCCGATGGGAATGCCATTCTCAATAATCTTTTCGGCTCCAAAGATCTGTCACGGGCGGTTGCCGATCATGCCGCGCGGATGACTGGCATTGCCGTCAGCACCTTGCAGCAGATGCTGCCTGTGCTGGCATCCATGACGATGGGTGGGCTTTACAAACAGTCGACAGGCCAGTTTGCAGCGGCGGGTCTTGGCGGCGGCAATGTCATTGGCGATCTCATCGAACAGATGATGCGCCAGGGCGGTGGTATGGGCGGGGGGATCGGCGGGCAGACTGTTCCGAACCAGTCGGGCGCATCCAATCCCTGGGGGCAAATTCTGGAAAGTATGCTGGGTGGCGGTGCTGCCGCTCCGCAACAGCCGCAGGGTCAGGGTAATCCATGGGGCAACAACAATCCGCTTGGCCAGATTCTGGAACAAATGACGCGCGGCGGGTTTCCCGGTGCCACGCCGCAGGGTCAGCAGCAACCCACAGGAAATGCGCAGGCGCAGAACCCGTTCGGTGACAATCCGTTCGGCAAAATCTTCGAGGAAATGCTCGGCGGCGGCGCACAGCGGCAGTCGGCACCACAAGCGGCGCCAAAACAGCCGGATGAACCGGCTGCACCCCCATCCTCACCTGACAATCCCTACAAGGATATTTTCGGCCAGATGTTCGAAACCGGGCGCAAGACCAGCGAACAATATCAAAAGGGCATGGAAACCATTTTCGACCAGTATCTGCGCGGGATGGACCGCAACAAATAATCCTAAGTCCCCATAAAGAAAAAGCCCGGCCAGAAGGCCGGGCAGTGGGCAGGCGGGGCACCGGGAGGGGATTCCGGTGTGAATGGGACGCCTGCTAAACAGTCAAAATCGGTGCTTAGCTGATCGAGCGCGCTGCACGCACACGGGCCCTGACATCGGCCAATGCGCCCAGTCTCTCGCTCGGATCTTCAAGCAGCGACGTGCCAAGGGCAGAATGCAGATCACCGCGCGTGACACCAATGTCATGCAGCATTTGATCGTTCCACTCACCGAGGCTCAAAATCGTTTTGCGATTGCGGCGGGCGACGATCATTCGGGTGACAAAGCCTGCGGCCTGAACCAGCGCGAAAGTGATCGCGGGCACAAATCCATTTACTTCAGTCGTTCTCGTTGTCGTCGTCATCGCCCTACTCCTTTTGTAAATGGCGCTGATCAGAAGGGTTGAATCACGCAGAAACTATTTTCTACGCATCACGCTTGGTATCGTTTCAACACCAGCGTTTCCTGAACATCTGTAGAATGGTCCACAAAAATTGATTATTCAAACGAATGTTTTTCATGTAAAGCTTCAATAATAATGATGGATCGAACCGTGTCGGGAGCAACGCCATGAGCGCACCACTTGATCTTGACCAATTGCAGACATTTATTGCCATTGCCGATAGCGGCAGCTTCACCAGAGCCGCCGATGCAGTCAACAAAACACAATCTGCGGTATCCATGCAGATGCGCCGACTGGAAGAACGCGTTTCCAAGGCGCTGTTTGAACGCGACGGTCGCACCAACAAGCTGACAGAAGATGGCGAGCGTTTGCTTGCTTATGCGCGGCGCATGATGCAGCTCAATGGCGAAACCATCGCGGCTTTTGACGATACGCAATTGCAGGGCCATATCCGCATCGGCACGCCGGATGATTACGCCGATCGCTTCCTGCCGGAGATCATGGCGCGGTTTTCCCGCTCCAATCCCCGTGTCGAACTATCGGTTGTTTGCGAGCCTACTGTTAATCTCGACGAGATGATCCGTAAGGGCCAGCTTGATCTCGCACTTGTCACCCAATGCGATGACATGCGTCGCTCGGAAGTGGTGCGAAGCGAGCAGTTGCTTTGGGTGACTTCAGCACATCATACAGTGCATGAAGAGAAGGTTTTGCCGCTTGCCGTTGGCCGCCCGACCTGTATCTGGCGTGCAGCAGCTATCGATGTGCTCGACACGATGCATCACGACTACCGCATCCTGTTCACCAGCTGGTCGGCCACGGTTCTCGCGGCGGCGGTGCTCGCAGGTCTTGCGGTATCGATCCTGCCGGAATGCGCCCTGCGCCCCGGCATGCGTGTGCTTGGTGAAGCGGATGGTTTTGGCCGTCTGCCGGAGTTCGGCATCGGCATCATGCGCGGTCACACCAAGCCGTCGGCCATTGTCGACGCCCTCGCCCAGCATATCGTGGAAAGCCTCGATAACCTGTCCATGCCGACACCCGTTAGCATGGCGACAACGGCTGCCCCGAACCTCGTCAACCAGCGCCTGCGGCAGGTGCGCTCGACGGAACTCGTGCCCGGCTGGTAATCCTTAGAGGCCGCCCTGCCACGCCTTGATGGCATCAAGCGGATAAACCAGCATCACGATGTTGAGGGTGAGATTGTCGCGAATGACATATCCTGCCAGCAATTCGAAGAAGATCGCGATGATGATCGTCAGCCACAGCGGCGCACGGGACGCGAAGAAAAAGCCTATTACCATGAACAGGATATCACAGACCGAGTTCAGCACGCTGTCGCCGGTATAGCCAAGCGCAATGGTCGCTTCGCGATAACGATTGATCACCATATCGGTGTTCTCGAAAATCTCCCATGCCGCCTCAACAGCTATGGCGAAGAGCAGCCGGAAACCTACCGGCTTGCTGCGGGCGGCAAGCCAGAGAATGCCATAGAACAGAAAACCGTGGATGATGTGCGACAGGGAATACCAGTCGGATATATGCTGGGAATTATCAGACGAATTGACTTCGCCGACCCAGAGCTTGACCGTACCGCACGTGCACATGGGATTACGCCCCATCAACAGCAGGATAGTGGCAGTAAGCGCGATCATCGCAGCGCCGATCATAAGATAGTGGCGCAGGCTAAGACGTCCGGTCATAGGCATTCCCCTTTTCATCCCCGCAACATCCGCCTCCCAGACTTGACGCCATCCACCACCCCGGTAGGAATAGGAAATGACCGAAAAGTCCGAATCGACGTCCAATGTCGCTGAATATTCCGTATCCGAAATCTCCGGAGCGCTAAAGCGTACTGTTGAGGATACGTTCGGGCATGTGCGCGTGCGCGGCGAAATATCCGGTTATCGTGGCCCGCATTCATCAGGCCACGCCTATTTTTCGCTCAAGGATGACAAGGCCCGCATCGAGGCTGTCGTCTGGCGCGGTAGCATGAGCCGCCTGAAATTCCAGCCTGAAGAGGGTATGGAAGTCATCGCCACGGGCAAGCTGACCACCTATCCCGGTTCATCCAAATACCAGATTGTCATTGAGCAGATGGAACCTGCCGGCGCAGGCGCCCTGATGGCGCTTCTGGAAGAGCGCAAGCGCAAGCTCGGTGCTGAAGGCCTGTTTGATCCGGCTTCCAAGCAGTTGCTGCCATTCATGCCGCGCGTTATCGGTGTGGTCACCTCACCAACAGGCGCGGTTATCCGCGATATCATCCACCGCATTACCGACCGCTTTCCGCTGCATGTGCTTGTCTGGCCGGTGCGCGTGCAGGGCGAAACATCAGGCGCGGAAGTGGCCGCAGCCATCAATGGCTTCAATGCCTTGCAGCCCGGCGGTGCATTGCCCCAGCCTGATGTGCTCATCGTCGCGCGCGGCGGCGGCAGTCTTGAGGATCTCTGGGGTTTTAACGATGAGATCGTGGTGCGTGCGGTCGCGGCCTCTCACATCCCTGTCATTTCAGCGGTTGGTCACGAGACGGATTGGACGCTGATCGATCTTGCTGCCGATGTCCGTGCCCCAACACCAACGGGTGCTGCAGAAATGGCCGTGCCTGTGCGGGCAGACCTGCAGGCCAATATTGCTGCTTGTGGCGCTCGGCTCGCGGCTGGCATGTCGCGCTATCTCGATAATCGCCGTCAGGCGCAGCGGGCTCTTGCACGGGCGCTGCCCTCGGCTGACCAGTTACTGGCATTGCCGCGACGGCATTTTGACGAAACCGCCGCCCGGCTTGGCCGCGCCTTGCAGGCAAACACCCAGAAAAAACGTGGCCATTTTGACGGACGCGCCCGGCAATTGTCCCCGCGCGTCCTGCAGCAGCGCTTCCGTGAAAAGCAGCGGGAAGTGACAGTGTTCGGCGATCGCCTGCCACGCAGCCTCGCCGTTTTCCTGCGGGATCGCCGTGCGGTTTTCGTCCGCTACGCACATCGCCTGTCACCGGAACCCATTACACGTCTTGCGGTGCGAGGCCGCCAGAGCCTCACCCAGTTGGAGCGCCGTCAGGATCAGGCAATCGGCCTCACCCTTGATCGGGCCAGGCGGCGTGGCGGCGAACTCGAACGGCTGATGAAAACACTCTCGCATGAAAGCGTGCTCGAACGCGGCTTTGCCATTGTGCTCGACACATCAGGTGCGCCGGTGAAGCGCGCAGCGGCGGTTGCCAGTGGCGATAATCTGACCCTGCGCTTTCAGGATGGGGATGTGCAGGCTGTTGCCAGTGAAGGCGATGCCAATCCTGTTCGGCCCAAGCCGGAGCGCCCCGCGCCAGCCAAGAAACCGCCGGTGCCGGGCACTGATCAGGGTTCGCTTTTCTAGCCTAAAGTATGAGTCAGTTGGGTCGAAACATTCATCCAGCCGTCAAATCCGGCTGTTAGGACGACTGCATCAACCCTAACCTCAGGTGCCGACGATGAAGACAGTCTCCATTTGCGCCGCAGCCCTGCTTTGGGCTGCAATAGCGCCCGCTGCCTCTGCGCAGGACTTCGGAAAACTTTCACTTCTGGGCGAGGTCGTTCTGCCCACCGGCCTCAAAATCGCGGGTGTCGAGTTTGGCGGCATTTCCGGGCTCGACTATGATGCGGCCAACGACATCTACTATGCCATTTCAGATGACCGTTCGGAGAAGGCTCCCGCGCGCTTTTACACGCTCAAGATCGCGATGAATGAAAAAGGTATCAATGGTCTCGACATCATCTCGACCCGAACTTTGCTTGATGCCGGGGGCAAGCCATTTGCCATCAAAGATGTCGATCCAGAATCCATCCGCTTCAATCCGGCAACCGGCACCCTCTATTGGACAAGCGAGGGTGATCTGAATGGCAAGCCAGCCGTGCGCGAATCCCGCACCGATGGCACGCTTATCCGTGAGTTCGCGTTACCAGATGCCTATCTGCCCAATTTTTTCAAGACGCGCGGCGTGCGAAACAATCTCTCTTTTGAAAGTATGACCATCTCGCCTGATGGCAAAAACCTGCTGGTGGGGACAGAAAATGCACTCGTTCAGGACGGCGAGGCAGCCACGCTTGATGCTGGCAGCCGCTCACGTATTCTCGCCTTCGATATTGCATCGGGAAACGCAACTGCCGAATATGCCTATGACACCGGCCCGATTTTTGCCAAGGCAACACAGGCGCCCTACTGGAACGACAATGGCATGTCAGAATTCGTTGCCGCTGGCGACGATCTTCTGACCGTTGAACGCGCGTTTGCGATGGGTGTCGGCAATCAGATCAACATCTACCGTGCAAGCTTCAACGGGGCGACCAACGTCAATGGAGAGGCATCGCTCAAGGACAAGCAAGTTTCGCCCCTCAAGAAGGTGCTCCTATTGAAACTGGGTGAAGGTGATTTTGGTCTCGACATCGACAATATCGAGTCCATCACCTGGGGCCCTGAAATCAACGGACGTAAAACGCTTGTGGTTGCCTCCGATAACAATTTCAATCCGGCACAGTTTACGCAGTTCGTCGTCTTTCAGATTGCACCGCCTACAAACTAGATCGGATCAGCTTCTCCCTATTCCCGTGTCCATTCCGGGCTGTTGAGTTCGATCAGCGAGCGCGACCAATCTTCGATGAAGCGTTGTCTCTGCGCCCAATCCTGCACGGCGAGCAGTGCCGGGCCAATGCGAATGGGCTGGGCAATACCTGACTCCTTCAGGTTTTGCGGGCCGTCGACATCGGGCGGCAGGCTGCCTGTCTCGGAAAAGTAGAAAGCATTGTTCCGGGCAACCAATTGGCCACGTTCCGACAGGAGGTAATCGAGAAACTGCGCACCCAGATCGCCACGCTTGGCGGATTCGGGTATCAGCGCACCACGGCTCAGCACCAATGTGTAATCCCGCGGCACCACGACCCGGAGGTCAGGATGCTTTCGCGCTGCATCATAGGCGTAGGAGCCGAGCATGTTGTAGCCGATGTAAAGGCGGCCGCTGGCTACTTCCTCAAGAATTTCGCCGGTGCAGCAGCGTGCCACTGCAGAAGCGCGCGCCATGCTTTCCAGCAGACGGCCAAAGACGGTGTTCGTCTGCCGCGCATCATTGAAAGCGAGCAGATAGCCGATGCCGGAGAGGCGGATGTCGTAGGTGCCAACACGGCCGCGATAATAATCAAGCTTTTCACGCAACAGGTCGGCAAGCTCAACATGGGTTCGGGGAACCTCGGCTGGTGGCACCTTGCGGGTATTGTAGACGAAAACGGCAGGTTCATAGGTGAAACCGAAAACCTCGTCACGCCAGTTGGCCCAATCGGCGACCCGAGCCGTCTCCGGCGATGTATGGGAGGCCGCGCAACCATCATTGGCCAGTTTCAACAGCTGATCAACGGATGAGGACAACAGGAGATCACCGAGAGGCTGGTTTTTACGGCAGGCCTCACTGGCCAATGCATGCAGCTCATTGGTCAGGTACTCGATGTAATCGATGGTTATGCCGGGCGCGGACTGCTGAAAATCATCAATGAGCGGCTTCATCGCCGCCAGATCGGTGGTTGAATAGATTGTCAGCCTGCCGGTTTCGGTCTGGAGCGCCGGAAACTGCGTGCGATTGTCCTCTGCGGCAAAAGCCGGAAACACCATGACGATGATAGCAAGGACTGTCGTGAAAACTCTCATCATTTCACTGCCCCTTTGTATAACGGCAATGTCAGAACCACCGTAAAACTTTTCTCATCGCGCGCACGAAAGCCAAGCGTGCCGCCGTGGGCATTGACCACCTCCTGCGCAATGGCAAAGCCGAGGCCGGAACTGCCCTCATGGGATTTTGACGTCGCAAAGCGCTGGGTGGCTTTTTCCCAACCTTCCGGTGGAATGCCGGGCCCATCATCCTCAACTTCCACATAGGCATCAATCGCATCGGAACGCACCCGCACCTCAAGCCGCTGGTCAGTGCCGTGGCGCAAAGCATTGTCGATGACATTGACGATGGCTTCGCGCAGGCTGACAGCATCGCCAAGCACAAAGGGCCGGTCGTCGGGTGCTTCGAACGAGATAACAATATCCGGGTCAACAGTGATCGGAATGGCAGCGCGATAGGCGCGGCGCGCTACGTCCACAAGGCTGATCGGCTCCAGCTGGATCGAGTCGGCGCGATGGATGACCATGGCATGGCTGAGCAACTGGTTGGTCAAGCGCGCCAACTCGCCGGTGCGCTGTTGCACACGTTCAAAATGCTGACGTCCGGCTTTGTCGAGTTTGTCATGGCCAAGAAGATCGATCTGAGCCGACAGGGCCGTCAGCGGGGTTCTTATCTGGTGGGCCGCATCGGCGATAAACCGTTGCAGCAAATCCACGCGCTCATCGAGACGCCCCATGAAATGATTGATGGAGCTGACAAACGGATCAAGCTCGCGTGGAACATCCACCGTGACGGGCGTCAGGTCATGCGGATCGCGGCGGCGCACCGCCGCGCCAAGCCGCTCGACCGGCTGCAATGCATAGCGAATGGCGAGCATTGCACCGGCAAAGGCGAGAAGGCTCATGATCAGAACAAGGATTGTGGCCCGCAGGGTAAGCTCGCGGGTCAAGGCAGAGCGTGCCTCATTGGTTTGCGCCACGATGACATAGGCACGTCCTGAAACAGACGGGTCCGCCAGCACACGCGTGGCGCGGGCGATGCGCACCGCCTCGCCCTTATAGGTGCCTTCGCTGATATCAAGCGCATCCCGGCTGCCATCAGGAGGTTCGGGGCTTTGCAGATCATCATAGCCGGTAACGGTTTTGCCCTTCGTATCGATAACGCGATAAAAAATCCGGTCGCGCTCGGCAAGGCCGAGCAATTCGAACGCCGATGTGGGCAACCGAACACTGAGAGCGCCATTTTCGACAGAAAGGCTTTCGGCCATTTGCAGGGCAGCACCAACCAGAAGCCGGTCATAGGCTTTGTCGGCAGCCGTTTCCGCGTAATACCAGGCGGCGCTGACCAGCAATGCCGCGCCGATGCCGAGCACCAGCGAAATACGCCGGGCCAGCCGCGCGAAAAGTGACGGTTCATGCTGCATCGCCGGCCACCAGTTGATAACCAAGCCCGCGCACGGTCACGATGCGTGCCTGCGCGCCTTCCAGTTTCTTGCGCAAACGGCCCACGTAAAGCTCGATCGCATTGGCGTTGGCAGCGGCCTCATCGAAGCCGAAAATCTGGTCGAGCAATTCATCCTTGCTGAAAACCCGGCCGGGGCGTGCAGCCATGACTTCAAGCAATGTCAACTCACGCCGCTTCAGCTGGACTTCGCGCTTACCCACATGGACAGAGCGCGCACCCCGGTCGATAGCAATGTCGCCGCACTTGATCAGATTGGTCGCCTCCCCGCCGGTGCGACGCCGGATCAGCACGCGGGCGCGCGCTTCAAGCTCACGAAAATCGAAAGGTTTGACAAGATAATCATCGGCGCCAAGATCGAGCGCGCCGACACGATCTTCAATCTCTGACCGCGCCGTCAGCACGAGAACAGGAACAGTATTACCGGATTTGCGCAGGCGCTTGAGAATCTCAAAACCATCCATATCAGGCAGCATGACATCGAGGATGATCAGCGCATATTCGGTGAAATCGATGATCTCGGCGGCATCGCGGCCATTGGTTTCCCAATCCACAGCATGGCCGATCGCCTCGAACCGCTTGGCGATAGCCTCCCCCACATCATGCGTATCCTCAACCAGCAATATGCGCATGGTTTTCATTGGCATGAACACCCTTCGGGATCAATGAAGATGACGCAGACTTGGCAAATTGGAAATGGGACGGTATCGAATCCGCGCTTGCTACCGGGGCTTTCTTGTTTTGATGCTCTAAGCCTCGATCTCGCGCTTGGCGGCACTGGCCAGAAAGGCAGAGCGCGTTGTACCGCGCGCCTTGACGGTATCATCAATAGCGCGCAACAGGCCGCGCTCGAATGTGACGTTGGCTCTGACAACCGCGGTGTCATTGTCAATCAGCGGCACAAAAACCAGATAGGCTCCGGCCGCGAGCTCATCCTTGATATCTTGCCGTGCCAAAATGTCCCCGTGGCTGGATGGGGCTGGAAGCTCTGCATCCTCGGCGTATAGACGCAGTGCCTCGACGGCGTTGTGGACAATATCATCAGCGTTGTCCGCAGCCGAATAAACCCCTTTGATATCGGGAAACTGAATACCAAACGCGCTGTCTTCATCCTTATGAACCAATGCAAAATAATGACGCATCTTATATCCTTCCCGGATCATCCAATGTATGAGGATGTGGTTAGAGCCAGCCCGCATCCTTCGCTATTGAGCGAGCCGTCCCGATGGGCAGATCCCGCTTTGGATGAGGCACGATCAGCGTGAGACTGCCTTTGCGGAACTTGTGGTGCGACCCACTCACAGAGACGAGTTCAAAACCCTCAGCTTTTAATCTTTTGATGATCTTGCGGCTGTCTCGCTCCATTTCAACCTTTGTTGAATGCGTCAATATATACACACGCCTCTGCTATAAGGCAACGAGAATGCGCATTATTATGCGCATTGGATTATCCATGTCATGCGGTGAAAGGCAGGAGCCAAAGCAGTCGATGTCGCAAGAATACGCGGATTATATTGTCGTATCCGGCTTAAGACCGAACGTAGGGATGCGCTGGCGTCCGCCATTCTATTCTATAAATTTTGGATGGCTGTCAGCATCAGGCAGGCAGTGCAAAACCGAGAGCGCCAATACTGCGCGCTTCACCGAACTGTAAAAACATTTAAATAAATCAATATTTACGAGATTTAGAAGTGGTACGGACGGGTGGATTCGAACCACCGACCTCAGGAGCCACAATCCTGCGCTCTAACCAACTGAGCTACGACCGCGCACCGTCTTCTTTTCGACAGGGGTCACATACGTAAGATTGATGCTTTTGGCAAGCACCCGATGCAACAGAAAGGTAAAAACAAACAAAAAAGAAAAGGCCGGGGGAGGATCCGGCCTTTTCCATTAATGCAAGACCCGTACGGGAGGAACTATTGGGTCTTGCTTGTCCAGCGGCTGGGAGGAGGAGTGCCGCCGGAGTATTTTTTGATCAAAAGCGCCTGATTAGGCGACCTTGACGTCCTTGATTGCCTTCTCAACAGCCGACTTGACTGGAGCGGAGATTTCTTCAACAGCCTTCGTAGCAACTGTCTGGAATTCCTTGGCCTGGTCTGTAAGGGCTTCAGCCTGCTTGCGAACGAATGCGCTCTGCAGTTCGATAACTTCGCCGAAAGACTTAACGCCGATCAGAGCTTCGATATGAGCAAAGCTTGCTTCGGTGTTGGCGCGCAGCGCAGCCAATGCCTTGAGCGAAAGAGCAGCAGTGTTCGACTGTGCAGTTTCGAAAGTGCTTTCGAGTGTCTTCTGTGCAGCTTCAGCCTGATCCTTGATCTTGGCATAAGCTTCCTTGGACTGGGCAACGCCCTTCTCGGTGAATTCGCGAACCTGATCGGTTACAGCGGTCGCATCAAATGTAGGGATCGAGAACGCATCAGCAGTCTGTTTTGTTGTCTTGCTCATAATATGTTCCTTCCGGTTGCAGCCTGTTTATGCGACTGCTTGTGAATTCATGGATTGTATATAGCTGCATTTATTGTGCATTGCAACATTTCTTTTGCAGCGCACAATCAAGAGCCTGATTTTCCATCGAAATATTTTTGTGGAGCGTCTTTGAAGTTAACTAAACCAAGAGAAAGACGTGTGAGGTAGATGCGTATGAGTGGACGATTGACCGCCTTAGCTTTATTAACAGAGTATTAAGACAGTCCGCAGACAGCGGGTCTTTCATTGTGGAGTACACCGGTCAACCGATGACGTCTGGAACCTACCCATTCATCGATATTGCCGTTCTGGATGAAATTCGCGAGCATTTTGCCAATGGCGATGCGCTTGTGGTTATTTCGCCGGACCTCGAGAGCGTCATATGGGCCAATGGTCAGGGCGCAGCCGCTCTTGGCTACCCGACCATTGATGACATTCTGGACGCCGGATCAGTGCTCAACGTTCAGGCGCGGCGCCAGCTTATGGCACTCGATGGCTTTCCCGCGATCGGTCATGGCCGTACAGTTTCCCTGCGCGTGGCGTTTGGACTGGCCAGCCGCATCCTGACATTTCAGGCAAGCGATCTGACCCTGCCGCGCGGCGAACCGGCAATCCTGCTCTCCATCGCCAATACATCGCGGATGACATCGGAAGCGGAAATTGCAACCCTCGCGATCAAGGGTTTCGGTGACAGCACGACCCATGCGGCGATGATTGATGCCACAGGCAAGGTGCTGGCGGCATCGGACCAGTTTCGCGCCATCGGGTTCAGCGACAAGATTTTGGGCGATCTGGTGCGCGAAGTGCGTCTGGAACGCAACAGGCTCGTCAAGCGACCAGTACAGGCATCGGGCGGTTTCGTGCCAACAGGGATCGCGCGGCTGACCGACAGCCCTGCCCTGCACCTGCTGTTCGCCATTGAGGACATCAACCGAAATACCGGGCAATCAGCAACGGTTGATGAAAAGCTGCCGGAGCCTGTTCTCCCACCGCAAATGGTGATCGCACAGGATACCGGCGCACCGCAAAATAATGCCGTTGAACCAATCGCTGAAACTGTCCCTGAACCGGTAGCCGAGCAAAAGGCTGATACGGCGTCCGAAAGCAGTGCTTTTCAATACAGGCCATCGGACACCCCTGCCCGGTTTGTCTGGAAAGTGGATGCGGATGCCAAATTCAATGAAGTATCGCCGGAGTTTGTTGGCGCTGTCGGACCCAATTCGGCTGATGTGATCGGAAAGTCCTTCCGCGATGTCGCCAAGGTTTATGGGCTGGATAGCGGCGGCGAGATAGCCGATCTGCTGGAACGGCGTGATACGTGGTCAGGCCGGACAGTCCAATGGCCCATCGAGGGCACCGATTTGCGCGTTCCCATCGAACTGGCGGCCCTGCCGATCTACTCGCGCGAGCGGGTTTTCATGGGCTTTCGTGGTTTTGGCGTTGCCCGGATGGGCGATGTTACAACCGACCCTGAGGCCATCGGCAAGGTACTGGCTCCCGAACCAGCCATGCCAGTGGATGCATTCAATGGCGAAAAACCTGCCATTGCCGTTACACCTGAAGCACAGGTCGAAACACCACGCGACGAAACCAGACCCGAACCGATCGAGGGAAATGTTATTCCCCTGAAGACCAATCGTCTTCCACGCGATGATGGCCGGCTGAATGATGCGGAGCGCAATGCTTTCAGGGAAATCGCAGAGCGCCTTCGCCGCGAAGTTCTTGCTGACAACCCAAAGGAATTGGACCCTATTCCTGCACCCGTTGTCGTGGATGTTAAAGTGACATCCGGGCAACCCGCCACCGGATCGACGAAATCGGAGCCAGTTGCGCCGCCGGTTCCTGCTGCGGAAGTTGTTGGTCCGGGTTACGACGCATCGGCTGGTAAGGCTGCAACTGCAATCACGCCGGAAAAAGATTTTGCCGAAAACATCCGGACAAAGGCGCGGCAGGGCGTGGATACCGCCATTCTGGCGGCGCTGCCCCTTCCCGTTCTGATCCATCGCCACGGCATTCTTCTTTATGCCAACAAGACGCTGCTCGACGCTACGCTTTATGAATCGCATGACGCCATTAATGCCGCCGGGGGGCTGAATGCGCTTTTTGCCGAGACCCCTGACCAGACCGACGGTGAGGAAGCTGATGGTGTGAACCTGCGCCTCAGCAATGACACAACCAAGCGCGTGCAGGCTCATTTGCAGGCGGTGCGCTGGGACGAAGACGGCGAACGTGCCTTGATGCTCGCCCTTTCGCCGGAAGCACAGGCCCCGCTTGTCCAGACGCAGGAACAGCGTTTTGACGACAGCGAGCGGCAGCTTCTGCAAACGCGGATCGATGAGCTTAACGCCATTCTTGATACGGCAACGGATGGGGTTATCCTGCTTGATTCCGCCGGTGCAATCCGCTCGATCAACCACTCGGCTGCGGCGCTGTTTGGCTATGACCCGCAAGAAGTGGAAGGCAAGGCATTTTCCCTGCTTTTTGCCATTGAGAGCCAGCGGGCCGCGATGGACTACGTCAGCAGCCTTTCCGACAATGGCGTTGCCAGTGTTCTCAATGATGGCCGCGAAGTTATCGGCCGCGAGAGCAAGGGACGGTTCATTCCCCTGTTTATGACCATTGGCAAACTTGACGCGTCAAAGGGCTTTTGTGTCGTGTTGCGCGACATCACGCATTGGAAGCAGGCCGAAGAAGAACTGGTCAGCGCCAAACGCGAGGCGGAGCGCACCTCCAGCCAGAAGAGCGAATTTCTGGCTCGGATCAGCCACGAAATCCGCACACCGCTCAATGCAATCATCGGCTTCTCGGAGTTGATGGCGGACGAGAAATTCGGCCCTATCGGCAATGAGCGCTATCGTGACTATCTCAATGATATCAGCCGCTCCGGCAATCATGTGCTGTCGCTCGTCAATGATCTGCTCGATATTTCGAAGATCGAAGCGGGTGCCGTTGAGTTCGACTTCCAGGCCGTATCGCTGAATGAAGCCCTGACCGAAGCCGTGGCGATTATGCAGCCACAGGCCAATCGCGAGCGGGTAATCATCCGCTCCAGCCTGACATCGCGTCTGCCAGATATCGTCGCGGATCAGCGCTCGATCACGCAGATTGCCCTCAATCTCCTGTCCAATGCCATCCGCTTTACCGGACCCGGCGGACAGGTAATCATCTCGACCAGCTACGAGCCCAGCGGCGATGTACTTCTGCGCGTGCGGGACACGGGCATCGGCATGACGCGGCAGGAAGTCGAACAGGCATTGCGGCCCTACAAGCAGATCACCACGCCAAAGCATGCGCGCACGGATGGGACTGGTCTTGGCCTGCCGCTGACCAAAGCCATGGCCGAGGCAAATAGGGCGAGCTTCTCCATCGACTCAACGCCCGGACGCGGAACCATGGTCGAAATCAGCTTCCCGTCGACCCGCGTTCTCGCCGACTAAAATCGACCAGCCAAATAATCTGATATACAAATCATCTGTTGGATTGATTTAACCCTGATTGGCATTCTCCAGACAAAGGAGAAAGCCAATCATGAAAACATTGATCCTCATATTCCACCCTGATTTCAAACAGTCACGCGCCAACCGCGCTTTGGCCAACGCAGCAATGCAAATCCCCGGCACGGAAGTGTTTGACGTTCAGGCAGCCTATCCGGACGGGAACATCGACAGTGACGCAGAAGTCGAGCGCCTGCTTTCGGCTGACCGCATTGTCTATCAGTTTCCGATCCAGTGGTATGCTGCACCGCCAATCCTGCAGGCATGGCAAAACGCCGTACTGACCCGCATGTATTACATCAATTACGAGAATGAGGGCCGGTTACTTGAGGGAACGCCCCTGTTCATCGCGACCACGGTGGGCAACACACCAGCAGCCTACACGCCGCAGGGCGTCAACCTGATGCCTGTCAGTGCATTGCTCAACCCCTTGCGGTCCATGGCCAACCGTTGCGGCCTTCCCTTGGCCGAACCCTTTGTCGTGTATGAGACCATGAAAGCGGATGACGAAACGCTGCGAAAAGCCGGGACATCCTATGCGTCATGGCTGTCACGCGCACCGGCACCCCATGCGAATGTTCTCGAACATGCTTAGCTCCGGTGCCTGACAAAGCCTGAGGCAATCGCCGATTGCCTCATTCAACCCTCAATGTGATGGCAAACGCTCTGCAACAAATTGGCCGCTAAAGGCGTGGAGGCCTTGAATTGCAACGGATGATCGCTAAACCGTAGAAGGTGAAGCGTGAAACCTTTCCGGCGCGCACCCGGAAGCAGTGTAGACATCGGAAATATTCATGTCCTGGTACAGGCCGAGGAACATTCTCGCAACGATCATTCTATTGGCTCTCGTTGCCGCGGGTCTCCTTGCCGCCATACCTTACCTCGTCAGCACGGATGTTATTCGCGCCCGGCTAATTCAGGAACTCAGCAACTGGACGGGCTACAGCGTTGAATCCCGCCAAACGCCGCAGATTTCTTTCTTTCCGGTCTTTTCCGCGTCGCTTGGCGACGTGACAATACGAAACCCATGGCAGAGTGGAGGCACGCCCTTCATGAAAGCTGAACGCATTGAGGTTGACCTGTCGCTGATCTCGGCGCTGATGGGACGCACCGAATTCACCGAGACCAAGCTTATCCGCCCGCGCTTTGTCATCGATGAACCGATCAAGAGCCTTTCGCAAATCGGCGAATCGCTGGCCAAAACCGATGGCCGCGTTGGCGATGTCATGCGTGAAGCCCGGGCCGCTATCGAAGCCAATCCGGCAAAACCGGATATGAGCAATGTATCGTCACAGCCTTTCGGCCGCATACGGCTTGAAGACGCAGTAGTGACGTTCAAACGCCCGCTCAATGGTGCAGAAGAGCAGATTTCCAGCATCAGCGGTGTTTTCGAATGGCCGCAAACATCGGGTGTTGCGAGTTTTCGCGGCAATGCCATCTGGCATGGTGAAGAAACCGAGATCGACAGTTCGGCAAGCAAGGCCCTGCTGCTTCTGGCAGGCGGCACGAGCCCGCTTCAGGTCAACCTCACATCGACGCCTTTGACCCTCGCCTTTAACGGTTCAGCTAATATCTCGAAGAACCAGTTTTTTCAGGGTACCCTGTCCCTGACCTCGCCTTCCCTGCGCCGAACCTTGGAATGGTCGAAAACACCGTCAATTCCCGGCGCGCCCATCGGCAGCTTTGCGCTTGATGCGACCGTTTCAGGCTCAGCCAACCGCATGAAAATGGACGGGCTGACCGCAACACTCAACGACAATCCGGCCAAGGGTGGCATTGAGATCGTTCTGAATGATGGGACGCCGAGCATTACCGGAACGCTGGCTTTCGAAACACTTGATCTTCGCTCTGTTCTGTCAGGCTTCATGCCGCTACCGGACGGTTCAGCCAATTCGAACGCGGTTATCGACACCCGTTTTCTTAAACAGGCCAATGTCGATTTACGCGTTTCCACCCAGAAGGCGACAGCAGGTTCGATCAATCTCACCAATGTTGCGGCAACGGCGCAGGTGCGCAACGGTCGGGCTATTTTTGATATTGGCGAGGCATCGGCGTTCAACGGTTCGGTCGCGGCGAGTTTTCAGCTGGCTGAAGAAGGCGATGGCGGTGCCACAGGCGAATTACGCCTCAACGGAACCGACGTGAACAGCGCATCCATTGCCCCATTGCTGGGTCTGGGCAACCGTTTTGAGCTTGGTAAAGGCACAATCTCCGTAGTCCTTAAAGGCCCGATCACCCGGTGGTCATCCGCAATGGAAAACGCCAAGGGGACGCTGAGCATGCGTTTTGGCACCGGGCAGATCAAAAGCCTCGATTTCAACAACCTGCTCAACAAGGCCAAAACAGACCGGTTTTTCAGCTTGAACGAAAAAACGGATGCCTGGCTGGCATTTGACCGGATGGAGATCAAGGCCAATATCATGGATGGTGTAGCCGCGCTCGATACGGCGCAGGTCCAGATGAAATCAGGCGTTTTGAACTTTGCCGGTATTGTCACGCTGATCGGCAAGAGTCTGGCTCTGACCGGAGACTACGCAATGCCGGTCGCCACGCCTGCTCCAGCCCCAACACCAGCGCCCGCACCGGCGACGACAACCCCTGCCCCCGCAACAACGCCAGCCCCGGCGGAGGCTACCCCCCAACCTGCAGCGCCCGCGGACCAGAAGCCCGTGCAGACCTTCAACCACACGCGTTTCTTTATCGGCGGTTCATGGGACAACCCGTTCATTTCGCCGATTATCACACCGGCGAATTGAACCCCGGTTTTCAGTGACGGGCCGCTGCCTGTTCGTCACGCGCCTTCTGCACCTCGCGGCGTTTATTGGCTACCGACGCGATGACCACGCCCACCGCAACAATGGCAATCAGGATGGTACAGGCAGCGTTGATCTCCGGCGTTACTCCCAAGCGAACCTGCGAGTAGATGCGCATCGGCAAGGTGGTCGCACCCGGCCCGGATGTGAAGCTTGAAATCACCAGATCATCAAGCGACAGGGTAAAGGCCAGCATCCAGCCTGAAACAACGGCTGGCAGGATCACCGGCAGCGTCACCTTGAAGAAGGTCGTAACAGGCGTTGCACCCAGATCCATCGCCGCTTCCTCAAGCGAGCGGTCGAACGTCACCAGACGAGACTGCACCACCACGGCCACGAAACACATGGTGAAGGTGATATGGGCGAGCGTAACCGTCCAGATGCCCCGGTCAAAACCGATAGCCACAAACAGCAAAAGCAGCGACAGGCCGGTAATCACTTCAGGCATGACCAGCGGCGCATAGATCATCGCTGAAAACAGCATCCGGCCGCGAAAGCGGGTGTAGCGCGTCAGCGCCAGTGCGCCGAGTGTTCCCAGAATTGTCGCAACTGTTGCCGAGATCAGGCCGACGCGGATGGTCACCCATGCCGCATCAATGAAGCTCTTATTGTTGAACAGGGATACATACCATTTGGTCGAGAACCCCGCCCAGACAGTGACGAGGCGCGACTCGTTGAAGGAGAACACAACCAGCAGGACAATCGGCAGATACAGAAATGCAAAGCCGATGACCAATGAGACAATATTAAAGCGGGACCAGGTTGTGTTCATGTCACTTCTCGCTTTCCTGGGCTTTGGCTTCCGAGCGCTGGAACAGCACAATCGGCACCACAAGCAGCGCCAGCAGAACGACTGCGACCGCAGAAGATAGCGGCCAGTCACGATTGGCGGAGAACTCGTTCCACAGCGTCTTGCCGATCATCAGCGTTTCAGAACCACCGAGCAGATCGGGGATAACGAACTCGCCCACTGCCGGAATGAAGACAAGGAAACACCCGGCGACGACGCCGGGCAGTGAGAGTGGAAATGTGATTTTCCAGAAAGCAGTGATCGGCGGGCAACCGAGATCTTCAGCCGCTTCGACGAGCGAATAATCCATCTTTTCCAGCGTCGAATAAATCGGCAACACGAGAAACGGCAGATAGGAATAGACGATGCCGATCAGCACAGCAGTATTCGTGTTCAGAATATTCAACGGCGTATCGATGACGTTGGCCCAGATCAGAAACTGGTTGAGCAGGCCCTCGGGCTTCAGAATACCGATCCACGCATAGACGCGGATAAGGAAACTTGTCCAGAACGGCAGGATGACCAACATCAACAGGGTCGAGCGGACAGTGGCAGGGGCCCGCGCCATACCGTAAGCGATGGGATAACCGACGAGCAGCGTCAGAAACGTCGAAATACCAGCGATGATCACGCTTGAGATATAGGCTTTGACATAAAGCGGATCGCTTCCGAGGAACACATAATTGTCCCACGAGAACTGCGAGATGCTGTTGATGAAACCTTGCCAGCCAGCCCAAATATCAATCGTTGGCGTATAGGGCGGGATTGCCATCGTCACCTGCGAGAGTGAAATCTTGAAGACGATGATGAAGGGGATGAGAAAGAAGATCAGCATCCACAGATAGGGAACGCTGATAACCAGCCTGCTGACGACCGATGCTATCAATTTTTGCATGACATCGCCCCCTATGCTGTCAGCAGGATACCGGCATCGGTATCGAAATTGACCCAAACCATATCGTCATAACCAAGTGGATTGTCGACCGTGCGCACCGCATTGAGGCTGGCCGCCTTGATGATGCGTCCGCTTTCAAGCCGCACATGGAAAACGGTCATGTCGCCGAAATAGGCAATATCATAGAGTTCGCCATGGGCAGCATTGATGCTGGTATCAGCGGGCTCTTTGCGGCTGAGGCGGATTTTTTCCGGGCGGATAGCGAAGCCGACCGGCTGGCCAGCCGAGCAATCGCGTGTTGCGTCGGTGCGGATGGTGATCTTGTCGGCAGGAACGTTGATATCGACTTTGCCGGGAACCACAGTCGAAACTGTGCCTTCAAACATGTTCACATTGCCGATGAAGTCGGCAACAAATTTCGAATTTGGTGCTTCATAGACTTCGGCAGGTGTCGCCACCTGCTTGACCTTGCCTTTGTCCATGACGGCAATACGGTCGGCCATGGTCATGGCTTCTTCCTGATCGTGTGTCACGACCACGAAGGTGAGGCCAAGCTTCATCTGCAGGTCCATCAACTCGAACTGCGTTTCTTCGCGCAGCTTCTTGTCGAGCGCGCCGAGAGGCTCATCCAGCAGCAGAACTTTCGGCCGTTTGGCAACACAGCGGGCAAGCGCCACACGTTGACGCTGACCGCCGGAAAGCTGATGCGGTTTGCGCTTGGCGAATTGCTCCAGTTTCACCAGCTTCAGCATTTCGGCGACACGCGCCTCGATCTCGTTCTTCGGCATGCCGTCCTGCCTGAGACCAAAAGCGATATTGCCTTCCACCGTCATATGCGGGAACAGGGCATAGGACTGGAACATCATGTTAACGGGCCGCTTATAGGGCGGAATACCGCGCAAATCCTGGCCATCGAGCAGGATGCGACCGGAGGTCGGCTCTTCAAACCCGGCAAGCATACGCAACAGCGTGGACTTGCCACAGCCCGAAGCGCCTAAAAGGGCAAAGAATTCCCTGTTATAAATCGTCAGGGATAAATCATCGACAGCGGTGAAGTCGCCGAACTTCTTGGTTACATTTTCGAAGGAAATATAGGGTTTTGCTTCAGGATCGTTCCAAGGTGCGAATTTACGGCGAAAGCTTCCCAGTGATTTCATGATTTGCCCCGGCAGTTTCTTTGGTCTTGATGTTAAAAACCCCGGCATTTTCTGCCGGGGTTTTCTCGAAATTTACTGGCCTGTTACGACTTTGGTCCAGAGCCGCGTTACTGTCCGCTGCGTTTTTGTATCGTAAGGCGTCACCGTGAAGAGCTTCTTCAGCGTGGCTTCATCCGGATAAACCGCTGGGTTTTCCAGAATGGACTTGTCGATGAACTCCTGCGAAGCCTTGTTTCCGTTGGCATAGGAAACGACATTTGAAGCTTTGGCAGCCACTTCCGGGCGCAGGATGTAATTGATGAATTCGTGTGCCTCAGCCACATGCGGCGCATCGGCAGGGATCGCCATCACGTCAAACCACATCTGCGCGCCCTGCGAGGGGATCGCATAATCGACCTTTACACCGGCATTGGCTTTTTCTGCGCGATCCTTGGCCTGCAGAATGTCACCGGAATAGCCGAGCGCGAGGCAGATATCACCGGCGGCCAGCGCATTGATATATTCGGACGAATGGAACTTGCGGATAGACGGGCGAACCGCCGTCAACAGGTCCGCGCCCTTGGCGAGTTCATCAGGATTCTTGCTATCCGGATCAAGACCAAGATAAGCGAGCGTTGATGGCAACACGTCCGATGCGGAATCAAGAACATGAATACCGCAATCCTTGAACTTGGCGGCCATTTCCGGCTTGAACAGGATGTCCCAGTTCGGACGTTCGTCCGTGCCGAGAATCTGCTTCATCTTGTCGACATTATAGCCAAGGCCAGTGGTTCCCCACATGTAGTCGACGGCGTACTGATTGCCCGGATCGTATTTCTCGATGCGCTGATTGATCAGGTCCCATGTGTTTTTCAAATTCGGCAGCTTCGACTTGTCGAGTTTCTGGAAAACACCGGCAGCAATCTGGCGCTGGAGGAAGGATGCCGTTGGAACAACAACGTCATACCCCGTGCCGCCAGCCAACAGCTTGGTTTCGAGGATTTCATTGGAGTCGAAGGTATCATAGACAACCTTGATGCCGGTTTCCTTGGTGAAATCAGCCAAGATGGTGTCATCAATATAATCGGACCAGTTATACACGTTGACGACGCGTTCCTGTGCGCCTGCCGCCGTGGCAAGCCCAAGGGCAAAAGTGGCCGTTAAAAGAATGGATTTGATACCCATAAATGCCTCCATGCTACTGACACCTGATCTTTCAGCCGTGTCAGGGGTTCCCAAGTTTACCCTACCTTTTTAGATTGCGATCACTTCGTCAACTGGGTTGCAGCAACTCCTTTGCTGAAAGTTGCAGATGAACGAAATTTTGAATGCAGCATTTTGGCGCACGGGGCCGTCAGGCAGCCCGATTTCTCGCCAAACCCGAACGTTGACGCCGGTATTCCCAGCCGAGATGGAAAAGCAACGCACAAAGAATGATCCCGCCGCCAATGATGGTGCGCTGGGCGGGCACTTCATTATGCAAAAGCCAGACCCAGACGGGCCCAAGCACGGGTTCGAGTGTGCCAATCAGTGCAGCCAGCGCCGAGGGAATGAGGCGTGCTCCGCTGACAAACAGCGCGAGGCCAAGACCGAGATTGATCGCACCGAGGGCAATCAGGAAGCCAAAATCACCCATACTTACCGAAAATGACCCCGCCATGAGGGATGCCGCGCAGGCCGCCATGACGGTCCCGAGAAAAACAGCTGGCGTCATGCGCAAATGGGCTTTGCGCCGTGTGATAACGGTGGCAGAGGCGAAGGATATGGCAATCAGCAGTGCGAGAAGATCACCAATGGGTGAAACCTCACCATCAAGCGAATCGGAAACCATGATGGCGACACCGGCGATCACAACTGCAATCGCACCCCAAGTGGCAAGGCTTACCCTCTCGCGAAACAGCACCCATGAAATCAATGCGGCCAGCAGCGGCACTGCCGCTTGAAGCAACAGGACATTGGCAACCGTCGTATAAGACAGGGCAACGATGAAGCAAGACGAGGCGATGGCAAAACAAATGCCGACGCCTATTCCCGCCAGCCCCATATTCCGGAAAAGCCGTAGCGTTCCAACTGGCCCATCGCGGACAAGCATGAAACAAAGCAGGAAAAGCGCGGCAAAGACCGAACGCCAAAACACCACGGTCCAATTGTCAGTGGTTTCCAGAAACCGCGTGAGAGCGCCGCCCGTGCTCCACGCAATCGCAGAACCCGCCACCAGCAGACAGCCGAGCGCTGTATCCGACGCGCTTTTGGCGGGATCAGGTGCAGCGACAGGCGGCAGCGGTATGGACGAAACACTCATGAGCGCACAATGCCAAATTTCAAGCTTTTATTGAGCTTGGGAAACGACTGGAGATTGTCGCTTTTTGCATTGTTTCCGTTGCCAAATCCAGTGGCATCACTGGAAATCAAAGGCGCTGAGACCCGTCACCATTTCATCCAGCCCGAGCGGGCGGGTAACCGGCGGCTCGGCGCGCGATAGACAGGCGGAGCGTTCACACAGACGGCAGGCAGGGCCGACCGGCGTTGCGCTGATCCCCTTCGCTCCAAGGGCCGCCCCATAGACCGTTTCATCGGCAAAGCCGATATCGCAGCCAAGCAGGATCGCCGTGCGGCGCGGACGCTCATTGAAGCCACCCTGCGGACCTTCCAGCGTGCGGGCGATGGTCATGAATTCGGCACCGCCGGGCATTTCGATGGCTTCTACCAGAATCTGCCCCGGCTGGGCAAAGGCGGCATGCACCGCCAGCTTCGGGCACTCCCCACCAAAGCGCGATTGCGGATAGCTCTGTGCCCCTGCCCGGCGAAAACGATTGCCCGCATGGTCAACCTCGAGCATGAAAAACGGAATACCGGCTGCGCCCTGTCTTTGTAGCGTTGTCAGCCGATTGGCCGCCTGTTCAAAGGAAACATTAAAGCGCGAGCGCAGCACGTCGACATCATAGCGGGCACGCAGGGCCGCTGTTTGGAACGCCTGATAGGGCATCATCAAGGCTTGCGCCGCATAACGCGCAAGTTCGAACCGCGCGATACGGCGCGCTTCATCGGAAGACAGTTTCAGTTCCTGTATTTCCGCTGCGATCACCACCTGCATGCGAATGAGTACGGCCTCGATGGCCAATTCGCGCAATTGATCGAATGGCGACAAGCGCTCCGAGATAAACAGGCGCTGCGAATGCCGGTCATAACGCCGCCGCCAATTGGGCATGGTCGCGACGGGTAAAACGCGGACGGTGATCCCATGCTCGCTCTTCAGCCATGCTTTCAAGGCACCAGCCAGATCGTCGCCCGGTTTGATAAGATGAATAAAGCTGTCCACCTCGCCTTCAATCCGGGCAAAATGGTTGGGTTTGCGCTCAAGCACTTCGCGAACCTCGTTGAGCGGCAAACGAGTGGCTGACAAGGACGGCGCATGCCCCTCCTTTGCCAACATGCCTGAAAGGTCAGACAGGCGCTCCAGCGATTCCCGATAGGCGCGATAAAGCTTGACGATACCTGCCGCCGCATTGGGTGCGGCATCACCAATCTCGATCAGTTCCTGATCACCGGGCAATTCGCCATTGAGTAGAGGATCAGAGAAGACCTCTTTCAGCGCAGCCATGGACGAGCCGGTTTCAACCTGCAGTGTATCAAGCTCAATCTTGTAGGTGGATGACAGTTTCAACAGCAGCTGGACAGTCAGCGGGCGCTGGTTGCGCTCGATCAGATTGAGGTAGGACGGCGAAATGCCCAGCGCCTCGGCCATGGCCGTCTGCGTCAGCCCCTGTTCGTTGCGAATGCGCCTGATGCGTGGACCGGCAAATATCTTTCCCTCGGCCATATCAGCCCCTTATGTCAGCAATATTGACAAGATTTACACAACCCTACGGTAGCAATCACTATTACAAAATTTACAAATTTACAAACCATATTTGTCAAAGCCACGACATGCTAACTCGATAAATCCGCCTGATATGGCGATATTTATTGGAATTACTGCGCTGCAATGTAAATTCAGTCACATGAACGCAGCCATCGAAACTCCCAATTGAACTGTCTGCGATCGCCTCAACAGAGCTTGGAGAAAGATAATGACTGATTTTTACAACCTCGTACCAAATGCCCCTGGAGGTCGTTTCGATGGTATTGAACGTCCCTATACGCCTGACGATGTCAAAAAGCTGCGCGGTTCCGTTCAGATCAAATATACTCTTGCTGAAAACGGAGCCAACCGCCTCTGGCAGCTCATCCATGAAGACGATTTCGTCAACGCCCTTGGCGCGCTCTCGGGCAATCAGGCGATGCAGATGGTGCGCGCGGGCCTTAAGGCGATTTACCTCTCCGGCTGGCAGGTTGCCGCGGATGCAAACACCGCATCCTCCATGTATCCTGACCAGTCGCTGTACCCTGCAAACGCTGCTCCAGAGCTGGCAAAGCGCATAAACAAGACGTTGCAGCGTGCTGACCAGATTGAAACAGCAGAAGGCAAAGGCCTGTCGGTTGACACATGGTTCGCACCCATCGTTGCGGATGCGGAAGCTGGCTTTGGTGGCCCGCTCAACGCTTTCGAGATCATGAAAGCCTTTATCGAGGCTGGTGCTGCCGGTGTGCATTATGAAGATCAGCTGGCATCGGAAAAGAAGTGCGGCCATCTCGGTGGCAAGGTTCTGATCCCGACTGCTGCGCATATTCGTAACCTGAACGCGGCGCGTCTTGCTGCCGACGTCATGGGAACGCCAACTCTGGTTATCGCCCGTACGGACGCGGAAGCCGCAAAACTTCTGACCTCGGATATTGACGAGCGCGACCGGCCCTTCGTTGACTATGATGCCGGACGCACCACGGAAGGCTTCTATCAGGTCAAGAACGGTCTCGAATCCTGCATCGCCCGGGCGATCGCCTATGCGCCGCATGCGGACATGATCTGGTGCGAAACATCAAAGCCTGATCTGGAACAGGCCAAGCGCTTTGCAGAAGGCGTGCGCAAGGAACATCCGAACAAGCTGCTTGCCTATAATTGCTCGCCTTCGTTCAACTGGAAGAAGCATCTGGACGAAGCAACGATTGCCAAGTTCCAGCGCGAACTGGGGGCGATGGGCTACAAGTTCCAGTTCATCACGCTGGCCGGGTTCCATCAGCTTAACTTTGGCATGTTCGAGCTGGCACGCGGCTATAAGGACCGTCAGATGTCCGCCTATTCCGAATTGCAGGAAGCGGAATTTGCAGCCGAGGTAAACGGCTACACCGCGACCAAGCACCAGCGCGAAGTTGGCACGGGCTATTTCGATGCGGTTTCGCTGGCAATCACCGGCGGACAGTCTTCGACAACAGCCATGGGTGAATCGACCGAGACGGCACAGTTCCGCCCGGCAGCCGAATAACGGCACTCAATCCGGACCGTCGGCGAGGCCCTTACATGCCGCCGGTCCAGTCAGGACAATCATTTCGATTGCCCGGGATAGTCAAACTGACTGTCTCACTGCAACGCCAGAAACAAGGAGCATGATCATGGCACCGCAGACACGCGTGAAGGAACGGGCCGAGGAGCAATCATCGGCCATGAATGCAGACCAGCAGGCTGTCATTCGCATGGTCGCGAATGATCTGCATCGCCTCAACCAATCCGTCATGAAGGCAGTGGATGCCGGCGTGTCTGTGGAGCTGGTTCGCTCTGCCCGCCACCATGGTGGCGACGGCAACTGGGGCGACCTTTTGATCCCGGTTGTTGTGACCCGGCAATAAGCTCACCGTGGCCTTCTCTGGTTTCGGTCTGGAACCAGCACGGCGCGCTGAACCGTCCGCAAGCAATTGCGGACGGTTTTGGTTTTTGTAAGCGGGTTAGACGAAAGTCTGGATTGATTGATACTTGGTGATCTGCAACTCTGCACTGGAGTTCGAGAAACAATGATGCCGCTCAAAACAACTGCTTTCGATCCGGCACGCTATCTCGACAGTCTGGCGTCACAAGCTGAACTATTGAAAGATGCGTTTGAAACGGGTGACGCGAACTATATAGCGGACGCTCGCGGTGTAGTTGCTAGGGCTGGAGATATGGCCCAAAGCGCAAGAAAAACCCGTACACTCGCAACGCTTTCCACAAAATCCTGAGCCACCAACTCTCCGTCATCCTCGGGTCAAGCCCGAGGATGACGGAGAGTTGGGGGCTCTGATGACGGAGGGGAAGATTTTGGCCGCGCAACACCCAAACCTCTCACTCACAATTTTCTTTTGCCCACCCTCCCATAGCGTGCAATTTTCATCTATCATCCTAAAAGTGCAATAAATTCTGGTGATTGATGCCTTCTGAAACTCCTGAAAAGAAACCCGCACGGACTTCAACGCGGCGGCGCACGCCTGCCTATGTCAAAGCCACGCGGGGCGTGAAAAACTGGCGAGAAGCTTCCGAATGGCTGGCCTGGCGGGATATCGAAGACATTGAATGCATCACACCCGATCAGGCCGGTGTTGCGCGCGGCAAGATGATGCCGTCGAAGAAATTCACCTCCAACACATCGCTCGCGCTGCCTTCCGCCGTGTTCATGGCAACGATATCCGGTGACTATCCTGAAGATGGTCATGGCTTCTCCTATCCGGAAGATGATGGCGATCTTAAACTGATGCCAGACCTTTCCACCCTGTCCGTTGTGCCTTGGGAGAGCGATCCGACCGCACAGGTCATTTGCGATCTCGTGAACAAGGATGGGGAAGCCGTCGAGTTTACGCCGCGCAATGTTCTGAAGCGCGTCGTGGCCGCCTATAGCAAGAAGGGCCTGAAGCCTGTTGTCGCGCCTGAAATCGAATTCTATCTGGTCAAGAAGAATCCTGACCCTGATTATCCGCTGACACCGCCTGTTGGCCGGTCGGGCCGTGCCATTGGCGGCGGTCAGGGCTATTCCATCGCGGGCGTCAATGAATTCGACGAGCTGATCGATGATATCTACCACTTCTCCGAAGGTCAGGGCCTTGAGATCGATACGCTGATCCACGAAGAAGGTGCTGCGCAGCTCGAAATCAATTTGCGTCATGGCGATCCGGTGGAACTTGCCGATCAGGTTTTCCTGTTCAAGCGCACGATCCGTGAAGCGGCACTGAAACACGATATGTATGCCACCTTCATGGCCAAGCCCATTCAGGGTCAGCCGGGATCGGCGATGCATATTCATCAGTCGATCGTTGACAAGAAGACCGGCCGCAATGTGTTTTCCAACCCTGATGGTACGGAGAGCGAAGCATTCAGGCATTTCATCGGCGGTATGCAGAAGCACGTCCCAGCCTCGCTGGTGATGTTCGCGCCTTATGTGAACTCCTACCGGCGCTTGACACCGGCGGCTTCGGCCCCCGTTAACGTCAAATGGGGTTACGATAACCGCACAACGGCGTTCCGTGTGCCACGTTCAGACCCGGCGGCGCGGCGCGTGGAAAACCGTATTCCTTCATCAGATGCCAATCCCTATCTGGCTTTGGCGGCATCACTTGCCTGCGGGCTGCTCGGCATGAACAACAAGATCGAGCCTGATGCTCCGGCTTCCACGACAGTCAATGACAATCTCATTGAATTGCCGCGCGGGTTGATCGAGGCGACCATATTGTTCGAGCACGACAAGGACCTGACTGCCATGCTGGGGCAATCCTTCGCGATTACCTATGCGGCCATCAAACGTGCTGAGTTCGAGACGTTCATGGAAGTTATCAGCCCGTGGGAGCGTGAATATCTGCTGCTTAATGTGTAATTCGCTGTGGTTCGTGGTTCGCCCTTCGACAAGCTCACCATGAGGGAGATTGATGGTGCAACCGCTAATCGCAGAGATTGCAGCGCAAAGGATGCAGAATTTAGCACCCCTCTCATCCTGAGCTTGTCGAAGGGCCTCATGGTGAGCTTCCTGAGCTTGTCGAAGGGCGAACCACGAACCGTCAACTCACACCACATGAGACGCTGCAGCAGATTGGTAAATGAGATTGCAAGATAATATGGCATATCAATCCCCCATCTCCCCCGGCATCTCCTGGTATGAATCAACCATTGATGATCGCACCGAATATCCGGCATTGGATGGCTCGCGAACCGCTGATGTCGTCATCGTCGGTGGTGGTTTTACCGGGCTTTCGGCGGCTGTCCACCTCGCCTCGGCGGGTGTTGATGTGGTTTTGCTGGAGGCCTATCGCTTTGGCGACGGCGCTTCCGGCCGCAATGGCGGTCAGCTTGGCACGGGTCAACGCGCCTGGGCGGAGGAACTGGAAGGCCAATATGGTTTCACCCGCGCCAAGGCACTGTTTGACCTTGCCGAGGAAGCCAAGGCGCACCTTCTGCAATTTGCCGAGACGCACAAGATTGATATCGAATTTGTGCCCGGACAAATGTCCGTGGTGCACAAAAAACGTTATCTGAAAGATTATCAGGCCCATGCGGAGCTTATGACGACGCGTTTCGGCTATCCGCACATTCACTACATGGATGCCACGGAAACGGCTGACAGGCTTGGTTCCACCCGCTATCTCGGTGGCGTTTATGATGCCGGCACCGGTCATATTCAGCCCATGAAGCTTGTTGTCGGCACCGCAAAGGCTGCGGCCAAGGCCGGGGCACATCTTTACGAAAACACCAAGGTGACAGGCATCAGCTCTGAAAATGGCCGCGTCACTGTTACAACCGCCAAAGGCAGCGTGACAGCCGCCAAATGCCTGATTGCCGTTAATGCCTATGGCGGCAATCTTGAACCGGTCAGCGCCTCCCACGTGATGCCGATCCGGTCCTTTATCGGGGCAACGGTGCCGTTAGGCAGTGACAGTCCTGTTCTGCCCGGTGGCGAGAGCGTTGACGACTCCCGCTTCGTCGTGCGCTATTTCCGCCGTTCGAAGGATGGCCGCCTGCTGTTTGGCGGACGCGAAGCCTACACGGCCGACAACCCGCTCGATATCAGCACGCATATTCGCAGGCAGATCGCCGAGATTTATCCGGCACTCGCGGACGTGGAAATCACGCAAGCCTGGGGTGGCTCTGTCGGCATCACCCTGCCTCGCCAACCCTTTGTGCGCGAGGTCATGCCCAATGTCATCTCGGCAGGTGGTTATTCCGGTCATGGCGTGATGCTGTCGAACTATGTCGGCAAGCTCTATGCGGAAACGGTTGCGGGCAATCGCGACCGCCTGAAATTGCTGGAAGAGCTGAAAATACCCTCATTCCCCGGCGGACGTACATTCCGCGCGCCGCTGCTGTTTCTGGCATTGAGCTGGTATGCCTTGATGGATCGGATCTAAGGGCTGTCCCGCTCAATGATTTGTGTAACTTCCCGGGCTGAAAAGAACGTGGACTTTCTCCGAATTCATCAACTGCTTGGGAGAAAACCAGAAATGTCTTTTGCTGTCTGAATTTCCGTCAATCGCAATGTTCAAGCTACGAAATGCCGCGAGCCAAACTAGCTTTGAACAGTAAAAGCCGGAATCATCATCAAGATCAAAATTGAAAAACTCGTAGGGGCGACCAAGGTATTGTTTAGCTTCAATTGCCACTTTTGCGCGCTGCTCACTAGACAGATTCTTTATCCGACCGTGCCACACCTCTTCTCCGGGGCGAGAGGAAAGCCAATCCGCATAGGAGTGTCTGATGACGCCTTTGCCGGAAATGGCTTCAACAACAAGCGGTTTTCCGCCTTCAATCTCGATGATGCCGACGTGGCCGACATAGACGATGGTTCCTACTGCGAACTCTTCAATTCTCGTGTCAGTTCCAAGGTCTTCACTGTCGACGTTTTCAATCCCGGCATATTCTACAGCGAACTCTGCGAAACTGAGTTCAGACAACCGTGTTCTGTCGGTTTCAGAAAGGTGTGAAGCTGTGTCCCTAGCCTGTCGCTCCAGATACAGTTTCTTTTCCGCTTCCCACGTTGGTTCGTCATAAAAATCAGTGGGAACCAGTTTCATTTCGGTGGCGTACGAAGTTGAATATGGAACCAGAACTCCCGGCTTCTTTGGCCATATGAAATCGCCCGGCTCAAAAGTGAGCGGATCAGGTCGCAATATCTCTGCGGGGAGCGTTTGCAAATCGGGCAAACTAAACCTTTTTCACAATCACACTGCCAACGGAATAGCCCGCTCCAAAGGAGCAGATGACACCAAGACTGCCTGGTGCGAGATCGTCGGAATATTTTGAGAAAGCGATGATGGAACCCGCTGAGGACGTATTGGCATAGTCCTGCAGAATGTTCGGCTGTTCACCAGCGTCGGGCTCACGGCCCAATACCTTTGATCCGATCAGATCGTTCATGCCCTTGTTGGCCTGATGCAGCCACAGCCTTGAAACATGGGCGGGTGCAATGTTCTCATCGGCAAGATGGGTGAGAATAAGGTCAGACACGATCGGCACGACCTGCTTGAAAACCTTGCGGCCTTCCTGACGGAACAGCATATCGCGGCGGTCGGTCATGTGGCCTTCGCGGGTGCGGCGCAGGAAACCGTTATTGTTACGGATATTGTTGGAAAACTGGGTGAGGCAGCGGGTCGAGATGATCTCAAAACGATCAGATGCCGTTGCAAGATCGTCACGTTCCAGAAGCACGGCGGTGCAAACATCACCGAAGATGAAATGGCAGTCGCGGTCTCGCCATTCCAGATGGGCTGAACAAATCTCCGGATTGACCATCAGGATTGCCCGGGCCGAACCCGAACGGATCATATCGGCAGCCGCCTGAATGCCGAATGTCGCCGATGAACAGGCAACATTCATGTCAAAGCCAAAACCTTGAATTCCCAAGGCTTCCTGCACTTCGATGGCGATGGCGGGATAAGCACGCTCATGATTGGAAGCGGCGCATATCACTGCATCCACATCGGCGGCAGTACGGCCTGCCTTGGCCAAGGCATCGGTTGCAGCTTTAACAGCCATTTCGGCCATGACAGATATTTCGTCGTCGCTCCGCTCAGGCAAAACAGGGTGCATGACCTCAGGATCGAGAATACCTGACTTGTTGAGCACATAGCGGCGTTCGATACCCGATGCGCGGAAAATGAAATCTTCAGCGGACATGGTCAGCGGCGCCCGCGTGCCCGCCGCAATCTCATCGGCATGTATTTCATTCTGCCTGGTGGCATAGGTATTGAATGCTTCGACGAGCTCAGCATTGCTGATGGAGAGTTCCGGCGTAAACACACCGGTACCGCTTATGACGACCTTATGCATGGCGTTTCCATAGTTTTTATCTGTCTCAAGCGTTAGACGCTCAATTGTTCCCGCGCAAGCTATCTTGCGCTGTCATCAAGAGTTCACGGGCGAGTCTTAGCTTTCCCCGGTGTTTGAATTCAATACTGGGGATTTTCTAATGACGGTAAGCAATGCGACTGATGCACGTCTGGTGAAAGACGAACACCCGCTCGACAAACCAAACAATTTAGGGAACTGGCCGAATTATGCTGTGGTTGCCATTCTGATCGGCGGCCTTTTTTATGTAGGATATTCTCTCACCCAGGATCTGACCAGCTCGGTTGCCGTACCGTGGATTCTTCTCGGTCTTGCACTCGTCACCGCACTCGGCTTCGAATTCGTCAATGGTTTCCACGACACGGCCAATGCCGTCGCAACGGTGATCTATACCAATTCCCTGCCCGCCGAGATCGCCGTTATCTGGTCTGGCATTTTCAATTTCCTCGGGGTCATGACCGCAAGTGGTGCTGTCGCCTTCGGCATCATCTCCCTTCTGCCAGTGGAACTGATCATGCAGGTTGGTTCTAGTGCGGGCCTTGCCATGGTGTTTTCGCTGCTCACGGCAGCCATCCTGTGGAATCTGGGCACCTGGTATCTCGGCCTTCCAGCCTCAAGCTCACACACGCTGATCGGTTCGATCGTTGGTGTTGGTCTTGCCAATCAGTTTATGGCACCTTCCGGCACTGCCACCAGCGGCGTTGACTGGTCCAAGGCGACGGAAGTCGGCATGTCCCTGTTGATTTCGCCGCTTGTCGGCTTTGGCATGGCCGCGCTGCTGCTGATCGTGATGAAGGTTCTTGTGAAGAACAAAGCGCTTTATGAAGCGCCGAAGGGCCAGACGCCTCCACCTTTGTGGATTCGCGGCCTGCTGATTTTCACCTGCACCGGTGTTAGTTTTGCCCATGGCTCCAATGACGGTCAGAAGGGCATGGGTCTGATCATGCTGATCCTGATCGGTGTTGTCCCCACTTCCTTTGCGCTGAACCGCACCCCTGACATCAACTATCTCGAAGCCTACAAATCTGCCGCAACCGCTGCAGCAACCACACTGCGCACCTATGAAAAACCCGGCATCGCCGTGACTGATGCCAATGCAGTGGTCAGCAATGCGGTGCGCAGCAAGACATGGAGCGATGAAACTACGGTTGCGCTGCGCCAGTTCATCGAAAAGACCAATACAAGCATTTCGCCTTACGGTTCCGCATCGTCAGTTCCAGTTGGCATGGTCAGCAATACACGTAACGACATGTATCTGACCGGTGAAGCGCTGAAACTGATCGACAAGGCCAAGCTGTTGCCAATGCAGCCTGCCGACATTGCCACCATCAAGACCTATCATCAGGCCATCGACAACGCGACCAAGTTCATTCCGACATGGGTAAAGGTTGCCGTGGCTCTGGCCCTTGGCCTTGGTACAATGGTCGGCTGGCGGCGTATCGTCGTGACCGTCGGCGAAAAGATCGGCAAGACGCACCTCACCTACGGGCAAGGCGCGTCCGCTGAACTGGTTGCCATGGGAACCATCTTCACTGCCGATACGCTGGGTCTGCCCGTTAGCACCACCCACATCCTCTCATCGGGTGTTGCCGGATCGATGGTTGCCAATGGTTCGGGCTTGCAGATGTCAACAGTCCGTAACCTGCTGATGGCCTGGGTACTGACGCTCCCCGTCTCCATTGCGCTGTCATTCACGTTGTTTCTGATCCTGCGCCATATTATCTAGGCGCACGAAATAAAAATGGCCGGCATTTGCCGGCCATTTTGTTTTATTCCTTTGGCGCGTCGGCGCCTTCCGTAACGTCAGCCCAGGCAACAAAATCGCGCTGGAGTTCGACAATCTTATTACGCGCTCCAGCCAGCGCCGCCTTGCCGAGCAACAGCCGCAACGGCGGCTTCTTCGCTTCGACCGCCTGAATGATCGCTTTTACCGCGCGCACTGGATCGCCCGGCTGATTGCCGCTGGAATTTCTGATCTGCTCTGCCCGCTGATCCGATGTCTCTCGGTAATCTTCGATGGTTCTCGGTGCTTCATTGGCCGACCGTCCAGCCCAATCCGTACGGAAGCCACTGGGTTCAACGATCAAAACCTTGATGCCGAGGTGGGCTGCTTCCTTCGACAGGGATTCCGAAATCGCTTCGACACTGAATTTGGTTGCGTTGTAGAAACTGACGGCAGGGTTGGCCACAAGACCGCCGATCGACGAAATGTTGACAACCATACCGGAACGTTGCTTGCGCATGACGGGCAGAACAGCACGGGTCATATTGACCAGACCCCAGACATTGATTTCGAACATTTTGCGGACTTCATCGATGTCACTTTCTTCAAGCGAACCGAAATAGCCGATACCCGCATTGTTGACGAGCACGTCTATGCGACCAAACCGGGCTTCTGCCGCCTTGACCGCAGCCGCAATATCCTCGGTCTTGGTCACATCAAGCTTGAGAACAAGGGCATTCTCCTCATTGCCCTTGGCCAGATCTTCAATCTGCGCCGTGTTGCGTGCAGTGATAATGGTGGGATAGCCGAGTTCAAGCGTATGGCGCGCAAGCTCGCGACCAAAACCGGTTGAACAGCCAGTGATGAACCAGACGGGTTTCGATGTCATGACAGTGTCCTTGAAAGATGGGTTGCCCCGTTGATCGGCACGCGATCAACCAAAGACAGCCATTGCGTGAATTGGACGACATTTTTGATGTAGGCCAATATGGCCCCGTTTCAAGACAAAAGCGTGTGATTTAACGCTGAGTATATACCCTTAAGCAGATTGCTGTGGTGTGGTGCGTGGTTCGTGGTTCGACAAGCTCACCATGAGGGAGAGTGAGGATGCAACGCTAATCGCCAGCATTGCAGAACTTGACTCCCTGCATCCACCCATTTCCGTCATCCTCGGGCTTGACCCGAGGATGACGGGGAGAGTTATTTCCTCATGGTGAGCTTTCTGAGCTTGTCGACGGGCGAACCGCTGCACAACGGTGTTGCCCAAGTCTAAATACAGCGCCCACCATCCACCTCAAGCGCTACACCAGTGATGAACCCGGCTTCATCGGACACCAACCACAACGCGGCGTTGGCAATATCAAGCGGTGTGGAGAGGCGACCGAGCGGGATCGAAGCTTTGAACTGCGCACGCTTTTCCGGCGTATCTTCGCCCATGAACAGGCTGAGCATCCCTGTTTCTCCCGCGACCGGGCAGAGGCAATTGACACGGATATTCTTGGGCGCAAGTTCAACCGCCATGGATTTGGTTGCGGTAATCGCCCAGCCCTTGGATGCGTTGTACCAGGTCAATCCCGGACGCGGGCGCAGCCCAGCAGTGGAAGCTGTGGTGATGATGGAACCGCCGCCCTGCATTTCCATGATCGGCACGACAGCAAGCGTCGCATAATAAATCGCCTTCATATTGACTGCTGAAATGAGATCGAACGTACTTTCATCCACATCAAGCATGGAGCCATTGCGATGGGTGAACCCCGCATTGTTGACCATGATATCGACGCGGCCGAACGTATCCATTGCAGCGGCGACCATGGCGTCCACATCTTCCTTGCGTGACACATCAGCCTGAACGGCAATCGCTGATTTGCCAATGGCGGTGGCAACAGTTTCAGCGCCCTTGTGGTTGAGATCGGCAACAACGACATTTGCCCCTTCCTCGGCAAAGCGCTTCGCCATGCCTTCACCAAACCCGGATGCTCCACCAGTAATAATTGCTGTCTTGCCTGCCAAACGGGCCATGTCATTTCCTCATGCTTGTGATCTTGGATTGATTATCGGGGAGCGGGTCCAATCAATCGTGCCGGAACACGATCGTTTTGGTTGCGGACATATCGAAGAGCGCTTCAAAGCCTTTTTCGCGTCCATGGCCGGATTTCTTGAAACCACCGAAGGGAAGTTCCACACCGCCGCCAGCGCCATAGGCATTGACAAAAACCTGACCGGCGCGAACTTTTTTGGCAACGCGATGCTGGCGCGCACCATCTTTGGTCCAGATACCGGCGACAAGGCCATATTCCGTGCTATTGGCAAGCCTGACAGCATCGGCTTCATCATCAAATGCGAAGAGTGACAGAACCGGCCCGAACACCTCTTCCTGCGCCAGAACAGAAGCGGGATCAACCGCACCGAAAAGCACCGGCGCGACGTAATAGCCTTCCAGAGGCGCATCGACATGAATGGAGCCACGGGCAACCACTTCAATACCTGTCGCTGCGGCGGCAGTGATAAAATTCTCGACCTTGTTCTTCTGCGCCGGATTGACCATGGGCCCGAGATCAAGGTCCATGTCGTGCGGCCCGGCGACCAGTTTGCTGAAACGCTCGCCAAGTGCTGCGGCGACGTCGTTGTAAATCGGGCGTTCGATCAGGATACGGCTGCCCGCCGAACAGGTCTGGCCACCGTTCTGGATGATGGCATTGACCAGAACCGGCAAAGCCTTTTCCACATCCGCATCGGCAAACAGGATTTGCGGTGACTTGCCGCCGAGTTCCATGGTCACGCCGCGATTGTTGGTGGCGGCGGCCTGCTGAATCGCCGTGCCGGTTACAGGCGAGCCGGTGAAGGTAACGTAATCAATGCCGGGATGCGACGAGAGCGCCGCCCCTGCATCCCGGCCATAACCGGTGATGACATTGAGAACACCATCGGGAAAGCCCGCTTCAATCGCCAGCTCGCCAATGCGGATGGCTGAGAGTGAAGCATCCTCAGCCGGTTTGATAACCAGCGTATTGCCCATAGCCAGCGCTGCGCCAACCACGCGCGCCATGATCTGCATCGGATAGTTCCATGGGATGATCCCAGCAACCACGCCGTGCGGCTCGCGCAGGGTGAGTGCGGTGAAGCCGTCAAGGAACGGGATCGTATCGCCGTGAATCTTGTCGGCGGCACCGCCATAAAATTCGTAATAGCGCATGGTGGCAGCAACGTCCGCCTTACCCTGCCGCACCGGTTTTCCGGTATCACGCGATTCAAGCGCGGCAAGTTCATCGCCATGTTCTTCAACAAGCTGGCCAAGCCGTGTCAGCAACCGCCCACGTTCAAAGGGTGGCATTCTGCTCCACGGGCCTTGTTCAAATGCTTGCCGAGCCGCACGCACGGCCCGATCCACGTCATCGGCATTACCGGCTGGAATGGTTGCGAAGGGCAAACCATCGGACGGACACAAAACAGTGATCGTTTCTTGCGAGACTGCGGCGACACGCCGACCGTTAATGACATTCAGGAAATTCTTGTCCTGAGCGACGATTCTGGAGAGATTCTGATCCATGACTGCTTCCTGCTTCGCAGCAATCGTATTGGAATTGCGCCCGCTTGGGAATGCATTTTGACGCAGAAGTCGGATCGGTACTGGCCTTTTTAAATCGATTAGATTATATAGACCTGCATCCGAAGACGCGTAATTTTGGCATAGCGAGACTCATTCTTATGACAAGTCAGATTATCCCGGTTGACCCTTTCGACTGCATCGTATTTGGCGGCAGCGGCGATCTTGCCGAGCGCAAACTGATCCCGGCGCTCTATCAGCGCCAACGGGATGGTCAGTTGTCCGAGCCTACCCGCATTATCGGTGCATCGCGTTCCGCCATGTCCAACGAAGACTACCGCAAATTTGCGGAAGCCGCGATCAAGGAACATGTGAAGCCCGAAGAGATCGACAAGAAGCAGGTCGAACAATTCCTCGCCCGCCTCGCCTATGTCGCGGTTGATGCGACATCGGACAATGGTTGGGATGATCTGAAAGTCGCAATCGGCGATGCAAACAAGAACATCCGGGCCTTTTATCTCGCCGTCAGCCCGAACCTCTTCGGCGACATTGCCAGCCGTTTGAAGAAATACGATCTCATCACCGATCAAACCCGCATCATTGTTGAGAAGCCGATTGGCCGTGACCTTAAATCCGCTATCGCGCTCAATGACACAATTGGTAGCGTTTTCAACGAACAGCAGATTTTCCGTATCGATCACTATCTCGGCAAGGAGACGGTGCAAAATCTGATGGCGCTGCGCTTTGCCAATGCGCTTTACGAGCCGCTGTGGAATTCGGCTCATATCGATCACGTCCAGATCACCGTGGCGGAAGCGGTCGGCCTTGAAGGCCGCGCCGGTTATTATGAAACGGCGGGTGCGCTGCGCGACATGGTACAGAACCATATGTTGCAGCTACTCTGCCTCGTTGCGATGGAGCCGCCCGCATCCATGGATGCGGATGCGGTGCGCGATGAAAAACTGAAAGTGCTGCGCTCACTTGCCCCCATTGATGCCAAGAACGCCGAGGAGCTAACCGTCCGTGGCCAGTACCGCGCCGGTGCTTCGGCGGGCGGCCCCGTCAAGGGCTATCAGGAAGAATTGGGCTCCGCGAGCAACACGGAAACCTTTGTTGCCATCAAAGCCGAAATCGCCAATTGGCGCTGGGCTGGTGTTCCCTTCTATCTGCGAACTGGCAAGCGGCTGGCAACGCGCGCATCGGAAATCGTGGTTTCATTCAAGCCCATTCCACACTCGATTTTTGGTGAAAGCGCGGGCCGCGTGGTTGCCAATCAGCTGGTTATCCGCTTGCAGCCTGACGAAGGCGTCAAGCAGTGGATGATGATTAAAGACCCGGGTCCGGGCGGCATGCGCCTGCGTCACGTTCCGCTTGATATGAGCTTTGCAGAATCATTTCAGGTGCGCAGCCCCGATGCTTACGAGCGCTTGCTGATGGACGTGGTGCGCGGCAATCAGACCCTGTTCATGCGGCGCGATGAAGTGGTGGCAGCATGGCGCTGGGTCGATCCGATCCTCAAGGCATGGACGGATAATGACCAGCCTGCCGCTGGATACACAGCCGGAACATGGGGGCCATCCGCCGCTATCGCCCTGATTGAGCGCGACGGACGCACATGGCACGAGACATGATCATGCAACAGACATTGAACAGCTTTGCCAATGGAGATGCTCTTGCCGAAGCCTTGGCAACAAGCGTTGCGGCGCATCTGCAAGCCGCCTGTAATGCACGCGGCAAGGCAGTTCTGGCGGTATCGGGCGGAACAACCCCTGCCCGCTTTTTCAAGGTTTTGTCGGGCAAGGACCTGCCTTGGGACAAGATCACTGTTACCTTGGTGGATGAACGCTTCGTGCCGCCATCCAACGACCGTTCCAACCAGAAGCTCGTGACAGAACTACTCCTGCAGAACGCGGCTGCAAAAGCCAATTTCGTCGGCCTCTATCACCCCGCTGCCAATACGGATGAAGCGGTGAAGGCAGCAACCGCAGCCGTTGCCGCATTGGGCCAGCCTTTCGATGTGACAATTCTCGGCATGGGCGGCGATGGCCATACGGCCTCGTTCTTCCCGGGTGGTGACAACCTTGCCGAGGCAATTTCGCCAGAGCAGTCAGCGCTTGTTTTACCAATGCAGGCTGATGGTGCCGGTGAGCCGCGCCTGACCCTGACCTTGCCGGTTATCGTCAAATCCCGCTTCGTCGTGCTGCATATTGAAGGCGACGGCAAAAAAGCCGTTCTGGATAAGGCGCTTGGTGGTGGGGCAACCGAAGACATGCCTATTCGCGCAATCCTGCGCCACACGCCGATCAATCTTGAGATTTTCTGGGCTCCATAAGGAGAAAACCAATGACCGTCCTGCAAAGGGTCAAAAGCATTACCAACCGCATCCGTGAGAGGTCCATCCCGACCCGCGATGTGTATCTCGACCGTCTGCGCGAGGCTGCTTCCCACAAGCCAAAACGCACTGCCCTTGCCTGTGCCAATCTTGCCCATGGATTTGCCGCCTGCGGACCCTCCGACAAAGCGGCGCTGGCTGGCGATGTGCTGGCCAATATCGGCATCATTACCTCCTACAATGACATGCTTTCGGCACACCAGCCCTTTGAAAACTATCCGCAACTAATCAAGGCAGCGATACAGGAAGCGGGCGGCGTGGCGCAGGTTGCTGGCGGCGTTCCCGCCATGTGCGATGGCGTTACACAGGGACAGCCGGGCATGGACCTGTCGCTGTTCTCCCGCGATGTGATCGCGATGGCCACCGCTGTTGGTCTTTCACATGATATGTTCGACGCGGCTGTCTATCTTGGTGTCTGTGACAAGATCGTGCCCGGCCTCGTGATTGGCGCGCTGACATTCGGCCATCTCCCCGCGGTCTTCATTCCGGCGGGACCGATGACCACAGGCCTTCCCAATGACGAGAAAGCAAAGACGCGCCAGCTTTACGCGGAAGGCAAGGTTGGCCGCGACAAGCTGCTGGAGTCGGAATCCAAATCCTATCATGGACCGGGAACCTGCACGTTTTACGGCACCGCCAATTCCAACCAGATGCTGATGGAAATCATGGGGCTGCATACGCCGGGCTCATCCTTCATCAATCCGGGCACGCCGCTGCGCGAAGCATTGACGCGCGAAGCCGCGAAACGCGCGCTGGCGATTACGGCGCTTGGCAATGAATACACGCCGGTTGGCGAGATGATCGACGAGAAGACAATCGTCAACGGTGTCATCGGTCTGCACGCAACGGGTGGATCCACCAACCACACGATGCATCTCGTTGCCATGGCTGCGGCTGCGGGCATCAAGCTCACATGGCAGGATATTTCTGATCTTTCCGATGTGGTGCCGCTGCTTGCCCGCGTTTATCCAAACGGTCTTGCCGATGTGAACCATTTCCATGCGGCTGGCGGCATGGGCTATATCATCCGCGAATTGCTGGATGCCGGCATGTTGCATGAGGACGTAAAGACTGTCTGGGGCCAAGGCCTGCGCGCCTATACAATCGAGGTCAAGCTCGGCGAAAACGGCGCCGTGCAGCGCGATCCTATCCCGGCGGAAAGCGCCGACAAGAAAGTTCTTTCGACAGTCAAAGAGCCGTTTCAGACTACCGGCGGCCTGAAGATGCTCAAGGGTAATCTCGGCACCGCCGTGATCAAGACATCGGCGGTCAAGCCGGAACGGCGGATCATCGAAGCACCCGCCATTGTCTTTGACAGTCAGGCCGCTCTGCAGGATGCCTTCAAAGCAGGAAAACTGGATCGCGATTTCGTGGCCGTCGTCCGCTTTCAGGGTCCCAAGGCCAATGGTATGCCTGAGTTGCACAAGCTGACACCACCGCTTGGTGTTTTGCAGGATCGCGGCCACATGGTTGCGCTGGTAACGGACGGGCGCATGTCCGGCGCATCGGGAAAAGTGCCTGCGGCAATCCATGTGACCCCGGAAGCACTCAGCGGCGGTATCATCGCCAAGATCCGCGATGGTGATATCGTGCGGCTCGATGCGGAAATCGGAACGCTTGACGTGCTCGAAGATCCTGACGTTCTCGCGGCTCGCCCCGATCCGGTCGTCGACCTCAGCCATAACAGCTACGGCATGGGCCGCGAATTGTTTGCAGCGTTCCGCAATGTCGTTGGCCGTGCCGATGAAGGCGCGTCGGTTTTCAGCTGATTAATAGGTGGTACGGCGCTCATCGGAAGGTGAGCGCCCGAACTGCGCCCGGTAGCTTTGGGCGAAATAGGAATGGGATGTGAAGCCCGTTGCCAGCGCCACATCGAGAATGGGCGAATGGGTCTGCCGCAGGAGTTCCCGCGCCCGTTCGAGCCGCAGGCTCATGTAATAGCGGCCCGGCGTCATATTGAGATGGCGCAGAAACAGCCGCTCCACCTGCCGCACCGACAGACCAACGGCCTTTGCGAGCCGCACCGCTGATTTCGGCTGCTCGAGATTATCGGCCATCAACTCGACGATCTTGCGCAGTTTTTCGGATTTTCCAGTCAGATCCCGTTCCGGCCCGATACGCTGACGATCGGTTTGCGAGCGGATGCGTTCGTGGTGGAACTGGTTGGCAACTTCATTGGCAAGGCTTGGGTCAAAATCCTGCCGGATAATCTCCAGCATCAGATCGATAGACGTGGTTCCGCCGGCACAAGTGTAACGCTTGCGATCAATCTCGAAGACATTGCCGGTGCATTCAATATGCGGGAAACGCTCCTGAAAACCAGCGCGGTTTTCCCAGTGGATCGTACAGCGATGGCCTTCCAGCTGCCCTGCCTCGGCAAGGATGTAACTGCCAATATTCAAGCCACCCAGAGCCGCGCCGCGGCGTCCGAGATTGCGCAATGTCGCAATGACCTTGGGCTTCTCCTCAAACTCCGTGGTCAATCCGGCGCAGATGAAGAAAATGTCGGCAGCGGGAAGCTCTGCCAGTGAATATTGCACATTGATCTGCAAGCCATTCGACGCGGTAACCGCCGCGCCCGTGGCAGACACGGTTGTCCAGGCATAGAATGGCTCTTCCGCCATGCGATTGGCCGTGCGCATCGTGTCGATGGCAGCGGCAAGGCTGAACATCGGAAATTTGTCGACAAGCAGAAAAGCGAAGGTTCTACTGACCTTGAGGGCTTCGGGCATATGCTGTTCTAACGACAATCCGTTTATAAACCAATGAATTAGAAGCGCGGCGGTGTTTTACCGACACTGCGATGGGCGGCGACCAGCGTATTGGCCATCAGCATGGCAATTGTCATGGGTCCAACACCACCGGGAACCGGGGTCAATGCACCCGCCACTGAAGCCACATCGGCAAAATCAACATCGCCAACGAGGCGCGTCTTGCCTTCACCGCGCTCGGGGGCAGGAATGCGGTTGATGCCCACGTCGATAACCGTCGCACCGGGCTTCACCCAATCGGCCTTGATCATCTGCGGGCGGCCAACGGCGGCCACCAGAATATCGGCATTACGGCAAAGGCCGGGAAGGTCCTTTGTCTTGCTATGGGCGATAGTAACAGTCGCATTGTGCGCCAGCAGCAGATTGAACATCGGCTTGCCGACAATATTGGAGCGGCCAACGACCACGGCATTCAGACCCGAGAGGTCACGGCCAAGAATACGGTCGATCAGCAGCATCGAACCCTCAGGCGTGCAGGGAACGAATGCGGTTTCGAGTTCGCCAGTGCCGAGTTTGCCGACATTGATGAAGTGAAAGCCATCGACATCCTTGTCAGGCGAGATGGTCTGGATGATGCGGCCGGAATCGATGTGCTTGGGCAAAGGCAGCTGAACGAGAATGCCGTGAATCGCCGGGTCGGCATTCAACGTTTCCACCAGCTTGACCAGTTCCTCCTCGCCTGTCTGTTCAGGCAAGGTATGCTGGACGGAATGGAAGCCGCATTCCCTCGCCTTGCGCCCCTTATTGGCGACATAGACCTGACTGGCCGGGTCTTCGCCCACGATCACTACAGCAATACCGGGCGTAACGCCGGTGGCCTCAATCAGCTCGGCGGCTGATAGTTTGACCTTGGAAACCACGTCCTCGGCAATCTGCTTGCCATCAATCGTCACTGCCATGTGCTGCTCCTGGGCATCTCGCTTCGGGAATGGACGTCATTCTGAGGATTCTTTGGCAATACAATACCGCCAGAACGGCGTTCACTGACGCAATAACGAAAGCAGCCGATAAGGGCAATGCGATGATGTGACCCAAGGAGCACGCTGGGGCTTGCGAATGTGCCAAATCCACGCATGATCACACTATTCCGCCTGCAAACTGGATTCGTCGATGCGCTATTCCGCTTTCTCCCTTCTGAAGAACGCCCTCAACGGCAACAAGGACTGGAAGCCTGCTTGGCGTAAACCCGATCCGAAACCAGCCTATGATGTGGTTATCATCGGCGGCGGACACGGGCTTGCAACGGCCTATTACCTCGCCAAGGAACACGGCATTCGCAATATTGCAGTTGTGGAAAAAGGTTGGCTCGGCTCGGGTAATATTGGGCGCAACACCACAGCCGTCCGCTCCAATTATCTGCTGACCGAGAACCAGCATTTTTATGAAGCGTCGATGAAGCTGTGGGAAACAATGTCCCACGACCTCAACTACAATGTGATGTTCTCGCAGCGCGGCGTGGTCAATCTTGCGCATAATCTGCCGCAGCTTGATGTGTATGTCAGGCGCGGCAACCAGATGCGGCTCAATGGCATTGATTGCGAGTTGATGAACCCCAAGCAACTGGAAAAACTTATTCCCGGCCTCGATATCAGCGGATCGGCGCGGTTTCCCATCATTGGCGGTTTGATGCAGCGCAGTGCTGGTACAGCGCGGCATGATGCCGTCGTCTGGGCATATGCCCGTGCGGCAGACCAGCTCGGCGTTGATATAATCGAGAATTGCGAAGTCACCGGCTTTATAAAAGACGGCGACAAGGTTACAGGCGTCATGACGACGCGTGGCCCGATCAATGCCAAGAAGACCGCCTGCGCCGTGGCTGGCCATACCAGCGAACTGATGCGCCGGGCGGGTGTTGACCGGCTACCGCTTGAATCCCATGTCCTGCAGGCTTTTGTTTCTGAAGCGCTTAAGCCGGTGGTTGATACGGTTGCGACCTTCGGCGGCGGACACCTCTATTTTAGCCAATCGGATAAGGGTGGCCTCGTCTTTGGCGGCGATATTGACGGCTACAATTCCTATGCGCAGCGCGGCAACCTGCCTGTGGTGGAAGATGTGATGAGTGAGTTCGTCGCGCTCATGCCAGCGCTGGCGCGCGTCAAGTTGCTGCGCTCATGGGGCGGGATTATGGATATGTCGATGGATGGCTCGCCCATCATCACGACGGGACCGCTGCCGGGCATGTATCTGAACACCGGTTGGTGTTATGGCGGCTTCAAGGCGACACCCATTTCGGGCAAATGCTTTGCATGGACCATCGCCAAGGACGAGCCGCATCCCCTATCAGCGCCGTTTACACTCGACCGGTTTTATCGGGGCTATGTCATCGACGACAAAGGCATGGGACCGACGCCCCGCCTGCACTAGCATCATTCTCCGCCGGAGCGTTGCCGCAGGACATTGCGAATTTCAGCGATGTCCGCGAGCATATCCTCAATATTGGAATTGGCATGCTGGCGTTTGGCAACCTGAAGATCGGCATATTCATAGAGGAACTGTGCAACCGCCACCTGATCTTCATCCGGCGTTGTTTCGTCCCCATCTGATGTCTCGTCGAAATCCGAAGCGTAACTCCGTGTTTGCGCCTGCTTGATTGCAGCGCCCAGCCGCGACTCCGATGTGGGTGCTGGCGTATCGGCTTCACTGCGCAATGGTCGCTTTCCACCTGAGGGCGAATCCGGATCGAAAGGCGCGTCGTTCTCGGTGCGGGCTGTCTTCAATTCCCCATTGCCACGGAAACTATCAATCATACCGCGCAGCATTGCGATGCCAAGTCCGGCAAGAAGCCCCGCCAGAATACCGCCAATGACGATGATCTTGCGCGAACCACCCGTGGATTCGAGAGCCGGACGCGCTGGCGAAATGACGCGAATATTGGTGCTGTTGATCCCTTCAAGCTCGCCGGTTTCCTTGGCGCGCAGCATGAAAGCCTCGTAAACTGCACGTTTGGCGGTGACTTCCCGCTCAAGCTCGCGCAGTTTGATCATATCTTCATTCGTACCAGCCATGCGCGACTTCAACTGTGCCAGCCTGCTCGCGAGGTCCTGCTCCTGCTGCACCGAACGCTTGAGCTCGACCTGCACCGAGGAGGCAATGCGATCAAGTTCGTTGCGGATTTCCTTACGGATACCGTCAACCTGCGTCTGCGCCTGAATCAATTGCGGATGGCGCGGGCCAAGCTTGGTGGCCAGACCGTCGGCCTGTTGTTTCAACGCGCCATATTGCGAGCGAAGCGCAACGATGACCCCGGAGCGGAATTCCTCGGGCAGCGTATTGTTGCCAAGAACACCTTCAACCGATGTGCCACGAATGGAAGCCGCCTGTGCATTGAGCTTTATGGTCTGGTTGCGCGCCGCCGTCAGTTCGTCGCTGGTTCTTGAAACCTCATCATCACTGATCAGACGACCCTGTACGTCGACAAGATCATTCTCCGCCTTGTACTTCTGAACGGCGTTTTCAGCCGATTCCACACCGAGGCGCATATCGTTGAGCCGGGCAGTCAGCGAATCCGTCGCCTGTCTGGCCGAGTCGGACTGGATATTGCCCTGCTCTTCCCTGAAAACATCCGAAACCGTGTTGGCGATGAATGCAGATTTTTCCGGATCACGCGAATTGACGGTGATGTTGAAAATGAAGTTCTTTGAACTCCGCGCAACATCCATATGTTCGTTCAGATTGCGTAGAAGCAGCGTCTCGCGGGCTGTAGCGTCGGGCGTGCTATCGGTCGAGAAAAGCTCGCGGAGAGCGGCAAATATGCCCTTATCCTTGAGGTCACCATTAAACTCAGGATCTTTGGCCAGACCTGCACGATCAATCACCTTGGAAAGAACGCTGCTCGACTGAATAATCCGCAATTGGCTTTCGGCAATGGCGAGCGACGCATCAATAGGCAATTGGCCCGGCGCGATTTCCTTGTCCGTCAATTTGAGATCGCGCGGATCAACGAGCAATTCAACATTGGAATAATAGAGTTTTGGCACGGTCATGGCATAACCGGCGCCCAGCAGCGCGCCGATAAGCGTCGTCGCAATGATCAGCTTTTTGGAGTTGACGATGCGAGTAAGAACAATACGCGGATCAACCAGCGGTTTCCATTCGTCGCTGTCATTTTCAACCCGGCGAACAGGCTTTGCGACGGAAACGACTGTGGATGCAGGCTTTACCGGTGCCTCATTCCGCAAGATAGCTGTTTCCGCTGGCGCAGCGGGTGCAACAGGCTCGGTTGATGGGTTGTCGTCAATGCGCCGATTGAGTTCGGCCTTGATAGCAGCCATATCGGCACGCATGCGGTTTACCGCGTCCTGTTCGGCTTCCTCATCTCTCAACGTGTGTTCAGGTTCAATCGCAGGTGGCTGTGTGATTTCACTGCTTGCCGCCAATCGCAGGGCACGCATGCGCTGATAGTGCTCCAGATCCTCGACCCGCCTTGGTGTCTGGTCCGGCTCGATAAAATCGGCACGCGGCGAGGCCTCACCCGCCGTCTCCGGCTGGCTGGCGAACGAGAGAAGCGAGCGTCGAGGCCGCTTTCCTGTCTCGTTGTCCCGATCACCCATGTTTATCCGCACTCCAAAACAACCGTTCAATACAGCTCAACCCCGAGCGAACGGCCCACGGTTAACCCAACCTAAAGTTCTATGGAAAATAAATCGTTAATCATCCATGAAACACTCTGCTATCACCCATTTTAATCAGACCACGATTTCCCGTTCCAACACGAGCCATTAAGGCTTTTCAGTATAGAACGGCTGATGATTGTGCGGGACGTTTAACATCCCGCAGGGGAAAAGATTTGATAGCGCGTCATGTGAAGGCCAATGCGGGGCTCATTCGCAATTATTTCTCGGTGATCAGCGGATCAGCTGGACGGCTTGTTATTTCCCTTGCCTACTTCGTCGCGCTCGCCAATACATTGTCGATTGCTGAATTTGGCCTCTTTGCCACGGCATCTGCAACCGGTGTGGTCCTGTCGCGGCTGGTGTCGTTTGGATTCGTATCACCGCTTTACCGTATTTCGACGGTCAAACCCCAATTGCTTGGTGCCTATACCGGCGGCTATCTGGCAGCGGTCGTCATTTCCCTGCCGATTTTTGCGCTGGCGGCTTTCCTCACACATCTGGTGTTTTTCGGGGCGGATCTGGCGTTCGGGATTTTTGCCGTCATCGTTGCAACCGAGGCCCTGCTCTGGCGTTCGCTGGAGGTTGTCGTGGTCGTCAATAATGGCCTTAACCGTTTTGGCCGCGCAGCCTTGCTCGTTATCATTGGCACTGCCTTGCGCGCAGCCGCCGCTGTTCTTTTCGCATTTTCCACTGTCACCACACTTGGCGCGTGGAGCTGGTGGTATGCGGGCGCCAACGGCGTCGCGCTCATCATCGCTGTTCTGTTCTTCTACCCGAGGGTGAAACTGCGGCTCATACCGCAACTCTATTACAGACGGCTCGCGGATTCCTTTGCCGTCGCGGGTGCTGAAATCCTGTTCTATATCCAGATGGAGCTCGACAAGCTTCTGGTGCTCGCCGTGGGCGGACCACAGACCGCAGGTGTCTATGCCATCATCATGCGGCTTGTGGACCTGACGGCCCTGCCCGTCCGGTCCTTCAACATGATGCTGGTGCAGAAACTGATGCGCACGCCTGATATGTTGAGATCGCTGAAAATTCGCGGCGGGTTAGAGGCTGGCGTTTTCGCCGTTTCCACATCCGGACTGATTGCCCTTGCCGTATTTCTGTATATTTTTCCACGCGCGCTCGGCTCGAACGTCGCTTCGGTTGTGGCACTTTTGCCGCTCGTTGTTCTGGTTCCCGGACTGCGTAATCTCATAGAATATCAGGCTGAGCTGCTTTATGCGCGCGGACAATCTGGCTTGCGCGCGCTCAATCTTGGCCTGCTCGCGCTGGCAAAGGCGGCTTTGCTTTCATGGCTGCTGGTCACATTCAAAGAAGTCAATGATTGGCTGATATGGCTCAATGCCATGTTCGCAGCCATTTACCTGCTCTCCACATGGCTGACCTATCGAGCCATCCGGAAGCCGGCACGGCGCGTGTGATTTAACTGTTGACCAATTTGCGGATGCGGGCGGTATCAAAGCCGATGAAGGATTGTATGCCGATGGCGACCTGCTCTGGCGTCATGGCTTCGACAAAGGCCTGAAACTCTTCCTCTGTCGGGGCTGGCTCAACCCAATATATCCGGCAGAACTCGGTACTATCATGGTAGTGCCCCTTTGCCATGAGCACTTCATCGGCATAGCGGCCATAAATCAAGCATTCGGAAAAACGGCGCTGGCGACCAATCGCGGCGATCCAGTGCCTCCCCGATAGCTTCTCGATGTGGTCGCACATGGACAGCAGGGCATCGCGGCGCCAGGCGATCAATGTGCTGATATAATCATGACCAGCGGGGCTTACCGGTTCGATCCCGAGCAAGCGCCCTGCCTGCTCCGACCAGATGCGCTGATCGTCCGCAACGGGGCGCAGCAATTCACCATCCCGCCGAAACAGTCGCAACGTATCGCCGTGCCAGTTGGACGCACAATCGAACGGGCGCAGAAAAGCCACGTCGGAATCCACATAAAAGAAGGCGTCTTCATCGGCATGGGAGGCAATGGCAATGCGGCGGAACTGTTGTACGTGCCAGCCACGTAATGGCATTGTTCGCGGCGACAGCCAGATGCGCTTACGGCCAAGGCTGAGCGGATCGGGAAATGGTTTGATCCAGCCCGGCAACAGATCGTTCTCATCCACAATGATCCGGCGCGGCCCTTCGAGCTGGCGGAACAATGCCATATCGCGATGTTCAACCAGAATATAGTGGCGCGTATAGCCGCTCACGAATCGGTCAATCGTCTCGCAAAGCAATTTGCAGCGCTCAAAGTCCGGCGCATAGCTGGCTGTGACGATTGCAGTTCTCATCGACTAACCCTTACGCCTGTCACGAGCGTGCGAAGCACCCTGAACAGAAAACGCGGATTGCCCAAGACGTAGCGACGCCAAAGCCGTTTTGGTTCCTGTGAAAACCGGTACAGCCACTCCAGACGCAGTTTCTGCATCCAGCGTGGTGCCCGCAACACAGCTCCGGCACGAAAATCCAGGAGTGCTCCAACGCCAAATGCGAGGACACAATGCTCTGCCGTCAGCTTTTCCTGCATGAAAAGCTCCTGACGCGGCACCCCCATGGCAACCAGCAGGATGTGCGGATGATATTCCGCAAGGCTCTGCAGAATGCGCGGCTCATCGGATGGCGCAAAGAAACCGTGGCTGATAACGCGGTATTCATGCTGCGGGGCGTTTTCTTTCAGGCTTTCCGCCGCTTTCTCGACCACGCCGGGGCGTGTGCCGAGGAGCCCTATACGCAAAGGCCGGGTCAGTGCCCGGAGCAATGCAGGCGTGAAATCCGTACCATTCAAATTGTTGGGGAAGGTTTTGCCATGAAGCAGCTTCGCGGCAATGTCGACACCGACTCCATCGGGCAAAACGAGGAACTCGTCCAATGCGTTGCGAAAACGAATATCGTCTTCTACCAGATTGGAATTGTGCGCGTTCAGCCATGTGATCAGTGTGAAGCGCTTCTCATCAATTAAAGTGTGCAGATGCTGGATGGCGTCATCCCATGACAGCGCCAGCACGGAAACACCAAGGATAATGTGCTGCGGAAGCGCGTGGTGCACCGAGAGAAGAGCCGGGCTCATGGTCCAACTCTTCCTAAAGAAGCGCCAAGCGCATCAAGTCCGAGACGAAGCTGTGAATCAAACCGCGCCAATTGCGCGGCGCGAAACGCTTCACCCGAACAGGTCAAATCCTCACCGGCGCGCACCCGCGCCACCATAGCCCCAATCGCTTTGGCGAAGGCTTGCGGATCATCCGCCACAGCACAATTTTCCGGAATACTGGCAATGCCGCGCACGGACAGGGATGTTGCAACGCTGGGCAGCCCCATCTCAAACGTCTCGATGGTCTTGAGCTGAACGCCCGTTCCGGCACGGCTCACCAGCGGGATCAAAGCGCAAGAGCGGACAAACTCGGCCGCATCCGGCACACGACCGGCAAAATTGACGTTTGGCCAGGCCGCTTTCAAATCAGCCGGTATACTGCCGGCAACCGTAATGCCGATGTCCTTGTCGAGGTGCGGCGCAACTTCCCGCAGGAACCATTCAAGGCCAATGCGGTTTGGTTGCCACGTCCATGTGCCAATCAAACCAAGGTCATGCTCGATTTTGCGATGGGCCATTTTACCGGTGTCGGCGCCGGTTACGAGAGGAAGTTCCGCTGCCCGGCCAGTATCAGCAAGGCCCAATGCCTTGATATCCTGTTCAGCCAATGTGAATACAAAAGAAGCGCGGCGGCACAAACGTCCTTCCAGTCCGGCCAGCAACCGCGACTCGCGCCGGAACAGAAATTTTTGCACGAGACTGGTGGCTGCCTGCGCATTCTCCCAAGCCGAATGATGTTCGACATTGTGGGCAATGAAGATTTGCGGCTTGTCAGCAAAGCAGTCTTCAAATGCACCTGAAAGCGTCACACCGTTCAGCACATAAGCATCGAAATTACCTGATGATCCGATGGCGGCACGCAACTTGTCTTGCGAAATAACCCGCAACTTGACCGAAGAGACAGTCAGTCCTGTTACAAGAGCTTTGCCAAGCCATCGCAGCTTCTGGGTAAGGCTTGCGGTGTCATTGCGCACATCGACTTCACCAAGCACGATGGTGTTATCCGGGTCTGATGGTGAACTGCCCGGCCAGATGAAACCCAATACAGTCACATGGATACCGGCCCGCACCAATCCATCAATGATTGCCGCATTGGCGATCTCATAGCCTGTGGTTGGTTTTCCATCAGGAACCAGCGATGTTACAAATAGAAGATGCATGACTGGCCCAAGCTGAGGTCTGGCTTCTCACTAATGGAATTGTATGAACAATGTAATGAAATCTTGAACAAATGACACGTATAGGTTGATTATATCAGGCAACGGGCACAAATCCATTTATGGCAATTGACCTTCCAGACAACATAACGGTTTTTGCCCGGTCGCCCGAGCTTGCACCTGAGGTAATCGACGTTGTTGTCACCCTGCCAACGTTCAAACGCCCAGAGCATTTGTTGAAGACGCTGCGCTCGCTGAAAGAGCAGAACACCGCACGTCATTTTGCAATTATCGTCATGGAAAACGAGGCAGAAGAGCAAGACGGTGCAAAGGTTGCTGGACCCTTGTTCGAAAGTGGCGACTATAATGGGCTTGTTATCATTGCGCATGATCGCGGCAATTGTAACGCCTACAATGCAGGTTGGCTGACGGCGCTTAAAATATTTCCCAAATTCAAATCACTGCTTGTCGTTGATGATGATGAAGTAGCAGATCCGGATTGGCTGGAAAATTTGCTGCGAACACAGGAAACTTATGGTGTCGATTTTGTCGGCGGGCCGCAGGTTCCTGTCTTCGCCAAGCCAGAGCATCAGGTCTGGGCTAAACATCCGGTGTTCAGCCCGCATTATTCGCAGACTGGTCGTGTCCCGATTATTTATTCATCGGGCAATCTTCTTGTCAGCCGCAAGGTGCTGGAAGCTATGCCATTTCCGTTTCTGGACCTTGCCTTCAATTTCATGGGTGGCGGCGATTCTGATTTTATCAGCCGGAGCGTCGTTAAAGGTTTCACCGTTGCCTGGTGCGCCGAAGCGCCTGTATTCGAAACCATTCCTGAACGGCGCGTACAAGCGGACTGGATCAGGGCCCGGGCGCTGCGCAATGGTGTAATTTCTACTCTGATCGAGAAACGCAAGCGGGCACAGGAGCCTCTGGGCAGATTGAAGACAGTGCTGAAAAGCGTTGCCCTGCTGGCCCTGTCGCCCTTCCGCGCGATCATCAAAATTACCCAGACCGGCTCGTTGTCCATCGGGCTCTATCAGGTCTATATTGGCCTTGGCCGCATTCTCGCGGAATTTGGATATTCCAATGAGCAGTATCGGCAACCTGAAAAGAACTGACGCGATCAGGGACCTGCCTGTCCGCCTCATAGCCAGTTTTGCGGCGGCAGTTATCCTCTGTTGCCTGCTGGTTTCATTCCGACCATTTCAGGCCGTGAGCGCGGCAGGCGCTGATGGCGGCGGCGATATCGTCAATCAGCTGGGATTTGGCGCTCTTGGTGTTGTATCCATTCTTGCGATGCTGACACTCTCCGAACCGCGCACATTACTAGCGCTGATCAGCCCAATGTGGCTTGTCATGTTCGGCTTCCTCATTCTGTCGACTTTCATCGCTGTCGATCCTTCATCGGCGCAAAGAGCCGTCATTTTCACGCTCATCGGTATTATCTGCGTTCTGGCAGTTCTGTCTGTGCCGCGCGATGCCGACGGCTTTTCGCTCGCCTTTGTTATCGCAGCGCTTGCCGTGCTTATTCTCTCCTATATTGGCCTTGTTATTGTTCCAGACCTCGCAAAACATACGGCCAGCGAGATTGAAGCCGAACATGCGGGTCTCTGGCGAGGCATTTATGCGCACAAGAATATCGCCGGGCCTGTGATGGCGGCGTTCTCGTTCGGCGGCATTTATCTGATCCGCCGTGGCTGGCGCATCGTAGGCTGGACCATCCTCATTCTCGCACTCTGGTTTGTGGCTCACACCGGGTCCAAGACCAGCACGGCGCTTGTTCCGCTGGTTATGTTTCTTGTCATGTTCCCCGGTCTGTTCGGTCTTCGCGTGCTGGCATCACTGACGATAGCAGCCGCTCTCGTCGGCTTTTTCGTCTTCACAATAGGCAGCCTTTTCATACCCGCCAGTCACAATCTTCTTGTAGATCTCGGAACAGACCCAACATTTACCGGGCGCACGTCCATCTGGACGTTTGCGCTGGAGAAACTCTCAGCCACGCCGTGGCGTGGATATGGTTTTGAAAGCTTCTGGGAAGCGCCCGTCGTGCGCGAGGCGGAAAATCCGAGCTACTATCTCGATTGGGACGTGCGCGGCATCGTCCATGCGCATAATGGTTATCTCGATATCGCCGTCGGCATGGGCTATCCGGCAATGGTGTGTGGCATCATCATCCTCGTGGTTTTTCCGCTGATTGATTATGCCCGGTGCCTGAAGAAACGGGAGAATATCTATCTCTCCGACTTCTTCATGATGGTACTGACCTTCTCGCTCATGAACGCGTTTCTTGAGAGCTTCTTCTTCCGCCGCGTTGATCCCGTGTGGCTTCTGGTCGTCATGGCCGCGTTCGGTCTGCGCATGACGGCACGCGTTCCCGTCCTGACCCGCAGCTAAATCTCCCTGAAACGGTTGACCCGGCCCGATGGAGCAGATCAAAGTGCCGCCACGTGATTTGGGAGAAGAAGAATGGTTGATAGCGTTGTTCTGGTTGGTTGCGGCAATATGGGTTTTGCCATGCTCAAGGGGTGGCTGGACGCGGGCATATTGAAGCCGGAACAGGTCCATGTCGTCGAGCCGACCGATGCTTTGCGGGACCGTGCAGCGACGCTTGGCGTCCACGCTGTCGCCGATGCGGCGTCGCTTGCCGCCGATCTTGAGCCTCGCGTGATCCTTGTTGCCGTTAAGCCGCAGGTGATGGGCGATGTTCTGCCTGCCTACAGGCGCTTTGCCGAACAGGCGACATTCGTCAGTGTTGCTGCGGGGATTACGGTGAATTTCTTCGAACAGCGCCTTGGTGGTCATACGGCCATTATTCGCACGATCCCCAACACACCAGCGGCCATTGGTAAGGGTATGATCGTCACCTTCCGTAATCCCAATGTTGGTGACAGCGATGCAGCCTTTGTGGATGCGCTTTTGAAAACCAGCGGAGCCGTTGCATCGGTGGACGATGAAAGCCTGATTGATGCGGTGACGGCTGTTTCCGGTTCCGGCCCGGCTTACGTGTTTCATTTCATCGAAGGTCTGACGGAAGCCGGGGTTGCCGCTGGCCTGACGCGCGAGATCGCAGGGCTTCTGGCGATGCAGACGGTTTACGGCGCGGGAGCGCTTGCAGCGGCCAGTTCCGATACACCAACAACGCTGCGCGAGCAGGTTACCAGTCCGAATGGGACGACGGCTGCGGCTTTGAACGTGCTGATGGGTGATAACAGGTTGAAGAACCTTCTGACTGAGGCCGTGCATGCGGCGCACCAGCGCGCCATTGAGCTTGGAAAAGTTTGAGCTTTCACAGCTCATCAGGCTGCGCTAGCGTGAGGTATGAACGCTCACCCGTCGCTTGATTTGATGTCTGAAGCCAAGCCGCAGCGCGCCTATGGGCATGCGCGGCTTGCCGTTAAAACCGTCAACGGCCGTACACGCATCGCAACGCTTTATCAGGAGGGTTGCGCAAAAATTCGTCTGCCTGACAGGGACGATAACACGCTGGAAGCCGTGATGATCAACACATCGGGCGGTCTTACCGGCGGCGATGAAATGCGCTGGCAGTTCGATGCGGGTAATGATTGCCATGCGCAGATAACCACACAAGCCTGCGAGCGCATCTACAAGGCTTCATCAGCCGTTGCCAATGTGGAGACGACGCTCTCAATCGGCGAGAACGCCAGCCTTGCCTGGCTGCCGCAAGAGACGATCCTGTTCGAACGGTCGGCTTTGAAACGGATACTAACGGCGCATCTTGCCGCAACAAGCCGAGCATTGATCGTTGAACCGGTGGTTTTTGGCCGTAAAGCCATGGGCGAAGACGTGCAGAGCTGCCTCTTCCGCGATCGCTGGCGTATTTACCGGCAAGACAAGCTTGTTCACGCAGAAGATTTTACGATTGGCCCTGATACGGCAACCGTGCTGGCTCGCCCTGCGCTTCTCGGTGGGATGCGCACAATGGCAACTATTCTACTGCTTGATCCTGATGCCGAACGTCATCTGGAGAGCACGCGAAAAATAATTGGCGAAAAAGGCGGGGCCTCCGTCTGGTCTGGCAAGCTTCTTGCGAGGCTGGTGGACGAGGATGCTTATTCCCTGCGGAAACGGCTGATACCGCTGATCGAACTGCTGAATCAAAAGGCAGGCGTGCCTAAAGTCTGGTCAATTTAGGATCGGATCTTAGTCACACATAACAAACATGGGATGGCCAAGAGGACAAAATGAATCTGACACTCCGTGAAAAAGACAAGCTCCTGATCTCCATGGCGGCTATGGTCGCTCGCCGCCGCCTTGAACGTGGCGTAAAGCTTAATCATCCCGAAGCCATTGCTCTGATTACCGATTTTGTCGTGGAAGGTGCGCGCGATGGCCGTTCTGTTGCCGACCTTATGGAAGCCGGAGCCCACGTCATCACCCGCGATCAGGTGATGGAAGGCATTCCTGAGATGATCCACGACATTCAGGTGGAAGCAACTTTTCCTGACGGGACCAAGCTCGTCACCGTGCATGAACCAATCCGTTAGGAGACGATATGATCCCGGGTGAAATCATCCCCGCCAAGGGCGAGATTGAACTGAACACAGGTGCGATCACCGTGACGTTGAAGGTCGCCAACACCGGGGACCGTCCCGTGCAGGTCGGCTCGCATTACCATTTCTTTGAAACCAACAACGCGCTGATTTTTGACCGCGCGCAGGCACGCGGCATGCGACTTGATATTGCCGCAGGGACTGCCGTGCGCTTCGAGCCGGGCCAAGAGCGTGACGTGACACTCGTCCCGCTCGGTGGCAACAGGATCGTTTACGGATTTCAGCAAAAGATCATGGGAAAGCTTTGACCAGTCAGCCTTCCCGGAAATCCAGCGAAGCAAACGACCGGCAAATTTCCGGTCGTTCCCGCTTGTTTAAAGCTGGATTGATGAGATCTTCCTATGCAGCGGGATTAGCTTGGCTTCTTGGTGACCAACGTCAGCAGACCTTTGGAATCAAGGCTCGCAACCACCACCGCAGCGGAAGTCAGCCCTTTTTCCTTCAACGCAGCCGAGACTTGCGGCGAGGCGTCGATCGAGGTGCGCAACTGCGTCATATCCTTATCGGTTCGTTTGGCCACGGCCTCATTAACCTGAGTTTTCGTCCCCTCGGGCAATTCGTTGATATCAACAATGTTGATCGTCTTGATGGGAACCGCGTCGGACTGTGCAGGCGTTTCGCCCTTGCTTGCCGGTTGCTGGGCACTTGGTGTGGCTGGCGCAGCGGTCTGGGCATAGGCGACCGAAGTTGCCAGCGGGAAACCGGCACAAAGGGCCAGAATCATCAGTTTTCGCATCGTTTTTCCTTTCAAATGATTGGCGAACGATCATCGCTTGATGATTGGTGTAGTTCACATGCCGAATTCGATCTCAAGCGGTCGATGATCGGGTTTTTTCGGGGCTATATCGCGGCAGAAATGTGGCGGTCACGGACGGCTCTAGCCCCATGCAAGACATACAGTTCAAGAGGGAAACATCATGCCCGCTAAAATCACCCGCTCCGCCTATGCCCGCATGTTTGGCCCAACCACGGGTGACAAGGTCCGCCTTGCCGATACGGAGCTATTTATCGAGGTGGAGAAAGATCTCACCGTCTATGGCGAAGAGGTGAAATTCGGCGGCGGCAAGGTTATTCGCGACGGTATGGGCCAGAGTCAGGTCGCACGGGCCGATGGTGCTGTTGATACCGTTATCACCAATGCTCTGATTGTCGATCACACAGGCATCTACAAGGCGGATGTCGGGCTCAAGGATGGAATGATCGCCGCCATCGGCAAGGCGGGTAATCCAGACACTCAGCCGGGTGTTACCATCATCATCGGTCCGGGCACGGAAATCATTGCCAGCGAGGGAAAAATTCTCACCGCTGGAGGCATGGACGCGCATATCCACTTTATTTGCCCACAGCAGATCGATGAAGCCTTGATGTCAGGTGTCACGACTATGTTTGGCGGCGGGACCGGTCCGGCGCATGGGACGCTGGCAACAACCTGTACGCCCGGCCCTTGGCATCTGGGGCGGATGATTCAGGCTTTTGATTCCATTCCGATGAATCTCGGCCTGTCAGGTAAAGGCAACACATCACAACCCAAGGCACTGGAAGAGATGATCCTTGGCGGCGCCTGTTCATTGAAGCTGCATGAGGACTGGGGGACGACCCCCGCTGCTATCGATAATTGCCTCACCGTGGCTGATCAGTTCGACGTGCAGGTGATGATCCATACGGATACACTGAACGAAAGCGGATTTGTTGAAGATACCGTTGCGGCATTCAAAGGCCGCACGATCCACGCTTTTCATACGGAAGGTGCGGGCGGCGGTCACGCGCCTGATATTATCAAGATTTGCGGCCTGCCGAATGTCATTCCATCATCAACCAATCCGACACGGCCATACACGAAGAATACCATTGCCGAACATTTGGACATGCTGATGGTTTGTCATCATTTGTCATCATCGATCCCGGAAGATGTGGCCTTTGCCGAAAGCCGTATCCGCAAGGAGACGATTGCCGCGGAAGACATTTTGCACGACATCGGTGCCTTTTCGATTATCTCGTCGGATAGTCAGGCCATGGGCCGTGTCGGCGAAGTTCTGATCCGCACATGGCAGACCGCCGACAAGATGAAACGTCAACGCGGAAGCCTGCCGCAGGAAACCGGCGACAATGATAATTTCCGCGTGAAACGTTATATCGCCAAATATACGATCAATCCGGCGATTGCGCAGGGTGTTTCAAGACATATCGGTTCGATTGAAGTGGGCAAACGCGCCGATCTGGTAATGTGGAATCCGGCCTTCTTCGGCGTCAAACCCGATATGGTGTTACTGGGCGGATCGATCGCCGCCGCGCCGATGGGTGATCCCAACGCGTCGATCCCGACGCCGCAGCCGGTGCACTATCGCCCCATGTTCGGCACCTTTGGCAAGAACGTCAGCAATTCGTCAGTTGTTTTTGTCAGCAAGGCCTCAATTGAAGCGGGCCTTCGCCAGTCTTTGGGCACAGACAAGCGGATGATCGGCGTCGAAAACACCCGCAGCGGCATTTCTAAGGCATCCATGATCCACAACGATGCCACGCCGCATGTGGAAGTTGACCCGGAAACCTATGAAGTGCGCGCGGATGGCGAACTTCTGACATGCGAACCGGCAACAGTGCTGCCCATGGCGCAGCGCTACTTCCTGTTCTGAGGAGAATGAACTCATGAAACGCGTTACAGGCCATAACCATGCCGGTCACTACCACGGCACACCATTTGACCAGATTGTCCTCGCCCATGACGAGCGGCATTTGCGCCGTAAGGTACTGACCCTGCAAAAGGGCGAACAGATACTCATCGATCTACCCGACCCCATTGCTTTCACCCATGGCGATGTCCTCATTCTGGAGGATGGGCGTATGGCCGAGATCATTGCGGCTGACGAGGTGCTGTATGAAGTCACCCCGCGCAACCGGCAGCATCTGACCGAACTGGCATGGCATCTGGGCAATCGTCATCTTCCCGCGCAACTGGAAGAAGACCGCATTGTCATCCTGCGCGATCATGTCATCAAGGCCATGCTCGAAGGCCTTGGAGCAAAGGTTGCCGAGATTGTCGCGCCATTCCATCCGCTGCGCGGTGCCTATCACAGCGGTCATGGCCATGCGCATGATGATGATGACCACGGACATGACCACCCCGATGGTAGTAGTCACGGGCATAGTCATGAGCATCATCACCATTCCCATGACTGATCTGAGTTCAAACACAGCGCTCTTGCGCCTGATGACCTGGCTGTCTCCGGCTTTTCCTGTCGGTGCGTTTTCTTACAGTCACGGTGTTGAAAGAGCGATCCATAATGGATTGATCCATGACAAGACTTCGCTGCAAAACTGGCTGAGCGATCTACTGCACCATGGCTCCATCTGGAATGACGCAGTGCTGTTTACCGCTAGTTGGCAGGAAGTAGCGCGAGACGGTGATTACGGGCACGTTTCGGCTCTTGGCGAAGCCATGGCGGGATCGAAAGAACGCCACATGGAAACCATGTTGCAAGGCAGCGCATTTCTGCAAGCCATAGCGCATTGGGATGCAGGCAGTTCAGAACCTGTCCATGAAATACCCTACCCCGTTGCGGTTGCAATCATCGCGGCACGTAATGGCGTTGGTCTGGAAGCCGGACTTGCAGCCTTCCTGCATGCGGTCATGTCCAACCTCATTCAAGGTGCCGTCAGGCTCATACCGCTTGGCCAAAGCCACGGTGTCGCGCTGATGGCAGCGTTTGAAAAACCAATCATCGCGGTTGCGCAACGCGCTGCCCTATCAAGCCTTGATGACCTCGGATCAGCGGCAATCCAGTCCGATATCATGGCCATGCAACATGAAACGCAATATTCGAGGATTTTCCGGTCATGATCTCGCAAAATGGACCACTTCGCGTCGGGATTGGCGGGCCTGTTGGTTCCGGCAAAACCACTGTCACCGAAATGCTCTGCAAGGCGATGCGCGACCGCTATTCGATCGCCGTTATAACCAATGACATCTACACCAAGGAGGATGCGCTGATCCTCAGCCGATTGCAGGCACTGCCCGAGGACCGGATCATGGGTGTGGAAACAGGCGGCTGTCCGCACACGGCCATCCGCGAGGACGCGACGATCAATCTGCAGGCAATAGCCGAGATGAACAAGCGCCACCCCGATCTCGACATTGTTTTCATTGAATCCGGCGGTGATAATCTGGCGGCAACTTTCTCACCCGATCTAGCTGATCTGACCATCTATGTCATTTCGGTCTGCCAAGGTGAAAAGATCCCGAGAAAAGGCGGCCCCGGTATTACCCGTTCGGATCTTTTGATCATCAACAAGAAGGATCTGGCACCCTATGTGGGTGCCGATCTCGATGTCATGGAGGCGGACACAAAGGTTCAACGCGGCGCAAAGCCTTACGTTTTCACCGATATGTTGCGACGCAATGGCCTTGATGAAGTGATCGCATTTATCGAAGCAGCCGGTGGCCTCAGAGAGGCCGCCTAGGCGCTCACTCTCGTGGCTTTTGCCTGACTATCAGCAATCATCGCATCTGCGAGAATTTCGTACGAGCGAATGCGCGCCTTGTGATCGAATATATGGCCTGTCACCATGATCTCATCGGCACCCGTGCGCTGGATGAACTCTTCGACGCCTGCCTTGACAGTAGAAGGTGAACCCGCGACCGTGCAGGACAATGATTGCCGTAAGATCGCCCGCGCGTGGAGATCAAGTGTCTCTTCATAGCCTTCGAGCGGTGCAGGCAAGGGCCCCGGATTGCCTGTCCGCAGATTGACAAAGGCTTGCTGCTGCGAACTTTTCAGCAAATTCGCTTGGGCATCCGTATCGGCTGCGAAGACGTTAAGTCCCAACATCACATAGGGTTTTGCCAGATACTCGGATGGTTCGAACCTTGCACGGTAAATCTCGACTGCCCTTTCCATTTCGGCCGGGGCAAAATGCGAGGCAAAGGCGTAAGGCAATCCCAGCGCCGCCGCGAGTTGCGCACCAAACAGACTTGAACCGAGTATCCACACGGGGACGTTAAGCCCGGCCCCCGGTACAGCCTGCACCTTCTGGCCCGGTTCCGGTTCGCGGAAATAGCTCAGGAGTTCAACGACATCCTGCGGAAAGCCATTGATGTCCTGTTCAAGATTACGGCGCAAGGCATGGGCGGTGATCTGGTCCGTACCGGGAGCGCGGCCAACGCCAAGATCAATCCGGCCTGGATGCAAGGCAGCAAGGGTACCAAAAGCTTCGGCCACCATCAGCGGCGCGTGATTGGGAAGCATGATACCACCCGCACCAAGGCGAATGGTCGATGTGCCAGCGGCAACATGCGCAATAACAACAGCCGTGGCGGCACTCGCGATGCCACGCATATTGTGATGCTCGGCGAGCCACAGTCGATTGTAGCCGAGCCGTTCGGCATTCTGTGCCAAATCCAGCGAGTTACGGAGTGATTGCGCGGGCGTGCTGCCAACGGGAACCGGCGAAAGGTCGAGAACTGAGAGCGGGGTCATTGCCTAGATATAGGCGCTCGGTCACCACGCGCAATGCATGGCAAACAATTCATGATTCACAAAATTTGAAGTTCTGTTCAATGGAAGAAATAGATAGGTCCGTGCAATTAACAATCAGTTCTTGAGAACACGTAATCCGGCAGCTTCGGCGCGTAATTCCATTCCCACAAGAGCACGCGTTTCCTGAGACAATTGTTCGTCAGACTCGCGGATGGCAGTTTCAATGAAATAAGCAATCATTTCAAATCCTTCACCATCGGCAATGGCACACAACTTCGAGAGTTCTGTTTTCAATACTTTCAGCGTCTGAACTCTCTTGTTCATGCTTCTCTCTCCAAGTCCCACGAGCGGCATTACTATTTTCTTTTTCTTTGAAACATTCACATTATTGCAGATAAAAATCCATGTTGCAGACGGCAGGATTAACAAATTCCGCCGCGCATTTGGTGGATATTTTTCCCGGTAGTTAATTGTTCTTGCAGATTATAATGAAAGTTTCCATCCGACATTAGTAGCAAAATACAACGCTTGGAAAGCCCCGAAGCGATCACAACTTTTGATATAAGTTTCTTGGTTTGATTCAAATTTACTTAAAATTCTATCGATCTATACACAACGCCATGAATGCATTCGCTTATTTAATTCCAGCGGTAGATTACCGGTCAAAGTCGCGAGATTTGCACGCGTGGTTTTCCGCAGATTTCTTTTGAACCAGACTTCACAGCCTTGTCGATTAGGCCGGATGCGAGGTCTGAAACCACTTCGACGGCAATATCTTCCGGCAAACCTGTTTCCGCCATCCCGGCCCGCATAACCTGCAGACTAGCATCGCTATCCGTTCCACAAATATAGGCTTGTGCTTCCAGCAGCGCAGCTTTCTCAAATTTTTTGTTGCTGATGTCATTGTTCTCCGATGGAGCAGCCATTTGGCCCTTCATGCTGAACGCTCCGGCGGGCTGAATTGATAACGCAGACGCCACAATTGCCGTTATAAGGACTGACGCAGATAATTTACGCATCTCTTTGGCCTCGATTGCGGAGGCCCGACAGCTCGATAAACGGCCTCTTCAGGATATGTTAACGAATCAGACAGCGTAGAAGTTCCCCGCCAGCTCTCAACAGGCTGTGATGCGGACGTGATAATTGAACGCGTTTATGCTGCATTGCACCAGACGCAATGCTGCTATGCAATATTATCTATATTAAATCAGACTAATGGAGTTATTCTTAGATCAGGAATTTTCGACAGCGTCACCTCCTCCCGGCTCTGTCGAAACGGTCGGTCTCTTCTCCTCCCAGAAGACCTTCCATAACCAACGAAACCCACCGCACCTCCTCCCGCGGTGGGTTTTGTTGTTTCCAGCCTCCCCTCCGAAGAGCCCACAAACTTTACGCATCAACAAAAACACCGCCCCAAGCATCATCTGCATTGGAACGGTGTTTGAAATAGCAACCCGGATATTGCCCGTTTCAGCCGATTACTGAACGGCGTTCTGTGCACCGGGCGTTTCCGGAACCTTCGACGGCGTGGCCTTCTGGGTCAAAGATTTGGGTGGTGGAACAAAATGCGTGTCCTTTGCCGGCGACATGGCAGAAGCTTGCGGTTTTGAACTCTTGCTCGTGCCTGTGCTTGTGGCTGTGCTTGTATTGCAGGCCGTCAAGACCATTAGGGACAAGATAGCCATGGGTAATGCAATGCGCATACGACGTTCCTTCGTTTACATGTGAGAGCCGCCCAAGCGACATTTAAGACAATCGCAGAGCGTTGACCACCCAATCATGGCGATTGCGGGCCAAATAAAGCGTTAGCCTTGTCCTTGAAAAAGGCGCGTGGCTTTCTACCGGATAAGGATTGCCCTGAGATCATTGACATTGGTCCCTGTTGGTCCGGGCACATAGAGATCATCAATGGCGTTGAATGCCGACCATGCATCATTGCCATTGAGATAGGCCGACGCATCAAGTCCCTTTGTCAATAGCCGCGCTATGCTGCTGCTGTCAGCAAAAGCGCCGGCATTGTCTTCCGAGCCATCAATGCCATCCGTGTCGGCGGCAAAAGCGGTGATCCCATCATAGCCATCAATATCAATGGCCAGCGACAGCAGAAATTCACTATTGCGCCCACCTTTGCCTTTGCCACGAACCGTGACCGTCGTTTCACCTCCGGAAAGAATGACGACAGGTCTGGAGAAGGGCTGGTTTTTGCTCAATACCTGCTTGGCCAAAGCCGAATGCACATGGGCCACTTCCCGCGCCTCACCTTCAATTGCATCGGAAAGCACAACGGCTTCAACACCAAGCGCGCGCGCAGCTTTGGCCGATGCCTCGAGTGAAACGCCAGCTGATGCGATGACCCGGTGCTCATGCGTGGCAAATTCCGTATCGGAGGGTTTTGGCGCGTCAGCGGCTGGCGATTGCAAATGCTTCAAGGCAGCGCCCGGCAGATCGAGATTATAGCGTTCGACAATGCGCAATGCGTCTTCACGGGTTGTTTCGTCAGCAACTGTCGGGCCGGAAGCAACAAAGGCGGGATTATCGCCCGGTATATCGGAAACAATCAGCGAGAACACCCGCGCGGGATAGGCCGCAGCGGCGAGCCTTCCGCCCTTGATGGTGGAAAGATGCTTGCGCACCGCATTCATCGCGGAAATTGGCGCCCCTGAGGCAAGCAGTGCTTTGTTGACGGCAATCTCATCATCAAGCGTCATGCCATCAGGTGGTGATGGCAACAATGCCGAGCCGCCGCCCGAAATCAGCGCCACGACCAGATCATCCGCGCTCAAGCCCGAGACCGTTTCAAGCAGACGCTTTGAGGCGATCAACCCAGCCGCATCCGGCACCGGATGGGACGCTTCGATTATCTCAATGTGCTCACACGGCGCACCAAAACCGTAGCGTGTAACAACCACACCTTCGAGCGGGCCATCCCACACCTTTTCAAACGCGCTGGCCATTTGCGCAGACCCTTTGCCTGCTCCAACCACTATGGTGCGGCCCTTGGGCTTGGCGGGCAAATGCGCGGCGATCGTGTGTTGCGGGTCAGCAGCCTCAACAGCAGCCTGAAACAGCTTTATGAAAAATTCCTTGTCCTGCATTCGCTTCACATATCCAGATCAAAAACAAAAACACCCTCAACCCCAGCTACAGCAGAGGCAACGATACGCCCGCCGATGGCTCTGTGCTCCGCATCCTCAAGATAGGTGTCACGGGCAACCGCATCGGCAAAATCGATTATGAAGCCCTCCGAATAGCCTTTGTCCATGCCCGCTTCCGGACTGACGTTTGGCCGGGCCACGAACGACAATACTCCCGGCAGTTTGCCACAGAGATTTTCAAGATTGCTATATATCTGTTGTCGATCAGAAGCGGGGAATTCGTCGCGAAAACGAATGAAAACACAATGGCGGATCACGGGAGTTTCCTATTGGTCGAATGGTCGAGGCGCATCCTGACGGGATTACCGGAAATTGCGAGTGCTAATTCTGCTTCTCCCGAAATATCCTAGCCAAGCAATCGCTCGACAGACATGGCCATCGATAAAAGTCTGGCATCGGCACCATGGCGCGCAAACAGCATCAAGCCAGCAGGCAATGCCAGATCGGGCATGGGAAGGCTGATAGCCGTCAGATCGAATTGATTGGCGATCTGTGGATTGCGCAGGAACAGGCCTTCTGTCTGTTTGTAGAATTCATCATCCTCGACAACCGAGGCGATCAAAGGAGCTGTGATCGGCGCTGTGGGCATGGCGAGAAAATCATAGGACGCAATGAACCCATCCATCTTGCGCATCAGGTCGCGCCGCTTTTGCATGAGCTCGATATAGTCCGCTTCCAATACAGCCAAGCGCCGTAACAAGGGTTTCTGAACACGCGGGTCGACATCGAGCCCCGTATCATTAAGCCAATCAGCGTGAACACGGCTGGCCTCTATGCCTGCGATTGAACCAACCGATGTGGCTTCGGCCATTTCGCGGATCAGATCATCCAGTGTGCATTCAACCAGAATAGCACCTGATTTTTCGCAAAGTTGCAGACTGCGTTCGAAGGCCTTGGCGATTTCAGGTTCCGTTGCATCAAGAACCACTCCCCGTGGCACGGCTATGCGCAAACCAGTCAAAGATACGGCTTCGGGAAGGACTATATCCTCACCCGCCATAACCGCGTCCGCCAGAGCGCAATCGGCAACAGAACGCGCCAAAGGGCCAATGGAATCAAGACTTAGTGATAAAGGGAACGCACCCTCTAGCGGCACTCTCTTTGCGGTGGGTTTGAAACCCACGACGCCGTTGAGTGATGCCGGAATACGAATGGACCCGCCCGTGTCCGAACCAATCGCAATGTCGCTTGTACCATCGGCCGCGGAAATGCCCGCGCCAGTCGATGACCCACCGGCAACGCGACTGGCATCAACGGCGTTTCCCGCAACCTTGTAATGTGGATTGAGCCCGACAGCTGTGAAGGCGAATTCCGTCATGATGGTTTTGCCTGGGATGACCGCACCGGCCTTGCGCAGACGCTCAACAATCAGTGCATCCTTGACCGCTACTGGTCTATTGCGGCGCATGATCGAACCGGCGAGCGTAGTTTCCCCCGCCACATCGAACAGATCCTTGATTGAAACGATCTTGCCGTCCAACGGCCCAAGCAGGCGCCCGTCGCGCGCACGCCGGTCCGAAGCATCTGCCTCCTTGCGCGCAGTATCGGGGTAGAGTTTTACAAACGCATGCCCGCCGCCAGCGGCAATGGTTGCCAAGCTTTGCTCCAGTTTATCGCGTGCAGATCCAGTTGACCGGGACAATGGCATCTCCCCTCAGAAAACATGACTTGCCATGTCTATAACGCGGCGGGCACGAAAATCAAAAGAAGGCTACCGGGACCGGTAATATTGCTATGCAGCATGATCATTGCTGCTATGCAACATTGGCAATTTTCAAGACAGCCAACGCACCGCACTATTTCCCCGGGAGGGCAACCATAAATAAGGGGAATACCAAATGAGCCTTCGCAATCGCATCCAAAAATGGCGCCAGTACCGTCAGAATCTGCACGAACTCCGGCTGTGCACCGATCGCAATCTTGCTGATCTTGGCATTGCACGCTCGGACATCCGCCACGTCGCATGGCAAGCCTGCAGTTAAGCAATCATCCGTATTTTTGAATGTCACATTGTTTGGGCAGGCCGATAACGGCCTGCTTTAGTGTCCAATACCGAACGAGTAATTCCAGGTAATGCCCACGGCTTTCTGATCCTTGGACCCTAGCCTTGGCACAACAGGACTTTCAGCTGCATCTCCGGCCAGCCTGTCGTAGCGACCAAACAGCTGAACGCTCCACGCATCCGAGAACGAATAGGTTGTCGCAGCGACGATGCCATACGACTTGATGCCGCCGCCCGGCGTATAGGCCTCAACTCGGTGGTTGTGGCGGGCTTCATCTTCCGTCACGCCAAATGTGTTGCGCATATAGGTACTGTCAGCGATCGACAGCCGCGGACCAACCGAAAACAGGAACTTATCATAACGCTGGAACACGTCGGCTGACAGGTCGGCGACGAGACCACCTGAGTTGTTGAAGGCCTGCCGCACCTCGGCACGCACACGCAGGCGATCCTGAATCGGCCAATATTGCGCAAACATGCCGCCATCGACAGTAAACGAGATATGGCGCAGGCCGACAAAGGCTTTGTCATCAGAGTGGTCGCGACCAGACCGAAAACCGATCACCGGGCCAAGCTCCAGCCCGCCCAATGTCAAAAGCGTATAGTCGATATTGTCATCGGGGGCACTCATGCCTTCGGGCTCGTCAGCACTGCGGATGTCAAAGGAAGGCATGAAGCCAAAGCCGCTTGTGCGAGCGCCTTCGAACTTGCTGCCATATTCAACACTGGCACCGACGGTTACGATCCAGCGTGCAGGATTAACAGGCTTGCCGTCGGTGGCGACCGCTTCTGTATCGGCTGCAAGGGCAGCGCCAGAGCACGCAACAAGAAAGCCAGCGCTTAGAAGCACCGCCGCAAATCGCTTTTTACTCTGATACACCATTTACGCGGTTTACCCCGATTCGCAGCCATCCCAGACTGCCGCGTGATCTTTAGATCAATTCCGCGGCAAATTTTAGTGCTGATTGGATCAAAAAGATAGGACCTGAAAATGCGGATGAACTGGTTTGAGAAATGGTACCTGCCGCAAATTCATTTCCGCGTGTCGTTTATCCCAGCTTATCAAACGCTGGCCTGACGATTCTGCATGATAAAATGAGTGAAAATGGTGCCCAGACGCGGATTCGAACCACGGACACGCGGATTTTCAATCCGCTGCTCTACCAACTGAGCTATCTGGGCACTTCAGGCATTTCCGTTATCCGGCAAGCCTTTCTGACAGCGTTGACTTTCTGTCGGAAGCGGGTGGGTTATAACACTAAAAATCCCCCTGTCCAGCATCAACTAACGATTTTTTTGCCGTTTTTCTGCCTCTTGCAAACGGCATGCATTGGTGCGTTTGTTTAAACCATCAAGAGACAGGATTCGTATTGCATGGATGAAACGGGGGAGAAGGCTGCCAAGAGCAGTGATTTTGGCTGGGGAATCATCGGGAGCGGCGAAATCGCCCAGCGATTTGCCGCCGATCTGGCTTTTGTACCTGACGCAGCCCTTGTCGCCAATCACTCCCGCTCACTTGCCAGTGCCGAACAGTTTCGCAACGCATTCGGCGGAAAGCGGGCTTATGTCGATCTCGATTCCTTCTTGTCCGATCCCGCCATTGACGCCGTCTACATCGCCACGCCCAATTCCGTTCATCTGGCCCAGGCGCTGAAGGCCGTACGGTCAGGCAAGGCTATTCTCACTGAAAAGCCCATTGCGCCCTCACACACGGAAGCCTCGGTAATCCAACGCGAAGCAACGAGGACCAAGGTCTTTGCCATGGAGGCCTTATGGACCCGCTTCCTGCCAGCCGTGGTGGCGGCCAAAACGAAGATCGATGCGGGGGAAATCGGAACAATCCGCCGAATCACCGCAGAACTTGCCTATGCCCATGACTACGATCCTGAAAGCCGGTTTTTCAAGCGGTCATTGGGAGGCGGTGCGACGCTCGATCTCGGCGTTTATTGCGTGTCTCTGGCCATGTACTTTCTCGGCCAACCGCAAAAAGTCTCTGGCCTGTGGCATGTAGCGCCTAGCGGCGTCGATATGAGTTCGGAAATGACCCTGCATTATGATGGTGCCGAAGCAAATCTATCTTGCGGTTTTGACCGGGACGGCGCGAATCATTTTGTCATCGAAGGAACAGAAGGCGCATTGCGGCTGGATGCAGATTTTCTACAGGCGCAACGGCTGACGCTTTATCGGCCGTATGTTCTCGCAACCCCATTTGGTCCACTGAACAGGCCCCTCGGTTTGATTGGTAAACTGCTCGACCGCCTGCCCTTCCCCGGCCGCAAGATCGAAGACTATCCGTTTGAGGGCAGTGGGCTGCAGTTTGAAGCCATGGCTGTGATGAATGCCATGCGCAAAGGCGAGAAAACCTCGAAGATTATGCCTCTCAGCGACAGCATCAACGTGCTTCGCGCGATCAACATCGTGCTGGCACAGCCTCCCACCACGCGGGTTATCAAAATCTAAGGGTGCGGGGCCTCAGTGCTCCGAATCATCCTCGCTATCGTCAGCGCTTTCGACAGCAGGCAGAACGTAAGCACCGTTCAGCCAGCGATTAAGATCGACATTGCGGCAGCGGCTTGAGCAAAACGGGTAATGCTCGCGCTGCGATTGTCTTTTGCATTCCGGGCATGGCCGTGGCGGCCGCAATGGCGTTACTTTCGCCGAGCTATTGTTTTCGTCCATCAGTCCAAAACCTCAGAGCTTTTTGTTTAAATAGAAAAGGCTCTAATGCGCCGATGATTGCCAATTGGCATAGACGGGATAACCCTCGCCATGCAGGAGGCCGGCAGTTTCGTATAAAGGCAGGCCAACCACATTACTGTAGGAACCGACCAGCTTGACAACAAAACCGCCTGCAAGTCCCTGAATGGCGTAGCCACCGGCTTTTCCACGCCATTCACCTGACGCAAGATAGCTCTCCAGCTCCTCGCGTGAAAGGCGTTTGAAGCGCACACGCGTTTCAATCAGTTCCTGCCGGATCTTGCCCTTCGGCGTAACAAGGCACAGGCCCGTATAGACGCGGTGTGAGCGGCCGGACAAAAGGCGCAGGCAGCTTGTCGCATCATCGAGAATTTCGGCCTTCGGCAAAATACGCCGACCAACCGCCACCACCGTATCGGCGGCGATGATATAGGAATTGCCAAGCTCGGCATCGCCCTTCAACTCACCCGCAACTTTCTCGGCTTTCAGGCGCGACAGGCGGCGTGCGAGGGAACGCGGATGTTCGGCACGCAGAGGCGTTTCGTCCACATCGGCGGGTAAAAGGCGATCAGGCTCCAGGCCGATCTGGCCCAGAAGCGCCAGACGGCGCGGCGAGCCGGATGCCAGAACCAGTTTGTGTTGATCGCTCATGAACGCATTTCCTGGAAATTCGTGTCCTGCGGACGAGTCTGGCCGGAGGCCAAGAGGACTTATTTAAAGCGGTAGGTAATGCGACCCTTGGTCAGATCGTATGGAGTCATTTCGACAAGAACCTTGTCACCAGCCAGAACGCGGATGCGGTTCTTGCGCATACGACCAGCCGTGTGAGCAATAATTTCATGATCATTTTCGAGTTTTACCCGGAACATCGCGTTGGGCAACAGCTCCGTCACGAGACCGGGAAACTCTAGTACTTCTTCTTTCGCCATGCGTAGTTCTATCTCCAAAAAAGGAATTTGCGGTCACACTCGACCGCAATTTTGCGCGGAACCTATAGTATTGCGCGCCATTTGTGAACAAGGGAGTTGGAAGCAATTGTGCACGGCCTGACAAACACTCAAATTGCCTAGCCGAAACGCTCCTGAATGTGATGTTTGAGGTTATCCCTGACGTCGCGATAGGCTTCCATGATCTGATCACGGCGGCCACGCACCAGCGTTGGATCAGGTGTCGGCCAATATTCCACATGAACCGATGTCGTGCGTGTCAGTTCCAGCGCCATATGATGGGCCTTGGGCGACAATGTGATGATCAGGTCAAAATAATCGTCTTCCAGTTCTTCAAAGGTGCGCGGATGAGCGGAAATACGCTTCAGCCCCAGTTCTTCCAGCACCGCATCGACAAACGGATCGGGCTCACCCTTTTCCACACCTGCCGATGCTACATAGACCCGTGGCGGCAAAAGGCTGCGGGCCAGTGTTTCAGCAATAGGTGAGCGGATGGAATTCATCCCGCAAATAAAAAGCACAGCGGTGGGCATGCTGCCTTTGGCAGGTTCCTGCTCGTCGGGGAGCTTTTCCGGTTCAACGCTCAATGGCCCCATCACCCCCGCCAATGCAGCACACATACAAGCGTAAAGAGGCGGCGGGCCGTATCGAAATCCACTTCGATCTTGCCACTCAGGCGATCCATCAGCGCTTGCGACCCTTCATTGTGCAGCCCTCTTCGCCCCATATCGATTGCTTCGATCTTGCTCGGGCTGGAAGACCGGATTGCCTCGTAATAGCTCTCGCAGATCATGAAATAGTCTTTCACAACCTTGCGTAGCGGCGTCAGGGAGAGAATATGGGTGACCACATCGTCGCCCGTTTCACGGGAAATGGCAAAGACCAGCCGTGTTTCTATCAGCGAAAGCTTTAGGCGATAGGGACCTGTTCCCTCGTCACTAACAGGACGAAAGCTGTTTTCCTCAATGAGGTCGAAAATGGCAACGGCCCGCTCATGCTCAACATCAGGCGTGGAGCGGCCGATGGTCTCGTCCAACTCCACATCGATCAATCGCGCATCGGTATTGCCCGTTGCTGTCATTATTGTCCTATAGGTTCAACCGGATCGCGACGGAATTGCCATGCGCATCAAGACCTTCGGCGCGCGCGAGTTCTATCGCCGCTGGCCCCAGAGCGCGCAACTGTTCCACACCCAATTTCAGGATGGACGTTCGCTTGACATAGTCAAGTACAGAAAGGCCGGAGGAGAAACGTGCTGACCGTGCCGTTGGCAGGACGTGATTGGAGCCGCCGACATAGTCGCCAATGACTTCAGGTGTATAACGGCCAAGGAATATGGCACCGGCATTGCGCACACCCGCAAGCAGAATCTCGGGATCATCGGTGGCAATTTCCAGATGCTCCGGAGCGATACGATTGACCAGTGGCAGCGCCGATTCCAGATCCTGCACCAGAATCACCGCACCATAATCACGCCAGCTAGCGCTTGCGGTTTCAGTTCGCGGCAGGTTTGCCAGTTGCCTCTCCACCGCCGCGATAACCGCATCGCCAAACGCTTCATCATCGGTGATCAATATGGATTGCGAGGCGGTATCGTGTTCTGCCTGCGCCAGAAGATCAGCGGCGATCCAGTCAGGATTATTGTCACCATCCGCAAGGACAGCCACTTCGGAAGGCCCGGCAATCATATCAATGCCAACCTGACCGAAAACGCGGCGTTTGGCAGCCGCCACATAGGCATTCCCCGGACCAACGATCTTCGACACGGGAGCAATGGTTTGCGTGCCATAGGCTAATGCAGCAATCGCCTGCGCTCCACCAACACGATAAATCTCTGAAACGCCAGCAAGCCGTGCTGCCACGAGAACCAGTGGATTAAGCTTTCCATCCGGAGATGGGACAACCATGACAATCCGCTCAACGCCTGCCACCTGTGCCGGAACGGCATTCATCAGCACAGAGCTTGGATAGCTCGCCGTGCCGCCGGGTACATAAAGCCCCACCGATTCCACTGCTGTCCAACGCGAGCCAAGCTCTACACCCAAGGCATCGGTGTATCGATCATCCTGCGGCATCTGCCGCTGATGGTGCGAATGAATGCGGTTGCGCGCAAGCTTGAGGGCTTCGACAGTTTCCAAGGGCGCTGCGGCCATTGCCGCATCGATTTCCGCGGAGGTAATGGCAATGCCGTGCTGAACGAGATCAATCCGGTCGAAACGCTGCGAATATTCGATCAGCGCTGCGTCACCCTCGGTTCGGACCCGGTGAATAATATCGGCAACTGTGCGATCCACATCTTCCGATACCTCGCGCTTCGTTAGAAGAAACGCGGCAAACCGGGATTCAAAATCAGGATCGGACTGCCTCAACACCAATGCCAATGTAACCACTCCTTTTGCCCGTCAGGCATCATGTTCCGGCTTGAACTCGGTTTCCCAGACAGGTCCGAGATCCGTAAGCTGCGCTTCGATCGCTTCCACCTCAAAACGCAGAGCCTTGTTGGCAGCAAATGTCAGTTCGATCGTCCCTGAAGGGGCGTCTCCGGCAATGAACCGGATGGCCAGAAGTGACAGTACATCGTCCTTGTAGCGGCGTTCGATACCGGTCGCCTTGAGACTGGTCACCCGCGCAAAATGCAGCGCCGTGCGCCGGCGTTCAAACGTGCGGTGGCGTTTGCCATCGGCAGCCAGTTCCCAGACGAAGCGGTTCACCGCCAGAACCAAACGCTGTTCGGCAGGCAGATAATCGATATCGGCTATTTTCAGCACGGAATCCTGCAGATGCGCAGAAAGGATTTGCAGATCTTCCTCATCAAGCGCGATGAGTTTGAGAGTGTCCATGTCTACCCTTTGCATGACTTATCAGGATCATGGCGCGCGGGACGCGCCACATTCCCTTCCCTGTTAGAGGAAAGTTCAGGCAAATGGAATTCTACTGTTGGGCGAAAGTGCACAAACAGGAAAAACAGCGCTCAATCAGTCGCTGATACGTTCCACAACGGCGCCACAACGCGACAGCTTTTCTTCCAGACGCTCAAAACCACGGTCGAGGTGATAAACGCGATTGACGGTTGTTTCGCCTTCAGCGGCCAAACCGGCAATAACCAGAGATACGGATGCACGCAGGTCTGTTGCCATGACAGGCGCACCTTTGAGCCGTTCCACACCTTCGATCTTTGCCGTCTGACCGGAGAGTGAAATTTTCGCGCCAAGACGAGCCAGTTCCTGCACATGCATGAAACGGTTTTCAAAGATGGTCTCGGTGATGTGCGATGTGCCCTTGGCCATGGTCATCAGGCCCATAAACTGTGCCTGCAGATCGGTCGGGAAGCCGGGGAATGGCTGCGTGGTAACATCCACTGGCATAATGCCGTGGCCATTGCGCACGACACGCAGACCTGAATTTGTCTCGGAAATTTCAGCACCGGCCTGGCCGAGTGTTTCCAGTGCCGCGCTTAAAAGGCTGGCATCGGCGCCTTCGAGGATCACGTCGCCGCCGGTCATGGCCACAGCCATCGCATAGGTGCCGGTTTCAATACGATCAGGAATCACACGAACACGCGCACCGGAAAGGCTGGTGACGCCTTCAATGGTAATTGTCGAAGTACCCGCACCGCTGACGCGTGCGCCCATCGCATTGAGGCAATCGGCAAGATTGACAACCTCGGGCTCCTGCGCGGCATTCTCGATGATGGTCTCGCCCTTGGCAAGGGTCGCTGCCATCATCAGCACATGAGTGGCGCCGACCGATATTTTCGGGAAGGTAAAACGTGTGCCGACAAGGCCGCCCTTTGCGCTTGCCTTGACGTAACCATTCTCGATTTCGATCTCGGCGCCAAGCGCGCGCAGACCATCAATGAACAGGTCAACCGGACGGGTACCGATGGCGCAACCACCCGGCAGCGATACGGTGGCTACACCCATGCGCGCCAAAAGCGGGCCGATGACCCAGAAACTTGCACGCATCTTGGAAACGAGTTCGTAGGGCGCTGTTGTATCGACAATATTGCGAGCGGTGAAATGGATCGTGCGTGAGTAGGCGCCATCCTGACGTTCACGGCGGCCATTGACGGAATAATCAACGCCATGATTGCCGAGAATGCGGATCAGCTGTTCTACGTCGGCCAGATGAGGCACATTTTCGAGCGTCAGCGTATCATCCGTCAAAAGTGACGCGATCATCAACGGCAGGGCCGCATTCTTGGCACCGGAAATCGGAATGATGCCATTCAGCTTATTACCGCCAACAATCTTGATACGATCCATAATGTGTCACTTTCGCGGGATATACCCGTCCTGTCGTTGAGCCCTTTGCAGAGCCGGTTGATCTAAACCATCGCAGACAATGGTTCAAGAAATGCTTCGATCGCAGCGCGACCGGTCAAGATTCCGAAGACGGGGTGTCGGAGGAGGTCTTTTCTGCAGCGGTGATTCCCTCGTCGCGTTCATCTGCAGCCCCGGAGCGCCGGGAACGTATTTGCTGTTTTCGCCGCGCCAGATTCGCCCGTAATTGTTCTGAACGCCGCTTCTCACGACTTGTTTGCTCGGAATTCGGGTTTTTCGAAGACGGCGATGTCATATGTGATCTTTCAAAATCCGTATCCGCCAATCGCGATATTTTCCCAGAGAATGCTAGGCTTTTGGCGAATCCTGATATTTTGCTCAAGAGATTACGATTGCTTGCTTGCGATTTAAGCAATGATATGGCAGAAGTCCGCCGCGTTCGCAAATAAGCTGCGGTAGCTCAGTGGTAGAGCACTCCATTGGTAATGGAGAGGTCGAGAGTTCAATCCTCTCTCGCAGCACCAGCGCAACCAATTGAAATCATTGAGAAATCAGAGATTTCAGGTTGCGAGTACCGCTAACCAATATATAGTTTGGATAGTCATTTGAGCAGCGTCCTGTCACCGATTTGCGACACCTACGCATAAAGTCCGCCAAGATCACCGCCAAAAAGAGCGGCGCGGCGCGTTTGATCTGCGGCCCTTGTCTCCTGTTCAATTTTTTTCTGCTCAGCCCTCCGCGCGAGTAAATCACCGATAATCGAATCAATCGTCGGCAGATCGAGGGCGGCACTTGCGGCGCAACAAAATCACCAAGTTGAACACCCGCAATTTGCATGGGATCGCCATTCGAGCGATGCGCCGGCGCCAGCAAAGAATAAAAAATAGAATTAATTTAATTTCGTATTTTGTCTAAATCTGTCGCTTAAGGGCTGTATTGCCGCAAAGCGGCGTGAGATTGTTGAGAAAAAATGGAGTGTGGGAAAATTCTTGACGCAAAACCGGAGAAGTCATTTGAACAAATGACGGAAGCGGAACTTTTGGCCGCTCAAAATTATTGGTTCGAATACAAATACGATCATCAAGCGTACGGTCTCGAATATGGTGCGGCGGATCGATACCTGAAATTGATCACGACGCTTCTAGCTCGATTTCGCACCGGTATTCCAGCTTTCACTGCTTTGACTTCTGTCGATATTTTAAGCATGTTAGCGGACGCAGATCAGCTCTTGGAAATGGTGTTTAGCTAGCATCAAAGTGCAAACGATCATCAAATGATCATTGTTCGCGAACCATTATCCACAGGTAATCCACAGATAGTTTTGATGAGACCAGTAAGGCTGACAGGTGGATATCATGCACTGCTGACGCGCTGGTAGTGCGATGAATCTTTGCCAAAACATGCCCGCAGGAGGCCGACGATGCTGCCGAGACGCGAGGCTGCCTTCACCAGGGTTCTTCCCTTCGTAAACGGCATAGCAATCAGGTAAAGACAAACCGACAATATCCTGCCGACAAGTGAGCCCGGCAAACGCAGAAGCGTTATGATTCGTCTTTTCCGCAATTTGGCTCGCATCTCGATAGTGCTGATGTCGCGGCTGCGCCGGTACTGATAGGCAAAAGTTAGCCGGTCTTGCGGCACGGTTTCATAGGCAATTGCCTGGGGGGTCCAGCCCGTATTGGCACCAAGTTTGCTGGCATCAGCCCAAAGCCGCCAATCCTCGCCGCCCGCCAGCGCAAGGCCATTGTCAAAACGCACACCAGTTCGGCGGAAGAACGCCAGATTTCCCATCCAACTTCCGGTTGCGATCCTTATGCGATGCACCTGACCGCTATTACGCTTGCTCAGATATTTTGCCTCGCTCTTCCGGTTGGCCAGTTCCATGCCGGACCAGATCATTTTCTGCCACAGGGTTGCATCGGGAGCCGGTGGCGCGAGGCGGACTGGCGATCCGACAATATCCAGATCATAGGTGTCACGCTCGGCGAGCAATTGTATCAGCCAGTCCAGTTCCACCATCTCGTCATCATCCGCGAAGGTGAGCAAATCATCGCCTGCATCAATCGCGCATTCGAGAACGCGATTGCGCGCAAAGGCGATGCCAAGACACGGTTCTATCTCATACCGGACGGAATATTGCGGGACCTGCCTGCGAAATGCGTCCACGACGCCCTGCAGCGTGGCTTGATCATTGTTTTCAACAATGAGGAAATGGATGCGTGTCCCCTCCGGCACGCGCATGTGCGCGTAGGAATTCAAAAGATTTTGCAACATCAACGGACGATTGCGGGTGATCGTGCCAATACAGATGCTACGCTTGCGTGTAATTTCTCCGGATATGACCGCCATGATCAGCCGGTCACGGATTTACGCAAAACATTCAGCCAGCCATCGGTGCGACGAACGATCTTACGCGGCAAGAGCAGTTTGTCATCATCGGGTGTTGCCCGGCCCCGCTGGGTCGTGGTGGCAGTCGTAAAGCCCGCTTCCTCAACTATCTTCCTGACATCACCGGACAAATCGCCATAGGGATAACAAAAGGCATTCACGGTGCTGCCAAGCATGTCTTCGAGTTCGCATCGTGAACCGGTAATCTGGCGCCGGGCTTCGTCAAGACCGACCTGTGCCAGATGCACATGATCAAGCGTATGAGCACCAACTTCGTGCCCCATTGCGGCCCATTCCAGCATTTCCGCTTTGGACATGCACGGCGCATGGGGAACGCCTACGGGCATGTCCCATTCATTGAAGCCCCCGATCTGCCGGCTGACGAAATAATTTGTTGCGGTGAAGCCAAGTTCGTTAAGGACAGGCAGAGCGTGGACATAGACGTTACGGAAACCGTCATCAAAGGTAACGCCAACCACCTTGCCGGTCTTTTCACCTGCGAGATAGGGCTGCAAATCGCGCATCGACAGCCCCGTATAGCCCATGCGTTTGAGCCATTTCATCTGGCGCTGAAAATTGCCGGGGTCCACGGTCAAATAGCGGAATGGGCTGCCCCGTCCTGCCGGCTTATCGATCTGATGATACATCAATATAGGTATTGGCATTTTACATAAGCTCAGAGGAAAATCGGGGCATTTTGAAATCTCTGAAACAAGAGGGGTATAGCAGGTCTGCTTCCCGCATAGTGGACATATCAATTGTGCCTTTTTCAGCGCGATAATCACTGAATGTCTAAAATAATTTGATTCTCGGCAACCGGTTACATCTCCAAGATGACGGCTGGATTGCCGCCGCCAGAATTCGGGATATAAATTGACCCATGCAAGGGAGCCACATGATATTATGACCATTCTGCTGCGGATTGAAGGAGCAATGGTGGCTGCGCTTGCCATAACAGCTTATTCGCTTTTTGGCCTTAGCTGGTGGCTTTTTATTGTGCTCTTCCTTGTGCCCGATATCTCAATGCTAGCCTATCTCAAAGGTCCGAAGATTGGTGCGATCTGCTATAACGCGGTGCATCTTTACGCTCTGCCAATTATTCTTCTGGCGGCAGGCTGGTGGTCCGGCTCCAAGCTCGTCTTGTCGATTGGTTTGATATGGGTGTTCCATATTGCCATTGATCGCGCTCTTGGATACGGCCTGAAATTCTACAGTGCGTTTCAGGACACCCATCTTGGACGCATCGGAAAAAAGGCGTGAACCAACTTATCTTCCAAGATCAATAGTTGCACGAATCCATTTCCTGCTTGAAGCGTTCGATCCACCATGTAGCGGCGGGCCCAAGGGGCCTGTCTGCCATGTGAAGCGCAAAAAGCGGATAACTCCCCTCGGGATAGGGTTCGAGATCAAGCTCAACCAACCGGCCCTCGGCAACATCATCGCGTATCATCCATTTGGGCAGGCCGCCCCACCCCAGACCGGCAATCATCAATTGATGCTTGATGCCGACATCAGTCAATCGCCATGTCTTGTAGGCAAATACACCAAAATTCAGGCCCTTGGTCTGTTCGGAAAGGTCGGTGACGACGAGTTGAACGTGATCACGGATGAATGATAGGGGAACTGGTCCTTTATAAAGGGCAAGCGGATGATCCGGTGCCGCGACGGGTGTCATGGTCATCAGGCCAACCCGAATTGTCACCAGGTCATCGCTTGGCTGAAGCGGTGATCCGCCAATGCCGATATCTGCCTGTTTCTTCAACACAAGATCCCACACCATACCCAGCGCGCCAACATGCAGACGCAGACTGACGGTCGGAAATTGTTGCTGAAAGGCCTTCAAAACATGGATGAGAACCGGAGAGGGTACGGACACATCAATGGCAATCGAGATTTCCGCTTCGAGGCCCGTTTTCAGACCTTCGGCGCGCGCCCTCAAGCTTTGCAGGGCTGACGCCATACGCCGCGCATCCTCAAGCATGGCGAGACCCGCATCAGTCAATCGCGGTTGCTTTGTTCCCACGCGGGTAAAAAGCTGCAGCTCAAGCTGGGATTCCAGATTGGCAATCGTATAGCTGATAACCGATTGAGAGCGGTTAAGGAGCCGGGCAGCGGCAGAGAAACTGCCAGTGTCGGCAACGGCAAGAAACACCTGGAGCTGATCGAGTGTTGGGTTCGGCTGCATGATCTATCTACTTTTTCGATGAGTTTGATAGATATTTTCACAGTTTTCTAAATGGATGTCGAGGGCCAAATTACAGGCACGAAATCAATCATCCTTTTAGAAGGTACATAAATCATGTCATCCATTCTTCTCGTTACATCCAGCCCTCGCGGCGCGGCATCGCATTCAACAGCGGTTGCGACAGAATTTGCAAACAAGCTGCAGCGGGCAACGCCCGGTAGCCAGATTGTCACCCGCGATCTTGCCAGCCATCCGCTACCGCACATCGACGCGGAATACACAGCTGGTATTTATACACCGGTTGAGGCACGCACACTTGAGCAGCAGCGCGCTGTTGCCATATCGGATAAGGCTGTCGACGAGCTCTTTGCAGCAGACAGCATTGTAATTTCGACAGGCTTCATCAATTTCAGCATCTCTTCAACACTGAAATCATGGATTGATCACATCGCCCGTGCGGGCAAGACATTCAGCTATGGCGAAGACGGCCCCAAGGGCCTTGTAACCGGGAAGAAAGTCTACCTCGTGATCGCTTCGGGCGGCGTTTATTCGGAAGGACCCGCTTCAGGTATGGATTATGCTACGCCGTACCTCAAATCCGTGCTCGGTTTCCTTGGCATGACGGACATTGACGTTGTTCGCATCGAAGGTATTGGCATGGGTCCGGAAGCAGCAGCCAAGGCGATTGCGACGGCAGAGGAACAAACCAGCCATTTGGCCCTTGCGGCCTAAAGGATCAAATCGGTGAGGGGTGGATACCAATCCACCTCTTTGTCCCATGTAATAAAATGGATTTTTCGAACAGAAGAGCGATCCGCTTATGAGTGGTCTGCTACTTCGGTGCCTTGTGTTCGGCTTCATCAAGCCGACGGAGCTGGTCGAGCAAGCTCTCGGGCACGGTGTCTTCCACCTTGTAGATACCGGCAGCACGTATTGCCGTCCTATAGGACGACTGCGATATCTGTCGTCGCAGGATTCTTGATAACTGTTTTTCGTTGGTCCGGTTGGTGCCGTCCATCACATTACTCCAAACGCTACTTCGTGGTCTTAAACACCTTCCCAGCGAAGAAGGTTCCCCTTTTCTAGACTTATGTCTGTTAAGACAATGTGTCTCTCCGCCGCATGGCCAGCCGAAAGACAAATGTCGTTACCTCATCGGGAACTGTCCGCGTCGGCAGGCGTTGTAAAGCAACCTTTCCTCCGACCAATGGGGTATGTTTTGTACGAAATATTTCAGTACCTTAATTCCTTGCCCATCGTTCATCACGTCCTGACTCTTGCGGTTGCCTATGTGCTTGCCTTTCCGATCGGATGGGAGCGGGAAATCGAAGAGCGCAGTGCAGGCATGCGCACATTTCCCCTTGTCGCACTTGCCAGCTGTGGCTTTATTCAGGGCACCGAAGGGGTCATGGGAGAGCACCCGGAAGCGACAGCGCGCATCATCGAAGGATTGATTACTGGTGTCGGTTTCATCGGCGGCGGCGCGATCCTGCAAATGAAGGATTCAGTGCGTGGCACGGCTACCGCCGCCAGTATATGGGCGACCGGTGCCATCGGCGTTGCTGTTGGCCTGGAGAGTTACGATGTGGCTTTTATCATCTCCCTCGTCACCTTCCTGACGTTGCGACTAATGCTGCCGCTCAAAAAGGAAACCAGGGAAAAGTAAGCTAGCGGCCCGAATTGCGGCTTCCCAGAGCTTTTTCCCAAATCAGGGCCGATTCGACGATGGCATCGAGATTGTCGAGACGCGGTTCCCAACCCAGATCTTTTCTGGCTCGTGCGCTGTCAGCGACGATGGATGCTGCATCCCCTGGACGGCGATCCGTGAGGCGAGCGTCAATGGGTGCCCCGTGCACTCGTTCGACGCTTTCAATCACTTCGCGCACGGAATATCCCCGGCCATAACCGCAATTGGCGGTAAGACTGCTGGCGCCTGTGCGCAACCGATCCAGTGCAAGGCGGTGGGCTGCAACGAGGTCACTCACATGAATATAATCGCGCACGCACGTACCATCGGGCGTGGGAAAGTCGTGGCCGTAAATTTCCATATAGGGCCGTTTGCCAAGGGCTGTTTCACAAGCAACCTTGATCAGATGGGTCGCCCCTCGTGTGGATTGGCCGGATCGGCCCTTGGGATCAGCACCAGCAACATTGAAATAGCGAAGCGCCGTGTAACGGAAATCATGGGCTGCTGCCGTGTCACGCAACATCCATTCGGTCATCAGTTTGGAAACACCATAGGGTGATTGCGGTTGAAGCGTCGTATCCTCGGTGACGGGCTCCATACCACCATCGCCATACACAGCGGCCGTTGATGAAAAAATGAAATTCCTCACATCCGATTTGATGACCGCTGCGATAAGGGAACGGGATTTTGAGGTGTTGTTTTCATAATATGTGAGCGGGTCGCGAACCGAATCCGGCACGACGACCGAACCGGCAAAGTGAATGACCGCATCAACATAATTGCGCTCAATGGTTTCACGGACAAGGTGCTGATCCGCAATGTCGCCGACTATGAGTTTGGCTTCCGGCGGTACTGCCCATTCAAATCCGGTTGATAGCCGGTCGATGACAACAACCGACTCTCCCGAGTCCAATAATTCCCAGACCATGTGGCTGCCAATATATCCGGCACCGCCGGTTACGAGTACTGTCATCTGTTAACCTCTGAACCATGAATACAGCTCTCAGCGCTCATCTTGCCGTATTTCGGCAAGAGTGCAAAGCCTTGAAGCGACAGCATAAAAATTCTTCAGCCAAAACACTTTATGCAGCAGGAACACCTCGGACTGAACATCTTCCCGAAAGGCGGCGTCCGTCTTTCGCAAATCCTTGGCACTATAGGGCATGCTGAACTTGGACGCTGTCATTTACCAAGCGTGGCAAATTGCCCACCTTCCCATCATGGATTTTAAGCAGCAAAAACGGTAGTAAGTTTGTGATACAGGAGCAGTACATGGACTATCGTCGGTTTTTCGAAGACGCGATCGACCAGTTGCACGCTGAAAAGCGTTATCGGGTCTTTGCTAATCTGGAACGGATCGTGGGAAAATTTCCGCGCGCGCTTTGGCGTACCGCTGATGCCACGCGCGAAATCACCGTATGGTGTTCCAATGATTATCTCGGAATGGGGCAGCATCCATCCGTGATCGCTGCCATGCATGATGCATCCAGCCGCATGGGCTCTGGCGCTGGCGGCACGCGTAATATCTCAGGTAATAACCATCCGCTTGTAGAGCTTGAAAACGAACTGGCCGACCTTCACAACAAGGAAGCCGGTCTGGTCTTTACGTCAGGTTTTGTATCCAACGAAGCGTCAATCTCGACCATCGCACGGCTTCTGCCCAATTGCCTGATTCTTTCCGATGAGTTGAACCATGCCTCGATGATCGAAGGCGTTCGTCGCTCCGGTGCAGAGAAGAAGATTTTCCGTCACAATGATGTGGCGCACCTTGAAGACCTGTTGAAAGCAGCAGGCAAGGAACGCGCCAAGCTGATCGTGTTTGAATCTGTTTATTCGATGGATGGCGATATCGCGCCGATTGCAGCGATTGCCGATCTGGCCGAAAAGTACAATGCCATGACCTATATTGATGAGGTCCACGCAGTTGGCATGTATGGCAATCGTGGCGGCGGCATCACCGATCAGGAAGGCCTTTCAGACCGTATCGATATTATTGAAGGAACACTGGCCAAGGCTTTCGGCACACTCGGCGGCTATATTACTGGAGCCAAGACGGTGATCGATGCGGTTCGCTCCTATGCGCCCGGCTTCATTTTCACCACGGCCCTACCCCCGGTCATTGCAGCGGCTGCCACCCAGTCGATTCGCCATCTGAAAGTATCGCAGGAAGAGCGCAGACAGCATCAGCGTCAGTCGCAACTTACCAAAGATATTCTGGCTTCGGCAAACCTGCCTGTCATGCACTCGCAAACGCACATCGTCCCGATCCATGTTGGCGATCCCGAGTTGTGCAAAATGGCAAGCGACCGGCTGCTTGAAGTTCATGGGATCTATATCCAGCCAATCAACTACCCGACTGTCCCGCGCGGAACCGAACGTTTGCGCATCACTCCAACGCCGTTCCATTCCGATGAGCTGGTGCTTGAATTGAAGGACGCTCTGGTTGAAGTCTGGACTGCTCTTGGCATTCCCTTCGCCAAGGACAGCACTCCATCAGTCAAAACAAACGAACGCGTGGTCACACTCGCCGTATCCAAGGCGGGTGGCTGAAACACCATTTTCTGAAGTTAGAACAGGCCCGTCATTTCGTTCGAGATGGCGGGCTTATTTATTTGCACTGGCACCGCTCAACCAGCGGGCGAGAAATGGCACAGCGAGCGCAATCATCAGGAACCGCGCTACGTGATGGGATGCCACATAGGACGGATCAACGCCGAGCGAGAAGGCAATCACAGTCAAAGCTTCCAGCGCGCCGGGCGCAAAGGCAAGCGCGATCTGTGCAGGATGGATATCCAGAATGTACCAGACCGCAAAAGCGGCCAGAAACGATGCGACGGTTCCGATGATGAACGCACAGAGAGCCGCGGGCAGATAACGCACGAGTTGGGTGCGATGCTCCGCACCAACCCGTGAGCCAATCAGAACACCCAGAATAATCAATCCGATATCAGCAATGGAGCGCGGCACGACGGCTGTCACCAACGATGCCCCGTGCAGCAAGGCGCTCGCCAGCAGAGCCCCCAACATCATGCCACCGGGCACGCGGGTGAAGTGGCCAAGCAGCGCACCGCCAAGGCCGCAGACAAACAGGATAAGTGCCTCCTGCACCGTCCAGTTATAATTCATCTCAATAACAACATGCGGCGCGTTCTTTGCGATGATCGCCAGCAGTGGCGCGAGAAAGCCGATTAGCAGCAGAAGCCGGATACATTGAACCACGGTGATCTTGACCATATTGGCTTGCGTTCCCATCGCCGCAACCAGCACGAAGGAAAGCGCACCCGGCAGCGACGAAAACAGGGCTGTGGGCCCATCCCAGCCAAACCCTTTGCGCAGCATCAGATAGGTGAGCCCCGTCACAGCGACGAGCGCAACAAAGAGCATGAGAAAACTCACCGGCCACAACACCATCTGGTTGATCGTATCAGGCGAAACGCCGGAACCAGCCTGAATGCCCAGCATGAAGAACACGAAGACCCGCAACCAGTCAGGCAAATGAATACGAACACCCGACAGCGATGCGGCCGTAACCGCGAGCGTTGATCCAAGAAGGAATGGGATAGGCAGACCAACAAAACCGGCGCTGAAAGCGCCAGCCGAGGCAATGAAAAGGGAAAGGATGGTGGCCTGGGTATTATTGAGATGTATGCGATTCAACGTTTCCGGATCCAGTCTGCGAGGCGATCGGCAGCCTCCTCGACCTGATCGATTCGTCGGGCAAAACACAGTCGCAGGAAGGCTTCACCACCATCCCCAAAAGCTGTGCCGGGCGCAAGGCCAACCTTTGCTTGATCGACAATATCAAAGGCCGCACGGTATGAATCCGTGACACCTTCAATACCGAAGAGCAGATAGAAAGCGCCCGCAGGCGGTGACAAACGCACCCTGCCGGTGGCCGCAAGTTTGGCACAGAGAATGTCGCGGGCCTTGTGCGCGCGATCAACCTGCATTCGGATAAATTCGTCACCATGATCAAGCGCAGCAACGGCACCGCGCTGCATGAATTGCGCAACGCCCGATGTTGAATACTGAATGAGGTTCTCTACAGTTTTGCCAAGGGAAGAATGAACGGTCATCCAGCCCACCCGCCAACCCGTCATGGCCCAGTTCTTGGAAAAGCTGTTGACGAAAATAATGCGGTCATCCGGGTCCATGACATCAAAGAAAGACGGTGACCGCTGCGCACCATAATAAAAATGGGTGTAGATCTCATCGGCAACGATCCACAGACCGTGCTGGCGCGCAATCTGCAATATCTCTTTCAGTGTTTCGAGATCGGCAGTCCAACCCGAAGGATTTGATGGAGAATTGATGAACAGCGCCTTTGTTTTTGGCGTGATTGCGTCGCGGATTTTCTGGGGATCAAGTGTCCAGCCATTTCCGGTGAAATCCTGAATGACAGGAACCGGTGTTGCACCGGCAATACCGGCTGCGGCGGCAAAATTCGGCCATGCGGGCGACAGATAGATCACTTCATCCCCTGCCCCCGCGGTGGCCTGAATCGCAAGCTGGATCGATTGCATGCCGGAGCCCGTGATATAAAAATGGTCTACAGACAGATCAACATTGAAATGGCGCTTGTGATATTCAGCCAGCGCCTGCCGCAATTCGGGAATGCCTGCCTGCCAGGTGTAGAAAGTCTCGCCATTGGCCAAACCAGCACTTGCAGCATCACGGATGAAATCCGGTGTCGGCAGATCGCCTTCGCCCGCCCATAAAGGAATGACCCCCTCCTGCCGCCTTCCGTGGTTCATCACGGCAACAATGCCGCTTTCGGGAGCGACAGCGGCTTCGTGGCGCAAATGTTCGATCAGACCCATATGATTTTCTCCAATGCCAGAGGCCAGACGTAACGCAACGAAACTTAATAATCACGTGGATATTTGTGATGTTCCCATCACCGCCGCTGATAGTCTGCTGACGACTTACTGACAGGTATAAACAAAAACCCCGGCACGGGGCCGGGGTTTTAAAATACGTGCGAAACGCCTTAGCGTTTGGCGAGCAGATCGCGGATGTCAGTAAGTAATACTTCTTCCTTGGTCGGCGCAGCAGGAGCTTCAGGGGCAACCGGCTCCTTCTTCTTGAGCCTGTTCATGGCTTTCACCACCATGAAGAGAACCCAGGCAATGATCAGGAAGTTGATCACCAGGGTGATGAAGTTGCCGTAAGCAAGCGTTGCACCGGCAGCGCGTGCGGCAGCCAGTGTAGCAGCGGGCGCTCCCGCCAACTGGATATACATGTTGGAAAAGTCTACGCCACCTGTAAGAAGCCCGATAATCGGCATCAGGATGTCGTTAACAATCGAGTCAACCAGTTTGCCAAAAGCACCGCCGATGATCACACCAATGGCGAGATCGACCATGTTTCCCTTCAAGGCAAATTCTTTGAATTCCTTTAGCATGATATACCACTCTCCAGTATTCCGTGTTAATTGGAAGCTGTCAGTCCCCAGTGATGCGACGTGCAACACAGATTGACAGTAACAGATGTTCCTAAATTATTAACAAAAAGTTTTGTTTTATAAGTAGATACGCGTTCACTACCGCAGATTTTCCCGCATTCCCATTTTGAGATCGATCCATTTTCATGAAGGCATTTGCCGCTATTTAACGGAAGGTTGAGGCCCATGGTGGGCTGGACTGGCGCGCTCGTCGCACTTTTATATCTCCTGGCACATTATGTGCGTACCAAGACAATTGACCGGCATGCTGACAGCGAAAACAGCAGGGACCGACCGCTCATCCATGCTTTGAGTTTGCGGCAGACCAATGCACATCTCGATGCACGCGTTCGCGAACGGACGGCAGAGCTTACCCATGCAAATGAAGAACTGGCAAAAGCACAGCGCCGGGCCGAAGAAGCCAATAACAGCAAGACACGTTTGCTGGTGGATGCGGGGCACGATATCCTGCAACCGCTCAGCGCGGCCCGTCTTTATGCGTCCGCACTGACCGAGCAGTTGGGCGATTCGCATCAGAGAGCGTTGGCGGCCAGCCTCGATTCATCTCTCGAGGCAGTAGAGTCGATCTTCAACACGTTGCTGGACATTTCGCGATTGGATGCGGGTGCTGTGAAGCCTGTTGTTTCTGTCTTTGCGCTGAACACACTTTTAGAGCAAGTGATAGGAGATTTTTTGCCTGCGGCCGGCCAGAAGGGTCTTGAACTCAAACTTGTTGCGAGTTCGGCCATCGTTGCGACAGACCGCAACCTCTTACGCCGATTGCTTCAAAACCTCGTTTCGAACGCGGTCAAGTACTGCAAGTCAGGCAAGATACTGGTCGGGGTGCGCCGCCGGGGCCAAATGCTTGAGGTTCAGGTTCTTGATACGGGCATTGGCATTGCCAGATCAAAGCTGAATATCATCTTTCGTGAATTCTCCCGGCTCTCCGAGGGTATGATGGAATCGGAGGGACTTGGCCTTGGTCTATCGATCGTTGAACGCATAGCCAAGACTCTCGACATGTCTATCGAGGTTCATTCAAACCTTGGAAAAGGCTCGGTTTTCTCGGTGCGGATGCCGGTGTCAGAAACCAAAGCATCAGCGCTTGTCAAAGAGATGCCGGCCCTACGGCACTCCCGTCCATTGGATGGCCTGGCAATTCTTTATATTGACGATGATGAGCGTTCGCTTTCCGCCATGAAAGCACTCCTGCAAAGCTGGGGATGCAAAGTGGACGTGTTGAACCACAGTGGCGCTTTAAGCAGCTTTTGCCAAAATCACACGTCAGCGCCGGATGTCATCCTTACGGATTACAACCTCGGTGAAGCAACGGGTATTGATCTCGTTGAATACGCACGCAACCACTATGATTGCCAGATAAAGGCTGCGCTCGTTACTGCCGAGCGATCCAACCAATTGCGCCACCACGCCATGTCCACCGATGTTTCGATTATCAACAAGCCCGTCAAGCCCGCAGCCCTCAGAGCACTCCTTTCGCACTTTCAACTAGCTGATAGCTGCAGTTAAATTGCGCTCAGGTCTACTGCAATTCAACAAGTTCAGTGTTCAAGGTCGCTGTATCGGACTTGAAACGCGAAAAACGAATGACTGCCTGTGTCCGGCTTTCAACACCGAGCTTATTCAGAACAGCCGACACATGCGCCTTGATGGTCGCCTCCGATACATTAAGCTCATGGGCGATTTGCTTGTTCAGCATGCCGCCAGCCATCATGCCAAGAACACGCCCCTGCTGTGGCGTTAGCCGGCGCAAACAAGCAATCAACTCATAATGCTCAGCATCAAGAGAGCTCTCGTCGTCGCACGCGGGCGGCGACCAGATTTCACCGTCAAATATCTTGCTGACAGCAAGGCCAATTTTATCGGGCGTCGACGACTTGGAAATAAAGCCCGATGCGCCCAGTGCAAGAGCTGCGCGGACGGTGAACAGATCGTCAGTTGCCGAAACAACTGCAATCGGGATGGTCGGGCACAGCGCGCGCAAGATAATCAAGCCAGTCAGGCCACTCACCCCGTTCAATGCAAGATCAAGAAGCACCAGATCAACATCAAATACGTCGAGCAACAGATTCTTGGCACTCTCCAGATCGCCCACCTCAATAATTTCCGCATCCCATGGCTGCATACCAAGGGCTGCTTTCAATGCGCCGCGGAAAAGTGGATGATCGTCCACAATGACAAACTTAAATTTCATTATTGAAAAGTCCTTATTTCGAAAAATATCAGCAACTGTAATTTATTGATTTTAATGCTTTCGACTAAAGCGCATTTACCTGATATATCAAGACAAATTTAGTCCGCACAAAAGTTTTAAACGCGTACGGTTTGTCCGTTGATGTCTGCTAAACACATGAATTGACTTGGCAAAACCATAATCCCGCGCAATCATACGTACATTACGGACAATCTTCGAAAGAAAGATGCATGATCACCAATACTCTTTACCCCGAGACCCAGCCCTATTCCGAGCAGATGCTTGCTGTGTCCGATTTGCACAGTATCCATGTGGAGGAATGCGGCAATCCCAACGGTAAACCGGTTATCATGATCCATGGCGGGCCAGGCGGCGGGATTAATCCCACCATGCGCCGCCTGCATGATCCGGAGCTTTACCGCATCATTCTGTTTGACCAGCGTGGTTGTGGAAAATCAACGCCTTATGCTGAATTGCGTGAGAACACGACATGGGATCTTGTGGCCGATATGGAGCGCATCCGCGAGCATTTCGGTATCGAGAAATGGCAGGTTTTTGGTGGCTCATGGGGTTCGACCCTTGCACTCGCCTATGCCCAGACGCATCCGGCACACGTCACCGAATTGATCTTGCGCGGCATCTTCATGATCCGTCGCTTTGAGATTGAGTGGTTCTACTCAAACGGTGCGAGCATCATCTATCCTGATCGTTTTGAAGCCTATGAGGAGCATATTCCAGAGGCGGAGCGTGGCGATATGATTGCCGCCTATTACAAACGCCTTACCGATGAGGACCCGGCCGTTCGCTTGGCAGCGGCCAAATTGTGGGCACGCTGGGAAGGCTCGGCGCTTTCCCTTTTGCCAGATCCAGCGCGAGAAGAGGCTTTCGCCGGAGACCACTTTGCCATCGCGTTTGCGCGCATCGAGTGCCACTATTTCCAGAACAAGGGCTTCTTCGACACGGATGATCATCTCCTGCGCAATGCCCATCTGATCCGCGAGATTCCGGGCGTTCTGGTGCATGGCCGCTATGACATGTGCACGCCGCTGTTGAATGCGTGGCATTTGAAAAAGGTCTGGCCGGAAGCCGATTTGCGGATTGTTGAAGATGCCGGTCACTCGGTCACGGAGCCGGGCATTGTTCATGAATTGATCTCAGCAACCAAGAAGTTTGCTACTTCTTAGGCACCTATGGCAATCGGCCCTTATCACGGCCGGCTGCCACTTCACACAGCAGATGTTTGCGTCACGCAGCCAGATGTTTGCGTCGTGATTTAACCACCCATAAATGGCCGAACGGATCGGTGAGGACGCCGACCCGATCACCATTATCAAGTTCTTCAACGGCATTGCGCACATGGCCGCCTTCCGATGTGGCATGGTGCATGACACGATCGACATCATCCACATGGATGTCGAGCATGACAGGGGTCGCACCAATGGCGTGAACCGAGCGCGGGCCACCCATTGAAGCATCTGCATCACGTTTCGGATTTGCGCCAACAATCATGATCACCGACGCACCCATCCGCATTTCAGCGGCAATCAATTCGCCATTGTGCAGATAAGGCCGCCCGACAATCCGCGCACCAAACACATTCTCATAGAAATCCAGGGCCATTTGCTGGTCGCCGTGGCGCACAAAAAGCCGGATGGAAATCTCACCGATCAATCTTGGGCCCTCGTTCATCCTGTCCCTCCAGCGTCAATTATTGAACACTAAAGTCGTATAATTACTGGAACAAATCAAGAACAAAATGATGCCGGGAGGGATGGATTTGCTATTATCCGTGGAAAACAGTCCTGGAAAATCATGCGGAAATTCGTGCGGTTCAGGTCTTCTGGGGTTCTGCCTTCGAGCCCTTGTCATCGTTCTCGAATTCCTTGGCGATGCCCATGAAACGACGCATGAATTTCTCCATGTAGCTCAAGCCTTTTTCAAATTCTTCATCGGAAGGCAGCGCATCGCGAACCACCGGAGGAATTTTGCCTATGCTCGCCACCGTGTCTTCCAATTTGGCGACACGGGTTTTCAGATCAGCCAGATCTTCCTCATAGGCCTTGCGCTCTTCTGTGGCGAGCTTGCAGACCAGCTGTCCGGATTTTTCCTGACAGATAGACGTCTCGCCTGTTTTGTTGTTCAGCCTGATATAACCGGTTTCGGTCTTTTCCAGCGAGTAGCTCATCGTGTCTTCAGCAAAAACACCGGTTGAGCCAGCGATAGCCAGAAGTGGAACAGCCGTAACGGCGGCAAAGAGAGTTCGTGTGCGTGACATGACTGACCTCCGAAATGCAGAACACCGAGCTTGAGCGGATAATACGCCGAAAATAGGAATTCGGGTCGAGATTTCTGTTACCGATGCCAGTCTACTCTTTGCGCATTGCGGTTTTGCGTCTAGTAAAACCGCATGAGCAAATTGATTTACAAGATTGCCCCAAGGGGACTTTGGCAGGCGGCAGAAGCTGCCGGTGTGTTTGATGGCGCACCGATTGACCATGCCGACGGCTATATTCATTTTTCCACCGCTGCACAGGCGGTGGAAACGGCTGCCAAACACTTTGTTGGACAGGATGACCTGCTTTTGATTGCAGTCGAAGCTGACCGACTTGGCGAAGCCTTGAAGTATGAAGTTTCCCGCGGCGGCGATCTTTTCCCGCATCTCTATGCATCACTCCCCATGGATGCAGTTCTATGGGTCAAACCACTGCCGCTTGATGCTGGCGGCAAACACCAGTTCCCGGAGATGGATGCATGAGTGGGCTGTTCCAGTCGATTGGCCGCAAAGTTCTCTTCACTTTCGATCCGGAAGATGCCCACGGCATGTCGATCAAGGCGTTGAAAACGGGACTCGTTCCCTCCTGTGCCTCAACGAGTGATCCAGCCTTGCGTGTCGAGATTGCGGGACTGACGTTCCCAAATCCACTGGGTATGGCGGCGGGTTACGACAAGAATGCTGAGGTGCCGAATGCTTTATTGAAACTTGGCTTCGGTTTTGCTGAAATCGGTACTCTCACACCGCTAGCACAATCCGGCAATCCAAAGCCGCGCATTTTCCGTCTTGTTGAAGACAATGCCGTGATCAATCGCCTTGGCTTCAACAATGAAGGCCATGAGGCTGCATTTCAGCGCCTTTCATCACGCAAGAACCATCCGGGAATTGTCGGGGTCAATATCGGAGCCAACAAGGATTCGGCTGATCGCGTGGCAGACTATGTCGCCGGTATCCGCAAATTCCATACGCTTGCGAGTTACTTCACCGTCAACATCTCTTCGCCGAACACGCCCGGTCTGCGTGACCTGCAGGCGCGGGACAGTCTCAAGGAATTGCTCGGCAAGGTACTGGAAGCACGCGATGAAGTTGCCGCTCAGTCTGGCGCAAGGCGGTCCGTATTTCTGAAGATCGCACCTGATCTGCCTGATGCAAGCCTTGATGATATCGCTGCCGAGGTTGGACTGCATCCGCTTGATGGTCTGATCATCTCCAACACCACGCTGTCACGCACTGGTTTGCGCAGCGCGAAAAACACAGGCGAGGCTGGTGGACTTTCAGGCGCGCCCATCTTTACCCGCTCGACAATTGTTCTGGCTAAAATGCGCCAGCGTGTTGGACCTGCTCTGCCAATCATCGGTGTTGGTGGCATCGACAGCGCCAGGACGGCAATCGCAAAAATCCGCGCGGGCGCTGATCTTGTCCAGCTCTACACGAGCATGATCTATCGCGGCCCCGGGCTTGCTGCCGAGATTATCAAGGATATGTCAGCGGCACTAAAACGCGATGGCGTGGGCAACATTGCTGAACTGCGTGACCGCGATGTTGCTGATTGGGCTAGCAAAGATATTCCCGCCTGATCGGCGAGCGTAATTTCGCCATTGTTCCGCAATCCAACGGAACAGCGATATTCCCAACCACATGGAAACAGAGTGATGACAAGCAAAAGACGGGTTGCAGTTCTCTTTGGCGGACGTTCAGCCGAACACGAGGTTTCCCTGCTTTCTGCCAGCAATGTCGTCAAGGCCATCGATACGTCAAAATACGAAATAGTGCCCATTGGCATCACACGCAGCGGACAATGGCTACTGGTTGAACTTGAAAATGGTGGACTGCCAAAGGCAGTGCCGACAACCGGATCAGAAGTCAGCCTGCTGCCGGGTGGTAAAGGTCGTCTTTTGGTTATTCCCGCAAGCGGCGCGCCGCATGAACTGCCGCCTGTCGATATTGTGTTTCCAGTGCTGCACGGCCTTTACGGTGAAGATGGCTCTGTGCAGGGATTGGCCGAAGTCGCTGATGTGGCCTATGTCGGCTGCGGTATTCTCGGGTCCGCTGCGGCGATGGATAAGGACATTGCCAAGCGCCTGCTTAAAGAGGCAGGACTGCCAGTCGCGCGTGGCGTGACGATCCAGTTTGGCGAAACGGCCTCTTTCGACGGTATAGCGCGCGATCTTGGGACGCCGGTCTTTATCAAACCAGCCCGGCAAGGCTCATCCGTCGGTGTCGGCAAGGCAGCAACGGCAGAAGCCTTTGATGCGGCTGTTAAAGAGGCCTTCAAGCACGACCGTAAGCTTATCGTAGAAGAATTCGTTCAGGCGCGCGAGATTGAATTCGGCGTGCTGGAACATGGCGATGGATCGTTGACTGTTTCCGTTCCCGGCGAGATCGCTCCGGCGGCAAGCCATGGGTTTTATACCTATGAGGCCAAGTATATCGACGCGGATGGGGCCGCTCTGTCTATTCCAGCCAATCTCCCCGACGCTGTCACAGGGCAGTTGCAGGATATGGCGGGCCGGGCATTCCGGGCCTTGGGCTGTGAAGGCATGGCCCGTGTCGATTTCTTTGTTCGGCCCGATATGAGTATGGTTGTCAACGAGGTCAACACCATACCTGGCTTCACCAATATCAGCATGTATCCGAAGGCGCTTGGAGCGACTGGCATCGCCTATCCCGAACTGGTTGAGCGATTGATCCAGCATGCGCTCGATCGCGCTGAACGGCAGACCAGCTCATTGATCTAGTTGGCGAACTGCAACCGTGCCCGCCGCGGCAGGATGGCCAGAAGCGACAGCCCACGCAATCCAAGGAAAAGATGCAGCGCCAGCCAGAGCCCGTGATTGCCCATGAATTGCGGCAGAACGTAATAAGCGGCGAAATAACCGAGGAGTGACAGGATCATCATGTTGCGCATGTCGCGCGACCATGTGGCACCGATGAAGACGCCGTCCATATGGAAGGCCAACAAGCCGGTGACAGGAGCCAAAGCTGCCCATGGCATGTATAGGGCTGCCATGGCCTGAACATCAGCCGACTTGATCAGCAGGGCAACAATGGCGTTGCCATAGGTCAGGAAGAAAAGTGCCATCAGCGAAGCCAGAACCAGCCCCCACAGGAATGATAGCTTGATGCCGCGATCAAAGGCCGGGCGATAATGCGCGCCTACTGCACGGCCGGAAATCTGCTCCGCGGCCGTGGTTACACCATCGATCAAATAGCCTGAAATCAGCAGAAAATTCATCAAAACGGCGTTCGTCGCCAATGTCACTGCACCCGCTTCGGTACCAGCGCGGGTAAAATAGGCATAGGCGATAAGCAGAAAGAAAGAACGCAACATGATATCGCGGTTGACCGCAAACATGCGGCGTATGGCATGCATATCGAGGATACGCGCAAGAGAGGGGTTGGGTACCGCGCGAAACTGCCAGTAGACCATCATCAAACCGACCAGAAGCGCCACGCTTTCGCCGAGAACTGTTCCCCAGGCAATACCCGCAACACCCCAACCGAGAACGAGGCCCAGCCAATAGGTCATGATGACATTGACACCGTTCAGCAGGAATTGCAGGTAAAGTCCCTGCATCGCCTTTCCCTGTCCCAGCAACAGCCCAAGCACGACGAAATTCCCCAGCGCCATCGGCGAAGAAAAAAGCCGGATCGACACGTAAGTCGACATGGCGTTGGCGACCGCCGAATCCGGGTTCATAAACCTGATCGTCCCGGTCAGAACCAGAGGCGTGATAGCGATAAAAACAATGCCGACAACCACTGCAATGCCAATCGCGCGCCAGAACACAGCCTGTTGCTCGACATTGTCATGGCGTCCCATGGCCTGCGCCACCAGCCCTGTCGTTCCAGCACGGAGAAAATTCATAGTCGAAAACAGAAAATCGAAGACCAGTGCGCCGATCGCAAGTCCGCCGAGCAAATGCGGATCGCCAAGCTGACCAATAACAGCAGTGTCGACAAGGCCAAGCAAAGGTGTTGTCAGCGATGCCAGCATCACCGGAATCGTAATCGCCAGCATCAAGCGATTGGTCACCTCGAACGGGCGAACAATCTTTGATCCATCAGGATTTGACACTTGCGTTGACATTGAAACACCGGAGAAAGAGGCCAGAAGGCTGACGGTGTTCTATGCCATTGAGCGCGGTTCTTTTCCAGCACTATCGGCCAATTACAGCCGAAAGATTAGCTTGCGAGAACGAGCGCCCAATAACGCTGGCTGCTGCCGCTTGATGCCTCGCAATAGGCAAGACCAAACCGGGTGAATTTTTGATCAAGCATATTACGACGATGTGGCGGCGAAGCCATCCACATGGCAAAGAGCCGGTCTAGTTCCATGCGGCCTACTGCAATATTTTCTGCAGCAAGACCATGAATTTCATTATTCCGCACCCGAGTAGCAAAATCACGGCCCCAGCCTGTCGTATGCGACATCCGGCCTGCGCTCGCCATAAAACCTGCTTGCTGCAAGGCCGCTTTTTCCAGCGTGGAATCCGCAGTCAAACCAGCAAGGCCATTTGAAGACCGTATATTCTGAACGAGAGAGGCAGCTGACGACGAAACGCCTTCTTTCTTTCCGGGCGGACTCGTCACCGTCTGGCACGCTGCCAGCGGCAACAGTGCCGAGACGGTTGCAAAACCAAGAAAGCTGCGGCGTGACAAATAAGATTCTGAAGCTGGCATAGGCAATTCCTGAATGAGACACCCTGCCGATACCCAGCAATTGTGGCTCATTCAGGCCAGAGAGATGTTTTTGAGATCAGCGTCGAAAGCTTAACAACCGCAGGATGATGAAACAGGGAATGACCACGACGGCACCAAGCAAGAAATAGTCAGCGAAACGCTCAATGGCGCCAAAGCCAAGATTCCAGATACGCCGGGCAAAGTTCTCAAAGCCATAGAGAATATCGAGCGGCGACCAGTTGAACGCACTCATGACCACACCAACAAAAAGCGAGATGACAACGAGCTTGAGCAAGATGCGGCCGGGCGTGTCTCCCAGAAAACGGTTTATATTGTCTGACATCGATACTCCGGTAATAAGGGCGGCAACAGCTGCGATCCCCTTCACATATGGCGATTAACGATCTGGTTCAAGCAATTGGATTGTCGGTTTCAAGATGGCCGCGGCGGAAGACACCCAAATCCAAAACAGCATTTGTTCAAAATGATACTGAATTCATCTGGCGATTATTGAAGAATAGAAGGCTTATCCTTGTGCAATAATGCACTATAGGCGAATAAACACTCGACGCCGCTTTTCAAGCAACTTAAAAACAATCAAAGGTTGTAGGTTCGAGACCAATTACAGTTGAGGAATGAATGGAATTTGACTTCACCGACGCCGGCTTGATTCAAGCCGACCGCATTCTTCGCATCTCAACGTCGCTGGGGACGGACGTTCTTCTGGCCGAGAAAATGGATATCCGCGAGGAAATCAACGGCCTGTTCGAGATCGCGGTGGACGTCAAATCCAAGCGCACTGACATCAAGCCGGAAGAGCTTGTCGGAACGCTTGTCGATCTGTCGCTGGAAATCGCCTATGGCCAGCGCCGACCGTGGAATGGTCTTGTCACGGGATTGAAGGAAGGCCCGCCCGTCTCGCGTGGTCTGCGCTCCTATAGCCTGATCATCCGCCCGCAATTGTGGCTGCTGTCGCAACGCTCCGACTGCCGCATCTTCATGGATATGACCACGGTGCAGATCGTGGAAACGCTTCTGAGCGAACACGGCATCAAGGCTGCGGTGACAGGCGGTGTTGTTACGCCGCCCGCTCCGATGCACTACTCCGTGCAATGGAACGAAACTGATCTTGCCTATCTGACCCGGCGGCTCGAAGCCGACGGCCTGTTCTACTGGTTCGAACATGAGGAGGGCCAGCATACGCTGCATGTGGCAAGCCATCCCTTCGGCTATACGAAGGGTCCTGATACCGATGTCAGGTTTGCAGCAGGTTCCACGGACAGAAACCACATCAGCGAATTTGCACGCAATTATCAGTTCACGCCGGGAAAACGTGCGGGCGGCGACTGGAACTTTGAAAAGCCGCAAGGACCGCAGGGTGCAACGACGCCCTCGCTTGTCTCGCTGCCAAAGAATGCCGAATATGAGCTGTTCCACTATCCGTCAAAGGCGATGGATCAATCGGCCAATGATCAGGCTTCCAGACTGCGTATGCAGGCGGTGGAAGCGGGTCATGAGCAGATCGAAGGATCATCGACGGTCAGAACGCTGGCCGCGGGTCGGCGATTCAAGCCTTACGAGGTGGCGCATGCGGATCACCAGCACGAAGAATATGTTGTCACCGCAATTGTCCACCAGATCGTTGATTCATCCTACGAGACGGGCGATGGCAAGCTGGAATACGCCAATTCGTTCATAGCCCTTCCCAGCCGATTACCGGCAACACCGCATCGCCATACCACCACTCCGCGCATTGATGGCTCGCAAGTAGCCATCGTCGCCGGACCGCCGGGCGAAGAAATCCATCCGGATGAATATGGACGCATCAAAGTCTGGTTCCCATGGCAGCGCAACCGCGCCAAGAAAGATGGTTCCGACACTTGCTGGATTCGGGTGATGCAATCCTGGGCAGGCGGCGGTTTCGGCGCGCAGGTCATCCCGCGCATTGGCATGGAAGTGATGGTCACCTATCTCGAAGGTGACCCGGACCGACCCGTCGTCACAGGCATCGTGCCTAATCCGAGCACAAAAGTGCCGTATCCATTGCCTCATAACAAAACCAAGAGCGTGTTCCGAACTAATACGCATAAAGGCAAGGATGTTAAACAGTTCAACGAATTGACCTTTGAAGATGAGAAGGGACAAGAAGAGATATACATTCACGCTCAAAAGGACATGAACACCAAGATTCTCAACAATAAAACTCAAGCAATAGATAACAATGACGTCCAACACATTGGTCACAACAGGCAAATAGAGGTTGGGAATAATAAGGACGAGGTGATTGGTGGAAATCTATCACTCAGCGTTGGCCCGTCAGGCATCGGGCGGATCGTGAACAAGGTTTTGGCCTCCTTGACGCAGGGTATCGGAGAAGCAGCCAAAAATCTGGGTTTTCCAGGCATCCTCAATCCTGGGGAAGGAAACATGTCGGTGACGGTAGAGAAGAATAAGACTGAAACGGTTGGTCTGTTTAATGCGATCAACGCTGGTGGAGGGATGGCAACGAACGTGGCAATGTCTTACAGCGTCAATGCTGGTACCCGTATTAATCTCATGAGTAATGACACAATGTCATTTAGTTCGCAAAACACAACAACGATGCATAGCGGGGGGGAACTCCATGTTCGCTGCGGTAAGGCGCAAATACTGATGCACAAGGACGGAACTATGATCCTTACCGGTAAAAGGCTGTTTATGGATTTCGAAGAAATCGAGATCAATGGAGAGAAACAGATAATTGCGAACAGCGCAAAAATCAGTCTGAACTGATTGGATAATTCAAATGAAAATCATACTGCTTATTACACTTGCAAATTTACTTATTGCTCCGATCGCCCAAGCGTCCACGTGCAATTCGCAAATCGAGAAGTTCGATTTTATGCAGACTTCGCCTCAGAAGTTTTATGGCGGGACGGTGGAAGAGGTGCGATCTGCTTATAAGAAGCTGACGGACAAAATCGGAAACCCAAGCATATATGGACGCACGACCGTATTTTATGTCGCCAGTGATTTTTCCACATTTAGCCAGAGTTATTGCGATACGGAGAAATGTCGGGGCCTTGATATTCTTGAGGGACTTCAGAAATGCTCATCGAGCAATAATAAAGCTTGCTACCCGATCGCCGTCATATTCAAATCTAACCTATATTGCCTGCTTGAACCGGCGCTGAAATACAATAGCGGTGACAAGCCATTTGAACCGTTCAAATGAAGCTCCAGACATCGCAAAACCTGAACGCAAAATCGGCTTTTGTAACGGCGCAGTTTAAAACCATACATCGCCAACCCAATCTATATCGGTGAAAATCATGAGCAAGTTTCCTTACGGCAACGATCTCAATAATCCTGACTCATGGGCGGGCTTTGCCAACACAAAGTCTGAAAGTTGGATGATCGGTTACCATTCCGGCATGTCACTTGGGATTGGTGCACATACCTTTCTTTTCTTCGGAAGAGAGAATCTTGTCGCATTCAGCGCATCGTTGATCGGTGGAGGTCTCACAGCACAATTTGGTCTGTCCAATGCTGCGAAAAAGCTGGAGCGAGGTGGAGGTAAATCCACCAAACTCCCTTCAGAAATGTTGGAACGCATTGAAAAAGCAAAAGATGTCAATGATGCGTATAACTGGTCGACTTCTCTCGAGGATATTAAGTCGGCACATCACATTTATAAACTGCTGGCGAGTAATGTCAGTACTTTCAACGCATTGACCCCATTCTCTTCGAATGATTTGGGCGGAACGATGGGCGTCGTGTCCGGTGTTGCTGTGGATGTCCTGATTGGTGGAGCGAGTTATTATTTGGCGGATGCAAGAAACCTGTTCAAAGAGGCGACTGCTTTCAACATTACGAATGACGCTACACTGGTTTCGGCATCGTTGGGATCTTTGTGGGGAGTATGGAGAGTTGAAAAATTCTTTTCGCTATGGGCGGAATTGGCCTACTCAAAGAAGGAGGAGTACCCATTTCAGACGTACAACGTCCATCCCTTTTTTCAGCAATGGAAATCCAAAGAATACGCTTATGAAAAACAGTTGGAGCGTTTGCAGCAACAGGATCGCATCATCAACAATATAACGGAAGACATGATCGCAAACCCGCAAAAATATGGCTATCCCGACAGCCAGTATGCGTTGCAACGCGTTGTTGAGATGAATAAGCAGTTTTACGACGGAGCACGGTCTGCAACCACGAACCCTTATCTGCCGTGGGTACCATTCGATCAACAACATTTGTTTAAATAGGTTCCGCTATGGCTCATGAACAACCCTCCAATGAAAGCCTCCCACTTTTGGCTGAGTTAGCTGGCGGCTATTCACCCATTATGATTTGGATAGAGCTTAACGCTTGCGGAAAATTTTGGCCTAACACGTACGCTGTTATGTTTCGGACAGCTAAACAAGGGCGAATGTTTGAGACATTGGATCGCTATCACGGCGTAGCGGCGCGGCTTAAAGAATTCTCCGCTGAAAGATGGCAACAATTGGCAAACGGAGCTGGTTGGACGCCAATATCTTGCGCTGCACTGTCCTGGTGTAAAGGGTCGACGCTGGATCAAGTTCTTGATATTTGGCGACGTATTGGTGCAGAGTCAGCCATTGAACCTGCCGCTGATTTTGCAGCACTACTCTTGAATCCCGAATTACTGCCGGAGAACAAGCTCTCAACGCTTATTGCCTTGGGAAAGGATACCGCTGGCGTTGCGTTACTCCTCGCGGCAAGAGCTGAAGGGCTAATTGTTGATGTGCCGGACGAAAAGCTTCAACATGCGCCGCAAGTCCTTCAAAAAATGATCCAATCAAGGGCTCTTACAACCGAATAGGAAGTGATTATAACGATTTACAATGTTGATCCAACACTCTGTCAAATATTTGTTGAGCATTGTATTCCTACTCACGCCTTCCACTCCAGCTCACGTCATGCGATGGAAACAGAATGCCAGCACAAGCCCGTTTAGATGACATCGGTTCCGGCCATGATTGCCATTTCCCTCCGACCAATGCGATTGAGGGTAGCCCTGATGTTATTATCAACGGCAAGAATGCAGTGCGCGTTGGTGATGCCTATGCGCCGCACGGGTGTCCGTCATGTCCAGCGCCATCCCATGGCCGGGCATTGGCGGTGGGCTCACCAACGGTATTCATCAATGGCAGACCGGCAGGCCGCATAGGTGATGCTATTGATTGTGGCGGCGTTGCCCAGACCGGCTCGGACGACGTATTTCTGGATGATGGCTCGGCCTGAACTCAGGTTGCAGCGCTGCTGATAGTCCGGGTTTTCTTCTCGTTTTCACCTCAATGAGGAGCGCAATATGAGAATGCAGACCACTTTGCCGGTCACGCTCATACTGGCCGTCGCGTTCGGAACGATAGGCCCTACGCTCGCGCAAACGAAGAACCCAGTTCACACCTTGAAATGCTGGGAGGGCGGTAATCGCCTTGAGTTTTCGTTCGATGGTAAGGGCAATGCGACGTTGACCCAACTTGCGGGTCCGGCGATTACACTTTTTGAGGATTTGAAGGACCCCCAATGGACTGTTCGCACAGTGTCGGAAAACGGGGTCCCACGGATACATATTGCAAACAAGCATGGTGCGCTCTTGTCGATATACGTCGCACGGAAGACGCTCGGCCAATTGACCTGGAACAATCCAGCCGGATCTAAAGCCGATGTCCTTTGTGATGTGGATTCTTAGAGCTTGCCATTTGTCTGCCTCTCAGTCTTCCGCCCTATCAAAAACTACGGCGATGCCCCACCATCTCTGAACACAGTGGGGCATCCGTGATACCTCGCCTTAGTCCCCGGCATAGGCCTTCTGCAGGGTCGCAACATCGAGCTTGCGCATCTTGAGCATCGCCTGCATTGCGCGCCCGGCTTTCTGTTTGTCGGCATCGAGCAGCATATCTATCATCGGTGACCAATTGACCTGCCACGACAAACCGAAGCGATCCTTTAGCCAACCGCAAACACTCGGCTCGCCGCCGCCTGCAAGGAGAGCATCCCAATAGCGATCGACCTCAGCCTGATCCGTGCACTCGATCAGGAATGACACGGACTCGTTGAATTTGAATTGGGGTCCACCGTTGATGGCCGTGAAGACCAAACCATCGAGTTGAAACTCAATAGTCATGATTTCGCCTTCCGGCCCCGGACTGTCCTTCAGATAATGCGACATGCGCAACACTTTAGAATTGGGAAAAATTGAAACGTAGAAATCTACCGCTTCTTTCGCATTGAAATCAAACCAAAGATTCGGCGAAATGCGCGTGCGAATGGTCATTGCAACCTCCTTTGATCCATTAACTTGCAAAGGACGTTTGAGAATCCCTCAATCCGACATTCATTGAAAAAATTTGTTCTACCCTATGGATGGCAGCTTGCACCTGCTCGCAGCCAGGGACAAATATGGCACGGGTGCTACCAATTGCATTCGATCCGCGTTGGTTTCGGATACCCAGACACGACAGTAACGATTGCCCCGTACGGTCCCTTGGTAAAATGTACTGTGATACGTTGATCGGCATCGAGGATGCATTTTCAATAATTGGCAGCTGCAACCGGAGATTTCCATGCCTCTTTCTCAGCTCTATCGCGCCTATATTGATTGTCTAAACCGGCAGGACTGGAACAATCTCGGGCGGCATGTCGATTCCGATGTCGAGCATAATGGTCGATTGTTAAAGCTATCCGGCTATCGCGACATGCTGGTGAAGGACTTCGAGGACATTCCCGACCTCCACTTCAACATTCAACTTCTGGTCTGCGAACCTCCAAACGTCGCTGCACGCCTTGCCTTCGAATGCTCTCCAAAAGCCGAATTCCTCGGCTTGAGCGTCAACGGACGCAAGATATCGTTCGCGGAAAACGTGTTCTACCAGTTTAAAAGCTCAAAAATCGTATCGGTCTGGTCGATATTGGACAAGACCGCGATAGAAGCTCAGCTTTTCAAAGGAGCCTGAATTAGCGGATCATGCGTGGACGGGTTGTTGTTCCGCCTGAAGTTTCAGCGCCAGAATGGTTGAGCGCAGTTCGGCCGGGCGGATGGGTTTTGACAGGATCGG
>NZ_FNIY01000023.1 GCF_900104355.1 Phyllobacterium sp. OV277 | reverse complement strand
CCGATCCTGTCAAAACCCATCCGCCCGGCCGAACTGCGCTCAACCATTCTGGCGCTGAAACTTCAGGCGGAACAACAACCCGTCCACGCATGATCATCAATCAGTTGCCCGAGCCAATACCGACACTGGCTGCCTTGACCGCCGCTGCGGCCCGCGATCCGACATTGAGTGTTCGCAACAATGCTGAGACATGAATGCTGACCGTATAGGGCGAGATATCGAGCGCACGGCCGATTTCCTTGTTTGATTTTCCCTCAACAATCAATCGCAAGACTTCGAGCTGACGCGGGGTCAATGTCGAAAGACCACCGGAACTGCGCGGCGGCTCCTTTATGCTGATGGGATGAGGCCTGATAACAAAGGTTCCGTTCCTTATTTCAGTAACGACAGCACTGAACTCTTCCGGCGGAACGGTTTTGCCGATGAAACCATCAGCGCCCTGTGCCATGATCATATCGATCGTCGCAGGATCATCAACCATCGAAACAATAATGATGGATGATCTCATGAATTCTTGCCGCAATGCACCGATTGATCTGTCCGGGGCCATCCCCGGGAACAGCAGATCAAGTACGAAAGTATCCGGCGCCTTTCCTTTTCGAGCAAGTTCAAGGACTTCGCTCATCGTGCCGACGCCTGTTATGTCTGCCATGGGGAAAACTCGTTGCAGCACAAAACGCAAGCCATCCCGGAATACGGGATGATCGTCTGCAACAATAATACGCTCTCTCTCCGCAGAATTCATCCGCAAGCTTCTATAGTCACAGTAAAGATAAGCCAAGGCGCGGCCTGTAGTGAACCTTCACTAATGGCTCAACACCTAGCCTCTTCCCTATACATTGAATCAGTGAGCCGGGAGGCGGTGTCAGAGAGTCCTTTTACTCTGAATATCGCAGCCCGGCCTGACATATGCAGATTCTACAGACTTCAAGGGGCAGTATTTTGAGCGGGACAATCAGATCAAAACGAGTGAAGCATGCGCTTCTGAATACGACGGCTTTGGGACGTGTACGGACGAGATTTGTCTCGGGATTGGCATTCTCAGCCGTAGCACTTGCCGCAGGTACAAGTGTCACTCCGGTTCTGGCTGCCGAACAGGACACTGTTATTGACGCTGGAAGTGTAAATCTGAATTTGGATATTGCTGGGGATCTGATTGTCGGCCTTAACAACAAAGGTGCCACGGCCACCGTTCAAAATGGTGCCAAAATCGTTGTCGACCACAGGATGATCATTGCCGGTAATAAGGGCTCTCAGGGCACCGTGACAGTTAGCGGAGCTGGCTCTGAATTGAACGTCAGCCGACTCGGCAATGATGGCAATACACTTTACGTTGGCGGCGGCGGCGATGGTGAAGCAGCCCTGTACATTTACGGTGGCGACGGCACACTGATTATCGAAAATGGTGGCAAGGCGGATGCCAAGGAAACCATAGTGGGTGCAGGTCAGCTGTCACGCGGCACGTTAATCGTGACGGGCACTGGCTCCATCCTCAACACCGACGATTTCTATGCGGGAACGGGACTGGACAATCCCAATGTCAGTACCGTTACCGTCAAGAACGGTGGTTTGATCACGACTGGAAAAGTCGACATAGCAGGTCAATCTGGTTCAAGTTCAACTTTACCGTGGTGGGGTACTGAAGTTCTTGTTACTGGCGAAAACTCGAAATGGGTCAATGCCGGTGAGTTCAAGCTTGCCGGTAATATGACCGTCGAAGACGGCGGCTCGCTCACCACATCCACCGCCGAAATTGGAAATTCTTCGATCAATGACGCCACTCTCTTCGTGAGTGGAGCGAACTCGTCGGCCACAGTAACCGGTAAATTGCGGATTGGTGACACCGGAGATGGTAATGTCTCGGTGGCCAACGATGCAAACCTTATCGTCAGGGGTGGGATTGCGTTGGAAGGCAACAGTGATGGCAAAGCTGGCAACCTGACCATCGGCGGCAAGATCGATATGTCAAGTGCATTTGACGAGCCCAAGGCACTGCAGGCACAGGCTGCTGGCCACATAAACTCGGATGCCGTCATCACGTTCGACTCTTCCACAGAGGGTCACCTCAATTTCAATCACACCAATACGGGTTACCTCTTTGCAAATACACTTATAGGCAATGGTGTGATCACGAGCTTTTCCGGCGAGACAGTTCTTACCGGCGATCTCTCCAAATTCTATGCCACCAACACCTATGGCGGCATCGTTGTTGATGGCGGCAGCAAGCTTGTGTTCAAGAGCGATTTCGGCACGCAAGCCAAAGATACCGATACGATTTCGCCTGATCCCACGCGTATCAAAGTGAAAAGTGGCACACTGGTCGTAGAAGGCGAAAGTGGCCAGATAAGCACGGATTTCCTTGGCAGCGAAATGTATACGAGCTCCGTCGAAGTGTGGGGCAGGGATATGAATGATCCAAGAGGCGTTCCCGGCGCTTTTGGTCGCCTAGAAGGCTCTGGAACATTTGGTAACACAACAATTCTCAGGGACGGTATTATTGCTCCCGGCGATACGTCAGGGTCGATTGGGACAATGACCGTCAAGGGGACGCTAGGTTTCGCCAGTGGTTCCATTTACGAGGCGGATATTGCCGGAAACGGGGCAAGCGACAAGATTGTCGTCGAAACCTTGAAGAAATATGCCGGGTTTGACGGTGACGGTAAGCCGATCGTTCAAGATGCTGTAGGTAACGCGATCATCGAAAACGGCGTCAATGTGCAAGTTACAGCGCTTGATTCTGCGACAAGCTATCAGAATGGCCAGACCTATACGATTCTGACTGCACAAGGCGGAATTGAGGGCCAATTTGCCCAAGCCATATCGAAATCGGCATTTCTGGATGTCACCTTGGACCAGAAGGAGAAGCAGGTCGATCTAAACATTAAAGTCAAGGATACTGGCAATCCCGGCACTCCTGGCACCCCCGGCAATCCCGGCACTCCTGGCACCCCCGGCAATCCCGGCACTCCTGGCACCCCCGGCACCCCCGGCACCCCTGGTAATCCCGGCACCCCTGGCAAGCCAGGACCCGGATTTGCGTCGGTCGCCAACACTGACAATCAATTCAATACAGCGATAGCACTCAACAGCCTTGCACAAAGTGGTCCGTCGCTGGCGTTGTATAATCGGTTGGCAATATTGAGCGCCGATGAAGCCCGTGTTGCCTTTGACCGCCTGTCCGGTGAGGCACATGCCTCGACCAAGACAGCACTGGTCAATGACAGCCGCCTGTTGCGCAATGCGGCCAATGACCGGATCAGGGCAGCCTTCGGCAATGTGGCGGCTGTTGATGTGCCTGTCATGGGTTATGGCCCGGATGCCAAGGCGCTGGTTCCGTCTGACGCACCTGTCATGGCCGCCTGGGGTCAG
>NZ_FNIY01000015.1 GCF_900104355.1 Phyllobacterium sp. OV277 | reverse complement strand
AGGCCATTGGCGAGAAGAATATCGTGGCTGCCGAGTTCGACATGCCAATAGGTGACTTCATCGACATCGACCTGTGCGATGGTTGCGCCATTGATCAGATAGCCCGCCGGGATGAGAACCTCGTCGAGAATGCGCACGCAGATGGCATGGCCGGGAGAAAGCCACAAATCAGCATAGGGCATCTGGTCGCCAAACGCTCCGGCCTGAATGCGGACGGGGCAGGCGGACTGAAACTCGGCTGATCCGTCACGTTTCATGGTGTGATGGCCCAACCAGATGATTGGGCGATGCTCGCCGGAGGCCGTGACCACCATATCTCCAACGTCAAGCGTTTCGACCGCGATATCGCCGCGCTCCGTCCGGATCAGTGTCCCCGGAGTGAAACAGGGTACATTGGGGTCCACTTGGAGTGTCGTGATACTCCCGGTACCTGAATTGAAGATCAGATCTGCGACGTTTACATCATTGCCAAAGGTGAGAGTGTAGCTCCCCGCTGTTGTTGTGTAGGTCACGGTGTGCCCGTTTAAGGTCATACCGGTTACAGTTCCGGTTCCGGCATATGTGATGATGTTGGTCGCGTAAAAGTTCTCTATTGTTCCGTCAAATTGGGTTGAAAAGGCAAAGGTGACGTTGGGAGAGACAGGTACACCCAGATATGGGTGATAGTGCATGCGGATCGTTTGGGTCGAGTTGATGCCATCCCACCGGTACGACGCGTTCTGGTCGAGGACCACGACTCCGGATGCGGATGTCACACCAGTTCCAGCTGTAATTTTGCCGTTGAATGCATATATCACCCCGCCGGAAATAGCTCCTGTTCCTACAGTACCTATGTTAAGTGAAGCAGTTGCAGGGCCGCCATAGACACTCAAAGTCGTGTTCGGACCCAAAACAAGGCCGCCGATCGTCGGGCCCCAACCCCGTGGACCGTTTGCGCCCAAAAATTGCGTGTTGATAACCACCGTGTCTAGTGAGCTAGGAGTGTCGCCCGACGACCAATTGGCAGGGTTAAGCCAAAGATTGTCACCGGCATTACCAGTCCACGTAATGGTTGCCACGACTCTCTCCGCAGTTGCAAAAATGATCCGGTTTCATACGAGTATAAAATATCCATAGAGCAGCATTCATTGAATATAATATCAAATTAAACAGCAAGAAGTTTTTCTTATACACATTAGAGATTATTATCAGTGCGGTTGGGTTTTCAATATTACCGATATGTGCTTGCCATATGGCGTTAATGCCGAAAAAAGTGCAAAATGATGCTTTAAGTGACGTCAAAGTTCGTGACGAACCACCTTTTCGAAATAAACATAATATTGCTTCGCAGCTCGTGAACTTGCAAAGATCATACATGTAGGCGCTGAATGGATGTTGGTATGATCCATCCAGCGCCTGGCAGAAAGTCAACAGTTGAAGATAAGCCTACTGAAACATGCCCTTCGGCGTTTCATCTTTCAGGAAGGGTTCCACAAAGGCTTCCAGCAATTCCGGTTGCGTGATGATTGCGGTATGTGAGGTGGCGGGCATGACGGCAAGTCGCGAGGCCGACAGAGGCTTGCCCATATCGCCCATCGCGCCGCCACCAAGCAGCCGGAACAGAGCCACGGAGTGTTCCAGTGTCGTCACGTCTGCATCAGCAGTGATAATCAGTACCGGCGCTTTGACCGCCTTGACATCCGTTCCCCATGCCATCGGCTCATGTTCAAGTGCGATCAGCTTTTTGACGAGGGCGGGAAAACCATCAGGATTGGCAGCCAGCTTGCGATATTCCTGAGCAAACGGCATTCCCACGAACATCTCGACACTCATCTGCGGAATGAAAGCCTTGTATTCAGGCTGAAAACCCTCGGCGTCATAGGCAGTGGAAGCCGCCACCAGCCGCGTCACCTTATCCGGATGACGGATGGCAAGTTGCAGTCCGGCACCGGCACCCATGGAATAGCCGAAGACATCGGCTTTCTTGACACCCACGGCATCCATGAACGCGGCGGTATCGTCAGCCAGGTTTGCATAGGTGATCGGCCGGTCAATATCATTGGTGCGTCCGTGGCCCTGAAACTCCAGCGCATAGACTTTGTGGTTCTTGGCCAGCATCGGGATGATCTTGCCCATCGATGGAATATTCATATAGGCGCCATGCAGCACAATGAGCGGATCGCCGCTTCCGGAAACCTCGTAATACATTTTCATGCCATTGACTTCGGCATAGGCGGACTTTGCCGCATCCTGTGCATGCGCCAGCGGTATTGCGGCTGCGATGAACAGCGCGCCGGCGATTGCCTTGAATATTGAGCGTTTCATGATGGTTCCATCCCTTCAAATGTGGCTTGTAGCCCTAGGACGTTCGAGCCAAGCCCGATTCTACATTGCCTCGAAATTTTTTTGAAAACCGAAGATTTCTGTACGGGTTGCCACTGCATTAAGCGCTAGGACACGGGCTCGATCCGTCAGGCCATAACAAGCTTGAGCGCGATTTCATCGACAACTAGGGCTGTCGTGATATCCTGCTTCCATTGTCGTGCTTGAGAAGGTATGAGCCGCGCATGTCCAGTTCATTGTCATCGCTCGAAAACGCCGCAAAATACCTCTCGCCGGAGGACAAGGCTCAGTTCCTGAAAATCAAGCGCGAGATGGAAAAAGCCGGTGCTTCCAGGAAAAGCATCGAGGAGCGTCTGCACGCCTTTATATGGGACGTGATAGAGTCCGATGACGAGGACGAAGATGATGAAGAGGCCGAATAAGGCCCTCTGGTTTTAGCGCAATCAATATCGCGCCGCTCTTACTTCAATGGGATGGTCATTCCTGTCTTGACGCGGTCCATCACCACGACAGTGCGGAACCGTTTGACGTTGTGATTGCCGAAGAACAGTCTGCGGGTCAGGGCTTCATATTCGGTCATGCTGGCAACAATGACCACCAGAATAAAATCAGCCTCGCCGGTTACATAGTAGCACTGCTGTACCTCCGCGGCAGCAGCAAAGCTCCTTTTGGCCGCGTCAATCAGGTCGATACGCTCGCTCTCGACCTCAACTTCGACAAAAAGCGTGATGGGTTGCCCCACCTTTGCAGGATCAAGCACGGCGATATTTGCCTGAATAATGCCTGTTTCCTCCATGCGTTTAATACGGCGCTGCACAGCTGGCGCGGACAGATTGACCGCCTCGCCAATAATCCGCTGCGGCGTGGCATTATCCCTTTGCAGGATGTCGAGAATCGCGAGATCGAAATGATCGAGATCATTTCCCCCTATCAATGATTTCTTTGCCATTGGATGTCTTTCACGAAACAAACTTGCACAAGCAGCGTCAAATCAGAGCGCTTTTATCACCTGTATCGCAATATAAATACGTCAATCACAGGAGTGAAAGAGCAATGCTGATCCTCAACCAGCACCCCGATCATAACAAACCGCTCGATATAACCGATGCGCAGACGCTTGGTGCAGAGGCGGCCAAGGAGGTTGAGCGTTTTTTATCCTATCGCGACAATCATGTGCCAACGCCACTGCATGCATTGCCAGCCCTTGCCGCAGAACTTGGCATTGCAGCGCTCCACGTCAAGGATGAGGGGCAGCGTCTTGGTCTTGGCAGTTTCAAAGCACTGGGCGGTTCCTACGCCGTCATCCGGCTTGTGCTTGAGGAAGCCAATCGCCAGCTCGGTCGGATCGTTGACGTCAGCGAACTTCATGCGCAACAGGTGCGGGCCATAGCCAGTCGCATGACCTTCGGATGCGCGACAGATGGCAATCACGGCAAGTCGGTTGCAGCAGGCGCGCAGCTTGTCGGCGCAAAATCGGCGATTTTCGTCCATGCCGGAGTGAGCGATGAAAGGGTGGCTGCCATTGTCCGTTATGGTGCCGAGATGATCCGGGTGGATGGCACCTATGATGATTCCATTCGCGAGTCGGCGCGGGTAAGCGAGGCGAAGGGCTGGACCGTCGTATCAGATACGTCCTGGCCGGGCTATGAGCGTATTCCCGGGCTGGTGATGCAAGGATACACAGCCATCATACGCGAAGCATTGCGTGATCTGCCTGAACTGCCGACCCATGTATTCGTGCAGGCAGGCGTTGGCGGTGTGGCTGCGGCCTTGGCAGGACATCTGGCGCTTCTCTTCGGTGACAGGCGTCCCACCTTTATCGTGGTCGAGCCTGCACGCGCGGCCTGCATCTTTGCCAGTGCGGCGGCGGGCGAGGTGGTGAAAATTGCCCATGGCGAAGCAACCGTCATGGCGATGCTTGAATGTTATGAACCTTCGCCCGTGGCGTGGCGGGTTCTTACCCGTGCTGCCGATGCGTTTATGAAGGTGGAAGAAGAAGGTGCCGTCCTTGCCATGAACCAGCTGGCCCGGCCGCTGGGTAACGATACGCCTGTTGTTGCCGGGGAAAGTGGGGGCGCCGGTCTTGCGGGGTTATTTGCTGTCGCAGGAGATCAGACGATGCGTGAGGCCATTCATCTTGATAGCCGTTCGCGCGTCTTCATCGTCAACACGGAGGGTGCCACAGATCCGGAGCTGTATACGCGCCTTGTGGGGCTTACGCCGCATGCGGTTATTGGCGAGGATGCCTAAGTTCTCTGGTCTCTGCCGGATTTGATAAAATCAACAAAAGCGCGCAGCGGCGTGGGCATGTGGTTGCGGCTTGGATAATAGAGAAAAGGTCCGGAAAAACTCTGCCACCATTCTGGCATGACAGGGAGCAGCGCGCCGCTTGCGAGCCCCTCCTGCAGAAACTCTTCGAATGTGCAGATAATACCCAGCCCCGCTATTGCTGCACCATATTCAAGCTCCATGGTGGAGGCAATCAATGGCCCTGTTGGATTGACCTTTACCAGTTCGCCATCCCGCTCAAACTCCCAGGATGCGACCGCGCCGCTGGCAAAGCGGTGACGTATGCAAGCATGTTCCAGCAAATCCTTCGGATGCCGGGGCGCGCCATGCTTTTCGATATAGGCGGGCGCTGCAACACAAATAAAGCGCTGCCTGCGCGGGCCGATGGGCACGGCGATCATGTCAAGTTCAATGCTTTCATCGTAGCGGATACCCGCATCAAAACCTGCCGCAAGCACATCGATAAATGTGTCATTGGTGGATACTTCAAGCGTGAGCCCGGATAAGCAGTGAGAAACGCGTTCACAATTGGCGACAGGACGCGCTGCGCCACAATGCCGGGCACATTGAGCTTCAATGTTCCCGTCGGGCTGTCGCGAAAACTGTTGAGTGCATCAAGCGCTCCGGTGATTTCACCCAGTGCAGGCGTCAGCCGCTCGAGCAGCCGCGTGCCTGCCTCCGTCGGTGTCACGCTGCGCGTAGTGCGGTTGAGCAGGCGAACGCCAACGCGCTCCTCCAGACGCCTGATAGCATCGCTCAGCGAGGAGGCGGATACACCGCGCAACTTCGCCGCGCCGCGAAAGCTGCGTGAACTGGCCACGGCCACAAGCGCATCAAGATCGCTGAGATTGGGTTCAGTCATTGTCCGATTTTCCGTACAACCCGTGCATAATGAACTGGATTATCGCACAAACCACTCCGGTTTATAAGAGCCCTACCTGCCGCATGGTGTGCGGCAGCAAAAAGGAGTTCGATACGATGCAAATTCGTCCACTTGGTGCAACCGGCCCGCAAGTTTCCGCTTTGGGCCTCGGTTGCATGGGCATGTCCGGCATATACGGTCCTTCAGATCGGGCCGAGAGCATTGCAACCATTCACGCAGCACTCGAGGCGGGTATTAACCTGCTCGATACTGGCGATTTCTACAATATGGGCCATAACGAGATGCTGATCAGCGAAGCCCTCAAGGGCACAAAGCGTGACGATGCCATTCTCAGCGTCAAGTTTGGTGCGCAGCGCGATCCGGCGGGCGGCTGGATAGGCTTTGATGCCAGACCCGCCGCTGTCAAAACGGCGCTTTCCTATTCGCTGCAACGGCTCGGTGTTGACTTTATCGATATTTACCGTCCGGCCCGCCTCGATCCGAATGTGCCGATTGAAGAGACGATTGGTGCCATTGCCGAACTGGTGCAAGCCGGTTTTGTCAAACATATCGGCCTGTCGGAAGTTGGCCCGGAAACCATCCGCCGCGCCGCTGCCGTCCATCCGATTGTCGATCTTCAGATCGAATATTCGCTGATTTCGCGCAGTGTCGAAGATCGCATTCTTGCGACCTGCCGCGAACTTGGCATTGGTATTACCGCTTACGGCGTCCTGTCACGCGGCCTTATCAGCGGCCATTGGCAAAAAAATGCCACCGGTCCAACGGATTTCCGCAGCCACAGCCCACGTTTTCAGGGCGAGAACGTCGACCGGAATCTGGCTCTGGTTGATGCCTTGCAGAAGATCGCCGCGGCCAAGGGAGTGACGGTTGCGCAGATTGCCATAGCCTGGGTTGCGGCACAGGGCGATGACATTATTCCGGTTGTCGGCGCCCGCCGACGCGACCGATTGAGTGAAGCGCTGGGTGCGCTTGATGTGGTCCTGACAAAGGACGATCTTGACCGCATCGAACAGGCCGTACCGAAAGGCGCGGCGGCTGGCGATCGTTACGCCGCCGCGCAGATGGCGCATCTCGATAGTGAAGTGGGTGCTCATTAAGCGCCAAAAACAACAGGACTGACCGGCATTGGCCGGTCAGTTCTAATGAATGGCAGTTTGTACCCGGCCATCATCCTGCGGCGCAAAAGCATTGGCGATGCGCGCGCCGATATAGTTTTCGATATTGTTGACATGCCTGATTTGCTTGCGAAAATCGTCGAGCCGGTCGCCTTCCAGATCAGTACCCGCAGGTAGTTGGGTGGCAGTCGGGTCGTAATATTTATCGCCCATCCGCAGCTCGTAATAGAGGTGTGGGCCGGTGGAAAGACCGGTGGAACCAATATAGGCAATCACTTGACCCTGACTGACGCGCTGGCCGACTTTCAGCGACGGTGGTGTGCGCGAAATATGCGAATAGGTTGTGAAAAACCCGCCATCATGTTTGATGCGGACATATTTGCCGTAGCCCGGTTCAAATGAGATCAGCACCACTTCGCCATCGCCAGCCGCAAGAATGGGTGAGCCGAAAGGCGCCGCATAGTCCACACCATTGTGATGCTTGCGCACTTTCAAAATCGGGTGGGTGCGCCAGGCAAAACCATCGCCAAGGCGTCCGTTCGGTACCGGATTTTTCATCAGCGTTTTGGAAGCGGACTGGCCGTCCTCATCAAAAAACTCCGCCTTGTTTCCCGGCGCTGCGCGGTAATGATAAAACCGCTTCGTCTTGTCCTTCATGTTGAAGGTGACGGCAATCGGCTCGGATTCGCCTTTTTCATTGGTGCGGAAAACAAGCTCGACGGATTGGTCGAGCAGGGCGGCATCAGTGAGTTTGATGCCGTTTTCCTTGGCAAGCTCCAGAATCCGCGCCGCCATACGGGCAGGAACATTCAGTTTTTCCAGTTGCTGCATGGCTGCCGGAAATTCCTTCTCGGCCGCCTGTGCCCGATCATCCGTCGTGGTGTCAGGGTTTGCCGCATCGACACCGGCCGCATGTGCATCATGCGCCAGCCGCTCATACAGCCGTGGGTTGTTGACGCGCTGAAGGATGCCACCATCGTCGCGCCCAAGATCATCAGGCGGACTGTCATGCCGGAAGAGCCGTGCCATAAGCAGCCGTTCCGGGGCGTCCTTGTGCGGCGCCTTCTCCAGAAGCAACTCGATCCGCTCTGGCGATTGATCATTGCTGGCACTCAGCGCAGTCTGCAACGCGACACGGTCTTCGCTGGTCATATTGGCTGCGGCGAGCAGATTGTTGATGTCGCCGTCTTTGGTGGGCAGCGCAACCACCTGCTCGACGGCAGGTGCTGGCTGTACCTTCGACGTACTGACATTGACAGGTGTTCCGCGCACAAGAATGCGCTCTTCACCAAGGCTTGCCAGCGCCACCGGCATGACAGCGGTTTTCGCCGTCTTGGTCTTTTCTGTCAGGATAGCCTTGAACGGGTCGCCGCCAGCGCGGGCGAACCGTTGTTTAAGGACGGTGCTATGGCCGGGGCTACCTTGTTTTGGCACGTCAGTGTCTGCACCAATTTTCACCTGATGGTAGGCGAATTTTTCGGTGGAACCATCTGCCTGGCTTTCAATCACCTTGGCTACGGGGATCGCCTGCGCGACCGTCGGTGGTGGTAAACGGTCACCTTTCGGGGCAGCCTCCGGCTGCCGCCGGGCAGGCGTCGCCGTGGCAAGTGCGACTGGCGGGCGCTTGCCCATCACAGTCAGAATGCCTGCGAACATGCCGGCAGACGCAATCGCGGCCAGTAAGATTGCAACCATAAAGCGTGCGTGGGTGAAAAATGAAAAGCGTATGATGCGCGAGATCTGGCTTGTGGCGCCAAACTTCTCGTCGATTGCAGGTTCAGTTGTCTGTTCTGCGCTTGATCGCGTCATCAGGTCCCGTAGGCCATTTTTATCGTCCGCGAGCAGTTATTCCATAACGTGGCAATATCGAGGCAAACATGGCCTTATCCCCAATAAACTGCCTTAAATGTGCTCAACCCATGTCCGCATGAACGCTCCTGACACGAGGATGTCAGGAGGCATGCGGTACTGTTCGTCCGTTCCGGAACGGGATTGCACTTCGATGAATGACGTTTGCAACGTGGCAGCCATGCCCGAATTTGAAGTCAGTGCATTGCTGGATACGGATGTCGTTTCCATGAGCAATGTGCGCTGCCATGGCAATTGCCGCCATCGCAGCGCCGAAGAGTGTACGTCCGCCACCCATCTCGTCTTCCCCTATCGCGGGCTCTATGTCAGGCATGTCGGCAGCGAGCAGGCGGTGGCCGATGCCAACCATGTCCTGTTTTTCAATGCGGGTGAGGGCTATCAGGTTAGCCACCCCGTTGGCGGCGGTGACTCAAGCCTGTCGATAACGCTGTCCGAAACTGTCCTGCAGGAATTGGCCCCGGCGTCCCTTCTCAAAAAGCGCGGCGAATTTGGTTTCCGCAGCCAGCATCAGCGCATTGATCCGCGTGCGCAGGCACTGGTCGCGCTGCTGCGCCATCATCTGGAAAACGCCACGATAGAACCGTTGGAGGCCGAAAGCCTGCTGCTCACATTGGTGGCCCGTAGTCTTGGACCGCGCACCTCGCACGCGCCCAGCGCCACCTTTGCCCGCAGCCGTCTGGCGGACCGGGTCAAAGTGCTTTTGGCAAGTGATCTTTCCCGTCGCTGGACGCTGGCCGAAATCGCCGGGGAAATCGGCGGCTCGCCTGTGTACCTCACACAGGTGTTCCAGCAGGTCGAAGGCATTCCGCTCTATCGCTATCACCTGCGTCTGCGCCTTGCCCGCGCGCTTGATCTTCTGGCTGGCTATGACGACCTTTCCGCCCTTGCGCTGGATTTGGGTTTTTCCAGCCACAGCCACTTCACGGCAGCCTTCCGGCAGGCCTATGGCCGCTCGCCAACCGCCTTTGCGCAATCGGCCAATCCCAAAAACAGCTAAAGATCTCGATAGCGGCCAATTGTCCGTGGTGGTCTCCTTGCTATGCCCGATTGGCGGGCAAAAAGGAGAAATATCATGGCTGAGAGAACCTGTGCTGTCTGTGATGACAAGCTTGAGGCAACCGTCATTGAAGTCAAAATCGGCGACCAAACAGTCGAAGTCTGCTGCGAGGAATGCGCCGACAAGCTGCGCGAAGCGACAGCAAAATCCGCGTGAGGATGCAGCCGGCAAGGACGGGGCAGGGGCGGGTACCGTCAGCATTCACCCCCCCCCTCTGCCCTGTCGGACTACCGGGGCGAGCCACGGGTCTCGCCCGTCCTTCGGACCCCCCACAGGGGGAAATCAAATTGGCATGAACGCCATTGCACAACAGGAAACGTTTCAGATTTCGCAAAGGCCGTATTGAAGGCTGATCTCCCCCCTTGTGGGGGAGATGCCCGACAGGGCAGAGGGGGGTGAAACCCGCCCCCGCCAAACCCACGCAACTCAGGAAACCAAAATGATGGAGGCCGATATGGCTGATATTGCGTCTTTCTTTTTCAGGCTGGCGAGCCACTGGCGCGCGGCGCGTACGTACCGGCATATCAATGAGCTTCCTGACCATATCCTTGCGGATATCGGCTGGCCGGAAGCCTATTTCGAACGGCGGGTGGAGCATGCAGTTATGGATGGGATGTGTGAACCTGTTGTGAGATCGTGTGACAATCCGGTGCTTTGGCGGCGCAGTCCGGGATAAAGGATCGTGCTCTATCCCATAAATGCTTTCAGCATCTTCAGCATGGCCGAGCTACCCGCCATTCATCGGCGCGGTTTTTAAGGATGGCAGGTGAGCAGTGCGGCCGTTGTGGTTTCAAGCACGACCGCGATCTTGGCGACAATCGTAATGGTTGGGTTGCGTGTTTCACGCTCAATGCCGGATATGTACGTTCTGTCAATATTTGCCTGGGCTGCAAGCTCTTCCTGGGAAAGCTGCAACTTCTGTCTGCCAAGCCTGACATTGCGCGCCAGAATTCCGCGAACGTTTTCCATCGCGTGGAATGATCATCACTGTAGATGATAGTCCAACGGACTATAGTCGACAAAATGCGCTTTCATTTTGGATATGTGGCTCCGTGTGCGTAAAGCGATCAGGCGGCGGTTGTTTGACGAAACGCGATTTAGTCCGATGACGCGCTTATATTCCCTGTGTGGTTTCCTAGGTATCAATACTTATTTCCAGTTCCTGTCTTTGCGCGTAGCTTTTGAGCAGGCGTCACTCCCGGATGATCTATTTGGCGCGACCGGAAAGGCGGAACAATGAGGCAGTTAGCGTGTATTGTGGGTGTGTTGGTGCTGACCGGTTGCATTGCACCAGCCAAACCGCTTGTGGTCGGTTCATCTGCAAAACAGGTACAAAGGTCAAAGCACGGCGACACCCGGCTTCCCATTGTGACCACACCAAAACCTGCCGGACAAAATACCAACTGCACGTCCAGATTAACCGAAACGCCGGATGGCTCCGCGCGGACAGGAACGTCCACCTGCACATGGAAATTCTAGGGAACGGTTGCGGTCGATATTTGCTTGGACCGCGAGTTCTTCCTGATAAACTTACCACTATTATCTGCCAAGCCTGACATTGCGCGCCAGAACGTTTTCCATTCTGCGCCTGTAGACAATTGTCCAGCGGACTGTAGTCAACAAAACCGCGTTTACAATAGGAAGGGATGTTGGCTTGCCGGTAATGTTCCCACATGAAATTCTGGTGATAACAGGATCGCGCAGGGCAAAGCGGAACGATTTGCACGGATCAGGATTGCAGGGAACAGACATATGAACACAGCCAGCGACGCCCGTTTCTGGGATCGGAGTTCGCGGAAATATGCCGCATCTGAGGTTTCGGATCAGGCCGGGTATGAACGCACGCTGGACCGCACCCGCGCTCTGCTCGACCCCGCATGCCGCGTGTTGGAATTGGGCTGTGGCACGGGAACAACGGCGCTGCGGCTTGCCGGTGGTGTACAGAGCTATCTTGCCACTGATATCTCTGCCGAAATGATCGCGATTGCCAATGACAAACGCGCTGCCAATCCTCTTGCGGGGCTGGCCTTCCGCACGGCAACTGCGGAGACAATCACATCAGGGGCAGACCGGTTTGATGTGGTTCTAGGTTTCAACTATCTGCATCTGGTGCGCGACCTGCCCGGCACGTTGCGCAGCATCCATGCCCTTCTAGACGCAAAAGGCCTGTTCATCTCCAAGACCCCTTGTGTCGGGGAAATGAACCTGCTCATCCGGCTGGCCCTGCCTGTGATGCGCGCTATTGGCAAGGCTCCCTATGCCGGCATTTTCGGGATGGCAGAATTGACTGCGTTTATTAGCGAGGCTGGGTTCGATATTCTTGCCAGCGAAATCCACGCTACGAACCGCAACGACAGCAGACCTTATATCGTGGCGCGCAAGAGATAATGGTAAGGGTCGGCCGCGTTCGCGCGCCCTACTCTTCGGAGCGGCTGGTGGACTCGCGATCGCGCTCATATCGTTTTGCCAGCGGAAATGGCGGCAACCAGGATTCGCGGCGGATGGTCCAAAGTTCATAGGTTGGTATGAACTGGTCGGGGGCATCAAGCGATCCCAGATTCACTTCGATTTCGTCTGCACTGCGGGCGAAAACAGGTGAACCGCAGCGCGGGCAGAAAAACCGCCCGGCATAATCACGGGTTTCGCCCTCGATTGTCACCGCATCCTGAGGGAATATAGCCGAGGCGTGAAACAGCGCCCCATGATGCTTGCGGCAGTCGAGGCAGTGACAAAGGCCAACCCGGTAAGGTCGTCCCGAAGCCACAATGCGCACGCTACCGCACAGGCAACCGCCGGTGAACTGATCCATGCTGCGTCTCCTCCAAAAGCAAACAGGCCGGATATTTACCCGGATATTTACAATGAACCGTCGCCGCATGGCAATGACAGCCGCGCGGGCGGCGCGGCTGCGGGCCGGTAAAGCGATGCCGCGCTTACGCCTCCGCTTTGCGATAGGCAGTAACGACAAGCCAGACTGCGGACAGCAGGAAGTAGAACGCGCCGAACGCCGCATAGGGAGCAATGTCCAGAATTGTCGGTGCCACATCGCCAATGGACCGGCTGATCATGAAGCCGCCAGCGAGGGCGGACTGCGCGCCGCTCAGGATCATCGCCCATTGCGCGCCGTAGGAACGCCAGCGCTTTACCCCCGTATTGAGCTGCAGCAGACCCGAAAAGATCGCCCAGACACCGAATACGGCCAGAACCGTATACATGCTGCTGCTGACAGCGGCGATGACGGCGAGTGTCGTTACGGTGCTGACCGCGACATTCAACGCCTGAGACCGGTTGGCTTGCAAGCCGCCATTGCTCTTGGCGTCAACCAGATTGGCAAGGGCATCCCATGCCGGATAAATGACGAGCAGAAGCGCGGCGAGATTGGCCTGTGTGCTGAAGAGGATGGCGGCGGCAACCCAGGCGACGGAGAATATGGCGCGTGTGAGATAATAGGACCACAGCCAATTGGGCTGGGTGGAAGATTGGCTTTGCATCGGTAAATTCCCTGTTAATGTCTACCTACCAGTAGGAAGGTTGCGACGCAGAGTCAACCCGCTGCCTGAACACCTCATTGTGAGAAGCGGCAGCGCTGCACAGGCTTGACATCCAGCCTACCAGAAGGTAGGTGGCGCTATGAAATCAACGGCTTCCACGTCAGAAAAGATTCTTGATGTCGCGCAGTCTCTCATCGTTGCGGGAGGCTATAACGGGTTCAGCTATGCCGATATCTCGGCGGCAATCGGCATCCGCAAGGCGAGCATCCACCATCATTTCCCGGCAAAGGCCGAGCTGGTCGCGGTGCTGGTGGATCGCTACAGGCGGCAGGCGGAAGCGGGCCTGAATGCGCTGCACGAGCAGGTCGCAAGCCCCGCCGAACAGCTGCAATCCTATCTGAACTACTGGCAGACATGCATTCGCGATGCCTCGCAACCCTTCTGCGTCTGCGCGATGCTGGCTGGGGAGATGCAGATGCTCCCCGATGAGGTCGCCTCCCGCGTTCGCAGCCATTTTCATAGCCTTGCGGCATGGCTTACCTCCGTGCTGCGCGCCGGAGCGGAGCAGGGCCTGTTCCGGTTGAACAGGCAGCCCGAGGATGAGGCCCAGATGCTGCTGGCATCGGTCCATGGGGCAATGCTCTCGGCAAGGGCTTTGGGCGATCCTGAACTGTTCAGCACAATCGTCACCACCCAGCTTGCCAAGCTGACAAAATAGTCAGCGCGCGGCTACCGGTGGAGGCATGGTCTGGCACAGCCATCGCCCATGCCAGATTACCCCATAAACGCTTTGAGCATTTTGGCAGCGCGATCAAGCTGTTCATCATTCATGCGCGAAAGCGTTCGATGAATATCCGTCAGAAGCCGCGCACGCTCGCCTGTACCCGGCACGGTGCCAGCCCCAAACAGAACCGGCGTTGGCACATTGAGTGCTGACGCGATCTTATCAGCGGTGTCAAAAAGCGGCGCGGCTTTTCCCAGCTCAATCTTGCCGATGGTTTCGCGCGAAATGCCCGTTCTCTCGGAAAGCTGTTCAAGGGTCCAACCCTTGGCCCTCCGATGATGGCGTACATTCGCGCCAAAAAGACGTTGAAGTTCCATTTGCGCACCTCTTGTGAGACAGAGGCGGCAACCAGATGCTCAAATCGAGAAATGAGAGCTTTTCATTCTCATAATTGAGAAGTATATCATCTCATAATGGTGGGATAGGATGCTGAGGTTTAATTCTTTGATGGTATTCGATGTTCTTCTCAAAGCTGCAATCTGGTTTCTTGTCGCCTTTTGCGGCGGCCAAGTGCTCATATTCATGAGCTTAGTCTTGTGGACTATATGGAAAGACACCATTGAGCCACGACTAATCCCTGCAAGTGAAATCGATAGCGTTGCCGAAGCCATAATCGCCAACCACTGCGATCCCGAGGCCGAAGCTTTCGCCCGCCACCAACGCGCATGGCGTCGCTGCGATGGAGCGGAACAAACCTATTGGTATCGCGTGCGGAAGGCTGTCAGGAGATTTCTGGCCGGAAACTATTGATTACTTGCCTGCTAGCCAGCGAAAAGCATTAAAGTGAGGAAGTGTTTTTGTGGTCGGCACCGACCGTTGCTGGAAGGGGCTAACCTCCGCGCCGATCCATTCCGACCGGCCTCAAGGGGAATCATAGTTGGAAATGTGGGGCGGTGAAAGGGGTGAAACAGGTCATTATACTGCCTATTGTCATACCGCATATACGCTGCGCCGCGACTAAAATCAGAGTAAGCAGCTGAATTCAGATCGGATGTATTGGATCAGGAACTGCTTCCACGACGACTACCTAGATTAACCAGCCCATCCAAGCATCCGGCAGTGCTGTTCGCCGAATTTTCTAGCCGTCGCATCATCGGGAAATTTCTTGTTCCATTCGTATTTCCTCCCGCGAAAGTAGACAGTTAACTTCTCGGCGACGTTATCATAAACAACGCTCATTTTTTCCTCGTACGCCATTCTGAGAGGTCCTTTTCGGATTTCAATTCAGATGGATCGCTTTGAATGTATCGCAAGCACTAGCAATGAAGCAGTACAAGGATAACACAGCAAAGAATATTGCGAGATAATATGTAGCCATAACAGGATTAGTTTTGGAAATAGGAGGATCGAAACGGTCTGTTCTATAAACTACGGCTGGATTTGCTTTTTGAGAGTATGAAATTTCGAGTGCCTGAAAATTCAGCCAAGCAAAACCCGCGGTCAGTATAGTGCATACTATACCCGCCACATTCATAGCTGCTGCCGACGCCAAAAATTCCAATGCATCAGGCCGTTCTATGAATTTATCTCGTAAGGTGCTCAGTGCATAAATCGAACCACCGTGTACAGCCAGAAGCGATGCGAGGATCCATTTAGCGTAATCAAGGTGAGCTTGCAGTGACGCCCGTTCCATATACCGATTGGATTCGTAAATCTCTCTTGCATGGAATACATATCTTTCGCGATCAATGGCATTCGTCCATTCGCTGACAAACGGGGACTTATTCGGATCATTATTCATCGCACTATTTTTCTCCAATAGATACTTGTTCTATGTGCGGGCGACCTTTGGGGATGATTTGCGCTAACGTTTCTCAGTCGGGCTAAATCGCCAACCTATCTCAGTTGCGCCTTTGTGCTGTGCAATCGTAAGCTCGATTGTGACTGTGGAATCCGTTGCATTGCAAGTTTCGCAGTGGAAACGAATTGCAAGGCCGTGGCGGCGCGCGCTTGGATTTCGGGAACTGTTTGCATCCACGATGCCCATAGACACTGTCGCATCGCTCCGTACATCAACTTGTGTTAGCGTGGGGGCGTCTTCCCCGCGATGGTAAATGCTGACGCCGCCTTGATGTAAGTACATGCCGCTACACCGAGGGCAACGGAGATCAGATGTTCTGTCAGAATTTTGTTCAAGTGATATTTCGCCGGTACAATTCATAATACCCCTCCCCATTTTTTATCGAAGAAAAATCGCTATCTTTATTGGTAACAGATAGTCTTATTTATTGTTCATAAACTAGATGAGTACTTCGAATATATCAATTGAGTTTTTCAAGTATAATTTCCAATCAGTCTATTTCGATTGTAATTCAGTTTGAAGATAATATCGTCTTCAAAATTCCCATTTTTTACTTCAAGCGAGAATCGCTTGGGGATGTCGCTTGTGAATCTCATGTCTTTGAAAAAACTGGTGCCGCTTCCCGGAATCGAACCGAGGACCCCATCATTACGAATGATGTGCTCTACCAACTGAGCTAAAGCGGCGGGGAAGGGACTTCCCGATCCTTGCGCCCGGCCCGTCAAAAACACGCCGGAGGATTGACGCGCCTGATAGCGTTATTGCACCCGAATTGCAAGCCTTGTCATCGCAGCTTTTAGCGCGAGCCGCTAAAATTTCTGTGCTCCTTACAGTGTGGGACAGTTGGATTGGGGTGTTGTGTTTTGCCTGTTAGCAAGGGGGCAAGGGCGGTTAATCCTGTCGGTGGAAAGAGGGCGGGGATATTGATTGGGGTGGTGGTTCGACAAGCTCACCATGAGGGAGATTGGAAGTGCAATGCTAACTGCAGAGATTGCAGATCTCAAAAGTTGCAGAACTCGCTCCCTTTCATCACCCCTCTCCCTCATGGTGAGCTTGTCGAACCACGAACCACACAACATGCCCACGCGAATATTTGCGTTACCTCGTGCTCACCACAATCACCGCATAGCGGCAGGGTTCATCCGTTTCATTGGCAAACACACAATCGCTGGGGGCGCCAAGTTCCAGGCAATCGCCCTGTTTCATCAAATGAAACGTTTCACCCTCGGTAAAACTGAGTGTGCCGTGCAAAACCCAGATCAGGTGCCGCTGGAAAACATAAGAAGAGGCGGGGAGGGCCACGCGTGCTTTTGCCGGCAGGTCGATATGAACCACATCCACAGGCAGGTCCGAGGCGGGGGAGACATGGCGGCGGGTATAGCCGCTGTCCGGGTCGATCCACAGCGGTTGGTCCTTGTGGCGCAACAGGCGTCCCTCCTGCATTTCGGCGCGCGCCATCAGCGTTGACATGCTCAGGCCAAAGGCACCGGAAAAACGCGCCATCAGCATGGCCGTCGGGCTGCTCTGGCCGCGCTCCACCTTGTTGATCATGGCGCGCGAGACGCCGGATTTTTCCGCAAGCGCCGTCAGGGACCAGCCGCGTGCCTCGCGCTCAATCCGGATGCGGGCGCCGATTTTCTCATCGACATTATCTATTTTATGAGACATATTGAAACTATAGTAGACAGAGCGAAGGGATGCAAGTTGTGATTGTGCGTGAGGCCAGTGAAGGCGATTTACCTGCCATTCTCGACATTTATAATGATGCGGTGGCGAACACACTGGCAATCTGGAACGAAACGCAGGTGGATATTGCCAACCGCAGGGCATGGATGGCGGACAGGCAATCCAAGGGGTTTCCGGTGCTCGTCAGTGTGGATGAGGCAGGAAATGTCACCGGCTATGCCTCATTTGCCGACTGGCGCACCTTTGATGGTTATCGCCACACGGTGGAGCATTCGGTTTATGTCAACAAAACAGCGCGGGGCGGCGGGATTGGCAAGGTGCTGATGCTGGCGCTGATCGACAGGGCCCGCGCGCTTGGCAAGCATGTGATGGTTGCCGGAATTGAATCCGGCAACGAAGCATCCATCCGCCTGCATGAAAAATTGGGCTTTCAGAGCGTCGGCCATATGCCTGAAGTGGGCACCAAATTCGGCAAATGGCTTGATCTGACATTTATGCAGATCACGCTCGACAGGGATGCACCGCGTTAGAACATCGCCCCCAATGGACAGTACGATGTTCTAGGCGGCGCAGAGTTTTGCTTTGGCCTCGCGATATTCGCGCTCCAGCCTGTCAACGAGATCGCCCGCGCCGACGATTTCCTTGATGGCACCGATGCCCTGACCGCAACCCCAGATGTCTTTCCACGCCTTGGCGCCTGTGGTTGCCGCTTCAAAATCCATCTTGGATGGATCGGCTTCCGGCAGGTGATCCGGGTCCATGCCTGAATTGGTGATGGATGGTTTCAGGTAATTGCCGTGAATGCCGGTGAAATAGTTGGAATAGACGATATCCGACGAGGCGGAATCGACAATCATCTGCTTATAGCCATCGACAGCCCGCGCTTCGGTCGTGGCGATGAAGGGCGAGCCGATATAGGCAAGGTCAGCGCCCATCGCCTGTGCCGCCAGCACTGCCTTGCCGGTGGCAATGGCACCAGAAAGCAGCAGCGGCCCGTCAAACCATTCGCGGATTTCCTGAATGAGCGCGAAGGGCGAAAGCGGCCCCGCATGGCCACCAGCACCGGCAGCAACGGCAATCAGCCCGTCCGCACCCTTGCGGATGGCCGAATTGGCATGGCGGTTGTTGATAATGTCGTGCAGCACGATACCGCCATAGGAGTGGATGGCTTCGTTGACTTCGGGCACCGCGCCAAGGGAGGAAATGACAATCGGCACCTTGTATTTCACGCACATCGACAGATCATGTTCGAGCCGCTTGTTGGAACGGTGGACGATCTGGTTGACGGCGAAGGGCGCAGCGGGACGATCCGGGTTCTTGGCGTCGTGGTCGCGCAGGCCCTCGGTGATCTCGGCCAGCCATTCGTCGAGTTGAGCTTCGGGACGGGCATTAAGGGCCGGGAAGGAGCCGACAACGCCGGCCTTGCATTGCGCCAGCACAAGCGCTGGATGCGAAATGATGAACAGCGGCGCGCCAACAACAGGAATGCGCAGCTTCTTCGTCAGGATTTCGGGCAATGCCATGTTTTTCCTCCCATGGAATAAATTTTGACGTTTCCGTAAACGTAACTCTTTTTAGCAGACCGCGTGCCGTGATCAAGCGAAAGGTTGTGGCTGATGTTTCCGCGTGATCAAAGCCGCGTGACCGGGCGGGCGTTGTCGTCAGTAAAGATGATCCGGGTGCCTCACCGCAAGCGCTATCGCATCGGCAACCTCATCCTGCCGCTCGCGTAAGATGCTGGTGGCAACGCGGATATGCGGTGACGGGTTCACCACATATTTGCGGCCGATGCCGACAGCAATGCCTCTTGCGGCAAGTGTCACCAGCGCAAATTGCTCCGATGCAACGGGAACCCACAGGCTGAACCCTTCGCCGCCCGCCAGATGAACGCCGCGTTCCCGCAGCGCCTGCATCAGCCCGTCACGCCGTTGCCGATAGATCTCCTTTGCCCGCTGCAAGCTCGCCTGCGTCGCGTCATCATTGATGAGGAAAGCAACGGCCGATTGCAGCACACGGCTGGTCCAGCCCGCGCTGAAACTGCGGTAGGACTGAATCTGTTCAACAATTCGCGTCGAGCTTGAGAGAACCGCAAGCCGCAGATCAGGACCGAGTGATTTCGAGTAGGAGACAATATGGATGACCCGGTCCGGAAAACGATCGCCCAGACTGATCGGGGGCAGGGACGAGATATCGCCTACACCGTCATCTTCGATAATAAGCGTATCACTGTCCGCAAGCACATCGCCAAGCGCGACAAATCTTTCATAGCTGACACCGCGCCCTGTTACCGCATGGGTGCGTGGCTGGAAGAGGAAAGCGGCGGGTTTGCGCATGAGAACCTCGGCAAGAGCCTCCGGCAATGGGCCGTTTTCATCGCATGCGACGGGCAATATGTAAGCGCCGAGGTCCTCTAGAATATCGAGAAGCCGAAGAGCGGTCGGCTCTTCAATCGCCACGAATGACCCCGGCATAACGAGCGCGTGCAAAAGCGCGTAGACTGCATTGTAGCCGCCATTGGTGGCAAGAAATGCCTCCGGTTTATAGGGCCAGTTTGGTGCAACGGCAGCCTGCAATTCGGGAAGGATGGGAACGCGCTCATAACTGTTGAGTGCTTCTGCTGTCGCTCCATGTTGCAATGCTTCTGCCAATGGCGGAAGCAGCCTGACATCGGGGGATGCGATGGCAAGATTGAGCACGCCATCGCCGTAATCGCCTGAACTGGCCAGCCGCAGGGGTTTTGGCGCGATGCGGTCGCCGCTGACCCATGTGCCGTTGCGCCCGCGCCCGGTGATGATCTTCTGCCGCCGCAATTCACTCCAGGCTTCCGACACCGTGGCCGGGCTGACGCCGAGTGTATAGGCGAGATCGCGGATAGCAGGCAGTTTGGTGCCCACGGGTATGGCCCCCGCGCGGATGAGGGCGCTGGTCTCAACAGCGATGCCGCGCATGGTTCGGTCACTTAATTTCTCGGCAAACCACTGAACGGAGGCCAATTCGCTCATTTCTGTTCCTCTTTTAAATGTTCAGTAACGTAAAAGCATTTGATCAGTCAATAATGAACATTTAGCTTCCCTCATGAAAACCGAAAATGCAATGAGGAAATGTCTTGCGTATCACTGTTCGATTGGCCGTTCGCGATTGGGATTATTATACGCCGTTGGCGTTGGGGGATGTCACCTCGGACAGGCTTGATGTCAAAGTCGACCGCGTTGGCACGCTTGTCGGGAACATTGCGGCTGATCCGCATCATGATGCCGCCGAAATGTCGTTCAGCCGCTACGCATCTGGGCGGGCCAATGGCGAGATGGATGTTATTGGTGTTCCAAATTTCGTCATGCGCGGTTTCCGCCATCGCTGCATCATCACGGCGAAAAACAGCCCGGTTACCCGGCTTGAGCATCTGGCAGGCAAAAAGATCGGCGTCACCGGTTGGCGCGACTCGGGCAACACATGGACCCGCGCTGCACTCTCCCATGCGGGTGTCGGCATTGAGGACGCGTTCTGGTTTGCCGGGCGCCTCACGGAAGCCCATCCCATCACCGACAGGCTCGATGGCTTTGGCCGCCCCGGTCGTATTGAAGCGGTGCCGGGCGAGCGCCCGATGATGCAGTTGCTGGAAGCCGGCGAACTTGACGCCGTGTTCACGCCATTCATGCCTGAGGGATTTTTTGGTCCTGATTCCAAATTCCGCCATGTGCTGACGGATTTCCGCACTGAAGAACTCGCCTATTTCCACGAGGTTGGTTACATCCCCGGCATGCACCTTCTGGGGCTCAAGGCGTCCTTTGTCGCCGAACACCCCTGGCTGCCGGAAGAGCTGAGCAATCTGCTTGATGAATCCCAGCGCGTCTGGCTGGAAAAACGCCGCAAATATGCCGAGACCACGCCGTGGATCATCGACGAACTTGGTCACGTGGCGCGCGATCTGCCCGCCAGCTGGAACGATAGCGGTTTTGCCGCCAATGAACGGATGATCACGGATTTTGCCGAACAACTGCACCTGCAAGGACTGACACCAATGCTTCTGTCGCCCACCGATCTTTTCCCGCATCAAACGAGCCAGTCCTTTGGCGCAACCAGCCATACGGGAGTTCCGGCATGAGGGTCGCGCTTGGACAGTTCGCCGTTAGCAAGGTCTGGCAGGAAAACGCCGATATCTGCACGCAGTTGATGCGCGACGCCCATGCTGGTGGTGCCGATCTTCTCGTTCTACCGGAAGGTATTCTTGCCCGGGACATCACTGATCCCGATATTGTGCTGAAAACGGCGCAGCCGCTGGATGGTCCGTTCATGACCCATTTGCTGGCGGAGAGCCGGAACAGCGATATGACTGTGATGATGTGCATACATGTGCCGACCGGTGGTCAGCGTGTCTTCAACAATCTGGTGACAATTTGCGGCGGCGAGATCGTCGCGCAATATCTAAAGCTGCATCTTTATGACGCTTTTGCCGCCAAGGAATCGACCAATGTGCAGCCCGGCGGTGAAATCCCTGGCTTGATCGAAATTGCAGGGCTCAAACTAGGCCTCATGACCTGTTACGATTTGCGCTTTCCTGAACTGGCTCGCCGTCATGCGGTTGATGGTGCCGATGTGCTGATTCTGCCGGCTGCATGGGTCAAAGGGCCGGGCAAGGAGGCGCATTGGGAGGTGCTGGTGACGGCGCGGGCGCTGGAAAATACCTGCTATATTGTCGCCGTCGGCGAGTGCGGCGAGCGCAATATCGGTGCGAGCATGGTGGTCGACCCGCTGGGCGTGGCCGTTGTGCGGGCAGGAGAAGGCCCGTCACTCATCTTCGCGGATATTGATCCGAAGCGGATAAACCATGCCCGTGCGATCCTGCCGGTTCTGGCCAATCGCCGCTTTGCCCGGCCTGAACTGGCCGATGCGGCCAACTGAAAACCACACCCATTCAAAGATAATAAAAAGGGGAACGACAATGAAACTCAAACACCTGACTTATACTGCATTGTTTGCGGCAACTCTGTTTGCTGCACCCGCAATGGCCGCGGAGGTGGCTATTGCCAAACAGACTGTCAACGAGGCACTTCGCGCCAAGTTACCCGAGGAAATCCGCAAGGCTGGCAGCATCACTTCCGTTAACAATGGTTCCTTTCCGCCCTATGAGATTGTCACCGGCAATACAGAGATGGAGGGTGCCAGCGCGGATTTGACCAAGGCTGTCGGTGAATTGTGGGGCGTCGAGATCAAACATGCAACAGTCAGTGGTCTTCCCGCACTCCTGAGCGGCATCAATTCCGGGCGCTACCAGTTTGCCATGGGGCCGGTTGGGGACTATCCGTCGCGTCAGGCTGCCAATGATTTCGTTGATTACGTACAGGAGTTCGTGGTGTTTGCCGTGCAAAAGGGCAACCCCAAGGGCATTACTTCGCTCGACAACACCTGCGGTAGCCGTATTGCCGTCATGGCTGGCGGTTCGGCTGAAAAAGTCATCAAGGAACAGGCAGAAAAATGCCTGAAGGACAGCAAACCAGCTATCGAAGTTCAGTCCTTCACCGACCAGCCGACTTCTATTCTGGCTGTTCGCTCCAAGCGTTCCGATGCCTTCTTCTCCTCGCAGGCCCCGCTGATCTATTTCGTCGAGCAGGCCAATGGTCAGCTCGAATTGACAGGCACTGGCCTGAAGAACGGCTTTGATGATATTTTCCAGGGCGCGGTGGTTGCCAAGGGTTCGCCACTTGGCCCCATACTGGTGGAAAGCATCAAGACCCTGATGGACAATGGCACCTATGCCGCCATTTTGAAGAAGTGGGGGCTTGAGAAGAACATGTTGAAGGAGCCGGGGATCAATCTTGCGGGTAAAGCTGCAAAATGAGCCAGAACACACCAACATTGGCATCGCCCGCAACGGGCGATGCAGAGGCTGCGCTTCGCGATGTGGCGAATGCGCATAAGCCCTTTCGCACGGATCGCTGGTTGCTGTGGGGCATCACGCTTCTCGTTGCCGCGAACTTTCTCTGGATTATTGCCAATAATCAGAATTTCGGTTGGCCTGTTGTGTTCCAATGGTTCACCGAAGCGACTGTTTTGCGCGGCCTTTATGTCACCTTGGGTCTGACCGTTGTTGCCATGGCGATTGGCGTTGTCATAGGGCTTATTCTTGCCATTGCCCGCATGTCAAATGACCGTCTCGCCAGCTCGCTTGCGGGCCTTTACATCTGGTTCTTTCGCGGCACGCCGCTGCTGGTCCAGCTTATTTTCTGGTACAATCTCTCGACGCTCTTTCAGGAAATTTCCATCGCGATTCCCTTCGGTCCGACGCTGGCCAGCTGGAATACCAACGACCTCATTACACCAATGACTGCAGCTATTGCCGGGCTTGCCTTGAACGAGGCTGCCTATATGGCCGAGATCATTCGTGGCGGACTTCTGTCCGTTGATAAGGGCCAGATCGAAACCACCGAAGCTTTTGGTATGACGCGCACGCGTGCGCTGCGGCGTATCATTATTCCGCAAGCCATGCGCTCCATCGTGCCGCCCACAGGTAATCAGTTGATCAGCATGATCAAGGCAACATCGCTTGTCAGCGTTATTGCCATGGCTGACCTGCTCTACTCGGTGCAGGCTGTCTACAACAGAACCTTCGAGGTCATTCCGATGCTGATGGTTGCCGTGATCTGGTATCTGTTCATCACATCGATCCTCAATATCGGACAGGGCTTCATCGAGCGCTATTACGGTCGCGGCGAACGCGGATCTTCGACCGTCAGGAAACAGGACAAGGTTGCTGCTGCAGCGGCGACGGTGCCAGCCGTGGAGGTGAGCAAATGACAGCACAATTTTCGATGAACGGCATCGAACCCGGCGATGCGCTGGTGCGGGCTCGCAATGTCCATAAGTCCTTTGGCGAAGTCGAGGTGCTCAAGGGTATCGACCTCGATGTAGCTCCCGGTGAAGTGGTGGTTGTCCTTGGCCCTTCGGGCTCGGGCAAATCCACCTTCCTACGCTGCATTAATCATCTCGAAGCAATTGACCGGGGCTCGATTGTGGTTGCTGGCGAACAGATCGGCTATTCCCTGCGCAATGGACGGCTCAACAAGCTCCCCGCACGGGCCATAGCTGTCCAGCGGCGGCAGATCGGGATGGTGTTCCAGCAGTTCAATCTTTATCCGCACATGACTGCCCTGCAGAACATCATCGAAGCGCCCATTGGTGTACACAAGCAAAGCCGCAAGGCGGCCACCGAACTGGCAATGGAACTGCTGGCGCGCGTCGGGCTCACGCACAAGGCTGACGCCTATCCCCGGCAATTGTCCGGTGGACAGCAACAGCGCATCGCCATTGCAAGAGCCTTGGCGATCAGGCCGAAGCTGATGTTATTCGATGAACCGACCTCGGCGCTTGACCCGGAGCTTGTCGGCGAGGTGCTGGCGACCATGCGTGATCTCGCTGATCAGGGCCTCACCATGATCGTTGTCACCCACGAAATCGGATTCGCGCGGGAAGCAGCTGATAGAGTGGTGTTCATGGATGGCGGCTATATCGTCGAGCAGGGCAAACCCGAAGATGTTCTCGGTAATCCGCAACATCCGCGCACGCGGGCATTTCTCAGCCGCTTCATCTGAATATTGTTCACCCGGCAACGCGCTCGCACAGCTGCCGGGTGAGACTTGTTTGAAATGAGCATCACTTAGGACGAAAACCGCCATCATTGCGCCGCGGTAGTCTTGAATAAGCAGTCAAATCGTCTATGCCTAGCCGGGTCATACGAGCTGCTTTGAAGGGGAAATCGTCCAGTTGGAAGCGATTGAACAAGCCATCCGGAATGCTTTCGCCAAAGCGGATGTGAGTAATCCTGCCGTTCGCCAGAAGATTTACGAATCGGCGTGGACAGCGCATGAACGCTCCCTGACCGCCAATGGTGCGCTCGATGAAGCAGAGCGCGAGGAACGCCGCGAACGCCTGAAAGCCGCAATTACCCGCATTGAAGGTGAAGCACGCAACCCTTCGCGCGGCGCACCGGAGCCCGTTGTGGAGCGGCGCGAGCCATCCATTTCACCAGAGCCCGCGCAGCGGCGACAGGCAGCATCTGGCCGCGTTGAGCCATCCATGGATGCATCGCTCGATTCCGATCTTGGCCCTACAGATAACAATCGCGCTGACAATTACCGGCCTGCCTATAATCAGCCGCGGGTGAAGAAGACGCGCGAACACCAGAAAGCGCGCGGTCTTACCAAGTTCATCATCATTTTTGCGATTCTGCTGGTCGCGATCGGTTTGCTATGGCTTGTTGCATCGGGCCTGATCAATTCGAAGCCATCCGGCAGCACACCGCCAGCATCGAGCGGTGGCCCTGCTGTGGGTAGCCATGAGCCAATGAAGGAAGGGCAACTTTCCGCTGATGGTAATTGGATATCGATTTTCGATCCTGCTGATATGACCCGTGTTTCAATGTCGGGCCGGGCGACAGCCAGCGTTGCAGGCGATAATGTGCAGAAGTTCGTGCGGATCAAGTCACCCGGCGAGAACGATGACATTACCTTCCAGGTCGGGCAGGGTGTGCTTCAGCAACTGGCGGGAAAGCACGCCATCTTTGACATTATCGCCAAAGCTGAAGACGGCTCCGCCACACAAATGGCTGTGAGCTGCGATTTCGGTACGCTCGGTGATTGCGGACGCAAGCGCTACGATGTCACTGATGCGAGCAATGAATATCTGTTCGAGTTGCAATTCCCGGAAGGCAAGAAGCCCGCTGCTGGCGGTTTTATCAAGATCAACTCGGATATTGCCCGCACCGGCAAGGCGATCGACGTCTTTTCCATCCGCGTTCTGGTTTCGAACTGAACCAGCATGGCACGGGCGTTCCTGTCATCGGGTGATCTGATCGCGGACCGGCGCGCTTCCTATGCGGATATGCTTTTCGAGTCCGGCGACCATGTAGCCGCCGCCGACCTGATGCGGCAGGCATTGGAAATTGTTCCGGATTGGACTGCCGGGCTGTTTCGTCTGGGCGAGATGGAAGAAGCCGCAGGCGATGACGATGCGGCTGCCGAAACATGGCGCCGCCTGCTGGAACGCGATCCCGGTGATCGTTTTGGCGCAACGTTGAAGCTGGCAGCTTCGGGCTATGCCGTCATGCCTGATAATCCGCCCACGGCCTATGTCGAGACTTTGTTTGATGCCTACGCGCCGACATTTGAGACGGCACTTCTGCAAAAGCTGCACTACCGTGTACCGGAATTGCTGGCAAAGGCTATCAAGGCAGTAGCGCCCGCAAGGCATTATCGTTCCATGCTTGACGTTGGATGCGGCACCGGCCTGATGGGAGATTATTTCCGGGCGGATGTCGACCATATGGCTGGCATGGATCTTTCCGAGGCCATGCTGCAGAAAGCCGAAGAAAAGCGGGTCTATGACCGTCTCTTCAAAGGGGATGTCAATGAACTTGATTATCCCGCAGGTTCAGCCGATCTCATCATCGCGGCGGATGTCTTTGTCTATGTCGGCGATCTCGATAAGGCCTTTTCGCGCCTTGTCGAAGCACTTGGCTCCGATGGACTATTCGCCTTTTCAGTGGAAACCCACGTCGAGGATGGAGAACTGATCCTGCAATCCTCGCTGCGTTATACGCATTCGCAAGCGTATGTGCGCCGGGTTCTGGCCGAACATGGTTTGGTTGCTTCGACGATTGACCATGAGGCGATCCGTTTTGATCGCGGTGAACCCTTGCAGGGTCTGATCGTCGTCGCCCGCCGCGCCTGATCAGTCTTTCCGGAACATCAGGCGGCCCATCCAGCCGGTAAAAACGGCCAGAAACACCGCGAACAGACCGTAGAGCAGGCTGTTTTCATGCGCTGCCTTGTAGATGCGATATTCCAGCCCGGCTTTTACAATATTGAGACTGGTGGAACTCTCGCGCAGAAATTCGCCATTGCGGAACAGAAAGGCCCGCGCGACATGCTTGCCGACCGGCACATTGGCCGGTAGCGACAGCGTTGCGCGAAAGAGCGTGGATGACAGGAACTGCACATCTCCCGGGCGCTGGCTGTACAGGTTTTGCTTGAGCTTCAAGCGCGGCAATTCCGTTGTAAATTCCCGCAGCGATGCGCTGGAGCCGAAGCCATCAGGCATGGGCTCATAAAAGATATTGTTCACCCCGAGCGCCAGTTGGGCAAATGTCTTGGGAACGGCAATGTCCTGCAGGCTGCGCGTTGAGGCCAGTGAATAGGATGCCGGGATGTGCTGAAAAGTCACCGATTCTGAATTGACCCAGACGCCGAAGAACCGGTCTTTCCGCCGAACGACAAAATTGCGTTCGGGTCCCTGCAGGATCACGACGATATCATAGCGGCCCTGCCGCTGGATCAGCGGATCAGCATTGTCGAAAGCGCCAAAGACGGTGAGGTCTGTCCCGCGAAAACCTGACGTGATCGCAATTGTATCGGTTGAGAGCCCGATCTCGACAGTCTCCTTATTGCCGGGAATCTGCTGTGCGAAGGCTGCCGACAGCGATGCCATGGTCAGAAGGAACACAATTATGAGAATTCTCATGACGCCGCCGGTGCTGTGAGCGCAATGGCGATTGAATAGAGATCATCAGGTGTTACAAAAAGTTCGATGGCAAGGCGCAGGCCCACGGCCAGAACCAATGTGGCAAGCAGGGCGCGCAATTGTTCGCCGCGTAGCTTCTGGCCGATACGCGTGCCATATTGAGCGCCGATGACGCCGCCGCTCATCAGCAGGAACGCAAGCACGATATCAACTGACTGGTTGGTCGTCGCCTGCATGACGGTGGTGAAGGCGGTCACGAAAACGATCTGGTAGAGTGACGTGCCGATAACCACATTGGTTGGCACTTTCAAAAGATAGATCATGGCCGGAACCATGATGAAGCCACCGCCGACACCCATGATGGATGAGAGAAAGCCGATGGCAGCGCCAAGCACCAGAACCGGGATAATGCTCACATAGATCTTGGAGGCGCGAAACCGCATCTTGAAGGGCAGGCGGTGCACCCAATTGTGCTGGCCGGGCTTCTTGAGGGTGGCGAGTTGCCCAGCCTTTGTCCGCCGCATGGATTTGATGCTTTCCACCAGCATCAGGCCACCGATTGTGCTCAGAAATATAACGTATAGCAATGATACGATCAGATCGAGCTGACCGAGTTCGCGCAAGAGCACGAAGACATAGATACCAACCCCAGCCCCGGCTATACCGCCAATAACGAGCAGCGTCCCCAGTTTGACGTCGAGTGAGCCGCGTTTGAAGTGCGTGAGCGCCCCGGTGAAGGAGGACGCGATAACCTGATTGGCACCTGTTGCAACGGCGACAGCGGGTGGGATGTTGTAGAAGATCAGCAGTGGCGTGATGAGAAATCCGCCGCCGACACCAAACATGCCGGACAGGAATCCAACCGCTGCCCCCATGCCGAACAGCACGAAGATATTGACCGAAATCTCGGCTATTGGCAGGTAGATACCCAATTCAGACCCCGAACCCATCACGGCGTTGTTGCGATTGTTCGCACACCATGATGACAGAAATTCTTTAATGCATTCTGGCTGTAGACTGACACAGGATGCTTTAAAGTTTCTTGCCCTCAGCCAAGCGCCAAGTCAAACAATGACTGTTGCGGGGTCAACGTGTTGCCCCAAAGGCGAAACGATTTGTCGCAACAGTCGTCGTTGTCGATTTAGGTGTTCTTTTCAAGCAGCCGCTTGACCAGATCCTTGTCGATATTACCTGTCGGCTTCAGCCCATTGGTCTTCTGGAAAGCCATGATGGCATCGCGGGTCTTCGTTCCCATCTTGCCGTCCGAACCACCGGCATCATAGCCGTTCTTGTTGAGGATCAGCTGGATATTGCGGATCGCCTTTTCCATGTCGACCGAACCCGTTGTAACAGGGCTTTCGCGCCACTCCGCCGGTGTGCTGAGCGCATTGGTCTCCGGGTTCATCGCCTTTGGCTTCCAAAGCTCGGTGGCTTCGCGTGCCCGGGTCAGCTGATCCGCCGTCATGGCTTTCGCCACTTCATCGCGCTTCTGGCCTGCATCCTTGTCACCGGCATTGGCAGCAAGCGCAAACCACTTGTAACTTTCCTCAAGGTTCTGCGGAACACCCATGCCCTTGGCGGACAAAATGGCCAGATTGAACTGGCTGTCTTTCACGCCAAGCTCGGCTGCCCTCGTGAACCACATGGCGGCAGATTCATTGTCTGGCGTACCATTCGCACCGGCCGCAAACAGCACGGCAAGATTGTGCATTGCGCTGGCATTGCCCTGTTCGGCGGCCAGTTGATAATAGGTTTTTGCCTTGGCGAGGTCGCGCGTAACGCCGAGGCCTTTTTCCGCGAAATTGCCGAGACGATACTGTGCCGGTGCAAAACCCTTATCGGCGGCGAGATTGTACCATTCGGCTGCCTTGGCATAGTCGCTCTGCACGCCGCGGCCATCCATGTAGCGGTCGCCGATTTCAAACAATGCCTTGGGATTGCCGCTGGCAGCAGCTTCCCGCAATGGTTCAGGACCTGCTTCCATTGGAATGGCGGGAATAGGGGTGGCTGCTGTATCAACCTTTGCTGACGCCGGTACATCTGTCGCTGACTGTGCGGCAATCAGGCTGCCTACGGTTTCCTGCGTTGGAGCAGGCGCCGTGGCCTGATCGTCTACCTGAGGGCTTTCCGCCGGAACCTGCGGTGCTATGGCAGGCGTGGCCGGAGATGTCTCAGGTGTGGCAGTCGCGGCAAGCTGTGGCTTGGGGTCAGCTGTTGGCACAAGCGGTGCGGCGAGCGAGCCCGCATCACTGCTGATTGCGGCAGGGCCGCTAAAGTACGCGTTCTTCAATTGCAGTCCGGCAATGGCAATCATGATTGCGCCGATGGCAAGAAGAATGGGTTTACGCTGGCGCGCAAGAAGGCTGCCCTTCTTGCCTTCAGCAGTATCCTTGCCATGGCCGGAACCACGGGTTTGGTTTTCAACTTCCGCAGCGGCGGCTTGTGCAGCACGGCGGGCGGCAGCGATGAAATCCGCCTTGCCAACAGTGGCATCACCTGCAAGGTTCATCTCGCGGCGTTCATCGCGAACGCGCTTGAGAATGGAATTCAGGTCAGGCATGCCGGAGCCGGGCTCAAGCGGACGGTTCAGAATCTCGGAATCAAGGTCAGCCTTGTCATCGGCCTGTTCGTCGCTATCAACCGCTTCGATAGTCGGTTCGCGGTACGCCAGCTCCTGCCTGCTGCGGGATTTCATGCCACGTGTCAGGTTACCAAGCAGTGATTTGCGCGCCGGAGCCGATTGTTCCAGTTCGTCAGTGTCATCACCAGCGAGTGTCACCTGTGCCGAGATATCATTGAGCTTGGAAAAAACCGGTGTTTCAAAGGCGTTCTCTGCCTCACGCTGCGGTGTTTGATAGGCGTCAACCGTTGCCATGACCTTTGCAGCGGCACGTGGCCCCTCCACCCCACCGCTTTCCAGTGAGCCGAGACGGTCAACGATTTTCAGCAGCGTGTCGTGGATAGCCTCGAAGGTCTTGGTGTTGCGGTCTTCCGATTTACGGGCAAGCCCTTCCAGCGCTTTCAGATCATCGGCGAGTTCGCGGGCGATGGCGCCATCATGGGCGTTGCCGAAATTGGCCGAGTTGCGAATGGCTTCCGAAGCCGCCTGACGCGCGGCCTCTACGACAAAGTCGCGGTTCATGGCCATCGATTCTTCGATCGCATCGAGACGCGGCGGAATGGCTGAAAATTCAGCGTAACGTTCATTCGACTGGGACAGATGCTCGGCAAGACCGGCGATCTGCAGCTCAAGATTGCGAATGGCATCATTCGCGCCGTCGGCCTGTGGGACGTTCTGGGCGATATAGCGCGCCATATCGTCAAAGCGGGCTTCGAGATTGTCGGTCAGCCTGATATCGCTGTGCTCGGCCATCATGTGATGGTCATCGAGACGGCGGGTCAACTCTTCAAAACGCTGGTCGATCTGGTTCATGAAGACAGGATCGGCGGCGGGTGCCTGCTGGTGCGCTGTTTCCAGCCGGTGGATGATTTGCAGAACCCGGTCTTCCAGATCGCGGAAATCAGAAATGCTGATGGAGGCGGGTGTGTTTTCAAGATGGCGGGTAACGGCAGACAGTTGTTCCGAAAGGGCATCAAGATTGACCGCCGGAGCCGTGCGCATGGCGGCCAGATGATCCACACGCTCGGCCAATTCGCCCATGCGTTGCAGAACAGTGTCAGAGGTGCGGTCATAGGCCACCGCCTCGACCTTGCTGCTTAGTGTTGCGATACGCGCTTCAAGGCGTTCAAACGCATCGGTATCGTGATGGTTAGTCTGGGCAGGGCGGGCTGTTGCGACGATAGCGCGGCTGATTTCGTCAAGCCTCTCATCCATCTGGCGCATGAAATGGTTGTTTAAACCTGCCGTGCCGGTGTTTGAGATATGCTCGTCCATCACATCCCGGCGATTGTTGAGGCTCTTGACCTGTTCTTCACGAGCCAGTGCCGTGACGGTGCGCTTCAGCTCGTCAAGATCACCGCGCAGCATCGAGAGATGGTCCTCATCCCCACGACCGATAACATTGTTCGGCTGGCGGCTGGCCGTTGACTGGTTCAATCGCTGCAAGGTTTGCGTATGTGGTTCAGTATATGGACGTGTGGGCGCGCGGGTATCGTCGCGCATTTCTTCCCGCAACTGCTTGATACGGGCGGCGATGGCAGAAAGGTCGTGCTTGCCGTTCTGTGGCTTGCTGGCAAAGGCGGGCAGATCGTCGGATGGCTTGTGCATTGGAGCGCGCGTGCTCCCTGCCCGCGAGGCGAGGGCGGCAAAACGGTCAGCAATATCACTCTGGTCATCCTCGGGATAATCGGGTTCCGCGGAGTCGCGCAGCTGGGCTTCCAGCGCTTCGAGCGTGCGATTGATACCATCAAGCGAAGAAGTCTCGCGGCGTGAGCGGTTCACATTGACCTGTTCCAGTAGTGACCTTTGGTTCGTCATGGACGCCTGCTTTGCCGTGGTTACGCCAGCGGTCTGGCGGGTTAATTCTATCCTACGGGGCAGGGCCGGAAGCGCTGGCAATGGTCGCCTGTCACTCCTGGCATTGTTGTCTCGGTCTTCCGAAGCTTCTGAATGCGTTCTGCACATTGCTATCCGGAAAGCCGGGACTATTCGCCCCATGCGGTCCGACAAGCCGTGAAAAACAAATCACTCATAGACACGGTTCACCGACACCGTGACATTGGCGAAACGTGGTAAACAACTGGTTAAGAGATGGGGTTCAGGCGCTGTTTTTATTTGCTTTCAGCGCATGCGTCATCCTAGTCGAGTCACCCCAGGTTGACAGCCAGATCAGGGAATCCGTCGCGAAAGATATCACTTTGCGCAAAACCTGGAGCATCACTCCCGGTGTTTGAAGGTGTTCTTCTGCATGGCGCAGATGCGCAAGCTCTTCCTCACGAATAGACAGGATCATTCCATATAATTGAAAATCACGCTGTTTCAGAAAATGCAGTTGGTCATCGAGATGACGGTGTACAGCAGCTTCCACAGCGGCTGTACATGCCCATATGCCCTGCCTGCCTAAAAGGGCAGTCAGAAAGCCGAGTATCCAGCCACCGTAACTCCAAAACTGCATAACACGGCAGGGTCGGGAGTTGCGAGAAGGCATGGCGGCTCGAAAAATTGCACAGTGATTGCGTTCATCTTCGAGCATTTCGGAAAGTGCTGGTATGCAATCTGCCCAAAACCAGTTGGCCACAAGAATCTGTGCGGAATAGATGCGTATCGCACCGAACTCTCCCGCATGATTGACCCTGACGATCCGGGCTACAGTAAGTGCATCACGCGGATTTGGTGGCTTTTTCTGATCGGAATCCGGCAATTGCATCGATTTTCCTCTCAGAACTTCGGCCAAAAATGCCCAGCACTACAAACAATAAAAACGTGATAGCTTGCGCCATCAGGCAACTACTGGACGATATCTTCTTCCATTCTCACTTACAGTTTCATTGAACAAGACACCCAATTGAGAAAGATTGATCCACAGGGGCAAAATATCACAAAATTTTGACGTTTACGGAAACGTCAAAATTTGTTAGAGAGGTGGAAAATCCGACGGCACCGAAGTCTCCGGGCCGTTTTGCTCGTTTATGTTTTGGAGGAAACTGATGCCGAGTTATCGCGCGCCCGTTGAAGACACGCTTTTCATTTTGAACGATGTTCTGGGCTATGAACGCTACAACAATCTGCCAGGATTCGCTGATGCATCGCCGGATATCGTCGAAGCAATTTTGAGCGAAGGTGCCAAGCTGGCGGAAAACACCCTGTTTCCGATCAACCAGTCCGGCGATCATGAAGGTTGCGTGCGCCATGCGGATGGCACTGTCACGACGCCAAAGGGTTTCAAGGCGGCTTTTGACCAGTATCGCGAAGGCGGCTGGATGAGCCTTTCCATACCGGCGGAATTCGGTGGTCAGGGTCTGCCCTATGCGCTGCACGTTGCCGTTGGTGAATATATGTCCTCAGCCAATATGGCGCTGATCATGTATCCCGGCCTGACGCAGGGCGCGATCGCTGCGATCCTCACCCATGGCAGTGACGACCAGAAGCAGACCTACCTGCCGAAAATGGTCGATGGCACCTGGACCGGCACGATGAACCTCACCGAGCCCCATTGCGGCACCGATCTTGGCCTGCTGCGCACCAAGGCCGTTCCTAATGCCGATGGTTCCTACAAGATCTCTGGCCAAAAGATTTTCATCTCGGCCGGTGAGCATGACATGTCCGAGAACATCATCCATCTGGTGCTTGCCCGTATCGAAGGCGCGCCTGAGGGTGTGAAGGGTATTTCCCTGTTTATCGTTCCCAAGTTCAATCTTGACGACAGCGGCAATGCCGGTACCCGCAATGGTGTGTCGTGTGGATCCATCGAAGAAAAGATGGGCATCCACGCCAATTCCACTTGCGTGATGAACTATGATGAAGCCACCGGCTATCTGATCGGCGGCGAGAACAAGGGCCTGCGCGCCATGTTCACGATGATGAACGAAGCGCGTCTGGGTGTTGCGCTGCAGGGTTTGTCTATTGGCGAAATCGCCTACCAGAATGCTGTTGAATATGCCCGCGAGCGTATTCAAGGACGCTCCTTGACCGGACCGAAGGCGGCGGACAAGAAGGCCGATCCGATCATCGTTCATCCGGATATTCGCCGTATCCTGATGACCATCAAGTCATTCAATGAAGCGGGCCGTGCGTTCATTCTCTGGTCTGCCTTGAAGTCTGATGTGGCACACCGTTCGGATGATGAAGGCGACAAGCAGATTGCCGATGATATTCTCAGCCTGATGACCCCTATCCTCAAGGGTGTTCTGACCGACAAGGGCTTTGAACATGCGGTCATGGCGCAGCAGGTCTATGGTGGTCACGGCTATATCGAAGAACATGGCATGAGCCAGTATGTGCGCGATGCACGCATTGCCATGATCTATGAAGGCGCCAATGGCGTACAGGCGCTCGATCTCGTTGGCCGCAAGCTTGGTGCCAATGGCGGCCGCGCTGTCATGGCTTTCTTCAAGGAAGTCGGCGATTTCTGCGAAGAGAATCGCGGCGATGAAAAGCTTGCCTTCTTCACCAAGCATCTGAAGAAGGGGTTGAACGATCTGCAAGCTGCCTCCATGTGGCTGATGCAGAACGGCATGGCAAACCCTGACAATGCCGGTGCAGCGTCGACTGATTACATGCATCTCTTCGGTCTGGTTTCGCTGGGTTACATGTGGGCGCAGATTGCCAAGGCTTCTAATGCGAAACTGGCGGAAGGCTCGGCCAGGAAGGATTTCTACGAGACCAAGCTGGTCACTGGAAAGTTCTTCATGGAACGTGTGATGCCCGAGACATCGGCGCATCTGGCCCGCATCCAGACCGGCGCGGACACCATGATGACGCTGGCCGCAGAAGCGTTCTGATTTCTGGCAAATGGGGGCGGAGGCCCCCATTTGTGATGAGCGATGATTTCTAGGGAGGTTAGAAATGTCTATTCGGCCGGAAGATGTGTTGGGCGTGCCCAAACCGGACTGGAAAACCGAAGATGTGGTGATGTTGCAGGACATGACTTCGAAGTTTCTCGAAGCCGAAGTTCTGCCCCACTACGACCGTTTCGAGAAGCAGGAAATTTTTGACCGCTCTGTCTGGGAACTGGCTGGCCAGAATGGTCTGCTCTGTGCCTCGATGCCGGAAGAATATGGCGGCGCGGGCGGTACTTATGCCCATGAGAGCGCCATTCTTGAAGCCATTAGCCATGTCGGCGTCGATGGCTTCGGCATCGCCCTGCACAATTCAATCGTGGCTCCCTATATTCTTCACTATGGTTCGGAAGAACAGAAGAAGAAGTGGCTGCCAAAGATGGCAAGCGGCGAACTGATTGGCGCCATCGCCATGACCGAGCCGGGTGCCGGTTCTGATCTTCAGGGCGTCAAGACAAGCGCCAAGAAGGACGGAAATCACTACGTCATCAATGGTTCAAAGACGTTCATCACCAATGGCCAGCTGGCCAATCTGGTTGTCGTTGTCACCAAGACCGATCCCGCCAAGGGTGCCAAGGGCACATCGCTGATCGTTGTGGAGACCGATGGGCAGGAGGGTTTTGAGCGCGGCCGCAACCTCGACAAAGTCGGGCTGAAATCCAACGATACATCTGAACTGTTCTTCAACAATGTCCGTGTGCCGACCTCGAATCTTTTGGGAAACGAGGAAGGTGAGGGCTTCGTCCAACTAATGCAGCAATTACCGCAGGAGCGCCTTCAGATTGGTGGTACGGCAATTGCCATGGCCGAACGCGCCATTGCAATCACCTCTGATTACGTCAAGGAACGCAAGGCTTTCGGCAAGGCGGTCATCGAGTTCCAGAACACCCAGTTCAAGCTGGCCGAGATGAAGACGGAAGCCACAATTGGCCGCGTTTTCTACAATCATTGCGTGGAGCGCCACGTCAATGGCGGCCTCGATCCGGTCACTGCCTCCATGGCGAAATATTGGCTCAGTGACCTGCAGAACAAAATTGTCGATGAATGCCTGCAACTGCATGGCGGCTATGGTTACATGAATGAATATCCGATCGCACGTATGTTCCGTGATGCCCGCGTTCAGCGGATTTATGGCGGAACCAATGAAATCATGAAGCTTTTGATCGCCCGCAGCCTCTGAGCTACGGTTCGAAAAGGGAGAATGAAATGGCCGAAGCATATATTTATGACCACGTCCGCACACCGCGCGGCAAGGGCAAGAAGGATGGCAGCCTGCATGAAGTGCCCGCCGTTCGTCTGGGTGCCAAGGTGCTGGAAGCGCTGCGCGACCGCAATGGTCTCGACACGGGACTGGTTGATGACATCATCTATGGTTGCGTTGATCCTGTGGGTGAAGCGGGCGCTGTTATCCCGCGCTCTTCCGCCTTTGAAGCCGGTTACGATTTCAAGGCGCCGGGCATGCAGATTTCGCGCTTCTGTGCGTCAGGTCTCGATGCGGTAAATTTTGCCGCTGCCAAGATCGTGCAGGGTGCCGATGACATCGTTATCGCTGGTGGTGTGGAATCCATGTCACGCGTCGGCATGGGCATGTCCGGCGGTGCCTGGTACATGGACCCATCCGTTGGCCTGCCCGGCTATTTCATGCCGCAGGGCGTATCAGCAGATCTGATCGCCACCAAATATGGTTTCACCCGCGATGATGTCGACGCCTATGCGGTCGAAAGCCAGAAGCGTGCCGGTGAAGCCTGGAAGAAGGGCTACTTCAAGAACTCGGTGCTCAGCATCAAGGACCAGAACGGCCTGACAATCCTCGACCATGATGAGCACATGCGTCCGACCACGGATATGCAGGCGCTGGCTTCTCTCAACCCATCCTTTGTGATGCCCGGCGAAATGGGCGGCTTTAACGCCGTTGGCATTCAGGCGCATCCGGAAGTTGAAACCATCAACCACGTCCACCATGCCGGTAATTCCTCCGGTATCGTTGACGGCGCTGCTGGCGTTCTTCTCGGCTCGAAGAGTGCAGGCAAGGCGCTTAGCGCCAAGCCGCGCGCCCGTATCCGCGCTTTTGCCAATATCGGTTCCGATCCGGCATTGATGCTGACAGGCCCGGTTGATGTCACCGAGAAGCTGCTGAAGCGCGCCAAGATGAAGATTTCGGACATTGATCTGTTCGAACTGAACGAAGCTTTTGCCGCCGTGGTCCTACGCTACATGCAGGCATTCAACATTCCGCGTGACAAGATCAACGTGAATGGTGGCGCCATTGCCATGGGCCACCCGCTCGGCGCAACCGGTGCGATGATCCTCGGCACGGTTCTTGACGAACTGGAGCGCCGCGACCTGAATGTGGCGCTGGTCACACTGTGCATTGGTGCCGGTATGGGCACTGCAACCATTATCGAACGCGTCTGAGGGAGAGCAGAAGATGAGCTATACAAACTTCAAATTCGACGTCGACGCTGATGGTATTGCGCTCGTAACATGGGACATGCCTGACAAGTCGATGAATGTCTTCACCGAAGAGGTGATGAAGGAACTCGACGCCATCGTTGACCGGGTTGCCAAGGACGAAGCCATCAAGGGCGCTGTCATTACTTCGGGCAAGGATACGTTCTCCGGCGGCGCTGACCTGACCATGCTCAAGCGCATGTTCCAGCTGTTTCAGGACGAAAAAGCCAAGGACCCCAAGAAGGCCGTTGAGCTTCTGTTCGAAAACACCGGCAAGATGGGCGGCCTGTTCCGCAAGCTCGAAACATCGGGCAAGCCTTGGGTTTCCGCCATCAATGGCACCTGCATGGGCGGCGCATTCGAAATGTCGCTGGCCTGCCATGGCCGTGTTGTTTCCGATGATCCATCGGTGAAAATGGCTCTGCCTGAAGTCAAGGTCGGTATTTTTCCGGGCGCTGGCGGCACGCAGCGTGTTCCGCGCCTGACCAATCAGCAGGACGCCCTGCAGATGATGACGACCGGCTCCAGCCTGACCGCTGCGCGCGCCAAGGCCATGGGTCTGGTGCACGAAATCGCTCCCGCCAAGAAGCTCGTTGAAACAGCCAAGAAGATGATCAAGGCGGGCCTCAAGCCTGTCCAGCCATGGGATGAAAAGGGCTTCAAGCTCCCCGGTGGCGCGATCTATTCGGCAGCTGGTGCCAATCTCTGGCCAGCCGCAACGGCCATTTTGCGCCGTGAAACCTATGGCAACTATCCGGGTGCTGCCGCCATCCTCAAATCCGTTTATGAAGGCCTTCTCGTGCCTTTCGATACGGGTCTGAAGATCGAGCAGCGCTATTTCACCAACATCCTGCAGAGCACCGAAGCTGGCATGATGATCCGCTCGCTGTTCGTTTCCTTGCAGGAACTGAACAAGGGTGCGCGCCGTCCTGTCGACGTCAAACCAACCAAGTTCAAGAAGGTCGGTGTTATCGGTGCTGGTTTCATGGGTGCTGGTATTGCCTATGTCACGGCGAAAGCCGGTATTCCTGTCGTTCTGATCGACCAGACTCAGGAAGCTGCCGACAAGGGCAAGGCGCATACGGCTGACCTGATTACCAAGGAAGTCCAGAAGGGCAAGGCAACTGCCGAGGACAAGGAAAAGCTCCTCGGGCTGATCACCGCGACAACGCAATATGCGGAACTTGATGGTGCGGATCTTGTCATCGAAGCTGTGTTTGAAGACCGTGAAGTCAAGCGCAAGGCAACGGAACAGGCGGAAGCCGTATTGAAGCCTGCGGCTGTGTTTGCATCCAACACCTCGACATTGCCGATCACCGGTCTTGCCAAGGTTTCGGTACGGCCAAAGAACTTTATCGGCATTCACTTCTTCTCGCCCGTCGACAAGATGATGCTGGTCGAAGTTATTTTGGGCAAGAAGACTTCCGAGAAGGCGCTGGCCGTTGCTCTGGATTATGTCCGTGCGATCAAGAAGACTCCGATTGTCGTCAACGACACGCGGGGCTTCTACGTCAATCGCTGCGTTCTGCGCTACATGTCGGAAGCCTACAACATGCTCGTGGAAGGCGTTCCGCCTGCAATGATCGAGAATGTTGCGCGCATGGCCGGCATGCCGGTCGGACCGCTTGCGCTCAACGACGAAACGGCCATCGACCTGTCGCAGAAAATCCTCAAGGCAACGCTTGCCGATCTTGGCCCGAAAGCTGTCGATCCGCGTCATGTGGAACTGGTCAACACGCTCGTTGACAAGTATGACCGTCGCGGCCGCAAGAATGGCAAGGGTTTCTACGATTACCCGGCCAAGCCAGCCAAGAAGCATCTTTGGCCAGAACTGAAGACACTCTATCCGCAGCAGGACGCCGATAAGATCGATGTGGAAGAACTGAAGCAGCGCTTCCTCTTTACCATCGCCTTGGAAGCTGCTCGCGTCATGGAAGAAGGCATTGTTACCGACCCGCGCGAAGCGGATGTCGGCTCGATCCTTGCCTTCGGTTTTGCACCTTATACGGGCGGAACATTGTCCTACATCGATGGTATCGGTGCAGCGAAGTTCGTGAAGATCGCCAAAGGTTTGCAGAAGAAGTATGGCGCCCAGTTCAAGGCACCAAAACTGCTGCTTGATATGGCTGAGACAGGTGAAACCTTCTATGAGCGCTTTAATCCCTATCCGGTTGAAGCCAAGAAGAAAAAAGCTGCCTGATTAAAAGATGAGGGGATCAGATACTGATCCCCTCATTGTTATTGCAGATAGTTCAATTGGAGCTCTGCATGGATATCGTGGGTTGTTGTTGTGTGGTTCGTGGTTCGACAAGCTCACCATGAGGGAGAGGGGTGATGCAAGGGAGTCAAGTTCTGAAACAGTTGTGATCTGCAGTCTTTGTGCTGCACTCTTTGCGATTATCGTTGCATCACCCCTCTCCCTCATGGTGAGCTTGTCGAACCACGAACATAAGAAAGTTTTCCGCGTTTTAACTCGACTTTTCCACAAATTGCTCCTAGAACTTTAGTAAAGGTATTTTTTCCTTTATCTGGAAGAATCTGATGTTTTCACATGACCGAATCTGGGCGGCCATTGATGCGCTGGCGGAACGCCATTCGCTTTCCGTTTCGGGATTGGCGAAGCGTGCCGGGCTTGACCCCACCACATTCAACAAATCCAAACGTTATGCTGTAGATGGCCGTGCGCGGTGGCCTTCGACGGAATCGCTGGCCAAGATCATGGAAGCGACGGGCGCTTCTCTGGATGAATTCATGCTGCTGGTTATCGGCGGCAAGGGCAACAGAGCTGGAAGCGGTGTGATGCGTTCCGTACCGCTGCTGGGTTTTGCCCAGGCAGGTGCGGGTGGTTTTTTCGATGATGGCGGCTTTCCGGTTGGGCAAGGCTGGGATGTGGTTGAATTTCCTGTTGGATCGGGGGATGCCGTCTATGCGCTGGAAGTTTCCGGAGACTCCATGCTGCCGCTCTATCGCGACGGCGACACAATCATTGTCGCTCCCGGTGCGCCCGTACGGCGCGGCGATCGTGTCGTTGTCCGCACAAAAGAGGGTGAGGTCATGGCCAAGATTCTCGCACGCCAGACCCCGCGCACTATTGAACTGCTGTCAATGAACCCGGAGCACGCCAACCGGACGTTCGATGCGGTTCATATCGACTGGATTGCCCGGATAGTGTGGGCCAGCCAATAATAGGGAGCGAATTCCCCCATGCGTCAGATACCGCTCTATGTCCTGACCATTCTGGTCGGGCTTGGTTTGGCCTATGTCTTCATCTCGCCGTTTTATATCGGGCTGCCATCATCAGGTGTAAGCGGACAAGATGTGATGATTGCTCCGGAAAACTTTCAAATACCCGATGATGCGGACGGTGAGGCGCCGGGTGCTTCTGACCAGCCGCAGGAAGCACCACAAACAACAACTGCTGCACGGCAGGTTGATCCGGATGGTTTTTCCTTTACGGGTAAGGAAACAGTACCTCTGCAACGCATCGAGCCACGTCAACCTCTGAGCGAAATCGGGCAGGCAGTACCGCCGCCACCTCCACCACCGCCTGTGCCGGTTGATAATACGGCAAGACCCAAATTGCTTTACCGGCCAGTGGCGACCGCTGCGGGGGCAGTTGAGGCCTCCGGCTACAAGATCGCTGTTGAGGGCATCAACATTATATCCCCTGATGAAACCTGTGCAATTGACGGCGGTGCATCATGGCCCTGCGGCATGGCGGCCCGCACTGCTTTTCGCAATTGGCTTCGGTCCAGAGCGATAGAGTGCAATGTCCCCGGTCAGCCGCCGGAGGCGGTTATTTCGACCCAGTGTAAGCTTGGCACCATCAATCTGGCCGCATGGCTGGTTGATAATGGCTGGGCACGGGCCGGTGATGGCACATCTCTGGCCGAAAACATGAAAAGGGCACAGGAGGCGAAGCTCGGAGTTTTTGGCAGTCCGCCCCCGACGCTTCCCGCAATTGACGAGGCGCCATTGCTTGACTCTTCCGGCGAAGTGCCAGAGCTACAGCCAGCAACGCCGCCTGTGACTGCACCTGACGCATCATTTCCGCCGAAGCCACAGTAGAGAGCTTAACTCCTCAACGCTCGTGGCAGACAGCTTCCACATTATGGCTGTCCGGATCGTGTACAAAGGCCCCATAATAATCAGGATGATAATGGGCACGCAGTCCGGGTTGGCCATTGTCTTTGCCACCGGCCTCAAGTGCTGCCTTATGGAAAGCATCCACAAGCGCACGATTGCCGACACGAAACGCAACGTGAATAGGGGGATTGTTCGGTGTGCCGCTGGCAATCCAGAAATCCGGTTTGCCGCCTTCCCCAAAACCGGCAACATCAGCGCTTCCGGTGACGGAGGCGGGAAACTCGACAATCAGTTCATAGCCAATGGCCGCCAGCGCTTTCTGATAGAACTTCTTGCTCTCTTCGAAATTGCTGACGTTCACGCCGGTATGGTCAATCATCCATTCCTCCCGAGGATTTTACTCCTGATATGGAAGAACTAAGCCAATTGACCCGTCAATGCCTTTTTGACGAGCGCCCGTGTTTCGTTGATCCCATAAAGCGCGACGAAAGAGCCAAAGCGCGGTCCGCGTTCCTGTCCGATCAGCACCTCATAGAGCATCTGGAAGAACGACACGGATACGCCGGGTCCACCCTCGGGGCTCTTCTTGGTGAGATCCTGATAGCGTTCAATGCCACGCGCGACGTCCAGCATGGCATTCTGGATCGCATTGCCATCCGCATCCGCAGGCAATGTCGCGAGTTTCGCATCAATGCCCCTCAGTGCGTCGAGTTCAACCTCATCGGCCGGGCGGAACTTCTTCGTCGGCTTGACGAAATCATTGAAGTAGCGGATCGCGTACGAGACAAGTTCGTTGAGCTTCGGATTGTTCTCCTGTGTCACGCCGGGCGCATAGCGGGAAATGAAGCCCCAGAGAACGTCGGCATTCTCGGCGTTCGAAGCGCTGACAAGGTTGAGCAGCATGGCGAAGGGCACGGGCATATCAAGTACGGGCGGGTTGCCGTAATGCTGATGCCAGACCGGGTTGCCCAGCCGCTCCTTCCATTCCTGCCGCTGATACGCAGAAAGGAACGTAAAGTACTCGTCCACTGCCTTCGGGATCACGTCGAAATAGAGCTTTTTCGCGGTCTTCGGCTTCTGGAACATATAGAGCGACAGGCTCTCGGTCGGGGCATAGGTCAGCCAGTCATCAATGGTCAGGCCATTGCCCTTCGACTTCGAAATCTTCTGGCCCTTGTCATCAAGGAAAAGCTCATAATTGAAGCCTTCGGGCGCGCGGCCGCCAATAGCGCGGCAAATTCTGGATGACAGCGTAACGGAGTCGATCAGGTCCTTGCCCGCCATTTCATAGTCGACACCAAGCGCGGTCCAGCGCATGGCCCAATCAGCCTTCCACTGGCACTTGACCTTGCCGCCAGTGACTTCCGTTTCTATGTGCTCGCCGGTATCCGGATCTTCATAGGTAATGGTACCCTTTTGCACGTTGCGGGCAATCATGGGTACCTGCAGGACAATGCCTGTGGTGGGGCTGATAGGCAGGAACGGCGAATAGGTCGCGCGGCGTTCCTCACCCAAGGTTGGCTGGATGATGTTCATGACATCATCATAAGCAGCCAGCATTTTGAGCAGCGTTTCGTCAAACCGGCCCGATGTATAATAATCCGTGGCGGATGCAAATTCATAATCAAAGCCGAAGCGGTCGAGGAACGCCCGCAACCGGGCATTATTGGCGGCGCCGAACGATGGATATTCGTTGGAGAAGGGATCAGGGATGCGGCTGAGCGGCTTGCCCAGATATGACGCCATCATATCGCGGTTTGGTACATTGTCTGGAACCTTGCGCAATCCATCCATATCGTCTGAAAAGCACAGAATCTTTGTCTTGACGCTGTCCTTTGTCAGGACGCGAAAGGCGTGGCGAACCATCGAGGTCCGCGCCACTTCGCCGAATGTGCCAATGTGGGGAAGACCGGATGGACCATAACCCGTTTCGAACAGGACCGTTTCCGGGTAACCTGTTTTCTCATACCGTTTGATAATCTTCTGCGCCTCTTCGAAGGGCCATGCTTTGGCCTCTGCTGCCGCCGCGATAAGCTCGGGGGTCAGTTCGATTTGGGTATTGGGGCGCGAAGTCATTCTCGGTTTCCTGTTTTCCTGCCATGTGGTGAAGCGCGCGGACACTATGGCGGCAGCTTCGCCGCGTCAATTGCCACGGCGTCACACAGGACTGTTGGTAGGCGGTTTTAATAAAAATCGACGGGGAAGTACCGCAGATAGAGTTCAGAGGTCGTGCCTTTTTCTTCCATGGATTTCAACGCAAAATTGAAGGCATCAACGAGATCGGTGTTTTTCGTCGTGGTGGCTATCATCATACCATCGCCCAGAAACTGCGGCGCAATGTAGGGTCCGCCAGCAAACGCGCAGCAATTCTTGGCTTCCGGACTGCCAATCCAGAACGACAGATCAGACCCGTCGCCAAAAACCGCGTCGATTTTCTTGTCCAGCAAATCCTTCAACATCAATTCGCGCGTGGGATAGCCGACCCATCGATCTTTTGGAAAATAATCAGCAAAAATCGCCTGATGAACGGACCCGGCAACGACGCCAACCACCTTGCTCTCAAGCTTGTCAGCCAAAGGCTCGGCAAGGACCGTTTCCTTTAAGGTAACGAAACGGGCAGGCAAGCGCATATAGGGAGCGGTGAATGCGAACTTTTCTCGCAGCGCTGTTGTGGGTTTCAAACCAGCGATAATCGCCTCGGCTTCACCGTTTTCCACGGTTTGCTGCAGTTCGTTCCATGGCCGCGCTTCGATCTGGCAAATCGCAGTCACATTCAACTCGTTGCAGATGGCCCGTACCAGATCGATATTGAAACCGGAAATGCGCCCGCTTGCGTCTACGAAATTGAATGGCGGATAATCCACGGTGGTGACAAACCGGATACGCTCGACCGTGGAAAGATCAGGTTTTGCGACATGTTCCCGCCCATCCCAGTAATGCGGAAAATCCGATGCGGCAACGGCTTGGGACAGCCCCGCCATGAGGAAACCTGCAGTGCAAAAAGCGATTGTCCGGATATGCATTCGATCTCAGAAGCTGGTGTGATTTGCCCGAAGATTAGCACGGCTGGTTCTGACATGACAGGTTTGATGGTTGTGGTCGGGTTTATCTCGTGCCGATCTGCCGGGCAGCACCGGATTTGATAACTGGCTTCGACTTTCGAGGGATTGTTATGGATGCAAATCGTGCCTACAAGTATAACCTATTGTTTATAAAGCTATAAATTGTTTTGAACTTCATTTTCAATTTCGAATTGTAGGTTGAGTTTATAATGTTGGCTTGTTCACGGCGAAAGAAACACGTTCTATCCATCGGGAGCATTCAGGAAACATATATCCAGTAGACGGCCAGTGCGTTCCCGTGAAATTGAGGTTGTTCTGGCTGCGCGACTCTATCGTGCGGGATTGGCGAAAGCGCTGATAGAAGCTGCTTTCACGGCCTCCATCATTAACAACACGTCTTTTATTGATGAACTCTATGCAAGCACATGCGGCGATGATGGATTGGTCGGGCAGTGTATTGCTGATGTAGTGGGGGTGGCTTTTGAAGAGGTTCCCCGAAGCACAACCATTGTTTTGCGCGGGGGCCTGAATATGAGCATTCTGCCACGCGCACGCATCGCAACGGTACTCACCCGCGATAATAATGCGCTGATTTATATCGCGCCAACCATCAATGATATTGCTGTTATCAAGCGCGATCTGTCAGAGCGCGATGATTTGGTAACGCGATTGAGGGTAACCACGCCGTCAGGTGTACGTGAGCTTCTAAGATCAGGCCACGAAAAGTTGCTCGTCAATGAAGCATCAAGAATGGTCGAGGACACACATCAGGAATACTCGGCAAAAATTGTCCTGACAGGCCAGCAAGGTGTTTTACTCGGCGTATTGGCAACCTGTTTTCTGTTGTTGGCCTTTCACAACGCGCGACTGACGTGGCAGGGGCTGCACGTTATTCTTTCCCTGTTTTTCCTTTCCTGCGTCACGTTGCGATTGGCTGCTTGCAGGAGCTTGAGTAGCGATAGCCTATCACCTCTGCTTGAAATCAGACCCGATGAGCTTCCTGTTTACACGGTTATGGTGGCGCTTTATCAGGAAGCCGACATTGTTCCGCAACTGGTGAAAGCCATGTTGGGGCTGAACTGGCCACGATCGAAACTACAGGTTCTGTTTCTGTGCGAAGCGGACGATGAGGCGACGCTGGCTGCACTCAAGCGTGAAGAAATGCCTCAGTGTTTTGACGTCCTGCCAATATCCGGCAGCGGTCCGCGAACAAAGCCAAAGGCACTCAATTACGGATTGCTGCTGTCGAAGGGGGCATTTGTTGTCATCTATGATGCCGAGGATCGCCCCCATCCGGACCAGTTGCTTGAAGCCTTCCAGCGCTTCCAATCGGCTGATGAAAAACTTGGATGTCTTCAGGCTCCGCTCAAAGTGGCCAATGCCCATGAAAGCATGATCGCGCGGATGTTCGCTTTCGAGTATGCGGCCCATTTCAGGAGCTTCCTGCCGTGGCTTGCGCATCATGGGTTGGTGCTGCCGCTTGGTGGCACCTCCAATCATTTTCGTAATGATTGCTTGAGAGCCGCTGGAGGATGGGACCCACATAATGTCACCGAGGATGCGGAACTCGGAACCCGTCTGGCTCGACTGGGGTATCGGATCGAGATGATTTCGCGTCCAACCCTTGAAGACGCACCCACCGAAATTGACATATGGTTTCGCCAACGCACGCGCTGGTTCAAAGGCTGGATACAGACCTGGCTCGTTCAGATGCGCCGGCCTGTTATATTGCTAAGGCAACTGGGCATTCAGCGCTTCCTTGCTTATCATTTGTTGGCAGCGGGGATGATTGTTTCCTCGCTGCTTTACCCGTTCACTCTGTTTTTTATTGTCGGAGCCACCTTCTGTTGGCTTTCCGGGTGTGGTGCCTTTGCGGAAATCCGGGAACTTCTTCTTGTTGATATCCTCAATATCGTCATGGGATATTTATCGTTCCACACGCTGGGACGACGCGCGCTGGCGGGCACCAGAATGCCCGGCCCGATTTTACCATGGATACCGCTCTATTGGCTGCTCATGTCCTTCGCCGCATGGCGGGCTTTGCGGCAATTGAACCACTTGCCATTCCTTTGGGAAAAAACACCGCATCGCCCTGCGCGGTCTATTCAAGAAACCCCGGGCCAGAACCAATGATCAGCGCATCTTCATTGCCAATAACTTCAAGGTCCCGATCTTTGTAGGGCAGGCTTAATAAAACGCGGCGGATAACGGCGATGCGTGCGCGGCGCTTGTCATTGGAGCGTACAACCGTCCATGGCGCATGGGCAGTATGGGTCCGGGCCATCATCTCGTCGCGCGCCTTTGTGTAGTCATCCCATTTTTCGGCACCGGCAATATCCATCGGTGAGAACTTCCAGTTCTTCAGCGGGCTATGGCGGCGATCATGGAAACGTTTGAGCTGCATGGTCTGCCCGATGTTGAGCCAGAATTTGAAAAAGAAAATACCGTCAGCCACGATCATTCGCTCAAAGCCGGGGGTTTCCTCCAGAAAGGATTCATGCTGTTCCGGCGTGCAAAAGCCCATAACAGGTTCGACGCCACCCCGATTGTACCAGGAGCGGTCGAACGTCAGGAATTCTCCACTTGTCGGAAAGTGTGAGACGTAACGCTGATAATACCATTGCCCGCTTTCTGTTTCGGTGGGCTTGGGCAGCGCGACATTGCGCGCATTACGAGGGTTCATATATTGGCGCAAGGTGAAGATCGTGCCTCCCTTGCCAGCGGCATCGCGGCCCTCAAAAACCGATACAACGCGGCGGCCGGTGTCCTGCAGCCAGCTTTGCATCTTCACAAGTTCTATTTGCAACTGCTCCAAGGTGTCTGCGTATTCGTCCTTGTCCATTTTCTCGGTGTAGGGAAAATCCCCAGATGCAAGGGCACCGTCATCAATCCAATCGGGCAATTTGGGATCATCAATATTGAAGCTGCGCTTCTTCCCATCAATCTTCAGTTTAAGTGTTGTCTTACCGACTTGTGGCTGGTCGGATTTCTTTTTCGAATTCTTGGCCAATACAGCCTCCCTCAATTGACATGAAGCCATGTTATTGGGACAGCGTTGTGGCGTCCAGTGTCGATGACAAAGCATGGCAGGGCAGGGAGTTGAATGCATGAGCATATTGGGTTCGGGTCGGGAAAGCCGCGGTTTGCGGCAAAGAGCGTTGCAACGGATCATCCGTGCGCGCTACATTCTGGGTGCCGCTGCCTTTCTCACTGCGCTTGTGCTCAATTCCGGTGCCTCCTGGTGGTTGAGCTTTGCGATTTTAATGCTGCTGCTGCTTGGTGTTGTGGCACTCTCCGCAAGCATTCCGCGCATTGATGATGCGAGCGCAGTCCAGCCCATAAACGATGCAGCGATCTTTCGCCTATCCGGTCAACAGCTTGCTGCCCAATTGCCAGATCCGCTGATCATCTTCGATCACGAGGGTACAATTCTCTATGTGAACCCCGCTGCCAATGGTGCATTCGGTCCATTGGCGCGGGGCGGAACGCTGCTCCTGCATTTTCGTGCACCAGAAATGCAGACCCTCGTCCAGTCAGTCATGTCCGATGCGCAGGCCGGATCGATTGACTATTCTGAACGTGTTCCGGTGGAGCGCTGGTATCGCGCCACCGTCCTTCGTCTTGATCAAGGTGGTCCGGACCGGCAGTATCTCCTGTCATTCCGTGATCTGACCGAGGCGCATCGGCTTGAACGCATGCGATCAGACTTCATCGCCAATGCCAGCCACGAGTTGCGCACGCCGCTTGCCTCGCTCAGTGGCTTTATTGAAACCTTGCGCGGACCAGCGCGCAACGATGCCGTCGCCCGCGATAATTTTCTTGAGATTATGCAGAAGCAGGCCGAACGTATGGCGCGGTTGATTGATGATCTCCTGTCTTTGTCGCGTATCGAGATGAAAGCCCATATCGCCGTCAAGGATCAGGTCGATCTGACCACGGTTCTGAATCATGTTGTTGACTCGCTCCGACCGCTTGCTGCCGATCTGGACATCGAGATTGAACGGAACATTGATCCGGGACCTGTCATGGTCCTTGGCGATCGGGATGAACTGACACAGGTTTTCCAGAATTTGCTGGAGAACGCCTGTAAATATGGCCAGTCGGGCAAGAAGATTATTGTTGAACTCAGCAACAATGGCGATGGTATCAAGGCCACCGTTCAGGATTTTGGTCCCGGCATACCGGAAGAACATATCCCGCGGCTCACCGAGCGCTTTTATCGCGTAAACATAGAGACAAGCCGCGCCCAGAAAGGCACGGGACTGGGCCTGGCAATCGTCAAGCATATTCTGACGCGCCATCGCGCTCGTCTGGTGGTCCGCTCTCGTGTCGGCGAAGGATCATCTTTTACGGTCGCTTTTGGGCCGCAAAAAACCAGGGCATGAGAACAAACAAAAAAGGCGCCCTCAGGCGCCTTTTCCAATTGCATTTCCGCTTATCGAACGCGTCGGCGATCCGACGCCGGCTGGTAAGCCAAGCGGGAGTGATAGGTGCAGTAAGGGCCACCTTCAGCCACATCATTTCCACAGAAGTGAAAATCAGGCTGTAGCGGATCACCCATTGGCCACTTGCAGGTGCGCTCGCTGAGTTGCACCAGTTCGAGGCGGCGTGAAATCGGTACAACGACGTCAGTCGACGAAGTTTTCATGACCGTCTGCGTCACGGTGTCAGCAAAATATTCCTGCTGCAGTGCCGTTGCGCCAATACTCTTGGTAACCACCCGGCTTGTCATCTGTGCAGATGTTGTAACACCGCTGCGATGGCCGCTTGTGGCTGTTGTATTGACTTTTTTGCTGCGCGTTTGTGTCGATGTGGTCTTGCCGCGTCCTGACAGTTTCAGGCGGTGCACCTTACCGATGACCGCATTGCGGCTGACACCACCCAGCTGTGCTGCGATCTGACTTGCACTCAGACCTTCGGCCCAAAGCTTTTTCAGCTGTTCTACGCGCTCATCTGTCCAGTTCATCTTCCTTGGCTCCGTATTGTGCGGACTCTAGGCTGAATCCTTCCTTCACATCTGGATTGCTCCAGATTGCAGATACTATATCTATCCAGGTGACGAGGTCCGCCGCACGAAATCTAGCTATTCCGTTTCTCAAGCTACAATATGCGATGACTCTGTGACAAGAGTCGGGCGTGGGAAGCAGCTATGCTTTTTTGGGTTTTCCCCAACTTGCGCGTGGAAACGCGGCATAAATGACATTTCTTTGAGAACATGTCGCTTTCCGTATGACGGTATGGTTATAGTTTTGAAAAACTTGAGGAAAGACCGTTCTTTGCAAAGGGTAATATCTCCCCGGTTTCTGAAGTGTTTATTTGACAATTGCAATTTGAATGATGATATTACCTGCGTCAGGCCGCCCTTGTGGGCGGCTTTTTGATTTCATCGCTGCCGGTTTCATCTTAGCAAACAGCAGATCCAAATAGGGTATTGGAGGCCCGAAACGACATGACGGACGCAAACGCGCAACCGCTATACGACACTTTTGCTCGTGCGGATCTGCGCTTTGAGCGAGGAGAGGGTGTCTGGCTGATTACCGAGGGCGGTGACCGATATCTCGATTTCGCCGCTGGCATCGCTGTCAATTCGCTCGGCTATTCGCATCCGCATCTTGTCGAGACCCTGAAGACCCAGGCTGACAAGCTGTGGCATCTGTCCAATGTTTATGAAATTCCCGGGCAGAAGCGCCTTGGTCAACGCCTTGTTGACAGCACCTTTGCCGACAAAGTCTTTTTCACCAATTCCGGCGCGGAAGCTCTGGAATGTGCGATCAAGACCGCGCGTCGCTATCATTATGTGAATGGCCACCCCGAGCGGTTCCATATCATTACGTTCGAAGGCGCTTTCCACGGCCGTACCTTGGCTACAATTGCGGCTGGCGGTCAGGAAAAATATCTCGAAGGTTTCGGCCCAAAAGTATCAGGTTTCGATCAGGTGCCGTTTGGCGATGAGAAAGCACTGAAGGCGGCTATTGGTCCGCAGACTGCTGCGATCCTGATCGAGCCGATTCAGGGTGAGGGCGGTGTGCGCCCGGTTCCCGATGAAGATTTGCGCCGCCTGCGCAAGATTTGTGACGAGAATGGCCTGCTGTTGATCCTCGATGAGGTTCAGTCTGGTGTCGGACGTACGGGCAAATTTTTTGCCTATGAATGGTCGGGCATCACGCCTGACATCATGGCTGTTGCCAAGGGTATTGGCGGCGGTTTCCCGCTCGGCGCCTGTCTTGCAACCGCTGAAGCGGCCAAGGGCATGACGGCAGGTGTGCATGGCACGACCTATGGCGGCAATCCGCTCGCTATGGCTGTAGGCAACGCGGTGCTTGATGTCATTCTTGCCGATGGCTTCTTTGAGCATGTTCAGCAGATCGCACTGTTCATGAAGCAGGGTCTTGCCTCGATTTCCGATCGCTACCCGGAAGTTGTTGCGGAAGTGCGTGGCCGTGGTCTGTTGATGGGCATCAAGAGTGTTGTTCCAAACACAGCGCTTGTGCAGGCCCTGCGCGATGAGCATCTGTTGACTGTTGGTGCGGGTGACAACGTTGTTCGCTTGCTGCCGCCACTGGTCGTAACGGAAGAAGAAGCACGCGAGGCTCTTTCGCGGATTGAAGCGGCTGCCGAACGTCTGTCGGTCACAGCCCGGCAGAAGAGTGCGTAGGGAACTGTCATGACAATCAAGCAGGACCTCCGTCACTTCACGGATATTTCGGCGCTTTCTTCTGGTGTGTTGCGTACGATCTTGGATGACGCACGTGCGCGCAAGAACCGGCTCAAGGCAGGCAACATCGAAAAACCCTTCGCAGGCAAGGTGCTTGCGATGATTTTCGACAAGCCTTCGACACGTACCCGCGTTTCCTTTGATGTTGGTATGCGCCAGCTCGGTGGCGAAACCATCATGCTCACGGGGTCGGAAATGCAGCTCGGCCGTAGCGAGACCATCGCCGATACGGCAAAGGTGCTCTCGCGCTATGTCGATATCATCATGATGCGCACAACGACCCATGACCGGTTGACGGAAATGGCCGAGAACGCCACCGTGCCTGTGATCAATGCCCTGACGGATGACACACATCCTTGTCAGATCATGGCTGATATCATGACGTTTGAAGAACATCGTGGCCCGGTCAAGGGCAAGACATTCGCATGGACGGGTGACGGCAACAACGTGTTGCACTCGCTTGTGGAAGCTGCTGCACGTTTTGATTTCAACCTCAACATTGCCACGCCTGATGGCAGCGAGCCGGAAAGCAAATATCTTGCATGGGCCAAGAGTGCCGGTGGCAATGTCAGGCTGACGACCGATCCGATTGCCGCGGTCGAGGGCGTCGACTGCATCGTCACTGATACATGGGTTTCGATGGGTCAGGAAGGCCGCGCGCGCGGTCACAATGTATTCATGCCCTATCAGGTCAATGATGCTTTGTTGAAGCATGCGCACCCCGATGCGCTGTTTATGCACTGCCTGCCAGCGCATCGCGGTGAAGAGGTGACGGATTCAGTCATTGACGGACCCCATTCCGTTGTTTTTGATGAGGCTGAAAATCGATTGCATGCGCAAAAAGCAATTCTAGCCTGGTGTCTCGAAGGAGGTCGCCCGAGTGTCTGATATGTCTGACATTGCCAATCGCCCTGACGAATATGTTTTCGCCGGGGACGACGCCGTTGTTCCGTTTCAGGTCGAGGCGCTCGACGCCCGTGGCCGCGCCGTGCAACTGGGTGCAACGCTGGATGATATTCTCAGCCGTCACAACTATCCCGAGCCGGTGGCAAAGTTGCTGGCGGAAGCCATTGTCCTGACCGTTCTTTTGGGAACGTCGTTGAAGTTTGATGGCAAGTTCATTTTTCAGTCGCAGTCCGATGGACCTGTCGACATGCTTGTTGTCGACTTTCGTACGCCCAATTCAGTACGTGCCTACGCCCGTTACGACGAGGACCGTTTGGCCGAGGCAATTGCTGCAAATGAGCTGTCTCCCGAACAGTTGATGGGCACCGGAACACTCGCGCTGACAGTTGATCAGGGCGAATACACCCAGCGCTACCAGGGCATTGTTGCGCTTGACGGCTCCAATCTGGAGGAGATCGCCAAGACATATTTCCGCCAGTCGGAACAGATCCCGACGGATATCCGTCTATCGGTCGCCAAGCTTATCGAGCGCGGCGAGGACGGTAAGCCCGTTGAACAATGGCGTGCTGGTGGCTTGATCGTGCAGTTTTTGCCGCAATCCGAGCTGCGTATTCGCCAGCGCGATCTTCCGGCTGGTGATGCGCCCAACGCTGATCAGGATGATGAAGAATTCGACGAAGATGATGACTGGAGCGAAGTAAAGGCTTTGGTCGCCACCATCGAAAGCTCGGAACTGACCGATCCGCAAGTCGGGGCTGAAAGGCTGCTCTATCGTTTGTTTCACGAGCGCGGTGTCCGTGTATTTGACGCGGTCCCGGTCAATGACGATTGCTCGTGCTCGCGTGACAAGATTGCGGGTGTTCTTTCCGGTTTCACCGCTGAAGAGATCACTGACAGCATTGAAGATGGCAAGATCAGCGTAACATGCGAATTCTGCTCCACTCAATATGAGTTCGACCCAGCAGAATTCCTGCCAAAGAACTGATTTTTCCTCAGGCGCGCGAGCGCCCCCGGCAATAAGGATCGCCATTATGGAAGTACGTGACAGCAACGGAAACGAGCTTCAGGATGGCGATTCAGTCACTTTGATCAAGGATCTCAAGGTCAAGGGGACATCTGAAACAATCAAGCGTGGCACGCTTGTCAAGAACATTCGTCTGAATGGCCGTGAAGGCGAAGTCGAATGCAACACCAAGCAGGTCAAGGGCTTGGTTCTCAGAACAGAATTCGTCAGGAAAGCCTAGCGAACTGGCGCTGTCACGCATCGCCCATTCCGATATTCGCTATTGCTGCATTCCGTTGGTCATCCGCCAGGAAACCAGTGCCTCGTGAGCAACGGTGACGACGATGAGCAGCACGATAAATGCACTGATGATCAACCATAATGGCCATGGCTTGACCGACCGCTTGGCGAACAGCCCGACAACAAGGCCCGGAACGAGCGCCAGCGCCAGCAGTTCCGGTATGCCGGCTTTTCCGGCTTGAATGCTTGGCAGAGCATACCCCATAAGCAGCGCACCAAAACCGACCGCAAAAGTGACAATGGAACAGGCAAGCGCCTTCACATAGGGTATTTCAGTTTGGGTGGTCATCAGCTCATGCACTCTTGCTTGTCAAAAATGGCGCTTAAAACGACTGCGCTATAAATCAAACCGCTTGGTCGATAGTTAATTCAATGTCCGCAATTGGTCTGGCAAATCAAGCGAAAAAGCCGGAATCTCGATATCGAACAATTTTCCGGCCTCGGTTTCCATGGAGTAGCGCCCGACCATAACACCAGAGGTTGTCGTCAGAGGGCAGCCCGATGAATATTGAAATGAGTCGCCGGGATTGAGCACCGGTTGTTCGCCAATCACACCCGGTCCACGAATTTCCTCGATCTGACCGTTTCCATCGGTAATTTTCCAATAACGGGCCCGCAATTGAACAGTCCCATCGGATTCATTGGCAATCGTAATCCGATATCCCCAGACATATCTGTTCTCTTCCGGATTGGACTGCTCCTCCAGATAGAATGGTTCTACGACAACTTCAATGTCACGGGTAACGGCGCGATACATAATAAACCTTGTTTCACCACTGATATTGCGGGTCGCAGCCATTACGTCAACCATTACAATACATAAAGTTGGTTAAAATTAATGTGAATATTCAATATTATCTCAAAATTTATACTTAAATATACCAAAACCGCACTGAAATTGGTTTCAGTGCGGCATCGGCAGTGGCTTATTTGGCTGCCTTGAGGGCGGTGTCAAAATCCTCGATCAGATCATCGGCGTCTTCAAGGCCGACGGACAGACGCAACAGCCCATCCGAAATGCCCAGTTCTGCGCGCGCTTCATCTGTAAGGTTTTTATGAGTGGTTGTCGCGGGATGAGTGATGAGACTTTTCGAATCCCCGAGATTGTTGGAAATTCGCACCACTTCCAGGCCATTTTCGAAATCGAAAGCCGCTTTCTTCCCGCCCTTCAGTTCAAACGCAACAAGAGTTGAACCGCCTGTCATCTGCTTTGCAATGATATCGGCCTGCGGATGGTCGGCACGGCCGGGGTAAATCACCTTGGCAATTGCCGGATGATCGGCGAGGAAATCGGCAATCTTTGCCGCGCTTTCCGTTTGCTGACGCACGCGCACCGGCAAGGTCTCTAGACCTTTCAGCATGATCCATGAGTTGAAGGGGCTGAGGCCCGGACCCGTGTGGCGGAAATATTCGTGCAGATTTTCGTCGATCCATTTCTTGTCGGAAAGGATAACGCCGCCAAGGCAACGTCCCTGACCCTCAATGTGCTTGGTTGCCGAGTAAACAACGATATGCGCCCCAAGTTCGAGCGGCTTCTGGAACAGCGGCGTCGCGAACACATTGTCGACGATCAGCTTGGCGCCGACAGAATTGGCGATCTTTGCCACGGCAGCGATATCGACAATCTCGAGCGTTGGATTGGTCGGGCTTTCCAGAAACAGCGCCTTCGTATTCGGGCGGATAGCTTTTTCCCAATTCTCGGTCTTCGAACCGTCGATCAAGGTGAAATCGACGCCATATTTCGGCAGGAGCGTTTCGATAATGTAACGGCAGGAGCCGAAGAGGGCGCGCGCTGCCAGAACATGATCACCGGCCTTGACCTGACACAGGATTGAAGCGGCAACGGCGGCCATGCCGGAAGCAGTGGCGCGGGCATCTTCCGCGCCCTCAAGGGCACACATGCGCTTTTCGAACATGTCGGTGGTCGGGTTGGCATAGCGTGAATAGATGAAACCGGGTTCTTCGCCCTTGAAGCGGGCTTCAGCGGCTTCGGCGCTGTCATAGACAAAGCCCTGAGTGAGGAAGAGGGCTTCCGATGTTTCACCGAAACCGGAGCGCAGGGTTCCGGCATGAACGAGTTGTGTCGCGGGGCGCAGCTTGCGGGTTGTGGTCATCGTCTTCTCAATCTGCCAGAATCTGGCCAATAAAAAACCGGCCTTGCGGGAATCGCAAAAAGGCCGGACGAGACCGGGCCTCTTTTAGCAAATTATTTAACGTGGCTGCAAGCCGGCCGGCCAAATCACCACGGGATAAAAGTGCTTTAATCCTCTTGGCGGCTTGCGTCAATCGGGTGAGGCGCTAAAGCTTTTGTGAAATTTAGTGAGGTCGCGGCGGTTGATATGAGTATACATGAAGCGGGCATTCTGGCGGATAGTGGCATCAGGGCATTGCATCAGGCCGGTGCGCTGAAAACCGAACGGGATTTCGATGCCGATCAAATTCAGCCAGCCAGTCTCGATTTGCGGCTTGGCACGAAAGCCTATCGTGTGCGCGCCAGCTTCATGCCAGGACCGGGAACCCCGGTTATCAACAAGCTGGAAAAGCTGAAGCTGCATGAGATTGACCTTAGCCAAGGTGCAGTGCTTGAAACCGGCTGTGTCTATATTGTCCCGCTGCTGGAAAGCCTTGCTCTGCCTGCGGGCGTTTCGGCATCGGCCAACCCTAAGAGTTCCACTGGCCGTCTTGATATTTTTACCCGCGTTATCGTCGATGGCGCTCAGGAATTCGACAAGGTGCCCGCGGGATATCACGGCCCTATCTATCTTGAAGTGAGCCCCCGAACTTTTCCGATTGTTGCGCGTGTCGGCTCGCGCCTGTCCCAGATACGTTTTCGCACGGGCCGGGCGCAGCTTGATGAGACGGAACTGACCGCGCTGCATAAAAATGAAACGCTGGTTGCTTCCGATACGCCGAACATTTCAGGCGGCGGTATCGCCCTGTCTATTGATCTGACCGGCGACAAGAACGGTCTTGTTGGCTATCGCGGCAAGCATCACACCGGCGTGGTGGATGTTGACAAGCGCGGTGCCCACGACCTTTTCGATTTCTGGGAGCCGATCCATGATCGCGGCGCGCGCGAACTGGTGCTCGATCCGGATGAATTTTATATTCTCGTATCGCGTGAGGCTGTGCATGTGCCGCCACTCTACGCAGCCGAGATGACGCCGTTCGATCCGCTGGTGGGTGAGTTCCGCGTTCACTATGCCGGGTTCTTTGATCCGGGGTTTGGCCACACCGCAGCGGGAGGCACGGGCAGCCGCGCGGTGCTCGAAGTGCGCAGCCATGAGGTGCCATTCATTCTGGAGCATGGCCAGATTGTTGGCCGCCTCATCTATGAACACATGCTGGAGCGGCCGAAAGCTCTTTATGGCACCGATCTCGGCTCGAACTATCAGGCGCAGGGCCTGAAACTCTCCAAACATTTCCGGTCGTGAGCAGTCACTGATTGACAAAACTTTGGTTTGGCAGAGGCTGATATGCATAACGGATTTCCCTGAAAGAACTGGATATTCGCAATGCCCCAGCAGCCCCAGTCCAAACGACGCCTCCTTGTCATCCTCCTGACGGTCATCACTATCATTGCTCTGCTGCCATTGTTTTCAGTATTGGCGACCTACGCGATCGCCACAACGCTTGGCTGCACAGTGGATGAGGGCAGTGTTCATCCCTGCCTTTTGGGCGGCATGGATATCGGCGACACGCTCTATACGATGGGTGTGATGGGCTGGTTGATGATCCCTGCCGCACCTGTCCTGCTGATTGCAGTGCTGGGTTGGATAGGACTTGGTGTGGCTGTCGTGACCGGGCGGATGCGCAGGGGCTGATATACAGATAGTTTGCAGCATGATCAGCGAATCGGGTTGACTATCGGTCTCGTCTGCTTTTGATTTCGATTGTCTGTCTGTCTGTCTGTCTGTCTGGCACGGCTCGAGCGAGATAGGCGGGTGTAGTTCAATGGTAGAACGGCAGCTTCCCAAGCTGCATACGAGGGTTCGATTCCCTTCACCCGCTCCAACAGACTTTTCGGTGATTCCGGTTGTGGCTTGCTGCCTACTCTATTCAGAGTTTTGCAAGCCATGTTCTTCTTCTGGCCATAGCCCTCCTCCTGGGAAAAATCATCAGATAAAGCGACAGATGGCGGAAGACAGTCGCACTTGCGATTACCGCCGCACCACCTCAGCGAGGACTGTCTGTCGATTGGCTGAAATGATACATTCAATCGGGGAACTATGGGCAAGGGGCACAAATATGAGCTGGGTGAACAGCCTTTTCGGGAAAATAGCGTCTTATGCTGATAACAGAGGAAGCCAATATGATGCGGAACGCGGCCAGGCAATATCGCGCATCGTTACAGTCCCGTTCATTGCAACCTATATCATAATCGCACTTTCCGCGAGCGAGCGCGAGTTGAATACGGTTACCATAGCGCTGCTCATCTACTCCGTCTTTTACATTCCCGTTTCCTGGCTCCTGCTTCACAACATCGTAAAACGGCCCGGTTACAACCTAAAACGCCGCATCTTTGCCATGTCCAACGACTATCTGGCGATGACGTTTGCAATGGCTGTCGGCGGAGCAATCACTGCACCGGTGTTTGCGATGGTATTATGGGTTACTGTCGGCAACGGGTTGCGGTATGGGCCGCGCTATCTGATAGCGGCCACGGCGGTTGCGCTGGTTGCCTTGGCAGCCACCACCTATTTCAACAGTTTCTGGCGCAGTGAACCCTATGTTGTCGTCACCCTTGTGATGACCGCCAT
>NZ_FNIY01000007.1 GCF_900104355.1 Phyllobacterium sp. OV277 | reverse complement strand
AGGCCATTGGCGAGAAGAATATCGTGGCTGCCGAGTTCGACATGCCAATAGGTGACTTCATCGACATCGACCTGTGCGATGGTTGCGCCATTGATGAGATAGCCCGCCGGGATGAGAACCTCGTCGAGAATGCGCACGCAGATGGCATGGCCCGGTGACAGCCACAAATCAGCATAGGGCATCTGGTCGCCAAAGGCTCCGGCCTGAATGCGGACGGGGCAGGCGGAAAGAAAGTCGGCTGATCCGTCACGTTTCATGGTGTGATGGCCCAACCAGATGATTGGGCGATGCTCGCCGGAGGCCGTGACCACCATATCTCCGACGTCGAGCGTTTCGACCGCGATATCGCCGCGCTCCGTCCGGATCAGGGTTCCCGGCGTGAAACACGGAGCGTTAGGATCAATTTGGGTTGTTAAAACCGCGCCTGAATTTGCATCGAAGACCAGTAGGGCCATGTCGACGCCATTGCCAAATTCGAGCGTGTAATTTCCCAAGTTTGTTATGTACGTGAACGTGTGCCCGTTTATCTGTGTCCCGGTTATGGTGGCTCCGTTTATTGCGAAATCAATCTCGTCATGGAAGTAAAAAGTTTCTATCGTTCCGTCAAACTGTGTGTGGAACGTAAAGACCGCAGGAGCGTCATGAGGGAACTTTGCAGCAGGCATCTTAATTTTCTGAGAGGAGTGCGCCCCATACCAGTCATAGTATGAGCCATCCGACATCTCGACTGTGCCCGTTGCTGAGGTTATGCCGGGGCCAGCGATGAACCTGGCGAAGTGCAAATATATCAGTCCACCGGATATAACGCCTGGCGACGAAAGCCCCACATCTATCTCGGTGCTGACGAGTAGAGATGAATTGTTCAAGAAGAGGCTGCCTACATTCACAATGTAGGCAGTTGTACTGGTATTGTTCAACACGGCCGTGTCACCGTTTCCGGGCCTGCCGTTGTCCCAATTGCTGCCAGTGCTCCACGGATTCGTAACAGGATCTACATGAGGGTTGTCCCACCCCTGCATGTTGTCTGATGGGCCGATCCAAGTCGTCGTTACCATGCCTTAAATCCTCCGGATGTAGTCATGCGTATCGCTGGAGTAATGAATTCAGAATACTCGCCACAAAATCAATATACGTTCAAACTAAACTGCAAGTAAGATGAAATTTTCTTGCAGACAGCTCTTCAAAATGAAACGCACGTTTCATTGCAACCAAATAATTTCGTATTCATAAAGCAACTGATCTGGAGAAAATAATCCTTTCACTAGGATTAAAATCACTATAGAATCCGCATTGGATGATCTGATGTTCAGTGCGGACCTATGGACAGGGAACACTCGCCGGTCAAACCCAGCCCGAGCACATAGCTTGCGGCAGGTGGAGGTTTATGGGGCGCAATTAAGGAAGAAAGGCTAAAAAATGCCGCAGCCAATATGCGATTTGAATGGCGCTACCCAACAGAGCTAATCCAACACCAAATTTGATGAGCGCGTGACCTGCAACGTAGCCAGTCAATATTGCGCCACTGACGCCATGGTCCGGTCCGCCGATTGTGATTAGCAGGTAGCCAAAGCCGACGAATCCCAAACATAAGGCCAAGAAGTACAGGCGGATCATCCACATGCGGTCAGCAAAGCTCCTCGTCAAACCAGTCACCGTGTAGACATAGGTGAGCAACGTGGATTTTACAGTGTCGAGTGCATGGGAAGAGCTTCACGGCTCCCCGCCATGGAAAGCTTTACCAAAAATTCACCGCTCAATAATTCAATAGACTGTGAATTCTGATCCAATGAGATCAAGGCCCAGACTATTGGCTAATCGCTGCGAAGCGATGTTGTCAAACGTGGTGGCATAAAATGGAACGGCACGCTTAGATCGAACCTGTTCGGCCCACGCCGTAACCGCCAACAAAGCGAAACCATTTCCGCGATACTCGGGCAAGGTTTCCACACCTGCAGAATGCGCTGTTTCAGATGCAATCGCACTTGCGCAGATGGAAACCGCTCTATTGTCTGCAATTGCAGCTGAAATAGGCACACCAGCAGCTACATCTGGTAACCATTCTTGGAGACCATAGTTCAGAAGATCAGCATTATGTTTGTCGATTGCCACCGTGTTTTCAATCGATCTCATGGCAATGGGAAAATTGTAGAGCTGGCCGGACCGAATAGATTTCAATGTTTTGACAGAGGCCAGTAAAGACAGATAGCCAGCGTACTCGTCGGCCCATTGGCTCGGGCGCATCCGTGGTCCGGTAGCAATCTGTTGAAGGCGATTGGCAACGTCGTCGGGCAGAGCAACGTGAAATCTGGCATCGACTGAATTAGCGGTGCGAAGCAAATAGAATTGCGGAGAACTTCCCGTCATCTTGCCGTGTTCGTCGAAAGCGAACATTGAATTTACGAGATTTAGAAGTATGGCGGACATGTTTGAAGACATGGTTCAACACTATGGCGTGTTTAATAGGTGTTCAAGCTCCGGACTTACAATCTGGAGTGGCGCGGGTTCAAATCGTGTCTTCGCAACCAAGTCAATTACAACTGTAAAATGGGATACTGGACTATTCTCTGCCTCGCCGTAAACTAATCTAATCTGGGGATTCTTGCGTTGCGCTCGAATGGAGATTGGGAGAGAAAATTGAGAATTGCGGTAGCGATATGTATGAGTGTGGCAGTTGTTTCTTCTGCTTCTGCGATGCGAGCTTCCTTTGAATGGGGCCCAACGAAGAAATGCTTCGATTCAAATACGCCGCCAATCAAGTTGACTGACGTTCCAAAGGGGACCACGCAACTCGAAGTTAAGATGGTAGATACAAACGCCATGGATTTTAATCACGGTGGGGGAAAAGTGGCGTACACCGGTCAATCCTCGCTGCCTTATGGTGCAGTGAAGTACAAGGGGCCATGCCCGCCGTCGGGAACACATTTTTATTCCATTACTGTCAAAGCCTTGGATGCAAATGGCAAGACGCTGGCGACTGCAAAGGACAAGAAGCCTTTTGCCAAAAAATAGTTGAGAGCGTTATGGCGCATGTCAGAGCCGCTTTTGCAGCGACCCGCGGGCCGCTGTTTCCGCCGTCAACTATAAGTCGCAGTTTCGGGCCCGTTGCTTGTTGGCTATGGCCGTCGGATTTCGTCGCGCTTCACAAGCCAGAACAGAATTGGCAGAACGATTAAGAGAGGAACGATGATTACAACTCCGGCAACGACCATTGCGCCCAACGAATCTCTCGAAACGAATGCAAGCGAGGCAGTTGCCGAAAGCCAGTAGATCGGGAGAAGCCATATGACCGCGCCAGATCGTAAAAGCATGGCAGCCGTAGCGCAAACAAGTCCTATAGTCCCGGTAAGGGCCGTGATTGTTACGTGTTGTGGATCGACTAATCCCGGCGATTGAGTTGTAATCTCATTTGCTGCCCGCAAGACCACCCTAATAGCGTAGATAGTGGTAATGACGAAGGCACTGCTACCAATCCGGTAAACCCAGTTCGAAAGCTTTGTCCTCATTTCAGTTCCTGCAGTTTCTGCGTGAGGTTGAATCTTTAATTCATTTCACAGAGCAATTACGGAAATCAAGGTTCGTTCATTCCAGTACTGAAAAACACCCGGCATGAGACGTTCGTTCAAGGTCTGGCAAAAGGCAATTGCAATTGTTCATCTCCCGCTCCCGAACTTGCTGAGTGGGCTAGGGCACGCCATATCTGTTTTAATTGCCTCTAATGACTTCGACAATTTTTGCGTTCGGTATGCCGGTCTGCATGAATGGGCCAGTGTCGTTCGATGTCAGTTTGCCACTAACAGCGCCATCAATTAATCGCTTGCAGTAAAGTGGAATAGGATTTTTCAAGCAAACGCCCATAATGGCCGCAAGTTTCCTGTTCATTTCTGCCGTTCTTTTAGGTCCAGATTTGATGCATTGGTTCATCTGAAACTTATAAAAAGCCGGATTGGTCCGATACAAGTTCCTGACTGCTTCGTCGTTTCTAATGGCCTCACACAATGCATTAGGCAAAACAAGGAAGTGCTGGTGATGACGGCAAAAGCCTGACTGACATCTACAAGGCAATCGGTACGCTTTCGGCACAGTTTGAGGGATTGCGGCGTGACATCGATGCTTCTGGACGAAGAGCCGGAGCGGAGAACCGAGAAACGGACGAAAAGCGGGCTGTTGTTCATCGCCGGATGGACGAATTGATCGAAGAATTGAGCGGGATGAAATTTCCCATGGTTCAATCTCCACGAAGGTCGACGATAGTAAGAATGTGACAGATGAGGTGAAGAAATGGATGTTAATGGGGATTGGTGCGCTTGGCGTCGTTGAATTGGCTGGGGCAGCGCTTGGTGTGACACTGGCCAACTCAGTTGAGTGGGCAGCGCGGTTATTTCAAAGGTGAGGTGCGGCCCACAGTCTCCAATTCTTCTTTCAGGGCTATTATTTCTCGAGCCTGAGAGCGTATGGCAGCTGCAGCCATTATTAATGAAGGGCTGACACCCAATGTTTGAAGGTCATCTTGCAGTGCTAATAGTTCAAGGTCGTCGGCAAGAAGAAGGTTGTCCATGCAACACCAATCTCCAAAGTTTGTGGGCGTGTAAATAAAGCGCCGCGACTGCAGCTGCTCCTATTTCGACCACTTGCGAAGCGTAAATGTCGTAAGCTTTCTTAGCCCTAAATAGATCGCATACAAGATCAGTGGGCCCCCGCCAAAAAAGAAATACACCAATATGATGATGTGCAGCTCTGTCCATGGATGATACCATTTTTTTCGGGCGCGACGTCGGTCATTTGGCTGTATCTTGAGGCCAGCGTTTCAATGCCACAATTCATATGAAGATGAGGATGGCACCCGGAATGACTGCAAGAATTGAGAGAACAGGTGGAATGCCCGTTCTTTTAAATATCATCCAGAACGGCGCAACGATCACGCAAAGGATAATCGTAATGATCATCCAGTGCCAAACACTAAAGCTTCCCATTTCTGTTTCTCCCCTTACCCAAGACCGATAATGGCCGAACGCCACCCAAATGAAAATCCTTAATGTTTCTAATGGCGGACATTGGCACACTTGGAGAAAACCCGACCTGCGGGCGCGTTAGAATCGCAGGTCGGGTTGAATTTCCAGTATAATGCCTGTCACTGAAATAGTGGGGCCCAGATTGCCCACGGTTTTATTCGTTGACGATACTGAGCCCCTATCGAGTAGCGTTTCTGTAAACTTGCCCAGTGCTAGCTCGATTAGAAGTAAACGAAGTTGTTTTCAGATGGTTCCTATCGTTCCGATTTTCCCCGTGCCATGCGCCTCTTCGTGAGTGTGATATCGATTTGGAACCAATCCAATTTAAGCCGGTTATAGGTGCTGCAGGAGGTATTCGTTATGGATAAACCAACGGAAACTCGCGTGGAGGAAACGGCTACCGAAGCGCGGCAAGGGAATCTTGGGCGGCAGGTTCTAAAAGTATTAATTGCATCGCTTCTTCTTGCGCTTGTCGTTTGGGGAATTGTTGAGTTTTTCGGCCAAAGCTTGGAAACCAGTGGAACGATTCAAGCGCCTGAAAAACCTGCTCCCGGTGAAATGTCACCAGCCAACAATGCGGCTCCCCCGTCGAATTGAGGGTGTTGAACCGTGATTAACCCGCTTGTGGCAGAAAAACCCCGCAAAGGCACGGAGCCCTGTTAATGCACAAACACCCATTTGAATCTGTAACCGTTGAAACCAAGAAAGCAAGCCAACACCGAAATATCACTTCGGTTGAGGAGGCGGCAGAGTTCTTGCTTTATGATTGGCCAAAACGGGAAGGCCCAACATACCTAGCAGCACAGCAAACTTGTTTGGACGCGCTGCAAGAGGAGCGCTCAGTCAATGAGGCGAGAGAGGCTTTTATAACAGCGGCAAAGGCCGCTTATATCTTTATCAAAGAAGGGCGCTAATTGATTGGGTCTTTTCGCCCTTCATCAATAACCGTGATCTGCCCTTCATCCATTTTATAGACGCCATGCTGGCCGCCTTGTAAGGCAAAGTCAGTTTCGAGTTCGGCCCATCGGCCAAGGAATTTCTGGCAAGTGCTGCAATAAATTGGGGTGTCGGAGTTTACGTCTGCAGGAATGTCTAGGTAGATTGTACCGCAATCCTTGCAGTCCAGTTTGTGGTCCAAGGTTTTTGCCATAACGATACTCGCGATCAAGACCAAACTGCGCGAAACTTTATCCGCAAATTTTCAATTGGCAATACGATTTACGACTTGAACCCGGACCAGCCGTTCACTGTGCCTTTGCTGCCTCCGGCGCGATGGTCTCCGCAATGCCATTCAACACCATTGCCCTTGCTGGCTAGGATCACTCATAGGAAAATCCGGGAGGATACCAAATTCCGCGCTTGAGGTGATTTTCCATGTTTGATCGCACATGGTTCTGGTCTAAATCATCAAGATGTTTGACTTCTTTAATTTCGAAAGAAGCTGGAAAGGGATGAACCCTGAATAACAAACTTCGCGTTTGTTCAAGTGCATCTGCTTCATCATTGGCTGTTACGCCGACGCCTAGTCCGGTTCCCATTGGCAAATTAAACATGCCAATGTCATTGAAATTGATCCAATAAACCTTCTGCATATCTCTGATAGTGTCCTACTGATTGCGCCTCATCAGTTTCTTGAGCTAAATCTCAACGTCCGTCTTTAGCCTGGCAACAAGGATATTTGGGAATCCATGGATCAACGTCAGGCGAGCGAGCGGGTGTTGGCTTTCAACCTACTTGCTCGCTCTATGGCGAATAGTGTCTTCCAACCAGAAACAGTGGCGTAGAAGAGATCGGCGTCCATCCATTCTTCGCTAATCGTGCAAGATAAATCGTCAGCCGATTCTGTATTCAAGAAGGCGACGATGCGCACGCGGTTTCCCACGTCGAACTGCAAGATGTGACTTCCGTCATCAAAATCCCCGTCCGCTTAATTGTGTTTTCAAAATCAGTTTGAACCACCGCCAAAGCTAAACAACAAAATCTGTTTAGTTCCGGCGCAGCTTTAGCGAAAGAGGCCGAGGTCGACCGCTTCCGCCATTGCTTTGTAACCGGCGGCGTTTGGATGCAGATGGTCGCCAACATCGAAATCGGCGCGAAGGCGCTTAGGATTCGCCTGATCGCGCACGGTTGCATCAAAGTCGATCACCGCATCACAATTGTCGGGAGTGCGTATCCAGCTGTTCACTGCCTGACGTTTTGTCTCACCCTCCGGAGTGTAATAATGGGCGAAGACCGTGCCCTCGTAGGGCGTCAGGGTGGCGCAATAGGCTTTCACGCCATGCGCACGCGTGCGGGCAACAATCTGTTTCAGTCCCCCAATGAGATCTTCAGGCGTTACTGTCTGTTCGGACAGACCTGCCGACGTCGAATGGCCAATATCATTGATACCCTCCATGACAACCACCCAGCGCAGACCGGGAACCGAGAGCACGTCGCGGTCCAGCCGGGAGAGGGCGCTGGGGCCGAACATTGCCTCCGGTAAATCATGCAGCACACGGTTGCCACTGATCCCGGCATTCACGACACCGACCGCCGGACCCCCTGATTTGGCCAGCCGTTCAGCCAGAATATCGGGCCAACGCTGATTGGTGTCGGTGCCCGAGCCATAACCGTCGGTAATTGAATCCCCAAGCGTGACCAAGGTACCACCTTCGGCTATCACTTCGACCCGTGAAAGCATGAACCGCATGGTTTGCGTGGTCGCTTCCGGTAGTGCAGGCGTATCAGTGTTGTCGCCGGACATGGACAGATAAGCAGTTTGCTCCGCCAATGGATGCACCACGGAAGGGCCGGTCCAGCGTGGTAAAAACAAGCTGACCGCCAAAGTGTCCAGAGCCGATACTTTCAGATCAATCGGGTCAGAGACTGCCGGGGCACCCGGTGGAACAGTGATGGAATTTGCGCCGCCAAATGTCACGGCCAGGCTGCTGGCAGGATCAATGGAACCGGGAGCATTGCCGGGACGGGCGATGCGGGCCGCGCCGATAACCAATGGCTGCGTGCTGGTCTCGTTGGAGAAGCGCAAACGAACCTTTGATCCGCCGGCGCTGATACGGACAAACTGCCGTATCGTGGCATTGCTGAGTTCCGGGCCGATCGGGAATGCCGGGCTGGCGCCCCAACTTCCTTGCCATGCTTCTTGCGCACTGGCGCCAAAGGTTCCTGCAAACAACGTCATGAGGCATGCCGCAGCTATGCTTGCCCGCAAAGTTTTTCCGTATCGATTCATGGGGTTTTTCCTCGGATCGGCCATTGTTTCATAACGACGTCGTGTTGGAGGCATGCCGGATTATAAGCAGAACAGAGATCGCGCAGCAACTGGCTTTGGCGGCGGAGTAATTGAGCCCGGTAGCTTGATCATGACCGCAGTGGCGCAATTTCGCTATCGGTTAGCAATGCCGGACGGTGGTGAGTGGTCAGAGTGACGAAATCTTGTCCGTGAGAGCGACCCAGCCGCCCGGCTCCATAATTAACGCCAGAACATCGTAATGACCGTAAGCGGCAAGTGCCGATCTTCGGGTGAAAAGTTCATTGACAATTTTGGTTGCATTACCCGCGTCCCGGTCGAAATAGAAATTCTGGCGCGCCTTTCTGACGGTCGTCTCGAATTCGGATGACGGCTTTCGGTTGGATGGCGGGGAATGCTCGTCCAATGCTTGTCTGGCGGCTGCCAATCCCATCCCTGTCAAGCGTGGTGGCCGGGATGCATTTGCCAGCGTCTCATTGGCTGCTTTAAGACCCATACCTGTCAGCCGGGGAGGCCGCGGATGGGCCAGATAATCCTCACGCGCGAAATAGTCATCGGTCAGACCATTCCTGCGGCAATACGAACGAAACTGCTCCTTGTAAGCGAGCCAATGAAGCATCATCGCAAGTCTTGCACAACTCTTGGCATGATAGGCTTTGTCAAACGTCTTCACCGCCGACGATGTCGCGTTAATCCCCGCGTTTACGCCCGCCGTAACGATCTCACCGAGCACAGGAATGGCGCTGGTTACAAGTTTTGATCCCTCAATTCCTGCCTTGTGCGCCTTCAATTTAATGACTTGATTGATTAATGTGGAAATTCCTGCGCTTTCCTGCTCGGCGGTCTGCCGGGTCTGCGGCCTCTCTGCTTCCAGCGAGGCTATTTCCTTTGCCAGCTGTTTCAGTTTTGTCAAATGCACTGACGTTGCGCCAACCGTGTTGGATTGCTTCAAAATGGACACAGGATTGACGGGCAGGTATCCGAGCGATCCTATCGAGGCTGCGGACCCCACGATGCCGACGCCCGTTCCTGCAAGTTCTTTGTATTTTCGGCGTTGCAGATATTTGAGGGTGGCTGGACTTTCGATTGTCAGATCACCGGTGCTGTGGCCATGGCTGACAAACAGGGGATTCGGGCGAACGTCGATCTTCCCGGTTTTTGCGCCGTGTGCCTTTTGCCCCGCATCAGCCCCGGAGTTTGCCAAGGCTGCAAACCCGTTATCGTGGCCGCCATTTGCCGAACCGAAAGCGACATCAAGACAAATGGCAGCAATCTCCGTTACGGAGAGCGGCGCATTCTTCCAGTCGTACTTCCCTTTCTTCTGGGCTTCCTGCTCTATTTTTGTATCTGTCGATGATCGACTGCGGAGGGGATTTGAAAATGAAAGTCTGTCGAAAAGATTCCGCATTTCCGCAACTCCAATTATGACCAGCTAATCTGAGGGGAATGTAATAGTGATGGAACAGGCACCAATGGAACATAGGTGGCTCCCTCAATCAAGGTTTCTTGGCATCACTCAATAGTGTATTGCCGCACTACCACTCATGCTGTGCGAGAATTTCCAATGGACCAGTCATCCGTCGTAACGATATCACCTGTCACGCCAGACAATATCACCAGCTTTCACCAGGCGCTTGATATGGTGTCCCGTGAGCGGCGATATCTGACTTTTCTTGAAGCTCCTCCATTGGATCGCTTCCGTGAATTCGTGACAACCATGATCTCGGACGGAAATCCTCAATATGTTGCACTGGCAGACCATAGGGTCGTCGGCTGGTGTGATATTCGCCGGCATTTTCATGCCGCGCATGCACACCGGGGGACACTCGGCATGGGAATCATTGCGTCATATCGCAGGCAAGGCCTTGGCTTCCGGCTGATTGACGCAGCGATGAAGCAAGCAAGAAAGGCGGGTTTCGTTAGAATTGAACTCGGCGTGCATGCTGATAATGAACGGGCCATCACTCTTTATGAAAAGGTTGGTTTCATAAGGGAAGGGGTTGCGCGCGACGCAGTGTTTATCGATGGCAGATATGTGGATACCGTCAACATGGCCGTTATCTACAGGTAGAATCCGTTGCTTGGAACTCGCGCCTATTCAGGGTGAAATGTCAGTTCCACATTGCTCCACAGATCATATTTTTCCGGATCAAGCTTGAACGGTTGGGAACGGAGCACCGCTTGGAGTGCCCGTTCTTTGGCTTTCGCGACCACTTCGCTATTGCTGCCCCGACCGGAAACAACAGGTGAGCCCTCTATCGTCCCCTCCCGGGTCAGTTTGAACCTTATAATGACGATCACGTCGCGATTATCCTTGAGCTCCTCATCTGTGAGTATGCGAACTTTGGTTCTCTCCATAGGCGAGGTGTCCAAGGCAGTTCCGGTATTTTCCGCCATTGAGGGCAAGGCCACCAGCCCGAAGCACAGTGCGGCAGAAATAGCGATTCCCAGACGTTTGATGGACTTGGTTTGCATCGGTGTCCCCTCCAATTTACCCAAGACCAGATAAGCAAAAGAAGAAGCGGGAGTCGATGGGTTAGCCACGACGACCAACAAGGTCGCCGATAACGTCCCGAACGTCGACAGTCCCGTGCAAGATTTCGTTTTTCGGGTTTTCGAACCGAATCCAGCCTTCGTTAAAACCGTCGAGCATTTGTATTCTTGGCATCGGGTTGCGCATGCCCTGTGTTCTGAACATCGCTTCCCATGTCTCCCGCGGAACAATCTCCACCCGAACCGGCTGTGACAGCACCTGCGACATCGCATTGGCGATATCAACAGGCGAAACCCGCTCCGGTCCCTCGATCTCCACAATGCGCCGCCCGGTCCAGCTCTCTTGAATGAGTTCTGCGGCGAAGCGACCGACATCCGCCGTTGAAATCATCGGAAACGTGCGGTCGGCAGGTTGAAGAAACGAATGGATGACGCCTGCTTCCCTTGCCGAAGCCACATCCCAGGCAAGATTATCGAGAAACCAGGCAGGCCGCAAAATTGTCAGCGGGATCGATAGCGTGCTGAGCGCCTGTTCAAGAATGGTGCGCTGGCTCAGAAGGTTACTTTGCGTTGCCTGACCACCAATGGTCGACACGCAGACGATTCTATCAGGCTTGGCGGAGTGCAACGCATTGCGGATAATCGCGGCTTCCGCGTGGGCTTCGGGAAATCCGGGCAGGGGATCAAAGTTCGAAGGCGGAAGGATGAATACACCATCCACGCCGCTAAACGCTTTTGTCAGAGCTGTTTCATCGCCCATGTCTGCGATGGCGAGTTCGCAACCAAGGCGCAGCCATTCCCCTGATTTGTCAGGGTTCCTCACAATAGCGCGCACTGGCTTGCCCGCAGCGAGAAGTTCGCGGGCCATCGCCCCACCGACCTTGCCGGTGATTCCTGATATTGCATACATATTATTGTTCCTTTGCGGTGAAACCGACGGTTAGGGCCATCAGGACATTGCCATGGCGCAAAGGTACTGGTTGAGCGATGTTGACTGAAGTGCAAATTGATCACATCAGCAGTGACTGAAAATCACTGATCATTGCTGTTCACGCGGTTTATTTGAAAGGTTTTTTACCCGCCGCGAGCTTGCCACCCTAAGGATGGTCAACATCCCCATCTACAGGCATAGGCCATCAGAGGATTCGCTTTACCTCCACCCAATCATTCATGTCGTTGATTTTCAGCTTTCCGACACCCTCAGCTGTGTCGAGCAATACCTCGGGCATGAACTGATGGACATATTCGTCATCATCACTGGTCTGCTCCCAGACCTGACCGTTGGTCAGTTCGAATTTTGTCCCCAGCGAATAGCCATCGGTCGAGCCCTTGATTGTCTCTTTGTCATATTCCATTGGCTTCCCTTTCAACGTGAAAGACCCACTCTCAGCCAAGCCGGAGAGTTCGTCAATCGACTGGGGACAAACCGCAGGCCGCAATATTTCACTCCAGTTACGAACTGGTATCAAGATCACGCAATGATTTGTCGAACAGCTTGCGTTCATGCCGGGCCATGGCAACCCCAACGACCAACATGCCCACCGGAATCAGCACCAGAAGAATAATCATCGGCCACTTGCCGCATGATTATATCTCTCCTGATGGGCTCCAGCGCTCATCAGGACAAGGAAATTAACGGCTGATATGATTTCCAGCAAAGGCCAGCCCGCGGCGATGGCTTCCATATAAAGGCGATGGATGTCTTGCGAATAGGCCAGCTCATTAAAGCGTTCTTTCAAGGCATCCAGACAATCCTGTTCCCGGCCTTCATAGGCGCGATGTGTCGAGGGAGACGCAATCTTGTTCTTGTAAGTTGGATTGATACGCACGGTACTTTCCAGTGGGGCGCCCGACAGGCGGTGCTTGATCATTTCGCGCGGACTATGTGCGTTCACGGGTAGAAACTGAATACCCATTTTTGTTACGAATTGTTGCTGGCGCGCTGTCATGTTTGGTTCAGCAAATCGTGGCCCACCCGCGAAGACCGCCTTGTTTGCACGACCCTTGGAACCACTTTCCCCCTCATGCATTTGGTCCTTATGGAGACAAATTTCTTTACCCATGTCACCATCAAATCACCTCGCAGCGGACGCATCCTTATTGTGCGCAACGTGCAGGATGCTTTGGCGGTTTTGACCCAGTCCTGGTCACGGCGACAGAGCGAAAAACACGCTGCTGCCTGTCAGGCTTGCCGGGATGCTCTGGGTGACACGCGATCAGTTGACGAAGCGCGCGCAGCGTTTGTCGAGGCGTCCCGTGAGGCAGGAATTTATGTGACCGAGCGCACGGGATCGCTGCTGGGCACTGCGCCCGGTATTCCCACCGAACCTCCCGAAAAACCCGCTGGTACTGCGTAAGGTCCACAGACCGCGCTTTGCATCATCGAGTTCCATAAATTTGGAATTCAATTTTAATTCTTTGTGATCGAACTTTTTCTTGGGCTCAAACGTATTTGTCCGGGCAAGGGGACCTCGACGATATGAATAACAGGTTTTTCAGACTGGAACCGTCAGCTGATTTTATGGGCCATGTGATTTGGGAAAGATCGAAAATACGCGAAACCTGTTGGGTGCGGGCCTCAAGTGAGCAGGACGCACGGCTGATTGCGTCCATCAAACTCAATAGTTCTGGTTCGGTCGGCAAATCCGCATCGGAGAGCCCATGGTTGAACGGGTTGCTGGTGCAATGCAATCAGGACGTTCCGCCATTGGATTTTGGCAACCGCAGCTTGATGACGGTCAGCGGTAAAATCTATTTATAGATGCTGGCCCGCAAAGTCCGCGATCATCCAGAATAAGGGTGCTTCAAAGTTATGAATTCAGGAAAGCGGCAATGGTCATTCAGGCCATGGATGAGCACAGCTGGCTAATCAGCACAGCCAGAGCAAGTGCGAAGCCAAAGACAAGCAGATGACACCACGCCGGTGTGGTATAGTGCAGGTGCTGTTCTTCCTCATCATCTTCATACATTCGAATGTTCCCCTAATTCGTCTGCAGGTGCCTATTCCATCAACATGAAAGTAAAATGTCAAAGCATGTGCATGAAAATAATTCAGAAAATGCACTGAAAAGCGACTGGAAGGGCAAATATGGCCTTGAAACAGGCCATACAAACGTGATGGCGAGGCGTTAAGAACAATGATTCTCTCAGGCGTCGCGATTAGAGGTAGGTAAATAGCCATCGTCCCGGCCAGAACGATGCGCGTACTTGGTCAGGGCAAACGATCTTCGGTTGAAATCAAAATGGCACAACCTTGGGTTGCTATGCGAAGGCGCGCCCAAGCATCCAGATTCCCGCCAAAATAATGAGCATGATAATAGCGAGTCGCCACGAACCTGCGAATACGCCGGGTTGTTTATTATCGTCAGACATTGAAAGTTCCAGAGCACATATTTGTTTTGTAAAATAAATACAACTATTGCGCGAATAAGCAACGAGAACTTGTGTAATAATAAAAGGTGAAATGTTGCACGTCGCATTCGACGGCAGTCATTTTATGCCCATTCACCCATACAATTGATCAGAAGAAGTCAGAAAAATATATAAGACGATTGCACTAAGACGTAGGGCTATGATGCTAAAGTGCTCACCATTTACTACGAGATAATGATGAGTCGTGCTGACCACGGCTTTCCATCGGCTTGGTGGTCAGTCGATCTGCACAATGAAATGCCTATTTGGCCAGCATCTTGACTTTAAGCTTGCGAACCATGTTACGCGACTTCAGCTTTTTCAGAAGCCTGTCTTCAAGCTTGACGCTCCGGGCGATGAGTTGGTCCCAGTTGGTCTTTGCAACGACTTTGGCTGGTTTGGCTTTCTTGGTCTTTGTGTTTGTTTTTGAGTTTTCTGGGCGATGTGTCGCCATTGCGGTCTCGTGATTTGAATGGCCCGGATTACGATAGTCTTCCAAAAAGTACAGAGTAAGCACTCAGGTGGCCCCTTTCCGAATATCACCTGCCAGCGCAGTCGCAGGTTCATCGTCAGCAAATTGGAGGAGGGGGTGGAACACAAGACGATAACCGTCAAAAAAGGCCAATCAGCGACATCAGATAGAACTTTAGTTGTAATTCTCGATGCTCTCGCTGTTGCAACAGCAGCAAACGCCGCTCAATATCACAAAACCACATGATATCTGATAGATACAGCCTTTCATGACAGTGTGGTTTTTACCGGTTGTGCGTGAATTACAGCGGTTTTTCCAACGCGCAGAACTGCGGTTCGGGCAGTATGCTCCGTCAGGACAACAAGCCAGCAAACATCCGGGTTTCGCCGCGAACTGGTCATGCGTGAGAAGAAGCTGTTTTAGCCAACGGTGTCGGCCCCCACGACGTTCATCGAAGAAGATTGTCGTTATATTTTCATTGTCGGTGGCTGGGCGATTGCAATCGTCAGGTAAATAAATTCTACTTAACCGGGAAATATTGGGAGTTTGTTCTACGAACTTGCGCCCGCGGATTGCTAGCATGCGAAATGAACAAAGAAACCAGTGGGATAGATTAAATCCTACGTCAGCTCGCAGGGTATATCATGATTTTCAAAAGCATCGCCTCCATGGGGATGGGGGTAATATTGGCATTGGCTGCGGCAACGCCGGGCTTTGCGCAAGCCGTCAAGATTGGCAGCAAGAATTTTACCGAACAGTTTGTGGTCGCTGAAATCTATGCGCAGGCTTTGGAAAAGGCCGGCGTCGAGGTGGAACGACGCACCAATCTCGGCGCGACACTGATCGCCCATTCCGCGCTGTTGAATGGCGAGATTGACCTTTATCCTGAATATACAGGCACGGCGCTTGCCGCTGTGGTGAAAGGCGATCTTTCGGGTTCCGCTGAAAAAATCTACGGCGAAGTCAAGGATTACTACGAGAAGAACCTGAAGCTGACCTTGCTCCAGCCGACCAACATCAACAATGGCTACGCAATCATTACGCTCCCGGAAACCGCCGAAAAATACAAGCTCAAGACGCTGACGGATCTTGGTCCCGTTTCCAAGGATCTGAGTTTTGGTGCGGAAGGCGGTTTTGGCGAGCGCAAGGACGGCTTGCCGGGCCTCAAACAGACCTATGGCATCGTCTTCAAGGATTTCCGCATTTTTGCCAAGCTCGGTATTCGCTACAGCGCGCTGACCAGCAAGAACATCGATGTGTCCTATGGTTTTGCCACCGATTGGCAGATTGCGGATAACAAGCTGGTTGTTCTTGCCGACGATAAGAACCTGTTCCCTCCCTATTATCTCGTGCCGGTCGTGCGTCAGGATACTTTAGCCAAGAATCCGAAGATTGCCGAAGTCCTCAACAAGATCAGCCCGCTTCTCAACAATGAAAACATGCGCGAGCTTAATGCGGCCGTTGAACGCGACAAGAAGGAACCCAAGGAAGTGGCCGAAGCTTTCCTGAAGGAAAAAGGCATCTGACATCAGGGCTTACAGGCTTTCACGCACATATACAGGAAGCGGCGGAGATGAGGTCATCTCCGCTGTTTCAATTCTGACCGATATGGAACGACGCATTTGAACTGGGCTCCCAAAAACATCCCTGAGATACTCACGGCAACCTGGCAGCATCTGGTGTTGTCGGTTTCATCCGTGTTGATCGGGCTGGTCATCGCGTTGATCCTTGGGATCATCTGCGCGCGGCGTCCGCGCCTTTACGCGGTGGTTCTGACGATCACCGGCATCATCTTCGTTATTCCGAGCCTAGCGCTGTTTGCGCTGCTTATTCCCTGGCTGGGCCTTGGCACGAAGCCAGCGCTGGTTGGCCTTTCCTCCTATTGCCTGCTTATTCTCCTGCGCAATGTCGTGACTGGCCTGCGCGGCGTCCCCGCCGATGTGCTCGATGCGGCTGACGGCATGGGCTACAGCGCATGGCAGCGGCTGGTGCGTATTGAATTGCCGCTGGCCTTGCCGCTTATTGTTTCCGGCATTCGCATTGCGTTGGTCACGGTTATCGGCATTGCCACCGTTGCCGCCTTCATTGATGGCGGCGGGCTGGGGACCATTATTCTCATGGGTATCGACCAGAGCTATACGGAAAAAATCCTCGTCGGCGGTATTCTCACGGCGCTGATGGCCACGTTCTTTGACCTTGTTCTGAGCCAGGCTGAAAAAGCTCTGGTCCGTTGGCGGTGAAGGAGTGGCCATGCTGATCACCGCTTTCAACTGGATCATTAATAATCAACCGGAGTTTTTGCGGGCGCTTGGCCAGCATCTGGTGATGTCTGGCGTCTCGCTGGTGTTTGCGCTTGCCATAGGCCTGCCGCTTGCCATTCTCATCATCAACCGCGGCGGATTGGCCTTTACCGTCATCAATGCCATCAATGCGCTGCGCACCATTCCAAGCCTTGCCATTCTCGCTATCATGATGCCGCTGCTCGGCATTGGCCTCTGGCCGTCGATCGTCGCGCTCACGATCCTCGCTCTCCCGCCCATTCTGCTCAACGCCTTCATAGGGTTGCGCGATGTTGATCCTGACGCAGTGGAAGCGGCCATCGGCATGGGCATGAACCGGGGACAGGTCCTGCGCAAGATACGCATTCCGCTGGCTGCCCCCGCCATGTTCGCTGGCGCACGCACAGCCGCCGTGCAAGTGCTTGCCGGGGCAACACTGGCGCCCTTTATCGGTGGTGGCGGGCTGGGTGATTTCATCGCCGTTGGCATCAGCATGATGGACATGTCGCGGCTTCTGGTCGGCGCAGTGCCCATCGCGTTGCTGGCACTGGCCACGGAATTCACGCTCGGCTTTGCCGAAAAATTCTTCTTCGCAGAAAGAACATCCTGATGATCAATATGCAGCACGTCACCAAGCGCTATACGGAAGGCAGCGTTGCTTCGGTTGACGATCTCAGTCTCATCGTTCCCGAAGGTTCGACGGTCGCGCTGATCGGGCCGTCGGGTTGCGGCAAGACCACCACCATGCGCATGATCAACCGGTTGATCGATCCAACCGAGGGCACGATTATTGTCAATGGCGAGGACGTCACAAAGGTTGATCCGGTGATCCTGCGTCGCCATATCGGATATGTGATCCAGCAGGTAGGTCTGTTCCCGCATATGACCATCGCCCAGAATATTGCCGCCGTGCCAAAGCTTCTCGGCTGGGACGACGCCAAAATCAGGAACCGGACTGACGAGCTTCTGCATCTCGTTGGGCTTGATCCGGCTGAGATGCTCAAACGCTATCCGCGCCAGCTATCGGGCGGCCAGCGCCAGCGCATCGGCGTGGCGCGCGCCTTGGCAGCTGATCCGCCCGTTCTGTTGTTGGATGAGCCATTTGGCGCTATCGATCCGATTGCACGCACACGGTTGCAGGACGAGTTCCGCCAGATATTGCAGCGCGTGCGCAAGACAGTTGTATTGGTGACGCATGATCTCGACGAAGCCATTCGTCTGGGCGACCGTATCGCCCTCATGAAAAGCGGCAAGATTGTCCAGTATGATACGCCGGATGCCATCCTGTCTCACCCGGCTGACGCATTTGTCGAAAACTTCGTCGGCATAGACCGTGCAATCAAGCGCCTGAGCCTGTTTACTGTCGATCATGCCATGACGGCAGATAAGCCGCGGCAAGGGGCACACATGGTTGCTTCAACAAGCAATCTGCGTGATGCGCTGGCATTGATGGTGGCGGCCAATAGCGACGTGCTTGCTGTGACCGATGCATCAGGTGCTGTGAAGGGCCAATTGACCCGCGATGCGATTTTTTCCGTCTGATCCCGCGAAGCGTTCGATCAGGCATCTCGATAGAAACTCACCTTTGGAGAGTGCTTATGTCCATCAGCTATCGTTCCAATGAAATCCCCGCCATCCTGATTGAGCCGACCTATCGCCGCATCCGTCTGAAGCTCGGCGAAGAGGTAATCGCCGACAGCGCCAAGGCGATTGTCGTCTACGAGAACGGTGGGCACCCGGTTTACTACCTGCCGAAATCCGATTTCCGCGAGGGCGCCCTTGAACCTTCATCAAAAACCGGCGCATCACCTGTGCTCGGGCCAAGGCGCTACTGGTCGCTTGCGGGTGAAGACAGCGCATGGAGTTACGAGAACGTGCCTCAAGGTGTGCCCAATCTCGCCGATTATGTCACCGTTGCATGGAGTGCGGTGCGCTGGTTTGAGGAGGATGAGGAAATCTTTGGTCATCCGCGCAATGTTCATTGGCGCATCGACACCATCAACAGCTCGCGTCTTGTTGAAGTCTTTGTCGCTGGCAAGCTTGTTGCCCGGACAAACCGTGCGATTTTCCTGTTCGAAACCAATCTCATCACCCGTTACTATTTCCCGGTAGAGGACCTGATCGCCGGTACATTGGTGGAAAGCCCGCTGCATAGCTATTGCCCCTATAAGGGCAGGGCCTCCTACTATCATTTCGAACTCGACGGTAAACGCCACGAGAATATCGTCTGGTATTATCCGGAGCCACTTTATGAGGCTGGCAGGATCAAGGGATTGATCTCGTTCTACAATGAAAGGATCGACAATATCCGTGTCAGCACCGGGGATGCGGAATAATGCATATCGGGCTATCCCTGACCCCGTTCGGACATCACCCCGCTGCATGGCGCAGAAGCGGCACTGACCGGGGCGCGCTTGAGTTTAGTCATCTGGCGGCGCAGGTGAAAAAGGCCGAGGATGGCGGGCTGGATTTCGTCCTGCTCGCGGATCGTCTTGGTCAAAGACCTGAAAATGACCTGTCGCCTCTTGCTGTGCCATTTGAGCTAACGACGCTGGTCGCAGCTCTTGCAACGGCGGCGGGCAAAATCGGCTTTATTTCCACCGCTGCCACGCACCAGCACGAGCCTTATAATCTTGCCCGCCGTTTTGCCTCACTGGATTCGATCAGCAAGGGCCGCACCGGCTGGAATGTCGTGGGTTCGGAAAAGCTCGAGCGCGATCTGGAATATCTTGATGTGGTATCGGGACTTTGGGACAGCTGGGCGGACGATGCCTTTGTCTATGACAAGGCACAGGGCCGCTTTTTCGAACCGGATAAAATGCATGTTCTCAATCACAAGGGCACGCATTTCACCGTTCGCGGACCATTGAATGTTAATCGTTCGCCGCAGGGTAGGCCCGTGATCAGCCATGTGCTGACAGCCAATACATTTGAGATCGCAGCGCGTGTTGCCGATGTGATTTTTCTGCCGTCTCCCTCATCCGAGGAAGTAAAGACACTCTCCGCACGCTTGAACAGCAGCCTTTCCGCCTTTGGACGCCGCCGGAAAGATGTACGGGTTCTGGCGAATATCATCCCTATGGTCGGCAATTCATCGTCAGACGAACTGAATGCCATTCCCGATGCGCTTGAGATCGTTGGCACACCTGCCGGGATTGCCGAGCGCATGAAGGCTTTGGCGGAAACCGCTGGTCTTGATGGCTTTGTCATTCTGCCGCCCGTTGCCCCCGAAGGTGTGACCGGTTTCGTTGATCTGGTCATACCCGAATTGCGGCAACGCGGACTTTTCCGCAACGCCTATGAGGAATTGACCTTGCGTGGCCATCTTGGGCTTGCTCATCCGGATCGTCTGGAGCGCGCATCATGAGCACGAAGCAGATGAAACTCGGTGCCTTTCTTATGGCAGGCGGACACCATATCGCCGCGTGGCGTCATCCCGATGCCCACGCCAATGCGGGTGTCGATATCGGCCATTTCATCGCGTTGGCGCAGATGGCCGAGCGGGCCAAGTTTGATATGGTGTTCATCGAGGATGCCGCTGCCATTCGCGAGCGCAATCCTGAAATTGCCAGTCAGGCGGCGCGTTCCACCAGCTTCGAGCCGCTCAGCCTTTTGGCGGCGCTTGCGGTCAATACCACCCATATCGGTCTCGTTGCCACGGCCTCAACCACCTATAACGAGCCCTATGGTCTGGCGCGAACATTTGCCTCGCTCGATCAGCTCAGCGGTGGCCGTGCCGGATGGAATCTGGTGACCTCGGCCAGCGATCTGGAGGCGGAGAATTTCGTTTCCAGTGGCTTGCGCCCGCATGGCCAGCGCTATGAGCGGGCGGAAGAGTTTGCAGAGGCTGCTGTTGCAGTCTGGGATAGCGTGGACGAGGGCGCCTACATTCTCGACGGTGCAAAGGGCATCTATGCCGATCCGACAAAACTCCATCCGGCGGATCATCACGGCACGCATTTTTCCGTCAAGGGATTGCTCGATAGCCAGAGATCGCCGCAGGGCAGGCCGGTTATGGTACAGGCCGGGGCGTCTGATGTCGGCAAGGACCTCGCCGCGCGCACCGCCGATGTGGTGTTCTCCGCTGCCCAGACTTTGCAGGAAGCGCAAGCCTTCTATGCGGATGTAAAAGCGCGACTGCCAAAATTTGGCAGGAGTGCCGATGATCTCAAGATCATGCCGGGTGTTTCACCCATTGTCGGTGAGACGGAAAGCGAAGCGCGGGCAAAATACGATGCGCTGCAGGAGCTGATCCCCGATCAGGTCGGTGTGGCGCTGCTGGCGAGTTATCTCAGCATCAAAGACCTGTCCAACCACCCGCTGGACGGGCCATTGCCTGACATGCCGCAAACCGATGGTATCCAGAGCAGACAGCAGCTGATTATCGACCTTGGCAAGCGCGAAAATCTGTCGATCCGCCAATTGGCCCGGCATTTCGCCGGTGCGCGCGGCCACTGGCAATTGATCGGAACGCCCGTTCAGATTGCCGATGCATTGGAGGAGCGGTTTCGCGGCGGAGCGGCTGACGGGTTCAATGTCATGCCGCCGCTGTTTCCTACGGGCCTTGAGGATTTTACCACCCTTGTGGTGCCGGAACTGCGCCGTCGTGGTCTTTTTCGCGAGAATTATGAAGGGCGCACATTGCGCGAAAACCTGGGTGTCAGAAAACCGGCGCGTATATCATGAGCAGAGAGAACCATATGAAACCGATCTATATCGACTATCTGAATGCCTTCGATATCGAGGCTCTCGCTTTGACCAATGCGGAAATTCTCAGCGCCATTGAAACCTCGCTTAGAGCACAGGGCAATGGTGAGACTGTGATCGAGCCGCGCGTGCATCTTGAGCCGGATGAAACGTTTCATGGCCATTTTAACGTGTTGCGTGGCTATGTGGCACCGCTCAATCTGGCCGGAGTGAAGATTGTTGGCGACTTCGTTGACAACTACAAGCTGAACTATCCTTCTGAATTCGGCGTACTCAACCTGTTTGATCCGCGCACTGGCGCACCGAAAGCCATTCTTGATGCGACTGTGATCACGGATATGCGCACCGGCGCCATCACTGCGCTTGGTGCCAAACATCTGGCGCGCAAGAACTCAAAAGTGCTTGGCCATATCGGCGCGCGCGGTACAGCCTACTGGAATGTGCGGCTGCTCGATCATCTCTATGATTTCGATGAAATCCGCGTGCATTCGCGCCGCCCGGAAAGCCGCAATGCCTTTGCCGAAAAGCTCTCCAAGGATCTCGGCAAGACAATAACCGTTGTTGACAACTGGCAGGCCTGTGTCGAAGGAGCGGATATTGTGGTCGAGGCCTCGCGCCTGCCGGAACCAACGCCGATGCTGAAAACCGAATGGATCAAACCCGGAGCCTTTGTGGTGCCTTACGGGACCATGAGTGCAGTGGAATTGTCACTGACCGACATCATGGACAAGCTGGTGGTTGATGATTGGGGGCAGTGCAAGGGCGGCAAGTTCGGATCATTGCGTGCCCATGTCGAGGCGGGCAAACTGTCTGAACAGACGCTGCATGCGGAGCTTGGCCAGATCGTTGCCGGTCACAGATCAGGGCGTGAGAACGATAGCGAGACCATTCTGTTCTGGCATCGCGGCCTGTCGCTCAGCGACATAGCGCTTGGCTATGCCATGCTTGAGAAGGCCAAGGCGAACAATATCGGCCAAAGGCTGCGGTTTGCATGAGCACGCTCATTCTCCAAGGGGCAGGCGTCACGGTTGCCGATATCGAAGCCGTGGCGCGCAGGTACATTGCTGTGAAGGCTACGCCAGAGGTTTCGGCCAAACTGGCAAAAGCGAGAAGCGTTCTTGATCAGGTGGCGGCAACGGGACAACAAATCTATGGTCTGAATACGGGCCTTGGTGCCAATCTGAAGACGTCAGTGGGCAATGAAACGTTTCATTTCCAGCAGCAACTGGTGCGCGGCCGCGGCGTCGGTGTTGGCTCATCCTTGCCACGGGATGTGACCCGCGCGGTGATGGCCGCAAGATTGTCCATGCTGGCGGTTGGCGGCTCCGGCATCTCGCCTCATGTCTTTAATGATTTGCTGGCACTCCTGAACAGCGAAGTGCATCCCGTGGTGCCATCCATTGGTTCCATCGGTGCGGGTGATCTTGTGCTTCTTTCTGCCATCGCGCAGACACTGATCGGCGAGGGGCTGGCAGAATATCAGGGCGAGGTGCTTGCTTCCACAGAAGCCCTATCGAGGGCCGGCCTTGAACCTTCAACGCTTGGCCCCAAGGATGGGTTGTCGCTGCTCAATGCTTCTGCGGTTTCAGTAGGCAAGGGAGCACTTGCTGTTGTCGATACAACTGTTTTGTTTGAGTGGCAGCGGGATGCTGCGGCACTCAGCTTTGAGGGGCTCGGCGGCAATCCGCTGATCCTCACGCCAGCCATCCAGCAAGCACGTCCCGCCGCAGGACAGGCACAGGAAGCGGAAAAGCTTCTCAAACGGCTTGAAGGCTCGTCGCTACATGAAGCGCGAGCCGCCATTCAGGACCCGCTCAGCCTGCGTTGCGTAGCCTCGATCCACGGCGCGTTGGCGCAGGCCCTGACAACTGCAACAGAAGCTGTTGAGATTGAGCTCAACGCAGCGGCAGACAATCCCTTGGTGCTTATCGATGAGAACAGGGTGCTATCAACGGGCAATTTTCATACGCCATCTCTGGCGCTGGCCTTCGAAACCCTTGGACTTGCCGTTGCGCAGACCGCGCTTGCCAGTGCTGCCAGGTTCATTCAGCTGACGGGTTCGAGCCGCAATGGCTTGCCACGCTACCTTTCGCCCGTGGGCGGCGCATCGGCAGGGTTTGTCCCGTTGCAGAAAACCGTCACCGCCCTGATAGGGGCGATCCGCCACAAGGCCAATCCCGTTTTGCTGGATTTCCTGCCCGTTTCGGAAGGCGTTGAAGACCACGCAACCCAGACGCTTCTGGCAGTGACAAAATGCGCCGAGATGCTGGATCTTTGGCGCCATGTTGTGGCGTGCGAAATGCTGGCGGCAGCACAGGCGATTGATCTACGGCCGGAGCACCACTGTGGTGGCGGTACGCGCCCGACCTATGATCTGGTTCGCGCCATTTCCGAGACCCTGCAAGAAGATCGGCCGCTTGGCGAAGATGTTTACCGCCTCGTGCAACGCCTGCAAATGCGGTAGCTCATCGGCCAAACTTGCGGCCGAGAACGAGAACAATGGGTATAATAATCATGAAAACAAAAAGATAGCCCCATACGGGGGTCATATAGGGTGCGTAGTCGTCTTTCTCTCTTCTCTCGTCGTCGTCCTCATCCATTGCCTTCTCCTGCATGGGCCGGGCCAGGCAACAGTCAACGGATTTGAGCCTGCAATCGGGGTGAGGACCAATTCACGTTCGACCGGCGTGGCAATTCGAGAACAATTCAGCAGGCTTATAATAACACTGACCCGAGCGGTGCGGGAGAGCTAATATTTCAGTTTTTTGAAGCAAAATTCCGCCACCCGTACATTGGATGCCGTTACTGGTTTGCGCCAAGACGGGCCGGGAGCCGTCTGGCTACCGTTCAATCAATCGGATTCGACCTCAACCTCGATATAATCCTCGTAGATGTCGACATGAATCAGCGGTGTGCCATTGATGATGGCACGCCGAGCTCCCGGCGTGAATTTGCCACGATTGAGCATGCTTTCAAGACGGGCGCGATTTTCTTTGCTGCGAAAGAAGCTGTCCCCGTGATCCTCGGCATCCCGATTGCCATAAACATAATAATTGGCACGGTCCTGACGGATAATCGCCGCGGCGCTGTCCAGCCTTTGACCGTTGGAATTGAAATGATCGGTCGAACTAAGCCTTGCCGTGTAACTGTCGATTGGCTGCGCGTGGCTCACGGTTTGCATGGCGAGCAAAAACGCCGCCGAAAGATAGATCGATTTCATAAAAGAACTCCCCCAAAATTGCGGTCAAGATTTAATCGGTCTTTATGCCGCTGTCGAGCGTTTGGGAGAGTTTTGCACTACCGGATAATGGGATGGAAGCGGCGAAGCGATGCAAATCCGGCAATGACAAACAGAACAAGCACAATCCCCTGAGCAATGGCGAAAGGTGGCTCCGTTCCGGTAGGGGCGAGTGCGTTGAGCGGTGGTATCTTCTGGAAGGACTGGGCGACCAGCACGAAAACGTTGAGGTAAAGCGAGATGATTGCGGTCACCACATAAATCCAGCGCGCCGAATTCACGAGGCGATAGGGATAACGCGCTGCGATTGCGGCGGCGAGAAAGACAATGGAAATGATCCCGACGCCGATGGCAGGTGTAAATCCGCTATAGGGAAATCCAAATCCGGTTAGACTGGTCGCGACGGTGGTAATGAGAAAGATCAGCGTCCAGCCATCCTTCCTGTCGGAATTCAACAGGCCCGCGAGAACAACAAGTCCTGATATGATGCCGACAAGGCTGATGAGTACGTGGAAGAAAGTATAATAGGTCATGCCAAAGATCATGATGCCGTCCCCCAATCAGTTTTGTTCAGAGTTATTCTGAATCAAACCGGAGAAACGAAACAAGCTTTTGCATCAATTGTAAATATTGATCTGCGAACAATATACTTGAGTAAAAAAATCAATATTATCTGGGGCTGCCCGCTTGGCAGGCAGCCCCAGATGCATGCTTATGGAACAGTTACGCCGTTGAGCTTGGTGCCGAGGTTGGTAAATAGTGTTCCAAGGCTGGTACCGAGCGAGGAAGCGCCAGCAATGATGCCGACGGAGATGAGGGCAGCGATCAGGCCATACTCGATCGCGGTTGCGCCGGACTCGTCCTTAAGAAAGCGTGTGAGAAGAGTTGTCATGATTTGTATCTCTGTTGAGTGTTGCGTTTGACATGGTTCGTTGAACCGTTGTGAACGATGCTCAAAGGGGAACGGGGCTGCCCGCTCGGCAGCCAGCCCCAGATAGATGCTTATTTGACTACAGTCGCGTCGAGCTTAGTGCTGAGTTTGGTGAACAATCCGCTGAGGCTCGTGCCGAGCGAAGTAGCGCCAGCAATGATGCCGACGGAGATGAGGGCAGCAATCAGACCGTATTCGATCGCTGTTGCGCCGGACTCATCCTTGAGAAAACGTGTGAAAAGAGTTGTCATTGTTTATATCCCTGTTGAAGCGTTGCGTTTGACGCGGTTTCGTTGAACCGTCGTGAACTTAGGCTTTCAACAATTGCGGCTGACTTAAAGAAACTGGTTAGCAAATAGTCACCAGTCTTCTTGCTTAATCTCTGGTTACATTGTCTTGAGGATTTTAATAAAAATAGAATTTCAAATGTAGTGTGCATCGCTATTGTTGGTACTGGTTTGATGTTGCTGTAGAGAAAGCAATTATCACTCTTTTCCGCCGATGCCTGGAAAAGTCTAGAAAGCTGTTTTAACGACCCCGTCGCCGCCGCAGCGGTTCAGCATCATTCTTGGCTAAATCCTCCATCAACGTGTAATACCAGAAGTACAGTTACGTATTTATATGGAAAATATTGTTATTGTAAAAAATTATCATGTACTGATATCCATCTTTTAATAAAAATCTAAATAAAAATTTTTACATAAAGCGAAACTAAAAATCAAAAGAAATCGTAGCTGCTTCCTAAAGGCGACGGCCAGTCTCTGGTGTGTGTCGAGTGTAGGAGGTTAATGCAAGAAAATACGTATCTAGTTGGGCTTTAAACACGTAATTTTGCTTAATATTGTAATCTGGATTCGCCAGATGGGAGTCTTTGTTTTATTTTTATTTGAAATAGTATGATGAATACGGAATGTAAACTTCAGTTACAACAATTATATTGATAAATCACAAATAATAATGCATATAGAAATATTCTAAGCTTCAGTTTTACGGCTTGGACAACATAAGAAAATGGGTAGGGAGGTTGTAATGAGTAAGTTCTATAAAAAGACGAGCTGCATCGTCGCCAGCTCCTTAATACTTGCAGTTATTTCCACGTCAGCGTTCGCCGGAGGATTATCAGTGGGCGGCGTTTCGGTGGGAGGCTCAAAGAATGGCGGCCTTGGCGTTGGCATTGGCGCTAACATCGGTGGCATCAAGGCGGGCGCGGATGCGTCTGTTGGCGGATCAAAGGGTATTGCAGCAGGAGCAGGCGCTTCTATCGGCGGTGCAAATGGCGTTAATGCCGGTGCAGGCGCGCAAGTTGGTAACGGCGTCAAGGCAGGCGTCGGCGCCAATGTGGGCGGTGCCAATGGTGTGACGGCCGGTGCTGGCGCAAGCGTTGCATCAACCGGCATCGGCGCTGGAGCAGGTGCCAATGTTGGCGGTACCAGTGGTGTATCCGCAGGCCTCGGTGCTGGTATTGGTTCGAATGGTATTGGTGCAGGTGTTGGTGCCAATGTTGGTGGAACTGGCGGTATCGGCGTCGGCGTCGGCGTTGGTATTGGCGGCGGAACCAACCCAGGCGGCACAAACCCCGGTGGTACGAATCCGGGCGGTACAAATCCTGGAGGAACCAATCCCGGTGGTGGAATTATCGGTGGCGGAATTATTGGTGGAGGCACAACGCCCGGCGGTGGTGTCAAACCAGGCACTGGTGTGAAATCCAGCGTCATTTCAGCGAGGTTGGCAGGCCTTACTGCACAGGACCGCATGAAGTTGAGAATCCGTTGTGCGGAGATTTCATCGAACTCGATGAGCTATGACAGTTCTCTCGTTGCGCTATGCAAGATGCTTCGCGGCACATGAGATCAAACGGATAAAACAGAGATGGCCCCGCAAGGGGCCATTTTTTTATTACCAGAGCAGCGCCGCGGCGGTCAGCCAGCGCATTTTCTTCTGGCGATTGAACGGGTCATGGAATCAACCTGACCCTGCAGCACGCCGGCCTTCTTCTGATTGGCAGTGCGGTAATCCGGGAGAATTGGCCCAAAGCCGGTGATCACATCAGGGTCCTGATAACCCTTGCCATTGGTCAACTGGCTAATCTGTGCCATTGCCGCATTCTTCTGGGAAATCAGGGCAGGGCACTCGGTTGTGTCATAGTGCAACGACGAAATCTTTTCGCGGTCAAGCTGCCCCTGTATGTTGCCGCAACCGGCAAGCAGTACCGCAAGAATAATCACCGGAAGGTGTTTTGTCGTCATGTGCCAATATCCTCGATCACGAATAGCGGGACATGAATGGGCCAATGACGCGGTTTTGGCAAGATGTCAGCTCGAATCTGTTGTTGCCGAACTGTCGCAAGCCCTCTGGTCGCGTCAGAGGCAGGGGAACGGCAAATGTTTCCAGCCAGACTTTAAACCGTTTGAATCATAAGCAAATATTATCAATAGTTTGCAGGGGTTTTCATAATAAAGATATCAATATCGATACTTAAAACTGTAGTGAAAACTCGATTTAATCAGAAATGTCGAGTTAATCGGTCTTGTATTAAAGTTTTGTCTTGCCGATCCCGCCCACTCGCCCTTATGATTCTGTTTCCGGGAGCCCCCGGCAGTGCAACACAAGAGTGAGGAGACAGGAATGCCTGGTTTGCTGCACCCACTTCACGAGGGCCATGCGCCCTTCATATTGCATAGTGCCTTTCAGGACGCCATCGATGCTTTGGAGGACTGGGAGCTCGGGAGTGATGAGCCTCAGATTGAGGTCAATGACAGACAGGTTGTAATCAGCGCCGTGTTCCGGCGTCTTTGGACCTGTACGGATATTCTTCCAGCCAGAACATTGGCAGTCGTGGAAGATTTGCTGCCATTGCGCTCAGCAGAATTCAGAGCTGGCACATCAACCTATGCCGATGCCGCCCATAGCCTATGGGAACTCAGCATGCAGAAACGCGCTGCCTCCTTCGAGATGCAGCATCACAACGCCTCCTGAGAATTATCGGAAGCTTTTAAGCTACCCGCCGGACTGACCCGGCGGGTAATTTATTTGGCGGCTAGTTGCCGTGCTTGGCGAGCCAGGCTTTCATCTGCTTGATCTCGCCTTCCTGCGCGGCAATGATATCCGTCGCTAGCTTGCGGATTTCTTCATCCTTGCCATATTTCAACTCCACCTTGGCCATGTCGATAGCGCCCTGATGGTGGGCAATCATGCCGCGGACGAAATCCTTGTCGGCTTCGCCGGTGAATTTGATGGCCATGTCCTTGTGCATTTTGGCGTTTGCTTCAGCAAAGGCCTTCGATGACGGGCCCTGATCGCCGGTTGGCTGCATGGCCATGGCGTCGTGTTTCATCATCTTGTGGTCCTGTGCCAATGCAGGGGAGGCAATAACCAGAACACCAGCGAGGATAGTGGCGGAGAAAGTAGTCATTTTCATTGGATTGATCTTTCCTTGGGTCAGACAGACAAGCACAGGCTATGACCCGTTCGCCCGTGCGCTAAATGGAAATGGAAGCGATCAATTGCGGTTTGGGAGGGGGTGACAGGGGCGCGCTGGCCTGTGCCACAAGCGGCAACTCCGTTCCATGCGGAACCACCATCCGTGTGGATGGTGTCGTAATGGTGATGAGTGCGATAGCAGGAATGGCGATACAGGCGGAACAAAGGGCTGGATGAGGGGCTTTTGCCGTACCCATGCAATGGTTTTGGTCGCCCGCGCAGGCATGGGCATGGCCTGCCATTGGCTTTTGGTCTGTAACCTGTGCTGTCATTTCCGTTGCCAGCCGGACAGGCGCCGCAAATACGGGCACCCAACCGACGGAAAAGGCTGTGAGGAAGGTCAGAAGAATGGCAAGCCTGCTCATGGCTTTGTCATAGCAAGAACAATCCCAAACGCGAAATCACCTTCTGTTTATTGTTGTTGCGCCGCTTTGGCTGCCGCGAGGGCTTTTTCGAGATCAGCGATGAGATCTTCTGTATCTTCGAGACCGATCTGCAGGCGGATAAGCGCTCCCGCATATTTCTTGCCGGTCAGAACCCGGTCCGAAAGATTGACCTGAAGCGCAAGGCTTGCATAGCCGCCCCACGAATAGCCGAGCGCAAAAATATCAAGCGTGTTGAGGAAAGCTCTGGCCTGTTTTGTTTCGCCCTCGATAACGATGGAGAACACGCCAGCAGCACCGGAAAAATCCCGTTTCCACAAGGCGTGTCCGGCATGGCTCTCAAGAGCCGGATGCAAGACCTCGATGACACCGGGTTGTTTTTCAAGCCAGCGGGCGATTTCAAGCGCATTTTTGCCATGCTGATCCAGACGCAGCTTCATTGTACGCAAACCGCGCAGAACGTCGTAGGCATCATCGCCAGCAACGCACAGGCCGATGGCCGTATAGGCGTCATCAAGCCGCTTGAAGCATTTTTCATTGGCTGAGATGGTGCCCATGAGAATGTCCGAATGGCCTGATGGATATTTTGTTGCCGCATGGATGGAGATATCGACACCAAAATCCAGCGGCTTCAGATAAAGCGGCGTCGCCCAGGTATTGTCCATCATGACAATGGCCCCTGCCGCGTGTGCTTTCTCAACGATCGCTGGAATGTCCTGAATTTCAAATGTGTTGGAGCCCGGCGATTCGGTAAAGACGACTGTTGTGTTGGGGCGGATGAGCTTTTCAATATCAGCGCCAACAAGCGGGTCATAATATTCGACCTCGATACCCAAGCGTTTCAGCATCGTATTGCAGAAATAACGTGTGTTGCCGTAGACGCTGTCGACCATCAGCAAATGATCGCCGGGTGCCAGAAACGCAAGCAGAGGAATGGTTACAGCTGCAAGGCCCGATGGGACCAGCAGGGTGCCGAATGAGCCTTCCAACTCGTCAATTGCCTGACACAGCGCATCGGTTGTAGGCGTGCCATGCGTTGCATAACCATATCTCTGCTTATGGCTCGCCATGGTTTCCGCATCAGGGAAAAGAACGGTCGAAGCGTGAACAACCGGCGGATTGACAAAACCGTGATAATCACGCGGATCATAGCCGCCATGGGCCAGACGCGTGTTGATCCCGAATTTTGCCATCTTATCAGACTCTTTGCCCATGGATATTCTCCGCATTGCGATGCATGACAATTGTAAGTGTTGCGAGAAGTCGATAATGCCACGACGTTCCCGTTGCAACAGTCGAGTCATACTGGATGAGGAACAGTTAGCCTGTTTAGGTTCAGGCAAATTGGAGAAACAATGACGGATGCCGCCAATTCACAATCCCTGTCAGGCATAAGACGCGCGAACAGGTCGATCGTCAATTTTTTGCGACGCATGCGAGCGCCTGCCCATCCGAACACACCTGCCGTATGGACCGGCGGCATGTCGATGGCGGCGGTGCTGATATTTTTCTTCATTCTCCTGCTGCATCCTTTCGACGATCCTCTTTCACGCAATCTGTCATCGCATGAGGGGCCATTAAGCTCCATGCGGCTGCTGACCGATATCGGTCTGTCCCAGTGGTACCTGATCCCGGCATTCTTCATTGCGGTGTGCCTGATTGGCATTAACTGGCGCAATCTGCCCCATGCGCGGCGCGTGCGCCTGGGCTTGATTTATGCACAGGCAACATTTGCTTTCTGGGCTGTGGCCCTGTCAGGAATTCTGACGAATATTGCCAAGTTCTGTATCGGGCGTGCCCGGCCGAAATTTATCGATACCCTCGGCGCCAATGGGTTTTCACCATTTCAGGCCGGGTATGATTTCGCGAGTTTTCCCTCGGGGCATTCAACCACAATGGGTGCTGTTGGCGCCATTCTCGCGCTATGGTTTCCGCGCTGGCGGGTGCCGATCATTCTGGCAACCATGTTTATTGCCTTCACGCGCATCATCGCGCGGGCCCATTATCCGACGGATGTGGTTGCCGGCTACACCGTCGGCTTCCTCTTCACCCTCGCCCTTGCCAGATTCCTTGCCGGACGCCGCGCTGCCTTTTTGTTCGACGGCACTCGATTCTTCCCGATTTTGCGTTTTCGCGACCGGTTTTGGCGCTGATTTGAGTTTTTGAACAAGAAATAATCGAAAACTTCAACAAGAAGCAGCTATTCGGCTGTTTCTGCAAAAATATTGGGCAAAGATTATCCCTTGACCAAACTCACAGAATGCCCTTCGATACAGGGGTGAATGGGAGACATGTTGGAGCCTTGAAAGGGCACGGGGGGAACCCGCCAATATGGAAGATTCCTCTCTGGGAACCACGGGCAACAATTAAAGGGTTTGGTAGTTATGAAAAATCTTGTTTTGAAGGGCGTATTGGGGGCATCTGCGTTGGTCCTGCTGGCTTCCGCTGCTTCCGCTGGCACGCTTGATGACGTTAAGAAAAAAGGCTTCGTGCAATGCGGCGTAAACACAGGTCTTGCTGGTTTTGGCGCACCAAACGACAAGGGTGAGTGGTCCGGTTTCGACGTTGACTATTGCCGTGCCGTTGCCGCCGCCGTTTTTGGCGATGGAACCAAGGTAAAGTTTACACCGCTTTCCGCCAAGGATCGTCTTCCTGCTTTGCAGTCGGGTGAGATTGACGTTCTGATTCGCAACACCACATGGACACTGAGCCGCGACACGCAGGGCTTTGATTTCCCCGGTGTCAATTATTACGACGGTCAGGGCTTTATGATCAACGCCAAGAAGCTGTCGGGCATCAATTCCGCATTGCAGCTTTCGGGTGCATCGGTTTGCGTTCAGGCCGGTACAACGACCGAACTCAATCTCGCCGACTACTTCAAGGCGAACAAGATGGAATACAATCCTGTCGTGTTCGAGAAGCTTGAAGAAGTCAACGCCGCCTATGATGCCGGCCGTTGCGACGTCTACACCACCGACCAGTCGGGCCTTTATGCCATCCGTCTGACACTTTCTGCGCCGGATGATCACGTTGTTCTGCCTGAAATTATCTCGAAGGAGCCTCTGGGCCCCGTCGTTCGTCAGGGCGACAGCCAGTGGGCTGACGTTATCCGCTGGACACATTATGCCCTGCTGACCGCTGAAGAACTCGGCATCACCAAGGCCAATGTTGATGAATTGACCAAGAGCGACAGCCCTGAAATCAAGCGCGTGCTTGGTCAGGAAGCCAACACCAAGCTTGGAACGGACCTCGGTCTGACCAATGATTGGGTCGTCAAGATCGTCAAGGCGGTCGGCAATTATGGCGAACTGTTCGAGTCCAATGTCGGTGCAGGCAGCAAGCTCAAGATTGCCCGCGGCATCAATGCTCAGTGGAGCAAGGGTGGCCTGCAATACGCAATGCCGATCCGCTGATTTTTTAACTGATTGATTTGAAATCCGGGAAGGGGGCTTTGCCTCCTTTCCGGGAAAACAATTACAAAAATAATAAAAATAAAAAACGAACTAAAGAAATGAGGGGTCAATGGCATCGCAGGATATTACGCCTGTCGGTACAGATAGTGCCAAAGCATCACTTTTAAACGATCCGAAAATTCGCGGCTACATTTATCAGGTCGTGGTTCTGGTTGTACTGGTGGGATTGGTCTACTGGGTCGTCAACAATACAATCGCCAATCTGCAGCGCGCCCACCTGGCAACAGGTTTCGGTTTTCTCGACGGTCGCTCCGGGTTTGATATCAGTTCTCATCCGTTCACCAGCTATTCGAGCGACTCCACCTACATAAACGCGCTTTATGTCGGTTTTTTGAATACATTGCTGGTCGCCGTCGTCGGTATCATCACCGCGACCATTATCGGTTTTATTATTGGCGTCGGACGGCTCTCGCACAATTGGCTTATTCGCAAGCTCTGCACCGTTTACGTCGAGGTTTTCCGTAATATCCCGCCACTGCTGGTTATCTTCTTCTGGTACTCCGGTGTTTTGGCTGTCTTGCCGCAAGCACGGCAGAGCATTGCATTGCCGTTCAGCACGTTCCTCAACAATCGCGGTTTCTTCTTTCCCGTACCGATTTTTGGTGAAGGTGCATGGCTGGCAGGTGCCGCATTTATCCTAGCCATCATAGGCACATTCTTTGTCCGCCGCTGGGCTTATAAACGGCAAATGGCGACAGGACAGCAGTTCCCTGTTCTCCTGACAGGCTTGGCCTTGATTATCGGACTGCCGCTTCTGGCTTTTGCTCTCAAAGGCTTTCCGCTGACCTTCAACCGTCCTGTGCTCGGCTCATTTAATCTGAGCGGCGGTTCGCTTGTCGGCCCCGAATTCATGTCGCTCTATCTTGCGCTTTCCTTCTATACGGCATCCTTCATTGCCGAGATTGTGCGCTCCGGTATTCGCGGTGTGGGCAAGGGGCAGAGCGAAGCGGCCCATGCCCTCGGACTGCGCGCCGGTACAACCACACGGCTCGTGGTCGTACCACAGGCTCTGCGCATCATCATTCCACCACTGAGCAGTCAATTTCTGAATCTGACCAAGAATTCATCTTTGGCCGTGGCGGTAGGATATCCTGATCTTTTTGCCGTCGGCGGAACAATCCTCAACCAGACTGGCCGTTCCATCGAAGTCGTAACCATCTTCATCATCGTTTATCTCAGTCTGAGTGTGCTGACATCGCTCTTCATGAACTGGTTTAACGCGAAGATGGCATTGGTGGAGCGCTGATCATGGCTGATAGCAACAATCTGAGTTTCGTTCGTACCGAAATGCTGCAGGGCCAGACACCACCTCTGGGTGAGCGGGGCATCGTCCGCTGGATCAGGCTCAACCTCATGGCAACGCCTATTGATGCCATATTGACGGTCTTTGCCATTTTCCTTCTGGCGTGGTTCGTACCACCGATGATCAACTGGCTGTTTATTCAGGCCTCATGGTCCGGTGCGGACCGGGCAGTCTGCTCGACTGTCGCGCAGGGCGGTGTCATGCCCGATGGCTGGTCAGGCGCCTGCTGGGCTTACGTGAATGCCAATTTCAACCAGTTCATGTATGGCCGTTATCCGCTGGAAGAGCATTGGCGTGTCAATCTTGTTGGCATCATCTTTTCTCTGCTGTTGATTGCGTTGCTGACGCCAAAAGCTCCGTTCAAGACCGCCAATGCGATCGTGTTTTTCTTCATTTTCCCGATCTTCGCCTTCTTCCTGCTGGTCGGTGGCTGGTTCGGTCTTCCTTACATTGAAACGGCGACCTGGGGTGGCTTGCTCGTCACGCTGGTGCTTTCCTTTGTGGGCATTGCCGTGTCGCTGCCGCTCGGTATTGTTCTCGCCTTGGGCAGGCGTTCGAAAATGCCTGTTATCAAGATGCTCTGCGTCATTTTCATTGAAATGGTGCGTGGCATTCCGCTCGTGACGGTGCTGTTTATGGCCAGCTATATGCTGCCACTGTTCCTGCCGCCGGGCGTATCCTTTGACAAGTTTTTACGCGCACTGATCGGCGTGGCACTCTTTGCTTCGGCCTATATGGCTGAGGTGGTGCGCGGTGGTCTGCAGGCAATCCCGAAAGGGCAATATGAAGGTGCTGACTCGCTCGGATTGAGCTATTGGCAGAAAACCGGCCTTATCATTCTGCCGCAAGCGCTGAAAATGGTGATCCCGGGGATCGTCAACACGTTCATCGGTCTGTTCAAGGATACATCGCTGGTTTCCATTATCAGCATGTTCGATCTGCTCGGAACCGTGCGTCAGCACTTTAATGATGCCAACTGGGCATCGCCACAAACCCCCATCTCCGGTCTGATTTTCGCCGGTTTCGTCTTCTGGATTTTCTGTTTCGGCATGTCGCGATATTCCATCTTCATGGAACGCAGGCTGGATACAGGACATAAACACTAAGGAGTACCTTGCATGACCACTGAAAACGTCGTCGATCCATCTGAACTTCATGTCGACCGCTCCTTGATGCAGGTCTCCAAGACCGATGTTGCCGTTGAGATCAGCAGCATGAACAAATGGTATGGTGATTTCCACGTCCTCAAGGACATCAACCTCAAGGTGATGCGCGGTGAGCGCATCGTCATCGCCGGTCCTTCGGGGTCGGGCAAGTCCACCATGATCCGCTGCATCAACCGGCTTGAAGAGCATCAGAGCGGCAAGATTCTCGTCGATGGTATTGAACTCACCAACGATCTGAAAAAGATCGATGAAGTCCGGCGCGAAGTTGGCATGGTGTTCCAGCATTTCAACCTGTTTCCGCACCTGACAATTCTGGAGAACTGCACACTCGCTCCAATCTGGGTGCGCAAGATGCCGAAGAAAAAGGCGGACGAGATTGCCATGCACTATCTCGAACGCGTCAAAATCCCCGAGCAGGCCAATAAATATCCCGGTCAGCTCTCTGGTGGTCAGCAGCAGCGTGTGGCGATTGCCCGCTCGCTATGCATGAACCCGCGCATTATGCTGTTTGATGAGCCAACCTCGGCGCTCGATCCCGAGATGATCAAGGAAGTGCTGGATACGATGGTTCAGCTTGCCGAAGAAGGCATGACCATGGTTTGCGTGACGCACGAGATGGGCTTTGCCCGTCAGGTGGCGAACCGCGTGATCTTCATGGATCAGGGCCAGATCGTCGAGCAGAACGAACCGGCCGCATTCTTCGACAATCCGCAGCATGAACGGACAAAGCTGTTCTTGAGCCAGATTCTTCATTGAGACTTCTGCGTCTCATCCTGAAATCCATTGCAGCGGTCCTTGTGGCCGCTGCTTTGGTTTTTGTGGCGGGCGCATTGATACCCCGCCCGTTCTTCGCGCAGACAGATCAAACGTCGCAGCCCGTGCGCACAGTCCTTCTCCTGTCCAATCCCATTCATACGGACATTGCGTTTCCCGCCGATCCGGATGTGCTGGCACGGCTGTCTTTCCTGAGCAATGATGATTTTCAGTTCACCGATCCGCGTATCGCGTGGATTGTTGTGGGCTGGGGAGGGCGCAGCTTTTATCTTGAGACACCCACTTGGGCGGAACTCAAATTCATGCCTTTGATGCGCGGGCTGACCTATGATGCATCCGCCATGCATGTGGAGCCCATCGGCACCATCAATACGAACCATCCTGCGATCAAACGCTTATTGGTCAGCCCGGAGGCTTTCGACGCCATGCTTGCCAATGCACTGGCCACCTTCCAGCGGGATGCAGAAGGAAAAGCGGTGATGATCGAAGGCGCTGGTTACGGGCCGAATGACCGCTTTTTTGAAGCCAAAGGCACGTTCACCGCGCTTCTTGGTTGCAACACCTGGACGAGTGCCATTTTGCGGGCAGGTAGTTTGCGCACAGGAGTGTGGAATCCGTTGCCCCAGAGCCTTGTCTGGTCGCTCAAACATTATAATAATTTGTAGAGCGGGTGTTTCTTCCGCATTTTTTGTATAACTAATTGATTTTATTAAATTTATTTTGAAGTTTTAATTCGGAGTTTTTAATGACCGATGATCTTCAGGGGCTGACTAGTAAACAGATAGACGCGGCAGAATTATTGCGTAAGAGCCGCAACAATGAAGTGCTGAAATATACGGTTGCCGCATATGACCGTCTCTCCACGGCAATCTTCATCACGGGGTTTCTTGGCCCGATTTTTGGTTCGGTTTTGAATCCGGCTCTATTGAGCAATTACAATCGGATAGGCAAGTTTCTGATCGTTTGTGGATTGTTGCAAGCGTTGATGATATCCTGCGGCCTGCATCTTTATGGAAAGATTAAACTAAGAGATGGTTGGCAATGACAATTGATTCAAACATGCTCATTTATGCAATTTTCATGATTAATCTTATTGGTATAGGCGGTTTTTTTGCCGCTCGATACGAGTTCAATCAGCTTAGAAAAGAAACCGAGCGTTCCAAGCAACAGATCGCACGGGCAAGGCAAGGCTTGCGTGAACAGGGATTGCCCGCAGAATAGTCTCTATGGCTCCACAGGCCCACGGACAGAACAAGGTCGCGAATGCGAGGGTGCCACGCCTGGACGAGCGCTATTTTGCGGGTAGGTTGTTTGCGCACGGGCTTTTGGAACCCTCTGCCGCGAAACCTTGTCTGGTCACTCGAATAATAATCTGTAGGATGAATCGTTCTTTCGTCTTGGTATTTTTGTTTAACTAATTGATTTATTTGATTTTATTATAATTTATTTCAGCCGGAGTTTTTAATGACGGAGAACTTTGAGGAAATAAGCAGCGAGCGATTGCGCGAAATCGCTGCAACCGAGCAAATATGGAATAACGAGTTACGCAAGTATGTAGCTTCGGCGCTCGATCGGCTGTCTACGGCGCTCATTGTGGTTGGTATCCTGGCGCCGATAGTTGGGATCATGGCAAATCCCTCGGTTTTGCAGCAGGACAACACCTTCTGGTTGATGATGAAGTTTATTGCGATGGTATTCGGCGGCGTGTTATCGTTTGGTCTGCATATTTGCGGCAGATGGGTTCTGAAAGAGGGTTGTCCTGATGCTCACCTATGAGATGGTCTGGATCGGCACGTGGGCTGTCATGGTCATAGCCATGGTGGCTGGTGCGATTATGTATGGTCTGCATGAAGTGGACCAAAGTCAGAAAAAAACGGACCTTCGCCTTGCTGCTATTGCGCGCGAACTGGAACGTCGTGCCACGGCAGCCGAGTAATCGGTACTATCTGGCTTCCGCATCAAAACCATAGAGCCAGTCAAAACCTGCGACGAATTTTTCCACCGGTCGATTGCGCATGAGCAGATTGCGGGCAAGGGCAACCGGTCCTTTTGCGTGATAGGCCAGTTGATTGAGTGCGCCTCGGCGCACGACCGATTCAATGCGTCGTGTTCGGCTTTTGGCATAGGCGGCTAGTTCTCTCGGCCAGTTTTCCTTCTGCTCACCGAGTGTTGCGGCGAGGGCGCAGGCATCCTCGATCGCCATGGCTGCACCTTGCGCCGCATAGGGTGTCATTGCATGGGCGGCATCGCCGATCAGCACAAGCCGGTTGTCCTGCAGGAAATGACAGCGCTTCATTTCGAACAGCCGCCACGGCGTCCATGGACCGACGGACAGGACCAGATCGCGAATACCCGGATGCCACGCGTGGAAATCCTTGGCAAAGTTCTGACTTGGTGCATCGGGGCTGATTTCGACATCCCAACGGCCACCGTTTTTCCTGTCGCGCGCCACGGCAACGAAATTCATCATTTCACCTGAACGCATGGGATAGGCGATCAGATGCGCATTGCTGCCGGTCCAGGCGACCACATTTTTCCCCTCAGGCAGAAGGGCGGTGAACGATGCGGGCAACCGACCGACTGGAACCGAGGCACGCCAGGCGATAGAACCGGTGTAGCGCGCCTGATCATGGTCAGATGCTGCATTACGCAAAATCGACCAGACACCATCAGCTCCGACCAGCAAGGCACCGCGATGTTCCTCGATACGGTCATTATACTGGACACGCACCATCACGCCCTGCGCATCGCTTCGATGATGGGTCACGGAGGATTCCAATTGCATGGCAATATTACCGCGGCTGCGGACCTCGGCGAGCAATGCGCGTTGCAGGTCTGCGCGATGACAGACAATGTAGGGGGAATGCCAGCGTTCTTCCGCGCCTTTGCCCATGGGCAGATGCAGCAGCGTGTTGCCGCTTATCCCGTCCTGCAGACAAACAGCATCTGGCTGCACCGACGAGGGCATCAGGCGGTCAAGCACGCCGAGGCGTTGCAAAAGGCGCGTTGCATTGGGCGAAAGCTGTATACCAGCCCCGGCTTCGGCAAGAACAGCACTCTTCTCGAATATCTGGACTGCAAATCCTCTGGCGCTCAACGCCAGCGCCAATGTCAGGCCGGCAATACCGGCCCCGGCAATAATGATCTGATCAGGGTTGGGAGTTCGCCTGTTGCGGGCCGTCTTCAGGTCGATGACGGGCGTTTGCAATCAGGCAGCCTTGTTGTCCACATAGGTGCAACCGGCAGGAATAGTCTCTTCCGCGCTGAGTGATGCATCATAACGATACAGGGTCGAGCAATAGGGGCAGACTTTTTCGTTATCGTCGCCAAGATCGAGGAAAACATGCGGATGATCGAAAGGTGGATTGGCACCGACGCACATGAATTCCTTCACGCCGATGCTGATGGCGGCGTGGCCAGCGCTGTTCTGGAAGTGGGGAATGCTGTGTCCGGCCATGTGTCGCTCCTGAGCTTTCGGTCAATACGCATTAGTATTGCCTCCCTCATAGAGCAATTCTGCCATTATGAAAATCGCTTCTGTTGCCTCAAAGCGAGGCAATCTGACACAAGTGCGTTTCATCCAGTCACAAATGCCGCTTTGGCGGCCCCCTCACTATTCATCCGGCTTAGAATTTCGTCGCGAAACGCTGCAATTCCGGTGTAAGGTCTTTGGGGCGTTGATTTTTTATCGGACGAACGAGAATTTGCGGCGACTGCTATAAAAGCTTCAAGAGACTTCTCTATTGTGGCCTGTGATTCCGCGTTTGACGGGACTATTCTAATCGGAGAATGACAATGAACGATCAGTCACCCGCCATAACGAATGCGGTCGAAGTCATCGATCTGCCGGATCTGCATAACAGTGTCGATCGCTTCGTCAATCGCGAGTTTTCCTGGCTGCAGTTCAATCGCCGCGTTCTGGAAGAAGCTCATAACCTGCATCAGCCGCTGCTGGAGCGTTTGCGCTTCCTGTCAATCTCCGCTGCCAATCTGGACGAATTCTTCATGGTGCGTATCGCTGGCCTTGCGGGTCAGGTGCGTGCAGGCGTTTCCAATCGCAGCCCTGACGGGCGCACGCCGCAGGAACAGCTGGAATTCGTGCTTGATGAAGTTGGCAAGCTGCAGGCCGCCCAACAGCTTCGCTTCAACGAACTGCGCGTTGAGATGCTGGCCGAGAATATCGAGATCGTCCGCCCTGATAAGCTGACAAGAACTGAACGGCTCTGGCTTGAGGATCACTTCCTCGAAACCATCTATCCCGTACTCACGCCACTCTCCATCGATCCGGCGCATCCGTTTCCATTCATTCCCAATCTCGGTTTCACCATCGCTATGCTCTTGAGCCGCAGCACGGACAATCGTCCGATGACCGCGCTTTTGCGTCTGCCACAGGCTTTGAAACGTTTCATCCAGATTCCTGATGATGCTGGCCGTTTCCGCTTCCTGACGCTCGAAGATGCCATCAGCCTGTTCACCGGACGCCTGTTCCCCGGCTACGAGGTGAAGGGCGCCGGTACATTCCGCATCATCCGCGACAGCGATATTGAAGTGGAAGAAGAGGCTGAGGATCTGGTGCGCCTGTTCGAAAGTGCGCTGAAGCGCCGTCGGCGCGGTCAGGTGATCCGTATCGAGTTTGACGATGAAATGCCTGAATCCCTGCGCGCTTTTGTGGCGACCGAACTCGGCGTTCCTGACAACCGTATCAGCGTTCTCGAAGGTCTTCTGGCGCTGAACACGATCTCTGAAATCGTCGGCATTCCACGCGGCGATCTGAAATTCGTGCCTTACAATCCACGTTTTCCCGAGCGCGTGCGTGAGCATGGCGGTGATTGCTTCGCCGCGATCCGCGAAAAGGACATCCTGGTTCACCATCCTTACGAATCCTTCGATGTTGTCGTGCAGTTCCTGCGTCAGGCCGCTGCCGATCCGGAAGTGGTTGCCATCAAGCAGACGCTGTATCGGACATCCAATGACAGCCCGATCGTACGCGCGCTGATCGATGCCGCCGATGCGGGCAAATCAGTCACGGCACTGGTGGAATTGAAGGCGCGCTTTGACGAAGAAGCCAATATCCGCTGGGCGCGCGATCTGGAACGTGCTGGCGTTCAGGTCGTCTTCGGCTTTATCGAGCTGAAAACCCATGCAAAAATGTCGCTGGTCGTGCGGCGCGAGGAACAGAAGCTGCGCAGCTATGTGCATCTTGGCACAGGCAATTATCACCCGATCACCGCCAAGATTTACACCGACCTGTCATTCTTCACCTGCGAGCCGTCCATTGGCCGTGACGTTGCCCAGATTTTCAACTTCATCACTGGCTACACTCAGCCCTCGGGCGAGATGGGCATTGCCGTATCGCCAACCACGCTGCGGCCGCGCATTCTCCAGCATATCGAGGAAGAAATCGCCCATGCCAAGGCGGGTCGTCCGGCTGCAATCTGGATGAAGATGAATTCTCTGGTTGATCCGCAGATCATTGATGCTCTGTATAAAGCCAGCTCCAACGGCGTGGATATTGACCTTATCGTGCGCGGCATCTGCTGCCTGCGTCCGCAGGTTCCGGGCCTCTCCGACACGATTCGCGCAAAATCCATTGTCGGTCGCTTTCTTGAACACAGCCGAATCTTCTGTTTCGGCAATGGTGAGGGACTGCCTTCGGAAAAAGCGCTCGTTTATATCGGTTCGGCCGATATGATGACGCGTAACCTCGACCGGCGTGTTGAAACCCTGGTTCCGATCACCAATCCAACTGTGCATCAACAGCTTCTTTCACAGATTATGCTGGCGAACCTTCTCGACAACCAGCAGAGTTACGAGTTACTAGCAGACGGTACGTCGCGCCGGATTGTTCCGGCAGACGGTGAAGATGCTTTTAACGCGCAGGAATATTTCATGACAAATCCCAGCCTGTCTGGCCGCGGCAAGTCGCTGAAGTCTTCAGCACCACGCTTGATCGCCCACCGTAAGCGATCCAAAGCAGCGAAAAACAAGACTGCATGATTTCCGCAGCACAGGGACGCGTGCAGGGGCGTCATCCGGCCGGTGTCATCGACATCGGCTCGAACTCTGTACGTCTCGTCGTTTATGAAGGCGTTACCCGCTCACCCACGGTGCTTTTCAATGAAAAGATTCTGTGCGGTTTGGGCAAGGGATTGGTCAAAACCGGCAAGCTGAATGAAAAAGCCGTGCAGAGCGCCTTGCGCGCGCTGCGCCGCTTCCGTGCCTTGGCTGATCAGGCCGGTGCGCGTTCGCTGGATGTGCTGGCGACGGCCGCCGCGCGCGAAGCCGAAAATGGTCCTGATTTCATCGCACAGGCAGAAATCGTGCTGGGCGAGCCGATCAAGGTTCTGTCCGGTCGCGAGGAAGCTTATTATTCCGCACTTGGCGTTATCTCGGGATTTCATGATCCGGATGGTATTGCGGGCGATCTTGGCGGTGGCAGTCTTGAACTGGTTGACGTCAAGGGCCGCACCATCGGCGATGGCATAACGCTCCCGCTTGGCGGCCTGCGTTTGCAGGATATGTCGAACGGTGATCTTGCCGCCGCATCGGATATTGCCAAGAAAACGCTGGAATCGGCAAAGCTGCTGGCCAAGGGCAAGGGGCGTGCTTTTTACGCCGTTGGCGGCACCTGGCGAAATCTCGCCAAGCTGCATATGAGCGCCGAACACTATCCCCTGCATGTCATGCACCATTACGAGATACCTTTTGAGGAAGCCCAGCGCTTTCTCAAACGTGTTGCCGACGGCAATCTCGATAATATGCGCGGTATAGAGGATGTGTCGAAAAACCGTCGTGCACTGCTGTCCTACGGCGCCATCGCCTTGCTGGAAACCATCCGCAAGATGCGCCCCTCAAAGGTTATCTTCTCTGCGCTTGGTGTGCGCGAAGGTTTCCTCTTTTCACTGTTGTCCGAATCTGAACGCCTTGAAGATCCGTTGATATCGGCTGCTGACGAGTTCGCCGTTCTGCGTGCCCGCTCGCCAGCCTATGCGCGCGAGCTTGCGGATTGGAGCGGAGAGGCGTTTGCTGCTCTTGGTTACAGCGAGACGGAGGACGAGAAGCGCTATCGCCGCGCAGCTTGCCTGATTGCCGATATCAGTTGGCGCGCCCATCCGGATTATCGCGGCTCGCAGGCGCTGAATATGATCTCCAATGCGGCGTTTGTCGGTATTGATCATCCGGGCCGGGCCTATATCGCGCTAGCCAATTTCTTCCGCCATGAGGGCGTTGCCAACAGCACGGCAGACCCGGAATTGGCTGCGCTCGCCAGCCCGCGTCTGCTTGAGTATTCCAAGGTGTTGGCCGCGATCATGCGGATCGTCTATCCGTTCTCCGCATCCATGGCCGGCGTTGTTCCAAATCTGACGTGGAAACAAGCGTCGGATGGTCTTTATCTGGAAGTCGCGGCAAAGAATGCCGATCTGATTGGCGATGTTCCCGAGGGACGTTTGCAGCAACTGGCAAAACTGACAGGCAAGACCTTGAAAATGGCCATCGGCAAATAACCGGCTTTCTCATTTCTGGATGGAGATTGATGCAGTGACGCAAATCACGAAGGATCGGCTTTTTCTTCTTCGTCCTGACTTTGAAGACCCTGCTTATCCGGGCAAGCGCTTTTATTGCTGGCATTGCGCGTTGATGGAGGGTGTTCTCGCATCCTTTCCCGAGCTTGCCAAAAGCCTTGATGTGCATCGGATTGCATGGCCAAGACCACGTCAGGACGTTGTGGCATTGCTTGGAAGCGAAAACCAGTCGCTTCCTTTGCTTGTGCTGGCAAACGGAGAAACGTCAGCGTTTCAGACAGGTATCCATAACGGCCATGCTTTCATATCGGACAAGGACGCCATTTTGAAAGCATTGACCGAGCGGCACGGTTTTCCCGAGGCGCATCCTTAAACGGGCACAACCGCCCGCTTGCGTGCTGGCAAGGTCATCGCTGCAACACCAATGATGACGCACATCAGGCCAAACCACGCTGTTGATGTCAGGCTTTCGCCAAGGAACAGGACGCCAATGCCAACACCAATGGGCACGCGCAGATAGGCTTGCGACGTCGCGCCAACGGTACCAAGCGTATTGATCAGCCGGAAATAGATCACAAAGGCGAGGGCGGTCGAGAACACGGATAGGCCAAGCAATGCCAGCATGGAATGCGCTGAGGGTGCCAAGGTCCATGGCTGGTCAACCACGAGGCTAACCGGAATGAGAATGACCGCACCGCAGATCATTGAGCCTGCCGCTGGCATCATCGGGTCGAGCCCTTTAAAACCCTTGCCGAAGATTGCAGCGAACGCATAGGAAATCGTTGCGGCAACGATAGCGAGTTGCGCCATAAGTTCCTTGCCAATCCCGTTGAATGCTTCAAGCCCGATGATCAGTGAAATGCCCACAACACCCGCCGCCACGCCAAAAACCTTGCGTGTGGTCACAGGCTCATGCCGGGTGATCAGCGCGGTCAGCAGGAAAGCGAAGATGGGCGTTGTTGAATTCAAAATGGTGGCAAGCCCGGCATTCACAGTCTGTTCCGCCCAGGCGACCAAGGTAAATGGGACGACGCTGTTGATGCAGGCCTGAATGAAAAAGCGCTTCCAGATCGCCGGGTCGCGGGGAAGCGAAAGGCCGCGCATCTTGATGATGGCAAGCAGCAATCCACCGGCAATCAGCGTGCGCGCGGCAATGAAGGTGATAGGCGGGATGGTCTCCACGCCAATTTTGATGAAGGTATAGGAGGCACCCCAAAGCGTCGCGAGAACGGCAAGAAGCGCCAATTCTCTCGCCAGAGATGGGTTTTGAATGGTGGTATCAGACATCATTGCCTCGCATCAGCATGGTTTCAATGGGCCGATGCTAGCCAAATTGTCGGGCCGATACTTCGGCCCGCACCGTACTATAGGTCTGCGCAGGGCACGGCGCGGATTCGCTTGTTTTCAAACTTCAGGCAAAGCTCGCCATTGATCAGCTGCAACGCCTTTTCGCCAAAAACTTCGCGGCGCCAACCCTGCAGAGCGGCAATATCATCCGCATCGCCTTCCGCGGCTATCCGTTCGATTTCATCTGACGTCGCCACAACCTTGGCGGCAACACCATGTTCTTCCGTCACCAGACGCAGCAGAACCTTCAAAAGCTCCGCAGCGGCACCGGCTCCCTCAGGCGACTGCACGGATTTCGGCAGGCGCGGCATGTCTTCTTTTGGCAGGTCGAGCGCAATGTTGACCGCATTGAGCAGACCAGTCGCTATGCTGGAGCGCTCCCAACCCTTGGGGATGGTGCGAAGGCGGCCCATGGCTTCCACATCGCGTGGTTGCTGCTGGGCGATCTCGTAAATGGCATCGTCCTTGAGCACGCGGCCGCGCGGCACATTGCGTTCGCGCGCTTCGCGTTCGCGCCAGGCAGCGACACTGCGCAGCACGGCCAGTTCCTGCGGCTTGCGCAGGCGCATCTTCAGGCGCTTCCATGCATCATCTGGATGCATGTCATAGGTCTCGCGGGCGGTGAGCACCTTCATCTCGTCGAGAACCCAGTCCGTGCGGCCTTCTTCCTCAAGCTTATTGTTGAGGTAGAGATAAATGTCGCGCAGGTGCGTCACGTCAGCCAGTGCATAATCCAGCTGCTTTTCTGAAAGCGGGCGGCGGCGCCAGTCGGTAAAGCGCGAGGATTTGTCGATCTGCGCGCCATTCACCCGCTGCACCAACTGGTCATAGGCAATCGCATCGCCAAAGCCGCAAACCATCGCGGCAACCTGCGTATCGAAAACCGGGTGAGGGATCAGATTGCCAAGATGGAAAATAATCTCGATGTCCTGCCGCGCGGCGTGGAACACCTTGACGATGGTTTCATCGGCCATCAGCCGGAAAAACGGCGCAAGATCGAGACCCGGCGCAAGGGCATCGACAATGGCTGTGTGATCAGGGGATGCGAGCTGGATAACGCAAAGCTCCGGCCAGAACGTGGTCTCCCGGATGAACTCCGTATCGACGGTTACGAAATCGGATTGCGAAAGGGCGGCTACAGCCTGGTCAAGCTGATCTGTGGTTGTAATCATGGTCATGAAATTTCTATAGCGAATGGAAATGCATTTGTCTCGTCTGTCTGAGTTTCTTCGTTACCAGAGCGCTGTCATTGCTTCCATATAACTGTTTCGGGCTCACAAATGCCCCATCGGGCAATTCGCAATCTTGACAAATCATCGTCAAAATGCGCTTGTCCGCGCAAATTCCAGATTATATCCGGGGCTTTCTTCACGCCTTCCGGCAACAAGCATCAAGCATCTCAGAGGCACATATCATGCACCGTTACCGCAGCCATACCTGCGCCGCCCTGCGGAAATCCGACGTTGGTTCGACAGTTCGTCTTTCCGGCTGGGTTCACCGCGTCCGCGATCATGGCGGTATTCTCTTTATCGATATCCGCGATCATTACGGTCTGACCCAGATCGTTGCCAGCCCCGACTCGCCCGCATTCAAGGTGGCCGAGACCGTGCGCGGCGAATGGGTTATCCGCGTGGATGGTGAAGTGAAGGCCCGCACGGATGATACTGTCAATGCGAACATGCCCACTGGCGAGATCGAAGTTTTTGCCCGCGAGATCGAAATTCTGTCAGCTGCCAAGGAACTGCCGCTGCCGGTGTTCGGCGAGCTGGATTATCCTGAGGATATTCGCCTGAAATACCGCTTCCTCGATCTGCGCCGCGATACGCTGCACAAGAACATCATGTCGCGCACCAAGATCATCGCCGCGATGCGCCGCCGTATGACCGATATCGGCTTCACCGAGTTCTCGACGCCTATCCTGACGGCTTCCTCGCCGGAAGGTGCGCGCGACTTCCTCGTGCCAAGCCGCATTCATGCCGGCAAGTTCTATGCACTGCCGCAGGCGCCGCAGCAGTACAAGCAGCTGATCATGATGTCCGGTTTCGACCGCTACTTCCAGATCGCGCCATGCTTCCGTGATGAAGACCCGCGCGCTGACCGTCTGCCGGGTGAATTCTACCAGCTCGACGTCGAAATGAGCTTTGTCGAGCAGGAAGACGTTCTGTCGACCATGGAACCCGTCCTGCGCGGCGTCTTTGAAGAATTTGCCGAGGGTAAGCCTGTCACGCAGGAATTCCCGCGCATCGCCTATGACGTTGCCATGCGCAAATACGGCTCCGACAAGCCTGATCTGCGCAACCCGATCGAAATGCAGGCTGTTACCGAGCATTTTGCCGGTTCCGGCTTCAAGGTTTTCGCCAACATGATCGCCAATGACCCGAAGGTCGAAGTCTGGGCCATTCCGGCCAAGACAGGTGGTTCGCGCGCATTCTGTGATCGTATGAACTCCTGGGCGCAGGGCGAAGGACAGCCGGGTCTCGGCTATATCTTCTGGCGCAAGGAAGGCGAAGCGCTTGAGGGCGCTGGCCCGCTTGCCAAGAACATCGGACCTGAGCGTACCGAAGCACTGCGCGTGCAGCTTGGTCTTGACGATGGCGATGCGGCGTTCTTCGTTGCTGGCGATCCCAAGAAGTTCGTTTCCTTTGCCGGTGCCGCGCGTACCCGCGCTGGCGAAGAACTGAACCTTGTTGACCGCGACCAGTTCAAACTGTGCTGGATCATCGACTTCCCGTTCTTCGAGTGGCTGGAAGAAGAAAAGAAGATCGATTTTGCCCACAACCCGTTCTCCATGCCGCAGGGTGGCATTGATGCACTGGAAAATCAGGACCCGTTGACGATCAAGGCGTTCCAGTACGATCTCGTCTGCAACGGTTTTGAGATTTCCTCTGGCGGTATCCGCAACCATCTGCCGGAAACCATGGTCAAGGCGTTTGAGGCGGTTGGCCATTCACGCGAAACGGTGGAAGAGCGTTTTGGTGGTCTTTATCGCGCGTTCCAGTATGGCGCACCGCCGCATGGCGGTATGGCTGCAGGTATCGACCGCATTGTGATGCTGCTCGTGGGTGCGAAGAACCTGCGCGAAATCACCATGTTCCCGATGAACCAGCAGGCCTATGACCTTCTGATGAACGCACCATCCGATGTGTCGCCAGCCCAGTTGCGCGATCTCAACATCCGCCTCGCGCCGATGAAGAAAGAGGATTAAAAGCCTCTTCTAACCGACTCCAGATAAACAAAAAGCCCGGCATCGCTGCCGGGCTTTTTCGTTGTCGTGGAGCGCCGTTCCCGAGGAAGGCGCTCCAAAAACCATTACTGATTGGCGTTAACAGTGACGCCAAGTGTCTTGATCAGCGACTTAGGATCAGCCATGCCGCCAGCTGCGATGATCGCAAATGGAACAGACTTGCCAGGAGCAGCCTTGATCTCGATGTTCTTCGGGCTGTCGAGATAGGCACTGACAGCTGTTCCCAGCGCCTGCGCAAATTCCGCATTGCCGAGCTGTGCCGCCATCATTGGCAGGATTGCCTTGCCCTGATTGACCAGATCATCGCGCTTCATACCCTGCTGCTTGGCAGCATAGTCGAGCGCCTTGTTGGTGACTGAGGCATCGTCGAAGCGGATCGACGCACCAGTGAAGCTCAACTGCTGCATCAGGCCGAGCATGGCCATGGCTTGTGCTTCGTCAGCCTTGCCTTCGCCCTTCTTGGCGGCTTCCTGCAGGCCCTTGAGGAACTCTAGTGTGTAGCCCGAAACGTCGATCTTCAAACCCAATGTACCAGCATTGTCGACTATGTAATCGAATTTATCGAAAATCATGTGTCCGTCCGAAAGATTCCAGCTACCTCCGGCAATAAACTTTCCGGTAACGGTTTCATAGCCAAGTGCTTTCAAAGCGTCTTTGGTCTTAGCGTCTTCGACATTGGCGAAGTTGGCCTTGAAACTTGCCAAATTAGCCGTGAAGGTTATTGGCGCGGTCGTTGTGAAAGGTGATACCGTTGCAGTCAAACCATCAGCCGAAAAAACTTCGGTGTTCTTGATGCGAATTGCACCATGTTTCACTTCAGCGTTTCCATATTGCAGCATTTTTGCGAGTGGTTCGGTCGCCCCCTCGGCTGGAAGTGTGATGTCACTTAACTTGATACCCTCAATCGTAATTTTACTGTCAGCTTCACCGGCAGGGACGTAATTGATGTCTGGTACCGTGAGGCTGCCAATCTTGAAGCCGCCGCCGGATGAATCACTGACATCACTCAAAGTCACGTCTCCAATATTGACGGTTTCCTTCATACCCGGGGTAGAGAATTTGGTATCCTTGAGGACGACTGTCGAACCATTGGTTTCAACATTTGAGTACTCAATCTTGTTATCCATTTCGCCATAGACGCCCTTCAAACGGGCAGCCACGGCATTACCGTCCACCGCATAGGCTGAACCGGCAAAGACAACGACGAGGGCAGTGGTCGCAGCCATAAGGTGCAAGCCGGATTTCAGAGAGGTGGTTGGACGCATAGTGGATTCCTTGTTTTGGTCAGTAGGTAGTTCTATCGCATGTCGCGCGGCAAAACTATGACGGTCATGCGGCATGAATTTTGGCAAATTCGGCGGTAGAAAGTCAGATTTGGCGAACGGAAGCAAGCCCCGCCCATTTTTTACCCATTACAAAGCGCAACAGGCTGTGATCTTGGCGAATCATTGCTTGCTCGCGATTCAGTGAGTTGATAACCCATTGACATGGGAAAAAGCCTGATTCCGCCAGACAATGGCGACGATAATGTTGAACCGGTTGATCTGAAGGCAGCGCTTGAACAGCGCTATCTTGCCTATGCGCTTTCGACGATCACAAACCGTGCCTTGCCTGACGTGCGTGACGGGCTGAAACCCGTTCATCGCAGAATTATGCATGCGATGCGCCTGCTCAGGCTCTCGCCTGATCAGTCCTATGCAAAATGCGCCCGTATCGTCGGTGAAGTGATGGGTAAATTCCATCCGCATGGCGACCAGTCGATCTATGATGCGCTGGTGCGCCTGTCGCAGGATTTTGCGGTGCGCTACCCTGTGGTCGACGGGCAGGGCAATTTTGGCAATATTGACGGCGATAATCCGGCCGCCATGCGTTACACCGAAGCGCGTATGACCGACGTCGCCATGCTGCTTCTGGAAGGCATCACCGAAGACGCTGTCGATTTTCGCCCGACCTATAATGATGAAGACGAGGAACCGATTGTTCTTCCCGGCGCGTTCCCGAACCTGCTGGCCAATGGTTCGTCCGGTATTGCGGTTGGCATGGCCACATCAATCCCGCCGCACAATGTCTCGGAACTCTGCGCCGCAGCGCTGCATCTGATCAAACATCCTGATGCGACGGTTGAAGATCTTGTTTCCCTCGAAGAAGATGCAGCCGATCATACCAAGACCATGGTTCGCGGGCCTGATTTTCCGACCGGCGGTGTGATGGTCGAAAGCGCCGATGCCATTCTCGATGCCTATAAGACCGGGCGGGGCGGTTTCCGTCTGCGCGCGCGCTGGGAGGTGGAGGATCAGGGGCGCGGCACCTGGATCATCGTCATTACCGAAATTCCTTATCAGGTGCAAAAGTCCCGGCTGATCGAAAAGATTGCCGAACTGCTGATCGCCAAGAAGCTGCCGCTGCTTGACGATGTGCGCGACGAATCCACCGAAGACGTGCGCATCGTGCTCGAACCCAAGAGCCGCAGCGTCAATCCTGATATTCTGATGGAATCCCTGTTCAAGCTGTCCGAGCTTGAAACGCGTTTCCCGCTGAACATGAACGTCCTGACCAACGGCAAGGTGCCGAACGTCCTGTCCTTGAAGGACGTGCTCCAGCAATGGCTTGAGCACCGCAAGGATGTACTCATTCGCCGCTCACGCCACCGGCTGGCGGAAATCGAGCGGCGTCTGGAAATTCTCGGCGGCTTCCTCATCGCCTATCTTAATCTCGATGAGGTGATCCGCATCATCCGCGAGGAGGATGAGCCGAAGCAGGAAATGATGGCCCGCTTCGGGCTAACGGATGTTCAGGCTGAAGCTGTTCTCAATATGCGTCTGCGTTCATTGCGCAAGCTTGAGGAATTCGAAATCCGCAAGGAGTTCGCCGGGCTGACTGCTGAAAAGGGTGAAATCGAGCAATTGCTGGCCTCCGACACCAAGCAATGGCAGACCATTTCCTGGCAGATTGCCGAAATGCAGAAGAAATATGCGGCAGATACGCCTTTGGGCAAGCGCCGTACGACCTTTGCCGATGCGCCGCAGCATGATCTGACCGACATGCATCACGCCATGATCGAGAAGGAACCGGTTACGGTTGTCGTCTCGGAAAAAGGCTGGCTGCGCGCTATGAAGGGCCATCTGCCTGATTTCGCCGCCCTGACCTTCAAGGAAGGCGATAAGCTGAAACTGGCGTTCCATGCGGAAACCACCGATAGAATTCTTGTCCTGACCACCGGCGGCAAGTTCTACACCATTGGCGCCAACAGCCTGCCGGGCGGGCGCGGTCATGGTGAGCCGATCCGTATCATCGTCGATATGGAGAACGATCAGGATATCGTCACTGCCTTCGTCCACAATCCCGGACGCCAATTGCTCCTGTCGTCGCATGACGGTAATGGCTTCCTTGTGCCCGAGGCTGATGTCATGGCCAATACCCGCAAGGGCAGGCAGGTGATGAACGTCAAGGCACCGGATGAGGCGCGCCATTGTGTTCCTGTTGCCGGTGATAGCGTCGCCATTGTCGGTGAAAACCGCAAGATGCTGGTGTTTCCGCTATCGGAGATCCCGGAACTTGGCCGTGGCAAGGGCGTACGCCTGCAGCGCTACAAGGATGGCGGCGTATCCGATATCCGTGTCTTTGCCATGGAGCAGGGGCTGACGTGGCAGGATGCGGCTGACCGTACCTTCACACGCAGCAAGGATGAACTCATCGAGTGGATCGGTCCACGTGCCACCGCTGGGCGTATGGTGCCGAAGGGTTTCCCGCGCTCGGGCAAGTTTTCCTGACACGCAATTCGCAGGTTGATTGAAAATGTAAACGAGAATGTTCATTCTCGTATTGACGATGATTGTGTTTCGCTATAAACGAGAACGAACATTCGCTCTTTTTTGTGGTGCCGCATGGTTGATAACATTCTCCCAAGACCGACCAAGCACCTTGCCGATGAGAAATCGGACAGGGAAGGCGGCTGTTTTGTCACCAAACTCTTCGGCAAACGGGCGCAGAACCGCGAGGTTCAGGAAGCGCGTATTCTGGAAGCGGCAACCACCTGTTTTGTTCGGGCAGGGTTTCACGGCGCGTCGATGAATGACATCTGCTCCGAAGCGGGCATGAGCCCCGGCGCGCTTTACCGTTATTTCCCGTCGAAAGAGTCGATTATCGAGACCATTGTCGCGGCCCACCGCAAGGCAAGCGCTGAAATTCTCGATCGTATGAGCGCATACGACAATATCATCGACGCCTTGGTGATGGTTGGAATGGAGCATATCCACCAAAAATCGGCGACCAGCACCGGCGATGGTGTTGGTGATGCAAATGCCCGGATTTTCGCGGAAATACGGGCCGAGGCCATCCGCAATGAAGCCGTTGCCGCCCAGTGCGAACTTTATGAAGGGCAGATGCGCGAACAGCTTTTGTCGGCCATCAGTGCTGCCAAGAATCGCGGCGAGATTGATCCCATTGGCGATCTCGGCCTCGTTGCAGCAACCCTTGCTGCCATGGGCGAGGGCGTGATCATGCGGAATTTTCCGGCACAGGGTGTGCCTGTCGAAGCGCTGGAACCGATGTTTCGGGCGCTCGCCGTGGCGATTTTGCGCCCGGTAAAAGCATAAAACATACGCATAAATTACTGAACTACCGATCCCGGCAAATACCTCTTTTGATCAGGTCATCCGATGCGCAACCGCCGCAACAAAGTTCTGACACCTATCGCTCTGGCCCTTGGCCTGTCATCCATGCTCGTCTCAGGCGCTTTCGCCGATGATGCATTGGTGCAGAGGGTCAAGCCGCCTGTCATCAATGTCATCCCGGCCGCAGAGGGCGAGATGGTCGCAAGCATCACCGTCACGGGCACAATCGTTCCCCGGCAGGAAGTTGCCGTTGGAACCGACGTTGCCGGACTGATCGTGCTTGAGTTGGGTGCCGATCAGGGCGACTTTGTAAAGGAGGGCGACATCATTGCCCGCCTCGACAGGTCATCCCTCGAAATTCAGCTGGCACAAATCGAAGCGCAGCGCGCACAGGCTGAGGCATCCATTGCCCAGTCTGAAGCGCAGATTGTTGACGCGCAGATCGCCGTCCGGCAGGCACAGGAAGCGCTGGACCGTGCCCGCGCGCTATCGGCCAAGGGGATCACGTCCAAGGCCGACTTCGACAATGCCACCAATGCCCATGACAGCGCCAATGCGCGGCTCAATACCTCGCGGCAGGCGCTGGTTGCCAGCCAGTCGCAGTTGCAACTGGTGGCTGCACAAAAACGCGATGTGCTGCTGCGGATCGAGAAAGCCGATGTAAAAGCACCAACGTCGGGCGTTGTGCTCAGCCGCAACGCATTGCTCGGTGGTATCGTGTCGATGAATGCCGGTCCCTTGTTCCGTATTGCCCGCGACAATGAATTTGAGCTTTCCGCCAACATTCCCGAAGTTGACCTGCCGCGCCTCAAGCCTGATATGCCCGTATCCGTGCGCGTTTCCGGTATGGAGCAGCCAGTCAGCGGCCATGTGCGTCTGATCTCGCCTGAAATCACCGCCAGCTCCCGTCTCGGCGCAGTCAAGATTTCACTTGAGCGCAATGAAGCAATCCGCCCCGGCAATTTTGCCCGCGCTGTTATTGAGTTGACCCGGCGCAATGGCGTCAATGTTCCGCTCTCCGCAGTGGTCTATCGCGGCCCCACATCATTCGTACAGGTGGTGAAGGACGGTGTTGTCGATACGCGCAAGGTGACGCTCGGTATCCGCAATGATCGCGCGGTTGAAGTGCTTGATGGCCTCGCCAGTGGCGAAGATGTGGTGGCGCGTGCCGGCACCTTTGTTGCCAATGGCGACCGCGTCACCCCGGTTCGTATCACCAATGAAACGACGGGGGCGGTCAAATGAACTGGAACATTTCCGCCTGGTCGATCCGCAATCCGGTTCCCTCGATCCTGCTTTTCGTTGTGCTGATGGTTCTGGGGTTGATGAGCTTTGCCAAGCTGCCCATTACCCGCTTTCCCAACATCGATGTGCCGCTGATTTCCGTGGCCGTCACCGATCCCGGTGTGGCGCCGAGCGAGCTTGAAACCCAGATCGCCAAGCGGGTTGAAGACTCTGTTGCCAATATCACCGGCGTGAAGAATGTTATCACCACGCTGACCGAGGGCAGTTCCACCACGCTGGTCGAGTTCCGCCTTGAAGTAGATACGCAAAAAGCGTTGAACGACGTCAAGGACGCGGTGACGCGCATTCGCAGCGATCTGCCTGCGACCATCAAGGAGCCCATTGTCAGCTCGGTGGATGTCGAAGGCTCGGCCATCCTGACCTACGCGGTTTCTGCGCCGACCATGACATCGGAAGAACTCTCATGGTTCGTTGATGACAAGATTTTGCGCGATATTCAGGGCGTCAAGGGCGTTGGCCGTGTTGAACGCTATGGCGGCGTGACGCGCGAAATCCGTGTCTCGCTTGATCCAGATCGCCTGACAGCGCTGGGTGTGACAGCCTCCGATGTCAACCGTGCTTTGAAATCCATGAATGCCGATCTGACGGGCGGACGTGGTGATCTCGGCTCGACGCAGCAGACCATCCGCACCCTCGGCGCCTCCCGCTCACTGGACGATCTGCGCGCCGTGGAAATTCCCCTTGCCGGTGGCCGTTCCGTGCGGCTTGATGCCATCGGCGCTGTTACGGATGCGTTTCAGGAGCCAAAATCCTTCGCCCGTGTGAACAACCAGACCGTTGTGTCGCTTGGCGTGTTCCGCGCCAAGGGTGCCAGCGATGCTGACGTCTTCAAGCGGGTTCAGGATCGCATGGACCTGTTGAAGCAGAAATATCCCGATACACGCTTCAACATCATCGATAATGCGGTGAACTATACCTACGGCAATTATGAAGCGGCGATGAGTTCGCTTGTCGAAGGTGCGCTTCTGTCGATTGTCGTGGTGTTCCTGTTCCTGCGCAACATTCGCGCCACGCTGATTGCGGCGGTGGCGCTGCCGCTATCCGCCATCCCCACATTCTGGGCTATTGATATGCTCGGGTTCTCGCTGAACCTGATCAGCCTGCTCGGTATCACGCTGGTAACGGGTATTCTCGTCGATGATGCCATTGTGGAGATCGAGAACATCGTCCGGCATATGCGTTCAGGCAAATCGCCCTATCGCGCCTCGCTCGAGGCGGCGGATGAAATCGGGCTTGCGGTTATCGCGATTTCCGTAACGATCATCGCCGTCTTTGCGCCTGTCAGTTTCATGAGCGGCATTGCCGGGCAGTATTTCAAACAGTTTGGCCTGACTGTTGCCGTTGCTGTGTTCTTCTCGCTGCTGGTGGCGCGTCTGATCACACCCATGATGACGGCCTATCTCCTGCGTGACGGTAAAAGCCTGCATCATGAGGAAAATACAGGCGGCTGGGTGGGTGCCTATACCCGCTTCCTTGGCGTCACGCTGCGCTATCGCTGGTTGACGCTGATCAGCGGTGTGCTGCTATTCGCCACGGCGATCTGGGCCATGGGCTTCCTGCCGTCGGGCTTCGTGCCACCACAGGATGAAGCGCGTGTTGCCGTCAATCTGGAATTAACACCCGGCTCTCCCATCGATGAAACGCGCCGCGTCACTGACGAAGCTGCAACGCGCGTCCGGGAAATTCCGGAGGTTCAGCAGACCTATGTCGTTGGCGGATCGTCGCCAAAGGGTGAAGTGGATACCCGGCGCGCGACGATGATCGTCAAGCTCAGCCATAAGAGCGAGCGCAACCGTACCCAGAAGCAGATTGAAGTCGATATCTTCAACAAGCTCTCCGAAGTGCCTGATTTGCGTGCCAATTTCGTCAATGATCGCGGCGAGCGCGAATTTGCCATCGGTGTTATCGGGCCGGATGGCCAGAAGGTGAGTGAACAGGCGCGCGCCATGCAGAGCGCCATGATGGCAACCGGTAGCTTTCAGGCGGTTTCCTCAAGTGCAGCACTGGACCGCCCCGAAATCATTGTCACGCCGCGCATGGACAAGCTGGCCGAACTTGGCCTGTCCACATCTGGCGTTTCCGATGCGCTGCGCGTGGCGACGCTCGGTGATCTCGATGCCAATCTGGCGAAATATACGGTTGGCGACCGGCAGATCCCGATCCGGGTTCAGCTGACGGAAGAATCGCGCCGCGATCTGACTGTGCTCAACACGCTCACAGTCACCGCTCCCTCGGGTGTCGTGGTGCCGCTGGCGTCTATTGCGCAAGTCAGTTTCGGACAGGGGCCTTCTTCGATCGAGCGCTTCAACCGTGAACGTCGTGTTGTTGTCGGCGCCAATATGGCTGGAGGCAAGGAGATCGGCGAGGGGCTTTCCATCGTCAAAAGCCTACCGCAGGTCCAATCCATGCCGGATGGTGTGCGTATTCAGGAAACCGGTGACGCCGAGGTCATGGGCGAAGTCTTTGCCGGGTTCCGCGATGCCATGATCATGGGGCTGATGCTGGTGTTTGTGGTGCTGATCCTTTTGTTTGGCAGTATCTTCCACGCCTTCACCATTCTGATGTCGCTGCCCCTATCGATTGCCGGTGTGGCCGCCGCCTTGCTGCTCACCAACAATTCCGTCTCCATGGCTGTGGTCATCGGTATTTTGATGCTGATGGGCATTGTCACCAAGAATGCCATCATGCTTGTCGATTTCGCCATTGAAGAGGTGAAACACGGTATCCCGCGCAACGAGGCGATCATCGATGCCGGTCGCAAGCGTGTCCGTCCGATTGTGATGACGACGATTGCCATGTCCGCAGGCATGATCCCGGCAGCACTCGCCTTTGGTGACGGCGGCGAGTTCCGTGCGCCGATGGCTATCGCGGTGATCGGCGGTCTTCTGATTTCCACCGTTCTGTCACTGGTGTTCGTGCCGTCCTTCTACACGATCATGGATGATCTGAGCCGCTGGATGGCCCGCGCATTCCATTGGGGCTTCCGTCCGAACAAGCCGGATGAGCCCACGACCACAACACCCCATGGTGTGCGCTCGGTTCCTGCTTATCCGGCGCCGGGCTTTGCCAGTGAGGCCGCTGAATAGGCTCTGTCAGATCGGGTGGCGGATTGCCGCCATCCGTGACCGCTTGCGGGCACTGCGCATCTGCCAGATCGAGTGGCTGACAAGCGCGGTGATGATAATGATGCCACCCAGCAGGGTAGGATCGCTGGGCCGCTCGGCAAAAACCAGCCAGACCCAGATCGGCGCAAGCACTGTTTCCAAGAGATAGAACATTGCCACTTCAGGGCCTGACAGGTATCGCGGCCCCGTGGCAAGGCAGGCAAAGGCGATGGTCGTTACCACCGCGCCGTTGAAGATGATCCATCCGGGCGCGGCAACGGAAAACCCATGCTGCGACACCATGAAAATCGCAACAGACATCGGCAGGATGGTGCCGATGATTGCGGCAAAGCTCATATCCTTCTTCGAAGCGCGGGTCACGGTAATGGCCGAGGCAAGAAAGAATGTTGAAAGCAGGGCAATGATGTTGCCGAAAAGATGCCCCGATGACAGGCCCTCGCGCACGATGATCCCGACGCCGATCAGCATGAAGAACATGGCAACGAAGGTCGCGGTTTTCGGGCGTTCTTTCAGGAATATCCAGGAGAGCAGCGCGGCGAACACCGTATTGAACGCCAGAATGAACACGAGATTGGCCGTCGAGGTGTTGTAGACGGCGATCATGAAAAAGATGGAGCCCATGCCGTAAAGCCCGGCAACAGCCACGCCAATGCGCCCCGGAATGAGCGTTCTTACCTTGCCGGTGGCAATGCTCCACACCGCCCAGATGATCATGGCGCAGAGGAAGGTCGTACCGCTGCGCAGCAGCAGCGTCGACCAGGTTTCACCCTGACCAAGACGCAAAAGCGGGATATCGACGGAGAGTATCAATCCGCCAATACCCGTAATCAGCAGGCCCTTGCGGTGATCAAGATGCGGTTGGGACATTCCTTAGGGCTTTCCAAGTCTTTTTATTGTTCTAAGCCGCAGGGTGTAACTGGAAGAACAATCTTATTCCAGCGCGCGCGTTTATAAATCTGATTGCGTGTTGAGGGATGCGTGCATTTCCGTGGTTGGCGGTCGTGGTTCGTGGTTCGACAAGCTCACCATGAGGGAGAGTGGTGCGTGCAGGGAGTCTAGTTCTGCAACTTTGGAGATTATCGTTGCATCCACACTCTCCCTCATGGTGAGCTTGTCGAACCACGAACCACGACCGCCAACCACGAAGTTGCAAGCTTAACGCGTGGAGCAATACGCAATCGGAAACCCTGATTATTCCCGGCGTTCCCAGCCTTTTGGCCCGAGATGTTCCTGCGGCTTATAGCGGATCTTGTATTGCATCTTGCGCGAGCCCTCGACCCAGTAACCGAGATAGACATGCGGCAGGCCGGCGGCGGCGGCGCGCTGGATGTGATCGAGAATCATGAATGTACCGAGAGAGCGGTCGGCGTAGTCAGGATTAAAGAACGAATAAACCATGGACAATCCATCGCCCATGATGTCGGTCAGCGCCACGGCTATCAGTTCGCCTTCGCCCTTCTTGGTGATGAAGGAATCCGGTCCGCGGCGGCGATATTCGATGATCTGGGTCGGAACATGCGTATCCTCGACCATCATCGCATAATCGAGCACGGTCATCTCCGACATGCCGCCCTTGTTGTGGCGTGCGTCAAGATAACGGCGGAACAACGTATATTGCTCGGTGGAAGGTTCTGCCTGATGAATATTGCCGATCAGGTCCCGGTTACGATTCCAGACCCGGCGCATCGACTTTTCCTGCTTGAACTCTCCAGCAAGGATTCGCACCGAAACGCAGGCCCGGCAATTTTCGCATGCCGGACGATAGGCAATGTTCTGCGAGCGACGAAAACCGCCTTGCGTCAACAGATCATTCAGCTCACTCGCGCGTCCGCCCACCAGATGCGTAAAAACCTTGCGCTCCAGTTGCCCTTCCAGATACGGACAGGGCGAGGGTGCTGTCAGGAAAAACTGCGGTGATTGCTGCGGTTGATGCGTCATTCGTTATCCTGGACCAGTCTGCAACTCCTATAGAATCGTAAGACCACCAAAAACGTCAATTCAATTATATTGTATTCAAGTGTGAATGTCGCGGGTTTCGGTACAAAGCTCACTGGTTGGTCGTTGATGGTTCGTGGTTCGACAAGCTCACCATGAGGGAGAGGGGTGATGAAAGGGAGCTAAACTCTGTAACCTTTGTGATCTGCGATCTCTGTGATTATCGCTGCATCATCAATCTCCCTCATGGTGAGCTTGTCGAACCACGAAGTGGGGGGTGAGCATCGCAGATGCAAAAATTTAGCTTCCCGCAACACATCCACTGTTATCAATCGCGTTCATCTTCGGCATGATAGCATGGCTCGCCATTCCATGAATGGCTTGGAGCATCGTCCTTGCCGTCGACCTGATTGCCCCAGCGTGCCTTGAAAGAACGGTAATCATTGGAAAAATGAACGGCCAGCAGACCGGAGCCATATTTATCGGTCCAGATAAGATTATGGACGGTTCCGGGCGTGACAATCTTCTCGGTGAGCGTTCCGATGAATAGGCCGTCGGGCGCTTCGATCTGATATGTTCCGGAAACACGGCCCTCACGATCAACATTCAGAACGGTGATAACGTCCCGATAGTCGCCATTGGAAATGACCTCGCCGCAAAACCGTCCAGCGGGTGACGCGGCCAGGCTGGTGGCGATACCAGAACCATAGAATAGAAACGCCATTGCGGCGAAGGCGGTGAGCCTGAGATGTGTCATTGATATGGCCGGTAAATGAAGAAGGCTCCCTGTTCAGGAGCCCTCGGGATCAATTATATGCGCGTACGACAACCGTACCGAGAAGAAGATCGTGGACCGTACGTTTACGATCCAGAACGAATGTTGCAAGCAGAATGAGCGGTGTCAGCACCACATTCAGACCCCAGAACAGAACCGTATGGACAATGGCAAGCAGGCCGTCGACCTTCTGGCCGTCGAGGCGCTCCAGTTTCAGGCCCATCATCTGCATGCCCTTGGTTGCCTGACGTGGTCCGCCAAGCGTCGTCGCCACATAGGCAAGCGCCACGGCGGGGAACATGATGCCGTAGAGCATCCATCCAAGGCCAAGCGTTGCAACACCGAGAATGGCGATGACGATCGCCACGGGGATGCAGAGGAAAAACACGATAACATAATCCATCAGGAACGCGAAAACGCGGCTGGACCGCACGCCCTGATACATCCGCCAATCATCCAGGCGGTTGGTGATTATTTCGCCGTCAAGCGCGCTCGTATTCATTTTGTTTCCTGTTTCAAACACACGGACATAGTGCCGTGCTGCTCAACGTGGGAACTCTAGAATAGAAATTCAAGGAACATTTTTGGTGTTTTTGGTCAGAAACCACCCGCTGTTCGTGATTTATGGTTCGTGGTTCGACAAGCTCACCATGAGGGAGAGGGATGATGAAGGGGAGCTACGTTCTGCAACTTTTGTGATCTGCACATCATTCTGCGATCTTTGTGATTTGCAATCTCCGTGATTATCGTTGCACCCACACTCTCCCTCATGGTGAGCTTGTCGAACCACGAACCACAAGTGAATCAGCCATAACAGGATGCAATCTAAAGTCCGGCTCTCAAACGCTCCGCAACGATAGGGGCGAAATAGGTCAGGATGCCGTCACAACCGGCGCGTTTGAACGCCAGCAGGGTTTCCATCATCACCCGTTCCTCATCAATCCAGCCATTGGCACCGGCTGCCTTGATCATCGCATACTCACCCGACACCTGATAGGCGAATGTCGGCACGGAGAATGTTTCCTTCAGGCGATGGATGATATCGAGATAGGGCAGGCCCGGCTTGACCATCAAAGAATCCGCGCCCTCAGCCAGATCCTGTTCCGCCTCGCGGATTGCCTCGTCCGTGTTGGCTGGATCAATATAATAGGTCTTCTTGTCGCCCTTCAGACGCCCAGATGTGCCGATGGCTTCACGGTAAGGACCATAGAAGGCCGAAGCGAATTTTGTGGCGTAAGCCATGATTGCCACATCCTGAAAACCGTTCTGGTCAAGCGCTTCACGGATCGCACCGATACGGCCATCCATCATGTCGGATGGAGCAATAATGTCGGCGCCCGCTGCTGCCTGCAACACTGCACCGCGCGTAATCTGTGCCACGGTCTCGTCATTGACGATGATGCCGTCGCGCAAAATGCCATCATGGCCATGGCTGGTGAATGGATCAAGCGCCACATCGGTGATCATGCCGATTTCAGGCACCGCATCCTTGATGGCGCGGGTGGCGCGGTTGATCAGGTTATCGGCATCGAGAATGCCGGAACCCGTTTCATCGCGCAGGGCAGGGTCAATATTTGCGAAGGTCGCAATAGCGGGAATGCCAAGTTTTGCCGCGCGCTCCGCTTCCCGCGCTGCCATATCCACAGAAAAGCGCTGCACGCCGGGCATGGCGGCAATGTCTTCGCGGCGGTTGGTTCCCTCACACAGAAAGATCGGCCAGATCAGGTCATTCACCGTCAGCTGGTTTTCCTGCACCAGACGGCGCGACCAATCAGCCTTGCGCATACGGCGCAAACGCCGACTTTGCGTGATTTCATCAACTGTCCGGCCCGAACTGGCAAGAAATGGGGAAGCTTTGTTCATGATGGCTGCCTTATCCGCAAGGGTGCGGAACTTCTTCTGTTGTTTGGAATAGTTTTAACAGGCTTCCCCCTGTGGACCAAGATGCTTGGCACAAGATGTGATCCATTGACGCGGTATGCAGGAGTTTCCTAACGTTAGACAATGAATAAGGAGGGGCGCATGGAAATCGATTTTGGCGGCCAAGGCGAGATTGCGTTCGAAACCAAGGGTAGGGCAGGATTGGTGCGCCTGACGCGCCCGAAGGCATTGAATGCGCTGACACCTTTAATGATCAGAGCGCTGTCCCGCGCCTTGCATGCCTGGGCTGTTGATCCTGAGATTGCCTGTGTCATCGTCGAGGGCGAGGGCCGCGCCTTTTGCGCTGGCGGCGATATTCTCGCCGTCTATCACGCGGGCAAGGCCGGAAAGCCGCTCTATGAGTTCTTTTATGATGAATACCGGCTCAACGCCTTTATCCGACACTTTCCAAAGCCCTATATTTCGCTGATAGACGGCATTGTCATGGGCGGCGGCGTTGGTATTTCCGTGCATGGATCGCACCGGATCGTCACTGAAAATGTCATGTTTGCCATGCCGGAAGTCGGAATCGGTTTCTTTCCCGATGTGGGCGGCAGTGCCTTTCTTCCGCATCTGCCTGAACATTTCGGCACCTATCTTGCTCTGACTGGCAACCGTATCCGCCAGGGAGATTGCCTGCAAAGCGGCATTGCTACCCACGCGATCCATGCCGCCGACAAGGAGGCTGTTCGCCATGCCTTGATCGAAACCGGCGACCCGGCAGAGGCTCTGCGCGATAAAACTATCAATCCGGACTATGAAACCAGCGAGAAAATACGCGATATGATCGGCGTTCTGTTCGATTCGCAAACGCTTGGCGGCTGTCTTATCCGTCTTGCCGCTGCCGGGGTGAACGGAAACGAGGATGCGCAACGGGTTCTGGATATCGTCAAGGCACGTTCTCCCACCAGCCTGCATGTGACTTTCAGGCAGATCGAAGAAGGACGTGATCTCGATATGGATCAATGTATGCAGATGGAATACCGGATTCTTTCGCGAATGCTTGAGAGTAATGATTTTTATGAAGGCATCCGCGCCCTGCTTGTAGACAAGGACAATGCGCCTGTCTGGCAGCCTGCAACGCTTGAAGATGTCACCCCTGAGATGATCGACGCCTATTTTGCGCCGCTGGGTGAGCGGGAATTGCAGCTTACATGATCGAAAAGCCGACGCATCTGCCATTCGATTCGACCTTGGCGCAAACAGGCTTTGTCTGGCTGCTGCGACTGGTTTCGATCTATTGCCTCGTGGCAGGGGTTGGCTACTGGGTGCAGATCATGGGCTATTATGAGGGCCTGCTCTGGCGCTTCGACCTGATGCCGTGGCAGTGGAAGGTCGCATCTGTGTCGCTGGCCATGCTTTTCCCCGTTGCCTCGACAGGTCTGTGGATGATGGTTTCATGGGGCCCTGTCATCTGGTTTGTGGCCGCCGCAGGTGAAACATTGATGTTCACCGTCTTCTGGGAATATTTTTATTATAAGCCCGCGATTGCAGTCATTCATTGCAGTGTCGCCGTGCTTTATATCGCCTTTCGCGTCGTGCTTTTCCTGCAGAAACGCCAGCTGGCCAAACCCCAGCGGTGAGGCGCGGGTAAGTCTTCATTAAGCCTGAAATTGCATTGGTCGCGGTAAGGTACTGTTAAGTCTGAGTTTTAATTCGAATTTTATGCGTATTCGATAGTGTTGCCTCAACGGTGAGAAAAATACACCGAAACAACAGTGAGGCACGTATTATGAACAACATACAGAGAAAGTCTGGCACGACCACGCATGCCACCGTCAATGACACAGCATTGCGGACTCTTTATCTTGAAGCACTTCAGTTGGTCGAACGTTTGCATCGTCGTTTACTTGACGTTGTGAAAGATGAATTCGACCGTAACGGCCGCAGCGACATCAACGCCATTCAGGCATTGCTGCTTTTCAACATCGGCAATGCTGAACTGACTGCCGGTGAACTGCGCAGCCGTGGCTACTATCTGGGTTCGAACGTCTCTTACAATCTGAAGAAACTTGTCGAACTCGGCTTCATCTCCCACGAGCGTTCACGCACCGACCGCCGGTCGGTCCGCGTCAGCTTGACGGAGAAGGGCAATGAAGTGGCGGAACTCGTCGCGGGTCTTTACGAGCGTCATGTGGCCTCTATCGAGCACGTCGGTGGCATCAAGGCCGAAGAATTCCAGTCGATGAACAAGGCGTTGCAGCGTCTTGACCGCTTCTGGAACGATACAATCGCCTACCGCATGTAATATCGACTGCAATCTGCAAGACAAAAGCCCGGCTTCGCTCTTTAAGCAGTTTCGAAACTGCTCTGGCGAAGGCGGGCTTTGCTTGTCCGGCCCACGCCGCGTGGGGCCAAAAGTCATCAATCCGCCATAATGCCATGGAAAGGCATTTGAAGTATTCCATAATTCAGTGAAGCTTAAATATTGGCTCCGCACGGGCTGATTAGCGTTTGAACCATCACGATTACGCTATCGGTGCGAAAGTTGCTGTTTGTTAAGGGTGTTCCTGATAATTTTGGAAACCATAATCTGCGTTCTGCGTTATTGGGCGGCAGGTTGGCTGCGACGTTTTCAATTGGGTTGGGCAATACTATGAAGAAACTAGGATCATCAGGGCTTGATCGCCGCACATTCCTCACCGGAGTGGCAACTGCTGGTTTGGCTGCTATCTCATCATCTGCATGGGCGGATGATCCGGCAATCAACGATATTCTGGCTTCTCCACGCCGTGGCAATTGGGATGATCAGTTCGATGCGCGCTCTAGCGCCCACGCCAAGGTTGCAAGCTTCCAGCCGATAGCCAGCCCCGAGACGGTTTCTTTCATTCAGGCTGCCATCAATACCTACAGCCAGATTGTCGCCAATGGCGGGTGGCCGAACGTGCCAGTTACCACCAAGTTGCAGCTTGGCGTTGTCGATCCATCCGTTCCTGCCTTGCGCAAGCGCCTGATGGTATCGGGCGATCTTTCCGAAAGCGCTGGTCTTTCCACATCGTTCGACACCTATGTCGATGCGGCTGTGAAGCGTTTTCAGGCTCGCCACGGCCTGCCTGCTGATGGCGTCATGGGCCAGTTCACCATTGCCGCCATGAACATTCCGGCCAATATCCGTCTTGGCCAGTTGCAGACCAATCTGGAGCGCGTGCGCACCTTGGCCGCTGCAAATCAGGGCAGCCGTTATGTCATGGTCAACATACCGGCAGCGCAGATCGAAGCCGTTGAAGGCGGCCGCGTCGTGCAGCGCCATACGGCCATCGTCGGCAAGATCGACCGCCAGACACCGATTCTTGACTCGAAAATTTCCGAAGTCATTCTCAATCCTTATTGGACGGCGCCAAAGTCGATCATCCAGAAGGATATTATTCCGCTGATGCGCAAGGACCCGACTTACCTGACGCGCAACAAGATCCGCCTGTTCAATGAACAGCGTCAGGAAGTGCCACCGGAAAGCGTCGACTGGAACACGGATGATGCGGTAAAGCTGATGTTCCGTCAGGACCCGGGCAAGATCAACGCCATGTCCTCGACAAAGATCAACTTCGCCAACCCTTACGCTGTTTACATGCATGACACACCGCAGCAGGGCAATTTCAACAAGCTCATGCGCTTCGATTCGTCGGGCTGCGTGCGCGTGCAGAACGTGCGTGACCTTAATGTCTGGCTGTTGCGCAGCACGCCGGGCTGGGATCGCCAGACCATGGATGCGACAATCAAGTCAGGCGTCAACACGCCGATTGCCGTTGCTGATCCGGTTCCGCTGCATTTCGTTTATGTCAGCGCCTGGTCAACCGGCGATGGTGTTGTTCAGTTGCGCGACGATATTTACGAGCGCGATGGCCAGCAGGCATTGTCGATTGGCACGAATACCTGATCGTTCACTTCAGAACGCAAGATTTCGAAAAGGCTGCCTTCGGGCGGTCTTTTTGCATTTGAATGGTGGATGGCGGTTTCGGGCTAATGCTTTTCGCCCACCGGCCATTGGCCTTGACCGTTTAAGTATGATAATGCGCCGGAATACCTACTCACTTAAGACAAATGAGGGTCCAGGCACCATGTCGAATGCAAGCGCTTCCGTTGCAGATACATTTTTCAACGCATCACTCGAAGACATCGATCCGGAAATTTTTGGCTCCATCCGCAAGGAGCTAGGTCGCCAGCGTCATGAGATCGAACTGATCGCTTCGGAAAACATCGTATCGCGTGCCGTGCTCGAAGCACAGGGCTCGATCATGACCAACAAATATGCCGAGGGCTATCCGGGCAAGCGCTATTATGGCGGCTGCCAGTTCGTTGATATTGCTGAAGAATTGGCAATCGAACGTGCCAAAAAACTGTTCAATTGCGAATATGCCAATGTGCAGCCGAATTCCGGCAGCCAGATGAACCAGGCCGTATTCCTCGCGCTGCTGCAGCCCGGCGATACGTTCATGGGTCTCGACCTTAATTCCGGCGGTCACCTGACCCACGGTTCGCCTGTTAATATGTCCGGCAAGTGGTTCAATGTTGTGTCCTATGGCGTGCGTCAGGACGACAATTTGCTTGATATGGCAGAAATCGAACGTCTGGCACATCAGCACAAGCCAAAGCTGATCATCGCTGGCGGTACAGCTTACTCGCGCGTTTGGGATTTCGAACGTTTCCGCCAGATCGCCGATGCGGTTGGCGCCTATCTCATGGTTGATATGGCCCATATCGCTGGGCTCGTGGCTGCCGGTGTGCATCCGTCGCCGCTGCCGCATGCGCATGTCACCACCACCACGACGCATAAGTCGCTGCGCGGCCCGCGCGGTGGCATGATCCTGACCAACGATGCCGATATCGCCAAGAAGATCAACTCGGCTGTGTTCCCCGGCCTGCAGGGTGGCCCTTTGATGCACGTCATCGCGGCCAAGGCAGTGGCTTTCGGCGAGGCATTGAAGCCTGAGTTCAAGACTTACGGTCAGAATGTGGTCAACAATGCCCGCACTCTGGCGGAATCGCTGAAGAAGAACGGTCTCAACATCGTATCGGGTGGCACTGATAACCATCTGATGCTGGTTGACCTGCGTCCCAAGAACGCCACCGGCAAGCGCGCCGAAGCCGCTCTTGGCCGCGCCAACATCACCTGCAACAAGAACGGCATTCCTTTCGACCCGGAAAAGCCGTTTGTAACCTCAGGCGTGCGCCTTGGCACACCGGCTGGAACAACACGCGGTTTTGGCGCTGCGGAATTCATCGAGATCGGCAATCTGATTTCGGAAGTTCTTGATGGCCTGAAAGTTGCCAATTCCGACGAGGGCAATGCTGCGGTTGAAAAGGCCGTCCAGAACAAGGTTGTCGAACTGACCGACCGCTTCCCGCTTTATCCCTATCTCGGCCAGTAAATCCGGGGTGATTTATAAAATGGCGGTGCGCGAGCGCCGCCATTTTTATTTGGGGGTGTCAAATGGTTGCGTTTTCACCCCCCTCTGTCCTGTCGGACATCTCCCCCACAAGGGGGGAGATCACATTGACATCAACGCCTTTGCACAACAGGAAAAGTTTCAGATTGTGCAAAGGCGGCAGTGCAGCTGATCTCCCCCCTTGTGGGGGAGATGTCCGACAGGACAGAGGGGGGTGAAACGGCTACATTGCGCAGATCTGAATATAAACTGCGAGACTATAATGCGATTGAATCAGGTGACGCTAACTGCTCCAGATCTGGACAAAACTTGGGATTTTTATTGCGCTCTCGGTCTCATTCCCATCGTCGATTCCCGTCCGCGCTATATCCGGTTTCTCTGCTCTGATGGCGGCAGCACGTTCTCCATTCATCAAGGTGCAACGCCCGGCAGTGGAACGACTGTTTATTTCGAACTCGATAATCTCGATGAGCGGGTGGAGCAGCTTAAAGCAGCGGGCTTTGTTTTCACGTCTGACCCGGAAGATAAGAAATGGCTTTGGCGTGAGGCGGAGCTTTTTGATCCTGCCGGGAACAGGATTATTCTCTATTTCGCTGGCAGTAATCGCCTCGATCCGCCGTGGCGAGTTTAGCGGTTATCGTTGCATCAACAATGGTTCGTGGTTCGACAAGCTCACCATGAGGGAGAGTGGTGAGTGGCAGGGAGCCAAGTTCTGCGGATTCGGCGACTAGCCTTGCATCCACGCTCTTCCTCATGGTTGTTATGTCGAACCACGAACCCTAGAACCGCGCACGACGGTTTTATGCCAAGTTTTACTCCCCTCTGTCCTGTCGGACATCTCGACAGGACAGAGGGGGGTGAAATACCCGCAACCCTCCGAATTTGGATCAATTACCTCGATCCACTATGTCGCGATGGCAAAACTTGGCCGTTCCTTTGACACATCGTCGCGGTGAGGGTGCTTTTATATCGTACCGAAAGACACTATCTTCCCTAACGATTTCAGAATCATCTCCGGAAAGCCAAACGATGCGTTGTCCCTATTGCCAGTCTGAGGATACTCAGGTGAAAGATTCCCGCCCAGCTGAAGATGGGGCGGTGATCCGCAGACGGCGCATCTGTACCGTATGTGGCGGGCGTTTTACCACCTTTGAGCGCGTCCAACTGCGTGATTTGAGCGTGGTGAAAAAGAGTGGCCGCAAGGTGGCCTTTGATCGCGACAAGCTGATGCGTTCGGTGGAAGTGGCGCTGCGCAAGCGGCAGGTTGACCCGGAGCGCGTCGAGCGTGCGGTATCGGGCATTGTCCGTCAGCTGGAAAGCTCAGGCGAGCCGGAGGTCAGCTCCGATGAAATCGGCAGGCTCGTCATGGATGCGCTGAAAGGCATCGATGATATCGCCTATATCCGCTTCGCTTCGGTTTACCGTAATTTCCGCGAGGCCAAGGATTTCCACAATGTAATCGATGAAATCACCGCCGGTGACGTGGCGTCCGATCCGGTCGAGGATGAGTGAACCCCATGAACCCATCGGAGCAGAGTGCGCTTGACCGGCGCTACATGGCTGCGGCCATTCGTCTGTCTCGCAGCCATCAGGGGCTGACAGGCACAAACCCGTCCGTTGCAACGCTGATTGTCGATAAGGACGGCGTTATTGTCGGGCGCGGCGTCACAGCTATTGGCGGGCGGCCGCATGCGGAAACGCAGGCGCTGGCTGAAGCGGGCGACAAAGCGAGAGGCGCAACCGCCTATGTGACGCTTGAGCCATGCGCCCATCACGGCAAAACCCCGCCTTGCGCCGATGCGCTGGTGACATCAGGCGTAACCCGGGTGGTCTCCGCCGCCAATGATCCTGATGACCGGGTGGCGGGCAAGGGATATGCTATTCTGCGCAATGCGGGCGTCGAAGTTATCACCGGCGTCATGGCCAGTGAGGCCGCTGACTATCTCGCCGGATACTTGATTCGATCTTCGAAAAAACGCCCGGAAGTGACTCTGAAACTTGCACTTTCCGCTGATGGGTTTATCGGCAGACATGGCACCGGGCAGATTGCCATCACCGGTCCCGTTGCGCGGGCGCAGGTGCATCTGATGCGGGCTGAATCCGATGCCATTCTGGTTGGTATCGGCACGGCACTTGCCGATGATCCCATTTTGACCTGCCGTTTGCCGGGCCTCGAGAACCGTTCGCCGGTGCGCATTGTGCTCGACAGCCAGTTGCGCTTGCCGGTGGATAGCAAGCTGGTGCAAAGCGCGGGCAGTGTTCCCCTGTGGATCGCCGCCAATGCACAGGCCAATCCGGCAAAACGGCAAGCACTCGTCGCTGCCGGTTGCCGCATGCTCGCTACGGAAACCGATTGCGGTGCAACGGCTTTGCCGGAACTGCTGGATGACCTTGCCGCACAGGGTATTGCCACACTGATGGTCGAGGGCGGCGCGTCGGTGGCTTCGGCGCTATTGCAGGACGGTCTGGTGGATCGCATAGCGCTTTTCGAGGGACCGCTGGCAATCGGATCAGAGGGCGGTCTTGCAGTACCGGAACTTTCTTCCCATATCGCTCGTGACTTCACATTGTCGCGCGATGATCGTTTTGGTGATGATCATTACCGCGAATATATAAGACCCATCTGAGGAAACAGCATGTTCACGGGAATTGTAACGGATATCGGCAAGGTCGGTCAGGTAAAGCCACTCAACGAAGGCGTGCTTTTGCGCGTGGAAACAAATTACGACCCAGAAACGATCGAGATTGGTGCTTCCATTTCCTGTTCGGGCGTGTGCCTGACCGTCGTGACACTGCCCGAAAAGGGATCGAATGCCCGTTGGTTCGAGGTGGAGGCTTGGGAAGAGGCGTTGCGCCTGACCAGCATTGCCAACTGGAAGAATGGCACGCGTATCAATCTTGAGCGCTCGCTGAAGCTTGGCGACGAAATGGGCGGCCACCTTGTCTCCGGCCATATCGATGCCATGGCGGAACTGATCAAGCGTGAGGAAGAGGGCGATGCCGTCCGCTTCACGCTGCGGGTTCCGGAGGAATTGGCGCGGTTTATCGCTCCGAAAGGTTCCGTTGCACTCGACGGTACGTCGCTGACAGTCAACGCCGTTAATGGCAACGAGTTCGATGTCCTGTTGATCCGCCACTCGCTTGAAGTCACAACCTGGGGCGACCGCAAGGCCGGTGACAGGGTGAATATCGAGATTGATCAGATGGCGAGATACGCTGCACGGCTTGCAGAATATCCGAAATCAGCCTAGGACCACACTCAAAGGCGAAGCGGCTTCGCCAACCCCATTTGAGTTCCGGAGTTTTCCATGTCCAAAAAAAAGGCGCATGCGCCACATCTGTTGATCGTGGAAGCGCGATTCTATGACGATTTGTCGGATGCGCTGCTGAATGGTGCCAAGCTGGCGCTTGATGAAGGCAAGGCAACCTATGACGTTGTGACTGTTCCCGGTGCGCTTGAAGTTCCTGCGGCCATTTCCTTTGCATTGGATGCAGCGGAAGACGGCGGAACGGAATATGATGGCTTCGTGGCACTTGGCACGGTTATTCGCGGCGAAACCTATCATTTTGATATCGTCGCCAATGAATCCTGCCGCGCTCTGATGGAACTCGCGGTTGATGAAAGCATTGCCATTGGCAATGGCATTCTCACCGTCGAGAATGAGGAGCAGGCATGGGCCCGGGCCCGCCGCGAGGACAAGGACAAGGGTGGCTTTGCAGCGCGCGCTGCACTGACTATGATCGCCCTCAAGGAAAAGCTTGGAGCCTGACCGGATGCCTTCTTCCAAAGATGGGGAAAGTCCCGCTGTAAAACCCGCTAATAAGCGCGGCGTCGCGCGCCTGGCCGCTGTACAGGCGCTGTATCAGATGGATGTTGCCGGTACCGGCGTTATCGAGGTTGTTGCAGAGTACGAAGCACACCGCCTCGGCAAGGAAGTCGATGGAAACCAGTATCTTGATGCTGATCCCCAGTGGTTTCGCGCCATTGTTGCGGGCGTGGTTTCTGAGCAGACTTCGCTTGATCCGATGATCCGTCAGGCTTTGACGGAGGATTGGCCATTGTCGCGGCTCGATTCAACGCTGCGGGCGATTTTACGCGCCGGAATCTGGGAATTGAGAAATCGCCCGGATGTGCCGACAGCCGTTATCGTTTCCGAATATATCGATATCGCGAAGGCTTTCTATACGGAAGAAGAGCCAAAACTGGTGAATGCTGTGCTTGATCGTCTGGCTTTCGAGCTTCGCGGTGAAAGCCGGGGCGCGAAAAGCCCGCGCGGCTGAGCTTAAGCAGCCAATTTAGCTGGTGATTGCATTTCTAGTGTTTCGTGGTTCGATATAACAACCATGAGGGAGAATGGGGATGCAACGCTTGTCGCAAAGGTTGCCGTGCAAAGGGAGCAGAACTTGACTCCTCAACCCACACCCATCTCCGTCATCCTCGGGCTTGACCCGAGGACCCATAATCAAAAGTGCGAAATATTCAGGTGAGTTAGATCTCATCAGCCGTGGGTCCTCGGGTCAAGCCCGAGGATGACGGAGATGGATGAGGTGTCGGGGGGAGTCAAGTTCTGCTCCCTTTGCACGGCAACGTTTGCGACAAGCGTTGCATCCACCCATCTCTCCTCATGGTGAGCTTGTTGAACCACGTATTATGAGCCCTGCAGCGCGCACGTCAAAACCCTTCAAACACGCTCAATCAGATTAATGGTATCAACCCTAAGCCGCCTCAGCGAAAGGCCTTGACCTTTTCGCATGGGCTTGGCTACTCCTAGTGCATACGGTCGCGTTTCTGCCGGCCTGGCAGATTTTGTGTGCCGTACCGAACCTGATCCGGGGAGGGGTATTTTTCGGGTCAAAATCTGAGGGAGTGGCATGACTATACTGTTTCTCGTCATCGCCTGCGGTTTGCTGTCAATCGTCTATGCTTTTTGGGCCACCAAATCGGTGCTCGCAGCAGACCAGGGCAATGCGCGCATGCAAGAAATCGCCGGTGCTATCCGCGAGGGTGCACAGGCTTATCTCACACGTCAGTATACCACGATCGCCATTGTTGGCGTCGTTGTCTTTCTAGCAGTCTGGTACCTCTTGTCGTCAACCGCAGCGATCGGCTTCCTGATCGGCGCCGTGCTGTCAGGTCTTGCCGGTTTCATTGGCATGCACGTCTCCGTTCGTGCCAATGTGCGCACCGCTCAAGCAGCCTCCCGCAGTCTGGCGGCGGGTCTTGAAATCGCGTTCAAGTCAGGCGCGATCACCGGCATGCTTGTCGCCGGTCTCGCTCTGCTTGGCGTTGCTGTTTATTATTACATTCTGACCGGCCCGCTTGGCCATCTGCCTGCGGACCGTGTTGTCATTGACGCTCTTGTCTCCCTCGGGTTCGGTGCGTCACTCATCTCAATCTTTGCCCGTCTTGGCGGCGGCATCTTCACCAAAGGTGCTGACGTTGGCGGCGATCTCGTCGGCAAGGTCGAAGCCGGAATTCCTGAAGATGATCCACGCAATCCGGCAACCATCGCCGACAATGTGGGCGACAATGTCGGCGATTGCGCCGGTATGGCTGCCGACCTTTTCGAAACCTATGCGGTGACAATTGTTGCCACCATGGTTCTGGGTGCCATCTTCTTTGCTGCAACGCCTGTTTTGAGCAATATCATGCTCTATCCGCTGGCGATCTGTGGCGCCTGCATCATCACCTCGATTGCCGGTACGTTCTTCGTCAAGCTTGGCGCGAACAACTCGATCATGGGCGCTCTCTACAAGGGTCTCATTGTAACGGGCCTGCTGTCGATCGCCGGTCTTGCTGCTGCCACATCAATGACCATCGGCTGGGGTGAGGTGGGTGTAGTTGCCGGTAAATCGATCACCGGTTCCAACCTCTTCATCTGCGGCCTTGTCGGGCTTGTTGTGACGGGATTGATCGTGGTGATCACTGAATACTACACGGGCACCAACAAGCGCCCTGTTAATTCGATTGCCCAGGCATCGGTGACCGGTCATGGCACCAATGTGATCCAGGGTCTTGCGGTTTCGCTTGAATCAACAGCGCTTCCGGCTCTGGTGATTGTCGGCGGCATCATCTCGACTTACCAGTTGGCAGGGCTTTTCGGCACCGGTATCGCCGTAACGGCCATGCTTGGTATTGCCGGCATGATCGTTGCGCTTGATGCGTTCGGTCCTGTGACTGACAATGCCGGTGGTATTGCTGAGATGGCTGGACTTGATCCGGAAGTACGCAAATCCACCGATGCGCTGGATGCCGTTGGCAATACGACAAAAGCCGTCACCAAGGGCTATGCCATTGGTTCGGCTGGCCTTGGTGCTCTGGTGCTGTTTGCGGCCTATTCCAACGATCTGCAATTCTTCATCAGTGAAGCCAACAAGGATGGCTCGACGGTCTTCTCCTATTTCAAGGGAATGGGCGCCGTATCGTTCGAACTCTCCAATCCTTATGTTGTTGCCGGTCTGATCTTCGGTGGACTCATTCCCTACCTCTTCGGTGGTATTGCAATGACAGCCGTTGGCCGCGCTGCTGGTTCCGTGGTGGAGGAAGTGCGCAGACAGTTCCGCGAAAAGCCCGGTATCATGGCCGGTACGGAGCGGCCTGACTATGCCCGTGCGGTGGATATTCTCACCCGTGCGGCCATCAAGGAAATGGTTGTGCCGTCGCTGCTGCCTGTTTTGGCGCCGCTCGTCGTCTATTTCGGCGTGCTGCTAATTTCGGGTTCAAAAGCATCGGCGTTTGCCGCGCTCGGTGCTTCGCTTCTGGGTGTTATCATCAATGGTATTTTTGTTGCCATTTCGATGACATCAGGTGGCGGTGCCTGGGACAATGCCAAGAAATCCTTCGAAGACGGTTTTGTCGACAAGGATGGCGTTCGCCATATGAAGGGTTCCGAAGCTCATAAGGCCTCGGTAACAGGCGATACGGTTGGCGATCCCTACAAGGATACGGCCGGTCCTGCGGTTAATCCGGCCATCAAGATCACCAATATCGTGGCCTTGCTGCTGCTTGCAGTGCTGGCGCACGGATAATCAGGCATCAGACCAAAGAAAAACCCGCGAAATCTGATTTCGCGGGTTTTTGCATTTTCGTCTGAACGATTATTGGCCGGGAGCAGGGCCAGCGCCGGGCAGAGTACCGGGGGCCTTGCCAACACCCGCGAGCAACTGACCGAGGAATGAAAGATCCTTGCCGCCTGTCGGCGTGGTGCGCGAGATGAAGTCGAAGACCTTGCCATCCTGCAAACCATAATTGGAAATGCTGGCGACCTTGCTCTTCTGATCGAAATAAACCGCGAGAATGCGACGATCCACCACTTTCGGCTGCATGAATGCAACGCTGCGATGGCGCTTCTGCGAGATATAGTAGAAAACTTCGTTGTCGAAGGTTGCTGTCGAGGATGGGCTGCCAAGCGACAGGACGACCTGCTCGCGGCTGGAACCAACAGGAACGAACTCCAGTGCCTTCTCGTCGAGAATGTAGCCTTCCGACAACGTTTCTGATGGATTGAGATTGGCGGTGTTACAGCCGGCAAGTCCCACGACAAAAAACAGAGTCCCCGCGAGAAGGTATTCCCGTGAACGATCGGCCTTGAAAATCCGCTGCAGCAACGACATCTCCATTTCAATAGTGGGCGCAAGTCTTTCGCTGCCCGCAGAACTTCGGTAAACCACCTTGAAGTCTGATGCAACAGCGACTCGTGTTGCGGCCTGACCCAAGTGAAAGCACATATATGATTCTCAGTTTATTCAGCCGTAAGGCCAAAGCAAATGAGGCTGTTACCACCGCCCTTTACGATGCGATCGTGGCAGCGGCGCGGCAGCCATACTTCTATTCTGACATTGATGTGCCGGATTCGCCGTTAGGGCGCTATGAAATGCTGTCTTTGCACGTTTTTCTTTTCATGCGCCGGATAAAAGGTCGAACACCGGCCCTCAAGATGATCGGGCAGGAAGTGACCGACGAGTTCTTCCGGGATGTCGACCATTCCCTGCGCGAACTTGGTATCGGTGATTCCGGCATTCCGAAGCGCATGAAAAAACTGGCCCGCATGTTCTATGGCCGTGTGGAATCCTACGACAAGGCTCTGCAGGCCAATGATTATCCGGCGCTGGCTGCCGCGCTGGCCCGCAATGTCCGTCCTGATAGCAAGGAATGGCCACAAGCGGCGGCACTGGCCAAATACACAGTTGAGGCGGCCCTTTATCTGGAAACACAATCGGATGACGACTTTGCTGGCGGGCATTTGCTGTTTCCCGATGCCAGTGCTGACGCCGAAGCCCAACAGAATTGAGAAGGGGAGCAAAATGACAAGAAATCTTGATGGTGCACTGAGTTTCCCGGTTTCGGTCAAGCGACTGCCGCAGAAGGGGCTGACAGTCAAAATTGAAGCGGATGAGCGCGAGCGGATTGCACTGCGTGATTTTCACGATCTGCAGGATGTGACCTCTTTCAAGGCTGAACTGCAGATCGTTCCGTGGAAAAAGGACGGCATACGTGTGCGTGGCGTCGTCAAGGCGAAAATCGTGCAGTCCTGCGTTGTCACATCGGAAGCCGTGGATGCGGTTATTGAAGCCGAAATAGATACGCTCTTTGTCCCTGATAATTCCAAGCTGGCACGGCTGCCGCTCGATGAGAATGGTGAACTGATTGTCAGCGCGGATGGGCCTGACATACCTGAGACATTTTCGGGCGATACTCTGGATGCCGGAGCGATTGCAGAAGAGTTCTTTGAACTTGCAATTGATCCTTACCCTCGCAAGGAGGGTGTGTCGGATGCACCTATTGAGGTTGTCTTTGGTGAAGATGTGGCAACGGAAAAGCCTGTTAATCCTTTTGCCAGCCTCAAGGATTGGAAACAGAAGCCTTGATTGTGACGATTTCCTGCGGCTGACTATCCGAAGGCTGCCCAGATGGGCTATAAGAACAGAAAATACCTAGGGTAAGAGCAGCGTTTTTCACAATGATTACAGTTTATGTGCCAGCCAGCTGGCAGATTCCGGTTGTGCAGCGAGGGAAATTGACTATTTTCGCCGAGTCTTTGAGCCATTGATGAACCCAGCAAGCATACTCACTGAACAGGACAATCGAGAGTGATCAGAATTTCCATTGATGCCATGGGCGGTGATTTCGGTCCTGAGATCGTTATTCCCGGTCTGGCAACGGCGCTGGAGCGCCATCCTGATATCCGGTTTGTGATCTTCGGTCGTGAGGAAGAGGTAAGGCCGGTTCTTGATCGCCATCCAACGCTTGCCAGCTCGACATTCCATCATTGCGATGTGTCTGTGCGCATGGACGAGAAACCCAGCCAGGCCCTGCGTAATGGCCGCTGGAAGTCATCCATGTGGCGGTCCATCGAAGCAGTAAAAACCGGCGAGGCCGATGTATGCGTCTCGGCTGGTAATACAGGCGCGCTGATGGCCATGTCAAAATTCTGCCTGCGGACAATGGCCAATGTCGAACGGCCCGCTATTGCGGGTATCTGGCCCACACTGCGTGGTGAAAGCATTGTGCTCGATATCGGCGCCACCATTGGCGCTGACGCCCAGCAACTGGTCGATTATGCCGTTATGGGCGCTGCCATGGCCCGTTCGCTGTTCGAGATCGAGCGTCCGACAATTGGCCTGCTTAATGTTGGCGTTGAGGAAATCAAAGGTCAGGACGATGTGAAGGATGCGGCACGCATTCTGCGGGAAATTCCGCTGCCAAGCCTTGAATATTACGGTTTCGTCGAAGGCGACGATATCGGCAAGGGCACGGTTGATGTGGTGGTCACCGAAGGTTTTACCGGCAATATCGCGCTGAAAGCAGCCGAAGGCACCGCCAAGCAGTTCGCGCAATATCTGCGGGATGGTATGAACCGTACGTGGATGGCCAAGATCGGCTATTTGTTCGCCAAGGGCGCATTTGATCGCCTGCGCGAGAAGATGGACCCGCGCAAGACCAATGGCGGCGTATTTCTTGGGCTGAATGGTGTCGTCATCAAGAGTCACGGAGGAACCGACGCACTTGGCTTCGCTTCTGCCGTTGATGTCGGCTATGATATGGCCCGCAACAAGCTTTTGGATAAGATTGCCTCGGATCTGAGTCATTTCCACAAGAGCCCGGTCGGTGTCGCTTTTCAGGGCGAGGCCGAGAATGATTCAGAAGCTGAGATAGAACCACAGGCGTAGGAAAGATAAATGATCCGGTCCGTTGTCAAAGGTGTAGGGGCGGCCAAACCGGCGCGTCTGGTTAAGAACGCCGATCTGGAAGGTATCGTTGAAACAAGTGACGAGTGGATCGTCCAGCGCACGGGTATTCGCCAGCGCTATATCGCGGGTGAGGGTGAAACAACCGCCTCCCTTGGCGAGGCGGCAGCGCGCGCGGCGCTCGATAATGCCGGTATGACGCCCGACGACATTGACCTGATCATTCTGGCCACCTCCACGCCTGACAACACGTTCCCAGCATCTGCCGTCGACATTCAGGCGCGTCTTGGCATGACCCATGGCTTCGCCTTTGACATGCAGGCAGTGTGCTCCGGCTTCGTTTACGCCATTACGACGGCTGATCTTTATATTCGCGGCGGCATGGCCAAGCGCGTTCTGGTGATCGGTTCTGAAACTTTTTCACGGCTTCTCGACTGGAATGACCGCACAACCTGCGTTCTGTTTGGTGATGGCGCCGGTGCCGTTATCCTTGAGGGCAATGAAGGGCGCGGACTGACTTCCGATCGCGGTATCCTGACCGCCAATCTGCGTTCTGACGGCTCACACAAACAAAAATTATATGTGGATGGCGGCCCTTCCACGACCCAGACGGTCGGGCATTTGCGCATGGAAGGCCGCGAGGTCTTCAAGCATGCTGTCGGCATGATCACCGATGTGATTGAGGCCTCTTTCTCGGAAGCGGGTATCACCGCCGAAGATGTCGACTGGTTTGTGCCGCATCAGGCCAACAAGCGCATCATCGACGCTTCAGCCAAGAAATTGAACCTTGCGGAAGGAAAAGTCGTCATCACCGTTGACCAGCATGGCAATACCTCAGCGGCTTCCGTCCCTCTTGCTCTGGCAACCGCTGTTGCCGACGGGCGTATCAAGCAGGGCGATCTTGTCCTTCTCGAAGCCATGGGCGGGGGCTTTACGTGGGGTGCAGTTCTGCTACGGTGGTAATGCTCCGGTTGGGTCAGTGGTTTGTTTTATCAACTGTTTTTACCCGCTTGCCCTATCGGATTTGATCCTATAACGTCCGCTTCCACCTGATAGTTTTGCAACAAACGAGAGCTTAGAGATCGTATGGGGGGTAAGACCATTACGCGCGCTGATCTGGCCGAAGCAGTCTATCGTAAGGTAGGGCTTTCGCGCACGGAGTCAGCTTCACTCGTCGAAACAATCCTCGATGAAGTATGTGATGCCATTGTTCGTGGCGAGACGGTGAAACTGTCGTCATTCGCCACGTTTCAGGTAAGAGACAAGAATGAACGCATTGGCCGAAACCCGAAAACGGGTGAGGAAGTGCCGATTTTGCCTCGCCGGGTGATGACGTTCAAAGCATCCAATGTGCTTAAGCAGCGCATCTTGCGCTCACACCAGGCGCGGAAGAAAAAATCGGCCTAAATTAGCCGGTTCAAGGCATTCTGAGCGAGATTGCTGTGGGGCAATCTCGCCTTGTACTTGAAAATTACATCATAAACCGCTGAAATAGACGTCGAATCAGATTTTCTCCTGAAAGGGTGAAAACATGGACAAGAGTCCCGACGCTTTTAGAACCATCAGTGAAGTTGCAGAAGATCTCGATCTTCCCCAACATGTTCTGCGTTTTTGGGAAACGCGTTTTACCCATATCAAGCCGATGAAGCGTGGTGGTGGGCGCCGATATTATCGCCCGCTCGATGTGGATCTGCTCAAGGGCATCCGCCATCTCCTCTATGATCAGGGCTATACGATCAAGGGCGTGCAGCGGCTTTTACGCGAGAACGGCGCGCAGTTCATTATTGCTCTGGGTAGCGGCGATACTGCTGCGGCTGAAGCTATCAGCCAACAGAAGCAGGCTGCCGTTCGCGAAGAGGAAGCAATTTCCGCCGAACAGGAACGCGCTGATGCGGCTGAGGAGGCTGCCGTCATGGGGTCGCAGAAATCGGCTCATCATGGCAGGCGCCTGTTTGGATTGATCAAGGGCGATGATGAAGGCCCGGTTGCGGCTGATGGCAAGCGCCTGTCCAAGGACAACCGGACTTTGCTGCAGGAAACCCTGTTCGATCTCCTGGAATGCAAGCGTTTGCTCGATCAGGTCCGGTAAACGCTCTGACATACGTGTGCCTGTGTGGATATTGTCCGTGGTCCGTGGTTCGTGGTTCGACAAGCTCACCATGAGGGAGAGGGATGATGCAAGGGAGCCCAATTCTGCAACATTGGTGATCTGCAATCTTTGCGATTAGCGTTGCATCTCCAATCTCCCTCATGGTGAGCTTGTCGAACCACGAACCACGAACCACCACCACAATCCCTAAATCCCACACCCCCAAACAAAAAACCCAGCTTTCACGGGGGGGGGAAAGCTGGGATTTGGGGTTGGCTGTGGGGTTCAGCCTAGCTGGTTGGGGGACCAGTACAAGAGAAACGAAGCTGGCGGCAGAAAGTTCCAGAGAATTTTGAAAAAAATCCGGAACTGAATTTACCGAGCCAACATGCCTATCGCGATCCCAAGACCCGCAATAACCATCAGCGTCGATACGGAGTTCTGTGTCTGAATACCGCCGATTTTCTGGGCTTGATGTCCAACCACGCGCGCGGCACGGCGTCCGCCATTTTTGATGGCTTCAAAAGTCGAGCCATCCTCATCGCCTTCAAGATCGTCCAGCAGTTGGACACCCTTGTTGGTGAGGGTTTTCGTCAGCGCAGCCAGATCACGCTTCAAATCCTCGATTTCACGTTGCAGACGTTCCCGGTCTTCCTCGTCGCGCATTGGCCCGGCACTATCCATATCCGTCACCCTCCATTTAGCGTCTGGAAATCAGCCCGATCAGCAGCGCTGCGCCTGCCACAATGGCAAGGGTTGCCAATGGGTTTTCCTTGGCTGCATCGGCAGCATAGTTAACCTGCTTGGTTGCGGCCCGTTTTACATGGTCGAGCTTTTCGCCGCCCATGTCGGAGATGCTGGATGTGAGCCTTGATACTTCCTTGCGCAAAGCCGCAATCTGAGCTTCAACATCATCCTGAATATCATCGGTCGTTTTTGAGAATATTGCCATTCTTTATGCTCCTGTGCATGACAGGCCTATAACGGGTGCGGGCTGCTTATGTTCCCTCGCGGTTTCGACAAAACGCGCAATAATAAATTGTCACGCCGGAAACTTTTCGGCTGAACGCTTCGTACTTGTTAGCATTCCCCGGGAAAGGGGAGGCAAACGTGGAGCAATAAAATGGGTAAATTGACTGCAGGGATTTTCGCCGGATTTTTGGCGGTTACAGCATTGAGTGGAGCAGCATTGGCCAAGGACAACCCGATGGTTGGCGGCGCGCCGATGTATGCCAACAAGAACATCATCGAGAATGCTGTTAACTCCAAGGACCACACGACGCTCGTCGCAGCGGTCAAGGCCGCCGGCCTTGTCGAGACACTTCAGGGCAAGGGCCCGTTCACAGTCTTCGCGCCAACCAATGAAGCCTTTGCAGCCTTGCCCAAGGGCACGGTGGAGACGCTGCTCAAGCCTGAGAACAAGGCAACCCTCACCAAGGTGCTTACCTGCCATGTGGTGGCCGCTGACGCCATGTCAGCGACAATCAAGAAGATGATCAAGGATGATGGCGGCGCCCACAAGGTCAAGACCGTTGGCGGCTGCGTCCTGACTGTCAGCGAGAAGGGTGGCAAAATCTCCATCAAGGATGAAAAGGGTAATGTTGCCCATGTCACGATCGCTGACGTTCAGCAGTCAAACGGCGTTATTCATGTGATCGACAAGGTTCTTCTGCCGAAATAACAAGACAGCCATAAGCGCTGCGGCAGACACCCAAAATGCCCGTTACCGGTTTCCCGGTAGCGGGCTTTTGTTCTCATGCAGATTACTTGCCTTCGTGTTTGAACCGCCGGTGACTGAAGCCGCCCTTGGCCAATCGCAGGATTGAAGACAGTTTTGTCGGATCGCAGGCGACTTTAGGAATTTGCCCACGCGCTTGCTGCAGCGTGTTTGGCGAGGCTGGCTTGGCATGATGAGGCGTATGAAGAATTGCTTCTCCCATTCTTGTCACTCCCTGACGACGTCCGCTCCCGGCCTATGCCGGAAAGCCGAATGCTGTGGGTATACGGACATTCCTCAATTCTATGACGGTTGATCCTTGCCTGGATCATTCGATATATGTGTCAGTAAATTCTTGCGGTTCCAGGTTCGGTGCGAGGGTTTCGACTGGTATGCCAGCAAGATAACCACAATGACTGCAAGCAAGATATCAAGATCACGCATATCCGTAACCTCCTGCATTCTGATGGCAACTATAGCGCGGAACCGACTGGCTTCCAAATCACAAGATGTCGATCAAAAGATTTGCACAGGGCAGCAAACGTAAAAAACGGTGAGCCGCAAAGCTCACCGTTTCAAAAAATGACGTGACTGGAGATCTCATCATCGCAGTTTGGCAATACAGTCCTTCTCCATTGCCAAACACAATTCGAATGTTTGTTGGGCCAAGGCCTGATGATCCGGGGGCGAGCCCCCGGATACGTCTTCAAATCCGTTAGGATTAGAAGTTGCGCTGGAAGCGGATCATGCCACCGAATGCATCGTCGCCACCGCCACGACGGCTTTCAGCAAAAGCCTTACGGTCGCCGTCAAACTTGGTGTAGCTGATTTCTGGCGTGATAACGAAGCCAGGAACGAGTTCGTAAGCTACGTTTGCAGTTGCTGCCCATGTGCCTTCGGATTCGTAAGCAACCTGTGCGTTAACGGTTGCCTTGTCCGAAACCTTGGCGGAGAGACCACCCCAAGCTGCCCAGTCACCGTCCCAAGTACCGAACCAGTTGCGCTGGCCGCTATCCTGCAGATCATCCCAGTTGGACTGATAGCCACCCATGATGAATGCGGAAACTGTGTCTGTGAACTTTACGTCCAAACGCAGCTTGCCAGCAAATTCTTCAGCCTTGGAGTCGTAACCGACAACACCGGAGACGCCGCCCCAAGCCTGTTCGAACTTAGCACCGGCGATAACATGTGGCATGTAGTCGTCGATACGGTAGTCGTAGCTGAAGTAGTTTGCAGTCTGTACCTGGCCCTGTTCAGCAGCGATGATTGCCGAGAAACCGTTTCCACCGGTAAAGGTATAGCTAACCTGGTTGGATGTGCCGGACTGATAGTTGATCACGTCGTCGTTGATGACCTTGCCTGCATAGCCAGTCCACGAACCGAAGATTTCGTCAGACACGCCGATGCGGAAACCGCCGAGGTCGATGTAAGCCTGAGGAATGAGGCCGCCGCTGTTTTCACCGTTCGTGTAATTGAAACGTGTTTCAATGTACGAACGCAATGTGCCGAGTTCGGTTTCCGAACGAGCGTCGAAACGAACAGTAGCGCGCGTACGCTTCCACCAGGTGCCGTATTCGCCGCCAGTGTAGACGTTATCGCCGCCCTTGGCGTCGTAACGCAAGTAACCGCTGATCTTCAGGCAGGTTTCGGTACCAGGAATGTAGAAGAAGCCTTTGCCGTAAGCATCGCAAACGCGAACGTATTCGACAGCTTCTGGTTCAGCGACGACAACTGCGTCAGCAGCGCGTGCGCCTGTGACTGCAACCAGGGCTGCAGCGGAGCCGAGTAGAAGGCTCTTAATGTTCATTGTTGCTCTCCATGAGATTGGTAGTGACAATTTCGTATTCTGCGACTTTGGTCGTAGAGTCAAATGTCAAATTACAAATCTGTAATGTCGGCAAAGAACGGATTTTTATTGTTGCTGATTTGCAACTACAAGTTTACAATTGGTAAATATATAGTATAAATAATGGTAATACTGTAAATACAAAGCATATCACGTTATTGTAACAAAAATGTGATAAGTTTTTGAAATATAGCAAGATTATTTGGGTGTATTCCTCTCTGGTGGATGAGGGCGCGGAATCGCCCGTGGCGGGTTTTGTCCTTAAATGGCCTTCTCGAATTTAGAACGAATTTTCCGGGGATTCATAGGGTCTTCCAACGGAAATCGACCGGCGGATAAGATTCGCCTAACTGAAAATGTCAAACAGAGAGAAAAGCATCAGTTCCAGGAACGTTACGGTCCATAGGGCGATGACGAGTTTATCAGTCAAACTTCTTTGATGGGAATTGTTGCGCTTCACAATGAATGACCAGACCAGATGATTTATCGGACCTGACTTCGCAAAGGAAGATTGCCTGTTAATGACGGCTCGGATGTTTTTTTGCCCATGGCTAAATTCTGCCGCTGCTGCAAATTATAGGCGGCCACGTTCTTTCGTGGCAGCGGGAGAGACGTCAATCAGCCCGCCCGACCCTATCCTAAAGTTGATAGCAGTCGCGCCGTGCCCTTGCGGGCAGGGTGCTTGTGGCAGATTCTGAGCAGAAATGATACGTCACTTAACAATCTTCAAAGGCATGACACAGCAGCCTTGCAACAACCGCTGAATTTATGATCAACCGATTTGATTGACGAGGCCCGGTAGCCTGCCTTCATCAGTGTCAGTTACCGAGCCTCTCGCTGCACTCACGTGCAGCCAGCTAAATGTGAGCCCTTGACTTGTAACAGTCAAATCACAGTTACAGGCGGTAAACCGGAATTATCGATTGCATGTCAAAAGTCTAATTCGTTCTTTCCTCCGCATGCGCCGGATCATTGCCAGCATATCGGCACCACTGTCCTGAGTATTCAATTGAGCCGTGTCGGTTTGTTCCTTTGTCTGAACGATAATTTTTTCTTTGCAGTTCTGTTGTACCAGAAACTGAATTCTTGTTCGCATGTTCCACCACCCCTCGTGTCTTATGATTTTTTTTGAGAGACGTAATATATGCGATACTTCTGATTAGTTTGGAATACCTCCAATGAATCTTTACTTGATGTAAAGCGCACAAAACGGTGAATAACAGCCAACCTTACCTATATCAGGGCAACGGGACCGAAATGAGAGGACTGAGCCTTGACGTTTATTGAAGACAAGTCGGCCAATGCCCTTGTGGTTGTGGATGTGCAAACTGCCTTCACCGCAGGAAGCGCTGCCGTTCCCGACCACATCCAGCTTCAAGGTGCCATTGAAACGCTTCTTGCCAGTGCGCGCGCAGCGGGAGTTCCCGTTATCTTTGTTCAAAATGACGGATCTCCCGGCGCACCCGATGAACCGGACACGGATGGCTGGCAATTATTCTTTCCGGCGAAGGCGGGTGAGCACGTTGTACGGAAGTCACTTGATGATGGTTTTGACGGAACCAAGCTCGAAAATCTGCTGACGACATGCGGCGTTGAATCACTGGCGATCTGTGGCATGCAGTCGGAAATGTGCGTTGCTGCGACGGCACGCACGGCGATGCAAAAGGGATTTTCCGTGATATTGGCCCACGATGCTCATGCAACCTATGACGTGCCGGAAGGGCCGGGTGGTTCAGAGCCGGTCCCGGCCAGAATGGCCGCCCGTGCGGCCGAATGGTCATTGGGAGACGAAATCATTCTGGTGGGCACGGCAACAGACATTTCCTTTCAAGCGGTCAATCCGGCCCGCTAGCGGAAAATGCGCAAAAGAACATTGCTCACAAGGACGCCCGATACGCCGCCGGCTGCTTTGAACATGGCATCCAGCAGTCTCGCATGCCGGGTCGGCGCCAGCATCTGGGCGAGCTCAAATCCAAAGGCCGCGCAAACCACCAAAAGCAGGATCAACAACCAACGCTTGGGATAGGCAAACGCAAAGACAAAGCCAAGCACTGCAAAAGCAAGAAAGCGCTCGACATTGACAGGCAGACCGCTCTCCGGTCGCAGATTGATTGGATCAACGGTTATGAAAAGTATAGCGGCGAACAACAGCCACGCAATGATTTGAGCGGATTTCATCGGTCCCAGATACCCCATTCACCGGCCTGTTCCAATCCCGTTATGCGCAGAGGCGATGTGAATTGCAAAACGGCAGTGCAAATGTGTGCGATGCCGTAGGGAGAGGTGAGGCCCGGCGGGGGCATCGGGGGGGTGATGAAGTGGCCGGGCCTCGCGTTGTCCGAAGGCGACAACGCCCGGTTGATACCATCGCAAGCTGAGCAGAGGATTATCCGAACCTGATGTGAAACTGAGGCGGCGATCACAATATTGCAAAATGCAGCAGCTGCCGCACTCGCCATTGTACGATCAAGTTGGCAATCTCATCATAAAGCCCCGTTCAACGAGATCTGCTGAACCGGAAAATTTCACCGAACCATCATATGCCAGTGTAAAATCTTCCGAAAAATCCGGATGATCAAGAATTGCACCATAATGAGCGCCGCCGTCCGCATGGCCGCCATGGTTGACGATGTTTTTAAACTCATTGATCGATTGGTTCGAGAAGCGGTAATGCAGCAGGACGGCCGTGATAGGAACGAAATTGCGGCTGCATGGTCCGGGACCATGGATACTGCCCCGCTCGTAGCTCGTGGCTTTATCGACCCAGATGAGGGGGAATTTGGAGAGCCGCATGTCACGGCCAAAGAATCGCTTTCGTGGTCCGCCACGCACGGATGTACCATAGCGCTCCAGTTTGATCGTATAGCTGTCGCCATCGAAGTTTGACGATACATCAAATGGCCATCTGCTGCCATCATCGACAAACTCGTCGCCGTTCAGTGGACCTTCAGGGTAGAGATCGAGCATTGGCGCATGGCATCGCTGCATTCCGGCCTTCTCCAGTTGCCGAATGAAATCCGGCAACGTCATGGTCTCGCTATCGGGAAACACAAGAAACTCGTCGGCGTCAAGTGACAGATACCACCGGTTTGCGCCATAAATCTTGAAGAGCGCATCGCGCCATGCTTTTCCGCGTGCGGCTTCCGAATAGCGAATGGGCGAGGTGTAAAGATCCACATCAGGCGCATTGCGCAACACATCTGATGTACCATCATTCGATTGATCATCGACAAAGGCAAAGCGCGTGACACCAAGCTTCCGGTAGTATCGCAAGAAGGAATTGATATAGCCGATCGCATTTTTGACAATGCAAATCGCCAAAACATCATCTTGGACTGGATGAACGGCGGGGCCGGAAACCTTGGTCAGAAGGTTCTTGCGCGGTGCCGTGAATGCAGCTGGATAGGTATAATGATAAAGGTGTGCTTTGGCCCGTCTCAGGAATGACGGATTACCGAGACGCCGCCAATCCGCCGGGTCGGATATAGGATATTGGATTGGCATGCGGATTCCCCGGTTTGCCGCATCGGGAAATACACTGCAGACGGCACTTTCCATGCTCGCCAAGGCTCGCCCGGAACGAAGTTAGGAGACAACTAATTCTTAGTCAGAAAATATTCAATAGCGCTATGGAATTGCTCGCCCGAATATGTGCGGAAGTCGAAGATTTGTCCGAGGCCGCACTCCCATAGTCCGCGATCAATGGTTCTTGATGACGTTAAGAAAAATTCCGGCAATCTTGCTCAGATGGACGTCGTCATCTTCGTGATAAGCCTGCCGTCCCGCCGCCGCGATAGCATTGAACAGTTGGTTGTCGGCGCTTTCCAGAGCTGTGATATCCGTTACGATCTTTTGGATATCGCTTTGCGGCTGAATCTTCCGCGTCAGATAATCAGCTAGAAGCTTTTGTCGTCTTTTGCGATCACTGGTGATGGCGCCGAAGATACCCCAGGCGAACCATGTCTCGCCGATCTGCATTTCCGCATCGCTGATCTGACTGCTAAGCTGTTCCGGCAGTTTCGCTTTTTGCGTGTCGGCGATGTGTGCGGCAAGTTCAAATGCTGCATCATCCGTGATCCCGATCTTATCTGTCATTTGCAAAACTCCAGGCTTTTGAGATGTCACGTCAGTGAATGGAGCGGGGCCAAATGAAGTGTGCGCGGCGCACAGCTGGTCCCCGGTCAGAATCGTAGTTCTAACACAATACAAACCGGCGATGGTTTGTTTTGTTCCTCATGGCCCGAAAAAATGTCGGGGGTGCCGAAATGTAAACACGGCATCCGCTACTCTTCGGCTTCGCATCCCGCGACCAACAGGGAATATTGCGTTTCAAATTGTTGGTCTGTGCGGGCCAAACTTTCATATTTCGTTGGTTTTTGAGTTTTCTCCCTTGCACTCAAACGTCCAGTATTCTAGGGGTTCCGCACCGGCAGAGAAATGACGGAGCGTAGCGCAGCCCGGTAGCGCACTTGACTGGGGGTCAAGGGGTCGTCGGTTCGAATCCGGCCGCTCCGAGATTTAGCCGAATGTTTTCAGTAACATGGCTTATATTCTCTGTTTTCTGAAAGCCAGGTTCTCAAGGAACCTGGCTTTTTTGTTTCCCAAACTGATTTACACGTGAATGAATATCCGGTGTGAAATGCCGGAAGCATTGCGTAGCTGCGACAGAATCCCACTCAAAGCCAAAGCCGAAAAACCGCACGCGCTCCCTTCATATGGCCAGAAAGTGGAACGCTCCGGGCGTCAATAACGGCCTGTTTGAGTGCCTGTTGACATCAGGCAATTGGCTGACATGTCACATGCCGTTCACAGGCGAGGGCTTACTATGACAGACCCTTAACCGAACCGGACTGAAATGTCCCAGAGACAGGAGAGGCGTGTCACATGTCGAAAGTCAACGCACAGATCAACCAATCCACGGCCGTTAGAGCGAATGCGGGTACTGCAGATTCTGAGACCGTCAAGGCATGGGACCAGGCTCAGAATGCGGCCAAGGATGCGGGCATCCTCTGGAATCGACCAAAAGGTGACAATCGCTCAACGCAGGACATTATTGATAGTGATCCTCTGCTGCGCAATCTCGGGAATCAGAGTGGCGTCAAGGACATGCTGAAAGAACGGGTCGGCGATTTCGAAAAGGATGCCGACGCCGCGTTCAGGGCGGTACAGGTTCTGGATCATGTCGAGAAGTTTGACGAGAGCGGAAATCGGATTGCCGGTAATGATGTCAACAATGGCCGCGTTGATGGTTTTACCAAGGGTGGCGATGCAAAGCATGGCACGGAAGCCGGACGCCTGCAGGACTTCGGCAAATATGGTTTTTCCAACCTCAAGGGAAAACTCAATGATGTGACCAATGCTGGCGGTGATGAACAGGCGCGTGCGCAGGCCGAGAAAGCGGGCGTCAAATGGGAGCTGCCTGATAACGATAAACGCTCGGCGCAGGACATCATCAATGACTCGCCGCTGCTCAAGAATCTGGGCAATCAGAGCGGTATCAAAGATATGCTGAAGGAACGCGTTGGTGATTTTGAAAATGACGCCAACGCCGCCTACAGGGCAGGGCAGATCCTTGATCGCATAACGATGTATGACGAGAATGGTAGCGCGCTGTCTGGAGACGATGTCGCCAATAGCAGTATTGATGGGTTCACCAAAAGCGGTGAAGCAAAGCATGGCACAGAGGCTGGCCGTCTTCAGGATTTTGGGAAATATGGCTTTGAGGTCATCAAAGAGCTGAAGAAGCCCGAGGATATCAGCAGTTACAAGGATTTTATAAAAGCCAATCCAGATGCCGACGAAACGTCAAAAACAATTGCCAAATATGCCGCCATCCTTGGCGAAAACTATGATGCGATCAGGGGAAAGACCGGTTCCGGCGAACATCTGACGGCTGAAGCCTTGAAAAAATACAAGGAAAAGAACCCGCAAATCAGCCAGGAATTTAAGGAGGCACTCAATTTCTGGTCACAGCCGGGTGCTTTCAACAAGCTTGAAACGGCGAACGATCCAACGGTGCTCAAAGCCGACGGGAAGCTCAGCAAGGGCGATTTAAAGAGCTGGATAGAAAAGCAGACTCCGAAGGATGCCGGTTCGGCAATCATGTTGCTATCCGGTGTCACCGACGGGAATGTCGTTGCTGGCACCGATACCAGCAAGTTGGACAAGGATATTTTTGAACACCCCGAAAAGCACTCGACGGAAGAAAAAGCCGCCGCGCTTCAGGAACTGCTGAAGGCGCAGCAGCTGATCGTCAGCGGAGCGAGCGCTGGCATGTGGAAGGACGATTATTCCATCGTCAGCATAGCCAACCGTGTTCGCAGCCATCCAAATCCCGAGAAGCTGCTTCAGGACGTCGACGACCATATCAAAACCCTTGAGGGCGACCCTGAAGTCGTAAAGTACATGAACGAGAACAGCTCCAAGCAGATGTCCAAGCTGTTGGAAGAGAATAAGGGTCTCAAGGACGCGCTGCAGAAAACCTATGATGACGATATCAAGTCCGGCAAGGCGCTCAATAGCCTATGGGACACGAAGATGAAGGATGGCAAGACGGACCAGCAGGCGGTTCTTGCCGAGTTTTACGGATCAGCACAAACGTTCCAGAGCGCTCTTGGCATCAAGAACGCGGCTGAAATCCAGAACGCCGTCAAGAATTCCAAACATGCGGGCGAACTGAACGATTTTTATGAGAAGTCGCTTGCCTCAGGCGACCGCCTGAAGGAGTTGATGAAGAACAATTCGTTCGAAAAGGCCGCCAGTGCCTACAGCATGGAAGTCGCGCTCTATAATGCAACGCTCAGCCCCGAATTCACGGGGAAATTCGACAAACAGATCAACGACAATTTCACCAAGACCGTGCAGGAAAACGCCTTCAATGATGCCTCTTTCAAAGATCTCAGGAAGGCATTCGGCATCAATGGTGGCGATGACCTCGATGAGGAAAAGGTAAAAGCCCTTATCGATCAGATCAGCAAGGACAATCCCGCATTCTTCACCAATCCAAATGGGACGGTCACAAGGCCAGACCAGATATTGTCCACCTTCAGGGGCGACTGGGATCTTCTGCGTCAGGGGGCGAAGACGCTCAACGAGCTTAAGCTTTTTAGTCCCGATTCATCGGTCAAGGGCGCCGCAGACAAGGGGGTTCTTCATGGCGTCAGCGGCCTTTTCCTGGCTGGTGTTACGATCGCCAAGGGCGCCAGCGGTTCGGGCAAACTCACCGACCGACAGATCGTCGATATCACCACCGGGTCTATCCAGACTGCCACGATTATGACCGAAGGCGGCATGAAGGGTTTGCAGGATTACCTGAAAGACGTGAAGGGCGTGGTCGATGATGAACTCGTCGACGCCATGACCTCCAACCTGAAGAAGTTTGAAAATGCCGCTAAGGGGCTTGGAGGCATCGTCGGTATTGCCGCCGGTGCTTACGGCATCTTCGATGGTGTGCAGGCAATCCGCAAGGGCGATACGGTCACCGGGGGCATCAGTATCACGGCAGGTTCCCTCAGTGTCTTGGCTGGCTTGGCTTCCACCGTCGAAGGCGGAATGGCACTGTTTGCTCCCACCATGGCGCGTTTGATCCCGGCGCTAGCCGCCGGTGGTCTTGGGTTGGTTGCAGCGGGCGTCGGTGCATTGGCGATGCTGATTCCGGGCTTGATTGCGGAAGGCAAGCAGCAAAAGAGAGCCGATGATTTTGGCGACCTGCTCAGCAGCTATCTGACCAAGTACGAGATCGACGGCGTGAAGGATGGCGGCATCATGGATGTCCCCGATGATGAATGGCCGCAGTCCGGCAGCGGTACATCCTGATCTCGTGCCTGTCGCCGGAAGCTGGCAGCGTCTGGATCAATCTTGACGGGAAATGCAGGAATAAAAGCCAGACATCAGGTCTGGCTTTTATTTGGATTTTACGCGTGATCAGACTTTGACAATCCGCTTGCCGCGGTTTTCGCCAGCCAGAAGCCCGATCAATGCGGCCGGTGTATTCTCAAGCCCATCGATAATGTCTTCTTCCACCTTCAATTGGCCAGAGGCAACCCAGCTTTGGAGATCGGCGAAAGCACGGTCGCGCTGGCTGAAATAGTCCATGACGATGAAGCCTTGCATGACAAGGCGCTTGATGGTGATCAAGCCCGGAATGCCGCGTGGTCCCGCCGTCGGCGCGCCATCATACTGGGAAACGGCGCCGCAACAGGCAATGCGCCCGTGGGTATTCATGAGTGCGAGACAGGCTTCCAGTGTATCGCCGCCGACATTGTCGAAATAGACATCGATCCCATTGGGAACTAGAGCGCGCAGGTTCTTGAAGAGATTGCCTGCCTTATAGTCCACTGCCGCATCAAAACCGAGATGTGATATCAGCCACGCGCATTTCTCGGCACCGCCAGCAATGCCGATGACACGGCAGCCTTTGATCTTGGCGATCTGGCCGACGAGGGAGCCAACGGAACCCGCCGCGGCCGAAACGACAACGGTTTCGCCCGGCTGCACCTTGCCCACATCAAGCAGGCCGAAATAGGCTGTCAGCCCCGCAATGCCATAAACGCTGAGCAGGTGGGTGAGCGGCTCGATATGCGGCATCTTGATGAGATGCTTGGCTGACAGCACGGTATAGTCCTGCCAGCCCGTATCGGCGAACACCAGATCGCCGGGCGCAAAGCCGGGCGCTTTTGAGGTGACGACCTCTGCAATACCGCCGCCAGCCATGACCGAATCCGGCTCAACCGCGGCGCGGTAGGTGGCACCCTGCATCCATGCACGGTTGGCAGCATCAAGCGAGATATAGCGCACGCGGATCAACACCTCACCATCCGCAGGTTGTGGAATGGTGTTTTCAGTCAGGGCGAAATGGTTCGGTTGGAGCTTACCAACAGGCTTTTCACGCAGGATAATCTGGCGGTTGACGTCTGAACTCACGGGCTTTGCCTCCATAGGTCATTGTCCCGGATCGCCGTGGTCTGGCAAGCCGGGTTGGTCATAAGCCTAATATCGCCTATGGTATAAATCATATGATCAGTTCTAATGTCTGCCCATGAACAGCTTTGATAACCGTCTTGACCTCAACCTGTTTCGCGTTCTGGATGCTATTCACGCCAATGGCAGCATTTCCGGCGCGGCCAGAGCCTTGCATCTGACCCAGCCCGCAATCAGCCATTCGCTTGCCCGCTTGCGTGAAATCTTCAGCGATCCGTTATTCGTGCGTCAGGGCAACCGTATGGTCGCCACCGAACGGGTGCGCATCATCATTGCTGATGTAAGGCGCAACCTGCAGGGGCTCTATGCGGCGGTTGAGACTTCTTCGGAGTTTTCGCCATCACGTCTCACGATGGATTTCAAAGTTGCGCTGCGTGATGTGCTTGAGTCGGCAACCTTCTCGCCATTGATGCGTCAGCTTGCGACGGAGGCACCGGGGGTTTGTGTCGTCAGCCGCCGGGTGGCGCGCGAAACTTTTGAGAAGGAACTGACGGCTGGAGGTCTTGATCTTGCCATTGACCGCAAGATCAAGGTCGGTCCACATATCCGCCAGAAGACATTGCTGCGCGAACCCAATGCCGTTGTCGTGCGCAAAGGTCATCCACTCTCGGGAAAAAAGCTCACGCAGGCGGATTATGTGGCTGCCAAACATGTGCTGGTTACCCATATCGAAGGCATGGAGCCGATTGACTATATTCTGGCGGAGCAGGGGCTTGGCCGCAATATCGGCTTGCGCTGCCAGCATTTCTTCGCGGCGTGCAAGGTTATCGCCGAGACGGACTGGATTTTGACGATGCCGCGCACCTATGCGCTTGAATTATCCGATGTACTCAACCTGGATGTGCTCGTTGCGCCGCTGGCCATCCCGCCGATTGATGTTGTCATGTATTGGCACGCGGTGCGGGACGATGATCAGGGCCATCGCTGGATGCGTGAACTCTTTGCCGAAGTGATGACAAAGTACGGTGGCGGTGGGCCGCCAGTGACCACAGGTCATAAATACAGCTCATAGTCGACCATAAGAACATATAATTTGTTTGATATGCCGCAAGCCGCTAGTCTTTAACCACCAGAAGACAGGACGGCCAATCGATGCATTTTACGCCTAGCCCAAAAACGCAGGATTTCGTCACGCGCGTGAAGTCCTTTATGCGCACGCATATTCAGCCGATTGAGAAGCAATATTGGGCTGGCATTGCGTCAGCTGATCATGGCAGTGACTGGAAACAGTGGCGGATTTCACCTGTTGTCGAAGAGTTGAAGGCCAAGGCGAAAGCCGAGGGCCTATGGAACATGTTTCTGCCGGATGAAGCACTGGGTGCCGGGCTGTCAACGCTGGAATATGCGTTGATTGCGGAAGAGACCGGCCGCAGCTTCATGGCTCCTGAAATCTTCAACTGCAATGCGCCCGATACGGGCAATATGGAAGTGCTGTGGAAATATGGCTCCGAGCACCAGCGGGACGAATGGCTAAAACCGCTGCTGGCGGGTGAGATGCGCTCGGTGTTCAGCATGACGGAACCCGATGTTGCCAGCAGCGACGCGACAAATATGGAGGCGACAGCGCTGGTCGATGGCAATTCCATTGTCGTCAACGGCAAAAAACACTGGTCGAGCGGACTCGGTGATCCGCGTGCGAAGATCGCGATTGTGATGGCGCGCACGCCAGATGTAGGAAAAGGCCGCCATCAACAGCATTCCATGGTCTTGGTGCCCTTGGATAGCCCCGGTGTCGAGATCATCCGTATGCAGTCGGTGTTCGGCGAATATGACGAGCCGCATGGCCATGGCGAGGTGCATTACAATAATGTCCGTGTGCCCCTGACCAATGTGATCAAAGATATTGGTGCGGGTTTTGAGATTGCGCAGGGACGTCTGGGACCCGGCCGCATTCATCACTGCATGCGCTGCATCGGGGCTGCGGAAGCGGCGCTGGAGTTGACCATTGCGCGAGGCATGTCGCGCGTCGCATTCGGCAAGCCCATTCTTAATCTTGGCGGCAATCGCGAGCGTCTGGCTGAGGCACGGATCGCCATTGATCAGGCGCGTCTTTTGACCCTGAATGCAGCTTGGAAGCTCGACACGCTGGGAGCCATGGGCGCAATGGCTGAGATTTCCGCCATCAAGGTTGTCGCACCGCAGATGCTGCAGGCAGTTGTCGACAACGCCATTCAGATTCACGGTGGAACGGGTGTATCGCGTGATACGCCGCTCACGCAGTTCTTCATTCAGGCTCGTTCGCTTCGTCTTGCCGATGGCCCCGATGAGGTCCACAAAGGGCTGATCGCGCGCATTGAACTGGCCAAGTATGGCCATGCGAAGTGAGTGAAATGACTGAAGCCAAGGGGATTGATCGCGCGGGCAAGGTGCGCGCTGGTGAGGAACTGAATGCGGAAGCAGTCAGCCAATGGCTGCACGCGCTTGGTGTGCCGGTGGAGGGGACACCGGAGGTTACCCAGTTTTCCGGTGGTGCTTCAAACTGGACCTACCGGTTGCAATATTCGCAGCATGATCTGATCCTGCGTCGCCCGCCAGCCGGTACCAAAGCCAAATCCGCCCATGATATGGGGCGGGAATACAATGTGCAGAAGGCATTGAAGCCGTTTTATCCTGCTGTCCCCACGATGATCGGCCTGTGCGAGGATGAGACGCTGATCGGTGCGCAGTTTTACGTCATGGAGCGCATTGCCGGTATCATACCGCGCCGCCGCCTGCCGCAAGGGGTGACGCTGAACGCCGGGGACACGCGCCGCCTCTGTGAGACCATGCTGGACAAACTGGTCGAACTGCACCGGATAGACATTGCAGAAGCGGGATTGGAATCACTCGGTAAGGGTGCAGGCTATGTGCAAAGGCAGGTATCCGGCTGGTCCGACCGCTATGGCAAGGCGCGCACCTGGAACACGCCGACATTCAAATTTGTGCGTGAATGGCTCGCCGCGAACATCCCCAATGATGCGCATACATGTCTGATCCACAATGATTGGCGGTTTGACAATCTGGTGCTCAACCCAAAAGATTTGACCAACATTATCGGTGTGCTGGATTGGGAGATGGCGACGCTGGGTGATCCACTGATGGATCTCGGCAGCATGCTTGCCTATTGGGTGGAGGCTGGCGATCCCTATCTGATGAAGTTGACCCAGCGCCAGCCGACGACACTGTCCGGCATGATGAAACGCGGGGAAGTTGTTGATTATTATCTGCAAAAGAGCGGTTTGAAAGTCGATAATTTTGCCTTTTACGAGGTGTTCGGCCTATTCAGGCTCGCGGCCATCGCCCAGCAAATCTATTATCGCTATTATCACAGACAGACGCGCAATCCTGCGTTTAAGAACCTCTGGATCATGATCAATTATTTCGACTGGCGTTGCCGGCGCATTATCCGTCAAAGTGGAAAATAGGGGCACTGCATGGCCATACGCAAAACGATATTGATAACGGGTGCAAGCTCAGGGCTTGGCGAAGGTATGGCCCGCGAATTTGCCGCCATGGGCCGCGATCTTGCTTTGTGCGCCCGGCGGACCGAACGGCTCGACACACTGAAATCCGAACTGGAACGCAAGCACCCCGGCATCAAAGTCATTGTCAAGGCGCTCGACGTCAATGATTATCCCGCCGTGTTCCGGGTATTTCGCGAGGTGCAGCAGGAGTTCGGCACCATTGACCGCATTATCGTCAATGCGGGTATCGGGCAGGGCAAGCGCATCGGCACCGGCCATTTTGCGCAGAATGTTCAGACCGCTCAGACGAATTTCGTTGCCGCTCTTGCCCAGTGCGAGGCCGCTGTCGAGATTTTTCGCGCGCAGAATGCCGGTCATCTGGTGACGATTTCCTCCATGAGCGCGGTGCGTGGTCTGCCAAAACATCTGACAACCTATGCCGCGACGAAAGCAGGGCTGGCATCCCTATCGGAAGGCATTCGCGCGGAACTTATGGCAACGCCGATCAGGGTCAGCACGATCTTCCCCGGCTATATCCGCACGGAAATCAACGAAGGCGCCCCGAAACTGCCGTTTGAAGTTGATGGGCCGACTGGCTCGCGGCTGCTGGCGCAGGCAATCGAACGGGAACCGGTCAAAGCATCGGTTCCGTGGTGGCCGTGGGGTCCCATGGGGTTTCTCATGCGCTTTCTTCCGCTCAAAGCCGTGCTTCGTCTCGCCTGATAATAAGGAACACCCTGATGAAAAAGCGCATCTTTGTTACTGGCGGTGCTTCCGGTCTTGGACGGGAAATTGCCCTGCGCTGGGCCCGCGATGGTGCTCTCATCTGCATCGGCGATCTCAATGACGCACGCGGTCAGGAGACGCTTGATCTTATCAAAGCCGCTGGAGGCGAGGGCATCTATCGGCACTGCGATGTGACCAAGCTGGAGGATTTGCAGGCTGTTGCCGGGGAATTGCTGCGGGAATGGGGCGGTGTTGATGTGGTCTTCAACAATGCCGGTGTGGGAACAGCTGGCGCGCTTGCAAGCGAAACCATTGAACAGTGGCAATGGGTGCTCGACATCAATCTTCTGGGCGTCGTGCGTGGTTGTCAGGCCTTTGCTCCGGTTTTCAAGGCGCAAGGCAAGGGCCATTTCGTCAACACGGCATCCATGGCAGGGCTGGTTCATCCGCCAATGATGGGAAGCTACAATGCGGTGAAAGCCGCGGTCGTGGCGTTTTCTGAAACTCTGCGCGTGGAACTGGCGCCGAACAATATCGGCGTCACGGTTGTCTGCCCGTCTTTCTTCCGCACCAATCTGACGGAATCCTTGCGCAGTCCTGCGGCAGCAGCCAAGATTGAACGGCTGTTTGAAAAGGCACCCATTACCGCCGCAGAAATCGCCGACCGCATTTATCGCGCTGTAGAGACAAACCAGTATCTTCTCCTGCCGCACGCCGGGGACAGAAAGGCTTATTTCTTCAAACGGTTCATGCCTGTTAATGCCTATCTGAATTTCATGACCAGAAAGACCCGCAGCTTCCACAAGCTTGGCCAGTCGCAGAGCGGCAAGGCGACCAAGTAGCGTCAGAGTTTGTCCGGCGTTGCACCGGTTCGCGATTCCAGCCGGTAGCGATTGCCGGGATAAACCAGATGCACCAGCGACACCACTGACTTGCCCGACCATGTACGACGGCGGATAGCAAGACAGGGTTCCTTGCGCAAAATACCAAGCAGCTTGCGCTCGCGCGCTGACGGCATGGCCGCTTCGACAATATGCTCTGATCCGCTCAAGGGAGCATTGGCGCTAAGATAGGCGTTGGGCGTAAGGGCGGTGAAATCCTGAGAAAGATAATCCGGAGCGGCAGCGGGGTTAACGAACCGGTCTTCGATCTGGACGGGAACGCCGTTTTCGCTATGCACGATCAGCGAGTGAAACACTGTGGCACCGGAAGACAGGTTAAGTGCTTCCGCCACGGCGCACGAGGCTTTTTCCCGTGCCAGACGAATGACGGCGGCGCTGTGGGTATGGCCGCGTTCGACAATTTCATCGGCGATATTGCGCACTTCAAACAGGGTTGAATGGCCCTTACGCGCCGCGACAAACGAACCGACGCCGCGAATGCGCACCAGTTCGCCTTCATTGGCGAGTTCCCGCAAGGCGCGGTTAGCGGTCATTTTGCTGACCCCAAGCCCCGCCACGAGTTCGTTTTCCGAGGGCACGCGATGTTCAGGCGGCCACTCTCCGCTATGAATGCGGCCAAGGATCATCCGCTTCACATTGGCATAGAGTGGGGAACGAACACGTGTGTCAGGTTGTATCTTGAGCATGGCATTGGTCATCTCAGGCCTTTCATTGCTCATTCCTTGTGCAGGATCAGATTTTGCCTCTCACCACGACTTTCCCTCTTGCGCGGCACGGGGGATGTCATAAGGTACCATATACAACTTGCGAAAAGACAAAAGCTCAAAAGCCACCGCAGCGTGGTACGGGAACACAGGTTCAACACTTGCCAACCTCAAGAGGAGAAGGCCGATGAAACTACACAAGCTCTTGCTGTCAGGAGCGATAGCGCTTTCTGCGCTGTCCATGTCCGCAGCCCATGCGAAAGAATGGAAAACAGTCACTATTACGCTAGAGGGTGCCTACGCCCCGTGGAATGTGACCAACCCCGACGGAACGCTCGGCGGTTTTGAGCCTGAACTGGCTGCTTATCTCTGCAAGGAAATGAAGGTTGAATGCAAGCTTGTTGCCTCCGACTGGGATGGCATGATTCCGGCGCTCAATGCGGGCAAGTTCGATGTCATTATGGATGCGCTGTCCATCACTGACGAGCGCAAGCAGGTTATCGATTTCTCGATTCCCTACGCCAATACCCATGCGGGCTTTGCCACCCAAAAAGACAGCCCTCTGGTCAATGCTGCCGGTACAGGCTCGGTTCTGAAGCTTACGCCGGGTCAAACAGGCGTTGCGGAAATTGAAGCAATGAAGACGGCCTTCAAGGGCAAGACCATCGGCATTCAGGCTGCAACTGTCTATGCCAAGTTCATCTATGACAATTTTGGCAGCATCGCCACGGTGCGCGAATACAAAACAGGCGCGGAACGCGATCTTGATCTTGAGTCCGGCCGTATTGATCTTGCCTTCGATGACGCCGTGTATTTCGGCACCACATTCGAAAAAGCCAATGGCGCACTGGTTTTCACCGGCCCAGAATTCGGCGGCACGCTTTTCGGCATTGGCGAAGGTCTGGGCATTCGCAAGGCTGACACAGACCTGAAGGCGATGTTTGACAAGGCCATCACCGCAGCACTGGCAGACGGCACGGTGAAAACCCTTTCGCTGAAGTGGTTCAAGACTGACGTTAGCCCGTAACTATTCCCACAAGGCGGTAATGTCTTTTGGATGAATAAGGCATTGCCGGACAATGTGAAGCATTTACACTGTCCGGCAATGCCCGCCTATACTCTTGAAACCGGATCAACCGGTCGGAGCGGGAACACAGCTGATGTGGCTAATCGAAGTGCTCGGATTTGGACAGAAGGGCTGGGGCGGTCTGCTGATCGCCGGTGCCGTGATGACCCTTTGCGTGACCATTGTCGCTCTGCTTATCGGCGCTGTGGTCGGCACATTGGTGGCATGGGCCAAACTTTCCGGCGGCGGGGTTCTGCGTACACTCGGCAATGCCTATACAACTGTATTTCGCGGTGTTCCCGAACTTCTGATCATCTATCTCGTCTATTTCGGTGGCTCCGGTGCTGTTACAGCCATCGGGCGTTATCTTGGTTATGAAGGCTTTCTCGGCCTGCCATCCTTTGCCGCGGGTGCGCTGGCGGTCGGCATTATCTCTGGGGCCTATCAGGCGGAAGTCTATCGCGGCGCATTTCTCGCCATCCCCAAAGGTGAACTGGAAGCGGCGGAGGCCATTGGCATGCATCGTGGCTTGCGCTTCCGGCGCATCATTGCCCCGCAGGTGCTTCGTTTCGCTATTCCGGGCATCGGCAATGTCTGGCAGCTCAGCCTGAAAGATTCGGCGCTGGTATCCGTCACCGGCTTGGCGGACCTGATGCGCACCAGCCAGGTTGCTGCGGGGTCCACGCGGCAATATTTCCTGTTCTTTATCGCGGGTGGCTGTCTCTACCTTATTTTGACAAGCCTTTCGGATCGGCTGTTTACGCGGGCGGAACGGCGCGCCAATCGCTCCATGCCATCTTCCTTCGGTCAGGCTTGAGGGAGCGGTTATGGATTTTGCCTTCATTTTCCAGACCATGAAAACCCTGCTGGCAGCCGTGCCGATGACGCTTGGCCTGTTTTTTCTTTCCGTTTCATCAGGCGGTTTGCTGGCATTGTTGATCGTGTGGATGCGTGTCGCCAAAAACCCGATCCTCAGTAATTTCGCCAAGGGTTATATTTTTGTGTTTCGCGGCTCGCCGCTGCTGATCCAGATGTTTCTCGTCTTTTATGGCCTCGGACAGTTCGGCTTCATTCGCTATAGTTTTCTCTGGCCGTTCCTGCGTGAACCCTTTGTTTGCGCAGTCCTTTCGCTCGCCTTGTGTACCGCCGGTTATTCCGCCGAGATTTTTCGTGGCGGTCTGCGTGCTGTTCCGGCCCGTGAAATCGAAGCGGCGCGCTCCATCGGCATGTCCGGTTTTTTGCTGGTACGCCGCATCATTGGACCCATCGCATTCCGCCATGCGCTACCAGCCTATTCGACGGAAATCGTTATGATGGTGAAATCAACAGCGCTCGCCAGCCTTGTGACAGTCTGGGAAGTGACCGGCGTGGCGCAGCGGCTGATCTCGCAGACCTATCGCACCATGGAAGTGTTTCTATGCGCGGCAGTTATCTATCTCGTTCTTAATTTTCTGATCCTGCAGGCCATGGCGCTGCTGGAATATAGGCTTTCACACCATCGGCGCGCTGCCGTTTCGCGTTTGCCGTAAGGAATATCAGCAATGGTGCATGAACACTCCAGCGACCCGAGCACAGCAACCGTCAATCGGCTCTCTGTGCGTAACATCCGCAAGAAATTTGGTTCACTGGAAGTCCTGCGCGGTATTTCTCTGGAAGCCGATGATGGTGATGTGATCTCCATTCTCGGATCGAGCGGTTCGGGCAAATCCACCTTCCTTCGCTGCATCAATCTGCTCGAAATTGCTGACGAAGGCGAAATCTGGGTTGATGGCGAACATATCAACATGGTCAAGAAGCACGGCAAGAACATGCCTGCGAGTTCGAAGCAGGTGGATCATATCCGCGCGGAACTTGGGATGGTGTTTCAGTCCTTCAATCTATGGTCGCATATGACGATCCTGCAGAATGTCATCGAAGGGCCTGTCCATGTGCTGAAACGCCCCAGAGCCGAGTGTATTGCTGAAGCAGAAGCGCTTCTGGAAAAAGTCGGCATTGCAGAAAAGCGCCATGCCTATCCGGCCCATCTCTCCGGTGGCCAGCAGCAACGCGCTGCCATAGCGCGAGCGCTGGCGATGAGACCAAAGGTTATGTTGTTTGACGAGCCCACCTCCGCGCTTGATCCAGAGCTTGTGGGTGAAGTGCTACGCGTCATGCGTGCTTTGGCCGAGGAGGGCATGACCATGCTCGTCGTCACCCATGAAATGAATTTTGCCCGAGACGTCTCGAACCGCGTCGTTTTCATGCGGGAAGGGCAGATCGACTGCACCGGGGCACCCCCAGAGATGTTCAGCGGTGAATCCTCACCCGCATTTCGCCAGTTTATCGGTAATTTCCGAGGCTAGGGCGGCTTACGCTTGCAGCGGCTCTGCGCCGCACAAGCACTGCATCCACTGCAAATCCAGCCATCGCTTCGGCGTCCCGGTTGCCGATGAGGAACGCGGCACGGATAAACCGCGCCAGAACTTTGCGTTCCGGGTCATTGTCGTCCTCGATGCTCAGCTTCCGTGCAGCTTCCTCCAGTGCTTGCTGCATGAGTTGGCCGTCGGCTTTCGAGTAATTCGGATTATCAGTATCTAAAAACGTCAACGACCTTTTCCACCCATTCTTCTAAGTGCATTGACTCAACTTATAGAATAGAAATCCTTCTCATATGAGAAATTCAAAATAATCGCATGATCTTACATGCAGAATGGCTTCTTTTCAATGTGAGTATTGAGTTTGTATTGTGTATATATTCCAAAATAATTTTTGGTTGTTTCGTGGTTTTCATTTGTTGAGGATGAATGTATCGAATGGAATATTAATAACGAAATGCACTCAAGTAGAGCATATTGCGGTAATATCTATACCATTACTTTCAGAATTACTTGTTAGTCGGGGACAATGAGGAATGACGCGCTTCAAGCGCAGCGCAGCCCCAGATGATTCCAACCAGAATATAGAAATGGCGCCAGTGATCCGTATCGATGACATTGCCGACAACCACATGCGAGACATAGGTGAGGTACGCGCAGAGCAGGAAGGGTTGCCACGGGCGATCCCGGAAGAGAATACGCAGCCCCAGACCCAGTGTGAGCATGGTTAGTGTCAGATAACTGATGAAGCCGACCCATCCATAGTCGAGCGCTGCTTTTAGCCAGATATTATGGGTATCTTCGCCGTAGATGGGACCGAATTCCAGAGGCCCAATGCCAAAGGGATGATCAACGGACATCAGCAGGCCGTACCAATGGCGGGCAAAACGTCCGAACTGCGCATCGTCATAGTCTTGTACCAGTTGTGCCCGCGCAAAGAACAGCTCCGAGACGCTGGGGATTTGCAGGGCAATGAGGATGGCAATGAGAAGCACAACCACCGCCAGACCGGCGAGGAAGACAATCCGGAGGCGGAAAAGACGGCTCGGGCTTCGAATGAAAAGCGCAAGGGCAAGGCCGGCAATCACCAGAACCGCCATGCCCCAGGCAGCACGGGAAAAGGAGAGGAAAACACCAAGCGTGAGAATAAGCGTAGGGATGAGGCGCAGCGGCAGGGTTCGCAAATTGCCAACCAATATGCCGTGCACCAGCCAGGCAATCGGCAGAATGAGGAATGGCCCAAACACATTCGGGTCCTTGAACGCACCCATGGCGCGGCCATAACGGGTAAACACATCAGCGCCGGGGAAGGCATCGAAATAGCCTAAAATACCGAGCATGGCGGTACAGACTGCGGCAATGAGATAGCCGTTGAATATTGCTGGCAGGATGCGGTGATTGCCTTCAATGATCGCGGCGAAGAAAACCGATGTGAAGGCAAGAAACAGCGAAACGGCCATATACATGGGTGCTGTCTTGAGGTCTGGCATCTGCGCCACAGATAGCCAACCGCCGAGATTGAAGATGACCAACAGGGCGAGCAGAACAACGACACTGCGGGAAAAGCGCAGGCCGAACAGAGCCCAGACCACGATCAGCACGGCCATATAGAGTTCATAGGGCGCGGGCTCGTTGATGACGAAGCCACTGAGAAAGACGCCGAATCCGACCGCCAGCATCGAGACAAGCTTGATCAGAAAGCGGTTTCTGGCGGCTCTATCGACGCTGGCAAAATCAACGGGGTTAACGGTGGTGCTCAATAGGCGTTGTCCGTGTTGAGCAGACGGACCGGTGTCAGAAACAGGATCTTCAGATCGAACCACAAGGACCAGTTTTCGATGTAGTAGAGATCGAATTCCGTCCGCATTTTGATCTTGTCTTCCGTATCGATCTCGCCGCGCCAGCCATTGATCTGCGCCCAGCCTGTCACGCCCGGCTTGACCCGGTGACGGGCAAAATAGCCGTCCACAACCTCATTGTATAAAAGGTCGTGGGTGTGGGCGGAGATGGCATGGGGCCGGGGGCCGACGAGCGACAGCGTTCCCATCAGGGAATTAAAGAACTGCGGCAGTTCGTCAAGGGATGTCTTGCGGATAATGCGCCCGACACGCGTGACGCGCGGATCATTCTTCACCACCGCATTGCGCGCCGTCGGGTCGCACATTTCCGTATACATGGAGCGGAATTTCCATACTTCGATGATCTCATTGTTGAAGCCATGCCGCTGCTGCTTGAAAATGACCGAGCCCTTGCTTTCCAGCCGGATCGCTATTGCCGTTGCCAGCATGAAAGGGCTGAAAACGATGATTCCAAAAAGGCTGAAAAAGATATCGAAGGCCCGCTTGGCCACCGAATCCCAATCATTGATCGGCTTGTCGAACAGGTCGATCATGGCAATCGAGCCGATATAGGAATAGGCGCGCGGCCGGAATTGCAGGTGATTATTGTGTGCCGAAAGCCTGATATCGACAGGCAGCACCCACAGCTTCTTCAAAAGCGCCAGAACGCGCTCTTCCGCCGTGATCGGCAGGGAGACGATGAGCATGTCAATATGGGCGATACGCGCAAACTCGATAAGTTCGGAAATATTGCCAAGTTTCGGATAACCGGCAACGACGGGTGGCGAGCGCTTGGCGTCACGGTCATCAAACACGCCGCAGATACGGATGTCATTATAGGGCTGCTTTTCAATGGAACGGATCAGGTCTTCGGCAGGCTTGCCGCCGCCAACGATGACAGCGCGGCGCTCCATCTTGCCATTGCGTGCCCAGCGGCGAATAAGCCGGGACATGATCACGCGAAACACAACGAAAAGGACCAGTCCGGATACAAACCAGGCACCAAGCCAGATGCGCGAATAGGCTTCCGAAATTTTCAGGAAGAATGCTGCCAGTGCCATCAGGGCAAATGTGCCGGACCAAGCCATCAGCAGACGGCCGAACCGGGTGAATGGATTGCGCATCACCGCCAGCTGGTAACTATCCGTCAGTTCCAACACCAGCACGCCGACGATAGCGGTTGCAAGAATTGCGAATGTATAGCTGAAGACAACCCCCGGAGCGGGGCCAACATACATCAGAAAAACGGTGATCCCGCTTAGGACGATGATCAGGAATTCGACAATCCGCATGATTCCGCTGATCATGACAGGCGAATTGCTGTTGCGCGCATATTGCGACGCTATCTGATAAGCGACAGGGCTGAGTACCACTTTTTCTTTTGGCGCAGAACCAGCACTGGACGCGAGATCGCGCACGGCATCCCGCGAGAATCTGGTTTCCCCTTTTCTGTCTTTCATGCTGCACCCTGAACGTTTTTTATAGTGCCGTAATAGCACGGATATGATTAAAAATACTTGCATGAAAATGCGCGTTGCAGCGGTGGTTCAGGGATTCAAGGCAGCGAAATACTCACTCTCAAGCTGAGTTGCCATGGTGTGCACGCTGAACCTTTGCCGCAGTAAGTTGCTATCAGGGAGCGCGGCGCGAAACGCAGTCAGGTCGCTGAGTACAACAAGCATTTTCTCGGCGAGCTCTTGCGGATCTGGACGTACCAGAGCAGGGGAATCATTGCCCAATATTTCGGGGATGCCGCCGATATGGCTGGTGATAACGGGCCTGCTGGCAGCCAGCGCTTCCAGCACGATATAGGGCAGGGCCTCTGCTCGGGACGGAATCACCACGACTTTGGCGAGGCGGAATGCTTCCCGTGCCTGCATGGGTTTGAAGAAGCGGATATGCGCACCGATTCCAACTGCTAAAGCTTGCTTTTCAAGGCTCGCACGTTCCGCACCGTCGCCCACGATCACGCCGGATAGCGCACGCCCACTTGCGATGCTCGCTTTGGCCAGTGCGTCAATGAAGATATCCGGGCCTTTCAGGGTGCGCAGTTCGCCGATGAACAGGAAGTCCGCTGCATCCTTATTGGCCTGAACCGGTTCAAAATCCTTATCCGCGAGGCCATTATAGATCAGTGCCGATTTACAGCGCGGCGCACCAATCTTGCTGGTGTAAACACTGCGTTCAAAGGCCGAAACAAAGATGATCCGGTCGGTCATCCTCTCCATAATCTTCTCAATGAAGAAAATCCCGCGCCCCGCCATTGTGGACGGGTCATAATGGAGACTGCCCCCATGCGGCGAATAAAAACGGGCAATGCGGTTTCCCGACAGTCGTAGTAGCGAGCCAAATATCCTGGCATAGGTACCGCCCTTGGCGCCGTGACCATGCAGGATATCGGGTTGCATTGCTTTAATTGTCCTGTACGTGCGGACGGCGGCGATAGCATCGCCCGGGCCGATCTGCCGTTGCATGGCAATGCGCTTAAGCCCCAATACGAGCTTGTCCTGCATATCTGAGAGCAGGGCTTCTTCGAAATCGCCGCCGGTTGATGCATCGCAAACGACGCCCACCTGATGTCCTGCTTCTATCTGGGCATCAATCAAATCGCGCACGTGGCGGAATATTCCTCCGACAGGTGCGCGAAAGCAGTGAACAATTCGAAGGGACTGTTTGTCGATCATAGAGGAAGATCAGAAGAAGCGCTCACGTACATAGACCGTATCTCCGGGCAGGACTGGATCGGAAATGGTCACGCGGCCCGTCAGGATTTCGCCATTGAGCTGGCGCGTAATATCCACATCCGCCTGATTGGCGCGGGCACTGAAACCACCGGCAGCAGCAATGGCCTTCTGGGCGGTCATTCCGGGAACGTAGGAATACTGACCGGCTGCACCGACTTCACCCATTACGAAGATCGGGCGGTAGCGGTCAATTTCCACCGCAACATCAGGATCGCGCAGGTAGCCCTTGCGCAGCTTGGCTGCAACGGCTGCCTCGATCTGCTGAATGGTCTTGCCCCGGGCGGGAACACTACCGATCAGCGGCACGGAGATATAGCCGGCCTGATCGATGCTATAGGTGTTGGTAATGCCTTCCTGTTCAAAGACGGTCAGGCGTATCCGGTCGCCCGCATCGAGCAGATAAGGCTTGTTGATGGCTTCGTGGAATGCCGCAGGGGCAGGGCGATAACTCGCACAGCCGCCAAGTGCCATGGACACAACGCTGATCGCTACCAGAAAGATTTGCTTGCTGAACACCGTAAATACCCTTGCAACAATGGCGACGAATTCGCTCGACTCTGTGCGGGATTATCAGTTCATTAGGGTTAATGGCTGGTAAATTGCGCTGATACTTTAGTTATGCCGTGTTCTTGATAGTTCTGAATATTTTAACCCGCTGGTTACCATAGGTCTTTACCATTGCGGCATTCAAAGTGGAGTGGGGAATGCCTCGGGCTGGCTCTGTCGATAGTGACGTAGATATTGATATCGGCGCTCTCTTTGCCAGTTTATGGCAAAACAGGGTGCGGGTTCTGCTGGGCGCAATCTTCCTGACATTGCTGGCATTCCTTATCCTTTCGTTCATTTCGCCGAAATACCGCGCCGAAACGCGCATTCTCATCGAGACACGCGAATCTGTCTTTACGCGCCCTACTGGCGATCAGGGTGATGACCGGCCAGTTCTCGACCAGGAGGGAATCAAGAGCCAGGTGGAACTCATCGGCTCATCGGACCTGTTGAAGCGGGTCATCGCAAAACTTGATCTTGGAAACAATGCGGAACTGGCTGCTGGCGCTGAACCTTCGGCGATCAAGCGTCTGCTCGCCGGGATCGGTCTTGCCGCCGATCCTGATGCGACGGCGCGGGATGACTATATCCTGCAGGCAGTGCGGGATCGTCTGCTTGTCTATAGCGTGCAGAATTCTCGTGTGATCGTTATCCAGTTTTCGTCGAAGGACCCGGCGCTTTCTGCCACCGTGCCCAACGCTATTGCCGATGAATATGTTTCAACGCAGCAGGCGTCGAAGTCACAATCCAACGCGGATGCCACCGGGTGGCTTGAGCCTGAGATTGCTGATTTGAGCAAGCGGGTGAAGGACGCCGAAGCCAAGGTTGCTGCCTATCGCAGCTCGTCCGACCTGTTGATTGGCCAGAACAATGCTGTTCTGGCGACACAACAACTGTCCGAACTGTCTTCAGAACTGTCGCGCGTGCGTGCCAACAAGGCGGCAAGCGAGGCCAATGCTGCCAGCGTCCGCACTGCGCTTGCCAAGGGCGCGCCGGTGGAGACACTGCCAAGTGTCATGGCGTCGCCGCTGATCCAGCGGCTGCGTGAACGCCAGGTTCAGCTCAATAATGATATCGCCGATCTCTCAGCCTCCCTGTTGAGCGGTCATCCGCGCATCAAGGCTTTGCGTTCGCAACTGGCTGATCTTAACCAGCAGATCAGGCTCGAAGCCCGCAAGGTACTGACAGGTCTTGAGAGTGAAGCGGAGACCGCGCGCCTGCGCGAGACAGAACTGAACCGCTCCCTGAACGGCCTGAAGGCACAATCCTCCAAGGCTGGGGAAGAAGAAGTTGAACTGCGGGCATTGGAGCGCGAAGCAACAGCGCAGCGGCAACTGCTTGAATCCTATCTTACCCGCTACCGCGAGGCGTCATCGCGTACCGATCGCGGTTATCTGCCGGCGGATGTGCGAATTTTCTCGCGTGCCGACAAGCCGATAGAGCCATATTTCCCGAAAGTGCTGCCGATGACCGCGGCTGCTTTTGTCGCGTCTCTACTGATCTTAAGCATTGGAACACTGCTCAGTGCGCTTTTCAGCGGACGGGCATTGCGTCCGGCACATGCGGTTCGCGCGAAAGCTGCTCCCGTCGAAGCGAAAGTCGTGACATCCAAGCCAGTTGTGTTGGCTCCGGTTGCAGAAACCATCACCACACCTCACAAGGATGAACCGCTAGCACCAGCTGTGGCGGCGCCAATATTCACGCCGTCCGCCACAAGCGTTGAACATCCAGCAGATCATTCCGGTATTTCGGCGGTTGCTGACCGTTTGATGGCAAGCGGCGCGGCGCGCGCTGTGATCGTCTCGCCCGAGGGCGACGAAGCATCGGCCTTGACCATTCTGCTGGTGCGGGAACTTGCCGATCGCGGTGTCAGGGTTGTGCTGCTTGATATGACCGGATCGGGCCAGATGGGCCGTTCCATGCTCGACGGCCAGAATCTCGCTGGCATGACTGATCTTCTGGCCAGCGAACAGCCGTTCAGCGAAGTCATTCATGCCGATCACTACTCGCAGGCGGAAATTATTCCGCTAGGCACCCATGATCCTGCAAAAGCCATGCAGTCTATCGGGCGGCTGCCGATGATCCTCAATGCCTTGCAATCAGCCTATGATCTGGTGGTGGTGGATAGCGGACCAGCCACGGCGGACGAACTGAAACACATTGTGGATGATGGCTCTGAGCTTGTTATGAGCCTGATCAACCCTGATGATGCAGACGTTAAGGCGATATCCATGGCGATTTTCGACGGCGGCTTTATCAAACCGGAGCTTCTGACCCCATTCAAGGATGGTGCGTTGGAGCTTGATGACGGTGCGATTATCCGCACGACACTCTAATTGCGCCCCAACAATCGCGACCGCATTTTCTTCACTGCCGTCCAGAGACGCTCATTCTTCTTGATGCCGCGCAGGAGTTCGCCGCGTGTGGCGAGATATCCTGCATAGGCTTTGCCTTTGCCTGTCAGGCTGATTTGCGTGTCATAGACAGCTGTCTCAAGATCGCACCAGCTGCGTTTGTACGGCTCGTCACCAACGCCAAAACTGTAAACCGACAAGCTGGTTTGGCAACTGTCCTTGATATCTTCAAAGAACAGGAATTCGCCGGGACTGGCATTGTTCAACTCGTCTTCGGTAATGCCGATGAAATCGATGAAAGTCTGGCTTTTCGCCCAGGATTTACCAAGCACGGCACGATATTGCCCGGCAACCTCAAGCGCCTTGAGCTGGAACAGAGGATTTCCCTTCCCGGCATGCCGCATAAAAAGCTCTTTGAAGAACCTCTGGATTGTCTGCGGTTCAAAAGTATTCCTGATGCCGGATTTCGCGAATTTTACCGCCTTGTTTGTAAGGTAGTTCTCAAGCATGGCATCGGTTTCACCTGAGGTTGTGGCGGTGACAACCCGGTATCCGCCTGCTTCCTCAAACTTGCGAACGGTATTGCGGTATTTTTTCCATTTTCGCTTGGCGTTATGGCGCTCGAGAACCGTCTGAAAATTCCGGTCAAGCGTGATGGCGAGACTGATATTGGCATTCTCCCGGCTTGGAAGCTGCAGAAGTGGGTTTTCATAACCATCCAATGTCGGAAGTTGCCGTTCCAGCGATATGAGGTCGATATCTGCCCGCACCCGATGCAAGGCATCGAACAGGCGTTTCAGATCATCACTGGTGATCTGATGCGCAGGAGAAATGCCCGGAAAGTTACAATTGGCATGCGGGCCGCCGGGATAGGCGGCAACCCGGCACGGTCCCATCTGATTGATCTCCAGCGGCAGAATGAAAACGGCTGTTTCTCCCGCATATAGGCAGGCAACAAGGCAGTCGCGATTAACATTGGATTGCCATAGGGAAAACCAGTCAGACGTTTGAGCCGGCCCGAACACATAGGTTTCGGGAAGTGATTGCCACAACTCCGCTATTTCACCGGGTTCAGCAATGATTTTTGCATCGAGTCGTTGACGAGTCATTGCTGTTTCCAGTGAAAGTGGCGTTGCATCAAATGCCACCACATTGATCAACCTTATATAAACATTTAGTCTGCAAGAAAGGCTGCTCAGAACCTCGTCTCATAATGCCTTAATTAGCGCGAATTGGTGAAGGAATGGTCCACGCGGCCGACTTGATACGGAAGGCTGTGATGCGACTGGCCTGGCATACGGGTTTTGCATCAACTGCGCGCGACCATTTTGGCGGATTAGGGTCTGTCATCATGCTGCATCGGGTGCGCCCCGATTGTATCAGCCCATTGGGTGTCACCCGTTCCCTGTCCATCACACCGGCCTTTCTCGAACGGATCATTGTCTCATTGAAAGCTGAAGGCACCGAATTCATTTCGATGGATGAGGTGGTCGAACGCGTGAAGGCGGGAAGGCGGCCCGATCGGCGCTTTGTCGCCGTGACGCTCGATGATGGCTATAATGATAATTTTTACCATGCCTATCCTGTCTTCCAGAAGTATTCAGTACCTTTCACCGTTTATGTAGCGCCGGGATTTATCGAGGGCGCTACCGTTCTGTGGTGGGAAGTGGTGGAAAGTCTCGTGGCCAAGGCGGACTTTGTCAGGATTCCGGGTGGTCCGGAATGGCGTTGCAGTACGCTCTTCCAGAAAAGATCAGCATTTCATGCGCTTATGCGGTATTTCTCATACACGCTGAACGAAATCGAGCAGATGCCGGTTCTGCGTGAACTGTGTGAAGCCGAAGGGATGGTGTGCGGTGTGGCGCAGGATCGCGACGTCATGAGTTGGAGCGAGCTGCGCCAGATGAACAGCGATCCACTATGTACGATTGGCGGCCATACGGTTCACCACTACAACTTGAAAAAGCTGACCTCGGGAATGGTGGAGCAGGAAATGCGCCTGTCAGCCGATATGATCGAAGACAAGCTTGGGGCGCGGCCGCAGCATTTTGCCTTTCCCTATGGTTCAGCCAAGGCGGCAGGCAAGCGCGAGGCGGAAATTGCCGCAGCTGAGGGCTTTCAGTCAGCAGTGACGACCCGGCATGGCACCATTCACGTTGAACACAGCAACAATCTGCATGCTTTGCCGCGAATCTCCATCAATGGCCGTTTTCAAAAACTGGTCTATGCCCAGACGATGATGAGCGGGGTCACGACGCCGATCGCCAATGCGGGACGACGCGTCATACAGGCCTGAATTCAGGCTTTCTTCTTCGGCGGTTTTTCCATCCAGCTGATGATGAACATGGCCGGAATAACCCAGAGCAGGCCGGTTCCAAGAAAATAAATCAGGTGAATCCATGGGCTGGCATTGGCAAGCAGCGCCACAGCAAAAATCGTTGCGACGATGGCGTAGACGCAAACCAGAGTGACCAGCAGGACGGTTCCGATAAGTTTCTTGAGCCGTACAGGCATTCATCCACTCCAATCGAGATCATTATTCTTTTGGGGACTGGTCTACCGGGTTAAACCGCACGCGCAAAGCAAAAAAGCCCACCAGGGGTTAAAAACGCGACGGCTTGTCGCGTAACTCCCGCTTGTCATCCCCATGCTTATGCTGCACCTATCGGCTCAGGCCGTAAACTCATCGATATGGTCAAAAGCCTCATACCAGTTCGATCCGATTGATGAGTTTACGGCCTGATGACAGGAGTGTTTTGAATGGCTGCCCACACCATGTCCGAAGGCGCTGTGTCCTCGGCCCGGGATCGCGAAGCCCGCAACCGCAGAATGATCCGCATCTGGCTTTATCTCGTGCTGATAGTGCTTGCGACGATTGTATTGGTTGGTGGCGCGACACGCATGACGGGCTCTGGCCTTTCGATCACCGAGTGGAAGCCGATCCATGGCATCATCCCGCCACTAAGCCATGAGCAGTGGCTCGAGGAGTTCGACAAATACAAGCTCATTCCCCAGTATGAACAACTCAACAAGGGCATGAGTCTGGGCGAATTTCAGCGTATTTTCTGGTGGGAGTGGTCACACCGCTTTCTGGCGCGTGGAGTTGGCTTTCTCGTGGCTATTCCGCTTGCCTTCTTCTGGCTCACGGGTCGGCTTGAGCGGCTGTTGCAACCCCGGATGATCGTTATTCTGGCGCTTGGCGGCCTGCAGGGTGCTGTCGGCTGGTGGATGGTGGCCTCAGGCTTGAGCGGCCGCGTGGATGTTAGTCAGTATCGTCTGGCAACCCATCTGACGCTCGCCTGCATCATCTTTGCCGCGGTAATGTATGTGGCGCGCGGTCTGGCTGTCTATTCCGAACGACCCGCCGACCGGCCCACGCAACGCCTTGCCGGATGGTTGGTGCTGTTTGTCTTTATCCAGATTTATCTCGGGGCGCTGGTTGCCGGGCTCGATGCCGGGCTTTCCTACAATACATGGCCGTTGATGGATGGGGCAGTCGTTCCCGGCGATATGTTCCCGATCCAACCGATCTGGCACAATTTCTTTGAAAATCCGAAGCTGGTGCAGTTTGTCCATCGCTGCTTTGCCTATTTTGTGCTGCTTGCGGCACTCTGGCAGGCATTTGCTACGGTGCGCCGCTTGCCCGGCACCACCCACGCGCGGCGCGCCATATTTATGGTTGTTCTGGTGCTGCTGCAGGCCGCCATCGGCATTACCACGCTATTGATGCAGGTGCCGATGAGCCTTGGCCTTTTGCATCAGGGATTTGCCATTGTGATTCTCGGCTTTGCCGTGGCTCACTGGCGCGCCACCAAGGGCGCGTATCCTTCGGAAGCGAAAATTGGTGCTGGTTACGGCGTGTAATCTGTATTTGCAGGCAGACTCGGTGTAGTGATTTGAGAGCTTCGCTGGCTATGGTCTGCGAAGCTTTCCCGCCGCTTCGAAAGCCAGAATCATGATCCTAAGTGCGAGACGCTCCACGGCCGCTGTGACAGGTCTGGCAGTCACGCAGATCGTCAGCTACGGCACACTCTATTACAGCTTCAGCATCCTCGAACCCGCCATGGCTCAGGAATTCGGCCAATCGCGCGAATGGCTCTATGCGGCATTTTCCGGAACGCTTCTGATTGGCGGCATTGTCTCCCCATGGTCAGGCCGCTGGGCTGACAGGTTCGGGGCAGGGCGGGTGATGACATTCGGCTCGCTCGCCGCCACCTTGTCGCTGCTTCTCTGCGTCCTATCGCAGAATTGGCTCTGGTTTGCTCCGGCGCTTGTCACAACCGGCATGGCAACGCCGTTCATTCTTTACAACACTGCCTTCGCGGTTCTCGTGCAGATCGATCCGCAGATGGCCTCACGCCGCATTACCTATTTGACGTTGATCGCGGGGTTTTCCTCCACCTTGTTCTGGCCGCTGGCCACTCGTTTGCTGACGGTTTTTACGTGGCGTGAGATTTATCTGTTCTATGCGGGCCTACAGTTTTTCATCTGTTTTCCTATCCATTTCTGGTTGTCACAGATGACACGGCGCTCGCCAAAACTGCATGGGGAAGTCTCTCAGGAACCAACTTATGCCATCAGTGGGCTATTGCCGCTTGAAAGCAGACGTTCCGCGCTGCTGCTCATCATGGCCGGGTTTTCGCTGGCAAGCTTTTCGCTTTCAGCCATGCTTGTGCATCTCGTGCCGGTGCTTGCTGCCGTTGGTGTTGGCACGTCAGCTGTGCTTGTCGGTGCCATTTTTGGCCCGTCGCAATTTGCCGCCCGATTGGTCAACATGGTTTTTGGCAACAAGCTTTCTGCCATGTCGATTGCAGTTTTATCGACCGCGCTTATTCCCCTGTCGTTCATGATGCTCATTGCCCCGGAACCCATGCCGCTTGTTGTCGGCGCGGTGCTGTTCGCCATGCTGTTTGGTATGGGATCAGGTCTCAACAGCATTGTGCAGGGCACATTGCCGCTCGCCCTGTTTGGTCATCAGGGCTATGGCGAGATTCTGGGAAAGATCACATCGGCACGGCTGATCGTTTCATCATCCGCGCCATTCATTTTCGCTTTCATCATGGAAAAGCTGGGGCCCACGCTGGCGCTGTCAGTTGCAGCTTTCGTTGGAATTCTTGGGGTTGTGACCTTCCTGACGGTGGCAGGACTGGTCAGGCGCTCAATCCAGTGATGCCCGCACGCGCTGTACGGCCCTTGCTACGGCAAGGCTTAGTTCCGCTTCGTCAAAATTCTCATCTTCCGTATGCCACGACGCCGACAGACAGGCGTGGCTCATCGCATAATTGAGGATGGTGCGGATATCCCGGTTGAATGCGCGGGAAAATGTCAGAGCCATCGTGGCAATGCGCTGCTCGCTCGCGCGCAAATCCTGCCGCTCTAATGGATTATAGAACATATTGGCGGCGTCATACATCGGATCGCCCAGAAGCCCCTTGGGATCGATGACCAGCCAGCCGCGATCCCCCAGAAGAATATTCTCATGATGGATATCGCCATGCAGTGGCTGAACATCCACTGGGTTATCGAGCAGATGGTCAACCACCTTGGCCGCTTCGACAAAAAGACTGTCTGTGCCATTTTGCTGATCAATATCCGCCTTCAGGAACAGGCTGGCAAACTGTTCGCGCAGCGGGCGCAGGTCCGATGCAAAAGGTCTGTTGTTGCCGCTATTGTTCAAAAGCTTCAACATAACATCAACCGCGATAGCCGTGGCGGCATCATCGCCATGTTCATTGAGATGGTCGAGCAGGGTGCGGCTGCCCGCATATTCGAGTAGCAGCAGGTTGCCTTGCTCAGCCAGCACACGGATGGCGCCATTACCATCGTGCCAGTCGAGATAATGCACACCGCGCAGCTCTTCCTGCATGCCAGTTGCATTGAGCGCCTTGACGATAGCGGGCGTACCATTGTCCAGCCGCACCTTGATGATGCGGCTGGTATCGGTTTCAACGATCAATTCAGGCGAGGAGATCTGCCATTCCGCAGGAAAAACCTCCGGAATGCGATCAGCCATTGTTCAGCATGAGGTCCAGATTTTGCACCGCCGCACCCGAGGCGCCCTTGCCGAGATTGTCGAGCACAGCGACGAGATTGACCTCTCCCTGACCCGGCGTGCCCAGCACAAACAACTTCATGATGTCTGTATCGCGCAGTTCCTCCGCGTCGATCCTTGCCAATGCTGCACTTTCAGCCAGCGGCACGACCTGCACAATGTTCTGGCCGTCATAATGTGCCTGCAAGGCTGCGTGGATGGTTTCAAGCGAGGCATTGCCGTTGAGATCACCGGTGAATATAGGGACCTGAACGATCATACCCTGCGCAAAGCGGCCAACACTGGGGCTGAAAATCGGACGCCGGTCCAGATGGCCATGGGTCTGCAACTCGGGTACATGCTTATGCTTGAGTGGCAGGCCGTAAAGGAAGTTGTTGGCGCTGATATGATCAGGATTAGCAGGGTCTTCCATCTGCGCGATCATCTGCTTGCCGCCGCCGGTATAGCCGGACACCGCATTGACAGCGATTGGGTAATCGCCGGGGAGAATACCCGCATCGCGCAAGGGACGAACCAGCGAAATCGCGCCGGTCGGATAGCAGCCGGGATTGGCAACCAGCCGCGCATCGGCAATCTTCTGCCGCTGCGCGCGATCCAGCTCTGCAAAGCCATAGGCCCAATCGGGGTGAATCCGGTGCGCCGTGGACGTATCGATGATCCGAGTGGAGTTATGCCCTTCAAGAATAGACACAGCTTCCTTCGACGCATCATCAGGCAGGCAGAGAATGGCCACATCAGCGCCCTTCAGGAAATCGGTGCGCAGATCCTTGTTGCGCCGCTCAGCTTCCGGAATGGACAACACTTCCAGATCATGACGGCCCGCAAGCCGCGTCCGGATTTGTAGTCCCGTGGTGCCGTGTTCGCCGTCGATAAAGATTTTCGGTTTCATGTGAGTTGCCTTTAGAGCTTGGTATTCAGTGAGTTAGCGAGAAAACCGGATTCAACATATAAGAACCCTGAATCAAATTATCAGCTTCATCGCTTGGCTTTTTTCTCAGCAAGAATACCAAGATAGTACATCGCTATTGTGGCACCCGCGATTGCCGTTACATCCGCATGGTCATAAGCAGGTGCGACTTCAACCACGTCGGCGCCGACAATGTTGAGTTCGGTCAAATGCCGCAGCACGGAAAGGATTTTAGCCGAGGATGGACCACCCGCAACAGGCGTGCCGGTACCGGGCGCAAATGCCGGGTCAAGACAATCAATGTCAAAGGTCAGATAGACCGGTTTGCCTGCGGTGCGCTTGATGATCGCCTTGGCAATCTCGGCGGCAGACATTTCTTCCACTTCATAGCCATAAACAATCTGCAAGCCGCAATCATCTGGCGCATGGGTGCGGATACCCACCTGAATCGAATGGGCAGGATCGATAACGCCGTCCCGTGCCGCACGCCCGACAAATGAGCCGTGATCGATGCGCTTGCCGTCATCATACCATGTGTCCTGATGCGCATCGAATTGCACAAGCGCAACCGGACCATGCCTGGCAGCATGCGCTTTCAGAATTGGCCAAGTGACGAAGTGATCGCCACCCATGGAGAGCAGGAATGCACCTGATTTAATGATTTTGGTTGCTTCCCGCTCGATCGTTGCAGGGGTTTTCTGGTGATTGCCATAGTCAAGCAGGCAATCACCGTAATCAATCACGGCGAGGTCTTCAAACAGATCGCGCTGGAACGGATATTGCGGATCATTGTCAAAAATTGCCGATGCCCGCCGGATCGCCTGCGGACCAAACCGCGCACCCGGCCGGTTGGAAACAGCCGCATCGAAAGGAATGCCCCAGACAACCACTTCCGCACCGTTGAGATTCTTGGTGTAGCGCCGGCGCATGAACGAAAGCGCACCCGCATGCGTCGGATCGCTCGCTGCGCTGGTCAATGTCCGTGCGGTGAAGGCGTGATCGATGGTCTTCGATGGCATTGGATTTCTAACTCCGGGGAATTCTGCATCTTCATCTTTGCGGCGAAGCTACCGTAAACGCATTTATTGGCAACAAAAAAGCGGACCCGAAGGCCCGCTTTTTGTTCTGTCCAATTGAAACGCTGTATTAGCGCTTCGAGAACTGGAAGGAACGACGGGCCTTCGCCTTGCCGTACTTCTTACGTTCAACAACGCGGCTGTCGCGTGTAAGGAAACCACCCTTCTTCAGAACACCGCGCAGGGCAGGTTCGAAGTAGGTGAGAGCCTTGGAAATGCCATGACGAACGGCACCGGCCTGACCGGACAGACCACCACCGGCAACAGTAGCGATGATGTCGTACTGGCCAGCGCGGTTGCTAGCAACGATTGGCTGCTGCAGGATCATCTGGAGAACCGGACGGGCAAAATACTTGCCGTATTCCTTATCGTTGACGATGATCTTGCCGGAACCTGGCTTGATCCAGACGCGGGCAACCGCATCCTTACGCTTGCCGGTTGCATAGGCACGGCCTTTGGCATCAAGCTTCTGGACATGAACCGGTGCAGCTGCCTGCGTCGATGCGGCGGCAGTACCGAGATCTGCGAGCGAGTTGAGCTCAGCCATTCTTATGCGCTCCTTTTGTTCTTGGAATTCAGCGCGCCAACGTCGAGGACTTCTGGTGCCTGAGCTTCATGTGGGTGATTGGAACCTGCGTAAACGCGGAGGTTCTTCATCTGGCGACGGCCGAGCGGGCCACGGGGAACCATGCGCTCGATAGCCTTTTCAACGACGCGTTCCGGAAAACGGCCTTCGAGCAGCTGACGGGCAGTGCGTTCCTTGATGCCACCTGGGTGGCCGGTGTGCCAGTAGTAAACCTTGTCGGTAAACTTCTTACCGGTGAGTGCAACCTTTTCAGCATTGATGATGATGACATTGTCGCCATCGTCAACGTGAGGGGTAAAGGTTGCTTTGTGCTTGCCGCGCAGGATGTTGGCAACGATGGAAGCGAGACGTCCGACGACGAGGCCTTCGGCGTCAATCAGGATCCACTTTTTCGTCACATCTGCTGGCTTCTGAGTGAAGGTAGCCATTGTGTTCGTCCTTGAGATCATCCTTCATAAAAGAAGGCTTTTCTTGTTGCTTGCGTTGTGTGGATGGTCGCCATTCACACAACAGTTAAATGCCGCAGGAAGAACCTACGGCAGTCGAGGGGTTCAATACCGGCCTATACTGATTGCGTCAAGCGGATGTTTTTCTGGTTTTTGACAAATTAAATAATTAAAACAATGGTTTAAGAAAAAGGTATTATATTACCACATAATTTCGGCAGGATTTTCTGCGTTTTTGGTGCCTACAGGCTCGTTTTCCATAGCAGGCTCATCAACGCGGTGGAATCGAATAGGTCGCGGTTGCATGGGCCACGAGTTCATTATCTCCACCATTGGTCAGCGATATATCCACCACGGCGAGCCGTTTGCCCAGCTTGAGCAGCTTTGCCGTGGCATCGATAGGGCCGAGTTCCGGCTTGCGCAGAAAGTTGATGTTGAGGTTAGTCGTCACAGCCAGCGCTACCGGGCCGATCTGGGCCAGGATCGCGATATAGGCGGCAATATCGGCAAGGGCAAACAGCGTCGGGCCTGATACGGTCCCGCCGGGACGCAAATGTTTGTCCGCCGGGTCAAGTCGCATGGTGGCATACCCCGGACCCGCGCCAGTCACCGTATAAGCCACGCCATCTGCATTCACCTGTGGGAATTCACGCTCGAGAAAAGCTGTTAACGCTTCTACATTCATTGCAGTCCCCACAGGTACGCTCCATCTGTTCTCACAGCACATTCACTGATATTCCTAGCCATCCGTGTCTTCTTTGCAAGGAAGCCAGCCATGAAATTGCTTCGAACCACGCTGTTTGTCATCGCCGTTCTTGCGGCGAGCACTGTGACACCGTCCTTCGGCCAGACTGCGCCGCAGATTGAACCGTTCAGCCTGCCTGTGCGACCGGTGACACTCACACAGGACATTATAAAGCGCTTCCTTTACAGCTTTGCCGCCGTGGGTGCGCAGATGAAGCAGGAAGCGGCCGGCAATGCCACTTCACCGGAAGCGGCGGCGCGGCTGGACAGGAAAGCGGCGGAATACGGCTTCAAGGATTTCAATGACTGGGGCGAAACCACGCGAACGATCATGGTGACCTATCACTGGCTTACCAATCCTGATCCGCGCGAGGAGGTGGAAAAGGCGATTGCTACCATCCCATCAACCCCTAATCTCACGGACAAGCAGAAGGCCGATATGATCGATGGTCTGAAAGCAGGGCTGGAAACGGTGGAGAAGGCACGGCCGTCACCGGAGAATCTGGCTATCGTCAAAAAGCATTTAAGTTCGATCAAACCGCTTTATAAACAATGGACAAGTCTCTGATAGGGGGCGTCTGCGCATAGAAATGAGGAGCAATATGGGAGAAGTTCACGTTATCCGGAAGGATGAACCAATCATCGGGTATGAACTCATCTCGGGCGTGCTGCGCCTGACATTGCAGAATCCACCTGCCAATGCGCTCTCGATTGCCATGATGCAATTGCTTCTGGATCATCTGCTCGTCGCGCGTGATGACAAGGCGGTCCGCGTCATCATTATCGATTCGGCGCAAAAGCTGTTTTCAGCCGGACATGACCTCAAGGAATTGACGGCGCACCGGCAGGACGCTGACCGTGGCCGCGCATTTTTCGAACAGACGATGAAGCTCTGTGCCGAACTGATGCAGGCGATCGTGCACCATCCAAGGCCGGTGATTGCTGCTGTTGATGGCCTTGCAACAGCTGCCGGTTGCCAGCTTGTGGCCTCCTGCGATCTTGCCATCTGCTCCGACAAATCCACTTTCTGCACGCCCGGCGTCCATATTGGTCTGTTCTGTTCCACGCCCATGGTCGCACTATCGCGGAATGTTTCGCGCAAACAGGCGATGGAGATGCTGCTGACCGGCGAGACGATCGATGCTTCGACAGCGCGGGAATTTGGCCTTATCAACCGGGTGGTGCCGCAGGAGTACCTGAATCCGATTGTCAGGAAATACGCCCAAACCATTGCAGAGAAATCGACTTTGACCGTTAAGATTGGCAAGGAAGCCTTTTACCGGCAGGCGGAAATGGGCCTGTCTGATGCCTATGATTATACGGCTGAGGTGATGGTGGAAAACATGCTGGCACGCGATGCGGAAGAAGGCATCAATGCCTTCATCGAAAAGCGCAAGCCGGAGTGGAAGGGCGAATAACGGCATGGATCACGATTATTATCCTGACGACTATATCAGCGGCATTCTATCATCGGTCAAAACCATCGCCATGGTCGGCGCCTCCGCCAATGAGGTGCGGCCGAGCTTTTTTGTGATGAAATATCTGATCGATAAGGGCTACCGGGTGATCCCCGTTAATCCGGGGCAGGCGGGCAAGGAAATCCTTGGGCAAAAGGTCTATGCGCGTCTTGCCGATATCCCTGAACCCATCGACATGATCGATGTATTTCGTGCTTCCGATGCAGTGCCTGCGATTGTTGACGAAGTTCTGGCGCTGGACCCACTACCCAAAGTCATCTGGACCCAACTGACCGTTCGCCACGATGAAGCGGCGCGCAAAGCCGAGGCTGCGGGTATTCAGGTGGTCATGAATCGCTGCCCGAAGATTGAATATGCGCGGCTGTGCGGCGAAATTGGCTGGAGCGGCGTGAATTCCCGCATCCTTTCGGCGAAAAAACCGCAGATGCGGCAAGGGTTCCAGAGTTTTGGTTTAAGACAGCCAAAATGATTTGGCGTTAGAGCCGCAATCCCATAGCCTCGGGCAAATCATTGATGACAGGGAGATGAACCATGGCGCATCGCGCACCCGGAATTGAAACTCTTGCCGTCCACGCGGGCGCCCAGCCCGATCCGGCAACGGGAGCGCGTGCTACGCCGATTTACCAGACGACAGCTTTTGTTTTCGATGATGCCGACCATGCGGCATCGCTGTTTGGCCTCAAAGCGTTCGGCAATATCTACACGCGCATTACCAATCCGACCAATGCGGTGCTTGAGGAGCGGGTGGCGGCGCTAGAAGGCGGAACCGCTGCACTTGCTGTCGCATCGGGCCATGCGGCGCAGCTGCTGGTTTTTCACACATTGATGCAGCCCGGCGATAATTTCATCGCCTCCAAAAAACTTTATGGCGGTTCGATCAACCAGTTCGGCCAGTCGTTCAAATCTTTTGATTGGCTTGTGCGCTGGGCGGAACCGGATGATCTCGCCTCGTTCGAAGCCCAGATCGATGACCGGACCCGCGCCATATTCATCGAAAGCTTTGCCAATCCGGGTGGTATCGTCACCGATATCGAGGCGATTGCCGAAATCGCCCACAAACATGGTCTGCCGCTGATCGTCGACAATACACTGGCATCCCCCTATCTCATCCGGCCCATCGAATATGGCGCCGATATCATCGTTCATTCCATGACCAAATTTCTGGGTGGTCATGGCAATTCGATGGGCGGTGTGATTGTTGATTGCGGCACCTTCGACTGGTCAAAATCCGGTAATTATCCGCTGCTATCCGAGCCGCGCAGCGAATATAATGGCATCGTCCTGCACGAAACATTTGGCAATTTCGCCTTTGCTATTGCCTGCCGCGTGCTTGGTTTGCGCGATCTTGGACCAGCCTTGTCGCCGTTCAACGCTTTTCAGATTCTGACGGGAATTGAGACCTTGCCGCTGCGCATGCAGCGCCATGCGGATAATGCGCTGAAAATAGCCGAATGGCTTTCCACCCACGAGAAAGTGGCTTGGGTCAGCTATGCGGGACTTCCAAACGATCCATACCATGCTTTGCAGCAAAAATATGCGCCGCGCGGTGCCGGCGCTGTTTTCACCTTTGGCTTGAAAGGCGGCTACGAAGCGGGCGTGAAACTGGTCGAGCACCTGCAGCTGTTTTCGCATTTGGCCAATATTGGCGATACAAAATCCCTGATTATCCATCCCGCATCGACCACGCACCGGCAGTTGAGCGACGCGCAAAAGGTGGCCGCAGGAGCGGGACCCGATGTGGTGCGGCTATCGATTGGTATCGAGACTGTCGAAGACCTTATCTCTGATCTCGATCAGGCGCTGACAAAGGCAGGATGAACCCATGACACATTTTGTCCGTATCGATTTCGGTAGCATTGACCCTGAACACGGCGCGCCGGCGCCGGACCGGGTTATCTCGGGCGATCCGCAATTTCGCACTTGGAACTGCGATGAGGCGGAAGGCGGTCTTTATGCCGGGATTTGGGAGGCAACACCGGGCAAGTGGCGCATTTCCTATGATGAATGGGAGTTCTGCCACATCCTGTCCGGCCGCTCGATTGTCACGGAAGAGGGTGGTGAAGAGCGCCATCTGGAGGCCGGGGATAGTTTTGTACTGAAACCGGGCTTTCGCGGCACCTGGGAGGTGATTGAAACCACCCGCAAGGAATATGTAATCCGGTTGTGAGGCGCTCCTATCTCCCTCGTGGTGAGCCCGTCGAACCACGCACCAAGCTTTGAGCCGGGCAGTCTGGCACGAACAGTTCATCGTGGTTCGACAAGCTCACCATGAGGGAGAGGGGTGGTTGCAGGGAGTCAAGTTCTGCACCATTGGCGATGTTTTTGCATCTTTTGCGATTAGCCGTGTGGCATCCTCACTCTCCCTCATGGTGAGCTTGTCGAACCACGCACCAAACTTTGAACCGGGCAGTCTGGCACCAGCAGTTCATCATGGTTCGACAGGCTCACCATGAGGGAAAGGGGTGACGGCGGGAGCGGGTCGATGATCATTTCTCACCACTCACCACTCACCACTCACCACTCGACAACCAACTTTTCCAATCCATGGAAATGATAGCTATCGCGGAAGCGTGGGGTCTCCTTCAAATGCAACCCCGGCAGGCGGTCGAACAGCACTTTTAGCGAGACCTGCAACTCCAGCCGCGCTAATGGTGCGCCGATGCAAAAATGGATACCCGCGCCGAAGGAGAGGTTCTTCTGATCCGTCCGTCCCGGCAGGAATGATCCCGCATCGACAAAGGCATCAGGATCGCGATTGCCCGCACCAAGCATCAAACCGATCTGGTCGCCGGGTTTCACAACGATACCGTCGCCAAGATCGATCTCCTCATAGGCGTAGCGCGTGAACATATGCAGCGGCGCGTCAAATCGCAGGCATTCCTCAACGGTTTGCACCGTTGCATCGGCGTCCCGCAACAGTTCGGCGGCATTGCGGCCACTTTCCAGAATGGTTTTCACCGCATTACCGGTTTGATGAACTGTCGCTTCGTGACCTGCGTTGAGCAGCAGGATGGCGGTCGTGATAAGCTCGTCTTCCGACAGCTTTGCTCCATCTGCTTCGGCCGCGAGCAGCAGACTAAGAAGATCGTCGGCCGGTTCAGCACGCCGCTGTCCAGCATAATCCCGGAGAAAACCCGAGAATTCTGCGGCGGCAGCATTGGCGCTGTCCTCGGACTGCCGGTTGCGGCCATGCATATACATGGCAACCATGCGGTGGGACCAGTCGAGAAGGCGTGGCGCTGCCTCGGTGGGTACGCCAAGCATCTCGGCAATGACTGTAACAGGGATGGGCGTGGCAAAATCGGCGATAAGGTCGGCTTCACCCTTGGTTTCGAACCGATCGATCAACTCATGTGCCAGTGCCTCAATGCGCGGACGCAGGCGCTCAACCTGCCGGGAGACAAACGCGCGATTGACCAGCGTACGCAGCCGCGAATGCGTCGGTGGTTCCAGCTCCAGCATCGAGAACTTTTCGACATGATCGAAGTCTTTGAGGTGAGAGCGGTCGCCACTATTGCCCTGCGAATCTGCGATACCATGACGATTCTCCCGGCCAAAACGCCGGTCGCGCAGCAATTTATTGACGCCGTCAAAGCCGATAAAGCACCAGAACCCGTATTCCTCCCAGAAGAACGCCGACGTCTGCGCATGCAGCGCTGCGTAAGTGTCATAGGGGTTTTGGACGAAGGGCTGGTCGTGTGGATCAAGTTTCAGATGGGGATTGGCAGGATTGAATTGGAAGGATGCGGGCGTGGGATTCATGATTGATGTACCGTTAGGGTCAGGCAAAAGACAGGCAGAGGACAGGCTTGAGGCCGCTTTGCATACGGCGCCAATTGACGAAGGCAGAGCATTCGAGAAGGTCGTCATAGGCACGGCGGCAACGATCCCGCACTTGTGCGATTGCATCAAGCTGCAACACCACGATGCCCCCCTTTTCGACCGTAACAGTGGTCATACCATCATCCGGTTCATCCAGCGATGTCATGCAATCGACCCACGCATCCATGTTGCGGCCATAGAATACGGGAAAGCCAAAGGTCCCGGCAAAGACATTGTGAAAACTGTCTTCATCGAAAATGTTTGAGCAATCGATGCGAATGGTTTCATATTGCATGCGAATCTTCCTCCTTCACAAGTCATAGCAGGACCCAATCATGAAAATCACCATCGTCGGGGCAGGAATTGCCGGGCTGTCCAGCGCATGGTCGCTGACCAAGGCGGGGCATTCGGTGACGCTGATCGAGCAGGGACCTATTCCCAATCCGCTTGCGGCTTCCGGTGATCACCATCGTATTATCCGCCGCGCCTATGGTGCTGCCGGTGGTTATGCCGATGCGATTTCCGAAGCCTATGAGGCGTGGGACGAGCTTTGGCAGGACATCGGTGCAACCCATCTTGATCCACGCGGTTTCATCTGCATTTCACGCGAAGCTGATGATGAAGCGGAGGAATATCGCGAAGGACTGGAGCAGGGCGGTTATCCGCTGGAGATATACGAGCCAGCGGACGCGGTGAAACGTTATGGTTATCTGGAAGAAGGAACATTCCGGTATGCATTCTTCTCGCCTGAGGGGGGAGCGTTGCATTGCAGGAAGATCGCCAGCGACATCGCCCGCTGGCTGCGCGCCCATGGTGCGGTGGTTCTGGAAAATACAAAAGTCACCGCGGTTGACAGTGCCGGCGGTTCGGTCGTGCTGGCGGACGGGACGGTGATTACCGCCGATAGGGTTGTTGTTACGGCGGGCGCATGGGTCACAAAACTTTTCCCCGACGTGACATCATCGCTGACCACCTATCGCACCGCCGTTGTTTATCTTGAGCCACCGGCGGATTTAAAAGCTGCATGGGACAGTTCTCCGGTTGTACTCGATGTGGGCGGACGCACGGATGGCTACATTATTCCCGCGAGTGGTGGCGGCGGTCTGAAATTCGGCTCCGGTCTGCACAAGCGCAAATCGCCTGATGCCGATGCTGGTCGGGTTCCGGAAGCGGGTGAGGGTGAGGCGATCCGCGATCTCTTCGCACCGCCGATGAAGCGGATCGGTGAATACACAGTCACCAACGTTGTCACCTGTGCCTACACGTTCACCTCGGATAACCGATTTTTCGCCACGGAAGAGGGCAAATGTCTCGTTGTCTCCGCCTGTTCCGGGCATGGATACAAGTTCGGCGCGGCGGTCGGGCGGCGTGTAGCGCAGGCGCTGGGAACCGGCAATGTACCCCTGCTCAAGCGCTGGTTGATGGCGGAAGCCGCCTAAGCCGTTTCCGGTTGCGTTCCGTCAGGATCAGGAGTTTTGGAGGGTATCAAGTCACAGTGAATCTGAAGGCTTTCGGTATGGTTGCGATGAATGCGGAAGCCATGTTCCCTTAATTTGGCCTTCACGGCATCGATATCAGGCTGATGACGACGGACCTTCGCTTTTTGCCAAGTTTCCGGTGTGAACACGCCGAGAGGGAGAAACCGCAGTCTCTTCAGGCCAACAGCGATTGAGACCTCGATATGCGTTCCATCAACATCATGTCCGTTAGCACCGAATATCTCGGCGATTTCTGAGCGTCGCTGGCTATACAGGATCTGAAACAGCTTTATTCCCATTCGCCGCGAAACCCGCCTGACGAGGCCAAGTCTTGAATGCGCCTGTTCGTAACCTCTGGTGAGGATCAACGTGACGCCCTCTGGCAGTTCTTTGCACACCGCAAGCAAGTGGTTGAACGCCTCGCGATCAATATGGACATGTGATGAGGGCCAGCGCGGGCTTATTCTTAACCCTTGAGAATAACCGGGTTGCAAGCAAAGCAGCCCCGTTTCGGTTGCATCCCGGATATCGGAACTTATCTCGTGGGCCTTGACTCTCATTATTGTATTCCGATTTCAGGTATGATTGCGAGATTTTCCGCGAAACTCCGGGGCTGCCAGCAATAGCCGATTTGGGTGATAAAGTGCAGAACATCTTGCGGAACAGGGCGGCAACACCCTATGTATCGAAAGTGTAATCCACGAATCTTGGGGGCGTTCAAAGCCCTTGTTCTCCAAAACGCTGAGGCCCACCGATGAGAGATCCAATCGAAACAGCAATGAACCTCGTACCCATGGTCGTCGAGCAGACCAACCGGGGCGAGCGGGCCTATGATATTTTCTCGCGCCTGCTGAAAGAACGCATCATTTTCATTACCGGCCCGATCGAGGACGGCATGGCGACGCTGATCTGCGCCCAGCTCCTGTTCCTTGAATCGGAAAATCCGAAGAAAGAAATTAACCTCTACATCAATTCACCCGGCGGCGTCGTCACATCAGGCATGGCGATTTATGACACCATGCAGTTTATCCGTCCTGCCGTATCGACCCTTTGCTTCGGTCAGGCTGCGTCGATGGGCTCGCTCCTGCTGACCGCCGGTGAAAAGGATATGCGTTTCGTTCTGCCAAACGCCCGTATCATGCTTCACCAGCCATCAGGCGGTTTTCAGGGTCAGGCTTCGGATATCGAGCGCCATGCCCAGGATATCATCAAGATGAAGCGCCGCCTGAACGAGATTTACGTGAAGCATACGGGCCGCGACTACGAGACAATCGAGAAGACTCTCGATCGCGATCACTTCATGACAGCGCAGGAATCACTTGAGTTCGGACTGATCGACAAGGTGCTTGAATCGCGTGCGATCATCGAAGGCGACGCAAAGTAACCGGCTAAATGGCCGCACCGGGCCAAGAATGAACTTTTTTTGACCCGGATGCGGACTTTTTGCCACACAACCGGCTTGCATGCAGGCCAACAGACGTTACGTTAAGTCATTGGTGAGTAGAGGAAGCCTATTCTTCGAATTACTATTCGAATCATTCCCCGCAGGGCATAGTCCAAAGGGGGTGAACGGTTCCCAGCCAAACAGGGCGCCGATACTGAAAGGAAACTGCAATGAGCAAAGTCAGCAACGGCGGCGGTGATTCAAAGAATACGCTTTATTGCTCGTTTTGCGGGAAGAGCCAGCACGAAGTTCGCAAACTGATTGCGGGCCCGACTGTTTTCATCTGTGATGAATGCGTCGAGCTGTGCATGGACATCATCCGCGAGGAAAACAAATCCTCGATGGTGAAATCCCGTGAAGGCGTTCCGACGCCGCAGGAAATCATGGCTGTACTCGATGATTATGTCATCGGTCAGAACCATGCCAAGCGTGTTCTCTCTGTCGCGGTGCACAACCACTATAAGCGGTTGGCCCACGCATCGAAAAACAATGAAGTCGAACTGGCGAAGTCCAACATCCTTCTCGTTGGTCCAACCGGTTGCGGCAAAACCTATCTGGCGCAATCGCTCGCCCGCATCATCGACGTGCCGTTTACCATGGCAGACGCGACGACGCTGACGGAAGCCGGTTACGTCGGTGAGGATGTCGAGAACATCATTCTCAAGCTGCTCCAGTCTGCCGACTATAATGTCGAGCGGGCACAGCGCGGCATTGTCTATATCGACGAAGTCGACAAGATCAGCCGCAAGTCCGACAACCCGTCGATTACACGCGACGTGTCGGGTGAGGGTGTACAGCAGGCACTTTTGAAGATCATGGAAGGTACGGTCGCTTCCGTTCCGCCGCAGGGTGGACGCAAGCATCCCCAGCAGGAATTCCTGCAGGTGGATACAACCAACATCCTGTTCATCTGCGGTGGTGCTTTTGCCGGTCTCGACAAGATCATCTCGGCACGTGGCGAGAAGACGTCCATCGGCTTTAGCGCTGCGGTCAAAAGCCCGGACGAACGCCGTGTTGGCGCAATCTTCCGCGAGCTTGAGCCCGAAGATCTGCTGAAATTCGGTCTCATCCCCGAATTTGTGGGTCGTCTGCCTGTCATCGCGACGCTCGAGGATCTCGATGAAGCTGCCCTGGTGCAGATTTTGTCGGAGCCGAAGAACGCTCTGGTCAAGCAGTATCAGCGCCTGTTCGATATGGAAAATGTCGAGCTGACGTTCCATGAGGATGCGTTGAAAGCAATCGCTTTGCGGGCCATTGCCCGCAAGACCGGTGCGCGTGGCCTTCGTTCGATCATGGAAAAGATCCTGCTCGATACGATGTACGAACTGCCAACGCTCGACGGCGTGCAGGAGGTTGTCATCTCCGGCGATGTGGTCGAAGGCAATTCACGCCCGCTCTACATCTATGCGGAGCGCAAGGAAGAGAAGGGCAACGTTTCGGCTTAAAGCGTCAAAGCGATGTCAGAAAAGCAAGGGCTCCGCATCAGCGGGGCCTTTTGCATTTGTTGCTCGTCTTAATTGCGCCACGAAACAATATTTACGATTGATTAACTATGAGAGGCGCACAATTTTTGTGAGAGCAGCGTAGGCGTAAAAGCCCGAAGCGGGCAGTATCGCCCCGGTCGACCGATGATTTCCACGAAAATCATCCTCTTCAGAGGTGTGCTGCATCGCAAAAGATTGCGCTTGGACGTTGGTAGGAGCAGGATAGATTACGATTCTGTGACTGTGCTTGAAACCGGGGCGCTTGAAACGAGAGCCTCGCCACTCCAAGTAAAGGTTAAGCTGCACAACCGGTAGTACGCCGCTCTTCGCATGATCCCAAAAATGGATCCCGATTTTTGGAAAAGATCATGCAACCAAAGGGTACCCGGATGTGGCGATCTAGGCCGATTGGCCTGAGAAAGGACATGAAATGACGGTTGCAAGCAAGAAGACACCAGCGGGTGGGGAAAGCGGGCTTTATGCCGTTTTGCCATTGCGCGATATCGTTGTCTTCCCACACATGATCGTTCCACTCTTCGTCGGTCGCGAAAAATCCATTCGCGCACTTGAGGAAGTAATGGGCGTCGACAAGCAAATCCTGCTTGCCACACAGAAGAACGCTGCGGATGATGATCCGCAGTCGGATGCGATCTACAGCATAGGCACCATTGCCAATGTCCTGCAGTTGCTGAAACTGCCGGATGGAACGGTAAAGGTACTGGTTGAAGGTATTGCCCGCGCTGAAATCACCAGTTTCAGTGATCGTGAGGATTACCACGAAGCCAATGCCACGACGCTGGCAGAACCATCAGAAGATCCCGTTGAAATCGAAGCTCTGGCTCGCTCCGTCGTGTCCGACTTTGAAAACTACGTGAAGCTGAACAAGAAGATTTCGCCAGAAGTTGTTGGCGCCGCCGGACAGATCGAGGATTACTCGAAGCTGGCCGATACGGTTGCCTCGCATCTTGCGATCAAGATTCCTGAAAAGCAGGACATGCTGTCCATTCTTTCCGTACGTGCACGGTTGGAAAAAGCCATGTCGTTCATGGAGTCGGAAATTTCCGTTCTTCAGGTGGAAAAGCGTATCCGCTCGCGCGTCAAGCGCCAGATGGAAAAGACCCAGCGCGAATACTACCTCAATGAACAGATGAAGGCGATCCAGAAGGAACTTGGCGACGGCGAAGATGGCCGCGACGAGGCAGCCGAACTGGAAGAGCGCATCAAGAAGACCAAGTTCTCCAAGGAAGCGCGTGAGAAGGCCAATCAGGAGCTGAAGAAGCTTCGTCAGATGAGCCCGATGTCCGCCGAAGCGACGGTTGTTCGCAACTATCTCGACTGGCTCTTGACCATTCCGTGGAACAAGAAGTCGAAGGTGAAGAACGATCTGAACCTCGCCGATGAGGTTCTGGACGCCGAGCATTATGGCCTCGACAAGGTGAAAGACCGGATCGTGGAATATCTCGCCGTACAGGCGCGGTCGACCAAGATCAAAGGCCCGATCCTGTGTCTCGTTGGTCCTCCCGGCGTCGGTAAGACCTCTCTGGCCCGTTCGATCGCCAAGGCTACCGGCCGTGAATACATCCGTATGTCGCTTGGCGGCGTGCGTGACGAGGCTGAAATCCGCGGTCACCGCCGCACTTATATCGGTTCGATGCCCGGCAAGGTCATCCAGTCGATGAAGAAGGCAAAGAAGTCCAACCCGCTCTTCCTGCTCGACGAGATCGACAAGATGGGCCAGGACTTCCGCGGCGATCCGTCATCAGCTCTGCTCGAGGTGCTCGATCCGGAACAGAACTCAACCTTCATGGATCACTATCTTGAGGTCGAATATGACCTTTCGAATGTGATGTTCGTCACGACTGCCAATACGCTGAACATCCCCGGTCCTCTCATGGATCGTATGGAGATCATCCGTATTGCCGGTTACACGGAAGACGAAAAGGTCGAGATTGCCAAGCGGCACCTATTGCCCAAGGCTATCCGCGATCACGCGTTGCAGCCGAAGGAGTTCTCGGTTTCAGAAGGTGCCATTCGGGCCATCGTGCGCGATTACACCCGCGAAGCCGGTGTTCGTAGCCTCGAACGCGAACTGATGAAGCTTGCCCGCAAGGCCGTGACGGAAATTCTGAAGTCGAAGACCAAGAAGTCGGTGAAGGTCACTGAGGCCAACATCAACGATTATCTCGGCGTACAGAAGTTCCGCTTCGGCCAGATCGACGGTGAAGATCAGGTTGGTGTTGTCACAGGTCTTGCCTGGACGGAAGTGGGCGGCGAATTGCTGACCATTGAAGGCGTCATGATGCCCGGCAAGGGCCGCATGACCGTCACAGGCAATCTGCGCGACGTGATGAAGGAATCGATTTCTGCGGCGGCATCCTATGTCCGTTCAAGGGCTATCGATTTCGGTGTCGAACCGCCGCTCTTCGATCGCAGGGATATCCACGTGCACGTGCCTGAGGGTGCGACACCCAAGGATGGCCCATCGGCTGGTGTTGCCATGGTAACAGCGATCGTTTCGATCCTGACCGGTATTCCTGTGCGTAAGGATATCGCCATGACTGGCGAAATCACATTGCGCGGACGGGTATTGCCGATTGGTGGTCTGAAAGAGAAGCTGCTTGCCGCCTTACGTGGTGGCATCAAGACAGTTCTGATCCCGGAAGAGAACGCCAAGGATCTGGCGGAAATTCCTGATAATGTGAAGAACGGCCTTGAGATCATTCCGGTCAGCCACGCCAACGAGGTGCTCAAACACGCGCTCGTGCGTGCGCCTGTACCGATCGAATGGACCGAGCCGGTTCATGTACCGGCAGCTGCATCCACCGAGGATGATGCTTCGGCGCAGATCGCGCACTAAGATCGAAACAAACAAAAAGCCGGGCAAGAAATTGCCCGGCTTTTTTGATTCTATCGGTGGATGTCTTAGAGCGTGCCCGTGAGGATGCCGACGCCGACAAGGGCCGCAAGCCCACCAATAAGCCTGACAACGCTGGAGCCCACGCGCTGGCCGATTTTGCCGACAGCAAAGCCAATGCCAATACCGGCGATGTGGAGCAGGGCGGTCGCAGCCATGAACCCACCCGCATAGGCAAGACCACCGGCACTCTCAGGCATTTCCGCGCCATGGGCATGGCCATGGAAAACCGCAAACAGCCCCACCAGGCCAGCTGCTATGGCCACCGGCGCCTGAACCTCAAACGCCACGGCTGCACCGAGCACGATGACCGAGAGAGCTATTCCAAACTCCACGAAGGGCACAGTGATCCCGGCAACGCCGAGCGCGCCGCCGACGGCCATCATGCCGACAAAAGCGGCGGGAACGAGCCAGAGGGCGCGACCGCCCAGCTGGAAGGCAAAGATGCCGACGAGAATCATCGCAAGGACGTGATCAAGGCCGGATATGGGGTGAGCAAAGCCGTGGGTGAAGCCACTGGTCTCCCCCACGCCCACATGGGCATAGGCAAGGGCAGGGTAGAGTGTAGCGAGTGAAAAGACGGCGAATCGTGACGTGCGGATCGTTACCATGTGTTGTTCCCATTATTTGGTTTGTCTCTTGGAAGGAGAAACACATTGTTGCCGCAGAAAATGATGCGTGCAATGAGGAAAACACAGGGCCTGTTCGAAATTAGCGGAGAAAGTCCGAGGGGCGCCCTATCCAAGAACTCCAAGAACTTTGACCAAATCAACTGTAGAATTTGTCCAAAGAAAAGTTTCATTTTCCCGAACCCACACCGTTAGTTCCGTGTGGGTATTGCCAATAATTCATCGCAGTCGGCGCGTAGTGTACTTGGGACGCCGAATCAGAAGTAACTGAGTTTTCGTTGCCGAACGAGATCAGGATAGAGTGGCGATACACCTGTTATCTCGCGAAGTTCCCATCCTTTTTTGAAAAGTATCATCGGGATTGCCCGCTCAAGGGCGTGACCGTACGTTCCGTCCCTCTGGCCATCTTCACGTTCAAAACTATTACGGTCAACGATTTGTGCGGCCTGTTTTGCGCATTGTGCACGTATCCAAAACATAGTTCCAGCAAAGAAGCCCAAATCGTCTGCGTCATCTGACGGTGTTCCGGCAGTTGCCATGAGAGAGAAGACGCGGTCTCTGTTTGCGCCCCAATAGTTGGGGCTACTCACAAATGAATGATCCGGTCCCAGTATGCCCAACTTTGGGTTATTCTTAAAATTGGTAAGTATGACTTCGATGGATTCTTCTGACCCTGCCAGACTTGTAAGCATATCTTTGCGCCATGACTCACCTTTGGGTGAGTAGAGACTGCGCTTCCCGTGTATCTTTAGTATCGGCGTATCATCATCAATATCTAACGTTGGCAACAACGAGAAAAATGGCAGAACATCGCGGCCTCTATTCTCCGCGGGATGTACTCCAAGGAATACATGGCGCCTATGCCATTTAGCCTTGAATTTTGCCAGAACGTCACTGTTGGATGACGTGACGTGTATGTCTGTTCCGTCGGGGAATCTGTCGAAATAAGCCAAAAGTTCATCAACAACTTCGGGATAGTGGCAGTGGCAAACGACAACAGCTTTGGGCTTCTTAACGCCGGTTAACATTGCTGTTTTAGGACCATTTTCACGAGCCCGGTCGGAAATATCTTTCAACCAGTTGCCACCCTTGAGGGCGAGTGGATTTCTGACGATCCTTTCATACTTAATTATACCAAGCTCCTTGTCGATTTGCTTGGCATGGTCATGAGTTGGATTGATACCCCTTTTGTTGGAGAATACCTTCTTTGCCTTAGTCTCCACTAACCCTGAGAATGGGGCATTTAGATCATTTAACTTGTGCGAAAATCCCAGTTCGTACGAGAAAATCACATGTTCTCGCGACGCAAGGGGTCTTACTGAATGGAGAAATTCGGAAAATTCCCGCCGTTCAAAAACTTCGCGTTTCACGGAAAAAAGGTAACTTTGCCCATGGCGCACTATCTGGTTGGAAACAGTGGCGAACAAGGCCATTCGCTCGCTTTCAACTAACCGTTCAATAGTCAGACGGAAGACATCGCTGCGGGATACAAAAAAACTGTCATTACAAAATAGAATTTGTTTTACGGGCGCAGCACCTTTCAGGGCGTCATAACCGACGGCATAACTCATAAAGTCGTAGCCAATGTTCTTCCTTCGGATTACAGCGAATCCAAGGTCTTTTGCAACCTGACTATCTTTTTCTGAAATGCCCGTAGAGACAACCACCCCAGTTGAGGCAAATAACCTAACTGTTTCCAGAAGTAAGCGCCAGTTTGACGACCTTTCCCCGCTGGGATCGAAGTGAGCAATGATAGCACCTACAGACATTTATTGCCCTCGTACTTTTCTCATAGTGCGAAAAATCTTTCTGGCTATGCGATAAGCAATAGGATTGCCGCGTAGCTTTTGCGCAATCGCCGAAGCAAGAGAGACGGGAGCAGGTATTTGATGTGCCTTGAGATGTGAGATATCTGCCAATGCTTCACTATATCGTATCTCAAGCCCAGATAAATATTTGAAGTTTCCTAGGTCATAATTCTCGATAGAAGCAAGGGCTCCCATAACATTATCGTGGGGTGGTGTGGGTGTCACATATCGATCAATGTTTACTGACCTATGAACTGCTTCAAGGTGTTGGTGCCCATACTTTAAACATGGCTCCAGATGACATCCCTCGGCCCATTCATTCCAAGCGTTGATGAAGACAAACTTCTCTTTGTTTTGTTTATCAGCGCTGGTTTTCAAGCTTTGGTTTCGCAACCATAGTTCGAATAGTTCGGGCGATGAGTTTATGAAAGTGAACGGATCGTTTTGCCTGCGCGCTGTGTTATCCCAAGATGGCATAGCACCATGAAAGAACAGAAAATCATCATGTCTGCGGTTAATGGACTCCGTCATGACGGAGCGATAGTCCATTATATTTCCACGAAACTCCGGATTGGTGATCCTTGGTCTTGTTGAGCTGAAGGCATTACCAAGATATTGATGTGGAGGAAATTCTACCAGAGCATCTGCCCCCCAATCATCGGGATGGAAAATGTCATAGAAGGCTACGGAAGCAATGAATAATCCCGGTAGTCCAGCTTCCTTTGCGCGCTTTCGCCAATGCGCAAACGTTGCTTTTGAATCCGTAAGGATATCTGGACGATAGATGATTATAAGTGGTAATCCGTCGTATCGAATATATCGGTCATCCCGCATGTAGGGAATGACATCGTCGATAAAGCGATTGTCATTTTCGACACTATGTTCATTGGCCAAGAGAATTTCGTTGTTGCCACCATCCCAGCGTTTGGTCCAGTTCTCATTTGCCCAGCAAAAGCAAAATGGGAAATCGATCTTGTTGTTAACGAACACATCGATTGGCTTTTCAAGAATTCGACGACCTGAGAACCAATAATAGTAAAAGCAGAACCCGAATATGGAATTGGCCTTTGCCAATTCGATTTGAGCCTGCATGGTTTCAGCCATACGGAGGTCATAAAATCCAAGATCTCTGGGGATCTGAGGCTGATTGTGACCCTCAAAATTTGGTCGTGCCTTCGCGACATTTGTCCACTCTGTGAAACCCGGCCCCCACCACTCTGAGTTTTCTTTCACTGGATGAAACTGTGGGAGGTAAAACGCAATTGGCTTAATCATATTGGCTCTTCTTACAAGGATAGGTGGCGTTGTCATTACCCCCCCAACTCTTGGTGTCAAACTTTTTGGTGCACTAAGCCCAACATTGGGATGTTACGCCATCGGTTTCTTGCAAACCACAACCTCGGTGTATTCTCCGATGATGCCATGCTCTTTATCGCAGAACCGATAAACGCGAACATTAAATGGTGCCCACTCAGCGATCTGTTGGTGTAGATCATAACCATAATCTACTGTAACGATTGATCCTTCATTGCTAACGGGATTTCCGTGAATTTCAGGCTCTTTAATATCGTGACGCGTTCCGTCTTGATTGAACACAAATCGGCGCTCCCAGCCTGCAACCTGGTTCTTTCGAACCGGAAACGTGCAGATGTATAAGCCACCTGGCTTCAAGGTCCTAAAGACTTCTGAGAAAACTTTCTCAGGATGATAAACATGCTCCATCACATCAAGTGACACAACAATATCAAACTGACCATTAGAGAATGTCTGCTTTTCCAAGTTCTCATTTCTGACCCCGCCAACGACATCGCCCCACTTGTTGTCGGGGAAATACTGTGTCGCAATATATCGAGAACACTCTTTGGCGATAACAGCCGATATTCCGCGAGGTGATGGTGAGGATTCGTGTATGGCCAAATTCCGCCAGTCTGGGCGTTGCTCTGAAAGAACAAGGGCTAATGCGCGTTCACGAGGAACCGAGCCTGTGGGGCACTTTGTGCAGTTAAGATAATCGCGGTGCCAATCATTGTGCCCTTCAAAAACTGTATCCTGCCTACAAACGGGACAGTACCCGAGCAAACGAAAAGGCTTCGGGCGACCATCGTCATTCGTAGTATTCTCCAGCAACATATCCGTCTCCTCCAAAAATGAGGCTTCTTATAGAATCGAGGCCCTTACGATACTAGTTAAAATCTGTATTCCTACTCATAGCTGGTGTCGAATAAGGGTGTCGAGGGAGTTTGGGTACCAGAAGGGTTTCTGGTTCGCATAATAATTTGCAGGATTGCACGCGCAAGATTGGGCACTCTCATGCCCAAAAATGGCCAATGAATCCCTTGTATCTACCAAGCTTTCGGTAAATTCTAACTATCAAAACGTTCAGGGATTGGTGGGCGATGAGAGACTCGAACTCCCGACATCTTCGGTGTAAACGAAGCGCTCTACCAACTGAGCTAATCGCCCCTCACAGAGGGTCTGTGGGGAGCGTTTAGGCGTTTCGCGCGCTATTGGCAAGGGGGTATGCGACACTTTTATGATTTGTTTGAAGAGTTTTTCACAATCGCATTTTTCGTGTTGCGAAGCGCTTGACACTCCCCTGCGAACCCCTTAAACGACGCCTCACACCAGATGAACTTCTGGTTTGCAAAGTGCGCGGGTGTAGCTCAGTTGGTTAGAGTGCCGGCCTGTCACGCCGGAGGTCGCGGGTTCGAGCCCCGTCACTCGCGCCACTTTTGCCCCTTTTAAATCAATGATTTTCCGAAAACTGTTGTTGGAAAAGTTGATGCAAAAGATCAGCTGTTCCGACTTTTGAACGTCATTTGCTATCACGAATGTCAACTCTACCCGCTCTGCCGACGCATATTCAGCAAACAGCGGGATGCGGTGGATAAATGCGGTACTGCATGACATTTGGTTAATTCTAGCAGGACAATTTACGGCATAGTTGACCAATAAATGGTGGTTTAACACCCTTGGACATAAGAAATTTCGGTTAGCCAAGAAGCTTGTTTTGTTGATCAATCCAGACATTGTTTGAGTAGGGATTCTCGCGTTAGTGATTCTTCGCCCTTAATAAGTCTCAGAAACTGAATATGCGCGCTTTACCGAAAACAGGTTCGTCAAGTTTCTCTTCCTCCAAGAACGCCCGCAACGCCGGCAGCATTCTTTCGTGAGCAGATGAGCGCTTCTGTTCAAACCAGAATCAAACGAGAACGATAAAAGTTCTGACATTCGCGTCTGAAACTGATTTGAACATTTCAATCTCAGTTGAGATTCACAAAGGTGAATGTCATCACAACGACCATCAGCCAGAGCCAAAGGTGATTGGATATCATTGAGAGACGGCTCATATTATCCAATCGATCTCCTCTGCACGAAGCGGGACGACATCTTGTTTCCTTTCAAGTATCAATCTTATGACGACAGCAAGTCTTGATTGCGCCGTTGACAGCGCGCCAGTGGTTCGCATAACCATTGATCTGGACAAACTCGTTGTCTTGGGCATCGAAAAGATGACCCTTCACAACAACATCGATGAAAGCAAGGATGCCGCGTCGACCCAATCGATGTTGTTGGAATTGTTCTATGCGTTGTTTGAGTCTCAGGTCGTCGATTGATATCGATAGGGTCGCTCGAAGGGTTGGACTGAAATCTATTTCCCGATCATTACCAATGCATGCCTGAAATCAAACGTCTCTCGCTCTGTTGTCGAGACTCTATTTTTTGTAAACTAAAAGTTCATCGTATAACGCGAGGATTTAGTCGGACATTGCAAGAGCAATGAAGTAATAACGTGCGATAATATAGTAAGTATTTATACAATTATGTTCGCCGGTAGCTTCTCTCGAAGTGATGATAATTGAACATTTGTCGTTCACAAGATGTAGACTCGCGGCCCGCTTGCCTTCCCCACTGCTGAAATCGTCTACCTTTTCAAATTTCGAAATATTTAGTGAAAGCAGTTGCAATGGTGTTTTGTTCTACAAATGTTTTCATTGAAAGAGAAGTGATTGCCATGATTGAATTTGATCAGGGCATGGAGTACTGGATCAGCAACTGCCCGTAAACGAACCAGGATTTTTTATGACAAAGAGCGTAGCGGGTACATTTATACCCGGCTTGAATGGATTGCGTGGAATATCTGCCCTGCTGATAATCGTGTATCACGCTAAAGTACTTTCACTACCCGGCGGTTCTCTTGGCGTTGATGTCTTCTTTGTGCTGAGTGGTTTTTTGATCACATCCATAATTTCTGCGGAATTGGAGCAAACGGGACGCCTCAATTTTCGAAATTTCTATGCGAAGCGCGCATTGCGCCTCTTTCCAGCTCTCGCGCTGGTAGTGATAGCGTTCCTATTATTTAGCCATTTCGTTTTCACATTAATGAGCCCACATGATGATCTCCAGGCGAGCGTATTCACTGCACTGTATTTAATGAACTGGTCGAGAGCGTTTGGTTGGGCACGATTCAATGTCCTTGATCATACTTGGTCGCTTTCAGTGGAAGAACAGTTCTATCTTGTTTGGCCACTGATTTGCATAGGCCTTTTTCGGCTGCCGACGCTTAGAGCAAAAATCATATGTACCTCAATATTGCTCATTGCTTCGATTGTGATCCGATATATTCTTACTTTTAAAGGAGCCAGCACAGATCGGATTTATAACGGCTTTGATACCCGAGCAGATGATCTGCTGGCGGGTTGTTTACTGGCTTTTGCTCTCTCCTCAGCCCGAATAGATGAACTGTGCCGCCAGAAGATGCCAATTTCTCTAAGATTTTGGACACCGGTGAGCGTGGTAATCCTAGTTCTACATGCGATGTTTGTTGATCAATTGTCGAGGTTTGCAAATCTTATCGGGTTTACTATTGTGCAGATTGCAGCTGTAATATTGATCCTCAATGTTCTTTATCGTCGTACCGGTCTGACAAACTCGATATTATCGAACAAGATCGTCGTTTGGCTCGGGACAATTTCGTACGGCCTATATCTATGGCATTTCCCAACATTAATGTTTTTGCAAAAACTGGAACCGCGACCATGGCAGCTTTTAGGCTACAATTTTGCTGTCACACTCGTTTTGGCTGTTTTGTCCTTTTATCTCGTTGAAAAGCGTTTCCTGCAGTTGAAACGTTATTTTGTGTCGAGGGCCGACCAGAGGCAGTTAAATGGTTCCGTAGAAGAGTACGCTGCGTAACCTTCCAATCGACTGTGCCAGATGCGCTTCTTCTCGAGCAGGAAACTCTTATCGCGAAATTGAACAACAGACACTATTATCGTACCTCTTGTCATACGGAGTTCTACGTTCATTTTCATCAGCGAAAGAGGCAAACGGAAGGCTGAGTTGCATTTGTGTTCAATTCTGAGGAGACCAATTATAGTTTTATCCGGTCTGACCCGTGCTTATTGTTTGTGTTGCGTGATGTCCGGGGTGGCCGTAGAGTTTGACTTGCCTTTTGTCGTGTTAATACTAGCTACGATAGAGCAGTATACTTGATACGCTGAGGCGATTCGTTGGTGAGAATTAACACGTACGCCGGTTTCTCGAAGTACGCGGCATTAGCGCGAGTTAATGGCACAATCGATTATTCTCTGAGGATTTTGTCAAAGATATTTCGCCAATTGATGTGCAATACCTATGATGCTGGGTGAATCAGCCGACGCTATATTGGACATTTGTCCTTGTAGCTTCCAATTGCCACGTTTTTATCCTTTTCTGATAGTCAAGATCGGAAGGATCAGAGGTGCATCTGGGTATCATCAGTTACCACGATGCTTTAGCAATCTCTTTTGTAATCGGAATGTGATATGAAGAAAAAGTCATTGAGAGAGCTATTTGACCAACACCATGGGTTTGGCTCGGATAAGTGGCTCTCATATTTTGAGATTTATCAAAAGCAGTTTGAATCTCTTCGTGAGAAAGAAATCAATCTGCTGGAAATTGGCATCCAGAATGGTGGGTCGCTTGAGATATGGGCGCAGTTTTTCCCCAAGGCCCACAGAATTCTAGGGTGCGATATTGATGCGGCATGTGCAAAATTGCAATTCGCCGATCAGCGAATCGACGTGGTTATCGGCGACGCAAGTGATCTCAAAACCTCGCAGAAAATAACCGAAAAGCTCGGAGAGCCTGATATCATTATTGATGATGGGTCGCATCGAGTTGAGGATGTAATTCGTTCATTTGCATTATATTTTCCAAAATTAAGTCCGGGAGGCTTGTACGTTATTGAAGACCTCCATAGCTCATACTGGCCAGATTTTGGTGGCGGCAGTGATCTCCAGTTAAGCTCAATGGGATTCTTGAAATTGCTTACCGATTTACTGAGTAAGGATTTCTGGAAGGAGCCATCAGAAGATTTTGATTATCTTAAACCTTACGCCGATCGCTATGGTGTCTATCTACCAGAGAGCCAGTTCGAAATAGCGGAGATGTCGTTTGCTAATTCTATTTGCGTAATTCGCAAAGCTGACCGCTCGGTTCTAAATGAGAGATTGGTATCGGGTAAAATTTTTGAGGTTGTGGGCCGAATAGAAACAATAGCGTCACAAGATAAAAGCGACGGAAAACTAGTCGTATCCCACGAGCAACTCAAGCAAGCTACTGATATACAAAAGGAATTTATTGAAACTTCATCAAAGGCTCTTGAACTGAAGTCTGAAAATGTAAAGATCCGGCAGGAGATCGTTGAAATCGCCGCAGAAGTAGGTCAACTGCAGTCTGAGAACACGCAATTAAACTCTGAGAACACGGAATTAAGCTCTCAAATGGTGTACAGAGCAACCGAGCTTGAGGCGGTGCATCAGGAGCTTGCCGAACAGCAGGCAGCGCTCGATGCCCGTGAAGCAGATATCCAAGCCAAGGAGTTGCAAATTGAACAACTCAGCACGCGTGTATCTCAACTATTATCCAGTACCTCTTGGGCGATAACCAAGCCGCTAAGAATATTGTCGTCTATGTTGAAATCAATTTGGCCTAATTGAGTCGGGAAGTTGGGTGCCGAATTCCAGCTGACGTTGGAAAGTGATGTGACATAGACAATAGAACCAACTCGTCGTAGAAAATTTTCTTGGCGTATTGACAGCAGAGCGTTGTCGCTCCGACGTGTTCATTCAGCTTTTTAAGGATAGATGGGTGCTTTTCTGCGGATTTAGCTGGTTCGTTCTAGTGTTTTAGCTTCGGTCCAGATTATACGATGAGCGCATTATGGTGTGGTGCAACTTTTGTTCGTTTTAACGGACTAAAGTATAGGCATGAGATCGACACATAATTGCAACTAGTGTGATGTAAGTGCATCTTCGGGTTGAGTACTCCATTGCGTTTGTGTAACTTGCGCGAAGAAAATAGCTTGATTTGCTCTCTCCTAACTTTTGGTCAAAATGAAATCCACTTCATTGAAGAAACAAAACATGGCTTCCGATTGCTGCGCTCGCAGGAAACCTCGGCGGAAGAATTACGTTAGCCAGCTTTGGTCAACGACAAATCTTTCCCGGTTTGCTCTGGTGTCCGGTTTGTTGTCGGCGGGGTTGGGTGTCTTGCCTCCTGAGGGGGCCCGCGCTGATAATCGGTATTGGGATGGCAGCAATACAACTGGAAATGGGGTTATAAATGGTGGTCCTGGAACTTGGGACTCCACCACAACAAATTGGACCGGTTCACTCGGGCAAGTTAATACTGCTTGGTCAAGTACAAATCGCGATACTGCTGTTTTTCAAGGTACACCCGGAACTGGAATCGTCACCGTAGGTGGTGTGCAATCCATTGGCGGTGTGACGTTCAATGTTAATGGATACCAGATTAAATCAGCTACAACAGCCGATGGTTTAAAGCTGACAAATGAACTGTTTGATTCGTCAAACAATTTTAAAGCCGGTCAGGGCATAACGGGCGAAATCAACGCCCAGATATCAGGTGATGCATCATCTCGCTTTGTAAAACAGGACAAAGGAACAATTATTCTTTCCGGCAATAATACCTATCAAGGGGGAACAACCGTCGAAGAAGGAACGCTTCTGCTCAAAGACGGTGGAACACTGGGTGCTACAACAGGATCTACAGTGATATCAGGTGGAACGCTTGATCTTGGCGGCACAACCCAGCAGCAAGATGGCGGTTTAAGTGTTGACGGCGGAACCATAAAGAACGGCACGATAGGTGTTGGATCGGCAACAATTAACGATGGCGGAACTGTTGCTGCTGACGTGCAATTAAATGCCAGTACAAGTGTTACTCAATCTGGTGGTACAATGGCTGGCACAGTGGGCACGCCTGGAGCCAAGACCCCGCTTTATACTCAGACCGGCGGCGAGTTGTCAGGAACTGCAAATGTGAATGCATATAATCTGTCTGGCGATGGTAAACTGACCGGAACCGTCAATACAGATACAGCAACAATAAAGAATAATGGGAATGTCGATGCGGGCGCGCACCTCAATGCTGGCACCAGTATTACCCAATCCGGCGGAACAATGGCTGGCACAGTAGGCACGTTACTGGCCAAGACACCACTTTATACTCAGACCGGTGGAGAGCTATCGGGAACGGCAAATGTGAATGCCTATGACCTGTCCGCCTCTGGTAGGCTTACTGGAACAGTTAATGCGGATACCGTGACGATGACAACCGGCGGTGGAAATGTCGTTGCGGGCAGCACCCTTAATGCTACCACCAGTATTACCCAATCCACTGGCACCATGGCTGGGAATGCAACGACGAGTACCTATACGTTCTCCGGTGGCACTCTGACAGGTACCGTCCATGCGATAACCCTCGATCAAAAACAAGGGACCATTCAGAGCGATAATATTAATGCAACGAATTATAATATTTCCGCTGGTGCGTTGACGGGGACTGTTACTGGACAGAATGCCGTAATCAGCGACTCTGGGATTATCAGATCCAGTGGAACAATCAATGCTGCTACGAGCATCACCCAGTCTATTGGGACAATAATGAATGGTACGGCCACCACGGCGACATATACCTTCTCCGGTGGTTCTCTGACCGGTACAGTCACGGCAACGACGCTTGACCAAAAACAAGGCACGATCGATAGCGATAATATCAAGGCAACACACTACAATATTTCTGCCGGTGCTCTTGCAGGCACTGTAACCGGTGAAACAGCTGTCCTTAGCGGTAGTGCCATAATTCGCTCTAATGGCACCATTAAAACTGTTGGCGGCAGTGTCCAGCAGAAGGATGCCGCAGATATGCACGGAACCGTTGAGACTTCACTCTACGAGCAATCCGGCACAGGTACGATGGATGGACGTGTAAAGACGGATACATATTTGTTGAGTGGTGGCACTCTGGATAGAGCTGATCGTGTAACGACCAAAGCCTTTGGTCAGACCGGCGGTACGATCAATTTCGGTAACGTGATTGCCGACATTAATGTCAGAGCAATGGGGGGAACCATTTCGGCTCTCTCACAAAATGGCATCAATGTGTGGAACACCACCGGCCAAGGTATTAATATTTCCACAAGTGGCGACAGTCCTATCGGCACCGCAACTGGTACGGCAATCACCGCTCGGGAGACGACCGGGAACATCACCATTCGCACCAGCGCGACTGTAGTTGGAACGGCAGGAATTGACGCCACGACCGCAGGTGGTGGTAATGTAAATATTGTAGCTGACGCAGCGGTAGGAGGCACAACTGGTGCTGGAATCTCGGCAGGCTCAGTAGATGGTTTCGTTTCTGTTACAAGCCATGACATAGTGCAAGGCGGTTCTTACGGGATTCTTGCTTCTTCGCAGAACGGTCAGATTGACGTACAGGCGGATAAGGTCGTATCTGGTGCAAATGGCATCAGTGCCAATAATACAGGCACCGGTAACGTAACGGTTACTGCAAACAGTGGGGTATTGGGTACATCCGGTGCCGGGGTTGCGGCCGGTTCTGTGAGTGGCAATGTTTCAGTTACTGCTCGTGATAATGTACAAGGCGGTTCTTACGGCATCTTGGCGTCTTCGCAGAACGGTCAGATCGACGTAAAGGCCGGCAAAATAGTATCCGGAGCAAACGGCATCAGCGCCAACAATACGGGTGCTGGCAATGTAACTGTAACAGCAAGCGGCGGGGTCTTGGGTACATCGGGTGCCGGGATTTCAGCGGGTTCTGCAGGCGGGCATGTTTCAGTCATAGCTCTTGATAATGTACAGGGCGGCTCTTACGGTGTCCTGGCCTCTTCACAGACCGGACAGATCGATGTCCAAACCAATGGCGCTGTGGCAGCCGCAGCTGGTATCAGCGCTAATGCTACAGGAGCCGGCAACGTAAATATCACTGCGAACGGTGCGGTTGCGGGAACGTCTGGAGCTGCTATTTCCGCTGGCTCTGTTGGCGGAAATGTGACGATTGCTGGCAGCGGTGCACTGAACGGCGGCAGTTACGGTGTTTTCGCTAAATCACAAGCTGGCAATATTTCCGTCAAGACTGGCAATGTAATCAGCGGTAATAACGCTGTCGCTCTTGAAACCACTGGCAACGGTGCTATGGAACTTGATCTTGGTGGGGCTTTGACCGCCACGGATACTGCTATCTCTTTCAAGGGCGAAACAACAAATTCCCACGCTTTGCTTGATCAAGATATCACTGCCGGGCAAACCGCATTGCGAAGCAATAGCACCGGTGTGGTGACATTCGACAATTATTCAACGATCAAATCCGCATCAGGAAATGCTGCCAGTTTGACGTTACTCGACAATGTTGCCGGTCAGGCGGTTCTCAATAATTATTCCGGTGGGCAGATGCAGGGTATGCTGTCGTCAGGAGCCGGGGCGCAGACGCTCGTCAACAATATGTCCGGTGGCATTTGGGATATGGGCAATTCGGGCGTATCGAATTTGCTGGGTAGCAATGATGTTATTCAGAACTCGGGGTTGATAAAAGCCACTGGCAACACCCAGCTGAACGGTTTGGAGCGTTTTGAAAACAACGCTGGCGGCCAAATTAGTCTGGTAAACGGTGCCGTCGGTGACAAGTTGACAATTTCCGGTGACTATATCGGACACGCCGGCTCAAATATCGCTCTTGACGTCAATTTTGACAACTCGACGGCTGATGCTGTCACCGTTGGCGGCGTGTTGATGGGAACGACCAATCTGAAACTGAATGCTCTCACTGCGGGCCAGGCTCCGACTGCCTTCGGCAAAACGATCCTTGTTTTGGATGCAGCTAAGGGCGGAGACGGAACGGTAACCGTTGAAGGCCTGCCATCAGGTGGCATCGTGCAGTATGATGTCGCCCGCATTGGTGGATCAGGGAGCGATCCTTCGCGTTTTGTCATTCGTTCCGGTATTAATGGTACAGCCGCAAGTAGTGTGGTCTCCGGCTTTATCGCGGCACAGAACGTTATCGGTTCATCGTTCTTCAAGCCATCGAGCGGTTTGATCTCAGCGCCGGTTGATCCTGACAAGAACCAGTTCGGACTTGCTCCGTGGATCAGAACCAATGGCGGCATGTCCAAAATCGATACCAAGGGTACGATCTATCAGCCTGATGGTACTTCTGTGGAGGCACCCGCAACGATCGAGACAAGCTATTACGGCTATCAGGTAGGCTTGGATAGCGGTTTCTTCAACATCCAGGACACTGGCAGTAACGTTAATTTCGGCATCACTGGCGGTCAGATTTTTGGTAAGTCCGATCAGAAGAACTTTGCGAACACTACGGATTTCAGTTCTGTGTTCTATGGTGCCTACGCTGCCTATACCAAGGGACCGTTCTTCATTGATTTGCAGGTGCGTCAGGAACTGATGGACTACACCGTCAACGTTGACGACCCGATCTTCAAAATTAAGGGCGGCGATGTCGAAGGCAAGCGTATGTCGATTGGCGGTTCAACCTCCTATACGCTTCCGTATAAGGATTGGTCGTTTATTCCTGCTACCGGCTTTACCTATTCAAAGAGCAGCACGGATGACCTGCTGGTCCCGCGCAATATCCTGCTTAACCAGAATGAGGCACGTGTTCGATTCTCCGATGTGGAGAGCTTGATTGGTTTTGGCGGCATTACTGTTTCCCGGAATTTCTTCTTCAAGGACGACCGCATCCGCCTGTCTCCATTCGTCACAGCGACGGCCTACCATGACTTTGCTGGTGATATTGATGCAACACTAACAATGGATCCAAGCAGTTCCAATCCAGTTGTTCTACCAGTCAAGACAGATCGTCTGAAGACATACGGTGAAGTCAGTTTTGGTGCCAATCTTCTAGCATTAACAGGCAAGATCAACGGTGTGGACCGGCTTGTCATCGGCAGCGTGCGCGGTGATTTTCAGTATGGCGAGAATATTATCGGCGGTTCGGTAACAGCTCAGTTCCGCATGCAGTTCTGATCAAACAGCAAATTACCATGTTCGGGTCAAAGCAAAAGCATATGGGACTGGGTAGGTTGGTAAACCGCAACAGCCAGATTAACCTCGTATGTGTGAGATCATCGAATATACGCGCTTTGCAATCCGATGAACGAAGGGCCATTTGATCAGAATGGCGGAAAATTGCTGCACAATCGGGTTGGGAGGGCGGTATCGTGCCAATGCCAATCCTGTTGCACGCGCTTCAGCTTCATCTGTGATCTGCTTGCCATGCTGCACCAAAATGAGTTCTTCTGTTTTCGCAAATAGAGCTTCGCGCGCTGCTGCCAAGGATTCAGTTGCTGGATTGCTGGGATGATAGAACGAGGATCGCAATGTGGCTGCGAGATACGATAGACCCCATTTTTGGTCTGGCTCAAGATGGCAGCCTTCACCCCATTCATTCCAGGCATTGATGAAGATGAAATTCTCAGCTCCCTTTGATTCTTGACGGGTATATGTTCGAAGAAAGCTCAACCATTCCTGGTAAAGATCAGGATTGGCGTTGACGACGATCGTAGGCGTGTTTTGTCGCCGAGCTGTGTTGTCCCAACTCGGTATGATGCCACGATAAAGTGTAAAGGGGGGTGTCGCTCGGTTAGCGCTTTGCGCAATCATTTTGTGGTAATCTACGAGATTGCCTGTGAATTCCGGATTAATCACTTTTGGCGGGTTTTCCGGCACGCTTTTACGGCTATTAAATTTATGGGGAGGAAATTCAACCAGCGCGTCCGCTGCACACTCTTCCGGCGAGGATATATCGTAAAAATCGACTACCGCTATATGAAGATCAGAAAAACCATGTTGTTTTGCCAGTTCGCGCCACTTCGCAAATGTCTTTTTTGGATCAGGTATTTGTTTGGCTCGATAGACAACGAGGAGCGGCTTGCCGTTGACTTTAATATATCGGGAATCCTGAAAATACTCGATCAGACTTTCAATGAAATTTTCTGCGTCATCTTCCGCATATTTTTGCTCAAGCAACACGCTCTTGGTATCGCCATCCCACGTGCGGGTCCAATTCTCGTTGGCCCAGCATAAACAGAAGTTAATATTGATATCAGACTTGAGAAAGTTCTCTGCTGGACGTTCCAGAATGCGTCGGCCGCTGAACCAATAATGATAGAAACAGAAACCATGGATGCCATATAACCGGGCGAGTTCAGCCTGTTCGGCGATTACCGCAGTTTGGCTAAGATCATAGAAGCCCAGTTCCCGCGGGATATGCGGCTGATAGTGGCCTACAAAGTTTGGACGTCCACGCGCCACATTCATCCACTCGGTAAAACCAGGCCCCCACCATTCGGAGTTTTCAGCCACGCGATGAAATTGAGGGAGATAAAATGCAATGAGTTTGGAAGCATCCCTGACAACAGCGGTGTCGTGAGAACCGGACTCATTCAGTCCAGAGAAGGCCATAAACGATGCGTCCGTCGTTAATTCCGTCACTTAAAACTTTCCCTAAGTAGGTCGACCGTACTCGACTTTGATTATGCCGTCTTAATTCAGAGTGACTTGGAATGCCAGTCTCGACCTAAAGGATCGAATGATTCGATTTGATCGCTTATTCAGGGGACTTCCCATCCCCACATAAATGCATTGCTGCGTTGCACAAAGAACAATTGTGAAACCTTCTTGGACTAGGCAGCATGATTCCTTACTCCAGCTCTGATGGTTGCCATCCATGCCCTTGCCGATTCTTGCCCTTGCCATTGCGTCGTTCTGCATCGGTACAACCGAATTTGTCATCATGGGGCTTCTGCCTGAGATGGCCGCTGATCTGAATGTCACCATTCCCCATGCGGGTCTGCTCGTCACCGGATACGCCCTTGGCGTCGTTATCGGTGCGCCCATCATCGCTATCGCCACTGCATCGCTGCCGCGCAAGCCGGTTCTCATCGGTCTTGCGATGCTGTTTGTTATCGGCAATCTTTTTTGTGCCATCGCCCCCAATTACTGGATGCTGATGATCGCCCGTGTGGTCACGGCATTCGGCCATGGTGCATTTTTCGGCATCGGTTCCGTTGTTGCCGCCAGCCTTGTGCCTCGCCACAAGCGCGCCAGTGCCATTGCGCTGATGTTTGCCGGTCTGACACTTGCCAACATTCTCGGCGTTCCGGCGGGCACGGCACTGGGCGAGGTCTATGGCTGGCGCTCGACCTTCTTTGCCGTTGTCGCCATTGGTATAGCCGCAGTCATCGCCATTGCGCTGCTGGTGCCTGCGGCCAAGGAAGAAGAGAAGGGCGGAGGCATTCTGAGTGAGATCAAGGTTCTTGGAAAACTGCAGGTCTGGCTCGCCATGCTGATCTCGGCGCTAGCGTCCGGCAGTCTCTTTGCTGTCTTTACCTATATAAAGCCAATCCTTACCGACGTTTCGGGCATATCGACCTCGGCGGTTACATGGGTGCTGTTGCTGTTTGGTGTTGGTATGACCATCGGCAATGTCATCGGCGGCAGGCTTGCCGACTGGAAGTTGATGCCGACCGTTATCGGCACGCTGGTCACCGTTGTGTTCACCCACGTCTTGCTTGCCGAAGTCAGCGGCACGGCCGTGGCCGCGATTGCAGTTGTGTTCCTGTGGGGCGTTTTGACCTTTGTCATCGTGCCGCCATTACAAATGCGAGTCGTCGAAACCGCAAGTGAGGCGCCCAATCTGGCAGCCACGCTCAATCAGGGGGCGTTCAATGCCGGCAATGCCGCAGGTGCCTGGGTCGGTGGCGCGGCGCTGACATGGGGTGTGTCCTATCAGAATCTTCCCTTTGTGGGAGCGGTGCTGGCTTTGCTGGGGCTCGGTGTGGCGATCTGGTCGCTGCTGCTGGACCGCAAGGCGCAGCAGAAGAAATATGTTTCCGAAGAGGGTGAAAGGCTCAGTCTCGAGCCACTTGCGGGTCTTTAAGCGCCCCTCTTTCCCAGAGTTGGTGAAACAACATTCGCGCCGTGGTGCGAGTGTTGTTTTGCTGCGCGCAGAATATCTGTATTTTGCCCTAAATCGTTTATAGGACCGAATGTCGCAGTTCTAAAAACCACGTCGCGGACGAACAGGCCGGCAAGGCACATTAATATCATTCTAAAGAGCGATTCAGCTGCGTTTTGCGGGCTAAACTGGCGGAAAACAGCAAAATATGCAGCTTTTTACTGATCTGCGTCACGCAATGGTGACCAAATCGGGGTGACACTGGGGCGATTGTTGCACTTGCGCGCATGGCGCTAACGCGCTAACCCTCGCCGCATCGCAGCGGTGTTAAAGCCGGGGCGGTCTGTCGCGTATATGTGGCAGTCATGTGCATAACATGGCATTCTTGTCAGCCTGAGTTCACAAGGCGGAAAAAGTCGGATCATGAACGAGCTTTTAAGTTCCTACCTGCCCATCGTTATCTTCATCGGGGTAGCGCTGGTAATCGGTTTGGCACTGTTGGTTGCGCCTTTTCTGGTCGCATACAAGTCGCCAGACCCGGAAAAATTGTCGGCCTATGAGTGCGGCTTCAACGCATTCGATGATGCCCGCATGAAATTTGATGTCCGCTTCTATCTTGTCTCGATTCTGTTCATCATCTTCGATCTGGAAGTAGCCTTCCTCTTTCCGTGGGCGGTCGCCTTCAGCAAGATCGGCTGGTTCGGTTTCTGGTCGATGATGATCTTCCTCGGCGTTCTGACAATCGGCTTTATTTATGAGTGGAAAAAGGGAGCGCTGGAATGGGATTGACCGACAGCAATACCACCCTCGTTGCACCGAGGCCCAAAGGTATTATTGACCCCAATACGGGCAAGCCTCTGGGTTCCGATGATGCGTTTTTTGGTGAGATCAACAATGAGCTTGCCGACAAGGGATTTCTCGTCACATCTGCTGACGCGCTTGTCACCTGGGCGCGTACCGGTTCACTGATGTGGATGACTTTTGGTTTGGCATGCTGTGCCGTCGAAATGATGCACACATCGATGCCGCGCTATGATGGCGAGCGCTTCGGCTTTGCGCCGCGCGCTTCACCGCGTCAGTCCGATGTGATGATCGTAGCCGGTACGCTGACCAACAAGATGGCCCCGGCGCTGCGTAAGGTCTATGACCAGATGCCAGAGCCGCGCTATGTCATCTCAATGGGCTCCTGTGCCAATGGCGGCGGTTACTACCACTATTCCTATTCGGTTGTGCGTGGCTGCGATCGCGTCGTTCCGGTTGATATCTATGTTCCCGGCTGTCCGCCCACTGCGGAAGCGCTGCTTTACGGTGTTCTGATGCTGCAGAAGAAAATCCGCCGCACCGGCACGATTGAGCGATAGGAGAGGGCGATGTTTGAAGAAGCATTGAATGAACTCTCCGGTTATCTCACGGAAAAGCTGGGCTCTTCGCTGAAATCCGTAGCACTTGCCTATGGCGATCTGTCTGTCGAAGTGGAAGCGGGTGCGCTGATCGATACGCTGACATTCCTGCGTGATGATGTGCAGTGCCAGTTCATCTCGCTGATCGATATCAGTGGCGTGGATTATCCGTATCGTTCGCATCGCTTTGATGTGGTTTATCATCTCCTGTCCCCGCGCCAGAACCTGCGCATTCGTGTGAAGGTAGCAACCGACGAGGATACGCCGGTGCCATCAGCAACGCCTGTTTATCCGGGTGCTGACTGGTACGAACGCGAGACCTATGATCTCTATGGCGTGCTGTTCTCCGGTCATCCGGATTTGCGCCGCATCCTGACCGATTACGGTTTTGAAGGGCATCCGCTGCGCAAGGACTTCCCGCTGACAGGCTTCGTCGAAGTCCGTTATGACGATGAGGTCAAGCGCGTGGTGTATGAGCCTGTGGAACTGCGGCAGGAATTCCGCAATTTCGACTTCCAGTCACCCTGGGAAGGCACTGATTATGTGCTGCCCGGTGATGAGAAGGCGAAGGTGAACTGAGTGCGCTCGAATACAGATGTGTAAGACGCCAGGAAGCGAAATATGACTGAACACAGCGTCCGCAACTTTAACATTAACTTTGGCCCGCAACATCCTGCGGCACACGGTGTTTTGCGCCTTGTGCTGGAATTGGATGGCGAAGTGGTCGCACGCGTTGACCCGCATATCGGTCTTCTGCATCGCGGCACTGAAAAGCTGATGGAAGCCAAGACCTATTTGCAGGCCGTGCCCTATCTCGACCGTCTCGATTATGTGGCGCCGATGAATCAGGAGCATGCCTATGCGCTGGCTGTCGAACGTCTGCTCGGCATTGAAGTGCCCAAGCGTGGTCAGCTGATCCGCGTTCTTTTCTCGGAAATCGGCCGTATTCTCTCGCATCTGCTCAATGTGACCACGCAGGCCATGGACGTTGGCGCCTTGACACCGCCGCTCTGGGGCTTTGAAGAGCGCGAAAAGCTGATGGTGTTTTATGAGCGCGCCTGTGGTGCCCGTATGCATGCGGCCTATTTCCGTCCCGGTGGGGTGCATCAGGACCTTCCTGATAAACTTGTCGAAGACATCGGCAAGTGGTGCGACCCATTCCTGCAGACCGTCAAGAACCTTGATGACCTGATCACCCCGAACCGCATTTTCAAACAGCGCAACGTCGATATCGGTGTTGTGACACTGGAAGATGCATGGGCATGGGGTTTCTCCGGCGTCATGGTGCGCGGTTCGGGTGCCGCATGGGATCTGCGCAAGTCGCAGCCTTATGAATGCTATTCCGAGATGGAATTTGATGTTCCGATCGGCAAGAACGGCGATTGCTATGATCGTTATCTGATCCGCATGGAAGAAATGCGCCAGTCGGTTCGCATCATGCGCCAGTGCGTCGATCTCCTGCTCGGCAAGGAGCGGGTAGGGCCTGTTTCCAATATGTCGGCCAAGATCGTTCCGCCGAAGCGCGGTGAGATGAAGCGGTCGATGGAAGCATTGATCCATCACTTCAAGCTTTACACCGAGGGCTATCACGTCCCAGCCGGTGAAGTTTACGCCGCCGTCGAAGCGCCAAAGGGCGAATTCGGCGTGTTCCTCGTCTCCGATGGTTCCAACAAGCCGTATCGCGTCAAGCTGCGCGCTCCGGGCTTTGCCCATCTCCAGGCCATGGACTTCCTGTGCCGTGGTCACATGCTGGCCGACGTCTCCGCTGTCCTCGGCTCGCTCGATATCGTATTTGGTGAGGTTGATCGCTAATGTCCGTCCGTCGTCTTGCAGAAGATAGCGTCCAACCAGCAGCGTTTGCGTTCAATCGCGAAAACACTGCCTGGGCCAAGCTGACCATCAAGAAATATCCCAAGGGCCGCGAACAGTCGGCTGTCATTCCATTGCTGATGCGTGCGCAAGAGCAGGATGGCTGGGTCACCAAGGCAGCAATCGAACATGTTGCAATCATGCTCGACATGCCGCTGATCCGCGTCTTGGAAGTTGCGACGTTCTACACGCAATTCCAGCTGAAGCCGGTCGGAACCCGCGCCCATATCCAGGTTTGCGGCACAACACCATGCATGCTGCGCGGTTCGGAAGATCTGAAAAAGGTCTGCCAGCATCGCATTCATCATGACCAGTTTGAACTCAACGCATCAGGCACCTTGTCGTGGGAAGAGGTGGAATGCCTCGGCGCCTGCGTCAACGCCCCGATGATCATGGTATTCAAGGATACCTATGAGGATCTGACGCCGGAACGTCTCGAAGAAATCATCGATGCGTTTGAAGCTGGCAAGGGTGACACGATCACCCCGGGACCGCAGATTGATCGTCATCTATCGGCTCCTATTGGTGAGCGTACATCGCTTACAGGTGGCAATGGCGTTGCCAAGCCAAAGGCTGCGGCGAAAGCTGCCAATGGCGCGGCCGTCCCGCCAACCAATGCGGCCAAGCCAGTAACGCATGATGTGACCACCAGTGAGGCGATCAAGTCGCCATCGAAGGTGAAGGCATCGAAGGCATCGGAAGATGCGGCATCAAAGCCCGCTGAACCAACACCTGCTGCGGCGCGTGCGATCAAGAACCCCAAAATTGCCGAGGGTTCACTGGGCGAAAAGCCATCGGTGCAGTCAATCAAAGTTCCTGCCGTTTCGCTTGAGGACAAGAACCGCCCCGCAGCAATCGAAAAGCCAGCCGTCGTAGACGATCTGGAGTTGATTGCTGGCGTTGGTCCAAAGATTGCAGGCATTCTGCACGAGCTTGGCATCTACACATATGCCCAGGTCGCCAGCTGGAAAAAGGCTGAGCGCGAATGGGTTGATGGTTACCTGAACTTCAAGGGCCGTATCGAACGCGACGACTGGGTGAAGCAGGCCAAGGCCTTGGCCAAGGGCGGCGAAGCCGAGTACATCAAGGTTTTCGGCAAAAAGCCGAGATAATATCATTGGCGGAAACGATAGGCGTTTCCGCTGGAGAATGGACGAAGAGAGTAGGACGGGTGCGATATGCTCGCTGACAAAGACCGCATCTTCACCAATATTTACGGCCTTTTCGACAAATCGTTGAAGGGTGCGATGTCACGCGGCCAATGGGATGGCACAGCGGGGATCATCGCCAAAGGCCGTGACTGGATCATCAACGAGATGAAAGCCTCCGGCCTGCGTGGCCGTGGTGGTGCCGGCTTCCCGACGGGTTTGAAGTGGTCCTTCATGCCCAAGGAAAGCGATGGTCGCCCGCATTATCTCGTTATCAATGCAGACGAATCCGAGCCGGGCACCTGTAAAGACCGCGATATCATGCGCAATGATCCGCATACACTGATCGAAGGCTGCCTGATTGCCGGTTTCGCCATGGGTGCCAACACCTGCTACATCTATGTTCGCGGTGAATATATTCGCGAGCGTGAAGCGCTGCAGGCGGCCATTGACGAATGCTACGATGCCAAGCTGCTCGGCAAGAACAACAAGAACGGCTGGGACTACGACATTTACGTCCATCACGGCGCTGGCGCTTACATCTGCGGTGAAGAAACGGCCTTGCTGGAAAGCCTTGAGGGCAAAAAAGGCCAGCCGCGCCTGAAGCCGCCATTCCCGGCCAATATGGGTCTTTATGGCTGCCCGACAACCGTCAACAATGTTGAATCCGTTGCCGTTGCCCCGACCATCCTGCGCCGTGGTGCTGCGTGGTTCTCCGGCATTGGCCGTCCGAACAATGTCGGCACCAAGCTGTTCATGATCTCCGGCCACGTCAATCGTCCCTGCACGGTTGAAGAGGCCATGGGCATCACCTTCCGCGAACTGGTTGATAAGCATGCGGGCGGTGTCCGCGGCGGTTGGGACAATCTGCTGGCGGTTATTCCCGGCGGTGCATCCTGCCCGGTTGTTCCGGCTGCTGACATTATCGATTGCCCTATGGATTTCGATGGCCTGCGCAACGTCAAGTCGTCTTTCGGAACGGCTGCGGCTATTGTCATGGATAAATCCACGGATATCGTTCGTGCGATTGCGCGCCTGTCCTACTTCTTCAAGCATGAAAGCTGCGGCCAGTGCACACCATGCCGTGAAGGCACAGGCTGGATGTGGCGCGTCATGGAACGTATGGCAGTCGGCAATGCGCAGAAGCGCGAAATCGACATGCTGCTCGACGTGACCAAGCAGATCGAAGGCCACACCATCTGCGCGCTTGGCGACGCGGCTGCATGGCCGGTGCAGGGTCTGATCCGGCACTTCCGTCCTGAGATCGAGCGCCGCATTGATGAATTCACACGCAATGCTTCTTCGGCAAGCCCCGTGCTTGTTGCAGCAGAGTAGGGTTGAGGGGACATGCCGGATAACAAGACAGACAAAAAACCGGGCGCAGACTGGTCGGCAGTGATGCCGAAGCAGATCGTTCCGGCTGCCAATCTGCTGACGCCGCCCATAGGCGCGCTGGCGGCTGCGTCTGTTTTAAGTCTCGGTATTGCCAGCCAGATGTGGGGCCTGTGGGCCGGTGCTCTGGCCGGTGTGCTTGATGCCAATACAAAATTGAAGCCGCTGGGTACTTTGCCTGAGGCTGATGCCAAACAAGCACCAGATGTTGCTGAATTGAAGACGATCATACGCAAGAAGTCGGTGGAAACTGCTCCCAAAGCCGTTACCGTCAAGGCTGCTGAAGTTCCGGTCACTGTTTCCGCTGCACCGGTAAAGCTGGTTGCTACGGAAAAATCTGTTGTGCCCGATGATCTGAAGCGGATTTCGGGTGTCGGTCCAAAGCTGGAACAGGTTCTGAACGGCCTTGGTGTCTACACCTATGCCCAGATTGCGGCGTGGTCGGCGCAAGAAGTCGCCCGGATCGATGATCATTTGAAGTTTGGCGGACGTATCGTGCGGGATGAGTGGACGGCGCAGGCCAAAGCTCTCCAGACCTCATCAGGGGGGCATTGAAATGGAGATACATTCCAGGCGCGATGTTCTTGATGTACGCGAATGCGTGATTACCAATTCCATCTTTGACGATGTCAATCTGTCGAACACCGGATTTAACAACGTTAACCTGTCTTGTGTGCGGATCGGTAATACGAACCTCAGCAATTCAAAAGTTGAAGATGTGAACCTTTCCAATACCTTGTTCACAAATGTTAATATGAGCAATGTTAAGATCGAAAACGCCATGCTCGCAGGAATGACGATCAATGGCGTTCCCCTGAAAGATCTGTTTGAAGCTTATGAAGCGGCAACCCGTGCCGGAGAAGAATAATGGCAAAGATCAAAGTCGACGGTAGGGAAATCGAAGTACCGGATCACTACACGCTTCTGCAGGCTGCAGAAACGGCGGGTGCCGAGGTGCCGCGTTTCTGTTTCCATGAGCGTTTGTCGATCGCCGGCAATTGCCGCATGTGCCTGATTGAAGTGAAGGGCGGACCACCCAAGCCTGCCGCTTCCTGCGCCATGGGCGTGCGCGATCTGCGTCCGGGCCCGAATGGCGAAACTCCGGAGATTTTCACCAACACGCCCATGGTCAAGAAGGCCCGTGAAGGCGTGATGGAATTTCTGCTGATCAACCACCCGCTGGATTGCCCGATCTGCGATCAGGGCGGCGAGTGCGATCTGCAGGATCAGGCCATGGTGTTCGGCATCGGTGCATCGCGCTACAAGGAAAACAAGCGCGCCGTTGAAGACAAGTATATCGGACCGCTCGTCAAGACGGTGATGACCCGCTGCATTCACTGCACCCGCTGCGTTCGCTTCACGACGGAAGTTGCCGGTATTTCCGAGCTTGGCCTCATTGGTCGCGGCGAAGATGCCGAAATCACCACCTATCTCGAACAGGCGATGACATCGGAATTGCAGGGCAATGTGATTGACCTTTGCCCAGTCGGCGCACTGACATCGAAGCCCTATGCTTTTCAGGCCCGTCCGTGGGAACTGACCAAGACCGAATCCATTGACGTGATGGATGCTGTCGGCTCATCGATCCGCGTCGATACGCGTGGCCGCGAAGTGATGCGCGTACTTCCGCGCGTCAATGAGGCTGTCAACGAAGAGTGGATTTCCGACAAGACCCGCTTCATCTGGGATGGTCTGCGCACCCAGCGCCTTGACCGCCCCTATATTCGCAAGGATGGCCGTCTCGTTCCGGCAAGCTGGCCGGAGGCTTTCGACGCAATCAAGGCTGCTATTGCCAAGACGACAGGCGACAAGATCGGCGCGATTGCCGGTGATCTTGCCACCGTCGAGGAAATGTATGCGCTGAAACAGCTCGTTACCTCGCTTGGCTCTGCCAATATTGACGGGCGTCAGGACGGAACGGTGCTGAACACCGCCAATGGCCGCGCGTCTTACATCTTCAATCCAAGCATTGACGGTATTGAAGATGCTGATGCCATCCTCATCATCGGTTCCAACCCACGCTATGAAGCTTCGCTGCTCAATGCGCGTCTGCGCAAGCGCTGGCGCGCCGCTGGTATCCCGATTGCACTGATCGGCGAACAGGCCGACCTGCGCTTCAACTACGAATATCTCGGCGCTGGTGCTGATACATTGGCGGAACTTGCCAATGGTTCGCTAAAATTCCACGCGGTGCTGAAGAAGGCCAAGAAGCCAATCATCATCATCGGGCAGGGCGCTCTCAGCCGTGCGGATGGTAATGCGGTTCTGGCGCTTGCCGCCAAGATCGCTGCGGACACTGGCGCACTTGCCGATGACTGGAACGGTTTCGGGGTTATTCATACTGCTGCCAGCCGCGTTGGCGCACTCGATATCGGTTTCGTGCCGGGCGAGGGCGGCAAGTCGGTTGCCGAAATGAAGGGCGCACTCGATGTGCTGTTCCTGCTCGGTGCCGATGAGTTGAACTGGGCGGACAAAGGCAGTGCCTTCACCGTTTATATCGGTACCCACGGCGATCAGGGCGCACACAATGCTGACGTAATCCTGCCGGGTGCGACCTATACGGAAAAATCCGGCACTTACGTCAACACGGAAGGCCGTGTGCAGATGACCAGCCGTGCTGCTTTTGCGCCCGGCAATGCCAAGGAAGATTGGGCGATCCTGCGCGCACTGTCCGATGTGCTTGGCAAGAAGCTGCCATTCGACACGCTGGCCGCACTGCGCGCCAAACTTTATGCAGAATACCCGCATTTGGCTGTCATCGACGCCATCAAGGCCGGTGACGCTGCCGATATCCAGAAACTGGCCAATGCATCGGGCACCGTTGAAAAGACGGCCTTCGTATCGCCAGTGCAAGACTTCTACTTGACCAACCCGATCGCCCGCGCCTCCGCCGTCATGGCTGAATGTTCCGCGCTGGCCAAGGGCGGGTTCAAGCAGGCGGCCGAGTAGGCGGGGAAGAGACTGATATGGAAATTTTCGCAACCTACATCCTGCCGCTGCTGATTATCCTTGGAAAATCAGTGCTGATGCTCGTGGTGATGCTGCTGATCATCGCTTACCTGCTTTACGCGGATCGCAAGATCTGGGCGGCCGTTCAGTTGCGCCGTGGTCCGAACGTGGTTGGCCCGTTCGGTCTGTTGCAGTCCTTTGCCGATCTTTTGAAGTTCGTCGTCAAGGAACCGATCATTCCATCTGGCGCCAATAAGGGCATTTTCCTGCTGGCACCACTGGTTTCCTCGGTGCTTGCCATGGCTGCTTGGGCGGTCATCCCGGTCAATGAAGGCTGGGCGATCGCCAACGTCAATGTTGGCATTCTCTATGTGCTCGCCATTTCATCGCTGGAAGTCTACGGCGTCATCATGGCCGGCTGGGCATCGAACTCAAAATATCCGTTCCTCGGTGCGCTCCGCTCTGCTGCACAGATGGTTTCCTATGAAGTCTCCATCGGTTTCGTCATTGTCACCGTTCTGCTCTGCGTCGGTTCGCTGAACCTCACGGATATCGTCCTGTCGCAGAAAACGGGCCTTGGCACGATGGTCGGCCTGCCAAACACATTCCTGGACTGGCATTGGCTCGGCCTGTTCCCGATGTTCGTCATTTTCTTCATCTCGGCGCTTGCCGAAACCAACCGCCCGCCTTTCGATCTGGTCGAAGCGGAATCGGAACTCGTTGCCGGTCATATGATCGAGTATTCGTCGACCGCGTTCCTGCTGTTCTTCCTTGGTGAATATGTCGCCATCACGCTGATGTGCGCACTGACGACGATCCTGTTCCTCGGCGGCTGGCTGCCCCCGGTGGATGTATGGTTCCTGAACTGGGTACCCGGCATCATCTGGTTCATGCTCAAGCTCTTCTTCGTCTTCTTCATGATCGCCATGGTGAAGGCATTCGTTCCGCGTTACCGCTATGATCAATTGATGCGTCTGGGTTGGAAAGTGTTCCTGCCGATCTCGCTCTTCATGGTCATCGCAACCGCGGCCTTTCTTAAAATCACCGGCCTGACACCGTAAGGAGAATCAGCATGGCACAACTCGCACAAGCTGCTAAATCGCTCCTGCTGGCGGAATTCGTCGGGGCATTCTTCCTGTCGATGCGGCAGTTCTTCGCGCCGAAGGCGACGTTGAACTATCCTTACGAAAAGGGACCGCTTAGCCCGCGTTTCCGTGGTGAACATGCGCTGCGCCGTTATCCCAATGGCGAAGAACGCTGCATTGCCTGCAAGCTCTGCGAAGCGATCTGCCCGGCACAGGCCATCACCATCGAAGCTGGCCCGCGCCGCAATGACGGAACGCGCCGCACGGTGCGTTATGACATTGACATGGTGAAGTGCATCTATTGCGGCTTCTGTCAGGAAGCCTGTCCTGTTGATGCCATCGTTGAAGGTCCGAATTTCGAGTTCGCCACGGAAACCCGTGAAGAGCTTTATTATGACAAGGACCGGCTGCTCGCCAATGGCGATCGCTGGGAACGCGAACTGGCCCGGAACATCGCAATGGATGCGCCGTACCGGTAAGAATTGAGTGGATGGGGCGTCGTCTCATCCGAGTGCGCGCATGTGTCTTAGGGCAGGGTGCTTCTACCCGGCAGGAACATGCGTTAAGAGGCTGCGAATACGCGGAAGCTTCCGTGAATCGCTTTAAAAATGGCAGAACAGTCTGCCGGAATGGAAATCGGGGGAACCCATGCTGACAGGTATTGCGGCGGCGTTTTTTTATCTCTTCGCCTTCATCACCGTCGCCAGTGCGTTCATGGTGATTGCGGCGCGTAATCCCGTGCACTCCGTGCTGTTTCTCATCCTCGCCTTCTTCAACGCGGCGGGGCTCTTCCTGCTGACCGGTGCTGAATTCCTGGCGATGATCCTTCTTGTGGTCTATGTCGGCGCGGTTGCCGTCCTCTTCCTCTTTGTTGTGATGATGCTGGATGTGGACTTTACCGAGATGAAGCGCGGTGCATTACAATATGCACCCATTGGCGCGCTTGTCGGCATGATCCTCGCCGTTGAACTGATCGTCGTTCTCGGTGGCTCGATCTTCGCGCCGAGCATTGGACGGGTTGTCGTTCAGCCAACGCCTGATGTGGCGACGCGCACCAACACGGCAGCGCTCGGCGACATCCTCTATACGGATTACATCTATTACTTCCAGATTGCCGGTCTCGTGCTTCTGGTCGCCATGATCGGCGCGATTGTGCTGACGCTTCGCCACAAGGAAGGCGTGAAGCGCCAGAACATCTCGCAGCAGGTCGCACGCACGCCCGAGACGGCCATCGAGGTCAAGCAGGTCGAAACGGGCAAGGGTATTTGACAGGAGCGCCATGATGGTAATCGGTATCGCACATTATCTGACAGTTTCCGCGCTGCTGTTCACGATGGGGATTTTTGGTATCTTCCTCAATCGTAAGAACGTGATCGTCATCCTGATGTCGGTCGAATTGATCCTGCTTGCGGTCAACCTGAACTTCGTGGCGTTCTCCGCCGCTCTGGGGGATCTGGTTGGACAGGTTTTTGCATTGTTTGTCTTGACCGTTGCAGCCGCTGAGGCGGCCATCGGACTTGCTATTCTCGTCGTGTTCTACCGCAATCGTGGGTCGATTGCCGTGGAAGACGTCAACATGATGAAAGGTTGACGGGGGCATGCTGTATCTGGCGATTGTCTTCCTTCCGCTGCTCGGCTTTCTGATCGCGGGGCTCTTCGGCTCGGCTATCGGCGCAAAGGCGAGCGAGTATGTCACCACCGGTCTGATGATCGTGGTTGCGGTCCTCTCATGGATTGCCTTCACGACCGTAGCGCTCGGCCATGGCGAAGCATTCAAGGTTCCGGTCCTGCACTGGGTTGAATCGGGCTCGCTGAGCTTTGATTGGGCCTTGCGCATTGATACGCTGACTGCCGTCATGCTGATCGTCGTCAACACGGTTTCGGCGCTCGTCCATACCTATTCAATCGGCTATATGCATCACGATCCGCATCGGCCGCGTTTCTTCGCCTATCTGTCGCTTTTCACCTTTGCGATGTTGATGTTGGTGACCGGCGACAATCTGGTTCAGATGTTCTTCGGCTGGGAAGGCGTGGGTCTTGCCTCCTACCTGCTCATCGGTTTCTGGTTCAAAAAACCCTCGGCCAATGCTGCGGCGATGAAAGCTTTCATCGTCAACCGCGTCGGCGATTTTGGTTTCCTTCTCGGTATTTTCTCGCTGTTCGTCCTGTTCGATACGGTTCAGTTTGATACGCTGTTTCAATCAGCTGCCTCCTATCTTCCAGCAGAGGGAGCAGGGGACGGCAAAATTGTCCTGAATTTCCTCGGCTATGCGCTGGGCAAGCAGGAAGCGATCACGGTTGCCTGTCTGCTGCTGTTCATGGGCGCGATGGGTAAATCGGCGCAGTTCCTGCTGCACACATGGCTGCCTGACGCGATGGAAGGCCCGACACCGGTTTCCGCACTCATCCACGCCGCAACGATGGTGACGGCAGGTGTATTCATGGTTGCCCGCCTGTCGCCGATCTTCGAATTGTCGCACACGGCTTTGATTGTCGTCACATTCGTTGGCGCAACCACGGCATTCTTTGCGGCAACGGTTGGTCTCGTCCAGAACGACATCAAGCGCGTCATCGCCTATTCGACCTGCTCGCAGCTCGGCTATATGTTCGTGGCGCTCGGTCTTGGTGCCTATGGCGCCGCCATTTTCCACCTGTTCACACACGCTTTCTTCAAGGCGCTGCTGTTCCTTGGTGCGGGTTCCGTCATTCACGCGGTTTCCGATGAGCAGGACATGCGCAATATGGGTGGTCTGCGCAAGCTGATCCCGCAAACATACTGGATGATGGTTATCGGCACGATCGCCCTGACCGGCCTTGGTATTCCCGGCACGTCTATCGGTACTGCTGGCTTTTTCTCCAAGGATGCGATCATTGAATCGGCCTATGCTTCGACAAGCCCGGCTGCCACTTATGCCTTTGTCCTGCTTGTGATTGCCGCGCTGTTCACCAGCTTCTATTCATGGCGCCTGATTTTCATGACGTTCCATGGCAAGCCGCGCGCCTCGCACGATGTCATGCATCACGTCCATGAATCGCCCTATGTCATGCTGGTGCCGCTGTTCATTCTCGCAATTGGTGCATTGTTTGCCGGCGTGGTCTTCCGCGAATACTTCTTCGGCCACGAATATGCCGAGTTCTGGAAGGGCGCGCTGTTTACGGGCAAGGAAAACGAGATTCTGGAACTGCATCATCATGTTCCAGCGCTTGTTGCCGCCTCGCCATTCCTGGCGATGCTGGCTGGATTTATCCTCGCTTGGATCTTCTACATCCGCTCGCCGGAAACGCCGAAGCGTCTGGCCGAGCAGCATCGCGGTCTCTACCAGTTCCTGCTCAACAAGTGGTATTTTGACGAACTCTACGACTTCCTGTTCGTGCGTCCGGCAAAGGCCCTTGGCAAGTTCCTGTGGAAGAAGGGCGATGGCTGGCTCATTGACGGCCATGGTCCGGACGGGATTTCTGCCCGGGTTGTCGATATCACCAACCGCGTGGTGCGTCTGCAGACCGGTTACCTCTATCATTATGCGTTCGCGATGCTCATTGGGGTCGCCGCACTCGTCACGTGGATGATGCTCGGGAGCAACTTCTGATGACCGACTGGCCAATTCTCTCGACTGTTACCTTCCTGCCATTGGTCGGTGCGCTCCTGATCCTTCTGATCCGGGATGACAGTGAATCCGCGCGGCGCAATATCCGCAATGTGGCACTGTGGACGACGGTTATCACATTCCTCTTGTCCCTGCCGATCTGGTACTATTTCGACAAGGGCCATGCCGGCTTCCAGTTCGTGGAAAAGCTTGCCTGGCTCGACTCCGGAATTTCCTATCATATGGGCGTGGACGGCATTTCGATGCTGTTCGTCATCCTGACGACATTCCTGATGCCGCTTTGCATCCTTGCCAGCTGGGAAGCGATCCAGACCCGCGTCAAGGAATACATGATTGCCTTCCTCGTGCTTGAAACACTGATGATTGGTGTGTTCTGTGCGCTGGATATCGTGCTGTTCTACGTATTCTTCGAAGCCGTGCTGGTGCCGATGTTCATCATCATCGGCGTCTGGGGTGGCAAGCGCCGCGTCTATGCCAGCTTCAAGTTCTTCCTTTATACGCTGCTCGGTTCTGTCCTGATGCTGATCGCCATCATGGCCATGTACTGGCAGGCTGGCACGACAGACATTCCAACACTGCTGGCACATTCTTTCCCTGTGTCCATGCAGACATGGCTGTGGCTGGCATTCTTTGCATCCTTTGCCGTGAAGATGCCGATGTGGCCTGTGCATACCTGGTTGCCGGATGCGCACGTGGAAGCACCGACAGCGGCATCCGCCATTCTGGCCGGTATCCTGTTGAAGCTCGGTGGCTACGGCTTCCTGCGCTTCTCCCTCCCGATGTTTCCGGTTGCCTCGGCTGATTTTGCTCCGTTGATCTACACGCTCTCGGTTGTTGCCATCGTCTACACATCCTTGGTTGCGCTGATGCAGGAAGACATCAAGAAGTTGATCGCCTATTCCTCCGTTGCGCACATGGGTTACGTGACCATGGGTATCTTTGCAGCGAACGAGCAGGGCATTCAGGGCGCATTGTTCCAGATGCTTTCGCACGGCCTCGTTTCAGCCGCGCTGTTCCTTTGCGTCGGTGTTGTTTATGATCGCACCCATACCCGCGAAATCTCTGCCTATGGTGGCCTTGTCAATAACATGCCGAAATATGCGGTGGTGTTCCTGATCCTGACCATGGCCAATGTCGGCCTGCCGGGAACCTCGGGCTTCATCGGTGAATTCCTGACGCTGCTTGGTGTCTTCCGGGTCAACACATGGGTTGCACTGTTTGCAACATCAGGTGTGATTTTCTCGGCGGCCTATGCGCTGTGGCTCTATCGCCGCGTGGTGTTCGGTTCGCTCGACAAGGAAAGCCTGAAGTCACTGCTGGACATGTCGCCACGCGAAAAGCTGGTTGTCTATCCGCTGGTGATCCTCACCATCTTCTATGGTGTTTATCCGATGCCCGTTTTCGACGCGACGGCAAGCTCGGTTCACGCCCTTATCAATCAATACAATAACGCGCTGTCCGCAGCCGCCACACTGGCGCTGAAATAGCAGGAAGAGGCCAAGGCCGATGCAGACCGACATGATTGCCAACTTGACGCTTATGGCCCCTGAACTGCTCATCGCAGTGGGAGCATTGGCTCTTCTGATGATCGGGGCCTACTCCGGTGAACGGGCAAATTCCGTGGTCAACGGACTGGCGGTTGCCGTGCTGCTTGCAGCATTGGCGCTCGTTGTCCTGTTCCCGCATGATGGCCATGTTTTTGGCCGGGCCTTTGTTTCGGACCCATTCTCGCGCTTCATGAAGGTGCTGACACTGGTTGGCTCCATTGTCACGCTTGTCATGTCGGTGGGTTTTGCCAAGGCTGAAAAATTCGACAAGTTCGAATTCCCGATCCTCATCATGCTGGCGACCCTCGGCATGCTGCTGATGATCTCGGCCAATGATACATTGTCGCTCTATCTCGGCCTCGAATTGCAGTCTCTGGCGCTCTATGTCGTTGCCGCGATCAACCGTGACAGCACCCGCTCGACGGAAGCTGGCCTGAAGTATTTCGTCCTCGGCGCCCTGTCATCCGGTATGCTGCTTTACGGTATCTCGCTCGTTTACGGCTTTACCGGTCACACAGGTTTTGAAGGTATCGCACAGGCGCTTGCAGGCGGTGAACGTCAGCTTGGCGTGGTGTTTGGTCTGGTCTTTATCTTTGCGGGTCTTGCCTTCAAGATATCAGCTGTGCCTTTCCACATGTGGACACCCGACGTTTACGAAGGCGCGCCGACCCCGGTCACTGCGTTCTTTGCCACGGCACCGAAAATGGCCGCTATGGCCCTGCTTACCCGTGTTGCCGTTGAGACGTTCCAGCCGATCACCCATGACTGGCAGCAGATCATCGTCTTCATCGCCATCGCCTCAATGGTTCTGGGCGCGTTCGCCGCCATTGGTCAGCGCAACATCAAGCGCCTGATGGCCTATTCATCGATCAGCCATATGGGCTATGCGCTTGTTGGTCTGGCTGCCGGTACACAGGTTGGCGTGCGCGGCGTCGTCATCTATATGTTTATCTACCTGATCACCACGCTGGGTGTGTTTGCCTTCATTCTGGCGATGCGCCGCAAGCACGGCAATGTCGAACTGATCGAGGATTTGTCCGGACTTTCCCGCACCAATCCGATCATGGCGACAATCTTCACCATCCTGATGTTCTCGCTAGCAGGTATTCCGCCGCTCGCCGGGTTTTGGGGCAAGTGGTACACCTTCCTTGCCGCTGTTCAGGCCAACCTCTATGCGCTGGCTATCATCGGTATCGTGGCTTCGGTTGTGGGCGCGTTCTACTACCTGCGCATCATCAAGATCATGTGGTTCGATGAGCCAGCCGAAGGCTTTGTTCCGGTTGCCGGCGAACTGCGTCTGGTTCTTGGTGTTTCAGGCCTGCTGACGCTGCTTTATGTGCTCATCGGTGGTCCTGTTAGCACCTATGCGGAAGCTGCCGCGAAAACGTTCTTCTGAGGCCGGGAACCCTGATCAATGGGATTTTCGCTCTCGCCACTGGCGCAGCAAAACGGTTTCAGGCTTGAAGCTTTTGACACTGTTGGTTCGACCAATGCTGTTGCGCTGGAACGCGCGCAGGAGGGTGACGCCGGGCGGTTGTGGATTGTTTCCAAAAAACAGGAGAGCGGGCGCGGGCGTCGTGGCCGCGCTTGGGCGACATCCCACGGCAATCTGGCCGCATCGCTGTTGCTTACTGGTAATTTTGAATTGAAGACTGCAGCAACGCTTGGCTTCGTCGCCGGGCTTTCGCTGGCCGATGCGCTCGATGCGGTGTGCCCGCAGGCGGCGATTTCCGTTGGTGTTGATGGCGTAGGCAAGTCTGACCTGCGCATTGAACTCAAATGGCCCAATGATGTCCTGATCAACAAGGCCAAGCTATCGGGCATTCTGCTTGAATCGACGCTTTTGCCTGACGGACGCTTCGCTGTCGTCGTTGGCATTGGCGTCAATGTGGTTGCATACCCTGAGGACGTGCCGTATCCAGCCACATCGTTGAAGCAACTCGGCGCGGATTGCGATGCGGAAACCCTGTTTCTGGCACTGTCTGATGCTTGGCAGGAAAACAGCCGCATCTGGGACGAGGGGCGTGGTCTCTCGGAAATCCGCAAGCGTTGGCTGAAGCGGGCCGCCGGAATTGGCAGTGAAGTTGCAGTACGAGTCGACGGCTCGGTGCTGCGTGGTATATTCGAGACAATTGACGAAGACTGTCGTTTTGTCATACGCGATAATGATGGGGAGAGGGTGAAGATTGCTGCCGGCGATGTTCACTTCGGTGCAGTCGCATCAGCAAGTGCCGGATAGCCGGTTGTTAGGAGTATAAATGGCAAATTCCGATCAGGCGGAACTGGTGTTCCTGCCTCTAGGCGGTGTTGGTGAGATCGGGATGAATCTGGCCGTGTATGGCTATGGCCCCGCTCACAAACGCGAATGGGTCGTCGTTGATATGGGCGTCACCTTTGCTGGACCGGATCTTCCTGGCGCTGATCTTGTGCTTCCTGATATCCGTTTTCTGCAGGCAGAACGGCATAATCTCAAAGGCATTGTGATCACACATGCCCACGAAGACCATTATGGCGCATTGCTGGACCTCTGGCCCATGCTGAATGTGCCTGTCTATGCGACGCCGTTCACAGCCGGATTGCTGGAAGCCAAGCGTCACTCCGAGCCGGGCGCACCGGATATTCCCGTTACGATTTACCGTGCCGGAGAGAAATTCAACGTCGGCCCTTTCGAGTTCGAAGCGCTCGCCGTGACCCACTCGATTCCCGAACCTGTCTCGCTGGCAATCAAGACACCACTTGGCACCGTCATCCACACGGGTGACTGGAAGATGGACCCGGAACCATCGCTTGGACCTTTGATCGACGAAGCGCGTTTCCGTGCGCTCGGTGATGAAGGCGTTCTCGCCATGATGTGCGATTCCACCAATGCGCTGCGCGAAGGTGAATCGCCATCCGAGCGCGAAGTCGGCGACAGTCTGCGCGACATCATCGAGAATGCCCGTGGCCGCGTGGCCATCACGACCTTCTCGTCGAATGTCGGGCGTATCCGCTCCATTGCCATTGCTGCCCGCGATGCCGGGCGCCAGGTGCTGGTGCTTGGCCGCTCGATGAAGCGCATGATCGCTGTGGCCAGCGAACTTGGCTATCTCGACGGCATTCCGGAGTTCCTGTCCGAAGAGGACTACGGTTTCATTCCCCGCGAAAACATTGTCATCATCCTGACCGGCAGTCAGGGCGAATCCCGTGCTGCACTCGCCAAGCTCGCCCGCGATGAAATGCGCAGTGTGGCGCTTTCGGCCGGTGACACGGTCATTTATTCGTCGCGCACGATCCCCGGCAATGAAAAGCCGATCATCGAGACAAAGAACCTGCTGATCGAACAGGGCATTCACATCATCTCCGATGATGATCAGCTGGTGCACGTATCAGGCCATCCGCGCCGCAATGAGCTGAAGCGCATGTATGAATGGGTGCGTCCGCGTATCCTCGTGCCAGTTCACGGTGAAGCCGCACATCTGGTAGCACAGGGCTCGCTCGCCGCCATGGCAGGCATTCCGGAAGTGCCGCAGGTGCGCAATGGCGATATATTGCGTCTCGCACCGGGTAAGGCCGAGATCATCGATCAGGCGCCATTTGGCCGCTTGATCAAGGATGGCAGGCTGATCGGCGACGAGGAAGAAGTCGGCATCGTTGACCGCCGCAAGCTTTCCTATGTCGGCCATGTCGCCGTGTCGATGCTGCTTGATGCCAAGTACAACATCATTGAAGACCCGGAAGTCGTGCCTGTCGGGCTGCCGGAGAATGACCGTGAAGGTGAACTTCTCGAAGACCTGCTTTATGATGCTGCAGTGAGCGCCGTGCAAAGTATTCCGCGGGAAAAGCGTAGGGATCTCGCCATGGTCCGTGAGGCTGTTCGCCGCGCGGTGCGCGCTGCAACCAACGAGGCATGGGGCAAAAAGCCTGTTGTCACCGTGTTCGTAACGCGCGTTTGAGGTAAATGATGCTCGGCCGTCTGAATCATGTTGCTATCGCTGTTCCTGATCTGGCGGCGGCATCTGCTGTTTATCGCGATATGCTTGGCGCAAAACTCACCGCGCCGCAGGTTCTGCCGGAGCATGGTGTTACCGTTGTCTTCATCGATGTCGGCAATACCAAGATCGAACTGCTTGAGCCGCTGAATACGGATTCGCTGATTGCCGCTTTCCTTGCCAAGAACCCATCAGGCGGCATGCATCACGTCTGCTACGAAGTGACCGATATTCTGGCGGCGCGAAATCATCTAAAAGAGCAAGGCGCCCGCATTCTGGGCGACGGCGAACCAAAGATCGGCGCCCACGGCAAACCAGTTCTCTTTCTTCACCCGAAAGACTTCAACGGGACGCTGATCGAACTGGAGCAGGTCTGAAATGCCTATCGCAACTGGAATGGCTGTTTATTTCATCTTCTGGTGGCTGACGCTGTTCACCGTGCTGCCGATTGGCCTTCGCACCCAGGCCGACGAAGATGATGTCACGCTTGGCACGACTGCCAGCGCGCCCCATAAGCATCGCATGGGGCGGGTGTTCCTCATCACCACGATTGTCTCAGCAGTTATCTTTGTGATCTTCTATATCGTGAACCAGAAGCTCGGTTTCGGTGTTGATGATATCCCGGTTTTCTTCCCGAAACTGGATTAGTGTTTGCATGAATATTGTGGGTGGCGTGAACATGGTTCGTGGTTCGACAAGCTCACCATGAGGGAGGGTGTGGGCTGCAAGATAATCACCAACATTGCAGAATAAAGCTCCCTGCAAGCACATCTCTCCCTCATGGTGAGCTTGTCGAACCACGAACCACGTTTATGCAGAATAACTATTGCAGAATGCAGCCCCCTGACTCTGAGCGTGTTGAACCACCCATCACCCCGCAAAAAAACACCCAACCCTCAAGACCCCGTTGTTTGCCTGTAATGCGATGAAGTCTTGCCAAAACAACCCTGACAGATGCCAGTAATACTGCCCATACAGGCGGCAACCCGGATCAACGCTTCACCGCGCGTAAATGGTGCGGCGATAGCATAGCTGCAAAGCTTTAGAACTCTGCCAGCGATAGAGCCCGGAAGGCGAAGCAGCGTAGTCATGCGGCAATTGGCGAGCTTTGCGCAAATCTCGACGGCACTGTTGTCCCTGTCACGCCGGAAGTGATAGCGAAACGTCAGCCTCTCAAGCGGCACAGTCTCATAAGCGACGGCCAGCGGTGTCCAGCCGGTTTTTGCGCCCAGCGCCCATGCATGCCTGCACAGCCGCCAGTCCTCGCCGCCCGCCATACCTAACGCGTTGTCAAAGCGCAGATCGGTGCGGCGGAAAAAGTCGAGCTTGCCCATCCAACTCCCGGTTGCCAGCAATATTCTGTTGGCTTCATTGTTCTGGCGTTTGCGCGTTGCCTTATATTCACTCTTTCTATTTCTGCAGTTTAACCCGGCCCAAACAAGCCGCGCAGCAAATGAAACATTGGATGCGACGGGAGCACAACGAACAGGCGAAGCGACCATATCAAGGTCACCCCGATCCCGTTCTGCCAGCAACTCGACCAGCCAATCCGGTTCGACCTGCTCATCATCGTCGGCAAAAGTCATCAGATCATGATTGCCGTCCAAGGCAAATTCCAGTGCGCGATTGCGGGCGAACGCAATGCCTAGACGTGGTTCGAGTTCGTATTGAACAGATAGGTCTGGCACCTGTGAACGGAAAAGCTCCACAATATCCCGAAGCGTTGCCTCTTCATTGTTCTCCACAATGAGAAAATGCAGATGCACATCATCAGGAATATGCATGGCTGCGTAGGAAGCAAGCAGGTTCTGTAGCATGACCGGTCGGTTACGCGTCACTGTGCTTATGCATATACTGCGCTTGCGCGGCATTGCCGCGTTGCACCTGTCGTCAGTCATGGGTCGTCCCCGAACATACTAATGCGAAAAACGCGCCAATCCCCACGAAGGACGCGTCAATTTATGATCGAAGGCTAGCACGCCAAGATGATTTCAACATTACGACCTTAGGCGTATGCCGCGGTCTGACGGGTGGAAGAATGCGAATCGATGAGCGGCATCAGAGAGCCTTTTTCGCACTTTTGGATTCATTAGCCTGGACACAGAAAATCTCATCCATGGCTGAAATCGCCGATGCGATGATTATGCCGGGCGTGCAAGTAGTTTAAATATAGCGATGAAGCAGTGGCATAAAGAATAGCAGTACATTAATTCAAGTTTAAAAATGTTGGATAACGTGTTGTATTCCCAATACAAAGCAAAAAAAATGCAAGGCTTTCGCCTTGCATTGTTAGATCGCGTCTGACCTAATCCACTTGCGTGGTGGCTGCGTATTACCGCGCCAAAGGTCACATCCTCCCAAGACTTTGACCGCGCTGGAAAGCAGAATTATTCTTACTTTCTCATTATGATTAAAAAAATAGCGGACTGCCTTCGAAATGTCACGAAAAATATTCGATACAGTCATTTTTTGCTTACAAATCTGGCAGCGTAACAAAACTGTCACAAATTCGAGGCGTCTCATTTGTGGGTTGCGGGTTCCCAACCAGTCGTTAAGCCGCTAAGAAACATTGCTGCGCCGTGGATTCCCAAGGGTTTTGTGACGAGCGCAGCGACACTTTCAATGGCGCGTAATCCTTTGCGGAAATCAGCAAAGATTTTTGGGTTATACGCTAACTTTGCACTTGGTTTTGCCTGATTCTTCAAGCATTCAGGCTGTGTTTCAATTTGGTGATCTCAATGCGGCTTTCCCGTTATTTTCTGCCTATCCTGAAAGAGAATCCTAAAGAGGCGGAAATCGTCTCGCACCGGCTGATGCTGCGTGCCGGTCTGATCCGTCAGGAATCGGCCGGCATTTATGCCTGGCTGCCGGCAGGGCTGCGTATTCTCAATAAGGTATCGAATATCATCCGCGAGGAACAGAATCGGTCCGGCGCGATTGAATTGCTGATGCCGACGATCCAGTCCGCCGATCTGTGGCGTGAAAGCGGCCGTTACGACGCCTATGGCGATGAGATGTTGCGCATCAAGGACCGCGGTGATCGCGAGATGCTGTATGGTCCGACCAATGAGGAAATGATCACCGAGATTTTCCGGGCTTATGTGAAGTCTTACAAGGACCTGCCGCTCAATCTTTATCACATCCAGTGGAAGTTCCGCGATGAGCGCCGCCCGCGTTTCGGTGTTATGCGCTCGCGCGAATTCCTGATGAAGGATGCCTATTCCTTCGATCTCGACTTCGACGGAGCGAAGGCAGCCTATAACCGCATGTTCGTTGCATATCTCAGGACATTCTCACGTCTTGGTATCAAGGTCATTCCGATGCGTGCTGATACGGGTCCCATCGGCGGTGAACTCAGCCATGAATTCATCATTCTGGCCGAGACAGGCGAGAGTCAGGTCTATTGTGACCGTGCTTATCTCGATCTGCCGGTTCCCGGTGCCGATACCAATTTTGATGATAATGCGCAGATCGCCGATATCGTAACGCAATGGACGACGCCCTATGCGGCGACGGACGAAATGCACGATGAAGCTGCCTGGGGCAAGGTTGGTTCGTCCGATCAGCTCGCCGCGCGCGGCATCGAAGTCGGGCACATCTTCCATTTCGGCACCAAATATTCCGAGCCAATGGGTGCCAAGGTCAGTGGCCCCGATGGCAAGGATCATCTGGTCTCCATGGGATCATACGGTATCGGCCCATCGCGCGTTGTCGCGGCGATCGTCGAAGCATCGCATGACGAGAACGGCATCATCTGGCCGAAGGCGGTTGCGCCGTTTGGTGCAGGCATCGTCAACATGAAGCCGGGCGATGAAGCCTGCGATGCGGTTTCCGCCAAGCTCTACGAAGCTTTGACCAATGCCGGTCTTGAGCCCTTGCTCGATGATACGGAAGACCGACCCGGTGCGAAATTCGCCAAGATGGACCTGATCGGCCTGCCCACGCAGGTGATTGTCGGTCCGCGCGGTGTTGCCGCTGGCGAAGTCGAGATAAAAGATCGCGCGACGGGTGAACGTGAAACCCTGAGCATTGAAGCTGCAATCAACAAGCTTGCAGGCCCTGCTGACATTCAGGCTGGAACTCTATGACTGAACCGGCCGTCACTGCTGTCCAACCGGGTCCAAAACCGTTCTCTGCCTATGAACGGATGATTGCATGGCGCTATCTGCGCGCCCGGCGCAAGGAAACGTTTATTTCGGTGATCGCCGGTTTTTCCTTCACCGGCATCATGCTTGGCGTGGCGACGCTCATTATCGTCATGGCCGTCATGAATGGCTTTCGCAGCGAGTTGCTGACGCGCATTCTTGGCATTAACGGCCATGTCATCATGCAGCCAATGGATCGGCCGCTTGATGATTATGATAATCTTATCAAGCGCATCGATACGGTGCCGGGCGTTTCCTTCGCCATTCCTGTCATTGAAGGACAGGTGCTGGGGCAGGGCAATGTCGGGCAGGGCACCGGCACACTGGTGCGCGGCCTGCGTGAAGAGGATATCAACAAGCTTCAGCTGGTTGCCAAGAATGTCAAACAGGGCACCTTTGCCAATTTCGACAAGGCGGGCGGCGTGGCTATCGGCACGCGCATGGCGGAAAATCTGGGATTGGGCATTGGCGACAAACTCACATTGATGTCGCTGGATGGTGACGTGACCCCGCTCGGCGTGTCGCCGCGGGTCAAATCCTATCCTGTGGTGGCAATTTTCCAGATCGGCATGTCTGAATATGACGCGTCAATCGCACTTATGCCGCTGGACGAGGCGCAGCTTTATTTCAATCAGGAAGGCAAGGTCCAATCCATCGAGATTTTTGCCAACAACCCTGACAATGTTGATGCGTTGAAAAAGCCGATTGAGGATGCGGCGGCACGGCCGCTGATGCTCACGGACTGGCGCCAGCGCAACGTGACCTTCTTCTCGGCGCTTCAGGTCGAACGCAACGTCATGTTCATGATCCTGACCCTGATTGTGCTTGTTGCGGCGCTGAACATCATTTCCGGCCTGATCATGCTGGTGAAGGATAAGGGCCGCGATATTGCGATTCTCAGAACCATGGGCGCAACGCGAAACTCGGTCATGCGCATCTTCCTGATGACAGGAGCAGCGATTGGCGTCACCGGTACGATTGCCGGTGTGGCGCTTGGCGTTCTTGTTTGCCTGAATGTGGAGCGGATCAGACAGTTTTTCTCGTGGTTATCAGGTACGACCCTGTTCAACCCTGAACTTTATTTCCTCAGCACATTGCCCGCCAAGATGGATTTCAACGAGACCTTCACCGTTATTCTGATGGCGCTTGTCCTGTCGTTTCTGGCAACGCTGTTCCCCGCATGGCGCGCAGCCAAGCTCGATCCTGTTGAAGCTTTGAGGTACGAATAATGTCAGCCGGGCCTATTCTTCAGCTGACCAATGTCGGCCGCCGGTACAATGAAATTGACCGGGAACTCGTCATTCTTGACGATGCGAGTTTCTCGCTTGGGCGAGGCGAGATGGTGGCGCTTGTCGCTCCGTCAGGTGCCGGTAAGTCGACGCTGCTACACACGGCGGGCCTTTTGGAGCGGCCTGACAATGGCGACGTGATTCTGGATGGGCGCGCCTGTGGCTCGCTCTCCGATGAAGAGCGCACGGCGATCCGCCGCAATGATATCGGTTTCGTCTATCAGTTCCACCATCTGTTGCCGGAATTCTCGGCGCTTGAAAACGTGATGATGCCGCAGATGATCCGGGGCATGAAACCACGCGTGGCTTCCGAACGCGCGCAGCAATTGCTCGATTATATGAAAGTCGGCGCGCGCGCCTCGCACCGCCCGTCGGAACTCTCAGGCGGTGAGCAGCAGCGTGTGGCTATCGCCCGCGCCGTGGCCAATGCACCGCTTGTGCTTCTGGCTGACGAACCAACAGGCAATCTTGATCCGGTAACGGCGTCCTACGTTTTCGAGGCGCTGGAAGCACTGGTGCGCCAGTCCGGCCTGTCGGCAATGATTGCCACACACAATCACGAACTTGCCCTGCGTATGGATCGCCGGGTAACGCTCCAGGACGGCAAGATCACCACCGTCTCCTGATCCGGGAACAAGGGATGCGAAGCAAATTCGCATCCCTTTTACTGCGTGCCATCAATCCCATCCAGCTTCGTTTTACCCTCTGTTAAGAAATCGACAACCATAGCACCAATGGTTGCTTTGGCGTGCTTGACTTTGGAACAAAAATAGAACAAAACATATACATAGAGCAAACTAAGAAGGGTTTTACCGATGAGCGAACTTTTCCAGGATGTCATGTCATTCGTTACAGTCAGCCTGTTTATTGCGACATTCGCAATGTGGGTGAGTGTTATCTGAAGAGACCGGAACCGTGATGACGACTGAAATCGTCAGTCATTTTGTTCCAGTCAGTTATATCTGGTTCCACCGGCGAATGACCGGCTCCGTCAGATCATGCTCATAGCCGAGCACGCTGATACTGGCGGTATCCAGAACGAAGAGCGAGCCGCCCTCTGGCGGCAAGCCAAGCCAGCGTGCCGCAAGGACGCGCAGGAAATGCGAACTTGAGAAGATGAGAATTCTGCTGTTCGCGTTGCGGATCTCGGCGATGATCCTGTCTGCACGGGCCCCGACATCGAATGCCAGTTCACCTTTGGGGCACCCGTCGCGAAAAAGCTGCCAGCCGGGGCGCTCAGCCAGAATCTCCTTGGTGGTAACACCTTCATAGGAACCATAATCCCATTCGGCCAGATCATCCTTGATGAGACGGGCGGAGCCATAACCGGCGAGGGCACAGGTATTCGATGCGCGCTGCGACGGGCTCGACCATACGGCGTCAAAGGCGTGGCCTTGCAGTCGATTCGTGAGTTGGCGCGCTGCCTCTTCGCCCGCTGCTGTCAGCGGTATGTCGGTTCGGCCCGTATGTTTGCCGGAAAGACTCCATTCGGTTTGACCGTGCCGAACCAGATAGATTTCAGGAAATGCGTTGCTCATCCATTGGGCCTTTCGTGTGCAAATGCGGGGTTGTTCACAGTCGCACGATCTGGCGGCCAAAGTATAGGTGGACACCCCAGAGCCATTGCCCGAGAATGGCCAAATGGTGAATCAGCGCATTCATCGGGAATCTTTTGGAGATGCAGGAATTGGCAGACGGACAGCGTAACCCGAACGAAGGCAATGCGGAAAAGCAGGCGCTTCGTTTTGTTCATCTGCGCGTGCATTCTGCCTATTCGCTGCTCGAAGGGGCGCTGCAGGTCGCCAAGGTTATTGATCTGGCCGTTGCCAACAAAGCGCCAGCCATTGCCATCACCGACACCAACAATCTGTTCGGTGCGCTTGAATTTGCCCAGAAGGGTTCCAAATCCGGTTTGCAGCCGATCATCGGTTGCCAGCTTGATATTGCTTTTCATGATCAGGCCGAGGAGAGCCGCAGCGCCAACCGGCGCGAAGCGCTTGGTCTTGCGCCGCTTGTTCTCTTGGCCGCGACGGAAGCGGGCTATGCCAATCTCGTTCGCCTTGTCAGCCGCGCCTATCTGGAAACGCCTGCGGGCGATCCTGTCCATGTTGCCGCCGCATGGCTGCCTGAGGTGTCCGATGGCATCATTGTGCTTTCGGGTGGGCCTGAAGGTCCTATCGCCAAGGCGATCAAGGATGAGCGTATTGACCGCGCGCGTCAGCGGCTGATCCATCTGCGTTCGATCTATGGCGATCGCCTCTATGTGGAATTGCAACGCCATCGCGGCTATGACCGTGCCTTGGAAGCAACCCATATTGATCTGGCATATGAGCTGGAGTTGCCGCTCGTTGCCACCAATGACGTGTTCTTTTCCAAGAGCGCGGATTATGAGGCGCATGATGCGCTGCTCGCCATTGCCGCCGGATCGCTGCTCTCGATTGATGATCGACGCCGCCTGACGCCGGATCATTATCTGAAGACCGAAGACGAGATGATCGCGCTGTTTGCCGATCTTCCGGAAGCGCTTGAAAATACCGTCGAGATCGCGTTGCGCTGCTCCTATTATCCAAAAAGCCGTGCACCGATCCTGCCGCGTTTTACCGGGATAAGCGATGATCCGGAAGCCGCGCTACAGGAAGAAGCCGATGAGTTGGCACGTCAGGCGCGTCAAGGTCTGGCGAGCCGCATTGAAACACTCGGCCTTGCCGATGGCCATACACCGCAGGAATACGCGGAGCGGCTGGAATACGAGATTTCGATCATCACCCGGATGAAATATCCGGGTTACTTCCTCATCGTTTCTGACTTTATCAAATGGGCGAAAGCCCATGATATTCCTGTGGGTCCGGGTCGTGGTTCGGGTGCAGGCTCGCTCGTTGCCTATGCGCTGACTATCACGGACGTTGACCCTCTGCGCTTCTCCCTGCTGTTCGAACGCTTCCTCAATCCGGACCGCGTATCGATGCCGGACTTTGACATCGATTTCTGCCAGGAACGCCGCGACGAGGTGATCCGCTATGTTCAGGCCAAATATGGCCGGGATCAGGTGGCGCAGATTATCACCTTCGGAACACTGCAGGCACGCGCTGTGCTGCGCGATGTCGGCCGTGTGCTTGAAATGCCCTATGGGCAGGTGGATCGCCTGACCAAGATGGTTCCGGCCAACCCGGCCAATCCGGTAACGCTGGCGAAAGCCATCGAGGATGAACCGCGTCTGCGCGAGGAACGCGACAAGGAGCCGGTGGTCGAGCGCTTGCTCGATATCGCGCTGAAGCTCGAAGGGCTTTACCGCCACGCATCGACCCATGCCGCCGGTATAGTTATTGGTGATCGTCCGCTCTCCGAACTCGTGCCGATGTACCGCGATCCGCGCTCCGACATGCCGGTCACGCAGTTCAACATGAAGATGGTGGAAGAGGCGGGTCTGGTCAAATTCGACTTTCTCGGCCTCAAAACCCTCACCGTGCTGCAAACGGCCGTCAATCTGGTCAAGCGGCGCGGCATTGCCGTCGATATTTCCAATCTGCCGCTTGATGACAAGCTAAGCTATGAAATGCTGTCGCGCGGCGAGACGGTCGGCGTGTTTCAGGTGGAAAGTACCGGTATGCGCAAGGCGCTGATCGGCATGAAGCCTGACCGGATCGAGGACATTATCGCGCTCGTTGCGCTTTATCGTCCGGGTCCGATGGAGAACATTCCGACCTATAATGCGCGCAAGAATGGCGATGAGGAGATGGCTTCGATCCATCCCAAGATCGACCATCTCGTCAAGGAAACCCAGGGCGTCATCATCTATCAGGAACAGGTGATGCAGATCGCGCAGGAAATGTCCGGCTATACGCTGGGTGAAGCCGATCTTCTGCGCCGCGCCATGGGTAAGAAGATTCGCGCCGAAATGGACAAGCAGCGCGAGCGCTTTGTCGATGGTGCGGTGGAACGCGGTGTTACCAAACCACAGGCGAATTTCATTTTCGACCTGCTCGCCAAATTCGCCGATTACGGTTTCAACAAATCGCACGCCGCCGCCTATGCGATCGTCTCGTTCCAGACAGCCTATATGAAGGCGCATTATCCTGTTGAGTTCCTCGCATCGTCCATGACCTATGACATGGCCAATACCGACAAGCTCAATGATTTCAGGCGCGAGGCGCTGCGCCTCGGCATCGAAGTGGTCACGCCATCGGTCAACACCTCGTTCCGCCTCTTCGAAGTGGGTGATAACCGCATTTTCTATTCGCTGGCCGCCATCAAGGGCGTCGGTGAGGCGGCTGTCGATCACATCGTCGAAAAACGGGGTGATAAGCCCTATGCCAGTCTTGAAGATTTCTGCGAGAGAATTGACCCGCGTGTGGTCAATCGCCGTGTTTTTGAAAGCCTGATCAATGCCGGGGCGTTTGATTGCTTTGGCCGCCAACGGCCTGCGCTCATCGCCGGTCTCGACCGTATTATCGGCCATGCCCAGCGCACACAGGAAGACAGTGTCAGCGGGCAGGCGGATATTTTTGGCGGCATGGCCGCCGGTGGTTCGCAGGGCTTGCAGCTCCCCAATGCAGCGCCATGGTTGTCGGCGGAAAAACTGCGGCGTGAATTTGAGGCCGCTGGTTTCTATCTTTCGGCCCATCCGCTGGATGAATACCGCCCGATTCTCGAAAAGATGCGGGTGCAGAGCTGGGCCGAATTCTCCGCTGCCGTCAAACGCGGCGCCAATGCCGGGCGTCTGGCTGGAACCATCACCGCCAAGCAGGAACGCAAAACCAAAACCGGCAACAAGATGGGCATCATCCAGTTCTCCGATGCCTCCGGCCAGTTTGAAGCCGTGCTGTTCTCCGAGGCGCTGGCGCAATATCGCGATCTTCTGGAGCCCGGACGTTCCGTTGTGGTGACCGTTGGTGCCGAAGACCGGCCCGAGGGCATCAGCCTGCGCATCCAGACGGCGCAATCCCTCGAGGACGAGGCGACGCGTATGCAGAAGGCCTTGCGGCTCTATATGCGCTCCAGCGAACCCCTCAGCGCAATCACACCCTATCTCGCCCCACAAAATGACGGTCAGATCGTCAGCCTGATCCTGATCAAGGAAAACGGTGCGAGCGAAGTGGAAATAGAGCTACCCAACCGCTATCGCGTCGGCCCGCAAGTTGCCAGCGCGATGAAGGCGATACCCGGCGTGGTCGATGTGGAGATGGTGTAGCGTTTTGACGTTGTGTGAGGTTCGTGGTTCGACAAGCTCACCATGAGGGAGAGGGGTGGATGCAGCGATAATCACTCGCATTGCAGATCACCGACGTTGCAGAATATGGCTCCCTTTCATCCACACTCTCCCTCATGGTGAGCTTGTCGAACCACGAACCACACAATGCATCTGCCAATTTTCACCCCCCTCTGTCCTGTCGGACATCTCCCCCCTTGTGGGGGGTCCGAAGGACGGGCGAGACCCGTGGCTCGCCCCAGCAGTCCGACAGGACAGAGGGGGTGAACACCCAATGCCACTCACTTACACCTGACTCAATCTATAAAAAACATCCCATAAATATCAGAAAAACCTAATCTATTTCATCCGGCACTGGCCTTGTTCTCTGTCTGATCTTGCCAAACGTATACCCCGTTTCAACGGCATTATTGCCGAATTTCCCGCGCAATTTATCAATGGCTGTTTCCGCAACGGCGCGCTTGGTCGCCTGCACATCAACAAGATCGTGCGGGTCGGCGCGGCCATCATCGCCAAGATCAGTTACACCGATGCCGATGAGGCGAAATCGTGTGCCGTCAATCTCCTTTTCCAGCAATGCCAGCCCGGTGCGGAAAATCCGGTCGGCAAGCTGGGTGGGATCAGCCAATTGGCGATTGCGGGTTTTCAGCTTGAAATCGCTGGATTTGAGCTTGAGAACCACGGTTCGTCCAGCGATATCGGCTGCCTTCAGGCGGCGTGAAACCTTCTCGGCGAGCGAGCGCAGAATGGGAACCAGATCGTCAAGCGTACCGATATCCTCGTTGAAGGTTGTCTCAGCCGAAACGCTCTTGGATTCGCCGTCGGGTTCCACCCGGCGCGTGTCAATGCCGCGCGAGAGTTGATAAAGGCGCTGACCCATAGTGCCATAGGCGCGCATCAGCGCGCCAAGCTCCATGGTTTGCAACTGACCGATGGTGCGAATCCCGTCCTTCTCCAGCGTGGCGGCAAACACTTTGCCGACGCCCCAGATCATAGTGACCGGCTTGTCGTAGAGAAAACGTGGTGTTTCCTCCTCGCCGATGATGGAAAACCCACGCGGCTTGTCAAAGTCCGAGGCGATCTTTGCCAGAAACTTGCAGTAGGAGAGGCCGACAGAAACGGACAGGCCCATTTCCTTTTCCACCCGATTGGAAAACTGTGCCATGACCCGGACAGGCGGATCATGATGCAGGCGCTGCGTGCCTGTCAGATCAAGAAACGCCTCGTCAATGGACAGCGGCTCAACCTGCGGGGTCAGATCGCGCATCATCTGGCGGATTTCCCGCCCGACACGCACATATTTTTCCATATTGGGGCTGATAACCACCGCATGCGGACAGGCTTCCAGCGCCTTGAACATCGGCATGGCCGATTTTACGCCGTGAATGCGGGCGATATAGCAGGCGGTAGAGACCACGCCGCGTTTGCCGCCACCGATGATCAAAGGCTTGTCACGCAGATCAGGATTGTCGCGTTTTTCCACCGAAGCGTAGAACGCATCACAATCCACATGGGCGATTGAAAGCTTGTAGAGTTCCGGGTGGCGCAAGAGGCGCGGGCTGCCGCATTGCTGGCACCGGCGCCCGGCCGACGCCTGCGCGGTCAGACAGTCGCGGCAAAATCCAAATTCGGGATCGTTAAGGGTTGCCATGATACCAGGAACATAAATAGAACATGCCAAACGTACCGAAGTGGCAGGCGTCTTGCAAGCCGTTTACGCCTCAATACACATCCTGTCGTCCGCCCGGCAACAGCCGCAACGCTTCCTGAAACAGGGCAGGGACCGTTTGCGTCGCCTCGCAATAGCGCATCAGGGTTGGTTCGTGCGCCAGATAGAATTGCAGCACGCCAGCGAGGAAACCGGGTTCCTGTGCCGCCTCACGAATCTGCTCGGCGGTAATGCCCGTGAGCGCCAGAAAGCGCGGCAGCAGATCCGTATCCCCGGCCAGAAAAACCAGGGAATTGATCGCCAGATCCTGCGCGCTGTCGAGGTTCATCTGTTGTTTCATGGGTCTTGTCTGCTCCGTAATGTGTGCTCAACGGGGCACCCCCAGCGAACAATATTGCCAATTGAAGCCATTCAGGCCGGTTGTCGCAGGTCAAATGCGCACGCGCCAATTGAATCTGATCAAAATAACATGTTCAATAAAGCCTTGGTTAAACATGATCCGCAGCATTTTTGATTGGCATGAAGAGTTTCCTTTTCATCAATCAAAACTCGCTATCAAATGCATCCATTCAATGATGCTGCAGTGGGAGCCTTGTCAATACGGCAATCCCACACAACGCACGATCTATGGGAAGTGGCCAATGGTGAAGAAAGTTATGATCGTCGAGGACAATGAGCTGAATATGAAGCTCTTCCGCGACCTTATCGAAGCCAGCGGCTATGAAACCATCCGGACGCGCAATGGCCTTGAAGCGCTTGATCTGGCGCGCGAACACCGCCCTGATCTGATTCTCATGGATATCCAGCTGCCTGAAGTCTCGGGACTTGAGGTGACGAAATGGCTGAAAGCCGATGATGACCTGCATGTTATCCCGGTTATTGCCGTCACTGCCTTTGCCATGAAGGGCGATGAGGAACGCATCCGGCAGGGCGGCTGCGAAGCCTATATATCCAAGCCGATCTCAGTGCCGAAATTCATAGAAACCATCAAATCCTACCTTGGCGACGTTTGACCCGTCAGTTTTACCGGAGAAGTGAAATATGACGGCCCGCATTCTTGTCGTAGATGATGTTCCAGCCAATGTGAAACTGCTCGAAGCGCGGCTGAGCGCCGAATATTATGAAGTTGTCACCGCCACCAATGGTTATGAGGCGCTGGAGTTTTGCGAAAACAACAGCGTTGATGTCATCCTGCTTGATGTGATGATGCCGGGGATGGACGGATTCGAAGTCTGCCGCCGGCTGAAATCCCAGCCTCATACGGCGCATATTCCGGTTATTCTGGTGACGGCGCTTGATCAGGACATGGATCGCATCACCGGCCTGAATTTTGGCGCTGATGATTTTCTGACCAAGCCGGTCAACGATCTCCAACTGCTTGCGCGGGTCAAAAGTCTTGTGCGCCTGAAGAATCTCACGGATGAATTGCGGTTGCGCGTCGCGACAACCCGCGATGTCGGGCTTGAATCCATCCTGCGTTTTCCGAGCGGGATCGAAACTCTTGGGCGGGATGCGCGGGTTCTGCTGATCGATGAACGCCCGGCCAGCGCCGAGCGGATCAGGACTGTCCTGTCGCCGGAATGCGTGGTTGATGTCCAGACCGACCCGCAGACCGGTTTCTTTGATGCCATTCAGGGCAATCATGATTGCCTGATCATTGCATCGAGTTTTGCCGAGCATGATCCCTTGCGGATTTGCGCGCAGTTGCGCTCGCTCGACAATACCCGGTCCATGCCGATTATCCTTGTTGCCGATCCGGGCGAGGAGCCGAAAGTCCGGCGTGCGCTGGAGCTTGGCGTCAATGATTATGTGGTCCGGCCGTTGAATTCGAACGAATTGCTGGCGCGTTTGCGCACCCAGCTGCGGCGCAAGGCCTATCATGACGGCCTGCGTGCCAGCGTGGTGAAAACCTACGAAATGGCCGTCACCGACAGCCTGACCGGCCTGCACAACCGGCTTTATCTCGAAACACACCTTGCGACATTGTTCAAGCGTGCCGTCGACCGCCGCCGTCCGCTGTCGATCCTGATGACCGATATTGATCGCTTCAAGCTCATCAATGATACGCACGGGCATGATGGCGGCGATGAAGTGCTGCGTGAATTTGCCCGCCGCCTGCGGCGCAATGTGCGCGGCAGCGATCTTGCGAGCCGTTATGGCGGTGAGGAGTTTTTTATTGTCATGCCCGATACGGACCTGACCATGGCGGCTATCGTGGCCGAGCGAATCCGCCGCGAGGTGGCCTCGACGCCATTCTTTGTTGATGACGGTATCACCAGTGTGCCGGTAACCATCAGCATCGGCATTGCCAGCGTGCAGTCAAAGGATGACACGGTACAGAACATGCTCAAGCGTGCCGACGAGGCGCTTTACGGCGCCAAAGCATCCGGGCGGAATAAGGTCGTTTCCGCCGCTGCCTAGTGGCGTTTCCTTCCAAAGAGGTATCTCCGCCTGATCAAACCGGGCCTGATTCTTTGGATCGATATCCCGTGCGTGGGAGAGAGGGCGCGAATCGGCGCGCCGATTACAGAACCAGAAATATCCCGGAAAACAAAAATGCCGCCCGAAGGCGGCATTTTGATCATACGGGAAAAGCCAAGATTACTTGATCTTGGTTTCCTTGAATTCAACGTGCTTGCGTGCGACCGGGTCGTACTTACGGAAAGACATCTTTTCCGTCTTCGTACGGCTGTTCTTGCTCGTTACGTAGAAGAAACCGGTGTCAGCGGTCGACAGAAGCTTGATCTTGATGTTCGCAGCCTTAGCCATTTTCAGTTTACCTGTTTTAATTAGAAGAGGACCGCCGTTCAGTCCAACAACGTGGCTATAAGCGGAAATTCAGGCGGACACATACCAACACCCGCCAAAAAGTCAAGCCTAGAGCCACTATAATCTAAGCTTTGAAGTGCAATCCCGGTGATATCCGCGACAATCTGTGCTTGCCGGGCGCTGTTTCTTATACTGGCAGCGGCGGGCTACGCAAGCAGCCTGCCGCTATTGTCATTGTCCGCGATCAGAACCTTGTTGTCACATTGGCCTTGACGGCATTGTCGCGGGTTTGTTGCGAGAACTGGCCGGTATAGCTGAGGCCAAGCGTGGTTGCCTTGCCGATGCCAAAGTCCAGTCCTGCCTCGACGAGGGCTGTATCTGATGCGATGGGCAATCCATGGACCGGAAAAGCCTGACCACCACTGGCAAAGGCCAATGAGGCTTCCGGTGTGGTATCGCCAAAGGCATGCCGCCAGCCCGCCATGCCGCGCGCAGTGAGTGCGGTCGCCTCGCTCAAGACGAAGCGATGTGAGGCCCTGAGACCAAGGGTTGTGGTGGTCAGGTCAGTTGTATCAGATTGACCTGACAGGGCAGTCTTGCCGCCGGTCTCGGTAAAGGCATCGGTTTTCAGATGCGTATAGGCGGCTGCGGCAAAGGGTTCGAGGGCGGCATAGGCCGTATCGATCCGGTAGGCGGCTTCACCGAACAGCTGGACTGTGTTGGCCGAATAGTCTGCGGTGTTGCTGTCGCCGAGGGCTTTACGGCGCGTATCAATCTGATGATGGGCAAGGCTGGTGCCAAGGCTTAAAGTCAGTGCATCCAGTCTGGTGCC
>NZ_FNIY01000008.1 GCF_900104355.1 Phyllobacterium sp. OV277 | reverse complement strand
CTGAACTTCACCAAATTGGAAGTGAAGTACACACCATACGACGCAAATCAGAGCCCGCAGTCGCCAATGATTGCTTCTTACGATCTCGCCACAACGCGAGCTGCGTAAAGACAGACACGAGAAAGCGGGGCGGACCTGTGTCCGCTTCGCTTCTTCAGAGGACAAATCATCCACTTTAGGCCGGTGCTGAATAGACGTTGTTCCACTATTCATCAAAGGCGATGGATCACCCCCTGGCTTTTCAAAAGGCAGATAGAAATCTTGTTTGTCATTCGCACTCCATGCGTAGTGCAATTATCGGAATTTCTTGATAATCAGACCCGCTAAACAAGAAAGCGGAGAGTCTTGGATGTCGGACAAGAGTTGGGACAGAGTGCCAATCGACGCGCAGAGTATCGACGCACCGCTTTCACAGGCGGCAGTCTTTCTTGTAGTCACCGTTGCGAGCGATCCCACCGCTCTTGCAAAAACATTCTCAGTGCTCGGTGGGCTTGACGATCTCGTCAAGACGGTTGGGTTCCGCGATCTATCTGGCCGATTGTCATGCATTGCCGGGATCGGAAGCAATCTGTGGGATCGACTCCATTCAGAGCAACGGCCGCAGGAACTAAAACCGTTTGCGACAATTGCAGGGCCGGTTCATACGGCGCCGTCGACACCGGGCGATCTCCTCTTTCATATTCGGTCCGAACGTCCTGATTTGTGCTTTGAATTCGAACGCATTCTACTCGACAGCCTTGGCGATGCCGTGAGTGTCGTCGATGAAGTCTCAGGCTTTCGCTATTTCGACGCACGTGACCTGCTTGGCTTTGTTGACGGAACGGCCAACCCGACCGGTCTCGACCTGCCTGAAGCAGCACTTGTCGGCGATGAAGATTTCAAGTTCGCCGGGGGCAGCTATGTCCTTGTTCAAAAATATCTGCATGATCTCAACGCTTGGGCGCGAACGCCAACGCCTGCCCAGGAGGCGATCATCGGTCGCACAAAGATCGACAATATCGAAATCGATGATGACGATGCCCCACGTAAATCGCACAAGTCTCTTGCAACTATTGTCGATGCCGACGGGGTCGAACACGACATCCTGCGTGACAACATGCCATTCGGCCGACCAGGGCAGAAAGAATTTGGAACTTACTTTATTGGCTACACCAGGCATCTCTGGGTGATTGAGAAGATGCTGGAGCGAATGTTTGTCGGTGACCCGCCGGGAGCCTACGACAGGTTGCTTGATTTCTCGACGCCGCAAACCGGTACTACATTCTTCGCACCGACACGACCGACACTGCAGTTGCTTGCTCAAATGGTGCAAGAGAAGCTTGCGGCCACTTGATCGTGCGATACACTATGCGCTGAAAGCCACCGAGGGGAGCAACGCCTTGCTCTAACCACATGCATGCGCATTTCTGCGATCGATGAAACGGCTAAGTCATTATGAGTCCGCTTCACCACCAAGCCGGTCGATATCGCGACGCAGGATGATGGATGTCGTCACATCATCCACCTCCTCCAGCAATGCCACTTTGTTGCGGATAGTGTTGAGCTGGTTCATCGAGGACACTTCAACTTCGACAATCAGGTCAAGCTGACCACTGACCGATGAAACGCGCCGCACTTCCGGATAGGCGGCAAGCTGGTCCAGCACGCCGAGTGCCGGAGTACGCACCAGACTGATGAGCAGGTAGGCGCTGATCACGCCTTCATTCAATTGACCGATGTCAGCACGATAGCCTCTGATGACGCCGGATTTTTCCAGAAAGAGAATACGCTCGCTGGTTGCACTTCTCGACAGGCCAATCTTGCCTGCCAGAGTCTTGAGCGGAATTTTGGCGTCCCGGGAAAGAATGCTCAGGATGTTCCTGTCCTTGTCATCGAGTTCCTTCATTGCTGTTTTCTTCCCCCCGACCAAATGCCGGTTCAGACCGTCCCGGTGACGGCCAAACCGGCAGATTAACGGATGCCCGATTTTTAGCCCCATGCCAAGCTCTGGAGAAAAGGAGCTGATGCATGATCAATTTATCCCATCCGGCACCGTCATTCTCAGATGCGGAAGCACTTGGCATTGCCAGGGATCATTTTGGCATTGAAGGCCGGGTCAGTTCCCTTGCCAGCGAGCGTGATCAGAATTTTCGGATCGATGCCAGTGACGGCTCCATCTGGATTCTGAAGGCCGTCAACTCCAGCGAACCGAAAGACCAGAGCGATTTCCAGACGGCGCTGCTGCATCATCTCGAAGCCAATTCGCCCGGTCTGCCCGTTCCCCGTTTGCGCCGCTCGTTGCAGGGACAGGTGCTTGTACCGATCCAGTCCCAATCGGGCGAGCAGCATTGCATTCGTATGGTTTCGTGGCAGGAAGGTGAGCCTCTGGCCGAATGCAAACGCACACCGGAAGTCCTGCAAAGCCTTGGCCAGATGCTAGGCCGACTGGACCGGGCGATGCAGGGTTTCATACATCCCGGTGCGCTCAGGACATTTGACTGGGATATCCGGGCAGCCGGGTTGTCCCGGCAGCGCCTCAAATATATCGATGACGTTGAGGATCGCGCATTGCTTGGCCGCTTCATCAAACGGTTTGATGCCCATGTGGAGCCGCGTCTGCCCACAATGCGCGCGGCAATCATCCACAATGATGCCAATGACTGGAACGTGCTTGTCGATACGAAAAATCCGGCACGCATTGCAGGCCTCATTGATTTCGGCGATGCGCTGCATAGCGTTCTGATTGCCGAAGTGGCGGTTGCCTGTGCCTATTCCATTCTTGATCTGGAGGACCCCATTGGTGCAGCTGCATCCATCGTATCGGGTTTTCACACAGAGTATCCGTTGCAGGAACAGGAAGTGGAACTGCTGTTCGATCTGATCGCCATGCGGCTGGTGACAAGTGTGACGCTGTCTGCCCAACGCAAGGAAAAAACCGATGACAATCCCTATCTTGCCATAAGCGAGGCACCCGCCTGGGCATTGCTGCGACGCCTTGATGCTATAAATCCGGGCTTTGCTACCGCGATTTTCCGCCATGCCTGCGGCTTCGATGCTTCATCCGGGGCAAAAGCAATTGCCGGATGGATCAGGCATAACAGCAGCACGTTTGCGCCGGTACTTGCCGGGCATCCCGCCACGCTCGCCAAAGCACTGGTCCCCTACGGTGATCCAAAAAACGCTATGACCGTCTGGTCCGCATCGCAGGAGCCCGAAAAGGCAACCGATTGGTGGGATAGCTATTGCAGGGAAAATGAAGTCGCCCTTGGTATTGGTCCATGGGGTGAAGAGCGTTCGGTCTATACCGGGCCCATGTTCGAATCCCGGTTTGTTGCTGGCGAGCGTCGGACGCGCCACCTCGGTCTTGACCTGTTCATGCCCGCAGGCACGAAACTGTTCACCCCCATTGCCGCAACCGTGGCGGAAGTGCTCATCGAACCTGATCCACTCGGTTATGGCTGTCTGATCAAACTGCTCCATGAGCCGGAAGGATGTCCACCCTTTGCAACGCTTTGGGGTCATCTGGCGCACGAGGCTTTGACACGGCTGCACCAGGGCGATGTTCTTGCAGCGGGAGACCTGGTCGGAGAAATGGGTGCACATGCCGAAAATGGCGGCTGGGCTCCGCACCTCCACCTGCAATTGTCTGTCGACACAGCGCTCTCGGCATTGGACATACTTGGCGTCGGTGAGGCGCGCTATCTGCCCATCTGGGCCGAGCTTTTTCCCGACCCCGCCGATTTTATTGGCTTACCGCGCGAAACATTCCATCAGACCGGGCAAAGCAGGCAGGGGATCATTGCCGCACGCAAATCGATGCTTCTGCCAAACCTCTCGATTTCCTATGCCGAGCCAATCAAGTTCGTGCGCGGGGAAGGCGTATGGCTGATCGATGATCACGGCCGGGCCTATCTCGATTGCTTCAACAATGTCTGCCATCTTGGTCATGCACACCCGGACGTGGTCAGTGCCCTGTCCACGCAGGCAGGATTGCTCAACACCAATACGCGCTATCTGCACGACAATATCGTCACCTATGCCGAGCGGCTGACTGCAACGCTGCCCGGCGATCTCAAGGTCGCGACCTTCGCCTGCACCGGCAGTGAGGCCAACAGCCTGATGCTGCGGATGATGCGCGCCCACACGGGGCGCGAGGAGGCGATCATTCTTGACTGGGCCTATCATGGCACGACACAGGAATTGATTGATCTGAGCCCCTACAAATACAAGCGCAAAGGTGGGAGGGGTCGCAAGCCGCATGTCTATGAGGCAACCATTCCCGACAGTTACCGAGCACCACCGGATTGGTCTCCGGAGGAAATTGCCAAACGCTATGCGGAGAACATCGCCGAACAGATCGAACTGATGCGCAAGGCCGGTAAAGCACCTGGCCTGTTTCTCGCGGAGTCGATACCCAGCGTTGCGGGTCAGGTGTTCCTGCCCGATGGCTATCTCAAGCAAGTCTACGCCATGGTGCGTGCCGCCGGTGGGATCTGTGCCGCCGATGAAGTGCAGGTAGGGTTTGGCCGGATCGGCAGCCACTGGTGGGCGTTCGAGATGCAAGATGTCGTGCCTGATATTGTCACCATGGGTAAGCCCATCGGCAACGGTCATCCCATGGCCGCGGTGGTGACGACACGCGAGATTGCCGACTCCTTCAACAATGGCATGGAATATTTCAATACATTCGCCGGTAATCCCGTGTCCTGTGCCGTTGGCCTTGCGGTGCTAGATGTCATCGAGCGAGACAATCTCCGGCAGAACGCACTCGATATTGGCAACTATCTGCTCCAGAGGTTCGAGGCGATGAAAGCACGCTACGACGTTATCGGCGATGTGCGCGGACGAGGCCTGTTCCTTGGCATCGAACTGGTGACGGACCGCAAGACAAAACACCCGGCGACGGAGATCGCCCGCGCCATCAACAATGGTGCGAGACAACGGGGTGTGCTTATGGGCACGGAAGGCCCGCATGACAATATTTTGAAACTGCGGCCACCAATGATTTTCAGTCGGGCCAATGCGGATCATCTCATCGACGTGTTGGAGGACACGTTCACCGCTGTCTTGTCGAACCAGTGATCGCAAAAGCGGAAAAGCCAATCCGCCGGGCATGCGTCCGGCGGCAGGGAACATCTATTCAATCACAATAAGGGAGAACATCATGAAACGGACTATAATTCTGGCTTTGCTGCTTGCTTCCGCAGCCTTTACAGCCACATCTGCCAAGGCCGATACGCTCTCGGTTATCAAGGAACGTGGGCGCGTCAATTGCGGTGTCAGCCAGGGCGTTCTTGGCTTTTCCAATGCTGATAACACCGGAAAATGGACCGGTTTTGACGTGGATTTCTGCCATGCGGTTTCTGCGGCGGTTTTTGGTGACCCTGACAAGGTTAACTTCATTCCGCTTTCAACCAAAGATCGCTTCACGGCACTCCAGTCGGGGGAGGCCGATCTCCTGTCACGCCAGACCACATGGACGCTGTCGCGCGATACAAGCATGGGGCTCAAATTCGTCGGCACCGCCTATTATGACGGACAGGGTTTTATGGTGAAGAAATCTCTTGGCGTAAAAAGCGCAAAGGAACTTTCCGGCGCGTCGTTATGCACGGAAACCGGCACGACCACCGAACTCAATGTCGCGGATTATTTCAAGGCCAACGATATCAAGTACGAAATTATCTCTTTCGAGCGTCCTGACGAGACCATCGTTGCTCTGAACAATGGCCGCTGCGATGTCTATACAACCGACGCTTCGGCGCTCTATGCGCAGCGCCTCACGCTTTCCGATCCCGATGGCTTTATGGTGCTACCCGAGATCATTTCCAAGGAACCGCTTGGGCCCGCCGTGCGTCAGGGGGATGATCGCTGGTTCAACATTGTCCGTTGGACATTGTTCTCCCTGATCGAGGCGGAGGAACTCGGAATAACCAAGGAAAATATCGCCAAGCAGATGGATTCAGGCAATCCGTCGATCAAGCGCTTTCTGGGCGCCGAGGGTGATACCGGGGCACCCTTGGGCCTCGACCAGCGCTGGATCTACAACATCCTGTCGACAACGGGCAATTATGGCGAGATGTTTGACCGCAACCTTGGAACTGGCAGCCCGTTGAAGATTGCCCGGGGTATCAATGCGCTGTGGAATGCAGGCGGCCTCATGTATGCACCGCCGGCGCGATGAGAAACCGCTGATTTTGAAAGCCGGGCGCTTCGGTGGAATGCCCGGCTTTTGTTTTTTCCATCACCGCATGTTCGGCGGTGCTTCGCTTGGTGCGATACCACTTGTTTCGTGATCCCCCTCTCTGCAGGGCTTCACCCACCATTCATCATATGGACTCTTTTGCCTTGATCGGCAGGGCGAAGGCGGCGACGAGACTGACAAGGATGCCGGCTGCAGCAAGCCAGAAGGCAAGCTGTATGCCATCAGCCACAGCGGCACGTAAGCTATCCCCTTCCGATCCACCGACGTGTCGGTTGGAAATGGCGATCAGGATAGCAAGGCCGATGGAATTGCCGACACTGAGCGTCGTGGAGGCCATCCCCGAGGCGACACCTTGCTCATCATGATGCACGCCGGAGGCGGCAGCAATCCACATGCCGGTCCAAACGATGCCCTGCCCTATTCCCGAGACGATCAATCCCGGTACAATGGCCAGATATATACTATCTGCATTTGCACCAGGTACCAGTAACACCGTGCCAACCGCACCCAGCATCATGCCGATGATCAACGTCGTGCGGATGGACGCGCGCCTCGCCAGACGTTCACCGGCTTGCGTGCCGACTACAATAGCGATCGAGGGTATGAGGAATGCCCAACCCGTCTGAAGCGCGTTCAAGCCCTGCACATTCTGGAACAGAACGGTCAGGAAGTAGGGCAGTGCACCAAAGGTGCCCATATAGAGGAAGGTGATCGTCATCCCTGCAACGAGGCTTCGATTGCCGAACAAGCGCAGCGGCATCAGCGGATCGGCGCTGTGCGCCTCGATCACGGCGAAGACAATCAGGAATACCCCTGACAAGACAAGCGCCGCGATGACCATTGATGCACCCCAGCCGATCTCGGGACCCTCAATCAATGCGAAGACCAGCAACGTCGCTCCGGCCGTCACCGTCAACGCGCCGGGCAGATCAAAGTTACGTCGTTGCTGGCGCTTCGGGTCGGACGGGATGACAAAGAAGGTGGTGAGAATGGCTATACCAGCCAGCACGACGTTCACGTAAAAGATGGCGGGCCAACCCCAGGTAGCCGTCAGGAAACCACCAGCCAACGCTCCAATGCTAAGACCGCTTGCACCTGCTCCGCCCCATACGGCCAGCGCGCGGTTACGCTCCGGTCCTTCGGCGAACAGGCGGTTGACAAGTGAGAGCGTGGCGGGAAACAGGAATGCAGCCCCAACACCCTGCACGGCTCGCGCCGCAACGATAATTCCCGGTGATGTCGCAAATCCTCCCGCCAGTGAAGACAGCGCATAAAGCCAGAGCGCAAAGATGAACATGCGCCGCTGGCCGATCAAATCCGCTGCCCGCCCCCCGAACAACAGGAAGCCACCGCACAAAACCATATAGGCGCTGACCACCCATTGCAGGGTCTGGCCTGAGAAACCAAGGCCGGTACCAATCTCGGGCAAGGCAACAAAGACGATATTGATGTCGAGGGAATAGATGAGCTGGGCAAAGGCAAGCAAAGCAAGCGCTGCACCCCTTTGCGCATTGATACCCGATGCCGGCCCCACCTCAATGCGTTCCGCTGTGTTCATGTCACTCTCCAAATTGAAGGCAATTGTTTGTTGATCAACAAATAATAGGAACTTGCATCGCGCGGTCAAGCGAATTATTTGTTGTTCACTCAGGAATGGAGATTGTGATGGCAGGACGTCCGAGAGAATTTGACCGGGACGTGGCTTTGGCCAAGGCCCGCGATGCCTTCTGGCACCGAGGTTATGAAGGGGTATCGATGGCCGATCTCGTAGATGCGTTAGGCATTGCCTCAGCACGCATCTACGCCGCTTTCGGATCAAAGGAGACATTGTTTCGCGAGGCGGTCGCACTCTACGATGCAGAGGAAGGTGGCTTTGCGACACGCGCACTGGAGCAGGAGCTGACAGCCGACGGTGCGATAGAACGCAGTCTGCGAGAAGCCGCCGAAACTTATACCCGCAAAGGCCGACCGCAAGGCTGCATGGTGGTGTCAGCCGCGACGAACTGCGCGGTGGAGAATGACGGTGTGCGGGAATTCCTGGCCGATTATCGCCGCCGCCGTGCTGCATCTCTCGTCGCGCGTCTGAAACGCGCCGTAACCGAAGGTGAATTGCGGCGAAATACAGATATACAGGCTCTCGGTGACTATTACGCCACGGTTCTACACGGCTTCTCCGTGCAGGCGCGCGATGGCGTGTCGTTAACTCGGTTGCTCGCAACAATCCCGATTGCTATGCAGGCGATCCGGGCCGAGGTCGCGCAAGACACTTCGATCTAATCGTTATACTCAGTCGACCCCATCAAGGGTGTTCCAGTAGATTGGGGCGAAGTAAACAAAGAAGTGGGCCTTTGAACATCAAGTATTCCTGACTTATTCAAAGCATTGGCGCCATCGGCTTGTTATGCCAAAAGCTATTTGCGGTGAGGGATAGACGTTTCCTTCAAAATATTGAACGTTATCGGCTGCAAAAACCGGGGGTTAACAATGACAGTTTCAGGTTGGGTTTGGCGGGCGCTACTGGCCGGCATCGGGTGCATCGCCGCAGCATATGTCGGCGATGAATTGCTTGGCGGCGAAGTGCTTGGCTGGGTGGTCGGAGGCGCCATATTAGCCGGGTTCTGCGCGCCCCTTTTCAAGGCACTGCTCGCTCGAAATGCGGCTCGTTCCCGTTGACAATGATGCCAAAAGCCCTGATCTGGATCGTTAACTCAATAACGCCCACACTCCGGCACATCTGCCCGACAATTCCTTATGCCCCCTCAGACTTTAACGTCAGAACGCCTCTGCCATATCATACCGTCAGGTCGTCATCGGCCGCTGCCTGAAGCGCTAAAAGCGTTGTACCATCAAATGTGAGATATCCAATGTTGCAGCCTTCGCTTGTTCTTCCCAATCGCCAGCTCTCTTTGGCGCCAAACGTGATCTCCACGCCAAGCGCTTACTTCTGGGCAACACCCATTATCCTGGCAATTGCCGTGTTCCTGTTCGTCTGGGAAGCGCCGGGTGTGATCCGCGATTTCCAGATAAGCCAGAATCCCATGACGCTTGAAAATGGCGACGTGCGGAACGGGCACTGCACGACACGCAAAGCCATCTTCACTGACTGCGAGGCTCGTCTCGTATACAGTTACAAGGGACAGAATTACGACACAGCGGTCGAGATTATGTTCATCGATTTTCACACCGGGGATTATGAAACTGGCTTGGTGATCTCGGCAGACCATCCGGAACTGGCGACGATGACCCTTGGTCTGGATATGCTCTGGAACCGCATTGTGACACTCTCCGTGTTTGTCGTCCTACTTGGCGGTATGAGCTTGGCCATGGTGTTTTTCGGTCTGCGCATTTGGCGTGTTAATCGCCAACTGAAGCAGCCGGCCAAATTGACGCCTGTCCCGGTTGAAATCACGGCATTTGACCGTAAGCGCAACGTCCTTTCGATCACGTACAATGACAAGATTGCTCATGATAAGACGGGGCGATCCGTGTACACTCGGATGAAAGACGGGCAGGAGCCGCTGATTATCGGAGCGACCAATGGCAAAGCCGTAGGACTGGCTGTCAGGCACGGTAACACCGCACTCCCTGTACTTCTGGACAGTAATCTCCAGCGCATCAAACTAACCGAAGACGAGCGCGTGGCAGCTCTTGCACCATTCGCCTATCATTATGAAGGCGATCAAAACGTACCGCTTCTGGTCGAAGAACCCAAAAAGACAATCTCTATCTGGAAGCAGCTCCGAAACTTCTTCGGCGTGCTGCTTTTAATCGTCGTTGGTGTGTTCGGCTTCTGGCTCTGGTATGTGACAAGCTCTGCGACCCAGTTTCAGTCGCCTGGGATGGATATTAACAATCTCATGCCTGCGCCGCTGAACAATTGGGGTTGTGAGCAGCTCAAGAAGCGGTTCGGCCACGATCGCGCTCCGTTTGGCTGTGTCGCCGGTGATTACACAAGCTGGAAATGAAAATCAGTTATTAAGGGCAGTGAAAGGCATTCATTTTTACTTCAAAGTCCAGATCGACACTCGAGTTTGGTTTACCGTAAAGCGCATAGTCTTCAATGATGGAATAAGCGGCTGACGGAGTGAAACCGTGCGTTTCAAAAAACTTCGTCATCTCCGGGGTGTGGGACCCATCTGGGGCTGCGCTTAAGCTGCCGATACGGCCATACCAGGCCAGATATGTTGTATAGGGCTTTTTGTTGTAGGGGGCATCAGCCCGTAAACCTTTATCTATCCAGATTTTGAATTTTTCCTCTTTCAATAAGGCCTTACCTTCCTTGATCGCCTTAGCAACCCGCTGCTCGTGAGGGGTGCATTTGCTAGCCGATTGCGCGTCCGCCATGCCGGAAAATATCGTCGCGATAACGCAAAGACCGAAGGTGACTACTTTTCCTGCTGCAATCATTATTTGTCTTTCTTTTGAATGCGTGACGCGCCTGCCGATTGTGTAACAGAAACAGGGTAAAATCGGCGAGTACTTTTAGCAACACGTTGTAATCACAGTGCTTGACTGAATTTTTTCACAGTGCATCAGTGCTGACGACTCTCCTCACCCGCCTTTGCACCATATTGGTTGGCCGAAGCCCAATCGCGGAGTGATCTTGGCCTAATGCTCTACGATGCGCCAACCCCGATATGTTATGCCGCTTAGTCGCTTTTTGGCTTTGTCGATACATGCAGTTTTGCAAGTTGGGCATTTGCATTGATGAGTACACGATTTATGATCTGCAGATATGAAGTGGTGCCTGTTTTTTCGAACAGAGGTTTGACCCCTTCGGCCAGTTTTATTGCCTCCTCAAGCATATTGATCTTTTCTGCATCGGCGACATCGGGGAAATCGGCCTCCGCATAGTGCTGTAGCGTCCGGGCCAACTTCATATTTACGTAAGCAGAGTATTCTTGGGAATTTATTTTTTCCGTAAGCGCAAAAGCGTCACGCTGCAATTTGACAGCCCTTTGAAAGCCCGCTTGATCATGCTCCAGTTCCCCTAGGAGAAGCACATCATCGCCCAGGTTGACCATTGTCCGCCAACTTGCGCCGTCTGGGTTTAGTTTGCGCTCAATGTCGTATGTCAAACTATTATATTTCAGCGCTTTTTCCGCATCTGCATTTTGTTCGGTGTTTTGCGCGATACGCCCATACGCAGCCCCCACGGAGCTGTAGATATACTGCAATTGGCGTTCGTCGGTGCTGCTTTCATATTTAAGCAACCAATCCTCCAGAGGTTTAACACCTCTGCGCGCACGGGCACTGTTTGTGCGGGGATCAATTTCGCTTGCATACCCAAGAGTACTGGAGAAATCTTGGGCAAACTTCAGCTCGCTTCGTTTGTTAGGTTCCTTCACGCCAGCATTTTCGCGTTCCCGCAACTCAGCCGAGCGGAGTAGCAAACCCACATCAGATTTCCAGCGGCCAAGTTCCTCCAGTGCTCCAGATAATCCAGAGGGAACATACAGGTTGCAATCTGGACGCACGGTGAGCGGGCAGAGTTTGAGCATGGCTTCACCCGCTTCCACCCGCATGGCGGACCCAAAAAGGAAGGATGGAGAATATCTGCTAAAAGATGCGCTCGCATTCCTGGCGATCCAGACATTGTTCAAGACCTCCATAGCTGCGGCAGCTTCCTCGGGTGGAAGAATATCAAGGGCAGCTTTCAGTGCGGATAATCCGAGCACCACGCGCTTATCCTGACCGGCATCATCTTTGGGAAACGAAAATGAAAACTCTTCATCATTATCAGCGATCGCAATCGCCATACTTGTTCTTTTTTGACTGACTTCAACTGGCGTTCCACTCGACAGATCGATACACAGCTCGGTAAATTCGGATGCTGCTTCAGCCGCATTCTTGGTCATCTCTTTGAATTCCGAGCAGAGATTGCTGTCGCCAGTGTACTGAAATGCGTCGAGCAAAGGAGTTGAGATACGCGCCTCGTGACCTGCACTGTCCCTATATAGCCTTGACGAAACTTCTTCGACTTTTGGTTGAATGAAGGGAGGTCTGATGGGTTCTGGGTGCTTGAAAAGAAAGGGCAACAGCAGTGCGAAAGTGACTAATACACCAAAGAACAGAATGCGATTTTTCATATTTTCTCGCAATTAGCGGCGGCTTCTGAATCAACCTGACTTTCAATGGACAGGCTTCAGTATGCAGATATTCAAGCACCAACCTATATTTATTATTCGAAAAGTGTGTGTCAGATCAGCGTAGTTTGCGAAAGCCAAACTGGCTTGTCTTGGCCGCCCGAACGCGTCTGGTACCATTCTTCGAACACAGTGTTCAACTGACTTACAACCACTACGAACCACTCCCATATACGACCCGCCGGAGCAACAGGGTCTGCTCCTTTTGAGATATGGGTAGTCATGAAGAAGATCGGTTTCCTTTCGTTTGGCCATTGGGCACCTTCGCTACAATCGCAAACCCGTTCGGCAGGAGATGCGCTTCTCCAGTCGATCGAGTTATCCGTCGCGGCTGAGGAACTGGGTGTAGATGGTGCCTATTTCCGTGTCCATCATTTCGCCCGGCAATTGGCCTCGCCCTTCCCGCTATTGGCTGCAATTGGAGCGAAAACCAAAAAGATCGAAATCGGCACAGCTGTGATCGACATGCGCTATGAGAACGCATTCTACATGGCCGAAGATGCCGGGGCAGCAGACCTCATCTCGAACGGTCGTCTGCAGCTTGGGCTCAGCCGAGGCTCACCGGAGCAGGTCATCGATGGCTGGCGCTATTTTGGCTATCAGCCGAAGGATGGCGCCACAGACGCCGATATGGGTCGTCAGCACGCAGAGGTTTTCCTGAGCCTGCTCAAAGGCGACGGCTTTGCCGAACCAAATCCAAGACCGATGTTTCCGAACCCGCCTGGTCTATTGCGCCTCGAACCGCATTCTGAAAGCTTACAAAAACGCATCTGGTGGGGTGCCGGCTCTAATTCAACAGCTGTCTGGGCCGCCAAGTTGGGCATGAATCTTCAAAGTTCTACACTGAAAAATGATGAATCGGGCGAGCCATTCCACATTCAGCAAGCGGCGCAAATACGTGCGTACCGTCAGGCATGGAAGGAAGCAGGCCACAATTGGACACCGCGTGTTTCAGTCAGCCGGAGCATCTTCGCGCTAACGGACGACCGTGATCGCGCTTACTTTGGCAGCGCCGGCAGGGAAGGTGATTCAATTGGTCATATTGATGAAAATACGAGAGCCATTTTTGGTCGGACTTATGCTGGCGAGCCTGAAGCACTCATAAAACAGCTGGCGCAAGATGAGGCCATCAAGGAAGCAGATACTTTGTTGTTGACGGTGCCAAACCAGCTGGGCGTCGATTACAATGCACATGTCCTTGAGGCAATCCTAACCCACATCGCCCCCGCACTTGGTTGGAGGTGACGGTAGACCACTGGTGTAACCAGCAGCTATCCAATACCATACCTCAACCTTTACACATTACCGGAGCAGCCATGCCCAGGCGGCACTGGTGAAGCCTATAGTTAAACGAAATCGAGGGATTGGCTTTTGAGAACCGTGATTGGTTGCCTTTTCGCCTTCATCGTTTTTGTTGTCACCGCACAGTCTGGTTTTGCGCAGGAGGCAAAGCCAATACTGAAGATTGAGGCGCGGCTGTTTGAAAGCCCGACAGGCAAGTTCTCAGAAGACGTGCTGGCGCCAGACGCGGCGGGACTTGGCAATGTCATCATCGGCGAGAACGCATCGTCTTCCACCATGGTGACCGTACGCATCGACGCGACACCTCCTCTCCCAGCAAATGCCAAGCTGCGCCTCGTCGCGAAAGAAACACCGACCCGCAACGCAATAGGCAACACGCGCGTCAAGTTGCGCCAGTTGCTGGACAGTACCGTGACCGTTCCTTCTACAGCTGCCGGAAATAGAACGACTTATGTTGGTTTCTGGCTGCCGCAGACAGGATGCATGCCGGTGGCGCTTAAAGCATATCTCTCGGCGGGCGGCTCGGGCTCAGTATCGGCGTCAGCCACACTTGACTTCATTTGTTATGAATAGCGCAGCCGGGGTGGAAACCTTTCCACACTCCTCGACCACCGCCGTCTCGCAGGCTAGACCTTCGTATAGCTTTTGTTCGCCGCATTCTGGATCATGGCAATGGCGATGGGTGGCAAAAGGATGCTCCAGACAGCGAGCCAGGTAATCGAGATCGAGGTGCCCTGCCCACTGTCGCGCGCGCGGTCGTTGAGAAGATCGCCAAGGGTCATCACCAGAATCGGCAATCCCAGCGGTGCAAGGATCGCGATCAGTGTTGCGGCCAAGGGGGTGAGCAGTCGCTGCGAGGCCACGGCGCCCGCCAATTCCCCGTGGATATGATAAACCCAATAGGCAAAATAGATGAGGACACCCACGGCAACGCCGAGCAGCAAAACCGAAGGGATTAGGGCGAAGGAGCCAGTGGCGCCGAATTCGCTCCGCTGAAAGAAAAAGGCAACTAGCCCTATCAAAAGAAGCACGATTACCGGCGTCACCAAGATAATAGCGACCATGATCGGCGATCGTTGACGCGGCGGTAGCGGCTTGTGGCGAGGGCGCGCAGGCTCATCAAAGCCAAGGTCGCGGGCCGGCAAGAGAACCAGCATCGCAAGTAACAGACAGATTAAAAAACCCCAGACAACAGGCAAACCGCTTTGATTGAATTCATACAAAAACGCCGCACCCATCGGAGCGAAGAGTGACGCCAGTATTGTCGTTGATATCAGAGTGAGAGCACAGGCGAAGTCGATTTTGCCCGGTCGCCCACCCACCAGGAATATCGCGATCGCGAGAGGGAAAACGGCCCGAACCGTCCCGACTGCTAATCCAAATAGAAACAGAAACACGGGCGATCCCCAAAACGCAGGCATCGCAAGAAAACCGATAGTGACAACGCCGCAGACGAGAATAGGCGAAACCAGGGCCGCCCAGCCTTGACGCGGCGCCACCATAAACGCCACGAAGGCGCCGATAACCCAGCCAAGAGAGGAGCCGAGATAGAAGATTCCGATAGTTTGGGCGCTGCTTCCAGCAATTTGCGAAATCAAAGGTAAGACTGAGTTCAGCCCTTGCCCGCCCACCGCTACAAAAAGCGAGGAAAAAAACAGCGCCCAATAGCGATAGGTGCTTAGAAAGTCAGCCATCGTGAAATCGGGCTTGCTAGAAGCAGCAGAGGTGTCGTTCATTGGCATCTATTCTCCTTTTTCATGAGAGTCCCCTCTCAGTTTTTGACAGATGGAGATAAATGGGTGCTGAAAGGATATAGTGTAGACCGAGCGATCAGAGCCACCAATCTGGTCAAGATAGTGCTTGGGCGCGCGAGCATCAATCAACGTTCGAACTTTCGGAGTCAAGCTCAGCCCCGGATTCCGGGTGACCTCCCCTCAGCGAGCCACATTGCCCAAGGCACCTGGCTAACCTGCGGGAAATCACAGGTATGTTGGCTGCGAAAATTTGAGTTGACCGTTTTCGATGGCAGGGCAACACTTGAAATCCGTAGCAAGACAGGAGGAAAACGATGGATGAGCCTGACCACTGGCGCCACATGGTGACAGCACCAAAAGACGGCCGTCGAATCCTTGTCACGATCCGCCCGTCCGAACAGGGGCCGGCAGAAGTTGACCTCGCCTATTGGTCAAAGGGCGATCAGTTCGGTACAGAGGGCTGGCGTGCTTCCGATTCTTCACCTGGCCGCCTTGTCGAATATGCCGAGCCGGAATTGAAGTGCTGGATGCCAATGCCCACTGCCAATCTTGATGGCAGTTCCATGCCATCACCGTGGGAAGGCGACGACGCCCAACAGCTCGACGGCACAGGAATTTAGGAAGTCGCGCCCCTCGCATTGAAATCATGGTCAGAACCAACGGGCCCTTCGCTTGTTGGGCCCGGACCATGCCAAAATCCTGAAGGTTGGAATCGCTGGCTAGGTCATCAGTTGCACTTGCATGCACTGATCCAGCATATTGCTCGCATCTAGAACGGTATATGGAACAGGGTTGTGCCAAAGTTCCAGATATTTCTGGCACCCGCTTCATGAGACCGCGATCCCCTGCCCCCGACAAGATTTAGCATATGAGAGCCGAAACCACATTCATGTCTGCAAAAACGAAGTCCTGCCCAAGTTCATTCATTTGAATTACATTTGCCGACAATGATAATTGAAGCGACCACAAACCCCGGAGAATGAACAGCCGCATGTCTGAAATTGCAGAAGGAAAGAAAGAGCGACGGCAACGGGACATCCTGCGGCGGCTGGAAGCGAATTCCTATTTGGCGCTCGATGATATTGTCGAGCTCTACGCCGTCAATGAACAGACAGCGCGACGTGACATCATCGCGCTTGAACAGAATGGCCTGGCGCGCAGGCTGCATGGTGGCGTCGCAATCACCCGGTCTATCTCTCCCATCGCTTTGCGCCAACGCCGTATAGATAATGCATTGGCAAAGGAGAAAATCGCGCAGATCGTGGCAGGCCTCATTCCAGAAGGAGCGTCGCTTTTTCTGGATACCGGTACGACATGTGAGGCAATAGCAGCTGCTTTGACCAGCCACGGTAAACTTCGGATTTTGACCTACAGCCTTCGATCAGCAAACGTTTTGTGTACCAATCCCGATTTTGTCGTTGCCATCCCCGGTGGTTTTGTCCGTTCCGGCGACAGCGGCGTTTATGGTGCCGATACGCCTGAATTCATCAAGAAGTTCAAGTTCGATTATGCCATCGTCTCTGTCAGTGGCGTTGATCGTAATGGCAATATGGGTGACGATGAACCGGGGGAAGTTTCAACTGTTCGCGCTGCTATGGCACAATCAGCAGGCACTATATTGGCCGTTGATCATTCGAAATTCGGTCATACAGGCATGGTGCAGCTCGGAACAGTCAAAGACGTCGATATGCTCGTATGCGATCAGGCTCCGCCTGACGAATTTATGCCGTTGTTTGAACTGGAATCCATCCCGATACATCTGCCAAAATAGGCATAGCAAATTATCCCGGACGGCCCAATGGCGACGCGTCGACAGTGAGGCGTCCGCGCTTTTCAACTCATTACAAATTCTGCGTTGCTCAAAATTGTCTTCAAAAAGGGGATCTATCTGAACGAAAAAAGATCGGCGTCCGTATCGCCGGTCCCGGTGATCAGCCCCCGGATTATTTGTGCAGCGACCATGGAAAACGTAATGCCGTTGCCACCATATCCGAGTACGGCATAGCAACGTTTCATACCGGGTATTTCTCCAATCGACGGTAAGCCGGTGTCACTTGCTCCGAAACAGCCTGTCCACGCATAATCGGCTTCTGCAATCACATCAGGAAACATCTTTTTGAGTTTACGCAGAATTGCCTTGGTTTTCATGGGCAGTCTGGCATCGCGCCTGGCTTCATCCTCAAAATCCTCATCCTCGCCGCCAACAATGATCCGGCCATCCCGCGTGGTGCGCATATAGAGATAGGGATCGGATGCCTCCCAGATCAGGCAACGTTCGGGCCAGAGATTTTCCTTTTGCGGTGGTGTTGCCAGAGCCCAGGTTGAGATGATCTGGTGGCCCTTTTGCGGTACTTGGTCGGGTATTTCATAACCCGTTGCATAGACAAGATGTTTGCAGCGAATTTTCCAGCCATCGGTTGTTGTTGCAATCACATGCCGAGGATGGGATTCAACGGAAGCAATGTCTATGGGTGCGTATACTGCTGCTCCACGGGAGACCGCCGCACGCAAATAACCATGCGCCAGTTTGCGTGGATTGGCTTCGATATTGTCAAAACACATCAAGCCTGCCCCGCGATCAATACCAAATCGTACCTTCAATTCCTTGCGAGACAGGAGTTGGGTTTCGAAACCAGCACGGCGGCGGGCGTCTGCTTCGCGCTGCAACCCATCGGCATCAAGAAGATCGCCAGCCAGATAAAGCGAATCCCTGTTCTTCATTTCGCAGGATATGCCAAGGCGACGGGTCCGCTCCCGCAAGATATCGACTGCAAGCTTCGAGCGTCGCCACGTCCGTTCAGCATCCGCGACACCAATCTTTTTCGCGAGCAGGTGAAGCGGGACATCGATTTCAAATTGCAGAAGCGCGGTGCTGGCGGGGGTCGAGCCCGTTACCGGTGCGCGTCTGTCAAAAACCGCCACTGACAACCCAGCCTCAGTCAGACTTTCGGCGCTGAGTGCCCCACTGATGCCTGCGCCCACAATGGCCACATCAACCGTGAGATTATTGGAAAGTGGCTCGCAACGGACCGTTTGCGCTGGACGGTCCAGCCAGATTGGCCGGCCGGTTCTCAAGTCACGGTGCTGCGTCGCCATGTGGACCCTTTTTTGCGAGAACGTAACCCACCGGAACGACACTAACCATCACATGGTTCCCTACTAACCTTATCGTGGCTCAACTGAGAGATTGAGATACAGAGGATCAAATTCCGCGAATTGAGCAAGACGATCCCAATCCAAGATCGTAACAGTGTGATTGGTCCATGTCAGGAGATGTTCTTTTCTCAAGGACTGAATTGACTTGTTCAAATGAACGACCGAGATCCCGACAACATCTGCAAGTTCGACTTGCGTCAAAGGGAAATGGAAACTCTGCCCGTCCGTTCGCAATACAACCTGAAGGCGGACAAAAAGTTCACACAGCAATTGGGCTATATGTGCCTTTTTGCTCTTTCTTCCCATAGCGACAATCCATTCCCGATGGATGGCTCCGTCAATCAGGGTATCCAGCCAAAACAGGCGCGTCAGATGGGGTGATGTTTCTGTGATGCGTTTAAGATCATCGTGTTCCACCAATGCAACGTGACACGGCGTCAATGCAACAATTCCATGATCCATGATTTTCAATGGAAAGGCGTGCAGATCGACAAAGTCACCGGCAATGTGCAGCGAAGTAATCTGTCTTCTGCCATCATCAAGTATCTTGTATCGCGCGGCAAATCCATCCAGCAGCAATGTGCTGAACATCGGGCGGCTTCCTTCCGAGACAAGGTCCTCATCCACTGCAAAATGCTTTTCGCGCTTCACAAGCGACCGCAAGAGATCTTTTTCGGCCTGCGTGACAACGTCATGGCTTTGCAGATTCAACAGTAGGGATTCGATCAAAATAGCGCTCCGCAAATGTCCTGCATCTTCATCGTGACCAGGGCTTCAGGGAACTAAATTCGCAATCGTGACTTCTGTTCCGAAAGGAGGAAAACAATGAGCCGGTATTATTTTGATCTTCACAACGGCGACGGGCGGTTCATCGATGAAGATGGAGTGGAGATGAAATCGCGCGAGGACGTCACCAAACAGGCCTCACGCATTCTTCTGGATATCGCCCGGGACGAGATCCCCGAAGCTGGTCGCGGCATTGCATCCATCAGCATCAGAGATTCAAAGAGCAAGCCCATAGGATTAATCAGCCTAACATTCGTAACCGAATGGTTCGATGAGAATGAGCCTGAGACAACCAAAGCCGACCGTTAATCGCCGGACGCAATCTGTGCAGTGCACCTTGCGGGCCAATACCTCAAACAATCATCCTCATCTTTTCAGGTACACATGCAGCAAGAATACCGGGACGCAGCAAGAGCATTGGGATTGAAAATCGTCGATCCTGACACCTTCGGAATATGCCGCCAGTCGTCTTCAAAAGAGACCCGGTACGTCCAGAGCGATGGGCGTGCAGTCAGCGCAAAACTCAAAAAACGCTTTGATGCCTTGGTTATCCCGCCCGCATGGACCACCGTTCAATGCTGTGACGATGAAAATGGTCATATTCAGGCTGTCGGACAGGATGAGCTCGGGCGACGGCAATATATCTATCATCACAAATGGAGCCACGTGCGCGACGCGATCAAGACCCTGCGTCTTCTGGCGTTTGGGAAAGCATTGCCGCACATTCGCAAACGCACATCACGGGCCATTACCCACAAAGACCCAAAGAAATCGATTACCGCTCTCGCCATTAAGCTGATCGACCGGAAGGCCTTCCGAGCCGGGCATGAGAAATATGCAAAGGACGGTGGTCGCGGCATTGCAACGCTTAGAAAGGGCGATCTTAAAATCGAAGACAATGTTGCGCATTTTGTATTTGCAGGAAAATCCAGAAAAAAGAACGAAATCGTCGTGCGGGACAAAGGGCTCGTCAAAAGCCTGCAGACCTTTTCGCAGCGCGGGCGGCTCTTTCAATACAAGACGGCACGGGGTTGGCATGCATTGCGAGCAACGGAGCTCAATAATTATCTGCGAGAAATTTCCGGCTCTAAAGTCAGTGCAAAGGACTTCCGCACATTTCATGGTTCGGCGCGCGCGCTCGCCTTTCTAGCCGGAATTGATGCCGGAACCGATGCGGAAAAAAAACGGGCAATTGCATCGGCAATGCGGGATGTGAGCACTTTTCTGCGCAACACGCCCGCAGTCACACGGTCGAGTTATGTCCACCCGCTTGTAACAGCCGCTTTTAATCGCGACGAGCTTACGATGTCCCTGTTGCGCGCGCCTCTTCGCAAAGGTTTGAGCGCTGCCGAAACAGGGCTGATGCGTCTGCTGGAGCGTTACACCTAAAGGCCTCTATCCACAAACAGAAGGGAACAATAAATTTGCCGTTCCGTTTCTGAAAAGAAAATGGGAGTGCAGCACATGAAACATTCCACACCATCCGAACGTCCGAGCGACGAAGCAGACGTCAAACAAATCCAGATGGCCAAGAAGGAGGGTGAAGCCTATCACCGTTCTCTTCAATATATGGCAAAGGAAGTTGCAGATAGCGGAGGTCAGAAACAGGCTGGAGATTATATCGTTGCCTATGCGCAGGAGCGGGCTGAAGGCATGTACATGCTTGATAAACAGGGCAAACTACATTGGACCGAACCCACAGATGAGAACTGTCATATCGAGATCTCCGTCAGCGATGCGGGCGACAGGCGATTTATACCGTATCTGGGAATTTCAGTGACGCTTTCCCCAGAAGGCGGAAAAAAGATTGGCCCTTATGAAATACCTTTTGTCTGGCATCCGGGGCTGTATCATTACGGTCGAAATATCAAAGTGCCGGGGGATGGGCGTTATACTTTAAGCGTATCGATCAAACCCCCAACTTTTATGCGCCACGACAAGATTAATGGGAAACGTTACGCTGAAAAAGTGGACGTTGAGTTCGATAACATCGAAATCAAAACAGGGCGGGAATGAACCTCTCCAAAGGCATTAAAACGAAAACAGCGGCCGGAGCGGCCGCTGTTGAGATCCTCATTCCTGAAACTATTTGTTGACCGCAGTCACTGCCAAATTCGTCAACTTGTTATTTGCTGCTTTCTCCTGATCCAGTATCTCACTCAGGAGCACATGCGCCTTCTCATTTCCGAGAACCTTGGCCCATTCACGCAATGATCCGTAACGGGCGATCTCATAATGCTCGACGGCCTGGCAGGCTGCGAGGACACCAGCATCCAGCGCGACGCCTTGCGCCTCAGCCATCAGACCGTCGGTCTCTTTCAAAAGACCATCCGTGGCGTCGCACTTTTCGCCCTCGGGTTTTACATTGATTGTTTTGAAGACTTTCCTGAGGGTTTCAATCTGCCCTTTTGTCTCTTCCAGATGATGGTCGACCGCCTTTTTTAGCTCCGTATTCTTGACGGTTTTGGATACTTTTGGCAGCGCTTTTACGATGGCATTCTCGGCGTAATAGACATCCTTGAGCGTGTGTTCGAACAGTTCAGCAAGTGTTTTCACGGCGATCTCCCTTTTGATTGGTACTGTCGTCACAACGTTTGCTGCTTGGATTTCGTTCCTTGCCGAAATGTGCTGGAACCAATGAATCTCTCCAAGGTTTTAGTCTAATGGGAGGTATTTCATGCGTACACAGATGTGGTATCTCGCGTTTGCCGTTGCCATCTTGATGTTGGCTGTGATTTTCTGGTTCACTCCAGTTGAGCGCCCTCTACCTGCGCGCTCCGCGCCACATGCCATCGATCCACCGGGCGGCAAATGAGCGCCGCGAGGCTATCATTATTCAATCCCAATTTGATAGGAAGAGTGCTGCTGTTTAACCTTGCCAGTTTCGTTTGAAATGGTAACGATAGAATAATCAGCACCCAGCCAGACAAGTTTACAGACTTGGCGTGGACAATCGGATTTCTGTCGAAGGTAACACCAACTTGCACATTCTAGATGAGGCGAACACCCCTTTGGTCGCGTCCCGCTTGGCGGCAATCGTGGATAGCTCCTTTGACGCAATCATAAGCAAAGATCTGAACGGTATTATCACGACATGGAATCGTGCAGCCGAGCGTTTCTTTGGTTATGCGGCAGAGGAAATTATTGGAAAAAACATTCGTACCCTGATTCCGGAAAGCCATCAGAATGAGGAAGATGTGATTATCGCGCGCGTTCGTGCTGGCGAGATTGTAGAAAGTTTCGAGACCTTAAGAGTGAGAAAAGATGGCTCGCTCATTCCCGTATCCATCACGGTTTCGCCAATCAAAGACGAACATGGCCGGATTGTCGGCGCTTCAAAAATTGCTCGCGATGTAACGGCAGCAAGAGACAACGAGCGCCGTATACGGCTGCTCCTTCGCGAGGTGAACCACCGGGTTAAGAACCAATATGCCGTCATCCTGTCCATTATTCGCGAAACAGCAAAAAGAGCCGAAAATGTCGATGATTTTCAGCTGCAAATCAATGATCGCATCGCATCTCTTGCCAGCTCGCACGATCTGCTCGTAGCCGCTGAATGGAAGGGAGGAGACATTGCAGCGCTCATTCACGAACAGCTGAAGCCATTCGGACATGAAGGAATGATCGCTATATCCGGCGTCCCGATTCAACTTGCACCCCATGCGGTTTTACATATCGGAATGGCTATTCACGAACTTGGCACAAACTCCGCCAAATATGGGGTACTCGGTCAATCAAAGGGAAAAATTTCGGTCTCGTGGAACGTGGAAAAACATGAAGACACTGAGTATTTAAAGTTGAGATGGTCAGAAACAAATCTTGGTGTCGAAAAAGACTTAGACCAAGGAAATAATGGTTTCGGTCACGTCGTCCTGCAACGGGCGACACCGCTAGCACTTGGTGGAACAGCCAAACTTACAGGTGATAAGGACGAACGTGTGTGGGAGCTGTTGGCTCCTATCCAAGAATGCGTGCTCGAGCCGATGGAAGATGATTAGACAGATTTTCTGTTATTAAATCAATGCGCTCGCATCCGGTTTGAACACATCGATGGTCGTAATTCTAAAGCAAGCAATATGCGGACCTCAGTAACTGATTATTCTCCTCGGCGATGAGTACGATTATTGCCCCGCTCAGAACACGTATTTTCTCAAATCGTAAAACGGATGTATGGCATTCCGAAAACGACAATTGAACGAACCGCGTTTCAGCGGCGATCCTAATGCCTGCTGCATCAACAGTGCTGGATGGAAAAGACATGGATTACCGAAACCTTGACGTGCCCTATTTCAGCCAGTGGGAAACACCGGAAATGACGTTGGCTGTCGTGTCGGAAGGGACGTCGGCATTGCTTCGTGATCCACTCTGGCAAAATTCTGGCGCAAAAACAGTGGAGGAGTATGCGCGGTGGGCAGTCAACATTTGCGGCATGGCTTGCCTGAAAATGATCCTTGCCTCCCGTAACGAGACGCACCCGATCCTCTCGCTCGCGCGTGGCTGTACCGATTATGGCGGCTACGTCGTCAATGAGATCGATGCCTCGATCAAAGGTCTGATCTACGCACCATTCGTCGATTTCGTTCGCGAGCGGTTCAATCTTTCGGCAGTTATCAGGACAGATATACCGGCAGCCGGGATTCCCGCGATCCTCGCCGAACATCGGTTCTTCATCGCCTCGGTCAACAGCACTATTCGTTGGCCGGAGCGCGAGCCCTTATCAAAGGGCGGTCATCTCGTGCTGGTGACAGCTGCCTCGCAGGAGAGCATTCGCTTTCACAATCCCTCCGGCCATGACCGCGCCAGTCAGGCCGATGTCATGCTACCGCTCGCCACGTTCGATCGCTTCTATGCCAACCGAGGCATTGCGGTCGGCTTCTGATCTCTGTCGATTCGTACGCCGAACCCACGGAGCATCGGAGATTCGAACCGCAAGTGACAGGTCGGAACGCATTCAAGTATGTCAGTTTTCCCGGCATTGCTCTCCAAAAGTTGCCCGTCCGCTCCCGGCCCCGAAGCAGCGAGAAGAACGGCCATGCAGATAATTTCTTGCTTCAGGCATGAGACGCTGGCGAAAGTGAATCGGCGACGACCCGGACGCGTTGGCTGATAGCAGCCATGGTCGACGTCACGAGCTGATCAGGAAAACCGTTGGGCAGCGCTGCGATAGCGGCCTCTGCCTGCTGTTCGGCGTTCGCTGCGATGTCTTCAAAGATCGCCTTCATCACCGGTGTGCCGACACCGGAAAGGTCTGCCGACTGCATGAAGTGACGGGGTACGATGTCGTGGATGGCATAGTGGCGGTTTCTGCCAACCGACATTGCAAGTTTGAATTTCTTGCGGGATATCTGGCCATCATCAAGGCTCGGCTGTGCGGTCAGCACATCGTAGAGGGGTGTCATTCGGAAGCGTCCGCCGGGGCCAAGGAAAATACTGAAGTTTTTAGCGTGACCGTCGGTCGCACCGAGCAGCCAAAACAGGACGCAAGCGCGCATGAATGTCGCGATATCGGCCTCGGGTGTGTCACTGCCCTTCAGCAGATTGGTGATTTCCCGCATTCCAGGACCGCCGTCGGACTGATATTTTCTGGTAGGCGGGATCGACAGCGCCTGGCAAGTGTCCTCTTGCGGCAGACGAAGCAATCTTCCGTCCTTCGTCCAAAGACGGTCGAAACGTTCTACGATTAGTGTACGGCGCTCCCCGAAATCCGTGATCTCGACATTGGCGGTGGGGACACCCATTGCTTGCAGCAGCTTCAGACAGAGATATTCATTCTCGACGCTGTTGGAGAGATCGATGCCATTGGGAAGCTGACCGATCTGCGGTTTGAGAATATGGGTGGTGGCGGTGGTGCCTATGGGTTTAAACCACTGGCCGTCCTTGCGCAGCAGGGCGGTTTTTTCCTGTGCCCCGGCGATTGAGATTCGAAAATCTTCGTCTTGGCCCATACCGAGCGGCGCGGCGGCGAGATTCTTGATGATGTTCGCGACCTCGTCGTCGCTGACCGGCTTGCCGCCGGTATCGCCGACAGTGCCGGGATCAGTGCCGTCGGGCAGGAATTGCAGAGCGCCCACGCAGTCCTGGCCCAGAGCGGTTAGCAGGCTGAAGGCGTCAGTTCCTTCCGCTCCGACGCGCTCGGCGACGCGGTTGCGAATTGCGTCATTGTCAGGCAGCAGGTTGTCGAACACATTGATAACCGGGGTGCCGATATAGCGGTCCTCGCGCAAAGGCAGTGATAGTGACACCGGGAATGTGCCGCGCCAATCCAGCCAGCCGTGTCCGTACTGGAAGTCGATTGCACCGGTAGCCTCGCGGCGCAGCACGCCAACATGACGGCTGTTCAGGAAAACGTTGAGGGGTAGGTGCGCCCGTCTTCTTACCATCAGAACAAGTCCTCGATGTCGGCGGCGCTGCCCTGACTGCGTAGGCGAATGACCAGTTCCAGATTGAGAGCTGAAAGAGCTTCCATCAGAGTGCGCAACTGGACGGCCGGCTCCCCGGCTTCAAGGCGCGAGACCGTACCCTGCCGCATATGAATTTGTTCGCCAAGCGCGCCTTGGCTCAAGTGCGCCTGTTTGCGGGCGCGGCGCAGGATGGCGCCGAGTTGTTTTTCTGTGCGGGCGATCTGTTCGTTCATGGTGGCCTCCAATCACCAATATACGCGGCAACGTATAAACTGTCAATATACGCGAGTACGTTTAGAGTAACAATATACGCGAGGGCGTCTAAAAGCAAGTTATACGTGAACACGTATAATAACGCAGATGCACTCAGACAAACGCACGCTAATTCTCGCCTGCCGCCAGATGCTTGAACCTGGACTCTGATGCTGATGGAGGGACGCATTACGGCTGTCCTCGACAGCGTTACTCGTCGGATATCTCCAGAAATATATCTCTCATTATGCGCAGAATGATTACTCCTGACGCAGCACCGGGATCGATATGGCCGAGTGATCGTTCACCCAATCTTGAGGCGCGGCCTTTCGCAGCGATCATTGAGCGGGTCGATTTCGCGCCGGTCTCTGCTGCAGAAACGACATCTTTCCACATCTCAATACCGGAAGCATCGAAGAACTTGCAGTTGTGTAACTGGATCTCACGAGGATCAATCGGCGGAAGGTAGGAAATTCAAGAGCGCTTCCATAACCGCCGCTGGCTGCTCTTCTGGAACCCAGTGCCCTGAGCCTTCAACGACTATTGATCTCACATTGTCAGCAACGTGCTGAAGGTGACGTCCGTACATCGAGCCTAGCCCGCCGACGCCGCTTATTCCCAGCACAGGCATGGTCAACTTGCGCTGTGAGAAGGCTTTGTTTGCTTCGACATCCCGGGGAAAAGCGCGATAATATTCGAACCCGGCGCGCAACGCTCCCGGTTGGGCATATGAACGGCCATATATTTCATCAGCCTCGTTGTCGAATGCGTGCGAGTTAACCCCTTCGGCGTTGTGGAACCATTTAAGATATTCCAACTCTCGACCGGCAATCAGCATCTCTGGCAAGTCGGGCACCGCGTGAAACCGAAAATGCCAAGTGCGTGGGCTCTCGACCAATTCGTTCCATGGTTCAATACCCGGCAGCGGAACGTCAATTATAGTTAAGGTCGTAACTTCAGTGGGATGCTGAGCCGCATAAGCATATACAACCATACCACCCATATCGTGGCCGACAAGATTGACAGTTGAACCGAGCTTGAGCAGCTTGACGAGCTGATAAATGTCTCCTGCTATTGTTGCCTTCTCATAGCCGGTTGCGGGCTTGGCGGTGTCACCAAGGCCGCGCAGGTCCGGCGCGAGCACCGTGTAGCCCCGAGCAACGAGTTGCGGCATGACGAAACGCCACATGAATGAAGTTGTGCCCCACCCGTGCAAGAGTACAACAGTCTGCGGCCCTCCCTTTGCAAGCAGGTAATGATAAGTCACGCCATTAACATCTGCCTTACCGTCGGAAATGCCCGCTAATGCTTCGCCAGGTGTTGCGAGGAATGATTTCGCTTGCTGGGCACTGTCAGCAATAACAGGTCCGGAGAGCAGAGCAGCGGAAATAAAAACGAATGCTGCGGTTAAGCGCATCACGACACTCCATGGAGATTAGATTCGGACAACATAAAGATGAGCCGAAGCAGGTTGATGTCTATGAAATCAACGTTCGAAGGGGGACTTCCACGATCAAGAAAGGAGGTTAGGACCGCGTTACCGCGACCCTAACCCCAAGGGATCAGTAGTCCCAGAAGACCGGTACCCAGCGAAAGGCTTCGCCAGCGATCGCCACCCGGCCGATTGAGGGGAACGGCAGGTGAGTGGCAACCAGCAACTCGCCGCTCGCTGCTAGCTCCCGCAAAAGACCGATCCGGACGCGGGCCGCCTCCTCGGGGTCGTGTTCGAAGCCGTTATGCCAATCCGGCTGGTCGAAACCAACTGGGAACACCGCGTCGCCAGCAAAGGTCAACCCTTCGCCGCCGGACGCCACGCGGATCACGCAGTGTCCGGGCGTATGCCCACCCGTGCGACGGGCGATCACCCCCGGCGCCACTTCGTACTCTTCATCGAACAGCCGTAACAGGCTGCGGTACTCGTTCAAGAACTGCTTGGAAGTCGCGCGAATCGCCTCCGGGAATCCTTGCGGCATGTTGGTGTGAGTGAAATCAGGCGCTTCCCAGAACTTGACCTCTGCGGCGGCCACGTGGATTCTCAGGTCGGGACGCAGCCGTTCCTTCACCCCTTCGACGAGAAGCCCGCCGATGTGGTCCATGTGCAAATGGGTAAGCACTATGTCGGTCACGGAGGCAAGATCAATTTCGGCGGCCTCCAGCCGCTTGATCAGTTGTCCGGCCCGTGGCAGGTGCAAGTCCGGATCCAGACCCAGACCGGCGTCTAGGAGGATGGTCTGCTTGCCGCTACGCACCACCACTGCATTTAGTGGCCAGTCGAAAGCATCCGGCGGCAGGAACATGTCCTTCATCCAGTTTGCCCGGACTGCTGGGTCGGCATTGTGTCCCATCATCACCGTTGGGAGCGGTAGCACCCCATCGCTGACCACCAGTACTTCAATCTCGCCAATCTTTAGCGCATAGCGCGACGGAACCAATTCGTCGTGCCCAGGGCTACTGAGGTGTGAAGTGTTTTCCAAGTTCATGTTTGTCTCCTGCTGACTGACTGCCGCCTAAACACGGTATCGACAACGCTAAGTTGAGGAGTGTTTGCAGTCTATTGGGGTCGAGTGATAGGTCGAGCCATACTACGGTATAGGTCAACTCATTCAGGTTGCAGGGCTCAGGTCAGAGCCATACCTCCATCGACGATGAGCTCGACCCCATTCACAAAGCTGCCGGATGCAGATGCCAGAAAAAGCGCGGCCTGGGCAACCTCTTCTGCCCTGCCCAGCCGGCCAGCAGGAATCATGCCGGCCATCATTTCAAGAAAGCGTGGCTGCTCAGTCTCGGCTACACCAAGTTTCGACAAAATAGGCGTCTCAATCGGTCCTGGGCTCAGAACATTGACGCGAATTCCCTGCGCCTTAAACTCAAGTGCCCAGTTGCGCGCAAACGCGGCTATAGCGGCTTTCGAACCCGCGTAGACCGCATGGTTATCAAGCACTTTTGTTGCCGCCATCGAACTGGTCAGGATGATATTGCTCCCCGCCCCAAGCAATGGCGCTATCGCCTGAACACCGAAAAAGACCCCGCGTGTATTGATAGCGAAATGCCGATCATATTCTTCCACCGAAACAGCGTCTGTCGCGGTCAGATGAATGTAACCGGCATTTGCCATGTACACGTCCAAGCGGCCGAATTTGCGTTGGACTTCATCTGCAACCGCATTGTGATGGGCAATGTCAGCGACATCACCGCAAATACCCATAGCGTTTGAGCCTATTTCTTTCACTACGGAATCCAGTGCATCCTGACGGCGGCCAGTGATGACAACCTGTGCTCCCTCCTTTGCAAAAAGCTGGGCAGCGGCCTTGCCGATACCGCTGTTGCCACCTGTGATCACGACAACTTTGTCCGAGAGATTTCGCATTTTCAGTTCTCCTTGTTGATTGAAGCTGAAATAATCTCAAGATGCTTTCGCTATTAGCCGATGATGACGAACATGACATTTTCCCTGGAGGTATGAATGGCCACGCTGATTAACGAAGCGACCGGATTGCTATCGTTTGTTCGTACAGTTGAGGCGGGTTCCTTCACGGCAGCAGCGCGCGATCTCAAGACGACACCATCTGTGGTGTCAAAGGCTGTTGCTCGGCTTGAAAAACACGTTGGTGCCAGATTGTTCTTAAGGTCGACACGAGCATTGCAACTTACGCCAGACGGACAGGCTTTTTTTGAACGCGTTGCGCCTCTTCTAAAGGAAATCAACGCCTCCGCTGAAGTCCTGCAGGCTGCCACAGAACCAACGGGACGGTTGCGGTTGAGCCTGCCAAGCGAGGTTGCTCATTTCCTGATGTCGTCGATCGTGACGGGATTTGCCAAACGCTATCCTCGGCTTCACCTGGATGTTGGTATTACCGACCGCTACGTCGATCTTGTGAGGGAGGACTACGATGTCGTCTTTCGGGTCGGCCACATGGCTGAGGGTGATCTCATGATACGGCGTCTGGCGGATATCGACATGGTGCTCGTGGCATCGCCCTCATTTATAGCTGAATGGGGAACACCGCTGACAATCCTGGATCTCGGCAAACTGCCATTTGCGCGATATGCAATCGCGGGCAGGCCTCATTCCATACTCTTCTCAAACGGAGAAAGCATCGTCACGCATGGGCGTATCGATTGTGACTCGGGTTACGCGCTGCGTGTTAGCGCTCTTGAAGGAATGGGCGTGGCGCATCTCATGCGGTTTGTCGTTGCTGATGATCTGCGCAAAGGGAGCTTGATCCAGCTTCTTGCTAACGAGCCTTTGCCATCGCAGCCTTTTAGCGCAATCCATGCTTTCCGCAGCACGGTGCCCACTCGGGTTCGATTATTATGTGACTTCATTTCTGATGAAGCCAAAAGGTTGTCTGAATAATCAAATGAAAAATTTGCTTCAGCCAGCCAGATACAATCCTGACCAGCCAAAGCGTATTAATGCCTACTGCGCTGCATGTTCGATGAGCTTGGTTACAGGGTCTGGATGTGAAATCATTACAACGTGAGACCCACCTTTAATGACGATGGTTTCCTTTGAATTGGCGCGTTCCGCCATCCAGGCGATCGCTTTCGCTGGAATATTCTTGTCGGCATCACCATAAATGAAGAAGCTGGGAAGCTTCTTCCAAGCGGCGCTGGTTACAGGTTCATTCAAAGCAGCGTCGGTTACAGGGCGCTGAGTTGCCGCCATAAGACGAGTTTCAGCTTCAGGAACATCCGCCGCGAACTGATCGTGAAACTTGTCCCGTTGGATATAAAGATCTGCTGTACCACCTTCCAATTTGACGGCGGCGCCAAGCGCAGATCCCAGTGTACCGCCCGGGAACTTGCCGGACAGGCTCGCTGCCGTCTCACCCAAATCGGGCGCAAAAGCCGACACATAAACCAGCGACGTTACATTGCCTGCAGTTTCTGCCGCTTGGCTGATGATGGTTCCACCATATGAATGGCCCACAAGAACAACAGGCGTCTTCAACGAGGTGATGATATTTGTCACGTAAGCGGCATCAGTTTTAACGCTACGCAGTGGATTAGCCACAGCGACGACAGGATAGCCATCTTTCTCGAGGCGGGTTATCACGCCATTCCAACTGGACGCATCAGCAAATGCACCATGCACGAGAACAATGGTCGGCTTGCTTTCCGTAGCGAACGCGGAAGAAGTAAAAGTCAATCCAAGGGCAATCAGGGTAGACAGAAGAGAGATTTTCATAGATCAGTTCTTTCCGTGATCAGTGGGAGGATTTCTGCAGCCATTGCTGCAGAGTGGTCGGCTGCAGTCTTGCGCCCTGTCCGGGAACCAGAGACAGTTCATCGATCGACACCCCGAAATATGGTGCATTTGGATCGGTCACGATCGATCGGGTGTCGCCAGTTGCGCGAAGGTAAGATTCAACAATACCAGTGAGCGTGCCGCGATCTGGGCCGGCGATTTCCACAGCACCATTTACAGGTTCGCCAAGAACGACCTCTTCCAAGGCGGCGGCCACATCCCCAGCTGCGATTGGCTGGAAAGCAGCAGCCGGCAAGCGGATCGCGTTTTCGACAAAACTAAAAGAAACAATTGAATCAAGGAACTCGAAAAATTGGGTTGCCCGAACGATGGTGTACGGAACACCGGCGGATTTAATGAGAGTTTCCTGAACAAGCTTGGCTCGAAAGTATCCGCTCTCCTGCAGGCGGTCTGTGCCGACGACCGACAGTGCTATGTGGTGATGAATGCCTTCCGCTATCTCAATAGCCGCTATATTGCGGGCCGAGTTCTGGAAGAATTCCATTGCCGCCTGGTCTTCGAAGGAGGGAGCGTTGGAGACGTCAACAACAACGTTTGCGCCCTTTAACGCCTCGTCCAACCCTTCGCCCGTTACCGCATTGACGCCGGTTCGCGGTGAGGCAGCGATGACGTCATGGCCACGATCCTTCAACCTGCCAACCAGTTTTGCACCGATGAGGCCATTGCCTCCAATGACAACGATTTTCATTTTCTTTGTTCCTTTGTTTGGCGAGCTGGACGGCCGAGTCCAGAGACCCGGCGGCCGATCAGCCATCCGGGCTTAACTTCTGATAAAGTCGAGGAGATCGGCATTGACTATGTCCGCCTGAGTCGTACACATGCCATGCGGGTAGTTTTCATAAATCTTCAGCGAGCCGTTCTTGAGCAGCTTGATGGACAGAAGCGCAGAATCGGCAATTGGCACGATCTGGTCGTCGTCCCCATGCATCACAAGCGTTGGCACATCAATGCGCTTCAGGTCTTCCGTAAAATCTGTTTCCGAGAAGGCTTTGATACAGTCATACTGTGCCTGGGCACCGCCCATCATACTTTGCCGCCACCAGTTCACGCGCACGGCCTCGGATACCGCCGCTCCTTCGCGGTTGAAACCGTAGAATGGAATAGGAAAGTTCCAGTAGAATTCCGAGCGGTTGGCTGCCAATTGGGAGCGCAAGCTATCCAGAACTTCGATTGGCAGACCAGCGGGGTTCGCAGCGGTTTTTACCATGATCGGAGGCACGGCGCCTATCAAAACTAATTTTGCTACACGGTCCCTGCCATACTGTGCGACATAGCGAGCAGCTTCACCACCACCGGTCGAATGACCGATGTGAATTGCATTGCGCACGTCAAGCGCCGCAGCGAGCTCCGCAAAATCCGCAGCATAGGTATCCATATCGTGTCCGGTTGCGGTTTGGCTGGATCGCCCGTGGCCACGCCGATCATGTGCAATCACGCGATAACCTTTGCCCAAAAAATAGAGCATTTGCGCATCCCAATCGTCACTTGAGAGTGGCCACCCGTGATGGAAGACGATCGGTTGCCCCGATCCCCAATCCTTGTAAGAGATATCCGTGCCGTCTTTGGTTTTCAGGAGACCCATGTCGTGCGTCCTTTCACGTTGATTGTTGAAAACGGTTGAAGAAGAAGACTGCTCAATGCCAGGGCAACAAAAGCTGATGCGCCGTCTAACTGGCCATGGAGCGATACAACCAGTCGACGTAGTGCATCGACGCTAAACGCGCCCCTTTTAGCGGGAGCAACGTGTCATCGTTCAGCTTCACGCCATAGTAAGTCGCTCTATCGTCGCTAATCACTTGACGTGTATCTTCATTGATTGCGAGATTCGTAAGCGCGATTTCATCAAGCCCAAATTGTTCTGGCCCGCCGATCTCCACGGTGGAATTCTTCGGCGTTCCGATCGCCAATTCGGCCAAAATTTCGACCACATCCGCAGCTGCAATGGGCCGGACAGATGCAGAGGGCAATCTCAGAACATCTCCATCCACACTCTGGTCAATTATGCCGCTGATAAACTCAAAAAATTGCGTGGAATGCAGGAGCGTGTAGGGCCTCCTTGCGGCTCTGATGAGGTTTTCCTGTACCATTTTCGCGCGAAAATAATCGCTCTCGACGAGGCGAGGTGTTCCCACCACAGAAAGCGCGAGATAATGACCAGCATTGACAGACGCAGCCAGCAAATTCTCAGTGGATACTTTGAAAAATTCCAATGCGGAGCTATCGCCGAATGATGCGGAGTTCGTAACATCAATGACAATGTCCGCACCGGCCATCGCTGCATTGAGGCCGTCACCTGTGATGGTGTTAATTCCAAACGAACGCGAAGCTTGGATCACTTCCAAACCCTGCCGACGAAGCTTTCCAACAAGTAGGGCTCCAATAAGTCCGCTTGCTCCCACAACTGTCACTTTCATCATTTGCTCCCTTTTCGATTGAATTTGGCCTCGCCCACCTCGCGAAAATGACAGATGCGGTATTCAGGCGCTGTCAAACGCCCGGAATACGGTCTCCGTTGATTTCAACATCTCAGCTCGTGCGATGTAGGAAGATGGTTGGCCAGGTCTGGACGTGCCTTCGGAACCGTCGTCAGATTCTATTGATTCAGCAAAGAAGAGCATGCCACCAGGATCGTCACAGCGACCTTGAATTGGCCAACTGCCGCTTCGCGTCTTTATTAGCGATAAGGCAGTACGAGGTCCTGCTCCTTCGTATCGACGACAAATACCGCCAATAGTCTTGCAGGCTTGGATTGGCTTGCATTTTCGCTGAGACCATGGCGATCACCGGGATTTTCGGCAAAACTTTCCCCGGCGCTGTAGACCTTGACAGGTCCATCATTAACCTGACTTTTTATGGCGCCTTCCAGAACGGTCGCATAAATGAATGCCGAATTGGGATGCGTATGAGCTACGGATGTGCCGCCCGGTCCATACTCGACCAAGACACCTTTCATGCTCATTCCGGGAGCATTGGGGAGTTCATGATCAAATACGAGCGTCACTTTCGACTCCTTGTCAGCATCGCCGGCAAAGGTCGGTGCATTGGCGGCGATCATGACGGCCGCCGAAATCAGGATGGTCCGGAACATTTGATTTATCCTCGAATTGGTTGGTAGCTGAGAGATGTTTATTGACCCATCCCCATCTGCTTTCTCGCTGTATTTATTACGCTGGTTCAGTGTGCTGGGTTTGATGCAACCAGTCCTGAAATCCAATCTTGCCGAGTCGCGCGTCCTCGAATTTAATGAGAAGCTCTGGTGACCGTTCATAGTTGATGCGCTGAGCCATTATCATCTCTCATTGTTGTGAATCTTTCAGATCTTTCGATCGCTTCCAACAGTGACTGGAGAGAGAAAATCATACTATTGTGCAGAGGGCATAACGCACTAGTCATCAGGTTTAGTCGACCCATGCTGAAGTCTAGGCTACGAGACATTTGGCCCCGTGGTCTGCCGCTGTGGAGCTTGCCGGATTAATCTTGGCTTAGAGTAGCGAAGACTTCCGCCACAAGATCATGGCGAGGATGTAATGAATGCGTTAGCCTGCCATTACTGCAACGTCGCACTTGGTCTGGGCAACTTATCCCGAAGACTTGGTTACAACTCATCCCGTCTCATGGATTTCCATAGGGTGCGGTTGACGCAAGGCGGGACTAGGATGAGGCAGTTAGTTCGCCAGCCAGATACAAGGATATGTATTGCACCAAGCGCAGACAGTTCGCAGGATTTCCTCGTCCGGCAGGAGAAAGCAATGACGATAGCGTTGAACTCACCTGACGAAAGTGAATCCGAAGCACTACAGGCGGCGCAGATCATCGAAAGCGTGGTTGGTAACGCATGGGCAACCGACGCCGCGGGCAAATTCATTTATATGAGTCCAGCGGCGCTGCTTGTCCTCGGTGTGACGTTGGAGGAACTCAGGTCTCCTACCGAACAAAGCGTTTCTGTTTGGAAGCGGATAATCCATCCAGATGATTATGACAGCGCCATCGCCACATGGCATCGATGCCTACAGTCTGGTGAACATTACAATGTTGAGCACCGGGTGTTACGCGCGAGTGGTGCTTATGGGTGGAGTCGAAGCTCGGGGCAACCGCTGCGCGATGACCACGGCCAAGTCATAGCATGGTATGGCACAGTGATTGACGGTGATATTTCATCCACCGCTAAAGAGCGATTTGCTGATGTGACAAGTGCTGCTCTCAAAGAAAAAGCAGCTCCAGATGTTCCGCATTCACTGATCCTTATCCATCCGGATGACCGCACAACTGCAGCCCATGCAGACGCGCGTGCCTTCTGGACGGGCGTCCCTCAAATCACGAGACATCGACAACTCGATGCCGAAGGCAGTTATCGGTGGACCGAGACCCGTTCGGAGCCAGGGTATAGTGTAAGTGTCGACATCGACGATCTGGCGACAGATAGAGAGCCGCTGGTTACGACGGTGCCAGACCTTGTGGACGAAAGCGAAGAAGGGCCAATTCGGTCGGCAGGCGTCGTTGAGAGTATATTTGGCAATGGCTGGGCATTCGATGCGACCGGCAGGTGGATATATCTACATCCGTTTGCGCAGAATTCCCTTGGAGTGACACTCGACGATCTGAACGCCTCGTTGAAGGATGGGCATACGGCCTGGAAGCGTCTGCTTCATCCGGACGATTACGACCAGATCGCCGCCACATGGCGCCATTGCCTGGAGACCGGCGATCATTTCAACGTGGAGTTTCGTTTCCGGCGCGCGAGTGGCAACTATGTCTGGGCTCGAACTGCGGCGCGGCCATCGCGCGATAAACAAGGTCGTATCACGGGATGGTATGGCATAGCCCTTGATAATGATGTTCACAAAAAAACCGTAGCGGCGCTGCGTGGCCGCGAGCGGGAGCTTTCACAGCTCGTCGATATGGTCCCGGTTCAGATCAGACGTTTGACCCCGGAAGGCGAGCCGACCTACTTTAACAAGCGCTTGCTCGATTTCTTTGGTTTGAACGACGTTGCACAATTGGGTGGGGCGGGAACGAGCCGCTTGGCCGCGGCAATGCAGACCCTTGTTCACCCCGAAGACTCGGATCTTCTCACAAGGGCGATCCGCCATTCGCTGGCCAGCGGCGAGCCTTATTCCATGAAGTATCGAATGCGTCGTGCGGACGGTGCATACCGGTGGGTTGATGGACGCGGGGAGCCGCTTCGAGATCAAAGCGGAGCTATCATTCAATGGTATGCAATCTCTATCGACATAGATGATGAGATGCGCGCACAGGAAGCATTGCGCGACCGGGAACGTGAACTCTCACAACTTGTTGACATGGTTCCGAGCTTACTCTGGCGATTAAACCCGATAGGCGAACCGACCTTTTTCAACAAGCGCCTGATACGTTTTCTCGGCGTCGACGCCGCATATAAAGACAAGCCAGATGCGAGTCAGTTGGCCGCAATCCTGAAGGCCGCAATCCATCCTGAAGACGCAGCCGGCCTTTTGGAAAAACTCAACCGATCCCTTGCCACCGGCGAACGGTTCTTCAAGAGGTTTCGTCTACGCCGCGCCGATGGCGTTTACCGTTGGGTCGAAGGCAGTGCAGAACCATTGCGCGATGAGAGCGGCCGAATCCTTCAGTGGTACGGCCTTTCGCACGACATTGAAGATCAATTGCAGGCCGAAGAAGAGCTTCGGAGCAGCAAACAGCAGCTGGAACAGATGATCGACGCCGTGCCTTTCAATGTTCTGAGCTTTGCACCTTCTGGCAGGATGACCTATGCCAGCCAGCGATATCAGGATCAGGTTGGATCGCCGGCGGAGCAGATCCAGGACTTCGACGCGTTGGCCCGAGACGTGGCACATCCTGAAGACTTTCCAACAATGTTCAAAAGGGCAAAGAATGGCTTTGCAACCGGCCAGCCTTTCGTGAACCGTTTTCGCCGACGCTTGAAAGATGGCAGTTATCGCTGGATAGAAGCGCGGGCGCAACCACTGCGCGATGCGGATGGCGCGATCGTGCAATGGTACATTGCTTCAATCGACATCGAAGACGAGATGCAGGCGCAGGAAGCGTTGCGAGAAAGAGAACGTTTTCTCTGGCAACTCGTGGAAACACTGCCGGCAATGATCGATTGCGCTGCGCCAAATGGCGAGCCAGTCTATCGCAGTCAGCAGCTCCGTGAATTCCTCGGCTATGAGCTTGAAGAGCTGGACGGTGCGATAAAGTCACGGCTGGACGGTACACTCGACGCCGGTGTGCATCCGGACGATCTCGCCGGGGTCAAGGAACAGTACGCCCAATGCCTGTCGACCGGCGAGTCTTACGCACGCAGGCACCGCCTGCGGCGCTTCAATGGCGAATATCGTTGGGTCGAGACTCGTGCAGCTCCCATGCGCGACTCTGAGGGCAACATTGTGCAATGGAACGTCATTTGCCTGGATATTGATGGCGAGGTTCGCGCGCAGGGAGAACTGCGTTTGGCGCAAGAGAGTTTGGCGCGCGCGAGCCAGGCGGCGAGCCTTGCCGAGCTCTCTGCTTCGATCGCACATGAGGTGAACCAGCCACTGGCGGCCGTCGTGGCAAACTCGCATGCATGCCAGCGCTGGCTTACTGCTGAGCCCCCAAATCTCGAGCGCGCAAATAAAACGGTCGAGCGCATTATTCGCGACGCCAACTCGGCTGCCGACGTCGTGAGCCGCATCCGTGCCTTGTTCAAACAATCCGTGGAGACGAGAACCATTACAACGCTCGACAGTGTCGTTGCCGAAGCACGCGAACTCTTGACCGAAGAGGCTGTCCGGCGCCGCATCCGCGTCAATGTCGATGTCGAAAGGAATCTTCCGCCTGTTGCACTTGATCGCATTCAAATACAGCAAGTACTGATCAACCTGATGCGCAACGGCATGGACGCGATGGATTCTGCCACAGGCGACCGTGTTCTTAGAATGCGGGTGCGATACTTAGGTGACGTAGTTCGAACGGAAATTAGCGATTACGGACCGGGTATCGCGTTTCCTGATAGGATATTCGAGCCGTTCTTCACCACGAAAGGCCATGGCATGGGCATGGGGCTCTCGATCTGCCGTTCGATCATAGAATCCCACGGTGGACGGTTGTGGGCGGAAAACAATGAACCGCATGGAGCGACGTTTATCTTCACGTTGCCGATCGAAATGAAGGCGGCATCATGACGACAGAAGAACACATTGTCTTCATTGTTGATGATGACAAGCGCATTCAAGAAGCGTTATGCGAGCTGCTGGCCTCACACGGCATGCGCGCCGAGGTGTTCGGATCGGCGGGCGAGTATATCAATGCAGAAAAACCCGATATCTCAGCCTGTCTTATCCTCGATGTCCAACTACCAGACATTAATGGTCTCGAGTTGCAGACGCAGATCGGGACCCGTGACCACCCGCCGATCGTGTTCATAACAGGGCATGGCGATATACCGTCATCCGTCCAGGCCATCAAACACGGCGCTGTGGACTTTCTGACCAAACCCTTCAGCGATGCGGACCTCATGTTGGCAATCCACGCGGCAATCGCACGGGATCGGCAAAAAAGATCGGAACGCTCTGAACTCGGCGAATTGAGACAACGTTACGTCGAACTGACGCCGCGAGAGCGCGAGGTGTTGCCTCTTGTCGTGAGCGGTCTTCTCAATAAGCAAGCTGCCGCTGAACTGGGGATCAGCGAAGTTACACTGCAGATCCACAGGCGAAACGTGATGCAGAAGATGGCAGCGGCGTCGCTCGCCGATCTGGTGCGTATTGCAGAAAGATTAGAAATACCGATTACCCACTCGCGACGAGGGGGAGGAAATTGAAGATGAATATCACAAGACATGTCGTGGCAATCGTTGATGACGATCCGAGATTGCTTGAATCGGTGGGCGATCTTCTGGAATCCGCGGGCTACGCATCTTGCGGTTTTCCATCGGCAGAATCGCTGCTCGTCAACGGTCTATCGGATATGGATGTGCTTATCACAGACATCGGCATGCCTGGCATCGATGGCTTTGAACTTCGTGAACTGGTGAGGAAGTTACGTCCGGATCTGCCGGTATTCCTGATCACGGGCCGCCACGAGATAGCAGACCAAGGACGCGCTCAAGGCTTTAGCGGATGTTTCCGCAAACCCTTCGATGCTCAAGCCCTGCTCGCTGCTATTGCTGATGCTTTACGCAATCAAAAGATGGAGGGGTAACATGAGAGTCGACCAACCGTTGCTGCAGAAATCGACACCACCATTACCGCAGCGGAAAACTGAAGACGATCAGCCGCTCGTCATGATTGTGGATGACGACGCTTCCGTTCGGGAGGCTCTGTCAGAGCTGATCCTTTCGGCCGGTTTCCAGCCTGTCAGCTTTGCGTCAACCCGCGAATTGCTCGACGCCAATATCCTGCAAAGCCCAGGCTGCTTGATCCTCGATGTACGTATGCCGGGTACAAGTGGACTCCATCTGCAACGTCATCTGGCGGAAAACGGTAATCCCAAGCCGATCATCTTTCTGACCGGGCATGGCGATATCCCGATGACTGTTCAGGCGATGAAGGCAGGTGCTGTGGACTTTCTTACCAAACCGGTGCGAGACCAAACGCTGCTCGATGCCGTGCTTGCGGGAATAGCAATGGATGCTGAACGACGGGCTGAGGCATCGGTCGCCAACCGCAATATCGAACATCTCGAAACACTAACACAGCGCGAGCGTGAAGTACTGCATGAAGTGGCACGCGGACGCCTCAACAAGCAGATCGCGTTCGATCTGGGCATCAGCGAAGTGACGGTCAAGCTGCACCGCAGCAACGTCATGCGCAAGATGGAAGCTGCTTCAATCGGAGAGTTGATCCGCGCATGGGAAACTCTGCCTGCGGCAATGCGCGAAGCCGGCGGCGCCAAGACTTTGGCATGACCCGATCTCTCAATATCTGTCTGAGGGGATTTCACCAGATCAGCGGTGCCTAATGAATTTATGGCCGGACCAAGGGTAGTATCCACCGATACAGCGATGCAGGTTTTATTGATACCGGGTAGCAGCCCAGATCCTTCGCCAAAGGAAGTAATTTTTGGAAGATTTGAGACAAGAACGTGCCTTGCTGAGGAATGCACGCGGACGTGGCCAAGCGGGCATTTCAAATTTTTCATCCGTGAGGCATTGTTTGGAGGCGCCTGGGGCGCGATGCTTAGACTCGCAAACGCCTAAGCGAAAAAGCAGGAGTCTGACGATGACGAGCACACAAATTTTGCAGGGCTTCTGACATGGTAGCGCCCTCTCGCCCGAAAATTACCGGTGTGCGGCAATTCCTTGATTTGGAGCAGCAGCGCGATTGGATAGAGGGCAAAATCGACTTGCCGGATACCGGCGACCGCTTGGAGTCCCTGGAACAGCGTTTTAAATATGTCGCTCGATTTGAGAAGTTACGTAATCGCCCGCAAGCAGCGGAAGTGCTGGAGATTCTCGGGCTATATGGTCCAAGCTGCATTCCCATTCCCCGCAAGACCGAACGCCACTACTGGTCGGTTTCCTGTCTGCCGTCGACATCGGACAAGCCGCTCATCCGCGTCAATGCGAGCTGGATGGAGCTTTTCACACTCTATGCACAGGACGAAGATATCCGCGCCAGATTCATCGTGCATCTTTCGGATTTCACTACGGATCGTTCAGCCACGCCGAGCCGGGTGGATGAACCCTTTCTCGAGCAAAGCGTCGCGATGCCAGAGGACGTCAGTTATTTCTTCCCGCGTGGTGCAGACATTTTTGGCATCAACGTGCGCAGCTCAATCTCGATCCGCAAATTTCTGATGGACAGCCGCGTGTTGCGCGGCATTCGGACCTTCAACCTGACACATATGAACCGGGGGAAAAACGCCTATCAGGCGAGTCATTGCTACAGCGTGGCGGATTTTATGCAGGCAGATTGAGAAGGTATTAATGCGCGCCATGCTGACCAACGCACAGCGGCTCTGATGGGCTGTCAAATCGCACTTAGGCATGGTCGCTTCGGATCGAGATTATCAATAAGTAATTTCGGCTCGGCTTGCAGATAAAATTAGCAAATCATTTCTTCTTGGCAGCGAGTGGTCTCTCTATTGTTCTCTTTTCCCGTTGAATGCCGCCAGTGGTCGCGTTGTGCCGCCAGCTATCCAAGAGGACAATTCCCATGACCACGGTCCGATCGCTCATCTTCAGTCTAACTGGCATCATCTTTTTCGCGATTTCTACGATTGTTCACGCAGCAGAGATTTCCGAACTGCGAATAGATTGGGCCACATATAATCCGGTTGGCCTTCTGCTTAAGAAGCAGGGTATCCTTGAAAAGGAGTTCGAAAAGGACGGGATCAAGATTCGCTGGGTTCAGTCTGCCGGTTCCAATAAAGCGCTGGAATTTTTAAATGCCGGCTCCATAGATTTTGGCTCAACTGCCGGCGCTGCAGCGCTTCTTGGACGGATCAATGGTAACCCCGTGAAGTCCGTTTACGTTTATTCACGCCCTGAGTGGACGGCTCTCGTCACGCGGCCCAACACTGGCATCAACGGCGTCAGCGATTTGAAGGGCAAGCGCATCGCGGTAACGCGGGGCACGGACCCGCATATTTTTCTCGAACGTGCCTTAGCCGACGCAGGTCTCACCGAAAAGGATGTTACTCTCGTGCTCCTTCAGCATGCTGACGGCAGGCTGGCATTACAGCGTGGTGACGTGGACGCTTGGGCTGGGCTCGATCCGCTCATGGCCGCAGCAGAAGTGGAAGATGGTGCAAAGCTTTTCTACCGCAAGCCCGAAAATAATACATGGGGCGTTCTTAACACAAGCGAGAGCTTTGCTGCCGAGCATCCCGCGATCGTCAATCGCGTGATCGCCGCCTATGAAAAGGCTCGCGCCGAAGCAATTGCCCATCCGGACGAATTGAAGGCTGTACTGATCGAAGCAACCAAACTGCCGGAAAGCGTCATAACCAAACAGATTGAACGAACTGACATCAGTCATTCACGCATCGGAAGTGAACAAAGCGATACAATCGCTTCGGCAGGCCTCGCCTTGCAGAAAGCTGGTGTCATCGCTTCTGACGTCGACGTCAAGGCGACCACTGACAAACTGATTGATGCCAGTTTCGCGACCGCCAGCCAATAACGGACAAGACTGGTCGATGAGTGCAACGGAAATCAGTTTGCCCGAGATCGTGCACGAGAAGGCCAGCGCCGCTCCCATTGTCAAATCACGCCTCAAATCCGTCTGGCTTGGCATGCTTGTTCCGCTTGTGCTGGCGCTCTTTTGGGAGGCAAGCGTGCAAACGGGCCTCATAGTCGGACGGCTGATGCCGCCTCCTTCGCGCATCATGATGACCTTGTGGAATCTATGGCAAAGTGGGGATCTCACCACGCATATCATCGCGACGACGTTGCGAGTGTTCTCAGGTTTTGTAGTTGGCACTATCGTGGGGACATTGTTTGGAGCGTTGACCGGTTATTCCCTGCTCATGCGCCGCCTTTTTGATCCCTCATTGCAAGCTCTGCGCGCCATTCCTTCCATCGCCTGGGTGCCTCTGTTCATTCTATGGCTTGGAATTTTCGAAGAATCGAAGATTGCCCTCATTGCAGTGGGTGTCTTCTTTCCGGTTTACCTGGGGGTTAGCGGGGCGGTGTTATCGGTTGATAGGAAGATTGTTGAAGTTGGCCGCATCTTTCGGTTGAGCGGCTTTGAACTGATCCGACGTATTCTATTGCCCGCCGTGCTGCCAAGCTATGTTATCGCGCTGCGCTCTGGCCTGGGACTTGGCTGGATGTTCGTCGTCGCCGCCGAATTCATGGGCGCTTCAGAAGGTTTGGGCTATCTGCTTGTAGATGGCCAACAGCTCGGTAAACCAGATCAGATTCTCGCCGCAATCATCATCTTCGCCATCGTCGGCAAATTGTCCGACAGTCTGATCGCATCGATTGCCGTGCCCTTCCTGCGCTGGGAAGACCGATTTGGACCGGGAGCCTAAGCGCATGCTTCAAGTCAATGCCATCAGTAAAATTTATCTCAATGGCACTCAAGCACTCGATAACATAACGCTCAAAGTCGAGGACGGAGAAATCTTCGGCATTGTCGGCGGTTCCGGTTGTGGCAAGAGCACATTGCTGCGATTGATCTCAGGGCTCGATACGGCAACAGGTGGGATAGTCAGCGTCGATGGCGTGACGATCATCAAGCCACATCCCTATATCGGTCTTGTCTTTCAAGAACCACGACTGCTTCCATGGCTGAATGTCGCCGACAATGTCGGCTTTGGGTTGAATGAACCGAACACGGAATTGAAAAAACAGCGTATTGATGAAGCGCTTGAAAAGGTGGGGCTTTCTCGCTTTGCTACATACTGGCCCAAGGAACTGTCAGGAGGTCAGGCCCAACGCACAGCACTGGCCCGGGCACTTGTTACACGTCCACACGTTCTTCTGCTGGACGAGCCCTTTTCGGCGCTCGACGCCTTCACCCGTGCGGAGTTGCAGGAACATTTATTGGAGCTTTGGAATGAGAGCCGGCCGACTCTCGTGCTGGTCACGCACGATATTGAGGAAGCGCTATTTCTCGCTGATCGCATCGCAGTGATGCGACCATATCCGGGGCGTATTGCAGAAACGTTCCGTATCAACTTGCCGCGCCGGCGTGACCGCCTCTCGCCTGAATTCGAGAAAGTGAAGCGTGACATCCTTCGCTCGCTCAATACCACGCTCATTTCGCACAAAATTGCTTCCTGAAGTCTTATAAGGATTGACGATGACCACCATCATTTCAGACAAAATCAAGGTTCTGTGGTTTCTACCCACGCATGGCGACAGCCAATATCTTGGTACATCGGAAGGCGGAAGGGCAGTTGACCTTCCTTACCTTCAGCAAGTGGCACAAGCGGCCGATACGCTCGGTTACTACGGCGTCCTTCTGCCTACCGGTCGCAGTTGCGAGGATAGCTGGGTCGTTGCTTCGGCACTCGCTCCATTGACAAAACAGTTGCGCTTTCTTGTGGCCGTGCGCCCAGGCCTGCAATCGCCCACTCTGGCCGCTCGCATGACGGCCACGCTGGACCGTATTTCAGAAGGCCGGCTGCTGATCAACGTCGTGACCGGAGGCGACCCGGTAGAGAACAAAGGCGATGGCATTTTTCTTTCTCACGACGAACGCTACGAAGTCACCCGCGAATTTCTCGATATCTACAAGGCCGTTTTACGCGGTGAAACGGTGGAATTCACCGGGAAGCATTTCAAGATCGAGGATGGTCGGTTGCTGTTCCCCCCACATCAGACGCCACATCCGCCGCTCTATTTCGGCGGTTCATCGGAAGCGGCCAATGCCGTTGCCGCCGAACAGATCGACAAATATCTCACCTGGGGCGAACCGCCGTCTGCTGTTGCGGAAAAGATAAACAGCGTCAATACACTGGCGCAAAAAGCCGGACGCAAGGTCAGCTTCGGCATTCGTCTGCATGTGATTGTACGTGAAACCAATGATGAAGCCTGGGCCGCCGCTGAAAAGCTGATCAGCAAGCTTGATGATGATACCATTGCTGCCGCGCAAAAGGTCTTCGCTCGCATGGACTCCGTTGGTCAATCGCGTATGAGCAAGTTGCATGGCGGGCGCCGCGATCAACTGGAAGTCAGTCCCAATCTCTGGGCTGGCGTCGGGCTCGTGCGGGGTGGTGCTGGAACAGCGCTCGTTGGTGATGCGGCAACGGTGGCCGAGCGTATGGACGAGTACCGGCGCATCGGCATCGATACCTTTATCTTATCGGGTTATCCGCATCTGGAAGAAGCTTATCGCTTCGGCGAGCTGGTACTCCCGAACCTGCCGCTTGATCATGCGATCCGGACAAGTGCTACCTCGGTCAATATGGGCCCGTTTGGCGAAACCGTTGCGGGAGATCATCGTCCCGCAACTCTGCGGGCAAGCCAATCGTGACACAGCCACCTGTTGTGGCGATCATTGGCGGCGGCTTCTCCGGAGCGGCCATCGCCTATCATCTGGCAAAACAGATCTCCCAGAACGAGATCGAGATTGTTGTTGTAGAACCACGGGAAAGGCTGGGCGGAGGCCTCGCCTACTCCACCACTGATCCCGCACACCGGATTAACGTACCCGCGGCTAAAATGACGATGGTATCTGCGGAGCCGGACCATTTTTGCCGATGGTTGGTACATGACAGCGCGAGTCGTGAAGACAGCCTTGCCCGAACAGCCAGGGGCGATGACTTTCCGCAACGCTCCGTATTCGGACGCTATGTTCATGACCACATTGAGCCCTTCCTTAAAACCGGGCAGGTCCAGCATGTCAGGGCCAAGGCATTGGCGATTGCACCTGCCGACGGGCGCTACGCCATTGTCCTTGACGACGGGAATATTCGCAGCGCCGATATCATTGTCATTGCAACGACACATCCGCTGCCGACTGTACCAGCCACTTTGCTGCACCTGAAAGGGGAACAACGTTTTGTGCCGGACCCCTATTCCGAAAATGCGCTTGCAACAATTGAGGCGCACCATTCGGTCCTCATCGTTGGCACCGGTCTCACAGCTGCCGATATTATTGCTTCACTCGACAAACGCGGCCACCACGGTTTGATCACGGCCCTGTCGCGCCACGGTTATCGTTCCCGTGGACATGCTGTTGTTCCCGTCACTCCCTATGGCACGTTCGGGAACGATGTCACCGCCAGCGCCCTGTTGCGCAGTATCAGGCAAACATTGAAACGGGCTGAGAATGAGGGATTAACCTGGCATTGGGTTCTTGATGCCCTTCGCGACCAAGCTCCGTCTATCTGGAATGTTCTGCCTGCACATGAACGGCGGCGGCTGGTCCGGCATTTGCGATCCCTATGGGATGTGCATCGGTTCCGGATTGCTCCGCAAGTGGAAGCAGTCCTCGACCAGCGTTTGCGCGACGGCACGCTTGTTATCCTTCCCGCCTCACTGCATTCAGCTTCAACGATCGCTGAAGGTTTTAACGTGAGCTATCGGCAACGGCACAACACCGCCGTTGAAACTGAACGCTTTGATGCAATTGTCATTACCACCGGACCCGCCCATGCAACGCTGGCAAGCGAGAGCCCATTGATTGGCGCGCTGTTTGAGCAGGGCCTACTCAGCACCGATCCTGTCGGGCTGGGTCTGCACACTGCGCGGACCGGCCAAGCCATCAGTATCGAAGGTAGGCCTACCGAAACTTTGTACATCGGCGGACCGCTGGCACGTGGTACCTTTGGCGAGTTGATGGGTGTACCGGAAGTAACCCGCTACGCTGAGTTCATCGCCGAAGTGATCAAAGGTCAGATCATTCGGACACGTTCGGCAGTGCATAGGCAGGTCTCGTAAATTTTGACGCCTGCCTCGCGCTTATCTCTCGTTCAGCTGTAAAGGCTGACCAACGGTATCTCGCCGTTCAGCACGAAATTGCCAACCTCGCGCGCCTTGTAAAAAACCGGGTCGTGCAATGTGTGAGTACGAACATTGCGCCAGAAACGATCAAAGCCATAACGGGACGCGGTTGCACGGGCACCCATTAATTCAAAAATGCGCGCGGTGATTTCCAGCGCCACATGTGTTGCGTGCACCTTGGCATGGTAGGCTTCGATGGCGGCCTCACCTCGCTCCTGCTCCGTGACGAAATGGCCCTTTGCAAGAGCTGCCTGCACAGAGAGTGCCGCGTTTTCCGCGAGAGCAGCTGATGCCTTCAAGCTTGCGGAAAATTCGCCGAACCGTTCAAGAATATAGGGGTCATCGGCGGCACGACTGACACCCGATGTTTCCCACGGTTTTGTCGTCGTGCGCACATAGTCCAGCGCCTGCGCCAGAGCACCTTCAGCAGTACCAAGATAGAAATTGACAAAAACCAGCTGGATCAACGGTGTGTTGAATGTGGCAAGCGGTGATAATGGCGCTTCGGGCGCAGCAAGGGGTACAAGGAAATCCGCCTCCGTCACTGCATAATCACGAAACTCGACACTACCGCTATCAGACAGGCGCTGACCGATATTGTCCCAGTCGCCCCCGGGAAAATAACCTGGACGGTCTGTCGGTAGCACCAGACTGGCAATGTCGCCATCCAGCAGCGCAATCACGTTGATGCGGTCGGAAATATGAGCCGCCGTGCTGAATGTCTTGCGGCCGTTGAGACGATACCCTTCTGCCGCGCGGGTCAGCGTCAACCCCGCATCACGCGGATTAACCACCGCACCCCAATAGTGCCCCTTCTCGACAGTTTCGATCCCAAGCGCATGGGCTCTCGCCTCATCAGCGGCGATATAGGGTACATAGGCGTTGACGTAATGGTAGCCGAGCAATTGGCCGATGGAACTTTCGCCGCGCGAAATGATCCGCACCAGCCGCAATGCCTCCGCCCAACGGATGCCGCCGCCACCGATTTCTGTTGGGTGCAAAGCCGTGAGGAGTCCTGCTTTACGTAATGTGTCAATTTCGGCTTTGGGTACACCTGCCTCCCGATCACGCTTCGCCCCCGCTTTTGCAAGTTCTGCGGCAATGGCAATGGCTCGAGCGGCAAAATCGTCATAGGTCGCCGAAGCTGGGTGAATAAGTTTCAGAGATGAGCGGTCGGACATGAGACACCTTTGTCGAGAGGGAAAATCAATCGCCGCGCCCGCGCCGATTGAGAAAACTGGCGGCAAGCACGATAAAAATCAGCAAGCCGGTACCGACCTGCTGCCAATAGAAACTAAGGCCCGTCAGGAGCAAGCCATTAGCGACAATGCTGAGCAGCAGAACGCCAAGCATAGTGCCGGGTATGTTTGGGCGCCCCTCACGGCTGAGCGTGGTGCCGATAAAAGTCGCGCCAATGGCATTGAGCATGAACGCTCCACCTGAGTTGGGGATATAAACCGAGACGGTCGACGTTAGGATGATGCCGGCAATTGCCGCGATAAAGCCACTGATCACATAGACCAGTCCAATGTGCCCCGGCACTCTCAGTCCGGAATAGCGCGCTACACTCTGCTGCACACCGATTGCCAGAATCGCTCGGCCAAAGCGTGTGCGCAACAGGACGATTGATGTGATCACGATCAACAAACCAACGATGATCAGAGGCACCGGAATACCGAGAATATGACCATGACCAATAAAGAGGAACAGGGGCGAAATCCCGGTCTGCGGCAGATAGACCGGATTGCCACCATTGGTTAGCAATTGCTGGCTACTGCGGCCGATAAATAGCGTTCCAAGCGTCGCAAGAAATGGCGTTATTCCGACACCTGATATTAGCAACGCATTGAACAGCCCAACCAATGCGCCGCTGACAAGCGCAGCAAGGATGGCCAAACCCACGGGGTAACCGGCGAGCACCAACGAGACAAAAGCAAAGCTGGCAAAATCGACAGATGTTCCAACCGAAAGATCAATGCCACCGGCCGAGACGGCGAAGGTCATGGCGACGGCGACAATGGCGAGCAGCGTAAAATTATTGACGAGGATACTGGTCAGATTTGCTGATGTCAGAAATGTCGTCGTGGCGAACGAGAAGAAGGCAAAGACCCCGGCAAGCGCGGCGATGACCGCATAGCGCAGCAGGACCTGCCCAATGAACTGCGGAGTAAAGAGGCGGCGATCCGGATTTGCGAACACACTCATCTCACGCCACTCCTTTGCCACGCTGCAATGATGTCGCTGCCACGACCAGAAGTATGAGGATGCCCTGAATGCCACTCACGAGTGTGCTCGAAATATTGAGAAGCTGGAAGCCATTGGTCAGGAAGCCGACCAGCAAAGTGGATAACAGTGTACCGCCAATTGTTGGGACCAACCGCCGGGAAAATACGACACTCAGGAGCGCCGTCACCACAACAGGAAGCAGCATCTCCCCCGCACCCGTGGTTGAACCACTGAGGTAGGAAACGGACAATATTCCGGATAATCCGCCACATAATCCGCTGGCGATGTAACTGCTGGCAACGATGCGTTTGACCGGCAGTCCTGCCGCTCTTGCAGCTTCAGGAAAGGCACCAACCGCGTAGAGCCGCAACCCCAAGGGTGTGTACTGCACAATACCAGCCGCAATAATGGTGAAAATGATCAGCACATAGGCCAGGACAGGAATGTCAAACGGGCCATAGTTGGAAAGCACAGACAGAAAGTCCGACGCGGCCGAAACCACTGTATTCTGCGTCAGTACCAGCTCCAGCCCGGCCACGACATTCATGACTGCCAATGTTGCCAGCAGGGGGACGATACCAAAGATGACAATGGCAATGGCGTTGACGAGACCAATCAGACCGCCAGTCAACAGCGCACCGGCAATCGCCACGCCGTCGCCATGGCCGGTGGAAACCAGCGTTGCATAAACAGCCGCGCTCAAACCGAGATTGGCCGCAAGTGAGAGATCGATACCGCCCTTCACGACATTGGCGCCGCCGCCGATGATGACGATTGTCAGGCCAATAGCCAACACGCCGAGAATGGCCGACTGCCCCAACACATTGCCAATATTACCCAGTGTGAAGAAGAATGGTGCGGTGATCGAGAAGAAGATCAGTAGTGCAGCAAAGGCCAGTATCGAACCACCGTGCAAGGCAAACCCTGCGAGCCAGCGCGCAAAGCGCCGGGCACCGTCATTCCCTGAACTGAAGTCGGATAATGTATCAATATCAGCTGACATGGCGCTGTTCTCCATAGTGCTGGATCAATGCGCCCGTCGCCTCGGCAAGGACTTCATCGGGTGTCGCTTCCGATGACTGGAACTCACGAACAACAGCGCCCCGATAGAGAACAAGAATACGATCCGTTATCCCGATAAGTTCAGGAAGATCACTGGAGAGAATAAGGATTCCAGCACCGCGTTCGGCAAGTTTACCGATAAGGTTATAAATCTCGACCTTCGAACCAATATCGACACCAACAGTCGGCTCATCGAGGATATAGAGGGTCGATTTCCGGCTCAGCCACTTGGCGAGTGCCACCTTCTGCTGATTACCGCCACTTAAAGTGCGAGCGGGTGCAAAGCGGCCATTGGTCTTGATCGCCAGTTGCTCAATAAGCCTGTCCACTTCAGTATGTTCTTCATCTCTTTTGAGAAATCCAAATCCGGTGAAACGTTTCAAACTGGCAAGGGTAATGTTTTCCGCAACGCTCAGGCCGAGGGCCACACCATCACCCCGACGGTCTTCCGGTACCAACGCCAGACGTTTGGCCACTGCCGCAACAGGAGAGCGCGGTCGCCCCTTTTCGCCTTCGATTGTAATCTCGCCGGTATCGGCCGCTTCAAGCCCGAAGAGCACGCGCACGAGATCCTTGGCACCGGACCCGAGCAATCCTGTGAGACCGACAATCTCGCCTTGCCTGATATCCAAGGAGACGTTCTGAAATTTTCCAGCCTTGGAAAGCGCTTTGGCGGTCAGAACCGGCTCACCGATTGTCACGGATATCTTGGGGAACATTTCCTCAATGTCCCGCGCCACCATCAGTGAGGCAATTTTTGATGCCGGTGTGGCGCGCGGATCGATGGTGGCTACATCCTTGCCATTACGAAGGATCGTCGCGCGGTCACAAAGTGCTTCGATCTCGTTGAGATAGTGGGAGATATAGATAATCGTGATGCCGTCAGCACGCAGCCGCCGAATAAGATCAAACAGGATATCCGCCTCGCGCCGCACCAGTGCCGCAGTCGGTTCGTCAAAAACAAGGATGGATGGTTTATCCAGCAATGCTCGAGTGATCTGTACAATCTGCTTTTGTGCAGCGGTCAGTTCACTGATGAGCACATTGGCCGGAAGCTTCAGCTTGAAATACTTGTCGAGAATTTCCTCGGCTCGTTTGCGGATCGTCCGTCGATCGAGAAAGGGCAGCCCCGCCAAACGCGGCTCTCGCCCGAGAAACAGCGACTCGCCAACGGTAAAACTTGGCACCAGCAGACGATCCTGATGAATGAAGTGGATACCGAGCTTTTCCACCTCATGCGCTGATAAACGCCTATGACTGATGTCGTTGATTTCGATGGAGCCTTCATCCGGTTGATAGAGACCCGCGAGGATCTTGATCAGGGTGGATTTTCCTGCACCATTCTGGCCGATTAACCCATGGACAGTGCCACGCTCGACCTCAAGCGTAGCACCCGACAGCGCCTCGACGCCGCCGAAGCGCTTGACCAATCCACGCAATCTCAGGGCATATTTGCCGTTGTCCGCTACCGGGCTCATTCATCAACCGCCATCAACCGAGACGCAGGGTCTTGGTGACTTCCTCGATATTCTTCTTGTTGGCGATGAGGGCGGGAACGTAGGTCTCACGCGGTAATTTCTGCCCGGCGAGGTAGCGCGCCACATTGCGGATAGCCGTACGGCCGATCTCTTCCGGTTGCTGTGCTGCATTGCCTGCTGCCGGTGAATTCGGATCGCGAACCAGTTGCAAAACTTCCGGGCTGCCATCGACACCATAGGTGCTGATTTCCGTGCGGCCTGCAGCGACCAAAGCCTGTGTAGCGCCTAACTGGGGAATGTCCCAAGCAGACCAGATCGCCTTGATCGACCCCTTTTCCGGATATTTGTTGAGGATCGCCGTGATCTGACTGAACGCATCCTGGACGGTGTTCGGGATGACATCCCGTAGCTCCGGTTCGATGATTTTTACATCGGGATAATATTTGATCACAGCTTTCAACTGGTCATAACGGATAGCGCAGGGCACAACGCCGTAGAAGCCGTTAAACACCACAATATTTCCAGCGCCACCAATATCAGACACCAATTGCAGAGCAAGGTCGGAACCAATGCGCCAGTTGTCCGATGTAGTGTTGTTGAGTGAATTGGGCGTGCCAACGTCGATGGTAAAGACCGGTATCTTGGCATCCTTCGCGCGCTTCAACCACGGATCCACGACGGTCAGCGTTCCCAGCAACTGCACCAGCGCATCGGGTCGCTGTGCGATCAGCGTCTGCAACTGCGAGACAAGCTTGGTATCGTTGCGCTGCGCATCAACGGCAATGGGCTCACCACCCAGCTTCTTCACTTCATCGATCTGGGCATTATAGGCCGTCAGGTCAAAATGATGATCCGTACCGGTAGCGCTGATGGCAATACGCTTGCCTTTGAGCGAAGGTATCTCTTCTTCGGCGGCGGCTGCGCCGCTGCTTGTGCCAAGCAATCCGGCATTGGCAACAGCGAGCGTCGCACCAGCGGCCAGACCAGCCTTGAGTAGGTTACGACGGCCGATCGCCAGTGCGGAATCTTTTATCTCGCTCATTACTGTCTCCTGATACCCATTTTGGCCCAGCTCGATAAATGGCCGGCATTGTCAATCTGGCTATCAGGGTAGTTACTCTACTCGTTTAATCGAGATTAAACTTTTCCCGCTTGGCTGGCGTCAGGAAAAACGGTCCTCATTTTGACGCTGGAGTCACATCGATATTCCGGATCAGCCTCTATTTAAGGCGTATGACAGCGCCCACATGCTTGGTATTGGAAATTGCTTTTGCCCGCCCGCGTTCATGATCTCCAACGCGTTTTGCGTGATTGTCCCAATTTATAGAAATTCGTTTCTTCCAACTTTACCCCGTACAAAGAAAACTCTGCACCAGCGACAGCACGCTCATTGCCCACAAGCACCAGAGAAGAATCCGATGACGAGTATACCGCTTCAACGCTTCAACCTAAGCGATGCATCCGCCGTCGGAGCACATCGTGTTGCCGGTGATCAGGAAGCGTTGGAGACCGCAAAACGGTTGGCTGCGGAATTCGCCAAGGGAGCGGCCGAGCGCGACCGTCAAAGGCAGCTTCCCCATCAAGAGCTGGAAACTCTCTCACGATCCGGTCTGCTCGCCATCACTGTTCCAAAAGAGTTTGGCGGTATTGATGTTAATACTGCGACGCTGGCGGAAGTGACGGCAATTCTCTCCGAAGCTGATCCTTCTATCGGGCAGATACCCCAGAACCATTTCTACATTCTCGAAGCCTTGCGCGTGGATGGCACACGGGAACAGCAAGCCTTCTTCTTCGACCGTGTGCTACAAGGCGACCGGTTCGGCAACGCCCTGTCAGAGAAGGGTACAAAGACCGTCGCGCATTATAATACCCGCATCGTACCGGATGGTTCGCGATACCGCATCAATGGGCAAAAATTCTATTCGACTGGCGTACTCTTTGCGCATTGGGTGGTTATCTTTGCCACTGATCCGCAGGATCAGATCACCATGTCGTTTGTGCCGCGCGATACACCCGGCCTTACCCTTGTCGATGACTGGGCCGGTTTCGGCCAGCGCACCACCGGCAGCGGCACGACCATCATTAAAGATGTGATTGTGGATGCAGGTGCTGTTGTCCAGCACCATAAAGGCTTCGAACGGCCATCAACCATCGGATCAGTCGGCCAGATCATCCATGCAGGTGTTGATCTCGGCATTGCCCGTGCTGCCTTGCAAGAAACCATTGATTTCGTCCGCACCAAATCCCGCCCATGGATGGACAGCGGCGTCGAGCGCGCCTCCGAAGACCCGCACACCATTGCGCGGGTTGGCGATCTCGCTATCCGTATTGACGCGGCGACCGCCCTGCTCGCCCGTTCCGGCGATCTTGTCGACAAGGCTAGAGCCAATCCAAGCGAAGAGAATGTTGTCGCCGCCTCCGTTGCGGTTGCTGGGGCGAAGGTTCTAACAACAGAGGTAGCAATACAGGCGACCAACCTCCTGTTTGAACTGGCAGGCACAAGTTCCACCCAGTCGGATCTCAACCTCGATCGCCATTGGCGTAACGCCCGTACCCACACCCTGCATGATCCCATTCGATGGAAATATCATGTGGTCGGCAATTACCTTTTGAACGACGTGGTGCCTCCCCGCCACGGCGCCCTTTGACCGGAGTTTCCCCTATGACCCGTGAAATTCGTCTCAACGCTTTCGACATGAACTGCGTGGGCCATCAGTCACCCGGCCTTTGGCGTCATCCGCGCGACCAGGCATGGACCTATAAGGACCTGGACTACTGGGTGAATCTTGCAAAAACGCTGGAGCGCGGCAAGTTTGATGGCCTGTTCATTGCTGACGTGCTCGGCATTTATGACGTTCTCAATGGCAGTAAGGACGCCGCCATTCGCCATTCGGCGCAGGTGCCGGTCAATGATCCCCTGCAACTGATCCCAGCTATGGCCTATGCCACGGAACATCTCGGCTTTGGCCTCACTGCCTCGCTATCCTTCGAACACCCCTATACCTTTGCACGTCGCCTTTCGACGCTTGATCATCTGACAAAAGGCCGAGCAGGCTGGAACATCGTCACCTCTTATCTTGAAAGCGGCGCACGCAATGTGGGGCAGAGCACTCAGGCCAGACATGATGACCGCTATGATGTAGCGGAGGAATATCTTGCAGTTTGCTACAAGCTCTGGGAAGGCAGTTGGGAAGATGGTGCAGTTTTACGCGACCGTGAAACCGGTATTTTCACCGATCCTGCGAAAGTTCACGAGATACGTCACGAAGGCAAGTACTTCAACGTTCCCGGCATTCATCTGTGCGAACCCTCGCCGCAGCGCACGCCAGTACTCTATCAGGCAGGTGCATCCAAACGAGGCAAAGATTTTGCAGGGCAGAATGCGGAGTGCGTTTTCGTTGCGGCCCCCTCGAAATCTGTTCTCAAAAAATACGTCGCCAATGTCCGCCAGGCTGCTGAGGAAGCAGGACGCAATCCGCGCGAAATCCTGACGTTCAATCTGCAGACTGTCATCCTGGGCGAAACCGATGCGCAGGCAAAAGCCAAGTTCGATGAGTATCGGAAGTACGTATCGTATGAAGGTGCATTGACCCTTATCTCCGGCTGGACGGGTATTGATTTCGGACAGTTCGCACCGGACGAAATATTGCGTCACCGCTATACGGATGCTGTGCAGTCAGCTGTTGAGACATTTACAACTGTTGATCCGAACAAATCATGGACCGTGCGCGAGATGGCCGACTGGGTCGGGATTGGCGGTTTCGGTCCGGTCTTTGTTGGTTCGCCTTCAACCGTCGCGGACCTTTTGCAGGAATGGATCGAAGATACTGATGTCGATGGTTTCAATCTTGCCTATGCGGTGACACCGGAGACCTTTGAGGACGTGGTCAATCTGCTTGTACCGGAGTTGCAAAAGCGCGGTGTCTATAAGACCGATTATCGTTCGGGCACATTGCGTGAAAAACTGTTCGGCGCCGGCCCGCGTCTGCAAGCACCTCATCCAGCTGCCAATTACCGGCACCTCCGCGTTCCGGGATCTAAAGTAGCCGCATAGCCAAGCGGAACATTGGCCCCAAGAGTTTTACTTGGGGCCAATCGCCATCTCAAACTGAGCCGCCTAATATAATTTGGCGGGAATCCAATCTGCCGTCACCGCATCGCTCGTACTGAAGGATGGTAGCTTCGAAGCCAAATCCTCAATTGTTTTGACTCCTGCCTCACGCAATGCTGTTTGGGTCAGGAGTGCGGGTTTGACGACAATCTGCCGTGGGACAACGGAACCGGCGACCTTCAGAGCAATCGCGCGGATCGAGACGGCTCCAACAACAGCCGGATTGGTTGCGGCCGTTGCGACCCAGGGGCTGCCATCCTCTGTAATTTCCTGTATATCAGCCGTCGACACGTCGGCGGAGTAAATCTTCACTCTGTCCGCGATACCAAGATCACGAGCAGCGAGTTTCACACCGCGGGCGAACTCATCGTAAGGCGCGAAAACGACCGTGATCTTGGGGTTGGCAGCCAATGCTGCCTTGGCCTGATCGGACGTGCTCGTTGCTGTGGTATCGCTCACAATACCAAAGCGGGCCTTTTCGACAACATCCGGATTTTTTGATTTAAACGTCTCCCATGTTTCATTGCGTCGATCAAGCGGAGCAAAACCAGCAACGTAGGCATATCCGGCCTGGAAGCTGCTGCCATTGTCCTTGACAGCCTGTTCAAGCGCAAGACGTGCCAATTCGTGATCACTCTGCTCCACCTGCGGTATTTCGGGATTGTTGAGATTTACATCAAAAGCAACCACTTTGATCCCGGCATCAATAGCCTGTTGAACAATGTCACCGATAGATTCTGGCAGACCGTGATCAATGACAATTCCCTTCACACCAAGATTGATGGCTTGTTGAATTTGCTCCCGTTGCTCTGCGGCGTTCTGTCTGCCGGGAAACACGCGAAGATCAATTCCGAGTTGTTTTGCCTGCGCCTGGGCACCGGCCTGATAGGATTGAAAAAAATCGCCAGCCGAAATGTAGGAGATTAATGCGATTTGCACGCCACCTTTGTCAAAAGGCGAAGGCGCTCCTTCAATACCTGCTGCTACGGCACTGCCCAGAAGGCCAAATGATATCGCACCTGCCACTATTCCAAGACGATTCAGATGCTGCATGATTCCGTTCCTTCAAGACAGACATTGATCAGGGCGGCGGAAAACGCTGTCCCATGTTTCCTCGCATCACCAAGATATCGACTGTGGTGTTCCTGTATAATCATGCAGTTCCAATTTTGAGGCACCGTCGGAAAACGTTGTTCTTTGATGGAGTATTATTGGAATGAAATGCCCCGTGCCGATTGCACATGAAGGTGTGCTGATGTGGCTTTCATAGGTTCTTGGCTGAGTGTGCTGTTTGAACGCAGCGCTCCGGTATAATCTTGCATCGTCATCCGAATATTTGAAATCTGGTTCTTCGATCCGCGCTATCCGACGGCCCTTGCATGTGACACATTCCAGCAGTGTTTTGGAGAATGACTTTCGTGTCGTCAGATGGATACTAAAGCCTATGCCACTGTTGGAGATTGACAAACTTTCGCGTTCTTTCGGTTCCACGCGCGCTTTGATTGATGTTGATCTTCAAATTCATGAAGGTGAAATTGTCACCCTGATGGGTGCAAACGGTGCCGGCAAATCCACACTTGTCAAGATATTGTCAGGCGTGTTTCCGGCTGATGAGGGGGCTATCCGCTTTAGGGGCGTAGCGTTTGCACCGCAATCACCAGCAGAAGCAGTGCATGCAGGTATCGCAACCGTTCACCAATCATTGGATAGTGTCGGAGCCCCTGGGCTGACAGTTGCCGATATCCTGCTCCTTAATCAATATGCCAATCGTTCCCATCCCTTCTTCCTGAGCAGATCCGGGGTAAGACGCCGTGCCCATGCTATTCTTGACGCGGTCGGGTTCGACCTGCCACTCAATCGCGACTTTGCCGAACTTTCTACTGCCGATCGCCAACTTGTGGCTATCGCCCGGGCACTTTCCAATAACGCCTCGCTTCTGATTCTTGATGAGCCAACTTCTAGTCTCTCAGGAAGGGAAGCAAAACGGCTTTACGACATCCTTCTACGGATCAAGGCCAAAGGCCTGTCTATCCTTTATATTTCACACCGGCTTGCCGATTTGGAGGCGTTGGCAGATCGTGCCGTAGTCATGCGCAGTGGCGGGATTGCGGGCATCTTCGAACGACCCATCGCTTTCAACAGCGCTATCGAAACGATGATTGGCCGCAAACTTTCCGCAGCGCGAGTTGATGAGCGCGAAGCACGGGGCGCGCCCATTCTTACAATGCTCAATGCCCAGCTTTTATCGGAGACTGAACCATTCGACCTGTTGGTGCACAAGGGAGAGGTCGTTGCTATTACCGGAGTTCTTGGGGCGGGTAAGAGCAGGCTTCTATCAACTATTTTTGGACTCCATCCGCTTGCACGCGGCCAGATGTTGCTCAATGGTGAACGCTACGCACCGACGAGTCCAGGCAGCGCCCTTGCCTCTGGTGTTGCTATGGCTGGTGAAGATCGCCATCGCTCATCGCTGATACCTACCGATTGGCCAGGCAGTACGCTCGCTCACACGATCAGTTTGCCACATCTGGCGAAATGGTACCCTTCCGGTTTTCTTTTGGGCAAGCGCGAGCAACGGGAAGCTGAAAGTGCGATCATCCGTCTGGGTATAAAGGCATCCGGACCGTTTGCACCAATTTACACCCTTTCGGGAGGCAACCAGCAAAAAGCCGTATTAGCCCGCTGGGAGGCGGAACAGGGCAAATTGCTGTTACTCGATGAGCCTTTTCAAGGCGTGGATATCGGCGCACGAAACGACATTATAAGAGCAATCCGCAGCAGAACAGATCGGGCAATCCTGATCGCAACATCCGATCCCGAAGAAGCTTTTGAAGTCGCCGACCGTGTCCTTTTTATTGAACGGCACAGCCTGAAATCATCGCTTGATGCTGATTATAGCACTCTGGAGAAGTTAACGTCATGACGGGTCTCAACCAGAAAACGGACCTTCTTTCGTCCGATAGTGATGATGCACGTGCGCAGAAAGGGTCCTTCGCAAGAAGGCTATCACGCGCGACCCAAAAGGGAGCAATCTTTATCCTGCTTACGGTCCTGATCGTGGGATTTGCTATCGCACAGCCCGCCTTTATCAATGTCCTCAATTTGATGAGTATTCTGCAGGCGGTATCGGTAGTCGCAATTCTCGGCGCGGGTGTCACAATCACGCTTGCTGTCGGCGGTTTTGACCTATCCATTGGTGCTGTTGCAGCATCAAGTGTCATGATGGCAAGCTACTCTATGATCGTCTGGGGATTCGGTGTCTATGCGACGTTGCCGATCGTACTGGCCTTCGGTGCTACAGTGGGCATCGCCAATGCTTTGCTCATCGTGAAGCTGCGTGTCCCTGATCTCCTGGCAACTTTGGCGATGATGTTTCTGCTGACCGGCTTGCAACTCATTCCAACAGCAGGGCGTTCCATTTCGTCCGGACTGATCTTGCCAAATGGGATGACATCAACGGGCACTTACGATCCCCATTTCTTATTGATCGGACGATACAGTCTTTATGGCATTGTCCCCATCCCGGTCATCATCATGATCATCGCTGCAATCGTGCTTTTCGTTTTCACGGAAAACACGCGTGTTGGAAGACTACTTTTCGCGACGGGTGGCAACGAACTGGCTACACGATTAGCCGGCGCCTCCACGGCTCGTCTCAAGACTATCGCCTATATTATCTCGGGCACGCTTGCCTCGCTTGGTGGCATTATAATCGCCGCTCGTGTGGGGCGTGGTGATGTATCATCTGGTGGATCTCTTTTGATGGATTCGGTCGCAGCAGCTCTGATCGGCTTCGCTGTACTCGGTCTGCGCCGTCCCAATGTTTTTGGTACCGTTGTCGGTGCGATTTTCGTGGGGGTGCTGCTGAACGGACTGACCATGCTCAACATCCCCTATTACACTCAGGATTTTGTTAAAGGAGCGGTGCTCGTTGGAGCTTTAGCGCTGACTTACGGACTTGGTCGAAGCGCGTATTGATCTCATCAGCACAGACTTCCCTTTTGCACACCTGGCGATTCAGGTACTGGCCTGTTCACTCGACTGGACGACAGTAATTAAGGGTAACTTATGTGGCAGCAACTTCATGGTCTAATATCTTGATCTATGGCACACCAATACCAGTTGGCATTGGTGTGCCACAAAGAAACTCAGGAGTGGTCCCACGGCATGATCAGGCAGGTTTAGGCCTGACTTCGATCAACTCCAGGCGTGGAGCGGCGGTTTCTCGCCATTGAGGAAATACTTGCCTAAAATCGCGTACTTCCAACGAACCGGATCGTGCAATGTGTGAGTACGCGCATTGCGCCAGTGTCTGTCCAGATTGTGTTCAGCAAGCGTGGAGCGGGTTCCCGCCAGTTCGAAGAGTTTGTTGGTGGCAGCAATGGCAATTTCCGTGGATAGAATTTTCGCTTCTGCCGTGACAATCTGAGCCTCCGCGACAGTCTCAGCGCTTGGAGTGGCAACGGCGCGATCTATGGCATAGCCCGCCTTCTCCAGAAGGGCCTGGGCCGCATGCAAGCGCAAGGTAAGATCACCGATTGCCTGAATCGTGTATGGATCGTCCCATGCGTTCTCAATACCACTGTCGACCCAGGCACGGCTTTTCGTGCGCACGAAATTGACCGTTTCATCAATAGCCGCCTGCGCAATGCCTGTATCAACGGCTACTTGAATGATCTGGAAAACAGCACCGTCCGGCGTCGGTGTCTCATATCCTTTATAGCCCGGCACAAGGTGCGTCTTAGGCACTTTGACATTGTTGAGGATGACTGTCCCGGAAAGCGTCGTACGTTGGCCAAAACTCGTCCAGTCATCAACAACACTCAAACCGGGCGCACCGCGCTCGGCAATGGCGTACCAGGCGCGTCCCAGATCATCGAGCGCCACGATCGGCACAAGATGAGCAAGCAACGCGCCGGAGGAGTAGAACTTCTGGCCATTGACGAGAACATGGTCCCCATGATCGGTAAAACGGGTCTCGAAATCGGCCGCACGTTTTGATCCAAACTCCGAAAAGGCATTGCCGAAACGCGTCCCTTTGAGCACTTCCGCGAACAGGAGCTTTTGCTGTTCTTCATCCGACACAGTACGAATTGCAGCAACAACGCCAAGATGGTTCTGCGCGATCTGGCCTATAGAGGAGTCGGCAGCCGAGATAATTTCGATTACCTTTGCCAGTGTTGCATAGGAAACCTCAGGACCACCGTATTTCTTGGGGACATTAATCGACCAGAGCCCGCTTTGGGAAAATGCGTCAAGCTCGACAATCGGCCATATCCGTTCGCGGTCCCGCTGTGCTGATCCCGTCACGAATGTTTCCGCCAAGGTCTTTGCAATGGCAATCGCCTCCGCATCGCTGCTGATGACGTGAGCAGGTTCGGCCGGTCGAGGGAACGGCGGGACCGCCTCAGATGCATTGTCGATATTCACTTTGGAAATGGTCATTGTGGTATCTCCTCATTAAGGGATTCAGGTTCCAACTACGGTCAATGAATGATTTGGTGCGGAAGGCACGGTCTTTTGCCCGAGGTAAAAGCTTGTCACATCGCTACCGTCGCGGAGCTCCTCAGCAGAACCACTCAAAACGGTAGTCCCGTTTTCAAGGATTACGGCCCGATGCGCATATTTGAGAGCAACCGTGGAATTCTGCTCTGCGATGAGGATCGCAAGCCCGGTATCGCGATTGAGCTTGCGCAGATTTTCGAAAATGTCCCTGACAACAAGCGGTGCAAGGCCCATCGACGGCTCATCAAGCACGAGCAGCCGTGGCCGCGACATCAATGCCCTGCCGATGGCGGTCATTTGCTGCTCTCCGCCCGAAGTCAGCCCGGCCAGTGTCCGCCGTTTTTCTTTGAGGCGTGGAAACTGGACATAGATATTTTCCAGATCGCTGGAAATTTCCGATCGGCCTGCGCTGCGGCCAATCCCGCCTGTGATGAGATTTTCCTCTACAGTCAGATTGCGGAAACAATGGCGCCCCTCCAGTACCTGTACCAAACCTGATCGAACGAGATCAGCAGGCGCTCTGGTGGTAACGTCCCTCCCGCCAAAGCGGATGGAACCGGCGGTAATCTGGCCCCGCTCTGCCAGGAGTAGATTTGATATTGCCTTGAGCGTCGTCGTTTTGCCAGCACCATTGGCTCCCAGCAACGCAACGATTTCGCCCTGCCCGACAGTGAGGCTCACACCCTGCAATGCGGTGATGGCATGGTTATAAATAGCACTCACGCCATCCACCAAAAGCAACAGATCTTTGTCAGCCATGGGATCGCCTCCGTTTGGGCAGAACGCTGATTGCCGGACCCGGACGGTGGTTGAATGCCATCGTCCGGGACTGTGGTTTCAGTTGGTTGCGGTTATCGCATCTTCAGATGTGCGCAACTTGATGCCTTTTTCCCTGGCATAGGCTTCGGCTGACTTCTCGATAATCGGCCGGAGCAGCGCCCAATCCGGGGCAATCCAGTCCGAGACAACGTTCCACTTCTTGCCATCCCATTGCTGGAAGGTGACGTAGCCATTGCCCTCATGGTTGTCCCAGGTCACGTTGATTGAATGGAACAAGCCCTTGGCTCCCAATGCTTCAACGCGGGCAGTATCGAGTTGCAGATGTTCGAAGCCCCAGCGGACCTCATCACCGGTCAGCGTCCGTTTGCCGAATTTTTCCTGCGCGATGCGGATAGCCTCAACGTTGAGGATGCCGTTGACGATACCAAGATTATGATAGACGGAACCAATGCGGCTTTTGTCTTCCAGATTGCCCTTGCCATTATCATAGAGTGTCTTGATGATTTCCTTGACCACGGGATATTCAGCACCGGACGCCTGCGTGGTGATGGCGGTATAACCCTTTGCCGCATCACCAGCTGGGATGGCATCCTCTTCCGAATTGGACCAGACATTCCCAACGATGTGGTCAACAGGGAAACCGACCTTGGCTGCGCTTTTCAGAGCGACCGGGTTCATCACACCCCAGCCACGCAGGACGACGTAATCCGGCTTCGCCCGGCGGATTGTCAGCCATTGCGCCTGCTGTTCGTTACCCGGATGTGGAACTTCAATCTGCTGCAGTTCAAAGCCATACTTCTTGGCGAGAAGCTCGTAGATCGGAATCGTTTCCTTGCCGTAAGGCGATCCATGGTAGAGCACAACGATCTTCTTGCCCTTGAGGCTTTCCAGCCCGCCTTCCTTGGAAGCGATGTAGTTTACGATACCCGATGTTTCGCTATAGGGATTGAGCAGCAGCGGAAAAACATAAGGAAATACGCGTCCATCCGTTGAATCGGTACGGCCATGATTAATGGTGATCAAGGGCACTTTGTCCTGAGTAATCCGGTCGATCATTGCGTAAGCTATACCGACGGACAGCGGGTTCCACGCGGCAACACCGGGGGTGCTTTTCAGGCGCTCATAAACCTCGACACCACGCTCCACCTCATACTGTGTCTCGCCTTCTGACCACGTAAGCTTGACACCATTGACGCCGCCATCGCGTGTATTGATCAAATTGAGATAGTCGATGAAACCACCGAAGAAGCCGGTCCCGCCAGCGGCGTAAGGTCCAACACGGTAACTTTGCAGTGGAAAATACTGCTCGTCCGCATGGGCTGCAGGAACAGCGACTGACAGGACAAGGGTCGCCGCGACCACGGCTAGTTTCAGTTTGTTGAATATGCGCATTTCTGGATACACTCCTCTTGTTGACCGGTGAGATTCCGGTCGAATATTGATTGCAGGCGAAGGTTTCATTGCAGGGCCAAATGGCTTCCCGGATACACCAGCGCTTGTTCAAGCGGGCGATCGTTCGTTTTCGAATTCTGTCCCAGAGCGCTACTAAACCGTCCGGCTCCAGAATGAGAAACAGGATGATCAGAACGCCCAGAACAATACGCTGGCTCATTTCCAGCACACCGGAATTGAACAGGTCTCCAAACAGAAAGGAGCCGAGCCGAGACAGGATCAGCGGTGAGACAACGAGCAGGGCCGCCCCGAAAAATGCACCACGAATGGATGCGAGCCCACCAATGATAATGATGAAGAGAATCTGGAATGATCGATCAAGATTGAAACCCGCCGGCTCCACCGTTCTCAAATACGTGAAAGCCCAGAGCACCCCTGCAATGCCAATAATGAACGACGAAATCGCAAAGGCCACGAGTTTCGTTTTCAGCACTGGTACGCCGATAATCCGTGCAGCCGTTTCATTATCGCGCACCGCGATGAAATTTCGCCCTGTCTGCGATGAGACCAGCCTGTAAGCAAAGAACGTCAGAAGCGTCACAACTGTCAGAGAAAAAAGATAGCGACCAACTGCACCGGTGAATGCCACACCTGCTACGGAAAGCTGCGGCGCATCAATGACCCCCGAACCGGAATTGTTAGAGAACCAACCGAATTTGGTCAGCGCCCATTGAACGAAAAACTGTGCAGCCAATGTCGAAACCGCCAGATAGAAACCCTTGAGACGAAGGCTCGGCAAGCCGAAGACAATGCCGATGCCTGCGGCCACAAAGCCGGAAAGAAGGATGCTGCCAATCAGCGGCAAGCCCTCGACGCGAAGATTGAAATTATACGCCGCAAAGGCACCCACAGCCAGAAAAGCTGCACTGCCAAGCGACACCTGCCCGGCATATCCGGTCAGAATATTGAGTCCTACTCCAGCCAGACTGAGCGCAAGAAAGGGCAAAAGAATTGCCTCAAACAGATAGTTTGTGCCGATGATGGGAACAACGAGATAGGCAAAGCCCAACACGAGAGGAGGGTAAAGCCAATGCGGAATGCGTAAAGGAAATGATACTTCGAGGGTGGCAAAGGTCATGGTTAAACCCTTTCCACCAGCTTTTGCCCGAAAATTCCGGAAGGGCGTATCAAAAGAAAAGCCAGAGCGACCACATAGGCGAACCAGCTTTCGATACCACCGCCGAAATATTCGCCGATATAGACCTCCGCGAGCTTCTCTGTTGCCCCAATGAGAAGCCCGCCGACAATAGCTCCGGGGATGGAGTCAAACCCACCAAGGACGAGTACCGGGAGCGCCTTCAGAACGACCAGCGATAGCGAGAACTGCACCCCCAGCCGCGCGCCCCACAGCAGTCCAGCGACAAGCGCGACGAGACCGGCAACAGCCCAAACGGTTGCCCATATCCGTGGCAAACGCAGTCCGACGGCAAGGGCCGCAAACTGATCGTCAGCAACCGCGCGGAATGCAAGACCGACACGGGTGTAGCGGAAGAAAATCGACAAGAATAGCACCAGCACAGCGGCAACCGCTGCTGCAAAGAAATCGAACTGGCTGATGAGAATGCCGCCCACTTCAAAAGGAACATCGTCAATGCCAAGGTCAAGACCATGGACCTGTGTGCCCCATAACAACTGTGCCGCACCTTCGAGAATGTAGGACAGACCCAATGTTGCCATGAATAAAGTCATGGGCGGCCTGTTGGTTAAAGGTCTGAGCACAACGCGCTCGATAGCAATACCGATGGCGACCATCACGGCAAAAGTCATGACCAGTGCCAGAGCGAATGGCACGCCTCGTTCAACCAGACTGACAAAGGTCAAAGCAGCAAAGAGCAACATCGCGCCCTGCGCAAAATTCAAGACGCCCGACGTCTTGTAGATCAGCACAAAGCCAATCGCGACAAGCGAGTACATGACGCCTGAAAGCAAACCTCCGATCAGAACTTCAAGAAAGAATTGCCAGTCGAACCCGGACATCAGATTCCCTCGCCATCAATGTTCTCGGCTGCAATGCCGAGATAAGCGTCAATCACCCTTTGATCAGAACGGATTTCCTCGGGCGTTCCATCAGCGATCTTCCGGCCATAATCAAGGACAGCGATATGGTCAGAAAGTTCCATGACGACGCCGATATCGTGTTCGATAAGAACAATAGTCGTGCCGTACTCCCGGTTGGCAGCATGAACAAACTCCGTCATCTCGGCTTTTTCAGGTGTCGTCATCCCCGCCATCGGTTCATCAAGCAAAAGGATCGCCGGTTCGGCCACAAGCGCACGGGCCAGCTCAACGCGCTTCTGCAAGCCATAGGGCAAAGTACCTGCGAGACGTTGGCTGACGTGGGTCAGATTGAGGAATTCCAGAATGCTGGTGGCACGGCCATACGCATCTGCCTCTTCGCTTCGTGACCGGCCAATGCCAAACACCTGTCCAAGAAACGTCGACCTGACTTTATATGCCCGGCCCGAGACAACGTTGTCGATTACGCTCAAACCTTTGAACAAAGCCAGGTTCTGGAATGTTCTGGCAATTCCCAGATGAGCCAGTTTTTGCGAGGGCACACCGGCGAAACGATTAGCGCCGATCCTGACACAGCCCCGATCCGGTTTGTAAACACCACTGACAATATTAATGAGTGAGCTTTTGCCGGCACCATTGGGTCCAATGATTGCTGTTATTTCTCTTTGGCGCACAACCAGATCGATATTCTCCAGAGCGACCACACCACCAAAGGACAGACCCACGCCTTCAAGCTCGAGAGCAATGTTATCAGCTGCATTTAGGCCTTTACCTAGGCCGCACAATTCCCGGCCCTCTGCCGCGATATCGGCAGGGAAGTACGTGGTGGCTGGCCCTCCCAGTACGCGGTTCATCGAATTCATCAGGCTTCTCCGGCAATATCCCACTCGACAGAACGGCAGGTATGCAATCTCATTCGCAGACCAGATCAAGCCGATCCGCGTTTCAGGTCCGTTAGAGACCAATCAGGTGTTGGGGTTCTGCTACTCGGCTGCTACAGCTGTAGCCAGTTTTTCTTCTTCCAGTTCACGCACCAGTGGAATGACGTGCTTGCCAAAGAACTCCACTTCCTCCTGAAAATGCAGGAAGCCAAGCAAGATGAGATCCGCACCGGCTTCCTTCAACGCGACGATGCGCTCGGCAATCTGCACCGGTGTTCCGATAAGATTGCTGCGGAACCCATCATTATATTGAACAAGATCCTCCAATGACGATTTAGCCCAGTTGCCTTCGCCTTCCGGGGAAGCTTTGCCTGCATTTTTCACCTGATCGGCAAAGCCCTGCACAGCTTCTGGATTGGCCTTGGCGATGATCTCATCAAGCACGGCGCGCGCCTCATCTTCCGTCTCGCGCGCAATGGCAAAAGCATTCACGCCAATCTTGACGGAACGGCCATTGGCAGCTGCTTTCGCGCGGATATCATCCACCTGTTTCCGGATCTCCTCCAGCGTGTTGCCGTTGGTGAAGTACCAGTCGGAAACCCTCGCTGCCATATCGCGCGCGGCGCGGGATGAACCGCCCTGAAAGATTTCAGGCTGCGGATCAACCGGCTTTGGTTTCATCGTGTAGTCGTTAAACCGGTAGAAATCGCCTTTGAATGTAAAATTGTCTTCGGTCCAGATACCGCGTAGTGCCCGAATGAATTCTTCGGATCGGCGATAGCGTTCATCATGATCTAGCCAATGTTCACCGATAGCGGCAAACTCACCGCGAAACCAACCGCTGACGACGTTCACCGCAACACGCCCATTGGTCAGATGACTGATGGTGGCGATCTGCTTAGCCGCCAACGCAGGATTCCATGGTCCGGGCAACAGTGCAGCGATCACTTTCAGTTTCGTCGTTGCAGCGAGAAGCGCATGGCTGAACGATACGGATTCGTGTTGATTATCCGCGCCATAACCCGCCGTGAAACGGATTTGGCTCAATGCATAGTCAAAACCATTTGCTTCGGCGATCTGTGCAAGTTTGCGATTATAGTCGATATCCCAGCCCGTTCGTTGCTCGATATTGCTGATTACAAGGCCGCCCGAAACGTTGGGCACCCAATAGGCAAATTTGACAGATTCTGTTGTTTTCAATGACATAGATTCATAGCTCCAATGTAATTGTGCCTATACGGTTTCGGCGTGCGGGCTCGTTTGAAGACTGCGCGCCCCCGCGTCCGCATTCGGGAAGAGTTGGATGAGTTCGGCCACGGCGCGATCAATGCGATCGGTCACAGCCACGCCTGTCAGCGCATGTCCGGTAAAATCACTCTCGGTCGCGTAAATTGCCGTTGGAATAGTCAGGGCGTTGAAGAACCCAAAGAGTGGTCGCAGCTGATGCTCGGTCATCAGGCCGTGCAGAGGCGTGCCACCGGTAGCTGCTAGTATGACCCTTTTTCCAGTCAATGCGCGAAAGTCGACAAGATCAAGCAGATGCTTCAGGGCACCCGTGTAGGATGCTCTGTAGACTGGGGAGCCCACAACGAGAATATCGGCCGTTTCCACCGCATCGATGATTGCCTTGCCCGCTTCATCCAGCTGATCGGCTCGCAACGCACGAAACAGGATCGGCGCAGCATCCACCAGTTCAATGACACGTCCTGCCACTGAGAAGTGCTGTTCGACTGCATCAACAATTGAGCGGACAACTGACGCGGTACGCGATGGCTGTTTGACATTACCCGACAAACCAAGAACTTTTATGCTTCCCACTCGACAATTTCCTCTCAATCGCTAGCCATCAAGACTAAGAGGATCAGCCGTCTTCCGTAAAAGAAACTCATTCCAAAATCACTATCAGCAACGAAACTGCTGGTGCGTTTATCGGCAAGCAAAGAGCCAAATGTAGTGGAGCGGCAGTCAAATGAGGCGGTGAAGCCGTCCGAACGGTGTCAAATACAATAATGCGCGTAGTTACTGAGCCACAACGCATGCGGCAAACCACTTGGCAGGATAGGCGCTGTAGGCGCGCGAAGAGTGCCAGCTATTTTTGGCCCCGATGAGGTGGTTTTATCGTAATTATTTGACGGTTTGATTATTATCCAGGTCCGTTGCACCACAGCAATGCTGATTATGCGTCATGATTTCTCCCGCCTTGATTAGGCGGGAGAAACCAGCTGGCCTCTTATTTGGGCAAGAACTCCGGACGATCGGCCGGAAAGCGAGCAATCACATCTGCATCCAGTTTCAATGTCTGCTGCACCATTTCAGAAGGAACGTGTGTCAGCCAACTGGTAAGGGTGACTTCGGCAAAGCGATCTGACTTGAAGATCGTGAGCACCACCAGATCGTCGTCTCCCGTGTTGACAATATAATGACCAAGGCTCTTTTTGATGTACCAGATATCACCAGGATTAAAGTCGTTTGTGGTCGCCTTCGGCCCCGTATCAAAGACCGTGACCCGTGCTTTGCCCTTGATGACAAGCGCCCATTCATCGGCATTCGGGTGCCAGTGCATTTCGCGCAAGGCACCGGGATGAATGGTCTCGAGAGCAGCGGCAATATTCTTGGATATCGGAAAATTGCGGCTGTCGGCGATCTGCGCCACTCCAGAACGGCCAGATGGAATAGGCGGTGATTTCGATAGTTTATATGTAACCTTTTCTGTGCCCGATGTTACGCGCGCCGATTTTTTGTCCTCCTCCAGACTGGGAGGAATATCCCCCTGGAAAATCCACAAATTGTCGAGAGGGATATTTTTGAAAGCATCCGCAGGAACCCCGAAATTCTGGGCCAGAACCTCAGGCGGTGTATGTGCAATCCAATCCGTCACAAGCAAAGTGTTGAATTCAGATGACAGACCATTGTCGAAGATAAGAAGAAATTCTGCGCCATCAGGTCCGAGGCCCTGCAGGGAATGAGGCAAGCCCGGAGGGAAATACCAAAGGTCACCTTCTTCTACGTCTTCAACAGATGATCGTCCTTGCTCATCAAGCGTGGTAATGCGGCATTTTCCAGAGAGCATGATTGCCCATTCCGCCTGTTGATGCCAGTGCATTTCCCGGATGCCGCCAGCACTCAACCGCATGTTCACGCTGGATATTGTTTCTGAAATCGCAAAATCTTCCTGAGTAATCTGCCGCGCCCAACCACCATCCTGATAGCGCTTGTGCATGATATTGAATGACGACCAGAACTGGGGCATGCCATTGATATCGGTCGCTGGCGGATTTTGAGAGCTGGGAAATTGTGAGGCAAGGTCCGGGCTTGCCGGCCCAGGATCGTTCGTGCTTGAAAGGCTGCGGGCGTTTATTTTGCCTTCGGGCGGGCGGTCAGGATTACCAAAACTCGCCGCCTGAGCTACGGATGCAAGCCCAAAATAGCCCATCAATGAAATAAACCCACGACGTCTAATCGGTTCCATGGATTGGTCCTCCGGTTATGTTATCAAATGGTCAAGTTCCGAAGTGCCGGATCAGCTAAGTCCCGCAACTTTGGGATCGTTTCCAGCTTGAGTGATGATGGTGACACCACAACTGTGCGCATATGAATGCGGCTGCTATTTCGTAGCATGAGGACAGGGCAACAGACACCATACGTAGGTATTAGTTGGGTTATACAAGGGTGGACAGGCGGGTTCTGACGTAAGGTTTTGACTGTTCCAAAACGGTATTCCGCCGCACCAAAAATTGGATAGGACTGGTCGCCCCTCATCTCGATATAGACGCCATATGCTCCCACTTTAAGCAGTGTCATATTGACACCATGATATATTACGACGCGCCAACTTGGCACTGAACACCGGTTGCCCGTGCATCACCGCATGAGGACTTCCACCCACAGGTCTAATCAATTCGGGTGGTGGTGGGGTAGGACGCTCTACTGCGACTTGTGCTGGCTCTGGCTCAGTATCATTACATCGACCATAGGCTTAGCCGGACACGACGAACGACGAGAAGCGCCCATGTCCGGCTTGAAACCGCAATGAATATCTGGCGAGGCTGGCTATTGCAGCATTATCACGGCTTAAAGCGCACAACGACCCGTTGTCCGATCAGCATATGTACCTTGGGCGGAATGCTGATGATGCAATCGGCCGTGCGCACATCCACACGTTCGCCAGGTGTGTCTCGAGATTTGACTTGCGCAAGAACGTGGCCAATGCGGATAACCCGTCCCTTGACCAGAACGCCATCACCGCTTTCCGCAACGACATCGACGTCCATGCCCGGTTTGATCAACTTGACAAATTGCTCCTGGATTTCGGCACGGACGATGCGTGGTGTTTCCGGCAGAAGCATAAAAAGCTCGGTCAGATTCTGAGCGGACACAACCTCGCCAATCTTGGTCGAGCGATGCACAATGCGTGCGTCAATGGGAGCCCGAACCGTTCGCATGTCGATTTCAAGACGGCTGTTTTCCATTCGGCTTTCTGCAGCCGCCAAGGCCGCTTCAGCAATTGCTATTTCACCTTTGGTGGTTGCCAGCAGCGCTTCAGCCTCATCCAGTGTTTGCGTGGAAACGGCCTTTCCGGCGGCCGCTCGCCGGAGCCTGTCAACTTGACGTGTCTGCGCCTGTAACTTCGTCTTCAACAGGCTCAGCTGGCCTTGCGCCTGACGTACTTCCGCTTCTGCTGTATGGAGCGCTATAACTTCGTGGCGGCTATCGATCACAGCAAGAATATCGCCCTGCTTGACCTTCTGACCCTCGGCGACAAGCACCTCCTGGATCATACCGTCACGCTGGGCCGATAGTCGCAAAAGACCGCCCTCAACGTCAACGACGCCGCGCGCCGCAGCAATAATTCCTGGCTTCGCCGCAATCTCCACTTCATTGGCTTCTGTCGCATCGGACATAAGCCAGATACCCCATCCCACGCATCCAGCCGTCGCCAGCGCGATTGCACATCGGACGAATAAGCGTCTGTGCATGATCATGATCACTGTTTCCTTAGGCTACGGTTATGTGACGAGGGCGGGTGTCTTCGAGTATCCGGCCATCTTCCATGTGCAACACGCGTTCCGCATGAGCGATAAGACGCGGATCGTGCGAGACACAAAGAACAGTTGCATTGGTATCTTTTGCTATGGTGTGCAGAATCTCGATGACAGATTGCCCATTGACGCTATCGAGTGCGCTTGTCGGTTCATCGGCAAACAATATTGCGGGATTCTTGACGATAGCGCGCGCTATGGCCACACGTTGCTTTTCACCACCCGAAAGTTCGGTGGGATGCAGGTGCTGCCTGTGTGAAAGACCGACGCGGGCAAGTGCCTGTTCTGATCGTTCGACCGCCTCATCCTGTGGGACCTTGAGATAATCCAACGGCACCTGCACCTGTTCAAGCGCGGTCAGGGCCGGGAACAGGTTGAACCCCTGAAAAACAAAGCCGCAATGATTGAGGCGAAACGCGTCACGCTCGTCATCACTTGCGCCTACCAGATCAGTTGCGAGTGTGTTTATGGAGCCGGTGTCTGGTGAGGTGAGACCGCTCAGCGCCGCAAGCAATGTGCTTTTGCCGCATCCGGAAGGGCCGATGATTAGGGTGAGTTCGCGCGGGAAAATGTCGATTGATACGTCCTGCAATGCAATCGTGCGTATCTGTTTGACCACAAATGATTTGCTGATCCCGCTGGCGGAAATGGTGGGCTGCATCGCGTTCACCGTAGCAACGTTGCCGGATCGGCATGGTGCAGGCGCCGAAGTGCCAGCAATCCCGCCGCAAACGCCACGAGCAATACGACAATGGACGCCGCTAGCATGACGCTGGTGCGAAGCTCGAACGGAACCCGGTACATGTTGGCAATGGTTGCCGCAATGATGCTGAATGTAGCGCCGAGCAGCAGCCCAAGCACGCCGACCCAGGCGGCCTGCTCGATAACGATGACACGGAGCGATTTGAACGACACGCCGAGCGCGCGCAAAGTTGCATATTGCGGAATGGAACCTGCAACCGCCGCCATCAGCGTCTGACTGGTAACGAGTGTTCCAACGAGCATGGCAATTGCTGTTGCAAAGATAAAGGCAACACCGGCTCCGGATTCGAGAAGCCAATAGCGTATGGACATTCCCGCAAGATCCTGTGCCGACCAGACGTAAAAGCGTTTGCTGCCTGCCTGCTGGTTGAGACGATTAAGTATGGCGTCACCCGGCGCAAACTTGTTCACGTTATAGAGGAAATAGGTCACGTTATCCGAGGTGCTAAGCGCGGTATCGAGCGTACGCGCCGTGTCAATTGACGTGATCACATTTACGCCGCCCAGACCTCTCAACCCATCGATGATACCGACAACCCGTACACGCCGGCCGTTTATTTCGGCCGAGCCGCCAACGTCGATGGCGAGTTTGCTCTTGTCCGTAGCATCAATAAGAACCGTGCCGGGCTCCAGCAAAAGGTTGCGCATCATTGCGGGAACGATCCGCCCCAGTGCTAGGCCGTTTGCCTTCGTATCGATGCCGACAATGGTGACGCCTGTTCCACCCCCGCGTGCGCCTCGCCAGTCGCCCGAGCCTAGCAAAAACGGTTCGATATTTGAGATGTTCTGCTCAATATAAAGACTGGTGGCCGTATCGGCTCCAATGGGGCGGCCAAGATCAACGCTTTGCGTGCCGGGAAAGCCGACCCAATACTCAGCCTTTGACTGGGTTACATAAAGCGCGTTCGAACCAATGATTCCCAGAAGCAAAGCGCCCTGAACAATCATAAGAACGCCGGAAAAGCCCACAGCGACAATAGCCGGGAGAAAGCGGCGCCATTCATGTATCAATGTCTTGCGGGCGATTGAGACAGCCATCGGCTTACTTCTTTCTCTGGCGCACAGCTTCGGCTCCGGGGGTAGCCGTTGCCAGCGGCGACGCGCCGCCAATCGCCTTATAAAAGGCAATGAGGGCCAGTGCTTCGGCTTCCCGTGCTTCCGCCAGCTGTCTGCGCTGACCAAGCACCCTGATCGCACTCGCCGTCTGCTTGGATTGATCGCTCAGACCCGCCCGTTCCAGTACAGCGCTTTCAGATTGAATTTTCCTGACGGATGACAATGTTTCCCTGAACTGGCGGACATTGGTATGCCCAGCCGACCAAGCCCGAAGCGCCGAAGAGGCCTCTTCGTAACTGGTCAGTACGGTCTGCTTATACGCCGCTGCCGCTTCCTCATATTGTGCCTGACGGGCTGCAACAACGGCGCGGCGGCGTCCCTGATCGAAAAGCGGGACCTGAATCGATGGACCACCCATAACACCAAACAATGAACCATGGGACGGACCGCCGATACCGATCATGCCTCCAAGGCGAAGTTTTGGGTAAAGATCGGCTTGTGCTATCCCGATTTCCGCTGCCGCCCGGACAGTCGCCAGTTCGGCACGCCGGATATCCGGGCGGGCACGCAGAAGGTCGGCAGGTCGGCCGATTGCCGGATCAAGTTTGGCGACCGGCTGCGACTTTGGCTGGCGCAAGGATGCATCAATGCTCGACGTGCCGAGCAGTGTTGCGATCTGCTGGAGCGTCGCGTCAATTTGCGCCTGAAGACGGGTCTCCTCGGCCCTGGCATCGCCAAGACTGATCCTGGCCTCTTCCGCATCCGAGGCGGTGGCAAGGCCAGAGCGATATTTAACAGTGGCAAGTTGCCCATCGCGACCAAGCAGCGTCAAAGATGCCTTTGCGATAGCGACACGCTCCTGCAGGGCGCGCAGGCGGACATAAGAACTGGCAATTTCCGCGGCGACGGCGATGCGGGCGGCTTCGACGTCTTCGGCAATCATATCGGCAGAGGCATTTGCCGCACGTTGGGTATTTTCACGCAAACCAAACAGACCAAGCTCCCACCCAGCCTCCACATTGAGCTGCATGGGTCGGCGCATAAGCTCGTCCGACTTGGTTGAGCCGGTGCCGGCATTGGCTGTTCCGGAAATATCGGCGGTTGGCATGAACAGAGTATTTGAGGTACGCACCATCGACCGGGCCGCAATGAGTTGCTGTTTTGCCTGAGCTATTGTCAGATTCTGTTCAAGCGAACGCGTAACGAGCCCGCTGAGAACGGAGTCTCCAAAGACGCGCCACCAGAGCCGGGTATCGCGCTGCGTATTAGCAGGCAGTTTTGCTATTGATGCATAGGCTTTTGGTAGGTCCGGTGCAGATACTGCCAAGCCCGATACGCCGCTTTGACAAGCAGCGAGGCTGGCTGCGATGGCAACAACCGGAATGATCTTCAACCACGTACGGTGGAAGATGTGAAAGACACAACGGACCAATATCAATTTTCTAGCACGTATCTTTGCTGGAAACGCCTGCCATTCCAGACATAACCATCGCGCCAAGCGTTAAAAGAACGATTGCGCTCCCCTATCAGATATAACGTACCCATACTTAAGTCTTACCCATTATATTCAGCTCTCTCCTATTGCACGCGAAGATTGCAGGAACGTGATATGATGGGCGGTTGGATGCGATGTCGTCGTGAGACTGTTCGGGCTAGGTTGCGGACTTGGCTTAGCGCTATGCTCCGACTTGGTCTCGATCCCCAGGAGACGATAATATTCAAACTTCCAGTCGAAGAAGCGTCTGAAGAATATCACCAGCGGCATTTACCAAAGACAGCCCAGCAAGCGATGCTGCTGTAGGGCCACGGTGCCCAATTTCATCATTCAGACTCAGTTGACGCACCGCAGCCTCGGCATTCGCGGCGTGCTGATAATATGATTGAATTAATCATGATTTATGGCTAAAGCGATATACAATTACACCCGTTCAAAAGGATGAGTCATGTTTGGTATGGGCCACAAGTCGCTCTGCACCCTCGGCCTGCTTGGTATTCTGGCTATGGCATCCGCGTCATCGGACAAGGCAAGAGCACTGTCCATTGTTGATGATAGGGGAACGACGGTCGAAGTTCCGACCAACCCGAAACGCATAGCCTCTATTTCCTATTTCGCCACTGACGTCGCATTCGCACTTGGCATCAAGCCAGTAGCAACGACCTACATGGCGGCCGGGCGCAATCCGGATTTTCTTTTGGGGCTGACGAAAGAGATCAAACAGATCGGGCAGCGTGCCAAGCCCAATCTGGAACTTCTGTCGGAAGCAAAACCTGACATCATCATCGCCATGCGCCGCTATACGATCGGCAATGCCGAGCAGTTGCAGAAGATTGCCCCGTATGTTGCCTACAATATGGAGCTTTTGAGCGAAAGCGATCGCGAAATTTCCCAGTTGGCAAAAGTACTTGGCAAGCCACAGCGCGGCGAGGAACTGAATGCTACTTTCCGGCAGCACCTTGCCGAATACAGCGCCAAAGCCCCAAAGGATGTGCATCCTCGTTTTCAGATCATGTGGGCGGGAGATACGCCTTGGTCCTTCCATACCGAGAACACCACAGCATCAATCGTTGCGGCGCTCGGTGGTGACAACATAGCGGGGTCCATGCGCCCGGGCGGACCGTTTGGAGTGGAATTGAGCCTTGAGACCATGCTTGAAAAAGACCCGGAGGTCATCTTTGTTTATGATTCCGGTCCGGACCGCCCGCACGAAAACAACCCGATCTGGCAGCAGCTTACAGCCGTAAAGAATGGGCGTGTTTTCTATGTTGGCGATCATTGGGTGGAAGCCAATGGTCCGATAGCCCGCGAAATCGTTCTGCGCGAAGCAGCCCACTATCTCTATCCCGAGACTTTCCCGAAGATAGACGTGAAGGCCGAAGCCGCAAAATTGATACCCGCAGACCTCCGCTAGCGATATCCCCGTGGTACAGCGACAAGCAGCGTCTGTCAGGCGGTCCATCACGATGACCCTACTCGTCTTGGCAGCAACGCTGCTGGTTGTGGGCGTTGGTTTGCTTATCGGCACCAAACAGCTTGGCCTGCCTAAAGTCCTGTCGGTTCTGTTAGCGCCAGATGGCAAGATCGATTCCATCCTGGTCTGGACGCTGCGCCTGCCCCGCAGCCTTGCTGCGGTGGTAGGCGGGGCGGGGCTGGCGATTTCGGGCTATCTCCTGCAGGCGTTGACCCGCAATCCGTTGGCTGGCCCAGATATTACCGGTGTTGCTTCCGGCGCTGTTGCACCCATTGTTTGCTGTTTTGTTTTCTTCCCCTGGATATCATCGGTTTATTATCCCTTTGTCGGACTGGCCGGTGGCTTAGGTGCGGCTTCCGTCACTCTCTGGGTATCGCGTGGGGGTCAGGGACGACCGCTGCATCTTGCTCTTGGCGGCATTAGTATCTCTCTCCTTCTTGGCGCTATAACAACCTATGTACTGCTGTTGAGCGGCCCGCAAACGCCCTCTTTACTCTTCTGGCTATCCGGTGGCTTTCAGGGAAGATCATGGCCGCACCTGCTTTATATGACACCTTGGGTGCTTGTTGGTCTGGGTGGAGCCTTGGCGTGTCAGCGTGTGATCGGCATGCTGGCTCTCAGCGAACATGCATCCATTGGCATGGGCCTGAATATGAACTTCTGGAAACCGCTGCTATTGTTGCTCGCCGTCCTGCCCGTAGCAGGCATCGCACCTGTTGCCGGGCCTGTTGCCTTCGTTGGTCTTGTCTCTCCTCACATCACTCGTCTGCTCAAGCCGCAAAACACGGGCTGGTCGATTGCTTTGACCGCGGCCATTGGCGCCCTGATGGTTGTTACCGCTGATTTGATCGCCCGCAGCGTCGCTTTACCCCGTGAGCTTCCGGTTGGCATCATCACAGCACTGCTGGGTGGCCCCTTCTTTGTCTACCTTGTCCAGACGCGAAGCTTTTCATTGAAAGGCGGTCAATAACGATGAGCATTTCTATGCCCACTGGCCGCCCTTCCCTTTTTGGATCGTTGACGGTTCTGTCAGTTTTTATAGTCGGGGCATTTCTGGCAGCAGTGTTCCTTGGCGTTGCCGACATCCCAGCGGCGGACGTAGCAGCCGTCCTCACCGGGAATGGGTCCTCTGAGGCACGATCGATCATTCTCGATATCCGATTGCCACGCATTGTCACAGGAATCCTCGCCGGCATTCATTTTGCGGTGGCCGGTTTATTGCTGCAGACCATTACCCGAAATCCACTTGCTGATCCGTCAATCATGGGGATTTCACAGGGTGCAACGCTGGCGGTCACGGTCTTCCTTCTGTTCACCGTTTATATTTTCGATCCCGGCTCCAACACGCTCTCTGCATTGCCCCTCGCTTGGCTTCCCGCAATCGGCACATTGGGTGGCATTGCGGCGGGTGGTCTCATTTATCTTCTTGCCTTTCGGCTTGATCTGGGGCCGCTTAGAATTACCCTGTGCGGTATTGCAATCGGTGCAGTATTGCATGCGGCGGCGATTGGATTGATTGCCGGTTGGGGCTCAGCGCGTATTGAAATTCTACTGGAATGGCTTTCCGGCAGCCTTTACGCACGCAGCTGGACCCACGTCCTGTTCCTTTTGCCCTTCACAGTCATCGGGCTTGCGGCGCTTCCAGCCCTGCAGCGATCTATTGATCTTCTGCGTTTCGACCCCACAGTCGCACGATCCTTCGGTCTGGCGTATCGCAGACAGTTTTCGATCGTTCTGTTCTTGTCCTGTGGGCTTGCGGCAAGTGCTGTCGGCGCTGTTGGGCCCATTATCTTTGTCGGTCTTGTCGTTCCTCATTTGGCACGATTTCTGGCAAGGCGGCACTTTTCCCTTGTATTGCCGCTCACCATCGCTCTTGGCGCCTTCATTGTGACCCTAGGCGACCTGCTTGGACGGCTGCTGGGTCAGGCTGAGGAAATCCCTATCGGGGTGATCACTGCGATATTCGGCGTGCCCGTGTTGATCGCTCTGCTTCGTAAAATACCTTGAGGATCATGATGCCCCTTTCCTGCTCCCAATTGTCAGTTTTCTATGGGCGTCGCAAAGCCCTGAACAGCTTCAATCTTGACCTGAAGGCCGGAGAAATACGGGCTCTCATTGGCCCCAATGGTTCGGGTAAAAGCACTGCATTGCAGGCACTGGCTGGCCTGATTGCACCACATGAAGGGCACGTGGAAATCAACGGCAAGCCTGCCAAGGTAATGTCGCGGCGCAATTTGGCCAAACAGTTGGCGTTCTTACCGCAACAGCCATCCGCGCCTGATGAAATGACCGTTGAACAGCTCGTCCGTCAGGGTCGCTATCCGCATGTCGGCCTGTTTCGCAGTTACAATGATCATGATGAACGGGCGATAGAATGGGCGCTGGAGAGTACTGGGTTGGCTGGTCTGGCGGACAGAAGCTTGCTCGAATTATCCGGAGGCGAACGACAACGCGCCTGGATATCAGCTGCGCTTGCACAAGAAGCACAAATCCTGTTGCTGGATGAACCTACCTCGTTTCTGGATATAGGTTTTCAGGTGGAAGTGCTCAATCTGGTTCATCGTCTCAGCCGCGAGAGAGGCGTGACAATTATCATGGCCATCCATGACATCAATCAGGCCATTTCGATCAGTGATCGTGTTTCACTGCTGGAAAAAGGGCAACTGTTGTTCGATGGCGATCCCGACATGCTTGCTGAAACCGGACTGATAGAGAAAGTGTTTCGCGTAAACGGCAATTTTGTCCGCATTACGCCTGGCAGCCGCCCGCACTTCGATATTGAGCTTACCCGATCATAAGTTATGATTTGACGAGCCGGAACACGATCTTGGTCTGCGTATAATAGGTGAGCGCATCGGCAAAATCTGGCATCCAGCCATCAGCCACAAACGGAATGAACCCGTCAAACTCGAGTTTACGCGCCGACACCTCAAAACCTGCGGCTTCAAACACCCGGGCATAATCGGTAATGGAGCGATCCTGCACCACCGTGTTTGTCTTTGCTGCAACAAGGTCGCGCCATTTTGGCCACAATGGATTATCCGTGTGGCAACCGGTTACTGCATAATACACGCCACCGGTCTTCAGACTCCGCCATATGTCACGCGCATGCATTTCAATATCAGCGATGAGATAAATCACCTCGTGGCTGATAGCGAGATCAAACTGGCTGTCCCAACCCTCAACGTGGTCGGCAACCTGGTACTGAATGGGAAGATTGCCCTTGAGTATATTTGCTTTGGCAATCGATTGCTCGGCGATATCCACTCCGAGCGCCTTGCGGAATGGCCGGAACGCATAAAGATGACGTAGCAGTCCGCCCTGATTGCAACCAAAATCCAGTACTGCTTTCCCCGAAAGATCCCGTTCGGGTAAAAGGTTTATCAAATGCCGCCAGATCGGTGCATGCCCATCAGCCATCGCATCCTCAGCATGCGGATCGATATACCAAGTACTGATATTTGACATGCCGTTATGCATGGAAATCTCCAATCGTTAATAGCCAATGCTCGTACTCTTTCCGCACAACGAACAAAAGCCTTGCATTGATCAATCACCAACGGATTTTTATGAGATCGTCATTGATTCAAATAAGGGGCGACGACAAAAGCTGTGCCAATTTCGCAGATGCCAGCATCTGATAAAGACTGGAGAGGTTCGGTCCGACGTCTTTGGCCATGTCTGATTAAAGAGGCGTATGGTTTGGGACAGTTCTGCTGTGCCCCAACTCACGATGAAGAAGCTATGGAGAATACTCAAATCGGGGCCAGTCTTAGGCTGAGTTTTTAGTATCCATCAACGTATGGCATTTCTCCAAGTTGGCTCATCCATTCGAACCCTTGAAAAACACCGTTCCGTAGGCGTCTGTTAGATTTCTCGTACAAGAGTAATCCTGCTCACAAAACCGATCCGTTTGACTATGATTGCGAAGACGAGCCCGCACGCAACCACACCGAGCACCAGAACGACCGGAATCTGGACGCCGAGGAAGTAATCGGAGATCGCGAACAGCCCAAACAATGCCAAGAGTGTTATAAACACAGATCGTTCAGCGGACAGACCAAAACGGTAGACACTCACGATGGTGGCAACACCGATCAGGCATGCCGCCGCCCCCGCAGCAAAAGGCAACAACATAGTGCATATTGGGTCGATTTGAACATCCATGAAAGTCTCAACTCCTCTTCAGCAATACCGGCTTCAACACTGGTAATTGATTTTCGTTGCAGTGAAATTGCGATTGCTGCTTCGACCTGAATTTCTTGTCAGCGCAAGATATGTTCCCTCATCACGTACCAGACTTGACGATCGTTTGGATCTCGTTGCGAGTTGAGAAGGTCATATAGACAACGATTGCAACGATGCATGCGAGGAACAGAAGGCTTGTGATTACTGTTCCAATGCCCAAGCCGCCATATTCCATCGGCTGCGAAAGAAAGTCGCCCAAAGATGCGCCGAGAGGACGCGTGAATATGTAAGCCAGCCAAAAGGCCAAGACTGCATTAAGGTGAAAGATGTAATAGGCTGCCGCAATCGCGGCGATGATTGCCCCAAAAATCAAACCGGTAGCAATGAAGCCCAAGCCGAAGGCCTCTGCCACCAAATCACCGGCAGCGGTCCCCAATGCAAAGGTAAACAGTATCGCAAGCCAGTAGAATGTTTCTCTTCGCGCATTAAAAATCGAATGAATGGAGAGCGTTTTTTCACTGCGATACCAAATTACGAATGTTGCAATCAACGCAACACTAAAAACTGCCGTCGTAACCTCAAGGGGCACATGGAAATTATCCACGAGATTGTCAGTAACAAGCGTACCGACAATACTGATCAAGACAACGGCAGTCCAATACACCCAAGGAACATACTTTCCTTGTCGAAACTGCGCGACCAGAGCCACAATCAAAAGGGCACTCATGATTAGCGAAGTCACTGTCAGGCCAAGACCAAGATTGACGGCTAGATAATCCGCAGCCGTTTCCCCCATGGTCACGGCCAACAACTTGATCACCCAAAAATCTGCTGTGACTTCAGGGACGCGATTTAGCAGTCCTGACCGTTTTAGTTCAGCGCGGTTCATTGCCACAATTCCTTTTTCAGAGATCGGGTTATTTGCCCATGAGTTTCAGAGCCTGAGCAAAGAATTCATCTGCCCGTTTGTCGTCGTCAGCGGTGCATCTTTCAACGCCTTTTGCCTCAAGCTCGGCGACTTTCGTTTTCTCTGCATCTGTGAGGGTTGCTGCCGTTTTGGCGGCGCGCACTTCCTTGAGCATGTCTTCACAAGGCACTGAACTGCTCGCAGCAAAACCGTCCAAAGTTGCGAAGCATGTTGAAAGGGTAAGGAGAGATAGAACGAGAGCAAATTTCTTCATGACAATAGTCTCCAGAGCTATACCGACTGGAAAACAGGTCGGCAATCAAATGAGGACAGATCGTTTTCACCATCTGCAATCTGGGTTGTATGTGTCGTTCAATACGGGAGCCTTTCCGGAACAATACAATTTGGTAAGGACAGGTTCCCACATTCAGGATGGGACTGTTAAAAACGATAGCACCAGGGCAGCAAGCAGCACGGCGCCAATAAACAGAGAAGGGTATTTTGCAAGATATCGGTTCACCGCATTCTCCTTCAGCAACTTTGGTTCGCTGCCAAGGAGACTAAATGTCTATTCTTACCGGGGCTTAGCCGTCCCCTTACGCTTTGGTAAGCGGTAAGAAGCGTTCGTTTATTACCAAACTGTAAGATCGCGGAAAGGTGAGTGTGAAACGATGCATGTAACTCCCAGTAGGCTCGACCGTTACTTAGATCCGGACAATGACATCGTGTGCATTTGGACTATGATGAACGCAGTCTGTGTTTGGTGAGAACGGAAAGAACATGCGCATCCTGATCATTGAAGATGACCGGCAGACATCGGACTACATTGCCAAGGGCTTTAGCGAAGCCGGGCATGTTGCTGAAGTTATCGCTGACGGTAGAAATGCGCTATCCCACGCGGCGGGCGAAGAATACGACATCCTCATAATAGACAGAATGCTACCGGGGCTGGATGGCCTGTCAATCATCAAGGCATTGCGTGCAGCCGGCGTCAAAACTCCTGCTCTCTTTCTCACCTCGATTGGAGGACTGGATGACCGTGTTGAGGGTTTAGAAGCAGGCGGAGACGATTATCTCGCCAAACCTTTTGCCTTTTCCGAACTGGCTGCGCGCGTCAATGCACTCCATCGGCGACCGCCATTTCAACGCGAAATCAACACGATATCAGTAGCAGAACTGGAGGTTGACCTTGTGCGCAGGATCGTACGTCGGGACGGCATCACGATTGACCTGCAACCCCGCGAATTCAGATTGCTTGAAGTTCTGGTTCGCAATGAAGGGCGCATATTGACACGTACAATGCTTCTGGAGCGCGTTTGGGATTTTCACTTTGACCCCAAAACAAGTGTTGTCGAAACACATATCAGTCGTCTCAGAGCGAAGATCGACAAACCCTTTGCATATCCACTGTTGCACACAATCCGAAACACTGGCTATAGCTTACATGCGCCGCATTGATCTGCTGAAAAGTACGCCGTTCCGGTTGGCTGTCATTTTCGCCGCCCTTTTTATCGCGTCATTTCTTGTCGCGGGGGTTGTGACGTATCAACTGCTCAAACACGAATTGGCCGATCGTCTCGATCAGACAATCCAGGATACGTATACCGTGCTCACTGCCTCTTACGGTGATGGCGATGTGACTGATTTGTCAGATACCGTAACCAGCCATGTGCAATCCACTTCCCGGCACGATCGGATTTTCCTTTTGCGCTCAAAAGATGGAGCGCGACTGGCGGGGAATATTGAAAACGCAGATGTTTCGCCTGGTTGGTCAACAATTGACAGTACGAAGCTAGGCTTACAGAGTAATGAAAGATATCGCGTCTTTTCTGGTCAGGTCGATAAGCAGCCTTTGATCGTTGGGATCACGTTTGAAGAGAACGACGAGTATCTAAGGATTGTTTTTATAAGTTTTGCATGGGCAAGCGTGATGGTTCTTGCACTTGCAACGATAGGCGGCATTCTTTTAGCGACACGCGTACAACGGCGCATGGAAACCATCACATCGACCATGCGGGACGTTGGCTCTGGCAAGCTGAATGTCCGTATTCCTCTGGTTGGCAACGGAGACGACATTGATAGATTGTCAGAGCAGGTCAATGATGCGCTCGACCGCCTTGCCTCTCTCGTGGAAGGCATGCGTCAAGTAAGCACCGATATCGCCCACGATCTCAAAACGCCTCTAAGCCGACTTTCCCTGACCATAAGCCAAGCCATCGAAAAGGCCGATAAAGGCACGGCAGTTGCGGCGGATTTGCTGCAGGCGCGGGAGGAAAGTGGAAATATTAACGCCACCTTCGACGCTCTTCTTCGTATAGCGCAGATCGAAGCCGGGTCGAGGCGGTCGCGGTTTACCCAACTGGACATCAGGGAATGTCTTGAGACCATCGTCGACGTCTATGCCGATGTCGCCGAAGACAAGAAACAATTGATAAAATTGACGTTGCATCCAAATGAATCCTTGCCGGTGACCGGGGATCGGGAACTACTGATTCAACTTTTTGCTAACCTCACCGAAAACTCGATCCGGCACTGTCCCGCAGGAGCAAAAATTAGCCTCAGTGCGAAAAGTATCGATAGAACCATCATTGTCGAATTTGCTGATAATGGGCCTGGTATCCCGGCCGAGGAGCGCGCAAAAGTCTTTCAGCGGCTTTATCGCCTCGATAAGAGCCGAACAACGCCTGGCACAGGGCTAGGTCTGAGCCTTGTCAAAGCGATTGTGGATCTTCATCGCGCGAGAATTAACCTGGAAGATGGACACCCGGGGTTGCACGTCATACTGACATTTCCAGCTGGCTCGCACGACAAACATGCCGAACCGAGCGCGGCGACAGATCAACCCAACCGATCCCTAATTTTAAACCTGCCTCGGGAGAACAAGCCGTTATGACCGTCACACAGACGCATAAATCAAGCAGGCGGCGGCCAATCGCCGTGAGGACAGGAGGCACATTGCTGGCTCTGGTCCTTATGATCGGCGGCTATTATGGAATAATGCGATGGCAGGGCAATTTTCATACTACCCTTCCCGGCGAACTCTATAGATCGGCACAGCCCTCGCCATCACAGATCGCATTCTATAAGAAAACCTATGGTATCAGGACGATTATCAATCTCCGCGGCGAAAATACTGGCCGGGATTGGTATGACAAAGAGGTCGCCGCTGCCAAGAAATCTGGTGTTGGGCATATCGATTTTCGAATGTCTTCACGTCAAATTTTATCTCAGAAAGACGCCGAAACCTTACTTGCACTCATGAAGCAGGCTGAAAAGCCAATTCTCATTCATTGCGAAGGCGGAGCGGATCGAACCGGGCTGGCTGCCGCGCTTTACGTTGCAGCAATCGCGCATGGCGATGAGGAACACGCAGAATCTCAGTTTTCACCGCGGTTTGGCCACTTTTCGATCTGGGCCAATCCTGCTTATGCAATGGACATGACATTCGAAGATCTTGAACCTTGGCTTGGTTTTCCGGGTTCATAGCCTTACGGAACCGTAACAGTACAGCAATATCCAAGTAAACTGCCGCTGCTAAATTGTGCTCATCGTTAAATTCGGAAGCGGCACAAGTGAAGTTCATTGCAAGCTACGCAGTGCACGACATAGCCCGCCTATGGGATATAAATGCGCAACCGACAGCGACATTACATAGCAGATATCTCAGTGGTTATTGGAACTATAATCCTTCTTTCCGTGGCGTGTTGGCTATTCCAAATGAACGACAGGGACACGCTTGAAGAATCTCTTCACTTCCGACTTTTATACAATGAACCACGAGCTTGACTGGAGTCAGCTCCTATCGTTCAGAAGTTCATTTTGAAACAGGCCCCCTTTGGGTACCCGCTATTGACTTCAATGGTACCATTGTGAAGTTCCATTATCTGTTTGACCAGATTCAGTCCAAGACCAGTTCCGGAACTGTCCGAACGAAGGCGGCTGAACGGCTCAAAAATATCCTGACTGCTCTCTGCGGAAATTCCCTGCCCCTCGTCGGTTACCACAATCGATTTCGTTTCCAGAACATGGATCAAGATCATTCCTGAACCGCCGCCGTGGTCAATAGCGTTCTGAACCAGATTCGTGAGTGCACGTTCGATGGACGTTTGGTCGCCCTGTACCATAAGTTCATCTTTATCCGACTCAAACGACACCTCATAACCCGCGGCAAAAGCCAGCGGTGCTAGATCAAAAGCAACGCGTCCGGCGATTGCTACGAGATCAACGGGTGCAAAGTGGACCGGCGAATGGTTCAATCTCTGCAGATCAAGGAGCTGGCCGCTCAAGATTGCCAAGCGAGACGTGTCCTGCAGGAGCTGGGTTTTCTCAATGCTTGGAGATAAGGCAGCAACCCTGGTGTTGAGAATGGCTATCGGTGTACGCAGTTCATGGGCTGCTTGGGCTAAAAAACGTTCATGCGACGCATAGCCTTTATCCAGCCGGGTCAAGGCATCGTTGACGGCATTTACAAACGGACTGATTTCTTCGGGCACCTCGCTCGCAGACAAACGTACGCCGCGCTTGTTATAGGTAATCTGAGCCGCTTGATCCGCAGCTTGTTTAACCCCTTCCAACGCAAAACGTACGACAAGTGGAGTGATGGCCAGAGTAGCCAAGGCTATTGTCAAAAAAAATGGAATAATGATCGTTAGCATTCCGCCAGAGATGCCTGTCACCATCCGAATGAATGTCATACGCCCCCGGGTCCCGGTGAATATCTGCACGTCTCCTACGTTTGTTTCCTGCCATTTAACAATTGCATCGGGGCGTTTCGCGCGGCCCAACTCATTGTTCAAACGAGCGTCGCTGAGATGATCCAACATCGGCAGCGTTTGAACAAATTCGGAAGGAACACGTCCTTGAGACAGTTGCTGTCCATTCCGGTCCCGAATGACAAACCACAAGCCACCAACATCCGTCCGCAATTGGACGACCTCGGGAGTATCAATGAGAATAAGTTCTCCTTGCGTATTCCTTGACAGGGCGTCTTTCAGAACATCCAGACTGCCTCCCTCATAATCCTCTATCAGATACCCGGAACCCCAGAGACTGCCTATGATAATGGTTAGCACCGACAAGATGATGAGGGTTTCGAAGAACAGCAGTCGGCTGACGAGCCGCCATTTCAGCGATCTCGCACTCCACAAACTCATGCCGTTTCCCGTAAAAGATAGCCAAGGCCCCTGATACCATTGATTGTCACCCCTGCACCGGCATCCGAGAGTTTACGGCGAACCCTCGATATATGGGTATCAAGCGCATTTGAATCGATCTCATCGTCCATGCCAAAAACCGCTTCCATCAGAGTGGCACGCTGGACCATTCGCCCCATTCGGCGCATCAATGCTTCAAGGACAAGGACTTCTCGCCTTGGCATCTCCACACGCTCTCCCGAAACCCATGCCTCACGATGGGCAAAATCAAACATCAACTGGCCCATCTTGGCCACTTCCGGCACAACGCTGGACGGTCGTCGCAGCAGGGCGCGAACACGAGCTAGAAGTTCTTCGAAAGCGAAGGGTTTGCCAAGATAATCATCAGCTCCACTTTGCAGTCCCGCGACACGATCGCAGAGATCGCCACGAGCCGTCAGCACAAGAACCGGTATATTTTGACCATTCGCACGAAGCCGCGGAATCAAAGACAATCCATCTCCATCGGGCAGCTGACGATCAAGAACAAGCACATCATGCACATTTTCTTTCAACACGAATTCAGCGGCAGCAATCGTTGAGACACTGTCAACGATCATGTTCTGACGCGTGAGAACGTTGCTAAGTGCGGCAACCATTTCCTTTTCGTCCTCTACCAGTAGTACCCGCATCCCTATTCCTTGTGTTTCGACATAATTGAGATCGCGCACCATGGACTTTCTACATTGAGGCAATCTTGCATCGGGAAATTGGCTGGAGAAGTAAATTTCGTCGAACCGTAGCGCATGACACGCTGCCTCAATCTAGAAGACGCATTGGTTTCCTCGTCAATAACAATTCAGTTCAGGAAACAAAAATGCAGACAACGATACGTCCCGGTAGATCGACCAAGCATACCGCACATATTTCACTCCGTAAAAAGGCGTCCGATTATGTCGTTTGCTGATGTTTTGCCATTTCTCCGTTCTTGGGTGCGCAATCCACTTCGAACAGCAGCGATCATGCCATCGGGAAACAGAATTTCCGCGCTGATGACCGGAGAAATTGATCCAGAAATGGGTCCTGTTCTTGAACTCGGTCCTGGCACAGGCCCCTTCACGCGCTCGCTACTTCAAAGGGGTGTACCGGAGTCAATGCTCACCCTCGTAGAATACAGCTCGGAATTCACCAGGCTTTTGCGAGGCCGGTTCCCAAGTGCGCGAATTCTGCGAATGGACGCTGCCAGGATTGGCGAATTCAATCTGTTCGAACCCGGTTCTGTGGGTGCTGTTGTCAGCGGTTTGGGCGTACTGACAATGCCACCCCGACAAGTCAAAGGAATTCTCAATGGTGCATTCAAATATCTGCGACCCGGCGGTGCATTCTATCAGATTACCTATGGTCCACGCTGCCCTGTATCGAAAGAAATTCTGGACATTTTGCAATTGGAGGAACGCTTCGTCGCTAAAACTATGCGCAATATTCCACCAGCATCCGTTTACCGCATTAAAAGGCGCGTTGACACAGCAGGCTTGAGCTAAATCAGATGGAGACGCCTCACATCATTGCATGGCTGATCGGGTATGGATTTATCGGTATCACATGTCTGGCAGTCATCGAAAAGTTTGTGCCCTTGTTTCCATCTTACATTCTGCTGATGCTGTTGGGTATGACAATACCCAACGCACCTCACCTCGCTATGACCCTTGGTGCGACAACTTTGGGGTCAACACTCGGTGCCTGCTGTTGGTTTGCAATTGGCCGGACATTGGGGGGCGAACGGGTTGCAACCAAAGTAAAGCGATATGGCAAGTTCATTTTTCTGAGCGCGCAACTTTATGAGCGCCTTACGAAGGCATATCGGCGCAACCATTTCTGGGTTACTTTGGTTGGACAAACCGTCCCCGGCGCTCGGGTTTACATGGCGCTTCCTGCAGGCATATTGAAGCTGGATTTTCTGCCTTTCGGTATAGCAACCTTTTTGGGGAGTCTTCTGTGGAATGCACCATTCCTGTTCTTGGGGTATACCCTAAGAACATCTCAACATGATCCGTACAAAGCAGGTTTCTGGGCCGCCATTTGTCTTCTTGGATTGGAGGCCACCATTATTATGATCGTTTCCGTTTACAAGCGGCACGTTTCAGAAAGATCGCCTGAGCGGGTCAAAGTGTGACAGCCATTTTAGGATGGCTGGAACTGGAAAAAGCCGCGTCAGCATGGTCCGATCCAATATTATCGCCGCAACTATTCTGGTGGCTATTGGATCAAACGCAGCGACCCAAAGGGAACTTCAGTAAGAGATTGTGGAATGTTGCACCCACAGCGTCCATGTCAACACATCGCTTATCAGGGATTTCTGCTTTTCTGAATTGCCTCAAACATGCCCAAAGCCTCCGCAAAATCCGGCTTAAGCCGTATTGCCTCATTGAAATCTCCAATTGCCTGATCAATATCCCCTTTTTGGCCATAGAATACGGCTCGATTATAATACAGGAAGGGATCATCCGGTTGAAGAGCGATGGCCTTGTCCAGTTCCATGATCTGGCGGTCGGGATTATTGAGATATTGGCTGACAATTCCATGGCTGTTGCTAGTGAATGTCACAAACTGAACTTTACCCATTTTGGTTAAAGCGAGCCGGTCGGTTGCAACATCCGGCCTCTCTCACAGATCACAAATTGATCACAAATGCCAAACCGACACTAACATACGTTTTATGAAATACACATAAATAGCGGTTTTCTCCAAAACTGCATTGAAAAATAAAAGGAATGCCTAAAATATTTGCGATTAGGTGCTATATATTTGTGAGTTCATATGACAGTCTTGTGACATAGCTCACAGCAAAGAATTGTGCCCCTGCGCTTTGCTGCCAACCCGGAGATGATGTGATGACGTTCGGTCCTGGCCCAATTCTGTTCTCCAAATTCTGGCGCAATATCGAGCTGGCAAAACAGGCGACGATGGCCGCAGCCACCTATACGGCCAAGCAAGGTCAGACCCCGCAACTGATCGCAAAGGCACTTGGCCAGAGTGATGGCGGCCAGGCGATCGCCAAAGCCAACAGGATGCGGATCGACAAGGTTCTGGATGCAGGGATTGTGCTCATCATACCCAAGATCGATCCTGTTACAGACGCGTCCCAGATCAAGTTCAACCAAGCCGTTGCCGCAAGCAGGAACGGTGCACCGCCCTCGATCCTTGCCGATGTGGAAGCGGGCAAAAGCATCGACCAGATGGCGGCCGATCAAAAGCGCACCCGCCCCGAAATTCTGCGGCAGATGGAAGCGGCAGGGCTCGGTCTCCAGACAATCGACCCGACAAGCGACAATGGCGACGTTAGAACAATCAGGATCATTGACCGCGCAACTGGCAACGTTATCGCCAGTCACTATGAAGATTTCCAGCATGGCGGCACCTCTTCGACCATCACCAATGCTGACGGAAAGGAAATCCCTGTTGTCGCCGCCAAAGCGGCCGGGAATAACAGCCAGAAGCCATTTGCACCGCAAGGCAACCCGGAACAGGAAACCGATGGCCGCGTCGATCATCGTATTCAGGGAACGGAAAATCTCGATGGCATCGCACGGATCTACAATCAGGCCCCATCAGACATTTTGGAGTTCAGCGACCCCATTCCCGATATCAACCGGATCAATGAGGGCGATTCACTGCTCATCCTGAGCAAGGAGCGGCGCACAAGCCTCGAAACCATCAAGGCATTGCAGGCGGATATCGACAAGGCTACGTCACCGGCGGAAAAGGACGACAAGACCCGCGCACTCAAGCTCGCTGTGAACACGGATATGCTTTCAGCCGCAAAGAATGGCGGCTATGCACCGGAAACGCTGAAGCTTTATCTCGACCAGCGGCAGGCAGATCTTGAAGCCCTGGGGCCAAGGACGGACTCCTACAAAACCATCGTGGCAGAGGAACGCAAAGCCGTTGAAGACGGCTTCAATGACGTTTTTAAACCGCTAAGCGCGGCCATAAACGCTGCCCAGCAGGACCCAACCCGCTGGGGTGACGTCAAGACCGAAATCACCCGCCAGTTCGAAACCCTCGCCAAGGACGCGCCCGATGGCGGTGAAGCGGCGATCAACAGTGCCCGCGAGACCTTGAAACTCTATGGCCCGGCCGACAGCAAGTTCACCGACGCTCTTGATGCCGCTGGCTATGAAGTCCTTGTCGGCAAGCCGGCCCGCAATGTTCAGGAGGCCTATTCCAAGGGCGAGAACAAGTTCAATGGACTTGATGGCGAGGCCGGAAAGGAGGCGCAGCGGGAAGACGGCGCGGGCCGCGCAGCCAAGGTCCTGGATGAGGTGACGAAAAACGTTACGCCGGAAACGGCAATTCTCATCGTCAAAGAGGCCAATAAGGAAATCAGCGCGTTTGGCGACCAGAAGACGCGCGTGGTTGATCTGATCGAGCAGACAATTGGCAAACGCACGGCAATAACCTCGGGTGCCAGCCCCGATCATCGGCTCGGCGGTAAGAACTCCACTATTGCCGGCGAGATCAAGTTTTCGCTGCAATTGACGCAGCGCGATACGGTGGCGAACTATTCCAATGTCATGGCGCACATCGCACAAGCACCGCAGGGAAAAACCTTCATTGATGAGCGGGCACAGTCCATAGCAAACTCCCTCAAGGCGACACAGGACCAGACATTCGCGGATTGGGAGAAGAAGCTTCCCGAAAAGGTCCGCGGCTTCCCGCTGGATGAGAAGAAGAAAATCGGCAAGGAAATGGGAAACCCCTATCCGGAGATTAAAACCGCCACCCCGGATCAGATCGGCGAGCCCTTCCGCAACGCGATCGCCAACGGCAAGGACCCGTCCCTGACGCTTGCCATCATTAACCGGCTCAAAAACTCTGGCGATACGGCCAATGCGGCCCTGCTTTTGGACGCCGCGACCAAGGGCACGGACGATCTTGTCGCAAACAGCCGGAATATTGTTGGCGAATTCTCGAAAGACCACCTCGTGGTGGCGGACGACTGGAAGTCGGCCCTGTCGACGAAACAGTTGACCGATGGCATTAATGACTCGATTGCCAAGAACCCAGGCAGCAAGAACAAAATGGACGGCCAGGGAACATTGATCTTTCGCTCGCTCGCCGCCCTCCACGCTGCCGAGACCGACTTGCATGGGCTTCAGGGGTTTGACCGCTATCAGGCCAGCATCCACACGCTTGAGACTGACGATCAGGTGCAATTCGCCGTCAATAACAGTGAAGGTGCCTGGAAGGAGATGGGCAAAGCCTATATCGAGAGCACAACGCCCCCGGACGGGGTTCCCGTTCCTGCCACTCCAAGCCTGTTCTGGTCCGGCCGCGCGGTCATTGGCATGCATAAGACCATCGCCGCCTATGAAGCGCTAGGCGGCAACAAGGCATACAAACCGCCCACACCGGGAAGCATCGACATCGCCTCCCGCCTCAATCCAGCTCAGGTTGACGGCAAACTCGCGCAGAAATCCTCTCTCCTATTGAATGGACCCAATGCGGCAACCGACCCGGCGGCCCGCAAGGCGGCCCTTGAAAGCCTGAGCAAATCCTTTGACGGTTCGAAATTCGACCCGCGCGCCGGCATCACAACGGCATCCGGTTTCGGCAAGGGCCTGGCGGCGATCCAGGGCCTGCTTTACCTTGGCAGCACGGTTGAAAATGCCCGTAACCCGGACCTTCTATCAAAGTCTTTTGCCGTTTGGCTGACGGGTGGTATTGCCTACGAAGCCGGCCAGTTCGGAGCCGGCATGGCACGATCCGTAGTCGAAAACGGCCGCTTTCCAAAAGGCGGTTTCCTTGACCGGGCATCCAGTTTTGCCGAAGTCGGTGGTACGCCGAAATGGAGCTGGTTCTCTAAGTATTTTGATCGTGCCGGGGGCATTCTCATGGTTGCCTATACGCTTGATCATGTCGCCAAAGGCAAATGGGCCAATTCGGCATTTGCTGCCACCACCACCTTGGGCACATTCCTGTCAATGATGAAATCACCCAAGGGCGGATTGTGGGGCGCCGGGCTTGCCGTCGTCGGCATCGTCGGCGAAATGGTCTACAACAATATTCGCCGAAGCCAGGCGGCCAGTTATTATGAAGGGCCCACCGAGCAATTCCTGATCCAGGCCAATTTCAGACCGGAAACCGCTAAAATTCTCGCGGATCATGACGATGACGGGAACAGCGTTGGCTCGATTATCGAGCCGCTTGCCAAGCAGCTCAAGATGACTCCGGAAGCCCTGACGGAAATGCTGCGGACCTCCGGCGACGATGCAAGACTGAAGGAATTTGTCCGCAACGTGCACCAGGTCAAGCCTGACAAGGACGGAAATTATCCGATGTCCGCACCCGAACGCCTGCCGCCATTGAAAATGCCGGACGGAGGCACGGTATCGCGTGATCCGTCGGAAGGGCGTGCCCGCACGATCCCGGAACTGGCCGATTGGGTGGGACAAAACCTTGTCCTGACGAATTAGGACACGACCGGCTCAGCACCGGTAGAAAGCGCGAGCCGCTTCTCCCTCGTGCTGCCCGCCACACCGCCCAAGGGCGATGCACTGGATTGCAGGATATCGCCCTGCCCTCCGGTCCGATGTCTGCTTAGCCATCGCTCAACTTTTTGCACCCACAATCCGCTTGTTCGGTCTGTGACATTCCGCACATCGCGATCAGACCACAACCCCTACGGTGAAGCGGTCGTTAGTCGGAAGGACATCTCGTCTCCCCCGCATGAACGACAAGGGGGGTTCTCATGTCATCACTCAATCGATGATGCAGAGTTGGAGCCTCTTTTTTTGGCAAAAGAACGAAAAAGGAGCACTACGATGGCACTTTATCTTTTCGAAAGGACAGGCGGCACACTGAACACGGCCAATGTCAAGAACATCATCACCCAGGCCGGAAAGAACCGGCAGCAGCCGGCGATATACAATCCCGCCCTCTATACTTATGAGGAAAAAAGCACGAAGAAGGTCCAGGCTTCGGGGCCTGGCGACATGGCCACTAGCCCGCTGGAACATGCCGCAACCCAGTTGGGTTTCAAAAATACCAGCGTGCTGTTTGTGGCTGAGGGCGCCGATGACGACAATGATGCCGATATGCCAGCGCCCCGCAGCATTGGCTCCGTCACGCCCAGCATTGGTAATCTTCTCGGCGCTACCCAGTACGGGGTATCGATCAAAATGGATCAGGCGACTGTAGAAGCCCTGTCGAACGGCGATTATTCCCTCTATGGCTTCAAAGCGGTCCAATCCAGCGCCGGCGGCGGCAGGCCACTGGTCTGGTTCAAATCGACCGAATTCGGTCTGGACACCGGTGTTTCCTGGGAAGTTCAGTACGAGGCCTACACCTCCCGCTCTGCGATTATTCCGAACGGGCAGATCAAGGGCTTGAGTTCTTACCCGATTGACCTTGGACAGATGCTGGAAGTGGAAACACCACAGGGCACCGGTGTCGTCGTCGACGGCACGGCTGGGATGATTTCAATTGAGAACCGGACGGCAACGCAGGTAACCTGCGGGATTTCCGAAGTGGTCGATGGGACGCCCCAGCCTCTGTGCGCCTTCCCGCTCTACGGCAACGGGCTTGATGCGATCGTACCGATCCAGAAGGTCATGTTCACCTTCTCCACCAGACCGGTCAACACCGGCACGGTCATCGAACAGGCCTACAGCCAGAGCATTCTGATCGATCTCACCGCCAAGACCAATCGCGAGGTTTCCTTCGACATCAACAAAGGCTGGGCATGGGGTGGCTACAGCTGGGCTCAGGCTATTCGCCCTTCCACCAATGTCGTGCCCTTGCTGATTGAAAGCAACGCCTTCTGAGATTCATACTGTCTTGAAGCAGACGGGCGGCCTCTGCATATCCGGCGGCCGCCCGCCAGTCTTTCATGGATGCGACCCGGCAACCGAAGGAGGTTCAGATGCCCGCGTCTCCAACCTACCAGATTGATCTTTCGCTCGCGCCGGCAACCATCGAAGCACTCGTCGACGGCGGATACTCCTTTTACACGATGTTTGCCGTCCAGATGAAAAATGCGGCAGCCCGGCCAACCATTGGTTTTTCAACGCAGAATATCACGGCGAATATGCCAATCGTGTGGAAGGCAGATGTATCAGCCTATACATCGTTCACGCCCATCAGCAGCGGCAGTGTCGTTCGGATCGGCTATGAAGTGCCTATCAACATTGGCCAGACCTTTGTCGTCACGAGCGGCGGCATCGGGCAGGTCAAAGCCTGCGGCCCGGTGTCGAAAATTGCCATCGCCAATACAACGGCAGGCGCATTCACATCCGGGTTTGCCCGAGCCCTCTGCGGAGAAGAGGCTGCCATTCCCATCTATGCTGTCCCCTTGTATGGGAACCAGACGAATATCGCCGCCCCCTTACCCAAGGTCCTGCTGCAATTTACCACCGCGAGCCTTCAACCCGGTACACTCATTGAAAAACTGGCCATGGAATTTCAAGCCGGCGCCTCTTACAGTCCCTCCCTCCTGGTGGAGGCAGCCGCCAATCAGACGCGCGCGCTGAGTTACGACATCAATGCCGGCTGGAATTGGGGCGCTTACTCCTGGGCCGAGATCATTCCCGTCAATGCCGATCTGGCAAAAGTGCTGATCGTACAGGAATAGAATGCGAGCCTGCGAAATTCCAGGCGCGTCTCATCAAAATCTCATCGCAAAGATGGCAGAAATTGCAACGAAGCATCCTCCACATTGCTCTGCACGATCCCAGCCGAAAGCATCGCCAAACGCGGGTCGCCCGTATCATCGCCGTGTTTCAACCGCACCATCGCCCGGCGCGCCCGCGTTTCCCACAAAACGGCGTCCTGCATTCTCGCTGTTTGGGCAGCGAGTTTATAAAAATGGCGGGCTTCATCCGCACGCCCGGCACACTCGTGCACAAAACCACACAATCTCTGGCGTTCCGCCCGCCATGCTCCCTCCATGGTCCCGGGAGAACCTGTCATTGCCGCCGCAATGAGCCGTTGGGCCTGGCGGTCATGCCCATCGATTGCATAGGCCGCCGCCAGTTTTGCCGACCAATAGGGAATGCCGATGCCAACGCCCATAGCCTTCTGCACATCAAGCGCCTGTTCCATTTTGGCCCGGATCGCCGGAGTACCCGCCGCGTCGAACTCGATAACTGCATGCCACATGCGGCCCGTCGCCGACCAGAACGCCGCCCCCTGATGGTCGGCAAGCGCCACGCCGCGTTGCATCCGCGCCAGCGCCTGATCAAAATCACCAAGGTAGCCGAGAGCCACGGCACCCCAGATATGGATGTATGGCAGCATCAGCGGAACATCGAGCCGCATTTGATATGCGTCGGCTTCCGTGATGAGGTGCCGTGCCAGCGCAAACTGACCGGTGATTGCTGCTGAATGTGGGGCAAAAGCATGGGCTGTCGCAAACAGGTCCATGCCGTACTTGGCGGCAAGCGGCGCATCCCGCTTGAAGTCGTAGCAGGTCCTGATCTTTTCCAGCGTTGCAAGCTGTGCACGAAACCGTCCAGAATAGAACTGTATGCCATTGCGTGTGCCAAGCACCGCCAGCGTATGTTCTCCAGGCCGGTCTTTTTCCGGCATGCCCTGAAGCACGGTCTCCATTCTTGCAACCGTTGTTGCTGCTTCTTTGATACGGCCCATCAGCACCTGGTAAGTAAAAATGCCCCAAAAGATCGCCAGGCTATCGCCCTCGATACGATCGAGCGTCTTCAGAAGTGAGAGGCTCTTTTTATAAGTCTCGATTACTTCGCGGTCCGTAAAGCCGCGTGTCTGCATGAGATTTGCCGCCAAGTCGATCAGAATGGTCGCCCGCTGCCTTGTTGCCTCTGTATCACCCTCGCCCGCCTTAACAAGCAGATCCAAGGCGCGCCGAAGCTGTGTTTCGCCTTCCGTAAAGGCCCCCAGTGCCGCAGCCAGCCTACCAATCCTGTGCCTGTGGTGTGCTGCCATCGCATAGTCACCAGCCGCTTCAAAGTGATAGGCAATTTCAGCCATGACCTTGTCATTGCCATGCGCATCACCAGCCATAAGAAACTTGGCCACACGCCGATGCAAGCTGGCACGCCTTGCGCGGAGCAATGACCCATAGGCTGCCTCGCGGATGAGATCGTGGCGGAAGCTCAGGAGCGCGTCACCGTCCCGATGCAAAATTTCGGCCTTGCACAAACGTTCGACATCCTCTGTCACGTCACCAGGCACAACCTCCATCAAATGCGCAAGCAGCGGGATACTGGAGCGGCTTCCGATAACCGAAGCACATTGAGCCACCCGGCGGGCGGGACCCGTCCGGTCAATCCACGCGGTGAGCGCGCCCACCAGCGTTTCGGGAACAGCGTCAGGCCCAAATATCAGCCCATCTTTCAATTCCCGGAGAAGATGTTCCAGAAACAATGGCACACCTTCCGACCGGGCGATGATCTTTGCTGCCAGGTCGGGATTGATCGCGTCGCTGCAATTGGCAAGAAGGGCGTGGCATTCCGGTGAGCTGAGTTCTGCAACACTTACGATCCGGGCCCTTATCCCCCCGAAATGATCCTTGAATTCCGTCCGGCAGGTCCCCAGCCACTGAATGGGACAATCGCTAAGATCAGCGCACAGCCTGGCAATTAGCATTTGGGAACTATGATCCATCCACTGCAGGTCTTCGGCAACGACCTGTATGGGCATGCGCTGGGCAATGCGGCGAAATGCGCCGGCAAGTGCATCAAACGTTCCCTGGCGAATGGCGCTCGGCGTCTCCCGTGCCAGCAAATCTGCCGCCGCCTCCGGTTCGAGGAGTGCGCGCAGGTAATCCATGCCTTCGCCGGTCTGCGCAACCCGGTCGTCATGTCTGAGCCATTCCACAACGGGATAAAGCGCCGTCCCCCGCTGCCGTTCGGACGCTGCCAGCACTATTTTCGGCTGATGTGCCGGACACCGGGTGAGATGTTCCCGCACGATACGGCTTTTGCCTATGCCCGGCGATCCCGAAAGAACGTGAAATGGACTTGCACGACCTGTCCTTACAACCCTGCTCCAGGCCGCCGCCAGCTTCCGCAGCTCCGCCACGCGCCCAACGAAGGGAAATGCCTCCATGTCCGCCATGCCTGCTTCCCCCATGGTCAGACGCCAGGTCGGTTGCGGTTTGGCAAAGCCCTTTAACGAAAGGTCTCCGACAAAATGCACGTTCGTTTCGCGCCGCAGAAGCCGGCGGGTCAGGTCAGACAAATAGACTGAATCAGGTTCGGCAGCCGCCTGTAGCCGGGCAGCGAGCACCCCGCATGCACCGGTGATTTTTGACGTGCGGCCATGGTATTCCGCCACTACGAACCCTGTTGCCAAACCAACACGCACCGCAAGGCTATGGCCTTGCGCATCGATCTCCTTTGCTTGGCTGACAATGCCGACTGCCGCCTGAACGGCGCGATCGGCAGCATCCTGAAGAGCCTGTGGAATGCCGAAATGCGCAACGACACCATCGGCGAGATATTCCGCAACGATGCCACCGGCCACCTCAATCTCATGGCGTACCAGCGCGTAATATCGTTGCAGCAGGGCGCGCAAATCCTCCGGATCCGCCCGCAGGGCAATGGCTGTGTAATCGACAATATCAGCAAAAAGCACCGTCACCTGGCGACGCTCTTCCAGATCATTGCCCTCAGGACTGTCTTCAAACGAAGCCATCGCGGTTATTCTCTCACAGTCGCTGGCGTTCGAGATTCTGCTGCGCCGATGCAACCGCCTTCACCCGGGCTGAATCAAGGGGATTGCTGAGCGTCCAGTTGGTCCAGCAGCGGAAGGATCCGGGTAATCCGGCTTGTTCAGGCGACGGCTTCAGCGCCGGCGATATGAGCCGTCCGGCTGGCAGGCCGATCCCGTTTGTGGGGAATATGTCTATATGCGTAGCCACGGGAACTGCAAACGCCGACCCAACGGCAAAGTCAAAAGCCATGGCCTGCCAGGCTCCCTTACCCCGAGGTGTCAGGATTGGCGTGTCAAGCAGTGATCGGACCAGCCCCACATCCCCGAGATCAATCAGCCGGGAAACGGGCGCGTTCTCAAAGAATTGCATGTCCCAGATTGCGGCATTTTTCTCGCTTTTCGTGCGGTAGCTGGTTCCTGCCATCTGGTTTTTGGCGTAATGCTTGGCAAGGCCATAAAACAATCTGCCCGACCACGTGGCCAGCCGATTGTTCAGAAACAAAGCCGGCAAAAAGCTGAAAGTGGTGCCGTCACCGCCCGCTATTTCCACGCAATTGATCGCTACAATACTTTCAAGATAGGTGCTGAAGCCTAAAAACTGCGGCAGGAAACTGGCGCGCACATTGGTCTGCCGGTTGAATAGAAATGTCACAGGATGGGTTTTGGCAGGGGTCAGTGACTGCCGGGATAGAACCAAACCCTCCGGAAGCATCGCACGCAGGCCATCTTCCGGCAGGGCGTGAAAACTGAATATTCCTTCCATCGCGCCGCGCAGGAAAGCCGGGGTCAGCGGCCAGTCCGCATCTGGCGCCATGATCGACGATAGCAAGGCTGGCGTCGCCAACCCGCCATCGGCAGGAAGATCCATCTCGCCATAGATTGCTTCCGTCGACCCCGTGAGTGACCGTGCAGCGGCCAGACCGGAAATTGTGGCTGCTTCGACACAGCCGGCGTTGACACCGCATCGGGTCCAATCACCAGCCAGAACGAGATTGGAGAAACCGGATTCATCCGGTGCCAGACGGTAATAGACCGATCCCGGAACCGAGAGCACATATCTCTCCGAGCCATAGAAATTCTGGCGGAAGTATTGATCGGCAAACCGCCCGGACGCGGTCTTGCTATTTACGGAAACCAGGAGATTTCTGTCGAACGTCCCTGCCTTGTTCCTTGTCTGCGGCCAAATCTGCGTCAGCCGCTGATCAGCCCACTGAGCGGCCTGCTCCTGTAGCGGGGGCATAGGCACATCCGCGTCCCTTGAAGGCGAACAAAAATACGCAATGGAAACCGGTTGCGGATCAGGCCAGGTCTCCCGCACCAGAAGGTCACTCATATCCGCCCATGTATCGAGCGGCTCGGCAAATCCGGTCATGACCGTCTGCAGTGTATCCGGATTGAATTTGGCGTCCTGATTATGGGCCCTGACCAGAGTTGGCCAGCCTGTTGCGGAAGCGGGTATACTCATCCAGAATTGAGCTGCGCAGGTTGCAACAGTCTTGACCTCAGCAAGCATTTGTCGCCAGCGGAGCGAAGCGGCCGCGAGTTCGGAAGTCATATAACCAAGTGAACCTATCGACGCACCAAGGATGACATCGTCAAAATCCGTGCCCCGATACAGGCTCTTAGCCGTTCCGGTCGGCGGGGTTTTTTCCGATTCAAAATCGATGCCGCTGGCTTTCAGTTTCTGCCCATCGACCAATTGTGGCCAGTCGGGCTCCGAAGGCCAGCACGGCAAGCCAGCAACGGTAAAAAGCGGCTCATACGAGCCCGAGACAAGGCTTGCCTGCTCAACCATATCGATGCGTTCAACCGCATTCCGACCGGCACCCAACGCCAGATTGGTCGCGGCGTGAAAGAAGCTGAACTTCACACCCCTGGCCTTGAGAACCTGATAATAGGGAGCAAAGATCGTATCTCCCATCCCTGCCTGCATTTTGAAGAATAGCGCACCCTTGTAGGTGAATGCGAGCCGCAGCAGACCACGCATCGCTGTCCCGGCCCCTACGCCGCGGTCGTCACAGACGCCGCCCGGATATCCGAACACATAATCATAACATCCACGAAAGACCGCCGATTCCACCGCCTGCTGCGAGGCATGGTGTTTCAATAGCCAGGCTGAACATTCCATGGTGTCGATCGAATCGAAACCGCGCAGGAACACCAGGTCGACGACCATGCCCGTTGCAAAGGCCGTTCCAAGATCCAGCATGAAATAAACACGGCGCGCAGTATCATCATTGATCCATTCCCCCGGTTGAATGCCGTCAAGCCAGATACGGATGCCCTCCAGGATTTCCAGAAGTTCACTGCGATGGCGGGCCGTATGCTGGCGGGCATCCTCTGGCAGCGTGCTGGCATAAGCCAGCACATGGTGCAACGGGGAGCGGTATCCGGCGTCGTCTGCCGCAGGCGGTGGCAGCGGCAGCTTGTTTTCAACTTTTTCAAACTGGCTCACCAGGAATTCCAGTACCAGCTTGAAGTAAGCAAATGGCGTCGGCAGCACCCCGCCCGTCCCGGGTATTTCGCCATTCCCCTCAAATTCAATGAGCCAAGGCCGCCATTCGATACGGGACTCCTCGGTAACCTCTTCACTCAAAAAGAACGTGTTGAGCGGCTTGAAGGCTTTTTCAATCGTTCCCAGCGGGTCCTCAGGTGTTCTGAGCCGCCTGTCGACGAGTTCCTGATAACAGCCCCGCATCAGCCGGAAGGCATTGTCGTAAAAGCCGGCCCAGATATGCAAGCCGTGCTCTTCGATACGGTTGGCTTTCTCACGATTTCGCCCGCTCGCCCCCTTTCCGCCAAGCCGCCAGCCAAGTTGATAGAGCGTGATATCATACTTGCTTTGCCAGTCCGGATGGTCGGTCAAGGCGAATGCAGCGGTAATAGCTCCCACACCGCCGCCAACGATTGCAATCTTTCGCACCGCTTGCCCCATGAATATCAAATCTCCCCTTTCAGCGCATCAAACCAGATTGAAGACGATATCCGCATCACCGAGGCGCTGATATCTGCAGCGAAATACTTGGATTGGACAAACCGCACTACCGTTATAGGTCGCTTGTTAATGTCAAAAAAAATCCGTTACTCGGCCGCCGGATCGGCGGTGGATAATGGCGGCTCTCCCGCTCGCAAGACACAGCGAAGCAATTAAACGCTGGCTGCGTACTTTGGAACAGATCCCGTTAGAAAAGCGGTCGATATCGCCATGTGCGATGGAGCATCCATTGCAGATGTATACTGTGAAAACGGCATTAGACACCCCCATGCACCCACACCCTGATCGGTTAATAGAATTACGAGAGAATACATTCGTCCGTATCTCGTGAGAATTTGATAGGGGATCAGGGCAAATCGACTGGAAAAAGATATCACTCAATATATCTTTTTCTCAATGAATATTTGTATAACGTACAATATTTAAAATGTTTGACTTATAGTATGTCAGATACATTTTCTGATATGATGAGGGTGTATCAAATAAATCTGCATTGCTGTTTGCGACATACAATATTCGAATTGTTATGGTCGCAGGGTTTTTGCAAGTGTCCAAAGACCGAACACTGGCAGCGCCCATATGATGAATGAGAGGCAAGTGCGATTTTTGGCAGCCAGGTCAGTGATCATTTGAACAGGACCGCTTGATGGACCCGCATTCCCCGAGCTTAGCCACCATCACCCTGTTGAAAGGCCTAGACCAGCAGGCGCTGCGGAGACTGGAAAGCCAATGTATCTGGCGGCGCTACCGTGCCAACGAAGTGATCATCGATGATCAGGATGACAGCAATCATCTTTTTCTCGTTGTCCGCGGACAACTTCGTGCCAGTGTCAGCATCGCCGGGCAGGAAACCATTATGCGCGATATCAAAGCCGGCCAATATTTCGGTGAAATTGCCGCCATTGATAACCGGCCCCGCTCCGCGCATATCCGCTGCCTGACGGATTCGGTCGTGGCGCATATGCCCGCCCCTATATTTTGGCGGGTTATCCAGGAATACCCTGATGTCGGCCGGCAGCTGCTGATCTCGCTTGTCAGCCTCGTTCGGGCGCTAACCGATCGTGTCAATGAAACATCCGCCCTCAACATGAAACACCGGCTGATGGCGGAGTTGCTGCGCCTCTCGCGACCGTCGGCCACCAGCAAGGGATCCTATATCATCTCGCCGCCGCCGACCCATGCCGAGCTCGCCGCGCGCATTGGCAGCCACAGGGAGGCGGTCACCCGGGAGCTGAATCAACTTTCGCGGCTCGGGTTGATCAGTCGCTATCGCGGGGCAATCTCATTGCAGGACCGCGACCGGCTGCAGCAGACGCTCGACAAGGCCATGGGTGGCTAAACAGCTCCACTCAAATGGACGTTGCAGAGGATCGGCGCCGACCGTCCTAATCTACTGTCCGTGCAAAGATGACGCTTATCGGTCGGCGCTAAGCATGAAATAACGAGCAGATGGTGCATATGCGTTTTGACTCACATTCCGGATGATCAGGATGGACTGATGGATGGTCGCTCGTTGTCACTCCGGGAATTGAATGGCGCACTTGTCTGATGTGGGGTTATTGTTCGGGTTTGAACAGGTGTTTGCGGCCGGGGCTTGAGGCTAACACCCTTGATCCAGATCCTTAAAGCTTCCCAGTGAATACCTGCGATAACCTTGAGCGTCAGCAGGGGATAACCAAGGAACAGCTTCAACAATTGCCAATCACTGAATTCGCGCCGCTTTCCCGTGAAGACAGTCGCAATGACCAACCCATCCTCATCGCTGGCATTGATCACAACGGAGGCACAATCAGCCGGTCGCGTGACGGTGAAATCATAATTCAGCGCCATCTCCATAAATGGAGAGACATAAAATTCTTTCCCGCATTCCTGATGCATTGGCTTGGCGTCATCGGTGCCATCCAACGGGAAAACATAGCTGTGGCGCTGGCCGAAAGTGTTGTTCACTTCGTATATCAGCGCCTTCAATTTACCGTTGCTATCATGGCAGAAATAAACGCTCAGGGGATTGAAGACATAGCCGAGGATTCTTGGCATCGTCATCAATTTGATGGTCCCGTTATCGGGCACCATTCCCGCCTCACGAAGATGGCCCTCGGCATAAGAGCGAAGATCCGAGCACTGCGCCGCTGCATCAAATTTGGAACCATGGTCTCGATCAAAGAAGCTGAAAAAATTGAAGCGATTATGTGAGAACCAACGATGGGTGAGTGCAATCTGGTCGATCTCATCAATGTCGAGCAACATATAGAACATGCGATAACGCAGGAAATGCCGTTTGGGACGCAAGCGCTTATGCGTGACCTTGCCAGCATAGATTGCCGAGACAAATGTATTCATGCTGCTACTTCTATCGGCGTTGCCTGGCTGTTGCGATAGATTCGGCTGGACTCATTAGCAACATTCCACGGCCGGCGTACGCCACCCAGATCTTCCGCTACCGCAAGGCCCGATTGCAATCCGTCCTCGTGAAATCCTGCACCAAAATAAGCGCCGCAATACCACGTATTCCGCTGCCCCTGCATCTGCCAGAGTTGCTTTTGAGCCTGCATGGCTTTGCCATCGAAAATCGGATGGGTATAGGTTTCGGAATGCAATATTTTTCGCATATCCGGTTGATGCTGAGGGTTGAGCGTGACGAAAAATTGCCGGTTGGTTTCAAGCGGTTGTAGTTTGTTCATCCAGTAGGTTACACAGAGCTGACTGCTTGGATTGGTTTCCTGACGTTGGCCGAGATAGTTCCAGCTTGACCAGACGGCACGGCGCTTGGGCATCAGCGTCTCGTCTTCATGCAGCACGGCCTGATTCACCGAATAGTGGAATGCCGAGAGGAGATTTTCTTCAACAGGCGTGGGATCGGAAAGCAAAGCGAGAGACTCATCAGCGTGGCTGGCCAGTACAATGTGGTCGAAAACACACGTAACACCGTAGACGTCGGTGACAGCTACATTGCCATTGGCGCGCCGGATGGATGCTGCGGCACAGCTTATCTGGATACGATCCCTGTAGCGCGCCGTCAGACGCTCGACATAGGCGCGGCTTCCACCTTTTACGGTGCGCCAGCGTGGCCGATTGGCCAGCTTCAGAAGACCGTGATTATCGCAAAATTGGATGAATGCCTCCGCTGGATACTCCAGTAAAGTTGACGCCGGGGCCGACCAGATGGCCGCAGCCATGGGGAGAAGATGATCGTCGCGGAAAGCACGACCGTAACCCTCCCGTTCCAGAAATTCTCCTAGAGCCAGAAAACCAAGTTTGCCGGCATGAGCAGGTGTTTCGCGATAGAAACGTAAAAGATCACGCAGCATCATCCAAAACCTGAGATTGAACAGATTTCGCTGCTGGGCAAACAGGCCGCTAAATCCTGTGCCTGAGTATTCCAGCTTTCCACCATCAAGCGATACCGCAAAGGACATATCCGATGCTTCCGTCTCAACGCCAATATGATCGAACAGAGCTATGAGATTTGGATAGGTATTCTCGTTGAAAACGATGAATCCAGTATCGACGGGAATGGGGTTCTCGCCCTTCTGCTCAACAAGGAAAGTATTACTATGACCGCCGACGCGGCTCTCTCGCTCATAAACGGTCACTTCATGGTTTTGGGAAAGAAGCCAAGCAGCAGACATGCCCGAAATACCCGATCCAATGACGGCAATCTTCAACGAAATTCTCCCATTCCCTTTGTGTGGAAACAACGAAGACGAAAGCCATCAGCCGTTGTTTCTTTCAACATCAGTGCATACGGTGGAAATACGGAGTTGGATCAGGATTAGTTTCGGCATTGATCCGATTGCGTTGTATCTGCGTACAGAGCGGTATGGATGATTTCGGAACCCTCACCTTTGGCAATTTTAATGGAAGATGGCTGCGTGCCCGGCGCAGCATGCCCAAAGCTGGCAAGACAAAGTCCGCGATCAGGCGTTCTTTTCAAGCAATGACAGAGGCCGTCAATTATTCCGCAAAGATCACCCGGATTGCAGCGCATGGCGACAAAGTGGCATTTGCCGAGATTTTTGCCTACTTTGCACCGCGCATCAAAGGTTTCTTTATGCGCGGCGGCATGGCCCCAGGGCAAGCCGAGGAACTGGCGCAGGAAACGATGCTGACCGTCTGGCGTAAGGCACAACTGTTCGATTCGACCAAGGCCTCAGCTTCCACTTGGATTTTTACCATTGCCCGCAATTTGCGCGTCGATGCCATCCGGCGTGAACGTTATCCAGCCGCGCATTTGATGGAAGAGCATGAGCCGGAATTTGAATCCTCCCCCTCGGATGATCTGCTGCGCGTGGAAAGCGAAGAACGGGTCCGTAGAGCCATGAGGGAACTCTCATCGGATCAGATGAATGTCATTCAACTTCATTATTTTGATGACAAGCCCCACAGTGAAATTGCCCGGGCGCTGGATTTGCCACTGGGAACTGTTAAATCACGATTGCGCCTGGCGATGCAGCATCTCAGAAATCTGCTGGGCGAGGAATAGACTGCTATGACCCACCGCCCTTCCGATGACATTCTGATGGCTTATGCTGCGGGCAACCTCGCTCAAGGGCCGGCGCTTGTTGTTTCAGCACATCTTTCGCTTTGCTCTGAAAGTGCGCAACGCGTGCACCAGTTCGAAGCTGCAGGCGGTATCACTCTTGATGATGCACCTGTTGCCGAATTGATGTCCGATGCTCTGGAAAAAGTTCTTGCGCAGCTTGACGGGGAATCGGTAAGGCAGATTCCGCCTCGTGGCCGACATCTTGCGGATATGCCCGGGGGTCTGGTTTTACCAGCGCCACTACAGGAATACGATATCGGCAAATGGAGATTTCTGGCTCCCGGTGTACAGTGGAGTTCGATCGGCAAAGGCGGAACCCGACGCAACCGCCCCATGCTTTTGCGCTCCAAGCCGGGAATGGTCCTGCCTGAACACACACACCAAGGTGTCGAATATACGCTCGTGTTAAAAGGGTCACTGCACGATGCTATCGGCGATTACTATCCTGGTGATTTTATTATGGCCGATGCCAGCCTTGAGCATGAACCTTCAGCGGGACCAGACGAGGAATGCATTTGCCTTGCAGCGGTCGATGGTCGCTTGCAGATGAAGAGCAGGCTCGGACGTCTCATCCAGCCCTTGCTCGGCTTTTAACATGGTCAAATTGGTGTTTATGCTTTGCCTGCTCATTACACTGGGAGGATGTTCCGCCGGTAAGATTTTGGACATCACCACGTCATCAGGCGGTGCATCGGTTACGCGAAGCATTGTTTATGGCAAGGACAAGCGGCAGACACTTGACATCTATGTACCCAAGAACGTCAGATCTGCGCCGGTTGCCGTATTCTTCTATGGTGGAACCTGGCAGAGCGGCGACAAGGCTACTTATGCATTTGTTGCATCGGCGCTGGCGGCCAAAGGCATCGTTACAATTGTTCCTGACTACAGGCTTTATCCAGCGGTGCGTTATCCGGCTTATATTCAGGACGGCGCTGCTGTCGTTCGTTGGGCCAGGGACCACGCAGAAACCTATGGTGGTGATCCGGAAAAGATATATGTCGTGGGGCATTCAGCCGGAGCTTATATCGCCGCCATGCTTGCACTCGACAGGCAATGGCTTGGTCAACAAAACCTCAATCCGGCGCATGATTTGAAAGGATTTATTGGTATCTCTGGTCCTTATGACTTTCTGCCATTCGATGACAAGATAGTCGCCGATATCTTCAGTCCGGCGAAGTCACAGGAGGCAACACAGCCCGTCAATCAGGTCCGGCACGGCAATCCCTCTGTACTGCTCCTGCACGGGCAAAGCGATACTGTGGTTTATCCTAGCAATAGTATTGCATTGGAGAAGAAGCTTCGGGCAGTTGGCTCACCTGTCGAAATAAAGCTTTACCCCAATGTGGGTCACGTCGGCATCATTGGTGCCATGGGATCACCGATCCGTTTCATCGCGCCAACACTTCACGACACGGCAAATTTTATTCTCGGAATTCGGAACCAAAATGGTTCCTGACGGTGTTGTATTCTGCCAATCAAAAAGCTCTGTATGCTGCATTCGCCGCTCGTTGAACATCAGCCAGACTGCCTCCTGAACAACCAATCAATGCGCGGCACCTTATGCCATTCCTATCATTGCAGCTGTCGCCTTTGCATCGCAAGAAGGAACCAACAAATGCTCAAATATGCACTTGCCTACATTTCGACAGCTATAGTCTTTTTTATTTTCGATTTTATCTGGCTCAGCACCATGGCCACAAACTTCTATCGGGCTCGTATTCCTGACATTATAGCCACAGACGTCAACTATGTTGCGGGCCTGCTATTCTATCTGATCTTTGTTGCTGGAATCGTTATATTCGCCGTTGGCCCGGCTCTGGAAAGTGGCCGCTTGATAACTGCATCAATGTATGGAGCATTGCTGGGTTTCATAGCCTATGGAACCTATGACCTGACCAACCAGGCAACGCTCAAACAATGGTCGACAGCGGTGACTGTCGTTGACATGGCCTGGGGCACAATGGCTTCCAGCGCTGCAGCTTCGCTGAGCTATCTCGCAACGAATTGGGCATTGTCGAGATTCCAGTAATCCAGAACACGCCATCCGACTGCTCCATGTCTAGCATTTTGGGTAATGTCATCCTCGAATGTAGTCAATCAACGCACGGAATGCGGAGGTGGTTCGTCTTCTGCTCGGGTAGTAAAGGCTGAAGCCCGGTAATTCTGGCAACCAGTCCGCTAGGACCCTGATCAGGCGACCCGATACAACATCTTGAGATATCTGTGACTCGAACAGAAATGCGAGGCCTAGTCCGTCGATCGCTGCCGTTCGGATCGCTTCACCGTCGTTCAAGATTAGCGTTCCGTCGGTTTTGAAATCGATGGCCTGGCCGTTCTTTGCGAGAGGCCAACGGTAAAGTCTCGTCGAGCTAACGAAGCGATAAGTGATGCACCGGTGAGCTGTGAGATCGCTTGGCGTTTGGGGCATTGGCCCATTTCTTTCGAAATAGGCTGGAGCGCCTACGATCACAACTGGCGTAGACGTCGTCAAGGAAAGGGCCACCATGTCCCTATCGACAAGCGTCCCAAACCTTATCCCACCATCAAAACCTTCAGAAACGATGTCGCTCAATCCTTCGTTGATAGAAACTTCCACCGAGACATTCGGATACTTCGCATAGAAGCCACAGAGAATGGGTCGCAGAATGGTCTCATACGCGACAGACACCATGGTCAAGCGTATCGTTCCCGAGATACTCATACTCTGGTCCTTCAAGGCCTGCACCTGGTCTGCAATATCACGCAGCGCCGGACCTAAGGTTCCAAGCAATTGTTGTCCGGCCTCGGTTGGTGAGACATTGCGGGTCGTCCGGGTCAGAAGGGGAACGCCGATGCGCTTTTCCAGCTGGCTAACAGTGTAGCTGAGGGCCGATTGCGAAATGCCAAGTTCGGCGGCAGCAGCGGTGAAGCTTTGATGTCGTGCTACGACTTCAAACACCGAAAGGTCACGGAAGATAAGGCGATCCATCTATCAATCCTCTTTCTAAACCCATGCAAATTAACCGATCTAATCGATAGGTAAAGAACCGTATATTTTCGAGTTGTCAGTTGATACCGGCCGACATTCCGTCCGGCCCGGATTTTGCTTGAGGTTTAAGATGACTTTAAAAATAATCACCGCTGCTGGCCTGCTGGCAATGTCAATATCCGGCCATGCACTCGCAGACGCAACGAATGTTGTGCTGGTCCATGGGGCAACGATGGACGGTTCGGGTTGGCGTACCGTCTATGATATCCTCAAGGCCAAGGGGTTGTCCGTGAGCATCGTACAACTTCCACATACCAGCCTGAAGGACGACATCGCTGCCACACGGCTCATTCTCGAACAGCAAAAGGGACCAACCGTGCTGGTGGGCCATAGCTACGGCGGAGCCGTCATCACGGAGGCTGGCGTCGAGTATAATGTTAAGGCATTGGTCTATGTGGCGGCTCTCCAACCGGATAAAGGCGAAAGTCTGACAGAGCTCTCGAAGCGCTATCCCATGAAGATCGATATGAAAATGTTGGATGGGAGGAGTTTCGTTCCTGATCCGATGTCGTATCATGATGCGATCGCAGCTGACCTACCTCGCGAGACAACTGATTTCATGTCAGCATCATCAAAGCCGATGACACTCGAACCCTACCAGGTGAAGTTCGAGTACGCAGCTTGGCGAAGCAAGCCGACATTCGGAATCGTTACAACTGAGGATCACGTCATTGCTCCGGAACTCCTTCGCTGGATGTACCAACGAGCTCAAACGAAAACGACCGACATCAAGTCCAGCCATATGGTCTATATGTCCCATCCGCAGGAGACAGCCGATGTGATCCTTGAGGCTGTCAAATCAGTGAAATGATCAACGTGGTGAGGTCATCTCGGGAAATCACCCATTTCGTAAGATGATTTGGAGTGGACGGAACGGTGAGGTAATGAACAGGCGGTAGAACGCAGAAGCGTGCGCATGGGCAAGGCTGTCACTCATCAATCACCCTCATCGAGCTAGCAGTGGTTCATCTTGGAAATGATCGCTCGTGTCTGGGTTCTCACCCAGTCCGATACGGGCTCTTGGTCAAGCCGGACCGGCCAAACCAAAGACACCGATGGAAGCAAAAGCTTGAGCGGCGTTGGGATTACTTTGAGTCCGAAGCGCGGCGCATGCAGTCTTGCCATCCGTGTCGGTACCGTCGAGATGACCGGCGCGCGGTCGACAGCACCGTCAAGAATTCTGTCGCCGCCGTCACAACATTCAGCTTCGAATCAACCTCGTCGAGGGCCCGGTCCAAGCAACCTTGGAGACGCCCGGTCAAAGTCACCAATACGTGCGGCAAGGCTAAATAATCATCCATCCCCAGCGGCTCTTTAAGCGTCAAAAGAGCCGGGTTGAACACGCAGCTCAAATCCTGCTCGAAAAGAATTTCGGCCTTATGACGCTGTGCGTTCGCCTCAAAGCAACCGATCGCAAGATCAAACTCGCCATCGTCTAATAAACGATGGACACCATCGCTTGTCGTAGGCCGGCCAAGAAGCCGGATACCAGGCGCCTCAGTGCGCAATCGGGCCGTCAGTTCCGGTACGAGCAACAATTCCACTTCGCTAAGCTCTCGAAGCTCGTCCTTGTGACGCCGCTCTGGCTCTCCCATAAGCCGCTGCGTATTGATTCGGGAGCACCACTCAGCGCCTATCGAAACATCGATCCGGCAACTTTTGAGACAGCTTGGCGCATTGCTGCCCCGGAGAGCGCGCGCGAAGCATTGATACCGACGGGCTGGTTCGAGACATGGCTCGAGACGACGCTTGTCTCAAATCCGGAAACGACGTCCGATGGGCACTTCTTGGCGCCATCCGGCCCTGTGCAGGATGTACGAGAGCACTGGACGGCAGGCAAGCCGATCTACGATGCCTCGCGAATTACTTCGCCCGTCCTGATTGTCGCTGCAGAATGGGACATAGATGTGCGCATCGATATGGCTCAGGATCTTTTTAACAAACTTGATAACGTACCCTACAAGCGTTTTATCGAAATTGGTCAGGCGACGCACATGGTCCTGCTTGAGCGCCATCGTAAACAAGCATATGACGAGATTATCATGTTTCTCAACGAAACTGTCCGAAGCGGGCAATGAAGGGCCTTTGAAGTTAACCAAATAATTCCAGTCTTTTCCTTATGAACTCGGTGCTCCTGCAATGAATCCAGCACAGACGAAGCGGATGTGAGGTTAGGCGGGCAGCTTGGCATTCTCGCCTGCAAGCTCCGATCGCAACTGGTTGAGGAGTTCGAGCTTTCCAATTGTTGCCTTTGGTTGGGATGTTGCAATACCGACGATGATGTTCTCGATAAAGGCAAGCGTTGCAGTATGCATGCTGAACGCATCGGTCTTTCCCCGAGGGATGGTAATCGCCATATCAACCCTTGGGCCGAGCTTGGTTCCCAGCATATCCGTCACCAGCACTTTCTCCGCACCCATTCGGTTCGCGTGGTCGATGAGAACGCCAACCTCTAGATAGACGCGCCCATATGCCATGATGAAAAGCAAATCACCTCTCTGGATTGGCAGAAGCTGATCGGCCAGGAAAAGCCCTGTCGCGGTAAGAGGACGAGCATTCAAACCAAACCGGCTTAGCTGGGTTGCAAAATAGACAGCAAGGGCGCTGGTGGGACCGATGCCGAAGATAGCAATCTCGCGTGCACCAATCATTTTTGTCACCAGTGCGATATAGGTCTCCACGCTTACATTCTCGTGGATCGCTTCGATGGCGCGACGTTGAATGTTCCGTGTGTCTTCGAATGCCTTTCTGAGATCTCCCCCGGTTTCCTTGATCGTCTGGGTAATTCGGTCAGCCGCACTATTGTTCCCATGGAGTTCGTCGACAATTGCCCTGCGCATCGCATCAAGCCCATCGAAGCCAAGAGCTTTAGCTGTACGAATAACGGTAGCGTCGCTGGTACCAAGAACCTTGGCAAGTTCCATTGCCGACATGACCAGAATCTGATGTCTGTTTGCCACGATATAAGATGCTACCCGGCGTTCGGCTTGGCTGAGCTGTAGCGAGCCGTCATCGATTGCTTCAATCATGGAAAATGTTCCGGCCATTTTGATCTCCATTGACATTCGTTGTATTTACTACATTATCATGGCAAATGTTGCATTTACAACTTTGATGGTTTTGGCATGGACAGCATCTCCTGGAGCATAGCAGGCCCGGCAATTGGCGCGGCGTTTTTAGCTTCGGTTGTCGAAGTCGTTGAAGCCTTTACGATTGTTCTGGCAGTTGGTGTTCTCAGGGGCTGGCGGCCTGCCATTGCGGGCACAGCGGCGGGGTTAGCCGTCCTTGCGGTCATCGTCCTTGCGCTGGGACCGCTGCTTGATCAGGTGCCGCTGCACAGCCTGCAATTGGTGATCGGCGTTCTGCTTCTGTTGTTTGGCATGGGCTGGTTGCGCAAGGCCATTCTGAGGGCAGCCGGTATCATTCCGCTACACGACGAACTTGCAGCGTTTCAGACAGAAAAAGCCAATCTTGGCAGAGATACTCCTGCGCACGGCACCTCCCTCGACTGGATCGCAGGTATAACGGCATTCAAGGCGATCCTTCTCGAAGGCCTCGAGGTTGTATTCATCGTGATAGCCGTCGGTTCTGGACGCGGTCTTCTCGGACCGGCCGCACTCGGTGCACTGGCGGCATGTGTATTGGTTTTACTGGTGGGAGCTTTTGTTCATAAGCCTCTATCCAGAGTCCCTGAGAACACATTGAAATTTGGTGTTGGGGTAATGTTGTCCTCCTTTGGCGTCTTCTGGACAGGAGAGGGATTGGGCATTGCTTGGCCCGGACAAGACCTCACCTTACTGCTCTTCGCCGGGTTGTTCCTCCTAACAGGGATGGGTATGGCGTATTTCCTCCGCACAAAGAAACAGGAGATTTCGCTGTGAGCCTTTTGAAGGAAGTTCTTACAGAACTCTATAAGATGTTCCTCGGAGATATAGGCTTGGCAGCAGCGGTTTGCGCTGTGGTTTTGATTACGGTGGCCTTGATCAAATGGATACCCGGGGTGAACACTGTTGCGATTGGATATTTGTTCTTCGCCGGTTGTCTGGTCGTTCTGATCGCCGTCACATCTGTAGCGGCACTTCGCTCACGGCGTTCTTAAGGGGCCCCATTTGAAAGCATCTACTGGCGTACTCCAGTCACGCCGCCAAACAGCAAGCTCACCACCCCAAGGCAACAACTCACATCTGCCTTCCAAGCACCTGGGATGCTTGTCGGCGGCAATATTCCGTAAAAGCAACGGCGAATACTACCGAGGCGATTGTGGTGGCAATAACGGCAGACAGATACAGCCATGGAATTGACATGGCTTCCGGTGGCGGGTCAAAAACGCCTGTCAGCATGGTGATCAACATTTCAGCTGTTAGTGTCCCTATAAGGAGCCCGAACGCCAGCCCGCCCAGCAAAATAATAGCAGCTTCGCTCCATAGGAATGCAGCAAGTTGACCTGATTTCACACCAATTGCAGTCAAGATTGCATAGTCTCGGCGCCGATCAATGAAGCCCAGCGCAAGCATGAGTCCGGCCGATGCAGTGGCCATGATCAGTGCGAATATCAGCTCGATTGACGTCAACCCGTCTAAATCTACTGCCGTCAAGCTGGAACCAATCAAGTGGGTGACTGATCCGACATCCTTTATTTTTAGAGAAGGAAGCGGTGCCAGCAACGCGCTCACAGCTTCGGCCACAGAAGCCGGGTTAACGCTCGTGCGCAAAAGGACATACTCGGCTGAACCGTCCCCGGTCACTTTGGTAATGTAATCCATGTTCGCGACGAGAAATGAATCTTTGGGCGCTGTGGGGAATTCCCGTACTACTCCGACGAACTTAAAGGGATAAACGTGATATTGGTGATCAGTTGAATTTTGCAGTCGCAAATTCAACGTGTCTCCAGGATTGAGTTGAAAATCTTTCACGGTTTCTTCCGAGACGAGAACTCCATCTGGTGTCGTTTGAAGGCGGGAGAGATTGTCTGCGGCACTTCCGTTAGAGAAAAAGGCGTTGGACAAATTCGTTGCAGCCGGAAGGCGTGCCGGATCAATCCCGTATAAATCCTGCAGATCTGCACCTACATAAGCAAAACGATGTTGCATGGATCGCGCGGCGGCAACGCCGGGAATTGCTTCCAGTTTTGCAAGTTGATTGCCTGCAGGCTGGATGGTTGTTCCAAAAACCGTGACGTCAGACCCATTTGTGAGTTCAGCATCGACACGGGCTTGATTATTGAATGTAAGATTGAAAATCGAAGTGGATGTGGCAAATGAAACGGCCATAGCTATCATGCCGATAGCGAGCGTCAATCGTCGCGCTTGCCGGGAAAATGTAGCGGATACGACATTCGTCATAAGCCCACTGATCGGACGTACTATGGCACGTAGCGCCGCACCATTCTGGCGCAGTACGAAACCACTGATACGGATACAAAGAAGCGCCGCCCCCAGCCAAAACAGGACAGGCGCAGCGAAAGCCGTGTAATCGACAGCCGTGGCAGCCACTCCCTCCGTCGCGAGCACCACTTGATAGCCACTCGCAGCTGAATGCCAAAAAATGCCTGCCGACGACAAAATAAACAGTACGTCCAGATAGAACTTCTGCCAAAGGGACACCCCTGCGCGTTCTACCGTTTTTCGGGCAATCTGGACTGTCCGTAACCGGGCAGCGTTCCATGCCGGGAAAAGGATAGCTGCGAGGGAAAGCAGCGTACCAAATATGGCAAGCGCCAAGAACAGGAACACATGCGACAAATTTAACGGGACGGTTCCCAAAAAGAGACCCGACAAAATGAGCGCCATAGTAACGCCGCCCACCACACCCAGCGGCGCGACAATAAATGCCTCCGCTGCCGCCAACCAAAGGACCTGACGCATCGATGCACCGCGAACGCGCATATGTGTCTGTTCAAGTTTTCTGCGACCTGCACCCGAAGCCGTAATTGCGAACGTCAGTATGATAGACAGTAATATTCCGGGTATTCCGAGGAACAAGAACAGGACGCGAGCATAAAGAGCGTCCCCTCGCACCGCATCAAGCCGCGCACCCAAATTGTTGGCAAGCAATGCGGAACCGGCCACCCGTGCTTCCAGATTATGACCCGCGCTGATGACAAAGCCATAAGCAGCTTCGGGATTTGTCGGTAGTTCCGTTCGAGCAAGTTTCACATGCAGCTGCAACATGACGCTGTCCGGTGCTAGCTCTTGCTGTGGGCCAAAAAGACCGGTCCAACGATCCAATGGAAGGATCAAGACATTATCCGGAGGAGCTTGGGGGGCCGATTGAGGAGGCAACCCGATCGACTGGAAAAGGGAATCTGCATCAGGCAACTCAACAATCCGATCAATCTGGACTGAGGCGGGCGGCAAACCAACACGATTGATTGTAACCGTATCTCCCTTTTTGACACGCAGGTTCGCTGCGGTTTGCTGGGCTATCATCACGCCCCCTCCCCCTGCGGACAACGACCGCACTTCGGCAGGGAAATTTTCGAGATAGGCGCTGTCAAAAGCGAGCACTTTGCCTGGCCCGGTGGTTTGGGCCGTTCCATCGGTGGTGGCCTCGAGGCCAGCGACATTGGCAAAATGCGTTTCTCCAATCGCTGAAATCTTCGCAGATTGGGTGATTGACTTTTTTACTGCCTCTTTATCGGCAGTCGGCAATATTTCGACCTGCCAATCAATGGGCACATTGGCAATCGCCCGCTTTGTCATGGTTTGAGCACTTGAGGAAAGAAAAAGTGCGAGACAAGCGATCAAACCGATTGTCGCCGCGATACCCGCTGCCGTTCCCCAAAGTTGCAAGGGACGGCGTGTGATGAGGCCATTTATCCAAAGCCCCATCATTTCACAGCCACCAGTTCGACAGAGCTTCGAATATCCGTCTCCAACACGCCGTGACGCATCGACCATTGTGTTTCCATCCGTTCGGCGATTTTCAGATCATGCGTTGCGATGAGCAGAGCCGTCGATGTGCCTTCAATGTGTCTCAGAAGGACGTCGATCAAAGACCGAGCAGTCGCAGCATCAAGTTGGCCAGTCGGTTCGTCGGCAAGTATCAACAGAGGCTGCGTCACGAGGGCTCTGGCCAAGGCAACGCGCTGAGCTTGGCCACCCGACAACTCATCGGGAAGTTTGTCTGCCAATCCGTCAAGTTCAAATTCTGCCAAAAGAGCCATCGAACGTTGATCAGCAAAATCTTGTCTTCCAGAAACCACCAGTGGCAATGCTACATTTTCAACAACCGTCAGCGCCGGAAACAAACTCTGGGATTGAAAAACATAGGTAATTTTTTCGGGTATCAAGTCTTCGTGCGGACCTCGCATTGGCCAGGTTACAACGCCTCGGGTGGGCACATCGAGCCCACCCAATAAGTATAGGAGTGTAGATTTTCCGCTTCCGGAAGGACCAGTCAATGCAATTCGGTCGCCACACCCAATCTGACATGACGATGGTTGTACTACGGTGTTCACATAGGACGTTCCATCCGGAAAGTCCTTTGCTATATCTTTCGCTTCGACCAGAGATTCAGTCATTGATCAACTTTCCGTCTCTCATCTTGAGTACGCGGTCCGCAATGCCTGACATCGCCTCACTATGTGTGGCAAAGAGAGTTGATTTACCCGCTCGCCTTCGTTGCTTGAAATGATCGATGAGACGCAACTCCGTCTCACGGTCGACTTCCGCTGTGGGCTCGTCAGCAACAAGAAGAATTGGATCTGCTGCAACAGCAACTGCCAAACCCGCGCGGGTTGCCTCGCCACCTGATAGTTCATTCGGATAGCCATATGCGCGATGCAGAAGATCAACAGCTGTGAGCAGCGACTCAATCTGACCTGCGTTCGCGATACCGGCCAAATGCATCTGGAGTTCGATATTTTCTGTGACGGTAAGATGCGCGAGCAAATTGTGTGTCTGTTGCAGAATGCCAAAGCGCCTCGCCCTTATTGACGCCCGCAGAGCTTCGGAGCGGCGCGTGATCCTTTCACCTGCCACAATGACATAACCACCATCGGGCTCTTCAAGACCCGTAAGACACGATAACAAAGTCGACTTGCCGCTGCCGGATGGCCCTGTAACCGCCACAATCTCGCCCGGTCCTACACTAAGACTAATGCCTCGAAGCGCGCGGGTTTCATCGTCTCCCACATGGTAAAATCGATACAATTCATGTGCTTCGATAAGAGGCATGTCATTGCCAACGGAATGATTGAGACATCAGCCGCCATTGATCGATATTATCAGCACCGAAAGGCGCATAGAGATCAAGCTCAGCGATTTTCCCGTTCTTGAAGAAAAGATACCGTCTGTTCTCAAGCCGAATTTGTTTATTCGTCACCGTGTTTGGTTCAGAATCAGAACTAAAAGTAATCAGGATTGCATTTCCACCAGTTGCTTTTACAGCGCGCACTCCTATGACCTTGACCGCTCGTCCCGACGCTTCCATCTTTGGCAAGTAATCGAGTTTTATCGATTCAATTGAGGGCGTGGAAGCTGCCGGCGAAATCACGACTGCTACACCATTGAATTTGTCGGTAAAACTGACACCGTCTGGACCATCCTTGCGCGCCCATCCTTCAGGGACTTTCAACGAGAAGCCAAGAGCGGAGTGATAATCGGTGAAAACCTGACTATCGGGGATATCACCAAGGGGGTTCTTTTCCGCAGCGGCGATATCTTCAATCTTCGGCGATGATGCCGAATGCGCAGTTGGCATCGTCAAATAAGACAGCGCGACGGCAGCGCCCAGTACAAATGCTATGGTCCACGCCGGGTGCTTTTCCAGGTACTTGTTCATGTCTACTCCTTGCGAACGCCATTGTGCGTTGACAAAAAACATGAGCGTCAAACTTTACCGCAGCATCGCTGCTTGCATACATTTCCGTAAGCCGCAGATTGGAAGCACTCTGTATGGCGTTGATCAAAACGGAAATTAAATCAGCGTTGCTTCGGAACGTCACCATAAGTGGGCGTGGCGAATAGTTTTCACACACTATTTGCGCAAATAGGCAATGCCGGCACATAAAGCCAAATCAGTTTCGTTGGCCCTCGCTCCACAGCGCCTGGCTGTCGTGAGCCAGCAACACGCCGCCATCCCATATTAACGGAATCTGCTCTGAAACCCGGACCGGAAGCTTACTTGCTTGGATTGATCCGGCTAGCAGGTCGCGAGAAGCGTTGAAGTTCGGCAGAACCTGGGGGAGTGTTATCAGTGACAGTCGATTGATTAGATCCTCTTCCACAACCGATCCAATCCAAAGCTCTGTCAGATGGCCAGTCTGCAGATCAATGTCTGTCGCCCATATTCGCAGCACAATGCGGCCATTGGCTCTTCTTGTTGGATGGACGAGGGTCAGGCTCGGCAAACGTCCACGCTCCAGCGTTGGCAATATTGGTGAGGTCATTGGATCCGGTGCGGGCGTGAGCCAAGCAAGAGCGCCCGCCCATGACCACGGTGCCGCTACGCGCCAATCTGTCAGTTGCAACGTTTCTTGAAGGTCCGCCAGGCTTCCAGCCCATTGAAACGTGATCGGCTCTCTTGTCTCACCGTCAAAATCTACCCTGTGTTCCGGTAATGTCGCCCACTCGCTTTTCCACCAGTCGGCAGCGAGCATATTTTGCTCTTTATACTGAACAGCATACCGTTCCATGTCCGCGCCATGGTTCCTATAAATGTTCAACCCGCCAGCGAGGATGACGGTCACGAGGACCAAGAGTAGCAATCCACCAGAGGCGCGTTCCCTTGTCTGATGATTTTGGTAAGCGATAGACAGTAAGGCAAGCCAGGCAACTGCAAATGCCAGCCCACCTGCAACATCCGAAAACCAGTGCGCCCCAAGATAAATTCGGGAGAACGCGATCAAACTGATGTATGCGGTCGCAGTTGTAATGACAGGCAGCTGCAGTCGCGGTCGAATCTGCCTTACAACGAGAAAGGCAAGAAAGCCATAAAGCACTGCGTTTGTGGTGCTATGACCGCTCGGAAAGGAAAAATCACTCCATCCGGAATAAAGACCCTCATTGGGTCTGGCACGGTGTACCGCGACTTTTATAGCCGTATTGATCGCCGCAGCAAAGCCAACTGCTCCCGCCCAATAAGCTGCCGTTCGCCAACTACGCTTCCAGACGAACCAAAGAAACACAACAATTGCAACGGGAATAACAACGGCTGTGTCTCCCAATTCGGAAAATACAATCATGAATGCATCGGCGAACGGCGTCCTGAGATCTTGAAGAAACTGATATACGGCGACATCGACTTGAACCAACGGATCACCACTGACAACGTCTTCAAGGATAGCGAAGAATACCCACGCAGCGGCGATGAGCAGAACTGCCGATGCCAGAAGTATCCTTGACTCTCCCATGGCGGGACTGAGCAAAGTTTCCAACTGGCGCGCGGGCCAACCACTGCGGCCCTTGGCCCAATTCCGGAGTCTGTCGGAGATCGCAAGGAGAATTGGAACGCCCCGGATCAATCCATATTTTGTGGCGTGAAGGGCAATCCAGAGAATGACTATCAAGGCGACAAACAGAGCAGCGACACGGCCCGCTGCAGGACCAGCAACAGAAAGATAGACACCTATGAACACCCCCGGCAACACATGGGTTGGAGCCCACACACATGCCGAGAGGATATTGGCGACATAGAATCGCCGAGCTGGCATCCGCAGTATACCCGCGACGAGCGGGACAAATGCTCTGACCCCAGGTGTGAAGCGAGCCAAAAAAATACTTTTACCTCCATGCCGGTCGAAGAACGTTTCGCTGCGCTCGATAAGCACCGGGTAACGTTTCAACGGCCATCGGCTGAGGATTTCCCGGTGGTACCTATGGCCCAGCCAGAAGGCCAGACCGTCGCCGGCAATGGCACCTAAAAAAGCTGCGAACAGCATCGGCCAAAGCATCAGAACTCCGCTGGGAACCATGGCCGCAAGGGCCACGATGACAGCCGTCCCAGGAACAACCACCCCAATGACCGGAATTGACTCAGATAAAGCCAGCAGAAAAATCAACCCATAAGCCTGATGCGGATGCGAGGCGATATAGGCCGTGAGCGCTGAGAAAAAGGACATGCTTCATTCCTCATGAGTGCGGACCCTTACTGCCTCACAACAATCGGGCATAGTCAGTTTCACCGCCCACTTGCATTAACTGATTATCAGCTCAGCAAAGATGTGTCCGAGCTTAACGCGCGCCCTTGCTCATTATGGTTAAATTCCAGCACAATTTTACAGCCGATTTTCTGTTCCCCGAAGCTTAGATCAATTCTATGCAGGCGCGCTATTGCTGCAACCAGACTTAAACCAAGTCCATTTCCTGGTTCATGGCGACTTTTTTCACCCCGATGAAACCGCTTCAACACCAGTTCCTTTTCTTGTGAAGGGATGCCCTGCCCATTATCTTCAACTGTCAATCGCGGCCGCTTCAAATGTCCTTCAAGAGTTACCTTCGCAGCCCCTCCCCGAGGGGTAAATTTGATGGCATTGTCGATGAGGTTGCCTACCGCTTCAAAAAGTAGACTTGGGTCTCCCAGAATGCGCACGGGAACCTCGCCGAAATCAACAGACAGTCGGATCTCGCGCTCCTCGGCAAGCGGTTCGTACAATTCCACAGCATCTGATATGACAGTTCTCATATCAACCGACACGAATCCCGCCCGTCGCGCGCCGTCCTCGATCTCCGAAATACGCAAGAGCGCGCTGAAGGTTTTCAACATTCCTTGGGTTTCGACAATCGCGCCGTCAACATAATCAGCATACTCATCCGCTGTAACCGCCCTGCGGCGAGCGCGTTCAAGTCCGGCCAGCATACGGGTAAGCGGCGTCCTCATGTCGTGAGCAATATTATCGCAAACGCCTTTGACTTCATGCATCAAACGCTCGATTTCATCCAGCATGGAGTTGACGACTTTCACAAGCCGACGAACGTCTCCGCTGCCTCCCAGAACAGGCAAACGCTGAGTGAGATCACCGCTCATGATGTTGCGCGTCACGTCAGATATCGTGTGGATTTGCCTTACCGAACCAGCTCCAATGAATGCAGCACCAAGTAGGCCCAAAGCTGCTGTCACAGCGGCGCCTAAGATCATCGCGTTTGTCAAAACATCGTTAAACTCACGCAGTTCGCCAACATCCTGAGCGATAAGCAGTGTGTTGCCCGAGGATAAGCGCTTTACAAGACCGCGAAAATGAGCGCGTTCATCTGCCCTCTTCGTCGCAAAATTGTGAGGATTTGATTTGTTTACATCATAGACTGGTAATGTCATCGTACTGCCAGCAAGGAGATGCCCTTGCGGATCAAATAACGAAATGGGCCGTTCCCGTACTGCGCTCAAAGATTCCCTGGCTGACAATCGAGATATGATGGTTTGATCATCGAGGGCTGATAATGTGCCTGCTTCTCTCAAGAGCCATTCATCAGTACGATCCGTGAGAAAATCTCTGGTCTCCCATGACAGAAAAGCAAAAAGTGCTCCAGATGCGACGGCAAATAGAACAAGAAATGCGATAGCGAGCCGAAAGCTCGTTGTGTGTATCAATTCAATCAGGCGCATCAAGTACATATCCTGAGCCGCGTACTGTTCTGATGACCGTAGCTGCTCCAGTGGCTTCAATTTTTCTGCGGAGCTTGCTTATATGAACGTCAATGACGTTCGTTGGTTCGTCATAGCGATAATGCCAGACCTCTTCAAATAACATTGTACGCGTTACTATTTGACCTGAGTGGCGCATCAAATATTCCAGTAGTCGATACTCTCTTGGCAACAGATCAATAAGTTTTCCGGCCCGCTTTACGGTATGGGTTAGGAGATCTGCTTCGAGATCGCCTGCGCGAATCGAGGTTTCTGGCATCGCAACCGATTGCCTTCTGACCAAGACGTCAATACGAGCCGTCAATTCAAGAAATTCAAATGGCTTCGTCAGATAGTCATCGCCGCCTGCTTTCAAACCTCTCACACGTTCGTCCACGGCAGAAAGTGCGCTGAGAATAAGTACCGGCGTATGGATACCGGCAACCCTGAGCGTCGAAAGAACTCCAAGCCCGTCCAAATCGCCGGGCAGCATGCGATCAAGAACAATGGCATCATAGCGGCCTGTAGCGGCTTCAAGCAGACCTGCACGGCCATCGACGGCTATTTTAACGGTACAACCATTGTCAATAAGGGCAGCTTCGATCTCGGAAGCTGTTCGAGCGTCGTCCTCGATTACAAGAATTATCGACACGTCACTTCCTTGAAAACGCCCAATTAAGATTGAATATAAGAGGCGGGCTGTTGCTGCGCACCTTAGCGGGTGTGACCCTGATACTACTTCGCCACAACATTAAATGCATTTCATAAATGGAAACGTCTTCCATGCGGATACTGGTTATTGAGGATGACGAAAAGACGGCACGGTTTCTAGTACGCGGGCTCAATGAAAGCGGTCATGTTGCTGACCATGCGAACGGTGGCGAGCTTGGATTAACACTGGCGCTGGAGGGTATTTACGACGTAGCGATCATCGATCGCGTACTTCCGGGTCTAGACGGTCTGGCTGTGGTTGCGGAACTGCGCCGGTTGAAGATCAACCTGCCAATACTCATGCTCAGCGGCATAGCCAGCGCCAAGGACAGGATTGAAGGACTTCGAAGCGGTTGCGATGACTATCTGGGAAAACCATACGCGTTTTCGGAGATTCTGGCCCGGGTCCAGGCACTTCAGAGACGACACGACCGCACGGCTGGCGCGGACATACTGAGCGTGGGAAATCTCACGCTGGATGTGAAGAAAAGGCAGGCTGCGCGGGACGGTTCCCCCATTGATCTCCAGAACCGGGAATTTCTTATTCTACGCACACTTATGCAGCACGCCAACGAGGTGGTTACCCGCTCAATGCTTCTCGAAGCGGCATGGGATTATGATTTCGAGCCGAAGGGAAACATCGTTGACATGCATATCCACCGGCTACGGAAAAAGCTCAATTCCGGCTTTAACGACCCCATACTACACACAGTACCGGGCGCAGGTTACCTTATGGGAAAGCCACCGAAAGATCAGCCGTTCAGTGATGATTGATGCTGTAGGGTCAAGCCAAACCGATTTCTGAAATACATTTCATGTTCGCGCGAAGTCGAGGGCATGACAGCGCATCCATTATCAAGACATGCAGCAAAATTGATTGCCGCGCTTTCTTGTCTCGGTGGTGCTAAAAAGATGGAATCAGACACAATCACTTCACTGCAGTGCCGCTATAGGTTCTGGCTTTTCAAGCTCGCTTACCGACAGCGAGCCTATAGAACGTCAAGCACTTCGCGGCTGTCAATCGTATCAAGCAATTTGGCGGTTTCATTCCTTGGTGCCCAATGCTGAACCGTGGCCCAAACGAATTTGTGCAGAAAGACGGTCAAGCGGACGAATTCCCTGCCCATAAATCAGGTGCCCGTAGGCGCGGCGGGATTTTTGCGATACTCGGGATTCTTGCATTGGCTGGCGTTGGATTTGCCGCGCTGCAGTATTGGCCAACCTTGAACAACCGACCGGTCAAATCAGCTTCTGCACCAACCGCAATCCCGGTCACCACAGGGAAAACCGGCATTCGCGACATGTCGATTGAACGCTCTGCCTTGGGTACCGTCACGGCTCTGTCTACCGTGACGGTGCGAACCAGAGTTGACGGCCAACTGCTCAGTCTGTCTTTTCAAGAAGGACAAGATGTTAAAGTCGGCGATGTATTGGCCCGGATTGACCCCCGTCCTTACGAAGCCGAACTGGCCCGTGTTCAAGCCACACTGGCGAAAGACAGCGCTCAACTGACCGTTGCAAAAGCCGACTACGATCGTGCTTCCAAACTCTCCAGCTCGGGATATGGAGCAGTCCAAATAGCGGATACAGCCAAGGGCCAGGTTGCGATTCTGGAAGCAACAATTGCCGGTGATCAGGCAGCCATCGACACAGCCAAACTTAATCTGGATTTCTCAACGATCAATGCGCCGGTCTCTGGTCGAGTAGGCTTGAAACTGGTCGATGAAGGCTCAATGCTTCATGTGTCGGACACTGCGGGTTTGGTCACAATTACCAAAATGAAACCGATCGCCGTCGAGTTCTCGTTGCAGCAGGATGATCTTCCCGATCTGCTGGCTGGCCAAAACAGCGGCGAACTCAGTGTAGCGGTCGACAGCCGTGACGGGCAGCAACATCTCGCCGACGGCAAAATCACAGCCATTGACAGTCAGGTTGACCCAAATACCGGCATGATCAAGTTGAAGGCCACTTTTCCCAACGAATCCTTGAGCCTCTGGCCGGGAGAATTGGTTACGGCCCGCGTTGTCACCCGCACGGACCGCAATATGGTCGCTGCTCCAGCGGCCGCAATCCAGAATGGGCAGAATGGCCCCTACGTCTTTGTTGTCAAACCTGACAACAAAGTAGCGGCGGTTCCTGTCGAGGCAGGGCTTACTGCCGGCGGATACACCGCCCTGAAGTCGGGAATAGCACCAGAGCAGGAAATCGTCGTAGGAGGTCAATCCCGCCTAAGCGACGGCGCATTGATTACCGTCAAGAACGCCGGATCGAATGTCGCAAGTACATCGGAATCCAAGCCATGAGCATTTCTGAGATATTCATCCGACGGCGTGTGGGAACATGCCTGTTGGCATTAGGATTGGTGCTCTTGGGCGCAGTCTCCTATTTCATGCTTCCGGTTGCTTCGTTGCCACAGGTTGACTTCCCGACAATTCAGGTGGAAGCCACGCTTCCGGGGGCCAGCGCCAATACAATGGCCACATCGGTCGCAACCCCCTTGGAAAATCAGCTCTCAAACGTCTCCGGCGTGAACCAGATGACTTCGACGAGTTCGTCGGGCCGTACAAACATCACAATTGAGTTCGATCTGTCGCGGGACATCAATGCAGCTGCGCAAGACATACAGGCTGCCATTGGAGCGGCAGCAGGCAGCCTTCCCAAAAGCCTACCAAGCCCCCCAACCTACCATAAATCCAACCCCGCCGAAGCAACCGTTCTTACTCTGGCGTTAACATCAGACCAACTTCCCCTGACCGAACTCGACCACTACGCAGAGGATATTGTTGCGCAACAGGTGTCGCAGATGACTGGCGTCGGGCTTGTCGATTTCCACGGACCGCAACGCCCGTCTGTCCGGATTCAAATTGATCCTGACAAATTGGCGGCACGCGGGCTCACGCTTGAGGATGTCCGCAGTATCGTTGGCAGTCAAACGGTGAATACACCTAAAGGCTCGATCAGCGGTGACGGGCGGACTACCGTTCTCGACGCGACTGATCAGATTGTTGACGTTCCCACATACAGGAACATGATCATCGCCTACCGGAACGGCGCTCCCATCTATCTGAAAGATGTTGGAAAGGTGATACCTGGCCCGGAGGACAACAAACAGGCTGCATGGCTGCAGATGAAGCGCTCCGTCATGATCGATGTTCACAAGATGGCGGGATCCAACATCCTCGACACCATTCGAAATATCAAAGACAAGCTGCCAGCATTAGAAGCCGGGTTGCCCGCCGGCGTCCAGTTATCGGTGGTGGGCGACCGTACGCAGATCATCAATGCGTCTGTGTCCGACGTGCAGCTCACAATGCTCATCACCATTGCGCTCGTGGTCATGGTCATTTTCACCTTTCTGCGAAACTTTTGGGCAACGCTTATTCCAAGCATAACGATACCGCTGTCACTGCTCGGCACCTTTTGTGTCATGTACCTCCTTGGATATAGCATCGACAATCTATCACTCATGGGTCTGACAATTGCCGTTGGGTTTGTGGTCGACGATGCCATCGTCGTTATCGAAAACATTGTCCGCCACCTCGAAAACGGGAAATCCAAGTTTCAGGCCGCGATTGAAGGCGCCCGTGAGGTCAATTTCACAATCATTTCGATGACAATATCGCTCGTTGCAGTTTTCATCCCTATCCTGCTTATGGGCGGTATTGTGGGACGTCTGTTCCGCGAATTTGCGGTCACGGTCAGTATTGCGATTTTAATGTCCGGACTGATCTCTCTCACTGTCACGCCAATGTTATGCGCCTGGCTGATCCGCGACAACAATCGCAAATCCCATGGCCGCCTCTTCAATTGGTCCGAAAGGCTGTTTGATGCTTGCACCCGCGCTTATGGCCGTGGGTTGGACTTTGTTCTCCGGCATCGAACCACCACCCTCTTGGTAACATGCGCAACTCTGGTGCTGACGGTGTGGCTGTATATCATTGTACCCAAAGGATTTTTGCCAGAGCAGGATACAGGTTTCATCCAGGCTCAGGCCCAAACGGCAACGGATATTTCGTTCGATGCTATGTCCATAAAGATGCAGGATTTGGGCGCTATCATCATGCGTGATCCGGCTGTTGACAACGTTGCTTACTGGATCAATCCCAGCCCGTCGACAAGCATTGGTCAAGTCCAGATCAATCTGAAACCCTTCAACCTGCGCAGCCCGGCCAAGACCGTGATGGCGCGCTTGAAAAAAGCAGTCGCGGGTATGGAAGGACTGACACTCGGTATGCGGGTTCGCCAAGATATCCAGGTTGGCGGACGCTCGTCGGCATCGCAATATCAATACACACTTCAGGCGCAGGACACTGAGGAATTAACCAAATGGGCCGCCGTCATGTCCAAAGCTCTCAGTTCACTACCTGAGGTGCAGGACGTAATATCTGACAAACAAAATGAAGCCACCAGTGCCACACTGAGTATTGACCGCGCAACGGCATCTCGTCTCGGGGTGAGTGTGCAAGCCATTGATGACACGCTTTATGATGCATTTGGACAGCGTCAGGTTGCCACTCAATTCACGCAGGTAAGCCAGAGCCACATTGTGTTGGAGATTGATCCGCGCTTTAGCCTGTCAACCGATGCACTGGCTCACCTTTTCGTGCGCTCTTCGACGATGAATCAACTTGTTCCGCTCAGCCTACTTGCATCGGTGAAAACCGGTGTATCTCCCGTTACGATCAATCATCAGGGCTCGATGCCCGCAACGACCCTCTCCTTTAACCTGAAGCCAAATGTGGCGCTTGGCGAAGCAGTAACGGCCATACACACGGCGGAACAGGCAGCGGGCATTCCCATTACTGTTACCGGCACATTCCAAGGAACAGCCCAAGCTTTCCAGAGCTCCCTGAGCACACAGCCCTGGCTCATACTGGCGGCGGTGATCGCAGTCTACATTGTGCTTGGTGTGCTCTACGAAAGTGCCGTTCACCCGTTGACGATCATATCCACGCTTCCCTCAGCGGGTCTCGGCGCGCTGTTGGCGTTGCTGTTGTTCGGCCAAGATCTTTCGATCATGGGGATGATAGGCATCATTCTGCTGATCGGGATTGTAAAGAAGAATGCCATCATGATGATTGATTTTGCGCTAGATGCCGAGCGCCACCAGGGGCTGCCTCCTGCTGAAGCTATCCGGCAGGCCTGCCTATTACGCTTCCGGCCAATCATGATGACAACAATGGCCGCGCTCCTGGGAGCATTGCCGCTTGCGCTCGGCACGGGACCCGGCGCCGAGCTGCGCACGCCACTCGGGATTGCCATTGTCGGCGGGCTTGTTGTTTCGCAAGTCCTCACCCTTTTTACGACACCGGTTGTGTATCTGGCGCTCGGGGGATCTCACAAACACACATATGCTGAAGATACTGGAGCGCTTGATACGCTGCCAAGCAAGGGGGCAGCAATTACAGGTTAGCGCCCCTTGGGAACCGTCAAAATCTGCGAATGCAAACGGGCAGCTGAAAGCCAACTGAAAGCTTCAGTATTCCATAATCAGCATGCGTCATGGGAGGAGCGCATCGTCGTCAGGACGAAGTGAACCATGGATGCACTGAAACCCGGAGGAACAAACCATGCGTTCAACACGCACTCTACTTCATACTGTCACCAAGGCGGCTATTATCGTTGGTTCGCTTCTTGCCACAAACGCATCCTATGCGGCTGATAAGATCACACTGATGGTTGGTGGCTACGAAAAGCAGATTTATCTGCCGGCAAAGCTCGCCGAATCACTTGGTTATTTCAAGGATGAAGGCTTGGATGTCGAACTACTCAATGAGCCCGCAGGCGTTGATGCAGAAAACGAGCTGCTCGCTGGTGCAGTGCAGGGCGTTGTCGGCTTCTACGACCATTGCGTCGACTTGCAAGCCAAAGGCAAATTTATTGAATCCGTCGTCCAGTTTAGCCAAGCCCCGGGCGAAGTCGAGTTAGTGTCGACAAAGTATCCCGAGATCAAGAGTGTTGCTGATTTCAAGGGCCACAGTGCTGGTGTGACGGGTTTGGGTTCGTCCACGAACTTTTTGACCCAATTCATGCTGGCACAGGCTGGCCTCAAACCGGGTGACGTGACATCGGTGCCAGTGGGAGCAGGCACGACATTCATTGCGGCCATGCAGCAAGATGCCATTCAGGTTGGCATGACAACCGAGCCCACCATTTCGCGCATGTTGAAAACCAAAGAGGCCACGATCGCAGTAGACATGCGAACGATAGAGGGTGCACGCAAGGCGCTCGGCGGCACCTATCCCGCTGCTTCGCTCTACATGGAGACGAATTGGGTTGATACACACAAGGATGAAACACAGAAACTGGCGAATGCTTTCGTCAAAACGCTACATTACATCAACACCCATACAGGATCTGAGATTGCAGACAAAATGCCGAAGGACTTTTATGTCGGTGACAAGGAAAGCTACATCAAGGCGCTTGATGCCGGCAAATCGATGTTCACCGTTGACGGCGTGATGCCAGAAGATGGCCCGAAAACGGTTCTCGCTGTACTCTCAGCGTTCTCAAAGAATATACAAGGCAAACAGATCGACTTGTCGAAAACCTACACTACGGAATTTGTGAAAAACGCGTCAACAAAATAAATGCCGTGCACGATGGGCCCAGTTTTTCTACGCTCAACTTCCGTCTCTCAAAGACCACTTCGAGAGACGGAAGTTGAGCGTAGAAAAACTGGGCCTATTGTTTGCGCATCGTATAAATGAGCTCGATACCGGCCAAGGGTGTCGCTTGAAGCAGTCACAAGCAGGCATGGCGAAAGCCGCAGCCGTCAGCACTGCAAACTTGTTCCATCAAGCAAACACAGAACCAGCCCTAAAAATAGAATCCCTTACGTCGATATCTCAAGGAAACTGTAGACAGACGCGTTCTAAAACCTGGAGCCTCGCCCTACCCTGTATCTGGGGATGAAACAGTTAAGTACAAGAATTGTCACTGACCTTTTTATGCATAGACTGCGGGGCCTTAAGCGAAAAAGGCCGGTAAACATGCAGCAATCAAATGTGACGCAAGCAAATGTGGGCCCGAAGGGCATCCCCGCGCTCATAAAGTCCACCTCTTTGACAGAGCATCCGGTAGTGATTGCCGGAGGAGGCCCGACTGGGCTGATGCTGGCAGGAGAGCTGGCGTTGGCAGGTGTGGGTGTTGTCATTGTCGAACGTCGCCCCAACCAGGAGCTTGCCGGTTCGCGGGCGGGCGGCCTGCACTCACGTAGTATCGAGGTCCTTGATCAGCGCGGCATTGCCGATCGCTTCCTAACCAAGGGACAGGTAGCACAGACTACAGCGTTCGCCGGGGTTGCCTTGGATATTGGTGACTTTCCGACGCGGCACCCTTATGGGCTGGGGCTATGGCAGAACCACATCGAGCAGATTCTGGCCAGCTGGATCGAGGAATTGGCAGTGCCCGTCTATCGCGGACTGGAGACGTTGGGCTTTGCACAGGATGATTCCGGAGTTGACGTTGAACTCAGCAATGGTCAGTCATTGCGGGCGCAATATCTCGTTGGTTGCGATGGAGGACGCAGTCTGATCCGCAAAACCGCCGGTATCGATTTCCCCGGATGGGATCCGACAACCAGTCATCTGATTGCCGAGATTGAGATAGCCGAGGAGCCGCAATGGGGCGTTCACCGCAATGCCTTTGGCATTCATTCGTTCGGCCGGGTGGAGTACGAAATACACGATGGCAAGGTCGTCTACAAAGATGAAGGGCCGGTCCGCCTACTTGTGAGCGAACAACGTGTTGGAGCCACTGATGAGCCCACGCTGCACGATCTTAGTGATGCACTCATCGCGGCGTGCGGAACTGACTATGGCATCCACAGTCCCATCTGGATCTCCAGATTTACCGATACGACCCGGCAGGCGGCTACCTACCGCGACAGGCGAATTCTCCTAGCCGGCGATGCCGCGCACGTGCATGCCCCGGACGGTGGACAAGGTCTCAATACCGGAATGCAGGATGCTGTGAATCTGGGATGGAAGCTGGCCCAGGTGGTCAAGGGGACGTCACCTGAAAGCCTCCTTGATACCTATCATGCCGAGCGCCACCCGGTCGGAGCTCGCGTATTGCGTAACACCATGGCATCTGTAGCGCTTCGTCGCCCTGACGAACGCACAACCGCTCTGCGCGACACTATCGCCGAGCTCATCACATTGGATGAGCCTCGCAAACGCTATGCTGCAATGATGTCAGGCCTCGACATCTACTACGACCTCGGCGTGGGACATCCGCTGCTTGGACGCCGCATGCCCGATCTCGACCTGATCACTGACAAAGGGCCACTACGGGTCTTCGCCCTGCTACACAGTGCCCGGCCGGTGCTGATCAATTTCGGCGAGCCTGGCAGTATTGAGATCACACCGTGGGCCGATCGGGTTCAATTGATCAACGCCAAATACACCGGTCCGCTGAAACTCCCTGTTCATGGGATTGTGCCTGCTCCCACTGCGGTGCTGGTTCGTCCAGACGGATACGTGGCATGGGTAGGAGACGGAACTCCAATCGGGCTTGCTGATGCGCTAACCAAGTGGTTCGGGGCACCTATAGCGGCGTAGGACGATCAGCCAGAGGTTCGGTGTGACTGCACGAACGGCGTTTCCAAAAATCAGCGAACGAGATTTGCGGGACGTGGCGTGACACCTATCCGTTTATCAACGTATTGAATCAATGTTGCCATACTGTTTCAATCTTTGAATTGGATTGATAAAGGCCATTAGCTAATACTAGACCCTTGGCGAGCGAACCCACTTATTTACATATAATGCCGATAAGAGGCGACCAGTGAAATTGGGCCGCTCAGCCAGCGGCCCAATGGCTCTCAACCTTATTGCAATGACACCGTGGTCTATTATGGTGGTTTTGTCTTTTATGTCTCAGCATACCAAACCGGTGGACCCGCGCCTTGAAAACCAACAAGAATCCGGATGTCGCTTCAGATCTGATAGGGCATGTGCTGAGTGAAGGCCCCCCGAGAGCCGCCAGCTTTATCGTAACGATATATGGCGACGTTGTTGAACCTCGCGGCGGAATCGCATGGATCGGAAATCTCATAGCAGCGTGCGCAGGCGTGGGAATTAGTGAAACCCTTGTTCGCACGGCGGTATCGCGGCTGGTGACATCAGGGCAGTTACTTGGCGAACGTGATGGGCGCAGGAGTTACTATCGCCTCTCCGCAGCGGCTCGAACCGAGTTTGCAGCAGCGGCGCAAATCCTCTTTGGCTCGCAAGAAGCGGTTGAATGGAATTTTCTGCATTTGACCGGAACAGAACCTGAAAATGATATGGTGGCGCTCGAACGGCTGGGGTACGCAAAAATTGGGCAACGATTGGCGTTTGGCCCTCGCAGGCCTGGGCCTAATCCCCCAAGAGCAGTGATATTTGCCGCACAACCCTCAGCGGAAGGTGAAGGTCTTTCGACCTCAATTTCGCAATATTGGGATTTGGCCGGGCATTCCACCTCCTACATTTCTTTTATCAATCGATTTTCGCCATTTCTTAATATCGTGGAACAAACGGAAACACTGCTGCCATCCGCATGTCTGACGTTGAGACTGTTATTAGTGCACCAATACCGCATGATCGTTTTACACGATCCGCGGCTTCCGCCCTCAGTTCTGCCAGCTGGATGGCCGGGACATCAAGCCAGACAGCTGTTTACCGAACTGTATCGCCGTCTTTCTCCTCTTGCAGATGAGCATATCGCCGGAAGTTTTGTGACAGGGTCGGGACCTCTTCCGCGAACCACGGAAACAACGCGCCAACGGCTGAAGGCCGGAGCCTCCGTTTCGTTCTTCTAGCCGGCAAGTCCTGAAAAACCACCGGCTTGTGCAGCACTTCGCAGCCCTTCGCTTGGCTGGTCAGCAAGCCCTTCGGCGGACAGTTCGTCAATCGCTGACAAAACCTCGATAAGACCCCGCGCCTCGGCATAGTGCATCGGTCCACCGCGCCAGCGCGGGAAGCCGTAACCGTGTATCTTGACGAGATCGATATCGGCGGCACGCAGTGCCACGTGTTCCTCCAGAATGCGGGCCGCCTCATTGACCATCGGCAGGACGATAGCGTCCACGATCGATGCTTCGTCCCAAGGCCGCTGCGGCCATCCGCCAGCTTCTCTGGCAATGATACCAGCGACAATTGCCGACGGAAGCGGCGCGCGTTCACCGGGCTGGTAGTCATACCAGCCTCCTCCAGACTTCTGGCCAAAGCGTTCGATGGCACAGAGCCGATCGGCGATCGGAGCAAAGGGCATTTCCCCGCGAACGCGGGCAGCCTTGCGCTGGAACGCGGCGATGTCGAGGCCGCCAAGGTCCTGCGCCTCAAAAGGCCCCATCGGCAGGCCAAAGGAGCGCATGGCGGCATCAATGGCAGACGGCGTCGCGCCGGATAGCAAAAGCCGTTCGGCCTGCGCGCGCGTGACCTTCAGGATGCGATTGCCGATGAATCCATCGCAGATGCCAGCGCGAACCGGGATCTTTCCAAGCAGGCGGGCCAGTGCGAAGCCGGTCGCCAGAACTTCCGGCGCCGTTGTCTCCGTAGGCACGATTTCCAGCAGCTTCATGATATGGGCGGGGCTGAAAAAGTGCAGACCAAGGAACCGTTCCGGCTGCGCTATGCCCTCGCTGATTTGGCCCGGATCAAGATAAGACGTGTTGGTGGCAAGCACCGCATCTGGACGGCAGACATCCGAGAGTTTCGCAAACACAGCATGCTTGACGGTGATGTCTTCGAAGACGGCCTCAATGACAAGGTCTATGTTAGCGAGCAATCCATAATCGTCGCTGCCAGTGACACCGGCCATACGATCCACTGCGACCTCTTCCGAGATGCGCCCACGTTTTACCGAGCCCTCGTAGATAGCGCGGATATTGGCAAGACCGCGCTCGACGGCCACCCCGTCCCGCTCGACAAGGATGATCGGCAGACCGGCATCCCGTAGAGCCGCAGCAATACCGGCACCCATGGTGCCGCCGCCGATGATCGCTGCCGAGCGGATCTCACGCGGCTTCACACCCGCAAGCTCGGGCGGACGCGGTGCGGCGCGCTCGGCAAAGAAAACGTGACGCAGGGCCGCCGCCTGCGGGGAGCCACGAAGGTTCAGAAAGGTTTCACGCTCAAAGGCCATGGCGCTGGCAAAATCCGCTTCGCATGCGTTGCGGATGGAGGCGAGCGCCCGCAGAGGCGCGACTTCCCGCTTGGCCTTTGCGGAGACCGCCATTTGCGCGCTTTCCCAGAAGCCAGCATCCACTGCCGGGACTGTCCGACTGGAAATCGGTTGTGGCAAAGGCTTATCGGCAACGCTGTTGGCAAAGGCAATCGCACCGATACGCAGATCACTATCGATCAACGTGTCAACAAGGCCCAACGCCTCCGCCTTCTTTGCCCCAACGGGACTACCGCTCGTCACAAGATCGACAGTTGCCGCAGGACCGATCAGGCGCGGCAGGCGTACCGTACCGCCAGCGCCGGGGATAATGCCCAGTTTCACCTCCGGCAGGCCGAGGCTGGCGGAGGAAACAGCGACGCGATAAGCACAGCCGAGCGCAACTTCGAGACCACCACCAAGCGCGCTGCCATGAACAGCCGCGATCCACGGCTTTTTCGCAGCTTCGATATACGTGACCACGTCAGGCAAATGTGGCGGCAGTGGCGGCTTGCCGAACTCGTTGACATCCGCACCGGCGATGAAGGTACGACCGGCACAGAGTAAGACGACAGCTTTCACGGAAACGTCCGCATCGAGTGCCGCCACCGCTTCGACGAGACTTTGGCGAAGCGCTTGCGACAATGCGTTGACGGGAGGATTGTCGACGGTGACGACGGCGATAGCGCCTTCGCGTGTGATTGTAACGGTCATGCTCTCATATTCCCAGATAAGCGGCGCGGATGCGTTCGTCGGTGATCAGTTCAGCTGCCGGGCCTGATAGGGTGACGTGTCCCGTCTCCATCACATAACCACGATCGGCGATGGAAAGCGCGCCGAATGCGTTCTGTTCGACGAGGAGAACAGTGACGTCAAGCGCCTTCATGTTCTTCACCACATCAAATATCTGCGCAACGAGGATCGGCGCGAGGCCCATGCTTGGCTCGTCGAGAAGCAGGCAGGAAGGCCGCGCCATAAGCGCTCGGGCGATTGCCAGCATCTGCTGTTGACCACCGGAAAGCCCGCCGGCCGCAAGGTTCCGCTTCTCCTTGAGGATCGGGAACATGGTGAAGGCGTCCTGCATATCGGTATCCACCTTGGCATCGGCGAAGACATAGGCGCCGAGGCGCAGGTTCTCCTCAACAGTCAGATTGGTGAAAATCTGCCTGCCTTCAGGCGACTGGGCAAGGCCGCGGCGCACGCGGGCGTGCGCTGGCACAGTGGTCAGTGTCTCTCCGCGAAAGAGGATAGAGCCCGCCGAGACCGGCTGGATGCCGGAGAGGCATTTGAGCAAAGTTGTCTTTCCGGCACCATTGGCGCCAACAACGGTCACTATCTCGCCGGAAGCCACCTCGATATCGATGCCATGCAACACCTCGATGCGGCCATAACGCGAACGCAGTCCTTCAACCGTCAGCATTTTGAACCTCCGTCGCCTGCGCACCAAGATAGGCTTCGATGACACGCGCATTGCGTGAAATCGCCGCCGGTTCGCCCTCGGCGATCTTTTCGCCGTGATCAAGCACAACGATATGATTGGAAATGCGCATCACCATTTTCATGTCGTGCTCCACAAGCAGGATCGACACGCCTTCATCAGCCACCTGAGCGATCAGATGATCGATTTCTTCCGTCTCGACGGCATTGCAGCCAGCGGCCGGTTCATCAAGCAGCAGCACGCGAGGCTTCAGCGCCAGCGCCCGGGCGATCTCCAGACGCTTCAGCGCCCCGTAGGAGAGTGAGCCTGCCTCCTGTTGGCAAGCTCTGCCAAGGCCGACCCGATCGAGCAACGCCCGGGCGCTCGCCTCCGATGCGCGTGTGCGGCGGCGCGAGGCAGGCAGTGCGAGGAGATCTGCAAATACCGAACCACGATCATGCAGATGATGGCCAGCAACAGCATTTTCCAGCACCGTCATCGACTGGAATATCTGCAGGTTCTGGAACGTGCGCGACAGACCGCGACGGGCAAGAAGATGCGGCGGAAGGCGGGTGACATCCTCACCATCAAGCACCACGCGACCACGCGACGGTGCATAGATCCCGGAGATCATGTTGAAGAGCGTTGTCTTGCCCGCACCATTGGGGCCGATCACAGAGACGATCTCACCCGGTTTCAAGGAGAACCCGACATCATTGACGGCGCGCAGTCCACCAAAATCAATGCCAAGACCTTCGATCTGAAGCAGGCTCATTCTCCCCTCCCTCGCAAGCGACGTGCGATGGCTGGCAGCAGGCCCTCGCGCATGAAGATCATGACGAGCATCATGATGAGGCCGAGCATGAGCTGTTCGTATTCCTGAAAGACGGTCAGCACCTGCGGCAGCGTGGTCAGGATAGCGCCGCCGAGAATGGCACCAAACACCGAACCTGCACCGCCGAGCACAGCCATGGTGACCATCTCGATCGAATGCAGGAAACCTGCAATATCTGGCGTGACGAACTTGTTCTGAAGCGCCAGCAGTGAGCCGGAGACGGAGGCATAAACAGCCGAGATGATGAAAGCCTGCAACTTGTAGTGCGCGACGTCGATACCAACCGTGCGGGCGGCAACCTCCGAGCCATGCAATGCCCTGAGCGCGCGACCGGTCGAGCTGTCATAGAGATTAAGCGCAAGCCAGGCACCAACGACCAGCACGAGACCCGACAAGGCATACCAGAACTCGGTGTTGGAAAGATCAATGCCAATGGTCTTTAGGCCAGCGCGGAGCCCAAGCTCCGGCACCGGCATGCCATCCGGCCCGCCGGTCAGTTGTGCCTCGTTCGACAGCACCATGGAGACGAGGATACCGAAACCGAGGCTTGCAACGGCCAGATAATAGCCCTTGAGCCGCAGGATCGGGCGGCCAACAAGGAAGGCAATGACCGCTGAGAGGAACGCACCGAGTATGGCGGCGAGCGCCGGATGCAGCCCGAGATGAACAGGCGCCAGTGCGCAGGCATAGGCTCCAATGCCAACAAAGCCCGCATGGCCGAGGCTGATCTGACCGGCATAGCCCAACAGGATGACGAGACCGGTAACCGCAAGGCCGTTGACGAAAATTAGCGAACCGACGCGGAAATAATAGGAGGACGGAAAGAAGATCGGTGCGATCAGGATGATCGCAGCGAGGATGACGAGGGTGACTACCTTGTTTGATGGCCGCATGATCATACCCGATCCGTCGATTTACTGCCGAAAAGGCCCTGCGGCATGGCAAAGAGCACGACGAGGATGACAATAAAGGCGGTCGCATCCTTATACTGAGAGCTGATGTAACCTGCTGTCATCGCTTCCAGAATGCCAAGCAGCAGGCCACCGACAAGCGCGCCCTTCGGATTGCCCATGCCGCCAATCATGGCGGCGGCAAAGCCCTTCAACGCAAAGGCGAGGCCGATATTGTAGCTTGTGAGGGTGATCGGCGTCACCAGCACGCCAGCGAGTGCACCGATGGCGGCGGACATGGCGAAGGAAAGCGTCATCACAAAATTGGTGTTGATGCCGACGAGTTGAGCGGCAACGCGGTTGTTGGCGGTCGCCAGCACCGCACGGCCAATCAGGGTGCGGGTGAAGAACAACCAAAGGAGGAGGAAAATGGCGAACGCACCTGATATAACCCAGAGGCTCTGTGGCAGGATCGTAGCGCCGCCAATCGCAATCGGTGTGTCGCCTGAGAAGGCCGGAAAGCGGTGAAGCTGCTTGTCGAAGACGAGCTGCGTGGCACCGCGAATGAGGATGGATGCGCCGATAGTGATGATGATCAGCGAGACAACCGGAGCGCCGCGTGCGGGCGCGATCGCCAATGTGTTGAGCGCAACACCGATCGCTGCCGTTGCGAGAATGGCTATGAGCGCGGCAAGTGGAAGCGGCAGACCGGCAGCATATGTGAAAACGGTGATCATACCGCCAAGCATGACAAATTCGCCCTGGGCGAAATTCACGACACCTGATGCGTTGTAGATGATCGTGAAGCCGAGAGCGACAAGCGCATAAACAGCGCCGACGGTGATCCCGGACAGAAGGAATTGCAGGAATTCGGGCATGGATGCCTCCACTTCGCGCGACAGTTCCGCTGGCTTACACCTTTATGGCGCAGGCCAGCGGTACGGTCCGATTATTCGACGATCTTCCAGCCGCCGTTTTCGATCCGCAGCATACGGAATGCCGAGAGATCAAGGCCAAGATGGTCTTTCGCCGACATCGTGACCGTGCCGGTTGTGCCGACCAGACCGTGCGTTCCCTCAATTGCATCGCGGATCGCAGATGGCTCAGTGCTGCCCGCCCGCTTAATCGCATCCACGAGGATACGCAGTGCATCATGGGCATAACCGCCGAAGGTCGAGACTGGCTTGCCGGTTGCCTTCTCATAGGCTGCTTTATAGGCAACGACGACAGAACGCTGCGGATCATTCTCCGGCAGGAGGCTAGCGACGAGCAGAGCGGTGCCGGGCAGGCGCACGCCTTCCGCAGCTTTTGCTCCGGCAAGCTCGATGAAGCCATCGGAAGCAACGCCATGCGACTGGTAGAGCGGCAGACCGAGTGCAAGCTGGGCATAGTTACGCGTGACGATCGCCGGGCCCTGACCGAAGCCGGGGTTCAATACCGCCTGGACACCCGCCTTGCTCTTGATGTTGGTCAGTTGCGGCGTCATGTCGGCATCCGCTGGGCTATAGGTTTCGTCGGCCAGAACCTGGATACCGTACTCGCCGATGATCTGAAGGCACTGCTTGTGCATTGAAGCGCCGAACCCGTCAGACCCGGAGATCATGCCGATCTTGGTGATGCCATTCTTCTTCATGTCCTCGAAGATCTTTGCACAGGCCATGCGATCCGTGTGCGGTGTCTTGAAAGTGTGCGGGCGGACGGGATCGATAATTTCGATTGCGCCAGCAAGCGAGATGAAGGGGATTTCCGCATCTTCGAAAACCGGTATGATTGCCATAGACGTACCGGTCGTCGTGCCGCCGATGACGGCGACAACCTTGTCATCCTCGACCAGACGGGTGGCAAATGTGCGTGCCTTGTTCGGATCGCCGCCATCATCATAGAGGATAAGATTGATCTTCTCGCCATTGACGCCGCCAGCTGCATTGATTTCCTCAACCAGCATTTTCAGCGTCTTGGCTTCCGGATCGCCAAGGAACGAGGCCGGTCCGGTTTCAGAAATGGTCGAGCCGATTTTAATGTCGGCGAAAACAGGTGTGGCAAAGCCGAGTACAAGCGCGAGCGAGCTTGCAAGTGCGGTGTTTCTGTTAAAGTTCATGCTGGTTTCTCCTCCCAAGAAAAACGGTTTAGATTGAAATTCCCCTCACGCCGCTATTGGGCGACGCCACATCACCACGCGGAACCGGTTTGCAACAAAAGCCGTATCCGTCAGGCTTGCATTGCCTGCCGGATTGGCACCGGTAACGTGGAAATCACTGAAAGCGGCGCTCTGATTGACGTAGATGCCGCCAGTCAGATTGACCGAGAGATTGACACCCGCTGCGGCGAAACGATCAGCAGCAGCAAGAATGCGCGCCTCGCCGGTCTCGTAAAGCGCAGCTGTGATGGCCCCTTTGCGCTCGGCAAGTTCGGCCGCACGGTTCACACCGTCGGTGACGTCATCGACAGCAACGATAAAGGTGATTGGCCCGAAACGTTCTTCGGCATAGGATTCTTCATTTGCCTCGACGGCGAGGATCAGCGGCGTCGCGGTACGCGCTTGCGAAAGACCTTCGACCGGCGCGGAGTCACGCACGATGCGGCCCAGCGAACGGGCCGTGGCTATACGGGCGAGCGTGGCGGGATTGGCAATTGCACCACAGACACCGGCGGCGCGGGCCGGGTCGGCCAGCAACTCGTCGACCGCAGCGGCGATACCGGCTGCAACCTCATCGAAGCTCTTGTGGCCTTCATCCGTCCCGATGCCGTCCTGTGGCACGAAAATATTTTGCGGCGCAGTGCACATCTGGCCACTGTAGAGAGCAAGCGAAAAGGCGATATTGCTGCACATGCCGGCAAAATTGTCGGTAGCGCCGATGACAATCGAATTGACACCCGCCTCTTCCGTATAGACATCGGCATCACGGGCATTGGCGCGCACCCAGCTGCCAAAACTATTTGAACCAGTGTAATCGATTATTGAAATCGAGGGATGCTGAACGAGATTTTTTGTGATCTCGGAACCTGTCGCATCAGCCGCAAGCAGCACGGTATCAGCGGCAAAGCCTTCTTCCATCAGCACCTGCCTGATAACTTCAACAGTGATGGCGAGCGGCAGGATCGCCGCCGGATGCGGCTTCACGATGATGGTATTGCCGGTCGCAAGGCTGGCGAAGAGGCCCGGATAGCTATTCCAGGTCGGAAAAGTATTGCAGCCGATAACGAGCGCAACACCGCGGGGCATGATACGCCAGTGCTTTTCCAGAATGATTGGCTCGCTTTTCCCCTGCGGCTTCGTCCAAATTGCCTCAGTTGGTGTGCGGCTCATCTCGGCATAGGCATAGGCAACTGCTTCGAGGCCACGATCCTGTGCATGTGGGCCGCCAGCCTGAAAGGCCATGGCGAAAGCCTGACCGGTTGTATGCATGACAGCATTCGCCATTTCGAAGCTGCGAGCATTAAGACGGGCGAGGATTTCGAGACAGATGCCGGTGCGCACTTCTGGCGTGGCGCTCCCCCATTGCCGGGCGGCAACCCGCGAGGCAGCGACTAGCATGTCAACCGACGCGGCCGGATAGGTGATACCGAGCGACGGACCATAAGGCGAAACTTCCGCGCCAACCGAACTTTCCGCCGGATGTCCGGGCAGATCAAAGGATTTTCCGAGCCGTGCCTCGTAGGTGGCAAGACCATCGTCTCTGGCGGTTTCGCCATAGATCTTGCCACTCGGCACTTCGGGATAGGCGGACCAGTAGTCGCGCTTGGCAGCCGCATCAAGTGCAGCCTGCAGCGTCACTTGATGCCGCTCGAAAAGTCCTGTCATCTCTGGCTCCCTCCCAGTCATTGCATTTATAATTGACTGACCGGTCGGTTTATGCAAGAGTTTTTTTACAGTCACCGCTGGGAAGGGTGACAGGGAGGAAATATGTCCGATTCTGATACAATTCTGTCGGCGCTTGTCGATGGCGTTTTGCGCCTCACGCTGAATCGCCCGGACAAGCTCAATGCCTTCAACGATGAAATGCATCTTGCGCTACGTGCCGGTTTTGAGCGGGCTCATGCGGATGCGGACGTGCGCGCTGTGCTGCTGACCGGCGCCGGTCGCGGCTTCAGTGCTGGTCAGGATCTTGGCGACCGTGACCCGCGCAAGGGCGCAATGCCCGATCTCGGCCACACGATCGAAACTTTTTACAATCCGCTGCTGCGGCTCATTCGCAGCCTCGAAAAACCTGTCATCTGCGCAGTCAACGGTGTTGCCGCTGGTGCCGGTGCCAACATCGCTTTCGCCTGCGACATCACGCTTGCCGCGCGCTCGGCCCGCTTCATCCAGGCATTTGCCAAGATCGGTCTTGTACCGGATTCCGGCGGTACATGGAGCCTGCCGCAGCTCATCGGTGAGGCGCGTGCCAAGGCATTAATGCTGACCGCCGAACCGCTCGGTGCGGAAACCGCCGCTGAATGGGGCCTGATCTGGCGCGCCGTGGATGATGACAAGCTGATGGAAGAAGCAACCGCACTGTCCACTCGTCTTGCCGCTGGTCCCACCAGGGGCCTCGGCATGACGAAGCGTGCCATTCAGGCCGCAGCAACCAACACGTTGGACGAACAGCTTGACCTTGAACGCGACCTGCAACGTGAGGCTGGCCGCACCGCGGATTATGCCGAGGGCGTCGGCGCGTTCCTTGAAAAGCGCAAGCCGGAGTTCAAGGGCAAATGACCGACGCTATAAGACTCTCCCCGCAGGCGCTGGCGGAAGCCTGCGCAAAATCCATGTGGAACGACGACAACGCCACCCGCCATCTCGACATGCAGCTTCTTGCCGTAGCCCCCGGCGCGGCGACGGTGGCGATGACGATTACAGAAACAATGACGAATGGCCACGGCACCTGCCACGGCGGCTACGTCTTTACGCTGGCGGACTCAGCTTTTGCTTTCGCCTGCAACACCTACAACCAGCGAACCGTCGCCCAGCACTGTTCGATGACTTACATCGCTCCAGCTTTCAGAGGCGATCGGCTGACAGCGACGGCACGGGAGGTATCGCGCCGCGGACGAGGCGGAATCTACGATATCCGCATTACCAATCAGGAGGGCGAGCACGTCGCGGAATTCCGTGGCCACTCGCGAACAGTCAAGGGTACCCATCTGGCGGAGCAGATCTGACGACGGTACCATCCAGCATTCTCGGAGGAGACATTTATGGAAGACCTATCCCCCCGCCCCGGCGAGCTTGAACCTATCGAGACAGCTTCCCGTGACGAGATTTCGGGGCTGCAGTTCGAACGCATGAAATGGTCGCTGACCCATGCCTATGAGAATTCGCCTTTCTATCGCCAGCGCTTCGATGAGTCGGGCGTGCATCCGTCCGATCTGAAGACGCTTTCTGACCTTGCAAAGTTTCCCTTCACCACCAAGAAGGACCTGCGGGATACCTATCCTTTCGGCATGTTCGCCGTGCCGCGCGAGAAGCTCGCGCGCATCCATGCCTCATCAGGTACCACAGGCAAACCCACCGTCGTTGGCTATACGAAAAAGGATATCGACACCTGGGCCACCGTCGTTGCCCGTTCGATACGCGCTTCGGGTGGCCGCGCCGGGGATATCGTCCATATTGCTTATGGTTATGGCCTGTTCACCGGCGGCCTCGGCGCGCATTACGGCGCAGAGAAACTCGGCTGCACCGTTGTGCCGATCTCCGGCGGCATGACCGAGCGCCAGGTCACGCTGATGCAGGACTTCAAGCCACGCATCATCATGGTGACACCTTCCTACATGCTGTCGATCCTTGACGAGTTCCGCAGGCACGGTATCGATCCGCGCGAAAGCTCGCTTGCTGTCGGGATTTTTGGCGCAGAGCCGTGGACCAACGCCATGCGCGAGGAGATCGAGCAAGCCTTTGACATGCATGCGGTCGATATTTACGGCCTGTCTGAGGTCATGGGACCGGGTGTTGCCAACGAATGCGTCGAGGCGAAGGACGGCCTGCACATCTGGGAAGACCATTTCTATCCCGAGATCATCGATCCGGTAACAGGTAATGTATTGCCTGACGGTGAACTCGGCGAACTGGTCTTTACGACATTGACCAAGGAAGGTTTGCCAATCATCCGATATCGCACGCGCGACCTGACGCGGCTGCTCCCCGGCACTGCCCGCTCGATGCGCCGCATGGAAAAGATAACCGGCCGTTCGGATGACATGATGATTCTGCGTGGGGTCAACATCTTTCCAACGCAGATCGAGGAACAGATTCTGAAATGTCGCGGCCTTGCGCCGCATTTCCAGATCGAGTTGACGCGCACGGGCCGTATGGACAACATGACTGTTCATGTCGAATGTACCGCAGAAGCCGCCGATAACGGCGCACGTACGGGATCAGCAAAGGAGCTTACCCATCACATCAAGAGTGTGGTCGGGGTCTCAACCAGTATTCTGGTGCACGATCCGGGAGGTGTGGCCCGTTCTGAAGGTAAGGCTAAGAGGGTGGTGGACAACCGCCCGAAAGGGTAGACGAACGAAGGCGCCGGGATAATCCGGTACCTGATTGACTGTGTATAGAGACGGATTTGGCGGCCTTCAGGCGGCCCGGCCAACAGGAAATAAGCAGAGCAGGACAACATGGCACGCACGCGGGCAGTTGATTTCGAGGAAAAGCAACGTGGCATTCTGACGAGTGCCGCAGCGGTATTTGCTGAAATGGGCATGGAGAAAGCCTCCATGTCGATGATCGCCTCACACAGCAATGTCTCGAAGGCACTGCTCTATCATTATTACCCGGGCAAGGACGCGCTGATCTTCGACATCGTGCGCACGCACCTGACAGAGCTTGATGGCGCAATTGCAGCGGCTGATCGCACCGATGTGACGCCCGAGGAGCGGCTACGCCTGCTGGTGAAGGCCGTGTTGAGGAATTATGAAGGCGCTGACAATGAGCACAAGGTGCAGCTCAACGGCACCAGTGCGCTATCAGAAGAACAGCTCGTGGAACTGCAGGCGATCGAGCGGCAGATCGTCAAGCGCTTCTCCAGCGTCATCCGTGACATAAACCCGGATCTTAACAAGGGTCGGCCACTCCTGATGCCCGTCACCATGTCGCTCTTCGGCATGATGAACTGGGTGTATATGTGGTTCCGGCCAAATGGCCCCATCACCCGCGACGAATATGCCGACATTGCCACGACCTTGATCCTCGAAGGCGTTAAAGCCGTAACGTAAGACCGGTGCCAACCGGTCACTCTCTCGTTTTAGCCACCATTGTCAGAACATCGTATTGCGCAACTGTAGCCCCGGTCTGGTTCGTCACATTGCAATCCCACCGCACTTCGCCATGCTCGGCATTGGCGCGCGGGTTGATCTCCTTGCAGGTAAGCTGCACCTGCAACGTATCACCCGGACTAACCGGTGTCAGGAAGCGCAGATTGTCGACGCCGTAATTGGCAAGGACCGGACCCGGCGCCGGATCGACAAAGAGACCGGCGGCAAAGGAGACAATGAGATAACCGTGGGCCACGCGACCTTCAAAGAATGGGTTCGCCTTGGCCGCTTCCTCATCCATGTGAGCATAGAATGTATCGCCGGTGAAATTGGCGAAGTGCTCGATATCCTCAAGCAGAACAGCGCGTTTTGCGCTGATCAACTGGTCGCCGATCTTCAATTCGGCCAGCGACTTGCGGAAAGGATGTTCGCCGCCTGCATATGCTTGCGCGCCCTGCATCCAGCGCCCTGTTACAGCGGAGAGCAGGGTCGGCGTGCCCTGCACTGCCGTGCGCTGCATATAATGCTTCACGCCGCGAATGCCGCCGAGTTCCTCGCCGCCACCAGCACGGCCGGGACCGCCATGAACAAGCCCCGGAAGCGGCGAACCGTGACCTGTGGAGGATTTGGCGCTGACGCGGTTGCCGATCATTACGCGCCCATGGAACGGTGCAAGGCCCAGCACAACCTCCTCGGCAAAAGCAGGGTCGTTGGTGAAGACAGAGGCAACAAGGCTGCCTTTGCCGCGACGGGCAAGATCAACAGCCTCATCAGCCGTGTCATAGGGCATGACGGTGCTGACGGGGCCGAATGCCTCGACATCGTGCACGGCACGGGCGGATCCCGGCTTATCGCAGTAAAGCAGAACAGGATTGAGAAAGGCCCCGGCGCTCGCATTGCCCAACGTAATGTTCGGATTATCAGGATCACCGGCAACGATCTCCGCATCAACAGAAAGATCGCGGATGCGGGCACGCACTTCCTCAAGCTGGTCGAGGCTGGCGAGCGGACCCATGCGGACAGCTTCGTCAGCGGGATTGCCGACTATGGTCTTGCCGAGACGATTGCGCAGGCTTTCGATCAGTGCTTCGCTGTAGGCGCGTGGTGCAATGACGCGCCGGATAGCCGTGCATTTCTGTCCTGATTTCACCGTCATCTCGCGAACGACTTCCTTGACAAAGAGGTCGAATTCTTCGGTGCCGGGTGCGGCATCGAGGCCAAGCACCGCGGCATTGAGGCTGTCGGCTTCCATGGTGAAACGCACGGAATTCTCAATGATTGCCTTATGCGTCTTCAATTGCCGTCCAGTCGCTGCGGAACCGGTAAAGGTTACCGCATCCTGGCCTCCCACGTGATCCAGCAGATCACCGACCGAGCCGCAGACCAGTTGCAGCGTCCCCTCGGGCAGCAAGCCGGTCTCTATGATACGGCGAACCATGAGTTCGGTGAGATAGGCGGTCTGGCTCGCCGGTTTAACGATCGCCGGAACACCGGCAAGCAATGTCGGCGCCAGCTTTTCCAACATGCCCCAGCAGGGAAAGTTGAAGGCATTGATGTGGATGGCTATGCCCTGCAACGGGCTCAGAATATGTTGAGCGGAAAAGCTGTCATCCTTGGAGAGCTGCTCGATGTCACCATCAAGCAGTACGCGGCTGTTCGGCAATTCGCGCCTGCCTTTGGAGGCGTAAGAGAGGAGCGTACCGATACCGCCCTCGATATCAACCCAGCCGTCCCCGCGCGTCGCACCCGTCGCGGTGGATAGCGCGTAAAACTCTTCCTTTTTCTCCATGAGCGCCTGACCCAGCGCCTTCAGCATCCCGGCGCGTTCGTGAAAGGACATACGCCGCAAAGCCAAGCCGCCCTTGTCACGGCCATAGGCAAGTGCCGCCTTGAAATCGACGCCGGTGGAATCGATGAAGGCGACCGGTGCGCCTGTCGATGCGTCGAGCAAAGCTTTGCCCTCGCTCGCGCCAGCGACCCAAGTACCGCCGACGTAGCTTTCAAGCCGACGTGGCCGATTTGCCATGACATTCATGTGCCTGTCCTTCCTATGGATTCAGTCTGAGCGCAGCGAGCTGCGGATCGATCTCGGCCTGCCATTGCGCAAGCAAGGTTTCATTCGATGTGTGCCTCAGCCCGAAGCGCGACTGGGTTTCAAACCTTGTTGAGGCCGAATGGCCAAAGCTTGCCGCGACGCGTGGATACCAGTAGGCAACAGAGGCGCGCGCTGCCGTGCGGCTTTCCTCATCACTAACTATGCGGGCAAGACCGGTTATGCCTAGTTCTGCATGTCGTTCCTCGCGCGGCAGGATGGCGCGGAAAACGTCGGCAAGCGGTTGATAGGAGACACGCGACAACTCCTTGAGCTGCACGGCGCTTGCCCGGCCCATCAACACATTCATCACAACCGCATCCAGCCACCCGTTCAGCGGATAGTGAAAGACCGAAAGACGCATATCGCCGCCCTGACGTGCCGCGCCTATATCATCGTCGCGGGAAACGCGCACGGCCCAAGGGTGATGTACGGCATAGCGACCACCATCGGCGCCGAAGGTTTCCATGATCTTCAACACTTGACCCGCATGATCGGTCTTTTCCAGCACGATGCGGGCTGCGGATATCCGTTCCTGAATACCCGGAGCATCATTGATCGTGTCGGCAAAACCGGCGGAACCAGCCAGCGCGCTGTCGACGAAGCTCGCCATCAGGCGCAGCAGTTCACCCCGATAGCGCGGCGGCACATTGTCGGGCGAAGAGAGTACACCGCCCTCAGCCAGATAGTCCTCGATCGGAATTGTATCGGACATGCTGTCCTCCCCTTCAATGCGACCAGAGCCTGATGTTATTGGTCGTAGCTGACCACGATGCGGTCGCTGAGCGGAAAACACTGGCAGGTCAGCACATAGCCCTGGTCCACCTCATAGTCTTCCAAGGCGTGGTTTGTTGCCATCTCGACCTCGCCTTCAATGACCTTGGCCCTGCAGGTGGAACAGACACCGGCCTTGCAGGCATAGGGAACATCCATGGCGTTTTGGAGCGCAGCATCGAGTAGGCTCTGGCCCTGTTTGGGAAACTTGAAAATGCGCGCCGCACCGTCGAGCGTGACCGTCGCTTCGCAGACAGCATCTTCACCGGATTTGCTTGCGGATTCGACCCGGCGGGCAGTACGACCCGGCTGCGAGGAAGCAAAAAGTTCGAACTTGATCTGATCGTCGCGCAAACCGTGCTCCCGCAACGCTGCGGCGATCGCCAGCATCATCGGCTCCGGGCCGCAGATAAAGGCGGTGGTCACCGACTTCGCGTCAATCCAGCTCTTGAAAAGCGCCGCGCACTTCGCGCCGTCGATACGGCCGGTGAAGAGATCGATGTCCTGCACCTCGCTCTCCAGCACATGCAGAACGGAGAGACGACCGAGATAGAGGTTCTTCAAGTCGTCCAGCTCCTCGCGGAACATAATCGAGCTGATCTGCCTGTTGGCGTAAATGAGCGTGAAACGCGAATTCGGCTCACGCGATAGTACTGTCTTGATGATGGAGAGCACCGGTGTGATGCCGCTGCCGCCGGCAAAGCCCAGATAGTGCTTGGCGACGTCAGGTTCGATCGCTGTGAAGAAGGCGCCCATCGGCGGCATGGCTTCCAGCGTATCGCCAGCCTTGAGGTTTTCGTTGACCCATGTCGAGAAGCAGCCGCCATCGACACGTTTGATACCCACCTTGAGCACGCCCTCATCCCTGCCCGCGCAGATGGAGTAGGAGCGGCGCAATTCCTCGTCTTCGAATTTACGGCGGAAAGTCAGATACTGCCCTTGCGTGAAATCGAAGACGTTCCTGTCCTCCTCTGAGGGCATGAGCGTGACGACAACCGCATCGCGCGTTTCGCGGCGAACTTCGGTGACGATCAGGGGATGAAAACGTGCCATATGCGGGCCCTCGTCCTATGGGTCAGATGCACTTGAAGTAATCGAACGGTTCCAGACAGTCGGTGCAGCGGTAGCTTGCCTTGCAGGGTGTCGAGCCGAACTGGCTGATCTTTTCGGTGTTCGTCGATTGGCAGCGCGGACAGGCGATCATGAAGTTCGAGCGGCCGGAAAGCCGGTCTATGCGTTTCATCAGCACACCATCGGCGGCCGTGCCGTCAATCGGCGGAGCGATGCCATAGGCGCGAAGCTTGTCCCTGCCCTCGGCACTGATCCAGTCCGTTGTCCATGCGGGCGAAAGCTGGCGTTGCAGCCGCACGTTGGCGAGGCCTTTTTCGGCGAGTGCCCGCTCAATATCCAAGTTGATCACCGTAGTTGCGGGGCAGCCAGAATAGGTTGGCGTCACCGTCACCACCATGACATCATCCCGCCATTCGACATCGCGGATGATGCCAAGCTCGGTGAGCGAGATCACCGGAATCTCAGGATCCGGCACCTCCGAAAGCCAGTGCCAGACCTCTTCCACGGAGGGGTGAAGCGCCATGGTCATCACCACCTCCTACCAGACCGCGCCTGGATAAGCGCGCTGCAGGAACTGCAACTCGGACAGGATATAGCCGAGATGTTCCGTGTGTACGCCGCGCCTGCCGCCCTTGTGCATGTAGCCATCGGCAGGCTTCACCAGAGTGCTCTCGGAAAGAGCATCCGCCACGATCTCATCCCAGCCGATCTTGAGACTTTGAGGTGCAGGGATGATACCAGCACCTGCCAGTGCCGCGTCGATGGTATCGCCAACAAACATCTCGCCCGTATAAGGCCAAAGGTCGTCGAGCGCCTCCTGCATGCGGCGATGGCTTTCTGCTGAGCCGTCGCCAAGGCGGATCACCAGATCACGGCTGCGATTAAGATGGTAGGAGACCTCCTTAAAGGTCTTTTCCGCGATGTCGGCGATCCGCTTCTCCGCAGAGCCCTTGAGCGCCTTCAGCAGCAGATAATGCCAGGCATCGAACAGGAACTGCCGCATCAGCGTCTTGCCGTAATCGCCGTTGGGGCGCTCGACAAGCAGGATGTTGCGGAACTCGAAACCGTCGCGCAGATAGGCGAGGTTATCAGCAGAGCGGCCCTCACCTTCCACTTCGCCCGCAAGACCGAGCCAAAGCTGGGTCTGGCCGATCAGGTCAAGCGCAGTGTTGGCAAGGGCAATATCTTCTTCAAGCGCTGGCGCGTGACCGCACCACTCAGATACCCGATGGCCGAGGATCAAGGCATTATCACCAATGCGCAGCAGGAATTCAAAGAGCGCGGACTGATCGACATCAGGTTCAAGCGTCGCAGTTGCCATCACATATGCCCCACTTCATCCGGAATGTCGAAGAAGGTCGGGTGACGGTAGACTTTGGAATTGGACGGCTCGAAGAGCGGACCCTTTTCTGATGGGGCGCTGGCGGTGATCTCCGATGATTTGACAACCCAGATACTGACGCCCTCATTGCGGCGCGTATAAACATCGCGGGCATTGTTGACCGCCATCTCGGCATCGGGCGCATGCAGACTTCCGACATGGCGATGATTGAGGCCGTGCTGACCTCGAATAAAGACTTCCCAAAGCGGCCATTCGCTGGACATGTTCTCACTCCCTGAAACGTTCTGCGGCCCCTACTCGGCGGCGACGGAATGCGCTGCTGTCTTTTGCGCATGGGCTGTCAAGCCGTCGCGGAACCAGGCCCCATCATCCCACGCCTGTTTGCGGGCATTGAGACGTTCTGCATTGCAGGGACCATTGCCGGCAATCACATTGAAGAACTCTTCCCAATCCGGCTCGCCAAAATCATAACCACCCTTTTCCTCGTTCCATTTGAGGTCAGGGTCCGGCACGGTCAGACCGAGATATTCGGCCTGTGGCACAGTCTGGTCGACAAACTTCTGGCGCAACTCATCGTTCGAATTCTGCTTGATCTTCCATGCCATCGACTGAACCGAATGAACTGAAGCATCGTCGGAGGGCCCGAACATCATCAGCGATGGCCACCACCAACGGTTCAATGCGTCCTGCACCATGGCTTTCTGTGCCGGGATACCCTTCACCATCCGCATCAGGGCATCAAAGCCCTGGCGCTGATGAAAACTCTCTTCCTTGCAGATGCGGACCATGGCTCTTGCATACGGCCCATAGGAACAGCGCTGCAATGGTACTTGGTTCATAATGGCTGCGCCATCAACCAGCCAGCCAATCGCGCCGATATCGGCCCAGGTCAGCGTTGGATAATTGAAGATCGAAGAGTATTTGGCCTTACCGGAATGGAGTTGCTCATACATTTCGTCGCGGCTGATACCAAGCGTCTCGGCGGCGCAATAGAGATAGAGGCCGTGACCGGCCTCGTCCTGCACCTTGGCGAGCAGGATCGCCTTGCGCTCCAGCGTCGGTGCACGGCTGATCCAGTTACCCTCGGGCAGCTGGCCAACAATCTCGGAATGGGCGTGCTGGCTGATCTGACGCACCAGCGTCTTGCGGTATCCATCAGGCATCCATTCTTTCGGCTCGATCTTCTGACCGGCGTCAACGCGCTCCTGAAAGGCGCGTTCGTGCGGCTCCATCTCATCGAGAGACCGAACACGGGTGCCGTCAGTTTTTACCATCTGCGCATACATGGTTGCCTCCTCGCTCCCCGACCGGCAGACCTATTAATCGACCGATCGGTTACCTAATACCATGCAACACATCACAGTTCAAACAATTTTTTACGAATTTTTGTGACATTCAAAGTGCACATCCACAGGCGGCGTTGTGACAAAACCAGCAACTACTTGGAAATGCTTGTGAAACGACAGCAAACAGCCTCATTGACACAGATAGACCGGGGCGCTTGGCACGCCCCGGTATCCGATGAATGCGGATGTTTATTTGGCGGATGCCGCCTGCTCTATAAGGTCGGCAACGACTTGCGGTTTGGAAACGTAAACGGCGTGGCTGGCAGCCGTTTCGACGACTGTGGCCTTGGCACGTTCGGCCATCATGCGCTGGGCAGGTGGCGGGATCATGTGATCGTCAGTGGCAACCAGATAGAAGCTTGGCTTGCTCTTCCATGCGGGTTCGGTAACAGCACCGGCCAATGCTTCGACGCCCCATGGAACCTGTGAGTCAGCCATGAATGCAGCGGTTGTAGCATCCACGTCAGCGGCGAACGAGGCAGCAAATTTGGCCTTGTCAAGGAACAGGTAGCCATCAACGGGCGGCAGGATCGGCGGTACCGGCGCACCTGCAGGCGCATTGGCGATCAGTGATGATACGGACTCGCCTTTGTCAGGCGCGAACGCTGCGATGTAGACGACAGCTTTCACCTTCTCGTCGGTGCCGGCTTCACTGACAACGACGCCGCCATAGGAATGGCCAACCAGAATCACAGGACCGTCCTGCTGCGCAATGGTCCGCTTGGTAACAGCCACATCATCGGCAAGCGAGATGGTCGGGTTCTGCACAATGCTGACATTGTAGCCATCGTTTTTCAGGATGTTGTAAACGCCCTGCCAGCCGGAACCATCGACGAAACCGCCGTGGACAAGGACAATGTTCTTGGCACCAGCAGGTGCAGCGTGCGCGGGGGTGAAAGCGGTGGCGGCCATGGCGAGGGTAGCGGCTGCGGTCAGGATCTTGCTCATATGCGTATCTCCTTCGTTGTTTTGTTCGCGATAATCTTTATCGCGATAAAGACTACATAAACGACCGCCGAAATCTTGTAAAGCGATTTCTTTATCGCGATATCATTATTTCTGATAAAGGTTATAAACATCGCCGAACAGGAGACGACAATGACCGATGCCCCCACTCTGCCGCTCGACAGCCAGCTGTGTTTTTCAATCTACTCGGCGTCGATTGCCATTCACCGCGTGTACAAGCCCATGCTGGATGAACTGGGTGTCACCTATACGCAGTATCTCGTCCTCAGTGCTCTTTGGGAACAGGATGGTCTGACCATTACGGTCATCGGCGACAGGCTGGCGCTGGAGCCAAGCACCATTACCCCCGCCGTCAAGCGGCTGGAAAGTGCCGGCTTTCTCACGCGTCGCCGCAGTGTCACCGACGAACGGCTGGTCGAGGTCCATCTGACTCCCAAAGGCGCTGACCTGCACGCCAAGACCGGATGCCTGACCGCAACACTGCTGCAACGCTCCGGCTTCACAATACCCCAGATGATTGATCTCAACCAAAAGGTCCAGCAATTGCGCGACGGTATGACCAAAGCGCCGACATGAGCGTGGTAATATTTCGGGGGGTGGATTTCAGGGCATCTGCAAGTTCGCGCTGGGTGACGGATTCGCGATGTGAGATTTCCCAAAGCGCTTTTGCACGCGGCAACGTAAGGCCAATCGCCCTCATTCCGGAGCGAGAGTGTTCCACAAGCACCATCGCCTAAAATCCACTGCCATCGAACTGTAATATAAACCTGCCAACATCAAACCAAAATCATTACTCATTTTTGGAGATCGGGCATGGGTATCAAGACATTTCTGATTGGCTCATCTGCGGTCATTTTTAGTGCGTCTTCCGCCCACGCCGCTGACGCAGTCGTCGTGGCAGAACCAGAACCGGTGGAATATGTTCGCGTGTGCGATACCTACGGCGCCGGGTTCTTCTATATTCCCGGTACGGAAACATGCCTGAAGATTGGCGGATATCTGCGTTATGATGTGCGCGGCGGCGATGACCCACTGACAGGTGTCAAGCGGGACAGCTGGTACAAACGCACGAGGGCTTCGCTGCGTTTCGATGCTCGTTCGGAAACGGAGTTGGGTACACTTCGCTCTTACATCGAAACCTATTTCCAGTATACCAATGGCAGCAACAACGCCTATATCCCCAAAGCATATATTGAGCTTGGCGGCTTTCGCGTCGGCGCTGTCGATTCACAGTTCACCTCATGGACCAACTACGCCGGCGACATCATCAACGACAATGTCATTGCCTACGGGCCCGACAAAGATACTGCCACGAACCAGATCAGCTATACGTTTAAAGGCGGCAATGGATTTTCCGCAATGCTTGGCTTTGAACAAGGCAGCACCAGTGATTTCGGTTACAATGATCAAGGCCACACCAAAAACTACGTCATTGACGATTACACGCCGCATATTGTTGGTGGTCTGAAATTCGAACAGGGCTGGGGTAAGCTGTCTGGCGTAGTCGGCTATGACGCCCTTGATGAGGTCTGGGCCGGTAAGGTGCGGCTTGACGTAAAATTCAGCAACACTGTTTCTGCTTTCCTCATGGGCGGCTATCAGTCCGACTGGAACAAATCTACGGGCGTCAATAATTATTATGCCAATTGGGAGGGCGACTACGCCATTTGGGCAGGTCTTTCCGCCAAATTGTCAGATAAGGCCACGTTGAATGGGCAAGTTGCCTATGAGGAATACGGCAACGTATCAGCCGCTCTAAATGTCCGATACAAGCTGGTACCGGGCTTTGATATTATTCCAGAGGTAACCTACACCAACTACGACGATAATCGCGGTGATCCCGTTGAGGGCCGGTTGCGCCTCCAGCGCAACTTCTGAGATTTCGTCACTAAAACCGACAGATTACTGTTTTAATTGCGTTTGACCGCGCTTTATACCTGCCCCTGCATTCTTCTGCAGCAAAAGAGCCTTGCGCCACTAAAAGGTGTCAACGAAATCGAGTACGAAATCCTCGTCGACGTCGCCCTTGGATTGACCGAACGGGCCATTGCCGACCGCCGTAACCTATACTTGCGCAGTGTCCAGAATCGGCTTCAGCAGCTATATGAGAAACTTGACGTCTATCAAATGTCACGGGACGATCATGACGGACGATTCTACCTTCGTGCCCGAGCCGTTGCAGTTGCCTTCATGCGCAAACTGATCAATTTCCATGGATTGGAGCGTTCCGAAATTGAGTTGAACGAGTGGCTTGATTCACACTGACCGTCAGCATGACGCGGCCACGATGCTTTGCTGATCCACCCGCATCTTTGTTCGGTCGACACTTTCATCAATATTATTTCGCAGGATCGATAAATAGCCCGTATGGGAGATGCAGCCGGGACCATCTGTATCAGGAACACTCCGCACCCATTTGGAACCGACCACGACGACAATGTGACAATTGGCGCGATCCGGTCGGCCGAGATAGACGATATCTGTCGATACGTTTCGCACCTTCACGCAGATACCCCTCTATAAGGCGAGAGACGGCTCCTCAGCGAATATCTCGGTAAGGAAATCGATGAAGACCCGGACCTTGCTGGCAAGGAACCGACCTGACGGCCGAACGGCACTGATCGCAAGCTTGGCAGGCTCATAGTCTGTAAGAACGGGCAGGACAGTGCCCGAGGCGATCTCTGACGCGAAGAGCCAGCCCGGTGTATGGGCGATACCGAGGTTTGCCAACACAGCAGTTCGAATTTGTTCGGCGTCGTTGGTACGAAAAGCCCCTTTGGGCTGATGGGTGATCGGGCCGAAACGGCCGTGAAAACCCCATATGCGCGGTGCGCCTTGCGGAGCGTAGATGATGCAGGAATGCCGCTCGAGATCAGACGGTATCGCGGGTTCGCCATGAGCCATCAGGTAGGCAGGAGTAGCAACGGTAACGATCGGCGTTTGCGCGATCTTGCTGACAATCAGGCTAGAGTCCGATAGCTCGCCATTGTGCACGCCTAGATCGATACCCTCCTCGACCAGATTCATGAGACGGTCAGCGACCACCAGTTCGACCGCAACCTCGGGATACCGGAGGAAGAACTCATGCAATCGTGGCACCACATAAAGTCGGCCGAAAACCGGCGCCACGGTGGCGCGCACCAGGCCCGAGGGTGTGATCCGGCCACGTCCGATACGCGACTCCGCTGCTTCGAGATCACCCAAAAGGCGCACACCGGACTCGTAGAAGTCACGGCCAGCCTCTGTGAGGGTCAGGCTGCGCGAGGTCCGTTGTAACAGCTGAGCACCCAGATGTATTTCGAGGGCAGCGATCTGCTTGCTGATGGCTGGCTGACCGACGCCAAGCGTCCGGGCGACAGCAGAAAAGCTGCCGCTGTCGACCACCCGGACAAATAGACTGATGGCACCCATACGGTCCATTTAGACACCCATTCATTCCATATTGGGAATTGATCCTATTCCGAATACCTTTCTACTCTCACTTTTCAGGAAGGGGTAGGTATTTGTCGTTGGGAACGGAAACAGAGCCCTGACGCAATCGAAAAGGAAATCACCATGAAGAACACCAACGACAATCGGCAGCGCGACAAGGAGGTTCTGACTTCCATCGTCAAGGAGATGGCCGAGTCCATGACGGGTGCGCAGAGCACAAGACATTGGGCCGAAGACGCTCTTTGGTTCGACATCCCTGCTTTTGCCTCAAGAGGCATTCAGCCGGCATTGAAGATGTTCGATAGCGTATTCAAGGGTTTCCGTTCGTGTAATATCGAAGTTCTTGAAGAGGATGTCACGATAAACGGCGATATGGGGATCGTCTGCACAATTCAGAAAGTCCATATCGTGCTTAAGAACGGTGATACCAAGCGCGCATTGGTGCGTCAGACCGATTGCTTTGAACGGCGGGGCGGTGAGTGGAAACTAATTCATGAACATGCCTCTTTCCCTGCGGGCGGGGATTGGGATGGCAAAATTGTAGCGGCTTGATTCCGCGGCGGTGTTCTCAACTCCCAAGGCCATTACTCACCTCGCTATCACCCTCAACAGCATCGTCGCACGGCCTCGCTAGCGGGCTGATCCTGTCCCTTCAACTTCTGCGGATAGTCTCCAATCCCGAAGGTCATCGTGAGCGTGGGGATCGTCGTGCCTTTTTTTGGAAAATTCTCATGCCCTACGCCCTTGATCCTGAACTTGCGGCTGCGCTGGCCGTTCTTCCTTCGCCCACCTCACCGCCGCCGGCGCGCGGTGACTGGCAAGCCATACGTGCCATCGGCAATGCCGGTTGGGCGGCCTGGTCCGCCGCTGCCCCTACCTACCCGGATGTGCATACAACGTCATTTTTTGCCGAAACGGCCGATGGCGCAAAAATCGAACTACGTTGGTTCGTTCGGGAAGGATCTAGCCCTGGCTCCGCCGTGGTTTATGCGCATGGTGGCGGCATGATTTTGGCGAGTGTCGATCTCTATGCCTTCGTCATCGCCGAGTATGTGGCCAAGTCCGGCGTGCCATTCCTTGCGGTTGAGTACCGATTGGCGCCCCAAAGCACTGGCACCATGCTGGCGGAAGACGTGCTCACTGGCCTAACCTGGCTCACGGCGCATGCTGATGAACTCGGCATCGATCCGAGCCGTATCGCCCTGATGGGCGATAGCGGTGGCGGCTGTCCGGCGGCCGGCGCGGCAATCCTTGCGCGCGACCACGGCATCGCGGTTGCAAAGCAGATCCTCATCTATCCGATGCTTGATGATCAGAACCTCGTTCCCGATCCACGTCTCCTGCCGTTCGCGACCTGGACTTATGACCACAATTTCACCGGCTGGAGTGCGCTGCTGGGTGAACGGCTTTGCGACGTGACTGTCTCTCCGGCAGCGGTGCCGGCACGTTTGAAGGACGCGGCGGGTCTCGCCCCAGTCTACATCGAGGTGGGTGAACTTGACATCTTCCGGGACGAGGACATCCGTTACGCCCAAAAACTGGCTGTGGCAGGCGTACCGGTCGAACTGCACGTGCATTCCGGTGCGAACCACGGTTTCGATCGGCTCGCCCCGACATCGAAACTGTCGCTGCGGGCGATGCAAGACCGCCTGCGTGTGATCGGAACGATTTAACCTACTTGAGGCGAGCATAACATGGCGCGGTATTATAGCCCGACGATGCAACCAACCCTGTTTGGTGAGATATCGCTCGTGCGCAACTGGGGGAGAATTGGCACAACAGGACAACAGAAGGTCGACACGTTTCCCCACTATACTGAATTAGAGAGGGCCTATGAAGAGCTCTCTCGACAGAAACGCCGTAAGGGTTACAGATGTACCGCAGATCTAGATGCCTTCCAAAAATGCCCCTACACTGATGCGAGGCTGGTCGCAAAACGAACAGGTGGGCGCTGTGCTCGGGAAGTTCCTCAAAGACAATTCCGACAGGCTGAATGAAGGTTCATACCGTTCATTTTTCAAAAAGCTTGCCTGCATGTACGACTATCTCGCCTTTGGTTTCGACGTATAAGGGGCATCGGCAGTGATCACTGTCAATTGCTTGAGATCTTGGCGGCTATTGGCGGTCAGGTTACCAACCTAAATCGGGTGGGACGCGCTTCTGCTGCTGGATGGTGGGTTCTGCGCGAATAACCCGACACTTTACGCGATCGCAGATGCCGTCCGCGCGTATAAGGTGCGGCGCCTCCTCTGCCTCACGTCACTTGTCGTACGTATATAATGCACACATTGTGTCGTCGCCTGTAGGCGCTTTGTCATCCGTGAAAACAGCCAGTGCCAATGATGTTTCAGCAATCCATGTGGCGACATAGGTCACTTTTTTACCGCAGAGCATGTTGCCGCCTTTCAATTTGGGGTCAGATGGTGTTTTGACCTTGTAAATCGAGGCATCAACCTGTTCGCCACCCCAGCTAAAATCGCCAGTTGTACGCGATGAGAACGCGAGCGTTTTACCATTGGCAAATTTGATGCCGTTGTCATCGATCGAGATGTCACCGGTGATGGCTGACGAGGTTGGGCCATTGGCTTTGTATTTGCGTTCTGCGGCATGTGCCTGAACATTGCCAACGGCAAGCGCGAGGATTGCAAGCATTGGGAGGCTGATAATTTTGTAGTTCATAACATCTCTCCAGACTGGTTTAAAGCTTCTAAGCGATCTTGTAATACTTCATGATGAACAGCTGAAACAGCTTTTGCGGCAGCAGTTTCTTGAAGATGGAAACCGAGAGTTTTTGGACCGTTGGCCCGACCATGTACCGCAATTTTGGTGATCGCATATTGACGATCCGCTCAATCATCCTGGCGATGGGTTCGGGGGTAGAACCGCCAAGCTCATCTGCTTCCATGACCTTGAGTGCGGCCTCGCAGTGTTTGGAATATATCGTTGGCTTTAACGCGTTTGCCACGATCCGCCGTTCAGCCGAGAAACCGGTGCGAAAATCACCGGGCTCCACAAGCACAACATTCACCCCCTGTGATTTAACTTCGGTAGCAAGAACTTCGCTCATGCCTTCAATGGCAAATTTGCTGGCGCTGTAAAGCCCCTGAAACGGAATACCGATGATACCGCCAATTGAACTGATGTTGATCAGATAAGAGCGCTTCTGGCGCCGAAGCAATGGCAAGACGTTGCGGCAAACGCGAAGTGTCCCAAAAAAATTCGTATCAAGCTGCTCCTGAGCTTCCGCTATCGTCGTGTCTTCAATGGCACCCGCAATGCCATTGCCCGCATTGTTGATGACAATATCAATCCGGCCTTCGCGCGCCATAATCAGTTCAAGGGCACTTACGATGGATGGTTCCGAGGTAACGTCCATCGGAATGAGCGCGAAACCGTTTTCGGCAGATCCCGCCACGGCCGCACGTCTGCTGGTTCCATAAACACGGTAGCCCAGCCTATGGAGATGTGAGGCACACATCTTTCCGATGCCCGAAGAGGCACCGGTTATCAAGACAACGCGCGCTTCTTTTCCTGAGTTACTCATCGCTCCGCTCCTTAATCCAACGTGAACAGGCGCCAATTCCCTAGTCAGACAAAAGCCGGTCTGGCATGAGAATGGCCCTTGATATCTGTGCGTTCCCCGAAAAAATCCGCCAACGGAACCGTCGGCCAACGGTCAACGATCTGATTGCCGGAAAAAATGGCCATCGAACCAAATTGCTGCATGACGAATTCGCTTTGCGTTGGTCGGAAGAAAGCGAAGTCATCGGGGGCAAGGGTGGAATCGTCAGGCAAGGCCATGAATTGCTGGTTTGTCGAATACCCCATGATCTTGTTGACCTTCATTCCCTTGGGATAGGCAGGTTCTGCCATCCACTTGCCGCCATAGATGAAACAGCCACGACGCGGAAACAGTCCAAGCATTTGCAGGAACCAGCTTTTGTCATCCAAGCCCGGCATTTTTGCATCGCCGACCTTCAAGACAGGTGTGCCGATGAACATTGCGGGTTGAAGATCGGATAGGCTGGGAACATCAAAATCGACGGGGAGGACAAATGCAGATCCCATCGAGGCTTCGTTTGCAGCGATCCATTTGTCGTAGAGTAGCGATGTTGAGCTGCCACCCGTGTTGATGATCTTGCGTTGATCTGCCCCGAGACAGGCCGCGAACTGCCGCAGCAAACTTGTCGACTTTGCCTGTGCTTTCCTGCCGCCTCCCAAAAATGTCGGCACATGGGAGATATGCGCTTCGTAGGACATGATTCCTTCACAGATCAGGCCTGGAAACTGTTTGAGCAAGGTCATCGCTTGTTCGAGCGCTGCTGGGCTTGGATAGCCGCCACGATGCAAACCGATGTCGACTTCAAAACAGAAGCGCAATTGTATCCCAAGCTCTGCGGCCAGTGCACCGTAGGCAGCCAGCCGTTCATTCGTATCGATCAGCCAGACAATACGATTGCTTGCCTGTTTATTGCCGGCTAGCACGCCTTCGGTGAGTGCATGCCCAACTGCCGCCACCGGCATGGGTTTGCCCAGGAGAAGTTCTGCGTCGGGGAAGGTATGTAGTACTTCTGCGCTGATCGGCAGGTGAAACGTCATGAACCGATTGGTCTTGAAAGCATCACGTACCCGCTCGAGCAGCGGGATGCATGGTAGCGACTTGTCGACAATGCGCAGGGCAATGCTGTCACACAGGCCGCGTCTGATCTTCGTGATATTTCCCGAAAGCCTGTCCAGATCAAGGACAAGGCTCGGTTGATATAAGCCTGCATCGGACAAGGCTTTCGACAGTCTTGGGAAGTAGCGATCATCCGGCATTTTCAATTCCAAGCAACCGAGCAACATAGGGGGACACAAACCTGTTTTGAGGGTCTATGTCGCGGCGGACTTCCATCGCGTCATCCCAGCGCGGATAGATGCCTTTCAGATCCTTGGCCTTGAGATTGTGCATTTTGCCCCAGTGCGGACGGCCGCCATAAATACGGAAGATCGATTCCGCCGCGGCGAAAAATGGCAATGGGTCCTCGGCGGCGTCATGATGAATGGCGATGGAACAGGTTCGCCGCTTATAGAACGGGCTAAGCCAGACGTCGTCGGCAGCAACAACCCTTACTTCGATGGGAAAATAGACCTCGGGGAATCTCGTCTCAAGCAAGGTAATGATGTCGCGAAGCGCCTTGGCACCCTCTTCGAATGGCAGGTGATATTCCATTTCATTGAACTTGGTCTTGCGATCACTGGGATACACATTCAGCCAATGTTCGACATAGTCTTCGTCGGGTAGTTTGGCGATAGCCGTGCCGATCAGGCGGCGGCGCAACCACGGAAACCATCCTATATAGTTTCGAAGGGTTTTAAGCGTGGCCACTGCGTCGTCGTCACTATCGTGTGGCCGGACACCTGGTTCACCCTCGGAAATATCACTCGCCAGCATCAGCGCCCGACCCGAAAACGGGATGTAGAAGAATTCGGCAGAGCGATGCGCACTCATGACCTGTTCAAATTGGTCAAGCACCTCAGCGACAGGTGCTGTCCAGCGGCGTCGATGCAATTTGTAATCGGCAACATTGCGTATTGTCACTTCGGTGATTGCACCGAACGCGCCCAGAGACGCACCCATCGCATTGATCACGTCACCGTCTGTTTTCTTGGCATATTCCCTGACAGCACCAAGGCCATCAACGAGCTGGATTGCTTCGAGCTGTGTATGGTAAGCACCGAGCTTAATGCCCGATCCGTGCGTTGCGGTTCCAAGGCCGCCACCAAACGCCTGCCGGTCAATATCGCCCATGTTGGGCAGTGCCTGACCAACGCCGTGCAAGAGCTTGGCAAGGGTTCCAATTTGCGTGCCTGCGCCCACACGTGCCAGCAACTCTTCCGTTTGGTGCGATTTCAGGCCAGAGAATTTTTCGAGCGACACGATCGTGCCCTCGCTTTTGACCAGAGGCGTAAAGGAATGGCCGGCACCGGCGATCCGGATTGGGCCCGGCGCATTTTTGACGACCATGGCAAGTGCATCCAGATCATCAGGAGCCACGCGCATTTGCGGGTTGGCAGTGACGAAGCCTGACCAGTTTTGCCACTTCGGTTTGATGGTTTCACTCACGGCATTGGCCTGTCCGGGTTGGTTTGCTGCAATCAAGGTTTGGGAGGATGATTTGCTGGTCATTTGCTTCAGGTCCTCAGCGTGACTGGCCTGCGACGCGCTATCAGTATGAACACCATCAGCAGAACCATGCTGCCAAGGGCGACGGAGCTGCTGAAGGGCAGGACCGGACCGACATTTCCATCAACAATAAACACCGAAGCCGCCAAAGGGCCCATCGCTGCACCTGTCAGAGTAGCGGCTGGAACGAGGAGAACCGTGTCCCGCTTGGGGTCTGCATCAAGCGTGAGCGCGACGAAGAATGGAACAATGAATGTCCATATCGAACCAAGAAGGATGACAGCGACCCAACACACGGCAAGTGACGGCTTTTGGCTCAGAACTGCCGCCGATCCGATAACGATCAGTCCACAACCCGCAAGCGCTGCCCGATAATTGAGGCGTTGAGCAACTGATGTTGCCACAAGCGCGGCAACAACCTGAACAGCAAGCGAAGCGGACAACATCACACCCACGGTCTTGCCATCGATGCCATTCTGAGCACCGATCGGTTCGAGAAACGCCCAGATGGCACCCAGACCCATGATCAGAAGAACGATGACAAGCAAAGAGATTATGGCTTTGAGTGAGAGAACGCCGCCTGCTGACCCCGCTTGTTTTGGAAGATCGCCATAATACGACGGCACAAGGGCGGCCAGCGCAAGCGACGCGATGCCAACGATGGCGAGGGCGGAAAAACCTCCATTTGAGCCAAAGTGCGGTATGACCCATAGGGCGAACAGAAGGGCAAGGAGACTCTGCGCTACCGTTTGCAGAGTGACAAAAAGGCCACCTACGAATTCAGCATGGCGCGACCTTGCGATAAGTTCCATGGCAACGGCGACAGCTCCCCCCTCAATCAACCCCGTCACTGCTCTAATCCCCAGAATTTTGTGGGGCGTATGTGCGTAAAACATTGATTGATTGAGGCCAGCGATGAGCAACATCATTACGGCCGATTTGAGCTTCAAATGACGTGTGGATAGAGCCAGCCCGAAAACAACCGAACCTATTCCGATAGTGATGAGCTCAGCGGTCGCGACGAGTGCAAGCTCATCCAGATTGAGACGCGCTTCAGTGAACATCGCGCCCAGCAAGATTGGCTGTAGGCCAAGGATCAACAGACCTATGGACCCCATCCACAATGCGGCCGCCACCTGAACTTTCGTGGGGCTGCCAACAAGCCAATTCGGGTGGCTATTGTGTTGCGACTGAGTATTGATCACGCGTTATTCCCCTCATTTTTCTTTTGATTGCTTATGTTCCCTGAGAGTCATGTGGACGGTAGCACCCGTGCGGCATGCTCTTTGGTATGTCCTCACCACTAGCCACGCAGCGCGTTCAAAAAAATGCGTGGAAGCTTGACGAAACTTGGCCTGTATTCAAATGCGGTCAGCAGCTTGCCGAGAACCCGCGCCTTGCGATTGGTGATGAACCACGGTGGCCGCGGCAGCAGCGACAGATCAAAGCTCAGGAGATTGCGCGGATGCGGTCGAAACGGCGCTTCGACAACCGTGCGCTCCGGCTTATCGAACATGAAGCTGTTATGTACAAAACCGCTGCCGCTCTGGATGTCATCGGGCGTATGCCCCGGAAATGCACCCCATGGGGTCTGCACGAGCAGAAACCCGAGTGCTGACCAGGCGTTGATGGCTATGCCTCCATAGCGCAGTTCGGCAATCAGGGCATCGAAACGATCACGGCCAATCGCCTTGATTGTACGGGGGTGAATGAGGATGTTCGCACCGAGCGTGCCATGCAGCTTCTCATTCGCATACTCAATGGCTGACCTGAGATATGCCTCCGCATCGTTGCCCGCCAACCGAAGAACACTCATTGCCGGAGCGAAAACTTCCGTCTTCTCCAGATAATCATCCTGCCCCTGAACAAAGGGAACGACGACACAGGCGGGTGAATTCGGCCGCTCAAAATCGAGGCTCGCCTCAGCATGTCCGGCGAAATCAGCCATGCGTTTCTCGGCGCCGGGATAATATGCGGGCCGTCCGGGAGCTGTGGCCATAACTGTTTCGACTGCCTTGACCAACTCGTCCGACTTTTCCCAGCTTTCCGGCAGGATCAGCATCTGGCATGCGACACAATTAAACCCTGAATTTTGCAGCTTCTGGGTCGCGATATTTTCAGCTTGAAAGGCGATATCAGCCGCCGTCCAAGGGCCGGGCACAACGATCGTCGGACATACCGCTCCAAGCTCGGATGTAATGCGCTTCCTGTTCTTCGGTGTGCCATTCGCCCTGTTGCGTTTTCCCTCGTCGCCTAAGCCCCAGACGATTGCATCATGCGATGCTTCAGATCCGGTGATATGGATCTCTTCGACTAATCGATGATTACAAAGATACGATCCAACTTCGGTCCCTCCCCTGACTATCCGCAGCGCTCCAAATTCGATCAGCGGACGCAGGGCAGGTATCAGGAACTCCATCAGATAATCGTTGACGGGATTCATCTTCAAAATGACGACCTGATGCTCGACAAAGAGCTTTTGGAAACAATCCAATGGCGCTATGGCCGCAACATTGCCTGCTCCGAGAATAAGCGAGATTGCACCGGTACGAAACACGCGCGGTGAATCGTAGCTGGATGCCGTGTGCTGGGAGAGGTTGGATTTCGTAACGCCCTTCTGCATCCAGACTTCGGCCTTCACACCGGAGAGAAGCAGATGATCCCATTTGGTGTGGGGAAGCACGCGCGCCGCAATCTGGCCATTTGGCAGATCACGCAAGGGAATATTTTTGAGGAACGTTTTGCCGTTGAGTTGTGAAAGCGTGCGGATGAACTGGTTGCAGGCCGACATAAGGGCATAAGGCCCACCGAGCCACTCTTCGCCTTCAAGAGGCGATCCTTCGGGTATCCCCTTTTTTCGGCAGGCAGTTTTGACCCAATCCTCAGCAACACCGAGAAGATGCGTCTTGATCTCTTCCAGAATGGCAATCCGAACAGAAACAGACGTACCAGCCCAGGCATCCTTCCTGCGATCAAGCTCCGTCAGCTTGATCTCGAGTTCGTCTGCCCAGCCCTCGATCCTCTCCGTGCCAACGGCACTTAATACTGCCTTCCTCACCTTGTTCTCCCCGCCTTCGTAACGACCAGTCGAAACCACACTGGTTCAATATGATATATGATCAGGTTATTATATGATACTTAATCATGTTTTGAGTCAAGTGATGTTTTCAAACGACGGAAGATGCGAAGAATGGACAGGGACAGCAGAACGACGACGGAAGCCGAGGCAACAAACCTACGGCCCGTATTAGAAACCGATCATCCAGTTCCTGAAAAAATGAAGCCGGTGTTGATTGGTTCAACACCGGCTTTCATCTGCTACTGCCGGAAACCCGGGTTCACGCGATCCAGCTTTCGCAATATTGCTGGCCATACAAGTTGATTGGCAAGTTTCGCAAAGCCCTCTGATTTACCGAGCTCGGCGTTGCTTTCGATCACCGGTTCTTCCGTTGCATGCTGTGCGCCGCCCTGCATGAGCGTCCGTACCTGCATCGTGCACGCGCGCTCCAGATAATACATTCGGGTGAATGCTTCAGCGGCCGTGCGCCCGACTGCCAAAGTTCCATGATTATGCAACAACATCAGGTTTTTACTGCCCAGATCGTTCTGAATACGCGGTCGCTCATCATGATCCAAAGCGACACCCTCGTAGTCGTGATATGCGAGATCACCAAGGATGAGCTGCGCTGTTTGATTGAGAGGTAGGAGGCGGCCCTCATAGGTTGAAACTGCCGTGCCGTCAGGTGTGTGCAGGTGGATAACACATCCGGCATCTTCACGAACCTCATGCACCGCCGAATGAATGGTGAACCCGGCCGGATTGACCGGGAATGCGGATTTCGTAACAGGATTCCCGTCCATATCCACTTTGACCAGACTGCCAGCTGTAATCTCCTCAAACATCAACCCGTAAGGATTGATGAGGAAGTGATGTTCGGGACCCGGCACGCGTGCTGAAATATGGGTGAAAATAAGATCATCCCACCCATAGATTGCAACGGCACGATAGGTTGCGGCAAGATTGACGCGAACTTCCCATTCCTCATCGGAAATCGAATTGCGAACTGAAACATCAACATTATTTGGCATGCTTTCCTCCACTGAGTTTAACAAACGAACGACGAACACTTTTCACTTCAGCCGCCGGAAGCGGCCGATATGCGGCGGCGTTCCGGCCTATGCAGGTGTAAAATAACTGGTAGTCGTGAGGTGAAATTGGTTACTCATCATGAACCACCTACCCCCTGCCTGAAGGCATTGACGGGCGGTGCTCGAAGAGCCCACGGCCGGGCATCTTCGAGTTCATAGGCAAGCTCAAACAATGTCCGCTCATCACCTTTGCGGGCTGCAAAATGCATGCCGACCGGAAGGCCAGCTGCAGTCCAATGAAGCGGAACGCTCATGGCTGGTGTGCCAAGCATATTATCGATCTCCGTATACATTGCGTAATCCAGCAGCCGCTCCCAAAGGACCTCGAATGGCAAGTTACCTACAATGTGCCCGGTCTTGACCGGAGGCGTACGCAATACGGGAGAAAAGATTACGTCAAAGCTCTCATACCATTGGTCATATTGAGCTTCGGCCCTTATGATCTCTTTCTTTATGCGTCCGGTTTCGCCTCGCGGAAAGTCCGCTGCAATCCGACTTAACGCCAAAGTGAATTCTTCGATCATGGTGGTATCTGGCATAGGCCCGATCCCCCCAGGAACCAATCCGCTTAGCTGCAGGGCAAGCGACAGCATTCCCAATGGTTTGGGGGCAAGCGACGCCCGCGCCATACCAACAGCCTGCTGTGCTCCCATCATAAACAGGTGGGAAAAACTCACGAGCAACGCGGCGCTGTCAAACGGCCGTTGTGTAGGCTCAACGATGTGCCCCAGTTCCTGAAGCAGTTTGATCGTCTTCTCGAGACCGGTTAGCACTTCAGCATCCGGCGCGCGACCGTTATAATCATGAAAGACATAGCCGATCCGCAGACGACGCTTCGACGGACCCGTGACGGGGCCAACAAATGGCATTGAACCTGCCTGACCGGTGCGCTCCATGGAAGCGAACAGAGCGGCGGAATCTCGAACCGTGCGCGACACGCAGTGTTCAGAGGTTACCACCACACCACCCGCGGGCGTCTGTTGGCCAATCAAACGGTGACGCGAGGGCTTTAAACCGAACAGCCCACAGGCCGATGCCGGAATTCTGATTGACCCTCCGCCATCGGCCGCATCCGCCATTGGCAAGATTCCTGCTGCCACCGCTGCGGCCGCGCCACCTGACGAGCCACCCGGACTGCGCGTAATATCCCATGGATTGTTTGTCGGGCCGAAACCGACGGGCTCCGTTGTCGGCAAAAACCCCATCTCGCCGAGAGAAGACTTGCCGATCAAAATCAGACCAGCCGCTTCCAGTGCCTGCACCTGTTGGCTGCTCTTCGCAGCCACGGGCAACCGGCTTGTAAAACGGGAGCCCCACCGTGTTGGCGCACCCTTTACATCGTACATGTCCTTTATGAGGTAAGGCACGCCCGCAAAAGGGCCGATGAGGCTGGTTAATTTGGCCCGTTCGCGCGCCTGCTCAAACAGCGGCATCACCATGAAATTCAAAGCTGGCTGCAGCGCTTCCGCGCGGACAATTGCCTCATCGACGGCCTCAAGAGCCGTGATATCCCTGCGCCGGATCATGGCAGCAGTTTCGGTGGCATCTGGAAGCGGCCAGCTCTTCGTCATTGTGCGCATGGACAGGTTCTCTCGAGATTGCAATTGCATCGCCATCACCATTTTGTTTTGTAGGAGGCTTGGAAGGCATAACCCCAGTCGTTAATCAGTGACGCATTCATCGGGCCATGCTTGGCCCCATAGAGAATATCAATATCTGCGTTGCGGTGGGCAAAACCACCGGCTTGCGCTACAGAGGCGCCTAATAATAATGTGGCGATAACAAAATTTATTCCCCTTGCATTCATGCCTCGTTTTCCCCAATATGACATGTAATCATATTTAAACATGATACACATTCAGATTTAGAGTCAAGGACAAAAATCATCATGCCAAGAGAGCAAGTCATAGTGCCATTTCCAGAGCAGGCAGACGATGATCTTCTCGATAGCGAAACCCGTCGCCGGCCGCAGCAAAAGCGTAGCAAGCAGCGCGTTGACGCCATCCTCGAGGCGACCTTCACGCTCATCGGCGAGAAGGGCATTGACGCTGTTACGATGAAGGAAATTGCAACGAAGATCGGCAGCCCGATCTCGACGCTCTATCAATATTTTCCGAACAAATCGGCGATACTGGCATCGCTTTATCAGAATTATGCCGTAGAAACGCGCGAAACAATTTTGAACGCGGTTCGGGATTTCAAGAATTTCGATGATATGATGAATATCATTTATGATCTTCTCGATCGGTACTACGAGCGGGTACGCAACAACCCTGCAATTCAGGATTTGCTGAATGCCGTTGTAGCAGACAAAACGTTACACCACATTGATATCGCCGATAGCAGAGACAACGCCGAAATCATTGCCAAGGCATGTGTCGGTATCGTTCAGCCCGAACAATCTGAAATGTTTGATCGCGCTGTGTTTATGATCGCGCATCTCAACAGCAGCGTTGCACGGCTGTCACTGGGGGTCGATGACAACGAGGCAAAGCGTGTGCTCGACGACTACAAGCTCCTCGTTCGCATCTACATGAAACATTTCATGAAAAACGGGTAACGAAACCACGTTTTCGTAAGGCAATCTGATGGCAAACAAGCCGAAAATCTTGGAATTCGGCTCCAATCTTGCCGGACGGCACGGGAAAGGTGCAGCTTTGTTAGCGCGCCAAAAACACGGCGCGATTTATGGACAGGGCACCGGTTTACAGGGCAGCAGCGACCGCGCCCCTGTTTGGAGCGCGACCATTAAAATAATTGGCTACGGAAAGCCTGCTTGTCGGATATGCACCTATTCAGACAGCATCACGCTATCGGACGCTGCGGATTTTGTTCACCAGTATTGCGCTTAGTCCGACGATTGCTGCGGCAATCGTATAGAGGGTTCCATAACCAAATTGCGTAACAAGAAGGCCGGCAATCACCGGGGCTAAAGCATAGGGGCCGGCGATGGCAAAGTTGATCACGCCGAGATCTTTGCCCCTGTCTCCAGCTGATGGCAACACTTGTGTAATCATGGCCTGATCCACGGCTATGTAGCAGCCAAACCCCAAACCAACGACACCGGCAGAAACCATAATCAATGGCCATGAATTGGGTACCATGGCAAACAGAAGTATACCTGTTGCCTTAATGAGTCCGCCCAGGATGACGAAAGCTTTTCGCCTGCCACTGCGGTCGGACAGCCAACCACACGTAACGCCTGAGATCACCGTGCATAAGGTGTAGATGACCACCAGCAACACCAGACCATCTTCCGAGCGTTTCCCCGGGAAAAGAAGTTCATAGTGCAATTTGTCTCGCAGAAAATACAACAAATACAATGTGAACATTGCAGCACCGAGTTGCATGAGAAAACGCGTTATCCAAGCCCAGGCAAAATCGGGGTACTTTTTGGGGCTGATCCAGAAACCGCCAATAAATTCCATCACATTGAAAGGGCGTAGAGATGATTTTGGCAGAATCGGATCACGGGATGAAATGACGAAAGATATGGCAGACAACACGAGGATGAACGCGAAGGAATAGTAGGCAGACGACACCGCAGATATGAAAAATGCTGCTACCAATGCGCCGATGATCGTGCCCATAGGCGGAGAGCCTCCAACAAAGGCTCCAACAATGGCTCGTTGCTTTACGGGTACATGATCAGGAATTTCCGCCCCCAGTGATGCAAGCATGCCATTGAGGCAGGCAGCGGCAACGCACCAGGCCATAATGAGTTGCCAAATTGCCGTGGCCAAACCCAGAGATGCCAGAGCCAAAGCGCCGATTACCGCGCATCCGACTGTCCATAGATGACGTCTGCCATAGCGCGATGTCGTTCTGTCAGAAAATGCTCCAACCAAGGGGTTTGCAAAGACCGAAGCCAACGCTCCCAGCCCTGAAACCAGCGCGAGCATGGATTCCTTTTGGCCCGGAGCGATCGCTTCAATCTGTTGAGGCAACAATACAGCCATCGTACCGAACAGACTGGTGAAAAGGCCAAGATGCGCCAATGTCAATGTGCTGATGAACCGTTTGGATACGGTCTTAACCGGTTCCGAGAGTGCGGTCATGGGCGCTGCCCCGTTGCTTACCCCCGGACCAGAAATGGCGTTTTCTATCTGTGTCATAATTGTACCCGCTCTTGGAACTGAAAATTTCATCGCCGCATACGCCGCACCCCCAGTATGGAGGTCAACGTTCATTGCAAAATTACGCATCGTATAACTGGACTGAAATTCTGTGGCTCTGGAGTCTTAACTCCGGAGCATGCGATCATAACGTCGATGATCAAAAGTCCATCTGAATGCCGAGCAGGCCGCCAAAGGAGTGGTCTTTGCCAAACCCGCGATTGCTGTCGCCATATGACGTATAGACAAATTCAGGACCGACCGTCAGATTGGGAACAGGCCGATAGAGCAGGTTCAGGGAAGCCGACGTGGTTCCGGCAGATTCGTAGGCGACCTGCAAATTGACCATCGCTTTGGTCGAGATGAATGAGGAGACCCCTCCCCAGACCGCATAATCTCCATTCCATTGCGCGAACCAGTTCGGTTTTTTGAAGAAGGTCGGGCCGAATTTGGTTGTGTCGCCATCACTCTGATAACCAACCATCACGAATGCCGACACGATCTGGTTGAACTTCAGATCCAGACGAACTTTGGCAGCCCATTCTTCCTGTTTGGAATCGTACCCAGCAACAGCGGAAATACCACCCCATTCCTGCTTGTACTTCAGACCGCCAAGAATATGGGGGGTATAACCATCGATCTCGTAGGGCGTGCTATCGATAACCGGAGCACCTGTCAGGGGATTGATCCCCACAATCCGATCATATGAGCCTGAACCCTGCTCCGCGCCGATCATCGCCGAGAAGCCCTTGCCACTGTCGTAGGTGTAGCTGATCTGGTTCGAATATCCCGACTGGTAGTTGATAACGTCATCAATCACCACGCCTCCGGCGTCCCCGGTCCACGTTCCAAAGATTTCGTCTGCTACACCAATGCGAAAGCCGCCCAGCTCAATGTAGGCCGTGAGCTGCTTAAATATGTTGTCGCCGTTGGTATAGTTGAACTCCGGTTCAATGAAGGAGCGCAGTGTTCCCAATTCCGTTTCGGTGCGGGCGTCAAAGCGAAGCTTGGTCTGATTCCTGACATACCAGGTTTTCAATTCAGTACCTGTGCCCGGATCTTCACCAAAGCCGTGAAGGATTCGGATATAGCCATCGACCTTCAGGCAGGTTTCCGTTCCCGGAATATAGAAAAAGCCAGCACCGTAGGCGTCACAGACGCGTACATATTCGACAGGCTCAGGCTCAACCGGATCCGATTTCGACTGCGCCAACGCCATGGAACCAAGGCCCAGCAGCATGAGCGAACCGAGAAGGCCGACACTTAGCGGCGACGCTGCTTTACGGAGCTTGGAATTATCTTGTGTTACTGCATGCATTACGAAATCCCCCTTTTTTTTTTAGCTGCAGCTCCCTCGAGACCATCCGGGCATGAAGGGAACTGCGCAGGAATGCATTTCAAATTGTGTTGGCCTCTCCTAAAGACCGTCCTGTTATTTCATCGCCCAGCTTGTCTGGATTTGGCGATAACGTTGGGTCGCACTGGTCCCAACGACTGCTTCCATGTTTTGACCCTTCGTCGGTATCCGCCCATTTCGGACCCAAGTAAGAACTCAACTTTCAATAACATGATTACCAATCATGTTTAAATTTATGATATGTAATCACATTTGTGTCAAGCCCGGAAATATCGAAGACTTGTTTGCCGGATTGTTAAGTCGATTGGCTGGAACGATGCGGCTCGAGTGGTCGACTACGCGGTACCACGTGGCGACTTGATTGCTTGCCGCAACCGTCACCACGCAGGATTATTCGCATGATACTCAGGCAAAGACCGGCGGGCGGCGATGCGCCCACGGCTTTGCTGCCTCGAGCTCAAAGGCAAGTTCAAACAATGTTCGTTCCTCGCCCATACCAGTGGCAAATTGCATGCCAACAGGCAGATTATCCTCTGTCCAATGCAAGGGAATACTCGCGGCAGGTGCTCCGATATAATTTTGAAGATACGCGCCGTTCATAAAATGCGTGCACCGCTCTAAAGCTTCGTCAGCCGAAAGATCACCCGTTATTTCACCCAAGGGGATTGGCGGCGTCAGGAAAACAGGCGATAGGATAAGATCAAATTGTTTCAGCCAGGCCTCATAGATCATTATATTGGCCTGTCGACGCTCGAGAAGCGCTGCTATGTCGTCGGCAGTCAGCTTAAGCCCCATCTCACGTAAACCCAACGTCGTCGTTTCAAACATCGTGGTGTTGGGTTCGACTCCTGTAAGCTGGCGGAACATCTCCGTCCCCTCTGCGACTGCTTTGGCGTAACAGTCGATGAAGTCTCTGGTCAGAACTTCACCATCGATCGCCCAGCTCGTTTCTTCAACATGATGTCCCAGTTCCTGCAACAGATGACAGGTGTCATCCATGCCCCGTTGAACTTCAGGATGTGCCTTGTTGCCGGTGATGCCTCCATTGACAAAACCAATCTTGAGCCGCCGGTTTGCCGGACCTTCTATTTTGCCGATAGGCGAGAAAACCGCGTCGTCCCCTGTTCTTTCGGTTGCAGCAAACATGGTGGCCGAATCCCGGACGCTTCGTGTCAGGCAATGTTTGACGGTAATCGCGATTGGACCGGAGACAGGCGTCGGCCCCACAAGCCGTCCTTGGCTCGGCTTTAGGCCAAACAACCCGCATGCAGATGCGGGATTGCGAATAGAACCACCGCCATCACTTCCATCCGCGAAAGGCACAATCCCGGCAGCAACAGCTGCGCCAGCGCCTCCGGACGAGCCAGATGTACTTACATTCGTATTCCAGGGATTGCGGGTTGGGCCAAACGCCAGGGGTTCAGTGGTCGGGAGGAGACCGAACTCACCAAGCGTTGTTTTCCCGATCACCACTACGCCCAAACTCTCGACTGCCTGAACATAGGGGATGGATGCTTTTGCTGGCGGAAAATTTCTCGTGGCATTGGAACCCATACGGGTTGCTTGCCCGGCAAAATCGACCATGTCTTTGATGAGATAGGGAACGCCGGCAAATGGGCCTGTCAGATCTGCATTTTTTGCCCGATCGCGGGCCTGATCAAAACAGGATGAGACCATAAAGTTCAATTTTGGTTGCAATGCTTCAGCACGAGCGATGGCTGCATCAACCGCTTCAAGCGCGGTGATATCGCCCCGTCGAACCATCGCCGCTGTTTCTGTTGCATCAGCAATAGGCGTCATCCGATTGCCTGTGACGGCAGTTTGGATCGTATCCGTGTTGTCTGTTCCGGATGTTTGAAGCAATTCCTGTGTACTTGCAGAGCTCATGCAATCTCTCCCGATCTGCCCGGCGTGGCATCCAATCACACAGCATGAAAAGACAGCCGATTAAATATGATATATTGTCAGATTCATAATCTGATACATATTCATATTTTAAGTCAAGCGAAAATCTTTGAGCCACTCGAACTGAGTGTTCTCCTCTCCCGGCGGCCATCACGACCAGCGATCCGTTGTTTGCCGTTGTAAGATTTTCGCTTGACTTAAAACATGAATGTGTATCATTTTCTAAATATGATTACATGTCATATTATGGAGGACTTGACATGCAAGCAGTCAGATTGGGTGCCGCGTTCATCGCAACCCGGCCCGGGCGCTTCAGTTTTTTCGACATTGCATTGTGCAATCGGCGTCGCGCAGGCTGCACAAACTTCCCCCGCATCCAATCACTCACCCACACGAGGCTCGATCCACGCGTGATGCCGGGGAAGGCCTAATGCATAGACTTTTTTGAAGAGAAGCGTCCCGCAATGCCTACCCGCAAGAAAAAATGCGGGCAAAGGCCTTTGAGCCGAGCAGCAAATGCCCCGTTGCAACTGAACTTGCCAAACCGGGAACAATTGGGAGTGAGGGAAATGGATCGCATCTGGACCAAGCACTATCCGGCCGGAGTGCCTGCCGAAGTCGATATCCACCAATATTCGTCTGTCGTTGAATTGCTTGAAGAAGGCTTTGAAAAGCATCGCGGCAAACAGGCATATGTATTGGCCGACAAGACATTGACCTATAACGATGTCGACCGCCTCTCGCTTGACCTTGCTATATATTTGCAGGCGCTGGGTTTGCGACATGGGGATCGTGTCGCGGTCATGTTGCCCAATGTGCTGCAATATCCGATAGCGACCGCTGCAATCCTGCGGGCTGGCTTTATCATCGTAAACGTCAACCCACTCTATACAACGCGAGAACTTGAGCATCAGCTAAGGGATTCGGGCGCCAATACCATCATCATTCTCGAACAGTTTGCAGCGACGCTCGAGCATATCGTCAAGAAGACGGCGATCAAAAACGTTGTGCTTGCGGGACAGGGAGACCTGTTAGAATCTTCCAGCGCCGAGGATACCAATCAGCTTGCCGAGCATTCCGGATTGCCCAATACGGTTCGCTTCAACAAGGCTATAGCAATCGGGCATCTTGGGACTCTCGTCAAACCGCAGATCGAACCTGATGACATCGCTGTTCTGCAATATACGGGCGGAACAACTGGGGTTTCGAAAGGTGCCGTCCTTCAGCACCGCGCGATTATTGCGAGTGTCCTGATCCATGATGTGTGGCTTGATGTTGGCTTTACCAAGGAGGAGAATTCAGAACAGAGAGCTGTTCTCTGCGCCCTGCCTCTTTACCACATTTTTGCATTCATTATGTGTGGAATGCTCGCAATGCGATGGGGCAGTTTGAACGTCCTTATTCCCAATGCTCGGGATATCCCGGTCGTGGTCAAGGAAATCGCCCGACATAAAGTCCATTGCATCCCGGGTGTGAATACATTCTTCAAAGCTCTGACCAATGACCCCAATTTTGCTGAAGTGGATTTCACAAACCTGCAACTATCCATAGCAGGGGGAATGGCAGCCGACCGGGCAGTGGCCCGGAAATGGCTGGAGATTACCGGTTGCTCGATCACCGAAGGGTATGGCCTGTCGGAGACTTCATGCGCCATTGTCTGCAACCTGGCGGATAGCCAGCGCTTTACCGACACGATCGGCCTGCCTTTTCCAAATACCGATATCAGGCTGATCGATGACAATGGCGACGATGTGGCCTTCGGCAAAACCGGTGAAATTGCGATCAGAAGTCCGCAAGTAATGGCCGGCTACTTTAACCGCCCTGATGAAACCAAAGCAGCAATGACAGCCGATGGATTCTTCAAATCCGGTGATATCGGCTCGATGGACGAGCAAGGTTACATCAAGATCGTCGACAGGAAGAAAGATATGATCCTGGTGTCGGGGTTCAATGTCTTTCCAAGCGAAATCGAGAGTGTGGCAGTGCTCCACCCAGCCATAAGGGATTGTGCCGCCGTTGGGATACCAGACGAACGCTCAAGTGAAGCCGTCGTCCTCTTTGCCGTTCGCAGCGATCCGACACTTACTGAAGAAGAGCTCAGATCCTTCTGCGCCCGCAGCCTCACCGGCTATAAGCGGCCGAAATACATTCAGTTCTGCACAGACTTGCCATTATCCAACGTGGGGAAGGTCTTACGCCGCCAGCTGCGCGACGAAGCAGTGAGCAGAATGCATGACAGCGCCTCGGAATTATCCCGATCGGCCTGAAGCAATTCAACGACCTCACATCGTTTCAAGAGCAAAAAATCGTGGAACGGACGATGCGAGGTTTCAAACTCAAATGGGAACCTTTATTCAATGAGCATTGTTCGAAACAGCATCACACGTTCCCTGACTTCGGTCGCGCTAACCCTTGTTTTGGCGGCCCCTTCATGGGCTCAGCCGGTCCAATCAGGCGACTTTCCGTTTCGCCGATCTATCATTTTCGGGGATAGCCTGTCCGACAATGGCGGGCTCAAGGACGCGACTAACGGCTTATCGGGGGCGATCATCGGTGCGTTCCTCGAAATAGCCAAGCACGCGACTGACGGACGGATAAGCAATGGATCTGTCTGGGATGAATATCTGGTCCCAAATCAGGACAGAGGAGTGACTGTTTCATTTGGCGGCGTTGCGGCAGCAGCACTCGGCTTTACGGGTTGGGCTGTCGCGGGGAATTATGGTGCGACAGGGCCCAATGGCGGAAAAAGCATAAACTACGCGGTGGCCGGCGCGAAATATCTCACTCCCGACGGGATAGAGGGCCGAGTGATTCCTACCCCCGGCGCCCAAGTAGACGCTTTCCTGAAGGCGACGGGATATGCCACCAATTCCATCGACAAGAATGACCTTGTGACATTCTGGGCCGGTGCCAATGATGGATTTGAGGTTGTCGGCAAAGGCGCACTGACTGAAGCATCTGCGGATACGTCAAAGCAGGAAGCGCTCAAGAGTCTGAACAAGCTCTACGCAGCTGGCGGTCGCAAGTTTCTCATCCCCGACTTACCAAACTTCGGATCTACGCCTCGCTTTAATGCAAATGGACAGACAATAGCGGCGGGCAATGAAACGACAGACATCTTCAATAGGCGCATAGCCGCAGCTATCAGTGAGTTTCAGGCTTCGCATCCGGATGCCACGATATTCGCGCCCAAGATCGGGCCTCTCGTTGATACGGCCGTAAAGTATGGTTCCGATTTCGGTTTCACGAACGTTACGCAAGGCTGCTATTATACCGACTGTTTCAAACTCGAGCGCGGTTCTGAGGCACAGAACGCTTATCTCTTTTGGGATGATGTTCACCCGACAACGCGCATGCATGCCTATCTTGCCAATTATATCAAACAGTATTGGCTTAATCCTGATCTTGCCGGCTTTTACACCGTTTCGCCAAGCAATCTCTTCAGCACGGTGCGGCATTACTTTTTCCCGGATGATGCACGAACCCTTGCCGGTTATCTGACCGGCGATGCCGCCCTCTACAAGCTCAATGGCGGCACCCTTACCGTAACCGGTGAGAACACCTACACTGGCGGTACTTTTATCAGAGATGGCGGCTTGCGCATCGGCAATGGCGGAACAACCGGCTCCATCATCGGCAATGTTGAGATGGGAGACAGGGCGCTGCTGCAGTTCGATCGCTCCAACACCTATGTTTTTGATGGTGTTATTTCCGGTAAAGGCAGCGTCGAACAGAATGGTTCCGGCCGAACGGTCCTGACAGGCGCCAGCTCCTATACCGGCGATACCATCGTCAACAAGGGCATGCTGTCTGTGAATGGCTCGCTCGCATCGAAGGTGACGGTGAATAATGGCGGCATCATCGGCGGTACGGGTACGATCGGTGGTTTGTCAGCCAAGAGCGGTGGTCTGGTTTCACCGGGCAATGCCATCGGCAAATTGACTGTTAATGACGACGCATCCTTTGACAAGGGTAGTGGCCTTGCCATTGAAGTTGCAGGCGACGGACGCAGCGACAAGCTGACAGTGACAGGTACAGCTACACTCAATGGTGGCACGGTCTATGTCCGCCCTGAAAACAGCACCTCCCTTTTGACTGAAGGTCAGGTGAAAACCCTTGCAGGCAAGAGCTATGTCATCCTGACCGCCAACGAAGGCGTCAATGGCAGGTTTGATAATGCCACGCCGTATTACAGATTTTACGGCGCGCACCTTAACTACAACCCTGATGATGTGATCCTCACCCTCGCACGCAACGGGACGTCCTTTGCCTCAGCAGGCACAACGGCAAACCAGAAAATGGCCGCCGCAAGCATCCAATCCATGATGGTGGCGGCACCGGAAGCCAATACCGCTCCAACATCGGTCACTGGCGATAACCCAGCGAAGGACCCGGCCAATAATACGGCGCAAACCCAACAGCCACAAGCTGCGGTCACTCAACAGACAATGACCGGAAAACAGTTGGCAGACGCGCCATCCACAGTAGGCAACGGGAATGGGGATACCAAGAAACCGGCCATCGCACTCTATAATGAGGTGGCTGCCTCAACGATCAACGACAATTTGCCCATAGCTCTGACAGCCCTTTCCGGCGACGTGCATGCTTCCCTGAGAGGCATGCTCCTTGAGGACAATCGCTTCCGTGATGCTGCAACCAACAGGGTGCGAGAGGCCTTTGATGGCATTTCGGTCAACGCAGGTCCCGCTTCCGGCAACACCGACAAGTCAGGTGCAGCAACCATAGCAATGTGGGGTCAAGCATACGGTTCATGGAACCACGTCGACAGCAGTGGCAATGCCATCGAACGCAACCGTTCAATCGGTGGGTTTGTAACCGGTATTGATGGCATCGTTGCTGATAACTGGCGGCTCGGCATTCTGGCGGGCTACGCCAATTCCTCGATGAACGGAGCCGGTTCATCCGCCTCGGTCGATAGCTATCAGGTTGGTATCTATGGCGGCACGCAATGGGATGCACTTGGTCTGCGCTTTGGCGGCACCTATGCGCATCATCAAATCGACACTGATCGGTCGGTGACCTTTGGCGGCATCGCAGACTCAACCAATGCCAGCTACGATGCCAACAGCTTGCAGATATTCGGCGAAACGGGTTACGAAATCAAAACCTCCGTTGCTTCGTTCGAACCATTTGCCGGACTTGCCTATACCCGGTTGAAGACTGACAGCTTCACGGAGACTGGTGGCGCCACTGCGCTGTCGGGCTTCAGCGGTTCGACAGAGGCCACCACCTCCACGCTTGGTCTTCGCGCCTCCCGCCAGTTCCACCTCGGCGATACGACGACGATGACCGCCAAGGCTATGGTCGCGTGGCAGCATGCCATGGGCGACACGACGCCGGAAGCCAAACTCGCATTTGCTGGCGGCACTCCATTCTCCGTCGAAGGTCTGCCCATCGCAAAGGATGCGTTGGCACTTGAGGCAGGTCTGGATTTCAACCTGAGCCGTAACACTTCGCTTGGCATTTCATACCGCGGCCAGATCGCTGATCACATGAATGATCACTCCATCAAGGCTGATCTCAGCATCAAATTCTAAAGAGACGATTGCTGGCCCCTACCCGCCATGGGTAGGCGCCACAGCATGAGCTTACAAACAAAAAGGGGAATAAAATGAAACTAAAATATTCATCAATGATCGCTGCACTTTTGATGACCGCAACCCCGGCTCTCGCCAGCGAGCCAATTGTCGGGTCGTGGAAAATGGATGATGGAACAATCATCCAATACGTTTCGTGCAATCAGACCGCATTCTGCGGCACCGTCGCAAGCGGTCCCGACAAGGGAAAATCCGTTGGTACAATGGCCGGAACCGGTAGCGCCTATACCGGCAAAGTCATCAGCTTCAAGGAGGGGAAAACCTATGACGGCAAAGCAACTGTGAGTGGCAATGAGATGTCCCTGAAGGGCTGCGCGCTTGGTGGACTGATCTGCAAAAGCCTGAAGTTGTCGCGCCAGTAGCAGGTCCATCACCGGTCATGTAGGAGGGAGGAATATCTGGATGAGCAAAACAACACCTCGGCGAAATTTTTCCGAATACCAGAATGATATCTATCAGGAGGGCATGTTCGGAAATAAAGTTCCTGACATCACCACCAATCTGGCCGATCTTGAGGACAGCGCGAAGCAACATTTATCACAAGACGCACTTGGCTACGTCTTGCCAAGTGCTGGGAGTGGCGCAACTGCAAAAGCGAACAGAGCCGCATTCGAGAAATGGCACATCGAGCCTCGCATGCTGCGCGGAAGCCCCCAAAGAGATTTGTCTTGCAGCCTCCTCGGAACGCAAATGCCGGCTCCCTTGATGATTGCGCCAATGGGTATCCAGACTCTGGCTCATCCCGATGGGGAGCTCGCAACAGCGCGTGCAGCAGCGACGCTTGGGATTCCCTACATTCACTCGACGCAAGCTGCGCATTCCTTTGAAGAAGTTGCGGATGCAAACGGATCTGGACCGCGATGGTTTCAGCTCTATTGGCCAACCAACGAGGCTGTTTGTATCAGCTTTCTGAAGCGCGCCAAGGCAAGCGGTTTTTCCACACTTGTTCTTACCCTTGATACTGTTCTTATGGGATGGCGGCCTGCCGATCTTGATCGCGGATTTTTACCATTCCTGCACAATAAGGGGCTTGCCAACTGGCTCACCGATCCGGCATTTCTTTCCGGACTGGGCAAACCCGCTGCGGAAGACCCAGTGGCAGCAGCTCTTCATTGGGTAAAGATGTTTCCCAATCCGGGTTTGAGTTGGTCGGATCTGCCCTTCCTGAGAAAACATTGGGATGGTCCGATCGTTCTGAAGGGAATTGTTTCTCCTGCCGATGCCATACTGGCTGCCGAACATGGGATGGATGGAATCGTGGTGTCGAACCACGGCGGGCGACAGATTGACGGTGCTGTTGCAGCGCTGGATGCCTTGCCTCTGATTGCCGAAACCGTTGGGGACAAGCTTACAGTATTGTTCGATTCCGGCACGCGCACAGGCGTTGACGTAACCAAGGCCCTGGCTCTCGGAGCTCAAGTAGTCCTGTTAGGTCGTCCAGTGCTTTACGGGCTCGCACTCAGGGGACAATCCGGCGTTGAACACGTGCTGCGTTGCTTTTTGGCCGAACTCGATTTGACGCTCGCTCTGTCTGGCTATGCAAGTCATCGTGAACTGGCAAGAAACTCGTTGCGACCGGTCTAAGTGCAGTTTTTAAACACATGGCCTCAAGTCTCCAGCACACTCTCAACTTTGCGTCATCCATAATGCTGAAAGACTAGTCGCCATTTCCTCTTGACTAAAAACATGATTATATATCATGTTTGGAGTGTACTAATATGTCACACTGGGGGAGATTGACATGAATGAGGGGAAACAAGCCAGTAACGCATGGAGAGTGCTCTGCCTGCTCTTTCTGGCCAATCTGTTCAACTTCTTTGATCGTGCCATTCCGGCCATCCTTAATGAGCCGATCCGGCACGAATGGGGGCTGACAGATTTTCAGCTTGGTCTTGTCGCTTCAGCCTTTACGGTCGTCTACGCCATCGCCGGGCTGCCGATGGGACGACTTGCAGATACGGGCTCGCGCAAGAAGATCATGGGCTGGGGTCTCATTATCTGGAGCGCTTTCACGGGCTTGAACGGATTGGTCTGGAATTTTTCTTCCTATCTCGTTGTGCGTATTGGCGTGGGAATTGGCGAAGCAAGCTATTCTCCGGCAGCAAGCGCACTGATCGGAGATCTGTTTCCGTCGAACAGACGCTCTCGAGCTCTCGGGATATTCATGCTGGGACTGCCGCTGGGACTGATACTCGCCTTCTTCACCACCGGCGCTGTGGTACGCGCTTTCGGCTCCTGGCGGGCGCCTTTCTTCCTTGCCATGGTTCCAGGCATTGTCCTTGCAGTTCTCATCTTTTTCATCAAGGAGCCACGGCGCGGCGCAGCCGAAGAACAGCAAATTGCGCAAACGACTGTCACGCGCCCCATACGCAAAGTGCTCAGCATCCCAACCATGTGGTGGCTCACGCTTGCGGGAATTGCAGCAAATGTCGCGGCCTATTCCACCAACTTCTTTATGGTTCCTTTGTTACAGCGCTATTTTGGCCTTCCACTTGAAAAGGCAGCCATAACCACTGGGGTGATCGTAGGTGTCACCGGCTTGATTGGCCTGACATTTGGCGGATGGATTGCCGACAAGATGCATCAGCGCTCCGAACGAGGCCGACTATTGTTCGGGGCATTCGGCCTGCTGGTATCGGCAGGTGTAACAGCTTATGCCCTGACGCTCGGCGGCACCCAGATTGCGTTGTTTACGGCAGTGTTCAGCTTTGGTTGGCTGCTTCAATACAATTATTACACCTGCGTCTATCCGGCCATTCAGGATGTTGTGGAACCGCGCCTGCGCGCAACCGCCGTGGCTGTTTTCTTCGCGGCACTTTATCTGCTGGGAGGAGCCTTCGGACCGATTGTCGTTGGATTACTTTCCGATCACTTCTCAGCCACCGCCATGCTGGCGGCTGGCGCATCACAAATGACCGAAGAGTTTAAGGCAGACGGTCTCCATGCGGCAATGTTTGTCATTCCCGTCGCTCTGTTCATAACAGCTATTGCCATGTTCGTAGCTGCGCGCACGTTCACAAGGGATGCCAACGCCATGAAAGCAGCATGATGCAACACATCCATCCATGACCGAAATTGCCCGGGAAATTATTTGGTGATCGCGACTTGAGAAGGAGGATGGAGCTATGACATCGACGACCCTGCGCGGCCGCTTGGAAGCAAAAATAGTCCGGGCATTTATACGTTCTCCCAAATGGCTCATGCGGGCCATATGTGGCCCCGCGATTATCCGCGATGGACAGACACTCGACCTTCAGGTCCAGTTCCTCTTGCATCTGTTCAAGCGGAAGGACGAACCTCCAACTGTCCAAATGGCGAGACAGGAATTGGAAGCAATGGGCGGTTTGCTTGCCCATCCTGCAACTTCAAATATCACCATCGCATCATTGGAACTTGCCGGACCGGCCGGGGCCATACCGGCACGAAGTTACCGGCCGCGCAACATGCGTGAACCGGCTGCGGCGCTGGTTTACCATCATGGTGGCGGATACGTGGCGGGATCACTCGATTCCCATGACATGCATTGCCGCCAAATAGCTCTGGATGCCAACTGCCTGGTCATCTCCATTGATTACCGGCTGGCGCCCGAGCATCCATTTCCGGCCGCTATTGATGACGGCGTGGCGGCATTCCGGCAGGTTACGATCCGCGCAGGTGAATTGGGTGTGGACGTAACACGCGTAGCCGTTGGCGGCGACAGTGCCGGCGGTAATCTGGCCGCCGTTGTCGCCCAGCAAACAAAAGATGATGTTAACAAGCCATGTTTCCAGTTGCTGTGGATACCATGGGTCGACATGAGCAGGCAGAGACCATCCTATACGCTCTTTGAGCGTGGCTTTGGTCTTGAAAGAATTCATATGGAGTGGTTCACCGAACTATATCTGCCCAGAATATCCGATAGTCTCGATCCAAGAGCATCCCCCATACTCGGCGATGTAACAGGACTGGCCCCGGCGGCAATTCTGATCGCGGGCTTTGATCCCTTACGCGACGAAGGGGAGGAATATGCCCGCAGGCTGGAGGCAGCCGGGATCGACGCATTCTGCAAACGTTACCCCAGCCTCCCACATTCTTTTTTGGGCACGGGAGGCTATATTCACGATGCCGCGGTATCATTTGACGATGCGACCCGTCAGCTGCGTGAAGCCTTTGCGCGCGATGACGCCACTTCATCCAATGTGCTCAGATTTAATCAGGCGAATGGCAAAGTTGGATCACAGGGAGGAGCCTCATAAGCCAATCCCCGGAAAACCGAAAGGCTCGCTTGGTTAGCCGACCTCCACCTGCAGTTGGCCTAGTGTTCGACAATCAGCCAGCCATCGCTGCGCCGGGTGCTCCTGAATTTTGCATCAGCCCGGTCGAAGCATTGTCCCGTCAATTCCGAAAAATCACCACTCTTTCTAGGATAATCAGGAAGCAATCAAAAGTAGTGTAAGTGGAATTAGACTGCGCCAATCACATCTGTTCATGCCCGATAAGCTCCAGTCATTTTCGTTGATTGCAATAATCAGATTCGAAACTACATCAGGATATAACCGGTAGAGGTTGCATGGCGATTACGCCGTCAACGTGCACACCGACCTGCGGGTTGGCTATGTGTATGCCTGCTTTAGCTAACGCTTCAAAAATTCGGGCATTGAGGTCGTTAATTGCATTCATCCTATCTTCGATCGGCCGGACAAAACCCTGAGTTCAAAGTCCAGAACTCCACATGCACCGAACGCCACGAGAAAACTGCGGGGTGGCGGGCGGTCTAATATCAGCGCGTGTTCAGCGGCAGATTGGCAAGAATTAGGTGTACTGCTGTTATGTCGGCATTTTCAGTGACGCCGACCTTAATCAAGGCGGGTGCTTGAACCCAAGGAGGCGACCGGCGTGCTACTTCACGGACAATCTGGCCACCTTGTGACGGAACGTGTTAGACGAAACCAAGGATCGCTTTGAGGCGGCATTCAAGCACTTGAACGGACTGCTGAAATAGGAAGGCGAGCCGATGAAAATGGCTGTGATGAATCACGGCAGTCTTCGCAGCCCCATCTTGGTCATTCATTGTCATTAGCGATTGATCACGAAAGCGCAGCAAATGCAGATCACTTTGCGTTGTTTTTATTAGATAACTTCACTTATCACGCAATTATTACAATAATAGCTTCCTCATTACGGACTAACATAACCCCTCAGCCAAGCATTACTTGCTTGCTGCGCTGTCTTATGAGGGAGATTGCGCTCTGTGCCCGTGCTGAGGGCCGATCTGCTTGATTTTCCTGCATTTTTTCGACGTTTTAGGCCTCCCCTGCCCTCTCCACCTAGCCTTCTTACCGCCGTTTTCCCCTTATCGGCATTTTCAAACGTTCGTTTTCCAATAACTTATGTGTTTGTACAAAACCGTTTATGACTAAGATAATGTGTCGATGAAATCGAATTGTATCGACACATATTCAAAAGCTGTCACTCCCTCGACACTTTATGCCGACGACGGTAGTTCTTTTAATGGATTCCACCATTTCACGCCCATTGGATCAAAATGCTTTTCGTTGGCGGTTAACACTGTTAAGCCATTGGCATCCGCTGTAGCTGCAACGGCAACGTCTGCAAAACCGGGCTCATACGCTCGAGCACGATCAAGAATGGCACCCGCTGCGTAAGCTTCTTTGATGCCAAATGGGAGAATTCTGCTTCCATACAAATTCTCGATCAAGGTCACCCAATTGCGCAGCCTTTTGGCCTTGGTGACCGCCTCAATCCGCTCGGCACGATGAATGCCATGCCAGATTTCAGCAATTGTCACCGACGAAAGATAAATTTCGGAGCCATGCAACTCCAGCCAACCAAGAATTGGAGGGCGTGTGCTTTGAGCGGCGGCAACCGGTGATGTCGCAGATACGATGTTTGTATCAAGCAGGAACAAGCTCAGAACTCCGGACTATAGGATCGCGATGGCTTCTGACTGCGTTCGGGAACGTCACCCGTCTCTCCCGGAAACGCTGCTAGAAGTTCACCGAAGCTGGGAACCTTGGAGAGCCTTTCATATTCTTCAAAGGAGAGAACCACGGCTTCCTTGCGTCCGTGGCGCGTAACAACAGTCGGTTCCCCTGCAACGGCCCGATCAACAATTGCCGAGAAAGTTGCCTTCACGTCTTTTAATTGCGCCTCTTTCACTATGACCACTCCTATATGACTACCAATAGTCATATTATATCGCGTGGCATTTTCTGCAAGGCTCCATTTTTGAAGATTTATCGCGCCTTTCAACAATATCATCCGCCGCCTCATTCCTCACCTTCCTTTGACGAGCCTGACGTGTTGTCCATTTGCGCGCAGTTGGGCAAGGAGCATGGGCCAGACGGAGAATTCGCCTTTTGCGGCT
>NZ_FNIY01000009.1 GCF_900104355.1 Phyllobacterium sp. OV277 | reverse complement strand
AGCGGTGTCTTGCTGTTCTCCGGTGCAACGATAAGCACACCGCCGAGCAGGGTTGCCTTGCCTTTCACTTCCAGACGGTCGCTGCGCCCATCGGCGGCAACCTGAATGGTCAGGCCAGTCGCTTTGTCGAAGGTTGCAGGCCCGGCCACATGCAATGTGCCGATGGAATTGCCCGGAGACACCATACCGCCCGCATGCACCGCCAGACTGTCCACCGTGCCAATGCCGCCAAGCTCACCGCTTGCATTGACTTCAGTTGCACCGCTTGTTCCATCCACCGAGGCAAAGCCGCCATTGAGGGTAACAGCGCCTGTGACACCCGGAGTATTGACCTTCAATCGTCCGCCCGGATTTGCGGTGACAGCCGCCGTCTTGCCATCGACAGTCAAAAGCCCTGTGTTGTTGATGATGGAGGCCGAAATGATCGAACCTTCAGCACCAATGCCAAGCTCACCGCCATTGACGATGGTATCGCCGCGATAAGTATTCTTCCCCGTCAGCCACAATGACTTGGCACCAGATTTCGTCAACCCGCCGAGATAAGCAGACGGATCGGAAAGTTTCTTGGTCAGATAGGGAACACGCGTATTCTCCATGAAGGCGTATTCAAATTGCAGAGCTTTTTTTCCTTCGGCAATATCGCTGTCCAGAATTGCAAACGTTGCGGGATCTAAGAATTTCGCTATTCCGTTCGTAAAGGCGGTTCTTACCTTTGTCGTATATTCGTCTTCATCTGGGAGCCATCGCAACAACTGGCCATAAGTAGAATCCCTCAACCCTTCCGCTTTCACCGTCTGTTGCAGAAACCTCGACAGGGCAGCTTGTGCGATGTCGTTTTTCGTAATGGCATCAAATTCTTTGGTAACGTTTCCGCTCGGAGCCGCATTTTCCAATGACTGCAATAATGCGGGAGCACTGTTCACTTGCGGGACAACAGCAGTTCGCAATTGACTATCAGTTGGAGGGCCAGACCAACCCCCAGCGCTTTTCCGCTTGGCCCAATCTGCAGTTTCATCGCTCTCTTCCCTCTTGCGCTGATCGAGCGCAGCCTGCGAGATGTCGTTGCTCCATCTATCGCTCACCCCGGCACCGAGATTGACGTTGAACCGACCAAGAAATTGGCCGGGGCCTTTGAGGGCCTTGTCAATATTGATTAATCCCCAGCCATAAACGGCATCCACACCCTTTTCACCAAGATCGGTCGCAGTGGTTTTCAGTATCTCGTTGATTTCTCCATTGCTCAGATCGGTATATCGCTGCTTGAGCACTGCGAACGCGCCAGTTTCAAATGGCCCAGCCATCGACGTGCCGTTGAAACTGGCATAGGCCTCGATCAATTCTTCCGGTTTGAGAATATCACCTTTCTGCTTGTTTGTGATATCACCGTCCGGCACGCTGCTAAGAATGTCCGTTCCGGGTGCTGCCACGCAATAATATTTAGCGTAGCCGCAGATGCTGGAAAAATTACTTTTTATGAAGTTGTCCGGATTTTTACCATCCTTGACAACGCTCATTGTGGTTATCCAGTTCTTCTCAATGTCGGGAACAAATGTCGCGAGTCCAGCCATTGCATCGGGATCAGCGCCAGAGTCATTACCAGCCGAGAATTCAACAGCAATGCCACTTCGGGCAGCCTTAATGGCACCGTCATAGGCACCCCCCTCAGGCTTGCCGAGAATCTTCTGTATCTCGGTGAATTGTGAAGCTGCCTGCAGGAAACGCCAGCCTTTTCCCTTCTCAATGCCTATGCCCCAACTGTTGGTGATGACATCAGCATGGTTATCGATCATCGCTTGCCATGCAGCAGCGTAGACACCTCCATCATTGCCAAGCACGATGCCATCTTCGGGTCCGGGATCACCATTGTCACTGGCAATGATCTTCGCCCCATAGGCAACGCCCTGCATACCAAATACCGCCGGACGAAAATTTTCATGATCGCTATCACTTACGACGCGGTTGACCGATGTCGCTACCAAACCATTGCGGTTACCAGCTGCAATACCTGCGACATGGGTTCCGTGATGCGCGATACCCTTATCTCCGTCAATGTATATTCGACCGTCATAGATGAAGGGTTCGCCAGCCTTAACCGGTAAATATGGATCTGTATAAGTTCTGATCCCTTGCGTGGTGATAAATTTCAGTTTGTCAGCGCCCGCAAATTCTCGGTGCGCAGCCCACACTGGTTGATCGATAACGCCAACCTTAGATCCTGTTCCGTTAATGCCTTGAGCATAAGCTGCATCGGCGTTGAGCGCTTTGAGTCCCCAGTTTCCGTTAAACTCCTTGTCATCAAGCCAGCTTTTCTTGGCTGCTTCATAATCATTGGTCTTGCTGCCATCGGCATTAAAATATCTGCCCGGCACCTGCTGTGCCAACGCGCCAGAACCGGCGGCAACGATAATCAACCCGGCACAAACGCTGCTCATCAAATGCTTGCGAAAAGTGGAAAGGCGAATAGTCCGTGCGGAAAAACCCGCATCTGTGGCGTGAAAAGACATGAAATATGATTCCCAGTATTATTATTATTTGAAATATCAGGCAGTGAAAAAGGTCGGTACAATATTCAATATGCTGCAAGGGAGTGACGAATGTGCCGCGCCGTCAAGCGAGCGTAGGTGTTTTGCACCGCATTTTCAGCCTTTGTGGCGCAAGGGCAACAAATTTGCCTATGCACAGTTGTAATGTACGCTCCGTCACAATTAACGGTAGTTTGTTTCGATCGCGCCTAGCCGCGCCAGCGGTGCAGCCAGGCCAGCCTAACTCCGCCGGCTGATCAGTCTTGACCCCACCAGCAGGGCATAGGCGGCGAAAAAGACTGCGAGTGAAATGGCAAATCCGCTGGGGCCCATGGCATCCATGCCAAGGCCGAGCGCCTGCGGGCCGACAAGCATGCCGACGGCATAGCAAAACACGAAAGCCGCATTGGCCGAGGCGAGTTCCCGCCCTGTCAGTTGCGAGCCGAGATGGGCAAGGCCCACCGTGTAAAGCCCGGCAACCACGCCGCCCCAGATGAAGAACAGCCCCGCCACCAGATACCAGTTGCCGGTGATGAAGGGCAGGACGCACATGCCGGCAAGGCCGACGAGGGCGCAGACGAGCAGGATTTTGCGGCGGTCCTGCACATGATCGCTCAAAAGCCCGATGGGGATTTGCATCAGCACATTGCCAAGGCCGATGGTGGTCAATAGCAGGGCGGCATGTGCTTCGGAATAACCAATGCGCGTGCCATAAACGGGGAAGAGGGCAAAGCCGCCGGTTTCCACCGCGCCGAAGACGAAGACGGCAGCCGTCGCCGTCGGCACGGCCCAGATGAAGGGCGCGAAGGGAACATGCTCTTCCTCGTGGAAATCAGGGCTTTCCTTCCAGGCGAGAAGCACCGGGAGCATGGCAAAAATGATGATGCCGAAGCCGACCGCAAAGGGCATCATGCCGGTGCTGCCAATGCGCGAAAACAGCCATGGCCCAAGCGCAAAGCCGAGCGACAGGACGGTTGCATAGACGCCAAGCACCAGCCCGCGCTTTTCCGGCGGGGCGGCCGTGTTGATCCAGTATTCCGACAGGATGAACAGGACTGTCAGGGCAAAATGCAGGAAAACGCGCAAAATGACCCAGACCCAGAAATCGCTGAAGACATAGAAGCCGAAGAACGAGCAGGCGCCGATCAGAAGCATGATCAGCAAGGTGGGCACAACCCCAAGCCGCGCAGCGATGGAGGCGGCAAAGGGGGCGGCAACAATCGAGGCAATACCGGCAACGGCGGCGTTGAGGCCGATCATCGTGGCGGAATGGCCGCGGCTTTCCAGAATGACACTGAGCAGCGGAATGCCAAGGCCGATGGCGACACCGACGGCGCTGATGGTTGCGATGGCCGCAACCAGCGCGCGCCATGAGGACCGGACCGCAATATGGTCCGGTGTCTGCTGCAGGGAATCCACTAGAAAACCTCTCGGACGAAGCGCCCGTATTTCATGGCGTATTGAACGACGGAATGGCCGGGTTGCAGCGCCGGGTTGGTTTCCAGCAGTGCCTGCGCCTCCTGAATGATGGCGCGGGTGATTGTCGGAATATCGAGTTTCAGCGCCTCGTCAAATGGCAGCCAGCAGAGTTCTTCCAATTCCTGCGAGGGGCCGGTGCCTTCGGGCAGGATGTCGGCCACCGCTTCGCGGAACGTCATGAAAAACCGTGTATCGAAACGGCGTGTACGGCCGGGCGGGGTGGTGGCGCGGGCAAAATAGCGGATGGCGGAAAGATCAGGCAAAATCCTGCGCTCGGCAAAGGCCGCCCAATCGGGATGGCCGATGGATGCGGCGGGAACATGTTTGCCAAGCAGAAGACCGGCTTCCTCATAGGTTTCGCGGATGGCGGACAGGGCAAGCGCCCGGCAACGCTGGGCGCTGGGGCGCGTGCCCATGCCCTGAAGCAGCTTGGCTTCGTCAGAGGGGGTCAGTTCGCTGGTGACGGCAATGCGTCCATCAGCCCGTTCGGTACGCCCGCCCGGAAAGACGAATTTACCCGGCATGAAAACATGGCGCATATGGCGACGGCCCATCAGAATGCGCAGATCCTTGGCTGAGCGGTCGATGATCAGAAGCGAGGCGGCATCGCGCGGCCTTAACCGGGCCGTTGCCGATCCCGCCTTATCATTTGCAGATTTGTCGAGGTCACTCAATGCCATCATGTCACCGTTCCGGCGGTTCCAGTTCATCGGTTTCGCCGCCGAAACCATGCATGTAATTGGCCCATTGCAATCCAATAATCGCGCCCTTGATGGGTTGGAGCAGGGCGAGCGACAGGAGCACCGTCAGCGGCGCCCAGATTGCCAGATGCACCCAGCTTGAAAGCAGGATGAGCGTTTCCACGGCAAGGAATCCGCCCAGCACAATATGACCTACAATTGTGATGGTAATATATGCGGGAAAATCATCGGCTTGCTGGTGGGTATAGTCTTCACCGCAGACGGCGCAGCGATCAACGGATTTGACGAAGGCGCGGAACAGCTTGCCTTCACCGCAATGGGGGCAGCGGCTGCGAAAACCGCGCCACATGGCCTGACCCACAAGGCGTTTGAGCCTTGCCGGGGCGGTATCCGCGCCAAAAATCTGCTCCGTCATCCCTTATCCTCTTCGCCCGCCGCGGGAGAACCCGCCGGGACGCTTCTGGTTTCCGCGCGCAAAACGCTTGGCCTTGTGGTGTGAGCGCACACCGCTGGGAACAGCATGCGGTTCGGTCAACATTTCGAACCGCAATGCACCGGCAACCGGCAGAGCCTCGATCAGGCGGACCTCGACGACATCGCCCATCCTGAAGCCTTTGCCGCTTCGCTCGCCCGAAAGGGCGTGATTGGTTTCGTCATAAAGATAGTAATCATCACCCAGGGTTGAAATGGGAATAAAGCCATCGGCACCATATGTCGCAAGGGCAACGAAGAGGCCGGCCTTGGTGACGCCCGATATGCGACCCTGAAAACTGCTGCCGACCTGTCCGGCAAGGTGATGGGCGATCAGCCGGTCAACCGTGTCGCGTTCAGCCGCCATGGCGCGCCGCTCGGAGGTGGAAATCAGCGCGGCGATTTCAGGCAGATCTTCCTCTTCCTTGTGGGTAATACCGTCAGGGCCTAGACCCAGCGCCGTGATCAGCGCGCGGTGTACGATCAGATCGGCATAACGGCGGATGGGCGAGGTGAAATGCGCATATTTCTGGAGGTTGAGCCCGAAGTGGCCAATATTCTCAGGGTTGTATTCCGCCTGCGATTGCGAGCGCAGCACCACCTGATTGACCAGTTCCTGCTGCTCGCTGCCTTCAACGCGCTTGAGGATATGGTTGAACTGGTTCGGGCGCAGTTCCGCGCCGCGCGCCAGCGAAATGTCGAGCGTGCGCAGGAATTCGCGCAATATCTCCTGCTTGGCCAGCGACGGCGCATCATGAATGCGGAAAATCAGCGGCTGGCGCTTACGCTCGAGTGTTTCGGCCGCGGCGACATTGGCCTGAATCATGAATTCTTCGATGAGCTTATGCGCATCGAGGCGGGCAGGAACCACCACCTTGTCGACCTTACCATCCGGCGTCAGCAGGATTTTCTTTTCCGGCAGATCGAGTTCCAGCGGTTCGCGGGCATCGCGTCCGCGTTTCAGTACCGTATAGGCGGCCCATACGGGCTTCAGGATGCTGTCGAGGATCGGGGCGGTCTTCTCATCGGTTGCGCCGTCAATCGCTGCCTGCGCCTGCGGATAGGACAGCCGCGCATGGGAGCGCATCATGATGCGGTGGAACGTGTGCGAAATCTTGCGCCCATTGGCGCCGAAGGTCATGCGCACGGCAAGGGCGGGACGGTCGACCAGTTCTTTCAGTGAGCACAGATCGTTGGAAATGCGCTCGGGCAGCATGGGGACGACACGATCAGGGAAATAGACCGAATTGCCGCGCTTGAGCGCTTCACGGTCGAGCGCTGATCCCGGTGTCACATAGGCAGCAACATCAGCAATGGCGACGGTGGCAATAAAGCCGCCGGGGTTATTTTCGTCGGTGTCAGGCTCCGCATAGACGGCGTCGTCATGGTCCTTGGCATCAGCCGGATCAATGGTGACGAGCGGCACATGCCGCCAGTCCTCGCGGTGCGCCATGGTTGCCGGTTTGGCTTTGTCAGCCTCTTCGGTCACGCTGTCGGGGAAGACATGCGGGATTTCATGCTCGTGGATCGCGATCATCGACAAGGCACGTTCGCTGGCAACCGAGCCGATGATCTGGCTGATCTTGGCGAGCGCCAGCCCGTAACGGCCAATCTTGGTCACTTCCACTTCGACCAGATCATTGGCCTTGGCATTGTTCAGCTGGGTCGGGTCAACGGATAGTTCCGCCTGCCGCCGCTCGACTGGTTCGATCCGCCATTCGCCATTGTCGAGATGGCGCAGCACACCAAGCACCGCATCCTTGCGATGTTCGATGCGCTTGATAACGCGTGCCGTATAGGCTGGACCGCTCGGATCAGCCCCGACGAAGATGCGGGCAAGAACGCGGTCGCCAACGCCGGGTGTCGGGCCCTTCTGGTTGCGCGAGGCGCGGATGAAAACGGTGGGCGGGCGGTCTTCATGATCGGCTGGCCATTCCGCCGGTTTGGCAATCAGGCCACCATCACCATCGCGGCCGGTAATGTCGAGAACCGCAATGCTGGGCAGGCTGCCGGGTACGGCAAGGCGCTTTGCCCGCTTCTCGACAAGGCCGTCATCGGCCAGATCACGCAGAATATCTTTGAGGCCGATGCGTGCATCGCCCTTGAGATTAAAGGCTTTGGCAATATCGCGCTTGCCCGCACGCTCTGGATTCTCCTTGATGAACTGGAGAATATCATCGCGGCTTGGCAGATAGGGTTCGCGGTCAGGGCTCGCGGAACTGGCAGGCCGCTTTTTTCCTTTGGGTGGAGAGATACGGCGTGCCAATCGATATGTCCTTAACTTGCTTTCGTTGCTTTTTTCGGTGCAGCTTTCTTGGCTGCCGGTTTCTTCGCTGCGGGCTTTTTGGGCGCTGCCTTGCGGGCAGGGGCTTTCTTCCCGCCCTTGGCTCCGGCTTTCTCGGCGATCAGAAGCAGGGCTTCTTCCACCGTTACAGTTGCCGGGTCCTTACCCTTCGGCAGGGTCGCGTTGACCTTGGCCCAATTGACATAGGGACCATACTTGCCATCGCGCACCGTGATCGGGCCGCCATCAGGATGTTCGCCCAGATCTTTCAGTGCCGCCGGTGTGCCGCGTCCGCGTCCCGGACCCTTCGCCAGTTTTTCAGCCAGCACCGTAACGGCGCGGTTGAGACCGATGGAGAACACATCCTCAATGCTTTCCAGATTGGCATAGGTGCCATCATGGGAAAGGTATGGACCATAACGGCCGATACCGGCGGAAATCATCTTGGTGCTCTCCGGATGCTGACCCACATCGCGCGGCAATGACAGAAGCGCCAGCGCCTTCTCATGATCCGTGCTTTCGATGGTCCAGCCTTTCGGCAGGCTGGCGCGCTTGGCTTCCTTGCCGTCGCCGCGCTGGACATAAGGTCCAAAACGGCCACTGCGCACGGTCACATCTTCGTCCGTGTAAGGGTCCTTGCCGAGAACCTTTGGCTCATCGCCATTGCCATTTTCACTGGCTGCTTCACCGCCGCCAAGCTGGCGGGTGAACTTGCATTCGGGATAGTTGGAGCAGCCGACAAAGGCGCCGTATTTGCCGAGTTTCAGCGACAATGTGCCTGTTCCGCATAGCTGACAGATACGCGGATCGCCGCCATCTTCCCGTGGCGGGAAGACAAGCGGGCCGAGCTGATCATTCAATGCATCGAGAACATTGGTAACCCGGAGTTCCTTGATGCCATCGACCGAGCCGAAGAAATCGGTCCAGAAGTCACGCAGAACGTCCTTCCATTTCAGCTTGCCATCGGAAATCTCATCGAGCTTTTCTTCAAGACCAGCTGTGAAGTCAAATTCGACATAGCGCTTGAAGAAGCTTTCAAGGAATGCCGTGAGCAGGCGACCCTTCGTCTCCGGGATCAGCTTGCGCTTGTCCACGACGACATATTCGCGGTCAACAAGCGTCTTCAAAATAGCCGTATAGGTGGAAGGGCGGCCAATGCCGATCTCTTCCATCTTCTTGATCAGAGTGGCTTCCGAATAGCGCGGCGGCGGTTCTGTCGAATGCTGGGTAGCATTGATTTTTTCACGGGCGAGGGCTTCCCCTGCACGGATTTCGGGAAGACGGGCACCGTCCTCATCGACTTCCTCTTCCTCGCGGTGATCCACATAGGCACCGAGGAAACCGTCAAATTTCACAACGGAACCGGTGGCGCGCAATTGAGCCGCGCGCGAACCGTTCTGCGCATCGATTTCAACAGTGGTCCGTTCGACATCAGCCGACTGCATCTGACTGGCGATGGCGCGCTTCCAGATCAACTCATAGAGCCGTGCCTGATCGGCATCAAGGAACTGGCGCACATCTTTTGGATGGCGGTTAAAATCCGTGGGACGGACAGCTTCGTGGGCTTCCTGGGCGTTTTTGGCTTTTGTGGAGTAATAACGCGGTTTGTCAGGCACGTATTTCTCGCCGAAAACCTTGCCGATTGTCGCGCGTGCAGCCTCGACAGCTTCCGGTGCCATCTGCACACCATCCGTACGCATATAGGTGATCAGACCGGCTGTTTCGCCGCCAAGATCCATACCTTCATAAAGGCGCTGGGCAATCTGCATGGTGCGGGTTGCCGAAAAGCCGAGCTGGCCCGATGCAGCCTGCTGCAATGTCGATGTGGTAAAGGGCGGGCCGGGATTGCGCTTTGTCGGCTTGGCTTCAACTGTTGCCGCCTTGAAGTTTGCACCTTCCAGCATGGTGCGGATCGCGCCAGCCTGTTCAGCATTCTGGATGTCCAGCTTGCCGAGCTTCTTGCCGTCAACGGAAACAAGCCGCGCTTCAAAGCCATCATTGCGCGGTGTCTTCAATAGTGCCGCAATATTCCAGTATTCTTCGCGCACGAACCGTTCGATTTCGGATTCGCGGTCCGCAACGAGACGCAGCGCGACCGATTGCACGCGGCCAGCCGAACGGGCGCCGGGCAATTTGCGCCACAGCACAGGTGAAAGCGTGAAGCCGAAAAGATAGTCGAGCGCCCGGCGGGCCAGATAGGCATCCACCAGCGGCATATCGATATCACGCGGATTGGCCATGGCATCCAGCACGGCGCTCTTGGTGATCGCGTTGAACACCACCCGTTTGACTGGCTTGGTGCCTATCGCCTTTTTCTGCCGCAGCACCTCCAGAACGTGCCAGGAGATGGCTTCACCCTCGCGATCCGGATCGGTTGCCAGAATAAGGCCGTCACTGTCCTTCAATGCCTTGACGATATCGCCGAGACGTTTGGCCGATGCACCGTCGACTTCCCATGACATGGCGAAATCTTCATCAGGCCGAACCGAGCCATCTTTGGCCGGCAGATCACGGACGTGACCAAACGAGGCCAGAACCGTATAGCCTGAACCCAGATATTTGTTGATTGTTTTAGCCTTGGCGGGCGATTCGACGACGACAACGTTCATTATTCAATTGAGCTTTCCTGCTCTTGTCACATTACAAAAGCACAGTTTTCACTTCGAAACAGGTCTGTGAAATGAACAGGCTTGCTCGGAACGTCAAGGCCTACATGCGAAAAATCGTTAAATGCAACTTAAAGTTGCTATTTCCAATAATACAATTAATGGTATTTTTCTCATGACTTCGGCGCTATATTGAGAATGGCAGCGAGTCCCGCCTTTTTTGAGAAGGCGAATCACTATTTGATTGATTTTGTGGAGGTTCAGACTGGCAAACTGTCAAATCCGCGGGATTAAAGAGCTGCATAATATAATTAGACCAATTTCAGTATAAATGCGTATTTAAGGACGAAGTCATGAGTGAAAATAAATTCAGTCGGACCGAAAACATTAGATATATTCAACAGATGTTAGGCGAGTTACGTAGCATGGCCAAGTTGAACGACTTGGATATGTTGGCCTATCTGATCGAGATTGCCTACATTGAAAGTAACGATCTTATGGCTAAGGAAGCAAACACTGTTTCATCCATAAAGAAGAGAAACATATCCCCCTGAGTGACGTTGCAGGCGTCCGGCCAGGTCCAATTCAAGCAGAATCAGACTCATGGCAGCGGGATGTATTCCGCTTGTCCGGATAAGCTCATCAATATCGACGGGTGCAGGACCCAACAAAGTGATGACGCGGTCTCGGTCTGTTTCATTTGGCTGAGCAATGGTCGGAAAATCCGCTTCTGGAGCGAGAAAAGCCGTGTCGTCGAGACCGGGACGATCCAGAAGCGGACTGATGGCCGATAAAATATCAGATGTTTCGGTGACCAGGATCGCGCCGTTTTTCAACAGCGCATTGGTGCCCTTTGCCCTTGGATCAAGTGGGGAACCAGGAATGGCAAAGACGAGACGGCCAAGTTCTCCGGCAAGCCGGGCACTGATCAGTGATCCTGATCGCTCGGCTGCCTCAACCACGAGAAGCCCCAGAGAAAGCGCGGCAATGATCCTGTTGCGGCGCGGGAAATCCCGTGCACGCGGTTCCCAGCCAAAGGGCATCTCACTGATGACAGCGCCGCGACGATGCGGGATTGCCCTGAAGAGTTCGAGATTATCCGGCGGGTAGGGCTTGTCGAGACCGCCTGCCATCACGGCAACTGTCCCGGTGTCGAGGCTCGCTTCATGCGCTGCCCTGTCTATTCCACGCGCCAGGCCGGAGATCACGGCATAACCTGCTTCGCCCAGCTCCCGCGCGATGATCCGCGCAAACTTTATTCCGACCAGCGATGCGTTGCGCGCGCCGACAATCGCCACGGCTGGCAGGCGAAACACATCAGGATCACCTTTGATGGCGACCAACGGCGGCGGATTGTCGGATTGGCGCAAGGTGCACGGGTAGTCAGGCTCGCCGATCCCGACGAAAACCGCGCCCATGCGTGCGGCTATCGCCATTTCGCGTTCGGCATCCCCAAGACTTGCAATCTTGATGGGACGGCGGCCACCGCCACGCCGGACAAGTACCGGCAGCATCTCAAGCGCGTCCGTGGCCGAACCATAATGGGCGATCAGATGTCGAAAAGTAACGGGGCCGACATTTTCACTACGGATCAGCCGAAGCCAGCTGAGCCGTTGACTGTCAGAAAGGCGGATGCCCTTCTGCTCTTCCATCATCCCTTGGACCCGATCTTGCCTTCGGCTCCGGCAAGCAGGCGCTGAATATTTTCACGGTGCTTGATGAAGACAATGACTGTCAGAATAACAAAGAGCAGGGCGATCTGATGATAGCCCATAAAATAGAGCGCAATAGGGCTGATGATGGCGGCAATCAGTGCGGAAAGCGAGGAATAGCGGGTCGCATAGGCTATGATCAGCCAGATGGCGGCGAAGATCAGTGCCACTTGCCAGACGAGGCCGATAAGGACGCCGAGATAGGTTGCGACGCCTTTGCCGCCCTTGAATTTTAGCCAGACCGGAAAGATGTGGCCGAGGAAAGCACCAAGACCGGCGACAATCGCCGCCTGCGGACTGATCACGCCAGCAATGAGCACGGCGGCAGTGCCCTTGAACATATCGAGCAACAGTGTTGCCGCGGCGAGTTTCTTGTTGCCGGTACGCAGAACATTGGTCGCACCGATATTGCCCGAGCCGATGCTGCGCACATCACCAAGCCCGGCAAGCCGCGTCAGGATCAACCCGAACGGGATGGAGCCGAGCAGATAGCCAAGAACCAGCGCGGCAAAAAGATATCCTGCCTGCCCATTGATGAAATCCGCCATGTTCTTCCCCGGTTCGGTCTTTAGATGCTGAAAACAGACTTTCCTGCCACAAACGTCTCAACAACCCGGCCCTGAAAACGTGCGCTTTCAAAGCAGCTGTTCTTGGAGCGTGATCGTAAATCTTCTTCCTTCACAATCCATGGCTCGTCAAGATCGACTATGGTCATATCCGCGCGGGCACCGGGCTTAAGTGTACCTGCATCCAGACCAAAGATTTTGGCCGGTCCGCTCGACAGCGCCTCGACAATACGGATGAGCGGCACATCGCCATTGTGATAAAGCCGCAATGCCGCGCCCAATAGGGTTTCGAGGCCAATGGCGCCAGCCGCCGCATCGGCGAAAGGCAGGCGTTTGGTGTCGACGTCCTGCGGATCATGCGAAGAAACGATAATATCGATGGTGCCGTTGCGCAGCGCCTCGACCATGGCAAGCCGGTCTTCTTCGAGCCGCAGCGGTGGCTGCAGGCGGAAGAAGGTGCGGAATTCGCCAATATCGTTTTCATTGAGCGAAAGATGATTGATGGAAACGGCCGCCGTGGCATTGATGCCGTTCTGCTTGGCGCGTGCCACCACTTCAGCCGACATGGCGGTCGATATCTGCGCCGCGTGATAGGCACCCTTTGTCAGGGCCGCCAGCCGTAGATCGCGTTCGAGCGGAATAACTTCCGCTTCGCGCGGGCTGCCGGAAAGGCCGAGCCAGCTGGCATAAAGCCCTTCATTCATCACACCTGTGATCCCGAGATAGGGGTCCTGTGTTTCATGCGAGAGCACAACCCCAAAATCGCGCGCATAGGTGAGCGCGCGGCGTAGCAACTGCGTATTGGCGATGGAGTTACGCCCTTCGGTAATGGCAACAGCACCGGCGGCGCGCAAAAGGCCAATTTCGGTCATTTCCTCGCCGTGTAAACCCTTGGTGACAGCCGCCGCGGGATAGACATTGACCACAGCCGTATCGCGCGCGGTGCGGCGAACAAACTCGACAAGGGCCACGTTGTCGATCACCGGATCAGTATCCGGCATCATGATGATGGAGGTCACACCACCAGCTGCTGCCGCATGGCTGGCGGATGCAATGGTCTCGCGGTGCTCGGCACCGGGCTCACCGATAAACACGCGCGCATCGACAAGACCCGGCAATACAGTTTTCCCGGTGCAGTCGATGACATGAGCACCCTCAGGCGTGCCCTGATTGCGGGCATCGGCACCACTGGCGACAATAATGCCGTCTTTTACGATCACGGTGCCGGTTTCATCCAGATTGCGGGATGGATCGACAATCCTGATATTGTGCAGAACAGTCGTGCTCATCCTGCCACTCCTTCCGCGTTGCGGCGCGGATCAAGCAGCGCTTCCATGACAGCCATGCGCACGGCAACACCCATCTCAACCTGTTCCTGAATAACACTCTGTGAGCCGTCGGCCACATCCGAGGCAATTTCGACGCCGCGGTTCATCGGTCCGGGGTGCATGACCAGCGCGTCGGGCTTGGCATGTTTGAGCTTTTCGCGATCAAGACCGTGATAGTGGAAATATTCGCGCACCGACGGCACGAAGGCTCCCGCCATACGCTCGCGCTGCAGGCGCAGCATCATCACCACGTCGGCGTCTTTCAGACCTTCTTCCATCGAGTTGAATACTTCGACGCCCATCTGGCTGATGCCCGCTGGCAAAAGCGTGGAGGGGGCAATCACCCGGACCCGCGCACCCAGTGCATTCAGCAGCAGAATGTTGGAGCGGGCTACACGCGAATGCAGCACATCCCCGCAAATGGCCACGATCAACCGCGCGACCTTGCCCTTGGCGCGCCGGATTGTCAGCGCATCAAGCAGGGCCTGCGTTGGATGTTCATGCGCGCCATCACCGGCATTGACCACGGAGCATCCCACTTTCTGCGCCAGCAGCGCCGCCGCACCGGCGGAACTATGCCTGATAATCAGGATATCCGGCCGCATCGCATTGAGCGTCATGGCCGTATCGATCAGCGTTTCCCCCTTTTTCACCGAGGAATTACCAACAGACATGTTCATCACGTCAGCCCCGAGCCGCTTTCCCGCAAGCTCGAAGGATGACTGTGTTCGGGTCGAAGCCTCGAAGAACAGATTGATCTGCGTTCGTCCGCGCAGGACGCTCTTCTTCTTCTCCGACTGACGCGAAACAGCAATCTCGCTGTCGGCAAGGTCGAGAAGAATATTGATATCCTCGGGGGAAAGGTTCTTGATGCCAAGCAAATGGCGGTGGGGAAACAGGAGGGGGAGCGCTTTTGATGTCATATCAAGTCCCCCCTATAGGCTCGATGCCGCCGCCTCGCAAGCGCCTGGCATGATATCCTGCGATGTTCCCCAATAAAATCCTTGGTTCCATGATTGTGGTTTGCCGCATGAGCGTGGTTCGTGGTTCGACAAGCTCACCATGAGGGAGAGGGATGATGTAACGCTAATCGCCAACGTTGCAGATTACATAGGCAACTCACCAACGTTGCCGACCTTGACTCCCTGCAACCCACCCATCTCCCTCATGGTGAGCTTGTTGAACCACGCACCGATGCCGTTTGCAGAACTATTTTGCGCCCTTCGACAGGCTCAGGATGAGGGGATTGGGGTGATTGCAGGGAGTCAAGTTCTGAAACGCAGGTGATCAGTGACCTTATGATCTGCAATCTTTGCAATTAATCTTGCATCCACACTCTCCCCTCATGGTGAGCTTGTCGAACCACGAACCACCAACCACGCTCATGCAGCAATATCTAATGCGCACCCGCTGCCAAAATCGCCTCGCTGCGGATTTCCTCCGTCAATTTCAACCGCATCTCGGTAAATTCAGGGCTCGCCTTCACTGTATAATGTCTGGGATGCCCAAGTGGCACCGGCATGATGGATTTGATCCGGCCCGGACGTGCCGACATCGTCACCACCCGTGAGGCCATAAAAATCGCTTCTTCAATATCATGCGTAACAAAAATCACGGTTTTCTGCTCGTGTTCCCAAATACCGAGCAGAAGCTCCTGCATCAGACCACGGGTCTGATTATCAAGCGCGCCGAAGGGTTCGTCGAGCAGCAGGATTTTCGGATTGTTGGCAAGCGCCCGGGCAATGGCGGTGCGCTGCTGCATGCCTCCGGAAAGCTGTTTTGGCCAGTGGTTCTCAAAACCACGCAGACCCACCTTGTCGATGTAGGAGGCGACGATCTCGCTTTTTTCCTTTTCGCCAACGCCGCGTTCACGCAGGCCAAAGCCGATATTCTGCTCAATCGTCAGCCACGGAAACAGCGTGTAGGACTGGAATACCACGCCGCGATCGGCACCCGGACCTTTCACCTCCTGACCATCAAGCGTCACCGTGCCGCTGGTTGGCCGGTCAAGCCCAGCGACGATGCGCAGGAGTGTCGACTTCCCGCAGCCTGACGGGCCGAGAATCGAGACGAAATCATTATGCGCGACGGTAAGATCAGTCGGTTGCAAAGCCTGTGTCGGCTGGCCGCCATGCACGCCGGGAAATATGCGGCTGACGCCCTTGATAACAAGCGTACTCATGCGAGCCTCCAGGCGAAAAGCCAGCGATTGACGGATTTGAACAGGAAGTCCGAGATGAGGCCGATTACGCCAATAACAATAATGCCGAAAATGATCTGTCCCGTGGCCATCAATGCCTGACTGTTGATGATCATGTAGCCGATCCCAGACGAGGCACCGATCATTTCAGCGACAATGACATAGGTCCACGCCCAGCCGAGCACCAGCCGCAGCGTTTCGGCAATGTCAGGTGCGTTGGCCGGAATGAGCACACGTTTGACGATACCGCGATCATTGGCGCCAAGTGTATAGGCGGCTTCCACCAGATCGCGGCGCGTATTGGCCACGGCCACCGCAACCATCAGGATAATCTGGAACACGGCGCCGATGAAAATCACCAGCAGTTTTTGCATTTCGCCAATACCGGCCCAAAGGATCAGCAGCGGGATAAAGGCAGAGGCTGGCAGATAGCGGGCGAAAGAAACAAAAGGCTCCAGCATCGCTTCAACAGGCTTGTAAGCGCCCATGGCAACACCAAGCGGAACAGCAATGATAGCTGCAATGACAAAGCCACCGACAACCCGCCAGATGGTCATGCCGATATCATAAAGAAAATTCTGCTCTGACAACAGGAACCAGCCATCATGCAGCATGGTCAGGGGATCGGCGAGAAACGTGCTCGACACGAAACCGCCAAAAGTCGCCACGGACCATGCGGCGATGAACAGAATAAAGAAAAGCACGCCAAGCAGGATGCGTGACGATGCCCTGATGGGTTGGAGAGGTTGAACCATGTGTGTCCCGATCAGATGAGAAAGATTGTGGCTGAAGGATGAAGGTGCGTGGTGCGTGGTTCGACAAGCTCACCATGAGGGAGAGTGTGGATGAAAGGGAGCCATATTCTGCAACCCTCGTGATCCATAATCTTTTTGATCTGCAATCTCTAAAGTTAGCGTTGCATCCTCACTCTCCCTCATGGTGAGCTTGTCGAACCACGAACCATCTTCCTGCAGCCCGCCGACTACTTGATGAAGCTCGTATCGACGATAGTGCTGATATCAGGCTTCTTCTTGATGATGCCGATTTCAAGCAGGAGATCAGCAGCTTCCTCGGAAAATTTCGTAAAATCCTTTTCGAAGAAGGCCTGATTGGCTGCTTTGTCCTGCCAGCGCAGATATTGTGCTGAATTACCAAAGACTTCTGCCGACTGCTTCACATCTGCGCCCATGATTTCATAGGATTTAGTCTTGTCCGCAGCAATCAGATCCAGCGCGTCGAAATAGCTTTTGGCGAGAGCCTTGGCTGCTTCCGGGTTCTTTTCAAGGAAAGCATTGGTGCAACCGAACGTATCCATCACGATGGGATAATCCAGTGTGGTTGCGATGATCTTGCCCTTGTCAGGTGCACCGCGCACTGTTGAAAGATAGGGCTCATAGGTCATGGCCGCATCGTTCTGTCCGGCGACAAAGGCTTGCGCAGCCGGGCCGGGTTCAAGGTTGACGATCTTCACGTCCTTCAATGACAGGCCATTATGCTTCAATATCCAGGCCAGATCGAAATAGGGCGTCGTACCGGGAGCAGAAGCGGCGATTGCCTTGCCCTTGAGGTCTGAAATCTTGGCAATGTCATTGCGCACGACCAGGCCATCAGCACCAAACGACTTGTCCATCTGGAAAATCTGCTTGGTGGCCACGCCATTGGCGTTCCAGGCAATCCATGTTTCGACCGTTGTTGCCGCGCACTGTACATCGCCCGAAGCCAGCGCCAGATGGCGGCTTGCCTGCGGAATTTTTGTCAGCGTGACATCAAGTCCGTTCTTCTTGAAGATGCCGGCCTGCTTGGCCAGAGTCAGCGGACCAAAGCCAGTCCAGCCGGACAGGCCAACCGAAACAGCCGTCTCCGCCTGCGACGGCGCGACAGAGGCAAGAACCGCTGCCAGCGCAACACCAATATGCCATTTGAATTTCATGTGATGACCCCTTTGTTCATTTTTTTGGCACGATGAATATAAAGGCATGATAGGCAGCTGGATTTTCTTTTGTCTAGACATAATAGATCGCATCAATGCAGAAAATCGCATCTGAGACATTTTGCATCGGCGCCGTGATTCAGCTAGAAGAAGATGTATCGGTTAACCGCTTGTCAGAACCTTCATTCCATATATGGCACGACTCATGACCGTGGTGCGGACTTGTTCGGATGAAACAGGCCAGCCGTAAAGACAGTAAAATAATGATCAGGACATTTTCTTGAAAACCCACGACGTTCTCAACCAGACGCCCCCCATGACCGGCCTCAACGCCTATCTTGGTGATCCGCTATTGATGCAGATTACCAAGCGGTTTCCGCAGGCAACCCGGACGGAACTGGAGCAAAGCGGGCGATTTGTGCTGTCCGGCGATGCGCAGGATCTGGCGCGGCTGGCCAATACCGAAACGCCGAAGCTGCGCACCCATGACCGTCAGGGTAATCGGATTGACGTGGTGGATTACCACCCAGCCTATCATGCGCTGATGCGCCGTTCGGTGGCGCAGGGGCTGCATTCGTCGATCTGGGAAGACGGTCCCGTAGAAAATGGATTGCGGCACCAGTCCCGCACGGCGCGCTTTTATATGACGGCGCAACTGGAATGCGGGCATCTGTGCCCGATCACCATGACCAGTGCTTCGCTGGCGGCGCTTATGGCGTCGCCAAGCCTGTACCGCGAGTGGTCGCCGCTGGTTTTGCCGCGCAAATATGATTCCAGCAATAAATCACCGGCCAAAAAAGCCAGCCTGACGCTCGGCATGGGCATGACCGAAAAGCAGGGCGGCACGGATGTGCGCACCAACACGACACGCGCCGAACCGGCTGGCAGCGGGTTTTACCGTATCACCGGCCATAAATGGTTCATGTCCGCGCCGATGTCCGACGCGTTTCTGGTGCTGGCGCAGGCGCGCGAAGGTCTGTCCTGTTTCCTAGTACCGCGTATTCTGCCGGATGGCTCCTCCAATGGGTTCCGCTTCCAGCGGCTGAAGGACAAGCTCGGCAATCGTTCCAGTGCTTCATCGGAAGTTGAGTTCGACAATGCGCTCGGCCAGATGGTTGGTGGTCCGGGCGAGGGTGTCAAAACCATTATCGATATGGTGACGCTGACGCGGCTCGATTGCGCCATTGCTTCATCGGGCATGATGCGGGCGGGCCTTGCCGAAGCCGTACACCATGCGCGTCACCGCGTTGTGTTCGACAGTCCGCTCATCGACAAGCCGCTGATGCTGCGCGTCATGGCCGATATGGCGCTTGATGTGGCAGGTGCTACCGCGCTGACGTTCCGGCTGGCGCGCGCCTTCGACAATGCCGCGCAGAACCGCGGCGAGGCGGCCTTTGCCCGTGTCATGACGCCTGTCGTTAAATATTGGGTCGCCAAGATCGCTCCGGCGATGCTGTACGAGGCGATGGAATGCCTCGGCGGCAATGGCTACATCGAAGAGGGCAATCTTGCCCGCTATTATCGCGAAGCCCCTGTGAATGCGATCTGGGAAGGCTCCGGCAACGTCATGGCACTGGACGTGCTGCGTGTACTGAAACGGGGTCCACAATTGTTCGACGAAGTGCTGAACTGGATCGGCTCGCAGCTTGGGCGCGGCGGGCAGGGTACGGTTGAAGTGCTCCGCGCGGCCATGCGTGTTGCGGAAAATGACGAGGGCGCGGCACGGATACTCACCGAACAGTTGGCGCTGGCCGCCGCCGGTGCAGAATTGCGGCACCTGCACTCGGAAGATATCGCCGACGCCTTCATTGAAACCCGCCTCGGCGGACAGTGGCGCACGACCTACGGCATGCTCGATGCCCGCCACAACGCCAAAAGCATCGTCAATTCGCTCTATCCTCCTGCTAATTGAGTTTGTATTTTAACCACGCTTGAGTGATGCGGAGAGTGTAGCTGCATCAACATTGCGCGTGGTTCGTGGTTCGACAAGCTCACCATGAGGGAGAGGGGTGGGTTGCAGGAAGCCAAGTTCTGCAACGTTGGTGATCTGCAACGCTGACGATTATCGTTGCATCCGCCCAAGCCCCTCATGGTGAGCTTGTCGAACCACGAACCACGCTCGCGCAACAGCGCTCCCAAACCACTTTTGTCAGAAATTTTGCATCGGTGTGAATCAGCCATCTCGCATGCCCCAAAAAGGGTCTCGCTAATACCTTCAATTTTAATAAAATTTTTTGAAATTAACCTTAACAAACGGTTTACGTTGCGCCTAAACTCTTAGCAGATATCAATGTGATTCGAAAATACCTCGTGATTTCACGGGGTTACACACCCACCAGATTCATCCCCGCTAGGAGTAATGAATGCGCAGCTTCCTGATATTCTGGGCGGGCCCATTGAGCTTTTTGTGGGGTTGGTACTTTCTTTCGTACTACGATCTGAGCATGGGGATGTACTTCTTCAGCCGTGAAATGCACGATCTGGTCTTCACCATTTATGGGAATATTCTGGGTATCGCGCCCGATAGCATTCCGCCGCTGGTGGCGCGGGCATGCATCGTCGATACGGGGCTTGTGCTCTGCCTGATCGCGTTTCGCCGCCGCAAGCAGATTATCGCCTGGGTTAAAGTCTTCAGGGCGAACCGCGCTGCGGCTGCCCGGGCAAACCGCGCTGCGGTTGCCAATGCTGCGCTTGCTTATTCGAAGGAATTGTCGTCTGCGTCCTGACGCAGGCTTTGCAACCGGTCCAAAGCCCCTTGCAAAATGAAAGCGGCCGCAGCGGAATCGATCCGCTCGGCGCGTTTTTGCCGTGATACATCCATGCCGATCAGCGCGCGCTCCGCAGCAACCGTCGATAGACGCTCATCCCAATAGATGAAGGGTAACTCCGTCAGCTTTTCCATGTTGCGCACAAAAGCACGGGTTGCCTGCACACGCGGGCCTTCGCTACCATCCATATTGACGGGTAAACCGATGACAATAGCCCCTGCATTGTCAGCTTTCAGTGCCTTTAAAAGGTCCTGAGCGTCATGGGTGAACTTGCTGCGCCTGAGCACAGGACGCGGATTGGCAAAGGAGAAGCCACGGTCGGAAATAGCGATGCCAATGGTTTTCGTGCCAAGATCAAGCCCGGCGACAGTCTGGCCGTCTGCCACATGATCTTCCAGCTGTTCAATGGTCAGAACTGTCAATGGTGATTTCCTGCACTTGAATTGGCCGATAAAAGGCCGTTGTAATTCGAATAATTGTCACATAGCTGCAATAGACGGTTGTGGCGAGTGAAGACTGATGAATGAAGGGAAAACAACATGAAGATTACCTGGCTTGGCCATTCGGCCTTTCGCATTGAAACTGCCAAGAGCACGATCCTGATCGATCCCTTCCTCAACGGAAATCCCGGCGCGCACGGTGTCGATCCCAAGGAAGCGGCGAAAGGTGCAACGCACATCGTGCTTACCCACGGTCATGGAGACCATGTCGGCGATGCGGCTGCAATCGCCAAGGATACCGGCGCAGTGGTGATCGGCAATGCCGATCTGGTGACGTGGCTCAACAATCGCGGCGTTGCCCGGGTCGATCCGACAAACACCGGCGGGACCGTCTCACATACAGGTTTCACCGTCACCTATGTCAATGCGCTGCATTCATCGGCACAGATCACCGAAGATGGCGTTTCGCACGCGCTGGGCTCGGCCAACGGCATTGTTCTGCATTTCGATGATGAGCCGACCATCTATCACATGGGTGATACGGATATTTTTTCCGACATGGCGCTGATCAACGAACTGCACCAGCCGGAAATCGGCATGATCCCGATCGGCGACCGTTTTACCATGGGCGGTGCGGTGGCAGCGCTGGCAACCCAGCGTTACTTCAAATTTGCCAAGGCGATCCCCTGTCATTACGGCTCGTTTCCGATCATTGACCAGACGCCAGACAAATTTGTCGCTGCAATGGATGGAAGCAAGACACAGGTCTTTGTCGCCAAGACAAATGACCAGTTTACGCTTTGAGTTTGGGTTGCTAAAGCCATTCTCACACATCGCGTAATCGTCACCACGACGATTGACTGAACTATTGGAGGTATTGTGCGTAAACTGTTGCTGATTTCCTGCGTCATGGCGTTGTCATCGCCAGCTTTCGCACAAACGATTGATGCCAAGGGCGCCGATCAACTTGCCAATACTTTGTCGAAATATGTCGGCAAGACTGCAATCAAGAAGGGCATTTTGAAGGTGACGCCTGAAGGCGATGCTTATCGCATAGTATTTAACACCGATGCATTCCTGAAGGCTCTGCCCAAGCAGGACGCCTTCAAACTCAGTTTGACTGACTACAGCATTCTGTCAAAGCCACTGGCAGATGGAACGTGGGATGTTTCCTCAACAGCGTTTCCCGCTGTCTCAGTAGAATTTACCGGACCAACGGGTCCTCAGGTAATGGACTGGGCGTCTGAAGGCTTCAAGTTGAATGGTTTGTATGATCCCAAGATCAATACTTTCTCGAAATCAACATTCTCTTTCGATTCAGCCAAGATTAAGATCAGGAATCCAGCTCAAGACGCGGATGCTAGTACAGGACCATCGAAAGGCGAAATGCTTGGCAGCCTTACGACTTCCGGAGGTGTTGATTTCACGACAAATCAATCCACGACGGATTTTAAAGAGACTGTGATCACCAGGACATCGAAGTTACCTGGAGCATCTGGTATGAGCGGAGAAGCCGCCAAGCCAGATTCTGCTGTATCTGATGAGGTAAAAATCACATTGGGCGCGGGTGAATTGGGTTCAAAGGCTGAGGGTAAGAATCTTAAGAACAACGAGATGATGGATTTGTGGGCATTCTTTGTTGCTCATGCGGATCAAAAGAAACTCAAAAAGCCCGAAGACGCTGAACTGAAGCAGAAGTTGAGTGCCGTATTGCCGCTTTGGGACAATATTGCCTTCTCATATTACGTAAAGGCTCTCGCAATTAACACGTCAATGGGCAGCTTTGGTGCCGAGAATATCTCACAGGATGTAAAATTCGACGGTATCAGCAAGAGTGGCGCCTACCATTATACCTTGCGAACCAACGGATTGAAGTATCCCACTTTGCCGATTCCGGAATGGGGCGTGCCTTTCCTTCCAACCGACGTGGAACTTACTGTCGGTACCAAGGATCTCGATCTGGACACCGTTGTCAAAGGCGCGATTGAGGATATGGATCTCAATCGTGCGAAAGTCATTTCGGAAGAGTTTGAAGCGAAGACTGCGGCCCAGTTCCTGATAGCGCCACCAAAGCTTGTCATCTCGAAGAGCCTTGTGCGGACCCCCGACGCCGAATTGACCGTCGAGGGTGAAGTGACATTTGCGGCGCTGAAGCCTGAAAGCCATACGACCTGGGAAATGTCCGGCTTCGACAAGGTGGTCGAGCGCCTGAACAAAGCCGGCGAAACCGATGAGACGATCAAGCAGTACATCGTGTTCGTCAAGCTGGCGAAAGACTTTGGCACGCAGATCGATGGCGGCAAGATCCAGTGGGTTGTTGACCAGAAGGCTGATGGCTCTGTGGCGATCAATGGCAATCCTGTCAAAGGTCCCGATCCGGTTGCCGTGCCCGGCGCTGATGACGCGATCGATTCCGATGCGCCCGAGGGCGAGGAAGACAACACCGACACGGATACGGCGAAGTAAACAGGGCTGTCCGTGCTGACTTGTCCGTTGCGCTTGGCCGCAACGGACACTATAGCTCTTTGATCAAGATTTGAATTTCGGGAATCCCAATGTCTGTCGATATTTCCACCGTCAAACGCGTCGCGCGTCTTGCCCGTATTGCTGTGAGCGAGGACGACGCAACGCGCATGACCGGCGAACTGAACGTTATCCTTGGTTTCGTCGAGCAATTGAACGAAGTGAACGTGGCCGGTGTCGAGCCGATGACCTCTGTCACCCCGATGGCCATGAAGAAGCGGCAGGATGTCGTCAATGATGGCAATAAGGCCGCCGACATCGTGGCAAATGCGCCGATCACGGAAGAAAACTTCTTCGTCGTTCCGAAAGTGGTGGAGTAGGCGCCGGTATGACGATCACGGTTGCCGTCGAGACGCCGCTGCAGGATGACGTCCGCGCACTTGTGGACGCGTTGAACGCGCATCTGCTGCCGCTGTCACCGGTCGAATTCCAGTTCAAAATGACCGTGGAACAGATGGCCGGTGAGGACACTACCGTTTTCATCGCCCGCGACCAAAATGGCCATGCCGTTGGCTGCGGCGCTTTGAAAGAGCATGATGGCCAAATCGGCGAGGTCAAGCGCATGTTTACCCTGCCGTCCGTGCGCGGCAAGCGGGTTGGTTCGATCCTTCTTGATGCCATAACCGGACTTGCCCGCGAAAAAGGTATGACACGTCTTGTTTTGGAAACAGGCGTTGGTTCGGGTTTTGATGCGGCATGGCGGCTTTATGAGCGTTCCGGCTTTACCCGCTGCGGCGTGCTTCTCGACTATCCGGATTCGGAACACAGTGCATTTTACGAAAAGCGGCTTGCGCTTACGCCAGCCCAATAAACAGGACTTGATATGACCGATCTGACCGCTCTCACCATTGCCGAGGCGCGCGACCAGCTGAAAGCCAAGGCGATCACCGCCACGGAGCTGACCAGTGCATATTTGAAGGCAATCGAGACCGCGAATGAGGCCCTGAATGCCTATATCACCGTCACGCCTGAAAAAGCGCTTGATATGGCAAAGGCTTCCGATGCCCGCCTGAGCGCCGGTAAAGGTGGAGCGCTTGAAGGTATTCCGCTTGGCATCAAGGACCTTTTTGGCACGGAAGGCATTCACACACAGGCCTGCTCGCACATTCTTGATGGCTTCAAGCCTCATTACGAATCGACGGTTACGTCGAACCTGTGGGCGGATGGCGCTGTCATGCTCGGCAAGCTCAACATGGATGAGTTTGCCATGGGCTCGTCCAACGAAAGCTCCTATTACGGCCCGGTGAAAAACCCATGGCGCGCAAATGGTTCGAACGCCGATCTCGTGCCCGGTGGCTCGTCTGGCGGCTCGGCTGCTGCGGTTGCAGCACATCTTTGCGCCGGGGCGACGGCCACCGATACGGGTGGTTCCATTCGCCAGCCTGCGGCTTTCACCGGCACTGTCGGTATCAAGCCGACCTATGGCCGCTGCTCGCGCTGGGGCATCGTTGCCTTCGCCTCGTCGCTGGATCAGGCCGGACCCATTGCCCGCGATGTGCGTGACGCGGCGATCCTGCTCAAATCCATGGCCTCGGTTGATTCCAAGGACACAACATCTGTCGATATTGCCGTGCCTGATTATGAATCGATCATCGGCAAGCCATTGACCGGGCTCAAGATCGGCATTCCCAAGGAATACCGCGTCGAGGGTATGCCCGAGGAAATCGAAAAGCTCTGGCAGCAGGGCATTGCGTGGCTGAAAGACGCTGGTGCATCCATCGTCGATATTTCCCTGCCGCATACCAAATACGCGCTGCCAGCCTATTACATCGTGGCTCCGGCAGAAGCCTCGTCAAATCTTGCCCGTTATGATGGCGTGCGCTACGGCCTGCGTGTTCCCGGTAAAGATATTGTCGATATGTACGAAAAGACCCGCGCCAGCGGCTTTGGCGATGAAGTGAAGCGCCGCATCATGATCGGCACCTATGTGCTGTCGGCTGGCTATTACGATGCCTATTATCTGCAGGCGCAAAAAGTTCGCACGCTGATCAAGAAGGATTTTGAGGATGTATTCCACGCGGGCGTGGATGCGATCCTGACCCCTGCGACACCCTCGGCGGCTTTCGGCATTGCCGATCAGGATTTGGCTGCTGATCCGGTGAAAATGTACCTCAATGACATTTTCACAGTCACCGTCAACATGGCTGGCCTTCCGGGCATTGCGGTTCCTGCCGGACTTGACAGCAAAGGCCTGCCGCTGGGCTTGCAGCTGATCGGGCGGCCATTTGACGAGGAAACCCTGTTCCAGACCGCTTGGGTCATCGAACAGGCCGCAGGCAAGTTCAACGCGCCGAAATGGTGGTAGTCAGGCCTGCCACGCAAGCCGACATCGCGGCGCTTGCCGCGGTCGGGATGCGTGCCTGGGCCTCGAACATCTTTTCCTTCGAACCCGAATTGCCCGGCATGCGCTCACATGTCGAGCGCGCCTATGAAGCCTTTGCCGAAGAGCATTTTACCAGCGTGCTGGTGGCTGAGGAGGGTGGCACTATCCTTGGTTGGGGAGCGCGCGACAAGAATGACGACTATATCTCGGATATGTGGGTTGACCCGGATTATCAGGGGCAAGGCATTGGCTTGCTCATTCTCAAGGCTCTGAAGGCTAAAATCGCTGCTGCCGGTTATTCCAGCGCCCGACTTGAAGCGCATGCGCGCAATGTCGGTGCCATACGCTTGTACGAACGCGAGGGGTTTCAGATCGTGCACCGAAGCCTCGAATGGTCGGAGAGCCTTGAGCGTGAGATTGAGAAAGTCAAAATGCTGGCGAATTTGACGTAAGGTTATTCAATGTTTTTCTTTGTTTCCAAAGTCTTCTGGTTTCTTGCTCAACCGCTGAATTTTTCCATTCTGCTGATGGCACTGGCGTTTTTCGCGGTTTGCTTCTCATGGCGCCGCATCGCCATGACCGCATCAGCTTTCTCATTTCTGATCCTTGGACTTGCCGCATGGAGTTCGCTTGGCGCACTGCTTATGCATCCACTGGAAGACCGGTTTCAACGTCCGTCACCGGCACCTGCTCATGTTGATGGTATTATCGTCCTTGGCGGCGGGTTTGAGGGCGGCGTTAATCTTGTGCGCGGCGGCTATGAACTCAATGCCAGTGGCGATCGTTTTGTCGAGACAGCCGTTCTGGCGCGCCGTTACCCCGACGCAAAGGTTGTGGTTACGGGCGGCGGTGGAACGCTGGTGCTTGAAGGTGAGGGTGATGGCGCCACGGCACCACGCCTGCTGACGGCGCTTGGCGTGTCCCAGGACCGGCTCATTCTGGAGAATGAATCGCGCGACACTTACGAAAACGCCCAATTCACCAAAAAGCTGCTTGATATCAAACCGGGCGAAACATGGCTGCTGGTAACATCGGCCTTCCACATGCCCCGTTCGGTCGGCCTTTTCCGCAAGGCGGGATTCAATGTGGTGCCATGGCCTGCTGATTATCGCACCTCCGGCATTGAATATCTCGGACCGGCACAGGATAATCCCTTGGATTCCCTGCAAAATCTCACCATTGTGGTGAAGGAATGGGTTGGGCTCTTCGCCTATTGGGCAACCGGCCGTACTGACGAATTGTTACCCTCGCCATGATGAAACAGGTGGACGTTCTCATCATCGGGGCCGGTGCTGCGGGCATGATGTGCGCGGTGGAAGCGGGTAAGCGTGGTCGCTCAGTGCTTATTGTGGACCATGCGAAAGCCCCCGGTGACAAAATCCGCATTTCCGGCGGTGGCCGCTGCAATTTCACCAATCTGAATGCCGCCCCGCAAAATTACATCAGCAAGAATCCGCATTTCTGCATTTCCGCATTGCGCCGCTATACCCAGCGCAATTTCATCGCTCTTGTCGACCGCTATGGCATTGCATGGCATGAAAAGACGCTGGGCCAGTTGTTTTGCGATGGCTCGGCGACGCAGATCATCAATCTGCTGGTCAAGGAAATGAAAGAGGCCGGTGCCGAGCTACGCTTGCAGACGGTTGTGGACTCTATCGAGGCGGTGACCGACGGCTATGTGGTCTCGCTCTCCGGGGAGCGTGTTCGTTGCACCTCGCTGGTTGTTGCCTGCGGCGGCAAATCCATTCCCAAAATGGGTGCAACAGGTTTTGGCTATGACATTGCAAAACAGTTCGGGCTGTCGCTGACAGAAACCCGTCCGGCGCTGGTGCCACTGACCTTTGATGAAAACACGCTTGTACCGCTGAAACCCCTGTCAGGCATATCCGTTGATGCGGTTGTCAGCCATGGCAAGACAAAGTTTGCCGAAGCAATGCTGTTTACCCATCGCGGTTTGAGCGGACCTTCCATCCTGCAAATCTCCTCCTATTGGCGGGAGGGTGACATGATCACGGTCGCCATGCTGCCGGGAACCAAGGTGTTTGAGGCACTGCGAGCCGCCCGCGCCCGCAATGGCCGTCAGGCGCTGCAAACCGCTTTATCGGAATTGCTGCCCAAAAGGCTTGCGCAACTGATTGCCGAAAACAGTGGAATACAAAACCATCTTGCCGATATCTCTGACAAGCAATTGCTCGGCGTCGAGAAGGCGATCAATGAATGGCAGGTCAAGCCCGCTGGCTCCGAAGGCTACCGGACGGCGGAAGTGACGCTTGGCGGGGTCGATACGGATGGCCTCGATCAAAAGACGATGGAAGCCAAATCCACCAAGGGGCTCTATTTCATCGGCGAAGTCGTTGATGTGACGGGGTGGCTTGGCGGTTACAATTTCCAGTGGGCCTGGTCATCGGGCTGGGTTGCAGGACAGGCGGTCTAGGAGAAGAACGTGACGGATGATCTGAATTGGCAAGTTGAGGAAGCCTGTTTCAATGCGTGGCCATCGCCAAGGCAGGTCATTCACGGCGGCTGGCTGATGCGGTTTTCCGGTGGCAGTATTCGCCGGGTCAATTCCGTCAATCCGCTGCGCGGCCCGCGTGCGGAACCGGCTGAAGTCATCGATGCTGCGGAAAAGCTTTATCAGTCGCTTGGCCGTGGCTTTATTTTCCGTGTTCCCAGCATTGCCAATGAAATGGAGTCTGATCTGGTGGAACGCGGCTATCGCTTTGAGGGCGGGAGTGCGGTGCTTTATTGCGATCTAAAACAGCGCAAGGCAGGAAGCGCTCCAGCCGCCGAGATTTGCCCCGAGATGACGCCGGGCTGGTTGCGTGAAAGCAAGCGCATATCCGGGTGGTCCGAAGAAGATCACAGTGCTTTTACCGCCATGGTTGCCTCTCTTGTCGTGCCCAAAGCCTTCACGTCAGTCACGATGGACGGCAAAATTGTTGCCAAGGCCTATGGTGCAATCAGCAATGGCCTGCTGGTGCTGGAATCCGTTGCCACCGACCCGGATTACCGTAAGCGCGGTCTCGGTCAGCGAGCCGTCGGGACTTTGCTCGACTGGGCGAAGGATGAAGGCGCAGCGGCAGCATGCCTACAGGTTCTTGCTGACAATCCGCCTGCCAGAGCGCTCTATGCTTCGCTGGGTTTTGACAGGGAACTCTATAGTTATCACTATCGTAGGAAGCCCTGAGTGATAATCGCTCCTGACAATATGCTGTCAGGAGTTGTCAGTTATACCTACTGACATTGGATCATCGATATGGGGGATAATGATGGGTATTCTGGCAAGCTGTCACTGCGGTGCAATCAAATTTGAAGTGAGCGAGGCTCCGGCCACGGCAACCGTGTGTACCTGCACCTTCTGCACAAAGCGCGGAACATTGTGGGCCTATTACACGCCCGATCAGGTCAAGCTGACCGTCACGCCTGAGGCGGATGCTGTCTACAATCGCAATGGTTTCAACAAGCATCACCATTGTAATGTTTGCGGTTGCGGCACCTATTCGCAGATTCCGTCGTGGACAGACTACAAGCCCGACTTTGAAAACCCGCGTATTTCCCTCAATATCCGCCTTTTCGACGATTTCGATATTGCTTCTGTGCCGACAGAAATCATAGACGGCAAGAATCTCTGGTAGGATTTGCTATTCGATTGCTTGATTTAGGGAATCCTGCTTCCTTGGTGGGAACAGCGTATCGGGAAACACGTTGTTCAAGTCATAGAGGGAGGTAAGGCCATGTGGATCAAACTGACCGACGTTAACGGCGATCTCATCACACTCAATTTTGCGCATGTCGTTTCGTTCAATCCTTACGGAACGGGCACGCATATTGTGACGACAACTGCCGGTCTGACCTTCTTCGTCAAGGAGACAATTGACCAGATCCAAAGCAAGGTCGGCATTGAGGCGACCTGAGCCGACCAGACAGAATTCAAAACAATGACAGTCATCCTCCGCGGTTAAAGCCGCCGCAGGATAGCGTGGCGTTCAGAATCGTTTTGCTGGGCCGCACCAGAGGCTGCTGTAACGATTTGGCTACCCTATCTTTCAGTTTGTCTTGCATTAAGCATCAACTACCTTACGCAGGGTGCAAATCCTGACATGGGGGAACGATGCAAACCGAAGAAGCCTTGATACAACCTCCGGCTCAATACCCAAAAAGCTTGGTGCCTTCGAACTACGTCGTGCTTCTCGTCGGCATGGTGATGTTCCCGTTTGCGATCTATGGGCTTTTCGCCGCGAAAGGACGCCGGTTGAGCGCCACCGGTTGGGAAAAAAGCCATTTTGAATTTCTCTACCGGACGTCAGTCGTCTCAACGATCGGTGTTATTGTCGGGATGCTTTTGGCAGCGATCATTATGTATCATTTTTCCGGCAACAGTGAACTCGATCACGCATATATAAGGATATGGTTCGCCCGGCTAGGTCAGGTCTATTACCTCCTTGGAGCGTGGGCGGTGATACGCAACATCAGGGGAATATATTTTGCCGGAGGCAGGCGGCCAATCGCCAATCCTGAGACTTATTGGGTGTGGCCTTCACATAGCTGATCAAGCGGGTAGGGTCAGACCAATGCTCTCGTGTTTTCGTTGAAATCGTATCTTCTACTGTTGTTTCAAAGTGTAATATTTGCGTGATATTTAAGGGTGGGGAACCTTTTTGCGATTTGTTAGTTTTATTCAAACGAGAGTCAAAATCGGATACAAATAGTGATTTGTTAAATCGGTTGAATTTTCCTATTGTCACAATGCATCCGAAATACAGACGCATGCTGAACAAGATTATTCTCTTAGTGAGGATAGTTAAACTTGAGGTGTGAACAATGCTATCAATAAATAACGAAACGTCGTCGCCATCTGAAGCACGCGTCATGAAATTACCTAAGGTTGCAGTGAAGTCGAGCGCAAAGCTTGTAAAGGCCGCCCCCAAAATGGCAGAGCCATGCGACAAGCGCACGATCTCGCAAATTCTTCGCGAATCCAGCGGCGGCTTCAGCTTCCGCCGCTAAATCTTCAAATTACTGTATACGAATACTGATATCCCGCCCTCAAAGCGGGATATTGTCATGTTTCTTCCAGGGATTTTCGAGATCCTTGTTGCGCAACATGCGCAGTGCCCGTGAAACCCGCTTGCGCGTGGAGTGGGGCATGATCACCTCATCGATATAACCGCGCTCGGCAGCCACGAACGGCGACAGGAATCGATCCTCGTAACGCTTCGTATGCGCTGCGATTTTCTCCGCATCGCCAATATCCTTGCGATAGATGATTTCCACCGCACCTTTGGCACCCATCACGGCAATCTGCGCCGAGGGCCAGGCATAGTTGATATCGCCGCGCAGATGCTTTGACGCCATAACGTCATAGGCACCGCCATAGGCCTTGCGCGTGATGATGGTGATTTTTGGTACTGTTGCCTCCGCATAGGCGAAGAGCAGCTTTGCGCCATGCTTGATCAGGCCGCCATATTCCTGCGCCGTGCCGGGAAGGAAACCCGGAACATCGACAAAGGTGACAATCGGAATGCTGAAGCAATCGCAGAATCGCACGAAGCGTGCTGCCTTGCGTGATGCATCGCTGTCGAGCACACCGGCCAGAACCATGGGCTGGTTGCCGACAATACCGACCGTGCGCCCTTCGACACGGCCAAAGCCGACAACGATATTCTTGGCAAAATTTTCCTGAATTTCGAAAAAATCAGCCTCATCCACGGTTTTGCGGATCAGTTCCTTGATGTCATAGGGCTTGTTGGCATTGTCAGGCACCAGCCGGTCGAGCGAATGGTCAGGCTCTTCCGTGCTCTGAAAGCACTCGATTTCAGGAATCTCAGCCGTGTTGGATGCCGGAAGGAAATCAATCAGACGGCGCATTTGTAACAGGGCCGCCACATCATTATCATAGGCGCCATCGGCAATCGACGATTTTGTCGTATGGATCGATGCGCCGCCGAGCTGCTCGGCTGTCACCGTCTCGTTGGTAACGGTTTTGACCACATCCGGCCCGGTGACAAACATATAGGATGTATCGCGCACCATGAAGATGAAATCAGTCATGGCAGGGGAATAGACGTCACCACCCGCGCATGGCCCCATGATCACCGAAATCTGCGGAATGACGCCGGAGGCAAGCACATTGCGCTGAAAGATTTCCGCATAGCCGCCAAGTGCCGCCACGCCTTCCTGAATGCGCGCGCCGCCCGCATCGTAAAGCCCGATGACAGGCGCGCGGTTGCGCAGCGCCATATCCTGAATTTTCTGCACCTTTTCCGCGTGCGCCTCGGAGAGAGAGCCGCCGAACACGGTAAAATCCTTGGCGAAGACGAAAACCGTGCGGCCGTTGATCGTGCCCCAGCCGGTGACAACGCCGTCGCCGGCAAACTTTGTATCTTCCATGCCGAAATCGGTCGAGCGGTGTTCGACAAACATGTCGAACTCTTCAAAGGAGCCTTCGTCGAGAAAGATATCGATGCGCTCGCGGGCGGTCAGCTTGCCGCGCTTGTGCTGGGCCTCGATCCGCGTCTTGCCGCCACCCTCGCGCGCAATGGTCCTGCGGCGCTCCAGCTCGATCAACACATCCTTCATGCCATCCTCCACATTGTGTCATTTCTGATATCAGGACAATCGGGCGGGTGAAAGCGCTTTGTCTGCGATATCAAATGTGAGTTTGTGGGAAATTTCGGCGGTACGATTGCTATCCCGCCTCAAGTCAGGCTAAGCAAGTTCTTGGGGTCCAGTTGGACAAAACTGTTTCGGGGGAAACATGGAAGGCTCACCGCAAAGTCATTTTGGCCGCCCGGCTGAATACACAGGTCATCGATTTTCCGGTAGTGCAAAGGAATATTTTGGCATCTGGATCGTCAATGTACTTCTGACGATTGTCACTCTCGGCATTTATTCTGCCTGGGCCAAGGTGCGGCGTAACCGCTATTTTTACGGCAATACCAAACTCGCAGATAGCTGGTTCGATTACCACGCCCGGCCAACGCAGATTTTGCTCGGCCGTATCATCGTCATCGGCTACCTCATCATCTACAACCTGTTGCTGCATTTCCTGCCAATCGCCGGTTTCATCCTGGCGCTTGTTTTCCTCATTGCGATTCCATGGCTGATCCTACGCGGCCTTCGCTTCACTGCGCGTGTAACGAGCTATCGCAATGTGCGTTTTGATTTCGTGGGCGGCTACTGGGGAGCGGTGCGCGCTTTTTTCCTGAGCAGTCTCGTGGCCGTGGTTACCTTCGGCATATTGGCACCAATCGCCAGCCGCTGGACGCTGCGCTACACACTTGGCAACCTGCGCTATGGTGGGAAGGCATTCTCGCCGGAGCCAACACTCGGCTCCCTCTATAGTGTGTGGATATTGCCAGCGATTCTGACTGTCTGTGGAGCCTTCCTTCTTTTCGTCGCCGCCACAATTTCATCAGGCTTAATGGCAGGATTGAATCCTGAGCATTTAGCGAACGGTACACCGCCAGACATCAGCACGATTTTGCTCGTTTACCTTGTGCTTCTACCTGTCGGCCTGATTTATTCAGCCATCGGCCTTCTTTATACGGCAGGCGTGCGCAACGTTGGCTTTAGCGCCACCACGTTTGACAGCCGTCACTATCTCTACTCGGACATGCCAAGATGGCGTTATGCCTGGGTGGTGATCTCCAATCTTCTCGTCACGCTCCTCACGCTTGGATTGATGCGGCCATGGGCTGCTGTCAGGCTCGCCCGATTCCATGCCGATTACACCGCTATTGTGTTTGATGGCGATGTCGGCGAAATCTTCTCCGATATCAAGGACACCGGCTCGGCCGTCGGGTCGGAATTCATGGATATAGAGGGCATCGATTTTGGCTTCTGACATCGGCAAAATAACGACTGGTCTCTGGTACCGCGAAGGTTCAAGTGCGGGCAGGGAGGCCAGTCTCATATTTGCCGATGATACAGTGTCTGTCGTTGCTGCGGATGGGACAGTTCTGTCCGCCGCCGCCTTCGCCAACATCGAGATCAGTGATCGGGTCGGCTCCATTCCGCGGCGGCTAACCTTTGCCGATCAGACCAATTTTCAGACATCTGATAATAACGCCATCGACAGGCTGGTTGCCTCGCAAAAAGGTAGCCGTGCCGGATGGGTCCATCGCGCGGAAGGTTTTCACCCGCGCCTGCTGCTGTTTGTTGTCCTGACAGTCATTTTCGCCTTCTCCATCTATCGCTTTGCTGTCCCAGCTCTGGTTGAGGTTGCAGTTCTGGTAACGCCGCCAGTTGTGCCGGAACTCATGTCCAAAGGCACGTTGCAAACGCTGGATACGACAGTCTTCTCGGCAAGCACCCTGCCGGATGACCAAAAAACCAAATTGCACGATGGCTTTGAGAAAATTGCGGCCAAGTCGGATCGTGGGGCAGGCGGTTTTGATCTGCAATTTCGCGAAGGCGGTGTTATCGGCCCCAATGCATTTGCGCTGCCCGATGGTACGGTCATCATCACCGATGAACTGATAAAACTCGCTGATGGCGATACGGAAATGCTTTTGGGCGTGCTTGCCCATGAAATCGGCCATGTGGAGCTAAAGCACAGTTTGCGCCAGCTTTACCGCGCGGCAGGCGTGACCGGGCTGATCATGCTGATCGGCGGTGATATTGGTGACAGTACCCATGACATTCTGGTGCAGGGCGGCGGCCTGCTGGCGCTGTCCTATTCCCGCGCCTATGAAAGTGCAGCCGACCGGCACAGCGTCGAGCTGATGTTGAAGGCGGGTTACGATCCGACCGCCATTTCACGTTTCTTTGCGATGGCTGAGGATAAGCTCAACGATCACAGCTCCACCAGCATTCTCGAAACCCACCCCGGCACGCCGGAACGCCGCCAAATGGTGCTTGATTACGCACAGGAATTGAAGGCGAAGGCGAATTAGAAACTGTGCTCGGTACAGTTGATGCAGAGGTCTCACGTTCGAAATCAGATCGAGATAGCCTTAAGATATTCGCGACCAGTGATCCGAATTGGATGTCTCCACGTGTTGGATTTTATGGCGTCTTCCGCACTTAAATGAGAGTAAACACTGTCGAGACTGGTTCTTCCGTCAATATCATTGATGATCTGGATGATGTCCGCTGTCACAATATAACGCTCGGCATCGCCGTCCACTATGAATGTAGAATCCAACTGGAAGAGAACAGATATTTTCCCCGCACAAATATTGAGCGCAATATCGTCTGCCAAAGCACCCAAATTTACGATAACTTCGTCCGGATTCCATAATTCGCCAAGTAGAAATTCTGACGGCTTCGTGTCTCCATTGAAGCCATCAAGGGCAAGCAGAATCTTGTCTGAAATGGCCTCAAAATCGCCCTCCAGCCCACCGGCATGTTCTATCTGAAACCATTGCATCGGATGAGGAGATTCAACTTCGAAAGAAATCTCGAGTTTATTGTAACCCCAATAGACGGGCACATCTTCAGTGTCGGGATGAAGAAAAAAGAAAGTGGGCACACCCAATGCCTCGGCCACGTCGATCAGTTTCATATCAGTGGAAAGCGGTCCGAGGATTCCGGTTTTAAGGAATTCCCGGAACGAAATAATCTGGTTTGTCATCTATTTAAGCCTCACACCCGGTCCGCCTTCAGCATGCTGACCATTGGAGAGAAACACAATCTTTTCCTGAAGCACCCGCATAATGGCTTCCAGATTATTGGTGACGGGTACGGAGCGGCCTGTTTCGAAATTGCGAACTGTCGACAAGCCCACCTTGGCAGCCTTGGCAAGATCATCCTGAGACATATTGGCGAGGGCGCGCGCCGCTCTGCATTGATCAGGGTTTATCAAGTTTCCCCCTGTTCCATCAATCTTTCCTCAGTCTTACACCGGGTTGCCCATGGTTCAGGAATTCGACGCCGGCTTCCTCAAGAACGCGCATAATTTTGTATATTTTGTCGAGCCCGCTTGTAAGTCCAGTCGCTCCCTTCTTTTCCATGGCGCTTATGGTGTTGATGTTCAGACCCGCACTTTTGGCGAGTGTTGTTTGATCCATATCAATAAGTGCGCGTGCGGCACGAAGCTGATTGCCAGTCGTGAGCAATGTTTTCTCCAACAATCGACATCAAACAACTGTCCCATAGCAATGCGTTGACGGCAATATAGACCTTAGACGTACCGATTTATCCTTCCGCGAGACGAACGCCGGGGCCGCCGGGAACCAATTCACCGCGAGCTTCAAAAATGACCCCTGCGGCTTCAAAAGCGCGTTTTATGACATCAAGCGTTGCGTGGCGCGGTTCAGCCGCACCGCTTTCGAACTGCCGCACGGTCACGACGCCGATATGGGCCGCGTCCGCAAGCTGTTGTTGAGACCATTGGAGAAGGGCGCGACCTGCGCGGCATTGGGCAGGGGAGATCAATTCGTCATTCTTTCCGAAGCCTGACGCCAGGACCGCTGGTCGATGGCTGCCCATCATCGAGTAGTTCCACACCAGCCTTGAAAAGCGCATTTCGTATTGCTTCCAGAGTGCCAATCCTGCCTTGGACGGCCTCTTTGCCTGATGCTTCGAAGTTGCGGATCGTGTTGATTCCAACTCTGGCCGCATCAGCAAGGGATTTTTGTCCCATACCTGCCAATGCACGCGCAGCTTTGATCTGGTTCCCAGTTGTCAGCAACGCGTTCTCCCATGCATCGGCCAACTGCGACTTTTTCATAACAGTCGATTGGCGGCAATATAGACCTAGGGAGTAGATGGACTCATCGGGCTGCGAAGCCTCACACCGGAAGCACCATCAATATTCTCTCCATCTGCGAGGAAAACAACTTTCTCCTGAAGCACCCGCGTTATCGCTTCTTGGACGCTGCGCGCAACGCACCGGCAGGGTAAACGAGACCAGACAAAGATTGCCGACCTATTTCACCTTTGCCTGTTTGAGCACTTCGTTGATACGGCTTTGCCAGCCTTTACCCGTCGCTTTGAACTTGGCGATCACATCCTGATCAACACGAAGCGTTATCTGCTTTTTGGGAGTATCGACGGGTGGACGCCCTCGGGCGCGCTGGATGCTTTCGTACAATTCGGGAAATGCGTCCTTGAAGGGCCGCGCACGCGTCAATTCTTCGTCCGTAAGAGGCCGCTCGATTTCCGGGTCGGGGCCAATCAATTCACTAGTCGCATCGTCAACCCACCAGCCGTCATCGTCCATATGAACGCCTCCGGCAGCTATGAGAGCCTGCATCTCCCGGTCATAGACTTCCCACCGACGCATCATTTCCGCATCGTCTTCGGGAGTCTGACCAAGATCTTTGGTGATGAAGCTGGGCCATTTTGCTGTCATGAACGGCTCCTTTCTTTCCGGCTTGCGTATCGCATGGAAATAACTGAAAGCGCTTCTGATCCGAGCAGTTTGAACACGACTGCGACGATGGTCTGTCCGTTGTAATCACCAATAGCTAAAAAACGGCCATTCCTGGCATTTTCAATGTGCGCATCCAGAAAGAACTCGATCAACAAATCGGCAAAGTCCAAGCCGTGCTTGGCGAGGTTCTGCTGGCGCTTTGGTTCATCCCATACGACCTTCATATAATGTAACTACATTATATGGGATGCACAAGGTATTGGGAGTTGTACCTAGATTGAGTGCCTGTGGTCAGCGCCGCCCCATCAGGAGCGGCGATGAACGACAATAGCAGAATTACCAGCTTCCGGTGTTCGGCATGGACAGCCACGGCTCCTGCGGCGGCAGGGCGGGACCTTTCTGGATGAGCTCGATGGAAATGCCGTCGGGCGAGCGGATGAAGGCCATATTGCCGTCACGCGGCGGGCGATTGATGGTAACGCCCTTGTCCTGCAGAGTCTGGCAGGTCTCATAGATGTTCTCGACGGCATAGGCGAGGTGGCCGAAATTGCGTCCGCCCGTATAGGTTTCCGGGTCCCAGTTGAATGTCAGTTCGAGTTCCGGTGCCCGTTCGGCGACTGCGCGACCCTTATCGTCAGGTGCCGCCAGAAAGATCAGCGTGAAGCGGCCTTTTTCATTTTCCGTACGCCTGATCTCCTCAAGGCCAAATTTATTGCAGTAAAAATCCAGCGATTCAGCGACATCGCGGACGCGGACCATTGTGTGAAGATAGCGCATCGTTTTCCCTTGGATGTTCGTCAGTGTGTGAAAGATTGGGGCAATCATCGGATTGCTCAGGCGAAACGCCTACGACTTTTTGGTAACATTATTTTGGTGGCTCCACAAATTAACGGTCTTGTGAAGGGCGGTTGACCGGGTGTTGAAGAGATTTGCACCTGTTTTTCAACAAAAACAGTCAGATGATACTTGCCCTCATCCATCGGACAGGTGTTATTCTGAATTAAGAGAATCAGTGTTTGGTTTCAGGAGAGGAGGGCTCGCTTCATGTCAGACAGACCAGTATCAGCCCAGCATTCCCCCGATGATGAACAATTGTCCGATGGCCTCGACCTCATCGAGGTTGCGGGCGCTATCAAATGGTTCGACGTCGCCAAGGGATATGGTTTTGTTGTCCCTGATAATTCTGATCTGCCGGATATTCTTCTGCATGTGACCTGCCTGCGCCGTGATGGCTTCCAGACTGCGCTTGAGGGTTCGCGCGTTGTTTGCGAGGTCAAGCAGGGCGAGCGCGGCATGCAGTGTTTTCGCGTGCTTTCCATGGACAGCTCCACCGCTGTTCACCCGACGGAACTGCCGCCGGTGCGCACACATGTCACTGTCACGCCTTCAAGCGGTCTGGAACGTGTTCTGGTCAAATGGTTCAACCGGACCAAGGGCTTTGGCTTCCTTACCCGCGGCGAAGGCACCGAGGATATTTTCATTCATATGGAAACCCTGCGCCGCTTCGGTCTGACCGAACTGCGTCCGGGACAGGTCGTGCTCATTCGCTTTGGCAATGGCGACAAGGGCCTGATGGCATCCGAGGTTCACCCCGATATCGGCACGCAACTGCCGGCATCCCATTAAAGATTTCCCGATGACACTATCGATCAGATTGTGCCGATCTCTCCTGATCGGCTTTTTTGTGCTTGCTTTTGCCGTATTGCCCGTGCGCGCAGCCGATCAGCAGCCGATGCATCTGGCAATCGATGCGGCACCGCTTGTCATCAACACCGCAAAGGGCGATGTGCCCTTTCAGGTTGAGGTGGCCGATACGGATGAAGAACGCGAGCGCGGCCTGATGTTCCGCACCGATCTGAAAGACAACAGCGCCATGCTGTTTGTGTTTGAGGAAAGCCGTCTGGTCACCATGTGGATGGAAAACACGCCTTCGGCACTCGACATGATTTTCCTCGATGAAAACGGGCGCGTCTCGGCTATTCGCGAAAATGCGGTACCGTTTTCTCGTGCCACGATTTCCTCAGGCGGTGCCGCGCGGTTCGTTATCGAAGTCAAAGCTGGCACGGCACGGCGATTGGGTGTTGCTGTTGGTGATAAGGTGCATCATCCTGCCATTGCTGCGGTTTGTGGAAAGTGTGCCAAGAAGTAGACTGCATAAACATTGTGCGTGGTTCGCCCTTCGACAGGCTCAGGATGAGGGGAGCTTTATTCTGCAATCTTTATGATCTGCAATTTCTGCGATTATCGTTGCATCCTCACTCTCCCTCATGGTGAGCTTGTCGAACCACGAACCACGAACCACGACCACATTCAAACCCATGAACTTGTATCCCAGCAAAAACCCTCTTACTTTTGCACCAAATCAATGAGTACCCACCCTATGAAATTCTTTGAAAATGCTGGAGTAAAACTCGCTTATATTGATGAAGGCGAGGGCGAACCGATCCTGCTCATCCATGGCTTTGCCTCATCGCATTTTTACAATTGGGTTCAACCGGGTTGGGTTCCGACGCTGACGGCCGCTGGCTACCGGGCGATTGCCATTGACAATCGTGGTCATGGCCAATCCGATAAGCCGCACGAAAAATCACTGTATACGCCGACACTGATGGCGGGTGACGCTGCTGCGTTGCTCAAGCATCTCGGTATCAAAAAAGCCCATGTGATGGGCTATTCCATGGGTGCGCGCATTACCGCCTTTCTGGCCTTGGAACATCCGGAACTGGTGCATGATGTTATCTTTGGCGGGCTTGGCATTGGCATGGTCGAAGGCGCCGGTGACTGGAATCCCATTGCCGAGGCACTGCTGGCTGATGACGCTGAATCAGTGACGCATCCGCGCGGAAAAATGTTCCGCATGTTTGCTGACAAAACCAAAAGCGACAAGATTGCGCTGGCCGCCTGTGTGATCACCTCCAAGGAGGAAATCAGCGAAGCCAATATGGCGCGCATCACCCAGCCTGCACTGGTTGCCGTGGGAACGAAGGATGATATTGGCGGCAGTCCGCATAAGCTCGCGGCCCTGATGCCGCATGGCGAGGCCATCGATATCCCAAACCGCGATCATATGCTTGCGGTGGGCGACAAGGTATTCAAGGAAGCCGTGGTTAAATTCCTCAAGGAACACCCGCTTTAACGGTTATGTGCCGTTGAAACGCGGCTTGCGTTTTTCGCGAAAGGCCGCGCGTCCCTCGGCATAATCGAGACTTTCGAATGTCATGTCACCCAGACGGTCCGCCTGATCGAGATCGGCAGGTTCGCGTGTGATGGATGCGCGGATCGCCTGTTTGGATGCCTTGATGCTGAGCGGTGCATTGCCGCTTATCTCCGCAGAGATCGCTGATACGCGCTCGTCAAGTTGTCCAGCGTTGGTGATCTCAAGCAGAAAGCCACTTTTGAACGCCGTTTCCGCATTGATAACAGCGCCGGTAAAAGTGAGAAAGCGTGCCATTTGCGGACCAACAGCCTCGACAATATCGCCATTGCCTGACGCGGATAGGCAAGGCCGAGCTTTGCCGGTGGAACGCAAAATCGTGCATCATCCGTTGCCAGTCTGAGGTCGCAAGCCGCTGCAATACCGAATGCACCACCAAAGCAGATGCCGCGAATGGCTGCTATGCTGGGTTTGGAAAACTTGCGAACAGCTTCAAAAGCTTGGACATTCTGCGTTTCATAAAGGCGCGCTGTCTGCGCATCTTTGCGCACCGTTTCAAATTCGCTGATATCAGCACCGGCAGAAAAATCGCTTCCCACGCCCTCAAAAACCACAACGCGCACGTCAGGATTGCCGTCCAAATGAGCCATGAGTTGCGGCAATGCAGCCCACATCGCGGCAGTGATGGCGTTTTTTCTGGCGGGCCTGTCGAAGAAAATGGTAGCGGTATAGTCCGAATGCGTGAAATGCAGACCCTCTGGCAGTGCCGGATGATGTTCAGACAAGTCGATCATATCTTCAATTTTTCTTGGGGCCAGAGTTCAGGAATTTGAAGTGTCAGAATATCATTTTTGCCGTATGCTAGGGGATGAAGCAAGAATATTGGCTGATTGCCTGGAGTAGGACATGTCCGCAAGCAACCCGATGAAATTGGCCGGTTCAGTCAAGCAGATGGACCCGATTTGGCTTTCCATCCGCGCCGAAGCCGAAGAGACGATCCGTCAGGAGCCTCTTCTTGCCACGTTCCTTTACACCACGATTCTCAACCACCAGTCGCTGGAACAGGCGGTTATTCACCGCATTTCGCAGCGGCTTGATCATCCGGATGTGGAATCGGAACTGCTGCGCCAGACATTTACCGCGATGATGGAAGCGACGCCCGGCTGGTCGCAAATCCTGCGCGTCGACATTCAGGCTGTTTATGACCGCGATCCCGCCTGCACCCGGTTCATCGAACCGATCCTCTATTTCAAGGGATTTCAGGCAATCCAGACGCACCGGCTGGCGCATTGGCTGTGGAATGAGGGCCGCAAGGATTTTGCGCTCTATCTGCAGAGCCGCTCTTCCTCGGTTTTCCAGGTGGATATTCATCCCGCCGTGCCTATGGGGCAGGGTGTGTTCTTCGACCATGCCACCGGCATTGTTGTGGGGATGACTGCCGTTATTGAAGACAATGTGTCGATCCTTCAGGGCGTAACGCTTGGCGGTACGGGCAAGGAAACCGGCGATCGCCATCCAAAGATTCGCCATGGCGTTCTTATTGGCGCTGGCGCCAACATCCTTGGCAATATTGAAATCGGCCATTGCTCAAAAGTCGCTTCCGGTTCCGTGGTGTTGAAACCCGTTCCGCATAATGTCACCGTCGCCGGGGTTCCCGCCCGCGTCGTTGGCGAAGCCGGCTGTACGGAACCGTCCCGCGCCATGGACCAGCTTGTCACCAATTTCGACTGAAGCAGAGACTTCAGCTGCCAGAAACGACAACACCGGCCCTTTACAGGGCCGGTTATCGCATGCCACAAGCCCGCTTCCAGATTATCTATTCGACAGGAGAAACCGCGTGAAACCCGAAGAACTGAAAAAACTCGACAGCTATTTCAAGCGCACATTCAGAAACACGGACCTCACGGTAAAGGCGCGTCCACGCAAGGACGACTCAGCTGAACTCTATCTTGGCGATGAATTTCTCGGCCTGATCTACAAGGATGAAGATGAGGGCGAACTGTCCTACAACTTCTCCATGGCTATTCTCGACATGGATCTCTGACGGCAAAACGCTGTGAAGAGAGGAAGTGCCGCCCTTCGTGGCGTCACTTCGGTGTTTTAAGATGACCTTGCGCAAAGCTTAGGACCTTCTGGTCCAATTCCTGCCAGATCGCGAGAAATTCGCGCGGAAAACGGTAGGTCAACTGCAAATCCTCACCAATGAAGATATCGCGCTGGCACGATGCCAGATTGGCTTTTGATGTTTCCTCGTCGAGACAGCGGGCAACAAACAATTCGCGATTTTTGCTTTGGGATGAGGTGACAAGCTGTTCGCTCACGAAGCCACTTGTTGTCAGGAAATTCTGGATGGTTAGTCCAGATGGGCCTTTGATGCCGGGACCATCGGTCAGCGTGCTATAGATCGGGCCATAGCGGCCTGACATGTCGCGGGATGTGGCGCGTGGCTCGAAGGTCAAGAACAGCAGTGTTTTTGTCTCACCTGCGCCATTGAAATCCTTGATAAATGTTGGCTGATAACCCTGCATATCGGGCCAGTGCAGATAGAGATCGACCCTTTGGGCCACCCCGTCGCCGCGCTGCGCCCGGAAGCGGATGGCATTGGCAGGCAATTCAAGCACACTATTGCCGATAACAATCTCGTGCGGCGTCGTATCTTCCGTATGTCCGCCAAGCGAAATGGTATGGCCGAAATAATGCCCGGCCGCCGCCAGGGCTGCGGTGATGAGCGCAAGAGCGATGACGCCATAGAAGATGCGTTGCAGAAAAGGGCTGCCGGTTATCGGTTCCACGCGCTGTGCAGAGGTTTGCATCGCTCTTCCGGTCCTGTTGGCAGCTTTTGAAGCTGCCTGAGATCGGGAGAAGATTAGCGGCAAAGTGCTGATTTATGGTTAATCGTCTGTGAAGAATGCATTTGGGTGGCTAAGCTGGCATCAGCGAATCTCAGGAGGATTTATGCCCATATATACGCTTGATGGCCACGCGCCCGAATTTGAACACCGGGAGTCAAACTGGATCGCGCCCGATGCCGTATTGGTTGGCAGGATTTTCCTTGGCGAGAATGCCGGCATCTGGTTTGGGTCGGTTTTGCGCGGCGATAATGAACCCATCCATGTTGGCCGCAACACCAATGTGCAGGAGCACACGGTGATGCATACGGATATGGGCTATCCGCTGACAATCGGCGAGGGCTGCACCATCGGCCACCGCGCCATGCTGCATGGCTGCACCATTGGCGAAAATACATTGATTGGCATGGGTGCCATTATTCTCAACGGCGCGAAGATCGGCAAAAACTCGCTGGTGGGAGCCGGTGCGCTTGTGATGGAACGCAAAGAATTTCCCGATAATTCGCTGATCGTCGGCTCGCCCGCCCGTGTTATTCGCACTTTGGATGATGCGGCCATTGAGCAGCTCAGACTCTCGGCAGCCCATTATGTCGAAAACGGCAAGCGCTTCATGCGCGGCATGGAGCCAATCTGATCTGTGGGCTTCATGAAAAAGCCAGCTCCGTTGCCGGAACTGGCTTATCATGAAAGCGGGTGTGTAAATCCTACTGCGCGATACTGCCAACGAGAACCTGTCGGTCGTCACTGATCGAAACCCATGCGCCTGTGTTGTAGATCGACTGGCGCTTCAGATAGTCATAGGTCGTTTCGTTCCATGGCTTGATCTGCGCTTCCAGATTGTCGAGCACATAGTCACCGCGATCCGTGCGCACGGTAAGAACTGCGTGGCCTTCGCCATTCATCTGCCGGACAACAGTGATGAGCAGTGAATTAACGGGCAGGCCGCGCTCAATCAGCATCTTGCGCTTGAGCAGAACATAATCCTCACAATCGCCGACAGTGGTTGGATAGGACCAGACTTCAGCCTTGCCCCAGATTTCCATATCGGTTTCCGGCTTTATCTGCGTATTCACAGTGGTGTTGATCTGAACCAGCTGTGCCCAGACCTTTGGGGTCAATGTTACAGGCGTATCGCTGATGCTTTTGATGCGGCATTCATCCTGATAGATCTGGCAAAAATCATAATGACCGATCGGCTGCGATGTACGCCCGCCGGTTTGCATCACTGTTGCCGAAGACCGTACCGGTCCTGCCTGTACAGTCATGGTCATCATAAGAAGGGCTGCGCCCGCTAAAATCATGCTTTTTATCATTACCGTCGTCTCCCGGTTAAGGCGAGAATGGCATGGAGACATTGACCAGCCGGTAAATAGAAGAAATAAATGTGAGAAAAATAAGTAGTAAAAAATAAACTATTGAGCGTTTGCAAAGTATTATTAAATATTACCATTTTATTTAAAGTAAGAATACGTGAAGATGTACAAAGTATATAGGGGTTAAGGTTCTGTTTTTCCGAATAAAGTGTGATTGACAATCACTTAAAGCTGCATCGCCCACATTCGGCCAAAATGTATGCTTTTAGTAACCAAGACGGAAGGTAGTGATGGAATGTTCTTAAGGGCGGCTTTCGTTTAACGTGCGGGTTCGCAAAGGAGGAGCCGTTCCATGCCCAAGATCGATCTTGCCACCGTGCCTGTCCGTCCTGGTTCAGGTTATCCGCCGCCTTTCGATGCACCCTGCGCCGCACGGACGCGGCGGCGTCTTGGCGATGCGGGTGGTCTGAGTGATTTCGGCGTTAATCTGATGACATTACCGGCAGGCAGTTGGTCGAGCCAGCGTCATTGGCATAGCCACGAGGACGAGTTTGTCTATATCCTTGAGGGCGAAGTGACGCTTATCGAAGATGGCGGCGAAACGATATTGAAAGCAGGCGACTGCGCAACGTTTGCCAAAAACACCGGTAATGGCCATCACATGATCAACAGATCGTCGGCTATGGCTGTTTATCTCGAGGTGGGCTCACGCAACCCGCAAGACCTTATCACCTGTTCCGATATTGATATGATGAGCGCCAGTTCCGATGGGCGGTTCGTCCACAAGGACGGTACGCCCTATACCGGCTCCTGAAGCCGTCTAGTTCTCGAAGGCGATTTCGATTGTTTCGCGGCTTTGGACGTTTGCGAACTCAATCGCGATCCCTTCTTCGAAATGGCGCACGACACGTCCGCGCATGGAACCCAGAACAACCTGACTGTTCAGGGCAGGGCGCATGCGGATTTCGACGGCGGCACCTGAAATCGACAGATCGATGATACGGCAGGGATATTCGCGGCCATCGGACATGCCAAGCATGGAAATCGGATTGCTTGGCGCAATGCGCTGATGGCGCCGGTCCTCGGGCATATCAAGTTCATGCTTGTTGGCAAGCCAGGTCAGCTGCGCCGCGATCTTGTTCTTCTTGCGGTCTGAAGCAATGAGCGCAAGCAGGAAGCCGCCACTGACCAGACGCTCCACATGACCCTCAACCCGGCCGATATGATCGATATAGGCGATGATACGCTCGCCGGTGCTTGCCATAACTTCCGTGGTGAAGAGGGCATCGCCCGGCGACATCTCGTCGATCTGGCAGACATGCTCGGTGCGGTCTTCCAGCATGAAGCGGCCATAAAGCTCCACCTTCACGCGATGAAACTTTCCCATGGCGCCGATAGTCGGATTTGTATCGTCACGGGTCAGATGCATGAAGTGTATCCGGGAGGCTAAAATGGATTTCGATCAATCCAGATTAGAACACAAGTCTTAACGGCGAGGTAACAGGGTAAGGATTTATTAGAGTTTGCCGACCTAATCGGGGATTTTCCCACCGTCGAAAACCATGAGATGCCTCACCCGGCGGCTGCCATTGGGGGCAGGCAACAGCCTGTTCGCCACCACAAGTCTGTGGTCTTCCTGTAATGGATGATTGACCGGCACAACAGTTGACTGAAGCGGGTCGACCATGGATATCGACCGGAGACTGTTCTCGATGATCGCATCGGATTCCAGCCAGAACGGTTTACCCGCGGCGGTTATCATGCCGAGGAGATGCCGTTCATTCACCTCGTTTGCCAGCGGCAGGAGAATGAGATTGAACAGCATTTTGCGGCCACGGCTGCTTTTGCCCTCATAGGTGGACTGGACGACGGTCTTGGTTGTCAGGCTGCTGGAGATGATCCGTGCAATGACTGATTTGTCCTTGGTCTGCCAGATTGAGGTAAATGTCTGGCCTTTAAGTTCACGTCCATAGATCGAGCAGATGCGCGTTCCTGCCAACCGGAAGCGTGCTTCAGATGCCCCGCTGGCGCGCAGGATGAACGTGTCGGACAGGCGCGAGCGGATGAGGGCAGGTGATATTTCCCGCCGCTCCGGTGCTGCGCGGGTTCCGCGCAGATCGTTCCAATAGGCGAAAAGCTCGCTCGCTCCATCATGCCGCATATGATGCTTCCGGTTGAGGGTTGAGACCCGCTGGTTTCTAATTCTGCATGGAGAGTGTGTTTAACCAGCCAGACATTCGCACCGGCGGCTCAGAAGCGCCATTGATGATGCGGCTGTGTCCACCGTGGGGGGCAGTTAAGGTTAACAAATGGTTTAGATTGAGCGGGTGGGTGCTCTGTGCCACAAGGATGGCGAGTAGAGTTATCTGTTGAAGTATTCAAATTGAGGCCGTTCATGTTCATTGAACGGCCTTATTTTTGTTTGGTGAGTTTGCTGCTAAGCAGAGTTCTCAAGTGAATCAGCGGCGGGAAGAATGACCGAGCCTACGAACGCGCACAATCAGCCACCGGCACGCGAGCCGATCTTCAACATTCCCGGCGTCATCCTTGCCATTTTTGCGATTTGCATCGCGGTGTTTTTGATCGAGAATTATGTGCTGACCGACGCGCAGGACAATAATTTCCTGCTGGATTATGCTTTCATCCCGGCGCGCTTTTCCCAGTTTGGCGGGTTTTATTCACCGGCGGCGTGGCTCACCACCGTCACCTATTCCTTCATGCATGGCAGTTTTGCCCATATCGCGCTCAACATGATCTGGCTGGCTGCGTTTGGCTCGCCGCTCGCTGCGCGTATCGGGCCGCTGCGTACATCGCTGTTCTGGGTCGTCACGGCGATTGCCGCCGTCATGCTGCATTTTGCCATTTATCCGGCAAGCCCGATCCCTCTGGTTGGCGCTTCGGGCGCCATCTCAGGCATGATGGGTGCTGCTGCGCGTTTCGGCTTCCGCCGCTCAACGCAGCGCAATTCTGCTGCATTCACCGGACCGATCCTGCCAATCGCGGTCGCCTTGAGAACCCGCACGGTTCTTGTCTTCGTCGCAGTCTGGTTCATCACCAATATCGCAACCGGTCTTTTTGCCTTCACGCCGGGCCAGGGCGCGGCAACCATAGCCTGGGAAGCGCATATTGGCGGCTTTCTCCTTGGCTTTTTCGGTGTTGCCCTGTTCGATCGTCCGGACCGGCGCTGAACTGTTGGAATAATTGCAAAGCTGTTGCATTGGGTGCAACATACGCGCACCATGGCGTATTGGTCGCGGGGATAAAGGAGGATTCCGGCGGTCAGGTGTTCATCAGGCTAATGTGCAAGGAGGACGTACATGACAGTCAAATTAATACTGGAACGCAAAGGCTACGACGTTTTTAGCGCTGCACCCGACACGACACTCGGTGATGCTGTTGCTGCACTTGCAAAGCACAAGATTGGTGCAATTGTTATCGTGGATGAAAAACGAGCCATCAAAGGCATTTTGTCCGAGCGCGATGTTGTGCGCGCCATTGCTGCCGACGGCGCTGATGCGCTCTGGCGTCCGATCTCGGATATCATGACCGTCAAGGTCAGCGTCTGCTCGGAAATGCACACGGTGAATCAGGTGATGGAAATGATGACCCGCGGTCGGTTCCGCCATCTGCCTGTCGAAAAAGACGGGGCATTGCATGGCATCGTCTCGATCGGTGACGTGGTGAAACTGCGTATCGAAGAGGTCGAGCGCGAATCCGAAGAAATTCGTAGCTATATCGCAACCGCCTGAAGCGGTTGTGTTGATACTGGTGGTTTAAAAAACAACCTTTTGCATGCGCTCGAGTTCGCCGAGCCGGGCCATGGTTTCCTCATAGCCGAGTTTGATCGCCTCATCGGCACGATGAAACTCGGCAAGCCCCACATGGCCGATTTTCGGCAATAGCGCGATATCAGGCGGATCGCCTGCCATGCGGGCGCGTGAAATCCGGTCCTGAATGATGTTGAAGGATTCCATCATCACGCCTGTTATCCCAAGCCGCGTGGCCCGCGCTGCACGAAAATGGCTGCCTGCGCCTTCCGGTTCGACGTCCTGCGCGCTCGGTGCTTCCGCCGAATGCTTGATCACCGCTGCACGACCGAACTGGTCGTAATGCAGGTTCACCGCCACCACCAGCGGTTGTTCATAGGAGCGGCAGACGGAAACCGGCACAGGGTTTACCAGCGCGCCATCAACCAGAATGCGGCCATTGCAGGCAACGGGTTCAAACACGCCGGGCAGGGCATAGGAAGCACGCATGGCAGTGATGAGGCTGCCGCGCGTCAGCCAGATTTCGTGACCGGTATTGATCTCGGTGCACACCGCAACGAAAGGCTTTGGCAAATCCTCAATGGCAAGTTCGGCCAGATGTTCGCGCAAGCGGCGGTCAAGTTTCATGCCGCCGAAAATGCCGTTGCCACCGAAACGCAGATCCAGCAGGCTGAAAATACCGCGTTTGGTCAGGCTGCGCGCGAACTCTTCCAGCTGATCGAGTTTGCCGCCAAGATAGCAGCCGCCCACCAGTGCGCCAATCGACGTTCCCGCGATCATGGAAATTTCGATACCCGCTTCGTCAAGCGCACGCAACACGCCAATATGGGCCCAGCCGCGCGCCGCGCCGCCGCCAAGCGCCAGCGCAATGGGGGCTCTTTTTTCAACATGTGGGGACGGGTCCAGAACAGGTACCTTCGGGCCGTCAGTGACGCCAATCGGTTCCGCCGCACGCAACCGTCGCGATGCCCATTCGAGCATGGCTTGCACTCCTAAAGTCGTATTCGCACATTATCCCCTCACTTTGGTATCCAAAGCATGAATATTGCGGAATTATGGCCGCTTAGCCAACCAACGAAAATGAGAGCAGTCGTTCGACAGTGCTTGGTAGCAAAAGTTGCGCTACGTCGCGGGTGTCATGACCAGATGGGATGTGCCATTTTCGCTGACGACTTGGCGGTAGAAACATGATCTGCGGCCAGTGTGACAGGTAGGGCCATTTCCAGCCACTGTCACCTTGAGCCAAAGAGCATCCTGATCGCAATCGGTACGCATTTCTACGACTGATTGCAGATTTCCTGACGTCTCGCCCTTTTTCCAGAGCGACTGACGCGAACGGGACCAGTAATGGGCAATGCCGGTCGCCAAAGTGAGGCGCAATGCTTCCGCATTCATATGCGCCACCATGAGGAGATGACCATCATGCGCATCGGTAACGATGGTGGTCACCAGACCAGCAGCGTCAAAGCGCGGTGCAAACACCGCGCCTTCTTCATTGTCATGTTTGTCCGCAAGGGGAGACGAAAAGGAACCGTTGCTCATGAATGCCAATTCTGGAAATGAAAGCGCCTAGCGGCCCTTGAGAAGTGTCATGAAGCGAACCTGCTCATTGACATCAGCCTTGAACGCACCGGTGAAAGTGGTCGTGGTTGTTGTCGAGCCGGAGACGCGAATACCGCGCATGGCCATGCACATATGCTCGGCCTCGATCATGACGGCTACACCACGCGGGCGCAGCGAATCCTGAATGGCATTGGCAATCTGCGCCGTCATGCTCTCCTGCGTTTGCAGACGACGGGCAAACATGTGAACCACGCGGGCAATCTTGGACAGGCCAACCACTTTTTCGCCATCGGGAAGGTATGCAACATGTGCCTTGCCGATGATGGGAACCATATGATGCTCGCAATGGGAAAAGAACGGAATGTCTTTTATAAAGACAATATCGTCATATCCGGCGACCTCCTCGAAGGTCCGGCCGAGCACGTCATCAGGGCTTTCATCATAGCCCGAGAACAGCTCCTTATAGGCCTTGGCGACGCGCTGCGGCGTATCCAGAAGACCTTCACGATCCGGATTGTCACCGGCCCAGAGTAACAGCGTGCGCACTGCTGCTTCCGCTTCTTCCTGTGTCGGACGTCGTAGATTGTTCTGATTGACAGTCGTTGACTGCAAACTTTTTATTACCGCATCCATCGCGATCTCCCGTAGTCGCCCTCAGAGGAGCGACGAGTTAAACGGCAATACACGATAATCGTTCCGTAACGAGTACGCGGTGTATTGAAGCCGGCTTGGCCCGAAAGCTTCCGCCTGGGCGATCACAAATACCATTGTCGCAGAATTTACGCCATGGTGCTTTATGCTGGCCCGCTCAAATACTATATAGAGAGTGAATTCAGGATTCATAGGGCCAAATACCAGACAATTCTCTGGTTACACTTTGGTTCGGATGAGGTGCGGAAGTCCATTATGATCAACGACGTCTACAATACGCGTATTCTGGAATTTGCAGGAAATATTCAACGGCTTGGACGTTTGGATAGCCCCGATGCATCCGCAAAAGCCCACTCCAAACTCTGCGGCTCGACGGTGATTGTCGATCTGAAGGTCAAAGACGGTGTGGTGACGGATTTTGCCCATGACGTCAAAGCCTGCGCCCTTGGTCAGGCGTCCTCGTCGATCATGGCCCGCCATGTGATCGGGGCCACAAGCCAGGAATTGCGCGATGTGCGCGATGCCATGTTTAAAATGCTGAAAGAAAATGGCACGCCGCCGGAAGGGCGTTTCGAGGAATTGAAGTTTCTGGAGCCGGTGCGTGATTACAAGGCGCGGCACAATTCCACCATGCTGACTTTCGAGGCCGTGGTCGATTGCCTCGACCAGATCGAGAAGAAAAACGCCGAAGCTGCGGCCTGACGCTCATGTGTGAGCATTCGGCTGATGATCCCGCCGGGAAACCCAAAAAATATTCCCGTAACTGGGGCGGTGTCTGGCCGAAAACTCCCGGACGATTGTTTGGAACCGGCTTTATCAGGCTCTACCAGCTGACTTTATCAGGCTTTATCGGCAATTCCTGTCGGCACCTGCCGACCTGTTCTGAATATGCCTATGAATCCATTGCCCGCTATGGGTTGTGGACGGGTGGCTGGATGGGGCTCTTCCGCTTTGTCCGCTGCGGGCCCGGTGGCAGCCATGGTCATGATCCTGTGCCGACATCGCTCGATGCGCGGTTTGTGTGGTACTTGCCGTGGCGCTATTGGGGGGTGAGCAAGCAGAGTTGACACCCATCTCTCCCACTCTCCGTCATCCTCGGGCTTGACCCGAGGACCCACGACTGAGTAGCCGAGATCACGGCGCATTCAACGTTTGCCCTAACGTGAAACTTAAAAAATTGCGGATGTATTCCTGCTGTTTACCGTGGGTCCTCGGGTCAAGCCCGAGGATGACGGAGAAAAGGGGCTTGAGGTAAAGTAAGGCAGCCAATCCCCTTTTCATCGACAGGTACTTTACGCCGGTCACAACTCTGATTAAAAGTCCGCTCGCCGGAGCCGTTCCGGTTACCAAACACCACCCGCAACCGTTGGCGGGACTGGATAGGAGCAATCTGATGTCACAGACAGTTTCCAAAACTGTATCCATGCAATTCCCCGATGGCTCGACGCGCGATTATGACGCTGCCATATCTGGTGCGGAACTTGCTGAATCAATCTCGAAATCCCTTGCCAAGAAGGCAGTCGCCTATGCGGTTGATGGCGTTGTGCGCGATCTTTCCGACCCGCTGCTGGCTTCGGGCAGCATTGAAATTCTGACCCGCGATGATCCGCGTGCGCTTGAGCTGATCCGGCACGACTGTGCCCACGTTCTGGCCGAAGCCGTGCAGGAACTGTTTCCGGGTACGCAAGTTACCATCGGTCCGGTGATCGAAAACGGATTTTACTACGATTTTGCCAAGAACGAGCCCTTCACGCCCGATGACCTGCCTGTCATCGAGAAGAAGATGCGCGAGATTATTGGCCGCAACAAGCCATTCACCAAGGAAATCTGGTCACGCGAAAAGGCTCGGAAAGTCTTTGCCGACAAGGGCGAGGCCTACAAGGTTGAACTTGTCGATGCCATTCCTGAAAATCAGGACCTGAAGATTTATGCGCAGGGCGACTGGTATGACCTTTGCCGTGGCCCGCATATGGCCTCGACGGGGCAGGTCGGCAATGCCTTCAAGCTGATGAAAGTGGCCGGTGCTTACTGGCGCGGCGATAGCAACAATCCGATGCTCAGCCGCATTTACGGCACGGCCTTCGCAACCGATGCGGAATTGCAGTCTTATCTGCATGTGCTTGAGGAAGCCGAGAAGCGCGATCACCGCAAGCTTGGCCGTGAGATGGACCTGTTCCATTTCCAGGAAGAAGGCCCCGGTGTTGTGTTCTGGCACGCCAAGGGCTGGCGCATGTTCCAGACGCTGGTCAGCTATATGCGCCGCCGTCTCGATGGCGTCTATCAGGAGGTCAACGCACCGCAAGTCCTCGACAAATCCCTGTGGGAGACGTCGGGTCACTGGGGCTGGTATCGCGACAACATGTTCAAGGTGACGGTTGCCGGCGACGAAACCGACGATGAACGCATTTTTGCGCTCAAACCGATGAACTGCCCCGGCCATGTGCAAATCTTCAAGCATGGCTTGAAGTCTTACCGTGATCTGCCGGTACGGCTTGCAGAATTCGGCAATGTGCATCGTTATGAACCATCGGGCGCCCTGCATGGCCTGATGCGCGTGCGTGGTTTCACACAGGACGATGCGCATGTTTTCTGCACGGACGAACAGATGGCGGCCGAATGCCTGCGCATCAATGATCTGATCCTGTCGGTCTACAAGGATTTTGGCTTCGATGAGATCACCATCAAGCTTTCGACACGTCCCGAAAAGCGTGTCGGTTCGGACGCGCTCTGGGATCGCGCCGAAGAGGTCATGATGGGCGTTCTGGAGCAGATCCAGCAGCAGTCGAGCGATATCAAAACCGGCATTCTGCCGGGCGAGGGTGCCTTCTACGGCCCCAAGTTTGAATACACGCTGAAGGACGCCATTGGCCGCGAGTGGCAATGCGGAACGACACAGGTGGATTTCAATCTGCCTGAGCGTTTTGGTGCGTTCTATATCGACTCGACCTCGGAAAAGAAACAGCCGGTGATGATCCACCGTGCCATCTGTGGCTCGATGGAACGTTTCCTCGGCATTCTCATCGAGAACTTTGCCGGTCATCTGCCGCTGTGGTTTGCGCCGGTGCAAGTCGTGGTTGCCACAATCACCACGGAAGCAGACGATTACGGCAGGCAGGTTGCCAAGGAACTGAAAGCTGCTGGTCTTCAGGTCATCACGGATTTCCGCAACGAGAAGATCAACTACAAGGTGCGCGAGCACTCCTTGCAGAAAGTGCCGGTCATTCTCGTCTGCGGCATGCGTGAGGCGGAAGAGCGTACGGTCAATATGCGCCGTCTTGGCTCGCAGAATCAGGTTTCACTCAGCCTTGACGACGCCCTTAAGCAGCTCAGCCATGAAGCAACGCCGCCCGATCTTTTGCGTCTGGCCGCCGAGTAATCCCGAAACACTTTATGACAGCGTGGTGAATTTCATCACGCTGTCATGGAATGGCGTGATTATTCAGCCGATTCACTATTTGCCGGGATGCAAACGTGCAGTTCAGAGAACTCTCCTACGCCAACGACACCCAGTCACGCGCAACGCAATGGCTGATCCGTTCGATTGAAGGTCTGTCGGGCCGCGATCATTATGTGCGGCTCTACAATGCGTGGCGCACGGATATTGTCCCTGTTGGTATCGATGTGTTCTGCCGCATGATGGACCTGATCAACATCAAACTCGATGTTCAGGATCAATGGCCGCCGCAGCATTTGCCTGAAACACCGCTGGTGATTGTTGCCAACCATCCTTTCGGCATTGGCGATGGCATTGCCGCCCTGGCATTGGCCGAACAGCTCGGGCGTCCGTTCCGGGTACTCATCAATAATGACCTGATGAAAGTGCCGGAAATCCGTCCCTATGCGCTGCCTGTCTGTTTTGACGAGACCAAGGAAGCCGTGGCGATGAATATGGCGACGCGTCACGAAGCCGTGCGCCTGTTGAAAGAGGGCGTCACCATTGTCGTCTTCCCGGCGGGCGGCGTTGCGACAGCGCGCAAGGGCTTTGGCCGGGCGGAAGACCTTCCATGGAAGATTTTCCCGGCAAAGCTGGTGCAGCAGGCCAAGGCCTCGGTCATTCCTGTATATTTCGGTGGACAGAATGGTCGCTTCTTCCATCTTGCCAGCAAGATTTCCATGACCCTGCGTATTTCTCTGCTTATCCGGGAATTCCGTAAACTGTCGGGAAAAGCTATCAATGTGCGCATTGGCCGGACCATGGACTGGTCGGAACTTGCCCCATTGGTCGATCGCAAAGCTTTGCTGGATTATATGTATGGCGCGGTGTTTTCGCTCGATCCGGCCAAATCCCGCTAGGCATTAATCCAGCGGTTCGTCGCCACCAACAGGTTGATTGGCTGTGGACGCCGCACTGGCGCCGCCTGTTGCCAGCACTTCGACATCCTGATTGCGTCCGGCAACGACCTTGAAGTCGCGCTGGTAAATCTTGTCCTTGTTCTTGGCGATGATGATGTATTCACCCTCTGCCAGAACAATGGATGCAAAAGCGCCGACGCTTTCACGCACAATATCGCCTGAGGTCGTCAGTACAGACCAGGCCGTATCCGCAAGCGCTTCACCGCCGTTTTCACGTACCAGTTTCATGGTCAGCTGCGCCGCGCGGTGTTCCACATTGGCTTCGGTGATCTTGCCCGCTTCGACGCGAATATCCGCACGGATGACCGCATTGGCTGTGCCGTAATTGGAAACGATCTGATAGGTCCCGGCATTGAGCCGCACAACGCTTTCCGGTTTGACGTCGGGGATGATCAGCGCGCGCTCGCCCGTTGCATCTTCATGATCTTCATAGATCGAGAAGCGCAACTGGTCCTGCGGAATACGTCCGCCACCGGAGAGAACGGCATTCAGCTTAACCCCGCCCGCATCAAGAATCATCGTCTCGTTGCGCTTGGCGCGTGTCATGGTGATGCGTTTTGTGGCGCCCGCCCGTCCGAATGCCACATGCACGAGATAGCTGCCCGGTGCCAGATTGAACGAGGTTGTGCCGCCCTTTGAAGTTGCAAGAAGTTGCAACTTGCCGTCGGGATCAGGTTCCGGTGAGAATACGCGCCAGACAAGGCCGCGCCCGATATTTTCGCCATTTTCCGCAAGCTTTGCCGACAGAACCAGTTCCGGCTCATTGGCAATAGGGTTGTTGGCAGGTGCTTTCGGATTGGCATATTCATTGATGGCGGGAATCGCCGGTAGCTTTACATCGGGCGCAAGCGACTGCGCCGATGCACTCCCGGCAAACAAGTTTGCCGGGGCAAGCAGGCTCACAGCCAGCGCGACAAGCAATTGCCTGTGTTTGCCGGAGCCAATGGCTGCTTGCTGATTGAAGAATTTGCCCATTCGCTGTTTTGATCTCAAGCGGGTGGCAATTTCAAGGCTTTTTCGCACGATCGTGACTTTACACAGGCGATGAAACCAAGACATTGTCCGCCCATTCGAAAAACAGGACCTGGTACATCATTCCATGGATCATTCTATGCCTTCTCCCATTATAGAGTTTTTGTCGCAGCGCAGCTCCACGCCCATCTCGGCCATTGGCCTTCCCGGTCCAAGCGATGCGGATATCGAAACCATGATCCGCATCGCCTCGCGCGTGCCCGATCACGGCAGGCTGACCCCTTGGCGCTTTGTGCTTTATCGTGGCGATGCCCGGGTTGAAGTCGGCAAATATCTGGCTGATCTGGCCGAAGAGCGGGAAGGGCCGCTAACCGAGCAGCGCCGCGAGCAGGAGCTGAAACGCTTTGCCCGTGCGCCTCTGGTCATCGGTGTGATCTTTTCCAAGGTGGATCATCATATTCCTGAATGGGAACAGTTCCTGTCCTCCGGCGCAGCGGCAATGAACCTTGTTCATGCGGCCAATGGCCTTGGCTATGCCACCAACTGGATCAGCAACTGGTATTCTTCCGATGAAAAGGGCCGCGCCTTGCTGGGCCTTGCACCACACGAACGGGTTGCGGGGTTTGTCCATATCGGCACATGCGATACCAAGGTGCCGGAACGTCCGCGCCCTGACATTAAGGACATCCTGTCCGAATATTCCGGGCCTTGGAAGGGCTGAGCATCAATGTTCTACAAATTCGATGATGGCCATGGCCTGCCGCACGATCCGCTGAAGGCCATTGTTGCACCGCGTCCTATCGGTTGGATATCAAGCCGCTCAGTTGATGGCAGGGTCAATCTGGCGCCTTACTCCTTCTTCAACATGATCAGCACCAAACCGTGCCTGATCATGTTTTCCTCGGAAGGACGCAAGGACAGTGTGACCTTCATTGAGGAAACACGCGAATTTGCTGCCAATCTGGTCAGCGCCAACCTGTCTGTTGCCATGAACAAGACATCGGTGAATGCCCCGCGCGGTATCAGCGAATTTGAATATGCCGGGCTGCATGCCGCCGATTGCAATCTCATCGGTGCGCCGCGTGTGGCCGAGGCTTTTGCAACACTGGAATGCATTGTGACCGATATCCAGCATCCGAAGGATCGCCACGGCAATCCGGTTCAGGCAATCATGGTCACGGGTGAAGTGGTCGGTGTGCATATTAACGAGGCAATTCTCAAAGATGGTCTTGTTGATATGACCAAGGCGCAACCGGTCTCCCGCCTCGGTTATATGGATTTCGCCACGGTATCAGAGACATTTCAGATGTTCCGCCCGAAATGGGAGGGGTGAGCACCTGCGTGGTTCGTGGTTCGACAAGCTCACCATGAGGGAGAGTGGGGATGAAGGGGCGTGATATTCTGCAAACTCTGTGATGGGCCGCAACGTTGGACATTATCGTTGCATCACCCATCTGCCTCATGGTGAGTTTGTCGAACCACGAACCACGAACCACGAACCACCCGCAACAGTCCTGCAATCTTGTTGTCTAACCACCCACCCGTGCCATCAACCGCTCCGCTCTTCTCAAATGCGGGCGATCGAACATCAGGCCGTCGATGCCGATAACACCGGCAGTGGGATCATCGGCAAACGCCTGAATGATTTTTTGTGCATGGGCGACCGCGTCGATGGATGGCGTAAACACCTCGTTGATCACGGGCACTTGTGCCGGGTGAATGGCGAGTTTAGCCGTAAATCCCTCCCGTTCAGCCTCGGCACATTCGCGCGCAAGACCTTCATCGTCCCGGTAATTGATATAAACAGTATCAATCGCAGCCACATCGGCGGCGGAAGCACCCAGAATTGTCAGCGCACGGGCCAATCGAAACACATCCGTATAGCGCCCATTATCATCCCGCACTGCCCGTGCGCCGATCACGGCGGACAAATCCTCCGCCCCCCAGCTCAAACCGATCAGCCGCGACGAGGCATCGGGATAAGTGGCTGTTGATAGCGTACCAAGCGCGGTTTCGGTGATGATCGCAAGGATTTGCGTTGAACCTTCTGCCGCGCCTGCATGGGCTTCATGCACGTTCAGTTTGGCCGAAAGCCGGGTGACATCCTTGCCGCTGTTGGATTTGGGCAGAAGAATGCCGTGAGGAAGCGACGGCATCACCGCATCGAGATCCGCATCGGCCAAGCCGCTGGAAAGATCATTGATGCGGACGAACAGGCGCGGCGCGTCTTTATCGCGGTGGGATTTCAGAAAATCCGCGGCGATCTGCCGGGCTGCATCCTTGCGCTCGGCACTGACCGAATCCTCAAGATCGATCAGCAGCACATCCGCACCACTGGTCAGACCCTTTTCCAGCTTCTTTTCCGAATCGCCCGGAACAAACAGCAGCGAGCGCATCAGGCAGTACTCTTGGATTTCATCATCGCCTGACGCGTGCATTTGGCAACAAGAACGCCATTCTGATTGTAAGCGCGGTGCTCAAACTCGACAATGCCGCGATCCGGCTTGGATTTGGAGGGCCGCGTTGACAGAACGGATGTTTCCACCCGCACCGTATCGCCATGGAACAGCGGAGAAGGGAAGGTCACGTCGGTCATACCAAGATTGGCAATGGTGGTGCCGATGGTGGTGTCATTGACCGAAATACCGATCATCAGCCCCAGCGTGAACAGGGAATTGACCAGCGGCTTGCCCCATTCTGTCTTGGCGGCAAAGTCAAAATCAATATGCAGCGGCTGTGTATTCAGGGTCATGACCGAAAACAGCATATTGTCGCTTTCGGTGATGGTCTTGCGCAGGCTGTGATTGAAGACGTGCCCGACTTCGAATTCTTCCAGATATAGTCCGGCCATTTGTCTGGCGTCTCCTCGATGCGAATTTTTGCAAAAGATTAGGGCGGCTTTACCGGCTTCGCAACGGGCCGGAGAAAACTTCTCTCAGGACGTCAATTGAGTATGGTTAATCGATATGGTGAACCGATCGTAAACCTTTTGCCATTAGCCTCCATCTTAATAAAAAGCTTGGGGTTTAACAGTTCATGACAATACAGCATTATCTGGCAATGGTCGGACATGCTGCGGCGGCACAACGTTGCCACGCTGCAGGGGCTCTGGCTCATATCTATCTCGAAACTGGCCGTGCCTTTGAAGATCGCTGTGCGGCGGAAGCCGCCTTGACGCTGCTGCTTGATGATCCCTCGCCAAAGGTGCGCCTTGCGCTGGCGGAAGCGTTCTCAACCAGCGCCCATGCACCTGTTCATATCGTTGCCAGCCTTGCCCGCGACCAGATCGAAATCGCTGCCTATATGCTCGCAAGGTCCACGGTGCTGACCGATATTGACCTGATTGACTGTATCGCCGGTGGCTGCGGCGAAACCCAGAAGGTGATTGCGGGCAGGGCGAAGGTTTCCTTCGCTGTCAGTGCGGCTCTTATCGAGATTGCCGAGCCAGTCGCAATGCTTGCGCTGCTCGCCAATACCCGCGCCCAGATCGCCGATATCAGTTTTCGTCGCCTGATCGAGCGCTTTGGCCATGTGGCCGATATCCGTGCGCTTCTGGCAGATGATAATAGATTGCCCGCCGATTGCCGCCATGCGCTGGCGCTGAAAGTTGCTGAAGCCTTGTGCCGGATGGATATCGTCATGGCGCTGATGGGCGAGCGCCGGGCAAAGCGCATTACCAGTGAAGCCTGCGTAAAGGCGTCGATCAGCCTCGTGGCCGCAACGCCTCCGGAGCAATATCCGGCACTGATTGAGCATTTGCAGTTGCGTGGTGATCTGACCACTGCCTTCGTCATCCGCATTGTCGCCTCGGGCAAGATCGATTTCTTTGGCGCTATTCTGGTTTCATTGTCCGGCCATACCCTTTCTCGGGTGCGCAACCTTTTGATTGATGGCCGCGATGCGGCACTTGGCGCGCTGTTCACCGCCGCTGGCCTGCCTGACAGTACCCATCAACCGCTGCGCATTGCACTTCATGCCTGGCGTGATGTTGCCAATGGCAAGCTGGCGATTGGACCACAGGAAGTCACGCGCCGCATGATGGAGCATCTTGTGCCTGAGAATCATGGTCTATCGGGAGATTTCACTGTCGCTAACGATGATATGCAGTCCCTGCTGCGCAAGATCTATCTGGAGGCGATTCGAGAGAATGCGCGGGATCATGCGCTCGCGATGGCTGCTGCCTGAGCCCGGTTTTCATGGTTGAGCACGCATTTGATTACAAAATCAGATGCCCGGATGAACGAATGAATACGCGGCTCGCGTATTCTGGGATGCAATATTGCTTTTTTGCGATAGGCTGAGCGAAAACAAAACCACCGTTTGTCCGGAACAAGTATTTATTTCAGATGGTTATATCCGGATGTTACCAATTTTCTGCAGCTCTTGGAGGAGAGGGCGGAATAATAAGACAGTATTACTGACCTAATATTTCATGTTAGACTGCGTGGAAAATCGCCTGACTGGGAGGTCTGCTGAATGTCTGATGATTCCCTTAGTGAATTTGGTCCACTAAGCCTGCACGTGCCTGAGCCGGCCGTGCGCCCCGGCGGCGAGCCGGATTTTTCCAATGTGAACATTCCTGAAGCGGGTTCGGTGCGCCGCCCGCCCGTTGATGCCAATCCGGAAGAAATCCGCGATCTGGCCTTTTCCATCATTCGTGTTTTGAACCGGGATGGCGAAGCGGTTGGTCCTTGGGCTGGCGAGCTTTCGGACGAGCAACTGGTTGAAGGTCTGCGCCATATGATGACGCTGCGCACTTTCGATGCGCGCATGCAGATCGCACAGCGGCAGGGCAAAACCTCGTTCTATATGCAGCATCTGGGTGAAGAAGCCGTCAGCTGCGCCTTCCGCAAGGCGCTCGCACCGGGTGATATGAATTTCCCGACTTATCGGCAGGCCGGTCTCCTGATCGCGAATGATTATCCGATGGTCGAAATGATGTGCCAGATCTATTCCAACGAGAAAGATCCGCTGAAGGGCCGCCAGCTGCCCATCATGTATTCCTCCAAGGAACATGGTTTCTTCTCGATTTCAGGCAATCTGGCCACGCAATATATTCAGGCTGTGGGCTGGGCCATGGCATCGGCGATCAAGAACGACACGAAGATTGCTGCAGGCTGGATTGGCGATGGATCGACGGCGGAGTCAGATTTCCACGCTGCCCTGGTTTTCGCATCCACCTATAAGGCTCCGGTTGTTCTGAACATCGTCAACAATCAGTGGGCGATTTCCACCTTCCAGGGCATTGCCCGTGGCGGTGCGGGTACATTTGCAGCACGTGGTCTTGGTTTCGGCATGCCCGCGTTGCGCGTTGACGGTAATGATTATCTTGCTGTCTTTGCCGTGGCCAAATGGGCGATTGAGCGGGCGAGACGCAATCTCGGGCCGACGGTTATCGAATATGTGACCTATCGTGCCGGTGCGCACTCAACTTCGGATGATCCTTCAGCCTACCGGCCGAAAACCGAATCCGATGCCTGGCCACTGGGTGATCCGGTCATGCGCCTGAAGAACCATCTGATCGGCCGCGGTGTCTGGTCCGAAGAACGCCACACACAGGCCGAAGCTGAGATTCTCGACACTGTTATCACTGCCCAGAAGGAAGCTGAAAGCTTCGGAACATTGCATGCGGGCGGCAAGCCATCGGCGCGCGATATGTTCGAAGGGGTCTATGAGGAAATGCCGCCGCATCTGCGTCGTCAGCGTCAGCAGGCGGGAGTTTGATCAATGCCGCGTAAAACAATGATTGAATCCATCCGCGATGCGATGGATGTGATGATGGAACGCGACGACAATGTGGTCGTGTTCGGCGAAGATGTCGGGTTTTTCGGCGGTGTTTTCCGCTGCACCCATGGTCTGCAGGCGAAATATGGCAAGACACGCTGTTTCGATGCGCCGATCAGCGAACTGGGTATCGTCGGTACGGCGATCGGTATGGCTGCCTATGGTTTGAAGCCATGCATCGAAATCCAGTTCGCCGATTATGTCTATCCGGCCTATGACCAGATCGTATCGGAGGCGGCGCGGCTGCGTTATCGCTCCAATGGCGGCTTTACCTGCCCGATTGTCATTCGCATGCCTGCCGGTGGTGGTATTTTCGGCGGACAGACGCACAGCCAGAGCCCGGAAGCACTGTTCACGCATGTATCGGGGCTCAAAGTGGTTGTTCCTTCCAATCCGCATGACGCCAAGGGCCTGTTGATTGCAGCCCTTGAAGACCCCGATCCGGTCATCTTCCTTGAGCCAAAACGGCTCTACAACGGACCTTTCGACGGCCATCATGACCGCCCGGTCACGCCTTGGTCGAAGCATGAGCTGGGTGAGGTTCCTGATGGTCACTATACGGTGCCGCTGGGCAAGGCCATCAAGCGCCGCGAAGGCAAAGAACTGACCGTCCTCACCTATGGCACCATGGTCTATGTCGCGCAAGCTGCCGCCGAGGAAACCGGTATCGACGCGGAGATCATCGATCTGCGCACGCTGTTGCCGCTCGATCTTGAAACCATCGTGGAATCAGTCGCCAAAACGGGCCGCTGCGTCATCGTGCATGAAGCAACGCTGACATCAGGCTTTGGCGCGGAACTGGCGGCACTCGTCCAGGAGCATTGTTTCTACAATCTTGAAGCACCGGTTGCGCGGGTCACGGGCTGGGATACGCCCTATCCGCATGCGCAGGAGTGGGATTATTTCCCCGGTCCCGCGCGCGTTGGCCGTGCATTCGTTGAAACGCTGGAAGGGTAGGAGCTGGCGATGGGTGAATATGTCATCAAGCTGCCGGATGTCGGTGAAGGCGTTGCAGAAGCCGAACTTGTCGAATGGCATGTAAGGGTCGGTGATCTCGTGCGCGAGGATATGGTCCTTGCCGCCGTCATGACCGACAAGGCAACCGTAGAAATTCCGTCACCCGTGGACGGCGAAATTATCTGGCTGGGCGGTGAGATCGGGCAGGTGATTGCCATCGGTTCGCCGATTATCCGCCTGAAGATCGAAGGCGAGGGCCATGCCCCGGCGCCGGAATCGGCGAAGCCTGCCGAGGCAGAACAGCCAAAGGCTGAACCCGTCAAGGCCGTGCCAAAGCCCGAGATCAAGGCCGAGAAGCCGGTTGAAAAACCCGCAGTACCGGTTGTTCACACACCCTTGGCTGCACCTGTGACCATCGGCGCACCGCGTGCCGAGGGCGACAAGGCACTTGCTTCGCCAGCCGTGCGCCTGCGGGCCCGTGATGCGGGTGTTGACCTCAGGCAGGTGACTGGCACTGGTCCTGCCGAACGTATTACCCATGAGGATCTCGACACTTTCTTTGCCCGTGGCTCGCAAAAGCCTGTTGTCTCAGGTCTTGCACCCGATACATCGGTCAAGGAAATCAAGGTGGTGGGCCTGCGCCGCAAGATTGCGGAAAAAATGGCGATTGCCAAATCGCACATTCCGCACATCACCTATGTGGAAGAAATCGACGTCACATCGCTGGAAGAGCTGCGTGCCTTGCTCAATGCCAAGAAGCGCGCCGACCAGCCAAAGCTGACGCTGCTGCCCTTCCTGATGCGTGCCATGGTGAAAGCCATTGCCGAACAGCCGCAGCTGAATGCGCTCTACGATGATGACGCCAATATCATTCATCAGCATGGCGGCGTGCATATTGGTATCGCTGCTCAGACACCTTCGGGTCTTGTAGTGCCCGTCGTTAAACATGCGGAAGCGCGTGATCTCTGGGGCTGTGCTGCCGAAGTCAATCTTCTGGCAGATGCGGCCAAAACCGGCACGGCAACGCGCGAGCAGCTGACCGGCTCGACCATCACCATCACCTCGCTCGGCAGCATGGGCGGCATCGTCACCACGCCTGTCATCAACTATCCCGAGGTCGCCATTATCGGCGTCAACAAGATGATGACCCGGCCAATGTGGGACGGCGCAGCCTTTATCCCGCGCAAGATGATGAACCTGTCCTCAAGCTTCGATCATCGCGTCATCGATGGCTGGGACGCCGCTGTCTTTATTCAGCGGATCAAGACGCTGCTCGAAACACCAGCGCTGATTTTCGTGGAGGGTTGATCCGATGAAAGATATTTCCTGCAAGCTGCTGGTCATTGGCGCTGGTCCCGGCGGCTATGTCTGCGCCATTCGGGCCGGACAGCTCAATGTCGACACGGTGATTGTCGAGGCAGCAAAGGTTGGCGGTACATGCCTGCTTGTCGGCTGCATTCCCTCCAAGGCGCTGATCCACGCGGCGGATGAGTTCGCGAAGGTCGCGCATTTCGCCGCAAAGCAGACGCCGCTTGGCATTTCCGTTACCGAACCCGCGATTGACTTTTCCAAAACAATCGCCTGGAAGGACGGCATTGTCAGCCGTCTGAACAATGGCGTTGCCGGTCTTTTGAAGAAAGCAAACGTCAAGATCGTCACGGGCAAGGCAAAATTCCGCGATGGCAAGACAATCGAGGTGGAAACGCTGACAGGCCAACAGATCATCCGCGCGGAAAATGTGGTGATTGCCACGGGATCAGCGCCGGTTGAAGTGCCGTCACTGCCCTTTGGCGGCAATGTCATTTCCTCGACCGAAGCGCTGTCCCTGCCTGAGATTCCTGAAAATCTCGTGGTTGTTGGCGGCGGCTATATCGGGCTTGAGCTTGGCACTGCCTATGCAAAGCTTGGCTCCAAGGTGACTGTGGTCGAAGCACAGTCAAAAGTTCTGCCGCAATATGATGCGGAACTGACCCGTCCGGTGGTCAAACACCTGAACGAGCTTGGCATCACCGTATTAACGGGTGTGAAGGCCAAGGGCGTTGCCACCAAGGGCGATGCACTGCTCATTGAAACGGCTGATGGCAAGGATGAAAAAATTCCTGCCGACAAGATACTCGTCACCGTTGGCCGTAAGCCTGTTACGTCGGGCTGGGGACTGGAAGAGATCGACCTCGATATGGATGGCCGGTTTGTCCGCATTGATGACAAATGCCGCACATCCATGCGGGGCGTCTATGCCATTGGCGATGTCACCGGCGAGCCCATGCTCGCACACCGTGCCATGGCGCAGGGCGAGATGGTGGCGGAAATCGTTGCCGGCGAAAACCGCAGCTGGGACAAGCGCGCCATTGCTGCCGTCTGTTTCACTGACCCAGAGATTGTCACGGTAGGCCTGTCGCCAGACGAGGCAAAAGCCGCCGGGCATGAGATCAAGATCGGACTCTTTCCTTTCGCCGCCAATGGCCGCGCCATGACCAAGGAAGGCGAGGAGGGGTTTGTGCGTGTGGTCGCCGCTTCAAGCAATCATCTGATCCTCGGCATTCAGGCGGTGGGGCATGGGGTTTCCGAACTTTCCGCTTCCTTCGCGCTCGCCATGGAAATGGGCGCGCGTCTGGAAGACATTGCCGGGACAATCCACGCCCACCCGACACAGGGCGAGGGCTTTCAGGAAGCCGCCCTCAAGGCGCTGGGTCACGCGCTGCATATCTAATCAGATTTATTGCCGCATCAGGGCGCCAGTGATGGCGCCCTTTTTGTTTGTGGGTGGTGCGTGGTTCGCCCTTCGACAGGCTCAGGATGAGGGGTGCTAAATTCTGCGACCTTTGAGATCTGCAATCTTCGCGATTAGCGTTGCATCCACCGCTCTCCCTCATGGTGAGCTTGTCGAACCACGCACCACGAACCTCGCACCATGCATACATATCGGCGGTGCTCACCCCCCTCTGTCCTGTCGGACATCTCCCCCACAAGGGGGGAGATCAGCCTTCAATGCTATCTTGCACAATTTGCAAAGTTTCCGGTTGTGCAAAGGCGTTGATGTCAATGTGATCTCCCCCCTTGTGGGGGAGATGTCCGACAGGACAGGGGGGTTATTGCATCCACAACATTGCAGTTACGGAACACACTCCCCCATCACCACACCCGCTTTCGCGTCTGGCTATTGATAAGGTGGGAAAGACGGGCGATCCAAAGGGGAACGCGGAAGTCTTGGTATTGGTAGTTTAATCAGTGCGTTCCCCGGAGATTTTCCTGTTTCAACCAAGAAAACTCCCGGATCACCCGTCCCGATGACTGATTTTACCCTTGTGAGATAAAACCGATTCCCCTGCGGCTGGGTTCTCCCCGCAGATGAAATCACCGATCCTTTCCTGACTTCAGAAAGTTTCCGGAGCATTCCCGCCGGAAAGGACACCATCAGAATAAGCGAGGTGGGATGGTGTTGGATAAGTTGGCATGATTTTTCTTTGAAAAGATTGTTGCAGTAACATAGCGCGTGGTTCGACAAGCTCACCATGAGGGAGAGGGAGGGTTGCAAGGTGCTCTATTCTGCACCGGTTGGCGATTAGCATTGCAGCCAACACTCTCCCTCATCCTGAGCCTGTCGAAGGGCGCGACAATGGTTGTGCAACCCACCATCTCCCTCATGGTGTTATGTCGAACCACGAACCACCAGCATTCACCCCTCCAAACAAAAATGGCGGTACCGAAGCACCGCCATTTCAAACTGATTACCTCAAACGGATGTTCAAATATCCAGCTCTTCCACGAATGCAGCGCGGTCCTGAATAAACCGGAAGCGGGCTTCGGGCTTGGTGCCCATCAAATCATCCACCGCAATTCTGGTTTCTTCGATCCATTCCTCATCGATCTGAACGCGCAGGAGCGTGCGTTTCTTGCGATCCATCGTCGTTTCCTTGAGCTGGTCGGCGCGCATTTCGCCAAGGCCTTTGAAGCGTCCGATTTCAATTTTGCCTTTTCCGGTGAACAGCGTGCGCATCAATTCATCCTTGTGGGCATCATCGCGCGCATAGGCAACTTTGCCGCCCTGAGCGATGCGATAAAGCGGCGGAACGCCAAGGAACAGATGGCCATTGCGGATAAGATCAGGCATTTCCTGATAGAAGAAGGTTATCAGCAGCGAGGCGATGTGCGCACCATCGACGTCAGCGTCGGTCATGATGATAACGCGGTCGTAACGCAAATCCTCATCGCGATATTTTGACCGTGTGCCGCAGCCGAGCGCGAGGATAAGATCACCGATCTGCTGGTTGGCAGTCATCTTTTCGCGACCGGCACTGACCACATTGAGGATTTTACCCCGTAGCGGCAAAACCGCCTGCGTGGCGCGATCGCGCGCCTGCTTGGCCGAACCGCCAGCTGAATCACCCTCAACGATGAAAAGTTCAGCGCCAAGCGCGCCGGTCTGGCTGCAATCGGCAAGCTTGCCCGGCAAACGCAGTTTGCGCACGGCCGACTTGCGGTTGACTTCCTTATCCTGACGGCGTTTTACGCGCTCGTCGGCGCGCTCCACCACCCATTCGAGCAGTTTTGATGCTTCCTGCGGCGAGGCAGCAAGCCAGTGATCGAATGGATCGCGGATGGCGTTTTCAACGATACGCTGCGCTTCAACGGTCGCCAGCTTGTCCTTGGTCTGGCCGACAAACTCCGGCTCACGGATGAACACGGACAGCATGGCCGCCGAAGAAATCATCACGTCATCGGTGGTGATGATTGAGGCACGCTTGTTGCCTGTTAGTTCCGCATAGGCTTTGAGGCCACGGGTAAGGGCGATGCGCAGACCCGCCTCGTGCGTGCCGCCTTCGCCTGTCGGGATGGTGTTGCAATAGGAATTGACAAAGCCATCGCCGCCATACCAGGCAACGGCCCATTCCAGCGCGCCATGGCCACTGGTCTTTTCGGTCTTACCTGCGAACATTTCGCGCGTAACCTGAAAATCCTTGCCAAGCGAAGCGCCGAGATAATCCTTCAATCCGCCGGGAAAGTGGAAAACCGCCTTGTCGGGCGTCGGGTCCTTCGGGTCGAGCAATGACGGCGCACAATTCCAGCGGATTTCAACGCCGCCGAAGAGATAGGCCTTGGACCGCGCCATCTTGAAAAGCCGGGCAGGATCAAACTTGGCGCCCTGACCAAAAATATCGGGGTCCGGATGAAATGTCACGCGCGTACCGCGACGGTTGTGCACCTCGCCAATATCCTCAAGGGGGCCGAGAGGGTGGCCACGCGAAAACCGCTGCCGGTAAAGACGCCGGTTGAGCGCCACTTCCACTTCCACGTGATCGGACAGGGCATTGACGACGGAAATGCCAACGCCGTGCAGACCACCGGAGGTCTCATAGACCTTCGAGTCAAATTTGCCACCGGAGTGAAGCGTCGTCATGATGACTTCGAGAGCAGATTTGTCTTTGAATTTGGGGTGCGCATCGATCGGGATACCGCGGCCATTGTCCGTCACCGAGAGATAGCCGTTCTCGTCAAGGTCGATATCGATGAAATTGGCATGGCCAGCCACCGCTTCGTCCATGGCATTGTCGATGACTTCGGCGAAAAGGTGATGCAGCGCCCGCTCATCCGTTCCGCCAATATACATGCCGGGGCGGCGGCGAACCGGCTCAAGCCCTTCGAGAACCTCAATATCCGCAGCGCTGTAGCTGCCGCTGCTTGCGGGTGTTGAACGCGGGGATGCTTTGGCCGCCGGAGCAGGTGCGATTTTCACAGGTGTCACTGACGTGACTGGCGTCACTGGAGCGGCCGGGGTCACAACAGGTTCGGGCTTAGGTTGCGCAACCCCCGCCTGACGTTCCCGTGCTGTTTTGACTATCGCTGAAAAGAGGTCGTTATTGTCATCCATATCGTATTTTGGCCAATGCTACAGGGGCTGCGAATCACCAGCAATCTTTACATGGTTCGCATGGAAACGCGATGGGAGTTCGCGATCTGTTCCGGCGTTCACCACAGAACTATGGTCTGATAACCCAGGTTTCAAGCCGCTTTAAGGCTTAAGACCACCTTTTCGAGTTCTTCAATGCGCTCGCCAAGCGCTTCATGCAGAACCTTGAGATTCGCAATCTGGCTTTTCAGCACCTGATTATCGTCGACTGTTTCGCTTTCGTCAGGTGATTGCCCGACACCGTGCATCAGCCATGTCGGCGTAACGCCCAACGAACCTGCCAGCATGAACAATCTGTTGGCGCGCGGTTCCGACCGGTCGGATTCCCAGGCGGCAAGCGTTTCTGCTTGGACACCAATACGTTCAGCCAGTTCTGCCACTGTCATGGACTTGGCATCACGGGCGCGCGACAGGCGGCCGCCTGTCGTGTCCATATCGGGCACATCAGTCATGATGTTATTGGAAAAAGTCATGGGGATTCTCCATTTTTTTCTTGTTTTTGCGGGTGTGGGAGGGGCCTTTTGCAACATTTACTGGCTGAAAAGTCAAATCTGCCGCCGTTTTGCGTCAGTATTCCATTCTCCGGGCGATTGCATTTTTCCACAGAGCCGATATGCCAGAAGGCCTCGCCTGAGCTATTTGTCCCGGAAAGGTCGACAGCATGGAAAACACAACCTCACCGCAAATGAGGGGCGTTGGAACGATGGCCGGTGCCATGTTTATCCTGCCGATGATGGATGCGATCGCCAAATGGCTTTCAACGGTCGATAGCCTGCCACCTGCGACCGTGACGCTCTCCCGCTTCGTGGTCCAGACAATCCTGACTTTGCTGATTATTGTCGCGCTGACAGGTATGCATTCTCTGAAACCACACAATCTCTGGGGCAATCTGTTTCGCGGCTTTCTGATGGGGATTGGCAGCCTGTGTTTCTTCGCCGCCGTCAAATATATGCCGCTGGCTGATGCCATGGCGGTGTTCTTTGTCGAACCGCTGATGCTGACGCTGCTCTCCGCTGTCGTCCTGAAAGAGACGGTGGGCTGGCGCAGGCGCATTGCCGTTGCCATCGGGTTTATCGGCACGCTGATCGTTATCCAGCCAAGCTGGGAGCTTTTCGGTTGGGTGTCGCTTCTGCCGCTGGGCACGGCGGCGCTCTTTGCCGTCTATCTCGTTCTCAATCGCCGCTTTGGCGCCCATGATACGCCGCTTGTCATGCAGCTTTATGCGGGCATTGGCGGCACGGTGACAGTCATCATTGCTCTGTTTTTGGGTGCTTGGTTCGGCGTCAGCGATATGACGCTGGGAACGCCGTCAACGGGCATGTCGTGGTTCCTGCTGTTTGCCATCGGGGCAATTGCCACGGGTGGGCATCTTCTGGTTGTGCAGGCCTCGCGCCTTGCACCTGCCTCGCTTCTGGCGCCATTCCAATATCTCGAAATCGTCATGGCCGTCATTATTGGCCTCTTCGTATTTCAGGAGTTTCCGACCGCTTCGAAATGGCTTGGTATCGCCATTATCATCGCGTCGGGTGCCTATGTGGTCTGGCGCGAAGGCAAAAAACAGAAGGCTCCGGAGCCCGCTTTCAATTAGCGATCTTACCTGTTGAGCAAAGCTGCCATTGGCAATAGAACCAAAGACGCATTTTGTGCGGGAGGTCCATAAAAGTGTTCAAGAAAATCCTGATTGCAAACCGTGGGGAAATTGCCTGCCGTGTCATCAAGTCGGCAAGGAAAATGGGGATCGCCACGGTCGCCGTCTATTCCGATGCGGATCGCGATGCTGTTCATGTCGAAATGGCCGACGAAGCGGTGCATATCGGCCCTGCTGCAGCCTCCGAAAGCTATCTCGTCGCGGACAAGATCATCGCCGCCTGCAAGGCAACAGGCGCGGAAGCGGTTCATCCCGGCTATGGTTTCCTGTCCGAGCGTGCCTCCTTCTGCGAGGCGCTTGAGAAGCAAGGTATCATTTTTATCGGGCCAAAACCCAGGGCGATCATCGCCATGGGCGACAAGATCGAATCGAAAAAGTTTGCCAATGCCGCCAAGGTCAACACCGTGCCGGGCTTTCTTGACATCATCACCGATGGCGCCCATGCGGAAAAGATCGCCGGTCAGATCGGCTACCCCGTGATGATCAAGGCTTCCGCTGGCGGCGGTGGTAAGGGAATGCGCATTGCGTGGGACGAGAGCGAAGTGCGCGACGGGTTTGAACGCGCTACCTCGGAAGCGCGCAATTCCTTCGGCGACGACCGGGTTTTCATCGAAAAATTCGTCGTTGAGCCGCGCCATATCGAAATTCAGGTGCTCGGCGATAGTTTTGGCAATTGCATCTATCTGGGCGAGCGCGAGTGTTCCGTGCAGCGCCGCAACCAGAAAGTGGTTGAGGAAGCGCCGTCACCCTTCCTTGACGAAGCAACCCGCAAGGCCATGGGCGAGCAGGCCGTGGCATTGGCCAAGGCCGTTGACTATCAAAGCGCCGGTACGGTCGAATTTATCGTCGACAAGCACCGCAACTTCTATTTCCTTGAAATGAACACGCGCCTGCAGGTGGAGCATCCGGTAACGGAGCTGATCACTGGCGTTGATCTTGTCGAGCAGATGATCCTGATTGCAGCGGGCGAAAAGCTCAAGCTGAAACAGTCGGATGTCAAGCTGAACGGCTGGGCCATTGAAAGCCGTCTCTACGCGGAAGACCCGTACCGCAATTTCCTGCCTTCGATTGGTCGCCTGACCCGCTATCGCCCGCCGAGTGAGGGCCCGGTTGGCAAAGCCATCATCCGCAATGATACCGGTGTGACCGAGGGCTCCGAGATTTCGATGTTCTATGACCCCATGGTGGCAAAGCTCTGCACCTGGGCGCCAACCCGCCTTGAAGCCATCGATGCAATGGCTGACGCGCTGGATACTTTTGTGGTCGACGGCATCGAGCACAACATTCCGTTCCTTGCTGCATTGATGCAGCATCCGCGCTGGCGGGAAGGACGGCTATCTACCGGTTTTATTGCTGAGGAGTTCCCCGATGGCTTCCATCCCATCGCGCCCACGGCCGAGGACAGGGACGTACTGGCCGCCATCGCTCTCAGTGTGGAATTGGTGCGCAAGGGACGCCTCGACGGCCTCAGTGACCGTCTACGGCCACATACGGGCAAAATCCGCGCCGAATGGGACGTGCGGATCAATGATGAATATGTGCCGGTGAGCATTCACCAGAGTATTGCCAAGCCGCCAGTCAAGATTGAACTCTCGTTGCATGGTGGGGAGGACATTACCATCCGCAGCGATTGGCGGCCCGGCGATGCGGTCTGGGACGGCTATATTGATGACCGCTCGGTGAAGGCACAGTTGCGCCCGGTGCTCAATGGCATGCGCATTGACTGGAAGGGCATGTCGGTCATTGGCCATGCCATGCAGACCCATGTCGCCGCGCTGGAAAAATTGATGCCGGTGAAGCTGCCGCCCGATACGTCAAAAATGCTGCTATGCCCGATGCCCGGCCTGATCGTCTCGATCAATGTGAGCGAAGGTCAGGAAGTAAAAGCAGGCGACACGCTGGCAATTGTCGAAGCCATGAAAATGGAAAACGTGCTGCGCGCCGATCGCGATCTGACCGTTTCAGCCATCAACGCCAAACAGGGGGATAGTCTGGCCGTCGATGCTGTTATCATGGAATTTGCGTGATGATGGGTTGGTCTGTTTTGCATCGTCCCATCACCTTTATCCGTCATCCTCGGGCTTGACCCGAGGATCCACCCTTGAGAAATCGTTTTTGCTTCTCTGTCATGGGTCCTCGGGTCAAGCCCGAGGATGACGGTGGGGTAGGTGATCGGGTAAAAGAGTAGCTTGTCTAACCAAGCACAATCTTTGCAGCCAGCCTTAGCCCTTAACCGCCCCAAACACATCCTCAAATGATTCCCGCATTGCGCGGTCAAGATCATCCATCCCCACCGGCAACCCCAGATCGACAAGGCTGGTGACGCCATGCGCACGCACGCCGCAGGGAACAATGCCGTCGAAATGCGTAAGGTTCGGTTCCACATTGATGGAGATGCCATGAAAGCTCACCCATTTGCGCAGGCGGATACCGATAGCGGCGATCTTGTCTTCGGCGGGAGAGCCATCTGACAGCGCCGGGCGCTCCGGCCGTGTCACCCACACCCCGACGCGATCTTCACGCCGCTCGCCGCGTACATTGAACGAGGCGAGGGTGGAAATGATCCATTGCTCCAGCGCCGTCACAAATGCCCTGATGTCCTCGCGCCGTGTTTTGAGGTCCAGCATCACATAGGCAACCCGCTGGCCGGGGCCATGATAGGTGTATTCGCCGCCGCGACCTGTCGCATAGACTGGAAAGCGATCAGCGGTGAGCAGATCGCCATCCTTGGCGCTGGTGCCAGCCGTATAAAGCGGTGGATGTTCAACCAGCCAGACGAGCTCTCGTGCCGTTCCGGCGCGAATCGCAGCCACCCGGTCTTCCATGAAGCTGAGGGCAGCTTCGTAATCGGTGAGCCCGTCAGCCACCAGCCATTCCACCGGAGACGATTCGCCTGTGGGTAAAAATGCGGGGACGAGATCATCACGGTTACTTTTCATGATCGGAAACCAAATTTTCGAATTTCGCTCCATCCGCATTGAGCTGAAGCCGATGCGACTGTTTCGTACAGCCAAAAGCACCGATTCACACGGGATGCAGAAGGTGAGCCGCATATGGACTTTTTCTTAGAAGATTTCCAGTCTGACGGGTGCGACATAACTTTTCGGCGGCTTTGCGAAAAACATTGGCGTTAAACGCCAACAGGGCTTGTTTAGCTGAAATTGATTTGCTACATGCCGCGAGCCGACACGTTCGGCTTCTACCACAGTGCGGTCGTGGCGGAATTGGTAGACGCGCAGCGTTGAGGTCGCTGTGTCGCAAGACGTGGAAGTTCGAGTCTTCTCGACCGCACCAAAATCTCTCGCCAAGCGATTGATTTTAAACAAAAATGGCAGCCCTTGGGCTGCCATTTTGCTTTTGTGCTCCCAATTGAATTTTCTATCGTTGCTGTTCAGCGCGCAGAAGCGAGCGGAGATAATCGTAGAGCTCGTCTGCCTGCCCATCAAAGCTCTGTATGCGATCTTTGTATGGATTGACGTAGCTGGAAAGCGCAGCCCGGTTGTCGATAATTTTTTCCATTGCCGCTCGCAGATGGGAGCTGTCGGACGAAATGGGAATGATGTTTCCGTTTTCGCCTTCTACGAGATCTTCTACGGCGCCGCCGGAATCCGTGGCAATCACCCAGATGTCACGCAGCAGCGCTTCGCGTACCGTCAGGCCAAAGCTCTCTTTCCATTGGGACGGAAACAAAAGCACGTCAATTCCCGAGAAGAATTCGTCGATGCTATCCTGCGTATAGGCAGGCACAACGCGGACTGGATTATGGGGAGTAAGCCCCTTGAGATTGACGCTGCTATAGCCACTGTTCAGCGTATTATCGACCATGACCAGCTCGATGCCACATTCCGGAAGCGCCGAAAAAGCCTCGCGGACGAGATCATAGCCCTTGATCGGGGTTGATCCGCCGACGTAGCCGAAGCGGATATGGTCTGATGGTTTGCGCGTAAGGGTCGGAAAGGGGAACTTGACCCCGTTTTTATTGACAAAAATCTGCTCGTCGCTCAGCCCGTTCTGCATATGTAGTTGTTTAAAGTAGTTGCTTGGAGAGATGAGGCCCTGAGCCTCTGCAAGACCTTTGCGAACGATCTGGGTGCGGCGCTCGTTAAAATTCTTGTCCGGAACGCATTTTGCACAAACGTTTGGATCGATGCGCGTTTGAAAACAATATTTGCCTTCGCCTGTTACCATGAACTGGCGTTCACACAGCCACCAGGCGTCGTGTAGCGTTATGACATAGGGTATGCCTGCGGCCTTGCACGCGGAACCCAACTCAACTCCCAGTGTCTGTATCGAATGCAACTGAACAATATCGGGTTGAACTGCCTTGAGAACGTCTGCAAAAGCCTGCCCCATGTCATCGTCTTTGATATCCATCAAGCGAGTGCGGACGACAGGCACTTTTGCCGCGAAAACGGTAGCGCCTTTTGCGCTATAACGAACCAGATCGTAATTTGAAGCATGATCATGCGACCATGAAGTGAAGATGTAGATTTCCACATCCTCTTTCCGGGCGAGCCTTTGAGCCATCTCTTCCGCAACGATCGTCGCTCCACCAAACGATTGCGGAGAGAAATACACATTCGCAAAGAGGATGCGCATTACATCAGGCTGAAGCTGGCTGGGGCGCTCTATCAGCGGTGCTAGTTGCCGGTGGGCAATCTGCTCGGGCGCATAGGCCTTATTGACGCTTTCAAGCGCCCTCTGTGCCATTTTTATGCGAAGATTCGGCTGATCGACAAGCTGAAGCAGTTTTTGCTGCCATTGCGCTGGATCGGCTGCAAGAAATCCATTCTCTCCGTCAACGATAGCGGTACGAAACGCATCGGCAGGAGAGCAGACAGAGGGAACACCGAGGACAGAGGCCTCCAGAAACTTGATATTGCTTTTAGCATCATTGAAAACTGAATCTTCAAGCGGTGCGATTGAAATATCTGCTTCGGCAACAAGCTGCAAATAACGATCAAAACTCACGAATGAAAACCGTTCGATCCGGTCAGAGAAAATATCAAACCGGCTTTCGATATTCAAAGAACCTATAATCCGGAGTTTTACATTGGAACGTTCCGACAAAATGTAGAACAGCGCATCAGCGGCCGCCAGAAAATCAATGTCGTGCGTCTTGGTGCCTGAGCCATAGACAATTGTGATGTCCTGCTTGGTCTCTTTTGGCGTTGCCGTCTGATTTTTGCGAATTCTTTCCGCGATTAATATTGTATCGCTGTCGAGCGCATTCTCCACAATGACGGCATTTCTATTCGTAACCTCGCTCATGACTTTTGCGAGGGCTTTGGTGGACGCAATACCTTCGTCGCACAGGAGCAGCGCTTCCCGATAAAGTCTCATCCCTTCGAGAACACCTTTTCGATCTCCCGGCGACAGAGTTTCGATATTTTTGTTCGAGAGGTATCCTTCCGGATCGAAAATCAGGTCATCGACTTCCCAAAATGTGTGAATGCCAAGCCGCTTGGCTTCCTTTATCAATAAGATAGCTTCAGGCACAGCTGGAACGCGGTAAAATATGACGATTGAATGGGTCTGGAGCAGTGTCCGGGCTTCATCAAAGTGGGTCCAGTCAACCACTGATGCCTCGATACCAATCTTCGAAAACAGCTCGGCCTTTTGCGTGACGCGGTATTTCTTGCATTGTGGAATCGACATCTCGGCCACGATCAAAACGCGTGGTGTCATAAATTCCGATGCAGGCCGATTGGTCTCGCCGGGATAGAACGAAGAAAGGCGATGCTTGTTTTCGTTTGTAACAGTGGAAAGCAATGTCGCACGGCGGTTTGCAAAAAGAGCAACGAATTTTCCGGAACGCAGGAATGCAACAATGCGGCCGAATGTTCCGGATATGCCGAATATCCGGATGGATTCAGCAAACTTGCGGATAACGAAGCGAAGAGTCCCCAAAGGCGCTTTCGCTCGCCTGATGGCAGAAGCATATATCACGCTTAAAGGGCGTATAGGCTTCATGCATTCAACGATGGGTTGATCGTTGAATACAAAAACAACAGCTCAACGTGTTTTGCTTTACTGATTTCCAAAATACGCATCGGCAACGGTTTGGGCGTCTCCATCCATTTTGATCTTACCATGTTCCAGCCAAACAATGCGCGTGCAATTCTTGACGAGAAGCGCCTTCGAATGGCTTGCGATAATCAAAATCTTGGTCTTGTTAACAAGATCATGCAGTCGTTCATTTGCCTTGTTCTGAAAGCTCTCATCGCCAGCAGCCAGCCATTCATCCATGATGAGGATCTCAGGCTGAATGACTGTTGAAATCGAGAATGCCAAGCGAAGCTGCATACCACTGGAATAGGTACGAACAGGCATGTCAAGAAAGTTGCCGAGTTCAGAAAATTCTTCAATCTCGGTCTGTTTGGCTGCCATCTCGCGTTTCGAAAAGCCAAGAAGTGCACCGCGAATACCAATGTTTTCCCGGCCAGTTGCTTCCGCATCGATGCCCAGAGAAATGTTGATCAACGAGGTACATTTACCGTTGATTGCAATACGTCCACCAGAGGGATAGTAAACGCCGCTCATGACGCGCAGCAGCGTGGTTTTGCCGGAACCATTATGTCCGATCAGGCCAAGCCGTTCGCCGTCACTAAGGTTTAAACTGATGGATTCAAGGCCGCGAATAACCACGTGGCCCTCAGAGTTTGAACCAATGGTGCCACCTGTCGCCAGACTCATCACCTGGTTCTTGAGAGAACGGCTTTTCGCATTATAGATCGGGAAATCGACTGTGACGTCTTCGAGAATCATTGAGGTCATGATTGCCTTCGCAATTGAATAGAGTGGCGTTTTACAGCCAATAGGTGATGCGTGAACGGTAACGGTTCAGGAAAAGCAGCGCGACGATCCAGCCGACAATGGCCATGCCGATCACGACACCCCAATTGAGCGGGGTGCCCATCTGTCCAAGAAGCGGTTCTCTGATTACGCTGATCAGGTGATAGAATGGGTTCAGATCCAGCAACAGAATGGACTTATCAGCAGGTAACTGGTGCGGTTGCCACATGATTGGCGTGACATACATGCCAACCTGCATAATGTTCTGAATGATCTGTGTCAGGTCGCGGTATCGCGTACAAATGACCGAGAGAATGACCATCATCCATAGGAAATTCAGCGATACGAGGAAGAATGCAGGAATCACCAGCAGGGAAGTCCATCCCATAAATTTCCCGAATATCAGCAGCACGATGGGAAAAATGATGATGTTGTGGAAAAGGATGATCGAATTTCGCCACCATGTCCGCAGGACATAGGTAAAGAATGGCAAGGGTAGCTGCAGCATGGTTTCAGTATTGGTGATGAAACTCACGCAGCCTTCATTGATCAACTGCGAATAGTAGCCCCACATGATGAGGCCAACGCAGATGAATGGCAGAAATTCGGACATGGGGGAGCGGAAAATAGTGCCGAATACCAAGCCCAGAGCCGCAATCAGGACACCCATATTGATCGTCAGCCAGAAAGCACCGACGCTGGAACGGCGATAGCGCTGGGCCACATCTTGCCAACCCAGAAGTGCGGCGAGGCGAAAATTGCCGACGGCCCCGGTTATGTCTTCCCACGCAGTGATTTTTTGCGAATTGGCTATTGTCATGTGGCCGCGCATCTTTCTGTCAGTTTTGGCAAGTTCACGTTTGACCTGCCTATACACCGGTTGCCGCAGCGATTCCAAGCGGCATCACGATTCATCCATATCGTGGGAAACTCGCGGTAGCATGAAGAAGTACCGTTCGAAACCCCCGACTTCAGGATTAGAGCCGCTCCCTAAACAGCAGTCTTGGTCGAAAGATGGCAGGGCTCTGCATTAGTTCAGAGGTTTCACCATAAAGAGGCAAGGATGACCTTCAGCCCACAATGTAGGGAAGATCTCCGCTTTGAGGAAGCCATTCCTGTCGTAAAATGCGCGCGTATCGTCGAGGTGCGGTTCATGCTTGCCGCGTGGCGCGAGGGTTTTGACCGTGAGCAAGGAGCAGCCGGATTGCCGGGCATGCTCCTCAGCCGCTTGCAGCAGGGATCGACCGATTCCCCGGCCATGGCATTGCTTGCGCGTTGCAATGACAAAGATTTCTGCGGCTGCCGGCGGGTGATATTTCAGGGCGATAAATCCGTTGCAGATATCTTGCTCCACACTTGCCAGGACGGGCAGGTCCATTACCAGTTTGGCGCACGCGCTGATGCCTGCCGGTTCTTCGAACCATTCCGGCAATCCGCTCATGATTTCGGTGCAAAGGGTGCTCTTGTTTTCGGGGCAGGTAATTTCGCTGATCATCGGAAACATCCATCATTTTTCGAGTGCATCTTCGGGAAATTGAGGCATGAGGTTTTTTCATCTATTTTCAAGACGCATGGGTTTCCCCCTAATTTAGAGAATTTTTTTCCAATCAAGCGGTTGTGAATTTCGGAGGCGCTTTCGATTCCAATTTATAGGGAGCGAAATTGGGTGAGGTTGATTGCAAGATGAAATTCATATGACGAATCCACACCACAATAGGTCGCGCGGGAGAAACATGCGGACTGGCGCCTGTTGTAGGATCATGAAAACAACGGGAACCGATACTATTGTCCTCACATGACGATCCGCTTCTGCAGCCCTATCAGCTTAAACATCTGAGGCTGAAAAACCGCCTGATGTCGACCAGTCACGAGCCGGCTTATTCGGAAGATGGAATGCCGAAAACACGTTACCGGCTCTACCATGCGGAGAAAGCAAAAGGCGGTATCGCCCTGACGATGACGGCGGGATCGGCTGTTGTCTCGCGGGAATCTCCACCGGCATTCGGCAATCTTCATGCCTATAAGGACGAGATCGTGCCATGGCTGCGTGAGCTTGCCGACGATTGTCATGAACACGGCGCCGCCGTCATGATCCAGCTGACACATCTTGGCCGCCGCACTAGCTGGAACAAGGCCGATTGGCTCCCCGTCGTCTCCGCATCCCCCGTGCGCGAACCCGCCCACCGGGCTTTTCCGAAAGAAGCTGAGGATTGGGATATCGAGCGGATCATTGCCGATTATGCAGCGGCGGCGCAGCGTATGCAGGCGGCGGGGCTCGATGGCATTGAGTTCGAGGCTTACGGTCATCTGATGGACGGGTTCTGGTCACCCGCCACCAACCGGCGTGACGATGAATATGGCGGCTCGCTTGATAATCGTCTGCGTTTCACCTGGGCTGTCATCGATGCGGTGCGACGGTCCGTGGGCCCGGATTTTATTGTCGGTATCCGCATGGTGGCTGATGAGGACTGGGAGCAGGGGCTCTCACGGCAGGAAGGCGTGGAGATTGCACGGCGTCTTGCAGCATCGGGCAAGTTCGATTTTCTCAACATTATTCGCGGCCATATCGATACGGATGCGGCGCTCAATGGCGTCATTCCCATTCAGGGCATGCGGTCTTCGCCGCATCTCGATTTTGCCGGAGAGGTCAGGCAGGAAACCAAATTTCCGGTTTTCCATGCGGCGCGTATTGCCGATGTTGCCACCGCGCGCCATGCCATTGCCGAGGGAAAGCTCGACATGGTTGGTATGACCCGGGCGCATATTGCCGATCCGCATATTGTCCGCAAGATTGAGGCAGGTGAAGAACATCGTATCCGGCCCTGTGTCGGGGCAACCTATTGTCTTGACCGCATTTATGAGGGCGGAGAGGCGCTATGCATCCACAATGCGGCGACGGGGCGTGAAGGCACCATGCCGCACGCCATAGCCAGGGCCAAAGACAGCCGCAACATTGTTGTCGTTGGTGCAGGACCCGCAGGACTGGAAGTGGCGCGCGTTGCGGCAGAAGGCGGCCATAGCGTGACCGTGCTGGAAGCAGCGGATCAGGCGGGTGGGCAGGTCAGGCTCGCGGCGCAGAACCCGCGGCGCAAGGAAATGATCGGCATTATCGACTGGCGTCTTGAGGAACTGGACCGGCTTGGCGTTTCCATGCGCTATAATGTCTGGGCGGAAAGTGGTGATGTTCTTGACCTTGCCCCAGACGTGGTGGTGATCGCAACGGGCGGCTTGCCGCAAAATCCGCCGCTGCAGGCGGGCGATGAACTGGTCACGTCAAGCTGGGATATTTTGGCAGGCGCGGTGAAGCCTGGCGAAAATATCCTGCTTTATGATGATAATGGCGGACATCAGGGCATGAGCGCAGCGGAGATGATCGCGCGCGCTGGCTCGAAACTTGAACTCGTCAGCCCGGAGCGATTCTTTGCGCCTGAAATGGGTGGCATGAATCATGTGCCCTATATGCGGACTTTCCAGCAACATGGTGTGCGGGTGACAATCAATACGCGGCTGGTGAGCGTCACCCGCAATGGCAACCAGCTTGTTGCCGTTCTGGGTTCGGATTTTGATCCTGAATATCGCGAGGAGCGGCTGGTGGATCAGGTGGTGGTGGAACACGGTACTTTGCCGATCGATGATCTCTACCGTGAATTAAAACCACTATCGCGCAATGGCGGCGCGGTGGATTATGATCGTCTGGTCAATGGGGGTGCCATTTTCCCGCAGCGGCAGGCTGACGGGCAGTTCGATCTGTTGCGCATTGGCGATGCCGTTCATGCCCGCAACATTCACGCTGCAATCTATGATGGCTTGCGTTACGCGATCAGGTTTTGATGCGTTTTATTTGAGAGAGTAGCACGGTGTGTGCTTCGACATAACGCCCGTGAGGCACATGGGTGGACGTAATGATAATCGCCAGCATTGCATGCAGAACATGGCTTTCTTCCACCACCTCTCCCGTCATCCTCGGGCTTGACCCGAGGACCCACGGCAAAGGAAATCAGATGAATCCAGATATTTAGCACGTTTGAATTATGGGTCCTCGGGTCAAGCCCGAGGATGACGAAGGTGGGTGAGCCGCGATGAGTGGAGTTTTGCACCCATTGTGAATAGCATTACAGCCACCCACGTTCCTCATGGTTATCATATCGAACCACGCATCATACCAAGTCACCGCATCTCCCCCAAAGGGGAAATGCGGCTTAGCTTACTCACTACTCACTTCAACGAAGCTTTTACCTTCGTTGCGACATCGGCGCTGACCCATTTGGTCCAGATATCCTCGTGGTTCTTGAGGAAATATTTCGCGCCATCTTCGCCGGTGGCCTGATTGTCAGTCATCCATGCCAGAAGCTCGTTGACTGTCTTGTTGGACCACGAACGAGCCTTCAGGTAATCCATCACAGGACCGGAACGTTCGCTGAACTTCTTGGTGACGACCGTATCTACCTCGGCCAGTTCCCAGGCATTCTTCTTCGGGTCTGCGCAATCGGCGACGGTGTTGCAGCGCTTCCACTCTTTGGCGTCAAAAGGCACGCCATGGTCGAGCTTGACCATCTGATATTTGCCGAGAAGGGCAGTCGGTTCCCAATAGTAACCAACCCAGCCCTGTTTGCGTTCATAGGCTTTGGCGAGAGAACCATCGAGCCCGGCAGCCGAGCCCGTATCAACCAGTGTAAAACCCTTCTTTTCCGCGTCATAAGCTTTGAAGAACTGGGTGGTTGCCAATGTGCCGCCCCAGCCGGGAGGGCCGTTGAAGACAGCGCCCTTGGATGCATCTTCCGGTGCCGGGAACAGTTCCGGATGTTTCAGCGCATCGTCAATGGTCTTGATATCAGGATGGGCATCAACCAGATATTTCGGGACCCACCAGCCCTGAACACCGCCGTCTGACAACGACTTGCCCGTGTAAACAAGCTTGCCATCAGCAACAGCCTTGTCGAGGATATCACGCATGAAATCCACCCAGCCTTCAGGGGCGATATCAGGCTGGCCCTTTTCGGTCATGGAGGTCAGCGTCGGGATCGTATCACCCTGAACAATATCGGCATTGCAGCCATAACCCTGGTTGAGAATGATCTTGTCGAGATTGGCGAGTACCTCCGCCGACTGCCAGTTCATGCTGGCAATCGTCACATCGCCGCATTCGGCGGCTGATGCAGCACCCGCTGCACCCAGCAGGGTGAATGCCATGACGCCGCTCATCAATAATGTCTTCATGTGAGAACCCCTTTTATTGGTTTTTGATATCTGTCTTGGAGATGGTCATCCACCCACGCACCGGACGCAGAAGCTGCACCCGGTCCTGATAATGCCGATAGAAAAAAGGCTGGACCATGGGCAAACGATAACCCCCCATGGGGTGGTCGAGAAGCCCGAACGCGCCACATGCTTTGTTGGCTGCGACATGGTTGTTTTGTGGTTTGGGGTGAGGGGGCGTGGTTCGTGGTTCGACATAACAACCATGAGGGAGAGTGGGGATGCAACGCTAATCGCAGACGCCGCCGATTTTGCCTCCTCACATCCACCAATCTCCGTCATCCTCGGGCTTGACCCGAGGACCCATGAAGATGGAGCGCTTGTTTTGTTGTCATTTGCGTGGGTCCTCGGGTCAAGCCCGAGGATGACGGGAAGAGGTTCTCCCTCATGGTTGTTATGTTCAACCACGAACCACGCAAAACAGATGTATTGCTAGGAAACATCAACAACTTTCCCCGGATTCATGATGTTGCGTGGATCGATTATCCGCTTGATTGCCCGCATCAGCGAAAGCTTTACCGGATCAATAAGCGCGTGCAGTTCCGGCTTTTTTTCAAGGCCTATTCCGTGCTCGGCGGAGAATGAACCGCCCATCTCACGCAGATTGGCATAGACGACCGATTTAACCGCGTCCTTGTCAGGATTGCCGTTCTCCCCGGCGACACAAATATGCAGGTTGCCATCCCCGAGATGTCCGAAGGCAAAGCCTTTTACATCAGGACCAAGCGCGGCAACACCCGCTTCAAACTGCCTGAGATAAGCATCGATATGCTGCAACGGCACAGAAATATCGAACCAGTATCCATACGGGTAGGCGCGGGTGATGACATTGCTGTCCTCGCGGATATTCCAGATGTCGTTCCGCTCTTTGCCGCTCTGGGCAATGATCGCGTCGAGCACCAGTTCATTTTCTATGGCCATACCCAGCGCGTCTTCCAGCGTCGATTGCGCGCTCTGCTGGTCAAGCCCTTCCGTCTCCACAATGAGATAGACGGGTGCCTCGGTGAACGCTGCGAGCGATGCTGGTCCGAGTGCTTCGACGGCAACGCGGAAATAGCGCTCACCCATGAACTCAGTGCGCAGGAGAGTGACCGAGCGATTGTGCCGCAGTGCCTGAAACAGCGCGACGGCTTTGCTGGCGGATGCACAGGCGACGAGCGCCGTGGCCGTGAACGCATCAACCGGAGCGAGCTTGATAACGGCGCGGGTGACAATGCCGAGCGTGCCTTCCGCCCCGATGAAGAGCTGTTTCAGATCATAACCCTCATTGCTCTTGGTCACTTGCGCAAGGTCGCTCATAATGGAGCCATCAGGCAAAACCACCTCAAGCCCCAGCACCCGCTGGCGCATGACGCCCTGCCGAAAGGCCTCCATGCCGCCCGCATTGGTAGAAATCATGCCGCCGATGGTGGCACTGCCGCGTGACGGAATGTCGATGCCCGTGGTCAGTTTCACCTTGGCAGCTTCTTCCTGCACGGCTTGCAGTGTGACGCCGCATTGGACAATGGCAGTGCCTGCCGCCGCTTCAATGGATTCAATGCGGTTGAGCGCGCCCAGCGAGAGGATGATTTCGCCTTTGGCCGACACAGCACCACCGGCAAGACTGGTGCGTCCACCATGGGGTACAACCGATATAACGTTTTGGTTGCAAAATTTTAGGATTTCTACAATCTGACCCGTTGTGCGCGGGGTGACCATCAGATCGGCATTGAGATTATGCTCATCGGAACCGGGATGGACAGTCCGCAAGGCCTCACCGGTTTTGACGCCCCCAGCGCCGGTAATCGCTTCAAGCGCGGCCACAATATCATCTGCTGTCATTTCGTCTCCGATGCCCCGCGCCGTTCGATGAAAATCCTTAAAGCCAGAATGACGGCGGTCACGATGATCAGAAGCACGGAAATAGCGGCGATGGCAGGATCAATATTGTCGCGCAGGCCCATCCACATCAGACGCGGCAGGGTAATGGCGTTGACGCTGGTGATGAACAGGGTGACGCCGATCTCCTCCCACGACAGCACAAAGGAAAGCAGCGCCGCGGTGGCAATACCGAACTTGATATTGGGAATGATGATGCGAAAGGCGCGCGTGGTAAGGTTCGCGCCAAGACCACGCGCGGCAAGGTCAATGCGCCGGTCCACCTGAAACAGCGCCACCAGAATAAGAACCACGGCAAAGGGTGTGATCATCACCGCATGGGCAAGCGCAACGCCGATCCATGTGTCATAGCCGATAAAGCTGTTGAAAGCGGAAAGGGTAGTCATCAGGAAATACAGCGTCATGGCTGATACCACGGGCGGTACGATCAGCGGCAGGAGGACAAAACCGATCAGCAGCGCGGAGAAGCGCGGTTGAAACATCCAGATGCCCAGCCCGAACATGGTGGCCAGCACCGTCGCGATGGCGCTGGAGAGAATACCGATGCGCAGGCTGAGCAAGACGCTTTGCCCCCAAGCGGGATTATCGATGAGCGCCTGATAATGCCGCAGCGACAGCACGCCATTTGGCATCGACAAAAACCGCTGCGGCGTGAACGATACGGGCACCACAGCCAGAAGCGGCATCAGCAGGAAAAGTGCAACGGCAGTGGCGATAATGAGCAGGATCGGACCGGGGCGTGATGATTGCATGGCTTAGCCCACCAGATGCGCGGGTTTGATGAAGCGCCGCATCAGGGCGAGCAGGATGCCGATGAAGATCACAAGTACGACACTGATCGCCGCACCAAGACCCCAATCGGGGCTTTGGAAAATCCTGAGATAAACCAGCTCCGCCACCATGACGCTGCGCCCGCCGCCGAGAATGGCCGGAGTAACGAAAAAGCCAAGCGCGAAAACAAACACAATCAGTGCCGCGCCGATCAGACCGCCATAGGTGAGGGGCACAAACACGCTCCAGAAAATGCGGCTGCGCGATGCGCCCATGCCACGGGCGGCCAAAAGCACGCGCTCATCAATGCTGCGCATGGCGGATGCTATGGGAAAGACAGCAAAAGGGATGAGAAAATGCGTCATGCCGACGATGACACCGAATTCATTGCGGGCAAGCGCCAGCGGCTCGCTGATAATCCCGGCCGCCTGTAGCCATGTATTGATCAGGCCGCGATTGGACAGCAAGGCGAGCCAGCCGAAAGCCCGCGTCAGCACTGAAATCCAGAATGGCACGAGAATGCAGAATTCCGCCAGCATGCGCTGTGTCGGTGTTCCGCGCACCCAGACATAGGCAATGGCATAGGCCATAACGAGCGCCGCAGCCGTGACTATGAGACAAATGCGCAAGGTGCGGATGAAGACGGATTGGACCAGAGGATCGGTCAGCACTGCACGGTACTGCCCAAGCCCCGGTTCGGGCAGCGTTACGCTCCACCTGATAACACCGAGAAACGGCACGACATAAGCGAGCCCGAGAAACAGCAGCAGCGGCGCAAGCAGCAATATCGTTCTGGGTACAGCCGACTTTCCGGTCATTCAGAGTCCTTTACTGGAAACAGATACGAGCGTGCGGAGATTGGAAAACCTCCGCACTGTGTTTGATCACGCCGAGATGACTTTGGTGTACTGATCGAAAGCCGAGGCATAGTGCTCCGCATACCATTCCATGTTGAGCGGGATTTGCTTGGTCATATTGGCCGGATCGACGCAATTGACCCGTTTTTTATCTGCCGGAATGAGCGCGTCGGTGGCCGGATTGGCGGGGCCTTGTCCGAGCAGTTCGAACATCTGCAATTGCCGCTCGGGCGTCTGGGCACTGGCAATAAACTTCATCGCATTGTCCTTGCCGCCGGGATTGTTCTTCATCACAGCCAGTGCGCCGGGGGAAATCAGCCCCTGATCCCAGACAAATTTGATATTGCCGCCAGAATCCTGTTCGAGCAGTTGCGCACGCGTTGACCAGATCAGCGCCATGGAAGCTTCGCCATCCATGAGAACAGACTGACTTTCCGCGCCGCCACCCCAATAGGCCACGACGTTTTCCTTGAACGCCGCGAGCTTGTCATGGGCGCGCTTCAGATCGAGCGGATAGAGCTTTTCCGGAGCGACACCATCGGCCATCAATGCGGCTTCCCACATGGCCGAGCCCCATTTGTAGAGTGAGCGTTTACCGGGAAATTTCTTTACGTCGAAAAAGTCCGCCATGCCCGTTGGCACCTGATCGCCGAATTTCGATGAATCATAGGCAATGATATAGGAGAAGAAATAGGTGGAAGCCGCATGATCCCAGCCAAAGCCGGGGCGCATCTTGCTCTTGTCAACAATAGTATAGTCGATGGGTTCAAGCATGCCCTGTTTGCCCAGGGTAATACCGGAGAAGGGATCGATATCCATCAGGTCCCAGCTGGGTTTACCGCTCTTGAACTGCGCGGTAATAGCGCCTTCCGTCGGGCCGGAACCATCCATCTTCACGGCGATACCGCTCTCCTTGGCGAATGGCTGACCATAGGCCTTGTCATAGGCGGTCATGGCATCGCCGCCCCAATTGACCAGAACCAGATCTTTTGATTGGGCCAAAGCGCGGTTGGAGCGCAGCAGGGCAGGCGCGCCTGCAAGCAGCATGGCGGCCATCTGGGTGAAGCGGCGGCGGCTTATCTCGCCCCGTTCCACCTTGTCGGCCAGTATTTCCAGACAGTCTTTTTGAAATGCGTGATCCATTGTGTTCCCCTTTGGATTGTTATTGTCACATTCCGGATGCGGTGTGCTTATCCTTGCTGCGGTAGCAAAAATCCCTGTTCTGTGGGCCATGACACCCAGACATCAGAGCGATGGGCAAAGCCTGTGGTTGCAGCTGTTGGCATCGACACGGCGATGGATGTGCCGGTGCGGGTTTTCAGGTGATATTTGGTCACCGCGCCGAGATAGGTCGCATCCTCGATCCGGCAGGCGATGGCGTTATGATCAGGGTTTTGCTGCGTGGCGGCGATGGTCATATGCTCCGGGCGCACGGCGGCAACCGCGTTCGGGCCGATTTGTGGCCCTGTCTGGCTGAGCACAATCGTGCGGTCCTCAAACTGGCCCGCCGCTTTGTCGCCATCCAGCCTGAGCGCACCAAGCGGTAGAAGATTGATCTCGCCGAGAAACTCCGCCACAAAACGATTGGCCGGTCGCTCATAGACGTCCTGCGGTCGCCCGACCTGCAACAACTCGCCATGATTGAAAATCGCAACCCGCGAGGAGAGGGCCAGCGCTTCAGACTGATCATGGGTGACGAAAACAAATGTCGTGCCGGTTTCCTGATGCAGGCGTTTGACTTCCTCCTGCATCATCTCGCGCAAATTCTTGTCGAGCGCGGAGAATGGTTCATCCAGCAAAAGCACCGATGGTTCAAACGCCAGCGCACGGGCAAGCGCCACACGCTGTTGCTGGCCACCGGAAAGCTTTGTTGGTAGTTTTTTCTCATGCCCCACAAGACCAACGCGTTCGATCATCTCGCCGACCCGTCGCTTGATATCGGCGGAGGAACGGCCGCGCACTTTGAGCGGAAAGGCGATGTTCTGTTCGACGTTAAGATGCGGAAACAGCGCATAGCCCTGAAACACCATACCGTAGGAGCGGTCTTCGGCAGGCACATCCGTGATGTCTTTGCCATCCATCATCAACCGGCCTTCGCTGGGCGCGGTAAACCCGGCAAGGATCATCAGGAAGGTCGTCTTGCCCGAACCTGAAGGGCCGAGAAGGGTCAAAAACTCGCCGCGTCCGATGTCGAGCGACAGGTCTTTCAGCGCACGGAATGCACCGAATGTCTTGCCAATGGATACAGCCTTGATCTCGGCGGCCTTTGCGTCGCCCAGTTGTATGCCTTGAGGCATTGAGAGACCTCTTTCCCCTGCTTTTTGGGAAAGCCTAGGCACAATCTGCGGTGACGACAATTGAAATATATTGCCGCGATACGTGAACGAAATTCACGCCAATATGAGAAAAGACCGTTTGGGTGTCTAAGCGTTGCGTGTTTGCGACAGGCGCGATTTCAGCCATTCCGTGAACGCCAACTGGGCAGGATGCTCAACTTTGGCGAAATCCGCGACGAGGAAATAGGATTTCGGCGACTTGATGCCAAGGTCAAACGGACGGATGAGTTGACCTGCCTTCATGGCTTTGCGGCAGGTGAGTTCATCGCCCATGGCGACACCCTGCGCCGTAATGGCAGCCGAATAGACAAGATTCATGTCGGAAAAGATGATGCCGCGCTCGGAATCAGGGTTTTCTACATTGGCCAGCGCCATCCAGCGGGTCCAATCCTCAAAATCGCCCAGATGCAGGAGGGGCGCGCGTAACAGGTCTTTTGGTTCGGCGATGCCACCGATTTTGTTGAGCAGGACGGGGCTGCATAGTGGCGTGAACTCCACCTCACACAGCAGTTCCACCGCGCGGTTGGGCCAGTTGCCGTCGCCGAAGGCTATAAAAATATCGACAGAGGAATCCGTCACATCATCCAGTTTGCGCGGGGTGACGATGCGCAGCGATACCTCAGGATATTTCTCCTGAAACTCGGTAATGTGGGTACACAGCCACAGCGAGGCAAAGCCCGCCGTCGAACTGATGCACAGCGAACCGCCCACACCGGCAGGATTTTGCCTGCCACCGGCATCGTCAATGACAATCAGCGCCTTGCGCACATCATTGGCATATTTGCGCCCGCGCGGGGTAAGGGCGACACCTTTGCCATCGCGCTGCAACAGTTCAAAGCCGAGATCGCGCTCCAGCAGGCGCAATTGATGGCTGACGGCACTGCGGGTGAGATGCAGCTCATCCGCCGCACGCCAGACGCTGCCATGCCGGGCAAAGCTTTCAAGGGACCGCAGGGCTTGCGTGGAGGGAATGCGCATGAACGGGATTCCAATGATGAGGTGAATAGAATTTGCACGTTTTGAAAAAACATATCACTTTTTGTCCCGCCTTCCAGATGATTATCTCGCCGCAACGGGAGATGGATCGTGACCACGGCAGCAGGAACCACAGCGCTGGATTTTGTCGAAAAGCGCCAAGCTGATCTCTCGGCATGGACCCGCACCATTTTCGATTTCGGTGAAACTGCCTGGCGCGAATATCAATCGGCAGAATGGTATGTGACGCTGCTGCGCCGTGAAGGTTTCGACGTGGAGACCGGTTCAGGCGGTATGCCCACGGCATTCTGTGCGCATTGGACCAACCGGGCAGGAACCACGGGTAAATCCCCAACCATTGGCATGTATGCGGAATATGATGCGGTGCCCGGCAATTGTCAGGACGCGGCGACGGTCCAGCGGCCAAGGCCCGGTTTGAACGAACATGCTGGCGGTCACACCGACCCGCATTCGGGGCTCGGCATATCCAGTCTCGGCGGTCTGCTGGCGACAAAAGCTGCCATGGAAAAGCACGGCATAACAGGCACATTGCGCTTTACCGGCGAACCGGCGGAAAAAGTGCGCGGCTCAAAGCCCATTCACGCCGCCAAGGGCTATTATGATGGGCTGGATGGAATGATCTCGTTCCATCCGTTCTACATGCTGCCGCTGTGCAATACGGTGCGTTGGGACACGCATTGCGGCGCTGCCTATTCGATGATTTATCGCTTTGTCTGCGATCAGCCTCAAAGTTGGGGCCTCAGCGATGGCGCGCCGATCCCGCAATCCCATTCGGCGGTGCGGGCGCCCGGTGCCAATGATGCACTGATGATGATGTATATGGCGTCAAAAGCCCTGCGCGATTCCATGCTGCCGCATCATGGCGGCTGGTCGATCAGCGAGGCAATTCTGACCGCCGGGCAGGCAACTGCTGACAACCTTCCCGCTGGGCTCGCCGAAATTCAGTACATGATGCGTGTGCCAACCATAGGCATGGCCGAGCAGGTGACATCAGTGCTTGACCGCAATGCCGAACATGCGGCCGCAATGACCGGCTGCCGGGTGGAGCGGCATTGGGTGTGCAAGTCACGTCCCGGCCTTGCCAATCATGCCATGGCAGAAATCACATGGGATGCGCTGCAGACAGTCGGTGCGCCGCGCTGGAACGAGGCGGCAAAGGCGGTGGCGCGGGAAATTCAGGTCAATGCCGGGATCGAGCCGATGCTTGATCCTTTCCTTGACGAGTGCGAGACATTGATCGCGCCAAGGGATGCTGAAGCAATCCTGCGCCGTGACCTGCCGCCATCCCAGATCAACTCCACCTCCGACGATTACACGGATATGACATGGCATGCGCCAACAGTGCGCTTCTATGTGGCGCGTCCCGCATTGAAGGCACCGAAGGGCTTTGCCTATCCGGGCTGGGTGATGAATGCGCTGGGCGGTATCCCGGAAACAATCGATCCTATGGTGATCACCGCCACCAAGACCGTGGCGCTGACTGCCCTGCGCCTGCTTGAGGACGGCGATGCCCGCAGAAGCGCAAAGGATGAGTTTATCCAACGCACCGGCGGCGGCATTGGTGGTTCGAACTGGATAGCGCCGCTTTGCGATTACGAACCGCCGATTCATTTCCGCTGGCCGGAATATGTGACCACTGCACGCGGGCGGGCGTGGTGGATACCCACACGCCCCTGATGAGGAGACAGGACCAATGACACGTCATGAACAGGGCTTTGAAGCCGACGCATTTACATTGAAGCGCCGCAATCCAAATGGCGGCACAGCACCGCTGAAAGGCTGGGGTTTTCGCAATGAAACTGACCCGCTGACTGATGTGCTGCTGGGCTCTCCGGCATTTCTGCGGCACATGGCGACAAGCTCGCTGTCGCGCAAACATCTGCGTGAAGCACCATGCAATATTCAGACCGCACAGGCGCAGCACAAGGAACTTGTCGCGGCCTATGAACATTTCGGCGTGAAAATCCATTGGCATGAGCCGGAGCCGGAGCTGCCGATGCAGGTCTACTCACGCGATTCCAGTGTGATGACCCCCTATGGCGCTGTGATCACCGCCATGGCCAACTGGTGGCGGCGCGGCGAGAACTATGCCGCGATCCGCACCTATGAAAAGCTCGGTATTCCGATCTACGACATGGTGACAGCGGGTACCTTTGAGGGCGGCGATTTCAATGTGATCGAAGAGGGATGTGTTCTCATCGGCTGCGGCGGTGCGCGCACGCAGGAAGAGGGCGCCCGTCAGGTGGAAGAATGGTTCCGCAAGGAGGGTTGGGAAACGCGGCTTGCCTTCATCGATGAGTATTACGTGCATATCGATCTGATGGTGGTGCCAATTGCGCCAAAGCTGACAGCGGTGTGTCTTGCCTGCACCGAGCCCGGCATCGTCGAGTGGCTGAAATCCAAAGGCCACGAGATCATCGATGTGCCGTTTCAGGATACGATGAATCTGGGCTGCAATTTCATGTCGCTCGGCAAGGACCGGATCATCGCGCCGACATCCAGCAAGACGCTGATCGATAAATTGCGCGCACGCGGATTTGAAGTGGCGGCGGTTGATATGAGCGAGATCTCCAAAACCGGCGGTGGCATTCACTGCATGGCACAGGCGCTGTTGCGATCAGCGGATTGAGTGTGTGCATGAGTTGCACATCTCGCCACTATCCTAAAGCAACCATCTCTCCATCATCCTAAAGCGCCCATCTCTCTCCGTCATCCTCGGGCTTGACCCGAGGACCCACCGTTGATGACGAGTAATATTTCCCTTTCACAGTTCGATGTCGTGAATATCGTTTCTTCTTTGTCATGGGTCCTCGGGTCAAGCCCGAGGATGACGGAGAGAGAATGGCGAGAATGATGGAGAGAGGGCCGCTTTAGGACGACGAAGAGGATACAGAGAGGTAAGTGTTCACACTTTCCGTCGTTTTTGTATCTGGCATCCAAACCAAAAGCCCCATACCATTTGCAGAACGACCAGTATTCAAGCGGAGGCAAATATGCTCATCAAGCGGGATTTTTATATCAACGGTGAATGGGTGCCTCCTCTTGTGGCCAATGATCTTGAAGTGATCAATCCGGCTACGGAAAAGCCCATTGCGATTATTTCCATGGGAACACCAGCGGATATTGACCGCGCCGTGGCGGCGGCGAAGAAAGCTTTTCAGACCTATAGCCAGACATCCGTCGAGGAACGTCTGGCGCTTCTGGAAAAGCTGCTCGATATCTACAAACGCCGCTATGACGAGATGGCGCAAACCATCACGGCGGAACTCGGCGCGCCGATCACCATGAGCACGCAGCAGCAGGCCGATGTCGGCGTTGGTCATTTGCAAGGGTTCATTGACGCCCTGAAAAACCTCCATATGCGTGAAGACCTGCCGAATGGCGACCTTCTGGTGCGCGAACCCATCGGCGTTTGCGGCCTGATCACGCCGTGGAACTGGCCAGTAAACCAGATTGCGCTAAAAGTTATTCCGGCGCTGGCAACGGGCAGCACCTGCGTGCTCAAACCAAGCGAATTCACGCCGCTCAACGCGCTGCTTTATGCTGAGATGGTACATGAAGCGGGTTTCCCCGCTGGTACGTTCAATCTGGTCAATGGCGATGGCGCAACGGTTGGCGCGGCGCTGTCCAAGCACAAGGACGTCGACATGATGTCCTTCACTGGCTCCACCCGCGCCGGTATCGCGGTCAGCAAGGATGCGGCGGAAACCGTCAAGCGCGTGACGCTCGAACTCGGCGGCAAATCACCGAACATTGTGTTTGAGGATGCCGATCTGGAAGACCGTGTTGCGGGCAGCGTGCTTGAATGTTTCAACAATAGCGGCCAATCCTGCGACGCGCCAACGCGCATGCTGGTGCAGCGGTCCGTCTATGACAAGGCAGTGAAGATTGCCGAAGCCACGGGCAAGGAAGCGCGCGTCGGCGATCCGCAGGAGGATGGCGACCATATCGGTCCGCTCGTCAGCCATATCCAGTACGGCCGCGTACAAAGCCTGATCGAAGCCGGTATCGCCGAAGGTGCACGCGTGCTGGTGGGCGGTGCAGGCAAGCCAGAAGGTTATGAAACCGGCTATTTTGTCCGCCCGACAATCTTTGCCGACGTGCGCAATGATATGCGCATTGCCAAAGAGGAAGTGTTTGGCCCGGTGCTCTCGCTCATTCCTTTTGATACGGAGGAAGAAGCGATTTCCATCGCCAATGATACACCCTATGGCCTTGCCGCCTATGTGCAGACAGGTGATGCCAAGCGCGCCGAACGCGTTGCCTCAAAGCTGAAAGCAGGCATGGTGCATATCAATGGCGGTGCGCATCGTTATGGTAGCCCGTTCGGTGGCTACAAGCAGTCAGGCAATGGCCGTGAAGGTGGCAAGTTCGGGCTTGAGGACTTTCTTGAGGTCAAGACAATCCACCGGCCGTAACCGATGGAAAAGGTTGATGGCCACTCGGCCATCAACCGATCAATGTTTCATCAATTTCAATCAGATATGGATTTCCGCTCGCCTTGGCTGTCAGCAGCGCGGCGGGCAGTTCGTCCAATGTTTGCAGCTTGATGGAAGCCACGCCATAGGCCTCGGCGATTTTGAGATAATTGGGCGCTGATGGGCGCACGCCAACCGGGTTGATGTGCACGTCACGCATGGCGCGTTCGATTTCCTGATAGCCCTGATTGTTCCAGACAATGAAGATGACAGGCGTTTTTTCATCGACTGCCGCGCCGAGTTCTCCCAGCACAAATTGAAAGCCGCCGTCACCGACGATGCAGATCGTTGATGTCTCGGGCTTGCCGAGCGCTGCGCCAATAGCAGCAGGTGGGCCAAAGCCGAGGGCACCAAAGCCGGTTGCCGCATTGAACCAGCCACCGACGCGATCATGGTCGTAATAGAGATTGCCGGAATAGATGGCCTGGGTGGAATCGCCCACGATCAATGAATCCGGCAATGTGTCGCGCAAAATATTGAGAAAGCGCACATGGCTCTGCGTTCTCGGGCCGATTTCCGCCCATGCCGCATCGCGGGTTGCCAATGCACGGTCTTCACCCGACTTGGTATTGCGCCGCGCGGGCAATGTGGCCGCCAGTGCTTTGACTGTTTCCTGCGCCGATGCCTCGATGGGCATGAAAGCCGGGCGGCGATCCAACTGTCCGGCGTCGATATCGATGCGTACAAGGCGTTTGAGTTCCGGAAAACCGCCGTCGCCATACATGTCGTAGTCTGTTGGTCCCATTTCGGTGCCGATGGCGATCACCAGATCGCTTTCAGCGAGAAGCTTGCGTACAGCGGTGAGGCTGGCGCTGGCCGGGATCAGCAGTGGGTGATTGTGCAGAATGCCGCGTCCATTGGTGGTTGCCACCACGGGCGCATCCAGCTTTTCCGCCAATTCCTTTAGTTCTGCCGCAGCGCTTCTAGCACCGCCGCCAATCAGGATAACCGGTCGTTCAGCGCCAAGGCATTGGCGGGTTAGTTCAGCCATGGTTTCCGCCGATGCCTGCGGAATAGGTGCATCCGATAGCTGGCGGGTTGCACCATCCAGTGGCAGCGCCATCACATCCAGCGGTATCTCGATATGAACAGGGCCGGGACGCCGCGAGGCAAACAACGCAAAGGCGCGGGCAAGCACAATCGGCAATTCATCCGCTGTTTCAATACGATGCGAGAACATCGCAACCGTTTGCAGCATGGCGCGCTGATTGGGCAGTTCATGCAGGAAGCCCATGCCCTTGCCAAGGGATTCGCGCTGATTGACACCCGAGATCACCAGCATCGGAATGGAATCGGCACGGGCCTGACCCATGGCGGTGATGGTGTTGGTGATGCCAGGCCCGGTAATGACGAAAGCGACGCCGGGCTTGCTGGTTGCCCGTGCATAGCCGTCGGCCATAAAGCCCGCGCCTTGCTCATGGCGCGGTGTGATATGGCGTATTTTTGAGGCGGCAAGGCCGCGATAGAGTTCTATCGTATGAACGCCGGGGATACCGAAAACCGTATCGACGTCGTAGGATTCGAGCAGATGGACGAGGGCTTCACCAACCGTTGTCATGCGGATTTCCGTTGCTGGAGGCGGGAGGCAAGGCGGACAATACCGGCGCAGGCAGCGTCTATCTTGTCGTCGGCAACACTGAGGCTAAGGCGCAGATAACCCGCCAGATTGTCGCCGAAGGATTCGCCCGGCATGACCGCTACATGTTCTTCTTCGAGAAGCCGCATGGCGAAATCATTGCCGCTCAGACCCGTTGCGCGAATATCGGCGAGGATGAACATGCCCGCCTGTGGCATGTCGGCACCGATACCAGCAATCCCGTCAAGTCGCTTCGAGATCAATTGCGCGCGGCGGGAATAGCTTTCGCGCATGGTTGCCGCTGCTGCCGAGGGCTGGCCAAGCGCATAGGCGGTCATATCCGCGATAAAGGGCTGGACGCCAAACAACAGGGATTCCGATAGGGGCAGAAGTTTCTGGGTGAACTCTGCCGGGCCGACACACCAGCCGCTGCGGAAGCCCGGCGCGGCATGGGATTTGGAAATGGAGGCAACAGCAATGGTCCGGTCGGCGAGTTCCGGCCGGTCAAGCGGCGAGGCGAACTTGCCGTCAAAAATCAGCAGTTCGTAGACTTCATCGGAAACAATCCACAGATCATGCTTGCGGCAGACTTCACCGATCTCTGCCACTTCCTTCTCGCTCAGCACGGCGCCGGTTGGATTGTGCGGCGTGTTGAGCAGGAGAACGCGGGATTTCGGTGTGATGACCTTTTCCAGATCGGCAGCCTGCATGCGAAAGCCGTTTTCGGGGCGCAGGGGAACGGAAACCCGTGTTGCGCCAGTTGCGCGGACAACGCCGTCATAGGTGGCATAGAGCGGATCGCCGGTGATGATCTCGTCGCCTTCTTCGGCAAGACCGAGCATGACAAGCGACAGTGCCGTCTGGGTTCCGGGAAAACACATGATGTGTTCAGGCCCGATAGCCCGGCCCGTGCGCGCGGTATATTTGGCCGAAAGTGCAGCAAGAACAGCGGGTTCGCCGCGACCGTTGGAATAGCCGGTACGCCCTGCACGCATAGCGCGCTCGGCCACCTCAAGCATGTCAGTCGGGGTTGGAATGTCAGGTTCGCCGATGGTCAGCTCGATGATCTCCTGGCCAGCGCGTTGCATTTCACGCGCACGGATATGCACGGCCCATTTATCCGATCCCAGTCCGGCCAGACGGTCGGTCAAAGACGCATAGCGCATCATTCGGCTCCTTGAGTGTGAAGTGAGATTCCAAGTACGGCTTCAATAGCGGCAATGCCGGTTTCAGCCAATTCCCCATCGGCGAAAATATCGCCGGCAAGACAGCCTTCCAGCCACAATCCATCGATGATCGCATTGATGGCGATAGCATGGCGGCGGGTATGAATAGGTTCCGCCGGTTTTTTCGATGCAATAAGGGCCTCGCGGATCAGGATTTCCAGCTCGTCGCGAAAACCGAGATAGCCGTCGCGGTGCGCGGCGGCCATGGCAGGGTCCGCATGAACAAGGGCAATGAAACCTGCCCATAGCGACAGATTGTGCGGGTCCATGATCGGCTCGCCAAGGTTGGCGGTAACAAAGGCCTGTAGGCGCGAGCGGGGATCAGCGGCGGCATTGTGCAGGGCATCGCTGGCTTGCACGGTCATGCGGTTCATGACGGCGCGATAGGCAGCGCCAATGAGATCATCCTTGGTGGGAAAGTAATAGCGGATAAGCCCGGCTGTAACATCGGCCCGCTGGGCGATTTCGCGCACGGTGGCACCGGCAAGTCCGCGCTCGGCCACACATTCAAGCGTTGCGGCGATCAGATCCTCGCGGCGCTTGTCCTCGCCTTCACGGCGAAAGGTTTTGCGTGTGGCCGATTGCGTCTTCATTGCCGGAAGACCGGACGGGTGAGGCAGGTGGGACCGCCTTCGCAGGCAATGCACAATGCATCGGCTTCGAAGGTTGTGACAGTGCAGCCAGCAGCTTCCATAGCCGCCTTGGTCTTCTCAAAGCCCGCCACCGCGATGACTTCATAGGGCGCGGTTGGCAGCACGTTGAGGTTGAGCCCATTGCTGGCGGCAAATTCTTCTTCCGGCGCTGCGATGAGGCGAATGCCGCGCTCTTTCAGCAACTGATAGAAGGCGGCTGGCAGCAGGGGCAGATGGACAAGAGCAAGGTCTTCAGCCAGCGGCGAGATGATGGACATCAGGTGCAGGCAAGCCTCTTCGCCCTGCCACAGCGGCAGGTCAAAGCCGAGAACAGTCACGCCAAGTGGCTCAAGAATGGCGGCCATCTGCTCGATACCGGATTGATTGGTGCGCACGCCGCGGCCAATGGCCAGTGTCTTGCTGTCGACCCAGACGCAATCGCCGCCTTCAACTGTACCCGGCGCGACAATGCGGCCAAGAACCGGCACATCCATCTGGCTATAGGTTTCGTGATGAAGATCGGTCTCATCCAGACGCAGGGGTTTGCCCATGCGCAGAAGGATTGCACCCTTGTCGGTGACGAGAGAGGGATCGTGCGTGAAGATGGAATCCGACAATCCATCATTGCCGTCTCTGATCCAGGTAATGTCAGCACCTGACTGAGCCACAAGGTCAGCAAATACGCGGTGCTGTTCGGATGCACGGCGCGGATCGAACTGCGGGCCATAATGCCAGACGTCACGCTCGGCACCAGCCATAACGCGGTCAGGCATGCGCATGATGACGCGTTTCAGGGGAAGGGCCATGGACTGGGAACCGAATGCGCTCATCGACTGCTCTCTCGTAAAAATTGCATCTGGAGTATTTATACGCTTGCATAATTAGAGCGCAAGTGGTGTGATGCTCGAAATTAGGCAGTTTCGCCTCATGCTGACAAAACAGGCAATAATGATGACAGCAGGTGCCAGACAACCCATGGAAACCGCACGATGACGGAAGCGTTACACGCATCCGCTCAGATGGAGCCTCTCCAATCCGTCCCGGCCGAAAAAGCCGAAGCCATCCACGTCTGGAACCTGCACAAGAAATTCGGCGCCCTTGAAGTTCTCAAGGGCGTTTCGCTGACCGCCAAAGACGGTGATGTCGTGGCGATGATTGGCGGCAGCGGTTCCGGCAAGTCAACTTTCCTGCGCTGTATCAATTTCCTCGAAAACCCGACAAGCGGCGTCATTCGCATCAATGGCGAGGATGTGCAGATGGTCAGCGATGGCGAGGGCGGGCAATACCCAGCCAACCGTCGCCAGATCGAACGTATCCGCAGCCGTCTCGGCATGGTGTTCCAGAATTTCAATCTCTGGCAGCATATGACCCTGATCCAGAACGTCATCGAAGTGCCCGTTCATGTGCTTGGCATGAAACGCGACGAGGCCATGGCTATCGGCGAACAATTGCTTGAGCGGGTCGGACTTTCGGCCAAGCGCGACGTCTATCCAGCCTACCTTTCCGGTGGTCAGCAGCAGCGTGGTGCCATTGCCCGCGCCCTTGCGATCCAGCCGCGTGTGATGCTGTTTGATGAGCCGACATCAGCGCTCGATCCGGAGCTGGTCGGCGAAGTTCTGAAGGTTATCGGTGATCTCGCCAAGGAGGGGCGAACCATGCTTCTGGTGACGCATGAGATGAAATTTGCCCGGGAAGTGGCGAGCCATGTCATGTATCTCCACAACGGCATTGTCGAAGAAGAGGGACCACCGGAAGAATTGTTCGGATCACCAAAATCTGAACGTTTGAAGCAGTTTATTCGTACTGTTTCATAAATTGCATGAAAAAATACAGGGAATAATCCTGGGGAACAAGAAAACAAATGGAGTTAAAAATGAGAGCTTTCTTGAAATCAGCGGTTGCCGCCGCTGTGCTGGTCGCAGCAATGGGTGTCGCCAGCGCTGAACAACTCAAGGTTGGCATTGCCGCCGAACCTTATCCACCTTTTGCCTCACCTGATGCTTCGGGCAAATGGGAAGGATGGGAAGTCGATATTGCCATGGCAATCTGCGCTCAGGCCAAGCTTGACTGCGTGATCACGCCCGTTTCGTGGGATGGCATCATTCCGGCTTTGACCACCAAGAAGATCGATATGATCGCCGCTTCCATGTCAATCACCGCCGAGCGCGAGAAAACGATCGATTTTTCCGACAAATATTACAATACGCCCACGGTCATCCTCGGATCGAAAGACGTCAAGATGGATGCTTCACCCGAAGGTCTGAAAGGCAAAATCATAGGCGTGCAGGTTTCGACCATTCACCAGGTCTATGCCAAGAAGCATTTTGCCGCGACGGCGGCTGAAATCAAGGAATACCAGACGCAGGACGAAGCCAACCAGGATCTGGCCGCCGGGCGGATTGACGCGACGCAGGCCGATTCATTGGCACTTGAAACCTTCGCCCAGACCGACGCGGGCAAGGCCTGCTGCGAGATCAAGGGCAAAGTTGCGCCCGATCTGGAAGTCCTTGGACCCGGTGTTGGTGTCGGCCTGCGCAAAGGTGATACGGAGCTGAAGGGCAAGATCAATACAGCCATCAAGGACATTCGTGCCAATGGCAAGTATGACGAGATTTCGAAGAAGTACTTCAACTTCGATATGTATGGCGGTTAAGCCGTTGGCTGGAGCAGGTGTTTGCCTGCTCCGGTCAATCTTTCATCGGGTAGGCTTATGCACCGCGCACATTTCCTCATAGTACGCCTGTTTCAAACAGGCGCACTGTGAGGAAGATATGCACACTCCATTATTCTGAATCGAGGATCGCTTGGCCGACGCATCGATTATTCCAGCTGGTATAGCCGGCATGTTTGATCTTCTGTCTCCCAATCCGCCGGGATGGGGCGGTAATCTCCTGCGTGGTCTGGCAAATTCGCTGCAGATCGCCGTGGGTGCCTTTGGCATGGGATTGCTGATTGGCACATTCGGTGCCTATGGCAAGCTCTATGGCGGGCCACTGGTGCGCGATATTGCGGCGATCTATACGACTATTGTGCGTGCGGTTCCGGAGCTGGTGCTGATCCTGCTGCTCTATTATGCTGGCACCGATATGATCAACCGCGTGCTGGAAGGCCTCGGCTATCAGCGTGTGGATATCAGCGGACTGGTTGCTGGTATTGTTGTGCTCGGCTTTGTGCAGGGTGCCTATGCCACGGAAGTGCTGCGCGGGGCTATCAAAGCCATTCCGCAAGGGGAAATCGAGGCGGCGCGGGCTTATGGCATGTCGCCAACGCTAATGATGCGCCGTATTACCTTGCCTGCCATGCTGCCGCATGCACTGCCGGGTCTTGCCAATCTATGGTTGATCTCGACCAAGGATACGGCACTGCTCGCGGTGGTGGGTTTCAGTGAACTGACGCTTGTGACCCGTCAGGCTGCGGGCACGACAAAGGCCTATTTCCTGTTCTTCATCGCGGCAGGCGTTCTTTACCTTGCCATCACATTGTTCTCCAACCTCATCCTTGCCAAGGTTGAGCAATGGGCGCGGCGCGGCATGCCTTCGGTCAAGGAGGCGCGATGATGAGCGAAACGCCACTTGAAGCGCCCATCGAAACATTTCCGATCCACAAGGACAGCGACACGAGCGGGCAGGCGCGTAAACTCCCGCCGCATCGGATTGTGCTGATCCTGATTGGTATTGCGCTTGTCGCCTCAGCTATTTTCTTCATGCGCTGGGACTGGTTGCCCAATTATGGCGATCTGATCCTGCAAGGCCTGTGGCGCACGATCTGGATATTGATCGTGACCGTCATCATCGGTTTCCTGCTGGCTGTACCGCTTGGATTGGCACAGGCAGCGGGCCCGGCAATTCTTGCGGTACCGGCACGGGTGTTCTGCACTATTGTTCGCGGCACGCCGCTGCTCCTGCAACTCTGGCTGCTCTATTACGGGCTGGGTTCGCTGTTCCCGCAATATCCGTGGATACGCAGCTCGGAACTCTGGCCGTACTTGAGACAAGCATGGCCTTACGCGGTGCTGGCGCTCTCCCTGTCCTATGCGGGCTATGAGGGCGAGGTGATGCGCGGCGCGTTTGCCGGTGTGCCCAAGGGACAGCTGGAATCGGCGCGCGCTTTCGGTATGCGCCGCTTCACCATTTTTCGTCGCATCTGGTTGCCGCAGGCCATTCATCGCGCTTTGCCGACACTGGCGGGTGAGGCGGTGTTACAGCTGAAATCAACCCCGCTGGTGGCAACGATTACCGTCGTCGATCTCTATTCTGTCGCCTCGCGCGTAAGACAGGATACATTCATCACCTATGAGCCGCTTTTGCTGCTGGCCGCCGGTTATCTTGTCATCACCGGCATCATTGTTTTTCTCTTCCGCCGGTTGGAAAAGCTTATTCCATCAAGGCTGGGATGAGACTTTTCCAGCGTGACGCAAATGACCGAACATATGTCGCAAGTGTTTGGTCCGCATAGCCGGACAGATGCGCATAGTACGATACAAAGGAACACCTCGCAAAAGACGAGAAAATGGGATTCATGTTTTCACCGGGTGGTCTGCCCGGTGTGCATTGGTCATTGTCGCCAAGACAAATGACCGGATCTGTTTTCCGCTCCGTTGCAGGAACGAAAGATGGTAATGCGGACAGTCGAGACTTTTCAGCACAAAGTGAAAGAAGAAGCCGATCTGGGCATCGTTCTGCCCGATGGCTGCCGCCTCTCGGCCCGAGTCTGGATGCCTGAAGATGCAGTTGAAAATCCGGTTCCCGCCATTCTCGAATTTCTGCCATATCGCAAGCGCGATGGCACCACGGCGCGCGATAATCTCACCCATCCTTATTTTGCCGGACATGGCTATGCCTGCCTGCGTGTCGATATGCGCGGCAATGGCGATTCCGAAGGGCTGATGGAGGACGAATATTCGGTTCAGGAACTCAACGATGCCTGCGATGTGATCAAATGGATCGCCGCACAGCCCTGGTCATCGGGCAGGGTTGGCATGATGGGCATTTCCTGGGGTGGGTTCAACTCATTGCAGGTGGCGGCTTTGCAGCCCGAAGCGCTGAAAGCCATCATTACGCTCTGCTCGACGGATGACCGCTATGCCGATGATATTCATTACAAGGGCGGATTGCTGCTGAACGAAAATCTCGGATGGGGCGCGACCATGCTCGCCTATTCCTCGCGTTCGCCCGATCCACTGCTGGTTGGCGATAAATGGCGCAGCATGTGGCTCGACCGGCTTGATCACGAACCGTTTCTGCCCGCGACCTGGCTGATGCACCAGACCCGTGATGCCTATTGGAAGCGCGGCTCGATCTGCGAGGATTTCTCCGCTGTCAAAGCCGCCACATTGGCGATTGGCGGCTGGGGTGATGGCTACAAGAACGCCGTACCGCGCCTGATGGAAGGCATTACTGCACCGGTCAAAGGCATTGTCGGACCGTGGGTGCATAAATATCCGCATTTCGCCGTGCCCGAACCGCGCATCGGCTTCCTGCAGGAGGCTTTGCGCTGGTGGGACCGCTGGCTGAAGGATATCGATACGGGCGTCGAGAATGATCCGGCTTATCGCGGCTATCTGATGGATTCCGTTCGTCCGAAAAGCTGGTACACGGAACGTCCCGGTTACTGGATTGCGGAGCCGCAATGGCCATCAAAGACCATCCGCAACGAAGTGCTTCACCTGACTGCCGAAAAATCTCTGGGTAACAAGCCCGTCAAGGAATTTGCCCATCTTATCGCTTCGCCGCAGGATTGCGGCATGATGGGCGGCGAATATTGCGCCATCTGGCTTGGCCCGGAACTTCCCGGCGATCAGCGCCGCGATGATGCGCTGTCTGTCTGCTATGATGGCGCTGTGCTTGAAAAGGCTGTTGATATTGTCGGCGCACCTGAAATCTCGCTGACGCTTTCCAGCGACAAGCCTGTTGCCCTGGTTGCCGTGCGCCTGTGCGATGTGCACCCGGATGGCGCATCGACACGCATCACCTATGGTGTGTTCAATCTTTGCCATCGCAACAGCCACGAAAAGCCGGAAGCCCTGACACCGGGCGAACCTGTCAAAATCCGGTTCAAGCTGGATGACATTGCCTACCGTGTCCCTGCCGGTCATCACCTGCGCATTGCCGTCTCATCAAGCTATTGGCCGATGGTCTGGCCATCGCCTGAGACTGTCAGCCTGACGCTGCACGGTGGCAGACTGGATTTGCCATCCCGTGATCTCGCAATGGGTGACGAATGGACCTTTCCCGAGCCGGAAGCAGCGTCGCCATGGCAACTCGACACCTTGCGCAAGGGCACAAACAGTCGCCTGATCGAACAGGATCAGGTCAGCGGCAAGATTGTCCTGTCGATCATGGATGATTTTGGCGAAGCGCGCGACAAAGAGCATGGGCTGATCCATGGCAGTGTTGCGCGTGAACGCTGGGAAATTCATCCTGACAATCCGCTTTCCGCCTATGGCGAGACACATTGGACGGAGCTATCAGGCCGCGATGAATGGCGCGTCCGCACGGAAACGTTCACCACGATGCGGTCAGACAAACAGAACTTTCATCTGACGGGCCGCATTGAAGCCTACGAAAATGACGAGCTGGTTTTCGAGCGAAATTTCGCCGAGACAATCGCGCGTCAGCACATCTGATTGCTGGAGGTTATAGTCAAACGTCACATTGACGGTTGAAATCCACGGGTATCAAGTCGCATAATTCACAAAAACCGAATTTGGGCGCTATGCGTTCCAAGCAACAAAAGGGGAATGGGTATGTCAAAAGAACTCGATTATCTGAGCCGCAAGGTCGCACGCGGACATTTGTCCCGTCGTGATTTTCTTGGCCGCGCTGCCGCTCTCGGTGTCACCACCGTTTTAGCCAATTCATTGCTTTCCAGCGCGGCTTTGGCAGAAGGTCCGGTCAAGGGCGGTACGCTGAAAGCCGGTATGCAGGGCGGCGCTTCGACCGACAGCATGGACCCGGCAACATGGCAGAGCCAGGTTCCCTATAAATTTGGCCGCCAATGGGGCGAACAGCTCGTTGAAATTCAGGCCGATGGCACGTTAAACCCGAAACTTGCCACGGAATGGGGTTCGACACCCGACGCCAAGGTCTGGACCTTCAAAATCCGCAAGGGCGTACAGTTCCACAATGGCAAGGAAATGACCGCTGATGACGTCGTAGCCACGATGGAACGCCATTCCGACGCCAATTCAAAATCCGGTGCGCTTGGTGTCATGAAGGGCATCGACAATGTGAAGAAAGACGGCGATACCGTTGTTTTCACATTGAAAGAGCCGAATGCCGACCTGCCGTTCCTGATGGATGATTACCATCTGATGATTCAGCCCAATGGCGGCAAGGACAAGCCGACCGCCGGTATCGGCACCGGGCCTTATAAGGTCGTCAAGGACGAACCGGGCGTGCGCCATATCGGCGAGAAGTTCGCCAGCTATTGGGACGGCGATAAGCGCGGTCACGCGGATCAGATTGAAATCATCGTCATCAACGATGCCACGGCCCGCACATCCGCTTTGCAGTCCGGACAGGTTCACATGATCAACCGCGTCGAGCCGAAGATCGTTGATCTGGTCAAGCGCGTTCCCGGCGTGACCATCCAGAACGTGGCGGGCAAGGGACATTATGTGTTCATCGCCCATTGCAACACGGCACCGTTCAACAATAACGACCTGCGTCTGGCGCTGAAATACGCCATGAATCGCGAAGATATGGTGCAGAAAATCCTGCGCGGCTATGGTTCGATCGGCAATGATTTCCCGATCAACAAGGCCTATCCGCTGTTTTCGGATGATATCGAACAGCGTGCCTACGATCCTGACAAGGCGGCTTTCCACTTCAAGAAGTCTGGCCATGATGGTTCGGTACTGCTGCGCACATCCGATGTGGCCTTTCCGGGCGCTATCGATGCGGCACAGCTTTTCCAGCAGAGCGCGGCAAAGGCTGGCATCAAGATCGAGGTCAAGCGCGAACCCGGCGACGGCTACTGGTCCGAAGTGTGGAACAAGCAGCCATTCTCGGAATCCTATTGGGGTGGCCGTCCGACACAGGACCAGATGTATTCAACCGCCTATCTTTCCACCGCAGACTGGAACGACACACGCTTCTTCAATGAAAAATTCGACAAGACATTGATTGCAGCGCGCGGCGAGTTGGACCCCGCCAAGCGCAAGCAGATGTATCGCGACATGTCGGTGACTGTCCGCGATGAAGGCGGTGTTATCGTGCCGATGTTCAACGACTTCATCGATGCGACCAGTGCCAAGGTTGGCGGCTGGGTGAAAGATGGCAATCAGGAAATGAGCGGTGGCTATGCCTTGTCCCGCTGCTGGCTGATGGCCTAACGGATGAGTGGTCCTGTCCTCAAACTGGTGGCCCAACGCATAGTCATGGGCCTTCTTCTTCTTCTGGCAGTCTCGGTGCTGATTTTTGCAGGCACCCAGATACTGCCGGGAGATGTGGCGCAATCCATTCTCGGCCAGTCGGCCACGCCGGAGGCTTTGGCAAACCTGCGGCGTGACATGGGGCTGAATGATCCGGCCTATATCCGCTACCTGCATTGGCTTGGCGGCATATTAACCGGCGATCTCGGTACGGCGCTATCCAGTGGACAGGACATTGCGACGTCGCTCAAAGGGCGGTTATGGAACACGCTGTTCCTCGCTTTCTGGGCGGCCGTTGTCTCGATCCCCTTGGCAATCGCGCTTGGCCTTCTGGCCGTGCGCTATCGCAATGGCTGGGTGGACAAGCTCATTTCCGGCCTCGGCCTTGCCTCCACCTCGCTGCCGGAATTTTTTACCGGCTATCTGCTGATCTATTTTGTTGCCGTGCGTCTGCAATGGTTCCCGAGCGTTTCCACCGTCTATGACGGCATGCCGCTCGGCGAACGGCTGAGCGCCATTGCCCTGCCGGTCACGGTTCTGACACTGGTGGTTCTGGCGCATATGATGCGCATGACCAGAGCTGCCATCCTCAATGTCATGCAATCAGCCTATATTGAGACGGCGGAGCTGAAAGGGCTGACGCCGCTTCAGATCATCACCCGCCATGCCTTTCCCAACGCCATTGCGCCAATCGTCAATGTGGTGATGCTCAATCTGGCATTCCTTGTTGTCGGTGTGGTCGTGGTCGAAGTTATCTTCGTCTATCCCGGCATGGGGCAGTATCTGGTTGATCATGTGGCCAAGCGCGATGTTCCCGTCGTTCAGGCGTGCGGACTGGTTTTCGCGGCTGTCTATATCACCCTCAATATTATTGCTGACATCGTGGCGATTGTTTCCAATCCCCGCCTCAGACACCCCAAGTGAGGCCGCGCCATGTTGAACGTTAAAAACATTCCCATCAGCGCCTGGATCGGTCTGATCATCACGGCCATCTTTCTCTTCGCGGCGATTTTCGCACCATGGGTTGCTCCATATTCCGTCGGCGAAACCGTCGGCGACGTCTGGGAACCCATGTCGGCCAAATACTGGCTCGGTACGGATAATCTTGGCCGCGATCTGCTTTCGCGCATGATCTACGGCGCGCGTATCACCATCTTCATTGCTGCCATGGCAACGGCCCTGTCGTTCATTCTCGGATCGGTGCTGGGCTTTGCTGCTGCGGTTATCGGAGGCTGGTTCGATCAGCTCATGTCGCGCTTTGTCGATCTGATCATGGCGATCCCCACCCTGATCTTTGCGCTTGTCGTGCTCTCGGTTCTGCCCGCCAATATCACAACGCTGATCTTCGTTATGGGGCTTCTTGATGCCACCCGTGTTTACCGGCTGGCGCGGGCGGTGGCTGTCGATATCAACGTCATGGATTTCGTCGAGGCGGCAAAGCTGCGCGGCGAGGGGCGTATCTGGATCATTTTTCGCGAGATACTGCCGAATGCGCTGACGCCGCTGATTGCTGAACTTGGCCTGCGTTTCATCTTCGCTGTGCTGTTTCTATCAGCGCTGTCGTTCCTCGGTCTTGGTGTTCAACCGCCGGATGCGGATTGGGGCGGTATGGTCAAGGAAAACAAGGAAGGTATTGTTTTCGGCATTCCCGCAGCGCTTATTCCGGCTGCCGCTATCGCTGTCTTGTCGATCTCCGTCAATCTGGTTGCGGACTGGATACTCAACCGAACCACCAGCTTGAAGGGAGGTCGCGGCAATGGCTAAAGCACCTGCAAAGGACAAATCTGGCCTTCTTCTCGATATCCGCAATCTGAGAATTGAAGCCACCAGTTATCCGCCCGGCGAACCGCCATGCAATGTTGTGATTGTCGACGATATCTCGGTGAAGGTTGAGCGCGGCAAGGTTCTGGGCTTGATCGGCGAATCTGGAGCAGGGAAGTCCACCATCGGTCTTTCCGGCATGGGCTATGGCCGCGGTGGTGTCCGTATCACTGGCGGCGAAGTGCTGCTCAATGGCCGCGATATCCTCAAAGGTGGCGCAAAGACGCTGCGGCAAATCCGTGGCCGCGAAGTCTGCTATGTCGCGCAGTCGGCAGCAGCGGCTTTCAATCCGGCACGCAAACTGATGGATCAGGTGATTGAAGCGGCGCTTCAGCACAGGATCACCACGCGCGCCGAAGCGGAAAAACGCGCTATCGGCCTGTTTAAAAAGCTGGGCCTGCCAAATCCTGAGACTTTTGGTCAGCGCTTTCCGCATCAGGTATCAGGCGGGCAGTTGCAACGCGCGATGACTGCCATGGCACTGTGTTCCGAACCGGATCTGATTGTCTTTGACGAGCCAACGACGGCGCTTGATGTGACCACCCAGATTGATGTGCTTGCTTCGATCAAGGATGCCATTCACGACACGAACGTCGCCGCGCTTTATATCACCCACGACCTTGCGGTTGTGGCACAGGTTGCCGATGACATCATGGTACTGCGCCACGGCAAGATGGTGGAATATGGCGATACGCGCCAGATCATCAAGGAACCGCACCAGGAATATACGCGCCAGCTGGTTTCGGTGCATCACATCCCGCATCAGGAAAAGACAACCGATGGCACGCCCATTCTGTCGGTGAAGAACGTCACGGCGGCCTATGGCGGCGGGCTAGTCAAAGTTCTGAAAAATGTCTCGGTGGATCTGCATCTCGGCCAGACACTCGCTGTTGTCGGCGAATCCGGCTCAGGCAAATCGACACTCGCACGCGCGATCACCGGCCTTCTCCCGCCGATGGAAGGCACGATCACCTTTGACGGGCGCACGCTTTCACCACGTCTCGCCAATCGCACCCGCAATGATCTGCGCGAATTGCAGATGATCTACCAGATGGCGGATGTGGCGATGAACCCGCGCCAGACCATAGGGACCATTATCGGCCGTCCGCTCGAATTCTATTTCGGCATGCGCGGCAAGGAACGGGACAAGCGCATTGCCGAACTGCTCGACAAGATCGAAATGGGCAAGGGCTTTGTCGACCGCTATCCCGCCGAACTCTCAGGCGGGCAAAAACAGCGCGTCTGTATTGCTCGCGCGCTGGCCGCCAAGCCGAAACTGATCATCTGCGACGAGGTAACAAGTGCGCTCGATCCGCTCGTGGCCGATGGCATTTTGAAACTTCTGCTTGATCTGCAGGCGGATGAACATGTGGCCTATCTCTTCATCACCCACGATCTTGCCACGGTCAAATCCATCGCCGATGCCATTGCTGTCATGTATCGCGGCGAGGTGGTGCGCTATGGGCCAAAATCGCAGGTACTGACGCCGCCGTTCGATGCCTATACGGACCTGCTTCTGTCATCGGTTCCTGAGATGGAACTGGGCTGGCTGGAAGGGGCGGTGAAAAACCGTCGCATGGCGAGTGCGGGGAATTAGGGTCCGCTTTCATTTGGTTTGGGGAGATCACAACCGTTGCAGAATATAGCTCCCTCTAACCCACCCATCTCTCCGTCATCCTCGGGCTTGACCCGAGGACCCACAATTTAAAAGCGCCAAGTATCCAGATTCGTCTAATTTCCTTAACCGTGGGTCCTCGGGTCAAGCCCGAGGATGACGAAAATGGGGGCGCGGGGAACCATATTTTGCAACGATATTGCGATTAGCGTTGCATCCTCACTCTCCCCCATGGTTGTTATATCGAACCACGCACCACTCACCACACCATCGACCACTCACGATATCCAATTCAAAGCTGACCCGGCCAGCGGCCTTGGCCCAGCAAATGCACCGCAGTGCATATCCGGCGGAAGCTGGAGCGGGCGCGTTCGACGCTGTGGCGGGCACGCAGATAGCCGTGCACCAGACCGGGCTCATTGTTCCAGATCGCCTTGCCGCCATCAGCTGAAATCCGCTCGCAATAGTGCCTGCCATCATCCGAAAGCGGATCACACTCGGCAGAGATTACAATCGTATCGGGCAGGTTGGAAAAGTCGGTGTCAGCGAGCGGGGCAAAACGCGGGTCTTTTGACCAGTCGTGATCGCCGCTTCTGACCTTGGCGTAGTAGACCGTATCGCGTGTGGTCAGCATAGGTGCTTCCGCATGGGTGACATACGAACCCTCGTTCTGCGCACCGCCCAATCCGGGATAGATCATCACCTGACCAATTGGCGCGCGATCACTGTGGCGCACATAATGCGAAACCGCAGCAACCAGATTGCCGCCAGCGCTGTCGCCGCACAGCACGATGGGCAGAGCAGACGTTGCCGCCACATGCTCGAATACCGCAAGGCAATCCTCGAACGATGCGGGATGTACGTGCTCGGGCGCAAGGCGATAATCGACTGAGATAACGCGAAAGCCGGCGGCGTCACAAATCTCGGCACAGACATCATCATGGCTGTCGAGACCACCGACGACAAAGCCACCGCCATGAAAATACAGGCAGATGGCTTCGGGTGTGGTGTTCTCTTTGTCATAGATACGGACAGGGATTTTCCTGCTATCAGCATCAACGAAGCGATCAGCGGATGAAACGCTCTGGGGATAGCCGACGAAAAACCCCCGGCACATCCGGTTATAAACCTCGCGTTGCTGTGCGACGGTATATTCAACCGCATCGGGCGGATAAAAGCTGTTGGTCCGCTCGATGAAAGCCCAGGTTTCCGCGTCGATCAGAACCGAATAATCCGTGCTCATTTGCCTTTCCATACGGGATCGCGTTTTTCGGCAAAGGCTTTAAAACCTTCCTGACCGTCTTCCGAGGCATAAAGCACATCGACCGTGCGGAATTTGCGCTTGGTGATCCGGCTCATGGCGTCCTGAAAACTCATATCCTCCGCTTCACGCGCCACTTCCTTGATGGCGGCAAACACCAGTGGCGGGCCGCTTTCGAGCAGACGCGCGATCTCCCAGACGCGCTCCATCAGCTTGTCTTTTGGCAGAACCTCGTTGACGAGACCCCAGCGATGCGCCTCCGCAACATCCATCCATCGTCCGGTGAAAAGCAGGTCCATGGCGACGTGATAGGGAATGCGCTTGGGCAATTTTACCGTGGCGGCATCAGCAAGCGTACCTGCGCGAATCTCAGGCAGGGCAAAACTGGAATGGTCGGAGGCAAAGATAAGATCGCAGGAGAGGGCGAGTTCAAACCCGCCGCCCACCGCCATGCCGTTGACGGCGGCGATGACAGGCTTATTGAGGTCGCGCAGCTCCTGCAATCCGCCAAAGCCACCGACCCCATAATCACCATCCACGGCATCGCCGCTTGCGGCTGCCTTCAGATCCCAGCCAGCGGAGAAGAATTTGTCGCCTTCGGTCTGGACAATCGCCACGCGCAATTCAGGATCGTCGCGGAAATTCTGGAACGTTTCTCCTAGCAGGCGGCTGGTCTTGAGATCGATGGCATTGGCCTTCGGACGATCCAGCGTGACTTCGAGAATACCGCCTTCGCGGCGCGTTCTGATCACATCACTCATGCAACTCTCCCCTGGTTACAAGCAGCGCATCGGCTATCCATGCGCCCTGACCGCTGCGGCAGACAAGCAGCGGATTGATATCGAGTTCAACGATCCTGCCGGCATTCTTCACCGCAAAATCGGCAATGCCAAGAATGGCATCCAAAGCCGCATCAAGATCGGCTTTCGGTTTGCCACGATAGCCGTCAAGCAGCGGAAACATACGCAGCGAGCGCAGGGCGGCTTCGGTCTCCGCCCGGCTGGATGGCAGGAGCAATGTCACGCTGTCTTTCAAAAGTTCAACCAGCACACCGCCGGTACCAAGCGTCATCAGCGGTCCGAATTGCAGATCATCAACAATGCCGACAATGAGTTCGGCAACGGCGTCGGTCACCATGCGTTCGACATAAAGCCCACTGCCAATGCCAATCAAGTCAGTGGCAGCAACGCGCACGGATTGTTCATCCCGCAGATTGAGCCTGACAGCATTAAGCTCGGATTTGTGCGCAACGCCAAGTGCCTTGAGCGCGACCGGAAAGGTCAATCTTTCCGCCGCTGCAACCGCTTCTTCGACGCTTTGGCAACGTTGGCCCAAAGGCACGGGTAGCCCCCGCATTCTAAGGAGGGCTTTTGCTTCCGCTTCGTCGGGCGTCAGATTTTCCGCATGGATTTCTTCGGGAGAAACAACGGGCTGAGGCAATGGTGTTTTCCATGCCTGACCAATAAACGCGGCAGCCTCAGCAGCATCAAACGCCTCGGTGATCCCGCAGAGTGGCGCAATACCTCTCGCCATCAACCCGGCAATATATTCCTCGGGTATGTTTTCCGGCAGGGACGCGACAATGGCGCCCTTGGCATTATTGGTTTTAAGAGCAGCCTCAAAACCCCGCACGGTTGCCCACCAATCCACATCGGAACAGCGGTCTTTGCGGGGAAAGTCAAGCACAAGGCAATTGAGCGCGAAGCCCCCTGATACCATGGCTGTAAAGGTCTCGGTGAGTGCCGGTTCATTGTTCCAGATAAAGGTGTGGTAATCGAGCGGATTGGCCACGGCGACCAGCGGCCCCAACGTGGATTTTACTTTGGCCCGGTGTTCGGGTGTGAGGACTGGAAAGTGAACCGCGCGGCCTTCGGCACTGTCGGCCATGACAGAGGCTTCGCCGCCGGAACAACTCATGGACGAAAGCGTATTGCCATCAAGCTGTTTATGCACATGCAGAAGCTTCAGCGTTTCAAGGAAAGAGGCGATGGAATTGACCCGGGCAATGCCGAGGCGCGTCAAAAATGCATCCGACGCCGCATCCGATCCAGCCAGCGAGGCCGTGTGCGAAACGGTTGCCGCGCGGGCCTGCGCCGAGCGACCAACCTTCATGGCAACGATGGGTTTGTTTAGTTCCCGCGCGCGTTTTGCCAGTGCCTCGAATTTTGCCGCTGATTGAAACGCTTCGATGTGGAGACCGAGCGCTGTGACCCGCTCATCCTCAAGCAGGGCAATAGCCATATCGGGCAGGCCTGTTTGCGCCTGATTGCCTGCCGTCATCACATGGGCAATTGGCAATCCGCGCGTCTGCATGGTCATGTTGATGGCGATATTGGACGACTGGGTGATGATGGCAACACCGCGCTCATCAGCGGCAAGTCTGCGTCCGCCATGCTGGTCGGGCCAGAGCAGGGCACCATCGCAATAATTGATCAGGCCATAACAGTTTGGCCCGATGATCGGCATATCGCCCGCTGCCTCAATCAGCTCATCCTGCAGCCGCGCACCATCCGCATCATCGGCGCCAGCTTCCAGAAAACCCGAGGCATAGCATACGGCAACACCCGCACCGCGTTCACGCAATTGCCTGACAATATCGATGGTAAGAAACCGGTTGACGCCAACAAACGCCGCATCCGGGCTGCCGGGAAGGTCGGCGACGGAGCGATAGGCTTTGAGGCCGAGTATTTCATCATGCTTGGGGTGGACAGGCCATATCTCGCCTGAGAATCCCATTTTCTGCGATTGCTTGATGACTTCGGCCGCCTGAAGACCGCCGAAGACTGCAATGGTTTTGGGTCGAAGCAGACGGTCGAGTTTTGGCACTAGTGACCACCCCCCTCTGCCTTGTCAGGCATCTCCCCCACAAGGGGGGAGATCAGCCTACAATACTGCCTTTGCACAATTTGAAACGTTTCCGGTTGTGCAAAGGCGTTCATGCCAATGTGATCTCCCCCCTTGTGGGGGAGATGTCCGACAGGACAGAGGGGGGTGATGATGGCGAAACCTGACCTCATAAACCGCTCATGCTCCATGCGGACGAAGCAAAGCGCGGGAAATGATGTGGCGCTGGATTTCCGATGTGCCTTCCCAAATCCGCTCCACGCGGGCATCGCGCCAGATGCGTTCAAGTGGCAGGTCGTCCATCAGTCCCATGCCGCCGTGAATCTGGATGGCTTCATCGGCAACGAAGGCAAGCACCTCCGTGGCTTTCAGCTTGGCCATGGCCATGTCCTGATCGGTCACAGTGCCCTGATCGAATTTCCATCCGGCTTCGAAAGTCAGCAGATCAGCAGCCTTCAGTTCCGTTGCCATATCGGCGAGCTTGAACGAAACGCCCTGGAATTTGCCGATCTGCTGGCCAAACTGCACCCGCTGCGCCGCATATTGGATGGCGTGGCCAAGCGCGCGTTCCGCCCGGCCAAGGCAAGTGGCCGCAACCTGCAGCCGTGTGGCACCGAGCCATGTATTGGCGACGTCAAAGCCTTTATGCACTTCGCCAAGGATGGCATCGGCGGGCAGGCGGCAATCGTCGAACTCGATGATCGCATTGGTATAGCCCCGGTGCGAGACGTTGCGATAACCCTCGCGGATGGTCATCCCCGGATGATCCTTGTCGACGAAGAAGGCAGTGATCTTTTTCTTCTTGCCGCGCGGCGTGTCTTCTTCACCTGAAGCCACGAAGAGGATGACAAAATCCGCTTCCAGCGCATGGCTGATGAAATGTTTCGTACCGTTGACGATCCAGTCTCCGCCTTTTTCCACGGCTGTTGCCTTCATGCCGCGCAAATCCGAACCCGCACCGGGTTCGGTCATGGCCAGACAATCGGACTTTTCGCCGCGAATGCAGGGATAAAGGTATTTTTCCTTCTGGGCGTCTGTGCCAGCGAGCAGAATGTTCGATGGGCGTCCGACACAGGACCAGTGCAACGCATAATTGGCGCGGCCAAGCTCCTTTTCATAGAGCAGCCATGTCACCGTATCGAGACCGGCACCGCCAACGCTTTCAGGCATATTCGCCGCATAAAGACCCGCGGCAATCGCCTTTTGCTTCAGCTCATCAGCCAGTTCCTTGCGCAGGACACCCGTGCGCTCGACTTCCGCTTCGTGCGGATAAAGCTCGTTTTCGACAAAGGCGCGGGTTGTCTCGACAATCAGCCTTTGCTCCTCCGAAAGACCGAAATCCATGGTTCTAAACCTTCTTCTTCGGTTTGGTGGATTTGGCTTTTTCGGCAGCTTTTGAAATGGCAGGCTTCTTTGCCAGTTTGGACAATTGTTTTGTGTAATCCTTGTAGAGTGCCCCGGCGCCCCAGCCCTTGCCTTTGTTCTGGCGGGAGAGGGCATCCATGATGGCAACCAGATTGTCGTCGCGGATGCGCTCGAGTTCGCGGATCGAAAGACCATGCGCCTGTTCATCCGACTGGGTGGCGATCTTGTCGACCAGCTCGTCTGTCAGCTCAGGCACGTCCATCAGCTTGGTCCACGGCCATGAGAGGCAGGGGCCAAACTGGGCCATGAAGTGGCGCATGCCCGCTTCGCCGCCCGCCACACGATAGACCTGGAACATACCCATCTGCGCCCAGCGGATACCAAAGGAATAACGCATGATATCGTCGAGTTCCTCGACGGTGGTAATATCATCCTTGATCAACCACAGCGCTTCGCGCCAGACGGCCTCCAGCAGGCGGTCGCCAACAAAGGCTTCGATTTCCTTGCGGATGACCACCGGCTTCATGCCGATGGAGGCATAGAGTTCGCGGGCCGTTTCGATGGCTTCCGGGGAGGTCAGCTTACCGCCGACGATTTCCACGAGGGGAAGCAGATAAACCGGATTATAAGGATGGCCGACGACAAGACGCTCCGGATGCTGCATCGATGTCTGCATATCCGATGGCAAAATGCCTGATGTGGACGAACCGATAATCGCGTCGACAGCCGCATGTTTGTCGATTTCCGCCAGCACCTTGTGTTTCAGATCAAGCCGTTCCGGCACGCTTTCCTGAATGAAATTGGCACCGGCGACAGCTTCGGCAATGGTCTTGGCAAAAGTCAGCTTGCCTTCTTTCGGCAGGCCATCAGGAACCATGGTCTTGTAGGCGCGCCGTGAGTTTTTCATCACCTCGCTGACTTTGCGTTCTGCTTCCGGGTCAGGATCGAAGATCGAAACATCGATGCCGTTGAGAATGAGGCGGGCGACCCAGCCCGCGCCGATAACACCGCCGCCGACGGCTGCCGCTTTGCGAATTGTCGTCATGATGTCACCAGCCCTTTGTCAGTTTCATGCGGGCGCGAACCTCGTCAGGTCCAAGGATTTTCGCGCCAATGCTTTCGGCAACCTTCACCGCCCGTTCGACCAGTTGGCCGTTGGTGGCAAGAACGCCCTTGTCGAGCCAGATATTGTCTTCAAGGCCAACGCGGATATTGCCGCCAGCCAGCATCGCCATGGCCGCATAGGGCATCTGGTTGCGACCAATGGAGAAGGCCGAAAATGTCCAGTTGGATGGCAAATTGTTGGTGAGTGCCAACAGCGTGTTGATATCGTCAGGTGCACCCCATGGAATGCCCATGCAAAGCTGCACCATCACAGGATCTTCCAGCAATTTCTGGTCATAGAGCCATTTGGCGAGTAGCAAATGACCGGTGTCGAAAATTTCAACTTCCGGGCGCACGCCGAGCGCCTTGATCTGCGCTGCCATGTCTTTCAACATGGCAGGCGTATTGGTCATGACGTAATCGCCTTCGCCGAAATTCATCGTGCCGCAATCGAGCGTGCAAATTTCCGGACGCAGCTTTGCCACGTGCACGAGACGCTCCGTTGCTCCAACCATATCCGTACCATCAGGCGAGGGCGGCATGGGCTGTTCGGTCGAGCCAAGCGTCAGGTCGCCGCCCATACCGGCGGTGAGGTTCAGCACCATGTCGACACCAGACGCTTTGATCAACTCGACCACTTCCGTATACAGCGCAATGTCGCGTGAGCCTTTGCCCGTTTTCGGATCACGCACATGGATGTGAGCGATAGCCGCTCCCGCATTAGCGGCGGAAATGCACTCATCGGCGATCTGGCGCGGGGTGACCGGAACCTTGTCGGACCGGCCTGTCGTGTCACCGGAGCCGGTTACGGCACAGGTAATGAATACGTCGCGATTGGGGGTGAGTCCCATTGCTTTGCTCCCATTTTTTCGTTGGGCAAATCATGCAGCTGTTGCAAACCAATGCTTTGCAATATACGAATTTGATTTGATGAATAGCGAATCGTCGCCACTCTTTTTGCCCAACACCCAAACGCTCGAAGTGACGGTTCTTGTCTTCAGCGGTGCATCACTGATGTGCGTGGCATCCACCATTGATCCCATGCGTGCGGCCAATCGCGTCTCGAGCAGCAACCTGTTCAAATGGCAGATCGTTTCTCTGGATGGAAACCCTGCTATCACCACCTGCGGTCTGCCGATTGCGGTCTCCGGTGCCTTCGATCCTTGTGACAAAGCCGACATGCTGCTGATGATCGGCGGCTTCGGCACATCGGATATTTCGCGCACGACCTTTACCGCCAGCCTGCGCCGCGCCACGCACTGCTACCAGATGATCGGCGGCATCGAAGCGGGGTCATGGCTACTTGGCCGGGCAGGATTGCTCAGGGGACGCCGGGCTACAACTCACTGGGAAGACATGGAGGAGTTCACCGCCGAATTTCCTGAAACCGATGTGCGACCGGATCGTTATGTCATTGATGGTCCTGTCTTCACCACCGGCGGCGCATCGCCAACCTTTGATCTGATGCTGCATCTCATCCGTTCGCGCTGCGGCATGTCCGTGGCGCTCGATGTGGCGAGCGTCTTCATCTATGACGAGGCCCATGCCTCCAATGACGCCCAGCCACTTGTTTCGCTGGGGCGGCTTGACGATGTGCATCCGAAACTCGCCACCGCAATCCGGCTGATGGAGGGGCATCTCGATGCGCCGCTGACCATCGGGGCCATTGCCAAACGTTGCGGTCTCAGCGCCCGCAGTCTTGAAAAGATATTTGCAAAAGCCGTCGGGGAAGGTCCCGGCCGCTACTATCTGCGCCTGCGCCTAAAGATCGCGCGGCGGCTGATCACAGACACAAAAACACCGCTTGCGGACATCGCTGCACGCACAGGGTTTTCATCCGCCGCCGCCTTCGCCCGGACATTTCGCATCTTCGAAGGCAAGACGCCGAGCAGTTTACGCACCAATGCCAATCGTTAGGCTGCCGCCATTATCAGTCGTTTTTGACAAAGTGAAGGGGTGGCTGCCATGCTTCAAATGCCGCTTAAATTTACAACCAAGGGAACCCCCGCATGTCAGAAGGTGAATTATACCGCTCCGCGCCGATCTCCATGGAAAAGGAATGGATCGATTATAACGGCCATCTGAACATGGCCTATTACAATGTGGTGTTTGACCGTGGTGGTGATGAATTCCTTGCGGAGCTTGGTTTCGGGCCCAAATATGCAGCGGAGCGGAAGCTGACGATTTACACCGCCGAGGTCCATATTTGCTATGTGCAGGAGATTCATCTGGACCATGTGGTGACTGTGACGAGCCAGCTGATCGACTTTGATGGCAAGCGCCTGCACACCTATAACGAGATCATCCACCGGGATGGATGGGTGGCCGCCACCTCGGAAGTTCTGTCGCTGCATGTGGATATGAACGGGCCCAAAGTTGTGCCGTTTCCGGAAGATGTATTGCCCAAGCTTGAGTTTTACAAGCAGGCCCATTCAAAGCTGGAGCTACCTGCACGCGTGGGGAGAGCGATTGGGATTAAGCGGAAATAGGGTTGGAGATGGTTTGTGGTTTGGGTTGGTGGTTCGTGGTTCGACAAGCTCACCATGAGGGAAAGTGGGGATGCAACGATAATCACAGAGATCGGAGATCAAAAGGCTGCAGAATAAAGCTCCCCTTCATCACCCATCTCCCTCATGGTGAGCTTGTCGAACCACGAACCACCAACCACGCTCACACCGCCTCAAACTGCTCCACCAGCCATTTCTCAAACTGGCGGATGCGGGCTTCATTGACCCGCTCTTTGCGGCAGATCATGTACCAGGCACCGGGTTGCGGAACTCTCAGCGGGAAGGGTGCCACCAGACGTCCGGCTTTGAGATCATCCGCCACCAGAAAACCCGGTGCGATGGCCAGTCCCTGACCATCCAGCGCCGATTGCAGGGCGGCGAGATAGGTGTCGAATTTCAGCGTCACAGCCTGTCCGGTGTCGGCAATGCCTGCTGCTTCCAGCCATGTTCCCCAATCTTCAGGTGCCGTATAGAGCGCGAGGCGCGGCACCTTGTTCAATGCCTTGGCACTGTTGTCGCCCGCGATCTTTGCTGCGACCTGCGCGCTGCATACGGGAAACATCTCTGCCTTTACCAATAGCCGGTAATGCAAGTTCATCCGCTCCGGCCGCGTGGTGTGGATGATGCCAATATCACAACTGTCGATGTTGAGTTCCCAATCAAGCTGGCTGGTACCAATGCGAATGGCAAGGTTTGCATTGACCTTGCGGAAATCCGTCAGTCGCGGAATGAGCCAGCGAATGGCAAAGGTCGCGTAGGTTTCAAGCGCCAGATCATCCGTCGTGCCAAGCCGGTTGATCAGCGCCGTGCCGCGCGCGATCTTTTCAAAGGCATCGCGCATATAGGGGTAGTAAAGCGTTCCCGCATCGGTCATCGCCACACCGCGTGGCAAGCGCTCGAACAGTTTCACCCCCAGAATTGCTTCAAGTTCGGAAATGCGATGGCTGATCGCTGATTGCGTCACGCCAAGCTCATCACCCGCAAGGCGAAAGCTCAGCAATCGCGCCGAGGCTTCAAACGCACGCAATGAGCCAAGCGGCGGTATTCTGGGCTTCGACATCATCGGGTGGCACCTGCAATTTCGACTGTTGAGAATAATTCATGTCTTCATGAGCAACCATCGCTTGAACGGAGCCCAATGCGGAATCATTCTAATCTGCGACGCATCCGAGAAACAATAAGCGTTCGGGAACAATCTTTTTGAGCGAGGCAAAGATGGGCGCAGAACAGGCAGTGGCCGGGATTGCACCGGCAGGCGACAAGATCGATCGCATGATTGCGGAACACCGGCCGGGTCACGGTCTGGTGCGCGCCTTCTATATGGACCCGGATGTCTATGCCAGAGATATGGAGCGCGTGTTCCGTCGCCACTGGCATTGCATCGGTCACGCCAGCATCATTCCCAATACCGGCGATTTCGAGCTGTTCAAGATCGATACGGAAGCGGTGATTGTTTCGCGCACCGAAGATGGGTCGATCCATGCCTTCCTCAATGTCTGCCGCCATCGCGGCGCCGAGGTCTGCACCCAGCAAAAGGGCAATGCGCGCTTCTTCGTCTGCCCCTACCATGCATGGACCTACATGAACGACGGCAGCCTGCGGGCAGCCCGGTTGATGCCGCGGGATTTTGATCGCAGCGCTCATGGTCTGAAAAAACTACATGTGCGCGTGGCCGAAGGGCTGATTTTCATCTGCTTCGCTGACGAACCATTGGATTTCTCCATCATCGAACAGTCACTGCGCACCACCTGCGGCCAATATGGCTGGGCCGATGCCAAGGTGGCGCACCGCGAGACCTATCCGGTTGATGCCAACTGGAAACTGGCAGTTGAGAACTATGTGGAGTGCTACCACTGCGGTCCGGCGCATCCTGAATATTCACAGACCCATGCGCTGGAGCAGCCGCTGGAGAAAATCACCGAACTGAATGCCCGCATGGAGCAGCGCACCTGCGCGCTTGGCATTGACATCGCCACCGGCGATCACTGGCAGAATTCGGCGCAGGGGCAGGAAACCATCGATACGTTCCGCTATGCGCTCTATGATGGCGTATCGAGCGGCAGCGAGGACGGTTCGCCCGTGGGACCACTGATGGGCCGTTTCACCGAATTTGATGGCGGCGTGACGTCCATTCACCTTGGCGGCACGAGTTTTCTTGTCTGCTACCCTGATCATGGCATGATCTATCGCTTTATCCCGAAGACCGCAGAAACCTGCGAGATGGAACTGATCTGGCTGGTGCGCGGCGATGCGGAAGAGGGCAGGGATTACGATCTTGAAAAGCTGACATGGCTTTGGAAAGTGACCACCGCCGAGGACAAGACAATCATTGAACACACGGCGCGCGGTGTGCGCTCGCACTACTTCGTGCCGGGACCCATCGCGCCGATGGAGCAGAACGAATTGCGGTACATCCAGTGGTACCTCGATGAAATCGCACGGGCTTAGCCTGCAAACAAAAAGCATAAGACCACGGGAGACTTTGCATGTCTGAATTTCCAACGTCGGCGCGGGTCGTCATCATTGGCGGCGGGGCGGTCGGCGTCTCCTGCCTCTATCATCTGGCCAAGGCTGGATGGACCGATTGCGTACTTCTGGAAAAGAACGAGCTGACATCGGGTTCCACATGGCATGCGGCGGGTAATGTGCCGACATTCTCCGCCTCGTGGTCGGTGATGAACATGCAGCGTTATTCGGCTGAACTCTATCGGGGACTGGCGCAGGAAGTCGATTATCCCATGAACTACCATGTCACGGGCTCGCTGCGGCTTGCCCATGGCAAGGAGCGGATGCGCGAGTTTCAGCGGGTCAAGAGCATGGGCCGCTATCAGGGCATGGATATTGATGTGCTCGGTGTCGATGAAATCACCGGGCGCTATCCCTTCCTGTCGACGCATGATCTGGAAGGTGCGCTTTATGATCCCAATGATGGCGATATCGATCCTGCCCAGTTGACGCAGGCTCTGGCCAAGGGCGCCCGCGATATGGGCGCAAAGATCATCCGGTTTTGCCCTGTGACCGCTGCCCGGCGCGATAGTGATGAATGGGTGATTTCCACGCCGCAGGGCGATATCCGCTGCGAATATGTGGTGAATGCCGCCGGATACCGTGCGCAGGAAATCGGCAGGCTGTTTGGCCGCGATGTGCCGATGATGGTGATGAGCCATCAATATCTGCTGTTTGACGAAATCCCCGAAATTGCCGCATGGAGCCGCGAGCAGGGGCACAAGCTGCCGTTGCTGCGCGACGTGGATTCGTCCTATTATCTGCGGCAGGAAAAGAACGGCATGAATCTTGGCCCCTATGAGCGCAACTGCCGGGCGCATTGGGCAACGTCAGATGATCCGATGCCGGATGACTTTTCCTTCCAGCTTTTCCCCGATGATCTGGAACGGCTCGACTGGCATCTCAATGATGCCATTGCCCGCGTGCCCATTCTGGGAACGGCCGGCCTATCAAAGGTCATTAATGGTCCGATACCCTATGCACCCGATGGCAATCCGCTGATCGGGCCGATGCCTGGTGTTCCCAATGCTTTTGAAGCCTGTGTTTTCACCTTCGGCATTGCGCAGGCGGGCGGCGCAGGCAAGGTGCTGGCTGAGTGGGTGACGGAAGGCGCAACGGAATGGGATATGTGGTCCTGCGATCCGCGCCGTTTCACCGGCTTTGCCGATCAGGCTTACAGCGTCGCCAAGGGTGTTGAAGTCTACGGCCATGAATATGCCATTCATTTCCCGCGTCTCACATGGCCAGCCGGACGCAACAAAAAACTCTCGCCGCTGCATGATCGTATCGCCAGGCTCGGCGCGCAGTTCGGTGCCTATAATGGCTGGGAGCGGGCAAACTGGTATGCGCAGCCCGGCGACGATACGTCGGAAGAGTCCACCCAGACCTTTACGCGCGAAGGGCCATGGCAGCAGCGTATCCGCGAAGAATGCCATGCGGTGCGCGATGCGGTCGGCATTCTCGATCTACCCGGCTTTTCCCGCTTCAAGGTGAGCGGTGCGGGTGCGCGTGACTGGCTCGCATGCCTGATTACCGGACTGGTGCCAAAACCCGGCCGTATAGGCCTTGGCTATTTTGCTGATGCCAAGGGCCGGGTCGTCACCGAAATGTCCATCATGGCGCTGGATGAGGACGTGTTTTTCCTGATCACCGCAGGTGTCGCCGAGTGGCATGATCTGGAATGGTTGCAAAACCATCTACCCAAGGGCAGCGCAATCACAATCACCAATGTCACGGAGGAATTTTCCTGTCAGATCGTCACAGGCCCCAAAGCCCGCGATCTCTTTGCCGGTATCTGCGATGCGGACCTGACAAAATCATGGCTGTCGCACCAGACAACGCAGATTGCCGGACACTATTGCCAGTTGGTGCGCGTTTCCTTTGCCGGAGAGCTTGGCTGGGAAATCCATAGCAAGATTGCCGACACCACAGCCATTTTCGATGCGGTCTGGCAGGCGGGACAGACATATGGGCTAAAGCCTTTCGGCATGTATGCGCTCGACTCGCTGCGGCTGGAGAAGGGTTATCGCGCATGGAAGGGCGATCTTTCCACCGACTATACGCCGCTGCAAAGCGGGCTTGAGCGTTTCATCAAATGGGAAAAGCCCGATTTTCTTGGCAAAGCCGCGCTGGAAAGCGAAAAACAGCGGGGCGTCACAAAGCGCTTCGTCACGTTGACCATCGATGCCGGTGATTGCGATGCGCCTTACATGTCGACGCTTTGGCACAAGGGCAGCATTGTCGGTGAAACCACATCGGGTGGCTGGGGCCACCGGATCGACAAATCCATAGCCCTTGGCATGCTCAAGACCGAACTCACCGAACCCGGCACGGAAGTTGAAGTCGAGATTTTTGGCGAACGCTTCAAGGCCACCGTTCATCCGGATCAACCGCTCTGGGACCCCAATAACGAAAGAATCCGCGCATGAGTTCGCTCCCCTCGAAAGCCCGGGCTGTCATCATCGGCGGCGGCGTTTCCGGCTGTTCCGTGGCCTATCATCTGGCGAAACTCGGCTGGACGGATATCGTCCTCCTGGAGCGCAAACAACTGACTTCGGGCACCACTTGGCATGCCGCTGGCCTGATCGGCCAGTTGCGTGCCTCGCAGAACATGACACGCCTCGCCAAATATTCAGCCGATCTCTATGTGAAGCTGGAGGAGGAAACCGGTGTTGCCACGGGCATGCGGCAGGTGGGTTCGATCACCGTGGCGCTGACCGAAGAGCGCAAGCATGAGATTTACCGGCAGGCATCACTCGCCCGTGCCTTCAATGTCGATGTGCGCGAGATTTCTCCAAGCGAAGTCAAAGAGATGTATCCGCATCTTAATATTGAAGATGTGGTTGGTGCGGTGCATTTGCCGCTCGATGGACAGTGCGATCCAGCCAATATCGCCATGGCGCTGGCCAAGGGCGCGAGACAACGCGGCGCAAAGATATTCGAGCAAGTGAAGGTCACCGATATCAGCAAAAAGAATGGCCGGGTATCGGGTGTTTCATGGGCCAAGGGCGAGGAACAGGGCACGATTGAAACCGATGTGGTGATCAACTGCGCCGGGATGTGGGCGCGTGATCTCGCATCCATGTCGGGTGTCACGGTGCCACTGCATGCCTGCGAGCATTTTTATCTCGTCACCGAAGCCATTCAGGGGCTTGGGCGGCTTCCGGTGCTGCGCGTTCCCGATGAGTGCGCCTATTACAAGGAAGATGCCGGAAAGATGATGCTCGGCGCCTTCGAACCTGTGGCAAAGCCTTGGGGCATGAACGGCATTTCCGAAGATTTCTGCTTTGATCAACTGCCTGAAGATTTCGAACATTTCGAGCCGATCCTTGAAATGGGCGTCAACCGCATGCCGATGCTCGGCACGGCAGGTATTCATACTTTTTTCAATGGTCCTGAGAGTTTCACCCCGGATGACCGCTATTATCTTGGTGAAGCGCCGGAGCTTGGCGGTTATTGGGTCGCGGCAGGCTACAACTCGATTGGCATCGTCTCGTCGGGTGGCGCAGGCATGGCGCTGGCGCAATGGATTCACGATGGTGAAGCGCCTTTCGATCTCTGGGAGGTGGATATCCGCCGCGCCCAGCCATTCCAGAAAAACCGAAACTATCTGAAAGAGCGCGTCTCCGAGACGCTCGGTCTGCTCTATGCCGACCATTTTCCCTACAGGCAGATGGCAACCTCGCGCAATATTCGCCGTTCGCCGCTGCATCAGCATTTGAAGGATCGCGGTGCCGTCTTTGGCGAGGTAGCGGGCTGGGAACGCGCCAACTGGTTCGCAAAACCCGGTCAGGAGCGCGAATATCGCTATTCGTGGAAGCGGCAGAACTGGTTCGACAATCAGCGCGATGAGCATCTGGCGGTGCGCAGTGGTGTCGGTCTGTTCGACATGACGTCATTCGGTAAAATCCGTATTGAGGGCCGCGATGCACTGGCTTTCCTGCAAAAGCTCTGCGCCAACCAGCTTGATGTCGAACCCGGGAGGATTGTTTATACACAGATGCTCAACAATCGCGGCGGCATCGAAAGCGACTTGACCATTACGCGCCTGTCGGAAACCGCGTTCTTTGCCGTCGTTCCGGGTGCCACGCTGCAACGTGATCTGGCCTGGATGCGTAAACACCTCAAAGACGAGTTTGTCGTCATCACCGATGTGACGGCAGCGGAATCCGTGCTTTGCCTGATGGGGCCGAAATCCCGCGACCTCATCGAAAAGATCAGCCCGAATGATTTCTCCAATGCCGGGCATCCCTTTGCAACAGCACGGGAAATCGAGATTGGCATGGGATTGGCGCGGGCGCATCGCGTCACCTATGTTGGTGAACTCGGCTGGGAACTTTATGTATCATCTGACCAGACCGCCCACGTCTTCGAGGCTTTGGAAGAAGCAGGGCAGGCGCTTGGCTTGAAACTCTGTGGCCTGCATACGCTGGATTCCTGCCGGATCGAAAAGGCTTTCCGCCATTTCGGCCATGATATCACCGATGAGGATCACGTTCTGGAGGCCGGTCTCGGCTTTGCCGTTAAACCCGCCAAGGGCGATTTCATCGGGCGCGATGCGGTGTTGAGGAAGAAGGAGAACGGGCTTGATCGCCGGTTGGTGCAGTTCCGCCTTGCTGATCCCGAGCCGCTGCTGTTCCACAACGAAGCGATCGTGCGCGATGGCGAGATTGTCGGAACGATCACCTCAGGCAATTACGGGCATCATCTCGGCGGTGCAATTGGCCTTGGCTATGTCGCCAGCAAGGGCGAGAGCGAAGAACAGGTGCTTTCATCCGTTTATGAGATCGAGATCGCCGGGGAGCGCGTGAAAGCCGAGGCTTCGCTGAAGCCGATGTATGATCCGAAGGCTGAGCGGGTGAGGGTGTAAGAAAGATGTGTGGTGCGTGGTTCGACAAGTTCACCATGAGGGAGATTGGTGGATTGCAGGGAGCCAGGTTCTGCAACGTTGGCGATTAGCGTTGCAACGCCTCCCTTTCCGTCATCCTCGGGCTTGACCCGAGGACCCATGGCTGTGCAGCACTAAACTTCCCACTTAAACAGATGCATTCCAGCAACTCGCTGACTTAAAGGCGCGTGCAGCATTTGCAACAAGCAGGAACAATGAATGCTGTCTTTCTTTGTTTGCCGTGGGTCCTCGGGTCAAGCCCGAGGATGACGGAGAAGGAGGGGGCGTCCTCAATTCATGCTCGTCAGCACTTCATCGAACTGTTCCAGCGCCCAATCCACTTGATCGCGCGTGATCACCAAGGGCGGTGCAATGCGGATCGTATCGCCATGGGTGTCTTTCGCGAGAATACCGCGTTCCTTCAACGCGTAGCAGAACCGATTGGCACCACCGGCTTCCGGATGCAATTCAATCGCCAGCATCAGGCCACGACCCCGCACCTCGCGGACAATATTGCTGCGGATGCCCTTGAGCTGCTGCAGGAAATATTCGCCTTCGATGCGGGAGTTTTCGATCATGTTTTCTTCGGTCAGCACGCGCAGGGCAGCCCGGGCGATGGCGCAGGCAAGCGGGTTGCCGCCAAATGTGCTGCCATGCTGACCGGGTTTCAGAACACCCAGAACATCGCTGTTCGAAAGCACTGCGGAAACCGGATAGAAACCGCCTGACAGCGCCTTACCAATCAGCGTGACATCCGCTTCGATACCCTCATGGGCTTCGGCCAAGAGAGCGCCGGTGCGGCCAAGGCCAGTCTGGATTTCATCAAGGATGAGCGTGATGTTATTCTGCGTGCAAAGTTCGCGCACCTTGGTGAAATAGCCCTTTGGCGGGATGATCACGCCCGCTTCGCCCTGAATAGGCTCAACGAGGAAAGCCACCGTGTTGGGTGTCAGAGCCGCGGCAAACGCATCAATATCGCCAAACGGAACCACCTTGAAGCCCGGCGCAAAGGGGCCAAAGTTCTCGCGCGCCGATGGGTCGGTGCTGAAACCGACGATTCCCATGGTGCGGCCGTGAAAATTATCGGAACAGACGATGATCTCTGCGGCATTCTCTGGCACGCCCTTGACCTCATAGCCCCATTTACGAACGGCCTTGATGGCAGTCTCGACGGCTTCGGCACCGCTGTTCATTGGTAAAATCTTGTGCGAGCCGGTTAGCGCTGCCAGTTCCTCGTAGAACAACGCCAGCTGATCATTGCGAAAAGCGCGGGAGGTCAGCGTGAGCTTTGATGCCTGTTCAGTCATCGCGCTAAGGATTTTGGGATGGCAATGGCCCTGATTGACAGCCGAATAGGCCGAGAGGCAATCGAGATAACGATTGCCATCGATATCCCAGACATGCACGCCTTCACCGCGCGACAGAACCACATCAAGCGGCTTGTAATTATGAGCGCCAAGACGGGACTCGGTCGAAATCAGTTGGGCGGCTGTCTGCAGCAAAATATCCTCCTATTTGCCAATTTTCTTATACGTTGAGAGCAGCGGTGCTCTGGTCTGACTGGGCGGGACGTTCATAAATCTGCCGGCCGAACAGGCTGGCGACGAGATCGACAAGCAGCATGGCGCTCTTGCCGCGATCATCAAGAAACGGGTTGAGTTCAACGATATCGAGCGAACCGACAACGCCGGAATCGTGCAGCATTTCCATGGCGAGATGCGCTTCGCGATAGGTCGCGCCGCCGGGAACTGTCGTGCCAACACCGGGTGCGAGCGATGGATCGATGAAATCCACGTCAAAGCTGACATGCAGGATGCCATTGGCCTTTTGCACGCGTTCAATGATGCGGCGCATGAGCTTGGCCACGCCGAACTCATCAATCTGGCGCATATCAATGACATCGATGCCGCGTTCACGCAGCAGCTTCCGCTCAACAGTATCGATGGAACGAATGCCGAAAAGATGCAGATTTTCAGGCTTGATCAGGCCATGCGGCTCATCGCCAAATACGCCTTCAAGGCCGGGTTCGTTGCACAGGAGCGCCGCCGACATGCCATGCATATTGCCCGATGGCGATGTGGCCGGTGTGTTGAAATCCGAATGGGCATCGAGCCAGAGCACGAAGAGTTCGCGGTTGTTTTCCTGGCAGTAACGGGCAACACCAGCGACGGAACCCATGGAAAGGGAGTGGTCGCCGCCGAGAATAACCGGAAATTCTCCCGCCTTCATCGCTTCATAGGTCTCAACGCACAGCATACGCGACCAGGCGGCGATCTTCTCGATGTAGTGGGCAAGACCAACAACGGGTGGGACGACAGGCAATACATCGGGCAAGCGAAGGTCGCCATGGTCATCAACAGGGTGGCCCATTTCTTCCAGCGTGCGGATGAGACCGGCGGTGCGTAGCGCAGCGGGTCCCATGAGGGCTCCGAGACGACCGGCGCCTTCCTCGATGGGTGCGCCGACAATCATCAATTTCTGTTTTGGGTCGTTCTCAAATTTGCCGAGCATGTTCATCAACAAGCGCCACTTTCGCGTTTAATTGGTCAATAGATGGAAGCCGGAGAACCCTCCGTCGCGGCCATTATACTGCCAGCCCGAGGCGGTGACAAATAGACAGCATCCTGATAGAAATGCGCAACTTAATGCGCAGATTGCGCAACAGAATTATACAAATTGGAATATGATATGGATGACCTCGACCGCCGATTGCTGTCTTTGCTCCGGGATGATTGCCGCATGCCCGTTTCGTCGATGGCGACATTGCTGGGTATTTCGCGCGCCACCGTGCGCGCCCGCGTCGACAAGCTGACCAGCGATGGCACCATTCAGGGTTTCACCGTGACGCTGAAAGCCGGGGCGGGTGTTTATGGTGTGCGTGCCATTGCCATGATCGAAGTGGCGGGCCAAGGTGCGGAGAAAGTTATCCGCCGTCTGCAGGGGTTTCCCGAGATTCGCGCGCTGCATACGACCAATGGACGTTGGGATATTGTCGCGGAAATCGAAGTCGAAACCCTTGAAGCCTTCGATCATACCTTGCGGGACATTCGCCATATTGACGGAATCACCCTGACCGAGACAAGTATCCTTCTTTCAACCCGCAAAAGCGGGTGAAATCACCGGGAGATAGTAACGGATGTATATCCGGGAAATTCCATGGCTGGAACCTGTAGATGCTGCCGAACGCCTCAGGCCATTCGGGGGCTTGAGCTTTCTTGACAGCGCCATGCGTCATGACCAGCTTGGCCGTTATTCCTATGTGGCCGCCGATCCCTTCGGAAAACTGGTGGTAACAGACGGTGTAGCCCACTGGAACGATGAAGCATCGCAACTTCTGCCACTGGAGGCGCTTTCCCATTATCTGGACCTGTATCAGCTCGAGGATCAGCGTGATCTTCCTCCTTTCCACGGCGGAGCGATCGGTTATTTTTCCTATGAATTCGGACGCCTGCTGGAAAATCTTCCCGAACCGGTAAAGCAGCCGCAAGGCGACGTTCCGGATGCGGTCTGGAGTTTTTATGATGTCATTCTTGCCTTCGATCACCTGAAACAAAAAGTCTGGCTGGTTTCATCGGGCTTGCCTGAGCAAGCGGGGGAACAACGTGCGGCTCGTGCTGTAGAGCGTTCGGATGCCTTCTTTGCCGCGCTCGAAAAGCGACCAGAACAGCACAGCTTTCCAAGACCACGCATTGCGCGAGAAATCTGGCAATCCAATTTCGAGCGTGAAGCCTATATGCAGGCTGTCGCTGGGGTTGTTGAATACATTCTCGACGGCGATATTTTTCAAGCCAACATCGCGCAACGCTTTAGCGCCGATCTCCCTGATGATTATCCCGTCTGGTCGTTCTACAAAGCCCTGCGTCAGCGCAATGCTGCAACATTTGCCGCCTATCTCGAACATGACGATCTGGTGATAGCCTCAAGTTCGCCTGAGAGGTTTTTGTCGGCGCGTGGCAGGAATGTCGAAACACGGCCAATCAAGGGTACTGTACCGCGCTCGGCTGATCCTGACATCGACCGGCAGCATGCGGATGAACTGCTGGCGTCGGAAAAGGATCGCGCTGAAAACCTGATGATTGTTGATCTGATGCGCAACGACCTTTCGCGCGTCTGCAATCCCCATTCTGTTCTAACGCCTGTGCTTTGCGGTCTGGAATCCTATGCCAGCGTGCATCATCTGGTTTCCGTCGTCACCGGTCGTTTGGCGGATGATAGAACATTGCTGGATCTGATCCGCGCAGCATTCCCCGGCGGTTCGATCACTGGCGCACCAAAATTGCGGGCGATGGAGATCATCACGGAAACCGAGCATGTTGCGCGGGGCATTTATTGCGGTTCAATCGGCTTTATTGGCTTCAACGGCAATATGGATACCAATATCGCTATTCGCACGGTGCTGTTTCAGGGCGGCAAGGCGGTGTTTCAGGCGGGCGGTGGTATCACTGCGCTGTCCGATCCGGCGGCGGAATATCAGGAGACGCTCGATAAGGCGGTGCGGATTTTGGACGTGTTCAATATGGCCGGAGATATCGGGTCATGATCCTCATCATCGACAATTACGATTCGTTCGTTTTCACCGTGGCGCGCTATTTTGCCGAACTTGGCGAGGAAACGCAGGTTGTCCGCAATGACGCGATCTCGATTGCCGATATTGAAACGCTAAAGCCCTCGGCTCTCGTTATTTCGCCGGGACCATGCGGACCGCATGAAGCGGGCCAGTCGCTGGCCATCATCGAAAAGTTCAGCGGTACCGTTCCCATTCTGGGCATATGCCTTGGCCACCAGTGCATTGGCGAAGCCTTTGGCGGCAAGGTTTTGCGCGCGCAAGAGCCTATGCATGGCCGTTCATCACTGATCCAGCACGACGGAACAGGGGTGTTCAAGGGACTGCCAAGCCCATTCAAGGCGGGGCGTTACCATTCGCTTATTGTCGTGGCTGATGAAAACACCACCGCGCTCACTGTTACTGCACGTTCGGATAGGGGCGAAATCATGGGGCTCGCACATAATGAGCACCCGACCTTTGGCGTACAGTTTCATCCGGAATCGGTGCTGACGGAATATGGCCATGCGATGCTGGGCAATTTCCTGCGCCTTAGCCGTCAGTTCCATCAGCGGAAGAAATCGTGAACCGATAAGAGTACGCCGCTATTTTCGCCTCTTTGTTCGATATTGCTGTTGGCTGGTAACCTATTCATCGGCTACACCTTCAATCGAACAATGAGCGGCATCGACCAGCTCTCAATCAACATCCCACAGGCAGGAGACCAACCATGCTTCGCAAGACCGATTTCTATATCAATGGAAAATGGACAGCTCCAGCCGTGGCAAGAGACCTTGAAGTCATCAATCCTGCCGATGAGCAGGCATTTGCTGTCATTTCAGTTGGATCAGCCGCCGACGTCGATGCTGCAGTGAACGCCGCGCGCAAGGCATTCAGCACCTGGAGCCTGACAAGCCGTGAGGAACGCATTGCGTGGCTTGAACGCCTGACCGCAGTCTATGAAGCGCGTATCAACGATATGGCGCAGGCGATTTCCTCGGAAATGGGTGCGCCGATCAAAATGGCTCTGGAAGAGCAGGCGGCCTCGGGCACCAGCCACCTCAAGGCTTTCATGCGCGCTTTGAAGGATTTCAAATTCGAACGGCCATTGGATGAGCACAACAAGAATGTCCTGATCGCCTATGAACCAATCGGCGTTTGCGGCCTGATCACACCATGGAACTGGCCGATGAATCAGGTCATTCTCAAGGTTGTGCCCGCTATTGCTGCAGGTTGCACCGTTGTGCTGAAACCTTCTGAAATTGCACCGATCTCGTCAGTTGTATTTGCTGAAATGATCGATGCATCGGGCCTTCCGGCTGGTGTTTTCAACATGGTCAATGGCGATGGCCCGTCGGTCGGTGCTGCCATGTCTGCGCATCCCGGCATCGACATGATGTCGTTTACCGGATCGACCCGCGCAGGCATCGCCGTCACCAAGGCGGCTGCCGATACGGTCAAGCGCGTGTCGCTGGAACTTGGTGGCAAGTCACCCAACATCGTTTTTGCCGACAGCGACGTCGAAGCTGCGGTGACGCGCGGTGTGCAGCATGTCTTCAACAATACGGGTCAGTCCTGCAATGCGCCAACGCGCATGCTGGTGGAACGCTCGGTTTACGCCAAGGCAACGGAAGTGGCTGCCGCCACAGCCAAGGCGACAGTGGTTGGCGATCCGGCCAAGGATGGCGATCATATGGGGCCGCTCGTTTCCGAAGCACAGTTCAATAAGGTACAGGGCCTGATTGAACAGGGCATCAAGGAAGGTGCGCGCCTGATTGCCGGTGGTACTGGCCGTCCGGAAGGTTTCAATCGGGGCTATTTCGTTCGTCCAACCGTGTTTGCCGATGTAAACAATGACATGACGATTGCCCGTGAAGAAATCTTTGGACCGGTGCTTGCCATGATCCCGTTCGATACGGAAGAAGAGGCCGTCGAAATCGCCAATGACACGCCTTATGGGCTCGCTGCCTATATCCAATCCGGTGATCGCGAACGGATCAAGCGTGTGTCAAAGCAGCTGCGTGCCGGTATGGTTCGCGTGAACGGCGCGTCGCATAAGGCAGACGCACCTTTCGGCGGCTACAAGCAGTCCGGCATTGGCCGTGAGGGCGGTCATTGGGGACTGGAAGACTTTCTTGAGGTCAAGGCAATCAGCGGCTGGGAAGACAGCGCCGCCTGATATCAATGCTTTGCGTCCAATGGTTGAGCAGGGTAGTAGTAACCCTCTGAAATTGCGCATAATCCTGCAGAATTCGATTTGGATTTCAGGGGTTATGCGCTAACTGACAGTCTGACAGTGTAAGACACGTCAGGAAGGCAGGTGCGGACCGATGGACGAAACTGAAACATTGCCTCAGTCCGCCGATGAAGAGCGGGACGTCGACATTTATGGCGAAGACGGCGCTGTCCGCTCTTCCTATCTCGCCCGTGTCGGCGCCGCCATTGCGGATCGCGATGTTCTGTTTCTTCGGTCCCACGTCGGCAAGCTGCACCAGTCCGAGCTTGGCCACGTTCTTGAGGCGCTGCAATCGGAGCAGCGCTCGGCACTCATCGAGCTTCTTGGCGATGAATTCGATTTTGCGTCTCTGGCGGAAGTTGATGAGGCCGTGCGCCTCGAAATCGTCGACGCCATGCCGAATCAGCAGATCGCTGAAGCGGTTCAGGATCTTGATTCCGATGATGCCGTCTACATTCTTGAGGATCTCGACCAAGAAGACCGCGACGAGATTCTGGCACAGTTGCCATTTACCGAACGCGTTCGCCTTCGCCGCTCTCTCGGCTATCCGGAAGAAACCGCCGGTCGCCGTATGCAGACGGAGTTCGTTGCGGTTCCACCATTCTGGACCGTCGGACAGACCATCGACTACATGCGCAACAACGCCGATTTGCCCGAGTCTTTTTCGCAGATTTTCGTTATCGACCCAATGTTCCGGTTGCTTGGTGCCATTGATCTTGATCGTATCCTGCGCGCCGGACGTGATGCGAAGATCGACGAGATCATGCACGAGACGCGTCACGCCATTCCTGCGACCATGGATCAGGAAGAAGCGGCGCAAATCTTTGAACAGTACGATCTTCTGTCTGCGGCCGTTGTTGATGAGAATGAGCGGCTCGTCGGCGTGCTCACCATCGAAAACATCGTGGACGTCATTCAGGAAGAGGCCGAAGAGGACATCATGCGCCTCGGCGGCGTCGGCGACGAAGAGCTCTCCGACTCGGTCTTTTCAACATCCCGTTCCCGTACGCCATGGCTGGTCGTAAATCTGTTCACCGCGTTTCTGTCCGCATCCATCATCGGGCTGTTTGACGGGACGATCCAGCAGATGGTTGCGCTTGCGGTCCTTATGCCCATCGTGGCTTCTATGGGTGGCAACGCGGCGACCCAGACCATGACCGTCACCGTGCGCGCCTTGGCGACCCGGCACATGGACATCTACAATGCGGGCCGCATCATCCGCCGCGAGGCTTCGGTCGGGCTTATTAACGGCATGGTGTTCGCGCTATTGATAGGCATGGTCGCGGGCCTTTGGTTCCAGAGTGTCGAACTTGGCGGGATTATCGCCACAGCCATGATCATCAACATGATGGCGGCGGCACTGGGTGGCATTCTGATTCCCCTGCTGCTCGACAAGTTCGGAGCCGATCCGGCTATTTCATCGGCAGTTTTTGTAACGACTGTAACCGACGTTGTCGGCTTTTTCTCATTTTTGGGATTGGCAACCTGGTGGTTTGCACTGGGTTGAAACGCCTCTTACGTAAGGTTTGTGACCAACGTTCATTTGTGCGAACAAAGGTGCAATTGACTTTTACGTAATTGCGTGGCCAAACATTCGTGTGAAATAATGAGAAACAGAGCAGTGTCTGTCATGCGCGAATATTATTCCATTACTGAGCTGACGCGGGAGTTTGGCGTTTCGACGCGGACATTGCGCTTTTATGAGGACGAGGGGCTGATCCACCCGGTTCGCCGTGGACGCACCCGCCTGTTTCGTCCATCCGACCGGCATCTTCTCAAGCAGATCCTTCGCGGCAAGCGCCTCGGCTTTTCCATCGCCGAGATCCACGAGATCGTGCAAATGTACACCGAGCCACCGGGTGAAATGGGTCAACTGCACCTGTTGATGAAGCGCGTGGAAGAAAAACGTGGTGATTTACGCCAAAAGCGCCGGGATATTGAAGAGACGCTAACGGAACTTGATCAGGTGGAAGAGGCCTGCATTGAGCGGCTGGCAGAGCTGGGTGTTAATACCTGAGATTTACGCTCACTTCCAAGATTACGCTAACAAGGCTGCATAAATCAGTGGTTCGTGGTTCGACAGGCTCACCATGAGGGAGAGTGGGGATGTAAGGGAGCTTTATTCTGCAACCCTTATGCCCAACCTTTGTGCGTGAGCCTTTATGATTTATGCCGAAACCTTCGCGATTATCGTTGCATCCACACTCTCCCTCATGGTGAGCTTGTCGAACCACGAACCACACCATTTAAGGCTGCATTGCCTCATTGGTGCACATGTTGGTAATATCCTGTATCTGCGGATCATTGTCCTGCGTGCGTTTGCCCGCATAGACATCATCGAAAATCTTCTGTGTTTCCAGCTGGCTCATCGTGCAGGTGCAGAAGCGCTCACAGAATGCCTTCTCATTGTCCGCAGAACAGGTACGCGTGCATTCCCGGTCAAAAACCTCGTGTGGCGTCAGCGTTGCAGGAGGAAACACCTGAGCAATGAGGAACACGCAGCCGAATAGAACCGGCTGATGAATGAGATAGAATGCCAGACTGTGCCGCCCGATGAACCGCAATCCGCGGTCGAGCCAGCCGGGAACAATGTTTCCTGCGAAAATTCCCGTGAGATTGAAGTGCAGCAGAGTTTTGGCAAGCGCCATTCCGGCGAGTACCGGACCGAACCACGGGAAAACCGGGACGTAATCATTCGAAAGGATCGGCATTTCCGACAGGCCCAGCGGCCAGAAAACCGGCCCGTCGAATGTGGCCGATGCCAGATAATGCGGTGCGGCGACAACAGCGGCTGCTGCCACAGCAATCACGATAGCCGGAAGGCGCAGGAACAACAGGCCGAGTACACTTGCGGCGGCAATCTCGTGCAGAATGCCAAAAAACACAAAACTATCCGGCGTGATATACAGGGTAACAAGCGTGACCGCCAGTGATGCCAGGACAATCTGCACAAGACGGATACCAAAGGGTCGCCAGCGAACGCCGTTGCGATGCGCAAGAACAAGGCTGAAACCGACAAGCACAAGAAAGGTCGAGGCGATGATGCGGGCATAGAGCTTCCACGCCCCATGGCCGGTGGTGCCGGGCTCCATATAGCCGAAAAACTCGAAATCCCAGCCCGTGTGATAGGTGGCCATAGCGATGAGCGCGATGCCCCGCAAAACGTCGAGCTTGCCGAGACGGGATTTGGCGGGCGGGGTCAACGTCTCAGTCTGGCTCATACGGGAATCTCGATTAATGCAACTCTATGCAAGCTAGGGGAGTTGGAAAACAAAATCCACGTGTTCCCATGCGCTGGATGATTGATATTTCGCATTTATTTCAGCATTTTCTGCGAAACAGACATATTATGTCGCTTGATTGACTGCTATCCCTTGCGTGGCGTCCGATTGTCCAAGGGCGCTCGAATCAGCACATCCCCGATAGCCAAGCCAGTGATCAATCAAGTTCGCCATCCTATCTGGATCAGTACGGCCAAACGCCCGACAGCTCGGGTGTTTGCGATCCTCTTTGGCATCGAGTCGATGGCCCGTGCGATCATCACCAGCGTGGTGCCGATCCAGACCTATGATCTGCTGCAGAGCGAACGCAGCGTAAGCATCCTTTATACCTGTATGTCGATGCTTGGATTGATGGTGACACTGTCGATTCCGCTGCTGATTGTCCGCATACCGCGCCGCTGGGTCTATACATCTGGTGCGGTGTCGCTGATGCTCGGCTGCGGCGCCTTTGCGCTGGATACGGTGCCGGGACAGGCGGCTGGACTTTTCCTGCGCACTTTTGGCGCGGGTGCGCTGTCGATCACCCTGAGCCTCTACATCATGGATCACATCAAGAGGGGCGAACTGGTCCGCGCTGAATCCGTGCGTATGGCAACGGCCACCGTTGCGTGGACAGCGGGGCCATTCCTTGGCGTTTTCCTCTATAGCACGATGGGGATGATCGCGCCGTTCCTGTTGTCGATCGGCTTTTCCCTGCTGCTGCTGACCCTGTTCTGGTATTTCCGCCTGAGCGACAATCCGGCCCTGCAGAAAGGTCCGAGCCGCGCCGCCAATCCCATTGCCAATGTCAGGCGGTTTGTTGCCCAGCCACGTCTGCGGCTGGCATGGCTCATTGCATTCTCGCGGTCGTGCTACTGGAGCACGTTCTTTGTCTACGGCCCTATTCTCATGGTGGCGACGGGGCAGGGCAAGCTTGCGGGTGGTCTGCTCGTATCGCTTGGCAACCTGTTTCTGCTTGGGTCGATCCTGTGGGGCAAGGTTGGCATGGCCAAGGGGCTGATGCGGACGATTTCGGGTGTCTTCGTTCTTCTGGCGTTGGCGCTGGCCGGTGCTGGACTTGCCGGTGAAAAATTCCCGATGATTGCAGCGCTCATGCTGCTGACCGGCGCTTTTTTCTGCGTCGCGCTGGATACGCTGGCGTCAACGACATTCATTCGCGCGGTTCATCCGCATGAGCGGGCGCAAATGACCTCAGTATACAGGACCTATCTCGATTTCTCCGAACTTTTGCCCGCGTTCTTCTATTCGATCATTCTGACATTTTTCAGCCTTGGCGCGATTTTCATCGCGCTTGGAATGCTGATGGTGTTCACGGCAATCGTCGTCTGGCGCTACCTGCCGCGCGGACTATGAATCAGTCTCGGCATTATTGCGCATGAGCGCATCGCGGGCGTTCGAGAAAAACTGACGGCGCAAGAGGACAACCGCAACCAGGCTGGTCGTGATCATGAACAGGATGGGGTCGAGGAACCATCCGAGATAACCGATGGAAAAGAAAATCCCGCGCAACCCGCTGTTGAAATGCTGGCCAGCCAGAATGTTGATCTCTGCCGCCCGGTTGACGGCAAAGACGACCTGCGGATCGTCCGGGGCCTTGTCACGCGCCATCGGCACGCCGCCGATCAGAATTGAGCAATAGTTGAACAGCCGGTATGCCCAGGCAAACTTGAAGAACGCATAGGCGAAGAGAACCAGCAGACCGAGAACTTTGGTTTCAAAAAGCCGCTCGGTTGTCTCGCCCAGAAACGGTATATCGTGGAAAAGCGTGACCACCCGCCCGGATGAATTCAGCAGACCGAAACAGCCGCCAATGGCAAGAATCGATGTTGACGCAAAAAAGCCGGTGCCTTGCTGCAAGCCGATCATGATGCTGGTGTCGATCATGCGCAACTCACGGCTCGACATGGTGGTCATCCATTGCCGCCTTGCCAGATTCATTTCCGATGTCAGCGAGCGCCGATTGAGAAACCCGTTTGCCGTCGTGTGCGAATACAGCCCCCATACGCCGAAGAAATAGAGAAGGGCCAGCGCATCAACCCAGTAGGACATTAAGCGTGCGGATTCCATGCGGGCTCTCTCGGTGGGAGATGAAGGCTATGAACGGCAAGTTACTCGTTTTACTGTTGCACTCAACATGATTTTACCCCAATCGTAAACGGCGCCGTGAGCAGTATTTCCATTTAAGGTGTTGATATCATTGGTGTCATGCACTTGGCGCATTTCAGCTATGCGTGTGTTCGCCCTGATTTTGCCACCTTTGGCGTTGCGAAGAAAGGTATGGACAGTTATATCCACTCTCCCAGAGACGGAGCCTTTCGAGAGAATCGTGTCCTTCCAAGAGAAACAGGGAAATACAAAATTCATGGACGATAGCGTTCAAAAATCCTGCTGGGGCATTACAGCCTGGGCAGTCGTTGGTTTTGCAGTGATTTTACTTGTGACCTATCTGGTCGTTATTCACTGAGTAAAATAGCAGGCTCCATACCAGTTGAGCCGGAATAATTTTCTGATGTAAGGGTGCGGCGCGACTGCACCCTTTTTCTTTGGTCTGGCATGTCGTAGAAACACAACGCTAGGTCGGTGGCTGGCTTCGGCGCAGACGCCAGAACAGCCATTATACGCTATATGCAATTTCACCTGTTGAGGTAGCCCGAATGTTCCTGTCGGTTTTCGATCTGTATAAAATCGGCATTGGCCCTTCGAGTTCTCACACGATGGGCCCGATGACCGCTGGCGGGTTGTTTCTCGCGGAATTGAAGAGCGGACAATGGCCACGGCCGACGGGCGTGAAGGTTGACCGGCTGCGCGTGCATTTGCACGGATCGCTGGCTTTCACCGGTATTGGTCATGCGACGGATCGTGCGGTTATTCTGGGCCTCTGTGGTCTTCTGCCGGCCACGATTGATCCCAACCAGATGGATGCGCTGCTGGAAACAGTGAAGCAGGAAAAACGTATTCGCCCTGACGGACATCCTGCCTATCGCTTCGATCCGGCTACGGATTTGATCATGGATCGCCGGACGCCATTGCCGGGTCACGCCAATGGCATGGCCTTCGAAGCCTATGATGCGGATGAGCGCCTGCTGTTGCGCCGTATTTTCTATTCGATTGGTGGTGGCTTTGTCGTCACCGAAGAAGAGCTTGAAAGCGCCAAGACCCGGACGGCTCCCAAAGCTGAAGACCCGGTTCCATTCCCGTTCAAGAACGCGGCGCAGATGCTTGCCATGAGCAAGGAAAGCGGATTGTCCATTGCGGAAATGAAGCGCCGCAACGAAGAAGTTTTCATGAGCCGCGACGATCTGAATACAGGTCTTGATCGCATCTGGTCGGCCATGCGCTCCTGTATTGAGCGCGGTCTGGAGCAGGAAGGCATTATGCCCGGCGGGCTCAAGGTCAAGCGTCGCGCGCGTTATCTGCATGACCGGCTGCAGGAGGAATGGCGGCAGAACCGCATGAACCCGCTTCTGGCCAATGACTGGCTCTCAGTTTACGCCATGGCCGTCAATGAGGAAAACGCCGCTGGCGGGCGGGTTGTCACTGCACCGACCAATGGCGCTGCGGGTGTCGTCCCGGCAGTGCTGCGCTATTACCTGCATTTCCATGATGATGCGGATGCCAATGGTATTCGTGACTTCCTGCTGACGTCAGCTGCCGTTGGCGGTGTCATCAAGCACAATGCGTCTATTTCAGGCGCGGAAGTCGGTTGTCAGGGCGAGGTGGGTTCCGCCTCTGCCATGGCGGCAGCCGGACTTGCCGCCGTTATGGGCGGCTCCGCTGCCCAGATCGAGAATGCCGCAGAAATCGCGCTGGAACATCACCTTGGCATGACCTGCGATCCCGTCGCCGGTCTCGTGCAGGTGCCTTGCATCGAGCGCAATGCGCTTGGAGCGGTTAAGGCTGTGACTGCTGCCTCGCTCGCCATCAAAGGCGATGGCACGCACTTCGTACCGCTCGACGCATGTATTGAAACCATGCGCCAGACGGGGCGTGACATGAACGAGCGTTATAAGGAAACCAGTCTCGGCGGTCTTGCGGTGAATGTGGTCGAGTGCTGACAATACCCGTGCATTGCCGAAAACACTTTCAATAAATCAGATACAGTCAAATCCCAAAATGGTGCCATAGTTTCATCCCGCCCGATCAGTGACATCTGGTTGGGCTGCACAAAGGTATTGGGAGGACACTACCTTGGCATCAAATTTACATGGGAATACACCGCAAGAACGACCTGAAGACGAAAATCTGGGAATAGCGGCCAATCTGGCCTACGGCTTTCAACATGTCCTGACCATGTATGGCGGGATCATCGCCGTTCCGTTGATCTTGGGACAGGCGGCAGGCTTGTCGCCGAACGATATCGGACTACTGATCACCGCATCGCTCTTTGCCGGAGGGTTGGCCACGATCCTGCAAACGATAGGCTTGCCCTTTTTCGGCTGCCGATTGCCTCTTGTTCAGGGCGTATCGTTCTCGGGTGTAGCCACAATGGTTGCCATAACAGGCAATGGAGGGATCGGGGCCGTACTGGGTGCTGTCATGGTCGCTTCGTTCATAGGGTTGTTAATCACACCAATCTTCTCAAGAATCACCCGGTTTTTCCCGCCCTTGGTCACCGGAATTGTGATTACGACTATTGGCCTGACGCTTATGCCTGTTGCAGCGCGCTGGGCGATGGGCGGCAACAGCAAGGCGCCGGATTTTGGCAGCATGGCCAACATCGAGCTGGCGGCTCTGACTTTGGTTATCGTGCTTCTGCTCAGCAAGGTCGGCAGTGCCAGGATTTCACGGCTTTCGATTCTATTGGCCATCGTCATCGGAACGCTCATTGCACTGGCACTTGGCATGACCGACTTCTCGAAAGTAAGCGACGGACCGATTGTCGCCCTGCCGACGATTTTTCAGTGGGGCTATCCAACCTTTCAACTTGCGGCGATCATTTCCATGTTCATTGTCATTATGGTGACTTTGGTCGAGACATCAGCTGACATTCTGGCCGTCGGCGAGATCATCGAGACCAAGGTGGACTCACGCCGCCTCGGCGATGGTCTGCGCGCCGACATGCTTTCAAGCCTGATCGCGCCGGTCTTCGGTTCGTTCACCCAAAGCGCCTTTGCCCAGAATGTCGGACTGGTTGCGGTAACGGGCATCAAGAGCCGCTATGTGGTGGCAACGGGTGGGCTATTTCTGGTCGGCCTTGGTTTGCTGCCCGTCATGGGCCGCGTTGTCGCCGCTGTGCCAAGTGCTGTGCTTGGTGGTGCCGGAGTGGTTCTTTTCGGCACGGTGGCCGCAAGCGGCATCAGGACACTCTCCAAGGTCGATTACAAAAACAACATGAACCTGATTGTTGTCGCCACATCGCTTGGCTTTGGCATGATCCCGATTGCTTCACCAACCTTCTACGATCATTTCCCCAGCTGGTTTGCCACGATTTTTCACTCGGGCATCAGCTCGGCAGCGCTCATGGCAATTACATTGAACATCGTGTTCAACCATTTGACCGCCGGGAACTCGGATCAGCAGTCGGTATTTGTAGCGGGAACAGAGCGCGTGCTGCGGTATCAGGATATCGCCGAGCTGCACGATGGCGATTATTTCCTCAACGGCAAGCTATATGATGCGCAGGGAACGGAAGTGCCCGTTGTTGCGCCGGATCACCCGGCGGTCGTTTCCAAGCGGCAGGCTCCGGGTGGAAGCGCCATCGCGGCAACCGGTCACTAAGTGTTTACCGAGGTCAGCGGACGAAATCACCGCGTTCGCTGACCCTTTGTGGAGAACCCATGGGTTTTGGTTGACCTTGGCACGCGAAAGCGTCAATTCTCTCCCATGGCTCTCAATCTTGTTAAACTTTGCGTCGGCTGCACTGCGATCGAAGATCTTGCAGCATGGATCGATTTCCGGCTCGATGAGCGCAGGCGCGCCGGTCTGTCGCCGGAACAGTTTCACACCACGCGCATGGTGCCCAAGCGGGTCGAGGAATTGTTGGCGGGCGGATCGCTCTATTGGGTGATCAAGGGCAATGTCCAATGCCGCCAGATACTGACTGATATCCGCACCTTTACTGATGATGAGGGAATTTCCCGCTGTCATCTGGTGCTTGATCCAAGAATTATCGTGACGGAATGGCAACCACGCCGGGCATTTCAGGGGTGGCGGTATTTGACAAGCGAAGATGCGCCTGCAGATGAAGGGCAGGGCAAAGGCCGGGCCAAATTGCCGCCGGAACTGCGCAACGAACTCGCGTCATTGGGACTGCTTTAAAACAAGCTCAGTCGAGTCTCAGGAAATTTTCAAACGGACTGCCGAAACGCCATCGCGACTGCCGGAGCGAATACGCACATTGACCTGGGGCATCGCTGCGCGGCGCGTCCTGGCCGCCTGACAAAGCAGAATATTCACCAGATCCATTGTCTTGAACGGCGAATTGCCACGCCTGAGATCGGCAATACGTTGCGCCGCCTGTTGCAAACCGCCAAACAGCGACCGTGATTCCTTGCCGGTGATACCGGCGGGGCGATGGAAATCATTGACAATAGACATTCGCAAAACCCTCTACTTCAGACACTTGGGTCTTTCGGATCGTTTGCCTTACGATTGCGGCGCAATCGCAAAGCAGTTGAAATTCTGGCGCTTCAGCGCAACACACGCACTGTTCGCCGCCTTGGCAGAAGCAATCCCGGCAAAACGGGCACGGTAGTAAGTCGCCGAACCCTTCTGGAATTTTTCCGTATAGATCGAGAGTGACGCCACAGGACCACCGACTTCAGATGCAGCGCGGGAAAGAATTGCCTTGGCTTCGTCAGCACTGCCCATCGAGCCGATCTGCACCATCCAGCCGCTGGCCGAACCCTTTTCCGGAGCCGAAGCAGTGGTCACAGGATCAACCTCGGCAACGTCTTCTTCAGCTGTATCAACGCGCGCTGTTGGAGTTGGAACACGCAGGATCTGGGCGGCTGGAGATGATTGCGCCGGAGCGGAGGCGTAGGCGGTTGCAGTCACGACATTGTTGGTTTGCGCCACAACCTCGTCACGCTGGACCGGCATTGGGGCATCTTCCTCATCAGGAAGATCCACCGCTGCGACCTGAACCTTGCTGTTCTTGCGGGAGGCAAGCAGGTTGCCGCCGTCACGACGCGAAGCGCCCGGAAGATACTGTTCAATCAGCTTAGCCATCTGGGCATCACGGGCACCGCCGCTTGTGCCGCCCATGACAACAGCAACCATCTTCTTGCCGTCAACATTGACCGAGGAGACGAGATTGAAACCGGAATCACGCGTATAGCCGGTCTTGATACCGTCAACACCGCGTACCTTGCCAAGCAAGCGGTTGTGACCGGCAATGCGGCGACCGCGATAGTTGAAGGCGCGGGTCGAGAAGTAATCGTAATATTGCGGGAAATGCTCACGCAGGGCGATGCCGAGCAGAGCCAGATCGCGCGCCGATGAGCGCTGTTGCGGGTTTGGCAACCCCGATGCATTGCGGAATGTGGTGTTGCGCATGCCGAGCTGGCGTGCCTTGTTGGTCATCATCTGCGCAAAGCGCTGTTCTGAACCGCCAAGATACTCGCCAATCGCGGTGGCTGAGTCGTTGGCCGATTTGGTGATGACCGAAAGAATCGCAGCTTCCGCGCTGATCGTCTGACCGGGCTTGAAGCCGATCTTTGTCGGTGGCTGGCCCGCAGCATAGGCTGAAACAGGAATAGGCGTCGACTTTGATACCCTGCCGGCTTCCATGGCTTCAAACAGCATATAGAGCGTCATCATCTTGGTCAGTGATGCCGGAAAACGCTGGGCATCCGCATTGGACGAATAAAGCGTCTTGCCTGTGTTGGCATCTACAACAATGGCAGAAGCCTTTGATGATGCCTCAGCTTTCGGGGCTTCAATGAAGCCTATTCCGGAAGCGAGCGCCAAGGCCAGGAATGCATGTGATAGTTTGGTATAAAGTCTGGAACCTTGGCGGGCTGGATAAAGCACAATCAACACCTGCTCATACTGAAGCATATATGGAATTTAACTGACGTAATGTTTCGTCAGATACGGATCGTGCGACTTTAGACGCAACAGCGTTACCAAACTGTTTATGGTAACCGGGAAGTTCACGAATTCCGTGGCGTTCGATCTTTTAAAATTGCTGATAATTATTGCAGTGCACAATAAAATTGACTTTTTGTGCATCGCACCCTAAATGAGGGCCAAGAGGAAAATTCATCCAAGGAAGGATTTATCATGGCCAATCCGTTTGAAACTCTCAATGAGTCCGGCAAGGAATTCGTCAACAACTCCCTGAAGAGCGTATCCGTTCTTTCGCAGGGCCTGCAGACGATCGCCAATGAAGCCGCTGGCTACTCCAAGAAGTCTTTCGAAGACGGTACAGCGCTCGTTGAAAAGCTCGGCACCACCAAGTCGGTGGAGCAGCTTTTCGAAGCGCAGACTGCATTCTCCAAGAAGGCTTACGAGGCTTTTGTTGCTCAGGCCACCAAGTTCGGCGAGCTTTATGCTGACCTCGCCAAGGAAGCTTACAAGCCTTACGAGGCTGCGGTTGCCAAGGTCACCAAATAATTCCAGATTCATTTCTGGGTCTGATGAGGTCCGGTTGCGCGCGCAACCGGACTTTTTTTGTTTCTAACACCTAAAACAGGCTGTGCAGCGGCAAGTTGATATTGCATGCTTCGAGAGAGGGCTTAAAATCGACGCGTTGCAACCTACATAGGATACACAGGGCAACACATGACCACCAAATGCGGGTATCGGAAGAGATGAAGCGGTTTGCACCAACAATGCAAGATGACGACAAAGGCAGCGGCAATGGCCCCGGCCGGGGAACAGCTGTCATCACAAGAACCAAGCCCAAACTCAAGAAGCCGAGTCTTTACCGGGTGTTGCTCCTGAATGACGATTACACTCCCATGGAATTCGTCATTCACGTTCTGGAACGCTTTTTCCAGAAAAACAAAGAAGATGCCACGCGCATCATGCTTCATGTGCATAATCATGGAGTCGGAGAGTGTGGTGTCTTTACCTATGAGGTCGCGGAGTCCAAGATGACCCAAGTCATGGACTATGCGCGGCAAAACCAACATCCGCTGCAATGCGTGATGGAGAAAAAGTGAGGTTTCATGCCATCTTTCTCACCTAGTCTGGAGCGGGCCCTCCATCAGGCGCTGACGATCGCGAACGAGCATCATCATGAATATGCAACGCTGGAGCATCTGCTCCTTGCGCTCATTGATGATCAGGACGCGAGCAGTGTCATGCGCGCCTGCAATGTTGACCTCGCACAGCTAACCCGCACCGTGACCGATTATGTCGATCACGAGCTGGATAACCTTGTCACCGGGTATGACGAGGATTCAAAGCCAACTGCCGCGTTCCAGCGCGTCATCCAGCGCGCCGTTATTCACGTTCAATCCTCCAACCGTGAAGAAGTAACCGGCGCCAATGTTCTTGTGGCGATTTTCGCCGAGCGGGAGAGCCATGCGGCATTCTTCCTACAGGAACAGCAGATGACGCGTTACGACGCGGTCAACTACATCTCCCATGGCATCTCGAAGCGCCCCGGCGCCGCCGAGCCGCGCACCCCCTTGGGTGCGGAGAGCAACAATGAAGAAAACCACGCTGCCGAGTCGGAAGAGGGCGCAACAAAGAAGAAGCAGGATGCCCTGACGGCCTACTGCAACAATCTGAATGACCGGGCGAAAGCAGGCAAGATCGATCCATTGATCGGCCGTGATCAGGAGATCAACCGGACAATCCAGATTCTTTGCCGCCGTTCGAAGAACAACCCGCTCTATGTCGGTGATCCCGGTGTTGGCAAGACAGCCATCGCCGAAGGTCTCGCCAAGCGGATTGTCGAAGGCAAGGTTCCCTCCGTCTTGGCGGATGCCACGGTGTTTTCGCTCGATATGGGTACGCTGCTTGCCGGAACACGCTATCGCGGTGATTTCGAAGAACGTCTGAAGCAGGTCATCAAGGAACTCGAGGAGTTTCCGGGTGCCATCCTGTTCATCGACGAGATTCACACGATCATCGGTGCTGGCGCTACTTCAGGCGGCGCAATGGATGCGTCCAACCTTCTGAAGCCTGCGCTATCGTCGGGAGCCATTCGTTGCATCGGTTCAACGACTTACAAGGAATTCCGCCAGTTCTTCGAAAAGGACCGGGCGCTTGTTCGCCGTTTCCAGAAAATCGATGTCAATGAACCATCCATCCCGGATGCCATTGAGATCATGAAGGGTCTTCGCCCCTATTTTGAAGACTTCCACAAGGTCAAATACACCGTGGAAGCGATCAAATCGGCGGTGGAACTATCGGCACGTTATATCAACGACCGCAAATTGCCCGACAAGGCAATCGATGTGATCGATGAAACGGGTGCGAGCCAGATGCTTCTGCCTGAGTCGAAGCGCAAGAAGTCCATTGGCGTGAAGGAAATCGAGGCAACCATTGCCACGATGGCCCGTATCCCGCCAAAAACCGTGTCCAAGGATGACGAAGCGGTTCTGTCCAATCTTGAGGCTGAACTGAAGCGCGTTGTCTACGGTCAGGATCTGGCGATTGAAGCCCTGTCATCCTCGATCAAGCTGGCCCGCGCTGGCCTACGCGAACCGGAGAAGCCAATCGGCTCCTACCTGTTCTCGGGTCCTACCGGTGTCGGCAAGACTGAAGTGGCCAAACAGTTGGCTGCGTCGCTCGGCGTGGAACTCCTGCGTTTCGACATGTCGGAGTATATGGAGCGCCACACGGTCTCGCGTCTGCTTGGTGCACCTCCCGGCTATGTCGGATTTGACCAGGGTGGTCTTTTGACCGATGGCGTTGATCAGCATCCGCATTGCGTGCTGTTGCTCGACGAAATTGAAAAGGCCCATCCGGATCTGTTCAACATCCTGTTGCAGGTTATGGATCACGGCAAACTGACGGATCACAATGGCAAGCAGATTGATTTCCGCAATGTCATTCTGATCATGACAACCAATGCAGGCGCGTCCGATGCGGCTCGTTCGGCCATCGGTTTCGGCTCTTCGCGTCGTGAAGGCGATGATATGGAAGCGATCAACCGGCTGTTTACGCCGGAGTTCCGCAACCGTCTCGATGCCATCATTCCGTTTGGTCCGCTGCCGATTCCGGTCATCCATCAGGTTGTGCAGAAATTCGTCATCCAGCTTGAGGCACAGCTTGCCGATCGCGGCGTGACGTTTGATCTGAAGCCTGAAGCAATCGCCTGGCTGGCCGAGAAAGGCTATGACGACCGTATGGGCGCCCGTCCGCTTGGCCGTGTCATTCAGGAATACATCAAGAAGCCATTGGCTGATGAAGTCCTGTTTGGCAGGTTGAAGAAGGGTGGCACGGTTGTTGTCTCGGTTGCCGAGAAGGCCGATGGCTCGAAGGGGCTTGTTCTGGATTACCTCGCCGATGAAGTGGCGGTGAAGCCCAAGCAGGAGATTGCAACTCCGAAAAAGCCGGTGGCGAAGAAGAAGCCTTCTCCGAAGAAGCCGGTGCTCGAAAAAGTGACGGCCGGACCATCCATTGCTGATGATCCGACACCGCCATCACGCGGCAAGGCATCGGTACCGAAAGTACCACGCAAGAAATAATGAAAAGGCCGCCCTTGGGCGGCCTTTTTCTTGCTGGCATGACAGGATCGGGTTATCGGTTGGATATGGCCGATTCCGAATTTTCTCCCTTGCCAGAACAGGAAGACGATAGCCTGAGAACACGGTTATCATGGTTTCTCTCCGGCGCATCGATGATTTTCAGCATACCGGCTTTCATCCTCATGACGGCGCATGTGGGTTTTGCCGGTTTTGCCAGCGAGAACGGCGTTTCCCTGTTGCAGGCGAGCTTCATGGTCGCGGCAATCTGGGCGCTTCCGGCCAATATTGTTCTGATCGGCGCAATATCAGGAGGCTATTCACTTCTTGGAGCAGCCATTGCTGTCGCCCTGTCATCAATACGGCTGATGCCGATGGTGGCTGCGTTCATTCCGGAAATGCGCGGTCCAAAGACGCGCAGGATTACGCTGCTGTTTCTGTCGCATTTCATTGCTGTTACTGCGTGGGTGATGGGCATGGAGCGCTTCCAGCACATTCCGCGCCATATGCGTACGAGTTACTTTGCCGGGCTCGGCATGACGCTGACTGCGACCAATTCGCTTGTTGTCGCACTTGTCTATTTTCTCTCGACGGACTTTCCGCCGATTGTCTTTGCAGCGCTGTTCTTTTTAACGCCCATGTATTTCCTGACGTCACTATGGGGGTCGGCGCGTGACCGGTCTATCCATGTGGCCATGGTGTCCGGCCTCGTATTGTTTCCGCTCATTCATCATCTGGCACCGGCCTATGATCTGCTGCTGACAGGTTTTGCCGGGGGCGCGGCGACCATGGCTTATGTCAGATGGGCGAGGGCGCGCGCATCATGACCTGGCACAGCCTGACCGACTGGTGGTGGCCCTATCTCTTCATTCTGCTGGCCGGCTGGCTACCAACCGATATCTGGCGCTATCTCGGTGTTTTGATCGGCGGCAAGGTGCGCGAGGATTCCGATGCGCTCATCGCTGTGCGCGCTGTTGCCACAGCACTTGTTGCCGGCGTGATTGCCCAGCTTATTCTCTATCCGAGTGGATCGCTTGCCGAGTCCTCGATTTTCCTGCGTATTGGCGCAGCCGCCGTCGGGTTTCTGGCCTATTTGCGTCTTGGCCGTCATGTCATTGTAAGTGTGATTGCTGCCGAAATTGTTCTTATTACGGGGCTCTATTTTTCATAAAACTTGAATCATTTGGATTCAGCCATCCTTAAACGAGGCTGGGTATATTGGACCCACATAAAGGGCTCCAAGATGAATTTGCATCCGGCTGAAAAGATTTGCGCTGGCATCATCGCCACCTTGTTGGTTTTCGACGCCATCCTCATTCCTGTCAGAGGCGTTGGCGTTGACTGGACCAATTATGCCCTGATGTCCGCAATCGGGCTAACGGCAATTGGTGTCGGACAATTTTATCGCACGGTGCGTCCGGAAGAAAAGATTGCTTTGGCGGCAACCGCGTCGGGTCTGTTCATTCTTTTCACGATTGTAGGTTCAGTCTTCAATTACCTGCTGCTGCCCGTTGGCGAACTTCACGATATGGCGTTCATTGTCTTGGACCGCGCATTCGGCTTCCAATGGCTGGATTTTCTGAATGCCACAGCGGAAGTGCCGCTATTGAGTCCTATTTTGCGGGTTGTCTATGCGAGTTCGCAGATGCAGCTGATCTTGGTTGTTCTACTTCTGGGCTTTAGGGGCGAAGCTCGGAATCTACATCAATTCCTGCTGTGTGGTATGATCTCGGCTTTGATAGCGATTTTGATCTGGTGGATGTTTCCAAATTCCACGCCAGCTGCCTACTACGTGCTTTCCGATGAAACGGCACGAATTGTCCAACCCGCAGTTGACCATACCTACGGACTGGAACTCGTGCGGCTTGCCAAGGAAGGCGTCCGTTTCATTTCACCGCGCGATACTCTCGGACTGATTTCATTTCCTTCGTTTCATACGGTGATGGCTTGTTTATCCGTTTGGTTTACACGCAGAATTCACTATCTGTTTCCGATTTTTGTCGTGATCAATATCCTGATGATCCCGGCAATTATTATCCAGGGTGGACACAATCTGGTCGACGTCATCGCCGGAGTAGCCGTTTTCGCTACGGCTCTTTTCAGCGCAAGGGCGATGCTTGGCACCATAAAAAGTTCGGCGCAGGGCGTTTTCGCGACAACTTAGCTGAACCCCTAAGCCAGCGCCTGCCTGATCTTTTCCGCATTTGCCGCAAGCACGCCCTGATCTTCCATCTGTCCGGTATGGGGCTTCAATGCGACACCCTCAAAACGTGGAATAATGTGAAAATGCAGATGGAAGACCGTCTGGCCGGAGGCCGGTTCATTGAACTGGATCACAGTCACGCCATCCGCATTGAACGCTGATTTAACAGCGCGCGCGAGTTTCTGCGTCGTGGCGATCACCGCCGCGAGGCTGGCTGGCGCAACATCCAGAATATTGCGCGACGGTACCTTCGGTATCACCAGACAGTGGCCATTGCCCTGCGGCATCACATCCATGAAGGCAAAAGTGTCGGCATCCTCATAAAGCTTGTGCGAAGGAATTTCACCGCGCAGGATTTTTGCGAACACATTGTTGTCGTCATAGGTCTGGCTCATGGGGCACCCGTTTTGTCTCAGTGATGAATCGGATGTTTGCCATGTGACGCTACAAGGTCAAGCGTTCAACAGTCGGATTTCTTGAACGGAGCATGTTCATTGAGAACTTCGCTCATCATGGCAACCTCATTGCGCTCCTGTTCGAGAAAGCCCGCAATGGCACGGCGCAGACCCTCATGCGCGATATAATGGGCGGAATGGGTTGTTACCGGCAAATAACCGCGTGCAAGTTTGTGCTCACCCTGCGCGCCCGCTTCAACCACATGCAGCTTGTGTTTAATGGCGAAATCAATGGCCTGATGGTAGCAGACTTCGAAATGCAGAAATCGATGGTCCTCGATGCAACCCCAGTGGCGGCCAAAAAGCCTGTTGGAACCAATGAAATTAATGGCACCAGCGATATAGCGTCCATCGCGCCGCGCCATCATCAAAACGATGTCATCGGGCATGCGCTCGCCGATGAGACGATAGAACTCACGGTTGAGGTAAGGGCGACCCCATTTGCGGTTGCCAGTATCCGTATAGAAGGTGAAAAAGTCGTCCCAGACAGGTTTGGTCAGGGCACTGCCAGTCAGATGATCAATTGAAATGCCATTGGAAAGCGCCTCGCGCCGCTCGCGTTTCAATGCTTTGCGTTTGCGTGCGGCCAGAGTTTCCAGAAAATCATCATAGGTTTCATAGCCTTCGTTGAAGAAGTGAAACTGCTGATCGATACGATGCAGGAACCCGGCTTCATTGAAGGCGGGCAGGTCGTCATCATTCACAAAGGTCGAATGCGCTGAGGAAACGCCAAGTTGTCCTGTCAATTGCCGCAGACCATTGGCAAGGGCAGCGCGAACAGCAGGACCATCCCAATCACGATGTGCAAGCAGGCGAGGGCCGGTCGCAGGGGTGAAAGGAATACTCGCCTGCAACTTTGGATAGTATCGTCCACCTGCGCGCTCGAAGGCGTCGGCCCAGCCGTGGTCAAAGACATATTCGCCCTGACTATGCCCCTTCAGATAGCACGGCACCGCGCCTATGACGGTTCCGGCCGCATCTTCTAAGCGGAGGAATTGCGGAAGCCAGCCGGATTTTTGCACGACACAGCCGGAATCTTCCAATGCGGAGAGGAAGGCGTAGGACAGAAAGGGGTTGTAGTCAGGTGCATCTCTGGATGTGCCAGAAAGCTGCGACCATTCCTGCGCTGTAAACGCGCCGATACCATCGCCGACGCGCAAGGTAAACTCGCCCTGATCAAGATTTGACATTGGTGAATTAGATTCCCGACGTTGCCGGCAGGATAAAATCGCCTCGCTGCCTTTGTTTAAACTAGGTATTTCACCCGGCGATACAAGAGGCGGCGAGGCATAAGATGAGCCCATTCAAGCCGTTCGTGGATCAAATCCCTCAAACGTGATCTGATCAACATGCGCATCGCTTATCGCCTTGTCGTCAGGGCTGCGCACCGTCCAGGAAATCACCGGCAGACCAAGCTTGCCCTTCACAAAACCGATAAATCGATTTTCCAGATGGTGGACATTGTAGGAAACGAAATCGATATCGTAGGCAAGCATGGCGAAATGTTCTTCCAGATCGCTGTCCTTCAGCCCCTCGGCAGTGAGCCCGGCGGGAATACCGGGGGCATCCCTGCCAAACAATCTGATCAGGTGATGGTCGAAGGACATGATCGCCGCATCGCCCTCATAACCGGCCAAATCCTTGGCAACCGCCTTCACGAGACCATCATCACGTCCCGGAATGCCCTTGAGTTCGATGACAATGGGCACGCGTCCGGCAATAAGTTTTAGCGCTTCAGCCAGTGTCGGCACATGATCTTTGGTGCCACCGACCCGCAAGGCTGCGGCATCGGCAACCGAAACGTCGTGAATATTGCCTGATTTGCCAACCAGGCGATCCAGTGTGCCATCGTGGAAAACAACGGCTTCGCCATCGGAAGACAGATGCACATCGCATTCAATGGCGAAACCGGCGCTTGCCGCAGCGTCAAACGCAGAAAGCGTATTTTCCCAACGGGATTTATTGAGGTCATGCAGTCCGCGATGGGCAATCGGCGTTTTCGTCAGCCAGTCCAAAGATGCCATAATCAGCGAACCTCGATAATGGCTTCGATTTCCACAGGCGCATTGAGTGGTAGAACGGCAGTGCCAACAGCTGAGCGCGCGTGACGGCCCTTATCCCCGAGTACGGCAACCAGCAGATCGGAAGCGCCATTGGCGACGAGATGCTGTTCGGTGAAATTGGCAGATGAGGCCACGAATACAGTGATCTTTACAACTTTCTCGATCTTTTCCAGATCGCCAAGCGCTGCCTTTGCCTGTGCGAGAATGTTGATGGCACAGGCTTTTGCCGCTTCCTGACCCTGTGCAAGCGTAAGATCAGCACCCAGCAAACCCGTGTGAATGAGTTTACCGCCTGCCAGTGGCAACTGTCCTGATGTCAGAAGCCAGGAGCCGCTTTGTGCAAACGGGACATAATTGGCTGCCGGTGCCGCGGCGACGGGGAGGGTGATGCCAAGCTCGTTTAGACGGCTGTCGATGGTGCTGCTCATGGGATTTCCTATCCTTATGTTGCGGAATCGCAATTGATTGTGAATGAAGTTGCGATTTTTGCCTCGCTTCCGCCAAGAGTTTTTTTAATATGCACATTCGAAAACTGGAGAATCTTGTCAATGCGTCTATTCCCCGTCCTCGTTTTCAGCATGAGCGCCCTCGGTCTTTCCGGATCATCCATGGCCCTTGCTGCTGGAACAGCGACTCTCGTACCACACCGCGCCATCTATGATCTCAAGCTTGATAATGCGCAGGAAAGCAGTGGTATCACGGGGCTAACAGGCCGCATGGTATACGAGTTCAATGGTTCGGATTGTGAAGGTTACACGACAAATTTTCGCTTTGTGACGCGCGTTGACATGGAAGAGCAGCCGCAGCGTGTGACCGATCAGCAGACCACAACTTTTGAGTCGGGTGATGGGGCGAAATTTCGTTTCGTCAACAAGACGTTTGTCGACCAGAGCCTGACCAAGGAAGTGCGCGGCGATGCGCTATTGGCAAAAGACAAGACGGAAATTTCCCTGACCAAGCCCGATGCGAGCAAGGAAAATCTGGAACTGTCGCAGTTTCCCACGCGCCACATGCAGGAACTGATCGGGAAGGCGATTGCCGGAGACGTGTTCTACCAGACCAAACTGTTTGATGGTTCGGAGGATGCCGACAAGGTGATGGCAACAACGGTGGTCATCGGCAAGCCAGCCACGAGCGATCCGGATGACGAAACGAAGAAGATGGGACCGCTTGAGAAGGAAAACACCTGGCCGGTGTCCATCGCTTACTTCGATGATTCAGACAAATCCGAGGGCCTTCCAAGCTACCGCATCAATTTCAAACTCTATCGTAATGGCGTCACCCGCGACCTCAAGATGGACTACGGCGATTTCTCCATGACCGGAAAACTCGTCAATCTTGAGCTTTTCGACGCACCGAAATGTACGAAATAAGAACTACGCTGCTTTGGTGATGGGGAGATACGTTCTGCAACTGCAATGTTGGAGATGCAATCACCCCCTCTGTCCTGTCGGACTACCGGGGCGAGCAACGGGTCTCGCCCGTCCTTCGGCCCCCCCACAAGGGGGGAGATCACCTTGGCATGAACGCCTTTGCACAACCGGAACAGTTTCAGATTGTGCAAGATGGTATTGAAGGCTGATCTCCCCCCTTGTGGGGGAGATGCCCGACAGGGCAGAGGGGGGTGAGCACCGCCGATGCGTTGTGCGTTGTGCATGGTTCGTGGTTCGACAAGCTCACCATGAGGGAGAGAGGTGATGAAAGGGAGTCAAGTTCTGCACCCTTTAAACCGCAATCTTTGCGATTCAATCTCTGCAATTCAACCTCTGCGATTATCATTGCATCCTCACTCTCCCTCATGGTGAGCTTGTCGAACCACGCACCACATTCGTGCAACCTACTCCCCAACAACCGCTGATATCGAGCCGGACTGAAAGTCCGGCTTCGGTTGCGATATTGACAAGCGTATCCGAACTGAAGTGAGTGATCCGTCCTCGCAAAAAATCATGCGGGCCTCACAAAAGCTGATTCAGGCAAGGTTGTGTTATTCCCCGACGCGATGCTGCTGCGGCTTGCGTTCGTTTCCAGCTCCTTACCTCTTGCTCAATCGCTACGAGTAAACTGGATCGCATGGACATGCTGGCAACTTCTCGAGGATTGGATTCCAAAGTGTCCCAGATATTCGAAAAGCCTTCACATTTGATTGGTTTGATCAGAGAATCTCCTTGGCCATGGTCCATAAGAGAATAACGAACAATCCCGAGATTGAATATTGAACCATAGTCGTAAGCCATGACAGCAGTGCCTAAAGCGGCTAAAATCGCCTTTTCTCGCGCTTGCTCTTGCGTTTGCCGGGAATATCGATTAACAGCCGCTTCATTCCACACACGGGATTTGGGTTGATATCGGGAGAAATCCGATATGGCCTCCGGTGGCGGGTCTCCCGCCTCTTTCCTGTGGAGGTTAAACCGGAAAAGGAAAACTAAGAGATGGCATTGCCTGATTTCAGCATGCGTCAGCTCCTTGAAGCTGGCGTTCACTTCGGCCACCAGACACATCGCTGGAACCCGAAAATGGCACCATACATTTATGGTGACCGCAACAACATTCATATTCTCGATCTGGCCCAGACTGTTCCGCTGCTTCACCGCGCGCTGCAGAAGGTTTCCGACACCGTAGCCCGTGGCGGCCGCGTTCTGTTCGTCGGCACCAAGCGTCAGGCTTCCGATATCATTGCCGATGCGGCAACCCGTTCGGCTCAGTATTACGTCAATGCCCGCTGGCTCGGCGGTATGATGACCAACTGGAAGACGATTTCGAATTCCATTCAGCGTCTGCGCAAGCTGGACGAACTTCTTTCTGGCGATGCACAGGGCTTCACCAAGAAGGAACGCCTGAACCTTGATCGTGAACGCGAAAAACTCAACCGCGCTCTCGGCGGTATCAAGAACATGGGTTCGATCCCGGATCTGATCTTCATCGTTGACACCAACAAGGAAGCGATTGCGATTCAGGAAGCCAAGCGTCTTGGTATTCCGGTTGTTGCTGTTATCGATTCCAACTGCGATCCAGACCAGATCGATTTCCCGATCCCTGGCAATGATGATGCGTCGCGCGCTATTTCGCTTTATTGCGATCTGGTTGCCAAGGCTGCACTCGACGGCATTCTGCGTCAGCAGGGCTCGATGGGCATCGATGTCGGCGCTCAGGAAGAAGCTCCTGTTGAGCCAGCACTCGAAGAGCCAGCACAGGCTCCTGCACAGGACGGTGAAGCCTCCGCTTGAGGCTTCATATACCCGTCGTAACGGGTGACTAAAAACAATTATATTGGCGCATGACGCGCCGCAAAGTTGGCATGCTGGTTTCTCCAGTATGCCTTCGCTTTGAGAAGAGGCGACACAATGAGCATTTCTGCATCACAGGTAAAAGAACTCCGCGAAATCAGCGGCGCTGGCATGATGGACTGCAAGACAGCCCTGACTGAAACCAATGGCGACATGGAAGCTGCTGTTGACTGGCTGCGTGCCAAGGGTATTTCGAAGGCAGACAAGAAGGCTGGCCGTACGGCTGCTGAAGGTCTGGTTGGCGTTGCAACGAACGGCAAGAAGTCGGTTGTTGTTGAAGTCAACTCCGAGACGGACTTCGTTGCCCGCAACGACGCGTTCCAGGATATCGTTCGCAATGTTGCTAACGTTGCGCTTGGCACTGACGGCGTGACGGCAACTGTTGCCGCTGCAACTTATCCGTCGACAGGCAAGTCCGTTGTCGACACCATCAAGGATGCGGTTGGCACGATCGGTGAAAACCTGTCGTTCCGCCGTTCGGCAGCGCTCAGCGTCAATGAAGGCGTTGTGGCTACCTATATCCATAACGGTGTTTCCGATGGTCTCGGCAAGCTCGGCGTTCTGGTGGCTATCGAAACATCAGGGAACGCAGATGCTGCAAACGCATTTGGCCGTCAGGTTGCCATGCACGTGGCTGCAACCAACCCGCTGGCCCTGACTGCGGCTGAAGTCGATCCGGCTGCTGTTGAGCGTGAAAAGGCTGTGTTCACAGAATCAGCCCGCCAGTCCGGCAAGCCAGAAAACATCATCCAAAAGATGGTCGAAGGTCGTCTGCGCAAGTTCTACGAAGAGGTTGTTCTTCTGTCGCAGGCTTTCGTTATCAATCCTGACCTGACTGTTGAAGCCGCGCTCAAGGATGCGGAAAAGGCAATCGGCGCACCAGCCAAGATCACGGCATTTGTCCGTTTTGCTCTGGGCGAGGGCATCGAGAAGGAAGCCACCGATTTCGCAGCCGAAGTTGCAGCAGCTGTGAAGAAGTAATTTCACAACTGATGAAATCAGAGGGCACCGCGTGACAACGCGGTGCCCTTGGTGTATCCGGGCTTCGAATATCTGAAATGCACGACTCTACGGGAGGTCTTATGGTTGGTACGGCTGTCTATAAACGCGTTCTGCTGAAAGCCTCCGGTGAAGCCCTGATGGGCGATCAGGGTTTTGGTATCGATGTTGCGGTTGCCGACCGTATTGCCAGTGATATTGCTGAAGCGCGGGCTCTGGGCGTCGAAGTTGGCGTTGTTATCGGCGGCGGTAACATTTTCCGCGGTGTTGCTGTCGCTTCCAAAGGCGGCGACCGGGTTACCGGCGACCATATGGGCATGCTGGCTACAGTGATCAATTCACTGGCCTTGCGGACCTCTCTGGTCAAGATCGGTATCGATACGGTCGTTCTTTCCGCCATCGCCATGCCTGAATTGTGCGAAACTTTCTCCCAGAGACAGGCGACAGCCTATATGGACATGGGGAAAGTGGTTATTTTCGCAGGCGGCACGGGCAATCCATTCTTCACGACAGATTCGGCTGCAGCCCTGCGCGCTGCCGAAGTTGGGGCTGATGCCCTGTTCAAGGGCACCCAGGTTGATGGCGTTTACACCGCCGATCCCAAAAAAGACCCCGATGCAGTGCGCTTTGACCGACTTACCCACAAGGAGATGCTCGATCGCGGGCTTACTGTTATGGATACAACGGCAGTAGCCCTTGCGCGCGAGAACAATATCCCAATAATTGTCTATTCCATCCACGAAAAGGGTGGTTTTGCCGAAATTCTGCAGGGCAGAGGGCGGGCGACAATCGTATCCGACGATTGATCAATCATTCTGGCACAGGCTGACCGGAATACCGGCCAGACGAGCAGAAAGAATATAGGAGCAGTGAACATGAGTGATGCACTCGATTTGAATGATCTGAAGCGCCGTATGGACGGTGCTGTGCAGGCATTGAAACATGACCTTAATGGTCTGCGCACCGGGCGTGCGTCGGCAAGTCTGCTTGAACCCATCACTGTGGAAGCCTATGGCTCGAATATGCCGCTCAATCAGGTCGCCAATATCACCGTGCCTGAATCCCGCATGCTCGCCGTATCGGTCTGGGACAAGTCGATGGTCGGCAAGGTCGAACGCGCTATTCGCGAATCCGGCCTTGGTCTTAATCCGATCACGGACGGCAATAATCTGCGCATTCCCTTGCCTGAGCTTAACGAACAGCGCCGCAAGGAACTGGTGAAAATTGCCCATCAATATGTCGAGCAGGCAAAGGTTGCCGCACGTCATGTCCGCCGTGATGGTATGGATGAGCTGAAAAAGCTCGAAAAGGACGGCGCAATCAGCCAGGACGACAACCGGGTTCTCTCCGAAAAAGTACAAAAACTGACGGATGAGACAATTACCGAGATGGATAAGGTCGTTGCCGTCAAGCAAGCGGAAATCATGCAGGTTTAGGTCGCTTTCGCCCTTTAATACCACCGGAGGTTGAGTGTCATGTCCAATCCGAGCCACATTGCCATCATCATGGATGGAAATGGCCGTTGGGCAAAGGCACGCGGTCTGCCGCGCGCGGCCGGACACAAGGCCGGTGTGGAGGCTTTGCGTGAAACCATTCGCGCTGCCGGAAAAATGGGCATTCCGTTTTTGACCCTGTTTGCATTCTCCTCGGAGAACTGGTCGCGCCCGCGCTCCGAAGTCTCGGATCTGATGGGATTGCTCAAGCTGTTCATCCGCCGCGATCTGGCCGATCTCCACCGTGAAAATGTGCGTGTGCGCGTCATTGGCGAGCGCGAGGGCTTGGCCAAGGATATTCGCGGTCTGCTTGGTGAAGCCGAGACCCTGACCGAGAAGAACACCGCGCTAACCCTTGTCATCGCTTTCAATTACGGTTCACGCAACGAAATCACGCGGGCAGTGCAGAAAATCGTCGCTGAAGTTGCCTCAGGCACCTTGGCGCAGGCGGATGTCACTGCTGAAGCCATTGCGGCGCGGCTGGATACATCGGATATCCCCGATCCTGACCTGATCATCCGCACCAGCGGCGAGATGCGCCTTTCCAATTTCCTGCTGTGGCAGGCGGCCTATTCGGAATTTATGTTCCTGCCGTGCTACTGGCCGGATTTCCGCTCGACGCATCTGGCAGAGGCGATTGAGACATTTCATATGCGCGAACGGCGCTTTGGCGGGGTCAATCAGCAGGAAATCGCCCTGTGACGGCTTCGGGGGCATCTGCACCGGATAAGGGCCCCGGCCGTTTTTCCAATCTGTACAAGCGCACGTTCAGTGCGATTATTCTGATCGCGATTGCGGTTGCGCTGACATGGGTTGGCGGCTTGCCGTTCACGCTGATGGCCTGCGCTATCGGGCTCGGCGTTCTTTATGAATGGCATGCCATTACGGAACCACGTTCAAATGCTCTGACCCGCAGCGTTTCCTGGGTCTGTCTCATCATCGTGCTTGGTATGCTGATGCTGTCGCACAATGGCTTGCTGATCATTGCCGTCTTGCTGGCCGGATCGGCTCTGGTGGCTATCCTCGGCGGCAGGCAATACGGCATCTGGGCGGCTACAGGACTGCTCTATGCGGGATTTCCGTCCATAGCCCTGACCTTCGTGCGCGGCGACACGGGCGATGGGTTTGCAGCCATTCTGTTCCTCTTTGCCGTTGTCTGGTCGACTGACATTTTTGCCTATTTCAACGGGCGCGCGCTCGGTGGCCCAAAGCTTGCGCCGCGCTTTTCACCCAACAAGACATGGGCAGGGGCCATCGGCGGTGCCGCAGCCGGCATTGCAGCCGGTGTGGCTTGCGCGGCATTTATAACACCGGCTGGCGGTGTTCCCATTCCGCTCATCGCTTTTGTGCTGTCGGTAACAGCTCAAATCGGTGATCTCGGCGAATCATGGGTCAAACGCAAATTTGGTGTGAAGGATTCGGGCCAGATGATTCCCGGTCACGGTGGCGTGATGGACCGGGTGGATGGACTTGTGGCGGCTGCGGCATTGCTGTACCTCATCGGGGCAATTCTGGTGAAACCGGAAACGCCTTACGATATTCTTTTCTAGCAGGCCAAACCCGGTCACCCTCTGATGGGTTGGGCGAGGCCCGGAGGACATTTTGACGGATATGCTGAGCTATCTTTTCGGCACGCACAGTTTGCTTATTGGTACGATTTTACCCTTTCTGATTGTACTAACGGTTGTGGTCTTCGTTCACGAGATGGGACACTATCTCGTCGGGCGTTGGTGCGGCATCGGCGTGAAAGCCTTTTCCATTGGTTTTGGCCCGGAACTGTTCGGCTTCAATGACCGCAGCGGCACGCGCTGGAAACTGTCGGCGATCCCCCTGGGCGGTTATGTCAAGTTTGCTGGTGACGAGAGCGTTGCGAGTTCACCGGTCGCTGCGACACAAAACATGAGCGCCGAAGAGCGGGCAGTTGCCTTTCATACCCAGCCGGTCTGGAAGCGCGCGGCAACTGTCTTTGCCGGACCTGCTTTCAATATTCTCCTGACCGTTGCAATCTTTTCCGTCTTTTTCGCTCTCTATGGTCGCATGGTTGCAGATCCCATGGTCGCTGAAGTGCGTCCGGGTGGCCCCGCCGCCGTGGCGGGATTTCAGCCTGGCGATCGCTTTATCAGTGTGGATGGCGACAAGGTTCAAACTTTTGCCGACGTACAGCGTCATGTTTCTGCACGGGCAGGCGATTCTCTGAAATTTGTTGTGGAACGCAACGGGCAGGAAGTGAACCTGACAGCAACACCGGAACTTGCAGAACAAAAAGACGCCTTGGGCAACACGGTGAAAGTGGCCGTTATCGGTGTCGTGAACAATCAGGAACTCGGTAATTTCCGCCGCATTACCTATAACCCAATCGAATCAGTCGGTCAGGCTGTGCGTGAGAGCGGTTTCATTATTGCCCGCACCGGCCAGTTCTTCGGTCGTTTCTTTGCAGGCCGTGAAGATAAGTGCCAGCTCGGTGGACCTGTGAAAATTGCCACAATGGCAGGGCAGGCGGCCAGTCAGGGGGTTGATTGGCTGATTCAGCTGACCGCGATGCTGTCGATCGGCATTGGTTTGCTCAATCTTTTCCCTTTGCCACCGCTCGATGGGGGACATTTGATCTTTTATGCGGTTGAAGCTGTCATCAGAAGGCCGGTAAAACCCGCTGTTCAGGAGCTGTTTTTCCGTGCAGGCTTCCTTTTGGTGCTCGGATTTATGGGATTTGTTGTGTTTAATGATCTTTTCGCCTGTCGGTGACGAAAATTAAACATTAGTGAAAATTACAGGCGTGGGCTGGAAAAGCGTCATGATCTGTTTACTATAAGCGGTGAATGGCGTGGCATGGATGCCACGCTTTCGTGTGAAGTAAACAGATTTTAACCGTAAGCCTTGCGTGTATGTAAAAACCGGCTATGACGGTGTGCGAGTAAGTGCTTAGTCCGGGATCTCGCCCGGGGACAACGAGAAACAAAGGTTTAGTAGGCCTATGGCGGCAAGTTCAAAATTCGTTGGTGCAGCGTCGGCGCTCGCCATTTCAGCGGCTCTTGTAAGTTCGGGAGCAATCGTCACCACGATTGCGGG
>NZ_FNIY01000010.1 GCF_900104355.1 Phyllobacterium sp. OV277 | reverse complement strand
CTGAACTTCACCAAATTGGAAGTGAAGTACACACCATACGACGCAAATCAGAGCCCGCAGTCGCCAATGATTGCTTCTTACGATCTCGCCACAACACGGGCTGCGTAAGACAGACACGAGAAAGCGGGGCGGACCTGTGTCCGCTTCGCTTCTTCCTTCACTCTGCCGGTTAGCCCGGCATCGAATACAAGCATGTGTGTGATGTTTTTTACGTAATGGTCTGAGCTTGAAATTGGCCATTGGTTAATTTAATCTAAACTTAACTTACCGTTCTCGAAGAGGTTACATCATGCGCCAGCTTTTTTCTCTTTCTGCGGCCATTTTGATTGGCGTTGCTTCGCCCGCAATGGCTGGTCCGGCTTATAAGTCGGAAGATATTGTCAAACATTTCGTCAACACGGCGGATCTTGGTAAGTCACGCGCAATTTGCGTCGGGACGGATCAGGAGTGTGCGAAGAAGATTGTGAACCCCACTGCTTCGCCGTTGAACATGAAGGTTACATTCGAGCTGAATTCCGATCGTTTGACGGAAGAAGCAAAGCAGACTCTTGGCGAGTTTGCCAAGGCACTCAACGACCAGCGCCTTCAGGTGGCGACGTTCCAGGTTGAGGGTCACACGGATGCAACCGGTACGGACAAATACAATGACACATTGTCGATGCGCCGCGCGGAGTCTGTTTCTGCGTATCTCAGCCAGCTCGGTGTTTCTCCCGAGCGTCTGAAGGCAGAAGGCTTTGGCAAGCGTCATCCAAGCGTGAGCGATCCTTTCTCTCCGGAAAATCGCCGCGTAGAGACTCGTCTGGTGCTTCCGCAGGGTTGAATCCAGCGGACACAGGCAAAGCCCTTTGCGGCTGCTTCGCCTCTGCGATTGGTAAGACGGTATAGTTTTAATGGCGGGAGTCTGCGGTGGCGGGCTCCCGCCAAATTTATTGGTTCCCCCTTGGATCACCGGACCTGATCGATTTTACATGGGGCTATTTCAGATTCCCGCGTGTGGCGTTAAAGTGCCGGGATTGCGTTCGTCATACGAAGTTGCACCGGTTGAGATAGGGAGACAACGCCATGTCTGAAACACGTCGCAAGCTGACCACGATCTTTTCGGCGGATGTTCAGGACTACACGCGTTTGATGCAGGCAAATGAAGAGGCCACGCTCGACACGCTCAAGCAATATCGTGACTCTATGAAGCTGTTGATTGAAGCCCATGACGGGCGGGTCATCAATACTTGGGGCGATGGGCTCATTGCTGAATTCTCCAGTGTCGTCGAAGCGGTGCGCGCGGCTGTCGATGTTCAGAACGACCTTGCAGGGCACAATGCCAAGCGTCCGAATGAGTCGCGTATGCTTTTTCGCATCGGCATCAACCTTGGTGATGTCATTGTTGAAGGAGACGATATTTATGGCGATGGCGTCAATGTCGCCGCCCGGCTGCAGGCGTCAGCGTCCGCTGGCGGCATTGTAATATCCAGCACAGTGTACGAGCAGGTTCGCAACAAGATGACTGTCGGCTTCGAGTATCTTGGGCAGCTTTCACTCAAGAATATCGAAGGTGGTATTTCGAGCTATTCCGTCCGGATTGGCGAAGACGCCGTAATGCCTGTACGGCTGACATCGCCAGAGCAGGTACAGCCGCAGGGCTATCAGCGTGTTAGCAGTGCCCACACCGAGATCAGCTCAATGAGGGACCCGTCGCACAGGAAGAGCTTTGGCATACTGGGCGCAATAGCTGCAGGAATTGCCGCTATAAATGTGCTCTCGTGGGAAGGCGATTTCTGGGCAGCATGGCCTATTCTTGGCATTGCTGTTTTTGCGGCCCTTATCTGGATACGAACAACCACGCGGATTGACCGCTTTATTGCAATGCTGACCCTGATTGGCCTTGTGCTTGCCAGCATCAACGTTCTTTCCTGGGAAGGGACGCTCTGGGCACCATGGCCGCTGATTGCACTGGCGGTTGTCGGCGGTATCCGGTGGTTCACCCATGAACGGGGTAGCGCGCGCGGTTGATGCTTCGATTGCTCCAGCTCAACACGCAATACATCTTGAGAACAGCCTTGATAAAAGGCGGTGCAACACACAGATATAGGGCACACCTTTATTTTTCGACCGGATGAGACCCGGAGTAAGCTTCACTTTCAGCAAGAGACATTGTTGATGGATAAGTCTTGGCGCTCAAACCCCGGCAAATCGATGCACCGCCTGATGGAAGAGAGAAAATGAACAAATACGAAAAGAATTCTGACACCATCTCCAAACTGTCTCCCGAACAGTTTCGCGTCACACAGCAAAATGGCACCGAACGCCCGGGAACGGGTGAGTATCTGGACAATAAAGAGCCCGGCATCTACGTCGATATCGTGTCGGGCGAACCGCTGTTTGCGTCTTCCGACAAGTTTGAATCGGGATGTGGCTGGCCAAGTTTTACCAAGCCGATCGAACCTGCTTATGTGAATGAGTTGCGCGATGACAGCTATGGGATGGTGCGCATTGAAGTGCGCTCAAATCACGGCGACAGCCATCTGGGACATGTATTCCCTGATGGTCCGCAGGATCGCGGCGGTCTGCGCTATTGCATCAATTCGGCTTCGCTCCGGTTCGTTCATCGTAATGACATGGAAACCGAGGGCTATGGCGCTTATCTGAATCAGGTGGAGGATATCTGAATGGCACAAGAACGGGCAGTTCTGGCTGGCGGTTGCTTCTGGGGCATGCAGGATTTGATCCGGCGTTATGAGGGAGTAATATCCACTCGCGTCGGGTATTCCGGTGGTGATGTCCCAAATGCCACCTATCGCAATCATGGTACCCATGCGGAAGCCATCGAGATCATTTTTGATCCTGACCGCATCAGCTATCGGAAGATTCTGGAATTCTTCTTCCAGATTCATGACCCCTCAACGCTCAATCGTCAGGGTAACGATCTGGGATTGAGCTATCGCTCGGCCATTTTCTACACCAGCGACGAGCAAAAGCAGGTTGCCGAAGATACGATTGCCGATGTTGATGCGTCCGGCCTGTGGCCCGGCAAGGTTGTGACCGAGCTTGCCCCGGTTGGCGATTTCTGGGAAGCGGAACCAGAACATCAGGATTATCTGGAGCGTTATCCCAATGGCTACACCTGTCATTTTGTCAGGCCGAACTGGACGTTGCCTGTAAGGGATAGGGCAACTGCATCCTAATCTGATCCTCAAGGCAGAAAAGTGCGGCGCTTTACATTATGCGCCGCCTGCCTTCGTGCGATAAATAACGCGTTCTGCGGATCGACAGGAGAACGCGAGGGGAATTTCGGGGTGAAAACAGAGATTCGAATTGGATTTTTTGCGGCTTGCGTCGTCCTTGCGCCGCTGTCTGCTCAAGCTGAGTGGCAGGCTGTCGAGAAGGTAGAGACCTATGCCATCACAGGTAAATCCGGTGCGGAACTCTATGCTTCGATCGGCCAGCGGGGCCCGTTGATTGGCGGCTCGACCCGCGTTATTGCCCATACCAATTTCAAACTGACGTGGCAGCGGAAATACGAAAGACAGGGCAATGCCTGCACACTCGTTTCCGCCAAGCCAAAACTCATCATCACTTACACCTTGCCAAAACCTGCCGAGCGGCTTCCCGCGCCAGTTCAGGCAAATTGGGAAACCTTTATTGCTGGTGTTCAGACCCATGAAGCCGTGCATGGCGTTACCATCAAAGACATGGTCAAGGCCATTGAAGCGGCTACCATCGGTCTGTCTGTTCCCGACGATCCCGATTGCCGCAAAATCAGGGTTGAAATGACCAAACGCCTTTCTGAGCTATCTCTCGCACAGCGTCAGAAAGGCCGGGACTTTGACCGCGTCGAAATGGGTGAAGGCGGCAATATTCAGCAGATGGTTCTGCGGTTGGTCAAAGGCGGGTGATCCTGTAGACCGCTGCGGGCGGCAGATTGCAGACGGCACGGCCGATATGGGTTGCTCTGAGATCAAGGCGATCGAGGACACGCTGCGGGACAGGGCATCGCGGACCGTAGGTGAACTGATAAAAGGCTCCATCCTCGCGCAGATAATGAAACGCACCGGCGAGAATATCGGTCACTTTCTGCGCAGGCATCGAGAGCAGGGGTAGTCCGCTTACAACGGCTGATACAGGCGTGCCCTCAAAAATCCCGTTCTGTGCGAGTTCTGCTGCATCCATCAACAGCACTCTGGATTGGGGGAACCGCTTTCCGAGGATTTCCCGGAATTCCGAGCCGAATTCGATGAGCGTCAGATCGCTCTCTTGGATACCCTTCTCCAGAAGGGCTCTGGTGAATGCGCCCGTGCCGGGGCCAAGCTCCAGCACCGGACCGTTGTTCGGCCGGATTTCCTGGGTCATGATCCGGGCCAGCGCTTTGCCCGACGGGGCAACAGCTGCAACCCGCAATGGATCAGAAAGCCATGTCCGGAAGAAGTAAGCGAAGTCAGCCCAAGTGCCTGTGTTGGTCATTTCATCTCCACATGGTCAGCTGCCCGTAAAACCATCGACTTTACGGACAGTGCCAAAGATTCCGGGTTAAGATCTCAAGGCTTTCAGAGCGTCCAGATTACTGTCGTCGAAATCGGTTGAGCGCGATACGTGTTCCCATTCAGCTGCCGCCTTGGTGCGCCGCATTTCCGCTTCGTTGAATACGTAAAGGGCGTCGTTGCCAAGCAACAAATGGGCGGGCAGCGTTTCCTGTTCGGCAAGGTCGATAATCACCTGGGATATCTTCTCGGGATCACCCACTTCATTGCCGACATAGGCCCGCAAGATCTTCGTCAGTGCACCAACACTTGCCTCGTATTCGGGCAATAAGGTGGGGATGTTGTTCCTTGCCGTCGAGCCCCAATTGGTGCGCATACCACCCGGCTCAACGGCGATGACCTTGACGCCAAAGGGGGCAACTTCCTGCGCGAGCACTTCTGTCAGGCCACCGACGGCCCATTTTGCCGATTGATAGGCACTCAGACCCGGGGTGCCGGTGCGTCCGCCTACGGAGGAAATATTGATGATATGGCCGGAACGCTGGCCGCGCATCACGGGCAGTGCGGCCCGTATCAAGTTCACCACGCCGAAGAAATTGATATCGATCTGTGCGTAGAAGTCCCTTTCATCTGTCTGTTCGAAAGGGCTGACCTGCCCGTATCCCGCATTGTTCACGAGGACATCCAACCGGCCAAATGTATCGACCGCCTGTTTGACGGCAGCATGCGCTGCATCTGCATTCGTCACATCAAGCGGTACAATCAGTATCCTGTCGCCAAAACGCTCTTTGAGGTCTGCCAGAGTGGCAGTACTGCGGGCGGTAGCAACAAGGCTTGCCCCAGAGTTAAGGACAGCCTCGGCGATTGATCGCCCAAGACCATTGGCACTTCCTGTAATCAACCAGACTTTTGACATTGCATTGCCTTTCAATGATAATGAGTGAATAAGCACTCATTTAAGTGTTAAATTTGAACGCGCTTAACTGGTGGAGATTGCGCCCCAGAAAGCGTCGAAACCGGATTTCTTGTATGTGCTTGCATTCTTGGGATCGCGGGCGATGAAATCGAGCGTCATTTCCGACAGCGATTCCATAATTCCGCCTATGAACCCGGTGGGCTGTTGTCTCAGGGCACCCGTTGTGAAACCTTCTTCCAGCATTGCGGTGATATCGCGAAAGGCTTCCGAACCTGTCTTCTTGCTTTGCTCGGTTATACGGTTTGAAATACCGAGCTGCCGCATCGTCTTGCGTTTGGCGGGGTTGGCCGCTGCCCAGTCAAGCGAGCGGCTCCACAAATGTTCGCAGCGCTCCTTCAAGCTCGCCTTGGCAGGGTAGCCAGTCGTAATTGCAGCGCGCAAATCCGATTTGATATCGAGGTAGAGCTGGTTCAGCAATTCGTCCTTGCTGGGGAAATATGTAAACAGCGAACCCTCCGCAACGCCGGCATCCTTGGCGATCTTTGCCGTGGATGCACCTGTGCCAAGGACAGCGATGCTTTCAGTCGCTGCCATAAGAATGGCGTTTCGTTTGTCTTCGCTGAGCGGACGAGCCACTGGACAATTCCTTGAGTGAGTACATACTCACTTATAGAGAAGTGTCCGTTCCAACGCAAGCGATTTGTTGCAGAGCCCGGAGAGACAGTCATCAAAGCTCAAACAGACCACAATATTCAAGGCTACAACCCTGCAATATGGGTTGTAGCCGCGACTGCTATAGCGGCTCGGCAAGTGTGAAACGCTTGGGCAGCAATCGCTCGAAATAAGAATGGCATGCGGCCGAAATCTGGTTGGCGTCATCAAGGAGAAAATTATCCGGCAAATGTTGCGTTTTTCCGGCGACATTGGCGAGAGGAACCAGTTGCGGACTTGTAGCTCCATTGGCGTATTGCAAGGCGACTGATCCGCCACCGCGCGCCGCCGCCTCAACCGCAAATGCACCCGCTTCAAAGGCTTCTTTGGCGTCTGTCGTATTGATGGTGCTGATATTGCCACGCGGCAGATAGCCGAATGTGTCAACCCGTGCGCGTGCGCCCGGCAAGCCTTCCCGCAGGAGTTGTTCGATGGCCATACCCAACTCTCCACCCGAAAGCCGGATATTGCCATGGGCGTCGCGTTCGAGCCGGTCAGCGGGAACAAGGTTTTCCACCACAGCACGGCCATCTTCACTGGTGACACCTTCGGACATGGCCACGATGCATCGTCCGTGACGGCTTTGGGCTTCACGCACGTCCTCAATGAACCGCTTTGCCGAGAAGGCCCGCTCCGGCACATAGACGAGGTGGGGTGCACTGCTATCATCCCGCTGCCAGGCGGCTGCGGCGGTGGTCAGGAAGCCCGCATGCCTTCCCATGACAATCCCCACATAAATGCCGGGCAGGGCGCGAAAATCGAGATCAATACTGACAAAGGCACCGGCAATGAACTCGGCAGCGGAGATGAAGCCGGGCGTGTGGTCGCTTTCGACGAGATCATTGTCGATCGTCTTGGGTGCATGGACGAAGGCAATGTCATTGTTCGCGGCTTCAACAAGGATTTGCTGCGTGCCGGCTGTATCATTGCCCCCGATATTGATGAATGCGGTGGCCCCGACTTGTCGCAGGCTTTTCAGGATTGTTTCACAATAAGCGGCGTCCGGCTTGTCACGCGTACTGCCCAGGGCGGCGCTGGGTGTTCCGGCGATGAGGTGCAATTGCTGGTCCGATAGCGCCGAGAGTTCAACGAAATTGCCATCACGAATGCCCCGCACGCCATGGCGCGCGCCAAGCACACGGGCACCCGGATAACGCTTGCGCACTTCAAGCACAGCACCAGCCAGTGTCTGGTTAATTACTGCTGTCGGACCACCACCCTGTGCAATTACGAATGTCTCGGTCATATCCGTCCCTCTCGATATCATCGTTTGGTCCCGCTACGAGACCTTGGCTTTCACCCTGTGCGCCACATCCGGCTGATGCCATTTGCGCCCATCCCGCTCAATGAGCGCTTCGGCAGATTGAGGTCCCATGCTCCCCGCCGGATATGTATCCGGTCTTTCTTTCGATTTCGACCAAAGGTCGAGAAAGGGCTGCACCGCCGCCCATCCCGCTTCAATGCTGTCAGCGCGTTGAAACAGCGTCTGGTCACCGTCAAACAGATCATAAAGCAGGGATTCATAGCCTGTCAGTTTGCCGATATCAAAGAAGTCCGCATAGTTGAAATCAAGTGATATCGGCATGGGTTCCACGGAAAGGCCGGGGGATTTGATCGATATCTCGATATGCAGACCTTCGTCCGGCTGTACCTGAATGATGAGGCGGTTTGGTGTAAGGCGCTGAGGAGCCATTCCCTTAAATTGAGCAAAGGGGACCTGACGGAAAGTAACGATAATCTCCGTGTCGCGGGCGGTCATAGCCTTTCCTGTCCTCAGATAAAACGGAACACCTGCCCAGCGCCAGGTATCGATGTAGAGCTTCAGTGCAACGAAAGTCTCTGTTGCACTGTCGCGGGCAACATCGGCAATATCCGTGTAAGCGGGTATGGTGTTTCCGTTGGAGACACCTGCCGTATAGGCTCCGCGCGCCGAGTTCTGTTCTGCTTCTTCGGGTGAATAAATCCGTAGAGCTTTCAGCACCTTGCCCTTCTCGTCGCGGATGGCTTCGGCGTCAAAGCTATTGGGCGGCTCCATGGCAACCATGGCCAGAAGCTGGAACAGGTGGTTTGGAACCATATCCCTGAGTGCGCCCGTGGCATCGTAGAACTTGCCGCGCGTGCCAACATCGACGAGTTCCGCTGCTGTTATCTGAACATGGTCGATAAAATTATTGCTCCAGATGGATTCGATCATCATGTTGGCAAAGCGGGCCGTCATGATGTTCTGGACGGTCTCTTTCCCGAGAAAATGGTCGACGCGATAGACCTGACTTTCGGGAACCCGATTCAATATCCGGGCATTGAGTGCCTTGGCGGAGGCGAGATCGGTTCCAAAAGGCTTTTCAATAACGAGGCGGCGGAAGGAGCCATCTTCTTTCAGAAGGCCATTATCGGCCAGTTTGTCGACGATATCGCCGAAGAAAAGCGGTGGCACAGCGAGGTAATAAGCTGCATTGCGCCCCGTCTGTTCTCTGAGCCGACTGACTATCTGCGTGTAAATGGCATCCTGTGTGAAGTCGCCCTGCAGGTAGAAAATGCGGGACCGCAACTGCTGCCATGTCTCGTCACTATAGTTTGCTTTGATGTTCGAGGTCGCCAGAAATGCCTCAAGCTTGGCCCGCAACATTTCATCATCACCAGGATCAAGGCCGATGCCGAGGATTTGCAGGCTGTCATTGACCAGGCCGCTTTGCGTCATGTTGAGGATGGTGGGAACGAGCAGCCGCCGCGTCAGGTCACCGGTTGCGCCGAAGATGACCAGAGTGACGGGTGGGGCAGGGGCTATGGCGGGTTCAGTCACAGGAGCACCGGACCATTGTCAAACTGTTCCAGATCGGTTCGTACATGAGATCTCCTTTGGTTCAACACTTGGGGAACACGATGCGATGCGTGCGCTGCCTCTGGATAGTATCCATGGAGAATGAACGGAATAAGTGATGAGGAGGCAAGCATTATCTTGCCTTCACCGACTTCTTTTTATGCGGGGTGTTCGGTCGCCTATTTGCCCTTGCCAAATTTGACCGGCTTGCCTTCGCGATCTGCTATTGCAGTTTTGATGGCATTGAGGAACGCCTCGGGATTGTCGATGGAAATGTTGACGCTCTTTGGCTCGTTGAAAGGATTGAGTCCTGAAAACTTGAGATTGGCTGTTTCTTCTTCGTACCTGATTTCCTGAAGCTCTCTAAGGCGCATACGGACGTCCAATCGCGATTTGAAATGAATGGTACCGTCACATATTCGAAAAATTATTGTCATAATCAACTACCGAAAGCTGAAGTGACGGCTCTATTGTGCCGAATTCGGCGAATAAAAGCTCAATACAATCTGGGGTTTTATAGGGTTGCTCTAAACAGCAGCAATGGTCTTTGGTGTCACAAACCGATCCAGCTTTCCGGATTGTTCCGGCAGGTCGGACCAGCTTTTCGCTTTGAAGTCGATCACGACAAGACCTGCGGTTGGATATTTCAGCCGGAGCCGGGCAAGATCGGCCTCTTTGCCATTGCCGATAAGTTGAAGGGCGACGTCGTGCAGTCCCGGATTATGGCCGATTATCAGCAGGGACTGGATTGCAGGTTCTGTTGATCTGACAATATCCACAATGACGCGGGCAGGAGCCTCGTAAATGCGGGCCTCCTCGCGCCAGTCAATCTCATGCGCTAGGGCAGGACGTACCAGTTCCCACGTTTCCATTGTTCGACGGGCCGTGGAAACAATGGCAAGATCAGGCAGCAGTCCTTCCTGCGCCATATATTCCGCCATCAACGGGCTCGCTTGCCTTCCACGCTCTGCAAGCGGACGGTCATGGTCATCAATACCATCTGGCCAGTCTGATTTGGCATGACGGAGAAGCATCAGTCGGAGCATCGGTGTGTTCCATTGCGGTCATATCAGCGGATCATATAACACGAATAGCATCGGAAGAGGCTGATAACAGCGGATGCGGCGCGCACACCCGCTGTTTGTCAGATAGTCCTACTTGGACAGACCTGGCAGAGTTACCTGAAAGACCTGAAACATCGTGTCGACATCCGCGCCACCGTCTCCCTTATAACTTGCCCCGACTTGAAATCCGTCCTGCGTCAGGAAATCATTGTCGTTGGCGACGAACAGGAAATAATCATCCGGAAGTTTGGGATCAAGGACGCTCACAAGCGCCATGGCTTCCCATTTCTCAGACAGATTGTTCCGATCATTTGGTGCGCCGTTGTGCAGGGCAAAGCGTGCTAAAGATGCGCTGTCATTGATATCGATAAAAGGTGTCAGGGTTGCCGCTGTTACTGACGGATCAAGCACACCCTTCGGCGCTACAGCCTTGTCGGCGTCGAAAGCACTACCGGCAATGTCAGTGGCTGCCGATGTGTCGACTAGAGTGATATTGCGATAGAGTGACGTGTCGCCTTCCATGCCGTAGCCATTGCCGCTATCACGCGCCAGCATCAGAAACGTCTTGTCTGAAAGCGCCACGATCTCGCTTTGCGCAGCAACGGCTTTCTTGCCCTTCGCATTGGTGAAAACCGGAAGCGGCACGACATATTCATGCACCAGTTTGAGATGAGACGGATCAGCTGCGTCATAAACAAGCGCACGTGTGTTCTGACGTGTCGAGCTGGAATCACCGCCATCCTGTCTGGTTGCAGACTGAAGAACGGCAATCAGAAACTTGCCATCAGGTGTCAGAGCCATGCCCTCAAGGCCCTGATTGTTCTGGCGTCCGGTATCGGGATCTTTGGGGTCAGGGGCCTGCGCACCGGGGCCGGGATTGTTGGAGGCGAAATTTGGCTTGCCGTGGCGTATGGGTACAAGGGCTGCTGGCGGCTGGGTTGCGGAAAGCAGACGGCCATCGGCCGAGAAGCGATAGATGTTCGGCCCGTATTCGTCACTGATGAACATGGAGCCATCCGCCAGCCGGATGATTGCTTCATTATCCAGTGCGATCTTGCCGTTCTTGGCCTGTGGCAGGACAGGAAAATCTCCCGCTGCGGCGCGAACATCAGTCTCGGGATCGAGGCCGGTGGTATCGCCGCCCTTGTCATCGACCAGCAATATCGTATCGGTGAGCTTGGCCTCTACAGCGGATTGCTGCCTGTCAGCGGATGGGGTTGCTCCGGGAGCAACCGGTGTGAACTGGATGGAAAGCGTATTGAGGCGCGGGCGGTAATCGGTGGTGCCGACCGAATTATAACCGCGATCCGGCAGAAGCAGCATTGTGCCCTTGTATGTGGCTCCATCGCGGCTCCAGGCTGCCGGGTCCATTGCCATACCGGAGCCGGAGCCAAAGGTTTCACCGAACTTGTCGCGCTGGCTGGCTGGAATTCTCCCCACACCAACCAGACCCTTGTTGACAAGGGTTGCAGTGCCAACCGTGATGGAATTATCGGCAAAGGCCGTCGCCGGTATCGCTGCCACAAATGTTAAAAGAATGGTGCCGAGCAGTCTCGACAGGATTGAACGCGAGGGACGCATGAAAATATCCTTTGAAAGATTGTTGCGAAGGGCGGCCCCGGGTTCGATTTTCGGAAGGTGCGTGCTGCCCTGGAATCGTTCAAAGAGACCTTTCTACTCAGGTTTAGAACCGCAATGTAATACTGACATGACAGGCCATCACAACGCGTTACCCGTGCAAGCCACTCTTTTGTAAACTCATTTTGCTGGTATTCTGCTCTACCAAGATGACGCGCAGGCGCTAATATGCATCTGCGTAACGGCTAAAGGCAGGGGCTTTTTGATGGTAGCTTTGGTTCATGGGACTGAAGAGGGGACCGGCACCGATGCTGTTCCCGCGCTACCGGTTACGCCCGTTGAAATTGAACTGAAGCTGCGCGCACCCGCCGGGAAGCTGGATGAAATTCGGCAATCATCGGTCATCAGGCAGTTTGTCCGCAACAAGGGTGTCATCAGGCGTCTTGAGGCGACCTATTACGACACGCCGGATCATCAGCTGTTTAAGGCCGGATTGTCCCTGCGTGTCCGTCGTGAGGGCCGCCGTTACATACAAACGGTCAAACGGGTAGCATCATCAGGTTCGTTGCACCGCGACGAATGGGAAGTGCCTGTGGCGGGCATGGCTCTTGACCTCGCCGCGTTGCCGATGGCTGAAATTGGCGGACCACTGTACGGGATGGTTGAAGCCGGGCTCATACCGATCTTTATCACCCGGGTCAGACGCCACATCCTGATGCTTGATCAACAGGACACGCAGATCGAGCTGGCGCTTGACGAGGGTGATATTGTGTTTGGGCCTCACAGCCTGCCGCTATGCGAAGTCGAGCTTGAGTTGAAGCAGGGGAAAGTGGCTTCATTGTACCAGTTCGGCCTCGCTCTGATGGATGTTGTTCCCCTATGTCTGGAGACACAGACCAAATCCGCGCGTGGTTATGCCTTGGCGCAGGGTAACACCCCCCGGGCTGTCAAAGCTGCCTCATCCAATCTTGACCGGAGCGATACCGTTGATGAAGGCATTGCCAAGCTTTTGTCCAGTTGCCATGAACAGATCATTGCGAATTTATCGGCCACTCAGGATGGACGTGAACCGGAAGGTATCCACCAATTGCGTGTGGCACTGCGCCGGCTGCGTGTGGCGTTGCATTTCCTTTGCCACCATTTGAAGTCTCCTGTCCTGGAGGGCCTTGATACTGAGGCCAAGCTTTTCGGACAGGCGCTTGGTCCAGCCCGCAATTGGGATGTTTTCATCGGGTCAACGCTTTCCGGGATTGAAGAAGCCACTATTCCGCATATCGATATGTCTGCATTGCGGGCGGCATGTAAGTTCTCGCACGATCAGGCCTATCACAATGCCCGAAACGTTCTGGCAGCACCCCGGACCAATCGCTTCCTCCTGTCGTTCGGGCTCATCATTGAACAGAAAAGCTGGCGAAACGACATTTCCAGCGAAGAGCTGAAAATACTCACCGAGCCATTGGGGCTATTTGCAACGCGTGTTCTGGACAGAATCGAACATCAGGTGCGCAAACGTGGCCGGGGCTTCCGCCATCTTCACCCGGATGAGCGTCACAAAGTGCGGCTGGGCTTGAAGAAGCTGCGATATGCCACCGAGTTTTTTCTGCCACTATATTCCCGCCGGGCATCGACGACGAAATATCTGAAGCGATTGTCGCAGTTGCAGGAGCTTCTGGGGGAGGCCAATGACATCAAGACCACCCATGAACTTCTGGCAGCGCTTGAACACGATACGCTTTCTCCGCAGGCAAATCGGGCCATGGGCGCAGTGATCGGCTGGCAGGGACACCTTCAGACGGTTGCACTGAAACGCCTGAACAGCCGATGGCTGGCATACAAGCGTACGCTGCCGTTCTGGTCGCCTAGATAGAGCTTGCTTGGATCAATTTCTGCATGGCCATGGCATTAACCGGTCTTCCGTAGAACCATCCCTGGCCACCAATTTCAGTTTTTAAGCCGGCGAAATAGTCCCGCTGCATCGCCGTCTCGATCCCCTCGACAATGATACTCAGTCCAAGGACGCGCGCCATTTCAATGATCTGAGGCACAATAGAGACCGTCACCGAGCCCGTACCGACTGTCTGTGTGAAGGATTTATCCATCTTGATACCATCGACATTCAGCTCACCCAGATAGGCCAGACTTGAATAGCCGGTACCAAAATCATCAATGTAAATCCTGTGACCGCGACTGCGAAGCAGGTGAATGGCATCCACTGCCGCAGCCGCATTTGCCGTTGATCGCTCTGTGATCTCAAGCCCCAATTGTTCGGTCTGGATATTCGCTCGTTTCAGGCGGTTCGCAAGCGTCGGGACAAATTCCGGATCGATAAGATCGCTGGCGGATATGTTGACGTTGATACGGAAACGCCGATCCTTTTGGAGAAATGGACCCATATCGGCAAAAACCCGATCTATGACATACAGTGTCACGCGCCCGATGAGGCCCTCTTCTTCAGCGACCGGGATGAAAATGTCCGGAGAGATGGCCTCGCCATTGTCGATCCAGCGCACAAGCGCCTCTGCGCTGCGTGGCTCGTTGGATTGGATGTCGATGATGGGCTGGTATTCGACAGTCAGCGATTGCCGATCCAAAGCTTCAGTCAATCGGGCTCCGATGGATAGGCGCTTTTGCTGCAACAGCAGCATAATCACCCCAACAGCACCCCCGAGAGCACCGCCAAGCCCGATAATACTGGCTTCAATTGGAAAGGCAGAATCTTCAAGATCTCTCACCTTAGCATGCAAGGTAACGCAGGACCTGGCGTTGCAGACATTGCGAAAGACGATATCACCGTCTCGTCCGGCGCCTTCCGATAGTTTCTCCAGTTGTAATCCGAGATTCAGCGTGCCGAATATTCCAAGCGGGTTTTGATTGCCAGAAGGATTGAACATGATTCCAAAGGAATAGATTGGATCATTAAGGGCATCGAAAGCTGTTGGGTCCAGTACGACATTGGCGTTTTTGTTGCCGATGATCGGCGCTGTTGCGCTTGATATTGCCAGTGGCGTATTCGCATAGACGAGTATCCCATCATCCGTTTCGAGATCTGGCTTGGCGAGCGGACTGGGCGCCTTTGCTGGCCCGTATACCGCGGAGCAATGGAATGCCCCGTCTTTGACACGTCCAATATCCTTCAGATATTTTGTCTCGAACAGCATATTGCGGAGGTAGTCGACCTCCTCCTCTGAACAAAAGGGGTGTTCAGACCCGTTGGTTCTGGACAAGACAAGGTCCGCTTCATTGAAAACCTTCTCTGCCCGTTTCAATAGCTGATTTGATAAAGCCAGCATGTGTCCGCGGTCACTGCGGATAATGACGAGCCTTCCAATCCACGATCCAGCCCAGCAGCCCAAGAAGACAAGAATCACGACCAGAGTAATTTGCGGCGCAATTTTCCATTTAGACGGCCGTAATACTGACATTCGCGTGACCCCGCCTTCAATATAGTTTGGCAACTATATCGCAGGCCGGATAACAAGTGGTAATGATCCGGAAATGCAGCAATAATCGTGGTAGCGGACGGAAAAGCTTGGTGTTCTGTCTCACAGTGCTTGTACCGCTATGAATTCTGCGCCGGGTTAGGCGAATACATCAGAAACGCATATGGGAACAAAATCGCTGCAAAGGCATTCTGCAGTATGAGTGAAGGAGTATTCCTGTGCCGCGTGCCAATTGGAAGGGGTTCCTGAAGATTGCCGAGCTTAGCTGCCCGGTTGCCCTTTATACTGCCGCCTCCACCTCGGATCGTATCGCCTTTCACACGTTGAACCGGGCAACGGGGCATCGTGTCCGCAGGCAATATGTCGATAGTGAAACCGGAAAACCTGTCGAGTCCGACGATCAGGTCAAAGGCTATGAAGTAGGCAGTGACGACTATGTTGTGTTGGAGCCCGATGAAGTGGCTTCGGCCGTTCCAACGAGTGACAAGACATTGTCGATTGAAGCTTTTGTCAAAACCGATGCCATAGACGACGTTTATATGGATAAGCCCTACTACCTGTCCCCATCGGAATCGTCGGGCAATGAAGTGTATGATCTTCTGCGCGAAGGGATGAAATCCACGCAGTCTGCGGCCTTGGCGCGTACGGTTTTATTCCGGCGCATGCGCACAGTGCTCATTCAGGCGCATGCGAATGGACTGATCGCGACCACGCTCAATTTCGACTATGAAGTGCGTCCCGCAAAAGACGCGTTCAACAGCATCCCCGATATGAAAATCAGCGGTGAAATGCTTGACTTGGCCAAGCACATCATCGGTACAAAGCAGGGCACTTTCGATCCTGAGAAATACGATGATCGCTATGAGGCGGCGCTTGCGGATCTGGTCAAAGCCAAAATAGAGGGCAAGACGATCAAGGCGCCAAAACGTGCAAGTGACGAAAAAGTTGTTGATCTGATGCAGGCGCTTCGCGAGAGCGCAGGTATCAAGGACAAGAAAACCGGCGCCGGGGATAAAAAGAAACCGGTGAAGAAACCCGCAGCCTCCACACAAAAGAAGGCTGGCTGATCCATGGCGGTGTTGGAAACATACCGCCAGAAGCGCGATTTTGCGAAGACGCGTGAACCGAAGGGGTCCAAGGGAAAAAAGTCTGGAAACAGTTTTGTCATCCAGAAGCATGATGCCACCCGACTGCACTACGACTTGCGGCTCGAGATGGATGGCGTGATGAAAAGCTGGGCTGTTACGCGGGGTCCAAGTCTTGTCCCGACTGAGAAGCGTCTGGCCGTTCATGTGGAAGACCACCCGATCGAGTACAACGCTTTTGAGGGGACCATTCCCAAAGGCGAATATGGCGGCGGCACCGTTATAATCTGGGACCGGGGATACTGGACGCCTGTCGGCGATGCGGCGAAGGGATATCAAAAAGGCCATCTTGAGTTCGAACTGCACGGTGAAAAGCTCCACGGCCTCTGGCACCTTGTGCGTATGCAGCGCAAACCGCGGGAAAAGCGCGAGAATTGGTTGCTCATCAAGTCCGAAGATGATGTGGCGCGCGAGGCGGGCGCGCCTGACATTTTGGAGGAGCGCCCGGAATCCGTCAAAACCGGCCGGGTGATCGATGACGTTGCCGGGGAAGAGCCGGGTTGGTCGTCAAAAACGGGCAAGATTACCAAGAAAAAGCGAAATCCAGCATCGCCGAAAGCGTCAGCTGCAAAGACCGATATTGATCTGGAGCCTTCGAAGCTGAAAGGGGTGACAAAAGGGCCACTGCCGCGCTTCATTGAGCCAACCTTGGCAACCCTGTCACCCAAGCCACCTGCCGGTGAACAGTGGATCCACGAGATCAAATTTGATGGTTACAGGCTGCAGGCGCATATACAGGCGGGAAAGATCAAGCTTTTTACCCGAACCGGTCTGGATTGGACGGCAAAGTTCGGCAAGGAACTGGCTTCAGCATTTCAGGCGCTGCCGATTGGAAATGGGCTTGTCGATGGTGAACTCATTGTCGAAACCGCATCCGGCGCCTCGGATTTTTCTGCCTTGCAGGAAGCGCTGAGCGCGAATGACACCAGCCGTTTTCGTTTCTATGCGTTCGATCTGCTTTATCTTGATGGCTATGATCTGAGAGCCACACCGTTGATTGAACGAAAATCGCTTTTGCAGCGGGTTATCGGATCAGACGGAGGCTTGATCAGGTATAGCGATCACTTTGAAGAGGACGGTAACCTTGTCCTGTCCCATTCCTGCCGTCTTGGGCTGGAAGGTATCGTATCCAAACAACGTGATGCGCCCTACCGATCAGGCCGGGGCAAGACGTGGATCAAATCAAAGTGCTCGTTGCGGCAGGAATTCGTCATTGCCGCTTACATGCCGTCATCCACATCGCGCAAGGCAATCGGCTCGCTGGTTCTTGGCGTCTATGCAAAGGGTAAGCTCCAACATGTGGGACGCGTTGGAACCGGTTTTACCGCAAGTTCGGCGGAAGAGCTGTTTCATAAACTCAGTGGGCTGCGCATTCAGGAAAGTCCATTTGCTGAAAAGCTGAATGCCGTCGAGAGCAGGAACATTCGGTATATCAGGCCAGAGCTTGTGGCCGAAGTTGAGTTTCGCGGATGGACGGCTGACGGAAGCCTGCGCCATGCCTCATTTCGCGGATTACGGGAAGACAAGGTAGCAACGGAAGTCGTCAGGGAAACGCGCAAAATGTCTGCCACACCCAAACAACCGAAACGGACGGTTCAACTCACGCATCCCGATCGAATCTACTGGCCGGATGCAGGTGTCACGAAGGAGGGCCTTGCCGATTACTACACGGAGATATGGCGCTATATCGAACCATTTATCGTAGGCAGGCCACTGGCATTGTTACGCGGTCCTTCCGGCATTGATGGTCAGCTGTTTTTCCAGAAGCATACATGGAAAGGCTTGAACGCGAATATCGATCTTGTCAGCGACCCGCAAGACAAGGCGGGCGAACCACTGATCAGCATCAATGATCTTGATGGGCTCATGGCGCTCGTTCAATCGGCTGTGCTGGAAATCCATCCGTGGGGCTCGACACTCAAGGATTGGGAACGCCCTGATATGATCATCATGGATCTTGATCCGGGCCCTGATGTGGGATGGCAGGCCGTTATTGATGCGGCACTGGAAACCCGGGACAGGCTGAAACAGGTCGGCTTGGAGTCTTTCGTCAAGACATCGGGCGGAAAGGGACTGCATGTGGTCGCGCCGCTGCAGCCGAAGGCCACATGGCCAGCTGTCAAAGCATTCACCAAAGCGATTGCCGACGCCATGGCTGCTGATGATCCGGACCGCTATGTCGCGACGGTGACCAAGTCGAAGCGGCAGGGAAAAATCCTGATCGATTATCTGCGTAATCAAAGGGGTTCGACGGCCGTTGCGCCTTATTCGACCCGCGCGCGTTCAGGTGCACCTGTTTCCATGCCGCTCGCCTGGGATGAACTCGATCTTTCCATCGGCCCAGCCTACTTCACTGTCAGCAATGCGATGACACGCATAGACGCATTGGCAAGCGATCCCTGGCAGGATTTCCGCAAAGCGGCGAAGCCACTGCCGTCGACGAAGTCAGCAAGCAAGAAGGGATGATGGATTCTTCAGCGCTTCTTCGAGCCCTTGCCTTCGGCGGCAAGACTTTTCTTCAGCGCATCCATAATGTTGACGACATTGCTTGGACGTTCGGGCTGTGCTTCGGCTTTTGGGGGCTTCTTGCGGCCCTTCTTCCGCGCGCTGATAATATCCAGCAGGCGCTCCTGCACCGGATCACCAAGCATGGATGTATCCCAAGGCTTGGTGCGCTCCTTGATCAGGTCAGTCATAAGATCAAGTGATTTTGCTTCGGGTTTTGCGGTTTTGATGTCGGCGAAATACTCATTTTCGTTGCGTACTTCGTCGCCATAGCGAAGGGTCCACACAATAATCCCCTTATCCCGTGCTTCCAGCATGACAGCGCGTTCCCGGCGATAGAGCACAAGACGCGCAATCCCGACAGTCTTCGTAGCCGCCATGGCATCCCTTATGACGGAGAAAGCTTCTTCACCGACAGGATCATCCGGCAGGAGATAATGGGGTTTGTCATACCAGATCCATTCAATGCTATCGTGTGGAACGAATACATTGATGTCGATGGTACGCGTGCTTTCCAGAGCAACGGCCTGCAACTCGTCATCTTCGAGCATGATATATTCGTCTTCGCCGCGTTCGTACCCCTTGACCTGATCGTCATGGTCAACGGGTTTTCCGCTGACTGAATCGATGTATTCGCTGACGACGCGATTGCCGGTTGCCCGGTTCAGGGTGTGGAAGCGCACTTTCTCATTGTCCGTTGTAGCCGGTGTCATGATCACAGGACATGTCACCAGTGACAACTTCAGATAGCCCTTCCAAAAAGTATGCGGCGCCATGGCGAATACTCCCACAATCGTCTGAAACGATGGAGTGCGGTTTCTGTTCCAATGGCAAGTCGTCTTTAAAGCAGAGACCGCAATATCTCAGCTGTGCGTTTCGCGCCATTAAGGTCAAGCGTGTGACCGCCGGGTTTGGGCCGGGAGAGTGAAAGCTCTATGGCATCGCCCAGAACGGCGGCATTCAAACCGCTTTCCGGCAGGGCTACAGCCAGTCCAAGTTCTTCAAGGCGCATTGCACGCACAGTCTGCTCGGTTTCCCCTCCTGCGGTGAAGGGCACCAGAATGGAACGGCATTGCGCTTGGAGTACGTCGCAGACGGTATTATATCCCGCTTGCGATATGGAAAGCTCTGCACCGCGAAGCAGAGACGGAAAATCCTTGCGAAACCGCACGAGAGTGACATTCTCAGCTGTCTGGTTCGAGAGACCGGCAAAATCCTCTTCCGGCAGATTTGGCCCGGTGATCAGGCACCAACGACCCCGGTCGCTTGAGGCTCTGGCTGCTTCAAGCGCCGAGCGCACGAGATCGAGGCCGACGGCACCCCCGCCAGCCGAAACAACAATATCGAAAACGTCCGTTGGCGAAGCCGGAACAGGTGCTGCAACCAAGCCAGTGTAAATGATCTTGTCGGCAATTTCGGCAGCCAGCGGAAATGTTTTCGGCAAGGTGACGAAATCCGGGTCGCCATGCACAAGCACATGATCGAAATGCGTCTTGATCAGCCCTACGGTTTCCTCGTCGCGACCGGGTTTGGTGCGTTCCTGCAGGATATCCCGCACGGATGTGAGCAGTTTGGGCCGGGGCGACGCGGTTGCTATGGCATCGAGCAAGGGCAGCAGTTCAAAGCGCATTTGGCGGCGACCGAATGGAAAGGCTTCGACGATGACAATATCAGGCCGGGCCGTATGGAATGCCTGCAGCAACAAATCACGGCGCTGGTGCAGAAAATCCTCGTCAACAGGCTTGCCATGCTCGTCTGCCAGTCCGGAGAAGCCAGCATTGCTTGCCACCACGGCGGGGAGGGCGACTGATTTAACATCAGGACCGGGAAAGCCCGGGACGGGCAGTCCACCAGTAACAACAGTCACTTCAAACCCGTCCTTGGCCAGAGCCGAAGCAATGCGGCTGGCGCGGGCGAGATGACCGATACCGAGAAGATGTTGAACATAAAAGAAGACGCGGGGTGCGCTCATCTGGTCTTCTGCCACTCGGTTTCAAACAGGCTGGTCAATTGCCGGATGCTGGAATTGTGATCGAAGTGTTCGCGCACTCTTTGTTCGGCGGCTTTACCCAGACGATGGCGCAGTTCCGGTCGGCGAATTGCCTCCTCCAGCGCATTGGCAAGGGATTGCGGGTCCTCCGGCGGCACAACAAGGCCATTCTGCCCGTCCGTCAACAGTTCTGGAACACCTGATATGTTGGTCGAGATACAGACGAGGTTTTGACTTGAGGCTTCGACGAGAACGTTCGGCAGACCATCGCGGTCACCATCCGCCGCAATCCGGCACGCCAGCGCGAATATATCGGCGTTGCGATAGTGTTGCAGCACTTCTTCCTGCGCAAGTGCGCCTTTCCAGATGATGCGATCGGCAATGCCAAGTTCTTGCGCCAGAGGCTTCAATTTCGCCAGCTGGTCGCCACCGCCAATATGCACGAACCTCCAGTTGAGGTCAGCAGGCAGCAAGGCGAAAGCGCGCAGCAGGACATCGTAGCCCTTCTTTTCCACGGCCCGGCCAACACTCAAAATCTGTACGGGATCGGCGATACCGGAACCATTCCGGTTGGATCGCGCTTCGTTGAAATGTCCGAACCGCGCCAGATCAAGGCCATGATAGCTCAGATGCACTTCATCCTTGCGGTCCGTCAGCTCGCGCATATGGTCAAAGCCGCTGCGCGTGCAGGTGACGCTCCAGCGGGCCTCGGCCAGTTTCTCCGTCAGTTCCCAGTCCGGCGAGGTCCAGATGTCCTTGGCATGGGCAGAACAGGTCCACGGCACGCCGGTCATGATGCTTGTATAGGCGGTCACCGAGGCAGGCGTGTGGATGAAATGCGCATGCAGCCATTCACCGGCATCGGGCCATTCATGCGCAAGCACAAGCGCCTGCCCGAGGCGACGGAACCTGTTGCGGGTGAGGTCACGGCGCAAATCAGCCCAGAACCGGCGCAGGAGCGGTTTGAAACCCGGCTTTGACCAGCCTGCAAACAGCGCGCGCAGCACCCGTAGCGGCTCGTCGTGCAGATATTCAGGCAGATAGACCACCCGCGCCTTGATCTCATCGTGGATCGGATGCCGCTTCTTGTCGGTCGGTTTGCGCATGGAGATGAGCGTCAGGTCGAACCCTGCACGCTCCAGCCCAAGCAGTTCCTGCGCAATAAAGGTTTCCGACAGGCGTGGATAACCCTTCAGCACCACCAGTGTTTTACGGCGTATGGGCAAAGTGATCTCTTTATTCGGCAACGGCCAGCGGTTGCTGCTGCTGGCGCTCATCCAGCCAGTCGCCGACGATCTTCGAAATATGAACGAGGCCTTCCAGACGCATGTCTTCGCCGCTCTTGGATGGTGGTGCACGATCCGGCAGACGCTTGAGTGCTTCGGCAAGCCGCAAGGGGTCTTCGGCTTCTTCAGGCAGGAGCATGTCGACAAGCCCAAGCTCTGAAGCACGTTGCGCGCGGATCAGCTGCTCTTCACGCGGTTGGATGCGCGGAACAATCAGCGCAGGCTTGTCGAACGACAATATCTCGCAATAGGTGTTGTAGCCGCCCATGGCCACCACAGCCTTTGCCCCGGCAATCAGTTCTTCCATGCGGTTATCGAATTCGATGACTTCGATATAAGGGATTTTACTGCCTTTTTTCACTAGCTTGGCCCGCTGTTTGGCGGGCATATAGGGTCCAAGCACAATAAAGGCCTTGTGCGTCAGTGTCGGATCCTGCTGATAGGCATGGATGACGTTGTGGACGAGGTCTGCACCATCGCCGCCACCGCCCGTCGTCACCAGAATGTAGTCACCTTCAGGCACATGCACAGAGGCCTTGTCATGGGACAGGCTGCGCTGAAGAAATCCGACAAATTCCATCTTGTTGCGCACACCGGCAGGCACATCGAGATCGACCAGAGGGTCATAGAAATCCGGCGGGCCATAGACCCACACATTGTCGTAATACTGATCGATCTTCTGCATCACATTGGCCTTTTTCCACTCGGCTTCGAGCAGATGCGGCGCATCCATGACTTCGCGCAGGCCAAGCACAAGCGTAGTGCCGCGTGACTTGAGATAGGCCAAGGTCTCTTCGACCTCGCCTTTCAGCCCCATCGGCTCCTTGTCGACGATGAAAATATCCGGTTGAAACGTTTCAGCGGTATGCCTGATGATCGACTGGCGCATTTTTAGCGTTTCGTGCAGATCGATGTGGCGGGCGAGCGAAGTATATTCGCCATTGCGCAGCTTGATCACGCTTGGCACTTTTACGAAATCAACCCGTGCGCGATAGTCAAACGCCCCGGCGATGGTTGCACCGGAGATGATGAGAATGTTGAGCCCGCGATAATCCTCAACGAGCGAGTGGGCGATGGTCCTGCAACGTCTGAGATGGCCGAGGCCAAACGTGTCATGGCTATACATCAAGATCCGAGCATCTTCGAAACGCCGCATCATGGTCAAAACCTCTTGGAGACGAATTGCTGCGGCAGTTTCACCTGCGCAGCACATTCGGGACGGCTGGGAGAATGCACATTCATTGGTCTGTCAACTTTCCTCTATCTGTAGGGGTCGGCGGCATCGCGCAACCCATCTCCCAGAAAATTGAACGCCAAAATAACCAGAATGACTGGAATCATTGGAAATAAAAGCCACGGATAGAATGCGATCACACTGACACTGCGGGCTTCAGTCAAAAGAATTCCCCAACTGGTGATCGGCGGGCGAAGACCAAGGCCAAGAAAGCTCAGTGCTGTCTCACCCAGAATCATGCCCGGAATGGATATGGTCGCCGTGGCAATCAGATGTGACATGAAGCCAGGAACCAGATGACGGCCAATAATACGTCCGCTTTTTGCTCCCATCAACTGGGCAGCGAGAACATAATCCTCTTCACGCAGCGCTAGAATCTTCGAACGCACAGCGCGGGCAAGACCGGTCCAATCCAGCATGCCGAGAATGATGGTTATACCAAAGTAGATGAGGATGGGACTCCACGTCACGGGCATGATGGCGGCCAGTGCCATCCACAACGGCAGACTAGGCAGCGATTGCAACACTTCGATGACGCGTTGAACCAGCAGATCGAACCAGCCACCATGATAGCCTGCAAGTCCGCCGATAATGATGCCGAGAACGAAACTGATGGTTATGCCGATAAGGCCAATGGTCAGCGAAATACGCGCACCATAGATAATACGTGAGAGCACATCGCGTCCCAGCCGGTCGGTTCCCAGCAGGAACATCTGTCCACCCTTGGCCGGACAGACCAGATGAACATTCGTCGCCACGACGCCCCAGAAACGGTAATCATCGCCACGGCAGAAAAAGCGCAGGGGCTGCACATCGTTTCTGTTGTCGGTGTATACGCGTTTCAGCGATTCCATATCCAATTTCATTTCACGACCATACACGTATGGTCCAATTAACTTTCCGTCATGAAACAGCCGGACCCGCTGTGGCGGGGAGTGAATGAAATCAACATTTCGTGTATGCAGGTTATAGGGCGCCAGAAACTCAGCAATGATGATCATGCTGTAGAGCGCGAGCAGAAAAATCCCCGAGGCGAGCGCAAGCCGGTGGCGTTTGAACTTCCACCACATGAGCCGCGTTTGCGAGGCAAGATGAACCTTGGCCTGAGCATCAGTCATAGCCTCGACCGACATGGGATCGAACGGCGCCGTCGAGACGTAGTGCTGCAAGGGTGCGCCGGGTAGGGGGAGCTGAGATGTCACTTTGTGCTCCTGCCCTGCAAGCGGATACGCGGATCAAGGAAGGCCAGTGCAATATCGGATATGAGCACGCCAATAACCGTCAGAAACGCCAGAAACATCAGGAACGATCCGGCCAGATACATATCCTGACTTTGCAATGCTTTGATCAGCATTGGCCCGGTTGTCTCCAACGAAAGTACAATTGCTGTGATTTCAGCGCCCGATATAATGGCTGGCAGGATCGAGCCGATATCAGCGACGAAGAAGTTCAGTGCCATACGCAATGGGTATTTGACCAATGTTCGGAAGGGGTGCAGCCCCTTGGCCCTTGCTGTCATGACATATTGCTTCTGCAATTCATCGAGCAGATTGGCGCGCAAGCGTCGGATCATCCCCGCCGTGCCCGCCGTGCCGACGATGATGACCGGAATCCACAGATGGGAGAGGATTGATCGTGTTTTCTCCCAGCTCATAGGTTCGCTCAGATATTTCTGGTCCATGAGATGGCCGATAGATGTGCCAAACCAGATATTGGCAAAATACATCAGGATCAGTGCCAGCATGAAGTTAGGAATGGCTATTCCCAACAGGCCGAACAGCGTCAGACCGTAGTCGCTCCAGCTATATTGGTGGGTCGCCGAGTACATGCCGATGGGAAAGGCAAGCAGCCACGTGAAGAGAATGGTAACGAAGGACACCAGCACTGTCAGCCACAGCCGATCACCTACCACATCACTGACGGGGAGTTGATATTCGAACGAGTAACCGAAATCTCCCTGCAGCATGCCCCCGAGCCAATGGAAATAACGCAAAACCGGAGGTTGGTCGAAACCGTATTGGTGACGCAACTCTTCCATATCCTGAAGATTGACGGTTTCGCCTTGCGCCTGCATTTCGGCGATCTGGCTTTCAAGGAAATTGCCCGGCGGTAGTTCAATGATGACGAACACCAGCGCTGAAATGATCAGCAAGGTGGGGACCATTGCCGCGATACGCCAAAGAATATATCGCAACATGGCTATTTCTCCCCGCTGAGCCAGAAGGTGTCAGGCATGTATATTCCGAGGTAGCAGGTGGGATCAAAACCGTAGAGCCCTTTATCAGGAACATTTTGCAAGCGCGACGAGCGCAAGATAGGCTGCAATGTGCCGTTGACCAGCCCTATGGAAAACACCTGATCCGTGTAGAGAGACAGCATCTTGTGCCATATCTCAGTTCTTTCAGGCATATGGGCCGATTTACGCCAGCTGTTCTGTAGGTCAAGAAGCTCCTGTGCTTCGGGCAGATCGGGCGCCTGTCCATTCTGTCCGACGGAGAGGTAATGCCTGCCCCATACGGGCCATTGGTACTGATCATCGGCTGTCGGGGCCAATTGCCCCGGATTCATGTCAGCGGTCGCCACCCCATTGGGAATGCCAAGCCCGATCGACATCATGATACGGCCTCCCTGAGCGCGGCTGCGGAAAATATCGCGCTGGGAGGTTCGGGTATAAAGCGCAAGCCCAACCTTGCGCCAGTGGTCGGTTACAAGTTCGAGCACATCGACATCCAGCGTGCTCTCGCCCGGTGTCTCGACTGTGATTTCCGCGGGGCGACCATCGGGTAAAAGACGGATGCCATCATCGTTACGGTTTTGCATGCCCACTTCGTCGAGCAACGCATTGGCTTTGGCGGGGTCAAAATCAATCCAGGCTTTTGCATATTCCGGCTTATAAAGCGGACTTTCCGGCAGGACCGTGTCCGCGCTTGGTGTCCCAAGGCCATAGAATACGGCCATATTGATCTCATGCCTGTCGATTGCCAGAGAAAGTGCACGACGGAATCGCACCTCGCGAAACAGCGCCCGCCAACTATCATCCAGGCAGTTCAGATTGGGAAGTATGGCAATGCGCGAGCCACGGATCGTCTTCCATAGGTCGACTTTGATCGGATAACGTTTTTCTGCCTCCTTAAGGAAGGTATAATCTGCAAAATCAACACCGGTGGCCTGCAAATCGCTTTCGCCCGCACCGGTTTTTGCGGGAATAATTGTTGGCGAACTGACATTCAGGATGAAACGGTCGACATAAGGCAACTGCCTGCCATTCTCGTCAACCCGATGGAAGAAGGGATTGCGCTCGAAAACGAACTGTTCGGCGGGTGGCGCTGTCATGTTCCGCCAGGGATCAAGCACCGGCAATTCCGGATTCTCAGGGCGATATTGCCGCGCCATCTTGATGTGAAGATCAGCCCACTTCTTGACCCGGTTTTCCTTCATCAGTGCGGCTAGCCGGAATTTGTCCTGATAATCCTTGTGGAATTTCTTCAGGTAGACCGATGGGCCGACAATGGCCAGCGCTTGCGGGGCTGCAAGGCTTGGCAGAAAAAACGGATTAGGAGACTCCCACGAATAGCGGACCGTCAATGGATCGAGAACCTCGAAGCGCGGCAGCTTGCCATCGATGCGCAGTTCCAGAGCACCCCCGCCGGGCGTCAGGTCGGCATTCAGAAGAACGTCGTTCCACCAATAGCTGAAATCGTCAGCTGTCAGCAGCGACCCATCTGACCATTTGTGACCCTCGCGGATCGTGAAAGTGAAAACAGTATCATTTTCCGACTGGAAAGACTCCAGCACATCCGGTTGCAGGACGAGATGTTCGTCATATCCGACCAGCCGGGCATAGCCATAGATGGTCATGAACCGGATGTCTTTCTGGCTACCGATAATGGTACGCAGCGTGCCGCCATATTGTCCGGGTACACGCCCCATTGCTTTCAGATTGATGATCCTTGGCCGCTTTGGTATGCGCTGGGCAAGGGGAGGCAGGCTTGTGGCACGCAGCCGGTCTTCCAGAAATTCCGGCTCGCGTTCACGATCGGCTGCTTTGGCCGTGACCGGAACCATCGCAGAGGCAAGTGCACCCAATACAGTCCGCCGCGTTACCAAGAGCGTAGTTCCTTAACATCGACATTGCGCCGTGCCAGCACCAGATGACCATTGCCAAGATCGGCTGGTGAAAGCGGGTCTTCTTCCTCTCCGCTGGAGAATTGCGGTCCCCAAAGCCGCTGGTCGGACGCACCGCTGGCCCTGAGCGTCTTGAAATCAAGCGGGCGGTCGAGATCCGGAAAGGGTATCGCCGCCAGAAGCGCCTTTGTATAGGGATGAACAGGATCACGCAGGATGATTTCGCGTGGCGCTATTTCGACGATCCGTCCGGCACACATCACGGCGATGCGGTCTGCCATGTAGTCAACGACCGCAAGGTTGTGTGAAATGAACAGATATGTCAGGCCGAGTTCCTTCTGCAAATCTTTCAGAAGATTGAGAATCTGCGCCTGAACAGAAACATCGAGCGCCGAGACGGGCTCGTCGCAGATCAGCAATTGCGGCCCGAGCGCCAGAGCCCGCGCAATGCCGATGCGCTGGCGTTGCCCGCCTGAGAAACTATGCGGATAACGATTAAGGTATCGCTGGTCGAGACCAATGGCCTGCATCAGCGCGCGCACTTTCTCAAGGCGCGACGCCCTGTCACCGCGTCCGTGAATTTCCAGCGGCTCGCTCAGAATGTTCTGCACTGTCATGCGCGGCGACAGCGATGAAACAGGATCTTGAAAAACCATCTGGATTTTGGTGCGCAATTCCAGAAGCTTTGGCCCCTGTGCTGCGAGAACATCCAGCTTGCCCTTGCCATCGTCAAAGGTGATGGAGCCACTGTCGGGGGTGATGGCCCGCATTAATATCTTGCTGACCGTGGTCTTGCCTGAACCACTTTCGCCGACAAGGCCGAGGCATTCGCCGCGCCGGATATCGAAACTGACACCATCGACAGCGCGGATACGGGTTTGATCCTGTTTGCCGAAAAGCCCGGATTTTCGAATTCCGTAGGTTTTTACGAGATTTCGCACCGAGAGAAGCACCTCGGGGGCGGCTTCCTCTTGCTTTTTCTTGCCCCACAGGACGCCGGAATTGACAGGAACTTCGCGCAGCGCCTTCAGACGCTCGCCCGGTTTCATGTCAAAATGCGGTATGGCCGCCATCAGACCCTTGAGATAGGTGTGCTGCGGGTTGCGGAAAATCGCATCGACAGGCCCAGCTTCCATAATCTCGCCGTGATAGATGACAACGACCTCGTCAGCCATATTGGCAACCACGCCCAGATCGTGGGTGATCAGCAGCATGGCCATATTGAGCTTGTGCTGGAGATTGCGCAGCAATTCGAGAATTTGCGCCTGAATGGTCACATCAAGGGCTGTTGTCGGCTCGTCAGCGATGAGCAAGGCGGGGCGGCAGATCAGGGCCATCGCAATCATTGCGCGCTGCCGCATACCGCCTGACAACTCAAACGGGTACATGTCATAGGTGCGCTTCGGATTGGAAAACCCGACCAGCCCAAGCATTTCCTCGGTCTGGGTACGGCGCTCGGATTTGGTCGCCTGCGTATGAATGGCCAGAACTTCGCTGATCTGATTGCCAACCGTGTGCAGCGGCGACAAAGAGGTCATAGGCTCCTGAAATATCTTGGCCATACGACTGCCGCGCAGGGCTCTTATCTCAGGGCCATCGCGCTCCAGCTGTAAAATGTCTGTGGTTTTGCCGTCAACCGGATCAGTGAACAGGATTTTACCCGTCACAGCGGCAGTATTGGGCAGGATACCCATAACCGATTGGCTGATAACGGATTTTCCCGAACCGGATTCACCCACCAGCGCGGTCACCTTGCCCGGAAGGATGCGCAGATTCGCGCCCTTCACGACATGCATACGCCCGCCCAGCATCGAAAACGATATGCCGAGATTCTCGATTCGTAAAAGATCAGACCCCGACGTCATGCCAGTTTTTTATTCCCCAAAGCGTTTTTATTGTCGCCCATTCAGGCCAGACTATCGCACGACAAACAGTGAGTCTAGTTGGGTCACATCACGATGACATCGTGCTAGCGTTTCAGGGATATTTTGTGTCACTTGAAGCTTACAAAACCGGGCAGAACTGCGCATCCATCACGTCTTCACACCGGGGCGACCGGCGGAAATCATCGTAATAGAGTGCCCATTCCTTGTCGTCTGCGGCGCGATAGGGACCGAACTTGAAATACTGATTCTTGCCGAGCCCCTTGTCGGCATGGCCGATATGGCCCTTGATCGTTACGATCCATTTGTTGTTGGCAAATATCTCGACATGGCCGGACCCGTCAGGTCCCGGCTTGGTATAGATGGCAAAATCGATCCAGCCTGAATCGGGTGTCGGCAGTTTATTGCCGCGATCCGTCAGTGTAATAGCATTGGTGCAGGTGTTGAACTGCTTGCCATCCTGCGGTGTCCAGCTTGAATCTGCGGCCACCAATGCGCGCATCTGATTGGTATCAGGGCGCAACCAGACCGGCGTCTGTCCCTCGCCGCAGGCGCTGACAGTCGTCGTGCCCTGTGCCTTTGCCGGTGCAATATAATTGGTCTCAATGGTGGCAAACAATTTGCCTTTGTTGAGGCGCAAAGCCAGAAAAGGACTGAAATCACCAACGGCCTTCGGGCCGATTTCACGTTTCCATTGAGCAATAAGATAGCGGTGATCATCTGTCGGAATGGGATCGGCAAACTTGACCGCAAAACCGTACCAGACGCCCTGATTATAAGGCACGCGCTTGTCGGTCTTTTCCCAGATCTCCGCGCGCTCGCTGCAATTGTGCTTTGTACCCGGACATAAGGGTTTGACGCTGAGCTTCAGCGCGCCGCCGCCATTTCGCGTCACTTCCGATTGAAATTCGACGGTCCCTGCACTCTGTTCAAAATTTTTGCGGTAATAGAGCCCGCCTGTCGGCGAAAAATCCTTGCCGTCAAAGCCGTCCACGAGCACATCGCTCTTTGGCTCTGCGCTGGCATGGGATGATAGGTTCACACTCGCAACCAGGGCAGCCATCAGGACGGTCTTTCGCTTCATTGCATGAACTTCTCCAGAAGGGGCCTCTGATCCTGAATTTTTGCGTCGCGATGCAACAGCATGACCTGTTCTGCCTCTGACAGCCCATCATAGGCTACTTCGTCGAATGCATCTTCAGGGGCAACTGTAGCCGATTGTTTTGGTAGAAGAACAGTGACTTTTTGCCCGACGCCGCGCAGTTTTTCTTCACCCAATGTCGTCCATTCGCCGCCACAATAGGTGGCAAATGCCTGGCTGGCGACAACTTCGCGCGAATATTTCTTGGTCAGGCCCTGCAGCCGCTGGACTTCGTTGACCGCAGACCCGAAGGCGGAAAAGGTCAGGCGGTCTTTCAGGCCAACATTGCCGAACATGACATTGCCGACATGCAGGCCGATGCCATAGCGGATATCGCTGAGGCCATCTTTGCGCCGTTCGCGGTTAAGCTCTGCCACACGGGTCTGCGCCTTGAAGACAGCTGACAGCGCGGCCTGACAGGCAACCTTGGATGGGTCCTTGTGCCGCCCGCAGGGATAAACGGCGAGGAAACCATCGCCCATGAAACTAAGGATTTCACCGCCGCCACGGTTGAATGGCGCGGCAATCGCGTCAAAGAAATGGTTGAGCGTATCGATATAGGCCTGACGACCTTCTTTTTCGGCCAGCATGGTCGACTGGCGCATATCACCCATCACCAGTGCAGCGCGGATTGTTTCGCCATCACCGCGGCGAATCTGGCCGTTGAGAACGCGCTTGCCCGCATTGCCGCCGAGATAGGTGGACAGCATATTATCGGCGAGCTTGCCGAGAACTGCCATTTTGGCGGCAACAGCCAAATGATTCTGCAGTTTCAGTAGGGCGCCGATCATGCTTTCGCTGAAACCGGCGCTGCTATCCGTCGACCACGAGCCCATCATGCCCTGTGCCGACTCGCCGCTGAACGGCTGCACGAAGGCAAGATAGTCAGTTATGCCTTCCTTTTTCAGCTCTTCGAATATCGGAAACTCATTGGGGCTATCGGCAACGAGGCGGCGGCGCACATGCTCAAGATTGTTGCACAGAAGATAGTAATAGGGGCTCAGCAAAAACCTTTCAGGCTTTTCGCCCGGCGTGTGTCTGTAACCTTCCACCACAAGACCGCTTGAACGCTGCCAGGTAAAACCGAGCGCGTCATAGAGCGGATGCAGCATGGAGAATGTCAGGTGGACGCGTGCGATCGGCAGGCCAGCTGCGGCGATACGTTCACAAAACCCTCGTACAATTGTCTCAAGATTCTCGCCGGCAAGAGAAGAACGTGTGAGCCAGTCAGCGACTTTTTCGAGAAGTATGGCGGATACGTCAGTTTGCGTGCTCATCACTCGTCCCTGTCCTTGCGGACCACGCCCAGCTTCCAGACACTGTTCCGCGATCGACCGGGAATGAAAATCATACCCAAAACAAGCAGATACGGGAACAGGATGAGCGAACCGGGCATTGGTGTCAACGCCGACAGCAGAGGCTCCAGCCTCAATTGCCTGTCCGGTGCGGCTCAAACGGATGCTGGCGGGTGGTCCTCTATCAATTTTGATTCTCGTTCTCCCATTGAAATGGGCATGTCACGTATCTGAAACAATAGAGAAGCACGGGATATCCCATGGATAAAGGCTGGTCTCCTGACAACCTCCTGTCAGCATTGGTGCGATGGAGGGTTTCGGCGTCATCAACTGTTTGTGACAGCTACGGCGCGCCGCCCCTTGCTTGACAGCCGCGTGCATAGCCGCCATCTAAACGGCAAGAATTCCGGGCCTCCCATGTGCCCACAACTCCCGCAAAGAAGAGATCGCCTTGGCCGTTTCCTCCTCTCCCTTCACCGACCTTTCCAGCAAGATCGATGCGCGTGGTGCCCATGCGGGTGTGATCGGGCTTGGCTATGTCGGGCTGCCTTTGGCAATCACCCTTGCCCATAGCGGGTTTTCCGTGACGGGTTTTGACATTGATCCGAACAAAATCACCGCTCTGGATGCGGGCCGCTCCTATATTGAAGCGGTTTCGGATGCGGCTCTTGGCGCGGAAACATCGAAGAACAGGTTTCGCTCGACAACTGATTTTGCCGGGCTTGCCGGGTGTGATGTGATCATCATCTGCGTGCCGACACCACTGACCAAGCATCGCGATCCTGATCTGTCCTATGTCGAAGCAACCTCGCACGCCATCGCCAGGACATTGCGGCCGGGGCAGTTGATCGTGCTTGAATCGACCACCTATCCCGGCACCACTGATGATGTGGTCAAAACCATTCTGGAAAAGACTGGTCTCAAGTCAGGTGTGGATTTCTTCCTTGGCTTTTCGCCAGAAAGGGAAGACCCCGGCAATCGCGATTTCCAGACCTCGACCATCCCGAAAATCGTCGCCGGTGATGGTGAGGAAGCCAGCCTGTTGATGCAGGCTTTCTACGGCGCTGCGGTTAAAACAGTCGTGCCTGTTTCCTCCAATGCAACGGCGGAAGCGGTGAAGCTGACGGAGAACATTTTCCGCGCCGTCAATATCGCGCTGGTGAACGAGTTGAAGACCGTTTATGCGGCGATGGGCATCGATATCTGGGAAGTGATCGAAGCGGCAAAGACAAAGCCGTTTGGCTATATGCCGTTTTATCCGGGTCCCGGGCTTGGCGGCCACTGTATCCCGATTGACCCGTTTTATCTCACATGGAAATCACGGGAATATGAGCTGCCGACCCGCTTTATCGAGCTGGCGGGCGAGATCAATTCGGCTATGCCGCGCTATGTCGTCGGCAAGCTTGCCGAAGCGCTGGATGTCAGGCTCGGCAAGGCACTCAGCCGCTCACGCGTGCTGGTGCTTGGCCTCGCCTATAAGAAGAACGTGCCTGATATCCGCGAAAGCCCGTCGCTGCGGCTGATCGAGATCATCAAGGAACGCGGCGGCCATGCGGATTATCATGATCCGTTCGTTGCCGAGATACCCTCAACCCGCGAATATATAGCGCTGAAGGGCCTTGCCTCCGTGCCGCTGGATGAGAAGACAGTGAAATCCTACGATGCCATTCTGGTTTCAACTGATCATGATGGCGTCGACTATGCGGCCCTGGCCAAATGGTCACCGCTGATTGTCGACACCCGCAATATTTTTGCCAAGCTGGGACTAAGCGCCGAGCATATTGTGAAGTCGTAGAAGCGTATTTCTGCGAGGTGTTGCCAGAGGGCAGTCGTGTGACGGACCTTCGAAAAGCAGTTGCGGTTTCAAAACGTGACCGTGTAGACAACGGTGTCCCTGTAGACACCGGCTGGCGGCGCGGCGGGCAGTTTCGGCAGTCTGGCGTAAATCGGCGTGGTTTTGGTTGTGCTCATTGGCTCGCCCTGACCAATCTGGATCGGGGTGCTTGTCCAGGGAGTGTTGCAGCCACGGTCGGCACATAGTTCATAGGCAACAAAACTCTTCCCGTCGGCGCTCTTCATCTGGCGTTGTTTCCCGTCCACACTGTACCGGCCTTGGTCAAGGGCGATAGAATACGGTGTCCCGGTGGTGCAGCGGATTGATATATTCCCCTCGGCCTCCGGTCGTTTCATCGCGACAGACGATGCTATGGTACCGAAATTGATATCTGTCTGGTTCCCAAGCAGGCAGTTCTTTTCGACAGTAATCGAGATGTCCATCATACCAAGCATGCTCTTACTGACAAGCGACCTGTTGATGCAACTAGGTCCTGTATTCGATTGATAATTGTCCTCCTGATATATCCAGACTCTATAGCTGCCAGCGTAGGTGCCTGCTTGAATCAAATCCTGACTGCCATCCAAAAGAAGCTTCACTTGAAGGTCGGGTATGTGATGGCGTGATGCCTCATCGTTAAGTATAAGACTTTGGGATAAGTCTCTTAAAATCCCATAACCGAAGGTGTCGAGCGAGGGGTTATTTGTCGATACATAGTCAGTAAAACCATAATCACTGTTAGATAATTTGAAGCCAAGCACGACATTGGGCTTATCTTTCATCGTTAGATTGAAGCTGTAATTATCTCTTATTTGAGAGCCAACAGGCTCAATACGATAACAAACATTTGTGCGGCCCGAAGTCCACTGTTTTAGCGGTATATCACGCTCGCATGTCCAATACGTTTTGGGAATGGTTACAGGCGTTGGAGGGCTCGCGAATAAATCTATACTGGTACTGATGCCAAGCGGCGACGTGAGGTGGCAATTCTTTGCAAATGACGGTTGGACAAAGCTGAACATTCCCAGAGCAAGGATGAGTGGAAACACCAGAGCGGGTATGAGCGAAAACAATAAACTTAGCGCAATTTTGATCTTCATCAGTGTTCTCATCAACTGGGAGAGGCTGCGCGGGAATTGGAGCGTGGGGAAACGGTCCCGCTGATTTGTCGACACCCGCAATATTTTTGCTGGGCCTGAGCGCCGAGCATATTGTGAAGTCGTAGAAGCGTATCTCCACCGTAACGTGTTGAGCATCAGCGGGGTTGGTTTGACAGCCGCAAGAAAGGCGCGGCTGGAGCCTTAATAAGTAACTGTATAAATAACAGTGTCCCTGTAGACACCGGCTGGTGGCGCGGCAGCAAGTTTTGGGATTTTGGCATAAATTGGGGTAGTCACGGCGTCATGCGTTGGCTTGCCCTGAGCAATCTGGATCGGGGGGGTCGTCCAGACAGTCTTACAGCCTCGGTCGCTGCATAGCTCGTAGGGAACAAAATTCTTCCCGTCGGCGCTCTTCATCTGGCGTTTTCCATCCACACTGTATTGGCCTTGGTTAAAGGCGATAGAATAGGGTGTCCCGACGGTGCAGCGGATCGATTATACTCCCCTCGGCCTCCGGTTGGTTCATCGCGACAGACGATGCCATGGCTCCAAAATTGATATCTGTTTTGTTCTCAAGCAGGCAGTTCTTTTTGACAGTAATCGAGATATCTATCGTACCGAGCATGCTCCTACTGGTAAAATTTAAGGTTTCGCAACCATGCGGTCTAGCGCTATTCGAAAAATAAATATCGTCCAGCTGATATACCCAGAGTCTATAGCTGCCAGCGTAGGTGCCCGCTTGAAGCAAAGTCTGATTGTCATTTAAACTATATCCAGCGAAGGTGCCCGCTTGATTCAAAAACTGACTGCCCTTTAAAAGAGGTTTTAGTTCAATGTTGCTCAAGTGAGCTTTTGCTGCCGCCTCCTCAGGAAAAAAACCACCTAAGAAGTTTTTTAAGCCGGGCGCAATACCGTAGGTTTTGAGCGAGGTGTCATTTGTCGATATATATTCGTCTTCACGATAACGATTTTGTAATTGGAAGCCAAGCTCGACGAAAGTGTTGTCTTTCATCACTAGATTGAAGCTGTGGTTATCTCGTCTTTGAGTGGCACTAGGCTCAATACGAAAACAAAAGTATACGAAGTCATCCTTCCACTGTTTTGTTGGTATATCACGTTCGCATTTAAATTCCATATCTGGAATGACTATAGGCTTTAGACTGCCCTCGAATACATCTATGCTCGTGCTGATGCCAGCCGGCGACGTTAAGTAGCAATTCTTTGCAAATGACGGTTGGACAAAGCTGAACGTCCCCAAAGTAAGCATGAGTGGAAACACCAGAGCGGGGATGAGGGAAAACAATAAACTCAGCGCAATTTTGATCTTCATGGCTAATCTCATCGATTAAAAGGTGCGACGCGGAGGTTGCCGCGTGGTTACGGGGCATGTGGTCAAGAGAGACCCAATTATTCGGGAGGCTTCAGGAACACCCTGTCTTATCGGCATGGAACAGGACCAATCGTTGGTTGTGTGCCCGCTACCGATTCATAGTCAAAACTGGCGTGGCAGGTGCCCGCGGCTTCGGGCAAGGTCACGGTGAGGCTGTTGTGGTGCGAGAGGCCGGTGAGCCATGTCAGCCCCTCATAACCGGCAATTGTCGTCTGGTCGGTGCCATCAAGCTGAACCGCAGCGCCGAGTTTCAGCGGCTGGCCATCGGGTCCGGTCAGGCTGACGAGGGCGGCGTCTGTCTTCTTCACGCCAAAATCAACCACGGTGCCGGAGCGATCAGCCGGGACAACCACGACTTGCGTTGACTCCGGCTGCAGATCGAGGGGAAGATTGGTCGGGTCGATGGCGACAGTATTGTTATCATAGGATCTGAGATAGGGGACAAGCGCGCGGCCGTGCGAATTGGTGGTGCCGACGCGGCGGTTGTTGACGGAAACATCAACATCGGGGCCGCCAGCCTTGACCACGGCAAAAGCATCATCGATGCGGTTGGCGAAGAAGATATCGCCGCCTGCCGCAACAATCGAACCTTCGACGGTGCCGGTGATGCGGCCCTGATCGCCCGACTGGTCGAGCGAGCCGGAAAGATTGGCTGTTCGGGTGCGGTAACTGCCAGAGGCGGAGCGGCTGCCGGTGCCACCGGGTGTCTCATGATCATGCAGCGACCAGCCAACCGAACCTTCCGTTTGCGACGCCGATTTCGACAGGCTGGTGTCAATGCCGATGTGGTCACCGCTCCGCGAGAGATTGGCTGATGCGTGCATGTTATCACCCAGCGGAAAGGAAATGCCGCCATAAATGCCGGATTTGCTGCTGCTGCTCAAATCGGCATAGGCGGAGAGATAGACAGAGGCTTTATCAAACACGGTTCGCGACCAGGACGCGGTGAGAATGCTGGAATCGCCGTCCTTGCCAGCGCCGCCAATGCGGGAATAGCCAAGGCTGAGCGACGATGGATCAAAGCCGAGCGGAAAGGATATGCCGATCCGGTCGACTTCTCTGGCGCGGGAAGCCAGCGGCACATATGCGCTGCGGCTGCGATCAACCACGAGACTGACATCGTTGTAACTGCCAAACGAGCGATCCGCGCCCATATAGAAGGAATAGCCCCTGTGCGAGACCTGATAGAAGGCTGATGCCTTGCCACCGGTCTCGTCGCCATATTTGCTGCCGGAATAGGAGGCATTGATGGAGCCAAAGGGACCGAGACTGGTGACAAATCCAGCGCTGCCATTGATCAGGCCGCGCGTGCTTTCGCCATGACCTTCCAGCGTCAGCCAGTTGGTCAGGCCGTAACGCACGCTGGCGGAACCGGCGAGATGGCGATCATAACTGAAAGTGTCATTGCCATATCCGATGCGGGGGAAACCGAGTTCGGCTGAGAAATCGACATAGCCCGGACCCAGCATGCCGGGGGCGAAAAAATAGGATTGCTGCGTGACAACGTCCCGCCCAAGCGCATCCTTCATGACAATGCGGGCATCGCCGCCGCCGCCCATGACGGGAAGATTTGTCACATCGAAGGGACCGGCGGGGACTTCGCCGGAGAAGACTTTGATATTGTTCAGGTAAAGATCAAGCGTCGAGGGCACGGAGGATGTGCCCGACAGGCTGGGAACCGGGCTGGTGACCAGATCCCGGCGGAGGCTGAAATTGCGGTTGATCTGGATGCCGCCGAAGCGATAGGACGAGCCTGATGATGACGCGCTGGAGATGGAGTCGCCGACTTGATAGACCAGCGAATGTTTCGGGTCCGTGTAGCGCCAGTTGCTGTCGAGGCGGGTAAAGCCATTGTCGGGATGGTTGAAGGTGGTAAAGGCATTCATCCGGGCAAGGGCCGTATTGGTGAAGGTACCAAACGGCGTCAGTATCCGTGATTCAAACCTGCCGCTCAATGAGCCGGTATTGCGCTGCTTGTTCCAATGACGCCAAGGCGCGCCATAGGTGCCGTAAAGCGTATAGTTGAGCACTGAACCAAAATCAGAGCGAACCGCCGACAGGTCCACCGGACTGCGGCTGGACCCCACATCGACGCTGGCGGGCACGCGGGCATCATCAGGTGCGGTGAAGATAACGATTTGCCGGGGTTCGTCATAAATCCATGTGACTGGCCGCAGATTGTCGAGCGGGATCAACCCATCGGCACCGATGATGCCACGATCCGGTTTGATACCGGCAGCGCGCAAATCTTCCGGCTTCGCGGCGAGCTTGCCGCCGGGAAGCCTTTTGAATGTGACCAGTGCACCGGTTGGATAATCATTGACAGTGACGCCAAGCAGCAGGTCCTGACTGGGCTGCATTTTCTGGCCGGACAGTATGTCCTGACTGAGCAGAATATCCTGACTGGTAAGCGAGACATCCTGAGCCATAGCCTGTGTTTCACCAATCAACCCAACCGCGAGGATCATGCATGTGGCAAGATACGCCTTAGTGGCCTGTGACGGTCGCTGACTCGTTAACAGCATAATCATCTCCGCTCGCCGTGATGTTGACGCTGGTGCCGGACTGGATGCGACGTGCGCCGACCGGAGCGGTCCAGCGCATGGTGCTGCCGGGCAGGACATACCCGTTCAGACCATCGCCAAACGACAGCGGTCCCACGGATGATGCGACCTTCAGATTGGCAATTTTGGCGTGGCGGTTGCCTGTATTGGTGACCTCAAGCACAAGATTGCCTTTGTCGCGGCTGATATTCCAATGCAGCTCCGCGCTGGCGGACCGGGTGCCGAAGAACACCGGAATGGAATATTGCACGACAAAACCGACGCCTGTGTTCGACCGGCGAAGGTTCACCTCGGGAAGTTCGTCGATGAGCAGCCGGTATGCGCCCTCGCCAGCGGCAAGCGGTGCGCCGCCGTTGCGGGCAATCCTGATCGTATAGGCGGCGTCTGGCTGCAACGAGGCAGCAGGTGGACTGGCGACCACATCCTGAGCGGGAACCAATTGGTCCTTCCCGCCAATCTGGGTCCATTTGAACACGCGAACCTGCACGTTGACAGGGCGGCTACCCGTGTTGCGGAGATTGACGGACGAGGCTCGAGCTGGCGCAGTCAGGTCGACAGAGATGGGCGACACCTGTAGGGATGCCGCCCGCCCTTCCTGCGCGATTATCAACCCGGAGACGACCGCCAGAAACGCGAGATATGAGCGCATGGCGTTACATCCTTGGGAGAGAGGTTAGAAAACGACGCTGATGGCGACCGTGTCTTTATAGACGCCAGGTGCTGGCTTGGCTGCCGTCGACGCTGGAACACGGCCGTAGATCGTCAATGGCTGAGGTTCGTCGTCCTTCGCCGTTGTCACAGCCAAGGTATCCTTTGTCTTGTCGGTACCCCAAGGAACCGTGTCACCCGCACTACGATACAGATCATAGTGGATAAACGAGCCAGTGCCGCCGCCCATTCTGCGTGACGTGCCGTCATGGTACAGACCTTTACCGAGGGCGATATTGAATGCTGTCCCTCTGGTGCATGTGATCTGAATAGCACTGACATTTGTGCTTGTGTTCGTTTCAATCAATTTCGTCAGACTCATTCGGGAGCCGAAATCCAGCATGGCATTACCCACTTTGGTACTGTCAGCATTATTGACGATGCAGTCATTGGTGATCGTTAACTGAACATCCAAATTACCGGCCTTCGTTGGTGGTAGTGGCTCCTTCGTTGCTGTGTCGTTCTTCGTTGCTGCTGGGTCGGTCCCCGCATAAGCCGCCCCTGACCAGCCAATCGCAGCCGCGGCGAGGATCGGGATAATGATTTTCGTTCTGTTCATTGTCTCTTCTCTTTCAAAAATTGTTTGGTTCTCAATTGCTTCATATTGTTCAATGGATCGTACGGTCGGGGACCCGCTGTTTGGATGGTATTTTGTGAATGCTCACGGGTCCGGGGTTTTATGAGTCAAATATACCCGGAATGAAATCAGTAACATCACCTATAACTCTTTGAAATTGTAGGAAAATTTATCTTTTTCGTAAGACTTTAGAGTGACAAGCAAGAGTTTATTTCGGTTGGCTCATCTTGGGGTTGAGAGCAAAGACAATTGCAATCTTCATTGGGCGCAAAATGGCGCCTCGATTGGCTATAAAAGCGAATCACTTTCACCTCTAACGAAGGTGTGGCGGGCTGGATAAAGCTAGGGGAATGCTCAGGACAGCTTTGCCTTGAGATTGCTTGCGGCCATGGCATAGAAGCCCAAGCGCATCCTTCATGACAATGCGGGCATCGTCGCCACCGTCCATGAGGGGAAGATTTGTCACATCGAAGGGTGCGGCGGGGACTTCGCCCGAGAAAACTTTGATGCTGTTCAGGTAAAGATCAAGTGTCGAGGGCACGGATGACGTGCCCGACAGGCTGGGAACCGGAGGGTGACCAGATCGCGGCGGAGGCTGAAATTGCGGTTGATCCGGATGCCGCCCGCCCTTCCTGCGCGATTATCAACCCTGAGACGACCGCCAGACGCGCGAGATATGAGCGCATGGCGTTACGTCCTTGGGCGAGAGGTTAGAAAACGACGCTGATGGCGACCGTGTCTTTATAGACGCCAGGTGCTGGCTTGGTTGTCGACGCTGGAACACGGCCATAGATCGTCAATGGCTGAGGTTCGTCGTCCTTCACCGTTGTCACAGCCAAGGTATCTGTGCCCTTGGTTGTGCCCCAAGGAACCGTGTCACTCGCACTACGATACAGATCGTAGCTGATATAAGAGCCAGTGCCGCCACCCATTCTGCGTGACGTGCCGTCATGGTACAGACCTTTACCGAGGGCGATATTGAATGCTGTCCCTCTGGTGCATGTGATCTGAATAGCACTGACATTTGTACTCGTGTTCGTTTCAATCAATTTCGTCACACTCATTCGGGAGCCGAAATCCAGCATGGCATTACCCACTTTGGTACTGTCAGCATTATTGACGATGCAGTCATTGGTGATCGTTAGCTTAATATCCACACTACCGGCATGCGACGTGGTATCCTCATCAGGGTGATCCAACAAGATCGGCCCGTCGTCATACGCCCTGATCAGCCCCCATTCATCCTCGATATCGATCTTTTTATCGGCATTGGGCGTGGGCTTATCGATACTCGGTCCCGAGCCTGCTTTTGCACCACCTTTCTTTTCAATTTCATAACCATTGATGAATTTCCCCAAGAAACTCTGCTTAGATTTTGGTTTCGGGTCCGCATAAGCCGGTCCTGACCAGCCAATAGCCGCCGCGGTGAGGATCGAGATAATGATCTTTGTTCTGCTCAACGGGTCACTCCGCCAGTGACCACGCAGTTTGGATGGCATTTAATGATGCCCACGGGTCCAAGGCTTTATGAGTCAGATATAGGTGGAATCAAATCAGCAATGCCACCTATAAGGCTTTGAAATTGTACAAAATTTTGTATTTTCCGTAAGACTTTAGGGTAAGGAGAAGAGGCTAATCTCGTTTGGCGCATCCGAGGGTTGAGAGCACACAAAATTGCAATCTTCATTGCGCGCAAAATGACGGCGCGATTGGCTATCAAAAACGAATCACTTTCGCCTCTGACGCAAGTGTGGCGGGCGAGATAAAGCTACGGGAATACTCAGGACAGCTTTGCCTTGAGATTGCTTGCGGCCATGGCATAGCCGCCCGATGCGCCGTCGATGAAATGCACATGGTTGCGTGACATGGGCGTCGGCACAAAACAGGTCATCAATGCGGAATCCTGTTTGTGCAGGCCAAAACGCGCGATGCCCGATTGCGCGGCTTTCTCCAGAAGCGTTTCAATGCGCTGTAATCTTGCAGCATCAATATCGATGGTCATTTTCAGGCCATCGTCGAATTTGCGGAAATCCGAATTCTGCGCCACGTCGCGCTTATATTGTCTGGGATCAAAATTCCCGAATGTCAGGCCGAGCCGGTCAAGGCTTACGGTGAGGGCGATCTGGGCGAGGATTGCAATCTTGCGCAGGAAGCGCTTTCCCTTGGGGGCGGTGGCGCGTGCTTCAGTTTCAAGACCGCTTGTATTGAACGCGATGGGCGGTCCTTCTTCCGGCAGCGGGTGGGAACCGCGACTTTGTTCCGCAGCAATGGCAATAATTTCTGCCACAAGGCGCTGGAACGGCGCGGTTGCGCCCGCATCGCCCGGAATGGCAATAATCGACAGGATTTCGCCGTTACGCGCCTGAATTGGGTTCCAGCGGCAGGAGAGGCCAGTCAGATCAGGCCGGGCGCCTGATGGGGCCGCTTCGACGGCATATTTGCCGGCTTTCATTTGCGCTTCGGCCCAGCTGCTGCCACCGCCTGTAAACATGGCGTAGAAGACATCTGTACTGGCGCTGAAGCGCGCAACGCGCACCTCAAGCCCCTGGGCTTTGATGTCAGTCATCGGCACAAGCGCTGTGCGCAAAGTCAGCTGCAGATCATCCTTCACCCAGGCCTGGACGGAGGCGAGGGCCTGACGTGCCTGCCCAGCGGCGGAAGCGGGAATTGCCACCAGCGCGCCATCGCCGCCGAAAACAAAGGGGTAATCCCTTTTGCCCAGTGCATTGAGCAGGGCAGAGATGACACTGGCGCCAGCCATGTTCACCGCCTTGTAGCGCCCTTCTTCGATAGCCTTGGTCGAGCCGACAATATCCGCGACAGCCAGCAGCCAGTCATCGGGAAGCGGCTTATAATTATGCGCATCCGCTACGCCTTCGAACTCAACGAAGACCGGAAGTGTATCAAAGAAGCCGTCGTTTGAATTGGCACCCATGCAAAGGAATTAGCACATTGCCCCGATTGAGGCGACGGGAGAGTGAATAAGCCTCACAGGAACGTGTGCATGAGAGGTCATGCGCGCGCAGGTTGTGTTCCCACGCGGAGCGATCTCTGCGACTCACAGGTGTGACTGGTTTCTGAGGTAAAATGACCGAAATTTGAATTAATTTACTTTGAGCAGCGATGTTTAGCGCGCAATTTGTTGCTGTTGATGGGGGTAATCACAGATTGCGGGCAGGATTGAGCCTCGATGGGACAACTAAAAATTGTTTTTTTCAGCAAATATGTGAAAAAGTGCAAATACAATTGTTCATGATCTTGTCTGACCGCCAGTCTCGTGCGAGCATGAACACGCTGTTTAATTCGCTGTAATTAAAAGCTATCTGAAATCCAGAAGAATACCGTTGCGCAAGCCAGCAATCTGCAGGCAAAGAGGAATGACTTGTATCCGATGTCGCTCGAACTGGCTCATTTTCCCGATTTCCAAAAAGGTTTGTTCAAGGACGCAGTCGCTACGGACACGCTTGCGATGCTTCTTGAGGTCAAGCAGCAGATTGGCTGCCGCTATATTACCCATGTCGGTCATTCCGAGCCACGGCCGGGCAGTGATGTGGTTGATGAGAATGTACCGCTTCTCATGACCTATCCGATCAGCTGGTTGCTGCGCTATTTTGCCAAGGACTTTCTCAAGATCGATCCTATCATGCAGGGTATGAGCCTGTTTCAGCCGCGCGCCGATGCACCGGGCACAATCCGCAATCTGACCGCCGATACAACCTTGCCGCTGCCCGTAAGGCGCTATTTCAAGGATGCCGAACGGCGCGGGCTGGGCAATCTCCATCTGGCCATCTGTGCGACAAATGCTTTCGGGTTTCGCGGGATCACGCTCCTGACCTTTGACGTGGAAGAGGCAGAGCAGGCCTCATTCATCGATCGCAAGCGCAAGCAATTGGCTGCGGCGTCGGCGCGCATTCACAATGCGCTGCACGGCACGCGTAATCCATCGCTGGCGGCGATCATCGCCAACCTTTTGACCAGGCGTGAGATTGACTGTCTGTTCTGGGCGGCAAACGGCAAGACCGATGGCGAGATCGGTGAGATTCTCAATATCGCGCGTTGGACGGTGGTAACCTATCTGCAGAACGCCAAGAACAAGCTTGGTTGCTCCAACAGGACGTCGACCGTGGCAACGGCGCTTGCCCTTGGCGTCATCGATATACCGACAGTTGCCAAAGCCTATCTTTAAGCGACTGCTATGCCTGTGCCGAGGCTGATAGCTGCGGCAGGCGTGCGTTTTCAAATGCTTGGGCCAGCAATGCCGTATTCTGTGCAGGGGTATGGCCCGTTTCGGCAAATCGCACATGGTGCAGGTCGATATCAGCGCTTTCGGAAGACAGCGTCAGCCGGAAGTAGGCATTGACCCCCATATTGCTGAATTCAAGGTCGAGCATCACGCGCGGTGGCGCATCCCAGTCCAGCGCATATTCTCCGCCAAGACCAAACGTCAGCGTATCCGGATAGAATGTCAGCTCCGTCGCCGAGTTGACAATATCAGCAATGTTGCCGAACAGCTCACATCGTATAAAGGCAATATAGTCAGCAACATCGACAAGACGAAGGTCATCAATGACCTCCGTCAGATGTCTTGAAATGATATCGACCCGGGCAACCGAATATTGCGTTCTCTTCATCTGCTGCTTATCCGATTGGAAACGAATTTTTATTTACGACGTACATTAACAAATTGGATCAATTCTGCCACTGCTTTGTAAAACTCCGGTGCAATTGCATTGTTAACTTGTACTTGCTTGTACAATGCACGCGCTAGTTGCACATTCTCGAAAACCGGTATGTCATTGGCTTCCGCGATCTCCCTGATCTTCAAAGCAATCAGATCCTGCCCCTTGGCGACAACAATAGGGGCTGGATCTTTCGCCGGACTGTAGCGCAGAGCAATGGAGAAGTGTGTCGGATTTGCGACGATCAGCGTGGCTGTTGGAACCGATGCAATCATACGCTGGCGCGCCCGGTCGCGACCGAGTGACCGCAGCCGCGCTTTGAGCAGCGGATCACCTTCGGCCTGTTTGTGCTCGTCCTTGATTTCCTGCTTGGTCATGCGCAGTTCATTGCGCCAGTGAATGCGCGACCAGGCAAGATCGAAGGCTGCAAGCGCGGTGACGGCAATAGTCACAGAAGCCAGAAGGTGGGTGATATTGGAGCGGATAAGTTCCGGCAGCTGGCTTGGTTCGGTGATGATGGTATCGACAAAGAAATGGCTGCTGCGAAAGAACATCATGAAAACGATGATGCTGGCCGCCGCGAATTTAAACACCGACTTCAGGAACTCCACCCGCCCGGCAGCGCCGAAAATACGTGACCAGCCTTTCACAATCGATACGCGTGAGAACTGCGGCTGGATACGGTCAAAGACCAGTCGCGGTGCATTCTGCAAAACCGATGCGAGAATGCCGGCTGTGGGAATGATGATGAACACAGGGAGCAGGGCAGCGCCAACAGCTATGCCGACAATGCTGAACAATTGCCGGGCATCCTGCGCGCTGTTCAGGAGCCATTCTTCCGGTTTGTCGAGAAGCGCCGAGAGGAATGAAACCAGTTTGGAGCCGCTTGGAACGGCAACGAAGACCATGATGACGAGGAAGGCGACGATGGAAGCAAGGATGGGCGCCTCGCGCGAAACGGGAAGATTACCCTTCTCGACCGCATCACTGATTTTCTTCTCAGTTGCTTCCTCGGTTTTGCTCTCTTTGTCAGTATCGTCTGACATGGTTTAGCAGAACCCTTGGATCATGTTTCGGATTCTTGCGGTTCAAGCTTGATATCGCCGCGTTCGGCAAGGGCGATTGCCGTGCGGGCAATGGAGCGGCGCGCTTCGGTGACGGTATTGGCATTGATATTCGTCTGGCTGGACAATTCAGTCTCAACCATGCGGCGACCACGCGTCGACAGCGATTGGAGTATGAGTTCCTGCAGACGCGGCTCACAGCCATGCAATGCGGAGGTGACGACATCCGTCTGGATTTCATCAAACAGGATGAGCCGCGCGCGCTGCGAGATGCGGACGATATCTTCGAACGTAAAGAGCTTGGCCTTGATCTTGGCAAGGTCTTCGGCACCAAGTTCGGTGAGGCCCGCCAGCAATTCGTCGATCTCTGACTTTTCGAGCTGGTTGATGATATTGGCAATGGTGCCGTGATGGCTCTTTTCCGAGCCCGCATTGTCCTTGCCGGTGATTTCGCGCTGCAGGACAGCTTCGAGCATGGCAATCGTCGACGGGCCAACCTTACGGATATGCAGGGTACGCTGGATGATCGCCCCGCGCTCCTGCGGGCCAAAACTGATCAGCAGCCGTGCGGCAATGTCGGAGGGAAGCCGTGAAATCACATAGGCGGTGACCTGCGGGTGCTGCGTCGACAGGTAAGTCTGCAGGACATCGAGTGAAATGCGGGGTAGAATGTCCCAAACGGATTCCTGTGTCAGCAACTCCGGACGGCGGTTTTCGATGACCGCGCTCGCCTCTTCGGCTGAAAGCGTCTCGCGCAACAATCCTTCGAAGCGCATTCCGGCTTCGGAGACGGGGGCACCATCGGCAAAGGCGTTTTCGAATTCCTTGACCAGTTCTTCAAAATCACCCGGTGTAATCGGCTCGAGCTTGCGTGCATGACCGGCAAGCGAGCGCAGATCATCCGCATTGAAATGTTTGAGAAGCCGCGATGCGGAAGGCCGCCCGATTGCCACAAGCAATGCTGCAACCTTTTCCGGGCCGGAGAGGTCCTGAATGGCGCTTTCGCTCTGTGGTGTATCTTGATCGCTCATGCGGTCTGGCTTCTCTCATGCTTTAAAAGGGAAGGCGAAAGTTTGGGGTTTTAGCTGCCGCTGCCGATCACTTCGGTCAGGCTGACACCGAAGCGTGACGAGTCATCTTCAAGCACAATCACTTCACCGCGGGCAATCACCCGGCCATTGACCACGATATCAACTGGATCGCCGATCTGCTTGTCGAGCGTCACGACAGCGCCGCGACCAAGCTTCATCAGATTGGCCACAGGCATGGACGTGCTGCCGAGAACAACCTGCACATCGACGGGAATGCCCATGATGAGATCAATATTGGGCTTTGATCCCGCAGGCTTGCGGTTCGGCTGCGGTTCATCGCGCTTGAGATCTTCAATTGCCTCGTTAAGCTCGTCTTCAATGGAATTCTTGTCGGAAATGGTCATGGGTGAATCCGGTTCAAACGGGGTTAAAGGACGGCATTTGCCACATCAGCACTGCGAACAATGCGATTGACGAAGACAGGCAGAGTTTTAGCTGGTGCGGCCGGTGTGCTGCGCGCTTCGACGGGAGCCGTTGGTGCTGGCTGCGCAACAAATGCAGGCGTAGCTGTCCGCTGGATGGCATCAACGGTTGGAAAAGGATGCACATTGTTCTTGAAGTCGTTCTTGACCCGCTCGACCAGATGAATGGCGCGGGTCATCTCCGAACGGGCACGATCGGAATCCTTGAGCTTGGCTTCAAGACGAACGCTTTCGTCACGGCATGTTTCGCGCTCATTCTGCAGGAAGAGCAGCGCCTGCTCGAGGCTCCTGGCTGAGCCCGCCACCTGCTGCGCCATGGCGTGGCTCATCGCCGTCAAACGGTTGGCCTTGCGCAAAGCCACGAAGAAAACCGCGAGCCCCGTTGCTATCAGGGCAGCAGAAATGAGATTAGCCAGCAGCAAGCTCATCGAGCAGGTCCTCTTCTTCATTGATCGGATCGGTAATACGCACCGTGAACGCAGTGCCGGTTTTGCCGAGACGGCATTTGTACAGCGCCTGTTTGCCACTGCGCAGACGCACCTGATTGATCGCGTCTTTCGGCAGTTGCAGGATCTGGCCGGGTTTCAACAGAGCAATCTGCTCTAGCGTCATTGAGCCCTGCTGAATAAAGGCCTCGATGTCAATATGTGCCCGGCTGACTTCAAGGCGCAGCTTCTTCGCCCATGTGGGGTCGGAATGGTGTGCCGGTTGTTGTAGCATCCGCGCAATCGCATCCTGCATGGGGCGGAAGCTTGAACGCGGCATCATGATGATGATCTGGCCGCTATGACCGCCCACCTTGAGCAGCATGGTGCAGCAGATCATGCGCGTATCGTTGACGGTTGCCGTGGAAAAATGCGCAGCTTCCGTCAACTCAGCGATCTGGAACAGCGCTTCACCGCCGCTTGAGAACATGTGATCCAGCGATGAGGTTACATCGGAGAAGATTTGCCGGGCCACACCAAGATCAACAGATGTCATTGGCCGGTGCGGCGGGTTATCCTGGCTCGCGCCGGAGCCGAACAGTGCATCGATGCCACAATCGACGAAAGCGCGATCTGCTGCCAGCAGCAATCTTGATCCCCATTTGACAACCTGCACGGTTCCAATCAGGCCGGAGCGCAGCAATGTGCTTGATATGGCATCCTTCTCAATGGACTCCATGCGCACGAACTCAGCCGAAATGGCCACATCGGTCTGGCTGGCTATTTTGCCGGCAAAAGTCGTCGCGAGATCGCGAAAGACAGTTTCGAGCGATTTAAGATCGTCAACCGACATGCCCGCAGCCCGCAGGATGCTTTCTGCCAGCACATCAGGTCTTTTCTGTTCTGCTTCGACGTCCATTATTCAGCCTATGCCGCTTGCTGTAGCGGGACGGTGGAGATCGTTTCCTGCTCGACCACATCGATGGATGGGCGATCATAGGCCGAAATTGTCTTGCGGCCATATTCAAGTGCGATCTGCGGCAATGCGCCATTCATATAGGCGAGCAGCGTCTGTTTGACGATCATATAGAGGCGGTTCTGCTTTTCGCGCGTTGTCTTGATTTTGGTGGCAATCGGCCCGACCACGCCATAGGAAAGAAAGATACCGGCAAAGGTGCCAACCAATGCAGCGCCAATCAGATGGCCCAGCACCTCCGGGGATTCATTCAGCGCGCCCATGGCCTTGATCACACCGAGCACAGCCGCAACGATGCCAAGGGCAGGGAGCGCTTCGGAAATACTGACCATCGCGTGATAGGGCTTGAGCTTGTCACGGGAAATCGTGTGGATTTCTTCGTCCATCAGCGCTTCGATCTCATGCGAGCGCGCATTGCCGATGATGATCAGGCGGCAGTAATCGCAAATGAACTGGGTAAGGTCGTGGTTTTTGAGGACGCTTGGAAAGGCCTGAAAGATCAATGATTCATTGGGATTGTCGATGTGGACTTCCACCTCATTGCGCGATTTCGCGCGTAATTCGCGCATCAGTGCATAGAGAACGCCAAGTACATCGAGATAATCGCGTTGTTTCGGCACCTTGTTGGTGAAGGCTTCCATACAGGCGCGGCCCGTGTCCTTGACCGCTGAAAACGGATTGGCAACGAGGAAAGTACCGAGTGCGGAACCGCCGATAATGACGAATTCCCATGGCTGCATGAGGACGCTGACGTGCCCGCCCATGGCAATGAAGCCGCCAAGGAGACACCCCATCGTTACTACAAGTCCAACAAGGATACCCAAAGCACTCTCCTGCAAATATTGCCAGCAATGGAGCACTATCAAGTCCGGCTTGCGTGAACCTTGCAGGCGGTGACAGGTTCACGATTGATCAGAAACAGGCGGACAGCTTCAGGCAAGCTTGATTTGGCACAGATAAGGGAGAAGCTTTGGGAGTGCCGGTGCAATGATCAATACCATGACCAGCTACAAATTGATCTCGTCAGATTTGACGCGTTCGCTGACGCGCGTGGCCAAGGAGCCTGCGGTTCAGCGTGATACGGATTATTATCTGAAGAACATCGGCAAGGTGAAAACCATCGACGATTTCATGAAGGATGATCGTCTGTATAAATATGCCATGAAAGCCATGGGCCTTGAGGACATGAATTTCGCCAAGGCTTTTATTCGCAAAGTTCTGACTGAGGGTACAGGCAAGGACAGCTTTGCCAGCAAGCTGACCGACAAACGCTATCTCGAGTTTGCGACGACCTTTGATTTCGCCAAGCTTGGTGACAAGGCAACGAGCCAACCCGCTGTGCTCAAGCCTGTTACGGACAAATATGCGCGTCAGACTTTGGAGAAGGAAGCGGGTCAGGACAATGAAGGCGTGCGGCTTGCACTGTATTTTGCGCGGAAAGCTCCAACGATTACCAATGCTTATGAAATCCTCGGCGATAAGGCGCTGCTGAAGGTTTTCCAGACAACGTTCTCCATCCCGGCGCAAACATCCAATATGGACATCGACCGGCAGGCCAAGATGGTTGAGGACAAGCTTGATCTGAAATCGCTCAAAGACCCGGCGAAACTTGAGAAATTCCTCACCCGTTTTACTGCCATGTATGAAATGAACAATCCTTCGACGGCAACCAGTATCCCGTCCATGCTTATTGGAGGTGATATGACGGTCGGCATCTCGCAGAGCATTCTGACAACCCTGCAATCGTTCAAGCTTGGCGGTCGCTGATGGAAAACTCGATCTATGTCGGCCTGTCGTCGCAGATATCGCTGGAACGCCGCCTTGATGCGCTGGCGCATAATGTTGCCAACATGTCGACACCGGGTTTTCGCGCCACGGGCATGAAGTTTGAAACGATGGTCTCGAAGGCTGCGGAGGATTCAAGCTTCGTTTCTGCTGGCCAGAGTTACATCAAGACTGAAGCTGGCCCGATAACCCAGACCGGCAATCCGCTTGATATGGCGGCAAAGGGTGATGTCTGGTTCTCCATGCAAACACCGGCCGGACAGGTCTATACCCGTGACGGGCGTATGCAGATGTCGACGACAGGCGAGCTTCTGTCCGTCAAGGGCTATCCCATTCTTGATGCGGGCGGGCAGCCGCTGGTGATTGATCCGAATGGCGGTCCGCCGGAGATTTCCGCTGACGGCGCAGTCTATCAGAACAAGCGCCAACTCGGTTCGATCGGCCTGTTCACCATCAACCCCAATGCCAAATTGACCTATTTTGACAATTCCGCAGTTATTCCAAGTGTTGCGGCACAGCCGGTGCTCGACAATCCACATGCGGGTGTCATTCAGGGCGCCATTGAGGGGTCGAACGTCGATGCAATTGGCGAAATGACCCGGCTGATGAGCGTCACCCGCGCCTTCGAGCGGGTGGATGCGTTGCTGCGTGGCAATGAGGGCACATTCTCCGAGGCCATCAAGACGCTCGGATCGAAAAGCTGATGCCTGAGCGGGCCGGATAAGCATGCAGGACCTTGAAACAGCCTTACCAACAATGAGCAGCGGGACGGGAAGTCTCGAGGCGCTGGCCCGGCTTGTTTCGCAGGTCACCACATCTCCGGCTCCCGTTGCCATTGGCGGCTATGTCAATGAGGTCTCACGTTCGGCCATCGGTGTGCGCGGTATTTCCGAACGCGCCCAGCTGGGGGACATGGTCACTATCCGCAGCGATAATCAATTGTACCCCGCAGAGGTGGTGCGGATCGGACAGACGCAGGTCCTCGTCAAACCTTTCGATGACCGGATCATGCCGTCGCTTGGAACACCGGTTTTTCCCGAGGGACCGTTCCGTATTGCCCCCGCGCCCGATTGGAAGGGCAGGGTCATCAACGCGCTTGGCCTTCCACTTGACGATAAGGGATTGCTGACATCAGGCGATGATCCCAAGCCCGTCGATTGCGCGGCGCCGCTTGCGATGAACCGCAGCCGTGTGGAAACAGGTCTGCGCACTGGTGTGAACGTCGTTGATGTGTTTGCGCCCATGTGTTTTGGCCAGCGCATGGGCGTCTTTGCGGGATCGGGCGTTGGTAAATCCACGCTGCTTGCCATGATGACCAAGGCGACGGATTTTGACACCGTTGTGCTGGCTTTGACCGGAGAGCGCGGCCGCGAAGTGCGTGACATGCTTGAAGACACGATGGCTGGCAAGCTTGGCAAGACCATTACTGTTGTATCGACAGGCGATGAAAGCCCGATGATGCGGCGGCTCGCACCCAACACAGCAACAGCGATTGCCGAATATTTCCGCGATCGCGGTGACAATGTTCTTCTCATCGTTGATTCCATCACCCGCTTTGCCCATGCGGCGCGCGAAATCGCCATTGCAGCGGGTGAACCGCCGGTTTCGCGCGGCTATCCACCCAGTGTATTCAGCCAGTTGCCGCGCCTGCTCGAGCGTGCAGGCCCCGGATCATCCAATGGCGGAACAATCACCGGTATTTATGCGGTTCTTGTTGATGGCGATGATCACAATGATCCGGTGTCCGATGCCATTCGCGGCACGCTGGACGGGCATATTGTGCTTGACCGCTCCATTGCTGCACAGGGCCGTTTCCCGGCCATGGACATTCTCGGCTCCATTTCGCGTTTGGCCCAGCACAATTGGTCGCCCGAACAGGGGAAGCTTGTCGCCAGTATGCGCGGACTGATCGCCCGTTTCGAGGAAACCCGTGATTTGCGCATGATCGGTGCCTATCAGGCGGGAAGCGATCCTTTGCTCGATCAGGCCGTCAATCTGGTTCCACGCATTTACGACGCTATGCAGCAGACACCGGCCACGCCGCTTTCGATGGATCCCTATAGCGATCTCGCCGCAGCGCTTCGGCCAAAGGAGGGGGCATGACAAAACAAAAACCCATAGACGCATCGCCGGCAAATGACGCGGCAGAAGTGCAGCCACGCCAGCGCGACAAGCGCTTTGATGGCTATATCAAGGGTGCGGGCTTTGTCCTTGCCACCATCTGCGCCATCCTGCCGTTTGTCATGTATTACGATATTCTGGAAGCGCGGCCGAAGCCTGAACCAACCGGCAAAACCGTGCGCGATCCGCTCGACCGGACCAACCAGAAGGTCGTGCGCAAGAACAATGGCACCGAGGCTTCGCTGTCCAAGACAAGAGATGGTGCGCTTGATCCGATGATCACCGCAACCACATCCGCTTTGACAGGCGACCGGCTTGCCGGGATCAACGCTGCCAGCAAACAACCTTTTCCCGATAAACCGGTGTTTCTGGTGCGCGAAGTGGTGGGCGGTCTGGTGATGATCGAAGACAATACCGGGTACTGGTTTGTTGAAAAAGGATCGCCTCTGCCGGATGGAAGCACGCTTGTAGCCATTGAACGGGGCACGTCATCAGGTTCGTGGCAGATCAAGACATCCGACGGTGAAGTGATCAGCCGCACGAACTGAGCAAATGACTCATTGCGCGGTCAGAAGTTCCCAACCCGACCGCGCCGCAAGTCTCACGCAAGATTGACCACCTAGATTGGCATCAGTTGATTGGTTGGGGCGCGAGGCAGGCACATGCAGGGGATTCATCTGTTCGAATTGGCATCACGTCAGGCTGAGTGGCTGTCCGTGCGGCAGGCTGCTGTTGCTGGGAATGTCGCCAATGCCAATACGCCGGGCTTCAAGGCGCGTGATGTCGAGCCTTTCATGGATGTGCTGGAGCAGACTCAGCTGACCATGGCAGCGACCAACTCCAAACACCTTGAAATCAACGCATCCGGTATCGCTGCGACTGCCCTGCGCAAGGATGATGTGACCGAGCAGAACCATTCGAAGAATACTGTCAGCCTTGAAGGCGAGATGGTCAAATCAGGCGAGATCAACCGTGAATTTGCCCTCAACACCAGCATCGTGAAAGCTTTTCACCGCATGATGCTGTCGGCAGTGAAGGGCTGAACCAGATGTCCGATCCGCTACAGGCTGCTCTCAAGGTTGCCGCATCAGGCCTCAACGCTCAATCGACGCGTTTGCGCATTGTGTCCGAGAATTTGGCCAACGCCCAATCAACAGGCAAGACGGCCGGCAGTGATCCCTTTCGCCGCAAGACTGTATCCTTTGCCACCGAACTTGATCGCGGCAGCGGCGTTGAAACCGTGCGCATCGCCGAGGTCGGCCACGACGTATCAGCCTTCACCGAAGAATATGATCCAAGCCATCCGGCAGCCGATGCCAAGGGCATGGTCAAATATCCCAACGTCAACATGGTTGTTGAAATGGCTGATATGCGTGAAGCCAACCGCTCCTATGAAGCCAATCTCCAGGTCGTCAAGCAAGCACGCGAGCTGATTGCCATGACCGTCGATCTCCTAAGGAATTCCTGATGATAGACCAGCTTCTCAGTGTTTCCACCCGCAACGCTCTTTCCAAGTTGTCGGAAACTGTCAACCAGACATCCATGCCGGGCGCATCTTCGCCTGCGGCAGCAACCGGCCAGCCTTCCTTCGACAATGTCCTGTCGCAGCTTAGCGGCAAGCTTCAAAATGCCGAGGCGGTTTCGCTCAAGAGCATGACCGGCGACGTGCCGACGCGCGATGTGGTCAACGCGGTCATGGATGCCGAAAAATCACTCCAGACGGCCATCGCCATCCGCGACAAGATCGTCCAGGCCTATCTCGAAATCAGCCGTATGCCGATTTAAGGAATCACAATGAAAGCGCTCACCATCGCGGCGACAGGCATGAATGCCCAGCAGCTCAATCTGGAAGTGATTGCCAACAACATCGCCAATATCAACACGACCGGGTTCAAGCGCGCAAAGGCTGAATTCTCGGATTTGTTGTATCAGACCGAGCGCAGTGCCGGTGTGCCCAATATGGCCAACCAGAACATCATCCCTGAAGGCGCGATGGTCGGGCTTGGCGTGCAGACATCGGCTGTTCGCAACCTGCATCTTCAGGGCGGCCTCAACCAGACGGGAAATCCGTTTGACGTGGCGCTGAAGGGGCGCGGCTGGTTCCAGATTCAGAACACTGCCGGTGAAATACTCTATACCCGCGCTGGTGCGTTCAACACCAATGCAACGGGGCAGCTGGTGACATTGAACGGCAATCTGGTCGAGCCCAATATTGTCGTGCCGACGGATGCTCTGGAGGTCACGATCAGCGAGTCCGGTCAGGTTTTTGCAAAACTGTCTAACCAGACACCACCTGTTAATCTGGGCCAGCTGACCATTGCCAATTTTGCCAATGAGGCCGGTCTCGAACCGCTCGGCGACAATCTGTACAAGCAGACCGATGCATCGGGCGATCCGGTTGTTGGTGTCCCCGGTGATCCGGGTTTTGCCACGCTGAAGCAGGCGTATCTGGAAAACTCCAACGTCGATCCGGTCAAGGAAATCACCGATCTGATCACGGCCCAGCGTGCCTATGAAATGAATTCGAAAGTCATTCAGGCAGCCGATGAAATGGCGTCTGTTGTATCGAAGAACCTGCGCTGAGGATAATGATGACGGCGGCAAAGATCATTGGAAACTGGACCATTCGCGTGCTGGCACTTTGCCTGTGCGCGCTGGTCTTTTCCGTTGCCGCCCGCGCCGAACGGATCGCATTTCTTGTGCCATCGCAGATCATCTATCCCGGACAGACCATCGGCAATGCCGGTTTGACCGAGAAGTATTTTACCATCCGTGCCAGTGCCGCCGCACAATATGTCCTTTCATCAGACCAGCTCGTCGGCAAGATATCACGCCGCACATTGCTGCCGGGCCAGCCGATCCTTCTGACCGCAGTCAATGAGCCTGATATGGTCCAGCGCGGGGTTCCGGCAGTGCTTGTCTTCGATACGGGTGCGCTGGTGATCACGGCGCGGGGGACACCGCTGGAAGCAGGCCGTGTTGGCGATTTCATCAAGGTACGCAATCTCGACAGCGGTATCACCGTATCGGGCACCATCCTTGCGGACGGGCGCATTCAGGTGGGCATGCAATGATCAGGCGCGTCGCAATAGCATTGCTTGCCTTCTTTGTAACGTCCGCGCTCCACGCGGGCGAATCCTCTCCCAAAGACAAGGGTTACAAGACCGTTGGGCAGGCACAGGCCGCCTGGCAGAAAGAGGTGGATGAGGGGCGCTGGGGTGGCCCGGCCTCGCCTCTCGGTGATGGTGGCGCTATTGCCCGGCTCAAGGATATCGCCGCCATTCAGGGTGTGCGCGAAAACCAGCTTGTCGGTTACGGTCTCGTTATCGGGCTGAATGGCTCGGGCGACAGTCTGCGCAATGCCCCGTTCACGGAGCAATCCATGCGCGCCATGCTGGATAATCTCGGCATCAGTCCACCCGCAGGTACTTCGCGCGCCAAGAATATTGCCGCTGTTATCGTCACCGCCAATCTGCCGCCCTTTGCCGGGCGCGGATCGCGTATCGACGTGACGGTTTCCTCGCTTGGCGATGCGACATCGCTGTCGGGTGGCACACTCGTCATGACGCCATTGGCAGGTGCTGATGGGCAGGTCTATGCGGCGGCGCAAGGCAATATGATTGTTTCAGGCTTTACCGCTTCGGGCGATGCGGCAAAAGTCACGCAGGGCGTTCCCACCAGTGGCCGTATTCCCAATGGTGCTTTGGTCGAGAAGGAAGTCGCGGGCAATTTTGGCCAGGAGGGCGAGCTTGTCGTCGAGTTGCGTCAGCCCGATTTTACCACCGTTGTTCGCATCACCGATACAATCAACGCCTTTGCCAAACGGCGTTACAACCAGCCGGTTGCCAAGGAGCGTGACGCAAAGTCGATCCGTCTGCGCAAGCCGAAAAACATGACAGCGGCGCGCTTTCTGGCCGAAATCGAAGGACTGCCTGTACCAACCGATGAAGTTGCCCGCGTCGTTGTTGACGAGCGCACCGGAACGGTTGTCATTGGCGAGAAAGTCCGGATATCGCGTGTCGCCATCAGTCATGGCAGCCTGTCTGTTCGCGTAACCGAGACACCGACAGTCATTCAACCAGAGCCTTTCAGCGACGGCGTGACTGCCGTTGAACCGAACACGAATATTCAGGTTCAGCAGACTTCCAAACTTGGTGTTCTTGGCGGTACGGATCTCGAAAGTCTCGTCAAGGGCCTCAACCAGATCGGCGTGAAGCCGCAGGGTATCATTGCCATCCTCCAGGGCATCAAGACAGCGGGCGCATTGCACGCGGAACTGGTGGTCCAATGAGTATAGGTAGGAAAATCGGCTTCCTTGTCGTCGCAATGCTTGCCACGCCGTCCTTCGGTTGGGCGCAGGACGCGGCGCCCAAGGATGAGACCGGGCAGGAAATTGACCGCTATTGCACCAATATCACCGACAAGGCCACGGATGCGCGCTATGCCATGCAGACGCGGGAGCTTGAGCAGCTTCGGGCGGATATCGACAGTCGCATTCAGGAACTGGAAGCCAAGCGCAAGGAATATGAGGTCTGGCTGAAACGCCGTGATGAATTTATCGACAAGGCCGAGGATTCGCTTGTTGGCATCATTTCGAAGATGCGTCCAGACGCTGCCGCTGCGCAGATGGCGCTGATGGGCGATGAAGCCGCCGCGGCGTTGTTGTTGAAGCTCAATCCTCGTGTCTCCAGCGTTATCCTGAATGAAATGCCGCCGGAGAAATCCTCCCGGCTTGCTCGTGTGATCGTTGGATCGCGCGTGGTCACAAATAAAGAAAGAACCGCGCAATGAAAAAAGCGGCATCCCTGCTTGCCATCGCCAGTGTTGTCACCATCTCGGGATGTGCCGATAATTTTCGCGATTTGAACCGCGCACCGCAAATGTCGCCGGTGGGCGCCGGTGTCGGCCAGACATTCAGTGTCTCCGATCCGTCCTACTATCCGACCCAGCCGCAGCCAAAGCGCTATTCTCTGTGGCAGGACCGTGCAGCTGGCTTCTTCCGTGATCCGCGCGCGACCAATCCGGGTGATGTGCTGACGGTCAGTATCGCGATCAATGAAGAAGCGAAATTTGACAATAAGAACAGCCGTTCCCGTGTTGCCTCTTCGGTCTATGGTGGTAAGGGCGATGTCAGCGGCAGTGGGTTTACCGCAGGCAATATCGGTGGAAATCTCGACCTGAATTCAGACAGCCGCACCAAGGGCGAAGGCAAGATCGAACGGTCGGAAAAGATCGTGCTGAAGGTTGCGGCCATTGTCACCAATATTCTGCCGAATGGCAATCTGGTCATCCGTGGTTCACAGGAAGTCCGCGTCAACTACGAGTTGCGTGTGCTGAATGTTGCGGGTGTTGTGCGTCCGCGTGACATTTCGGGCGACAACATTATCTCCTATGAGAAGATCGCCGAAGCGCGCATCTCCTATGGCGGTCGTGGCCGTCAGAGTGAAACACAACAACCAGCCTGGGGCCAGCAGGTCCTCGACACCGTGTCGCCGATCTGAATGATATGAGTACGCTCGCCGAAGACACAACACCTCAATCAAAAGCACCGTCCAGCGTGGCGCTGATTGCTGCGGTGGTGGTGCTGACCCTGATCGCGGCGGCTGGCGGCTGGTTTCTTGGCTCTCAGCTTGGGCTGAATGTCCCTTCGGGACAGAGCGCGGTATCCGGTGACAAGTCCCGTCCAGTGTCAGCAGATATGCCATCAGGCACTGTTGTTGCACTCAAGCCGATCCTCACCAATGTGAAAATCCCGCAGGATGTCTGGATCAGGCTGGAAGCGGGCGTTGTGGCAAAACCCGGCGAAAAAATATCCGACGAACTGGCAGCAACGATTGCCGGTGATTTCATGGCGTTCCTGCGAACCGTAAACCTCATGCAATTGCGCGGGGCGGCTGGGCTTGAATATCTGCGTATGGATCTGCAGGAGAGGGCGCGCATGCGCTCCGAAGGCAAGGTCGAAAAAGTCTATATCTGGGCATTGGTGATGGAATGAAACGACGTCTTCTCACACCGCTGCTGTTGCTTGTTCTTGGCGGAACCGCCATGGCGCAAACGCCCTCGCTCCTCGATGGCTTGATCCCGCAGGGCAGCGCCTCCACCAGTGGCCAGATCATCCAGATGCTGGCAGTGCTCACGGTGCTTTCCATTGCGCCCGGCATTCTCATCATGGCGACGAGCTTTACCCGCTTTGCCATTGCCTTTTCCATGTTGCGTGCTGGCCTCGGCCTGCAGACAACGCCTGCCAATCTTGTCATGATCAGCCTTGCGCTGTTCATGACGTTCTATGTCATGGCGCCGGTGTTTGACCGGGCATGGCAAAATGGTGTGCAGCCGCTCGTTAATAACCAGATCACGCAGGATGTGGCGATCCGCGAAATCACCACGCCGTTCCGCGAATTCATGCTGCGGCAGGTGCGTGACAAGGATTTGCGGCTATTCGAGGATCTGGCGGACGAATCTTTCCGCACCAAGGCCAATGAGGCCGTCGACATGCGTATTCTTGTTCCGGCGTTCATGATTTCCGAATTGCGCCGCGGCTTCGAAATCGGCTTTCTGATCGTTCTGCCATTTCTGGTGATTGATCTGATCGTTGCCACGCTCACCATGTCCATGGGTATGATGATGTTGCCGCCGACAGTGCTGTCCCTGCCGTTCAAGATTCTGTTTTTTGTGCTGATCGATGGCTGGAATATTCTGGTTGGCAGCCTGATACGTTCGTTTTCGTAACCATGCAGAAAAAATTAATCCTGAACGTTATTGAAACTGTAACACTTACGTCGTAGTCCTAACGTCCATAACAGGTGACCGCTTCGGTTACAGGCATCATGCCGCTCTGTTAAGTCGGTTTTAATCCGACATGTCCCCATCACATGTATCTTTTATAGGGGCTTTCCATGTCCAGCATTCTTACCAATGCGTCAGCAATGACTGCACTCCAGACTCTGTCTGTTACCAACAAGAATCTTGCTACTACACAGAACCGTATTGCTACGGGCCTGAAGATTTCCGAAGCTTCTGACAACGCCGCTTATTGGTCGATTGCTACAACCATGCGCTCAGACAATGGTGCAAACTCCGTTATTCAGGACGCTCTTGGTCTCGGCAGCGGCAAGGTTGATACCGCCTATGCTGCCTTGAACAAGGCCATTGACTCGGTCAACACGATCAAGAACCTGGTCCTGTCTTCCAAGAACGCCAGCGTTGACGACCGCAAGAAGAACCAGGAAGCGATCAATGCTGCGATCAGCGCCCTGAAGGAAAATGCAGGCGCTTCTTACGCCGGCTCCAACCTTCTCAGCACTGACTCAACCAATGATGCTGTTCCTGCAACTGCAAACTTCAGCGTTGTTGCTTCGTACAACCGTAATGCAACAACCGGTGCAGTTACAACCGGATCAATCGACGTTGCTTTGAAGAACACCCGCCTGATCGATACGCTTGCAACAGGCAAGACCGGCATTCTCGATAAGGAATTCGCCGTAACGCCAGCTGCGACCGGTGCCACCACCACTCAGACTTCGATCCTGACGATCGACGTTTCCGGTGCGACCATCGACAACAAGGCGCTCGACGATATCCTGACTGGTGTTGAAGCTGCTGTTAAAGGCCTTGCTTCCGGTGCTTCGCAGCTCGGTGCCGCCAAGAGCCGTATCGACACACAGAAGTCCTTCATCAGTGCCCTGTCCGACGCCGTTGATCGCGGTATTGGCTCGCTCGTTGATGCTGACATGAACAAGGAATCGGCTCGTCTGTCGGCTCTGCAGGTTCAGCAGCAGCTCGGCGTTCAGGCGCTGTCGATTGCCAATGCAAGCAACCAGAGCATCCAGCAGCTGTTCCGCGGCTAAGGGTGACGATCCTTCGGGATCAGTTCTGACTTGGGCCACGCCTCGTGCGTGGCCTTTTTCATTGGGGCTAACTTCGCGCAAGCTTCGACCTCTATGGTCGGATGACGCAAGCGTGGTGGGCATTAATGGAAAAGAATATCAGACAGTCTTTCGGGCAGTTTCTGGATGCCATGAAGAAGCTGGGTGCAAGGCGGCTCATCGGGCTCGCCGTTATTGGCATTACGCTGTTCAGCGCGATTCTTATTTCCAGTGTTTACCTCAATCGCCCGCAATATGAGACGCTCTATGTGGGTCTTAGCCGCGATGATGTGAACCGCATGGGCATGGCGCTGGGTGAGGCAGGTATACCCTTTGATGTGAAGTCTGACGGAACGTCAGTGCTTGTGCCGTTTGGCAAGGCGGATCAGGCCCGTATGTATCTGGCTGAGAAAGGTCTGCCGACCAGCAACAATGCTGGCTACGAGCTTTTCGATAATATGGGCTCGCTCGGTTTGACCTCGTTTATGCAGGAAATCACCCGGGTGCGTGCCTTGGAAGGCGAGATTTCCCGGACCATTCAGGCAATCCGTGGCATCAAGGCGGCGCGTGTTCATATCGTTTTGCCAGAGAAGGGCAGTTTCCGCCGTGGCGATCAGGCGCCGTCCGCTTCCGTGGTGATCCGTACTGAAGGCGGGTTCTCGATGGAATCGGCACAGTCCATCCGCCAGCTTGTCGCCGCTGCCGTTCCGCAGCTCACACCATCCGAAGTTACTGTGCTTGATACAAATGGGCGCCTGCTCGCATCGAAGGATGATGGCTCCAATGCCGGTGCGGTGATGTCGGCAACCCTGGAACAGAATGTGTCGTCTTCCGTCGATGACAATATCCGCAAAGCGCTTGCGCCCTATCTGGGCATTGGTCATTTCCAGACCAGCGTTCAGGTGGCGCTTGATACGGATAAGCGCCAGACAAATGAGACCGTTTTCGATCCGGAATCACGCGTAGAACGTTCTGTGCGTGTTGTGCGTGAAAGCGGCGATTCGAAGAACTCAAAGAGCGACAACGCGACTGGCGTCGAACAGAATATTCCGCAGGAGGAAATCCAGAGCAAGAATGGTGACAACTCCACGGAGAAGACGGACAAGCGCGAAGAACTGACCAATTACGAGGTCAACTCCAAGACGATTTCGACCGTCAGCGACAGTTACCAGATCAAGCGCCTGTCGATTGCCGTTGTCATCGATCAGGCCCGGTTGCTTGCAACAGCAGGCGTAACGCCCGTGCCTGACAAGTTCGTCGAACAGCAGATCGCCAAGATCACCGAGCTGGTGGCAACCGCCGCCGGTCTTGACCAGAAGCGCGGGGATGTCATCACAGTGACCGCGCTGAACTTCATGGAAGCAACTGACGAGCAGTTGCAACCAACCGCCACGCCGCTGTCAGAGACCATTTTCCGGCAGGCGGGCAGCTTCGTCAACGCGGCGGCGCTGATCGTCGCTGTCGGTCTGATCCTGTGGTTTGGCGTGCGCCCGCTGATGCGCGAAATGGCCAAGCCCCAGGATGCGTTGCAATTGGTGGCGGGCACAGATGTCGCCGTTCCCGATTTCACCGCAACGTCACGGCCCCAGCCGACCTTGGCAACCAATTCGGACCAGAGCCTGCCTTATGATGATCTGAGCGAGCTTCGGCGGCGCATGCGCGTTCCAGCGCAGAACCGGCTGGAACAGATGATCGAGATGGACGAAGAGCGCGTAGCGGCGATCCTGAAACAGTGGGTTCACGAGGCAGCTTGATATGGCACGATCTATCGCCAGCGTGCTTACAGATTTCACGCCAAAACACGTACCGGATGACCGGATCACGGTCTTTGCGGCCGCCACGCGCGAACGCGCCGAACCGTTCGACAGCGATGCTGCGCCTGAGGATGTTGTCGAACTCATCGATATCGAGCTGAAGATCAAGGAAACCTTTGAACTTGGCCGCGCCGAGGGTCAGTCCGAAGCCTCCGTGCTCTTTGAGGCTGAGAAGCTGCGGCTGGAGCGGGATTTTCTGGAGCAATTGGCGGCGGCGGAAGCCGAGTTCATGCAGCGCATCGGCGACCGCATGTTTGAACAGCTGGCAGAGGGGCTCGCGGCTGTGTCGGCACAACTTTCCAGTAATCTTGCAACTGTACTTGCACCATTGGTTGAAAAGAATTTGCGTGAACGTGCCATCACCGGTTTCACAACCGAAGTCGAGCGCCTGACCAAAGGGCTTGAAGGGGTGATGATTGACATATCAGGCCCGGCACATCTGATCGATCCCCTGCGCAATCGGCCTGATATCGATTTGATGCGGTTCACCTTCACGCAATCTGACCAATCGGAACTATCGATGAAGCTCGATGATGTGGTTGTCGAAACGCGGCTGGGCCGCCTGATTGAGGCGGTGAAGGACACAACCCGATGAATATTGATCCGGAAACCCGTCGTGAAATCATTATCGTTCGGCGTGGCCGCAATGATGGTGAAGACAGCCACCATGGCGGCGTCTGGAAGATTGCCTATGCGGATTTCATGACCGCGATGATGGCGTTCTTTCTGGTCATGTGGCTCATCAATGCGGCCAACGAAGAAACAAAAGCGGCGGTGGCGAGCTATTTCAATCCGGTCAAACTGATGGACAGGCAGGCAAGGCCCAAGGGCATCGAAGCCACCGACAATCAGGAAGGCAAGGTACGTTTTGAGCGCCCTAATTCCACCGATGCGGAAACGAAGAGCGCCCGCAACGAAAAGGATCAGCAATCCAAACCGGAGACGGAAGAGCGGCAGATTTTCAAAGACCCCTATGCTGTCCTTGCGGAAATAGCCACGGATTCCGGTGTCTTGCAGAACCGGTCTGCCAAGGGTGAAGGCGGTTCGAATGCTGCGGGTCCATCGACGGGCGCCGAGGGCGGAGATGCCTATCGCGATCCTTTCAATCCAAACTATTGGTCGACCCATGTGGAAGACGATCTCTTCCCGCTGACCGACAGTCCCGCTGTCCCGCCGCCTTCGCAGGAGCAACTGGAAAAGCGTGTGGCGGGCATTGAAGCCAAGACCGAAGCACAAGCGGGACCCGCTGATACAAAGACAATCGATCCGGCAAATGCCAAGCAGCAGGCGGAACAGCAGAAGGTTGAAAACGCGTCAACCAAACCTGTTGAAACTGCCGTCGCCGTTACTCCGGCAAAAGGCGATCAACAGCCGGATGCGGCGCAGCTTGCATCAGCGCGCGAACTTGCGGCAGAGATTTCCCAGAAGACGGGTGCTGCGGCTGATGAAAAGACGCCTGACATTACGGTGGTCCCCACCGACGACGGCGTGATGATCCAGCTGACTGACAAGGTTGACTACGGCATGTTTGCCATTGGATCGGCAAAGCCCGACAAGCGCGTCGTGCAGGTGCTTGATCAGATTGGCAAGATCATCGCCACCCGCAAGGGTGAAGTCATCATCAGCGGCCACACAGACGCGCGTCCTTTCAAGAGCGATAGCTATGACAATTGGCGTCTGTCATCGGCGCGCGCGCATATGGCTTATTACATGCTGACGCGAGGCGGACTTGACGCAAAGCGCATCCTGCGTGTGGAAGGTTATGCGGACCGCGATCCCAAAGTTCCTGCTGATCCCTATGCGGCGCAGAACCGGCGTATCGATATCTTTCTGAAAACGGCCAAGAGATGATGAAGGGCTTCCGTTTGCGATGGCTGCTGATCGGATTTATGGGCTTGCCGCTTGGCATTGCCCATGCCGATATGCCATCGCCGGAACCCTATCTGCTGGTGCGCTCGATGCGCATGTTGCAGGATCAGGTTGCCTCGGGAAAGCCCGAAGCCCTTCCCATGCTCAACCGGGTTCTGGGCCATATTGCCGGGCAGCTTGAAGCGGCCAGTCCTGATGTGTGGCAGAAGCCTGCCAATGCTTATGCCATCCTGATCTATCTCCTCAATGGCGGTAATCCGCAGGTTGTTCGCAATATCCTCACAACCACGAAACTTGAGAGTATCAGCCCCAAGCTTGTCGCTGGTTCACTTGCTTATGCGGATGGCAATCCTCTTGGCATTGTTGATAACTTCAGTGGCGAGTTACCGCCGGATATACCGAGCGAACTTGTCGCGTCGATCTCGCTTGTTACGGCGGCGCAGCTTGCCGCCATTGATGCGCCGACAGCCCTGAAGCGCCTTGACTATATCCGGCTGACCGCGCCGGGCACTTTGCTTGAGGAGGCGGCGCTCCGGCGCGGCTTGATGATGGCGGCCAATCTTGGCGACAAGGACAAGGTGAAGCTGCTGGCACGCAATTATCTGCAGCGCTTTGGCCTGTCGCCCTATTCGGAGGATTTTTTCCGGCAACTGGTCGATGCGGTCATGGTGCTCAAAGGCAAGATCAGCAATGACGAGATCGAAGAAATAGCGTCGCTGGCATGGACCGGTGCTCGCCTGCCATTTTATCTGCGTATCGCACGCGGTGCCATTGTTGTTGGTGATATGCCGCGCGCCCGCTTCATGTCGCAAAAAGCCGAGGCCCTCGCACAGTCACTCAAGGCTGACGATACGCAGGCGCGGCTCTATCTCGGCATCAGCAATGTCGGTACGGACAAGACCACCGATGCAGTGAGGATGCTGTCCGAATTGCCGAAAGACCGGCTGCATGAACGCGATGTGAAGCTCCTGGAAGCGGCGACGGCCATGGGCGGCAAAATTTTGGAGCAGCCTTCCGTCGTACCGGTGGAAACACCGCAGAAGAGCGTGGTGAAAGCGGGCGCTGCGACGACGGATACGAAGGTGAAGGTCGATACGCCGAAATCTGAGGCAACGATTGATCCGATGATCGATGAGACACGCAAGAAACTCGACGCCATAGACGCGCTTCTAGGGAAGGCCAAGAAATGACCATTGGACCTGATATGCCTCTCAGATCGCTGCAGGACGCCATTATCGGGGATACCGGCAAAGGGCATCGCCTTCCCGACAAAAAGAATGCCAAGGGCAAGGACGATGCGCCTGATTTCAAATCGATGCTGGAGGCAAAACCGCTGCGCTTGCCAACGGAGGCTGGTGCCGCGATCACCGATGATGATGTTTCTGAAACCAGGGATGAGCCAGAGACGAAAAAGGATAAGGACAAGGAACAGGCAAATGCCGGGCCATCGGTACAGGCGCTGTTCGGCCAGTCCATTCTCGCTTTCGAACAGCTTTTGGACAGACAGAAACCGGCAGACAGTGAGCAGGCGCCGCATCAGGCCAAATCTGTTCGGGTTTTGGATTTTGATCCGAAGCTGATTGAAGACAGCTCTGCGGAACCGACCGCGGCTGCTGGTGATGAGATAGTCCCGGCTTTGCCAAAGGCCGACAGGAAAGTTTCATTCCCATCCGGCGAAAAACCTGATGCAAAAGGCGCCGTAAGCGCTGAAGCCAAAGCCGAACCTGTCAGGTCTGACGCCCCTCCGCCTCAGGAGACCGAAACTCAATCCGTTGATGCCATCACACCCAAAGCGCGCACCAGTGCGAAGCAGGTGCCCGAACAGGCCGCGCCAACAGTGACCAATCATACTCCGTCGCCAGCGTCACCTATGCCATCTGCCGAGCCACGCACCAGCGCTGCCACCCCCGTCGCTGCTGCACCAGCATCACAGAACCGCCAGCCCATTGCCGATGTCCAGATCATCTCGGATCACAGCACGGGCGCTGCAAGAACGCTTGTGATCCAGCTACAGCCAATCGAACTCGGAACGGTTACTGCCCGACTGCGCTTGACCGGAGAGGGCATGCATATCCAGCTCATGGCGGAGAGCAAGGCGGCGGCAGAGCATCTTGCACGGGATCACGAAGCTCTTGGCAAGGCGTTGCAGAGGGCAGGAGTTGCCGATGATACGTCGACGGTTACCATCTCTGTTGTCGATCGCAGCAGCCTTGTGGCCAACACCCAATCGAGCCAGCAAAGCACGACAGGGCAGGACCAGCAGATGGGTGGAAGAGCTGGCGGCCAAGCCAATTCCGGCTCACAGGGGACGCAGGGCGACCGCTCTTCCGGCCAGCAGCATTTTGGAGACAGCAGAGCCGATGAGCGTGACGACAGGGCTGCCAAAACTGTTCCGGATAACACTCTTTCTCGCGGCTTGGTTGTGTAGCGGCCTGTTTGCCGCGCAAGCCGTTCGCGCCGACAATCTTTGCGAACGGGAAATGCACCGTGCTTCGAGCAAATATAACATCCCGATCGGCATTCTCTATGCCGTTGGATTGACCGAAACCGGGCGTAAGGAGTCGCTGCAACCCTATGCTATGAACATTGAGGGCAAGGCGGTTTTCATGCCGTCAGCGGCGGCTGCCGTAGCAAAATTTAACGAAGCGCAGGGGCAGGGCGCCAAGCTGATCGACCTCGGGTGCATGCAGATCAATCACTACTTTCACGCCAGCGCATTTCCTTCCGTGAACGCAATGCTGGACCCTGCAAGCAATGTGGATTACGCGGCGCGTTTTCTCAAACAGCTCCGGGCGCGGGAGGGCAACTGGACCATGGCCGTAGCACGCTATCATGCGGGCCCCAACAATGACCCCGCGCAGAAGCAATATGTTTGCCGGGTAATGGAAAATATGGTGGCTTCCGGCTTTGGAAACTGGACACAAAAAGCGCGAATGTTTTGCGATAAGTGAAGGCGTTAATGATCAGTAATAAAACGTGAATTTGTTCGCATGGTCATCTTTGGTTAAGATGTAGCCGGTAAGCATTTGAGCGTGCGAGTCGTACCTCCGCTTGATCTCCGTTCCCCACCCGAAATCACTATTTCAGACTCCCAATAAATTGCAGTCAATTTGTTGGGGATTGTCGGCGAGTCATCGACCCCGCTAGGTGTGTGTTATTGGGGTTTTTTACTGATTCGGAAGGTGGGGTCGTGATTGTAGTCGTCGACGAACGAAGTCTGGTGACGAGTGGGTATTCGGCGTGGTTCGCCCGCGAGGGCATAACAACAACAGGGTTCGCTCCCGATGATTTCGGTGACTGGGTTTCTACCGTCCAGCAGAGCGATATTATGGCAGTGGAAGCGTTTCTCATAGGGGAATGTGCCAACCGCAGCCAGTTTCCCCACAAGATTCGTGAGCGCTGCTCGGCACCGGTTATCGCGGTTAACGACACGCAGTCGCTTGAAAACACGCTTGAACTGTTCCAGGCGGGTGTCGACGATGTGGTCCGCAAGCCGATGCATGTGCGCGAAATTCTGGCCCGTATCAATGCGATCCGCCGCCGTTACGGCAATGGCGACGTGGGCACGCAGGTGGGTCCTATCCGCGTCTTTTCCGATGGTCGCGATCCGCAGGTCAACGGCGTCGAATTCTCGCTGCCGCGCCGCGAGCGCCGCATCCTGGAATATCTTATTGCCAATCGTGGCCGCCGTCTGAACAAGGCGCAAATTTTTAGCGCGATCTACGGCATTTTCGACAGCGAAGTCGAGGAAAGTGTTGTCGAGAGCCACATCAGCAAGCTTCGCAAGAAACTGCGGGAACAGCTCGGTCACGATCCCATCGATTCCAAGCGTTTCCTTGGCTACTGCATCAATCTCGATTGACGCGATGAACCGCTCCGCTGCTGGCGGGGCGGGTTCGATAAAGATCGCACAAGGCATTCAAAGCGTCAGGTTCACGCAAGCATCGCAGGGTTACGATCCTGAACGGAATCATGGCGCAAGGAGACGGAAATGAGCCTCTATGGAATGATGCGGACGGGTGTATCGGGCATGAATGCCCAGGCCAACCGTCTGTCGACTGTATCCGACAATATCGCGAATTCCAGCACCACAGGCTACAAGCGGGCGAGCACGCAGTTTGCTTCGCTGGTTCTGCCAAGCTCCGGCGGCGCCTATAATTCCGGCGGCGTGGAAACGGTTGTCCGCCATCATATTTCTGACGACGGTTCGCTTCGCTTCACCACATCCTCGACCGACCTTGCGCTCAAGGGCAACGGCTTCTTCGTTGTTAATGATACAAACGGCACGCCGTACCTGACACGCGCCGGCTCCTTCGTTCCCGATGCGCAGGGCAATCTTGTCAATGCCGCCGGATACTACCTGATGGGCAATCCGATTGTGAATGGCCAGACGAATGCTGTTATCAATGGCTATCAGGGTCTGGAGAAGATCAATATCAAGCAGAACGACCTTGTTGCCGATCCAAGCCGCAAGGGGACATTCACCGCAAATCTTCCTGCAGGTTCAGCCGTTATTGCGGCGGCAGACCTGCCGTCAAATGCAGCGGCCAACACAGCAGGAACCGCAAAATACACGGCCAAGACATCGCTGCAGAGTTTCGACAATCTGGGCAATCTGGTTGTTCTCGACGTCTACTTTACCAAGACGAGCGAAGATCCGGTCACCAAGAACGCCACCTGGGAAGCGACCGTTTACAACAAGGCCGATGCATCAGCCAGTGGAGGCTTTCCCTATTCCAAGCCTGCAATGAAGACGGAAACCTACAATTTTGATGGTGTGACCGGAAAGCTGACATCCACCGACAAGTCGCTTTCGGTCCAGATTCCCAATGGTCAGTTGCTCGAGATTGATCTGTCAGCGACGAAACAGCTTGCGGGTGACTTTACCCCGATCGAAGCGAAGATTGACGGCAGCACGCCGAGCCCTATCGACAATGTTGATATCGCCGCGGATGGCACCGTTGTTGCCCGCTACAAGAACGGTGCGCAGCGTGCCATCTATCAGATCGCACTGGCCGATGTTCCAAGTCCCGACAAGCTTCTGGTTCTGTCAGGCAATGTTTATTCGACCAGTGCGGAATCCGGCGATGTTCAGTTTGGCAAGCCTGGCAAGGGCAGTTTCGGCACGCTGACTTCGGGCGCGCTGGAGGAATCCAACGCGGACATCGCGCAGGAACTGACTGAGATGATTGAAGCGCAAAGAAGCTACACGGCCAATTCCAAGGTCTTCCAGACCGGTGCGGATTTGATGGACGTGCTGGTGAATCTGAAAAGGTAATACTCCAAATGGTGATTGGACCTAAGGCATGTCATTAACTTCGGCACTCCTTACCGCTCAGAGTGCTCTGACGACGACGTCGAAACAGACAGCGTTGGTATCCCGCAATATTGCGGGTGCCAACGATCCCAATTTTACGCGTCGTATTGGTTCAGTCGTCAGTGGTCCCAACGGATCAACCTATCTGTCGGTTCGCCGTTCGGCCGATGACGCGCTTCTTTCCAAATATATCGAGACCAACAGCCAGCTCGGAATGTCCGATACGCTGAAGAGCGGCCTCGACCGCTTGTCGGGCATCTATTCCGCCAATAATGCATCCGGTTCCCCAAGCGCTTTGCTGGGCGACCTGCGTGACTCGCTGCAGCAGTATGCATCGCAGCCCGGCAATAATTCCGTTGGCGAAGCGGCCGTTTCCAAAGCCGTCAATCTCGCCAATGCCCTGAACAAGGGTTCGAACGAGATCCAGAAGCTGCGGCTGGATGCCGATAGCGACATCAATGATTCCGTCAAGAATATCAATTCGCTGCTGGCGAAGTTCGAGACGATCAATAACAAGGTGGTCAACGGAACGCGCTCCGGTGCTGACGTATCGGATTATCTCGACCAGCGCGACGGTTTGCTGAAGGAAATCTCCGGCGAGATCGGCATCACGACGATGGTGCGCGGCGACAATGATCTGGTCATTTTTGCCGAGTCCGGTGTCACCCTGTTCGAAGGATCACCGCGCAAGGTCGGCTTCACACCAACAAGTGCTTTCGCAGCGGGTACAACGGGCAATCAGGTCTATGTGGATGGCGTGCCGCTATCGCATGATACATTCCAGCAGCCATTTGGAACGGGCCGTTTGAGCGGTCTGTTGCAATTGCGTGATCAAACGGCACCTGCCTATCAGAACCAGCTAGATGAAGTCGCGCGCAGCCTTGTCAGCATGTTCGCCGAGAAGGATCAGAAAAACCCGCCGACACTGCCGAATGTTCCAGGCCTCTTCACCTATTCCGGTGCGCCGGGCATGCCTGCGGATGGCACGATTTCACCGGGTATTGCCGGAACCATCAAGGTTTCCTCCGCCTATATCCTGTCAGAAGGTGGCAGCCCGACGCTGCTGCGCGATGGTGGCACCAATCCAGCCAACCCGGATTATGTGCAGAACACCGGTGGATCGGCTGGCTACTCTGCACGTCTGCAGGGACTGATCGGGGCCATCAATGCGCCGCGCACTTACGACGCCAATGCGGGCATAAGCGGGCAGAAAAGCCTTCTGGATTATTCCGCCGCCTCGATCAGCTCGCTTGAAACCAAACGCAAATCTGTCACCGAGACCAATACCTATAATGGCGTGCTGGCATCGCGGGCAGAGGACGCCATTTCCAATGCATCCGGTGTGAACATCGATGTCGAGATGCAATCGATGCTCGAACTTGAACATTCCTATCAGGCATCGGCGCGCATTTTGTCCGCCGTGGATGCCATGTTGAACGAACTCTTGAACGCGGTGAAATAGCGATGAAGACCCAGTCCATTTCATCCTACATGCTTGCCAATTCGACCCGGAACATTCTGGCGAAAGCACAGGCGGATCTTATCAAGGCAAAGGAAGAAGCCACAACAGGCTTTGTCTCCGATACGGGCCTTGCGCTTGGCAGCCGCACCGGCCAGTCGATTTCACTGCGCAAGGAATATGACCGGCTGACGGTCCTTACCGAGACCAACAATCTCATTGGCCAGCGCATGACGACCTCGCAAAATGCCCTTGGCAATCTCGTCAAGAACGCGACGGATTTTCTCGGCACGGTCACGGCCCTGCGCGGCTCGGCTGATGGTCATTCGGTTGCAGCTGATAAGGCCAAGAGCGGCTTGCAGACAACAACAGGCCTCGCCAATACCAACTATAATGGCGAGTATGTTTTTGCCGGTGTGAATACCGATGTGCAACCGATGGATGACTACTATGCCGCCGGTAATCCAGCACGGGCGGCGATCCAGACTGCTTTTCAGACCCAGTTCGGTTTTCCGATGAACGATCCGCAGGTGAAGAACATCACCGCCGATCAGATGAAGACTTTTCTCGACACGACCATGACGGCACAGTTCAGCGCGGGTTCGTGGTCCAATAATTGGTCGTCGGCGTCCGATACGCTGGTCAAGAGCCGGATTGCACCGACGGAACTGGCCGAGACGTCCGTCAGCGCCAACAATGCCGGCTTCCGGCAATTGGCCATGAGTTACACCATGGTGGCCGAACTTGGAAATATCGGTTTGAGCCAGGGTGCCTTTGATGCTGTCATGGACAAGGCAATTTCCACAACGAGCCAAAGCGTCTCGTCGCTGACGAGCGCCCAGTCCTTCCTTGGCGATGCGCAGGCCCGGACCAAGGATGCAACGGACCGTTTGACCGTGCAGATCAAGGTCCTTAACAGTTCGGTTCTCGATCTGGAGGCTGTTGACCCCTACGAGGCGGCCAACCGTGTGACCGCGCTGACAACCCAGATCGAGGCGTCCTATGCCCTGACTGTCAAGTTGCAGAGCCTGAGCCTGCTCAACTATCTGAAATAATCGCAACGTGCGCGGCTCGCGCGCCCGTTCACGTCGATACCGGAAAGACACATGTACCAGGCCCGATACAACGACATCATGGACGACGGCGCAGAGAGCGCCAAGGAGCGCGAACGCTCGCTGTTCGACCAGTCGATCCTGATGCTGGAGGAAGCGCGCGACGAGGGCGAATATTCCTTCAAAGCCATTGAGGCGGTGCATTTTACCTCCCGGCTCTGGGTGATTGTGATTGAGGATCTCGGCAGTCCCGAAAATGGCCTGCCGCAGCAATTGCGTGCCTCGTTGATTTCGATCGGTATTTATATCCTGAAAGAGCTTGAAGCTATCCGGCAGGGCAGCTCGGTCGATTATGATGGCATCATCGAGATCACCAGAACCATTCGTGACGGGATCTGACATCATGAAAATTACCCTGCGTGCCGGTGAAAAAGTCTATATCAACGGCGCTATTCTGAGTGCAGACCGAAAAGTCTCCCTCGAATTTCTCAATGACGTTACCTTCCTGCTTGAAAGTCATGTGCTGCAGGCAAGTGAAACGACTACGCCGCTGCGTCAGCTCTATTATGCGGCGCAGATCATGCTGATCAATCCGCTGATCAGGCATGATGCAAACATCACCTTCAAGCGTATGCTGGGAAACCTGCTGGCAACGTTTGAAAACCAGCTGATGCTGAAGGAGCTGAAGCTGATCGATGAGATCGTCTGCAATGACCGGGTGTTTGAGGCACTCAAGGCCATACGTTCGCTCTATCCGCTGGAAGCACAAATTCTGTCCGGCGATCTGGACACCATCCATCCCACCCATTCGGACCAGCCAAACAGGCCGGAGGCAATCGCATGACCACCACTTCTTCCGTCGGATCACCAACCGGCAACACACCGGATACGTCCAAAACGGGCGGTCCGAGTGTCGACTATCAGTCCTTTCTCAAGCTGCTCGTCGCGCAGATGAAGAATCAGGACCCGACACAGCCGATGGACGGCACGCAATATGTGGCGCAGCTGGCGCAGTTCTCCAATGTTGAACAGTCGACATTGATGAACAAGAAACTGGATCAGATTCTGGCAAGCACTTCGCTGTCGCAGGCTGACGGCATTATCGGCAGGACTGTGACAAGCGCCGATGGCAAAGTCACCGGCGTGGTGGAATCGGTCAAGATCTACAGTGACGGTATGATTGCCAAGCTGAAGGGCGGTGCCGAATTGCCTGTTACCGCCGGCATCGTCATCAGTTGATCGCCAGCAGCCAATCATGAATGAGGCCGATGCACTCGACATCATCAACCAGGCGATCTGGACGGTGATTGTCGCTTCCGGCCCGGCGGTGGGCGCCGCCATGCTGGCGGGCGTCTGTATCGCGCTGTTTCAGGCCCTGACGCAAATCCAGGAAGTGACTTTGACCTTCGTGCCGAAGATCATTGTTATTCTCGCTGTACTTGCACTGACCGCACCCTTTGTCGGCTCGCAGATCAATACGCTCACCCTGCTGACGTATTCACGCATCGAAAAGGGTTTCTGAGCTTTCGCATTGCGGTGGATGTATCACCCCCCTCTGTCCTGTCGGACATCTCCCCCACAAGGGGGGAGATCAGCTGTCACTACTGCCTTTGCACAATCGGAAACGTTTCAAATTGTGCAAAGGCGTTGATGTCAATGTGATCTCCCCCCTTGTGGGGGAGATGTCCGACAGGACAGAGGGGGGTGAGCACCACTGTGAACCCTTACCAAACCACCATTCCCCAAAAAAAATCACCACCAACTTATCCACGTTTCTCCAACCTCGCTTATTCTGATGGGGTCCTTTCCGGCGGGAATGCTTCCGGAAACTATTCGAAGTCAGGAAAGGACCGGCGCTTCTGTTTGCGGGTGGTAGTCTCGCAGGTCGGAGAGGTTCCGCTCTTATGCCGGTACTGAGCCTGACAGCCAGGAAACCGGTGAAGAGCGGGAACACAAATCGCCGGGGCGGGTGGTCCGAGGGATCGTAAACACCGCAACACCAACCAAAGACTTCAGCGCTCCCGATGGACCGCCCGTCTTTCCCACTTTTTCAATGGCCAGACGCGAAAGCGGTGTGGCAACGGGGGAGCAATGTGTTGTAGAGCCAGCGTTGCATGGTTCGTGGTTCGACAAGCTCACCATGAGGGAGATTGGTGGATGTAAGGCTAATCACCAACGTTGTAGATTACTCAGATTGCAGAACCTGACTCCCTTGCATCCACCCTCTCCCTCATGGTGAGCTTGTCGAACCACGAACCACGAACCACGCAAATCCGGTTTTGCAAAGCACGGACAACATCCCCGCTTTGGCTTCGCGTAAGCTTCGCTCCCTATGCTCCAACGATCATAGGAGAATGCCGTGCAACAGGTCGCCGTCAAAAAACTGGGAGACAAGGGTTATCTGACCGGCAGTGATGTCGGACTGGCGCTCGGCATCGTCGTTATTCTGACGGTGCTCTTCCTGCCCGTATCGCCCATGGTGCTTGATATTGGCCTCGCATTTTCCATCGCGCTTTCAGTCCTGATCCTGATGGTATCGCTGTGGATTCAGCGCCCGCTCGATTTCTCGGCCTTTCCCACGGTTCTGCTGATTGCCACCATGATGCGTCTGTCGCTCAACATCGCGACGACCCGCGTCATCCTCACTCACGGAGATGAGGGCTATGCGGCGGCGGGACAGGTCATTCACGGGTTTTCCCAGTTCGTCATGGGCGGCGATTTCGTCATCGGTCTTGTGGTGTTTGCCATCCTGATCATCGTCAACTTTCTCGTCATCACCAAGGGCGCGACGCGTATCGCGGAAGTTGGCGCACGCTTTACGCTTGATGCCATTCCCGGCAAGCAGATGGCGATTGATGCCGACCTCTCATCCGGCTTGATAGACGAGAAGGAGGCGCAGCACCGCCGCCGCGAGCTGGAGGAAGAAAGCGCCTTCTTCGGTTCGATGGATGGTGCGTCAAAGTTCGTGCGCGGCGATGCGATTGCCGGTCTTATCATCACCGCCGTCAATATTTTCGGCGGTATCATCATTGGCGTTACCCGCCACGGCATGGAAGTGGGTCAGGCGGCTGACGTCTTCACCAAACTTTCGGTTGGTGACGGTCTGGTCACGCAGATCCCGGCGCTGATCGTATCGCTTGCGGCTGGCCTGCTGGTCTCCAAAGGCGGCACACGCGGCTCCACCGACAAGGCTGTTTTCGGCCAGCTCGGTGCCTATCCAAAGGCGCTATTTGTGGCGGCGCTGCTGTTGTTCGTGCTCGGCGTCCTGCCCGGTCTGCCCGCCTTTCCATTCTTCATTCTCGCGCTTGGCCTTGTTGCCATCGGCATTTCGGTTCCGCGTAAACTTGCACGCGTGGCGGCGGCCGCGCTGGCCGATGATGCCCAGAAAAAGAAAGCGGCTGAGGACGAGGACCGCAATTCCGTCCGTGCTTCACTCGAAACCGCGCAGATTGAGCTTTGCTTGGGCAAGCAGCTGTCGACCCGTCTGATGGCCTCGCAGCTGGAACTTGCGCACCGCGTCAATAAAATGCGCAAGAAGTTTGCCACCGAATATGGTTTTGTCGTTCCGGAGATCAAAGTTACGGATGATTTTCTCATTCCGCCAAAAGTCTATCGTATCAAGATTCATGGCACGGTGGTTGTCTCGCAGGAACTGCGCGTTGGCGAAATTATGGTTATTCCCGGCGACCGCCCGATCCCCGAAATTCCCGGTGAAGAGGTGAGGGAACCCGCCTTTGGCATGAAGGCCTATTCGGTGCCTGAGACTTTTGCCGCTGACCTTAAGCGCGACAATTACATGACCGTCGACAATCTCTCGGTGATGCTCACGCACCTCAGCGAGATTGTCCGCAACAATCTGGCGCAGCTTCTGTCCTATAAGGATATGCGGGCGCTGCTGGACAGGCTCGGCCCTGAATATCGCAAGCTGCTTGATGATATCTGCCCCGCCCATCTTTCCTATTCGGGCCTGCAGGCGGTGCTCAAGCTGCTATTGTCGGAACGGGTTTCCATCCGCAATCTTAATCTCATTCTTGAAGCCATTGCTGAAGTTGCCCCGCATATCCGCCGTTCGGAAATGATCGTCGAGCATGTGCGTATGCGCATGTCACAGCAGATTTGCGGCGATCTTGCGGATAATGGCGTGCTCAGCGTCCTGCGTCTTGGCAATCGCTGGGACATGGTTTTCCATCAGAGCCTCAAGCGCGATGCCAAGGGTGATATCATCGAATTTGATATTGACCCGCGTCTGCTTGAACAGTTCGGTACGGAGGCCAGCACGGCAATCCGCAAGCATCTGGATGCGGGGGAACGTTTCGTGCTCGTCGCTTCGCCGGAAGCGCGGCCCTATATCCGCATGATCATCGAAAGGCTGTTTGCCACGCTTTCCGTGCTGTCCCATGTGGAGATTGCCCGTGGCGTCGAAGTGCGTTCGCTCGGAACGATCTCGTGAGGCTTTGAACGATGCTGCAGAATCTGGCGCTCAGCGACATGGTGATCGCCGCCTTTCTGGTCTTTGCCCGTGTCGGGGCGTGCCTGCTGATTATGCCCGGTATTTCCAGCCCGCGCATTCCGTTGCAGGTCAGGCTTTTTCTCGCTCTCGCCTGTTCACTGATGGTCGTGCCGCTCGTGCTCAAGCAGGTAACACCCGCGGCCAATGCCGCGCCTCTCGTGCTGATGCGCATCATCGTCATTGAAGCCATTGTCGGCGCGCTGATCGGTATTCTGGCACGCATGTATTTCTGGGCTCTGCAGTTCATGGCCAACACTATTGCCATGGCGACGGGTTATTCCGGCGCTCCGGGGGCGGGCATCGAATCCGAAGAACCGCAGGCGGCGATTGCCACCATTGTCACTTTCTCGGCCCTGCTGATGTTCTTCGTGATGGACCTGCATCTTGAAGTGCTGCGTGCCTTGCTCTCATCCTATTCGGCTATCCCGGTTGATGGGGTTTTCCAGCCCGCAACAGCCATGGTCAATCTGACCGATACACTGTCCAAAGCCTTCTTCAGCACCATTCGCATTGCTGCACCGTTTATTGTCTTTGCGGTTGTCGTCAATATTGCCGTTGGCCTGATCAACAAGCTGACCCCGACAATCCCTGTCTATTTCATCTCCATGCCGTTCGTGCTCGCGGGCGGTTTGATGCTTCTCTATTTCACTATGCCCGATCTTCTCCGGTTCTTTACCAGCGAGGCCGGCACCTATCTCAGGAATTTTTGACATGGCCATCAGATCAGGCTCACGCGGATCACTTCAGGGGATGATCAAGCTGCAGGGCCTGACCAAGGCCCGGCATGAAATGCAGCTCTCGCGGCTGACCGCGCAATCCGTTGCGATTGACGAGGAAAACACGGCTCTGTTCAAGATGCAGAATGATCGCTTCGAAAATGGTGGGGGTATCGTTCCTGCCGATCTCATTATGAAGCGGCTTGAAACCAACAAGGCAAAAGAGGCTGATCTGTCCGAGCGGATGACCTTTGAAAAGCGCGATCTGCTGATGGTTTCACGCACGCTGGATATATTGCGCGACCGGCTTCGTCAGCTGGAACAGGATATGGAGCGAATCGCTGCGGCTGACGAAATCGAGGAATATGTCATCCATACAATCGCTGGCGGCACAAGCCTCCCGTAAGTTTGGGCAGGTAAGGTGGAAAGCATGAAACACGATGGGACAATGACTGATGGCCATTAATCCACCTTCCGATCTGGTGCTGGATGTTGCCAATGCAGCAGATCCGGCAACCTTGCAGGCTTCGGTCGAAAAACTTCGCAGCCTCGCCGCTGCGCGTGTCGAAGCCCAGACGCGGCTTTCGCGCGAGACCTTTGCATCGATACAACAGGCGGGTACTCCAACGGTTTCCATCGGCAGCACACATGCGCCGGACAAGCAGAATGCGGCCTACAAGAAATTTGAATCATTCATGCTGCAATCCTTTGTCGAGTCGATGTTCACCGGCGACAATCAGGCCGTGTTCGGTCAGGGCATTGCCGGGGATTACTGGAAATCGATGATGTCAGAGGCAGTGGCCAAGAAGATGGCCGATGCGGGTGGTATTGGTGTGGCGAAGATGCTGGAACAGCAGAGCGCCAAGAAAGCGAAAAACGAGGCAGCGAGTGAAACGCCCGCTGTATCAGGCGAACAAAGTCTCACTCAAAAACAGGACTCAAATGTCATTTTGTACCAGATCGAACGGCAACTCATTCACAAGCAATTGAAAACGACGAAACCTGTTGAAGATATCAGACAGGGCTGAGGCCGCCAGGATTGGAGGAAATGAATATGGATGTAGTCAACGACAATGAAGAGCATGGCGCAGTGATCGAGCACGCTCCGCTTGAACCCCAGCAGATCGAACCGGCGCTTGAGCCCGTTCTCTTTGCGATCAAGCGTCTGGAAGAAGTGGTTGAGCGCGAAACGCAATTGCTGCTTGATGGCGAGACGATTGATCTTGCCGAGATCAATTCGCACAAGAGCCGTGGCCTGCGCGACTTCAACAAGGCGATGAACAAAGCCGCAAAAACGGCGGGGATACCGGCATTGAAGTCGCTTCAGCCTGTACTCGATGCGCTGCGGCAGAAGCTGGATCGCAATTGCGATGCCATCAAGTTGCATCTGCGCGCCGTGACGGAACTGACCGGCCTCATCCGCGATGCGCTTGAAACGCAGGAAGCCGATGGCACCTATACGGTCCAGCAGATGAGGAACGGGCAGGGCGCATGATCCGCATTGTCCTGATCGGTCTGTGGATATGCGGCGTTGCGCTGGGGTCGCTGTATTTTGCCGTATGGCAGAATTCGGCGACGGCGGCCATCTCATCCCAGAGCAAGGACATGCTCGATTTCGGCAAGACGGATGTCTTCAGCGTCCCGATTATTCTCGACGGCACGGTGGAAGGCTATATCGTCGTGCAGCTCGGCTATACGCTGGATAGCCGCGTAAAGGCCTCTGTCACGGTGCCGGTTGGACCGTTTATCAATGATGAAGTTTTCCGCCAGTTCTACGGCCACTTTTCCGATGTGAAAGATGTGCAGAAGGTTGAATTTGCCAGCGTCAAGCAATCAGTGATTGACGGCGTTAACGCGAAATTCCCGGAACCTCTGGTGCGCGACCTGCTTGTCGAGCAATTCAACTACATAACGGCCAAGGAAATCCGCGACCAGAACACCAAGGGCCTGCCGCGCCAGACGCCACCGGCACCATGATCAATCAAAGCGAATAGTATTTTCCGGCAAGTGCACTGAGCACGGCCGCGCTTAGCGGCGCTATATTTGTGTCTTCGATGAAGCGCACGCCGTAATCTCCGTCCTTGTGCCAGACGATTTCAGTCATCAGTGCGCCGCGATGCTGATCATCAAACAGCCAGAATCTGTTAGGGACCACGCACGGCCCAACGGTTCTGATCCGTGCCCCGCCACCGGCGATATTATGGAAATGACATTCGGTCAGAAACTGGCCATCAAGCGTCGCAAGCTTTCCCGAGCGCAGGCGTGTGCGCTTGCGTTCCTGAATGCGCTTTTCCGTTTTGTAGCCGGAGTCTGTCGGTGGCATCGATGGTCGGTCCAGCAAGGATTGATAGATCGGCGCGAGCATATGTCTGTGTCACATATCTCCAACCGGTGGTTGTCCTTGAAGGTCATAGTCTCAAACCATTGCAAAACCGTTATACGGCATTTCATGTTGTGGGATGCGTATCAGTTGCCCCGTCGGTTTGACGGGACAACTGATAAGGGGATTGTACAATGCTTAGCGGCGCGGCAGGAGCTTCTGAACTTCATCAGCCGCGCTGTTCAGGGCTTCTTCCGGTGTGGCCGATTGTTCGACAACGCGCGACAGATTGTCGACGATGGTCTGGGTTACCTTGACGCCGTTTGTGCCGGGGAACGCATACCAGGGGATCATTCGGTTCATCTGGTTGAGACCAGCCTGAAACAACGGGTTCTGCTTGTAGAAATCGCCAAGATACTCAGGTGACTTCGCGGCCAGTTCATTGTTCGGCACATAGCCGGTGCCGGGAACCACAACCGATGCGCCAAAGGGTCCGGCGGCAAATTTTGCAAACTTCCATGCGGCCTGCTGCTTGGCTGCATCCTTGGTGAGGATCACGACAGCATTGCCACCGGTTGGCAGATGGCCCTTTTCCGGGTTGAGCAGCGGCAATGGTCCGGTGCGCAGGTCAAACTTGCTGCCGACATTCTTGATCGTGTTGCGCAGCGCACCCGTGGTCTGGAAAGCAAAGCCCACCTTGCCCGCTACGAAAGCCTGCTCGCCCGCCTGCTTGGTCAGAACAGGCATGCCACCTTCCTTGACCAGACGGCTAACGAGATTGAAGGCGGCAATACCTTCCGGACCATTGAACGCGACCTTCTTCTCGTCGGGTGAAAGCATGGTACCACCGGCACCGAAAAGCAGCGCCGAGAACATCCAGTCATCGCCCTGCCAGCGGAAGTCGATGCCTTCATTGCCATTGCCAAGCGCTTTGACCTTGGCGCCGAGCGCAATCACTTCGTCCCACGTCTTCGGTGGCTGGTCCGGATTGCCGCCCGCCTGCCGGATGAGATCGGCATTGTAATACATGATCGGATTGGAGGTGGCGAAGGCGAGGCCGACCTGCTGATCGCCAACTTGGGCGAGGCGCAGGATATTGTCGCTGAAACCCTGAGCGGCCATATCAGCCTCCTTGGCGATCAGCGGCTTCATGTCGATATTGACGCCGCGCTCGGCAATCATGCGCAGACGGTTGAGACCGATGAAGGTGACGTCAGGCATTTCAGCGGTGCCGGCCTGACGCAGGATCGTCTGGATGCCCTCTTCATAGGTGGCCGAAGGGCTGACGAAGCTGATCTTGATATCAGGGTTTTCTTCCATGAACTTCTTGGAGATGACATCCATCACATCCTTGAAGAAACCCGGCATTGGGTAGTGTACGTTCAGGGTCGTTTCCGCCAAAGCGGGGGCACAGAATGTGGTGGCGATTGCGGCTGCCGCAATCGTCTTTCGAAAGAAGCTCATTATTATCTCCTGGTCTTGGGAACAGTCAGCCTTTGAGGCCGGTGAGGGTTATGCCTTCGATGAAACGCCGCTGTGCCAGCAGGAATGCTGCGACGAGCGGCAGGGTGATGATGAGGGTTGCGGCCATCAGGGCCCCGTAATCGTCGCCCGCTTCCGCCGCGCGGAAGAACAGCAGACCGAGAGGCGGGGTTGCCCGTTCGGTGCCGGTGATGACGATGAGTGGCCAGAACAGATCGTTCCAGTGCGCAACCACCGAGAAGATCGAAAAGGCTGTGACTGCGGGCCATGCATTGGGAACAATCACCCTGTTGACGATGGCGAGTTCCGACATGCCATCAAGACGGGCAGCGGCGATCAGATCATTCGGCATGGCGCGGAAGAATTGCAGGAACAGGAAGATGCCGAAGACGGAGATGAAGAACGGCGCCGACAGGGCAAAATAGCTGTTCAGCATCCCGACCTTGTTCAAGGCAACGTAAATAGGCAGGGCGGTTGCGTGAATGGGGATGAGCAGCCCGAGCATGACGAGGGTCATCATGGTTTGCGCCGCGCGAAACCGCAGCTTTGCCATGGCGTAGGCGCAGGGAATGGCGATGACCACCTGAAAGAAGAAGATCAGGCCGCAAACGACCAGTCCATTCCACAGAAGCAGCCCCATCGGAACCCGGGTGAAGGCTTTGGCGAGATTTTCCCACAGCGCCCAGTGTTGCGGGAGCAATGTCAGCGTTGAGGAGAATATCTCTTCGCGGGATTTTGCGGCGGTGGAGATCATCCAGATATAGGGGGCAAGGAAGACCAGTGCTCCCGCCGACAGGATGCCAAGGCGCAAATTGCGCATGGAGAGGAGTGCGGTGCTTCTCATGTGTAATGCACCTTCTTGTCGAGAACGCGATACTGGATGAGCATCAGGACGATGAGGAAGGCGAGGAAGATCACGGTCATGGCGGAGGCATAGCCGACACGCAGATAGACAAATCCCTCCTGATAAATAGTCCAGAGGAGGACTTCCGAGGCCTTGTTGGGGCCGCCTTCGGTCAAGGTCTTGACGGTCTCGAACACCTTCACCGCATTGATCACACTGATTGTTGTGACGAACAGGGTGGTCGGGCCGAGCATGGGCCATGTGACGAGGCGAAAGCGCTCCCAGCTGCTCTTGGCGCCATCAACTTCCGATGCCGCATAAAGCTCACGCGGGATTGCCGTGAGGCCCGCCAGAAACAGCACCATGTTGAACCCGACGGACTGCCAGATACCGATAATCGCCAGACTGATAAGCACCGTGCTGCTGCTGCCAAGCCAGTTTGGACCGGCAATACCGAGCATTGACAGCATGGCATTAACAGGGCCGATGGTCGGATGCAGCAGATATTGAAACACGGTGGCCATGGCGACCAGCAGGGAAGCGACGGGGAGGAAATAGACCGTACGGAAAAAGGCCCGCCCGCGTGTTTCACCCTCGATCAGCAGGGCCACCCCAAGGCCGATGAACACGGAAAAGGGTGTGACAATGGCCGTATAGACAGCGGTGTTCTGGAGCGAAATCAGAAACGTCCGGTCACTGAAAAGCTCGATGTAATTGTCGAGCCCGATAAATTGGAAATCATCATAGCCCAGCTCGTAATTTGTCAGGCTGAAAACAAAGACAGCAAGTGTCGGCAGCAATATCAGGGCGATAATGAGAATGATCGCTGGAGCCGCCAGTTGCCATGCCACACGCTCCTCGCGTTTTGCAGCACGGATGGCGGCTTGTCTTGCTGTGGGGTGGGAAAGGTTGGCGTCTACAGCTATTTCACGCATCGACGGCAACCCTCACCGGATTGCGCAGCGGAACACGCAAGCCATCATCGCCGAAGACAAGACAGGCATCCTTGTCAACCTGCAGCATAACCGGCGACCCGGCAGCAAGATGCGCGACATCGGCAGGTGCGGCTTTGACGACGATACCATCCTCAGTGCCCGCGACATCCGTTGTGACCAGCACTTCCGAGCCAAGGAACTCCAGCCGTGAGACAGTGGCGGCGATACCGTCTGCGCCCTCAGGTTTGAGCCTGATGCGCTCCGGCCTGATCCCAAGCCGAACCGCAGTTCCCACCGGGCCCGTAACGCCTTCGATCATGGACTTACCAGCGAAAAATACCCTGCCATTTTCAGATGTAACGGCGTTGATGATGTTGATACGCGGACTGCCAACGAATTTTGCCACTTCAATATGGCGTGGATCGTCATAAATTTGCGCAGGCGAAGCAAACTGCAGCACCTTGCCGCCCATCATGACCGCGACGCGGTCAGCCATGCTCAGCGCTTCGGACTGGTCATGGGTAACGTAAATGGTGGGAACGCCGGTGCGCCTGTGCAGATCGACAATCTCGGCGCGCGTATGCACCCGCAGATTGGCGTCGAGATTGGAAAGTGGTTCATCCATCAGAAAGACGCCGGGCTGGCGCACAAGCGCCCGTGCCAGCGCCACACGCTGCCGCTGCCCGCCGGACATCTGTCCGGGTTTCCGATCAAGCAGATGATCAATCTTGAGGCTGGTTGCCGTGGTCAATACCTGCTGTTTGATGGCGGCTTGCGTTGCGGCGCGGCCCGCCATGAAGCGACCAAGAAACGGCATTCGTTGCAGGGTGGAAAGCTTGCGCATGGCCAGCGGCACCGCAATGTTCTGTTCGGCGGTCAAATGCGGGTAGAGAGCGTAGGACTGGAAAACCATTGACACGTTGCGATCAGCCGGATGTTCCGCCGTGATCTCGCGGTTCCCCATCCAGATACTGCCGGTATCGCCGTGATCAAGACCGGCAGCAATGCGCAGCAAGGTGCTCTTGCCGCAGCCTGATGGCCCGACCAGTGCGATGAATTCACCCTCCTCGGCTTCGATGCTGACATCGTCAAGAATGCTGTTGGAGCCATAGGATTTGGAGATATTTCTCAGGGCAAACGCGCTCATGCGGCACTCTCCGGTGCTTTCGGCGCGCGCGGATAGACCTCTTCGATAACGTCATCGAGGACAAAGCGGGACAAGGTATCAATTTCGACAATCTCGGTCTTAACCGTATCGGTCAGCGTATGGACCGCTGCACCGAGAATGCGCTTGCCGGGCATATCCGGCACCATATCCCCGACGGTGAAGGAAGAAGCCGGTGCCCACACAAGGCTGGTGCCATTGTGTGCGCCTTGCCATGCACAATGCAGATGTCCGCTGGCATGCAGAGCCACATCATATTCTGCAAAAAGCGCCAGAAGCTTCTTGCGCGGGGCAGGGCGGACGCTCCAATAGCCGGTCTCGCCTTCATCGGCAGTATCGACAAAAAGCGGCTTGTGCGCGAAGACGGCAATGCGGCGGTCCGCTGCTTCGGCGAGCACATCCTCAAGCCAGTCAAATTGCTCTGCTTCCTCCAGACTATCATTGCCCAGAATGAGGCTGTTGAGGCCCACCAGCCGCCAGCCATCCACATCATGGAACCAGCGGTCGGGTCCGACCATTTCGCGCCAACGGTCGATCCGCGTCGCATTAACAGGTTGGGGGCTTGCGGGCATGTGGCCGATATCGTGATTGCCGGGCAGGCTCAGGACCGGAGCGGTAAGCTCGTTGAGCAACTTGACGGAAAAGGCAAGGTCGTCCTCGATGTCGGCGCCATCGATGGAAAGGTCTCCCGTATGGATAATCAGATCCGGTTTCTGGTCTGCCACCCATTGCGCCAACGGCGCCCAATTCGGATTGAAGTGTTCCTTGCCGGGGCTGAGGTGTGTGTCGGTAATCTGGATGATCTTCACGGGATATCTCTTTCGAAAAATCAAATACGGGGCATCTGAAAATCGGACGTCGGTTATGTGCATAGCTGTGCGAAGCCAAGCCGCTCGAACGATCTGGCGTTGCGCCTTCATAGGCTTGGTCTGTGACGCCAGCGTTTCAGGCTGGTGACAGTTCAATGAACGTATCTGCGGTTGCGGGAGGAATTTGACAGAAACTGCGGGCATGCTTGCAGCCCATAAAAGCGGTGAACAATTGCATTGTTCACCATAAATATTTACACCTTATCAACCTCAGTTTCCGTAGTCTGAGCGCGTGCCCGGTCAGCTGGTCTGCACCCTTCATCCGTCTTTTCGAACCGGAGATTCCGCAATGCCGCTTGGTCTCGCTTTCCAAAGCCTGTTGTGCCGTTTGAGAGTTCTGGTTGCGGGCATCGCCTGTCTGGCTGTTGGACTTCCGGTGATTGCGCAGGCTGCCGAACAGCCCTGGTTTGTTCTTGATGTTTCGACCGGAAAAGTGCTGGGCGAGGGCAATGCAAACACGCCGCATGGGCCTGCCTCGCTGGCAAAGATGATGACGCTTTACCTGACATTCGAGGCGATCAAAAAGGGCAGGCTACATTGGGATGACAGGATTGCCGTATCGGCGAATGCCGCGCGCAAAGTTCCGGCAAAGCTCTGGATGCGGGCCGGGGATACGTTGAGCGTGCGTGAGGCAGTCAACGGCATGATCATTCTTTCCGCCAATGACGCGGCGTCTGCCATGGGCGAGCACCTTGGCGGGACGGAAGCGCGCTTTGCCCAGCAAATGACCATGCGCGGGCGCCAGCTTGGCCTCAGGAACACGGTTTTCCGCAATGCATCGGGGCTAACCGAGAAAGGTCAGTCGACAACGGCGCGGGACATGGCGACGCTGGGCGTGGCTGTGATGCGGGATTTCCCGAAAGAATATGGTCTTTTCTCCCAGCGATCCTTTGTTTTTCGCGGCAAGCAGATCAATGGCCACAATAATCTGATGTACCGCTATGCCGGGGTTGACGGTATCAAAACCGGCTATACGGATGCGGCGGGTTTCAATCTGGTGTCGTCATTCACGGATAATAACCGGCACATTGTCGGCGTTGTTCTTGGCGGTAAAACCGGCCGTTCGCGCGATGACCGGATGGCGCAGCTTCTGGATCAGTACATGCCGATGGCAAGCGATGGCTCGAAGCGGAGCCGCGATCTTGTCGCTAGCAATGCCGTCGCTGGAACAAATCAGGTTGGTGCGTCGGCAATCCCGGTTCCGCGCACCGCAGACAGATCAGTTGTACAGCATAAACCCGGTATTGCCGAACTGATTGATGAATCGAAGATTGAGCAGGGTGATGGCGGGCTGGAACCTTTGAAGTCCTCGGCCCAGTGGAATATCCAGATTGGCGCGGTGGATACCCGTGCCGACGCCAACCGGCTGCTTGGCAGGGCCGATAAACTCGTCCAGGCGATCCTGCCGGGTGCCAAGGGCTATATTGAACCGGCGTCAAAGCGCGGTGCGCAGCTTTATCGTGTCCGGTTCGGCGGCTTCAGCGATGCGCAGGCTGCAAGTGCCGCCTGTTCCGAGTTGAAGCGCCGTTCCTTTGCCTGCATCGCGTCACGCAATTAAAATCAGACGAATGGACGCGACCGCTTTGTCTGTTGGGTGCCTGCCTTGCGAACAGATCAGCCTCTCTCCCTTTGACCGCCCGAATAAGACCGAACGGGAATGTCGAGGGTATGGATCAGCGGGTCGATACCCAGATCAACCAGTTGATCCACCGGCAGGCTGTTGAGTTCGGCAATGATGCGGCGCGCATTGCGCCAGGCAATATAGTTACGGTAAATATTCATCTTCATACCTCGTCTTTGTTCAACGAATAAACAGGAACCTTGAAAGGCTCCTGTGAACACGATGAAGTATGCGCGGCTGTGTCAAAACGCGGTATCTCATTTGACCGAAGAGATTGCCTGATCCTCCGAGAGTTAGGCGCCTATTGTCTATGGCGCGATTGTGGAACCAGATCGTCCATAGTATCCAGTTTGCATGCCAATGAATGTCGAGATATCGCACCACATAGATGCGTCTGATCTGAACCCGGAAGGGTTTTATGATTATCACTATGAATACGATATCTACGTCTTTTCGGACGGGTCGCTTTCCTATGTCGTGCGTGCCTATGCGGATCAAACGGAGCAGGCGGCTTTCATGTCCGTATCGAAAGGATCAAGCAAACGCCTTTTGCGGTCGAAAGACTTTCGTGCACCACTTTTTGCCGAGGCTGTTGCTTATCTGCGCAATGCCGGGAAAACCGATCTGTCCTGGCTTTGCGAGAAGCGGGGCCGCTATATTCCCATTACCGATACGGATGACGGGCGGAAAATATCGCGCTTATGGCGCTGGCTTTGGTGGTCTCGTCATGCGGCTCTGGCGCTTAGCTTGCTCATATTTGTCTCGGTCCATGGCTATGCAGCCGAATTGCCTCCCCTCACCGGACGTGTCGTCGATAACGCCGGTGTTATCGATAGCATCGCCGAAGAAGCACTGACCAATGAACTGCAATTGCTGGAGAACAAGACGTCGGATCAGCTGGTTGTCGTGACCATCCCCGACCTTGACGGCGAGCCCATCGAGGCGTTTTCCACCCGTCTGTTCAACGCGTGGAAACTTGGCCAGAAGCAGACAGACAATGGCGTTTTGCTTGTTGTCGCGCCCAAGGACCGCAAGGTGCGTATTGAAGTCGGATATGGTCTGGAGCACAGACTGACCAACACCACGGCCAAGCGGATTATCGAGAGCAGGATTATCCCGAAATTTCGCGCAGGCGACCTTAATGGTGGCATCAAAGACGGAGTAACGGATATTCTTGCGGTGCTTTCCGATGACCGCCTTTGATATTTGGGACCTCTATTCCATCACCGCATGTTCCGGTGGCGCTGCGCTTGGCGCGGGTTTGCGCAACAGGAACACAAGCGGGATAGCCGCCAATGACATCAGCATCAGCAGTTTGAAGTCATCCATATAGGCGATGATTGTTGCCTGCAGGGTGATGATCCCGTCAAGCGATGCGCGGCCCGCTGCCTTTAGCGGGTCGAGATGCTGCATCACCACGGGCGCATTGAAGGCGTGGTTGAACGGCGTCACATAGGCGGCAATCGAGGCGTGGTTGCTCTGCACATTCTCGGTGATGAGCGCCGTGACAATGGAAATGCCGACGCTGGAGCCGATATTGCGCGAGAGGTTATAAAGACCGGTGCCTTCGCCGCGCATGCTGGCTGGCAAAGTGGCAAAGGCAATTGTCGTCAAAGGCACGAACAGGAAGCCGAGACCTGCACCCTGAATGAAGCCCACGGAAACAATAGTCCATTGCGATACGTCAGGGGTCCAGCCGGTCATGTCATACATGGCCCATGCGGTCAGCCCGAGGCCAAGCACCAGCAGCAGCCGCGTATCGACCTTGCCGATGAGGCGGCCGACGATGAACATGCACACCATCGTGCCGACGCCGCGCGGACCCATGACGATACCGGCTGTCGTGACGGGATAACCCATCAAAGTTTGCAGGTAAGGGGTCATCAGGGCGAGCGAGGCGAGATAGGTTACGCCGACGATGAAGATGAAGAACATGCTGACGGCAAAGTTCCTGTCGAGGAACAGGCGCGGGTTCACGAAGGATCGCTGCGCCGTAAAGGTGTGGCTGAGGAATAGATAGAACGCGCTGAAGCAGACGAGCGCTTCCAACTGGATTTCGCCCGACGAGAACCAGTCGAGCTGCTCGCCGCGGTCGAGAAATAGCTGCAGAGCGGCGATGGAAAGACTGAGCGTGCCGAAGCCGAACCAGTCGAGCTTGGCTTTAAGCTCACGCCCGGTTTCTGTAACAAAGGCCGAAATGCCGACAAACGCCAACAGGCCGATGGGGACATTGATGTAAAAGACCCAGCGCCAGCTGATATTGTCGGTCAGCCAGCCGCCAATGACAGGTCCAAGCACGGGGCCGACCATGACGGAAACACCGAACAGCGCCATGGCCGAGCCGCGTTCCTCGACGGAATAAATGTCGAGCAGAATGCCCTGCGACAGGGGCACGAGGGAAGCGCCGAACAGGCCCTGCAAAAGGCGGAACGCCACGATCTGCGGCAACGACTGGGCAATGCCGCAGAGCACCGAGGCAACCACGAACCCGGCAATGGCCGTCAGCAGCACGCGCTTGCGTCCGAACCGGGCGGCGAGAAAGCCTGAGGGCGGCGTCATGATCGCCGCGGCGACGATATAGGAGGTCAGGACCCAGTTGATCTGGTCGGCACTCGCCGCAACACTGCCCTGAATATAGGGCAGCGCCACATTGGCAATTGTTGTGTCGAGCGCCTGCATGATCACGGCGAGAATGACACAGGCCGTTATCGCGCCGCGATTGGCAATAGGCGCAACGCCCGGCAGTGCGACGGAGTTAGACATGATCCTTGCTGCCAAAGAGGGATTGCAGGAAGTGCGGCAGACCGCGTGCATGGTCGGTATTGACCTCGGCGGTAACACTCATGCCCATGCGCAGCGGCGGCTTCCCCGACAAATCGGTGATGTCGACAAGCATGGGAATGCGCTGCACAACCTTCACCCAGTTGCCCGTTGTATTCTGTGCGGGGAGCAGCGAGAAGCTGGAGCCGGAAGCGGGGCTGATACTGGCAACCGTGCCTTTCCATTCGACACCGGGATAGGTATCGACAGTCACGGTCACTGGCTGGCCGGGCTTCACATAGGTGAGTTCAGTTTCCTTGGGGCTGGCGGCAACCCACATATGGGTTGTCGAAACGAGGCTGAAGCCCGCCTGCGAAGCCTGAAGGTAAGCACCAACCTGCAGCGCGCTGACATTGGTGACAACACCGTCAAAGGGAGCCCGCACGGTGGCTGAATCAAAATCGTGCTGGGCTTTATCCACAGTGGCTTTCGCGGCCAGATAGGATGGGTTCTGCTCAACCGGCTGGTCGACGTCGTTACCCAATTGGGCCAATGTGGTTGCGGCCTGCGCCTTGGCAACATCGACCTTCTGCTGCGCGGCATCCAGATCATGCTTGGCCTGATCATAGGTCGCCTTGGACACGGCGGCTGTATTGGTCAAATCCGCCTGCCGTTGCAGGGTCTTCTGGTAAAAAGGAATATCCGACTCCGCCTGCGCAATCTCGGCCAAGGTCTGTTTGTAGCTTGCCTGCAGGTTAAGGATCTGGTTGCGCACCGTGCCAAGCTGTGCCTGTGCGCCTTCAAGGGCGATGCGGTAAACATCCGGATTGATCCGGAACAGAATCTGGCCCTGTTTGACGATTTCGTTGTCATGCACGTCAACCGAGCTGACAAGGCCGGAGATATCGGTCGAAACGCCAACCATATCCGCCTGCACATAGGCATTATCCGTGGACATGATCTGTCCGCCCGTGACGTAGAAATAGCCGCCGACGATAAGGGCGATGGGAAGAGCAGTGAAGAGAATTTGCCGTGTGCGGTTGCGGCGCGTCTTCGGCGGGGTGATATCGGGCAACGGCACGGGCTCGTTGACGCGCGCAGCAACCGGCGCGTCGCTGTTTGCGTTGGTCTTTTCGAGAACAGCCTCGTCAGAATTGGCGGGAATGCGGGAGGTTGGGGAGCCGTCAGCCATGGTGTTTCTTCCTGTCATCGACCGGTGTCTGACAGGCATCGATCAAATTGGACTTCATAAGGGTTAGAGTTCGAAGCAGATGCTCCCGGTCGTCGGCAGGTACATTGGCCAGCGCCTCGGAGCGGGTGATTTCGCCGATAACGCGCATGTCATCGACATGTGGGCGCGCTTCGTCACGCAGATAAAGCAGCCATATCCGGCGGTCAGTCGGATGCCGGCGCCGTTCGATCAGGTTGCGTTCCTGCAGCTTGTCCAGAATACGCACCAGCGTGATCGGCTCGATCTCGAGAATTTCGGCCAATCCAGCCTGATGGATGCCCTCGTTTTTTGCGAGGTACGCAAGGGTCTGCCACTGCGAGCGTGTCAGGCCTAAGTGCTTTGCACGCTGTTCAAATCGTTTGCGCAACAACCGCGCAACCTCATGCAACAGAAAGCCAAGAGTGGGCATATTATCCATGATGTGGGGCTTTAAAACTCGTAAGGATGCTTATAACAACGATACATATAGCATGTAGACTCATCTTTTAGAAGAGGCCCGGTGTCACAAATCGGTGACAAAAATGCGCGAAACAAAAATGCCCGGTCTGTGAAGACCGGGCACATTATTCAAATCTGGATGAAGGGGAACGGTTTAGCCGACGAAGGCCCGTTCAACGACATAGGTTGACGGCTTGTTGTTCGCGCCTTCTTCGAGACCAAAGGATTCCAGAATGGCCTTCGTATCGTGGATCATGTGCATCGAGCCGCAGATCATGCCGCGATCGGTTTCCGGATTGAGCGGCGGCAGGCCGAGATCACTGAACATCTTACCGCTTGTCATCAGATCGGTGACGCGGCCCATATGGGTGAAATTTTCGCGCGTCGTCGTGGTGTAGAGCCGCAGGCTGTCGGCGGCAAATTCGCCGATCAACGGATCATCCTTGATGCCCTCGACCATTTCGGTGATGTATTTGAGTTCGGCGACGTCGCGGCAGGTCTGCACCAGAATGACTTCTTCGAACTTCTCATAGGTCTCAGGATCACGGATCAGGCTGGCGAAGGGCGCAACACCGGTTCCTGTCGACAGCATATAAAGACGCTTTCCCGGCAGCAGCGCATCGAGAACCAGCGTGCCCGTCGATTTCTTGCGCAGAAGGACCGTATCGCCGCGTTTGATCTTCTGCAGATGTTCGGTCAGCGGTCCATTTTCAACCTTGATCGAAAAGAACTCGATTTCCTCATCCCATGACGGGCTGGCAATCGAATAGGCGCGATAGACAGGCTTTTCCGCATTGGGCAGGCCGATCATGACAAATTCGCCCGAACGGAAGCGGAAGCTCGCGGGACGGGTAATGCGAAAGCGGAACAGGCGGTCCGTATAATGGCGAACCTCGGTCACTGTTTCCGCATACACATTATCAGGAATAGGAAACGCAACCGGCGCCGAAACGTCGTCTGGCTCAAGAATGGTTGCCGCTGTTGCAGCTACTGACGAAAATGCAGTCATCCCGGGTTCTCTCGTTCGATACTGATATCAACAAATGAACGAGCCGGGCGTTGCTCCATTCATCATTCAACTGGCATCATTCAACTGGTTCATCGGCGAAAATGCGCGCCTGGTAAGGCCAGCAAACCTTATGTAATCGGCAGCGATTAATATGCAATGGCTGATTTTGCAAGGCAGATCAGCAAATTAGCGGCTGCTGCATAGGCTCTGATCACGGCGAAAATACCATTGGCGGGCAATATATTGGAAGAATTTGGCTAAGGCCGAAACGTTCGCAGATCGTGTGTACAGATTCAGTCGCTTTTATAGATTAAATTTTTCTCTTTCGTGGGAGGAGCGATGTCAACAATTTAGACCCCTCGTGATTGTTGACCGTTCAGGATGGGGTTGCTATCCAGAATATGGAATTGGTTCCGCGATCAAAAGCGGATGAAAAGGGAACACGGTGAGGATGACCCAAGAAGGGGCCTAATCCGTGGCTGCCCCCGCAACTGTAACCGGTGAGCGGTCCTCCACAGTGCCACTGAAAGCGCTTTTGCGTGATTGGGAAGGCGGGGGACATGCAGTGATCCGGAAGTCAGGAGACCTGCCCGTTCCGGTCACCCAGCTCGAACACGGGGTGTGTTTGGGCGCGGTCGCTCGTCGCGGTGACATTTGAAAAAGTGTTGCCGTGTGCCGGAGCGATTGCAGGTTGATCATTATCATCCCCCTGTTGCCTATCCAGCCCGCGGTTCAGACGTAACCGGGGGAACGCCAGCCGTTCCCTATGCTCTGGGGGCATCATGTTAAGGCAAACGGGATTTGCAGGGGCTATCATTGGTCTGTTGAGCGGGGTCGCCATTGCGCAGGAACAGACAACCGGAGGGGATGGGGCGATTGTCCTTGCTCCAATTTATATCAATCTTGGCGAGTCGCGCATTGATGCGGAGAAATCCGGGCGGGCCTATACGGTTATCACAGGCGAGCAGCTGGTGCAGAACCAGACACGCTACGTTGCCGATGCGTTACGTCAGGTGCCGGGCTTTGCCGTTTCGCGTGGGGGCTCCTATGGCGGCCTGACGCAGGTGAGGGTACGCGGCGCAGAAGCCAACCACCTTCTTGTCATGATTGACGGCGTTGAAGCCAGCGAAACCGGGAATGGCGAATTCGACTTTGGCGGCTTGCCGGTTGCCGATGTCGATCACATCGAGATTCTGCGCGGCCCGCAAAGTGCGTTCTGGGGCTCGAACGCGCTGGCCGGTGTGGTCAACATCATCACCAAAGGCGGCACCCGCGACGGTTTCAAGATCAGCGGACGCTCCGAAGCGGGCACGGATGGCACATGGCTTGGCAATGTGCTGCTGCAGGGCGGCGCGGATAATTATGATTTTGCCCTCTCCGGCACATATCGCCAGAACAAGGGGTTCAACATCTCGAATTTCGGTTCAGAGAAGGACGGCGACAAGAACGGCTCCATCAATGGCAAGTTCAAGGTCGATATAACGCCCGACGTGGTTGTCGATGGTACATTCCGTTATGTAAACCGCCGCAGCGATCTCGATCCCGATGGCGGATATGGCACACCGTTTCAGGGGCTTGTCATTGATGGTGACGACCAGACCACGACCAAGGAACTGCTGGGCTCGCTCGGCATCACCTGGACATCGCTGGATGGTGCCCTGACCCAGAAAGCACGGATCAGCGACACCAACACATTGCGCGACAATCTCAAGCATGACGAATATATCTCCGGTAATGAGGGCAACCGGCTGAATGGTTCCTATCAGGCGACCTACAAGTTCGATACGCCAGCCTTTGCCGACGCCAGGCATCAGATTACAGCGGGATATCAGGGTGAGCGCGAGACTTTCCAGCAGAGGCCTGCCAAGGCGGATTTTACCAGCCCGTATTTTGACGCGTCGCAGTTCGAGAAACACGACCGGACCATGCATTCGTTTGTCGGGGAATATCGAGGTGAGTTTTTCGACCAGCTTTATCTGAACGCGGCCCTCCGCCACGATGATAATGACCGGTTCAAGGATGCATCGACCTATAGTTTCGGTGCGGCATGGAAAATTCCGGCCTGGGGAACGAGACTGCACAGCTCCGTTGGTACAGGCGTTACCAATCCGACATTCTACGATCAGTTCGGCTATATTCCCTCAACCTACAAGGGCAATCCAAACCTGCGGCCGGAAAAGAGCCTTGGCTGGGATGTGGGTGTCGAGCAGAGCTTTTTCGATGAGCAGTTGGTGGTTGACGTGACCTATTTCCGCCAGAACCTGACCGATGAGATTACCAGCATTGCAACACCTGATTTCCGCTATACGCCTGTCAATCAGGATGGGCGCAGCAAGCGTCAGGGTGTGGAAGTTGCGGCGACGCTCAACTTGACCAGTGGTTTCACCACAACTGCGACCTACACTTATACGGATGCGAAAGATCCGGATGGTCAGATCGAAATAAGGCGGCCAAAACATTCAGGCTCGCTGAATGCCGCCTACACATTCCTTGAAGATCGCGCCCGCGTTTTTGGCGAGGTGACCTTCAATGGAAAGATGGAAGATACAGCTTTTACACCGCCTCTCCCCACGCGGGTGGTGTTGAAGGACTATACGCTGGTCACAATTGGTGGCAGCTATAAGTTCAGTGACAAGATGGAAGCTTATGCGCGGATCGAGAACCTGTTCGATGAAGATTATCAGGAGATTTTTGGTTTCAACACGCCGGGTCGTACCGCTTTTGTCGGGTTGAAGGGAAGCTTCTGATTATGTTCAGGCAATGTAGATGGGCGCGAGGCGTGGCGAAGCTGGCAACGGCAATCGCACTGTTTGGCAGTCCGTCTGCAATTGCCGCCGAAGCGCCGAAGCGGGTTGTCTCCATGAACCTTTGTACCGACCAATTGGCCATGCTTCTGGCGGGGGACGGGCAGCTTTATTCGGTATCGCATCTTGCCAAGGATGAAACGGGTTCGGTGCTGGCCAAAGAGGCGGCGTCGTTTGTAACCAACCATGGTCAGGCCGAGGAAATTTTCCTGATGAAGCCGGACTTAATCCTCAGCGGTACATATACGACAAGGGCAACGGTTGATATTCTCAAACGCCTTGGATTTCGGGTTGAAGAGTTTCAGCCCGAATCTTCCTTTGACGATATTCGCTTCAATATCAGGCGGATGGGCGCGCTTCTGGGGCGGGAGGCAAGGGCTGAGGAACTTGTGCACGAGATGGATGCAACCTTGGCAAGCGTGCCGGGCAGACAGGCCGATGCGCCGACGGTTGCGCTTTATTACGCAAACCAGTTCACCTCCGGTCGCGGCACCTTGGCCGGTGAAGTGGTCAATCGTGCCGGTCTGATCAATCTCGGTGAGAAGCTTGGCTTGCAGGGCACGCAAAAACTGTCGCTGGAGCAGCTTGTCATGGCAAAGCCCGACCTGATTGCCGCCCATAATGCCTATGCGGCGCCATCCCTTGCCTATGAGGCGCAGGTTCACCCGGCGTTTCGCGCTGCATTGTCAGGGAAAAACCTCATCGATATCCCCGATAAATACTGGATATGCGGTGCGCCATTCACGGCGGAGGCAGTCAAGTTGTTGTCGGATGCGGCAGGGCGGGCCAACAGATGAAAGATCATTTCCGCCTTCTGATCGCTGGCCTCGTGCTGTTGACCCTTGTTCTTTTCGTTCTGTCACTGCTTGTCGGCCCGGCGGCGCTCGGCACTGCTGACAGTATCCGCGCCCTGCTGACGGGGCAGGGAGACGCCATTGTGCTGGTCATGCGCGAAATAAGATTGCCGCGTGCCTTGCTTGGCCTGATGATCGGCGCAACGCTGGGGCTGTCAGGCGCGGTGCTGCAGGGATATCTGCGCAATCCGCTGGCTGAACCGGGGCTGCTGGGTGTGAGTGCATCGGCGTCGCTCGGTGCAGTGATTGCTATCTATACCGGCCTGTCACTCGCCTTTCCGCTTGCCCTGCCTCTCATGGCGCTGGCGGGCGCTGTTCTTGCGGTGCTGCTGGTACAGGCATTGGCCGGTCGCGGCAGCAGTACGCTGACCATCATTCTGGCCGGCATTGCCGTGTCGAGTTTTGCCGGGGCCATGACCACGCTGGCACTGAACCTCTCGCCCAATCCTTTCGCGGCCATGGAGATTGTCTACTGGATGCTGGGGTCGCTCACGGACCGTTCCATGCTGCATGTGCAGCTTGCCGCACCGCTCATTCTTGTCGGCTGGGTGCTTCTGTTCAGTCTTGGCCGATCTCTCGACGCTTTGACGCTGGGACCGGACGCGGCTGCCAGCATGGGTATCAATATCAAACGGGTTCAGCTCTTCGCCATTCTTGGCACGGCTGCCTCGGTGGGAGCAGCCACAGCCGTTGCGGGTGCTATCGGCTTTGTCGGGCTTATCGTCCCGCATGTCCTGCGACCGCTGGTCGGTGCGCGGCCTTCGCGCCTGCTTCCGGCGAGTGCGCTTGGCGGCGCGTCAATGCTACTGGCAGCGGATGTTCTTGTACGCCTGATTGCGCCGGGCCGTGATCTGAAGCTTGGTGTATTGACCGCCATCATCGGTGCGCCATTCTTCCTCTGGCTTGTCTTCCGTACAAGGAGGACAATGCTATGAATATTCTCAATCTCTCGCATCTTCAGGCATCGCTGGGGGCCAGACCTGTTTTGCACGATGTGTCACTAGCTGTCAGCAAGGGTGAATTCATCGGGTTGATCGGTCCGAATGGGGCTGGCAAGTCGACCTTGCTCAAAAGCATTCTTGGACTTGTCCCTTCAAGAGGCGAAATCCAGATCGCCGGAACTTTGGCCGCCCAATTAAGTGCGAAGGAGCGGGCGAGGCACGTCGCCTATCTGCCGCAGGAGCGGGAGATCAGTTGGGCCATCTCGGTGGAGCATCTCGTCTCACTTGGGCGCACGCCTTACCTCAGCGGATTCTCAAGGCTTGGGCCAAACGATACTGCACTGGTTGAAAGTGCAATGGAATGCATGGAGGTCACAGTATTCCGTCATCGCTCGGCACTGGAACTATCAGGCGGTGAGCGGGCACGCGTGCTGATTGCCCGTGCTTTGGCGCAGGACGCGTCCTTGCTGCTTGCCGATGAGCCGACAGCCGGGCTTGATCCGGCGCATCAGATCGGCCTGATGCAATCATTGGCGGATACTGCGCGCAAAGGTTCAGCGATCGTTGTCTCGCTGCATGATCTTGGGCTTGCGGCGCGCTGGTGCACCCGGCTTGTCCTCATTCACGAGGGAAAGATCGTTGCTGATGGTCTTCCCGCCGATGTGCTGACAGCCGAGCACATGCGCAACATTTACGGGGTCGAAACCTATCTTGAAGCGACGGAACAGGGATTGATCGTTCAGCCCACGCTTCTCGTCGACAAATCACATGGCATAACAGGGAAACGGTGATGGATCAGCCCGCCTTGGCCGCCGCCTGCGTTGCGGCCTGCTCGGCAGCTTTTTCAATGGCGATCTGGGTTGCCGCACCTGCACCCACGGCATCATTCGTACCCGAGCGAACCGTCACCGCGTTGGATGCGAGCATCAGTCCGGCTTCCCTGAATGCCACCAGAAGCCGCTTCATGGATTCGCGCTGGATCAGAGACGGATTGCCGGGCTTTGCCGTGAATTTCAGCCGCACGACCATTGAGTTTTCAGTAATGTCCTGAATGCCCTGAAATTTCAGCGGCACAAGGAACTCGCTGCCAAATTCCGCATCCTCAAGCATTTCCTGCCCAACCTTCTTGACCGTCTTGCGAATCTTTTCCGGATCGGTGTCGCGGTCGAAGCGCAGCTCGAATTTGATCGTGCTCCAATCGCGGCTGTAATTCGTCACCGACTGTATCTGTCCGAACGGGATGGTATGAACCGGGCCATTCTGGTGCCGCAGTTGCAGCGAGCGCAGCGTGATCCGCTCCACGGTTCCCTTGAGCTTGCCCGTATCGATATATTCGCCGGTGCGGAAAGCATCGTCGGCGATGAAGAAAATGCCTGAGACAACATCCTTCACCAGAGTTTGCGAGCCGAACGAAATGGCAAGGCCAAGCACACCGAAACCGGCGAGCAACGGCCCGATATCCATGCCGAGCGAGGACAGCACCACCAGTGCGGTAATTGCAACAATAGCACCAAAGGCAAGGTCGCGAACCAGCGGCAGGATTGTCGACAGGCGGCCCACAGCGGTTGGTGCGGGACCGTCCGTCTCTTCCTGACCAGGGAGGAGAGGGCGCGATGAGGGCGAAAGCGCACTGAAGTAGTGGCGCAGGAAACTCCAGATCGCCCAGCCGACAACAATGGCGACACTGACCCGGAGCAGTCCCCGGATGATCGACAGAATCAAGCCATAGCCCGTGTCGTCAAGATAGGTGGTCCACAGACGGATGATGATGTAGAGGCCAAGGAGCCAGATGCCGCCTGTTACCAATGTCTGGATTGCCGCGATAAGGGCCTGCATCAGGGGTGGAAGATCGTTTTCATTGTGGTGCCGCCTGTGCATCGCCGCGATCAGCGCATGCAGGCCCAGCGCGAAGATCGGGATCAACAGAACGATGACCTGCGTCGCGCCCGCTGCCTCGCCCCAATGGGCCCGCTGGGGGGAACTGGCGGCCATGCAGCCAACCACCCAGATCAGGATGGCGGTAAGAGACAGAAATGCCGGAAGCGCGGTTGCTATCACCTGCCGGGTCATATTCGGTGCCGGTCCGGCAAACACGGCTGAGATGTCCTTGCGCCCGCCGATGAACCACCAGAGTTTCAAAAGGGTCACGACCGTTGCGGCGATCAGGAACCAGCCTTCGGTGACACTGCGGCTCACACCGCTTTCAATCGACAGACGGACGAGCTGACCGATCAGCGCCCCGATGAAACCATAGGCGACAAGCATCCGGAAATGCCATTGAGGATTGTTGATCGGCAGAAGGCGTGCCGAAGGGTCGCCCGGTGACAGGAACAACCGGCCGACGGCGGCATAGATGAGGGTGAGCGCGGCGGCGTGCAGCAGGCTCACGGTGAGGTGAGATGCCATTTGAGAACCGGCAGTCGGCATATTGATGATGATGTGCCCGACGGCAATAAAGGCGCAGATGGCGGCGATGTCGCGAAGTGTGCGGGCAAATGATCCGCGTGCGCGGTGGACAAGATCGGCATCTTCGCTGATCGGGCGCACGATGAGCGCTGTGCCAAGCCGGAACACAATCCAGCCTGCAATACCCGCAGCGAGCAGGGCAGCCAGGGTAACGAGCGTGACGTGCCCCCAATCATCGCCCTGGGTCTGCATACCCTTATCCATCATGAAGGGCAGTTCGGCTATGTGGCCGATGCCGGCAATTCCGACAGAAAGCCCGGTGGTGAATGAATCGAGCACGTTCCCGGCAAGTTCTTCCGCCTGATCAAGCGGGGTTGCCATGGGAGGTTTGGCGACCGGAGTAGCCGCTGCTTTTGCTGGTGCGGGCGAGGCTGCTGCGGGCGCAGGGTCTTCCCAGCGGACCACGACATTGCGGCCGCTCGCATAGGCGGCTTTGAGGATGCTGTTTATGTCGGCTTCGCTTTGACCGCGCTGCAGAATGACAGTTGTGGTTTCACCAGCGGTTTGCGCGTAGGCGACGGTGCTGAAAACACCGGTGGCTACCGCCCACAGGCAAAGAAGGGCTATGCGGATTGCCGCCGGAATGTTCAGGTATTTCAGCATCGCAATCCCCCATCGTTCTCACGATAGGAGTACGCTCATTACTTGGTCGGCTTCAAGTGCTGATTGCATTTGGTTGAGGGGCAACAATGAGCCTGTTGATCGCCCGCAAGTAAAGCGGCAAAGGGAGGCCATCAAGCGGCGTCCAAGATCCCGGACCGATGACCGATGCTTTGGTCGCTTTATTCTCTGCAATGCTCGGGAAATAATACCCTTAAACCGCATGGGTGCGCCGCAGCAAACATGACAAAATGGTCATTCGACAACACACAGGGAAGGTGAGAAACTCCATAGCCAACAAGTTGTTTGGCTAAGGGCTATGCCCTGGAGGTAGTGTGCAGTGAAACGTCTGGGTCTTTTGATCGCGTTCGTTGTGTTGGCCGGGCTCGGCTATGTGTTTCTCTACCCGCACCTGAATGCGCCGCCAGCTGGCAAAGGTCCGACGACGGTTGCCACGGCAACGCAGGGCAAAGGCTCGGGCAAGGGGCGGTCTGCGGCCGTTCCTTCCATTGTGGCAGCCACGGCAAAGACCGAAGATGTGCCCATTTCAAAGACTGTCGTCGGCAATATCGAACCGATTGATACGGTTGTGATCCGCCCGCAAGCTGATGGCGTCGTGATGGTGACGAGCGTCAAGGACGGCCAGATGGTCAAAACTGGTGACGTGCTTTTTCAGCTTGATGACCGGACAATCCGAGCGACGATCGACAAGGACAAGGCGGCTTTGGCCAAGGATCAGGCCAATCTTGATTCAGCCAATCAGGACCTTATTGCCGCTCAAGCCCTGTCAAACCGGAAAATCGATACACAGCAGCAGGCCTATCAGGCTCTTGCTGCTGTCAATGCATTAAAAGCATCAATCGCCATGGATCAGGCGCAGATCGAGGCGGATCAGGTCCAGCTTTCCTACATGACCATCAAGGCGCCGATTGATGGCCGTGTCGGCGTGGTCAATACCTCGGTTGGCAATCTTGTGCGCATGGCCGACACCGGCAGCGGTCTTTTGACGATCACGCGTATGGCGCCGCTGCGCGTGTCGTTCACGGTTGCCGAAAGCGACCTGCCGACACTGCGCAATGCCATGAAGGAACGCCCTCTCAACGTTCTTATCAAGGTGCCCGGCAGCAAGAATGTTGTGGCCTCGGGACCGCTCAATTTCGTTGATTCCAGCGTTGATACGGCGTCTGGCACGATTGTCCTGAAAGCCGATGTGGCCAATGACAATGGCGCGCTCTGGCCCGGTCAATATGTGACTGCAACGGTGGAAATCGGCACGCACAAGGATGCTGTGACAGTTCCGTTAATTGCAATCCAACAGGGCAATGACGGAACATTTGCCTTTGTCGTGGGTGCTGACAAGAAGGTCACCAAACAGGCTGTTACCGTGGTGGAAACGGTTGGCGATACCGCCGTGACCACGGCAGGATTGAAATCAGGCGATCATGTGGTCATCGATGGTCAGTTGCACCTGCAAGATGGTTCGAGCGTTATCGAGACCGTGGCGGATTCTCAGAGTGCTGTTCCGGCGCTTTCTGCCGATGAAGCGACTGACCCCATCAAGACGGATACGGTTCAATGAACATATCCGCAATCTTCATTCGCCGTCCCATTGCAACAATCCTCCTTTCCGTTGCGCTGGCGGCATCGGGGCTTTTCGCCTATCAGTTTCTGCCCGTGGCGGCGTTGCCGCAGGTGGATTTTCCTGTTGTATCGGTTTCTGCACAATTGCCGGGCGCTGCGCCCGATACCATGGCCAATGCGGTGGCAACGCCGCTGATCAAGCAATTTGCCACGATCCCCTCGGTCTCGACCATCAGCGCGACAAGCACGCAGGGTCAGACCCGCGTCACCATTGAATTTGAGCTTGACCGCAACATCGATCAGGCGGCGGCGGATGTCGAGGCGGCTATCGCGCGCACATTAAGGCAATTGCCGGCGAACATGACGACACCGCCGAGCTACCGCAAGACCAACCCGGCCGACGCACCGATCCTGCTGATCGCGTTGCAAAGCGATACGGCGCAACTGTCCAAGCTTGACGACTATGCCGAACAGGTGATCTCGCCCTCACTGTCGACGGTGGATGGAGTGGGCGAAGTGCAGGTGTTCGGTGCCAAGCAGTTTGCCGTGCGCATCGAGGTTGATCCCAATGCCATGACGGCGCGCGGTATCGGCATCGATGAATTGACCAATGCTGTCGCCGACAACAATTCGATTGCGCCGGTGGGAACGCTGACAAGCCCGACCCAGCAGATGGCGATTGAAGCCGATACGCAATCGAAGAATGCCGATACGTTCAGGCAGATCCTGATTGCCTCGCCCAATGGCAAGCCGGTTCGTCTGGGCGATGTGGCACGCGTGGTCGATTCCGTGGCGAACACGCAGACCGAGAGCCGTTATGACGGCAAGAAGGCGCTTGTGCTCGCCGTCTTCCGCCAGCCCGGTGCCAATACGGTTGACGTGGTTGACCGGGTCCGCACCATGCTGCCAAAATTTGCCGAAGAGCTTGGCGCATCCACCAAGCTCAACGTGCTCAATGACCGCTCGACCTCCATCCGGCAGGCGGTGTCTGACGTACAGTTCACGCTTGTTCTGATCATCGGACTTGTCGTCATGGTGATCTTCGTGTTCCTGCGCCGCATCGCAGCGACGCTTATTCCGACGGTCGCTGTACCGTTGTCGCTGATTGCGACGCTGGGTGTGATGTATGTCTTTGGCTTTTCCATCGACAATATCTCCCTGCTTGGCCTGACGCTGTCGGTGGGGCTCGTCGTGGACGACGCCATCGTCATGCTGGAGAACATATCCCGGCATATCGAGGACGGCATGTCGCCGCGTGAAGCCGCGCTCAAGGGCAGCGAGGAGATCGGCTTTACCATCGTCTCCATCACTGCCTCCCTTGTTGCGGTATTTATCCCCGTCCTGCTGATGGGCGGCGTCGTTGGCCGTATCTTTAATGAGTTTGCCGTTGTCGTCACCGTGGCGATTGTCGCTTCGGCGCTGATATCCCTGACATTGACGCCGATGCTGTGCAGCCACATGCCAGCCATTCCGCATGAGAAAGCGGGCAAGAAGCCGTTTACGGAGAGGGTTTTCGATGCGGTTCTTGATGCCTACAGGCGTATGCTTGATATCTGCCTGCGCTTCCGCGTCGTTGTTCTTGGCGTCTTCCTTCTGACCGTTGTCGCGACGCTTTACCTATTCTCCTCGATCGACAAAGGCTTTCTGCCAACCGAAGATATTGGCCAGCTTTCCATCTCCACCGAAGCGCGGCAGGATATCTCTTTCGATGCCATGGTCGCTTTGCAGAAACAGGTTGCCGATGTTCTGATGAGCAAGCCTTATGTCGCGCATGTGGCATCGACCATCGGTGGCGGGTTCAATTCTTCCAGCCTCAATCAGGGCAGTTTCTTCGTTGAACTGAAACCGAAATCGCAGCGTCTGGCGCTTGATCCGCTGCTGACGGATTTGCGCCAGTCGCTGGCCAAGGTTCCAGGTATCAACAGCTATCCCATCGCCATCCAGAACCTGCGTATCGGCAGCACGTCGTCGCGCGCGCAGTATCAATTTGTCCTGCAGGGCATCAATGCCGACGATCTCTATCCATGGTCGCAAAAGTTCCTTCTGGCGCTGCAACAGGACCGGCAATATTTTGCCGACGTGACGAGTGATCTGCAGAACAATGCGTTGCAGGCCAATCTGGTCATCGATGCCGACAAGGCGCGGCTGCTGGGTATCACCTCGACGCAGTTGCGCAATTCGCTCTATTACGCCTTTGGCACCAATCAGGCTTCGACCATCTTTTCCACCGGCGACAGCTATGAGGTTATTCTCGAATTGGACCCATCCATTCCGTGGACGACCGACAAGCTCGACCAGATGCAGATACGCTCAACCACAACCAACAAGCTTATCCCGCTTTCCGCCTTCGCCCATGTGGAGCGGCGGGCGGGATTGCTCGCAGTCAGCCAGTTGAGCCAGCTGCCTGCGGTGACGATTTCCTTCAACCTGCCGCAGGGGGTAGCGCTGGGACGGGCCGTGGAAGAGATCAACAAGATCAAGACGGAACTCAATGTTCCGGATTCAATTGGCTCGACCTTCACCGGTACAGCCAAAGTGTTCCAGCAAGCTTTGTCCAATCAGGGGTTGCTGATCGGTGCGGCTATCCTGACGATCTATATTGTGCTTGGTATTCTCTATGAGAGTTTTATCCATCCGCTGACCATTCTGACGGGGCTTCCGGCTGCCGCCGCTGGTGCGCTCGCGACGTTGGAGCTGTTCGGCTTTGACCTCAGTGTGATCGCCATTATCGGTATGCTGATGCTGATCGGTATCGTGAAGAAGAACGCGATCATGATGGTCGACTTTGCCCTTGTCCGGCAAAGGGCAGGCGATAGCCCGCATGATGCGATCCGCGAAGCCTGTCTTGTCCGGTTCCGCCCGATCATGATGACAACGCTCGCGGCGTTGATGGGTACGCTGCCGATTGCCATTGGCGCGGGTGCGAGTTCGGAATTGCGTCAGCCGCTTGGCGTGGCCGTTGTCGGCGGCCTCTTTGCCTCGCAAATCCTGACGCTGTTCATTACGCCCGTGATCTTCCTTTATATGGAAGACATGTCGCGTGGCTCAGTAAACCTCTGGCGTAAGCTCTTCAACAAAAGTGGTGCGCCGACAGTACCGCACGCAGCGGAATAGAAGGCGAAAGCCGCTCAGGCGGTTTTCGCTTCCTGAAGGTTCAGTTCATCAATCATGGCCTGCCGCATGATGAATTTCTGGATCTTGCCGGTGACGGTCATCGGAAACACGTCGACAAAGCGGATATGTGCCGGGACCTTGTAGTGGGCAATTTTGCCTTTGCAGAACTGCAGAACCTCGTGCTCGGTCAGATTTGAAGCGGGACGCACCTTGATCCAGGCGCACAGGCATTCGCCATATTTGCTATCGGGGATACCGAACACCTGCACATCGGCAATATCAGGGTGGGTATAGAGAAACTCCTCGATCTCGCGCGGATAAATGTTCTCGCCGCCACGGATGACCAGATCCTTGATACGCCCGACAATGTTGCAATAGCCCTCCGCATCAATGGTGGCGAGATCGCCCGTGTGCATCCACCGCGCCGCATCAATGGTTGCTGCCGTATTCGCGTCATCGCCCCAATAACCACGCATAACGCTGTAGCCGCGTGTGAGCAATTCGCCGGTAATTCCGGGCGCAACAATCACACCATCAGCGTCGATGATTTTCACCTCGACATGGGGATGAATGCGCCCGACGGTTGAAACCCGCCGTTCCAGTGGGTCGGTTGTCGAACTCTGAAAACTGACAGGGCTGGTTTCCGTCATCCCATAGGCGATGGTGATCTCGCTCTGGTGCATTTCCTGAATGACCTTGCGCATAACTTCGATGGGGCAGGGTGAACCGGCCATGATGCCGGTGCGCAAGCTGCTGAGATCAAATGTCTTGAAATCCGCATGGCCCAATATGGCGATGAACATGGTGGGTACGCCATGCAATCCGGTACACTTTTCCGCCTCCACGGTTTGCAGGACCGCCAGCGGATCAAACGCCTCACTCGGTATGACCATGCAGGAACCATGAGTGAGACAGGCGAGATTGCCGAGAACCATGCCAAAGCAGTGGTAAAATGGTACGGGAATGCACAGACGGTCGATTTCAGTGAGGCGCATGGCCTCGCCGATGAAGAAACCATTGTTGAGAATGTTGTGGTGGGTGAGTGTCGCGCCCTTGGGGCTACCCGTGGTGCCGCTGGTGAACTGGATATTGATTGGATCATCGAATTGCAGCACCGAAGCGAGCGCTTCGAGCTGTTCTCTTGCCTCAGGGGTTGCAGCCTCTTCGACATCGGCAAAATTCAGCATTCCCGGGGTTTTCTCGGTGCCGAGACGGATGACGGTGTGCAGTGTCGGCAATTTCTTCGAGACAAGCATGCCGGGCGTGCTGGTCGCAACCTCGGGGGCAATTTCGCGCAATATATCAAGATAGTTGCTGGTTTTAAGCGCGGGAGACAGGATGAGCGCTGAACAGCCGACGTTGTTGACCGCATATTCAAGCTCATGCGAGCGATAGGCAGGGTTGATGTTGACGAGGATAAGACCCGCCTTGGCGGTGGCAAACTGGGTCAGCACCCATTCCATGTTGTTGGGCGACCAGATGCCGATGCGCTCGCCGGGTTTCAGGCCAAGCGCGATGAAACCGGCGGCCAGCGCGTCAACGCGTTGGCGCAGTTCGGAATAGGTCAGGCGTACATTCTGATGCCGCACCACGAGCGCGGGGCGATCCGGAAACTGCCCGGCAATGTGGTCAAAGTGCCGTCCGATCGTCTCGCCAATCAACGGCTGATTGCTGGCACCGTGAACGTAGCTTTCCCTAATCATCAATCGCTCCTCCCAAAGCTCTCAGGCAAATTTCGTTTATCTGGGGTGTCCCCGGATAAACAAAATTGCTCTGTCACAGGAGCATACTTTTCTGACCGGCGCTGTAAAGCTCACAGCGCCATACAATCAGGATCAGGATTTTTTGCTAAACCGGTCAAGGATGATTTCAGCACCGGCATCGCCAAACTGCACCTGATAGAGGCGCTTATATGCGCCGCCAGCTGCCAGCAGTTCGGCATGGCTGCCCTGTTCAAGGATTTGGGCGTCATCAACCACAACGATACGATCCGCATTGCGGATGGTTGCCAGCCGGTGGGCGATAACCAGTGTTGTGCGGCCTTCGGCAAGTTCGGCAAGCGATGCCTGAATTTCCCGCTCGGTCTGCGTATCCAAAGCTGAGGTTGCCTCATCAAGTATGAGGATGGGCGGGTTCTTCAGGAACATGCGGGCAATGGCCAGCCGCTGTTTCTGACCGCCCGAGAGTTTGACGCCGCGCTCGCCCACGATGGTTTCAAGCCCCGCAGGCAGGCCTGCAATCATTTCATCCAGACGGGCACGCCGTGCAGCCAGAATGATGTCTTCGTCTGAAGCATCAAGGCGGCCATAGGCGATGTTCTCGCGGATAGAGCCGCCGAACAGAAAAACATCCTGCTGGACAACGCCGATCTGGCTGCGCAACGAGGCAAGGGTCATGTCACGGATATCAACGCCGTCAATGGTGATGGCACCTGATACCACCTCGTAAAAGCGTGGAAGCAATGAGCACAATGTCGTCTTTCCTGCACCGGAAGAGCCAACGAAAGCGACCGTCTCACCAGCCTTGATTTCCAGATCGATATTGCTCAAGGCAGTTCGGTCCGAGGTATAGCCAAAACTCACTTTCTCATAGCGAATATTGCCCTGAAGCCCGCTCACATCGGTTGCATTTGGCCGGTCCGCAATATCCGGCTCGGTATCCAGCAGTTCGGTATAGCGCTTGAAACCGGCAATGCCCTTCGGATAGGTCTCGATGACGGAGTTGATCTTTTCGATGGGGCGAACGAACACAGTCACCAGCAGGAGGAAACTGACAAAGCCACCACTGGAAAGACTTCCCGTAATGACGAAGTAGCTGCCCGCGATCATGACGATCAGCTGGATCAGGCGCATGCTCATATAGTTCAGCGAGGTGCTTGCCGCCATGATGCGGTAGGCGCTGAGCTTGGTTTCCCGGTAGCGCGCATTGTCATGGGCAAAAAGATCGCGCTCGTGATCCTCATTGGCAAAAGCCTGGACAACACGCATACCGCCGACATTCTCTTCGATGCGGACATTGAAATCACCGACGCGGCGGTAAAGGTTCTGCCAGTTGCGCGTCATCCGCCCGCCATAACGGCTGGCAACCCATGCCACAAAGGGCACAATCGCCAAGGTCAGAAATGCCAGATGCGGATTGACGTAGAACATAAGCAGGAAAGCGCCGATGAAGGTCATTACAGCGATGAACAGATCTTCCGGTCCGTGATGGGCTACTTCGCCGATCTCTTCCAGATCCTTGGTCACGCGGGCAACGAGGTGCCCGGTTTTGTTATTGTCATAGAAGCGGAAGGAAAGCTTTTGCAGATGGTCAAAGCTCTTGCGGCGCATCTCGGTTTCGATGTTGATGCCAAGCTTGTGGCCCCAATAGACAACAACGGCGGTAATACCGGTGTTGAGTAGATAAACGGCCAAAAGTCCCATCGCGGCCAGCAGAATGTAGGTCCAGTTTTCACTCGGCAGCAGCACATCGATGAAGGCACGCACAGCCATCGGAAAACCAAGTTCCAGCAGACCCGAAAAGACAGCGCAGGAAAAGTCCAGCGCGAAGAGCCCCTTATAGGGTGCGTAATAGGCGAAAAAACGTTTGATCATTTTGGCACGCGAGGATGAAGACAAAAGCCGTTTCGGCTTGAGGAACAGTGTTTGGGAGGGATTAGCACGGGGAAGTCCCATAAGCTAACTTCATCTGTCTGGTTTACCGCGAAAGCGACAATCTCTCCAGCAAGTAGATACAACCGAGGCGTGGTAAATCAACTTCCCGTACAATTGATCGGACGGATCACCTTTGTGGTTGACACTCCGCTAAGGCAGGCGTATCCGGGTTTTGCTCGGGTTACCCGGGTCATTTTTCAAAATCACAAAGAAGACGATGGACAGCAAATCTAGCTGCGCCCTGACTGCCGTTGATACGGTGGCGCGGGCGCTTGAAACAACTAACGAGCAGGACTCGATCCGGTACACCGGATGAGCAACGTTAGGGCTTAAGGCTCCACCGTCGCTCACCCAGGCCGGATCGCTTCCGGTCAATGAGGTGAGCCATGAACATCACGTTCGCAACTCTTCCAGGCGTTCGCGCCTTCGCCACCCGCACACGGGGGCGTCTCGGCTTACAGCGGAACATTGTTGCCGCTATTGCTGAAAAACAGCCCCTTTTTGCCAATCTGCACGCAGACTGGCGCGTCAATCCGGTCAATGGCCGGCTTGAAATGCATTGGCATGCTGACAATGAGCCACCCGCAGAAACTCTGTCCCAAGTTGAGAAGCTGGGGATGGTTCTGGCTGTGTATCAGTCCGGTCGCATGATCTGATCGCGTTTTTTCCTCACACGCCAAGCGCGCGCCGCTGGCGTCAATGAAGGAGTATCTCATGGACGATTATCCTAGTAGGCCCGCTGCGCTGCCGATGACAGGCAAGCGCGGCGGGCTATCCCCAAAATCGAATGTAACAAAACCGACCGTGAATGTGACGGCTCGGCACGGTTCTCTGCGCCTGAAATTCAGGTGATCCGGAGCTGGTGTCGCTGTCGCATGTCGCGGCAGGAGACCAGAAAATGAACGTTATTCTCAAGAATTCCGCATTGAATGCGGAGAAGAAAGATAGCCGCAAGCTTTCGATGCGCGCTGTGCGGGAAGCACAGAACGATATCGATAGCACCCTTGCCAATGTCAGAAGCCACCGCGACGGTCTGACAATCCGCGATGCAGCGGAGCGTCTGACCAAAGATGGTGCAAACGAGGTCGCCCATGATCGCCGCCCGCATGCGCTGATCCAGCTTCTGACCGCCTTCAACAATCCTTTCATCATGGTGCTGATTGTGCTGGCAGCCATCAGCGCCTTCACCGATTGCTGGCTGCCGATGCAGAGCGGCGATGCTCCCGATCCAACCAAAGTCATCATCATCATGGTCATGGTGCTGGCCAGTGGCGTCATGCGCTTTGTGCAGGAATACCGTTCCGGCAAGGCTGCTGAATCGCTGAAAGCCATGGTGCGGACCACGGCAACCGTGCTGCGGCGCCATCGTGTGACGATGGAAGGTGAAGTGTTCGAAATCCCGATGCGCGAACTCGTGGCTGGAGATGTCGTGCGCCTGTCTGCCGGAGACATGATCCCGGCCGATGTGCGCCTGATTGAATCCCGCGATCTCTATGTCAGTCAGGCCGTTTTGACCGGGGAGGCCATTCCCGTTGAAAAATACGACACGCTGGGCGCCATTGCCGAGAAGTCAGCACTGGGCGTTGCTTCGGATCAGGCTGACATGCTTGATGTACCCAATATCTGTTTCATGGGCACCAATGTTGTCAGCGGCACAGCTACGGCCGTTGTGGTGGCCACTGGGTCGCGCACCTATTTCGGCTCGCTTGCCAAATCCATTGTCGGCTCGCGCGCACAGACCGCATTTGACCGGGGTATCAACAGCGTCAGCTGGCTGCTCATCCGGTTCATGATGGTGATGGTGCCGGTGGTGTTTCTCATCAACGGTTTTGCCAAGGGTGACTGGGTGGAAGCCCTGCTGTTTGCACTTGCGGTTGCCGTCGGTCTGACACCGGAAATGCTGCCGATGATCGTCTCGTCCAACCTTGCAAAGGGTGCTGTTGCCATGGCCCGGCGCAAGGTCGTGGTCAAGCGTTTGAACGCCATCCAGAACTTTGGCGCCATGGACATTCTGTGCACGGACAAGACGGGAACACTGACTCAGGATAAGATCATTCTGGAGCATCACGTGGATATCCATGGCAAGCGTGACGAGAATGTCCTGCGTCTGGCATGGCTCAACAGCCACCACCAGAGCGGTGTGAAAAACCTGATGGATCAGGCTGTCCTGCGCTTTACCGATGCATCGTCAGACGCCATGCGGTCAGCCGCCTTCTATCGCAAGGTTGATGAATTGCCGTTTGATTTCATTCGCCGCCGCCTGTCCGTGGTGGTCGAGGGTGTCGCCGGTGAGCACCTGCTCGTCTGCAAAGGCGCAGTGGAAGAAATGCTGACCATCGCAACGCAGATGCGCGACGGCAAGGATGTGCGTGTGCTGGATGAGGCAAGCCGGAAGGCACTGACTGCTATCGCCCGTTCCTATAACGAAGATGGCTTTCGCGTTCTGGTTGTGGCCACACGGGAAATTCCTGCCGGGGATACCAAGGCTCAATATGGCATTGGCGATGAGAGCGAGCTGATTGTTGAAGGTTTCCTGACCTTTCTCGATCCACCGAAAGAAACCGCAGGTCCAGCCATTGCTGCGCTTGCCGAACATGGGGTCGCGGTCAAACTTTTGACCGGTGACAATGAGGTGGTCAGCGTCAAGATCTGCCGCGAGGTCGGGCTTGAGGCTGGTGTGCCTGTGCTTGGCCGCGAAATTGAAAAGCTTGATGACAATGCCCTGCGCCTTCTCGTGGAAGAGCGGGTGGTTTTCGCCAAGCTGACACCGCTGCAGAAATCGCGGGTGCTCAAAGCCTTGCAGGCCAATGGTCACACTGTTGGCTTTCTCGGTGACGGCATCAATGATGCGCCTGCTTTGCGCGATGCGGATGTGGGTATTTCGGTGGATAGCGGCGCGGATATTGCCAAGGAATCGGCTGATATCATCCTTCTGGAAAAGAGCCTGATGGTTCTCGAAGAGGGGGTCATCAAGGGCCGGGAGACCTTCGGCAACATCATGAAGTATCTGAACATGACCGCCAGCTCGAACTTCGGCAATGTGTTCTCGGTGCTTGTGGCCAGCGCGTTCATCCCGTTCCTGCCGATGCTGGCGATCCATCTGCTCATCCAGAACCTGATGTACGACATCTCGCAACTGGCCTTACCATGGGACAAGATGGACAAAGAGTTTTTGAGCAAGCCACGCAAGTGGGACGCCAAAAATATCGGGCGTTTCATGCTGTGGATCGGACCAACCTCGTCGATCTTCGATATGACCACCTTTGCCCTGATGTGGTTTGTCTTTGCGGCGAATGCACCGGAACATCAGTCGCTGTTCCAATCGGGCTGGTTCATCGAGGGCCTGTTGTCGCAGACGCTTGTTGTACACATGTTGCGCACGCAGAAGATCCCCTTCATCCAGAGCACGGCTGCCCTGCCGGTTCTCCTGATGTCGACGCTCGTCATGGGGCTTGGGATTTATGTTCCCTTCTCACCGCTTGGCACGCTGGTCGGATTGCAGCCTTTGCCATGGAGCTACTTCCCATGGCTGGTGGCAACACTATTCAGCTACTGCGTCGTCGCCCAGACGATGAAGACTGTCTATATCCGCCGTTTTGGCCAGTGGTTCTAAGCTTCAACCAGCGGGCGGCCCGCGCCGCCCGCATCCTCCCATTTCTGGTGCTGCTGAACGCGCGGCTCGGACAATTGACGTCAGAGGAGATCTGATATGGTCACAAACATTTCCATCCTGCATTTTCACGCCGGAACAACACCCCGAGGCCCATGGGACGGCCTGCCAAAACGCCGGTCCCGCCCCGCATCCCGTCGCCCGGAACCACGCCGTTCGCGGCTGAAGGATCAGGTTCTGCGCTGGGTCTGCTGGTTGCTGGCAATTATCGGGCAGGGGTTATTCTGGATGGCGGCCCGGCTCTATCGCCGAGGGCTGCTCAGCCGCAAGCACAGCCGGCGTCTGATCCAATGGTCGTCGTCCTGCAATCATGCAGCTATCCGCATTTTGCGCCGTGCGCGCTGGTAGCTGGTTTTCAATACACAACAGGCAAGGAGCACAATCATGCGCCTTTTGATCTCAGGCGGGCGGCATTTTGACGATGCTGCCGTCATCCTCAGCGAACTCAATCGCATCCATTTGGAATATCCGGTGACGGTTCTGATCCATGGCGGTTTGCCCGCACTTGGTTCGGCCGCCGAGGACTGGGCCCGGCAGAACGATGTTCATATCGTTCGCTATCCGGCCAACTGGTCCCTGCTGGGCAAGCAGGCCGACGCAAAACGCAACCGTTTCATGCTTGAGGATAGCAGGCCGGATGCATTGCTGGCCTTTCCCGGCGGAAGGCATGTGCAGGAACTCGTGCAACAGGCACGTGCGCAGAACATACCCGTGATAACAGCGCGGGTGGCAGAACGATCGTCCCAAGGCGATGCCGATTATTGTGCCGACAGCCCGGAGGGCGACACGTTGTGCCAAACGGCCTGTTTTGCCATGACAGCCAGCGCTCCATCTGCTCTGCAGATGGGGTAAGGCTGTCATCATTGTTAACCGGAGAAATGCTAGTTTGGGACAACCAGCCAGCCACGGTGCTAAAATGAAATTCATACAGACATTCGATCTCTATCCCTTCCTTGACACAACGATCAGCTTTATTGCCGCCTTCATCTTCGGCACGCTGATCGGCGCGGAACGACAATACCGGCAGCGCACCGCCGGTCTGCGCACCAATGTGCTTGTGGCAATCGGCGCTGCGGCTTTCGTTGATCTGGCGCAGCGCATTGCCGGAACGACGGAAGCGGTGCGGGTCATTTCCTATGTGGTATCAGGTATCGGTTTTCTCGGTGCCGGCGTGATCATGAAAGAGGGCATGAATGTTAGGGGCCTCAACACGGCGGCGACACTTTGGTGTTCGGCGGCGGTGGGTGCCTGTGCGGGTACGGATATGCTTGCAGAAGCCGCATTGCTGACGGTGTTTGTGCTGGCTGGAAACACCCTGCTGCGCCCGCTTGTCAATGTCATCAACCGCATCCCGATCAACGAACAGGCGGCGGAAGCAACCTATGAGGTCAAGCTGATATCAACCCGCGCGGCCATGCCCGCCATGCGCGATCTTCTGGTCGAAAAACTGGAGGATGCGGATTATCCCGTCAGCGACGTGGAGATTTTGGATCAGGGCGATGAGGAGACAGTGGAGATCGTCGCCACGCTGGTGAGCACGGCCATTGATCCCGCTGAGATCGATGCGGTTATCATCCATATGGAAAAGCAGAAGGGTATTTCCCATGGCACATGGGAAGGCAGCACCAAGGACTAGGTTGCGGCTCATATATGTAACTAAATCACGTAAGGTTACAGCGCGATATATACTGTGATGATATTGCAACAGCGCCGTAGGCATTGCGGTCCGCCTTGTTTTTGACACAAGGTTGCCGCGATCCGATCTCAAAGGAACAGCAAAGCGGTATCCACGACCGCCTGTCCGCCCTGCCTATCCCAACGTTTGAAAGCATACAGAATGTCATCCCTTGTTTCGCGCCGGTCATTCCTGACCGGGCTGTCGCTTGCTGCTGTTTCCGCAGTTGCGGCCTGTGCCCAATTGCCCAAACAGTCCCTCGAAGTCGCCGACGTCCAAACGCCTCCCGCGCCGGAACAGCCACCGGTTGCAGCGCCGGTTGAACCGGCAAAGCCTGATTACGTCAGCATGTACCGTGCGGTTGAAGAGGATGGCTACAAACTGCCAGCCATTCCCTTTGCCAAGGTCAATGAGAAATTCCTGCGGCAGATCGTGGATGATCCGACAGGCGAGAAGCCCGGCACGATTGTGATCAACACGGTCGACAAGTTTCTTTATCTGGTTCTGAAGAATGGCAAGGCCATGCGCTATGGCGTTGGGCTGGGCCGTCAGGGCTATTCGTGGAAGGGCCGCGCGATTGTTCAGTGGAAGCGCAAATGGCCGACCTGGACACCGCCATCCGCCATGATCTCCCGTGATCCGAAGCTGGAAAAGTGGCGGCAGGGCATGCCGCCGGGTGTGAACAATCCGCTTGGTTCGCGTGCGCTTTACATCTTCCAGGGCGGCGTCGATACGCTCTACCGGATTCATGGTTCGCCCGACTGGAACTCCATCGGCAAATCCGCATCTTCGGGCTGTGTTCGCATGTTCAATCAGGACGTGATGGATCTTTATGATCGCGTTCCCAGCAAGACGCCGTTGCTGGTTCTATAATCTCTGATGCAATTAAGATTGCGGTTTAATAGACCGCAATCTTAATGATGCGGATGAACGCATTTGCCATGATCGGCCAGAATTTCGATCACACGGCATTCCCCAACGCGGCCATGCCTGCATCCTTCGACCATCAATTCCAACTCGGCTTTCAGTGCATTCAGGCTGCGGATGCGCTGCTCAACCTCGATGAGCCGCGCATTGGCGATACCATCTGCCGTTTCACAGGGTTGATTGGGATCATCCTGCAAATGTAGCAGGGTGCGGATGGAGCCGATTTCAAAACCCAGTTCCCGCGCATGGCGAATGAACGCCAGCCTGCGAATATCCGTCTCTTCATAATGCCTGCGGTTGCCATCCGTGCGCGCCGGTTCTGCCAGCAACCCGATCTGCTCATAATAACGGATCGTCGGCACTTTGACGCCGCTGCGCTTGGCTGCTTCACCGATTGAAATTTCTTTCAACATTTCGCTTGCTCCTCTAGTCACTAGAGCATGTAGCGTTGCCGTCAACAGAGTCAAGAGAGGTTGAATCATGACAGCAGCGCCAACGCAAACCCGCTTCCGGGTCGAGGGCATGGACTGTGCCAGCTGTGCGGCCAAGATCGATACGGCGGTGCGCCGCTTGCCGGGAGTATCTGACATTTCCGTCTCGGTCACCGCCGGGACAATGACAGTCAAACACGATGAGACGGCGGATCTGACTGTTCTCCAGAAAAAGGTGGGCGGGCTTGGCTACAAGGTTTCGCCGCTGACTGCCAAAAGCACTGCACCGGCGGCCGCTCCAACATGCAGCGGTCACGATCACGCGAACCACAACCATGCAGGCCATTCCCACGAAGGACATGACCACGGGGATCACCATGATCACGACCATGTGGGTCACGATCATTCAGGCCATGACCAAGCAAAAGCAAATGCTCCTGTGGTCGCTACCGCTGCGTCGGCGCAAAGTTCAAAGCCAAGCCGCTGGTGGCAGAGCCGCAAGGGCTTTTTGACCATCATCAGCGGCGTGGCTCTGGTTGCGGCCTACGGCGTCGGCAAAGTCTTTCCCGATATTGCCAACTGGGCTTTTGTGGTCGCGATGTTTGTCGGTCTTATTCCGATCGCCCGCCGGTCGATCATGGCTGCTCGATCTGGCACGCCATTCTCCATTGAAATGTTGATGACCATCGCCGCGATTGGTGCTGTGTTTATCGGCGCGGGTGAAGAAGCTGCGGCCGTAGTGTTCCTGTTTCTGATTGGCGAATTGCTTGAAGGTGTTGCGGCTGGCCGCGCCCGTGCCAGTATTCAGGGTCTGGCTGATCTCGTCCCCAAAACCGCACTGGTGGAGCGTGGTGGCAATACCACGTCTGTACCTGCCGATAGTTTGGCTATTGGCGACATCATCCTTGTCCGACCGGGCGACCGTATTCCCGCCGATGGCGATGTCACCGAAGGCACAAGCGAAATAGATGAGGCGCCGGTAACGGGCGAAAGCACGCCAAAACGCAAAAATGTTGGCGATGCGATTTTCGCCGGTACGATCAATACCGATGGTGTCCTGCGGATCAATGTGACGGCGACGTCGAGTGACAATACGATTGCCCGGGTCATCAGGCTCGTTGAAGAGGCGCAGGAAAGCAAGGCTCCAACCGAGCGCTTTATTGACGGTTTTTCGCGCTACTACACACCTGCCATCATGGTTGTTGCGGCGCTTGTTGCTGTCGTGCCGCCATTGTTCATGGGCGGTATCTGGAGTGAATGGGTCTATAAGGGTCTCGCCATTCTGTTGATCGGTTGTCCCTGTGCGCTGGTTATTTCGACGCCCGCTGCCATTGCCGCAGGTCTTTCCGCCGGTGCGCGGCGCGGCCTGCTGATGAAGGGCGGCGCCGTGCTTGAGACCTTCAGAAAAGTCACGGCTGTTGCCTTCGACAAGACGGGCACTTTGACCGAAGGCAAACCCGTCGTCACGGATATCGTTTCATTCGGTATGTCCGAGCAGGAAATCCTGTCGATGGCCGCTGCTCTCGAAACCGGCTCCAGCCATCCGCTGGCCATGGCCATTCTTGACCGGGCCAAGGCTGGTGGCGTTGCAGTTCTGCCCGCTACATCGGCCAAGGCGGTATCAGGCAAAGGTGTTGAAGGAACCGTTTCCGGCAAGACAGTGTTTCTCGGCTCGCCGCAATCAGTCGCTGCAACCACGCCGCTCAATGCCGAACAAACAGCTTCAATTGAAAAGCTGAATGATCAGGGAAAGACGGTTTCCGTTGTAGTTGTAGCGGGTAAGCTGGCCGGATTGCTGGCCATGCGCGATGAGCCGCGTGCCGATGCGGAGCGCGGACTTGCCATCCTGAAAGAGCAGGGCATTCGCGCCGTGATGCTGACAGGTGATAACAGCCGCACCGCCGAAGCCATTGCCTCCAAACTGGGCATTGAGCCAAGAGCCGAATTGCTGCCACAGGATAAGCAGCGGATTGTGGGCGAGATGCAGCGTTCCGGCCTGACTGTTGCCAAGGTTGGCGACGGTATCAACGATGCTCCGGCGCTTGCCGCAGCCGATATCGGCATTGCCATGGGCGGTGGCACCGATGTGGCGCTTGAAACCGCCGATGCGGCGATCCTGCATGGCCGGGTGATCGATGTTGCCAATATGATTGATCTGTCGAAGACAGTGATGAGCAATATCCGCCAGAACATCACCGTCGCGCTTGGGTTGAAGGCGGTGTTTCTGGTGACGACCATCATTGGCCTGACTGGCCTGTGGCCCGCGATCCTTGCCGATACGGGCGCGACGGTGCTGGTAACAGCCAATGCCATGCGGCTTCTCGGCTGGAAAGGCCGCTCATAGACAATGATGTGTGACGGCTATTCGATTTAGCCGTCACACACCAAGATAGCGATCCTGAATCTCGCTGGTTAATTCTCCCGGCAGGCCGTTCCAGACATTGCGTCCCCTTTCGAGGATCACGCAGCGGTCAGCTACCGGCAGCAGTTCCGACAGGGTTTTATCAACAACCAGAATGGACTGGCCCTGTTGCTTCAGCGCGGCGATGGCCTTCCAGATCTCCTGCCGGATGACTGGCGCCAGCCCCTCTGTTGCCTCATCGAGAACAATCAGTTTGGGATTGGTCATCAGCGCGCGGCCAACCGCAAGCATCTGCTGTTCGCCGCCCGAAAGGGAATTGGCATATTGGCTGGAGCGTTCCGCAAGGCGAGGGAAGAGCGTGTTGACCTCCTTGATCGTCCAGAAGCCACTGCGCGCCGAGGCCAGCAGATTTTCCGCGACGGTCAGATTGGGAAAGCAGCGGCGTCCTTCCGGCACGAGGCCAAGACCCAGCCGCGCAATGCGATAGGGTTTCGTTGCCGAGATGTCATTACCGGCAAAGCGGATGGTACCATGACGCAACGGTGAGAGGCCGAAGATCGAGCGAATGGTGGTGGTTTTACCCATGCCGTTGCGGCCCATAAGCGCGACGACTTCGCCTTCTGCCATCGCAAGATCAACACCGAAAAGCGCCTGCGATGCGCCATAGAATGTTTCGACCTTCGCAAGTTCCAGCAGCATCAGACGCTCTCCCCGAGATAGGCTTCGCGCACAAGCGGGTTCTGCCGGATCTCATCGACGGAGCCGGTTGCAATGATGCGGCCATAGACGAGCACCGAAATACGGTCGGCCAAGGCGAAGACCGCATCCATATCGTGTTCAATAAGAAGGATTGGTGCTTCATGCCGAAGCGTATCAAGAAATGCTGTCAGCCGCTTTGAGCCTTCCGGTCCCATGCCCGCCATCGGTTCATCAAGCAGAAAGGCCTTGGGACCAAGTGCCAGCGCAATGGCGATCTCAAGCTGGCGGCGTTCCCCATGGGAAAGCTCGGCGCTGGGTATATCAGCGCGGTCAAGCAGCCCAACACGGCTAAGCATGTCTCGCGCTCTGTCTTTGAGCGAAGCATCGGCCATGACGGGCTTCCAGAAGCGGAAGCTCGAACCCTCATTGGCCTGAACAGCGAGCATGACATTGCGCAGTGCCGAGAACTCCGGTGTCAGCGACGATATCTGGAAGGTGCGGCCAAGTCCGCGTTGCGCGCGCTGCGAAACATCCAGAGCCGAAATATCATGGCCCATGAAATGGATCGCACCGCTATTGTGTTTCAATGTCCCGGCGATCTGGTGAATGAGCGTGGATTTGCCCGCCCCGTTCGGCCCGATCAGCGCATGGATTTCGCCGGGATAAAGGTCAAGGCTGACATCATCGGTTGCCTTCAGTGCGCCGAAGGATTTGCAGAGATTGCGGATGCTCAGAACGGGTTCAGCCATGACGCACCTTACCGGCGAGAAGTCCAACAAGACCGCCGCGCCCGAACAGGACGACCGCGAGGAGAATGAGACCAAGGAAGAGTTGCCAATGCTCGGTCAGCCCGCCAAGGGCAAATTCGAACAGGACAAACAGGATGGCCCCCGCAACGGGGCCAAAGAGACGGCCGGTGCCTCCCAATATGATCAGCACGATCAATTCGCCGGACATGCTCCACGAAAGCATGGACGGACCGACAAAGCGGTTGAGATCGGCAAAGAGGGCGCCCGCGATGGCGGTGATCATCCCCGATAGAATGAAGGCAACCAGCCGGATGCGCAGTGGCCGGATGCCGATGGACGCGACGCGCACCTCGTTTTGCCGGGTTGCCTGCAGGGCGGCACCAAAACGGGAATCCCGCAGACGCGCGAAGGCGAACAGCGCAAGCAGGAGCAGGGCATAGGCAATCAGGAAGAAGTTGAGTGGAGCAAGTGTGTTCACACCGGGAAAGCCATTGCGTATCGTGATCGACAGCCCATCCTCGCCGCCATAGGCGGGCCAGGAAATGGCGAAATAATAGATCATCTGGGCAAAGGCGAGGGTGATCATGATGAAATAGACGCCCGATGTGCGCAGGCTGATCAAGCCAATGAGAAATGCAACCAGACCGGCAACAATGGCGCTAACAATCCAGATGACCGGCATCTGGTTTGTCGCCATGATGACAAAGGGCGAGGAGAGAAGCGGTATCTGGTTGAAGGCATGGGTGGCAAATATTCCAGCCACGTACCCGCCAATGCCGAAGAATGCCGCATGGCCGAACGAGACAAGGCCACCAAGCCCGAGTGCCAGATTCAATCCGACAGCGGCAAGGGCGAGAATGGCGATACGGGTGGCAAGCGTGATGTAGAAGGGCTCGCCCATGCCAGAGGCAATGAAGGCCAGTGCGGGCAAAATCAGGGCAAGAACAATATTCACAAGACGTTCGCGGTTCACCATTTCACCCCTCACGCATTGACCGCAAAGAGGCCTTTTGGCCGCACTGCGAGGATGAAGGCCATGACGATGTAGATCAGCATGGAGGCGACAGCAGCGCCCGCCGTAGCCGCCTGTGAGGGCTCCATGAACAGCGTGAACAGTTGCGGCAGGACAAAGCGCCCCATCGTATCGACAACGCCAACAAGAATGGCACCGGCAAGCGCACCTTTGATGGAGCCGATACCGCCGATGACGATAACGACAAAGGCAAGAATGAGCACAGGTTCCCCCATGCCTACCTGCACCGATTGCAATGCGCCGACGAGTGCTCCGGCAAGACCTGCAAGCGCCGCTCCAAGCGCAAAAACGATGGTGTTGAGCGAGGCAATGTCGACGCCAAGCGCGCCGATCATTTCGCGGTCGGATTCGCCAGCACGGATGCGCATGCCCAACCGTGTTTTTGCAATCAGCAGATAGAGCCCGATGGCAACGACAAGTCCCGCGCCAATGATAGCGAGCCGGTAGAGTTGATACTGCGCGCCGCCCGGCAGGCTTATTGCGCCCTGCAAGACTTTTGGGATGTCGAGATAGAGCGGGAAGGAGCCGAAAACCCAGCGGGTGCCTTCCGAAAAGATCAGGATGAGCGCGAAGGTGGCAAGCACCTGATCCAGATGATCGCGGTTATAGAGGCGGCGGATCACGGTGACTTCGACAATCGCTCCGGCAGCGGCGGCAGCAATGAGACTGGCCACCAGACCGAGCCAGAACGAGCCGGTATAGGCCGCCACGGCAGCGCAGGCGAAAGCACCGACCATATAGAGCGAGCCATGGGCGAGGTTGATCACACCCATGACGCCGAAAATCAGCGTCAATCCGGCGGCCATCAGAAACAGCATGATGCCGAACTGCAGGCCGTTCAGGGCTTGTTCAATGATGAGAGCCGACGACAAGTTTCATCCAATCCATAACAGGCATAGCAACGTGCGCGGACTTTTCATCCGCGCACCGGGTTTTACCGCCTACATCTTGCAGTTGGCTGCATAGGCATCCTGATGATCGGTGAAGCTGGTGGCGACGATCTTGTTGGTCAAAACGCCGTCTTCCTTGATCACTTCACGCACATAGATGTCCTGGATTGGGTGGTTGTTGTTGCCGAACTTGAACTTGCCGCGCACGGAATCGAACTTGGCTTCCTTGAGGGCAGCGCGGAACGCATCCTTGTCCTTGACGCTCGCCTTGGCGACAGCCGAGAGGATCAGATTGGCGGTGTCATAGCCCTGTGTCGCGTAGAGCGATGGCAGGCGCTTATATTCAGCCTTGAAGGCAGCGACATATTTCTTGTTCGCCGCATTATCGAGGTCTTTTGACCAATGCGACGAGTTCTTGACACCCAAGGCTGCATCGCCGATGGCTCCAAGCACATCCTGATCGAAGGAGAAGCCGGGGCCCATGACAGGCGTGGAAATACCCGATTGTGAGTATTGCTTCATGAAGGCGATACCCATGCCGCCGGGCAGGAAGAAATAGACGCTGTCAGCACCCGACGCGCGGATCTGCGCGATCTCGGTGGCATAGTCGGTCTGGCCGACCTTCGTGTAGAGTTCGCCCGCCAAAGCGCCCTTGTAGAAACGCTTGAAGCCGGTGAGTGCATCTGTGCCCGCTGGATAGTTCGGGGCAAGAATGAAGGTTTTTTTGTAATTGGCTGTATTAGCGTAATTGCCCATCGCCTCATGCAGATTGTCGTTCTGATAGGCAACGTTGAAGTAATTGGGGTTGCATTTTTCCCCGGCAAGCGCCGATGGACCCGCATTGGTGGACAGATAGAACGTGCCCTGACCAACAACACCGGGAACAACCGCCATGGCAAGGTTTGACCAGACAATACCGGTGAGAATATCGACTTTTTCGCTCTGGACCATCTTGTCGGCGATCTGCACCGCAAGCTCCGGCTTTTGCGCATCATCCTCAACGATGACCTTGATATCCTTGTTGCCAGACTCCTTGATGGCAAGCAGGAAGCCATCGCGGATATCGATGCCAAGGCCTGCGCCGCCGCCTGACAGTGTAGTGATCATGCCGATCTTTACAGGTTCGGCCATCGCCTGAGCCGAAAAGGCCAGACCTGCCACCAATGCTGCTGCTATTGTCTTCATTGCGTCGTTCCCCTTATTTTTATGGTTCATCTCAATTGCAAATTGATCTTCGATGCAAGTGCTCACGCGCTCTAATTCTGCGTTGTCTTATCCTCCGCAAAACGGGTTAGAGCCGGACACGGATCATATCGGCCAGAAGGATGGATTTGACCGCAGCGCTCAAGCGTATTGCTAACAACGGGTAGACCAAGCGTATCAAGCATTTCATGCGGGCCATGCCGGAAATTCAGGCCGAGTTTCAGCGCGGTATCAATTCCCGTTGTCGTGGACAGGCCCTGTTCAAACGCAAAGGCTGCTTCATTAATCAGCATAGCCGCCACGCGCAGGAAGATGAGCCCCGGTGTATCCGCAATTTCATGCAGTTCAACACCGAGCGCCTTGGCTTGCAGTGCTATGGAGTGAATATCGGCCTCTCTCAGTTCGTATTGCGCGAAGGCAAGCGTCACGGGACCGCGCCAGTTGCCGATCTGCCGGTCCAGCACAATGGTGGGCTGGTGGTTGGCTGTACCAAGCTCATGTGCAGTGCGGCCATCGCTCAGATGAACGGCAACACCCGTGCGCGTCTCCAACTGCCGTTTCAACGCTTCAACTGTGGATATGTGGCTCTCCCCCGAGAGCACATTGTCCTGACGGGGATAGGTGAAGAACCCATTGCCGGTTTTGCGGCCAAGTCTGCCCTCGGCCTTCATGTCTTCGAGAAGCGGCGAAGGCTTGAAGCGTGGTGACCGCTCAAACCCTTCCCATACGGATTTCGTTGCGGCAAGGTTGATATCGGCACCAACAAGGTCAATCAGTTCAAATGGCCCGAGAGGAAAACCACCTGACGATTTAAGGCAGGCATCAATGGTTATGGCATCGGCAACGCCGTCTTCAAGCAGTTGGAGCGCCTCACCATAAAAGGGACGGGCACAGCGATTGACCAGAAATCCCGGACTGTCACGCACCTCGACCGGTGTCTTCCCGAGCCTCACAACGAGATCGGATAGCTTCGTTGTCACGTCGGTTTCGGTCTGCGAACCGGCGACGACTTCAACGAGTTTCATCAGCGGAGCCGGATTGAAGAAATGCAGTCCGGCAAAACGTTTGGGATCCCGGATGGAGCGGGCGATTGCATCGATGGATAGGGATGAGGTGTTGGTAGCGAGGAGACAATCCGGAGTGCAAATCGCTTCCAATGATTGGAACAGCGCAGCCTTGGCTTCCAGCGTCTCGATGATGGCTTCGACAACCAATTGTGCAGGCGCCAGATCATTCAAGGTCTCGGCAATGACGATATTTCCGGCGCACGCATCGCGCTCGCCTTCCGTCGATTTGCCACGCGCGATACGCTGGTCAATCTCGGCAAGGATCGTGGCTTTGGCTTTCGCAGCCATGCCCTCCTGCGTATCATGCAGAATTGCCCTTATGCCGGATCGTGCGATCAGATGGGCGATACCCCGTCCCATGGTGCCAGCACCGACAATGCCAATGATGTTGACTGGATGAGCCATTAGCGCCTCCTGAAGTCAGGTTGGCCTTTGGCTGGGAATACCGCATTGCCTGCATCGGGGCGCGTCAGTGTCAGGATGGCGTAACCATCCTTCACCTCGGTTTGGATATAGTTTTCCATATCGCATCCCCCCCTGCAGTTTGCTCTGCTTAAACTGACTATCCCCATAAATTGAAAATTATTCAAGCTTGAAATTTCATGCTTGAAATTATTTTGATGCGGTGACACGATGAGCGGGGTTTAACGGGAGTATGCCTGATGAAGATCGCTTGCCTTGGAGGAGGACCCGCCGGTCTCTATTTCGCGATCAGCATGAAGCTGCGCAATCCCGGCCACGACATCACCGTGATCGAGCGCAACAAGCCTGATGATACGTTCGGCTGGGGCGTCGTGCTTTCAAGCGAGACATTGGCGAACCTTGCGGCCAACGATCCGGTGAGTGCTGATGCGATCCGCGCGCATTTTGCCTATTGGGATGATATCGCCGTTCACTTCAAGCAGACCGAAACCGTTTCAACCGGCCATGGCTTTTGCGGCATCGGGCGCAAGAAACTGCTGATGCTTTTGCAGGACCGCGCCCGTGAACTGGGCGTAAACCTGCAATTCGAAACACCCGTTGATGATATACCGGCGCTGGCGAAGACTTATGATCTGGTCGTTGCTGCCGATGGTTTGAATTCGCGCACCCGCACGGTCTTTGCTGAACATTTCAAGCCTGAAGTTGATACCCGTAAATGCAAATTTGTCTGGCTTGGCACACACCAGAAATTCGACAACGCGTTCACCTTCATTTTCGAGGAAACCGAGCACGGCTGGGTCTGGGCGCATGCCTATCAGTTTGACGGCGATACGGCGACATTCATTGTCGAGTGCAGTCAGGAGACATGGGACAAGTTCGGCTTTGGCAGTATGAGCCAGCAGGAATCCATTGCGGTCTGCGAGCGGATTTTCGCCAAATATCTCGGCGGTCATGCATTGATGACCAATGCCACTCACATTCGCGGCTCCGCATGGATCAGTTTTCCGCGTGTTCTGTGTGAAAAATGGTCGTTTGACAATGTGGTGTTGCTGGGCGATGCGGCAGCTACAGCGCATTTTTCCATTGGTTCGGGCACAAAACTGGCGCTGGAAAGCGCGATTGCCCTCGCCAATTATCTCCATGCGGAAAAATCCATTGCAGACGCCTTCGCCAAATATGAGGACGAGCGGCGCTTGCAGGTGCTGCGGCTGCAATCGGCGGCGCGCAATTCGCTTGAATGGTTCGAGGAAGTCGAGCGCTATTTCGAGCTTGATCCGGTGCAGTTCAACTATTCACTGCTGACCCGCTCGCAGCGTATCAGCCACGAGAATTTGCGCCTGCGCGACCGGAACTGGTTGGGAAGCGCGGAAGGCTGGTTTCAGGAAAAGGCCGGCGCAAAAAAGGGAACGCGCCGCGCGCCAATGTTTGCACCGTTCAAGCTGCGCGATATGACGCTGACAAACCGCATCGTCGTCTCGCCGATGGCGCAGTACAAGGCTGTTGACGGCACGCCCACCGACTGGCACCTCGTGCATTACGGCGAGCGTGCCAAGGGCGGTGCTGGCCTCGTGACTATCGAGATGACCTGCATCAGTCCGGAAGGGCGGATCACCCCCGGTTGTACCGGCATGTACACGCCTGAGCATGAAGCGGCGTGGAAGCGCATTGTTGATTTTGTCCATGCGGAAACCGAAGCGAAGATCAGTTGTCAGCTTGGCCATTCCGGTGCGAAGGGATCGACCCGTCTTGGCTGGGAAGGAACGGATGTGCCTTTGCCTGAGGGCAACTGGCCGGTGCTTTCCGCGTCTGATTTATCTTGGTCCCCCGACAATCAGACACCAACGGCAATGACCCGCGCCGATATGGATCGTGTGCGTGATCAGTTCGTGGCTTCGGCTGAGATGGCAGACAGAGCCGGTTTTGACATGCTGGAAATCCATGCGGCGCATGGCTATTTGCTCTCGTCGTTCATAACCCCGGTGATGAATAATCGCACGGATGAATATGGCGGTTCGCTGGAAAACCGCATGCGCTATCCGCTTGAGATTTTCCGGGCGGTGCGCCTCGTCTGGCCATCGGCAAAGCCCATTTCGATGCGCATTTCCGCCAATGACTGGATGGGTGACAAAGGCATCACACCGCAAGATGCGGTTGAGATCGCACGGATGCTGCAGGAAGCCGGTGTCGATATTTGCGATGTCTCGGCTGGTCAGACCTCAGTCGATGCCAAGCCTGTCTATGGCCGCATGTTCCAGACCCCGTTTTCGGACCGTATCCGCAACGAAACGGGTATGGCGACCATGGCCGTCGGTAATATTTACGAGCCTGATCATGCCAATTCCATCCTGCTCGCCGGACGTGCTGATCTTGTCTGTCTTGCCCGCCCGCATCTGGCTGATCCCTATTGGACGTTGCATGCGGCGGTGACGCTGGGTGACAAGGGTGTGACCTGGCCAAAACCCTATTATCCCGGCCGGGATCAAATCTACCGTCTGGCGGAGCGCGCCGAAGTCATCGCTCCCATTGAGGGCGCGTAAATGGAACGGTCGCTCGCAGGTAAGATTGCGTTGGTTACCGGTGGCGGTTCCGGCGTGGGAGCAGCCATAGCGCTTGCACTGGCAGGTGAGGGCGCACGGGTTGTGATAGCGGGTCGCCGCATCGAAGCGCTTAACGAGGTTGCCGGGCAATCCAAACTGATCATTCCTATCGCTGTTGACGTAACTGACGAGGAATCCTCCCGGCTCCTGTTTGATCGTATCCAGAGCGAAACGGGTTCACTCGATATTGCAATTGCCAATGCGGGTTCGGCGACAAGCACACCATTTCAGAAGCTGGATTTGAAGACATGGCAAAGCCAGATTGATCTCAATCTGACGGGTGTTTTCCTGACCTTCCAGCATGCGCTTTCTGCCATGACAGCGAAAAATAATGGGCGGCTGATTGCCATTGCCTCGACGGCTGGTTTGAAAGGCTATCCCTATGTGGCCGCCTATGCCGCTGCCAAGCATGGTGTTATCGGGCTCGTCCAGTCACTGGCGCTGGAACTGGCAAAAACCGATATTACGGTGAACGCTGTTTGTCCGGGGTTCACCGAGACGCCGATGCTGGAACGGTCCATCGAAACCATCATGCAAAAGACCGGCAAAAGTCACGGCGAGGCAGTCGCCGCGCTTGTCGCATCCAATCCGCAGAAGCGGCTGATCCAGCCGCAGGAGATTGCGCAGACGGTGCTTTGGCTATGCGGCCCAAACTCAGGCTCGATCACCGGACAGGCCATATCCATTTCAGGAGGCGAAGTATGAGCAGCAAGAACAATCCTTCCGCCTCCCGCAAAACAGAACCTGAACAGGTGAAGCAGAGCCTGCGCGTCTGGCTGAAAATGCTGAAAGCCACCAAGCATGTCGAAGCGGTTGTTCGCGAAAACTTGCGGGTCAAGTTCGATACAACTTTGCCGCGCTTTGATGTCATGGCCGCGCTCTACCGGTTCGAAGAAGGGCTGAAGATGAGTGAGCTTTCTTCGGCGTTGAGAGTCTCAAACGGCAATGTCACCGGCATTATCGAACGGCTTGTCTCGGATGGCGCGGTGCTGCGTGTGCCCGTTGCTGGCGACAAACGCGCCATGCTGGTGCGGCTGACGCAGCGCGGCAGAGATGAGTTCGCCAAAATGGCGGCAGCGCATGAACTCTGGATCAATGAGATTTTCGGCGGCCTTCCGGGAGATGTGACAGCCGGGCTTCTCGCAACGCTGGATACAATCGAACATGCGCAGGGCTTGCACAGCGGGGAGGAACACGATGCGTGAGATGGCAAATTATAAGGCCACCCATTTCAAATGGAGCGTGACCGACGGCGTTGCAATCATCTCGCTTGATCGCCCGGAGCGCAAGAACCCACTGACCTTCGACAGCTATGCGGAACTGCGCGACTGCTTTCGCGCGCTTGTCTATGCGGACGACATCAAGGCGGTGGTTTTCGGCTCCAATGGTGGCAATTTTTGCTCCGGCGGCGATGTGCACGATATTATCGGCCCGCTTTTGAAGATGGATATGAAAAGCCTTTTGGAGTTCACCCGGATGACGGGTGATCTGGTCAAGGCGATCATGCATTGCGGCAAGCCTGTTATCGCCGCTGTCGATGGGGTCTGCGTGGGTGCGGGGGCGATCATTGCCATGGCATCAGACCTGCGCCTTGCGACACCCGTTGCCAAAACCGCGTTTCTGTTTACCCGTGTTGGCCTTGCTGGCTGCGATATGGGTGCCTGTGCGATCCTGCCGCGCATTATCGGGCAGGGCCGGGCTGCCGACCTGCTTTACACCGGACGCAGCATGTCCGCCGAGGAAGGCGAGCGCTGGGGTTTTTATAACCGGATTGTTGATGCGCAAACGCTGGATGACGAGGCCTTCAAACTGGCAAAACGCCTCGCCGATGGTCCGACATTTGGCCATATGATGACCAAGACCATGCTCAATCAGGAATGGTCCATGTCCATCGATCAGGCCATCGAGGCGGAAGCGCAGGCGCAGGCGCTTTGTATGCAGACGCAGGATTTCCAGCGGGCCTATGACGCCTTCGTCGCGCATCAGACCCCAGTCTTCAAGGGCGATTGAGATGATTGATCGCAGTTTTCTGTCATGGCCGTTTTTCGAGGATGTGCATCGCCAGCTTGCCGATGTGGTGGAAGCATGGGCGGTTGCCAATACGGGCCATATCGATCACGAGAACACCGACGACGCCTGTCGAGGTCTTGTTGCAAAGCTCGGAGAAGCCGGGTTGCTCAGGCATACGGCGGTTGATCCTGATGCCACGAGTAAGCTTGATGTACGCAGCCTGTGCATCATTCGCGAGACTCTGGCGCGGCATGATGGGCTTGCTGATTTCGCCTTTGCCATGCAGGGACTTGGCACTGGCGCGCTGTCCCTGTTTGGCACCGATGCGCAAAAGCAATTCTGGCTGACGAAAACCCGCGCGGGCAAGGCACTTTCGGCTTTCGCGCTCAGCGAGCCGCAGTCCGGCTCCGATGTGGCCAATCTGGAATTGTCGGCAGTGCGTGACGGTGACGGCTTTGTGCTCAATGGCGAAAAGACATGGATTTCCAATGGCGGGATCGCCGATGTCTATACGGTGTTTGCCCGCACGGGCGAGGGCGAAGGTGCCAAGGGCATCTCTGCCTTTATCGTGCCTGCCGATACGCCCGGGCTGATCATTGCCGAACGCCTTGAAGTGATCGCTCCGCACCCGCTGGCGCGGCTTGTCTTTGACAATTGCCGCATACCAGCCTCGGCGCTAGTAGGCGCGCCGGGTCAGGGCTTCCGCATTGCCATGTCAGTGCTTGATGTTTTCCGCTCCACTGTTGCTGCGGCAGCGCTGGGTTTTGCTCGCCGTGCACTGGATGAAGCGGTAAGCCGTGCCAATGGTCGTAACCTGTTCGGTGCGCCGATGTCCGACCTCCAAATGGTGCAGGGGCATATCGCCGATATGGCTGTCGATATCGATGCGGCGGCGCTGCTCGTCTACCGGGCGGCGTGGCTCAAGGACAGCGGCGCCGAACGGGTCAGCCGGGAAGCCGCCATGGCCAAGCTTTATGCCACCGACCGCGCGCAAAGCGTAATCGACAAGGCGGTTCAGATTCACGGTGGAGATGGTGTTCGCAAAGGCAGCGTTGTCGAGCGCCTTTACCGGGAAATCAGGGCATTGCGCATCTATGAAGGTGCGTCGGACGTTCAAAAAATAATCATCGCAAGGCATGAACTTGCAAGGGGATAAAGAGAATGTTGGGACCATCGGCGCATACGGATCACTTTACCCGCGATAATCTTCCTCCATTGGAGGAATGGCCTGAGCTGCTGATGGAAAATTTCCAGTACCCGGAATGGCTGAACGCCGCCGTGGAACTGACCGATGCCATGGTCGCCAAAGGTTTCGGCGACAATACCGCGCTGATCGGCAACGGCCGCCGCCGGACCTATAAGGAATTGACTGACTGGACCAACCGCATCGCCCATGCGCTCGTCGAAAATTACGGTGTTGAGCCGGGTAATCGCGTTCTCATCCGCTCCGCCAACAACCCGGCTATGGTTGCCTGCTGGCTGGCGGCAACCAAGGTTGGTGCGGTTGTTGTTAATACGATGCCGATGCTGCGGGTGGGGGAACTTACCCAGATCGTCGATAAGGCTGAGATATCTTTGGCGCTGTGCGATACGCGCCTGCTTGAAGACATGGAAACCTGTGCCAAATCCAGCAAGTTTCTGAAAAAGGTCGTCGGCTTTGATGGAACCGCCAATCACGAGGCGGAACTGGACCGGATCGCACTCGACAAATCTGTTCGTTTCGAAGCTGTGAAAACCGGCCGCGATGATGTTGCGCTGCTTGGTTTCACCTCAGGCACCACGGGTGAACCCAAGGCGACCATGCATTTTCATCGTGATCTTCTGATCATTGCCGATGGCTATGCCAAGGAAGTGCTGGGTGTTCGCCCTGATGATATTTTTGTCGGCTCGCCGCCGCTGGCCTTTACCTTCGGTCTTGGTGGTCTTGCGATTTTTCCCCTGCGCTTCGGCGCAGCGGCGACCCTTTTGGAACAGGCAACGCCGCCAAAGATGATCGATATTATCGAGACCTATAAGGCAACGATCAGCTTTACCGCACCCACCGCCTACCGCGTCATGTTGCAGGCGATGAATGAGGGTGCAGATTTGTCTTCCCTGCGTATCGCGGTTTCGGCGGGTGAGACATTGCCAGCGCCCATCTACGAAGCGTGGATGCAGAAGACCGGCAAGCCACTGCTTGATGGCATCGGCGCAACGGAAATGCTGCATATTTTCATCAGCAACCGGCTGGAGGATTCAGGTCCGGGTAAAACCGGCAAGCCCGTCAGCGGATATCAGGCTGTGATTGTCGATGAGGGGATGAAAGAAGTACCGCACGGCGAAATCGGCCGGCTTGCGGTGCGCGGGCCGATCGGTTGCCGCTATCTCGCCGACAAGCGCCAGAAGAATTATGTCCGCGATGGCTGGAATCTTACCGGCGATTCCTTCTTTCAGGACGAGGACGGTTATTTCCACTTTGCCGCGCGCTCCGACGATATGATCATCTCGGCTGGCTACAATATTGCCGGGCCGGAAGTGGAAGCGGCACTGCTCGCACACCCTGACGTCAGTGAATGCGCTGTTATCGGTGCGCCCGATGAAACCCGTGGCCAGATCGTTCAGGCGCATGTGGTTCTGCGGGCCGATGTGGCAGCGACGGATGAAACGATCAAACGCTTGCAGGACCATGTCAAACAGGTCATAGCGCCCTACAAATATCCACGCTCCATCAAGTTTCTCGATGCGCTGCCCAAGACAGCGACAGGAAAAATACAGCGCTTCCAGTTGCGCAAGGCATATCAGTAGCAGCGTCAGGCACAGGACGTATTCCAGAAAGAAATCAGGTAGGAAACCGGAATGGCAGAGATCATACATCCGCAGGGCTGGCCAGCGGCAAAGGGTTATGCAAACGGCATGGCAGCCGAAGGCAAAGTCATCTTTGTCGGGGGGCAGATCGGCTGGACCAAGGACCAGATTTTTGAGACGGATGATTTCGTCGAGCAGGCCGAACAGGCGATGCGCAATATCGTCGATGTGCTTGCAAGCGCCGGTGCGCAGACGACCGATCTTGTGCGGCTGACCTGGTTCATCACCGACAAAAAGACCTATGTGGCCGAGCAGAAGCGGCTGGGCGAAGCCTATCGCCGGGTTTTCGGACGGCATTTTCCAGCAATGACATTGGTACAGGTTGTTGCGCTGCTTGAGGATCGCGCGTTGATTGAGATCGAGGCAACCGCGGTCATTCCTGCCCGCTCATAGAGCGAGCAGGACTATGCGGCATTACGCGGACTTGCTGGCAGCAAGGAACGCCAGCTTGGCGGGTAGTGCCAGAAGCTTGGAAAGCTCAACACGTTCTGGCGTATAGTGATGCTCTACGTCGAGACAATTGACGGTGCCGAGCAGTTCGCCTGCAATGACCACGGGAATATTGATCACTGAACCGCAGCCGAGCGCCCAGATCGTTTCATGATCTGAAAACACCGTCGCAATGTCGGCAATGGTATTGGCAACGAAGGACTGGCGCTCCTTGTGTACCGTATCGAACCAGCGGTCATAATGGATCGGCTTGGTGCCTGATACCGGGTAGCTCTTGGCATCCGAGGTATATTCGCGGCGCGCCAGTTCATTCTTCATGTCGACGGTCATGATGGTGAACAGCTTGGCGCCGATGATCTTTTGCGACAGCACCTGCAATGCCTGCCATGGGCCGTCGGTGCTTGTGTCATTGGCGATATCAGCATCAAATTCGGCCAAAGCCGTTGCTATGTCTTCCTGTGTCATTTCCTGATCCTTGATCGTTTTTCAACCCGTATGTGCGACGCTGATTTCCATCAGTTCACGCGAGTAGGTTTCTTTCAGCGCACCGCGCTTGAGTTCAGCCACGTCGGCTATTTCGACAATCCGCCCATGGCGCATGACAGCCAGCCGGTCACAGAGAAACGAGACGACGGGCAGATTGTGCGTCACCATGAGGAAGGTGAGGTTCTGTTCGCGGCGCAAGCGTTTGAGCAGATTGAGAATTTCCGCCTGCACCGAAACATCGAGCGCCGAGGTCGGCTCATCCAGCAGCAATAGCTTGGGTTCAAGCATCAGGGCGCGGGCTATGGCAACACGCTGGCGCTGGCCGCCAGACAGTTGGTGGGGATAGCGGAAGCGGAATTTGCGGTCGAGCCCGACGGCTACGAGAATATCCTCAACACGGCTGTTCTGACTGCCGATACCGTGAACGGCCAGCGGTTCGCTCAGGATGGCATCAACCGTCTTGCGCGGATGCAGGGAACCATAGGGGTCCTGAAACACCATCTGGCAATGCTTAGCGAAATGCTGATCAATGCCATGGCTGCGCGGTTGGCCAAAGGCGGTGATTGATCCCGTCCATTGCGGCGCAAGCCCGGCAACAGCTTTCAGAACCGTTGATTTACCCGAGCCGCTTTCGCCGACCAGAGCAAAGCTTTCACCCTCAGCAATATCAAGGCTGATGCTGTGGGTGATCTGTGTCTCGCCATAGGAAATGTCGAGATTGTTCAAGACGAGTGCGCTCATTTGGCCGCCCATGCATTGCGGTCGAGAACGGGCAACTCGTCGCGGGTTTCGTCCAGCCGGGGAATGGCCGCAATCAGCCCGCGCGTATAGGGATGTGTGGCGTTGCGTAGCTCTCCTGCCTTGCATTCCTCAACGATTTTGCCGGTATTCATAACCAGAATGCGGTCGCAATAGCTTGAAACAAGGTTGAGGTCATGGCTGATGAAGATCAGCCCCATGCCCTTGCGCTTGACCTGTTCATCAATGATATCAAGCACCTGCGCCTGCACCGAAACATCAAGCGCGGAGGTGGGCTCATCGGCAATCAGCAGATCGGGTTCGGGGATCAGCATCATGGCGATCATCACGCGCTGACCCATGCCGCCGGATATTTCATGCGGATAGAGCGTGGCGACACGTTCCGGATCGGCGATGCGCACAGCCTCCAGCATGGAAAGCACGCGCTGTTGGGTTTCCCGGCGTGGCAGGCGTTTGTGGGTTTGCAGCGCTTCGGCAATCTGCTCGCCGACAGTCATAACAGGGTTGAGCGAGAATTTCGGGTCCTGCATCACCATGGAGATGCGCGCGCCGCGAATACTGCGCATTGCCTTCTCCGACTGCTTGTTCAGATCGATACCGTCAAAGCGGAATGTGTCGGCACTGACCTTACCGGGTGCGCGGATGAGTTTGAGGATGGCGCGGCCGGTCATCGATTTGCCCGACCCGCTTTCGCCAACAATGCCAAGCCGTTCACGGCCAAGGGTGAAGGAGATGCCGCGCACCACGTCAATCGGACCCTTGGGCGTGGGAAAGGTGACGCGCAGATTGTCGATCTCAAGCAGGGGCGTACTCAATGCTGTTCTCCGCTCTTGGGATCAAGGACATCGCGCAAACCATCGCCGAGGAAGCAAAAGCCAAGGCTGACAATGATGATGGCAAAGCCCGGCATGGTCGCCACCCACCACTGATCCAGAATGAAGGAGCGGCCACGCGCAATCATTGCACCCCATTCGGGCAGGGGAGGCTGCGCGCCAAGGCCGATGAAACCAAGGCCTGCGGCGGTCAGGATGATACCGGCCATATCAAGCGTGACGCGCACGATCATTGACGAGGTACATAGCGGCAGCACATGGCCGAGAATAACCCGCAGCGAGGAAGCACCTTGCAGGCGAATGGCGGCGATGAATTCCGAGTTCTTGAAGGTCAGCGTTTCCGCCCGGGCAATGCGGGCATAGCCGGGCCACGACGTGATGGCGATGGCAATAATGGCGTTTTCGATGCCGGGTCCAAGTGCCGCCACCAGTGCCAAAGCTAAAATGAGTTTGGGCATGGAGAGGAAAATATCGGTGATGCCCATCAGAACGCGATCAATCCAGCCGCCGAAATATCCGGCGACTGCCCCGATAATCAGCCCGGCGGGCGCGGCAAGCACCGCTACCAGCACAACAATGACCAGTGTGATGCGCGCACCATAGACAACACGCGACCAGATATCCCGGCCAAGTTCGTCCGTGCCCATCCAGTTGATACCACCTGGCGGTAACAGGCGCTGCGCCAGATCCTGTTTCAGCGGATCATGGGTTGCGATCAGCGGCGCGAATATTGCCGTGAGGATCAGCACCAGAATGATGATTGCACCGACAGCCGCCAGTGGATTGCGCGAGAGCGCACCGCATATCCGGTAAAGGCGGCCGAGACGGGCCTGCATCCGCGAAGCGGGGCTATCGTCGATCAGCCAGCTATGTACATTTGCCATCGATGCCTCCTAACGCGCGCGGGGATCAAGGACGCGATAGAGCACGTCGGAAATCTTGTTGATGCCAATGAATACCGCACCGATAACGAGCGTTGCGCCAAGCACGGCGGACATATCCGCATTGAGCAGCGCCACGGTCAGATAATTGCCGATACCCGGCCAGGAAAAGATTGTCTCGATCATGACGGAACCTTCCAGCAATGCAGCATAGGAAAGGCCGATGACGGTGATCAGCGGAACCAGAATAGGCCGGAATGCATGGCGCCAGATGACAAGCCGTTCCGATACGCCTTTGACGCGTGCAGTGGTCACATATTCCTGTGACAGCTGGTCAAGCATGAAGGAGCGCGTCATGCGCGCGATATAGGCAAGGCTGAAGAAACCAAGCACTGATGCGGGAAGGGCGAGATGCCAGAGCGCATTGACGAAAATCTCGGTTTCACCTGCCAGCAGGCTGTCGATCAGCACAATACCCGTGACCGGATCGACCAACCCGTCATAGAAAATATCGAGGCGGCCGGGACCTGCGACCCATTTCAGGCGGGCATAGAAAACTGCAAGTCCAACGAGGCCAAGCCAGAAGGCGGGAACCGCATAGCCCAGCAGTCCGACCACGCGGATGGTCTGATCAACCAGACTGCCCCGGCGGCTGGCGGCATAGACCCCCATGGGAACGCCGAGCAGCACACCGATGATGATGCCAAGTGTGGCCATTTCGAGCGTTGCCGGAAAGACGCGCTTCAGATCGTCCAGAACGGGTTTGCCCGTTGATACGGATGTACCGAGATCGCCCCGAAGCACCGAGCCGACATAATGGAAGAATTGTACGAGGGCTGGTTGGTCGAACCCCATCTGTATCCGCGCCGCTTCATAGACTGCGCGCGGCGCGCGGTCGCCAACCACAGCCAGAACCGGATCAATGGGGACAACACGGCCAATGAAGAAGGTGATGGCCAACAGTCCGAGAAAGGTGATGAGCACGGAGATGACAAAGCCCCCCAGCCCGAAGATCAGGCGCGCACTCCGGCTCTTGCGAAAGCCCGGCCGCTTGGCCGCCTTGGTGGCAATACCTGCCAATGTTTCGGATTCGAATGCCAAATCCTGTGCCTTCCCATTCTTGACACCTGGGTTGGCCCATTCGTGTCGACTGTTCCCGTCGATCCCGGTCTAAAATTCAGGGGTGCGGATGCATTTTGCCTGAGCCTGCCGAAGATTCTGCTTGGACCATACAAAAATTTTTGCTTAGATCAAAGAAATTTTACTAAGAGTGGAATCGCCCATGTCATCCGAGGTCCGCAACACAGACAAACAGCCCAAGATCGGGGCTATGATCCGCGCACGGCGGCGTCAATTGCAGCTGACATTGCAGGAAATCTGCGATGCCGCAGGCATCTCAGTCGGATATCTCAGTCAGGTTGAACGGGATCATGCCACACCGTCGCTGGGAACGCTCGCGCAGATTTCGCGCAGCCTCGATGTCGGGATGGATTATTTTATTGCCACCCCGAACGTGGAAGACGCGCTGACACGCCAGGGCGAGCGGCAGAAATATTCGGTCGACGGTTCCTCCATTGTTTACGAGCAGATCGCTACGGATTTTGCCGGGAACATTCTTTCATCTGTCATCATGCATATACCGGCGGGTTACCGCTCCGAAACGGTCAGCCATGAGGGCGAAGAAATCCTCTATGTGCTTGAAGGTGTCATTACCCATCAGCTTGACGATGAAGAAGTGGTGCTCTCGACCGGTGACAGCCTGCATTTTCGCGGCAACCGGCCCCATGCGTGGTGGAATGATACGGACAAGACGGCGCGGGTTCTCTGGACAGGGACATTGCCCATATTCCGGACCCGCCTTTAGACCGCTTCAACAAAAACAACCCAATAACAATAACAATCCAGAGGAGAATGAAGAATGAAACTGTTCAAGGCGGCACTGTTTGCCGCTTCCATTATATCCGCATCTGCGCCGCTTACCGCCCATGCGGCAACCCCCGGAAATGCATTGGTTGTGGCCCAGAATATCGACGATATCGTCAGTATCGATCCGGCTGAAGCCTATGAGTTCACCTCGGGCGAATATGTAACCCAGACCTATGACCGTCTGGTGCAATATGATGCGCCTGACGTAAAGACGCTGGCACCGGGTCTGGCGACGGAGTGGAAGGTGGATGATGCCGCCAAGACCATCACCTTTACCCTGCGCGACGGCGTAAAATTCACCTCGGGCAATCCGCTACGGGCTGATGATGTAGTCTATTCCTGGAAGCGCGTTATTGCACTGAACAAGGCCCCGGCTTTCATACTTGCCCAGCTGGGCTGGACTGCTGATAATTTCGACAAGATGGTCACCGCATCCGGCAACACGGTTGTCGTTAAATATGATGGCGATTTCTCTTCGGCCTTTGTGCTCAACGTTCTTGCTGCGCGTCCTGCCTCTGTCATCGACGCGGTGACGGTTAAGGCCAACGAAGCCAATGGCGATATGGGCAATACGTGGCTCAAGTCCAATTCCGCCGGAACCGGCCCGTTTGTCCTCAAAGCATTCCGTCCGGCGGAGATCATCAACCTTACAGGCAATCCTAATTATTTCGCGGGTGCACCGGCAATGAAGTCGGTCATTATCCGCCATGTGGCCGAAGCTGCGACCCAGCAATTGCTGCTTGAGTCTGGTGATGTGGACATTGCCAAGAACCTGACACCGGATCAGGTCGCCAGCCTTTCCACCAAGGGCACAGTGAATGTCGAGACCTATCCGCAGGCGGCCGTGCATTTTCTCAGCTTGAACCAGAAGGATGAGGCGCTGACCAACCCGGCGATTTGGGAGGCGGCGCGCTATCTCGTCAATTACAAGGGCATGACTGACTCGTTCCTCAAGGGACAGATGCAGGTGCATCAGGCATTCTGGCCAGCCGGTTTCCCGGGCTCACTGGATGATACGCCCTATACCTATGATCCTGCCAAGGCGAAGAAAATCCTTGCCGATGCCGGTGTGAAAACCCCTGTTAATGTCACGCTTGATGTGATCAATTCAACGCCATTCACCGATATGGCGCAGTCGTTGCAGGCGGGTTTTGCCGAAGCCGGGATCAACTTCAACATCATTCCCGGCACGGGCAGTCAGGTCATCACGAAGTACCGTGCCCGTACCCATGAGGCCATGCTGCTCTATTGGGGCCCTGACTTCATGGACCCTGATTCAAACGCCAAGGCATTTGCCTTCAACGAGGATAATTCCGACGGCAATTACCAGTCGACAACCACATGGCGCAATGGCTGGGCCGTACCGGCTGAACTCAATGCTGAAACCAAGGCAGCCCGCGCCGAAGCCGACCAAACCAAGCGTAACCAGATGTATGTTGATCTGCAGAAAAAAGTGCAGGAGAAATCACCGATTATTGTGATGTTCCAGGCGGCGACACAGGTAGCGCTCGCCAAGAATGTGACGGGTTATGTCAACGGCGCAACTTCGGATTTCGTCTTCTACCGCCTCGTGAAGAAAAACTAAGCAAAACGGTTTCAGGGTCGCCCGGATTGCCGGGCGGCTCATATCCAACGTCCATATCAACGGGAATAGAAAAATGTCTGAACTTCGGATGACGCGCCTGCGCGAACGCATGGCTGAAACCGGAACCGATCTTGTCGTGGTCGGTCCTTCCTCACATATGGTCTGGCTTGCCGGGCTTTCGCCCCATGGTGATGAGCGGCCAGTGTTGCTGATTGTCAGCAAAGACCATGCCGGGCTGCTGATGCCTGCGCTCAATGCGGACAGTTCGCGTCAGCATACGGATCTGCCATTCTATCCATGGACCGACGGTGAAGGTCCCGATGCGGCGCTTGCCGCACTGCTGAAAGATGCGGGTGCGTCGAAGCCCGGTATCAAGATTGCCCTTGATGAAACGATGCGTGCAGATTTTGCGCTGCTCGTCATCGATGTATTGCCGGGTGCCAAGCGCACTTTCCTCAATGATACGGTCGGCTATCTGCGCGCCCGCAAGGATGAGGCTGAGTATGCGGCTCTCAAGGCCAACGCCCTTATCAATGATGGGGCGATGCGTGCGGCTTTTGCTGCATTGAAACCGGGTGTTACCGAGCAGGAAATCGCTGGCGTGGTCAGAGATTTCTACAAGGCCAACAATGCAAAGCCTGAGTTCACCAGCGTCTGCTTTGGTGAGAATGGTGCATTCCCTCACCACCATACCGGCGAGCGCAAGTTGAAAGCCAATGAAGCTGTGCTGATCGATATTGGCGGGCGCAGTGATGGCTATCCCAGCGATATGACCCGCGTTGCCGTCTGCGGCGAAACGCCAGAGGATTTCGATAAGGTGCATGCGGTGCTTGATCGTGCGGTCGAGGCGGCCATTGCTGCGGCCAAACCCGGCGTTGCCGCCAGGGAAGTCGACAAGGCAGCGCGCGATGTGATCACCGAGGCGGGTTACGGCGAATTCTTCCTGCACCGTACCGGCCATGGCATGGGCATCGATATCCACGAGCCGCCCTACATCACCGCAACCTCCGAAGCCATTCTCGAAGATGGGCACGTATTCTCCATTGAACCGGGCATTTATCTCAGTGGCAAATTTGGCCTCCGGCTGGAAGAGATCGTGATCATCCGTGGCAACAGGGCGGAAGTCCTGTCCGAACTGCCGAGAACGGCTTTCAAAGCTTGATAATAGAAGGCCGTTTCGCAACCGAAACGGCCTTTACCTTCTACTTTTGGCTCTGTGTCTTAATGTAGCATTGCACAATTTGAGTGCATGCGCAAAATTAAGGCATGTCCGCTTCGCTATCGATCATGGTCTTTGACGAAAACCGTATCCGCGCTTCAATTATTGAAGAGGGATTGCGGGAGGCGGGCCATGACCGCGTGGTGGTTTTGCATGATATTGCCGGTCTTGCGCGTCAGATCGAGCAGATTCAGCCCGATGTCATCGTCATCGATATCGAGACACCCAATCGGGATATGCTGGAGCATCTTTTTCAGCTTAGCCGCTCCGTGCGCAAACCGATTGCCATGTTTGTCGATAGTTCCGACAGTTCCTCAATCGAGGCTGCGGTGGATGCCGGTGTTTCCGCTTACGTGGTTGATGGTCTGAAGAAAGAACGTGTCAAACCCATTCTCGATATGGCGGTGAGCCGTTTTAAAGCATTCAGCCGTCTGCAGCAGGAGCTGGCCGAGGCAAAAACGGCGCTGGAAGAACGCAAGATCATTGAGCGCGCCAAGGGTATTTTGATGAAATCGCGCAAAATATCTGAAGAAGAGGCTTATTCGCTGCTGCGGCAGACAGCCATGAACGAGAAGAAGAAGCTTTCCGATATCGCACAAAGCGTGGTCATGGCGGCAGCCATGCTCGGAAGCTAGGAAGAGAGGTCGGCCGTGAGTTTTATCGGGACGAACAATGGCCAGAGCATGGGCGGTGGATTGGCGGCGCCATCGGCGATGCGCAGTGAAGGCGTCCGCGTGGTCAGGGCCGGTTTCATTCCGCTTGTCGATGCGTCTGTTCTCATTGCGGCTGCGGAATTCGGGTTTGCCGCGCGCGAAGGCATTCAGCTCGAACTGGTGAAGGATGTTTCCTGGGCCAATATCCGGGACCGGCTCGCCTTCCGGCAGTTTGACGTCGCGCATATGCTTGCGCCCATGCCCGTTGCATCTGCTTTGAATCTTGGATCGAACCCTTCGCCTGTCATTACGCCGTTCACCCTTGGCCGAGGCGGCAATGCCATCACCCTTTCAGTTAATCTCTATCGCCGCATGCAGGCGTTGGCGGATCTTACCGGTGACGAGGGCGCGCTTGCCAACGCCGAAGCCCTGAAACTTGTCATTGACGATATCAAGGTGCGGGGTGAACCGCTGCCGGTGCTGGGCACGACCTATCCATTTTCATCGCATAATTATGAACTGCGCTATTGGCTGGCGGCGGGTGGCATTCACCCGGATCGCGACGTCAAACTGGTGGTCGTGCCGCCGCCCATGACCTCGGATGCCCTGTCGGCTGGAGCCATCGATGGTTTCTGCGTTGGTGCGCCGTGGAATATGGTGGCTGTCGCCCGCGAAGTCGGAAGAATTGTCGCCGTCAAGGAAGATATCTGGCCGTCTAGCCCGGAAAAGGTCATTGGTGTTCGACCCGAATGGGCTGACAGCAACCCGGAAACATTGGCGCGATTGATCGTCGCTCTCGACCGTGCGGCGGCATGGTGCGATGTGCCTGATAATCGCCGCGAGCTTGCGCAGGTTCTGTCAGAGCCCCGTTATATCGATACATCGGAAGATATTCTGCACCGGGTGCTGCTTGGGCGTTTCACCACCGACCCCGATGGACACGAGCGAACAGTGCCTGACTATTTCTCGTTTCACCGGAACGCCGCGAACTTCCCTTGGGTCAGTCAGGCACAATGGATATTCAGTCAGATGATCCGGTGGGGGCAGGTGGCGCATTCGCCGGAAAGACAGGGGAAGGTGGCGACGGCTTTTCGTCCTGATCTCTATCGCAATGCGCTCGGACCGCGTTCGGATATCCCGGTTGAAGACATGCGGGTTGAAGGCGGGCATCGCGCGGATGGTTTTATCGATGGGGCGATATTTGATCCACAGAACATCCCCGAATATCTCAAGGGTTTTCAGGTTCATAATCTTGAAACACGCGTCGCAGGGGATGACGAAGTCTGATGCGCAAAATTTGTGCTCTGCACAATAAATAAGCGCAATCACATGTGCATCTGCACATTTCGACTGCGGTCATCTGCTTCCGATCCGAATGTGAAAATGCTAAGGATGTATATAAATATCAATAATTACAATATCTTATAAATTTTCTAATCAACTGGCACGCATATTGCTTTTATAAAACCGTTCCGTCAACGAAGACAGGAACCGCGAGCATCGCCATCAGATGCTTTCAAAGACACAGACGTCGCTTGGACGAGTTCATTCACCTCACAGTGGGAATGCACTTCATCCAGCGGCGTTTTTTTATGGCTCAAGCTGCACGGAAAAGCAGCGCTGCAAAGGGGATTGTGATGAAAGTGACACTGTCGACAGGCATAGCAAGACGAACGCTTTTGCGGGCAGGCGGCACCATGGCGCTGTTTGCAGCGGCCAAGGCCGCGCTTCCCTCAGGTGCCTATGCGGCCAGCGCTGGGCCAGAGACAACCAAGGCGACGCTCGGCTTCATTGCGCTGACAGACGCTTCCCCGCTGATCGTGGCCAAGGAGAAGGGCTTTTTCGCCAAGCACGGTATGCCCGATGTCGAGGTGGTCAAGCAGGCCTCGTGGGGCACGACGCGCGATAATCTGGTGCTTGGTTCCGGAGGCAATGGCATTGACGGCGCGCATATCCTGACGCCGATGCCTTACCTGATCAGCACCGGCAAGGTCACCCAGAACAACCAGCCTCTGCCAATGGTCATCCTCGCGCGGCTTAATCTCGATGCGCAGGGTATTTCGGTTGGCTCGGCCTATGCAGGTTTGAAGGCCGGGGTGAACTCGGGTGTTCTGAAAGAAGCATTTGCCAAGAAGAAGGCGGAGGGCAATGCGGCCAAGGCTGCGATGACTTTCCCCGGCGGCACGCATGATCTGTGGATCCGCTATTGGCTCGCAGCCGGTGGCATCGACCCTGACAAGGACGTGGAAACCATCGTCGTTCCACCGCCCCAGATGGTCGCCAATATGAAGGTTGGCACCATGGATTGTTTCTGTGTTGGCGAGCCGTGGAACGCCCAGCTGGTCAATCAGGGCATTGGCTACACCGCTGCCAACACCGCTGAGATATGGGCCAAGCATCCTGAAAAGTCCTTCGCCATGCGCGCGGACTGGGTGGAGAAAAACCCCAATGCCACCAAGGCACTTTTGATGGCTGTCATGGAAGCCCAGCAATGGGCTGATGATATGGCCAACAAGGATGAGCTGGCGGCCATCGTTGGCAAGCGTGCGTGGTTCAACGTGCCGACAACCGATATCGCCGGGCGATTGAAGGGCGATTATGATTTCGGCGGGGGCCGCGTCGAGACTGCCAGTCCGCATCTGATGAAATTCTGGCGCGACCACACCTCCTATCCGTTCCAGAGCCACGAAAAGTGGTTCCTGACCGAGAATATCCGCTGGGGCAAATTTGCACCGGATACGGATATTACCGCGCTGGTCGGCAAGGTGAACCGCGAAGATATCTGGCGTGAAGCTGCCAAGGAACTCGGCGTTGCCGCCGCGGATATTCCCGCTTCGACATCACGCGGTCCGGAAACCTTCTTCGACGGCAAGGTGTTCGATCCAGACAGCCCGCAGACCTATCTCGCCAGCCTAGACATCAAACGTTTTGCTTGAGGAAACCGGCATGACAGCCAGCCCCGTCCCCATCCGTTCGAATGAAAAGCCCGTGTCCAATGAAAAGCCTGTGGCGGCCAGGATCATGACACTTTCGATCCCACCAAAACCGGGTTCCTCCCGTCGTTTTCCGCAATGGCTTTCCTCTCTGGCGGCGCATCTATTGCCACCTTTGATCACGCTGGTGTTTCTGCTGGTGCTGTGGGAAATCCTCTGCTCTTCGCCGACCTCAAGCGTTCCGCCACCCACCAGGGTCGTATCGGAAACATGGGAACTCATCGCTCATCCATTCTACGTCGGGCAGGGCGTTGATCAGGGGTTGTTCTGGCACATTCTTGCCAGTTTGAAGCGCGTGGCCCTCGGCTATTGCCTTGCCGCTGTTGCGGGCATTGCGCTTGGAACGCTTGTAGGCCAAAGCGAATGGGCGATGCGCGGGCTTGACCCTATCTTTCAGGTTCTGCGCACAGTGCCGCCGCTCGCATGGCTGCCCTTGTCATTGGCCGCATTCAAGGATGGCAACCCGTCCGCGATCTTCGTGATTTTCATCACCGCCATCTGGCCGATCATCATCAACACCGCCGTCGGTATCCGCAATATTCCGCAGGATTATCAGAATGTTGCGCGGGTGCTTCGGCTCAACCAGTTTGAATATTTCACCAAGATCATGATCCCGGCTGCGGCTCCCTATATTTTCACCGGCCTGCGCATCGGTATCGGCCTGTCATGGCTCGCCATTGTGGCGGCGGAAATGCTCATCGGCGGCGTCGGCATCGGGTTCTTCATCTGGGATGCATGGAACTCGTCGCGCATCAGCGACATCATTCTCGCCCTGATCTATGTCGGCATCGTCGGCTACCTGCTCGACCGCGCCATCGCCTTCATCGCCAAGACTGTCACCCGCAACACCGCCAGCGCTTGAGGAAGCTATTATGTCGAAACCCTATCTCTCTCTGGAACTGATCGACATGGTGTTCAGCCGTGGCGGTGCCAGCACGCAAGTTTTGAACCAAGTCTCACTTAATGTGGAAAAGGGCGAGTTCATCTCAATCATCGGTCACTCCGGCTGTGGAAAATCCACTTTGCTCAACATTGTTGCGGGGCTCACGAAGGCCACGCGCGGCGTGGTGTTTCTCGAAGGCAATGTTGTTGACACGCCCGGACCCGACCGCGCCGTGGTGTTCCAGAACCATTCGCTGCTGCCGTGGCTGACTGTTTATGAGAACGTCAAGCTCGCCGTCGACAAGGTCTTTTCATCGAGCAAAAGCCGGGCGGAGCGGCATGAATGGACCATGCGCAATCTCGAACTGGTGCAGATGGTGCATGCGAAGGATAAGCGTCCGTCTGAGGTTTCTGGCGGCATGAAACAGCGTGTGGGTATTGCCCGGGCGCTCGCCATGGAGCCAAAAGTGCTTCTGCTTGACGAGCCGTTCGGTGCCCTTGACGCCCTGACCCGCGCGCATCTGCAGGATCAGGTGATGCAGATCCATACGGAACTCGCCAATACGGTACTGATGATCACCCATGATGTGGATGAAGCGGTGCTGCTTTCCGACCGCATCGTCATGATGACCAACGGTCCATCAGCCAAGATAGGCGAAATCCTCGATGTGCCGCTGGTTCGTCCGCGCCGCCGTATCGAATTGGCCTCGGATGCCACTTACATCCGCTGCCGCTCCTCTGTGCTGAAGTTCCTCTATGAACGTCACCGCCTTGTGGAGGCCGCATAAGATGGAAGCAGCAACGAAAAAGCAGAAGCTCGTTGTCATCGGCAATGGCATGGCGCCGGGCAGGGCGCTTGAACATCTCTTCGAAATGGCGCCAGACGCCTATGACGTGACAATTTTCAACGCCGAGCCGCGCGTCAATTACGACCGGATCATGCTCTCGCCAGTGCTCTCGGGCGAAAAGGCATTTGAGGAAATCATCATCCATGGTGATGGCTGGTACATCAAGCATGGCATCACCCTCTATAAGGGGCACAAGATTGTCGGGATTGACCTCACAGCCAAGACCGTAACATCGGATGCTGGAACGACCGAGACCTATGACAAGCTGCTGATTGCGACGGGCTCCGTGCCGTTCGTCCTGCCGGTTCCCGGCAATAATCTTCCGGGTGTTTTGACCTATCGCGATCTTGATGATGTCAACGCCATGCTTCTTGCCGCCCAGTCGCGGGCGAGGGCGGTGGTGATTGGCGGCGGCCTGCTTGGCCTTGAAGCAGCAGCAGGTCTCAAATCGCGCGGCATGGATGTCACGGTCCTGCATATCATGCCGACACTGATGGAACGCCAGCTTGATCCGGCAGCAGGCTATCTGCTCGAACAGGCCGTGGAGCAGCGCGGCATCCGCGTCATGACCAAGGCCAGCACCAAGGAGATCATTGGCCAGACCAAAGTCGAGGGCGTTTTGCTCGCCGATGGCACGATACTATCAGCCGATCTGGTGGTCATGGCGGCGGGTATCCGGCCCAACGCGATGCTTGCCAAGGAGGTTGGCCTTGAAACCAATCGCGGCATCGTGGTCGACGGCGGCATGCGCACTTCTGATTCAGATGTGTTCTCCATAGGAGAGTGCGCCGAGGTTGGCGGTCAGTGCTACGGGCTCGTCGCTCCGCTCTATGAAATGGCGCGGGTGGTGTCGGCACAGCTGGCGGGAGATGCAGATGCAAAGTTCGTCCACAGCGAAACGCCGACCAAGCTGAAGGTCACAGGCATAAACCTGTTTTCCGTTGGTGATCTCGGTGAGGGTGACGATAGGCAGGAGATTGTGCTACGCGACGCGGCGGCGGGTGTCTACAAACGGCTTGTGCTCAAGGATGACCGCATCATCGGCACGGTGCTTTACGGCGAAACCTCCGATGGTGCGTGGTTTCATGACCTCACCAAGAAGCGCACTGATATTTCTGAAATGCGCGATACGCTTATCTTCGGCCAGTCCTATCAGGGAGGGTCCCCGCTGGACCCTATGGCGGCCGTTGCAGCCTTGCCAGATGATGCGGAAATCTGCGGTTGCAACGGCATATGCAAAGGCAAAATCACCGGTGCCATTTCTGGCAAAGGGCTGACTTCGCTCGATGATGTGCGGGCTCATACCAAGGCTTCGGCCTCCTGCGGAAGTTGCACCGGACTTGTCGAACAGCTTCTGTCGATCACACTTGGCGACTCCTATAATCCCTCTGCCGTTACCCCAATGTGCGGTTGCACGGACCTCGGCCATGATGATGTCAGGCGGCTGATCAAGGCGAAGAAGCTCAAATCCATTCCGGCTGTCATGCAGGAACTGGAGTGGAAAACCTCCTGTGGCTGTGCCAAGTGCCGCCCGGCCCTCAACTACTACCTCATTGCCGACTGGCCGGATGAATATGCCGATGACTACCAGTCCCGCTTCATCAACGAGCGTGTGCATGCCAATATCCAGAAAGACGGAACCTATTCTGTTGTGCCGCGCATGTGGGGCGGGGTGACCAACTCTAGGGAATTGCGGGCGATTGCCGATGTGGTCGACAAGTTTGAGATACCGGCGGTAAAGGTCACCGGCGGCCAGCGCATCGATATGCTTGGGATCAAAAAGGAGGACCTTCCCGCTGTCTGGGCCGATCTTGGAAAGGCCGGATTTATCTCGGGGCAGGCCTATGCCAAGGGTCTGCGCACGGTAAAGACCTGTGTCGGAACCGACTGGTGCCGGTTCGGGACGCAGGATTCGACGGGGCTCGGTATTCGCATTGAAAAGTTCATGTGGGGATCATGGACCCCGGCCAAGGTCAAGATGGCGGTCTCGGGCTGTCCGCGCAATTGTGCCGAAGCCACCTGCAAGGATGTCGGGATTATCTGTGTGGATTCCGGTTATGAAATCCATTTTGCCGGAGCTGCGGGTCTCGACATCAAGGGCACGGAGGTGCTGGGTATGGTCAGGACGGAAGACGAAGCACTGGAGCATGTCGTCGCGCTGACGCAGATGTACCGCGAACAGGGCCGCTATCTCGAGCGCATCTACAAATGGGCCAAACGGGTTGGTCTTGACGAAATCCGCCGCCAGATCATGCAGGACGATGCCAAACGCCGGGGCTATTTTGAGCGGTTTGTTTTCAGCCAAAAGTTTGCACAGGTCGACCCGTGGTCCGAGCGGGTTTCGGGCGTCGACAAGCACGAGTTCCAGCCCATGGCCAGTGTCAGTTATCAACAGGCAGCGGAGTGAAATGATGAACTGGGTTGAGATTGGAACCATCAACGACATTCCGCGCCGTGGTGCCCGCTGTGTGAACACACCCGATGGCAAGATCGCGGTTTTCCGGACCATGGAAGACCAGATTTTTGCCATTGATGACCACTGTCCGCACAAGGGCGGACCGCTCAGTCAGGGCATTGTGCACGGTGCTGCGGTGACGTGCCCGCTGCACAATTGGGTCATCTCGCTGGAGACGGGCAAAGCCCTTGGAGCTGATGAGGGCAGTGTGAAGACAATTGCTGTCAAGCGGGACGGCGACCGGATTCTGGCCTTGCTTGAACTTGCTGCCGTGGCTGCGGAATAAACCACATGGAGCATCAGGCGCTTTCTCCGGGTACAGTCCGCACCACCTGTCCCTATTGCGGCGTCGGCTGCGGCGTGCTTGCGACGCCCAAAGCCGATGGCACCGTTGCCATCGCTGGTGATCCGGATCATCCGGCCAATTTCGGGCGGCTTTGTTCTAAAGGCTCGGCGCTTGATGAAACGATTCATCTGGATGGCCGGTTGCTTGAACCGCACATTGATGGGAAAGCCGCCAGCTGGGACAGCGCACTTGATCTGGTGGCGGATCGCTTTGGTGCTGCTATCAGGGAACATGGCCCTGATAGTGTTGCCTTCTATGTCTCCGGCCAGCTTCTCACGGAGGATTATTACGTTGCCAACAAGCTGATGAAAGGTTTCATCGGCTCGGCCAATATTGATACCAACTCGCGGCTTTGCATGTCGTCATCGGTGGCCGGGCATATCAGGGCCTTTGGTTCGGATACGGTTCCGGGGACCTATGAGGATCTGGAACTGGCCGACCTCATCGTTCTGACTGGCTCAAACCTCGCCTGGTGCCATCCGGTACTTTATCAGCGCATTGCAGCGGCCAAGGTCGCGCGCCCGGAAATGCGCATTGTTCTTATCGATCCGCGTCGCACCATGACCGCGGATATCGCCGATATGCATCTGCAAATCCGTCCCGATGGCGACACGGCACTCTTTATTGGTCTGCTCAGGTTTCTGGCGGCACGGGGTGCTTTGGATCAAAACTATATTAACAGGCACACGACCGGGTTTGACGCGGCATTGGCGATTGCCAGTCCATACAATCTGGAAATTGTCTCCAGACAAACGGGAATAGCGCAAGACATTCTGTCAGCCTTTTACGAACTGTTCGCAAAAACCGAGCGTTGCGTGACCGTCTATAGCCAAGGCGTCAACCAGTCGGTATCCGGCACCGACAAGGTCAATGCCATCATCAATTGCCATCTGGCCACGGGCCGCATTGGCCGTCCGGGTATGGGACCATTTTCCGTAACGGGCCAACCCAATGCGATGGGCGGACGGGAAGTGGGTGGGCTTGCCAATATGCTGGCCAGCCACATGCAGATCGAGAATGCCGGACACCGGCAGTTGGTACAGAATTTCTGGGCTTCACCTGATATAGCAAAGAAGCCGGGCTTAAAGGCAGTTGATCTGTTCAAGGCTGTTGGTGATGGCCGGATCAAAGCCCTGTGGATCATGGCGACCAATCCTGTTGATTCCATGCCGGAAGCGGATGGTGTGGCGCAGGCACTGAAGGGCTGCCCGTTTGTTGTTGTCTCCGATATTAACGCGAACACCGATACAACAGCCTTTGCGCATGTTTTGCTTCCCGCCGCCGGGTGGGGCGAAAAGGACGGCACAGTTACTAATTCCGAGCGGCGGATCAGCAGGCAGCGACCGTTTTTATCTCTACCCGGTGAGGCAAAGCCGGATTGGTGGATCATCACGGAAGTGGCTAAGCGGATGGGGTTCGCCAATGGCTTTCCCTACCAGAACCCGGCGCAGATCTTTGCCGAGCATGCGGCTCTTTCGGGTACGGACAATAATGGCAGCCGTGACTTTGATATAGGCGCACAAGCGGCCATATCAGCGACGGAGTATGCTAGCCTTACAGCCTTTCAATGGCCGCAGGGTCGGGGGAGTGTAGCCTCTGATGGGCGCTTCTTTGCCGATGGCAGGTTCTATACCGGTGATGGCCGGGCGCGGTTCATTGCAGTTCATCCGGATGAAACGTTTCACCAGGATGGGCTTTTTACATTGAACAGCGGCCGTGTCCGCGATCACTGGCACACGATGACACGCACGGGAAAGAGCGCACGGCTTTCAGCCCATTTCGCCGAACCTTTTGCGGAAATCCATCCGCTTGATGCGGCGGAGAGGGGAATAGCCGATGCGCGCCTTGTCAAGCTACGCAATGATCATGGCGAAATTATCGTGCGGGCGCTGCTGACCGACCGGCAGGCGCGCGGCAACGTGTTTGTACCCATGCATTGGACCAACCAGTTCGCCAGCAGCGCGCGCGTCGATACATTGGTGACATCACGCACCGATCCGGTCTCGGGGCAGCCCGCACTGAAGATGGCAAGGGTTGACGTTCAGCCGCTTGCTGCCGGCTGGTATGGTTTCGCGGTCCTGCGCAACAAACCTCCGGCCGTTGCGGCAGATTATTGGGCGCTTGCCAAAACCAATAATGGCTACCGGCTGGAATTGGCTGGCCTTGAGGATTTGGACGACTGGTCCGCATTCGCCGAGGCGCTTTTCGGTGCTGGCGAAGGCATGCCGTTGTTGCGCTATCACGACGAGAAGAATGGTCAGCATCGTATGGCTGTTTTCACCGATGATGGGTTGATCGGTGCGCTCTATATAGCGCGCGAACCCGTCGCCGTTTCGCGCAGCTGGGCCAGCGAACAACTGTTACAAAGTTTCGCCTTAGCGCAAAACCGCTTCCAGCTTCTGGCAGGGCGGCCCGGCAGGGATATGCCCGACAAAGGCGCCATCGTCTGTTCGTGTTTTTCCGTCGGGCGGAATGAGATTGCCAGCGCTGCACGCAGTGGCTGCCACAGCGTCGCGGCAATCGGAGAGGCTTTGAAAGCGGGCACCAATTGCGGCTCCTGCCGCGCCGAGATCAGGGGGATTGTTGATGCAAATCTTGTCCAGGCCGCAGAATAGTCCGAGTCCCGGAAGCATTGGGGAACTGGCCGTCCTGCCAGTGTTTTTCAACCTTCAGGGCAAGCGCGGTGTTATCGTTGGTGGTACGGCTGCGGCTGCCTGGAAAGCCGAATTACTGGCCGCGGCAGGTGCCAATGTTCATGTCTACACCGGTGCAATGAGCGAAGAAATGTCGGCGCTAGTGGCGGCCGGAATCTGCATTCATCACCCGCGTGCTTGGTTGAAGACCGATTTGCGCGGCGCGGCAATAGCTGTTGCCGATGCGGCAACCGAGCAGGAAGCCCATCAGTTCCGTGACGCGGCGGTAAAATCGGGGGTGCCGTGCAATGTCATCGACCAGCCCGCATTCTGCCAGTTTCAATTCGGCTCCATCGTCAATCGCTCGCCCGTCGTGATTGGCATATCAACCGATGGCGCAGCACCGATTTTGGGGCAGGCGATCCGAAGGCGGATTGAAACGATCCTGCCCGTATCACTTGCCGCATGGGCGCAACTGGCAAAGCAGTTGCGCAGTCATATCGCCGATGTGCTCCAACCGGGTCGCCAGAGACGGCAGTTCTGGGAGCATTTCGTCAATCGCGCTTTTGATGCGGAGCCCGCACCTGACGAAGAGATCAGGCTTGCGGCAAGGGCAGGGGAGATCGCCGACGACAGCAGCGGGCGAACCGGAACGTTGACTGTCATTCCTGTTGCAAGCGACGACCCGGAGCTTTTAACACTACGGGCCATGCGTCAGCTGCAAATGGCTGATGTCATCTTTCACGATAAAAATGTGTCGCCAGCGGTCTTGCAACTCGCACGGCGTGAGGCCAAACGGATCGCCTTGGACCATGAAACGTTTCATGATGACAATAGAGCCAAACAGCTTTGTTCGGCGGGCAAACACGTCGTGGTTCTCAGTCGGCTCTAAGCCGCGTCCTGATCAAGCTCTGGATAGTGGCGGAAAATGCCATCTTCGTTGAATGGAATACGCCGAGGCGACGCGAGATAACGGGCAATACTGGGTCGCTGCTGAACCCGATCATGCAAGGCCACGAGTAAGGGGTAATCGCGATCAAGCGTTTGGGTTGCGCGCGGAAAAGCATATCGCAGTCCCTCGATCACCTGAAACAGCGAAAGATCGACATAGCTCAGTTTGTCACCGACGCTGTGCTTTTGATCTCCGCTGGACAGGACACGCTCAAAATAGCCGAGATATTTCGGGATGCGATGGTCAATGAAACTGGTGGCGCGTGCCTTTGCCGCTTCCTTTTGATCCTCATAGTAAAGCTCGGTTGCGATGGGGTGATGCGTATCGTGCACTTCGCAGACGAAATCCGTGATCGTCAGTTGCAGGCCATTGGTGACATAACGCAGTCCTTCATCTTCAGGTGCCAGCCCGAGTTTTGGCCCGAGATAAAAAAGAATATTGGCCACATGCGAGATAACCAGCTCCCCGTCCTTCAAAAACGGCGGCGCGAATGGCGTATGCAAACCACCAGAGCTTTTGAGCATTTTCATCATCGCTGCTGTGCCGCGCCCGCTACCGGTTTCGCGGGTGATGTCGATATAGTCAGCGCCAGCCTCTTCCAATGCCAGTCTGACATACTCGCCGCGTCCCTGTATTCCGTCCCAATAATAGAGTTCATAGGGCATTTCCGGGTTCTCCATTTCTCTCTACCGAAGCTGTTCTGGTTTCCTCGATCAACCAATCGATGAAGGCTTGTGTTGCTGGTCCGATTTTGCCGTCCTTGGGCGTCACCAGCCAATGGGCGGTTCTTGTAGAAGTAATTGTCTGGGGAAATGGTTGCACCAGACGCCCGGTCCGCAAGTGATCGTGGATCAGCAGCATGCGCCCAATGGCAATGCCCTGACCATCAAGTGCCGCCTGCAGGGTGATGTTGTAATCGGTCAATTGGATGGTGCGTGCCTGAGACAAATCCAGGCCCACCGCATCAGCCCACACCTGCCAGTCAACGGGCTTTTTTGCAAATAGCAGCGTGTGCTGTAACAAATCCTGCAGCACCGCAATTGCGGGACCAGTTTGAAGCAGTGCAGGACTGACAACCGGGCTGAGCTGCTCAGCCATCAGCAAGCGTGAATTGACCCCGGTCCAGTTGCCGTCGCCATAACGGATGGCAATATCAACCTCGCCGCCCGCTACATCAGCCGTGCGTAAGGTGGGGTCGAGTTCAAGGTCGATATTGGGATGTCGGGACTGAAATTTATGCAGCCGCGACACCAGCCAGTTTGCGGCAAATGAAGGCAGCAAGCTGATCCGAACCACGTTGCGATTGCTCTTGCTGCGCAGATCAGATGTGGCGGTGGCGATAAGACGAAAGGCATCGGTCGTGCGGGCAAGATAATCAGTGCCTTCCGGGGTCAGGGCAATGCTGCGCGCTTTGCGGACGAACAGCGGCAGGCCGAGAAACTCTTCCAGCTGGCGGATGTGATGGCTGACGGCGCTTTGCGTGATGAGCAGTTCCTCACCCGCCCTTCGAAAACTCATCAGCCGGGCGACAGCTTCAAAGGCCCGGAGTGTCTGCAATGGCGGCAAGGTTGTGGAAGAACGCATGGGGGTCTCGTGCTTTCGAGAACAAAATTGGGTTGGTCGTTACGATATCGAGATTTCAAGACATTAGCCAGATCGATCGGTAATCCCGGTGATTTGAATTGGACCCACCGGCGCGCACCGCAGATGATGCGTCTAAATTCAGCCGGAGATTATGATGTCAGTTACAATAGCAGAGAAACTAGCAAGCATTGGTCACGAATTGCCGGTCGCATCCACCCCAGTTGCAAATTATGTATCGGTTGTCCGTGCGGGCAATCTGCTCAGCATCTCGGGCCAGATCAGCCGGATTGATGATGAAAATGCCGTCCATGGTGTTGTCGGTGCGGCAGTTTCTCCAGAAGAAGGGCGCAGAGCAGCAGAAATCGCAGCGATCAACGTGCTGTCCCAGATCGCTGCGGCGACCGATGGTACGATTGCAGCCGCGCGCCGTATCGTCAGGCTCGGAGTTTTTATGGCTGCAACACCTGATTTTACACAGCATCCGCAAGTGGCCAATGGCGCGTCGGATTTGATGGTGGCCGTATTTGGCGATGCAGGCCGCCACAGCCGCGCGGCTGTCGGCGTCAGTTCCCTACCACGTGGTGTTACGGTTGAGATTGATGCACTTGTCGAGCTGGAGGGTTGATCGTAATGGAAGCACTCGACATTGAACAGCTGCGTTCGGAAACACCGGGTTGTGCTATCAGCACGCATTTCAACCATTCCGGCTCGTCGCTGCCATCGAACAGTACACTTGCGGCGGTAACAGAGCACTTGCAGCGTGAATCGCTCTATGGGCCGATGGAAGCCGCTGCCAACGCCGCAGGTCTGATCGACGAAGCGAGGGCGGACGCGGCTGGTCTCATCGGCGCAACGCCTCAGGAAATCGCCTTCTCCAGTAGCGGTTCGGCCGCATGGGGCCTGACCTTCGCCGCGTTACCGCCGCTGAAAGCAGGAGATCGCATTCTCGTCGGACGTCAGGAATGGGGCGGCAATCTTTCGACCATGCAGGCGGCCGCCAACAGAGCAGGTGCGCGGATCGAGATCATCCCGGCCAATGAAGATGGCAGTGTTGATGCTACGGCGCTTGCAGCCATGATCGATGAGCGCGTGCGGCTTGTCGCCTTGACGTGGCTTCCGGCCAATGGCGGGCTCATTAATGATGCAGCGGCAATTGGACGGGTGACCCGGGCTGCGGGCATCCCCTATTTCATCGATGCCGCGCAGACGCTCGGCCAGCTTCCGGTGGATGTGGCCACCATTGGCTGCGATATGCTCAAGGGCTCGGGTCGTAAATATCTGCGTGGCCCACGCGGTGCTGCCATTCTCTACGTGAGGAAGGATTTTCAGGATAGGCTGGAACCGGCCTATCTTGATGTGCTCTCCTCATCATGGGGCGAAGACGGGCCGAATGTGCGGATGGATGCCCAGCGTTTCGAGACGAGTGAAAAGCCGATTGCGCTGCTTCTCGGATTGGGCGCGGCATTGAAACAGGCGCGAAGCCTTGGCGTATCTGCGATCCGCGAGCGGATTGTCAGCCTTTCCGGGCAATTGCGCGATCAGCTCAGCGCCATTCCCGGCGTGACGGTTCAGGACCTTGGTACGGAAAAATCCGGCCTTGTGTCCTTCACTTTGGAAGGCATGGCACCACAGATTATTAGAAGCAAGCTTGCGGAAAAGCGGATTACAATTGCGGCAAATGGGATACCTTACACACCGCTTGATATGACCGCGCGTGGGCTAAACGAAATTGCGCGTGCGTCGGTCAGCTATCTGAATACAAGACAGGAAATAGACCGTCTTTGCGACAATGTTGCCGTGCTTGCACGGCAGGCCGCTTGACGGAACGAAGGACAGGTGAGGACAAAATGGATTTGGGAATCAGAGGCAAGCGGGCAATTATCTGTGCGAGCTCAAAGGGCCTCGGGCGCGGTGTTGCGGAAAAACTGGCAGAAGCAGGCGTTGACCTTACACTCAATGCACGCACGGAAGCGGTACTGCGCCAGACGGCGCAAGAGATTGCCGAGACCTATGGCGTCAAGGTTCAGATCGTTGCTGCTGATGTGACAACGGAAGAGGGCCGCAAGGAACTTCTGGCTGCTGAACCGCAGCCCGATATTCTCGTCAACAATGCCGGTGGTCCGCCAGCTGGCCTCTGGTCAGACTGGCATGAGGAAGAATGGCTGAAGGCAGTCAATGCCAATATGCTGACGCCAATCTATCTGATGAACGCCATCCTTCCCGGCATGATCGAGCGCAAATGGGGGCGCGTGGTCAATATCACCTCCGGTTCGGTGAAAGCGCCCATTGCGCAGCTTGGCCTGTCGAATGCGGCGCGCAGCGGTCTGACCGGTTTTGTTGCTGGAACCGCGCGGCAGGTCGCCCGTCATGGCGTGATCATCAACAATCTGTTGCCCGGTTCGCACGAAACCGACCGGATCAAGGGGTTTCTGGAAAAGACATCGGAAACCAAGGGCATTTCCGTTGAACAGGCCCGCGCCGAAGCGCATGCCGCCAATCCCACGGGCCGCTTTGGCACGAAGGAAGAGTTTGGCGCGGCTGCAGCTTTCCTGTGCAGCCAATATTCCGGCTTTATCGTTGGCCAGAACCTGCTGCTCGACGGCGGTGCTTTCAATTCAACTCTGGGCTGATGGCGCCCTGAGCGATAGCGAATATGGGATGGGCGCCGTTCGCGGCCATCCCAAGCTGGAACAGGTTTTCCCTGATTACTCAGGCATTCGACGAAATGATGCGATTGCGGCGATCTGATTGATACATCGGTATTGTGGTTTGACATAAATTCGGAACACAGCTGAAATAGATATCAGGCGCAGATTGAGGGGGGATTCTATGCCGGTTTTAACCTTTTTGCGGGCTTTGGGCTGTTCCGGTCTGATCATGATGGCCGCTTCAGGCGCATCGGCCGAAAACCTCAAGGAGTTTCATGCGCGTGATGGCTCCTATAGTTACAAATATCCGGGAAATTTCAGAATAAGCACCATGTTCGCTGATGGAACCGGCGATCCTATGGGTGTGACAGCATCGACGCCGGAAAATGGCGACGTTCTGATTGAGATGTATTCCATGAATATACGCGCCGTCAAAGATGTTACCGAACAGACGATGGAGGCCTATGCCGCGCAATATGTGTCTGATCTGACCGACAGAAAGACCCGTTTTGTTTCCAAGAAACCAACGCAAATGTTTGGCCGCCTTGCCGTTGACATGACCTTTGACGAGGCAATGGTTTTTGGTACTTCGAAAACAATGAGGACAAGGCGCATCATTGCAACGATTGCCGGAGGTAAGGACTATTTTCTGATATGTCTCTATCGGAACGACCGCACCCAATTCGCGCCCGCTTGCGAAACTGCCGCAAAAACAGCCCGCTTGACAAAGGGCGGTTAAATAAAGCCAATCCTGGCTCCTGATCCGATTATCTCGCTCCAAATGTGAGACACGCTAAATGAGTTCTTCTCCCGTTCAGACCAGTCTTGCCCCGATATTTGTTCGGTTCATATTCGCATTTGTATTATGCGTCATCTTCGTTCAGGTGATCACTACGGTACTGAAGTTCGACATACCCAGCTCTATGAGTATCATCACTCTGGTGGTTGCGCTTGCCCCGGCTTTTGATCTGTTCACAAGAACAACAGGCCGGGTGATGACATCAGGCGAAAAATTGCGGTTTTCACTCGGCGCGGCAATCATCACTATTGTTATAAACGTCGCAACATTGCTGCTTATGAGTTACATCGCGACCGGTTCCCTCAATCTTGACACTGTGACCAGTGGGGTTGGGCTGGGGAGGATTGATACTACTTTTGTGGCGATTATTCTGGCTGGTAGTCTCGTCCTTGCATTTATCATTACATATTTCACTGCGGGCTTTATGGGACGCGGCGCGCTGAAGCGTCTTGCCAAGGCGAAGGAATAGCCGCCCCGACGACTGAAAGCGGTTTCAAATGGACTTGAGCCCGATAGACTCGTAAAGTCAGGTGCAGAGCCATTCAAACGGGGAATAATGTTGGCCACCGACCGCGTTGCACGCAAACTCGTTGCTATTCTGGCAATCGATATGGTCAGCTATTCCAGTCATATGGAGACGGATGAGGCGGCCACAATTGCCCGGCTGCGCCTGCATCGCCAGCAATTGATTGATCCCGTTTTGCGCGAACACAGTGGCCGTATCGTCAAGACGACGGGGGACGGATTGCTGGTTGAATTTGGCAGTGTCGTTGATGCAGTCGAGAGCGCTGTTCTCATTCAGCGCGGGGTGGCGGAGGCGGAGGTGAGTGTTACAAAAGATCAGCGCATTCAATACCGGGCGGGCATCAACATAGGCGATATTGTCATTGATGGTGACGATATCTTTGGCGATGGCGTCAACATCGCCGCCCGAATGGAAGCTTTGGCCGAACCGGGCGGAATATCGATCACTGCCAATGTATTCGAGCAGGTCGCTGGCAAAGTGGCCTTTACCTTTGAAGACCTCGGCGAACGGCAGGTCAAGAATATCAAGAAGCGCATCCGCGTTTACCGGGTTGTGCTTGAGATCATGGCTGGTGTGAAGCGCGCCGCTTCCAGCACACCGGCGGTGGAGGATGTCGCCAAACCGGCCATCGCGGTGCTGCCGTTTCAGGATATGAGCGCGGATAAGGATCAGGAATATTTCGCCGACGGAATTGCCGAAGACATTATCACCGGTCTGGCACGCAATCAGGCCTTCTTTGTCATCGCCCGCAATTCTTCGTTCACATACAGGGGCGGGGCCGTTGACATAAAGCAGGTCGCCGGGGAACTTGGTGTGCGATATGTGCTGGAGGGCAGCGTCCGGCGCAGTGGCTCTCGTGTACGCATCACCGCGCAGCTGATTGATGCTGCAACCGGCAATCATATCTGGGCCGAGCAATTCGACCGGCAGATGGACGATGTCTTTGCGGTTCAGGACGATATCACGGCAAGTATCGTGGGTGTTGTTACACCGGAACTCATCGGCGCGGAAATGAAGCGGGCGCGGCGTAAAGATCCGGCAAATCTGAATGCCTGGGATTATATGATGCGGGCCAACTGGCACGCCTGGCGCTGGACAAAGGAAGACAGCGCCGCTGCCAAGGGTTTTGTGCTGAAGGCAATCGCCATTGATCCGAACCAGGCAAGGGCGCGGGTCGTCTACGCCATGTGCAAGATTGTCGATGTGCTTTATGCCTGGAGCCCCAACCCGCAGGCAGCCATGGCCGAAGCGCAGGACATGGCACGGTTGGCCGTCGAACTGGATGACCGGGATGCCGAGGCCCATACCATACTTGGTTCAGTAGCGCTCTTCATGCGCCGTTTCGACGATGCACGCCGCTGTCTGGAAACAGCCATCGATCTCAATCCCAATCTGGCTTTCGCGCGGATGTGGGGCGGCGGTTATTATGCGCTTGCCGGAGAAATTGAGAGCGCGCGGGAAACCCTGAAAATGGCCATTAGGCTGAGCCCGCGGGACCCGGCCAACTACTGGACCTTTGCGTTTTTCGGGATGGCAGAATTCGCCGACGGACATTATGACGCCGCGGCGGAGTGGGCGCGCAAAGCCCTTCACATGAATTATAATTTCCCGACCGGCCACCGGGTTCTTCTGGCGGCACTGGGAGAGATGGGGGATGCCAATGCGACCCGTGCTGCTTTGGATGGCCTGTTAAGCGTTGCTCCCGAAACCAGCATTACGACAACGCGCGTCGGTGTTCCCTGGAAAACGCCCGAACATCTTGAACGCTATCTCGATGCGTTGCGCAAAGCCGGATTGCCCGAGTAAACGGGCAATCCGTGTGCCGTCAGGACGTCATCGCTTCCTGCATTTCTGTCTGCGTTGGTGGTTTGCCTCCGGCTTCACGCGACACCGGGATGAGCCACGTCGTTATGCAGGTGAGCAATGCGACGATAAACACACCCCAAAAACTCCAGTGCAGAGCGGAGTGGAACACAAAGCGGATTGCAGGATCGGTCGACAGGCTTGAAAGGCCCGTCGGTTGATTGATTATCTGATGCAGCCGGTCAGCAAGATCACCACTGCCAAAGTGAGCGATGCCGATGTTCAATATGGCGCCAAGGGTGGTTGCCCCCAGCGTATTGCCGAGACTACGGGCAAAAATAATGGAAGCCGTAGCACTGCCGCGCATGGACCATTCGACACTCTCCTGCACGAGCACAACACTGGTCACGCTGACCAGACCCATGCCGAACCCCATAAGGAATGCGCCGAAGCCCGCATAAACAGGGCTGCTTTCCGGTGTCAGAAAGAGAAGAAAGGACGCGCCTATCGGGAACATGAAGCTGCCCGCGCGTAAGGTCGGGCGGATTCCAAATGCACGGAAAAGGCGGATGGACAGCATGACTGCCAGAGGCCAACCAACAATCAGCATGGTCAGTGTGAACCCGGCAACGAGAGGTGAGCGACCGAGCACGCCTTGCACATAAATTGGCAGAATGGTCGTCAGACCGATCAGCGCCATGCCGGCCAGAAGCGTTGCGACATTGCTGGTCGCAATAAGCCTGCGGCTCCAAAGCGCAATCGAAATGATCGGCTCCGGTGCCCGGCGTTCCTGCATGAAGAACAGGACGCCCGTGGCGATGAACAGGGCACCGAGGGATGCCAGTATCCACAGATCAGCATCTGTTTCGGTCAGGATGATCAGAAGCGAGACAATGGAAACCGTAAACAGGATCGTGCCCAGATAGTCGATACTGGCTTTGCGCGGTTCGATTTTCTCATGCAGGAAGAGGGTAAAGCCAATAATGGTAAACAGGCCGATAGGCAGGTTGATCCAGAAAATCCATGCCCAGGAAACATGATCGACAATCAGACCGCCAGCGAGCGGGCCGGTCACGGCAGAGATGGCCCAGACACTGGCAAGCACGCCTTGGACCTTGGCCCGTTCCTCAAGTTTATAGAGATCACCGACAATGGTCATTGTCACCGGCTGGATCGCTCCCGCGCCAAGACCCTGCAACAATCGGAATGCGATCAGTGATGTCATGGACCAGGCGAAACCTGCCAGCGCAGAGCCGATGAGGAAAATGACAATACCGCCGATCAGAATTGGTTTGCGGCCGAAAATATCCGACAGTTTGCCGTAGACGACAGTTGTCGTGGACTGCGCCAATAGGAACGCCGAGAAAACCCAGCTGTAATAGGTGAAGCCACCAAGCTGCCCGACAATCCTTGGCATGGCTGTGGCAACGATCGTGGCTTCGATGGCGACCATGAAAGTTGCCAGCACGATCGAGGCAATAATCAACGGACGCTTTGAACGTTCAACTGATTGGGACATTTTATCTGTTCTGGCTTTCCACTCGCTGGGACAGTTGTCGACGGGTCGATGAAGACCATCGGGCGAGCAATATAGTCTGTGGGATCAAAGTGTGGTGGCGGCAAGGGGCTACTGATAATTGCGGCTTGCGCAACGCAGTTCAACTCCTCGAACGTGCAGATGTCAATTGTTTGATGGTTACATCGCAGCGACTTACTGCCATCCGCTGACATCACACGCAGTTCCATAAGCTATCTTATGCGATCTTTGTGTGTAGCCGCAAAGTTAAAGTGTCCTGTTTCTGCAAAGTAGAAACGTCGCTGTGTCACCTTCTTGTTGAGTGCAACGAGATATGGGATGCGGATTT
>NZ_FNIY01000025.1 GCF_900104355.1 Phyllobacterium sp. OV277 | reverse complement strand
CATCGCAGCCCGGACCGGTGACAGTGAATAGAGCCGTGGCAGCTTGCTCCTGTAGTCTGCCTTCTCTTCGTTTCTCAATCCAACTGTCGCGCCGCGATGGTTTGCGTGCACGTTTTTGATAATCGATGGCCTCGCTGTTGGTCTTCACCTTGGGAGCAGGTAGCGGGTCCTGTTGAGCCTTGATCAAAGACAATACATCGCCCAGCCGCTTGTTCTCGGTCACGGCCGCATGGGTGACACGCTGATCCTTGTCGAACATTGTGTAGGGTAGGGTTACGCCTTTCCAACGCATCTCCAAACGTCCGTCGGCAAAGGCGTAGGTGTCGATATATTGACCGACGAGACCCCGACTGAGTTCATTCTCCTTCAGCATGATGCGCTTGCGCTCATAGGAGAATGCCAGTTGCTCTCCGACATAGCGTTGTTCGCGCTTGCACAGGATATCGCGCAATCTATCGGGAACAACATTGAGTGGCCGGTGCAGATTGTCCGGCCTGATTGGAGCAACAGAGAACCTTTCGTTGAACGCGTCCTTAAAGTCCGGCAGGAAAGCATTGCCGGTGGCCATATCGCTGATACCAGCCAGTCGCATCTCCTTGACCAGGCGATCCTGCAAGGTGCGGTTGACCCGCTCAACACGGCCTTTCGCCTGGCTCGAATTGGCGCACAATATCTCGATGCTGAGCTCTGATAATGCCCGGCCGAACTGGGTCATCCCCTGGCCGTTCACGGCTTCCTTCTTCGCTACACGAAATACCGAATGCTTATCGGAATAGAATGCGACCGGACGTCCATGCGTCTTCAGATAAAGCTCCAAAGCCTCGAAATAGGTGAAAGCGCTTTCCGAACGCACAAACAAAAGCTGCATCAACTTGCCCGTGGCATCATCGATAAAGACGAGCAATGTGCATCGGTCACCACGATCCTCAAACCAGCGATGATCGCTGCCGTCGATCTGAATCAATTCGCCATAACATTCCCGGCGCAGTCGAGGTTGGCGAAACGTCCGGCGCTGTTTGCGTGACAGCCATAAACCATCATCCGCCATCCATTTGCGCAACGTCTCGCGTGATACCGAAAATCCTTGTTCGACCAGCTTCTCGGTCGCCAGCGTCGGCCCAAAGTCCGCATAGCGTTCCCGAACCACCTGCAGCGCAAGGTCTCGCACGCCATCCTTGATCCGGTTGTTCGATCGTCGGCCGCGGCTGCGATGTCGCAGCGCCGGAGCGCCTTCAAGACAGAAGGTCCGCATGATCCGCTGCACCTGACGCACGCTCAGCGACAACACAATGGCCGCCGACGCAATCGTCCGGCGGCGCTCCACAACCTCTGACAAAACCTCGATACGGTGCAGTTCGCGTTCGCTCATCAAAATCAGGCCCAAAATCCGCATCCCATATCTCGTTGCACTCAACAAGAAGGTGACACAGCGACGTTTCTACTTTGCAGAAACAGGACACTTTAACTTTGCGGCTACA
>NZ_FNIY01000026.1 GCF_900104355.1 Phyllobacterium sp. OV277 | reverse complement strand
TGATCAGGCTGCGAGCCTGGAGCAGTCGAGATGTTGACGGTCTGGAAGAATTCAAGGTTTTCCAGACGCTTCTTGGCACGCTGGATCAGAACCTGATTGAATGCATCGCCTTCGCTCACATCGAATTCACGACGGATAACGTAGTCGCGTGTCTTCTCATTGCCGCGGATTTCGATGCGCTCGAGATAGGCGCGCGGACCCTGATCGATGTTGTAGACGACCGAAATCGTGTGGTTTTCGAAGTTGCGGTCGCCGCGTGGCTCGACCTTGGCAAAGGCATAACCCTGACCAGCAACCTTTTCCGACAGCTTGATGATCGAATCTTCAACTTCCTTGGCGTTGTATGTATCGCCTTCGGATGTCTGCACGAGACCGTTCAGCTTGGATGTATCAACACCCTCAACCGAGCTCTGGATTTCAACGCCGCCGAACTTGTACTTCTCACCTTCATCAACCGTGACGGTGATCGTGTACTCATTGGTCGCTGCATCAAGATTGGCTGTCGACGAGACAACGCGGAAATCCGCATAACCACGATTGTAATAGAACCGGCGCAGTGATTCTTCGTCAGCGCGCATGCGGTCTTCACTGTACACGTCATTGCGTGTCAGCCAGGACAGTGGGTTGGAGCGCTTTGTCGAGATAACGTCGCGCAGACGGCGTTCACCAAAAGCCTGATTACCGACAAACACGATATTGGCGATCTTGGTGCGGTCGCCTTCATTGATTTCGTAAACAACGTTGACGCGGCCCTGACCCAGATCCATCAGGCGCGAACTAACAGTGGCATCACTGCGACCGACATTGCGGTAAGCGGCGCGGACGGCCTCGGTGTCGGCATCAAGTGTTGTCTGGTTGAATGCATCGCGTGACTTCAGCTGTACGGCCTGAGCCAGCTGCGCGTCCTTGATCTTCTTGTTGCCCTGGAAAATGACCTGATTGACAACCTGATGCTCGGACACGGTGACGATAAGCGCGCCGCCGCCTTGCGTGATGCGCACATCGCCGAACAGGCCCGTTGCGAACAGGCGCTTGGTGGCGGCATCAATATCATTGTTGGAGAAAGGCTTGCCTGGCGTAATGCCGAGATTGTCCTTGACCGTCTGGGCATCAACACGGGTATTCCCGCGCACTTCAATGCGGCTGACTGTTGCTGCATGAGCTGCTGTAATCCCCGCAATCGTGGTGACGATTGCTCCCGAACTTACAAGAGCCGCTGAAATGGCGAGCGCCGACGCTGCACCAACGAATTTTGAACTTGCCGCCAT
>NZ_FNIY01000027.1 GCF_900104355.1 Phyllobacterium sp. OV277 | reverse complement strand
GCGGTTGCGCTGGTTGCCTTGGCAGCCACCACCTATTTCAACAGTTTCTGGCGCAGTGAACCCTATGTTGTCGTCACCCTTGTGATGACCGCCATTCTGGTTCCAGCCTATGTTTATATTCTGCTCACGCGCGTCCACAAGGCCTACAATGCAGCGCTGGAAGCCAACCTTGCCAAGTCGCGGTTTCTGGCACAGGCAAGCCATGATCTGCGCCAGCCCATCCACGCCATCAGTCTGTTCATCGCCTGCCTGCGCGATGCCAGACTGGGCGTTGAAGAGCAGCAGATGGTCAACAATATCGACCGGTCACTGCAAAGCGTTTCACGCCTGTTCCAGTCCCTCCTCGACATCTCGACCCTCGACAGTGGCAAGATATCGGCGCAGCCCGAAGCTGTGGCCATTGGTGAGATCCTGCAGGATATCGCACAGCAGAATTCCCAAGCGGCCCAATGGGCAGGTGTGACCTTGACTGTCGTGGCAACGCATAGGTTCGTGCGCACCGATCCCAGCCTCCTGACCACCATGATCCAGAACATTGTTTCCAATGCATTGAAATATGCACCGGGCGGCCCTGTCCTGCTGGGATGCCGGGTGCGCGATGGCAAGCTGTCGATCGAGGTGCATGATCGCGGCCCCGGTATTGCCGCACAACATCTGCCACGGCTTTTCGAGGAATTCTATCAGGTGCGCGAACGCGGCGACAAGGACACGGAAGGGGTTGGCCTTGGACTGTCGATTGTCCAGCGTCTTGCCACCCTCCTGGGCCTCGAAGTATCGCTGCGATCGGTGGAGAACCAGGGCACCACCGTTGTCATCGATGGCTTTGACATGGTCGCAGAGCCGGTTCGCTCGCTTGAAGCCGTCAGGGCCAAGCCTGCTTCCCTGCTGGACGGCCTGCGCGTGCTCTTGGTGGAGGACGACGTCAATATTCTCATGGCAACCGGCATACTTCTGGAAAAGTGGGGCTGCATTGTTCAACAGGAGGATGCGCTTCCCGAAGGCAAGGATGTGACCTGCGACTTCATCATCACGGACTTCGACCTTGGTGCCAAGACCACGGGGACGGATTGCATTGCCTATATCCGCCGGGCCAATGGCCGCAAGATCCCGGCGATTGTTGTGACCGGTCATGATGAAAACCGTGTGCGCGATGATGTGGGCGATCCGCAGATACCGATCCTGTCAAAACCCATCCGCCCGGCCGAACTGCGCTCAACCATTCTGGCGCTGAAACTTCAGGCGGAACAACAACCCGTCCACGCATGATC